>NZ_CP029194.1:0-4875000 GCF_008642375.1 Streptomyces venezuelae | reverse complement strand
AAGGTGCGGACGCTTCCTTTGTACTCACCCTCGCGGGCTTTCCTCCGGGCTTTTCCTTCGTTCTTGCGTCTCCGACTCTATCAGATCCTTTCGGCGTCTGATTCCCAGTCAGCGGGATTTGTCTTTGCGGCTGTTGGGCCGTTCCGACGAGTGAGACTTTAGCGAATTCCTGCCTCCGACGCTAATCGGGCGGCTTGCGCTCAGACCTTCGAACGCGGATTCCTCATTTCGCAAATACACACGGAAAGCCGGACGGCGCGGCAAAGCGTCGTCAGCTTCTGTGGGTCTTGCGGAATGGCTGTCCGGGGCCGACCGGAGTCGGTGCTCACGTCGGACAACTCGGAGAACACTACGGACCTGGTAATCCCGTGTCAACCCCGGTCCTCGGGCGTAGCCTCTCCGTATGACTACGCATGCGCACGCCACCCTGTGGTGGGCCGCCTGACCGGCGGCCCGCACTCGCGCATGTACCAAGCGGCCGCCGTTCCGGCGGCCGTTCGCGCATCCCCCTCCGGGAGCCGGGCCGTCGGGCCGGCGGCCCGTGGCTGAGGGAGAAGGAACGCGATGACGAGGATCTTCAGCGGGATCAAGCCCACCGGGCATCTGACGCTGGGCAACTACCTCGGGGCCGTCCGGCGGTGGGTCGAGGTGGATCAGCACCGGGCGGAGGCGCTGTTCAGCGTCGTGGACCTGCATGCGCTGACCGTGGAGCACGATCCGGGGCGGGTGCGGCGGCTCAGCCGGCAGGCGGCGACGCTGTTGCTGGCCGCGGGGCTGGATCCGGAGCTCTGCACGCTGTTCGTGCAGAGCCATGTGGACGAGCACGCCAGGCTCTCGTACCTGTTGGAGTGCACGGCCACGGACGGCGAACTGCGACGGATGATCCAGTACAAGGAGAAGAGCGTGCTCGCGCGGGCCGCCGGGGAGGGTGTGCGGCTGTCGCTGCTCACGTATCCGGTGCTGATGGCCGCGGACATCCTGGCGTACGGGGCCGACGAGGTGCCGGTGGGTGAGGACCAGACGCAGCACGTGGAGCTGACGCGGGACCTGGCGGTGCGGTTCAACCAGCGGTACGGGCACACCTTCACCGTGCCGCGGGCCACGGCTCCGAAGGTGGCTGCGCGGGTCATGGACCTGCAGGACCCCACATCGAAGATGGGGAAGTCGCACGCGAACGGGGCCGGGATCGTCTATCTGCTGGACGACGCGGAGACCGTGCGGCGGAAGATCATGCGGGCCGTGACCGACAGCGGGCGGGACGTGGAGTACGACCGGGAGGGCAGGCCGGGCGTCGCGAATCTCCTCGATCTGATGGCCGCCGCGACAAGTGGGAACCCCGAGGCGCTGGCCGGTGTATATCAGTCGTACGGAGCGTTGAAGAAGGACACGGCGGACGCGGTCGTCGAGCTGCTGAGGCCCGTGCGGGAGCGGCATGCCGGGCTCGCGGCGGACCCCGGGTATGTGGATCAGGTGCTACGGGACGGGGCCGAGCGGGCCCGGGGGGTGGCGCGGCCGTTGGTGGACCGGGCCTATCGGGCGATCGGGCTGTTGCCCGCGGGGTGACGGAAGGCGTTGCGGTAGTCGCGCGGGCTGGTGGCGAGGTGTGAGGCGAAGTGCTGGCGCATCGTGACCTCGCTGCCGAAGCCCGCGCGGCGGGCCACCTCGGGGAGGGGGTGGTCGGTGCGTTCGAGGAGTTTCTGGGCGGCGGCGACGCGCTGGGTGATGAGCCAGTGCAGGGGGGTGGTTCCGGTGGTGGCCTGGAAGTGGCGGGCGAAGGAGCGGGGGGACATTCCGGCGTGGGCCGCGAGGCTCGCGACGGTGTGGGGCTCGTCCAGGTGGGCGAGCGCGTGGGCTCGGACGGTGGCGAGGGCGTCGGCGTCGCGGTCGGCGCGCGGTGTGGGGTGCTCGATGAACTGGGCCTGGGTGCCCGTGCGGAAGGGGGCGGTGACCATGGAGCGGGCGACGGAGGCGGCGGCCTCGGCTCCGTGGGCGGTGCGGACGAGGTGGAGGCAGAGGTCGATACCGGCGGCTGTGCCGGCGGACGTCCAGATACCGGTGTCCTCCACGAAGAGCGCGTCGGGCTCGACCTGGATCTCGGGGTGGCGGGTGGCGAGCGTCTGAGCCAGGTGCCAGTGGGTGACGGCTCTGCGGCCGTCGAGGAGTCCCGCGCGGGCGAGGACGAAGGCGCCCGCGCAGAGCGAGGCGACGGGGATGCCCGCGGTGTGGGCGTGGCGGAGGGCTTCGAGGAGGGGGGTCGGGAGGTCGGCGTCGGGGTCCTCTACGCCGGGGACGAGGACCAGGTCCGTGGTGGTGAGTTCGTCGAGCCAGGTGAGGGGGCGGTCGGGGGTGAGGGTGAGTCCGCCGTGGAGGGGGATGGGGGTGTGCGGGTCGGTGGCGACCCTGCGGAGTTCGAAGGGCGGGACGCCGCGGAGGGTGCGATCGCTGCCCCAGACCTCCGTGATGACGGAGACGTCGAAGGCGCGGATGCCCGGGAAGGAGAGGAGGGCGATGCGCTGGGGGGCGGCCATGGGTGGCAGTAAAGCATCGATCGCTGTCATTTCTCCCTCTGGGGCGGTCGGCTCCGTCGCGTCAGGATCGTGGGCATGGAGATCAACGAGAACGCAGCGCTGGTGGTCGTCGACGTGCAGAAGGGCTTCGAGCTCGACTTCTGGGGGCGGCGGAACAACCCGGAGGCCGAGGGGAACATCGCGGCTCTGATCGATGTGTGGCAGGAGACGGGGCGGCCGGTCGTGTTCGTGCGGCACGACTCGGTGCAGCCGGGGTCGCCGCTGGAGCCGGGGACGGAGGGGAACGGGTTCAAGGACTTCGTCGAGGAGCGGCGGGGGAAGGGGGCGGGGCCTGAGCTGCTGGTCACGAAGAGGGTGAACTCGGCGTTCTACGGGGAGCCGGATCTGGACGCCTGGCTGAAGGGGGCGGGCATCGGGCAGATCGTGATCGTCGGGATCCAGACGAACATGTGCAACGAGACGACGGCCCGGATGGGCGGGAACCTCGGGTACGAGGTGCTGTTCCCCTTGGACGCGATGCACACCTTCGACCTGGAGGGGCCGTTCGGGTGGGTGCAGTCGGCGGAGGAGCTGACCCGGGCGACGGCGGTGTCGCTGCACGGTGGGCGGTTCGCCCGGGTCGTGGCCACGGCGGACGTGGTGAAGGGGGCGGTCTCGGCCGGGTAGGTCAGCCGTTGCCGGAGGCGAGTTCGCGGCTGCGGTCGCGGGCGGCTTCGAGGGCGGCGATGAGGGCGGCCCGTACGCCGTGGTTCTCCAGCTCGCGGATGGCGCTGATGGTGGTGCCGGCCGGGGAGGTGACGGCCTCGCGGAGCTTGACGGGGTGCTCGCCGCTGTCGCGGAGCATCACGGCGGCGCCGATGGCGGCCTGGACGATGAGGTCGTGGGCCTGGGCGCGGGGGAGGCCGAGGAGGATGCCGGCGTCGGTCATGGCCTCGACGAGGAAGTAGAAGTAGGCCGGGCCGGAGCCGGAGAGGGCGGTGGCCGCGTCCTGCTGGGACTCGGGGACGCGGAGGGTCTTGCCGACGCCGCCGAAGATCTCCTCGGTGTGGACGAGGTGCGCGGGGGTGGCGTGGCTGCCGCCGGAGATCACGGACATGCCTTCGTCGACGAGGACGGGGGTGTTGGGCATGACGCGGACGACGGGGGTGCCGGTGGCGAGGCGCTCCTCGATGAAGGAGGTGGGAATGCCGGCGGCGGCGCTGATGACGAGGCGGTCGGCGGCGACGTGGGGGGCGAGCTCGTCGAGGAGACGGCCCATGTCCTGGGGCTTGACGGCCAGGATGAGGGTGTCGGCGCGCTTGGCGGCCTCGGCGTTGGTGACGGCTTCGACGCCGTAGCGGGCGTGGAGTTCGTCGGCGCGTTCGCTGCGGCGGGCGGTGACGAGGAGGTTCGCGGGGCGCCAGCCGGCGCGGATCATGCCGCTGAGGAGTGCTTCACCGATCTTGCCGGTGCCGAGGACTGCGACGGTCTGCGTCATGGGTCTTTCACCTCGCCGGAGGGGGTATGTCCGGTCATCCTCGCATCGGCGGAGCCGGTGGCGCGTGGGTGTCCGAGGGGCGGTCAGGCCGTGCGGCGGCGGAGGGTGGCCGCGCCGAGGGCGAGAACGAGGACGGCGCAGCCTGCGACGACGAGGGCGTCGCGGACGAAGTCGCCGGTGATGTCGGGGTGGCGGAGAACCTGGTTCATGCCGTCGACGGCGTACGACATGGGCAGGGCGTCGGAGATCGTTTCGAGGGCGGGGGCCATCCGGTCGCGTGGGGTGAAGAGGCCGCAGAGCAGGAGCTGGGGGAAGATCACGGCCGGCATGAACTGGACGGCCTGGAACTCGGAGGCGGCGAAGGCGGAGACGAAGAGTCCGAGGGCGGTGCCGAGGAGGGCGTCGAGGAGGGCGACGAGGAGGAGGAGCCAGGGGGAGCCGACGACGTCGAGGCCGAGGAACCAGACGGCGAGGCCGGTGGCGAGGGTGGACTGGATGACCGCGAGGAGGCCGAAGGCGAGGGCGTAGCCGGCGATGAGGTCGGCCTTGCCGAGGGGCATGGCGAGGAGGCGTTCCAGGGTGCCGGAGGTGCGTTCCCTGAGGGTGGCGATGGAGGTCACCAGGAACATCGTGATGAGCGGGAGGATGCCGAGGAGGGAGGCGCCGATGTTGTCGAAGGTGCCGGGGCTTCCGTCGAACACGTACCGGAGCAGGAAGAGCATCAGGCAGGGGACGAGGAGCATCAGGGCGATCGAGCGGGGGTCGTGGCGCAGCTGACGCAGGACGCGGGCCGCGGTGGCGAGGGTGCGGGCGCCGTTCATGAGCGGGGCTCCTCGTGGGTGGTGCGGGGGTGTCCGGCTCCGGGGTGTGCCGCGCGGGCGGCGGCGTCGACGAGGTGGAGGAAGGCCTCTTCGACGGTGGCGGTGTCGTTGCGGCGGCGGAGGGCTTCGGGGGTGTCCTCGGCGAGGATCTCGCCCTCGCGCATGAGGAGGAGGCGGTGGCAGCGCTCGGCCTCGTCCATGACGTGGGAGGAGACGAGGAGGGTCGTCCCGCGGTCGGCGGCGATCTGGTGGAAGAGGTTCCACAGGTCGCGGCGGAGGACGGGGTCGAGGCCGACGGTGGGTTCGTCGAGGACGAGCAGTTCGGGGGTGCCGAGGAGGGCGACGGCGAGGGAGACGCGGCTGCGCTGGCCGCCGGAGAGCCGGCCGGCGAGGGAGTCGGCGTGCGAGGTGAGGTCGACGTCGGTGACGGCCCGGTCGACGGCGGTACGGCGGTCGTGGCGGCGGGCGCGGCCGGGGAAGAGGATGGCGGCGAAGTAGTCGAGGTTCTGGCGGACGGTGAGGTCGTCGTAGACCGAGGGGGCCTGGGTGACGTAGCCGATGCGGGAGCGGAGGGCGGGGTCGCCCGCGGGGCGGCCGAGGACCTGGAGGGTGCCGCCGACCTTGGCCTGGGTGCCGACGATCGCGCGCATGAGGGTGGTCTTGCCGCAGCCGGAGGGACCGAGGAGGCCGGTGATGCGGCCGGCGGGGACGGTGAAGTCGAGGCCGCGGAGGACCGTGCGCTCGCCTCGTACGGCGGTGAGGGCGTGGGCGGTGACGGCGGCGGTGTCGTGGGCTGCCCGGGCCGTTTCCGTCGAGCCTGGGGCGCCCGTCGGGGAATTCATCATGTGATGAATAGTGCTCCTGGGGGTGCCGAGCGTCAAGGACGCGGACGGGTCGGGTGGATTGCCGGGTGGGCCGCCGGGTGGGCTACTTGCGCTTGGGCTTCTTGCGGGCGGCCGGGTTGCCCGTGCGGGCGTTGCGGCGCTTCTCGTACTGGGCGCGCGAGGTCTCGTACTCCGTGCGGCGCAGCTGCTCGCCGGGCGCCTCGGTGAAGCAGCGGAAGAAGTAGGCGAGGAGCGAGCCGATGAAGCCGATGGCCTTCAGGCTGCGCAGCGACTCCTCGCGACGCGGGTCGGTGGGCCTGCGGGTGAAGCCCTCCCAGGTCTTGCGGAAGGCGATGGCGCTGCAGACCGCGAACATGACGACGACCAGCATGTTGACGAAGCCGCCGATGTTCGCGATCTCCAGGCCTTCGTAGGCGAAGCGCAGCACGAAGCAGGCCGCGACGGCGGCGGCCAGCGAGCCGGCGGCCACGCCGACGCGGCGCAGCGCGTAGTGGCCGGTGTGGTCGACCCAGGTCGTACCGAAGAAACGGATCTCCTCGGGCTGCGGGCCGCCTGCCGCCGCGCTGGGGGTCTGCTCCGTGCCGGGGGTCTGCTCTTCGTCGCTCACAGAGTCGATTATCCCCGGAGCGGCGGAGGAGGGCCTCAGGCGCAGCGTGGTGCGACGTAGCCGTCGCTGCCCGTCTTCACGTAGGCGTCGGAGACGTACTCGCCCGGGGCGATGCTGTCCCAGAGGTTGGTGGTGCCGTACGGGCCGCTGACCCATTCGCCGGGCTTCTGGCAGTGGATCGGGACCGTGGAGCCGGGGGCCAGCGACCGGACGATCGAGTACTGGGTGCTGGGGCCCGAGCGGACGTTGACCCGGTACCCCGGGGCTATGGCGTAGCGCTTCACCGCGCTCGTCGCCGTCGTCGACACGTCCGCCGTGGGCTGCTTGTCGTCGGTTCCCATGGTGTCCTCCCCCTGTGGCGCAAAGCGCTACGCCGAGTTTCACTCTCTGCGACGCGCAGGCTAGCAAGCTCCTCCGGCTTCGCGGGCACCATGGACTAGGCTCCGTCGGGTCGCTCACGCGCGTGATGTGACGGGGAATCACACGGGGGTGGGCGATGCCACCGTTGCGCAGTACCGGCGCCGACCGGGATGCGGAGGGGCCCGAGTACGCGGGCGACTACCGCCTCCAGGCACGTCTCGGATCCGGCGGCATGGGGGTCGTCCATCTCGCCGCCTCCCCCTCCGGCCTGCGGCTCGCGGTCAAGGTCGTACACGCTCGGTACGCGGAGCACCCGGAGTTCCGGGCCCGTTTCCGCCAGGAGGTCGCGGCCGCCCGGCGGGTGAGCGGGGCCTTCACCGCGCCGGTCGTCGACGCCGACCCCGATGCCGTACGCCCCTGGATGGCCACGCTCTACGTGCCCGGGCCGACCCTCGCCGACCAGGTGAAGCGGAACGGCCCCCTGTCCCCCGCCGAACTGCGCCGGCTCACCGCCGGGCTCGCCGAGGCGCTGAGGGACATCCACCGCGCCGGGGTCGTCCACCGGGACCTCAAGCCCAGCAACGTCCTGCTCACCGACACCGGACCGAAGGTCATCGACTTCGGCATCTCCCGGCCCGTGGACAGCGACCTGCACACCGAGACGGGGAAGCTGATCGGCTCGCCGCCCTTCATGGCGCCCGAGCAGTTCCAGCGGCCCCGCGAGGTCGGGCCCGCGGCGGACGTCTTCGCGCTGGGCTCGGTCCTCGTGCACGCGGCGACCGGGCACGGCCCGTTCGACTCCGACAGCCCGTACATCGTGGCCTACCAGGTCGTCCACGACGAGCCTGACCTCACGGACGTGCCGGAGGAGCTGGCGCCGCTCGTGGCGCGCTGCCTCGCCAAGGATCCCGCCGAACGGCCGACCCCCGCCGAGATCATGTCGGCGCTGCTGCCGCCCTCGTACGAGGCGGAGGCCTTCATACCGGCGCAGCGGCGGCGCCCCACCCTGCCGGAGAAGGAGCCCGGCTCCTGCCCCGCCTGGGACGCGGACACCCGCGTCCGGGCGGCCACGGTGGCTCCCCCGCCCCGCCGGCGCCTCCGGATCCGTCCGCGGCTGACCGCCGCCCTCGTCGCCGTGCTCGCGCTGACCGGCGCCGGGCTGTACGGCGCGCTGAGCACTCCCGCGGAGGGCGGGCGCGAGACTCCCGCCCGCCCGGACGAGGTCGCCACGGCCTTCGCGGGCTGGCGGACGCCGCTCCAGGAGCGGGGCCCGACGGCCGCTCCCGCCTGCATGCACGGCGGCGGCGCGCTGTACTGCGTGGCCCGGGGCGTCGGCATCGCCCGGCTCGACCCCGTCACGGGGCAGGTCCTGTGGTCGCGGACCACCCCCATCGACTCGGAGACCCCGACGGCTCCCGCCCTCCTGGCCGACGGACTCGTCGGCGCCGCCGCCCCCACGGGCCCGCTCCGGGCCTACGACGCCGGGGGCGGCGCCCCCGGGTGGAGCGCCGGCCAGACGGGGACCGCGCCCGAGCTGTACCGGGCCGCCGGCACCGCCGTCGTCCTGGCCGACGGGCGCGGCGGGCTCCGGGCCCTCGACAGCCGCAGCGGGAAGGAACTCTGGCGGCACGGCCTGGCCGGCTTCTCGGTCCCGCGGCTCGGCGCGTACGACGCTCCGTCCGGGCTGCTGGACGTCTCCGAGATCTCGGCCGACGGGTCGACCACTCGGGTCGGGACGGTCCGTCCCCGGACCGGCGAGGTGGTCTGGCAGCGGACCCTGGACGGCGATCTCGCGCCGCTGGGCCGCACCGGCGACGGGGCGCTCGTCCTCGGCGACCACTACCAGGACCCGCTGATCGACGGCCTTGTGGTGCTGGGCCCCGACGGCTCGGCGGCCTCCATGAGGCGGCTGGCGCTGCCCCACCGGATCGACGTCCGGGGCGTCGCCGTGCGCGGCGCGGTCGTCCACATCCTCGACGCGAACGGCCACCTCACCGCCTTCGACACCGCCGCGCCGAAGGGGCGGGTGCTGTGGGAGCTGGAGACGGGTGCCGGGAACGTCTCCGAACCGGTCCTCGGGGGCGACGACCGCCTGTACTTCTCCGTCCAGGACGGGCGGCTGCTCGCCGTCAACACCGCGCGCGGGGCGCTGATCGGCCAGACCCGGCCGCGGCTGCGGAACGGGCGGCTCGGCTACGCGCCCATGGTCCCCGAGCCGCAGGTCGCCGGGGACCGGGTGTTCGGGACGGCGCCCGACGGCTCGGTCTTCGCGGTCGACGCGCGCGAGCCCGAGTCCTGGTGAGCCGGTAGGACCGGACGTACGACGGCGGGGAGTGGGTGTCGTACCCACTCCCCGCCGTCTCAGCGTCCGTGCGCCGGGCTCAGCCCAGCTTCGTCACGTCCCGGACCGCGCCCTTGTCCGCGCTCGTCGCCATCGCCGCGTACGCCTTCAGCGCCGCCGACACCTTGCGCTCGCGGTTCTTCGGCGCGTACACGCCGTTCAGCGCGGAACGGCGGGCGTCCAGGGTGGTCTCGTCGACGAGGAGCTCGATCGAGCGGTTCGGGATGTCGATACGGATCCGGTCGCCGTCCTCGACGAGGGCGATCGTGCCGCCCGAGGCCGCCTCCGGGGAGGCGTGGCCGATGGAGAGGCCCGACGTGCCGCCGGAGAAGCGGCCGTCCGTGACCAGCGCGCAGGTCTTGCCCAGGCCCCGGCCCTTGAGGAAGGAGGTCGGGTAGAGCATCTCCTGCATGCCCGGGCCGCCGCGCGGGCCCTCGTAGCGGATGACGACCACGTCGCCGTCCTTGACCTGCTTGTTCAGGATCTTCTCGACGGCCTCGTCCTGCGACTCGCAGACGACGGCCGGGCCCTCGAAGGTCCAGATCGACTCGTCCACGCCGGCCGTCTTCACGACACAGCCGTCGACGGCCAGGTTGCCGCGCAGGACCGCGAGGCCGCCGTCCTTGGAGTACGCGTGGGCCGCGTCGCGGATGCAGCCGCCGGCCGCGTCCGTGTCCAGGGTCTCCCAGCGCTCGGACTGCGAGAAGGCGGTCGCCGAGCGGACGCAGCCGGGGGCCGCGTGGAACAGCTCGACGGCCTCGTCCGTGGCGGAGCCGCCGCGGACGTCCCAGGTGTCCAGCCACTCCTTGATGGAGGCGGAGTGGACGGTGTTGACGTCCTCGTTGAGCAGGCCCGCGCGGTAGAGCTCGCCGAGGATCGCCGGGATGCCGCCCGCCCGGTGCACGTCCTCCATGTAGTACGTGCGGTCCTTGGCGACGTTCGGCGCGACCTTGGCCAGGCAGGGCACCCGGCGCGAGATCTCGTCCATGTCGCTGAGGCCGTAGTCGAGCTCGGCCTCCTGGGCGGCGGCGAGCAGGTGCAGGATCGTGTTGGTCGAGCCGCCCATGGCGATGTCGAGCGCCATGGCGTTCTCGAAGGCCGCGCGGGTCGCGATCGAGCGCGGCAGGACGGAGGCGTCGTCCTCGTCGTAGTACCGGCGGGTGATGTCGACGACCGTGCGCGCCGCGTTCTCGTACAGCGCCTTGCGGCCGGTGTGGGTCGCGAGCAGCGAGCCGTTGCCGGGGAGGGAGAGGCCGATCGCCTCGGTCAGGCAGTTCATCGAGTTGGCGGTGAACATGCCGGAACACGAGCCGCAGGTCGGACAGGCGTTCTCCTCGATCCGGGCGATGTCCTCGTCCGAGATCTTGGGGTTCACGGCGTCGGAGATCGCGTCGACCAGGTCGAGCGTGCGGACCGTGCCGTCGACGAGCGTGGCGCGGCCGGACTCCATCGGACCGCCGGAGACGAAGACCGTCGGGATGTTGAGGCGCAGGGCGGCCATCAGCATGCCGGGGGTGATCTTGTCGCAGTTGGAGATGCAGATCAGGGCGTCGGCGCAGTGCGCCTCCACCATGTACTCCACGCTGTCGGCGATCAGGTCGCGGGACGGGAGGCTGTAGAGCATGCCGCCGTGGCCCATCGCGATGCCGTCGTCGACGGCGATCGTGTTGAACTCGCGGGCGATGCCGCCGGCGGCCGTGATGGCCTCGGACACGATCCGGCCGACCGGCTGGAGGTGGGTGTGGCCGGGGACGAACTCCGTGAAGGAGTTGGCGACGGCGATGATGGGCTTCCGGCCGATGTCCGCGCCGGGTACACCGGAGGCGCGCATAAGGGCGCGTGCGCCCGCCATGTTGCGGCCGTGGGTGACTGTGCGGGACCTCAGCTCGGGCATCGTCGCTCGCTCCTCGTGATGGGTGTGCTTGCCTTCGAGCGTACGCCGACGCTCCAAGATCTGGACAGAGCGTCCGAATGGCGGACGAGGTGTTCAGCTTTCGGTCGGCTGTCGCCTCCCCGAGGCTCTCAGCTCTCGGTCAGGTACCGCTGGAGCGTCGGTGCCACCTGGGCCACGATCTCCTCCGGGTCGGCCGAGGCCAGCGGCTCGACCTGGATCACGTACCGCAGGATCACGATCCCGATCATGTGGGAGGCGGCCAGCTCCGCGCGGAAGCTCGGCTCCGGTACGTCGAGTTCGGCCGCGATCCGCTCCAGGAGCCGGCGGAGCACGAAGGTCCGCAGCACCTTGGCCGCGGCCTCGTGGGTCAGCGCGGAGCGGACGATCGCGAGGAGCGGGGCGCGGCTGACCGGGTTCTCCCAGACGCCGATGAAGAAGCGCGCGAGCCGCTCGCCGATGGCCTCGCGCGGGCCGCCGAGGATCGCCGGGACGACGAGCGCCGGCTCGAAGGAGACCTCGATCGCGGCGGCGAAGACCTCGTCCTTTGTACCGAAGTAGTGGTGCACGAGCGCCGGGTCCACGCCGGCGGCCTTGGCGATGCCGCGGACGGAGGCCTTGTCGTACCCGCGCTCCGCGAACTGCGTGCGGGCCGCCTCCAGGATGCGTTCGCGCGCGCCCGGTCCGCTGTCCTCCTCGGTACGGGACGGGCGGCCGCGCCGGCGGGGGGCCGGGTCGGTCATGGGCGCGGGGCCCGCTCGGCCGGACGGGAGGGGCGGCCCGCGGCGGACGCGAGGTGGAGCCGGGTGAAGGCGAGGGCCTCGGCGAGGTCGGCCTCGCGTTCGGCGGCTGACATCGCGCGGCGGGTGTTGACCTCGATGACGACGTGGCCGTCGAAGCCGGTGAGCGCGAGCCGCTCCAGGAGCTCGGCGCAGGGCTGCGTGCCCCGGCCCGGGACCAGGTGCTCGTCCTTGGCGGAGCCCTTGCCGTCGGCGAGGTGGACGTGGCCGAGGCGGTCGCCCATGCGGTCGATCATCGCGAGGGCGTCGGTGCGGGCGGTCGCGGTGTGCGAGAGGTCGACGGTGAAGTGCCGGTAGTCGTCCTTCGTGACGTCCCACTCGGGGGCGTACGCGAGCATCTCCCGGTCCTTGTAGCGCCACGGGTACATGTTCTCGACGGCGAACCGGACGTCGGTCTCGTCCGCCATCCGCCAGATGCCGGTGACGAAGTCCTTCGCGTACTGGCGCTGCCAGCGGAACGGCGGGTGCACGACGACCGTGGAGGCGCCGAGCTTCTCGGCCGCCGCCTGGGCGCGCTGGAGCTTGACCCACGGGTCGGTGGACCAGACGCGCTGGGTGATGAGGAGGCAGGGGGCGTGGACGGCCAGGATCGGGACCTGGTGGTAGTCGGAGAGGCGGCGCAGCGCCTCGACGTCCTGGCTGACGGGGTCGGTCCACACCATGACCTCGACGCCGTCGTACCCGAGGCGCGCGGCGATCTCGAAGGCCGTCGCCGTCGACTCCGGATAGACCGAGGCCGTCGACAGGGCGACCTTCGCATCCGGGATGCGCACCACTGGTTCTGCCACCCAGACAGGGTACGGGGCGGGCCGGGGGCCCGGGAGGTGGTTCGGGTCACGCCGGAGCGGCGCGGCCCACGCGCGCGTGGTGGCGGCCCCTGCACGCGCGCGTGGTGGGCGTGCAGGAGGCCGGTCCGGCTCCACGCGCGCGTGGCCGTGCGGCGGCTACTCCTCCGGGAGGTGGTCCAGGCGGCGGAGGATGACGCCCTCGCGCAGCGCCCACGGGCAGATCTCCAGCTCCTCCACGCCGAGCAGGTCCATCGCGCCCTCCGCGACGAGCGCGCCCGCGAGGAGCTGCGGGGCCCGGCCCTCGGAGACGCCCGGCAGGGCCGCGCGCTCGGGGACGGTCATCGCGGCGAGGCGCGGGACCCACTCCTCCAGGGACTTGCGGGACAGGACCCGCTGGACGTACAGGCCGTCCCCCGAACCGGGCGCGCCGGCGATCCTGGCGAGCTGCTTGAAGGTCTTGGACGTGGCCACGACGTGGTCGGGGCGGCCGAAGCGGCTGAACTCTCCGACCGTACGGGCGATCTGCGCCCGGACGTGCCGGCGCAGCGCCTTCACGTCGTCGGTGTTCGCCGGGTCGCCGGGCAGCCAGCCCGAGGTGAGGCGGCCTGCGCCGAGCGGCAGGGAGACCGCGGTGTCCGGGTCCTCGTCGATGCCGTACGCGACTTCGAGGGAGCCGCCCCCGATGTCGAGGAGGAGCAGCTTGCCCGCGGACCAGCCGAACCAGCGGCGGGCGGCGAGGAAGGTGAGCCGGGCCTCCTCCTCGCCGGTGAGGACCTGGAGGTCGACCCCCGTCTCGTCCTTGACCCGGGCGAGGACGGCGTCGGCGTTGGTGGCCTCGCGGACGGCCGAGGTCGCGAACGGCAGCACTTCCTCGCAGCCCTTGTCCTCTGCCGCGTGGAGGGCCTCCCGGACGGTCCCGATGAGCCGCTCGACGCCGTCGGGCGCGATGGCGCCCCGCTCGTCGAGGAGCTCGGCGAGCCGCAGCTCCGCCTTGTGGGAGTGGGCGGGCAGCGGACGGGCGCCGGGGTGGGCATCCACCACGAGCAGGTGCACTGTGTTCGAACCGACGTCGAGGACTCCGAGTCTCATGGGCGGAACGCTACTGCGCCGACCCGCATACGCTTGGTGTTGTGCCAAAGACGAAGCAGGCGAAGCCGGACAAGGACAGCAGCGGCGAGGCCGGTGTGAAGGCCGGCAAGGCGAGCAGGGCCGGGAGGACCGGCAAGGCCGCCAAGGCCGATCGAGCGGAGAAGGCCGTGAAGGCCGAGAAGGTCGCCAAGAAGCGGGGCAAGGGCGTGGAGCCGGACGAGAAGACGCTGGACTTCGCGCGGGCGTGGGTCGAGTTTCCCGATCCGGCCGACGCCGAGCAGGTGTTCCGCTGCGACCTGACCTGGCTGACCTCGCGCTGGACGTGCATCTTCGGCAGCGGCTGCCAGGGCATCCAGGCGGGCCGGGCCGACGACGGCTGCTGCACGCTGGGCGCCCACTTCTCTGACGACGACGACGAGAAGCGGGTCGCGTCGCACGTGGCCCGGCTCACGCCGGAGCTGTGGCAGTTCCACGACGTCGGTACGGAGTCGGGCTGGGTGCAGCTCGACGAGGACGGCGACCGGCAGACCCGCCGCTGGGAGGGCTCCTGCATCTTCCAGAACCGTCCCGGTTTCGCGGGCGGCGCGGGCTGCTCGCTGCACATCCTGGCCCTGAAGGAGGGCAAGGAGCCGCTGGAGACCAAGCCGGACGTGTGCTGGCAGCTGCCGGTGCGCCGGACGTACGACTGGATCGAGCGGCCCGACGACACCCGGGTCCTCCAGGTGTCGATCGGCGAGTACGACCGTCGTGGCTGGGGTCCGGGCGGCCACGACCTGCACTGGTGGTGCACCTCGGCCACCTCGGCGCACGGGGCCGGGGAGCCCGTCTACGTCACGTACCGGCCGGAACTGACGGAGATGATGGGCAAGGAGGCGTACGAGGTCCTCGTCGGGCTGTGCGAGGCCCGGCTGGCCTCGCAGCTGCCGCTGGTGGCCCCGCACCCGGCCGACCCGGTCTCCTAGGGCCTGATCCGGCGGACGCTCCTGGAGCCACCGGCCTTCCAGGAGGTCAGGGGCCGGACGGCGGCGGGTCGTCCGTCGTCGGCGGGGGCGTGCCCGGGTCCGTCGTGCCCGGGTCCGTCGTCGGCGGGGGCGTGGTCGGCTCCGTCGTCGGGTCGGTCGTCGGCGGGGGTGTCGTCGGGTCCGTGGTCGGCGGGGGTGTCGTCGGGTCCGTCGTCGGCGGAGGCGTCGTCGGGTCCGTCGTCGGCGGTGTGGTCGGGGGTGTCGTCGGGCCGGTGGTCGGCGGGCTCGTCGGCGGCGATGTCGGCGGGCTCGTCGGGGGGCTCGTCGGCGGTGTGGTCGGGTCGGTCGTCGTCGGCGGCTGCGGCGGGGTACCCGGGCGGGTGACCTGCGGCGGGGCGGTCTGCCCCTGGCCGTTGATCCTGACGACCGCGCCCGAGGGGTTCACGCCGACGCGGGCGCTCCACGCGCCCGCGGGTTCGCGCCCGTGGTCGACCCGTACGACGACCGTGATCGTCTCGCCGGGGCGGAGCGTGCCGGACGCCCGGCTCACGTACAGCCAGGGGGCGTCCGTCCACAGCGACCAGGTGACGGGCGAGCCGCCGTCGGCGGTGAGCGTGAGCATCGTCAGGTCGCCGGAGCAGCGCGCGCCGACCGTGAGGTGGCCGGGGGCGGGATCGCCGGGCCTGGAAGGGCCCGCGGGGCCTGTGGGGCCGCCGGGGCTGAGGATCTCGACCGAGACGTCGGGGGCGCGGCTGCCCCGGGTGAAGCGGGGCTCGGGGGTGGTGCGGGCGTTGCCCGCGTTCTCGTAGTGGTCGTACCCGCTGCCGTCCTGGCCCACCGGTTCGTCCGCCTCGCGTGCGCTGATCCTGGTGCCGCCCGGGACCCCCTCGTCGGCGACCGGGGTCCCGCGGTACGAGGTCCACAGCGCGAGGACCGGGGCGGCCACGACGGCCGCGACGACGGTGGTCGTCACCGCGCGGGCCCGGAGCCGGTCGCGGCGGGCCGAATGGTCCTTGGGGTCCATCGGGAAACCGGTCGGGGCGAAGCGCGGGGCACCGGCACGCGCGCGCGGGACGTGCAGCATCGCCATGTACGCGGCGGCCCTGGGCGCGTCGACGAGCGGCAGCCGGTCCGGCGGGAGGGGGGCGGCTCCGGGCCAGGGGCCGGTGGCGCCCACCCGCTCGGCGGCCCGGCGGCAGCGGGGGCAGTCGTCGACGTGCCGGACGAGCTCGGCGCGCAGGGCGGCGGAGAGCAGCACCCGGTGGTCGCCGGTGAGCCGGGCGACGGTGGAACAGCTGCCGGTCTCGACGACGGCGAGGGCGGCGCGGGTCCGCTCGACCTCGCAGGCGGCGGTGGCGAGGAGCTCGCGGGCGGCGAGCGGGTCGAGGGAGAGCACGGCCGCGACCTGGCGGTGACTCAGGCCGTGCCGGACGGCGAGCTCCAGGGCCTCGCGCTGCTCGGGGGTGGTGCCGGCGGCCTCGGGCCAGGCGAGCTTCGCGAGTTCGGCGCGGCGGCGCTCGGCGGTCTCCTCGGAGACCGGGGGCGGCTCGGGCGCGGTGACGGCGGGGCGGCCGGTGTGGGCGCCCTGGCGCTTGCGGCGCTGCTCGGCGAGGGTGCGCAGGCAGGCCCAGCGGGCGAGCGCGTACAGCCAGGCCGTCCGGCCCTCCTCGTCGGAGGGGCAGCGGCCGAAGTGGCGCTCGGCGACGGCGAGGACGTCGCCGAGGACCGCCGTGGCCGTGTCGTGCTCGCAGAGCACGGAGAGGCAGTACGTGTAGAGGCCGTCGAGGGCGGCCTCGTACCGGGCGGGGGGCCGCTGGCCGAGCGTGCGCGGTCCCTGCTCCGCGGCGCCGCGGTGCGCCCGGTGTGCGCCGGTGGTGCGTGTGGGGGAATCCAGCCTGCTGCTCGTCACGGGGCGACGGTAGGCAGGGAGGGGGGTCCACTTCGTACCGGTCGACCACTTCTCATTCGTACGGGTGAAGGTATCGCTCGAAAGGGGACAGGAACCTCACATTCCGTCACTCGAACGAGGAAGGGCCCCGGCGCGGACAGGCGCCGGCCCTCGCTGTCAGTGGGGGCCGCTACGGTGTGGACCATGGCTGCCCGTACGAAAACCGCCAAGGACCGGCCGTCCTACCGCTGCACCGAGTGCGGCTGGCAGACGGCCAAGTGGCTCGGCCGCTGCCCCGAGTGCCAGGCCTGGGGGACGGTCGAGGAGTACGGCGCGCCCGCCGTCCGGACCACCGCGGCCGGCCGTGTCTCCACCGCCGCCCTCCCCATCGGACAGGTCGACGGCCGGCAGGCGACCGCCCGCTCGACCGGCGTCGACGAGCTGGACCGGGTCCTCGGCGGGGGCCTGGTGCCCGGCGCCGTCGTGCTGCTCGCGGGCGAGCCCGGCGTCGGCAAGTCCACGCTCCTGCTCGACGTGGCGGCCAAGGCGGCGAGCGACGAGCACCGCACGCTGTACGTCACGGGCGAGGAGTCCGCGAGCCAGGTCCGGCTGCGCGCCGACCGGATCGGCGCGCTCAGCGACCATCTGTACCTGGCGGCCGAGACCGATCTGTCGGCCGTCCTCGGCCACCTCGACGCCGTGAAGCCCTCCCTGCTGATCATGGACTCGGTGCAGACCGTCGCCTCCCCCGAGATCGACGGCGCCCCCGGCGGCATGGCGCAGGTCCGCGAGGTCGCGGGAGCCCTCATCCGGGCCTCCAAGGAGCGGGGCATGTCCACGCTCCTCGTCGGCCACGTCACCAAGGACGGCGCCATCGCCGGGCCCCGGCTCCTGGAGCACCTGGTCGACGTCGTCCTGAGCTTCGAGGGCGACCGGCACGCGCGCCTGCGCCTGGTCCGGGGCGTGAAGAACCGGTACGGGGCGACGGACGAGGTCGGCTGCTTCGAGCTGCACGACGAGGGCATCACGGGCCTGGCCGACCCGTCCGGGCTCTTCCTGACCCGGCGTGACGTGGCCGTTCCGGGCACCTGTCTGACGGTGACCCTGGAGGGCCGCCGCCCGCTCGTCGCCGAGGTCCAGTCGCTGACGGTGGACTCCCAGATCCCCTCCCCGCGCCGGACCGTCTCCGGTCTGGAGACCTCCCGGGTCTCGATGATGCTGGCGGTCCTGGAGCAGCGGGGCCGGATCAGCGCGCTGGGCAAGCGCGACATCTACAGCGCGACCGTGGGCGGCGTGAAGCTCTCCGAGCCCGCCGCCGACCTGGCGATCGCGCTCGCCCTCGCCTCCGCCGCGAGCGACACCCCGCTGCCGAAGAACCTGGTCGCGATCGGCGAGGTCGGGCTCGCGGGCGAGGTCCGCCGGGTGACGGGCGTCCAGCGCCGGCTCGCCGAGGCGCACCGGCTGGGCTTCACGCACGCGCTGGTCCCGCCGGACCCGGGCAGGGTGCCGGCCGGCATGAAGGTGACAGAGGTCGCGGACATGGGCGACGCCCTGCGCGTTCTCCCCCGCACCCGCCGCGCGCCGCGCTCGGAGAGCGCGGAGGGGTAGCGAAGGGACGGCGGAGCGCCGCGCCGGGCGGTCCCGGAGGCCGTACGGAGGCTGCGCAGAGGTCGCACAAGGGACGTCGGAGGTCGAACCGAAGCGCGGCGGAGGTCGTACGGACGCGTCGGCGGGGGTGGGCGAAGCGGCTTCGCGGGGGTAGTGAAGCCGCTTCGTGGGGGTAGGCGAGGGGGCACGACCGGGCACCCTCGGGCCCTTCCGCCGCACCCTTGAGCGGCGCGAGGCGGAGGGTGGCGGGGTGGTGTCGCTAGACTTTGCCCTGGTCTCGCCCATCCGTACGAGCCGGAGGAGTGCAGTGGCAGCGAAGGACGGGGCAGCAGCTCCCGGGAAGTCCGGCGCGAGCTCCGGCAACGAAGCGCTGATGCGCGCCGCCCTGAGCGCCGTCGCGCCGGGCACCGCGCTGCGTGACGGCCTGGAGCGGATCCTCCGGGGCAACACGGGCGGTCTCATCGTGCTGGGCCTGGACAAGACGGTCGACGCGATGGCCACCGGCGGCTTCGTGCTGGACGTGGAGTTCGCCGCGACGCGCCTGCGCGAGCTGTGCAAGCTCGACGGCGCGCTCGTCCTCGACAAGGACATCACCAAGATCCACCGCGCCGGTGTGCAGCTGGTCCCGGACGCCTCCATCCCCACCGAGGAGACCGGCACCCGCCACCGCACCGCGGACCGGGTCTCCAAGCAGTGCAACTTCCCGGTCGTCTCCGTCTCGCAGTCGATGCGTCTGATCGCGCTGTACGTGAACGGTGAGCGCCGGGTCCTGGAGGAGTCGGCCGCGATCCTCTCCCGCGCCAACCAGGCGCTCGCGACCCTGGAGCGGTACAAGCTCCGGCTCGACGAGGTGGCCGGCACGCTCTCCGCGCTGGAGATCGAGGACCTGGTCACCGTCCGGGACGTCACGGCCGTCGCCCAGCGCCTGGAGATGGTGCGCCGGATCGCCACCGAGATCGCCGAGTACGTGGTCGAGCTCGGCACCGACGGGCGGCTCCTGTCGCTCCAGCTCGACGAGCTGATCGCGGGCGTGGAGCCGGAGCGCGAGCTGGTCGTCCGGGACTACGTGCCCGAGCCCACCGCCAAGCGCTCGCGGACGGTCGCCGAGGCGCTCACCGAGCTGGACGCGCTCAGCCACACCGAGCTGCTCGAGCTTCCCGTCGTGGCGAGGGCCCTGGGCTACAGCGGTTCGCCCGAGACTCTCGACTCGGCCGTCTCGCCGCGCGGCTACCGGCTCCTCGCGAAGGTGCCGCGGCTGCCGGGCGCGATCATCGAGCGGCTCGTGGAGCACTTCGGCGGGCTGCAGAAGCTCCTCGCGGCGAGTGTCGACGACCTCCAGACCGTCGACGGGGTCGGCGAGGCCCGTGCCCGCAGCGTGCGTGAGGGCCTCTCGCGGCTGGCGGAGTCCTCGATCCTGGAGCGGTACGTCTAGTCCGTCCACGTCCTGTCCGGCGGATCAGGGCCGTACAGGACCGTCACGCCCCGATCCCTCGGTGGCCCGGCCGGTGAAGGCCGGGCCGCTGTCCGCTCAGTCCTTGGCCAGGGTGAAGGAGGCCGGGGCCACCTTCGCGCCCGCCAGCGTCGCCTCCACCAGGTAGGTCCCGGGGCCGGCCTGGCCCGCCGGGGCCGTCGCGCACTTCGGCGCGCTGCGCCCGCGGTCCCACTCCACGGTGTGGGTGACCGTGGTCTGCGCGGGGACGCTCAGCAGGAGCGGATCGCCGGGGTGCGGACAGTCGTCGGAGGCCCAGACCGCGTCGGCCTGCTTGTCGCTGATCGTCAGGACCGCGCTGCGCGGCCCGAAGTCGGCCTTGCAGGCGGTGTCCGAGGTGTTCTTGACGACCAGGTGGAAGCGGGGCTTCTCGCCCGCCTCGTAGGAGACCTTGGCGGTGCGCAGGCTCAACTGCAGCGCTCCGGCCGGGCAGTTCGGGAGCGGAGAATTGGCCGGAACCTGCTGCCCCGCGCCGGTGCCCGCTCCTCCGTCGCCGCCCGCGCCGTCGGTGTCGCCGTTCTTCCCGGTGCCGCCGGCGCCGGAGTCCGTACCGGCGTCGGCGCCCTCGGCGGAGCCCGAGTCCGCGTCCGTACCGGATCCGGCGGAGCCACCGTCGCCTTCGCCGCCGCCGCCCTCGCCCGACGTGTCACCGGAGCCGCCGGAGTCGCCCGACTCGTCGCGGCCGCCGGGCTGTTGGCTGATCGCCGGGCCGGTGCCCGCGGGGCCGGGGGTGATCGAAGGGGGTGTGGGCGACGAGCCGTTGGCGGCGTCGTTCGTCTTCTTCCCGCCGCCGTCACCCGAGGTGAGGGCCCACACGGCGAGCAGGGCGAGAACCGCCACCAGGCACACGGCGACCGCCCTCCGTCGCCAGTAGATGGTGGAGGGAAGCGGCCCGACCGGATTGCGCAAAGATCCCACGACCCGAACCTTACGAGAGATCCGGCCCAACTCCCGCCCCACCCGCCGCCCGAGGCATCAAGTTTTGCCGATGATCACATCCGTCCGCGCGGGGAACTTTTCCCGAACAGGCCCGAAGCGCCCCGGAATCACCGGCCTCCGGCCCGCCCCCCACTTTCGTCGGGGGTCGCTCTGGCCGTTGGCCCGGGGCGCCGAGCTCCGAATTCCGGTTAGCGTCATCCACCATGGACTCCCTCCTCGACCTCTCCGATCGGCTCTACCTCGACGTCGCCGACTTCGCCCACTCCACCCCGCACTGGTTCCAATGGCTCGCGGAGGTGTGGACCGAGGCGGGACTGCTGCTCTTCGGCGTGCTGTTCCTGGCCGGCTGGTGGCGCTCCCGTGACGGGTCGAGCCGGCTGATGGCGCTCGCGCTGCTCGCCCCGCTCGCCACCGCCTTCGGTTACGTGGTGAGCGAGGGGCTGAAGTCGCTGATCGACGAGGAGCGGCCGTGCCGGGCGGTCCTCGGGGCGCCCGCCGCGCTCGTGGAGTGCCCGCCGTACGGCGACTGGTCCTTCCCGAGCAACCACTCGGCCATCGCGGGCGCCGCCGCGATCGCGCTCGCCCTGTCCTGGCGCGGGATGGCCTGGCTGACCGTGCCGATGGCGCTGCTCATGGCCTTCTCCCGGGTCTTCGTCGGCGTGCACTACCCGCACGACGTGACCGCCGGCGTGCTGCTCGGTGCCCTGGTCGCCTTCCTCGTCATGCGGGCGGCGGAGCGGCCGGTGCGGTCGCTGGTGGAGACGGCCAGGTCGAGCCGGAGCTCGGCCGTCGTGTGGTGCGCGGGGCGCGGACCCCGGGCGCACGCCGCCCCGCACGCCTCTTCGCACGCGCACGCCTCCCCGCACGCCGACCGGCCCGAGCGCGCGCGCCACGGCGCGCGCTGATCGCGTCGCGGACGTGCCAGGATCGGAGGTGCCATGACTTCCATCGACACTCCCCCCGGCCCCTCGGCCCCCGTGGCCGCCTCCCTCCCCCCGGAACTGCACGGGCCCGTCCTCGCCTGGTTCGACCGGCACGCCCGTGACCTGCCCTGGCGCCGCCCAGAGGCCGGCGCCTGGGGGGTGATGGTCAGCGAGTTCATGCTCCAGCAGACCCCCGTCGTCCGGGTCCTTCCGGTGTACGAGCAGTGGCTCGCGCGCTGGCCGCGCCCGGCCGACCTGGCCGCCGACGCCCCCGGCGAGGCCGTCCGCGCCTGGGGCAGGCTCGGCTATCCGCGCCGGGCCCTGCGCCTGCACGCGGCGGCCACGGCGATAACGGAACGGCACCGCGGCGACGTGCCCCGCGACCACGGGCAGCTGCTCGCGCTGCCCGGGATCGGCGAGTACACGGCGGCCGCCGTGGCTTCCTTCGCGTACGGGCAGCGGCACGCGGTCCTCGATACCAACGTCCGCCGGGTCTTCGCGCGGGCGGCGACCGGCGTCCAGTACCCGCCGAACGCGACCACGGCCGCCGAGCGCCGGCTCGCCCGGGCCCTGCTCCCGGAGGACGAGGCGACGGCCTCCCGCTGGGCCGCGGCCTCGATGGAGCTGGGCGCGCTGGTCTGCACCGCGCGGAACGAGGACTGCGGGCGCTGCCCGATCGCCGAGCGCTGCGCGTGGCAGCTGGCGGGGAAGCCGGCGCACGACGGCCCGCCGCGGCGCGGCCAGACGTACGCGGGCACGGACCGGCAGGTCCGGGGCCGGCTCCTCGCGGTGCTGCGGGAGTCGACGGACCCGGTGGAGCAGGCGGCCCTGGACGCGGTCTGGGACGAACCGATGCAGCGGACCAGGGCCCTGGACGGCCTGGTCGCGGACGGTCTCGTCGAGCCGCTGGACGACGGGTTCTACCGCCTGCCGCTGTCCTGAGACGGTCCCTCCGGTGAGGTGACCTCCAGTGAGGTGGCCTTACTGACGTGGCCTTCCCGGGCGGCCGCTCTCCCGGGACTGCCGCCGCGAAACCTCCTCCGTCCCCGCTGTTACACAACCGATGGGTAGCCGTGCGTCCACCGACGGCTGCCCCGCACAGCCCCGTGACACAGCCTCCGTAGCGTCGTCCACGACACGAGGAAATGGCTGGTCACGGGGATGGAGGCGGTTCGGATGAGGCACGGAGAGGTGCTCGACTTCGAGGAGTACGTACGCACGCGGCAGGACGCGCTGCTGCGCAGTGCCCGTCGTCTCGTACCCGACCCGGTCGACGCCCAGGACCTCCTCCAGACCGCACTGGCCCGGACGTACGGCCGCTGGGACGGCATCGCCGACAAGTCCCTCGCCGACGCCTACCTGCGCCGGGTCATGATCAACACCCGGACCGAGTGGTGGCGCTCCCGCAAGCTCGAAGAGGTCCCGACCGAGCAGCTGCCCGACGCGAGCGTCGACGACCCGACCGAGCAGCACGCCGACCGGGCCCTCCTCATGGACATCCTGAAGGTGCTCGCGCCGAAGCAGCGCAGCGTCGTCGTCCTGCGCCACTGGGAGCAGATGAGCACCGAGGAGACGGCCGCCGCGCTCGGGATGTCGACGGGTACGGTGAAGTCCACGCTCCACCGCGCGCTGGCCCGGCTCCGCCAGGAGCTGGAGAGCCGCGACCTCGACGCCCGCGCCCTGGGCCGGACGGGGGAGCGGGCGGACGTACGAGGTCACGAAGGGGGGCGGGGGCGGTGCGCGGCCTAGACGCCGAAACCGACGACGGCAGAGAACACGGCGGCGACGACCGGTACGGCACCGGACGGCGCCGCCCTCGGCGTACCGTCAAGGCGGCGAGCGTCACGGCGGTGGCCGGGCTCGTCGCCGTCGGGCTGTCCGTCGCCGCCTGCTCCACCGGCGGTACGGGCTCCCGCGACGAGGGCGCGGCCCGCGTCGACGAGACCGCCGCGGCGGCGCCCAGCCCCTCCTCCCCCGCCGCGACCAGCGGGCCGCAGTCGGCCGAGCGGGTGGATCCGATCGCGCTGCTCAAGGACGACCCGAAGATCGGCGAGCGGCTCAAGGACGATCTGAAGCCCTGCGTCGCGGATGCCTACCCGGTCGACGCCTCCTACGGGAACCTCACGGGCAGCGCCGCACCCGATGTCGTCGTCAACGTGATGACCTGCGGTGATGCCGTCGGCATCGGCACGTACGTCTACCGGAAGCAGAGCGACCGGTACGAGAACGTGTTCATGGCGGAGGACGCGGCGGTCTACGGGACGATCGACCGGGGCGATCTGATCGTCACCAAGCAGGTGTACGCGAAGGGCGACCCGGTCGCGTATCCCTCGGGCGAGGACGTGATCACGTACCGCTGGTCGGGGAACAAGTTCACCCAGCACGACTGGGTGCACAACGACTACAGCCGCGCCGTCGGGGACGGCGCGGCCGCGGTGGAGCCCGCGCCGAGCGAACCCGCCGACGCGAACTGACCGTCCTCCTGGCCGCCGAGCGGCCCGCACCACCCGCACCACCCGCACCACCCGCACCACGCAGCAGCACAGACCCCCGAAGGGCACGCACGATGGCCGAAACCCATGTCCTGTTCGTCGAGGACGACGACGTCATCCGTGAGGCCACCCAGCTCGCCCTGGAGCGGGACGGCTTCCGGGTCACCGCGATGCCCGACGGGCTCTCCGGCCTGGACGCCTTCCGGGCGCAGCGGCCGGACATCGCCCTCCTCGACGTGATGCTGCCGGGCATGGACGGCGTCAGCCTCTGCCGCCGCATCCGCGACGAGTCGACCGTGCCGGTGATCATGCTGTCGGCGCGCGCCGACTCGATCGACGTCGTGCTCGGTCTGGAGGCCGGGGCCGACGACTACGTCACGAAGCCCTTCGACGGCTCCGTCCTCATGGCCCGCATCCGGGCCGTCCTGCGGCGCTTCGGGCACGCGGGCGGCTCCGGACCCGGCGAGCACGGGGACGGGTCGGCGGACGGCGGCGGGCTGCTCGCCTTCGGCGACCTGGAGGTCGACACCGAGGGCATGGAGGTCCGCAAGGACGGGGCGCCGGTGGCGCTGACCCCGACCGAGATGCGGCTGCTCCTGGAGTTCTCGTCCGCTCCGGGCACCGTGCTGTCCCGGGACAAGCTCCTGGAGCGGGTCTGGGACTACGGCTGGGGCGGCGACACCCGGGTCGTGGACGTCCATGTGCAGCGGCTGCGCGCCAAGATCGGCCAGGACCGGATCGAGACGGTCCGGGGCTTCGGCTACAAGCTCAAGGGCTAGAGGGCCAGAGGGTGTCATTCCGACCCGTGAAGCCGCCGGCCCTCCGTACCGGGGTCCGCTGGAAGATCGCCGTCGCCATCGCGGCGGTCGGGGCGCTGATCGCGGTCACGCTGAGCGTGGTCGTGCACAACGCCGCCCGCATCTCGATGCTCGACAACGCGCGCGAGGTGCAGATGGAGCGGCTGCTCTTCGCCCAGCGGATGTACGAGACGTCGAAGCCCAAGGAGCCCCGCTTCGGCACGAAGATCAACGACCCGGCGCTGCCGCCCCAGCTCGACCAGCTGATGCGGGACCGGCGGCGCGGGACGTTCGTGCAGGAGCACCGGAACGGCGGGCCGCCCGACGTGTGGGCCGCGGTGCCGCTCGCCAACGGCGACGTCCTGTCGCTGCACATCCCCTTCGCCGACCGCAGCACGGCGATCATGAACGACCTGGACCGGGCGCTCGTCATCGGCTCGGTCTCGGTGGTGTTCGGCGGCTGCGCCCTCGGCGTGCTCATCGGCGGCCAGCTCTCGCGGCGGCTGCGGAAGGCCGCCGCCGCGGCCGGGCGGGTCGCCCAGGGCAACACGGACGTACGGGTACGGGACGCGATCGGCGGGGTCGTCCGGGACGAGACCGACGAGCTGGCCCGGGCCGTCGATGCCCTGACCGACGCCCTGAACGAGCGGATCGAGGCCGAGCGCCGGGTCACCGCGGACATCGCGCACGAGCTGCGCACCCCCGTGACCGGGCTGCTCACGGCGGCCGAGCTGCTGCCGCCGGGGCGGCCGACCGAGCTCGTACGGGACCGGGCGCAGGCGATGCGGACGCTGGTCGAGGACGTCCTGGAGGTGGCCCGGCTCGACAGCGCGTCGGAGCGGGCCGAGCTCCAGGAACTCGCGCTCGGCGAGTTCGTGGAGCGGCGGGTGCGGACGCTCGACCCGGACGTGGTCGTCCGGGTCGTCCACGAGTCCTGGGTGAACACCGACCCGCGCCGTCTGGAGCGCATCCTGGGCAATCTGCTCGCGAACGCCGCGAAGCACGGCAAGCCGCCGGTGGAGGTCACCGTCGAGGGCCGGGTCGTCCGGGTCCGGGACCACGGTCCGGGCTTCCCCGAGGCGCTCCTCAAGGAGGGCCCGAGCCGCTTCCGTACGGGGACGAGCGACCGCGCGGGCCAGGGCCACGGCCTGGGGCTGACCATCGCGGCCGGCCAGGCGCGGGTGCTCGGGGCCCGGCTGACCTTCCGGAACGTGGCGTCGGCGGCGGCGCCGGAGGGGGTGGGCGGCGCGATCGCGGTGCTCTGGCTGCCGGACCACGCGCCGACGAACACGGGCAGCTTCCCCATGCTGAGGCTGTCGGACTGACCGTGGAGCGGATACGGCGGTGGGGCCGGCCCCGAGAAGGGCCGGCCCCACCGCCGTACAGGAACGTCAGACCGTCTCGGCGACCTTCGGAGCGCCGTCGCCCTCGCCCGCGCCCGCCTCGGGCGCCGCCGGTCCCGCGCCGCGCAGCGCCACCTCCTTGACGAAGAAGGCGAGGGCGAAGCCGAGGACGGAGACCGCCGCGGCGACCAGGAAGGCGGAGTGGGTGCCGACGGAGACCGCGTACTGGTAGGCCTCGCGCAGCGGTTCCGGGAGCTTGGCCAGGCTCGCCGCGTCGAGCTGTGCGGTCCGCTCGGTCAGCCCGGACCCGCCGCGTGCCGCCATCTCGTCCTGGACCCGGCTCGTGAAGAGCGCGCCCATGATCGCGACGCCGAAGGAGGAGCCGAGCGTCCGGAAGAGGGTGGTGGACGAGGAGGCGACGCCCATGTCCTTCATCTCGACGCTGTTCTGCGCGACGAGCATGGTGATCTGCATCAGGAAGCCCATGCCGGCGCCGAGGACCGCCATCCAGACCCCGGAGACCAGCCGCGAGGTGCCGGTGTCCATCGTGGAGAGCAGGAAGAGGCCGGTCACCATCAGGGCGCCGCCGACGATCGGGAAGATCTTGTACTTGCCGGTGCTGGTGGTGAACCGGCCGACGAGCAGCGAGACGACCATCATCGCCATGAGCATCGGCAGGAGCAGGAGGCCGGAGTTGGTCGCCGAGGCGCCCTGGACGGACTGCTGGAAGATCGGCAGGTAGAGGACCGCGCCGAACATCACGAAGCCGGTGATGAAGCCGATCAGGGACATCAGGGTGAAGTTGCGGCTGCGGAAGATGTGCAGCGGCACGATCGGGTCCTCGGCCCTGGTCTCCACCCACAGGAAGGCGGCGAGGGCGGCGGCTCCGCCGACCGCGAGGCCGACGATGGTGGCCGAGCTCCAGGCGTACTCCGTGCCGCCCCAGGTGGTGACGAGGACGATCGCGGTGATGCCGACGGTCAGGAGCGCGGCGCCGAGGAAGTCGATCCGGGTGCCCGTGGCGCGCTGCTTCCTCGGCAGGTGCAGGACGGTGGTGACCATGGCGAGGGCGACGGCGCCGAGGGGGAGGTTGATGTAGAAGGACCAGCGCCAGCCCCAGTGGTCGGTGATGGTGCCGCCGACGAGCGGTCCGCCGATCATGGCGAGGGCCATGACGCCGGCCATCATGCCCTGGTACTTGCCGCGCTCGCGGGGCGGGATCAGATCACCGATGATCGCCATGACGCCGACCATGAGGCCGCCGGCGCCGAGGCCCTGGATCGTACGGAAGCCGATGAGCTGGCCCATGTCCTGGGCCATGCCGCTGAGAGCCGAGCCGATCAGGAAGATCACGATCGAGGTGAGGAAGACGCCCTTGCGGCCGAACATGTCGCCGAGCTTGCCCCAGAGCGGTGTGGAGGCGGCGGTGGCGAGGGTGTAGGCGGTGACGACCCAGGAGAGGTGCTCCAGGCCGCCGAGCTCGCCGACGATCGTCGGCATCGCGGTGCCGATGATCATGTTGTCCAGCATCGCGAGCAGCATCGCGATCATCAGGGCGAGGAGGACGACGCGGACGCTGCGCGCCGGCGGTGCCTTCTCCTCCACTGCTTGCACTGCCCCGTCGTTCGCCATCGCCATCCCCTTACTTGCCGCCCGGCTAGTTACTAGGATGGGGACGGTAGACCCGTAACTTGCCGGTCGTCAAGTAAGTAAAAGTGGGAGAGCAGCCATGGCCCGAGGCAACACCCGCCAGCGCATCCAGGACGTGGCCCTGGAACTCTTCGCCGCGCAGGGGTACGAGAAGACCTCGCTGCGTGAGATCGCCGAGCACCTCGACGTCACCAAGGCCGCGCTGTACTACCACTTCAAGACCAAGGAAGACATCATCATCGGCATCTTCCAGGACCTCACGCGGCCCGTGGACGAGCTGATCGACTGGGCGCGGGAGCAGCCGCGGACTCTGGAGGTGCGCGAGGAGATCCTGCGCCGCTACCAGGCGTCGCTGCTCGGCGCCTACCCGCTGTTCCGCTTCATGCAGGAGAACCAGGCGGCCGTCCGCGAGCTGAGCATCGGGCTGACCTTCAAGGAGCGGATGCTCGAACTGAGCGGGCTGATCCAGGAGGAGGACTTCGCCGTCATCGACCGGGTGCGCTGCGTGAGCGCGATCTTCACCCTGCACGCGGGGATGTTCTTCATGGACAACGTCGAGGGCGACCCCGAGGAGAAGCACGAAGCCGTCCTCGAGGTCGCCCTCGACATGCTCACCCAGGCCCATCGGGCCTCGTGAAGCGCAAGCGTCAGCGTCAGATGGAGACGCCGTGGGACCGCAGGAAGGCGGCCGGGTTCACGGAGGAACCGTAGTTCGGGGTCGTACGGATCTCGAAGTGCAGGTGCGGGCCGGAGGAGTTGCCGGTGTTGCCCGAGAGGGCGATCTGCTGACCGGCGGCGACCTTCTGGCCGACGTTGACCTTGATCTTCGACAGGTGGGCGTACTGCGAGTACTTGCCGTTGGCGTGCTTGACGACGATCGCGTTGCCGTAC
The DNA here is from genome assembly GCF_008642375.1 of Streptomyces venezuelae. Classification (NCBI taxonomy): domain Bacteria; kingdom Bacillati; phylum Actinomycetota; class Actinomycetes; order Kitasatosporales; family Streptomycetaceae; genus Streptomyces; species Streptomyces venezuelae. The sequence goes on along the minus strand of NZ_CP029194.1, from coordinate 4,846,471 downwards.
GCGGGGCCGTCGCCGCCGCCGTTCGGGCCGGCCTTCACGACGGTGCCCGCACCCGCGGCCTTGACCGGGGTGCCGACCGGGACGGCGAAGTCCTGGCCGGAGTGCTTGTGGGCCCACATGGCGCCGCCCTGGTTGTAGCTGGCGGTCAGCGTGTACGAGGCGACCGGCTTGACCCAGGACGGGGCCGCCTTCTTGGCGGCCACGGGGGCGGCCTTCACGGCGACGGACTTCACGGTCGCGGCCTTCTGCGCCGCGACCTTCTGTGCCGCGGCCTTGGCGGCGGCGGCCTTCACCTGGGCGGCGACGTGGGCCTGGGTCTCGGCCTGGGCGGCCACGGCGGCGGACGCGGTCGCGGCGACCGGGGCGACGGCCTTGCCCTCGGCGGCGAAGGCGGACCCTGCTCCGGCCACCAGCGACGCTCCCAGACCCGCGGCGGCGAGGGCGACGGCGGCGGTACGGGTGGCGGGGTTCATGACGCGCTTCGACATACGGGGGAAAACCTCCGGGAAGTACGGGACCCGACGCGGACGGTGCTCTGCGTCGGGCTTGCTCATCCTTGGTAACCCGGACCCCCGCCCATCCCAAAACACCCCAACTACGACATTGCGTCGTAGCGATCTCCGGGGGAGATCGACCCTTGACGGCCTTGGCTTCAACTCCTGAAACCGGACATACCCCCACAAGGGAAACGGTTTATCCGCACGTCACGAGCGGCTGGAACTGCCCGAAAGGCCGCGCACCGCCCGGTTCGGGACCCTGCGGGACCAAAGCCCCGGGGGTTGATCGCTAAACGTCCCGAATCGCCATCAAAGGTCGCCACTATTCCGGTTAGTACCCCTCGAAACGCCTGTGCGCCTTGTCACCCGGCGCCGACCGTGAAAGCGACCTGGGTCACGCAACCGGCCCGCCGGAAAGGCCGTCCCGCACTACGCTGGCGGATTCGGGGATCTTCGGGGGGACAGACATGGAACCGGCACTCATCGGCACCCGGCTCGCCTCGGCGGCGATCAGGCCAATCCTGAAGAAACTGCTGGTCAGCGACGGTCCGGGCGCCGGACTCACGGGGAACGCGCCCAAGGTGCGGCTCTCCGGCCTCGTCTCCTTCCGCGGCGAGAAGCGCACGCTGACCGAGAAGGACGTCCGCAAGCTCGCGACGACCCTGGTCGAGCGGTCCCGGGGCGAGCACGGGGAGACCCCGTTCCCCGCGGACGAGACGGAGGCCGTGGCCCACACCCTGGGGACGACCCTCCTCGCCCTCGGCGACCTCGACATGGACGACGTCCACGCCGTCCGCCTCGGCCACCGGGAGCTCGCGAGGCGGCTGCGGGCGGCGGCCCCGGCCCCGGACGGCCTCGCCGCGGACTCGGTCCTCTACCTGGAGTCGATGACCGAGTGGGCCTGCCTCCACATCCTGGAGTTCTTCACCCAGAGGTCCACGTTCATCGCCCGCAGCATGGTGGAGCAGACGCGGGGGCAGACGGAGCTGATCGCGAAGATCGACGAGCTCGTCCGCCGGACACCGCGGGCGGACGGCCGCGACGCGGAGTTCGAGCGCCGGTACCTCGCCCACCTGGCGAAGAGGCACGGCCGCCTCACCATCTACGGCATCGACCTCCACGACTCCCCGGACCGGTGGCCGCTGGACCTCGCCTACCTGTCCCTCGAAGCGACGGGCGAATCCCCCTTCGCGCTGATCGACGAGGCCGGAGACCTCGTCCCTCAGCAGTGGGAACAGGCCGTCCGCGCCGACCTCGCCCTCGCCCGGCACGACAAGGTCCTCCTGCGAGGCCTCGCCGGCTCCGGCAAGACGACCCTCGTCCAGTGGCTGACGGTCTCGACGGCGAGCGAGGGGCGGGCGGAGGGCATGGCCTACCTCCGGGACCGCATCCCGTTCGTCCTCCCCCTGCGCGCCCTCACCCGCCACGGCGAACGTCTCCCCGCCCCCGACCGTTTCCTCCCGGCCGCCGGCTGCCCGCTCACCCCGCCGGAAGGCTGGGTCGACCGCGTACTGGCCTCCGGCCGGGGAGTCGTCCTCGTCGACGGCATCGACGAGATCCCCGAGGCCGAACGCGGCCGGGCCCGCGACTGGCTCCGCGGCCTCCTCGACACGTACGAGGGAAACCGCTGGCTCGTGACCTCGCGCCCCACGGCCGTACGGGACGACTGGCTGGCTCCCGAGGGCTTCACCGAGCTGACGCTCTCCCCCATGACCGGCGCGGAGGTCACCACCTTCGTACGCCGCTGGCACCGGGCCGCCGGGCCGGAGGCGGAGCCGTACGAGCAGCCGCTCCTCGACGCCCTCCGCACCGCCGAACACGTCGCCCAGCTCGCCACGAACCCCCTGATGTGCGGTCTGATCTGCGCACTCCATCGCGATCGGCGCGGCTTCCTGCCCCGGGGACGCAAGGCGCTCTACGAGGCCGCCCTGTCGATGCTCCTCTCCCGCCGCGACCGCGAGCGGGACATGGGCGCCCCGTCCGGGCTCGTGCTCGACGAGGCCCCGCAGATCCAGCTGATCCAGCGCCTCGCGTACTGGCTGACGCTCAACGGCCGGACGACGCTCGACCGCGCCCACGCGGAGTCGATCGTCGCGGAGGCCGTCCCGGCGGTGCAGGAGGCCTCGGCCCACGCCCCGGACGCGGTCTTCACGCACCTCCTCCACCGCAGCGGCCTCCTGCGCGAGCCGACGGCCGACACGGTCGAGTTCGTCCACCGCACCTTCCAGGACTACCTGGCGGCGAAGGCCCTCGTGGACCGCTGGGACATCGGCGTCCTCGTCCAGCACGCGGCGGACGACCAATGGGAGGACGTCCTCCGCATGGCCGTGGGCCACGCCCGCCCGCGCGAGTGCGCGGAGATCCTCCGCGAGCTGCTCGCAGCGGCGGACACGGCCGAGGACCGCCGGGTCCGACTGCGGCTGGTAATCCTGGCGGCGACGGCCATGGACCACGCGACGGAGGTGCCGCCGGAGATACGGGAACAGGTGCTGGCCCGCGCGGCAGACGTCATCCCGCCCCGCACGTCGGACGAGGCCCGCGAGCTGGGCAAGGCGGGCAGACTGGTCCTCGATCTGCTGCCCGGCCCTGAAGGGCTGAGCGAGGTGGAGGCCAGGTTGGTGGTCACCGCCGGCACCCATGTCGAGGCCGACGCGGCGATCCCGTACCTGGCCCGCTTCGCCGGCCATCCGTCGCTGGAAGTCCGGTCCCAGCTGATCTGGGGGTGGGGGCGCTTCGAGGCCGCGCCCTACGCGGAGGCGATCGTGGCCCGCCTCGACCCCGACGAGCTTCGGTACTCCGTCGTCGACGACGAGCGCGCCCGCGAGCTCCTCCGCCTCCGTGTCCTGCCCGAGGCGCTCGACGTCCACGGCACAGTGTCGGACGCGCAGCTGGCCACCCTGCTCACGCACTGCGACCCTCGTGCGCTGGAACTGCGGCGGGACGACGTCCGGCCGGACCTCACAGCAGTCGCCGCACTCACTAGGCTCGAATTCCTCAATCTGCACCTTCACGACGGGGCGGACTGGCGGGTAGCCGACCTCCCCGAATACGGAGCGCTGCGCCACCTGTCCTTCAACACCTGGCCCGCCGACGGGCTGGCCTCCCTCAGCCGCTTCCCCCGGCTCGCACAGCTCGCTCTGCTGGGCACGAACCTGACCGAGCGGCGCTGGCACCAGGTGGCCGAGCTGAAGGGCCCGCTCACCGTCGTAGTGCGCGCCGCCGATCTTCTCGCCTGCCCCGACGGCATGAGGCTCCCGGGCATCGAGGGCCTCGTCGTCCAGGCCCACATGGTCAAGCGGCCCTCCCTGAGTCGCCTCGCGCGGTTCTTCCCGGCCCTGCGGAGCCTTGTCCTGTACTCCAGCGCGCAGGAGCCCCTGGACGTCTCCCGCCTCGCAGCCTTCCCCCACCTCACCAGGTTCACGGCACCCGGGCTCGCCCTCACCGGCACCGAGCACCTCTCCCCGACCATCCAGATCGGCACCTGACAAAGGGGCGGCCCCGGAACCAGATGGTTCCGGGGCCGCCCCTTTGTTCAGCTACGCCTTACGCGTCCTTCGAGAGGTTCGGGCCGGTGCCGCCCGTGGCCTCGATCGGCGGGGCGTCCGGCAGGGCCGACTTCTCCTCGCCGCGGAAGGTGAAGGTGCGCTCGTCGCCCTCGCCCTCCGTGTCCACGACCACGATGTGACCGGGGCGCAGCTCGCCGAAGAGGATCTTCTCCGACAGCGTGTCCTCGATCTCGCGCTGGATCGTCCGGCGCAGCGGCCGGGCGCCCATCACGGGGTCGTAGCCCTTCTTGGAGAGGAGCTCCTTCGCGGACTGGGAGAGCTCGATGCCCATGTCCCGGTCCTTCAGGCGCTCGTCCACCCGGCTGATCATCAGGTCGACGATCTGCAGGATGTCGTCCTGCGTCAGCTGCGGGAAGACGATGATGTCGTCCACACGGTTGAGGAACTCGGGGCGGAAGTGCTGCTTCAGCTCGTCGCTGACCTTCGCCTTCATCCGCTCGTAGTTGGACTTCGTGTCGCCCTGGGCTGCGAAGCCGAGGTTGAAGCCCTTCGAGATGTCCCTGGTCCCGAGGTTGGTGGTCATGATGATGACCGTGTTCTTGAAGTCCACGACCCGGCCCTGGGAGTCGGTCAGGCGACCGTCCTCCAGGATCTGGAGAAGGGAATTGAAGATATCGGGGTGGGCCTTCTCGACCTCGTCGAAGAGGACGACGGAGAACGGCTTGCGGCGCACCTTCTCGGTGAGCTGGCCGCCCTCTTCGTAGCCGACGTATCCGGGCGGCGAACCGAAGAGACGGGAAACCGTGTGCTTCTCGCTGAACTCCGACATGTCGAGGGAGATCATCGCGTCCTCGTCGCCGAAGAGGAATTCGGCGAGAGCCTTCGAAAGCTCGGTCTTACCGACACCGGACGGACCGGCGAAGATGAACGAGCCACCGGGGCGCTTCGGGTCCTTCAGGCCGGCTCGCGTACGACGGATCGCCCGCGAGAGGCCGATGACGGCGTCCTTCTGGCCGATGACGCGCTTGTGGAGCTCGTCCTCCATGCGGAGCAGACGCGAGGACTCCTCCTCGGTCAGCTTGAAGACCGGGATGCCGGTGGCGGTCGCGAGGACCTCGGCGATGAGCTCGCCGTCGACCTCGGCGACGACGTCCATGTCGCCGGCCTTCCACTCCTTCTCGCGCTTGGCCTTCGCGGCGAGGAGCTGCTTCTCCTTGTCGCGGAGAGAGGCGGCCTTCTCGAAGTCCTGCGAGTCGATCGCGGACTCCTTGTCCCGGCGGACGCCGGCGATCTTCTCGTCGAACTCGCGGAGGTCCGGCGGCGCGGTCATCCGGCGGATGCGCATCCGGGAGCCGGCCTCGTCGATCAGGTCGATCGCCTTGTCCGGGAGGAAGCGGTCCGAGATGTACCGGTCGGCCAGGGTCGCGGCCTGGACGAGGGCCTCGTCGGTGATGGAGACCCGGTGGTGGGCCTCGTACCGGTCGCGCAGACCCTTGAGGATCTCGATGGTGTGCGGCAGCGACGGCTCCGCGACCTGGATGGGCTGGAAGCGTCGCTCGAGGGCCGCGTCCTTCTCCAGGTACTTGCGGTACTCGTCCAGCGTCGTCGCACCGATGGTCTGGAGCTCGCCGCGGGCCAGCATCGGCTTGAGGATGCTGGCGGCGTCGATCGCGCCCTCGGCGGCACCCGCACCCACGAGGGTGTGGAGCTCGTCGATGAACAGGATGATGTCGCCGCGGGTGCGGATCTCCTTGAGGACCTTCTTCAGGCGCTCCTCGAAGTCACCGCGGTAGCGGGAGCCGGCGACCAGCGCGCCGAGGTCCAGGGTGTAGAGGTGCTTGTCCTTGAGGGTCTCGGGCACCTCGCCCTTGACGATGGCCTGCGCCAGGCCCTCGACGACGGCGGTCTTGCCGACGCCGGGCTCGCCGATGAGGACCGGGTTGTTCTTCGTGCGGCGGGACAGCACCTGCATGACCCGCTCGATCTCCTTCTCGCGCCCGATGACCGGGTCGAGCTTGGATTCGCGGGCCGCCTGGGTGAGGTTCCGGCCGAACTGGTCGAGGACCAGGGACGTCGAGGGGGTGCCCTCGGCAGGGCCGCCGGCCGTGGCGGCTTCCTTGCCCTGGTAGCCGGAGAGCAGCTGGATGACCTGCTGCCGCACCCGGTTGAGGTCGGCGCCCAGCTTCACGAGGACCTGGGCGGCGACGCCCTCGCCCTCGCGGATCAGGCCGAGCAGGATGTGCTCGGTGCCGATGTAGTTGTGGCCGAGCTGGAGGGCCTCGCGGAGCGAGAGCTCCAGGACCTTCTTGGCACGAGGAGTGAAGGGGATGTGCCCGGACGGGGCCTGCTGCCCCTGCCCGATGATCTCCTCCACCTGCTGGCGGACCGCCTCGAGCGAAATCCCGAGGCTCTCCAGGGCCTTAGCGGCGACACCCTCACCCTCGTGGATAAGGCCCAGAAGGATGTGCTCGGTGCCGATGTAGTTGTGGTTGAGCATCCGGGCTTCTTCCTGAGCCAGGACGACAACCCGCCGCGCGCGGTCGGTGAACCTCTCGAACATCGTTAATCGCTCCTCAGAGCGGTCAGTCAGTTAGGGGTCGATCCCCTCCCTGTCCTTCCGCAGCTTAGTCCCGCAAGCGGGGACCGCTCATTCCAACTGCCGACATCCGTCCGGATCACCCCTCTTCCGCGGGGAGACCTGCCGCCGAACAACCGACAAATGCTCCAACCCGATGGTGCGAGACGATGTTCCCGCAGGCCAAGTAGTTAGCCGCGCCTTGAGTACGCCGATGGCGAACGTGAGACGCCGAAGCCCGCGAGTCGCCCCTCGCCACTAGGAATGTCTTACCCGTAAGCACTGACACTCCATGCGGCACACCCTGGTTCCCTCCGCTACCAGCGAACAACCTTGCGCTGCCGAATGCGCCCGTACGCCTCATCACGGACACCTTGCGCATCCGGAGAGGGACCGTCTGTCACCGCGGACGGGCCACGGACGAGCCACGGACGAGCAGAGGTCGAGGCGTGGTCGAGGCGTGCCGGGTCCGGGGCGGGCCGGGGGCGCGTACCGCGGGCGTGCCGCGGGCGTAACCAAGAGGGCTTCGCGGGAGTTGCGCCGGGTATGGCCTTCATCGTCCCGTCTCCCCGCTCTCCGCTCGACAGCGACGGCGACAGCGATGGCGACGGCGACGGCGGTCTGGCGCGGTGGTACGAGCACGAGCTCGGCTGGGCCGCGGTGCCGGGCCCCCCGGTGCAGCTGGTCACGGGGCTGCGCTTCGACGTCCTGGAGCTGCCCGCCACGGCCGGTCGAGGCGTCCTGCGCCGGATGGGCGCGGGGACGGGCCCGGTGGCCCTGATGGGACGCCGGATGCGACTGCTCGTGGCCGCGGGGAGCGCCGAGGAGCTCCCGGGGCTGCTCGACTGGCTCGAGTGGGGCGGGATCTCGCTGGACCTCGCGATCCTGGGCACCGACGGCCGGATGACCGCGCCCCTTCCCCCGGGGCGGGGCGGTTCCGGCGCGCCGGGTGCCGCGGTCTGGCTGCGGGCGCCCGTGCCGGGGCGCGAGGTGGAGTCCTCGCTGCCGGCCCTGCGATCCGCACCCTGGGGCGGTGCGGACGGCCCCTGCCTGGTGCGTCTCGTGGCCGCCGCCGCCGCGGAGTGCCACCGGGTGCGGCTGCTGAGCGCCCGGACCGGTGGCCCGGCGCCTCAGCAGCTGTCGCCTCAGCGGTTCGCGTCCTCGTAGGCGGCCTTGACGGTGGCCGGGACGCGGCCGCGGTCGTTCACGTCGTAGCCGTTCTCCTTGGCCCACGCGCGAATCTTGGCCGTGTCGGGGCTGCCGGCCGCGACGCGGCCCTTGCCGCGCCCACCGGTGGTGCGGCCACCGGTACGACGACCACCCGCGGTGTACGGCTCGAGCAGGCCGCGGAGCTTTTCCGCGTTTGCGGTGGTGAGGTCGATCTCGTAGGTCTTGCCGTCCAGCGCGAACGTCACCGTCTCGTCCGCCTCGACGCCGTCGAGGTCGTCGACAAGAAGGACCTGAACCTTCTGTGCCACCGGATTTCCTTTCATCGAAAATGCAGTACGCGGAAAGGAAACCGCTTTTCCCGGAAAAACACAAACCCCTGGGAGAGGTTCAGATCCCCGACGACGCGGGAAACGTGCGCGATTCGGACATAGGGATCCGGTTCGGGTTCGCCGTGGGGTTCCGGGTCACAGGTGCAGAAGCATGCGGCTGTTGCCCAAGGTGTTCGGCTTCACTCGTTCGAGACCGAGGAACTCGGCGACGCCCTCGTCATAGGAACGGAGGAGCTCGCTGTACACATCTCCGTCGACCGGGGTCTCACCGATCTCGACGAAGCCGTGCTTCGCGAAGAAGTCGACTTCGAAGGTCAGGCAGAATACCCGCCGCACCCCGAGCCATCGGGCGGTGTGCAACAACTTGTCCAGCACCTGATGTCCGACGCCGGCGCCCTTGAACTCGGGATCGACGGCGAGAGTGCGGACTTCCGCGAGGTCTTCCCACATGACGTGCAGAGCACCGCAACCGACGACCGTGGCGTCCTCGTCGCGTTCCGCGACCCAGAACTCCTGGATGGCCTCGTAAAGGGTCACGGTCGCCTTGTCGAGAAGGATGCCGCGCTGGACGAAAGGATCGACGAGACGGCGGACCGCGGCGACATCACTGGTGCGGGCCCTGCGTACGGTGACGGCTTTGGCGGAGGCCGCGGAAGCGGCCGGAGAAGCAGACGGCGACATGGAGGGACGCTATCGCTCCCGGGCCTCGGATCCGTCGGCGCCCTTGTCGCCGCCGGCCCCTTCGGGCGGGGCGGGGATCGGGCTGACGATACGGATGGCGTCGTTCAGCGCCTCGCGCTGGTCCGGCGACATCATGCCGAAGAAGGCGACGAGGGCGGCGGCCGGGTTGTCGCTCTGCGCCCAGGCCTCGTTCATCAGGGCGGCCGAGTAAGCGGCCCGGGTGGAGACCGCCGTATATCGATAGGCGCGGCCGTCGACTTCCCGGCGCACCCAGCCCTTCTGATGGAGATTGTCCATGACGGTCATGACGGTGGTGTAGGCGATGGACCGTTCCTGCTGGAGGTCTTCCAGAACTTCCCGGACGGTCACCGGACGGTTCCATTGCCAGACGCGCGTCATGACGGCGTCCTCAAGCTCTCCCAATGGACGGGGCACAGTGCCACCATAGTTCGCAAAGAGTTGCCAAGCGGCTATTTACGTGGAGAAACGCAACAAAAAGGACGCGCGACCTCGGAAGGTCGCACGTCCTGGTGGTGCGGGGTGCCGTCGGCGCGGACGGCGGGCCTGGTGGAGGGCGGGCCTCAGGAGGAGGGCGTGCCGTCCGCCTGGCGGGTGGACTCGGCGCGGGCGAGGGCGGCGTCCACGACCGCGTCCTCCTTGGCCTTGTTCGGGCCGCCCTGGCTCTTGACGATCACGACGACGAGGGCGGTGAAGAACGCGGCCATCACGACGGGGGGCAGGAGCGCGGATACGTAGTCCATGCCGTCCAGAGTAGCTATCCGGCGACCCGCTCCTCGGGCGGGGGCGGGGGTACGGGGCGTCGGCGCGGCGGGAAGACCTCGGAAGGCTTGGGCACGGGGCGGTCACCGGGGGTGGGACCGGACGGCGGGTTCGGCTTCGGCTCGTCGGCCGCGGCGCGTCCGCCGGGGAGGGCGAGCAGCCGCGTCCTGGGCGCGAGCGCCGCACCGGCGGTGACGGGGGCGGTGGAGCCCGTCGCCTGGGAGACCCGGGCGAGCCGGGCGCGTACGGAGCGCTCGGCGAGGATCTGGCAGCGGGCGAGCAGCTCGGCGGCTGCGGGGTTGGCGCGCAGGGCCCGCAGGGCGGCGAGGTCGTCGGCCGCGGGGTCGTACCCGGCGGCCAGGGCGTCGCGGAGGAGGCTCAGATAGCCGGCGAGCGATCCGGGGAGGGCTTCTCGGTAGCGGGCCAGGTCGTCGAGGAGGAAGGCACGCAGCCGGCCGGCCTCGCGTACCGCCTCGTCCACGGATTCGGCCAGGCGCAGGCAGTCCTGGACGTCCTCGTCCTGGAGGGGGGCAGGGTGGAGGGCGATGGCAAGGGCGCCTCGGAGCACACGCAGCTCGTCCGCACTGAATGCCATGCCGCCGCGAGATCCGTATGGCGTGGGCATGGGCCGACGATACGCGCTAATCGGACAATTTTCTCTTAGCGATCATTCCGGCGCGCCGGAATGATCGCCACCGAAAGGGCCCTCACATGCGCGAGACGTTCCGCTCGTACACCAGCCGCAGGCCGATCAGGGTCAGCCAGGGCTCGTGCTCGTCGATCTCCGTCGACTCGCCGAGGACCATCGGGGCGAGACCGCCCGTGGCGATGACGGTGACGTCGGAGGGGTCGCCGTTCGGGCCGACGAGCTCGCGCTTCATGCGGGCGACGACGCCGTCGACCTGGCCCGCGTAGCCGTAGATGATGCCCGACTGCATCGCCTCGACCGTGTTCTTGCCGATCACGTTCCGCGGGCGGGCCAGCTCGATCTTGCGGAGCATGGCGCCCTTCACGCCCAGCGCCTCGACCGAGATCTCGATGCCCGGCGCGATGGCCCCGCCCGCGTACTCGCCGCGCGCGGTGACCGCGTCGTACGTCGTCGCCGTACCGAAGTCGACGACGATCGCCGGACCGCCGTACAGCTCGACCGCCGCGGCCGCGTTGATGACGCGGTCCGCGCCGACCTCCTTGGGGTTGTCGGTGATGACCGGGACGCCCGTCTTGACGCCCGGCTCCACCAGGACCGCCGGCACGTCCCCGTAGTACCGGCGGGTCACCTCGCGCAGCTCGTGCAGCACCGAGGGGACCGTCGCGCAGATGGCGATCCCCTCGATGCCGTCGCTCAGCTCGACGCCGAGCAGCGGGTGCATGCCCATGAGGCCCTGGAGCAGGACCGCCCACTCGTCGGCGGTCCTGCGCGGGTCCGTGGAGATGCGCCAGTGCTCCACGACCTCCTCGCCGTCGAAGAGGCCGAGGACGGTCTGGGTGTTGCCGACGTCGATGGTGAGCAGCATCAGACGGCCGCCTCGCGCAGGTCGAGGCCGATGTCGAGGATCGGGGAGGAGTGGGTGAGGCCGCCGACCGCCAGGTAGTCGACGCCGGTCGCCGCGTACGCCGCCGCGGTCTCCAGCGTCAGCCGGCCCGAGGACTCCAGGACGGCGCGGCCCGCGACGATCGCGACGGCCTCCTCGGTCTCCAGCGGGGTGAAGTTGTCGAGCAGGATCAGGTCGGCGCCCGCGTCCAGGACCTCGCGGACCTGGTGCATCGTGTCGACCTCGACCTCGATCGGCACCTCGGGGAACAGCTCCCGGACGGCCTTGAAGGCCTGCGCCACGCCACCGGCCGCGACCACGTGGTTGTCCTTCACGAGGGCCGCGTCGGAGAGCGACATGCGGTGGTTGACGCCGCCGCCGCAGCGCACCGCGTACTTCTCCAGGGCGCGCAGGCCCGGGGTCGTCTTGCGGGTGTCGCGGACCTTGGCCTTCGTGCCCTCCAGGGCGTCCGCCCACGCGCGCGTGGCCGTGGCGATGCCGGAGAGGCGGCAGAGGATGTTGAGCGCGCTGCGCTCGCCGGTGAGCAGGTCGCGGGTGCGGGCGGTGACGCTGAGGAGCGTCTGACCGGCCTCGACGCGCTCGCCGTCCTCGACGTGCCGCTCGACCTCGAACTCGTCCGCGCACACGATCGACAGGACGGCCTCGGCGACCCGCAGACCGGCGACGACACCGGCTTCGCGGGCGGTGAAGTCGGCGGTGGCGACGGCGTCCTCGGGGACGGTCGCCACGGTCGTGACGTCCACGCCGCCGTCGAGGTCCTCGGCGATCGCGAGGTGGGCGATGTCCTCGACCTGTACGGGGTCGAGGCCGGCGGCCGCGAGCAGTTCGGCGAGCGCGGGGTCGAGCCCGCACTCGAACTCCTCCGCACCGCCGCAGCCGCAGCCGTCGCCACAGCCGCCGGCCTCGGCGTCCGCGGTGGGGGCGGCGCTGATCTGGATCAGAGGGACGTCCACGGGCTCGGGACGGCTCTCCTCGGGCGTGCTCGGCGTGGTCACTTACGGCTCCCTGGGGCGTCGGCGGTCGGGGGGAAGTCAGCGGTGTCGGTGGTGCGGACGTCGAGGGTCCGCTCCGGGGTGAGGCGGACGACGAGGTGCCGCCGCCAGGCCGTGTCGTCCCGGTCGGGGTGGTCCTCGCGCCAGTGGCAGCCGCGGGTCTCCTCGCGGCGGCGGGCGGCGGCGACCAGGACGCGGGCGACGCACAGCAGGTTGGTGGTCTCCCAGGACTCCACGCCGGGTTCGGCCGACTTGGTGTCGTCGCTGCCGCCCGCCAGGGCGTCGCTGTGCAGGTCGTCGAGGGCCACGGCGGCCTCCCGCAGGCTGCTCGCGGAGCGGAGCACGCCCGCGCCGGCCGTCATGACCCGCTGGATACGGGTACGGGCTCCGGCGACCGGCAGGGGCAGGGTCACCGGGGCCGGGTGCGGCACGGCGGCGCCGGGCACGCGCGGTGCGGCGGCCGTGATCTCCTCGACGATCCGCTCGGCGAAGACCAGGCCCTCCAGGAGCGAGTTCGACGCGAGCCGGTTGGCGCCGTGGACGCCCGTGCAGGCGACCTCGCCGCACGCGTACAGGCCCGGGACCGTGGTCCGGCCGCGCAGGTCCGTGCGGATGCCGCCGGAGGCGTAGTGCGCCGCCGGGGCAACCGGGATCGGCTCGGTCACCGGGTCGATGCCGTGGAGGCGGCAGGCGGCCAGGATCGTGGGGAAGCGCTCCGCCCACATCTCGGCGCCGAAGTGGCGGGCGTCGAGGTACATGTGCTCGGTGCCCTGCTCCTGCATCCGCCGCATGATCGCCTTGGCGACGATGTCGCGGGGCGCGAGCTCGGCCAGCTCGTGCTGCCCGAGCATGAAGCGGACCCCGTCGGCGTCGACCAGGTGGGCGCCCTCGCCGCGGACCGCCTCGGAGACCAGCGGCTGCTGGCCCTCGGAGTCGGCGCCCAGGAAGAGCACCGTCGGGTGGAACTGGACGAACTCCAGGTCGGAGACCTCGGCCCCGGCGCGCAGCGCGAGCGCGACGCCGTCGCCGGTGGAGACCGCGGGGTTGGTGGTGGCGGAGAAGACCTGGCCCATGCCGCCGGTGGCCAGGACCACGGCGGGGGCGTGGACGGCGCCGACGCCGTCGTGCTGGCCCTCGCCCATGACGTGCAGGGTCACGCCCGCCGTCCGGCCCTCGGCGTCCGTCAGGAGGTCGAGGACGAGGGCGTGCTCGATGGTGCGGACGCCCCGGTCCCGTATCGCCTCGACGAGGGCGCGGGAGATCTCGGCGCCGGTCGCGTCGCCGCCGGCGTGCGCGATCCGGCGGCGGTGGTGGCCGCCCTCCCGGGTCAGCGCGATCTCGCCGTCGGCGGTCTTGTCGAAGTCGGCGCCGGTCGCGATGAGGCGGCGCACGGCCTCGGGGCCCTCCGTGACGAGCAGGCGTACGGCCTCCTCGTCGCAGAGCCCGGCGCCGGCGACGAGGGTGTCGTCGAGGTGCTGCTCGGGGGTGTCGCCCTCGCCGAGCGCGGCGGCGATGCCGCCCTGGGCCCAGCGGGTGGAGCCGTCGTCGAGCCGTGCCTTGGTGACGACGACGGTACGGAGCCCGGCGGCGGTGCAGCGCAGGGCGGCGGTGAGGCCCGCGACGCCCGAGCCGACCACGACGACATCGGCGTCGATGGCCCAGCCCGGCGCGGGCGCGTGCAGCCGTATTCCGGTCACTTGGTGGCTCCGAAGGTCAGGGGGATGTTGTCGATGAGCCGCGTGGTCCCCACCCGCGCGGCGACCGCGAGGACCGCCTCGCCGTCATGGTCGTCGGCGACCTCGGTGAAGTCGGCCGGGTCGACCAGGGCCAGGTAGTCCAGGGTGAGCGGCGGCTCGGCCTTCGCCGCGCCGTCGAGGACGGCCAGGGCCGCGGCCCGGACGGCTTCGGCGCCGCCGCGCTCGGCCGCCTGCGCGACCGCGTGGGCGTCGGCGGCGGCCCGGGCCTCGCCGAGCCGCGAGAGCGCCTCCGCGCGGGTCTCGCCCCGGCCCTGGGCGCCCGGCAGGGAGGCGGCACGCGCGCGCAGCGCCTCCTGGGCGGCGAGCCGGTCACGGGCGGCGAACAGCGCACCGGACAGCGCGAGGGCCGTACGGCGCTCCTCGGCCGACAGGTAGCGGTTGCGGCTGGAGAGGGCGAGGCCGTCGGTCTCGCGGACGGTCTCCACGCCGACGATCTCGACCGGGAAGTTCAGGTCGCGGGTCATGCGGCGGATCAGGGCCAGCTGCTGGGCGTCCTTCTGGCCGAAGAAGGCCAGGTCGGGCGAGGTGAGGTGGAGGAGCTTGGCGACGACGGTCAGCATGCCGTCGAAGTGGCCGGGCCGGGAGGCGCCTTCGAGGCGCTCGCCCATGGGGCCCGCGGTGATCCGGACCTGCGGCTCGCCGCCCGGGTAGACCTCGTCGGCGGAAGGCGCGAAAACGACGCTCGCCCCGGCGTCGAAGGCCAGCTCCAGGTCGGCGTCGAGGGTGCGGGGGTAGCGGTCGAGGTCCTCGCCGGCGCCGAACTGGAGCGGATTGACGAAGACGGTGACGACGACGAAGCCCTGGGCGCCGACGCGCTCGCGGGCGGCGCGGATCAGGGTGGCGTGGCCCTCGTGGAGGGCGCCCATGGTCATGACGACGGCGTTGCGGCCGGGGGCGCCGTGGTGCGCGCGGGCGTACTCCAGGTCGTCGACCGTGGGGACGAGCTCGGCGGGCTCGTGGCGGGCGGACCGGCCGCCCTCGGCGCTCTTCCGGGCGAACAGGGTCATCGGTCGTCTCCTCGCGGCCCGTCGGCGGCGGTGGTGCTGTCGGCGGCGAGCACGCCCAGCAGGTCCTCGGCGAGCTCGGGCTTGAGCAGGCCGTGCGCGAGCGCCCGGTCGGCGGTCGTGCGGGCCATCGCCAGGTAGCCGGCGACGGTGCCGGGCGCGTGCTTGCGCAGCTCGGCGACGTGGGCCGCGACCGTACCGGCGTCACCGCGCGCGACGGGTCCGGTGAGGGCCGCGTCCCCGGACCGCAGGGCATTGTCCAGGGCGGCGCCGAGGAGGGGGCCGAGCATGCGGTCGGGCGCGGCGACACCCGCCTTGCGGAGCAGCTCCATCGACTGGGCCACCAGGGTGACCAGGTGGTTCGCGCCCAGGGCCAGGGCCGCGTGGTAGAGCGGACGGGCGTCCTCGGCGATCCACTCGGGCTCGCCGCCCATCTCGATGACCAGGGCCTCGGCCGCGAGCCGCAGCTCCTCGGGCGCGGTCACCCCGAAGGAGCAGCCGGCCAGGCGCTGGACGTCGACGGCGGTGCCGGTGAAGGTCATGGCGGGGTGCAGGGCGAGCGGGAGCGCGCCGGCCCGGCGGGCGGGGTCGAGGACCCGTACGCCGTACCGCCCGGAGGTGTGGACGAGCAGCTGTCCCGGCCGTACGGCTCCGGTGTCGGCGAGGCCCTCGACGAGACCCGGCAGGGCGTCGTCGGGGACCGTCAGGAGGACGAGATCGGCGAGCGCGAGGACGCGGGCGGGCTCGACGACCGGGACGTCGGGCAGGAGCTCGGCGGCGCGGCGCCGGGAGCGGTCGGAGACCGCCGATACGGCGACGGGGCGGTGGCCCGCGAGCTGGAGCGAGGCGGCGAGGGCGGGGCCCACACGGCCCGCGCCGACCACTCCGACGGTGAGCCGGGCGGGACGGTCCTCGGGGCGGGGCTCTGGTCGCGGCTCTGGCGCTGCTGGTGCGTTCACGATGGGGACGGCCTTCCGTTCCAGTCCTCGGCGGGTACCGGACGATTTCTGGTCATGCTACGCCAGCGTTTCGCGCTCCTCCCGTGGCTGTCCACAGGCTGTGGGCGGCGGTGTGATGATCAC
Organism: Streptomyces venezuelae; assembly: GCF_008642375.1. Lineage (NCBI taxonomy): Bacteria > Bacillati > Actinomycetota > Actinomycetes > Kitasatosporales > Streptomycetaceae > Streptomyces > Streptomyces venezuelae. The sequence continues at coordinate 4,830,545 of NZ_CP029194.1, read as the reverse complement.
CCCATGGACGTGAACGCAGATGTGAATGCAGACGTGGATGCAGACGTCGACCCCGTGGATTCCGTGGTTTCCGTGGATTCGGCGGACGAGGAAGCGCTCCGGCTGTACCGGGCGAAGCTCTGGGCCGGCGCCGAGCGGAGGCTGTGGCACACCTCCGTCGAAGGGACGGTCGGGCAGCGGCTGCGCGAGCTCGTCGAGTGGGCGGAGCGCGAAGGCCACGCGGACAGCCCCGTCGACATGTACGGCAACGGGCTCGTGGAGGAGGTCGAGCGGCGCGTGGCCGAGGAGCTCGGCATGCCCGCCGCCGTCTTCTTCCCGACCGGCACGATGGCCCAGCAGGTCGTCCTGCGCTGCTGGGCCGGGCGCACCGGCAGCCCCGTCGTCGCCCTCCACCCGCTCGCCCACCCCGAGGTCCACGAGGGCGGGGCGCTCGGGGCCGTCTCCGGGCTCCGCACGGTCCACCTGACCGACGCGCCGCGGCTGCCGACGGCCGAGGAGGTGCGCGACCACCCGGAGCCCTTCGGGACGCTGATGCTGGAGCTGCCGCTGCGCGACGCCGGCTTCGTCGTGCCGTCCTGGGACGAGCTGACGGAGGTGGTCGAGGCGGCCCGGGAGCGGGACGCGGTCGTCCACTTCGACGGGGCGCGCCTGTGGGAGTGCACGACGGTTTTCGGCCGTGGGCTGCCCGAGATCGCGGGGCTCGCCGACAGCGTGTACGTCTCGTTCTACAAGTCCCTCGGCGGCCTGTCCGGGGCCGCGCTCGCGGGTCCCGAGGACGTCATGGAGGAGGCGCGGGTCTGGCGGCACCGGTACGGAGGTCTGGTCGCCCAGCAGTACCCGGCGGCCCTCTCCGCGCTCCGCGGCCTCGCCGCCGAGCTGCCCCTGCTGCCCTCGTACGTGCGGCACGCGCGCGTGGTGGCCGAGGCGGTGCGGGAGGAGTTCGCGGCGGCGGGCGTGGGCTGGTCCCGGGTCCACCCGGAGGTCCCGCACACCCACCAGTTCCAGGTCTGGCTCCCCTACGACCCCGAGGTCCTGACGGCCGCGGCCGCCGCCCAGACCGAGGCCACCGGAACCGCCCTCTTCCGCCGCTGGTTCGGCCCGGGCGCGGGCGGCCCGCCGGGGGTCGCCGTGACGGAGCTGACCGTGACGCGGCCCGGTCTCGAGTGGACGGCGGAGGACGTACGGGCGGCGGTACGGGACTTCCTGTCCCGGATCGCGGCCTGACCGCCCCGGACATCCCCCCGCCCCGTCAGCCCCGTCAGCAGGAGCGGGGGCGCAGCCGGCGGCGCAGGGCCGTGCGAAGGGCCGTGCGAAGGGCCCGGTGCGCCGGGCGGCCCGCGACCACCCGCTCGAAGCGGCGGCGGTCGCGGACCGCCCGGAGGACGGTGACGTCGTGGGTGCCGGGCGCCGGTGGCAGCGGTTCGCCGAGCCGGGTGGCGCGGTAGGTGTCGAAGAGGTACTGGTGCAGCGCGTTCATGCCCTCACCGTGCGCCGCGCCGCGGCGGTCCGGCGCGCCGATTGACGGTCCTCGTCAAACGGCGCGACACCATCCCCGCCGCACCCCGCACCATGGGGGCGTGAGCGTGACGATCGACATCACCGGACTGCCGCAGGAGCTCATCCTCTTCTGCCCCTCGCCCCTGGCCGAGCTGGGTGCCGCCCTGCACGCCCTCTCCGAGCCCGCGCACCACCCGCGGCTCCATGCCTGGACGACCACGACCGCCGCCGCGCTCGAGCCCGAGCTGGCCGACCGGCTCCACGAGGCCGACTTCATGTGGAACTCCACCCGCGCGGACATCCTGCTGCCGGCGCGGCCCCGGGACACCCTCACGGAGGAGCTGGACGACCTCGACCGCCTGGACGACGAGACGTTCGTGGGCGCGGCACTGGAGATCTCCTGCAACAGCAAGTACAAGAACGGCGCGCCCTCTCCGCTCGTCGACGAGCGGATGCGCCGCCGCGCCCTCGACCTGGCCGCCGCGCGCGGGCCCCGGCAGGCGGCCTTCGTGGAGCGGATGCTCGCCGACCCGCCGGGCACGCGCGCGTGGATCCGGCGGCTCCTGGAGGACTGTGACGAGGCGTTCTTCGCCGACACCTGGCGCCGGGTCGGCGTGCAGCTCGCCGCCGACGCCCGCCACAAGACCGAGCTGATGCGCCGCAAGGGCCTCGCCGACGCCGTCTCCGCCGCCTCGTCGGCGATGACGCTGGAGGAGGACGAGCGGGGTTCCCGGATCGTCGTCGACAAGCTGGTCCAGGGGCACACGAGCGCCGAGGGCTCGGGCGTGACGTTCCTGCCGACCGCCTTCGGCTGGCCGCACCTCTTCGCCCCGTACGCACCCGGCTGGCATCCGGTGGTCCAGTACCCCGTGCCCGCCCGCGACCTCGGCGGCGCCGCCGCGACCGAGGAGGTCAAACTGCGCCTGGAGGCCATCGCCCACCCCATGCGCATGCGGCTCTGCCGCAGCCTGGCCCGCAGCTCGAACACGACGAGCGAGCTGGCCGACGCGTACAACATCACCGCCCCGGAGGTCTCCCGGCACCTCGCCGTCATGAAGAAGGCCGGGCTGATCACCACCCAGCGCCGCGGCCGGTACGTCCTCCACCAGCTCGACGTGTCCGTCGTCGCGCGGCTCGGCAGCGACTTCCTGGAGAGCGTGCTGCGCTAGAAGGTCACGCGCCGCCGCCCGCGCGGACCAGGCCCGACTCGTACGCGAGGACCACGACCTGCACCCGGTCGCGCAGGCCCAGCTTGGTGAGGATCCGGCCGACGTGGGTCTTCACCGTCGCCTCCGACAGGACGAGCCGCGCCGCGATCTCACCGTTCGACAGGCCCTGCGCGACCAGCATCATCACCTCGCGCTCCCGGTCCGTGAGCCGCGCGAGCGCACTGTCGACGGCCCGCGTCTCCTTGCCCGTCGACGGCAGCATCGGCGAGAAGCGGTCGAGCAGCCGACGGGTCGTCGAGGGCGCCACCACCGCGTCGCCGCTGTGCACCGACCGGATCGCGCCGAGCAGCTCCGCCGGCGGCACGTCCTTCAGCATGAAGCCGCTCGCGCCCGCCTTCAGCCCCGAGAACGCGTACTCGTCGAGGTCGAAGGTGGTCAGGATCAGCACCTTCGGCGCGCCCGGCTGCGAGCAGATCCGCCGGGTCGTCTCCACCCCGTCCAGCTTCGGCATGCGCACGTCCATCAGGACGACGTCGACCGCCGTGGAGCGGAGCACCTCAAGGGCCTCGACCCCGTCGCCAGCCTCCGCCACGACCTCCATGTCCGGCTGGGCGGCGAGCACCATGCGGAAACCGGTACGCAGCAGCACCTGGTCGTCGACGAGCATCACGCGGATGGACATGTCAGGAAGATCCTCTTCTAGTGAGCGGGCTTGAGGGGAAGCAGGGCGCTGATCCGGAAACCACCACCGGGGCGCGGCCCCGCGTCCAGCGTGCCGCCGACCATGCCGACCCGCTCGCGCATCCCGATCAGACCATGGCCGCGCCCGTCGGCGCCGCCGTCCTCGTACATCTCCTGCGGTGCGCCCCGGCCGTCGTCCTCGACGAGCAGCCCGAGGCCGTCGTCGAAGTAGACGAGCCGGACGCTCGCGCCGACGTCGGGACCGCCGTGCTTGCGCGTGTTGGTGAGCGCCTCCTGCACGATCCGGTACGCGGTGAGCTCGACGCCGCTGGGCAGCGGGCGCGGGCTCCCCTCGATCGCGAAGTCGACGGTGAGGCCGGCGCCCCGGACCTGCTCGACGAGGTCCTCGATCTGCCGTACGTCGGGCTGGGGCACGTACTCGCCGGCCTCCTGGTGCTCGCCGGTGCGCAGGATGCCGAGGAGGCGGCGCATCTCGGCGAGGGCCTGCCGGCCCGTGGTGGAGATCGTCTCCAGGGCCTGCTTGGCGGTCTCGGGGGACGAGTCCATGACATAGGCGGCGCCGTCGGCCTGGACGACCATCACCGACACGTTGTGCGCGACGACGTCGTGCAGCTCGCGGGCGATCCGGGCCCGCTCGGCGGCGACGGCGACCTTGGCCTGGGCCTCGCGCTCCTGCTCCAGGCGGGAGGCCCGCTCCTCCAGCTGCGCGAAGTAGGCGCGGCGGGTGCGGAGCGAGTCGCCGAGGACCCAGGCGAGGGCGAAGGGGACGGTCATGATGACGGTGAAGAAGATCGTGGCCGCGAGGGAGTCGATGCCGTCCATGGGCCATCTCAGCTGCGAGAGCGTGGCCGCGCTCAGTCCGCCGGCGAGCGCGAGGCGGGACGCCCAGCGGGGTCCGTCGTGCGCCGCGACCGTGAAGACGATCACGAGCATGGCGAAGTCGGCGACGAACGGTTCCAGGCCGAAGGCGAGCTGGCCGAGGCCGAGGGCGACCGACAGCAGCAGCATCTTCTCCGGGGCGCGTCGGCGCAGGGCCACGACCAGGGAGAAGAGCACCGCGACCACCCCGAACGCGAGGGGGTTGCCGACCGCAGGGTAGGTCGTCCCCACCCACAGCAGGGAGACCCCGAGGAGGACGACGGCCCAGAAGGTGTCGACGCCCGTCGGGTGTCTGCGGATGAAGTCGTAGAGGCGCTGCACGTCACCCAGAGTAGGGAAGGCCGATAGGTGCAGGGATCAACCGTTGGGCCGATCCTTGACGACCGGACCGTACTCCCCGAGGTGGAGACTGGGGCCCGTGACGGATGAGGTGACGGGTGAGACGTGTCAGTGGCAGGGGTGGCGCGAGGCCACGGAGCGGGCGCTGTACGGCCCGGGGGGCTTCTATCTGCGCCCCGAGGGACCCGCGGGCCATTTCCGTACGTCGGTGCACGCCTCCGCGCTCTTCGCGGGGGCCGTGGCCCGGCTGCTCGGCGAGGTCGCGGAGGAGCTGGGGACGGCCGGGGTCGATCTCGTGGACGTGGGCGCGGGCCGGGGTGAGCTGCTGACGGCGGTGCTGACGGCGACCGCGGGCACGGGTCTCCACGTCCGGGCGTACGCGGTCGAGCGCGCGGCCCGTCCGGCGGGGCTCGACGAGCGGATCGTCTGGACGGACCGGCTGCCGGAGCCGGGGAGCGTGCGCGGGCTCCTCTTCGCGAACGAGTGGCTCGACAACGTGCCGGTGGACGTGGCCGAGGCCGACGCGGCGGGCGTCGCCCGGTACGTGGAGGTCCGCGCCGACGGTACGGAGCGGCTCGCCGCGCCCGTCGCGGGCCCCGACGCGGAGTGGCTGGCCCGCTGGTGGCCGCTGCGGGAGCCCGGCGCGCGGGCCGAGATCGGGCGCCCCCGGGACGCGGCGTGGGCGGCGGCGGTGGGATCGCTCGCGGCGGGCCGCGCGGTGGCCGTCGACTACGGGCACGTACGGGACTCCCGGCCGCCCTTCGGCACCCTGACGGGCTTCCGGGCCGGCCGCGAGGTCCCGCCGGTCCCGGACGGCGGCTGCGACGTGACGGCCCACGTGGCGGTGGACGCGTGCGCGGCGGCGGGGGGCGGGGACGGGGAGCTGCTCACCCAGCGGGAGGCCCTGCACCGGCTCGGGGTGTCCGGGGGGCGCCCGCCGCTCTCCATGGCCTCGGCCGATCCCGCCGGCTACGTCCGCGCGCTCGCCTCCGCCGGCGAGGCCGCCGAGCTGACCGCCCGCGGCGGTCTGGGCGATTTCCACTGGCTGGTCCAGCGGGTCGGGCCCGCCGCCGGGTGACCCGTGGGCCGGGGGCGCGGGGCAGGGGATACTGTCCCGCATGACGGAGACGACGGTCGGAATCGGCGGCGCGGCGGAGAGCACCGACATGGTGCTGAACATCGGCCCGCAGCACCCCTCGACCCATGGCGTGCTCCGGCTCCGGCTCGTCCTCGACGGCGAGGTCGTCCAGCAGGCCGAGCCGGTGATCGGTTACATGCACCGCGGCGCCGAGAAGCTCTTCGAGGCGCGTGACTACCGGCAGATCATCATGCTGGCCAACCGTCACGACTGGCTCTCCGCCTTCTCCAACGAGCTCGGGGTCGTCATGGCCGTCGAGCGGATGCTGGGCATGGAGGTCCCCGAGCGCGCCGTGTGGACCCGTACGCTCCTCGCCGAGCTGAACCGGGTCCTCAACCACCTCATGTTCCTCGGCTCGTACCCCCTCGAACTGGGCGGGATCACCCCGGTCTTCCACGCCTTCCGGGAGCGCGAGGAGCTCCAGGCCGTGATGGAGGAGGTCTCCGGCGGCCGGATGCACTACATGTTCAACCGGGTCGGCGGCCTCAAGGAGGACCTGCCCGCCGGCTGGCTCGGGCGGGCGCGGCAGGCCGTCGCGGACGTCCGTTCGCGGATGGACGTGTACGACCGGCTGGTCCTCGGCAACGAGATCTTCCGGGGCCGTACGCGCGGCGTCGGCGTCCTGTCGCAGGCCGCGGTCCACGCGTACGGGGTGTCCGGGCCGATCGCCCGCGCCTCGGGCGTCGACTTCGACCTGCGCCGCGACGAGCCGTACCTGGCCTACGGGGAGCTCCAGGACACGCTGCGGGTCGCCGTGCGCGAGGAGGGCGACTGCCTGGCCCGCTTCGAGTGCCTGCTCGACCAGACCCACAACGCCCTGGACCTGGCGGACGCCTGCCTGGACCGGATCGCCGAGCTGCCGCAGGGGCCGATCAACCAGCGGCTGCCGAAGGTGCTGAAGGCGCCGGAGGGGCACACGTACGCCTGGACGGAGAACCCGCTCGGCGTCAACGGCTACTACCTGGTCTCCAAGGGCGAGAAGACGCCGTACCGGCTGAAGCTCCGCTCGGCGTCGTTCAACAACATCCAGGCGCTGGTCGAGCTGCTGCCGGGGACGCTCGTCGCCGACATGGTCGCGATCCTCGGCTCGCTGTTCTTCGTCGTCGGCGACATCGACAAGTAGGCAGGCCGGGGCTCAGGCCCGGCGCATCACCACGTAGTCGCGCTGCTCCTTGCCGGGGCGCCGGCGGTCCACGACCTGCCAGCCCCAGCGCGTGTACCGGTCCGTCAGTTCCGGTACGTCGAGGGTCATGAGCAGGGCCGGTCCGGGCGACCCGACCACCAGCAGCCCGTCGTGGAGGGAGCTGCCGATGCCCTGGCCCTGGTGGCCGGGGGCGACGACCAGCTCGGCGAGTTCGAAGGTGGGCTCGCCGCCGGACAGCGCGGTGTCGGTCCATCCGGCCGCGAAGCCGAGCAGGGCGGCGCCGGCATCGTCGGGTTCGTCGGCGGCGTACGCGGCGGCCGCGCAGAAGTCGCCCTTCCGCGCGGCGCTGTCGAGCAGCCGGTCCACGGTGCGTACGGCGCCGAGCGGGGGCTCGTGCCAGGGGGATCCGCCGAAGGCCTGGGCGCACAGGGCGATCAGTTCCTCGCGGCGTCGGGCCGCCTCGGCCGCCGTGAGGAGGGCGAGGCGGTACGTCACGAGTTGACCGCGCCGCGCAGTTCGGCCACGTCGAGCTGCTCGGTCTCGTCGTGCGCGGTCAGGTCGATGACCTCGCCGATCGTCCGGGGCGCCGCCGGCGCCGGCGGCGCGAGGGGAGGGAGCGGGACGAGCAACGGGGTCTCGGCGGCCAGGGCCTCTTCGAGGACCTCCTCGCCCACGACGTCGGCGAGGTCGGTGTTCTGCACGGCCTCGATGGCCGCCGCCACCTTCTGCGTACCGAAGAAGTCGAAACCGCCCTCGGGGCGGGGGACGGGCCTGCGGGCCGCGTAGGGGACGATCGCCGCGGCCCGCTGGACGGCGGGCACGCGGGGGGTCCCGGTGGGTGCGACGGGGGCGGGCTCGGCGCGCTCGGTGGCCTGATCGGCCTGGCCGGCCTCGGAGTTCGGGACCGAGTCCTCCGTCGAGGGCGCGGCGGGCAGTGCCGCCTGCCCGGGGGCGGGCCCGAGGGCGGGGGCGGCCGTACGGCTGTGCTGCTCGGTCCCGGCGGCCGCCGCGTGCTTCCCCTGCGGCTCCTCCGTCTCGCGGGCCCGCTCGGCGAGGTCCCGCGCGCGGGCCGCCTCGGCGGTGCGCCGGGCGTGCTGGGCCACGGCGTTGCGCGGGAGGTCCCGCAGGGCCTGGGCGGCCTTGCGGTACGCCTCCGGGGTGGGCGCGGACCCGGCGGCGGGCAGGGCCTTCGCCCCGGTGCCGGCCCCCTCGGCCGTGGTGGTCGCCTCCAGGGCGAGGACGCGGCGGCCCTCCAGGGCGCTCGCGCGCTCGGTCTCCGCGGTGGCGTACCGGCGGAGGAGGTCGGCGTGCTCGCCGCGCAGCGCGGCGAGCTCGACGCGCTTGGCGCGGAGCTTGGCGTCGAGCCGCGTCCGCAGGCCGCGGGACTCCTCCAGGTCGGACTCCAGCTCGGCGACCCGCTCCTCGGCCTTCCACTGGTCGGCGGTGCGGGCCCGGTTCAGCTCGGCGACGCGGGCGCCGGCGCTCCGGTCCCAACTGCGCATGAGGACGGCGCCGGTGACGGCGGCCGCGGCGGCGGCGACCGCGAGCAGCCGCACGACCAGGAGATCTCCGGGCAGCCAGACGACCGCGGCGCACACGACCGCGGCGCCTGCGACCGCGGAGGGCGGCAGCAGCTTGTGCAGAGGCGGGGAATGGCGGTGGCGTCCACGTGGCATGGCCTGAAATTTACCGTGCGTAGGCGCCATGTGGGGTGTCGGCCCGGCAATCTCTTGGCCACTTCTCGCCAGAAGAAGTGGTGATCAACCCTTCCGGTTCCGTTTCGGGCCGACTCCCCCCACCTTGGACCTACTTGTTGAGCAGCCCCTTCGCCGTCAGATAGTCCTTGGCGACGTCTTCCGGCTTCGCCCGCTCGGCATCCACCTTGCGGTTGAGTTCGGCGAGATCCGCTGTCGTCAGGACCTTGGTGATCTTGTCGAGGGCGGCCGCTATCCCGGGTGCGCCGGCGTCCTTGGCGTTGACCACGGGCAGGACGTTGTCCGCGTTCTGCAGCTTCTTGTCGTCCTCCAGGAAGACGAGCCCGAAGTTCTCGATCGTGGCGTCCGTGGTGGTCGTCAGGACCAGCTGGTCCACCCCGTCCTTGACGGCCTGCTTGGCCTGCGGTGTCCCGACCCCCTTGGGGTCGATGCCGGCCACGTCGATCCCGTACGTCTTCTTCAGACCGGGCGCGCAGAACGGCCGCACCGCGCATTCGTCACCGGCCGCGATCTTCACCTTGATCTTCGCGCGGCCGAGATCGGAAAGGGTCTTCAGCTTGTTCTTCTCGGCGAATTCCTCGGTCACCGCGAAGGCGTTCTGATCGACGGCCCCGCCGACCGCGAGCACCTTCAGACCACGCGGTTCGGCGAGCTTCCGCAGCGCCTCGACCGTCGCGTCCGCGTCACCGGAAGCGACCGGCTTGTCCTCGGGCGCCTTCGGGCCGTTCACCTTCGCGTTGAGGAATTCCGCGATCGTCGCGGCGTATTCCGGTACGACGTCGATCTCGCCGCTCTCCAGGGAGGGCTCGTACAACTCGCGATTCTTCACGGTGGTGACGGATGCGGAGTATCCGGCGTCCCGCAGCGACTGGGCGTACAGCTCGGCCAGCACCTTCGACTCGGTGAAGGCCGCCGCGCCCACGACCAGCGAGCCCTTCTCCGCCCCCGCGGAGGCGCCGCCGGTGCCGCCGGAGCTCTTCCTGCCCCCCTCCAGGCTGTCACCACCGCACGCGGCGAGCGCGACGGCCAGCGCCGTCGTCCCCAGCACCGCACCCGCGACACGCGAGACCCTGTTCACAAGACCACCCATCTCCGTCATCAACTTCAGCAGGTCGTTCGGTCGTTCATTCGCTTGTTCGCCTGTTCGTCAGGAGCCGGTCCGCTCCCGCGAGGACCGCCTCCACCAGGAGGGCGAGCAGGGCCACCAGCACCGCGCCCGCGACCACCTGTGCCGTGTCGTAGAGGGCGAAGCCGGCCGTGATGATCCGGCCGAGGCCGCCCTGGCCGACCATCGCGGCGACCGTCGCCGTGGCGACGACCTGCACCGCCGCCGAACGCACCCCGGTCATCACCACCGGCCCCGCCAGCGGCAGTTCGACGCGCCGGAACACCTGACCGCCCGTCATCCCCATGCCCCGCGCGGCCCGCACCGCGGCCCGGTCCACCTCCCGCACCCCCACGTACGCGTTGGTGAGGAGCGGCGGTATCGCGAAGAGGACGAGGGCGACGACGGTCGGCACATAGCCGGCGTTCCGCAGGGGCGAGACCATGAACAGCGCGAGGACCGCGAAGACGGGGACCGCCCGGCCCACGTTGGCCACGTTCACCGCGAGCGCCCCGCCCCGGCCGAGATGGCCGAGCCACAGCCCGAGCGGCAGCGCGACCGCCGAGGCGATCAGCAGGGCCGCCCCGCTGACGTACACGTGCTCCGCGAGCCGCTGCCCGATGCCCTCCTCGCCGGTCCAGTGCGCGCCGGTGGTGAGCCAGGCCCAGGCGCCCGTCACGATCTCCACCTCACGCACCCCCCGGCGCGGTCCGTATCCGGGTCCACGGGGTGAGGAGCCGCTGGAGCCCCAGGAGCAGCAGGTCGGCGGTGACGGCGAGCAGCACGCACAGCACGGAGGCGGCGAGCACCTGCGCCTTGAAGAAGGTCGGCAGGGCGTCCTCGATGAGATTGCCGAGCCCGCCGCGGCCGACGACCGAGCCGACCGTCGTCAGCGCGATCGTGGAGACCGTCGCCATCCGTATGCCGGCCATCAACACCGGCAGCGCCAGTGGGAGTTCGACCTGCCACAGCAGGCGCCATGAGCCGTACCCCATGCCCCGGGCGGCCTCGCGCGTCTCGGCCGGCACGGCGTCGAGCCCGGCCAGCGTGTTCCGCACGAGGATCGTCAGCGCGTACAGCACGAGGCCGGTCACGACGAGCGCCGCCGAGAGCCCGAAGACGGGCAGGAGCAGCGAGAACATCGCAAGCGACGGCACCGTGTAGAGCAGGGTCGTCAGCCCGAGGACCGGGCCCGCGAACCGCGGCCTCGCCCGCACCAGCAGCGCCAGCGGCACCGCGACGAGGAGCGCGAGGAGCACGGACACGACCGTGATTCCCACATGCTGGAGGGTCGCCTCCGTCAGGTCTTCGCTGCGCGTGCGCAGATACTCCCCGCATATCCAGTCGTTGGTGACCAGACAGTTCGGCGTGCTCATCCGCCCCTCCCCCCGGGTCGTCCGCTCGCTCCGAACGTATGTATGACGACCCTAACCCTCGCCACCGACAATCACCGGGATCCGCCACAATGCGGCAACACGCCCTTCACACACCCCCGGCGACCAGGGGCCAGAATGGGGAACCATGATCCGGTTCGAGCACGTGACCAAGCGGTACGCGGACGGCACCACGGCTGTCGACGACCTCTCCTTCGAGGTCGCCGAGGGCGAACTCGTCACCCTGGTCGGGCCGTCCGGCTGCGGCAAGACGACCACGATGATGATGGTCAACCGGCTCGTCGAACCGACCTCCGGGCGCGTCCTCGTCGACGGCCGCGACATCGCCGGCGTCGACCCGGTCGCCCTGCGCCGCAAGATCGGCTACGTCATCCAGCAGGTCGGGCTCTTCCCCCACCGCACGGTCCTCGACAACACCGCGACCGTCCCCGCCCTCCTCGGCTGGAAGAAGGCCGCCGCACGCGCGCGTGCCGCCGAACTCCTCGACCTCGTCGGCCTCGACCCGGCCGTCTACGGCTCCCGCTACCCCGCCCAGCTCTCCGGCGGACAGCGCCAGCGCGTCGGCGTCGCCCGCGCGCTCGCCGCCGACCCGCCCGTCCTCCTCATGGACGAGCCCTTCGGCGCCGTCGACCCCGTCGTCCGCGAGCGCCTCCAGAACGAGTTCCTCGCGCTCCAGGCCACCGTCCGCAAGACCGTCCTCCTCGTCACCCACGACATCGAGGAGGCCGTCCGCATGGGCGACCGCATGGCCGTCTACGGGCAGGGCCGCATCGAGCAGTTCGACACCCCCGCCACCGTGCTCGGCTCCCCCGCCACCCCGTACGTCGCGGACTTCGTCGGCAACGACCGCGGGCTCAAGCGGCTCGCCGTCACGCCCGTCACCGAGGCCGACCTCGACATCTGGAAGGGAAGCCGCGAAGGGGACGCCGGAGGGCCCGAGGAATACGAAGACGGTACCCATGTACCCCTCGGGACCTCCCTCAAGGACGCGCTCGCCGTACTCCTCCAGCACGACACCGGCCGGCTCACCGTGACCGGCGCCGACGGCCGCTCGGTCGGCGTCCTCACCCCGGAGGGGGTCCACCGCGCCCTGCGCAGGGCCACCGCCGACTGAGCGTCAGGCCGCGCTGAGCCGCCCCGCCATCCAGACCAGACCCGGCGGGATCTCGCGGTTCCACGTGTTGAAGTTGTGGCCGCCGCTCTCCAGCGTGATCGACGAGACCCGCGCCGGGCTCTTCACCTTCTTGATGAAGTCGAGCGTCCCCTTCAGATTGCCCTCGCCCTGCTTCGACGTCGTCACCAGGAACGACGACTTCCCCTGCGGCAGGTGGTCCAGGCTCCACAGCAGGTTCCCCCGCTTCCGCAGCCGGTCGTCGCCGTGGAAGAGGTCGCCCGTCGTCACGTCCTCCGCCGCCTTGTAGTACGCCGAGAAGCCCGCCCCCGCCGCGTACCGGTCCGGGTGGTGCAGCGCGATCTTCAGCGCGCAGTACCCACCGGTCGAGTTCCCCATGAAGCCCCAGTTCCGGGGCTTCGTCCCCACGCGGTACGTCTCCGAGACCGCCTTCGGCAGATCCTCGGCGAAGAAGGTCTCCGTCTGCGGGCCGCCCGGAATGTCCACGCACTCGGTGTCCCGCGGCGGCGCCACCGTCGGACGCAGCATCACCAGGATCATCGGCTGCATCTTCCCGGCCTTCGCCTGGGTGTACGCCGTCCTCGGGTACTTCAGGCCCTTGAGCAGGTTCTCCGCCGTGCCCGGGTAGCCGGTGAGCACCACCGACGCCGGGAACGTGTTCTTCGCGTACCGCTCCTGGAAGTACTCCGGCGGCAGGTAGACGTAGGCCGGCGAGGTGATCCCCGACCGCTCCCCCTTGACGACGACCTTCTGTATCTGGCCGCCGACCTCCGGCCGGGACCCGCCCGGCACCTTCAGCCCCTGCTTCTCCACCACCTGCACGTCCTTCGCGGCGGCCGAGTGGTCGACGACCACCCCCATGTCCTGCTCCTGCCCGAACAGGTCGGCCCAGGAGCCGTAGAAGAGGAAGGAACGGTTCGCCGCGAGACCGACCGCCGCGAACAGCGCCACCTGGGTCACGAGCAGCAACCCCACCCGCCCCACGACCGCACGCCAGCCGCGCCGCGCGAGCCGCGGCCAGAGCCAGACGGTGACGAGGAACAGCGCCACGGCCAGCACCACGGCCAGCACGAGGACTTTGTTGCTGATGAGCCCCATGAGACGCCCGAGCCTTCTTTCCAAGAATTTCCTGTGAACCGATGAACCCGGCTCCGCGCCACTCCGTCCTAGAGAGCGCACCAGCCGGTACGGCCCGCCGAACGCGCCGCAGGGCCCGGCCGGAGTCAGAGACCCCTCGCAGGACCACGGGAAGTACGGGAAGCCATGTCTGTCACGGTAGATGGGGACAAATCGCGATTGGTTCCGGTTCAGGTACGCCGGATTCTGCGCGGCCCCCGCCCCGAGAAGGTCCCCGCCCTCGTCGGCACGGCCTGCACCCTCATCGGCCTCATCGACATCGCCGCCGGAGTCTTCCCCCGCTTCCGCGCCAGCCGCATGCACGCGATCGCCGAAGTCCTCCCCGGCACCCTCGGCCCCCTCTCCGCCGCCCTCTCCCTCAGCGCCGGCGTCCTCCTCCTGCTCCTCGCCCACGGCCTCAAGCGCCACAAGCGCCGGGCCTGGCGCGCCGCCGTCGTCCTCCTCCCCATCGGCGCCGCCGCCCAGTTCGTCTGGCGCCACTCCGTCATCGGCGCCCTCTTCTCCCTCGCGCTCCTCGCCCTCCTGCTGCGCCACCGCGACGAGTTCGCCGCCCTCCCCGACCCGCGCAGCCGCTGGCGGGCACTCGCCAACTTCGTCGTCATGGGCGCCGGATCCATCGCCCTCGGCCTCGTCATCGTCAGCGCCCACCCCCGCCGCGTCGTCGGCGACCCCAGCCTCACCGACCGCCTCGAACACGTCCTGTACGGACTCTTCGGCGTCGAAGGCCCCGTCGCCTACACCCGCGGCGTCGACTGGACCGTCGGCTACTCCCTCGGCGCCCTCGGCATGCTCACCGCCCTCACCACCATCTACCTCGCCTTCCGCCCCGAGCACCCGGCCGCCCTCCTCACCGACGACGACGAGACCCGACTGCGCGCCCTCCTCGACCAGCACGGCGGCCGCGACTCCCTCGGCCACTTCGCCCTCCGCCACGACAAGGGCGTCGTCTTCTCCCCCAGCGGCAAGGCCGCCGTCTGCTACCGCGTCGTCTCCGGCGTGATGCTCGCCAGCGGCGACCCCATCGGCGACGTCGAGGCCTGGCCCGGCGCCATCGAACGCTTCATGGACGAGGCCAAGGCCCACTCCTGGACCCCCGCCGTCATGGGCTGCTCCGAGACCGGCGGCCAGGTCTGGACCCGCGAGACCGGCCTCGACGCCCTCGAACTGGGTGACGAGGCGATCGTCGACGTCGCCGACTTCTCCCTCTCGGGCCGCGCCATGCGCAACGTCCGCCAGATGGTCAAGCGCATCGAACGCAACGGCTACACCACCCAGGTCCGCCGCGTCCGCGACCTCGACGACGCAGAGCTGGAACGAGTCCGCCGCGCCGCCGCCGACTGGCGCGGCACCGACACCGAGCGCGGCTTCTCCATGGCCCTCGGCCGCATCGGCGCCGCCGGCGACGGAGACGCCGTCATAGCCACCGCCCACAAGGACGATCCCGACGACCCGGCCCACCCCGCCTCCCCCTACGGAGACCTGAAGGCGATCATCCACTTCGTGCCCTGGGGCCCGGACGGCATGTCGCTCGAACTCATGCGCCGCGACCGCTCCGCCGACCCCGGCATGAACGAACTCCTCATCGTCGCCGCCCTCCAGGCCTCCCCCGCCCTCGGCATCGAGCGCGTCTCCCTCAACTTCGCGATGTTCCGCGCCGCCCTCGCACGCGGCGAGAAGATCGGCGCGGGACCCGTCCTGCGCGTCTGGCGCGGACTCCTCGTCTTCCTCTCCCGCTGGTTCCAGATCGAGTCGCTCTACAAGTTCAACGCCAAGTTCCGGCCACGCTGGGAACCCCGCTTCGTCGTCTACCGCAAGAGCCGCGACCTGCCCCGCATCGGCCTCGCCGCCATGCGCGCCGAAGGATTCGTCACCGTCTCCCTCCCCCGCCTGTTCCCGCACCGCCGCCCGCCCCGCACCCCGCGCCCCTGCGCCCACATCGTCCCCACGCTCACCACGGCACCCGCCCCCGCCGAGCGCGAGGTCCAAGCCGCCTGATCCCACCCCGGCAGGCCCTGGGCCCTAGGCTGGAGACATGAGTAAGACGATCGACCGCGGCACAGCCCAGGGCCTGCCGGAGTGGGACCGCTGCGCGGTCATGGGCGTGGTCAACGTGACCCCCGACTCCTTCTCCGACGGCGGCCGCTGGTTCGACACCACGGCCGCCGTCAAACACGGCCTCGACCTCGTCGCCCAGGGCGCCGACCTCGTCGACGTCGGCGGCGAGTCCACCCGCCCCGGCGCCAGCCGCGTCGACGAGGAGGAAGAGCTCCGCCGCGTCGTCCCCGTCGTCCGCGGCCTCGCCGCCGAAGGCGTCACCGTCTCCGTCGACACCATGCGCGCCAGCGTCGCCGCCCGCGCCGTCGAAGCCGGAGCCGTACTCGTCAACGACGTCAGCGGCGGACTCGCCGACCCCGGCATGGTCCCCGCCGTCGCCGCCGCCGAGGTCCCCTTCGTCGTCATGCACTGGCGCGGCTTCAGCCAGAACATGAACGACCTCGCCGTGTACGACGACGTCGTCGCCGAGGTCGTCACCGAACTCCGCACCCGCCTGGACGCCGTCGTCGCCGGCGGCGTCGCCCCCGAGCGCATCGTCGTCGACCCCGGCCTCGGCTTCGCCAAGCTCGCCCCCCACGACCTGGCCCTCGTCGCCCACCTCCCCGAGCTCCGCGCCCTCGGCCGGCCCCTCCTCGTCGCCGCCTCCCGCAAGCGCTTCCTCGGCCACGTCCTCACCCGCGACGGCGCCACCCCGCCCCCCGCCCGCGAGCGCGACGCCGCCACCGCCGCCGTCTCCGCCATCGCCGCCCACGAAGGCGCCTGGGCCGTCCGCGTCCACGAGGTCAGGGCCACCGCAGACGCCGTACGCGTCGCACGCGCCGTCGAGGGAGCCAGGTGACCGGCAGCCATCGCCAGGACGACCGGGCGGCCGTGGAAGCCGTCAACACCGCCTTCTACGAGGCGATGGAGTCCGGCGACTTCGAAGCGGTCTCCGCCCTCTGGCTCGACGACGGGGCCACCCCCATCAGCTGCGTCCACCCCGGCTGGCCCGTCCTCACCGGCCGCGGCGAGGTGCTCCGCTCGTACGCCCTGATCATGGCCAACACCGAATACATCCAGTTCTTCCTCACCGACCTCAGGATCTCCCTGTCCGGCGGCACCGCCGTCGTCACGTGCACCGAGAACATCCTGAGCGGCGGACCGGCCGAGGACGGGGCCGAGCTCGGCCCCCTCGTCGGCCAGCTCGTCGTCGCGACCAACGTGTTCCGCGACACACCGGACGGCTGGAAGATCTGGTCCCACCACGCCTCCCCCGTCCTGACGGAGACCGAGGACACGGACACCGGGGGCCCCGGCGTGGACGGCACGGAACCCCCGGCCTGACCCACCCCTGGCCCCCCGAGGGCAAGCGCTGTCGGTCGCCGCAGGTAGATTCGAAGTGGACACCCGGCCGTCCGCACCCGGCTGCGTGGCCACCCGAACTACGACAGCAGGAGTGATTCGCGTGGATCGTGTCGCGCTGCGCGGCCTCAAGGCCCGAGGCCACCACGGCGTCTTCCCCAAGGAGCGCGAGGAGGGCCAGACCTTCATCGTGGACCTGGTCCTCGGCCTGGACACGCGCCCGGCGGCCGCCGACGACGACCTGGCGAAGACCGTGCACTACGGCGTCGTCGCCGAGGAAGTCGTCGACGTCGTCCAGGGCGAGCCCGTCGACCTCATCGAGACCCTCGCCGAGCGCATCGCTCAGCAGTGCCTCAGCCATCCCGGGGTACAAGAGGTGGAAGTCGTCGTCCACAAGCCGGACGCCCCCATCACCGTGCCCTTCGACGACGTGACCATCACGATCACCCGGAGCCGACGATGAAGCCGACACAGAGCGACCCCACCGTCCAGCCCGTACCGGCCTCCGTCGTCGCCACCGTCGACGCGGCCGACACGACCCTGTCCAACCCCCGCTGGGCCGTCCTCGCCCTCGGCGCGAACCTCGGCAACCGCCTGGAGACCCTCCAGGGCGCCGTCGACGCCCTCGGCGACACCCCCGGCCTCCGGGTCAAAGCCGTCTCCCCCGTCTACGAGACGGCCCCCTGGGGCGTCGAGCCCGGCACCCAGCCCTCCTACCTCAACGCCGTCGCCCTCGTGAAGACGACGCTGCCGCCCTCCTCACTCCTGGAGCGGGCCCACGCCGTCGAGGAGGCCTTCCACCGCGTCCGCGAGGAACGCTGGGGCGCCCGCACCATCGACGTCGACATCATCACGTACGCCGACGTGGTCTCCGAGGACCCCGTCCTCACCCTCCCGCACCCCCGCGCCCACGAGCGCGCCTTCGTCCTCGCCCCCTGGCACGACGTGGACCCCGCCGCCCAGCTCCCCGGCCGCGGCGCCGTCGCCGATCTGCTCTCCGCACTCGGCGGCGAGGGCGTCACTCCCCGTGTCGACCTGGAACTCCGTCTGCCCGAGTAGTCGTTAGGCTCGTGGCAGACCGCCCCCGCGACCACGTGAAGGACACCCGGTGAAACAACTGCGGCTGAAGGTGCTCACCGGACTGTTCCTCGTGGCGGGCATCCTCTCCTGGGGCGGCGCCCGCCTGTGGGACTCCGTCGGCACCCTCCCCAGCGTGCCGATCGCCGCACCGATCGTCCTCGCCGTGATCGCGGTCGTCCTCACGGCGACCGCCCTCTCGATCCGCATCCGCCTCAAGGCCCAGCGCGAGCGCCGCCCCGGCGCCAAGGGCGTCGAGCCCCTGATGGCGGCCCGCGCGGTGGTCTTCGGCCAGGCGAGCGCACTGGTGGCCGCCCTCGTCGCCGGCATGTACGGCGGCACGGGCGTCTTCCTCCTCGGCTCCCTCGACGTCCCGGCCCGCCGCGACCAGGCCCTCTACGCGGCCCTCGCGGTGGTCGCGGGCATCGGCGTCATCGCGGCGGCCCTCTTCCTGGAGCGCGTCTGCAAACTCCCGGAGGACGACGACGAGAACCGGTCGCCGGCAACCTAGCCCTGCGACCGGAGGGCCGGCCAGGTCTCGCGCACGAGGTGCCCATTCACCAGGAAGGTCGGGTACGGGGCGAGCCGGTAGCTGTAGAAGGTGAAGGGCTTCGCGCCGAGGGCGGGGCGGGGGCGGACTTCCTGGACCTTGATCCACGATGATTCGGGCGGGTCGAGGGGGTGCTCTTCGGGCGCGAAAATGCCCCGGCGGGCCCAGCCGTCCGTCAGGGAGAGCTGTGAACGCATTCCCCGCTTCGACGGTGTGAACCGAGCTCCGATGATCTGCGCCAGCTCCGCCAGAAACGGAACGTTCGCGCTGACGACATGGCGGCCTCCGCGGTCCTTGGCACGGCAACCGTCCTTCTCGATGTACCCGTCGAGGAAGCCGTCGAAGGTATCGATGTCCCGCAGGACCACACGCGGAAAGGCCTGCCGCATGTGGTGAGCGTCCCCACCCGCGTAGTACCGCAGCGCGTCGGAGAGATACGAGGAGACCACCCGTACACGGAAACCGGGCAGGTCCCGCTTCAGATAGCCGGACGGCCGGGTCACCGCCTCAAGGACGAAATAGCCGAACTCGTACCCGGGCCTGATCGTCAGCCGCTCGCGGCACAGCTTCCGTGCATGCGTCCAGGCGACCGTCTTCCCCCGCAGGTCGCCGCGCGCGTCCAGCCGTCCGGCGTAAGCAGCAGCAGGTCAGGGCCGGTGGTGAAGGTCATGTGGTCCGTGACCACATCGATGGCCTCCCGCCCCTTCACCGCCACCACATCCACGACCGTGGTCTGCACCGTCCGGTCGCCGTCCAGCGTCCACATCGCGCGCCCAGGAGCCACGTCCTTCGCCTGGACGCAGCCGTCCACCAGGTTCACCAGCATCTTGCTGGTCAGCCCGTACCCCATACCGATCCCCCTTGATCAGCGATCAACTCCACTGATCGGGGACGGTATGGAGCAACGCGGACAGCCCGCTACGAACGGGCCAGTATCAGGGACATTGCCTCGGATCGTGTAGTAGCGTCACGAAGTTGCCCACGCACCGCCGAGGTCGTCGTCTTCGCACCCGGCTTACGGACACCACGCAGAGCCATACACATGTGCTCCGCCTCGATGACGACGATCGCACCACGAGCGTCGAGGATCCGCATCAGCGAGTCGGCGATCTGCGTCGTCAGGCGCTCCTGGACCTGCGGACGGCGGGCGAAGACGTCGACGAGGCGAGCCAGCTTGGACAGACCGGTGATCTTGCCCGATTCAGCCGGGATGTAACCGATGTGAGCTACGCCATGAAATGGCAGCAAATGGTGCTCACATTGAGATACCAGTTCGATGTCCTTCACCAGGACCATCTCGTCGTGCCCAAGGTCGAATGTCGTCGTCAGGACATCCTCGGGCTTCTGCCACAGCCCCGCGAAAAGCTCCCTGTACGCGCGCGCCACCCGCGCCGGCGTCTCGCGCAGGCCCTCGCGGTCCGGGTCCTCGCCGACCGCGATGAGGAGCTCTCGTACGGCGTTCTCGGCGCGCTTCTCGTCGAACTCGCCGATCGTGCCCTCGCCGTCCAGCGTCACCGGGTCGGTCATCTCTGTGCCTCGTTCCGTCTGACAGGTGTGCGCGAAAAGCCGCGCCCCCACAGGCTAAAACCTGTGGGGGCGCGGCATCCATTCCGGGGTCTCCGGGTGGTCACTCCTCGGGGGTGTCCACCGGGGCGATCTCGATGCCCTTCGTGGTGTCGACCGCCGGGGTCGCCGTGCCGTTCGCGCTGTTCGTCAGTGCCAGCTCCTTGGGGGAGAGCACCGGCGGGCGCGTGGAGGGCGTGCGGCGGGAGGAGCCGGTCCAGGCCGGGCGGGCCGGGCGCTTGACGATGGGGGCGAAGATCTCGGCGATCTCCTCCTTGCCCAGCGTCTCCTTCTCGAGCAGCGCGAGGACCAGGTTGTCGAGAAGGTCACGGTTCTCGACGAGGATCTCCCAGGCCTCGTTGTGCGCGGTCTCGATGAGCTTCTTGACCTCTTCGTCGACCAGCGCCGCAACCTCTTCCGAGTAGTCGCGCTGGTGCGCCATCTCGCGGCCGAGGAACGGCTCGGTGTTGTCGCCGCCGAACTTGATGGCGCCGAGACGCTCGGTCATGCCGTACTGCGTGACCATCGCGCGGGCCGTGGCGGTGGCCTTCTCGATGTCGTTCGCCGCGCCCGTGGTCGGGTCGTGGAAGACGAGTTCCTCGGCCGCGCGCCCGCCCAGCATGTAGGCCAGCTGGTCGAGCATCTCGTTGCGCGTGGTCGAGTACTTGTCCTCTTCCGGGAGCACCATCGTGTAGCCCAGGGCACGGCCGCGGGACAGGATGGTGATCTTGTGGACCGGGTCGGAGTTCGGCGAGGCCGCCGCGACCAGGGCGTGACCGCCCTCGTGGTACGCGGTGATCTTCTTCTCCTTGTCCGACATGATCCGGGTCCGCTTCTGCGGGCCCGCGACCACTCGGTCGATCGCCTCGTCCAGTGCCTTGTTGTCGATCAGCTTCTGGTCGCTGCGGGCGGTGAGGAGCGCCGCCTCGTTGAGGACGTTGGAGAGGTCCGCGCCGGTGAAGCCGGGGGTGCGGCGGGCGACGGCGCCGAGGTCGACGTCCGGTGCGACCGGCTTGCCCTTCTGGTGGACCTTGAGGATCTCCAGTCGGCCCTGCATGTCCGGACGGTCGACGGCGATCTGCCGGTCGAAGCGGCCGGGGCGCAGGAGGGCGGGGTCGAGGATGTCGGGACGGTTCGTGGCGGCGATCAGGATGACGCCGCCCTTGACGTCGAAGCCGTCCATCTCGACGAGCAGCTGGTTGAGGGTCTGTTCGCGCTCGTCGTGACCGCCGCCGAGGCCGGCGCCGCGGTGGCGTCCGACGGCGTCGATCTCGTCGACGAAGACGATGGCGGGCGCGTTGGCCTTGGCCTGCTCGAAGAGGTCGCGGACGCGGGAGGCGCCGACGCCGACGAACATCTCGACGAAGTCGGAGCCGGAGATCGAGTAGAACGGCACGCCGGCCTCGCCGGCGACGGCGCGCGCGAGGAGCGTCTTGCCGGTTCCGGGCGGGCCGTAGAGCAGGACGCCCTTCGGGATCTTGGCGCCTACGGCCTGGAACTTCGCGGGCTCCTGGAGGAATTCCTTGATCTCGTGGAGTTCCTCGACGGCCTCGTCCGAGCCTGCGACGTCGGCGAAGGTGGTCTTGGGCGTGTCCTTGGTGATGAGCTTGGCCTTGGACTTGCCGAACTGCATGACGCGGGAGCCGCCGCCCTGCATCTGGTTCATCAGGAAGAGGAAGACGACCACGATGAGGACGAAGGGGAGGAGGGAGAGCAGGATCGAGACGAAGGGCGACTGCTTCGTCGGGGAGACGGTGTAGCCCTTCTCGATCTGCCCGGCCTCGAACTTCTCCTGCAGCTTGTCCGCGACGTCGACGCCCTGGGAGCCGATGTAGCTGGCCTGGACCTTGCTGCTGTTGTCGATCTTCTGACCGTCGACGAGCTCGATCTTGATGATCTGCTCGTCACCGGTGGTGACCTTTGCCTGCTTGACCTGGTTCTTGTCGATCGCCTGGACGACCTTGCCGGTGTCCACCGTCTTGTAGCCCTCGGACGAGCCGACGACCTGCATCAGCACGACCACGGCGAGGACGGCCAGCACGATCCACATGACCGGCCCACGGAAGTATCGCTTCACGTCCATCCATACGGAGCGAGAACGCCCCGTCCCTCCTGCCCGTAGGAAAATGCTGCTGTGAGAGCTGCATGAGTGCTGCTATGTGAAAAAGCTGTTCTTCGGACGGTACCTCAGCATCGTCGCCCGCGACCGCCTTCCCGTGGTTCAACGGAGGGAAGGCGGTGCGGGTTCCCCGTCCGGGCGGTTGTTCAGCCGCCGTAGACGTGCGGGGCGAGCGTGCCGACGAACGGAAGGTTCCGGTACTTCTCCGCGTAGTCGAGGCCGTAGCCGACGACGAACTCGTTCGGAATGTCGAAGCCGATCCACTTGACGTCGATGGCGACCTTGGCGGCCTCGGGCTTCCGCAGGAGGGTGCAGACCTCCAGGGAGGCGGGCTCTCGGGAGCCGAGGTTCGACAGCAGCCAGGACAGGGTCAGGCCGGAGTCGATGATGTCCTCGACGATGAGGACGTGCTTGCCCTTGATGTCGGTGTCGAGGTCCTTGAGGATCCTGACGACGCCGGAGGACTGGGTGCCGGCGCCGTAGGAGGAGACGGCCATCCAGTCCATGGTGACGGGGGTGGACAGGGCGCGAGCCAGGTCCGCCATCACCATCACCGCGCCCTTGAGGACACCGACGATGAGCAGGTCCTTGCCCGCGTATTCCGCGTCGATCTTCGCGGCCAGCTCTGCCAGCTTGGCGTCGATCTCTTCCTTGGTGATGAGCACCGACTGGAGGTCGGTGCCCATGTCCTTCTCGTTCACCCGGGTCACTTTCGTTGCAGCGTGCGTCAGCCTTGCCGGATGACAAGTCTGCCACCCTGGCGGCGGGCTTCGACGCGACCGGGCAGGTTGATGGCGCCTTGGCCGCGCCAGCCGGTGATGAGCCGGTCGACTTCCTCGATGTGGCGGGCGAAGAGGGAGCCGGCGGGGGCTCCCTCGGCGATGACGGCGCGGCGCAGGACGCGGCGGCGTACGGCGGGGGGCAGGCCGAAGAGCTTGGCGCACTCGAGGGCGCCCGCCTCGTCGCGTACGGCGGTCTCGGCGTCGGCGGCCCAGGTGTCGAGGGCGTCGGCGTCGTCCCGGGAGAGCTGGGCCGTCCGGGCGAGGGCTTCGACGACGCCCTTGCCGAGGGCCTTCTCGAGGGCGGGGAGGCCTTCGTGGCGGAGTCGGGAGCGGGTGTACGCGGGGTCGCTGTTGTGGGGGTCGTCCCAGACGGCGAGTTCCTGTGCGATGCAGGCCTTGCGGACGGTCTGGCGGTCGAGCTGGAGGAACGGGCGCCGGTAGCGGCCGGCGGCACCGGAGACGGCGGCCATGCCGGAGAGCGAGCGGATGCCGGAGCCGCGGGCGAGGCCGAGGAGGACGGTCTCGGCCTGGTCGTCGCGGGTGTGGCCGAGGAGGATCGCGGCGGCGCCGTGGCGCTCGGCGGCGGCGTCGAGGGCGGCGTAGCGCGCGTCGCGGGCGGCGGCCTCGGGCCCGCCTTCGCGGCCCACGGTGACGGTGATCGCCTCGACGGGGGTGAGGCCGAGGGCGGTCATGCGTCCGGCGACCTCGGCGGCCCGGGTGTCGGAGCCGTCCTGGAGGCCGTGGTCGACGGTGATGCCGCCTGCGCGTACGGGGAGCTTGCGGGTCTCGAAGGCGAGCGCGGAGGCGAGCGCCATCGAGTCGGCGCCTCCGGAGCAGGCGACGAGGACGAGCGGCTCGTCCGTGCCGGCGGGGTCGGTGGTGTGGTCGGTGAGGACGTCGTGGAGTACGCGGCGGACCGCCAGGCGTATCGCCGCGACCGCAGGATGGGGACCCATGTCCGGTGCCCTTCGTGATGGGGTGGGGTGCCTCGGTCGGAGTCTTAACGGTCGGAAAGGGGGTTTCGGTCACTCAGAGTGCGTCGATGGTGACAGAAACCCGGCCGTTACCCGAGCATTGCACGCCTCACCCCATGCCCAGGGTCCCTCGGATGGGTGATTGGCGGGTTGTTCTCCCGTGTCACTGCGCCGTCCGGCGCACCTGTCTCACGAGTCTGCCTTACGGTGCACCCTCGCGATCCAGTCGGCGGGGGCGGCGATCTCGGACTTGGTGGGGAGTGTGTTGGGTGAGGTCCACACGCGGTTGAAGCCGTCCATGCCGACCTGGTCGACGACGGCGCGAACGAATCGCTCGCCGTCGCGGTACTGGCGCAGTTTGGCGTCGAGGCCGAGGAGCTTGCGCAGGGCGAGGTCGAGGCGGGACGCGCCGCGGGCGCGGCGCTGCTGGAACTTCTCGCGGATCTCCGCGACGGAGGGGACGACCTCGGGGCCGACGCCGTCCATGACGTAGTCGGCGTGGCCTTCGAGCAGGGACATGACGGCGGTGAGGCGGCCGAGGATCTCGCGCTGCTCGGGGGTCTGGACGATCTCGACGAGGGAGGGGGCGGGTTCGCCGGCCTCGCCCTCGGGGCGGCCGCCGGCGAGGGCCTGGGCGGCTTCGCGGAGGCGTTCGACGAAGGTGCCGGGGTCGACCTCGGTGGCGGCGAGGAAGGACTGGATCTCGCCTTGGAGGTGGTCGCGGAGCCAGGGGACGGCGGTGAACTGGGTGCGGTGGGTCTCCTCGTGGAGGCAGACCCAGAGCCGGAAGTCGTGGGGCGAGACTTCGAGTTCGCGTTCGACGTGGACGATGTTGGGCGCGACGAGGAGGAGTCGTCCGCCGCCGTTGGAACCGGCGGGGAGTTCGCGGGTGGCGGGGGCGAAGGTCTCGTACTGGCCGAGGATGCGGGAGGCGAGGAAGGACAGGAGCATGCCGAGTTCGACGCCGGTGACCTTGCCGCCGACGGCGCCGAGGACGGCGTTTCCGGGGGTGTTCGAGCGGCGGTCCTGCATCTTGCCGAGGAGCGGGGTGAGGAGTTCGCGGAAGCCGGCGACGTTGGCCTTGATCCAGCCGGCGCGGTCGACGACGAGGACGGGGGTGTCGTGGACGTCGGTGCCCTCGGGGAGCATCCGGGTGTAGGCGCGGACGTGGCGCTCGGAGGCTTTGGCGTGCTTGCGGAGTTCGGCGACGACCTCGCGGGCCTCGTCGCGGCTGACTTCGGGTCCGGGCCGCACGAGGCGGGTCGCGGTCGCGACCGCGAGGTTCCAGTCGACCATCCCGGATGTACCTGCGCCACCGATGCTCGTCATGCGTCAACCGTACGGTCTCGGCGGCCGATCGGTGCGGGTTCGGGGCGGGTCGGGCGTCGGTGGGGTGCGGGTCGGCGGTCGGTCAGCGCTGGTCGGCGAGGGCGGCGGAGAGTCGGTCGAGGGCGGGCTGTGCCTCGTAGGGGGAGAGGGTGCGGCCGGCGAGGAACGCGAAGGCGAGGAGCCGTCCGTCGGGGGTGACGACCGTGCCGGCGAGGGTGTTGACGCCCGTGAGGGTGCCGGTCTTGGCGCGGACGAGTCCGGCGCCTGCGGTGGCGGGGGCGGTGTCGAAGCGGCCGGCGAGGGTGCCGGTGAAGCCGCCGACGGGCAGGCCGGTGAGGACGGGGCGGAGGGTGGGGTGTGCCGGGTCGGCCGCGCGGGTGAGGAGGGCGGTGAGGAGGGCGGCGGAGACGCGGTCGCGGCGGTCGAGTCCGCTGCCGTCGGCGAAGCGGGCGCCGGTGAGGGGGACGTCGAGGTCGGCGAGTTCGTTCCGTACGGCCTTGCCGGCGCCTTCGAAGCTCGCGGGCAGGTCGTGGGCGAGTGCGGTCTGCCGGGCGAGGGCCTCGGCGAGGTCGTTGTCGCTGAGGGTGAGGGTGCGTTCGGCGAGGTCGGTGAGGGGGGCGGAGTACGTACGGGCGAGGGGGGCGGCCTCCGGGGCGGGGGTGGTCGGCTTCGCCTTGGCCTTGGCTCCGGTCTTGGCTTCGTCCTCGGCTTCGGCCTTGGCTGTGGCTGTGGCGTCGGCTTCTGCGGGTTGTCCGGTGGCCTCGGTCGGTGTTCCGGTGACTTCGACGCCGGCCTTGGCGAGGAGGGCGGCGAAGGCGGTGGCGGTGTCGCCGGCCGGGTCGGCGGTGCGGGGCGCGGGGCCGCCGGCGCTCGCGTCGAGGCGTCCTTCGCGGGTCATGAGGGCGGTGACGGGGGCGAGGTTCTCGTTGGGTCCGATGGGGTGGATCTCGGGGCCCTCGTAGAGGCTCGTGTCGTAGGTGAGCCGTACGGGGGTGTGGCCGCGGGCCTTGAGGGCGCGGGCCGTGTCGGCGGCGAGGCGCTCCAGGCGGGCCGTGTCGAGGGTGGGGTCGCCGCCGCCCGTGAGGGTGACGGTGCGGCCGTCGGCGGAGGCGGTGACGGTGGTGGGGATGCGGTGGTCGGGGCCGAGGGCGGAGAGCGCGGCGGCGACGGTGGCGATCTTGACGGTGGAGGCGGGCGTCATGGGGGTGCCGGCGCCTTCGCCGTACAGCTGGGTCCCGGTGGCGGTGTCGACGACGGATGCCGTGCGGAGCGGGCCGAGGCCGGGGTCGGCGAGGAGCGGTACGAGGGTGGCGGCGAGGTCCGCGGGGCGGGTCGCGGGGCGGCCGGCGGCGGCCGGGGCGTGGAGTGCGGGGAGGACGCCGGGGGCGCTGGGGGCGGGCGCCGGGCGGTGGGGTGCGAGGGTCGGCGCGGGCGGGGCGTGATGTGCGCCACCCGCCATGGGGGCGGCGGCGCGGGCCCGCTCGGCCGTACGCTGGCCCGAGTCCCACGGGCCTGCTGCGGTCACCGCCACGGCGGCCAGGGCCAGTCCGAGGGCGGCGGAGCCCGCCGTGAGCTGCCACAGCCTCGGTTCGGGCATTGCTGACCAGCCCCTTTCGCGATCACGGTCGTCCGTGAGGGACACTTAATCACCGCGCGTCGTCGCGAGCATTCAGTTGTGTTGATTCAGGAGGAGCCACCCGTGGAGTTCGACGTTCTCATCGAGATCCCCAAGGGATCGAGGAACAAGTACGAGGTCGACCACGAGACCGGTCGCATCCGTCTGGACCGTCGCCTCTTCACGTCGACGGCCTACCCGACCGACTACGGCTACGTCGAGAACACCCTCGGTGAGGACGGCGACCCGCTGGACGCGCTCGTCATCCTCGACGAGCCCACGTTCCCGGGCTGCCTGATCAAGTGCCGCGCCATCGGCATGTTCCGCATGACGGACGAGGCGGGCGGCGACGACAAGCTGCTGTGCGTCCCGGCCACCGACCCGCGCATGGAGCACCTGCGGGACATCCACCACGTGGCGGAGTTCGACCGCCTGGAGATCCAGCACTTCTTCGAGGTCTACAAGGACCTGGAGCCGGGCAAGTCGGTCGAGGGCGCCGACTGGGTCGGCCGCGCCGAGGCCGAGGAAGAGATCGAGAAGTCCTACGCGCGTGCCAAGGAGCAGGGCGGCCACTGAGCCCCGCGTCCTGACGGCCCCCACGGGCTGATCTTCTGATCGTGCGAAAGGCGGTGCACCCTTCGGGGTGTACCGCCTTTCGCACGTCTGTCGCACCTTCGGACCTTCGGACCTTCATACTGGAATCCACGATTCCCTGGGGATGAGGCGGAAAGAGTGGTGGCGGAGCCGGAGGGCCCCGAAGAGGCTCCGGAGGACCGGAAGCCTCAGTCGGACGAGGCGCGGAGCGCGTTCGTCCCACCGGCCGGGGTGGAGCAGCCGGCGCCGCCCGAGGAGGAGCATCCGACCTCCGAGTTCTCCCTGCCGCCGGGGCTGACCCCGGAGCCGCCGCCCGAGCAGGAGGGTTCGGCGTTCGCGACGCCCGCCACCTACTCGGCGAAGACCTCGCCGCCGGTGTTCACCCCGGCGTACGGGGTGCCCCTGGTGCGGCTTTCGCAGGACGCGCCGTGGCAGGACCGGATGCGGACCATGCTGCGGCTGCCGGTGCACGAGCGGCCGGTGCCGGAGGCGGCCGGCAAGGGGGACGAGTCCGGCCCTTCGGTGCCGCGCGTCCTCGACCTGACCCTGCGTATCGGCGAGCTGCTGCTCGCGGGCGGGGAGGGCGCGGAGGACGTCGAGGCGGCGATGTTCGCGATCTGCCGCTCGTACGGTCTCGACCGGGTCGAGCCGACGGTCACCTTCACCCTGCTGTCCGTCACGTACCAGCCGTCGCTGGTGGACGACCCGGTCACGGCGAACCGGACGGTACGGCGGCGGGGCACGGACTACACGCGGCTCGCGGCGGTGTACACGCTGCTCGCGGACATCAACGCGCAGGCGCACGAGGTGACGCCCGAGGAGGCGTACCGCAGGCTGGCGGAGATCCGGCGGAACCGGCATCCGTATCCGGGGTGGGTCCTCACGGCGGCGGCGGGGGTGCTCGCGGGTGCGGCCTCGGTGCTGCTCGGCGGCGGGCCGACGGTCTTCTTCGTGGCGGCGCTCGGCGCGGTGCTCGGCGACCGGCTGGCCTGGCTGTGCGCGGGGCGCGGGCTGCCGGAGTTCTACCAGTTCCTGGTGGCGGCGATGCCGCCGGCGGCGATGGGTGTGCTCCTGACGCTCCTCCACGCGGACCTGCGGCCCTCGGCGGTGATCACCGGCGGTCTGTTCGCGCTGATTCCGGGGCGGGCGCTGGTGGCGGCCGTGCAGGACGGTCTGACGGGCTTCTACATCACGGCCTCGGCCCGGCTCCTGGAGGTCGCGTACTTCTTCGTCGCGATCGTGGTGGGCGTGCTGTCCGTGCTGTACGTCGCCGTGCAGTTCGACGCGCAGCTGAACCCCGAGGGGGCGCTGCGGGCGGTGGAGCGGCCGGTGACGCAGATCCTGGCGTCGATGGTGCTGTGCGCGACCTTCGCGATCCTTTTGCAGCAGTCGCGGTCGACGGTGCTCTTCGCGACGCTGAACGGCGGGGTGGCGTGGGTGATCTACGCGTCGATCGCGGTGACGGCGGAGGGGTCGACGGTGATGGCGACGGCCGTGGCGGCGGGGCTCGTGGGGCTCTTCGGGCAGTTGATCGCCCGGTACCACCACACGTCGTCGCTGCCGTACGTGACGGCGGCGATCGGTCCGCTGCTGCCCGGTTCGGCGACGTACTTCGGGGTGCTCGCGATCGCCCAGAACAACCTGGACCAGGGCTTCGCCTCGCTGGCGAAGGCGGCGGCCCTGGCCCTGGCGATCGCGATCGGGGTGAACCTGGGTAGCGAGCTGGCGCGCCTCTTCATGCAGGCCCCCGGTGCGGCGGCGGCCCGCAGGGCCGCGAAGCGCACCAGGGGCTTCTAGGGGGTGCTGCTACCGCTTGGCGTGGCGGCCGCGGGAGGCCGGGGGGTTCGGGGTGCCGGGGGCGTCGTGCCCGCCGTGGGTCCCGTGGCCGCTCTGGCCGCTCCGGTCGCCGTGCTCGTCGGCGGCCTTGGCCCTCTTGGACTGGGAGCGGGCCCGGAGGTACTCGATCACGATCGGGACGACCGAGATCAGGACGATCCCGATGAGGATCATCTCGATGTGCTTGTGCACGAAGTCGATCTTGCCGAGGGAGGCGCCGAGCAGGGTCACGCCCGCGCCCCACAGCACGCCGCCGATGATGTTGAACGTGATGAACGAGCGGTAGTTCATCCGGCTGACGCCGGCGATGATCGGCGTGAACGTCCGCACGATGGGGACGAAGCGGGCCAGGATCAGCGACTTCGGGCCGTGCTTCTCGAAGAACTCGTGCGCCTTCGCGACGTTCTCCTGCTTGAAGAGCTTGGAGTCGGGGCGCTTGAAGAGGGCCGGGCCCACCTTCCGGCCGAAGAGGTAGCCGACCTGGTCACCGATGATCGCGGCGGCCACGATCAAGGTGCACACCAGCCACAGCGGCTTGTCGAGCTTCTCGGTGGTGACGAGCAGCCCGGTGGTGAAGAGCAGCGAGTCGCCGGGCAGGAAGAACCCGATGAGGAGTCCGGACTCGGCGAAGACGATGACGAGGACACCGATCAGACCGAACTCTCCGATCAGAAAGTCCGGGTCCAGCCAGCTCGGTCCGAGGGCAAGCGTGTTCACGGGTTCCGGGCTCCTGCGGTCAGTGGGGGCATGGGGGGACGGCTCGCCCCAAGCTATCAACGTGGACGGGACGCGACCGGTTCCACCCGGCTCCCACGGGATGCGGAGCGGGGCTCCGGGCCCGAGGGTGGGGGCCAGGAGGTGTATGCCGATGGGCATCGAGGAGTACGGAGGCGGCCAGGATCCGCACCCGGACGTGCTGGTCGTGACGACGAACGACGTGCCTGGCTTTGAGGTCAGGCAGGTCATCGGTGAGGTCTTCGGGCTCACCGTGCGCTCGCGCCATCTGGGCAGCCAGATCGGGGCGGGGCTGAAGTCGATGATCGGCGGCGAGCTGAAGGGTCTGACGAAGACTCTGGTGCAGACCCGGAACCAGGCGATGGAACGGCTGGTCGAACAGGCCCAGGCGCGTGGTGCGAACGCCGTGCTGATGTTCCGCTTCGACGTGACGGAGGCGGCGGACGTGGGCACGGAGGTGTGCGCGTACGGCACGGCCGTGGTGATCGCCCCGCGCGCCTAGGCCGCGTGTGCCGACTGGGGGGCAGCACGTTCGTGCGGATCCGTTCCGCCCGGATTTCGGGATGTTGTGCGGCATTTGCTCACTTATGGTGGGGCGGTGGCCACTGATCATGCTCAGCCCGCGCCGTCGCCCTCCCCCGCGGAGACGCCCCTTCAGACGCTGTTGCCCCAGGTCCTGCCCGCGCTCGTCATCGGCGTGGCGGCGAGTCTGATGTTCCTGGGGATCAGCTTCCTCTCCGAGGAGTTCCAGGTCGTGCTCTGGGACGACCTGCCGGACGCGCTCGGCATCGGGCAGTACTCCTCCCTCTGGATGATCACCATGCTCACGGCGACCGGCATCGCCGTGGGCCTCGTCGTGTGGAAGATGCCGGGACACGCCGGACCCGACCCGGCCTCCGAGGGCCTCGGCGGCGCGCCGCTCGCCCCGCGACTGGTGCCCAGCCTGCTGCTCGCGAGCGCGCTCGGGCTGGCCGGCGGTGTCAGCCTCGGCCCCGAGAACCCGATCATCGCCGCCAACATCGCCCTCACCTACTGGATCGGCCACAGGCTCCAGCCCTCGCTGCCGGGGGCCGCCTGGGTCGCCCTGGCCTCCGCCGCCACCATCGGCGCCCTCTTCGGTACGCCGGTGGCCGCCGCCCTCGTCCTCTCCGAGGCCCTGGCGTCGCAGCAGCCGGGCCGCGGCTCCCTCTGGGACCGGATCTTCGCCCCGCTCGTCGCCGCCGGAGCCGGCGCAATGACCACCCAGCTGCTCGCCGATCCCAGCTTCGACATCGGGCTGCCACCGCTGACCGACCCCGGCTGGACCGACCTCCTCGCCGCCCTCGTCATCGCCCCCGCCGCCGCCGTCTTCGGGCTCGCCGCCTGCTACCTCTTCCCCTACGTCCACACGGCCTTCCAGAGGCTGCGGCACCCGATGCTGATGCTTCCCCTGGGCGGGCTCGCCCTCGGCCTCCTCGGGGCCCTGGGCGGGCAGCTGACCCTCTTCAAGGGCCTGGCGGAGACCAAGGAGCTCGCCGCCTCCGTCGGCAGCTGGTCCTCCGCCGAGCTCGCCAAGCTGGCCGTCGTCAAACTCCTCGCCCTCCTCGTCGCCGCCTCCTGCGGCTTCCGGGGCGGCCGCATCTTCCCCGCCGTCTTCATCGGCGCCGCCTTCGGGCTGCTCGCCCAGGCGCTGGTCCCCGAGGTCCAACCCGCCGTCGCCGTCTCCTCCGCCGTCCTCGGCGTCCTGCTCGCCACCACCCGGCAGGGCTGGATCAGCCTCTTCACCGGCGCCGCCCTCGCCGCCTCCACACCGGTCATCGCCCTCCTCTGCGTCGCCTCACTCCCGGCCTGGCTGATCGTCACCGGCCGCCCCCAGCTCGAACTCGACCACGAGGGCAAGTCCCTGCACTGACCCCGCCCCACACACCCCACGCACCACCCGGACAGAAGGAGTCCTCCATGCCGCTGCACCAGGGTCCCGACGCCTCCCCGCCCGCGCACGAGCGCCGGCTCGCGCTCAACCCCTTCTACGGGGAGGCCGACCCGATCGGCGGAATGACCGAGGCCCCACCGCGCCACGAGCTCCCCGACGGGCCGCTGCCCCCGATGAGCGCCTATCAGCTCGTCCACGACGAGCTGATGCTCGACGGCAACTCCCGGCTCAACCTCGCCACCTTCGTCACCACCTGGATGGAGCCCCAGGCCGGTGTCCTGATGAGCGAGTGCCGCGACAAGAACATGATCGACAAGGACGAGTACCCGCGCACCGCCGAACTGGAGCGCCGCTGCGTCGCCATGCTCGCCCGCCTGTGGAACGCCCCGGACCCGGCCGCGGCCGTCGGCTGCTCCACCACCGGCTCCAGCGAGGCCTGCATGCTCGCCGGCCTGGCCCTCAAGCGCCGCTGGTCCAAGCGGAACGCCGACCGCTACCCGGCGACCGCCCGCCCCAACCTGGTGATGGGCGTCAACGTCCAGGTCTGCTGGGAGAAGTTCTGCGAGTTCTGGGAGGTCGAGCCCCGGCTCGTCCCCATGGAGGGCGACCGCTTCCACCTCGACGCCGAATCCGCCGCCGCGCTCTGCGACGAGAACACCATCGGCGTCGTCGCCGTCCTCGGCTCCACCTTCGACGGCTCCTACGAACCGGTCGCCGAGATCTGCGCCGCCCTGGACGCCCTCCAGGAACGCACCGGCCTCGACATCCCCGTCCATGTCGACGGAGCCTCCGGCGCCATGGTCGCCCCCTTCCTCGACGAGGACCTGGTCTGGGACTTCCGCCTCCCCCGCGTCTCCTCGATCAACACCTCCGGTCACAAGTACGGTCTGGTCTACCCGGGCGTCGGCTGGGCCTTGTGGCGCTCGTCCGTCGAACTCCCCGAGGAGCTCGTCTTCCGGGTCAACTACCTGGGCGGCGACATGCCCACCTTCGCCCTCAACTTCTCCCGGCCGGGCGCCCAGGTCGTCGCGCAGTACTACACCTTCCTGAGGCTCGGCCGGGAGGGCTACCGGGCGGTGCAGCAGACCTCCCGGGACGTCGCCCGGGGCCTCGCCGAACGCGTCGAGGCCATGGGCGACTTCCGGCTCCTCACCTACGGCAACCAGCTGCCCGTCTTCGCCTTCACCACCGCGCCCGACGTCACCGCCTTCGACGTCTTCGACGTCTCCCGGCGGCTGCGCGAGCAGGGCTGGCTGGTCCCCGCCTACACCTTCCCCGCCAACCGCGAGGACCTGTCCGTCCTGCGCGTGGTCTGCCGCAACGGCTTCTCCGCCGACCTCGCCGGACTGCTCGTCGAGGACCTGACCCGGCTGCTGCCCGAACTGCGGCGCCAGTCGGGACCGTTCACCCACGACAAGGCCGCGGCGACCTCCTTCCACCACTGAGCGGCCCACCGGCCCTTGCCCTCAGGACTCCCCGCCCTCGCAGGCCAGCCGGAACTCCGACCACCGCACCCCGTCCGCCGTCAGCGCGTACTGACAGGGGGCCGACTCCCGCAGCAGTCCCAGCGGGGTGCGGCGGGTGAAGTGCGAGCCGCCGTCGAGCCGGACGAACGTACGCCCGCCGTCCCCGCTCCCGTACCCCGACATCTCCCCGCCGATCTCCACCCGGCCACCGGGGCCCGGGACCGGCAGCCCCAGCAGCGTCCGGGGCTCCCGCTCCGGCCCCGTCGTCCACATCCGCTGCCACGTCCGGCCGCCGTCCGCGGAACGGTGCAGCGCCCGCATCGGGTTCTTGACGGGCTCACCGCCCGTCAGCTCCCCCATCTCCGCCGCGTACACCGCGTCCTGACCGACCGCCACCGCCGTGAACCACCCCGGACCCGTGGCAGGGCTCGGCAGCCGGCTCACCGTCCAGCTCCGGCCCGCGTCCCGGGAGACGGCGACCGCCGCACGCCCCGAGAGCGGATCCGTCCCCGAGACCCACCAGGAACCGTCGGGCTCCGGCTGCTCCGCCGGTCGCGGGTGCGCGCCGAGCAGCGGCACCCGGGCCAGTGCCCTGCGCCGCCCGTCCTGCGGCGAGACCACGACGACACGCGTCCGCGCGCAGTCGTCCACCGAGGCCCCGGCCGGCGGCGGGCAGTCGGTGGTGAGCACCGCTCCCGCCGGTATCTCCGGGGTCGTGCCGACCGTGCGCCGGTCGCCCCCCCGCCAGCTCCGGCCCCCGTCCCTCGTGAACCAGGTCCGGGCGCCCGGCCCGGCGCCGCCGTCCTCGACGAGCGCCCGGCCCGGCCCGAGGACCAGCAGATTCGCCGATACCCCCGCCGACAGCGGTATCTCGGGCAGCGGCGACCGCCGCAGCACCCACTGCTTCGCCCCCGCGTCCAGCACGGCCACGTGCTGCCGGCAGAAGCCGCTCTCCGGCGCCTCCCGCTCGCCCACGCACTCGGCGAGCAGGGCGAACCCGCTGCCGTCGCGCGCGAGACCCAGACTGTGCGGCCGGCCGGGCAGCCCCGGCGACGAGGCCGGCCGGGGCGCCGCCCCGAGCACCCCCGTCGGGCGCGGGGAGGACACCCCTGAGCCCCCGGGTCCCTCGGATCGCCCGGGTCCTCCGGATCCCCCTGGCGCCCCGGCCCGGGGCGAGTCGTCGCTCCCGCCCTGGGCCGTACACCCCGTCAGTACCACCAACACCAGTGCCACGACGGTGCCGGCCGCTCCCACGAGCCTGCGCATCGCACGATCCCCCTTGCCCCTCGGGCGGTTCGCGGTGAACCGCTGCTTTCAATACACCGCTCACCGCCTCCGGGTTCCCCCTTCCGCGCGGCTACTTCCCGAGCCGCCCGAACCTCCGTACCGCCAGCGGGAAGAAGACCGCGAGCAGCACCAGCGGCCACACCACCGCAGCCATGACGTGCCCCGGTTCGCCGCCCGGATTGCCGAAGAGCTCACGCACCGCCGTCGCGGTCGCCGACATCGGGTTCCACTCCACGACCGTGCCGAGCCAGCCCGGCATCGAGTCCGGCGAGGCGAAGGCGTTGGAGAGGAAGCCGACGGGCCAGACCAGGATCTGGACCGCCTGCACCAGCTCCGCCCGGCCCGCGACCAGGGCGAGGAAGATCCCGATCCACAGCATCGCGAATCGCAGCAGGAGCAGCAGCCCCAGCGCCCCCAGGAAGCTCCCGGCTCCGCCGCCCGCCCGCCAGCCGATCGCGTACCCCACGCCCACCATCACGAGCAGCCCGGCCGCCGACTGGAGCATGTCGGCGGCGGCCCGCCCGACCAGGACGGCCCCGTCGGTCATCGGCATCGCCCGGAAGCGGTCGATCACGCCCTTGTTCAGGTCCTGCGTCACCGCCGTCATGGTGCCTTCGAGCCCGAAGACCATGGTCAGCGTGAGCATCCCGGGTACCAGGAAGTCGACGTAGTCGCCGTCGACGGCCCGTCCGCCGCCCACGAGGTAGCCGAACATCAGCAGCATCATCACCGGGAACACGAGCCCGACGAGGACCTGCACGGGCTGCCGCGCCCAGTGGGCCAGCTCGCGGCGGGTCATCGTCCAGCAGTCGCTCACCACGTACGCGACGCTCATGCCGCGACCTCCTTCTCCCGCCCGGGCCCGCGCCCGGGCTCTCGCTCCGTCAGCCGCAGGAAGGCCTCGTCCAGCGTCGGCCTCCGCAGCGCGATGTCCTCCGCCTCGATCCCCGCCTCCCCGAGCACCCGGACGGTCTCCGTGAGCGAGGCCATCCGGTCCGCCACCGGCGCGCTGAGGAGCCGCCGGTCGGCGTCCACGCTCACCTCCGCCCGCGCCGCCGGCAGCAGCCCGGCCGCCTCGTCGAGCCGCGCCGCGTCCCGTACGACGACGTCGATGCGGTCGGCCCCGACCCTCGCCTTGAGCTCGTCCGCCGTTCCGTCGGCGACGACCCGACCGCGGTCCACGACCGAGATCCGGTCGGCGAGCCGGTCGGCCTCCTCCAGGTACTGCGTCGTCAGCAGGACCGTCGTGCCCCCGCCGACCAGGGAGCGCACCGACTCCCACACCTCGCCGCGGCCGCGCGGGTCGAGCCCGGTCGTCGGCTCGTCGAGGAAGAGCACCTCGGGTTCGGTGATCAGCGAGGCGGCCAGGTCGAGCCGCCGCCGCATGCCGCCGCTGTACTGCTTGACGGGCTTGCGGCCGGTGTCCGTGAGGCCGAAGCGCTCCAGGAGTTCGTCGGCACGCGCCCCGGCGCCCCGCGCGCCCAGGTGGTGGAGCCTGCCGAACATCTCCAGGTTCTGCCGGCCGCCCAGCTCCTCGTCGAGGGCGGCGTGCTGCCCGAGCAGCCCGATCCGCCGGCGCACCTCCCGCGCCTCGGTCCGCACGTCGTGCCCCGCGACCCGCACCAGGCCCTCGTCGTGGCGCAGGAGCGTGGCCAGGATCCGTACGGTCGTCGTCTTCCCCGCGCCGTTGGGGCCCAGCAGGCCGTGGACGGTGCCGCGGCCGACGGTCAGGTCGAGCCCGGCGAGGGCGTCCTTCTCCCCGTACCGCTTCCGTGCGCCCTCGACGAGGATCGCTTCCCTGTCCATTCCGATTCCTCCCGAAAAACCCTTAGTCAAATTTGACCACTTGCCACCGACCGAGGAAGGTACGCCCCCGCAGGGCACCTAGTCAACCTTGATTAGTCGGTGGATCCCGAGGGGGCGCGGCCCGTCGCGAACGGGTTCTCCTCGCCCTCGGCGAGCACACCCACGAAGGGGTCGCCCTCCCCCGCGAACACGTACGCCCCGCCCTCGATCCGCTCGATCAGGCCGAGCGTCCACTCCTTGCCGGCGTCCGCCGAGTGGACCCACATGTGCATGATCTCGCCGATGTGCCCGAGCTGCCCCGGGCCGCCCTCCGGCGTGTAGTACTCGGTGACCTCGTCCCGCCACTCGTCGAGCGCCCGCACCCGCCGCCGCAGCAGCTCCGCCGCCTCCTCCCTGGGGAGGTCCACGATGAAGCCGATGCCGGCCGACAGGACGTCCATCTTCTGGTCGTACGTGGTCAGGGCCTCGCGGAGCAGAGCGAAGTACTCCTCCGTGCCCTGCTCCGTCAGCTCGTACTCGACGCGCGGCGGCCCGCCGACCGTGCTCGGCGCGATCTCGTAGGCGTGCAGCAGTCCCTGCTTCGCCATCTGCTTGAGCGCGTGATAGATCGAGCCGGGCTTGGCGTTGGACCATTCGTGCGCGCCCCAGAACTCCAGGTCGTTGCGCACCTGGTAGCCGTGGGCGCGGCCGTGCATCCTCACCGCGCCCAGGACGAGCAGCCGGATCGCCGACATCGCCGTACCTCCTGGTCATGCCCCCTGGTCAATTTTGACCAGGGTACGCGCGCGGGGTCACCGCCCCTGCTCCTGCGCGATCAGTTCGAAGGAGCCCTTGCCGTCCAGGGACTCGCGGATGACGTCCGCGTGCCCGGCGTGCCGCCCCGCCTCCTGGACGAGGTGGAGCAGCATCCAGCGGACCGACACCCGGCCGTCCTTCGGGAACCAGGGCGCCTCCGGCAGCGGGAAGGTGTCGTCCAGGCTCGGCACCGAGCGGGCGAAGTCCTCGGTCTCCTTCGCCACGCCCGCCCAGAACTCCATGATCTCCGGGACCGTCTCGTCCCCGACGAGCCGGAAGCCCTCGCCCCAGGTCTCCTGGGTGCGCTGCCTCTCGTTCGGCTTCTGCTGCGCGAGGCGGAGCCAGTTCAGCTCCACCTCCGCGACGTGCTTGAGCAGGCCGGAAAGGCTCAGCTCGCTGACGCTGGGACGGCTCGCCGCCTGCTCCTCGGTGAGTCCGAGGAGGGAGCGGCGGATCGCGGCGCGCTGGGCCTCGATGAAGTTGAGGAGCGCGCCGCGCTCGTCGCCGTGGGCCTCGGTGGGAACGAGAGCAACCATGCTGTCCGCCTTCCGTAGTGAGTGTTTCCGACATCTCTCAAGCTACGGACCCTTGCGGACAGCTTCTGTCCTAGAGGGGCATCGGAAGGCTTCAGAAGGGGAACCGGCTCCGGCCGTGCTGGATGGAGATCCACTTCTGGGTGGTGAAGGCGTCCACCATCGCGTCGCCGTTGAGCCGCCCGATGCCGGAGTGCTTCTCGCCGCCGAAGGGCACGATCGGCTCGTCGTGGACGGTGCCGTCGTTGATGTGGATCATGCCGGTGTGGATGCGCTGGGCGACCCGTACGCCCCGCTCGACGTCCCCGGTGTGGACGGCGCCGCTCAGCCCGTACGGGGAGTCGTTGGCGATCCGTACGGCCTCCTCCTCGCCGTCGAAGGGGACGATGAGCGCGACCGGGCCGAAGATCTCCTGGCTCAGCACGGGCGAGTCGGCCGGGATGCCGGCCAGGACGGACGGGGAGACGACGTTCCCGTCGGCCGAGCCGTGCAGCAGTGCCGTCGCGCCGGCCGCGACCGTCTGGTCGACCAGCGAGGAGACGGCCTCCGCCTGCTGGGAGTTGATCAGCGGGCCGATGTGGGTGGCGGGGTCGGCGGGGTCGCCGACGCGCAGCGTCTTCACCTTCGCCACGAACTTCTCGGTGAACTCCTCCTCCACCGTCCGGTCCACCAGGATGCGGTTGGCGGCCATGCAGACCTGGCCCTGGTGCACGAAGCGGCTGAAGACGGCCGCGTCCACGGCGTAGTCGACGTCGGCGTCGTCGAGGACGATCAGCGCGCTGTTGCCGCCGAGTTCGAGGACGGCGTGCTTGAAGTTCTGCGCGCAGACCGTGGCGACGTGCCGGCCGACCTTGTCGGAGCCGGTGAAGGAGATCACCTTGGGGACGGGGTGGGTGAGCAGCGCGTCGCCGATCTCGGCGATGTCGGTGACGACGACGTTCAGCAGACCGGCCGGGAGGCCGGCCTCCTCCAGGACCTTGGCGACGAGGGTGCCGCCGCAGATCGGGGTGTTCTGGTGGGGCTTGAGGACGACCGCGTTGCCGAGGGCGAGGGCGGGGGCCACCGACTTGATCGAGAGGAGGAAGGGGAAGTTGAACGGGGAGATGACGCCGACGACACCGACCGGGAGGCGGTAGACGCGGTTCTCCTTGCCGTCGACCGGGGACGGCAGGATGCGGCCCTCGGGGCGCAGCGCCAGCTGCACGGCCTCGCGCAGGAACTCCTT
Source organism: Streptomyces venezuelae (assembly GCF_008642375.1). NCBI lineage: Bacteria > Bacillati > Actinomycetota > Actinomycetes > Kitasatosporales > Streptomycetaceae > Streptomyces > Streptomyces venezuelae. The sequence goes on along the minus strand of NZ_CP029194.1, from coordinate 4,791,600 downwards.
GGCGAGGTGCAGCTCGAAGGCCGCCTTGAGGCGGGTGCCGCCGAGCTCGGCGACGATCGTCTCGGCGATCTCCGCCTCGCGGTCCTCGACGATCCGCAGCGCACGCTCGAAGACGAGCCGGCGCGCGTACGGGTTGGTCGCGGCCCACTCGACCTGCGCGCGCTCGGCCGCCCGGTAGGCGTGGTCGACCTCGTCGGCGGTCGCGACGGTGATCGACGCGAGCTTCTCCCCGGTGTACGGATTGAAGTCGATGATGTCCCACGAGCCGCTGCCCGGCTTCCACTCGCCGTCGATGTACTGGTGGGCCAGGTCGGTGAAGTGCGACATGGTGGAGACCCCTCTAACCGCTACCCGTGATCAGACTGATGTGGCGTCATCGTACTGATGTGTCACGAGAGTTGAAGAAGTCCGCGGAGAAGGTCCCGGCTTTCGGCCGGATCCGGACTGTCCTTCTGGAGGCGCTCCATCACGCGCTGGTACTGGGCGACCTCCTCGCGCTTGTCGACGTAGAGGGCGCTGGTCAGCTGCTCCAGGTAGACGATGTCGGAGAGGTCGGACTCGGGGAAGCTCAGCATCGTGAAGGCGCCGCTCTCGCCGGCGTGGCCGCCGAAGCTGAAGGGCATGACCTGGAGGGTGACCCCGGGGTGCTCGGAGATCTCGATCAGATGCTTCAACTGCCCCCGCATGACGGCACGGTCGCCGTAGGGGCGGCGCAGCGCGGCCTCGTCGAGGACGGCGTGGAAGTGCGGGGCCCGCTCGGAGACGAGGACCTTCTGGCGCTCCAGGCGCAGGGCGACCCGGCGGTCGATCTCGGCACTCGGTGCCTCGGGCATGCCGCGGGTGACGACCGCCTGGGCGTAGGCCTCGGTCTGCAACAGGCCGTGCACGAACTGGACTTCGTAGACGCGGATGAGGGAGGCCGCGCCCTCCAGGCCGATGTAGGTGGGGAACCACCCGGGCAGGACGTCGCCGAAGCTGTGCCACCAGCCGGTGACGTTGGCCTCGCGGGCGAGACCGAGGAGCGCGCCGCGCTCCGTCTCGTCGCCGACCCCGTAGAGCGTCAGCAGATCCTCGATGTCCCTGGCCTTGAAGCTCACCCGTCCCAACTCCATGCGGCTGATCTTGGATTCGGACGCGCGGATCGAGTAGCCGGCCGCCTCGCGGGTGATACCGCGCGACTCGCGCAACCTCCTCAGTTGGGAGCCCAGCAGGATGCGCCGGACCACACTCCCGCTCGCGCCACCGGATTCGCCTGCGGTCACGGCTCTCAGCCTCCCCTTTACGGTGTCGAGCCCCCGTCGAGCCCCGGATTCTGCCACCAAACGCTTCAGCGCGTACACATTCGATTACGGAAAGAGGGCGACTTCCGGGCATCTGCTCGACGAACGGGGGCGCACGAGGGGGCGTATGCACGCCGATTCCTCTGTCAACCCGTAGAAGATATGCACAGATTCGCCACAGGGACGGACAGGTCCGGCGCGTGCACGTGCATCTGCCCTTGCATCCAGTCGGCGCATTCGGAACCATGGACCCCGCGCAGCCGCGTACTCGTTCGTGTTGTCGTGTTGTCGCACCACAGTCGCGATTCCCGGGAGTGCCTCGCATGGGGACCAATGGATCGACCGTGCTCGAGCCGTTACGGCAGGGCCTTCCGCCGATCGATCCCGGCGCCGTCTCCACCTCCGCCTCCTGCGCCCTGCCCGCCCGGTACGAAGCCGTGCGCGGGGCCCGGAAGTTCACCAGCGCGACGCTCGACCGCTGGGACATGGCGGACCGCTTCGACGACGTGGCCCTGGTCGTCTCCGAGCTCGTCACCAACGCGCTGCGGCACGCGGTGCCGGCCGACGCGCCCCAGGAAGACGGCCAGAACCCGCCCGTGAGGCTGCACCTCATGCGCTGGGCCTCGCGCCTCGTGTGCGCCGTGCGCGACCCGAGCGGGGAGAGCCCGGAGGCACGCCGCGGCGAGGAGGACTTCGCCGCCGAGTCGGGGCGCGGGCTGTTCCTGGTCGAGGCGTTCAGCGACAGCTGGGGCTGGCACCCGCTCGCCGGGACGCTCCGGGGCAAGGTCGTGTGGGCGCTGTTCCGGGTCGGTCCGGAGCAGCAGCAGTAGCGGGGCAGGCCCCCGTACGGACGGAGGAAGGGCCTCGGCGGTCACCGCCGGGGCCCTTCCTCATTTCCTCACGCGGTTCTCGCGCCGCTCTCGCGTCGTCGTCGTGCCGCTCTCGCGCCGCCCTGACGGAACGTCCTGACACCACGGTCCGCACCCGCGGCTCACACCAGGTGGTCGAATTCCCCGTCCTTGACGCCGAGCAGGAGCGCCTCTATCTCCGCCGGCGTGTAGACGAGCGCGGGCCCGTCGGGGTGGCGCGAATTGCGTACGGCAACGTTTCCCCCCGGAAGCTTGGCGAACTCCACGCAGGATCCCTGGGAGTTGCTGTGCCTGCTCTTCTGCCACACGACGCCTCGCAGCTCCGTGGCCGCCATGCCGTTGTACGCGCGATGCGCATGATGCACTGGTAGCTCCCCGAGTTGCTTGGTGCAGGTGTCAACTTCCTCGGATCATAGCTGTGTTCATATGCCGATGCATGAGCAGATGCACGTGCACGGGCGGTGGCGTAGCGGCTACGCGACTCAGCGTGCTACCGGCCGGTACGGCGGACGCGCCCTCCGGCCCACCCTACGGCTCCCGATCTTCCTCCGGCCGGACACGGGCCGTCAGACCTCCGGAAACGCGCCGGACGCCGAGCCGATCCGCTTCCAGGACTCGCGCCCCGCGGCGTACTCGGCGTCCGTGAGCACACACGAGCCGAGGAGCTCGGCCAGGCCCTCGCGGTCCAGGCCCGGCGAGGTGAAGACCAGGTGCTGGCAGCGGTCGCCGTGCTCCGGATGCCAGTCGAGGGCCGCGGCGGCCCGCCGCACGGGCGGGACCAGCTCCCAGGCCGCGTCGGGCAGCGAGGCAAGCCAGGGACCGGCGCTCTCCACGCTGAGCGCGCCGCCCGCCGCTTCCCACGCGAGCAGGGTGTCGGGCCGGTCGGCCAGATAGAAACGGCCGCGGCTGCGGGTGGCCGCGCAGGTCAGGCCCTCCAGGGCCGCGTAGAGCCGCTCGGGGTGGAAGGGCCGGTGGTGGCGCCAGACATAGGTGGCGACCCCGTGCTCGTCCGCCTCCTGCGGCAGCAGCGCGCAGGCCGGGTGCTGGGCCGCGGCCGCGGCCTCCACGTCGAATCCCGCGAAGACGGCCGTCGCGAGCCCGCCCCCTTCGACGGGGATCCGCCGGGCGGTGGGGTGGAGTTGGTCGAGGAGGGCACGGTCCGCGGGGTCGGCCCCGGCCTCGGGGCTTTCGACGACGGCGAGGACGGGCGCGTACTCCAGTTGGCGCGCCCAGGTGTCGGCGACGGTCCGCCGGTCGGTGGCCGCCGCGGCGAGCCCGACGTCGGCGAGGTCGTCGCCGTCGGCGAGGTACGGCAGGAGGAGCGCCGGGTCGACGGCGGTGACGACGGCGCCGATGCGGAAGCCGGCGGCGGCGACGACCTCGGCCATCGCCTTGGGCGCGACGGAGTCCCAGAGCTCGACGACCGCCAGCCGGGTGAGGCCGGAGTCGCGCAGCCGCTCCAGCTCGGGGACGAGGTCCTCGCGCAGGGCGCAGCAGGCGCAGTCGTTCACCAGTGGCGTCTCACCGGCGGACAGGACGCCCGTGGCGTCCCGGACGGTACGGGCGACGGTCCCGGTGTCCGGGGCCGCCGCGAGGTCGTGGTGGAGCGCCACGCTGCCGGGGACGTCGGCCAGGAGCCGGTCCACGGCAGCGCGGCGGGCGTCGGAGTGCAGGCCTCCGACGAGGGCGACGGTGAACATCAGCGGGCTGCCCCGGGGGCGTCGGCACGCCTTCCGTACCGCTTCTCGAAGCGCTCCACGCGGCCTGCGGTGTCCAGGACACGCGCGGTGCCGGTGTAGAAGGGGTGGCTCGCCGAGGAGATCTCGACGTCGACGACGGGGTAGGTGCGCCCGTCCTCCCATTCGACGCTCTTGTCGCTGGTGAGCGTGGAACGGGTGAGGAAGGCGAAGCCGCCCGCCTTGTCACGGAAGACGACGGGCTCGTACGGGGGGTGGATTCCGGGCTTCATGGGGTGGTTCAGCGCTCCTCTCGGAAGTCGACGTGCCGGCGGGCGACCGGGTCGAACTTGCGCAGGGTGAGGCGGTCGGGGTCGTTGCGGCGGTTCTTGCGGGTGACGTAGGTGAATCCGGTGCCGGCGGTGGACCGGAGCTTGACGACGGGGCGGAGTTCGTTGCGGGCCATGGTGTGTAGAGTAAATGAAAATGGTTCCCATTTCCAATGTCTCTCCGGAGAGGTAGGTCACCCTTGTCCGCCCACTGCCAGCTGACCGGCGCACGGCCCGGATTCGGCAACCGGATCTCGCACTCCCACCGGCGCACCTCACGCCGCTTCGACCCCAACATCCAGCGCAAGCGGTACTGGCTCGCGGGCGAGGGCCGGTACGTCCGGCTCACCCTCAGCGCCCGCGCGATCAAGACCGTCGACGTGATCGGCGTCGAGGCCGCCGTGGCCCGCATCCGGGCCCGCGGGGAGAAGGTCTGATGGCCAAGCGCAGCAAGATCGCACGCAACGAGCGGCGGAAGGCGGTCGTCGCGCGGTACGCCGAGCGGCGGGCCGAGCTGAAGGAGATCGTCCGGCGCCCCTCCACCCCGGCCGCCGGCCGCGAGGCGGCGGTACGGGAGCTGGGCCGCCAGCCCCGGGACGCGAGCGCGACCCGGGTGCGGAACCGGGACGCGGTGGACGGCAGGCCCCGGGGGCACCTGCGGAGGTTCGGGCTGTCCCGGGTGCGGATGCGGGCGCAGGCCCACGCGGGCTTCCTGCCGGGGGTGCGGAAGGCGTCGTGGTGACGGCGCCGGGCGGTCAGCCCGGGAGGGCGGAGAGGAGCTTGCCCGCGCGGTCGTACATCGATACGGCGAGATCCCCGCTGGTCGGCCCGGTGTGCGCGTACCAGACGCCCCAGCCGGGGCGGCCCGGCAGTTCGAGCAGGGTCGCGACGGTCCTTTCGCCCCCGGGGCCCGTGAGCTCGACGCCGCCCACCGCACGGGTCCCGTAGTACAGGCCCGAATGGAAGGTGCCCGCCGGGGATCCCGAGCTCTGATGGCTCACGCCGGGCACGGCCGTGTCGATGTTGCCGTCGGTGACGCTGCGGGAGTTCTCGAACCCGTCCGGACCCGCCCAGTGCTTGCCCCCGGCCGTCAGCCAGACCTTCCAGCCCTTCCCCGCGTCGACGCGCTCGCCCGAGGCCACGACCCGGACCTGCGTCGGCGTCCGCGGCGGGGTGGAGGTGGGTTCGGGCGAGGACGTGGGCGACGGGACCCGGGGGGTGACGGTGGCCGGCGGCGCGGCCACCGGGGCGGGGGCCGACGGGGACGAGCCCGTGTACGCCACGCCGGCCACCACCGCCGCCGCGACCGTCGCGGCGCCCAGGACCGACAGCGCCGACAAGGCCGCCGTACGACGGCGCCGGAACGACCGGCCCGCGCGGCGGACCGCCGCCAGCGGCACCGGACTCGGGGTGACGCCGGAGGCCTCTCGCGCGAACGCCTCACGGATCCGGTCGACTTCGGCGCGGATCGCGGAGTCGTCGGGACCGGGGGTGGCCGCGGGGGCGGATCCGGGTCCCGCGTCGGGATCAGGGGTGGTTCCGGGGGTGGTCATCGGCGGGCTCCGGACGGGGCGGGGGCGTACGGGACGGGGGCGGCGGCGAGCCGGGGATGGGTGCGCAGCGCCGTCAGGCCGCGTCTGGCGTGCGTCTTGACCGTGCCGATCGAGCAGTTGAGCACGCTCGCTATCTCCTGCTCGGTCAGGTCCTCCCAGTAACGGAGCACCATCACCGCGCGCTGGCGGCCGGTGAGGTCGGCTAAGGCCTCCTGGAGCGCGGTGCGCTGTTCGACGGCCTCCGCGTGTCCCGCGTACGTGTGCCGGAGCGACTCGGGGAGTACGGGTGTGAGGAGCAGCGCGACCCGCTTGCGGCGGAGGCGGCTGAGGTTGTTGTTGACGAGGGCCCGGCGCACGTAGAGCTCGATCTCGCTCCGGGGGACGCGCCGCCAGCGCCCGTACACCTTGGCGAGCGTCGTCTGGACCAGGTCCTCCGCCTCGTGGAAGTCGCCGGTCAGGAGCTGGGCCGTGCGTACCAGCCGGGGCCAGGCGGCGACGGCGAAGGCGGCGAAGCCGTCGTCGCCGTCGGAGGCGTCGGACTCGGCGGAGGCGTCGGACTCGGCGGCCGGCTTCGCGGCGGGCTCGGCAGCCGGCTCGGCGGCGGGCTCGTGCGGCACGGTGGCGGACCTCGCGATCGTTCGGTGGTGGAGAGGGGCGGGGCCAGCCCCGTGCCGGGCCCCGCCACATTCGTGGGTGCGGCCGGTCAGAAGTCCCAGGCCGGCAGGTCTGCCAGGAGCTTGCCGGAGCGGTCGTACAGCGCGACGGCCGGGCTGCCGCCCTGGGGCGGTGCCGTGTGGACGTACCAGACGCCCCAGTCGGGGCGGCCGGGCAGCGCGACGAGGGTGGCGAGGGTCTTGCGGCCGTCCGCGTCGGTCAGTTCGACGCGGCCCGCGGCGCGGGTGCCGTAGTAGAGGCCGGAGTGGAAGACGCCGTTCTCGCCGCCGTGGCTCTGGTGGCTCACCCCCGGCTGGGACCGGTCGATGTTGCCGTCGACCACGCTGCGGAAGTTCTCGTAACCGTCCGGCCCCGACCAGTACTTGCCCTGCTTCGTCAGCCAGACCGTCCAGCCCTGCCCGGCGTCGACGCGCTCACCGGGGCGGACGGTGCGGACGGGGGTGTTCTGCGCGGGGGCCTTGGAGGGGGTGGTCTTCGTCTCCGGGACCGTGGCGGTCGTGGCCGTCACCGTCCCGGCCGTCACCGGCTCAGCGGTCGCCGACGCCGGGGCGGCGAGGGTCGCGGCGGCCATCACGGCGACCACGGCCGACAGGTACTTCTTCTTCATCATGCGGCTGCTCCTTCGAGGTCTTCACTCCTCTCAACTCCCTTCGGGCCTCCGCTGGATGACACGGTCCCGGAAATCGGGCGCCAGAGCCTCCGCGAGCTCGTCCAGGGCTTCGAGGAGCAGCCGGCCGCCCTTGTCGAGGAGGAAGTGGCCCGGCGGGTCCGCCGACCAGCCGGCGACGGTCTCCCGGAGGTCGTCCCAGTGCGGCTCCCTGCGCTCGCGTACGTCCTTCGCGCCCCGTTCCGTCGAGCGGCGCAGGGCTTCCGCGAGGGCCGCGGCGGCGGGCAGCGGCGCGGCGCCGCGGTCCGGCAGGTGCGCCTCAAGGAGCATCGCCGCCCGGCCGAACTCCGCGACGGCGTACCCGGCCTCCTCCGCCGTCGCGTGCGAGAGCCCCCGGTGGCGTACCGGCTCGTGGGTCGCCCGGTCCACCGCCTCCTGCCAGGCCACGCGGGCGGCCCGGGCGGCGAGGAGTGCCTCCCGGACGTCGGGGCAGGAGTGGCCGGCCGGGTCGGCGTACCGGGCGGCGACGGCGGCGGCGTACCGGCCGGACGCCACCAGCCAGTCCGCGAGGCGGCCGCGCAGCCGGGGCGTCTCCCAGGCCGGGTAGACGGCGTAGCCCAGCATGGCGAGCACTCCGCCGAGGAGGGTCAGCAGGACGCGCTCGCGGACCGTCTGGGTGAGGCCGGCGCCGTCCATGCCGAGGAGGAAGACGACGTACGCGGCGACGCAGACCTGGCTGACGGCGTACCCCGTGCGCATCAGCAGGTACATGCCGAAGGCGCACAGCACGGCGAGGGCGGCGGACAGGTACATGCCCGGGTGGGCCGTCCGGACGACTGCCGTCGCGAGCGCCACGCCGACGAGCGTGCCGCCGAAGCGGGCCACGGAGCGGGCGTACGTCTGCGTGAAGTCCGGCCGCATCACCATGACGGAGGCCATCGGCGCCCAGTAGCCGTGGCCGAAGGGGAGCGCCGTGCCGAGGAGGTAGCCGGCGGCCGTGACCACCGAGACGCGGACGGCGTGGCGCAGGATCGGGGAGTCCGGGCGCAGCTCGGCGCGCATCTTCGTGAGGACGATCGGCCCGAGCCGGACCATCGTGGGGCGGGTGCGGGCCTCGCCCGAGCTCGTCTCGGTACGGGGCTCCGCCGTCTCGACGACATCGCCGAGCAGGGCGGCGAGGCGGAGGGCGGCGCGGCGGGGCGGGCCGGAGAGGATCGCGCCGGTGTCCGGGGTGCGCAGGACGGCGACGGCGGGTGGCGGGAGCGTGACCGGCTCGCCGTGCCGGATCGCGTGCGCGGCGGCGTCGAGGACGGCGCCCGCGGCGGCGAGCAGCTCGCGCACGCGGTCCCGCTGCGGCCCCTCCTCCGGCACGCCGACGGCCGGGTCCGCGAGCGAGGCGAGGACCGGGCGGATCCGCTCGGCGAGGCCGCGCGCGCCGTGCAGCTCCGCCGGGCGGCGGCGGGCCTGGCGGGGGGTGACGGCAGCGGCGCTGCGGGCCGTCATGAGCGGGACGGGGTCGAAGGGGGCGACCGGGTCGTGACGGAGGCGGCGGGCGTAGTCCGCCTCGGCGGCGAGCGCGTCGGCGAGGGCGTCGCGCTGGGCGCCCCAGCGGCGGACGGGGAGGAGGACGACGAGGGCGGCCTGGACGACGCCGCCGGCGAAGATCATGGCGGCGTGGCCGGCGGCGGTGGCGACGGAGGTGGGGAGGGTGACCGTCACCAGCATCATCGCCACGTTGGAGGAGGCGATGATGCCGGCGGTGGGGCCGGCGGCCCAGGCGAGGCCCGAGAGGAACGTCCAGAGGAGCAGCAGGGCGAGGAAGAGGACCGGGTGGGAGCCGGCGCCGGTGACGTAGCCGAGGAAGGTCGACACGGCGAGGCTGGCGCCGGAGGCGAGGGCGAGGGTGGGGCGGGGGCGCCAGGAGCGCTGGAAGGTGGCGATGGCCGCCTGGAAGGCGCCGAAGGCGGAGGAGGCGGCGACGGCGGGGCCGAAGAGGGCGAGGGAGAGGCCGACGACGAGGGCGAGACCGAGGGCGCCTCGGGCGGCGACGGCGGGTTCGAGCTGCCGACGCTCGACGGTGAGCCCCGAGCGGGCGGTCTCCTTCAGGGCCCGGAGCCAACTCATGGACCTGAGCGTATCCGCGAACGCGAACGAAACGGGCATTTCTCCCCCACCCCGCCCCTTCCCGAAACCCTGCCGGGGGCGGGTGGTGGGTTGCTGCTCCGGGGGACTGCGTCCCCCGGACCCCCACCGGGAGACACGGCGGCTGCGCGCCGTGGGCCCGGGGCCCGGGGCCCGGGGCCGGGGACCGGGGTCGGGGCCAGGGCCCGGGGCCTGGGTCGGGCCGGGGCCCGGGGTCGGGGCCGGGGCCCGGGGTCGGGGCCGGGGCCAGGGTCGGGGCCGGGGCCAGGGTCGGGGCCGGGGCCAGGGTCGGGGCCCGGGGCGGGGCCGGGGCCCGACCCTGGCCCGGGGCGGGGCCTGGGGCGGGGCCGGGGCCCGACCCTGGCCCGGGGGCGGGGCCTGGGGCCTGGGGTCGGGGCCCGGGGGGCCCAGGGGCCGGTGGGGGGACTGGTCCGGGGCTGTCGTGGGGAGTCGGGCCTGGTGGGGGGGCTGTCGCGGGGAGTCGGGCCTGGTGGGGGGGCTGTCGCGGGGAGTCGGGCGGGCCCCTTGGGGTTACGGCAGGTGGGGGCGATTGGGGTGGAGGGTGGAGTTGTCGGCGGCTGTGGTGCCGCGGGTCCAGCCTTCCTCGTCCCAGGCCGCTCTCACCCTCGTCGACCGGGTCTCCGGGAAGAGTTCGTCCGTGCGGGTCGTGACCGCCGCCTCGCGGCTCGCCAGGGCCGGGAGGCGCGTCGGGGCCTCCGCGGCGACCCGGCGGGACGTCGCCGACAGGCGGGCGCCCAGGCGGTTGGCGTAGGCGAGGAGGAAGGACTGGCGGAACGACTTCGTGCGCTTCCGGCCGCCCGCCCGCTGCTCCGCCTCCGCCCGTGTCATCGCCGCCGTGCCCTGGACCAGGAGCGAGGTGTACAGCAGCTCCACCGGATCCAGGTCCGCCTCGAAGCCGACCACCGTCGAGAAGCCGTACGCCTCGTTCCACACCGCCCGGCAGTGGTTCGCCGTCGCCACCGCGTCCAGCAGGATCGCCTTCGCCTGTTCGTACGGCGGCTCCACCCCGATCCGGATCGCGCCCGGCGTCTCCGGCGACGGCGCGCCCGCCGCGAGCGTCGCCTCGTCCAGGCTGTGCCGCGCCATCAGCTCCTGGGCCTTCGCCGTGAGGGCCTCCGCCTCCTCCGGGTAGCCCGTCGCCTCCGCCTTCGCGAGGAGTGCGCGGATCCGGGTGAGCATGCGGGGCTCCCCGACCGCCGCCGATGGCAGCTTCTCGCCCGGCACCGGGCCGACCGCGTCGAGCCTCGGCAGCCGTACCAGGATCCGGTACAGCTCCAGGACGGTCGTCGCGTACGAGAAGCGGTCCGTCGGGCGTGAGGTGCCCGCGTCCAGGTCGTCGAGCTGTGCCTGCCAGCGGTGCGGCAGGCGCTCGTAGCCCGCCGTCTCCGCCCTGATCAGGGCGGAGAGGAGGCGGACGTGTTCGTCGGAGAGCTCGCGGCGGACCGTGCGGGCCAGGTCCGCCGGCTGCCAGCCGCGTGCCCACAGGGTGCGGACGAACTCCTCGCCGCGCCGGGCCAGTTCCGCGTCGGCGGCCCGGTCCGCGGCGGCGAGGAGCGAGGCCGCCGTGTCCAGCGACACGTCGTCGCTCGCGTACAGCGCCTCGAAGGCCTTGTCGATGATGCCGGTGCCGCTCACGCCGTCCTCGCGTCCCATTCCTCGCGCGACCGGGCGATCACCGCACGGTGGTCGAGCGACCAGTCGATCAGCCGGCCGATGAGGTCGGTCATGCTCCGGCCCGTCTCGGTCAGCGCGTACTCCACCTGCGGCGGGGTCGTCGGGTACACCGTCCGCGAGACCAGTCCGTCGCGTTCGAGGCGGCGCAGGGTGAGCGTCAGCATCCGCTGCGAGATGCCGGTGGCCAGCCGCTGGAGCTCACGGAACCGCCGTGGCCCCGGCGCGAGTTCGACGACGACGCGCACCGTCCACTTGTCCCCGAGACGGTCCTGCACGTCCCGTATCCCGCACTCGTCGGCGCAGCTCACCGGCGCGCCGGTGGTTACCTCCGTGTGCCCTTCCGACATCGAAGTGCCTCCTTCCGCGATCTTCCCCGTCCCCCCACGATGGTCTCAGCCGTCACACCCCAGGGGGAATCCATGCTGCTCGTCACCGGCGTCTCCGGCGCCCTCGGCTCTCTCGTCGCCGCCCGTCTCGCCGGCCGCGCCGACGTCGTTCTCGGCACCCGGGCCGGACTCCCCGGCACCGGCACCGGCCCCGACACCCGCCGCGTCGACTTCGACGCGCCCGAGACGCTCCCGGAGGCCTTCGCCGGGGTGGACACCCTGCTCCTCGTCTCCGCCGGGTACGGCGAGGACGACACGGTCGTCGCCCGCCACGAGGCCGCGATCTCCGCCGCCGAGCGGGCCGGCGTCCGGCACCTCGTCTACACGAGCCTCTCCGGCGACGGCGACCACCTCGCGTACTCCCTCGCCCACCGCTGGACCGAGCGCCGGCTCCGGCGGTCGGCCACGCTCGACTGGACGATCCTCCGCAACGGCCTCTACGCCGAGCTCCTCGCCCGGATCGCCGCCCCCGACGCCGAGAACCGCATCACCGGGCCCCTCGGCGAGGGCCGGCTCGCCGCCGTCGCCCGCGAGGACCTCGCCGACGTCGCCGTCGCCGTCGCCACGGCCCCCGCCGCCCACCGCGGCCGCGTCTACGAGCTCGTCGGCGAGCGCCCCCTCGGCGGCGCCGACCTCGCGGCGGCGCTCGGTGCCACCTACGCCCCGGGCACGCTCGCGGACGCCCGCGCCGCCGTCGCCGCCTCCGGAGCCGTCCCCTTCCAGGTGCCGATGATGGCGAGCACGTACTCGGCGATCGCGCACGGCTTCCTCGACGGGACGGGCGTCGAGAGCGACCTCCGCGCACTGCTCGGCGGGCGCGAACCCCTCGACGCGCTGGACGTGTTCGTGAAGGCCGTACGCGAGGGGTAGGGCCAGGCATACCCCCCGGACGCCCGGCAGTGGTCGTGATCGGCGGCGGCGGAAACGGTTCGCTTGAGCCATGACGAAGACCACCACGACCACCGCCGTACGGCTCCGGGGACTCACCCGCCACCACCGCGACGTCCGCGCCCTCGACGGCGTCGACCTCGACTTCGCCGCCGGGACCTTCACCGCCGTCATGGGCCCCTCGGGCTCCGGCAAGTCCACGCTGCTCCAGTGCGCGGCCGGGCTCGACCGGCCCACCGCCGGGAGCGTGGAGGTCGGCGGGACGGCCCTGGAGGGGCTGAGCGAGCGGCGCCTGACTCTGCTGCGGCGGGACCGGATCGGCTTCGTCTTCCAGTCGTTCAACCTGCTGCCCAGCCTGACGGCCGCGCAGAACGTCGCCCTGCCGCTCCGTCTCGCCGGCCGCCGGCCCTCCCGTACGGAGGTGCGGGAGGCCCTCGCCCGCGTCGGCCTCGCCGGGCGGGAGCGGCACCGGCCCGGGGAGCTCTCCGGCGGGCAGCAGCAACGGGTCGCGATCGCCCGGGCGTTGATCACCGGGCCCGCCGTCCTCTTCGGGGACGAGCCGACGGGCGCGCTCGACTCGACGACGAGCCGCGAGGTCCTGGCCATGCTGCGGCGGCTCGTCGACGAGGACGGCCGGACGATCGTCATGGTCACCCACGACCCGGTGGCGGCGGCCCGCGCGGACCGGGTGGTGTTCCTGGTCGACGGGCGCCTGGCGGGTGAACTGGCGGCGCCCACGGTGGAGTCGGTCGCCGCCCGGACGGCGGGGCTCGAAACCCTCCAGGCCCGTTCCGGCAACCCGGCGGGGAGCCTGGCATGCTGAGCGTCGTCCTCTCCGGTCTCCGTGCCCGCTGGGCCTCCTTCCTCGGCGGATTCCTCGCCCTCGCCCTCGGCGTCGGGCTGCTCGCCATGATGGGTCTCGGCCTCTCCGCCACTTTCCACGCGCCCGAGCGTTCTCCCCAGCGGTTCGCCTCCTCGCCCGTCGTCGTCCAGGGCCAGGACCGGCTGACGCTCGACGTGCGGCGCGGTCCTGACACCGTCCCCGTGCCGCAGCGGCTCGACCGTCCACAGCCTGTGGACAAGGAACTCCTGCGCGAGCTCCGCACCCGCTGGCCCCTCACCACCTCCGGCGGCCCCGACGCCGTCGGTCTCGACGCCCCCGCGGCCGAGGTCCTGGCCCTGGTCGGCGACCGCGCCCAGGTCCTCACCGGCGACGCGCGGCGGAACGCCGACCCCGACCCCGAGCGGGACGCCCGGGCCCTCGTCGGACTCAACGCCCTCCTCGGCACCACCGGCGGCGTCACCGCCTTCGTCTCCGTCTTCGTCGTCGCCTCCACCTTCGCCTTCGCCGTCGCCCTGCGCCGGCGCGAGTTCGGCCTGCTCCGCACCGCCGGAGCCACCCCCGGCCAGGTCCGCCGGATGCTCCTCGCCGAGGCCACGGCGCTCGGCGTGCTCGCCTCGGCCACCGGCTGCGCGCTCGGCGCCGCCGGCGCTCCCCTGCTGGCCCGGGCGCTGGTCGACGGCGGGCTCGCACCCGCGTGGTTCGCGGTCGGCGGCGCCGTCTGGCCCTTCCACCTCGCCTTCTGGACCGGCCTGACCGTCGCCCTCGCCGGGGCCGTCGCCGCGTCCCGCCGGGCCGGGAAGGTCGGCCCGACGGCCGCGCTGCGCGAGGCGGACGTCGACACCGACGTCCTGCCGCTCGGCCGGGCCCTCCTCGGCGCGGGGCTGCTCCTCACAGGGCTCGGACTGCTCGTGTGGACGTACGTCACCGAACCTTCGGAACTGCTCAAGCGGAAGACGTACACGACCCTTCCGATGCTCCTCGTCGGCGGCGTCGCCCTCCTCTCCCCACTCCTGGTGCGGCCCGTCGCGCGGCTGCTGCGGCTGCCCGGGGCCGTGGGGACGCTCGTACGGGAGAACAGCGCCGCCTCCGTGCGCCGTACCGCCGCCGTCGCCGCGCCCGTCCTCGTCACCGTCGCGCTCGCCGGGACGCTCTTCGGCTCGGCGGCGAGTGTCACCCGGACGCGGGGCGTCGAGGCACGGGAGCAGACGGCCGCTCAGTACGTGGTGAGCGGCGAGGAGTTGAAGGCGGTCGCGACGGCCGCCCTCCCGGACGGGGCCGTCGTCTCCCCCACCGCGTCGACCTCCCTCTTCGTACGGGACGGGGCCGAGGCCGTCGTCAAGTACGGGGCGCGTGCGGTGGCCGACCCGACGGCGTTCGCGGAGCTGGCCGGGCTGCCCGTCGTCGCGGGGGACCTGCGGGACCTCGACGACCGGTCGATCGTCGTCAACGAGGAGTTCGAGCGGCACCGGGTCGGCGAGACCGTCGAGATCTGGCGCGCCGACGGGAGCGGTCCCGTACGGCTCCGGGTCGCGGCCGTCCTCGCGCTCGGGACCGGTGACAACGGCCCGTACGTCACCCGGGCGAACGCGCCGGGCGCGCCTCTCGACCGGATCGAGGCGAGCGGCGGCGGCGCGGCCACGGCGCGGGCCCTGGAGGCGAGCGGCGGGACCGTCAGGACCGCCGACGCGTGGGCCGCGGCGGGCCATCCGGAGAGCAGCCCGGAGGCCCGGCTCGGCATGATCCTGGTCCTCGGCATCGCCCTCGTCTACACGGTGATCGGGCTCGCCAACACGCTCCTCATGGCGACGTCCGTACGCGGCGGGGAGCTGGCCTCCCTCCGGCTGGCCGGCGCCACCCGGGTCCAGATCCTGCGGGTGGTCACGGGCGAGGCGGTGCTCGCCACCGTGATCGGGGCGCTGCTCGGTCTCGCGGTGACGGCGGCCGTCCTCGGCACCCTGGGCGCGGGCCTCGCCTCGCTCTCGGCCCCGGTCGTCCTGGTCCTCCCGTGGGCCGCGGTCGGCGCCGCCGCGGCGGTCTGCGCGGCGGTCGCGGTCGCTGCGTCGGCCCTCCCCGCGTGGCGCCTCACACGCTGAGAGGCGATGGTGGGACAACGGGGCGGTGACAAGGGTCGGAGCCGGGTCACCGCCCCTCCACGCACGCGCGTGGCGGGTCGACAGCTCTCCACGCACGCGCGTGGCGGGGAGAAGGCCCTCCACGCGCGCGTGACCGGACCAGGGCCTGACCCCCGAGCAGGCCCTGGTCCGCTCCACGCGCGCGTGGAGCTACGGCGTCACTCCGGCTCCGTCTGCTTCTTCGCCTCCCGCCACTCCCGCGCGAGGACCGACCAGACCTCCTCGTCGTGCAGCTCGCCCCGGTAGGCGTAGCTCTCCCGCAGGACGCCGTCCCGGGTCATGCCGAGGCGCCGGGCCACGGCGATGCTCGGCCCGTTGCCGGAGGCGACCACCCACTCCATCCGGCGGATGCCCCGCACCTCGATCGCCCAGTCGATCAGCGCCCGCGCGGCCCGGGTCACCAGGCCCTTGCCGGCCGCCGCGGGCTCCAGCCAGCAGCCCGCCTCGGCCCTGCCGGACTTCGTGTCGAGCGTCCGGAGGATCACGGCGCCGACGAGCGTGCCGTCGGCCAGCCAGATGCCGTGGATGCGGCCCGTGTCGGCCGCCGCCTTCTCCGCGTACAGGCGGAGGAAGGCCCGGCTCGACTCCAGGTCGGTCACGACGTCGGGGAGGCCGTTGCGGGCTCCGATGAACTCCCGTCCCCGGTCCATGTGCGCCAGGAACTCGTCGGCCTGCCACGGTTCGAGCGGCCGCAGCTCCGCGCCGTCGTCGCCCAGGGACATCGCGTACATCGTCGTCGCCTTCCACTTCCGCGGTCGCCGTATCCGGCCTCACTGGGGAGGGATCCTCTCACCCTCCCCCCGGCCGCGGGACCTACGGGAGCAGGACCAACTTCCCCCGGACATGGCCCGATTCGCTCAGCTCCTGCGCGCGGGCCGCCTCCTTCAGGGGGAGCGTGTCGGCGATCCGGACCGCGAGGGTGCCCTCCACCGCCTGCCGGGCCTGGGCCGTGAGCGCGGCGCGTACGGCGTCGGGGTCGCCCACGACGCCCGAGAAGGCGATCCCGTGCTCGGCCGCGTCCGTGGCCGCGATCGTCGCGATCCGCCGCTTGTCCGCGGTCCCCTCCCCGCCCAGGAGCTCGATCGCGACCGGCAGCACGCCGTGGCCGGCCGCGTCGAAGACCGCGTGGACGCCGTCCGGTGCGGCAGCCCTGACCCGCTCGGCCAGACCGTCCCCGTACGCCACCGGGATCGCGCCGAGCTCCCGCAGGTAGGCGTGGTTGGACTTGGAGGCGCTGCCGACGACCGTGATCCCGGCAGCGACGGCGAGCTGGACGGCCACCGAGCCGACGACGCCCGCCGCTCCGTGCAGGAAGAGCGTCTCGCCCTCCCGCACGCCGATCAGGTCCAGGACCCGCCGGGCGGTCTCCCCGGCCACCGGCAGGCTCGCGGCGGCCTCCCAGGAGAGCCCGGCCGGCTTGGGCGCGATGATGCCGGCGATGGCGTACTCGGCGTAGGCGCCGGTCTTCGTCCAGCCGAGGACCTCGTCGCCGACGGCGAGACCGGTGACGTCCTCGCCGAGCGCGTCGACGGTGCCGGCGAACTCCAGCCCCGGGACGGCGGGGAAGGTCGTCGGGTAGAACTCCTCGACCCAGCCGTAACGCCGCTTCCAGTCCACCGGGTTGACGCCCACGGCCGCCACCCTGACCCGGACCTCGCCGGGGCCGGGCTCCGGTACGGCGACGCCCGTCGTGTGGCGCAGCACCTCGGGACCGCCGAACTCCTCGTACACGATCGCTTCCATCTCAGCCTCCAGCGCTGCCCGTTCACACCCTGCGGTGCTCGATGCGTTCCTCGATGTGCTCCAGCCTGCGCCCCGCCCCCTCCTCTCCCCGCCCTCCCAACGGCCAGTCCCACCTGTCCGAAAGACCGGCCGGACCTGTCCCCTCCCGCCGTACGCTGAACCGCATGGACGCGCTCACCCTGACCACCGCGTACGAGATCCTCCGGCAGCCCCTCGGCGGGATCCTCCCCAAGGTCTCGGCCGCCCTCGCCCCCCTGATCCCGCACGTGGACGCCGCCGAACTCTCCACGCACTGCGCCCACTCCCCCTTCAAGGCCCTGGGCGGCACGGAGCTGCTGACCTCCGCCGAACTGACGCCGCTGCTCCTGGCGGGCGTCCCCGGGGAGCCCTGGCAGGGCGTCGCGACGATCGGCGGCCGGGCGCGGGAGGTCGTCGCCGTGAAGAGCGACGCGACCCGGCGCGGAGCGGTCCTCGTGCTCGTACGGGAGGACGGCGCCGCCCCGGCCGGAGCGGCCGAGCTGGCCGTGGCGCAGGCCTTGTGGAACCTGGTGACCAGCCACTTCGACCGGTTCGCCACGGAGGCGATGCCGGGGGCCCTGGCCCGTTCGCGCGCGGCCGCCGACACCCGGGCCCGGGTCATCGCCGAGCTGTCGACCGCACACGCGGCCGCGCTCTCCGGGGTCCTCGGGGTGCTGCGCAGCCGCGCCCTCGACGACACGACGGCCCGGGCGACCGCGACCGACCTGGCCGCCACGGCGCTGATCGAGATGCGGGCCGAACAGCGGCGGGACCGGGCGCTCGCGGAGGAGCCCGCGGGGGACGCCTTCGAGCGGCTCGCCGGCGAGCTGCGCCCGATGCTGCGGCACACCGCGGTCCGGCTCGACCTGGGCGCGCCGGACTCGGACCGCTCGCTCGCCGCGGACGTGGCGCACAGCGCGCGGGCCATCGTCCGCGCCCTGCTCCTGATCGTCCTGGAGCAGGACTCCGTGCGCCGGGTCCACGTCGGCTGGCAGCTGACCGAGCACGAGCTGAGGGCCTCGGTGCGGGACGACGGGGCGGGCGCCCTGGCCCCCTGCGACCTGGGGGCGGGCAGCATCCGGGACCGGCTCGACGTGCTCGGCGGGCGGCTCGACATGGAGGCGGTGCCGGGCTGGGGCACGACGATCACGGCGGTGGTCCCGCTCGCGACCCCGGAGACGCCCGTCGAGGCGGCGCACCCGCTGACCGGGCTCGGCGAGCGGGAGGTGGAGGTGCTGCGGCACCTGGCGCTCGGCCACCGGAACCGGCGGATCGCGGAGGAGCTCCACATCAGCGAGTCGACGGTGAAGTTCCACGTGGCGAACATCCTGAACAAACTGGGCGTCGACTCGCGCGGCGAGGCCGCCGCGCTCTTCCACGCGGCGGCGTAGCGATCGGTCGATGTCGTGACCCGGCACTGTCAGTGGCGGGTGCCAGACTCGCACCCATGAGCGAGAGGTGGGCGCTGGCGGCCGAGGCCGAGGGGGACGGGGCGCTGCTCGTGCCCCTCGGCCAGGACGGGCTGCCCGCCGGGGAGGTGCGGCGCGAGCCGGACCTGGCGGCCGCCGTGCGCGCCCGCCCCGAGGTGGCCCGCTGGGTCTGGCGGTCGACCGCCGAGGTGTATCCCCGGCTGCTCGCCGCCGGGGTGCGGGTCGAGCGGTGCTACGACGTGGAGGACGCCGAGCTGCTCCTCCTCGGGCACGAGGGGCGACTCGGCGAGCCCCGTTCCGCGGCGGCGGCCTGGGCGCGCCTGCGGAACGCTCCGGTGCCGCCCGACCCGCCGCAGCGCAGCGCCGAGCCCGGCTCGCAGGACTCGCTCTTCGAGCCGCGGCCCGTCGTCTCCGTGCCCTTCGAGGGCCTCCTCGCGGTCTACGCGGAGCAGCTGCGCCGCCACGACCGGGCCGAGCACCCGGGCAGGATGCGGCTGCTCACGGCCGCCGAGTCGGCGGGAATGCTGGTCGCCGCCGAGATGCACCGGGCCGGACTGCCGTGGCGGGCGGACGTGCACCGGGACCTGCTGCACGAGCTGCTCGGCGAGCGGTACGCGGGCGGGGGCGAGCCGCGCCGCCTCGCCGAGCTCGCGGACGAGGTGTCCGCGGCCTTCGGGCGCCGGGTCCGGCCGGACCTGCCCGCCGACGTGGTGAAGGCCTTCCAGCAGGCCGGCATCCGGCTGAAGTCGACCCGCCGCTGGGAGCTGGAGGAGGTCGACCACCCGGCGGTGGAGCCCCTGATCGCGTACAAGAAGCTGTACCGGATCTGGACGGCGCACGGCTGGTCGTGGCTGGCCGACTGGGTGCGGGACGGCCGCTTCCGGCCGGAGTACCTGCCGGGCGGCACGGTCAGCGGACGCTGGACGACCAACGGTGGCGGGGCGCTGCAGATCCCGAAGGTGATCCGGCGGGCCGTCGTCGCCGACGAGGGCTGGCGGCTCGTCGTCGCGGACGCCGACCAGATGGAGCCGCGCGTCCTCGCCGCGATCTCCCGGGACCCGGGCCTGATGGAGGTCGCGGGGCACCCCGACGACCTGTACACGCGCCTGTCGGACCGGGCCTTCTCCGGCGACCGCGACCACGCCAAGCTCGCGCTGCTCGGCGCGATCTACGGGCAGACGAGCGGCGACGGCCTGAAGAACCTGGCGGCGCTGCGGCGCCGCTTCCCGCGCGCGGTGGCCTATGTGGACGACGCGGCGAAGGCGGGCGAGGAGGGGCGTCTCGTCCGGACGTGGCTCGGCAGGACCAGCCCGAAGGCGGTCGGCGCGGGCGACGACGAGGAGGCCGGGCTGCCGCAGGAGGGCGGCGAACCGGCGGCGCCGGAGGGCGAGTTCGTCCCGGGGTACGCCTCCGGTAACGCCCGGGCGCGGGGCCGGTTCACCCGTAACTTCGTCGTGCAGGGAAGCGCCGCCGACTGGGCGCTGCTGATGCTGGCGGCG
This sequence comes from Streptomyces venezuelae, assembly GCF_008642375.1. NCBI lineage: Bacteria > Bacillati > Actinomycetota > Actinomycetes > Kitasatosporales > Streptomycetaceae > Streptomyces > Streptomyces venezuelae. The sequence continues at coordinate 4,771,834 of NZ_CP029194.1, read as the reverse complement.
CTGCGGCGCGCCCTCGGGGGGATGCGGGCGGAGCTGGTCTTCTTCCAGCACGACGAGGTGATCGTGCACTGCCCCGCGGAAGAGGCGGAGGCGGTCACGGCCGCGATCAGGGCGGCCGGGGACGAGGCGGGGCGGATCGCGTTCGGGGAGACGCCGGTGCGGTTCCCGTTCACGACGGCGACGGTGGAGCGGTACGCGGACGCGAAGTAGACGTGAGGGAGGGGTGGCGGGCCGCCGCCCACCACCCCTCCCTCCCCCGTTCACTCCCCCGCTCGTCCAGGTGTTACTTGGCGGACGTCTTCTGCCACTTCGGGCTCAGCGCGATCGTCTTCAGCTGCTCCACCGTCAGCGCGGGCTCGGGGCGCGTGGCGTCCTGACGGTGCCCACCCGCGTTCATGCTGGAGACGACGACCCGGAAGCCCTCGGGGGTCATGGTGTCGACGCCCCACGAGACGACACCGGAGCCGCCCTTCTCCGCGGTCCCCTGGGTGACCTTCACCTTGCGGCCGTCGGGCAGGGTGGTGACCTCGCCGCTGCCGAAGAGGTCGCCGGCCGCGCCCCCCATGTTCGGCTGGACGTTGATCTCGAAGAGGCTCTTGCCCTTGCCGTCGTCGACGACAAGGAAGCCGTAGCCGTAATCCCCGCCCTTGTCCGTCACACGAAGGCCCTTGGGCAGCAGCGAGCGCACGGTGGACTGGATCTCGGGGCCACTGGCCTCCCCGGGCATCCCCGACCCCGTGTCGACGTCCGTCTTCGGGAGCTCGGGCAGCTGGTCGAGCACCGGGCGCCAGTCGTCCGCCGTGACGAGGGCCTTCATCTGGGCGGCGGTGAAGGGCGGGTTCTCGCGGCTGACCGCGGCGCCCTTCTGGGCGGGGGCGTTCCACTCGCTCGCGTCGACCAGGAAGCCGTCCTTGGTGAGCAGGACCGCGCGCCAGTTCTTGGTGTCCTCGCGCCGGTCGGGGTACTCGTACCCCTGGATGACCATCAGCCGGTCGCCGCCCGGCAGCCGGTCGGTCGTGCACTTGTCGAAGTCGACGTGGACCTTGCTCGGGCACTCGACCTGACCCGCGCCGGCCTCGCCGGCGCCGCCGCCCGCGCGGTAGAGGCCGACGGAGACGGCGGCCTTGCCGCCACCGTCGTCGTAGACGCCGAGGGCCGACTGGCCCTTGCCGTCGAGGTTCTCGAACTGCCACTGGCCGGCGGGGGTGTTGGCCTGGATGGCGGCCGCGATGTCCTTGACCGGGATCTGCGCCTGCTCCATCGCCTGGCGTCGCTTGTCCGCCAGGCTCGGCTCCGTGGCCTCGGCGGTGGTCGGCTTGGGAGCCGCGCCCACGCCGGCGGCCTTCGACGGCCCGCCGGTGCCGAGCAGCGAGCCGCCGTACACGCCGCCGATGCCGACGGCGGCGAGCGCGAGGGCGCCGCCGGTCACCGCGAGGCGGCGGCGCACCAGGCGGCGCCGCCCGCGGGTGAGTCCGCCCGCGACGAGCTCGCTCCGGCCCTCGGTGGAGAAGCCTTCGCCCGTGCTGCGCAGGACCGCGCCGAGCTCTTCCTCGAAGCCCTCGTGCGGGGCGTCGTCGTGCTGGGAACCTTCGTTCAGAGGCATGCCGAGATCACCGTCTCCGGTCCGTGGGTGAAAAGAAGTCTGGTGGATGGGGCCTGCGGGGTGCAGGTCAGCGGGCGGCGAACTCGGCGATGCTGCCGCCGAGCCGTTGCCGCAGCTTGGCCAGTGCCCGTACGGAGCGGGTGCGGACGGCCGCCGAGCTGACGTGCAGGGCGTCGGCGGTCTCCTCGATGCTGCGGTCCTCCCAGTACCGCAGCACCACGACCGCCCGGTCCTTGGGCGCGAGTCCGGCCAGCGCGTCGAGCAGCGCGATCCGGAGTGCCGGGTCCTCGCCGTTCTCGGGTGCGCGGTCGGGGAGCTCGCCGAGGGGGCGCTCGGTGGCGGAGCGGCGCCTCTGGTGGCTGAGGAACGTGCGGACGAGCACGGTCTGGGCGTACGCGGCGGGGTTGCCGATCCGTGCCATGCGGCCCCACATCGCGTACATCCGGCCGAGCGTCTCCTGTGTGAGGTCCTCGGCGAGGTGGGTGTCGCCGCTGGTCAGCAGGCATGCGGACCGGAACAGGTGCCCCGTGCGTGCGGAGGCGAACTCCAGGAACTCGTCCGCGCGGGACTTTCTCATGCCCCTCCTTTCCCTTCGCGGTCACGTGGCGTGGTCGCCGTACACCTCATTGACGCGACGGGGGCGCGGGAATGTTTCAGAAATCTTCGAAGGGGTTCCCCGCCCGACGGGTCCGAAGAAGCGGAATCGGGTAATCCTGGAGTATGAACACTCTCAGCGCAGCAGAGGTCCTGGCCGCTGGGGTTTGGCAGTCAGGCCTCGGACAGGTCATCGGCGGGCTCGTTCTCGTCGCCGTACTCATCGGCGCCTTCTGGCTCGGTTACCGGATACGCGACCGCGAGTCCGACACACCCAAGCCGGAGGAGCAGCCGCACAGGCCGGAGACCGACGCACTGCCCGGCGAGATGTCCGAGTACCGCAGGCCCGAGGAGATGCCGCAGACCGACGGTGAGCACCGCCTCATGCCATACCAGCTCAAGAAGTCCGGCGGCACCGAGACGTCACCGGACCCGCCGAGCGAGGAGAAGCGCAAGTGGGGCGGCATCTCCAGCGGAGGCTTCGGCAGCGGAGGCACCGGCCACGGCGACTGAGGCCGCCCGCCCTCACGGAGGTCACGACCCGTGGATGACGACGACGTCCTCGCCGGCCGCTCCCGCCTGGAGGCCGTGGCGTACCGGATGCTCGGCACGCCCGACGAGGCCGGGGAGGCGGTGGAAGAGGCGCTACGGGAGGCGGCGCGCCGCCCCACAGCCGGCGAACGGCCGCTCGACACGCTGGCCCGGATCTGCCTGGCGCGGCTCCGGGCCCGCGAGACGCACCGGACGGCCCGCTGGGATCCCTGGGACCCGTGGGACACCCCGGCGGTCCGGCCCGGTCCTGGCGCCGGTCCGGCCGGCCCGCCGGACCCCGCCCTCCTGACGGCCCTGGACACGCTCACCCCGCCCGAGCGGATCGCCTTCGTCCTCCACGACCTGTTCGACGTGCCGCACGAGGAGGTCGCCCCGGTCCTGGACCGCACCCCGGCCGCCGCCCGGCAGCTGGCCGCCCGGGCCCGGCACCGGGTGCGGGGCACGGAGGAGATGCCGGAACCCGACCCGGCGCGCCAGCGGGAGACCGTCGCCGCGTTCCTCGCGGCCTCGCGGGGCGGGGACTCCGAGGCGCTGCTCGCGCTCCTCGACCCGGACGTGGCGCTGCGGGCCGACCCCACCGCCGTACGGGCCGGGATGCGGACCGCGCACGGGGCGGGGGCGGTGGCCCTGGCCCTCGCCGGCCGGTTCCGGGAGGCCCGTCAGGCGCTGGTGGACGGGGCGGCGGGCCTGGTCCTGACCCGCGACGGGCGGCCGGACACCGTCTTCGCCTTCACCGTGCTGGACGGCCGGATCACCTCGGTGGACGTCCTCGCGGACGAAGGCCACCTCGGCCGCCTCACGGTGCGGCCCCTGACGGAGAACACGGCCGGCCCCTGAGCCCGGCCGGGCCCCCGTTCACTCCCCCGGAATCTCCCCGAGCACCTGCCCCGCGCGCGAGGCGACATGCGCCGGCGGGGCGAGGTCCGTGGGCAGGACCGGGTCGGTGACCGGCTCGCCGAAAGTGGTCACGACGGGCAGGACACCCGCCCACAGGCCGAGCGCCGCGTCCTCGGAGTCGCCGTCGTCCGGCGGGCCGCTGCGGGTCTTCACCGAGGCCTCGGTGAGGTCGAGCGCGAGGACGGAGGTCGCGGCGAGCTCCTTGCGGCTGGGCTGCCGCACGTACTCCCACTGACCCGGCGAGCTCTGCTCGGTGAGCGCCCGCAGCCCGCGCAGCTTCTCCTCCGGGTCCGTCACGATCCGCGGTATGCCATAGACCATCGCGCAGCGGTAGTTGACGCCGTGCTCGAAGACGGAGCGGGCGAGGACGAGACCGTCGACATGGGTGACCGTGACGCAGACGGTGGTGTCGGGGGCCTGGACCAGACTGCGGCTGGCGACCGAGCCGTGGAGGTAGAGGTGGTCGCCGTCCACGCCGTACGCGGTGGGCACGACCATCGTCGTCCCGTCGACGGGGACCCCGAGGTGGCACAGGAAGCCCGCCGCGAGCACCGCGTCCAGATCGGCCCGCAGGTGACTCCCCTTCTCCCGCATGCGCCGCAGCCGGGTCCGCTCGGTGACGGCCAGGTCGCCGCCGCCCGTCGGGCCGGCGATGGCTTCTGTGGTGGCGCTCATGATGCCCTCTCGTTCCGCGTACCGGTTGCTGCTGGTGTTCTACGGGCTCACAGCCCGTCACCGCCAGCGGCGCCCACCTGTCGGAACGCCCCGCCCGGTCCGCGCCGTTCGGTCCAGGCGCAGCAGGCCGGCACCGGTTGCGCTGCGCGCGGGGCGTGCCAACTGACCTGTCCCCAGGTGCCCGTTCGCTGCCCGAGCGTCACCGGGACGGTCCAGGGGCGGCCCGCGAAGCCCCTGCCCGTCGCCTTCACGCAGGCCTCCTGGACGGTGAAGATCCAGGCGAACTCCCTTCTGCGACCGGCCTCGGGCAGGGCGGAGAGCGCCTCGGCGTCGCCGGGCGCGCAGCACAGCCGCAGGAGGCGGTCGCCGACGGCGCGCGGGGACTGGACGTCGACGCCGACGTCACGGTCCCTGGCGACGGCCGCGGCGACCCAGCCCGAGGAGTGCGAGAGGCTCACGCCCAGGTCGGGGCGGCCGGGGAGGTACGGCCGGCCGCCCGGGCGGGCGGCGACCGGGCCGCCCCCGAGGTCCTCGCCGATCTCCCGCAGCAGCGCCCTCAGCAGGGTGCGCGAGGCGGTGTGCTCCAGGGCGCGCCACGGCGGGAGCCCCGCCGCGGTCGCCCGGTCCGGCGCGGCGACAGGCAGCTCGTCGAGGACCTCCTCGCCGCGGCGGACCAGGTAGTGCACGCCCTCCGCGGGAGTGCACGGGCTCCGCGGGCACGCGCGGCGACCGGACGTCCCGTGAGGACCGCGCGGATCGCACGGATCGCACGGACCGTGCGGTGACGTCCGACGCGGATCGCACGGACCGCGCGGACCGTGCGGTGACGTCCGACGCGGATCGCGCGGACCGTATGGTGACGTCCCGTACGGATCGTCCGGTGCGCCGCCGGGGCCGCTCAGACGCGGTCCGGGACGCGTTCGAGGGTCCGTATCGGACGGGCGGCCAGGAGGGCGGCGGCGGTGAGGAAGGAGACCACCACGCCCACCAGGAGCACGGTGTCCGTGCCGAACGCGCCGACGGCCGGCCCGGCCAGCGCGCTGCCGATCGGGTACATGCCGACGGAGCCCGCGACCTCGTAGGCGTGGACGCGGTTCAGCACCTCGCCCGGCACCTGGGTCTGCACGCTGGTGGCCCACATGACGCCCCAGACGCCGATCCCGGCGCCGACGAGGACCTGGGCGACGGCGAGGAGCCAGACCGGCCAGCCGAGGACGATGCCGAGCGGGTAGATCGGGTACGCCATCATCGCCACGGCCCCTGCGGCGAGCGGCCGTTGGGGCTTGTAGCGGATCGCGAGGAGACCGCCGGCGACGGTGCCGGCGCCCAGCGCGGCGTTGATGAGACCGAAGGCGGACGCGCCGTGCTCGGGCACGATGACGCCGGCGGCCACCGACAGCTGCGGCCCCCAGGAGAGCACCGCGTAGAACATCCAGATCAGGATGACTCCCCACAGCCAGCTGCGGGAGGTGAACTCCTGCCAGCCGACGGCCAGGTTGCGCCACAGGCTCTGCCCGGCCGGCGGCGCGGGCACCACGCCGAGCCGGAGCACGAACAGGCAGATCGCGCTGGTCCCGTAGGCGACGGCGGAGATCACCATCACCCAGCCGGTGGACCCGAAGCCGACCAGCGCACCGGCCAGGGCCGGACCGCCGAGACCGGTGATCGCCTCGGAGGTGCGCAGCACGCCGTTGGCGCCCTGCACGTCCCGTGAGACCAGCGGGACGGTCGAGGAGGCGCCCGGCTGGAACAGCGCGTTGGCCGTACCGGCCACCACAAGAAGTCCGTACAGCTGCCAGAGATGGTCGATGCCGTGGATGAAGAGGAGGGCCAGCAGGACGTGGGCGGTGAGGTTGGCCAGATCCGCGATGATCATCATCCGGCGGGCCGTGAACCGGTCGGCGAGGACCCCGCCGAACAGCACCAGACCGGCGAACGGAGCGACCAGGAAGGCCATCGAGTACCCGGCGGTGTCCAGGCCGTACCCGCCGCTGAGCAGACCGGCCGAGACCGCGACCGGCAGCATGGCCCAGCTGAGCAGGCCGGCGCTGCGGGCCGTGAAGTAGTACCGGAAGTTACGGGACCAGATCGCCGGCTCTCCGGAGGACGGCGAGCCGGACGGCGGCCCCGGCGGCGCTGCCCCGTCGGGCCCGGGCCCGTCCTTCGTCGGCGGGGGCGCATCCGCCGCGGTGTGCTCGGCGAGACGTTCTTCCATGACTGTTCAACCCTTCGGTCGGTGATCGTCGTCTTCGAGTTCCGCCACGGTGACCAGTTCCAGGCCGCGTTCGAGCAGGCCCTCGACGATCGACGGGAGGGCCGCCACGGTCTGGGAGCGGTCGCCGGCGCCCTCGTGCATCAGCACCACCGAGCCCGGCCCCGCGGACTCCAGGACGGTCGCGGCGATCCGCTCCGGCCCAGGCCTCGCCCAGTCGCGGGTGTCCACGTCCCACATCGTCAGCCGGGTCGGACATCCCTCCAGGGCGGCCAGCACCTCGGGGCTCAGCGCCCCGTACGGCGGCCGGAACCGGGTCGGGGCCTCCTCGCCCGTCACCTTGGCCACGGTCTCCGCCGTCCGGTCGAGCTGCTCGCGCAGCTGCTCCGGGGTGAGGTCGGGCAGGTAGGGGTGCGACCAGGAGTGGTTGCCCAGTTCGTGGCCGGCGGCGGCGGTCCGGCGCACGAGATCGGGCAGCGCGGCGACGTGGTGCCCGACGCAGAAGAACGTCGCCCGGGCTCCGTAGCGGTCCAGGATGTCCAGGACCTGACGGGTGAAGACCGGGTCGGGCCCGTCGTCGAAGGTGAGCGCGACCCTGGGGTCGTCCCGGCGGCCGTGCGCGAAGCAGCGTCCTCTCGCCGTCAGTTCCGCCACGATCGGCTCGCCGCGCTTCACCCCGGCGAAGTACTCCTCGGCGCGGCCGGTCAGTGTGCCGCCCTCGGCGGTGACCCGGGCCAGCTCGCCGGGAGCGGTCCTGGCCCGCTCCGCCAGCAGCCCGGCCGGGACGGAGCCGAAGTCCGGCCGCGGCGGCAGCAGCCAGGGATCCGCGCGGTAGACCTCGAGGCCGGCCGCCGTCATCGGGCCGTCGAGCAGGCCGTTGGTGCTCTCCAGCACCACGGCCGGAGCCCGCCCGCCGTCGAAGTCCCGGAGCCAGGCGATGAGTTCGGCGGCCTGGGCGCCGCTCCAGCGGCCCGGCTCCACGACCCTGCGCCCGGCACCGTCCAGGACCTCGACCTGGTAGCCCTCGTCCGTCCAGGCGATTCCCGCGTACGTCTCCGTCATCAGTCCCCCAGCGCTATCGCCTCGGCGACGATCAGCCGCTCGACCCCGCGCAGGAACCGCTCCATGCCGGCGCGGTCGAGGACGGCCGGGTCGGCGGTCATGGCGAGGTCCAGGGCGCCCGGGGCGGTCAGCACGTCCACGGCCATCGAGACGTTCTTGCGGGGCAGGAACTCCGTCGGCCAGCCGAGCTCGGTCCGGCCGATCAGCTCGCTCAGCGGGGTCTTCGGTCGCTCGCCGCCGTCGAAGGGCCCGACGCCCGGGTCGCGGGTGTCGTTCCACCAGTACGAGTGGTCGGCGGCCTCGCCCTTCTCGACCAGCGGCGCCACCTCCCTGTCCAGCGCCCACTTGTCGTACGCGGCGTGGCGGAAGGCGCTGAAGGCGACGGACCGCGTCCGCCGCACCGCGTCCTCGAAGTCCCGGTCCGCGTCCGTGAGACGGAAGAGGGCCTCCTGCGCGACCGTGCTGACCGCCGCGGCGGCGGCCGGCTGGAAGCGGTTGCCCACGACCACCTGGAACAGCACGTCGCTGCTCCCCGACATCCTGGCGAGCTGGTGGGCGGCCGCGCCGAGCAGCACCGCGGCGTCGCTCACCTCCAGCTCCGCCGCCACCCGCCCGACGGCGACCGCCAGCGCGGGCGAGCGCAGCAGCGCGTTCGGGAACATCCGGTGCGGATCGTCCGCGAGCTCCGGTGCCGCGGGCTCCCGGAAGATCTGCCGGGGTCCCGCGGTCAGCTGCTCGCACCAGTAGCGGCGGGCCGCCTCGTCCCGGCGGCGGCCGAGCGGCGAGGCCTGGACCTCCGCGGCGTCCAGCGGCTGGAGCGCCGGGCGCGCCCTGCGCAGCGAGGCGGCGGTCTCCCCCGATTGGACCGACTCCAGGTCGCGGAGCAGCCGGCCGAGGCCCCAGTAGTCCATCCCGGTGTGCGCGCCGACCAGCACCAGCCGGTGGACCAGGCCCTCGCACTCCACCAGGCCGACCCGCAGGGGCCATTCCCGCGTGTGGTCGAAGGAGCGTCCGGCGAGCTCCGCCCGCAGGGCGGCGCCGGTCCCGGCGGCCCGGTCGGCGGAGCACGTACGGATCTCGACCGGGAGCTCGCCGCTGCCGTCCACGACCTGCCGCAGGCCGTCCTCGCCGTCCGGCAGGAAACGGGTGTGCAGGCTGTCGTGGAGCAGGAGCAGCTCCGTCACGTCCGCGAGGACGCGGGAGGCGGGGCGGGGCGGGGTGACGGGGAGGTCGACCGGCACGTTGTAGCGGGGCGCGTCGTCGCCGAGCCGGGTGACGACACCCCAGATCGCCCGCTGCCCCCAGGTCGCCGGGCCGGTGCCGGCCCTCGCGGAGTCCAGCCTGATGGTCCGCGTCTCAGCCGTGGTCATCGTGTGTCCGACCTTCCCTTCGGTTCGGTTCGGTTGCCTTGTCCGATGTCTGTCGAAGCCGTGCCGTACGTGCCCCGCCGCCCGTACGGGGGCGACCGGGGCGAGCCCGTCCACCACGGCGGGGGCGTGGTGGACGGGCTCGTCCCCGGGGCCGCGCGGGAGCTATCCCTCGCCGCGGGCGAAGAGCGCCACGTGGCTGCGGCCGGTGCGGGGGTCCGTGTCGCACAGGACGATCCGCCGGTGGTTCTCCCGCCACTCCTGCCAGTGGTCGGCCAGCTCCAGCCAGAGGCTGGTGCAGTAGCTGCCCGGTGCCACCCGGTGCGTGGCGGAGCGCTCCGGGAGGTCCTCGGTGACCCAGGGCCCGAGGACGAGGAGGGTGCCGTCCTCCCCGAGGTCCCGGCCCAGGGCGTCCGGGCCGAGCGCCTCCGCCGCCGAGGCGGCCGAGTACGCCCGTACGAACCGCAGACCGTCCTCGGCCCCGGCACCGTCACCGGCTCCCTCTCCACCCCCGGCCCCGGCCCCGGCCCCGAGGACCAGCGCCGCCGCCGAGTCGATCAGCGGGGTCTGCTGGACCAGCGGGAAGGGCGTCGGCAGCGTGGTCTGTTCGAGCACCGCGATCACCACCTCCGCGGCCCGCCCCGAACGGTGGTACGCCGAGGCGATCCGCAGCGCGGTGAAGGGCGCGGCCAGGCCCTGCTGGCCGATCGCGAAGTTGGCCGCCCGGCCGCCGAGGCGGTCGGTCATGTGCGGCGCGACGGCGGTGAAGGGCACCACGTCCGGCAGGGCGTGGGTGACGACCAGCAGCTCGGGCCGGCTCCGGCCGACGCCCTCGTCGGCGACGAGCAGGTCCGCGAGGTCCCGGTGGTGGACGTGCGCGCCACGGCTCAGCAGCTCCTCGTCCGGCTTCTCCCCGAAGGGAGTGAGCAGGTCGCGGAAGTAGTCGAGCGCGGCCGGGCGGTCCTCCGGCGCCCGGCCCTCCGGCGAGCGCACCGCCGCGGCGGCCCGGAGGGCGAGTCCGGGCACGGCCCCGCCCTTGGCGTCCCCGCTCATGACGTCCCCTCTGCTTCGCGGAGTGCGGCCTCGACGTAGTCGGCGAAGGACCGCATGGTCCGCAGGTGGTCGATGTCGAGCTCGTCCGGGTCGACCGCGATGCCGGTCGCCTCCTCGACGGTCATGAGGAGACCCAGCACGGCGATGGATTCGAGCTGCAGCTCGTCGAAGAGCGCGGTCTCCTCGGTGAGCCCGTCGACCGGACGCTCCAGGACCTCGCTGAGCGCCTTCTCGATGACGAGCAGAATTTCCTGACGCTCCATCACTCCTCGCCCCCCGCACGGTGGGTGATCACCATCGCGCCGAAGGTGGCGCCCAGGCCGACGGAGACCAGCAGGTAGTGCGCGCCGTCCACGAGGCGGCCCGCGTCCCGCAGGGTCGTGTAGTTGACGAAGACGTCCGAGGCGAAGGTGTGGCTGTAGCGCGGGACGTTGTCCAGGAAGACCTTCTCCGGCGCCACCTCCAGCTCCTTGATGGTCTGCCGCCAGGCCAGCTTGTTGACGTTGTGCGGGATCACCAGGTCGACGTCGTCGAGCGTCAGCCCCGCCTCCGCCACGGCCTGGTGGATGACCTCGGCGATCCTGCTGCCGTACTGCTCCCCGAACTGCGTGTTCTGCTCGGCGGTCAGCTCCAGCCACTGGGCGTACTCGCCCAGGGTCCGGGTGGCGAAGGAGCGGACGACATCGCCCTCGCCGCCCAGCGTGATCAGGCAGGAGGCGGCGGCGTCGGCCATGATCGAGGTGTTGGGGACGTGCTGGACGATCGGCGAGTACGCCTGCTCGCCGGTGACCATCAGGGCGTACGCGCCCTCGGCGCTCTCGGCCCGCAGCAGTTCGCCGAGGACCTCGATGGCGCCCAGGCTGCTGACACAGGCCTGGTGGCTGAGGCCGAAGGCCTCGGTACCGGTGGCGGTGAGCCCGAGGTCCTTGCCGACCTCCTGGGCGATGTCCACGTCGGCCGGGGCCACGGCCTGGGTGACGTGGGCGTACGCCAGGTAGTCCACCCGGCCGCCCGCGGGGAGGGCGGCCAGGGCGCCGCGCGCGGCGGGCCGCAGCAGGTCGAGCAGCGGCAGCTCGGGGTCGAAGCGGAGCGTGTCCAGGCCGTAGAACTTCCGGAACACCCCGAGTTCCGCCCGGCGCAGACCGAGCCGCTCGCCCAGCTCCTCGATCCGTACGCTGCGCTCCGGCAGGTACGACTCGATCCGCTCCAGGGTGATCCGGCGGTCCGTGGTCGGCTGGCCCATCAGCCCGTCGCTATCTCGGCGCGGATCAGCCACAGCCGGTTGGCGCCCCGGCGGTCCCTCGGCTGGACCTCGTACGGCCAGCGGCCCTCGCCGGCGCCGGGCTGGCCCGGCTCGCGCAGGTCGGTGGTCTTCCAGCCGTTCGCCGTCAGGAACTCCTCGGGCTCGTCCGTGCCGAAGATCCACGGCGTGCCGTCGGCGGCGAGGGTGTCCAGCCAGCGCTTCGAGAACGGGCTGCGCAGCAGGGCGCGGCCGAGGATGTCGAAGGCCAGGTGGCTGCCGGGCGCCGAGGCGGAGGCGAGCAGCTGGAGCAGTCCGGCGGCCTGCTCCTCGGTGAGGAAGAAGGTCAGCGCCTCCGCGACCCACAGGGTCGGGCGGGTGCGGTCGAAGCCGGCGGCCTCCAGGTCGGGCATCCACTCCTGGGTGAGGTCGGCGGAGACCTCGCGCCGGTCGACGCGCGGCTCGGCCCCGAGGGCGTCGAGGCGGCGGCGCTTCTCGGCGATCAGGAGGGCGTGGTCGACCTCGAAGACCCGGGTGCCCTCCGGCCAGTCGAGGCGGAACGCCCGGGTGTCCATGCCCGCCGCGATCAGCACGACCTGCTGGATCCCGCCCTCGGCGAGGACGTCCTTGATGGCGTCGTCCAGGAACCGGGTCCGGATGGAGATGAAGGGCAGCAGGCCTCCGCCGGCGTAGCGCTCGATCAGCTCGAAGCCCCTGGGCGCGGCGAGGTCCTTGGCGAGCGGGTCGACGAAGAGCGCGTCCTCCCGCTCGGACTCCTGCGAGCGGGCCGCGGCCATCCACTGTGCGGTGTACGAGACAGCATCCATGGTGAAGATCCCTCCTCGGGATCAGGCGAAGAACGCCTTCTCGATGGTCGCGAGGGTCTGGAAGTCCTCGATGTCGATGTTGTCGAAGTCGATCTCGACGCCCGCGGCGTCCTCGATCGTGTAGACGAGCTCGACGAAGGCGAGCGAGTCGACGAGACGGCTCTCGATGAGGTCGACGTCGGCGGCGAGCTCGGTGCGCTCGGGGTGACGGCCGAGGATCCAGTCCCGGACCTTGTCGATACCTGCGGAACTCATGGCATTCCCTTCGGAGTCGCTGACTTCTGAGCGTGGGAGGTGGAGGGGGAGGGAGGTTGATCAGGGGAGACGGAGGAGGCCGCGACGGCGATCGCGAAGCCGGCGTCGTGGCTGATGCTGACGTCGATCGGGCCGAGCCGGGCGTCGCGGGCCAGCTCGGCGGCCCTGCCGGAGAGCCGGATCCCGGGCCGCCCGCCGGGGCCGCGCAGGACCTCGATGCCCTGCCAGGGGACGGGCCTTCCGACGGCGCCGAGGAGCTTGAAGACGGCCTCCTTGGCGGCCAGCCGGCCGGCGATCCTGGCCTGGTCGGGTGCGCCGTCCGGGGTCCGGGAGACGGTCAGTTCCTCGACGGAGAGGTACTTCCTGAGCAGCGGCCCGATGCCGGGATCGAGGAGTTCGTCGACCCGGGAGAGCGGCACGAGGTCGACGCCGATCAGGGGCCGGCTCACGACGGGGCGGCTGCGGGAGTGGCTCCACCAGGGGCTGCTTCTGCGGCAGCGCGTACGGCGGTCAGCGCGGCGTCGAGGTCCTCGCGGAAGTGCTCGGTCAGGACGGCGATCCAGCGTTCGAGCCCGAAGGCCACGCAGGAGGTGTAGGCGTGCTCGCCGGACTCCAGCCGGATGCCGCAGCGCTCGCCGAAGAAGTTGCGGTGGGTGTTGACGGAGGCGATGGCCAGGTCGCCGTACTGGAACTCGTACTTGACCGGGCTCAGCTTCTGGAGCAGCGCGCGGCCGTTGTCGTTCCTGAAGAACGGGTCGCCGGCCGGCACCTTGCCCAGGTCGATCCCGAGCGCGCCGGCGAAGGACCGGATCCGCTCGGTGAAGCGGGCCAGCACCTGCTGGGTGTGCTCGAAGCTGCCGATGGCGACGATCTCGCGCATCTGGAAACTGGCGAGGCGGCGCAGCCCGCCGTAGTGGTCCTCGTTGCGGAAGCAGCGGTTGACCAGGGTCACCAGGGTGTCGTCGGCGACCTGGTTCCCCTCGTGGAAGAGGTAGGCGCCGTAGCAGGTGGCGTGCGGCAGCCCGTACCGCGCCTCGGTCACCGCGCCGGGCCCGAACCGCCCGTCCACCGGCTTGAACTGATCGCCGGTCAGGTCGAGAGAGCCCGCCACCCAGGCGAGCTGGGGGAAGTTGGTGTAGACGTCGAACTTCTCCAGGTCGGTCACCGGGAAGAGCGGCGGGGCGCTGATCTCCTGGGCGCCGTCCTCGGTGCCCCAGCCGGTGAAGACCCGGTCCAGCTCCTTGACGAGCCGGGTGGCCGGCGGCCCGAGGATGGCGAGTGCGGGCGCACCGTCGCTCCCGGTCAGGCGGTTCATCGGATGAGTCCCGTCTTCTCGAGGTACTTGGCGGTCTTGCGGAAGGTGCGCAGCTCGGCCTCGGCCCGAGCCGGGGACTCCATGAGGGACCGGCGCAGCTCGTGCGGGTTCTCCAGGCCGGCGTCGCGGTAGACCTGCGGGTGGTAGAGCGAGTCGAAGCTGTGCTTCAGGTAGCGGCGAAGGTAGGCGGAGATCTCGTCCAGTTCCTGCTCGGTGGCCGTCTCCTTGAGGTCCTGGTGGAGCAGGCCGACCAGTTCGCGGCCGAAGGCGATGTGCCGGGACTCGTCCTGGTGGTGGATCCGGTTGATGCCGCGGATGGTCTCGTGCAGCCGCTCGTCCTCGGCCATCAGCGAGTTGAAGTGGTCGACCAGCTCCTCGAAGATCAGGATGCGGGTGAACACCAGCAGGCTCTGGACCTTGGCCGAGGAGCCGGCCACCTCGGCGCCGCCGGCCGGCTGCTTGTAGATCTTCTTGCCGTAGCGCAGGCAGAATTCGGCGAAGAACCACATGTGCTCGTTCTCCTCACCGATGAAATGGTGGAAGAACTCCGAGGGCGTTTCAAAACCGGCGGTGTGAATCCGGGCGACCACCTCGATGAGCAGTTCCCGGATACCGTGCACATTGAGGCTGTAGAAATTGATGCTCTCGTGCTTGGAAAGCGTGTGGAGCTGCTGCGGAGTGAGCTTCTCGGCCCATTCCGTCCCGTACGTGGTGGTAAGCTCGGGGCTCATCCACCACATGTCCTCGGGCAGTCGGTCCGGCCACTCGAACAGCCGGTACGGGTTGTAGTAGTCGTCGATCGACTTCGTGGCGAGCCGGTCCAGGATTCCCCGGAACCGGTCGTTTCGGTCGATCACTTCGCTGACCATCGCGCGATGTCTCCGTTCGCTTCGAGGGCTCTTCGCTGAATCCAGAATGGATTCCGACTCGAGGTTCCCTCAAGGACCGGAACCGGCTGCCGAATTCGGTCAGTGGGTGGGTGGTCGGTCGACGGGTGGGTGGTCGGCGGGTGGGTCGGCCGGCGGGTGGGTCGGTCAGCCGGCGGGGCGGTCGCCGGGCCGGGCGGACAGTTCCGCGCGCAGGTCGGCGTTCTCCTGCTCGAGGCGGGCGAGGCGGTCCAGGGCCGGCGCCATGGCGTCGGAGACCTCGCCCCGGGTGAAACGGGGGGTGATGTGGTTGGGGCAGTTCCAGGCGAAGGCCTCGACCCGGATGGTGACGAGCTGCTCGACCGTGCCCTCGGTACGGTGCGCGTCCAGGCGCTCGACGAGCTCGGCGGCCGCGCCGGCCTGTCCGGCCGCCTCCTCGACCGACACGGCGGTGGCGTGGCCGAAGATCTTGAGGCGGGTCCGGCGGGCGTGGTCGATGAAGAAGAGCGCGACCCGGTCGTTGCCGCGGACGTTGCCGGTGGTGATGTACTGCCGGTTTCCCCGGACGTCCAGATAGCCGAGGGTGCGCTCGTCCAGGACGTGGACGAAGCCCGGCGGGCCGCCCCGGAACTGGATGTACGGCCATCCGGTCTCGCCCACGCTCGCGAACAGGAAGCCGTCCAGACCCTGGACGAAGGACGCCTCCGTGGCGGTGAGCGGCTCGGCCTCCTCGACCGGCTCCCGCAGCCGGCGGTCGGTCGCCGTGGCGCTGCCCATCTCCTCCTGGACCCTGCGCACGGACGAGGTGTACGCGAGGCGGTCGTAGCGGCTCATGCGGCACCGCTCAGGGCCGTGTCGACCAGACCGGTCCGGGCGGCGAGCACACCGGCCTGGAAGCGGCTGGAGGCCGACAGGTCCTGCATGATCGTGGCCACATGGCGGCGGAGGGTCCGCTCGGACATGCCCACGCGGCGCGCGATCACCTCGTCCTTGGCGCCGGAGGCCAGCAGGTCGAGCAGGGTCGCCTTCAGGTCCCCCATCGTGCCCGCGTAGCCGGCCGCGCCGGAGTCGAAGTCGAACGCGGACTCCCAGACCCGGGCGTGCAGTCCGGCCAGGAAGGCCGCGACCGCGCCGTCGTAGACGACGGCGATCGCGTCGCCCTCGCCGGCCGGGATGAAGGCCGTCTTCCGGTCGAAGACCAGGAAGCGGTCGCGTACCTCGTTGGTGGTGCGCACCTGCCCGCCCGCGGGGAGGAGCTCGCCGAGATGCGCGCGGGTGTCGGAGTCGCCGCGGGCGGTGTGGGGGTAGAGGATCCGGCCCTGCGCACCGCGCCGTACCGCTTCCAGGACGAGCGGGCGGGCCAGCCGCAGTTCGCTGGTCTCACGGGCCACGCAGGGCTGCATCACGAGGACCTCGCCCGTGCAGCCCTGGGCCGCCTCCAGGAGGCGCAGCTCGATCTCCTCGCGGTCCTCGGTGATCACCACCGTCTCGGCGCGGGTTCTGGACTGCTTCTCGAAGGCCGTCACGAAGGAGCTCAACTGCCCCTTGAATCCTTCGAGTCGGTGCCGGCTGTCGAGGATCTCCCGCTCCAGGGGGACCAGCAGCTCCATCTGGGCGGCCTCGGGGCTGACCGCGACGAAGCGGTCCGCGCCGCCCTCCGCCGGCTTGACCAGACGCAGCTCACGCAGCAGGCCGACCGCCTGCTCGGCGCGCTGCCGGGGGACGCCCAGCTCCTCGGCGATCCCGGACGGGCTGAAGTCGGCACGTGCGAGGGTGCGTTCGTAGAACGCGACCACGAACTCGTTCACCTCGGCTGCGCGCCGGGCTTCCTGACGTGAGGTCTGTGCCGGGGATTCCATCGTCACCTTTCTGATCGCGCGACGGTGCGGGTCTGTGGGCATGACCGAAGGGGCGGGTCCCGGAACGCGCTCGGCACGGGGTGGCCGCGAAGGCCAACGTGAGCTGCGGCAACGTGTCACCTCATGTATCGGCACGGGGAACGGCCTTCCGGTGCGGCCACCGTACGATTCCGGCCTGGGCGGGCACCTACAGCGGGGCCAGAGGACCGGAAGCCCCCGGAACGCCGCCCGCACCGCCCCTGACCTACGGTTCTGCCGGTCGCCGCAGAACGGCCCGCGGGGACCGGCAGAACCGGGGCAACTGCCGGAGTAATGGTCCTGCCGCCGGTGGCACTGCCGGACGGACGAAGCGGCCCGGGCGAACGGCCTCCCGGGCCTCAAGGGGTGGCAGCACCCCTCAGCAGGTCAGCCCCACGTTGCGCACGCCACTCACGCCATTCATATCGCTCACACCACTCACGTCGCTCACACCACTGAGGTCGGTGACGTCGCCGGCGGCCTCCGCCCCGCTCCCGCGCCGGGTGAGCCCCCGCGCCTGGGAGAGGTGGTCGCAGGCCGGCCGCATGCCGCCGTCCTCCTGGTGCGCGGCGCGGATGCGGCGCAGCGCCAGGGCCTGGCCCTCGCCCCAGTCGGCCAGCCGCGCGAGCTCCAGGGCGCTGCCGAAGAGCTCCAGGGCCTGCGCGGTGTTGGCCAGGACCCAGTGGCATTCGGCGCGCCGCAGCTGTGCGGCGGCCTGGGCGCGCAGCTCTCCGTCGGCGACGGCGGCGAACAGGCTGGCGGTCGCGACCTTGAGGCAGTCGCCGGTGTACATCCCCACCGAGAGGTAGTCGTGCAGGCTCTCCGCCAGCCGCCAGGCGAGGGCGGTGAAGCCGGCGCCGGACGCCTGCAGGACGGCGCCGGCCAGGTTCTCCCGCTCGCTGTCCAGCCACTCCGAGGCCTCGCGCCGCCCGGCGAAGACCGGCGAGGAAGCGGGGGCGGACGCGCGGGCGGACCAGGGAGCGGACGAGGGAGCCGCCCCGCCGGCCGGGTCGGCCCCTGCCGCCGGATAGAGCAGCCGGGCGGCCGCGTCGGTGTGGCGGAGGTACCAGTCGAAGAGCCGCTGCCGGGCGGCGTGCGCCTCCTCGCGGCTGACGAGCTCGCGGCCGTACGAGCGGAGCAGGTCGTGCATGCCGAAGCGGCCGGCGGCCCGTTCGCGTACGAGATGGGCGTTCGTCAGGCTCACGAGGAGGCAGGCCGCTTGGGCCGGGCCGGAGTCCGCCAGTGCCGCGGCGCCGGCGACGGTGACGTCGGGGCCGGGGATGAGGCTGAGGAGCCGGAACATGCGCTGGGCCGCGGCCGGGAGCGCGCGGTAGGAGAGGTCGAAGGCGGCGCGCACGGTGGAGCGCCGGTCCCCTTCGATGCGCAGCCGGCTGAGCATGTCGTCGCCGGCCAACTCGGCGCAGTAGTCGGCGATGCCGGCGTCGCGGGCGAGGAGATTGGCACCGGCGATCCGGATGGCGAGCGGCAGGCCTCCGCAGACCCGCACGAGTCTGCGGGCCGCCTCCTCCTCGGCCGCGACCCGTCTCTCGCCGATGGTGCTGCCGAGGAGCTGGCGGGCCTCGTCCGGATCGAGCACGTCCAGGACGAGCTGGCGGGCGCCGTCGCTCGCGACGAGCCCCGCGAGCCGGCTGCGGCTGGTGATCACCACGGCGCAGCCCTGGGCGCCGGGGATGAGGGGCCTGACCTGTTCGGCGTCGCGGGCGTTGTCCAGGACGATCAGCATCTGCTTGTCGGCGAGCAGCGTGCGGTACAGCGCGGCGGCCTCGTCCTCGTCCGCGGGCAGCTGGTCGGGCGGGGCGCCGAGGGCGCGGAGGAACTGCGCGAGGACGTCGGCGGGGCGGAGGGTCGGGAGCGGGGAGTGGCCGCGCAGGTCGACGAAGAGCTGCCCGTCCGCGAAGTGCTCGCGCCGGGCGTGGGCCCAGTGCTTGGCGAGGGCGGTCTTGCCGACGCCGGGGGCGCCGACCACGGCGACGAGGTGCGAGCGCCGCGCGGGGTCGGGCGAGACGAGGGCGTCGAGCTCCCCCATCTGCCGTCGCCGTCCGACGTACGAGCCTGCGCTGGCGGGCAGTTGGGCGGGGAGCGGTCCGCTGGACGCCGCACGGCCTGCGGGCCCGGCGGGCACCGCGCGCTCGGGGGAGGCGGGCGGCTCGGCCCGGCGCTGCGCGAGGGGGAGTTGCTGGCGCAGCACCCGCAGATGGGCGTCGCGGACCTCCGCGCTGGGTGCGATGCCGAGCTCCTCGTCGAGGCGGTCGCGGAGCCGGTTGTAGACGTTGAGCGCGGCGGCCTGTTCCCCGCAGCTGCCGAGGGCGAGGACCAGCCGGGCGTGCAGGCCCTCGTGGAGCGGCTCGGTGTTCACCATGTCCCACAGCACGGGGACGGCCTCCTCGGACCGGCCGAGCAGCAGCGCCGTGTCGGCGTGCAACAGCACGGCCTTGACCCGCCGTTCGTTGGCGACCACGGCGGCCGGATGCTGGCGCAGCACCGGGTCGCCGTCCGCGAGCACGGGGCCCCGCCACCACTGGAGGGCCCGCGTCAGGGCCTCGTACGCGGCGCGCGGGTCCGGCGCGCGGTGCAGGCGCTCCGCCTCGGCGAGGAGGTCGTCGAAGTGCCCGAGGTCGATCTGGTTGCGGGGGGCCTCCAGCAGGTAGCCGGTGGGCGTCCGGACGACGGTCGGGGGCGGGACGGTCCGCAGGGCGCCCTGTTCGAGGAGCCGGCGGACCTGGCTGACGTAGGTGTGGACGAGGCTCTGGTGGGAGCTGGGCGGTCCGGACGGCCAGAGGGTGTCGGTGATCTCCTGCTGCGTGGCGGGCTCGGGGTGCTTGAGCGCGAGAAGTCCGAGCAGCCGGCGCAGCATCGGGCTGGTGACGGGGACGGGCGTCCGGCCGCTCTGGAGGGAGAGCGGGCCGAGGATCAGCAGGCGCGGCCGGCCGGCGTCGCGCGGGGGCGGGGTGCCGGCGGTGGCCAGCAGGTCGGCCAGCTCGCCGTTGGTCAGCCCCAGCGCCTGGGCGAGCCGCTGGAGGGTGCGCGACTGGGGCCGCCGGACCCGGCCGCGCTCGATGTCCCGCAGTGCCCTGGTACTGATCCCGGCCCGGGCCGCCGCCACCTCCTGGCTCAGCCCTGCCCGCCCGCGTAACTCCTGGAGCCGTGGACCGAACGACCCGGCCTCGCCCGCCGGGCCTCCCCGGGGAAGCCCCGTGTCCGCCGTCCTCTCTGACATGGCATCCCCCTCATCCGATGACCGCGACGTGTCGATCAAGACCGGCGGTGGCATTGCGGGCTGTGCATGGCCGACTCCGCGGAGGCTTCGTCAATCGATCAGTTTGGACTAGACCAATGAGCCAAGCAAGGGGCCCCGACACCGCTCCGGGGGCCGCAGCCGCACCCGGGCATGAAAAAACCCCAGGTCACGGCGAGTGAGTCCTGGGGTAATTCCGAGCCGCCTTCGGGATTCGAACCCGAGACCTACGCATTACGAGGGCCCGCAAGATCATCCCGGGTGGTGCTGGGCGGTGCCGCTCAATCCCGTTTCCCCAGATCAGAGGCGTCTGACCTTGATCACCATGACGCCGTGTCCACCCTAGTGCCACCCAGTCCGCTCACGCAGCGCTCACGCTTCGGTATCAGGGCACGATCTCCCCCCAGCCCACTGTCTACCGAACCGTCGCGAGCAGCCTGCCTTCCTTATGTCGGCGTCTACCCAACAGAGGTCCCGCGAGCTGGGGTCGACTGGCCAGGCGATCAGCGCGCGCCCACCGCCCACAGCAATGCCCTGCCACGCCTTCCCTTACAACCCAAGGAATGTGGCCCGCATCAAGGTCATCAACCCACCCAGCTCAAGCCCGAGCTTGCGACGCAGTTCGTCCCAAGCCTCTGTCGAGATCGGTTCCCTCTGACTGCCTAGACGGGCGGGAATCAGTCGGGCAAGCGGCACGTTCAACTTGGCACGCATCGCTTCCGCGTAACCCCACATCGACGTTCTGTCCGTGTTCAGGGCATGCCAGACGGTCAGCGGGTCAACACTGGCACCACTCTCGTATCGCGCTGCCGCACAACCAGCTGCCAGCGCCTCGTGAACAAGGACGATGAACTTCGCGCGGATGCCTTCCAACGCCTGTTGCCGACGAGTGTCGGTGAGGGCATTTTCGTACGACTGTTGCCTTCCAATGGCTTCGAGCCGAATGGTGTTAGCTGTCTCTTCAGCCTCACCACGTGCAGCCGCCGCTCCGAGATTGTCAATGTCCTTCAGCCCTTGCACCACGGTGGGCGGAGTGCGGTCAGCCCTTACGGCAACACTCGGCCATGCCCCGTCACCGGTGATGACCAGCGCGCTGTCGTCAGGAAGATTTCCCCCCGCCCTACGGGCGAGCACCTCGGACAAGGCTGGGTGGCCATACGTCGCCAGAGCTGTCCAGCTCTCCCCGTCACGCGATGCCCGCGCGGGGTCAGACGTGACGGGGCGGCCGGCCTTGTCGAGTACGGCACCGAAGCGTTCGAAGAGGACCTCGCGGAGGTCCTCCAAGGCAACAGGGGAGGGAGCGTGCTCGGGTAGCGGCATCGCATCCTCCGCACCGAAGCCGACACCTTCCTGTCGCACGAAGTCGATCTGATCGACCAGCTCGCGGATCGCTTGTTGCTGAGCCGATGCCCTCTCGCTCCTGGGCGCCTTGAAGATCGCCTGAAATGCGCGCTCGGTGGCGCCGAGAATGGGTTGAAGCTGACCGAGCAGCTGACGAAAGTCGTCGATCCGTCCAGCGAGAGCAGCGTAGACGTCTTGCTCAACGGTGTTGGGTACAAAGTAGCTTCGGATGTGGACCACATCGCGCGCTTGACCGAGACGATCCACGCGGCCGATGCGCTGTTCAACTCGCATCGGGTTCCACGGCATGTCGTAGTTGATGAGGAAACTGCACGCCTGGAGGTTGAGGCCCTCGCTTGCCGCGTCGTTGGCCAGCAGGACAGTCACGCGGCCGGAGCGCACAGCATCGACGAGGTCCCGTTTGGAGATGTCAACCCAGCCTTCGTGATCACGGAAGACCTGCCCGCCCTGCCCAGTGAAGGTGGCCAGCTGTGATCTATAGGCTCCAACAAGCCTGTCACGGAGACTCAGAAGCGTGTCCGTGTATTGGGTGAAGACGATCGTTGAGTGCCCACGCCCTCGGGCAGCGTCCAAATCGGAGCGCAACCGGTCAAATTTCGAGTCTGGCACGTTCTTCATCCGGCTGATGTACCCCCGGATGTCCTCTATCTCCGTCGGTGTCAGTGGCAGTGCCTGAGAGTCGTTGACCTGGTGCCCATCTCCGGTCTCCAGTCCAGCGTCGCTCCACGCCTCCTCAAGGTCTTCTGCCGCTTGATCATCGTCGAGGGCCAGGGCCTCGCGATTGAGCCGTTTCGTCAACGTCGATTGGATCGCTGCCCAGGACGAAGTCAGCCGCCGGCGGTATACGGTCAATACGAAGCCGGCGCCGCGTTTACTTCCATGTACGGACATGAGCCGGTCGATGAGGTCGTCCAGCTCGTCATAGAGTTCCTGCTCCTCTTGGGTGAAGGGCACAACAACCGGCTGAGTGTCCCGATCAGCAAGGTTCTCCGTGAGAAGGCCCCGATCGCGATACATCTTCAACGTCTCACGACTGTGGCGGGTGACGAACTGCCCCACAGGACTGAGCAAAGACAACCACTCCCGCAGCGCGGCCAGTCCGCTGGGTGTCAGCTCCTGGACAATCTCTTCCCCAGATAGGTCACCCGTGCCGAACTTCTCGATGCGGGCCGCAGCTACCGGTCCCACTTGGCTTCGGATCCCCTGAAGGACCACTTCCTCTGCCGCTGTACGCGGTAGCCGAGGCGTATCGCGCAGCGTCTGGTCCAGCCATGCCCAGGCCGTCTTTCGGTCCTTTGGACCGTCGCCTTTGGCCACTTCGCGGAAGTACTTTTCAAATGCCTGCGGGTTTGCCAAAGGACCCTGCAGACCCACGTGGATAAGTAGGTCTCGCAGCTCGATCGGGGCGACCTGCATGGGTGTCGCTGTCAGCAACCAGAGCGCCTTGGCCACCCCTCGTTGTGTGATGCGATCGAGCAGTTCGAGCAGGCGACCCGGGCGGTATTCATCCTCATCAATGTGAGTGCGGCGAGCGTGGTGCGCCTCATCCACAATCACGAGGTCATACGGCCCGGCCGCAAGAAGGCGCTCCTGCTCGGCTGGCCGGCGCGCAAGGTGGCTGGAGGCGATCAGTACCGGCTCAGACTCCCACGGATTCACCCCCGGTACGACACTCCGCACATCATCAGGGTGCGCGCCAAAGATCTTGCCGCCTTCAAGGCGGGGAACCCAAAGACCGAACTTCTCGAAGAGCTCGTCCTGCCACTGCCGACAGACGTTCGCGGGGGCCAGGATCAGGGCACGCCGCACGCGCTTCGACAGCACGAGTCGGCGCAATGACATGCCAGCTGAGATCGTCTTACCGAGACCGACTTCGTCGGCGAGCAGCCAGGAGCGAGGGTAGAGACCGGCAAGCCGTTCAACCACCTGCTGCTGATGCGGGAAGAGTGTCAGTCCCGTCGTTGCCACTGGAAGAGCCTCTGCACCCACGAGAGCCGGAGCCACCTGCAGAAAGCGAGCGACTGCAGCATCATCGCCCATAGGTTCTGGCTCTTCCGGATCCCTCTCCCCTGGCATCACGTCCGGCGCCATGCTCAACAGGCGCTCCGACGCGGCATCCGGCAACGCGTACACCTTGAAGCCAGCCATGCGGCCAGCCCAATGCTCCTCATACTTCAGAGCCCAATGACTGAAGTACGTTGCCGCTTCAGTCCACGATGGATAAACAGAGAACGACTCGAAGTTGCGGGTCCAGGCTTGGGCGGACTCGTTTACCGATCCCTGGAAGGCAACACCATCGCCGGCCGCGTCCCGCAGAACCCCGATTTTCTCGTGGAAGTACGGGTCCATGCTGCCGCCGACGAGAGGCGTCCCATCGTGGTCAACTGGGATTGCGATCCGTACATCTAGGCGTCCCGCCTTCGCCAGCCAGGCGAGCACCTCAAGGCGACGTCGATCCACTTCGGACTCAGTAACCAAAGCATCCGCGAGTTTCTTGGCGAACGCCGGGCCGATCTCGGCCCGACCGAGAAGGGCGTCCCGGTCCCCCGAACTGACCTCAGCACCGCACAGCAGCCGCACGCGGCCGCCACTATTGATGAAGCGGGACAAACCGCGCGCAGCAACGCTCAGGGAAGAGGAACGAAAATACCCGACCGAGCGGTCGTAGTGCACCGACCGTGACAGTGCCGGGATGTAGAAAGCCTCCAGCACTCGATCGCTGGAGTCATAACCCGGCTTGAGGTCCAAGCCCCTCAATCCCGGCGGCGACGTAACACTGATTTCAGACATCGAATCCGAAGGTCTGCTGCTCGTGCTGCAAGACAGGGTGCACCTCGTCGGCCGGCGGCTCAATGTGATCGAACAGTGCCGCTCGGAGGCTGTCCAGGATTCGCGCCTCCGGCCGGGAAAAAGCGCCCTTCTCTTTGACGCGAGGAATTGCGTAGAGGGCTGCACGAACCACCTCAGTGAGAGTGGAATCGTCAGCCAGACCTGTGCGGTTCAGCCAAGCCTTCGCTGCGCCGAGACCATCTGAGTCGTACAGCGCCATCAGAGCATGCAGCCGATCGAGCCACGTCCCAAGCTCCGCAGCATCCGGGTCAAGCGCACCCGCTGTGACTCGCTGCGCCGGCGTGAGAAGGGTAACGCTTCCGCTCGACGCCTTGACCACCTTGTCCCTCTTAGCAAGATCATCGAGCTCAAGGTGAGTCGCGATTGAGAGCTTTCTTGCTTCGTCATACGGGAATTCCGCAGCAGCGAAGTCGCTCCAGGCGAGCAAGTACCAGTCAGTGACCCGGTCGAAGTCGATATCCCGACCTCCCAGAAGCTCCCGCTTCTTGAGCGAGGCAACCTTCTCGCGGGCCAAATCGAGCGCCGCGTCGGGCCGCAAGACCTCCGGGTTACCGTCACCATCCAATTCACCGGTGTAAACGGGCCAACGATTGGACAGCACCGAAAGGACCGGACCATATGTTGCGATCGTGAGGTCGACTCCGGTCATCCCCTGCGCAGCAAATCGCGTTACGGAATCTTCTGCAGCTCGCTCCACATCGCGTCGGATATCCGACCAGTAAGCGGGTTCGCTATTCACCCGCTTCCGACATCCCAGGAAAATTGAAGATTTCGCCGAGTTCTTCTTGGCCTGATGAAGGGAGTTCTCGCTCTCTGTATGGACTGGCCACGACGAGTTGATAGAGAAGCCAGAATCCAGAAGCGCCGAGCCAAGGGTGTCCCAGGCGGAAATCTTCTTGTGCGTGAACATGACTGTCATCACACCGTCAGACTTCAATACTCGGTGAGCCTCACGAAACGACTGCTTCATCAACTCTTCGTATCGGTCATCAGCCAATTTAGCCGCCGTCTTGACGTCTGACTTCTTGCGACCGCGTCGAACAGGTGGCGCCATATCCTTGAATAGGTAGGGATTGGCCACGGCCTCGGAGACCTTGTCTGTCGAGACCAAATTGGTAAACTGCGGCCACGTGTCCCTAAGCGCTCGCCTAAGCCACACATAGAAGTAGTCGGACAGCTCCGCATACATCACGTTATCCGAATAGGGAGGGTCGGTGACGATGAGGTCTACGGATCCACTCTTCAGTGGCAGCTGTGCAGCAGATCCACTTATGATCTCAATCTTTCCGCCGTCCCGAGACGAGTCGAATCGATCCCCGCCGGAAATGAGACGAGCAGTTCCTTCATAAGTGCGCCGAATTTGATCAATCGCCCAGTCCGGCAGCGAATGTGCCGCATCGAGCTCAGCAAACGACATCTTGAATGAGAGGTCATGCTGACTGAATGTGTTCGCCGTAACTTGGCGCAATGAGTGCCAGACGCTCATCCGACTGTTGTAGTTCAGGCACTTACTGATCGCGAACGCGAGATAGAGTCCGAGCGCCTTCGCGTACGGCTCACCAATCTCTTCTCTCGCCTCTGCGACAATCTTCTGGGTCTCTTCGAGCGCAGTCAGGTTTGCCAGTAGCTGCCGTGGAGTGAACATGTCCGACCAGCGGGTAAGTCCCATGCGGCGCGGTTCGGAAGTCTTCCATCCATCCGGAATCTCGTCTGTGGGCGCGAGATCGGAGATCTCCCAACCAGGGAGGCGGTCCGAGAGCTCCCTCTCCGCAGCCTGGACAGCAGCTAGATCATCGCTCGTCGGCACGCGGAACCTTCGCCCCTTGACCCCGCTACGGGTGGTTGCCAGAGCCAGGAGTTGCTGGCCAAGGTGCCCTGATTGCGCCATCTCCTGAATATATTCGCCGGAGAATGTTTCGCCAGTCCAGATACTGGTCGCTGTGCCATTCTTATATGTAGCTCTGCTTCCGGGAGTCGCAGCAGCACTGCCCTCTACGATTCTCGGCTTTACTGTCCCTTTCTCGTGGTCGATCTCCAGGTCTACGGCGACCTTAAGGCCGGATGCGGGGCGAGCGAGCCAATAGTTTGGCGACAGTGGCGTTGGGCGGCCGGTCGTAGGACAAGGAACGGTGTGCGCCCAAACGTAGGCGACCACCGTTTCCCCACCCTGTAGAGGATAGAATTCTTCGAGCCTCTTACGCACACGGCCAGCCCAACGGTTGCCCCAGGCGCTAATAACCTGCGTGAATTCGACCCCGAGGTCGGCAGGAAGAGCCACCGTGCCTTCAAGGATCGCGGATGCCACTGGGTTCAACTCATTGGCGTACGTATCGAATCCATATCGCACTGCCTCAAACGGGATACTCCCTCCTCCGGAGAACATATCCAGGAGAGTCGTTTCCTCGGATCCGGTTTTGCTGCGCAACCCAGAAAGTCGCGAAATTCGCTCAAGATTCTCACGGCCTGGGCTTTCCGTGAACGCCCGCGGATACCCGTATCCGTTCCCTGGAAGCTTAATGCCGGCCTCTTTAGCTGCCGCAATTGCCTTCCGTGAAGAAACGGGATCACCAACGATTCCCAAGCACATCAGGAACCATGCATGGTATTCCTTCTCTCCGCCGGGAAATTCGTTCTGCAAGCCGGCGAGGACGCGCGCGCAGTCCTCATCCTTTTCCGCTTCACCAGGCGTCGGCCAGGCCGGTAGCGCAGAAGCAACCACAGCCGCGCGGCTGGCAATGTGAGGACGCCGAGCCCACCAGACGTGCAACGCAAAAGTCGGCGGCAAAGCCGTGAAGGTCCCGGTTTCCCTAACGCTTTCGGCGCCAATAGACGCTGAAGGCAACCACTGCTCGATAAGGCTCCGGGTCACCGTCTGGCCTCCCACTGTGTCTGCACGGCGGATCCGTCCGCTGCGCCCTGATCTGCTCTTTTGGTGCTCAGGGTCACCTGCGCTTACCTCCATCGAGGAGGATGCGTAGCGCCTTGAGCCCATGACGATGCTGGACCTGCGCATGCCAGTAGGTCGCTTCCTCTCGACTCATCGCAGCGACCCCTGCGGCAATGTCAATGATCCGGTCCGTTCGGCGAAGTGGCTTCACAGCACGCAGCAGCAACTCTGCGTGTGCGCCGAGCATGGGATCGAGTACCACCGGCTTGGGTGCGTTCCAGTCTCGCCCCCGCAGTCCGGCACTACGCAGGACATCCTGGAGAGGTGCCGCGATGTGTGTGGCGCGACCGCCATTTACATGGATGGCTCGATGACCGCCATCGAGATCATCTGCGGCGACATCAACTGCAACGATGCGGCCATCCTCATCGCGGGAAATTAGGCAGGTGTATTGCTCGGCTCGGCTCATCCGTCACTCTCAGTGCGCATCGAAATCCTGCACTTGGTCGGACCAGTATCGCGCGCGGCCTGCGCGAAGCGTTCCACCACGTCGCCGGACAATGGCAGCGGGTCGGCGAAGGCAGCGGTTACTGAAGCCTTGAGCACGGACTCACGCGGTCCAAGCAACTGCTTGAGAGCTTCTCGGAGCGGAGCGTAGTCCCTGGGTGTCCCCACATAGGAGATTTTTGCCGTGTGCATCTGGCCGTCACCTAGGGTGACGACCACATCCACATCGTAAGTCAGGTCGGCTCCCAAGGTTGCCGGTGGGATGATCGAATGGAGTCGCAACAGCTCAGGGCCCGCTCCGGCGCCCAGGTGGTCAACCTCGATCTTCAATTCCACCAGGCTTTCCCGCTGCGTATCCGCGGCTGCGCTGCGTGCCTGTGCAAAGGCGCTCCCGGCCGCGCCTGCGGCGGTGAACACAGTGGGCTTGGCCGATTGGAGGCCCAGCTGGGTGCCACCACCTGAAGAACCGTTCAGTGTCTCATCGGGGCAACCACGACCAGGATGGACGGTGTCACAGAGAGGGCACGCCTGCTCGACAGGCGCCGGAGCTGAGCCGGGCGGGTGCAGGAGGACATCTGCCGCTAGCCGAATGCTCGCACCTGGGTGCTCCTTGGTTGCCCAACCATCGTCGCCACGGTCCGGGTCTTGGTACTCCCACACACCGTTGCGGACGCCGGCACTGATCAGGGAGACCAGTTGGGCCCGGTCAAATACCATCTTGAGATCAGGGCGCCTGGCGAATGCCTTGACCAGCTCTTCAGTCGGCTGAGGCCGGTTCATCAGGTCGCCGAGCTTGCTCTTGATGTGTGCCGGATCAATTGCCTTGTCGCCGGCGCGAAGCGTCTTCTCCATTGCAGCGAGACGGCTCAAGATCGCATCGGTCTGGTTGGGCCATACCGATGATGTAGTGACCTGATCGAGCTGCACTGCCTCAAGACCTTGGCTCGTCGGCACATAAAGCGCGTTTACATGGTTACAGACCGCAACCCTTGCCATGAGCGCTGATTCCTTGGCCTTGTCCTTCAGCTCGCCGCGCTTTTCAGGGGTCAGAGCGTTCAGCGTGTCTGCGCTCGTGGAGAGCTCTTCGAGGGCGAGGTGAGTCTTCACAGCACGGACCATCGCATCATGCGTGCCCAGTGACGGTGCCAGCACCACCAGTCGATTGCGGTACTCGCGAACCCCGCCGGACGGAGTGCGCTCCCACAGTTCCTGGATCTTGGGAGGGATAGCGCCGTGAGGGTCAACGCCGCGCGGGTCACCGAAGTCGTCCCAGTGCATTACGACCAGCCACGCATCCTCGGCATTGTCTGGGACCTTCGCGTCATCCCAGTGCCGTCGGACCTTGAGCGTACTGTCGCGGAACTGTTCGGTCAGGATCCTCGTGGCCTTGGTGCGCGCCTTGGTCACGCTTATCTCGCTCTCGGCCTCCTGGATCAGCTTCACCAGGGACGCCTCAGTCGAGAAGCGGTACCCGCGCACATCTGCGTGCAGGTACCAACAGGCAGACTCGAGACCATCGAGCGCCTTCTGCAGCAGGTTGGCGTCGTCTCCAGGGACAAGCGTTGCGCCGAAGAGCTCGGGAGGCTGCACACCCGGCACATCACGCGTGAGGGAGTAGAGGTAGACCGCAGCTGCAAGACGCCGCCCGTAGGGCGCGCCCATCCGCTCGTCGACCCGCTCAGCGTGCGACAACTCCGCGCCAGCCTGGGATGCGATGTCTGCCCGAATCACAGGCTCGAACTGTGGTCGCTCCAGCCGACTGGAGAGCTCCTCAGCGATAACCCGTTCCGTCAGATCGATGTGGTGCGGGTGAATCAAGTAGGTGTTATCCGGTTGCTGAGCCCAGAGACGACGCACAACACGGGCAAGCAGCCGCAGCGCACCGCGGGTGCGCTGGAAGTTCGGGATCGTAGACAAGCGCTTGTCCAAGATCCGGATGAGGGCGGGATGGAA
Source organism: Streptomyces venezuelae (assembly GCF_008642375.1). Lineage (NCBI taxonomy): Bacteria > Bacillati > Actinomycetota > Actinomycetes > Kitasatosporales > Streptomycetaceae > Streptomyces > Streptomyces venezuelae. The sequence goes on along the minus strand of NZ_CP029194.1, from coordinate 4,742,624 downwards.
CGGATACGTTCGCGCAACCTCTGATGCCCAGCCGCTGCCAACCATGCCCTCCGGGAGATCCAGGCCACTGGCATACGCAGCGTCGGCGGCCTCCGCATACGCCTGAGCGGCGGACGCCGCGGCGCTACCGCTCTCGCGCTGCTTGAAGAGACGACGCGCAAGGATCTTCGGGAGATCGGGTTCCTCACTGGGGCGGAGGACTAGCTCCTTGCGCGCCATGAGCGAACGCGCCTCGTTTATGGCCTCAAGCACATCGCTCGTCGCGTCGCCGAATGCATCAGTCACCCCGGTGGTTGTAATCACCAATGCCGCATGGGGCAGACCATCAACCGCCTCCATGAGCGCCATCAGGAAGGCCGTGGTCTGGCTGGCGAGCGTTGTTTCGCCGACTCGCACCCCCTTGGCGACGTGGTAGTAGCGAGCGATCTCATCGATGAGGAGCAGCGAGGGGCGGTCCCCCAGCATCCGCTTGATCGCATCGGAGCCCGGCGCAGTGAGCGCCTCGTCGTCTGCTCGAACGAACTCGTACCCAGCAGCCCCACCGATCTGAAGTGCTAGGTATCCCCAGACAGTACGGGGAGTGACGCCGGCGACCTCAGGGAAACTCTGCGCGCCGGTGCTGGTACCGACGAATACCCCTACTTGATCTACGGGCTCGCCCGGGAGGAGTGAGGCGTCCATGAACTCTGCCGCGTGACCTACATCGAGTCGTCCTCGGGCCGCATGGAACAGCGCGATGAGGTTGTGGGTCTTACCGCCTCCGAGGTTGGTCTCCAGACGGATCACGCTGGCGCCGTCCGGCTTGCCACCGCCGATACGCCCCAGGACCTCGTTAAGCAATGACTTCAGGCCAGCTGATGGGAAGGTGGCCGCGAAGAAGTGCCCTGCGTCGGCGTAAGTGTCCGGGGCCGTACCTGCGACGACCTCCTCGAGCGACGCTGCAAAGCGCGACTCTGTGAGTTCGCCAGCCAGCACGTCATCGCGCGGCTCGACCGCCCGGAACAAGCTCTCCACGTTTCTCCCCTTCGCCGCCTTCTCCTCACAGTATCCGTGAGCGTCGAAAGCGAAGGGGCCAATCTGTCCTGATCCGCAGAACAGACGCGAGGTGACATGGCAGGGCAGCGCGTCCAGACGACCATCACGGCTCCCTCGAAGGCTGACGGGCCGCCGTTCGGCGCAGGTCCTCATGCCCGAGCCGGACGAGCCGCGGATTCCCATCCGGCAGTGGACGCGTTGCGTTCTACAGCTCGCGTAGGCCGGTTAGGACTCGCCCGATGAGCATCGGGGCGGCTTGCCGGCCACCGCTGGCTGGCTCGCCCAGGGCGCTGTTGGGGCGAGCGGGAATCTCTGCCCAGACGATTTTCCCGGGGTGTGGCTGTGTGGGGAAGTAGCCCCAGCGGCTGGACATGGCCTGGATGAGGACGAGTCCGCGCCCCCCGATGGCTCTGGCGTCATGGGCGCGGGGCGCCGGCGGTCGCGGGTCGGGATCGCTGACCGCGAGGATGATGCCGCCGTCGGTGGGCCAGAGCCTGAGAACGATCGTGCCGACACCCAGGGGTCCGGCGGCGGCCGCTTCAGACGTCTCCGTGGGTCGCGCGTGCTCGATCGCGTTGGTGGCCAGCTCCGAAATAAGGAGGCGGGCGACTTCGATGCCCTCGTCGGGGAAGCGCCAGCGCTGGAGGATGTCGACGGTGTGGCGGCGGGCCCATGCGACGGCGTTGGGGGTGGCGGCGAGGGTCAGCTCGCTGGTGGACGGGGGGACCTGGTTCATGCGGGTGGCTCCCTCGGCGGTGTGGCCGGGCGGGTGCGTGGCGCCGTGGTGGGTGGAGGCCCGCGAGTCCGGGGCGGCTAGGGACGGGGCGTCCCGGACTCGCGGGCTGCTTGAGGGGCTACTTCGTGGCGACGACGTAGACGCTGCCCCAGCGGCGCTTCGGGTTGGCCATGGTGGGGTCGAACGTCCAGGGCTCGACGGTGGTGAAGCCGGCCTCGGTGAAGAGCTGGACGAGCTTCTCGTGGTCGTAGGCCCACAGGTGCGGGGTGTACGTGGGGTCGTCGTCCTGGTCGCGGAAGACGAGGTTGACGAGGTCGAGCCGTGTGTTGACGTGGCCGCGGCAGTCGCGCTTGGCGTACCAGCGTTCGATCGTCTCGTCAGTGGTGTCCAGGGGGCCGGGGTACTGGCTCAGGGCGAAGGCGGCGTCGGGGACGCCGGTGATGATCCGGCCGCCCTGCGCGAGGACCCGGTGGGCCTCGCGGACGTACTGCTTGGCCGAACGCGGGTAGTCGATGTGCTCCAGGAAGTGCTCGGCGAAGATCTCTTCGACGCTGTCGTCCTGGAGGGGTACGCCCTCGCGGATGTCCCAGAGCAGGTCGGCCGGCGGGACGAGGTCGATATTGAAGAAGCCGTCGATGCGGTGGGCTCCGCCGCCGATCTGCACATTGGCGGGCTTGTCGTCGATCCGGCCGTTGGGCCAGGCGCGGCGGCTGGAGTGGTGGTAGCGGTGGAGTTCGATCTCCTTGGCGGCGGCCCGGAGGGTACGGGCGAGGCCGTGGGTGGTGGCGGGGTCGGCGAGGACGGAGGCGATCTGCTCGCCGAGGAGGTCGACGGAGGGCATGCCGGAGGGACTCATCACGGGTCTCCTACGTGTGAGGTTGCTCGGGGTGTAGTGGGCCGCAGGCGGCGGCGGTGGATCAGGCAGCGCTGGGCGCGGGGGCGGTCCACTGGTTGTTGCGCATGAGGGTGTACTTGATGTCCACCAGGCGCGGGGCGATGGTCAGCGAGAGCTCCTCGGCCGCGTGGAGGTGGCCGGCATCGTCCTGCTCGGCGCGCCAGACGCGGTAGTCGAGGTTGGGGTAGGCCGGGTTGATGCCGATCTCGCCCTTGGGCATCGTGCCGTTGAACGGGGCGACGATGTCCATGTGGTTCCAGTAGTTCCAGGCTTGCAGCGCCTTGTGCTGGTCGAAGTAGAAGTAGAAGTCGGGGTAGCGGCCGAAGGTGCGCAGTTCCCGGTGGATCAGGTGGCCAAGCAGAGGGCCGAGCTGGGTGGCCAGGGAGTCGAACTCCCAGCGCGTGTGGTGCCAGGCTTCGGGGGCATCGCCGGGCGCGAAGAGGCGCGCGGCGACGAGGTAACTGATCCGCTCCACCAGGTATGAGCTGGCGTGAATGGTGTCGATAGTCGGGTCGACCCGGTGGAGGAGCGCGGCCAGCTGCTTCGGTCGGGGTCGGAACCTCGCCAGGTCGAACTTGCCGGCCATGGCGGGGAAGGAGGCGAACAGCATCTCCTTGTACAGCCAGTTGTTCAGCTCGCCGAGCTCGGCCAGACGCTGCGTGTGGTGCGAGGTCGAGTGGAGCATCAGGTACTCGGCGACCGCTTCGAAGTACAGGTAGCCGAGGATCGGCAGGCGGGGGATCGTCTCGTCGAGCAGCCGGAGGTACGGCTCGGCGTCGACGCGGGTGCCCTGGTAGGCCACGGTCGCCGCGGTGGCGAGGAACGAGGCCGAGTTCTTGACGCGGCCGACGACGGTCTCGCGCAGCTGGTACCGCTCGTTCTTGCTCAGCAGGTATTCGAGGTGGCTGTAGATCTGCAGGTGGATGAGTCCCAGCCGCAGGTAGTCCACTCCGGCGAGTCCGCGGTATGCCTGCGGCGGGGTGTCGATCTCGAAGATCAACGGCGTGGGGACGCGGTCGGTGACGCCGAGCTTGGCCAGGAAGGCCGGCGCTTCCTTGGTCAGGACGTACGAGCCCAGGTTGTGCATACGGAAGCCCTGGTCGGTCGCGGTGAGCGGCGCGCAGTAGATGCTTCCGACGAGGCAGCCGCCCGACGGGTAGAGCACGCCCTGCCGGCTGATCTCCTCCAGGGCGTGGGTGACGTGCAACAGGTGCAGCTTGCCGTTTCCGCTGAGCGCGTCGAAGAGGGCGTTCTGCCGAAGCAGATGGCCGTTCGGGGTCTCCTCGGCCAGCCGCCGGTCCCAGTCCGCGGCCTGGGCGGCGAGCGGGTCGGTGTGGCTGGCGGGGCTGGGGATGAGGGTGGAGTCGAAGAAGGCGTGGGCATCGGCCCACAGGTGGTAGGCGTCGACGAAGTCCATGGTCAGGCCAGGCCCTTCTCGGCGAGTGCGTAGCGGACGGCCTCGGTGCCGTTGGCCCCGGCGAGGTAGGCCCGCTCGGAGACCAGGACGAGGTCGAAGGCGAGGCCGCGCGCCTGGTCAAAGGCGGGCTCGCGGACGTACCGGGCGTCCGGCCACCACTTCAGCTTCGGCAGGCGGTAGCGGTCCAGGGCGTCGGCGGCCTTGACCACATCGGTGATGCGCTCAGCGCGGGCGTGGTCGGTCCGGTCGTCGGTGCTGAACGCCTCGTACGGAACGTCGTGCAGACGGACGGCGGTGGCCGCCTGGATGATCCGCTTCGGCGTGGCGGTGAGGCCGAAGTGCGCCCAGACGGTGTCGGCGTTCGCCGCGAGCCAGATGGCCGCGCGGTCGCCGTGTCCTCGATCGTCCTTGTCGTTGTGTCGCTGGCAGTCGTGGACGGCGGCGGCGATGATCGCCGTGGTGGTGTCGGCGGCGTCCAGGCCGTTCGTCTCCGCGAGGACGGCGGCCAGCGCCGCCGTCCTCATGGCGTGTCGGACGCCGTGGAGCGAGGTGTACAGCCGCGGGTCGGTCCACCACCGGGTGGGCAGCCCGCCGCGCAACAGGAGTTCCCGCGACAGCGGGCGCAAGGCCAGCTGCGGCGCCTGCGGGAGGTCGGGTCTGTTGTCGTCGATCCACGCGATGGTGGCCTGGTCCATGTGTTGGTGGAGCGGCAGCCGCCCTCGGGCAGCCAGGTCGATCAGACTTGCGGTCAACGGGGTCGTGCTCATTCGTGCCCACCCCCTTGGTGGTCTCCGCGGTGATGTTCCCTACCGGATCGGCGCGGCCTGCTGCTCGCGCTCCTTGCGGTCCTTCTCGGCGGCCTCGAAGGCAGCGGTGAAGTCGGCCAGCTCCTGCTCCGTCATCAGGGTCACGCCGAGCGCCGTGGCGACATCCGTGATCTCGGCCTCCGCCTCGGCGCGGGCCGCGTCCGAGGCGTCGTCCTCCAGCAGCACCTCGAACTCGGCGTGGTAGCCCCACGCCTCGCTCCACTTGACCGCGATCTCGACCCCGTCGAAGCGGAAGTTGTGGCGGAAGTTGAACGCCTCGTGCATCGTCGTCTCGAAGCCGAGGGCGTTGAACACCTTCACCGCGGCGGGGACGTCGGCGGGTGCGATGGCGAACTCGGTCTCCGCGAAGGCCGCGCCCTGTCCGATCTTGCTTCCCTTGAGGGTGATCTTGGCGGTGCCGGCGGCGGTGTTGTCGGTGACCTTCAGGAGCTGGTCGGGGAGCACGTAGAAGTAGATGTGCTTGTCGTCGGGGCCCAGGTCCTCTCCGTCCTCCTTCAGACGGGTGACGAGCAGGTCGTGAGCTTCCTTGGTGAAGCGGGCACGCATCTCGATCTCGACGGCCACGGGGCTGCTGCCTCCTTGTTTCAGGCATGGCGAAGCCAGCCGGACCCTGCCGTGAGGGGCCTGTCCGGTCGGGCGATCGCTATGGGGTTGGTGGTGGAACGCGGGGTGATGCGGCCGATGCGGGTGCCGGCCGCATCACCCCTGTGGATCTGCGGGTGTCAGCCGAGGGCGCCGAAGCGCTCCTGGACGACGCCCGAGTGCAGGTAGGTCGGCAGCTGGATGCCGCCCACCGACGTACGGCCGGTGGCGACCTGCTCCTCCGTCTCGCTGGGGAAGCCCTCCAGCAGACGCAGGCACTGCTGGGCCCATTCCTGCGACGCGGGCCAGTCGCCCAGGTCGCGGTGGCGCACTGCAAGGGCGTACGCGGTCTCGGTGGCCGCCCACCGGTCGGTCGCCAGCTCACGCTGGAAGATCGACTCCAGCTCGTCGGTGGAGGCCAGGCGGGTCTGGTTGGTCATGGTGCCCTCTCGGATCAAACAGTCGTGCCCCAGTGGTGATCAACGCCCCGGCGTCCCTGCGGTGACGCCGTGACCCGCTGCTAGTACGTGTAGATCTCGGCCAGCGTCTTGTAGTCCTGCAGCTCGTCCTTGTCGAACCACAGCTCCACCTCCTGCTTCGCTTCCTCCGCGTTGCCGGAGGCGTGCACGAGGTTCGCGACCGCCTTGCCCGACGCGGTGCTGGCCGCGGCGCTGTAGTGCGAGAAGTCGCCCCGTACCGTGCCGGCCGGAGCCTGGTTCGGGTACGTGCTGCCGACGATCTTGCGGACGGTGGCGATCGCGTCGAAGCCCTCCAGCACCAGGGCGATGACCGGCCCCTGCTGCATGAACGTCGCCGCGACGCCGTAGACCTCCGAGCCCAGCCGTTCCTCAAGGTTGAAGTAGTGCTTGCGGGTGAGCTCCTCGTCCATCCACTTCATCTTGGTACCGACGATCTTCAGCGCGGCATCCTCGAATCGAGTGATGACCCTTCCCGCCAGGCCACGCGCCAGCGCATCGGGCTTGAGCAGGACGAGCGTGCGCTCGACAGTGTGTGCCTGAACCTCGGCCATTGACTCCCTTTCGCCTTGCTAGCAACCGAACATGACGGACGATCAGCCGTCACTTGCTGAGGTTACCGGCGCTGACGGGGCGGTTCGGGCGTACGGGCAATGCCCCGGACGGGCGAACGTCGGCCAAGGTGCGGCCGATCAGCCCATCGAGAGTTCCGATTCGGCCAACTTCTCTGTCTCCACTATCCGCTGGAGGTACGCACCTAGAATCTCCCTGTGGTCGTCTGGCGCTCTCGCGCCTCTCATACGCCTCCCAGGGACTGAGCCTTACGCGGGTAATTCCTTGGCCCCTGGTGACTCCGATTCTTCCGGGGCTCTCCTCGCGTGACCATGAAGTGCCAGTGCAGTGGGAGTGCACTTTCGGCGCGCGGATTCCTGCACCGGGGCGGCGACGAGGGGGCAGACTTGTGGACGTGATCGAGCGCTGGAGCGGCCGGTACGCCTGCCTGCTGCAGTCCGCCCTACGACTCGGGAACGAACAGTTCGCCGCTCACCTCGGCATCGCCGTGAGGACTGTGGCCACTTGGCACTCCGACGCGTCCGTCGTGCCTCGCAGGGAGATGCAGCAGCTCCTCGACACGGCCCATGAGCAGGCTCCTCCGGCTGCGCGACAGCGCTTCGCGCTCCTACTGGCGAAGGAACAGGCCCCAGCGGACTCGACACCGCCAGGAGCACAGGCGCTGCGGGTGGCCATCGCAGTGGTCGTCCGCGACAGCGATGTCCTCCTGGTGTGCCGACGGGACGACGACGCCGCCGGAATCACCTGGCAGTTCCCGGCCGGCGTCATCAAGCCGGGCGGCAAGGCGGAGACCACCACCGTGCGGGAGACCTTGGACGAGACGGGTGTCCACTGCGCGGTCCGGCATCACCTCGGGAACCGCCTTCACCCCGTAACCGGAGTGCTGTGCGAGTACTTCCTCTGCGAATACCTGGCCGGCGAGGCCACCAACAGCGACGCGGCCGAGAACATCGACGTCATGTGGGTCCCGAGAAAAGCGGTGCCTCGCTTCATCCCCGTCGATACGATCTTCCCACCCATCCTGGCCGTCCTGGAGGAGCAGACGTGACGAACCAGAACACGGACGAGCGCCCGGGCATCGCCGCAGCCATCGTCGTGAATGAGGGACGCGTGCTGATGGTGCGCCGCCGGGTCAGCGAGGGACAGCTCTCCTGGCAGTTCCCGGCTGGCGAGGTCGAGCCTGGCGAAGCCCGCGAGGACGCCGCTGTGCGGGAAACCCAGGAGGAGACCGCGCTGACCGTGGCGGCCGTGAAGCTGCTCGGCGAGCGCGTCCACCCGAAGACGGGCCGGCTGATGTCGTACACCGCGTGCGAGGTGTTGGGCGGAACGGCCCACGTCGCGGACACCGAGGAGCTGGCCGAACTGGCTTGGGTCGCCCATGGCGAGATCCCGGAGTACGTGCCGTACGGACTGTTCGAGCCGGTGCAGGAGTACCTGGACGCGGCTCTGTCTTCCTGAGCGGCCTCGGGACCAGGGCTCACCCAGGCAGGAGAACGTGGGGTCACGCTGTCGCGGCTGCTGATCAAGGGCGAGATGTCCCTGGTGGGATCTTCTCCAGAATGGTCCAGCTCCACGAGCGCCCGTTGGTCACCAGAGTGGTGTCGTCGGCAATGCGCCATCCAGTCATCCATCGGCCACCACCGTGGTTGCGTGCCCGGCAGGAGCAGGTACACACGTAGCCAAGGGCATTCATGCAGCGATGGTTGCACTTCTCGGAGCGATTGAACTCCCGGCCGAGCAGGATGCGGCCGTGCTGCTGCACAAGGGTGCCTGCCACTTCGATGAAGTGGTCCGTGGACACGGCCCAGGAGTCATTGTCTCTTTCCCACTCCGGCCTGGCTCGGCCGTGCACGTAGTCGTGCACGAACTGCTCGTGCCTCTGCCAGCTGCGCTTGGGGATCCAGTAGCCGGTACGGCCCCGGGCCGGGAGAGTGACGATGGGTGCATCGATATCGCCCCACAGCGGGATCCACGACGGCCTCGGCACAGGCACCTCCCGGATCGTGCTGCGGCGGGGCCGTGGCGCGGAAGGAGAGGTGCTGGGACTGCCGATTCGGTAGAGCGGTGTCTGGGGTGCCCCCGGCTGATAGCGCTGCTTCGCAGACTCTGGGCACAGTCCAGTTCCCAAGCCCCCGCGAGGGTGGGCAAGCACTTTGCCCGTACGTCGATCTATCCGTATGACGCCGCCACAGAGCTGACACCGTCCCTTCTCCGTGGGGGAAGTGGGCAAGGCATTCCCTTCACGCAAGGTCTGAACGCTCGTACGGATTAAGCACCTTGGGACTCGGCGGGCCCAGCCTAGAGATGTTTCTCTTCGCTGGACATCGAGTTGGCAATGTCGGGTGCACTTCTACCCCTCACGCCCCGAGGCGTCTTCGGCATGTGTCAGGGGATCCACTGACCGTGACCTACGGCGCGACGGGATATGTCTCTATCGCCTGCGATGAGACTGGTAGGCGCCGGGGACGCCAGCCTTCGCAGGGGCCTGGGATGTCTTGGGATGCTGAGCCGCGACATGGGCAAACGCAGCCGAACGGCGGCGGGCGGCTTCGGCGCGGGGGTTGGGGGCGGGGTTGCGGCTGGCGTGCTGGATGCGGGTGATCAGGACGCGGGCGGGTTGGCGGGCGGTGGTGAGTTCACGCTGGGCGGCGGCCTCCTTGAGGAGCTGGTGGGGTTTGTGACCACCGGCTTCGGCGTCGGCGAGGACGGTGGCGAGGGCCGGCCAGGCGGGGTCGGTGAGAATGCGGTCGGCATGGTCGGGGACGGCGGCCCGTACGTCGTTGGTGAGGGTCCGGCGGGCCTGCTCGCTCGGCCGGCGGGTGGCGAGGCTGCCGACGACGGGCATGAGAGCGCGGTCGGCGGCGTTCTGGAGGTGGTGGAGGGCCTGGCGGGCGGCTTCGGTCTGGTGGGCGTGGTTCTTCGCCTCGTGCCAGCGGGCGGCGACGACCGTTGCCCAGACGAGGGTGGCCAGCAGGGTCGCCAGGGCGCTGCCGTCGGGGCCAGTGGCGGTGTGGGCGATGTCGCGGGCGGCCTTGCGCAGGGTGTGGGCAGCCTGATTCTCGGCTCGGATCTGGGAGCGCTGAGCGCGTGCGAATGCCCTTGATGCTGCTCGAAGTTCGGCGTGGAGGTGAGCGGGGGCTTTCTGGGCGGTGGCTTCGATCAGGTCGCCGAGCGCGGTGATGTGGGCCTGGGCGTGGGTGTCGTCGGCCATGCCGGTATGGAGGGTGTCGAGGGCGTCGGTGGCCTGGTGCCAGGAGGTGGCAGGTTGGTCGCGGCGGGCGGTGGGGTGCTCCTCCGGCGCGGTGGTTTCGAGGCGGGACTTGAGTTTGGGGAGGGTGAGGTCGGGGGCGATCTTTCCGCCGGGGTGGAAGATCTGTTCGCCGTCCTTGTTGAGGTCGCCGGGGCGGCCGACGGCATAGCCGAGGAGGTCTCCGGATGGTCCGCGGCGGGGTTTGACCGCGATGCCGTCGGCTTCGAGGTAGGCGAGGAGTTCCTCGGCGTTGCTGGCGTGGGGGATGGCGGCGCGGATGCGGTCCTGGAGCCAGTCGCGGCTGGTCTGCTCCCAGCCGAGGCGTTCGGCCTTGTGCATCTCTGCCTGGGTGGGCCGGCGTCCAGCGGTGCGGTCGCCCTTCTTCAGCTGGCGGAGGCCGTAGTCCTTCTCGATCTGGCGGCAAGCGTCGCCGACGCGGATGCCGCTGTCGTGGAGCTTCGGGCGGCGGCCGTCTTCGCGGACGGTGGTGGCGAGGATGTGGGTGTGGTCGTCTGCATGGCGTACGGCGATCCAGCGGCAGGCCAGGTCGTCGCCGGGCGGAGCGATGCCGGCGGCTTCGACGATCCGCTGGGCGATCTCGGCCCATTCGGCGTCGGAGAGGTGGCGGTCTTCGGGGGCGGTGCGGACGGGGCAGTGCCAGACGAGGTCGGTGACCTTCTTGCCGAACTCGCTGTTCCGAAGGTGGACGGGCTCGTCGAGGTGGCGGGCGAGCTGGGTGAGGGTCGCTTCCTGGTCGCGGCCGGGGTCGGGCATGCCGAGCGTGGCGAAGCCGGCGACGATGTGCGGGTCGGTGTGCTCGTCGTGGCGGCCGGGGCCGTAGAGGTAGGCGAGCAGTCCACGGGTGTTGGACCCGGCCGGTTTGATGGCGGCGATCACGCGGCCAGGTCCTTCCTGGTGGTGTCCGGTTCACGTAGGGCCTCGGCGATCAGTTCCAGCAGGTGGTGGAGCTCGTCGAGGCGGTGACGGGTGTCGGGTGGGGCGAGGTCGCTGTTGAGGGCGCGGGCGATCTGGTTGACGTTGACGCCGATGCGGTTGAGCTCGCGCAGCACCTGTGCGCGAAACATGTGGGTGCGGCGACGGTCCTCGGACATCGGCAGGTTCGCGGTGAACCGACCGGATACGAACGCGAGGACGATGTCGGCGGCGAAGCCGGATTCCCCCCTGTAGCCGTGCTCGGCAGCGGCCTCTTGGAGGTTGGTGTGCTCGTCGCCGGTGAACCGCAGCGGGCCGACACGGACGGTCCGCTTGGTTCCGTTGAAACGGCGGATCGCCGGCTGGACGCTCTGCACCGCTCGCTCACCGGCCGTCGGCCCGGCGGCGGGTGTGGGGCGGAGGATCTGCTGCTGGACGGCGTGGAGCTCGTCCGGGTCGGGGCCGCCCTCGGCCCCGACCTCCTGGTCCGGCGCCCCCTGGCGTCGGACCGTCTCCGCCACCCCCGGGGCGGAGACCCCCGAAGACCGGCCTTGAGTCGGACTCGGGGTACTACTGGCTCCGCCAGGGGCTGCCCGTCCGAACGCCTGCCGCAAACGGTCCATGAACCTAGGCGACTTCGGCTGGAGGGACGCCGTGTCGGTACTGGTAGTGGCGTCGTCGTGAGAGTCACGGGGCACAGGCGTTCTCCGATGCGCGGGACGGAAGCGGATGTCGGGGGCGCGTGTGCGTATCCACAGGAGCGGCCCCCAGCGTGTGGATGAGGCCGTGGTCGGGGTGGTCGGAAGGGTTCCGACCACCCCACCCGGGCGCAGGGTTCGGAAGGTCAGGAGGTTTCGGAAGCGGCCTTCGCCTCGGCCCGGAGGATGTTCATGACCTCGGTCAGTCGCTTGCCGGCCATGCCGAGCCCCTGGGCTTGCACGGCCGTGCGTACAACCGCTCGGGACAGCTCGCCCTGCTCGGTGGCAGCGGCGCGGCCTATTTCGACCAGGTCCTCCAGCGAGGCGTCCGGTGGACGTCCGCCTCGCCGCTTGGCCTCCGTATCCCCGGCCGGCTGTTCCGGAGCCTCGATCGTGGTCTCGCGGGTGATCAGGATGTGGAGGTGGACCGCTCCGGCCAGGGCGAGCGGCGCGATGGTGGAGAGGACGCCCACGGTGGCGTCGCCCAGGTACAGGCCGTCGGATGTGACCTGTTGGTTGAGGCGGAGAGCGTGCAGGGCGTTCGCCCAGATGCTCGCCGTGGTCGCTGTTCCGAACAGGGTCCATACGTAGAGGCGGGCCCGGAACGGGGCGGTGCGCAGGACGATGAGGGCTCGTACCCCGTAGGCGATGAACCCGTCGATCACGAGCGGGAAGAGGTAGGTGAGGAACCCGCGGATGTGGATGGCGACGGCCATCTGCTGAAGCGCGTCGTACGAGAGCGCGCAGGCGGCAGCGCCGAGGGCGAGGATCGCGGCGCGGTCCCAGCCGGTCGCCTGGTGGGCTGTCCGGTGGTGGGCGGGTATGGCAGGGGTGCTCAAGCGGGAAGCTCCTGTGGTGGTGGCGTGATGCGTCTTGGGCGTCTTGGCCGTTGCAAGCGCAGGTCAGGGCCGGTACGGCAGGCCCGGTCGGCGTCCGTCCTGGCCGTGTCCCGGTGGAGACGGCGCGGGTCGGCCCTCCGTCTTGGCCTCATGGCCGGTGACCTGCGGCGATACGGCACGTACGCGTGGGACGTCACGAGACGCATGCGGGCGACGTACCGGCGGCCTGCGCGGGCGGGTGCGATCGTGTTGCCGTCTTGGGCCCGGCTACCGTCTTGCGCCTATGCCGTTTGACCTGCGGAATCACGGCAGGGACGGCAAGGACGGCAACCTGGGGGTGGGGCGGGGTCAGCCCTGCGGGTGGGTGGGTGCGGCCTCGACCGGGTGGACGGTCGGGCAGTAGCGGCGCCAGGCGTCGAGGAACTTGTTGCGCATGTAGCCCTTGCGCTGGGTTCCGTCGACGATGCGGACGTTTCCGGGCTTGATGCCGAACTGCCGGAGCATCGAGCCGAGGTCACGCGGGCTGAGCCCGCTGCGCCCCCACTCGGCCCACGGGCTCTCCGGATCCTGGCGCAGGTGGTGGATCAGCTCCTCCGTGGAGAGGCTGTCGACCTCGCGCTGCGAGGCGAAGACGCGCCGGATGTCGGCCAGGATGCGGGCCCCGCTGGGGTGGTCCTCCTCGGCCGCCGCCTCGGAGGCGACCATCTGCTCGCACGCGGTGCGGGCGCGACGCGGCCAGGTGCCGGCGGCGAGGTCGGCGACGATGACGAGGGGTTCCCAGGTGTCGGCTGCCCGGTCCTCGACCGGCATCGCCGGTTCCAGGTCGGCGGCCTCGTCCACCAGGGGACCCGCCCAGGCGGCGATGCGGTCGCGCAGGCCGTGCAGGGCGGGGATGTCCCGCCGCGACCGGAAGGGCCGGACGCTCTCGCCTTCCGCTCGGCGGCGCATGCGGATGACCACCGACCGGTCCATGATCGTGTCGGGCAGGTCGCCGATCCCGGCGATGGCCGCCATGGCGAAGGTGGCGAACCGGTGGGGCGTGTGATCGTTTCCGACCACACGGGTCACGTACCGGTTGCGCTGGTGGCCGGCGTTCAGCAGGCCACGCATCTCTTCGTTCTTCTCGGCCTGCTTGGGCGTGCCGAAGATCGTGTCCGCCTCATCCACGAGGAGCGTGGGCGGCTCCTCAGTGATCGAGCGGAAGACCGCCGCCGGCGTGGTGTTGATCGTGAGCATCGGCTCGTGGACCGTCTCGGTCAGCACGTCCAGCAGCCGGGACTTGCCGCACCGCTTCGCCGGCCCCACCACCGCCAGACGTGGGGCGTGCTGCCACGCGGGCTGGAGATGCGTCGCCGCCACCCACAAGGTGGCCGCGTCGAGCGCCTGCTCGGAGGGCAGGATCACGAACTTCGATATCTGCGCACGCAGTTCGTCCAACAGCTCGGATCCGTGCGTCGGCTCCGGATCCGGCCGTTCATTTTCTGAACGCCGCTCGGGGTCGGGGTCGGGCCGTTCATTTTCTGAACACCGCTCGTCGAGCGGTGAGGTCGGTGCCGGATCGCCGCCGTCCTGGCCGGTCTCGGCTGTGGTCCGGCCCGGCTGTCCGGGCACGGCGACCGGCGGCCACTCTGTCTTGCCCTGGTCGGAATAGGGCTCGGGCATCGCAGGTTGCACTGGGCAGCTCCTCTTCTCGCGTCGCCAGGCATGCTGGCCCGGCGCGCGGGGTCGTTCGTGGGATTACGGGCGGGGGGTCGATGAGCCTCCGGCGTTGCCTCGCCGGAGGCTCTCTCGCTTCCCGAGCGGGGCGAGGGAACACGGACCGTACGTCCACGCCCGGCAACAGTCCAGCGATTCTGTGTCAGCTCAGCGCAGAACCGTCTGCTACCTTCCTTCGCCCTCAAGCGGCGAGCCCCAACAGACTGAGCAGGTCCGCCGTCACTACGCGGTACGCCTTGCCCAAGCGCAGGACCTTGCACGGGTACTCGCCTCGCTTGGCCAGCTCGTAGCCCTTGCTCCGCCCGAGCCCCAGCGCGCGGTTGCCCGTGTCCAGGTCAACGGCAACTGGAAGGGCCAGCAGTTCCTCGCGAGTCATGCCCCTCGCCTGCTCGGCCATCGCCTCATCGCGCACACAGCGCTCCTCTCGTCACAGCCCTCGGCGAACATGCCCAACACGTCCGGCTCCAGGCGGATAGGAACCATCATGAGCGAGCTACTGTGTCTTCATGACACAACGCGGTTTCGATGATGAAGAGGACGACGACTTCCCGGAGTGGGTGGACCGGATCAAGGCCAACGTGGCCGGCGAGGTCCGGCGACGGAGAAAGGAGATGGGATGGAGCGCACAGGACCTGGCCGACCAGTGCGAGAGGCTCGGGCACCCGATCCCGCGCAACGTGATCGCCAACATGGAGTCCGGACGCCGGGCCAACCTTCCGCTGGTGGACGTCATCGTCCTGGCCGCCGCCCTGGAGACGTACCCGGTCTGCCTGATCTTCCCGGTCGGGTACGTCGATCAGACCCAGGAACTCCCGTTCCAGAGGCTCGTCCCCACCTGGGACGCACTACGGCGCTTCACTGGCGAACAGGAAGTGCCCGAACGCCACGCTGGCATGGTCCCCGACTTCGAGCTTCACGCCAGACTCACGCGCACCGCGCTCGCCGCGCTCGAAGAGGAAGAACGGGCACGGTTCGCCGCCAAAACGGCCACCAGCCGCGCCCAGCAGGAAGAAGCCGAACGCAGGCGGACCGAATACGCCGACCAGGCCATCTCCGCCAAGTACAACCTCCGCCACCTCCGCCGGGACATCCGCGACGAGGGAGCCACCCCACCCGACCTGCCATCCGCACTGGGCGATGTCGACCCGCCCGAAACCGACCCCAACACCACACCGGAGGAAAGCCTTTGAAGGGCTCCACCTACCGCCGCTGCTCCTGCCGTGACCCGAAGTCCGGCAAGGAGCTCGGCTCCGCCTGCCCGAAGCGCAACAGCAGGAACCACTGCACCTACTCCATACGCCAGGAGCTGCCTCCCCGCGAGGACGGCAGCCGACGATCCTTCGCCCGTGGTGGGTACAGCAGCCTGAAGGCCGCCCAGGCCGACCTCGACCACGTACGTGCTCTCCTGGGGCTCGTCGAGGCTGACGACCCTGAGGGCATCCAGCTGGTCGCGGAGATGCTCGCGGAGGTCAGCGGCGAGAAGCTGCCCCTGCCGGACGTGGAGGAGACCCGGCGCCGGCTCAGGGCCGGCCAGGATCTCATCGGCAGTCTGACCGTGGCCGAGTGGCTGGACCGGTGGCTCGCCGGCAAGCGCATCCGAAAGTCGGGCATCAGCCGGTACGAGACCGACGTCCGGGTGCACCTGAAGCCGCACATCGGCCACCGGCGTCTCGACCGGCTGCGCGTCAGCCACCTCAGCGACATGTTCACCGCCATCACCGACGCCAACGCCGAGATCCTCGAGCAGAACGCCCAGCGGCGAGCGGCGGTCGATGAGTTGGCGACCGTCCCGTGGAAGGGCGTGGCGAACCGCGCCCGCCGCAAGGCGATGAAGGCCGCGATCGACGCGATGCCGCCCTTCCGCCGCGTCACCGGTCCCGCCACGCGTCAGCACATCAAGGCCACGCTCCGCGCGGCCTTGAACGACGCGATCGGGCAGCAGATCATCACGTTCAACCCGGCGGCCCATGTCGAGATCGATCCGGTGCGTAAGCCGAAGGCGCTCGTATGGACAGACGAGCGGGTCGCCAAGTGGGAACAGACCGGCGAGAAGCCGTCCCCCGTGATGGTCTGGACGCCGGAACACACGGGCGCCTTCCTCGACTTCGTCACCGATGACCGGCTGTACGCGATGTGGCACCTGATCGCCTTCCGCGGCCTGCGGCGCGGGGAGGCGTGCGGGCAGCCCTGGTCGGAGACCAACCTCGACCGGCATTCCCTCACCGTTACCGGCCAGCTCGTCCAGGACGGCTGGGAGGTCGAAGCATCGGAGCCGAAAACCGACAGCGGCTTCCGGGTGGTCGCGCTCGATGACGACACCGTCGACGTCCTGGAGCGGCACCGCAAGCAGCAGGCAGCCGACCGCGCGGAGTGGGGGCCGGCCTGGGTGAACACCGGACTCGTCTTCACCCAGGAGGACGGCTCCTGGCTCCACCCGGGCAAGGTCACCGACCTCTTCGAGCGCCTCGTCGCCGCCTCTGGCCTCCCGCCGATCCGGCTGCACGATCTCCGGCACGGCGCGGCCACGCTCATGCTGGCCGCCGACATCGACATCAAGATCGTGTCTGACACGCTCGGGCACAGCGACACCCGGATCACGCGTGACATCTACCAGAGCGTGCTCCCCCACGTCGGCAAGAGCGCCGCCGAGGCCACCGCGAAGCTCGTCCCGCTGCAGCGCAAGGCCGAGCAAGAAGCGCAGGTCCACCAGGCTGCCAAGGAGGCGAAGAAGGCCCAGAAGGCGAAGGCCAAGCGGAAGAAGAAGGCCAAGGCCAAGAAGGGCGCGAAGAAGGGCTGACGGCCCCTCCGCTCACGCATCGCTCACGCACGGGATTCCGAGCCTCAGCCGACGCATGCCCACTCAGGTAAAGGGCATGAAAAAACCCCAGGTCACGGCGAGTGAGTCCTGGGGTAATTCCGAGCCGCCTTCGGGATTCGAACCCGAGACCTACGCATTACGAGTGCGTTGCTCTGGCCAGCTGAGCTAAGGCGGCTTGCCGTGCAGACCCATCGTGGGTGCAGCAGCGCGGCCAAGTCTACACAGTTTCCGGGGGTGCTCCGACCACCCCCGGATCCCGCCCGGATCGGACCCGGATCACGGCTATGAGCAGCGCTTTCCGTCCTGCGGAGGAGTGCCCTCCAGGAGGTAGGCGTTGATGGCCGTGTCGATGCAGTCGCTGCCCCGGCCGTAGGCGGTGTGGCCGTCGCCCTCGTAGGTCAGCAGGGTGCCCGAGGAGAGCTGGGCGGCCAGGGACCTGGCCCACTTGTACGGGGTGGCCGGGTCGCGGGTGGTGCCGACGACGAGGATCGGGGCGGCGCCGTCGGCGGTGATGCGGTGGGGGCTGCCCGTGGGCCGCATGGGCCAGTAGGTGCAGTTGAGGGCCGCCCAGGCGAGGCCCTCACCGAAGACCGGGGAGGCCTTCTCGAAGGACGGCACGGCCTTCTCGGCGTCGGCGGGGCCCGCGTAGGCCGCCGGCAGGTCGAGGCAGTTCACGGCGGCGTTGGCGGCCATCAGGTTGGCGTACGTGCCGTCCGCCTCCCGCTCGTAGTAGCTGTCGGCCAGGGCCAGCAGCCCCGAGCCCTCGCCGCCGATCGCCCGGGTGAGGGCCTCCCGCAGCTGGGGCCAGGCACCCTCGTCGTACATCGCCGCGATCACGCCCGTCGTCGCGAGCGACTCGCCGAGCTCGCGGCTCTCCCCCGTCGGCACCGGCTTCGCGTCCACGTCGCGGAAGAACGCCCGCAGCGCCTCCCCGGCCGCCGCGACCGACTCCGTACCCAGCGGGCAGTCCTGCCTGCGGACGCAGTCGGCGGCGAAGGCCCGGAAGGCGGTCTCGAAGCCGGCGGTCTGGTCGCGGTTGAGGTCGAGCGCGGACAGGGACGGGTCCATCGCCCCGTCGAGGACCAGCCGGCCCACCCTGGCGGGGAACAGCTCGGCGTACGTGGCGCCCAGGAACGTGCCGTACGAGGCCCCCACGTACGTGAGCTTCTCGTCGCCGAGGACCGCCCGCAGGATGTCCATGTCCCGGGCCGTCTCGACGGTGGAGACGTGCGGCAGGACCTTCCCCGAGCGCTTCCGGCACCCCGCCGCGAACTCCTTGAAGGCCGCGCTCAGCGCGTTGGTCTCCGCCGCCGTGTCGGGGGTCTGGTCCACCTGCGTGTACGCGTCCATCCGCGGGCCCGTCAGGCACTCGACCGGCTCGCTGCGGGCGACCCCGCGCGGGTCGACGGCCACCATGTCGTAGCGGGCGCGGACGGGGGCGGGATAGCCGATGCCCGCGTACCCCTGGAGGTAGCCGACGGCCGACCCGCCGGGGCCGCCCGGATTGACCAGGAGCGAGCCGAGCCGCTTCCCCGGGCCGGTGGCCCTGATCCGCGAGACCGCCAGCTCGACGTCACCGCCGTCCGGCTTCGCGTAGTCGAGCGGGGCCAGCAGCGTCGCGCACTGGAAGCCCGCCACACCGCAGTCCCGCCACTTCGGCTTCTGCCCGTAGTACTTCTTCAGCGCCTCGCCGTCGGGCGCGGCGGACGCGGACGCGCGGGCGGCGGCCTCCGTCGTCGTCCGGGACACGGCGGCGTCGCTTCCGCCCGTGCAGCCGGAGAGGATCAGTCCGGCGGCCGCGAGGGCCGTGGCGGACGTACGGAGCAAACGCCTGGAGTCCATTCCCGGAGCGTATCCGTACGGGTACGGACCGTGTCCAATCGCGCCGGACGCCGTCGACCGGCGTCGACCGCCGTCGAACGGCGTCAGTCGCGGAGCGCCATCGTCATCGCCTCCACCGCGAGCAGCGGTGCCACGTTCCGGTCGAGGGCGTCCCGGCAGGCCAGGATCGCCTCGATGCGGCGCAGGGTCCGCTCCGGCGCGCTGTCCCGGGCGATCCGCTCCAGCGCGTCCCGCACGTCCGTGTTGGCGATGGGCGAGCGCGAGCGGAGCTGGAGCGCGAGCACGTCGCGGTAGAAGCCGGTCAGGTCGGTGAGCGCGAGGTCCAGGCTGTCGCGCTGGGTACGCGTCCTGCGCCGCTTCTGCCGGTCCTCCAGATCCTTCATCACACCGGCCGTGCCGCGGGGCATCCGCCCGCCCTGCGCGGCGCCGAGCGCCGCCTTCATGTCCTCGGTCTCCTTGACGTCGACCTCCTCCGCGACCTGCTTCGCGTCCTCGGCCGCCGCGTCGACCAGCTCCTGCGCGGCCTTGAGGCAGCCGCCGATGTCCCCGACCCGCAGCGGCAGCTTGAGGACGACGGCCCTGCGCGCGCGGGCCCGCTCGTCGGTGGCGAGCCGCCGGGCCCGATCGATGTGCCCCTGGGTCGCACGGGCCGCCGCCTGCGCCGCCTCCGGCTCGATGCCGTCGCGCCGGATGAGCACGTCGGCCACGGCCTCCACCGGAGGCGTCCGCAGCGTCAGGTGCCGGCAGCGGGACCGGATCGTCGGCAGCACGTCCTCGATGGAGGGCGCGCAGAGCAGCCAGACCGTGCGCGGCGCGGGCTCCTCGATGGCCTTCAGCAGGACGTTCCCCGCGCCTTCGGTGAGCCGGTCGGCGTCCTCCAGGACGATCACCTGCCACCGGCCGCCCGCGGGCGAGAGCTGGGCGCGCCGGACGAGGTCGCGCGTCTCCTTCACACCGATGGACAGCAGGTCCGTACGGACGATCTCCACGTCCGCGTGGGTGCCGACGAGGGTCGTGTGGCAGCCGTCGCAGAATCCGCAGCCCGGCACCCCGCCCATCGCCCGGTCGGGGCTCACGCACTGCAGCGCGGCGGCGAAGGCCCGCGCCGCGGTCGCCCGCCCGGAGCCCGGCGGGCCGGTGAACAGCCAGGCGTGGGTCATCTTCGACGCCTCGGGGGCGGGCTCTCCGGCGGCATGGGCGGTCACGAACACGTCGGCGTCGCGCGCGGCGGCGGCGAGCTGCTCCTCGACCCGCGTCTGTCCGACCAGGTCGTCCCATACGGCCATGTCTGCCCCTCCTCAGGTACGCCCTCCATTGTGGGGCAGCGGTCCGACAACCCGGGCCGACCGGACGTCAGACCGCGCCGCGGGCCCGGTCGCCGTCCTGGCCGCGCGTCAGCCACAGGCCGACCGCGGAGCCGAGCACGAGCACGCCCGAGACGACGCTCGCCGCGACGTGCGCGGCGCCGGTCAAGCCCGCGAGCGTGTTGATGAAGGCGTTGACGAGGACGCCGGCCGTGAACAGCAGCCAGAGCAGGAACCGCATGGTGATCTCCAGAGAAGTCGGGGGGTGCATGTCGTGAGGGGTTCGGGGGGTGCATGTCGTGAGGGGTACTGATGCGATCTTCGTCGCGGATACGTCCCCGCACAGCGGTGCCCGCCCCCGGACCGATGGTGGAGCAGGCACCACCGCGCTCCTCGGGTTCGCCGCCTAACCTGGCGGGATGCGCGAGGCGATCAAGGAAGCGGCCCGGGCCTGGTGGCACCTGGCGACCGGGGCCGCTCTCGCCGTCCTCTGTCTGCTGATGGCCGCCGTCGCCCTCTTCACCGCCTTCCTCACCCTCACCGTGATCGGCGCAGGGGTCCTCCCCGAGAGCGTCCTGCTGCTGCGCCTGCTGGCCGGCCGGGAGCGGAGCCGTACCGCCGCCAGAACCGGGACGCCCGTCCCGGAGGCGTACCTTCCGCTCGAAGGCCCCCTCCCCGCGCGCGTGCGGACCGCCGTCACCGACCCCGGCACGCACCGGGACCTGGTCTGGGCCGCGGCGCACGCCGTCTACGGCATGGCGCTGTGGTGCGTCTCGCTCGTGGTGTGGGTGTGCGCGCTGGCGGTCGACGGCGTGTGGACCGGGCTCGCGGGGCGCCGCCCGCTGGTGCTGCCGCTGATCGGCCGGCTCGCCGGCCTGGAGACCGACTGGGCGCGCGCGCTCCTCACCCCGGCCCCGTCCGCCGCCCGGGACGCGGCGCTCGCCGCCCGCGTCGAGCAGCTGACCGCCACCCGGGCGGGCGCGGTCGCCGCGCACGGCGCCGAGCTGCGCCGGATCGAGCGCGACCTGCACGACGGCGCACAGGCCCGGCTGGTCGCGCTCTCCATGCGGATCGGCCTGGCCAGACGGGCGTACGACTCCGACCCCGCGACCGCGCGGAAACTCCTCGACGACGCCCAGGACCAGGCGGAGGAGGCGCTCGCCGAGCTGCGCCACGTCGTCCGCGGCATCCACCCGCCGATCCTCACCGACCGCGGCCTGACCGGGGCCGTGCGGGCCCTCGCCGCGAGCAGCGGCCTGGAGGTGGAGGTGTCCGTGACCGGCCTCGACGACCGTGACGGGAGCGAGGACGGCCGCGGAGCCCGCGCCCCCGCCGCCGTGGAGGCCGCCGCCTACTTCGTCGTCGCCGAGGCCCTCACCAACGCCGCCAAGCACAGCGGCGCCGCCCGCGCCTCCGTCGCCCTCACCCGCGAGGCCGCCGGCCTGCGCGTCCTCGTCGAGGACGCGGGCCGCGGCGGGGCCGAGGCCGGCGAGCGCGGCGGCTCCGGCCTGACGGGCATGCGCCGCCGGGTCGCCGCGCTCGACGGCACCGTACGACTGACCAGCCCCCCGGGGGGCCCGACCGTGATCGAAGTGGAGCTTCCGTGCGTGTGGTGATCGCCGAGGACAACGCCCTCCTCAGGGAGGGCCTGGTGCTGCTGCTGTCCTCCTCCGGCCATGAGGTCGCCGGGGTCGCCGCCACCGGCCCCGAGATCCTGCCGCTGCTCCTGGAGCACCGCCCGGACGTCGCCGTCCTCGACGTGCGGCTGCCGCCCGGCTTCCGCGACGAGGGGCTGCGGGCGGCGCTCGCCGCCCGCGAGCAGCTGCCCGGACTGCCGGTGCTCGTCCTCTCCCAGTACGTCGAGGAGACGTACGCGGCCGAGCTCCTCGGCGGCGGCGCCCGGGGTGTGGGCTACCTCCTGAAGGACCGGATCGGACGGGTCGACGAGTTCCTGGACGCCCTGGAGCGGGTCGCCGCCGGCGGCACGGCCCTCGATCCGGAGGTCGTCGCCGAGCTGCTCGCCCGGCGCCGCGACGACCCCCTGGACTCCCTCACCCCGCGCGAGCGCGAGGTCCTGGAGCTGATGGCCCAGGGGCACGACAACGGCACGATCGCCCGCTCGATGGTGGTGACCGAGCGGGCCGTGCACAAGCACATCGGGAACGTCTTCGCGAAGCTCGGCCTGCCGCCGGGCGACAGCGGCGGCCACCGCCGGGTCCTCGCCGTGCTCGCGTACCTCAACGCCTGAGGCGCCGCCCCGAGGCCGGCAGGAACACGCCCGCCGCCACCGTCACGACCACCGTCCCCGCGATCAGCGCGGCCTGCGCCGGCGGCAGGTAGGGCGGACCGCCCGTCAGGGCCCAGGCGAAGGCGGTCAGCGGCAGCGCGGCCACCACGGCCCCGAGGAGCAGCCCGGTGGCCGTCAGGAACCCGGCCTCCAGACCGAGCATCCGCCGCACCTGACCGACCGAGGCACCCACCTGGCGCAGCAGCGCGAGCTCGCCGCGCCGGCCGGCGCCGATCAGGGCGAGGGTGCTCAGGACGGAGAGGACGGTGAGCGCGCCGATCGCGGTGACGACCGCCGCGGAGACGATCCCGTTCAGCTCGGCCCCGGCCGCCGTCACCCGCTCCGGTACGACGCCGCCGGCGGCGGCCGGCCCCGTGGACCCGCCCTCCTTCGCCGCCAGCACGCGCGCGGGGTACGGGTCGGTCATGTGCGGGGCCAGTTCGGCCTTCGGCAGCAGGAACTCGCCGAGGGCGAGCGAGCGTGCGTACACCGCCGCCACCCGCAGCCGCTTCTCCGTGCCGTCGCCGAGCCGCAGGGCCACTGTCGAACCGGGCCGCGCGTCCAGCGAGTCGGCCATGTCCGCGCCGACCGCGACCGTCCCGCGCGCCGCCAGTCCGGCCAGGTCACCCGCGACCACTCCCGGATCGAGCGTGCCCTTCAGGCCGTCGGCGTCCACACCGAGGACCGGGAGCCGGTCGAGGCGCGGCGTACCGGCCTCCGTGCGGGCCAGGACCACCGTCGAACGCAGCACGTCCGTCGCCGCGGTCACGCCCGGCAGCTTCCGCACCCGCTCCGCCGTCGTGCCGGAGACCGCGAGGTCGGCGCTGGTCGCGGCCCTCGCCTGCTCCTCGGCGGCCCGCCCCATGGTCGAGCCCGCCGTCAGCTGCACCAGCGCGAAGGAGGTGACGAGGACGACCGGGACGAGGGCGGCGCCGAGCCGCCGCGAGTGCGCGGTCGCACCGGCCGCCGTGAGCCGTCCGGGCGCCCCGCCGAGCCGGCGCAGCGGCCCGTCCAGGATCCGCATCGCGCCCCGTGCGATCCACGGCCCGAGCAGCGCGCACCCGGAGACGAGCGTCACCGTGGCCGCGCCCGCCGCGGCGCCGGCCGCCTCGCCGCCCTGGGTCGTGGCCGTCACGGCGGCCGCCGCGCCCAGGACCAGCAGGACGAGCCCGCCGACCCGGCGTGCGGCCCCCTTGCCCGCCCGGCCCGCCCGGCGGGTGGAGAAGAGGACGACGAGCCGGGCGAGGCCCACCACGACGGCGGCGACGACGAGCGCGGAGGCGAGCAGCCAGGGCGGTGTGGGCAGGACGAGCCCCTCCGGTACGACTCCGGTACGGGCCCGCAGCAGCGACCACGCGGCCAGGAACGTCGGTACGGCCGCCAGCGCGCCCAGCACCGCCGCGACGCCCGCCACCCGGGTCACCTCCCGCCCGGCGGCGGCCCGCACCTGACGGGGCGTCGCGCCGACCGCGAGGAGCAGGTCCCGCTCGGGGCCGCGCTGGCCGAGCGCCTGCGCGACGAGCGAGGAGAGGACGAGGACGGCGATGAGGAGAACCGTTCCGGAGACGGCGGCGAGGAGCTGGAGGAGCTCGGTGCGGGCGGGCGGCGCGGCGAGGTGTTCGGCGCCGCCCCGGCCGTCGCCGGTGAGTGCCCGGAGGGGCTGCCCCGCCGCGGTGTCCTTGAGCCCGGCACCGTCCAGAGCCGCCCGCACGCGCGCGTGGAGGGTGTCCACGGGGACGCCGGGCTCGGCGAGGACCCCGACTGCGTCCACGGCGCCCGGGTGCCCGGCGAGCCGCCGCGCCTCCTGCGCGGTGACGTACAGGGCGGCGGGCCCCTCGGCCACGCCGACGACCTTCCGCCCGGCCACGGTGTCCCCGACCCGGACCCCGGCGCCGGTCCCCGCGACGGCCTCGCCGGCCTTACGGGGCTCCCGCCCGTCGAGCAGCTCGTACGGCGCGAGCGCGGCGGCCTCCCAGGACCGCCCGGCGTACGCCGCGCCCTCGGCACCCGCCGGGGCAGCGGCCCCCGTCCCCGACTCCCGTACGACGAAGGTGACGTCCGGGACCGCGGCCCGGACGCCCGGGACCTCGCGCAGGACGTCGACGGCCGCGGCCGGGATCCGTACGCGCTCGGTCAGCCCCGCCGAGACGGTCGTCGGCTCGCTGCCCCACGGGTCGGTCGTCCAGCTGATCTCCTGGTCACCCGCGACGACGACGGGCGCCGCCGCGTACCGCTCCACGCGCGCGTGGCCGAGTCCGGCCGAACCGATCGCGAGGGCGAGCGCGCCGAGCAGCGCGGAGGTGACGACGACGGCCGCGAAGACGGCCGCCCAGGCCTTGCGGTGCGTCCGCAGCGACCGGGCGGCGAGCAGCCTCACCGCCGGGTTCCCGAGCGCGCTCATCGTGCGACCGCCAGGTGCCGACCGGCCGGCGCGCCGAGGGCCGCCCGGATCCCGGCCTCGTCCGGCCTGTCGAGGCGGCCGACCAGTCGGCCGCGCTCCAGGAACACCGCCTCGTCCGTCCACGCCGCCGCCACCGGGTCGTGCGTGACGAGGACGACGGTCCGGCCGTGCTCGTCCACGGCGCGCCTCAGCAGGGCGAGGACCCCGGCGGCGGTGACCGGGTCGAGCGCGGCGGTCGGCTCGTCGGCGAAGACGACCTCGGGTTCGTCGATGAGGGCCCGGGCGATCGCCACCCGCTGGCGCTGGCCGCCGGAGAGGTTCTCCGGCAGGTCCTCGGCCCGGTCGGCGAGTCCCACGGCGGCGAGACCGGCCAGGGCGCGGGCGTCGAGCTCACGGCCCTCGCGGGCGCCGGCGAGCAGCAGGGGCAGGGTGACGTTCTCGCGTACGTTCAGGGCGGAGACGAGGTTCAGCGACTGGAAGACGAAGCCGACGCGGTCGCGTCGCAGCCGGGTGAGCGCGGGCGCCTTCAGGGTGGCGAGGTCGGTGCCCCCGATCCGTACCGTGCCCGCCGTCGGCCGTTCGAGGCCCGCCGCGCAGCGCAGCAGCGTGGACTTCCCGGAACCCGACCTGCCCATCACGGCCACGAAACGCCCGCGCGGAACGACGAGGTCCACCCCGTCGAGCGCGGGCGCCCCGCCTCCGTACGTGCGGCTCACCCCGTCCAGGGCGAGGGCGGCACCGTACTCCGTCACTGCTGTCGTCGTCATACCGACGAGGCTAGAAAAGCACAGGTCACAGCGGTATGGAGCTGGCTTCCGGGTCGATGGTGGGGCTAGCTGCACCATCGACCCGGAAGCACGCGGGACACCCACGCGGACCAAGCACGCGGACCGAGCCGCGGTACCTCGGCGCGTCAGCGGCGACGACGGCCGTCGTTCTCGTCGTCGTGCGGGCCGAACAGCTCGTCCGCGAGGGTCGGCAGATCGTCGAGGGGGGTCTCCTCGGCCCAGTCCGAACGGCGGCGCGGCTGCCCGTTCTCGTCGAGCTGAGGCAGCTCACGGGTCCGGTCGTTCGCCCCGTGCGGCTGCTGCGGCTGCTGCGGCTGCGCGGGCTGCTGCCGCTCGTCGCGGAAGATGCCCTGCGGCACCCGGTCGGCCGGGTCGGACACGCGGGGATCCTGCACCGCGGGCAGGACGGCGGTCTCGTCGACGGCCCGCGGGTCCCGGATCTGCGGCAGGACGGCCGTCTCGGCCTCCGGCTTCAGGATCGGGGTGGCCACGGTGACCTCTTCGGGCGAGACGGTGGGTGCCTCGGGCGCGGCGTCCGGCTTCACCACCGGCGTCGGCACGGTGACCTCGTTCGCCGACACCTCACGGGCCCGGGCGGCCCGCTCGGCAGCAGCCCGCTCAGCGGCTGCCTTCTCGGCAGCGGCCTTCTCGGCAGCGGCACGCGCGACAGCGGCCTTCTCCTCGGCCGCCGCACGCTCGGCCGCCGCCTTCTCGGCAGCGGCCTTCCTCTCGGCAGCCGCCTTCTGCTCCGCCGCCGCGCGCTGCGCCGCCGCCTGCTCCGCGGCGGCCCGTTCGGCCGCGGCCTTCTCTGCGGCGGCCTTGGCGGCGGCCTCGGCCGCGACCTTCTCCGCGGCAGCCTTCGCCGCGGCCTCCTCCGCCGCCTTCGCGGCGGCAGCGGCCTCGGCCATCCGGCGGGCCTCCTCGGCCCGGAGCAGGGCCTCCTCGGCCTTGCGCTGCTTCTCCAGGCGGCGCTCCTCCGCCTCGGCCCGGAGCCGCGCCTCCTCCTCGGCCTCCTTGCGGATGCGCTCCTGCTCCTCCAGGCGGGCCTTCTCCTCGGCGGCGAGGCGCTTGCGCTCCTCCTCGGCGGCGAGCTCGGCGGCGATCCGGGCCTCCTCGGCGCGGCGGCGCTCCTCCTCGGCCTGGCGCTCGGCCTCAAGGCGGCGCGCTTCCTCCTCCTCGCGCCGCTTGCGCTCCTCCTCCTCGGCGCGGAGCTTGGCGAGCTGCTCCTGCCGCTCGCGCTCCAGGCGCTCCTCCTCGGCCTTGCGGGCGGCCTCTTCCTCCGCCAGCCGCCGCGCCTCCTCCTCGGCCTTCCGGCGAGCCTCCTCCGCGGCCTTCACCTCGGCCTCGGAGAGCGGCAGCACCCGGTCGAGCCGGTGGCGTACGACGGTGGTGACGTCCTCGGGCTCCTGCCCGGCGTCGACGACGAGGTAGCGGCTCGGGTCTGCGGCCGCGAGGGCGAGGAAACCGGCCCGCACGCGCGCGTGGAACTCCGGCGGCTCGGACTCCAGACGGTCGGGCGCCTCGGTGAAGCGCTCCCGGGCCGTCTCCGGGGAGACGTCGAGGACCACGGTGAGGTTCGGGACGAGCCCGTCCGTCGCCCAGCGCGAGATCCGGGCGATCTCCGTCGGGGACAGGTCGCGGCCGGCGCCCTGGTAGGCCACGGACGAGTCGATGTACCGGTCGGAGAGGACGATCGCGCCCCGCTCCAGAGCCGGCCGGACCAGGGAGTCGACGTGCTCGGCGCGGTCGGCCGCGTACAGCAGGGCCTCGGCGCGGTTCGAGAGCCCCGCCGACGACACGTCGAGGAGGATCGAGCGGAGCCGCTTGCCGATCGGGGTGGCACCGGGCTCGCGGGTGACGACGACCTCGTGGCCCTTCGCCCGGATCCACTCGGCGAGCGCCTGGACCTGGGTGGACTTCCCGGCTCCGTCGCCGCCCTCGAGGGCGATGAAGAAGCCGGTCGCGGCGGGTGCCTGGGCCGGGTCGGAGCCCCGCAGCGCGTCGCGCAGGTCGCGGCGGAGCGGGACCCCGGCGCGGTCGTCGGTCTTCGCGAGGACGAGCGCGGCGACGGGCAGCAGCAGGGCGCCGACCAGGGCGAGCGTGAAGGCGGCACCGCCCTCCGCGATGACGGTGCTGCCGGTGGCGAGGCGGTACGGCCCGATGGCGGCGGCGAGCAGCGGCGCGGCGAGCGCGCCGACGGCCATGCCGACGCGGGCGTTGGCCTGGAGGTGCTCGGTGGTCCGGGCCCGGCGCGGCTCCTCGGTCTCCTGGTCGACGAGGGTGTGGCCGGTGTTGGCGGCGACCCCGGCCGCGTACCCGGCGAGGACGGCGAGGAACAGCACGGTCGCGGTGTCCGGGACCAGGCCCATGGCGATCAGCGCGACTCCGGTGACGGCGGTCGCGAGGGCGAGCAGCCGGCGCCGGGACAGGACGGGCAGGACCTTACGCGCGGTGCGGATGCCGACGGCGGTGGCGCCGCTGAGCGCGAGGATCAGGAGGGCGTAGGTGACGGGGCCGCCGCCCAGGCCGTACGCGTGGAGCACGGCGAGGGACGCGGCCGCGGCGATCGCCCCGGCGACGGTGGCGCAGGTCAGGACCAGCAGCGGCAGGGCGCCGGTGCGGCCCTTGTCGCCGGTACGGCCCTTGCCCTCGCCGGC
Organism: Streptomyces venezuelae; assembly: GCF_008642375.1. Classification (NCBI taxonomy): domain Bacteria; kingdom Bacillati; phylum Actinomycetota; class Actinomycetes; order Kitasatosporales; family Streptomycetaceae; genus Streptomyces; species Streptomyces venezuelae. The sequence goes on along the minus strand of NZ_CP029194.1, from coordinate 4,714,550 downwards.
GGAGTCGGTGCCGGCCGCCGACGGGCGGCGCAGGCCCTCCAGCGGCGAACGGGGCCTCGGCGTGGCTCCGCCGGGCAGGGCCATCACGTAGAGGCCGGTGACGGAGGCGGCGAACAGGCCGGCTGCCACGTACGAACCGAGGGCGGCCTGGTGCAGCGAGAACCAGTCGATTCCGGCGCCGAGCAGATTGCCGACGAGCGTCGCGACGAGCAGGACGGCGGCCGCGGCGGGCACCGCGAGGAAGCCGGTGCGCTGGGACAGCCGGCGCAGCGCGCCGAGGTGGTCGGGGAGCGGCCGTACGGCGTCGCCCTCCAGCGGCGGAGCGGGCAGCAGCGCGGGCGCGGCGCCCTCGCGGCAGACCGTCCAGAGCCGCTCGGCCGCTCCGGTGACGAAGACGGTGCCGAGGAGGTACCAGAGCGCGTTCTCGGGGGTCCAGTCGATCCACAGGGGGGCGATGACGAGGAGCGCGATCCGCAGCCCGTCGGCGCCGATCATGGTCCAGCGGCGGTCGAGCGGGCCGTCGGGCCGGGTGAGCGAGGTGAGCGGCCCGAGCAGGACGGCCCCGAAGAGGACCGTGGCGAGCAGGCGCGTACCGACGACGGCGGCCACGGCGAACGCGGCGCCGCGGTAGCCGCCCCCGAGGGCACCCGCGGCGACGGCCGCCTGGAGGCCGAGCAGGACGAGGACGAGGAGGGCGAGGGCGTCACCGACGCCGCCGGCGACCTGGGCGCCCCACAGTCTGCGCAAGGGCTGATGGCGCAGGAGGGCCCGTACGGCACGCTCCTGGGAATCCGCGACGAGTGCGGCGTCGGAATCGCCGAGGCGGTCTGGCTGCTCTGCTCGCGTCATCCGTCCACCCTATCCGGACGCCCTTGCTCCCCGCGGCCTCCGACCGAACATCCGGACGAGCCTGTGACAGGACGAACGCGGGAGGGGCGAAGGCCACCGGCCTCCGCCCCTCCCGCACACCCCGAGCCGCCCCGCAGGCCGGCCGCACGGCTACTCCGGCTGAGCCGCCGCCGTCTTCCTGGCCGCGGCCGTCTTCTTCGCGGCGGTGGTCTTCGCCGCCGTGGTCTTCTTCGCGGCCGTCGTCTTGGCGGCGGTGGTCTTCTTCGCCGCCGTCTTCGTGGCCGTCTTCTTGGCCGTCGCCTTCTTCGCGGTGGCCTTCTTCGCCGGGGCCTTCTTGGCGACCTTCTTCGCCGGTCCCTTGGCGCGCTTCTCGGCGAGGAGCTCGTAACCGCGCTCCGGCGTGATCGTCTCCACGCTGTCGCCGGTCCGCAGGGTGGCGTTCGTCTCGCCGTCCGTCACGTACGGGCCGAAGCGCCCGTCCTTGACGACCACGGGCTTCTCGCTGACCGGGTCCGTGCCCAGCTCCTTCAGCGGGGGCTTGGCCGCCGCCCGGCCACGCTGCTTCGGCTGCGCGTAGATCGCGAGCGCCTCTTCGAGCGTGATCGTGAAGAGCTGCTCCTCCTCGGTGAGCGACCGCGAGTCCGTGCCCTTCTTCAGGTACGGGCCGTAGCGGCCGTTCTGCGCGGTGATCTCGACGCCCTCGGCATCCGCGCCGACGACCCGGGGCAGGGACATCAGCCGGAGCGCGTCCTCCAGGGTGACGGTGTCGAGCGCCATCGACTTGAAGAGGGAGGCCGTCCGCGGCTTCACCGCGTTCTTGCCGGTCTTCGGAGTGCCCTCGGGCAGGATCTCGGTGACGTACGGGCCGTAGCGGCCGTCCTTCGCGACGATCTGGTGGCCGCTGACCGGGTCGGTGCCCAGCTCGAAGTCGCCGCTCGGCCTGGCGAGCAGTTCCTCGGAGTACTCGACGGTCAGCTCGTCGGGCGCCAGGTCGGCGGAGACGTCTGCCTTCTGGTAGCCCTCCTGGTCCTTCTCGCCGCGCTCGATGTACGGGCCGTACTTGCCGACGCGGAGCATGATGCCGTTGCCGACGGGGAAGGAGGAGATCTCGCGCGCGTCGATCGCGCCGAGGTCGGTGACGAGCTCCTTGAGGCCGCCGAGGTGGTCCCCGTCGCCGTTCCCCGCGTCCGCCGCGCCGCCGGAGGCGACCGCGCCTGAGCCGTCGCCCTCACCGAAGTAGAAACGCTTCAGCCACGGCACGGACTGGGCCTCGCCCCGCGCGATGCGGTCGAGGTCGTCCTCCATGCGGGCGGTGAAGTCGTAGTCGACGAGCCGCCCGAAGTGCTTCTCCAGGAGGTTGACGACGGCGAAGCTCAGGAAGGACGGCACGAGGGCCGTGCCCTTCTTGAAGACGTAGCCGCGGTCGAGGATGGTGCCGATGATCGACGCGTACGTCGACGGGCGGCCGATCTCGCGCTCTTCGAGCTCCTTGACCAGCGAGGCCTCGGTGTAGCGGGCCGGCGGCTTCGTCGCGTGGCCGTCCGCCGTGATCTCCTCGGCGGTCAGCGCGTCGCCCTCGGCGACCTGCGGCAGGCGCCGCTCGCGGTCGTCGAGCTCCGCGTTCGGGTCGTCGGCGCCTTCGACGTACGCCTTCATGAAGCCGTGGAAAGTGATCGTCTTGCCGGACGCGCTGAACTCGGCGTCACGGCCGTCGGCGGCCCGGCCGCCGATCTTCACGGTGACCGAGTTGCCGGTGGCGTCCTTCATCTGGGAGGCGACGGTCCGCTTCCAGATGAGCTCGTAGAGCCGGAACTGGTCGCCGGTCAGGCCGGTCTCCGCGGGGGTGCGGAAACGATCACCCGAAGGGCGAATCGCCTCGTGCGCCTCCTGCGCGTTCTTGACCTTGCCGGCGTAGACGCGCGGCTTCTCCGGCAGGTAGTCGGCGCCGTACAGCTGCGTGACCTGCGCCCGCGCCGCCGTCACGGCGGTGTCGGACAGGATCGTGGAGTCCGTACGCATGTAGGTGATGAAGCCGTTCTCGTACAGCTTCTGCGCCACCTGCATGGTCGCCTTCGCACCGAAGCCCAGCTTGCGGCTCGCCTCCTGCTGGAGGGTCGTGGTGCGGAAGGGGGCGTACGGGGAGCGGCGGTACGGCTTCGACTCCACCGAGCGCACCGCGAACGCGGTGTCGGCGAGCGCGGCGGCCAGGGCGCGGGCGTTCGCCTCGTCCAGGTGGAGGACGCTGTCGGTCTTCATCCGGCCGTCGGCGCCGAAGTCACGGCCCTGCGCGACACGCTTGCCGTCGACCGCCGCGAGGCGCGCGACCAGCTGCGACGGGTCGGAGGCGTCACCGGTGCGGCCGGTGCCGAAGGTGCCGGTGAGGTCCCAGTACTCGGCGGAACGGAAGGCGATGCGCTCGCGCTCCCGCTCGACGACGAGGCGGGTGGCCACCGACTGGACGCGGCCGGCCGACAGCTTCGGCATGACCTTCTTCCACAGGACCGGCGAGACCTCGTAGCCGTAGAGGCGGTCGAGGATACGGCGGGTCTCCTGGGCGTCGACCATGCGCTGGTTCAGCTCGCGCGGGTTGGCGACGGCCTCGCGGATCGCGTCCTTGGTGATCTCGTGGAAGACCATCCGGTGGACCGGGACCTTGGGCTTCAGGACTTCCTGGAGGTGCCACGCGATGGCCTCGCCCTCGCGGTCCTCATCGGTGGCGAGGAAGAGTTCGTCGGACTCGGCGAGCAGCTCCTTGAGCTTCCTGACCTGCGCCTTCTTGTCGGCATTGACGACATAGATGGGCTGGAAGTCATGCTCGACGTCGACTCCGAGGCGGCGCACCTCGCCGGTGTACTTCTCCGGCACCTCGGCGGCGCCGCTGGGGAGGTCGCGGATGTGCCCGACGCTCGCCTCGACGACGTAGCCAGGGCCGAGGTAGCCCTTGATCGTCTTCGCCTTGGCAGGCGACTCGACGATGACGAGTCGGCGGCCGCCGTGTGCGGTCTCGCTGGTCGGGGACAACTTCGCTCTTCTCTCCGGATCGACACTCTCTGGCACGTACGGCACTGGCACGCACGGCAGCGGCACGGACGGTGACGCTCCCGTCGCTGCGGAGTGTGACGGTACAACCCGCCCCCGTGTCAAACGGCGAAAGCCCGCAACGGCCACTCGAACGGTAACCCGAGTCCTGGCATTCCTGCCGCCCGGACTCCCGGTCGGGCGGGGCGGGCGGCGGAGCGGGCGGCGCGCCGGAGCGTCGGAGAGAGACCCCGAGAGGGATCCGGGGAGAGCCCCGGAGCGGGATTCAGAGTCTGCCGAAGCACCAGACGCCGAGGAGGACGAAGGCCGTGCCGAAGAGGCTCGTGGCCGCCAGGGCCGTCCGCGGCCCGACCCCGTACGCCACGGGCTCACGGTGCAGTGTCCGCACGGTGGTCCACAGCAGCAGCGCGCCTCCGAACAGCGTGAACGCCGCCCCCGCGAAGATCGCCGGCCCGCTCTCCATGCCCGTACCCCGTTCCGTCCACGTGCGGGGTTCGTCCTCCCGCGCTCGTCTCCCGCAGCCGAGGCTGACACCTCCGGGCATCGAGGGCGCGAATTCCGGGTGAACGACGCGGACCGTCGCGTACGGTTTCACGAAGATGGCCGGTAGTGACCCACTCCCTTCCGCTTCTCCTGTCACCTCACGTCTCACCTCACGTCTCGCTTCAGGTCTCACCTCACGTCTCGCCTCAGGTCTCACATCACGTCGAGCGTGGCCCGGCGCCGGCTGCCGCGCTCGAAGACGGCGAGCAGGGCGACGGCGAGCAGCCCCCAGCCGGCCCCCACCGCGAGCTCGGTCCCGAGCAGGGACCCGTCCAGGCCACCCCCCGCGGTCAGCCGCCGCGCCGCGTCCGCCGCGTGTGTGAGCGGCAGCAGCTCGCCGGCGAACCGCATCCACTCCGGCAGCGACTCCCGGGGCACGGCGGCGCCCGTCAGCAGGAGCAGCCCCGAACTCGCCACGTTGGACACCAGGAAGACGTCGCGGAAGCGGAGCCCGAGCGCCCCCAGCGCGAGCCCGAAGGCCGAGCAGGCACCGGCGGCGGCCAGCAGCACCAGACCGAGCCCGGGCAGCGCCCCGGCGGGCACGGGCAGCCCGAGCACGAGCGCGGCTGCGGTGAGCACGAAGGCGCTGACGAACAGCCCGTTGAGGACGTACGGGAGGGCGCGGCCCGTCCAGAGCGGGACCCGGTGCCGGGGCGAGAGCAGGACGGCTCCGAGCGTGCCGTACCGGCGCTCGTTGGCGACGGCCATCGTGCCGCCGTACACGCAGGAGGCGGAAGCTGCGAGAACGGCGGTTCCTACAAGATGGAAACGGTCGTCGGCGACGCCCAGTTCCCGTCCGAGGAAGACGAAGAAGAAGACTTGGAGGAGCGGCCCCACCAGCAGGGTTCCGATGAACATCGGCGGGGTCGTCCAGTTGAAGAGCGCCCGGTAGGAGATCGCGCCGCCGACGACGACGAGCCGGGCGGTGGCGGGGAAACGGAACATCTCTGGCCGGCCTTTCAGGCGAGGGCGAGGGTGGCGGCGGCGCGCGCCCGGCGCTCCACCCGCCCGAGGACGAGGACGGCGGCCAGGGCGTAGCAGGCCCCGAGCGCGGCGGCGGCGAGCAGCGGAGTGATCACGTCCCCGCCGGAGGTCGCCGCGTGCACGGCCCGCGCGCCCCAGGTGGTGGGCAGCGCCCAGGACAACGGCTGTGTCCAGGCGGGCAGCACGGTGACGGGCACGAGGAGCCCGGACAGCAGCCAGACGGGCGTGTCCAGCGGGTTGGCCAGGGCGTTGGCGTTCCGCAGCAGGACGAAGGTGGCGGCGAGGAGGAGCCCCATCATGCCGAGGGCGAGGACGCACACGGGCACGGCGAGCAGGAAGAGCAACGGGTGTGCGAAGTCGAGCGGGACGCCGAAGAGAACCACGCCCCACAGGACCGTCGCACCCATCGCGTACGTGCCGATGACGGCGGTCGCGAGGGTGATCGGGAGCAGGACGAGCGCGAGCGGGGCCGGCGCCACGACCAGGGTCTCCAGGGTGCCGAGCCAGCGCTGGTTCTGCACGGCGCCGCCCGAACCGAAGAGCACCGAGCCCCAGATGCCCATCAGTCCGGCGCCGACGGAGGCCGTGAGCAGCCGGTCGGGGTCGCCCGCGGCCCGGAAGAGGTAGACGGCGAGGGTCGCGTAGACGAGCGGGACGAGGACGGCGAAGGTGATCTCGATGGGGGAGCGCGACATGTACGAGACATGGGTGCGCACACCGACGAGGACCAGCCGCAGGACGCGCCTCATACGGTCAGCCCCTCGGACTCGGTCCCGGGTTCGGACCCGGATTCGGCCTCGGATCCGGGTTCGGACCCGGATTCGGCCTCGGATCCGGCCTCGGCAGCCGTCGCGGGCCGGTCCGATCCGCCCGCCGCCGGCTCCTCCTCCTCCACGATCGTGATGTAGGCGTCCTCCAGGGACGGTTCGCGGCTCGTGACCCGGCCGATCCGCAGGCCGTCGAGCGCGGTCAGCACCGGCCCGTGCAGCTCGGCGGAGCCCTGGCCGGTCTGCACGGTGACGACCTGGAGCGCGCCCCGGTCCTCGACCGACGCGCCCCGCACCCCGGGCAGGCGCCGCACCCGGTCGAGCCGCTCCTCGTCCACCCCGTACGCCTCGATCTCCAGCACGTCCCGGCCCCGCACACGGGACTTGAGGCTCTCGGGCGTGCCGAGAGCGCAGATCCGGCCACCGGCGATCACGGCGATCCGGCCGCAGAGTTCGTCGGCCTCGGCCATGTAGTGGGTGGTGAGCAGGACGGTGGTGCCGGCCGCGGCCAGGTCGGCGACCGTGCGGCGCAGGTCGCGGGCTGCGACGGGGTCGACGCCGATGGACGGCTCGTCGAGGAAGAGCACGTCGGGGCGGTGGAGGAGTCCGCGGGCGATGTGGAGGCGCTGCCGCATGCCGCGCGAGTACCCCTCGACGCTCTCCTTCTCCCGGCCCACGAGCCCGACCAGGTCGAGGAGTTCGGCGATGCGCCGCTTCTGGTCGCGGGCCTCGACGCCGTACAGCTCGGCGAAGTAGCGGAGGTTGTCGAGCGCGGAGAGCCGGTCGTACAGGCCGCGGTCGCCGCCGAAGACGTACCCGGTCCTGCGGCGTACGGCGACGGGGTCGCGGGCCACGTCGTGGCCGAACACCCGGGCCGTGCCTGAGGTCGGCAGGAGCAGGGTGTTGAGCATCTTGATGGTGGTGGTCTTCCCGGCGCCGTTGGGGCCGAGCAGGCCGAACAGCTCCCCCGGCGCCACCTCGAAGGTGACACCGCGCACGGCCTCGGTCTCGGTCCGCCGGGGCTTCAGCCATCCGGTCCTGCTGGTGTAGGTGCGGCGCAGCGCGTCCGCCTCGATTGCGAGCATGACGCGGACGCTAGAAGCCCCCGGAGGGGCCGGGCCATCGATTCGGGAGGCCCCGAATCGTCAGGCGACGGCTGCGAGGAGGCCCTCCCCCGCGAGCAGTGCGAGCAGCGAACGGCCGGTGTCCGTCAGCTGGTAGTACACCGAGCGGCCGACGCGGTGACGGGTGACCACCCCGGCCTCGGAGAGCACCGACAGGTGCCCGGAGACCGTGCTGGGCGCGAGGCCGAGCCGGTCGGCGAGCCCGGCCGTGGTCAGCGGCCCGCCCAGCTCGCGCAGGACCGCCGCGCGGCCCCGGCCGAGCATCAGGCCGAGCCGGTCCTCGGCGACGGGCTCGGACGGTTCGCGCAGCGCGGCGGCGCCCCTGGCCTGGAAGCTGAGCGCGAAGACCTCGGGGTCGTCCGTCGAGTAGAGCCGGCAGCCCTCGGCGAAGACCAGCGGCACGAGCACGAGCCGCCGCTCCCCCGGCGCGTACTCGGCGTCGATGTGCTTGGTCAGTTCGAGTACGGGCGGCTGCCACCGCCCCCGGCTCTCCAGGCCGGCGAACAGCGCGTCGACGCCCTCGGTCGCGAACGTCCTGGCCCGGACGAGCACTTCGTCCTCGACGAGCCGGCGCATCGTCGGCCAGTACGGCTCGACGGCGCCCTCCCAGTAGGCCGCGTACGCGTCGGCGAGCGCCGCGCAGGCCGCCTCGGGGTCCTTCAGGTACGGCTGCAGGAAGGGCGCGTCGGCCATGCCGGGGTAGCAGGCGGCCACCTGGGCGCGGACGAACTCCGGGTCGGTGTCCCGCAGAGCCGCCAGCTCCTCGTGGACGTGGACCGTGCCGAACGGGCGGGGCAGCAGGAAGTCGGAAACGTCGTACCGCCCCTCGGCGAACAGCTCCCACAGCGGGCGGAGCCGGTCGTCGCGCCACACCTCGCGCGCCTGCCCGACCCACTCCTGGTAGGGCCAGGAGGGACGGCGCCACGGCAGCGCGAGGTGCATCGAGCAGAAGGCGTCGCGCAGCGGGCTGATCGCGATCCGGGTCGCCCCGAGCGAGGCCTCGTCGAGCTCGATCCGTATCAAGCGCCGCTCCCCTGGCCGACGGCCTCGCCGTCCTCGCCGACGGGCAGCAGGAAGCCCTCCTCGACGAGCAGCCGGATCGCCTGCGGGGTGCGGTCCCGCAGTATGACCGGGTCCTCCCCCATCAGCTGCCCGATCGCGTCGAGGATGCGGCCGGCGCTGAGGGTGCCGTCGCACACGCCGGCGAACCCGGCGCCGACGTGGTCGACCTTGGTGGCGCGGCGCATGCCGCGGTTCTGCCGGAGCACGACGTGCTCGGGGTCCTCGGCACCGGGCAGCCCGACCTGCTCCTGCATCACCTCGGGCGCGAGCGTGAAGCGGTCGGCGAGCAGCGCGGCGTCGTCGTGGCTCCGCAGGTAGTCCTGGCGCTCGAAGTGGGCGCGGATGGTGTCGCCGAGGGGCTGCTCCACGGGGTGCGGCCACTCCTCGATCAGGATCGAGGGCTCGGTGAGGCCGGCCTCCACCGCCGCGTTCCGCCGGATCGTGATCCAGCCGAAGCCGATCGCCCTGGTCTTGCGGGCCTCGAACTCGTCGAGCCAGCGCCCGTACGCCAGCCGGTACTCGTCCGGGTCGCCGCGGTGGTCGCCGCTGTCCCGCAGCCAGAGCTCCGTGTACTGCGTGACGTCCTGGACCTCGCGCTGCACGATCCAGGCGTCGCAGCCGCGCGGCACCCAGGACCGCAGCCGGTCCTGCCACTCCTCGCCCTCCACGTGCTGCCAGTTGGCGAGGAACTGGGCGTATCCGCCGTCGTTGAGCCGCTCGCCCGCCTGCTGCACGAGCGTGCGGCACAGGTCGTCGCCGCCCATCCCGCCGTCCCGGTAGGTGAGCGTGGCGCCGGGGGAGATGACGAACGGCGGGTTGGAGACGATCAGGTCGTACGTGTCGCCGTCGACCGGCTCGAAGAGCGACCCTTCGAGCAGCTCGGCCTCCCGGGCCCCGGAGAGAGCGAGCGTGAGCCGGGTGAAGTCCAGGGCGCGCCCGTTGAGATCGGTGGCGGTGACCAGCGTGGCGTGCTGGGCGGCGTGCAGCGCCTGGATGCCCGAGCCGGTGCCGAGGTCGAGCGCGGAGGCCACCGGCGTGCGGACGGTGATCCCGGCGAGCGTGGTGGAGGCGCCGCCGACGCCGAGGACGACTCCCTCGGCCTTCTTCCCGATGCCCCCGGCACCGCCGACGGCGCAGCCGAGGTCGGAGACGATGAACCAGTTCCCGTCGTCCTTGGCGCCGTCCGGGCCGCCGTACGGCCGGATGTCGACCGTCGCGAGCACGGCGTCGTCCTCGCGGACCACCCAGCCGTCGGCGAGGGCCTCGGCCAGCGGGAGCGCAGCAGCGGCCTTGTCGTGGTCGACGGCACGCTGGAGCAGGAAGAGCCGGACGAGGGTCTCCAGCGGCGAGTCGCCGCGGGTGGCGCGCAGGGCGGGCACGGTCTCGCTGCGGGCGAGCGCCGCGTAGGCGGGGGCGCCGAGCAGGTCGAGCAGTCCGTCGGCGGTGTAGTCGGCGGCGAGGAGTGCCTCGCGCAGACGGTCGGCGTGCGCGGGCACCGGGAGGCGGGGGGGCAGGCTGGTCGTACTCACGGATCCCATTGTGACGGCCGCCACCGACATCCGGGCGGCCGACCCGGCCGCAGACCGGTGCCGGACCGGTGCCGGAACGGCGGCAGACGACCGATCGCCGCTGCCGCCGCTGAGCCGAGGCATGCTCCGGACCTGCTCCGGACCTGCTCCGAGGCTTTGGTCCGGATCCGCTCCGGGTCTTCTCCGGGGCTACTCCGAGGACTCCTCGGAGGGCTTGGCGGAGGCGGAGGGCTTGGCGGAGGCCTCGGCCGAGGCGGTCGCGCCGGACTGCGGCGAGGCCGTGGCCGATCCGGAGGTCTTGGGCGGGACCGAGGCCGTGGGCTTCTGGCAGCCGGGCTGCTTGGCCATCGCCTGGCCCAGCTCGCCCTCCTCCAGCTTGGCGAGGGCCGCCTGGTCCATCTTCTCGATCTTGGTCAGCCCGTCGGCGACGTCCTGGAGGCCGTCCGCGAACTTCTGCTGGTTGGCCGGGTCGAGCGCGTCGACTTCCTTCTTGAGCCCCTCGTAGGCCACGGCGGTGGCGTTGAGCTCCTTGATCGCGTCCTGCTGGACCTTCTCGCCGTTCTCGACGGGCGGGACCCCGGCGGCCTCGACGGCCTTCGCGAGCGCGCGGTCCGCGTTGGCGATGTCCTGGAACGCCTTCGAGTCGGCGGCCTGGATCTCGGCCGGCTTACTGTCGGCGGCCGTCGAGATGATGATCTGGTGGGCGTTGGCCCGCTTCTGGATCTGAGGCTTCGCCTGGTCGCAGAACGTCTTCGCCCAGTCCTCCACCTTGTTGCCCTCGTCGTCGCTGCAACCGGACAGCACGAGTACCAGTACCGCACCGCCGGACAGTGCGGCCGCAAGCTTCTTGTTCACCGGATCGGTCCCTTCCAAGGCTCTCGGCCCCGGAACATACACGCCGAACGGGCTACTTCCACCTTTCGTGCGACGGGTTCATCCCACATTGCAGTCTTTTGAACCAAGCGAGAAGACCGCTCGGACACCTCCGGCGCCCGGGGAATGAGACGGACGACACGTCAGGAGACGGCCACCGAACGCCGCTTGGAAACCCGGACCGCGACGACCACGACGAGGACCGCGAGTCCCGCGACCGCCGCCCGCATCCCGTCGCTGGCGTCCTCCCCGTAACCGAACTTCACGACGGCCGGGGCGATCAGCAGCGCGACGAGGTTCATGACCTTCAGGAGCGGGTTGATCGCCGGTCCCGCCGTGTCCTTGAAGGGGTCGCCGACCGTGTCCCCGATGACGGTCGCCGCGTGCGCCTCGCTGCCCTTGCCGCCGTGGTTGCCGTCCTCGACCAGCTTCTTCGCGTTGTCCCACGCGCCACCGGAGTTGGAGAGGAAGACCGCCATCAGGGCGCCCGTGCCGATCGCCCCGGCGAGGTACGAGCCGAGCGGGCCGACACCGAGCGCGAAGCCGACCGCGATCGGGGCCGTCACGGCGAGCAGCCCGGGCGTGGCGAGTTCGCGCAGCGCGTCCCTGGTGCAGATGTCGACGACCCGCCCGTACTCGGGCTTCTCGGTGTACGTCATGATCCCGGGGTGCTCGCGGAACTGCCGCCGCACCTCGTGGACCACCGAACCGGCCGACCGGGACACCGCGTTGATCGCGAGCCCCGAGAAGAGGAACACGACCGACGCGCCGAGGATCAGTCCGAAGAGGTTGTTGGGCTGCGAGATGTCCATGGAGAGCGTCAGGAGGTCGGCCGCCCCGCCGATCGCGTCGGCCCCGCCGGCCTCGGCCACCGCCGTCTCGATGGCGTCCCGGTAGGAACCGAAGAGCGCCGCGGCCGCCAGGACGGCGGTGGCGATGGCGATGCCCTTGGTGATGGCCTTCGTCGTGTTGCCCACGGCGTCGAGGTCGGTGAGGACCTGCGCGCCCGCGCCCCGGACGTCCCCGGACATCTCCGCGATGCCCTGCGCGTTGTCGGAGACCGGGCCGAAGGTGTCCATGGCGACGATCACGCCGACCGTGGTGAGCAGGCCCGTCCCGGCGAGGGCGACCGCGAACAGCGCCAGCATGATCGAGGCGCCGCCGAGCAGGAACGCCCCGTAGACGGCCAGGCCGATCAGCAGGGCCGCGTAGACGGCGGACTCCAGGCCGAGGGCGACGCCCGCGAGGACGACGGTGGCGGGGCCGGTGAGCGAGGACTTGCCGATGTCCCGCACCGGCCGCCTGCCGGTCTCGGTGAAGTAGCCGGTGAGCTGCTGGATGAGGGCGGCGAGGACGATGCCGATGGCGACCGCGACGAGGGCGAGGACCCGCGGGTCGCCGTCGTGGCCGGGGATGCCGGGCTCGGTGACGCCTTCGAGCTCGGCGTACGAGGACGGCAGGTAGGTGAAGGCGGCGACGGCGACCAGGACGAGCGAGACGGTCGCCGAGAGGAAGAAGCCCCGGTTGATCGCGCTCATCCCGCTGCGGTCGGCGCGCCGCGGGGCGACCGCGAAGATGCCGATCACCGCCGTGACCACGCCGATCGCCGGCACCATCAGCGGAAACGCGAGGCCGTGGTCGCCGAAGGCGGCCATGCCGAGGATGAGGGCCGCGACCAGCGTCACCGCGTACGACTCGAAGAGGTCGGCGGCCATGCCGGCGCAGTCACCGACGTTGTCGCCCACGTTGTCGGCGATGGTGGCGGCGTTGCGCGCGTCGTCCTCGGGGATGCCCTGCTCGACCTTGCCGACCAGGTCGGCGCCGACGTCGGCGGCCTTGGTGAAGATGCCGCCGCCCACCCTCATGAACATCGCGATGAGCGCGGCGCCGAGCCCGAAACCCTCCAGGACCTTCGGCGCGTCGGCGGCGTAGACGAGGACGACGCAGGAGGCTCCGAGCAGCCCGAGGCCGACGGTGAACATGCCGACGACCCCGCCCGTGCGGAACGCGATCCGCATGGCCCGGTGCGCGACCTCGGTGAGGTCCTTCTCGGGTTCGCCCGGCCCTGGGGTGGCCTCCCTGGCCGCCGCGGCGACCCGCACGTTGGCCCGGACGGCGAGGCGCATGCCGACGTATCCGGTGGAGGCCGAGAACAACGCCCCGACCAGGAAGAACAGGGACCGTCCGGCGCGCTGTGACCAGTCGTCGGCGGGCAGCAGCATCAGCAGGAAGAACACGGCGACCGCGAAGACGGCGAGGGTACGCAGCTGCCGCGCGAGATAGGCGTTGGCGCCCTCCTGCACGGCGGCGGCGATCTCCTTCATCTTCTCGGTGCCCTCGCCGGCCGCGAGCACCTGCCGGACGAGTAGCTGGGCGACGACCAGCGCGCCGAGGGCTACGGCCGCGACGACGACCACGATCGTCCGGTTCCCGCTCGTGAGCACCGCCGCGGCGAGCGAAGTGGGGTCCATGGGGACGGATCATAAGGAGATGAACCGGCACAAACGGGGACCCCGCGGAGCCACCGCGCGGATGCACCAATCCGAGCGGGCGCGTCGAGGCGGGCGCGGGTGCCGGGAACGGAGAAGAGGCCCTGCGCTGGGCAGGGCCTCTTCTCGTCGTTCTCGTACCGCTCGGGGCGGTGTCAGGACAGGACGTCCGCCGGGCTGGTCGGCCAGCTCATGCGGATGGTGCCGCCGTCCTCGCCGGCGCTCACCTCGACGTCGTCGACGAGCCCGCGGATCACCGCGAGACCCATCTCGTCCTCGCCGTCGGCGTCGTCGAAGTCGTCGGCCGGGGCCGAGGACCGCGCACCGGGCACGCCGGCGGCATCCGCCGCCGCCACGCCCGCGCCCGGCACCTCGTCGCCGACCTCGATGGAGAAGGTCTTCTCCTCCTCGGTCAGCACGACCCTGATGGGGGTCGTGACGCCGTTGCTGCGATGCAGCCCGACCGCACGGGAACAGGCCTCACCGACGGCGAGACGCACCTCGTCGAGGACCGCCTCGTCCACTCCGGCCCTGCGGGCGACCGCGGCCGCCACCAGGCGGGCCGTACGGACGTGCTCGGGCTGAGCGCTGAATCGGAGTTCAACGGTGGCCATGCGATCCCCCTGGGTCAGTCGACCGCGTTGACGGCCTCGTCGACCGACTGGTGGATCGGGAACACCTTGGTGAGCCCCGTGATCCGGAAGATCTTCAGAATGCGCTCCTGGTTGCAGACCAGACGCAGCGAGCCCTCGTGCGCGCGGACGCGCTTCAGGCCGCCGACGAGCACACCCAGGCCGGTGGAGTCGAGGAAGTCCACGCCCTCCATGTCGACAACCAGGTGGTAGCTGCCGTCGTTCACCAACTCGACCAACTGCTCGCGCAGCTTGGGCGCGGTATACACATCAATCTCGCCACCGACCTCGACGACCGTACGGTCACCACCAGCGCCGGACACATTGCGAGTCGACAGGGACAGGTCCACGGATCCTCCAGCACCTTGCTATCGGGCGATCGCCCCCTCGGGCCTCCCGGGCGGAGCCAGGGAACTGATCGCCAGCCGCAATGGCATTCAATCACTTACGAGCAGCCATGCACGACGCCTTGGAAGCATTGTCCGTCCTGGCAGTGACACACTCGGTGCCGATGGCCAAGAATCAGCGCCCCCGTCACCCGGCCGGGGACACGGGCAGTCGCCCCTCCCCCGGCATGGTCCTCGACCGGCTCTCCGCAGGCGAGAGTCGGGCCGCGCGCATCACTCATACGGAGCACATGCCCGCCCGGGAGGGCCGTCATGCCGTCTGGCCGCACCTGATCCGTCCCGAGGTGATCAGCGCGATCCAGGCGGCCGGGATCGAGCATCCCTGGGCGCACCAGGCCGAGGCCGCGGAGGCCGCCCTGAACGGCGATTCCGTGGTGATCGCCACAGGAACGGCCTCGGGCAAGTCGCTCGCCTACCTCGCCCCGGTCCTGACGACCCTCCTGGACGGCGCCGAGGCCCCCAACGGGCGCGGGGCCACCGCCCTCTACCTCTCGCCCACCAAGGCCCTCGCCGCCGACCAGCGCCGCGCCGTCCGGGAACTGGCCGCCCCGCTCGGCACCCGCATCCGCCCCGCCGTCTACGACGGCGACACGCCGGTCGAGGAGCGCGAGTGGGTCCGCCAGTACGCGAACTACGTGCTGACCAACCCCGACATGCTGCACCGGGGCATACTCCCCTCCCACCCCAGGTGGTCCTCCTTCCTGCGCGCCCTGCGCTACGTCGTGATCGACGAGTGCCACACCTACCGGGGCGTCTTCGGCTCGCACGTCGCCCAGGTGCTGCGCCGCCTGCGCCGGATCTGCGCCCGGTACGGCTCCGATCCCGTCTTCCTCCTCGCCTCGGCCACCTCCGCCGAACCGGCCCTGGCCGCCGGCCGCCTCACCGGACTGCCGGTCACCGAGATCTCCGACGACGCCTCCCCCCGCGGCGAACTGGTGTTCGCCCTCTGGGAGCCGCCGCTCACCGAGCTCCACGGCGAACGCGGCGCGCCCGTGCGCCGCACCGCCACCGCCGAGACCGCCGACCTGCTGACCGACCTGACCCGGCAGGGCGTGCGCTCGGTCGCCTTCGTCCGCTCACGGCGCGGCGCCGAACTGATCTCGGTGATCGCCCAGGAACGGCTCGCCGAGACCGACCGCGCCCTGGCCCGCCGGGTCGCCGCCTACCGGGGCGGCTACCTGCCCGAGGAGCGCCGCGCCCTGGA
Organism: Streptomyces venezuelae; assembly: GCF_008642375.1. Lineage (NCBI taxonomy): Bacteria > Bacillati > Actinomycetota > Actinomycetes > Kitasatosporales > Streptomycetaceae > Streptomyces > Streptomyces venezuelae. The sequence goes on along the minus strand of NZ_CP029194.1, from coordinate 4,699,048 downwards.
GCGGGCCCTGCACTCGGGCGAGCTCCTCGGCCTGGCCGCCACGACCGCCCTGGAGCTGGGTGTGGACGTCTCCGGCCTCGACGCCGTCGTGATCGCCGGCTACCCGGGCACCCGGGCCTCGCTGTGGCAGCAGGCGGGCCGCGCCGGCCGCTCCGGCGAGGGCGCCCTCGCGATCCTCGTCGCCCGGGACGACCCGCTGGACACCTTCCTCGTCCACCACCCGGAAGCGATCTTCGAGCAGCCGGTCGAGTCGACCGTCCTCGACCCCGACAACCCCTACGTCCTCGCCCCCCATCTCTGCGCCGCCGCCGCGGAGCTCCCGCTGACCGACACGGACCTGACGCTCTTCGGCCCGGCCGCGCCCGGTCTGATGCCCCAGCTGGAGGGCGCCGGACTGCTGCGCCGCCGCTCCACCGGCTGGTACTGGACCCGCCGCGAGCGGGCCGCCGACCTCACCGACATCCGGGGCGGCGGCGGCAGCCCCGTCCGGATCGTGGAGGCCGGCACCGGCCGCCTCCTCGGCACGGTCGACGAGGCCGCCTCCCACACCGCCGTCCACGAGGGCGCCGTCCACCTCCACCAGGGCCGCACCTATCTGGTGCGGGAGCTCGACCTGAAGGACTCCGTGGCACTCGTGGAGGAGGCCGTCCCGCCGTACTCCACCACCGCCCGCGACACCACCTCCGTCTCCGTCCTCGAAACCGACACCGAGATCCCCTGGGGAGCCGGCCGCCTCTGCTACGGCTCCGTCGAGGTCACCAACCAGGTCGTCTCCTTCCTGCGCCGCCGTCTGATCACCGGCGAGGTCCTCGGTGAGACCAAGCTCGACCTGCCGCCCCGCACCCTGCGCACCCGGGCCGTGTGGTGGACGGTCACCGAGGACCAGCTCGACGCCGCCCGGATCACCCCGGAGATCCTCGGGGGCGCCCTGCACGCCGCCGAGCACGCCTCCATCGGCATGCTGCCGCTCTTCGCCACGTGCGACCGCTGGGACATCGGCGGCGTCTCCGTCCCCCTCCATCCCGACACGCTGCTGCCGACCGTCTTCGTGTACGACGGCCACCCGGGCGGCGCCGGCTTCGCCGAGCGCGCCTTCCACACGGCCAGGGCCTGGCTGACCGCGACCCGCGAGGCCATCGCCTCCTGCGAGTGCGAGGCGGGCTGCCCCTCCTGCGTCCAGTCCCCGAAGTGCGGCAACGGCAACGATCCGCTGCACAAGCGCGGCGCGGTCCGCCTCCTCACGGAACTGCTGCGGGAGGCCCCGGAGCCGCCTCCCGCGCAGGCCCCGCCCGAGAGCTGACGTCCGGCCGGTAGGGCCCACGCGCCACCCTCGCCGTCACTTCGGCGAGTTCGCCGCGCACGACGCACCGCAGCAGCTCGGCACCTTGCGCGGCGGCCACCCGGGAAGCGGCGCCGCACGCCTCGGCCTCGCCCCACAGGGCCCGGTCGGCCGCCGCGAGGGCGGCCAGATCCGCCGCACCGCCGGCCTTGTGCCGGGCCGCGACCGCCTGCCCGAGCGCGAGCACCGCCCCGAACACCACGCACAGCGCACAGGCCGCGAACGCCGCCCACACGGTCGCCGCCCCCCGGTCCCCGCTCCCGACCGGACCGGACCTGCGGCCCGCCGTCACGGTGGGCCTCCGACCGCCAGGGCCTCGCCCACCGAGTCCTCCGCGAGGGCCGCCGCGTCCGCCCGCAAGGTCAGTCCCATGCCCCGGGGGCCCGGCGCGGCCACCTCCACCTCCACCCGCCACAGCTCGCCCGACCGCGTCACCGACACCCGGGCGCCCTCGGGCGCCGCGGCCCGGGCGGCCCCCTCGGCGGCGGCCACCGGTTCGGAGCGGGCCGCCGCCCTGGCCCCTGCCCGTGCCGCGTCCACGCACCGGATCTGCGCGGCGGCCGCGGCGAGCGCCCAGAGCAGGGTCACCGTGAACAGCGCGACGACGGGCAGGACCATCGCCGCCTCCACGGTCACGAACCCCCGGTCAGAACGGCGCATCGAGGGCCTTGCCGATCATCGACTCGAGCGCTCCCGAGACGGTCCCGCTCGTCACGATCTTGTAGAGGACCGCGGCGAAGGCCGCCGCGGCGATCGTGCCCACCGCGTACTCCGACGTCGTCATCCCCGCATCGGACCGCAAGGCCCGCCGCCGGGCCCGCCACCACCCCCGCACGGAACGCATCGGGCCGCTCCTCGCCTTCGCCGAGCCGGTCACCGGCGCGTTGCCCGTCACACTCGCCGCGCTCACCGGATTCGCCGTGGCCGCCGTGTCCGTCATGTCGATCTCCTTGTCTCGCCTTGCCGTTGCCTTCATCGGTCCATCAGTCCCGCCGCCAGCCCGATCACCACGGGCGCCACCCCCACCGCCAGGAACGCGGGCAGGAAGCAGAGCCCCACGGGCGCGCTGATCAGCACCTGCGCCCGGCGGGCGCGGGCCGCCGCCGTCCGGGCACGGGCGGCCCGCAGGCCGGCCGCATGCCGGGCGACGGCCTCCGCCGCGGGCGCCCCCGAGGAACCGGCCCGTTCCATGCAGCGGGCCAGCCCTTCGGCGCCCGGTATCGCGCCGAACCTCCGCCACACCTCGGCCGGTTCGCCGCCGAGCCGCAGTTCGGCCGCCGTGCGGGCCAGCCGCTCGCCCAGCGGCCCGCCCAGTGAGCGGCCCACGGCCTCCGCCGCCTCTCCCGGCCCCGCTCCGGCAGAGGCGCAGGCAGCCAACAGATCGGCCGCAAGCGGGAGGTGACGTACCGCCACCTCGCCCTCCTCGGACGGCGTGGGCGTCCGCTTCCGGGCTCTCGGCCTCCGGGGCCGTGGCGCGGACGTCTCCAGCAGGCTCCCGGCCCGTCGCCGCATCCTCCGCACCCGCCGCTCGCGCACCACTTCTCGGCCGGCCTGCACGCACAGCACCATCAGCAGGACCAGAACCCCCACGATCTGAACAGCGCCCGTCATGCCCGCTCCCCTCCCCGGACGATCCGCGCGGCCCACCACAGCCCGGCCGCCTCCAGCGCACCCCCCACCACCAGGCACCCCAGGCCCGCCGGGGTGTGCAGGAGCACCCGCAGCGGATCGGCGCCCAGCGCCGAGCCGAGGGCGAGCCCGGCCGCCGGCAGCACCGCGAGGACCGTCACCGTCGCCCAGGCCCCGGCCAGTTCGGCCCGCAGCCGCTCCCGCTCCTCGTGGTGGTCCCGCAGGGCCGCCTCCAGCCGGTCGAGCCCCGCCGCCAGGCCCGCGCCGCCGTCCACGGCCACCTGCCAGCAGGCCGCCAGGCCGGCGAGCCCGTCGGCACCGCCCTGGCGCGCCGCCCGCCGCAGCGCTTCCGGCACGTCCCCGCCGAACCGGGCCGCCGCGAGCACCGAAGCCTCCTCGTCCCCCAGCGCGCCGGTCTGCCGGGCCGCGAAGGACAGCGCCTGCGCGGGCTGCCAGCCGGCCCTCAGCTCCCCGGAGACGGCCCCGCAGAGGGCCACCACCCGCCCGGCACGCGCCTCGCGCTCCTTCCGCCGCTCGGCCGCCCACAGCCGCCGCGCCACCAGCGGCACCGCGAGCGCCCCGACGAGCAGCGGCAGCGGCGACGCGCCCAGCAGGGCGACCACCCCCGCCACCGGCAGGCACAGCCAGGCGCGCCGCCCCCGCACCAGGGCCCACCGCCGCACGGCCGCCGCCCACCACGCACGGAGCTCCTCCCACCCCCCGGACGGGTCCGGCACGACACCCGCAAGCACCAACCGGGCCCGGGCCGTCCCGCGCCGCCACTCGACCAGCCCCCACAGGGCGAGCCCCGCGCAGAACACCGCCGCGCCCTCCGCCACGGCCCGCACCGACACCAGCTCCACGATCACCACGTCCCGCCTCCGATCAGCGACCGCAGCCGCTCCCAGCCCCGCTCCCGCTCGAACCCGGCCGCACCCCACCGCAGCGCGGGAACCGTCCGTACGAGCCCGTCCCGATCCCGCTCCAGGACGTGGATCTCGGCGATCCGCCGCCGCCCGTCCCGGTCCCGCACGAGATGGAGCACCACGGAGAGACCGGCGCCCAACTGGCTGTGCAGGGCGGCCCTGTCGAGCCCGGCCGCGGTCCCCAGCGCCTCGAGACGGGCCGGTACGTCCGCCGCGGTGTTGGCGTGGACCGTCCCGCAGCCGCCTTCGTGGCCTGTGTTCAGGGCGGCGAGCAGGTCCACCGCCTCGCCACCTCTGACCTCGCCGACCACCAGCCGGTCGGGCCGCATCCGCAGGGCCTGGCGGACCAGGTCCCGCAGGGTCACGAGACCGGCGCCCTCCTGGTTCGCGGGCCGGGCCTCCAGACGCACCACGTGCGGGTGGTCCGGCCGCAGCTCCGCCGAGTCCTCGGCGAGCACGATCCGCTCCCGATGGCCCACGAGACCCAGCAAGGAGGCGAGCAATGTGGTCTTTCCCGTCCCCGTGCCACCGCTGACCAGGTACGACACGCGGGCGTCGATCAGCGCCCGCAGGACGCGGGCTCCGCCCGGCGGCACGGTGCCCGCCTCGGCGAGCTCCTCCAGGGAGAAGGCGCGGGGGCGCACGACCCGCAGCGACAGGCAGGTGGAGCCGACCGCCACCGGGGGCAGCACCGCGTGCATGCGGGTCCCGTCGGGCAGCCGGGCGTCCACCCAGGGCCTGGCGTCGTCGAGCCTGCGCCCCGCCACCGCGGCGAGCCGCTGCGCGAGCCTGCGGACGGCGGTGGCGTCGGGGAAGGCCACCGGGGCCCGTTCGAGGCCGGTGCCCCGGTCCACCCAGACCCGGTCGGGCGCCGAGACCAGGACGTCGGTGACCGCCGGATCGGCGAGCAACGGCTCCAGCGGACCGGTCCCGATCAGCTCGGACCTGAGCTCCTCGGCCGCGCCGAGCACCTCCGCGTCGCCGAGCAGCCGGCCTTGGGCCCGCAGCGCCGCCGCCACCCGCGCGGGTGTGGGTTCGGCCCCGCTCGCCGCCAGCCGCTGCCGCACGGCGTCGAGCAGTCCCGTACCGCCGGCCCCGAGCCCGCCGCCGCCCGCGACGACGGTCCCGGTCACGCCGCACCGCCCGGGGCGAGGGCGCGCTCCCAGAAGGTGGCACAGAACCGGCCGAGCGCCCCTCGGGGCTCCGCGCCCGGCGGTACGCCCGCGTCCTGGTCGGCCACGATCCCCGGGTCGTAGGGCAGTTCGCCGGCGAGCGGCAGCCGCAGCGCGTCGGCGACCCAGCGCTCGTCGAGCCCCGCCGCGTACGGTCCGCGGACCACGGCCCGGAGGTCGCGCACGGCCAGACCCAGGACCGAGGCCACCCGGTGGGCCGCCGCGACGGCCCGCAGTTCGCCCGGGACGACGAGCAGGCCGAGGTCGAGCTGGGCCAGGGCTTCGGTGGCCGCCTCGTCGGTCCCGCGCGGCAGGTCGACCACGACGACCCCGCCGCGCCGGCGCGCGGCGGCGAGCACGGACCGCACTGCCTCGGGCGGGACCGGCGCGGCGGGCTCCCTGCCCCAGCTGAGCACCCGCACGCCGCGCACGGCGGGCAGGGACTCCTCCAGGGCGCCGCCGGCCAGCCGTCCCTTCGAGGCGGCGAAGTCGGGCCAGCGTCTGCCGTCCTCGCGCTCGCCGCCGAGCAACACGTCGAGGCCCCCGCCCAGCGGGTCACCGTCCACGAGCAGGGTCCGCCGGCCGGTGCGCGCGGCGGCCAGCGCGAGGCCGCAGGCCAGGGTGGAGGCGCCCGCGCCGCCCCGGCCACCGACGACCCCTACGGTCAGGGCCTGCCGCCCCACGCCCTCGGCCGCGTCGGCGATGCGGTCGACGAGGACGCTCTCCGCCTCCGGCAGCCGCAGCACGCACTCCGCGCCGACCTCGACGGCCAGCCGCCAGACCGTCGGATCGTCCTGCTCACGGCCGACGAGGACGACCCCCGGGCGGCGCACCGCCGCCCGGCAGCGGGCGGCAACGTCGTCGCCGACCAGGACGAGCGGCGGGTCGGTCCAACTCGCCCGCCGCTCCGGCACGCGGTGGTGCACCTCGGGCTCCACCCCGGCCGCCGCGCACAGCCGGAGGAGGTCGTCGAGGAGCGCGAGGTCCTCGGTGACGATCAGCGGCCCGGCACGGCGCGGCTCTCCCGCCACTCCTCTGGGGGCCGCGGCACCCACGGCAGCCCTCCCCGCCGCCCTCGCCGCGCTCCCGGCCCCGGAAGTCCTTGTTCCCTCCACGGCGCACACCCCTCTCGTGATTCCTGTCGTCCGCGAACTTCGCGTCAGGAATCACCGTGGGGCCGTACCGGAAATCTTGGGGATCTCACCGAAAAACTGTGGATAACCGAGGGTCTGTGAATATCTACGCCACTCCTACGGGGACTCCCCGGAGCGCAGTCCACCGGTTACTGTGAGTGACGAATCGAGTGCTCGACAGCAGAGCGGCCGGAACACGGCCGAGGATCGAGGAGAGAGGAGTCCGCGATGACACGGAGGGCCAAAACGGCTCCGGACATGCGACGACCCCCGCCGGGGGGGAGAGCGGGGGTCGTCTTTCCGGCCGACTCGGGGGGGGGAGGAGCCGGACCGGGTTAGCACGGTCGCGAACGATCCGTGACTTCCATGGTGTACCCGAGAGCCTTCTCAGGCAAACCCACGCGCCCCAGCGTACGCCGAATGGCGGGCACCTATGCTCAGGCTTGTGGAAAACCACTCCTTGCCGCGCACAGCCGCCTTCTTTGACCTGGACAAGACGGTCATTGCGAAGTCCTCGACGCTGACCTTCAGCAAGTCCTTCTACCGGGGCGGGCTGATCAGCCGCCGCGCCGCCCTGCGGACTGCCTACATCCAGTTCGTGTTCCTGGTGGGCGGAGCCGATCACGACCAGATGGAGCGGATGCGCGAATATCTTTCCGCGCTCTGCAAAGGCTGGAACGTCGCCCAGGTCAAGGAACTCGTCGCCGAGACCCTGCACGACCTGATCGACCCGATCATCTACGACGAGGCCGCCTCGCTCATCGAGGAGCACCACGCCGCCGGCCGCGACGTCGTGATCGTCTCCACGTCCGGCGCCGAGGTCGTCGAGCCCATCGGCGAGATGCTCGGAGCCGACCGTGTCGTCGCCACCCGGATGGTGGTCGGCGAGGACGGCTGCTTCACCGGCGAGGTGGAGTACTACGCCTACGGGCCGACGAAGGCCGAGGCCGTCCGGGAGCTCGCGGAGTCGGAGGGGTACGACCTGTCCCGCTGCTACGCCTACAGCGACTCCGCGACCGACATCCCCATGCTGGAGGCGGTCGGCCACCCGTTCGCCGTCAACCCCGACCGGACGCTGCGCCGCGAGGCCGTCGCCCGCGAATGGCCGGTGCTCGCCTTCCACAAGCCGGTACGGCTCAAGCAGCGGCTGCCGGAATTCCGGATGCCGCCCCGTCCCGCCCTCGTCGCCGCCGCTGCCGTGGGCGCGGCGGCTGCGGCCGGACTCGTCTGGTACGCCTCCAGGCGCCGCCAGGCCGCGCTCACCCATCGCCTCGCCGGTGACTTTGCCCGAATTTGAGCAATGAGCAAAGAAGCGGAGCCAGCACTTTCGCTATCCCGCCGACAGGAGTAGAAAGGAATCAGGCCCGCGAGACCGAGGACATCCGAGAGGATCACCTGTTGAGCATGAAGGCCCCACGGACCTAGCACAGAAACCGAGCACCCACGCGACGTCGACCCGTCGATTACGGGCCAGCCGCACCAGGCCAAGGGCAAAGTTCCCGGCCTGATGGGCACTTATCGAGGACGCATGGTAACTGGGTAGACGTGCCAGCGGCGGTACCAGACCTGGTGCCGCCGCAACCCGTTTCCGGCCCGGTTCTGGATCGCAACCGGATCCGGTGCCGGAAACGGGCCCTCGTCAGGCCGCGCCGCGCTGAAGCGCCTCGCAGACGGCCGTCGACTCCCGGACCCCCAGCTCGACCGAGCGGCCGCAGTGCGCGATCCAGCCGCCCACACCCTCCGGGGTGCCCGACAGGTACCCCTCGAACGCGGCGAGGTACGCCGCCGTCCCCTGCTCGGCGTGGCCGACCTCGGCCGGGCAGATCGCCTTGGGGTCGAGGCCGCTGCCGACCAGCACGATCCGCTCCGCCGCCCGCGCGACCAGGCCGTTGTACGAGGTGAAGGGGCGCAGGGCGAGGAGCTCGCCGTGCACGATCGCGGCCGTCACGAGCGCCGGGGCCTCGCCGCCCGCGACGATCAGCTCCGCGAGCCCGTCGAGACGGCCGGCCACCTCGGAGGGCGTCGGGAGCGGGGCGTCGACGAGGGGTTCGTCGACGGTCTCGCCGTCCAGCCGGGGCCGCCCGACCGAATCACCGACGGCGTCGGCCGCGGTACCGGCCGCACCCGCGGAACCTCCCGGAATGCCCGCGTCGCCCGAGGCGACCAGATGGAGGCGGGCGAGCACCCGCATGGGTGACTGGCGCCAGATGGAGAGGAGCTGCCCGGCCTCCGCACCCAGACGCAGGGCGGCACCGACCGTGCGGGCCTCGGCGTCGGCACTGAAGTCGGTGCGCCGCCGGACCTCCTCCAGGGCCCAGTCGGCACCGGACAGGGCGGCCGAGCCGCGCGCGCCGCGCAGCGCCGCCTCGGAGGAGATCTCGTTGCTGCGGCGGCGCATCACACGGTGGCCGTAGACCCGGTCGACGGCCTTGCGTACGGAGTCCACCGCGTCGGCGACGCCCGGCAGGGAGCCGAGGGCGGCCAAGGGGTCAGAGGCGTGCGTACTCATAAGTAGGGAGGCTACGCGCCCCGGCGGCCCGCCCCACGATGGAGTGGTCTTCTTCACGCACCTTGACCACGGCGCGCATCCATGCCACTACGCTAGGTGAACATGAAGATCGCTTTCGTAGGGAAGGGCGGCAGCGGCAAGACCACGCTGTCCTCGCTCTTCATCCGCCACCTCGCCGCCACCGAGTCCCCGGTCGTCGCCGTCGACGCCGACATCAACCAGCACCTGGGCGCCGCGCTCGGACTGCCCGAGCCCGAGGCCGCCGCGATGCCCGCGATGGGCGCGCACCTGCCGCTCATCAAGGAGTACCTGCGGGGCTCGAACCCGCGGATCGTCTCCGCCGACACGATGATCAAGACGACGCCGCCCGGGGAGGGTTCGCGGCTGCTGCGGGTCCGCGAGGACAACCCGGTCTACGAGGCCTGCGCGCGGACGGTCGGGCTGGACGACGGCGACATCCGGCTGATGGCGACCGGCCCCTTCACGGAGTCGGACCTCGGGGTGTCCTGCTACCACTCGAAGGTCGGCGCGGTGGAGCTCTGCCTCAACCACCTGGTCGACGGGGCCGACGAGTACGTGGTCGTCGACATGACGGCGGGCTCGGACTCCTTCGCGTCCGGCCTCTTCACCCGCTTCGACATGACCTTCCTGGTCGCCGAGCCGACCCGCAAGGGTGTCTCGGTCTACCGCCAGTACAAGGAGTACGCGCGGGACTTCGGCGTCGCGCTGAAGGTCGTCGGGAACAAGGTGCAGGGCCAGGACGACCTGGACTTCCTGCGCGCGGAGGTCGGCGACGACCTGCTCGTGACGGTGGGCCACTCGGACTGGGTCCGCGCGATGGAGAAGGGCCGCCCGCCCCGCTTCGAGCTCCTGGAGGCGGAGAACCGCATGTCGCTCCAGGCCCTCCAGGACGCGGCCGACGACTCTTACGCCCACCGCGACTGGGACCGCTACACGCGCCAGATGGTCCACTTCCACCTCCGCAACGCGGAGAGCTGGGGCAACGCCAAGACCGGGTCCGACCTGGCCGCGCAGGTCGACCCCGGGTTCGTGCTCGGCGAACCCCTGGCCGTCGCGCAGCTCGGCTGACGCACCCCGGGCCGGACGGCCGCCGGACGGAGTCCGGCGCAGCGCCCCGAAGCCCGCGAGGCGCCCCCGGCGCCGACCGGCGCGAGCGGTGCAAGGACAGAGGGACCGGGGCCGACCTGGCCGCGCAGGTCGACCCCGGGTTCGTGCTCGGCGAACCCCGGTCGTGCGAAGGGCTCAGCGTCGTTCAGCCTGCTTGACGCCGGTTGCCGGGGCGCCCGCCGGGGCGGGGGGCTGGGCGGCCAGGAAGGTCTGCCAGCCTCCCTGCGGGGCCTCGCCCACCTTCAGGGTGCGCATCTTGGCGATGACGTCGGGGTCCTGGGCGTCGAGCCAGTCGGCGAGCTGGCGGAAGGACACGCACTTGACGTCCTTCTGCACGCAGACCGTCGCGATGGTCTCCTCGATGGCGCGCATGTACGTGCCGCCGTTCCAGGACTCGAAGTGGTTGCCGATGACCAGCGGCGCGCGGTTGCCCCGGTAGGAGCGCTCGAAGGCCTGCACCAGGCCGTCCCGCATCTGGTCGCCCCAGTACGCGTGCTGCGAGGGATCACCCTGGGTCGTACCGGGGGACTGGTTGACCAGGAAGTTGTAGTCCATGGCGAGCGTCTGGAAGGCGCGGCCGGGGACCGGCACCAGATGCATCGACAGGTCCCAGAGGCCCAGGTCCTTCTTGGGCCAGATCTGGTCGTTGACACCGCTCGTGTCGTAGCGGAAGCCCATCTGCGACGCGGCCTGGACGAAGTTCTTCCGCCCCTCCAGGCACGGCGTGCGGGCGCCGACGAGCTCCTTGTCGTAGTCGAAGGGGAGCGGCTGCTCCGCGCTCAGCCCGGCGTTCGTCTTCCAGTTCTTGACGAAGGACTTGGCCTGGTTGATCTCGCTCTTCCACTCCTCCGGCGACCAGTTGCCGACGCCCGACTCCTTCCCGCAGAAGTGGCCGTTGAAGTGGGTGCCGATCTCGTTGCCCTCCTGCCACGCCGCACGCAGCTCGCGGACGGTGGCACGGATCCCCTCGACGTCGTTGAAGCCGATGTCGGAGCGCCCCGCGTTGTGCTGCGGCGGGTTGTAGAGCTTCCGCTTCTCCTCGGGCAGCAGGTACACGCCGCTCAGGAAGTACGTCATGGTCGCGTTGTACTTCTTGCCGACCGAGCGGAAGTGGGAGAACAGCTTCTGACTGTCCTCGCCCGCGCCGTCCCACGAGAAGACCACGAACTGCGGCGGGGTCTCCCCCGGCTTGAGCCGCTCCCAGACCGGCTGGTGGGGCTGGGCTCCGGTGAAGGCCGTGGAACCGTCGCCGATCAGGCGTACCGCGTTCGGCGGAGCCGCGGCCGGGCCCTTCTTGGCGCCCGCGCCACCCGGCGTGCCCTTCGTGGCGGCTTCGTCGGAGCCCGAGCAGCCGGCGAGGCCGGTGATCAGGGCGACCGCGAGGGCACCGGCGGCTAGCGCCCTCTTGCGGACGGCCTTGCGAGCACCCTCGTGGACACCTTCGTGGACTGCCTCGTGGACTGCCTCGCGCGCTGCCTTGTCGACTGCGGTCCTTCTCCCGGCGTCGGGCATCCGCCCACCTCTCCTCAGAGCACATTTCCGTACGAGCGGCATCCCGTACGAGCGGCGTCAACGTCGCACCACACCTGCCGGAGAGATGAAACGACAAGCGGCATTCCGTTCGCCTATCACCGGAACCGGTGAATCATTGCCCTGTTTGCCCCGAAAATAATGCCGGAGACTTTACTCTCCATTACGATCCGTTTACCGAGCGTTGATCCTCCCCATCCCGAGGATCCAGCCGGAATCCCGCCGCTGCACGCCGTGACCCACGGCCGCGACCCCCACGTTCGTCCCGCACGAGCCGCGACCGCGCCGCCCCGGAGGAGACGGGAACATGACCCTCTGCACCCCTGCCCGCAAGTCCACCCACCACAAGACCACCCGGCCCCGAGTCCAGCGGCCCCACAGCCCCCCGGGCGGTCCGCGCCGCTTCCGCATCGCGGGCGCGGACCTGTCCGCCTCGGTCGCCGTCTTCCTGATCGCCCTGCCGCTCTCGCTCGGCATCGCGCTCGCCACCGGAGCGCCGCTCCAGTCCGGCCTGGTCGCCGCCGCCGTCGGCGGCATCGTCGCCGGCCGGTTCGGCGGCTCCCCGCTCCAGGTGAGCGGGCCCGCCGCCGGCCTCACCGTGGTGACCGCCGAGCTCATCCAGCGGTACGGCTGGCGCACCACCTGCGCCATCACCGTCCTCGCCGGACTCGCCCAACTCGGCCTGTCCGCCCTGCGCGTGGCCCGCTCCGCGCTCGCCGTCTCGCCCGCGATCGTGCACGGCATGGTGGCCGGCATCGGCGTCACCATCGCCCTCGCCCAGCTCCACATCGTGCTCGGCGGCACCCCGCAGAGCTCCGCCGTGGACAACGTCCTCGGCCTGCCCGCCCAGTTGGGGGACATCCACCCGTCCGCGCTCGCCATCAGCGCCCTCACCGTGACCGTCCTGCTGTCCTGGCCGAAGCTTCCGGGCCGGGCCGGCCGGCTCGTACGGAGAGTTCCCGCCGCGCTCGTCGCGGTGGCCGGTGCGACGGCGGCGGCCGTCGTCGCCGGGCTCTCCGTGCCCCGCGTCGACCTGCCCTCCTGGAGCAGTCACGCGCTGCCCGGTCTGCCCGAGGGGCCGGTCCTCGGCATCGCCGCCGGGGTGCTCACGATCACGCTGGTGACGAGCGTGCAGTCGCTGCTCTCCGCCGTCGCCGTCGACAAGCTGGTCGCCGCCCGCGGGGACCGCAGCCGGAGCGTCCCGCGCTCCCACCTCGACCGCGAGCTCGCCGGACAGGGCGCGGCCAACATGGTCTCCGGGGCGCTCGGCGGACTGCCGGTCGCGGGAGTCGCGGTCCGCTCCGTCGCCAACGTCTCGGCGGGAGCGGTGAGCCGGGCGTCCACGATGCTCCACGGCCTGTGGATCGTGCTGGCGGCCCTGCTGCTCGTCCCCGCGCTCGACCTGATCCCGCTGGCCGCGCTCGCCGCGCTCGTCATGGTGGTCGGCATCCAGATGGTCAGCATCACCCACATCCGTACGGTCACCCGGCACCGCGAGGTCGTCGTGTACGCGGTGACGACGGCCGGTGTCGTCCTCGTCGGCATCCTCGAAGGCGTCGCTCTCGGCATCGCCGTGGCCATCGCCGTCGCGCTGCACCGGCTGGCCCGCACACGGATCAGCCGCGAGGAGCGCGACGGGAACCAGCTGCTGCGCGTACGGGGCCAGCTGACCTTCCTCGCCGTCCCCCGGCTGAGCCGAGCCCTGCACCAACTGCCCCAGGGATCCCACGTGGTGGTCGAGCTGGACGGGTCCTTCATGGACCACGCCGCCTACGAGACGCTGAGCGAGTGGACGACCGGGCACATCGCCCACGGCGGGACGGTCGAGACGACCGGTCCGTCCGGCGCCCGGATCGCCGAACCCTCCGCCGCCGCGGCCTCCGACGCGACCGCGGCCACCTGTTGCCGCCCCTGGACCCCGTGGCACAACCACCAGTGCGGGGAGCTGCCGGCCGGGGGACCCGCCGCCTCCCGGGACGGGTCCGAGGGGCCGGACGCACCCGCCGAGCCCGCCGAGCCCCGGCGGACGTCGGGGCTGCATCTGGCCAGCGGCATCGGCAAGTTCCAGCGGAACACCGCCCCGCTCGTACGGGACGAGCTCGCCCGGCTCGCCCGCGAGGGCCAGCGCCCGTCGCAGCTCTTCCTGACCTGCGCGGACTCCCGCCTGGTCACAAGCATGATCACCTCCAGCGGCCCGGGTGACCTCTTCACCGTGCGCAACGTCGGCAACCTCGTCCCGCTCCCCGGCGAGGAGAGCGGGGACGACTCGGTGGCGGCGGCGATCGAGTACGCGGTGGACGTGCTCCAGGTCGAGTCGATCACCGTCTGCGGCCACTCCGGCTGCGGCGCGATGCAGGCCCTGCTGGGCAGCGCCCCGGACGGCCCGGCGGTGCCGCAGACCCCGCTGCGGCGCTGGCTGCGGCACGGCCGGCCGAGCCTGGAGCGGATGACGAGCCGCCGGCACGCCTGGGCCCGGATCTCCGGACGGCTGCCGGCCGACGCGGTCGAGCAGCTCTGCCTGACCAACGTGGTGCAGCAGCTGGAGCACCTCAGGGCGTACGAGTCGGTGGCGCGCCGGCTGGCCGAGGGCAGCCTCACGCTGCACGGCATGTACTTCCACGTGGGCGAGGCGCAGGCGTACCTGCTCTCCGGCACGGACGAGGTGCACAGCTACGACGACGTCTTCACCCAGGTCATGCCGACGGACCCCAGAGAGGCCGACGTCAGGGAGGCGGCGCGCGCGTCCTGAACCATCCGGAGTTCTCGTCCGTGAGACTGTGTGGCCCCTTCTCCCACCGCTCGGGAGCAAGGGGCCACACCACGTCAAGTCACTCACAGGTCTAAACCAATTCCCTGGAGACTCTTGTCACCCGGGCATCTGACTGATGAGGTATGACGCGGGACACATACGCACAGAGGACGCCCTGGGAAAGGGAGATGTCGTGAGCAACGAATCCTTGGCCAACCTGCTCAAGGAAGAGCGGCGGTTCGCGCCGCCCGCCGAGCTGGCCGCGGACGCCAATGTGACGGCGGAGGCGTACGAGCAGGCCAAGGCGGACAGGCTGGGCTTCTGGGCCGAGCAGGCCAAGCGCCTGACCTGGGCCACCGAGCCGACCGAGACGCTCGACTGGTCGAACCCGCCGTTCGCCAAGTGGTTCGCGGACGGCGAGCTGAACGTGGCGTACAACTGCGTCGACCGTCACGTCGAGGCCGGCCACGGCGACCGGGTCGCCATCCACTTCGAGGGCGAGCCGGGCGACAGCCGCGCCATCACCTACGCCGAGCTCAAGGACGAGGTCTCCAAGGCGGCCAACGCCCTGACCGAGCTGGGCGTCCGCAAGGGCGACCGGGTCGCCGTCTACCTGCCGATGATCCCCGAGGCCGCCATCACGATGCTGGCCTGCGCCCGCGTCGGCGCCGCCCACTCGGTGGTCTTCGGCGGCTTCTCGGCCGACGCCGTGGCCTCCCGCATCCAGGACGCCGACGCCAAGCTGGTCGTCACCGCCGACGGCGGCTACCGCCGCGGCAAGCCGAGCGCCCTCAAGCCGGCCATCGACGAGGCCGTCGCCAAGTGCCCGCAGGTCGAGCACGTCCTCGTGGTCCGCCGTACGGGCCAGGACACCGCGTTCACCGAGGGCCGCGACGTGTGGTGGGACGACATCGTCGCCCGCCAGTCCGCGGAGCACACCCCGGAGGCCTTCGACGCGGAGCACCCGCTCTTCATCCTCTACACCTCCGGCACCACGGGTAAGCCGAAGGGCATCCTGCACACCTCCGGCGGCTACCTCACCCAGGCCGCGTACACGCACCACGCGGTCTTCGACCTGAAGCCGGAGACCGACGTCTACTGGTGCACCGCCGACATCGGCTGGGTCACCGGGCACTCGTACATCGTCTACGGCCCGCTGGCCAACGGCGCGACGCAGGTCATGTACGAGGGCACCCCGGACACCCCGCACCAGGGCCGGTTCTGGGAGATCGTGCAGAAGTACGGCGTCACGATCCTCTACACGGCGCCCACCGCGATCCGCACGTTCATGAAGTGGGGCGACGACATCCCCGCGAAGTTCGACCTGTCCAGCCTCCGCGTGCTCGGCTCGGTCGGCGAGCCGATCAACCCCGAGGCCTGGGTCTGGTACCGCGAGCACATCGGCGCGAACAAGACCCCGATCGTGGACACCTGGTGGCAGACCGAGACCGGCGCGATGATGATCTCGCCGCTGCCGGGCGTCACCGAGACCAAGCCGGGCTCCGCCCAGCGCCCGCTGCCCGGCATCGCCGCGACCGTCGTCGACGACGAGGCGAACGAGGTGCCGAACGGCGGTGGCGGCTACCTGGTCCTCACCGAGCCGTGGCCGTCGATGCTCCGCACGATCTGGGGCGACGACCAGCGCTACATCGACACGTACTGGTCCCGCTTCGAGGGCAAGTACTTCGCCGGTGACGGTGCCAAGAAGGACGAGGACGGCGACATCTGGCTGCTCGGCCGGGTCGACGACGTCATGCTCGTCTCGGGCCACAACATCTCGACCACCGAGGTCGAGTCGGCGCTCGTCTCGCACCCGGCCGTGGCCGAGGCGGCCGTCGTCGGCGCCGCCGACGAGACCACCGGCCAGGCCATCGTCGCCTTCGTCATCCTGCGCGGCTCGGCCAACCAGGACGAAAACCTCGTCGCCGACCTGCGCAACCACGTCGGTGCGACCCTCGGCCCGATCGCCAAGCCGAAGCGGGTCCGCCCGGTCGCGGAGCTGCCGAAGACCCGCTCGGGCAAGATCATGCGCCGCCTGCTGCGCGACGTCGCGGAGAACCGGGAGCTGGGCGACGTCACGACGCTCACCGACTCCTCGGTCATGTCGCTCATCCAGACCCAGCTGCCGGCCTCCTCCAGCGAGGACTGACCGGCCGGCGGCCGTCGCCGCGTACGACACGAAACGCCCGTCCCGAGCCTTCGGGGCGGGCGTTCCGCATGCCGGGCCCGAAGGGACGAAACGCCTCAATATCCATAAAGTGAATCCCGCCGGACAACACCCCTCGCTCGTTAGGTAAAGTAAGGAACGCGTCAGGAACGCGTCAGAAAGACCTAGGTGAGCCGGGAAGTCTGGTCGGCATGTGCTTCGCCCTGCCTGCCCGACGGAGGATTCCCACGTGTCTGCGCCCACCGACCGCAAGTTCCTCGGCCTGCTCTCCCTGCCCGAGCGGCGGTACCTCGCCGACGCCCTGCGCACCGAGACCGTCGGCGGTGTGCTCCTCCTCCTCGCCGCCGTCGCCGCCCTCATCTGGGCCAACACCCCCGCGGCGGACAGCTACAAGGCCGTACAGAACTTCCACATAGGCCCCGCCGCCCTCGGCCTCGACCTGTCGATCCAGCACTGGGCGGCCGACGGCCTCCTCGCCGTCTTCTTCTTCGTCGCCGGCATCGAACTCAAGCGCGAGCTCGTCGCGGGCGAGCTGCGCGACCCCAAGGCCGCCGCGCTCCCCGTCATCGCCGCGATCTGCGGCATGGCCGCGCCCGCCCTCGTCTACGCCCTGGTCAACACCCTCGGCAACGGCTCGATGGACGGCTGGGCCGTACCCACCGCGACCGACATCGCCTTCGCGCTCGCCGTCCTCGCCGTCATCGGCACCTCGCTGCCGTCCGCGCTGCGCGCGTTCCTGCTGACCCTCGCCGTCGTCGACGACCTCTTCGCGATCCTGATCATCGCGATCTTCTTCACCAGCGACCTGGACTTCGCCGCCCTCGGCGGCGCGATCGCCGGACTCGTCGTCTTCTGGCTGCTCCTCCGCAAGGACGTCCGCGGCTGGTACGTGTACGTCCCGCTGGCCCTCGTCATCTGGGCCCTCATGTACAACAGCGGCGTCCACGCCACCATCGCCGGCGTCGCGATGGGCCTGATGCTGCGCTGCACCACCCGCGAGGGCGAGGAGCACTCCCCCGGCGAGCACATCGAGCACCTCGTACGACCGCTCTCCGCCGGCCTCGCCGTCCCGCTGTTCGCGCTCTTCTCCGCCGGCGTCAGCGTCTCCGGCGGGGCGATCGGGGACGTCTTCACCCAGCCGGTCACCCTCGGCGTCGTCCTCGGCCTCGTCGTCGGCAAGGCCATCGGCATCTTCGGCGGCACCTGGCTCGCCGCCCGCTTCACCCGGGCCGAGCTCAACCCCGACCTGAACTGGCCGGACGTCTTCGCCGTCGCCTCCCTCGCCGGCATCGGCTTCACCGTCTCGCTGCTCATCGGCGAACTCGCCTTCGCCGGCGACGCCGCCCTCACCGACGAGGTGAAGGCCGCCGTCCTCATCGGCTCCCTCATCGCGGCCGTCTTCGCCTCCGTCCTCCTGAAGCTCCGGGTCCGCACCTACCAGTCGCTCATCGCCGACGAGGAGCGCGACGACGACCAGGACGGCATCCCCGACATCTACGAGCAGGACAACCCCGCGTACCACCTGCGCATGGCGGAGATCTACGAGAGGAAGGCCGCCGAGCACCGCGAGCGCGCCCGAGCGGCGGGGGCATCGCGCGACGACGCCGACCGTCCGGCATGATCTGAGTCGGACCGTAGAAGTCGGACCGCAGAAGAGGACTCGCACCCGTGTGGAGAGCCTCGGACCGCAGAAGAGAAGAGGGAGCAGCGATGAGCGACCCGTTCGACGGCACCGAGCGCAGCCTCGGCCAGCTGGTCGCCTCGGCGACCGCCGAGATGTCCGCGCTGGTGCACGACGAGATCGCCCTGGCCAAGGCCGAGGTCAAGCAGGACGTCAAGCGCGGCGCGATCGGCAGTGCCGCGGGCATCGCAGCCGGCGTCGTGCTGCTGTTCTCGCTGCCGATGCTGAGCTTCGCGCTCGCGTACGCCATCAACACCTGGACCGGCGGGCACAACGGCAACGGGGGCTGGAACCTCGTCTGGTGCTTCCTCCTCTCCTTCACGGCGAACGTGTTGCTCGCGTGCCTCCTCGGCTTCGTGGCGTACGCCAAGTTCCGCAAGGTGAAGCCGCCGGAGAAGTCCATCGCCTCCGCCAAGCAGACCGCGGCGATCATGCAGAACGTGAAGCCGCACCCCCGTCCGGAGCAGCGCCCGGCACTGGACAAGGCCTCCGCTGTGGCACGCTCGTCCGTATGACCCTCCCCGAGAGCAGCAGCGGCAACGGCGGGCCCGTCCGGCTCGACGGGCCGTGGACCCATCGCGACGTGGCCGCCAACGGCGCCCGCTTCCACATCGCCGAGATGGGCGACGGCCCGCTGGTGCTGCTCCTGCACGGCTTCCCGCAGTTCTGGTGGACCTGGCGCCACCAGCTGCCGGCCCTCGCCGAGGCGGGGTTCCGGGCCGTCGCGATGGACCTGCGCGGGGTCGGCGGCAGCGACCGCACACCCCGCGGTTACGACCCCGCCAACCTGGCCCTCGACATCACCGGCGTCATCCGCTCCCTCGGGGAACCGGACGCGGCGCTCGTCGGGCACGACCTGGGCGGCTACCTCGCCTGGACGGCGGCCGTGATGCGGCCCAAGCTGGTGCGCCGCCTGGCCGTCTCCTCGATGCCGCACCCGCGCCGCTGGCGCTCGGCGATGCTCTCGGACTTCGCGCAGTCGCGGGCCGGCTCGCACATCTGGGGCTTCCAGCGGCCGTGGCTGCCGGAGCGCCGGCTCGTCGCGGACGACGCGGCGCTCGTCGGGGAGCTGATCCACGAATGGTCGGGGCCGCGCCCCGCCGACGAGGACGCCGTCGAGGTGTACCGGCGGGCGATGCTGGTCCCGTCGACGGCGCACTGCTCGATCGAGCCGTACCGCTGGATGGTGCGGTCCCTGGCCCGCCCGGACGGCATCCAGTTCAACCGGCGCATGAAGCGGCCCGTGCGGGTGCCGACGCTGCACCTCCACGGCTCCCTGGACCCGGTGATGCGGACCCGCAGCGCGGCCGGCTCGGGCGAGTACGTGGAGGCGCCGTACCGCTGGCGGCTCTTCGACGGTCTCGGCCATTTCCCGCACGAGGAGGACCCGGTGGCCTTCTCCACGGAGCTCGTCAACTGGCTGAAGGACCCCGAGCCGGATCGCTGACGCTCCGTCCGCACCGCTTTCCGGCCAGGCTTCTGACGCACAGGCATCCGTCGAACGGCCATGTGCCCGGCGCATACTCCAATTGGCGGGCCCCCGGGCGGTTACCGACCTTGGGGCACGGGCAGACGTCGGGGTATGGGCTGGACGCACGACTACAGTGACACAGCACGCAACCGCCGCTCGGCCGCTGGGCCGGGCTCCCGAGAGAGGGGTGGCCCGCAGGACCAGGGCCACGCGCGCACCGTGCCAGAGGTAGGGATCTCGCGCATTCTGCGCCGCCGGGCGCGGTGGGTCTCGGCCCGGCTCCGGCATCCACGCGACACCCCCTAGGGGGTACGACCGCCCGGGGGGTACGGCCCCCGGGGCGGCGCCGCTGGCTACAGCGCGCAGCCCTGGGTGTCGACCTGCTGGACGGCGGTCTTCCCGCGCTCGATGTCCTCGCGGATCTCGTCGACCGTCAGGGCGTAACCGGTGTTCACGTCGTCGAGGGAGCGGGCGAAGATCACGCCGTTCACCTCGCCGTCCTCGGTGAGGAGGGGGCCGCCGGAGTTGCCCTGGCGCACCGTCGCGTACAGCGAGTACACGTCCCTGCGCACCTCGTCCCGCTGGTAGATGTCGGGTCCCTTGGCGCTGATGCGGCCCCGCACGCGTGCCGAGCGCACGTCGTACGAGCCGTTCTCCGGGAAGCCGGCGATGATCGCGTCGTCGCCGCTGCGGGCGTCCTGCTCGGTGAAGTTCAGCGGCTGCGCCTTGAGGTCCGGCACGTCCAGGACGGCGATGTCGCGCTGCCAGTCGTAGAGCACGACCTTGGCGTCGTAGAGCTTGCCCTCACCGCCTATCTGGACGGTCGGCTCGTCGACTCCGCCGACGACGTGGGCGTTGGTCATGACCCGGCGGTCGGCGAAGACGAAGCCGGTGCCCTCGAAGACCTTGCCGCAGCTCTGCGCGGTGCCGACGACCTTCACGATGGAGCGCTGGGCGCGGGCGGCGACCGGGCTGTCGGCGAGCTCCGGGTCGGGCGGGGTGACCGGGGTGATCGGCTCGTTGGCGAAGGGGCTGAAGACCGGGGGGAAGCCGCTGCGGGCCAGCATGGAGCTGAAGTCGTCGAACCAGCGGGACGCCTGATCCGGCATCACCTGCTCCACCCCGAGCAGGACCTTGGAGTTCCGCACCTCCTTGCCCACGGTGGGCAGCGAGGTCCGGGCCAGGGCCGAGCCGATCAGCCAGGCCACCAGCAGCATCGCGACGACGTTGACCAGCGCGCCGCCGGTGGCGTCCAGGGCACGCACCGGCGACCAGGTGATGTGCCGGCGGAGCTTGTTGCCGAGGTGGGTGGTGAACGCCTGGCCGACCGAGGCGCAGACGATGACCACCATCACGAAGACGACCGTCGCCGTGGTCGAGACCTCGCTGTTGTCCGTCAGCTGGTCCCAGAGGATCGGGAGCAGCAGAACGGCGACGAGACCGCCGCCGAGGAACCCGACCACCGACAGGATGCCGACCACGAATCCCTGGCGATATCCGATGACGGCGAACCACACGGCGGCGAGCAGCAACAAGATGTCCAGCACGTTCACCGTCGATAGCCTCGCAAATTCGTTTCGGTCGCCCGGGGTCAGCCTGTCATGAGCGCCAGTCGAGCGGGACCTGCTTGGACCGGTCCCAGGGGCGCTCCCAGCCCGAGAAGTGCAGTAGCCGGTCGATCACTCCGGCCGTAAAACCCCAGACCAGAGCGGACTCGACCAGGAAGCCGGGGCCCTGGTGGCCGCTCGGGTGGACGGTCGTCGCGCGGTTCGCGGGATCCGTGAGATCCGCCACGGGCACGGTGAAGACGCGGGCGGTCTCGCCCGGGTCGACGACCCCGACCGGGCTCGGGACGCGCCACCAGCCGAGGACGGGGGTGACGACGAAGCCGCTGACCGGGATGTAGAGCTGCGGCAGCACGCCGAAGATCTGGACGCCCGCAGGGTCGAGTCCGGTCTCCTCCTGGGCCTCCCGCAGGGCGGCACGCAGCAGCCCGCCGTCCGCCGGGTCACCGTCCTCGGGGTCGAGGGCGCCGCCGGGGAAGGAGGGCTGCCCGGCGTGCGAGCGGAGGCTGCCGGCGCGCTCCATGAGCAGCAGCTCGGGTCCCCGCTCGCCCTCGCCGAAGAGGACGAGGACGGCGGACTGGCGGCCCGCGCCGCTCTCGGGCGGCAGGAAGCGGCTCAGCTGCTCGGGCGCGACCGTGCGGGCGGCCCGGTCGACGGGGCCGAGCCAGCCCGGCAGCCCGCTCCTGTCGAGCAGACCGCCGGTACCGGGGGCGCGGGCCCCTTCGCCGTGCACGTGCTCGTCGTGGACGTCTTCGATGTCTTCGTCAGTGCGCGTCATAGGCACCCCGTGTTTCACAACGCGATCGATGGACGTGTTCGTTCCCTGCGGGCCCTCTCCGCGGGCCCAGGGGCTCGGGCTCAGCCGCTGGGGCTCAGCCGCTCGCTCCCAGCGGGGGCGCGGGGCGGCCCGGGTAGCCGGGCGGCGGGTCGAGCCGCTGGCCGGGGAAGCCGCCCATCTCGTACTTGAGCAGCTTTCTCGCCTTCTCCGGGTCCGTCTCGCCCTCGCCGTACGAGGGGCAGAGGTGGGTGATCGGGCAGGCGCCGCACGCGGGCTTGCGGGCGTGGCAGATCCGGCGGCCGTGGAAGATCACCCGGTGCGAGAGCATGGTCCACTCGCTCTTCGGGAAGATCTCGGCGATCTCCGCCTCGATCTTGACCGGGTCCTCCTGCTCGGTCCACCTCCAGCGCCGGACGAGGCGCATGAAGTGGGTGTCGACGGTGATCCCGGGGACCCCGAAGGCGTTGCCGAGGACGACGAACGCGGTCTTGCGGCCGACGCCGGGGAGCTTGACGAGGTCCTCCAGGCGGCCGGGGACCTCTCCGCCGAAGTCGTCCCTCAGGGCGGCGGCCAGGCCCATGATCGACCTGGTCTTGGCCCGGAAGAAGCCGGTCGGGCGGATCAGCTCCTCGACCTCCTCCGGCACGGCGGCGGCGAGGTCCTCGGGCGTGGGGTACTTCGCGAAGAGCGCGGGGGTGGTCTGGTTGACCCGCAGGTCGGTGGTCTGCGCGGAGAGGACCGTGGCGACGAGCAGCTCGAAGGGGTTCCGGAAGTCGAGCTCCGGATGGGCGTACGGGAAGACCTCGGCCAGCTCGCGGTTGATCTTCCGTGCCCGCCGGACCATGGCGAGCCGCGACTCCGGCTTGGCGGCGGTCTTGGCGGCGGACTTCGCGACGGGCCTGGCGGCGGACTTGGCTGGCTTGGGGCCCTCAGCCTTCCGATTCGAGGGTTTCACCCGTTTCGACACGCCGTGTTCGCCCACAGCGGAATTACCTTCGGCCGACACTCTTTCAGCCCCCTTGGCCTGCGCTCTCACCGGCGAGTTGGACACCCGGCCAGCCTAGGGGCCACCACCGACATCCGCCCTGGGCATGGCCGATCGGAGCCCAATCGGGCCCCTGCCGTACGCACGGGTAGCCAAGTGCGTCAAACTTGTTGTGATTGATCGCACTGTTTTGTGCGTCCGGCATCATGGGACCCAGGTCCTTTGAGCAGGTCGACAGTATGGAGAGAACTCGTGGACGACGTTCTGCGGCGCGCCCCGCTCTTCGCGGCGCTCGATGACGAGCAGGCCGCCGAGCTGCGCGCCTCGATGAGTGAGGCGACGCTCGCCCGTGGCGACGCGCTGTTCCACGAAGGCGACCCCGGTGACCGCCTGTACGTGGTCACCGAAGGCAAGGTCAAGCTGCACCGCACCTCCCCCGACGGCCGCGAGAACATGCTGGCGGTCCTCGGCCCCGGCGAGCTCATCGGCGAGCTGTCCCTCTTCGACCCGGGTCCGCGCACCGCGACCGCCACGGCGCTGACCGAGGTCAAGCTGCTCGGTCTCGGCCACGGCGACCTCCAGCCCTGGCTGAACGCCCGCCCGGAGGTGGCCACCGCGCTGCTCCGCGCGGTCGCCCGCCGACTGCGCAAGACGAACGACCAGATGTCCGACCTGGTCTTCTCCGACGTGCCGGGCCGTGTCGCCCGCGCGCTCCTCGACCTGTCGCGCCGCTTCGGCGTGCAGTCGGAGGAGGGCATCCACGTCGTCCACGACCTCACCCAGGAGGAGCTGGCCCAGCTGGTCGGCGCCTCCCGCGAGACGGTCAACAAGGCGCTCGCCGACTTCGCCCAGCGCGGCTGGCTGCGCCTTGAGGCCCGCGCCGTGATCCTGCTGGACGTGGAGCGCCTCGCGAAGCGCTCGCGCTAGCACCGAGCCGTACGCGTGAGGCCGCCCCGGTCGTCGGACCGGGGCGGCCTCACGTGTGCACGGGGGCGGTCAGCGCTTCGAACCGTCCACGATCACCGGCGCCGAGGAGCCGTTCGCGCAGGGCACGGTGTAGATCGCGTTCTTGGCCGCGGCCTCCTTGAAGGCGTCGATGCACTGGTTCATCAGGACCTTGTCCGTCAGCGAGTCGTTGAGGATCTTGTTGGCGCGGGCGATGCCCTCCGCCTCGATCCGGCGCCGGTCGGACTCGGCCTTGGCCGTACGGGCGGCCTCGGTGGCCCGCTCGGTGGCCTGCTGCTGCTGGATCTTGCGGTCGATCTGGGCCTGGAGCGAGTCCGAGGGCTTCACGTTGCGCAGGTTGACCGTGGTCACGTCGATCCCGCGCGGGACCAGGCGCTCCTTGATCAGGGTGCCGATCTCGGCGTTGATCTTCTCGCGGTCGGAGGCGTACCCCTGCTCGCTGGTGTAGCGGGCGAAGACGTTACGGACGATCTCCCGGCTGTCCGGGTAGACGAGGCGCTGCTGGATGGAGTCCTCGCTGCCCGCGAGCTTGTAGAGCTCCACGGCCTTGGACGGGACGACGGCCCACTTCACCGTCACCTCGACGTACATGACACCGCCCTGCGAGGAGCGGACCTCGACCACATCCTTGTCGGAGAGGTTGAGGTCGACGGGGCGGGTGGAGAAGGTCGTGACGTCGGTGAACGGCGACTTCACGTGCATGCCCGAGGTCATGGGCGAGCCCACCTTGCCGAAGGCGACCGGCACACCGACCTCGTACGCGCTGATCACGTACGTCATGCTCACGATCAGCGAGAAGACGCCTGCCAGGACCGCGCCGAGGGCGCCGAACTTCAGCCCCGCCGAGTCGTTGGCGCGGCCGACGAAAAAGAGCACCACTGCGGCGATGACCAGCAGGATGGCAATGACGAACACGGGCGTTCCCCCCGAAAGCTACGGCCAGAAGTAAACGGAGCGTAAAACACGGGGTCGGCGGGCCGCAGCGCCGGGGCCCACCTCGGAACAGGATCGTGACGACCGCGCCAAACCCGTCCGCGTCGACCGGTCCGCGCCGAATCGGACCGGTACGCGCCGCACCGGGCCGCGCTAGACCAGTCCGCGCTCCCGCAGGTACTCCAACTGCGCCCGTACGGACAGCTCCGCCGCCGGCCACAGCGAGCGGTCCACGTCCGCGTACACGTGCGCCACGACCTCCGCCGCCGTCCGCCGGCCGCTCTCGACCGCCGTCTCGACCTGGGCGAGCCGGTTCGCGCGGTGCGCCAGATAGAACTCCACGGCCCCCTGCGCGTCCTCCAGGACCGGCCCGTGCCCCGGCAGGACCGTGTGCACGCCGTCGTCGACGGTGAGCGAGCGCAGCCGCCGCAGCGAGTCCAGGTAGTCGCCGAGCCGCCCGTCCGGATGCGCGACCATCGTCGTGCCGCGCCCCAGGATCGTGTCCCCCGTCAGGACCGCCCGGTCGGCGGGCAGATGGAAGGAGAGCGAGTCCGAGGTGTGCCCGGGCGTCGGGACGACCCGCAGCTCCAGGCCGTCGACGTCCAGCACGTCCCCCGCGCCGAGCCCCTCGTCACCGAGCCGCAGCGCCGGGTCCAGGGCCCGTACGGCGGTCCGGGTCAGCTCGGCGAACCGGCCGGCGCCCTCCGCGTGGTCCGGATGGCCGTGGGTGAGCAGGGTGAGCGCGATCCGCTTGCCGAGCTTCTCGGCGGTCTCCACGACATGGCGCAGATGACCCTCGTCGAGCGGGCCCGGGTCGACGACGACGGCGAGGTCGGAGCCGGGCTCGGAAAGCAGCCAGGTGTTCGTGCCGTCGAGGGTCATCGCGGACGGGTTCGGCGCCAGCACGTTCACCGCGCGGGCGGTCGCGGGTCCGGAGACGACGAACCCGCGCGGCTGCCCGGGCAGGGCGGCGGCGTCACTCATCGCGCGCCCCCGGCCGGGATGATCTTGGTGAACTCCTCGTGGCCCGGCCAGCTCAGGACCAGCTCGTCGCCCTCCAGGCGCGCCTGGGCGAGTACGGGGGTCAGATCCTGCTCCCCGGCCGCGTCCAGCGCCTCGGCGGCCGTGCCGTACGCCTCCAGGGCACGCAGGGTCGAGATCGTCGGCGGCATCATCATCAGCTCACCCCGGTCGTAACCGGCGGCGGCCTCCGCGGGGCGGATCCAGACCGTGCGGTCGGCCTCCCCCGAGACGTCCCGGGTGCGCTGGCCGGCCGGGAGCGCGGCCACGAAGAACCACGTGTCGAACCGGCGCTGCTCGAACTCCGGGGTGATCCAGCGGGCCCACGCGCCGAGCAGGTCCGAGCGCAGGACGAGCCCGCGCCGGTCGAGGAAGTCGGCGAAGTGCAGCTCCCGGGCGACGAGCGCCTCCCGGTCCCGCTCCCAGTCCTCGCCGGTGGTGTCGCCGACCACGGTGTCCGCGGTCTCCCCGGCGAGCAGGACGCCCGCCTCCTCGAAGGTCTCGCGTACGGCCGCGCAGACCACGGCCTGCGCCTGCGCGGGGTCGTCGAGGCCGAGGCGGCCGGCCCACTCGGCGAGGGAGGGCCCCGCCCAGCGCACCGGCTGCTCGTCGCGCGGGTCGACCCCGCCGCCGGGGTAGGCGTACGCGCCGCCCGCGAAGGCCATCGAGGCGCGGCGGCGCAGCATGTGCACGTCGGGTCCCGCGGCCCCGTCCCGCAGGAGGAGCACGGTGGCGGCGCGCCGGGGGCTCACCGGGGTGAGCTCGCCCGCGGCGAGGGCCCGGATGCGGTCGGGCCATTCCGGCGGGTACCACTGACCGTTCGGCTGAGCATTCGACATGGGCGGATGCTATGCGCAAGCACCGAAATGCACGAGGGCCGGACGGGGTGGGCCCGGCCGCGAACATGCGAGAGCCGGCTCCCCCACGTACGGGGAACCGGCTCTTCAGGAACGGACGAACCGCACACCCGACGGGCGGTCAGGCCTCGACGAGCTCCACCTGGACCTCGACCTCGACCGGCGCGTCGAGCGGCAGCACGGCCACGCCGACGGCGCTGCGCGCGTGCACGCCCTTGTCGCCGAGGACCGCGCCGAGCAGCTCGCTGGCGCCGTTGATGACGCCGGGCTGCCCGGTGAAGTCGGAGGCGGAGGCGACGAAGCCCACGACCTTGACGACCCGCTTGATCCGGTCCAGGTCACCGGCGACCGACTTCACGGCCGCGAGGGCGTTCAGCGCGCAGGTGGCCGCGAGCTGCTTGGCCTCCTCGGCGGTGACCTCGTCGCCGACCTTGCCGGTCACCGAGAGCTTGCCGCCCACCATCGGGAGCTGGCCCGAGGTGTAGACGTAGACGCCCGACTGCACGGCCGGCTGGTACGCGGCCAGCGGCGGCACGACCTCCGGCAGGGTCAGGCCGAGCTCGGCGAGCTTCGCCTCCACGGCCCCGCTCACGACTTGGCCCGCTTCAGGTAGGCCACGAGCTGCTCGGGGTTGTTCGGCCCGGGCACGACCTGGACGAGCTCCCAGCCGTCCTCGCCCCAGGTGTCCAGAATCTGCTTCGTCGCGTGCACCAGAAGCGGCACCGTGACGTACTCCCACTTGGTCATGGAGCCGACTGTATCCGCTGCAGTGGGGCGGCCTCCTGATTGGGCGGCGCCGCCAGTGGTTAGGCTCGACAGCGTGAGCAGGCTCCAGGTCGTCAGCGGAAAGGGCGGTACCGGTAAGACGACGGTCGCCGCCGCCCTCGCGCTCGCCCTCGCGACGGAGGGCAAACGCACCCTCCTCGTCGAGGTCGAAGGCAGACAGGGCATCGCACAGCTCTTCGAGACGGAAGCGCTTCCGTACGAGGAACGCAAGATCGCCGTCGCGCCGGGCGGCGGCGAGGTGTACGCGCTGGCGATCGACGCCGAGCGCGCGCTCCTCGACTACCTCCAGATGTTCTACAAACTCGGCGGCGCGGGGCGGGCCCTGAAGAAGCTCGGCGCGATCGACTTCGCGACGACGATAGCGCCGGGCGTACGGGACGTCCTGCTGACCGGCAAGGCGTGCGAGGCGGTCAAGCGGCGCGAGAAGCACGGCGGCCACACCTACGACCATGTGGTCATGGACGCGCCGCCCACCGGCCGCATCACCCGCTTCCTCAACGTCAACGACGAGGTCGCGGGCCTGGCCAGGATCGGCCCGATACACAATCAGGCGCAGGCCGTCATGCGGGTCCTCAAGTCTCCCGAGACCGCGGTCCACCTGGTGACGCTGCTTGAGGAGATGCCCGTCCAGGAGACGGCGGACGGCATCGCGGAGCTCCGCGCGGCCGAACTGCCGGTGGGCCGGGTCGTGGTGAACATGGTCCGCCCGCACGTCCTCGACGAGGCGGCGGTACGGGCCGCCTCCGGCGACCACCGGGACGCGATCGCGCGGAGCCTGGCCTCCGTCGGCGTCCCGGGCGGCACACGTCTCGTCGAGCCGCTTCTCGACCAGGCGGCCGAGCACGCCCGGCGGGTGGAGCTGGAGCGGGAGCAGCGCGCCGTCCTGGACGGCATCGGCGTGCCCGCGTACGAGCTGCCCTTCCTCGGGGACGGCGGGGACATCGCGGGGCTCTACCGGCTGGCGAAGGAACTGCGGAAGCAAGGGGTGGGTGCGTGACGGACAAGCCGACCGCCGGAACCGGCGCCGACGCGACGGGGCTCGACACGACCGATCCGGCCTCGACCGGGCACGACGCGTCCGGTCTCGGCACGGGCGCGCTCGACTCGACCGGGCTCGACGCCGTGCCCGTTCTGGAGCTCGACCCGCTCATCGACGACCGGGGCACCCGCATCATCGTCTGCTGCGGCGCGGGCGGGGTCGGCAAGACGACCACGGCGGCGGCCCTCGGCGTACGGGCGGCGGAGCGCGGCCGTCGGGTCGTCGTCCTCACCATCGACCCGGCGCGACGGCTCGCGCAGTCGATGGGCATCGACTCGCTCGACAACACCCCCCGCAAGGTCGACGGGATCAAGGGGTCCGACGGCGGCGAACTGCACGCCATGATGCTCGACATGAAGCGGACCTTCGACGAGATCGTCGAGGCGCACGCGGAGCCCGAGCGGGCCCGGGCGATCCTGGAGAACCCCTTCTACCAGTCCCTGTCGGCCGGTTTCGCCGGTACGCAGGAGTACATGGCGATGGAGAAGCTGGGCCAGCTCCGGGGGCGCGACGAGTGGGACCTGATCGTGGTCGACACGCCGCCGTCCCGCTCCGCGCTGGACTTCCTGGACGCGCCGAAGCGGCTGGGGTCGTTCCTCGACGGGAAGTTCATCAAGCTGCTCATGGCCCCGGCGAAGGTGGGCGGCCGGGCCGGCATGAAGTTCCTCAACGTCGGCATGTCGATGATGACGGGGACGCTCGGGAAGCTGCTCGGCGGTCAGTTCCTCAAGGACGTGCAGACCTTCGTGGCGGCGATGGACACGATGTTCGGCGGCTTCCGGACCCGCGCCGACGCCACGTACAAGCTGCTCCAGGCCCCGGGCACGGCGTTCCTCGTCGTCGCCACGCCGGAGCGGGACGCGCTGCGCGAGGCCGCGTACTTCGTGGAGCGGCTGGCGGCCGAGGAGATGCCGCTGGCCGGTCTCGTCCTCAACCGCGTCCACGGCAGTGGCGCGGCCGGCCTCTCGGCCGAGCGGGCGCGGGCCGCCGCGGAAAATCTTGACGAGGAGCGCATGACGGATCGGGGGGACGGGAAGGCTGGTTTGAGTGGCTCCCCGGCCACGTCGCCCGAGCTGTCAGATCTCGCCACCGCCGCCGTTTCTTCCGTACCCGAGGCTGCCCCCACAGCCGAACCGGCCGCACAGCACCCAGACGTAGACGACGCAAGCACCGCCACAGACGCGGACGTACAACATCTCACCGCGGGACTTCTGCGCCTGCATGCCGAGCGCATGCGGGTGCTCGCGCGTGAGCAGCGCACACGCGACCGCTTCACCGCGCTCCACCCCGAGGTGGCCGTGGCCGAAGTGGCCGCCCTGCCCGGCGATGTGCACGACCTCGCCGGGCTGCGGGCCATCGGTGACCGGCTCACGGCCGGGCGCATGCCCTCGGCCTGAGCCACCGCTCTTGCCCCTTGACCCCTGTCGGGGGGGCTAGCCCACCGCGGCGTACGCCTCGTACGTCGCGTCGTCCTCGATCGCCACGGGCAGCAGGCCCGCACCCCGCTCGTACTCCGTCCGCGCGGTCTCCAGGAGCCGGCGCCACGAGGTGACGGTCGGTCGTCGGCGCAGCAGAGCACGGCGCTCGCGCTCCGTCATGCCGCCCCACACACCGAACTCCACCCGGTTGTCGAGGGCGTCGGCGAGGCACTCGGTCCGCACCGGACATCCGGTGCACACCGCCTTTGCCCTGTTCTGTGCCGCTCCCTGCACGAAAAGTTCATCCGGATCGGTAGTGCGGCAGGCCGCCTGCGCACTCCAGTCAGCTACCCAGCCCATACCGGCGCCGTCCTCTCCCGAATCGAGGCTCCCCCACGGCGGCAGCGGCATATTCACCGCTGCCAGTTGGGACGTTACGGAAGGTGGGCACAGCGCAACACCCCCTTCGGGCCCAATCTTGAATGGCCCGAACGGACTATGCGTACGCGTCAGATCACCCAGGGGAGTGACCGAAGGACATGCGTGTCATAGCGGACATATCCCTACGGATACGCCCTTCTTGGCCGACGCCACTTCGGGCACCGGGTGACGCATGATCCGGAAACGGACACGAGCTTCCCGTGTTTCGGGGTCACGGAAATTCATGCCGATGTCACGCACGGGTCTTGATGCGAGACCGCACTGCTGTGACAGTTGTGAGCAGCTTAGGCCAAGGCATATACGCGTGTCCGGCGAATGAGAACGTAGGCTGCCCCCATGGCAAAGAAGCGCTCGGGCGGTGGTCTGACCGGGACCCAGCAGGCCGCCAAGTTCCTCGGTGTCAGTGTGCTCTCCGGAGCCGTGCTGGCAGGCATCGCCCTGCCCGCGGCCGGGGCACTCGGCTTGGCCGCGAAGGGCACGGTCGAGGGATTCGACGAGATCCCCTCCAACCTGAAGACCCCGCCGCTGAGTCAGCGCACCACCATTCTCGACGCCGAGGGCGGGCTCCTCGCCACGGTGTACTCGCGGGACCGGAAGGTCGTCCCGCTGGAAAAAATCTCCCCGTACATGCAGAAGGCGATCGTCGCGATCGAGGACGGCCGCTTCTACGAGCACGGGGCGATCGACCTCAAGGGCGTGCTGCGCGCGATCAACCGCAACGCGCAGTCGGGCGGGGTCGCGCAGGGCGCGTCCACGCTCACCCAGCAGTACGTGAAGAACGTCTTCGTCGAGGAGGCCGGTGACGACCCCGAGAAGGTCGCGCAGGCCACCCAGCAGACCATCGGCCGCAAGGTCCGCGAGCTGAAGTTCGCGATCCAGGTCGAGGAGGAGCTGGGCAAGAAGAAGATCCTGGAGAACTACCTCAACATCACGTTCTTCGGTCAGCAGGCGTACGGCATCGAGGCCGCCTCCCAGCGGTACTTCTCCAAGCCGGCCGCAAAGCTGGAGCTGGGCGAGGCGGCGATGATGGCCGGGCTCGTCCAGTCGCCGAGCCGCTACGACCCGATCAACGACATCCAGGAAGCCACCAAGCGCCGCAACGTGGTCCTCCAGCGGATGGCCGACGTGAAGGACATCAGCCAGGCGGAGGCGGACAAGGCGAAGGCCGCGCCGCTCAAGCTGAAGGTCAAGACGCCGAAGAACGGCTGCATCACCGCCGTCGACGGCGCCGGCTTCTTCTGCGACTACGTCCGCAAGACGATCCTGACCAACCCGGTCTTCGGCAAGACGGCCGAGGAGCGGCAGAAGTTGTGGAACCTGGGCGGGCTCACCGTCAAGACCACGCTCTCGCCGAAGGCGCAGGCGGCCGCCAACGAGGCCGCGGTGGCCAAGGTCAACAAGGACGACGGGGTCGCGACCGCCGTCGTCCAGATCCAGCCCGGCACCGGCAAGATCCTGTCGATGGGCCAGTCCCGCCCGTACGGCCTGGACCAGAAGCAGCACCAGACGACGCTCAACCTCGCCGTCGGCAGCAAGATGGGCGGCACCACGTACGGCTTCCCGGTCGGCTCGACCTTCAAGCCGATCACGGCCGCCGCCGCCCTGGAGAAGGGGCTGAGCCCGGCGCAGAGCTTCGACACGCCGTGGAAGATCTCCATGAAGGAGAACGACTTCACGCGCTGCGACGGCAAGCCCGCCGGCTACGCCGACTGGTCCGTCCAGAACGAGCTCAAGTCGGAGAAGGGGGCGTACGACATGACGAGCGCCCTCGGCAAGTCCATCAACACGTACTTCGCCAAGCTGGAGCAGATGGCCGGCCTGTGCGAGACGCTGACGATGGCGAAGAAGGTCGGCTACGAGCGCGAGCTGGGCAAGTCCATCGCGCAGAGCCCGTCGGCCACGCTCGGCAGCCTCGAGAGCACCCCGCTCGACATGGCCTCCGTCTACGCCACCTTCGCCAACCGCGGCCTCTACTGCACCCCGGTCGCCATCGAGTCCATCAAGGCCGCCAACGGCGACAAGCTGAACGTGCCGCAGACCAAGTGCACGCGCGCGATGTCCGACCGCACCGCCGACATGATCAACCAGATGCTGAAGGGTGTGGTCGAGGACGGCACCGGTACGCGGGCCGGTCTGACCGACCGGGACAACGCGGGCAAGACCGGTACCACCGAGGGCCGCAAGGACGCCTGGTTCGTCGGCTACACGCCGAACCTGTCCACCGCCGTCTGGGTCGGCGACGACGTCGGCAAGCGCGACGAGATGTTCGACATCACCATCGGCGGCGTCTACTACGACAAGGTCTGCGGTGGCTGCCTCCCCGGTCCCATCTGGAGGATCGCGATGACGGGCGCCCTGGACGACGACCGGCCGCAGTTCACCCCCATCTCCGTGCCGCGGGCCGAGAAGCCCAAGGACAAGGAGAAGGAGGGCGAGGAGGGCCCGAACAAGCCGCGGAAGCCGCGCGACAGCAAGCCGGGCGACACGGAGCCGCCGACGAACCCGTTCCCCGGGATCACGATCCCGCCGGACATGTTCGGCGACGACAACAACGGCAACCGCCGAGGCGGAAACCGCTGACGCACACGCAGGTACGAGGAAGGGCGCCCCACAGAAGTGGGGCGCCCTTCCTCGTACTCCGTGCGGTTCTTCTCTTCTCAGCCCGCGAGCAGCTTCTTCACGGAGGCGGCGACCCGGCCGCCGTCGGCCTGGCCGGCCACCTTCGGGTTCACGATCTTCATGACGGCGCCCATGGCACGCGGCCCCTCGGCGCCCGCCGCCTTCGCCTCCTCGACCGCCGCCGCGACGATCCCGTCGAGCTCCTCGTCGCTGAGCTGCTTCGGCAGGTACGCGTCGAGCAGGACGCCCTCCGCGCGCTCCCGCTCGGCGGACTCGGCCCGGCCGCCCTGGGCGAAGGCCTCCGCGGCCTCGCGGCGCTTCTTCGCCTCCTTGGCGATCACCTTCTGCACCTCGTCGTCGGAGAGTTCGCGCTTGGTCTT
Source organism: Streptomyces venezuelae (assembly GCF_008642375.1). NCBI lineage: Bacteria > Bacillati > Actinomycetota > Actinomycetes > Kitasatosporales > Streptomycetaceae > Streptomyces > Streptomyces venezuelae. The sequence goes on along the minus strand of NZ_CP029194.1, from coordinate 4,665,827 downwards.
GCCCGCGACCTCCTCCTTGGTGATCGCGGTGATGGTCAGCCGCAGGGTCGAGGAACGCAGTTCGTCGCGCTCCCTGATCGCGGCGTTGAGGTCGGCCTTGAGCTTCTCCTTGAGCGTGGTCATGGGGTCAAGTGTGGCAGGTGCCCCACCCCACCCGCCCGCACATTTCCACCCGCCGGGTCTGCGACGATGGTGCGATGCGCGCACGGTACGGGATTCCCCTGAAGATCACGGCAGGTCTCACGGCGACGGCCGCGGCCGGAATCGTCTACGCGGCCGGCTTCGAGGCCCGCTCCTTCCGGCTCCGCCGCGTGACCGTCCCCGTACTCCCGCGCGGCATGCGCGACCTGCGGGTCCTTCAGGTCTCCGACATCCACATGGTGACCGGCCAGCGCAAGAAGCGGGCCTGGCTCCAGTCGCTCGCGGGGCTCCGCCCGGACTTCGTCGTCAACACCGGCGACAACCTCTCCGACACCGAAGCGGTGCCGGAGGTCCTGGACGCACTCGGGCCCCTGATGGAGTTCCCCGGCGTGTACGTCTTCGGCTCCAACGACTACTACGGGCCGATGCTGCGCAACCCCGGTCGCTACCTGATGGAGAAGGTGCAGGGCCGCCACGGCCTCAACGGCAACAAGCCGGTCGTCGGCGCCGTCCACAACCCGTGGGAGGGCCTGCGGGACGCCTTCGACGCGGCGGGCTGGGTGAACCTCACCAACACCCGCGGCACGCTCAAGCTGCCCGAGGCCGAGGTGGCCTTCACCGGCCTGGACGACCCGCACATCAAGCGCGACCGGTACGAGCGCGTGGCCGGCGGCCCCGACACCTCGGCCGACTTCACGATGGGCGTCGTCCACGCCCCGTACCTGCGCTCGCTCGACGCCTTCACGGCGGACGGGTACGAGCTGATCCTCGCCGGGCACACCCACGGCGGCCAGCTGTGCATCCCCTTCTACGGGGCGCTCGTCACCAACTGCGACCTCGACACCGACCGGGTGAAGGGGCTCTCGACCCACACCGTCGCCGACCGCACCTCGTACCTCCACGTCTCGGCCGGCTGCGGCACCAACCGCTTCACCCCGGTCCGCTTCGCCTGCCCGCCCGAGGTCACCCTGCTCACCCTGACGGCGCGCGCCTGACCGCCTACGGTGGGGTGATGCTCACGCCTCGCTCCGCCGGCTCCGCGGCCGTGCCGGCCTCCGCCGTCGTCCCCCCCGCCGAGCGCCGCCCCTTCGCGGCGGCGTTCCGGGGCCTGATCGCCCTGTGCGCGGCGACGGGCATCGTCATCGAGTGCGTCCACGGGAGCGTGCTCGTCGTCCTGAGCTTCTTCACGATCTGGTCGAACATCCTGGTCGCCGTGGTCTTCGGCTGGGGCGCCGCCCGCGCCTGGAACCGGCGCCCGCCGCTGCCCGCCCGCTGGACCGGCGGCGCCCTGCTCTGCATCTCGGTGGTCGGCCTCGTCTTCCACCTGGTCCTCGACAACCCGTCGAGCCCGTTCAACCAGGCGGCCGAGATCGCCCGCCTCACCGGCGCGAAAGCCGTCGCGAACCAGCTGCTCCACACCGCCACCCCGATCGGCGCGGCGCTCGACTTCCTCCTCCTCACCCTCCCCGGCGCCCTCCGGTGGCGCCACGCCGCCCAGTGGCTCGCGGCCCCGGGCCTCTACCTCGCCTTCGCCCTGGTCCGCGGCGAACTGATCTCCCCGGACGCCCCCACCCGCTACACGTACCCGTTCCTCGACGTCACCGTCCACGGCTACACCGGCGTCCTCACGAACACGCTCGTCCTGGGCGCGGCCTTCTTCGTCCTGGGCCTCGCGATCGTCGGCCTCGACCGCGTCCGACCTGCGGCGCGCCTCTCCGAAAACCGGATTTCGCCTCAGCGCGCGCGTGGGCTAAAGTAAGCGATGTCGCCGCGACGTGAAGCACAGAGCAGCGACATCGGGGTGTAGCGCAGCTTGGCAGCGCGCTTCGTTCGGGACGAAGAGGTCGTGGGTTCAAATCCCGCCACCCCGACAGCTGAAACACCAGATCAGGGGCCTGATCCGCGAAAGCGGGTCGGGCCCCTGAGTGGTTTCCGGGCGCTCTCGGGAGCCGTTCGGGACACCACCTTGCCTCGGCGGTCGCGTCCGCCATCTCCTTCCAGGCCGTGCCGGGTCGGCAGCAGAGACCGGTCACCGGCTCATCCCTGCCGGCCCACATGCTCCAGGCCGCTGCGAGTGCCGCGCACAGCGGCTGACGCGCTCCACGCTTCCGAAACACTGTGCCCGGGGTGAATCAATATCTATGCCCGCGGTCCCAGACTTTACCGGGCCCCGCTGGGAGAGTTTTTACCCCAACGCGCAGAGAGGGAATGCTTTACCCGCAGAGGCCGGCTCGGCATGCTACTGTCGATATCAGTTGCAGTTTTGGTACCCAAAGACTTCAAGCGCCTCCAGGCGGTTCTCCGCCACATAGGAGCGCTTTTTATTTCCGGTCATTTTCCGGGCAGGGCATCATCGCGGCGACACGGCGTCCGTAAAGTGCGGGCGCCGGTGTACTGCCCCAAAGGAGATATGACATGGCTGCTGGCACCGTGAAGTGGTTCAACGCGGAAAAGGGATTCGGCTTCATCGAGCAGGACGGTGGCGGCCCCGACGTGTTCGCCCACTACTCGAACATCGCCGCCCAGGGCTTCCGCGAGCTGCAGGAGGGCCAGAAGGTCACCTTCGACATCGCGCAGGGCCAGAAGGGCCCGACGGCCGAGAACATCGTTCCCGCCTGAAGCTGACGCGTAGTTCGTAGCTGGGGCCCGCATCCCTCGGGGTGCGGGCCCCAGCTGCACGCATTTTCCGGCAGCGGTCCCATCCGCAGGACGACCCCAGATGACCGCAGATGACCGCCGCCCACGGCCCCTCCAGGGACGCCTGCCGCTTTGATCCCGTGTCCCACAGTCGTCCAGGATCCCGACGTTCGCCCGACGTCACTCAATTTCAGATCCCAGCGCCTGCGCCGATACAGATTCCATGCGGGCGAGATTCGCTTTCGCATTCTCTTCGGCCCGCTCTCGTGGTCCCCGCGCCGCTCCATCACGGCGGGAATTCCTTGATGACGTGCCGTATCAAGGAAGGTTCCGAATGAACCCCACACGTACGAATGGCCGTTCTTCCCACAGCCGTCGCCGCGCCGGCGCCTCCGCTTTCGGCTCCACCGCTCCGGTCCGGGCCGGTCGCTTCGGTTCGTCCGCCCCCAGCCGTGCGGGAGACCCCAGCCGCTCGGGCGGCCACGGCCGCCGGCCTGTCACGGTGCAGGGAGAGTTCGCCCTCCCGAAGACGATCACCCCCTCGCTGCCCGCCGTCGAGGCGTTCGGCGAACTCGACATGCCCAGGGAGCTCCTGGCCGCCCTCACCGCGCAGGGCGTGTCCGTGCCGTTCCCGATCCAGGGCGCGACCCTGCCGAACTCCCTCGCAGGTCGTGACGTTCTGGGCCGCGGCCGGACCGGCTCCGGCAAGACCCTCGCCTTCGGCCTGGCCCTCCTGGCCCGCACCGCCGGGCAGCGCGCCGAGCCACGCCGACCGCTCGCCCTCGTCCTCGTCCCCACCCGTGAGCTGGCCCAGCAGGTGACGGACGCACTCACGCCTTACGCACGCGCCGTCAAACTGCGTCTGGCGACCGTGGTCGGCGGCATGCCCATCGGACGCCAGGCCGCCGCCCTGCGCGGTGGCGCCGAAGTCGTCGTCGCCACCCCCGGCCGCCTCAAGGACCTCATCGACCGAGGCGACTGCGGGCTGAGCCAGGTCGCGGTCTCCGTCCTGGACGAGGCCGACCAGATGGCCGACATGGGCTTCATGCCTCAGGTCACCGCCCTCCTGGACCAGGTGCGTCCCGAGGGGCAGCGGATGCTGTTCTCGGCCACTCTGGACCGCAACGTCGACCTCCTTGTCCGCCGCTACCTCACCGACCCGGTCGTCCACTCCGTCGACCCCTCCCAGGGTGCGGTCACGACGATGGAGCACCACCTCCTGCACGTGCACGGCGCCGACAAGCACCGGGTGACGACGGAGATCGCGGCGCGCGAGGGCCGGGTGATCATGTTCCTGGACACCAAGCACGCCGTGGACCGGCTCACCCAGGACCTCCTCGACAGCGGAGTCCGCGCCGCGGCACTCCACGGCGGCAAGTCCCAGCCCCAGCGCACCCGCACCCTCGCCCGGTTCAAGACCGGCCACGTGACCGTCCTGGTCGCGACGAACGTGGCGGCGCGCGGCATCCACGTCGACAACCTCGACCTCGTCGTCAACGTGGACCCGCCGACCGACCACAAGGACTACCTCCACCGCGGCGGCCGCACCGCCCGCGCGGGCGAGTCCGGCAGCGTCGTCACCCTCGTCACCTCCAACCAGCGCCGAGGCCTGACCCGCCTCATGGCCGCCGCCGGCATCGTGCCCCAGACCACCCAGGTCCGCTCCGGCGAGGAAGCGCTCCACCGGATCACCGGCGCCCGGACCCCCTCCGGCATCCCGGTCACCATCACCGCACCGGCGGCCGAGCAGCGTAAGCGCGGCCCGGTGTCCCGCGGTCGCCGCAGTACCGCTTCGGCAGCTCGGCGCGCGAGCGCGCGACAGTCCGGCGCGTGAGCGCGCGGTGGTCCGCCGTCGGCCCGGTGGCGTGGACGCCCCGGCGGCCGCCCGCCATGTGAACAGGAAACCGACCCATCTCCGCAGGAGGCACTTTTGACGCTGGTCCAGACGCAGCCCCGCTCGGCGAGCGCCACCCCCGTGGACAGGACGGCGGCCGACACCATGGACACGGCCGCACCGAGGGTGTGTGACGACATGACCGTGGAAGTTGCCCTGTCCGTCGTGATCAGCGCCCGCGCGAGGCATCTGCTCATCTGTGACGACGACGGTCTGTGTACCCGACTGGTCACCCGGGCCCAGCTCACCGCCGTCCGTGCGGGCAACGCGTACACGGACCGCATCCGGCTGCGCGACGTCCCCGGAGACCGCGGGCCGTTCGTCCCGCCCCGCACCCCGATGCCCCCCGCCTGAACCGACTCACCGCAGCCGGTCCCTTCTCCCCTTCTCCCTGTGAGGCACCATGCGTTGCGTCATCGCCCGGTTCCCGTTCGATCTGACCAGGAGCGGCGTCCTGGAATCCATGAAGGGCGTCAAGCCCGAGCTGGTCACCGGCGAATCCGTGATCATCGGCCGCCGCACCTACCCCGCCAAGCAGGTCGGCCAGGTCATCACCCGCCAGGACCGCCGTGACTTCAGCGCCGGCGAGGTCCTGAGAGCCATGACCCGGCTCGGCTTCACCTGCCGCGGGCTTCCCGGCACCGAGGCCCCTGCGCAGGGCCTCACCCCGGTCCAGCACGCATCCGCGCTGCTCGGCGCCCCGGTGGCCGTCTGACCGGCGCGAGCGGAACAGCCGGGAGGGCCCGACCAGCACGTGTGCCGGTCGGGCCCTCCCGCGTACCCCGGGTTTCCCCAGCGGCGCTGTGTCAGTGGTCGGAGTAGCTGAAGTCGCCCATGGTCCAGGCACTGACGTCCGCGATCGCGACGCGGTACATCCCACCCGTCTCCGGGATCCCCACCGTGCCCTGAAGAATGCGGGCCACATGGAAGTGCAGATGGGCGGGCGGCCCCTCTTGGGGTGTCGTGGTGGTGAAGACGGCGGAGAACTCGCCCAAACGGGCCGAGTCCGTCAGGACCTCCGACACCCGCTGCCTCCACACGGCTTCGGGAGCCAGCCGACCGGTGATGACCGCACCACCGGTGACCACGGTCAGGGACATCTGATTGCTCTGCCCGGACTCCACCAAGGCGGCGACGTCCACGAGCAGCTCGTCAGGCTTCGACATGAGAGCCGATTCTATCCACTCGCCGCCTCGCCGCCGAGGGCGCGACGGGATGAGGCGAGCTCGGACACGGCCAGGAGCACGGTGTCCGCGGCACCGTCCTGCGCCTGACCTGCAGTGCAGGCGACTCTCCCCATCCTGGGCCGGTCATGATGCTTTACCTCTCCTCGGAGAGCGCGAAAATCTATCTCGGCCAGAGTAGACATTGGGTGGTGACGGAGTTACGGTTTCTCTCGTAGCCCAGCGAGACAAGAGGGCCTGGCAGAGATGAACTGCCGGGCGGCAGTACCCGCAGGTGCAGTTGGCAGGACGGTGCGGTGGTGGAGTTCCGAAGCCACGGTTGTCGTAGGACGGCGACGGGACTGACGACCGGACCGGGGGGCCCGCAGTGATCAGGGGCCGCCGTGAGCAGTACGCAGTACCAGCAGGAGCAAGTGCCGCCAGCAGACACTCCCCTGTTGGGTATGCAGTTGATCACCGAGGGAAGAACGGAGGAGCCGAGCGCCATCAGGATCGCCCGGGCGGGATGCCGAGCCCGGGTACCGCAGGACATCGACAGTGAGGTGGTCTCCGGTCAAGCAACCGCGATCCCCGCGCGCCCGACAGCGTCTCGGTCGGGCCGGCGGAAACAGAAGGCCGGTGCAGTATCGGGGCCGGCAGATGGTGTAGTAGTTCCTTCGGGGCCCTGGTGCCAGACGGCACCAGGGCCCCTCAACGCGTTCACCAGAGAGGTGCAAGTGACAGCAGACAACTCCTTCGACCGTCTCGACGACGACGACTACCCCGCCTACACGATGGGCCGGGCCGCCGAGATGGTCGGTACCACCCAGGGATTCCTGCGCGCCCTCGGTGAAGCGCGCCTCATCACCCCGCTCCGCTCCGGCGGCGGCCACCGCCGGTACTCCCGCTACCAGCTGCGCATCGCCGCCCGCGCCCGGGAGCTGGTCGACCAGGGCACGCCCATCGAGGCCGCCTGCCGCATCATCATCCTCGAAGACCAGCTCGAGGAAGCCCAGCGCATCAACGCCGAGTACCGCCGCGCCGCCGAGTCATCCCGTCCGCCGGCCTCGGACTGAGGCTCCGCGGAGGCGCGACGACCATGGGGCGAGGATCCGGATGTGCACGGAGCGGAGGCCGAGTCAGGCCGTCGGACCAGGCCCGCTCCTCACCCGCTAGATGATCGGCGGGCGGCCCAGGCGGGTCATGCGGGCGACTGTGGACCAGCGCATGGGGCGGCGGGGGCCGCAGGGGCGGCGGATGCCTTCTGCGAAGCCGGCGAACCAGGCGGCCAGGCCCGGGACGGAGCGGGTGCGGGCCAGGGTCAGGAGGGTCCAGACGCCGAGGTAGACCGGGACCAGGAGGACCGGCAGGTTGCGCTTGGCCAGCCAGACGCGGTTGCGGGCGGTCATCCGGTAGTAGACGGAGTGCCGGGCGGGGCTGGTCCTCGGGTGCTGGAGCAGGAGTTCCGGCGCGTACACGACCTTCCAGTCCGCGTCGAGGGCCCGCCACGCGAGGTCGGTCTCCTCGTGGGTGAAGAAGAAGTCCTCCGGCCAGTCGCCGACCTGGTCGAGCATCGGCATCGACAGGCCGTGGCCGCCGCCGAGGAACGTCGTCACCTCGCCGCCGACCAGCGGGTCCTTCGCCCCGAGGCGGGGGACGTGGCGGCGCTGCGTCTCGCCCGTCTCGTCGGCGATCCGGAACGAGACGATCCCGAGGGCCGGGTCGGCCTCGTACAGGTCGCCGAGGCGGCGCAGGACGTCCGTGTCGACGAGCAGGCCGTCGTCGTCGAGGTCCACCACCACATCGACGTCGCCGAACGCGCGCAGCGTGTCGATCGCGACGTTCCGGCCGCCCGACACGCCCCTGTTCTCGGGGAGTTCGACCCCCGTCACGCCCTCGGGGAGCTCCGGGAGCGAGCCGGTGCCGTTGCCGACCACGACGATCCGGGCGGCCGGTTCGTCCTGCCGTGCCACGGCGTCGAGCAGGGCCCGCAGCTCGTCGGGGCGCGTGCCCATCGTCAGTACCGCCACACCCATACGCGGTCGTGTCACGACCCACTCCGTCCCACGCTGACCGACACTCGATCCGGATGCTAACGGGCGGGCGTCACCTTCCGTTCACCCGCGTCACGTCTCCAGGACACGGTCCTCGCTGTGGCGGGCGAGCGCGCGGCCGTAGCGTTCGGAGACGGCCGGCATCAGGCTCTCCCCCTCCGCCGGGCGGTCCAGGCCGAAGACGTAGCCGGGGAAGTCCAGAGCCTTCTGCGTCTTCCAGATCTCGCCGTGGTCGTTCGGCGGGAGGATCCGCGCCGGGTCGCCGACCGCGACCCAGCCGATCGGGACGGTCGCGTCGGCGGGGAGGACCGTCCGCAGGTGCACGATTCCGTTGATACGTACCTCCGAACGCGCGCCGATCCGCGCCCCGTTGAACACCCGGCTGCCCGTCGCGAGGAAGACCTCGTCCTCCACCGTGCAGCCGGCGAGGGAGGACGTCGGGCCGACCAGGACGTGCCGGCCGAGCGTCAGGGGGTCGCGGGTGGTGCCGCGCAGGACCGCGTTCTCCATGACGATGCAGCCCTCGCCGAGCTCCACCGGGCCGCCCTCGGAGGTCAGTACGGCTCCGAAGAGGATCCGGCAGCCCGCGCCGACGCGCACGTCGCCGGAGAGCGTCGCCGTCGGGGCCACGTAAGCGGTCGGGTGGACGGTCGGCGCCTGGCCGTCGTGTTCGATCAGCATCCCGTCATCATGCCGGGGCCGGCCCTGAGGGGACGCGCGGCGAGGAGCGTGTCCGGGCGGCTCTACGCTGGTTCCCTTCCGTCAAGTTGATCGATCGTCGAAAGGGTGGTGTCCAGGTGCTGGTCGCGGACCGATATCGGCTTCATGTGTGTATCGGCCGGGGCGGCATGGGCGAGGTGTGGCAGGCCACGGACGAGGTTCTCGGCCGGCCCGTCGCCGTGAAGCTGATGCTGGGTCACGGCACCGATCCGTCCGCCGGCGACCGCTTCCGGCTGGAGGCGCAGACCGCCGCCCGGCTGAGCCACCCGCACGTCGTGGGCGTCTTCGACTTCGGCACGTGGGACGGAAAGCTCTTCCTCGTCATGGAGCTGGTCGAGGGCGACAGCCTCGCCGGCAGCCCCTCCGACCCGCTGGTCCTGCCCGCCGAACGGGTCGCCGTCGTCGCCGCCCACGCCGCCGCCGGACTCGCGGCCGCCCACCGGCAGGGGGTCGTGCACCGCGACATCAAGCCGGGGAACCTGCTGGTCGACGCCGAGGGCACGGTGAAGCTGGCCGACTTCGGCATCGCGCGGTTCGTCGACGACCCCTCGGCGGCGCTCACGACGACCGGGCAGATCGTGGGCACAGGGCTCTATCTGGCCCCCGAGCGCGCCCTGGGGCAGCCCGCCTCCTCCGCCTCCGACGTCTACTCACTGGGGTGCGTGCTCTACCAACTGCTCACCGGGCAGCCGCCGTTCCGCGCGGACACGGCCACGGCCCTGCTCTACCAGCACATCGACACCCCACCCGTACCGCCCGGCCGGCTGGGGGTGGCGCTGCCGCCCGTCTTCGAGACGTACCTGCTGAGCCTGCTGGCCAAGCAGCCCGAGCAGCGGCCCCCGGCGCAGGCGATCGCGGACTGGTTCTCGTCGGGTGCCTGGCGTGGTTATCCGCAGCAGCAGCCGCAGCCTGTGCATCAGGTCCCCCATGGGCAGCCCCAGCACGGGATGCCCCACGCGCAGCCCGTGCACCCTGGTTCTCAGCCCGTCCATCAGGCCCCCCGGCCCGTCCATCAGGCCCCGCCGGCCGCACGTCCCATGCAGCCGCCCGCCCAGCACGTGTCCGCCGCACCGTCCGCCTCGCGGCGGCGCGAGCGGCCGGCGGCGCCCGGTGGTGGCGGGCTCGCCGAGCTGTCCCGGCGCCGGCCCCGTAAGACGGCCGCCGTCGCCGGAGCCATCGCCTTCGTCGTCTTCCTGATCATCGGGATGGCCTGGCTCTCCTGAGCCAGGCCCGGCAGTACTCCCCAGTAGGCGTCGGTACGCGCCGGGACTCGTCAGTACAGTCTCGGCGCCATCACGTGCGGCTCGCCGTCCGCCGTCGCGAGCAGCAGGCAGCGCGGTACGCCGGGCCCGGTGGTCGCCCGTACGAACACTTCGGTCGGCGGCTCGGTCGGCAGCTCGATCGGGACGGTGACCGGCCGGTCGTCCGTCACCGTGGCGTGCCCCGTCTCCTTGCCGTCGACGAGCACCTCGACGACGGGCCTGTGCCCGGTCTGGACGGTCACGGAGACCGAGTGCCCGAGGTAGTCGGTGTGGAAGTGGTGGCGTCGACGCATGGGTCACCTCCGTTCCTTCCAGAGTAGGTACGGAGCGGCCATCCCGCCGCTTCCCGCCGCTCCGCTCCGCTCCGAAGTGCGGTCGTAGTGACCCGGTGTTCAGATGGACCGGAACGCCGATCACCGCCCTCGCGGAACGGAGCCCCCGCACATGAGCGACGCCCTGCCCTCGTTCGAGGACACCACCGACTTCGACGACGCGGACAGGGGCTTCATCGGCGCCCTGGTCCCCGGCAAGGTCACGGCCGCCGACGGCCGGACCGTCTGGGACGGGGACGTCTACGGCTTCCTCAAGGCGGACTGCCCCGACACCGCGCACCCCAGTCTGTGGCGCCAGGCCCAGCTCTGCTCGCGTCAGGGCCTGTACAAGGTCACCGAGGGCGTCTACCAGGTGCGGGGGCTCGACCTGTCGAACATGACGGTCGTCGAGGGCGAGCGCGGGATCGTCGTCATCGACCCGCTGATCTCCACGGAGACCGCCGCCGCCGCGCTCAAGCTCTACAAGGAGCACCGCGGCGACCGGCCCGTCACGGGCCTGATCTACACCCATTCGCACGCCGACCACTTCGGCGGCGCCCGCGGGATCCTCCCGCACGGCACCGAGGAGGGCGTGCCGATCATCGCCCCGGCCGGCTTCCTGGAGCACGCGGTCAGCGAGAACGTGTACGCGGGCAACGCGATGACCCGCCGCGCGGCCTTCATGTACGGGGCGAACCTGCCGAAGGCCCCGGACGCGCAGATCGGCACCGGGCTCGGCCAGACCACCTCCCTCGGCACCGTCAGCCTCATCGAGCCGACCGTGGACATCACCGAGACCGGTCAGGAGGTGAGGGTCGACGGCGTACGGATCGTCTTCCAGCTGACGCCGGGCACCGAGGCGCCGGCCGAGATGAACTTCCTCTTCCCGGACCTGCGGGCGCTGTGCCTGGCCGAGAACGCCACGCACAACATGCACAACGTCCTGACCCTGCGCGGGGCGGTCGTCCGCGACTCGCGCGTCTGGGCCGCGTACCTCGACGAGGCGGTCGAGCTCTTCCACGGGCAGTACGACGTCGGCTTCGCCTCCCACCACTGGCCCACCTGGGGCCACGACAACGTGGTGCGGTTCCTGACCGAGCAGCGGGACCTCTACGCGTACCTGCACGACCAGACGCTGCGGCTGCTCAACGAAGGCCTCACCGGCCCGGAGGTCGCCGAGCAGATCCAGCTGCCGCCCGCCCTGGCCACGTCCTGGCACGCGCGCGGCTACTACGGCTCGCTGAGCCACAACAGCAAGGCGGTCTACCAGCGCTATCTGGGCTGGTTCGACGGCAACGTGGCCCACCTCTGGGAGCACCCGCCGGTCGAGACCGCGAAGCGGTACGTGGCCCTGGCCGGCGGCCCCGCCGAGATGCTCGTCAAGGCCCGCGAGTACGTCGACGCGCACGACCTGCGGTTCGCGGCGACCCTGCTCAACCACCTGGTCTTCGCGGAGCCCGGGAGCATCGAGGCGAAGGAGGCCCTGGCCTCGGTCTACGACCGTCTGGGGTACGGCGCCGAGAACGGCCCCTGGCGCAACTTCTACCTGACGTCGGCGCTGGAGCTCCGCGAGGGCATCGTGAAGACGGACCTCGACACGTCGAACCCCGAGATGGCGATGGCCCTCACCGTCCCCATGCTCGTCGACTCGATCGCGGTACGGATCGACGGGCCGCGCGCCTGGCACGACGACCTGACCGTCGACCTGCTCGTGCTGGACGGCCCCACGGGCGCGGGGACCCGCCACCGGCTCACCCTGCACAACGGCGCCCTCACCCAGCGGGTGGTCACGGGCCCGCCCCGGACGCCCGCCGGACTGACGCTCACGCTGGCCAAGGCCCAGCTCCTCGGCCTGCTGGACGGCCAGAGCCTCCAGGAGCTCGGGGTCGGTGCGGAGGGCGACCCGGCGCTGCTCGCGCGGCTCCTGTCGTACGTGACGACGCCCGACCCGCAGTTCCCGATCGTCACGCCGTGAGCGGCCGCGCGGCCCACGGGGCCCGTCCCGCTCCGCTCGGTCAGCGGACGAACCACGCCAGTACGCCGAGCAGGATCAGCGCCGCGCAGATCCCGAGGTTCACCACCTTGTACTGGAGGAAGACGGCGACGAACTCGCGCATGGTCGCCGACGGCCAGAAGTAGGCGGCGGTGGGCGAGCCGACGACCTGGCCGTCCACCCCCGCCCGACGGGCCATCAGCGCGGCCCGGAAGGCGTGGAAGTTGTTGGTGACGATCACGCAGGAGGAGCCGGGCCGGTCCCGCTCCATCAGCTCCTTGCTGAAGATCATGTTCTCCTCGGTCGTGCGCGAGCGGTCCTCGCGCACGACCGCGCCGGCCGGGAACCCCCGCTCGACGAGGTAGTCGGCCATCGCGTGGGACTCGGGCAGCTCCTCGTCGGGGCCCTGCCCGCCCGAGGTGATGAGGACCGGTGCGTCCCCGCCGCGCGCGGCCAGCGTCTCGTACACCTCCCGGCCCCGGTCCAGCCGGCTCGCGAGGAGCGGCGGCACCCGGCGACCGCCGATCAGCCCGGAGCCGAGGACCACGACGTAGTCGGCGTCGCGGCGGAGCCTCATCCGCCCGTACAGGAACGCGTAACCGACGAAGCAGAGGAACAGGAACGAGACGTAGCCGAGGACGAGCAGCGTGGTGACGGCGATCAGGCCCACGGCCCGCGAGTGCGTGGCGACCGCCGCCGCCATCAGGCCCATCACCCCGAAGATGCCGAGGCCCGCGAGGAGCGAGAGCAGGTTCGCCGGGCGTCTGCCCTCCTTGCGGACCATCTTCACGCCGTTCGCGCAGAGCAGCACGGCCAGCACGAAGGGGCCGAGGCCCAGTACGAGCAGCACCAGGATCATCACGGTCTCGGCGACGCCGGGCGGGGCGGCGTCGATCTCCGCGAGGAGGCCGAGCCCGAAGAACGTGACGGCCAGGCCGAGGTACACGGCATTGCCGAAGCGGCGCCGGTCGCGCAGCACGCCGGCCCCGAAGAGCAGCAGGAAGACGGCGGCCACGACGAAGGCGATCATTCCGACATCGTAGGCATCGGGACCGACACGCGGCCGTTTTCCGCGCCTACTCCTCTCCCGCCAGGGCGAACAGGCCCAGACGCGCGCCCTCTTCGTACGCGCGGCGCAGCTCCCGGTCGTCGAGCAGCCCCCGCAGGAGCGCTTCGCTGCGGTCGCGTGAGGTCGCGCAGTACTCCGCCGGGCGGTACGCCTCCTCGAAGACCGAGGCCCTCAACAGGTCGGCCGCGCCGAGGAGATGGGCGGCGGAGGTCATCCGTCCGACCATGACCCGCATCTGGGCGAGGAGTTCGGCCGCGCAGGCCGCCCCGACGGCCGTCCCGAGGTGCAAGTGGGCGCGGAGCGCGCGCCGGGCGTGCTCGGCGGCCCGCTCGCGCTCCCCGTCCCAGGAGAGGAGTTCGGCCCGCGCGTGGTGCGCCCAGGCGTCTGCCCACAGGTCGCGCCCCGTCCAGGCCTGCCGGGCCGGCGTGTCGAGAACCGCCTGGTCCAGGGCCTCCTGCGCGGCCTCCGGGTCGGTCCGGCTGAGGGTCAGGGCGAGCGCGACCCAGCACAGCTCCCGGCTCGGCCCGAACTCAGGGTGCTCCTCCATGAGGGCGAGCGCCTCGCGGAACTCGGCCGCCGCCTCCCGTGTGCGCCCCTGGAAGAGGGCGGTCGCGCCGCGCAGATGGGCCAGCATCCCGAGGCACCGGTCGTCCCCGTCCCGTACGGCCGCCGCCCAGGCCTGGACGAGCAGTGGGTCGGCGTCCTCGGGGCGGCCCGATTCCAGCTCCAGGTAGGCGGCGAGCCACAGGGCGCGGGCGGGGTGCGGGCCGGAGTGCAGGGAGAGGGCGTGGCGCAGCCGGGTGTGGCCCTCGGCGACCCGCCCGCAGGCCACCCACAGGAACCACAGGGAGACCGCGATCTCGACGGAGGTGTCGGCCTCGGCGTTCGGCGAGAGCGGGGCGGTCGTCGGGTCCATCGCGGCGGCCAGGTCGGGGAGTTCACGCAGGGCGAGGTTCCTGGCGTCGATCTGGCGGCCGCTCTGCCACCAGTCGGCGGCCTGCCGGGCCAGTTTCACGCACCACCTCCGGTGGTGCAGGACGACGACCCAGCGGTCGCCGCGTGCGGTGAGGCGGCGGGCGCCGACGGCCCGCATCGGGTGCGGCATCCAGTAGCGGGGGGCGCCGTCCTCGCCGTCGAACAGGTCGTCGACGGGGAGGAGCGCGAGGGGGGCGAGCCGGTCGAGGACCGCCTGGATCTCCTCCGAGGGCAGCGTCCCGGAGGCGCAGACCTCGCGGACGGCCTCCCTGCCGAAGGCGCCCTCGAAGACGGAGAGCCGTTCCCACAGCAGGCGTTCGGCGGGGCCGCAGCGCGCGTAGCCCTGCTCGGCGGCGGTCAGTTGGTCGGGACTGACCGGCTCACCCCACAGCAGCTCCGCCTCCTGGGACGGAGCCTCCGGAGGCTCCGTCCCAGGAGACTCCCCAGGGATACTGCCAGGGAAGCTCCTTGTGTTCCGCGGGCTCTTCGGATTCCCCATGTGCCCCATGGATTCCATCCCCCGTACCACCCTGTCCTGTTCTATGCCGACCTGTCCCTGTCCACATCTGTGACTTATGCCAGCCTTGATGGCGAACAATCGCCACGACGGCTTGAATGCATATGCCCCAGTCCACATCCTGGGGCGCCCTGGTGCCCACACCCACGGTTTCCCAGAGATCGGCCAAGGAGGCACATGCATACCGGGGAATCCGTCCTGGGGGAACCGGATCTGGCATTGATTCACGCACTGCAGCTCGCTCCGCGCGCCAGCTGGACGCAGCTCTCGGCCGTCCTGGGGCCGAGCCCCGACACGCTCGCCCGGCGCTGGGACCACCTCACCGCGGGCGGCTGGGCATGGAGTTCGCTGCTCGTCGCCCGCGGCGGGGACACCACGCTGTACGCCTGGGCCGAGCTGGAATGCGTCGCGGGCAGCGCCGAGGCGACCGCGATCGAGCTCGCGGACGATCCGTACACCCTCGGCGTCCACCAGGTGACCGGCGACGCCGATCTGGTGCTGCTCGTGATCTGCCCGGACCTCTACGCCCTCGACGTCTACCTCGCGGGCCGGGTGCGACGCCTGCCCGGAGTGCTCCGCTCCCGTACGCAGGTCGTCACCCGGCTGCACAACCGCCCGTACCGGTCGCGGATCGAACAGCTCGCCCCGGGGCAGGTCCGGCTCCTCTCGGACGTCACGGGCGGCGAGAAGCGGCCGCGCCCGCTCACCCGTCCACGGACACCCCTCACGGACCTCGACCGCGAACTGGTCGCCGAACTGGCCGGGGACGCCCGCCGCAGCGCCGCCGAGCTGGCCCGCCAGTGCGACACGAGCGAGTCGACGGTACGGCGCAGGCTCGACGCCCTCATGGCGGCCGGCGCGCTGCACCAGCACTGCCTGCCGGCCCCGAGGTTCTCCGGGCGCCCGGTGTGGGCGCTGGTCACGGCCGACGTCCCGCCCCTTGAGGTGGCCTCGACGGTGGCGGCGCTGACCCGGCTGCGCCACACCATGGTGATCACCTCGGTGACCGGGCCGCACAACCTGGCGCTCGCGATGTGGCTCCGTACGGTCGAGGAACTGCACGAAGTGACGGCAAGGCTCGTACGGGCCGCCCCCACACTGCGGATCACGGGCACCCAGGTCTCGCTGCGCACCCACAAGATCGGGGCGCAGGTCCTCGGCCCGGACGGGCGGCGCACGCACCACATACGGCCCGACGTGACGATCTGACGAGACCTGAGGGGACCAGAGGGTCCTGAGGGGCGTGAGGGTCCTGAGGGGCGTGAGGGTCCTGAGGGGCGTGAGGGTCCTGAGGGGCGTGACGATCCGGGGCCGCGCGGCCCGTTCCGGCCCACGGGCCCGCGTGGTCTCATGGGGGCATGGAGTTCGCCGTGTTCGTGACGCTGCCCGGCCTCGTCATCCTGCTGACGGTGGTCGCCTTCGCCGACCAGCTGCTGCGGGCGACCGGGCGCGGCAAGCGCACCGGCCAGGTCTCCTCGACGGGCTTCGAGCAGCTGCACGCGACGTTCTCGCAGGGCAAGCAGAACGAGCTCAAGGAACGGCAGAGCGCCCTCGTGATGCGCGACGACGAGGAGGACGGCGCCCCGCCGCACCACTCGACGGTGGATCTGAAGGGCGGGCGCGCCGTCATCCGGATCGCTTCTAGGCCGGCCGGGACGCCTTGATCGAGTACATCAGCGGGATCCGGGGGCGGTCCGCCGGGAAGCGGTAGTAGCCGTCCTCGTGCCGCTGGAGCGCGCCGTAGCGGGGGTACAGCGAGGCGTCGTGCTCGTGCAGGAACTCGATCCTCAGGCCCGCCTTCGCGATCGCCGTGACGACCTCGCCGATCGGGTGCACCCACTCCACGCTGCGGTTGTGGACGGTGTCGGCGTCGAGGTCCGCGTACGTGCCCGGGGCGGAGTCCACCCACGGCTCGCGGATGAAGTAGTCGTTCACGATCCGGGTGCCGGTCTCGTCGTCGAGCGAGTCGGTCAGCGGATGGAACTCGGCCACGTAGAGGAAGCCTCCCGGGGCGACGAGGGAGGCGGCGGTCTCCGCCCAGCGCTCGATGTCGGGCAGCCAGTTCAGCGCCCCGCCACCGGTGTAGACGATGTCGTACGCGTTGTCCGGGACGGCCCCGGCGGCCTCGTACACGTCGGCGGCGACGAAGGCGGCCCGGTCCTGCGGGAGCCCGAGGTCGGCGGCGAGGGACCGGGCGGTCTCGACGGCCGGCTCGGAGAAGTCCAGGCCGACGACGTGCGCGGCGCCGTGCCGCGCCCAGGAGAGCGTGTCCAGGCCGATGTGGCACTGGAGGTGGAGCAGGGAGCGACCGGTGACGTCACCGACCTCGGCGAGCTCGAAGTCCCGCAGGGCGTCCTTGCCGGCGCGGAAGGAGTCGAGGCCGTAGAACGCGCTGGAGGCGTGGATCGGGACGCGCTCGTCCCAGCGTGCGCGATTCGCCTCGCGCCAGTCCTCGGGGGTCGGAGAGTACATGTCGGCGAGGTTATCCACAGGTTGCGGACGACGCGACCGGATTGTCGGCCGCGCGGAGCATCATGGGTGTCATGACTGAGAGCAAGGACTTCACCCAGATCCCGGCGTGGGAGCAGACCCCTGTGTGGGAGCAGCGGTTCCGCGCACCACGCGTCTCCCTGCCCGAATGGGCCGAGGAGGCCCCGGACCGCTCGCTGTTCGTCTCCAATGCCACGGGGACGTACGAGCTGTACGCCTGGGACCGGGCCACCGGCGAGCAGCGGCAGGTCACGGACCGGCCGAACGGCACGACGGACGGCACGCTCTCCCCCGACGGCGCGTGGATCTGGTGGTTCGCGGACACCGACGGGGACGAGTTCGGGGTGTGGATGCGCCAGCCGTTCGCGGGCGGCGCGGACGAGCCCGCCGTGCCGGGGCTCGACGCCTCGTACCCGGGCGGCCTCGCCATCGGACGGGAGGGCACGCTGGTGATCGGCCGCTCCACGGACGAGGACGGATCGACGGTCCATCTCGTCCGCCCGGGGGCCGCCGCCCCGGTCGAGATCTACCGGCACCGGGAGTCGGCCGGGGTCGGCGACCTCTCGCACGACGGCTCGCTGATCGCGATCGAGCACACCGAGCACGGGGACGCGATGCATTCGGCGCTGCGCGTGCTGCGCGCGGCCGACGCGAGCGTGCTGGCCGAGCTCGACGACACCAAGGGCGGCACGGAGGAGCTGGGGCTCGCGGTCCTCGGCTTCGCGCCGCTGGCGGGCGACTCCCGGCTGCTCGTCGCGCACCAGCGGCGCGGCCGCTGGGAGCCGATGCTCTGGGACGTGGCGGCGGGCACGGAGACCGATCTGCGGCTCGACCTGCCGGGCGACGTGTCGGCCGAGTGGTATCCGGACGGCTCCGGGCTGCTGATCGTGCACAGCTTCGAGGCCCGCAGCGAGCTGTTCCGGTACGAGATCGCGACGCGCGCCCTGGTGCGGGTGGAGACCCCGGCCGGTTCGGTGTCGGAAGCGACGGCCCGGCCCGACGGGACCGTCGAGTACCTGTGGTCGTCGGCGGCCCAGCCGCCGGTGGTGCGCTCCACGGACGGCTCGATCGTCCTCGACCCGCCCGGCCCCAAGGCGCCGCCCTCGGTGCCGGTGGAGGACGTGTGGGTGGACGGGCCCGGCGGCCGGGTCCACGCGCTCGTGCAGCGTCCGGCGGAGGGCGAGGGGCCGTTCCCCACGGTCTTCGAGGTGCACGGCGGTCCCGCCTGGCACGACAGCGACGCCTTCGCCTCGGGCCCGGCGGCCTGGGTGGACCACGGGTACGCGGTGGTGCGGGTCAACTACCGGGGCTCGACGGGGTACGGCCGGGAGTGGACGGACGCGCTCAAGCACCGGGTCGGTCTGATCGAGCTGGAGGACGTCGGGGCGGTCCGTGAGTGGGCGGTGGCGAGCGGCCTCGCCGACCCGGCGCGCCTGGTCCTCTCCGGCGGCTCTTGGGGCGGTTACCTCACGCTCCTCGGCCTCGGGACGCAGCCGGACGCCTGGGCGGTCGGTCTCGCGGCAGTCCCGGTCGCGGACTACGTCACGGCGTACGAGGACGAGATGGAGGCCCTGAAGGCACTGGACCGGACGCTGCTGGGCGGCTCGCCCGAGGAGGTGCCCGAGCGGTACGCGGCCTCGTCGCCGCTGACGTACGTGGACGCGGTGAAGGCGCCGGTCCACATCTCGGCCGGCGTCAACGACCCGCGCTGCCCGATCCGGCAGATCGACAACTACGTGGACCGGCTCGCGGCCCGGGACGCGGTCCACGAGGTGTACCGGTACGACGCGGGCCACGGCTCGCTCGTCGTGGAGGAGCGGATCAAGCAGGCCGCCCTGGACCTGGCCTTCGCCGCGAAGCACCTGGGGACGTCCTAGGGACCCGACCGCCGGGGACCCGACCGCCGTGGACCCGGCCGTCGGGGACCCGGCCGTCGGGGAAGCGCGCCCGCTTGCGTACCGTGGGGGTGTGTACCGGTTCCTGAGAACGCCCCGCTGGTGGGGGATCAACGTCTTCGTCCTGCTGGCGATCCCGTTCTGCGTGTTCATGGGGACCTGGCAGCTGGGCAAGTTCGAGGATCGCGTCGACTCCCATCAGGAGGCCGAGCAGCGGCCCGCCGCGAGCTCGCTGAAGGCCGCCCCGCTGGCCACGCTCCTGCCGGTCGACAAGGAGACGTCGGGGCGGTCCGCCGAGGCGCGCGGCCGCTTCGGGGAGCAGTTCCTCGTCCCGCAGCGCGAGCTGGACGGCCGGACCGGTTCGTACGTCCTGACGCTGCTGAAGACGGACGGCGGCCGGTCGCTGCCGGTGGTCCGGGGCTGGCTCCCCGCGGGCGGGAAGGCCCCGGCCCCGCCGGCCGGCGAGGTCACGGTGGTGGGCGCGCTCCAGGCCTCGGAGAACCCGGGGACCAAGGGCGCCCACGCGGCGGGCGGCCTGCCCGAGGGTCAGCTCGGCATGATCAGCGCGGCGGCCCTGGTGAACGTGGTCACCGACGACGTCTACGACGCCTGGATCACCCTCGCCGACTCTCCCGCCGGTCTCACTCCGGTACCGGCGGAGGCTGCCGCGGGGACGAGCCTGGACGTGAAGGCCTTCCAGAACCTCGGCTACACGGCGGAGTGGTTCGTCTTCGCCGGCTTCGTTCTCTTCATGTGGTTCCGCCTGGTGCGCCGTGAGGCGGAGGCCTCCCGGGACGAGGCGCTGGGCCTCTAGCGCGCCGGCGCAACGAAGTACGGGAAAGGGCCTGGAGGGCCGATCGACGGCTTCCAGGCCCTTTCCCGTACTTCCGTAATCCTTGGGGCCGGCTCCGCTCAGGGGCCGGCGAGGATGCCGGTGCGGTAGATCGTGCCCGCGCAGGCGTTCGGGACGGTCGCCACGGCGACGGGGCCGCCCGGCTCCGCCGTGTGGCTGACCGAGACGCTGCCTTCCGCCGGCCCGTCCGCCCGGAGCATCTGCGGCGCGGCGCCGCCCTCCGCTTCCGTACCGGTTCCGGTGTCCGTGCCGCCCGTCCCCCCACCGGGGTCCTGGGTGGCCGGTTCCGTCGTCGGGGGCGTCGTCGTCGGCGGAGGGGTCGTCGGCGGGACCGTCGGCGGCGGCTCGGTCGGGGTCGGCTGGGTCGTCGGCGCCGTCGGGGTCGGCTCCGCCGTCGGGGTGCCCCCGGTCGTCGGGCAGGTCTCGCTCGGCAGCCAGGCGAACCGCACCTCGTAGGAGCCGCTGGGCTTCAGGAGGAGCACGGTGGCCTCCTGCGCGGGATCGGGCAGCCCGCTGCCGTCCCCGGCGGTGTGCCGGACGACCGAGATCCGGCCCGGGTCGGCGGCGCCCCTGGCCTCGAAGCTGACGATGCCGCTGCCGTCGACGACGCAGCTCTCCCCGGAGACGTTGGCGACGCGGAACGTGCCGTACACGCTCCCCGACCCGTCGGGGCCGCTCGTCTGGGTCGAGCTGACTCCGAGCTGACCGGGCTCGCACTTCGGCGAGTCGCCGGGCACCGGGTTCAGCGTGGCCTGCGGTCCCGTGGTGCCCGTGCCGCTCGCGGTCTGCTGCGGCTTGCCCGTGGCCCCGTCGACCGCGCCCTGGCTGGGGGACACATGGGACGCCGGGGACTGGGAGGTCTTCCCGCCCTCGATGCCCGTCTCGGCTCCGGTGCCGCCCTGGGCGTCCTGGCCGTGGCCCGCGTTCACGGGGTTGGCGGCGGTGATCCCGCCCGAGCTCGCGACGTGGACGAAGGCCGGCACGGCCGTCCCGATGAGGACGGCGGCAGCGGCGGCGCCGACGACGGCCTGCCGCTTGCGGGCGCGCCGCGCGGGCACGGCACGGCGCAGGTGGTCAAGCGAGCCGGCGGTGGGCTCCAGGCCCGCGACCGCGCCGTGGAGCAGCCGCCGCAGCGCGAGCTCGTCACCGAGGTCGCCGTCGGCATCCGCGCCCGCCCGTGGGCCGGACTCCGCGCCGGACTGCGCGTCGGAGTTCGCGCCGGACTGCGCGCCGGACTCAGCATCGGGCTCCGAATCAGGCTCGGGATCGGGCTCGATGTTCAGCATCCGTCGTCCACTCAGATCGTCACGTTCATCACGGGCGTCGCGGGCATCGCGCTCGGCACGGGCATCGCGCTCGGCGTCGCGGGCATCGCGCTCGGCACCGGGCTCGTCCTTCTCGTGGCTCATGCGTTCGCCTCCATCGCGACGCGCAGCGCCGCGATGCCCCGCGAACCGTACGCCTTCACCGATCCCAGCGATATCCCGAGCGTCTCGGCGACCTGGGCCTCCGTCATGTCGGCGAAGTAGCGCAGCACGAGCACCTCGCGCTGCCGCCGCTGCAGGCCCTTCATCGCCTTGATGAGGTCGTCCCGCTCCAGCTGGTCGTACGCCCCCTCCTCCGCGCTGGCCATGTCCGGCATCGGCTTGGACAGCAGCTTGAGGCCGAGGATGCGGCGGCGCAGCGCGGACCGGGAGAGGTTCACGACGGTCTGGCGCAGATAGGCGAGCGTCTTCTCGGGCTCGCGGACGCGCTTGCGGGCCGAGTGGACGCGGATGAACGCCTCCTGGACGACGTCCTCGCAGGAGGCCGTGTCGTCGAGGAGGAGCGCCGCGAGGCCGAGCAGCGACCGGTAGTGGGCACGGTAGGTCTCGGTCAGGTGGTCGACGGTGGTGCCGGCGGCCATGTCCCCTTCAGCGCTCGTGCGGGGAGACGGGATGCCGTCCACCGCTCTCATGCGGGATCCCGTGGGCACGGGGGCGATCACCGGCATCCCGCCGAGCCCGCGCGGACGTCCGAACGGACGGACCGCGGAGCCGCGTACGGGGATGACGGCGGCGCTCCGCACGGGGAGCACCGCTGTGCCCGCGCCGCGCAGCGGAGCGATGGTCGCGATGTCGAGTACCTCTGCCACGCCTGTTGGACACGCCTCCCCCCGCCAGGGTTGTACGCGTTCGCCACCGAAATCGACGGTGACCCGTTTGTCCTCATGCGTAACCGTTCTCCCCCGATGCCCCGCTTTCGCAGCGTGCTCCGCGCCACACGATGGTGAGTGAACGCAGAGACGCGCCCCGCCCAACTCGTGGTTGCAACGCGGGGGAAGAGCATCGTCGAACACGGAATCACCGCAGTTCAAGAGATATCTGACGCCTTTTTGCTCACAGCGCCTTCACAGATCCTACAAATCCGTGACAACCGATTCCGCGATCTGCAGTGCGTTGAGCGCGGCGCCCTTGCGGAGGTTGTCGGCGCAGACGAAGAAGTCGAGGGCGCGCTCGTCGTCCATCGACCGCCGCACCCGCCCGACCCACGCGGGATCGGTGCCGACGACGTCGGCCGGGGTGGGGAAGCCGCCCGCCGCGGGATCGTCGTACAGCACGACCCCCGGCGAGGTCGCCAGGACCTCGTGCGCGCGCCCGACCGTGACGGGGTGTTCGAAACGCGCGTGGACGGAGACGGAGTGGCCGCTCACGACGGGGACGCGCAGACAGGTCGCGGCGATCCGCAGCCCCGGCAGCCCGAGGATCCTGCGGGTCTCGTCCCGGACGCGCTCCTCCTCCGAGGAGGCGCCGTCCTCGCCGGCCGTGCCGGACCAGGGCAGGACGTTGAGCGCGAGAGGCCCGGGGAACGGTCCGGCGTTCTCGCCGACGGCCCGGCGGACGTCGCCGGGCTGCGTACCGAGCTCGCCGCCGCCGGCCACCAGGCCGATCTGCGCGCGGAGCGCGTCGACGCCCGCCTGCCCGGCACCGGCGCCGCTCGCCGCCTGCTGGGCGGTGACGACCAGCTCGGCGACCCCGAACTCGGCGTGCAGGGCGCCCACGGCGGCGATCAGCGCGAGCGTGGTGCAGCCGGGGCTCGCGACGATGCCCCGGGGGCGCACACGCGCCGCGTGCGCGTTGACCTCGGGGACGACGAGCGGCACGTCCGGGTCGCCCCGGAAGGCCGCGGAGGTGTCCACGACGACCGCTCCCTTGGCGACGGCGACGGGCGCCCACCGGGCGGCCACCTCCTCGGGCACGAGGAAGAGCGCCAGGTCGACGCCGTCCAGCGACTCCTCGGAGTCCTCGTCGAGCGCGAGGACCTCGCACTCCACCCCGCGGACGGCGGCCTTGGAGCCGGCCGCCCCCGGGGTGTCGAGCAGGCGAATCTCGCCCCAGACGTCCGCGTGGTGCGTGAGCATCTGGAGCATCACCGAGCCGACGGCTCCGGTCGCACCGACGACCGCGAGCGTCGGCTTCGGCGTCATCGGCCGGTGCCTCCATAGACGACGGCCTCGTCCGAGTCGCTGTCCAGACCGAAGGCGGTGTGGACGGCGCGCACGGCCTCGTTGACGTCGTCGGCGCGGGTGACGACCGAGATGCGGATCTCGGAGGTCGAGATGAGCTCGATGTTCACGCCCGCGTCGGAGAGCGCCTTGAAGAAGTCCGCGGTGACGCCCGGGTTCGTCTTCATACCGGCGCCGACCAGGGAGATCTTGCCGATCTGGTCGTCGTAGCGGAGCGAGTCGAAGCCGATCGCGCTCTTCGCCTTCTCCAGCTCTTCGAGAGCCTTGCGGCCCTCGGCCTTGGGGAGGGTGAAGGAGATGTCCGTGAGGCCGGTGGAAGCGGCGGACACGTTCTGCACGATCATGTCGATGTTGATCTCGGCGTCCGCGACGGCGCGGAAGATGGCCGCGGCCTCACCCGGCTTGTCCGGCACGCCGACAACGGTGATCTTCGCCTCGGAGGTGTCGTGGGCGACACCCGAGATGATGGCCTGCTCCACCTTCTGGGCTCCTTGCGGTTCGTTGCTGACCCACGTGCCCTGCAGTCCCGAGAAGGACGAGCGGACGTGGATCGGGATGTTGTAGCGGCGCGCGTACTCGACGCACCGGTGCAGCAGCACCTTGGAGCCGGAGGCGGCGAGCTCCAGCATGTCCTCGAAGGAGATCCAGTCGATCTTCTTCGCCTTCTTCACGACGCGCGGGTCGGCCGTGAAGACACCGTCGACGTCGGTGTAGATCTCGCAGACCTCGGCGTCGAGCGCGGCGGCGAGCGCCACGGCGGTCGTGTCGGAACCGCCACGACCCAGGGTCGTGATGTCCTTCTTGTCCTGGGACACACCCTGGAAGCCGGCGACGATGGCGATGTTGCCCTCGTCGAGGGCGGTACGGATCCGGCCCGGCGTGACATCGATGATGCGCGCTTTGTTGTGGACCGAGTCGGTGATGACACCTGCCTGGCTGCCCGTGAACGACTGGGCCTCGTGGCCCAGGTTTTTGATCGCCATGGCCAGCAGGGCCATGGAGATCCGCTCTCCGGCGGTCAGCAGCATGTCGAACTCTCGCCCGGCAGGGATCGGGGATACCTGCTCGGCGAGATCGATCAGCTCGTCCGTCGTGTCGCCCATCGCGGAAACCACGACGACGACCTGATGGCCGTCCTTCTTGGTGTCCACGATCCGCTTGGCGACGCGCTTGATGCCTTCGGCATCGGCAACGGAGGAGCCTCCGTACTTCTGCACGACAAGGCCCACGTGCGCTCCTCGCTCAGTGTGTGCCGCAGCCGGCGCTGCGATCGGCTCAGTCTAACGAGGGACATGGAAACGCCGGGGGGATATCACATCGTGAGATGGGGTGCTCAGTGGGTGATCACGGGGAGAGCTTTGTGAGGACCGCCGTCACGTGAACCGTGATCGGGTGGCCCTCGCCGAGAACCCGTACACAGTCGGGCAGCAGGCCGCGGAAATCGGCCAGGGCCTGGTTCGTCGCCCCGGCACGCCCGCGCAGGTCGGCCAGGTAGACCCGCGCCTCCAGGGCGTCCACACTGCCCCCGCCGAGGAGGGCTGACAGCCCTGCCGCCGCGCGCGAGCACAACGCGATGGCCTCGGAGAGCCGGTCCGCAACCCCATAGATACTGGAGAGGTCGGCCAACGCCCCCAAGGTCTCCCGGCTGTCCGCGCCCGCGATACGCGTCAGGTCCGCCACCACACCCTCCAGTAGCGCGATCGCCTCGTCGACCCGCCCGGCCCTCCTGCAGGCCAGCGCGAGGCCCCTCCGAGCCAGGATCGTGGATTTGTCATCGTCCCCGAGCGCCTCGGTCATGTCACGCACCACCGCGGCCGCCTGCTCGACCGCCCCATCCGAGCCTCTCACCATGCCGAGAAGCATGGCGCGCACCCCGAGGGTGTACGGATGCCCCGGCCCGTAATACCGCTCGGCGCCTGACAACACCCGCTCGGTCACGCCGACCCCAGCCTCTGGCAACCCACTGATCGCGACATACGCGCCGACCGAGACCAACGCCCTGACCCACCGCTCGCTGTCCTCCGCCGGATCGGCGTACCGCAGATACGCCTCGATGTGCGGCATCAGCCCACGCCACGTCTCCCAGTGGGCCGGATCTGCGGCGCCTCCGGGCGGCATGGCCTCCACGAGCGCCGCCTCCGCAGCCCCCCGCGCCCCCTCGATCAGGTCCGGCTCCCGATGCGGATCCTCCGGATCCGCCCTCCGCACGGCCGCCTGCACCAGCCGGTGCACCGAGACCGACCCGTCCTCGTGGAGCGTGACCATGCTGTGCGCGGCCAGCTCCCCGAGGGCCTGGCGCATCCCGGGCAGCGGTGGCAGCAGCAGCGGCGGAATCAGGTCCGGCCCGAACCAGGCGAGCAGCCTCAAAACAGCTCCCGCGTACGGGTCGGAGGCGGCGAGCCGGTCGAGCGTGACGCGCAGCGTCCGGGCGACGGCGTCCTCGGCGTTCCCCGGCCAGCCGCTGCGGCCCAGCTCCGTCAGGTACGCGAGCGGGGGCGTGGCCGTGCGGCCGCAGTACGCGGCGGCGATCTCGACGGCCAGCGGCAGCTGCCCGAGTGCGGCGCACAGCACATCGGCACCGGTCGTGTCGCGGGGTCCTGAGTGGGTGGCGACCCGGGTGAACATCTCGACGGCGTCGGCGGCCGGCAGGACGGGCAGCGTGAGCACCCGACCGATCCCGTACCAGGCGTCCGTCGTCCGGCTCGTCACGACGATCCTCCCCCGGCCGCCGGTCCGGGCCAACAGGCCCTCCACATCAGCCGGATCGGTGACGTTGTCGAGGACGACCAGCCAGCCGTCGTGCGCCGACAGCCACTGCAACGCCCGCTCACGCAGGGCCTCCTGCGGGAGTACGTCGATCAGCGCGGGCTGCATCGCGACGGCGAGGGCCGCGAGGCCGGCGTCCACGTCGGCCCGGCTCTCGGCGGTGATCCACCAGACCGGGTCGCGGTGCGCCGCCTGCCGGAGGGCCCAGCGGGCGGCGAGCGAGGACTTGCCCACCCCGCCGAGGCCGCAGATCACGACGGTCTCGGCCTCCCGGTCGAGCAGCTCGCCCTCCTGGCCGCGCCCCACGAAGTGGGCGGCCTTGCGGGGCACGCTGACGAGTCCGGGCGGGCAGACCACCGGCCCGAGGGCCTCCGGCGGCAGCGCGGTCACCCGGTCTCCGGTGTGCACCCACCCGACGTCCCCGCCGGCCGCGACGGACCGGTCCCCCGAGGCGGATGTGCCCCCGCTCACGCGTCGCCCGTGGACACCGTCCCGATGTCCCCACCCGCCGCGACGGACCGGTCACCGGAGGCGGTGACGGAACCGGGAGCGGGGCGCGCGGGGGCGGATGCGGGTGCGGGTGCCGCGGGGGCGGGTGCCGGGCTCGTGCCGGTGCCGATCGCCACGGACCCGATGTTCCCGCCTGCGGCGACGGATCCGGTGCCCGAGGCGGTCACGACCGGGGCGGGCACGGGAGGAGCCGGAGCGGGTACGGGTGTCGCACCTCTCCCGAACTGGCCCCAGAGGGTGAGCCCGACGCCGACGACCGCCAGGACGGCGCCGACGACGCTCGCGAGCTGATCGGCCTTCCCCAGGTCGACGACCGCGACGGCGACCAGCGCGCCGATCCCGACGACACCGACGCCGGCACCGCTCCACAGCAATGCATTTGACCGTCCCTGCGTCTGCGCTGCCATGTGTCCATGATGCAGCGCTGAACACGCGTCGCGAGGGCTTATGCCTGCATCTTCCGGATCGCCTGCGTCAGTTCCGACTCCCCGAGCACGCTCAGGCAGTCCTCCAACAACACGGCCCCGAGGGCACGGGCACGTTCTGTCTGCCCGGTCTGTTCGAGAAACGAGACGGTGAACAGGCGCGACGCGAGAGTGCGCGGGTCCCTGGCGCCGTAGCGGCGCAGGACGTCCTCGGCGGCTTCCTCCGCGAGAACGAATGCACGCTCCCTCTCTCCGGCGTGCACGAGTGCCAGGATCAGGTCACGCTTGATTTCGTCGCACAGGATGGGATCCTCCGGCACCGCGCGCGCGGCATCGGCTACGAGCTCCTCCAGCGCCGCCACCGAGCCGTTCGTACCGGAACGGGCTCTGAAGAGCTCATACCGGGTCCCGATCGTCTGCGGATGCGTCGCCCCCAGGACACGGTGGCAGTGCGCGGCGTTCTCCTGAAGCAGCTCATTCGCCCTCTCCGGTTCACTACTCCGCAGCACCCGGGCAAGGTGTTTACCCGCCTCCAGCGTCCGTGGATCGTCAGGGCCGAACACCCGCAGCCAGTCGCCGAGGCCGTCCGTCAGCAAGTCGACGGCGCGCCCCTCGTCCACGATGGACACGGTCAGGGCGAGGGTCTGCGCCGCACTGAGTGTGTACAGGTGATCCGGTCCGTGGACCTTGCGGAAAGAGCGCAACGCCCGCTCGCCGAGCGGCAGGGCCCGTCGCACAGCCGTGTTCATGCCGAGAAATCCTCCGGCCATCTGGAACAGCTCGGCCGCCGTCCCCGTGTCATCCGCCGGATCCGTGCATCCGGCCAGTGCCTCCACGTTCACCACGACGCGCTGGTCCGGGTCGAGCTCCGGGCGGGAGATGGCCATGTGCAGCAAGTGCGTGGCGACCTGGCGTGCCAACCCCGTCATCTCCGACGGATCCGCTCTGACCACTGCCTGCACCAGCCGATGGACGGTCAGCTCCCCGCCCTGAAGCGTGATCATGCTGTGGGCGGCCAAGCGCCGCACGGCCTCCGTGACCTGCGGTGGTGTCCCCAAGGGCTCCAGGAGCGACCGCGGAATCCCTTCGGGCGCCCACCAGGCGATGATCCGGAGCACCATGACGGCTCGTGGGGTGTCCGAGAGCCGGTCCAGCGTCACCTGCCAGACCCGCGCCAGCGTCCGGGCCGCCTCGCCGCCCTCCGCCGTCGCCGCGAACATCTCGCCCGGGTACTTCGCCAGCAGCCCCAGGTACGTACGCGGGGTGATGCCGGCCTCCGCGCAGTAGGCGGCGGCCTGCTTCAGCGCGAGAGGCAGATAGCCCAACTCCTCGCAGAGCGGGTCCAGTCCGTCGCCGGACGCGCACACCCCCGCGAAGAGCTCCGCCGCCTCCCCCGGCCCCAGGACGTCCAGGACCACCGTCCGCGCGATGTCCTGCCAGCCGCTCGCCCGCCGTGAGGTGACGACGATCCGGCCGTTCCCCACGCGCGCCAGCAACGGGCGGAGATCGGCGGGGGCGGAGACGTTGTCCAGGACGAGGAGCCAGTCGTCGTGGGTGGCCAGCCACTGCAACGCCCGTTCGCGCAGGGCGTCTTCGGGCAGGACGCCCACGACCTCCGGCTGCATGGCCCGTGCCAGGTCGGCGAGGCCCGCGTCGAGTTCGGCGGGCGTCTCGGCCGTGATCCACCAGACGACGGTGTGGTCGGCCACCCGGTCCGCCGCCCAGCGCGCCGCCAGCGTCGACTTCCCGATGCCGCCGAGCCCGCAGAGGACCTGGACGCCCACACCCTCGTCCAGCAGGGCCAGTTCACGGGCACGGCCCACGAACAGCTGCGTGCGCTCGGGGAGATGGACCAGTCCGGCCGGGGAGAGCGTGAGGGCCTCAGGTGGCAGCAGCGTCGCGTTCTGCACCTGGGTGACGAAGTCGCCCGTATTGACGCTTCCGATCGTCCCGCCCGCCGCGACGGACCGGTCGCCGGACGCTTCGGCACTGCCCACTCCCCCAGTCATCGGCCCATGATGACAGGGGGCAGCGGGAGCGGTCCGCTACTTCTTGGCCCGCAGGCCCAGCGGCGCCGCGATCTCCTCCAGCATCACGCGGCCCGCCTCCTCCGCGAGGTCGTCCTCCGTCAGGTCCTCGTCCGTGTCGAGGCCGTCCAGCTCGGCCAGGGGCTGGTCGAGGCGGACGTGCGCGACCAGGGACTGGAGCGCGCGGAGGGTCGCCGAGGCCGTGGGGCCCCAGTTGGAGAAGTAGGAGAACTGCCACCACCACAGCGCCTCGCTGGTGCGGCCCGCGCGGTAGTGGGCGAGGCCGTGCCGGAGGTCGGTGACGATGTCGGCGATGTTGTCGGAGATCCGCGCCGGCACCGGGGCCTTGCGCGGCTCGTACGGGTCGAAGACCTCGGAGAAGACGTCGACCGGGTCCAGCATGGCCGCGAACCGCTCGCGGAGGTCGTCCACGTCCGGCTCCGGACCCGTGTCCGGCTCGTACCGCTCGTCGGGGACGATGTCCTCGTGCGCGCCGAGCCGCCCGCCGGCGAGCAGCAGCTGCGAGATCTCCAGGAGCATGAACGGGACCGCGCTGTCGGGCTCGTCGCCCTTCGCGACCTCGGTGGTCGCGACGATGAAGCTCTCGATCGAGTCGGCGATCTGGACCGCGAAGTCGTCGGGGTCCTGCGTGACGGAGTGAAGCGTGGCGTCAGACATCGAGAAGCCTTCCTCGGGGCGCACCTGCGTGGGCTCGGTCCTCGTCATACATCTAGCAGTCGCCGCCCCTCGAAGGCACGGCCGAGGGTCACCTCGTCGGCGTACTCCAGGTCGCCGCCGACCGGGAGCCCGCTCGCGAGACGGGTCACCTTCAGCCCCATGGGCTTGATCATCCGCGCCAGGTACGTCGCGGTGGCCTCGCCCTCCAGGTTCGGGTCGGTGGCGAGGATCAGCTCGGTGACCGCGCCGTCCGCGAGCCGTGCGAGGAGCTCCCGGATGCGCAGGTCGTCCGGGCCGACGCCCTCGATCGGGCTGATCGCGCCGCCGAGGACGTGGTACCGCCCCCGGAACTCGCGCGTCCGCTCGATCGCCACGACGTCCTTCGGCTCCTCGACCACGCAGATGACCGTCAGGTCGCGCCGCGGGTCCCGGCAGATGTTGCACTGCTCCTGCTGTGCCACGTTGCCGCAGACCGCGCAGAACCTGACCTTCTCCTTGACCTCCAGGAGCGCGTGCGCCAGCCGCCGGACATCCGTGGGCTCCGCCTGGAGGATGTGGAAGGCGATCCGCTGCGCGCTCTTGGGACCGACGCCGGGCAGCCTGCCCAGTTCGTCGATGAGGTCCTGAACCACGCCTTCGTACAACGGAACGCCCTTCTCGGGGGTGCTTGATTCTTACGGTAGTGGCTGGAAGTGCACCTTTGAAGGTGTACGGGGATACGGGTGGGGACGCGGGTCAGAAGCCCAGGCCCGGCATGCCGCCCATGCCCTGTGCCAGCGGGCCCAGCTTCGCCTGCTGGAGCTGCGCCGCGTTCTCGTTCGCCGCGTGCACGGCGGCCACGATCAGGTCGGCCAGCGTCTCCGTGTCCTCCGGGTCGACCGCCTTGGGGTCGATCACCAGGGCGCGCAGCTCGCCGGAGCCGGTGACGGTCGCCTTGACCAGGCCACCGCCCGCCTGCCCGTCCACCTCGGTCGCGGCCAGTTCCGCCTGCGCGCGCGCGAGGTCCTGCTGCATCTTCTGGGCCTGCTGGAGAAGCTGCTGCATATTGGGCTGGCCACCACCGGGAATCACGGGCACTCCTGAGGTTCGTTACGTCCGAATGTCGGGTACGCCCGAGCCTACGTGTTCGCCGCCCGGCCTGCCTCCATCACTCTTTCGAGTGAGAAACTGCGGGCTTCTCTACCTGATCAACACCCTCTTGCGGGCGGAAATCCCGGGATTCCGGGCCCATCGCCCACCATTCGGCGGTAGGAAGGGCAGGCACCACGTGCACCGCACGTCACAGAAGGACACGCGCGCTGAGCTGAACAGAGGAGTCCCCCGGTGAGCCAGCAGCCGGACATGCAGCCACCGGGTCAGTCCGGGGAGAACGGGGAAGTCACCGAGCGGCCGGACCGCGATCTCACCGGCACGCCCTTCCCGCTGGGCGACTGGGGCGAGCCCGCCGAGCGGCTCGACGAGCTCTACCGCTGGGTCGAGTCCAATGCCCTGCGCACGGCGGAGTGGTATCTCTCCGACCGCGTCTGGAAGCGCCGCGGCGCCCGGATCCTGCGGCTCGGCACCGCCGCCGGCGTGATCGCGGGCGCCGCGCTGCCGCTGCTCGACCTGACCGGGGCGGCCGAGGGCGCGGCCGGCTGGGGCTATCTGTCGCTGCTGATCGGCGCGGCCTGCCTGGCCTGCGACCGGTACTTCGGCCTGACGTCCGGCTGGATAAGGGACGTGGCGACGGCACAGGCCGTGCAGCGCCGTCTCCAGGCCCTGCAGTTCGACTGGGCCTCGGAGAGCGTCCGCGAGGTCCTGGGCCCCACGGAGGGCACGGCGAGCGAGGCGGCCGAGCGATGTCTCGGCGTGCTGCGCCGCTTCTCGGAGGACGTGACGGAGCTGGTCCGGGCGGAGACGGCGGACTGGATGGTCGAGTTCCGCTCGGGCCCGGCGCCGCTGATGCTGCAGTCGGTGGGCGTGGTGCCCCCGCGCCAGGAGAGCTTCTCCCACCCGTCGAGCCGCTTCCCGCTGCCGCCCGGCACCCGGCCGAACATGCCGCGCCAGCGGCCCCCGGAGGCCCGCTGAGCCTCCGGGGGGACCTCGGGGAGGCCTTCGGGGGCCCAGGGGGTCAGGGGCCGCCAGGGCCCCCTGGAGGACCCCCGGCAGGCCCGCAGAGGGGCCTCGCGATCCTCAGCTCAGGATGATCATCGATCCCTGGGCGAGGCTCCTGGTCGCCGCCGCGTGCAGCCCCAGCCACACATGACGCTCCCGCGCGAAGGGACTGTCGTCGTACGGAAACGGGCCGGCCGGTTCCTCCAGGGAGGTCGGCCGCTCCGGCGGCACCGGAAGCGCCGGCGGGTTCATCGGGTCGATGCCGATCGAGGGCGCCACGAACTCGAGCTCGCGCAGCAGCCCGTACGAGGAGCCGAGCGGGCCGCCGCCTTCCAGGAGCTCGTCGCTGGAGAGCGGCGCCGGGAAGTCGACGGGCACGTACGAGCCGGCGTGGTCGTAGTGCCAGACGAGGTGCGACTGCTGGGCCGTCGCCTCGAACATCTCCAGGAGCTGTTCGTAGTCCCCGCCGAGCTCGCCGACCGGCTCGACCGGCAGCCCGCACACCTGGAGCAGGTACGCGCGGCGCAGGAAGTGCAGGGCCTCGTAGTCGAAGCCCGCGATCGGGGCGACGTCACCGGAGAGCCCCGGCATGTAGGCGTAGACGGGCACGGTGGGCAGGCCGGACGCGCTCAGCACGGCGTCGTAGGCCGCTATCTCTTCGGCGAAGGGGTTGTCGGGGCTGTGGCACAGCAGGTCGACCAGGGGGACCAGCCACAGGTCACAGGCCAAGGGAGGCTCGCTCTCCGTCGGTTGCAGGGACGGCCAGGGTAGTCGGCGGCGCCGACGACGCCCACCCGCTCAGGAACTGCCCCCGGATCAGCCGCCTCAACCCGGCCGCCACCCGGTGGTTGCCCTCAGCGCGCGCGGTTCTCCAGGCGGTCAGCCCAGTCAAGGGAGTGCGTGTTGTAGTCCCGTACGACCGCGACGGCCCCCTCGGCGTCGCCGCGCGTGATGGCGTCCACCAGGTCGACGTGGCCGCTCCACAGCCAGCCGTTCATGTCCCGCTCGGAGCGCAGGTAGGGCACGGAGAAGACCCAGGCCTGGACGCGGAGCCGGTGCAGGAACTCGGCGATGTAGTCGTTGGCGGCGACCAGGCGGGCCAGCTCGCGCCAGTAGCGGATGTCGTAGCCGATGAGGACGTCCAGGTCGCCGGCACGGGCGGCGCGGGCCGCGGCCTCACCCCTGCGGCGTACGGAGACGAGCGCGACCCCGACCCCGAGGTCGGGTTCCGTGGTCGCGGAGCGGGGCGGCACCATGGCGGCGTCGCGGCGGAAGATGCCGTCGACGACGAGCATCCGGGCCTCGACCATCCGCCGGTAGTCGTCGACCGAGTACTGGTGGACGCGGAAGCCGCGGTGCTGGTCGGAGTCGAGGAGCCCCTGTGCGCAGAGGTCGACGAGGGCTTCGCGCACGGGCGTCGCGGACACCCCGTACTGCTCGGCGATCTGCTTGACCGTGAACTCCTGGCCCGGCTGGAGACGGCCGGCGAGCACCTCGTCACGCAGCGCGTCCGCGATCTGCTGTCGCAAGGTGTTGCGGGTGACAGCTCCGCTCGCGGGCATGTGGTCGGCCCCCTCCGTCCGGCTTCGGACACCCTAGTCCAAACGGAGGGAACCTCCCCGAATCACCTGTACGCGACGATTCGATTACGCGGTGTACTCGTCGGCCACCGACAGCGCGGCGTCCAGGGCCGCCAGGCCCTCCTTGACCTCGGCCTCGGAGGCGTTGCAGGCGGGCACGGCGTGCGTGCGGTTCATGTTGATGAAGGGCCACAGGCCGTTCTTCTTCGCGGCGGCGCCCAGGGCGGCCATCGGCGCGGCGGCCTCGCCGGCGGCGTTGTACGGGACGAGCGGCTCGCGCGTCTCGCGGTTCTTCACCAGCTCCAGCGCCCAGAAGACGCCCAGGCCGCGGACCTCGCCGACGGACGGGTGGCGCTCGGCGAGCTCGCGCAGGCCGGGGCCGAGGACGTTCTCGCCGAGGTGGGCGGCGTGCTCGACGACCTTCTCGTCCTCCATCACCTGGATGGTGGCGACGGCGGCGGCGCAGGCCAGCGGGTGACCGGAGTACGTCAGGCCGCCGGGGTAGGGCCGCTTGTCGAAGGTCGCGGCGATCTCGGCGTTGATGGCGACGCCGCCGAGGGGCACGTAACCGGAGTTCACGCCCTTCGCGAAGGTCATCAGGTCGGGCACGACGTCGAAGTGCTCGGCGGCGAACCACTTGCCCGTGCGGCCGAAGCCGGCCATGACCTCGTCGAGGACGAAGACGATGCCGTACTTGTCGCAGATCTCGCGGACGCCGGCGAGGTAGCCGGGCGGCGGGGTCATGATGCCGGCGGTGCCGGGCACGGTCTCCAGGATGATCGCGGCGATCGTCGCCGGACCCTCGAAGGCGATCGTGTCCTCCAGGTGCGCGAGGGCGCGCTCGCACTCCTGCTGCTCGGTCTCGGAGTAGAACGGCGAGCGGTAGAGGAAGGGCGCCCAGAAGCGCACGACGCCGGCGGAACCGGTGTCGGAGGCCCAGCGGCGCGGGTCGCCGGTGAGGTTGATCGCGGTGGAGGTGGCGCCGTGGTACGAGCGGAAGGCGGAGAGCACCTTGTGGCGGCCCGTGTGCAGACGGGCCATCCGGACGGCGTTCTCGACGGCCTCGGCGCCGCCGTTGGTGAAGAAGATCTTGTCCAGGTCGCCCGGGGTGCGCTCGGCGATGAGGCGTGCGGCCTCGGAGCGGACGTCCACGGCGAAGGCGGGCGCGAAGGTCGCGAGCTTTCCGGCCTGCTCCTGGATCGCGGCGACGACCTTGGGGTGCTGGTAGCCGATGTTCGTGTAGACGAGACCGCTGGTGAAGTCGAGGTAGCGGTTTCCGTCGTAGTCCCAGAAGTACGAACCCTCGGCGCCGGCGACGGCGAGCGGGTCGATCAGACCCTGGGCGGACCAGGAGTGGAAGACGTGCGCGCGGTCGGCGGCCTTGACGGCCGCGCCGGCCTGGGGATCGGGTGCGGCGACATGAGGGGTCATGCGGTCGAGGGTAAGGAATCGCAGGTGGGGCGGGCCATGGCCATCTTGTCCACCGAGACCGGGCCCGACGCGACACCTTGCTCCGTCCCGATTCGCACGCGGGCGGAACCTCGGAGGAAGCCACATTCCCATTGACAGCAAGCTGTCATCATGACAGTCTTCTGTCATGGGAACCGAGAGCGACACCAAGACCGTCCACCTCGCCGTCTACGACACCCTCGCCGACTGGGAGACGGGCCACGCCACGGCCTGGCTCGCCCGGGCCGGATACACCGTCCGGACCGTCGGCCCGGTCGCCGGAGAGCCCGTCACGACGATCGCCGGCATCCGGATCGTCCCCGACCTCGCGCTCGACGACCTCCGCCCCGAGGACAGCGCCCTGTTGATCCTTCCGGGCGCCGAGAAGTACGACGAGGGCGACGAGCTCGCCCCCTTCACGGCCAAGGCCAGGACCTTCCTCGACGCCGGCGTGCCGGTCGCCGCGATCTGCGGCGCCACGGCGGGCCTGGCGAAGGAGGGCCTGCTCGACGACCGCCCGCACACCAGCGCCGTCTCCTTCTACCTCGCCGCCACCGGCTACAAGGGCGGTGAGCACTACGTCGACGCGGACGCGGTGACGGCCGGGGACCTGATCACCGCGGGCCCGACGGAGCCGGTCGCGTTCGCGCGGGAGATCTTCGCCCGGCTGGGCGCGTACGAGGGCAAGCGGGACGCCTGGTTCCGCCTCTTCCACGACTCGGACCCGGCGGCCTTCGTCGAGCTGAACTCATGAGCCGCAGGGAACAGCAGGACGCCCTGTCCCGTACGGCCCTGGGCGTCTTCCGCCTCAACGGCCAGTTCCTCGCCGTCTCGGAGAAGCTGGCCGAACCGGCAGGCCTGACCGCCGCCTGGTGGCAGGTCCTCGGCGCCGTCCTTCCCGAACCGCTGCCGGTCTCCGGGATCGCCCGCCTCATGGGCATCACCCGGCAGAGCGTCCAGCGGATCGCGGACCTGCTCGTCCGGGAGGGCCTCGCGGCCTACGAGCCGAACCCGGCCCACCGCCGCGCCAAGCTCCTCACGCCCACGGCGGCGGGCCGGGCGGCGATCGACCGCATCGGCCCGGGCCACGCGGAGCTGGCCGCCCTGCTCGCACGGGAGCTGGGCGGCCAGGAGGCCTTCGACGAGACGGTACGGGTGCTGGAGCGGCTGTCGACGGCACTGGAGGCCGTCGAGACGGATCACCAGTAGGTGACCTGCCGCAGGTATGCGCACTCGTGCCGGGGCAGAACGAGGTAGCTGAACATGCCGCCGGGAACGAACGCGTCGTTGCCCTTCGGGCCGTCGCCCTGGTACGCCGAGCCGTCCAGGTAGAAGGCCTCGGCGGCCCGCACCAGCTCGTCGGCCCGCTTCTCCACCTCGGCGACGAACGCGGGTGGCGCGCCCCCGACGACATACTCCTCGTCCGGGTCGTACTCCCAGCGCCAGCTCACTCGGAGACCGCCCGCGTGGCCTCGTCCTCGACCGCACGCAGCTCGTCCATCGCCGCGCGGAAGGCCGGGTCGGCCTTGTCGCCGGTGTGGTGGAGCACGTCCAGCGCGGAACGGCGACGCGTGGAGAGGTCGTACCGCCGCTCGACCTCCACCTCACGGGCCCAGACGCTCAGCCAACCGTGCAGGGGCCCGAGCGTGTCGTGCTCGGCGGCCAGGGAGAAGGCCTCGTTCTTCTGCTGCTCCATCTCCGCCAGCCGATGAGGGGCGATGCGGGCGAGCGCGACACGCAGCGCGTCGGGGGTGCGCTGAGGACGCGGGATCAGCTCTCCGCCGCGCTCGGGCTCTGTGCTCACGGTGTCCTCCCAGGGGTCCCTCGCCAGCCTAGGGGGTCCAGCGGATCAGGGTCGGGAGATCGTGCCGGATGATCTCGGCCTCGCACGTTCCGCAACGGGACGGGCTACGTATACCGCGGCCTCGCGCCGAGAATGAAATTTCACCGGTACGGGTCGGCGAAGAGCTCGGTGACGGCGCTCCGCAGGAGCAGCGGGTGCACGAAGCGGTCCGGCCCCGACGGCTGACACCGCCACGACAGCGGCCAGGTTCGCCCCGTCAGCGCCGGCACCGGTACGTAACTCACATGGGCGGGACCGGCGTTGAAGCGGGCCACCCCGCGCGGCCACGACCGGTGCGCCGTCGACCCCGGCGGCACGAGGAAGTAGACCGCGCGCCGCGCGTTCGCCTCGATGACGACCGGACCGGGGTCGCCCCCGGTGAGCACCTCTATCCAGTCGGCGAGCCGTCGCCCTTCCTCGCCGTCGACTCGAACGGCGTCGAATTGCACTCCCGCCTTGCGGAGTCGGAATCCGGAGCTGGGAATCCAATCCGCGTCTACTTCCCGGTTCTCTGCATTCACGAGGACATGTTCCCGCGCCGGCGCTAGCGTTTTCCACGACTGCGGAGGGCGCGTCGGCAACCCCTTGACCTGCACCAACGCACCTTGTGGGCAGTCGAATTCGGCGGGGAGCAGTTGAGACCGGTTGAGACCGGTTGAGTCCGGATGGGGATCGCGATGGCGCGAGAAGAGACCAAGGAATCCGTGGGACCCGCGGCGAGGATGGCCGCGACGGTGGCGAAGAGAATGCGGGTGAAGAAGGGCCTGACACAGGAGCAGTTGGGCTCGCAGATGGGCTACACGGGCGCGGCGATCAGCGCGATGGAGCGGCAGCTCCACTCGGTGAGCGACGAGATGCTCGTCCTGATCGAGCGCGAACTGGGCAGCGGGACGGGCATCTTCGAGGAGATGCGGGAGCTCGTACGGCTGGAGAAGCTGCCGGAG
Organism: Streptomyces venezuelae; assembly: GCF_008642375.1. NCBI lineage: Bacteria > Bacillati > Actinomycetota > Actinomycetes > Kitasatosporales > Streptomycetaceae > Streptomyces > Streptomyces venezuelae. Next base: position 4,628,032 of record NZ_CP029194.1, on the reverse strand, counting down.
CAGTTCCGCGGATACGCCCCGATCGAGCAGAAGGCGGTGGCGCTGTGGCTGTACGCGAACCACGTCGTCCATGGGCTGTTCCAGACGGAGGCGTACGCGCGGGCGCTGATCGCGGGCGGCCACCCGGAGCCGACGGCGGAACGGACCGAGGAGCTGGTCGTCGGAAGAATGGCGCGGAAGGCGCTCTTCGACCGGAAGCAGGTGTGCGAGATCGAGCTCGTACTCGACGAGTCTGTCCTGCGGAGGCCGATCGGGAGCGAGGAGATCATGCGGGAGCAGCTGGCGTACTTGGCCGAGTGCGCCCGGAGGAGGAACGTGAACCTTCAGGTGCTGCCGCTGGATGCGGGGTTGGGGGGTGAGTACGCGGGCGACCGGGGGATGATGAACATCGTCGAGACCGCGTCCCACGACCGCGTGACCTTCCTGGAGATCCAGGGCGAGAGCCTGCTGATCACCGACCGGGCGAAGGTCAGTACGCACATCCAGCGGTATGCGAAGATCCGGGCACACGCCCTGGATCCGCGCAGGTCGCTGGGGCTCATCGAGGAGTTGGCGGGAGCACGGAGATGAACGACACCCTGCACTGGTTCAAGTCCAGCTACAGCGACAGTGGTGGCGGGGACTGCGTCGAGGTCGCCTTCGACTGGCACAGGTCCTCCTACAGCGACGGCGGTGGCGGCAACTGCGTAGAGGTGGCCAGCTGCGCCCACGCCGTCCACCTCCGGGACTCCAAGGTCCCCGCCGGGCCCACGTTCGTCGTGGAGCCCGCCGCCTGGACCGCGTTCCTGGCCTGGCAGGACTGACTGTCCTGCGCTGTCCGGTCGGCCGTCCCCCGCGGGCGGCCGATCAGACCTTGACCTGAAGTTCGCTTGAGGTTCTAACGTGTTGCCCACTCGATCATCTGACGACGGGAAACACGCCATGATCCTCGTGACCGGAGCCACCGGAAACATAGGCCGTGCCCTGCTGCAGGAACTGCACGCGCACGGGGCCGGGCCCCTGCGAGGACTCACCCGTGACGCCTCACGGGCCGTCTTCCCCGAAGGAGTCGAGGCCGTCGAGGGCGACTTCGCGGAGACCGCGTCGCTGAAGCCCGCGCTGGAGGGGGTCCGCTCCCTGTTCCTCGTGTCGCGGCTGGGCTCGGACGCCGAGATCCTCGAAGCCGCCCGGCAGGCGGGCGTGGAGCACGTCGTCCTGGTGTCGTCCATCACCGTCCAGACCCACCCGCACCTCGGCCCCGCCGCCGAGAACCTGGCGGTGGAGGAGCTGCTCAAGGCGAGCGGCATGGCCTGGACGATCCTGCGGCCGACGCAGTTCGCCTCGAACTCCCTGATGTGGGCCGCGTCCGTCCGCGGCCGCGAGACCGTCCACGCTCCGTACGCCGAGACCGCGCTGCCGACCATCCACCCCGCCGACATCGCCGCGGTGGCGCGCGTGGCCCTGACCGAGCCCGGTCACCAGGGACGCACGTACGCGCTGACCGGTCCTGAGCCGGTGACCGCCCGGCAGCAGGTCGAGGCCGTCGCCGCGGTGCTGGGGCGGGAGGTTCCCTTCGCCGAGATCAGCCGCGAGCAGGCTCACGCGCAGATGGCCGCGGCCTTCGGGCCCGAGGCCGCGGACGCGGTGCTCGACGTCACCGGCGGGGACGTGAACCACGAGCTCCTGATGGTGCGCGACACGGTTGCGCAGGTCACCGGAGTGCCGGCCCGCCCGTTCCGGCAGTGGGCAGCGGAGAACGCCGACGCCTTCCGCTGAATCGGCCGGGGCCGGATGCGCCTCGCCCCGCACCGGGATCCACACGGTGCGGGGCGAGGCGCGGAGCGGTCAGCAGTACAGGTTCGCACCGGCGGGGACGCCCAGGATCTGGGTGAACTGCTGGTACTTGGTGACCCGGCTCTGCACCTGGGCCGGGTTGCCGCCGTTGCACTCCAGGCTGCCGTTGATCGCCCAGATGGTCTGGCCGAAGCCGGCGCCGTTGACCATCGCGTTGTGGGCGGTCATCGTGCCCGGGCCGTTCTGGGTGTTCCAGTACCAGAGGCCCGTCATCATGGCGACGGCCGGATCCTGCTCGACCCGCCAGGGGTTGTTGAGCAGGTCGATGCCGAGGGCGTCACCGGCCGCCTTGTAGTTGAAGTTCCAGGAGAGCTGGATCGGGCCGCGGCCGTAGTACGCCGCCTGGCCGGCGGGGCAGCCGTAGGGCTGGTTCCGGTCGCAGTAGTGCGGGTAGTTGGCGGTGTTCTGCTCGACGATGTGGACGAGGCCGCCCGTCTCGTGGGAGACGTTCGCGAGGAAGGCCGCGGCCTCCTGCCTCTTCACCGTGTCGCTGCCGGTGTTGGCGAAGCCGGGGTACGACTTGAGGGCCGCGGTGAGGCCCGCGTACGTGTAGAAGGGGTTCCTGTTCGGGAACATCTGGTTGAACTGGGCCTCGGAGACGACGAATCCGGAGCTCGGCGGCGGCGTGGTGGGCGGGGTGGTGGGTCCGCTGCCGCAGGCGCCCTGGTCGGCCCAGACGCCCCACTCACCGGTCGTACCGGGGGTCTCGTTCTGGGTCCACCACTTGGCCTGCCAGTTGTGGCCGTTGTGCGAGGCCGTCATCCCGCCCGTGTAGACGCTGGAGGAGTTCCAGGCGGCCGCGCAGGCGGCTGCCGCTCCTGCCGAGGCGGCGGGGAGGAGGAGGACGGCGAGTCCGACGGCCGTACAGAGCGCGGCCAGCGAGGTGACCAACTTACGCAGCAGCATGCGTGCTTCCTTCCGGGTGGGGCCGGGTCGGGGAAGCACAGCGAAGCGCTATTGGTCTGGACCTGTCAAGGTCTAGACCAGAACTTGTGACAGTTGGGGTTCCGGTTGCATACAAAGCGGCCCCGGGCTCGGAGATCCGAGCCCGGGGCCGCCGTCAGTCGCGTGAAGCGGTACGACTAGAGCAGGTTGAAGTTCTGCATACCGGTGTTGATCTGGACCGCCGGCTTGAACGGGGCCGCGGCGTTGCCCGTGCCCGAGTAGCGGAAGAGCTTGCCGTCCGCCTTGCGGGCGATCAGGTCCGCCTTGCCGTCGAAGTTGATGTCACCGGTCGACAGGATGCGGTTGAACGCGTTCCAGCCGCTGCCGACCTTCGTGCGGGGGGCGAACGGGGCCCGGTAGTTGCCCGTGCCCTTGTAGAGCCACAGGACACCCGCCGTGTCACGGGCGACGATGTCGGCCTTGCCGTCACCGGTCAGGTCGCCCTGGCCCGCGATCTGGTTGTAGATGTTCCAGCCGCCGCCGACCTTCGTGCGGGCGGTGAGGCGGCCGTCCGGGTAGGACAGGTAGCTCCACAGCACACCGGCCGTGTCGACACCGAGCAGGTCGGCCTGCTGGGCACCGCCGAAGTTACCGGGCGAGATGACCGTCTTGTAGATGTTCCAGCCGCGGCCGACGGTGTTCGCGTCCTCGGCCTGCCCCTCGAACGAGAAGAAGTCCAGACGCCCGTTCTTGTAGAGCGTCCACTCGGCCTCGCCGAAACCGTCGTTGTTGTTGTCGGCGACGATGATGTCGGCGATGTCGCCGGCGTCGCTCGCCAGGGGAACCCCGGCGCTGAAGCCACCGGTGGTGTTGGGGTTCCACACGTAGAGGTCGTTGGTCGTCTTGTGGACGCCGTACATCTCGAACACGGGCGTCTCCGCCGCGGCGGGCGCGGCGGAGGCCGTACCGGCGACGGTGGCCGTCGCGACGGCGACGGCGGTGGCGACGAGCGCGCCCTTGAGCACACGCTGACGACGATTGATCTTCATCAAGATCCCCCCCTGGGATTCTCGGTCCTCGACGGCGCACTAGACGCGTCGTCGATCATGGAAATCTTGCCACATCGACTCGAACGCGTGCGCCACCGGGTTCGGTCACGAAGAACGGCTCCGGGGCGGCGAGTTGGCGCCCCGGAGCCGACCGGGAAGGCCTGGATCAGAACGTGCGACCGTTGGGGTTCCGGTGGCAGACAAAGCGGCCCCGGGCTCGGAGATCCGAGGCCCGGGGCCGCCGTGAGGCGAGTAACGCCCGTACCACTACAGCAGGTTGTACGCCTGGTAGCCGGTGCCGATCTGGGTGGGCGCCTTGAACGGGGTCGCGGCGAGGCCCGTGCCGTAGTAGCGCATCAGCTGGCCGGCGGGCTTGCGGGCGAGCAGGTCCGCCTTGCCGTCCTCGTTGAGATCGCCGACCGAGATCAGCCGGTCGTAGGCGTTCCAGCCCTGGCCGATCTTCGTACGGCCACTGAAGGGGGCCTTCCAGTTGCCCGTGCCCTTGTAGAGGTACAGGTAGCCGGTGGACTTCTCCTTGGCGACGATGTCGGGCTTGCCGTCACCGGTCAGGTCGCCCTGGCCGGCGATCTGGTCGTACACGTTCCAGCCGCCACCGACGCGCACGCGGGTGGTGGTGGTGCCGTTCGGGTACGCGAGGTAGCTGTACAGCACGCCGGTCTTGTCGACACCGATCAGGTCGGCTTCCTTGGCCCCGCCGATGTTGCCGGGCGAGAGAACCGTCTTGTAGATGTTCCAACCCGAGCCGACGCGGTTCGCGTCCTGATCGGGGCCGCCGGCCGCGAAGAAGTCCAGCTGACCGCTCTTCCAGAGCGTCCATTCAGCCTCGGGGTAACCGTCGTTGTTGTTGTCGGCACCGATGATGTCGGCGACGTCGGAGAAGTCGTAATCGAACGTCTCCCCGTCGAGACCGCCGACGTAGTTCGGGAACCACACCCGAAGGTCCTGCGTCGTCTTGTGGACGCCGTACATCGGGAAGGTCGGCTGCACCGGCAGCTCCGCCGCGGTGGCGGTGCCGGCCACGGTCGCCGTCGCGACCGCGACGGCGGTGGCGACGAGCGCGCCCTTGAGCGCACGACGACGAATGATGTTCATCGAAAATCCCCCCCTGGGGCTCTTCAGCGGCCCACTTCGCGCGCCGCCAGTGATCCGAATCCTGCCACAGCGTTCGAACAATTTCGGACACACCAAGCCCGAGCACGGAAGACGGCTCCGGGGCGGCGGATCGCCGCCCCGGAGCCGACCGGGAGGGGAGTGAAAAGCGGGCGTCCTAGAGGGGCAGGGCCTTGGTGACGTCGCCGAGCGCGGCGGGGTTCGCGGCGTCCGTGACGGCGCCCAGGGGGGAGTCGGACTGGCTGGCGGCGCCGGCGACCGGGCCGAGCAGGCCGGTCGCGCCCGCCAGGGGGTCCGCGGCGGCGGCACCGGCGCCGAGACCGATGGCGGAGGCGGCGAGGGCGAGGGCGGTGAGGACACGCTGGGAAGAGTTCATGCCCCGGCTAACGATCCCCCGCGCGCCAGGTACCGGTGCATCCGACATCCACCCCGAGCGGGGGCACCCGGGGCGGACGAGGTTGACCGATCGGAACCCGTCGGAACCGGTCAGATCATCAGGATGATGCGGCCCGGGCGGTGGCCCGACTCCGCACGGCGGTGGGCCTCGGCGGCCTCCTCCAGGGGGAGGACGTCGGCCACCCGGGTGATCACCTCGCGGGCCGCGACCTTCTCCAGCGTCTCCTTCAGGCGGGAGGCGTCCGGCCTGGCCCGGACGGTCTCGACGCGGATGTTCCGCTCCGGGGTCGGGACACGGTCGGGGGCGAGCGCGAGGAAGACGCCGCCGTCCTTCAGGACCGGGAGCAGGCCCTCGCCGATCAGAGCCCCGTCGAAGACCGCGTCCACCCGGTACGGGTCGCCCTCGATGACCCGGGCGACCACGTCCTCCGCCGTACCGCGCGTGACGACTCGGTCCGCGCCGAGGACCCTCAGTTCACTCTCGTCGCCCTCGTAGGCCACCGCCACCACCCGCAGCCCGGCCGCCGAGGCGTACTGCACCGCCAGCCGGCCCACCACCGCGCTCGCGCCGGTCACCAGCAGTGTCGCCCCCTCGCGGAGCCTGAGCTTGTCGAGGCCCAGCTGGGCCGTGGCCGAGGCCAGCGGGACGGACGCGGCCACGGTGAACTCCACGTCGTCAGGGATCGGGGCCAGCCACTCCGGGGCGACCCGTACGACCTCCGCGTACGTGCCCTCGCCGGTCAGCTCCTCGTACCAGGGCACGAAACCGGCCACACGGGTCCCCGGGGCCATCCCGGGCACGGGATCGAGCAGCTTTCCCGCGAAGTCCGTCCCCAGGACGAACGGGGGCTTGAGCGCACCGACCGCGTCCGCGTACCTGCCTGCCCGGATCCGCACGTCCGCCTGGTTCACACCGGCGGCCTTGAGCCGCACACGCACTCTTCCCGGGACGTCCCCGGCCTCCGGCTCGGGCCGGCGGGCCATTCTGAGGACCTCGGGTCCGCCGTAGGCGGTCACTTCGACGACACGCATGGGGTACTCCTCAGACGGAAGGCCCCCTCGTCGCCATTACACCCACGCCCGCGAGCCTCGGGCAACCCCTGATCGGCCGCCTGAAGGAAGGGCGAACTCCGGGTGACGAGGGGCTACGCACCCCACGGAACCGCACACACGTCCGTACCGTCGCGCGGGTGGACTGGCTCACCGCTGAGAACCTCATCGCCCTGGTCACCGCCCTCCTCGGCGTCCTCGTCTCCACCGGAGCCGTCTGGTACGAGCGGCGGGTGCCGCACCAACGGCGGATCGGCTACCGCGTGCAGCTCGACACGGCCATCGGGAACGCCGCCGCGGACGGGGCGGTGACCGGCCCCGGCGCGGCCGTGCGGCGCGGCTTCTTCAACGCGAGCCCGGAACTGCGCGACGCCACCCTCGTCCTCCTCCGGATCGAGAACGACGGGGCCCTGTCGATCGGCGCCGACCACTACACGGACGGTGACGACCACGGACTCACCGTCGAGTTCCGGAACCGGCGGGTGAAGGCGGTCGTCGTCACCGCGCCCGACCACCCCCGGCTCCTCAGCCACTTCCCCGACAGCTGGCAGGGCCCGGCGGAGGGCGCCGCCACGATCCTGCTGCCCAAGGTCCCGCTCAACCGCGGCGCCCACTACAAGCTGCTCGTCCTGCTGACCGGCGGCCCCATCGGCGACCCGGTCTCGGTCGACGGCAACATCGCGGAAGGCCACGTCCACCTCAACCACAGCACGACCCCCGACGACAAGCCGCCCGTCTTCAGCCGGGTCGCGCGGACGGTCACGATCGCCCTCACCGTCTGTGTCGTCGCGCTCGCCGCGATCATCGTCCGCGAGCGGACCCCACCGCCGATCGGCTGCGCCACGGGCACCCTCACCGTCACCGGCTCGACGGCCTTCGCGCCGGTCGTGCGGGAGCTGGCGAAGAAGTACGAGAAGGACTGCGCGGGCGCGACCGTGAACGTGACCGCGCACGGCTCGACCGCCGGGATACGGGAGCTGGAGGCGTCCGGGGCGAAGGCCGGCAAGGGCTCGCCCGCCGTCGTCGCCCTCTCCGACGGGCGCAAGCCGGGCGGCTATCCGCAGCTGCGGGAGAGCATGGTCGCGGTCTCCCTCTTCACGCTCGTCGTCAACGACGGGATACCCCTGGAGAACCTCACCCTGGACCAGATCCGCCGCCTCTACCGGGGCGAGATCACCGACTGGAACGAGCTGGTCCCCGGCATGCACCAGCCGGTCCGGCTCATCAGCAGGGATGCCAGCTCCGGTACGCGGGAGGTGTTCCAGCGACGGGTACTCGGCCGCAACGAGCTGGCCAACTCCTCCCTGAACTGCGAGAGCCTCGACGACCCCGCCTCGAAGGTCGTCCGCTGCGAACTCGACTCGACCGAGCAGGTCCTGTCGACCGTCGCCCGGCTCCCCGGCGCCATCGGCTACACCGAACTCCGCAGCGGCAGCGGTCTGAAGGGCCTGCACCGGGTGGCAATCGACGGGCGCAGGCCGGTCGTCGAGGAGATCGGCGCGTCCAGCTACCCGTACCGGGAGATCGAGTACGCCTACACCTGGGGCCGGCCACCGGCGGACTCCCTGACCTCCAGCTTCCTCGACTACCTGATCCGGGGAAGCGGCCAGGACGTCGTCCTCACCCACGGCCACCTGCCCTGCTCCACCCCGAAGGGTCTGCGGGTCTGCGGGGACGGATGACGGAGACGGTTGAGGCGCGGTCTGGCATGCTCGTCGCCGTGGAGCCATTGAACGCGGAAGACCCGGTCAGCATCGGTCCGTTCCGTCTGATCGGCCGTCTCGGGGTCGGTGGGATGGGCCGGGTGTTCCTCGCGCGCTCGGCCGGCGGCCGGACGGTCGCGGTGAAGGTGGTGCACGCCGAGCTGGCCGCCCAGGAGGAGTTCCGGCGGCGGTTCGCCCGCGAGGTCGAGGCCCTGGAGCGGGTCGGCGGGACGGGCACGGCGCCCGTGCTCGGCTCGGACACCTCCGCCGAGGCCCCGTGGGTGGCCATCGGGTACGTCCCCGGGCCGTCGCTGCGGACCGTCGTCGGCGACGAGTACGGGCCGCTGCCGCCCGCGACCGTACGGGCCCTGGCCTCCGGGCTGGCCCGCGCCCTCGTCCACATCCACGACGCCGGGCTCGTCCACCGCGACCTCAAGCCGTCCAACGTGCTGCTGACCGTCGACGGGCCCCGGCTCATCGACTTCGGCATCGCCCGCGCCGTCGACACCGTCGCCGACGGCGGCGGACTGACCTCCACCGGCGCGGTCGTCGGCTCCCCCGGCTTCATGTCGCCCGAGCAGGTCCGCGGCGACCGGGTCACCCCCGCGTCGGACGTCTTCTGCCTCGGCTCCGTCCTCGCGTACGCGGCGACCGGCCGCTCGCCCTTCGGGACGGCCGACAGCGGCGTCCACGCCACGATGTTCCGCATCGCCCACGACGAGCCCGACCTGACGGACCTCGCGCCCGAACTCTCCGGCCTCATCCGGGCCTGCCTCGCCAAGGAGCCGGAGGCGCGCCCCTCGGCGACCGAGATCGTCGAGACGCTGCCGGTCGCCGACCCGTGGCTCCCGGCGGACGTCCTGGCCCGGCTGGGCCGCCACGCGGCCCGGCTCCTGGAGGCCGAGGCGGGGCCGGAGTCAGGGGGAGCAAGGATGGTCGCCTCCGACGGTGACCCGACGCCCGCCACCCCGCTGCCGCCCACCGCCCGCACCACACCCCGCCCCCGGCGCCGTACGGCCCTGGCCGCCGCCGTCGCGGCCCTGGCGGTGGCCGCCGCGGCCACCGTCACGTACACCTTCTGGCCCGACCCGGACACCGGCGGCGACGAGCAGAAGAACCGCGGCAAGGGCCAGACCGACGGCGTCTCCGCCCGGCCCGCCGGAATCGTCCCGGGCAGCTTCCTCGGCGCCTGGGAGGGCGTCATCCAGGGCTCGGCCGACCATCCCCGGGAGACCGCCCGGATCGAGATCACCCAGGGCGCGGCGGGCGCCAAGAGCGCGGTCTACGTCCAGGTCTCCGAGAGCCGGCTCTGCATGGGCCGCTCCCGGCTCGTATCGGCCGACGAGGACAAGGTCGTGTTCGGCGAGTCCGACGTCACGACGAGTGTGCCCGCCCAGCGCTGCACCCCCGCCGCGCACCAGACCCTCGCCCTGCGCTCCCCCGACGTCCTGGAGTGGACCTCGGGCGCCGCGAAGGCCACCTTCCGCAAGGCGCCCACCGGGACCGCCGTCGTCCCCGACCGCTACCTCGGCCGCTGGCGCAGCAAGCCCATGCGGGAGGTCTACGGCGACAACGACGACCGCTACCGCACGGAGGTGACGGTCACCCAGGGCCCGATCGGCACGCCGGTCGTCCGCATCACCGACGTCTTCCCGCGCACGAACGACGCCGGCGAGGTCACCACCGACGTCGTCAGCTGCGCCTCCACGTCCGTCCTCGCGGGCGTCGGCGACCTCCTCGTCATCGGCCCGCAGGTCAAGGATCCGGACAACACGGACTCCGAGTGCCCGGAGAACGGCTCCAGTTACGTGGCCGTGGACACGTGGGAGGGCAAGGACCGGCTCCTCGTCTACCCGATGGTGGACGCGGAGCCGGGGGAGTTCCTGCGGTTGTAGGACTGTTCGCGCTATTCGGGGATCCGGGCGGTGCAGCTGCTGAACGGCTGGTCCAGCACGCACTCGAAGAGGGCGTTCCAGTCGCTGTCGGTGTCCGCCGCGCCGGCCTGCACGGTGTCCTTGCAGGCCTTGTCGGTCAGACCCCAGAGGGATCCGTCGGGCCAGCCGGCCTGCTGCGTACGGTTCTGCACGACGTCCAGGCAGGACTGCGGCGCCTTCAGGCGCTTGAGCTCCGCGACGAGCTCCTGGTACTTGGCGTTGTTCACCGCACCGGCCTGCTCGTCGAGCGTCGCCTTGGCGGCGGCCCGCTGCTCGGGGGAGGAGTCCGCGCTCTGGTAGACCTTGAGCGCCGCGGCGCTCTTCGCCAGCTTCTCCTGGACCTTCTTCTTGTCCTCCGGCTTCGTCGGCGCGGTACCCGGCTGCTGGGCGGCCAGCACACCGCCGAGGAGCACGTCCGCGTACTTGGAGTAGAGCACCTTCTCCTGCACGGTCAGGTTCTTGTCCGTGAGTTTCGTGAGGACCAGGTTGAGGTCGTTGAGGACCTTGAAGTAGACGAGCCGCTCGGCTACGGAACCGTTCCCGTTGACCTTCTCCAGCGCTGTGGTGACTCCGAGGACGAGCTTCGCGTACCTCTCCCGGTCCTCCTTCGGGAAGTCCGTGTCCTTGCTGAGCCTCAGCGCTTCGGCCAGCCCCTTGGCGAGGGCCTTGGCCTCGTCCTTCTGCTGCTGCGTCCCGTTCCCGTTGATGATGGCCTGGAGGTCGTCCAGCTGCTTCTTGACCTTCGCCTTCTCCGCGGCGGAGAGGTTGGTACCCGCGAGGTCGGCCTGCGCCTGCTTGAGCTCGTCGGCGGTCAGGGTCTGAATCGCGACGTTCTGGGCGGGAGGCGCTTCCTCGCCCTCGGCGGGCAACTCTCCGGGCTGCTCAGCGGGGTTCGCCTCCTCCTCCGCCGGGTTCTGTTCTTCCTCCACGTCGGGGTTGTTCTGCTGCTCCTCGCCGGGAGGCACTTCCTCCTCAGGAGCCACTTCCTCCTCGGCCGGAGGCGGCTCGACGGGCTCGGCGGGCTCCTCGGCCGGAGGCGGCTCGACGGGCTCGGCGGGCTCCTCGACCGGAGGCGGCTCGACGGGCTCCTCCTCTGCGGGCGGTGGCGGCGTCGGCTGAGCCCTTCCCGTTTCAACGGCCTGGACCTGCGTCGGCGCGGAAGATGCCGCCATGGCGCTCATGCCTGACGACAGCGCCAGGCCCGCTGCCAGAAGGGACGCGCTCGCGGCCCGGACGACTCGTCGCTGGGCGGTTGTGGTCATGGTGAATCCAGGTGGCTGTCAGGGTGCTGCTTCGTCCGCGGGGGCCGGCCTCTGAAGGCGGCCCGACGTGACCGGAGTTCCACGACTCAACGGTTCACAGGAATCACACGAACCACTCTTCTCCCGTGGCCCCGAGTTGGCAACTCGGGGCCGGGGAACCCGAACACACTGAGTGAGCAAGGGCCTTGGAGAGCCCTTAACCGCCTACACCGAGTAGTTCCAGGGCCGCGCGGGCCGCGTCCAGGAGCGGTGTGCCGACCGTCCCGAGCAGCGTGGCGATGCCCACGACGGTGAGCAGTGCCCGGCGCCGTCCCGGCACCTCGACCGCCGTGCCGGCGGCGTCCGTGGCGTCGGCGGCGAGCACGGGCAGCGCGTCGTCGAAGGACCGCTGGTCCTCGGGCCCGACCTCGGCCCGCAGCTCCCGCATGAGCGCGACGACGGTCCGCAGGGCCTCGTCCAGGGTGGGAGGCTTCGGCGGGGCGGCGTAGTTGTGGACGATCCCCTGATGACCGGTGCCGTCATGGATGATCACCGCGTCGCCGTGGAAGTAGTTGTTGCCACCGTCCCCGCTCATGAGACCACCTTGCCCGTGTTGCCGGTGCCGCCGTAGATGTTCACGGCGTCGCCGAAGTAGTAGTTGCTGGGGTTGCTGATCGAGAGCGCTCCGACGACGACGTTGAGGTGCGCGTCCGGCTCGTCGATCGCGGCCGCGATCTGCGCCACGAGATCGTCCAGGTGGCGGGGGTCGCCGGAGACCATCGCGGTCGACTGGCCGTTCGTCTCGATGGCCAGGACGTAGTGGCTGGAGGCGGTCACCACGATGAGCATGTCGACCACGGCCCAGATCAGTCCGCCCACGACGGAGAGGAAGGCGAGCTGGAGCAGGAATCCGAGGAAGGCACCCGGATCCTCACCCCGGCTGAAGAACTCGGCGAGAAACGCGAAGAACAGGACTCCGAGCGTGGCGAGCAGCAGGAGTCCGGCCCGCTTCAGGAACGTGCGGACGGCCTCTGCCCGGCGCGGCCGGAGGACGAAGGTGTAGACACGGACGATGTTCTCCAGCGGGTAGGCGGCTCGGCCCACCCAGAGCAGTCTCTTGCTGATGACCAGCGGCAGGTGCCCCATCGCACCGGCACCGGCACCCGGCCGGTACGGCGGTGGTGGCGGCGCCGTGGGTTGTGGAGGTGTTGCCATCGTTCCCCCGGTTCTCCCTGAGAAGGGCGTTGCAACGTGGCACTCATTACGCACTCCAACTGACCACAGAACAAGGCGGGTTCAGGCCTCATGAGGGCTGAACCCGGCCGCCGCGCGGGCGTAGCCGCGCACCAGGGGGCGGGTGTCGTCGGCGCGCCGGGCCAGGACGAGGTGGCTGGGGGCGAGGCCCTGGACGGGGCGGACGACGACGCCCTCGCGGGCGGGCAGCGGTGCGTTGCCCGCCGCGACCAGGCAGACGCCGAGGCCGCCGACGAGCGCCTCGTACGTCTCGTCCACCCCGCCGATCTCGGCGCCGATCACCGGCGGGCGTCCACCCCGTGCGTCCAACGCCAGCCAGTGGTCGCGTAGTTCGGGGGGGGGAAGGGCCCGCACCCCGGTCTCCCGGGGTGCGGGCCCTTCTCCCGTACCGCTTACAGGAACGAGTTGATCTCGATCGTCTCGGTCCGGCCGGGGCCGACGCCGATCGCGGAGATCGGGGCGCCCGACATCTCCTCCAGGGCCTTCACGTACGCCTGCGCGTTCTTCGGCAGGTCCGCGAAGGTCTTGGCCTTGGTGATGTCCTCGGACCAGCCCGGCAGCATTTCGTAGATCGGCTTCGCGTGGTGGAAGTCGGTCTGCGAGTACGGCAGCTCCTCGACGCGCTTGCCGTCGATCTCGTACGCGACACAGACCGGGATCTGCTCCCAGCCCGTCAGCACGTCGAGCTTGGTGAGGAAGAAGTCCGTCAGGCCGTTGACGCGGGTCGCGTAGCGGGCGATGACCGCGTCGAACCAGCCGCAGCGACGGTCACGGCCGGTGGTGACACCGCGCTCGCCACCGATGCGGCGCAGCGCCTCGCCGTCCGCGTCGAAGAGCTCCGTCGGGAACGGGCCGGCGCCGACACGGGTCGTGTACGCCTTGAGGATGCCGATGACCCGGCTGATCTTCGTCGGGCCCACGCCGGCGCCGGTGCAGGCGCCGCCCGCGGTCGGGTTCGAGGAGGTGACGAAGGGGTACGTGCCGTGGTCCACGTCCAGGAGGGTGCCCTGGCCGCCCTCGAAGAGGACGACCTTGTCCTCGTCGAGCGCGTTGTTGAGGATCAGCGTGGTGTCCGCGACGAACGGCTTGATCTGCTCCGCGTACTGGAGCATCTCCTCGACGATCTGGGCGGCGTCGATCGCGCGGCGGTTGTACAGCTTGGCGAGGAGCTGGTTCTTGCCCTCCAGCGCCGCCTCGACCTTCTGCGTGAGGATCGACTCGTCGTACAGGTCCTGGACCCGGATGCCGACGCGGTTGATCTTGTCGGCGTAGGTCGGCCCGATGCCGCGACCGGTGGTACCGATCTTGCGCTTGCCGAGGAACCGTTCCGTCACCTTGTCGAGGGTGACGTTGTACGGGGTGATCAGGTGAGCGTTACCGCTGATCAAGAGCTTCGACGTGTCCACGCCACGCTCGTTCAGTCCGCTCAGCTCGGAGAGCAGGACCGCCGGGTCGACGACGACACCGTTTCCGATCACCGGGGTGCACCCCGGCGAGAGGATTCCGGAAGGGAGAAGATGCAGCGCGTACTTCTGGTCGCCTACGACGACGGTGTGGCCGGCGTTGTTGCCGCCCTGGTAACGCACTACATAGTCAACGGATCCACCGAGGAGGTCGGTGGCCTTTCCCTTGCCCTCGTCACCCCACTGAGCACCGAGCAGCACAAGTGCGGGCACAGGCGTACACCCCTTCCGGGTGGGGCATGTCCAAGGTCAGGGGGCATACGCCGCCTCACCGGTGTGCCCCGGAATAGACGAAGCCCCTGGCGCAATAGCGCAAGGGGCTCTTGCACAAAGATGCTACCCGAGGAAGGACCGAGGTGTCGGATCACGACCAGCTGCTGGTCATCGTCGACCCGGTCGCCCGCCGAAGTGACGGCGAGTCCGTACGGATCGCGAAGGATGTCCTGTCCGCGCGCGCGGAAGCGAAGATCTGCCTGCCGGACAGTCCGGAAGAATTCACCCGGGCCCTGGCCCGGCGCGGCTCCCGGCACCCCGTGGTGCTCGGCGACGACCGCGCGCTGCTCCGCACGGTGACGCTGCTGCACCGGGAGCGGGACCTCGCCGAGGGGTCGCTCTCCCTCGTCCCGATCGGCCCGCCGGACGCCCTGGAAATCGCCCATGCGCTCGGCGTGCCGCACTCCACCCCGGCGGCGGCCCGGGCGGTCCTCGACGGGGTCGTACGCCGCCTGGACCTGCTGGTCGACGACAGCGACGGGGTCGTCCTCGGCGACCTCTGCATCCCCGGCGTGTCGGCCGTCCGCGCCCTGGGCCCGACCTCGTCCGTCTGGGGCACCTGCCGCTCCCTGGTCCGCACGCTGGTCCGCCCGGCCCCCACGGCCCTCGCGGTCCGCACCCACCGGCTGCGGGTCGAGGCGGACGGGGTGCTCCTCGCGGACGTGGACACACCGGTGGAGGGCGTCTCGGTCCGCTCGGTCGCCGGGACGGCGGAGGTGACCGTCCACCCGTCGGCCGCCCCGGCCCGTCACGGGACCGCCCGCACCCTCACGGTCTCGGGCCCGGACTTCCGCTACCGCGCGGACGGCCGCGTCACGGGCCCGGTCCGGCGGCGGACGTGGACGGCCCGGGCGGGCGCGTGGGGACTGATGCTGCCCCGGGAGGCGGCCCAGGAGCTCCGTACCGCGACCTGACCCGGAGCGCCGTCCGGTCACGCCGGTTCGACTACTGTCGGATCACGGCCTGGCGCGCATGCCGGGTGGGGCCTCGCGCCAGTGGACATTCACCGGGCGGGGGGACGTGCGATGACGTGTGCGCTGGACGTCGAGGAGACGGCGAGGGCGCTGGAGCGGTACCGGCGAAGAGCCGTCGGGCTGATCGTCGCGGGGCTCGTGACGGTCGCCCTGGCCGGCGGCCTCGGGGCGGTCTTCGCGGACTCGTGGCCCCGCGGCGCGGTCAACCTGCCCCTCGCGCTCGGGATCGTCACGCTGATCGGTGGGGCCGCCTCGCTGTTCGGCGCCCGGCGGATGCGGCGGACGCTCGGCGCCGGCATCTGGTCGGCGCACCCCGCCGCGACGGTCGGCGGCAAGGGGCACGCGACGAGCCTCGTGCTGCGCGCGCCGGACGGCCCCGAGACCTGGCCGCTGGCCGCGGTCGCGACCCGGCAGCGGTACGAGCAGGTGCGGCCGGGTCCGGACGGCGTGCTCTGGTGGTGCGGCGACCCGCGCGTGGGCGGGGTGCTCGCACCGCCCGGCGGCGGGCCGCTGATCTGGGCGAAGCCGCTCCGGGGCGAGCACGTGCGCCGCCGGATCGTCGCGCGCGCGGAGGCCCAGGGGCTCCTGCACCGGCCGGCCCCGAGGCAGCCGCAGGGGCCGGGGGTTCCCGAGGCCTTCGACAACCCCGAGACCTCCCAGGCCTTCGACACCCCCGACGTCTCCGAGTCCCTCGTCTCCCCCGACTCCTATGACGTCTACGACGCCCCTGAGTTCGTCGACGGCCCCGACGGCCCGGTCTTCCTTCCCCCCGAGGGCCTGGTTCACCTCGCCCCCGAGGGTCCGCCCGAGCGGCTCGACGGAGCGCGGCCCGTGTCCGGGCCGACGTACCGCGTGCTCGCCGCCCACGCCCAGCGGCAGGCCGAGCCGCCGGGCAAGGCGCCGCGCCCCGAGGCGGACGTGCGCGAGGTGCCGTGGTGGCGGGTGCGGAGCCTGCGGCGCATCGCCGGGGTGCAGGCTGTGCTGATCGCGCTGGTGTTCTGCGCGGTCGTGGGCGCGGTCGCGCTGACCGGGCCGTCGGAGCGGGACCTCCCGAAGCTTTTCTTCGCGGGGGCGGTGTCCCTGGCCGGCCTCGCGTTCTCCGGCTACCGGATGCTGACCGCCGGCAGGCCCATGGTGCGGGTGCTGACCCGGGCCGCGACCTCCTTCACCCCCGTCCCGCGCCGGTACGTCCTGCTGTACGACCCGCACGGCGGCGCCCCCGTCCTGGTGTTCTTCCCGATGCACGGCGGCCTGGACGACGTACCCGAAGGGGTCCTCCCGCTCGTTCCGCCGGGTCCGCCGAAGCACCCGCGCCGCGGGCTGCCGGCCCTGCCCGTCGGCCCCGCCGGGCTGCACGGCTGGCGGGACCACACCCGGGACGGTGACGCGTTCGTCGTGCCCTGGATCGACGGGCGCCCCCTGTGGCCCGCGGGGCCGTACCAGGAGGCGGGCGGGAAGGGCTTTCCGGCGCTGCTCGACCGGCTCGCCCCGCCCGTGGAGGCTCACACCTCGACGAGCAGCTCGTCGAAGCCCCGGATCACGTAGCCCGGCTTCCACACCGGCTCCGCCGCGAGCCGCAGGTTCGGCGCCTGGCGCAGCAACTCACCGAAGACCGCCTCCAGTTCGAGGCGGGCGAGCGGGGCGCCCAGGCAGTAGTGGATGCCCGCGCCGAAGGTGATGTGCGGGTTGTCGGCGCGGGTGAGGTCGAGCTCGTCGGCCGTCGGGCCGAAGCGGGCCGGGTCGCGGTTGGCGGAGCCGAAGAGGAGGGCGACCTCGGAGCCGCGCGGGATGACCTGGCCGCCGACCTCGATGTCGTCGAGGACCCAGCGCTCGAACATCTGGAGCGGGGTGTCGTACCGCAGAAGTTCTTCCACAGCTGTGGACAACTTTTCGGGATCCGGCCGGACGCCGTGCTTGAGCAGCGTCCACCAGCCGTTGACCGTGGTGTTCACGGTGGCCTCGTGGCCCGCGTTCAGGAGCAGGACGCAGGTGGAGATCATCTCCTGCTCCGTCAGCCCCTCCACCCCGACGAGACCCGAGATCAGGTCGCCCCCCGGGCTCTTCCGGCGCCGCGCGATCAGCTCCCGCAGGTAGTCCGAGAACTCGATCGCGGCCGCGACCGCCCGCCGGGCCGTCTCCTCCGAGGGGTTCAGCTCGAACATCCCGCAGATCGCCGCCGACCAGGGCCGCAGCCGCCCCCGCTCCTCGTCGTCCTCCGGGACGCCCAGCATCTCGGCGATCACCGCGACGGGGAGGGGTTCGGCGACCGAGGCGAGCAGATCGCCGCCGCCCGCCGCCACCAGATCCCCGACGAGCCCGGTGGCCAGCCGCCGTACCGTCGGCGCCAGGTTCTCCACCGTCCTCGGCGTGAACGCCTTCGACACGAGCCGCCGGATCCGGGTGTGGTCGGCGGCCTCCAGGTCGAGCAGCCCGTGGTCGTTGAGCGTGTGGAAGGGCTCGTGCGCGGCGTCCGGTGCCTCCCGCCCGAACTCCTCGTGGGTGAAGCGGTGCGTGTACGTCCGGCCGAGCCGCCGGTCCCGGAGGAGCGCCGACACGTCCTCGTAGTGCGGGATCAGCCACTGCCGGGTGGGGCCGTGCCAGTGCGCGCGGCCGGCGGCGCGCAGCCGGGCG
The DNA here is from genome assembly GCF_008642375.1 of Streptomyces venezuelae. Lineage (NCBI taxonomy): Bacteria > Bacillati > Actinomycetota > Actinomycetes > Kitasatosporales > Streptomycetaceae > Streptomyces > Streptomyces venezuelae. The sequence continues at coordinate 4,610,215 of NZ_CP029194.1, read as the reverse complement.
TAGGCGGGGTACGGATCGGCGACGAACTCGGGGGACCAGGGGTCGTACAGGGCATCGACGTCAACAGCTTCCATGAGCGGACGCTACCCCCGGCCCCCGAGCGGATCCAGGGGCCTGTCCGGTGGATCACGCCACGGCCCGGCCATGATCCGCCGGACAGGCCCTAGCCGCCGACGCGCACCAGACCCGCCTCGTACGCGAAGACCGCCGCCTGCGTCCGGTCGCGCAGGCCCAGCTTCACCAGGATGCGGCTCACATGCGTCTTGATGGTCGACTCGGCGACGACGAGGTGCTCGGCGATCTCCACGTTCGACAGGCCCTGCGCGATGAGCACGAGCACCTCCGTCTCCCGCTCCGTGAGCTCCCCGATCTGCGCCATCGCCGGCGGCTTCGGGGAGCTGCCCGGCGCCTTCGCGAACTCGGTGATCAGCCGCTTGGTGACGGTCGGCGCGAGCAGCGCCTCGCCGGACGCGACGACCCGCACGCCCTCCGCGAGCTGCCGGGCCGAGGCGTCCTTGAGGAGGAAGCCGGAGGCTCCGGCGCGCAGCGCCTGGTACACGTACTCGTCCAGGTCGAAAGTGGTCAGGACGAGGACCTTCGCGTCCGCGTCGGCGGCGACGATCTCCCGCGTGGCGTCGATGCCGTTCAGCTCGGGCATGCGGATGTCCATGAGGACGACGTCGGGGCGGAGGGCGGCGACCTGGGAGATCGCCTCCCGGCCGTTGACGGCCTCGCCGACGACCTCGATGTCGGGCATCGCTCCGAGCAGCACCGAGAAGCCCTCCCGGACCATCATCTGGTCGTCGACGATCAGCACCTTGATGCTCATTCCCCGGCCTCCTCGCGGACCTCTTCACGGCTGACGGGGATGAAGGCCGCCACCTCGTAGCCGCCGTCCGCCGTCACCTCGGCGGTCATCTCCCCGCCGAGCATCGTCACACGCTCCCGCATGCCGGTGATGCCGTGCCCGGCGCCCGGCGAGGGCTTCACGAGGCCCCGTGCGGGCCCGTTGGCGACGCGCAGCCCGAGGCCCCCGAGGACGTACGACACCTCGACCTTGGCCGCCGCGCCCGGCGCGTGCCGCAGCACGTTCGACAGGGCCTCCTGAACGATCCGGTACGCGGAGAGCTCCACGCCCTGCGGCAGCTCCCGCACCGAGCCGGTCACCGTCTTCTCGACGACGAGCCCGGCCTCCGCGACGTTGCGGACGAGCGAGTCGAGGTCGCCGAGGGTCGGCTGCGGGGCGTCGGGGGCCTCGTAGTCCTCGGCGCGGACGACCCCGAGGATGCGGCGCAGCTCGGTCAGCGCGGCGACCGCGTTCTCGCGGATGGTGAGGAAGGCCTGCTCCAGCTCCGGCGGCGGGTTCTCGACCCGGTAGGGCGCGGCCTCGGCCTGGATGGCGACCACCGACATGTGGTGGGCGACGACGTCGTGGAGCTCACGGGCGATGGTGGTGCGCTCCTCCAGGACGGTCCGCTTGGAGATCTCCTGGGCGGTCACGGTCTGCTGGGCGGTGACCTCGCGGGTGGCCTGGCGGCGGACCTGCACCATGGAGACGGTGAGCAGCGCGAGAGCCGCGACGAACAGCAGCGGGACCGAGTCGGAGCTGCGCCCCCTGCCGAGGAACATCTCGGTGAGGAGGCAGTAGCCGGCCGTCACCAGCCACATCCACACGGCGGTACGGGGCCGGGTGCGCGCGGCGACCACGGCGAGGACCACCAGATGGGCGACGAGGCAGGCCGCCGACCAGGGCCAGCCGCCGCCGAATCCGACCATGTACCCGATGAAGGGGGCCGCGCCGAGCGAGGCCCAGAAGGCGAGGACCGGCCGGACCAGGGTGAGCATCACGATCGCGGCCGGCACGCAGGTGGCCACGAGCGCCGCCGCGCCGAAGCCGTAGTAGATCCGGTCGTACCCCAGGGCGAAGACGATCACGGCCCAGAACGCGACGAAGGCGTGCGGGAGAAACCCGGTGTAGACCCGTATCCGCCTCGGCAGGAAGCGGGTCGGCCCGCCGTCCACGTCCATGCGCGGCAGCGGGCGGTAGGCGAAGGCGTCGTGGAAGAGTTCCTGGCGCAGCCCGCCGAGGGCTTCCTGCACCAGGTGGAGCTCAGGACTGCGGCTCGTCTCGGAGGTCTGTGTCTGGGTCACGCAAACCACGGTACGGGCGGCGGGGGACCCGGTCGTCCCGCTGGATACGGATCCTCGGCCGTCCCCCCTGAGGACTACGCGTCGCCCCGCGCGTCCGTCGCCGGCGTCACCAGGCGAGCTGGGCGATCTCCTCCGAGACCACCGCGCAGGCGTCTGCCGCCGGGTCGATCAGGGGGAAGTGGCCGACGCCTTCGAGGAGGGTGAGGCCGACCTCCTCGCCGGCCTTCGCCGCCGCCTCCGCGTATGCCTCGGCGACCGTGTGCGGGACGTCGGTGTCCTCACGGCCCTGGACGATCGTGGTCGCGATGCCCGTCGGGAGGAGGACGGCCGGGTCCGTGAAGGGCGCCCGGCGCTCGTACTCCGCCTCGCCGCCGAGGAGTTCGGTGACCGCGCCGCCGCAGACGCCGAGCTCCACCGACCGCTCGAAGTGGGCGATCGGGGCGAGGGCGACGACCCCGCGCAGTGCGGGCGGGGCGGGCAGCCGCCAGGGGGCGTCCGCGGGCAGGACGTGCCGGGCGGCGGCCCAGAGGGCGAGGTGCCCGCCTGCCGAGTGGCCGGTGAGGACGATCCGGTTCGTGTCCGCCTGCGGCAGGTGTGCGGCGGCCAGGCCGGGTACGGCGTCGAGTGCGGCCGCCACGTCGTCGAAGGTCTCGGGCCAGCGCCCGGCGACCGGGGCCGTACCGCCCTGCCGGGGGATGTCGCTGCCGCGCCGGTACTCGACGCTGGCCACGGCGAAGCCGCGGCGGGCCAGGAAGTCCACGAACGGAGTCAGGTGCTGCCGGTCGTACGGCGCCCGCCACGCGCCGCCGTGCAGGGCGACGACGAGCGGGGCCCGGGTGCGGCCGTCGCGCGGGACGTAGAAGTCGACAACCTGGTCCGGGTGGTCGCCGTACGCTGCGGAGGCGTCCGGGGGGACGGCCGGGTGCGAGAAGGCCGACGCTTCTTCGGCGGCATCGCGCGCGGCGGGGTCCGGCATGCTGTTCCAACCTCTCGGTGACGCGGCCGAATTGGCCTGACCTGCGGGGACGGTACCAGCACCGGAGCCCCCGCAGATCAGGCGATCATCGGACGGTCATTCCTCAGGCAGGGAGGTCGGCCAGGACCTCCGCGAGGACCCGCGCCGCCTTCTCCGCATCCGCGAAGCCGACGTACAGCGGGGTGAAGCCGAACCGCAGGACGTCCGGGCGGCGCAGGTCGCCGACGATCCCGCGCTTGATCAGCTCGGCCATGACGGCCGGCGCGTTCTCGCAGCTCAGCGCGGCCTGGCTGCCCCGCTCGCCGTGCGCGTCCGGCGTCACGGAGACGACGCGGCCCTCCGGCACGTACGCCCGCACGCACCGCAGGAAGAAGTCCGTGAGCGCGAGGGACTTGGCGCGCACGTCCTCGATCGCGACCCCGTCCCACACGTCGAGCGCCGCTTCCAGCGCCAGCATGGAGAGGATGTCGGGCGTGCCGACCCGGCCCTTCAGCGCGCCCTCGGCCGCCTCGTAGCCGGGGGTCATCGCGAACGGGTCCGTGTGCGAGTTCCAGCCGGGCAGCGGCGAGTCGAAGGCCGCCTGGTGGCGCTCGGCGACGTACAGGTACGCAGGCGAACCGGGGCCGCCGTTCAGGTACTTGTAGGTGCAGCCGACGGCCAGGTCGACCCCGTGGGCGTCCAGACCGACGGGCAGGGCGCCCGCGCTGTGGCACAGGTCCCAGACGGCGAGCGCGCCCGCCGCGTGGAGCGCGGCGGTGAGGCCGGGCAGGTCCTGGAGCCGGCCCGTCCGGTAGTCGACGTGGTTGACGAGCGCGAGCGCCGTGCGGTCGCTCACCGCGTCCGCCATGCCGGCCGGGTCGCACGCCACGATCTCGTGCCCCGTCATCCGCGCCGCGGACTGCGCGATGTACCCGTCCGTGGGAAAGGTCGTCGCGTCGACGAGGATCTCGTCGCGGTCGTCGCCGTTGATCCGGGCCGCCGCGACGACCGCCTTGAAGACGTTCACGCTCGTCGAGTCGCCGACCACGATCTGCCCGGGGGCGGCGCCGACGATCGGGGCGATCCGGTCGCCGATCCGCTCCGGCGCGGTCCACCAGCCCGACTCGTCCCAGGAGCGGATGCGCAGCTCGCCCCACTCGCGGGCGATCACGTCGGCCATGCGGGCCGGGACGTGCGCGGGGAGCGCGCCGAGGGAGTTGCCGTCGAGGTAGACGGTCCCGGCGTCGAGGGCGAACTTCTCGCGGTGCCTGGCCAGCTCGTCGGCCGCGTCGAGACCGAGGGCTATCTGTCGCAGGTCGTCAGACATGGCTGCGGGCCGTCCAGAGCTCCGGGAACACGTTCTTCTGGGCCCGCTTCTCCAGCCAGGCCACGCCGGCCGAACCGCCGGTGCCGGTCTTCGCGCCCATCGCGCGCCTGGTCGCGACCAGGTGGTCGTTGCGCCATCGCCAGACGAGCTCGGCGACGTCGCTGAGGGCCTCGCCGAGCCGGACCAGCTCGGTGTTCTGGTCGGCGTCCGCGTAGATCCCGGCCCAGACGGCCTCGACCTCGGGGGACGGCTCGTACCGCTGCGCGAGGTCACGGCCGAGGACCGACTGCGGCACGGGCAGGCCGCGCCGGGCCAGCAGGCCGAGGACCTCGTCGTACAGGCTCGGCTCCTGGAGGGCCTTCTCCAGCTCGGCGTGCACGCGGGGCGCGCCCCGGTGCGGGACGAGCATGGACGCGGACTTCTCGCCGAGCAGGAACTCCATGCGGCGGTACATCGCCGACTGGAAGCCGGAGCCCTCGCCGAGCGCGGCCCGGTAGGCGTTGAACTGGCCCGGGGTGAGCTGGGCGAGCGGCCGCCACGAGTGGTTCAGGGCCTCCAGCTCGCGGACCGAGCGCTTGAGCGCGTCCATCGCGACGGGGACGCGGTCCTCGCGCAGGGCGCGGCTCGCGGTCTCCCACTCGTGGACGATGACCGTGAACCACAGCTCCATGACCTGGGTGGTGACCAGGAAGACCATCTCGCCGGGGTCGTCCGAGCGGAGGTGCTGGAGGTGGGTGAGGACGTCCGCCTGGACGTAGTCCTCGTACGGCGTGGTACCCGCGAAGTCGAGGTTCGGGTCGACCGAACCGGCTCCGGCATCGGGGAAGGTGGACATTGCTGTCTCCTCGATACGAACTACCGGGTAGCGGTCTGCTCCACCGTGCGCGCCTTCGTTCCTGCGGCACGGGAGCCCCGGTCCCCTCGGGAGACGCGCTTCGTCGCGCGCCGTCCCAACCGCATCATGACACGATCGGCCCCGTGATGTAGCTACCGTCTTCGTCATACGGAAATGCGTTCGACCGGCAGCCGTTCAGGCCCTTGATCTGCTGCATCATCGCGGGCGCGAGCTTGCCCGGACCCGGGCAGCCCATGTGCTGCCGGATGCCGATCTCGTGCCCGACCTCGTGGTTGATGATCAGGTGCCGGTACTCGGCCGCCTCCCCCGCGAAGGTCGGCGAGCCGGTCATCCACCGCTTGAGGTTCACCACGACGCCGTCCGTGGTCTCGCAGTTCAGCTCGCCGTGGGTGTTCAGGCCCTGCCGGGCACAGAGGGCGTCCGCCGTGTCCGGGGTCGCGATCCGGATGACGAAGTCGGCGTTCTGCGAGACCAGCTGGAAGCGGCCCCGGCCGTGCGCCGCCCAGCTGCGCGGATGGTCCAGGATCTGCTGGATCTCGGCCGCCGCCGAGCGCGCCGACAGCTCGATGCCGTCCTCGACCTGGACGCGGTAGCGGCGCAGCGAGCCGCCGGTGCCGACGGCGTCGCCGGAGGCCTGCGCGGTGGTGAAGGTCCCGGCGCCGGACTGCGGCACGGTCGTCTTCTTCGGGGTCGGCTTGGGGGTGGGCTTCGGCTTCGCCGTCGTGGCCTTCGGCTTCGGCTTCGCCGTCGTGGGCCGGGGCGTGGGCGCGTCCGTCGTGGGCGCCGCCGTCGCGGTCGTCGCCTCCGGCGCGGGGGCGGCCGCATCGTCGGCCACCTGGCCGTTGAAGTGCGCGAGGGCGGCTCCGCCGCCGAGCGCGAGGGCTGCCAGGACCAGGACCGGCAGCGCGAGCCGGCGCACGGGGCCGCGTCTGCCTCTGCCCCGCCGGCGGCTCTGTTTTCCTCGCCGTCCTGCGGGTGCGGCACGCTTGCCCACGACAGACTTCTCCCCTGCGTCGGCCGGTGTGGGGGAAGAGGAGGCGGGGCCTCGGAACCGGCGTCTTCGGTCCTGCGGTCCCGGGGATCGTACCGGCCCCGCCGCTCCGTCCTCGAACGCGCTCGAACACGTCGAGAGGTCTGTCCCGATTTCCCCCTGCCCCGCAAGACGGGGGAAACCGGGACGGATCAGGTCGTCCGGAGGGCCGAATCGAAGGCCTTCCGGAGGGTCCTCCGGAAGACCGTTCGGAAGGTCAGCCGAGCGTCTCGGCCGCGGTCTCCGAGGAGTCCCGCAGGAAGGTCGTGCAGCGCTCGAACTCCTCCTTCTCGCCGATCGCGCCGGCCGCCCGGGCCAGGGCGTGCAGCGCGCGCAGGAAGCCGCGGTTCGGCTCGTGCTCCCAGGAGAATGGTGGAAGATGTACCCGATCAGGGGAGGGAATGACGACATGACTGAGCAGGAGTGGCTGGACAGCCTCGCGGCCCAGTTGCCGGAGCGGAACCTGGAATGGGTGGTGGACCTCGCCAGAATCTGCTCCACGGAGTGGACGGGCGACAAGCCCCCGACAGGGGGAAACCTGCCCGCCCACCGTGGCGACGGTCCCCCTTCTTGACGGCGACGCTTCGGCGCCGACCGACGAGCCGACGGAATCCCAAACTCCCCCGCAAACGGACGAGAGCTGACCCGCCCGACCTCTTCGCCCGAGGTTCGGTCCGGATCGACACCTGCATGCCTGATGTTTGTACAGGCCAGGGTGGAGCGAACTCCATGCGCTGCGGGTGGGATCGAACGCGCGCTATGAGTCACGGTGCTCTGCGGAGCATCGGAGAACGGCAGCGCCAAGAACCGTGCCGCGCAGGGTTTGGCTCCGGAGGCATCATGCCGCTTGATGCCCAGCCATATGACGTACTTCCAGCCCGGGGCGTCCGCTTTCAGCCTCGCGCTGGTTGAAGGTGGCACATTCCATTGAACTCGCGGAGATCTGGAAGGTGACGCCTCCGCTTGTCCGTCGGATCAGGAGCCTTCTCCGGCATGCGTGGGACATGCGTTGTTCCGGTTGACCGAAGCCACCCCGCCTTGGCCGCCGCGCATATGCGATTTGTGACGTCGTTGCTTTCGCGCCATGTAATGGCAGCCCCCTAGATCCACAAGATTCCGGCTGTCACGGTTACACCGCGGTTGCCCACCTGCTGGCTCTGGACGTTGAGCGATCAGGCCAGAAGGCGCGGCCGCACACCATACGGACCCAGCCAGGGTTCGCGAACAGGGGAGGACAAGCATGAACCTCAAGCAGAAGATTGCGGTGCTGGCTGTCACAGGCGCTGCCCTTTTCGCCGCCACGCCGGCGATGGCCGGTGACATGTACGGCGAGAAGGAGGGCGCGAAGGCGTGGAGCTACGGCACCAACGCCTCGATCGCAGTCAGCGACACCAAGGCGGACGGCGACGAGACCTATGCCACCTACCACCGTCGCACGACCGACAACCACGAGCTGCGCAACAAGAGCGGCTCCGGTACGACCGTGTACAGCGGGGCTGACGCGACCAACTACGTGCGCGCACTGAAGGCGTGCCAGGAGAAGGACTTCCAGCCGGACCCGTGCTCCGCCTGGTCCTACCGGTAGCGGAACCGCGGCTGCTTAGGTCGCGATGCAACGGGGTGGCGCGCTCTGTGTGCCACCCCGTCCCGCGCGTGAACGAGTACGAACGGCAAGACATGTCGGAAGCGGAGCACAGTGGTTGAGATGGTGTTGTCCATCAGAGGACTCACATACGAGGTTCCCGGGCGGTCCTTGTTCAGTGCGCTGGACCTGGACGTCCGAGCGGGAGAGTCCGTCGCGGTGATGGGACCGAGCGGCTCCGGCAAGTCCACCCTGCTGTCGTGCGCTCTGGGACTGGTCCGGCCCTCGGGGGGAACGGTCGAGGTGGGCGGCGTGGACATGGCTGCCCTGCGGGGCAAGGTCCTGGCCCAGCACCGCGCCCGCCACATCGGCATGGTCTTCCAGTTCGGCGAACTCCTGCCCGAACTCTCCCCCACCGACAACGTCGCCCTGGCGGCGCTTCTGGCGGGAGCGGCCCGCAAGGACGCGTACCGGAGGGCGGGGGAGCTGCTGACGCAGCTGGGGGTGCCGCTCTCGGAGACCAGCGAAGAACTGTCCGGCGGGGAGCGGCAGCGCGCTGCGGTGGCGCGGGCGGTGATCAACTCCCCGACGCTGCTTCTCGCGGACGAGCCGACCGGCGCCCTCGACGAGGAAGCCAAGGAGAAGGTGGCGGACACCTTGTTCGACATGCCTCGGCGGTACGACTGCGGTCTGCTCCTGGTGACCCATGACCCCGCGGTGGCCGGCCGCGCCGACCGCACCCTCACCCTGACCGGAGGCGTCCTCACCCCAGTGCAGGAAGGGTGGGCGGCGGAGCGATGAGTCGGCACGGTCTTATCCGCAGGCTGCTCGCCGTCGGGGCGACGGCCGGAGGCCGCGCCGAGGCGGGGCGCGTCAGGTTCGTGGCCCTCCTTCTGGCTACCTCGATGCTCGCCCTGTCCCTGGCGTCGGTGATCGCCACGCACGCCACGTACGAGGGCCAGGCATCGCGCGGCGAGGCCCGCGCGCCCGTGTTCCAGCAAGACGTGCCGGGCAGTACGGCCCGCGCCACCTGGAGTGTCACCGGCGACTCGGTCCCCGGCAGCAGCCTCTACCGGGTCGTCTTCCTCACTCGGCTCTCCGCGGACGCTCCACTGCCCCCGGGTGTGTCGAGCTGGCCTCGCCCGGGCGAGGCCGTACTCTCCCCGGCGCTGCGCGATCACCCGGGCGCCGAGGACATCACCACCCGGTACGGCCGGACGGTGGGCCTGATCGGCACCGAGGGCCTGCAGTCGCCCGACGAACTCTTCGCCTACGTCGTGCCGCACACCGCGGCGAAGGACGACAGCGTGAGGCCGATCATCGGCTACGGGCCCTCCGCCGGCCCCACGTTCTACACGGTGGGACAGTCGGACGACGCCAAGCCCGAGTGGACGTTCCTGGTCCTGATCGCCCTGCTCCTCGTGCTGCCGGCCGCGGTGCTGCTGGCGGTCGCCGCCCGGACCGGCTCGTACGTACGGGACCGGCGCACCGCCCTGGTCACGGTGCTGGGTGCCACCCCGCGCGACCGGGCCCTGATCGTCCTGGGCGAGGTCCTGCGTCCCGTCACCGCAGGGACCCTGCTCGCACTGGCCGTCGCGGGCGTCGCCTCGACCGTGGACCTCCGCCTCCCCTGGACCGGACACGTCCTGGTCGCCTCCGACCTGCGCGGCTGGTGGTGGGCGTTCCTGGCCGTGAGCCTCGCGGCGGCCGCGGCGGTGCTGGCGGTCGTGGTGCTGACGGACGCGATCGGCCGGAAGAACACGGGCGGCACCCGGATCAGGGGAGCCCGCCGGTCTCCGGTGAAGTGGGCCGTGGCATGCCCCATCCTCCTCCTGACCGCCGTCCGCGGGCCGGACCTCTTCCCTCCCGGTACCACCGCCTTCGTCATGACCAACTGGGTCGGCGCCGCCGGCACCCTCGCCACACTCCCCGCCGCGATCGCCGTCATCATCGGCGTCCTGGGAAAGAAGCTGGCCGGTCTGGGGCGCCGCTACGGCAGGCCGGGGCTCCTCATCGCCGGCCGTCGTGCCGCTGTTCATCCCGGGCCGCTGGCGCGCATGATCGCCGGAGTCGTGGTCGCCATCGGGATTCTCCTCCAGGCGGTCGCCTGGCAGGGGCAGCTCGGCGCGGATGCCCTGGCGGCGCAGGCCACGGTCGAGCGCATCGGGTCGTCCGCCCTGGTCATCGAGCCCCGTGCCGCCACGGCCGGGCAGCTGGCGGCCTTCCGCCGCTCCCTCCCCGACGACATGGCGGAGCTGTCCCTGACGAAGGACCCTGAAGCGGACCGCTTGACGATCCGAGGCAGGTGCCCTGCACTCCAGGCCCTCGAACTGCGCTGCTCCCGCGAGCCGTCGAGTCTGACCGGACCGCCCCAGGATCCACGTATGAGGGAACTGATCGGTTGGAACAGCGGAGTTCAGGGCAAGGTGAGCGTGGTCCAGGCGGATCCGGTGACATCGCTGAACGACGGGAGGGGATTCACCCAGTCGGTTCTCGTGTCCCGGGATGCGACGGACCTGCCGGTGGCGTTGATCAAGCAACAGGCGTACCGGACGTTCCCCCTGGGAGCGGAGGTCGGCACCATCGGCGAGAACTGGCTCGCGGGCGCCAAGGTGAACCAGCTTCAAGGAAACTGGCTCACCTTGTTCGGCCTGGCAGGCATCACCCTGCTCGCCGCGGCCTCGGCCATCGCCGGCCTGGCGGAATTCCTCCGCAATGGCCGCGCCCTCGCCCCAGTGACCACGCTCACCGGCAATACCCGCGTCTACTGGTCCACCGCCGCCCACGGCATCCTCGTGCCCCTGACCCTGGCCGGCCTCGTGGGCTCCGTCGTGGGCAAGTGGCTGGCCTTCCCCACCACCGACTCCGGCGCCTCGTACATCTCCGGTGGACTCCTCGCCGCGTGCGCCGCCGCGGCCACGTTCGTGGGCGTCGCGGGCTGGGTGTGGGGTGCGCTCGTGTCCGTCCGCCAGGCCGCGGTCTGGCGCCCCCGAGGCGAGTAGCCCAGGCTCGCAAGAACAAGGGAAAGCAAGCGAGAACAACGAAGCCCCAGGCCGCTGACCTGGGGCTTCGTTCACGAACGGATGACGGGAATCGAACCCGCGCTATAAGCTTGGGAATCACCGCCGCTTAGGCAGATCATTTGGCGTCTGACCTGGGAAAACATCCTCCGGCGTGGCGGCACCGAAGGGTGCAGGGATACCCGCGCTGACCGCTGTTCGCCGCTCCGAAGGGCACGGATGGGGCACGGCCCGGCGTCGTGGGGCATCGACGGGATTGCGGGCGCTGCCGCAGGTGGAGCGGCTCCAGTCCCGCTGCGGTGTCGCCGGGCGGGATCGGCGTCGATTCGGTTCGTGGGTACCCGCCAGTCAAGAAGTGGATCACCTCGCGGGACCCGAGGTCCGCTCCCCTGCCTGCTTCAGCAAGACCATCAGCTTCTCGTGCCACGAGAACGACATCTCCGGGCGACGGCTCTTGGGCGGGAAGAATGCGGCAACCTCGGTGTACCTGGCAAGGACGGCGGGAGTCATGCCGATCGCTGCGGCGAACTCCTTGAACTCGGGATCACGGGCATTGCGGCCCGAGAAGTCATGGTTGATGAGGTCACCCAGCAGGAGCAGGGCTTCGCACTCCTCCGCCGCCAGGGCACGGCCCCGGCGGATGAACTCTTGCGCCTCCGCCGGGGCGGTGTCGGCGCTGCGTCTTCCTGGGCTGCCGGTCACTGGTGGGCCTCCTGATGACGTGGAATCGTCGCGACGAGTCGCACCAGCTGCTTCTTGATCAGACTGGTGCAAGGAGGTCCTTGGCGTCCTCGACTACGACCTCCAGGTGGCGGCGCATCAGACGTACCGCCTTTGTGCGCGCCAGTTTGGAGTGGGGGATTACCGTGCCTGCCAGCATCCGAAGAGTTCGCGTGGCCTCCCCCTGCAGCCTGAAGACCTCGTAGAGTTCCGCGACCTCGGGGATGTACACGATGCGGTACACGTGCTCCCGGGGGTCGTACGTGAACACGGCGTCTGAGTCCTTCAGGTCCGCGAGGCTCTCCCGGAGGAAGGAAATCCCGTACCTGACCTGGTAGTAAGTGAGTCCCGTATCCTCGACCAGCTCGTCAAAGGTCAAGCCTCGCGTGCCGGCCCTGTCCAGGGCGTCTTTCACCATCTGTGCTGACAGCTCAGCAGGCTGGTGGGCGGTCATCGCTATTCATCCTTCGAGAACTGGACGAGCATCCTCCGCGCTTGGTCTCGTCGGCTCCTCCAGTCGATCTTTCGATCTTGTTCTGTCTGCGTCGCCCCGCGCGCGGAGGGCAGACCTGATTCGGCCCCTCCTCGTTCTGTTCGGTATCGACCTTCTTTCACCCGCTACTCGGCGAGCAGCCGTTCCAGGGCCGCGTCCATGTCGGTGCTTCCTGTGTCCAGGGCGTGCTCTGTCCACGAGACGGCTGCGGTGACTCGTTGGAGCCCTTCCCGGATCGATTCCTTCGCGTCCTCGGAAAGCTCGGCAACGTGAAGGGTGGGCAGAGCGCGGCCTATGCCGTGGGTGAAGTCGGAGCAGAGGCGTAGGACGGAGAGGGCCTCCGCTTGCTCGTTGATGCGTCGGATCTCGGGGCGCTTCCTCGTCTGCTCTCGCGCCTCGACTATCCGCTCCGTCTGAGCCCGGTTGAAAGACTCGCGAACAGCGGGCTTCTCGACCACTTGCCGTGCCACCGTCTCCCGGCGCATGACGCGCTCGACTGCCGCCGCCGCCACTTGCTCGTCATCAAGTAGATCCTCGACTATCCGGAGGCGCTCCTCTTCGGTTTCCGGAACGTCGGTCTTCCAGCCCACGGCGCGCTGGGCCCCAGCACAGGTCCACTCACGACGGCCGGTCTTACGGTGGACCGGCGGGTCGAGGATCAGCTCGAAGCGGTCATGCCGGTGGGAGAGGATGGAGTGGACCGTCCAGCACACGTCCTTCTGTCGCTGCTTCCTGGGCCACGCGCCGGCGACGAGCCGGTACCCCTCGAACGTCTCTCGCGTCAGTCCGACCTCGTCGGCGTAGTCCGCCAGCATGTTGTACGCCTTCATGGGCAGCCGCTTGCCCTTCGGCGGGAGAGGGACCATCTCAAGGCCGATGTCGCCCAGCTGGAACTGGACCGTGCTCTCGGTACCGACGAGCCGCTGCCCGCGATGGACTATGTCCTTCCACTGCTTCGGTCCGTATTCGGTCACCAGGCTCGTAGCCATCTGACCTCCCCGGTCAATGACCCCCTTTGTTCCACTTTATTCCAATATGGGTCTAGGGGGTCGCAGCGCAACCGCGATCAAGGAACACGGCGGGTGGTAGGTCATGGAGGAAGGGACAGGGGTCTTGACCAGGGGCTTCGGGCTGCGCCGTCTTGCTGCCGACGACTCCATGGAAGAACTGACCGCCTTGCTTCACCGCTCGTATGCCGATCATGCTACGGCGGGCCGGGTCTTCTTCGCCTCGTATCAGACAGTGCATGACACCGAGTACCGAGCGGGCGGCGGGGAGTGCTGGCTCGCCGTCCGGGGTGCGGAACTGGTGGGGTCGGTGACGGTGGCGGCTCCGTATTCCGTACCAGAGGGGTATCCCGCTCCGGTGGGTGCGGGATCGTTCTGGCAGCTGGCGGTGGATCCGGCGTACCGGGGGACGGGGCTCGGGCAGCGGCTGCTGGCCCTGGCAGAGGAACGTATCGCCGCGCTCGGGTCCGCGCATGTGGTGATCGATACGTCTGCGCAGGCAGCTGACCTGGTCGGCTGGTACCGCAGGCGCGGTTACGCGCCCGTCGGGTCTTGGCGGTGGGGCGTGACGAATTACGAGAGCGTCGTGCTCCTGAAGGAGCTGGCGTCGGGCAGACGCGGCGGGTGAAGTGGCGTGCCGGTGCCGCTTACGGCGGCACCGGCAACCGGGCGCTACTGGCCGAGCGCGCGGGCGGCGTCCTGGGCGGCGATCGTGAGGGCTTCGTCGAGGGCTTCGGTGCGGCGGCCGCCGGCGCTGGCGACCGCGCCCTTGCCGCCAGCCCCGCCGCCGACCGTACGCGCGGCCGGGATGAGGATGCGGCTGGCCTCGGTGCCGGTGTCGTGGAGGCTGCGGGTGACCGCGGCGGCCAGGAGGGCCTTGCCGTCGTGCTCGGTGCCGAGGACGACGACGGCGTGGCCGGCGTCGAGGAGGCCGGCGGTGTTGTGGGCCAGAGTGCGGAGTTCGTCCGGGCCGAGGCCGGTCACCTTCTCGGTGACGACCCGGCCGCCGGCGACCGTTCGGGCGGAGGCGGCGAGCTGCTGGGCGCGGTCTCGCAGCTCGGCTTCGCGGAGGCGGCTGAGTTCCCGCTCGGCGGAGGCGAGGGAGTCGAGGCGCTTGCGGAGGGCGTCGGGGGCCTCCTGCGGGCGGGTACCGAGGAGACCGGAGAGTTCTTCGAGGAGGCGGCGCTCGGTGTCGTAGTAGTCGAGGGCGTCTCGGCCGGTGAGGGCTTCGATGCGGCGGAGGTTGGAGCCGATGGAGGCTTCGCCGACGATGCGGACGGGGCCGGCGTTGGAGCCGTGGCCGATGTGGGTGCCGCCGCAGAGTTCGCGGGAGAAGTCGCCGATGTCGACGATGCGGACGTGGTCGCCGTACTTCTCTCCGAAGAGGGCGGTCGCTCCGGCGGCCTCGGCCTCGGCGCGCGTGGCGTGCCAGACGCGTACCTCGGGGTCGGCGAGGAGGCCGTCGTTGACGAGGGTCTCGATGGCGGCGAGCTGGGGGCGTTCGACGGCGGAGAAGTGGGCGAAGTCGAAGCGGAGGCGACCGGCGTCGACGAGGGAGCCCTGCTGCCGGGCGTGGTCGCCGAGCGTGCGGCAGAGCATGGCGTGCAGCACGTGGGTGGCGGAGTGGGAGCGGGCGACGGCCTCGCGGCGGGCGCCGTTCACGCGGGCTTCGGCCTGATCGCCAGTACGGATCTCGCCTTCGGCGACGCGGACGGTGTGGACGTGGAAGCCCTCCAAGCCGGGCTTGGTGTCCAGGACCTCAAGGAGGGCGCCGTCGGCGGTCCGGATGGTGCCGGTGTCGCCGACCTGGCCGCCGGACTCGGCGTAGAACGGGCTGCGGTCCAGGACCAGTTCGACGGTGCTGCCCTGGAAGGCGCCGGGCACGACGGTGCCGTCGGTGATGAGGCCGAGGACGGTGGCCTCGGCGTCGAGGCGGTCGTAGCCGACGAAGTCGGTACGACCGTGGCGGGCGGAAAGCTCGCGGTAGGCGTCCTGACGGCGCAGCGCCTCGGTGGTCCTTGCTTTGCCGCCGGCCTTGGCGCGGCGCTGCTGCTCGGCGAGCAGGCCGGCGAAGCGGTCCTCGTTGACGGTCAGGCCGGCGTCGCGGGCGGCTTCGACGGTCAGCTCGACGGGGAAGCCGAACGTGTCGTGGAGTTCGAAGGCGGTCTCCCCGGCGAGAGTCGTGGACCGGCTCTCGCGGCTGCGGCTGATAGCGGAGTTCAGGAGTCGGGTGCCCTGGGCGAGGGTGCGGGTGAAGGACTCCTCTTCGGCGGTGACGACCTGCTCGATGAGGGCGGCCTGGGCGGTCAGCTCGGGCCAGACGTCGCCGAGGTTGGCGATGACGCTGGCGGTCGCCGGGGCGAGGACGGCCTGGTCGATGCCGAGGAGACGGGCGTGGCGAATCGCGCGGCGCATCAGGCGGCGCAGGACGTAGCCGCGGCCGTCCTTGGCGGGCAGGACTCCGTCGGCGATCAGGTAGGCGATGGAGCGGGCGTGCTCCGTGACGACCTGGAAGGAGACTTTCTCCTCGCCGCTGCCGGGGTAGTCGCGGCCTGCGAGTTCCTGGACGGTCCTGAGGGTGGGCCGCAGGAGGTCGGTGCCGCAGACGTTCTCGACGTTCTGGAGGATCGCGGCGAGTCGGTCGAGGCCGAGGCCGGTGTCGATGCTCTGCTGGGCGAGGTCGCCGAGGATCGGGAAGTCGCCCTTCTTGTCGCCCTCGCCGCGCTGGTACTGCATGAAGACGAGGTTCCAGATCTCCACGTACCGCTCGCCGTCGACGGCCGGTCCGCCTTCGCTGCCGAAGGTCGGCCCCCGGTCGTAGTTGACCTCCGAGCAGGGGCCGCAGGGGCCGGGGACGCCCATGGACCAGAAGTTGTCCTCCATGCCCAGGCGCTGGATGCGCTCGGCGGGGACGCCGATCTTGCGCCAGAGCTGCTCGGCCTCGTCGTCGTCCTGGTAGACGGTGATCCAGAGGCGGTCCTTCTCCAGATTGAAGCCCTGGGTGAGGAGTTCCCAGGCGAAGGCGATGGCGTCGGCCTTGAAGTAGTCGCCGAAGGAGAAGTTGCCCATCATCTCGAAGAACGTGGCGTGCCGGTTCGTACGGCCGACGTTGTCGATGTCGGAGGTGCGGGCGCACTTCTGGATGGTGGTGGCGCGCGAGAAGTCCGGGGCGACCTCGCCCAGGAAGTACGGCTTGAACTGGTTCATGCCGGCGTTGGCGAGGAGCAGAGTCGGATCGGAGGGGATGAGCGGGCTGGACGGGACGTGGCGGTGGCCGCGTGAGGTGAAGAAGTCCAGGAAGGTGGAGCGGATCTGCGTCGAGCGCATGGTGGTGTGGCCCTCACGGAAGAGTCGTGGAGAGATGGGGGTCGATCACACGCCGAGCCGGGCCGAGAACAGGGACTGAGGGGTTCTCAGTTCTCCAGCTCGACGCAGATAGCTCGCGCCCCCACGGTGTAGACCATGACTCCAGATCCGTCGCTTGAGGTGGCGCAGCCGACACCGGACGCAACGGTCCGCTGTGACTGCGCCACCCAGCGTAGCGGGTCCGGAGTCAAGATCGCCTGGATTTATGTGCCCCGAGGCCCGGTGCCTGTCAGGGACAGGAGCGTCCCGGCGAGGTCGTCGGCGTGGGGGAGTACGGCGACGGCGCCGGCCCGGGTGAGTGTCGACGGGCCGGAGAAGCCCCAGCCGGAGCCGATCGGGGTCACGCCGGCGGCCCGTGCCGCGTGCATGTCGGACTCCATGTCGCCGACGAACACGGCGTCGCCGGGCGTCACGCCGAGCTTGTCGAGGGCGAGCAGGAGACCGTCGGCCGCGGGCTTCGGCGTCGCGTCCTCGTAGCAGATGACGACGTCGATCAGGTCGAGGATGCCGGGTGGCAGCAGCCAGTTGACCCGCTGACGGTTTCGCAGGGTCACGATGCCGGTGCCGACGTCGGCGGCGCGGAGCGCGGCGAGCGTGTCGGCCACGAACGGGAACACCTCGGCGGTGAGGGTGGCGGTGGCCGTCGCCGCGTCCCAGCTGTCCTGGTTGATCGCTCCGGCGTATCCGAGTTCGGCGAGGACGTGCTCGCGCGGGGTGGTCGCGGCCTCGGCCGGCAGGTCGGCGACGGTGATGCGCCGGCCGAGTGCGGAGGTGGCGAAGCCCGCCAGGGTGGCGAGTTGGGCGTGACGGCTGTCGACGAGGACGCCGTCGAGGTCGAACAGCACGGCCCGCTTCACTCGGCCTCATCCTTTCGGGGTGTAGGCAGGTCGGCCTCGGAGAGCAGGGAGCGGAGCGCTACGCGGTGTTCGGCCAGCAGCGTTCGGCCGCCGAGCGGGCGCTCAAGCACGCACAGCGCGTCGCTGACCGGCGCACCGGCGATCCGCAGGATGCTGGCCATGGCGAGCAGCTGTCCGCCGGAACGGACCACGTCGTCGACGAGGACGGCCCGGCGGCCGGCGAAGGGCGCGCCTTCGATCTGCCGGCGGGAGCCGTATCCCTTCGGACGGCGGCGCAGGAAGACGGCGGGCAGGCCGGTGGCGGCGGACAGCGCGACGGCCAGGGGGACGCCGCCGAGTTCGATGCCGGCGAGGAGCTGGGCGTCGGTGGGGACGAGGGCGGCCATGGCGGCGGCGGTGTCACGCAGGAGCTCGGGGTCGGCGGCCAGACGGTACTCGTCGAAGTAGCTGTCGAGCCTCGTGCCGTCGGCGAGGTGGAAGGGGGCGGTGACGAGGGCGGTTTCGGCGAGCCGGACGGTGAGGTCGGGCAGCCGCATGCTGGTGGTCATGCTCCTCCGATCGGTGCGGTGTCGAACACGCCGGGAGCGGCGAGGTGGTCGCGGAAGGCGTCGGCGGACTCGGCGGTGCTGAGGAAGCCGAGGGGCCGGGTCGAGGTCTCGTACAGCCACTTCTCCTCGCGCAGGAAGGCGAGCAGGCGCAGCGCGGCGGCCCCTGCAAGGAAGATCGGTATGGGCCGGATGGTGGTCGCGTAGTACATGGCGGCGGTCAGCTCGTGGAGGGTGCCGACTCCTCCGCCCATGGCGACGACGAGGTCGGCGTGGTCCAGGTAGTGGTTGAGCCGGGCGCCGAGGTCGGGCAGGTGGACGGACGTGGTGGCGTACGGGTTGAACGCGCCCCACTCGTCGCGCTTGTCGATGAGGGTCACCGCGGTTACCGGGACTCCTTCGGAGGAAGCCCCGCGCGCGGCGGCTTCCATCAGGCCGTTGTAGCCGCCGTGTAGGAGCTGGTATCCCGCCTGGGCCAGGGCCTGGCCGATCTCCTCGGCCAGCTTCTCCTCCTCGGCGGAGGTGGGGCGGACCCCGCCGAAGAAGACGGCGGTCCGGCCCTCGCGGGCCCGGCCGGTGGCCGAACCCGCGAGGTGGAGCCCGTTCACATCTGCTCCAGGTACGTGCGGTACGCCAGGACGGCGTCCTCCAGCCCCCTCAGGGCCTCGGGGCAGACCCGCTCGACCAGGGCGAGCGTCCGCTCGACAGCCGCGTCGACGTCGGTGGCGAGGGGGACGGCCGGTCCACCGATCGCCGCCTCCAGGTCGCCGAGGCAGGCCCGGCCGATCGGGGTGAGGGCGATCTCCTCGCGCAGCTGGTACCAGCCCCAGAACCGCGAGGTGGGGACCAGCGCGGTCTTGATCAGGTCCTTCGTGGCCGTGTGGAGGCGGTGCCACTCGGAGTACGCGACGAACCGCTGGCCGCGCTTGATGCGCTTGTGCAGCAGGACGGCCAGCACCAGGTGCTCGATGAGCAGCTCGGCGCACGTACGGGGCCGGGCGAGAAACTCGGCCGCGAACCGCTCGGCGACCGCCGTCCCCTCGGCCGGGACGAGTGCCGGCTCCCGGTCGAGGAGTACGGCAGTGGCGACCGTGGCCCGCAGGCGCGGGACGCGAGACGCGGGCGCCACGTAGAGGTCGATCTGGTGCAGGTACCCCTCGTCCGGGACTAGGAAGACCATGCCGACGCCGCCGAGGTCGGCGACGATCGTGTCGCGCCAGCCGGGCAGCAGGGCGCCGGCCTCGACGGACATCAGGTCGTCCAGGGCCTCGACGAAAGCGGGCAGGTCGGCGTCCTGGACTCCGACGACGAAGTCGACGTCAGAGAGACGGTCGGCCGTTCCGTGGGCCAGCGACCCACGCACCATCAGGTGCGTGACGGCCGGGGAGGTGGCCAGGGTGTCGGCGAGCCGGGACAGCAGCGGGAGCTGAGCGGGGCGGTTGGCGAAGGTGAGTTCCGCCAGGTGCAGGGTGGGCACGTGCGTCCTCCGATCGGATTCCGGCGTGTGGGGCGTGGCGGTCAGGCCGTGAGGGCGAGGAGGCGGCGCTTGGCGGTCGTCCAGCGCGTGGTGGCCTCCTCGTCGCCGAGCGAGGTATGCAGCTCCGCGATCAGGTCGTAGACCGCGCCCTCGGGCAATGCGTACGTGTAGAAGAGCCGCAGCAGCATCCGCTCGGCCGCGTCCGTGTAGCCGAGGCCAGCCATGCCACGGGCGGCCTGGAGCCGCTCGGCGAGCACCGCCGCGTCGGCCGAGGGCAGCGGCTCGGCGGAGCCGGGGTGCAGCGAAGGCCGGCGGGCCAGGCGCCGATAGGCGTCGTCGACGTACACGTCGGCGATCAGGTGGATCCGGTCCGGCCCGAGCAGGTTGCACACCCCGTGGGCGTACGTCGGCGTCAGCCGCCAGATCCGCCCGCCGGTCATGTGGACCTTGGTGCCGCCGGCGACGAGGAACGCCGACTTGTTGGTGTGCAGGGGGATGTGCAGCCGGTGCCGCTCGACCTGGTCGAGCTCGTCGTAGTCGCGGTGTTCCCACAGGAAGGCGTTGGGCTCCAGCCGGGCGAGCCGCACCCACATGTAGTTCAGGCCGAGTTCGGTCAGCAGGGCGGCGGTGGCCGGCATCCGCGTCAGCAGGTCGGTCGGCCTGGCCGCGCAGTCGCCGATCGTCACGTCGGCGGCGTCGCCGGACGCGTTCATCAGCGACGTCGTCCACCAGCCTCCCGACTGGTAGGCGCTGTACTCGGCCTTCCAGGGCGCCTGGGCCGTCAGGGCCTCGTGGCGCAGCCGCTCCAGCTGAGCGGGGTCGACGGCGTCGAGCTGGGCGATCTGCCCGGCAAGGGCGGTCAAGGTGTCCATCGGATTCACCTTTCGCGTGTCGGAAGGTACGTGGCTGGTCGCCCTCCGCCGAGGGGTGCGGGAGCGGTACGGGGAAGCTCCGGGTCTCCTCGGCGGAGGGCCGTTCAGCGGTCGGTGGCGTGAGGGAGCGGAAGCGCGTCCGGCACAGCCACGGCAGCCCTGTGGCCTGCGGAGGCGAGGAGCTGGTCGGCGTGGGACCGCAGGGCCCAGGCGGGCCCGGCCAGGCCGGCGAGAGCGAGGAACGTCAGGGCGCACCGGCTGCTGCGATCAGCCCGTACGCGGGAGGTAGCGAGAGCGCGAGCGGTGGGCCGGCGGTGGCGGGACCTGCTCATTCGAGGTCACCGGTGGCCTTCTCGTGGCTGACGAGGAGGCGGCCGATCTGGGCGTACAGCCGTTCCAGCTCCATCGAGGTGAGGACGAGAGCGCCCTCACTGATCGATCCGTCCGTGAAGTGGAACACGACGGGCACCGAGCCCTGGTGGGTGCGCGGGTCGTAGACCGCGCCCCCGCTGGGCAGCAGGGTGGTGTGCGTGATCTGCGCGGGCACCGGGAGCAGAGTGGAGCCGTCCGCCGGGGCGGACCAGGTGGGTCCGCCGTCGGGCAGGCGCAGGTGGTAGGTGGTGGCGGAGTCCTCGCCGGGGAGGGTGACCACGACGCCGACACGACCGCTGTGGGCGGTGTCGGCGGCGAGGTCACCGAGCCGGGGCACGAAGGGAGCCGCCGTGCGTAACTCCGCTCCCTGTGAAGGTAGATGAGGTGTGCGTCGTCCGGTCATGCCCCGAAGTTAGGGACGGTCGGGGCCCCGAATATGAGCCGGAGGAATACGACCCCTATCCGTCCAGGTGAAAGCGGTCGGACATGCGCCGCAACTTCTCACGCGTGGCTGCCCGTTCGGTGTAGACGATGCTCCGGAGCGTGGAGCGGGCGATGGGGTGGTTCCGTACGAGCTGGGGTGCGATCCGCTCGGCGGTCTCCAGCTCGACGAGGGCCTTGTCCCGGTTGCCGTCCCACAGCCAGGCCCGTGCGATGTCCATGTGGTGGTGCCCCTGACGGGAGTTGGGGAGCGCGCCCACCAGCTCCGGGCTGGTGCGGCGGTTTATCTCCAGGGCCTTGCCCTGCTCGCCCATCTCCAGGGCCACGCTGATCGCGTGGATCTGTACGTTCCCGGCGGAGAACGTCAGCGAGTGCCGGTCGTACACCGGCACTCCGGCGTACGAGTCCAACCGCTCGGCTGCGTCCTTCGCGTACCCGATCCGGGCCTCGGCCTCCGACGCGCGACCGGCGCGGGCGGCCGAGACCGCCGCCCGGAGCTGGAGGGTACCCCAGGCCCGTACGGCCAGCGGGTCGCCGTGCTCGTACGCCCGCTGCACTGACCCGATCGCCTTGTCCGAGAGCGTCAGCGCGTCCGCCCAGTCGGCCGTCGCCCACATGTCCCAGACCCGCATCCAGTCCGCGACCGCGGGCAGTACAGGGTCCCCGGAGAGGCGGGCCGACCACGCGGCCCGCTCGCAGGCCATCGCGACCAGTTCGGGGTGGCCGAGGGAGTGGGCGGCGGTGTGGGCGAACTTGCAGCACACCGCGTAGATCGCGTACGCCTCCTCCCGCTCGTACCCCTCCGACGCCTCGGCCAGGGCGCGGGCCTCGCGGAACAGGTCGGGCAGGACGCGGAGGATCGCCACGTTGGAGGCGGTGTCCCGGAGCCGGTGGAGCCGCGTCACCTCCCGCCACAGCTGCGGCGCCGGCCTCGGCGTCCCGTCGAAGACGGGGGCGAGGTCGTAGCGGCGCAGCTCGCGCAGGATCGACGAGGCCGCGATCTGCCACTGGTTGTCGTCGGGCGAGCTGCTGTACGGGCGTCCGATCAGGTCGTTCGGGTGGACGTGCAGCTCGGCGGCCACCTGGTTGAGCAGCCCGACCCGGTCCAGCTCGATCAGGCCCCGCTCCATCTTCGACACCCAGCCCTGCGACTTCCCCAGGGCCGTGGCGAGATCGGCCTGCGGCATCCCGAGCCGCAGCCTCGCCCTGCGGACGCGCCGGCCGATCTCCTCGGCTTCCTCCAGCATCAGGACACCTCCCCAACCGCCGGACGGCCGTGCGGGGTGCGCCGGGCCGTCCGTACAGAGTTCGTCACCAGCACGGTACCCAGGACGCCGTCTGCGCGTGGGGAAGTTGGCAGGCAGGGGGCTCCGGGCTGCGCTTTCTGCGCACAGGGGCCGCCTTGTTCTGTCGGGGCACGAGGCGGATGTCCCGAGAGTGAACGCCTTCGCTGTTCCGTTTCGGGACACGACGTGCGGCGGAACCCTTCTCGGCCTGTTGATGACTACGCGCCTCGGGCCCGGACCTTCTGGACCTGGGCCCGAGGCGCGCTTCGTGTCAGGTGAGCGGAGTGAGGTGGGCGGTCAGCTCCCGGGCTTCGGCTGAGAGGCCGGCGTGGACTTCGCGGGCGAAGGCGGTGTCGGGGCGGGGTATGAGGGTCCGGATCGTGGTCCAGCGCTGGGCGGCCTGTTCGATGGCCTGCTGGGTGTGGTGGATGACGGTCTGACGCTGGGTGATGTACTGCTCGGCCTGCTGGTGGGCCTGGTTCCAGGTGATGTCTCCCTGCTCGGCGAGTTGGGCCAGGGGCGGGGACGTGTGTCCGTCGGCGATACGGAGCGCGTCGGCCTCGGCGATCTGGTTCCGGACGCGGGTCTGCTTCTGTCGTTCCTCCAGGGTGGCGATGGCGTTGTCGAGGGTGAGGTGGCCTTCGGCGACCTGCTTGGCGAGGTCCGGGGCGTGCTCGGTGACGCGGTCGTGCTTCTCCTGGATGGCTTCGGCCTTTGCCTTGTTTTCACGGGCGGCTTCGTAGGCGGTGTCGAGGGGGAAGGCACCGATGCGGACCTGTTCGGCGAGGCCGGGGGAGTACTTGAGGACGACGTTGGCGGCGGAGAGGCGGGTGCGGCTGAGGCCGTGGGTCTTGGCCAGGTCGCGCAGGGAGTGTCCCGACACTGAACAGGCCATGGCTGTGATCATGGCCTCCTGGCCCTTGCTGATGTGCCGGCGGAACACGTTGCTGGAGAGGATCAGCGCCGTGGGGTCGCTGCCGGTGTAGGTGGTGAAGTGGGGTTCGACGCCGGCGATCTCGCAGGCGGCGAGGCGGTTGCGGCCGTCGAGGAGGACGCCGTCGGCGTCAAGGACGATCGGCCTGTGCTGGCCCTCGGCCTTGATGGACTCGGCGAGGTCGAGCAGCTCGTCCTGGCTGAGCATCGGGAACATGTCGGCGGTGGGGTGGATCTTCAGGGTGTGATCCTTGTCGGAAGGCGGGATGAGGTTCAGCGCGTGCGGCGCTGCTGGCTGGTTTTGGACGGGCGGTAGGCGGCCGACGGCGCTGCCGGGGCACTGCTGGTGGCGTCGGCGGTCAGGTCGGCGAGGCGGTGGAGCCGCCAGGTGAGGACTTCGCTGACGCTGGTGGCGGAGGCGGTTTCCCGTCGGGCGGTGGCCTCGGTGAGGAGGGCGGCGGGGTTGTGGCCCGCCGCTTCGGCTCGGTCGAGGGTGGCGGCGAGAGCGGGCCAGCCGGGCTCCGCGAGGATCTGTTCGGCCAGGTCGGGAAGGGCTCGGCGCAGGGCGAACTCCTGCCTCCGGCGCAGTGACTCGGCCAGGCGTGTTCCTCGCTGCCGGAGCACGGCCAGCGGCTCGGTGGCCGCGACCTGATAGGCCATGCGGAGGTGGTCGGCGGTCTGACGGGCGGCTTCGGCCTGCTGGCGGTGGTTGCGGGCGCGGTGCCAGTGCTGCGCGGCGATGACCGCCAGAAGCAGGGCGTCGAGGACGATCGCGAGGAGAGTGCCGTCCTTGGGGGCGGGCTCACGCAGGATCGTTTTCACTGCCCGGCGGGTGGCCTGGGCCTGCTGGTGTTGGGCGCGGATGCGGGACCGGCCGGCGCGCTCGAAGACGATGGCGGCCTGTACGAGCTGGGGCCGGAGGCTGGCGGGAGCGAGCAGGGGGAGTGCGTCGAGGGCTTCGGCGAGGACGGTGATGTGGGCCTGTCCGGCCTCGTCCTCGCCGTGGGCGAGGTAGTCGGGTGTCCGGTCGATGGCGTGGGAGAGTCGCCGCCAGGCCGGGGCCTCGCTCCGCTCCGCCGGCGTTGACGCGCTGGCCGTGAGACGTTCGGCGATCTTGGGGTAGGAGAGGTCGGGAGCGAGGGTGGAGCCGGAGAACCACACCGGCTCGCCCTGGACGTTGGTGTCGCCGTCGAGGGCCACCTTGTAACCGCGGACATCCCCGGACGGGAAGTACTGCACGTCGACAAGGGCTCCGGTCCCTTCGATGAGCCGGAAGAACTCCTCGGTGGTCGTGGCCGCCGCGACGGCGGTGCGGACGACGGTGCGCAGGTGCTCGCGAGAGGTCCGCGCGTTTCCGGTGCGCTGAGCCTTCTCCTGCTCGGCACGGGTCGGCCGCTTGGCGGCGGTACGGTCTCCGCGCGGCACCTGGCGCAGGCCGTACTCCTTCTCGATGGCGACGAGTTCCTTGTCGGCGCGCAGAAAGTCGTTCCAGTTCCTCGGCGGGCGGAGGTCGCCTCGGACCTTGGTGGCGACGATGTGGATGTGGTCGTCGGCGTGGCGGACGGCGACCCAGCGGCAGGCGTCGGGGTCGCCGGCCGGGGCGATGCCGGTGGCGTCGAGGACGCGGCGGGCGATGGTGGCCCACTCGTCGTCGGTCAGGTGACGGTCTTCGGGGGCGGCGCGGATCGAGCAGTGCCAGACGTGGTTCTTCGGCGCCTTGTGGCCGGCCTGCTTGACCCGCAGGTCGAGGACATCGGCGAGCTGGGCGATTGTGGCGGCGGGGTTGCGGCCGGGGTCGGGGACAAAGTCGTCCCACGCGGCGACGAGGTGGGGGTCGGTGTGTTCGTTGGCGCGGCCGGGCCCGTAGAGGTAGTTGAGGACGCCCCGTGTTTTGTGGCCGGGCTTGACGATGTTCGCGATCAATCAGGCCGCCCAACGGTTCGTGGCGGCCACATGGGCGGCGGCGTCGACCGCCGTGACCGTCTCCTGGACCAGGGTCAAGAGCCGTCCGGCCTCGGCGAGGACGGCGGCGTCCACAGGGTGTGCCTCGTCACCGGAGTTGAGGCGTTTGGCGATCTGGTTCACGTTCCGGCCGATCCTGGAGACCTGCTTGCGCAGGGCTGCGTACTCGTCGATCAGGTCGTCGGTGGCGGTGCGCTGGTCGGGCAGGGCGAGGTCGCCGTTGAGGTGGGCCATGACGATGGCGCCGACGAAGTGCGCGCCAGCCAGACCGAGGCGACAGGCTTCGGCGAGGATCGCCTGCTTCTCGCCGACGCTGTAGCGGACGTCGACACGCTCCTTGCGCTGAACGTCCTGGCGGGTGCGGCGGCGGGCGACACGACGCAGCGCGGCTTCGTCGGCCGCCGCCGCACCCCCTGTCCCCGGTGCGCCCTCGCGCCGGGGACCCGCTGCCTCCGCCACCCCCGGGGCGGAGGCTTCCGCGTGGGACCGGCCCTTGGACGGTCCAACGCCATACCTTGCTGCGCGGTTGAGGTCGGTGCTCATCTGCTGCTGAGTGGTGGGGAGTTCGTGGTTCGGGGCGTGCATGGGGCGGCTCTCCGATGGGTGCTTGGTTGTGCGCGGTCTCCGGGTCCCTGTGCGCTCGGCTGCACAGGGACCCGGGATGCGACGGAAGGGCGGGGTCGGTGCGAGGGTCAGGCGATCCCGACTGGGGCGGTGGCGCCGTCGAGTCCGTCGAGTGACCCGATCTCGGAGCCGTCGTACAGAGCGGGCTGGTCCTGGCTGGTCCGTTCGGCCTGCAGTCGGTCGCGCAGGGTGCGGGCGCGTTTCTGGCCGATCCGTAGTTCGGTCCGCAAGCGTTCGGCGGTCAGCTGGTCGTCGGTCCAGTCGGTGGTCAGGCGTCGGGCGTTGTCGAGGACTTCGGCGTCGGTGCGGGTGCGGTCGGCGGTCGACTTGGCCGCGGCGGGGACCCGACCGGTCGCTCGACGCGGGGCGGCTCCGGTCGACTCCGTCGCTGTGACCGACCGGGGCGGTCGGGTGGCCGGGGCCGCTTCGGCTCCCTCGGCCGGTTCCGTCATGGGTGCCTCGGTGACCTTCACCAGGGTCGACTCGGTCAACTGCTCGGGGACCGATTCGGCCCGGTCAGGCGACGACTCCGGGGCCTGCTCGCCTGCCGACTGGCCGGAGGCCGTTTCGGGCGGGTCGGCCGACTCGGGGGTGTGGTGCAGCACCTTGGCCACGAGGTCCGATCCGAAGTAGATCGACCCGACCGGGAGTGAGGTAGCCAGCAGTACGAGGGCCCAGTTCGCGTAGTCCAGATCGGTCAGGCGGCCCCACTGGATCGAGTCGGTGTGCAGGGCCGGTACGAGGCCGTGCACGTAGTTCAGCAGGAGGCTGGCGATCGTGTAAGTCGCCAGGACCCGCAGCGCGAACTTCCGGTCGGCACCGCTCAGCACGAGCGTGGCAATCAGGGCGAGGGCCATGAGCCCGTCGACGACGATCGGGTAGAGCAGGGCGGCTGTGGGGTCGGCGCCGATGGCGCGGGCCACGTCGGACAGTGCGTTCCACGAGACCCGGAAGGCCATGAGGACGACGGCCACCAGGCCGATGACGAGGACGACGCGTCCCGTGCGGTTCACGCGACGACTCCCAGCCGGTGTGGGGGCTCGGCGGGCGTCGCCAGAACCACCACGCTGTTTGAGGTCCTTCTTCTTGGCGCCGGAGGTGAGGTGCGCGATGCCGGCGCGGATGGCTGCCGGGGCGCTTGGGGCAGGGAAGTGCAAGGGGGCCGGTCTCCAGGGTGGGGAAGGGCGTGGCCGCCGGGGTGTGGGCGGCTGTGGGCGGTCGGAACTCGTCCCACTCGTCCCGTGGCTGGTCAGGGCAGGTACGGGTGGGGTGGTGATGTCGGGTCGACTCGTTGCGGGTCGGTGACTCGTCCCCGCGCTGACCTGCGCGGGGACGAGTGGGACGAGTCGGGGAGGGTCAGGCGCCGGGCTGGTCCGCCGGTGCGGCGGCTGCCTCGGGCGGGCAGTAGCGGGTCCAGGCGTCGGTGAACTGGGCGCGGGTGAAGCCCTTGGCCTGGTGGCCGCCGGGGAAGCGGCGGTTGGCCGACTTGATGCCGTAGTCCTGGAGCAGGATCTGCAGGCCGCGTGGGGTGAGCCCGTTGGGGCTGTGCTCGGCCCAGGGCGCTTCCTGGTCCTGGTTGAGGATGTCCAGGAGGCGGCCGGTGCGGATCGTCGGCTGGTCGCCTTCGGTGGCGAAGGCGCGGCGGATGTCGGCGAGGATGCGGATCTTCAGTCCGCCGTCCTCGTCGCGCCCGGACTCGTAGTCCGTCATCGCTGTGCATGCGGTGCGGGCCAGGACGGGCCAGTGTCCGCCCGCGAGGTCGGCGACGCTGATCAGCGGCGCCCAGGTGTCGGCGGCACGGTCCTCGACCGGCAGCTTCGGCTCCATGGCGAGGGCCTTCTCGCGTACGGAGGCCAGCCAGGCCGCCAGCCGGGTGCGGAGCTCGCGTACCGCCAGGTCGTCGCGGCCGTAGCGCCAGAAGCTGACTTTCTCGGTCTCGGCTCGGCGGCGCATGCGGATGACGACCGACCGGTCCATGATCGTGTCGGGGAGGTCGCCGATGCCGGCGAGGGCAGCCATGGCGAAGGTGGGGAACTTGACCACCTCGTGGTTGGGGCCGGAGACGCGCAGGGTGGGCCGGTTGCGCTGGTGGCCGGCGTTGAGCAGGCCGCGCATCTCCTCGTTCTTCTCCGCGACCTTCGCTGAGCCGAAGATCGTGTCGACCTCGTCGACCAGGAGCGTGGGCGGGTCGGCGTCGCCGATCGACCGGAAGATCGCGGCGGCGGAGGCGTTGACCGTGATCAGCGGCTCGTGGACGGCCTCGATCAGGACCTCAAGCAGCCGCGACTTCCCGCACCGCTTGGCCGGCCCGACCACCGCGAGGCGCGGCGCGTGCTGCCACACCGTCTGCAGGTGGGTCGCCGCCGCCCACAGTGTGGTCGCGGTCAGCGCTTCGTCGCTCGGCATCACGACGTAGCGCCGGATCGCCTCCCGGAGCTGGTCGAGGACCTCTACGCCCTCGGGGTCCGGGGTGGGCGCGGGGGCGGCCGGCTGGCCGGGGATCGCCGTCGGCGGCCACTCGACGGGAAGCGATGGCGTGTTCGGGGTGTCTTCGTCCATACTGGACATCGAGCTCCTCAATCTGCGGGCTATACGGGACGGCAATCCCGGCCATGCAGCTAGTCGTTCAGGGATGGGCGGCGTGAGGTTTGCGCTTCGAGCCCCTCGGTGTCTTCAGCACCGGGGGGCTTTTTGCATGCCGGGCCGGGGTCACCCGGTCGGCGCGGGATCTCAGGGATCCGGCACATCTACTACTCTGCCATACGCATAGCTGCTTTGCAAGTAGCAGAGCATGCTGTACTCTTTTAACTGGCCCTGCGGACTGCAGCGGCATGCTGCGACAGGAAGGAGGAATCGATGTCCGACGACGATCACCAGGAAGCGCCGGAGGGTGTCCTGCTCAAGGGCGAGGAGAATGCCGCCAAGCGGATCAAGGTGGAGCGGGACAAGCGCGGCTGGAGCACCACCACGCTCTCCGAACGCCTCAATGAGGCGGGCTACGAGATGAACCCGTCGGGGGTGTGGCGCATCGAGAACGGCAAGCGCCGCATCAACCTCGACGAGGCGATCGGCTTCGCCGAGGTCTTCGGGGTGTCGCTGTCCAACCTCGTCGGCCCGCCGGCCCTGGCCGCCGCCGGCCGCGCCATGGAGCTGATCGACACCGTCGTGGCCGCCAGCGCGGCCGCCCAGCGCGCTCAGCACGTGTACCGCCGGGTCAACGCCGAACTGGCCGCCTACCTCGACGAGCACCCGGACATCCGCAGGGAGGCGGAGGTGATGGTCAGCAACGCCATCGCCGAGAGCACCATGAAGATCAATCAGGAGGAGTTCGGCCTGCCGCCCAAGCCGTAGCCCGCTCCTCCGGCCGCCCTGGACCGCAAACCCCAGGACCCTGCCGCGCCACCTGCCCATCCCATCCCTGAACGACACCGGCCCGGCCGGGGTTGCCGCCCCACCAGCCGAGCCAGAAGAGGACTCACCCCTTGCATCGACCCGCATCGACTACGGACTCCGCGCCGATTCCGCACTCGGACGCCGCTCTCCCGCGCCTCCCTCGCCGTGTCCCGCAACCCTGTTCCCGCCCAATCGGCGGCCACGGCGGCGCGGCGCGGGAGGCCGGGCTCTTTGACTGAGGACGAATGGCTGCGCCGCGTGGAAGCTCAGCTCCCTGACCGGGACGAGGAGTGGGTCGAGGATCTGCTCCGCATCTTCGGCATAGACCGGTCTTGAACGAACGAAGCCGGGCCTCCAACTGTCGTGGGGGCCCGGCTTCTGTTCGTCACCTGAGCACCGGCTCGATGTCCACCGGGTCGAAGATCGGCCCGTTGGACGAGGGCTTGATGATCACCGCACGGAAGACCTTGAGGACAGCGGCGCGCTGCTGCTCGATCGTCAGCTTCTCCCACCGCTCCCGGATGTCGACGGGGCCGGCCGCGAACGTCGCGGCCTCGGCGCGGTGCAGGGCCCGCTCCCGCTGCAGCTCCGCAATCTGCTTCTCCAGGTCCTCGGTGAGAGCGATATAGCGGGCGGCCGACATGCGCTTCTCCTGCCACGCCTGCTTGAACTCGGCCATGTCCCGCTCCAGAGAGGCCAACTGCTCCTCCTTGGTCCATTCCGGCGCGCGCTCACGGACGTTCGCGAGCGCCTTGTCCGAGCTGAGGAACACGGCCTTCCTGATGAGGCGGTCGACCGGTTCGCCCGCCCTGGCCACTCCCCCGCATCCGCCGTCGTTCTTGCCGGGGCACGCGTACCTGAACTGCGACGACGTCTTCGACTTCCGGTACGACGGGAAGGCCCGCATCTTCGCGCCGCACCTTCCGCACCGGGCGATGCCGGAGAGGAGGTACTTGGTGGCGTAGTCCCGTACCTCCCGCCCCTCCGACTCCCGCCGGACCTTCTCCGTGAGCAGGTACCAGTCGTCAGGGGTGATGATCGGCTCCCAGTCGCCGACGACGGGCTCACCGCGTTCGTCCAGGAACAGCTCGCCCTGGTGCATGCGGTAGCCGCAGATCCGCGGGTTCATCAGCATCCGCTTGATCTTGGAGTCGTCGAAGAAGCCACCGCTGTGCGACCTGACGCCCTTGTCCCGCCAGTCACGCGCGATCGACGCCCACCGGATGCCGCCCAGGAAGTCCTTCACCGCCTTGCGGAGGTGCTCGGCTTCTTCCGGGACCAGCGTCCTGCGGTCCTCGCGGTTCCATCCGTACGGTGCCCGGCCACCGGGGAGCCTGCCCTGTGTCGCCAGCTCCAGGTGCTTGCGCTTCGTGCGCCGCGAGGTGTCCGCCGAGGACTTGTTGGCGATGGTCACCTTGATCCGCGCGATGAACCGGCCGTTCTCCGTGGAGAGGTCGATGTCCGACGCGGAAACCGAGTCGAAGACGAGGTGGCGCTTCCCGCGCTCGGCATCCTCGTACTCGTCGATCCACGCCTCCAGCTCGCGCGGCTGACGCGTGAAGCGGTCGATGTCCCAGGCGACGACCCCGTCGATCCGCCCGGCCTTCAGGTCTTCCAGCATCTGCCGGAACTCGGGGCGTACCGTCTTGCGCTTGTACGCGGAGAGGTCGTTGTCCTCGTAGACCTTGGCGACCTCCCAGCCCCGGGCGGCGCAGTGCAGGCGGCAGTCCTCCTCCTGCCGTGCGACTCCCAGCCCCTCAGCCTCGTCGTCCTTGCTGATCCGGGTGTAGATGCCCACTTGTATGGCCCCGGAGGACCCCCGTCGTGCCGCCATGCGCCGGATCGTCGCATATCGCCATCGGATACATCAAGCGCCATTCTCATCTCTGCTTGAGCCACGGCCGAATTTCTCGTGGGCATCCCTGAGCACCGTCCCCGAGTGGCAGACTGCTCCCATGACGACGCACAAGAACCTGCTCGGCGGCCCGGAGCCGACGTACCTGCCCGAGAACGAAGAGGCGTACCGCCTCCTGGGCGAGGAGTCCCTCGCGCCGGCCGAAGTCGTGGCCAAGCACCCCACGTTCTCCCTCGCGTGGGCACAGCTCGCCGACGATGCCTACGAGGCGGGGCGCGTGGTCGAGTCGTACGCGTACGCGCGCACCGGCTACCACCGCGGACTCGACCAGCTCCGGCGGGCCGGCTGGAAGGGGCATGGCCCCATCCCCTGGAGCCACCAGGCCAATCGCGGCTTCCTGCGCTGCCTCGCCGCCCTGGCGCGCGCCGCCGGCGACATCAACGAGAAGGACGAGACGGAGCGGTGCTGGCAGTTCCTTCAGGACAGCAGCGCGGAGGCGTACACCGCGCTGAAGCGGTAGCCGTCACCGCAGCCGGAAACAGCTGTGCCTCCGCTGCTCAGGCAGCGGAGGCACAGAAACTCGAACGATCACATGTACCGCCGTTCTCCCACGGCACCGGGCCGTGGCCCTTCCAGCCGCTGCGGCGCAGGGCGTCCAGGCCGCGGTGGTAGCCCGTACGGGCGTAGGCGTACGACTCGACGACCCGGCCGCCCTCGAAGGCGTCGTCGGCGAGCTGGGCCCAGGCGAGCGAAGAGGTCGGGTACTGCGCGGCGACCTCGGCCGGCGCCGTGCCGTTCGCGAGCAGCTCGCGCGGACCCGGGTCGTCGGGCAGGTGGGTGGGGGCCGGTCCCCCCAGGAGGTTCTCGTGGATGGCCATGGCCACAGCCTAGGGGGTGCCTTGTCGATCAGGCCGAAGCGTTCGCCCCCGGGTCCAGCGGCGGGGACGTCACGCCGCAGTGGACCCGGCACTCCGGGTGGCACCCGGCGCCCTCGGCCGGGGTGCGCATCGTCGTCCAGGCGAGCACCGCCCCGGCCACCAGGAGCCCCGCGCACATCGGCATCGCGCGCCGGAAGGTCTCGTCGAACTCCTCCGCCGAGCGGTACGCCTCCGGGCCCATCCC
This sequence comes from Streptomyces venezuelae, assembly GCF_008642375.1. NCBI lineage: Bacteria > Bacillati > Actinomycetota > Actinomycetes > Kitasatosporales > Streptomycetaceae > Streptomyces > Streptomyces venezuelae. The sequence continues at coordinate 4,577,969 of NZ_CP029194.1, read as the reverse complement.
GGCGAGCAGCGGCAGCGCGGCCACCGCGAGCAGCCCGGCCGCCCGCGCCGCCGCGTTGTTGATCCCGCTCGCCAGGCCCGCCCTGGACACGTCCACCGAGGCCAGGACGGTCGCGGTCAGCGGCGCGACCAGGGCCGTCATACCGAGGCCGAGCACCAGCATGGCCGGCAGCACGTCCCGTACGTACGAGGCGTCCTCCCCGACCCGCAGCATCAGGAGCATCCCCGCCGCGCACAGCAGCGGCCCCACCGTGAGCGGGATCCGGGGACCGATCCGCTCCCCCAGCTCCCCCGACTTCGCCGACAGCAGCAGCATGAGCACGGTCGTCGGCAGCAGGGCCGTACCGGCGCCGAGCGCCGAGTAGCCGGAGACCACCTGGAGCTGGAGCGCGGCCAGGAAGAAGAACCCGCCGAAGGCCGCGTACACGCACAGGGTGACCAGGTTGACCGCCGTGAACAGCCGGGACGCGAAGATCGACGGCGGTGTCATCGCGCGCTCGCCGCGCCGCCGCTCCACCACCACGAACACCGCCCCGAGCACCAGCCCGGCCGCCCCCGCCCACCAGGCCGCGCCGATCAGCGCGTACGTCACGAGGCCGAGCGCCGCCGCGCCCAGGAAGGCGCCGAGCACGTCGAAGCGGCCGTGCGCGGTCTCGTCCCGGGACTCGGGCACATATCGCAGCGCCACGGGCACGCAGACGGCGGCGAGCGGCACGTTCAGCAGGAACACCCACCGCCAGCCGGGCCCGTCCACCAGCCAGCCGCCGACGAACGGCCCGATCGCCGCGCCCACGCCGCCGAAGCCGGACCACAGGCCGACCGCTCTGGCCCGGTCGTCCTCGTGGAAGCTGGCCTGGATCAGCGCGAGCGAGCCGGGGGTGAGCAGCGCCCCGCCCACGCCCTGGAGCGCGCGGGCCGCGATCAGCACCTCGGTGGTCGGCGCGAGCCCGCACAGCAGCGAGGCGAGCGCGAACCACACCACCCCGATCACGAAGACCCGGCGCCGGCCGTACCGGTCGCCGAGCGCCCCGCCGAGCAGGATCAGCCCGGCGAGGGTCAGCATGTAGGCGTTGACGGTCCACTGGAGGGCACCGAGGTCGGCGTCCAGGTCCTCGCCGATGTGCGGCAGGGCGACATTGACGACGGTGGAGTCGAGCAGCGCCATCCCGGAGCCGAGGACGGTCGCGAACAGGATCCACCGGCCTGTCCGCGAGGCCATCCGCACATCCCGCTCACCCATGCCTGCATGGTCCCGCGAAGCCGCGGGCGCCGCTCGCCGACACCGCTGCCGGGCGGACGCCGGCCGGCGCCGTCAGCTCGTGCGCAGCCGGGTCGCCGCCCTGATCAGCGCGTCCACGCCCCGCTCGGCCTTCTTCCGCGGGCAGCCCACGTTCAGCCGGACGAAGCCGGGCGTCCCGTACACCCCGCCGGGCATGATCGCGACCTTCTCCACGGACACGAGCTCCTCCTGGAGCCGGGTCTCCTCGATCCCGAGCGGCCGCAGGTCGATCCAGGCCAGGTAGCCGGCCTGCGGGGGCTCCCAGACGACGCCGGGCAGCCCCGCGGCCAGCCGCTCCCGGATCAGCTCCATCGTGCCCGCGACATAGCCGCGCAGCTCGTCCAGCCACGGCGCGCCCTGCCGGTACGCGGCGATGTGGGCGGTCAGCGAGAGGACCGCGGGCGAGGCGAGGCCCTCGCCGGTCTCCATGCGCCGGACGAACTCCGTGCGCGCGTCCGGGTCGCCGACGATTCCGTACGAGCCGGAGAGCGCGGGGAAGTTGAAGGCCTTTGTACCGGAGGTGACGAGCGCCCAGCGGCGGCCCCGGCCCGGCTCGGCCACCCGGGTCCACGGGACGTGCCGGCGGCCGTCGGTGGTGAGGTCGGCGTGGATCTCGTCGCTGACGACGGCCGCACCGTGCCGTTCGGCCAGCTCGGCGAAGGCGGCGAGCTCCTCCTCCGTCCACACCCGGCCCGTCGGGTTGTGCGGGGAGCAGAGCAGCAGCATCCGGCTGTCGGGGCGGGCGAGCACCCGCTCCAGGGCGTCGAGGTCTCCGAGCGGCACGCCCCGCAGTTCGCGCCCGAGCCCGGTGACCGCCTTGCGGAAGCCGTCGTAGGTGGGGGTGTGCACGACGACGCCGTCGCCGGGCTCCGTCCACATCTGCAGGAGCTGCGAGAGCTGGTTGAGCACGGACGGCGCGTACACGAGCGCCTCCGGGTCGATCTCGGTCGCGTACCGGCTCGCGTACCAGTGCCGGATCGCCTCGCGGAACTCCCCGAGCCGCCAGTCGGTGTAGCCGAAGACGCCGTGGTCGACGCGGTCGCGCAGGGCTGCGAGGACCTCCGGCGGGGAGGCGAAGTCCATGTCGGAGATGGTGAAGGGGAGCAGGTCGGGGACGCCGAAGCGGTCCGCGATCCCGTCCCACTGGACCGACCAGGTCCCGTGCCGGTCTATCTCACGGTCGAAGTCGTACATCGTGCCCTCCCCTGGGAAGTCTCCTGGACGCACGAGGGCCCGGCACCTCGGGAGGTACCGGGCCCGTCGCTCACGGACTTACTTCAGCTTCGTGCCGGTCGAGCGCAGCGCCGCGCACGCCTCGGTCACGCGGACGGCCATGCCGGCCTCGGCCAGCTTGCCCCAGGTGCGCGGGTCGTAGGTGGACTTCTTGCCGACCTCGCCGTCGACCTTCAGGACACCGTCGTAGTTGCGGAACATGTGGTCCGCGACCGGGCGGGTGAAGGCGTACTGGGTGTCGGTGTCGAGGTTCATCTTCACGACGCCGTTCTCCAGCGCGGTGGCGATCTCCTCGGCGGTCGAGCCCGAGCCGCCGTGGAAGACGAAGTCGAACGGGTTGACCTTGCCGAACTTCTCGGCGACGCCCGCCTGGAGGTCCTTGAGGAGCTCGGGGCGGAGCACGACGTTGCCCGGCTTGTAGACGCCGTGGACGTTGCCGAAGGACGCGGCCAGCAGGTAGCGGCCCTTCTCGCCCAGGCCGAGGGCCTCGGCGGTGCGGATGGCGTCGTCGACGGTGGTGTACAGCTCGTCGTTGATCTCGTGGGTGACGCCGTCCTCCTCGCCACCGGTCGGGGTGATCTCGACCTCAAGGATGATCTTGGCGGCGGCGGCCTTCGCCAGCAGCTCCTGGCCGATGGCCAGGTTGTCGGCGAGGGTCTCGGCGGAGCCGTCCCACATGTGCGACTGGAACAGCGGGTTCTCACCACGGGCGACACGCTCGGCGGAGACGTCGAGCAGCGGACGGACGTAGCCGTCCAGCTTGTCCTTCGGGCAGTGGTCGGTGTGCAGAGCGACCGTGATGTCGTACTTCGCGGCGACGATGTGCGCGAACTCGGCCAGGGCAACGGCGCCCGTGACCATGTCCTTGTTGTACTGACCGCCCAGGAACTCGGCTCCGCCGGTCGAGATCTGGATGATGCCGTCGCTCTCGGCCTCCGCGAAGCCTCGCAGCGCCGCGTGCAGAGTCTGGGTCGAGGTCACATTGATGGCCGGGTAGGCGAACTTGCCTGCCTTCGCCCGGTCGAGCATCTCGTTGTAGACCTCGGGGGTTGCGATGGGCATTCGTCCGCTCCTTGTGATGTGCGGGGTGTGTGCGTTGCTGTCCCTGACCTGGGGGCGACGTCATCGTCGCCCCCATCCTTTCAGACTCTCGTCCTGGCTCCCACGGGCGCGGCACACCAAGGGGCGGGGTGTTTCACGTGAAACACCCCGCCCCTGGAGGAAAACGCAGGTCAGGACCGGTATCGCCGGGGTCCGGGACCTAAGTCACGACTTCGCGGCGGTTACGCCAGGTCCAGATCCGTGAGCTGGTAGCCCGTGAGGTACGGCAGACCGGCCTCGGCGATCGCGCCTGCCGCGCCACGGTCCACGATCGTGGCCACGGCCACGACCTCGCCGCCCGCCTCGCGGACGGCCTCGACGGCGGTCAGCGGGGAGCCGCCGGTGGTCGAGGTGTCCTCGACCACGAGGCAGCGGCGGCCCTTCACGTCCGTCCCCTCGATACGGCGCTGCATGCCGTGCGCCTTCTGCGCCTTGCGCACGACGAAGGCGTCGAGGCGCTGTCCGCGCGCGGCGGAGGCGTGCAGCATCGAGGTGGCGACCGGGTCGGCGCCGAGCGTCAGACCGCCGACGCAGTCGAAGTCCAGCTCCGCGGTGAGGTCGAGCATGACCTGACCGACCAGCGGCGCGGCCTCGCCGTCCAGCGTGATGCGGCGCAGGTCGATGTAGTAGTCGGCTTCCAGACCCGAGGAGAGGGTCACCTTGCCGTGCACCACGGCCTTGTCCTTGATCTGCTGGAGCAGGTCAGCGCGTACGTCAGTCATGGTCAGCAGCTTAAGGGGCCTCCCCTCACGATCGCTTACAGCCGCCGCCAGCTCCAGACGCTCTCGACCTCCAGGGGGTCGATCGGGGTGACGTACCGCGGGTGGGTGTTGAGGCCGTTCGGCGGGCCGGACTGCGGCTCGACGCAGACCGCCTCGGCCTGCTCGTCGTAGATCACGACCCACTCGGCGCGGCTGGCCACCTTCAGCTCCAGCTCCTCCGGCCAGGTGAGGGTGACGTCGACGCCGCCGGGCATCCCGAAGCAGTCGTCCCGGGGGCCGGGGAGGGGGTCGATCCGGCGGCCGGTGGGGAGGTGGTTCTCGCCGCGCTCCTCCTGCCAGCCGGGGGCGAAGTCGAGCTCCACGTCCCGGCCGCCCTTGCCGAGGTTGCGCAGGAACCAGGGGTGCCAGCCGGCCTGCGCCGGGAAGGAGGCGTCGTACGTCTCGACCCCGAAGCGGAGGGTCAGGGAGTCCTCGGCCAGCTCGAAGACCTGCGTCACCCTGCCCTTGTACGGCCACGGGTCCCCGAGCTCGCAGGTGAAGACCGCCTCCGTCCCGGAGACGCGGGCGGTGTTCCAGGCGAGGTCGCGGACGGTGCCGTGGATGGCGTGCGGCGGTGCGTTGACCGGCAGCTGGTGCGTGGTCGCCCCGTCGCGGAAGCGGCCGTTCTCGGTCCGCCCGCACCAGGGCACCATCGGGAAGCTTCCGAACCGCTCGCCCTGGCGCAGCACTTCGGTGCCGCCGATGCGCAGGCTCTCGATCCGGCAGCCGTGCTCGGGGCTGATGGTCAACTCGGCGTCGCCCGCCGTCAGTCGCGTCTGCATCGTCACAGCCCGACCCTAGCCCCGATTGGACCGTTTCAACGACGGCGGCGCAGGGCCCTCCCGACGACGACCGCGGAGGCGATGGCGAGGGCGGCGGCGGGGGCGATCCAGCGCAGGGTGGCGGTCGCGCTGGTGGCCTCGGGCGCGGGGACGGGGGCGTAACGGCCGCGCGGCGGGGCGTGGTCGACCTCCTCGGCACTGCGCCCGATCATGGTCCGCCGCGCGTGGGCGGCCTCGACGGGAGGCTGCGGGGAGGGGAACTCGACGGGGGTGACGCCGAAGTCCTGGTCGAGGAGGGGGTCGAGCGAGGAGGGCGGGACGGAAGAGTCGACGCCGGTGGAGCGCGCGGGCTCCTCGACCCCGTCGTCCACACCGTCGTGGTCGGAGTCGGAGTCGGAGTCGGGGTCAGGATCGGAGTCGGAGTCGGAGTCGGGGCCAGGGGCGGAGTCGGGGTCCGAGTCCGGGGCCGGGTCGCCGTCCTCCGGCACTTCCCCGCGGACCGCACTCTCGCCCTCCTCCGGCTGCTCCGGCTCTTCCGCCAGCGCGGCCAGCGCCTCCGCGAACTTGTCGAGCAGCTTGGCGCCGGCCGTGGCCCGCGCCTCGTCCGTCGCCTCGGCGAGCCGGCCGGCCGCCGTCAGCGCGCCGGTGAAGGTCAGGCTGGTGCCCTCGTCCACAGGGGTGAGGACGACGGTCAGGGAGAGTTCGGCCGTGCCCTTGCCCCGGGCCTCGGCACCCTGCCCCTCGTAGGTGATGGCGCCGTCCCGCTCGACGACCCGCAGGGCGCCCCGGTAGGTGATGGTGTGGCTGCCGACCCGGATCTTGAGCCGGCCCGCGAGGGGGTCCGCCTGCGCGTCGGCGTCGCGCTGGAGGCCGGGCACGCAGCGCATCACCCGGGCCGGGTCCGTGAGCGTCGCGCGCAGGGCCTCGGCCGGGACCGGAACGAACACCTCATGCTCCATGGAAGCCGAGCCTACTCAGGCCGGGGCGCGGCGTCGCCTCTTTGCGCCGGGGCCCGCGCGCCCCGGGGAGAGCGGCTACGCCGTCCTCTCAGTCGCGGTACCTCGGGTGCACGAGGGTCGAGGGCGGCAGCTCGGGGCCCCTGGCCCGCTCGGCGCGGCGCGCGGCGGCCTCCAGGGTGTCCCGGCCGAGGGAGCGCAGGCGGGGCGCGTCGGGCGCGAGGCCGAGAGCGGGCGGACGGGCGCCCGGGACCGCGAGGAGGAAGCCCCAGTCTCCCGGCCCCCGCTCCGTACCGCTGGTGCGGTCGGCGCGGTCGGGGCCCGCCGCGAAGCCGGGGGTACGGCCGCTCGCGCTGTACGCGCGGGTCGCGAACCCGGCGGCGCGCAGGGTGGCGTCCACCGTCCAGTAGGTGTGCGGCCGGTCGGTGACCGATCCGGCGTGGACGGCGAACCGCCCCGAACCGGTGAGGACGCGGGCCACGAGTCCGTGGAACTCCTCCGAGTAGAGCTTGGTGCTGGGGGTGATGCCCGGGTCCGGGAGGTCGGAGATCACCACGTCGTACCGTTCCTGCACACGATCGACGGTGCCCCGGAGCCAGTTGAAGGCGTCCGCGTAGACCACCCGGACGCGCGGGTCCCGGAACGCCTGCGCGTTGAGCGTGGCGAGGGCCGGATCGGTGCGGGCGAGGCGGACGACGCCGGGGTCGAGCTCGACGACGGTGACGGAGGAGACCCCGGGGTAGCGCAGCACCTCGCGGGCGGCGAGCCCGTCGCCGCCGCCGACGATCAGCACGCGCTCGTGCGGGCCGTTCATCGCGGGGTGGACGAGCGCCTCGTGGTAGCGGTACTCGTCCTGTCCCGCCACCCGCAGCCGGCCGTCGAGGAACAGGTCGGGCGGCCCCTCGCGGCCCCCCGTCACCACCACTTCCTGGAGCTCGGTGTGGACGGCGACCCGCACCCGCTCCCCGTACACGGCCCGGCGTGCGGCCTCCTCGAAGTCGTCGACGAGCACGGTCGCCGTGGCCAGGACGGCCAGCACCGACAGGTTCACCGCGATCAGCAGGGCGCGGGAGCGGGAGGTCAGGTCGCGCCGGAACACCCACAGCACGAGGCCGCCGCCCGCGATCACGTTGACCGCGCCGGTGACGAGCGCGCCGGTGAGCTGGCCGAGCCAGGGCAGCAGGAGGAAGGGGAAGGCGAGGCCGCCGACGAGCGCGCCGACGTAATCGGCGGCGAAGAGGTCGGCGACCGTCCCCGCGGCGTCGTCCTGCTCGGCGGCCGGGGCCTGCCGCCTGGCCCGCTTCGCGGCCCCTGCCCCGGCGGCCGCCCCGACGCCGGTGCCGGATCCGGCCCCCGGCGCGGGCGCGGTTCCGCCCCGGGGCCCGGCGGCCCGCTGTATGAGGGACATGAGGAGCGGGATCTCCGCCCCGATGAGCACGCCGATGGCGAGCGAGAACGCCACGACGACGTACCGCGACTCGCCCAGCCAGGCGAAGGCCGCGTACAGCGCGAGGGCCGAGCAGCCGCCGATGAGCGCGAGCCCGGCCTCGACCAGGCCGAAGCCGACGGCGGCACGGCAGCGCAGCCGCTTGGCGAGGAGCGAGCCCACTCCCATCGCGAAGACCATCACGGAGAGCACGACGGAGGCCTGGGTGACCGAGTCGCCGATCAAGTAGGAGGCGAGCGCGACCAGTTCGAGTTCGTACACCAGCCCGCAGGCGGCGCAGACGAAGACCACGGCGAGGACCGGGAACCGCACCCCGTCGGCCGACCTCGGCGGCCGGGGCGACCTGGACGGTCTGGGCGGCCGCCCGCGCCGCCGCACGGGCGGTTGTCGCACCCTTGTGGGTGGCATGGTCACGGTCGGCTCGATCATGAACGTAACGCTACGTCACGACTTACGCACTCCTTGTCACCCACACGAGTGCATCTGGAGCTCTGAAGGGGCGTATCAGAGCGTTGCGGGCATACGTGCGCCGATTCGGGTCCTGGTCACCACGAGCTGCCCTTCCTGCGGGTAGGCGTGCCAGGTGCGCCAGCGCACCTGGCCCTCGTGGCGCTGCGCCAGCATCGCCGTGAAGGCGTGCGGGGAGCCGGGGAAGGTCCCCGCGAGGCCGTTGGGATGGTCGGCGACGAGCGCGAGCAGCTCCTGCGCGCGGCCCGCGAAGGAGCCGTGCGAGAGCGTCTCGACGCGCGCCGCGAATTCGTACTCCCATTCGCCGACGCGCTTGGAGACGCCGAGCGGGAGGGGGGTGCTGCTGCCGGGCATGCAGGCGACGGTCTCCGAGCAGCTGCGCCCCTCCTCCTCAAGGAGTACCTGGTGAGAGGCGCCGAGCAGCCTCAACTGGAGTCTGGCGCCGGAGAGTTCGAGGTCGAGTACGGCGAGGGCGGGCAGCGGCTCGCGCCCGAGGGCCCAGGCCAGGTCGGCCGCGCGGGTATCGGTGTAGGAGGTCTTCAGGGTGGTGAGCATGGGTCGGCTCCGCAAACACGGTTTGACGGGTGGGCCGGGGGCGCCCCGGAGAGGGTCCAACGGGAGTGGGGGATCGCCGGCTCGGTTCCACACACGGTCCGAGGGCTGTCTATGTCAGGAGCGAGAGAACCACGGACGCCGGGCGACTCGCAGCGTTTTTACCCAACTTGCCGCGGTTTCCAACCCCTTCGGGGACCCCACAGTTCAATTGTTCAATCAGAATCGATCGACAAGATCCGCCGAAATGCCAACGTCACGTGCCTCCGGGGCCGTTACGCCTCAGCTGCCGCCGCAGCCGCCACCCCCACAGCTGGACCCGCAGGAACTCGAGCCCCCTCCGCAGCCACCGGAGCCGCTGCCGCCACCGTCGGCCCAGCTGCGGCCCTTCTTCCGGCCGCCTCGCCGCCCGCCGGAGCCGGTGACGCCGCGGACGACAGAGATCAGCGTGATGAGGACGATCGCCCCCATGAAGATGATGAAGAGATCCATTTGTACTACCCCCGTTCTTCTGTGCGAGGGAGATGCCCTCCGGGGCCCTCCCTCAAAGACGACTTGAGCGATTCCAGAGCTTCAGCTGCACGAGGACGAGGAGCTGGAGCAGGAGGAGGACGAACACGAGGAGCTCGAACACGACGAGCTGGAGCCGGAGCAGGAGGACGACGAGGAGGACGAGGAGGACGAGGACGACGACGAACAGGAGGACGACGAAGACCCGTCCGAGGAGGACGATCCGGCCCACCAGCTGTCGGAGCCGCCGGAACGGCCACCGGAACGCACCGTGCCGCGCAGGGACAGCGCGACGACCCACACCACGATCGCGATCACGACCGCGATCCCGAGGATGAAGAATGCGATGTTCATGCCAGGGCGATCCCCTCGGCACGCCATCGCCAAAGCGCACTTGAGCAAGTCCAGAGCTTCCCCCCAGGATGGCCGTCATGACACGACCGCTGCTCAACCGCCGGCTCGCCGAATTCGGGACGACGATCTTCGCCGAGATGTCCGCGCTGGCCGCCAGGACCGGGTCGATCAACCTCGGTCAGGGCTTCCCCGACACCGATGGCCCCGAGGAGATCCGCGAGGCCGCGGTCCGCGCGCTGCGCGACGGCCTCGGCAACCAGTACCCGCCCGGCCCCGGCGTCCCCGAGCTGCGCCGGGCCGTCGCCGACCACCAGCGGGAGTGGTACGGCCTCACCTACGACCCCGACGCGGAGGTGCTGGTCACCGCCGGTGCGACCGAGGCGATCGCGGCGGCCCTGCTCGCGCTCGTCGAGCCGGGCGACGAGGTGATCGCCCTGGAGCCGTACTACGACTCGTACGCGGCCTGTGTCGCGATGGCCGGCGGCACCCGCGTCCCCGTCACGCTCCGCCCGCACGAGGGCGCCTACGTCCTCGACCTGGACGAACTGCGGGCCGCCGTCACCGACCGGACCCGGCTGATCCTGCTCAACACCCCGCACAACCCCACCGGCACCGTCCTCACCCGGGCGGAACTGACCGCCGTGGCCGAGCTGGCGATCGAGCGGGACCTGCTCGTCGTCACCGACGAGGTGTACGAGCACCTGGTGTTCGACGACGCCGAGCACGTGCCCCTCGCGAGCCTCCCCGGCATGCGGGAGCGGACGGTCACCATCGGCTCGGCCGGCAAGACGTTCTCCTTCACCGGCTGGAAGGTCGGCTGGATCACCGCGAGCCCCGAGCTCGTCTCCGCCGTCCGCTCGGCCAAGCAGTTCCTCACGTATGTCTCCGCCGGCCCCTTCCAGTACGCGGTCGCCGAGGCGCTCCGCCTCCCGGCCGCCTACTTCGACGGCCTCCGCGCCGATCTGCGCGCCAAGCGGGACCTGCTGAGCGAGGGCCTCGCGCAGGCGGGCTTCGAGGTCTACCGCCCGGCGGGCACCTACTTCGTCACGACCGACATCCGCCCGCTCGGCGCCGAGGACGGCTTCGCCTTCTGCCGCTCGCTCCCCGAGCGCGCGGGCGTCGTCGCCATCCCGAACGCCGTCTTCTACGACCACCGCGAGGCCGGCGCCCCCTTCGTCCGCTTCGCCTTCTGCAAGAGGACGGAGGTCCTGGAGGAGGCGGTCGCCCGCCTCAAGCAGCTCGCCTGAGGACCCCCTCCGGGACGCACGGGAGCCCGGCCCCCTCGGAAGGGGAGCCGGGCTCTCGTGGCCGTGCGGCGAGGAGGCTCAGGCCTCCTCGTCGCCGGCCTTCTGCTCGGGGGTCTCCAGGCCGAACTGCTCCACGACCCACTTGTCGAACTCGATGGAGGCGCGGACCCAGCTGACCGTGGAGGACACGAAGTGCTCCAGGGCGACGCCGGTGCCGATCAGCATCTGCGCCTCACCGATGAGGCGGAGGGTGGCGGAGCCGTCCTCCTCCTCGTGCAGGTGGGTGTAGACCTTGGGCCACAGGGTGCGGCGGTTCCAGTCGTCGATCGCGTCGAGAACCTTGGCGCGGTCGTCGGCCGAGTGCGGGCGGTCGTAGAACGTCCGGACCGAGAAGACCTGCTGCTCGTCCTCGCCGCGGAACATGAAGTACGTGCGGAATTCCTCCCACGGCGCCGCGAGGTCACCCTCGTCGTCGACGACGTACTTCAGCTCCATCTGCTCGAGCAGCTGCTTGACGAGGTCCTGGTCGGGGACGACGGGGCCCGCCGGTCCTGCGGCCTGAGGCTGGGGCTGGCCCCCGAAATTCGGAATCGAGGACGGGTCGATGCTCACCGTGTATTTCCCTTCGTACGGATGCTCGCCATCCTCCCCCATGTCGGACCGGTTGTGGCAACCCCAGGCCCGTCAGAAGAGGCCGAGCTTGAGCATGAGAGCCCGGTCGAGGTCCCTCAGCTCGTCGGCGTCCAGCGCGCCCTTGAAGGCGCCGAAGCGTGCAGCCGGGTCCACGGAGTAGATCTGGTCCGTGAGGATCCGTGTCACCCTGCCGTCGAACTCGATCTCCGGCCGGTAGACCGTCGGCGCGGCGCTGGTCGACGTCATCGCGACCGTCACCATCGAGGTCGCGAACTGGTCCGACTGGATCACGACGGCGTAGCGATTCCCCTGCTGCTCGTGGCCTCGGGCGCCGGGCAGCTGTCGGATCTCGACGATCGCACCCCGGAAGATCACTCGGCGACACCCATGAAGCGCTGGATCGCCAGCATCTCGGCCTGGTCGTCAGGGTCGGCCGCCACACGAGCCGCATCGGCCTTCGCCTGCTCGATCAGCCGCTCTTTGTAGGTGCGCAGGAGCGCGTAGCGCACGGCCTCGCTCCGCGAGCCGAACTCCTCCGCGAGCGCCCTTATGGCTGCCTCCATGGACTCGTCCGTCCGGACGTTGAGAGTTCCCATGGAGGCAGCGTATCGCAAAATGTATTACAGGGTCTTGCCGGCGCCGGGGCCCACGATCAGGCCGTCCTCGAATCGATCGACGCGGACCGTGTCGCCGTCCACGACCTCGCCGGCGAGGATCTCCTTCGCCAGGCGGTCGCCGATCGCCGTCTGGATCAGGCGGCGCAGCGGCCGCGCGCCGTAGGCCGGGTCGTTGCCCTCCTCGGCGAGCCACTCCAGGGCCTCCGGGGTGACGTCCAGGGTGAGCTGCCGGTCGGCGAGGCGCTTCGCGAGGCGGTCGATCTGGAGGCGGGCGATCCGGCCCAACTCGGCCCGGTCGAGCGCCGAGAAGACCACGAGGTCGTCGAGGCGGTTGAGGAACTCGGGCTTGAAGCTCGCCCGCACCACGTCCAGGACCTGCTGCTTCTTCACGTCCTCCGAGGTCGACGGGTCGACCAGGTAATGGCTGCCCAGGTTCGACGTCAGGATCAGGATGGTGTTGCGGAAGTCCACCGTCCGGCCCTGCCCGTCGGTCAGCCGGCCGTCGTCAAGGACCTGGAGCAGGACGTCGAAGACCTCCGGGTGCGCCTTCTCCACCTCGTCGAGCAGGACCACGCTGTACGGGCGGCGGCGGGCCGCCTCCGTGAGCTGGCCGCCCTCCTCGTAGCCGACGTAGCCGGGAGGCGCGCCGACCAGGCGGGCGACGGAGTGCTTCTCGCCGTACTCCGACATGTCGATGCGGATCATGGCCCGCTCGTCGTCGAAGAGGAAGTCCGCGAGCGCCTTCGCCAGCTCCGTCTTGCCGACGCCCGTGGGGCCGAGGAAGAGGAAGGAGCCGGTGGGACGGTCCGGGTCGGCGATGCCGGCGCGCGTGCGGCGCACGGCGTCGGAGACGGCCTGCACGGCCTCGGACTGGCCGATCAGCCGCCGCCCGAGCTCGTCCTCCATGCGCAGCAGCTTCTGCGTCTCGCCCTCCAGGAGGCGGCCGGCGGGGATGCCGGTCCAGGCGCCGACGACGTCCGCGATGTCGTCGGGGCCGACCTCGTCCTTGACCATGCTGTCCTTGGACGACTCCTGCTGGGCCTCGGCCTCGCTCGCCTCCGCCAGCTCCCGCTCCAGGGCCGGGATCTCCCCGTACAGCAGCTTGGAGGCGGCGTCGAAGTCGCCGTCGCGCTGCGCGCGCTCGGCCCGTCCCCGGGTCTCGTCGAGGCGCTCCTTGAGCTCGCCGACGCGGTTGAGGGACTGCTTCTCCTTCTCCCAGCGGGCGGTGAGGCCGCGCAGCTCCTCCTCGCGGTCGGCGAGGTCGCGGCGCAGCTTCTCCAGGCGCTGCCTGCTCGCCGGGTCCGTCTCGTTCTTGAGGGCCAGCTCCTCCATGCGGAGCCGGTCAACGGAGCGCTGGAGCTCGTCGATCTCGACGGGCGAGGAGTCGATCTCCATACGGAGCCGGGAGGCGGCCTCGTCGACGAGGTCGATGGCCTTGTCGGGGAGGAAGCGCGAGGTGATGTACCGGTCGGAGAGGGTGGCCGCGGCGACCAGCGCGGAGTCGTTGATCTGCACCTTGTGGTGCGCCTCGTACCGGCCCTTGAGGCCGCGGAGGATCGCGATGGTGTCCTCGACGGTCGGCTCGGCGACCAGGACCTGCTGGAAGCGGCGCTCCAGGGCGGGGTCCTTCTCGATCCGCTCGCGGTACTCGTCGAGGGTGGTCGCGCCGACCATCCGCAGCTCGCCGCGGGCCAGCATGGGCTTGAGCATGTTGCCCGCGTCCATGGCGGAGTCGCCGCCGGCGCCCGCGCCGACGACCGTGTGCAGCTCGTCGATGAAGGTGATGATCTGGCCGTCGCTCGCCTTGATCTCGGCGAGGACGGTCTTCAGCCGCTCCTCGAACTCGCCGCGGTACTTCGCCCCGGCGACCATCGCGCCGAGGTCGAGCGAGACCAGCCGCTTGTTCTTCAGCGACTCCGGTACGTCGCCCTTCACGATCCGCTGGGCGAGCCCCTCGACGACGGCGGTCTTGCCGACGCCGGGCTCACCGATGAGGACCGGGTTGTTCTTGGTGCGGCGGGACAGCACCTGCACCACGCGCCGGATCTCGTGGTCCCGGCCGATGACCGGGTCCAGCTTGCCCTCGCGCGCGGCGGCCGTGAAGTCCGTGCCGAACTTCTCCAGCGCCTTGTACTGCCCTTCCGGGTCGGGTGTGGTCACCCGGCGTCCTCCCCTGCTCTTCTCGAAGGCGTCGAGCAGCTTCGCCGCGCTCGCACCCTGCCGGTCGAGGATCTCACCGGCCTGCCCGCCCTTGGCGGCGAGCCCGATGAGCAGGTGCTCGGTGGAGAGGAAGTCGTCGCCGAGCTCCTTGGCGCGCTTGTCGGCGTCGGCGATGACCGCGAGGAACTCGCGGTTGGGCTGCGGGGGCGCGACCGTGGACCCCGTGATGCTCGGCTGGGCGGCGATGAGCCGCTCCGCGCCGGAGCGCACGACCGCCTGGTCGGCCTCGACGGCGGCGAGCAGGTCGGTGATGTTCTCGTTGTCCTGACCCGCCAGCAGGGCCAGGAGCAGGTGCGCGGGGATGAGATCCGGGTTCCCCTCGGACACGGCGCGGCTCGTGGCCGCGTTGAGCGCGTCCCGGCTCCGGTTGGTCAGTTCGACGTCCACGTGCGGTGTTCCTCCTCGGTACCTACGGCTACTTTCCCTCTATGACCCTTCTAACGTACACAAAGTTGAGTCCATTCCGCTCAATGTTTCGGCGGGACTCCTGCCACGGGTAGTTTCCGGGGCATGGCCACAGACCCGAGGAACCCTTCCGACTCGTACCTCAGCTTCTGGCGCGAGTACCACATGTGCACCCTGACGACCCCGCGCGCGGACGGCACCCCGCACGTCGTGGCGGTCGGCGTCACGTACGACCCCGAGGGCGGGTACGCGCGAGTGATCACGAACAAGAACAGCCGGAAGGTCGCCAACGTGCTGGCGGCGGGCGCGGACGGCGCGCGCGTGGCGGTCTGCCAGGTCGACAAGGGGCGCTGGGCCACCCTGGAGGGCATCGCCCACATCCGTACGGAGGCGGAGGTCGTCGCGGACGCCGTCGGCCGCTACGCGGAGCGGTACGGCCGGACGCCGGCCCCGAACCCGGACCGGGTCGTCATCGAGATCGCCCTCACGCGGGCGATGGGCCGGGCCTGACATCCGTCCGGGCCTGACATCCGCCCGGGCGCCTGACATCCGCCCGGGCGCAGCACAGCGGCGCCATCGCGTTTCAGGTCCGCGATGGCGCCGCTGTGTGGGGGAAGTGCCGGAGCGATCTACAACGACGGGGGAATCGCTCAGGCACTGCGGGGGGTGGCGGTGATGGTCTCGGGTTCGATCAGCTGGTGGTCGCGCTGATCAAGGTTGACGAAGATCATGCCGTACCGGATGGCGCAGCGGATGGGCTGCGGCGCACCACGGGGGCGACGGAGACAACGGTAGGCACGGACGTCCTCGTCCTGCTCGCGTGCCACGACGATCGGTTCTCCGAAGAGGGTGACCTTCAGCGCGTCGCCACGGTGGGGGATGGCCGTGGCGAGGTCGACGAAGTGCCAGCCGGATCGATAGGCCGAAGCCATCTCCCGGCGGAACCTGGGGTCATCGGGAACGTTCATGCGCCCGTCTAGCTCCAGCCGGGATCCTGTGCGGGGGCCACGTGCCAGCCCGGGTCACCGACCAGCGCGGGGGCCGCGTGCCAGCCCGGGTCGAGCGGAGCGGCCTGCACCTCCGCCGGCGTCGTGTGCCAACCGGGGTCCTGGGTCACTCCCACGGCGCCCACTGCGGCCGCCGCGATGAAGGCGACTCCGGCCACCGTGCGTATGAGCTTCTTCATCATCACCGAGCAACCTCACTTGAAGGCAACGTCTCTTTACCAACCCCCGCGAGTAAGACGATGGCTTACTCTCTGCACCTGCACCACCAAACCCAGGCATCATGTTCCTGAGATGCAGGAGCCTGGGGGTGTACATATGCGGAAAGAAGCGGACGAAACAGGTCACCCGCATTCGTATGCCGAGCTCTGCAAAGCCGGCTCCGAGCTGTACGCGGCCGCCCTGCGGACGGGACGAATACCCCGGTCAGAGACCCTCGAGGCCCCCTGCCTCCTCGATCTGTCCCTGCTCCACCCCGACCCGGACGACGCCCGATGGCTCCGACCGGTTCCCCCCTCGGCCGCCCTCGCCCAGCTCCTCCAGCCGATCGAGCGGGAGATACTCGACCGGCGCCGGCGCACCGTCGCCCTCTCGGACGCCTTCGAGCCATTCATGGCGATCAGCGCCCACGACTCCCCCACCACACACGCCATCACCGTGCTCGAGGGCATCGACCGCATCAACTCGACCCTCGACCGCGTCGTCGCCAACTGCCGCCACGAGCTGCTCACCGTGCAGCCCGGCGGCGGGCGCCCCGCACAGGCGCTCACCGAGGCCCTCGACCGCGTCTCGCCCCTCCTCGGCCGGGGCATCAGCATGCGCACGCTCTACCAGCACACGGCCCGCCACACCGAGCTCACCCTGACGTACCTGGAGCACGTCGGCCCCGAGGTCCAGGTGCGCACGCTGGAAGAGATCATCGACCGGCTGATCATCGTCGACCGGGAGGTCGCCTTCATCCCGGCCCGCAGCGACCGCCAGGTCGCCCTGGAACTGCGCCATCCCGGGCTCGTCGCCTACCTCGGCGGCGTCTTCGACCAGTTCTGGCAGCTCGCGGTGCCGATCCGGGAGGAGATCCCGTACGACATCAAGACGGACGGCGTCAGCGGCATCCAGCGGTCCATCGCCAAGCTCCTCGTCGAAGGCCACGTCGACGAGGCCATCGCCCGGCGGCTCGGCATGAACGTCCGTACCTGCCGTGCCCACATCGCCAAGCTCGCCTCCGCACTCGGCAGCGGCAGCCGGGCCCAGCTCGGCTATCTCATCGCCCGGTCCGGCATTCTCGAACGGGACAACTGACCAGCGTGTACGTACAGATCGACCTCGACGGACCCGCGGGGACGCTCCGGGTCTCCGGCCACGGGCTGCCCACCGTGGAGCTCGTACGGGCCCCCGGGACCGACCCCGACGCCCACACCCCCATCGGGAGCCGCAAGCCCGCCCTGCTCGCGCTCAGCGTCGACGGGGAGGCGGCCGTCATCCGGCCCGCACGCGGACGGCTCCTGCGGCGCTCCTACCGCGTGGACGTCCGGACCGACGGCGTCCGCTACCGGCTCGTGCCCTGCGGGTACGCGGACAGCCGCTTCACCCGCGACGGGCGCCGGATCGGCACCCTCACCTCCTCGGGCGACGGCACGGTCATCGACGAGTGGGACGGCGACCCCACTCCCCGCGACCGCGCCCTCGGCACCGCCCTCGCCGCCGCGTTCGGCACCGGGGCCGCGCCCTGGTGGGAGACCCTCGGCGACATCGTGGGCGAGCTGATCCCCTGACGTACGACGAGGCCCCCTCCATCACGGTGGAGGGGGCCTCGTCGTACGTGCTGTGCGGGGCTATTCGCCGCGCTTGGGGCGCCAGACCACCAGCGCGCTCGCCTGCTGCACGTCGGTGTACGGCACCAGGTCGCGCCGGTACGAGGCGTGCACCTGGGCCTCGCGCTGGCGCATCGCCGCCGCCGCGCCGTCGACCGCCGCCGACAGCTCGGCGATCCGGCTCTGCAGCGCCGCGACCTGGTTCTCCAGCTCGATGATGCGCTTGATGCCGGCGAGGTTGATGCCCTCGTCCTGCGACAGCGCCTGCACCTGGCGGAGCAGCTCGATGTCACGGGCCGAGTAGCGTCGGCCACGGCCCGCCGTGCGGTCCGGGGAGACCAGGCCGAGACGGTCGTACTGCCGCAGGGTCTGCGGGTGGAGACCGGAGAGCTGGGCCGCCACCGAGATGACGTACACCGGCGACTCGTCGGTCAGTTCGTACGGATTGCGTCGGCGCCCGTCCACGGGGTCACGCTCCCTTCGCGGCCTGGAACAGCTCCGCCCGGGGGTCCTCGGAGGCGGTCGCCTCGCGGAAGGTCTCCAGGGCCTCACGTGCCTTGTCGTCCAGCTCCTTCGGCACCGCGACCTCGACCGTGACGAGCAGGTCGCCGCGGGTGCCGTCCTTGCGGACCGCGCCCTTGCCACGGGCGCGCATGGTCCGGCCGTTCGGAGTGCCCGCCGGCAGCTTGAGCGTCACCGCGGGGCCGCCGAGCGTCGGGACCTTGATCTCGCCGCCGAGCGCCGCCTCCGTGAAGGTGACCGGCACCGTGACGGTGAGGTTGTCGTCCTTGCGGCCGAAGACCGCGTGGTCGTCGACGTGCACGACGACGTACAGGTCGCCGTGCTGCCCGCCGCGCTCACCCGGCGCACCCTTGCCGCGCAGCCGGATCCGCTGCCCGTCGGTGACGCCCGCCGGGATGCGGACCTGCATGGTGCGGGAGGACTTGGCCCGACCGCTGCCCTTGCAGACCTCGCAGGGGTTCTCGGCGATGAGGCCGCGGCCCTTGCAGTCCACGCACGGGTCGGTGAGCGAGAAGCCGCCGCCGCTGCCGCGCGAGACCTGGCCGGTGCCGACGCAGGTCGGGCACACCCGGGGCGTGCCGTTCTTGTCGCCGGTGCCGGAGCACGCCGTGCACGGCTGCTGGCTGGACATCCGCAGCGGTACGGTCGCGCCCTCGACGGCCTCGATGAAGCTGAGCGTCACCTCGGACTCGATGTCCTGGCCGCGGCGCGGCTGGGTGCGCGCACCCGTGCCGGCCCCGCGGTTGAAAAGGCCGCCGAAGACGTCCCCGATGCCGCCACCGCCGCCGAAGCCGCCACCGCCGCCCGCCCCGCCCTGGGCGCCTCCGAAGAGGTCGCCCAGGTCGAAGTTGAACGAACCGCCGCCCGGGCCGGCCCGGAAGCCGCCGTTCCCGAAGAGCGCGCGCGCCTCGTCGTACTCCTTGCGCTTCTTGGCGTCACCGAGGATGTCGTTGGCCTCGGAGATCTCCTTGAAGCGCTCCTCGGCCTTGGTGTCACCCTTGTTGGCGTCCGGATGGTTCTCGCGGGCGAGCTTCCGGTACGCCTTCTTGATCTCGGCGTCGGTGGCGTCCTTGGGGACGCCGAGAACCTTGTAGTAGTCCTTCTCGACGAAGTCCTTCGTGCTCATCGACGTCCCTCCTTCCGGACGATCGTTGCGTCACCCCTCGTCGGGGGCACCGCTCTCCTCGTCGGCCTTCTCTTCCTTGGAACCGGGCGTGGCGCCCGGCTGGGGCTCGGCCACCGCGACCCGCGCGGGCCGGATGGTCCGCTCGCCGATCCGGTACCCCGGCTGCAGGATCGCCACGCAGGTCGTCTCGGTGACGTCCGGCGCGTACGAGTGCATCAGGGCCTCGTGGATCGTCGGGTCGAAGGGCTCGCCCTCCTTGCCGAACTGCTGCAGGCCCATCTTGGCGACGACGGTCTCCAGCGATTCCGCCACCGACTTGAAGCCGCCAACGAGCTCGCCGTGGTCCCGGGCCCGGCCGACGTCGTCGAGGACGGGCAGGAGGTCGGACAGGAGCGTCGCGACGGCGATCTCCTTGACCGTGACCCGGTCCCGCTCCACGCGGCGGCGGTAGTTCTGGTATTCGGCCTGGAGCCGCTGGAGGTCCGCGGTGCGCTCGTCGAGCGCGGAGCGCACCTGGTCCAGCTGGGCGGTGAGGCCCGCGGTACCGGCCGACTTCTGGCTGCTTGCGTCCCCGGCCGGGGCCGCCGACTCCTTCTCGGAGGAGTCGGCGGCCTCGGCGGCGTCGTCAGGGGTGGCGCCGGAGGGGACGTCGGACTTCTCCTCGAAGCCCGGGGTCTCCTCGGTCACGCCTGGCCGCCCTTCTTGGGCTCGTCGTCGATGATCTCGGCGTCGACGACGTCGTCGTCGGCCTGGGCCTGCTGGGCACCCTCGGCACCCGCGGCCTGCGCGCCCTGGGCGTCGGCGTACAGCGCCTGGCCGAGCTTCTGGGAGACGGCCGCGACCTTCTCGGTGGCGGTGCGGATCTCGGCGGTGTCCTCGCCCTTGAGCTTCTCCTTCAGCTCGACGAGCGCGGCCTCGACCTCGGCCTTGACGTCACCGGGGACCTTGTCCTCGTTGTCCTTGAGGAACTTCTCCGTCTGGTAGACGAGCTGCTCGCCCTGGTTGCGGGACTCGGCGGCCTCGCGGCGACGGTGGTCCTCGTCCGCGTACTGCTCGGCCTCCTGGCGCATCCGGTCGACCTCGTCCTTCGGCAGCGAGGAGCCGCCGGTGACGGTCATCTTCTGCTCCTTGCCCGTGCCCAGGTCCTTCGCGGTCACGTGCATGATGCCGTTGGCGTCGATGTCGAAGGCGACCTCGATCTGCGGGACGCCACGCGGGGCCGGCGGCAGACCGGTCAGCTCGAACATGCCGAGCTTCTTGTTGTACGCCGCGATCTCGCGCTCGCCCTGGTAGACCTGGATCTGCACGGACGGCTGGTTGTCCTCGGCCGTCGTGAAGATCTCGGACCGCTTGGTCGGGATCGTGGTGTTGCGCTCGATGAGCTTGGTCATGATGCCGCCCTTGGTCTCGATACCGAGGGACAGCGGGGTCACGTCGAGGAGCAGGACGTCCTTGACCTCACCCTTGAGGACACCGGCCTGGAGCGCGGCGCCGATGGCGACGACCTCGTCCGGGTTGACGCCCTTGTTGGCGTCCTGACCGCCGGTCAGCTCCTTGACGAGCTCGGCGACGGCCGGCATACGGGTGGAGCCACCGACGAGAACGACGTGGTCGATCTCGCGGAGCTCGATGCCCGCGTCCTTGATGACGTTGTGGAACGGCACCTTGCAGCGGTCGAGCAGGTCCGAGGTCAGCTGCTGGAACTGGGCGCGCGTGAGCTTCTCGTCCAGGTGCAGCGGGCCCTCGGCGGAGGCCGTGATGTACGGCAGGTTGATGGAGGTCTCGGTCGAGGACGAGAGCTCGATCTTCGCCTTCTCCGCGGCCTCGCGGAGACGCTGGAGAGCCATCTTGTCCTTGGCGAGGTCCACGCCGTGGCCGTTCTGGAACTGCGTCACCAGGTAGTCGACGACGCGCTGGTCCCAGTCGTCACCACCGAGGTGGTTGTCACCGTTGGTGGCCTTCACCTCGACGACGCCGTCGCCGATCTCCAGGAGGGACACGTCGAAGGTGCCGCCACCGAGGTCGAAGACGAGGATCGTCTGGTCGTCCTTGTCGAGGCCGTAGGCCAGGGCGGCCGCGGTCGGCTCGTTGACGATGCGCAGGACGTTGAGGCCCGCGATCTCACCGGCCTCCTTGGTGGCCTGGCGCTCGGAGTCGTTGAAGTACGCGGGGACGGTGATGACCGCGTCGACGACCTTCTCGCCCAGGTACGCCTCGGCGTCACGCTTGAGCTTCTGCAGGATGAAGGCGCTCATCTGCTGCGGGTTGAAGTTCTTGCCGTCGATCTCGATCTTCCAGTCGGTGCCCATGTGGCGCTTGACCGACCGGATGGTCCTGTCGACGTTGGTGACAGCCTGACGCTTGGCCACCTCGCCGACGAGCACCTCGCCGTTCTTCGCGAAGGCGACGACGGACGGCGTGGTCCTGGCACCCTCGGCGTTGGTGATGACGGTGGGCTCGCCGCCTTCCAGAACGCTGACGACGGAGTTAGTCGTGCCCAGGTCGATGCCGACCGCACGTGCCATTTCAATTCCTCCAGCTGACTGACTTGAGTGGATCTGACTCAAGGATGCACGACGCCCCGCGCCCCGTCAACAGACCTGAGTGGGGGTGACTCAACTCTTCGCTCGCCCGGGCGCTCAACGAGGGCGGGAAGGAGGGGTTGAGCGCGTCGATCCCGCCCCGGACCGGGGCACTCGTGAGAGAGTCCGGACACCCCTTGTCGGGCAAAGCAGGCATATCCCACGAATATCCCATGATTCTCATCGGCTCACTCGGAAGGGTGTGGGGAATGACGGCCAAGCGCACGTTCGACATCCTGGGCGGGCTCGCCCTGCTGGTCGCGCTCTCCCCTCTTCTCGCCGCCGTCGCCCTCTCGGTCGCGCTCGGCGACTCGGCCCCGGGGCGCGGCGTGCTGCGCCGCCGGACGGTGGCCGGCCTGGACGGCCGCGCCTTCACGATGCTGACCTTCCGCACGAAGAGCCCACTGGCCGCGCTGCCCCTGCTCCTGCACGTCGTCGCGGGCCGGATGTCGCTGGTCGGACCGTGTCCGCTGGCCCCGGGTCACCGCGAGTGCGCGGGCGAGGGCCGGCGCCGGCTCTCCGTACGCCCCGGACTCACCGGGCCGTGGCAGATCAGCGGGCGCTCGGAACTACCGTGGGAGGAGCGCGACCTGCTCGATCTCCACTATGTGGACCACCACTGGCTGGGGATGGACCTCGCCATCCTGGCGCGTACGCTTCCAGCAGTCCGCAGGCGTCGCGCGGCAAGGTTTGCCTGAGCGACACATATCACCGCGAGCGCCGCTACAGCGCGGCGCCGTGACCGGGTAATCTCAGCGGGAACTCAATAAGTTACCGCTTAGTAGGCCCGCCCGAGGAGCCCGTCATGCAACTCGCCGCGATCATCGTGTCGATCGCCATCACGGTGGTGGCCGTCGCGCTGTTCGGCCGCGCCACCGTGCAGATCTACCGCTTCGTGCGGCTCGGTCAGCCGGTGCCCGCCGGCACACGCACCGGTGACCCCAAGCAGCGCACCATCACGCTGGTCAAGGAGTTCCTCGGCCACACCAGGATGAACCGCTGGGGCATCGTCGGCTTCGCGCACTGGTTCGTCGCGGTGGGCTTCTTCTCGCTGCTCCTGACGATCGTCAACGCCTTCGGCCAGCTCTTCCAGGCCGACTGGCTGATCCCGATCATCGGCGACTGGCTGCCGTACGAGATCTTCACCGAGTTCCTCGGTCTGATGACGGTCCTCGGCATCGTGACCCTCATCGTGATCCGTCAGCTCAGCAAGCCGACCAGGGCGGGCCGCAAGTCGCGCTTCGCCGGCTCCAAGACGGGCCAGGCGTACTTCGTCGAGGCCGTCATCCTGATCGTCGGCCTCTGCATCATGACGCTCCGCGCGCTCGAGGGCGTCCAGCACCACGTGACCGGCTGGGAGCCGGGCTTCTTCGCCTCGTACCCGCTGATCGCCCTGCTCGACGGCCTGAGCCTGAGCACGATCCAGTACCTCACGTACTTCTTCGCGGCGCTCAAGATCGTCACGTCCTTCACCTGGATGATCACGGTCTCGCTCAACACCAACATGGGTGTCGCCTGGCACCGCTTCCTCGGCTTCCCGAACATCTGGTTCAAGCGCAACGCCGACGGCTCCACCGCCCTGGGCGCGCTCCAGCCGATGACGACCGCCGGCAAGGAGATCGACTGGGAGGACCCGGCCGAGGACGCCGTCTTCGGTGTCTCCCAGGTCGAGCAGTTCTCCTGGAAGGGCATTCTCGACTTCTCCACCTGCACCGAGTGCGGCCGCTGCCAGTCGCAGTGCCCCGCCTGGAACACCGGCAAGCCGCTCTCCCCGAAGCTCCTCATCATGTCGCTGCGCGACCACGCGCACGCCAAGGCGCCGTACCTGCTCGCGGGCGGCGGCAAGGACATGGAGGGCAACGAGAAGGCGACCGAGGAGCAGCTGAAGGACGTCCCCGCCTCCGCGATCGCCGAGGCCGAGCGCCCCCTCATCGGCACCGCCGAGGAGAACGGCGTCATCGACCCGGACGTCCTGTGGTCCTGCACCACCTGCGGCGCCTGCGTCGAGCAGTGCCCGGTCGACATCGAGCACATCGACCACATCGTCGACATGCGCCGCTACCAGGTGATGATCGAGTCCGCGTTCCCGTCCGAGGCGGGCACGATGCTCAAGAACCTGGAGAAGAAGGGCAACCCCTGGGGTCTCGCCAAGAAGCAGCGCGTCGAGTGGACCAAGGAGGTCGACTTCGAGGTCCCGATCGTCGGGAAGGACGTCGAGGACCTCTCCGAGTTCGACTACCTGTACTGGGTCGGCTGCGCCGGCGCCCTGGAGGACCGGGCCAAGAAGACCACCAAGGCCTTCGCCGAGCTGCTCAACATCGCGGGCGTCAAGTTCGCGATCATGGGCGGCGACGAGAAGTGCACCGGTGACTCCCCCCGCCGCCTCGGCAACGAGCCGCTGTTCCAGCAGCTCGCGCAGGAGAACGTCGCGATGCTGAACATGGCGTTCGGCGAGGACGACGAGGACGAGACGACCAGGAAGCCGAAGTCGGCGAAGAAGATCGTCTCCACCTGCCCGCACTGCTTCAACACCATCGCCAACGAGTACCCGCAGCTCGGCGGCGAGTACGAGGTCATCCACCACACCCAGCTGCTCCAGCACCTCATCGACGAGGGCAAGCTGATCCCGGTGACCCCGGTCGAGGGCCTCATCACCTACCACGACCCGTGCTACCTGGGCCGTCACAACAAGGTCTACACGCCGCCGCGCGAGATCATGTCCGCCGTCCCCGGCCTGCGCCAGCAGGAGATGCACCGCCACAAGGAGCGCGGCTTCTGCTGCGGCGCCGGTGGTGCCCGGATGTGGATGGAGGAGCGGATCGGCAAGCGCATCAACAACGAGCGCGTCGAGGAGGCCCTGTCCCTCAACCCGGACATCGTCTCCACCGCCTGCCCGTTCTGCCTCGTCATGCTGACCGACTCGGTCAACGGCAAGAAGAACGAGGGCAGGGCCAAGGAGTCCGTCACGGTCGTGGACGTGGCCCAGCTGCTCCTCGAATCGGTGAAGGCCCCGGTCGACCCGGAGCCGGAGCCGGCCGAGGAGCCGGAGCCGGAGCCGGCGAAGTAGTCGGCGAAGCAGTCGGTACGTGAGAGAGGGCCGCCCCGCGGATCGCGGGGCGGCCCTCTTCGTCGTGCCGTCGTCTCAGCCGGCCTTCTGGGCGGTGTACTTCTCGATCAGCCGGCCCTGGAAGTCGTAGACCCAGCTGCTCGCGCCCTGCTTCGGGGTGTCGATCGCGGCGAGCTTGTAGCGGTGCTTGCCCGCGTCGACGAGCTTGTAGGTCCAGCCGTGGTGGCCGGAGGCGGAGTGCTTCAGGTCGAGGGTGCCGACGGCGTGCCCGTTCGACCGGGTGATCTCGACGCGGGGCCGGTCCTTGCCGGGGTGGAACCGGGCGATGTTCCCGTCGGGCAGCGTGACCTTGGCGGAGGCCTGGCGCGGGGCGGGCTTCGGGACGGGCTTGGGGGCGGGCTTCGGCTTCGGGGTGGGCTTGGGGTCCGGCTTCGGGGTGGGCTTGGGGTCCGGCTTCGGGGTGGGGGTGCCGTCGAGCCAGGAGGAGACGGTGCCGTCCGGCCGGAGGACGACATGGAGGCCGTTGTTCTGGCCGTACGCGGGCTTCCCGTCGGTGCTGACGAGGGTGTCGATCAGGGAACCGTTCGCGTAGATCTCGGCGGAGAAGCGGCCCGGGCCGTCCTGGTAGACCTTGGCGAGCGAGCCGTCGGCAAGGTCGACGTTCCGCCACAGGACCGACTGGTCGCTCGCGTCGTCGGTGCCGCTGGTGCCACTCCTGTCGCTCGCCTCGCTCCCGGTGGGGGCCGGGTCCCGGTCCGGCCCGTCGGCGGCGAAGGCCCCGGCGGCGGGCAGGAGGAGTGCGGCGACGGCCCCGGTGGCGACGGCGGCGGTACGGGCGGAACGACGGGTGACACGCATCGGAAGAGCTCCTTGCTCGGATCGCTGACTCCTCCGAAGCTACGAGCACCACATTGAGGCGATACGTCGGATTTGTAACAGGGCACCCGCGCTTCCCCCACGACCGCGTCACGGCCCCGCCGCCCCCGAGCGCCCCCGCGGACATCCCCTAGGGGATGTCACAGCTCAGTGGCAAGGAGCGGCCGAAGGAGCGCCTCCACAGCCGGAGCGGGTACGTTCAAGGGCGTGGCTGGATTCAGGAACGGACGCGGCCGGGACAACCGCCCCCCGCAGCAACAGCAGCAGCAACCGCAGCAGGCGCCCTACGGGTACAACGCGGCTCCGCCGTCGTACCCGCAGCAGCAGTGGCCCCCGCAGGGCGGCGGCCCCCAGTACGGCGGTCAGCGCGGGGGTCAGTACGGCGGTCAGCAGGGCGGCCCCCAGGGGCAGCAGCAGCCCTACGGCGAGCCGGAGTACTTCGGCGAGCCCTACGGCCAGCAGCAGCCGCCGCAGGCGCACCCCGGCACGGCGAACAACCCGGGCCACACGCAGATGTTCAGCGTCGACGACCCGTACCGCGACGGTGGCGGCGGCTACCAGCCCGCCCCCGTCCCCGTCGGCCCCCGGCTCCCCTGGAAGCCCCTCCTGAGCGGCATCGTGCTGCGCCCGGCGGACACCTTCCTCCGGATGCGGGACCACGCCGTCTGGGGCCCCGCCCTGATCGTCACCTTCCTCTACGGCCTGCTGGCGATCTTCGGCTTCGACAAGGCCCGCGACGAGGCGATCAACGCGACCCTGTCGACGGCGATCCCGTACGTCCTGATGACGGCCCTCGGCTTCGTCGTCGGCGGACTGATCCTCGGCGCGGTCACGCACACGCTCGCCCGCCAGCTCGGCGGCGACGGCTCCTGGCAGCCGACCGTGGGCCTGTCGATGCTGATCATGTCGATCACGGACGCGCCCCGGCTCGTCTTCGCGCTCTTCCTGGGCGGCGAGAACGGCTTCGTCCAGGTCGTCGGCTGGCTGACCTGGCTCGCACTCGGCGCCCTGCTCACCATGATGGTGAGCCGCTCGCACGACCTGCCGTGGCCGAAGGCCCTGGGCGCGTCGGCGATCCAGCTGGTGGCGCTGCTGAGCCTGACCAAGCTGGGCATGCTGTAGCGACGACGTACGAAGACAGACGACGTACGAAGACATCGGGAAGCCCCCCATCGCACGGCGGTGAGGGGCTTCCCGCTTCCCGCTTCACGCTTCCCGCTGTCCGCGTCCGCCGCGTCCGCCGCGCCCGCCGCGTCCCCTCAGCGGCCGCGGCCGATGCGCCACCAGTCCTTGCGGGCCGCCGGGCCGGCCGCATCCGCCCCGTCCGTCGCCCCGTCGGCCCAGAACTCCAGAAGGTCGCCCGGCGCGAGCCCGAGGGCGTGCTCGATCTCGCCCGGGGTGAGGCCGCGCAGGGAGTCCGTCAGCGACCTGGTGAGGTCGAACCAGTAGCCGCGCAGCGTCGACTCGCTCACGAACAGCTCCCGCGCGACCTGCGCGTAGCTCAGGCCGCGGGCCCGGCCGTGCAGGATCTGGCGCTGGCGCTCGCTCAGCAGGGTGATGCAGTCGCGCCGGACGAGCACTTCGAGGATGCCGACGACCTGCTGCGGCACGACGGTGCCGCCGTGGGCGACGTCGAGGAACAGCTCCTCGGCCCGGGCGCGCGGCAGGGCCTTGGAGACGATGCCGCTCGCCCCGGCCGCGACGCACGCCGCGAGGACGAACCGGCGTTCCTCCTGGCTGTAGACGCAGACGCGGTAACCGCGGCGGGTCAGCGTACGGATCGCGGCGACGCCCTGGCGCACGTCGGGCTGCTGTTCCAGGTTGGCCAGGTGCAGGTCGAGCAGGACGACGTCCACCGCCGGGCTGCGGCGCACCAGCTCCTCCACGGTCGCGACCGCCGCGACCACGTCGAGACCGGGCATGAGCGGGCCGATCGACTCGCGGATCAGCGAGGCGTCGTCGACGACCGCCACCGCGGGCCTCACGGCGCGTCCGCGAAGGCCGACCCTACGGACGGCCGAGCGGGCCCCGGCGGACCCGCCTCCGGTCCGGGGCGCGAGCGGACCGTCACGGTCGTGCCCTCTCCCACGGCGGACACGATCCCGACGCCGAGCCCCCGCCGCCGCAGCTCGCCCACCACCACCTCGCGCAGCCCGACCCCGGCGGTCACCGAAGCCGGGTCAAAGCCGACGCCGTCGTCGTGCACGGTCAGCGTCCAGGCCCCCTCCGGCTCCGTCGCGTCGAGGTGGACGACGACCTCGTGCGCGCGGGCGTGCACGCGGACGTTGAGCAGCAGGCTCCCGAGCGCGCGCTCCAGCGCCTCCGCCTGCGCGGCGGGGATCCGCAGGCCGGTGGCGAGGTCGAGCGACGTGACGACGTTCAGGTCGGCGAACCGCTCGCACACCCGCCCGACCGTCGGGACGAGCCCGGCCGAGGGCCCCTCGCCGTCGGAGGCGCACCCCTCCGTGCCCCGCAGGTAGGAGCGCATCCGCCGCAGCTCCACCTCGGCCTGGCCGACGAGCCGGGCCCGCGAGACGTCGTCGCCCTGCTCGGTCAGCAGGCGCATGACGGCGACGCCGTTGTGCATCATCACCTGCGCCCGCCGCTCCTCCTCGCGCCGCGCCAGCTCTGCGGCACGCGCGCGTGAGGCGTCGGCGTCGCGCGCGATGCGGCGGGTGTACCCGAAGAACATGCGGGCGACCAGCGCGTACACGACATAGGTCAGGACGTTGCCGACGGCGGTCGAGGTCATCTCGCTCCCGACGTCGCCGCCGAGGTAGACCACGTAACAGACGGAGACGGCGAGCAGGCTGAGCGCCCAGACGGCGAGGCCGCGTACGCCGCCGGCGGTGATGATGACGGACAGCGCGTACCCCGGCTGGAAGGCGGTCCAGGTGCCGAAGCGGTCCCAGGGCGCGAGCACCAGGGGGCCCAGGACGAGCAGGGCGCAGGCAAGGCCGAAGTCGAGCACCGCCACGGCGGTGCCCAGCGGCCGGCGGCGTACGAGCGTCACCACGCTCACCGCGACGGCGGCGAGGGCGGCGGCGCCCCAGCAGGCGAGGTAGCCGGCCTCGTGCGGCGACCGCGCCGCGCCGAGCTGCACCGCGGGCACCATCTGCGCGACGGTCCCGAGCCGGACCCCGGCGGTGAAGTACGAGAAGGCCCGCTCGACGCCGGCCCTCGTCGTGGGCAGCTCCGCGACCCGCCACAGCCCGCTACGGCTCCTCATCGTCCTCCTCGGCTCCGGAACGGCCCCGCTGACACGCAACGATGAAGATAGTTGAGCGGCATGGCGAAGGGCAGGGCCTCGCGAAGAGGCCCTGCGCTTTGCGGAGTTCGAAGAGTTCGGAGCGTTCGGAGAGTGGGGAGCGTTCGAGGTACCGAGGGCGCGTCAGACGAGCTTGGCGAGCGCCGCCCAGGTGTTGGTACCCGGGACGCCGTCGACCGGGCCCGTGTAGCCGCCGAGCTGGGCCATGCGCTGGAGCCCCTTGTACGTGTTCGTGCCGGGCGCTCCGTCGAGCGGGCCGGTGTAGCCGAAGCCGGTGAAGAGGCGCTGCAGGCCCTTCCACGAGTTGGCGCCGAGGACGCCGTCGGCCGGGCCGGTGTAGCCGCCGAGCTTGGCGATCCGCTGCATCGCCGCGTAGGTGTTCGTTCCCGGGGCGCCGTCGATCGGGCCCGTGTAGCCGAAGCGACGGCAGACGGTCTGCACGCCCTTCCAGGAGTTGGTGCCCATCACTCCGTCGATCGGACCGCCGTAGCCGCCCTTCTGGGCCAGCCGCTGGAGTGCCGAGTACGTGCCGTTGCCGGGGGCGCCGTCGATCGGGCCCGTGTAGCCGTAGCCGGTGACGACCCTCTGCACGCCGAGCCAGGTGTTCGTGCCCGGCACGCCGTCGAGGGCCCCGGTGTAGCCGCCGGCGCCGGCGATCTTCTGGAGCGTCAGTCCCTCGCCCTGGACGGGGGGCGTGCCGCCGCCGACGACGGAGAGCGGGTTGACCCGGACGCCGCTCGCGTTGATGACGTGCCAGTGCAGGTGCGGGCCGGTCGAGTTGCCCGCGCCGTCGGCGCCCGCCGCTCCGCCGGAGAGCCCGACGACCGTCCCGGAGGACACGTTCGCGCCGTTGGCCAGCAGGAACCTCGACAGGTGCATGTACTGGCTGCGATACCCGTCGGCGTGGTGGATGGTGACGGTGTGGCCGCCGGTGCCGTTGTAGGGGATGTTCTCGATCGTTCCGGCACCGCAGGCCGGGAGCGAAGTCCCCACGGCCATGCCGTAGTCGATGCCGTTGTGGTTCGGCGGGTCCCACGGTCCGGTGACGGCGTACGCGGCGAACGGGTTGTAGAGCGCGGGGACGGCGTACGCGCTCGTGGGCAGGACGAGCCCACCGGCGGCCAGCGCGCCGCCTCCCACCACGGCGCCGCGCAGCAGCGTGCGACGGCTGACGCCCGCCGGGACGTGAGGGGCGTCCTGGCCGCCGCCACAACGGTGCTGCCGTGCCTCGTTCTCGGTCAACGCTTCTCCCTGAGCTAGCGGGTTGTTCGGGAAGATCACGAGCCCGCTCATCCCATCGGTCCGCCCCGCGACCGACAACCCAACGAAAGCGCGGAACCGGGGCCTCGACTCCGCGCTTTCGTTGGGTTGCCGGCGCCCGGCCCCTGCGGTGGTCTTGTCCGGTCCGGCACATCCGGTCCAGGGGATTCCAGGAGGTCAGGTGCCCGAGTGGGTTGATGGCGAAGGGCGGGTGCCGTCCCGGCGGTCCGTCCTGCGGACGGCCGGCGCGCTGCTGCCGGGGCTGGTCCTGGGGGTGGGCGCGGGCGGCACGGCCGGCGCCGCCTCCGCGGCCGGCGGGGGTCTCCGGGGGACGTCGGGGACGTTCTCGGCGCCCGGCTACGACTGGCCGGCCGCGAGGGCGTCGGCTCCCTCCGGAGCCCCGGCCGCCGGGGTGGTGTTCGCGCTGGCCGGACCGGACGGCGGGCCGCTGCCGGGCCGACGCGTCCGGTTCTCCCTCAGTTCGTTCCACACGGCCCGCCCGAGCCTCTGGTTCGAGGTGTCCGAGGGCCGCAAGTCCCCCGGCCGGTACGGATATCTGGACCTCGACACGGATGCGGGAGGCACCGTCGCCCTCACCCCCTGGCTGCGGCACGGCGCCGTACCGACCGGCGCGGCGGATCCCGTGCTCCGGGCCCAGCTGGTGGGCACGGAGACGATCCTCGCCATCTCCCACCTGTCCGTCTCCGGGTCGAGGAGCACACGATGACGAGAACGGTCGCCGGGGCGGAACAGTGGGCCCGCCAGCACACGACCGACGGTGGTGCCGCCGGCTTCGACAACGGCTACAACTGGTCCGACATGTGCCAGTCCCTGATGTTCCGGGCCTGCGATCTGAGCAGCTCGCGGGGGACGGCGTACGACGCGTGGGAGGCCTCGGGCGAGGGGCACCCGGACTGGTCGGCGGCGCCCCGCGGGGCCTTCCACTGGTGGGCCAACGCGGTCCGGCTCACACCCGGCCACGTGGCCCTGGACCTCGACGGCGGCGGCACCCGCTGCCTGATGGCCACGGGCCATCTGTCGGGCGGCGAGGACTTCGCCCCCGGCGGCTACCGCATCGGCACCCAGTCCGTCGCGCGGTACAACTCCCTCGCCGGTCTCGTCTACCTGGGCTGGACGCTGGACAACGTCGGTGCGCGGATGGCCGACGTGGGCACCCCGGGCCCCGGCGGCGCCACGTACCCCCTGACCACGGCCGACCAGAAGGTCCTGCAGACACTCGCGCAGCGCGGCGGCTACACGGGCCCCGTCGACGGCGCGATCGGCGTCAACGGCTGGAAGGGCGTGCAGACCGCCGTCCGCGGCTACGGCTACACGGGCCCGATCGACGGTGTACCCGGCCCCGCCACGTACAAGGCCGTGCAGGCCCTCGCCAGGGACGGCGGCTACACCGGACCGATCGACGGCGTCCTCGGCCCGAACACGATCCTCGGCGTCTCGGGCTGGCTGTCCGCCCACCCGCCGACCACGCCACCGGCCCCCGGCCCGGCGCCCACGCCGTCGCCGACGGACGCGGTGTACGGAATCGACGTCGGCACCAGCCAGGCGAACCTGGACTTCCTGGCCGCGCGCAGCGCCGGATTCCGCTTCTGCGTGGTGAAGTCGGGCGGCTCCAACGACGGCACCCACCAGCCCTACACCTCGCCGCACTACGTCCGGCAGGTCGACGAGGCGCGGGCTGCCGGGTTCCTGGTCGGCCACTACTGGATGACCGGCTGGGGAGCGGCGGCCACCGACGCCGAGTACTTCCTCGCCCATCTGCGCGGCTACCGCCCCGGCGAGCCGCTGATGGTCGACGTCGAGGGCGTCGACCAGAGCCCGGTGTGGACGGACGCGCAGACGGCGCAGTTCATCGACATCGTGAAGGCCCGCCTGGGCACGACCCCGTTCCTCTACACGTACTCCTCGCTGCTCCAGTCCCGGTCCTGGCCGCTGACGCGGGCGACGGGAGCGAAGCTCTGGATCGCGGACTACGGCGCCCCGGCGGGCAGCCCGCGGATCGGCACCGCGTATCCGGACTGGGCGATCCACCAGTTCAGTGACACGGGCTCCGTCAAGGGCGTCGCCGTCGACCTGAACCAGGCGAAGCCGGACGCCTTCGGGACGGCGGTCCTGCCGCCCCCGGGCGCGAACCCGGTCCCCGACCCGGCGCCGGACATCCCGCTCGCCGACGGGGTGACCCTCCAGCGGATCGCGCAGCTCGGCGGGTACACGGGTCCTCTCGACGGCGTCCTCGGCCCGAACAGCTGGAAGGGCGTCCAGACCCTGCTCACCCAGCTGGGGCTCTACGGCGGCCCGATCGACGGCGCGCCCGGAGTGAACACGTACAAGGGCCTCCAGCAGCTGGCCCAGCGCGGCGGCTACACGGGCCCCGTCGACGGGATCATGGGCCCGAACACGTACGCCGGGCTGCGCGGTTATCTCGCGCAGGCGGGCGGCACCGGGAGCGTGACGATCGCGACGGCGGACGCCAAGACGCTCCAGCAGCTGGCCCAGCGGGGCGGCTACACGGGCCCGGTCGACGGCGTCCTCGGCACGAACAGCTGGAAGGGCGTCCAGACGGTCCTGCGCGGCCACGGCTACACCGGCCCGCTCGACGGCGCCCCGGGCACGGCGACGTACAAGGGGCTGCAGACCCTGGCGACGGCGGGCGGCTACACGGGCCCGATCGACGGCGTCATGGGAACGAACTCGTGGAAGGGCGTCCAGACGGTCCTGCGCCGCTTCGGCTACACGGGCCCGATCGACGGCGCCCCCGGCACGGCGACGTACGCGGCGATGCAGCGGATGGCCGCGCTCGGCGGCTACTCGGGCCCGGCCGACGGGGTGCTCGGCCCGTACAGCTGGGCCGGGATCCAGGCGTGCCTGCGCGGCTGGGGCTACTCGGGCCTGATCGACGGCGCTCCGGGCACGGCGACGTACGTGTCACTCCAGCGCCTGGCCCAGACGGGCGGCTACACGGGCCCGCTGGACGGGGTCCCGGGCCCGAACACGTACAAGGCCCTGAACAACCTGGTCACCTGAGGGGGTTGGGTCGACCGTTCGTGAATTCCAGTTCACGAACGGCGTCGACAATTCCGTTTGGCCGCCAAGATCGCTTTTCCGCCACCCTCAGAAACTTCGTTGACATGTCGCAGACAGATGAGAGGATCACCCGGGACTCACCGCATGGAATCATTTTCCAACAATCGAGGAGTTTTATGTCCGGGAAGCTTGCCCGCATAGCAATATTCTCGGCCGCACTCGCCGCCTTCGGAATGACGGGGGCCGTGACGAGCACCGCCTCCGCCGCACCCGCTGCCCCCACGGCGATGCACTTCATCACCCACTACAGCTCCGAGTCGCAGTGTCACGGCGGCGGCAGTTACTACGTCCGCCACGGATACTCGTCCTACTACTGCCTCCGCGAGTCCGCCGGCTGGGGCCTCTACGTCTGGGACTGACCTTTCCCCGGACCGCTCGGCGAATAGCACGACGTACGTGAGGTAAAGAGAAAGGGCCCTCGTCGACCGAAGTCGACGAGGGCCCTTTCGTTCACGTACAGATCGCGTCACCGGATCGCGTCGGATCGGTCCGCTCAGGCGTCGAGGACCTGGCCCTCGCGCTTCACGACGGGCGGCTCGACCGACCAGGGGAAGTTGATCCACTCGTCGGTCTTCTTCCACACGTACTCGCACTTCACGAGCGAGTGCGACTTCTCGTAGATGACGGCCGAGCGGACCTCGGCGACGTGGTCGACGCAGAAGTCGTGGACGAGCTTGAGCGTCTTGCCGGTGTCGGCGACGTCGTCCGTGATCAGGACCTTCTTGTCGGAGAAGTCGATCGCGTCGGGCACGGGCGCCAGCATGACCGGCATCTCCAGGGTGGTCCCGACGCCGGTGTAGAACTCCACGTTCACGAGGTGGATGTTCTTGCAGTCCAGGGCGTAGGCCAGACCGCCGGCGACGAAGACGCCGCCGCGGGCGATGGAGAGGACGACGTCCGGCTCGTAGCCGTCGTCGGCGATGGTCTGCGCCAGCTCGCGGACGGCCTTGCCGAAGCCCTCGTACGTCAGGTTCTCGCGTACTTCACTCATGCCGGCTACCGCCTCACACCTGGGTCCGATGGAAGTTCATGAACGAGCGGGAGGCCGTCGGCCCCCGCTGCCCCTGATACCGCGAGCCGTACCGCTCGCTCCCGTACGGGAACTCGGCGGGCGTGCTCAGCCGGAACATGCACAGCTGGCCGATCTTCATGCCCGGCCACAGCTTGATCGGCAGGGTGGCGAGGTTCGACAGCTCCAGGGTCACGTGCCCCGAGAAACCGGGGTCGATGAACCCGGCGGTCGAGTGCGTGACGAGCCCCAGCCGCCCCAGAGAGCTCTTCCCCTCCAGGCGCGACGCGATGTCGTCCGGCAGGGTGATGACCTCGTAGGTCGAGGCGAGCACGAACTCGCCCGGGTGCAGGATGAACGCCTCGTCGCCCTCCGGCTCGACCTCGCGCGTCAGGTCGAGCTGCTCGATGGCGGGGTCGATGTGGGGGTAACGGTGGTTCTCGAACACCCGGAAGAAGCGGTCAAGCCTCACGTCGATGCTCGAGGGCTGCACCATGGATTCGTCGTACGGGTCGATGCGCACCCGTCCGGCATCGATCTCGGCCCGGATGTCCTTGTCTGAGAGAAGCACGCCCCCACGATACGCAGAGGGCGCGGACCTGCCCCAATCGGCAGGGCCCCGCGCCCACCGGCACCGCCGGGCGTCTACCGGCTCAGCGCTGTCCGAGCACCACGGGCACCGCGTGGCGCAAGCGCGCACACCGCGGACACCGGATGAGCCGCCCGGGCCCGATCCGCCCGGCCCCGAGCTGCTGAAGCGGGAACGAGGCGGTACTGAACACGTGCCCCTCGGCACAGCGGACGACGGTGCGCTCCATGGAACCCATCAAGTCCCTTCCCCTACACATGCGGTGGACGAGACAGCCACATTAGGGGATCAACAGGACACCCTCCAGGCGCCGCTCCGCACACACTCGCACACGCGGAGGCGGAGCTTCGCCTCAAGTGGCGCATGGGGTACAGTGTGCAACGATGCGGCACGGATCACCCGGCCGCTGCGCGGATGTAGTTTAATGGTAGAACATGAGCTTCCCAAGCTTATAGCGCGGGTTCGATTCCCGTCATCCGCTCTTGAAAGAAGGCCCAGGTCAACGACCTGGGCCTTCTTCGTCGCCTAGGCCTCTCGGCCCTCGCCGGTCTCGCGTCGCAAGACGGGTTCTCGACGCCCTGCGTCACACCGCTGCCTCCGTCGCGTGAATTCGCTTCCAAAAAGCGGCGGTTCGCCTGAGGGGTTGACTCCGGTCCTCGGGGCCGCCTAGCCGTCCTTCCCCGCCAACGGTGCTCGCGACGAGAATGCCACGCCCCCAGTGGGACAGGCTTCACACGAGCCGGCGGACGCCTTGATCCCGAAACGCTGCTCTCGGGGGGAATCAATATCTGTCCCCGCGGTCAGAGAGTTTAATAGACCCCGCAGGGAGAGTTTTTCCGCGCTGCACACGATGGAGATATTCAACGCACGCAAACCGCTGCAGCGTGCTACTGTCGATCTCGGTTGCAGTTTTGGTACCCAAAAACTTCAGGCGCTCCAGTCGGCCTCCGCGCCACATTCGAGCGCTTCATGCTTCCGGGCCATTTTCCGGCGGGGCATCATCGCGGCGACACGGTGTCCGTACAGTGCGGATGCCGGTGTACTGCCCCAAAGGAGATACGGCATGGCATCTGGCACCGTGAAGTGGTTCAACGCGGCAAAGGGTTTCGGCTTCATCGAGCAGGACAGTGGCGGCGACGACGTCTTCGCCCACTTCTCCAACATCGCCGCCCAGGGCTTCCGCGAGCTGCTGGAAGGCCAGAAGGTCACCTTCGACATCGCGCAGGGCCAGAAGGGCCCGACGGCCGAGAACATCGTTCCCGCCTGACGCTGACGCGCATTTCGTAGCTGGGACCCGCATCCCTTGGGGTGCGGGTCCCAGCTGCACGCATTTCCCGCAGTGGTGTCACCTGCGGGACGAAGTATTCAGGATTACGGCCTGCTCGGCGCTCCACCTCCCTCGATTTCCCTTGGTTCGCGTACGCATGGCGCCCCCCATCTCAGCGCATGCGCCCGTACAGAATCTCTGTAGGCCAGAGTCGCTTTCTCATTCCATTCGGCCCGTTCTTGTGATTCCCCGCGCTGCGTTTCTGCTGCCGGAATTCCTTGATATGTGCCGCATCAAGGAAGGTTCTGAAATGAACCGCACACGCACGAACGACCGTTCCTCTCGCACCCGCAGCCGCACCGGCGGCCCCGCTTTCGGCACTGCCACCGGTTCGGAGCGGGGCAGCCGCCTCGGCTCGTCGGCCCCGAGCCGTTCCGGAGGTCCGAGCCGCTCCGGACGCTACGGCCGCCGGCCCGCCGCGATCCAAGGCGAGTTCGCCCTGCCGAAGACGATCACTCCCGCTCTGCCCGCCGTCGAGGCTTTCGCCGATCTCGACATGCCGGCCGAGCTGCTGGCGGCCCTCGGCGCGCAGGGCGTGACCGTGCCCTTCCCCATCCAGGGCGCCACCCTGCCCAACACCCTCGCGGGCCGCGACGTGCTCGGCCGCGGGCGCACCGGCTCCGGCAAGACCCTGGCCTTCGGCCTCGCGCTGCTGGCCCGTACCGCCGGACTGCGCGCGGAGCCGCGCCAGCCGCTGGCGCTGGTCCTCGTCCCCACCCGCGAGCTGGCCCAGCAGGTGACCGACGCCCTCACCCCGTACGCCCGCGCCGTGAGGCTGCGCCTGACCACGGTCGTCGGCGGCGTGTCGATCGGCAAGCAGGCCGGAGCGCTGCGCGGAGGCGTGGAGGTGGTCGTGGCCACGCCCGGCCGGCTGAAGGACCTCATCGACCGTGGTGAATGCCGGCTGAACCAGGTCGCGATCACCGTCCTCGACGAAGCCGACCAGATGGCCGACATGGGCTTCATGCCTCAGGTCACCGCCCTCCTGGACCAGGTGCGTCCCGAGGGGCAGCGGATGCTGTTCTCGGCCACCCTGGACCGCAATGTCGACCTGCTGGTACGCCGCTACCTGACCGACCCCGTCGTGCATTCGGTGGACCCCTCGGCCGGTGCGGTGACGACGATGGAGCACCACGTGCTGCACGTCCACGGCGCCGACAAGCACCGGACGACGACGGAGATCGCGGCGCGCGACGGCCGGGTGATGATGTTCCTGGACACCAAGCACGCCGTGGACCGGCTGACCCAGGACCTGCTGAACACCGGTGTACGGGCCGCCGCCCTGCACGGCGGGAAGTCGCAGCCGCAGCGCACCCGCACCCTTGCCCAGTTCAAGACCGGCCACGTGACCGTCCTGGTCGCGACGAACGTGGCGGCGCGCGGCATCCACGTCGACAACCTCGACCTCGTCGTCAACGTCGACCCGCCCACCGACCCCAAGGACTACCTCCACCGCGGCGGCCGCACCGCCCGCGCGGGCGAGTCCGGCAGCGTCGTCACCCTCGTCACCCCGAACCAGCGCCGCGACATGACCCGCCTCATGCAGGCCGCCGGCATCACCCCGCAGACCGCCCAGGTCCGCTCGGGTGAAGAGGCCCTGAACCGGATCACCGGCGCCCAGGCCCCCTCCGGCATCCCCGTCGTCATCACCGCACCGGTCGTCGAACGCGCCAAGCGCAGCGCGGCCTCCCGGGGGAGGCGCCGGCCTGCTTCGACCGTCCGGCGCGGGAGCGTGCGGCAGTCCGCCTTCGATGCGGCGGCCTGAGAAGCACGTGATCAGGAAACTGACCCATCTCTGCAGGAGGCACGTCTTGACGCTGGTCCAGATGCAGCCCCGCTCGGCGAACACCAAGTCTGTGCACCGGACGGTGGGCGACGCGACGGAGGCGGCCGGTCCGCAGGTCTGTGACGACATGACGGTCGAGGTGGCCCTGGCCGTCATGGCCGGCGCCCGCGCGGGCCATCTGCTCGTCTGCGACGAGGAGGGCATGTGCACCGGGCTGGTCACGCAGGCCCAGCTCACCGCCATCCGCGACAGCGCGGCGTACACCGACCGGGTCCGTCTCCGCGACCTGCTGGGGGACCGCGGGCCGGCCGCCTCACCCGTGACCACGATGGCCGAAGCCGAACACGCCATGCGCTACCGCCGGCTCGATGCCCCGCCGGGCGTCGATGACCAGGGCAGTGCTCTGGGCGTCCTCGCCCTTGCCCACTGAACAGCCTCACCACGGCACAACCGTCCCCCTTTCTTCTCCCTGTGAGGCAACATGCGCTGTGTCGTCGCCCGTTTCCCGTTCGACCTGACCAAGAGCGGTGTCCTGGAGTCGATGAAGGGCATCAAGCCCGAGCAGGTCGTCGGCGAGTCAGTGATCATCGGGCGCCGTACCTACCCCGCCAAGCAGGTCGGCCAGGTCATCACCCGCCGGGACCGCCGTGCCTTCGGCGCCGGTGAAGTCCTCCGGGCGTCCCGGTGACCGTCTGACGGACAGAACCGGCGCGAGCCGACACCCGGACAACGAGGAGGGCCCGACCGGCACGTGCCGGTCGGGCCCTCCCGCATGCCGGGGGTTCCTACGCGAATGTCGGGTCAGTGGTCGGAGTAGCTGAAGTCGCCCATGGTCCAGGCACTGACGTCCGCGATCGCGACGCGGTACATCCCACCCGTCTCCGGGATCCCCACCGTGCCCTGAAGAATGCGGGCCACATGGAAGTGCAGATGGGCGGGCGGCCCCTCTTGGGGTGTCGTGGTGGTGAAGACGGCGGAGAACTCGCCCAAACGGGCCGAGTCCGTCAGGACCTCCGACACCCGCTGCCTCCACACGGCTTCGGGAGCCAGCCGACCGGTGATGACCGCACCACCGGTGACCACGGTCAGGGACATCTGATTGCTCTGCCCGGACTCCACCAAGGCGGCGACGTCCACGAGCAGCTCGTCAGGCTTCGACATGGGAGCCGATTTTATGCACCGGTCGTCCCGTTCTCTCGACCGGGAGGACTACCGGTCGAGAAGAGCACTCACCGTCTTCCCGCCGGGGGCCCGACAGGTGACAGCGGTCGCTCGGGCGAGGCGGTTGACCATGGGCCAGGCCGGATCCACCGGTACCGCCGTAAAGGTCAGGGGTGCGCATACGCGGCGCGTACGAGCTGGAGTCGTGAACGGCCACTTCGATGCTCTCCGCGCGGGCCGTCAGTTCCAAGAGCTCTCCTCGGCGGGCATAAAAATCTATGACGGCCAGAGTAGACATTGCATGGTGGCGTGGTTATGGTTTCTCTCGTAGCCCAGAGAGACCGCAGGGCCTGGCAGAGACGAACTGCCGGGCAGCAGTACCCGCAGGTGCAGTTCGCAGGACGGTGCGGTGGTGGAGTTCCGAAGCCAGGGTTGTTGCAGGACGGCGACGGGGCTGATGACCGGACCGGGGGGCCCGCAGTGATCAGGGGCCGCCGTCGGCAGTACCGCAGTGGCAGTACTCGTAAGTGCAGTTCGCAGTACCCAGCAGTGAAGTAGTGAGCAGCACCTCGGTGAAGGCGTCGGCTGCGGACGCGCGCACCGGGAAGTTCGGCAGTGGGGTTCTAAGCCAGAGCAGACGCAGGACGGGCAACGGGGCTGGCTGCCGAAGAGTGGCGCTGACGCAGGCCACCAGCAGTACGCAGTAGAGCAGTACCAGCAGTACCAGCAGTTGATCACCGAGGAAGGAACGGAGGAGCCGAGCACCATCAGGATCGCCCGGGCGGAAGCCTTGAGCCCGGGTACCGCAGGACATCGATAGCGAGGTGGTCTCCGGTCAAGCAACCGCGATCCCCGCACTCCCGGCAGCATCTCGGTCGGGTCGGCGGAAACACAGGGTCGGCGCAGTAGGCCGACAGATGGTGTAGTAGTTCCTTCGGGGCCCTGGTGCCGTACGGCACCAGGGCCCCTCCACGCGTTGCATGAGAGAGGTTCAATGACAGCAGACGACTCGTTCGGCCGTCTCGACGACGACGATTACCCCGCCTACACGATGGGCCGGGCCGCCGAGATGATCGGCACCACCCAGGGCTTCCTCCGCGCCCTCGGAGAGGCCCGCCTGATCACCCCGCTCCGCTCCGAGGGCGGCCACCGCCGGTACTCCCGCTACCAGCTGCGCATCGCCGCCCGCGCCCGGGAGCTGGTCGACCAGGGCACGCCCATCGAGGCCGCCTGCCGCATCATCATCCTCGAAGACCAGCTCGAGGAAGCCCAGCGCATCAACGCCGAGTACCGCCGCGCCGCCGAGTCGTCCCCGCCGCCGCCCTCGGCCTGAACCAAGCGTGCCCGTCGGGATCGGCGGGCCTCGGCCGTCG
The DNA here is from genome assembly GCF_008642375.1 of Streptomyces venezuelae. Taxonomy (NCBI): domain Bacteria; kingdom Bacillati; phylum Actinomycetota; class Actinomycetes; order Kitasatosporales; family Streptomycetaceae; genus Streptomyces; species Streptomyces venezuelae. The sequence goes on along the minus strand of NZ_CP029194.1, from coordinate 4,537,542 downwards.
AAAGAGTGCTATTCGGGCACAGACGCCTCCGCCAGGTCCGCCCCGGCGTCAGCGCTGCGTGTGACCTGGTGGGTACCGTGCCAGTCCAGGCACATGACCGTCACGTCGTCCCGGCAGACAGGTGTCAGAGACCCGGGAAGAGATCAAAGCCGCTCCCCGGTTCACCACCGACAGCGAAACGGCTGACCACCGCTACCTGTCCGCCGTCGGCACTGCTGCCTCTCCCTCCGCCGCCCCCTCGCACCCTGACCCGAAGCAGCAAGGCAACTCGCCCGCCCCAAGGCGGCGACAGCAGCCCCCCGGGCAGAACATGGCCGTGCTCAGTAGACGGTGAAGGAGATGGCGATGTAATGCGCGGTGAAGGCTGCCACTGTCAGTGCGTGGAAGACCTCGTGGAAGCCGAACCAGCGGGGTGAGGGGTTGGGGCGCTGGAGGGCGTAGACGACCGCGCCCGCGCTGTAGAGAAGCCCGCCGGTCACGATCAAGGAGACTACGGCCGCCCCGCCGTTGTGAAGGAAGTCGGGCAGGTATCGCACGGGCGCCCAGCCCAGGGCCAGGTAGCAGGGGGTGTACAGCCAGCGGGGAGCTCCGACCCACAGGACACGGAAGGCGATGCCGACCAGCGCGCCCGTCCACACGATCCACAGCAGGATGGACCACTGGTCCGGGGAGAGCAGGAGTACGGCGAGCGGGGTGCACGTGCCGGCGATGATCAGGAAGATGTTGGCGTGGTCGAGGCGGCGCAGAACCGCCTCACCGAGTGATCCCCAGGTGCCGAGGTGGTAGACGGCGCTCGTCCCGAACAGCAGCCAGGCCGTCACGGAGTACACGGTGCAGGCCAGCACGGCCTGGGGCGTCCCCGCCAGGCAGATGAGGACGATGCCCGCTGCCAGCGATGCGGGGACCATGCCGGCGTGAAGCCAGCCGCGTAGTTTCGGCTTGACGGGTTCCACCAGATCGGCCGCCCGCTCGACCACGTCGGCCACCGGGCGGGAGTTCTCGGCGGCCCCGTCGCGTTGCGATCCCGAAGACAGGCCGGTCGAGTCGCGTCCCTTGATCGTCGGTGGGGAAGAAACACTGCGGGCTTCGGCGTCCTCTCGGGACACTGCTTCCCCTCCCGCACCGGACTGCTGGGTATCACGGGCAACCATGCCCACATGCTAGGAACCTGCCCGCAACGAAATCCCAGAGGCCCACCTCATCGCTCGTAGTACCTCCGGGTCCCTGTCCCCAGGGCGGGTCCGCATCTGGATGTGACTTCCGGGATGGGCCAGCCCTACCGTGGCGAGACAGGGAACCACCGCCGCCGCCCGGGAAATCGACGCCGCGGCCGGGCGCGTCCACAAAGGCACCTCGGCTCTGCGGCCGTGCCCCCCCTGGCACCGTGCCCCATCCGTGCCCTTCGGAACGGTGAACAGCGGTCGACACGGGTATCGGCGGACCACCGAAACGAGCCGCGAGAAGGCGCGTTTCCGCAGGTCGGACACCTTATGACCGGCGTCAGCAACGGTGATTCCCAAGCTTATGGCGCGGGTGCGGTTCCCGTCATCCGCTCTTGAACGAAGGCCCTGGTCTGACCAGGGCCTTCGTCGTCGTATGGCGTGCCCTGCCGCCGAGGCGCATCCTGAGGGCGAGACCGCCGCCAACGGGCCCGTCCGTCGCCCTGTGGGAGGGAGCGGGATGACAGTCCGACCGGCCGGGGATCCTGATCGCTCGGAGAGCTTCGGGGAGGGGCTGCTGGGCGGGCTCCTGGACCGGGCCCATGAGCTGCCGCCCCATCTGGTCGGGGCGGTCCTCGCCGACACCGTGGCACGGCTGGGGGGACGGGATCCGCAGATCCTGCTCCAGGACTACGGGCAACAGAGGCTGGTCCCCCTGCCTGGCGAAGGGCTGGCGGGCGGCGAACCGCAGGCCATCGACAGCTCCGACGCCGGCCGGTGCTTCCTCACCTCGCGCCCGGTCGAACTCGTCCTGCCCGACGGCGTACGGGTCCTGCTGCCCTTGCTGGACGGGGGCGACCAGGCGGGCGTTCTGGCAGTCACGCTGGACGCCGTCGACGACGACGACCGCCGCCTGCTGCGCAGGATCGCCGGGCTGATCGCCGACATGATGCAGACCAAGAACGGCCACACCGACCTCTTCTTCCGCACCCGTCGCAGCGAACCGATGAGCGTCGCCGCGGAGATCCAGTGGTCCCTGCTGCCCCCGCTGTCGATGGTGATGCCGCGCGTCGCGGTCGCCGGAGTCCTGGAGCCCGCCTACGCCGTGGCGGGGGACAGCTTCGACTACGCCTTGAACGGCGACGTCCTGCACCTCGCCATGATCGACGCCATGGGGCACGGCCTGGACGCGGCCACGATGGCCACGGTGGCCATCGGCGCGTACCGCCACGCCCGCCGGATCAGCATCGAACTGTCCGAGATCTACCTCTTCATGGACCGGGCCATCGCCGAACAGTTCGACCTGGACCACTTCGTGACCGCCCAGATGATGCGCCTGGACACGGACACGGGGCACCTCCAGTGGGTCAACGCGGGGCATCCCGCGCCGATGCTGATCCGCGGGCACCGAGTCGTACGCCGCCTGGACAGCCCCACGACCCTCCCCGTCGGCTTCGGAGGTGCCCAGCCGCAGATCAGCACGGCGGCGCTGGAGCCGGGCGATCGCATCCTCTGCTTCACCGACGGGCTGATCGAAGAACACGAAAGCGGACAGGAGCAGTTCGGCGAGGAGCAGCTGATCGACTGGGTGAACCAGCTGGAGCAGGCTGACCACGGGATCCGCGCGGTGGCCCGGGACCTGTCCCACACCCTCAAGCGGGCACGCGGCGAAACCACCTCGGACGACGCGACGCTCGTCCTGTTCGAGTGGCGCGGATGAGGGCTTCCGGACGAGCGCGCCCCGTGCCTCGGGTCACCGGAGCGGGCGGTGGCGGGCGGAGCGGCGTGTGCGCATGGAGAGGTAGACGATGTCTGCCACGAGCAGCACGATGCCGATGAACAGGAGGAAGAGCAGTCCGTCGGCCACGACGCCGATGATGCCCAGCACGATCGCCACGATGATCAGGGCCAGGAAGAGCGACACGAGGGCCACCTCCTCGGTCGGTCGGGGGGCTCAGCGGCGGGCCAGCTGCCGTTCACCGTTCGCCCCGGGCTCGTAGGGAAGGTCGTAGTGCCGGAAGACCGCTTCCTCGTCCTCGGCGGGAAGGACGTCGTCGGTGCCGATCGAAGGGCCTTGCCTCACCAGCGCCTTGTCGTGGACGACCTTCACATAGCCCGGCCCCACCGTCGCCCCTTCCAGGGGGACGAACACCAGACGGTGCCGGGTGGGCAGGCCGACCCGGATCGTGGCCATGGCCGGCTCGTCGGTGCTGGTGTCGACGTAGATCGCCTCCAGCTCTCCGATCCTGTGGCCCCGCGCGTCCACCACGTCGTGGGTCCGCCACTCACGGATGTCCGCCATCTGGATCATGCCGACTCCTCTCGTCCGGAAGGGGCTTCGGAGGGGTGGGGCGTCCGACTCGACCATGGGGGGCTCGCCTGACTGCGCGGCGCCGCCGACACTTCACGGCGGACGAGATACCGCCGTGGTTCTCACGGTACCCGCGTGCCCGCGGTGACGCCCGCGACCACCGGCCGTCGGGCGTTCCCGGTCGAGATCGGTCGGGCGGAAACCGCCCGTCCGGCCCCGGCGCGGAGTACGCTGAAGATACCGGGAGTAACTCGAACACCCGCTCCCACGCGGACGTCGTTTCCGGCGATCAAGACACTGGGCCGCCCTGCAGGGCGGCCCGGAGACGGGTCCGCGATCATGACCACCACGTTCGCACCCACGCTTTCGGCACGCCTGTCACTGACACCGAAGACCACACTCGCCGGCCTCTTGGACGGCGCCTGGTGGCCTCGTTCGCATGACCTGGCCGTCGAACTTCCGCCTCTGGTCGACGCGCTGGAGGAGCACTTCGGACGCATCACGCGCGTCGCGGTGAACCCCACCCACTGGCCCGTCGTCCCGCACAAGGTTCCCGCCACCGGGCACGTGGTGCACGTCGGCTGGTTCACCGAACAGGATCCCGACAAGATGATCCTGCTCTCCTACACCGTCGGCCGCTGCGACCTCCTGGTGATCCCGCCGGAGACCGAACCCTCCGCAGCCGCCCGCCTCATGACCGCCGCTGCCATCCCCGGCAGCGTCCTGGCCGCCGGGGCCCTGATGTCCGACGAGGCCGCGACCGGCCGCCGGATGCGGGACGCCCGAAGCGGCACGGACGCCTGGGAGACCGACGGCGGGGCCGCCCCGGCACACCTGCGACACCCGGTCGTCGGCGCGCGGATGATTCCCGTGCCGGGAATCCCGCGGAGGTGACGCCATGGAAACCCTGATCACGGTCGCCGCGATCCTCCTGCTGGTCGCGCTCGGCACGCGCCTGATCCACCGGCTCAACGCCCAGCACGACGAACGCATCGCGGCCCACCACTTCAGCGACCCCTACCCGGCCGTCTTCCGGCCACCCGGCCACAGCCACCCCACGCCGAAGGAACAGGCCGCCCGCCGCAAGGTGACGGGCACGTGGCCCTGACCACCCCGGACCATTCCTCCGGCCGAAGGCGGCGGGTGGGGCACCCGACACCCGGGACAACCCACCCGCCGGCCTCTCACTCGGCCCCCGAAGGGACCACGCACCTTGTACCCCACCGAGTACCCCACCGAGTGCCGCACCGACACCGCGGCCCTGCCCTCGGCCGGACACGCCGAGATCCGTATCGTCGCCGCCACCCCCGAAGCAGCCCGCGCGGTCGCCGAGGTGATCCGCCGCTCCTTCGCCGGGGCGGAACAGCGCAGCTACCCCGTGCCCGAAGGCGGCACACGGCTCCACCTCACCGTCGACACCGGATCCGGCGCGGAACCCGCCCACTCCTGGCTCGCCACCAGCAGACCGTCCTCTCGCGCCGGCACTCACGTCGACGAGGTGTGAGGGGCGTCGGCCGTTCCTCACGTGCATGAAAGGACTCGGTCATGGCGACACTCCGCGAACGCCAGGTCTACCGCGAACGGGTCCTGACCGCCCTCTACGAAGCCACCGAAGGCAACCGTCTCCTCGGAGTCCCGGGGCGGACACTGCGGAACGACCTGCGCATCCCGGAGGAGGACCTGGCCGCCGCCTGCACCTACCTCGCCGGCGAGAACCTGATCACCGTCGACTGGGAACCGGGCAACACCCCCGCGATGGTCTCCCTCACCCACCAGGGAATCCTCCGCATGGAGGCCGAAGAGGAAGAACGCGGCTGAGCAGGACTGCCCGTCGGCCCGCTCCTCCCGACGTCAGGTCGCCGCCCGGTGCGATCGGCCCCCTCCGGGGAGCCATCTGCTCTTCTACGAATCCCCAGGTCAGCGGCCTGGGGATTCGTCGTCGTATCGCACCACCACCTGCCCCCGGGCACATGACCTGCGCATATCGTTGCGCCAGCCGGACCGGTGCCTTCCCTGTGCGCTGGGGCTCAGGGCCGGAGGAGTACGCCATGGAGGAGCTGAACCTGCTGCTCCACGTCGACGCCGCCCTGTCCCTGCCGCCGTACGCGAAGTGGATGCGCGGGGTGACCGACATCGGGTCGTGGCCGGCCGGCCCGGCCGTCGGCTGCCTCGGGTCGCGGCTCGTCCCGACCGTGGCGAACGGCTCGCCCGCCTTCGGTCAGTACCGTCCCTGTACGGACCGGGCCGACTATGAGCCCTGGTAGCCCTGGGCACTCCAGGTCGTCGAGTTCTCCGGCGACCGCATCGCGAGCATCACGGCCTTTCGCGATACCCCGCGCCTCTTCCCGCTGTTCGGCCTGCCGGACCGCCTGAGTTGAGAAGCCGGATCGGGCGTCCCTCTAGCGGTCGGCCTGGGTGCCGGCCAGGCGGGCCGTCACCGCGCTCAGCCACAGCAGGCCGAGGCCGGCGCCGGCGGTGAACGCCAGGACCGAGGCGGCCGAGGCCATGAAACCGGCGAGCACAGCCACGGGGACGGCGCAGGAGGCGACGGCCCAGGGGCGGAGGCCCCGGGCGGCGAGCGGGCGGGCCAGCACGAGGAACGCGGCGCACAGGGCGAGGTAGCCGATCATTCCGCCGAGCATGTGGACGGCGCCGTGTCCGCTCATCGCGGTCGCCTCGGGCGCCCCGACGGGAAAGCCCGCCCCGGCGTCGGCCGGGAAGGCCGCCGCAATCCAGAAGGAGGCGCCGAAGACGCCGACCAGAGCCGGGCCCCACGTCCCGCCGGGGCCACCGCGCAGCGCCCGCCGCAGTCCGGTCGCACCGGCGATCAGCAGCGCGCCGGTGAGCAGGAAGCTCGCCGTCTGGATCCAGCCCGCCTCGCCGAGGGCGAGCTGGCTGATCGCGTTCCGCGTGAAGTCGAAGCCGTCGCGCGCGAAGCCCTGGGCGAGTCCGGCCGCAAGGAACAGCGGACCCGCGACCATTCCACCGACCGCGGCCCGTCGCGACGCGGGCGCTGGGGAAAGGACGTGGCGGGGTGCGGTGAGCATGTCGGTCATGGCGGGCCTTCCTCGCTTCGATGGTGTCGCCCGTATGACCGACGGCAGGGAGCAGAGTCATCGCGTCCGCCGATGTGCGTCGGATCACACGGCGGCGGGACGGCTTCCCGCTCGCGTGCGACGCCCGAAGACGCCCAGAGGGGCGTGCCCCGACGATTCAGGCCGGGTGACGGCCGGCGTCACGACGTGTGGGTCTTGAGGCCGTCGAGGATGAGACCGAGACCGAGACCGAAGTCGAGGGCGGGTCTGACGACGGCGGCGGGATTCCCGTCGGCGACGAAGCGGGCGGCCTGCGCCTGGGCGACGATCCCGCTGATGTCACGGGCGACGACGTCGTGCAGGTCGTGCGCAACCGGGTGGGGATCGCCGCATGGGCCTGGCGCTCGGGCCTGGCGTGACCGGCTCCGGCGGGCCGAGCGAAAACCCCGGCCCACGGGGTCGCGGCTCTACCGCGACAATGTCCCAGGAGCAGCGGCCCACCAGGTCGAGGGCGCCGCGGCGGTGTAGCCCAGCGACTCGTACAACGGCCTGCCCAGCTTCGACGAGGTGAGCGTGAGCGGCAGGTCCGCCAGGTGGGCGAAGGAGCCGAGCATGACGGCCCGTCCCACGCCGCGCGAACGGAACGCCGGCGACGTGGCGACCCAGTAGTGGCTGCCGACGCCGTCGTGCACGACGCTGACGCAGGCTCCCGCGGACACGCCGTCGCGCAGGGCGACGAACACGTCCACGCCCGGCTGCTCGATCAGCGCCGCCGGGAACAGTTCGCCGGGGCGGTAGGGCTCGAATCCGCTCAGCTCGAAGCCGTCGATCACGATCCGCTCGGCCGCCTGGAGGTCCTCGGGCCGTCGCACCCTGATCACGTCCGGCACCGGTTCGCCGCCGGGGCCCGGCGGGCGCAGCATGACCGGCATCTGCCAGCTGCGCATGCCCAGGTGGCCCAGTTCGGTCGAGCTGAACGGATCCTCGACGTTCACCGGACCCGCGGCTCGGCGTACGAGCTCGCTCGCCTCGGCCAGTTCGCCCGGGTCGAGGTCCGGCTCCTGGATCAGGATCCGCAGGCCGGCGCGCTCGCCGCCGTCGACCGCGACGAAGCCGCGGCGCCGGACGACCTCGTGCCCCCGGGACCGGCCGGTCGCGGTCCAGAAGGCGGCGGAGTTGCGGGCCTGACGCATCGGCGCCTCGGCCAAGGACGCGGACAAGGCCTCGGGCAAGGGCTGATCGGCCGAAGTGGATCTTGTTGTCATTCCGCCTACGGTACTGATCAATTCAGATGTCATGTAGGCCAATTGGCCGCGCGCGGACTGGGCCACCTGCGTCCCGATCACCCCTACGGAGTCGTACGGGCACCCTGGGCGTCGCAGGGCAGGGGGCGGCCCGGGTGGGGTGGGTTGGCGGGTTGGCAGGTTGGTGGGTTGGCAGGTTGGTGGGTCGGTCGGCTGTCGGTCCGTCTGCCGGCCCTTGGCCGGTCTGTCGGCCGGTCGTCCGTCGGGCCCCCGCCCTCCCTCAGACGACCATGCCGCGCCCCCGGGCGAGGCGGACCGTGCTTCCCCCGGCCTGCCGTTCCGCCGCCCGGCCGCCTAGGATCGCGGGCATGGCGCTGATCATGAGTGACGTGGACCGGTTCGAGGCCGCGCGGCCCCGGCTGGAGGCCATCGCCTACCGGCTGCTCGGTTCGGCGAGCGAGGCGGAGGACGCCGCGCAGGAGACGTTCCTGCGCTGGCAGGCGGCCGACGTCGAGCGGATCGAGGTGCCCGAGGCCTGGCTCACCAAGGTCCTCACCAACTACTGCCTCAACCAGCTGACTTCGGCGCGCGCCCGGCGCGAGACGTACGTGGGGCGGTGGCTTCCCGAGCCGCTGCTCGCCGGGGACCCGATGCTCGGCCCCGCCGACACCGCCGAGCAGCGCGATTCGGTGTCGTACGCCGTCCTCGTCCTGCTGGAGCGCCTGTCGTCCAACGAGCGGGCGGTGTACGTGCTGCGGGAGGCCTTCGACTACCCGCACCGGGAGATCGCCGAGATCCTGGACATCACCGAGGCCGCCAGCCAGCAGATCTACCACCGGGCCAAGAAGCACGTCGCGGACGGCAAGGCCCGCACCGAGATCGACGAGGCCTCGGCACAGCGCATCGTCGAGGAGTTCCTGGCCGCGGCGACCAGTGGCCGTACCGAACCCCTCGTACGCCTCCTCACCCAGGACGCCGTCTCGGTCGGCGACGGCGGCGGCAAGGTCCCGGCCCGCGCGAAGGCCTTCGAGGGCGCGCTCGCGGTGGCCACGTTCATGCGCGGGCTGTTCAAGCCCAGCAAGGCCAAGCAGACGATTCTCGGCGGCACCGCCGAGATCTACGCCACGACCGCCAACGGCGGGCCGGCGATCGTCGCGGTCGTCGGCGGCCGGGTCGTCGGCATCACCTGCCTGGAGGTCGGCCCGGACGGCATCGTGGCGCTCCGCAACCAGGTCAACCCCGACAAGCTCGTCCGCGCGACCGAGCTGTGGGCCGCCACGGACCACAAGGAGAGCCCGCTCCTCACCCTCTGACACCCCCCATCGAGGTGTGACCCAGGTCACATCTCGATCCTGTCAGGAATCGCGGGGCTGTCCGGTTCAAGGTGCGAAACCACGCCGGACAGCGGCGGAACCGCCCAGACAGGAGCACGGACATGGAGCACCGCATCGTCGTCCTCGGAGCCGGCTACACCGGTGCCGCCGCCGCCGGCCGTATCGCCAAGCGACTGCGCCGCGAGGACGTCACCATCACCCTCGTGAACGCCGAGCCCGACTTCGTCGAGCGCGTCCGGCTGCACCAGATCGCGGCCGGCCAGGAGCTGAAGCCCCGGCCGTTCGCCGAGATGTTCGCCGGTACGGGCGTGGAGCTGAAGCTCGCGAAGGTCACCGCCGTGGACGTGGACCGCAGGACGGTCACGGTCTCCGCCACGGACGGTCCCGGACGGGAGGAACTGGCGTACGACACCCTGGTCTACGCCCTCGGCAGCAGCTGGAACGACGGGGGCGTCCCCGGTACCGCCGAGCACGCCCACGAGATCTCCAGCCGCCCCGGCGCCCTGCGCCTCCGCGACCGCCTGGCCGCCCTGGACGCCGGCCGCCCGGTCGTCGTGGTCGGCGGCGGGCTCACCGGCCTGGAGGGCGCGACGGAGATCGCCGAGGCCCGCCCGGACCTCGACGTCTCCCTGGCCACCCGCGGCGCACTCGGCGACTGGCTCTCGGAGAAGGGCCGCGCCCACCTGCGGAAGGTGGTGGACAAGCTCGGCATCACGGTCCACGAACACGCCGCGGTCGACGCCGTGGAGGCGGACCGCGTCACGACCGCCGACGGCCGGACCATCCCCGCCGAGGTCACCGTCTGGACCACCGGTTTCGCCGTCCATCCGATCGCCGGCGCCACCACCCTGGAGCTCACCGACGGCGGCCAGATCGTGGTCGACAGCACGATGCGCTCGGTCTCCCACCCGGACGTGTACGCCGTGGGCGACGCGGCGATGGCGCTCGGCCCGGGCGACAAGCCGCTGCGCATGTCCTGCGCCTCTGGTGTCCCCATGGCCTGGCAGGCCGCCGACGCCATCGCCGCCCGGCTGGCCGACACCAAGGTCCCCCACATCGCCATCCGCTACTCGCAGCAGTGCGTCTCGCTCGGCCGCAGCGACGGCCTGATCCAGTTCGTCACCGCCGAGGACCAGGCGGTCGAGAAGGCCCTGACGGGCCGTATCGCGGCCCGCTACAAGGAAATGATCTGCAAGGGCGCGGCCTGGGGCACCGCCAACCCGACCCTGGGCCTCCCGACCCGCCGCCACCGCGTCGCACGGCAGGAGCCCGCGGGCCTCGCGCGGGTGGAGGCGGCGGCCTGAGTCCGCACGTCATCCGCTCTTCCACGAAGGCCCGGGTCGGCGACCCGGGCCTTCTGCGAGCTCGGAGGCAGACCGCTTGCACTTAGTTCAAGTTCCCTCTTGCACGCTGTTCAAGTCAGGGGGTAGCGTCCCACTTGAACACAGTGCAAGTCCGTGCACGGAAACCGAGGAGACGTTCATGTCGAAGGACGAGCTGGCCCGTTTCATCGAGGCCAAGGCCACCGAGCTGGGCGTACCGGGGGTGTCCGTCGGGATCTGGACGGGCAACCGGGAGACCTTCGCCTCACACGGCGTCACGAGCATCGACACCCCGGTGCCCGTCGGCGAGGACACGCTCTTCCTGGTGGGCTCGGTCTCCAAGTCGTTCACCGCGACCGCGCTGATGCGGCTCGTCGCCGACGGACAGGTCGAACTGGACGCGCCCGTACGGCGATACGTCCCCGAGCTCAGGCTCGCCGACGAGCGGACCGCCGCGGAGATCACCGTGCTCCAGCTGCTCAACCACACCGCCGGACTCGACTGGCGGTTCGGCGCCGAGACCGGTGAGGGCGACGACGCCCTGGCCGCCTACGTGGCGCGGCTGGAGGAGTCGGAGCTGATCGGCCCGCCCGGCGGCCGGTCCTCCTACAGTCAGACCGGATACAACCTGGCCGGCCGGATCATCGAGAACGTCACCCGCCTCCCCTTCGAAGAGGCCGTCTCCAGGCTCCTGTTCGAGCCGCTGGGGATGTCGCGCACCACCTACTCGCTCGACGAGGCCCTCGCCCTGGGCTGCTCCGCCTCCCACCACCGCGAGGAGGACGGCACCCTGTCGACCCTCGCGCCGTGGAAGGAGAGCCGCGCCAACAACGCCGGCGGCGGGGCCCTGGCCTCGATGGACGACTTGATGCGCTGGGCCCGGTTCCACCTCTGGCTCGGCCGCTCCGACTCCGGCGCCCGCGTGATGCCTCCCCAGGTGATGCACCGGATGCAGCAGCCGACGGTCGAGCTGCGGGGCACCTCGCTCGGCGACGCCATGGGCGTCGGCTGGTTCCTGCGCGACTCCGACGGCGTCCGCGTCGTCGAGCACGGCGGCTCGGCCAGTGGCCAGTTCGCCGAGCTGGTCCTCGTCCCCGAGCGCGACTTCGCCGTCGTCGTCGCCTCCAACGAGGGCCCGGACAGCGGCCTCGCGCTCAACCGGGCCGTCGTCCGCTGGGCCCTGGAGCACTACCTGGGCGTCATCGACCGCGACCCGGAGCCGCTGCCCCACGACCCGGCGCGCGCCCGCGAACTCGTCGGGGAGTACGCGAACGAGATGATGACGATCACCGTGGATGCCGAGACCTCCGGGCTGACCATCGCCTGCGCGATCAAGCCCGAGCTCCGTGCGGCCTCCGACGCCGAGATGCCCGCCGACCTCCCGGCGGCCGGTCTCGGCCTCCTGCCCGGCGACGGCGACGAGTACATCGTCACCGGCGGCGGCCTCCAGGGTCAGCGCGGCTTCTTCACCCGCGACGACAGCGGGGCCATCACCGGAGCCGACCTCGGCGGCCGCCTGTTCACCCGGGTCGCGGCGGCGCCGGCCGCGTAGTGCTCGAACCGTCCTGAAGCGGCCAGGATGCGGAAGTTCCGGTTCACCGGGATGCTGGGTGCGTCGGCTTTTCGTGAGGAGGACAAGTAATGTCCATGCTCGACAAGCTCAAGGGCATGCTCAAGGGCCATGAGGACGTCGCACGTCAGGGTGTCGAGAAGGCGGGCGACACCTTCGACGCCAAGACGGGCAACAAGTACCAGAGCCAGGTCGATACGGCCCAGCAGAAGCTCCACGAGCAGCTGGGCACGCAGCAGCAGCAACAGCAGCCGCCGCCTGCCAAGGAGTAGCCCTCCCATAGGAGCCGGAACGAACGACCGAGGCGCCGGGGTGTCCACCCCGGGGCCTCGGTCGTAGCCGGTTCGCTAGCGCGGCGCCGTGTCGTCCGCCGGGAAGGCCGGGCCGTGGCCCGGGACGATCACGTCGGCGGCGCCGAGGACACGGAGCCGGGAGTCGCGCAGGACCGTGTGGTCCGGGGCGACCGGGTCGTCCACCGGGCCGTTCGGCCGCCACCAGAGGTCGCCCACGAAGGCGACGACCTCGGTCTCGGTGCCCGCGAGGAGCGTGATGTCCTCGCGGCTGTGGCCGGGGGTCCGGATCAGGCGGAGCGACGGGGTGAGTTCGTGGCCCTCGGCGTCCCGGTCGGTCCACTGGTCGTTCTCGTAGATCGCCTTGTGGTCGTGGACGCGCGCCCGGCCGAAGAGGCCGACGTTCATCGTGTTGTCGGGGTGGTGGTGGCTGAGGACGACATCGGTGATGTCGTCGGGGCCGAGGCCCAGTTCGGCGAGCGGGCCGAGGATCCGGTCGCGGCCGGCGACCATGCCGGGGTCGACGATCACGTGCCGGTCGCCGTCGTGCACGTAGGAGACGGTGGCGGCGACCCCGGGGCCGGTGGAGAGGGTGTAGCCGGTGGTCAGGACCGTGTAGCGGGCGGTGCAGCCGAGGGGCGCGTCGTCGTTGGTGTTCATGGACCCAAGTCTTCGCGTGCGGCGGCCCCTTCACGAGTGGCCGTGCTGCCAGCGATCGCGTGAATCGTGCCAGTCGCGAAGCGGGCCGCATGGCAGACTCCCTCCGTGCCGCCCTTCGTGACCGTCGCCGCCTATGCCCCGTCCGGCGTCGGCATGCTCGGCGCCGGCATCGTCTCCGAGGTGTTCGACGCCCGCGGACAGGGCCTGCCGGTCTTCGACTTCGCCCTGTGCACCGACCGGCCCGGCCGGGTCCGCACCGATGTCGGCCTGCCGCTCGTCGTCGAGCACGGCCTGGACCGGCTCGCCTCGGCCGACCTCGTCATCGCCCTTCCCTGGGCCGACTTCCGTACGCCCCCGGCCCCCGCCGTGCTCGACGCGCTGACCGCCGCCCACCGGCGCGGCGCCCTGGTCGCGGCCCACTGCGTCGGCGCCTTCGCGCTCGCCGCGGCCGGGCTCCTCGACGGCCGGCGGGCCACCACCCACTGGCGGTTCGCCGGGCTCCTGGCCGAGCGCCACCCGGCCGTCACCGTCGACCCCGACGCCCTGTACGTGGACGAGGGCAGCGTCGCCACGGGCGCGGGCGCCGCCGCGGGCTTCGACCTCTGCCTGCACCTCCTGCGGCGCGAGTACGGCGCCACCACGGCCAACGCCATCGCCCGGGACCTGGTGCTCCCCTCCCACCGGGACGGCGGCCAGGCCCAGTACCTGGCCACTCCCGTACCGGAGGACAGCCAGGACGAGCGGCTCTCCGAGGTCCTCGCCTGGGCCCGCGAGCATCTCCACGAGCCGCTCCCCGTCGCCGAGCTGGCCCGCCGGGCCCTGATGAGCCGGCGTTCCTTCGCCCGCCGCTTCGCCGCCTCCACGGGCACGACCCCGCACGCCTGGCTGCTCGGGCTGCGCCTCAGCCGCGCCGAGGAGCTCCTGGAGACCACGGATCTGCCGGTCGAGGAGATCGCCCGCGCGGTCGGCTTCGGCAGCGCGGCCGTGCTCCGCGCCCAGTTCGTCCGCCGCCGAGGCGTCCCGCCCCGCTCCTACAGACGCGCCTTCGCCCGCACCGTCGGCTGACGGGCGGGCGAGAAGAAGGCGGGGAGGGCGGAGTTCGCGGCGGCTGTCAGGGCGGGCGCGCCGACCGTACGGACGGCGGGCTCGGCCGAGCGGGCGAAGGCGGCCCGGGTGTAGACGGTGGCGAAGACCTGGGTGGGTGTCAGACCAGGGCAGCGAAGGTCAGGGCCAGCGCGGAGCCGGCGAAGACCACGGTGTGGCGGACGTTCTGGAGGACGCGGGTCCAGGCGGGGAAGGCGCCCTCGGCGGCCGCGAGGAAGGCCGGGACGTCGACCCGCAGGAGCTCCGGGTCCCCCTTGCGCCGGAAGGCGGCCCGGACGGACTTCACTGCGCCGAGCTGGCTCTGCAGGATCGCGATGTTGGCGAGGAAGGCGATCGAGGAGAAGACCCAGGTCAGGGTGGTCCCCCAGGAGCTGCCGGTGAGGTTGAGCACGGCGGCGGCGAGCGAGCCGGCGGCGAAGGCCCCGGGCGCCCACCATTCGTGGCCGCTCGCGTCGAAGCGGAGCTTGTTCTCCTCCAGGACCTCGGGGCGGACGTCCTGGCGGCGGAGCTCGGCGACGGCGGCGGCCTTGGCGACGGCGCCGAAGCGGTGGCGGAGGACCGGGATGCTGACGAAGGCGGCGGCGACGAGGATCTGGGCGGCTGCGGCGAGGACGGTGAGGGTGTTCACGGAAGGTCTCCCTGGTGACTTTTACTTAGTTCAAGTGGCGACGTCGAGAACTGTAGGCCGACACTTGAACTAAGTGCAAGTGGTCTCTTGAACTTTGTGCAACTCCGTTCGCGGTGACCTATCGTGAAGCCATGCCGCGCCCCACGCTCACCCGCGAACAGATCGTCAGGACCGCCGTCGAGCTCCTCGACGAGGACGGCCTCGAAGGCCTCAACATGCGCAGCCTCGGCCAGCGCCTGAACTCGGCCGCCACCGCCGTCTACTGGCACGTCAAGAACAAGGACAACCTCGTCACGCTCGCCGGCGACCAGGTCTGGGACGAGATCCGGCTGCCCGACCTCGACGCCGTCGACTGGCGCACGGCCGCCGTCAGCATGGCCGAGGACCTGTACGCGATGTTCACCCGCCACCCCTGGCTGGTGCAGGCCTTCGCGACCCACCTGTTCCACGGCGAGGGCAAGGCCCGCCACGACGACCACAACCTCGCGGTCTACGAGGCCGCCGGCTTCGCCGGACCCGCCGCCGACCGGGCCGCCGCCGCCGTCTTCACGTACGTCCTGGGCAACGCCTCCTCCGCCGCCGCCACGACCTCGCTGACCCGCCGCATCGAGCGCGAGGGCGGCGACGCCGAGGAGGTGTTCGCCGCCACCATGAAGGAGGCCGCCGAGACCGCCGGCCGGTTCCCGCGGCTGCGGAGCCGTATCGAGGCGGCCACCGCGGAGACCACCGCGTACGCCGACGCCCCCGACGACACCTTCGCGTACGGGCTCGGCTCCCTGCTCGACGGCCTGACGGCCCGCCTGCCGGGCTGACGCCGCCCGCCGGACGGACGGGCGGTCACTCCGCCGCACCAGGTCCCCGTCCGGCCGCCGACGGGACCCGCCGCGCCCGCGCGCCGGGGTCCCCCGTCCGGACGCACTCCGCTTGTGGGAGCCCCTCGCACGACCGAGCTTGAGGTCAGCGTGCGATCACAGGGAGGGCTCGACACATGAGCAGCATCGACACACCGGCCGACGTACCCAGGCCACGAGCGGCGGCGACCCGACCGGCGCCGACCACTCTCACCTGGGTCACCCTCGCCCTGATGACCACCGCGTCGGTGGCGAGTCTGCGGGCCGCGCCCACCATGGCCGTCTACGGCCTGGCCTGCGTGTTCCTCTATCTCGTCCCGGCGATCGTGTTCCTGCTGCCGACCGCTCTGGTCTCCGCGGAGCTCGCCTCCGGCTGGAACGGCGGCGTGTACCGGTGGGTCTCGGAGGGCCTGTCGAAGCCGCTCGGATTCCTGGCCGTGTGGTGCCAGTTCGCGATGACGATCTTCTACTATCCGAGCCTGCTCGGCTTCGTCGCCTCCACCATCGCGTACATCATCGATCCGGCGCTCGCCTCCAGCGGCCCGTACACCGCGATCGTCATCGTGGTCCTCTACTGGACGGGCGTGTGGGTCTCCTCGCGCGGCACGAAGGCGCTGGCGGGGCTGGCCAGTTGGGGTCTGATCATCGGGACACTGATCCCCGGCACCCTGCTCGTGGTCCTCGGCATGGTCTTCCTCGGCCAGGGCAACCCCTCGGCGGCCCCGATGGACTCCTCGCACCTGCTCCCGCAGTGGACGGGTCTGGCGAGCCTCGTCCTGATCGTCAACAACTTCCTGTCGTACTCCGGCATGGAGATGAACGCGGTCCACGTCTCCTCGCTGAAGGACCCGGCGAAGGAGTACCCGAAGTCGATGTTCCTGGCCATGGGCCTGGTGCTGCTGATCTTCATCCTGCCCGCGCTGGCCATCAGCTGGGTCGTCCCCGCGGACCAGCTCAGCCTCACGGCGGGCGTGATGCAGGCGTTCGACGCCTTCTTCTCGTACTTCGGCATCGGCTGGCTCACCCCGATCGCCGCCGTCGCACTGATCTCGGCGTCCCTCGGCGGCATGCTGACCTGGCTGGCGGGGCCGTCGAAGGGCCTGCTGGAGATCTCCCGCCAGGAGGGCTACCTGCCGCCTTTCCTGCAGAAGCTGAACAAGTTCGGCATCCAGCAGAACATCCTGGTCACCCAGGGCGTCGTCACCACGGTCATCGCCCTGGGATACGCGCTGATCCCGAACGTCTCCAGCGTGTACTGGATCTTCTCGGTCATCACCACGCAGGTGTACCTGATCGTCTACCTGCTGATGTTCGCCGCGGCGATGCGCCTGCGGAGGACCCAGCCCGACCACCCCCGCGGCTACCGCGCACCCGCGCTGGGCGTCCTGTGCGTCGTCGGCCTGCTCGCCTCGCTCGCCGCGCTGTGCATCGGCTTCGTCCCGAGCTCCCAGTTCGGCAGCGGAAGCGTCTGGTCGTACGTCGCCATCGTCGGCGGCGGCCTCGTGATCCTCGGCTTCGTCATCCCGTGGGCCTTCCTGAAGTTCCGCAAGCCGAGCTGGAAGACGGCCCCCGCCACCACTCCGAGCGAGGGAGAGCAGGCATGAGTCCCACCCGCTTCGCCTCCGAGCACAAATGGGTCTACTGGGGCGCGATCGTGATCCTCGTCGGCCTCCTCATCACCGGCCTCATCCGGTATTCGAGCGTGAAGAGGAACAACGAGACGCTCACCAAGGCCAACCAGCTCCAGGAGGAGCTGGAGAAGGCGGGCTACCCCTCCCCCGACACCGACACCCTCGAGCGGCTCCTCGGCACCGACGGCGGCCAGGTCTGCGAGGACCCGGGCAGCGCCCTGAAGACGGCGCTGTGGAAGATCCAGCAGGCGAACGGCGCCGCCGGCCCCGGGATGCGGCCCGTCATCACCGACACCAAGGCAGTCGAGGTCGAGCGGATCGTCCTCCAGGTCTACTGCCCCGACGAGCTCGACGACTTCGAGGACTCCCTGGACGACCTCAAGACCGACGACACCGTCCGCCGATGAGGGGCGGGGCGTGACGGCTCCGCCGCCCCGGCCGGAGCAGGAACAGGACGAGCAGCACCACGATCCCGACGCCCTCCACGACTTCCTCCGTGAACTCACCCGGTTCATGCTGCGGTTCAGCGGGGAAGGCGCGGAGGGCGTCGACCGGGTCGTCCGGGGGATCGCCCGGACGTACGGCGGGCGCGCCGAGACCGTGCTCGTCGCCGACGGGGCCGTCCTCTCGGTGACCGCCGGCGACCGCACCCTCACCTCGACCGTGACGGCCTTCCCCGACGTCTCCCGGCTCGACCGGGTGGTCGCCCTCAAGGAGTTCGTCGAGCGCGTACGGGACACCCGGCCGGACCTGCCCGCTGCGGCGGCCGGGCTCCGGCGGATCGAGACGCTGCCCGCGACGGTGCCGCGCTGGGCCCGGGGCGTCGGCATCGTGCTGTTCTCCCTCGGGTTCGCGCCCGCCGTCCAGCCCACCTGGTACGAGATCGGCAGCACCGCCCTGCTCGCCACCCTGGTCGCGGCACTGACCGTCCTGTCGGACCGTCGCCCGCGCCTCGCCCGCGTCCTGCCACTCGTCGCCGCCGCCCTGGTGTCCCTGGTGACCCTGGGGCTGCTCCAGCCCGGCCACGGCCACGGCGGCACCGTGCTGATCATGCTTCCGGCGCTGTTCTTCTTCGTGCCCGGCGACCTGCTCAGCGCGGCCACCGCCGAGCTCGTCGGCGGCTTCCTGACGACCGGCGCCGTCCGGCTCGTCTACGCCGTCGTCCTGCTCCTCCAGCTGTACGTGGGCGTGCTCATCGGGGTGGCCGCCACCGGCACCCGGACAGGCGCGCTCTTCGGCACCGCGCAGGACGCGGACCTGTCGCGGTGGGTCATGGTGGCGAGCTGGGCGGTCTTCACGCTGGGCCTGGTCCTCGCCTTCGGGGTGCCCTGGCGGGTCTCGGGGTGGGTCGTCGGCCTGGTCTATCTGTCGCTCGGCGTGCAGGCGGCGGGCACGGCCCTGGCCGGGGAGGTCGTGGGGACCTTCGTCGCCGCCATGGCCCTCGCCGTCACGGCCGACCTGCTCGCCCGGCCGCCGGGGCGGCCGCCCCGGCTCGTCCTCCTCCTGGGCGGCTTCTTCACCCTCACCGTCGGCTCGCTCGGCCTGCGGGCGCTCACGTCCCTCGCCGGCGGTCACGTCCTGCACGGCTTCCACGACCTCATGGACTTCGTCACGATCGTCACGACGATCGCGGTCGGCCTCCTCGCGGGCGCGGCGCTCGTACCGGCCCGGGGGTATCAGCGCTGAGAGGTAGGCGGGCAGGCTCAGGACCGGCACCTGTCCGGCGTGCGGCCCGATCCGCGATCATGCGGTCATGAATCTGCCGCGCTGCGCCGTACTCGACGACTACCAGGGCGTCGCCCTCTCCTCCGCCGACTGGAGCCCGCTCGCCGGGCGGGTCGAGGTCCGTGTACTGCGCGAGCACCTCACCGACCGGGACGCGCTCGTCGCGGCCGTCGAGGACTGCGAGATCCTCGTCGTCATGCGCGAGCGCACCCCCGTCGACGCCGCGCTCCTCGACCGGCTCCCCCGGCTCCGGCTGATCGTCACCTCGGGCCTGCGCAACGCCTCCGTCGACGTCGCCGCCGCCCGCGCGCGGGGCATCACCGTCTGCGGCACCGCCAGCAGCTCCGAGCCGCCCACCGAGCTGACCTGGGCCCTGCTCCTGGGCCTCGCCCGGCACGTACGGACCGAGGCGCAGGCGCTGCGCGAGGGCGGGCCCTGGCAGTCCACCGTCGGCGCCGACCTGGCAGGCCGGACGCTCGGCCTCGTCGGACTCGGCAAGATCGGCGGCCGGGTCGCGCGGATCGGTCTCGCCTTCGGCATGGACGTCCGGGCCTGGAGCCCGAACCTGACGGAGGAGCGGGCCGCCGAGCACGGCGTACGGCTCGCGAAGGACCGGCTGGAGCTGCTCGGGAGCAGCGACTTCGTCTCCCTGCACCTGGTGCTCTCCGACCGCACCCGCGGCCTGATCGGGGAGCCCGAGCTGCGGGCGATGCGCCCGTCCGCGTACCTCGTCAACACCTCACGGGCGGGGCTCGTCGACGGCGGGGCGCTGCTGCGGGCGCTGCGCGAGGGGTGGATCGCGGGGGCCGGGCTCGACGTCTTCGAGACGGAGCCGCTGCCGGCCGACGACCCCCTGCGGATCCTGCCGAACGTCCTGGCCCTCCCTCACCTGGGATACGTGACGGAGGGCAACTACGGCCGCTACTTCGGGCAGGCGGTCGAGGACATCGAGGCGTTCCTGGCGGGCACTCCGGTGCGCGAGCTGAGCTGAACCGGGGCTGAGCCGGGCCGGGAACCGAGCCCAGGCATGGCTCGGGCCCCGGCCGAGGGCCCTCAGGCCGCCGGGACCGTCTCCCTGGTCGCGGCGGCGGTGCGCACGGCCTCCGGGGCGAGCAGCCGCTGCGCCAGGGCACCGAAGGCGACCGCGAAGACCGCCCACAGGACCGCCTGGATCCCGAGGGTGGCGAGCCGGAACTCCCACAGCACGGCCGCCGGGAAGCCGGCCTGCACCGCGTCGTCGTTGCCCGGCAGGAACGCGCAGGCCACGGCGACGGCGGCGACGAAGCCCGCGCCGGCGACGAGGGTCGCGTTCCAGTTCCCGAGGCGCGGGGCGAGACGGCGGCCGAGGACGACCGCGGCGACGCCGAGCAGCACACTCAGCAGGATCATCAGGAAGAAGAGCGTGGTGCGCTTCCCGATGGTGTCCGGGTTGCCGACGGCCGGCGGGGTCGCCGGGTACTTCAGGAACGGCACGAGGTACACGGTCGTGAAGGCGGCCGCCGCGACGAGCGCGGCGGTGGCCTTCGGCGTGAACCGGCCGACGCGCCCGAGGACGAAGGCGAACGCGAGCGAGGCGATGCCGCCGAGCGCGACGCCGTAGACGAGGACCCCGGTGGCCAGTCCGGCCGTGGACTGGACGGCCCGGCTGACGAGTTCCTCCTCCTCGGGCTCCGCGGCGGCCGCTCCGTGGCCCGCGTGCTCGGCCGCCGCGGCGGCCTCCTCGACGGCGATCGAGGCGTCGACGGACGGCTCGCCGGCGACGTACGCGAGGGCGAAGGCGAACAGCCCGGCGATCAGGCCCGCGAGCATGCCGCGGACCAGCAGTCTCCCCACGACGGAGGAGTTGGTGTCGTTCATGTGCGTGAGCTCCTCTACCGCGGTCAGTGGCAGGGGAAGCCGAGCAGATGACGGCCGTCGTGGACCCACTCGTGGACATCGCTGCCCGCGAAGACGGAGAGGGCGCCCTGCTCGGCGCCGACGAAGTAGAGCGCGACCAGCGCCAGGAGCCCGGCGAACAGGGCCCAGGGCAGCACGGTGCGGACCGGCAGGGAAACCGGCAGCGCGACAGGGGTGGTGGGGGTGACGGACGGGGCGACGGCCTCGGCCATGGCGGTACCTCCTCGGGAACTCGCGTCCCAGTACGGTGGTGCGCGACGACGGTCGTCGGGTCTGACTCGCCGGGTCCGGGGGTGCCGGGTCGGCTCACAGTGGCGCGACCGTGCCGGTTTTGCACCGGACTTCCGTGTCGCCGTCGTCGGTTGTGGAATTGTCGCCGTGACCGTACCGCGCAGGCCTCATCGCGCCAAGGGCGTACGGGTGGCCGACCGAGCACTGAGGGATGTATCACCTATGAACGCGCCCCCGAGCACGCCCCCGCCGGAGCGGACCGTGCGGCTCGTGCTGGTCGCCCCGGCCATGAGCGCCGCCCAGCGGGAGGCCCGGTTCGACGACGGCTCGGCCCTGGAGCCGGCGTCGGCGTCCAGGGTCTGCCTCAGGTCGGTACGGGTGCTCAGCGCGCCGTCCCCGCGCTGCCGGGGCACGGCCGAACTCCTCGGCCTGACGGTGGCCGAGGAGCCGGCGGCGCTCGCGGGGTGCGCGATGGGCCGGTGGCGGGGCCGACGGTTGAACGAACTCGCCGCCGAGGAACCGGAATCCGTGGCCGCCTGGCTCTCGGACCCGGACGCGGCCCCGCACGGCGGCGAGTCCCTGCGGGCCCTGCGCGCCCGGGTCGCCGGCTGGCTGGACAACCTGGAGCCGGGCACGGTCTGGGCCGTCGCCGAGCCGGACGTGATCCGGGCGGCCGTCGCGCACGCCCTCGGCGCGCCGGAGGCCGCTCTCTGGCGCCTGGACGTGCGCCCCCTGTCGTCGGTGGAGCTCACGGGCCGCGCGGGCCGCTGGAACGTCGGCATCGGCTCCGTACTGACCTGAGCCACTGAGACGAGCCACTGAGCCGAGCTGCTGAGCCGAGACCGGCCGACGGGGACGGTCAGCCGAGGCTGGTACGGGCGAGCTCCAGGAACTCCGCCTCCGTGAGGCCCAGTTCGCGGGCCTCCGCCGCCGCCTCGCGCAGCCGGGAGACCAGCCGGGCGCGGTCGGGGGCGGCGGCGCCGGGGACGATCACGGCGCCGCGGCCCCGGCGGAGCTCGATGAGGCCCTCCTCGCGGAGCCGCTGGTAGCCGCGGAGGACGGTGTGGACGTTGACGCCCAGGGAGTCGGCGAGCTCCCGGGCGGCCGGGAGGCGTTCGCCGGGCTCGGCGGAGCCGTCGGCGAGCGCCCCGCGGACGCAGGCGGCGATCTGGTCGCCGAGGGGGACGGAGGAGGCCGGGTCGACGCGGAAGAGCACGGTCAGACCTTCCCATGCCGTTCGGCCAGCGTGTTGAGGAGGGCGGCGGCGGTGTGCGCGTCGGGCACGGTCACCGCGAACTCGCGACCGCCGTCCCGCCGCACGACGAGGGCCTCTCCGGAGCGCAGCACCACACCGCTGCGGTGGGCCCGGACCCGGTAGCCCCAGCCGCCGAAGTCCGCGACGGCGTCGATCTCGCGGACGCTCGCGCCCTCGACGCCGTCGAGCGGGACCCGGACTCGGGGGCGGGAGGCGAGGGCGGACCGGACGGTGAGGCCGTGCCGGTCGACGGTGACCCGGACCCGGGCGAGGGCGAGGCCCGGCACGCCGATGACGAGGCCGAGCAGGCCGAGCAGGGCGTCGGGCCAGGTGGCGACGAGGAGGGTGACGGGAGCGGCGGCGAGGGCGAGCACCGAGAGGACGGTCAGCGTCCGGGAGCCGGTGTCCTTCGACCAGCGGGCGGTCTCGCCGGAGGCGAGCGGGAGCCGGGGGCCGTCCGCCGCCGAGCCTCGGCCGGGGACCGGCGACTCCTCGGGGACGAGCGAGGTGAGAGCCCAGCCGGCGCCGGCGGCCACGGCGGCGACCACCAGGGCCACCCCGAGGTCCATGCCGGGCGAGAAGACCTGCGCTTCGAACTCCTCGACGCGGTTGGCGCGGAGGAGCTGGACGAGGAGCCCGCCGGCGAAGCCCGCGGTGGCCCAGGCCGCCCACAGGTACCGGCGCCGCACGAGAGCGGTCCAGCCGGCGGCGAGGCCGAGGAGCAGGGCCGTACTGACGAGGACGTAGGCGGTCGGGCCGGTCCAGCCGTCGGCCTCTCCCCCGGCGGAGAAGTGGGTGGCGAGTTCGGCGGGCAGCTCGTCCCGCCAGCGGGCGAAGAGCAGCAGGTGGACGGCGAGGGCGAGGACGAAGGGGAGCGCGGCGAGCGCGCGGAGACGAGGTGTGGCACGGTTCATGGAAACCTCCCTTGTTTGCACTCTACTAGAACAATGCGGTTTGTGACCGGGGCGTCTTCTCACGACCCGGGCGATCTTCGAGATGCGAGGGCTCCGTGCGGGCGGGTCGACTGGGCCGAACGCAGACAAATGGGAAGAATCCATGCGCCGGCGGCGGTGACGGCGGCGCAGGAGGCGAAGAACAAGGAGGCACGGGCCGGGCCCCGGCACGGACACCCGGCGTGGCACGGGCACCAGGCCCGGCACGGCCACCCGGCCCGACACCCGCCCGGCACCCGTGACGGCGGCCCGCTCCTGTGGGACGGTGGAGGCATGCCCGTACCCGTGATCCTCGACTGCGATCCCGGTCACGACGACGCCTTCAACATCCTGCTGGCCGCGGCCCACCCCTCCGTCGACCTGCTCGCGATCACCACCGTCGCGGGCAACCAGTCGCTGGAGAAGACCACCCTCAACGCCCGCCGGGTGTGCGAGGCCGCCGGGATCCGGGGCGTGCCGATCGCGGCGGGCGCGGCGGGCCCGCTGCTCGCGCGGCCGCAGGGCGCGCTCATCGCCGAGCACATCCACGGCGGCTCGGGGCTGGACGGCACGAGCTGGGAGTCCGGCCCGGGTGCGGGCTTCGGCCACGGCGAGCCGACGGTCCCGCAGGACCCGCGCGACGCGCTGACGCTGCTGCGGGAGACCCTGACCGGCCACCCCGCGCCCGTCACCCTCGTCCCGACGGGCCCGCTGACGAACATCGCGACGCTGCTCCTCGCCCATCCGCGGCTGACGGACCGCATCGAGCGGATCGTCCTGATGGGCGGCTCGGTGGAGCGCGGAAACACCACGCCCGCGGCCGAGTTCAACATCCTCTCCGACCCGGAGGCGGCGGACATCGTCTTCGGCTGCGGAGTGCCGGTGACGATGTTCGGCCTCAACGCCACCCATCAGGTACGAGCCACCCCCGAGGTTCTCGGGCGGCTCACGGCCCTCGGCACCCCGCTGAGCCGGCTCTGCGTGGAGCTGCTCACCTACTTCGCGTCGACCTACCGCGAGGTGTACGGCTTCGACGCGCCGCCGCTGCACGACCCGCTGACCGTGGCGCACCTCATCGACCCGTCGCTGGTCAGCCTGGTGCGGGCGGCGGTGCGGGTGGAGCTGACGGGGACGTGGACGCGGGGCGCGACGGTCGTCGACCTGGACGGGGTGACGGGCCTCCCGCCGAACGCGGAGGTGGGGATGGAGGTCGACGCCGACGGCTTCTGGGACCTGATCGTGGAGGCGGTCAGAGTCCTGGGCGCGCCCTGACCGCTCGTCCGGCGCGCCTCAGTCGGCGTCGCAGTCGTGATCGGCCGGATCGACGACGACCCGGTCCAACAAGCCGCGCAGCAGGGCCTGTTCGGCGACGCTGAGGTCCCCGAACAGCTCGCGCTCCGCCGCGCTCACCGCCGAGTCGACCCGCTCCAGGGCCTCGGCTCCCGCCGGTGTGATCTCCACGATGTGACGCCGCCGGTCGGCCGGATCGCGCCGCCGCTCGGCCAGCCCTTCGGACTCCAACTCGTTGAGGATC
Organism: Streptomyces venezuelae; assembly: GCF_008642375.1. Taxonomy (NCBI): domain Bacteria; kingdom Bacillati; phylum Actinomycetota; class Actinomycetes; order Kitasatosporales; family Streptomycetaceae; genus Streptomyces; species Streptomyces venezuelae. The sequence continues at coordinate 4,512,829 of NZ_CP029194.1, read as the reverse complement.
GCCACGAGTTGACTGGGGTCGATCTCCATCACGGCGGCCAGTTCACGCTGACTCATGGCCCCGGGGGCGAGCTGCATCAGCGTCATCGCGTTCCGCGGGTGCAGCCCCGCGACGCCCAGGGCGGCGCGGATGCGCGCACCGGTGAGCTCCCCCCGGAAGGAGAGGAGGAAGCCGAGGCGGTCGGTCGGGTGAGCTGCCATGCCGTCCACGGTAACAGCGGCCCTATTGTGGAGCCGGATAAATCGTTGATACCGTTCAATGATTCCCGGTCTCGCATCATTGGAGCTCCCCCATGTTCATCGGCTACGCCGTGGTCGCCGCGCTGCTCGCCTTCGCGCTCTCCGCCTCCGCCTTCCTGACCTTCACCCGGAACCCGCAGATCACCGGCAACATGACCAAGCTGGGCGTGCCGGAATCCTGGCTGCCGTGGCTCGCGACGGCGAAGGCGGCAGGCGCGATCGGCCTGCTCGCGGGCCTCGCCGTGGCCCCGCTCGGCGTGGCGGCGGCGATCGGCGTGACCCTCTACTTCGCGGGCGCCGTGATCACCCACGTCCGCGCGAAGGACTACGAGATGGCCCCGGCGGTGGTCCTCACCCTGATATCGGCGGCCGCCCTGCTCCTGCGCATCGCCTCCGCCTGACGCGGGCGGCACGAGCGTGTCCGGGCATGCCGAAGGCCCCGCCCACCGACCCCCGTGCGGTGAGCGAGGCCTTCGGAGACCACGCGGACTTGGGGAGGGACGCTCCCTTCCGGAGAAGGGTTGCTCCCTTCCGGAGAATGGTCGCTTCCCTCCCGAGGAGGTCTACTCCTCCTCGTCGGAGCCCTCGCCCTCGAGGTCGCCTTCCGTCTCCAGGAAGACCTGCCGCAGGGCGGCCAGGGTCTCCGGGTCCGGCTTCTCCCACATGCCGCGGGACTCGGCTTCGAGGAGGCGCTCCGCGATGCCGTGCAGGGCCCAGGGGTTGGCTTCCTTCAGGAAGGCCTGGTTGTCCGCGTCGAGGACGTACTCCTGGGTGAGCTTGTCGTACATCCAGTCGGCGACCACGCCCGTCGTGGCGTCGTAGCCGAAGAGGTAGTCGACGGTCGCCGCCAGTTCGAACGCGCCCTTGTAGCCGTGGCGGCGCATCGCCTCGATCCAGCGCGGGTTGACCACGCGGGCGCGGAAGACCCGGGAGGTCTCCTCGACCAGCGTGCGGGTGCGGACCGTCTCCGGGCGGGTGGAGTCGCCGATGTACGCCTCGGGGGCCGTGCCCTTCAGCGCGCGGACGGTCGCCACCATGCCGCCGTGGTACTGGAAGTAGTCGTCGGAGTCCGCGATGTCGTGCTCGCGGGTGTCCGTGTTCTTCGCCGCGACCGCGATCCGCTTGTAGGCGGTCTCCATCTCCTCGCGGGCCGGGCGGCCTTCGAGGCCGCGGCCGTAGGCGTAGCCGCCCCAGACCGTGTAGACCTCCGCGAGGTCGGCGTCCGTGCGCCAGTCGCGGCTGTCGATCAGCTGGAGGATGCCCGCGCCGTACGTGCCGGGACGGGAGCCGAAGATACGGGTCGTGGCACGGCGCTCGTCGCCGTGCTCGGCGAGGTCGGCCTGGGCGTGTGCCCTGACGTAGTTGTCGGAGTCGGGCTCGTCCAGGCCCGCGACCAGCCGGACCGCGTCGTCGAGGAGGCCGATGACGTGCGGGAACGCGTCGCGGAAGAAGCCCGAGATGCGGAGGGTGACGTCCACGCGCGGGCGGCCGAGCTCGGCGAGCGGGATCGGCTCCAGGCCGTTCACGCGGCGCGAGGCGTCGTCCCAGAGCGGGCGGACGCCGAGCAGGGCGAGCGCCTCGGCCACGTCGTCGCCGGCGGTCCGCATGGCGCTCGTGCCCCAGAGGGAAAGCCCGACGGAGGTCGGCCAGGAGCCCTTGTCCGTGCGGTAGCGCTCCAGGAGCGAGTCGGCGAGCGCCTGGCCCGTCTCCCACGCGAGGCGGGACGGCACGGCCTTCGGGTCGACCGAGTAGAAGTTCCGGCCCGTCGGCAGGACGTTGACCAGGCCGCGGAGCGGGGAGCCGGACGGGCCCGCCGGGACGAAGCCGCCGTTCAGGGCGTGCACGGCGTGGGTCAGCTCGTCGGTGGTCGCGGCGAGGCGCGGCACGACCTGCTCGCAGGCGAAGCGGAGGACGGCCTCGACGTCCGGGCCGTACGCGGCCGCCACCGTCGGGACCGCGTCCACCGACCAGCCCGCGGCCTCCATCGCCTCGACCAGCTCGCGCGCCTTCGCCTCCGCCTCGTCGGCGGTCGTGCGGGTCGCGGCCGACTCGTCGAGGCCCAGGGCCTCCCGCAGGCCGAGGAGTGCCTGCGTACCGCCCCAGATCTGGCGGGCGCGGAGGATCGAGAGGACCAGGTTGACCCGGGCCTCGCCCTCCGGCGCGCCGCCGAGGACGTGCAGGCCGTCGCGGATCTGGGCGTCCTTGACCTCGCACAGCCAACCGTCGACGTGCAGCAGGAAGTCGTCGAAGCCGTCGTCCTCCGGACGGTCCTCCAGTCCCAGGTCGTGGTCGAGCCTGGCCGCCTGGATCAGCGTCCAGATCTGCGCGCGGATCGCGGGCAGCTTGGACGGGTCCATGGACGAGATCTGCGCGTACTCGTCGAGGAGCTGCTCCAGGCGCGCGATGTCGCCGTAGGACTCGGCGCGCGCCATCGGCGGCACCAGGTGGTCGACGAGGGTCGCGTGGACGCGCCGCTTGGCCTGCGTGCCCTCGCCCGGGTCGTTGACGAGGAAGGGGTAGACCAGCGGGATGTCGCCGAGGGCCGCGTCCGGGCCGCAGGCGGCGGACAGGCCGGCGTTCTTGCCGGGCAGCCACTCCAGGTTGCCGTGCTTGCCCAGGTGGACCATGGCGTCGGCGCCGAAGCCGCCGTCCTCGGCGCGGGCGGCGATCCAGCGGTAGGCGGCCAGGTAGTGGTGGGACGGCGGCAGATCGGGGTCGTGGTAGATCGCGATCGGGTTCTCGCCGAAGCCGCGCGGCGGCTGGATGAGGATCAGCAGGTTCCCGCGCCGCAGGGCGGCGAGGACGATGTCGCCCTCCGGGTTGCGGGAGCGGTCCAGGAACATCTCGCCCGGCGCCGGGCCCCAGTGTTCCTCGACGTGCGTGCGGAGCTCCTCGGGCAGGGTCGCGTACCAGCGCTTGTAGTCCGCGGCCGGGATGCGGACGGGGTTGCGCGCGAGCTGCTCCTCCGTCAGCCAGTCCTGGTCGTGGCCGCCGGCCTCGATGAGGGCGTAGATCAGCTCGTCGCCGTCGCCGGAGACCAGGCCGGGGAGCTCCTCGGCCGGGCCGAAGTCGTACCCCTCGGCGATCAGCCGGCGCAGGAGGGAGACGGCGGAGGCCGGCGTGTCCAGGCCCACCGCGTTGCCGATGCGGGAGTGCTTCGTCGGGTACGCGGAGAGGACGAGCGCCAGCTTCTTCTCGGCGTTCGGGATGTGCCGCAGGCGCGCGTGGCGGACCGCGATCCCGGCGACGCGGGCGGCGCGCTCGGCGTCCGCGACGTACGCGGGCAGGCCGTCCGCGTCGATCTCCTTGAAGGAGAACGGGACGGTGATGAGCCGGCCGTCGAACTCGGGCACGGCGACCTGGCTGGCCGCGTCCAGCGGCGACAGGCCCTCGTCGTTCTCCTCCCAGTTCTCGCGCGAACCGGTCAGGCACAGCGCCTGGAGGATCGGCACGTCGAGCGCGGCGAGCGCGCCCGCGTCCCAGGCCTCCTCGCCCGCCCGTCGTCCACCACCACCCTCAAAGGAGGCGCCTTGCGCGATCCCCATATCGGCGGCCTGCGCCTCGGCGGGCTTGGTGCCGCCCGCCGCGAGGACGGTGGTGACGATCGCGTCGGCGGTACGGAGCCGGTCGAGCAGCTCCGGCTCCGGGGCCCGCAGGGACGCCACGTACAGCGGGAGCGCCTGCGCCCCCGCGTCCTCGACCGCCGAGCAGAGGGTGTCGACGAAGGCGGTGTTCCCGCTCATGTGGTGGGCGCGGTAGTAGAGCACCGCGATCGTCGGGCCGTCCTCACGGCGGGCCGTGCGCTCCAGCGGGCCCCAGGTGGGGGCGGCGGCCGGGGCCTCGAAGCCGTGGCCGGTGAGGAGGACGGTGTCGGAGAGGAAGCGGGCCAGCTGCTCCAGGTTGGCGGGGCCGCCGTGCGCGAGGTAGGCGTGCGCCTCGGTGGCGACGCCGACGGGGACGGTCGAGGTCTCCATCAGCTGGGCGTCGGGGGCCTGTTCGCCGCTGAGCACGACGACCGGCTTCCCGGTGGCGCGGATCGCGTCGATGCCCTCCTCCCAGGATCGGATGCCGCCCAGGAGACGGACGACGACCAGCTCGACGCCGTCGAGGAGGCCGGGGAGGTCGGCGAGGGGCAGCCGGGAGGGGTTGGCGAAGCGGTACTCCACCGGGCCGCCGGATCCGGCGGCGGAGGCGGCGTTCGCCGCGCGGGCGCTGAGCAGGTCGGTGTCGGAGTGCGACAGCAGCAGAAGCATGGCGAGCGCAGGCCCTTCCTCGGGGTTGTCCGCGCCCCGGGTGGTCGTATGGACGGCGGGAGTTCCTGACTCACCCGTACCGTCGCCGGTACGGGCTCACAGTGGCGGGACCGCGCCGGATTCTCACCGGGCTTCCTCCCCGGGGTCCTGGGACCCCATGCCGATCTGCATCCTAGATCGTGGCGTCGGCGGGGCGGGGCGGGCCGTGGAGTCGGCCGGATCACACTCGGTGGCGGCCCGGTTCCCCGTGGGTATGCTCGCCGCCATGCCGCCCACCCCACCCTCGACGCCGCCGCGGGACGAAGCTCGCATTCGGGACCGTGGCGACGCCTGCCCCGGGGCGCTGCGCCTGCACGCCGCCGACGACGGCCGGCTGGCCCGACTGCGGCTGCCCGCAGGGCGCTTGACGGCCCATCAGGTCGAGACGCTGGCGGTCGCGGCGGAGACCCTCGGCGACGGGCGGATCAGCCTCACCTCCCGGGGGAACGCTGAGCTGCGCGGCCTCGCGGAGGAGTGCGGGGCGGAGCTGGCCGCGCTGCTCACGGCGGCGGGCCTGCTGCCCTCCCCCACCCACGAGCGCGTCCGCAACATCGTGGCCTCCCCGGCCGCCGGCCTCGACGGACTCGGCGGCCCCGAGGTCCAGTTGTGGGCCCGGGAGCTCGACGCCCTGCTCTGCGCCGAGCCCTGGGCGGCGGCGCTTTCCGGCCGTTTCCTCTTCGTCCTCGACGACGGGCGCGCCGACGTGGCGGGCCTGGGCGGCGATGTGACCTTGGTCGCACCGGCTCCAGGCGCCCCAGCCGGGCCCGGCGCCGCCCGCCTGTACGTCGGTGGGCGGGCCTGGCGGGTCGCCGGTGCCGACGCGCCCCGCGCCGCGCTCGCCGCCGCCGGTGCCTTCCTCGACGCCGCCCGCGCGGCCGGAAACGGCGCCTGGCGGGTGCGGGAGCTGCCCGAGGGGTGCGCCCCGGACGTGGCCGGCGCTCTCGATCGCGCGGGCATCTCGGCGGAGCCCGTACCGGCGGCGCAGTCGCTGCTCGTGCACGCGCCGCCCCTCGCCCCCGGGCCCCTCGGCGCCGCCTCCCTCCATGTCCTCGCGCCCCTCGGCCGCCTCACCGCCGCCCAGCTGCGCGCCCTGCTGCCCGCCGACGAGGTGCGGCTGACGCCGTGGCGCGGCGTGGTCGTCGCCGGAGCGGGGCCGTCCGAGGACCGGCTCGCCGCCCTCGGCTCCCACGGACTGATCACCCGCCCCGACTCCCCCTGGGCCGGCGTCAGCGCCTGCACCGGGCGCCCGGGCTGCGCGAAGTCCCTCGCGGACGTCCGCGCGGACGCGGCCCCGGGTTCCGCACGGGGCCTCCCCGTCCACTACTCCGGGTGCGAGCGCCGCTGCGGGCACCCGCACGGCACCTGGGTCGACGTCGTCGCCACCGCCGACGGCGCCTATCTGGTGGACGGCGCCCCCACCCCCCGTACCGCCCTGCCCGACGCAGTGACCACGGCCCGCACGACGAGATGAGCGAGAGCACCAGGATGTTCGACTACGAGAAGGACGGGGCGGAGATCTACCGCCGGTCCTTTGCCACGATCCGCGCCGAGGCGGACCTCGCGGGCCTGCCCGCCGACGTCGCCCAGGTGGCGGTCCGGATGATCCACGCCTGCGGCATGACCGACCTCGTCCAGGACATCGCGTACTCCCCCCAGGTCGTCGCGAACGCCCGCGAGGCCCTGCGCGCCGGCGCCCCGATCCTCTGCGACGCGCAGATGGTCGCCAGCGGCGTCACCCGCAAGCGGCTGCCCGCCGACAACGAGGTGCTCTGCGCGCTCTCCGACCCGGCCGTCCCGGGCCTCGCCGCCGAGCTCGGCACCACCCGCTCCGCCGCCGCGCTCGAACTGTGGCGGGACCGCCTCGAAGGCTCCGTCGTCGCCATCGGCAACGCCCCCACCGCCCTCTTCCACCTCCTGGAGATGATCGCGAAGGGCGCCCCGCGGCCCGCCGCCGTCCTCGGCATACCGGTCGGCTTCATCGGCGCCGCCGAGTCCAAGGACGCGCTCGCCGAGAACGCCCTCGGCCTCGACTACCTGGTCGTACGGGGCCGGCGCGGCGGCAGCGCCATGACGGCCGCCGCGATCAACGCGATCGCTCACGAAGCGGAGATCCAGGCATGAGCACCCCGAAGACGACCGGCAGGCTGTACGGCGTCGGGCTCGGCCCCGGCGACCCGGACCTCATGACGGTCGCGGCGGTCAAGGCCATCGCCGCCGCCGACGTCGTCGCCTACCACTCGGCCCGCCACGGCCGCTCGATCGCGCGCTCCATCGCCGCCGAGCACATCCGCGAGGACCACGTCGAGGAGCGGCTGATGTACCCGCTCACCGTCGAGACCACGGACCACCCCGGCGGCTACCGGGGCGCGTTGAACGACTTCTACGAGGAGGCCGCGGCCCGCCTCGCCGCCCACCTCGACGCCGGCCGCACGGTCGCCGTCCTCGCCGAGGGCGACCCGCTCTTCTACGGCTCGTACCAGCACATGCACAAGCGGCTCGCGGACCGCTACGACACGACCGTCATCCCCGGCGTCACCTCGGTGAGCGCTGCCGCCGCCCGGCTCGGCGAGCCGCTGTGCGAGGCGGAGGAGGTCCTCACGATCATCCCCGGCACCCTGCCGGAGGACGAGCTGACGGCCCGCCTCGCGGGCACCGACTCGGCGGTCGTCATGAAGCTCGGCCGCACCTTCCCCACCGTGAAGCGCGCCCTGGACCGGGCCGGCCGCCTCGACGACGCCCGGTACGTGGAGCGGGCGTTCATGGCGGGCGAGCGGACGGGCACCCTGTCCGAGATCGATCCCGAGTCGGTCCCGTACTTCTCCGTCGCCGTCCTGCCCTCCCGGATCGACCAGGAGCCCCCCGTACGGGAGCGGGGCGAGGTCGTCGTCGTCGGCACCGGACCGGCCGGCGCGCCCTGGCTGACGCCCGAGTCGCGCGGCGCGCTCGTCAACGCAGACGTCCTCGTCGGCTACACCACCTACCTGGACCGGGTGCCCGAGCTGCGCCCGGGGCAGATCCGGCACGGCTCCGACAACAAGGTCGAGTCGGAGCGCGCCGAGTTCGCCCTCGACCTGGCCCGGCGCGGCCGGAAGGTCGCGGTCGTCTCCGGCGGCGACCCGGGGGTCTTCGCCATGGCCACCGCCGTCCTGGAGGTCGCCTGCGAACCGGAGTACGCGGACGTGCCCGTACGGGTCCTCCCCGGCGTGACCGCCGCCAACGCGGCCGCCGCCGCCGCGGGCGCCCCTCTCGGCCACGACTACGCCACGATCTCCCTCTCGGACCGCCTCAAGCCCTGGGACGTCATCGAGGCCCGGCTGCGCGCCGCCGCCGGCGCCGACCTGGTCATCGCCCTCTACAACCCGGGCTCCAAGTCCCGTACGCACCAGGTCGCCGCGGCCCGTGACCTCCTCCTGGAGCTCCGGTCCCCGGAGACGCCGGTGGTGGTCGCCCGTGACGTGGGCGGCCCCGAGCAGTCGGTGCGGGTGGTGACCCTCAAGACCCTGGAGCCCTCCGAGGTCGACATGCGCACCCTGCTCCTCGTCGGCTCCTCGCAGACCCGCGTGGCCGAGCGGGGCGACGGCCGGACGATCACCTGGACGCCGCGCCGCTACGGCTGACGCCCAGGAGACGGCAACGACGTCAGAACTCCTGCTGCTCGGCGCCGGGCGGCAGGAGGCAGGGGGTGCGGACGATGAGCGTGATCAGCTCGTCGGACACATCCCCCGCGCTCACGTAGTGACGGTCCTTCGGATGCTCGGCCTGCACGAGGTGGCCGCCGCGCTCAGCCGAGGTGTCGGAGCGTGACCCGACGATCCGGAAGCCCTGCGCCTTGAGCTCGGCGGTGATCGCCTGGATGCCCTTGGCGTGCTCCGCCTTGGGCAGCTTGGCCTTCGCGTTGTACGCGAGCGTGAAGCGGCCGTCGTCGGGCGACTCGCCCCCCTTGCCGAGGCAGTTGCCGAAGCTCGCCTGCTGGGTCGACGGCACGATCTCGGCCTTCGCGGTCCGTGCCATGGACTCGGTCCAGTGCTTGGCCCATGCCTCGGCCTTCTCCTGGCTCATCCGGGGCAGCGGATCGTTCTTTCCGTTCTTCGTCGTGTCGTCGGACACACAGCCTCCCAGCGCGAGGACCAGCATCGGTACGAGGGCGAGCGACGCCCTCCGGAACGCGGACATGGATCCGGGACTCCTTCCCGTCACGAGCGGGGCGTGTTGTTCGGCGGCAGACCGGCGATGATGCGCCCCTGGTTGTCCAGGCTCTGGCTGCCATCGTCCCAGTAGTCGCTGTGCTCGCTGGTGTCGACGTACATGTGCTCGGCTCCGAAGCCGGAATCCGCCGGGTTGGGACCGAGGGTCTTGTCGGCGGCCCAGTCGACGACCCCGTCGTCGGAGCCGATCCCGACCCAGAGCCGCGAGGGTGAGACGTGGAGCTGGTCGGCTCGGTCCACGTTCATGCCCGGACTTCCGACGACGATCATGTCGTCGGTGTCCAGTCCCCGACCGCCGGAATCGGCCGTGCCCACCATGGTGGAGCCGTAGCTGTGTCCGATGACCGTCATATGGGACCGCTCGCCCTCGTGCGAGACGCGCAGTCCGTGCGTGAAGTCCCGGAGGGTCTCGGCGTCGTTCTCGGCCCGGGCCGGCGTGGCGACGCTGGCGTCCAGCTCGGGGGCGTCGTAGTCGAGCCAGGCGATGACGGCGACGTCCTCGCTGCCGCCCTCGCTCCACGCACCGGCCGAGTCCTGCAGCTTCTCCGCCCGGTCGATCGAGTCGGTGAAGTTGTCGAGCTGGTTGTCCGTCCCCGGCACCGACACCGCCGTGTGCGCCGCCTTGTCCGGGTTGCCGACCGCGACGATCGCCCTGCCGTCCCCCTCCGTGCTGAAGCCCAGCAGGTGGAGCCGCTTGTGTTCCGGGGCCGAGTCCGACGCGTCCAGCCGGTCCTTCATCGCCTGCAGGCCGCGGTAGCTGGAGCGGTCGTGGTAGCCGAGATCGCCCTCGCGCTGCGCGTAGTCGTTGAGGCGCATGTCGAGCACGGTCCGGTTGGCCCCGTCACGAGTGGTCGTGGGCAGACCGTCGAGCCCGCCGATCTGCTCCGGGTACGCCGCCAGGTAGAGGCGCTTGTCCTCCTCGTCCAGGCCCTTCCACCAGTCGGCCGAGCGCTGCGGGTCCGTACCGTCGGGGATGTCCTTCTTGTCGATGCCCGCGAAGGCGGCGACCCGGGCCGCGTCCTCCTGGGCGTGGGCGCCGCCGTAGCGCTTGTCGAGGTCGAAGGGATCGATCTGGCGCAGCACTTCGGCGCCCTCGTTGCTCGCGGCCTCGGCCTCCGCCACGGCCGCGTCGATGCGGGCGCGGAAGCCGCCGAGGCCGGAGTTGGCGTCGCGCTGGATGTCCGCGTAGTCCGGGTCGTTGTGGTACTTCGGGTCCACGGCCTGCTTGGGCTCGACCCAGCCGTCGTCGCGGACGGTGTGGCCCGCCGCCTCCGCGTCGGCGACGGCGGCGCGCAGCTTGCGCTGGGCCGCCTGCATCTTCGTGTTGAGGGTGTCCAGGGTGGTGGCGATCAGCTGGGCGTTGGTGCGGCCCGTCCCGAGCTTGCTCTCCGTGGCCTCCATGGCGTCGAAGCCGTACGAGGCGCTGACGCCCGTCCAGCCCGCCCGGTGCAGCGGTCCTGTCACCCGCCTGCCGCTGCCCGTCTGCGTGTTCGTCAGGGCGTCGGCGAGCTTCTTCCACGAGCCCACGGCGCTGTCCAGGTCCGCGAAGTCCTGCTTCATCAACTGGGCGAAGTGCTCCGTCACTGCGCCGTCACCAGCCCTGGAAGCAGGAGATGACGTCCTGCTCCATGACGTCGCGCCCGTCGGCGAGATGACGCATGCCCTGGGCGTGCTCGGAGAGCCTGCCCCGCAGGGTCTCCAGGGCCGTGCCCCAGCCCTCGCCCGTCTGCGACATGCGCGGGCCCACGCTCCACGGCCCGAAGGCCGCGGCGGCCGACGCCAGATCGGCGCCCGCCTTGCGCAGCGGCTCCTGCAGGTCCACCGCCAGAGCGTCCGCGGCGCCAGCCGAAGCCCGCAGTTCCCCCGCCGAGACGTTGAGATCCCAACCCACGTGTGTCCCCCGATGCGCACGCCGTGCTTCCGATACCCGGGCGAGACTAGCCGACCCCACCCGGCCGTGATCAAGAGCAAAGACGAAACTGTGATCTGCCCGCTCACCGCATGGGGCAGTGCGGTGAAAACGTTCGCAACTGCACCCGAACCGCCGTCTCTTGGGGTCAGTCGCGGGTGAAGGTGCCGAGGCCCTCCTGGTCCAGGTACTCGACGCGGACGGTCTTCCCGTCCGGGGAGAACGTGACGGCGGTCGGGCCGACGGCGTTCTCCCCGCGCGTCGGGAAGCTGAACGTGTCGCCGTCGTAGTGCGTGAGCCGGTACGTCTGGGGTTCCGGCCCCAGCCGCAGGACCAGGCCGCCGTCCTCCTCGGCCACCGTCAGCCTGCCGTAGTAGTCGTTGGCGTACGTGCCGGTGTAGGCGCCGGCGGCCTTCGCGGGGGCGGGGTCGGCGGGCGGCTTCGCGAAGTCCGTCGTGGACTTCCCGGCGTCCGCCTCCTGTTCGTAGAGCGCGTCGACGAGCGGCAGCCAGTCCCGGCTGGGCTCGCCGGTCTGCGCGACGTCGAAGAAGTCGAGGGCGACGGTGTCCGCGACACCGGCCGGCGCCCCGTTGGTGAGGACGACGATCCCGAGCTGCTCGCCCGGCAGCATCGTGACGTTGGTGTGCGCGCCGAGCGCGAACGCGCCGGTGTGCGAGAGGCGCAGCCGGCCCTCGTCGTCGTACGACACGTTCCAGCCGAGGCCGTAGAAGCCGGTGCGGCCGGCCGGGGCGCGGGGCGGGGAGGCGACGGCCTCGGGGTGGTGGGTGAGGGTCAGGGCGTCCTCGGCGATGATCCGGCGGCCGTCGAGCTCGCCGTTCGCCAGCTGGAGCCGCAGCCAGACCGCCATGTCGCGGGCGGAGGAGCTGACGCCGCCGGCCGGTGACTGGGCGTCGGGGTCGCGGACGTACCGCGGCTTCCAGGTCCCGTCGGGCATCTCGACGTGGCCGTGGGCCCGGTCGGGGTTGGAGGCGAAGTCCTCGAAGCGGGAGCTGGTGTCGTTCATCCCGGCGGGCTTGTAGAGGGTGTCCTCGGCGAGCTTCTCCCACGGCACGTTCTTCTCGGCGGCGACGGCCTCGGCGGCCGCCGTCAGACCGAAGTTGGTGTACGCGTAGCTCGCGCGGAACGGAGCGAGGGGCTCGTACCGCAGGTGGGAGAGGATGTACGCCTGGTCGTAGCCGAGGTCCTCCAGGAGGTCGCCCGCGTGGTCGGGCAGGCCGCTGCGGTGCGAGAACAGGTCGGCGACGGTCGCATGGGAGCTCACCCACGGGTCCTTCAGCCGGAACTCGGGCAGTTCGGGGGAGACGGCCCGCTGCCATCCCTCGACACCGACGGCCCCGGCGACGACGGTCGAGGCGATCGGCTTGGAGACGGAGGCCAGCTGGAAGACGGTGTCGGCGTCGATCCGGGCGTCCTTGCCGACCTCGCGCACCCCGTACCCCTTGAGGTGGACGACCTTGTCCTCGTACACGACGGCGACGGACACCCCCGGCACTCCGGTCCGCTTCATCAGCTCGGCCACGGTGGCGTCGAGCCTGCCGACCGCCCGGTCCACGTCCGCCCGGTCGAGCACGGGAGGCGGTTGCGGAGGCGGCGGGTCAGGGGTGGGCGAGGGGCTCGGAGCGGCGCCCAGGAGCGCCACGAGCCCCGCTGTGACCAGCCAGCGGACCGTACTCACCCCTCCATTGAACGCCGGGCCGAATCCCCTGTCGCGCGGAAGGGACCCGCCGGTAGAGTGCGCCTCCGGCGGAACACCGGCCCCACCCGCACCGCCCTTCCCCCCACGCATCGTCTTACCCCCGTGTTTCCCGCGTTCCCCGCAGGTCCGGAAAGGGCCCCACACTTCGTGATCACTCGTACCCGACTGAGCGCGCTGGTCACCACGGCCGCCCTCGTCGCATCCGGCGGCCTCCTGACCGCCACCCCGGCCGCAGCGGCCGTCACCTGCGCGTCCCCTCTGTGGAAGGCGGACTACTACGCCAACACCACCCTCACGGGCACGCCCAAGCTGACCACCTGCGACAGCGTCATCGCCGAGAACTACGGCCTCGGCGACCCGGCCGTCACCACGCTGCCCAAGGACAACTTCGGCGTCCGCTGGACCCTCACCCGCGACTTCGGCTCCGGCGGCCCCTTCACGTTCACCGCGGAAGCGCAGGACGGCGTCCGCGTCAGCCTCGACGGCGTCCGCAAGATCGACCTCTGGAAGAACAACGCCACCACCCAGAAGAAGACGCTCGACCTGACCGTCCCGTCCGGCCGCCACACGATCGTCGTGCACTACGCGACCTGGACGGGCGCGGCGAACGTCAAGTTCGCCTACACGCCCCGCACTTCGGCGACGGTCGACAAGGTGCGGCCGCTCGCACCGGCCGGCTTCACGGTCGCGTACGACAAGACCCTCAACAAGGTCACCGCGCGCTGGACGGCCAACAAGGAGATGGACCTCGCCGGTTACCGCGTCTACCGGCGCCTCACCGGCACCACGTCCTGGTCCCGCGTCGGCGGCACGACGACCCCGCTCACCACGACCACCTTCACCAACAGCCCCCCGCCGACCGGCCAGGCGTACGCCTACGAGATCCGCGCCGTGGACAAGGCGGGCAACGAGTCCGTCGGCACCGTCGACCTGCCGATCACGTCCGTGGACCGTACGGCTCCGGGCGCGCCGACCGGGCTGAAGGCCGTCCCGGACTACACCGGGGACGCCGTCCTCACCTGGACCGCGCCCTCCGCGACGGACGTGGCCGCGTACCGCGTCTACGTCGACGGCGTCCTCGCCGACACGGTCACCGACACGCGGTACGTCCACCCCTGGGGCGACTACGGCACGACGTACCACTTCACGGTCAGGGCCGTGGACCGCGCGGGCAACGCCTCCGCCGCAGCGGCGGCCTCGTTCACGACGTCCGGCGACCGCGTCGCCCCGGCGCCGGTCACCGGCCTGAAGGCGACCCCGCGCGAGGACGGTGTGTTCCTGGAGTGGACACCGAGCCCCGAGCCGGACGTCAAGTACTACCGGGTCTACAAGGCCGAGTGGTACGACAACGGCGAGGGCGAGACGGGGTGGATCGCCTACAAGCTGGGCGAGTATCTCGGCCCCGAGGACTCGTCCTACCTCCACGAAAGCACGCCCGACGGCGAGAACGTGCTCTACGGCGTGGTCGCGGTGGACACGTGGAACAACGAGATGGGCGCGATGGACCCGGCCATGAACTGGGTCGAGGTCACCGAACTCGGCACTCCCGAGGCCGGCTAACCCCGCAGCGCCCAGGCGGCGGCCTCCTCCGGGGTCACCGCCACCGGGACGCCCTCCGGGACCGGGGGGCGGTGGACCACCACGACCGGGATACCCGCCTCGCGGGCCGCGGTCAGTTTCGGGGCGGTCGCCGCGGCGCCGCTGTCCTTCGTCACCAGGACGTCGATCCGGTGGCGGGCGAGGAGCTCGCGTTCGTCGTCCAGCGTGAACGGGCCCCGGGCCAGGAGGAGTTCGGTGCGGGCCGGCATCGGCGCGTCGGGGGCGTCGACCGAGCGGACCAGGAACCACTCCGGGCGGTCCGCGAAGGTGGCGAGGCCCAGGCGGCCCGTCGTCAGGAAGACCCGGCCGCCGAGGCCGTCCAGGGCTCCGGCCGCCGCGTCGAGGGACGGCACGGACACCCAGCGGTCGCCGTCCACCGGGACCCAGCCGGGGCGGCGCAGGGCCAGCAGGGGAACATGGGCGGTGGCGGCCGCCCCGGCCGCGTTGAAGCTGATCCGCTCGGCGAAAGGATGGGTGGCGTCGATGACCGCGTCCACGGCGTGCTCCCGCAGCCACTCCGCGAGCCCCTCCGCCCCGCCGAAGCCGCCGATCCGGACCTCGCCGGCCGGCAGCCGGGGGCTCGCCACCCGCCCCGCGAGGGAGCTGGTCACGCGGACCGTCCCGTGGAGCAGACCCGCGAGCGCGCGGGCCTCGGTGGTCCCGCCGAGAATGAGTATGTGCACAGGAGCCTCTTCGTGACGTCGGGCGGCGGGCGCGAGGCCCAACTCAAGCACACCGGTCTGCGCCCCGGGTGGACGACCGGTGCCTGCGCGACGGCGGCGACGACCGCCGCGTACACCGCGCTCCTCACCGGCGACTTCCCGGACCCCGTGACGATCACGCTGCCGAAGGGGCAGACCCCGGCGTTCGCGCTGACGGCCGAGTCGCTGGAGGGCGCCACCGCCATGGCCGCCGTGGTCAAGGACGCCGGCGACGACCCCGACGTCACCCACGGCGCCGTGATCCGCTCGACGGTACGGCTCCTGCCGCCCGGCTCCGGCGTCGTCTTCCGCGCCGGCGACGGCGTCGGCACGGTCACCCTCCCGGGCCTCCCGCTGGAGGTCGGCGAGCCGGCGATCAACCCCGTGCCCCGGAAGCTCATGCGGGAGCACGTCGCGGCGGTCGCCGCCGCGCACGGCGCCCCCGGCGACGTCGAGATCACCGTCTCCGTCGACAACGGCGCCGAGATCGCCCGCTCCACCTGGAACCCCCGGATCGGCATCCTCGGCGGCCTGTCGATCCTCGGCACGACCGGTGTCGTCGTCCCGTACTCCTGCTCGGCCTGGATCGACTCCATCCGCCGCGGCGTGGACGTGGCCCGCGCGGGCGGCCTCACGCACGTCGCCGGGTGCACGGGCTCCACCTCCGAGCGGACGGTCGGGGAGATCTACGACCTGCCGGAGATCGCCCTCCTCGACATGGGCGACTTCGCCGGTGCGGTCCTCAAGTACATCCGCCGCCACCCCGTGGACCGGCTGACGGTCTGCGGCGGCTTCGCCAAGCTCTCCAAGCTGGCCGCGGGCCATCTCGACCTGCACTCGGCCCGCTCCCAGGTCGACAAGGGCTTCCTCGCGGACCTGGCCCGCACGGGAGGCGCGTCCGAGGCCCTCGCGGAGGAGATCGCCGCCGCGAACACGGGCCTCGCCGCCCTCCGCCTCTGCGAGGCCGCCGACGTCCCCCTGGGCGACCTCGTCGCCGCCCGCGCCCGCGACGAGGCCCTCGCGGTGCTGCGCGGCGCGCCGGTCGCGGTCGACGTGATCTGCATCGACCGCGCGGGCACGGTCGTGGGGCGGTCGGAGGCACGCGGCCCCTCGGCAGGCGGCGCGGGCGGCGCAGGGAGCACGTAACGGCGCGGGCAGCACGTAAATCGCCGCGACAGGGCCGCGTACCGCCACCGAGAATCCGGGGATGACCGTCTTCTCGCACAAGCCCACCCTCACCGGTGACCTGGTGATCCTCCGTCCCCTCACCGAGGACGACGTACCCGCGCTGCTGCCGCTCTTCGACGACGCGGAGATCTCCCGGCTGACCGGGAACCACACGCGCTTCGACGAACCGGCGCTGCGCAAGTGGTACGGCTCCCGGGGCGCCCAGGACGACCGGCTCGACCTCGCCGTCGTCGAGCGGGCGACGGGCCGGGTCGTCGGCGAGGTCGTGCTCAACGAGTGGGACGAGCAGAACGAGAGCTGCTCCTTCCGCATCGTCTTCGTCCCGGACGCGGTCGGCCGGGGCCTCGGCACGGAGGCGACCCGCCTGATCGTCGGCCACGGCTTCAAGGCGCTCGGCCTCTACCGCATCCACCTGGAGGTGTACGCCTTCAACGCCCGCGCCCGCCGCGCCTACGAGAAGGCCGGCTTCACGGCGGAGGGCGTCCTGCGGGGCGCCCTGCTCTGGGAGGGCGAGCGGGTGGACGCGACGGTGATGTCGGTGCTGGCGCCGGAGTGGCCGGCCGCGGCTCAGGCCGGGTAGCCGGTCTCCGCGACGTCCTCGGCCAGGGCGGCGAGCGTCACGCCCGGGTTGAGGGCCGCCACGACCTCCGCCGTCAGCGGGCGCAGCGCCAGGACGTGCCGTACGGCCTCCAGGTCGACCTCGGTCTCGTAGTAGTCCGAGGCGAACTCCGCGTACGCCTCCGCCGAGCGGTCCACGAGCAGGTGGAGCAGGCGGCCGGAGCCGTCCGGGTCGTCGCGGTCGTCGCCCGCGTCGGGGAACTCGACCCGGCCGGTGTGCCAGGTGCCGTCCGCGGTCTCGCGCCACAGGCAGGCGGTGGTCACGTGCACCCCGTCCTCGTCCGTGAAGGCGGGCTCCGTCAGGTACTCCCGGAAGGCCTCCGGGACGCCGTCGAGCACCCCGGGCCAGGTCTGCCCGTCCGCGAGCTCCCCGAACGGGCTCAGCATCGACTCGTGCGCGAAGACGCGGACGAACGCCCCCGCCGGCGAGAGGACGATCGTGTACTCGTCGCCCTGGCCGTCCTTCATCGACGCCAGCTGCTCGCTCTCCGACCAGTGCGCGTCGAAGGAGTAGTACCGGCTCTCCCACTCCGGGCAGAGCACGGCCTCCAGCATCGCGAGCCCTCGGCTGTGGTCGCGCAGTTCCTCGATGCCCGGCAGCGCCCGGGCGACGTCGTAGACGGTCACGGGTCCATTCAAGACCGTGGCACCGACATGCGGGCCCCCGGCCCCGAACCTAGGCTCGACAGCGCAGGAACCCCCACCGAAAGGGAGGCATCCCCATGGCGAAGCGCGGCAACAAGAAGCGGGCCCGCAAGAAGAAGAAGGCGAACCACGGCAAGCGGCCGAACGCCTGAGCACAGCACGACATGCGGCGGGGCCCCGGGGATCGGACTCCCCCGGGGCCCCGCCGCATGTCGTGTGACGCGGACGGCTCAGCAGACGTGCCGCTCCCGCGCCGGGTCGTACAGGTGGCTGTCGCGGAACTCCGAGGCCGCGAGCGTGCGGCCCACGATGATGACGGCCGTCTTCGTGATCCCCGCCGTCTTCACCTGGTCCGCGATGTCGTCGAGGGTGCCCCGCAGGACGAGCTCGTCCGGGCGGCTGGCCATCGCGACGACGGCGGCCGGGCAGTCCGCGCCGTAGTGGGGGACCAGCTCGGAGACGATCCGGTCGACGTAGCGGGCGCCCAGGTGGAGGACGAGCAGGGCGCCGCTGCGGCCGAGCGTCGCGAGGTCCTCGCCCTCGGGCATCGGGGTGGCCTGCTGGGCGATCCGGGTGAGGATGACCGTCTGGCCGACGGTCGGCACGGTCAGTTCCCGCTTGAGCGCGGCCGCCGCCGCCGCGAACGCCGGAACGCCCGGCACGACCTCGTACGGGATGTCCAGCGCGTCGAGCCGCCGCATCTGCTCCGCCACCGCGCTGAAGACCGACGGGTCGCCGGAGTGGAGGCGGGCCACGTCCTGGCCGGCCTCGTGGGCGGCGGCGATCTCGGCGACGATCCGGTCCAGGTCGAGCTGGGCCGTGTCGATCAGCGTCGCGTCCGGCGGGCACTCGGCGAGCAGCTCGGTGGGGACGAGGGAGCCGGCGTAGAGGCAGACCCCGCACTTCGCGAGGGTCCGGGCGCCGCGCACGGTGATCAGGTCGGCCGCGCCCGGGCCCGCGCCGATGAAGTAGACGGTCATGCTCGTTCTCCTGACTTGGTGACGGACCACTGGGTGACGGGCATCGCCTGGCGCCAGCCGGTGAAGCCGCCGACGGGGACGGCGGCGGAGACCGCGAGCCGGATCAGTTCGCCGCCGTGGCGGCGGTAGCGGTCGGCGAGCAGCGCCTCGGACTCCAGCGTCACGGTGTTGGCGACGAGCCGGCCGCCGGCGGGGAGCGCGTCCCAGCAGGCGTCGAGGAGGCCGGGGGCGGTGAGGCCGCCGCCGATGAAGATCGCGTGGGGTGTCGGGAGCCCGGCGAGGGAGGCCGGGGCCGGGCCCGTGACGACGCGGAGGGCGGGGACGCCGAGGGCGTCGGCGTTGCGGGTGATGCGGGCGGCCCGCTCCGGGGACTTCTCCACGGCGACGGCCCGGCAGTCGCGGTGGGTCCGCATCCATTCGATGCCGATGGAGCCGGAGCCGCCGCCGATGTCCCAGAGGAGTTCGCCCGGGGCGGGGGCGAGCGCGGCGAGGGTGGCGGCGCGGACGTACCGCTTGGTGAGCTGCCCGTCGTGCTCGTAGGCCTCGTCCGGGAGGCCGGGCGCGGCGCCGAGCCGCAGCGTGCCCGGGTCGCGTACGCAGTCGAGGGCGAGGACGTGGAGGGCATCGGTCCGCTCGTACGGCCAGTCGGCGGCGGTCGCGTCGAGGAGCCGCTCGGCGGGCCCGCCGAGCTGTTCGAGGACGCGGACGCGGGTGCCGCCCCAGCCGGTCGTACGGAGGTGGGCGGCGACCTCGGCGGGGGTGCCGGGGCCCTCGCCGAGGACGAGGAGCCGGCGGCCGGGGTGGAGGGCGGCGGAGAGCGCGGCGAGCGGCCTGGCGACGAGGGAGACGGTCTCGACGGCCTCCAGGGGCCAGCCGAGGCGGGCGCAGGCGTACGAGACGGAGGAGGGGTGCGGGTGGACGCGCAGGCGGTCGGCCCCGGCGGTCTCCGCGAGCGTGCGGGCGATGCCGTAGAAGGACGGGTCGCCGCTGGCGAGGACGGCGACCGCGCGCCCCTCGTGGGCGGCGAGCAGCCCGGGCACGGCGGGCCGGAGGGGGGAGGGCCAGGCGATCCGCTCGCCGGGGCACTCGTCGGCGGAGAGGAGGCCGAGCTGGCGCGGGGCGCCGATCAGCACCTCGGCGGTGCGCAGGACGCGTCGGGAGCTCTCGGGGAGCCCGTCCCAGCCGTCCGCGCCGATTCCGACGACCGATATCGCAGCGTTCACGTCGGCGACTCTACGTGAGCCCCCGGGAGGGCTACCGCTGGGTCACTTCCGGGTCGCCACCGGGTCACTTCTGGGCGTTCTGCCCGACGTAGAAGAGGAGCCAGACGAAGCCGGCGAAGGCGTGGGTCGCGAAGACGTAGACGAAGACGCGGAGCATGACGCCCCGCTCCTTCCAGCGCTCGTTGTCGTACGTCTTCTCCTCGGCCATGTGCTCCAGGGTACGGGCAGGGGCGGGCCGGAATACCTCGGACGGTGGCACCGTTGGACAGGATGGTTTAAGGTTCAACTAACACATCGAGACACATCGAGACAGATCAGGAACGCGAGAGGTGAGCACGATGCAGTTCGGGATCTTCACCGTCGGCGACGTGACGGCCGACCCCACCACCGGCCGCACCCCCACCGAACACGAGCGGATCAAGGACACCGTCGCCATCGCGCTCAAGGCCGAGGAGGTCGGTCTCGACGTCTTCGCCACGGGCGAGCACCACAACCCTCCCTTCGTCCCCTCCTCCCCCACCACCCTCCTCGGGCACATCGCCGGCCGCACCGAGAACCTGATCCTCTCCACCTCCACGACCCTCATCACCACGAACGACCCGGTGAAGATCGCCGAGGACTACGCGACCCTCCAGCACCTCGCCGAGGGCCGGGTGGACCTGATGATGGGGCGGGGCAACACCGGGCCGGTCTACCCGTGGTTCGGGCAGGACATCCGCCAGGGCATCCCGCTCGCCATCGAGAACTACGCGCTCCTCCACAAGCTGTGGAGGGAGGACGTCGTCGACTGGGAGGGCAAGTTCCGCACGGCCCTCCAGGGCTTCACGTCCACCCCGCGCCCGCTCGACGGCGTCCCGCCCTTCGTCTGGCACGGCTCCATCCGCTCCCCGGAGATCGCCGAGCAGGCCGCCTACTACGGCGACGGCTTCTTCGCGAACCACATCTTCTGGCCCAAGCAGCACACCGAGAAGATGGTCCGGCTCTACCGGCAGCGGTACGCGCACTACGGCCACGGCACCCCCGAGCAGGCGATCGTCGGTCTCGGCGGCCAGATCTTCATGCGCAAGAACTCCCAGGACGCGGTACGGGAGTTCCGTCCGTACTTCGACAACGCGCCCGTCTACGGCCACGGCCCGTCCCTGGAGGAGTTCTCCCGGGAGACCCCGCTGACCGTCGGCTCGCCGCAGGAGGTCATCGAGCGCACCCTGTCCTTCCGCGACTACGTGGGCGACTACCAGCGCCAGCTGTTCCTCGTCGACCACGCCGGACTGCCCCTCAAGACGGTCCTGGAGCAGCTCGACATCCTCGGCGAGGAGGTCGTCCCGGTGCTGCGCAAGGAGTTCGCGAGCCTGCGCCCGGCCGGCGTACCGGAGACGGCCCCGCTCCACCCGTCCGTACAGAAGAAGCAGGAGATCTGACGCCATGCAGACGTTGAAGCTGGTCGCCGTGTCCGCCGGACTCAGCGCACCCTCCTCCACCCGGCTGCTCGCCGACCGGCTGCTCCAGGCCGCCCGCTACCGGCTCGCCGAGCAGGAGTACGCGGTCGACGTCCAGGTCGTCGAACTGCGCGACCTGGCCGTCGACATCGCGAAGAACTTCGTGACGGGCTTCCCGTCGGCCGCGCTCCAGGAGGCGATCGACACGGTCACGGGCGCGGACGGCGTCATCGCGGTCACTCCGGTCTTCACGGCTTCCTACAGCGGCCTGTTCAAGTCGTTCTTCGACCTGATCGACCCGTCGGCGCTGAGCGGCACCCCCGTCCTCATCGGGGCGACCGGCGGCACCGCCCGCCACTCGCTCGTCCTCGACCACGCCCTGCGGCCGCTCTTCGCCTACCTGCGGGCCCTCACCGTCCCCACCGCCGTCTACGCGGCCTCGGAGGACTGGGGCACGGGCGGCGACGCGTACACGGAAGGGCTGCCGTCCCGGATCACCCGGGCCGGGAACGAGTTCGCCGACACGGTCGCGGCCCGGCCGTCCCGGGGGACGGACGAGGACGAGATCGTCCCCTTCGAGAAGCAGTTGGCCGACCTGCGCCTGGATTGACCGCCGTACGCACGGTGACCACCCGCATGGACGTTCCCCCATCGCGTCGCGGGTCGATGAGCGCGGGGCGCCGGACGAGCGCATGATGCCCTCATGGACATCAAGCTGGAACTGATCGGCGTCCCCGTCAGCGACGTCGA
Organism: Streptomyces venezuelae; assembly: GCF_008642375.1. NCBI lineage: Bacteria > Bacillati > Actinomycetota > Actinomycetes > Kitasatosporales > Streptomycetaceae > Streptomyces > Streptomyces venezuelae. The sequence goes on along the minus strand of NZ_CP029194.1, from coordinate 4,491,327 downwards.
CCGTGCCAAGGCCTTCTACGAGCAGGTCGGCTTCCACGCCGACCACGACGTCCCCGTCAGCGACACCATCCGCTTCGTCCAGATGACCCCGCCCGGCTCGGCCTGCTCGATCGCCTTCGGCAAGGGCATCACGGAGATGGCCCCGGGCTCCCTCGACAACATGCAGGTCGTCGTCACCGACATCGAGGAGGCCCACGCCGACCTCACCGCCCGCGGCATCGAGGTCAGCCCGATCGACGACCAGCCCTGGGGCTCCTTCGTCTACTTCGCCGACCCCGACGGCAACCGCTGGGCCGTCCAGCAGACCAAGCCCCGCGGGCAGTGACCCGGCCCCGCTCAGGAGCGCGCGGGCACCACGTCCGCCACCACGCACGACACGTCGTCCGGGCCACCCCGCTCTTCCGCCAGCGCGGCGAGCACGCGGACCGTGTCGCCGGGCCCTGAACCCGCCACGAGCGCGCTGCGGATCTCCGCCTCCGGCACCACCGCGTGAGCCGCCGCCTCCGCCGGATCGAGCTCGCCGGCCTCCACCCGTGCCTGGACGACCGTGTGGTCCCGGGTCAGCCGTACGAGCTCCCCGTCCCGCAGCAGGTACGCCCGCCCGTCCCCGACATGGGCGAGCGCGAGCCGGTCGCCCGTCCACACCCCCGCCGTCAGGGTCGTCCCCGAGCCGGGCGCCGCCGCCCCGACCGCCGTGTCCGCGCGTCGGACGCCGTCCTCCAGGGCGTTGAGCAGGTCGCCGGGCCGGTCGGGCACCGGGAGCAACGCCTCGATCTCCGTGAGAGCGGCCGTCGCGGCAACCGGCCGGTACCCGCCCCCTACTTGCGGTTGTACAGCCGCATCGTGACCCAGCCGAAGACCAGGACGAAGAACGCCGACCAGCCCAGCGTCCAGGCGATGTCGGCGCCCGGCCAGTGGCCCGCCATCAGCTCGCGGACCGCGCTCGCGAGATGGGTCACCGGGTTGTTGTTCACGAAGGCCTGGAGCCAGCCCGGCATCGTCCTCGGGTCGACGAAGACGTTCGAGAGGAAGGTGAGCGGGAAGATCACCATCATCGAGACGCCCATGACGGACTTCTCGCTGCGCAGCAGCAGGCCGAACATCGTCCAGATCCACGAGAACGCGAACGAGAAGACCAGCAGCAGCGCGACGCCGAGCAGGATGCCGACGATGCCGCCGTCCGGGCGGTAGCCGATGATCACACCGACCGTGAGCATGACCGCCGAGGCGATCAGATAGCGGACGACGTCGCCGAGGAGGTAGCCGACCATCGGCGCGGGCCGCCAGATCGGCAGGGTCCGGAAGCGGTCGAAGACGCCCTTCTCGATGTCGGTGTTGACCGAGACGCCCGTGTACATCGTGATCATCACGACGCTCATCACGAGGATGCCCGGCAGCAGGAACTGGATGTACTCGTCGACCGAGCCGGCCAGCGCACCCCCGAAGAGGTACGTGTACATCAGCACCATCATGATCGGGAAGGCCGTCACGTCGAACAGCTGCTCCGGCACGTGCTTGATCTTGAGCATCGCCCGCCAGCCGAACGTCAGCGACGCGGAGAGCGCGCTGGGCCGCGGCGGCCGGGACCGGCCCGTGAACAGCGCCGCGAGTTCGTCCGCCTTCGGGGCGACGAAGTCGAGGGCGTCGGTCGTCTGCGGGTCCTTGCCGGTGGTGACGGTGGTCATGCCGTCGTTCCCTTCCGGTCGGTGAGGGCCAGGAAGACCTCGTCGAGGCTCGGCTGCCCCAGGGCGAAGTTGTCGACCGTGATCCCGGCCCGTGACAGCTCGGCCAGGGCGCGGGCCGCCTGCTCGGCGGCGCCCAGGTCCGTCCCGTGGCCGTCTACGGTGGCGGTGAGCGCGACCGGGTCCGCGTCGAGCTGGACGGTGGCCTTCAGGGCGCTTCGCAGCACCCGCTCGGCCTCCGGCCGCTGCCCGGGGTCCCGGAGCCGTACGTGCACCGAACCCGAGCCGACGGAGGCCTTCAGCTCGCCCTTGGTGCCCTCGGCGATCACCTTGCCGTGGTCGATGACGGCGATACGGGACGCCAGCTGGTCCGCCTCGTCCAGGTACTGGGTGGTGAGGAGGACCGTGGTGCCCTGGGCCACGACCGCGCGGACGATGTCCCAGACCTGGTTGCGGCTGCGCGGGTCGAGCCCGGTCGTCGGTTCGTCGAGGAACAGCAGGTCGGGGGTGTTGAGGATGGACGCGGCGATGTCGATACGGCGCCGCATGCCGCCCGAGTAGTTCTTGACCTGCTTGTCCGCCGCCTCGGCGAGCCCGAACGCGGCGAGCAGCTGCCCCGAGCGCTCCCGGGCGTCGGGGCGGGTGTGGCCGAGGAGCCTGCCCAGCAGGACCAGGTTCTCGGTGCCGGTCAGGTCCTCGTCGACGGAGGCGTACTGGCCGGTGAGGCTGACCCGGCCGCGCACCGCGTCGGCCTCCTTGACGACGTCCTTGCCGAAGACACGGGCCCGGCCGCCGTCGGGGCGCAGGAGCGTGGCGAGAACCTTGACGGCGGTGGTCTTGCCCGCACCGTTGGGCCCGAGGACGCCGTAGACGGTTCCGGCGGGGACGCGCAGGTCGATGCCGTCGACGGCACGGTTGGTACCGAAGACCTTGACCAGGCCCTCGGTCTCGATGGCGAGGTCGGTCATACCGTGATTCCTCCGGGAGAAGACGGCGCTTCCCCCAGTCTCCGTCGCCCGGCGCGGTATCGCCAGGGCGCGGAGCCGGTCCTTCCGCGCCCGCCGGCGTCACCGCGGTGGTGTCCGGGCGCGGAGACGGGGTGCGGGCCTCGCAGGCCCGGCCGCTGGGCCTCTCACTCCGCGGCGGCCCTGGGCGGCTCCAGGCCGGCGATCTCCCGCGGGAAGTAGCTGCCCAGCTCCTCCCCCGCCGTGTACAACTCGCGCACGAAGGCGCGGGCCTTCGCCACGACGTCGGGCCGGGTGAACACCAGGGCCCCGTCGGGTACGCCCTCCGGCGTGTACTCGACGATGTACACGGCCTCGTCCCCCAGCACGCACAGCTCGGGAAGCAGCCCCTGCCCCTCGTACGGGGCGACCCGCTCCGCGTCGAGGACGGCGACGTCCTCCCCGTACCCGTTCTTGACGTGCAGGATGTTCAGCTCCCACTGGATGTACGGGTCGAGGGGCCGCTCGACGATCCGCACCCGCCGGAGCCGGAACCCCGCCTCGGCGATCTTCCCGTAGTAGTCCGCGTACTCCGGCCGCGACTCCTCGATCAGCCGCAGCGACGCGTCCCAGTCACCGCGGCGGAAGGCCAGCCAGCTCGGGAAGTCGCCCTCGTCGTAGGACTGCATCCGCTCCAGCTTCCAGAACCCCTCCGGGCCGATGCGCCAGAAACGCTCGTTGAAGTCGGACTGGTAGGCGTCCTGCCCGATCCGTACCCCGTCGGCGTCTTCGAACAGCTCACGCATGTGCAGATCTCCTCCTGTGCGCACGGGCCCGCCGGGCCCGGCGGTGCTTCCACCGGGTGACGAGCCAGATGATGTGGACGGCAGCGATGGCGGCAAGGGTCAGGACGGCGTCGGACACGTCGAGCGCGGAGCCCGGCGAGGCGAGCCGGGCAGCGGCCTCGCTCACCAGGCGGACCTCCGCCGGGAGGGTCAGGGCGGCGAACCCGGCCAGGCACAGCGCCGTTCCGGTCACCAGCACGAAGCTGTAGAGCCGCACCGCGCGCCGCTCGGCGGCGGGCAGCGCGCGGCTCGGGTCCTCGGCCGCCGACTCCCTGCGCCGCAGCCTTCGGACCAGGTGCCGGGCGTAGGCCCCGCCGTCCCCGTAGAGGTCGCGGCAGCCGGTGAGGTCCTGGAGGACGAAGTACACGTCGGTCCGCATGAAGACCATGAGCTGGAAGGTGAGGGGCAGCGCCGCCCACAGGACCGTCGCCGCGAGCAGACGGTGCGCCGTCGTGCCCGGAGCGGTGAGGCCGAGCAGCAGGACCGCCGAGGACGCGACGGAGAGATTGACCCCGATGCCGGCGAGATAGGCGGTGAGACGGTGGCGGCGCGGAGCGAGCTCGATCCCGCTGATGTCGGTCTGCAGGACGAGGAACTGGAGCCGGGTGCCGAAGCTGATCCTGCCGGGGACGCCCGCGGCCCTCGCCACGGCGAGGTGCGCGAGCTCGTGCAGGAGGACGATCGACCAGCCGACCACCGCCCCGCCCAAGACGACGAGGGTTCCGTACGGGCTCCACACCAGGTCCCGGTAGGTCGGGACGAGCCCGGGGCGCAGGAGGAGCAGCACCGCGGCGGCGGCGACCAGCAGCGCGGGGACCAGAGGGACCCAGGGGTTCAGCAGGAAGGCGACATGCCGCCGCCGAAGCCCCGGGAGGCTCTCGGGAACCACCGGGCCGGACGAGATCCTCCGTCCGTCGACCTCGGCCACGAAGTCGAGCGCGAGGAGGTCCCGCACGAACTCCGCGATGTCGGGTTCCTCTCCCGTCGCCGCCAGCAGTCGCGCCTGTACGGAGGCGACGCTCGCTCCCTGCTCCAGGAGGTCGAGCGCCTCCACGCCCTGGGAGGGAAGGGCCACGAAGACACGGGTCTCGCCGCGGCCCACGATCCACTCGGCTCCGTCCGCCCGCCTGCTCAGCGGATGGAGCAGCACCCGGGAGGCCGGCCCGACGGGGACCGGCCCGACGGGGACCGGCCCGACGGGGACGGTCGCGACGTCCTCGTCCGGCCCTCCCTCCGCCTCTTCTCCCGGCGTCTCTCCTCCCGCCACCTCACGCCCCACCGCAGGCGGGGCAGTCGGCTCGCCGGAGGACCGGCTCGAACCCCGGCTCGCCCGGCCGCACCAGGTTGAGTTCGAGGCGGAATCCGGCGGGGAGCGCGGGCACGCCGGTGAGCGCCGCGATCGCCGCGTACACGAAGAGGGCACCGGCCAGGGACGCCGTGACGGCGTTCACCGGGCTCCAGGGCATCCGGGGCGAGACCGTCGCCTCGTCCTCGCCGGCCGGGAGCCTGAGGTCGCGGGAGTCGGCCTGGGTGGCCCTGTGGCACTCCAGGCAGCCGCTCCTGCCGGGCGCGTACACGCTGGTCGTGACGAGGGGGCCGCGGTACCCGCCGTCCGTCCACGGCGTGTCCGCCTCCAGGCAGGCCCGGTTGACCCAGGAGCGCAGGGCGGCCGGCTGGTCGGCGCACAGCACCAGGAGGTCGTACCGCCTGCCGCCCGCCGCCGCCCCGGTCCCGGTACCGGTCGCGGTCGCGGTACCGAGCAGCCGCGCGAGGTCCTCGGGGCCCCGGACCTCGGCGTCCTCGCCGGTCACCACGACGTCGGAGTTCAGCGCCCGGAGCGACTCCAGGGCCGCCTCCACCTTGGGCCGGCCGATGTCCCTCTCGCGGTACAGGACCTGGCGGTTGAGGTTGGAGAGTTCGACGACGTCCGGGTCGACGCAGTGCAGGAACCCCACCCCGGAGGCCACGAGCCCCTGGGCCGCGACGCCTCCGGCGCCGCCGAGTCCGATCAGCAGGACCCGGGCGCGGGACAGGGTGCGTTGTGCGTCCCAGCTGTCGGTCCGGGACGAGGTGTCCATCCAGCGCAGCAGCGGGACCCCGCGCCCGTACCGGATCCTGTCCCGCTCGGTGAGTTCCTCGGGAACGCCCGCGGCGGCGTCCTCCAGGAATCCGGCCTCGCGCAGGTCGGCGATGGCACGGAGGACGTCGTCCTCGTCGGGGGCCGGGTGCGCGGCGGCGACGGCGGCGGCGATCCGGCCGGGGTCACGGGTCCCGTCCAGGGCCCTGACCAGCGTCCAGACCCAGCCGTCGGTGTCCTCTATCTCGGCGCCGAGGCCGTGGATCACGCTGCCTATGCGCACATGGCCGTCGGCCGTCCGGTACGGGCGGTGCTCGGGTTTGACACGCGGCAGCGCCAGACCGCCGAGCACGGCACTGACATTCCGCCCCATGGTCAACTCCCGTACGCCGAGACACTCTTGATCACACGCGCTACTGTCACGACGTTGGCATGCTAGCGCCAGAAGCGAGCCCGGGGAGGGAAGAATGGCGATCAAGATCACGATCCGTCCGCTCGACAAGAAGGAGACCACGAGCGACAGTCAGGGATCCAGCAACTGAAGAACCGCCGGAAGGGCGGCCACCGCCCTCCCGGCGCACCCGGCGCACCCGCCGGCACGGCTTGCGCGCCCGCCGGCACGGCCTGCGCGCCCGCCGGCACGGCCTGCGCGCCCGCCGGCACGGCCTGCGCGCGACCGGTCCTCCCTGCCGACGGGGGATGACGCCGCCTCCGCCGCCCGGCGGAGGCGGACGGTCCCCGGGGGCGACGCCCCGCACCGGCCCCGGCGGGACGCTGGACGCATGCTGAAGATCAAGGCCCTGCCCGAGGTGCCCCGTTGGGCCGTCCTCGCCGCCCATGCCGTCCCCCTCGTCACCCTCCCGTCCGGGCTGTGGCGCCTCGCGCTCGTCGCGGGGCTCCCGGTCACACAGGACGCCGAGCTCGGCGCGATGGGCTTCTGGGGGTCCGCGTACGTCGTCTCCCTCAGCGTCGTCTCCGAGCTGCTGGCCTTCCTCACCCTGGGGCTCGTCCGCTCCTGGGGCGAGGTCTTCCCCCGGTGGATGCCCTTCCTCGGCGGGCGCCGGGTGAACCCGGCCGCCGCGACGGGCGCCGCCTTCGCCGGGGTGGCGGGGCTGTGCGCGATCGCCGCGTGGGGCGCGTACGCCTCGTACGCGGATCTCGGACCCGGCGTCCCCGCCTCCCCGGCACAGGAGGCCCTGCTGATCGTCTGCTACGCGCCCCTGGCGGCCTGGCCGCTGCTGGTCGCCGCCGTCGCGGCCTCGTACTACCGGCGCCGGACCGTTTCGGGCTCCGGTTCGGGACGTCAGTACGGTGCCGGGCGGCCCTCGGCGTCCTCGTGGGTGTAGTAGAGGTAGAAGGCACCGGCGGTGACGCCCGCCCCGACGATCAGGCCGAGGATCGTCGCCGACAGGATGCTCACGTCGGACAGGCTGTAGAGGAAGCCGATCGCGATGCCCGCGAGGCCGCCCCAGGCCGCCGCGTGGAGCTCGCGGGGCAGCGAGCGGCCGTAGCGGTGGATCGCGTACACCGCCCCGCCGAGCACGACCGCCGAGACCAGTCCGAGCCAGAACAGCCCCCAGGTGACCGGGGCGCCGGACTTCTGGATGAACGCCGCGTAGAAACCGTAGATCACGCCGAGCGCGACGGGCATGGCCCAGGCGGGCATCCCGCGGCTGGTGCTGCTCGCCCGGCGCCGGGCCGGTACCGCTGCGTGTGCGGCCATGGCTTGAGCTCCTTCGTCTCGCCCCCAGGCTCTGCCCCCTGGGTCCCGCACCCTCCAGGGCACACCCGCGCCCGGCGCCCCGCAAGTGGATCAGCCGGCCGGCCGCACCGCCACGGCGTCGATCTCGAAGAGCATGCCCGGCAGGGCGAGCGCCGCGACCCCGCTGAGGGTCTGCGCGGGCAGCCGCTCGCCGAAGTGCGCGTGCAGGGCCTTGCCGAGGACCTCCAGCTTGGCGAGGTCGTGCTCGACGATGTACGAGCCGAGGCGGACGACGTGGCCGAGGCCGAGGCCGACGCCCTCCAGGGCGAGCCGCAGGTTGGTGAGGGAGAGCTCGACCTGGGCGGCGAAGTCCCCGGGGACGGGGGCTCCGGTGGCGTCGGAGGCGTACTGGCCGCCGATGAAGACGAGCTCGCCCGGCGCGGAGACGGCGTGGCTGTAGCCGAAGGGGGTGGGGTCGTGGAGCGTGCCGGGGTTGGTGATGACGCGCTGGTCGGAGGTGTGGGCGCTCATGAGTGGTGGTTCCTTCCGGAGAGGGCGGCCACCGGGACGGCGGCCAGGGAGAGCGCGGCGCCGACGAGGAGCACCGCGGTGAGGTCGTACGCGTCGGCCAGCAGCCCGCCGAGGAGGGCGCCGAGGGCGATGGCGAGGCAGAAGACGCTGACGTTGAGGCCGGTGGCGGCCTCGGCGTCGTCGGGGGCGGCGGCCATGAACCAGGACTGGAGCGCGACCGAGAGCCCGCCGTAGGCGAGCCCCCACAGGAGCAGCAGCCCGGCGCCGGCGGCCGGAGCCGTGGTGGCGAGAAGGAGGAAGAGGAGGAGGACGGTGCCGAGCGCGGCGGCGATGACCGCGAGCGTGCGGCGGGGGGAGCGGGCCGCGCGGGAGCCGGTGAGGAAGTTCCCCGCGACGCCCGCGAGGCCGTAGCCGATGAGCAGGGCGCCGAGGAGCGCCTCGGGGACCCGGGCGTGGCCGGTGAGCAGCGGGCGGACGAAGGAGTACGCGAGGAAGTGGCCGGTCACGAGGGCGAGGGTGAGCTGCAGCCCGGCCCGGACGCGGCGGTTGCGCCGGGGCAGCGCGGCGAGCTCGGCGAGCCCCGTGGCGCGGGACTCCGGCATTCCCGCGCCCCGTCCCGGGAGGCGGGGCAGCAGGGCCAGGAGGGCCGCCGCGGCGAGCAGGGAGAGCAGCCCGGTGGCGGCGAACGCCCAGCGCCAGCCGATCCGTTCGGCGACGACGGTGGCGACGGGGACGCCGAGCACCGAGGCGGCCGAGACCCCGCCGAAGACCACGGCGGTGGCCCGTCCCACGGCGGCGGGGGCCACGAGCCGGGGCGCGAGGCCGCCGGCGAGCGCCCAGAACCCGCCGATGGCGAGGCCGAGGAGGACGCGGGCGGCGAGGACGACCGCGAGGTGGCCCGCGACCGCCGACACGAGGTTGGCGGCGGCGGCGAGGAGCATGAGCGCGACGAGGAGCGTCCGGCGGTCGGCGTCGGCCGCGCGGACCGTGACGAGGGGCGCGGCGACGGCGGCGACGAGGCCGGGCACGGTCACCATGAGGGCGGCGGTGCCCTCGCTGACGGACAGGTCGGCGGCGGCCGGGGTGAGCAGTCCGACCGGCAGGAGTTCGGCGGTCATGACGGTGAAGATGCCGAGCGTGACGGCGGCGACGGCGGGCCGCCCGGAGGGCCGGTGCGTGATGCCGCCGGTCCCATGTTTTTCAATCTGGATATCTAACATCCAGAATCACCCTCTTCACACGCCCTCCCCGGAGGGAGGGCGGTCGTTGTGGATACGGGTCGCGTCAGACGTTGGCGAACCAGTGACGGATCCGGTCGGGCGCGGCCGGCGCCTGGAGCTCCGCCCGCTCACGGACGTCGTCCAGGGTCTGGGCCATGAGCTCGCGCCGCCAGGCCAGTTCGGCCCGCCCCATGGCACCGGCGATGGCGCATTCGGCGGCGTACGACCCGGGCGGCCCCGCCCCCGGCCCCTGCTGCCGGATCTCGGCACAGCGGAAGGCCTCTTCAGGGCCTTCGACGGCGGCGACGACGTCCATGAGCGTGATCCGGTCCAGGCCGCGCGCCAGCCGGAAGCCGCCCTTCGGCCCGGAGACCGAGGTGACGATCCCGGCCCGGGCGAGCGCCTGGAGCTGCTTGGTGAGGTACGGGGCCGGCAGCTCGTGATAGGCCGCGAGGCGCGCGGCGGTGACCGCCCGCTCCGGCCCGATCCAGGCCAGGTTCAGGCAGCTGTGCAGTGCCCATTCCACGCCTTCGCTCATCCTCATGATTCAGGACTCTACATGTCCTGAATAACGGAGGCAAGGAAGGCGCGCGGAAGGCACCCGCTCTCACGCGCCTTCGGCGGCCAGCGCCGCGAGCCGGGCCAGCGCCCCGTCCAGGACCGCGTGGGGCGGTGACGCGAGACCCACCCGGATCGCGTCCGGGGCCGAGCCCCGGCCGACCGCGAAGGCGCTCCCGGGCGTGACCGCGACGCCCGCGCGCGCGGCGGCCGCCGCGGTGAAGGTCTCCGCCCGCCAGGGCGCGGGCAGCTCCCACCAGCAGTAGTAGGCGTGCGGGGAGGTCCGGACCGCGTACCCGTCGAACCGCCGCCGGACCAGGGCGTGCCGGGCCGCCGTGTCCGCACGCTTGGCGGCGACGGCCTCGGCGACCGTGCCGTCCCCGGCCCAGCGGGTGGCCGCCGCGAGCGCGAGACCGCCCGCCGTCCAGGCTCCGGACCGCAGCGCCTCCGCCACCGCCGGACGCAGCCGCCCGGGGACCACGAGATAGCCGACGGTCAGCCCGGGGGCGAGCCGCTTGGAGAGGCTGTCCACGAGCAGGACCCGCTCGGGGGCGAAGGCGGCGAGCGGCGGGGGCGCGACACCCGGTCCGGCGCCCGGTGCGAGGAACGCCCAGGTCGTGTCCTCGACCGCCGTCAGGTCCAGGCTGCGCAGCAGCTCGGCCAGTTCGGCCCGCCGGGGCCCGCTCATGGTCGTGGCGAGCGGATTGTGCAGGGTCGGCTGGAGGTAGACCGCGGCCAGCGGCGTGGCCCGGTGGGCCGCCGCGAGCGCCTCCGGCCGTATCCCACCCCCGCGCCCCTCGCTGTCCCTGTGGCCCCCGCCGCCGCCGTCGCCATCGCCGTCGCCGTCGAGAGCGAGCGGCACCAGCTGTATGCCGAGCCGTTCGGCCACCGCCTTGACCAGCGGATACGTCAGTGCCTCGACGCCCAGCCGGCCACCGGGCGGGACGAGCGCGGCGAGCGCGGCGGCGATGGCCTGGCGGCCGTTCCCCGCGAAGAGGACGCTCTCGGGGTCCGGCGCCCAGCCGGGCCTGGCGAGGACGGACACCGCCGCCTCCCGGGCCTCCGGCGTCCCCGTCGCGGCGGCCGGACCCGAGACGGCCTCGGCCAGCACGTCGGGCCGGGCGAGCGCCGCGAGCGCGCGGGCCATCAGCTCCGACTGCCCCTCCACGACCGGGTAGTTGAGCTGGAGGTCGACGGGGGCCGTCCCGGTCGCCTCGGCGAGCGCGGGCCCCGGCAGCGGCGGCGCGGCCCGTACGAAGGTGCCGCGCCCGACCTCCCCGACCACCAGGCCCCGGCGTGCCAGCTCGCCGTAGACCCGGATGGCCGTCGAGTTCGCGATCCGGTGGCGGCGGTCGAACACCCGCTGCGGCGGCAGCCGGTCACCGGGCGTCAGCCGCCCGTCCCGTACGGCCGCCTCGACCCGGTCCGCGATCCTCCGGTACTCCTCCACCCCGAACCCCCTTCATTGCACCGAGAGCAAAGATCTCATTGCACCGAGCAATCGCCGCTGCCTAGCCTGCCGTCATGCGCTTCACCGACAACCTCGCCACCCGGCTCTACTTCGAGGACCGGGGCAGCGGCCCCGCGCTCCTCCTCGTCCACGGCCACCCCTTCGACCACACCATGTGGCAGCCCCAGATCGACCGCTTCTCGCTCACGCACCGGGTGATCGCCCCCGACCTGCGCGGCTACGGCATCACCCCGCTCGGCGCGACGGCCTCGACCGAGATCACCGGCCTCGGCGACTTCGCCGAGGACCTCGTCGACCTCCTCGACGACCTGGGGATCGAGGAGGCCGTCGTCGCCGGCCTCTCCATGGGCGGCCAGATCGCCATGGAGCTCCACCGCCGCCACCCCGGGCGCGTCCGGGGCCTCGTCCTCGCCGACACCTTCCCCGCCGCCGAGACCGAGGAGGGCAAGGCCGCGCGGAACGCCATGGCCGACCGGCTGCTCAGGGAGGGGATGCGCGGGTACGCCGACGAGGTCCTGGACCGGATGGTCGCCCCGTACAACACCCATGCCGCCCCGCACGTCCACCGCATGATGTGCGCGACCGACCCCGCAGGTGCCGCCGCCGCGCTGCGCGGCCGGGCCGAGCGGCCCGACTACCTCGAGTCGCTCACCACCGTCGCCGTCCCGGCGCTCGTCGTGGTCGGCCGGGACGACACGTACACGCCCGTCGAGGACGCGGAGGAGATGCACGCGCTGCTGCCCCACTCCACGCTCGCCGTGATCGAACGGGCCGCGCACCTGCCCAACCTGGAACAGCCCGAGGAGTTCGACTCCGTACTCGACTCCTACCTCCGCTCACTCGTTCGGCTCAGCTGAAAGTTCGGAATCGTACGAACGCTCCCACGATGGGGTCATGAGCCAGAACACCGCACCCCGCAAGCCGAGCACCTCCGGCGCCTGGGCCTCCGGCGGCACCCTGTTCGCCGGTGTCCTCATGCTGGTCACCGGATTCATGGACGTCTTCCAGGGCATCGCCGGGATCGCCGAGGACGACATCTACACCCGCGTCGGCGACTACGTCTTCAAGTTCAACCTCACCACCTGGGGCTGGATCCACCTGATCCTCGGCGTCGTCCTCGCCATCGCCGGCTACGGCATCCTCAAGGGCGCCGAGTGGGGACGGATCGCCGGTATCGCACTGGCCTCCCTCAACGTCCTCTTCCAGTTCCTCTTCCTGCCGTACCAGCCGTGGTGGGCGCTCTTCTCCATGGCCATCTCGATCTTCGTGATCTGGGCGCTGGCCACGGACGAGGCCTACGGCACGGACGAGAAGTTCTGAGGCGGCCGCCCATGAGCCGCACCGGACGCCCCACGAGATCCACGGGATCCACGGGATCCACGAGATCGAAGGCACCGAAGGCATCGAGGACATCGACGCGATCCGGCGGAGTCGCGCTCGCCCTCGCCGCCACGACCGCCCTCGCCCTCACCGTCACCGGCTGCGACACCGTCGCGGACACGGCCGGCGACATCGTCTCCTCCGCCACCGCGGCCGTCGCCTCGGCGGCAGAGGAGAAGATGAACGAGGTCAAGGACGGGGTGAACGCCACCGCCGACGTGAAGGCCGGAGAGACGAGCGCCGACGGGGACCGTACGGTCGCCGAGATCACCGCGACCAACCCCAAGGAGCAGAACGCCGACTACACGATCATGGTCAACTTCCGTGACGACAGCGGGAATCTGCTCGACGCGGTCGTCCTGAACATCAACGGCGTCGAGCCCGGAGCCTCCAAGTCGGGTACGGCACGCAGCAATCGGACGCTCTCGGGCGCCACGACGGCGGAGATCGCACAGGCTTTGCGACACTGAAGGGCGTGGACCGAGCCCTTGCCGCCATCGCCGAACCCGTGACGAACGGCGCCGCCCCTGCGGCCCCCGAACCGCCGCCCCTGCGGCCCAGGCACCGCCTCACCGCCTGGGCCGCCGGGCTGCTCCTGCCCGTGCCCGCGCTGATCAGTGCCTGCCGCTTCCTCGACACGGACGGGATCACCCCCGTACCGCAGCTGCTCTCCCTGCTGCCCTGGCTCGCCGTGCCCGCCGGACTCGGCGTGCTCCTGGCCGCCGTCGCCGGGCGCCGGGTGCTCACCTTCGTCGCCGTCCTCGTCGTCGTCGCGGTCGGCTGGAGCTCCCTGCCCTACATGCCGCAGCTCGTCACCTCGTACGGGCTGCCGCTGGCCCGGGTCCGGGTCCTCGCCGCCAACGTCGAGTTCGGCCAGGGCACCGGGGCGCTGATCGAGACGGTCCGGCGCGAGCGCCCCCAGCTGGTGTTCGTCTCCGAGTGCGACCAGAAGTGCGGACGCGCCCTGACCACGACCTTCGCCGCCGAACTCCCCCACCACGCCTCGGTCGACGGCGAGGGCTCCGTCGGCTCCGTCCTCCTCAGCGCCTACCCGCTCACCGACAAGCAGGTCATTCCGGCGGCGATGGGCATGCCGGGCGCCACGACGAGGATCGCCGGGAAGTCCGTACGCCTCCAACTCGCCCACCCGCTGCCGCCGCTGCCGGGGCAGATCGGCCCGTGGCAGCAGGAGCTCGGCCGGATCGAGGACGAGGCCGCCCGGCGCTCCACCGGGCCGCTGCTCCTGGCCGGGGACTTCAACGCCTCCCAGGACCACGCCGCCTTCCGCGCGATCCTCGCCGCCGGCCACCTCCAGGACGCCGCCCGGCGCACGCACGCGAGCCGCACCCCCACCTGGCCCGCCGAAGGCCCCCTGCCGCTGTTCGTCCAGATCGATCACGTCCTGACCAGCGAGGACTTCAGCGTCCGGAGCATCCGTTTCCTCGACATCGACGGCTCCGACCACCGGGCCGTCCTCACCGATCTCGACCTGCGCGGAGAGCGCTGATCGGCCACGCTGAAGGCATGGACAACGAGGAGATCCTGGACGACATCGGCGCCCTCGTCGAGGAGGAACGCGCGCTGCGGCAGCGCACGGGCGGCCTCCTCCCGGAGGAGCGCGCCCGCCTCGCGGACCTGGAGGTCAGGCTCGACCAGTGCTGGGACCTGCTGCGCCAGCGCCGCGCGAAGAGCGAGTTCGGCGAGGACCCGGACACGGCCACCCTCCGCCCGGCCTCGGAGGTCGAGTCCTACCGCAACTGACCGCGCCGCTCCCCCTCATCCACGCTGCGGTCGAGCACGAATCGTGCGTCACTCCAGCCGCCGACCCCAGGATGAGGAACTCCGCCACGCCCTGGCACCACGGGAACCACTGGCGCCACCGGCACCACCGACACCACCCATGGCACCACTGACGCCAGTAATGGCGCCATCGATGCCACATATGGCTCGCCATGGCGCCATACATGTGCCATGATGGCGCCACAGGTGATGCGCGCCTCGCTCCCCACGGGCGGGCGGGTGCGTTTCGCGGAGTGAGCCAGCGGAGGGGTCGGGGTCGGATCATGGAGACAGCACAGAGCCGACGGGACGCGACACCCGGCGCCTTCACCGCGTTCGCCCGCTTCGTCCTCTGCGGCGGCGGAGTCGGGGTCGCCTCCAGCTTCGCCGTGGCGGGCCTCGCCTCATGGATCCCGTGGTTACTGGCCAACGCCCTGACAGCCGTGGCCTCCACGCTCCTCTCCACCGAGCTGCACGCCCGCTTCACCTTCGGCGCGGGCGGGCGCGCCACCTGGCGCCAGCACACGCAGTCGGCCGGTTCCGCGGCCGCCGCGTACGTGGTGACCTGCGGCGCGATGCTGCTCCTCCAGCAACTGGTGGCGGCGCCGAGCGCGACGCTCGAACAGGTCGTCTACCTGACCGCCTCAGCCCTGGCCGGCGCCGCGCGGTTCGCGGTGCTGCGCCTGGTCGTCTTCGCGAGGAACCGCTCGCGGACCACGGCGACGGCGACGGCCACGATCACGGCGCCGACCCGCACCGCCGAAACGACCCGCACCGCCGCCACGCCCCGTACAGCCCGCATCCCCCGCCCCGCACCCCCGGCCGACCGCACCGAGCTCTGCCGCGCGGCCTGAGACCGCACCACCGTCCGCCAACGCAGCCGGAGACCCACCGCACCGGCCCCACCGACTCGGCTCCACCCACCCCACCAAGGCCCCGTCCCGCGCCCGGCCCGACGTAAGTTGGGGGACATGGCACGCCCAGCTCGGCCCGTACGGCTCTCCCCGCCCGCCTGGCTCACGGCCGGGCTCCGGCCCGCACCCACCCCCATCCCCTGGGCCGCCGCCGTCCGCGCGTCCATCGCGCTCTCCGCGCCGCTCGCCGCCGGACTCGCCGCCGGGCAGCCCGCCTACGGCGCCCTCGTCTCCATGGGCGCCCTCTCCGGAGTCATCGGCGACACCGCCGACGCCTACCGGATGCGGATCTTCAACATCGCCGTGCCGCAGCTCTTCGGCGCCCTCGGCGTCACCCTCGGCACCCTCGTCTTCGGCCACGGCTGGCTCGCCGTCGCCGTCCTCACCCTGGTCGCGCTCGTCTCCGGGATGATCTCGTCGATCGGCGCCGTCGCCTCCGTGTCGGGCCTCCTGCTGCTCCTCAACTGCGTGGTCGGCGCGGGCCTCCCCATGCCGGACCCCTGGTGGAAGGCGCCCCTCCTCCTCGGCCTCGGCGGCCTCTTCGTCCTCCTCCTCACCCTCCTCGGCTGGCCCCTGCGCCGCGCCGCCCCCGAGCGCGCCGCCGTCGCCGCCACCTACCGGGCCGTCGCCGAGCTGTACGAGGCCACCGGGACCACCACCGCCTACGACGAGCAACGCCAGGCCGTCACCGCCTCCCTCAACCAGTCCTACGACCTGGTCCTCGCCCGCCGCGCCCGCCAGCACGGCCGCGCACCCCACCAGGTCCGGCTGCTCTCCCAGCTCAACGTCCTCGTCCCCCTCCTCGAAGCCGCCCCCGCCGCCCACCTCCGCGCCCGGCTCGTCGGCCCGCTGTCCCCCGCGATCCCCGCCGCCGTACGCGAACTCGCCGACGCCGTCGAGGAAGGCCGCACCGGGACACCCGTACTCGATCTGCCGGCCCCCGAACGGCCCGCCGAGAAGGCCGTCGACCACGCCCTGCGGCACGCGGCGGCCGTCGTCCACAAGGCCGATCCCGACCCCTACAACGTCGACGACCGCCTCGGCCGCCCCGCCGCGCTCCGCGTCCGGGTCCGCCGGGCCTCCCGTGACGTGATGCTCTCCGAGGCGTCCTGGCGGTACGGGCTGCGCCTCGCGCTCTGCATCGGCCTCGCCCAGGCGCTCGTCTCGCTGATCGCCGTCCCCCGCTCGTACTGGGTCGCGCTCACCGTCACCTTCGTCATGAAGCCCGACTTCGGCTCGGTCTTCTCCCGGGCCGTGCTCCGCGCCTTCGGCACCGCCGCCGGCCTCGTCCTCGCCGCCCTCGTCCTCGCCGAGGTCCCGAGGGGGTGGTGGGACGTGCCCGTGATGATGGTGCTCGCGGCCCTCATCCCGGCCTTCTCGGCGAAGGGGTACGCCTTCCAGACCGCGGCCATCACCCCCGTCATCCTGCTGCTCTCCGACACCCTCAACCAGCAGGGCTTCGACCTCGTCCTGCCCCGCCTCTACGACTCGCTCATCGGCTGCGCGATCGCCCTGGTCGCCGGCTACCTCCTCTGGCCCGAGTCCTGGCACACCCGCATCGGCGACCGCCTCGCGGACGCGGTCGCCGACACCGCCGCGTACGTGGAGCGCGCCTTCGCCCCCACCCGCACGCAGCACCACGCGAGCGAGCGGCACCGGGCCCGGCGGAAGCTCTACCGGGACCTGTCGACCGTCCGCTCCGAGTTCCAGCGCGCACTGACCGAACCGCCGCCCACGGGCCCTCTGGCCGCCGCCTGGTGGCCGCTCGTCGTCGCCGTCGAGCGGATCATCGACGCGACGACCGCGGCCCGGATCCGCGTCGACCACGGCGCCCCCGCCCCGGACGCCTCCGAGGTCGCCGCGGTGGAGCGGGAGCTGCGCGAACTGTCCGAAGGGCTGCGGTCGTCGAAGACGCTCGTGGAGGTCCGCACCGAACTCCCCGGCGACGAGAACGGAGTCCTCGCGCCCCTCCGCCAGGAGGTCCGCGCGGCCCGCGCCATCGCCGGTCCCGACCTGCGGTAAACCTCTCCCGGAGGGCGTACGGGAGAACTTACCGGCGGTCACGGAGCGGAACCCTCCCCACTGCCGTTACCGAACCCCATCCGGGCGACTACGATGCGCTCGATTCCCCGAGATCCGGGGAGCGGCAAAGACCCCCGAGGTTCCACAGCCGTCCACAGCGATCCCCTCAACTCCCCACGATCCACCCGGATCGACCGAGAACGACCGAGAACAACCGAGACCCACCCAGCTCCACGCAGCTCCACCCAGGCTCCACCCCGCGTCCCGCCGAGTCGCGCAACCGGCCCGGCGGGCGGGCCACTTCGCCCTGCCTCACCCCCCGCGCCCCGAGGACTCCGCCATGCGCACCACCCCCCACAGCAGAGGGCTCCAGCCCAATGTCCTCGGCACGTTCGACACGATCGTGATGGCCGTGGCGGGCAGCGCGCCCGCCTATTCGCTCGCCGCGACCACCGCCGTCCTCTTCGGCGCGGTCGGCTTCGCCGGACCCGCCGCCCTGCTCTACTGCGCGATACCGATGCTCGGCATCGTCCTCGCCTACGCCCGCCTCGGCCGCATCGACGTCAACGCCGGCGCCGGCTACTCCTGGGTGGGCCGCACCCTCCACCCCTTCCTCGGCTTCCTCTCCGGCTGGGCGCTCGTCTTCGCCGCCACCGTCTTCATGGTGGCCGGCTCACTGCCCGCCGGCGCCCTCACGCTCTCCCTGATCGACCCGGACCTCGCGAACCACACCCCGCTCGCGGCGGCCGTCGGCGCCGGCTGGTTCCTGATGATGCTGCTCGTCGTCCTGGGCGGCGCCCGGCTGACCGTGCGGGCCCAACTCGTCATGTCGGGCGTCGAGATGCTGATCCTCGTCGGCTTCGTCCTCGCCGCCGTCCTGCACCGCGGGCACGCGACCGCCTTCGACTGGTCCTGGTTCGGCCTCGGCCAGTTCGACGGACCCCAGGGCTTCGCGGCCGGCGCCCTCATCGCCGCCTTCTACTACTGGGGCTGGGACGTCACCAGCAACCTCAGCGAGGAGACCCGGAACAGCCGCCGCACGGCGGGGCTCGCCGCGCTCGTCGGCGTCGGATTCGTCTTCGTCCTCTTCGAGGCGTTCACCGTCGCCGTGAACGTCCTGCTGACCGCCGACGAGATCCGCACGGCGGGACCCAACGTCCTCGCCGTCCTCGGACAGGAGATCTGGCCGGGCGTCGGCGGGAAACTCCTCGTCGTGGCCGTCGTCCTGTCGACCGTCGCCACCCTGGAGACCACCCTCCTCCAGGTCACCCGCTCCCTCTTCGCGATGGGCCGCGACCGCACCCTGCCCGCCGCGCTCGGCACCGTGCACCGCCGCTGGAACACCCCGTGGGTCGCGATCGCCGCGGTCGGCGGCGCCGCGCTCCTCATGTTCGCCGCCGCCGCGGCCGCCGGCTCCGTCCAGCGGATCCTCAGCGACGCCGTCTCCGCGATCGGCCTCCAGATCGCCTTCTACTACGGCCTCGCGGGCATCGCCGCCGCCGTCGCGTACAAGTCGCTCCTGCTGCGCTCCGTACGGAACCTGCTCCTCGGCGGAGTGTGGCCGCTGCTCGGCTCCGGCTTCATGCTCTGGTGCTTCGTCGAGTCGCTCGGCGAGCTCTCGACCACGGCTCTCACCATCGGCCTCGGCGGACTGCTCGTCGGCGTCGTCCCGCTGATCGTGTACTGGCGCAAGGGCAGCGACTACTACCGCCGCCCGGCCCGCCTGGACGCCGTCCGCGCACTCGCCGCCACGAAGGACGCGGGCCCGTCGACACCGCAGGCCCGCGGGAGCGCACGGGACAAGAGCTACGCCACCGACTTCTGAACCGATCTCCGGACGAACGCCCCCTGATGACGTACGAGATGTGACAGCAACACCCGGCAACACCCATCGGCAGCCGAACCGAAGGAGGCCCCATGGCCGTCGTACGCCGCCGCTCCGCGCGCTCGGCGCGCCTGGCGCGGACGGAGCGCTTCGCGCCCGACTTCGACCCGGACTTCGGCGACCGCGCGCTCACGGAGGCGCGGCACGACATCGTCATCGGCCGCTGGCAGGGGGTCCGTGACCTGCTCGCCGCCACGGGCGACGACTGGGCGCGCCGCACGCACCGGCTGCGGCTCCTCTCGCACGCCGCCGCCGGCAGCTCCACGGTCGAGACCTGGCGCGCGGCCGAGCCCGGCAACCCGGACGCGGCCGTGCTGCGGGCGGCGACGGAGGTCGTGCGGGTCTTCGACGCGGCGATCGCGGCCGGCCGGGGCGCCGCGATCGAGCGGGGCCGGATCGACGCCGCGGTCGACGCCTGCCGGGGCGCGGCGGAGGCCGCGCCGGCCGACCCGATGCCGTGGGTGTCGCTGCTGTCGGTGGCGAGGCTGTACGAGGGCGGGGTGACGCGTCGAGAACTACGGCACTGGTTCGACGAGTTGCGGCGCCGGGACCCGTACAACACCGAGGGGCACATCCAGGTGCTGCGCTACTGGTCGGCGCGGTGGCACGGCACGCACGGGAGCATGTACGACTTCGCACGGGACGCGGCGGGCGTGGCGCCGCCCGGTTCGCCGCTGCCCGTCCTCGTCCAGGTGGCGAGGGTGGAGGAGTACCGGTACATCGCGGACGGGGCGCTCGGCAGGGGCCCGGTGCGGGGCTTCGACCAGCACTGGAAGCACGAGCTGGCGGTGACGGAGCTGCGCCGCACGTACGCGCGGTGGATCGACGGCAGGGACCCGGAGCGCCCTGTGGCGCCGGAGGAGGTCGGGGACCTCAACTTCCTCACGCATGCGGCGTGTTACGCGGGCCAGGTGGAGATCGCCAGGGAGCTGCTCGGGATGCTGGGCGCGCGGGCTGCGTGGGTGCCGTGGGCGTACACCGGGGACCCGGAGGAGCAGTTCACCCGGTTCAGGGAGGGCCTGGGGGTGGAGTGAGACCGCCACCCCACCCCAGGCCCTGACCGGTGGTGGAGTGAGACCGTCACCCCACCCCCGGCATGACCGGATCAGACGCCGATGTCGCGCCCGTCCGTACGCCAGACGGAGACGACCGCCGGGCGGACGATCTTGCCGGGTCCGTCGGGCCACTCCGACTTCGGGTTCTCGACGGAGGCGCCGTCGAGCTCGCCCGGGTGCTGCACGGCGACGACGACGCGGCGGTCCTGGATGATCGGCCCGCAGGTCTCGGCACCCTTGGGAACGGTCAGGAACTGCTTCAGCTCACCGCGCCGCTCGCCGTGGGTGGCGACACCGAACAGGCCGTCGTGCGAGCCGAGCTGGTTGCCGTCGGTGGAGATCCACAGGTTGCCGTGCGGGTCGAAGGCCACGTTGTCCGGGCAGGAGATCGGGGAGACCTTCTCCTTGGGGAAGCCGGCGAAGTAGGTGGCGGGGTCGTTCGGGTCACCGGCGACGAGGAAGAGCCGCCAGGCGAACCCGTCGGAGGCCGGGTCGTCCCAGTGCTCGGCGAGTTCGAGGATCTGCCCGTGCTTGTTGAGGTTGCGCGGGTTGGCCTCGTCGGCGCCCGGGTTGGTGCCCTTGCCGCGGTTGGAGTTGTTGGTGAGCGCCACGTACACACGGCCGCTGCGGGGCGAGGGCTCGACGTCCTCGGGGCGGTCCATCTTCGTCGCCCCGACCTTGTCACCGGCGAGACGGGTGAAGACGAAGACCTCGTCGGCGGTCATGCCGGGCACGTGCGACACGGCGCCGTCGGCGCCGGCCGTGGCGAGCGGGATCCACTGGCCGGAGCCGTCGAACTCGCCGTCGTCGGGGAGCTTGCCGGTGCCGTCGATCTCGGCGGCCGGGGAGTCGCCGGTCAGCTTGGCGACGTAGAGGGTGCCCTCGTCGAGAAGCGTGAGGTTGTGCTCACGGGCGGCCCGCGATCCGCCCTTCTTCATCCGCTTGCTCGACACGAACTTGTAGAAGTAGTCGAAGCGCTCGTCGTCACCCATGTAGACGACGGGACGGCCGTCCTCGGTGAGACGGGGCTGCGCGGCCTCGTGCTTGAAGCGGCCGAGCGCGGTGCGCTTGCGGGGCGTGGAGTCGGGGTCGTACGGGTCGAGCTCGACGACCCAGCCCTGACGGTGCACCTCGTTGGGCTCCTGGCGGAGGTCGAAGCGCTGGTCGAACCGCTCCCACTTGCGCTCGGAGGCGCCGGTCCCGACGCCGTAGCGCTTGTCGGTGGCGGAGCTGCCGAAGGCGAAGTACTGGTTGAAGTTCTCCTCGCCGTGGAGGGTGGTGCCCCACGGGGTGGTGCCGCCGGCGCAGTTGTTGAGCGTGCCGAGGACGATACGGCCCTCGGGGTCGGCGGAGGTCTTCACCAGGTCGCTGCCGGCGGCGGGGCCGGTCAGCTCGAACTCGCTGGTGGTGTGGAGCCGCCGGTTGAGGTAGTGGCGGGAGACGGGCGTCAGCTTGCCGGAGCGGTGCTCCTCCTGGACGACGACGACCGAGAGGCCGTGCGCGGCCCAGGCGATCTCGACCTGCTCGCGGGTCGGGTTCTCGGAGTCGTAACCCCGGAACATGAGCACCTCGTCGGTGTACTCGTGGTTGGCGACGAGGACCTGGCGGTGGTGCTCCCCGCGCAGCGGCAGCAGGGAGAGGAAGTCGTTGTTGTAGCCGAACTGGCCGGCCTGCGCCTTCGCGGTCTGCTTCTCGGAGTCGAAGGCGGGCGTGCCGCGGAGGATGGGCTCGCCCCAGCGGATGACCACGTTCTGGGCGTAGCCGGCGGGGACGGTGACCCGGTCGGCGGTGTTGGGCGCGACGGCGGCGAAGCGGAGCCCGCGGGCACCGTCGACCTTGCCGGAACCCGGCTTGCCCGGACGCGCGACGGCCTCGGGGGCACCACCGAGGACGACGGCCCCGCCGGCGGCGGAGGCGACGGTCACGACGGCGGCGGCACGGAGCGCCGAACGGCGGGAGAGCACACCGGCTATGACGTCGCCGACGTACTCGTTGTCGCTGGTGTTGGGCACCTCGTGGAAGCATGCGTCACCACACCGGAACCGGCAGGTGAGAGCGGAACGGCCGCCTCCGTGGGGGTTCGTGCTCAGGAGCGGCAGCAGTTTGCGCACTTCGTCCTCCTCCGGCGCACACTGCGCCGACATGGTGTCGGGAATCCTTCGGCGGCGACGCTATGTGCGCACATCTGCACAGGGGCGGCGCCGGAGTGAACGCCGAATGAATGCGCGGCAACCGGAGGCGACCGGGTCACGGAGGAGGCAGGGGGTGGCCGCTAACCTTACGTGTCCGCCCTGGCCAGGGATGAACGTCCCGAAACGCCCAGTACGGACATTCACACTGCACCCACTCATGCGAAAGGGTTCGCCCATGGGTATTCGGAGCATGCTGCGCAAGGTATTCGGCCGGGACCGCGAGGACACCCCGTCGACCTCCGTCCCGGCCCAGACGCGTGAGGCCGCCTCGTCCACGGACACCTCCCCCTCGACGTCCCCGGACCCGAAGGAAGCCGAGGCCCGCCGAGCGGCGGACGACCTGGTGGCGGCGTCCTTCGACAACCCGCAGGTGCCGAAGGCACGGAGCGGGGAGACGGCGGAGACGTCGGACGCGTCCGAGACGGCGGGCACGGCGGAGGCTGTGGACACGGCGGAGGCCGTGGACGCGTCGAAGGCCGTAGACGCGTCGAAGGCCGTAGACGCGTCGGAGACGGTGGCCGACGAGGCGTCGGCGGTCGAGGCGCCGGAGGCAGAGGCGCCCGCCGAGGCGAAGGCGACTGAAGCGGAGGCGCCCGTCGCTACGGTCGAGGCCGAAGCCGCCGAGCCGGCTGCGCCGCTTGAGGCCGAGGCCGACCTTGCGGAGCCGGAGCCGGAGCCGGAGGCGGCGGCTGCCGCTGAGGCCGAGACCGAAGCTGAGGCCGAGGCCGAGGCCGTCGTGGCGGAAGCCGCGACCGAGACCGTCGCGGCGGAAGCCGAGGCTGAGGCCGCTGCGGCGGAGGACGCCGGCGACACGGACTCGGCCCCCGCGGCTGAGGAGCCGGAGGCGGCTCCGATCGCCGAGGACGCGGCGCAGCCCGAGGCGACGGCCGACGCCGAGGCCGAGGCCGACCCGGCGGAGCCGGAGGCGGCCATCGCCGCCGACGCTCCGGAGGAGCAGGCCGAAGCGGCGGAGCCGACGGCGGAGGCCGTCGCGGCGGACGCCGACGACACGGCCCCGGACGTCACCCCCGTGGCATCCGAGACTGCTCCGGAGGAGCAGGACGCGGAGCCCGAGGCGGTCGTCACGGCCGACGACGTGAGCCCGGCCGAGGCCGAGGTTGTCGCCGACGTGCCGGAGGAGCAGCCGAGCTCGGCGGAGCCGGAAGTGGCGGCTGCCGCTGAGGCGGACGCCGAGGACGCTGCCGCGTCGGAAGCCGCTCCGCAGGAGCCGGCGGCGGCGGTCGCCGCGACCGACAGCCCGGCGGAGCCGGAGGCGACCGTCGGCGAAGCCGACACGGACACCGACACGGACGCGGACGCCGACGCCGCGCCCGCCGTCCCCCTCGCCCAGCTCAAGGCCGTCGCCCCGCACCTCGCCGACGCCTACAAGGCGGCCGGGGCCGTGCTCAAGAAGCAGGGGCTCACCGGGGCGCGGGCCGCCGTGTACCTCGTCGTGGACCGGTCCGGTTCGATGCGCGGGTACTTCAAGGACGGCTCGGTGCAGCGTCTGGCCGAGCAGACCGTGGCCCTCGCCGCGCACCTGGACGAGGCCGCCACCGTCACGACCGTGTTCTTCTCCACGGACATCGACGGCACCGTCGAGCTCGCCCCCGCCGACCTCACGCCCACCCGCGTCGAGGAGATCAACGGCACGCTCGGCCGCCTGGGCCGCACCAACTACCACCGTGCGGTGGAGGAGGTCCTCGCCCACCACGAGAAGGCCGACCCGACGCGCCCCGCCCTGGTCGTCTTCCAGACCGACGGCGCGCCCGAGTCGAAGACGGCCGCCACGCAGGCGCTGGCCGAGGCGGCGGACCGCCCGCTGCACTGGCGGTTCGTGGCCTGGGGCGAGGAGGACAACAAGGCCTTCGACTACCTCCGGAAGCTCGACGGCACGCCCCGTACCGCCACGTACTTCCCCGGACCGGCCCCGGTCGAGACGGCGCACCCGGCGTTCTACCGCGGGCTCCTCGCCGACCTCGAGTTCTAAGAGGCGGCGGCAGAGGCGACGGCAGGGGTGGCGGTGACCGGCAGGGTCACCGCCACCACCAGCCCGCCACCCGCCTCCGCGCCCCGCGCGACGGCCTTCACGCTCCCGCCGTGGGCCACGGCGATCGACCGCACGATGGAGAGCCCGAGCCCCGCGCCCGGCCCCATCCGGTCCCGCCCCTCACCCCTCCTGAAGGGCTCGAAGAGCCCGGCGACGTCCGCCTCCGGGACCACCGGTCCCGTGTTGACGACGGTCAGCACCCCGCCCTCCACCCGTACGCCGACGGTCCCGCCCTCCGGCAGGTTGTAGGCGACCGCGTTGGCGACGAGGTTCCGGACGAGCTGCCCGAGCAGCACCCTGCTCCCCACGACGACGCCCCCGTCGAGGACCACGTCGGCGTCCTCGTACTCCTCCGCGACGACCTCCCCCAGCACCACCGCCTCCCGCTCCGCGAGCCCGCGCTCGCTCCGCGCGAGGAGGAGCAGCCCGTCGATGAGCCGTTCGCTGCGGCGGTTGGAGTCGAGGAGCACCTGCCGCACCTCGCAGTCGTCACCCAGCCCGACCTGGATGGCGGCGCGCTGCGTGGCGAGCGGGGTGCGCAGTTCGTGGGAGGCGTTGGCGATGAACCGCCGCTGGCTGTCGAAGGCCGTCTCCAGGCGTCCGAGGAGCGCGTCGATCGTGTCGCCGAGCTCCTTCAGCTCGTCGTCGGGGCCGCTCGCCGCGATCCTCTCGTGCAGGTTCCGCTCGGAGAGCCGCCGCGCCCGGGCGGTCATGTCGTGCACGGGTCGCAGGACGCGCCCGGCGGTCCACCAGCCGACGACGACCGCGCCGCAGGCCATGAGCAGCAGGCCGAGGCAGGACCACATGAGCATCTGGTCGCCTGCGGCGTCGCTGATGTCGGCGCCGAGTCGGTACGCCTCCACGACGGCGACGTCGTCCGCGCGCGCGACGATCTCCTCGGTCTCCCCGTCCGTACCGGCTCTGACCAGCAGGTTCACGAGGAGGAGCAGGAGGGCGCCGAGGACCAGGAAGACGCCGCCGTAGACGAGCGCGATCCGGGTCCGGATGGTGGACCCGGCCCCGAGCAGGGGAGTGGTCACAGCACGTACCCCACACCCTGCAGGGTCCGGATGACCGTCGGCTCCCCCAGCTTCGCCCGCAGCTTGCTCATGCAGACGCGTACGGCCCCGGTGAAGGGGTCGGCGTGGGCGTCCCAGGCGCGTTCGAGGAGCTCCTCGGCGGAGACGACCGCGCCCTCGGCCTCCAGGAGGATCTGGAGGACGGAGAACTCCTTGGGGGAGAGGTCGAGGTCCCGCCCGTCGCGGGTGGCGGTCCGCCGGACGGTGTCGACGAGCAGCCCGTCCCGTCCGAGGAGCGGCGGGAGGGCGGGCCGGGCGGAGCGCCGCCGCAGGGCCCGTACGCGGGAGACCAGCTCGGGGAACTCGAAGGGCTTGCCGAGGTAGTCGTCGGCGCCGAGGTCGAGGCCCTCGACGCGGTCCTCGACGGCGGTGGCGGCGGTCAGCATGAGGATGCGGGTCGGGGAGCCGGCAGTGACGAGGCGGCGGGCGACCTCGTCGCCGTGGACGCGGGGCAGGTCACGGTCGAGGACGAGCACGTCGTACGCGTACAGGTCGAGCCGCTCCAGCGCGGCCTCACCGTCGTGGACGGCATCGACGGCGAATCCGGCCCGGCGCAGGCCGAGGGCGACGAGCCGGGCGAGGTCCCGCTCGTCCTCGGCGACGAGTACACGCATGCCTCCATCTTCCCCACCCCGCCCCGCCGCCGGCGCCCGGGGTTTATCGATGTGAGTGGATCTTCGTACGACCGTTAGGATTTCGACCATGGCGGCCACTGGATCCGAGAAGCAGGGGGCGAAGGCGTTCTACGTCACGACCCCCATTTACTACGTCAACGACGCTCCTCACCTGGGCCACGCCTATACGACCGTCGCAGGCGACGTGCTCACGCGCTGGCACCGTCAGCGCGGCGAGAAGGTGTGGTACCTCACCGGCACGGACGAGCACGGTCAGAAGATCATGCGCACCGCGGAGGCGAACGACGTCAGTCCGCAGGAGTGGTGCGACAAGCTCGTCGAGGAGGCCTGGAAGCCCCTCTGGGAGCACCTGAACATCGCGAACGACGACTTCATCCGCACCACGCAGAAGCGTCACACCGATCGCGTGCAGGAGTTCGTGCAGGACCTGTACGACAAGGGTCAGATCTACAAGGGCGGGTACGAAGGCCCGTACTGCGTGGGCTGTGAGGAGTTCAAGCTCCCCGGCGACCTCATCGAGGCCGAGGACGGCACCAAGCTGTGCCCCGTCCACAAGAAGCCGGTGGAGATCCTCAAGGAGGAGAACTACTTCTTCAAGCTGAGCGAGTACGGCCCGAAGCTCCTGGAGTTCTACGAGGCGAACCCGGGCTTCGTGCAGCCGGAGTCGGCCCGGAACGAGGTGCTGAACTTCGTCAAGCAGGGCCTGGAGGATCTCTCCATGTCGCGCTCGACGTTCGACTGGGGCATCCCGGTCCCGTGGGACGACAAGCACGTCATCTACGTGTGGATCGACGCGCTCCTGAACTACGCGACGGCCGTCGGCTACGGCGCCGACCAGGCGAAGTTCGACGAGACGTTCCCGGCGAACGTGCACCTCATCGGCAAGGACATCCTCCGCTTCCACGCGATCATCTGGCCCGCGATGCTGATGGCGCAGGGCCTGCCGGTCCCCGGCCGGGTCGCGGCGAACGGCTGGCTGATGGTCGGCGGCGAGAAGATGTCGAAGTCGAACCTGACGGGCATCAAGCCGCAGGACCTGACCTCGCACTTCGGCGTGGACGCGTACCGCTGGTACTTCCTGCGGGCGATCGCCTTCGGCCAGGACGGTTCGTTCTCGTGGGAGGACTTCACCGCCCGGTACACGTCCGAGCTGGCGAACGACTACGGCAACCTCGCCTCGCGCGTGGCGGCGATGGTCGGCAAGTACTTCGGCGGCGAGCTGCCTGCCTCGGCGGCCGACGGCGACGCGGAGAAGGCGATCCAGGACGGCCTGGCCAAGGCGGTCGCGGTGGCCGACGCGAAGATCGGCGAGGAGCTGGACTTCCAGGCCGGCATCCTGGCGATCTTCGACTTCGTGAAGCAGGTCAACGGCTACATCACGGAGCAGGAGCCGTGGAAGGTCGCGAAGGACGAGTCCGAGGAGGGCAAGGCCCGCCTCGCGACCATCCTCTACACGGCCGCCGAGTCGCTCCGCGCGGTCGCCGTCCTCCTGAACCCGATCATGCCGGAGACCTCGCAGGCGCTCTGGGACTCCCTGGGCGCCGAGGCGTCCCTGGGCGCCCTGGCGGCCCAGCCGGTCCAGTCCTCCGCGACCTGGGGCCGGCTCCCGGCGGGCGCGACGGTGACGAAGGGCGCGGTGCTGTTCCCGCGCCTGGAGGAGCCGAAGAAGGACTGACGTCCCTCTCGTACGGCGAAGGCCGCCACCCCTGTGGATCGGGGTGGCGGCCTTCGCCGTACGCGCTGCCCGTCACCAGGTCAGAGCGAGGGCGGCGACGGCGGGGGCCATGTAGACGAGCGGGAAGGGCACGTGGGCGTACGAGCGGGCGCGGATGATCGTGATCACGGCACCCGCGAAGTACAGGATGAGCCCGATCGCGGCCAGGGTCCCGATCACCGGCACGAAGAACCCGACGACGAGCCCGGCGGCCCCGGCGGCCTTGGCGGCCCCGAGCCAGTTCCACCACGACCGCGGCACGCCGTACGCGGCGAGGGGCTCGACGACGAACGCGGCCTTGAAGAAGATCGCCGCGGCGGAGAACCCGGCCATGAAGGCGGCGACGGCGGTGACGACGACTGCGGTGGTGGACATCTCGGTGAACATCGCGACGGCTCCTTCAGCCTCTCCGGCGTCCGCCTCGACCGAGCCGGACACAGCACTGACGGAGCCCGGACGGGATGTGTGACAGGCCGCGCGATGTCTTTCCCGGATCGCTCGGCCGGACGGTCCGGGGCGGGGTCAGAGGGTGCGGGCGGTGATGTCGCCGTAGGCGGTGGTGGCGTGGATGTTCAGGCCGGCGGTGGCGCCCTCGCTGTTCTGGAGGGCGTTGGTGATCCGGCCCAGGCCGGTGCCGGCGTCGAGGGTGGCGGAGACACCGCGCCCGGCACCGATCGAGATGTCACCGGCCTGGGTGCTCAGCGCGACGGTCCCGCGCAGGGCCTCGGCGATCCGGAGGTCACCCTTCTGCGTGCTGATCTCCGCCGGGCCGCCCAGGCGCCCGACCGCGATGTCGCCGGCCTGGAGGGTCAGGCGCGCGGCGGCGGTCTCGTCGAGCTTGACCGCGCCCTGCGCGCCCTCGAAGGTCACGTCACCCAGCCGTCCGACGCTCCGGAAGTCGGCGGCGGCCGTCTTCGCCTCGACACGGGAACCGGCCGGCAGCTGGACGGTGACCTCGACCGCCCCGGAGTTGCCCAGGATCCGGCTCTTGGCCTCGGCGGCCTCGATCCGCAGGACACCGTCGGCGTAGGCGACGGAGACCCGCTCGGCCGCCTTCACGTCGTTGCTGTTCCCGGCGTTCGCGGGGAGGACCTCGACGTTGGTGTCGGCGCGGTCGGCGGCGATGAAGCGGATGTGGCCGGCCGGGATGTCGAGGACGACGGCGATCGGGGCGGTGGTGGCGAAGTTCCGCATGATGTTCTCCTGAGGCGATTCCTTGTTTCCGACAACGCAAACGCTACGGCGCATTCACTCGCCACGCAACGCGCTCGTTGCACCCCACTCGAATCCTCGCAGCTCAGCACACATATTTCGTTGCAACGACACTGAATCACAACGCAACACCCACACACTACGCGTTGCATTGAACTGAAGGTGAACGCACAGCGGACGCACCGGATATCCGGAGACGCGCCCTGGCCGGCCATGACAGGCTCCCTGTATGCCGATCACTGCCGTGTCCCTCGATGTGTCCCTCGCGTACGAGACCTTCGGCGACCCCGGGGACCCACCCGTCCTGCTCGTGATGGGTTTCGGCGCGCAGATGCTCGGCTGGCACGAGGACTTCTGCCGGGCGCTCGCGGATCGCGGCCGCTACGTGATCCGCTACGACAACCGCGACTGCGGGCTGTCCACCAAGTTCGACGCTCACCCCGTCGACGTGGCCGAGTTCATCGCCACCGTCAGCTCGGGCGACATTCCCACCGCCCTCGCGATGGCCCCCTACCGGCTTCACGACATGGCCGACGACGGCCTCGCTCTGCTCACCGCGCTCGGCATCGAACGCGCCCACGTGGTCGGCAGCTCGATGGGCGGAATGATCGCCCAGACGATGGCCCAATCCTCCCCGGAGCGGGTACTGACCCTGACGTCGATGATGTCCTCGACCGGCGAGAACGCATACGGCCGGTCCAGCCCGGAGGCGCAGGCGGTCATGGCCACCCCGAAGCCCGCTGACCGCGACGGATACGTCGCGGCGGCGGAGCGGGAACTGGTCTGGGCCTCCCGGCGCTACGGCGACGGCGCAGCACTGCGGGAGCTGGCCGCCGCAAGCTACGACCGCTCGTACCACCCGGCGGGACTCGGCCGACAGCTCGCCGCGATGATCCTCAGCGGTTCACGCGCGGAGGCCCTGCGCGAACTGCGCGTCCCGACGCTGGTGATCCACGGCCTGGACGACACACTGATCGACCCCAGCGGCGGAAGGCGCACGGCGGAGCTCGTGCCGGGTGCCGAACTCCTGCTGGTCCCCGACATGGGCCACGACCGCCCCCGAGAACTCTGGCCGGAGCTCATCGACGCCGTGGTGTCCCACACCGGTTGAGCCCACGGGTCCCGTGTACGTCAGTGGCGGACGGCGTACGAGACGAAGCCCGCCCAGGCGGCCGGCGTCAGCGCGAGCTGGGGACCGGAGAGGTTCTTGGAGTCGCGGACGTGAACGGTGGCGGGGGTGGTGGCGACCTCGATGCAGGAATCGCCCTCGTTGCCGTCGCTGTAGCTGCTCTTGAACCACGCCAGTTCGGAGGCGTCCCCGGTAGAGGACTTGCGGATCATGTCTCTCCCAGCAGTTGCTCAATGAAGGCCAGCGACTCCCGGGGCGGGAGAGCCTGAGCCCGGATCGTGCCATACCGCAGGTCAAGGATGTGTACCTGCCTCGGGTCCGTGACGGGACGACCGTTGAACGCACCGTCGGAGCGTCCCGTCGCAGTGCCGTCCACGAACTTCAGCAGCTCGATCTTGCCGTCCAGACCGGGATGGACCTCTACGTGCGTCGGCATCACCTGAAGCGTGACGTTGCGCAACCGGCCCACCTCCAGAAGACGTTCGAGCTGTCCTCGCCACACCATTGTGCCTCCCAGCGGCCGTCGCAGCAGCGCCTCTTCCAGCACGAAGCCGAGCGAAGGCGCCGGGTCCCGCTCGAAGACGGACTGCCGAGCCACCCGAGCAGCCACCAACCGCTCCACCTCGGCCTGAGGGTAGGGAGGTTGCCGCGACTCGAATGCGGCGCGAGCGTGTTCCGACGCCTGCAACAACCCACTGATGCTGTTGCATACGTACGCACCGATCTCTACGGCCTTCGCCTCGACGTCCGCCAGATCCCGCACCTTCTTCGGGTAGCGGACCTTCGCCACGTCCTCCTTCATGGCCGAGAGCAGACCCCTCGCCCCCAACACCTCGTCCGCCTTGCCCAGGAACTCAGGTCGCGGGATCCGCTTCCCGCTCTCGATCTTGTAGATGAGGTCCTCGCCATACCCGGTGGCCGCCCCGAGCTCGGCGGCACGCATCCCCACCCTCTCTCCGCAGCCGCAACTGCCGCCCCACAGTGGCAACTACGGCCACACCCCAGTCGTCGTCCGGGTCGACCTCCCACCCCGGCTCGTCCGCCTCGGTCTTGAGCCGCTGCGCCCCACCGTCCACCGACATACCCGCACCCTTCCCTCGCCCCTTCGTAGCGCGACACCTCCCCCGGGAGGACTCCGGACAGCCCGGACAGCAGTGGACAAGCTCCGGACAGTCACCCTACGCATTGACTTCGTCACTGTTCACGCTAGTCGGCGACGACGAGGCTCGACGCTGTGAACCAGAAGAATGCGGATCAACTCCACTCACTCACACGTCACTTCAGCGTCCTGCTGTCCCCCACGCCACGCGGGGCCCGACTCGCGCGCCTACTCGCCGCCGAGTGGATGCGGGATCACGAGGTGCCGCTCGTCACCCACGACGACGTCCTGCGCATCGAAGTCACGGACACACGAGGCGAGAACCTCCCACGCCTCCAACCCGCATACCCCGAGGACGACTCCGGACGCGGGCTGCTCCTCGTCGAGGCGCTGGCCGACCGGCGGGGTGTCGGGCTCGGCCCCGTACCGAGGAAGACCGTATGGGCCGAACTCGACCTGCCACGCCCCTGACCTGCGAAGAAAATGCATCCACCGAACCCCGGAAATCCGGGCTTCGGTGAGGCGGACGGCCCCCCAAAGGACGACCACAGAGAGAAAGAACCCGGACCAAGCCCCACCCCTCCCACCCTGGGCACACACTCACTCATGA
Organism: Streptomyces venezuelae; assembly: GCF_008642375.1. Lineage (NCBI taxonomy): Bacteria > Bacillati > Actinomycetota > Actinomycetes > Kitasatosporales > Streptomycetaceae > Streptomyces > Streptomyces venezuelae. The sequence continues at coordinate 4,459,542 of NZ_CP029194.1, read as the reverse complement.
GAGTGAAGAACCCCAACTCAGCTGAATTCCAACCGGGTTGCCTGCTTTACGCTCAGCTCGGCTGGCATATGACCACAGACACACGTCGGCCCTCGCCGGGACGGCAATCCCAATGCGAGGGCCTGACCACGAGGAAGAAGCACCTTCCCCATGGGTACCCAAAACACTAGCGTGCGCCCCCACGCCCAGTCCCGTAACGACGGGAAAAACCACTCCTCCAGGAGTACCCGCAGGCGCTACGGCGGTGTCGTCCACGACAACGCCCGCCACACCACCCGCTTCACGGTGGTCGGCAACCACCTGGCCCAGCACGAGAACCTGTCTCTCGTCGCCATCGGCCTGGCCGTCCACATCCAGTCCCTGCCGACCGGCGCTCAGGTCGACATCGACACCCTCGCCGAACGCTTCCCCGAGGGAAAGACCCGGATCGCCAACGCCCTGCGCGAGCTGGAGGCCCACGGCTACCTGCGGCGCACCCGCGTACGCACGGACCAGGGCCACATGGTCACCCGTACGGTCTCCTGCAACCAGCCGGGCCGGACAGCCGGTGGCGGGGACGAACCGAGCCCCCATCCCCGACGGGTCGTGGAGAAACCACCCCGACGCCGCGCCCTCCCCTCCGTACCGCAGCCCGTGTACCCCGCCCCGGATCTCCTCCAGACAGCCCTAGGCGTTCTGTCCGGCCTCCGCCGCGAGGACGCCCGACTCCTGATCTCCGCCACGGACGCGGAACACCTCGTCCCGGGCGTCGCGGCCTGGCTGGAGCGCGATCTCACCCCCGAGGCCGTCCACCGCGCCCTGACGACGGACCTCCCGCAGGAACCCCTCCACCGCCCGGCAGCACTCCTGGCCCACCGCCTTACGGCCCAGCTCCCACCCTTGCCACCATTCCGCGCCCCGAAGGACCCGCCCGCCGCCCGGCACCCCCTCCAGAACTGCGACACCTGCGACCGCGCCTACCGCGCCCCGGAACCAGGCACCTGCGGTGCGTGCCGATCCGATCACGCGGGATCCGCCTAGCATGGACGTGACGATCCTTGCCCCTGGGCACAGACGACGAGGAGCGAGCGCCATGACCATCGCCCCGGACGACGCACGGCAGGCCGCCTCCCTCCGGTACCGGGCCATGCGGGACTTCGTCCAGTCCATGGACGACACCGTGCCCGGGAAATTCGAGGTCACCAAGGAAGGGATCGTTCACGACATGATGGCGCCCGTCGGCCCGCACGAACTGACCACCGTGCACCTCCGCAGACGCCTTGAGAAGGTGATGCCGGAAGAGATCGTGGCCCACACGGGCGAACCCGACGTCGAGGATGTATCCGAAGGCATCATGCGTCGGCCCGATGTGATGGTGATCGCCCTCGCGGACATGGACGTCCCTGGCTCCTTCGACCCCCGCACGCTCTTCGCCGCAATCGAGGTCGTCTCTCGCTCCAATCCTGACAACGACTGGGTGACCAAGGTGCGCGACTATCCCCTGATCGGTGTCCCTTCCTACGCGGTCTTCGACCCCCGCACCGGCACCGGGGCCGTCCTCACCGACATCCACCCCACGCCCGACGGCCCTCGCTACGCCACCCGCAAGGACTTCGTGTACGGCGAGGACGTCACCATCGCCGAATGGACGATCTCGACCGATGGCCTACCGCGCTACAAGGATGCGCCTGAAGGCTGATCGGACAAGGACTCTCTGGTGGCTGTGGACCGCGGGCCCGTGCCGTCACCGCCGCCTCGGCCGAGGAGATCTTCGCGGACGAGCGAGGATGCAAGGCTTGGTCCGGAACGCTGAGCGAGGGAAGGAGCGAGGATCATCGGGTCTGCTCCCGGCGACGGGATCCCCAAGCGGCTCCTCGACGCGTCTTCGCCGGCGGAGCTGGAACGCCACTTGCTGACGCCTGCGGTCGAGGACTGGCCGCTGGAACTCTGGGTGCAGTTGAGGGTTCTCGCGGTCGGCCGCATGCAGTCCCCCGCCCTCACGCGCGAGACCAGGCTCCGCTGGGGACACCTCGCCCTCTCCGCGATCGCCGGAATGGCGCGGAGCCAGACGCCCCAACAGACGATGGCCGAATCCGCCCGCGCGCGTGCCCGCATGATCCTGGAGTTCGGGGTGAGCGACTCCGATGCGGCGCGGGATCTCCCCGCCCTCTGCTCGGAGATCCTGGGGAACCTGGGAGTCTCGCTGGAGGCTGCCGAGCAGCAAGCCGAGGACTGGCGGTCAGCGCCGCGGGACCGGATGCTCCGGCTACGCCGGATCAAGAACATGCTGACTCCACTGCTTCCCCTGCACGCGCTCCTGAAAGAGACCACCCCCGTATTCCAAGAGACTCAAGCCTGGCTGAAGCTCATTCCACACCTCCCGTGAAGGCGCACAGACCAGATGGACGAAACGGAACTCCCCACGCTCCAGATCTATTCCGTGGAGCAGGACAGCCCTGACGGAGGGGTCTGCATCGCTCGGTGTATCGGGGGCATCGTCCGGACCGGGCAGTCATTCGCTCTCGAGGAGGGAGACGATCCACGAAGGTTCACAGTGGACCGGATCGAGAAATACGGACGCGCAATGGAGTTCATGGACCCTCCGCACTCCCTGCTGGCCCACCTGTCCGGCGGCCCCCTCACCGGACTCGGGTACGGGGACGTCCTGGTGTGCCGCTCCGTGTGAAGGAAAGGAGGTCCTGGCCGATGTCGGAGCTCTTTGACCTGGCCGGGAAGACGCTCAGCGGGCTGGGGTCCTTGAGGTGGATCCGGGTCAGCGGCGGGCGCCACCCGATGTACGGATACCACCAGGTCCCCTTCCTGGGCTGGAGGTTCGAGGAACCAAGCGCCGAGAAGCTCCGGCGCATCGAGCGGGCTGTCGCCACGACTCCGACCCAGGTGGACTGGCGCATCGACACGTCACGACGGAATTGGCTCCTGGCTCCCGCCCGCATCCTGGGAGACGGCGAGAACCCCGCGGCCTCGCCCGCCTTCGGCGACCGCGTCAAGTCCGCTATGCAGGACCAGGATTTCTGTATTCGAGCATGGGCGGACCTCGACGCGATGCTGCGGACCCTGCGCGATCTTCAGCCCGCGCTGAAGATGACCTTCACCGTGCGCCCCGGGCAGGGCGAACCCAGCGCCTTCGACCTCGGGGACATCACGTGCGAGGGGGAGAGCGGAGCGGTGGGGTCGGCAGGTCATGTCCCCGACCAGGGGATGATGATCCACCTGTCGGTTCCCCTCCTTCTCGACGCCCTGCGCCCTCTCTTCACCGGCCGGCAGAAAACGGCCTCCTTCGTGGGCACCGGCACCTCGTTCCGACTCGACTTCAGCCTCGACCGCAAGGAAACCGTGTCCGTCTCGGCGCAGGGCACGACGGTGGGGACATGCAGTCTCGAAGAGCTCGCGGACTCGGTTCTCCGCCCCGCTCAGGAATTCGCAGAGAAGGCTCTTTCGGCCCTCCCCGAGGAGGACGGCGCGAGAAGCGACTTCGCCGCCTCCATGGAGAGATTCCGTGAGTCTCTGACGTGAGGCAGCCCCACGCCACGGCACGGCGCGAAGGGCCCCGGAACCGTCGTGCGGTTCCGGGGCCCTTCAGTGGCAGAACGTCAGTGATTACCGCGCCGCGTCCGGGTGGACCGCGTCCGTCACCGGGCGGTCCTCCGCCGGCTTCGGGGCGGCCTTCTCGACCGGCTTGCGGAGCTGGATGTTCAGCTCGCGCAGGCGGGACTCGTCCAGCTCCGTCGGGGCGCCCATCAGGAGGTCCTGGGCGTTGCCGTTCAGCGGGAAGGCGATCGTCTCGCGGATGTTGGGCTCGTCCGCGAGGAGCATCACGATGCGGTCGACGCCCGGGGCGATGCCGCCGTGCGGCGGGGCGCCGTACTCGAAGGCGCGGAGCATGCCCGCGAACTCGTGCTCGACCGTCTCGCGGGAGTAGCCCGCGATCTCGAAGGCCTTGAACATGATCTCGGGCTCGTGGTTCCGGATCGCGCCCGAGGACAGCTCGATGCCGTTGCAGACGATGTCGTACTGCCAGCCGAGGACGTCCAGCGGGTCCTGGGTCTCCAGGGCCTCGATGCCGCCCTGCGGCATCGAGAACGGGTTGTGCGAGAAGTCGATCTTGCCGGTCTCCTCGTCCTTCTCGTACATCGGGAAGTCCACGATCCACGCGAAGCGGAAGACGTTCTCCTCGAACTGGCCGGCGCGCTTGGCGGCCTCGACCCGGACCGGGCCCATGATCTTGGAGACCTCGTCGAACTCGCCCGCGCCGAAGAAGATCGCGTGGCCCGGCTCCAGGCCGAGGCGCTCGGTGAGGACCTTGATGTTCTCCTCGGTGAGGAACTTGGCGATCGGGCCGGTCAGCGAACCACCCTCGCCGACGCGGACCCAGGCCAGGCCCTTCGCGCCGAGGGAGACCGCGAAGTCGCCGAGCGCGTCGAAGAACTTGCGGGGCTGGTCGCCCGTGTTCGGGACGGCGAGCGCGCGGACGTGCTTGCCGGCGAAGGCCTTGAACTCCGAGGCCTCGAAGACGTCGGAGATGTCGACGAGTTCGAGGGCCGTACGCAGGTCGGGCTTGTCGTTGCCGTACTTCAGCATCGACTCGCGGAAGGGGATGCGGGGGAAGGGCGAGGTGACGTGGCGGCCGCCGCCGAACTCCTCGAAGATCTCCGTCATCAGCTTCTCGATCGGCTGGAAGACGTCCTCCTGCTCGACGAAGCTCATCTCGACGTCGAGCTGGTAGAACTCGCCCGGCGAGCGGTCCGCGCGGGCGTCCTCGTCGCGGAAGCAGGGCGCGATCTGGAAGTAGCGGTCGAAGCCGGAGATCATCAGCAGCTGCTTGAACTGCTGCGGCGCCTGCGGCAGCGCGTAGAACTTGCCCGGGTTCAGACGGGACGGGACGACGAAGTCGCGGGCGCCCTCGGGGGAGGTCGCGGCGAGGATCGGGGTCGCCATCTCGTTGAAGCCGAGGGCCACCATCTTGGAGCGGATGGAGGCGATGACGGCGGAGCGCAGCATGATGTTGCGGTGCATGCGCTCGCGGCGCAGGTCGAGGAAGCGGTACTCCAGGCGCCGCTCCTCGTTCACGCCGTCGTCGGTGTTGACGGTGAAGGGGATCTGCTTGGCCGCGCCCAGGACCTCGACCGTGGCGGCCTCGATCTCGATCTCGCCGGTGGGGAGCTCGGGGTTGACGTTCTCCGCGCCACGCGAGACGACCTTGCCGTCGACGCGGACGACGGTCTCCTTCGTCAGCTTGTCGAGGACCTCGGCCGCGGCGGTGCCGGGGCGGGCGACGAGCTGCGTGATGCCGTAGTGGTCGCGCAGATCGATGAAGAGGATGCCGCCCAGGTCGCGCCGATTGTGCAGCCAGCCGCTCAGCCGGACGTCGGTGCCGACGTCAGAGGCGCGGAGCTCGCCGCAGGTGTGGGACCTGTACCGATGCATCGTCGTTCATCCAGTCTTCGGGGTCTTGGGTGAGTGGGTGGCCACCCTGTGGCCCCTGTCACAGATGTCACAGGACACGCGGGCAGACCCACCCAGAGTACCGGCCGCCCCATGATCCCTTTTCGAATACTCTCAGTGGCGACCTGCTGTCCGATATTCATAAAGTGGGGCAATGCGCACCGAGGACGTCCTGGCCGCGATCGCGACCGGCCTGTGGCGCTGGGACAACGCGTCCGGGATCGTCTCGCTCGACGCCGAGGCGGCCCGGCTGCTCGGGCTGCCCGCCGAGTCGGTGCGGCTCACCGAGGCGGCCGTACGGTCCCGTTTTCACCCGGTCGACTGGAACGAGATCGACGGGGTCGTCAACCTGGCCGTCGCGGAGGGCACCCTCGCGGAGGCCCGGCTGCGGATCATGGACGAGCGCGGCCGGGTGCTCCGTACCGTACGGAGCAGGTCGAAGCCGCTGATCGAGGGCAACGACTACCAGCTCGTCGGCACCCTCCAGGAGGTCGCCGAGCAGCAGCCCGGGACCGCCGCGCACACCCCGATCACCGGCGACTGGCGCCGCTCCCGCGAAGCCTTCCTCCTCGACGCGGGACGGGCCCTCGCAGAGGCCCGCTCGACGGCCGAGGTGCTGCGGGTGGCGGCCTCGCTGTCGATGCCGGGCTTCTCGCCGGACGGGCTCGCCGTCTTCGGCGTGGCGGGCGACCGGCTGACCGTCATCGGCCACCACGGGCACAGCCAGGGCGACGAGGGACCGTTCTCGTCGATGGGTCTGGAGACCGACTACCCGGCGGCCGAGGTCGTACGGACCGGGCGCGCGATCTATCTGCCGACGCCCGACGAGTACCTGCGCCGCTACCCCATGACCTGGCCGCTCGCCCAGCGTTTCGGCCGCCGCTCCTGGGCCTTCGTGCCGCTCGTCGTCGCCGGGCGCACGATGGGCGCCTGGATGGCCGCCTTCAAGCACCCGGTGGCCTTCACGCCCGACGAGCGTTCGGTGCTCACGACGGTCGCGCGGATGCTCGCGCAGGCCCTCGCGCGCGCCGGCGTGGCCGAGTCGGAGCGCGAGCTGTCGCTCGGGCTCCAGCGGACGATGATGCCGGTCCTCGGCCCCGGCATCCCCGGCATCCAGGTCGCCGCCCGGTACGTGCCGACCGGCGGCGGGCTCCAGGTCGGCGGCGACTGGTACGACATGATCCGGCTGCCCGGCGGCACCACCCGGACCGGCGGGCGCGGCGCCGGGCGCATCGCCCTCGTCATCGGCGACGTCCAGGGCCACGACGTGCGGGCGGCGGGCCTGATGGGGCAGCTGCGGATCGCCCTGCGCGCGTACGCCTCCGAGGGCCACCGGCCGGACGCGGTGCTCTCGCGGGCCTCGCGCTTCCTGTACGGGATCACCGACGGGGACGACGGCGAGGTGAACGGCGGCCCGCGCTTCGCGACCTGCCTCTACCTGGAGGTCGACCTGGAGTCGGGCACGGTCGACATCGCGCGGGCGGGGCATCCGGACCCGGCGGTACGGATGAACGACGGAACGGTTCTGCTGAGGCCCACGGCCGGCGGCCTGCCGCTCGGCATCGACCCCGACACCGACTACCCCACGACCCGGCTCACCCTGGAGCCCGGCGAGACCCTGATGATCTGCACCGACGGCCTCCTGGAGACCGGCGGGCACGACCTGGACAGCGGCTGGGAGCGGGTCAAGGGGCTCCTGGAGTCCCATGACGGCGAGGACCTGGAGCAGCTCGCCGACACGCTCGTCGAGGCCGTCCACGGCCCCGGCTCGCACCACACGACGGGGCCTCTCGCCGACCGCCGCGAGGACGACATCGCGGTCCTGCTGCTCTCCCGCCGGCCCGCGGGTCCACTGGTGGAGGCGCCGCGCCGGACCCTGATGACGATCGCCCAGGCGGAGCCGGAGCGGATCGCCGAGGCCCGCGAGCAGCTGCGCCAGCTGCTGCACGACTGGACGGACGGGGACCAGCTCGACTCGGCGGTCCTGATGGTCTCCGAGATGGTCACGAACGTCCTCGTCCACACGGACGGCGACGCGCTCCTGGTCGCCGAGGTCGCGTGCGGCGAGGAGTCGCGGCGGCTGCGGGTCGAGGTCTCCGACCAGAGCGACGAGCTGCCGCACAAGCGGCACCCGGGCGAGATGGCGTCGAGCGGCCGCGGGCTGCTCCTGATGGAGATGCTCGCGGACGCGTGGGGCTTCGCCCCGCGGGGCGAGGGCAAGTCGATCTGGTTCGAGCTGAACGAGCCGCCGTCGAGGGGCCTCTGACGACTTGGGGAAACCCGGTCGTCGGGCAGGCGAGGAGTCAAGCAGTCTCCGAGCGCCTCTGAGCGCCTCCGCCCGCCCCGCCCGCCCCGGGGCCCGGCGCGCGCGGACCCGCCGCACGGCGCAGACTGGTGTCGTACGGCCGCCGGGGGGACCACGGAGCGTGCCATGGACATCCACAAGGTCGGCAGCGACACCACTGTGATCGCCGACAGCCTCGAAGCCCCGGGGGTCGGCCACATCCCCGTCAACGCCTACGTCCTGACCGCCGCCGAACCGGTCGTCGTCGACACCGGCCTCTCCGTCGAGGACCGTGACTTCCTCACGTCACTCGGCGAGGTCATGGACCCGGCCGACGTGCGCTGGATCTGGCTCACCCACCCCGACCGCGACCACACGGGCGGGATCTTCGACCTGCTCGACGCGGCCCCGGACGCGCGCGTGATCACGACCTTCATCGGCTTCGGCATCATGATGACCGAGCGTGCGCTGCCCATGGACCGGGTGTACTTCCTCAACCCCGGCCAGTCCCTCGACGTCGGCGACCGCACCCTGCACGCCTTCCGGCCGCCCCTCTTCGACAGCCCCGCCACCGTCGGCTTCTACGACGACAGGACCCGGATCTGCTTCAGCTCCGACTGCTTCGGCGGCCCCATGCCGAGCCAGGAGATCGCGGAGAGCGGGCACGCGAGCGACCTCAAGCCGGAGGAGCTGCGGGGTACGCAGCTGCTGTGGGCGACGCTCGACAGCCCGTGGGTGCACATCGTGGACGCGGAGAAGTACCGGGCGACGATCGCGCCGCTGCGGGAGATGAATCCGGAGATCGTGCTGTGCACGCATCTGCCGCCGGCCGTGCGGATGACCGACCGGATGCTGGAGACGATCGCGATGGCCCCGGACTCCGACCCGTTCGTGGGGCCCGACCAGGCGGCCCTGGAGCAGATGCTCGCCTCCTTCGAGGTGGGCGGGATGGCGGCCGCCTAGGGGGTGTCCGGCGCTACGGGGTGCCGACGCGTGGCGCGCCGTACCGCGAGCGCAGCTCGTGGAGGACGCCGGTCGCGGCGGCCGTGAGCGGTACGGCGAGCAGCATGCCCAGGATGCCCGCGACGGACGCGCCCGCCGTGATCGCGAGCAGGACCGCGGCCGGGTGCATCTGCACGGTCTTGCTCTGGACGAAGGGCTGGAGGACGTTGCCCTCCAGGACCTGGACGGCGAGGACGATGCCGAGCACCCACAGCGCGATGACGAAGCCCCGGTCGGCGAGGGCGACCAGGACGGCGACGGCGCCGGAGAGGAAGGCGCCGAGGTACGGGATGTAGGCGGTGACGAAGACGAGCGCGGCGAGTCCCACCGCGCCGGGCACGTCGAGGACGAGCAGTCCGATGCCGATGATGACCGCGTCGACGAGGGCGACGAAGGTCGTGCCCCGCATGTACCCCTCGACGGCCTCGAAGGCCCGGCGGGCCATGGCCTCCGCGGTGTCGCCGGTGTCGCGGGGGGCGAGGGAGCGCAGGGCGCCCATGGCCCGGTCGGAGTCCTTCAGGAAGAAGAAGATCAGGAGCAGGGCGAGGACGGCGGTGGCCATCATCTCGGCGACGACGCTGAGCCCGCTGATCACCCCGGAGGCGGCGGTGCCGCCGAACCGCTTGAGGAGCCCCTCGGCGTTCTTGGCGATGTCGTCGAGGGAGGTTCCGGCCGCGCCGAGGTGCTCGGCGATGTCGGTGGCGGCCTGCCGCAGCGAGGCGACGATCTGGTCGCCGGTCTCGATGAGCGCGAGGACGACGATGTACGTGGCGCCACCGACGACCGCGACGACGGCGGCGACGGTGAGCGCGGCGGCGAGCGACTTCCGCACCCTCACACGGAGCAGGCGGCGGTAGAGCGGCCGGAGGAGGGCGGTGCCGAGGATCGCGAGGAGGACGGGGGTGACGGCGGTCTGGAAGACGATGCACAGCCAGATGCCGAGGGCGGCGAGCGCAGCGGCCAGCAGCAGGACGACGCACCAGGCGGCGAAGCGACGGGCGGGTTCGGGGAGGAGAGGCGCTCTGGTCGTCTGCACCTGTCCACCGGACCACGCCCGTCGGCGTGTCGTCGCGCGCTGACGGCCGTACGGGTGACGCTCCGTCAGCGACCCCGTCAGGGACGCCGTCGGAACCCCGTACGAGACCCCGTCCGAGACCCCGTCGGCGACCGTCGGCGGGCTTCGTCAGCGGGCCTCGTACCGGCGTGCGTCCGGCGTACGTCCGGCTACTCGCCCATGCCGTGGACCGCCGGGACCGTGCCGAGGCGGCCCGCCTGGAAGTCCTCGAAGGCCTGGCGGAGTTCGGCCTGGGTGTTCATGACGAACGGACCGTAGTGCGCCATGGGCTCGCGGATCGGCTGTCCGCCGAGGAGAACGACCTCCAGGTCCGGCGTGTGCCCGTCCTGCTTCTCGTCCGCGCGGACCGTGAGCGCGCCGCCCTTGCCGAAGACGGCGGTCTGGCCCATGTGGACGGGCCGGCGCTCGGCGCCGACGGTGCCGCGGCCGGCCAGGACGTACGCGAGGCCGTTGAAGTCGTCGCGCCACGGCAGGCTGATCTCGGCGCCGGGCCGCAGGGTGGCGTGGATCATCGTGATCGGGGTGTGGGTGATGCCGGGGCCGTCGTGGCCGTCGAGCTCGCCCGCGATGACGCGGAGCAGCGCGCCGCCGTCGGGGGAGGTCAGCAGCTGGACCTGGCCGCCGCGGATGTCCTGGTAGCGGGGGGCCATCATCTTGTCGGCGGCGGGCAGGTTCACCCACAGCTGGAGGCCGTGGAAGAGTCCGCCGCTGACGACGAGGGACTCCGGCGGGGCTTCGATGTGAAGCAGCCCGCTACCCGCTGTCATCCATTGGGTGTCGCCGTTGGTGATGGTGCCGCCGCCGCCGTTGGAGTCCTGGTGGTCGAAGATCCCGTCGATGATGTAGGTGACGGTCTCGAAGCCGCGGTGGGGGTGCCAGGGCGTGCCCTTGGGCTCGCCGGGGGCGTACTCCACCTCTCCCATCTGGTCCATCATGATGAACGGGTCGAGGTACTGGTAGTTGATTCCGGCGAAGGCCCGGCGCACCGGGAAGCCCTCGCCCTCGAAGCCCTGCGGTGCCGTGGTGACGGCGAGCACGGGGCGGGAGACGGCATCGGCCGGGGCGGCGACGCGCGGCAGGGTGAGCGGGTTCTCGACAGTCACAGCGGGCATGACCGGACCTCCTTGGGTGCGACCTTGTACGTCCACTTTAGTTGAACGATGAACTTCCTGCCACCTGGAACGCGGAACGCCCGGGAGGAATTCCTCCCGGGCGCTCCCACACGTACCAGCGTCGGTCAGCCGTACATCCGGCGCATCGCGTAGTCGACCATCTGCTCCACGGCCTTGGCGTCGAAGACCATGCGGTGGTCGCCCTCCATGTCGAGGACGAAGCCGTAGCCGGTCGGCAGCAGGTCGATCACCTCGGCGCCGGTGATGACGAAGTACTTCGACTCCTTGCCCGCGTACCGCCGCAGCTCCTTGAGCGTGGTGAACATCGGGATCACCGGCTGCTGGGTGTTGTGCAGGGCCAGGAAGCCGGGGTTGTCGCCGCGCGGGCAGTAGACCTTCGACGTCGCGAAGATCTGCTGGAAGTCCTCGGGGGCGAGGGTGCCGGTCGTGAAGGCGCGTACGGCGTCGGCGAGGGAGGGCGGCGACGGCTCGGGGTAGAGCGGGGGCTGCTGCTGCGCGTACCCGCCCTGCATGCCTCCCTGCATCCCGGCCTGCATCCCGCCCTGCTGCGGCGGGGCGTACTGCTGCTGGGCACCCGGATTCTGCTCGTAGCCGTACATGGGGCCAGCCTAGCGACCCGGGGGTGGTCGCAGTACTGCGCAGGGGTGACTCGGGGCTCGGCCAGCCGCTCGCCCGCGTTCGTACGCGTTTTCGTGCGCGGCACCGCCTCTTGCTAGGTTCGCGGAAGCAAAATCCGGTCACCACGGGGGTGGAACATGGCGCTGAACGCCACTTGGGAAGAGCTGTTCGGCGGAACCGCACCGCCCGGACACGGACAGGCCGGACAGCCAGGAGCGCCCGGACGGCCCGCGGCGATGACCCTCGCGGGCGTGCCCGCCGCCGGCCCCGGCGGCGGCGACGCGAACCTGAAGGCCGACGAGAGCCCGTGGCACCAGGCCGGGAACACCGCCGGCGAGCTGCGTGCCTCCACCGCCATGTCCCTCACCGACCTCGACACCGCGAACGAGGGCTACGCCGCCGGCACCGCCGGCTTCGACTCCTCCGGCGCCCTCACGGAGATCCTCGGCACCTGGAAGGCCCGCCTCACCGCCGTACGCGACGAGTGCGGCCGCCTGGAGGGCGCCCTGAAGAGCGCGGGCCGCGACTTCGGCGAACGCGAGGACGCCACGAAGCGGAAGATCGCCGCCGAGGCGCCGGCTCCCGCGCAGAACCCCGCCCAGAGCCCCGCGCAGAAGGAAGGCTGAGCCCGTGCCCACCTGGCAGCAACTGCGCGACGTGAAGCTCGACGAGTACGCGGACGCCGCCGACGGCTGGGGCAAGGTCAGCTCCCGCGCCAACGCGGACAAGGACCGTGTCGACAACGGCATGTTCGCGAGAATCCACGACACGCAGAAGGGCGAGACCGCCACCAAGGCGGGCGCCGACGTCCAGCAGCTCTCCCGCAACTACCAGTACCTGCACACCGAGTGCGGACTGATCCGCACCGCGCTCAACGGGCTCGCCTCGGAGCTCGCGGCCCCGCAGCGGAAGCTGAAGCAGGCGCTCGAGGACGCCGAGAACCTCAAGTTCACGGTGAAGCCCGACGGTTCGGTGGAGTACCCGACCGACTCCTTCGTCCTCGCCCCCGGCAGCAACACCGCCGAGCACGGCGCACCCGTCCCGCTCGCGCCCGGCAAGGGCGAGGGGGTCGGCAGCCCCGACGCCAACAAGGGCAAGGCCGAGGACATCGCCCAGCGCATCGGCGACGCCGTCCGCGAGGCCACCGAGATCGACGGCCGCTACGCCGGCGCCCTGCGCAGGCTGAAGGCCGGCCCCGGCCTCGACGTCAGCGCCGCGGACCTCGTCGACGCCGCCGCCGACACCAAGGCGCTCCAGCAGGCCGCCGGGAAGTACGCCGACGACGACCGGATCCCGCACGGCAAGTCCGCCAAGGAGAACGCCGACTGGTGGAACGGCCTCAGCCAGGAGCAGCGCGACGAGTACGCCACGCTCTACCCGGCCTCCGTCGGCGCCCTGGACGGCCTCCCGTCCTCGGTCCGCGACGACGCCAACCGGACGGTCTTCGCCGAGACCAGGGCGCAGATCCAGACGGACCTGAACAAGCCCGCGCCGAACCAGTACATCCCGAACCCGAACGGCAGCTACCCCGCCGCGGTCCTCAGCCCCGAGTACAAGCAGTGGCAGAAGGACCAGGAGCGGCTGAAGGAGCAGCTCAGGGGCAGTGACTCGATCCAGGCCCGCTTCGACGCCACGGGCGAGGGGGGCCTGCCGGAGGCGTACCTCCTCGGCTACGACAAGGAGGGGATCGGCCGGGCGATCATCGCCAACGGCAACCCCGACACCGCCGACCACACCGCCGTCTACGTGCCGGGCACGACGACGAACCTGAAGGACTTCGACGAGGACATCAGCCGGATGACCGACATGTGGCGCGAGACCCAGGCCCTGTCGCCGGGTTCGAACGTCTCCACCATCACCTGGTTCGGTTACGAGGCTCCGCAGTCGGTCGCGACCGACGCCACGCAGAAGGACTACGCGTACAACGGCTCGCCCAAGCTGCTCCGGTTCATGGACGGCCTGGAGACCGCGCAGGGCGGCCCGGACGAGAGCCACACGACGATCATCGGGCACAGCTACGGGTCGACCGTCGTCGGCGACGCCTCCAACAAGGGCGATCTGGCAGCCGACGACATCGTGGCGGTAGGCAGCCCCGGCATGCTCACCGGCAGGGCCGAGGACCTCGACGTCGGCGCGGACCACGTGTGGTCCGCGGCCGCGACGAGCGACGTGGTGCCGGCGGGCGGCAAGCTCGCCGGGCTCGGCGGCTACACATGGGGCGTCGAGACCTGGAACGGCGTTCCGTACAACGCCGGATACGTGCAGACCGTGCCGTCGGACGAGCTGTTCGGGGCGCACCGGATGGACGTGGACACCAGCGGTCACACCTCGTACTGGGAGAGGGACTCGGAGAGTCTCTCGAACCAGGCGAAGGTCGTGATCGGCGAGTACGACAAGGTGAACGAGGACGACTGATGACCATCCGCAACCACCCCACCAGAGTCCGTGGCGCGGCGCTCGGCGCCCTCCTCCTCTGCCTCACCACCCTCGCGACGGGATGCTCCATGAACGACGCCGGCGGCTCCGACGACCTCGGCTACACCCCCACGACCCTCGACGTCGCGGATGCCAGGAAGCGGACGAAGGAGGTCTCCAGCCAGATCTTCGACATGATCGGGCTGCCGGGCGCCACGTCCACCCCGGTCGGTCCGGGCGCCTCCACCTGCCCGGAGGACCGTGAGCACCTCTTCAAGATCCGCCACCCCTGGTCGGTGTACGGCGTCTCCGAGGAGGAGCTGAAGCAGGGCTTCGAGCGGCTCCGGCAGGCGCTGCCCGCCAAGGGCTGGAAGGTGGTCTCGTACGGCCCGAACAACAGCAAGGCCAAGAGCCTGGAGCTGCTCGCGGAGTCCGAGAAGGAGCACTTCGCCGTCAAGGCGGAGCTGTGGGTCGGCAGCACGGACCCGAAGAAGAAGAACCTGATCGGCGTCAGCGTCGTCTCCGGCTGCTTCCGCGCGCCCGAGGGGACGGACCTGAAGGGTCTGTACTGAGGATCTTCGCTGATCCTCAGCGAGGACGAAGGAGGCCCGGGGCACATGCCCCGGGCCCTTTTTCTGCGGCTCGTGTCACAGATCCCCGGATAGGGGTTGCTCTTATTACCGGTGGGTAGCATCATCGTAGAGAAGCGTGGGCTACTCACCGGTAGTACGAGCACCCGACGCGCGCATTCCGGACATCCGCCTCCCCGAGCCTTACGGAGCCGTCGCCATGGGGCACTACAAGTCGAATCTCCGCGACATCGAGTTCAACCTCTTCGAGGTCCTCGGCCGCGACAAGGTGTACGGCACCGGTCCGTTCGAGGAGATGGACGTCGAGACCGCCAAGAGCATCCTCGACGAGATCCGCCGTCTCGCCGAGAACGAGCTCGCGGACTCCTTCGCCGACGCCGACCGCAACCCGCCGGTCTTCGACCCGGAGACCAACACCGCCCCCGTCCCGGCGTCCTTCAAGAAGTCCTACAAGGCCTTCATGGACTCCGAGTACTGGCGCCTCGGCATCCCCGAGGGCATCGGCGGCACCGTCTCCCCGCGCTCCCTCGTCTGGGCCTACGCCGAGCTGCTCCTCGGCTCGAACCCGGCCATCTGGATGTACTCCTCCGGCCCGGCCTTCGCCGGCGTCCTCTACAACGAGGGCAACGAGGCCCAGAAGAAGATCGCGCAGATCGCGGTCGAGAAGCGCTGGGGCTCCACCATGGTCCTCACCGAGCCCGACGCCGGCTCCGACGTCGGCGCCGGCCGCACCAAGGCCGTCCAGCAGGAGGACGGCTCCTGGCACATCGAGGGCGTGAAGCGCTTCATCACCTCCGGTGAGCACGACATGGAGGAGAACATCCTCCACTACGTCCTCGCCCGCCCCGAGGGTGCCGGCCCCGGCACCAAGGGCCTCTCCCTCTTCCTCGTCCCGAAGTACGAGTTCGACTGGGAGACCGGCGAGCTGGGCGAGCGCAACGGCGTCTACGCGACGAACGTCGAGCACAAGATGGGCCTCAAGGCCTCCAACACGTGCGAGATGACCTTCGGCGACCAGCACCCCGCCAAGGGCTGGCTCATCGGCGACAAGCACGAGGGCATCCGCCAGATGTTCCTCATCATCGAGTTCGCCCGCATGATGGTCGGCACGAAGGCGATCTCCACCCTCTCCACGGGCTACCTCAACGCCCTGGAGTACGCCAAGGAGCGCGTCCAGGGCACCGACCTGGCCAACTTCATGGACAAGGCCGCCCCCAAGGTCACCATCACGCACCACCCCGACGTCCGCCGCTCGCTGATGACGCAGAAGGCGTACGCCGAGGGCATGCGCTCCCTCGTCCTCTACACGGCCTCCGTGCAGGACGAGATCGCGATCAAGGAAGCGGCCGGCGAGGACGCCAAGGCGCTGCACGGCCTGAACGACCTGCTGCTCCCGATCGTCAAGGGATACGGCTCCGAGAAGGGCTACGAGCAGCTCGCGCAGTCGCTCCAGACCTTCGGCGGCTCCGGCTTCCTCCAGGAGTACCCGATCGAGCAGTACATCCGGGACGCCAAGATCGACACCCTCTACGAGGGCACCACGGCCATCCAGGGCCAGGACTTCTTCTTCCGGAAGATCGTCCGCGACCAGGGCGCGGCCCTGAACGCCCTCTCCGAGGAGATCAAGAAGTTCCTCGCGGTCGGCACCGGCGGCGACGACCTGGCCGGCGCGCGTGACGCGCTCGCCAAGGCCGCCGTCGACCTGGAGGCCATCGTCGGCACGATGATCACCGACCTCACCGCCACCGGCGAGGACGTCAAGAACATCTACAAGGTCGGCCTGAACACCACCCGCCTGCTGCTCGCCTCCGGCGACGTCGTCGTCGGCTACCTGCTCCTGCGCGGTGCCGCCGTCGCCGCCGAGAAGCTCGCCGAGGGCGCCGGCGCCAAGGACGTCCCCTTCTACCAGGGCAAGATCGCGGCCGCGAAGTTCTTCGCCGCCAACGTCCTGCCGGGCGTCTCCGCCGAGCGCGCGCTGGCCGAGGCCGTCGACAACTCGGTGATGGACCTGGACGAGGCCGCGTTCTAAGAACGCCCACTCGTCCTGCCGGCACGGCCCGTCCCCGGGGAGGGGGGCGGGCCGTGCTGTTTCCTTTTCGGGCTCGGTTCATGGGGGGAGGCTCAGCTCCCGGCCGCCGGAGCCGCGTTCCGGCCCCTGCGTAAGGTGGAGCCCATGAGCAGCGCAGCTTCCCGCCCCACGGCCGGCCCCTTCGACCGCGGTCACACCGATGACCTCATCTCCTTCCTGACGGCCTCCCCGTCGGCGTACCACGCGGTGGCGACCGCCGCCGACCGGCTGGAGAAGGCCGGTTTCCGGCGCGTCGAGGAGACCGCCGAGTGGGACGGGACGAGCGGCGGGAAGTACGTGGTCCGCGGCGGCGCGATCATCGCCTGGTACGTGCCGGAGGGCGCCTCCGCCCACACCCCGTACCGCATCGTCGGCGCCCACACCGACTCCCCCAACCTGCGCGTCAAGCCCCGCCCCGACATGGGCGCCCAGGGCTGGCGCCAGGTCGCCGTCGAGATCTACGGCGGGACCCTGCTCAACACCTGGCTCGACCGCGACCTCGGCCTCGCCGGCCGCCTCACCCTCCGCGACGGAAGCCACCGCCTCGTCAACGTGGACCGGCCGCTGCTGCGCGTCCCCCAGCTCGCCATCCACCTCGACCGCCAGGCCAACGACGGCCTCAAGCTGGAGCGCCAGCGCCACATGCAGCCCGTGTGGGGCATCGGCAAGGTCCACGAGGGCGACCTGATCTCCTTCGTCGCCGCCGAGGCCGGCGTCGACGCCGAGGACGTCACCGGCTGGGACCTCATGGTCCACCCCGTCGAGGCGCCCGCCTACCTCGGCCGCGACCGCGAGCTCCTCGCCGGACCGCGCATGGACAACCTGCTCTCCGTCCACGCCGCCGTCGCCGCGCTCGCCTCCCTCGCGGGCCGCGACGACCTCCCGTACATCCCGGTCCTCGCCGCCTTCGACCACGAGGAGAACGGCTCCGAGGCCGACACCGGCGCCCAGGGCCCCCTCCTCGGCAACGTCCTGGAGCGCTCGGTCTACGCCCGCGGCGGCTCCTACGAGGACCGGGCCCGCGCCTTCGCCGGCACGGTCTGCCTCTCCTCCGACACCGGCCACGCGGTCCACCCCAACTACGCGGAGCGCCACGACCCGACGCACCACCCGCGCGTCAACGGCGGCCCGATCCTCAAGGTGAACGTCAACCAGCGGTACGCCACCGACGGCAGCGGCCGGGCCGTCTTCGCCGCCGCCTGCGAGAAGGCGGGCGTGCCCTGGCAGTCGTTCGTCTCCAACAACGACATGCCGTGCGGCACGACGATCGGCCCGATCACCGCCGCCCGCCACGGCATCCAGACGGTCGACATCGGCGTCGCGATCCTCTCGATGCACAGCGCCCGCGAGCTGTGCGGCGCGGACGACCCGTACCTCCTGGCGAACGCGATCGTCGCCTTCCTGGAGGGCTGAGGCCCAGCGGCCCTGCCGCGAAACATCCGCGAAAGGTGCCGCTTGGCAGGGTCGCCTCATGCATCGTCATGAGGGGCCCTCCCGGGGCAGGTTCATCGCGGGTGTCGGGGGCGCCGTCGCGGTCGCCACGGCGGTGGCGGGGGTGTTGATCGGCACGTACAACGACCGGCCGCCGTGGGGGACGGACATCGCCTACGAGGGCGGCTTCGTCATGGCGTCCCGGATCCGCGGGTACGACGTGGACGGCACGCGGACGAAGGCGCTGCTCGCCGGCGAGTGCGTGCGCATGGAGCGGCAGGGCATGGGCGGCGACCGGGCCGTGCACGACCCGGCCGCCTGGGTGGACGGGTGCCTGGACGCCGCCGCCGGGCGGCCGTCCAGGCACCAGGGTCTCGTCCGCTGACTACGCGTCCATACCGGCGAGGATCAGCGGCAGCCGGGCCGCGCCCGTCTCCGTGATCTTCACCGGGACACCCCAGTCCTGCTGGTGGACGTGGCAGGCCGGGTACTCGTTCGCCGGGTCGTCGTCGCAGGACGCGGCCATGGCCGAGACATGCAGGACGCCCTCGGTGAGCTCCGGATTGAGGTCGAGCTCCCGGAAGAGATCCGTCCCCGTGCCCTCGCCGCCGAGGAGCAGCTCCGGCGGGGTCGAGGAGACGAGCAGGCGGGTCGAGGGGCCGTACCGCTCGTCCAGCTTCTGCCCGGTCGGGGCCTGGAAGACGACGTCGAGGCGGAGCCGGCCGGGCGCGATCTCGGTCGCCTCGCGCCGGGTGCGGTGGGCGACCGCCTCGACCTGGACGGCCTCCTCGGGGAGGCGCAGCCGGGTGAGCCGGTGCCGGGCGGACTCGACGACCACGATGTCGCCGCCGACGAGGACCGCGTCGCTGGGCTCGCGGAGATCGGTCGCGAGGGTGCTGACCTCGCCGGTGGCCGGGTCGAAGCGGCGCAGGGCGTGGTTGTACGTGTCGCTGATCGCGACCGAGCCGTCGGGGAGGGCGGTCACGCCCAGCGGGTGCTGGAGCAGGGCCTGACCGGCCTCGCCGTCCCGGTGGCCGAAGTCGAAGAGCCCGGTGCCGACGGCGGTGTGGACGACCCGGTCGGTGTCGATCCAGCGGACGGCGCTGGTCTCGGAGTCGGCGATCCACAGCCGGTCCTCGGTGGCGGCGAGCCCGGACGGCTGCGCGAACCAGGCCTCGGCGGCCGGGCCGTCGACGAGTCCCTCGTTCGTCGTCCCGGCGGCGACCTCGACGGTCCCGCTCTCGGGGTCGTACGTCCAGATCTGGTGGACGCCGGCCATGGCGATCCACACCTTGCCCTGCCACCAGGCGACGTCCCACGGCGAGGACAGGTCCACCTCCAGGGCGGGCCCGGAGGTCGGGGACCCCTGCCACCACTGCTTCCCGGTGCCGGCGACGATCTCGATCGCGCCGGTCTCCGGGTCGAAGACGCGCAGGGCGTGGTTGACGGTGTCGGCGACGACGACCTTGCCGTCGGGCAGCAGCGTGAGGCCCTGGGGCTCGCGGAACACCCCTTCGCCGATGCGCCGCACGACGGTCTCCCCGTCCGCGGCCAGCTCGACGAGCTGGTGCCGGGTGGTGTCGGAGACGAGGAGGTTCCCGGAGGGCAGCAGGACCGCCTTGCCGGGGAACCGCAGATCGGTGGCGACGGGCTCCGGCGCCACGTACGGCCCGTCCCCGCGCCGCAGCGTCCCCTTGGCCTCGTGCTCGGCCTCCAGCTCCTCGACGAGCGTCCGGATCGCGTTGGCGTGCCCCTCACCGGCGTGCTGGGCGACGACGTACCCCTCGGGGTCGATCACGACGAGCGTCGGCCAGGCCCGCACGGCGTACTGCTTCCAGGTCGCGAGCTCCGGGTCGTCGAGCACGGGGTGATGCACCTCGTACCGCTCGACGGCGTCGACGACGGCCTGGTGCTCGGCCTCGTGCACGAACTTCGGCGAGTGC
This sequence comes from Streptomyces venezuelae, assembly GCF_008642375.1. Taxonomy (NCBI): domain Bacteria; kingdom Bacillati; phylum Actinomycetota; class Actinomycetes; order Kitasatosporales; family Streptomycetaceae; genus Streptomyces; species Streptomyces venezuelae. Next base: position 4,439,541 of record NZ_CP029194.1, on the reverse strand, counting down.
ACACCCACGATCACGAGGGTGTCGCGGTGCTTCTCCTCCAGATCACGCAGCTCGTCGAGAACGTGCAGGCAGTTCACACAGCAGAAGGTCCAGAAATCGAGCAGAACGACCTTCCCTCGCAGGTCGGCGAGAGTGAGGTCGTCTCCTCCCGTGTTCAGCCAGCCGCCCTTGCCGATCAGCTCGGGGGCGCGGACACGGGCACGTCGGGGCGCGGGTGCGGGCGCGGAGTCGGTCATGGGTCAAGGGTGCCGTACGGGTGGAAAGTGGGGGCCGGGTGGGGCTGGGGTGCGTGTCCGGGGGTGGGGGCGCGAGGCGGGGCTGGTCAGCATGGCGGGCATGGCCGAGCTTGCGAGCAGATCATCTGACTATTGCCGCCATCGGGTGAGGGCGAGCAGCGGACTCCTGGTGGGGCTGCTCGTCCTGCCCTGTCTCGCCCTCCCCGGGCTGCCCGGGGCGTGGGCGGGCGGGGCCGGGGACGGGGCGCTGCGGATGACCGTGACCGTGAACGGGCGGGGGCACAGCGGACTGCGGCCGCCCGCCGTACGCGTCGGGGCGCAGGTCGTGAAGCGGTACCGCCTCGTGAACAGCGGGGAGGCCCATCTGTACGGGGTCCGGGTCGTCGATCCCGCCGTGCCGGCCGGGGCCGTGCGCTGCCCCGGGCGCACGCTCGCCGCGCTCGGGAAGCTGGAGTGCGTCGCCCGGTTCCGCGCGGTCGGCGGGGAGCGCCGGGCCACCGCGCGCGCGGAGGGCGACATCCCGTCCCTGCGGCGGCGGATCGTCGCGACCGCCCGCACCGGGTACGCCGGGGTCGTCGGCAGTCTCCGCCTCACCGAACGGGTCACCCTCGGGGCCCCGGGGCGGAGCGGGGGCACCGGGCGGGGCCTCGGGGTGGCCTGGGGGTCGGCCACCGTCGCGTACACCGTGACCAACCACGGGAACCGGCCGCTCCACGCGGTACGGATCGGGGACCCGGGTCTCGGCCTCGCGCCGGGTACCGCCGACTGCGGGGCGGGCGCCGGGGCGGTCGCCCTGCTCGCGCCCGGGGCCTCGGCCCGCTGCACGGCCGTCGTACGGCGGCCACCTGGCACCCACCGGAGCACCGGGGTCGCCGCCGGCAGCGACCGCGTCACCACCTACGGGCCCCGCGGCGAACGCCTGCCCGCACCCACCCTCTCCGCCCGGTCCTCGGCCGTCTTCACCCTCCCGGCGCGCGCGGGCGTCGCGACGTCGGCCGGGCGGGCGGGGCCGACGACGCGGCCGAAGGCGAAGGCGGGGAGCGGTGGGGCACCTGGGGGGTCTGCTGCTGGGGGTGGTGGTGTGGCAAGGGGTGGCGGTGTGGCTGGGGGTGGCGGTGTGACTGGGGGTGGCGGTGTGACTGGGGCTGTGGGGGTTGCTGGGGCGCCTGGGGCTGTGGGTGTGGCTGGTGCTCCTCCTGCCGGTGCTGCCGGTGCTGCCGGTGTGGCTTCTCCTGGACGTGGTGGTGTCGCAGCCGAAGCCCTTCCCGTACCCGTACTCCCTCCGCCACCGCCCTCGACAGCGTCCTCGCCGCCGGGCGCTTCCCTCCCCGTCCCCCTAGGCTCCGAGCAGCGGTCCGGCGGCACCGCGCCACCCTCCGTCCTCCGTGCCGGTGCTCTCGACGACGAGGGCTTCCTCGGGCGGCTGCGGCGCCGCAGTCAGGAGGCGCGGGAGCTCAGCGTCGTGATCATCCTGCTGCTGCTCCTGATCCCCGCGGCCGTCGCCGCGGCCCTCCTCGGCAACCGGCGGGGCTGACCGTGGCCCTCTTCGAGACGCTGGTCGTCGTCCTCGGCGTCGCGTTCGTCGCCGCGCTCGGCGTCGTCGCCAAGACCAGGCTCTTCCCGGTCGGCGAGGACGACGAACCCCGCGAGGACGTCGCCGAGTACATCGCCATGATGGTGTCCGTCCTCTACGCCGTCGTCCTCGGCCTCTGCCTGGTCTCCGTCTGGGACACCCGCTCCTCCGCGGCCGACCACGTCCAGGCCGAGGCGAGCGCCCTGCACCAGACCTATCTGCTCGCGGACGCGCTCCCCGCCGGCCTGCGGCAGCCGCTGCGCGACACGGCCCGTTCGTACGCGAACCACGTCGTCGACGTCGAGTGGCCGGCGATGGCCGCCCGCGAACCCCTCGACACCTCCGGCTGGACGCTGCTCGAACAGCTGCGGCGCGCCAGCGAGGTGTCCGACTCCGACAAGGTGTCCGAGCACATCGCGGCCCAGGAGGTGCTCGCCCAGCTCGGTTACGTCGACGACGCCCGGCGCGGCCGGGAGGCGGCGGCGCAGGAGCGGCTCTCCCCGGTGCTGTGGACGGGCCTGCTCATCGGCGGCGCGCTGACGCTGGCGTTCATGTTCCTCTTCGGGATCAAGAAGAGCACGACGCACGTGGTGATGGTGATGGGTCTCTCCGGGTTCATCGCGTTCACGGTGCTGCTGATCCATCAGCTGAACTCGCCCTTCGGCGAGATGCTCGGCGCGACCCCGGACGCCTTCATCCGCTACTTCGGGGTGTGAGGTGCTCGCGAGGCCGGGCGGGTGAGGTTCACCGCGTGAGGTTCACCGCGTGAGGTGCGGGACTTCGGGGCAGGCATATCCGCATGAAATATCTCGTACGGGACAAGATCTTCGCGATCGGCGACGACTACTGGATCGAGGACGAGCAGGGCCGCCACGCCTTCCTCGTCGACGGCAAGGCCCTGCGGCTGCGCGACACCCTGGAGCTGAAGGCCCCCGACGGGCAGGTCCTGATCACCCTGCGCCAGAAGATGTTCAGCCTGCGGGACTCGATGACGATCGAGCGGGACGGGCGCCCCCTCGCGAGCATCCGCCGCAAGCGGCTGTCGCTCCTGCGCAACCACTACCGGGTGACCCTCGCCGAGGGCACCGAACTGGACGTCAGCGGGCGGATCCTGGACCGGGAGTTCACCGTCGAGTACGACGGCGAGCTCCTGGCCCACATCTCCCGGCAGTGGTTCCACGTCCGCGAGACGTACGCCGTGAACGTGGTCCGTGAGGACGCGGACGCGGCCCTGCTCGTCGCCGTGGCCGTGTGCGTGATCCGCATGGCCGAGCGGGAGGACTGAACCGCCTGCGGGTGGGCTACTCGGCCTTGGCCAGGACCTGTTCCAGGGCCTGCTCCAGGTCCGTCCACAGGTCCTCGACGTGCTCGATGCCGACCGAGATCCTGACCGTGCCCGGGCCGATGCCCGCCGCCGCCAGGGCCTCGGCGTCGAGCTGGTGGTGCGAGGTGGAGGCCGGGTGCATGACCAGGGTCTTCACATCGCCCAGGGAGACGCTCAGCGATGCCACCCGTACCGCCTCGACGAAGATCCGGCCCGCCTCCCGGCCGCCCGCGAGGTCGACCGAGATCACCCCGCCGCCCCCGTCCGGCAGCAGCCGCGCGGCGATCTCCCGGTCCGGGTGGCTCGCGAGCGCGGGGTGCCGGACGGCCGCGACCGCCGGGTGCGCGGCGAGCCGGGCGCCGAGCTCGGCGGCGTTCGCGCACTGGCGCTCGATGCGCAGCGACAGGGTCTGCATGCCGCGCAGGGTGAGCCAGGCGGCGAACGGGTCGGTGGACGCGCCCTGTTCGACCGTGTGGCGGCGGACCCGGCGGTGGACCTCGCTGTCCTTGAAGACGGCGATGCCGCCGAGGACGTCCGCGTGGCCCGCGAGGTACTTGGTCGCGGAGTGGACGACGATGTCGGCGCCGTGGTGGAGGGGCCGGCAGAGCAGCGGGGAGGCGAAGGTGTTGTCGACGACCACCGGCACCCCCGCCTCGCCCGCGACGGCGGCGAGCGCGGGCAGGTCGGAGACGCGGGTGGTCGGGTTGGCGATGGTCTCCAGGTAGAGGAGCCGGGTCTCCGGGCGCAGGGCCGCCCGCACCTCCTCCGGGTCCGTGCCGGAGACGTAGGTGACGTCGACGCCCCAGCGCGTGGCGAGGTCGGTGAGGACCGCGTACGTACCGCCGTACAGGCAGGTCTGGGCGATGACATGGTCTCCGCTGCCGAGCAGGGCGTGGAGGACGCCGTTGACGGCGCCCATGCCGGAGGCGAAGGAGAGGCCGGCGGCCCCGCCTTCGAGGCGGGCCACGGCGTCCTCCAGGGTGCGGACGGTGGGGTTGCCGAGACGGCTGTAGAGGAAGGTGTCCGGGGAGGTGAAGGCCTCGGCGAGGGCGTCGGCCGAGTCGAAGGCGAAGACGTGGCCCTGGTGGAGCGGGACGCCGAGGGGCCTGCTGCCGGTGATCTCGACGTGGGGCGGGTGCACGGCGAGGGTCTCGGGGCGGGTCGCGGCAGCCGAGTGGGGGGCGGCGGAGTGGGTGGCGGCGGTGCGGGCGACGGGAGCGGAGTCGGCGTGGCTCATGCGGACAGTCTGTGGACAGGGCGTTTGCCATCCCAGGTCCAATCCCGGCAGATTGGATCGGCAATGGAGCCGATCAGCCTCGCCCCACACACGATCGACGCGCTCGTCGCCCGGCTCGGCCGCTGGTCGGCCGGGCGCGGCCCGCTCTACCTGCTGCTCGCCGCCCGGCTGCGCCGCCTGATCGACGAGGGGGCGCTGCCGCCCGGCGCCGCGCTGCCCCCGGACCGGCGGCTCGCGTCGGCCCTCTCCGTGGGCCGTACGACGGTCGTCGCCGCGTACGACACGCTCCGTCAGGAGGGCAGGCTCGTACGGCGCCAGGGCAGTGGTACCCGGGTCGCGCGGGCGGCGCTCGCGCCGGAGCGGCCCCGGGTGACCGAGACGTCGAACCCGCTCTTCCTGCACCTCCTGGAGTCGCCCGACGACGTGATCCTGCTGAGCTGCGCCGCGCCCTCGCAGCCGCCGCCCGCGCTGGCGGAGGCGTACCGCTCCCTCGTCCTGCCGGACGCGGACCTCGGCTACCACCCGGCGGGGCTCGGGGCGCTGCGGGCGGCGGTCGCCGCGCGGTACGGGGCGCGGGGCGTGCCGACCGGTCCGGAGCGGATCCTGGTCACCACCGGCGCCCAGCAGGGGCTTTCGCTGCTGACCCGGCTGCTGCTCGCGCCCGGCGACGGGGTGCTGGTGGAAGCGCCGACGTATCCGGGGGCGCTGGACCTCTTCCGGGAGGCGGCGGCCGTACCGCTGCCGGTGGCGGTGGGCCCCGACGGTGTGGACGTCGCGGAGGCGGTGCGGGTGATGGAGCGTCACCGTCCCGCGCTCGCCTATGTCGTGCCCCGCTTCCAGAACCCGACCGGGACCGTCCTCCCGTCGCTCGCCTGCCGCCGGCTCGTCGAGGCGGCGAACGCGCTGGGCGTGCCGCTCGTCGACGACGAGGTCCTCGCCGACCTGGCCTTCGACACCGGAGCGGCGGAGCCGCCGTCCCTCTCCTCCTACGGCGAGGTGATCTCCGTCGGCTCGCTGAGCAAGGTGGTGTGGGGCGGGCTGCGGATCGGCTGGGTCCGGGGGCCGGCGCCGCTGATCGCCCGCCTCGCCCGGCTGAAGGCCCTCCACGACCTGGGCAGCGACCTCCCGTCCCAACTGGCCGCGATCCGCCTCCTCGACGACTTCACGCCCGTCCTGGCCGCCCGTACGGCGGCGGTGCGCGCCGGCCACGACCACCTCAGGGCCGAGCTCGCCCGGCGGCTGCCCTCCTGGTCCTGCGCGCCGACGACGGGCGGACAGACGCTGTGGGTACGGCTGCCGCACGGCGACGGCGTGTCCTTCGCCCAACTCGCCCTCCGGCACGGGGTCGCCGTCCTCCCGGGCGCCACGGCCGACGCCCTCGGCGGCAGTCTCCGTCACCTCAGGCTCCACTTCCTCGCGCCGCCCGAGGTCCTGACGGAAGCGGTACGGAGGCTGGCGGCGGCCTGGGCGGAGTACGCGCCGGGCCCGGAGCCGGAGCGCGCGGCGCTCCATGCGATCGTCGTCTGACGAGCACACGAGGCCGAGGGGGCGCCATGCACACCACCGTCACACCGTTCACGCTGCTCCCCTGGCGCGAGGGCAAGGGGTACGAGCGGAGGGCCGGCTGGCGGGGCGCGTCCGCCGAGTTCGGCGAGATCACCGTGGAGGCGCCGCTGCGCCAGACGATGCCGCAGGTGGTGATGTCGGAACTGCGGGGCGGGCTCGTCCCGCCGGCCTCGTACGAGACGCGGGGCATCCACACGGAAGCGATCCGGCTGCCGACCCTGAACCGCGCGACCCTCCGCGTCGGCGACGCCCATGTGTACGTGTCGCGGAACCGTTTCGGCGCGACCGCCCGGCAGCGCGGGCTGAACCTGCGGTACGGCGGCGACCGTTACCGGCTGTGGGCCGTGAACCGGCGCTCCTGGGTGCTCGCCCGGGAGGCGGACGCCGAGGACCCGGGCGTCACCGTGTCCGTGCGCGGGAGGCGGCGGCAGCTGGACGTGACGGTCGCGGGCCGGGCGGGGGCGGCGGACCTGTCCCTGGCGCTGATCTTCGCGGGGGTGGACCGCGCGGCGCTCACCCGGGGCGGCGCGGTCCGCGCGGGCCTCTCCCGCGTCACGCGGCTCTGGGCGGAGAGCCAGTACTGACCCCTACTGGTCGGCCTGGCCCGCGTTCGCCCCGTACGAGTGGAACTCGAGGTACTTCAGGGCCTCCACCGGGTCCTGGCCCTGGCGTACGAGGTGGGGGAACCCCTCCGTGGCCAGTCTGCCGCGCAGCCAGGCGAGCAGGATCTCGGTGAGCGTGCCGGTGAGCGGCGGGCCCTGGTCGGCATGGCGAGGAATGACGATCAGCGGCCAGGCGTCCGGGTCGTCGCCCTCGGTGAGCCAGCACAGTTCGTCGCCGTCGATGGTGTCGGCGAAGTTGAGGAAGCCGCCCGGCTCGGGCCAGACCGCCAGCGGCTGGTACTCGGGATGGGCGGCCCGCAGGTCCCGGTAGGCGGCGCCGAACCACTCGACGGAGGGCGCGAGGTCGTAGTGCCCGGTGCCGAGCGGCAGGCCGAACCGCAGCCACTCGCAGAAGTCGCCCGCCCCGTACGTCTCCATCAGGGCGACGAACTCGGTGGGGAGCCGGGTGCCGAGGCGCTCGTACAGCCACTCCCAGCTCTGCTCGCCGAGGAGCGGTTCGGCCGGGGGCGGGACCAGGGCGGTGAGGGTCTCCAGGCCGCCGCCCCCGGTGAAGGCGGCGTGCCGCTCGGGGGTGGGTCCGGGGCGCCGGGGCGGCGGGGTCCAGGCGTAGGCCTCGTCGCCGGCAAGGCGGCTTCGGGTGACGGCGGGGCGCAGGCCGTCGGAGACGAAGCCGCTGAGGGTGGGCAGGAGGGTGGTGCCGGGGCGGAGCCAGGGGTCCTTGCCGGCGTTCGCGAGGTTCTGCACGTGGACGACGACGGGCCACCGGTCGGAGTCGTCGGAGACGGCGGTGTCCCAGTAGAGGGTGTCGGACATGCGGGTCGCGCCGAAGGCGACGAGCCCGGGGTGGGCGCGGCGGCCGTTCTCGACGAACCGGCCGTAGTCGAACAGGCCGCCGTCCTCGGCGAACGGCGTGTGCAGCCAGAGCCGTTCGCCGATGTCTAGCGGGCCGTAGACGGTGGCTATCGCCTTGTAGTCGGCGGGCAGCCGCAGCCCGAGCCATTCCTCGACCGCGTCCCAGGCGACGGGCGGAGCGGGTGCCTCGGGCGGCGGTCCGAAGAGTCCCGCGAAGGCGGCGAGAGCCGCCCTCTCCTGGTCGTTCACGAAGGTGTCGCCTCTCCTGTGGGGCTCAGGGACGCCGGACGCGCGGCGCCGCGACGCCCAGGACGCGGTCCTTGAGTGCCGGGAACTGCTCGCGCGTCGCCGTCACCTTCGCCGGGTCGAGGACGACCCGCAGGATCTCCTCGTCCGGGCCGGCCTCAGCGAGGACCTCGCCCCACGGGTCGACGACGATCGAGTGCCCGGCCTGTTCGACGCCCGCGTGGGTGCCTGCGGTGCCGCAGGCGAGGACGTACGCCTGGTTCTCGACCGCCCGCGCCCGGGCGAGGAGCGTCCAGTGCGCGCGGCGGAGCGCGGGCCAGCCGGCCGGGATGACGAAGGCCTGGGCGCCCGCGTCGACGAGGCCGCGGAAGAGCTCGGGGAAGCGCAGGTCGTAGCAGGTGCCGACGCCGAGCGTGAGGTGCGGCAGGTCGACGGTGACCAGGTCCTCCCCGGCGGCCATCAGCACCGCCTCGCCCTTGTCGAAGCCGAAGCGGTGGATCTTGCGGTAGGAGGCGGCGAGCTCGCCGTCGGGGGAGAGGACCAGCGAGGTGTTGTAGAGGGCGCCGCCCTCCGCCTCGATGAAGGAGCCGGCGTGCAGCCAGACCCCGGCATCCCGCGCGGCCTCCGCCATCGCCCGGTGCGTCGGGCCGTTCAGCGGCTCGGACTCGGCGGCGAAGAGGTCGGACGCGAAGGCGCCGACGGTCCACAGTTCCGGCAGGACGACGAGATCGGCGTGGCCGGATTCCTCCCGTACGAGACGGGCCGCGCGGGCCCGCCTGGCGTCGACCGGTTCGTCCGGGTCTACCGCGATCTGGATCAGCGAGGCGCGCACACTACCACCGTCCTGGCATTCGAGCCGTCAACACCGGCCTACGATCGTCACACGAAAGCACTGCCGGGGTGCCTTCGGGCAGCGTAACTTAGCGTCCGAGCCTCCCACCCAGTCGTGTTTTCAGCCCGCGCACCGAAGAACCGCCGAGGGGTCCCGTGACCGTCCATCCCAGCCTCCAGAACTACGCCGACGCCTGGACCCACTCCATCGAGGCGATAGCCGAGCTGGTGCAGCCGCTTGTGGAGGGCGAGTGGAACCGGCCGACTCCGTGCATCGGCTGGTCGGTTCGGGACATCGTCTCCCATGTCATCGGCATGGAGACGGAGATGCTCGGCGACCCGCGCCCGATCCACTCCCTGCCGCGCGACCTGTACCACGTGCGCAGTGACTTCGCCCGCTACATGGAAGTCCAGGTCGACGTGCGGCGGCACCACACCGCCCCGGAGATGACCTCGGAGCTCGAGTACATCCTCATCCGCCGGGCCCGCCAGCTCCGCAACGAGAACCGCTCCCCCGAGCACCTGATCCGCGCGCCCCTCGGCGCCGAGCAGTCCCTCGAACTGGCCTACCGGATGCGTGCCTTCGACGTGTGGGTGCACGAGCAGGACCTGCGGACCGCGCTCGGCGTGCCGGGCAACCTGGACTCGGCCGGCGCGCACGTCACCCGGGACGTGCTCCTGGAGGCCCTCCCGAAGGTCGTCGCCAAGGACGCCGGGGCGCCCGCCTCCTCGGCGGTGGTGCTCGACGTGACCGGTCCCGTGGAGTTCCTGCGGACGGTGCGGGTGGACGCGGACGGCCGGGGCTCGGTCGACGGCGCGCCCTCGCTCGGCCCGGCGGTGACGCTCGCGACGGACTGGGAGACGTTCGTACGGCTCGCCTGCGGCCGCGTCCGGCCGGCCGACGTCGCCGACCGCGTCAAGGTGGAGGGCGACGAGGGCCTGGCGCGGGCGATCCTCGACAATTTCGCGGTGACGCCCCGCTGATCCGTCAGGCCGGTACGTGCACGGCCTCCACGCGGCTCGCGACGAGCCGCTCCCGCTCCCTGCGGTGGGTGCGGGCCTTGAGGCGCAGGATCTGCACGACGCCGACCGCCTCCAGGACGAAGACCGACGAGAACGCGATCCGGTAGTTGCCGCCGGTCGCGTCGAGCAGCACGCCCACGGCGAGAAGCGTCGTCATCGAGGCGACGAAACCACCCATGTTGACGATGCCCGAGGCGGTGCCCTGACGCTCCGGCGGATTGGCCGGACGCGCGAAGTCGAAGCCGATCATCGAGGCCGGTCCGCAGGCCCCGAGGACCAGGCAGAGGGTGATCAGCAGCCACATCGGGGCGTGGTCGCCGGGGTACGCGAGGGTGGCCCCCCACAGCAGCGCGGTGGCCGCGACCGTGCCGAGGGCGAGCGGGGCCCGGGCCTTGTGGTGGCGGGCGATGATCTGCCCGTACGCGAGGCCGACGACCATGTTCGAGAGCACGACCAGGGTGAGCAGCTCGCCCGCCGTGCCCCGGGACAGGCCCTGCGCCTCGACGAGGTACGGCAGTCCCCACAGCAGCAGGAACACCATGGCGGGGAACTGGGTCGTGAAGTGGACCCACATGCCGAGGCGCGTGCCGGGCTCCCGCCACGACTCGGCGATCTGGCGGCGTACGAAGGCGGCGCCGGCGTGCTGGGCGGGCTCGGGCTCGTACCCCTCGGGGTGGTCCTTGAGGAAGAGCAGCAGCAGGACGAGGACGAGGACGCCCGCGAGGGAGCTGCCGACGAAGGTGGTCGTCCAGCCGAGGCCGTGCAGGGCGCGGGCGATGAAGACGGTCGAGACGAGGTTGCCGGCCATGCCGAAGAGGGCGGCGACCTGGCCGATGAGCGGGCCGCGCCGGGCGGGGAACCAGCGGCTGCCGAGCCGCAGGACGCTGATGAAGGTCATGGCGTCGCCGCAGCCGAGGAGCGCGCGGGAGGCGAGCGCCGTGCCGTAGGTGGGGGAGAGCGCGAAGCCCAGCTGGCCGAGGGTGAAGAGCAGGACCCCGATGACCAGGACCTTCTTCGTGCCGAGCCGGTCGACCATGAGCCCGACGGGTATCTGCATGCCCGCGTAGACGAGCAGCTGGAGTATGGAGAAGGTCGAGAGCGCGGAGGCGTTGACGTCGAAGCGGTCGGCGGCGTCGAGTCCGGCGACGCCCAGGGACGTGCGGAAGATGACGGCGACGAAGTAGACGGCGACGCCGACGCCCCAGACGAGGGCGGCCCGGCGACCGCCGGGCGGGTCGCCGGGGAGGCTGACGGCGGAGCCGTAGGACCTGCTCACCGGTCCTCACCCCGGACCAGGACCTTGACCCAGCTGAGGTGCTGGCGGACGCAGTGGGCCGCGCCCTCCACGTCGCCCGCGCGGATCCGGTCGAGGATCTCGGCGTGCTCGGTGATGTTCTTGGCGATCCGGTCCGGCTGGGACTGCATCACGGCGACGCCCATGCGGAGCTGCCGGTCGCGGAGCTGGTCGTAGAGGCGGGAGAGGATCTGGTTGCCGGCGTGGCGGACGATCTCGGCGTGGAAGCAGCGGTCGGTGACCGCGACCTCGGCGAGGTCGCCGGCCTCCGCGCGCCGCTTCTGCTCCTCCAGGAGCTCTTCGAGCCGCTCGATCAGCGCGGCGGACGCGGGCACGGCCCGGCGGACGGCGAACTCCTCGACGAGCAGCCGGGTCTCGACGACGTCGGCGATCTCCTGGGCGGAGACGGCCAGGACGAGGGCGCCCTTCTTCGGGTAGAGCTTGAGCAGCCCTTCCATCTCCAGCTTGAGCAGCGCCTCACGGACGGGGGTCCTGGACACTCCGACGGCCTGGGCGAGTTCGCCCTCGGTGAGGAGGGTGCCTCCCTCGTACCGCCGGTCGAGTACGGCCTGCTTGACGTGCATGTAGACGCGGTCGGCGGCGGGCGCCTGCTTGGTGGGCTGGATGGCGGGGCCGGCTGGCGCTGATGGCATGCGCACAGCATAGATACAACAGAGGTGCAACAGATCCCCCCGTCCGCATCGTGGACGAGGGGGGCCTGGCTCTAGAGCCGGTGGTCGTAGTAGTCGGTGCCGCCGACGAGTACGGAGGTGAAGCACACGGGAAGGCCCTTCCGGGTGCGCGGTACCTCCTGGGAGGTGCGCCGGGTGAAGCCGAGCGAGAGGCCGGGGACGAACGGGTCCTCGCCGTCGGCGTCATGGGCCGCGAGGCCCCGCAGCAGCTCGTCGGCCGGGGTACGGAACACGTCGGCGCCGTCCAGGAGCACCCGGGTCGAGGTCGTCCGCCGTTCCCCCGGCCACCACAGCTCGACGGCCGTGACGGTGTTCTCCTCCTCCAGGAACACCTCGACCGCCACCGCGTCACACTTCGTCGAGACGGTCCCCGTGGCACGGTTCGGCCGGGTGTCGAGCCGGGGCTCACCCAGGGGGAGACGGCCGCCAGAGCCTCGTCGAGCGTCATGCCGAGGCGCACGGGCCCGGCGCCGTGCGGTGGTTCGAGGAGCAGATCCATGCCGCACAGCAAAACACCCGGTGGTGGCTGATGCCACCACCGGGTGTTTCACGTGAAACGTCGCAACTCGCGCGTCACGCCCAGGTGATGAGGCGCTTCGGCTGCTCCAGGACCGCGGCGATGTCCGCCAGGAACTTGGAGCCGAGCTCGCCGTCGACCAGGCGGTGGTCGAAGGAGAGGGCCAGCGTGGTGACCTGGCGGGGCTTCACCTTGCCCTTGTGGACCCACGGCTGGAGCTTGATCGCACCGACCGCGAGGATCGCGGACTCGCCGGGGTTCAGGATCGGCGTACCGGTGTCGACGCCGAAGACGCCGACGTTGGTGATGGTGAAAGTGCCGCCCTGCATCGCCGCCGGCGTCGTCTTGCCCTCGCGGGCGGTGGCGACGAGCTCGCTCAGGGACTTCGAGAGCTCGGGCAGGGTCTGTGCGTGCGCGTCCTTGATGTTCGGCACGATCAGACCGCGCGGGGTGGCCGCGGCGATGCCCAGGTTCACGTAGTGCTTGAGGACGATCTCCTGCGCCGCCTCGTCCCAGGCCGCGTTGATCTCCGGGTTCCGCTTCACCGCGACCAGCACGGCCTTGGCGATGAGGAGCAGCGGGTTGACCCGCAGGCCCGCCATGTCCTTGTCGGACTTCAGCTCCTCGACCAGCTTCATCGTGCGCGTGATGTCGAAGGTCACGAACTCGGTGACGTGCGGCGCGGTGAACGCCGAACCCACCATCGCCGCCGCCGTCGCCTTCCGCACACCCTTGATCGGAACCCGGGTCTCCCGGGCGTCCGGCGACACCGCGGGGGCCGAGGCCGCCACGGGTGCCGGCGCCTGGACCGGGGCCGGGGCCTCGACGACCGGTGCGGGCGCCGGGGCGGTCACCGGAGCGGCCGCCGCGTGGACGTCCTCCCGGGTGATGACGCCGTCCGGGCCGGTCGGGGTGACCGTCGCCAGGTCGACGCCGAGGTCCTTCGCGAGCTTCCGGACCGGCGGCTTCGCCAGCGGCCTGGCGCCGCCCGACGCGTGCCCGTTGAGCTGCTCCGGTACGGAGACGGCGACGGGCGCCGCCTGGACCGGAGTCGCGGGGGCGGCCGGGGCGGTGCCCGCGGGGGCCTTGCGCGCCCGGCGCTTGGTGGAGCTGGCGGCCACGCCGTAACCGACGAGGACCGGCTGACGGCCCTTGGGCTCCTCGTCCTCGGCCTCCGGGGCGGCGGGGGCCGCCGCGGGGGCGGCCTCGGTCACGGGAACCTCGGCCACCGGGGCCTCGGGCGCGGCGCCACCGCCGACGTTCACCGAGATGATGACCTGGCCGACGTCGACCGTGGTCCCCTCGGGGAAGCGCAGCTCGTGGACCGTGCCGTCGAAGGGGATCGGCAGCTCGACGGCGGCCTTGGCCGTCTCGACCTCGATCACGACCTGACCGTCGGTGACGGTGTCACCGGGCTGGACGTACCACTTGAGGATCTCGGCCTCGGTGAGGCCCTCGCCCACGTCGGGCATCTTGAATTCGCGGATCGTCACGGTGCTCTCCTCAGTACGCCAGCGAGCGGTCGACGGCGTCGAGCACGCGGTCCAGGCCCGGCAGGTACTCCTCCTCCAGGCGCGCCGGCGGGTACGGCGCGTGGTAGCCGCCGACCCGCAGGACGGGGGCCTCCAGGTGGTAGAAGCAGCGCTCGGTGATCCGGGCGGCGATCTCCGCACCGGAGCCGAAGAACACCGGCGCCTCGTGGACGACGACCAGGCGGCCGGTCTTCTCGACCGAGGCCTGGACGGTGTCGAAGTCGAGCGGGGAGATCGAGCGGAGGTCCACGACCTCGATCGACTTGCCCTCCTCGGCGGCGGCCTCGGCCACCTCCAGGCAGGTCTTCACCATCGGGCCGTAGCCGACGAGGGTGAGGTCCGTGCCCTCGCGGGCGACCCGGGCCTTGTGGAGCTCGCCGGGAATGGCCTCGGTGTCGACCTCGCCCTTGTCCCAGTAGCGGCGCTTGGGCTCGAAGAAGATGACCGGGTCGTCGCTCTGGATCGCCTGCTGGAGCATCCAGTAGGCGTCGTTGGAGTTCGCCGGGGTGACGACCTTGAGGCCCGCGACGTGCGCGAAGAGCGACTCGGGGGACTCGGAGTGGTGCTCGACGGCGCCGATGCCGCCGCCGTACGGGATGCGGATGACGATCGGCATCTTCACCGTGCCGAGCGAACGGGCCCGCATCTTCGCCAGCTGGGACACGATCTGGTCGTACGCCGGGAAGACGAAGCCGTCGAACTGGATCTCCACGACCGGCCGGTAGCCGCGCAGGGCCAGGCCGATGGCGGTGCCGACGATGCCGGACTCGGCGAGCGGGGTGTCGATGACCCGGTCCTCGCCGAAGTCCTTCTGCAGCCCGTCGGTGATCCGGAAGACGCCGCCGAGCTTGCCGACGTCCAGGCCCATGATCAGGACCTTGGGGTCGGTCTCCAGGGCCTTGCGCAGCGACTCGTTGAGCGCCTTCGCGAGGGGAAGCTTCTGAACAGCCATGATTACTCGGCCTCTCCGCCCTCGAAGGACGCCTGGTAGGCGGCGAACTGAGCCCGCTCCTCGTCGACGAGGGCGTGGCCGTCCGCGTACACGTTGTCGAAGATCGCCATGTGCTCCGGGACGGGCATGGCACGGACGACCTCGCGGACGTGCTTGCCGAGCGCCTCGCTCTCCGTCTCCAGCTCCTCGAAGAAGGCCGCGTCGGCGTGGCCCTCGTTCTCCATGTACGTCTTGAGGCGCTGGATCGGGTCCTTCGCCTCCCAGGCCTCGCGCTCCTCGTCCCGGCGGTACTTCGTCGGGTCGTCGGAGGTGGTGTGGGCGGCCATGCGGTAGGTGTACGCCTCGATGAGCGTCGGGCCCTCGCCGCGGCGGGCGCGCTCCAGCGCGGACCGGGTCACGGCCAGGCACGCGAGGACGTCGTTGCCGTCGACGCGGACGCCCGGGAAGCCGAAGCCGGCGGCGCGCTGGTAGAGCGGGACGCGGGTCTGCTTCTCGATGGGCTCGGAAATGGCCCACTGGTTGTTCTGGCAGAAGAACACGACCGGGGCGTTGTAGACCGCGGAGAAGACGAACGACTCGTTCACGTCGCCCTGGCTGGAGGCGCCATCACCGAAGTACGCGATCACGGCGGAATCCGCGCCGTCCTTGGCGACACCCATGGCGTAGCCGGTGGCGTGCAGGGTCTGCGAACCGAGGACGATCGTGTACAGGTGGAAATTGTTGGTGCTGGGGTCCCAGCCACCGTTGTTCACGCCTCGGAACATGCCCAGCAGGTTGGTGGGGTCGACCCCACGGCACCAGGCGACGGCGTGCTCACGGTAGGTGGGGAAGACGTAGTCGTCGTCCCTCAGGGCGCGGCCGGAGCCGATCTGGGCGGCCTCCTGGCCGAGCAGCGAGGCCCACAGGCCCAGCTCGCCCTGGCGCTGGAGCGCGGTGGCCTCGGCGTCGAAGCGACGGCTCAGGACCATGTCGCGGTAGAGACCGCGCAGCTCCTCGGCGCTCAGATCGATGTCGTAATCGGGGTGCTGGACGCGCTCTCCCTCGGGCGTCAGCAGCTGGACGAGCTCGGGCTCCGTCGCTACCGCCTCGGCGCGCGTGCTCGTCTTCTTGGTGGTGCTCGTGCTCGCGCTTGCGGTGCGCTTGGTGCCGCTGCTGCGTCGCGTCGTCTTGCGCGCTGCAGTGCTCTCCACGGTCACTACGTGCTCCTCCGTCGGTCCGGCCTCCGGGTTCGCCGGTAGGCCAGTGCGGCTCTCCGCCGTGTCCGTACCCTTCGCACGGGGTGGGTGCGATGCGGCCGGAGTCGGGCGTGACAGGTGCCCCGGCGAGAGCCCTGTGATAGGCACGTTACCCACAGCGCAGCATTCCCGCGAAACCCCACTTGACCTGCAATTTTGCTTGGATTTCCAAGTAAATCGAGAAAAGTGGGAACAGTCGCTGGTCAGCGCGTCGGCAACGGCCTGAAGGCGGCCGCCGGAACATCCGGCACGTTATCCCGCGCACCCCGGGCGCGGGAAGAGCCAATATGTGAGACTGACCGGGTGCGCGAAGATGGAAAAATCCGGGTATTTCTGCTGGACGACCACGAAGTCGTTCGGCGCGGCGTCCACGAGCTGCTCTCCGTGGAGGACGACATCGAAGTGGTCGGTGAGGCCGGGACGGCGGCAGACGCGCTGGTCAGGATCCCGGCGACCCGCCCCGACGTCGCCGTGCTCGACGTCCGGCTGCCGGACGGCAGCGGGGTGGAGGTGTGCCGTGAGATCCGTTCGCAGGACGAGGGCATCAAGTGCCTGATGCTCACCTCGTACGCCGATGACGAGGCACTCTTCGACGCGATCATGGCCGGGGCCTCGGGATACGTCCTCAAGGCCATCCGGGGCAACGAGCTGCTGAACGCGGTGCGGGACGTCGCGGCCGGCAAGTCGCTCCTCGACCCGGTGGCGACCGCCCGCGTCCTGGAGCGGCTGCGTGACGGCAACAACCCGAAGGGCGACGACAAGCTCGCCAACCTGACCGACCAGGAGCGCAAGATCCTGGACCTGATCGGCGAGGGCCTGACCAACCGGGTCATCGGCGAGCGGCTCCACCTTGCGGAGAAGACCATCAAGAACTACGTCTCCAGTCTGCTGTCGAAGCTGGGCATGGAGCGGCGTTCGCAGGCCGCGGCATACGTGGCACGGCTCCAGGCCGAGCGCCACTAGCCGGCCTGTCCTTCGGATCGAGCGGCATGATCCGAAAGACAGGCCCTAGGCCCGAGGTGCCCCGGCGCGGCCCGTGCCTCACCCGTACGGAGCAGCCCGGGGCCCATGGCCCGGATTCGGGACCTACGTCCCCGTGAAGGCGGGGCAGGGGCCCCTTTTCCGACACGTTGCCGGTGGCGGAGAGTGGTAGCCATGTCCACCGAGGAGATCCGCGCCATCGAGTTGCTCGGCCGAGTGTCGTACGGCCGGGTGGCGACGAGCATGCGGGCGATGCCGTTCGTCGCGCCCGCCCGGCACATCGTGACCGAGGGACGGGTCCTGCTGCGGATGCACCGGGGGCTCGGCTACCACCGGGCCTGCAACGGCAGCGTCGTCGCGTACGGAGCGGACAACTTCAACTCGGGGTCCGAGCAGATCTGGTCCGTGCAGTTCACGGGCACGGCGGAGATCGTGGAGCCCACCGAGGAGCAGCTCGCGGCGTTCGGGCCCGAGCCCAGGACCGTGGACGACGAGCCCTTCGAACCGGTCTTCATGCGGATCGAACCGCAGTTCGTGACCGTGCACGAGCTCGACTACTCCGCCGGGCACCCCGCCGGTCCGGCCGACCGCCCCGTCGGGCTGCACTCCACGGACCACGCCCCGGAGCATCCCGGGGAGCGTTCCCTTGGGCGACACCTCCACCACGTAGCGTGATCTAACATCTGCGGAGTGCCGCGCTCATCTGCAACCCTCACTCCGCCCGTCGGCGTCCTCCTCCGCCGCTACGCGGCCGCGGGCGAGCCCCTCTCCTGCGAACCCGTGACCCAGGGCCTGCTCAACCGCGGTTACCGCCTCTCCACCACGCGCGGCGCCTACTTCCTGAAGCAGCACCTGGACGCCCCCACCGCCGACCGCGCCACCATCGTCCGGCAGCACCGCGCCACCCAGCGCCTGCACGACCTGGGCCTCCCGGTGGCCCCGCCGCTCGCCGACAGCCGGGGCCGTACGGTCGCGGTCGTCGACGGCCTCTGCTACGCCCTGCACCCGTGGATCGACGGCCGGCACCGCGACGGCGCCCAGCTCTCCACCGGCTGCTCCCGCCGCCTCGGCGCCCTCCTGGGGCGCGTCCACACCTGTCTGGAGCGCGTCATGGAGTCCCCGCCGCCGGGGGACGACCACCAGAGCGCCCGCCCGGAGGACACCTTCCGCGCCATCGAGGAGCTGATCCGCCTCGCCCGCGCGCACCGGCCCCACGACAGCTTCGACGCGCTCGCCGAGCACCGGCTGAGGGAGCGCCGCAGGCTGCTCGCCCAGCACGCCCACCACCGGCCGCCGCCGGCCGCCGCGTCCGGCTGGGTGCACGGCGACTTCCACCCGCTGAACCTGCTCTACCGGGGTGCGGAGCCCGCCGCGATCGTCGACTGGGACCGCCTCGGGGTCCGTCCGCGGGCCGAGGAGGCGGTCAGGGCGGCCGCCATCTTCTTCGTGACGCCCGGGGGCGAGCTGGCCCTGGAGAAGGTGCGGGCGTACGCGCGCGCCTACCGGCGGGCGACGGGCGCCGACGGCGCCGAGCTGGCCGCGGCGGCGCACCGGGTGTGGTGGGAGCGGCTCAACGACTTCTGGACGCTGCGCTGGCGCTACCAGCTGCACGACCGAAGGGCCGACCCGCAGTTTCCCGCGGTGTCGGCCCTGGCGGTCTGGTGGACCCGTGAGTACGACGCCGTGCGCGACGCCTTCGCCGGCTGATCGCCCGGATGGTTCGCCGGCTCTCCGTCGGCTGATCCGCCGCTGTGGCTCGTCAGCCTGTGGCGGTGGAACCGCCCGGCGGCGGGGTGTCGCCGCCGCCGTCGTCACCGGTGGGCTCTCCGGTCGGGTCGACCGGCGGCTCCTCCGGGGTGGTCGCCGGGTCCGTCGGCGTCTCGCTCGTCGGGTCCGTCGTCGGCGGCTCCGACGTCGGCGGCTCCGACGTGGGGGGCTCCGTCGTCGGCTCCATCGTGTGCGTGGGTTCCTGGGTCTGCGGAGGCGTGTACGGAGGCGTGTACGGCCTCTGCGTGGTGCCCCCGGTCGACGTGTCCGGGTCCCGTGTCTGCTCCTCGGTGGAGGGCTCCTCGGAGGGCGTGGGCTCCTCGGACGCGGTCGACGGCGACTGGGAGACCGTCGTCGGCGGGGTCACCACCTCGCCGCCCTTGCCGTCGCCGGCCTTGTCGATGGCGTACACGACACCCGCGACGACCGCGACCAGCGCGAGCGCCATGAAGAGGATCAGCTTGCCGCGGCCCCGGCCTCCGCCGTTCGAGCCGTACGCCCCGTCCTGGCCGTAGCCGCCGGTGCCGCCCGTCCCGCCGTCGTAGCCGCCGTACGCGCCGACGCCCCCGTCGTCCGGGTTCATCTGCGGCAGGATCCGGCCCTGAGCGGTCTCCCCGTGCATCGGGTGACCCATCGCGGCCGTCGCCGCCATGCCGCCGACCGGCGTGTGCCCGCCGTCGTGCATGTCGACGGGACCCGTGTTCCACGTACCGGTGTGGCCGCCCTGCTGCTGGAGCATCTGCAGGCTGTACTGGATCAGCCCGCGCATCTCCTCGGCGCTCTGGAACCGGTCGTCCGGCTCCTTCGCGAGGGAGCGCATCACGAGGCCGTCGAGCTCCGGCGGCACACCGTGCGACACCTCGGACGGCGGGACGGGCGCGTCCTGCACGTGCTGGTAGACGACGGAGAGCGGCGTCTCACCCGTGAAGGGGGGCCGCAGCGCGAGCAGTTCGTAGAGCAGACAGCCCGTCGCGTACAGGTCGGAGCGGTGGTCGACGGCCTTGCCGAGCGCCTGCTCCGGGGAGAGGTACTGCGGGGTGCCCATGACCATGCCGGTCTGCGTCATCGTCGACTGCGCGCCGTGCAGGGCACGGGCGATGCCGAAGTCCATGACCTTCACCGCACCGCTGTGGGTGATGATGACGTTCGCCGGCTTGATGTCGCGGTGCACGATGCCGTGCTGGTGCGAATAGGCCAGCGCCTCCAGGACGCCCGAGACGATGATGAGCGCCTGCTCGGGGCCCGGCGCGTCCGCGCTGATCAGCAGGTCGCGGATGGTGCGGCCCTCGACCAGCTCCATCACGATGTACGGCACGGGCCGCCCGCCGACGAGGTCCTCGCCGGAGTCGTACACGGCGACGATCGCATGGTGGTTGAGCCCCGCGACCGACTGCGCCTCACGCGTGAAGCGCGCCTTGGAGACCGGGTCCTCGGCGAGATCGGCGCGAAGGAGCTTCACCGCCACCGTCCGCCCGAGGCGTACGTCCTCCGCGGCGAACACCTCGGCCATGCCGCCGCGGCCCAGACGGTGCGTCAGCCGGTACCGGCCGTCGCCGACGACACCGCCGACGCCCCACGACTCTGCTGCCGCGTCCGGCACACCGCCACCTGATCCGGATTCGGGTGCCATCAGTCCTCGCCGTCGTCTGTCGTGCCGTGTCCAGTCGTCACGCTACAGGCTCCGTACGACATCACGGTCCGCGATTGACCGGCCATCCAACCCCGTCCACGTACACCTGTGCAAATTCGACGGGTTTCCCCGGACACTTCGGGAACGCTGCGAGGACGCGTTCTGTGCGGAGGGTCACGGAACGGGCACGCGGCTTGACGTGTCGGTGCCCTGGGGCAGACTTGGCCAGGAAATTCCGGAATTCGACGCCGCCGCGCGCGCGTAGGGGGAAGCAACAGATGAGCCAGGACGGCGCACAGGGCCGCTATGCGGGCGGTTCGGTCGCGAACGGCCGGTACCAGCTGCGTGACCTCCTCGGCGAGGGCGGCATGGCGTCGGTGTACCTGGCCTACGACAGCGCCCTCGACCGACAGGTCGCGATCAAGACACTGCACACGGAGCTCGGCCGCGAGCAGTCGTTCCGCGAGCGGTTCCGGCGCGAGGCGCAGGCCGTGGCGAAGCTCTCGCACACGAACATCGTCTCGGTCTTCGACACCGGCGAGGACACCCTCGACGGCGCCGTCATGCCGTACATCGTCATGGAGTACGTGGAGGGGCAGCCGCTCGGCTCGGTCCTCGCCTCCGACATCCAGCAGTACGGCGCGATGCCCGCCGACAAGGCCCTCAAGGTCACGGCCGACGTGCTGGCGGCCCTGGAGGTCAGCCACGAGATGGGCCTGGTCCACCGGGACATCAAGCCGGGCAACGTGATGCAGACCAAGCGCGGCGTGGTCAAGGTCATGGACTTCGGCATCGCGCGGGCCATGCAGTCCGGGGTCACCTCGATGACGCAGACCGGCATGGTCGTCGGCACCCCCCAGTACCTCTCCCCCGAGCAGGCCCTCGGCCGCGCGGTGGACGCCCGCTCCGACCTCTACTCGGTCGGCATCATGCTCTTCCAGCTACTGACGGGCCGTCTCCCCTTCGACGCCGACTCGCCGCTGGCCATCGCCTACGCGCATGTGCAGGAGGAGCCGGTCGCCCCGTCCTCCGTCAACCGTTCGGTGACGCCGGCGATGGACGCGCTCGTCGCCCGGGCTCTGCGGAAGAACCCGAACGAGCGGTTCCCGAGCGCCGCGGTCATGCGCGACGAGTGCCTGCGGGTGCTCTCGGCGGGTCAGACCGGTGCCCCGGTGATCGTCCAGGGCGGTCCGGTCAGCAGCGGCGCGGGCGTCGGCTCGGCGGTCTTCCCGCCGGTCGGCCAGACCCCGCCGCCGACCCCGCAGCCCGGCCCCCACGGCGTACAGCAGCCGTACCTGCCGCCGACGCCGCAGCCCGGCCCGTACGGTCCCGCGACGCCCGCGCCCGGCCCGGCCTACGGATACCCGCAACAGGCCCCGGCGCCGGCCTACCAGACGCCCGCCCCGTCGCCGTACGCCCCGGGCCCGATGCACACGCCGGCACCCATGCCGACGCCCGCTCCCGTGGCGACGGGCGGCGGCTCCCGCCGGAACACCCCGGTGCTCGTGGGCGCGGTCGTCGCCGCCCTCCTCGCCGTCGGCGGCCTGATCTTCGTGCTCGACAAGGACAACGAGGCGGACCCGCAGGCGGGCGGCACGGGCGGCACGAGCACGGAGCAGCCCCAGACCGTGACCCCCGGCCACAAGGGTCCCGACCTGACCAAGACGATCGACATGAAGAAGTGCACGCAGCCTTCGGAGTCGAGCGACGACCCCAGCAAGTTCGAGGTCCCGAACTTCACCTACAAGAACATCCAGTCGGTGAAGGACTGCATCCGGGCGGCAGGCTGGAAGGTCATGACCCAGACCCCGGTGGACGAGGCCACGTACGGCGAGGGAACGGTCCTGGAGCAGTACCCGCCGGCCGGTGTGGACATCTCCGACACGGACGCCGAGTTCACCCTCAAGGTCTCGACGGGCAACCCGCCCCAGTAGTAACGGAGCGGGCAGGCGCTGTGGTACCGAGGCGGGCAGGCGTCGTAGTACCGGGACCGGCAGGCGTCGTAGTACCGGGGCCAGCAGGGGCCCGTAATACCGAGGCGGGCGGGAACTCCCGCCCGCCCTTACGCCTGCCACCCCCTCCCGGATGCCGGAAGTGTCCCGGCATGTGACGCTGAGTCGACACCTCGGCGGCTCGGTACGGGAGGGGGTCACCCGGTGACTCCAGCACTCCGCAGGGCACGGGCGCGGGCCCTCGGCCCCGCGCTCACCTGCACGTTCGCCTGCGCGTTCGCCCTGTCCGCCGCGCCCCTCGGGCACACGGCGGAAACCCCCGCCGGTCCACGGACGGTCGCGCCGACCACATCCCCCGCGCCGCCCCCGCCGACCACCCCGGCCGGGCCCTCCGCGCCGCCCACCACGGCGACGGCTTCTTCTGCCACGACGCCTTCCGGCTCCCCGCCCACCCCGTCCTCTCCTGCTGCCGGGACCGGGACGGGTACCGGCAGCGGGTCCGGGTCCGGGTCCGGGCCGGCCTCACCCGGGCGCACCGGCGGCCCGGGCACCCCTGGCACACCCGCCCCGCCGGCACCCGCGCCGACCGGTACCGCCTCGCCCTCCTCCACCGCCCCGAGCGCCGCTCCCACCGACGCCCCCGCCCCCAGCGGCTCCGCCTCCCTGGCGGGCCGCCCGGCCGGAGAGGGCCGCCCGCGGCCCGGGCGCACCGAGACGGCCACCGTCCCGCCGAGCGCCACCGCCCCTTCCCCCGGCCCGTCTCGTACCAAGACGGCAACAGACTCCGGCTCGTACGAGGCCTCCGAGGAGGTCGTCGAGGAGGACGAGGCGGTACGCGAGGAGGACGAGGTACTCACCGAGATGGCGCCCGCGACCCGGCCCGCCGCCGCTCCCCACATGGCGTCCGAGGCCTCTCCTCCCCTCGTCGACCAGCGGATTCCCGTCCTCACCCTGGGGGTGGGGCTGGCTCTGATGGGGCTCGGGATCGGCTTCCTGGGGCTCCGCATGCGCCGCCGCTGAGCCGCGGCGCCCGCCCCGGTCCCCCTTGAGACGGACCTTCCCCTTCCGTCTCAGGGCGGTTGTGGGTCTCGGCATACTCGGTATACATACTGAGTATGTCGATCCGCCACGGGCTCCTCGCCCTCCTCGAACGCGGCCCTCGGTACGGTTCCCAGCTCCGTACGGAGTTCGAGTCCCGCACGGGCTCCACCTGGCCGCTCAACGTCGGCCAGGTCTACACGACCCTGAGCCGGCTGGAGCGCGACGGCATGGTCGCGCAGGGGGGCAGGGACGAGGCGGGGCACGAGCTCTACGCGATCACCGACGCCGGCCTCACCGAGCTCAGGACCTGGTTCGAGAAGCCCGTGGACCGCACCAGCCCCGCCCGAGACGAGCTGGCCATCAAGCTCGCCATGGCGGTGGGCGCGCCCTGCGTCGACATCCGTGACGTCATCCAGTCCCAGCGCCGGCACACCGTGAAGGCGATGCAGGACTACACCCGGCTCAAGGCCCAGGCGCTCGTCGCCGTCGAGAGCGGGGGCGCGCGGGAAAGGGACGACGTGGCCTGGCTGCTCGTCCTGGAGCAGCTGATCTTCCAGACCGAGGCCGAGGCGCGCTGGCTGGACCACTGCGAGGCCCGGCTGATCCGCCTCTCCGCACTCGCCCCGAGGACGGACCCGGCCTCTCCGCCGACTCCGCCGACCTCTCCGCCGGCATCTCCGGCGTCCGCGACGGCTCCGGCGGCTCCGGCTGTCGCTGCGGCCGCGACCGACCCGACCGACCTGACCACCGGTACGCCCGGGGCGCGCTGACCGCACTCTCGCGCGCACCGCCCGTACCGCTTCCGCACCACCTTCCACCGCTCGATCCGTACCGGCCTCCCGCCGCGTACGCCCAAGGGGGACCCCTCCATGTCCACACAGCAGCCCGTGCTGCAGCTCCAGAACCTGACCCGCGTCCACGGCTCGGGCGCCACCGAGGTGCACGCCCTGCGGGGGATCGACCTCGCCGTGTACCCCGGCGAACTCGTCGCCGTCATGGGCCCGTCCGGCTCCGGCAAGTCCACGCTCCTCACCATCGCGGGCGGCCTGGACACCCCGACCTCGGGCCATGTGATCGTCGAGAACACCGACATCACCACCGCGAGCGTCAAGGAGCTCGCCGCCCTGCGCCGCCGCAGCATCGGGTACGTCTTCCAGGACTACAACCTCATCCCGGCGCTCACCGCCGCCGAGAACGTGGCCCTGCCCCGTGAGCTCGACGGCACCTCCGCCCGCAAGGCCCGCGTCGAGGCCGTGGCCGCCCTGGAGGAGATGGGGCTCGGTCACCTCGCCGAGCGCTTCCCCGACGAGATGTCCGGCGGCCAGCAGCAGCGTGTGGCCATCGCGCGCGCCCTCGTGGGCGACCGCCGTCTCGTCCTCGCCGACGAGCCGACCGGCGCGCTCGACTCCGAGACCGGCGAGTCCGTGCTCGCCCTCCTGCGGTCCCGCTGCGACGCGGGCGCCGCCGGTGTCCTGGTCACCCACGAGCCGCGGTTCGCCGCCTGGGCCGACCGCGTCGTGTTCCTGCGGGACGGCGCGATCGTCGACCAGACCGTGCGCAGCGAGGCGGACTCCCTCCTCTCGGGCCAGGTGGCGGAGGCGTGAAGACCTGGTTCCACTCCTGGCGGGCCGCGATCCGCATCGCCCGCCGCGACGCCTGGCGCTCCAAGGGCCGCAGCGCTCTCGTCCTCGCGATGATCGCCCTGCCCATCCTGGGCGTCAGCGCCCTCGATCTGACCTACCGCAGCTCCGAACTGTCCCCCGCGGAGCGGGTGGAGAGGTCGATGGGCACGGCCGACGCGATATTCAGGGACGCCCAGGTCGAGGGCGTCCCGATCTTCCAGGACCCGCCGGGCGAGATGCACACGCCGGTCAAGGAGTACAAGGATCAGCCGTGGCCGGACGGCCCGACCGACGTCACCAAGGCGATCCCGGCGGGTTCCACGGTTCTCACGGACCGCTCCGGGACGGCCAAGCTGACCACGGCCCACGGTCTGCTCTCGGCCGACGTCCGTGAGCTGAAGGCGTCCGACCCGGTCGCCCGCGGCATCATGACCCTCCTCACGGGGCGTTTCCCGGAGAAGGCCGACGAGGTCATGGCGACCTCGCACTTCCTGGAGTCCAGCGGTCTGTCGGTCGGCTCGACCCTTTCCGCCCGCAACTTCGACCGTACGTATCGGATCGTCGGCTCCTACGAACTTCCCGACGCGCTCGCCGTCGACCAGGTCAACGCCCTGCCGGGCGCCTTCCTCACCTCGTATGCGAAGGCGGTCGAGAAGTCCGGTCTGTCCGCCCCCGGCATCTCCACCGACTATCTGGTGAAGAAGTCCGGTGGTTTCACGTGGAACACGGTCCAGCAGATCAACACCAAGGGTGTGGTCGTCACCTCGCGTGCCGTCATGCTCGACCCGCCGGCCGATTCCGCGGTGCCGCTGTACTCGAAGGAGAACTGGGGCTCGTACGACTCCAGCCCGGCGGCCGACGCCGCCGCGCTCGCCGCGGTCGGCACCGTCGTCGGCCTGGCGATGCTGGAGATCTGCCTCCTCGCCGGACCCGCGTTCGCGGTCGGCGCCCGCCGCTCGCGCCGCCAGCTCGGTCTGGTGGGGGCCAACGGCGGTGCCCGCAGCCACATTCGGGCCATCGTCCTGAGCGGCGGTCTCGTCATCGGTGTCGCCGCGGCCGTCGTCGGCACCGTCCTCGCCGTGATCCTCACGCTGGCGCTGCAGCCGGTCCTCGAGGACACCATGAACCAGCGGTTCGGCGCCTTCGACATCCGGCCGCTCGAACTGCTCGGCATCGCGCTGCTCGCGGTCCTGACCGGTCTGCTCTCCGCCATCGTCCCGGCGATCACCGCTTCCCGGCAGACCGTCCTCGCCTCCCTCACGGGTCGGCGCGGGGTCCGTCGCAGCAGCCGCGTCCTGCCCCTGATCGGCCTCGCGGCCATCCTCGTCGGCGCCGCCATCGCGCTCTTCGGGTCGCTCGCGACCGAGTCGTTCGTCATCGTCGCGGGCGGTTCCGCCATCGCCGAGCTCGGCGTCGTCGCCATGACCCCGGCCCTGGTGGGGCTCTTCGGCCGGACCGGCCGCTGGCTGCCGCTCTCGCCGCGGCTCGCGCTGCGGGACGCCGTCCGGAACCGGGGACGTACGGCACCTGCTGTCGCCGCCGTCCTCGCCGCCGTCGCGGGCACGGTCGCCGTCTCCACCTTCATGGCCAGCAGCGAGGCGCAGCAGAGGGCCGGGTACGAGGCCCGCCTGCCGCACGGAGCCGTCTCCGCCTTCGTCCTGGAGGAGGGTGGCCGGGACGTTCCCGCGGTCCGCGAAGCGGTCCAGCGCTACCTCCCCGTCGACGTGCGTGCCGACGTCGAGCGGGTCTCGGTCGGCAAGCCGGGCTGCCGCCCCTGGGACGGCGGCGAGGGCTGCGGCCGCTACGAGGTCGTACTCCCTCCGGCGAACGAGTGCCCGCTGTACGCCATGGCTCCGGCCGGCGGCGGCGACCCCAGCGAGAGGTTCACTCCCGAGCAGCGACGGAAGATGATCACTGAGGACTGGCGGTGCGACCAGTCCTCCAGGGGTGGCTGGATGTCCGTCGACAGCGGTCTGCTCGTCGGTGACGCGAAGGTCCTCCAGGTCCTCGGCGTCGACGACCCGGGGGCCGCGAAGGCCCTCGCCGAAGGCAAGATCGTCACCTTCTCGCGGCCCGAGATCGACAAGAACGGCACCGTCGGCATCAAGCAGATCACCGACATGGCCGGTGCCGACAAGGCCGCCGAGAAGGGCCTGCCCGCGCCCGGGAAGGTCAGCTCCATCCCCGCCTACCTGGTGCCCAAGGGCCAGAAGTCCTACGGCGTCCAGTTCCTGATGTCCCCGGCCACCGCGAAGGCCGCCGGACTCTCCACCCTGCCGGCGGGCGCGTACTTCAGCACCGAGCGCGTGCCGGACACCGAGCAGCGCCAGAAGCTCGACGGCGAACTCGCCAAGCTCGGCGGCAGCGTCGAACTGCACGTGGAGGAGGGCTTCGTCAACGAGGACAGCCTCTTCCTGATCGCGCTGGCCGTCTTCGCGGGCCTCGTCACCATCGGCGCCGCCGGTATCGCCACCGGCCTCGCCCAGGCCGACGCCGAGGCCGACCTGAAGACGCTCGCGGCCGTCGGCGCCCCGCCCCGGGTCCGCCGTACGCTCAGCGGCTTCCAATGCGGTGTCGTCGCGGCGATGGGCGTGATCCTCGGATCGGCGGCCGGCGTCCTGCCCGCGGTGGGCCTCCGGCTCACCGAGGAGCGCGAGGCGCTCGCCTTCTACGAGCAGGCGATCCAGCAGGGCTGGGACAACGGCGGGTCGGGCCCGCCGTACGTGCCGATCGTCATCCCCTGGGAGACGCTCGGCGGACTCCTCGTCGCCGTACCGCTCGGCGCCGCGCTCCTCGCCGCCCTGGTGACCCGCTCGCGCGGCGCAGTGGCCCGGCGCGCGGCGACCTGACGGATCCCCG
This sequence comes from Streptomyces venezuelae, assembly GCF_008642375.1. Taxonomy (NCBI): domain Bacteria; kingdom Bacillati; phylum Actinomycetota; class Actinomycetes; order Kitasatosporales; family Streptomycetaceae; genus Streptomyces; species Streptomyces venezuelae. The sequence goes on along the minus strand of NZ_CP029194.1, from coordinate 4,411,956 downwards.
GCGGTTCGTTGCCTTCCTGTGCCCCTGTACGAGGGTGGATCACCCTCGTACAGGGGCACACCGTGTGGTGAGGCATGTGTGCGAGAGAATGGCGGCATGGAGATGCCGAGGAATGACAGGTCGCAGGAGAGCCCCCAGGTCCTCATCGTGGGACAGGACGGGACGGCGCTCGGCGGCGCTCAGGGTGACGACGAATCCCGCGAGGTCCCGGTGACGGAAATGGTCGAGCAGCCTGCGAAGGTCATGCGGATCGGCAGCATGATCAAGCAGCTCCTGGAGGAAGTACGGGCGGCTCCTCTCGACGAGGCGAGCCGCGTCAGGCTCAAGGACATCCACGCCAGCTCGGTGAAGGAGCTGGAAGACGGGCTCGCGCCCGAGCTTGTCGAGGAACTGGAGCGGCTCTCCCTGCCGTTCACGGACGAGGCGATCCCCTCCGAGGCGGAACTGCGCATCGCGCAGGCCCAGTTGGTGGGGTGGCTGGAAGGCCTCTTCCACGGCATCCAGACGGCACTGTTCGCCCAGCAGATGGCGGCCCGCGCCCAGTTGGAGCAGATGCGCCGGGCACTTCCGCCGGGTTCCTCGCACGACGATGACGACGACGACCGCGGCCACGGCCACGCGGTCCGCTCGGGGCCGTACCTGTAGTTCCCGAGACCACCGTACGGAGGAGGGGCCCGGCACACCTCGTGTGCCGGGCCCCTCCTCCGCGTGTACGCCGGGTCGGCCGCGGGGCGCGGGCAGCGTGCAGCGGGTCGGCCGCGGCCGGGGTCAGCCTCGGGGCGCGAGCAGCGTGTTGGCGGTCCGCCCGGGGCCGGGGATCAGCCTCGGGGCGCGAGCAGCAGCACCTTGCCGACGTTGTCGCCGGACTCCAGCACCCGGTGCGCCTCGGCAGCCTCCGGCATCGGCACCGTACGGTCGACGACCGGCCGGATGGTGCCCGCGCCGATCAGCGGCCAGACGTGCTCGCGGACGGCGGCGACGATCGCCGCCTTCTCCTGCGGCGGGCGGGAGCGCAGCGTCGTCGCCATGACCGCCGCGCGCTTGGCGAGCAGCGCCCCCAGGTTGATCTCGCCCTTCACTCCGCCCTGGAGACCGATGATCACCAGCCGGCCGCTGACGGCCAGGGCCTTCACGTTCCGCTCCAGGTACTTGGCGCCGACGATGTCCAGGATGACGTCCGCACCGGCCCCGTCCGTCGCCTTGTGCAGTTCCTCGACGAAGTCCTGCTCGCGGTAGTCGATGAGGACGTCCGCGCCCAGTTCGGCACAGCGGGCCAGCTTCGCGGGGCTTCCGGCCGTGACCGCCACCCGGGCGCCGACCGCCTTCGCGAGCTGGATCGCCATCGTGCCGATCCCGCTCGCTCCGCCGTGCACGAGCACCGTCTCGCCCGGACGCAGGTGGGCGATCATGAAGATGTTCGACCAGACGGTGCAGGCGACCTCGGGGAGCGCGGCGGCCGTGGCCAGGTCGACGCCCTCCGGCACCGGCAGGAGCTGACCGACCGGGACGACGACCTTCTCGGCGTATCCGCCGCCGACGAGCAGCGCGCACACCTCGTCACCGACCGCCCAGCCGGACACCCCGGGCCCGAGCGCGGAGATCCGCCCCGAGCACTCCAGGCCGGGGTAAGGAGAGCTGCCCGGCGGCGGGTCGTAGAAGCCCTGGCGCTGGAGCAGGTCGGCGCGGTTGACCGCGCTCGCCACCACCTCGACGAGGACCTCGCCCTCGCCGGGCACGGGATCGGGCACCTCGGCCCAGACGAGGGCCTCGGGACCGCCGGGTTCCGGAATCGTGATCGCATGCATGGCCGCGAGGCTACTCCGGCGGTCCACGCCCGACGCGGTCCGATCGGCGTGGCGTGGCCCCCGCCCGGGACGGCCTTGCTCGGCCGTTCCGGGTTCAGTCCTGCGGCGGCGTGGTGAGCGGGGTCACCGGCGCGGCGCGGACGATGGTGATCACCCGGTCGGTGGGCTGGAGCGGGCTGGCGGCCTTGTCGTCGTAGCTCAGCAGCCGGTGCCCGCGGAGCACGCTCACCACCAGGTCCTCGGTCTCCCGCACGCTCTTGCCCGCCTCGGCCTTGGTCACCGGACGCTCGACGAGGTCGAGGCCGGAGCCCTGCTGGATGAGGTCCTCCATCACCGTGCCGGCGCTGGGGCTCAGCACCGAGAGGCCGAGCAGCCGGCCGGCGGCGGAGGCGCTGGTGATGACCGCGTCCGCGCCGGACTGGCGCAGCAGCGGCGCGTTCTCCTCCTCGCGGACGGCGGCGACGATCTTCGCGCCCCGGTTGAGCTGGCGGGCGGTCAGGGTGACCAGGACGGCCGTGTCGTCGCGCTGGGTGGCGATGACGATCTGGCGGGCACGCTGCACCTCGGCCCGCAGCAGCACGTCGCTGCGCGTCGCGTCGCCGACGACGCCGACGAAGCCGTCCGCGTTCGCCGTCTCGATCACCTTGTTGGAGGGGTCGACGATGACGATCTGGTCCTTGCTGAGACCGGTCGCGCAGAGGGTCTGGATCGCGGACCGCCCCTTGGTGCCGAAGCCGACGATGACGGTGTGGTCACGCAAGGTGGACCTCCAGCGATTCAGTCGGAACTCCTCCCGGGTCCTCTCCGTGAGGACCTCGAGGGTGGTGCCGACCAGGATGATCAGGAACAGTACGCGTAGGGGCGTGACCAGCAGGATGTTGGCGAGCCGCGCGGTGTCGCTGTACGGGACGATGTCGCCGTATCCGGTGGTGGAGAGCGTCACGGTCGCGTAGTAGACGCAGTCGAGGAAGTCGAGCGTCTCGTTGGCGTTGTCGTGGTAGCCGTCGCGGTCGACGTAGACGATGAGCACCGTCAGGACCAGCACGCCGAGCGCCATGAGCAGCCGCTTGCCGACCTGGCGCAGCGGCCTCTCGACGACCCGGCGGGGCAGCCGGATCTGGGGACCCGCGATCCTCTCGTCCGCCTGGCGGGCCATCACGTCACGGCTGGGAAGTTTCACGTGAAACACACTCCTTCGGCCGGGGCGTCCCCCGCCGCCGTCGGCCAGGGAAGGCCGAGGATCTCCAATGCCTGGCCCGGTCGGGCACCATCCGGCGGTACGACGGCCAGGCCGTCGGCCGCGGCGATGCCACGGAGCATGGCCGGTCCGTTGTAGTGCAGCGGCACGGCCCGGCCGGCACGGCGCACGACCGGGACGAGCCGGGTGTCGTGGGGGTGTCCCTGGATCTCGTCCTGGACGGGGACACCGGGGGCGCTGTGCGGCTCCCGGGCACACCCCATGAGGGTGGCGAGCAGCGGCTCGGCGAGGGTGAGGAGCCCGGAGACCGCCGCGAGCGGGTTGCCGGGGAGCCCGACGAGATGGCGGGGTTCCTGGCCCGCGAGCCGGGCGAGAAGCATCGGGTGGCCGGGCCGGACCTTCACGCCGTCGACGAGGAGGGTGGCGCCCGCCGCGTCGAGCACCCGGTGCAGATGGTCGACGGGACCGGCGGCGGTCCCGCCGGTGGTGACGAGCAGGTCGGCGGTGGACGCGGTGACGGCCGCGTACAGCTCCTCGGCGTCGTCGCCGATCCGGCGGGTGGCGAGGACCTCGGCGCCGAGCGCCTCCAGCCAGGGTCCGAGCATCGGGCCGAGGGCGTCCCGGATGAGCCCCTCGTGGGGGAGTCCGGCCGTGAGCAGTTCGTCGCCGAGGACCAGGATCTCGACCCGGGGGCGGGGGAGGACGGGAAGCGTGTCGTAGCCGGCGGCCGCGGCGAGTCCGAGGACGGCGGGGGTCACGGCGGAGCCCGCGGGCAGCAGTCGGTCTCCGGTGCGGCACTCCTGGCCCCGGGGGCGGATGTCCTGCCGGGTCCGCACCTCGCGCAGGGCGTGCAGGAGCGGACCGGGCGCCGCACCGCCCCGCTCGGTGCGGGAGTGCTCGGTACGGATGACCGCGGTCGTCCCGGCCGGGACACGGGCTCCGGTGGCGATGCGTACGGCCTCGCCGTCGGCCAGGACGGCGGCGGGGGCGTGCCCGGCGAGGACGGCGCCCTCTTCACGGACCGTCCAGGGGCCCGTCCCCGCGACGGCCCAGCCGTCCATGGCGGAGGTGTCGAAGGAGGGCAGGTCGGTGAGGGCCAGGAGAGGCCCCGCGAGGACCCGGCCGAGCGCCGCACCGAGCGGCACGTCCAGCGGCCCCCGCGCGCCCTGGCCGGCGCGGGCGGCGGCGCCTGCTTCGGCGGCGGTCGTCCGGGCCGCGAGCCAGGGGGTGGCGCGGTGCGGCTCCTCGGCCGGCCGGGGCGGAGAAGCGGTGTCGGGGGCCACGAGGGCGGACTCCTTGAGCGACATCAAGCCTCGGCCTCGTCCTGTTCGGCGGCCCAGCGTTTGGCGAGCTCAGCCGCCTTGCGGGCCGCTTCGGCGACCGCCTCGGGGCCTGCCCCGGCGCCCGCGCTCGCCGCCGCGTAGCCGACCAGGAAGGTGGTCAGGGGCGCGGCAGGGCGCGCCACTCCGTGGGCGGCGTCACGGGCCAGGTCGAGCAACACGCCGGTGTCGACGTCCAGCTCGATGCCCAGTTCGTCCTTGACTGCGGTGATCCATTCGTCCAGCACGGTCCCATGCTCCCTGACGCGGGCCCGGGCCGCGACGATGTCCTCCCAGGTGTCGCAGTCGAAGGAGGCCAGGGGCCCGGCGGCGACCCTGGTGAGGCGGAGCCCCTCCGTGAGGTGCCGCAGCGGCGTGTGGGCCAGCCCGCCGGCGCCGTGCGTGAGGCGGGTCAGCTCGCGTACCAGCGGACCGGTCCGGTACGCGGCGACGAGCGGCTGGTCCCGGCCCTCTCCGTCGGTGAGGACGGCGGCCTCCGCTTCGGGTGCCCCGGCGAGCGACTCCAGGAGGCGCCCGACGATGTCCCGGTCGAGGAACGGCAGGTCGGCGGAGAAGACGAGGACGACCTCGGCCTCCGTCTCGCGGACCCCGGCGGCGACGGCGGGCACCGGGCCTCCGCCGGGCGGATCCTCCCTGGTCCAGCGGACGGGACGGACGGTCGGGCGGGGGTCTCCGACGACCACCATCCGGCCGGCGTCGGGGCAGGCCGCGAGCACCCTGTCGAGGAGCGTCCGGCCTCCTACCCGTACCCCGGGCTTGTCGGAGCCGCCGAGGCGCCTGGCGGCGCCCCCGGCGAGCACGACGGCGTCGTATGCGGTGGTCACCCCAGCAGTATGGGCCGCCGGGCACCGCGGACGTCCGGCCCGTCCCAAGAAGAGAGACGGGCCGGGCCGGAGCTGCCCTCTGTCAGAGCGTGCGGAGCAGGACCGCGGGCTGTTCGACGCAGTCCGCGACGTACCGCAGGAAGCCGCCTGCCGTGCCGCCGTCGCAGACGCGGTGGTCGAAGGTGAGCGAGAGCTGCACCACCTGACGGACGGCCAGTTCGCCCTGGTGGACCCAGGGCTTGGGGATGATCCGGCCGACGCCGAGCATCGCGGCCTCGGGATGGTTGACGATCGGCGTGGAGCCGTCGACCCCGAACACCCCGTAGTTGTTCAGGGTGAACGTGCCGCCCGTCAGATCGGCCGGCGTGAGCGTGCCCTGCCGGGCGGACTCCGTGAGCCGGGCGAACTCCTCCGTGAGCGACTCGGCCGTCCGCGTCCCCGCGTCCTTGACCACCGGGACGACCAGACCGCGCGGGGTCTGGGCGGCGAAGCCCAGGTGCACGGCCGGCAGCCGGACGATCTCCCGGGCGGCGGTGTCCACCGTGGAGTTGAGCTCGGGGAACCGGGCCAGGGCGTGGGCGCAGATCCGGGCGAGGAGCGCGAGGAGCGAGATCTTCGGCCCGCCCGCCTCGTTCATCGCCCGCCGGGCCGCCATCAGCTCGGTCGCGTCGGCGTCGACCCAGCAGGTCGCGTCCGGGATCTCCGTACGGCTGCGGGAGAGCTTGTCCGCCACCGCGCCGCGGAGCCCGCGCAGCGGGATCCGCTCCCCTGCGACGGCCTGAGCGGAGGCGGCGGCCGGGGCGGAAGCGGCGGCCGGGGCGGCCACGGCCGGAGCCGCGGCGGCCGGGGCGGAAGCGGCGACCGGCCGCTCCAGGGCCGCGAGGGCCAGCTCCACGTCCGCCCGCAGGATCAGCCCCTCGGGGCCGGAGCCGCGCACCTCCCGCAGGTCGATTCCGCGGTCGCGGGCCAGCTTCCGCACGAGCGGCGAGATGACCGGCACCGGACCGTCGTGCCCGGCGAGGGGCGCCGCGGCGACAGGCTCAGGAGCCTTCACGGCAACCGGAGCCGGCGCCGAAGCCGCGACCGGGGCCTGGGCCACAGCCGGGGCCGCGGCCGGGTTCTCGCGACGCACGCGGCGGCGGCGGGCGACGGGCCCCGCCGTGCCGTAGCCGACCAGCACGTTGCCCGAGTACTCCGAGGAGACGGCGTCCTCCGCGGTCGCCTTGGTAGCCGCTTCCGGAGCGGCCTCCGTGAGCTCCTCCGGAGCCCCCGTGCCGCCCACGGCGACCGTCAGCAGCGGCGCGCCGACGGGCAGTTCGGTGCCCTCCTCGCCGTACCGGGCGGTGACGACGCCGCCGTACGGGCAGGGCACCTCGACCATGGCCTTGGCCGTCTCGACCTCGACGACCGGCTGGTCGATGGCGACGACGTCGCCGACGGCGACGAGCCAGCGGACGATCTCGGCCTCGGTGAGCCCCTCACCGAGGTCGGGCAGCTTGAATTCGAGCACCTGGGCCATCAGCTCTGCGCCTCCCACTGCAGCCGCGCCACCGCGTCCAGGACCCGGTCCACGCCGGGCAGGTGGTGACGCTCCAGCATCGGCGGCGGGTACGGGATGTCGAAGCCCGCCACGCGCAGCACCGGCGCCTCCAGGTGGTGGAAGCAGCGTTCGGTCACGCGCGCGACGATCTCCGCGCCGGGACCGGCGAAACCGGCAGACTCGTGCACCACGACCGCCCGGCCCGTGCGCCGCACCGAGGCGCAGACGGTCTCCTCGTCGAAGGGAACGAGCGAGCGCAGGTCGACGACCTCCAGGTCCCAGCCCTCGGCCTGGGCCGCCTCCGCCGCCTCCAGGCAGACCGGGAGCGACGGACCGTAGGTGATCAGGGTGGCGCCGGTGCCCCGCCGCCGCACGACCGCCTTGCCGATCGGCTCGACGGGCGCGGGCGCCTCGGGCGACCAGTCGGACTTCGACCAGTAGAGCCGCTTGGGCTCCAGGAAGACCACGGGGTCGTCGGAGGCGATGGCCGCGCGCAGCAGCCCGTAGGCGTCCTCCACGGTCGCCGGGGTGACGACGTGCAGCCCCGGGGTGGCCGTGTAGTAGGCCTCGGAGGAGTCGCTGTGGTGCTCGACCCCGCCGATCCCGCCGCCGTACGGGACGCGGATGACGATCGGCATCGGCATCGCGCCGCGCGTCCGGTTCCGCATCTTCGCCACGTGCGAGATCAGTTGCTCGAACGCCGGGTAGGCGAAAGCGTCGAACTGCATCTCGACGACCGGCCGCAGGCCGTACATGGCCATGCCCACGGCGGCGCCGAGGATGCCCGCCTCGGCCAGCGGGGTGTCGGTGCAGCGGTCCTCGCCGAACTCCTTGGCGAGCCCGTCGGTGACCCGGAAGACACCGCCGAGCGTGCCGACGTCCTCGCCCATCACATGGACGGTCGGGTCCTCGGCCATCGCGTCGCGCATGGCGCGCTGGAGCGCCTGCGCCATCGTCGCGGGCTTGGCCTTTCCGGCACCGGCGGCCTTGGCCGCGGGGCCGGTCGTCGCGGTCGTCATCACGCCTCACCCTCGGCGTCGAGCTCGGCGCGCAGTTGCGCGGCCTGCTCACGCAGCTGCGCGGTCTGTTCCGCGTACACATGGGAGAACAGGTCCATCGGGTCGAGGACCGGATCGGCGTTCATCCGCTCGCGCAGGTCGGCCGCCATCGTCTCGGCGGCCTCGGCCGCCGCGCTCCTGGTGTCCTCGTCGAGCAGGCCACGCTCCGTCAGTTCCCGCTCGATGAGCAGGATCGGGTCGTGCGCCCGCCAGGTCTCGACCTCGCCGGCCGCGCGGTAGCGGGTGGCGTCGTCGGCGTTGGTGTGGGCGTCGATCCGGTAGGTGACGGCCTCGACGAGGGTGGGGCCGCCGCCGCGCCGCGCGCGTGCCACGGCCTCGGTCAGCACCTGGTGGACGGCGACCGCGTCGTTCCCGTCGACCAGCCGGCCCGGCATGCCGTATCCGACGGCCTTGTGGGCGAGGGAGGGCGCGGCGGTCTGCTTGGCCAGCGGCACGGAGATCGCGAAGCCGTTGTTCTGCACGAAGAAGACCACGGGGGCCTTCCACACGGCCGCGAAGTTCAGCGCCTCGTGGAAGTCGCCCTCGCTGGTCCCTCCGTCGCCGACCATGGCGAGGGCGACCACGTCGTCGCCCTTGAGGCGCGCTGCGTGGGCGAGGCCCACCGCGTGCGGGAGCTGGGTGGCCAGCGGGGTGCAGAGCGGCGCGATGCGGTACTCGTGCGGGTCGTAACCGGTGTGCCAGTCGCCGCGCAGCAGCGTCAGGGCCTGCACCGGGTCGAGGCCGCGGGCGACCGCCGCCAGCGTGTCGCGGTACGAGGGGAAGAGCCAGTCCCGCTCCTCCAGTGCCATGGCGGCGGCGATCTCGCACGCCTCCTGGCCGGTGGTGGACGGGTAGACGGCGAGCCGGCCCTGCTTGGTGAGCGCGGTGGCCTGCGTGTTGTACCGGCGGCCGCGGATCAGCTCCGCGTACAGCCGGAGCAGCAGCGCGGGGTCGGCGTCGGCCGCGGCGTCCGTGCCGAGCACGCGCAGCGGCTCGGCGTCGGGCAGCAGCGGGGCGTGGTCGGTACGCGGCTGCCACGCCGGCGGCGGGGTGGGCCGGTAGGCGGGAACGGCACCGGGCGGCTCTTGGACTGTCGAACTGCGCTGTTGCAACGAGTCCACCTCCTCGTGGGAGCGGGCATAAGACCCGAAGGCGGGTGGCGCGAGTGTGGCGCGCCTCACCTACCGATTGTTCGGTCGTGGAGGCATTTTGGCTACAGGCACCTCCAGCCTGTGGACAAACGGTTCTCCACAGCCTGGGATAGGAGCAGGTCGTCCACCGGAGAGAGGCGGGGGGACATGGCGGATGAACAAATGGCCGTCGATCGGAGCGGGGCTCCGGCCGACGCCACGGGCGAGACCCCGGGCGGGACGCCTGGCGAGGCACTCGGCAGGCCGCTCGGCGGGGCCGACGGCGAGGTGCCCGACGAGGCCCTGAGCGCCCCCGTCGGCATGCCGACGGGCGCCCCGCCGCCACGCCCGCTGGACGCGATCGACCGCGACATCCTGAGACTGCTGCAGACGGACGGCCGCGCCTCGGTACGGTCCGTGGCCGAGCGTGTGCACGTCTCCCGGGCCAACGCGTACGCGCGGATCAACCGGCTCATCGACGACGGGGTGATCCGCGGCTTCAGCGCCCGGGTCAACCACGAGCGGGCGGGGCACGGCGCCTCCGCCTACATCACGCTCAAGATCGTCCAGAACTCCTGGCGGACGGTCCGCGAGCAGCTCAGGGCCCTGCCGGGGGCCACGCACATCGCGCTGGTCAGCGGCGATTTCGACGTCCTGCTGCTCGTGCACACCCCGGACAACCGGACACTGCGCGAGCTGGTGCTCACCCGGCTCCAGTCGATCCCCGAGGTCCTGTCCACCCGCACGCTGCTGGTCTTCGAGGAGACGGACCTCAACACCGACCACCGCGTCTGACCCCGGGGCGGAGCAGGGCCCGGAACAGCGGGACGGCCCCCGAAGGGGCCGTCCGTGACGTCCTGCGCCCCAGCGGGCCGCCGGGAAAGCTCAGCGGGCCGTCCGCAGCCCGTCGAACGCCAGGTGCGCGACGGTCTCCGCGAGCTGCTCCCGTTCCCCCACCGCGTCCGGATGCGGCCGGTACCACTCCACCAGCGAGTTGATCATGCCGAAGAGAAGCCTGGTGGCCAGCCGTATGTCCACGTCGGCCCGCAGGTCGCCCTCCGCCGCGGCGGCCTTCAGCAGCTCGGCCACCCGGTGGTCGAACTCGCGCCGCCGTTCCATCGCCCACCGCTCGGTCGCGGTGTTGCCCCGCACCCGCAGCAGCAGCGTCACGTACGGCAGCTCCGCTATCAGCACCTCCACGGTGCGGCGCGTGACGTACTCGACCCGCTCGACGGCCCGGCCGCGTACCGCCCCGGGCTCGTCGAGCACCGCGAAGAGCCCGTCCAGCGCCCGGCTGACCGCCCGCCGCAGCAGCTCCTCCTTGCCGGACACGTGGTGGTAGATCGACGACTTGGAGATCCCCGCCGCCTTGGACAGGTGCTCCATGGAGGTGCCGTCGTAACCGCGCTCGTTGAAGACCCGCACGGCGACCGAGAGCAGCGTCTCCGGGGTGTACGTGTCGCGCTTCGCCGTGGTCATCGGGAATCCTGCCCTTCCTCGGCGTATCCCTGGCGGGCAGTGGCCAGACTCGGCGCGTAGCGCCCCGTCGGGTAGCGCTCGTTCAGCGACATCAGCAGGTCACGGACGCGCTCGTGGCCCACCTTCCCGGCCCACTCCAGCGGCCCGACGGGGTAATTGACCCCGAGCCGCATCGCCGTGTCCACGTCCTCGGCGGTGGCGACGCCCCGGTCGACCGCGTCGGCGGCCAGATCGGCCAGCATCGCGACCGTACGGGCGACGATCATGCCGGGCACGTCACCGATCACGGAGACCTGCTTGCCGAGCGCCTGGAAGAGGCCCACGGCCTCCGCGAGGACCTCGGCCGAGGTGTGCTCCGAGGTGGAGAGCACGATCCGGCTCGCGCTCGCGTAGTCGAGCGCAAGATCGAAGTAGATGATGTCGTCGCCGTGGTACTCGAAGGAGGTCTCGCCGTCCGCGAGGCCGAGCCGGCCGCCGCCCGGCAGCAGGACGAATCCGCTGCCTCCCTTGCGCCGCACCTTGATCCCCGCCTCCTCGAAGAGGCCCACCAGCGGCTCGGCGGGCCCCAGGTCGCCGCGGACGACGATCTTCGCCGGGGCCTCGGCCGGCGGCGCCGTGTGCGGCTCCGGCCGCTCGGCCCCCTCCGCGTACGAGAACCAGCCGTGCCCAGACTTGCGGCCGAGCCGCCCCGACTCCACGAGCCGCCGCTGCGCGAGCGAGGGCGTGAACTTCGGGTCCCGGTAGAAGGACTCCCAGACGGAGCGGGTGACGGCCTCGTTCACGTCCTGCCCGATGAGGTCCGTGAGCTCGAAGGGGCCCATGCGGAAGCCGCCGCACTCGCGCAGGGCGGCGTCGATGGTGGCGGGGTCGGCCGCGCCCTCCTCGTAGACCCGCAGCGCCTCCGCGTAGAAGGGGCGCGCGACCCGGTTCACGATGAAGCCGGGGGTGTCGGCGCAGCGCACCGGCGTCTTCCCCCAGCCCTTCATCGTCTCGTACGCGCGCGTGGCGACGTCCGCGTCGGTGGCGAAGCCGCTGACGACCTCGACGAGCGGGAGCAGCGGCGCCGGGTTGAAGAAGTGGAGTCCGACGAACCGGCCGGGCAGGCGCAGCCCTCCCGCGATCGCGGTGACGGAGAGGGAGGAGGTGTTCGTGGCGAGGACGGTGTCGTCGCCGACGACCTTCTCCAGGTCGGCGAAGAGCTGCTGCTTCACCGGCAGGTGCTCGACGATCGCCTCGACGACGAGCGCCGCGTCCGCGAGCTCCGCGAGCTCCTCGGAGGCGTGCAGCCGGCCGACGGCCGCCTCGCGCGCGGAGGCGTCCAGGCGGCCCTTCTCCACGAGCCGGTCCAGGCGGGCGGTGAGGGCGGCCACGGCCTCCTCCGCCCGGCCGGGGGCACTGTCGTAGAGCCGTACGGGATGGCCGGCGACCAGCGCGACCTGGGCGATGCCCTGGCCCATGGTGCCGGTGCCGACGACGGCGACGGTGCGGTCCTGTGCGAGGGCGGTCGGCTCACTGGCGGTCACGTCGTCGCTCCCCCTGACGGTCACGTTGGCGCTCATAGGAGTGATCCTCCCCGATGGGTTTTCCACAGGATCGACGGACCCCCTTGTCCCGACCGATCGTTCGGTTACTCTAACTCCGTACGCGTCTCCCTGCCCAGCTCGACGAGGAGTTGGTCCATCCATGGCCACCGCTCTGCCGACCACCGACCGTCTGGACCGTCTCGCCGAGAAGCACCGGTCCACGCTCGATCAGGCACTCGCCACGATCCGCACCCGCGCCTACTGGTCCCCGTATCCCGAGCACCCGAAGGCCTACGGGGAGGGCGGCTCGCTCGACGCGGCGGCCGGCCTCGCCGCCCACCAGGCCGTGCTGAACACCCGCTTCGAGCTCGACCAGCCCGGCACGGACGGCTGGACCGGCGGCGAGGTCTCGCCGTACGGCCCGGAGCTCGGCATCGAGTACCCGCACGCCGACATCGACGTCCTGCTGCCGGCGATGCGCGCGGGCACGGCCGCCTGGCGTGACGCCGGGGCCGAGACCCGCGCTCTCGTCTGCCTGGAGATCCTGTCCCGGATCTCGGCCCGCACCCACGAGTTCGCCCACGCCGTCATGCACACCAGCGGACAGGCGTTCATGATGGCGTTCCAGGCCGGTGGCCCGCACGCCCAGGACCGCGGCCTGGAGGCCGTGGCGTACGCGTACGAGGAGCAGACCCGCACCCCCGCCGGGCGGGCCGGCTGGTCCAAGCCCCAGGGCAAGCGCGACCCGCTGGAGCTGTCCAAGGAGTTCACCCCGGTCGGCCGCGGCATCGCCCTGGTGATCGGCTGCAACACCTTCCCCACGTGGAACGGCTACCCGGGCCTGTTCGCCTCGCTGGCCACCGGAAACCCGGTCCTGGTCAAGCCGCACCCGCGCGCCGTCCTGCCTCTCGCCCTCACGGTGAGCGTCGCCCGCGAGGTGCTCGCGGAGAGCGGCTTCGACGCGAACCTGGTCGCGCTCGCCGTCGAGCGCCCGGGCGAGGGCATCGCCAAGACCCTGGCCGTGCGTCCCGAGGTCCGGATCATCGACTACACGGGCTCGACCGAGTTCGGCGACTGGCTGGAGGCCAACGCCCGCCAGGCCCAGGTCTACACCGAGAAGGCCGGCGTCAACACGGTCGTGGTCGACTCCACGGACAACTACAAGGGCATGCTGGCCAACCTGGCCTTCTCGCTGTCCCTGTACAGCGGCCAGATGTGCACGACCCCGCAGAACCTGTTGATCCCCCGTGACGGCATCACCACCGACCAGGGCCCCAAGTCGTACGACGAGGTCGTCACCGACCTCGCGGCGTCGGTGGGCGGCCTGCTCGGCGACGACGCCCGGGCGAACGGCCTGCTCGGCGCGCTGGTCAACCCGGACGTGAAGGCGCGGCTGGAGGCCGCCGCGGGCCTCGGCGAGGTGGCGCTCGCCTCCCGTGAGGTCGTCAACCCCGACTTCCCGGACGCCGTCGTCCGTACGCCGGTGATCGTGAAGCTGGACGGCTCCAAGCCGGACGCGCAGGCCGCGTACTTCTCCGAGTGCTTCGGCCCGGTCTCCTTCGCCGTCTCGGTGGACTCCACCGCCGACGCCCTGGAGCTGCTGCGGCGCACGGTCCGCGAGAAGGGCGCGATGACGGTCGGCGCGTACACGACCTCGGCCGACACCGAGCGCGCGGTCGAGGAGGTCTGCCTGGAGGAGTCGGCGCAGCTCTCGCTGAACCTCACGGGCGGGGTGTACGTCAACCAGACGGCGGCATTCTCCGACTTCCACGGCTCCGGCGGAAACCCCGCGGCGAACGCGGCGCTGTGCGACGGCGCCTTCGTCTCGAACCGCTTCCGGGTGGTGGAGGTCCGCCGCCAGGCCTGACTCCCGATGTGCGGGGGCCCCACGGGGCCTCCGCACCGCTGTCAGGGCGTCTCGATCTCCGCGTACCGCTGCACCCACGCGTGCATGGCGATGGCGGCGGCGGCCCCCGCGTTGATCGACCGGGTCGAGCCGAACTGGGCGATCGAGCAGACCATCTCCACGCGCGCGCGTGCCTCGTCCGTGAGCCCCGGGCCTTCCTGCCCGAAGAGCAGCACGCAGCGGCGCGGCAGCACAGTCCGCTCCAGCGGCACCGCGCCGGGGAGGTTGTCGATCCCGATGATCGGCAGGCCCTCGGCCGCCGCCCACGCGGTCAGCGACTCGGTGTCCGGGTGGTGGCGGACGTGCTGGTAGCGGTCGGTGACCATGGCGCCGCGCCGGTTCCAGCGCCGCCGGCCCACGATGTGGACCTCCTTGGCGAGGAAGGCGTTGGCGGTCCGCACGACCGAGCCGATGTTGAAGTCGTGGCCCCAGTTCTCCACCGCCACATGGAAGTCGTGACGCCGGGTGTCGAGGTCGGCGACGACCGCCTCCCGCGTCCAGTACCGGTAGCGGTCCACGACATTGCGCCGGTCGCCGTCGGCGAGCAGCTCGGGGTCGTAGCGCTCGCCCTCCGGCCACGGCTCCGGGTGCGGCCCGACACCGATCTCGGGGCCGAAGCCCTCGTCGTACTGAACCGGCTCGGCCGCCTCGGCCGCCGCAGCCGTGTCGGCCGCCCCGGCTCCGGTCTTCTCTTCGGTGGTGCTCACCCGACGAGGGTACGGGGGCCGTGCTCCTCACCCGTACGGCGCTGCTCGGGCAGCGCCCCCGCGGACCGCCGCCCCAGGAGCCGGTCCCGGCCCCGCGCCGCCCGGGCGCCGAGGGCCACCAGGAAGGCCGTCGGCAGGAACACCGCGTCGGCGGAGATCATCGCGAGCGAGAAGACCGGCAGCCCGAGCAGCACGGCGATCCCGGCGTGCTCCAGCATCATCGCGACCAGCAGGACGTTCTTGACCTTGCGGTGGAAGAGCGTGAACGGGAAGGCGATCTGCACGATCACGGTCCCGTAGGTCAGCAGCAGCACCATGATCCCGCTGGAGCCGAGCAGCTCGGAGAGCGCGGGCCAGGGCGAGAAGTAGTCGAGGTGGAGCGGGTAGTACAGGGCGGTGCCGTCCTGCCAGCGCGAGCCCTGGATCTTGTACCAGCCTGCCGTGGCGTAGATCAGGCAGACCTCGGCCATGATCACGACGAGGGCGGCGTTGTGCGTGAGATTGGCGAGGACGTCGAGCAGCGTGCGGGGCTCCCCGGGGGCGAGCCGGCAGGCCAGCCACCACAGCCCGTGCCCGAGCCACAGCACCCACAGCAGCACCGGCAGCCACCACTCGCCGGTGACGTCGCTGAACCACGTGGTGGCGAGCAGGAAGCCGCCGAGCACGGTCCACAGCAGCGGGCCGACGAGGTCCCGGCGCTCGGCCCCGACCGCCTCACCGGCCTCACGGGCTGCCTTGCGCGCGGCCGTACGGGCGGCCTCACGAGCGGCCCTCCCGGCGTCGAGGGACCACACCTGGCCGCAGCGGGTCAGGACGAGGTAGATCGCGGCGAGGTGCAGGACGTTGTCGCCGCCGTCGCCGAGGAACACGGAGCGGTTCTGCAGCGAGAGGACCCCGACCATGAAGACCACCGACACGGCCCGGGTGTGCCAGCCGACGAGGAGCAGGGCGGTGGAGAGCACGGCGAGCCCGTAGACGAGCTCGAACCACAGCCGCCCGTCCGACCACATCAGCACGGAGAAGGCCCGGTTGTCGGCGATCAGCCGGCTCGCCAGCTCCCAGGACCACGGGCCGTCGGGCCCGTACATCTCGTGCCGGTGCGGCAGCTCGCGCAGCAGGAAGACGAGCCAGGTCAGCGAGAAGCCGATCCGGACGATCGCGGTCTGGTGCGGGCCGAGCGCGCGGCCGGTGACGGCCTGGACGGCGCGGGCGATCCGCCGGTCGAAGGGTTCACGCGTACGCGCGCGCGTGGCGGTCGGACCGCTCATCGCCCCGCCTCCCCACGGCTCGGACCGACGGCGTCCGTACGGCTGCGGGTGTCACCGTCCGGCCGGTCGGCATCGGTCACCTTCCACCAGGGGAAGTCGCGGTAGGAGGGGGTGACCTCGTTCGTCTCGGTGCTCCACCGGGGCGCGGGTACGGGCCGGGTGACCGCCCTCAGCTGGACGCGCCGCACGTCGGCCCCTTCGAGGGAGGCGAGGCCGTCGAGCCGGAGCATCGCGATCCGGCGCATGTACTCCTCCGAGAGGTGGCCGCGCGTCCCGTTGGGGCGGTCGTCGTCGGAGTGCGAGTTCAGGTAGAAGTCCACGGCCCTGCGCAGCTCGTTCTGCTGTGTGTGGCTGGGCAGCGGGTTGTGGCGGATCGCCGCGGTGTCCTGCGCGGTGAGGTCGATCCAGTCGGTGGTGCGGCGGCCGTCACCGGCGGTGACGATCTCGGCGCGGACCTCGACGGAGACGTTCTGCTGGAGCGGATTGGGCGCGAAGAGCTTCCAGTTCTGTTCGAACTCGGGATAGATCCAGTCGTCGACGGCCTGGCCGTGCCGCTTGGTGAGCGTGTTGGACGGCGCGACGTGCAGGAACACCATCGACAGGTGCACGCAGACGAAGACCCCGGCCACGGCCAGCGCCACGGCGGCGACGACCTGGTAGGGCAGCGACAGAGCCATGATCCCGCTGTCGGCGGGCCCGGTCGGCGCGCGCTGCACGCCCGTTCCGACGCCTGTCTCGACGTCCGCGTCGATGTCCCTTTCGACGTCTGCGTCCATCCCGCCCCGATCCCGATCGGCCCACCTCGGCTATCCACAGGGTTGACACCATACGGGCCGCCGACTCACCATTGAAGTCATTCAACCGAACGATCGGTCGGTAGGGGGTTCGATGACCGCAGTGACGGCAGGGACGACAGGGACCACGGGCACGCCCGGCGTGTCGGACACGGCCGTAGCGGCGACACAGGCCGCCTACGAAGCCGTGTTCGACGCCGCCGTGGCCGCCGACGAGCGGATCGAGCCGCGCGACTGGATGCCCGAGGCCTACCGCGCCTCGCTCGTCCGGCAGATCGCGCAGCACGCCCACTCCGAGATCATCGGCATGCAGCCCGAGGCGAACTGGATCACCCGCGCGCCCTCCCTGCGCCGCAAGGCGATCCTCATGGCCAAGGTCCAGGACGAGGCCGGCCACGGCCTGTACCTGTACAGCGCCGCGGAGACCCTCGGCACCAGCCGCGACGAGCTCCTCGACAAGCTCCACTCCGGCCGCCAGAAGTACTCCTCGATCTTCAACTACCCGACGCTGACCTGGGCCGACGTCGGCGCGATCGGCTGGCTCGTCGACGGCGCCGCGATCACCAACCAGGTCCCCCTGTGCCGCTGCTCCTACGGGCCGTACGCCCGCGCGATGGTCCGGGTCTGCAAGGAGGAGTCCTTCCACCAGCGCCAGGGGTACGAGGCCCTCCTCGCCCTGTCCAACGGCACCGAGGCCCAGCACGCCATGGCGCAGGACGCGGTGGACCGCTGGTGGTGGCCCTCCCTGATGATGTTCGGCCCGCCCGACGACGAGTCGACCCACACCGCCCAGGCGATGGCCTGGAAGATCAAGCGCCACACCAACGACGAACTGCGCCAGCGCTTCGTCGACATCGCCGTGCCCCAGGCCGAGGCCCTCGGCCTCACCCTCCCCGACCCCGACCTCCGGTGGAACGAGGAGCGCGGGCACTACGACTTCGGCCCCATCGACTGGACCGAGTTCTGGGACGTCCTCAAGGGCAACGGCCCCTGCAACGACCAGCGGCTCAGCAAGCGGCGCCAGGCCCACGAGGACGGCGCCTGGGTCAGAGAAGCAGCCGCGGCCTACGCGGAGAAGCACACCGGCAAGCACGGGGAGGCACAGGCATGACGAGCGACAGCTGGCCACTGTGGGAGGTGTTCGTGCGCTCCCGCCGCGGACTGTCCCACACCCACGCGGGCAGTCTCCACGCGCCCGACGCGGAGATGGCCCTGCGCAACGCCCGCGACCTGTACACCCGCAGGAACGAAGGCGTCTCGATCTGGGTCGTGCCCTCCACGGAGATCACCGCCTCCTCGCCCGACGAGAAGGACCCCTTCTTCGAGCCCTCCGCGGACAAGCCCTACCGCCACCCGACGTTCTACGAGATCCCGGAGGGGGTCAAGCACCTGTGAGCACCCCCGACACCCACGAGACCACCGGCACCGGCGAGACCACCGCGATCACCGCCGCCGCCCTCGCCCTCGGCGACGACGCCCTCGTCCTCTCCCACCGCCTGGGGGAGTGGGCCGGCTCCGCCCCCGTCCTGGAGGAAGAGGTCGCCCTCGCGAACATCGCGCTCGACCTCCTCGGCCAGGCCCGCATCCTGCTCTCCCTCGTCGGCGACGAGGACGAACTGGCCTACCTCCGCGAGGAGCGCTCCTTCCGGAACGCCCAGCTGGTCGAACAGCCGAACGGCGACTTCGCCCACACCATCGCCCGACAGCTGTACTTCTCCACCTACCAGCACCTCCTCTACGGACAGCTGGCAGCCGGCGACGGCCCCTTCGCCGGCCTGGCGGCCAAGGCCGTCAAGGAGGTCGCCTACCACCAGGACCACGCCGAGCACTGGACCCTGCGCCTCGGCGACGGCACCCCCGAGAGCCACGACCGCATGCAGCGGGCCTGCGACTCCCTCTGGCGGTACACCGGCGAGCTGTTCCAGCCCGTCGACGGTCTCGACCTGGACCGCACCGCCATGGAGAGCGCCTGGCTGGACTCCGTCACGGCCGTCCTCGACAAGGCCACGCTCACCGTGCCCACCGGCCCCCGCACCGGAGCCTGGGCCGCCGGCGCCGGCCGCCAGGGCCTCCACACCGAATCCTTCGGCCGGATGATCGCCGAGATGCAGCACCTGCACCGCAGCCACCCGGGGGCGACATGGTGACCATGACGGCCCTGGAGGAGGAGCTCAGCCGGATCGCCGGCGCCGTTCCCGACCCGGAGCTGCCCGTCCTCACCCTGGAAGAGCTCGGCGTCATGCGGGGCGTCCACGTCACCGGCCCCGGCCGCGTCGAGGTCTCCCTCACCCCGACCTACACCGGCTGCCCCGCGATAGAGGCGATGTCCTCCGACATCGAGCGCGCCCTCCACGAGCACGGAGTGCCCGACGTCTCCGTCGTCACGGTCCTCGCCCCCGCCTGGTCCACCGACGACATCAGCGAGGAAGGCCGGCGCAAGCTCGCCGAGTTCGGCATCGCCCCGCCCCGCCCCCAGGGCCCGGCCGGCGGCCCCGTGCCCCTCACCCTGGCGATCCGCTGCCCCCACTGCGGCTCCACCGACACCGAACTCCTCAGCCGCTTCTCCTCCACCGCGTGCAAGGCCCTGCGCCGCTGCACCGCGTGCCGCGAACCGTTCGACCACTTCAAGGAGCTGTAGATGCTGCCCTCAGGCTCCCCCAGCCGCCGGCGGGAGGTACCCCCAGGACGGGCCGGGTTCCATCCACTCCGGGTGAGCGACGTCGAGCGACTCACGGACGACTCCGTGGCCGTCACCTTCGCGGTCCCGCCCGAGCTCCAGGAGACGTACCGCCACCTCCCCGGCCAGCACCTCGCCCTGCGCCGCGAGGACGAGCAGGGCGAGGAGATCCGTCGTACGTACTCGATCTGCTCTCCCGCCGCCCCCGCCGGTGAGCCCCCAGTCCTGCGCGTGGGCATCCGGCTCGTCGACGGCGGCGCGTTCTCGACGTACGCCCTCAAGGAGCTGGCCGTCGGCGACCTCGTCGAGGTCATGGAACCCATGGGCCGCTTCCAGCTCGCCCCGCGCCCCGGCCACTTCGCCGCCGTCGTCGGCGGCAGCGGCATCACGCCGGTCCTGTCCATGGCGGCCACCCTGCTCGCCCGGGAGCCCGAGGCCCGGTTCTGCCTGATCCGCAGCGACCGCACCGCCGCGTCCACGATGTTCCTCGACGAGGTGGCCGACCTCAAGGACCGCTACCCGGACCGCTTCCAGCTCGTCACCGTGCTCTCCCGCGAGGAACAGCAGGCGGGACTGGACTCCGGCCGCCTCGACCGCGAGCGGCTCGACACCCTGCTGCCCGCACTCCTGCCCGTCGCCGAGATCGACGGCTGGTTCCTCTGCGGCCCCTTCGGACTCGTCCAGGGAGCCGAACACGCCCTACGCGACCTCGGAGTGGACCGGAGCAGGATCCACCAGGAGATCTTCCACGTCGACGACGGCTCGGCACCCGCGCCGGTCGCCGCCGCCGACACCCCGGCGCACGCGACCCTGACCGCGACCCTGCACGGCCGCTCCGGGACCTGGCCCGTCGACCGCGGCGAGACACTCCTCGACACCGTGCTGCGCGCCCGCGCGGACGCGCCGTACGCCTGCAAGGGCGGAGTGTGCGGCACCTGCCGCGCCTTCCTCGTCGGCGGAGAAGTGCGGATGGACCGCAACTTCGCGCTGGAACCCGACGAAACCGACGCCGGCTACGTCCTGGCCTGCCAGTCCCATCCCGTCACCCCGGACGTGGAGTTGGACTTCGACCGCTGACGAGTCCCGGCACCGCCATTCCCTTCCGCTAGAACCTGTTCTATCTTGACGCCTCGTCAGGGCAGAGAGCGCAGGAGCGACAACGGGAGGGCAGGACAGTGGACTTCACCTTCACCGAAGAGCAACAGGCGGCCGTCGAAGCGGCCAAGGCGGTCTTCGCCAGCGTCACACCCGACGCGGTACCGAGCCCGGCCCTCACCCCGGGCGCCGTCGCCGAGGACCTCGACCGATCCCTCTGGTCCCGCCTCGCCGCCGCCGACCTGCTCGGCCTCGTCCTGCCCCCCGAGCACGGCGGCGCCGGACTCGACCCCGTCGCGTTCTGCCTCCTGCTGCGCGAATCCGCCCGCGTCCTCGCCCGCGTACCCCTGCTGGAGACCGGCGCCGTGGCAATGACCGTCGACCGGTACGCGGACCGGTCGACGGCCGCCGCGATCCTCCCCCGAGTCTCCCGCGGCGAACTCGTCCTCACCGCCGCCTCCCACGGACTCACCGGCCACGACCCGGCCGACCGCGCCGTCACCGCCCGCCGCGACGGCACCACCTGGATCCTCGACGGCCTCCAGAACGCCGTCCCCTGGGCCCACGGCGCCGACCTCGTCGCCGTCCCCGCACACACCGACGAGGGCCGCACCATCCTCGCCCTGGTCCCCCGCACCCACGAAGGCGTCGCCCTCGCCGAGCAGTACTCCACCAGCGGCGAACTCCTCGCCGCACTCCGCCTCGACGCCGTACGCCTCGACAGCACCGAGGTCATCGAAGCCGAAGGCGCCTGGGAACGACTCCGCGAGCTCCTCACCACCGGCACGTGCGCACTCGCCCTCGGACTCGGCGAGGCCGTCCTCACCATGACGAGCCAGTACACCGGCAAGCGGGAACAGTTCGGCCACCCCGTGGCCACGTTCCAGGCCGTCGCCGTCCAGACCGCCGACCGCTACATCGACCTGCGCGCCATGGAAGCCACCCTCTGGCAGGCCGCCTGGCGCGTCTCCACCGGCGCCGCCGGGGCGCTGCCCGCCGCCGGGGACATCGCCGTCGCGAAGATCTGGGCCTCCGAGGGCGTACGACGCGTGGTGCAGACCGCCCAGCACCTGCACGGGGGCTTCGGCGCCGACACCGACTACCCCCTGCACCGCTACCACGCCTGGGCCAAGCAGCTCGAACTGTCCCTCGGCCCCGCAGCCGCCCACGAGGAGGCCCTCGGCGACCTCCTGGCCACCCACCCCCTCGGCTGAACCGCCTCAGCCCATCCCCAGCTCAGCTCAGAGGACGAAGGCCGGGCTCCCGCTCCCCGTCACCATCGGACGCCCGGCACCGTCCCAGGCGAGCATCCCGCCGTCGATGTTCACCGCGTCGAAGCCCTGCTGCACCAGATACTGGGTGACCTGCGCCGACCGGCCGCCCACCCGGCACATCACATAGGCGCGACCGCGCTCGGCCACCGCCTCCGTCACCTCACCGAAGCGGGCCACGAAGTCGCTCATCGGCACGTGCAGCGCACCCTCGACGTGACCGGCTTCCCATTCGTTGTCCTCCCGGACGTCCAGCACCAGCGCGTCGGCCGGCACGGAAGCCGCGTCCACCGAGGGCAGCGGGGAGAAATTCATGGGACTGGCCTTCTCTCGTCAGAACCGCCCGACGAAGTTCGAGCGCACAGAAAAAACCTACTCCACCAGCCCGGCAAGCTCGGTCTCACGCTCGGAGACCTGCGCGAGCAGCTGCTCCGCGACCTCCTCCAGGAGCCGGTCCGGATCCTCCGGAGCCATCCGCAGCATCGCGCCGATCGCGGAGTCCTCCAGCTCCCGCGCCATCGCGGACAGCATGTCCTTGCGCTGCGCCAGCCACTCCAGGCGGGCGTACAGCTCCTCGCTCTCGCTGGGCCGCTCCTCGGCCGGCACGGGACCGGCCTCCCATTCCTCGGAGAGCTCGCGCAGCTGCGCCTCGTCGCCCCGGGCGTAGGCGGCGTTCACCCGCGTGATGAACTCCTCGCGCCGCTGCCGCTCGGCGTCCTCCCGGGCCAGGTCGGGGTGGGCCTTGCGGGCCAGCTCACGGTAGAGCCGGCGGGCCTCCTCGCTGGGCCGTACCCGCTTCGGAGCCTGCACCGGCCGTTCGTTGAGCATCGCCGCCGCCTCGGGGGAGAGGCCGTCGGAGTCGATCCAGTCGTGGAAGAGCTCCTCCACCCCGGGCATGGGCATGACCGCGGCCCGCGCCTCCTGGGCCTTCCGCAGATCCTCCGGGTCCCCGGTGCGTGCCGCCCGCGCCTCGGCGATCCGCGCGTCGAGCTCGTCGAGCCGCGCGTACATGGGGCCGAGCTTCTGGTGGTGCAGCCGCGAGAAGTTCTCCACCTCGACCCGGAAGGTCTCGACGGCGATCTCGAACTCGATCAGCGCCTGCTCGGCGACCCGCACGGCCCGCTCCAACCGAGCCTCGGGCCGCTCGTCCGCGGGCTGCCCTGCCTCGGGTCGTTCGTCCGCGGGCTCGTCGTTCGCACCCTGGTCCACGCTCACGTTCACGCCCGCCCACGTCCTCGTTCCGGCTCGTCCCACCCAGCCTACGGTCCTTCGGGGGGCCTCCCCCCTCCCTCCCCCTCCCCTCCCTCCCCAGGTGCGGGCGTCGGTCAGACGCCCAGTTCTGCCGCTATGCGCCCCGCCCGGACGGCGGCGAGCAGGTCGGCGTGGTCCGCGGTGGTGCGGTCCGCGTACGTGACGGCGAAGGACGCGACGGCCTCGTCCAGCTCCTCGTTCTTGCCGCAGTAGCCGGCTATGAGACGCGGGTCGGCGCTGTGGGCGTGCGCCCGGGCCAGCAGCGCCCCGGTCATCCGGCCGTAGTCGTCGACCTGGTCCACGGTGAGTGCGGCGGGGTCCACGCTGCCCTTGCGGTTGCGGAACTGGCGCACCTGGAAGGGCCGCCCCTCGACCGTCGTCCAACCGAGCAGATGGTCGCTCACCACCTGCATCCGCTTCTGCCCGAGGACCACCCGCCGCCCCTCGTGGCCGGGGTCCGGCACGGTGAAGCCCACGGCCGGCAGGTGCGGCAGCAGGACCGAGGGCCTGGCCTCCTTCACCTGGAGCACCAGCGGCTCGCCCCGGTGGTCGAGCAGCAGCACGACGTAGGAGCGGGTGCCGACGCTGCCGGTGCCGACGACCCGGAAAGCCACGTCGTGGACGGCGTACCGCGCGAGGAGCGGCAGCCGGTCCTGGGACACGGTCTCCAGGTACGCGCCGAGGGAGGCGGTGACGGCCGCCGCCTCGCCGTCGGGGACCCTGCGCAGTACCGGGGGAGCGTCGACGAACCTGCGGCCGCCGCCTTCGGCATCGGTCACGGCCTCGGTCGACCGGGCGGCGAACCGGGCGCTGGTGTTGTTGCGGGCCTTCGCCGAGACCCGCTCCAGGGTGCCTATGAGGTCGCGGGCGTCGGTGTGCGAGACGAGTTCCTCGTCGGCAATCGCGTTCCAGGCGTCGAGGGCGGGGAGCCGGGCCAGGAGGCGCATGGTGCGCCGGTAGGCGCCGACGGTGTCGAAAGCGGCCGCTCGGCACACCTCCTCGCTCGCGCCCACTTCCCGTCCGGCGAGGACGAGGGAGGTGACGAGCCGCTTGAGGTCCCATTCCCAGGGGCCGGCGATCGTCTCGTCGAAGTCGTTGAGATCCATGACGAGCCGGCCGCGGGCGTCGCCGTAGAGGCCGAAGTTGGCGGCGTGCGCGTCGCCGCACAGTTGGGCGGATATCCCGGTGACGGGGGTTGTGACGAGGTCGTGGGCCATCAGTCCGGCGGATCCGCGCAGGAAGGCGAAGGGGCTGGCCGCCATACGGCCGACCCGTATCGGCGCGAGCTCGGGGACCCGTCCCCGGCTGGATTCCTCGACGGCGCGGACGGCGTCCGGGCGGTCGGCCGCGAGGGCCGGCCGGTCGTGCGCGGTACGGGGCACCCGGCGGCGCAGTTCCTTGCCGACGTCCCTGGGGGAGACCCCCGCGCCACCGTCGGCGGCGCGGCGCGCGAAGCCCGGCACGTGCGGGACGCGTGTGCCGTCCGCCGTACCGTCCGCCGTACCGCGCTGTCCCGGCACCACGGCCCCGATCTCGTCCATGGGACGTCCTCCCCCGATGCGATGTCCAACATCATCCGGCCCTGACGGTACCGCCGCACCTGATCAGCCGTCTCCCCCTGTGGACAACGCCCTGTGGACAACCTCAGACGGCGACAGCCTCCTCCATCTCCTCCTCCGTCTCCTCTCCGATCCCCTCCGCGATCCCGGGCTTCTCCCCGGCCGTCGCCATCGTCTTCTCTCCGGCCTTCGAGACCTGGTTCCTCCTGGCCTCCACGATTCCGGCGGCCACCACGAGGGCGGCTCCGGCGAGGAACCACAGGGCGAGGACGAGGACGTGTCCGCCGAGCGCGTGGCCACCGAAGTAGACATGGCTGCGGACGCCTTCGACGAAGCCCGCGCCGTTCCAGAAGGCGTGCAGAGCGCCGAAGAAGCCGGGCTGGAGCTCGGGCCGGTAGATGCCGCCGGAGCTCGTGAAGTTGAGCATGACGAAGAGCACCATCACACCGAGCGTGGTCCAGCGGCGCAGGAAGGTGTGGAGGCCGACGCCGACGAGCAGGATGCCCGCCGCGTAGAGCCAGGACATCGCCCAGACTCCGCCGAGCCCCTGGTCGACGAGGTGGAAGACCGGCCCGGCGAACAGGGCGCCGATCAGGCTGACGACCAGCGACATCGCGGCGGCGAGGAGGGCCCTGGTCTTCATGGGCAGGGCGGCGCCGGCTCCGCCGATGACGGCGACCGAGGCGTAGGCGCCGATGCTGAGGGCGACGAGCAGGAAGAAGATGCCCTGGCCGGTGGGGTCGCCGGAGGCGACGGGGGCGACGTCGGTGACCTTGAGCGGGGCGTCCTGTGCGGCGGCGACCTTGGTGAACACCTTCTCCACGGCCATGGCGCTGGTGTCGGAGGAGCCCGAGGCGACGATGAGCTCGGGCTTCTCGCCGGGGATGTAGGCCCCGAAGCTGCCTTGTTCGCGCAGCGAGGTGACGGCCGTGGCCCGGTCGGCGACGGTACGGACGTCGAGGGCACCGGCGCCGTTGTCCTGGAGCGTCTGGGCAAGGACCTGGGCGCTCGGCCCGGAACCGACGACGTCGACGCGCAGGTCGTGGGGTGCGGGGGCGTGGAAGGCGCCGAGGTAGGCCAGGCCCATGCCGATGCACATCAGCAGGGGAGTGAGCAGATGTCCGAGGACATGCCTCAACGCGCTGTCGGTACTCGGTCCTGCGGACACCGGAACCTCCATGGTTGGCTTTTACAACTACATAACCGTTGTACTATACAACCGAATCCACAGGGAACACCAACGGACGACAGGGGAGCGCACCATGACCGGTGGCGCAGAGGTACCGCGCGAGGCGTCCTTGGACGTCATCCAGCGCGAGCTGACGGCGTTCGCGCGCAGGGCCCGCGCCGCGGCGGCCCGGGTCCACCCCGAGCTCCCGCTCGTCTCGTACACGCTCCTCGCCCACATCGACGTGCAGCGCGGCTGCCGCGCGACCGACCTCGCGGCCCACTACCTGCTGGACAAGTCGACGGTGAGCCGCCAGATCGCCACCTTGGAACGGCTCGGATTCGTCGAGCGCCGGCCGGCCCCCGACGACCACCGCGTCCAGGTCCTGCACCCCACGGAGGCGGGCGCCGAGGTCCTCGCCTCGGCGCAGACAAGCCGTCTCGCGGCCTATCAGGAACGCCTCAGGGACTGGTCGGCCGACGACCTCGCCCGGTTCGCCGCGTACCTGCTCCGCTACAACACCGCGAGCACGAGCGACCTCCCGGACGGCTCCCCGCAGTGACCCGAGCCATCCGGCCCGCGTGGTCCAGCCGTACCCACCGAGCCCCGTAGCAGTACTGCCGGCGCCGGAAGGGGCCCCCTACAGCCCCGCGTCCCGGGCCAGCAGCGCGGCCTGCACCCGGTTCTCGCAGTCCAGCTTGGCGAGGATCCGGCTCACGTACGTCTTCACCGTGGCCTCGCTCAAGTGCAGCCGGCGGCCCGCGTCCGCGTTGGACAGCCCCTCGCCGAGCACCGCCAGCACGTCGCGCTCCTTCTCGCTCAGCGCCGCCACCCGCACCCGCGCCTGCTCTGACCGCGCAGCCTCCCGGCCCGTGGCGAGCCGCTCCACCACGTGTCGGGTCGCGGCCGGCGACAGGTAGGCGTCCCCCGCCGCGGCTGCCCGCACCGCCCGGATCAGCTCGGCCGGCGCCGTGTCCTTGAGCAGGAAGCCGGCGCCCCCGTGTTCCAGGGCCCGCAGCACGTTCTCCCGCTCCCCGAAGGTCGTCAGGACGATCACCCGGGCCGCCGGCGCGGCCCGGCGCAGCTCCGGCAGCGCGGAGAGGCCGTCGAGCACCGGCATCTGGATGTCGAGCAGCACCACGTCGGCGGCGTGTGCCCGGGCCGCCTCGACGGCCGCCCGGCCGTCGGCCGCCTCGCCGACCACCTCGATGTCCGGGTCCGAGATGAGGATCATCCGGATCCCGGCCCGGATCAGGGGCTCGTCATCGGCGATCACGACCCTGATGGGCTGCCCTGCCACAGCTACTCCCCCACGACTGACTCCGGTGGGACCGAGGACAGCGTCACCGCTGCTCGACCACGTACGACTTCTTCTCGATCAGCTTGCCGTCCTTGAAGCAGAACCGGAAAACGGGCTCCTCGTCGAAGGATTCCCCGGGCTCCGAGGAGAGCAGCACCAGGCAGTCGGAGCCCTCCGGCCGCGCGGGTCCCTTGCCCCCCAGGCCCGCGGTGGCTATCGAGTCGCCCGAAGGGAGTCGGTCCCTGACCTCCTTCTCGGACGTGCCGACCTTGACCGCGTCGTACTGCTCGGGGTCGATCATCCCCTTCTCCAGCGAACCGATCATGAAGTAGAGCCCGAAGCCCGCGGCCACCACGAGCAGGACGACCGCCGCGAACGCGATCCCGCACCCCAGGGCGACCCCACCGCCCGCGCCCATGCCCCTGCCTCTGCCCCCGCGCACCGCCATCGCCAGCTCCCGCTCTGTGAACGTCCAGTCGGTCGGTCCGACCACGACCGGACGACCATCGCCCACGAGCGGTCTCGTCGACTGCTGCCGGAAGTCGTCGGCCGCATCGACCAAAGGCGCTGCCTCGGCGACGGGTGCCGCTCCGTACGGCAGCATCCCGGCCACCCTGAAGCCGCCTCCGTCGGCCGGACCCGCGTGACACATGCCGCCCACCAGCCGGGCCCGCTCGGCGAGCCCGGTCAGCCCCTGTCCTCCGCTCACCACGTCCTTGGCCGGGCCGCCCGCCGGCGCCTCGTTGAGGACCTCCACGACGAAGGTGTCCGGCTCGTAGCGCAGCTCGACGGCGATCGGTGCCCCCGGCGCGTACTTGTAGGCGTTGGTCAGCGCCTCCTGCGCGATCCGGTACGCGGCGTGGTCCGCGGCCGGTGCCAGCGGCCGCTCCTCGCCGAGCCGGCGCAGCCCGACCGTGGTCCCGGCCGCCCTGGCCGCCGCCACGAGTCCCTCGATGCCCGCGGTCCCCCGCGCCGCCTTCCCCGTCTCGTCGCCGGCCCGCGCGGGCGCGGAGGCCGTTCCTTCCGTGGCCTCGATCCCGTCGCGCAATATGCCGACGACCTCCCGCAGCTCCTGCATCGCCGTCACCGAGGCGTTCCGCAGGACTCCGACGACCTCGCGCTGCCGCTCGCTCAGCTCCCGGTCCACCTCCAGGGCGCCCGTGTGCACGGCGATCAGCGCCAGCTGGTGCCCGAGGCTGTCGTGCATGTCCTGGGCGATCCGCTGCCGCTCCCGCAGCCGCGCCTGCCAGGCGACCATCGTCCGCTCGCGCAGCAGTTGGGCGTTGCGCTCCTGGAGGGCGTGCAGCAGGGTCCGCCGCTGGGTCCAGTAGCGGTGGGCGAGGCCGGGCGCCAGGGTCGTGCCCAGGTAGTAGAGGGCCGCGAGGAAGGCCACCGTGAGCATCCGCTGGCGGTCCCAGGTCTCCAGGAGCGTGCCTCCGACGTCCAGGACGAAGGCGGCCATGAACGCGGCCAGCGCCCGCCCGGCACTCTCGACGTACCGGCCGGCCGACCAGCCGACCACGATCAGCAGCGGCCCGAAGCCGGGGAGGAAGGGGGCGAGCCCGGCGGCGAGAACGAGGACGCTCGCGGGGAGCCTGCGCCGCAGCAGCGACAGCACGGCGGCGCCGACGGCGACCACGGCGAGCCGTCGGCCCTCACCGCCCAGGAGCTCCTCGCTCCCGGCGGCGAGCAGCGCGACGACCACGGCGAGCGAGATCTCACCGGCGGTACGACGCCGCGACCACTGGCCCGGTACGGCGAACCATCCCCACCAGGCGGCGGCCCTGACCCTGATGGCGCGCCCGATCTCCGACCGACTCCCGGTCCCGGCCGCTGTCCCGGGCCCAGCCGCTGTCCCCGGCTCTCTCCCGGGCTCTCTCCCGGACTCGCTGCCGCTCGCGCCCCGGTCCCCCGACTTCGACATAACGTCCACGCTCGCACCCTAGGCAGCGGCCCCACCCGCGGACGTCCGTCTTTCGTCTCGCCTCGCGACGACAAAAGTCGCGACGTGGGAAGGCTCACAATCCGCGGCACAAACGCGGAAGCCCCGTAGGTCGATGACCTACGGGGCTTCCGTCTGGTGCGCGAGGGGGGAGTTGAACCCCCACGCCCTTTCGGGCACTGGAACCTGAATCCAGCGCGTCTGCCTATTCCGCCACCCGCGCATTGGTGGCCTCCCTGCCCTCTCACCTTTCGGTGCGAGCGCCTGGCGACATCTGAAGATTAGCACGTCGCAGACCGTGGATTCACATCCCTTGTTTCGCCCCCACTCCCGCAGAACAAGGAGAGAGGGAGGCCGGAAGGCGAGCCTGAAGGGAACGCGTGGGGGAAGGAGCGGGAGGGGAGGAAGGAAGAGGACGAAGGGGGCTGACCGCAGTCGGTCACCGGGCCGGGACTCCCGGTCCCATCGTCGCTCCCTCAGCCGGGTGCGGGACACTGTCCACAGGCCACCTCTACGATCCGGGGGAAAGGTCTGTGAGAGGTGACACTCGTCCACAGGGCAGAGAAGGGGAACCAGCCGATTTCCCGACGCGTGGATACGATCAGTAAGCAGTACCAGGACGACAACGACGGAGGAGGTGCCCCATGGGAGTCCTGAAGCGATTCGAGCAGCGCCTCGAAGGTCTGGTCAACGGCACCTTCGCCAAGGTCTTCAAGTCCGAGGTCCAGCCCGTCGAGATCGCCGGCGCGCTCCAGCGCGAGTGCGACAACAACGCGACGATCTGGAACCGCGAGCGGACCGTCGTCCCCAACGACTTCATCGTGGAGCTGAGCGCGCCGGACTACGAGCGCCTCAGCCCCTACTCGGGCCAGCTCGGCGACGAGCTCGCCGGCCTGGTCAGGGACTACGCGAAGCAGCAGCGGTACACCTTCATGGGACCGATCAAGGTCCACCTGGAGAAGGCCGACGACCTCGACACCGGTCTGTACCGGGTGCGCAGCCGCACACTAGCGTCGAGTACGTCACAGTCGCAGCCGCCTGCCTCCGGACACCAGCAGCCTCACCAGCAGCAGGGCCAGGTGCAGGGCCGCGGCGGTTACGGGTACCCCCCGACCGGCGCCCCGCCCATGCCCGCCTCCCCGCCTCCGGGCGCCCCCGGCCAGCGGCCTGCGGCACCCGCGGGACGCCCGGCGGGCGGCCCCGTGGCCATGCCCGGCACGGGTCCCGGGGCCGGAGCGGGCTCCCAGGTCCGCCGCTGGATCGAGATCAACGGCACCCGCCATCAGATCTCCCGCCCGACCCTGGTCCTCGGCCGCAGCACCGACGCGGACGTGAGGATCGACGATCCCGGCGTCTCCCGCCGGCACTGCGAGATCCGGACCGGAACGCCCTCGACGATCCAGGATCTGGGATCCACCAACGGCATCGTGGTGGACGGGCAGCACACCACCCGCGCTACGCTCCGCGACGGCTCGCGGATCGTCGTGGGCAGCACCACCATCGTTTACCGGCAAGCCGAAGGGTGAAGCGGGGGCAATGTCAGAGCTGACCCTGACGGTCATGCGGTTGGGTTTCCTGGCCGTTCTGTGGCTGTTCGTCATCGTGGCCGTCCAGGTCATCCGCAGCGATCTGTTCGGAACGCGGGTGACGCAGCGCGGTTCACGGCGCCAGGACGCCCGGCCGCAGCAGAACACGCGCCAGCAGGCCGCCGCGCCTCCGCAGCAGCGCGGCCAGCAGCCGGCCGCGGGCGGCGGGCGGCAGCGCCGTGGCGCCCCGACCAAGCTGGTCGTCTCCGAGGGCACCCTCACCGGCACCACCGTCGCCCTCCAGGGCCAGACGATCACGCTGGGCCGGGCGCACGATTCGACGATCGTGCTGGACGACGACTACGCGTCCAGCCGGCACGCCAGGATCTACCCCGACCGGGACGGCCAGTGGATCGTCGAGGATCTCGGGTCCACGAACGGCACCTATCTCGACCGGACCCGCCTCACCACCGCCACGCCGATTCCGCTGGGCGCGCCGATTCGCATCGGCAAGACCGTCATCGAGCTGCGGAAGTAGTACGACAATGAGCGGAGCGACCGGAGGGTGGGCAGTGTGGGTCGAGACCGGCTGTACCCCGATGCAGCGTCGACAGGGCAGGTGCGCATGACTCTGTCCCTGCGTTTCGCCGCGGGCTCCCACAAGGGCATGATCCGCGAGGGCAACGAGGACTCCGGCTATGCCGGCCCCCGGCTGCTCGCCATCGCCGACGGCATGGGCGGCCAGGCCGCCGGTGAGGTCGCCTCCTCCGAGGTGATCTCCACCCTCGTCACGCTCGACGACGACGTCCCCGGTTCCGACATCCTCACCTCGCTCGGTACGGCGGTGCAGCGCGCCAACGACCAGCTTCGGATGATGGTCGAGGAGGACCCGCAGCTGGAGGGCATGGGCACGACGCTCACGGCCCTGCTGTGGACCGGTCAGCGCCTCGGCCTCGTGCACGTCGGCGACTCGCGTGCGTACCTGCTCCGCGACGGTGTCCTCACCCAGATCACGCAGGACCACACCTGGGTCCAGCGCCTCGTCGACGAGGGACGGATCACCGAGGAGGAGGCCACCACCCACCCGCAGCGCTCGCTGCTCATGCGCGCGCTCGGCAGCGGTGACCACGTCGAACCCGACCTCTCGATCCGCGAGGTCCGGGCCGGCGACCGGTACCTGATCTGCTCCGACGGCCTGTCCGGAGTGGTCTCCCACCAGACCCTCGAGGACACGCTCGCCAGCTACCAGGGCCCGCAGGAGACCGTGCAGGAGCTGATCCAGCTCGCGCTGCGCGGCGGCGGCCCCGACAACATCACGGTGATCGTCGCGGACGTCCTCGACGTCGACGGCGGCGACACCCTCGCCGGTCACCTCAGCGACACCCCGGTCATCGTGGGCGCGGTCGCCGAGAACCAGGCGGCCCAGCTGAACGACGGCGGGGCGATGCAGACCCCCGCCGGCCGCGCCTCCGGCCTCGGCCGCCCGGCCCCGCACCAGCAGCCGCCCGCCGGTGGCTTCGGCCCGCCCGGCAGCGGCGACGACCACGGCTACGGCGGCATGCCGCCGCAGGGCTCCTTCGAGTCGTACACGGACGACGACTTCGTCAAGCCGCGGACCGGCCGCAAGTGGCTCAAGCGCTCCTTCTTCCTCGTCCTGGCCCTCGCCGTCGTCGGTGGCGGCCTCTACGGCGGCTGGCGGTGGACGCAGACGCAGTACTTCGTCGGCTCCAAGGACCAGCACGTGGCGCTCTACCAGGGCATCAGCCAGGACCTGGCCTGGGTCTCGCTGTCGAAGGTCGAGAAGGACCACCCCGAGATCGAACTCAAGTACCTCCCCGCCTACCAGCGGAAGCAGGTCGAGGACACGATCGCGGGCGGCAGCCTCGGCAAGGCCGAGACGAAGATCTCCGAGCTGGCTCTGCAGGCCTCGGCCTGCAAGAAGACCGAGCAGCGCCGCGCCGCCGCCGAGAAGGCCGCGGACCAGGCGAGCAAGCCGCCGGTCGAGACGCCCGAAGGCACCGCCACCCCTGACTCCAAGCCCACCACAGCCGCTCCGTCGCCGGGTCCCACCCTCACCGCGGAGGAGCAGAAGCTGGCCTCGAACTGCGGCAAGCAGTAAGCACCCGTAGGGGGCCTTTCACCACCATGAGCGTTGTCACCAACACGACCACCATCGGCGCGATCGAGGCGCCGAGCCGCCGCAACACCGAGCTGGCGCTGCTCGCGTTCGCCGTCGCCATCCCGGTGTTCGCGTACCTCAACGTGGGCCTGGCCATCGACGGCAAGATCCCGGCCGGTATGGCCGGGTACGGGCTCGGTCTCGCCCTGCTCGCGGGCGTCGCCCACCTCGTGGTGCGGAAGTGGGCCCCGTACGCGGACCCGCTGCTGCTGCCCCTCGCGACCCTGCTCAACGGCATGGGTCTGGTGCTGATCTGGCGGCTTGACCAGTCGCCGCGGCTGATCGCGACCTCGATGCGGCTGTACGACAGCTTCAGCCCGGACGCGCCGAAGCAGATGATGTACTCGGCCATCGGCATCGCCATGTTCGTCGGCATGCTGCTGCTCCTGAAGGACCACCGGGTCCTCCAGCGCTACACGTACATCTCGATGGTCGCGGCGCTCGTCCTGCTGCTGCTGCCGCTGGTGCCTGGCCTCGGATCGGCCGTCTACGGCGCCAAGATCTGGATCAACGTCGCCGGCTTCTCCATCCAGCCCGGTGAGTTCGCGAAGATCGTGCTCGCGATCTTCTTCTCCGGCTATCTGATGGTGAAGCGGGACGCACTCGCCCTGGCCAGCCGCCGCTTCATGGGGCTCTACCTGCCCCGCGGCCGCGACCTCGGCCCGATCCTGACGATCTGGGCGGTCAGCCTCCTCATCCTGATCTTCGAGAACGACCTCGGTACGTCGCTGCTGTTCTTCGGCATGTTCGTGATCATGCTGTACGTGGCGACGGAGCGGACCAGCTGGATCGTCATGGGTCTGGGCATGTCCGTCGCGGGCGCGGTCGGCGTGGCCTCCTTCGCGAGCCACGTCCAGGCCCGTGTCGACGCCTGGGCCGACCCCTTCGGCTGCGCCGACAAGATCGACGCCTGTGACCAGATGACCGAAGTACTGATGTCCTTCGGCTCCGGCGGCATCCTCGGCACCGGCCTCGGCCAGGGCAATTCGGACCTCATCGGCTTCGCCGCGAACTCCGACTTCATCTTCGCCACCGTCGGCGAGGAGCTCGGGCTCGCCGGTGTGATGGTCTTCCTGCTCATCTACGGGCTGATCGTCGAGCGCGGTGTCCGCACCGCCCTCGCCGCCCGCGACCCCTTCGGCAAGCTGCTCGCGATGGGCCTCTCCGGCGCCT
Source organism: Streptomyces venezuelae (assembly GCF_008642375.1). Classification (NCBI taxonomy): domain Bacteria; kingdom Bacillati; phylum Actinomycetota; class Actinomycetes; order Kitasatosporales; family Streptomycetaceae; genus Streptomyces; species Streptomyces venezuelae. The sequence goes on along the minus strand of NZ_CP029194.1, from coordinate 4,378,243 downwards.
TCGCACTCCAGATCTTCGTCGTCGCCGGCGGCGTGATGGGCCTCATCCCGCTCACCGGTATGACGATGCCGTTCCTCGCGTACGGCGGTTCCTCCGTGATCGCGAACTGGGCCCTCATCGGCATCCTGATCAGGATCAGTGACACCGCGCGCCGCCCCGCGCCCGCGCCCGCCCCGTCCCCCGACGCCGAGATGACCCAGGTGGTCCGTCCGTGAACAAGCCCCTGCGGCGGGTCGCCATCTTCTGCGGCCTGCTCGTCCTCGCCCTGCTCCTGCGGGACAACTGGCTCCAGTTCGTCCGCGCCGACGAGCTGAGCACCCACTCGTCGAACAAGCGTGTCCAGATCGAGCGGTACGCCAACCCCCGCGGCAACATCATCGTCGACGGCAAGCCGATCACCGGGTCCGCCGACTCACAGGACCCGTTCTACAAGTACAAGCGCACCTACACCGACGGCCCCATGTGGGCCCCGGTGACCGGGTACGCCTCGCAGGCCTACGACGCCAACCAGATCGAGAAGATCGAGGACGGCATCCTCACCGGCAACGACGACCGGTTGTTCTTCGACCGCACGCTCGCCATGTTCACCGGTGAGAAGAAGAAGGGCGGCGACGTCGTCACCACCCTCAGCGGGGCCGCGCAGAAGGCCGCCTACAAGGGTCTCGGGAACAACACCGGCGCCGTCGTCGCCATCGAGCCGGCCACCGGCAAGATCCTCGCGCTCGCGTCCACGCCCTCGTACGACCCCACCTCGTTCGCCGGCTACTCCGGCAAGGACGAGAAGGCCTGGATCGCGCTGGAGAAGGACAAGAACAAGCCGAAGCAGAACCGGGCGATCCGCGAGATCTACCCGCCCGGCTCCGTCTTCAAGGTCGTCACCGCAGCCGCGGCGCTGGAGAGCGGCAAGGTCACCGACATCAACGCGGCGACCGAGACCCCCGAGGGCTGGAAGATCCCGCTCTCCACGAAGCCGATGAAGAACCACTCCGGCGGCTGTGCCAACGCGAGCCTGAACGAGGCGCTGCGGATCTCCTGCAACTCGGTCTTCGCGAAGCTCGGTGACGACGTCGGCCGCGACAAGATGGTCGAGATGGCCGAGAAGTTCGGCTTCAACGCCGAACAGTTCACCCCGGTCCGCTCCTCCGCCTCGGTCTACGACAAGAAGGCCGACCGCGGCGGTAACGCGCTCTCCTCCATCGGCCAGTTCAACACGGCGACCACCCCGCTCCAGATGGCGATGGTCACGGCGGCGATCGCCAACGACGGCAAGCTGATGAAGCCGTACATGGTCGACAAGCTGGTCGCCCCGAACCTCGACGTCATCAAGCAGAACGACCCGGAGGAGATGAGCCAGCCGGTCTCCCCGGAGAACGCCCAGAAGCTCCAGCAGATGATGGAGAACGTCGTCTCCAAGGGCACCGGCGCCAAGGCCGACCTGAACATGGACGGCGTGAAGGTCGGCGGCAAGACGGGTACCGCCCAGCACGGCGAGAAGAACGCCAAGCGTCCGTACGCCTGGTTCATCTCGTACGCCAAGACCGCTCAGGGCTCCCCGGTGGCCGTCGCCGTGATCGTCGAGGACGCCGAGGGCACCAACCGTGAGGACATCAGCGGTGGCGGCCTGGCCGCCCCGATCGCGAAGGCCGTCATGAAGGCGGTCATCAAGAACCGGGGCTGATCCCCCCGGACCCATACGAGCCGGGTACCAGCCAGGTACCGGTCAGGTATCAGCTACCGGCCCCGAGCGGAACGCCTCCCCGGGGCCGGTAGCGTATGCGCGAACAGCACACACCGCCGGACCACCCATGGGTGCGGTCGGGACAGACGGAGAGGGCTGGATTAGCTATGGAAGAGCCGCGTCGCCTCGGCGGCCGGTACGAGCTGGGCTCGGTGCTCGGCCGTGGTGGCATGGCCGAGGTGTACATCGCCCAGGACACCCGGCTCGGCCGCACCGTCGCCGTGAAGACGCTGCGGGCCGACCTGGCCCGCGATCCGTCCTTCCAGGCCCGGTTCCGCCGTGAGGCACAGTCCGCCGCCTCGCTGAACCACCCGGCGATCGTCGCGGTCTACGACACCGGCGAGGACTACGTCGACCAGGTCTCCATCCCGTACATCGTGATGGAGTACGTCGACGGGTCGACCCTGCGTGAGCTGCTGCACTCGGGGCGCAAGCTGCTGCCCGAGCGCACGCTCGAGATGACGGTCGGCATCCTCCAGGCGCTCGAGTACTCGCACCGCGCCGGCATCGTGCACCGTGACATCAAGCCGGCGAACGTCATGCTGACGCGCACCGGCCAGGTCAAGGTCATGGACTTCGGCATCGCGCGCGCCATGGGCGACGCGGGCATGACCATGACCCAGACCGCCGCCGTGATCGGCACGGCCCAGTACCTCTCCCCGGAGCAGGCCAAGGGCGAGCAGGTCGACGCCCGGTCCGACCTGTACTCCACGGGCTGCCTGCTGTACGAGCTCCTCACCGTCCGCCCGCCGTTCATCGGCGACTCCCCGGTCGCGGTCGCGTACCAGCACGTCCGTGAGGAGCCGCAGGCGCCGAGCAACTTCGACGCCGAGATCACGCCGTCGATGGACGCGATCGTCCTCAAGGCGCTGGTCAAGGACCCCGACTACCGCTACCAGTCGGCGGACGAGATGCGCGCGGACATCGAGGCCTGCCTCGACGGTCAGCCGGTCGCGGCCGCCGCGGCGATGGGCATCGGGATGGGCATGGGCGGCGCGCCCGCGTACGGCGGGGGCTACGGCGGCTACCCGGAGGACCAGCCGACGACCGCGCTGCGCCAGGCCGACCCGGCCGGTCAGACCTCGATGATGCCTCCGATCAACGGGGACGACGGCGGCTACGGCTACGACGACCGTCCGGACCGGCGCCGGGGCGGTGGCCAGAAGAAGTCGAACACCTCGACGATCCTGCTGGCGCTGGCCGGTGTCCTGGTGCTGGTCGGTGCGATCTTCATCGGCGTCTCGCTGTTCGACAAGAAGGAGGGGACCCCGCAGGTCCCCGTCCCGCAGCTTGTCGGCCAGCCGCTGAAGGCGGCGGAGGAACTCGCGGTCAACGCCCAGGTGAAGGCCGTCCAGGCCGGCACCGAGCGCTGCGACGAGCCCAAGGGCTCTGTCTGCCGTCAGACCCCGGCCGCGGACGGCAGCCAGATGGACACCGGCGCGACGATCCAGCTGTACGTCTCCGAGGGCGCCCCCCTCGAAGAGGTCCCGGACGTCATCGAGCAGTCCCAGGAGCGCGCCGAGCAGACCCTGAAGGACAAGGGCTTCAAGGTCAAGATCGAGCAGGAGGAGTCCGAGGAGGACCCGGGCACGGTCCTGCGCACGAACCCGGACGCCGGCACCAAGGCGGAGAAGAACTCCGAGGTGACGGTCACCGTGGCGAAGCAGCTGCAGTCGACGGTCCCCCCGGTCGTCGGCAACCCGCTCGCCCAGGCCGAGCAGCAGCTGAAGAACCTCGGCTTCACCGTGGTCACGCAGTACGTGGACTCGGACCAGCCCAAGGACCAGGTCGTGAAGCAGTCCCCGGACGGCAACTCCTCGGTCGCGAAGAACTCCGAGGTGACGCTCCAGGTCTCCAAGGGCCCGCAGGTGACTCAGGTCCAGATCCCCACGGACATCGCCACCAAGCAGTTCAAGGACGTGAAGGCGCAGCTCGAGGCCTTGGGTCTGGTCGTCACGCAGGCGAACTCCGACAAGGAGGACGCCACGGTGATCACCTCGAACCCGGCTCCCGGCTCGATGGTCAACGTCGGCGACCCGGTCACCGTGATCACCGTGGGCGGCGGGGGCAACCCCGGCGGCAACCCGGGTGGCGGAGACGGTGGCAATCCCGGCGGCGGCGACAGCGGGGACAACGACGGCGGCGGCTTCTTCGGCTGACGGACGTCACCGCATGCAGCACGCAGCACGACCGAGCCCCGGCATCCATGGGATGCCGGGGCTCGGTCGTCGTCAGCGGGGTGCAGACGTCGTCGGCCGGGTGTCAGAGCAGCTCGGCCGGCGGAGTGCGGTCGCGGTCGACCTTCTCCGTGCGCTCCAGTTCGCCCCAGACGATGTACCGGTAGTCCGAGGTGTACATCGGGGTGCAGGTCGTCAGGGTGATGTAGCGGCCCGGCTTCGTCTTGCCGGATTCCTTGGGGACGGGCTGGAGGACGTCCACGTTGTACTTCGTCGTCTCCGGCAGGCTCTTGTAGACCTTGTAGACGTACCAGGTGTCCTTGGACTCGAAGACGATCGCGTCGCCGGTCTTCAGCTTGTGGATGTTGTGGAACTTCGCGCCGTGCCCGTCGCGGTGCGCCGCCAGCGTGAAGTTGCCCTTCTTGTCCTGCGGGAGGGCGGACTTGATCGGGTCGGTGTAGTAGCCGGCGACGCCGTTGTTCAGGATCGCGCTGGTGGTGCCCTGCTTGACCAGTATCTCGTCGTCTCCCATGGCGGGGACGTGGAGGAAGCCGATGCCGTCCTTGGTGTCGAGGGCGCCGGGCCCGTCGGCCCAGCGGTCGCGGACCTGGGCGCCGTCCTGGTCGGCGGCGCGGTCGGCGAGGACGTTGGTCCACCACAGCGAGTAGACGACGAAGAGGCCGAGCACCAGACCCGCTGTGATGAGGAGTTCGCCGAAGGCGCTGATGATCCCGGCGATCCGGTTGCGCGCGCGTGCCACTAGGTCGTCCTGTCGTCCCGTCCGGAGGTGTGGGGTCTCACCCTACGAGGGCCGCGGGCTTTCCCTTGCTGCGCGGGCGTTCCTCGACCATCTTGCCCCAGACGATCATGCGGTACGTGCTGGTGAACTCGGGCGTGCACGTGGTCAGCGTGATGTACCGGCCGGGCTTGGTGAAGCCGGATCCCTTCGGGACCGGGTCGATCACCGAGACGTTGGACGGCGCTGTCTGCGGCAGGATGCTCGCCATCTCGTAGGTGTAGTACGCGTCCTGGGTCTCGACGACGATCGGGTCCCCGGGCTTGAGCTGGTTGACGTACCGGAAGGGCTCGCCGTGCGTGTTGCGGTGGCCGGCGACGGCGAAGTTCCCCTGCTTGTCGGACGGCATGGCCGTCTTGAGCTTGCCGTCGGCGTAGTGGCCGACCATGCCCTTGTCGAGGACCTTGGTCTTGTTGATGCCCTCCGCGATGGGCACGACGACGTCGAGCTTGGGGATGTACATGATGGCGAAGCCCTGGCCGGGCTCGAAGGCCTCCGGCTTGCCGTCGTCGGCGCTGTCGCGGCCCTTGGCCCAGGTGTCCTCGATCTGCTCCTTGGCGCGGTCGGTCTCCTGGCCGGCGAGGACGTTCGTCCACCACAGCTGGTAGGTGACGAAGAGCAGCATGACGACGCCGAAGGTGATGAAGAGTTCGCCGATGATCCGGCTGGCGACGACGCCGACGCTCTCCTTGGCCGCGCGCGCGGCGCGGCGGGCCTCGACCCGGGAGAGGGGGCGCTGCTCAGCCCCGGAGGCCCCGGCGGTGGCTGCGGGGGCGCTTCCGCGGCCCCTGTCCCTGCCGCCGCCCTTGGCCGCGCGGCGCCGCTCGGCCCGGCCGGGCCCCTGAGGCGTCTCCACGGCCCGTAGGGCCACCGTCTCGTCCCGCGGGGCCGGCGGGGCCTGCGGGGTCTCCTCCGGTGCGTACGAGGCGTACGCGGGCTCGTACGCGGGCTCGTACGCCGTCTGCTGGTACGCCTGCTGCTGCTCGTAGGCCGGCTGCTGCTCGTACGCGTTCGGCGTGTTCGGCGTGTACGTCGTCTGCTCGTACGTCGTCTGCTCGTACGCAGTCTGCTCGTACGGCGTCGACTCGTAAGGCTGTCGCGGCTCCTCGTGCCCGTACGGGTCCGCGGGTATCGGCTCCGGCCCGGGGACTCCCGAGTCCCGGAACCACGGTGAGCCCGTCGTCACGCGACGGCCTTGCCCACCACCGGCGCGAGCCCCGCCGACCGGCCGACCGCCCCCTTGTCGCCGCACCGCTCCAGCCAGTTGGCGAGCATGAGGTGGCCGTGCTCGGTGAGGACCGACTCCGGGTGGAACTGGACCCCTTCGACGGCCAGTTCACGGTGGCGGAGCCCCATGATGATGCCGTCCTCGGTCCGCGCGGTGACCTCCAGCTCCGCCGGAAGGGCGGCGGGCTCGGCGGCCAGCGAGTGGTAGCGGGTCGCGGTGAAGGGCGAGGGGAGGCCCGCGAAGACGCCCTTCCCCTCGTGCGTGACGAGCGAGGTCTTGCCGTGCAGCAGCTCGGGCGCGCGGTCGACGACGCCGCCGTACGCCACGGCCATCGACTGCATGCCGAGGCAGACGCCGAAGACGGGCACGCCGGTGTCGGCGCAGTGCCGGACCATGTCGATGCAGACCCCGGCCTGCTCGGGCGCGCCGGGCCCGGGCGACAGCAGGACGCCGTCGAAGCCGTCCTGTGCGTGGCTCAGCTCGACCTCGTCGTTGCGGAGGACCTCGCACTCGGCGCCGAGCTGGTAGAGGTACTGCACGAGGTTGAAGACGAAGCTGTCGTAGTTGTCGACGACGAGAATTCGCGCGCTCACTGGCCGTCCACCGTCACATCGTTGAACGGAAGCAGGGGCTCCGCCCAGGGGAACACGTACTGGAAGAGGGCGTAGACCACCGCGAGCACCAGCACGATCGAGATCAGTGCCCGCACCCACGCGTTGCCCGGCAGATGCCTCCAGATCCAGCCGTACATGCCGTCGACCGCCCCTTCCGTTCGTTACGGGGACCAGAGTACGGGGCGAGGGGGCCGTGGGGGGTCAGCTGCCCAAAGCCTGTGGACGACCGTCGGCCACCGGCTGTGTGGTGTCGAGGTGCGCCCAGACGATCAGCCGGTGACTGCTGCCCCACTCGGGCTCGCAGGTGGTGAGGGTGAGGTAGCGGCCGGGCCGGTCGTAGCCGGCCGCGTTCTTCCTGAGGGGCTTCGGTACGGGGGCGACGACCCCGACGTCGGTGGGCAGGGTCCGGTAGGGACCGCGGTCGACGCGGTAGGTGAACCAGGTCGTCCCGTCGGTGAGGACGACCGCGTCGCCGGGGCGCAGGCGCGGGAAGTCCTTGAAGGGGTCGCCGTACGTGCGGCGGTGGCCGGCGACGGCGAAGTTGCCGGTCGCGCCGAGCCGCGCGGTGGCCGCGTAGTGGCCGAGGCCCTTCTTCAGGACGCCCGGGCCGGTGCCTTCGAGGACGGGCCACTTCCAGTCCTTGCCGAGCCGGGGGACGTACATCACGGCGATCCCCTTGCCGGGGGTGTACGGCCGCCGGGCCTCGGGTGCGGTGGCCGGCTCGCGGGAACCCGCGGTGGAGCCCCCGGGCGGAGCCGTGCCCGGGTCCGTGCCAGGTTTCGCGTCGGGGGCTGCGACCGGGGTGCTCGTCCACTCCCGCTGGAGGGTGTCGATCTGGCCGGCGCTGGCGCTCTGGGCCTGGACACCGGTCCAGTACAGGACGTACACGACGAAGAGGACGATCAGGGTGCCGACGGTCAGGCACAGCTCGCTGAAGGTCCGCACGACGAGTCGGACACCGCCCACGCGCCCCTCCCCGCAGTCCCTCCGGTCAGCCCACCGGCTTCGCGTAGTGGAGGTCCACTGTGCCCGAGTAGCCGGGCAGAGTCACCGCCTTGTGGTCGTCGACTTTCCAGCCGAGCCCGTACGCCTTCACGTACAGCTGGTAGTTCTGGAGGGCCGGGGAGTCGTTGAGCGCCCTGCTCAGCTTCCCGCGGTCACCGACGGCCGTGATCTTGTACGGGGGCGAGTAGACGCGGCCCTGGAGGATCAGGGTGTTGCCGACGCAGCGGACGGCGCTGGTGGAGATGAGCCGCTGGTCCATGACGCGGATGCCCTCGGCGCCGCCCTGCCACAGGGCGTTGACGACGGCCTGGAGGTCCTGCTGGTGGATGACGAGGTCGTTGGCCTGCGGCTCCGGGTAGCCGGGGGCGGCCTGGGCGTTCGGCGGGGCGTCGTTGAGAGTGACCGTGAGGCCGGAGCCGGAGACCTTCTTGGTGCCCGCGGTCGCTTCGAGGGCGTCGAGCTTCGCGTCCTCCGCACGGGTGGAACCGTCGTCGCGGGCGGCGAGGCCGTCGACCTGGGAGCGGAGGGCCGCGGTGGACTCGTCGAGCCCCGCGTTCTTGTGGCTGCGCTCCTCGATCAGGTCTGAGAGCCTGAGAAGAGAGGCGTCTGTGCGGATGTTCGTGCCCTTGGCCGTGTTGAAGCTCGTGACGAAGATCAGTCCGGCGAGGGCGAAGACGGCAAGGGTCAGCACCCGGACGGGGCGCCACCTCGTGGTGCGGCCCGCCCCTGTGGGAGTGTCGGCGGAATTGCTCAACGTACCCTGATCCCCTTCGGTGCCGCGGAACCACTACGCTAACGGACGCCCGGGAGACGCAGTCTTCCTCCTACGTCACATCCCGGCGCCGCCCATAGTTCCCTGCGCGGTCACGCAGCGCATCGACAGGAGAGTCCCTCGTGCCGAAGTCACGTATCCGCAAGAAGGCCGACTTCACGCCTACCCCCGCCAAGCAGGCCACCAACATCAAGCTGTCGAACAGCAGCTGGGTGGCCCCTGTGATGCTGGCGCTGTTCGCCATCGGGCTGGTGTGGATCGTGCTCTTCTACGTCACCGACGGCTCGCTGCCGATCAAGTCGATCGGCAACGTGAACATCGTGGTGGGCTTCGGCTTCATCGCCGCGGGGTTCGGCGTCTCCACGCAGTGGAAGTAGCCCGCCCCACCCCCGTCGCGACCCGGGTCGCAGCCTGCGTCGCAGCCTGCGAAATATCGGCTGGACCGGTGGCTCGTCAAGCTCTCCCCTAAACTTATCCACAGCGTTGTGCACAGCACTGGATAACTTACGACGATCTGTGGATAACTCGCACGACGTTGACGCCGGTATGACCGCTCCACCAGCGCGATCACCCGCCGAGGGACCCGCTGCGCCCCTCGCCTCCCTGGAGAAACACCAGGTCAGAGGCGAGGGGCGCAGCCTTTCCCCAGTACACAGGGATGATTCGCCACGCACTGTGGATAACTCTGGGGAAAGCTCGGGAAAAAGCTCTTCCACAGCCCCCTGCGCTCAGGTGAGCGCAGCGGATCGGGCGAGTACGAGCCCCAGGTCGAGCAGGAGCACCAGTCCACAGGCCCCGTACTGCACGAGTTCCCTGCGCGACCTCGGCGCGTGCACCATCGCGTACGTCACCAGGACGCCCGCGACGAGACCGCCGACGTGCGCCTCCCAGGAGATCCCCGGACGGGTGAATGTCATGAGCAACGACAGCGCCACGAAGAGGACCACCGGCCGCATGTCGTGCCGCTTGTGGCGGGCCAGGACGACCCAGGCGCCGATCAGGCCGTAGACGACGCCGGAGGCGCCCAGCGAGGGCTGGTTCTGCGCGGCGACGAGATAGGCCAGCACGGAGCCGGAGAGCCCGGAGAGCAGGCACAGGGCGATGTACCGGACCCGGCCGAGCTCGGGCTCGACGATCCCGCCGATCACCCACAGGCCCAGCACGTTGAAGAGGATGTGCCAGATCTCCTGGTGCAGGACGGTCGCGGTCAGCAGCCGGTACCACTCGCCGTCCGCGACCCCGACCAACTCGCCGAGGGCCGGCATGTAGGCGTAGCCGATGAGCACGAGCTCGTCGACGAACCGGTCCCCGAGCGCCAGGACCAGCAGGTACACCGCGAGGTTGATGCCGATCAGGATCTTGGTGACCAGACGGTCGTCGGCCGCCACCCGGCCGCCCACGAGCGTCCGGGGCTGGTTGGCGTCGGCGGCGTGGCCGGTGCCCGAGCCGTTGCGCACGCAGTCCGGGCACTGGAAACCGACCGAGGCGGAGATCATGCACTGCGGGCAGATGGGCTTGTCGCAGCGGGCGCAGCGGATTCCGGTCTCGGCCTCCGGGTGGCGGTAGCAGCGGGGCAGGCCGGACTGCGGGTCCATGACAGGTTCCTTCCCTTCCGTCCCTTCCGTCATGTCCGCCTCAGCGCTTCTCGATCACCACGGAGTCGATCACCACGTCCTGGCGCGGGCGCTCGGTGTGCGGGTCGGTCGCGACCGCCGCGATCGCGTCCACGACCTTCCGGCTCTCCGGGCCCGCAACCTCGCCGAAGATGGTGTGCTTGCGGTTCAGCCAGGTCGCGGCACCGACCGTGACGAAGAACTGCGAGCCGTTGGTGCCCGGGCCGGCATTGGCCATGGCCAGCAGGTAGGGGCGGTCGAAGAAGAGCTCCGGGTGGAACTCGTCGGCGAACTCGTAACCGGGGCCGCCCGTGCCGTTCCCCAGCGGGTCGCCGCCCTGGATCATGAAGCCCTTGATGACCCGGTGGAAGACCGTGCCGTCGTAGAGCGGGTCCGAGGAGACCTTGCCGGTGGCGGGGTGCGTCCACTCGCGCTCACCGGAGGCGAGTTCGACGAAGTTGCGCACGGTCTTCGGGGCGTGGAACGGCATCAGCCGTACCTCGATGTCGCCCAGGCTGGTCTTGAGGATCGCGTACAGCTGCTCGGCCACGGTCGCTTCCGTCCACATCGTGTCGTTGTCGTATCGCATCTGGCTCTGGCGTGACCACCGATCCTCGCATGCCCCGGATGCCCGCCCCGCATGCCGGACTTCGATCCGAGGGGCATGATTCCGAAAAGGATGGAAAGGTGAAAAACCGACATCGTCGCCACCCGAGGAGGAGGAATCCCGTGACCCGCATGGACAGCGTGCGCGCCGCGTCAGATTCGGCGAAGGAGAGCGTCCTGCACGCCGCGGAAGTGGTGGCGCCGTACGCCGAAACGGCCAGGGACCAGGCCACGTACTACGCGCACGAGGCGCGGGTGCGGATCGCGCCGAAGGTCTCGAGGGCCGCCCAGCAGGCCCGAGTACAGGCGCGGGTGCAGTACGCCTCGCATGTCGCACCGCACGTACCGCCGAAGGTCGACGCTGCCGCGCAGCGCGCGGCGGACGTGACCCGCTCAGCCGCCCGTCAGGCGGCCGACTACACCGTTCCGCGTGTCGAGCACGCGGTCGCCGCGACCGGTCCCGTCCTTGAGGAGGCCGGGTCGCGTTCCACCGCCGCCTGGGCCGCGCTGCGCGGTCAGGTGACGCCGAAGGAGATCCAGAGGATCGTGAAGAAGCACGAGCGGCGGGCCAGGGCCGGTCGCCTCGCCAAGGGACTCGTGGTCCTCGGCTTGGTGGTCGGCGGCGCTTTCGCCGCTTGGAAGTGGTGGGACAAGCAGGCCAATCCCGACTGGCTGGTCGAGCCGCCGGCTCCCACCGAGGTGGGCGAGGGTTCCGCGTTGTCGTCCGGCGACGGCAACGGGGGGTTCCTCGATCCGGAGGTGGAGTTCAAGGAGAACGAGGCCGAGATCCAGGCTGAGGCCGAGGCCGAGGCCGAGATCGAGGCCGATGCGGAAGCCGACGCCGGGTCCGCGGAGCGCGACGAGCGTCGCTGACCGCTGCGGTCCGGTCGAAGGAACTTCGTGGCTTCGTCTTGGGTCGGTGGAGCTTGGTGTTCCGTCGGTGGAGCTTGGTGTTCCGTCGGTGGAGCTTGGTGTTCCGTCGGTGGAGCTTGGTGTTCCGTCGGTGGAGCTTGGTGTTCCGTCGGTGGAGCTTGGTGATCCGTCGGTGGAGCTTGGTGATCCGTCGGTGGAGCTTCTCGGTTCATCGGTCGAACTTCGTGTTCCGAGGGTGTAGCGGTTTCACAGGGCGCGGGGAGTGCGCGTACGTCGGCTCCCCGCGTCCTACGCGCCCGCCGTCGGCGCCGTCGCCGCGAGCGCCAGCTCCGTCAGCGCGGCCGGGTCGCTCTCGGCCGCGCCACCCGCGTGGCGGTGGCGAACCGAGGGGGAGGAGCCGTGGGCCTCGGCACCGATGCGCTGCTTGATGGTGGGCGGCAGGGACCGGTCACCGGCGAGGGGCCACCGATGCGTCCGCTGTGCCGGTACGGGGGCGTGGGCGCGCTCCCCGGTGGCGGTGGCCGCCGTGGTGGCGGCGGAGCCGGCCGGCTCCTCGGGCTGCTGCACGGCGGGCTGCTGGGCCGCGGCGGCGGTGCTCGCCAGGCCGACGGAGGCGAGCAGGGCGAAGAGGACGGAGATGAAGGCGGTCCAGAACTGCTTGACCTTGGCGGTGGCCATGATCCCTCACTTTCGTGACGTTCTCGGATGGTTCATTTCGAGTTGCGCGCTTTACGTACTTTCCACATGATGTGGATGCGACCCGAGATTCCCGCGGAACGACGCCGCCGCCGCGCAGTTCTTCCGATGAACACCACCCGGACGGATCAGTGGCCACCACCGACCTGGCCCGGTTCCCTCAGCTGACGGCCTTCTTGACCAGCTCCGCGATCCGCGCCTCGTCGGCGGCGGTCAGCTCCTTCAGGGCGAAGGCGGCCGGCCACATCGTGCCCTCGTCGAGGTTCGCCACGTCGTTGAAGCCGAAGGTCGCGTACCGCGCGTTGAACTTCTGCGCGCTCTGGAAGAAGCAGACGACCTTGCCGGCCTTGGCGTAGGCGGGCATGCCGTACCAGAGCTTCGGCGCGAGCTCAGGGGCACTCTCCTTGACCACGGCGTGGATGCGTTCGGCCATGACACGGTCCGAATCCTGCATCTCGGCGATCTTCGCGACCACGGCCGCTTCCTCCTCCGCCGCCTTGTCGGCGCGCGATCCACGGCGCGCGGACGCCCTGACCTCCTTGGCGCGCTCCTTCATCGCGCTCCGCTCCTCGGCCGTGAACGCCTCGGCCTTCGTCTCGGTCTCAGCGGTCGTGTCGACGGTCGTGTCGGTGGTCGCCTTGGCGGTCGCCTTGGCGGTCGTCTTGGCGGACTTCTGCGTGTTCGTCATGGCGAGTTCCTTCTCTGCTTGCACGTACGAATGGGGCTACCGAGTACGGAGGTGAAGGGGCGTCAGCCCCACGCGCCGGCGATCTGCCGGGTCGTGGCGTTGAGCCGGTTGAACAGGTTGGTGACGCCGACCATGAGGATGATCGCGGCGAGCCGCTTCTCGTCGTAGTAGGTGGCGGCCGTGTCCCAGACCTCGTCGCTCACCGCGTCGGGCCGGTCGGCCAGCCGCGTCGCGGCCTCGGCGAGCCCCAGGGCCGCCCGCTCCGCCGGCGTGAAGTACGGGGCCTCGCGCCAGGCGGCGACCGCCGCCAGCCGTTCGTCGCTCACGCCTGCCGCACGGGCCGTCCTGGCGCCGCCGTCGACGCAGGCGGCGCAGCCGTTGATCTGGCTGACCCGCAGGTGGACCAGCTCCAGCGTCTGCCCGTCCACTCCACCGGAGCGCACGGCTTCGAGGAGCTCCTTGACGGGCCGCATCGCGGCGGGCAGCACGGCGACGGGGTTCTGCATACGGGACCGCATCTCGCTCCGCACCTCTTCACCTCTTCCGGGTCGGTGCCCCGTTCCCTCGGGGCGTGACTCCATGACAGCCCGTTCCGCCCGTCGCGGCCATCGCCGTGGGACACCGTGGGACAGGTGAAGCAGCCTTGACCTGCGGCGAGTTGGCTCGGAAGACTTCGACCCGAACGGGACGGCGACAGGGCAGCGACACCGCAGCACGGCACCACCGCACCACCGCAGCACAACAGCACGGCACCACCGCAGCACCGCAGCACCGCAGCACCGCAGCAGGACGCGACGACGGGGGAACCATGGACGCACGACCGGCCGACTCGCAGGGCAGAGGCCCGGGAGGATCGGGAGGAGCCGCGGGAGGCGTCGACCCGCAGGAGGAGCTGGCCGCCCGGCTGCGCCTGCTCCACGAGCTGTCCGGTCTCGGCGTACGGGCCCTCGCCCGGGACACCGGCCTCAGCTCCTCGTCGCTCTCGCGCTACCTGAACGGCCTGACCGTGCCGCCCTGGCCCGCCGTGGTCGCCCTGTGCCGCCTGGTGAAGCGGGACCCCCGCCCCCTGCGGCCCCTGTGGGAGCGGAGCTCGAACCCCCTGCCCGCGCCCCCGAAGAGCAGCCGGCAGATCCGGCCGCTGCCCCGCAACGACCTCCCCCGCGACGTGCCCGACTTCACCGGGCGCGAGGAGCGGCTCGCCGCCGTGCTCGCCGCCGTCGAGAGCCACCGGGCGGTCTCCGTCGACGGCATGGCGGGTGTGGGCAAGTCCTGCCTCGCGGTGCACGCGGCGCACCGGCTCGCCGCCGATTTCCCGGACGCCCAGCTCTACGTGGACCTGCACGGCTTCACCGAGGGCCGGCCGCCGCTCGACCCCGACTCCGCGCTGCGGATGCTGCTCGCCGCGCTCGACGTCCCCTCCGAGAAGGTCCCGCGCGAGGGCGTCGAGGAGCTGGCCGCCTGCTGGCGGTCCGAGCTGGCGCGCCGCCGGGTCGTCGTGGTCCTCGACAACGCCGCCGACGCCGAGCAGGTCCGCCCGCTGCTGCCCGGAGCCGGCCCCTCTGTCGCCCTGATCACGAGCCGCAACCGCCTCCTCGGCCTGGACGAGGTGCCGCCGGTCTCGCTCGACGTGCTGAGCGCGGAGGAGAGCGCGGAGCTGCTCGCCCGGGCCAGCGGCGACCCGGGCGGGCCCGAGAGCAGGCTCGCGCGCGATCCGGAGTCCGCCGCCGAGGTGCTGCGGCTGTGCGGCCGGCTTCCGCTGGCCCTGCGGCTGGCCGCTGCGCGGCTGCGGCACCGGCCGGGCTGGACCGTGGGGATCCTCGCCGAGCGGATGGCCGAGGGGGCGAGTGAGGGCGCGAGCGAGGTCGACGCCGAGTTCGGTGCGGCGTTCGCCATGTCCGTACGGCAGCTCGACCGTGCCAGGGCCCGGCTGTTCCGGCAGCTCGGCCTGCTGCCGGGGGAGTCCTTCGACGCGTACGCGGTGGCGGCGCTCGCGGACCTGCCGCTGCGCGAGGCGAGGGCGTCCCTGGAGGACCTGCTGGACGCGCATCTCGTCCAGGAGCCGACGCCGGGCCGCTACCGGCTGCACGACCTGGTGCACCAGCACGCCCGCCGGGCCGTGGCGGAGCAGGACGCGGCGCCCGAACGGGAGCGGGCCCTCCACCGCGTACTCGACTACTACGTCCACGCGACGGCGGCGGCGGACGCCGCAATGCCGTACCTGGCGCCCGGCCGCCCGGCCTCCGCCGGTGTGGCGCCGGCCGCGCTGCCCCGGTTCGCCGACAAGAACGCCGCCTTCACCTGGCTCGTCATGGAGTACGGGAACCTCCTGGCCGCCTTCGAGACGGCCGCCGCCGTCGGCGCCGACACGCACGTGTGCGAGCTGCCGCGCTTCCTGCGGGCGTACTTCGCCCGCCGCTGCGGCACGTCCCACCTCAACTACCTCTTCGAGCGTTCACTGGCCGCCGCCGAGCGCCTGGGGGACCCTCTGCAGCTGGCCGAGGCGCACAGCGACCTGGGGTTCGCGCGCTACAACGCGGGCCGGATGGCGGAGGCCACCGCCTCGTACGAGGCGGCCGAGCGGGAGGCCGCCCGCGCGGGGGACACCCGGGCCGAGGCCGAACTGGCCCTGCGCCGCGGCTACCTGAGCTGGGACGCGGGCCACGTCGAGGAGCCGCTCGACCTCTTCCGGCTGGCGGGGAAGCTGTACGAGCAGGCCGGCAGCCCGACGGGCGCGGCCCACGCGGCCGCGTCGGAGGCCTGGGCGATGCTCCAGCTGGGTCAGCGGGAGGAGGCGGCGCTGCGGGCCAGGGAGGTGCTGGGCATCCCCCACACCGACCCCACGTGGCCGCCCGCGCTGACCGCCCGGATCACCCTCGGTGTAGCCGTCGCGCCCGAGGAACCCGAGGAGGCGGTGGAGCACCTGGGGCGGGCGCTGGCGGTGGCCCGTGAGGACGGGCACCTCCACAACCAGGCGTGGTGCCTGAACTGCCGGGGAGTCGCGCTGCGGCAGATGGGCCGCTACGAGGAGGCCCTGGACAGTCACCGGGAGGCGTTCGCGCTGCTCGACGAGGTCTTCGAGGAGCATTGGAAGATCCACTTCCTGGACGGATACGCCGAGACCTGCCGGCTCGCGGGCCTCCCGGACGAGGCCCTGCGGCTGCACCGGCAGGCCCTGGAGCTGGCCCCGAGGCTGGGCAACCGGCACGCGGAGGCGCTGGCCCACGAGGGGATCGCGGTCGTGCTCGACACGAAGGACCCGGCCGGGGCAGCCGAGCACCGGGCGGCAGCCGGAGCACTCCTTCGGGAGCTCGCACCCGACGCGCACTGACCACCCCGAAAGCGGAAGCAGGCAGCGGGAAGCAGGCAGCAGAAGTCGGGCGCACGACAAGTACGGCCGACCGCCCGACCTCATTTTGAATCGATCGATCCAAAACCTGCTACGGTCCCTGCCTGACGAAGGGTCAACGAAGCACGGCAGAGCAGAAGGAGCACCAGCCATGGCACCGTCCTCCCCGTCTCCCCTCACCCGCGTCCGCGTCACGGCGGATCCCGACTGGTACGAGGAAGCCGGCATCTCCCTCGGCATCCGCGCGGGCGGCCTGGTCTTCACCTCGGGCCAGGCACCGGTCGACGCCGCCGGCGACACCGTCGGGCGCGGGGACTTCGCGGCGCAGGCCGCCCAGGCCCTGGCCAACGTGTCCACCGTCCTGACCAACGCGGGCTCCGGCCTCGACCGGCTGGTGAAGCTCACCGTCTTCGTCACGGACATCTCCGGCCCCCACCAGGAGGCCTTCGCCGCCCTCCGCGCGAAGCACTACGCCGAGCCCTTCCCCGCGGAGTCCTTCGTCCAGGTCGCCGCGCTCGCGGACCCCGACTGGCTGATCGAGATCGAGGCGGTCGCCACCGCCGCCTGAGCCCGGGGGCCGACGTCCTAGGCTGTGACCATGGCCAGGCCGCGAGAGTTCGACGAGGAGCGTGTCGTGACCGCGGCCATGGAGACGTTCTGGCGCCACGGCTACGAGGGCACGTCGACCCGTGACCTCTGCGACAGCACGGGCCTCGGGCCTTCGAGCCTCTACAACGCCTTCGGCGGCAAGCGCGCGCTCTACCTCCGCGCCCTCGACCGGTACCACCAGACCGGCACCGCCGAGCAGATCGCGCTGCTCCAGGGCCCCGGCACCGTCAAGGACCGTCTGCGCGCGATGATGATCCACGCCGTCGACGCGGACCTCGACGAGGCCGAGGGCCGCGGCTGCTTCGCGATCAACGCCGCCGTCGAGTCCGCCGCCCCGGACGAGGACGTCAGGGAGGTCGTCCGGCGCAGCTTCGACCGGGTCGAGACCGAGCTGTACGCGATCCTCGCCGCCGGCCGCCACAGCGGCGAGATCCGCTCCACGGGCGACCTCCGCGCCCTCGCCCGCCGCCTCCAGAGCACGTACTACGGCCTGCGCGTCCTCGGCAGGATCCAGCGGGACCGGCAGGCCCTCCTGGACACCGTGGAGAGCGCCCTCGCGGACCTGTAGGGCACGAAAAACACCCTCCTGATCGCGCTGGCGCGGATCAGGAGGGTGCATCCAGGTGGAGCCTAGGGGAGTCGAACCCCTGACATCTGCCATGCAAAGACAGCGCTCTACCAACTGAGCTAAGGCCCCGGAACGAGAACAGCGTACCGGGTCTCCCCCCATGTCCGGCAAAAGGATAGGGACTCCCGGTCAACGACCACTCTCCGTAAGATGCTGATCGAGGTTCGCAGTGGCGAACCTAAGGGATGGGGAGAAGTAATGGACGCAGCGCAGCAGGAAGCCACGGCAAGAGCCAGAGAGCTTCAGCGCAGTTGGTACGGGGAGCCGTTGGGGGCGCTCTTCCGTCGGCTGATCGACGATCTCGGGCTCAATCAGGCCAGGCTCGCGGCCGTGCTCGGGCTCTCCGCGCCCATGCTGTCCCAGTTGATGAGCGGCCAGCGAGCCAAGATCGGCAACCCGGCCGTCGTCCAGCGCGTCCAGGCCCTCCAGGAGCTCGCCGTCCAGGTCGCCGACGGCAGCGTCAGCGCCGCCGAGGCCACCGACCGGATGGACGAGGTCAAGAAGTCCCAGGGCGGCTCCGTCCTCACGAGCACGGCCCAGACCGCCACCGGCTCCGGCGCACCGACCGTGCGCCGCGTGGTCCGCGAGATCCAGTCCCTGCTGCGGTCCGTGGCGGCAGCGGGCGACATCATCGACGCGGCGGACTCCCTCGCCCCGGCGCACCCGGAACTGGCAGAGTTCCTCCGGGTGTACGGCGCGGGGCGCACCGCGGACGCGGTCGCGCACTACGAGTCGCACCAGAACTGACGCGGGACCGGCGCTCGGCCGGTTCCGGGGAGAAACGACACGACGGGGAGCGGGCGCAGCGCGATGGGTGAGGTCTTCGCTGGTCGGTACGAGCTGATCGACCCGATCGGACGGGGCGGGGCGGGCGCCGTGTGGCGCGCCTGGGACCACCGCCGCCGCCGGTACGTGGCGGCCAAGGTGCTCCAGCAGAGCGACGCCCACACGCTGCTCCGCTTCGTCCGCGAGCAGGCGATGCGGATCGACCATCCGCACGTCCTCGCGCCGGCCAGCTGGGCCGCCGACGACGACAAGGTCCTCTTCACGATGGACCTGGTCGCCGGCGGCTCTCTGGCGCACGTCGTCGGGGACTACGGCCCGCTGCCGCCCCGCTTCGTCTGCACCCTGCTCGACCAGCTGCTCTCGGGTCTGGCAACGGTGCACGCCGAAGGCGTCGTCCACCGGGACATCAAGCCCGCCAACATCCTTCTGGACGTCACCGGAACCGGGCGGCCGCACCTGCGGCTGTCCGATTTCGGCATCTCGATGCGCAAGGGTGAGCCCCGGCTCACCGAGACCAACTACGTCGTCGGCACGCCCGGTTACTTCGCTCCCGAGCAACTCCTCGGCGCGGAGCCCGACTTCACCGCCGACCTGTTCGCCGTCGGCCTGGTCGCCCTCTATCTGCTCCAGGGGCGCAGCCCGGACTCCCAGGCCCTCGTCACGCACTTCCTCACGTACGGCACGCCGAGCGCCCCCGAGGGCATTCCCGAGCCGCTGTGGCAGGTGCTCGCCGGACTGCTCCAGCCCGATCCGCAGGCCCGCTTCCGGTCGGCCACGGGCGCGCGCAAGGCACTGGACGCCGCCGTCGAGATGCTGCCCGAGCCGCGTCCCGACGAGCCTCCGGTCGAGATCTTCGACCAGATCGGCCCCCTGCCCGCCGGTTTCGGCCCCACGGGCCCCACGGGCCCCGCTGGCACGCCCGCCCCCGGCGCGTACGGCGCCGTCCCGGGCCAGCTCGGCGCCGCCACCGTCACCGACGGCGTACCGACGCCGCCCAGCACGCCCGTACCACCCCAGCAGCACCCGGCACAGGCCCCGTACCAGCCCCAGCACCAGCCACCCGTGCCGGCGGCCGCCCCGGCCCACGCGCCGGTGCCGAACCCGTCCGAGACGGGCAGCTTCCACCTGACCCCGCCGGTCACGCATCCGACGCCCACCCCCTCCTTCGACCAGGCCCCCACGGCCGGGGCGCCGTACGGACAGGCCCCTACTCATCCATACACCGCCCGCCCCGTTCAGGTTCCCGATCAGCACACGGCACCGGCGCACATGGCGGGGACCGCGCCCCTGGCCCCCGTACGCCGACCGGGACCGCCCCCGAAGGTGACGGTCCCGGTCCTGCTGCTCGCCCTGGTGTGCCTCGCGGTCGGCTTCTGGGCCCTCGCCCAGACCTGACCCGCCGGACAGGCCCTAAGCCGCCCGCCGCCGTGCCATGAGCGTCCACGCTCCGAGGCCGAGCAGCAGCGCTGTGCCGGTGCCGATCCCGGCCACCGCGACGAGCTGCATGGCGCCGTCGCCCTCCGCCGCCTGCGAGCCGCTCGCGCCGTTCGCCGCCGCCTCCTTGTCGTCGGCGGTCACCGCGAACGGCCCCGGGTCCCCGTCGTACCCGGGCCCTGGCTTCGCGTTCCCCGTGACGTTCACCCGCAGCGTCAGCGGCACGGGCTTGTCCCCGTACTCCTTGGCGACCTCGGGGCTGAGCGTGGCCGACAGGTAGTACCAGCCGGCGAACCGCATGCCGTTCGCGGCGTCGTTGTACGAGGTGCGGTTCTCGTGCGCCACCGGCCGCTGCGGGTCGAGCGCGAGCGTCGCGGGCTTCCCGTCGTACGTCCCGGTGTTCTCGTCGACGTGACCGAGCGCCGGGTTGTCCAGGGAGAGCACCAGCGCGTAGCTGACGTACTCGTCCGAGGCGGAGCTGCTGCCCAGCTCCGCGGTGGCGAAGAGCTGCTGCCCCCAGTCGACGGGCACCCGGTAGAAGAGCGTCTGCCCGGGCCGGATGTCGGACCGCCACTCGCCCTGCGTCAGCGAGACGGCGTCATGGAAGCCGGCGCCGCCCTGCCGCTTCTGCGGGCCGCCCGTCGGCGGCGGGGGCGTGGCGGAGGACCAGGCCTCGGGGAGCTCGGTCGGGCCGGCCTTCTTCAGTCCCGGCTCGGACAGGTGCCGGATCTCCAGCTCCCAGTCGTCCGGGGCCGAGGTCGCCTTCGAGGTGCGCTCGACGAGCACGTAGAAGGCGCCCGCCTTCTGACAGCTGGAGCTGTCCGCGTCGATCATGCGGCGGGCGTACCCGGCGAGCGGGCGGGCGTACTCGGCGGAGGAGAACGACACCTGCTGGTGGCCGCAGTCGGTGCCGGAGCCGTCCTGCATGCTGACCTTGAAGCCGTCGCCGTACTCGACCTTGCCCCCGGGCTTGGGCACGGCGACGACGGAGACGTAGCTGTTGATCTTGTCGTCGAGGTCGACGCGGTAGTAGACCTTGCCGTCCTTCTTCAGCGTGTCCCGGTACGTCTGCCCGGGCTTCAGCTGCACGGCGTCCGAGCTCGAAGCGGCGCCCTTGACGCGCGTGGCCGCGCCGTCGAAGGCGTACGGCGGGAGCGCGCCTGCGTCGTCCGCCCGCGCCTGGCCCGGCAGCGCTGTCACCGCGCCCACTGCGGCGACCGCCGCGATCAGGGCCCCGGCCCCCCGCCCCATGCGTCCGATGCCGGCCTGCGTCTTCACGCCCTTCTCCCCTTCACTCAAGCAAGCACTTTATTCGCTCAGGCAAAGCAAAGCCCCGGCCCGCTCACGCGCGGCCGGGGCTTCACCCACAGACGGTTCTCGTCTCAGACACCCGAACCTGCGGGCACGGAGTCGGTCGCCTCCGTCCACAGATCCTGCTCGGCGCGATCCGCCTGGATCTGGCGGTACACGAGGAGCCCGCCGATGGCGGCCAGTGCGACCAGGAGAAGCTTCTTCACCGCGCGACCTCGTCTTTCGTTGACGTAGGAGACTTCTGACGCCCACTCTACACATCGACCGATACCGATCGGTGACCTGTACGAGTTTCAAACCCCCGAAGCGTCCTTGTCCTGCCCGGACAAACAAATCGACCCGGACGGAGGAACCGTCCGGGTCGATCGATACTGTGGGGCTAACAGGATTTGAACCTGTGGCCTCATCCTTATCAGGGATGCGCTCTAACCAACTGAGCTATAGCCCCGCCGCGCTTTGCGGTGTGTGTCCCGCGCGCTGACTCCTGAAGATTAGCGCACGTGGGGGCCAGTCCCAAAATCGGTTCCGGCCCGGCCCCCTCGCAGGTCACCCGGCGGCCTCCCGAAGATCGACCGGAAGGTCGACCGGAAGGCGGATCAGCAGGTCACTCGTCCTCGGCGAGCGTGAGCTCCACGCCACCGACGAAGCCGGCCGACAGGTTGTAGATGAACGCGCCCAGCGTCGCCAGAGCGGTCATCAGGACCACGTCGATCACGGCGATCACCGAGGTGAACATCAACACCCGCGGCAGTGACAGGAACGACTGCAGGTCAAAGCCGTTGGACTCGTTCGAGCCCGTGGCCTCGCTGATCGTGCCGCCGACCGTCGAGAAGACGCCCATGGCGTCCATGACCATCCACAGCACCGCCGCGGCGACGACCGTGCAGATGCCCAGCGCGATGGAGAGCAGGAAGCTCACCTTCATCACCGACCACGGATCGGCCTTCGCCACCCGCAGCCGCGCCTTGCGCGTACGAGGCGTGGTGCTCGCCCCCGTACGCGGCCTGCGCACCGCTCCGGCGCCCGTCTGGCCGCCCAGCGTGCCACCCGCCTGGCCGCCCGGCGCCGGAGCGCCGTACGCCTGCGGCGGGTGGTACGGGCCGCCCGGCTGCTGCGCACCCGCGCGCTCGCCGGGCAGCGGCCCGCTGTAGGTCTCGTACGAGGGCTGCTGCCCTCGGCTGTCCGTCACCGCAACCCCCTGGGAGTCCGTGGCGGAGCCACGGGCGCCGTTCGCTCCAGCACCAGCAGAAGCTCCGGCGGCCGCCGATCCGGCGCCCGTGGCTCCACTCACGCTCTTACTCCTCGTGCTCCCCTGCCGAGGGCTCCGTGCCCTCGACTGCCTCGGCCTCGACCACTGCGGTCTCGACCACCGCGGCCTCGGTCGCCTCGATGGCGCCCTCGGCATCGTCCACGCCGTCCACGCCGTCCACATCGTCGACGTCGCTGCCGGCCTCGGCGTTCCGTGCGATGCCGACGACGGCATCGCGCTTGCCCAGGTTGATCAGCTGGACGCCCATGGTGTCACGGCCGGTCTCCCTGACTTCGTTGACTCGCGTACGAATCACACCGCCGGACAGCGTGATGGCGAGGATCTCGTCGGTCTCCTCGACCACCAGCGCGCCCACGAGCGAGCCGCGGTCCTCCACGATCTTGGCGGCCTTGATTCCGAGGCCGCCACGGCCCTGGACGCGGTACTCGTCGACGGGGGTGCGCTTCGCGTACCCGCCGTCGGTCGCGGTGAAGACGAACGTACCGGGCCGGAC
This sequence comes from Streptomyces venezuelae, assembly GCF_008642375.1. Taxonomy (NCBI): domain Bacteria; kingdom Bacillati; phylum Actinomycetota; class Actinomycetes; order Kitasatosporales; family Streptomycetaceae; genus Streptomyces; species Streptomyces venezuelae. Next base: position 4,355,560 of record NZ_CP029194.1, on the reverse strand, counting down.
GACATTCATCGAGAGCAGTTCGTCGTCAGCTCGGAAACTCATGCCCTTGACGCCCGAGGTGGCACGTCCCATCGGGCGGAGAGCGTCGTCCGTGGCCGTGAAGCGGATCGACTGCGCCTTCTTGCTCACCAGAAGCAGATCGTCCTCGGCGGAGACCAGCTCGGCCCCGATCAGCTCGTCGTCGCTGCCGTCCTCGCGCTCACGGAGGTTGATGGCGATGACACCGCCCGAGCGGGGCGAGTCATAGTCCTTCAGCGCGGTCTTCTTGACCAGGCCGGCCTTGGTGGCGAGCACCAGGTAGGGCGCGGCGTCGTAGTCGCGGATCGCCAGGATCTGCGCGATCTGCTCGTCCGGCTGGAAGGCCAGCAGGTTGGCCACGTGCTGCCCGCGGGCGTCCCGGCCGGCGTCCGGCAGCTCGTACGCCTTGGCCCGGTAGACCCGGCCCTTGTTGGTGAAGAAGAGCAGCCAGTGGTGGGTGGTGGAGACGAAGAAGTGGTCGACGATGTCGTCCTGCTTCAGCTTCGTCCCGCGGACACCCTTGCCGCCGCGCTTCTGCGAGCGGTAGTCCTCGGTCTTCGTCCGCTTCACATAGCCGCCGCGGGAGATCGTGACGACGATGTCCTCCTCGGCGATCAGGTCCTCGATGGACATGTCACCGTCGAAGGGCACGAGCTTGGACCGGCGGTCGTCGCCGAACCGCTCGACGAGCGCCGCGAGCTCCTCGCTGACGATGCCGCGCTGACGCTCCGGCGAGGCCAGGATCGCGTTGTACTCGTTGATCTTGGCCTGGAGCTCGTCGTGCTCGGCGACGATCTTCTGGCGCTCCAGGGCGGCGAGCCGGCGGAGCTGCATCTCCAGGATCGCGTTGGCCTGGATCTCGTCGATCTGGAGGAGGTCCATCAGACCCGCGCGCGCGACCTCGACCGTGTCGCTGCGGCGGATGAGCGCGATGACCTCGTCGATCGCGTCGAGCGCCTTGAGGAGGCCGCGCAGGATGTGGGCGCGCTCCTCGGCCTTGCGCAGCCGGAACTTCGTCCGGCGGACGATGACCTCGATCTGGTGCGTCACCCAGTGGCGGATGAACGCGTCGAGCGAGAGGGTGCGGGGCACGCCGTCGACGAGCGCCAGCATGTTCGCGCCGAAGTTCGTCTGCAGGTCGGTGTGCTTGTAGAGGTTGTTCAGCACGACCTTGGCGACGGCGTCGCGCTTGAGCACGATGACGAGGCGCTGGCCGGTCCGGGACGAGGTCTCGTCGCGGACGTCGGCGATGCCGCCGACCTTGCCGTCCTTCACCAGGTCGGCGATCTTCTGCGCGAGGTTGTCGGGGTTGGTCTGGTACGGCAGCTCCGTGACCACCAGGCACTGGCGGTTCTGGATCTCCTCGACCTCGACGACAGCGCGCATCGTGATCGAGCCACGGCCCGTGCGGTACGCCTCCTCGATGCCCTTGCGGCCGACGACGAGCGCGCCGGTCGGGAAGTCCGGGCCCTTGATCCGCTCGATCAGCGCGTCGAGGAGCTCCTCGTGCGTGGCCTCGGGGTGCTCCAGCGCCCACTGGGCACCGGCCGCGACCTCGCGGAGGTTGTGCGGCGGGATGTTGGTGGCCATACCGACGGCGATGCCGGCCGAGCCGTTGACCAGCAGGTTCGGGAAACGGGCCGGCAGGACCGTCGGCTCCTGGTTGCGGCCGTCGTAGTTGTCCTGGAAGTCGACGGTCTCCTCGTCGATGTCCCGGAGCATCTCCATGGCCAGCGGCATCATCTTGCACTCGGTGTACCGCATGGCGGCGGCCGGGTCGTTGCCCGGGGAACCGAAGTTGCCGTTGGAGTCGACGAGCGGCATCCGCATCGACCAGGGCTGCGCGAGGCGGACGAGCGCGTCGTAGATCGAGGAGTCGCCGTGCGGGTGGTACGTACCCATGACGTCGCCGACGACGCGGGCGCACTTGTAGAAGCCCTTCTCGGGCCGGTAGCCGCCGTCGTACATCGCGTACAGCACGCGCCGGTGGACGGGCTTGAGGCCGTCCCGTACGTCGGGCAGCGCGCGGGACACGATGACGGACATCGCGTAGTCGAGGTACGAGCGCTGCATCTCGGTCTCGAGCCCGACGGGCTCGATCCGCAGCACGGGTTCCTGCTCTTCGGTGGTGCCGGGAGTGTTTTCGTCGGCCATTGCTGGTCGTCAGTCCTTTCGTACGGTCAGCTGAGACCGACTCAGATGTCGAGGAAGCGAACGTCCTTGGCGTTGCGCTGGATGAACGAGCGCCGTGCCTCGACGTCCTCGCCCATCAGCACCGAGAACAGGTCGTCGGCCTGCGCCGCGTCGTCCAGGGTGACCTGGCCGAGGACGCGGTGCTCGACGTCCATGGTGGTGACGCGCAGCTCCTCGGCGTTCATCTCGCCGAGACCCTTGAAGCGCTGGATCGAGTCTTCCTTGATCCGCTTGCCGTTCTGCTTGCCGAGCGCGACGAGCGCGTCCCGCTCGCGGTCCGAGTACGCGTACTCGAAGTCGTCCCGGCCCCACTTGATCTTGTAGAGCGGCGGGCGCGAGAGGTAGACGTGACCGGCCTCGACCAGCGGGCGCATGAAGCGGAAGAGGAAGGTCAGGAGCAGGGTGTTGATGTGCTGACCGTCGACGTCGGCGTCCGCCATCAGAATGATCTTGTGATAGCGGAGCTTCTCGATGTCGAAGTCCTCGTGGACTCCGGTGCCGAAGGCCGAGATCAGCGCCTGGACCTCGGTGTTCTGCAGGATCTTGTCGATCCGGGCCTTCTCGACGTTCAGGATCTTGCCGCGGATCGGCAGGATGGCCTGGTACATCGGGTTACGGCCGGACTTGGCCGAGCCGCCGGCGGAGTCACCCTCGACGATGAAGATCTCGCACTTGGCCGGGTCGTTCGACTGGCAGTCGGAGAGCTTGCCCGGCAGCGAGGCCGACTCCAGGAGGCCCTTGCGGCGGGTCAGGTCGCGCGCCTTGCGGGCGGCCACGCGCGCGGTGGCGGCCTGGATCGACTTGCGGATGATGTCCGCGGCCTCGACCGGGTTGCGGTCGAGCCAGTCGTTGAGGTGCTCGTAGACCGCCTTCTGGACGAAGGTCTTCGCCTCCGTGTTGCCCAGCTTGGTCTTGGTCTGGCCCTCGAACTGCGGCTCGCTCAGCTTGACCGAGATGATCGCGGTCAGACCCTCGCGGATGTCGTCGCCCGTGAGGTTGTCGTCCTTCTCGCGGAGCAGCTTCTTGTCGCGCGCGTACTTGTTGATCAGCGAGGTCAGCGCCGCACGGAAGCCCTCCTCGTGCGTGCCGCCCTCGTGGGTGTGGATGATGTTGGCGAAGGAGTACACGCCCTCGCTGTAGCCGCTGTTCCACTGCATCGCGACCTCGAGGGACAGGGCCTTGTCCTTGTCCTCCGCCTCGAGGTCGATGACGGTCGGGTGGATCAGCTCGCCCTTGCGCGAGTTGAGGTACTTCACGAAGTCGACGATGCCGCCCTCGTAGTGGTACTTCACCGTGCGCGCGGCCGGCTCGGCGGCCGCCTCGGCGTCCGGGTCGTCGGCGCCGACCGTGGCCTTGGCGGACTCGCGCTCGTCGGTGAGCGTGATCGTCAGGCCCTTGTTGAGGAAGGCCATCTCCTGGAAGCGGCGCGAGAGCGTCTCGAAGGAGTACTCGGTCGTCTCGAAGATGTCCGGGTCGGCCCAGAAGGTGACCGACGTGCCGGTCTCGTCGGTCTTCTCGTGCTGGGCGAGGGGCTCCGTCGGAGCACCCATCTTGTAGTCCTGCGTCCAGCGGTGACCGTCGGTCTTGATCTCCACCGAGACCTTGGTGGAGAGGGCGTTGACGACGGAGACGCCGACGCCGTGCAGACCGCCGGAGACCGCGTAGCCGCCGCCGCCGAACTTGCCGCCCGCGTGGAGCACCGTCAGCACGACCTCGACAGCCGGCTTGCCCTCGGACGCGACGATGCCGACGGGGATGCCTCGCCCGTTGTCGACGACGCGCACGCCGCCGTCGGGCAGGATCGTCACGTCGATGGTGTCCGCGTGGCCTGCCAGGGCTTCGTCGACCGAGTTGTCGACGACCTCCTGCACCATGTGGTGCAGACCGCGCTCACCGGTCGAGCCGATGTACATACCGGGGCGCTTACGCACCGCATCCAGACCCTCAAGGACCTGGATGTTGCTGGCGGTGTACTGGTTGTTCTCGTTGGGGTCGCCGGAATCGGCCACGAAGCGCCCTTTCTGGCACAGCACAGGCCGTTCTCCGGGCATGCGGGAGCGGCTGCGTCGTTCGACATGTTCCGCAGGGTGGCGGGATTGTCTCCCAGTCTACCGGTAGCGCTGACAGTCATGGGGGTTTGCCGGTCCCTGAGTCCGCATGTGCCGCCCTGAGCGGACCCAAGACGACTCCCCATATCCAGACAGGGTCTCCAGAGGCCCCTGACGGCCACCTAGCGCTTCGAGAGGTGACGGCCCGTGGGCAGGTGCTCCGCCTCCCGTTCGCGGGCATGCGTTCCGCCTCGCCGCCTGCTCGGACCCGCGCCACGAGGGCCGCCCGTCCACGAGCTACCCGTACGTATCTCCGGGCCCCACAGACCCCGGCGCCCGCAACGGCCCGTACCCCCGCCGCGGCGCCCCCGGTCCCAGCACCTTGATGACCCGCACGGTCCCGTGCCCCAGGTCCTCGTTCAACCGAGCCACCAACCGCGGCGCCAGCAGCCGCAGCTGCGTCGCCCACGCCGTCGAGTCGCACTGCACGGTCAGCACCCGCGCGTCCGGCTCGTCGTCGAACTTCAGCGGTACGCAGTGCTTCGCCAGGTCCTCGCCGACGATCTGCGGCCAGCGCCCCATGACCCCGCCGACCGCCGCGGGGGTCTCCCACCCGCGCTCGGTGATCAGCCGGTTGATCGCCGCACCGAGCGCCATCGGGTCGCGTCCGTCGGCGCGCGCACCGGAGCGCAGACCGCCTCCACGCCGGGCCTGCTTCTTCTGCTGGGCGGCGGCGCCCCGTGCCTTCGCCTGCTCCTTGGCAGCGCGCAGCGCGACCCGCGCCAGGTCGACACCCGAGGCCTCGGGAATCCTGGGTCCCTCCGGCTGCTCCGGCGCCCCGGCACCGAGTGACGGCTGCTCGCTCATACCCGCTCCACCGTCCCGCCGGCCACCTCGTACCGCGTCCCCGCGAGGACCCCCGGCACGTCGTCGTCCACCGCCGCCGTCACCAGCACCTGCTCGCCGCCCGCCACCAGCTCCGCGAGCCGCTCGCGTCGGCGCGCGTCCAGCTCGGCGAAGACGTCGTCGAGGACGAGGACCGGCTCGTTGCCCTCGGAGCGCAGCAGGTCGTACGAGGCGAGCCGCAGCGCCAGCGCGTACGACCAGGACTCGCCGTGGCTCGCGTACCCCTTGGCCGGCAGGTCCCCGAGCTTCAGGAGCAGCTCGTCCCGGTGCGGTCCGACGAGCGTGACGCCCCGCTCGATCTCCTGCTTGCGGACCTCGGCGAGCGCGGCGATCAGCTGCTCGTACAGCTCCTCGCGGGTGTGCCCGGCGCCCGGCGCGGAAGGGCGGTACTCCAGAAGAATCGGTCCCCCGCCCGGCGCGAGCTGCTCGTACGCCTTGTCGGCGAGCGGCTGCAGGGTGTGGATGAGGTCGAGGCGCTGCGCGAGCAGCTCCGCTCCGGCGCGCGCGAGGTGCTGGTCCCAGACGTCGAGCGTGGACAGGTCCATGCCCCGGCCGCCGTGGCGCCGCGCCATGGCGGCGGACTTGAGGAGGGTGTTGCGCTGCTTGAGCACGCGCTCGTAGTCGGAGCGCACGCCCGCCATGCGCGGTGTGCGTGCCGTGATCAGCTCGTCGAGGAAGCGGCGGCGCTCGCCTGGATCGCCCTTGACCAGGGCGAGGTCCTCCGGCGCGAACAGCACCGTCCGTACGATCCCCAGCACGTCACGCGGTCTGACCTGCGAGGACCTGTTGATCCGGGCGCGGTTGGCCCGGCCGGGGTTGAGCTCCAGCTCGATCAGCTGGGAGCGCTCGCCCTGGGTGACGGCGGCCCGGATGACCGCCCGCTCCGCGCCCATCCGCACCAGCGGGGCGTCCGAGGCGACGCGATGGCTGCCGAGGGTCGCGAGATAGCCGACCGCCTCGACGAGATTGGTCTTGCCCTGGCCGTTCGCCCCCACGAACGCGGTGACGCCCGGGTCGAGCGGAACCTCGACCCGGGCGTACGAGCGGAAGTCGGCCAGCGACAGATGCGTGACGTGCATGGTGGGCGCCGACCTTCTTCCCCCGGCGGCTGTGCACCGCGGGGTGCACAGCCTGTGGATTACTTCTTCGTCTCGACCGCGTGGCCACCGAACTGGTTGCGCAGCGCGGCGATCATCTTCATCTGCGGGGAGTCGTCCTGACGCGAGGCGAACCGCGCGAACAGCGACGCGGTGATCGCCGGCAGCGGTACGGCGTTGTCGATGGCGGCCTCGACGGTCCACCGGCCCTCGCCGGAATCCGACGCGTAGCCGCGCAGCTTGTCCAGGTGCTCGTCCTCGTCCAGCGCGTTCACCGCGAGGTCCAGCAGCCAGGAACGGATGACCGTGCCCTCCTGCCAGGAGCGGAAGACCTCGCGCACGTCGGTGACGGAGTCGACCTTCTCCAGGAGCTCCCAGCCCTCGGCGTAGGCCTGCATCATCGCGTACTCGATGCCGTTGTGGACCATCTTCGCGAAGTGACCGGCGCCGACCTTGCCCGCGTGGACTGAGCCGAACTCACCCTCGGGCTTGAGCGCGTCGAAGATCGGCTGGACCTTCGCCACGTCCTCGGCGGAGCCGCCGTACATCAGCGCGTAGCCGTTCTCCAGGCCCCAGACGCCGCCGGAGACGCCGCAGTCGACGAACCCGATGCCCTTGGCGGCGAGCTCCTCGGCGTGCTTCTCGTCATCGGTCCAGCGGGAGTTCCCGCCGTCCACGACGATGTCGCCGGGGGAGAGCAGGTCGGCCAGCTCGTCGATCGTGGACTGGGTCGCGGCACCGGCCGGAACCATGACCCACACGACGCGCGGACCCTTGAGCTTGCCCACAAGCTCCTCGAGGCTGTGGACATCGGCGAGGTCCGGGTTGCGGTCGTATCCGATGACGGTGTGGCCTGCGCGGCGGATGCGCTCGCGCATGTTGCCGCCCATCTTGCCGAGACCGACGAGACCGAGCTCCATCAGAGATTCCTTAAGCGTCGTGTGCGGTTTACCCGGGTCCGAGCCTACGCCCGGACCCCGGTGCACACCTGTGGGGTCAGCCGCTCAGGCGATGCCCCAGAAGAACGGGATCAACCGGACAGTCGGACCGGCATGATCAGGTACTTGTAGGCCTCGTCCGCCTCGGCGTCCAGGGCCGGCTTGCCGCTGAGCAGCGCCGGCTTGGTGGAGGTCGTGAAGGAGAGCTGGGCGACCGGGGAGTCGATCGCGCTCAGGCCGTCCAGGAGGAAGGTCGGGTTGAAGGCGATCGAGATGTCGTCGCCCTCCAGCTGCGCGTCCACACGCTCCACAGCCTGTGCATCGTCGCTGGAGCCGGCCTCCAGGATCAGCACGCCCTGCTCGAAGCTCAGGCGGACCGGGGTGTTGCGCTCGGCGACCAGGGCCACGCGCTTGACGGCCTCGACGAAGGGCGCCGTCTCGATCACCGCGACCGAGTTGAACTCGGTGGGGAAGAGCGTGCGGTACTTCGGCAGGTCGCCTTCGAGCAGCCGGGTGGTGGTGCGGCGGCCCGCGCCCTCGAAGCCGATCAGGCCCTCGCCCTTGCCGGAGCCCGAGAGCGCCAGGGTGACCGTGTCGCCGCTCGTGAGCGCCTTGGCGGTGTCCAGGAGGGTCTTGGCGGGCACCAGGGCGACCGCGGAGGCGTCCGGGGACTCCGGCTTCCACAGGAACTCGCGGACCGCGAAGCGGTAGCGGTCGGTGGAGGCCAGGGTGACCGTGTCGCCCTCGATCTCGATGCGCACACCGGTGAGGACGGGCAGCGTGTCGTCACGGCCGGCGGCGATCGCCACCTGCGCGGCGGCGGAGGCGAAGACCTCACCGGGGACCGTGCCGGTCGCGGTGGGCATCTCCGGCAGCGCCGGGTACTCCTCCACAGGCAGGGTGTGGAGGGTGAAGCGGGAGGAGCCGCAGACCACGGTCGCCCGTACACCGTCTGTGGAGATCTCCACCGGACGGTTGGGGAGGGCGCGGCAGATGTCGGCGAGCAGCCGGCCGGAGACGAGGACGGTGCCGTCCTCCTCGACCTCCGCCTCGACGGAGACGCGGGCCGAGACCTCGTAGTCGAAGCTCGAGAAGCTCAGCGCGCCGTCCTCGGCCTTCAGGAGAAGGCCCGCGAGCACGGGAGCCGGCGGACGGGCCGGGAGGCTGCGGGCCACCCAGGCCACCGCCTCGGCAAGTACGTCGCGCTCCACCCGGATCTTCACCGGAACCGCCTCCTGCTTGTTGCTGGCTCTTCGTCGACTGCGGGAACCAGTCTGACGTACGCCGCCGACACTCGGTGCTGCTCGGGGTCAAGTCGCGACGAGAGCGCGTCGGAGCTCCGGCGGCGAGTTGTGCACAGGTCCCACTTCGAAGCGAATTCCGGGCTAACTCTATGTGGGAGTAGTAGTAGGGCCTGTGGAAACGGTGGATAACGTCGTTTTCCCAGGTCAGGCCCGCTTTTTTGTCCACCGACCCTGTGGGTGGAACCCGTGGACAACCAGGGTTCTCTGTGGACACCCAAAAGTTCTGCACACCCGGTACACAGGCCATGGGGAGTTCTCCCCAGCGCTGTCCCCAGCTTTCCCCAGGTTCCCCACAGCCCAAACGTCTCCCTTGGTGTGACCGCTTTCACTCGGCCCGGTGAGCGGGGGTGATTCGTTGCCGAACAGTGGACAGGGGTGTGGAGAAGCTGTGGGCAACGACCGACCCCCTGTGGGCAGCCAGTGGACAACTTCCGGGGCCCCCTGTGGACGAAGATTTCATCCACAGGCTGTGGAGAGTGGTTGCCAACAAATCCACAAGGGCTTGACCTGGGGTGATGACCTGTCAATAGCTCGGCCTGTGGACACGATCCGGATAACTCGACAGTCCCCACCCTGTGGACGGGAGATCATCCCCCAATCTGTGGAGAACCCGCCACCGGAACGGCGTAATCGAACACCCCGCGCTCGTACACAGCTGTGCACAGCGAACAGGGGCGCCCCCGGAGCGGGTTCGAGAACGCTGAAGAGCGCCCCGGAAACGGCTTCGGGAACGCCGAAGGGCGCCCCAGGAGGTGTCCAGGGGCGCCCTTCGGCACTGCTGTCGCGGCGGTCCGTCAGCCGTTCTTGATACGGTTCGTGAGCTCGGTGACCTGGTTGTAGATGGAGCGTCGCTCCGCCATCAGGGCACGGATCTTCCGGTCCGCGTGCATCACCGTCGTATGGTCGCGGCCGCCGAACTGAGCGCCGATCTTCGGCAGAGACAGGTCCGTCAGCTCACGGCACAGGTACATGGCGATCTGCCGAGCCGTCACCAGGACGCGGCTGCGCGACGATCCGCAGAGGTCCTCCACCGTCAGCCCGAAGTAGTCGGCCGTGGCCGCCATGATCGCCGGCGCGGTGATCTCCGGCGAACTGTCCTCGCCGCCGGGGATCAGGTCCTTGAGGACGATCTCGGTGAGGCCCAGGTCCACCGGCTGCCGGTTGAGGCTCGCGAAGGCCGTCACCCGGATCAGCGCCCCCTCCAGCTCGCGGATGTTCCGCGAGATCCGGGAGGCGATGAACTCCAGCACCTCCGGCGGGGCGTTGAGCTGCTCCTGCACCGCCTTCTTGCGGAGGATCGCGATCCTCGTCTCCAGCTCGGGCGGCTGCACGTCGGTGGTGAGACCCCACTCGAAGCGGTTGCGGAGCCGGTCCTCCAGGGTCACCAGCTGCTTGGGCGGCCGGTCCGAGGAGAGCACGATCTGCTTGTTGGCGTTGTGCAGCGTATTGAAGGTGTGGAAGAACTCCTCCTGCGTCGACTCCTTGCTCGCGAGGAACTGGATGTCGTCGACGAGCAGGATGTCCACATCGCGGTAGCGCTTGCGGAAGGCGTCGCCCTTGCCGTCGCGGATCGAGTTGATGAACTCGTTGGTGAACTCCTCGGAGCTCACGTACCGCACGCGCGTGCCCGGGTAGAGGCTCCGCGCGTAGTGGCCGATGGCGTGCAGCAGGTGGGTCTTGCCGAGCCCCGACTCCCCGTAGATGAAGAGCGGGTTGTACGCCTTCGCCGGCGCCTCGGCCACCGCGACGGCGGCGGCGTGCGCGAAGCGGTTCGAGGAACCGATGACGAAGGTGTCGAAGAGGTACTTGGGGTTCAGCCGCGCGTGCTGCTCCCCCGGCGCGCCGGCGCCCTGCCCCGAGGAGGAGGAACCGGGACCGCCGTGGACCGGACCGCCGCCCGGCCGGGGGCCGGGGCGCGCACCGGGGCCCTGCGGGTCGGGCAGCTCGGCGCGCTCGGGCCGCTGCGGCTGCTCGTAGCCCCGGGGAGGCTCGTCGTAGTGCGTCTGCCGGGACTGCTCCGGACCGGTGTACGGCGCGCGCTCCTGATAGCCGCCGAGCCGCGGCTGCTGCCAGGACAGGTCCTCCTGGGTGCGCGGCCAGGCGCCGGGGTCGGGCCGCTGCGGCTGCTGGTAGTCCGGGTAGGCCGGGCGCGCGGTGGGCAGCCCGTCGTCGGGCATCGGACGGTGACCGTAGCCTTCGTACTTCTCGTACGGCTCGGGCTGCGGGCGCTCGTCGTAGCGGGGCTGCTGCACGGGAGGCGCGGGCGGGGTCGGCTCGCCGACGGAGTCGTCGACGGTGATCGCGATCCGGATCGGGCGGCCGCACTCACGGCTCAGGGTCTCGCTGATCAGCGGGGCGAGCCGGCCTTCGAGGACGCGCTTGCCCCACTCGTTGGGCACGGCGAGAAGAGCGGTGTCCGCGACCAGGGCGAGCGGCTGGCAGCGCTCGATCCACTGCTTGTCCTTGGCCTCGATCCCCTGCTGGCCCTCGCCCAGGAGCTGCTCGAGGACGCGTGGCCACACTGCGGCAAGATCGGCAGGTACGTCAGCCACGGGGCACGCTTTCTACGGGTCCGTGAGGACAGGGCAGGACAGAACGGAAAAGACTGTGGAGTCTCACCACGGTAGTCGGGGCGGCTGACGTGGTTCAAGTTGTTGTCCACAGCCTGTGCATAATGGACCATGGCGACAGGTCGGTTTGACCGGATGGCGTAGCCGCGCGTACCGTGACCAGGTCGAGTTGTCGATGGCTGCTGCCGCCTGCCTCCGATGGGCAAAGATCACGTTCCGTGGTCGCGAAGCGGTGCTATCGGGCGTTACGAGCTACTCGTGGGCGCACGGTGACAGCCAGGCGATGTCCCGCCACCACCCGAATCATTTCTGGAGCCCCCGAGTGAGCAAGCGCACCTTCCAGCCGAACAACCGTCGTCGCGCGAAGACCCACGGCTTCCGCCTGCGCATGCGTACCCGTGCCGGCCGCGCCATCCTGGCGAACCGCCGTGGCAAGGGTCGCGCGAGCCTGTCCGCCTGATCCACTTAAACAGGTCATGACGTGCTGCCTACCGAGAATCGGCTGAGGCGGCGCGAGGACTTCGCAACCGCGGTACGCCGAGGTCGCCGGGCCGGTCGCCCGCTCCTCGTCGTCCACCTACGCAGCGGTGCAACGGACCCGCACGCGCCTGGGGAGAGCGCTCCCCCGACGCGTGCGGGTTTCGTCGTGAGCAAGGCCGTAGGCGGTGCGGTCGTACGCAACCAGGTGAAGCGTCGCCTGCGCCATCTTCTCCGAGACCGCCTCATCCAGCTGCCCCCCGGTAGCCTGGTGGTCGTACGGGCGTTGCCCGGAGCCGGTGACGCCGACCACGCACAGCTGGCCCGAGACCTGGACGCCGCTTTTCAGCGGTTGCTGGGAGGGGGCGCGCGATGAAGTACCCGCTGCTGGCTCTCATCAAGCTGTACCAGTGGACGATCAGCCCTCTTCTGGGGCCTGTCTGCCGGTACTACCCGTCGTGTTCCCACTACGGATTCACGGCCATCGACCGGCATGGCGCGATCAAGGGCACGGCCCTGACCGCCTGGCGCATCCTGCGGTGCAACCCGTGGTCGCCCGGCGGTGTGGACCATGTCCCCCTGCGGAAGCGTCCTCGCTGGCACGAAATGCTCAGGAACGCGCTGCGCGGCGACAAGGGCGGGTCCACCGCCGAGCCGAGCCCGGCCGCCGAGACCTCGCCCAATGCTCAAGGAGCCTGATTAGTGGACACGATTGCCAGTCTGTTCAGCTTCATCACCACACCTGTCTCATGGGTGATCGTCCAGTTCCACAAGGTGTACGGGGCGATCTTCGGCCCTGACACGGGCTGGGCCTGGGGCCTGTCCATCGTGTCCCTGGTGGTGCTGATCCGTATCTGCCTGATCCCGCTGTTCGTCAAGCAGATCAAGTCGACCCGGAACATGCAGGCGCTCCAGCCGAAGATGAAGGCGATCCAGGAGCGCTACAAGAGCGACAAGCAGCGTCAGTCCGAAGAGATGATGAAGCTGTACAAGGAGACGGGTACCAACCCGCTCTCCTCGTGCCTTCCCATCCTGGCGCAGTCGCCGTTCTTCTTCGCTCTGTACCACGTGCTGTCCAACATCGCGTCGGGCAAGGAAATCGGCGCGATGAACCAGGCGCTGGTGGACAGCGCCCGGACGGCCCACATCTTCGGTGCCCCGATCGCGGCGAAGTTCACGGACAGCCCGGAGAAGGTCGAGGCGCTCAACGCCACCCTGCTCGACGTCCGTATCGTCACCGCGGTCATGATCGTCCTGATGTCGGCCTCGCAGTTCTTCACCCAGCGCCAGCTGATGATGAAGAACGTCGACCTCTCGGTGAAGACCCCGTACATGCAGCAGCAGAAGATGCTCATGTACATCTTCCCGGTGATCTTCGCCGTCATGGGTGTCAACTTCCCCGTCGGTGTCCTCGTCTACTGGCTGACCACCAACGTGTGGACCATGGGCCAGCAGATGTACGTGATCAACCAGAACCCGACCCCGGGCAGCAAGGCGCAGGACTCCTACCTCCAGCGACTGCTGAAGAGCGTCACGCATCACGGCGAGGTCCGCGGTCGCCGCCGGAAGGCCGTCGTCAAGGTCATCGTCGAAAAGGGCAGCGACCGCAACGAGAACGAGCGCCGCTTCTTCGTGGGTCTGACCAAGGCCGGCTTCGCGGCCCAGGCCGACGGCACCGTGATCAAGAGCGACACGATCGTGGCCGAGGCCGAGGGTGGTGCCGCCGCCAAGCGGCAGCAGCCCAAGCGCCAGACCAAGGCCCAGCGCCAGGCCGCTGCGGCGCAGCAGGCCGCGGCGAAGGACGCCGAGGAAGGCTCCGAGCCGGCCGCCGAGCAGGCGACCACCTCGCTGGAGAAGAAGCCGCAGGGTTCGGCGAAGGCCGCTGCGGCCGAGACGAAGGACGAGGCGAAGGACCAGGCGCAGGGTGACAAGCCCGCGCGCCCCCGTGCCAACTCCGGAGGCTCCCGCCAGGGCAAGTCCGGTCAGCGCAAGGGCCAGCAGCGGCCCAAGCACCCGTCGTCCAAGAAGTAAGAAGGAGACCATCCGTGACGGAAGGCATCACCTCCGCCGCCGCCGAGGGTGGCGACACCCTGACCCGCCTGGAGCAGGAGGGTGAGATCGCGGCCGACTACCTCGAGGGTCTGCTCGACATCGCCGACCTCGACGGCGACATCGACATGGACGTCGAGGCGGACCGCGCCGCGGTCTCGATCGTCAGCGAATCCAGCAGCCGTGACCTGCAGAAGCTCGTGGGCCGCGACGGCGAGGTCCTGGAGGCCCTCCAGGAGCTGACCCGCCTGGCCGTGCACCGTGAGACCGGTGACCGTAGCCGGCTCATGCTCGACATCGCGGGTTTCCGCGCCCAGAAGCGCACCGAGCTCGCCGAGCTGGGCGCCAAGGCCGCGGACGAGGTGAAGTCCAGCGGGCAGCCGGTCAAGCTGGACCCGATGACCCCGTTCGAGCGCAAGGTCGTGCACGACGCGATCGCCGCCGCCGGTCTGCGCAGTGAGTCCGAGGGCGAGGAGCCGCAGCGCTTCGTCGTCGTACTTCCGGCCTGATCCCTCTCGTAGTGTCGGCCCCGTCTGTTCGCAGGCGGGGCCGATCTTTGTCAGCCTGATAGTCAGCCACCACAGTGCGCTCGCAGGGATTGCGTGCGGTACGGAAGGACGGTTCCCCGTGACGGAGGCAGCGGAGCTCCCGGAGGCGCCGGAGCAGGCGCGCACGGTTTTCGGTGAGTACTTCCCGGAGGCCGTGCGGTACGCGGAGCTCCTCGCGGACGCGGGTGTGAAGCGCGGCCTGATCGGCCCGCGTGAGGTCCCGCGGCTGTGGGAGCGGCACCTGCTGAACTGTGCCGTCCTCTCGGAGGTCGTCCCCGAGGGCGTCACGGTCTGCGACGTGGGCTCGGGCGCCGGTCTTCCCGGCATCCCGCTTGCGCTGGTCCGGCCCGACCTCAAGATCACTCTCCTGGAGCCGCTGCTGCGCCGGACGAACTTCCTCCAGGAAGTCGTCGAGCTGCTGGGCCTCGACCATGTGACGGTGGTCCGTGGCCGCGCGGAGGAGATGCTCGGCAAGATCACACCCGTCCACGTGGTGACCGCCCGCGCCGTGGCCCCGCTGGACAGGCTGGCCGGCTGGGGCGTTCCCCTGCTCCGCCCGTACGGCGAGATGCTGGCGCTCAAGGGCGACACGGCGGAGGAGGAGCTCAACGGTGCCCGCGCCGCGCTCTCCAGGCTCGGTGTGGTGGAGACCTCAGTGCTGCACGTGGGCGAGGGGATTGTCGATCCGCTGTCCACGGTCGTCCGGGTAGAGGTCGGTGAGAGCCCGGGCGGTGTGCGGTTCGCGGCCAAGCGCGCCAAGGCCGCCCGGACGAGCAAGACCCGCCGACGCCGCTGAGCGTCGCATACGTACCATTTTCGGAGTGTCGAACGGCTCCGACCGTGCAGCAGGGGCATGGTGTTTCACGTGAAACGTCGCTCCCTGCTGCAGGGGATCATCAGCCGCGGTCGCGCGGCTGCCACGCCCCGGGACCGTAAGCCCCGCGTGAAGCCACTCGCGAGGGTTACGGAGTTGTCCACAGAGGTGGATTCACCCACAGAACCACCGACCTCGCTGGTTCACGACCCCGAAAGCATGGCAGGCTCTGCTCATCGCGAGCCTGAAGCCGAGGAGAGTGAATCCTTGCGGTCCGACGCCAACATCGCGGGACCGATGACCGATCCGGTCCCCGGTCCCCGAACCGAATCGGTGGGGGAGGATGTTTCACGTGAAACATTGCCCCCGATGGACGACACCCCCATTGGTCGTGCTGCCCAACTGGCAGTAGAAGCCCTGGGCCGTGCCGGTGAGGGACTTCCCCGACCGGCCCAGACGCGCGTGATGGTGGTCGCCAATCAGAAGGGCGGCGTGGGCAAGACGACCACGACCGTCAACCTTGCCGCCTCCCTGGCATTGCACGGTGCCCGGGTCCTGGTCATCGACCTGGACCCGCAGGGCAACGCTTCCACGGCGCTCGGCATCGATCACCACGCCGAGGTCCCCTCGATCTACGACGTGCTGGTGGACAGCCGGCCGCTCTCCGAGGTGGTGCAGCCGGTCCTGGACGTCGAGGGCCTCTTCTGTGCCCCGGCCACCATCGATCTCGCCGGTGCGGAGATCGAGCTGGTGTCGCTGGTGGCTCGTGAGAGCCGTCTGCAGCGGGCGATCCAGGCCTACGAGCAGCCGCTCGACTACATCCTGATCGACTGCCCGCCCTCACTCGGCCTGCTCACGGTGAACGCCATGGTGGCGGGCGCCGAAGTGCTGATCCCGATCCAGTGCGAGTACTACGCGCTGGAAGGGCTCGGCCAGCTCCTGCGGAACGTCGAGCTGGTCCGGGGGCACCTGAACCCCGGGCTCCACGTCTCGACCATCCTGCTCACCATGTACGACGGCCGGACGAGGCTCGCCTCCCAGGTCGCCGACGAGGTGCGCACGCACTTCGCCGAAGAGGTGCTGCGGACCAGCATTCCGAGGTCCGTCCGCATCTCGGAGGCGCCGAGTTACGGCCAGACGGTTCTCACGTACGACCCGGGCTCCAGTGGTGCCCTGTCGTATCTGGAGGCCGCTCGTGAGATCGCTCTGCGGGGTGCTGCCCTGCACTACGACCCGCAGCACGCCCACGCAGGGCACCAGAACAACCAGCGCAGCATGTCGGAGGGGATCCAGTGAGCAAGCGACCTAGGGGGTTGGGACGTGGGCTCGGTGCGCTGATCCCCGCCGCCCCGCAGGAACAGAAGGTTCCGGCGGTCGGCCTCGGGGTCGGCACGACCTCCTCCGGTGCGGTCCCCGTGCTGCCCTCGGAGCGGGGCGTGGCTGCTGCCAAGCTGGCGACGCTTCCGCACAGCAGCCCGTCACCCGACTCGGATGCGTCGTGGGGCGAGGAGGAGGCCGTCCCGGAGGTTCAGGGCGGGGCCTACTTCACCGAGCTTCCGATCGACGCGATCGTTCCCAACCGGCACCAGCCGCGTGAGGTCTTCGACGAGGACGCCCTGGCGGAGCTCGTCATCTCCATCAAGGAGGTCGGCCTCCTCCAGCCCGTGGTCGTACGCAAGATCGGTGACGAGCGCTACGAGCTGGTCATGGGCGAGCGTCGCCTGCGGGCATCGACGACCGCCGGTCTTGAGCGGATCCCGGCGATCGTCCGGGACACCGACGACGAGAAGATGCTCCTGGACGCCCTCCTGGAGAACCTCCACCGGGCCCAGCTGAACGCGATCGAAGAGGCCCACGCCTACGAGCAGCTGCTCAAGGACTTCGGCTGCACGCATGACCAGCTCGCGGAGCGGATCGGGCGTTCCCGCCCGCAGATCTCCAACACGCTGCGTCTGCTGCGGCTCTCTCCGCCGGTGCAGCGGAGGGTCGCCGCCGGCGTGCTCTCCGCCGGCCACGCGAGGGCCCTGCTCGGCGTGGAGGACGCGGAGGCTCAGGACCAGCTGGCCTACCGGATCGTCGCCGAGGGTCTCTCCGTGCGTACCGTCGAGGAGATCGTGAGCCTCATGGGCTCCGAGGAGCCTGCCGCGGTCAAGCCGAAGGGCCCGCGGGCCGGGGGACGGGTCTCGCCCGCGCTGACCGATCTCGCGTCCCGGCTCTCGGACCGATTCGAGACGCGGGTGAAGGTCGACCTGGGGCAGAAGAAGGGCAAGATCGTCGTCGAGTTCGCTTCGATGGATGATCTGGACCGGATCCTCTCGACCCTCGCCCCTGGCGAGGGGAAGGTCATGGACCAGAAGAACGCCCAGCAGAACGAGCAGGGCTGACGTTCTCGCTGCGTCGATTTACGGCCAGGGCGGGTCGGACTCCGGTCTTCACCGGAGCCCGACCCGCCCTTTGCCTTGGAGCGGTGTCCCCTTGATCGCCCGGTCGATACGATTCTGAGAGGCGTATCCGTGCTCG
Source organism: Streptomyces venezuelae (assembly GCF_008642375.1). NCBI lineage: Bacteria > Bacillati > Actinomycetota > Actinomycetes > Kitasatosporales > Streptomycetaceae > Streptomyces > Streptomyces venezuelae. The sequence continues at coordinate 4,338,078 of NZ_CP029194.1, read as the reverse complement.
AGGGCGAGGGAAGCGAGGGGCAGCCGTGGGGCGTCGGCTCGTACCGCTCACTCTGGACAACCTTTCGGATCTTCCGCGGCGATGCCGCTCCTGTGTCTTCTGGGAGCTCGACCCGGTAAGTGGAGAGGCCGCCGTGAAGGCGGGTCGTCCGGAGGCGGAGAAGGAGGCCTGGATCTCCGCCGTCCTCCTGGAATGGGGTTCCTGCGGGCGGGTGGTCTACGTGGACGAGGTGCCCGTCGGCTACGTCCTCTACGCTCCCCCGGCGTACGTGCCGCGGTCGACGGCCTTCCCGACCAGTCCGGTGGCGGCTGACTCCGTCCAGCTGATGACGGCCTGGATCATGCCGGGATACCAGGGCCAGGGGCTGGGCCGGATGGTCGTGCAGACCGTGGCCAAGGATGTGATGCGGCGGGGCTTCAAGGCGATCGAGGCGTTCGGCGACGCCCGGTGGAAGGAGCCGGCCTGCGTGCTCCCGGCCGACCACCTTCTTGCCGTGGGCTTCAAGACCGTCCGGCCGCACCACGCGTTCCCCCGGCTGCGGCTGGAACTGCGGACGACGCTCTCCTGGAAGGAGGACGTCGAGATGGCGCTGGACCGGCTGCTCGGCGCCGTGCAGAAGGAGCCCGCGCTGCGACCGCTCTGACCTTGGGACACGAGAAAGGCCCGCCCCTCCAGGGGGGCGGGCCTTTCGTGTTTCACGTTTCACGTGAAACAGAGACGTGTCAGCCGTTCGCGGGCTCGACGAAGTCCGCCAGGTCACGCAGGATGGCGGCCTTCGGCTTGGCGCCGACGATGGTCTTCACGACCTCGCCACCCTGGTAGACGTTCAGCGTCGGGATGGACATGACGCCGTACTTGGCGGCCGTGGCCGGGTTCTCGTCGATGTTGAGCTTCACGACCTCGATCTCGCCGTGCTCGGCGGCGATGGCCTCCAGCGACGGAGCGATCTGGCGGCACGGGCCGCACCAGGCAGCCCAGAAGTCCACCAGGACGGGCTTGTCGCTCTTGAGGACGTCCTCATCGAAGGAAGCGTCGGTCACATTCTTCAGGGCCACGGCGGCCTCCTTGTTCTCGCGGGGTGTGGGGTGAGGAAAGACGAGGGTCAGACCGCGGGGGTCTCGGCCAGCTTCTCGCTGTCGGCGAGGGCGGCCAGGAAGCGCTCGGCGTCGAGCGCGGCGGAGCAGCCGGTGCCGGCGGCCGTGATGGCCTGGCGGTAGGTGTGGTCGACGACATCGCCCGCACCGAAGACGCCCGTGAGGTTCGTGCGGGTCGACGGCGCGGCCACCTTCAGGTAACCCTCGTCGTCCAGCTCCAGCTGGCCCTTGAAGAGCTCGGTCCGCGGGTCGTGGCCCACGGCGATGAAGAGGCCGGTGACGGCCAGCTCGCGGGTCGCGCCGGTCTTGGTGTCGCGCAGGGTCAGGCCGCTGAGCTTCTGCTCGCCGTGGATCGCGGTGACCTCGCTGTCCCAGGCGAACGAGATCTTCGGGTCGGCGAAGGCGCGCTCCTGCATGGCCTTGGAGGCGCGCAGGGTGTCACGGCGGTGGACGATCGTGACGGACTTGGCGAAGCGCGAGAGGAAGGTGGCCTCCTCGATCGCGGTGTCGCCGCCGCCGACGACGGCGATGTCCTGGTCCTTGAAGAAGAACCCGTCGCAGGTGGCGCACCAGGAGACACCGCGACCCGAGAGCGCGTCCTCGTTGGGGAGGCCGAGCTTGCGGTGCTGGGAGCCCGTGGTGACGATGACGGCCTTGGCGCGGTGCACGGTGCCGGCGGTGTCGGTGACGGTCTTGATGTCACCGGTCAGGTCCACGGCGATGATGTCGTCGGGGATGAGCTCGGCGCCGAAGCGCTCGGCCTGGGCCCGCATGTTGTCCATGAGGTCCGGGCCCATGATGCCGTCACGGAAGCCGGGGAAGTTCTCGACCTCGGTCGTGTTCATCAGGGCGCCACCAGCGGTGACGGCCCCCTCGAAGACCAGAGGGTTCAGCGACGCTCGGGCCGTGTAGAGCGCAGCGGTGTAACCCGCGGGCCCGGAGCCGATGATGATCACGTTACGGACGTCGCTCACGGGTTACTTCCTCGTCTCTGCAGACTGCCACTGCCTACGGGGGCGGTTGTCTCGGTCACTCTCACCCCACCCAACGGATCCTACGGGGGATGCATTCCCGAGATTGCCCCGCGGCACGTGGCCGAGACGCCGAGCGAGATCAGGAACGCGGGTATGTCTCGCTGAGCAGAACATCGGCAGCTGGGTTTCCGGTGCTCGTCGGCCGGTCGGCGCAGGTGGCGTCGAGGACGAATGCCTGGACTCGGGTGCTGTCGGCAGGGTCCGCGAGGACGAGCAGGTATGCGGGTGTGCCCTGGTACTCGCCGCGCTCATGGGCGAGCACGGTGTCGCTGCGGCCCGTGCCGGCCAGGACACAGCCGGGGACAGCACTGTCCCTGTTCCGCTGGGGGGTGCTCGCGGTGGTGCTCTCGGCGGACAGCGATTCGGGGCCGACGCCCTGAGGCGAACTGGCCACGCCGGCGCCCTCGCCCAGGAGCGCGTGGACGCGTTCCTCGACCGGTGTCCCGGAGAAGGGGCTCATGGCCACCGCGTTGGCGTCCGCCTTCTTGGCTCCGTTCGCAATTTCGGCGGTCGGACCACCGCCCTGGCTGAGGAGGAGGCTCGTCCCGAGGAGGGCGGCGGCGAAGGCAGCACCCATCGAGGAGACCAGGGCGATCCGGCGGCGACGGGGCTTTCCGGGGCGGCCGGGGCCGGTGGCCGCGTTCGGCCGGCCCGCAGGGCGCACTGCTGCGCGGGAAGGCGTGCCGGAGGGGAGAGGTTCGGTGCGGGGGCGCGATGTTTCACGTGAAACAGGGCCGTCGCTCTCCGGCGCGGTGGCCTGGAGCAGGGCTTCGGCGGCGAGTGCGGCGTCGATCCGGCCGGCGATCTCGGCGGGCATGCGCGGCGGTCCGGGCAGCGTGCCCAGGAGGCCCCGGATCTCCTCCAGGGAAGTCCTGACATCCGTACACAGGGCACAGTCGTCCAGGTGGCGGCGTACGGCCGCGGAGCGGCTCGGTGACAGAAGCCCCTCGGTCAGATCGGAGATCTCCGAGACGTCCGGGTGCTGTGTCGTGTCGGCCTTGCCGGTCGTGGAAGTCACGCGCGCCCACCTCCGCCCTTCACAGCAGCTGGATCTGTCGGTCCGGTATTCGTCGGCCCCGGCACCGGTGGGACGGATGTCCCCGGCGTCCGGTTCCTTCCCCCTTCGGCGGCCTCGTTACCCACTGTGTCGGCGCGCAGATGAGTGACCATCGGCAGCAGGCGGGAGCGCCCCCGCGCGCAGCGGCTCTTCACGGTTCCGGTGGGAACGCCGAGGATACGTGCCGCCTCCGCGACCGGGTATCCCTGCATGTCGACCAGGACGAGTGCGGCGCGCTGGTCCTCGGGGATGAGGGCGAGTGCCGCGAGGACCTGCCGGTGGAGGTCCTCGCGCTCCGCGGGGGCCTCGGCCGACTCGTGGGGGTCGAGGAGCTGCTCGAACCGGTCGGTGTCGTCGACGGGCGAGGTTCTGCGGGAGGCGGCCTTTCGGGCACGGTCGAGACAGGCGTTCACCGTGATGCGGTGCAGCCAGGTCGTGACGGCCGACTGGCCCCGGAAGGTATGGGCGGCCCGGAAGGCGGACAGCAGGGCGTCCTGGAGGGCGTCGGCGGCCTCCTCGCGGTCCCCCAGGGTGCGCAGGGCCACCGCCCACAGACGGTCGCGATGACGCCGCACAAGCTCACTGAAGGCGTCCGGGTCCCCGGCGACATGGCGCGCCAAGAGTTCCTGGTCGCCTGTGGACTCGTCTATCGGAGCGTCCAATGGTGAGCCCCTCCCCGTGCGGTGGTCAGCCCAAGATCTTGATCTCGGACAGCTTGCCCCGGAAGCCTCCGTCGTTGGCAGGGAGTTCCGTCAGCCAGACCAGAACGTAGCGGGTCGTGACCGGCTTGGTGGGCTTCAGTGTCACGTTGCTGCCCGAGCCTTCCGCCTGCGTCGTGAACCCGTCGGCCATGGACGGCGTCGACGAAGCGTCGGAGGGTGCGGTGCGGAGCTCCACCGAGGTCTGGCCCACGAACGACAGCTCGACCGAGCTGATCTCCTTCGCCGTGCCCAGGTCGAGGACCAGGCCGACCCCGGTTTTCAGGTTGGCGAAGTCGGAACCGTAGTAGTTCACGGTGTGCCAGTAGGTGTTGGGGTCGCCGTCGTAGGCGAGCTGTATGGCCTGGGGGTTCTCCGTGCCGTTGCCCTGCGGGGCCGGGTCGAAGTCCTGGGCGGACACGATGGAGATCGGCTTGGGCGGCTCGGGCTTCTCGTCGACCGTGGGGGATGTGACCGGCGTCTTGGTGGTCGGCTCGTTGGCGAGGAGCCGGTCGGCGATCTGCCAGCTGCCCAGGCCCAGAGCGGCGATCAGGAGGGCCGAGACGGCCCACTTCAGTGCCGTGCCGGTACGGCTCTGGAGCGGGGCCGGAGGCGCGATGACCGGCTGGGTGGCGGCGACGGGACGTGCCTGCGGGCGGCCGTACGTGCCCTGCTGGTACGTCGTGCGCTGGTAGTCGGTCGGGGTGGGGAACACCGGCTCCGGCGGCTTCACGCGGGGCATCGCCGCGACGGCCTTGGCGAGCTCGTCCGGGGTGGTGCAGGGCCGGTCCTGACGGGAGGCCGTGGCGCCGTCGTTGGCGAGGGCGCGCATGGCGATCTCGGCGAGGCCGCGGTGGACCCCGGCCCTTACCTGGTCGGGTGAGAGGAGCCCCACGCCCTTGGGAAGGCCGGAGAGCCCGTAGGCGTCGCTGTCGTAGGGCCAGCGCTGGGTGAGGGCGGCGTACAGCAGGGCGCCGATGGCCTCGGTGTCGGTGAGCTGGGGGCGCTCGGCGGTGATGCCGCGCAGGGCGGCGTTCACGGCGAGGCCGCGGATCCGGTACTGGCCGGTGGAGCTGCGCAGGACGGCGCTCGGGGTGAGCCGGAGGTGCGCGAGACCTTCGCGGTGGGCGGCGGCCATGGCCTGCGAGACCTGGCTGACGAGCTGGTAGGCGTCGTGCGCCTCCATCGGGCCGGTCGCGAGCAGCGCGGTCAGCTCGGTCGAGTCGGGCAGCCACTCGTGCACGACGTACACGAGGTCGTTCTCCTCGACGGCGTCGAGGACTTGGACGAACCGGGGGTCGCCGAGCAGCGCCGCGGAACGGGCCGCCGCCAGGACGGAGCGGGCCCGGGGGTGGTCCGCCGGCAGCAGGTGGACCCCGACGGCACGGCGCAGCTTCTCGTCGACGGCACGCCAACTGCTGAAGCCGTCCAGACGAGTGACGCACTCCTCCAGTCGGTACCGTCTGGCCAGCTTGTGGCCACTGTGCAGTTCCGGTGCCGTGATGGAAGGCTGTTCGCCGCTCTGTCGTTCGACCGCCTTGCTTTCCGTGGCCTCGGCGGTCTTCTCCGCCATCTTCTGCGTTGTCGCCACCCCGTCGGTCGCGGCCTTGTCCGCCTTGGCGGTCAGCGGGTCGTCACCGCTGTCGGCCACGTCGACGGCGGCCGTGCTACGTTCCGCCACCGTCGTCCTGCCTCCCCATCCGTTGCGCCACTTCCAACAGCCAAGCCAATTGTGCCCACAGTCCGACGCTATGCACGACACGCGGTCCCCGCCGATGGTTGTGCGGGGACGTCGATTCAGCGTCCCAGGCGTCCCCGCACCATGCCGACCAGGGTGTTCAGCTCCGTGATCCGCATGCGCTTGGCCGCGACGAAGAAGACACCCAGGAGGACGGCTCCGCCGACGAGCAGGGCGACGAGGGAGCCCAGGGCACCTTCGCCCAGGAGCTTCAGCAGCCCGAAGCCGACGGCACCGGCCACGATCGCCGCGGGCACGGAGGCCATGCAGAGTCGAGCGTAGGTCCGCATCACCTGGGTGCCGTCCAGGTCGCCGCCGAGGCGCTTGCTCAGGCGGCGCCACGCGATGCCGACACCGACGGAGTAGGCGAGCCCGTAGGCGCCGGCCATGCCCACGACGGCCCACTGCGCGGGCAGGAGGACGTAACAGAGGGCGGAGGCGGCCGCGTTCACGGCGGCGACGATGACCGTGTTGTAGAAGGGCGTCCGGGTGTCCTCGTAGGCGTAGAAGCCGCGGAGCACGACGTACTGGACGGAGTAGGGGATCAGGCCGAGTCCGAAGGCCATCAGGATGAAGCCCATGCCCTGGGCGGCCTCGACGCCGCTGGAGGCGTAGAGCAGGGTGCACATCGGGACGCCGAGGGCCAGGAAGGCGAAGGAGACCGGGACGATCGCGACGGCCGAGTTGCGCAGGCCCTGCGAGATGTCGTCGCGGACGGCGCCCGGGTCGTTGTCGTGGGCGGCGCGGGAGATCCGCGGCAGCAGCGCGGCCATGACGGAGACGGTGATGATGGCCTGCGGCATGCCCCAGATCAGCTGGGCGTTGGAGTAGGCGAGGAAGCCGGCGCCGTTCTTCCCCGACTCCTGACCGGCGGCGGTGGCGAGCTGGGTGACGACCAGGACGCCCGCCTGGTTGGCGAGGACGAACAGGACCGTCCACTTGGCGAGCTTGACCGTCTTGCCGAGCCCGTGGCCCTTCCAGTCGAAGCGGGGCCGGAAGCGGAAGCCCGTCTCGCGGAGGTACGGGATCATCGCCAGGGCCTGCACGACGAGCCCGAGGAGGGTGCCGATGCCCAGCAGGCGGATGCCCTCGTCGGGAATGGTCTGGACGCCCATGTGGGACTCGGCGGAAGTGCCGTAGACCCAGATGAACAGGCCGAACGTGACGATCATGACGATGTTGTTGAGGACCGGCGTCCACATCATCGCGCCGAACTTGCCACGGGCGTTGAGGATCTGACCCATCACCACGTGCACACCCATGAAGAAGATCGTGGGCAGGCAGTAGCGGGCGAAGGTGACGGCCACGCTGTTGGCCGCGGCGTCGTCGGCGATCGTGTTAGACATCAGCCGGACCAGCAGCGGTGCGGCGAGGACCGCCGCCACCACGATCAGGCCGAGTGCCACCATCACGAGCGTGAGCAGGCGGTTGGCATAGGCTTCGCCGCCGTCCTCGTCGTTCTTCATGGAGCGGACGAGCTGGGGCACGAAGACCGAGTTGAGGCCGCCGCCGACGGTGAGGATGTAGATCATCGTCGGCAGGGTGTACGCGATGGTGAAGGTGTCACCGAGCAGTGCCGCGCCGAGCGCACCGGTGATCACCAGGCTGCGGACGAAGCCGGTGAGCCGGGAGACCAGGGTGCCGGCGGCCATCACGGCGCTCGACTTGAGCAGCCCGGAGGCGCGGCCGGACTTCTTCGGTGCGGGGGCGGGAACGGGCATGGGGTCCGGCTCCGAGGCGGGCGGGGGCACCTGGCCGGGCGTCTGCTGGTCCCGGTAGAGGTGCGCGAACGCGTCCGGCTCGGGCTGCTCCTCGCCGGCGCGGGTGACCAGGTCGTCGACTCCGGTGAACTGCACCGTGCGGGCGTCGTCGCCGTACGGCAGGTGACGCGAGGGGCCGTCGGGCTCGGGCGCCGGGGTCTGCGCCCACACGCGGGGGTCCGGGGCGTGGTGGGGCGCGGCGGGCTGCTGGTAGAGCGGCTGGGGCTCCTGGTAGGTGCCGGGCGGGGGCGGCGGGTGCGCGGCGCGGTCGTAGAGCGCCTCGGTCACCGGGTCCTGCGCGGAGAGATCCTGGGCACGGTACGGGTCGTGGGTGAAGGCGTCCTGGACGTAGGGGTCCTGGGCGTACGGATTCTGCGCGTAGGGATCCTGCCCGTGCGGGTCGGGGACGCCCTGCTGAGCCGAGGGAGGCACCGGTGGGTACCCGGAACCGGGGGGTGCCGCGGGCGTCCCACCGGACGGCGCGGTGCCGCCCGCGCCCTGGCCGCGGTCACCGTCGTACGGCGCGTTCATGGTTACCCCACCTCATCGTCCCCGGCCGACCGGCCACGACATCGCTCAACGGTCCACTTTCTCACCCGGGCCCGACGGGTCACCGCTTTCGGACACGGTGTCCGGTGTCGGGTCACTCGGCTGCTCGGGTTCGCCGTCCGCGGCGTCCCCGGTGTCCTCGGGATCCGTCTCCGTGCCCGCCTCGGATCCTCCGGCCTCGGATTCCTCAGCCTCGGATGATTCCTCGGCTTCGGTCTCCTCGGCTTCGGTCTCCGCCTTCCTGGCCGCGACCCGCTTGCGCTGGCTGTACATCCGGACGCCTGCGAGGACGAGGAGCAACACACCGCCGGCGATCACGAGCATCACCGTGGCGGTGATCTCGGAGACCTTGACGTTGAAGGTCATCGGCTGCCCGTACGGGGTGCCGTCCGCGGTGTAGAGCTGGGCCGTCATCGGGACCTGGCCGTTGACGTTGGCCGACGCCTCGAACTTCACCGACTGGCTGTGCCCGGCGTTGATCTTCACGGGGAGCTCGGCGTATCGCCCGCCGTTCAGCTCCAGCCGGTTTCCGTTGCCCGAGGTGAGGCGCAGGACCAGGTCGTCCACGCCTTGCAGCAGCTTGTTCTGGACGGTCACGGGAATCGTCGCGCTGCGCCCGGACAGGGTGAGGTCCGACTTGTCGACCAGCTGGATGCCCTCGGTGAGGTCCTGCAGGTACTGCAGGACGTCGTTCCGGTAGACGGCGGCCGCCCTGGCTTGACCGCGCCAGGAGGTGGACATCTCGCGGTTGATCGCGTTGCCGAACGGGGTCACGACACGGTCCGGGAGCGTCAGGACGATCTTGAAGTCGTCCAGCTCGTCGCGGGTGGTCTTCATGTCGCGGAAGGTCTGGACGGGCAGTTCCCGGTCGCGCAGCTGCTTCGGGTACCGGGAGCCGCTGGGCACCGCGGTGGAGGCGTTCGGGTCGGGCTTGGCCGCGGCAGCCGCCTGGAGGTCGATCGGATGGCTCCAGCGCTGGGCGGAGAGGCCCCGCAGGGCGGCCGCCATCGTCTGCGCCTGGGAGACGCTCGGTACCCGCTGCGGGGCGACCACGACGCTGCGCTGCTGCTCCGGCTGTTCCAGGGTGATCGCGAGCGACTGCGCGAGGAACTCCTGGACCGCGAGGGTGGAGGTCTCCGTGCGGACCATGTCGCCCTCGAAGGCGGTGGACAGCAGCTGGTCGGTCACGACGGCCGTCGTGCTGCCGTTGCCGAGGGGACGGGCCGCCGTCGGCGTGTACGAGAGGTCGTCGCGGACGCTGTCGCTGCGGGCGATCACCTTGTTGGCGCCGGCCGAGGTGGCGACGGCCACGATCGAGGGGTCGACCGCTCCTTCCACGGGCCAGGAGAAGTCGGTGGACGGCTGGACGTGGAGGACGGTCTCGACGGTCGTCGCCGCGAGCGAGGTCGCCGACTGGAGGTGGCCCAGGGAGCCCGGGACGTCCTTGCCGCGGTGAGCGAGGGAAGCGAGGTCGGGGTCGGCGAACGGCAGGGCGACGATCTTGCGGCCCTGCACCGCCTTCTCCAGCGCGTTCAGCCACTGCTCGGCCACGGCCGCGTTCTTGCCCGGCACGTGGGCGATGCCGTCCTTCACTCGGTAGCCATTGGCCATGGCGTCGACGGTGGCCAGCAGGTCCGGGTCGATCACCCAGGTCACCGGCAGGTCCTTGCCCAGCGAGACCATCTGCTCGAGACGGCCACCCGGACGCAGCTCGGCGGCCAGGGCATCGTCCTCGAAGACCGGGGTCTGCTGATCGTCCGTGGCCGTCTCCGCCGAGACGTGGGCCGAGGAGATCAGCGGCCAGAGGTAGGTGAGCTGGGTCTTCTTCTCGGTGGCTTCCGGCTGGTACGGCAGGAAGGTCCGCTCGATGCCGAGGACCCGGTCGTAGCGCCGGTCCGAGGTCTGGCCCGTGAGCGAGACGCCCAGCTGGTAGACGCCCGACTCGTCGAGACCGAGTTCGGAGACCGGGACCGAGAGGGAGAAGTCCGCGCTGAGCCCGGCGCCGAGGCGGGGGATCTTGACGGTGGGGGCTTCGTCGAGCGGGGCGGGGTCGCTGTCGTCGCGGTAGCCGGTGCGGTCCGACGCCTGGTCGATCTCGCTGCGGCTCGTCATCATCGGGCCGACCCGGAGGTCCACGGTCGCGTCGGTGATGGTCTTCTTGCCCCGGTTGGTGACCGTCCCCGAGACGGTGACCGTGTCACCCTCCACGGGCGCGGTCGGGGACAGCGTGTCGAGGGACACATCGACGGTCTTGGAGACGGCGGCTTCCTCGGCGGCGTCCGCGGGTGTCGCGGTCGGGGCCTGGAGGAGTCCGGCGAGCAGCGGCGCGCCGACGGCGACCGTGATGGTGCGCCGCAGCCATCGGCGGGCAGGTGAGGGACCGGTTCCCTGAATGTCTGCCGCCTCGCCCACGCGTTCGCCCATCCTCGTCGTTGTCTGTGGTGCCAGTGGTTTCGATGGTTCCCGGTTGCTGTGTCCAGGCATGGTAACGAGGCACGCCGGGGGCAAGTGCCGGGGACTGCTCCAGCCGATGGGCCCGTGTGTCCGGCCCGAGGGAAAACGGGGACGCCGCGGTGGACCGGGGCACGTACCCTTTTCTGTTGTGCCGAACGCCAACGAAGACACCCCGACTGCACTGAGCCAGGTGCAACACCGCGCGGTCAGCGAACTGCTGCGTGTGTCCCCTGTCGCCGACGACCTTGCCCGCCGTTTCCAGGAGGCCGGGTTCAGTCTCGCGCTGGTCGGCGGCTCGGTGAGGGATGCCCTGCTCGGCCGGCTCGGCAACGACCTGGACTTCACCACGGACGCCCGCCCCGAGGACGTCCTGAAGATCGTCCGCCCCTGGGCCGACTCCGTCTGGGAGGTCGGGATCGCCTTCGGGACGGTCGGCTCGCAGAAGGACGGCTACCAGATCGAGGTCACGACGTACCGCTCCGAGGCGTACGACCGGACCTCCCGGAAGCCCGAGGTCTCGTACGGCGACTCCATCGGCCAGGACCTCGTCCGGCGTGACTTCACCGTCAACGCCATGGCCGTGGCACTCCCCGAGAAGGAGTTCATCGATCCGTACGGCGGCCTGGAGGACCTGGCCGCCCGGGTCCTGCGCACGCCGGGAACGCCCGAGGAGTCCTTCTCCGACGACCCCCTGCGCATGATGCGTGCCGCGCGGTTCGCCGCCCAGCTGGACTTCGAGGTGGCACCCGAGGTCGTCACGGCGATGCGGGAGATGTCTGGCCGGATCGAGATCGTCTCCGCCGAGCGGGTCAGGGAAGAGCTCAACAAGCTGCTGATCTCGGCCCACCCCCGGAAGGGCCTCGGCCTGCTCGTGGACACCGGTCTCGCCGACCATGTCATCCCCGAGCTGCCCGCGCTGCGCCTGGAGAGCGACGAGCATCACCGGCACAAGGATGTCTACGAGCACTCGCTGACGGTGCTCGACCAGGCGATCGACCTGGAGGAGGACGGCCCCGACCTGGTGCTGCGCCTCGCGGCCCTGCTCCACGACATCGGCAAGCCGCGCACCCGTCGCTTCGAGAAGGACGGACGGGTCTCCTTCCACCACCACGAGGTGGTGGGCGCGAAGATGACCAAGAAGCGCATGACCGCGCTGAAGTACTCCAACGAGATGATCAAGGACGTCTCGCGGCTGGTCGAGCTGCATCTCCGCTTCCACGGATACGGGGACGGCGAGTGGACCGACTCGGCGGTGCGCCGCTATGTCCGCGACGCCGGACCCCTGCTATCGCGGCTGCACAAGCTGACCCGTTCGGACTGCACCACGCGCAACAAGCGCAAGGCGACGGCTCTCTCCCGCACCTATGACGGCCTGGAGGAGCGCATCGCCCAGCTCCAGGAGCAGGAGGAGCTGGACGCGATCCGTCCTGACCTGGACGGCAACCAGATCCAGGAGATCCTCGGCATCGGGCCCGGTCCGGCCATCGGGCAGGCGTACAAGTTCCTGCTGGAGCTCCGGCTGGAGAACGGGCCGATGGAGCACGACGAGGCGATCGCGGCACTCAAGGAGTGGTGGGCCGCGCGCGGCTGAGTCGAGCCGGGAAATCAGAGCGATGTTTCACGTGAAACCCCACGTTTCACGTGAAACACCCGCCTGATCGACGCCCGAGGCAGCGTGTCGTAGAGGGGTGATGTTTCACGTGAAACATCACCCCTCGGCGCGTTCCTTGTGCAACACCAGCGCGATCGCCGCATAGATCGCAGCCACCAGGATGACCAACAGCGGTGATCGGCCGTCCGCCGGCAGCATCAGCGCGGCGATTCCCGCCGCAGCCACGAACGCGACGTTGAACAGCACGTCGTAGAGGGCGAACACCCGGCCTCGGTAGGCGTCGTCCACGGCCGTCTGCACGACGGTGTCCGTCGCGATCTTGGCCCCCTGGGTGATGAGCCCGAGGACGAAGGCGGCGACGAGGAAGGGGACGGGGTCGAAGAAGAGGCCGAGCGTCGGCTCCAGGACGGCGGCGATCCCCGCACACAGGGTCATCCAGCCGAACGGCCCCAGCCGTCCCACTGCCCAGGGGGAGAGGACGGCCGCCGCGAAGAAGCCCGCCCCCGAGGCGGCGACGGCGATCCCGAGGAGACCGAGCCCCTCGGACTCCGTGGTGCTCCAGGCATAGCGGCTGAGCATCAGCACGGTGACGAGCAGGGCGCCGTAGCAGAAGCGCATCAGGGCCACCGCGGTCAGAGCCCTGGCGGCGGGCCGTCGCTCGGCCAGGTGCCGCAGTCCCGCGACCAGCCCTCTGGCCGTGGAGGACAGAGCCGAGGTGAGTCGCTGGGGAGCGAGCTCCTGATCGGGTCCGAGGAGTGCCCTTGGGATGCGCAGGGAGGCCAGGGCGGACAGGAGGTAGAGGGCGGCGCCGAAGGCCACCACCGCCGCGTCGGACTCGTCGGTGAGCAGCCGGACGCCGAAGGCCAGACCGCCCCCGAGGGTCGCGGCCAGGGTGCCGACCGTGGGGGAGAGCGAGTTCGCCACGACCAGCCGCTCCTCGTCGACGACGCGGGGAAGCGCGGCCGAGAGCCCTGCTAGCACGAAGCGGTTGACCGCCGTGACGGAGAGCGCAGAGGCGTAGAAGAGCCAGTCGGGGACGGAGGCGACGATGAGTACGGCGGTCCCGCAGGCGAGCAGGGCCCGCAGGAGGTTCCCGTACAGGAAGACCTGTCGGCGCTGCCAGCGGTCGAGGAAGACGCCGGCGAAGGGCCCGACGAGCGAGTACGGGAGCAGGAGCACGGCCATGGCTGAGGCGATGGCGGCGGGTGAGGTCTGCTTCTCGGGGGAGAAGACGACGTACGTGGCCAGGGCCACCTGGTAGACGCCGTCGGCGCCCTGGGAGAGCAGCCGGACGGCGAGCAGGCGGCGGAAGTTCGTCAGGCGCAGGAGTACGCGCAGATCACGTACGACGGACATGGCAGCAAGACTCACATACGAAGAGGGCCCCCGGGCAGCACCTCGGGGACCCTCTTCGACAAGCGTGTGGCGCTTAGCGCTCGACCTCGCCCTTGATGAACTTCTCGACGTTGGCCAGGGCCTCGTCGTCGAAGTACTGGACCGGCGGGCTCTTCATGAAGTAGCTCGACGCGGAGAGGATGGGGCCGCCGATGCCGCGGTCCTTGGCGATCTTCGCGGCGCGCAGGGCGTCGATGATGACACCCGCGGAGTTCGGGGAGTCCCACACCTCGAGCTTGTACTCGAGGTTCAGCGGAACGTCACCGAAGGCGCGGCCCTCGAGGCGCACGTACGCCCACTTGCGGTCGTCCAGCCAGGCCACGTAGTCCGACGGGCCGATGTGGACGTTCTTCTCGCCCAGCTCACGGTCCGGGATCTGCGAGGTGACGGCCTGCGTCTTGGAGATCTTCTTGGACTCGAGGCGGTCGCGCTCGAGCATGTTCTTGAAGTCCATGTTGCCGCCGACGTTGAGCTGCATGGTGCGCTCAAGACGGACACCGCGGTCCTCGAACAGCTTCGCCATCACGCGGTGCGTGATGGTCGCGCCGACCTGCGACTTGATGTCGTCGCCGACGATCGGGACGCCCGCCTCGGTGAACTTGTCCGCCCACTCCTTGGTGCCGGCGATGAAGACCGGGAGGGCGTTGACGAACGCGACCTTGGCGTCGATGGCGCACTGCGCGTAGAACTTCGCAGCGTCCTCGGAGCCCACGGGCAGGTAGCAGACGAGAACGTCGACCTGGCGGTCCTTGAGGATCTGGACGACGTCGACCGGCTCCTCGGCGGACTCCTCGATGGTCATGCGGTAGTACTTACCGAGACCGTCGTAGGTGTGACCACGCTGGACCGTGACGCCCGCGTTCGGGACGTCGCAGATCTTGATGGTGTTGTTCTCGCTGGCGCCGATGGCGTCCGAGAGGTCGAGGCCGACCTTCTTCGCGTCGACGTCGAAAGCGGCGACGAACTCGACGTCACCGACGTGGTAGTCGCCGAACTGGACGTGCATCAGGCCGGGCACCTTGGTCGCCGGGTCGGCGTCCTTGTAGTACTCGACGCCCTGGACCAGCGAGGCGGCGCAGTTGCCCACGCCGACGATGGCTACGCGAACCGAACCCATTTCCGGTTGCTCCCTGTTGTGATCGTGGAAGCCCTGCTGTGCGCAGGGTTTCACTTGGCGGTGTCGTCGGACGGATCCGGCCGGGTACTGCCCCCGTGCCGGGGCAGGCCGCCCGTTTCTCCAGAATCGTTGTCGTGCAGAGCGGGGGCGTCGGGGCCGGATCGCTGATCCCGTCCCGCCCGCTCGCTCTCGATGAGCTCGTTCAGCCAGCGCACCTCGCGCTCCACGGACTCCATACCGTGGCGCTGCAGCTCAAGTGTGTAGTCGTCGAGTCGCTCGCGGGTCCTGGCCAGGGAGGCGCGCATCTTCTCCAGGCGCTCCTCCAGCCGGCTGCGGCGCCCTTCGAGCACCCGCATCCGTACTTCGCGCTCGGTCTGGCCGAAGAAGGCGAAGCGGGCGGCGAAGTGCTCGTCCTCCCAGGCGTCGGGGCCCGTGTGGGTGAGGAGCTCCTCGAAGTGCTCCTTACCTTCCGGTGTCAACCGGTAGACGATCTTGGCCCGGCGTCCTGCGAGTGAAGCGGCGAGTGCTTCCTCGGGGGCGCTGCCCGGCTCCTCGATCAACCAGCCGTTGGCGACCAGCGTCTTGAGGCAGGGATACAGCGTCCCGTAGCTGAAGGCCCGGAAGACCCCCAGCGAGGTGTTGAGGCGCTTCCGCAGCTCGTACCCGTGCATCGGGGCCTCGCGGAGCAGGCCGAGAACGGCGAACTCGAGGATGCCTGAGCGCCTGCTCATCCGTCGCCTCCTCCGCTTCTCGGGACCCTTATGCCGTGCTGATGTATCGACTCGATACATCAGCACGATAGAACGGGCTCACTGTCTCGACAAGTGGGACCGCCGTGACCGGCGTCACATCGTCAATTCACAGCGATCGACTTGCCTGATTTGGGGTGAACTCCGGCCCTACGTGGGTTTTGGCCGTGCGTAGTCTGTGCGGCATGCAGACCACCGGGAACCAAGCGATGCCGTGGGGCGTCAGTGCTGCGGGTGACCGGCTGCGTTACGGAGGGGCCTCCGATGGGGCTCAGCCCGTGCGCATTTCGGGGGGACCGGAACTCAACTGCCGCTTCCAGGCGTACGCGCCTGCCCGAGGAGTAGTCGTTCGATGAGCGAGCATCGTCGCAAAATGTCGCCGCAGGAGCCGCCGGCAGGTGGCCGCGCGGCGGCACGGCGCGCTGCCCAGCAGCCGGTGGGCCGCAGGTCGGCCCCGGCCCAGGATGTCGGCACGGGGGCCCCTGCGGCCTCGTACGGACCGCCTTCTTCCCATTCTTCCCATGGGGAGGAGTCGCGTCCCTACGGCGGTCGCGCGGAGGCCCGTCGGGCCGCGCAGCGCGGCGGCCGTCGGAGGGGTGCCGAAGCCGGCCCCGGGGGCCCTGGCGGTCCCGCGGGCCCCGGTGGAGGACGGCGCGGCGGCGGTGGTGCCGGTGGCGGTCGTGGCAGCGGCCCGGGTCGAGGCTCCGGCGGTCGTCCGCCGGGCAAGAAGCGGATCATCGACTATCCGCGCCACGACAAGTACGGCTGGCGTCGCTGGATGCCCTCGTGGAGGCTCGTGACGGGCACGTTCCTGGTGTTCGCCGGTGTGCTGATGGGCGGCGCGGTCTTCGCGTACTCCCAGGTCACGATCCCCGAGACGGACGAGTCCGCGACCTCGCAGAACAACATCTACTACTGGGCCGACGGAACGCGCATGGTCGCGACCGGCAGTGGTACGAACCGTCAGATCGTCGGCATCGAGCAGATCCCGAAGGTCATGCAGGAGGCCGTGGTCTCGGCCGAGAACAAGACCTTCTGGACGGACTCGGGTGTCGACCCGATGGGCATGGGTCGCGCCGTGTGGAACATGGCCAAGGGCGGCGACACCCAGGGTGGTTCGACCATCACCCAGCAGTACGTGAAGAACAACCGGCTCAACGACCAGTCGCAGACCCTCACCCGGAAGGTGAAGGAACTCTTCATCTCCATGAAGGTCGGTAACGAGCTGGAAAAGCGCGACATCATGGCCGGCTACCTGAACACCTCGTACTACGGGCGCGGTGCCTACGGCATCCAGGCGGCCTCTCGCGCGTACTTCGGCAAGGACTCCAGGCATCTCAACGCCAGTGAGTCGGCGCTGCTCACCGCTGTGTTGAAGGGCGCGACGTACTACGACCCGGCCGGCTACCCGGAGATCGACCCCGAGGCCACGCCCCAGAAGAACCTCGACCGCGCCACCAAGCGGTGGAGCTGGATCCTCGACGAGATGGTCAAGGACGGCAAGATCACGGCCGAGGAGCGTGCCAAGTACACGACGTTCCCCAAGGTCCAGAAGCGCAAGCAGGACGTGCAGCTGGGCGGCCAGATCGGCTACCTCGTCAGCACGGCCAAGGCGAACTACATCAACAGCAACACCGACGGCATCGGCGCCAAGGAGCTGGAGCGCGGCGGCTACGAGATCCACACCACCTTCGAGAAGAAGAAGGTGAAGGACCTCGAGGACGCGGTCAAAAAGGTCTACGACGAGCACATCGACCCGAAGAAGCGGCCGAAGACGGACACCCACGTCCAGTTCGGCGGCGCCTCCGTGAACGCGCAGACGGGCGCGTTGGTCGCGATCTACGGTGGTACCGACGCCACCAAGCACTTCACCAACAACGCCGACACGACCGGTGCCCAGGTCGGATCGACCTTCAAGCCCTTCGTGCTGGCCGCCGCGATGCAGGACGGCGTCCGGGACAAGGAACTCGGTCCCGTCCAGGACGCGTCCTCCCGCACGATCGTGGACCCGGACAAGAGCCGCTACTCCGGCAAGAACAAGCTGAAGATCCGGAAGTACAACGGCGAGATCTGGGAGGACGAGAAGGGCAAGGAGTGGTTCCAGACCAATGACGGCAACGCGAGCTACGGTTCGATGACCCTTCGCCGGGCCATGATCAAGTCGGCCAACTCCCCGTACGTGCAGCTCGGCATGGACATCGGCATCGACAAGGTCCGTGAGGCCGCGGTCAAGGCCGGTCTGCGCGAGGACTCGCTCGTCAAGGGCGAGGTGCCCTCCTTCTCCCTCGGTATCTCCAGCCCGAGCGCGATCCGGATGGCCGGCGCCTATGCGACCTTCGCCGACAACGGCCAGCAGAAGGACCCGTTCTCGGTGACCAAGGTGGTCAAGGGCGGAAAGACCATCTACAAGCATGAGGTCAAGACCGAGCAGGCCTTCACGACGGCCATCGCCAGCAACGTCACCGACGTCCTCCGGGACGTCGTGGAGGACCCGGAGGGCACCGGCAACAACGCCGCGATCCCGGGCCGCGCCGTGGCCGGCAAGACCGGTACGACCGACGGCAACAAGTCGGCCTGGTTCGTGGGCTACACCCCGCAGCTGTCGACCGCCATCGACATGTACCGCTTCGACGACGACGAGACGAAGAAGAACCGCGAGTTCGAGGAGATGTACGGCACGGGTGACAGGGACACCATCCACGGTTCGTCGTTCCCCTCGCAGATCTGGAACGACTACATGACGGATGCCGTCGAGGGCATGCCGGACGTGAAGTTCCCCGAGCCCGAGGACCTGGAGAACGCCGAGCCGGTGTTCGGCGGTGGCGCCACCAGCCCGACCCCGTCGCCGACGGCCACCCCGACGCCCACCGAGACCACGGCGACGCCGACGACCGAGGCGCCGACGACGACTCCCCCGGCCACCCCGACGACGACTCCCCCGACGAGGCCGACGAAGTCGCCGAAGCCGGGCAAGACGACCTGCAGCGTCTGGGACCTGGACTGCGACACGGGCGGCGACCCGGGCGGCAACACGGGTGAACCGACGACCACGCCGCCGACCACGACGGAGGCGCCGACGCCGACCGGTACGGCGACGACGGACGATCCGGGCAACGGGACCGGCCGGCCCGGCGGCGGCAGTGAAGAGGACGGGGCCTGGACTCCCTGATCCCGGCCGCGCCCTTCCCAGGGCACGCAGCGAGGGCCGTCGCGTCCGTCCGTACCTTCCGTACGGACCGGACGCGGCGGCCCTCGCCGTTTCGCCGGGGACGTACGGCAGGATGTCCCCCATGCCGAGCCTCCAGAAGACGCGCGAGCCGCAGGACCGGCCGCAGGGCCCGCGGACGGTCATCCCCACCCACCGGGACGAGGTGGCCGCCGCGGGCAGCGAGCTGATCGGCGGTCCCTTCGGCCGCCGTGCCCTGACCGGCCGCGGTCAGTTCACACCGGTGCGAGTGATCGCTCTCGTGGCCATCGGGATGTTCGCCCTCGGCATGGTGCAGAAACTGCCCTGCTACAACTGGGCCTGGTTCCGGGGGACCACCTCCCAGTACACCCACGCCTGTTACTCGGACATCCCGCACCTCTTCTCCGGACGAGGGTTCGCCGACGGCCTGGTGCCCTACTTCGACCGGCTGAGCGGCGACATACCGTTTCTGGAGTACCCGGTCCTGACGGGCCTCTTCATGGAGGTCGCGGCCTGGCTGACGCCCGGCAGCGGCACCATGGACCACCGCGAGCAGACGTTCTGGATGGTCAACGCCGGCATGCTGATGGTCTGCGCGGCCGTCCTCGCGGTCTGTGTCGCGCGGACGCACCGGAGCCGCCCCTGGGACGGCCTCCTGGTCGCCCTGGCGCCCTCCGTCGCGCTCACCGCCACGATCAACTGGGACATACTGGCCGTCGCGCTGACCTCCGCCGCCGTCCTCCTGTGGTCGCGCGGCCGGCCGCTCGGCTTCGGCATCCTGCTCGGCCTCGCCACGGCGGCGAAGTTCTACCCGATACTGCTCCTCGTCCCGCTGCTGCTGCTCTGCTGGCGCGCGGGGAAGTGGCGGGAGTACGGGACGGCCGTGCTCGGTGCGGCCGGCGCGTGGCTGGTCGTGAACCTGCCCGTGATGCTGATGGCGCCCGAGGGGTGGAAGCAGTTCTACCTCTTCAGCCGTGACCGGAACGTCGACTTCGGTTCGGTCTGGTTGCTGATCAGCCAGCGGACGGGCACGTCGATCACGCCGGACAAGGCCAACATGTACGCCCTGATGCTCATGGTCGTCGCGGTGGTCGCGCTCGGCTTCCTGGCGTTCAGTGCTCCCCGCAGGCCCCGCTTCGCCCAGCTGGCCTTCCTGGTCGTCGCCGCGTTCGTCCTCACCAACAAGGTCTACTCGCCGCAGTACGTGCTGTGGCTCATCCCGCTCGCGGCCCTCGCCCGGCCGCGCTGGCGCGACTTCCTGATCTGGCAGGCGTGCGAGGTCATGTACTTCCTGGGCATCTGGATGTACCTGGCCTTCATGAACAGCGGCAGCAAGCAGGGACTGCCGGTCGACGGCTACCAGTTCGCGATCGTCCTGCACCTGCTCGGCACGCTGTACCTGTGCGTCGTGGTCGTACGCGACATCCTCATGCCCGAGAAGGACCCGGTCCGCCAGGACGGCTCGGACGACCCCTCGGGGGGCGTCCTGGACGGCGCGAAGGACGTCTTCGTCACGGGCAGGGCGGCACATCCGGCCCGGCACGCCGCGCCGGCGGTCGAGGGTCCGCGGGTGGAATGGGGCACCCCCGGGGATCCCGAACCGGAGACGGTTGGGGATTCCCGGGGGTGACCGTGGTCGACCGGCTCAGCGCTCCACGAGCCGGTCGAACTGCGTCGTGGTGTGGCGCAGATGCGCCACCAGCTCGTCGCCGACGCGGGGCTCCTGGGCGTCCGCGGGCACGAACAGGATCGACACCTGCATGTGCGGCGGCTCGGCGAACCAGCGCTGCTTGCCCGCCCAGACGAAGGGCGACAGGTTCCGGTTGACCGTGGCCAGACCGGCTCGTGCGACGCCCTTGGCGCGCGGCATGACGCCGTGCATCGCCTTGGGAGCCTCCAGACCCACGCCGTGCGAGGTGCCGCCGGCGACGACGACCAGCCAGCCGTCCGACGCGGCCTTCTGCTGGCGGTAGCCGAAACGGTCCCCCTTGGCGACCCGGGTCACGTCGAGGACGGCGCCCCGGTACTCGGTGGCCTCGTGGTCGCCCAGCCACAGCCGGGTGCCGATCCGCGCGCGGAAGCGGGTCTGCGGGAACTGCTGCTGGAGCCGGGCCTGTTCCTCGGCCCGCAGGTGGCTCACGAACATGGTGTGCAGCGGCAGACGGGCGGTCCGCAGCCGGTCCATCCAGGCGATGACCTCCTCGACGGCGTCGGTGCCGTCCGGGCGGTCCAGCGGGAGGTGGAGGGCGAAGCCCTCGAGCCGTACGTCCTCGATGGCGGAGTGGAGCTGCTGGAGCTCGCTCTCGTGGACGCCGTGCCGCTTCATCGAGCTCATGCACTCGATGACGACCCGGGCGCCCACCAGGGCGTGGACGCCGTCCACGGAGGACACGGAGCGGATGACCCGGTCGGGCAGCGGAACCGGTTCTTCGCCCCGGCGGAAGGGGGTGAGGACCAGCAGGTCGCCGCTGAACCAGTCCTTGATCCGCGCGGCTTCGTAGGTGGTGCCGACCGCGAGCATGTCGGCGCCGAACCGGGCGGCCTCGTCGGCCAGGCGCTCGTGCCCGAAGCCGTAGCCGTTGCCCTTGCAGACCGGGATCAGACCGGGGAACTGGTCGATGACGGTCTTCTGGTGCGCGCGCCAGCGAGCGGTGTCGACGTAGAGGGAGAGCGCCATGGCCGGCCCGGAACCTTTCTGGTGGCAGCGGTGTATCAAAGATATGTACGAGACTACGGAACCGTCGCCGAAGCGACGCGGCTCAGCGGCGGGACATGTAGATGTCGAGCGCCTTGTGCAGCAGCTTGTTCAGCGGGAAGTCCCACTCGCCGACGTACTCGACGGCCTCGCCGCCCGTGCCCACCTTGAACTGGATGAGCCCGAAGAGGTGGTCGGTCTCGTCGAGCGAGTCGGAGATGCCCCGCAGGTCGTAGACGGTCGCGCCCATCGCGTAGGCGTCGCGCAGCATCCGCCACTGCATCGCGTTCGAGGGCCTGACCTCGCGGCCGATGTTGTCGGAGGCGCCGTAGGAGTACCAGACGTGGCCGCCGACGACGAGCATGGTCGCGGCCGACAGGTTCACGCCGTTGTGGCGCGCGAAGTAGAGCCGCATGCGGTTGGGGTCCTCGTTGTTGAGGACGGTCCACATGCGCTGGAAGTACGAGAGCGGGCGCGGCCGGAAGTGGTCGCGGACGGCCGTGATCTCGTAGAGCCGCTGCCACTCGGCCAGGTCCTCGTAGCCGCCCTGGACGACCTCGACACCGGCCTTCTCGGCCTTCTTGATGTTCCGGCGCCACAGCTGGTTGAAGCCCTTGAGGACGTCGTCGAGCGAGCGGTTCGCGAGGGGGACCTGGAAGACGTAGCGGGGCTGGACGTCACCGAAGCCGGCGCCGCCGTCCTCGGCCTGCTGCCAGCCCATCTTCCGCAGCCGGTCCGCGACCTCGAAGGCGCGCGGCTCGATGTGGGTGGCCTCGACGTCCTTGAGGCGCTTCACGTCCGGGTCCTGGATGCCGGACTTGATGGCGGCGGCGTCCCAGCGGCGGATGACGACCGGCGGGCCCATCTTCACCGAGAAGGCGCCCTGCTGCTTGAGGTGCGCCAGCATCGGCTGCAGCCAGTCGTCGAGGTTCGGCGCGTGCCAATTGATGACCGGACCCTCGGGCAGATAGGCCAGGTAGCGCTTGATCTTCGGGAGCTGGCGGTAGAGCACCAGGCCGACGCCGACGAGCTCGCCGTTCTTGTCGAACCAGCCGAGGTTCTCCGAGCGCCACTCGGTCTTCACATCAGCCCACGCCGGGACCTGGCAGTGGCTCGCAGCGGGCTGGCTCTGGATGAATCCCAGATGCTGCTCACGGCTGATGGTCCTCAGGGTCAGGCTCATGCGGGGCGCTCCTCGGCAGGTGTGTCCCCATCGGTCAGGGGCTCCGGCTCTCGCGCCGAAGCCTACTGTGACCGGGGAGCGCCCCGGATGGGCGTGTACGCCCTGACGTGCCGCCGGGCTCAGCTGATGACGCCGCCGAAGAGGCCGCCGTGCGCCATCCCGAGATAGAAGCCGAACGCCGAGGCGCCGAGTCCGAGGATCAGCAGGAAGCGTTCGCGGGTCGTCACGGAGATGAACTGTCCGTAGGCACCGGTCAGGATGCCGATCAGGCCCGACCAGGAGCTCAGCAGGTGCAGGTTGTCGAACTGCGCGGTGACGAAGGCGAGGACACCCAGGACCAGTGTCACGCCGACCAGGGTGTCCTGGAGGGGGTGGGGCTTGCCGTCGGTCGCGAAGAGGGAGTGGCCGGGGTCGGGTCGCATTGCCTGTGCCATGGGGCACCTCCTGGCGTTGCTGCGCGAGGGCGGCGCATTGCGGCGCCGCCGACATCCGTTGTGTACAGATTGCGTCCCCTCACCGGGGAATTTCAACCGCAGCCGATGTGCGGGTACTCTGTACAGCTGCGCCGGTGTCTGCCCAGTTCCCTCTGGGATCCCCGACGGCCCCCTCGTTCACCGAGGGGATTGTCAGTGGTGGCGGATACCGTTGCTTACGCATCACGACCCTCCTGCCACGGAACGACCGTGGCCGCTGAGTCCAAAGGAGGTGGGTTCCACATGCGTCACTACGAGGTGATGGTCATCCTCGACCCCGATCTGGAGGAGCGCGCTGTCGCCCCCCTGATCGAGAACTTCCTCTCCGTCGTCCGTGAGGGCAACGGAAAGGTCGAGAAGGTCGACACCTGGGGCCGTCGTCGTCTCTCGTACGAGATCAAGAAGAAGCCCGAGGGCATCTACTCGGTCATCGACCTGCAGGCCGAGCCTGCGGTCGTCAAGGAGCTCGACCGCCAGATGAACCTGAACGAGTCGGTCCTCCGGACCAAGGTCCTCCGCCCCGAGACCCACTGAGCTTCTAGCTCAGAGGTCATCGGGTCCGAGTAGCTACAAGCAGCCAGAAGCAATCCCGCCGAGAGGTTCCCCCATGGCAGGCGAGACCGTCATCACGGTCGTCGGCAATCTTGTCGACGACCCCGAGCTGCGCTTCACCCCGTCCGGTGCGGCGGTCGCGAAGTTCCGTATCGCGTCCACCCCCCGCACCTTCGACCGTCAGACCAACGAGTGGAAGGACGGCGAGAGCCTCTTCCTCACGTGCTCGGTCTGGCGTCAGGCGGCGGAGAACGTCGCCGAGTCGCTTCAGCGAGGCATGCGCGTCGTCGTGCAGGGCCGGCTGAAGCAGCGGTCCTACGAGGACCGTGAGGGCGTCAAGCGCACGGTCTACGAGCTGGACGTCGAGGAAGTCGGCCCCAGCCTCAAGAACGCCACGGCCAAGGTCACCAAGACCACTGGTCGCGGTGGTCAGGGCGGCTACGGCGGCGGTGGCCAGCAGCAGGGTGGCGGCAGCTGGGGTGGGAACTCCGGCGGCGGTGCCCCGCAGGGTGGTGGCGGTGCTCCCGCCGACGACCCGTGGGCGACCGGTGCTCCTTCCGGCGGTTCCGGCGGCCAGCAGGGCGGCGGAGGCGGCGGCTGGGGTGGGAACTCCGGCGGCGGCTACTCGGACGAGCCCCCCTTCTAGGGCACGTGCCCTCGAAGCAGCTCGTATCCCCACTTCTTGATCACACAGGAGAAACACCATGGCGAAGCCGCCTGTGCGCAAGCCTAAGAAGAAGGTCTGCGCGTTCTGCAAGGACAAGACCGCGTACGTGGACTACAAGGACACGAACATGCTGCGGAAGTTCATTTCCGACCGCGGCAAGATCCGTGCCCGCCGCGTCACCGGCAACTGCACGCAGCACCAGCGTGACGTCGCCACGGCCGTCAAGAACAGCCGTGAGATGGCGCTGCTGCCCTACACGTCCACCGCGCGATAAGGAAAGGGTGACCGAAAAATGAAGATCATCCTGACCCACGAGGTCTCTGGCCTCGGCGCCGCCGGCGATGTCGTCGACGTCAAGGACGGCTACGCTCGCAACTACCTGGTCCCGCGTGGTTTCGCGATCCGCTGGACCAAGGGTGGCGAGAAGGACGTGGCGCAGATCCGCCGCGCCCGCAAGATCCACGAGATCGCGACCATCGAGCAGGCCAACGAGATCAAGGCCCAGCTCGAGGGCACGAAGGTGCGCCTGGCCGTTCGCTCCGGCGACGCCGGCCGTCTCTTCGGCTCCGTGACCCCGGCCGACATCGCCTCGGCGATCAAGACCGCGGGTGGCCCCGACGTCGACAAGCGTCGCGTCGAGCTCGGTTCGCCGATCAAGACCCTGGGCTCGCACCAGGTCTTCGTGCGTCTGCACCCCGAGGTTGCCGCGAAGCTCGGCGTCGAGGTCGTCGCCGCGTAACGCTGCCCTTGGCAGTCTGCGCTCAGCAGTGAGGAAGGGCCGCACCCCTCGGGGTGCGGCCCTTCCGCCGTTTCACGTGAAACGTTCAGCGCGTGGCGCCCGTGACGATCCAGCGGCCGGAGCGCGAGCGCAGCCAGAGCGTCACCATCCGGACCGTCATCATCAGAGTCATCGCCCACCAGAGGGCGGTCAGCCCGCCACCGAGCACCGGGACGAGCAGGGCGACCGGGGCGAAGACCGCGAGGGTCAGCAACATGGCCCAGGCCAGATAGGGCCCGTCGCCCGCGCCCATGAGGACACCGTCGAGGACGAAGACGACACCGGAGATCGGCTGGGACAGCGCGACCACGAGGAGGGCCGGGAGCAGGGTGTCCTGGACGGTGGCGTCGCTGGTGAAGAGCGGGATGAACAGGGGACGGGCGACGATGAGGAGTGCACCGAGCACCACTCCCGAGGCCACGCCCCACTGGACCATGCGGCGGCAGACCTGGCGTGCGCCCTCGGCGTCGTTCGCGCCGAGATAGCGGCCAATGATGGCCTGGCCCGCGATGGCGATCGCATCGAGCGCGAAGGCCATCAGGCTCCAGAGGGACAGGATGATCTGGTGGGCGGCGACCTCGGCGTCACCCATCCGGGCCGCGACGGCGGTGGCGATCATCAGGATGGCGCGGAGCGAGAGTGTACGGACCAGGAGTGGGACGCCGGCCTGGGCCGAGGCGCGGATGCCGGCGGCGTCGGGGCGGAGGGAAGCGCCGTGGCGCCGGGCGCCCCGTACGACCACGACGAGGTAGGCGACGGCCATGCCGCACTGGGCGATGACCGTGCCCCAGGCCGAGCCTGCGATCCCCAGCCCCGCGCCGTAGACCAGCCCGAGGTTCAGCGCCCCGTTCACGGCGAAGCCCCCGATGGCCACGTAGAGCGGTGTACGGGTGTCCTGGAGGCCGCGGAGGACGCCGGTGGCGGCCAGGACCACCAGCATGGCGGGGATGCCGAGGCTGGAGATCCGGAGATAGGTCACGGCGTAGGGGGCGGCCGTGTCGGAGGCGCCGAAGACATCGACGAGCCGGGGCGCCGCGGGCAGGGTCACGGCGACGACGGCGGCGCCGAGAAGGAGGGCGAGCCAGATGCCGTCCATGCCCTGCCGGATGGCGGCCTGGAGGTCCCCCGCGCCGACGCGTCGGGCGACGGCCGCCGTGGTCGCATAGGCGAGGAAGACGAAGACGCTGACTGCGGTGGACAGCAGGGCGGCGGCGATCGCGAGCCCCGCGAGTTGGGGGGTGCCGAGGTGGCCGACGATGGCGCTGTCGACGATGAGGAAGAGCGGCTCGGCGACGAGAGCAGCGAAGGCCGGCAGGGCGAGGGAGACGATCTCGCGGTCGTGCTGTCGGCGGACGGCCTTGGAGGTCGCGGGGGCCTGGATCATGCGGTCAATCTAATCTTCCACAGGTAAGAGATGCAAGGCCCAAGAGACCATTACTCCAGGATGGTGCGGGGCTTCGGGTGTGGGCCGTTTGTTCTGATCTTGGCCCGGGTGGAGAAGTTTTTCTCCCCCACAGGCCGTGGATGGAAAAACTGCAGGTCACATGGGTGGGCGTGGGGGTGTTATGAGTTTGTCCACATGGCTGTCCCCCGCTCCGTGCACAGGATCCGGGGAGTTCTCCACAGCATCTGGCCGTTCACCCACAGGCCCTGTGGATAACCAGATTGGCTGACGCTCCTCGCGGGCCTACCGTGGTCCGGCGCCCGACGCGCCAGCAGCGGTCGCGAAGCCACTCTTTGATCAAGGCCGTGGCGTAAGAAAGAGTGGCACGGCGAGGTCCGCGGAGCGGACGGGAGGAGGTGGCTTGGTGAGCGTTACCGAGCCCATGGACGACCCTTGGGCCGACAGCGGACCGAGCGACCGGCTGCCCACCCGTACCCGAGGAGAAGGGCGCGGCCGGGGCCGCGGGCGCGACGACCAGCACGAGCGCGGCAACGACGGCCCGTGGGACGGCGGCCTCTCCGGTTTCGAGCGAGTCCCCCCGCAGGATCTCGACGCCGAGCAGTCCGTCCTCGGCGGCATGCTGCTCTCCAAGGACGCCATCGCGGACGTCGTGGAGATCATCAAGGGCAACGACTTCTACAAGCCCGCCCACGAGACCGTCTATGCCGCGATCCTCGACCTCTACGCCAAGGGCGAGCCGGCCGACCCCATCACCGTCGGCGCCGAACTCACCAAGCGCGGTGAGATCACCCGCGTCGGCGGCGCCTCCTACCTCCACACGCTGGTCCAGTCGGTCCCGACCGCGGCCAACGCCTCGTACTACGCCGAGATCGTCCACGAGCGCGCCGTCCTGCGCCGCCTCGTGGAGGCCGGCACCAAGATCACGCAGATGGGCTACGCGGCCGACGGAGACGTCGACGAGATCGTGAACTCGGCGCAGGCCGAGATCTACGCGGTCACCGAGCAGCGCACCACCGAGGACTACCTGCCGCTCGGCGACATCATGGAGGGGGCCCTCGACGAGATCGAGGCGATCGGCTCCCGCAGCGGTGAGATGACGGGCGTGCCGACCGGCTTCACCGACCTCGACTCGCTCACCAACGGACTGCACCCCGGCCAGATGATCATCATCGCGGCCCGTCCCGCCATGGGTAAGTCGACCCTCGCTCTGGACTTCGCCCGGGCGGCCTCCATCAAGCACAACCTGCCCAGCGTCATCTTCTCCCTCGAAATGGGCCGCAACGAGATCGCGATGCGCCTGCTCTCGGCGGAGGCCAGGGTCGCGCTCCACCACATGCGCTCCGGCACCATGACCGACGAGGACTGGACGCGGCTCGCCCGTCGCATGCCCGACGTCTCCCAGGCGCCCCTGTACATCGACGACTCCCCGAACCTGTCGATGATGGAGATCCGGGCCAAGTGCCGTCGGCTCAAGCAGCGCAACGGTCTCAAGCTCGTGATCATCGACTACCTGCAGCTGATGCAGTCGGGTGGCTCCAAGCGGCAGGAGAGCCGTCAGCAGGAAGTCTCCGACATGTCGCGAAACCTCAAGCTTCTCGCCAAGGAGCTGGAGCTGCCCGTGATCGCGCTCTCCCAGCTGAACCGTGGTCCCGAGCAGCGCACCGACAAGAAGCCGATGGTCTCCGACCTGCGTGAGTCCGGCTCGATCGAGCAGGACGCCGACATGGTGATCCTGCTGCACCGTGAGGACGCCTACGAGAAGGAGTCCCCGCGGGCCGGCGAGGCGGACATCATCGTGGGCAAGCACCGAAACGGCCCGACGGCCACGATCACCGTCGCCTTCCAGGGCCACTACTCGCGCTTCGTGGACATGGCCCAGACCTGACCGGAGGGCTGTAGGTTCGCAAATCCCGTGTCTACGAGTCGCGCCTCGAACTGGCGCGGCTCCTCTTCGCTGATTTCGATCCGTCCGTACGTTCCATCGTGGCCCAGCCCTTTCTGCTCAAGGCCGAGGTGGACGGGGCTGTGCGCAAGCACATCCCGGACTATCTCCTGGTCACCGACGAGGGACCCGTGGTCGTGGATGTGAAGTCACTGCACCGGTTGTCCAAGCCGGAGGTGGCCTTCACTTTCGGCTGGACCCGTGAGGCGGTGGAGGTCCACGGGTGGAAGTACGAGGTCTGGAGCGAGCCACCCGCGGTTGAGCTGGAGAACGTCCGCTTCTTGGCGGGCTACCGCAGAGACTGGCTGTTCGACCGTGGGCTCGTAGACGAGCTTCGTGGCGCTGAGCTCGACGGAGTCTCTATGCGTCGAGCGGTGGCCAGCTTGCCCGGTCACCCGGAGGAGCGAGTCCGGTCTGCGATCTATCACTTGCTGTGGACACAAGAGTTCACGGTTGATCTCGACCGGCCATTCAGCTCGGCGCACGTGCTGGGGAGAACGGCGTGAGCAGGGCTGGGGCGCGGGTTGGCGTCGGTACACACTTCCGCTATGACGGGGAGACCGTCGAGGTGGTCGAGATGGCTGCCACCACGGCTGGCAACGAGGTCGTCCTCAAGGACCGCCACGGCAGGCTCCTGCGGCTGTCTTTGCGGGAACTGCTCTTCTCCGACCGGGCCACCCTCATCCCCGAGGGGCCTGGACCGTCCTCGGACGACGCCGAGGAGATCTCCGAGGACGCTCCCGATCTGGCTGGACCCGCTTCCCGGTGAGGCCCTCGACTCGTGGCTGGACGTCCTGGCAGAGCGTCTGAATACCTCGTTCGGGGAGGCGATGGCCCACTCGGGCTTTCCGGTGAGAGGCCGCTCCGGGAACCAGCTGCGGGACATCCCTCCGGACTGGACGATCGCGCTGCGAGAGCAGGAGACCGCTGCCGTCGCCCATGCGAGCGGGCTGCCCCGGCCGTGATCACGGCCATGACGCTGGCCCACTATGACCAGCGGGCCCTTCGCGTCGACCCCGAGCGCCGGCACGTCAACCGCCGGGTGCTCTGGGGCAGGGCCCGCGGGTCGCGGTTCTGCCCGGACTGCCTGGCCGACTCCGGAGGCCGCTGGCAGCTGGCCTGGCGCCTGGGCTGGTCGTTCGCCTGCCCCACCCACCGACGCCTGCTGACCGACTGCTGCCCGCACTGCGAGCGAGTTCAGCGCGAGCGTCCCCGCTCTGGTCGGGCCATCCCCCAGCTGGGAATCTGCGGCAATCCCCCCTCGCGCCCGAGCGCTGAGCCGTCGGGTGGCTGCGGCTTCGACCTGACCAAGACCCGAACTTTCCAGCTGCCCTCAAGCCATGCGGCATTGACGGCCCAAGACCGGCTGCTGGAGATCATCGAGTCCGGGACAGCCGCCTTCGGCATCTACACAGCGAGCCCGCAGCCGGCACAGAACGCCCTCGCGGACATCCGGGCGATCGGCGGACGCGTTCTGGCGGACCTTCCGGCCGGCACCCTCGCGAGCCTCGTGCCATCTGACATCGCCGAAGAGCACCTCGCGCCCGCCCCGGGCTCTCGACTCGCTTCCCGGGCTGTCGATCGGCCCGGCTTCTCGCGCCCGTCCTGGCCAGCTCACTCCTGCTCATCGGCAGCCGGACCAGCCTCGCCGCAGCTGTCCGGCGCCTCGGCGAGGTCACCGACGGCATCGACATCTCTCGCATCGTGCAGATGCTGGACGACCGGCCACACTGGCCGGACGCGACGGACGCTCTGGTCCGACTGGCCGGCTACCTCGATGCCCACGATGTTCCCATCGACTACCAGCGGCGCCGACTCCTCGACTACACCGACCTGCTGCCGCACGAGCGCTGGTCGGAGATCTGTCAGCGCACCGGCTCACCGCCTGGCCACGGCCGACGCGAGCAGATCGTCCGATGCTGGTTGTTCCAGCGCATCAGCGGACTTCCCTCCGAAGTCGCCCAAGGATTCGGCAGCGGTGGCGAAGCAGCCTTCAGGGCTGAGGCCGCCCGCGTTGCCGTCCTCCAGACCCCCGAGCTGGCTGGCGAGCTTGACCGAGCGGCGCGCGACTTCCTGGCCTGCCACGGCATCCGCGACGAGCCGGTGACCTGGCAGCCCCCAACCGCCCTGCTCGACGAGCTGGACCTACCGGGTCCCGACCCCGCTCGGATCGACGGCCCCCACCTGCACCGCCTCGTCCGCCAGCGCAAGAACGCAGTTCAGTACGCGGCTGAGGCCCTCGGCACCACCGTCGAGGCAATCCGGCACGTCCTGGACGAACATCCCACCCCCGCGCCACCGCCGACGAAGTCCGCCGCCAGGGCGACGGGCCAGGTCCGTCTCGAGGCCCGTCAGGACGTGCCGAAGGAGACCTTCGTCCGTCTCTACCTAGACGAGCACCAATCCCTGAACCAGATGGCCGCCTTCACAGGTTTCTCCCGCAGCGTGCTGACCGCTCTCGCGCATGAGTATGAAGTCGCGCTCCGTGAAGGCCCGCAGGACTACAGGCGCCGCGGGACGGTCGAACGGGACTGGCTGATCGAGCAGTACGTCCACTGCCGTCGGACCCTCGCAGACCTCGCACGCGAGAAAGGCATGAGTACCGCGAACATGGCGCGCTGGGCCAAGACCCATAACGTCCCGTTGCGATCACGCGGAGGCGCCAGCCACAGCCAGGCACTTCGGGCCATCGACCAAGCCGGCCAAGCGCCACGCATCCTCCAGCCGGCACTCGGCGGCCAGGGTGCCAGCGAACGCCTGAACCGATTCGCGGCTGCATCCGCCTATCCAAGCCTTGGTGACGCAGCGAGCGGTCTCGGCCTCAACAATTTCACCCTTGTCGCGCAGATCAACCGGATCGAGCGAGAGCTCGGCGGACCGCTGCTGGTGAGAGCCGAACGGGGACGGCCGATGACGCTGACCTCTTTGGGGAGGAAGGTGCTCAGGGCGATCCGGACGTTTCAATGCGATGCGCAGTCATGAAGCATCGGAGCTCACGCAGAGTCGTCCAGGCGGTGGAAGGCCCCCTCGAACTCTCCCGAAGCAAGCAGCTCGGCGATCACGATCACCATCTCCCGGATGCCGGGATCTCGAACGATCAGCCCGTCCGAGTACCAGAAGCACCGACCACCTGCCGCTTCTCCTGTCTCCTCCCACCTCTTCATCAACCGGCTGACCTCGGCGACTGTGAAGATCGTCGCACTCCAGCGTGAGCCATCGGGGAGGCGAACCTCGGCATCGACGTTGCAGACCTCGTCGAGTACGTCATCAGGGTTCGGGAGGAAGAAAGCCTCGAAGCCATCGGTTCGAACGCGATAGTAGGGGCCGTCCCATCCTGCCTCGGATCGCAGTTCCGTGCTCATGCTGGTCACCTGGGGAGGATCCCAGTGCATGATGCCGGGCACAACTGGCTTACGGGCAGCCGATCACACTGGTGACACCCCTGCCGGTGAGCAGGTAGTTTGCGGGAGGACAGAGAGAAGAGTTCGAATGGACTCCCGGATCGCCCGCATCCGACGCAAGCTCGCCAAGGTGCCCTATGCCGCGCCGCGAAGCTACTCCTTCGGTGAAGAGAAGCATGGGTTCCGCCTCGACCCCCCGTTGCCGGACGCGAAGGTCGCCGAGTTCGAAGCCGACCACCACATCGAACTGCCCGATCCCTATCGCAGCTTCCTGACCACACTGGGCGGGGGCGGCGCATCGCCGTTCTACGGCCTCCTGCCGTTGCAGTCATGTCGGCTGTTCACGATGGACCCCCGAGGCGAGCCCGGTCGCCCTCGGGGGTTCACGTTCGCCAGCGGCCCGCCTCACCGAAGTGACCTTTTCCTGCATATCATCGAGGCAGGGTGCACCGACCTGGTGCTTCTCGGCATCACAGGTCCCCTGGCCGGCCGCGTCGTCACCGGAAACGCCGACGGTTTCTGGGGCCCCAACGTCTCGTCGGCCACCGACTTCCTGGCCTGGTACGAACGCTGGCTCGACCACATGCTCGAAGGCCGCGACAACCGCGACCTGGAACTGACCTCCCCCGCCCTGCGAGCGCCGGTCGACCGCATCCTGAGGCAGCACCGCGATCGCGAGGATCTGTCACGGCCCTGAGAATCCGGAGCTATGTCATCCGTTTGAGAACAGCTCCAAGCAGCTGGTCACGTGGTCACTCGCATGACATTGGAATTGAGAACCTACAGGGCCCCAACGGCCATCCGGGGCGTCCGCCGCTGTCGTGCCCCAGGGCGCCGCTCCTCCCCCGTGCGGGGGAGCGGTTCGGTCCATGGGGAGGATCCCTCGCCACGTCCGCTTCACGAGGGTGGAGCCATGACACCGAGCATCCTTCACCGGCCCCCGCTCGTCAGCGACACCGAGCGGCCGGTGCCGCGCTGGGCCATGCGCATGGCCCACGCGCTTCCGCTGCTTCTGCTGCCGTCGTGCCTGTGGCGGCTCCCCTTCGCCCTGCACTTCGAGATGGGGCAGATCCAGGGGCCCGGCCTTCCGCCCTACTGGGTGAGCATCCCGTACGTGCTCGGGCTGAGCATCCTCACGGAAGTGACCGCGATCCTGGCCATCGGACTGGTCCGTGGGTGGGGAGAGGTGGTGCCCGCCTGGATCCCGGTCATCGGCGGCAGACGCGTCCGGCCCATGGCTGCCGTCGTCCCCGCCGTTCTCGGCGGCCTGGTTCTTACCGTGCTGTTCACCGGTGTCCCCATCGGTGACGGACGCAGGCTCAGTCTGTACGGCGTCATCGACACCGTCGCCTACACCAGCGACGCCTGGCATACGCTCGCGACGATCTGCCTCTCCCCGACCGCCGTGTGGGGGCCGATCATCATCGTGCTCGCGATCGCCTACTACCGCCGTCGGCGGAGGTGAGGGCCCGTACTCCCGCCAGGCTGTCGTCGTGGGTGGGCGACCAGCCGAGTTCGCGTTCGGCCTTGCTCGCGTCGAGGCGCAGCTGCGAGGTCATGGCCGTGTGGGCCAGGGGAGCCGGCTTGAGCAGCCAGAGGGGAACTCGCAGGGGCTGGGGAGCGCCGAAGGCCGCGGCGACCTCCTGAAGGTGTCGGCCGAAGGGGAGCGGGGTGCGGTCGGCGATGTTGTAGGCCTGGCCCGGGGTGCCGCCCTCCGTGGCGAGGACGACGGCCCGCGCCGCGTCGTCGACGTCGACCCAGGAGAAGGCGCGTCCGTGGTCGGCGACCACGGGCAGGGAGCGCTTGCGCAGGAGGGGGAGCACGTCGTTGTCGGTGACCTCGGCGCCGTAGAAGAAGCCGAAGCGCAGGCTGATCGCTTCGAGGCCTTCCGCGGTGAAGGCCATCCGCTCCTTGGCGCGCATGGCGCCGACGTGACGCTCCAGCCAGGCGTTGGTGCCGCGCGGGCCGAAGGGCGTGTTGTCCTCGGTGATGAGGCCGGCGCCGTGGTCGCCGTACCCGTAGCCGAACATCATCGACTCGACCACGAACCGGCGGGCGCCGGTCGCGCGGGCGGCGGAGAGCAGGTTCTCGGTGCCCCGGGTCCGCAGGGCGTTGGTCGGCACCATGCTCTGGTGGCGTGCCATCGACTCGCCCTTGAGCGCGGTCGCCGCGTGGACGACGACGTCGAAGGCGAGCCCGTCCACGGCCCTGAGGACCGCGTCGGCGTCCAGGAGGTCGGCGCGCAACGTGTTCGTGGCGCCCCGACCGAGCCCCGCGACCTCGTGTCCGGCAGCGGTCAGCTGCCGGGTGACGCTCCGGCCGAGTGCGCCGCTCGCTCCTGCCAGCAGAACCTTCATGTCCGTGCTCCCTTCCGGGTCCATCGGGTGATGTTCAGGGGACGGATCGGGAAGGTTCGGATGTGACATCACGTTGGATGGGATCTATGACGACATCCTTCGAAGTCTTGTTGCCCGGTACCGAGCGCGCCCTGCTGCACCGTGTGGCGGTCGCCCAGTCCGAAGGGCGTGCGCCCTCGTTCGTCGGGGCGGTGGTCCGTGACGGAGCGATGGTGTGGAGCGGTTCGCGCAGCTGTGTGGACGGACATGCGCCGGACGCCGATACGCAGTTCAGGATCGGCTCCCTCACCAAGGTGTTCACCGCCGTGCTGGTGATGCGTCTGCGGGACGAAGGGCTGCTCGGCCTCGACGATCCGCTGGAGCGCCACCTCAAGGGAACGAGCGTCGGCGAGGTGACGATCGCTCAGCTCCTCGGTCACGGCGGGGGCCTCGCGGCCGAGACTCCCGGCCAGTGGTGGGAGCGGTCCTCCGCCGCACTGCGGCCGGAGCTCTCCGACGTGCTGGGGGAGCGGCCCTTCCTCCGGACCCCGGGGCGCGGTTTCCACTACTCCAACCCCGGCTACACGCTGCTCGGTTCACTCGTCGAGGAGGTGCGGGGAGTTCCTTGGGCGGAGGCGCTGCGGAGCGAGATCCTGGAGCCGTTGGGGATGAGCCGTACAACGCTCGACCCGGTCGCCCCGCACGCGGGCGGCTGGGCGGTGCACCCCTGGGCCGATGTGATGCTTCCCGAGCCGTCGGTGGATCTGGGGCTGATGGCGCCGGCCGGCCAGCTGTGGTCGACTGCCGCGGATCTGGCCCGATTCGCCGTGTTCCTCGCGGCGGGTGACGAGCGGGTCCTCGCGACCGCCTCGGTGGAGGAGATGCGGGCTCCCGCGTCCCCTGCCGGTGAGGGCGACTGGGAGGGGAGCTACGGGCTCGGTCTCCAGCTGCTGCGCAAGGACGGCCGGACCCTGGTCGGGCACACCGGCTCCCTGCCGGGCTTCGTCGCCTGCCTCTGGGTGAGCGTCGAGGACGGCCTGGCGGCGATCGCCCTCGCCAATGCCACGTCCGGGCCGCTGACGGCGGCAGTGGCGGCCGATCTCGTACGGATCGTGGCGGAGGCCGAGCCGAGGTTCCCGGAGCCCTGGCGCCCCCTTCCGGAGGCGGAGGTCGACGAGGAGCTGCTCTCCCTGACGGGGCCTTGGTACTGGGGCACGTACGCGTACGGGCTCCGGCTCGGGCCCGAGCGTTCCGTGGTGCTGGAGCCGCTGCGTGGAGCCGGGCGGCGGGCGAGTTTCCGTGCGCTGCCCGAGGGCGGCTGGGTCGGGCTCAACGGCTACTACGCGGGCGAGACGCTCCGGGTGGTGCGGCGCCCCGACGGCAGCGTGAGCCATCTCGACCTGGCGTCCTTCGTCTTCACCCGGGAGCCGTACGAGCCGGGGGACGCGGTACCGGGCGGGGTGGACGAGGCGGGCTGGCGCGGCCTCTGAGCCGCCCGTCCGGTCACTGCCTCCGAGCTCACCACCTCCTGTTTCACGTGAAACAGCGCGCCGGGTCGTCGCCCGGCGCGCTGTTCGTCCGAGGGGGCTTCAGAGGATCTTCTTGAACCCCACGTGAGAAGCCTCGAAGCCGATCCGCTCGTAGAAGCGGTGGGCGTCGGTGCGTGTGACGTCGGAGGTCAGCTGGACCATTCCGCAGTTCTGGCGACCGGACTCCTCGACGGCCCACTCGATGAGCTGGGTACCGAGTCCGCTGCCACGCTCGTCGGCGTGGATGCGGACGCCTTCGATGATCGAGCGGGTGGTGCCCTTGCGGGAGAGCCCGGGGATCACCGTCAGCTGGAGCGTCCCGACGACCTTCTCTCCACGGGCCGCCACGACGACGTGCTGGTGGGGATCGTTCGCGAGGCGCTCGAAGGCGACGAGGTACGGGGAGAGGTCGTCGGGGGACTCGCGCTGTGCACCCAGCATGTCGTCGGCGAGCATCGCCACGATGGCCGGGAGGTCGGCGGCGACGGCGGGGCGTATCTCAAGATCGCTCATGCCCGCAGCGTACGCACGGTCCTCTCCTGCCGCCGCCCTCCTCCCGGCTCAGACGGTGACGCCCACGCCCTCGACGACCTGGACAAGCGGGGCCAGCTCGGGGTTCTTCGCGGCGTCGTCGAGGGCCTCGCGGAGCGCGCTGTCGTTGGTGGGGCGGGCCTCTTCGAGGAGCTTCTGGCCGGCCTCGGTCACATCGGTGTAGATGCCCCGCCGGTCGGTGGCGCAGAGGTACCGGGTGAGCAGGCCGCGGTCCTCGAGCCGGGTGACGAGACGGGTGGTGGCGCTCTGGCTCAGTACGACGGCGTCGGCGACCTGCTTCATCTGGAGGTGGCCGCCCGGGCCGCTGTGCTGGCGGCTGAGGACATCGAGGAGGGAGTACTCGCGGACGCTCAGACCGTGCCGGGACTCCAGGGCGCGCTCGATGTGCGACTCGATCCGGCCGTGCAGCAGGGAGAGGGCGCACCAGCGCTGGGCGAGCGCGGTCAGTGCGGGGTCCGTCGCGGTCATGATCTCTCCTCGGTCTCCTCGGCGCCGGAGCGGCTCATGAACCAGCGTAGACGATGCAACGCAATAATGCGCGTGTGCAAGTAAATCTTCCCGGGGTCGCCGCGGGTGTCACCGGCGGAGAGGGGGCGCCGAGGGTGTCAGGGGTCAGCCCGCCGCGACCGTCAGCGGAGCGAAGCGCCGTCGCCAGTCGCCGGGGAGGTCCGGCACGGAGCGGACCATCACGGCGTTGGTGGCGATCGAGTCGATGCCGTTCTCCTTCGCCCAGCCCAGCAGCGTCGTGTGACGCACGTCGATGTCCGTGCGCAGCGGCCGGTCCGTGGCGGCGGCCAGGGAGGCGATCAGCGCCTGGGCCGTGGCCGGGTCCTTGGCGATCAGTGGCCCGACCACATGCGTGTCCATGTTGGGCCAGGCCGCCGCGAAGCCGGTGATCTCGCCGTTCTCCTCCGCGACCCGCAGATGGTCGGCGAAGGCGGGCAGCCGGGTCAGGATGTGCGTGCGGTCGAGGCCGAAGATCTCGCGGTCCAGGCGCAGGACCGCCTGGAGGTCCTCGGCGGTCGCCGGGCGGACGGGGACGTCCGGAGGGGGCGTGGTGAAGCTGAACCGTCCGCGCACCATCTCGGACCGGGTCGTCTCGATGAACCCCAGCTGCTCGTACAAGGGCTGTCCGTTGGGGGTGGCGTACAGGGTGAGCGGGGTGCCGCCTGCCTCGGCCAGGACGTGCTGCATGAGTCGGCGTCCCACACCTTGGCGGGCGTACGACTCGGCGACGAGCACCATGCCGATGGCGGCGAGCTCCGGACCGTACGAGGTGACCACGCAGCAGGTGACCAGCCCCGTGCCGGAAGGGTCGTCGATGCCGTATCCGGTTCCCGCGGTCAGCAGATGACCCCACTTGTGCTCTTCACGCGGCCACCCTCTGTTCTCGGAGAGGTCGGCGCAGCCGAGGAGGTCGTCCGTGGCGAGGCGCCGGATGGGGAGCTGAGCGAGAGCTGAGGGGGAAGTCGGCATGCCTTCCAGGCTGACCGAATCGCTGATCGTCCGTCCACCGGTTTACGCGATCCGGCCTTTTGCGCGGGGAGGCGTTGATTCCACCTTGGGAGATGCGGACGATGTTTCACGTGAAACCGAGTGAATCCAGGGAATCCCGACCCGGCAGACTGCACCTCTTCGACCTCGACGGCACGCTGATCAGGGGTTCGGCCGCCGCTGTGGAGATCTCCCGACAGCTGGGCCTTCTGGAGGAGATCACCGCTCTGGAGGAGGGGTTTCTGCGGGGGCTCACTCCGGACGAGTTCGCTGTGCGGGCCCGTGACCTCTGGTCCACGCTCACCCCGGAGCAGGTCGATGCCGCCTTCGAGGGTGCGCCCTGGCTGGCGGGCATCCGCGAGGTCTGGGCCGACATCAAGGCCCGGGGCGGGCGCTGTGCGGTCATCTCCCTCTCGCCCGACTTCTTCGTCGAGCGCCTGCTCGACTGGGGCGTCGACACGGTGCACGGTTCACGCTGGCCGGCCGTCCCCTTCACCGAGCCGATCCACCGGCCCGGCATCCTCGACGCGGCGGCGAAGGTGCGGATCGCGCGGGAGCTCTGCGCGGAGTACGGGGTGGAGTGGGCCGACTGTGTGGCCTACGGGGACTCGATGTCCGACGCCGAGCTCTTCGCGATCGTGCGGGACACCGTGGCTGTGAACGCGGACCATCACCTCGCCGGGATCTCCCGCCACAGCTACTCCGGAGGGGACCTGCGTGAGGCCTACGACTTGGTCCGAAACCGCGCAGCTTAGCCGGAAACCCGGCCCTATGACCCGAGAACGCCGCTTTCCGTCCGAAGCGGTGCTCGGAACGGTCATGCTGCGGGCACGGAAGCCGGCCAGCGCGAGGCGAGGCACATGATGGATGCTCCGACCACCACGAAGGACGGCACGGAGGCCCGAATACCCGAAGAGGCCTCCCCCGACGCGGTTCTCGTCCGTCGCACCCTGGCGGAGATCGCACCCGTCGCCGACCAGGTGACCTCGTACTTCTACGCCCTGCTCTTCGTCCGGAACCCCGAGCTGCGCGAGATGTTCCCCGCAGCGATGGACACCCAGCGGGACCGGCTTCTGAAGGCCCTCCTGACGGCGGCCGAGCACCTGGACGACCTGCCCGTCCTCACCGCGTATCTGGAGGACCTCGGCAAGGGACACCGCAAGTACGGCACGAAGCCCGCCCACTACCCGGCCGTCGGTGAGGCCCTCGTCGGAGCGCTCGTCCGGTACGCCACGGAGAGCTGGGACGCGGAGACCGAGGCGGCCTGGGTCCGTACGTACACGACGATCTCCCAGATCATGATCGACGCGGCGGCGGAGAGCGAGGAGTACGCGCCCGCCTGGTGGCAGGCCGAGGTGGTGTCCCATGACCTCCGCACCCCCGACGTCGCCGTCGTCACCCTCCGCCCCGACCAGCCGTACCCCTTCCTCGCGGGGCAGTACACGACGCTGGAGACCCCTTGGTGGCCACG
The DNA here is from genome assembly GCF_008642375.1 of Streptomyces venezuelae. Lineage (NCBI taxonomy): Bacteria > Bacillati > Actinomycetota > Actinomycetes > Kitasatosporales > Streptomycetaceae > Streptomyces > Streptomyces venezuelae. Next base: position 4,299,156 of record NZ_CP029194.1, on the reverse strand, counting down.
GATCTGGCGCCACTACTCCTTCGCCTCGGCACCCCGGCCCGACGGGCTGCTCTCCCTCCACGTCAAGGCGGTCCCGGCGGGTTGGGTGTCCAACGCGCTGGTCCACAGGGCGCGCCCCGGGGACGTTCTGCGGCTCGGCCCGCCGGCCGGCTCCATGACGGTCGACCACTCCACCGACAGCGGACTGCTCTGTCTGGGCGGTGGCACGGGGATAGCGCCGATCAGGGCCCTGGTCGAGGACGTCGCCGAGCACGGCGACCGGCGGCCGGTCGACGTCTTCTACGGGGCGCGCAGCGGCCACGACCTCTACGACATCGACGCGATGCTGCGGCTCCAGAAGACCTTCCCCTGGCTCTCCGTCCACCCCGTCACCGAGGAACAAGGGCGGCTCCCGGACGCCGTCTGCCGCTACGGGCCCTGGGAGGAGCGCGACGCCTACCTCTCGGGCCCGCTCGGCATGGTCCGCCGGGGGGTCGACGCCCTGCGCGGAGCAGGGGTGCCGTCGGACCGCATCCGGCACGACTTCCTGGCGGAGCTCACCCCAGCGAGCGGCGATCAGCCCAGGTCGGGGGCATGCATGGCGCGAACCCCCTCGATGTTGCCGTCGAGGTAATGGCGCAGCGAGAGAGGGACGAGGTGGACGGCGGCGATGCCGACCCGGCTGAACGGCACCCGGACGATCTCGTAATCGCCGACCGGCTCGTCGATCTCGGGGCCGTGCCGGAGGGAGGGGTCCATGGAGCCGAGCCGGCACACGAAGAAGTGCTGGACCTTCACTCCGGAGACCCCGCCGTCGACGATGTGCTCGACGGTGTCGACGAAGCAGGGCACCACGTCGGTGATCTTGGCGCCGAGCTCCTCGTGCACCTCGCGGTGCAGGGCCTCGACGACGGTGGCGTCGGAAGGCTCCACGCCGCCACCGGGCGTGAGCCAGTAGGGATCCATCCCCGGCTTGGTGCGTTTGATGAGGACGAGATCGTCCCCGTCGAGCAGGATGGCGCGTGCGGTGCGCTTGATCACGGGCCGTTCGGTCATGGGAAGAAAATGGCCCGTACGGGGTGTCCTGAAACTCACCAGTCCGCCGCGGCCGCCGACAGAGCCTCGTGGGCCCGCGCGATGTGCGAGAGCGCAAGCGTGCCGGTCCGTACGACGAGGAAGTACGTCCGCAGCGGAGGCACCGGGGGATCGAGCAGCGCCACGAGCCGTCCCTGCTCCAAGGCTTCCTCGCACAGATAGCGCGGCAGGACGGCGAGACCGGCGCCGGAGGCCGCGGAGTCCCGTACGGCTCGAAGGTCGGGGGCGATCACGGTCGCGGCCGCCGCGGGCTTGGTCTCGAAGACGGCGGCCCAGTAGCGGGAGACGAACGGCAGCGACTCGTGCACCTCGACCACTGGAAGCTGCTCCAGGACCACCGCCCCCTTGCGGAGCAGCACTTCGGGAGCGAGCCGGGCCGCCCAGCGCGGGGCCGCGACCAGCACGTGCTCCTCGTCGCAGAGCGGGGTGGCGACGAAGAGACCCCCGCGCGGGCGGGCAGTGGTCAGGGCCAGATCGTGGTGACCCGCAGCGAGCCCGTCGAGGATCTCCTCCGCGTTCCCGAGGAAGGTCGCCCGCACGGCGAGGCCCTGGCCGACCAGCGGGGTGAGCGCGGGCAGCGCGCGGAGCGCGGTGAATTCCGGAGGCCCGGCGACATGGAGGGTACGCACGCCGCTCTCCTCGTCGAGGCCGGTCTCGGCGATCTCCACCAGGGCGTCCAGATGAGGAGCGGCGCGGTGCGCGAGCTCGTCGCCGATCGTGGTCGGCGTGACCCCGCGCGCCTGTCTGAGGAAGAGCGGCCGGCCCAGCTGCCGTTCCAGGGTCCTGATCTGGCTGGTGACGGCGGGCTGGGAGAGACCCAGGAGCGCGGCGGCGCGGGTGAAGGAGCCGGCCCGGTGCACCGTGACGAACGTGCGCAGCAGGGCCAGATCCATGGTCCGCCCCCTCCCGGCCGTGCGGCCGTTCGACTCAGGCGGTCGGCTGACTGCGCCTCAGGACCGTCCAACTATAAATAAGTCGATAGGTCTCTGTCGCTACCGTGATTGGACACTGACGCACAGTCAACTAGCCTTGTTCAGGCGGTCTCCGCGCGTGGAACCGAGGGCGTTCCGAGCCACGAGGGGGGAGGCTCGGAGCGCCCCGTTCCGTGCGCCCGGTGCAGGCCGGGCGCCTCCAGGGACTCAGCCCGCGGCTCCGGCCTCGTCGAGGGCACGCAGGACATCGGCGATCAGATCCTCCGGATCCTCGGCGCCCACCGAGAAGCGGATGAAGCCCTCCGCGACCGCGTCCCCGCCCCAGCGCCCGCGCCGCTCCGCCGTGGAGCGCACGCCGCCGAAGCTGGTGGCGTCGTCCACGAGCCGCAGCTCTTCGAGGAACCGCTCGGCCCGCTTCCGGTCGGCGAGCTCGAAGGAGACCACCGGGCCGAAGCGCCGCATCTGCCGGGCCGCCACCGCGTGCGAGGGGTCGCCCGGCAGCCCCGGGTAGCGCAGCCCGGCCACGTCCTCGCGCTCGGCGAGAGCGCTCGCGAGGGACAGGGCGGTGGAGCACTGCCGGTCGATCCGCAGCTGGAGGGTGGCCAGCGAACGGTGGGCGAGCCAGGCCTCCATGGGACCGGGGATCGCGCCGACGACCTTGCGCCAGCGCCGAACCTCCGCCGCCCGCAGGGGATCCCGGCAGGTCACGTGCCCGAGCAGGACGTCACCGTGTCCGGTCATGCCCTTGGTGTCGCTGGCGACGGAGAAGTCCGCGCCCAGCTCCAGGGGCCGCTGGCCGAGCGGGGTGGCGAGGGTGTTGTCGACGGCCACGAGCGCCCCCGCTGCATGCGCCTCGCGCACCATGCGCCGGATGTCGCAGACGTCGAGACCGGGGTTGGACGGGGTCTCGAGCCAGAGCAGCCGGGCCCCTTCGAGGACGGCGAGCTGTCCGTCGCCGCCGGTCGGTGCGGTGCGGACCTCGATCCCGTACGCCCTGAGCTGCTCGTGCAGCAGCGGCAGGGCCTGGTAGCCGTCGGTCGGCACCACCACCGCGTCGCCGGCCTTCAGTTGGGAGAGGAGGACGGCCGAGATCGCCGCCATGCCGGAGGCGAAGACGAGCGTCTCGACGCCCTCCTCCCCCGGCGCCTCCAGCTCGCCGATCGCCCGTTCCAGATGGGTCCAGGTGGGGTTCTCGTCGCGGCCGTACGCGTAACCGCCCGTCGGCTCGCCCGGCAGGTGGAAGTGGGCCGCGAAGACCGGGCCCGGCAGGGTCGGTTCGTACTTCACGGGCTCGGGGAGCCCGGCCCGCACGGCGAGGGTGCCGTCACCGAGCGCGGCGGCCGTCCGCCGGCCGGGGTCGCTTGCCTGGTCGGTCACGCTGTCCGTTCCTCCACTTCCGCACGTACGGCCGCGAGCAGTCCTCCGCTCGCGGCCTCCACCATCTCCAGGCACTCCTCGAAGCCCTCCCGGCCCCCGTAGTACGGGTCGGGGACGTCGAGAGCGTCCCCCGCGGCCGGGTCGTAGGAGCGGAGCAGCCGTATCCTCGCCGCTTCCTCGGGGGTGCGGGCGAGCGCCCTGAGCTCCCGCAGATGCCCTTCGTCCAGCGCGATCACCAGGTCCAGGGCGGAGAACCAGGAGGCACGGAACGGGCGGGCGGAGTGCGCGGAGGTGTAGCCGTTCTCCTCCAGGACGGCGACCGTGCGGGGGTCGGCGCCGTCGCCCTCGTGCCAGCCGCCGGTCCCCGCGCTGTCGACCTCCACCGCTCCGCCGAGGCCGGCCTCCTCCACACGGCGGCGGAAGACGTGCTCGGCCATCGGCGAGCGGCAGATGTTGCCCGTGCAGACGAAGCACACGCGATAGGTCACGGTCGCCTGCTCAGTCGCCGTCGGGGAGCACGATGTTCAGTGCCCACGAGACGACGGAGATGATCAGGCCGCCGAGGACGGCGGTCCAGAAGCCCTCCACGTGGAAGCTGAGGTCGAACTGCTCGGCCAGCCAGGACGTGAGGAGCAGCATCAGGGCGTTGATCACCAGGGTGATCAGGCCGAGTGTCAGGATGAAGAGCGGAAGCGTCAGCAACTTGACGATCGGCTTGACCAAGAAGTTCACGAGGCCGAAGACCAGGGCCACGAGAATGAGGGTCAGGGCCTTCTTGCCGGTGCTCTCACCGGTCAGGGTGATGTCCTGGAGCAGCCAGATGGCGACTCCCAGGGCGCCCGCGTTGGCGAGCGTCTTGACTACAAAATTCTTCATGTGTCTGATCGTGGCAGACACGATCGGGCCAAGGGCAGGGGCGGACAGGCGATGAAGGCATTCCGGCTGGACGAACTGGAGGCGGAGCGCGCCGCGAACCAGGGCGCCTATCTCCAGTTCCTGCGGGAGCGGAACATGTCGGTGGGCCTCTACGCGCTGGACGCCGGGGCGCTCGACCCCCAGCAGCCGCACCGCCAGGACGAGGTGTACTTCGTGGTCAGTGGCCGTGCGGCGATCACGGTCGGGGAGGAGACGACCCAGGTGGCGCGCGGCAGCGTGGTCTACGTGCCGGCCGGGGTGCCCCACAAGTTCCACCACATCAGCGAGGACCTGCGGGTCCTGGTGGTCTTCTCCCCGCCGGAGAGCTGAAGCCCGAGCCGTCGAGCCCCGAGGCCCCGTGCCCCGAGGCCCCGAGCTCTGAGGCCCCGTGCCCCGAGGCCCCGAGCTCTGAGGCCCCGAGCTCTGAGGCCCCGAGCTCTGAGGTACGGACCCCTGAGGTCCCGAGCCCCGAGAGGCGGCGACCCCCTAGGGGGTGGATCAGGGGAGAGCGGGGGCCCCGAGGGCCCCTCGGGCCGCTTTCCGCCCCTAGCCTTGAGGATGTTCGGCGCGGAGTGCGTGGAACGGATCTTCGAGAGCGAGGTAGGACCATGGCCGTACAGGAGATTCTCGCGGGGATGCCCTGGTGGGTGAAGTGGGTCGCCATACCCGCTCTCGTCCTGGTCGTCTTCGGCGGACTGATCACCAGCGTCCTGACCTTCGTGGTCGCGCTGCTGTTCAAGGTGCTGCTCTTCGTGGCACTCGTCGCCGGACTCGTCTACGTCGTGCGGAAGTTCAAGGGCTCCGCCGGATCGCGCGAGGACTGGTAGCACAAGCCCCTGCATCGCAGGGAGCCGACGGCGGCCATTAGCCCGGGTGGGGGATGCGTGGGTTGAATCCGGGCGGGGCCCCGAAGGCTGCCACTAGAGTGGAATCCCTCCGCCGTGTTGGGGACTACGGGCGTAGACCTCGTACTGACCAGCGGTTTCCCAGGCCCGGCGGGCGCGCGGGGGCGGCCCCCGCGGGCGGATGCACTGCATCCGTCGTGACGCCTGGGGGTGACCTTTGGCCACGGCTACGCAGACAGCTGCACCTACGTTGATCGGCTCGGTGCAGCGGGCGCTGAGACTTCTGGAGGCCGTGTCCTCCCATGCGGACGGCGCCCCGGCCAAACAGCTCGCCCGTGAGACGGGCCTCCCGCTGCCCACCACGTACCACCTGCTCCGCACCCTGACCCACGAGGGCTATCTACGCCGCGAGAAGGGTGTGTTCGTCCTTGGCGACGCCGCCGTCCGTCTGGCCGGCGGCGGAGCTGTGCAGAATCGTCGCATCAAGATCGAAGACTCCCTTGCCCGCTGGCGGGACGAGATCGGTGTGCCGGTGTACTTCGCCCTCTACCGCGAGGGAGAGATCGAGCTCGTCGCCGTCGCGGACACTCCTTCGGCCCCCGCGGTGGAGGAGTGGGCCGACTTCCGCGAGACCGCACACGCGCACGCCATCGGGCAGTGCCTGCTGAGTCAACTCGATCTGAAGACCCGTCAAGACCACCTCGACCGCCATCCGGTGGAAGCCATCACTCCGTACACGGTGCGTAATCGTCGTGTCCTTTTGGAGCGTTTGGGCGGTTTGGGGCGAATGGAACCCCTGGTAGAGCGTCAGGAATATGCGCTCGGCACGGTCTGTGCCGCCATTCCCATCACGGCGGGCTCCGCGGCGGCCGCGATGGCCATTTCCCTCCCCCTTCACCAGGAAGAACGGTTGCTCCCAGCAGTCGAGCGGCTACGTACGGAGATCGGAAGGCTCTTCAGTTCGCTCGCGTTCTCTATCAGTATCTGAAAAATCACTCCTTGTGATCTGCTAGCGCGTACAGCACGATTGCGTCAAGAGGGCCACGGGGGATCATTCCTGGCCGTTTCGGTCACAGCTTTCAGCAGCTGTGTTTACACAACTGCTTCATCTACTGCGGGGTACATGATGCGAGAGTCGGTTCAGGCCGAGGTTCTGATGAGCTTCCTCGTTTCCGAGGAGCTCTGCTTCAAGATCCCAGTCGAGCTGCGCTACGAGACCCGGGATCCTTACGCGGTCCGGATGACTTTCCACCTCCCCGGAGACGCGCCCGTGACCTGGGCGTTCGGTAGGGAACTGCTGCTCGACGGGATCAACAGGCCGAGCGGGGACGGGGACGTGCACATCGCCCCGACGGACCCCGAGGGACTCTCGGACGTCTCCATCCGGCTCCAGGTCGGCGGCGACCGCGCCCTGTTCCGGGCGAGCGCGCCGCCGCTGGTCGCCTTCCTCGACCGCACGGACAAGCTGGTTCCGCTTGGTCAGGAACGGACACTCGGTGACTTCGAGGACAACCTGGAGGCGGCACTCGGCCGGATTCTGGCAGAGGAGAACGCCGGCTGAGACTGCCGGCCGAGACCTCGCCGGCGCGCGAGGTAGGGGGTGCGGGAGTCCGGGATCGACCGGCCCACACCCGGAACCCCTACTTCGCGCGGCGGCGCCGACCGCCCCGTACCGCCGTGGCCCGGGGCTGCCCGCCGGCGTCGGCTCCCGGCCGGTCGGCGGAGACCACCAGCGCCGCGAGGACCGTGGTGAGCGGCACGGAGGCCACCAGACCGATCGAACCGACCAGGGTTCGGACGATCTCCACCGCGACCAGCTCGCTGTTGGCCACGGTGCCCATGCTGCTCTGCGCGATCGAGAAGAGCAGCAGCAGCGGCAGGGCGGCGCCCGCGTAGGCGAGGACCAGGGTGTTCACGACCGAGGCGATGTGGTCGCGGCCGATCCGGATCCCGGCTCGGTACAGCGCGCGCGGCCCCATGTGAGGGTCGGCCTGGTGCAGCTCCCAGACCGCAGAGGTCTGGGTGACGGTCACGTCGTCGAGGACACCGAGCGAACCGATGATGATGCCGGCGAGCAGCAGGCCGGACATGTCGATGTCCGGATACAGGCCGTGGATCAGGCCGGTGTTGTCGTCGGTGTTGCCGGTGAGCGAGGCCCAGCCGATGAACAGCGAGCCGAGCAGACCGATCAGCAGCAGCGAGATCAGCGTGCCGAGCACCGCGACCGAGGTGCGGGCCGAGAGGCCATGGCACAGGTAGAGCGCGATCAGCATGATCGCACTCGACCCGACCACCGCCACGACCAGCGGATTCGAGCCCTCCAGGATCGCCGGCAGGATGAAGAACGTCAGCACCAGGAAGCTCGCGACGAGCGCGACGAGCGCCATCAAGCCCTTCATCCGGCCGACGAGCACGACCGCGACGGCGAAGATCCCGGCGAGCAGCGCCATCGGGAGCTTCCGGTTCACGTCCGTCACCGAGTACTGCAGGTCGCGCGGGGCGTCGGGGGCGTACGCCACCACCACGCCCTGCCCCTCGTGCAGTTGGCGCGGGGCGTCGGGCTGCACGATCTCGGTGAACGTCCGCCCCTTCTCCGGGCCGCTGGTGACCTCGATCGTCGCCTTCTCGCACTGCCCCTGCTGGGCGTTGACCGCCTCGCGGCCCTGAGGTGTGGAGGTGTCCCCGGTCGGCGGGACCTGGGCGGCGTTCACGTCCTTGCAGTCGACCTGCTCGACGGAGACGACCGTGCCTTGTTCGGTCTGCCGGTCGAAGCCGACCCCGGTGCGCTCGTGCGCCGGGGCGCCGCCGGGCCACAGGGCCACGAGGCCGACCAGGACGGCGGTGGCGAAGGGGATCAGGACCGCGGCGATGACCTTGCGCAGATGCCGGGAGACGGGGGCGGCGGGGCCGTGGCTGTGGCTGTGCCCGTGCCCGGTTGCGTGCCCGGTCGAATGCCCGTGTCCGTGGTCGGGACCGGGGGCGTGGTCGTGCGGCTCGGGGGGCTGCTGGGGGGAAGTCACCGACCGATCATCGCAAGAACGGTGGGGGCCCACTGTTCAGCACGCCAGGGATGGCGCTAGCGTGGTGACACCTTTGCACACGCGGGAGCTCGGAGCACCGGGCTGAGAGGGCGCTGATCACCGTACCTACGTACGGGAGGAGGCTGCGCCGACCGCCGAACCTGTTACCGGGTAATGCCGGCGTAGGGAGATCGGTCTCATGACCATTCAGGATGCACGCACGCCTGCCTCCGACCAGGACGGCCGCGCGCCGGGCTGGCACAAGGGCTATGTCGAGGGTTCGCGCCCCGACCTCCGGGTCCCGGTCCGTCAGGTGCACCTCACCAACGGCAAGGACGTGACGCTGTACGACACGTCCGGCCCGTACACCGACCCCACCATCGACACCGACGTACGGCGCGGCCTGGCGCCGTTGCGCGAGAACTGGATCATCGCGCGCGGCGACACCGAGGAGTACGCGGGCCGCCCCGTGCGCCCCGAGGACGACGGCATCAAGCACACGTCGCCGCGCGGCGGCGGGCTGAAGAACCTCGACGCCGTCTTCCCCGGCCGTCCGCGCCTGCCGCGCCGCGGCCGTGACGGCCAGGCGGTGACGCAGCTGGCGTACGCCCGCAGGGGCGAGATCACCCCGGAGATGGAGTACGTCGCGATCCGCGAGAACGTCTCCCCCGAGGTCGTACGGGAGGAGATCGCCGCGGGCCGGGCGGTGCTCCCGGCGAACGTCAACCACCCGGAGATCGAGCCGATGATCATCGGCAAGCGGTTCCTGGTGAAGGTCAACGCCAACATCGGCAACTCCGCCGTCACCTCCTCCATCGAGGAGGAGGTGGAGAAGATGACCTGGGCGACCAAGTGGGGCGCGGACACGGTCATGGACCTGTCCACCGGCCGCAACATCCACACCACCCGCGAGTGGGTGCTGCGCAACTCCCCCGTGCCGATCGGCACCGTGCCGCTCTACCAGGCCCTGGAGAAGGTCGACGGCAAGGCCGAGGACCTGACCTGGGAGATCTACAAGGACACGGTCATCGAGCAGGCCGAGCAGGGCGTCGACTACATGACGGTGCACGCCGGCGTACTCCTGCCGTACGTGCCGCTCACCGCGCGCCGCAAGACCGGCATCGTCTCGCGCGGCGGCTCGATCATGGCCGCCTGGTGTCTCGCCCACCACAAGGAGAACTTCCTCTACACGAACTTCGAGGAGCTCTGCGAGATCCTGGCGGCGTACGACGTCACGTACTCGCTCGGCGACGGCCTGCGCCCCGGCTCGATCGCGGACGCCAACGACGAGGCGCAGTTCGCGGAGCTGCGTACGCTCGGCGAGCTGAACACGATCGCCAAGCGGCACAACGTGCAGACGATGATCGAGGGCCCGGGCCACGTCCCGATGCACAAGATCAAGGAGAACATCGACCTCCAGCAGGAGATCTGCGAGGAGGCGCCGTTCTACACCCTCGGCCCGCTGACGACGGACGTGGCGCCCGCCTACGACCACATCACCTCCGGCATCGGCGCGGCGATGATCGCGTGGTGGGGCACGGCGATGCTCTGCTACGTCACGCCCAAGGAGCACCTGGGCCTGCCCAACAAGGACGACGTGAAGACGGGCGTCATCACGTACAAGATCGCCGCCCACGCGGCGGACCTCGCCAAGGGGCACCCGGGCGCGCAGGAGTGGGACGACGCGCTCTCCGACGCGCGGTTCGAGTTCCGCTGGGAGGACCAGTTCAACCTGGCGCTCGACCCGGTCACGGCACGCGAGTTCCACGACGAGACGCTGCCGGCGGAGCCCGCGAAGACCGCGCACTTCTGCTCGATGTGCGGTCCGAAGTTCTGCTCGATGAAGATCTCCCAGGACATCCGGCGTGAGCACGGCGGCACGCAGCAGGAGATCGAGGCCGGGATGGCGGAGAAGTCGAAGGAGTTCGCGGAGAGCGGGAACCGCGTCTACCTGCCGCTGGCGGACTGACCGCGGCGGCAGCATCCGAGCAGGCACCGGCCCGCGACCCACGGGGGAGTCGCGGGCCGGTGCCGTTGTGTGGGCCCTCCGTCAGGTGGCGGTGTCGTCGCCCTGGTCCGTGGCCGCGAGGGCGGCGCGGAGGAAGGGGACGACGCCGCGTTCGAGCAGGGCGAGGCGCCAGGCCTCGCGGGCTCGGGACAGCTCGTCGTCCGCCGAGGTGGCGGGCGTCCCGGCGGTGACCGTCGCGGTCGGGCTGTTGCGCAGGGCGGTCCGGAGGAGTCCGGCGGCCGCGCAGAGCAGGCCGGCGGCGGCGACCGCGCCGAAGACCAGACCGGCCGTCAGCAGGGTCGATCCGAAGACCACGGTGGGCGCTAGCGCGTGCAGAAGCGCGCCGACCAGCAGGAAGATGAAGGCGGCCGACCCGGCGAGGACGGGCACCATCACCGTGAAGATCGCGACGATCCCCGCGCCGGAGCCGTCCTGCGGGGCCGGTACGCGGGTGGCGACCGCGACGCGGCCCTGCTCGCGGACCTTGACGAAGTGGTCGTACTCGCTCGACGCCGCGGTGGTGATCAGCGCTGTCGCGTTCAGAGCCATGGAGCGCAGTTGCCCCACCGTGAGCCGTGTCCCGACTCCGGCGAGATCCGGACGTGCGTGGGCGGTGCTCAGTGCGTCGTCGAGGACCCGCTCGTACTCGGCGCGATCCTCGGTCAGCAGGTACGGAGCCACGTTCATGTGCATCCCCCGATGCTCCGCAGGCCCGGATCAGCCGTGGAGAACGGCCGATCGGGCAGAAACGGAGGAGAGCCTGCTACGGATGGTCCGATGGTATTGCGGTGACACCACGGGCTGACAGGGTGTTTCCGGAAATCGACTTCCCCGGATGCGCAGGGTTATGCGTCAGCCGTTCAGGGGGAGTTCGACGACCAGCAGCTTTCCGGCCATGGTCACACCGCCGTCCATGGCGATCGCGAGACCGTCCGCGTACACATGAGGTCCGTCGATGACCGGGCCGCCGCTGCCCTCGCCCTCCTCCGTGCCGACCTGGCCGAGGAGGTACGGGATGGGGCTGTGGCCGTGCACGATCCGGCTGCCGCCGTAGGTGGAGAGGAGCTCCTGGACGGCCTGCGGTCCGCCCTCGTCACGGAACGCGAAGCGCTTCGTGAACTTGCGGAACACGTCCCAGACCTCGTCGGCATCGCTCCGGTTGAGGATCTCGTGGACCGTGTCGTTGACGTCCTCGATCGTCTCGCCGTATTCGAGGTACGCGGTGGTGTCGGAGTGCAGGAGGAGGTGGTCGTCCTCCAGGACCACGGCGTCGAGCCGGGACATCCACTGGAGGTGGACGTCCTGTAGCCGGTCCATGTCGTGCTTCTGGCCGCCGTTGAGCAGCCAGGCGGCCTGGAAGGTGGCCGTGCCCGCGCCGGAGTTGACCGGGGTGTCGCCGAAGCGCTTGGCGCCGATCAGCAGCAGCTCGTGGTTGCCCATGAGGGCCTTGCAGTAACCGCCGGCGGCGGCGGCCTCGGCGGAGAGCCGCATGACGAGGTCGATGACGCCGATCCCGTCGGGACCGCGATCGGTGAAGTCGCCGAGGAACCACAGCCGGGCGTTGCCCGCGGCCCAGCCGCCGTTCTCGTCGACGAGGCCCTGGGCGCGCAGGGCGCCGACGAGTTCGTCGAGGTAGCCGTGGACGTCGCCGACGACGTAGAGGGGGCCGGGGCCGTCGCCGTTCGCGGCGGTGGGGTCGGGCGCGGTGGCGGCCTCGGGGGCGACCCGGACCTGGACGGTGTCGCCGCGGTTGATGACCGGGAGGTCGCGCTCGGTGGGGGTGTAGCCCTCGGGCAGGTCGCCCTCGGGGAAGGCGCTGCCGGGGTGGCCCGTGGCGACCGAGACGATGGAGGAGCCGGTCGTGCTGGTCGTGGGGGCCGTACCGGTGTAGGCGGGGGCGACGCGGCGGCCCAGGAGGAGGGTCGGGTCGGCGGGCGCAGGCGCGGGCGGGGGTACGTGGGCGGGGACGGGCGCGGGCGTGGCGGGCGCGGACGGAGGTGCGCCGACGACGGAGAGCGATCCGCTCGGTGCTGCCTCGACGGCCGGTGCAGGCGCGGTGGCCGGCATGGGCGGGGCGGCGGGCGTCTCGGCCGGGGTGCGGGCAGCTGCCTCGGCCGGCGGCTGGGGAGGTGTCTGTGCCGGTGTCTCGGCCGGCGCCTGGGTGGGTGCCTGTGCCGGTGTCTCGGCCGGCGCCTGGGTGGGTGCCTGGGCCGGTGGAAGGTGCTCGACCGTCGGCTCGGTGGCATGGCCCTGTACGGGCACCCGGGCGTACGGCGGTACGCGGAAGTCGCGCAATGTCGCCGTGCGCACCACGGGCTCCTGCCCGGCCCCCTGAGTCATGGACCCCTCCACCACCGTCGCGATGCCCTGCACATGGTGGACCGGCCTGGTCGGGGTGGCCCACGATGTCGTCCGCCCATCATAGGAATGAGGGTCCTCCTGTGTGACGCACCAGGGGTGGTGAATCCGGGTCCACTCCGGGTTCACCGGTTGTTTCGCCCGAATTGAGAAGGTCCAGTCCAGGGTTGAGCCCGGTACGGTGCCCGGTTTCGCCGCCCCTGCCCACGGGCAGGGGCGGGGGGCGGCGGGTTCGGTGAGCTTCGGTCAGTCCTTCGCGGGTGAGCGCGGCGGGCTGACCGTGGTGCGCGGCGAGCGCCGCTGTGAGGAGGTGCGGACGATGAGTTCGGTCGGTATCACCTGCTCGACCGGGCCGTCCGTATCGATCCCCTCGATGGCGTCGATGAGGAGCTGGACGACGGCCGTGCCGATCCTGCGTGGTTTGAGCGAGAGCGTCGTGATGGGCGGTTCGGTGGTGGCGTAGACGGTGGACTCGCTGCAGCAGACCAGCAGCAGGTCCTCCGGGACGCGCAGTCCGTAGCGGCGCGCGGCCGCGAGGAGGTCGGTTCCGTTGGGGTCGAAGAGGCCGTACACGGCGTCCGGTCGGTCCGGGCGGGCGAGCAGCCGGTCGGCCGCGACGGCGCCCGCGCACGGATCGTGCGCCGGATAGGCCTCGTAGACGGGGTCCTGGCCGACCCGCTCGCACCAGTTGAGGTACGCGGTGGTGGACAGGCGGGTGTACGTGTCGGTGGTGGTTCCGGTGAGGAGGCCGATGCGGCGGGCGCCGGCGGCGGCGAGGTGGTCGAGCAGATCGAGGACGGCGGCTTCGTGGTCGTTGTCGACCCAGGCGGTGACCGGAAGGGTGCCGGCGGGGCGTCCGTCGGAGACGACGGGGAGGCCTTGCCGGACCAGTTCGGTGACGACCGGGTCATGGTCGGAGGGGTCGATGACGACGGTGCCGTCGAGGGCGACGTTCGACCAGACGTCATGGCGGGAGGTGGCGGGGAGGATGACCAGGGCGTAGCCCCGGGCGAGTGCTGCCGATGTGGCTGCTCTGGCCATCTCCGCGAAGTATGCGAATTCGGTGAAGGTGAAAGGTTCATCCCCGTACGTGGTCACGGTCAGGCCGATGAGTCCCGACTTGCCCGTACGAAGCGTGCGGGCCGCCGCGGATGGGCGGTAGCCCAGCCGGTCGGCGACCTCGCGGACGTGGCGGCGGGTGGCGTCCGGGAGTCGGCCCTTGCCGTTGAGCGCGTCGGAGACAGTCGTGATGGAGACCCCGGCGGCGGCGGCCACGTCCCGGATGCCTGCCCGGCCCTGCCGGCTTCCCCGGGTCTGTGCCCGGCTCACCTGGTGCTTCCCTGCTGCTGTCATGGCGAGCCGATAGTAGGGCGATGAGGGGCGGTCGGGACGGCCGCATATGCAGGCATTGACAGGCACGTTTCTGCATGATCGAAACGAGTCAACAGGCATGGAATCGAAGGCGGTTGAGGGTTCTTCCATGCGACCTAGGGTTGCCGAACGCCGTAGGCCTGGCGAAGGGGCGAGGTCTCGAAGAGGTCTCAACTCACCTCTACGGGGGATGCGCGCCACGGCGCCCGCCACCGGCGCGCGCCACCCGGTCCCGCGCTCCCCCTCTTTCCACAGCGTGTCCCTCCTGTTGTCCACAGGCCATTCGCAGCGGAGGCGAATCCTCATAAGGTGAGGAGTATTGGCGGTACGGACGGTCGAGGAGGCCACACTGTGAGCGAGACCAGCGGGACGAGCACCGGCAGCCCCAAGCTGCGCGCCGAGCTGGACGGTGTCCCCACCTACAAGCCGGGCAAGCCGGCCGCCGCGGGCGGTCCCGTGGCCTTCAAGCTCTCGTCCAACGAGAACCCCTATCCGCCGCTGCCCGGGGTCATGGAGAGCACGCTGGCCGCCGCCGCGAACTTCAACCGCTACCCGGACATGGCCTGCACCGGCCTGATGCAGGAGCTCGCCGACCGCTTCGGCGTGCCCGTCTCGCACATCGCGACCGGCACGGGCTCGGTCGGCGTCGCGCAGTCGCTGCTCCAGGCCACCTCGGGCCCGGGCGACGAGGTGATCTACGCCTGGCGCTCCTTCGAGGCGTACCCGATCATCACGCAGATCAGCGGTGCCACCTCGGTGCAGGTGCCGCTGACCGACGGGGAGGTGCACGACCTCGACGCGATGGCGGCGGCGATCACCGACCGGACGCGGCTGATCTTCGTCTGCAACCCCAACAACCCCACGGGCACCGCGGTCCGCCGGGCCGAGCTGGAGCGCTTCCTCGACCGGGTGCCCTCCGACGTCCTGGTCGTGATCGACGAGGCGTACCGCGAGTTCGTCCGCGACACCGACATCCCGGACGGCATCGAGCTCTACCGCGACCGGCCGAACGTCGCCGTGCTGCGCACGTTCTCCAAGGCCTACGGCCTGGCGGGGCTGCGGGTCGGCTTCGCGGTGGCCCACGAGCCGGTTGCGGCGGCGCTGCGCAAGACGGCGGTCCCGTTCGGGGTGAGCCAGCTGGCGCAGGACGCGGCGGTGGCCTCGCTGCGGGCCGAGGACGAACTGCTCGGCCGGGTCGGCTCGTTGGTGGCCGAGCGTGAGCGGGTCCATGCGGGGCTCGTGGCCCAGGGCTGGACCGTGCCGGACACCCAGGCGAACTTCGTCTGGCTGCGGCTCGGCGAGCGGACGCTGGACTTCGCGGCGGAGTGCGAGCGGCACGGCGTGATGGTGCGGCCGTTCGCGGGTGAGGGCGTCCGCGTCACGATCGGTGAGACCGAGGCGAACGACCTGTTCCTGAAGGCGGCGGAGGGCTTCCGCCAGGAGGGTTAGTCCACGGACTCCACGCGGATCGGGTCGCCGTCCCTGACGGTGGCCAGGATCCGCGGGTCGCCGTTCAGAGCGCCCAGGAGGTTGCAGGGGCTCGCGAGCCGGCACTCGTCCCCGCGCGAGATCGGGGTCGGGCCGTAGGGGAGGGCGAGCGCGTCGCCGTCCGTCCAGAAGGCCACCGTGCCGGGCTCGACGACCTGGCGAGCTCCGTCCTCGACGGGGACGGAGACCGGTGTGTCGAAGTAGACCTCCTCGCCCCACGTGCGGGCGGTGGAGGAGATCGGGAGAACCCTCGCGAGCGCCGTGCTCGTGGGGGTCTCCTCAAGGGTCGCCGTGGTGTGTCCGGCCGGCCAGACGATGCGTATCCGAAGGGTCATGCCCCGGATTCAACAATATGTTGAAGGCCCTGGGAAGAGGTGACCTTCGGTACGGGGACCCCGACTGAAGGTACGGATTTCGTATGAGCCATAATGCTTGTGAATGTGAACGCGTTCACAAGCGTGTCCTGGTTCATCCCTAAATTAGTGGGATTAACAGGGCAAACTGCCGATGTGACCACGGCGATGTAAGGAGAAAACGACGTGGACCTCGCTCTTGCGCCAGAGACTCTGGCGCGCTGGCAGTTCGGCATCACCACCGTCTACCACTTCCTCTTCGTCCCCCTGACGATCTCCCTCGCCGCCCTCACTGCCGGTCTCCAGACCGCCTGGGTGCGGACCGGGAAGGAGAAGTACCTCCGGGCGACGAAGTTCTGGGGCAAGCTCTTCCTGATCAACATCGCCATGGGTGTCGTCACCGGCATCGTCCAGGAGTTCCAGTTCGGTATGAACTGGTCGGACTACTCCCGTTTCGTCGGCGACATCTTCGGTGCCCCGCTCGCCTTCGAAGCGCTCATCGCCTTCTTCTTCGAGTCCACGTTCATCGGCCTGTGGATCTTCGGCTGGGACAAGCTGCCGAAGCGGATCCACCTCGCCTGCATCTGGATGGTGTCGATCGGCACCATCCTCTCCGCCTACTTCATCCTCGCGGCGAACTCCTGGATGCAGCACCCCGTCGGGTACCGCATCAACGAGGAGCGCGGGCGGGCAGAGCTCACCGACTTCTGGCTGGTGCTCACCCAGAACACCGCCCTCACACAGTTCTTCCACACCATGACGGCGGCCTTCCTGGTCGGCGGCGCGTTCATGGTCGGCATCTCCGCCTTCCACCTGGCGCGGAAGAAGCACATTCCGGTGATGCGGACCTCGCTGCGGCTCGGCCTGATCACCCTGATCATCGCCGGCCTCGGCACCGCCATCAGCGGTGACCTGCTCGGCAAGGTCATGTTCAAGCAGCAGCCGATGAAGATGGCCGCCGCCGAGGCCCTCTGGGACGGCGAGGCACCCGCGCCGTTCTCGATCTTCGCGTACGGCGATGTCGACAAGGGCCACAACAAGGTGGCCATAGAGATCCCGGGCCTGCTGTCGTTCCTGGCGAACGACGACTTCACCTCGTACGTCCCGGGCATCAACGACATCAACAAGGCCGAGCAGGAGAAGTTCGGCCCCGGCGACTACCGGCCCAACATCCCCGTCGCGTACTGGGGCTTCCGCTGGATGATCGGCTTCGGCATGGCCTCGCTGGGCATCGGCATGCTCGGCCTCTGGCTGACCCGCAAGAAGTTCATGCTGGCACCGGGGATGCGGACCGGTGAGGACGAAGTGCCGAACCTGGTCCTGTTCAGGCGGAAGGCGCTCAGCGCCCGCTTCACCAAGTGGTACTGGATCGTCGCCCTCTGGACCATGGCGTTCCCACTGATCGCCAACTCCTGGGGCTGGATCTTCACCGAGATGGGCCGCCAGCCCTGGGTCGTCTACGGCGTGCTGCGCACCCGGGACGCGGTCTCCCCCGGCACCACCACGGCCGAGGTGCTCACCTCGATGATCGTCTTCACCGTGCTCTACGCCGTCCTCGCCGTGATCGAGGTCAAGCTCCTCGTGAAGTACATCAAGGCCGGCCCGCCGGAGCTCACCGAGGACGACCTCAACCCGCCCACCAAGATCGGCGGGGACTCCCGTGACCCCGACCGGCCCATGGCCTTCTCGTACTGAGGTCAGGAGAACGAGGCATGGAACTCCACAACGTCTGGTTCGTACTCATCGCCGTCCTCTGGATCGGCTACTTCTTCCTCGAAGGCTTCGACTTCGGGATCGGTGTCCTGACCAAGCTGCTCGCCCGCGACCGGGTCGAGAAGCGGGTCCTCATCAACACGATCGGTCCCGTCTGGGACGGCAACGAGGTGTGGCTGCTCACTGCCGGCGGCGCGACCTTCGCCGCGTTCCCCGAGTGGTACGCGACGCTCTTCTCCGGCTTCTACCTGCCCCTGCTGATCATCCTGGTCTGTCTGATCGTCCGGGGCGTCGCCTTCGAATACCGGGCGAAGCGGCCCGAGGAGAACTGGCAGCGCAACTGGGAGCAGGCCATCTTCTGGACCTCCCTGATCCCCGCGTTCCTCTGGGGCGTGGCCTTCGGCAACATCGTCCGCGGCGTGAAGATCGACGCGGAGATGGAGTACGTCGGCACCTTCTGGGACCTCCTCAACCCGTACGCCCTTCTCGGCGGTCTGGTCACGCTCACCCTCTTCACCTTCCACGGCGCTGTTTTCGCCTCGCTCAAGACGGTCGGTGACATCCGGGTACGCGCCCGGGCCCTCGCGCTCAAGCTCGGCCTGGTCACGGCGTTGCTCGCGCTCGCCTTCCTGATCTGGACCCAGGTCGACACGGGGGACAGCTGGAGCCTCGCAGCGATGCTGGTCGCCGTGGTGGCGCTGGTCGGCGCGATCGGGGCCATCAAGGTGGGACGCGAGGGCTGGTCGTTCGCGCTCTCGGGCGTGACGATCGCCGCCGCGGTGGCGATGCTCTTCCTCGCGCTCTTCCCCGACGTCATGCCGTCTTCGCTCAACCCCGAGTGGAGCCTTACCGTGACGAACGCGTCGTCGAGCCCGTACACGCTCAAGATCATGACCTGGTGCGCGGCGATCGCGACCCCGTTGGTGCTGCTGTACCAGAGCTGGACCTACTGGGTGTTCCGTAAGCGCATCGGTACGCAGCACATCGCCGACGCCCACTAGCCGACGCTCACCAGAGGGGCATGTTTCACGTGAAACCGATCGACCCGCGTCTGCTCCGGTACGCCCGGGCCACCCGCTTCTTCCTTGCCGCGGTGGTCGTGCTCGGTCTGGCCGGGGCGGCGCTGGTCGTCGCCCAGGCGATGCTCATCGCCGAGATCGTGGTGGGGGCCTTCCAGAAGGGCCTGGCGGGTTCCGATCTGACCACTCCTCTGCTGCTGCTCGCGGGAGTCGCGGTGGGGCGGGGGCTCGTCTCCTGGCTGACCGAGCTCGCCGCCCACCGGGCGAGCGCGGCGGTCAAGTCCGAACTCCGCGGCCGGCTGCTCGTACGGGCGGCCGCGCTCGGGCCCGGCTGGCTGAGCGGCCAGAAGGCCGGTTCGCTGATCGCGCTCGCGACGCGGGGCGTGGACGCGCTCGACGACTACTTCGCGCGGTACCTGCCGCAGCTCGGTCTCGCGGTGGTCGTGCCGGTGGCCGTCCTCGCGCGGATCGTCACCGAGGACTGGGTCTCGGCGGCGATCATCGTCGTCACGTTGCCGCTCATCCCGATCTTCATGATTCTCATCGGCTGGTACACGCAGGCGCGGATGGACCGGCAGTGGAAGCTGCTCTCCCGGCTCTCCGGCCATTTCCTGGACGTCGTGGCGGGCCTGCCCACCCTCAAGATCTTCGGACGGGCGAAGGCCCAGGCCGAGTCGATCCGCACGATCACCTCGGAGTACCGGCAGGCGACGATGCGCACCCTGCGGATCGCGTTCCTCTCCTCCTTCGCCCTGGAACTCCTCGCGACCCTGTCGGTCGCGCTCGTCGCCGTGACCATCGGCATGCGGCTCGTCCACGGCGAGATCGACCTGTACACCGGGCTCGTCATCCTGATCCTGGCGCCCGAGGCCTACCTCCCCCTGCGGCAGGTGGGCGCGCAGTACCACGCGGCGGCCGAGGGGCTCGCTGCGGCGGAGGAGATCTTCGAGGTTCTGGAGCAGCCGGTACGCGCCGGCGGTACGGGGGCGGTTCCGGAGTCCGTGCGGCTGGAGCTCGACCGGGTGACCGTGCGGCACACGGGGCGCGCCGAACCGGCGCTGGACGCAGCGACGCTGACGGTCGAGTCCGGCGAGACGGTGGCCCTGGTCGGCCCGAGTGGTGTCGGGAAGTCGACGCTCCTCGATGTGCTGCTCGGCTTCGTGGCGCCGGAGGAGGGCGGCTCCGTCCTGGTCGGCGGCGAGGAGCTCGCGTCGCTGGATCTGGAGGTGTGGCGGTCGCGGATCGCCTGGGTGCCGCAGCGTCCGTACCTCTTCGCGGGGACGATCGCCGAGAACGTACGGCTGGCCCGCCCGGACGCCTCCGACGAGGCCGTACGGGAAGCCTTGCGGGACGCCGGGGCGGACGGGTTCGTCGCGGGGCTTCCGGAGGGGCTCGACACCCTGCTCGGCGAGGACGGCGCCGGTCTTTCGGCGGGCCAGCGGCAACGTCTGGCGCTCGCCCGGGCGTTCCTGGCCGACCGGCCTCTGCTGCTGCTCGACGAGCCGACGGCCGCGCTGGACGGCGAGACGGAGGCGGGTGTCGTCGACGCGGTCCGGCGCCTCGCGGCCGGCCGGACGGTCCTGCTGGTGGTCCACCGTCCGGCGCTGCTCGCGGTCGCGGACCGGGTGGTGAGCCTGGTTCCGGCGGCGGGAGGGGCCGGGGCCGGGAACGGGGCCGTGGCCGACGCGGAGTCTTCGGGTTCTGTCGTGTCGGGGTCGGGCGGGTCGGAGTCGTACGACTCGGACTCGGCCGGCCAGGAGGAAGCGGGAGCGGACTCGGAGGCCCTGTCCGGCGAGGCGGCCGGGGCGGGTTCCGGGCGGTCGGTGCTCGGGCGGGTCCGGGACATGGCAGGAGAGCTCAAGGGACGCATGACGCTCGCCCTGCTGCTCGGGAGCCTGGCCCTCGGTTCCGCCGTCGGGCTCATGGCCGTGTCCGGCTGGCTCATCTCCAGGGCCTCCGAACAGCCGCCCGTGCTCTATCTGATGATGGCCGTCACGGCCACGCGCGCCTTCGGCATCGGCCGGGCCGTCTTCCGGTACGCCGAGCGGCTCGTCTCGCACGACGCCGTGCTCCGGATGCTCGCCGAGCTCCGGGTTTCCGTCTACGGCCGCCTGGAGCGGATCGCCCCAGCAGGGCTGCGGCGCGCCCGGCGCGGAGACCTGCTGTCCCGGCTCGTCCAGGATGTCGACGCGCTCCAGGACTACTGGCTGCGCTGGTGGCTCCCGGTGGGCGCCGCCCTCGTCGTGGGCGTCGTCTCCGCCGGGTTCACCGCCTGGATGCTGCCCGAGGCCGGGGCCGTCCTCGCCGTGGGCCTGCTCGTCGCGGGAATCGCCGTGCCGGCGGCCGGCGGGGCCGTCGCCCGCCGGGCCGAGCGCCGACTCGCCCCTGCGCGCGGTGCCCTGGCGACCGCGGTGGCCGACCTGCTCCGCGGCTGCGCCGAGCTGACCGTCGCGGGCGCGCTGCCCGGACGGGTCGAGCGCACCCGGATCGCCGACCGGCACCTCACCTCCATCGCCTCGCGCCAGGCCGCGGCCACCGCGCTCGGCGCCGGTCTCTCCGCGACGGTCTGCGGCCTGACGGTCGCGGCCGCCGCACTCGTCGGTGTCCAGGCCGTACGGGACGGGCGGCTCGACGGAGTGGCCCTCGCCGTGGTCGTCCTGACCCCGCTCGCCGCCTTCGAGGCCGTCACCGGGCTGCCGCTCGCCGTCCAGTACCGGCAGCGGGTCCGGCACAGTGCCGAGCGGGTCTTCGAGGTGCTCGACGCCCCCGTCCCCGTACACGAGCCGGCCGTGCCCGTGACTCCCCCGGCGGATCCGTTCCCGCTGGAGCTGGCCGGGCTCTCCGCCCGGCACGCCGGGCAGGACCGGGTGGCGCTCGCTGACTTCGGGCTCACCCTGGAGGCCGGGCGCCGGGTGGCCGTCGTCGGCGCCTCCGGTTCCGGCAAGACCACTCTGGCCCAGGTGCTGTTGCGGTTCCTGGACGTGGAGAACGGCATGTACCGGATCGGTGGCGTGCCCGCCTGGGAGCTCGACGGCGACGCGGTCCGGCGGTTCGTCGGCCTCTGCGCCCAGGACGCCCACATCTTCGACAGTTCCGTCCGCGAGAACCTGCGGCTCGCGAAGGTCGGGGCGAGTGACGAGGAACTGCGCGACGCGCTGCGCCGGGCCCGTCTCCTTGACTGGGTGAACGGCCTTCCGGCCGGGCTCGACACCCTCGTGGGCGAGCACGGCTCCCGGCTCTCCGGCGGCCAGCGGCAGCGCCTCGCGCTCGCCCGCGCCCTGCTGGCCGACTTCCCCGTCCTCGTCCTCGACGAGCCGGCCGAACACCTCGACCTGGCCACCGCCGACGCGCTCACCGACGACCTGCTCCGGGCCACCGAGGGCCGTACCACCGTCCTCATCACCCACCGGCTGCACGGGCTCGACGCCGTCGACGAGGTGGTGGTCCTGGCCGAGGGCCGGACCGTGCAGCGCGGTCCGTACGCCGAGCTGGCGGAGGCGGAGGGCCCGCTGCGCCGGATGCTGGAGCAGGAACGGGAGACCGATCTGCTCGTCGTCGGGGCAGGGACGGACCGGGCCGTGTCCGGGGCCTGAGCAGGACAGCGGCCGACCGGCCGACTTTTCTCGCCAAATCGGACTAACTAGGCTCAAGCTCATGACCGTCGCAGCGCCCGACCCCTCGGACCCCCTGGAAGCCGCCACGCAGGCCACGCGCAGCCTCCAGGGCCTGTCCACGGAGCTCACCGCCCGAGTACCGCAGCTCCTGGAGGCCATGCGCTCGGTCGGAACGGGGCTCGAACTCCACTCCACCCTCGACCGGATCTGCGAGACGGCCGCCGAACTCGCCGACGCCCGCTACGCCGCGATCGGGGTCGTCGACGAGGAAGGCGAGGGACTGTCCGACTTCGTCACCTTCGGCGTCGACGAGGACGCGGCCCGCCGGATCGGGCGTCTCCCCGACGGCCACGCCGGGCTGCTCGGCGCGCTCATCCGCGACCCGCAGACGATCCGTCTCGCCGACCTGTCCGCCGATCCCCGCGCGGCCGGCTTCCCGCCGGGGCATCCGCCGATGCGGACCTTCCTCGGCGTACCCATCCGGGTCCAGGGCGAGATCTTCGGCAATCTCTACCTCGCCGAGAAGCACAGCGGCGGCGAGTTCAACGACTACGACGTCCACATGGTCAGGGTGCTCGCCACGGAGGCGGGCATCGCCATCGGCAACGCCCGTCTCTACGAGGCCGCCCGGCAGCGCGAACGGTGGATCGACGGCTCGGTCGCCGTCACCACGGCCCTGCTCTCCGGCGGCGACGCGGACGACGCGCTCACCGTCGTCGCCGAGCAGGCGCGCCGGCTCGCCGACGCGGACGCCGGCATCGTGCTGCTGCCCGCAGAGGAGGGCGGCCTGGAGATCGTCGCCGTGTCCTCGCCCCGCGCCACCAAGTCGCTGGGTGTCGTGATCCCGCCGGAGAGCGCCGTGGTCGAGGAGCTCCTGAAGGGCGAGGCGGTTTTCGTGGCTGACGCCTCGACGGACCCGCGCATGATCAGCCGGCTGACCTCCGCGTACGGCCCGAGCATGATGCTGCCGCTGCAGAGCGGCGGACGGGTCCTCGGCGCGCTCGCCACGCCCCGGGTACGGGGCGCGCGCCCGTTCACGGAGACGGAGCGGACGCTCGCCACGCAGTTCGCCTCGCAGGCGGCGCTCGCGCTGATGATGGCGGACGCGCAGCGGGACAGGGAGCGGCTCGCCGTCTACGAGGACCGTGACCGGATCGCTCGCGACCTGCACGACCTGGTCATCCAGCGGCTCTTCGCCACCGGCATGATGCTGGAGAGCGCCCAGCGGAAGTCGATCGTGCCGGCCGTGCGCGAGGGGGTGGGCAAGGCCGTGGACGAGCTGGACGTGACCATCCAGGAGATCCGTACGGCGATCTTCGCGCTCCAGCAGGGGCCCGCCGAGGCACCCTCGGGGCTGCGCACCCGCGTCCTGCGGGAGATCAACATGGCGGCCGTGCCGCTCGGTTTCAAGCCCGCGCACCGCTTCCTCGGTGTGATCGACTCGGCGGTCGGCGAGCTCACCGGCAAGAACCTCGTCGCCGCTCTGCGCGAGGCCCTCTCGAACGCCTTCCGGCACGCGGAGGCGAGCCGGATCGAGGTCGTCCTCGACGCCACGGTCACGCTGCCGGACGGCTCGGCCGGGGTGCGGCTCTCGGTCGCGGACGACGGCGTCGGCATCCCGGAGGGCGGGCGGCGCAGCGGTCTGCGCAACCTGGCGCGGCGGGCCGAGTCGCTGGGCGGCGCGAGCTGGTGCGGGCCGGGCCTCGGGGAGGACGGCGGCGGCACGACGGTCGTGTGGGAGGCTCCGCTGTAGGCACGGTGTGGCGGCGCCCGCACCTGGCTACGGGGTGACAGCGCCGTGCCTGACCAAAGGGGCGGCAGGTGGGCCTGGCCAAGGGGTGGCAGGTGTCCCTGGGCAAGGGGCGGCCGCAGGCGGGCCCGGCTAAGCGGTGTTCTGGCGCGCCTCCAGCGCCTCCGCCACGAGCCGCTCGATGACGACGGCCACCCCGTCGTCGTTGTTGCCGACCGTGCTGCCGGAGGCGGCCGCGATCACGTCGGGGTGGGCGTTGCCCATCGCGTACGAGCGGCCGGCCCAGCTGAGCATCTCGATGTCGTTGGGCATGTCGCCGAAGGCGGCGACCTCCTCGGCCGTGATGCCGCGCTCGGCGCAGCAGTGGGCCAGGGTCGATGCCTTGGAGACCCCGAGGGCGCTGACCTCCAGGAGAGCCGTGGGGCTGGACCGGGTGAACGAGGCCAGGTCGCCGGCGGCCTCCCTGGCCATCGCCAGGAACGCGTCGGGGTCCATCTCCGGGTGCTGCGCGAGCAGCTTGAGCACCGGGGCGGCGGCGCCGGGCGCCTCCTCGAAGAGGAGTTTCTCGGCCGTGGCGACGGTGGCGCCGGGGTCGAGGAAGAAGGGCGGGTACTCCGGCTCGTAGTGGATACCGGTGGTGAGCTCGACCGCGAAGGAGGTGCCGGGCGCGGCGGCGCGCAGGGCCTGTACGACGTCGAGGGCGACCGGCCGCTCCAGCGGGCGGACCTCCAGGAAGGTGCCTCCCGCGTGGAGGTCGACGACGGCGGCACCGTTGGCGCAGATGGCCAGGCCGTGGCCGTGGACGTGGTCGCTGACGACGTCCATCCAGCGGGCGGGCCGGCCGGTGACGAAGAAGACCTCGATACCGGCCTGCTCCGCCGAGGCGAGCGCGGCGATCGTGCGCTCGGAGACGGATTTGTCGTCGCGCAGGAGCGTGCCGTCGAGGTCGGTGGCGATCAGCCGGGTCGCCGGAGCGGAGGGTCGCGGAGAGCGGGGAGAGGTCACCGCACCATTGTTCCGCACCGAACGCACGGGCGTGCGAAGAGGTGCACATATGAGTACGCGAATTCGGCGTCCCGACCCGTCCCGGAGCGTCCTGATCTGGCCGTAAAACGCTCGTTCGGTTCTCGACCTGGCGGGGAAGACCCCAGGTGAGCTGACGGCATCTCCAGGGGGTGGGGCATGGTCTCGGGCCGGCGTTGCGACGAGTGTGAGGCCTGCGGTGCGCCGTACGGGATATGGATTCAGAGTCTCGGGATGGCGCTCTGCGGGAGCTGCGAGCAGGCCGGAGCGGAACACCCGGCGCGTGAGCCGGTGCTGGTCGGCGACGTCCTGGCGGGGATGACCGAGGCCGTGACGCGCGCCGCCCGCATTGGGAGGGCCGTGCCGGACGCGCGGAGGCCGTCGGCCGCGACCTGTGGCGCGTGCGGGGCCGGCGCCGAGTGGCACCGCACGGTGCGCGGGCGCTGGGTCATGATCGAGCCGGGGGAGCTGCCGACCCGTGTGGTTCCGGCAGGCAGCCGCTGGCGCGTCGCGGGCGACGGTACGGCGGTCAACCTCGGTCCCGCCGTACCGTCCGACACCTGCCGGGTCAGCCACTTCGACGTCTGCCCCGGGCGGCCAGCGCCGACCGGCTCACCGGTCCTGCTGGCCCTGCGGCGCGGGCACGCCCGGCGCGCGACCTGACCACGGGGCGACGGCGAGCTACGACGGGCTACGGCGGTGGCGGGGTGTCGGGTGGCTCAGCCCAGCTGGGCCAGGGCCTCGGTGGCGATCTTCTCGAAGACGGCCTGGTCCGCGGCGAAGTCGGAGTCCGCGATCGGCCAGTGGATCACGAGCTCGGTGAAGCCGAGGTCGCGGTGGGTGCCGGCGAAGTCGACGAAGGCGTCCAGCGACTCCAGCGGACGACCGCGGTCCGGCGTGAAGCCGGTCAGCAGGATCTTGTCGAGCTCGGACACGTCCCGGCCGGTGTCGGCGCACGCCTTGCCGAGCTTTTCGACCTGGCCGCGCAGCGCCTGCACCGACTGCTCCGGGGTGCCCGTCTCGAAGATCTTCGGGTCACCCGTCGTCACCCACGCCTGCCCGTACCGGGCGGCCAGCCGCAGCCCGCGCGGCCCGGTCGCCGCCACCGCGAACGGAAGCCGCGGGCGCTGGACGCAGCCGGGGATGTTCCGGACCTCCTCCGCCGAGTAGAACGTGCCCGGCGCCGTCACCGCGTCCTCGGTGAGGAGGCGGTCGAGCAGCGGCACGAACTCGCCGAACCGGTCGGCCCGCTCCTTCGGCGTCCACGCCTCCTGCCCGAGGGCGGTGGCGTCGAAGCCGTTGCCGCCGGCCCCGATGCCGAGCGTGATCCGGCCCTTGGAGATGTCGTCGAGCGACATCAGCTCCTTGGCGAGGGTCACGGGGTGGCGGAAGTTGGGGGAGGTCACGAGCGTGCCCAGGCGGAGCCGCTCGGTCGCCGTGGCGGCGGCGGTGAGGGTGGGCAGCGCACCGAACCACGGGCCGTCACGGAAGGTGCGCCACGAAAGGTGGTCGTAGGTGTACGCCGTGTGGAACCCCAGCTCCTCGGCGCGCCGCCACTTCTCGCGGCCTCCCTCGTGCCAACGGTCGCGGGGCAGGATCACGGTGCTCAGACGCAGGCTCATGGTTCGAGCCTACGGCGGTCCGCGAAGGATCAGCGGACGCTGCGGTTCATCCACGGGGTGAGCGAGCTGCCCGGGACGAGCTCCTTGTACGTGGTGTCGCCGGGGAGCGGGACGACCAGCCACCAGCCGGGCGGGAAGAACCGGCCCTTCACATGGGCGAGACCGCCGAGGACGGAGCGGAGGAAGGCGGGGACCGCGTCGCGGGGCACATCGGCGAACTCGATGTTCTCGACGGTGATCCGCGCGTCGTCCTCGGGGAAGATCTGCACGGTGAGCGAGGGGGAGCCGCCCAGTTCGACGTACGCCTCGTGCGGCAGGGATCCGTCCGGGTCGAGGACCGCGAAGGCGCCGGAAGAGGTGCGCCGGGAGGTCTGGTCCGCGCCGATGTCGTCGGTCACCGTCATCTCCAGGTGGAACTCCTGGGCGATCTCGCGGATCGCGGTGACGGCCGACTCGGTGGTGGGCAGGTGCGGGTGTGCCATGGGGACGATCATGCCTCAGCCGCCAGTCGGCCGCGGATGTCAGGAGGGAAGGCGGAGGAACTGCGGCGGCACGGCGTCGGTCAGCCAGACCCCGTTGGCGCTGACGTGGAAGACGTGTCCGGCGCGGTGCATGGCGCCGGCGTCGACGCTGAGCACGATCGGCCTGCCGCGCCGGGCGCCGACCCGGGTCGCGGTCTCCCGGTCGGGGGAGAGGTGCACGTGGTGGCGGGCCATGGGGCGCAGCCCCTCCGTGCGGATCGCGGGAAGCCGGTCCGCGACCGTACCGTGGTAGAGGTACGCGGGCGGCTCGGCGACCGGCAGGTCCAGGTCCACCTCGACGGTGTGGCCCTGGCTCGCGCGGATGCGGGTCCCCTCGATCGCGAAGCGCTTCTTGTCGTTGGTCGCGACGACGTGGCCGAGTTCCTCGCGGGTGATCGGGAAGCCGTGCGCGGCCGTCGCCCTCAGGAGCGCGTCGATCTCGGTCCAGCCCTGCGCGTCGAGGACGAGGCCGATGCGCTCGGGCTGGTGGCGCAGATGCTTGGAGAGGTACTTCGACACCTTCACGGTGCGCCGTTCGTCCATTGTTCTCCCATGAAATCGAGTGGGCATGTTTGATCCACAAGCAAAGCCGTTTATCCACAGGCTAGTTGGCGATTCTGTGGACAACACCTCAATTATTTCAGGGCAATTGATGGACTTAGCTGGTTATGACGCCATTTGAGGCAAGGGAGTCCAATGTCCTTTTCCCTACTTCCCGTTCCGTCGCGGCCGTGATGAACGCGGCGACACCGTCGACACCAACCAAGCTCTGTACAGCCCGAACAGTGTCGGCCGGAAGGGCCACCGAGCGGGGCTCTTCACCCTGTGTCGGCGGGGCGTCGGGCGACAGGTGGAGCTGAAGGTGCCGGGTCGCCAACAGGCGCATCGCCCGAGCCAGTTCGGCGTCGACCGTCTGCTGGGCGAGCGGCCGGAGCCGTCGCACCATCGTCGCCGCCTCGGCCGCGTCCGCGTCCGTCGGCGGCCGGTGCTCCAGATAGCGCGCGAAGACGTGCTCGGTCGTGAACTCCAGGAAGCGGGAGGCGATGTGCTCGACCTGATCGCGAAGCTCCCGCAGGTGCCCGGTGATTGCCGGAAGCGGTACCCCGGCCGCGTACAACTCGACGGCCACGGCGAGCTCTTGCGGACTCGGTACGAGGTACTCCTCCGCCTCCCGGTCGGGGAGCCGCTCCAGTACGCCGAGCTCGACGGCCTCCCGGATGGCGTCCTCGTCCGGAGTGCCGCCGAAGCGGGCGTCCAGCTCCGCGCGGGAGATCCGGGCCGCCTCCTCGTCCGTCCACGGCCCCTGGACCTCCGCGACCAGGCCGAGCACGCCGCCGAGGCCCCGGCCGGTGTCCCAGGCCTCCAGGAGCTCCTTGATCGAGGCCAGGGTGTAGCCGCGGTCGAGGAGATCGGCGATCTGGCGAAGCCGGGCGAGGTGCGCGTCCCCGTACACGTTCGACCTGCCGCGCCGCTCGGGGCGGGGCAGCAGTCCGCGGTCCTGGTAGGCGCGGATGGTCCGGACCGTGGCGCCGCTGTGATGCGCGAGGTCCTCGATCCGGTACTCCGGCTGTGCTGATTGCTCGGACAAACCCGCTCCCACCGCCCGCTTCCCGCACCCCGTCGCCGCGGGGCCCCTCCTGGGAGGGATCGTACGACCGCCCGGCCGGATCCCGCCCTCCGCGCCCGTCGGACGCCGAGGGCGGGATCCGCCTACGCGGGCGGCTGCCAGCGGGCGAACGCCCGCAGGACGCCGGGACTCAGCCTGGAAAGGGCGTGTATGCCCCGGGCCTCCGGGGTCACCGGGACGACGGCCCGGTCATGCAGGACCGCCCCCAGGATCGCGTCCGCGACCTTCTCCGGCGGGTAGTTCCGCAGGCCGTAGAGCCGGGACGCCTTCTTCTGGCGCCGGTTCTCCTCCGCCGCGTCCGCGACCCCCGCGAACCGCGTGGTCGCGGTGATGTTGGTGTTGACGATGCCGGGGCAGATCGCGGACACCCCGATGCCCTGGTCGGCCAGTTCGGCGCGCAGGCACTCGCTGAGCATCAGCACGGCCGCCTTCGAGGTGCTGTACGCGGGCAGCGCCCGGGAGGGCTGGAAGGCCGCCGCGGAGGCGGTGTTCACGATGTGCCCGCCCTGGCCGCGCGCGGTCATCTGCGCGCCGAAGATCCTGCACCCGTGGATCACGCCCCACAGATTGACGTCCAGGACCCGCTTCCACTCCTCGCTCGTCGTCTCGAAGAAGGAGCCGGTGAGCCCGATGCCCGCGTTGTTGACCAGGACGTCGACGACTCCGTACTCGCTCGCCACCTTCGCGGCCAGCTTCTCCATCGCCTGCTCGTCGGCGACGTCGGCGGTCTCGCCCCAGGCCTCGGGCGCGCCGATCAGCCGCGCCATCTCGGCCGTACGGCCCGCGCCCTCGGCGTCCCGGTCCACCGCCACGACCCGGGCACCGGCCTCCGCGAACGCGAAGGCGGTGGCCCGCCCGATACCGCTGGCGGCCCCGGTCACCAGGACCAGCTGCCCGCCGAACCGCTCCGCGTACTCGGGCTTCACCCCGCCCTTCGCCGCCGTCGCCGCGACGGGCCGGTGCGGACCCGAGGCCCCGGCCGCCGGTTCCTCGTTGCCCCGGACGAACTCGGCGATCCAGGCCGACAGCTGGTCCGGCCGCGTGCGCGGCACCCAGTGCTTGGCCGGCAGGGTGCGCCGGGTCAGGTCCGGCACCCAGGAGCCCAGGTCGTCGTAGAGCCGCTCGGACAGGAAGGCGTCACCGGTCGGCGTGATCAGCTGCACGGGCGCGTGCGCGTACGCGTCGGGGCGCGGCCTGCCGAGCCGGGCACGGACGTTGTCCCGGTAGAGCCAGGCGCCGTGCGCCGCGTCGCTCGGCAGCGAGGGCGTCGGGTAGTCGCCGGCGGGGACCTTCTCGACCCGCTCCAGGATCTTCGGCCAGCGCTTGCCGAGCGGCCCGCGCCAGGCGAGCTCCGGCAGTACGGGCGTGTGCAGCATGTACACGTACCAGGACTTGGCGCCCTGGCCGAGGAGCTGCCCGACCCGGCGCGGGGTGGGCCTGGCCATCCGCTGCTTGATCCAGTGCCCGAAGTGATCGAGGCTCGGTCCCGACATCGAGGTGAAGGACGCGATCCGCCCCTCGGTGCGCGGGACGGTGGCGAACTCCCAGGACTGCACCGAGCCCCAGTCGTGGCCGACGAGATGGACCGGCCGGTCCGGGCTGACGGCGTCGGCGACCGCGAGGAAGTCGTCCGTCAGTTTCTCCAGGGTGAAGCCGCCGCGCAGCGGGGCCGGGGCCGTCGACCGGCCGTGGCCCCGGACGTCGTACAGCACCACGTGGAACTCCTCGGCCAGCCGGGCCGCGACGTCCGACCAGACCTCCTTGGAATCCGGGTAGCCGTGCACGAGCACCACGGTCGGCCGGTCCGCTTCGCCGAGCTCGGCGACACACAGCTCGACCCCGCCCGTGCGGACCCAGCGCTCCCGCGAGCCCTTGAGTGCCGCACCCTGTCCCGCGCCCGCGCCCGCGGGCCCTGAGCCCTTGAGCCCTGCCATCAGACCGCCCCCTCGTTCCAGCGCCGCACGTGCGGCAGATCGTCGTCCAGCCAGAACGCGCTCTGCTCGGGATCCTTCGAGTCGGTGACGACCAGGATCTCCTCGAACTTCGCGCCCGTACCCCGGAATCCGAGGTGCGGCTCGACCGCCCACAGCCCGGGCACGGGCGGGTGGTCGGAGAACGTGTAAGGCGACCAGAGCGGCGACCAGCCGTCCCGGTGGCCGTGGATCGCGTCGCTCGCGAGGCCCTTGAGTGCCTGCGTGCCGAAGCCGAAGAGCGTCGGCGACCAGCGACGCTCCTTCACCTGGTCGATCTTGTGGGCGATGACGCCGAAGGGATAGGCCCGGTGCCGGTTCGCATAGCCCTGGCGGACCATGAGCCGGTCCACGTCCTCGTATATCTCGCGCAGCGTGCGGCGCTCGCGGACTTCGCGCAGGATCAGATCGCGGTGGTCGCGGAGGTCGTCGAGCAGCTTGTCGTGCAGGGGGTTGAGGCCCAGGCAGCCGCTGTAGCCGATGTCGGCGGTGCGGCCCTTGTAGACCGGCGCCATGTCGAGGATGAACGGCATCCCCGCCTCCAGGCGACGGTTCGTCGGGAAGAACTGCAGGGGGATCTTGAAGTCGACGAAGGCCGTGCGGTCCCCGAACCAGGCGAACGGCCGGTGGAACCAGTCCCGCACCCCGCGCTCGTACAGCCACTCCCGCTGCATCCGGGCGGCCTCGCGCTCCGTGACGCCGGGCTTGAGCTGCGCCGCGACGGCTTCCGCGCACTCGTACGAGAGCCGCTGTACTTCCTTGAATCCCCGCAACTCCGCGGAGAGTTCGCGTGCCACTGCTGAGCCCATGCCATCCGCCGTCCCGTGTGAGCGCCCGATCGCACTACGCGTCCGTAACTTGACACCGATGAATGTGACAATGCCCGGCGGCTGAGTCAAGAGGTCGGACGCCGGCCTGTGGAAAAGGCCGAGCCGCGGCCTGTGGAAAAAGACTTTTGTCGCGACTCCCCTACGGGCTTGTACTCCTATGGTCGGAGAAGGATCGAGCCGTTGGGCTGACGACCGCTGTGGCGCACGCCACTACGGTCGTACCGTGACTGTGATCGCGACCGAAAGCCTCAGCAAGCGGTTCCCCCGGGTGACCGCTCTCGACCGGCTCTCCCTGGACATCGGGCCCGGTGTGACCGGACTGGTGGGTGCCAACGGAGCCGGCAAGTCCACCATGATCAAAATCCTGCTCGGACTCTCCCCCGCCACGGAGGGCCGCGCCGAGGTGCTCGGCCTCGACGTCAGCACCTCCGGTGCGCGGATCCGTGAGCAGGTCGGCTACATGCCGGAGCACGACTGCCTGCCCCCGGACGTCTCGGCCACCGAGTTCGTCGTCCACATGGCGCGGATGTCGGGCCTGCCCGCGACCGCGGCCCGCGAGCGGACCGCCGACACCCTCCGCCACGTCGGCCTGTACGAGGAGCGGTACCGCCCCATAGGCGGCTACTCGACGGGCATGAAGCAGCGGGTGAAGCTCGCGCAGGCCCTCGTCCACGACCCGAAGCTGGTCCTCCTCGACGAGCCGACCAACGGCCTCGACCCGGTCGGCCGCGACGAGATGCTCGGACTGATCCGCCGCGTCTGGACCGACTTCGGCATCTCCGTCCTCGTGACCTCGCACCTCCTCGGTGAGCTGGAGCGCACCTGCGACCACGTCGTCGTCATCGACGGCGGGCAGCTGCTCCGCTCCAGCTCCACCAGCGACTTCACCCGGACCACCACGACGCTCGCGGTCGAGGTCACCGACTCGGACACCCACCCCGACGGCACGGGCGCGCTCCGCGCGGCCCTCACCGAAGCCGGTGTCGTGCTCCACCCGGGTGTGGAGGAAGGCCTGCCGGGCGCCGGCCACATCCTGCTCCTGGAGGCGGCCGGCGAGGAGACGTACGACCTCGTGCGGGACACCGTCGCCGGTCTCGGCCTCGGTCTCGTCCGCATGGAGCAGCGCCGCCACCACATCGCCGAGGTCTTCCGGCCCGAGACGCCCCCGCGGCACGAGGAGGTGCCGGCCCGATGAGCACCCAGCTGCCCCGCCCCTCCCAGGCCGCTCCCGACACGACGCAGATCCACAACATCGGCTACCGGTCCTACGACGGTCCGCGCCTCGGCCGGGCCTACGCGCGCCGGTCGCTCTTCTCGCAGTCCCTGCGCGGTGCCTACGGCCTCGGCCGCAGCGCCAAGTCGAAGGTGCTGCCGATGCTGCTCTTCGCGGTGATGTGCGTCCCGGCGCTGATCATCGTCGCGGTCGCCGTGGTCGCGAAGCAGTCCAAGCTCTCGATCGAGTACACCGAGTACGCGATCTACCTCCAGGTCGTCATCAGCATCTACCTGGCCTCGCAGGCGCCCCAGTCCGTCTCCCGGGACCTCCGGTTCAGGACGGTGCCGCTGTACTTCTCCCGTCCGATCGAGCGCGCGGACTACGTCCTCGCCAAGTTCGGCGCGATGGCCTCGGCGCTCTTCGTCCTGACCGCGTCCCCGCTGCTGATCCTCTGGATCGGCTCGCTGCTCGCGAAGCTGGACTTCGCCGAGCAGACCAAGATGTTCGGCCAGGGGCTCGTCTCCGTGGCCCTGCTCTCGCTGCTCTTCGGCGGCATAGGCCTCGTCATGGCGGCCCTCACGCCGCGCCGCGGCTTCGGCGTCGCCGCCGTCATCGCCGTCCTGACCGTCTCCTACGGCGCGGTGTCCACTCTCATGGGCATCGCCTACGTCACGGAGAACCAGGGCGCCATCCAGTGGCTCGGCCTCTTCTCGCCGATGACCCTCATCGACGGCCTGCAGACCGCCTTCCTCGGCGCGCCCAGCGCCTTCCCCGACGGTGGGGGCCCGGGCGCCGGTGTCGGTGTGGTCTACGTGCTGGTCGTCCTCGCGCTCATCGCCGGCTCGTACGGCATCCTGATGCGCCGCTACCGAAAGGTCGGGCTGTGACCACCCTCCACATCGACCACGTCTCCCGCTGGTTCGGAAACGTCGTGGCCGTGAACGACGTCACGATGTCGGTGGGCCCGGGCGTCACCGGCCTCCTCGGGCCGAACGGCGCCGGGAAGTCCACCCTGATCAACATGATGGGCGGCTTCCTCGACCCCTCCACGGGCAGCGTCACGCTCGACGGACAGAAGATCTGGGGGAACGAGTCCGTCTACCGCCAGATCGGTGTCGTCCCCGAGCGGGAGGCGATGTACGACTTCCTGACCGGTCGCGAGTTCGTCGTGGCCAACGCGGAACTGCAGGGCCTCGGTGCCAAGGAGGCCCAGGAGGCCCTGGCCACGGTCGAGATGGAGTACGCCCAGGACCGCAAGATCTCCACGTACAGCAAGGGCATGCGGCAGCGCGTGAAGATGGCCTCGGCCCTCGTGCACCAGCCGTCCGTGCTCCTCCTGGACGAGCCGTTCAACGGCATGGACCCGCGCCAGCGCATGCAGCTGATGGACCTGCTGAGGCGGATGGGCGCGGAGGGCCGTACGGTCCTCTTCTCCTCGCACATCCTGGAGGAGGTCGAGCAGCTCGCCTCGCACATCGAGGTCATCGTGGCCGGCCGGCACGCGGCCTCCGGCGACTTCCGCAAGATCCGCCGGCTCATGACGGACCGGCCGCACCGCTACCTCGTCCGCTCCAGCGACGACCGGGCGCTGGCCGCCGCGCTGATCGCCGACCCGTCCACGGCCGGGATCGAGGTCGACCATGCGGAGGGCGGACTGCGCGTCCAGGCGGTGGACTTCGGGCGGTTCACGGAGCTGCTGCCCCAGGTCGCGAAGGACCGGGGCATCCGCCTCCTGACGGTCTCGCCCTCGGACGAGTCCCTCGAATCGGTCTTCTCGTACCTCGTCGCGGCCTGAAAGGAGCCTGACCGATGTACAACCCCACAGTCGCCCGGCTCACCTACCGGGCCCTCCTCGGCCGCCGGCGTGCGCTGATCCTCTTCCTGCTGCCCGCCATGCTGGTGCTCATCGCGGCGGCGGTGCGCGGCTTCAACGGCGCGGACGACCAAGTCGCCGCCGACGTCCTGGGCGGCTTCGCGCTGGCCACGATGGTGCCGCTGATCGGTGTGATCGCCGGGACGGGCGCGATAGGGCCGGAGATCGACGACGGCTCGATCGTCTACCTGCTGTCCAAGCCGGTGAAGCGACCCACGATCATCTTCACGAAGCTCATCGTGGCGATCGCCGTCACCATGGTCTTCTCGGCGGTGCCGACGCTGATCGCCGGCTTCGTGCTCAACGGCAACGGCCAGCAGGTCGCGGTGGCGTACACGGTGGCGGCCCTGGTGGCCTCCATCGCCTACAGCGCGATCTTCCTGCTGCTCGGCACGATCAGCCGGCACGCGGTGGTCATCGGCCTGGTGTACGCCCTGGTCTGGGAGACCCTCTTCGGCTCCCTGATCTCCGGCGCCAAGACCCTGAGCGTCCAGCAGTGGTCGCTCGCGCTCGCGGAGAAGGTCACCGGCGACGGTCTGATCGACTCCGAGGTCGGTCTCACCACGGCGACCGTGCTCCTCGCGGCGGTCACGGTCGCGGCGACCTGGTTCGCCGGCCACAAGCTGCGGACGCTGACCCTGGCGGGCGAGGAGTAGGCCCAGGAACGGGACGAGACAGCGGCGGTACGGCTCCGAGGGTCGTCGCCCCGGCTCCGGGAGGCCCACCCCGGAGCCGTACCGCCACCCCTCACCCGCCCACCGCGTGACTCAGACCGTGCGGTTGCGGGCCGCGAGCAGGCCCACGGCGAGGGAGGCCGCGCAGACGCCCAGGACGAGGGAGATCGGCAGCGTCCAGGAGCCGGTGGCCTGGTGCAGGGCGCCGGCGGCCAGCGGGCCCGCCGCGGCGAGCAGATAGCCGACCGTCTGGGCCATCCCCGACAGCCTGGACGCGGTCACCGCGTCCCCCGAGCGCAGCACGATCAGGGTCAGGGCGAGGCCGAGCGCGCCGCCCTGGCCGACGCCGAGCAGCGCCGCCCAGAGCCAGGCGCCCTCGGCCGGTGCGACGAGCAGACCGGTGTAACCGGCCGCGACCAGCGTCGTGACCAGGACGATCAGCGGGCGCTGACTCCGCATCCGGCCCGCGAGGAGGGGCACCGCGAAGGCGCCCACGATCTGGGTCAGGGTGTTGAAGGCGAAGATCACCCCCGCCGTGGAGCGGCTCATCCCGTGGTCGGTGAAGATCGTCGGCATCCAGGCGATCAGGACGTAGGACCAGAGCGACTGGCCGCCCATGAACAGGGTCACCTGCCAGGCAAGCGGCGAGCGCCAGACGCTCACCGGCCCGGCGCCGCCGGCCGCGACGGCCCGTACCTCATGGCCCGTACGCCCCTTGGCGATCAGCACCTGCGGAAGCCATGCGAGCGCCGCGACCCCGGCGAGCAGCGACCAGAAGCCGAGCGAGGCCTCCCAACCGCCGCCGAGGGCCTCCTCCAGCGGCACCGAGGCCGCCGCCGCCACCGTCGCGCCCGCGATCAGCGCGCCCGTGTAGACGGAGGTCATCGCCGCGGCCCGGTCCGGGAAGTCCCGCTTGATCAGTCCCGGCATCAGGACGTTCAGCAGGGCGATCGCCGTGCCGACGAGGATCCCGCCGCCGTACAGCGCGTACACGGACGGCAGCACGCGCACGAGGATGCCGACGCCGAGCAGCAGGAGCGCGGCGAACAGCACCCGCTCCGCGCCGAAGCGGCGGCCCAGCCACGGAGCGACCAGCGCGCCCGCGCCGAGGAAGAGGACCGGGACCGAGGTGACGAGCGAGCTCGCCGTCGAGGAGAGCCCGAAGGCGGCGGAGATCTCGCCGACCAGGGGCGCCACGCTCGCCAGGGCGACCCGCATGTTCAGCGAGGCCAGCACGATCCCGACCAGCAGCACCGCCGGGTGCGCGAGCAACGCGCGCCGGGCGGCGACCCCTTCGGCCGGCCGCAGGACCCCGGCCCCGGCCCCGGCCCCGACCTCGGCCGCGGCCCCGGCGTCGGAGACTCCTGCTCGGACCTCGTCCGCCGTACGTATGTCGGTGCTCATCGGTTCCGGCTCGTCCCGTCGGTCAGGGCCGCCACCGTCTCCCTCGGGACCCGCAGCAGCTCCCGGGCCTGGCGCTCCGCCGCCTCCGGGTCGCCCGCCTCGACCGCCTCCACGAGGGCCTCGTGGGCGTCGATGTCGACGGGCGGCATCTCGCGGTCGCCGAGCGCCTCCACCAGCACCTCGTGCACCTGGGCGGAGAAGAAGCGGTACACCTCGACGAAGGTCGCGTTGTGCGTCGCGCCCACGACCGCCAGGTGGAAGGCGAGGTCGGCGTCCGCGTCCCGGTCGCCCTCCTCCCGCAGCGTGGTCAGGGCCGCCCGCAGTCGCAGCAGGTCGTGGGTGTCCCGGCGTACGGCCGCGAGCCGGGCGGCCTCCGCCTCCAGGGCGACCCGCAGTTCGAGGACGTCCGCGGCACCCGCGTGGCGCACCCCGCGCAGGACGGCGGCCGGGTCGGTGGTCGACCTGACGAAGGTGCCGTTGCCCTGCCGGGACTCCAGGAGACCGGCGTGGACGAGGACCCGGACCGCCTCGCGGACGGTGTTGCGGCCCACGCCGAGCTGCTGCGCGAGCTCGTGCTCGGTGGGGATGCGGTCGCCGACCTCCCACTCCCCGTCCGTGAGCTGCGCGCGCAGTTGTTCCACGACGGAGTCCACCAGCGAGGTCCGCCCCGCCGCCTTGAGTGCCATGCCGTTCCGACCTCTCCATTCGCCCGGTTGCCCAGTCATCCTACAACTGACCGCATGGGGGACACCGGACTACTGTGGGGCCGTACGCGGACCGAACACCCTCACCACCCTCGGGAGTCAGTCATGTCAGACCGCTTCGACGTCGTCGTACTCGGAGCTGGCCCCGGCGGCTACGTCGCCGCCATCCGCGCCGCCCAGCTGGGCAAGCGGGTCGCGGTCGTCGAGGAGAAGTACTGGGGCGGTGTCTGCCTGAACGTCGGCTGCATCCCCACCAAGGCGCTGCTGCGCAACGCCGAACTCGCCCACATCTTCAACCACGAGGCGAAGACCTTCGGCATCAAGGTCGACGGCACCGTCACCTTCGACTACGGCGACGCCTTCCGCCGCAGCCGCTCCGTCGCGGACGGCCGGGTCAAGGGTGTCCACTTCCTCATGAAGAAGAACGGCATCACCGAGTTCAACGGCCGGGGCACCTTCCTCGACGCGAACACCCTCCAGGTGGCCAAGGCCGACGGCACCTCGGA
This sequence comes from Streptomyces venezuelae, assembly GCF_008642375.1. NCBI lineage: Bacteria > Bacillati > Actinomycetota > Actinomycetes > Kitasatosporales > Streptomycetaceae > Streptomyces > Streptomyces venezuelae. The sequence goes on along the minus strand of NZ_CP029194.1, from coordinate 4,261,349 downwards.
GACGATCACCTTCGACAACTGCATCATCGCGACCGGCGCCACCCCGCGCCTGCTCCCGGGCACGGCCCGCAGCGAGCGCGTCGTGTCGTACGAGGAGCAGATCCTCGCCGAGGACGCCCCGAAGTCGATCGTCATCGCCGGCGCCGGCGCCATCGGCATCGAGTTCGCGTACGTGCTGAACAATTACGGCACGAAGGTCACGATCGTCGAGTTCCTCGACCGGATCGCCCCGCTGGAGGACGAGGAGGTCTCCAAGGAGCTCGCGAAGCAGTACCGCAAGCTCGGCATCGACGTCCTGACCTCCACCCGTGTCGAGGCCATCGACGAGTCCGGCCCGCAGGTCCGCGTCACCGTCACCGGCAAGGACGGCGTCCAGAAGGTCCTGGAGGCCGACAAGGTCCTCCAGGCCATCGGCTTCGCCCCGAACGTCACCGGCTACGGCCTGGAGGCCACCGGTGTCGCGCTGACCGAGCGCGGCGCGATCGACGTCGACGGCCGCTGCCGCACCTCCGTGCCGCACATCTACGCCATCGGTGACGTCACCGCGAAGCTGATGCTCGCGCACACCGCCGAGGCCATGGGCGTCATCGCGGCCGAGACCATCGGGGACGCCGAGACGATGGAGCTCGACTACCCGATGATCCCGCGGGCGACCTACTGCCAGCCGCAGATCGCCAGCTTCGGCTGGACCGAGGCGCAGGCCCGTGAGAAGGGCTTCGACGTCAAGGTCGCCAAGTTCCCCTTCGTGGCGAACGGCAAGGCGCACGGTCTGGGCGACGCCACGGGCTTCGTCAAGATCATCGCCGACGGCACGCACGGTGAGATCATCGGCGCCCACCTGATCGGCCCCGACGTCACCGAGCTGCTGCCCGAGCTGACGCTGGCCCAGCAGTGGGACCTCACCGTCCACGAGGTCGCCCGGAACGTCCACGCGCACCCGACGCTGGGCGAGGCCGTGAAGGAAGCGATTCACGGCATTGCCGGACACATGATCAATTTCTGAGGTTTCTCCCATCTTGGAGTGATAGGCACTGAAAGGTGCCGAGTGAAACCTCTCCGGGTGGCGAACCGTCCCGGCCGATCAGGTCGTGGGTGCGTTCGTCACCCGGTACGCATGTGTGGCTGGCGATCATCGCGTTCACCAGCCTCGTCATCGCGCTCTCCCCCGCGGGCCTGGAGACCTATCTCCTCCACCGCAACAGCAGCAATCTCCACCAGCTCTCGCACCACCCCGTACGGGCCCTGCTCGGCAGCGCGTTCTGGATCGAGGACCCGGCCGACCTCCTGCTGTACGCGGTGCTCTTCGAGGTCCTGCACGCCCCCGTGGAACGCTGGCTCGGCACCGCGAAATGGCTCTTCACCGTCGCGACGGCGCACATCGCGGCGACGCTCATCAGCCAGCAGGTGGTCCTGGCGGCCATCCGGCTCCACGACGTGCCGCGCAGCATGGCGCACGCCGTCGACATCGGGGTCAGCTATGGGCTCGCCGCCTCGGCCGGGATCCTGACCTACCGGCTGGCGCGCCCCTGGCGCCGGCTCTACCTGGCCGGAGTGCTCGCGTTCTTCCTCGTACCGCTCGCCACCGACCGGACGTACACCGACCTCGGCCACGCGATCTCGCTGGCGATCGGCCTCGCCTGCTACCCGCTGACCCGCGGAAAACCAGTCGCTCCCGAACACGGCTCCGGCGCACACTAGTTGTGCGGGAGAAACGGGGGATCTCCCGGAAAGCGGCCGCTTCGAGCGCGCGTGCGTGTGCGTCCGCGCGAGGCCGTGAACCGCGAAGGCCCGCTCCCTTGACGGGGGGCGGGCCTTCGGCGGTTCTCGGAGGGTCAGGCGCTCAGCAGGCGCTCCAGAACGACCGCGATGCCGTCCTCCTCGTTGGAGGCCGTCACCTCGTTCGCCACCGACCGCAGCTCCTCGTGTGCGTTGCCCATCGCGACACCGTGTGCCGCCCAGGCGAACATCGGGATGTCGTTCGGCATGTCGCCGAAGGCGATCGTGTCCGCGGCCTTCACGCCCAGCCGGCGCGCGGCCAGGGAGAGCCCCGTGGCCTTGCTCAGGCCGAGCGGGAGGATCTCCACGATCCCCGGACCCGCCATGACGACGTCCACGAGCCCGCCGACCGTCTCCCGGGAGATCCGCGTCAGCTCGTCGTCGCTCAGCGTCGGGTGCTGGATGTAGAGCTTGGTCAGCGGCGCCGCCCACAGCTCCGCCGGATCCTCGTACGGGACGTACGGCAGGGGCCCCTCCTGGACCCGGTAGCCGGGGCCCATCAGGACCTCGCCCTCCAGGCCGTCGCGACTGGCGGCCACCGCCAGCGGGCCGACCTCCGCCTCGAGCTTGGAGAGGGCGAGTCCGGCGAGCTGCCGGTCCAGGGTCAGCGAGGTCAGCAGCCGGTGCTCACCGGCGTGGTAGACCTGCGCGCCCTGCCCGCACACCGCGATCCCCTCGTAGCCGAGGTCGTCGAGGATGTGCCGCGTCCAGGGCACCGCCCGGCCGGTGACGACGATGTGCGCCGCGCCCGCCTCCGTGACGGCGGCGAGCGCGTCCCGGGTGCGGGCCGAGACGGACTCGTCGGCGCGCAGCAGCGTGCCGTCGAGGTCCGTCGCCACCAGGCGGTAGGGGAAGGGGCTCACTTGGCGATCGGCTCCAGGACCTCACGGCCACCGAGGTAGGGCCGCAGCATCTCCGGGACGCGCACGGAACCGTCGGGCAGCTGGTGGTTCTCCAGGATCGCCACGATCGTGCGCGGTACGGCGCACAGCGTGCCGTTCAGGGTGGCCAGCGGCTGCACGGTCTTCTTGCCGCCCTGCTCGTCGCGCATGCGGACGGAGAGGCGGCGGGCCTGGAAGCTGTCGCAGTTCGAGGCGGAGGTGAGCTCGCGGTACTTGCCCTGGGTCGGGATCCACGCCTCGCAGTCGAACTTGCGGGAGGCGGAGGAGCCGAGGTCGCCGGTGGCGACGTCGATGACCTGGAAGGGCAGCTCCAGGGCGGTCAGCCACTGCTTCTCCCAGTCCAGGAGTCGCTTGTGCTCGTTCTCCGCGTCCTCGGGCGCGACGTACGAGAACATCTCGACCTTGTCGAACTGGTGGACGCGGAAGATGCCGCGGGTGTCCTTGCCGTACGTGCCGGCCTCGCGGCGGAAGCAGGGCGAGAAGCCCGCGTACCGCAGGGGCAGCTTGTCGGCGTCGATGATCTCGTCCATGTGGTACGCGGCGAGGGGGACCTCGGAGGTGCCGACGAGGTAGTAGTCGTCCTTCTCCAGGTGGTACACGTTCTCCGCGGCCTGGCCGAGGAAGCCGGTGCCCTCCATGGCGCGCGGGCGGACCAGCGCCGGGGTCAGCATCGGGATGAAGCCGGCCTCGGTGGCCTGGGCGATCGCCGCGTTGACCAGGGCGAGCTCCAGGAGGGCGCCCACGCCGGTCAGGTAGTAGAAGCGCGAGCCGGAGACCTTGGCGCCCCGCTCGACGTCGATGGCGCCGAGGGCCTCGCCCAGCTCCAGGTGGTCCTTGGGCTCGAAGCCCTCGGCCGCGAAGTCGCGGATGGTGCCGTGCGTCTCCAGGACGACGAAGTCCTCCTCGCCGCCGACCGGGACGTCCGTGTGGACGATGTTCCCGAGCTGGAGCAGGAGCCGCTTGGCCGTCTCGTCGGCCTCGTTCTGCTCGGCCTCGGCGGCCTTGACGTCGGTCTTGAGCTGTTCCGCCTTCTGCAGGAGCTCGGCGCGCTCCTCGGGCGTGGCCCTGGGGATCAGCTTTCCGAGCGCCTTCTGCTCGGATCGGAGCTCGTCGAAGCGGACGCCGGACGACCTGCGCCGCTCATCGGCGGAGAGCAGGGCGTCGACGAGCGCGACGTCCTCTCCACGGGCGCGCTGGGAGGCGCGAACACGGTCGGGGTCCTCACGGAGCAGGCGAAGGTCAATCACCCCACCAGGCTACCGGTGCCCGCTTGCGCGCCCCCACCGGATAAGGTCGCGCGTGTTGTTTTGCCCGAATTGCCGCTCCAGGAAAAGCGGACCGCGGGCCGCCGCATTTACTTATCCACAGGCTGTGTGGAAGTTCTGTGGACTACGGGGACGATCACGGGGATTCCTCGCCACGGACCTGGCAATTCCGTGATCAAACGTCATTCGCCCACTCATTCGGGTGGGAAATGCTCGCTCCAAAGAGTTGATCCCCGGAAACACGGTGACGAACGCGTCATCTGCGCACTGTGGACGACCGAGGCGGGGCCGGGGAGCGACTGGGGGGATTTGTCGACCATGTCGGATTGTGATGTCGACTTGTCCCCAGGGCGAGTCATGCCCTGTGGATAACCTCTGTGGGTAACTGAAAAGTATGCAGGTAGGACTAGTTGTTCGTACCTGTGGACGACCGCTCCGGGCGGCGGGAGCGGTCGGTCAGTATCGGGTCAGGCCCGACCGTCCTGGGCCCTCGCGAGCCAGTCGGAGGCCTCCGTGAACTCCACGTCCGAAGTCCCACGCCGCAGCGGCGACACGTCCTCGATCGCGACGCCCGCCCGCGGGTACGAGCCGAGGAAGCGGATCTTGGGGCACATCCGCTTGAGCCCCATCAGTGCCTCGCCCACCCGGCGGTCCGAGATATGTCCCTCGGCGTCCACGGCGAAGCAGTAGTTCCCGATCCCCGCTCCCGTGGGCCGGGACTGGATCAGCATCAGGTTCACCCCGCGCACCGCGAATTCCTGGAGCAGTTCGAGGAGGGCACCCGGATGATCGTCACCCAGCCACAGCACCACCGAGGTCTTGTCCGCGCCGGTCGGAGCCGCCGGCCGGGCCGGCCGGCCCACGAGCACGAACCGTGTCTCGGCGTTCTCCGCGTCGTGGATCTCGGTGACGAGCGGCTCGAGACCGTACGTCGCCGCCGCGAACTCGCCCGCGAAGGCGGCGTCGAAGCGGCCCTCCTGGACCAGTCGGGCCCCGTCCGCGTTGGAAGCGGCCGACTCCCACAGGGCGTCGGGGAGGTGCGCCCGCAGCCAGTTCCTGACCTGCGGCTGGGCCACGGGATGGCCCGTGACCGTCTTGATCTCCGAGAGCTTGGTCCCGGGCCGCACGAGCAGCGCGAAGGCGATCGGCAGCAGCACCTCGCGGTAGATCGTCAGCGGTTCGCCGGAGGCCAGCTCGTCCAGCGTCGCGGTCACCCCGCCCTCGACCGAGTTCTCGATCGGTACGAGCGCGGCGGCGGCCTCCCCGTTCCGTACGGCGTCGAGCGCGGCCGGGACCGAGACCATCGGGATGAGCTCCCGGGTCGCGGCCTCGGGCAGCGTACGCAGCGCGGCCTCAGTGAAGGTGCCTTCGGGGCCGAGGTACGTGAACCGGGTGGCGGACATACCGTCACCCTAATGGTCGCCGGGCGCGCCGGCCGCCTGCCCGAGGGGTTACGCCTCCAGGAGTCGCTGGCCCACGTACTCGCCCTCGGCGGGGCCGCCCGGGACCGCGAAGAGGCCGCTCGACTCGTGCCGGATGAATGCGGACAGCGCGTCGCCCCGGTCGAGCTTGCGCTGCACCGGGACGAATCCCCGGAACGGATCGGCCTGCCAGCAGATGAAGAGGAGCCCGGCGTCCGGTGTCCCGTCCGGGCCGATCCCGTCGTGGAAGGAGAAGGGCCTGCGGAGCATCGCCGCCCCGCCGTTCTGTTCGGGGGCGGAGATCCGGGAGTGGGCGTTGTCCGGGATGACCAGCTTCCCGTCCGGCCCGAACTTGTTCAGGTCGAGTTCGGTGGTCTCTCTGCCGCCGGTGAGCGGCGCACCGTCGGACTTCCGGCGGCCGATCACCTTCTCCTGCCCGTCGAGCGGGAGCTTCTCCCAGTCGTCGAGCAGCATCCGGATCCGCCGCACCACCGCGTACGAACCCCCGGCCATCCAGTCCTGGGCGCCGGTGGCCCCGGCCGGGACGAAGATCCGCCGGTCGAAGTCGGGCTCCGTGGGCTTCGGGTTGCCCGTGCCGTCGACCTGACCCATGAGGTTGCGCGCGGTCATCGGCTTCGCGGTGGCGCCGGCCGAGCGGTTGAAGCCGTTCATCTGCCAGCGCACCCGGGCCGCGTCGCCCGCGTCCTTCTGGACGGCCCGCAGGGCGTGGAAGGCGACGAGCGCGTCGTCGGCGCCGATCTGCACCCACAGGTCGCCCTCGGAGCGCCGGGGATCGAGCGCGTCGGAGGAGAAGGCGGGCAGAGGGTCGAGCTGGTCGGGGCGGCGCGAGGTCAGCCCAGTGCGATCGAAGAACGTACGGCCGAAGCCGAAGGTGACCGTCAGGGAGGAGGGACCTGCGTCGAGCGCGATGCCCGTGTCCTCGGCCGGGGCCTTCCCCGCCATCAGGACCTTCGCCGTGGCCGACCAGCGGCGCAGCAGGGCCATGGCCTCCTTGCGCCCGGCACCCGGTGCGAGATCGAAGGCGATCAGATGGCCGCGGGACTGAAGGGGCTCGGTGATGCCGGCCTGATGTTTCCCGTGAAACATCACCTCGGTCGCGCCGACGGAGGTCAGGGCCTGCGGCCCGCCCGCGCCGGAGCCCCCCGCAGTGTCGTCGCCCGACACCGCCGAGGAGATCCCGACGCCGCCCGCCGCGCCGATGACGAGTCCGGTCGCACCCGCGGCACCGACGGTGCCGAGCAGCCGCCGTCGGGAGATCTCCACAGGGTTGTCGTCGCGGTTGCTGTCGCTGTTGCCGCTGTTGTCGCTCTCGGTCACGAGGGTCAGCCGATCTTCACGTTCTTGTCGATGGTGGTCTGGTCGATGTCGGAGGTGCGGACGGTCACCTGGATCTTCCACTCGCCGGGCATCGGGATCTGGACGCCGTTCGCGCTCCAGTGTCCGGTCTGGATGCGGTCGGGGGCGACGGGCAGCGGGCCGACGTCCTTGGCCTCCAAGGTGAAGGCGACCTTGACCTCGGGGACGTCCAGAGGCTTGCCGTTGGGGCGCTCGACGAAGAGGTGGAGAGCGTTGGCGCCGGTGCGGCCGGGGTCGAGGCTGAGACGGACGACGCCCTTGCCGTCGACGCCGCCGGTGTCGAAGGGCAGCCGGATGTCCACGGGGCGGTCGGGCACGGCGGCCGAGCCGGCGGTGGAGCCGGTCCGGCCGGCCTCCTCCTCGGTGCGGCCGGGCTCGGTGGAGGTGAGGACGGTGGTCACGGCGAGGAGGACCACGGCGACTGCGGCCTCGGTCAGCACCGAGCGGCGAAGACCCGTCCGCTCGGGGTCTGCGTCCCGCTCCCGCTTGCGGCGGGCGGTGGCGACGGCGGCGCGCTGCCGGGCGAGCTGAGCGGCTCGTACGGGGTCGGTCCCGGAGGCGGTTCCGGTTCCGGCCTCGGTCTCGGAGGCGGTTCCGGTCTCGGCTTCGGTCTCGGAGGCGGTTCCGGTCTCGGCTTCGGCTTCGGCCTCGGAGGTTGCTTCGGTCTCGGAGGGTGCCGGGTCGGCGAGGCGCTGGGTCCAGCGGCGCGAGATCCAGGCGATGCCGAGGAGCACGGCCAGCAGGCCGATCTTGACCAGCAGCAGCTGCCCGTAGCGGGTGTCGGTCAGCGCGGACCAGGAGCCGAGCTGGCGCCAGGACTGGTAGAGGCCGGTGGCCGCGAGGACGAGCACGGAGCCGAAGGCGACCTTCGAGAAGCGCTCCACCGCCGAGCGTTCGACGGAGGGGGCCCGGTAGAGGGCGACGAGCAGCACCGTGAGTCCGCCGAGCCAGGCGGCGACGGCCAGCAGGTGCAGGATGTCGACGGGCATCGCGATGCCGGGCTGGATGCCGGTCGAGGCGTGCTCGGCCAGCGCCCAGGTACCGGCGATCCCCGCGGCGACGACGGTGCCGCCGAGGCCGAGGCCGAAGGTGAGGTCCTTGCGCTCCTTCGGGTCGGTGCGGCGGGTGTAGGAGCCGAAGAGGACAGCGACGAAGAGCGCCGCGGCGCCGAGCAGCAGCAGACGGGAGGTGAGCGCGGCCCCGGTCTTGGTCTCCAGGACGGACTTCAGGCCCGCCAGGTCGAAGGCGTCGGAGAGCTCGCCGGAGCCGGTGTACGGGTTGCGGAGGAGGAGCATCGCCAGCGTGGCGACCGTGAGGGTCAGCCAGGCCCGGACCACGGTCCGCTGGACCGGGCGGACGCCCGCCCCGCGCGGCCAGCAGACCAGGACGAAGGCGCCACCGCCGACGAGGACGGCGAAGGAGGCGTACGAGAGGTAGCGCGCGATGCCGTACAGGGCGCCGACGAGTCCGCCGCCGGCGTTCGACTCGGGCAGTGCGACGGAGGTGGCGGAAGGAGCACCGATGGAGAAGGTGAAGGCGCCGGCGATCGGGTGGCTGTCGGCGGACACGGTCTGCCAGGCCACGGTGTACGTACCGTCCGGCAGTCCGGCGCGGAGCCCGACTCCGTACCGGACAATGGCACCGCTGCACAGGTCGCGTATCTCGCCGGTGTCGGCCCGCCGTCCCGCCGGGTCGAGAACCCGGATCGAGTCGGCGCTCATGGCGACCTGTTCGGAGAAGGTCAGGTTGACCTCCTTGGGAGCGGTGGCGACCACCGCCCCGTCCCTCGGGTCGCTTCCGGTGAGCGCCGCGTGCGCGGAGGCGGGGGCGGCGCCGGCCAGCAGCGTGCCGAGCAGCGCGGCCGCCAGGATCAGCAGCCGGGCCACGGCAGTACCGAGGCGCGGGGCGGTGGTTGTCATCTCTGTGTCACTCCGTCAACGAGCTCAGTGCTGCCGCGGGTTGTGGTTGGCTGCCTCGACGGGAACGTCGACCTTGATGGGGTCGGACTTCTCGAAGTGGAGCTCGATGCCGACCTTCTCGCCCTGCTTGGGCTTCTTCTTCAGCTCCATGAACATGATGTGGTTGCCACCGCGTTCGAGCTTCAGCTCCCCGTTCGCGGGGATGTCGAAGGACTTCACCTCCACCATCTTCTGGTCCTTCGTCTCGTGGATCGTGACGTCGTCCGAGAGGGGGCTGGTGACGGAGGTGAGCTTGTCCGCCGCTCCGCCGGCGTTGGTGATGGTGAGGAAGCCACCGGCCATGTCCATCACGGGCTGCGGCATGAACGCACCGCTGACCTTCAGCTCGGGCTTGTCGCCGTCGGACGAGCACCCGGTCAGCGCGAGCGAGGCGGCGAGGGCGACGGCGGCGGTCAGGGCGGTGGTGCGGCGGTTCACGGGTTCTCCCCCTTGATGAGCTTCGGCAGGTCCTTGGCGTACTCCTCGACGGTCGTGTCCTCGCCGTACAGGACGTAGCCCTGGTCGGTGGTGGGCGAGAAGGCGATCACCTGGGCGCCGTGCATGGAGATGACCTTGTCGCCCTCCTTCTTGGGCGGGTCGATGCCGATGCCGATCGAGCGGGCGCCCGCCTGGATGGCGGAGAAGTCGCCGGTGAGACCGGTGAAGGTGGGGTCGCCGGCGGCGGGCAGCCACTTGGCGAGCTCGGCCGAGGTGTCACGCTCGGGGTCGGTGGTGACGAAGACGACCTGGAGCTTGTCCTGGTCGGCCTTGGGGAGCTCCCTCTTGGCGAGGGCGATGTTGCTCATCGTCATGGGGCAGACGTCGGGGCAGTGCGTGTAGCCGAAGTAGATGAGCGTCAGCTTGCCCTTGGTCCGCTCTCGCAGGTCGTACTTCTGGCCCTTGGTGTCGGTGAGGACGAGCGAGGGCTTGGTGAACGGCCGGTCGAGGACGGTGGCGGCCTTGGTGGAGTCCTCGGCGCCGGAGACCTCGGCGACCGAGCTGGAGCCCGTGCCGGAGGCCTTGTCGTCGTTGCCGCCGAGGCCGACGGCCGCGGTGATGCCGAGCGCGGCGACGATCGCGACCGCGGCGACGATCAGCGGGGTGCGCCGTCCGGGGCGGGCCGTGCCCGACCCGGACGTCTTCTCTTGAGACATGGTGTTTCTTTCGGTTCTCGGGTGAGGGTGCGGCCGTCAGGCCGAGCGGCGGCGGCCGGCGAGGACGCCGAAGGCGACGCCGGCGATGCCGACGAGGATGCCGATGACGCCGAGGATCCGGGCCGTGGTGTCGGAGGAGGAAGAGGAAGAGGAAGAGGAAGAGGAAGCTGCGGCCGTCTTCTCCTCGTGGCCGCCGTCGTGCCCGGCCTTCGCGTCACCGGAGGCGGAGGCGGAGGCCGAGGGGCCCGTGGTGGGGGCGGTGGTGGCAGCGCCGTGGTGGTCGCCGCTCGCGGCGGAGAGCTTCAGGACGGGGGCCGGGTTCTGCGGCTCCTCCGCGCCCTCCTTCGCCTCCTCGATCCAGCGCACGATCTCCTTGTTGTCGTACGTCTGGATGGCCTTGAGCACGAGCTGGTCCGTGTCCTCGGGCAGCTGGCCGAGGGAGAGCGGGAACTGCTGGAACTGACCGGGGCCGATCTTCGAGCCGTCGGCGGTCCACGTCACCTTGGAGACGGCCTCGTTGATCTTCTTGCCGTGCAGCTCCAGCGGCTTGCCGAGCTTGCTCTTCGTCACCTCGGCCTTCCAGCCGGGGACGGGCTGCGGCATGACGGAGGCCAGCGGGTGGTCGAGCGGGAAGTTGACCTCCAGCTTCACGGTGGAGGCGTTGTCGCGCTCGTTCGGGACCTTGATGTTGACGGTGGCGTAGCCGCCCTTGGCGGCCTCGCCCTGCGGCTGCACGCTGACGTGCGCGAAGGCCGTGCCGGAGAGCAGCACGACGGAGGAAAGGGCGATGCCACCGGCGAGGGCGACACGGGAGGCGGAAACGGAAACGGTCATGGCAGAAGACACTCCGACTCTGAGGAGGACGACGGGACCCGGCGCGCCGAGGGGCGGTACCCCGGTCGAGGCGCGCGGGTGTACGCGGCGCCGCTCCAGGTGAGCGGTCCGCGTCAGGCTGCGAGGACGCAGTCGGCGGCCGGCGGGCCGCGCCTGATCACCGTGTCCTCGAGCGCCTCGAACACAGGCGGCGGCGAGGAGTCGAAGGCCGTACGGGCGGGCAGCCGCGATCCCGCGTGCGGGGTCGTGGGCAGTCCGGCGAGCAGGCTCCGTACGAGACGGAGGGCGGCCCGCAGCGAGCGCACGAGGGCGCACTCGGCGAGCTCCGCCGCACCCTGCTCGGAGAGGTCGACGAGCCGGACCAGGGCCCGGTCGCCGCGGCGCAGCAGCCAGCCCGCGGCGATTGCCGCGAGCAGATGGCCGAGGAGCATGGGCAGTCCGGGCAGGAGCCCGTCGGCCGGGGCCGCCGTGTGCGCCATGTGGCCGTGGGCGGTGGCCGGGGTGAGCCCGGCGTCGCCGACGATCCTGGCGGCGTCGGCCGGGCTGATGGCCCCGGTGCCCGCCCCGCAGACCAGCTTGGCGGCCATCCGCACGAGCACGTCGTCGGCCGTGGGGCTCAGCGCGAGAGGGCGCTGACCCAGGCTGAAGAGGGTGTGCAGACCGAGCTGCCCGGCCGCGAGGGCGCCGACGACGAAGGCGAGGGAGCGGTCGCGTCCGGTGAAGAGGACGGTGACCCCGAAGACTCCGAGGAAGCCGGCGGCGAGGGTCCACAGCGCGATCCCCGCACAGGCGGCGAGGGCGTGTCCCAGCGCGGACAGCACGACGCAGACCGCGGTGAACACCGCGGCCCTCAGCAGCCGTGGAGCGAGCGCGGGGGCAGTCATGGCGGGCCCATCATCGCACCAGGGGCACACCCGCCATGAGGCAGGTCCGTAAGGTCGTTCTTGGGCGCCTTCGGGGTGACATACACCGGCGTCCCGGCCCGGTGCATCCGCCGAACGAGCGCTCTTGTCGCCTTCGGGGGCTTACGAAGGGTTCCGTCCGGCAATAGGTATCGGTATGTCGAGCCGCTGCCGGGAGGCTGGAGCATGAGCATCTGGTGGTCACTCCATCTGCGGCGCGAGGCCGCGAGCGTGCCGCTGGCCCGCCGGCTTCTGCTGGGCACGATGGAGACCGCGGGGGTCGATCCCGATGTGTCGTACGAGCTGTCGGTCGCGCTGACCGAGGCCTGTGCGAACGCGGTCGAGCACGGCGGTGGTGTCGACGGCGAGGCCGGCGGGACGGGCAGGGCGTACCGGGTGACGGCCTACCTGGACGGCGAGACCTGCCGTATCGAGGTGGCGGACTCGGGACCGGGCTTCCCCGGTGCCGAGACGAGGCCGGCGCCGACGGCCCCTTCGGACGACGCCGAGCACGGCCGGGGGCTGCGCCTGATCGAGGAGCTCGCCGACCACGTGCAGTTCGGCAACCGCTCGGGGCGGGGCGGCGCGGTCGTCAGCTTCGACAAGATCCTCAAGTGGAAGGACGGGCCGTCGCTCCTGATGGCCTGAGCGGTGGAGAGGCGTACGGGTACGGGGAAGGGCCCCCGCCGGTCGGTCGGCGGGGGCCCTTCGTCTCCAACGTACGCGTGATCGCGGTGATCAGCCCTTCAGGCCGGCCATCCACGCCTCGACCTCTTCGGAGCGGCGCGGCAGCGCGTCCGAGAGGTTCACGTTGCCGTCCTCGGTGACGAGGATGTCGTCCTCGATCCGGACGCCGATGCCGCGGTACTCCTCCGGCACGGTCAGGTCGTCGGCCTGGAAGTACAGCCCCGGCTCGACCGTCAGGCACATGCCCGGCGCGAGGGTCGTGTCGACGTACGCCTCGGTGCGCGCGGCGGCGCAGTCGTGGACGTCCATGCCGAGCATGTGGCCGGTGCCGTGCAGCGTCCAACGGCGCTGCAGACCGAGCTCCAGGACGCGCTCGACCGAGCCCTCGACGAGGCCCCACTCGACGAGCTTCTCGGCGAGGACGCGCTGGGCGGCGTCGTGGAAGTCGCGGTAGGCGGCGCCGGGCTTCACCGCGGCGATGCCGGCCTCCTGCGCCTCGTACACGGCGTCGTAGATCTTGCGCTGGAGGTCGGTGTACCGGCCGTTGATGGGCAGGGTGCGGGTGATGTCCGCGGTGTAGAGCTCGTTGGTCTCCACGCCGGCGTCGAGCAGCAGCAGGTCGCCGGAGCGGACGTCGCCGTCGTTGCGCACCCAGTGGAGGGTGGTGGCGCGCGGGCCGGCGGCGCAGATGGAGCCGTAGCCGATGTCGTTGCCCTCGACGCGGGCGCGCAGGAAGAACGTGCCCTCGATGTAGCGCTCGCTGGTCGCCTCGGCCTTGTCGAGGACCTTGACGACGTCCTCGAAGCCGCGGGCGGTGGCCTCGCAGGCCTTCCTGAGCTCGGCGACCTCGAAGTCGTCCTTGATGAGGCGGGCCTCGGAGAGGTAGACGCGCAGTTCCTCGTCGCGCTCGGCGGTGACCTTGTCGGTCAGGGCCGCCTCGATGCCGGCGTCGTGGCCGCGGACGGCGCGGACGGGGCCGGTGGCCTCCTTCAGCCGGTCGGCGAGCTCGCGGACGTCCTTCGCGGGGACGCCGAGGAGCTGCTCGGCCTCGGTGAGGGAGTGGCGGCGGCCGACCCACAGCTCGCCCTGGCCGTCGAGCCAGAACTCGCCGTTCTCGCGGTCGGAGCGCGGCAGCAGGTAGATCGTCGCCTGGTGGCCGCCCGCGGCGACGGGCTCCAGGACGAGGACGCCGTCCTGCGTCTGGTCGCCGGTGAGGTACGCGTACTCGGTGGAGGCGCGGAAGGCGTACTCGGTGTCGTTCGACCGGGTCTTCAGCTTCCCGGCGGGGATCACCAGGCGCTCGCCCGGGAAGCGGGCGGACAGCGCGGCGCGGCGCGCGGCGGTCTTGTCGGCCTGCGCGATGGGCGCCAGGTCGCGCAGCTCGGTGTCGGCCCAGCCGGACTTCATGTTCTCGGCGAGCTCGTCGGAGACGCCCGGGTACAGGCCGTTCTTCCGCTGCTTGATCGCCTGCTCTTCGGACGTCTCTTCCGGGGTCTCCGGCGTGAGCTCCTCGGCCACGGGTCTGCCTCCTCTTGGTACGACACTGAACCCCCACCATCGTACGGTCGTACGGAAGGGGGCCCAGGGCCGGAAGACCCATTACCGGAGCGTCACATTCCGCTCACTCGAAGCGGGTGCGAGTCGCGGGGGCGAGTCACTCGAAGCGGGCGGCGAGCAGGACCACGTCCTCCTCGTCGTCGGCGGTGTCGAGGCCGAGGCCCTCGGGCAGCAGCGTCCGCAGCACGTGGTCGGCGATCGCGCCCGGGTCGCCCCGGTCCGCCTTCGGCACGCTCGCAGCGGCCGCGTGGAGGCGCGCGAAGGCCCGGTCCATGGGGTCGCCGGTACGGCGGAGCAGCCCGTCCGTGTAGAGAAGCACCGTTTCTCCCGGGGCGGGGGACAGCTCGACGCTCGGCGCCTCCCAGCAGGAGAGCATCCCGAGCGGAGCCGAGAGCGAGGTCTCGACGAACTCGGTGCGGTGGTCGCCGATGACCAGCGGCGGGGCGTGCCCGGCCCCGGCCAGGACGATCCGGCGCTGCGCGGGCTCGGCGTAGGCGAAGAGCGCGGTCGCCGAGCGCGCGGGCTCGGTGAGCCGGAGCAGGAGCTCCAGATCGGAGAGGACGGCGACGGGGTCCTCGCCCTCCATCACCGCGTACGCCCGGAGGGAGGCGCGCAGCCGGCCCATGGCGGCCAGCGCGCTCGGGCCGGTCCCGGAGACGGAGCCGACGGCGAGCCCGAGGGCGCCCTCGGGCAGCGGCAGCGCGTCGTACCAGTCGCCGCCGCCCCGGGGGCCGGTGCGATGGCGCGCGGCGAGCTGGACGCCGGGCACGCGGGGGAGCCGGCTCGGGAGCAGCTCCTCGGCGACGGTGGCGACCTGGGCGCGGGCACGCTCGACCTGGAGGAGGCGGGCGAGGTGCTCGGTGGCGAAGCGGCCGTAGAGCCCGATGAGGTGGCGCTGGCGTTCGGAGGGCTCGGCGGGCTCGTCGTAGAGCCAGACGGCCGCGCCCAGTCGGCCGGCCTCCTCCGTGGCGAGGGGGAGGGCGTAGCTGGCGGCGTAGCCGAGACGGGCGGCGACCTCGCGGTGGCGCGGGTCGAGGCCCTCCTCCGTACGGACGTCGCGGACGGCGATCGGGTCGGGGACGCGGGCCGGGTCGGCGGGATCGGGAAGGCCGTCGAGGAGGCGGCCGTAGCTGGTGGCGCCGCGCGGGACGGTCTCGATGGTGCCGAGCTCGGCGTGGGCGAGCCCGAGGCCGATGGTGGTGGCGGGGCCGAGGCCGTCGGCGGGTTCGAGAACGGCCATGCCACGGCGGGCGCCGACGAGGGCGGCCCCGGCGCCGAGCACCTCGGGGAGGGCCTCGTCGAGGGAGGAGGTCCTGATGAGGCGCTCGGTGAGTTCGTGGAGGGTGGTGAGGTCGGAGACCCAGCCGGCCAGCCGGTCCTGGATCAGCGCGCCGGGCGGGAGGGCCGCGTCGGCGGGTGCCGCCGCCGCGGGGACCCCGGGAAGGGGCGCCGTAGTGTGCGGGGGGTGGGGAACCGTGGAATCGATTCCGGCCACTTTCGGCATGTGTGGGGCGCTCATGTCAGTCGGCTTTCCGACCGGTGCGTTTGACGCCATAGCATCGCAAACCCCCATGTCATTCTGCGCCGCTCGATGCATCCACATCTACACGCACGGGAGGAGCGATGTCCAGCATTGTCCCCATGGGACTTGTGGTGTCCGTGAGCTTGGGCGCAGGGGTTGAAGTCCGCGAGAAGTTGGCCGAAAATTGCCCCCGGTGTGCACCTTTTGCGGTCGACTGGCGTCGTTTGAAAGCGCGTCATTCCGAGCGTGCTGGGTACGTACTCGATGACAGGCAGGGGCAGTTGGAGCTGCCCCGGAACGTGCCGTGGAACCCCGGCGTCTTACGTGCCGCAGGCCTCGGCCCGTCCCCCAGTGGCGGGGAACGTGTTCTGACCCGGCTTGGATCTGGCACCGATACGGATCGACCTGGCTCGACCTGGTTCCGACCTGGCTCCACCTGGTTCTGACCTGCTCCACCGGTTCCTCCCTGGCTCGACCTGGCTCCACCGGTTCATACCTGGCCCGTCGACCCCGCTTTCGGCGCGGGGCGGGGCGCCACCGACCCTGTACGCGCTGATACGCACGGTGAAGAGATCTGCACATGGTGTGATGTGGATTCGGCGTTCAACGGAAAGGAACGAGCGCTCATGCGCGAGATCCTCGGAATCCTGGGACCCCTCGTGAGGCGAGGCAGGCGACGCAGGCTCCGGCTCCGGCGCGCGGCGACGACCGCCCGGCTCGACGCCGCGGTCGCCTTCGCGGTCGAGTGGGACTGGCCCGTCCTGCCGGGCGTGGGCCTGAGCGCGACGACCCGCACGGCCGCGGGGCCCGCCTGCGCCTGCCCCGACCCCGAGTGCGCGGTGCCCGGCGCGCACCCGTTCGACCCCGGGCTCCTCGCGGCCACCACCGACGAGCGGATGATCCGCTGGTGGTGGACCAAGCGGCCGGAGGCCCCGGTGGTGCTCGCCACGGGCGGCGGCGCGCCCTGCGCGGTGAGCCTGCCCGCGGTGGCGGGAGCTCGGGCGCTGACCGCGCTCGACGCGATGGGCATGCGGCTCGGCCCGGTGGTGGCGACCCCGACGCGGTGGTCGATCCTCGTCGCCCCGTACGGCCTCGAACGGCTGGGCGAGCTGCTGTACGCGAAGGACAGCGTGCCCAGTTCGCTGCGGTTCCACGGCGAGGGCGGCTATCTGCTGCTGCCGCCCTCGGTCGCCGGGAGCGGGCAGGTGCGGTGGGAGCGGGCGCCGCTCGCCGGGTCGGCCCGGCCGTGGCTGCCGGACGTGGAGGCCGTGGTGGACGCCCTGGTCGAGGCGAGCACGAGCACACCGGGCGGCGGGAGCCGGCTCACTTACTGAGCGGGGCGGTGCTGCGCGGTGCGGGCTGCGCGGTGCGGGGCTGCGCGGTGCGGCGCGTTCACCCGAACGGGTGTGTCCTGGCCCGACTTGCAGGGGAATCGGGCGCGCGGCCGACCGGGCGCCCGCCGGCCGCCGATATGTTCGCCCCACCCGTCGAAGATTCCGGGCGAAAGAGCAGGTGGGTCGCATGAGTCCGGTGATGAGCCCGGCGAAACTCCGCATGATCGGACTCGGAACGGCCGTCGCGGTCGCCGTCCTCGTGCCGATCGTCGCGGTGGCCGGACCTTCGGGCGATCCCGTACGGCCTGCCGGCCCTGCCGGCTCTGGCGACGCGAAGTCCGGGGACGGAGCCCGAACCGGAGCCCGTGCCGGCGACGGGGACCTGTTGGCGGACCTGGGGCTCGGGCGTGGGCCTCGTACGGCGGAATCCTCGGCCGCCGGTGCCACGCAGGGCGGCCGCGCTTCCGCCCCCTCCGTCTCCCCGTCCGCCCCAGCCGCCACATCCGTCCCCTCCGCCGCTCCTGTGGCCCCCGAGCGGATCACGAAGTGTGGGCCGGAACTCGCCTCTCCCGAGGGGATCGAGGCGCAGACCTGCGTCCTGGCCGAGGGGCCCGACACCTGGGCGCGTACGTACTACCGGAACGCGACGGGGCAGGAACTCGACGCGTTTCTGACCCTGATGGCGCCCGGCGGGCGGACCGTACAAGTGCGTTGTCCGGTCGCGGCGCAGGACGAACCGGGAACCTGTGAAACGCCCAGGGAACGCGGTCAGGGCAAGGCCACGGCGTATACGGCGGTAGCGGAATTCGCGGGTACCGGCGAAGGGGGCAGCACTCCGCTGCTGCTGAGGTCGGGCAGCAACACGGCGGACGCCGAAGGAAGTTGAGTGCCGAACGCCCCGGCGCGGCCTGGGGCGGGCATGGAAACGCCCGATCGCTGGCGACGGGGGATGCACCAGCGACCGGGCTTCCAGAACGGTAACAAGAGATCTGCTGTTCGCAAATTCGATCTCGGTTATTCGGACAGGGATTTACCCGCCCGCAGACCGGGTTGTGGCGGAAGTCACCGACTGGTCGGTCTGTCAGTCACCGATACCGCCTGGGGTATCAGCTGAGAGTCACCTGACGGTTCGTGAGGCCGCCGCGCGCCCGGCGCTCCTCGGCCGTGAGCGGAGCGTCCGAGGCGAGCGCTCCGGCGAGCCGCTCGGCGAACTCGGCGGCCGGCTTCTCGCACTCCTCCGCGGTCATGGAGGTCGGCAGGTCCCACACCGGCACCATGAGGCCGTGGGCGCGGAACGAGCCGACGAGCCGGGTGTTCTCGCCGAGGGACGTGCCCTCGCCGGCCTGGAGCCGGGCGAGCGCGTCGAGGAGCTTCTCCTCCGGGTGCGGCATGACCCAGCGCAGGTGGTTCTTGTCCGGGGTCTCGCACCAGTACGCCGAGTCCACACCGGTCAGCTTGACCGTCGGGATCGCGGCGGCGTTGGCGCGCTCCAGGGAGGCGGCGACCTCGGGGTCGGCACCGTCCGCGGAGGCCGGGACCCAGAACTCGAAGCCCGTGTGGACCTCCGGGGCGAACGGCGCGTCCGCGTCGAGCAGCTCCTGCAGGCGCGGCCCCTCGGCCGGCACGCGGCGCGGCGGGACCGGGGTGCCCGGCTCGGTCTCCAGGGCGCGCTGGAGGGTGTCGGCGAGGTCGCGCGCGAGGTCGCCGGAGGAGGAGTCGTTCTGCAGGGCGAGGAGGACGGAGCCGTCGTCGCGGCGCAGCGCCGGCCACGCCATCGGCAGCACGGTCGCGAGCGTCACGGACGGCACGCCCTCGGGCAGCACGCCCTTCAGGGTGAGCGGCACGGTGGCGGCGGGCACGAGCTCGCGGAGCGCGACCCAGTCGCACTCGCCGGGCAGGCCCTCGAAGGGGCGCTGGACGAGCTCCGTCACGGCGTGCGCGGCCGACCGGCCGTGACAGGCCTTGTAGCGGCGGCCCGAGCCACAGGGGCAGGGCTCGCGCGCGCCGACGACCGGGATCTCCCCGCTCGTGACCTGTGCCTGGCCGGCCTTGCCGGCCTTCGTCTGGGGGCGCTTCTTGGCCATGGTGTGGCTTTCTCCCGATCGCGGCGGTGCTGGTGCGTGCTGTATCGGGCGCGAGCCTAGCCGCACAGCGCACCACCGCTCCTCAGGCGGGGCGCGGGGCCCGGTGTCCCCGCGCCCCGGTGCTGCCTGTACCCGGTGCTGCCTGTGTCCGGCGTGCCTGTGTCCGGCGCGCCTGTCCCCCGGCCTGCCTGTACCCCGGTGTCAGTCCAGATCGTCGTACGAGTCGAGGAAGTCGAAGCCCGAGCCGCCGCCGACGCGCGCCGCGAAGTCCTCGCGGCGGTGTCCCTCGGTGACCACGACCCAGACCGTGACCTCGCCGGTCGCGCTGTCCCGTACGCCCCAGTCCTGGGCCAGCGCGCTGATGATGTTCAGCCCGCGTCCGCCGCGTGCGGTGACCGAGGGAGTGGACGGCACGGGTCTCGTGGGACCACCGCCGTCCGTCACCTCGACCCGCAGGCCACCTGACGAGTCGACCCGCCAGGCCGCCAGGACATCGCCCTCGCCCCGTTCCGCCCGTCCCAGCGGCCTGCCGTAGCGACAGGCGTTGCTGAGCAGTTCCGAAAGGATCAGTACCGCGTCGTCGACGACCGATTCGGACACCCCGCTGCGATACAGCTCGTCCCGCATCCGGTGTCGTGCCTCACCCACGCCGGCAGGGCCATGGGGAACGGCCATGCTCGACGACGTCGGCACCTCTTGTGCCACCACCAACGCCACCCCCGAGACCTCCTTTGCCCCACGCCACGGTGTGGATGCCCCAAGGGAATGGACCGGAAACCGGCCAAGGCACGTGGCGTGTCGCACTCGTGACGATCGAGTACGCGCTGAACGCGCCGGTGCACTCCCTGTAAGCCCTGGGAAAGGTGTGACGAGTGGGGCAGAAACTCAGTCGCGGCCCAGCTGGGCGAGCACCTGCTTGGGGCGGTTGGTGATGATCGCGTCCACCCCCAGGCGTACGCAGAGCTCGACGTCCTCGGGCTCGTCCACCGTCCAGACGTGGACCTGGTGCCCGGCCTTCTGGAGCCGCAGGATCACGGCGGGGTGGTGGCGGACGATCCGGATCGACGGGCCCGCCACGCGCGCGCCCGCGGGGAGGCGCCCGTCGCGCAGTCGCGGGGTGACGAACTGGGTGAGGGATACGGTCGGCAGGGTCGGAGAGGCGGCGGCGATCCGGTGCAGGGAGCGGGCCGAGAAGCTCATGATCCGTACGGGAGAGTCGTCGGGGGACGCCGGGGCGTCGAGTCCGAACCTTTTCAGGAGCTGGAGGAGCCGCTCCTCGACCTGGCCGGCCCAGCGGGTGGGGTGCTTGGTCTCGATGGCCAGCTCGACCCGGCGCCCGGCGTCGGAGACGAGCTCCAGGAGGCGCTCCAGGGTGAGGACGGAGGTGTACTCGGGGTCTCCCCAGTCGGGGCTCTCCGAGGCGTCGTCCCGCTCCTCCCGTTCCTTCCAGACGCCGAAGTCGAGCGCGGCGAGGTGGGCGAGTTCGAGGGCGGAGACGGCACCGCGGCCGTTCGACGTACGGTTGACGCGTCGGTCGTGGACGCAGACGAGGTGGCCGTCGGCGGTGAGCCGGACGTCGCACTCCAGGGCGTCGGCGCCGTCCTCGATGGCCTTCACATAGGCGGCCAGGGTGTGTTCCGGGGCGTCTTCGGAGGCTCCGCGGTGGGCGACGACCTGGACCGGGGCGCTGTTCGGGTGCTGCCGTGCGTGAGTCACGGCGTCATGGTGCCATTGGCGGGTAGGGCGAGCACATGGGGGCTGTCCGTTCTGTCCGTATATAAAGGATGGGGCGCAGATGCACAGCTCCGCCTTACAGCGGCCTGACGCGCTGTGGGAAAAGCTGGTGACAACACCCTGAGCCAGGCGCGACCAGCCAAGACCACCCCCGCGCAGTGATCGAGCGGTCACAGAGCAGTCAACAAGCAGTCAACAAGCAGCCAATGAGCAGTCGACGAGGAGAGCGAGCTGTGAGCACCGAGAACGAGGGCACGGCGGTTCCGGCGGACCCGACTGCCCCGTCCGCCCCTCCGACGCCTCCGACCCCTCCCGCACCTTCGGCGCCGCCGGCATCGGAGGCAATGGCGAAGGAGCAGACACCGGCACAGGCCCCTGCTCCCGAGCCCACCCCGGCCGCGGCACCGGTCCCGACTCCGGCTCCTGAGCACGCGACGGTCGCGGCTCTCGTGCCGCCCGCCGCTCCCCCGGCCCCTGCTCCCGAGCCCGCTGCCGTCGGTGGGGCCGGTGGCTGGCCCCCGCCCCCGCCGGCCGTACCGGCCTGGGGTGCGCCCGTCCCGCCCGTGCCCGTCGCTCCCGAGGCGCCCCGCAAGCGGACCGGCGGCCTCGTGGCGGCGGTCCTGGTCGCGGCGCTCGTCGCGGGCGGTGTCGGCGGCGGCATCGGCTACTGGGCGGCTCAGCGGGGCGACGGCGAGAGCACCGGCTCGACGACGGTCTCCTCGGGCGAGGCACCGGCCTCGTTCAAGCGCGACCCGGGCACGGTCGCCGCGGTCGCGGCGAAGGCGCTGCCGAGTGTGGTCACGATCCAGGCGAAGTCCGGCGGAGCGCAGGGCGAGAGCGAGGGCGGCACGGGCACCGGCTTCGTGTACGACCAGGAAGGCCACATCGTCACCAACAACCACGTGGTGGCGTCGGCGGCGGAGGGCGGCGCGCTCTCCGTGACGTTCTCCGACGGCAAGACGTACGACGCGGAGGTCGTCGGCCGGGCCCAGGGCTACGACGTGGCCGTCCTGAAGCTCACGAACGCCCCGAAGGGGCTGAAGCCGCTGCCGCTCGGCAACTCCGACCAGGTGGCGGTCGGCGACTCGACGATCGCGATCGGCGCGCCCTTCGGCCTCTCGAACACGGTGACGACGGGCATCATCAGCGCCAAGAACCGCCCGGTGGCCTCCGGCGACGGCCAGGGCGGCGGCAACTCGTACATGAGCGCGCTGCAGACCGACGCCTCGATCAACCCGGGCAACTCCGGCGGCCCGTTGCTCGACGCGAGCGGCGCGGTCATCGGCATCAACTCGGCCATCCAGTCCACCGGGAACGGCTTCGGCCAGTCCCAGGCCGGCTCGATCGGCCTCGGCTTCGCGATTCCGGTCAACCAGGCGAAGAACGTGGCCCAGCAGCTGATCAAGACGGGCAAGCCGGTCTACCCGGTGATCGGCGCGACCGTGAACATGACCGAGCAGGGCGAGGGCGCGACGATCGCGGCCCAGGGCTCCGGCGGCACTGCCTCGGTCACCCCGAACGGCCCGGCGGCGAAGGCGGGGCTCAAGGCCGGCGACGTGATCACGGGCTTCGGAGGCCATGTGATCGACAGCGGCCCCACGCTCATCAGCGAGATCTGGACCCACAAGCCGGGCGACTCGGTCAAGATCACCTACGAGCGCGACGGCAAGACGGCCACGGCCACGGTCACCCTCGGCGAGCGCACGGGCGACAGCTAGGGCCTCTGCGGTACGGAATCGGGGGAGGGGAACGCCGGCACCAGGCGTTCCCCTCCCCCACGTCATGCCCGCGCCGGGTTCACGACCGCCACCCGACGGGAGAGGCGAGGGTCTCGGTGCCGGCCTCCCGCGGATCCCACACCTCGTCGCCGGCGACGTCCCCGATGTCGATCCGGGAGACACCGGACTCGCGGAACTCGCCGGATTCGCCGCCCTGAGTCCCCTTCCGGTGCGCCGGGCGGCGGCGGTGAGGCTCGTCGTCGCCCATGATCAGCAGTGGGTCGAACATGACGACGGCCGCGGCCAGGACGAGGAAGATCAGCGGGCCGACGAGCATCGGCAGCACGTTCAGGAGCGAGGAGACCTCGGCCGCGTGCGACGCCTCGTCGACCCGCACGCTGACCGCGGCCATCCCCGTGTAGTGCATGCCGGTCACGGCGACGCCCATGACGACACTGGCGCCGAGGCTGGCGAGGAAGCCGCGGACCGAGACGGCCGCCCAGAGCGCGGCGGTCGCCGCGACGACGGCGATGACGACGGACACGACGACGACGGCGGGGGCGTAGGCGAGCTGCCCGTTCATGCGCAGGGCGGCCATGCCGAGGTAGTGCATGCCGGCGACGCCGAGCCCGGTGAGCAGACCCGCGACGAGCAGCGGGGCCGGCCGGGTGCCGAGGTAGCCCACGATGAAGACGCCGACGCCCACGACGGCCACGGCCACGAGGAGGCTGAGGAACGTCATGGCGGTGTCGTACGAGATCGGTGCCTCCCGCACCTGGAAGCCGAGCATGGCGATGAAGTGCATCGTCCAGATGCCGCACCCGATCGACGCCGCACCGAGCGCAAGCCAACCGGGCTTCCGCGCACGGTCGGTAGTCAGGGACCTGACCGTGCAGCGCAGGCCCAGGGCGCTTCCCAGACAGGCCATCACATAGCCCACCAGGGGTGTGACCATGCCGTAGCTGAAGCCGTCGATCGTGCCGTGCACCCTGCAACCCTTCGGGAATCACGCGGCACAAGCCGCGAAACCCCTATATGTGGAGATCTTGTGAACAAGGGACTCTAACCCAGCCCCCTCCCCGGCCGACCCAGCGCCACCCCGCTCCCCAGCCGGTACGCTGTAGCCCGCTCCACCCCAGGTGGGCCGGGGCGAAGGTGGGTTGCCCGAGCGGCCTAAGGGAACGGTCTTGAAAACCGTCGTGGCAGCGATGTCACCGTGGGTTCAAATCCCACACCCACCGCACCAGGTCAGCGCCCGAGTTGACCGGAAGGGGCGCCTCTCGTCAGGGGCGCCCCTTTCTCATGGGTGAGAAGGTTCTCGGCATGGTGCGGATCGTGCTTGTTCAGGGGGACATCACCGCCGAGGCGGCCGACGCGGTGGTCAACGCCGCCAACTCGTCGCTGCTCGGGGGTGGCGGCGTCGACGGGGCCATCCACCGGAAGGGCGGGCCGGAGATCCTCGCCGCCTGCCAGGACCTGAGGCGCTCCCATTACGGCAAGGGCCTGCCGACCGGCCGGGCCGTGGCGACGACCGCGGGGCGGTTGCCGGCCCGGCACGTGATCCACACCGTGGGGCCGGTCTGGTCGCGGGACGAGGACCGGTCGGACCTGCTGGCCTCCTGCTATCGCGAATCCCTGAGGGTCGCCGACGAGCTGGGCGACCGCACGGTCGCCTTCCCGGCCATCTCCACCGGGATCTACGGCTGGCCGATGGACGACGGGGCCAGGATCGCCGTGGAGACCGTGCGGGCCGCCCGTACCGAGGTGGAGGAGGTGCGCTTCGTGCTGTTCGACGCGGGGGCGTACGCGGCCTTCGAGGCGGCGGTCGGCAGGCAGGACCTTCCGTAGAGGAAACCGGGAAACCGGGAAACCGGGGCGCGTCCGTAGAACTCTTCCGCCCTCGTCGTCGGTGAGTTCGAATACCGCGCTTCCCGGACTCGCCGGGCCGCCTTTCCGAGAGAGAGATTGGCGGAAAATCTGCCGGAACGCTTCCTCCCTTACCGTGCACGGATCCTCCCGGCCGATTACCCCCCTCCGGTCGGCTGAGCTGCGTCGTTCTCGCTTCGCCGGGGTTTATCAGCCTGTCCTCACGCTTGCGGGGGAATAAGCCGCTCCGGGGTGGTTCGCCGGGGATTCGGTGGGCAACTCTGGATTCGCGACGTCGAGCACAACGACCGAGGCGGTCGGCCAACTGCCTGGGTAATGGCTGGAGTTCAGAGAAGTTCTCGAAGCAGTTCCGTGCAAAGCATCAGTTTCAGTTCCCGGAGGAACAGACATGGCAAGCATCCGTACCGCCCGCGTTCTCGCCGCTGCCGCCGCCCTGCCCCTCGCCGCCGCGCTCTTCACCGGGGTGGCCCAGGCCGACAACGGCGGATTCGCGGACGACGGATCGAACACGAGCGTCGCCACGATCATCGGCAGTGGTGTGGGCGGGGACAACAACGGAAACTCGACCACCACGCAGCAGGTGGCGACCGGTTCCGGTGCCTCCAACCAGAACAACACTGCCAGCGTGAACGGCTCCGCGTTCACCCACATCGACCAGTCGAACGCGGTGGTGAACTTCTACCCGTGGTGGTAGTCGGCAGCAGCACGGGAGCCGGCCCGACGGGGGGCGTGACCGCGGTGTGAACGACGGCCTGTACGCCGGTACTTCGGTACCGGGGTGCGGGCCGTCCGCGTTTCCGCGCCCCGCGCGCCGGGGGCGTACGGTCGCCGGCCTTGACAGAGGTCCTGAATCTGACGGACAGTCAGAAACCTCAGTCGTCCCACGGGAGGCCGTCGCCGTGCACCTCGCCCCGACCGAGCGGCAGCTGCGGCTGCGCGCCGAACTCCGCGCGTACTTCCGCGAGGTGATGCCCGACGGCCCTCCTCCTCCCGACGACGCCGCCGCCCAGCGCCGGCTGCTCCGCCGGATCGGGGCCGACGGGCTGCTCGGCCTCGGCTGGCCGGAGGAGTACGGCGGCCAGGGCCGCGGCTCCGACGAGCAGTTCGTCTTCTTCGACGAGGCCTACCGGGCGGGCGCCCCCGTCTCGATGGTCACCCTCAACACCGTCGGACCCACCCTCATGCGGTACGGGACCGACGAGCAGAAGGGCTACTTCCTGCCCCGGATCCTGCGCGGCGAGACCGTCTTCGCCATCGGCTACAGCGAGCCCGAGGCCGGCACCGACCTCGCCTCCCTGCGGACCCGGGCGGTGCGGGAGGGCGAGGACTGGCTGATCGACGGGCAGAAGATCTTCACATCCAACGCCCAGAACGCCGACTGGATCTGGCTCGCCTGCCGCACGGACCCCGCCGCCCCGCCGCACAAGGGCATCTCCATCGTTCTGGTACCCACCGGCGCGCAGGGCTTCTCCTGGACCCCGATCGCGACCGTCGGCGGGCTGACGACGACCGCCACCTACTACGACGGGATACGGGTCCCCGCCGGGAACCTCGTCGGGCCGGAGCACGGCGGCTGGGGGCTGATCACCGAGCAGCTCAACCACGAGCGGGTCGCGCTGGCCGCGATCGGCATGCAGGCCGAGGACTTCTTCGCGGCGGCGCTCGACCGGGCGAGTACCCCCGATCCGGTGACGGGCAGGCGCCGCATTGACGAGCCGTGGGTGCGGATCCGGGCCGCCGAAGCGCATGCCCGGCTGGCGGCGACACGCCTGCTCAACTGGCGTTTGGTGGGGGACGTGGGGGCCGGCCGGCTGGCCCCGGGGGACGCGAGCGGCGTGAAGTTCGCGGGAACCGAATCGGCGGTCGAGGTGTATCGAATATGTCAGGAGATCGCGGGCGGGGCGGGGACGGTGCGAGCGGGTTCGCCGGGGGAGTTCGACGGCGGCGAGCTGGAGCGCATGAACCGGGCGGCTCAGATCAACACCTTCGGGGGAGGGGTGAGCGAGGTGCAGCGCGAGATCGTCGCGAGGATGCGGCTCGGCATGAAGGGGAGGGGGCGGCGATGAGCGAGGGGGAGCGGGCGGCGGACGCGTTGTACGAGCGGATCGCCGCCTACGAGGGGCGGCCCGCCGCCGTCGCCGGGGTCGGCAAGGACCCGGTCAATCTGCCGATGATCCGGCACTGGTGCGAGGCCATGGGCGATGCCCATCCGGCGTACGAGGGGCCGGGGGCGGTGGCGCCGCCGACCATGCTCCAGGCCTGGACCATGGGCGGGCTCTCCGGGCACGGCGACCGCTCCGAGGCGTACGACGAGCTCTTCGCTCTCCTCGACGGCGCCGGATACACCTCGGTCGTCGCGACCGACTGCGAGCAGGAGTACCTCAGGCCGCTGCGGCCGGGAGACGTGATCACCTTTGACGCCGTCATCGAGTCCGTGTCGCCGCGCAAGACGACCAGGCTCGGGACCGGGCACTTCGTCACGACCCGCATGGACGTCCGGGCGGACGGCGAGCTCGCGGGCACCCACCGCTTCCGCATCCTCAAGTACGCGCCTGCCCGGCGCCCTTCGAAGCCCGACCGGCGCCCCTCGGAGGTCACCGCCGCGGCGCCCCGGCGGCCCCGCCCGGTCGTCAACCGGGACAACGCCGGATTCTGGGAGGGCGTGGCCGCGCACCGGCTGCTCATCCAGCGCTGCGCCGATTGCGCGAGCCTGCGCATGCCCTGGCTGCCGGGGTGCGCGGAGTGCGGCTCGCCGGAGTGGGACACGGTCGAGGCGAGCGGGGCCGGGACCGTCTACTCGTACGTGGTGATGCACCACCCGCTCTTCCCGGCCTTCGACCCGCCTTACGCGGTCGGGCTGATCGAACTGGCCGAGGGCGTACGGATGATCAGCAACGTGGTGGGTGTGCCGTACGACAAGGTCCGGATCGGGATGCCGGTGCGGCTG
This sequence comes from Streptomyces venezuelae, assembly GCF_008642375.1. Classification (NCBI taxonomy): domain Bacteria; kingdom Bacillati; phylum Actinomycetota; class Actinomycetes; order Kitasatosporales; family Streptomycetaceae; genus Streptomyces; species Streptomyces venezuelae. Next base: position 4,234,290 of record NZ_CP029194.1, on the reverse strand, counting down.
GAGTTCCTGCGGGTCGACGAGGAGCTGGAGCTTCCCGTCTTCCGTGCGGGAGGGGAGGGCTGACATGGACTTCACCCCCAGCGAGGAGCAGGAGGCCGCCCGGGACCTGGCCGCGCGGATCTTCGGCGACCTCGCCACCCACGAGCGGCTCGCGGCGGCCGGCACCGGCAGCGACGCCGAGCTGTGGAAGGCGCTCTGCGCGGCCGGACTCCCCGGCGCCGTCGAGGAGACCGGGCTGCTCGGCCTCGTGCTCCTCCTGGAGGAGCAGGGGCGCAGGACCGCGCAGGTGCCGCTCGCCGCGACCTGTGTGTACGGGATCCTCGCCGTCACCCGGCACGGCACCGAGGAGCAGCGCGCCCGGCTCCTGCCGGGTCTCCGCGACGGTACGACGGTGGTGACGGGCGCCTTCCCCGCGACCGGCGGGGTCGTGGCGGACGAGGGGCGGCTCAGCGGGGCCGTGGAGTGGGTGCCGTGGCTCAGGGACGCCACCCATGTCCTCGTGGCGGACGCGGAGCACGGACTGTGGTTCGTCCGCACCGAGGACGCGGCCGGGATCGAGAGCGTCGAGCTCACCGCACCCTGGTCCGCGGGGCGGCTCGTGCTCGACGGCACGGCGGCGGAGCGGCTCGGCAGCGGATCTGGCTGCGGGCCCGGGTCCGGCTCCGGTTCCGGGACCTATGCGGACGTGCTGGTCGCCGCGCGGGTCGCATTCGCCGGGCTTCAGGCGGGGGTGTGCGCGGGGTCGCTCGCCAGGGCCGTGGAGTACACCTCCGTCCGAGAGCAGTTCGGGCGCCCGCTCTCCACCCACCAGGCGGTCCAGCTGCGCGCCGCCGACGCCCACATGGACACCGAGGCCATCCGGGTCACGGCCTACGAGGCGGCCTGGCGCCACGACGAGGGCCTGGACGCCACCGAGGCCGCGCTGACCGCCGCCTGGTGGGCGTCCGAGGCGGGCAAGCGGGTCGTGCACACCGGGCAGCACCTCCACGGCGGCATGGGCGCCGACCTCGACCACCCCGTCCACCGGCACTTCCTGTGGGGCCGGCAGCTCGACGCCTACCTGGGCTGCGGCACCGAACTCCTCGCCGAACTCGGCGACCTGCTCGCGAAGGGAGAACCGTCATGAAGCCCGGGGAAGAGCTGCCACCGCTCACGATCCCGATCACCCGCACCCTGATCGTCGCCGGGGCCGTGGCCTCCCGCGACTACCAGGACGTGCACCACGATGCCGAACTGGCCCGGGAGAAGGGCTCCCCGGACATCTTCATGAACATCCTCACGACCAACGGGCTCGTCGGCCGGTACATCACCGACCACTTCGGCCCCGGCGCGGTCCTCCGCAGGGTCGCCATCCGGCTCGGCGCCCCCAACTACCCCGGGGACACGATGACCCTGACCGGGACGGTCACCGAGGTGGCCGGGGACACGACGACGGTCCGGGTCGTCGGGGCCAACGACCTGGGGCACCACGTGACCGGGACGGTCACCGTCACCGTGGAGGTGGCGCCATGAGCGTCCGCACCAGGGACAGCCTCGGCGGGCGGGCGGCCGTGGTCGGCATCGGGGCGACGGAGTTCTCCAAGGACTCGGGCCGCAGCGAGCTCTCCCTCGCCACCGAGGCGGTACGGGCCGCCCTCGACGACGCCGGGCTGACGCCCGGCGACGTCGACGGCCTGGTCACCTTCACCATGGACACCAACCCCGAGATCACCGTCGCCCAGGCCGCCGGCATCGGTGAGCTGTCCTTCTTCTCCCGCGTGCACTACGGGGGCGGGGCGGCCTGCGCCACCGTCCAGCAGGCCGCGCTCGCCGTCGCCAGTGGGGTCGCCGAAGTCGTCGTCTGCTACCGGGCGTTCAACGAGCGGTCCGGGCGCCGCTTCGGCTCCGGCGTCCAGCAGCGCGAGCCCTCCGCCGAGGGTGCCGCGCTCGGCTGGCAGCTTCCCTTCGGGCTGCTCACCCCGGCCTCCTGGGTCGCGATGGCCGCCCAGCGGTACCTCCACACCTACGGGCTGACCCCGGACGCCTTCGGCCACGTCGCCGTGACCGACCGGCGCCACGCGGCCCGCAACCCCGCCGCGTACTTCCACGGGAAGCCGATCACCCTCGCCGACCACGCCGCCTCGCGCTGGATCGTCGAGCCGCTGCGCCTCCTCGACTGCTGCCAGGAGACCGACGGCGGCCAGGCGATCGTGGTCACCTCCGTCGAGCGCGCCCGCGACCTGCCCCGGCCGCCCGCCGTGATCCTGGCGGCGGCCCAGGGCGCCGGACGCAGACAGGAGGCCATGACCAGCTTCTACCGGGACGAGTTGACCGGGCTCCCGGAGATGGGCGTCGTGGCCCGGCAGCTCTGGCGGACAGCCGGCCTCGCGCCGGGCGACATCGACGTGGCCATCCTCTACGACCACTTCACCCCGTTCGTGCTGATGCAGCTGGAGGAGTTCGGCTTCTGCGGTCCGGGGGAGGCGGCGGACTTCGTCGCGGCCGACGCCGTCCCGTTGAACACCCACGGAGGTCAGCTCGGCGAGGCGTATCTGCACGGAATGAACGGCATCGCGGAGGCGGTGCGGCAACTGCGCGGCACGTCCGTGAACCAGATACCCGGCGCGGCCCGGACGCTGGTCACCGCGGGCACCGGGGTTCCCACGTCCGGGTTGATCCTGGGCACGGACGGCTGACGCGACGGCCCCAGCGGTGGCCGGGCGGGGCGGGCGGCTCTTCACTCGCGCCATGAGCACAAACGCACCGCCCTCGAATTCGCCCTCGTCCCTCCGTCCGCCGTACGCACGGTCCGCGCCGCCTCCCGGGGCGCGGGCCGTGGCCACCGCCCTGGTGGCGGCGATGGCCGGTGCGGCCCTCCTCACCGGTCCGGCGGGCGCCTCGGCCGTGGCACCCGCCGGACCGTCGGGCCCCGCCCCGGTGGCACCCGTAGCCGTCCCGGCCCCGGCCCCGGCCCCGGCCCCGGCCCCGGCCCCGGCCCCGGCCCCGGCCCCGGCCCCGGCCCCGGCCGCGCCCGAAGCCGCGCCCGAAGCCGACGCCGAAGCCGCGCCCGAAGCCGCGTCCGACGCCGAAGCCGACGCGCCCGTGCCGCCCGTGTCCGCGCCGCGTTTCGCGGGCAAGGCATTCGACACCTGCGAGGCGCCGTCCCTCGCGGTGATGAGGGCCTGGCTCAGGTCCCCGTACCGGGCCGTCGGGGTCTACTTCGGTGGCCGGGGCCGGGGGTGCCCCGGACAGAAGGAGCTGACCCCCGCCTGGGTCGCCTCCGCCCACGCCATGGGCTGGCGGCTGCTGCCGCTCTTCGTCGGCTCCCAGGCGCCGTGTGTCCACTCCGCCGCGAAACGGCCGTACGCGATCGGCAGCCGCCCCTGGAGCCAGGGCGTACGGGAAGGGGGCGAGGCGGTGCGCGCGGCGCGGGCCCTCGGGATCGGCGCGAGCAGCCCGCTGTACCTGGACATCGAGGCGTTCCGATTGGAGGACACGAGCTGTGCCGCCACCACCCTCTCCTTCGTCCGCGGCTGGAACCGTGAGGTGCGGCGCCTCGGCTATGTGCCCGGCTACTACAGCAGCGCCGACACCGGGATCCGGCAGATCGAGGAGGCGCGGAAGGCGGGTACGGAGGACCTGCCCTCCGTGCTGTGGTTCGCGCGCTGGCGAGGCGTGCCCGCGCTGTACTCGGAGACCTCGCTGCACGCCGATGCCTGGACGCCGCACGCCCGGATCCATCAGTACGCGGGGAACGTCGCCGAGACGTACGGAGGCCATCGGGTCCTGATCGACCGGAACGCGGTGGACGCGCCGGTCGCCCGCGTCACGACGACGGAAAGTACCGGTTCGGCCCGGTAACGACCCGGTCCCGACCCTGACTCCGGTGCGGGGCGACTCCACCCAGAGGAGGTCCGGCCGCCGTCTCTCCTCCAACCTGAGGCGGATCCCGGTTCGGGACCTGGGGCCGATCCGCGGGGCACGGTCCGCTTCTAGCGTGGAGTCATGACCCCGCCACCCTCTGGCCCCGTCTGCACCGGCGCCTCGAAGGCCGCCCTCGGCCACGTGCCGTACCCGTCGTTCTCCTCGTACGTCCGGGCGCGTGGTCCCGTGCTGCTGCGTACGGCCCGCTCCCTGACCGCCAACCCCTGCGACGCCGAGGACCTCCTCCAGACCGCGCTCGCCAAGACCTTCATGGCCTGGGAGCGCATCGAGGACCACCGCGCCCTCGACGGCTACGTCCGCCGTGCGCTGCTGAACACCCGTACGTCGCAGTGGCGCAAGCGCAAGGTCGACGAGTTCGTCTGCGAGGAGCTGCCGGAGCCGGCCGGCCTCCCCGAGCCCGACCCGGCCGACCGTCAGGTGCTGCACGACGCGATGTGGCGCGCGGTGATGAAGCTGCCGGAGCGCCAGCGCCAGATGGTGGTCCTGCGGTACTACGAGGACCTCAGTGAGGCCCAGACCGCCGAGGTCCTCGGGGTCTCGGTCGGCACGGTCAAGAGCGCGGTGTCCCGGGCGCTCGGCAAGCTCCGCGAGGACCCGGAACTGACCCCCGTACGGTAAGTACCGGCGCGAATCAGAGGGAAGAGCCACTTCCGCCAGCGATCACTGGCAATTTACGTACTCCCGGGTAGTGACATACCGCGCGGTACGTGCGCAGAATCTCCACACCCTTTCTGCCACGCCACGTAGCGCCCACCGGGAGGACGCCCCGTGTACAGCACCATGCAGGACGTACAGCTGACCGTGAGCCGCATCCTCAAGCACGGGATGACGATCCACGGGAAGTCCACCATCACCACCTGGACGGGCGAGCCCGAGCCGCACCGACGCTCGTTCGCGGAGGCCGGAGCCCGCGCGCACCAGCTGGCCAACGCCCTGCGCGACGAACTCGGGGTGACCGGCGACCAGCGGGTCGCGACCCTGATGTGGAACAACTCCGAGCACGTCGAGGCGTACTTCGCGATCCCCTCCATGGGCGCGGTCCTCCACACCCTCAACCTGCGTCTTCCCCCCGAGCAGCTCGTGTGGATCGTCAACCACGCCGAGGACCGGGTCGTACTCGTCAACGGCTCCCTGCTGCCGCTCCTCGTCCCGCTGCTCCCCCACCTCCCGACGATCGAGCACATCGTCGTCGCGGGCCCCGGGGACCGCTCCGGTCTCGAGGGCGTCGCGCCGCGCGTGCACGACTACGAGGAACTGATCGCCGGCCGCCCGACCAGCTACGACTGGCCCGAGCTCGACGAGCGCTCCGCCGCGGCCATGTGTTACACCTCCGGCACCACCGGCGACCCCAAGGGCGTCGTCTACTCCCACCGCTCGATCTACCTGCACTCCATGCAGGTGAACATGGCCGAGTCGATGGCCCTGACCGACCGTGACACGACCCTCGTCGTCGTGCCGCAGTTCCACGTCAACGCCTGGGGCCTCCCCCACGCCACCTTCATGACCGGCATCAACATGCTGATGCCGGACCGTTTCCTCCAGCCCGCCCCGCTCGCCGAGATGATCGAGCGCGAGCGGCCGAGCCACGCCGCGGCCGTCCCGACCATCTGGCAGGGCCTGCTCGCCGAGGTCACCGCGAACCCCCGCGACCTCTCCTCCATGACCCAGGTGACCATCGGCGGCGCGGCCTGCCCGCCCTCTCTCATGGAGGCGTACGACCGGCTCGGCGTCCGCCTCTGCCACGCCTGGGGCATGACCGAGACCTCCCCGCTGGGCACGATGGCCCACCCGCCGGCCGGTCTGAGCGCCGAGGAGGAGTGGCCGTACCGCGTCACGCAGGGGCGTTTCCCCGCCGGTGTCGAGGCGCGGCTCGTCGGCCCCGGCGGCGACCACCTGCCCTGGGACGGCGAGTCCGCGGGCGAGCTGGAGGTCCGCGGCACGTGGATCGCGGGCTCGTACTTCGGCGGCGCCGACGGCGAGGAGATCCGCCCGGCCGACAAGTTCAGCGAGGACGGCTGGCTCAAGACGGGTGACGTCGGCGTGATCAGCCCCGACGGCTTCCTCACCCTCACCGACCGCGCGAAGGACGTCATCAAGTCCGGCGGCGAGTGGATCTCGAGCGTCGACCTGGAGAACGCCCTCATGGGGCACCCGGAGGTCGCCGAGGCCGCCGTCGTCGCCGTGCCGGACGAGAAGTGGGGCGAGCGCCCGCTCGCGACGGTCGTCCTCAAGGAAGGTGCCACGGCGGACTACGAGACGCTGCGGTCCTTCCTCGCCGCCGAGGGCGGCATCGCCAAGTGGCAGCTGCCGGAGCGCTGGGCGGTCGTGCCGGCGGTGCCGAAGACGAGCGTCGGCAAGTTCGACAAGAAGGTCATCCGCAGGCAGTACGCGGAGGGCGAACTGGACGTGACGCAGCTGTAGCCGGGGCGTTGCGGCCGATGCGGGGGAGGGCAGCTGCCCTCCCCCGCTTCCTTGCTGCTCCGGCTAGTTGGTGCCGATCTTCGCGAGCAGATCGACGATCCGGGCCTGGACCTCGGTGCTGTTCGACCGCTCGGCGAGGAAGAGGACCGTCTCGCCGGAGGACAGCTTCGGCAGCTCCTCCTCGTCGAGGTCGGCCGAGGTGTAGACGACGAGCGGCGTACGGTTCAACTGCCCGTTCGCGCGCAGCCAGTCGATGATCCCGGCCCGTCGGCGGCGCACCTGCATCAGGTCCATCACGACGAGGTTCGGCCGGGTCTCGGTGGCCAGCGCGACCGCTTCGGTGTCCGTGGCCGCCCGCTCGACCTGCATCCCGCGCCGCTCCAGGGTGGCGGCGAGCGCCTCCGCGATGTCGTCGTGCTCCTCGATCAGCAGGACCCGGGACGGGTGCTGCTCGCTGTCGCGGGGCGCGAGCGCCTTGAGGAGCACGGCGGGGTCGGCGCCGTACGCGGCCTCCCGTGTCGCCTGCCCGAGGCCGGCCGCGAGCAGCACCGGCACCTCGGCCGCGACGGCGGCCTGGCGCAGCGACTGGAGCGCGGTGCGGGTGATGGGCCCGGTCAGCGGGTCGACGAAGAGCGCGGCGGGGAAGGCGGCGATCTGGGCGTCGACCTCCTCGCGGGAGTGCACGATCACCGGACGGTAGCCGCGGTCGCTGAGCGCCTGCTGGGTGGAGACGTCGGGCGCGGGCCAGACGAGCAGCCGGCGCGGGTTGTCGAGCGGCTCGGGGGGCAGCTCGTCGTCGACGGGCCGCGGCGCGGGCCGGTTGGCGACCTCGATCGCGCCACCGGGACCGTCGAGCGGTTCGGGCCCTTCGGCGGAGCCCTCGGCGGGCGCCCCTATGGCGTAGGCGCGGCCTTCGGGGGCGGCCGGGGAGAGCCCGAGCGCGGCCTCGGGGGAGGACTGCGGGTGGGGCTTGGCGGTGTTCTCGGCGGCGGCCGGTACGGGGATCGCCGCCGGGACGGGCGGGTCGACCTCCGGCGGGGTGGCGAGCTTGCGCCGCCGACCGGAGCCGTTGGAGGGCGCGGCGGGGGCCACCGGAGCGGCCACGGGCGTCGCGGCGACGGGAGCAGCGGGCGCGGCCGTCGGCGGGACGAAGGGAACGCCCTGCCCCAGGGTGCGCACGCTGAACGCCCGCCCCTGGGTCGAGTCCTTCGCTTCCTTCGACGTCGCGACCGGCATGGGCAGTTCGGGCGGCAGCGGTACGGAGCCGGTGCCCGTCCCGGAACCGGTGCCGCTCTGCGGAGCAGGCGCAGGTACGGCCGCGGGCACGGCCGCCGGGACCGCACCCGGCAGCGGCGTCGACGACGGCGGTACGGGCGCCGGCGCTACGGGCGTCGGCGGCAGGGGCGCCGGCGGTGCCATGGCGCGGCGGCGACCGCTCGGCTCGGGCAGCGGCTGAGGCTGCTGCGCGAGGTGCGGATGGGGCTGCGGGGGCGTGTGGCCGGAGCCCGGGACGCCTCGTACGGCCTCGTGCTGCCCCTCGTCGGAGACCGGCAGCGCGAAGCCACCCGGAACCGGAACCGGCGCGGGAGCAGGCGCATGAGCAGGAATCGCAGCCGCAGCCGCGTCGTCGGACTCGGGGCGGTCCGCGTCGGCCGGCGGGAGCGCGAACGGCGTGCGGGGACCGGCCTCGGCCGCCGCGGCACGCTCCTGCGCGGCGGCGAGGGCCCGTCGGCGGCGCCCGCTCGGCGGGGCGGCCGCCACGTCACCGCCGGTGGCGACGGCGGGCAGGGCCAGGGCGGGGTTGTGCGCCGGCGCGACAGCGGGCGCGCTCAGGTGCTCGGCGGCGGAGACCCCCTGCGGGGGCACGGCGGCGCCCAACGCGGCCCGCCCCTGCGCGCCCTCGGCGGCGGTCACCACGGAGCCTTCGGCGGGCCGGCCCCGGCGTCGTCCGGTGGGCTCGACGGCGGGCGCGGCGGAGGGAAGGGAGACGGGCCCCGTCGACGAGGGAAGGGCGGCGGGCGCGGAAGCGGGGAGCGCGGCCATGGCGGAGCCGTCGGCGCCGGCGTTCTGCTGGGCGGGGATCAGCTCGGCGGGGCCGGACGACTCGCTCGTACGGGCACGGCGACGACCGCCCGACTCGGCGGCCTCAGGGGCGACCGGGCTCTCCAGGAAGGCGTCCGTCGAGGCGCGCCGCGCCCGGCGCCGCCCACCGCCCGAGGTCTCCCCCTCGGTACCCGTGGCCTGCGCGGGCAGAGCGGGCAGCTCCCGTACGCCGGCGTCCTGCGCTTGCAGGGCAGGAGCAGCGACGGGCGCAGGAGCAGGATCGGTAGCAGCGGTGGGAGCGGCAGCGGGAACAGTGCCCCGCCCGGCCCCGAGCGGCACTTCAAGGACGTACGCGCCGCCGCTCGTCCCCGGGACCTCGTGGGTCTGGACGACACCGCCGTGCGCCGCCACGATCCCGCGCACGACGGGCCCGTGGACGGGGTCGCCGCCCGCGTACGGGCCGCGGACCTCGATGCGTACGACGTCTCCGCGCTGGGCGGCCGCGACGACGATCGTGGAGTCGACCGGCCCGGCGCCCGGCACCGCGGCCCGGTTCTGGCCGGTCGCATCGACGCCGGCGACGTCCGCGACGAGGTGCGCGAGCGCGGTCGCGAGCCGGTCGGGGTCGACCTCGGCCTCGATCGGCGGCGCGTGCACGGCGAACTGCGCGCGGCCGGGCCCGATCAGCTCGACAGCCGCGTCGATGCCGGCCGTCACGACTCCGTCGAGCAGCGCGACCCGCCGGTCGAGCTCCTCCGCGCCCGAGTCGAGGCGCTGGTAGGCCAGGACGTTGTCCACGAGCGCCGTCATCCGGGCGTATCCGGCGGTCAGATGGTGCAGCACCTGGTTGGCCTCGGGCCACAGCTGCCCGGCGTCGTCGGCGGCGAGCGCGCCCAGCCGGCCGCGCAGCTCCTCCAGCGGGCCGCGCAGCGACTCGGCGAGGACGGCGGTCAGCTGCTCGTGCCGGGCGGCCAGCGAGGCGTACCGCTCCTGCTGCTCCTCCCGCTCGACCGCGTGCCGCTCGGCGCGGTCGGCGAGCTCGGCGGCGTGCTCCTCGGCGAGCTGCTCGTACGGCCTGCGGTCGGTGAAGGTCATCACGGCGCCGACGAGCTGGTCGCCGTCGCGCACGGGAGCGGTCGTGAGGTCGACCGGCACCCGGTCGCCCTTCTTCGCCCACAGCACCTGCCCCCGGACGCGGTGCTTGCGCCCGGACTTGAGGGTGTCGGCGAGCGGGGACTCCTCGTACGGGAAGGGCTCGCCGTCCGCGCGCGTGGCGAGGATCAGCGGGTGCAGCTCCTGGCCGCCGAGCTCACCGGCGCGGTAGCCGAGGATCTGCGCGGCGGCGGGGTTGACGAGGACGACCCGGCCGTCGGTGTCCGTGCCGACGACGCCCTCGGCCGCGGCGCGCAGGATCATCTCGGTCTGGCGCTGCGAGCGGGCGAGTTCGGCCTCGGTGTCGAGGGTCCCCGTGAGGTCCCGTACGACGAGCATGAGGAGTTCGTCGCCGGTGTAGCCGCTGTACGAGTCGTAGGCCTCGCGGCCGTCCTCCAGGCTGGCGCTGGTCACCTCGACGGGGAACTCGCCGCCGTCCGTGCGACGGGCGATCATCCGGGTCGGCTTGGTGCGGCCGCGCTCGTCCGTGCCCTCGGGGCGGCGCATCGAGCCCGGGATCAGCCGCGAGTCGAAGGACGGCAGCAGGTCCAGCAGGCCCCGGCCGACGAGCGCGGTGCCGGGCGTCTCGAACATGCCGAGGGCGATCGTGTTGGCGTTGACGACCGTGCCGTTGCAATTGACGAGCACGAGGCCGTCGGGGAGGGCGTCGAGTATGGCTGCGAGGCGAGCAGCGCCTCGGGATGGCCTGCTGCTCACGACGACGGTTCCTCCCTGACCCACTGCACGTGCTTGCCTGTCGGCAGGCGGGCCCCATCTTGCCCCTCGGGCCGCAGCCTGTCACTGAGGGAGTCTAAGGGAGCCGCCGCCCGCCGTTCGTTGCCAGAGTCATTGCCCGGGCCTCCCCGGAGTCATCGTCCCAGGATGGGGAGCACCGGCTGGAGGTCGGTCCAGCGGTCGATCTCGCAGCCGTTGACGCGGGAGAACCGGGAGTCGATCTTGCGGCCCTGCCAGGTCCCGGTGACGTGCGCGACGGCGGTGCCGCCGTACACCTGGGTGCACATCGCGTCCCGCGGAACGGGCTTGAAAGGGTTCGTGCCCGCCTGCGCGTGGTCCTCCAGACGCGCGCAGGCGTCCTCGGCGGCCGGGTGCGTCCCGCCGGCCCGGTCGTCGCAGGTCAGCTCGAAGGTGCCGTCGGCACCCGGACGGCCGCTCTCGGCGACCTTCACGGTCAGCGTGTCGGGCGGGGAGAGCAGGGGCAGCGGCGGCAGGGGGCCGAATCCGGCGGTCCCTGCGGCGGTGGTGGCGAGGGTCGCGAGGACGAGACGGCGCAGCATACGGATCTCCTGGAGCGGCGGTGCACGGCAGCGGACACGGGGCGGGCACGAGTACGGGCGGACCCACGGCGTCCCGTCCCTCTAACGCTCCGGGCGCCGGGGCGTTGCGCAAGCGGGGTGCGCCGGCCGGGCGGGCGGCCCCGGCCGGGGCGTGCGCGGCGCGGCCGGGGCCGCAGGGCTTTGCCCTGGACCCCGAAGGCCTAGTACGGTGAGAATCGATTGGTGACAGCCGGTTCGCCTGTGTCATCATCTGCACGCACCACTCGCGTATGCGCGGGGTGCATGGAGGCGTCGCCTAGTCCGGTCTATGGCGCCGCACTGCTAATGCGGTTTGGGTCTTAAAGCCCATCGAGGGTTCAAATCCCTCCGCCTCCGCCCTACCGAAGCCCCGGCCCCAAGGCCGGGGCTTCGGCCGTTCCCGGGCCGCCTGCGGGGCGCATGTGACGCCGGTCTCTTTCGGCCCGTTTTCACCCCGCGCACCCCCGCCCGCGACCTCCGGCCACCGACTCCCCGATCACCCTCTGGGTGAGGTTTTCGCAGGTCACAAGGGGTGGGGTGAATGGATTTCACATGACGGCGGCAGTCATGTAATGTTCTTCCTGTCGCCGCGAGCGGGCCGAAAGGCCGGGGAGCGAAGACGGAAAACAAAACAAGCACTCGTAGCTTAACGGATAGAGCATCTGACTACGGATCAGAAGGTTGCAGGTTCGAATCCTGCCGAGTGCACACAGCTCAGAGGCCCCCTGGACATCGTCCAGGGGGCCTCTGACATCAGCGGGTGACATCAACGTCTTCGCCGATTGAGCGACGGCCCAGTCGGTACCTCTCAGGGGAGACCGCGCATGGGCGACTGGGTACTGTCGTTCGTCGTGCCGTTCGCGTCCAGCGTCGGTGCGCTCGTCATCGCTTTCGACTACCGCAACCTCGGGCTGAGGGCGTACGACCTGATGGCACGGTGGGTCCCCGGTGGAGTGAATCCAAGATTCTCCCCGGATGTGCTGAGAGTGATCGTAGGATTTTTTGGGGTGGTCCTTCTGGTCGCCATCGGCGCTCAGGCGGTCGACCGGCTCTAGCTCTCAGTCGGATGCTCCCCTCCCAGGACATCGTCCATCCGATCGGCTGCGGCCCTCAGCGTCGTTTGCATGACGTGCGCGTAGGTGTCGAGCGTCATCGTGATCGTGCTGTGCCCGAGGGTTTCCATGATGACCCGGGCGTCCACGCCCTGGGCGAGTAGCAGTGAGGCGCAGGTGTGCCGCAGGTCGTGCACCCTGATCCGGCGGACCTTCGCCTTGGCGCACAGGATCGTGAGCATGCGGTTCAGGCTCCGAGGGTCGGTCGGCCGGCCGGTCGACGTGGTGAAGATGAGCCCGCCCGGCTGGTGAAGCGACGGCTTCCACTTCTCACCGGCCACCATCCGCTCTTCCTCCTGCTTCGCGCGGTGCGCGTGGAGTGCGTCCACGCACCGCTTCGGAAGCGAGACTGTACGGATCGACCGTGCCGTCTTCGGCGTGCCGAAGAGCAGTTCCCGCTTGATGCGCTGGAGGTTCCTGCGGACCCGGAGCTGTCCGGCGTTCAGGTCGACGTCCGACCACGTGAGCCCGAGGGCCTCCCCTCGGCGCAGGCCGGTGGAGACCATCAGCAGCCACAGGGCGTAGAGCCGGTGGTCTCGGGAGGCCTTCAGCAGCATGCGAACCTCGCCCGCATCGAGCGGACGTACCTCCTCACGCTGCACGGTGGGGGTCTCCACGATCTTCGCGACGTTGCGACCGATCAGCTCCTCCCGGACGGCCTGCTGGAGGGCCGAGCGAAGCACGGCGTGGACGTACTGCACGGTCCGCGCCGAGGGGCCGCGCTTGCAGCACTTGTGCACGGCGCAGCAGTTCCGCTTTCCCTCGGGGCGAGCAGCGTCCGCCCCGCGCAGGCAGCACAGGCAGCCGTTCTTGAAGTCGGCGAGGAACAGCCGGATATCGGTGGGGGAGAGCCGGTTGAGCCGCTTCTTGCCGAGGGCGGGCCGGATGTAGAGCCGGGACAGCCCCTCGTAGCTGTTGAGCGTCGCGGGCTTGAGCCGGGTCGGGGCGATGGCGCCCAGCCAGTAGGTCAGGTAGTCCCCGAACGGCATCGCCGACGTGGCGGCGGGGATGCCCTGGCGGGTCTTGTCCTGCATCTCGATGAGCTTGGCGCTCACTTCCTCGCGGGTCCTGCCGTAGACGAACTTCCGCACGCGGGTGCCGTCCGGCCTGTAGACGTAGGCGGCGGCCTGATAGCGGCCGTCCGCGCGCTTCGTGATGGTGCCCTCGCCGTTGGCGCGCCTCTTGGCCATCAGGCGGTCTCCTCAAGTCGGTTGTGGATGTAGGTGTGGAGGGAGTCGAGCGGGATGCGTCGGGCGCGGCCCTCGGTGTAGCTGGGCAGGGCGCCGGAGCGGAGCAGGTCGTAGACCTTGCTGCGGCTGAACTTGAGCGCTGCCATGACTTCCGGGACGGTCACGGCCCTGTGGCTGGTCGGGAGCGTGATGCTCACCTGTGCCTCCTGGGTGGATGGCCGGGGCCTGTGGCCCCCCTCTGGAAAGTCCGCTACATCCGCTACGCCGCTACATCGCAGGTCAGCGGCATGCTCTGTGTAGCGGGAAGGGCGGGTGTAGCGGCTACACCTTGCTGCGGGCCGCTCAAGATGGGCCGGTGGTTGGGGTGGGTGTAGCCGCTACACGTGGGGTTGCCGCTACGCGAGCACCGGCTGTGAGCTGGGCTGTAGCGGCGTAGCGGATGTAGCGCTGTTCTGGGCAGGCGGCGGGCAGTAGCGGGTCCACGCGTCCTGGAGGTCCTCGGCGTAGTAGCCCTTGAGGATGCCGCCGGCGGTCCGGATGTTGCGGGAGACGATGGGCTCGTCGCCGGTGGTCCGGTACTCCTTGAGCATCTTGGACAGTCGCCGGTTGTCGAGAGGCTTGCCGTCGAGGTCGGCCCAGGGGGCGTCCTCCAGGGCGTTGAGCCGATCGAGGACGGCGATGGTGGGCAGTTTGTCGACGCCGATGAGGACGTGGTCGCGCAGGTCGGTGAGGAGCCGGATGCCGAGAGATGCCCTGTCGTCGGCCTGGGACGACTTGACCAGTTCCAGGCACGCGGCACGGGCTCGCTCGGGCCAGTCGCCTCCGGCGGCATCGGCGACGGCCAGGAGAGGCTCCCACACGTCGGCAGGGCGGTCCGTGATGCCGTCGGGCATCTCGGGCCAGGCTCCCTCGACCTTCTCGCGGACCTGCTCGGCCCATGCGGCGAGGCGGTCGCGCAGTGCGTGACCCTGCTTCTCGTGCGTCCCCAGCCGGTAGGGCTCGACCTTCTCGTTCCAGGCACGGCGGCGCATGCGGATGATGACGGACCGGGTGGTGATGGTGTCGGGAAGGCCCCCGAGTCCGGCCATGGCCACGGCGCAGTAGGACGGGAAGCCCTGCACGGTCTGGTTGGCGCCGTCGCCGACGCACCGGTACATCAGCCGTCCGCGTCGGTGTCCGGCGTTGAGGAAGCCGCGGAGCTGTTCGTTGTCTCCAGCCTTGGGGCCGAAGACGGTGTCAATCTCGTCGAAGATGATCGTGGGCCGCTCGCCTTCGATCCCGGCCACGGAGCGGAAGAGCGCGGACGGGGAAGCGTCCACGGCCGCCATCTTGTTCGGCACGAGGGTCTCGATCACCTCCAGTGCCCGGGACTTCCCTGAGCCGGGCTCCGGGGAGAGGAACGCAATCCGGGGCGTGGAGTCGAAGGCGTCGATCAGGTGGGCGTGGGCGTCCCACAGGGCGACGGCGACGTAGGCGCCCTCGCGGGGGAAGACGTTGAACCTGCGGTGGAAGGCCTCCACCTCGTTGAGCAGAGCGGCGCCGTCGATGGGCTGCTGGGTCATGCGGCTTCCCCTTTGGTCAGGAGCGGGTGGACGTCGTGGGCGGGGTGCGGGTCAGAACCAGAAAGGACGCCTTCGGCGACGACCTTCGAGGCGCCCACCGTTTTCCGCTCCCGGGGCTGTTCGGCGACGTCGGGCCGGTGGGGGGTGGCGGCGTTGCTTTTCAGGTGGGGGGATTCGGGGCTGGTCATGCGGCTGTCTGCCGGGGGCGGGCGGTGCGGATGGACCAGTCCAGGGCGCTGCGGATCGTGGAGCGGCACTCGGCCGGCGGCAGTCCCGCCGTCTCCCCCGCTACCTGAAAAGCCTCCTCGGCCACGTCCCGGGGGAGGTCTCCCCATGCGACGAATCGCCCCACAGCCCTTACAGAGTTCAGGAGTTGGGCGTTCCTGCCGCCCTCGTGAGTCGCTCGAACGGCAGCGGTCTCGCGCTCCAGCGCCACCTCCGCGACCCGATGACCGCCCACTACGGTGATCGCCGGGGCGGTCAGGACGGGCTTGGGGCGGGTGGTGAGAGCGTCCAGGAGCCATCCGGGCAGCGGAACCGGGGGACGGCTGTCGAGAACGACGTACGACCCGTCGGGGGTGTGGCTGCCGGGGGCGACGACGTATCCGCCCCAGCCCCGGGTGTCGATGTGCTTGCCGAGTCGTCCGGCGGTGTTGCCGAGCCGGACGCCGTCGGGCGGGGTGAAGTACAGGTGTTGTCCGCCGCGCGCGGTCCGCACTCGGTGGGTGAGGGGGACGGCCTGTCCGGCGCGCTCGCAGAGCGCCTCGAAAATGGCGACGCCGTCAGGCGTTCCCTTCTCGTCCTTCTCCTTGAGCGTGTCCAGGTCGACCACGAGCAGGCCGGACGGGCCGGTGGCGATGCCGATGTTGTACGGGGCGTGGGTCCAGGCGGCGGCGAGCAGATCGGGGTCTGTGGTGGCCCGCTGCTCGGGGGTCTTGTGTCCGTCCGCGCACCGGCCGGTGCCGGGGCAGCGGGATTCGGCGTGGCCGGCGGGCCGCTTGTCGCCGGGACGCAAGGGGAAGACGTGCCAGCCGTTCTCGACGGCGCTCACCGCGTGCGCGAGGAGCTCCAGGCCGGGCATATCGATAGAGGGCAGGTCCCTGCCCTCTCGCGGAGAGGGGGGAGATTCAGTCATGCTGGATACCTCCGGTCAGCTAGATCAGGAGTGAGGGCGGCCCCGGTTCTTTGGCGAGATGCGGGGGCCGCCCTTCCGCTGTCAGCGATGGTTGATGGTTCCGTTGGCGCGGCCGAAGAGGCCGGTGGCGGTGATGTTCTGGGTGATGTGGGTCGTCGTCCGCACCGAGCCCTCGCCCCCGTTGCCGGTGGCCCGGCGGGCGGTGCGGATCAGGACGGGGATGGCGATGACGGTGGCGACGACGAGGGCGGCGGCGGACCAGAGGGCGTGGGTCATGGCGATGAGTCCCGGGGCGGCGTAGGAGAGTCCGATGCCGGCGGCGCCGATGCCGCCGCCGATCGTGGGGGCGAGTAGGGCGGTGGTCTTGGCCCATGCGGGGATCGGCTGCGGGGCGGTAACCGGAATTTGCGGCGGGGCCGTGGGGTGGGTGTAGGCGAGGGTGCGGACGCCGTTGGGGAGGGTGACCCAGTTGACGCCGGGCGGGATGTCGGCGGGCAGGAGCACCGGCCGGACGGCGGGCGTCTGCGGCGGGAGGTAGGTGTGCGGGGTGGTGATCTCGTACGCGGTCGGCTCGTACACAAGGTGCCCCTTTCAGCGCTCCGGGCAGCACCCCGTGTGGTGGGTGCTGCCCGGTTGGCTGTTTGTCGTGTCGCTTGTCGGCTGGCTTGTCGTGTGGCTTGTCGCTTGTCTTGTCTTGTCGCTTGTCGCCTTCCAGGTCAAAGCCGGTTTCCGGCCCGCTGGGGCCCGCTTGCGGGCCTTCGCGGGACAGGGCGACAAGCGGGCTCGGTTAGTCCTGGGTGGGGGCGTGGCGGTGGTGGACGTAGCGGGTCTTGGTGCCGGTCCCGGTCCGTACGGTGGTGCCGTCTTCGGCCCACTCCTTGAGCCATCCGGCGATGGTCTGCCGGGTGGTGCCGTGTGTGTCGGCGAGGGCCCGGGCGATGGCGGATGCACCGGTGCCTTCCGGTCCGGCGGCGAGCAGCACCGCGAGCGCGGCCTGCCGGGCCTCGCTGTCCTGCTGCTCGTTGCGGAACGCCGACAGGTTCAGCCCGTGCGGCTGCTCGGGCTCCTCATCCACGTTGGGTGCGGTCTCGGTTGTGGTGCCGAACTGGGCGTCGATCTGCGCCATGAACTGGGCCGCGAGCGCATCCTCATCCGAGACCGGAGCGGTGGGAGCGCCACGGAGCGCGGACAGGTTCAGCCCGCCCGGTCGTGTCGGTTGCTCGTCGGTCGCCGGAGCAGCCGCGGCTTCCGCCACGGAGGTGACGGTGGTGGTGTTCATCCATGCGGTGCGGGTGGTGTCCCAGCGGCGGGCGTAGGCGGGGCCGGCGGCCTTGGCCGAGTTGTCGTCGAGCCAGGGGTGTCGGTCGGAGGTGGCGTGGACGATGTCGGCGATCTGCTGGGGCAGGATCCGCCAGGACTTGAAGAGCCCCGGTGCGGATTCGGGGGTGCCGATGAACCCGGCGCCCTGGAACGGCGCCTGCTCCGGCTTGAGCCCCCGGGCACCCGGGAAGATCTTGCCCAGGTCCATGCCCTCGACCTCGCCGCCGGTGAGGCAGACGCGGGCTTTGGCCTCGCGGCGGATCATGAGGTTGCCCAGGACCGCTCCGGTGGCGCCGAGCGCGGTGAGGACGGTGCGGATGCCCATGGCTCGGAGCTGCCGGATCACTTCCAGGATCTTGTCGGCGAGCTTGCGCATCTGCGGGTCGTTGCTCATGAGGATCTCGGCGCCCTCGTCGATCAGGATCATGATCTGCGGGATCTGCGCGGAGATCGGCAGGAGGTCGGTGTTCTCCCGTGCCATCAGGTCCTGGTAGACGACCTTGCGGTGCTTCCCGATCCGGATCGCCGCGTCCAGCATCAGTGCCGCCTCCTCGGGGGTGGAGGCGAGCCAGTCGATCCCGGGCCGCGTCTCCACGCCGGTGTTGCTGGGGGCGTTGAGGGCGGGGCGGACCCAGGGGAGGCCGGCGGATCCGGCGTTGAGGTCGATGACGAAGGTCAGGATGTCCTCGGCGCGGGCGAAGCCGCTGATGATGTTGTGGACCATGTTGGTCTTGCCCGACCCGGTCGGCCCGACGACGAGGGCGCACTGTTCGCGCAGGTAGGTGAGGACTTCGCGGCCGTCGGAACGGACGCCCCAGGGCAGGCCGGTGTGGATCGACAGGCGGCTGTAGTCGGCGGGGTAGGGGATCTCGCCGGCCAGGACGTTGACGGTGGAGACGTCGATGAGGACGCGGCCTTGGTGGATGCCGGGGGTGGCTGCCACGGTGCAGCCGTGCGGGAGTCGGGCGTCGGCTGACAGGCGGGCGGAGTCGCGGGCGATCTGGTCGTAGGTGGTGGCGCCGGGCAGTTCGGCGTCGATGGTGAATCCGGTGCCGGTGGGCCACTTCTCGATCGCCAGCACCGTCAGCGTCACGTTGCTGACGCGCTGGACGCGCTCGACCCATTCGGCGGCGAGGGTGCGGCGCTCGGCGTGGAGCTCGGCGGACACCTGCCGGTCGGCCAGCGCGATCAGCTCCAGCTCCCGGGCGTCCTCGTACAGGGCGGTGGAGCGGGCGGCGGTGCCGATGCCGACGCCGAGGGCGGCGAGGGATCCGATGGCGGCCCAGGTCAGCGGGCCGGACGTCATGGCCCACGTCGTCCACCCGGCGCCGAGCAGCCAGGAGGAGGCGCGGAGGGTGGCGGTGCGGGCGGAGAGGCGTTCGCGGAAGGTGCTGATGGTGTGGCCGATGGCGCCGGCGGTGCCGACGGCGAGGGCCCAGGTGGGGGGCATGCCGGTGGCGGCGCCGGTGGTGGCGAGGGCGAACGCGCCGGTGGTGGCGGACAGGGCGCCGGTCACGGGTCCGTGACCGGCGGCCCAGTCCCACACTGGCCCCGACGCGGTGGTGGGGGTGTCGGTGGTGGTCATGGTCAGACGTTCCAGCCCTTCTCGGCCTCGTGTCCGTTGCGGGGGTCCTCGTGACGGGCGATGTCCTGCGCGTGGACGTGACGGAACAGCGGCGCGAGGTCCCCGGCGGCGTCGACGGACCGCATCAGGGCGCCGTAGATCTCGTCGAAGCCCCCGGCAATGTCCTTCTCCAGCGGGAACTCTGTGTCGGAGCGCTCGGCGAGGATGCGGAAGGTGTTCGCGACCGACGCGAGCGCGGCGGGCAGGCCCTCGACCATGGCGAGGATCTCCATCGCGGTGTCGGGGGCGTAACTGCGGGCCGCCGACTCCATCTCGGCGGCGGCCACTTCGAACTTGAAGCCAGACATGTCGACCTCCAGGAACGACGAAGAAGACCCGGTAGGGGTGGTGGTGTTGGTGGGGCGGTTGAGGGCGGTGGGCCGCTGGACGGTGCCGCCGATCTCCTCCTGCTCGTCGGAGAGTTCGGCATCGATGGCCGTCTCGGCCTCGGCGAGGCCCTCGCGGATCTCGGCGTCGCGAGCGGCCTTCTGCTCGTCGGCCGTGCGCAGCATCCGCCGGTACAAGCGCCGCCCCGGCTGCTGGATCGACGTAATCCCGAGCTTGCGGCCGAGCGGCGTCGACACCAGACCCACCACCCCCAGCGGGGCGGCGAGGGCCGCGGCCAGGAGACGGCGGCCCTGCTTACGGGCCGCGGACCGCCACAGCTGCCGCCGGGCATCCTTACGGACCCCCTTCTTCGCCGCGCGAGCCTGCTTCGCCTTGAGACCGGCACGGACCTGCTCGCGGCCGTTCTCCACAGCCTGTGCGGCCGAGCGGTCCCGCGCCTTACGGACCCGCTCGACGGCCGTGTCCCGACCCGCTCGGACCTTCCCGCCCAGCCACGAAGAACCGCGGCTGCCGGACGACTTGGAACCACCACCCTTACGGCCGGAACCACCGCTGGTACCGCTGCCGGACCGGCCGGCGGGGCTGCCCTTCCAGCTGATTCCACCGCTGGTGCCGCTGCTGGAAGGGCCGCTGGGGCTGTTCTTCCGGCCGGTGCCGGTGCCGGTGCCGGTGCCGGGTGTGCGGGGCGGGTTGGGGCTGCTCAGCCGCGCCGGGGCGGTGCCTCGGCGAGTGTCAGCGATCGCGCGGCGGTTCTGCACATCCGCCGCCCGCCGTTCCGCCCGCGTCGTCCCGTTCTTCGGTGCGGTCCGGGCGGCCTGCCGCAGAGCCTTGACCTGCCCCATCCGGTTCTTGGAGCTCTTCGGCGTGACGGGCGAAGACGCCCCTCCGGCGGTGCCGGTGTGCCCCTTTGAGGTCCGAGACGGGGTCGTCCCGCCCCTCTTTGGGGTGGTGGAGCGACGGTACGGCGCCGGAGAGTTGGCGGCCGTAGTGGTGGTGGGGCGAGGGGTGCGGCGCGGGGTGGGGATCTTGGCCCCGGCGCGGCTGGTCGTCTTGGCCGTGCGGTTGCGGGTCGCGCGGCGGGCCAGGACGGCGCCGCCGACGAGGGCCGCACCGGCGACCGCGAGCACGGCGCCTGCGGGGCCGGTGGCGAGCGCGGTGGCGGCGACCGCGCCGATGGTGCTGTTGGCGCCGGTGGTCGCCAGCGGGACCACCGGCCAGCCGCCCGGCGTGTGCGCAACCGGGCGGGTCTCCTGCACCGGCTGCTCCACCGCCACCGGGGCGGGGGCGGGTGGGACCGGCGGGGTGTGGGTGCCCACTACCGGCTCGGTACTGATGTCCGTCATCCTTGCAACCTCCCTTGGGAGATCAGGGGCCCGGCCGAGCTGTGGAGGCTGGGGGCCGGGCCCTGTCAGATGTGCAGGTCAGAGGGTGTTCTTGTCCAGCGAGAAGTACAGGACGGTGGCGCTGGCCATCGACGGGTAGCGGCGAGAGGCGTCCGTGCGGAGCTGCGTGTAGAAGTCGTGGCGGCTCCATCCGGCGAGCGGGCTGAAGGTGCCTGACAACGTGCAGACGTGCCCGCCGTCGTTCTGCAGGGTCAGCACGTACATGTGCGAGCCCTGCCGGCCGTTGTTCTCCATGCGGTTCCTCCAGGTCAGGCAGCGAGCTGGGACGGGTTGTCGGCGCAGGGGACGCACGTGCCGAGCGAGGACGGGATCCGATACCCGGCATCCCGCCCGCACTCGGGGCACATCCGCCGGGCCGCGTTCGCTTTGGCGAGCGCGGCCTGCTTCGCCGGGGTCATCGGCCGGACCGGCAACGCCAGATCGACCCGGTAGAGGAACGCGACGAGAGCGCCGCGCCGGCGGCGGGGGCGTTCGAGCTGGGCGGCGACGTCCTGACCGCCGGGCCGCAGACCGAGCGCGCGGAGCTGCCGGAACGTCGCGTATCCGTCGGGGGCCAGTCGCCACCGGTAGGTGGGCAGGCTGGCCATCAGCCGAGCCGGTGGTAGGACGCGCGGCAGTCTGTGGCGTGCTCGTTCGCCTTGCGGCGGGTGAAGCTGAGGCTGTCCAGCGCGGGCATGTCGGAGCGGTCGCCGCAGCCGTGGCAGTGCCAGCGCGATCCCAGGTATGCCGTGGTGCCGGTGACGTCGACGGCGGCTCCTACCTGGTTGTGCAGGCGGATCAGCAGGTTGGTGGGCTCGGGCGGGTTGGAGATCGGGGAGAGCTTCACTGGGCGGCTCCTTCCAGGGAGCGGGCGGGGTCGTCCTCGCGGAGTTCCTGGTAGCGGGCGGAGACCCAGCCGACCGACCAGCCGCACAGCTCAGCCGCCTGCCTGACCGGCACATTGGCGGCGAACGCGGCGGCCACCGTGCGGCGAGCCGTCTCCTCGTCCTGCTTGGTGTTCACGGGCCCGGTGGCCAGCAGGGCAGCGCGTTCACGCTCGGCCCGTTCAGCCTGCTCACGCTGTTCACGGCGGGCCCGCTCCTCGCGTTCCGCACGCTCCCGGCGGGCACGTTCGGCGGCCTCGTGTTCACGGCGTTCACGCTCCAGCCGCTGCTGTTCACGCTCACGCTCACCGCGTTCACGAGCCTCACGCTCCGCACGCTCAGCCGCCTCACGACGCTCGGACTCGGCCAGCCGGGAACGCTCCTCCCGCTCAGCCTGCTCACGAGCCAATTGGGCCTCATGCTCACGCTGTTCACGCACCATGCGAGCCTCGAACTCCCGCGCCTCCCGCGCCTTGCGCTCCTCCGCCTCGGCACGCTCCCGGGCCGTCTGCTCGCGCTGCAGCCGTTCGGCGCGTTCCCGCTCGGCGGCGGCGTTCAGAGCGGTGGTGATGGCCTGGCGGTAGGCGAGGCCGGTCTCAGCGGTCACGATCAGCAGCAGCGGCGCCACCGAGTGGACCGCCGCCCCCACCAGGTCTTTCTTCAACGCGGAGTCGGCGATGTTCAGGGCCAGGGTCATGGCCCCGGTCATCCACCGCAGAATCACCGGCCACCGGCCCCCGTCCCCGCCCAGGCGGGCCAGGACGGAGTCGAGACGCACGACGATGACCACCGCGGCATCGACGACGAGGGGGAGGATCGGCGCTGTCCACTTCCACCCGTCCGGGGTGTGGGCACGCATCAGCGGGGTCACGGTGAGGACCGAGTACAGCATCGCGCCGCACACGATCATCCATGTGCCCACGCTCAGCGCACGCTCCGCTGAACGGATCTGAACACGACCGTTCACGACGCCCCCAACCCAGCCGCGACCGGCTCCAGCTCGGGAATCGGCGCGAAGCCGACGAGCCGGATACGGGCCCCGGCGAAGGTGCCGTGAACACGCCGGACGGCCGTCGCGCCGTCGCCCTGAACACGGTGCTCGACGTCGGCCGGCGTCATGTTCAGGGCCTCGCGCCAGGTCTCGAACGCGGCGAAGTCGTCGCAGTGGAACGCCAGCTCCAGCCGGTCCGGGAAGATCGTCGACACCTCCAGGCACGGCGCCGGGAGGTGCTGGAACTTCGCCTCCAGGACGAGGAGCGCGGTCAGCGGCACGGACAGGTCCGCGAGCGTCCGGGCGTTCACGCCGCACCGCCCAGGCCGG
Source organism: Streptomyces venezuelae (assembly GCF_008642375.1). Lineage (NCBI taxonomy): Bacteria > Bacillati > Actinomycetota > Actinomycetes > Kitasatosporales > Streptomycetaceae > Streptomyces > Streptomyces venezuelae. The sequence continues at coordinate 4,211,559 of NZ_CP029194.1, read as the reverse complement.
CCACGCGGTTGGTCAGGTCCCGACGCTCAGCCAGGACCCGGTTACGGGCCCGACGCACCCGGCGGCCGTCCAGCACGGACACCGGCCGATCCAGCAGGGCGATCTCCACGTCGAGCAGGTCAACCTCCGCCACGATCAGCGGCATCTCCAGCTCGATCGCGTCCAGCTCCGCGTCCGACGGCTCGCCGTCGAACGACAGCCCCGCACTCGACACGGGGAGTGTGATGATGGACTTCATGGGTCGTGCTCCTTCCAGAGAGGAACGGCCCGAACGAGGTCCCGGAGTAGCCGCTCCGGGGCCTCTCGCCGTTGGGAACCATCCGGCTCCCCTCAACCCCGCCCGTACGGCACCCCGCGAACGGGGCCCGGACGGGCGGAGGAGGCAACCGGCCGCAGCCGCCGAGCGGCTGCGGGGTTGGTCAGATGACGCGGTGGGCGCAGCCACCCCGCCGGTCCAGCGGGAGTGGCGCCCAAGGTTTTCGTCGCTTCACGTCGGCCTCCAGGGGCGGACATGGTGCGTGGCGTAGGTCGCGATCTCTGCCCTTGTCTCACCGCACGTACGGATCACTTGTCCGCCCCACAAGGACGGATTGGGAAAAGGTGCTTGCTGCTCGTGCGGCAGGGCCTGCGGCTTGTCGCAGATGCCTGTCGTTCTGTGTGTCCGCTGTTCAGTTCTCAAAGAGCGGTCGCTTCCATCGAGCCGCTTCACCAGCTCTCCGGGCGTCACGCACCTGGCAAGGGGGGGTTACCACCCGAGCCGTCCGGAGCCCCTCCTGTTAAGGGGGGGTTGCCACAGAGCATGGCGGTGGCTGGCGGTTGATGTCAACCCCCCCTTAACATGGGTCTGAAGAGGTACTCCCCTGAGCCGATACGCGAGGCGGACATTGATCGAGGAAGTTCGACGAGTCTCGGCGATGCAGGACCACGCCCTGCGCGTCAAAGCCGCTGCTGATCTCATGACAGAGCTGCAATCCGCCGTCATTGAGACCTCACGCATGCGCAAAGAGAGCATCGCGTGGCTGAGGAAAAACGGTCACTCCATGGCTGACGTCGCGAAGCTCATGGGGGTGAGCCGAGCCCGTGTCTCTCAGCTTCGGGACTCAGGCCCGCCGCCGGAGCGGGCGTTCCTTGGAACCCAGCACGTGCAGGTGGCTGTCCCGACGCGACCGGGTGAGCGGGAGTACGTGGCGGTGGAAGACAGCTCGACAGGGCAGAAGATGTTGGCTCTGGCCCAAAGCCTCCAGCTCGAAGGGGAGCTCCAGTACATCCCGGTCTCAGGGGAGATCGACCTGAACCGTGATGATCTCGTCGTCGTCTGCGGGCCGAAGTCCTCGGCGGCTGCTGCTGCCGCACTCAGCCAGGACCCTCGGCTTTCGTTCGAGACTCTGCCTGATGGGCGGTGGGCACTTGCCGAGCGGGAGAGCGGCAAGACGTACATGTCGCCGAGCGACGACCCGCAGAAACCGGTGCCGGCCGACGTTGCCTATCTAGGAAGGCTTCCCCGACCGGACGGGCAGGGGACGTTCATCCTGATCGCCGGTGTCCATGCCGTTGGGTCGTTGGGCGTGGCTCACTATCTGACCGAGAACCTTGCCTCCCTCTATGAGCAGGCGGGCACTGAACCGTTCTCCATGGTCGTGGCGTGCGACTACTCCCCTGAAGACAAGTCGGTGAAGGCGAGTCGATCGGCGAGCGGCGTACTGCTTCATGAGGCTGTTTGACGTGCGTGTCGAGGCGTTCAGCAGCAGTTGCCCGGGTCGGGGAAACGAAGACTTCGCGACCTGGGGCGACGGCGTGGCCGTACTTCTGGACGGCGCAGGCATACCCGATGAGCTGCACGCCCCGTGCGTCCATGGCGTCTCATGGTTCGCCGCGACCCTAGGAACGGCGCTACGTTCGGCGGCGAGCGGTAGTGGGCCACTCCCGGATGCCCTGGCCTCAGCGATCGGGGACACGGCAGAGCTGCATCGCGGTACCTGTGCCGTTGATGATCCTCTCTCTCCCTCGGCGACGCTCGCGATGCTTCGGGTACGTGAGGGCGTCGTGGAATGGCTGGTGCTGGGTGACTGCACCGTCGTCGTCGAGCACGGGGGTTCGGTGGAAGCGATCTCAGACGACCGGCTGGCGTTGGTGGCGGGGGAGGAGCGGGCTGCCATGAAAGCCGCGGCGCCGGGGTCCGAGCAGCGGCGCCAGCTCCACGCGCGCCTTGTGCGGGCCGAGCGCGCACTTCGGAATCGACCGGGTGGCTATTGGGTGGCGGCGGCGGCCCCGCAAGCCGCCGGCGCGGCTCTGCACGGCACTTACCCCAGAGGGGATGTGACTCGGGCCGCCCTACTGACGGATGGCGCGGCGCGACTCACGACCACCTTCGCCCTGGCGGACTGGTCGGGGTGCCTCGATATCCTTGAAGAGCAGGGGCCGGAGCGGCTGATCGAGCGGGTGCGTGACGCGGAGCGGGGGGACGCCTCCATGGCCCGCTGGCCGCGCAGCAAGCCGCACGACGACGCCACGGTGGTCTACGTCCGCCCGTAGCGAGTGACATCAGCGGCTGACATCAACAGCCACGTACGTCGGCGGACATCGATGGACCCGGCGGTTTCGGCTTGGTGTCGTAGCCCTCGCGTTCCGCCGCTTTCCCGGCCTGCTTTGCGGGGCAGCACGCGCCTACGGATCAGAAGGTTGCAGGTTCGAATCCTGCCGAGTGCACACAGACAAGAGGCCCGGACGAGAGTCCGGGCCTCTTGCGTTGTGCGTGGGGGTACGGCCGCGGGGTGCGGCCCGTTGGGGGTCAGCCCTGTTTGGCCGGGTCGACGCCGTGGAGGGTGGTGGCGGTCATGGCCTGCTGGATGTCGCAGGCCGCTTGTTCGTCGGCCGGGGCGGACCACAGGGGTATCAGGTCGGTCGCCGTGGGCGACGCGTCCATGCGCAGGTAGTGGCAGACGTTGTTGATGCGCAGGGAGAGGACGTACGCGCCGTCGTCGGCGGTCCGGCCGGAGAGTGCGCTCACCGCGTCCCCGGTGGCGATCACGCGCTCCTCCTTCAGGAAGTCCACGGCGCCTTTCGGGGTGTGGGCGTATCCCTCGGTCGACCTCGGTCGGTAGGGGCGCGTGCCGGTGGGCTGCTGGGTGAGCAGCATGCCCATCTGGGCCGCGAGGCTGCCGGGCAGGCCGTCGGTCCGGGAGGACGGGCACGTCATGGCGGACTGTTTCACGCTGTATGTGCCGATGCCGAACGTGTAGCGGTAGCAGCGGACCGGATAGGCGGCCGCGGGGACCGTCCCCTCGCTCGGTGGCACCAGGCCGAGCATCACCTCCGCCGTATGGGTCTTGTCGGGGGTCCGGGTCCGGTCGGAGTCGGCGCTCAGCAGTACTCCGCCGTGTGCCTGGACCTGGGCGACGAGCGTGCCCTCGGTGAACTGCCCGCCGTAGGAGCCGCGCCCCGAGTAGAAGCCCGTGGTCAGTTCTCCGCGCAGGGCCTCGGCGACCTCGGCCGCCTGGGCGTCGACCGCGGACGTGTCCGGAGCGGTGATCCGCTCGTGGAGCACGGTGCCGGCCACTCCCGCGGCGCCTGCCGCCAGCGCGGTCGCCGCCAACAGCAGGGCCCGTGGCCCGGAGCCGCGCTTCCGCTCCCGGGCGGGGCCGGACTGCTGGTCGAGCCCTGGTCCGGCAACCGGCGTCGTCATGTCTCTTCCCTCCGTAGGTGTGACGCAGGGGTTTCGTTCACCTGTGGGTCCCTTGCGCCGAGGCGTGCCGAGGTCTGATGATCGTCCTTTCTCTTCATCGGTGGGGGTTGGAACATGGCACTCTTCGGGAACGCGCACGCGATCGACCCGGCGCAGGCGCAGCAGGACTACGCGCGGCTGCTCGGCCAGGGGGAGCAGGTGCACGCCGCGTACCTGCTGATCCGCGACACGATCTTCTTCACCGACCGGCGTCTCGTGCTCGTCGACAAGCAGGGCATCACCGGCAAGAAGGTCGAGTACCACTCGATCCCGTACCGCAGCATCACGCACTTCGCCGTCGAGACGGCCGGCACCTTCGACCTCGACGCCGAGCTGAAGATCTGGATCTCGGGCAACGCCGTGCCCGTCCAGAAGACCTTCACCAAGGGCGTCGACATCTACGAAGTCCAGGCGATCCTCACGCAGTTCGTCGCCAAGTAGGGACGTCCAGGACACAGGGGAAGGCTCCCGGGTTTCCGGGGGTCTTCCCCTTTTTGGGTGAACCTGTCTGATTTGCATGTCAGTTGAATATGCCCTCGGCCTAGCTTGCGAGGCGGAGGTGATGATCGATGGACGCGATCGACATCGATGACATGGTGTACGTCGCCATCGGGACCCGTCCGAGGCGGCTGACCGCGCCGGACGGGACGCACTGGTTCCCGGTCGTGGACGTGGCGAAGCGGCTCGGGTACCCCGGGACACGAGAGGCGCTGCGGACCGTGGTGCTGCCCGAGTGGTGCCTGGCGCGGGCGGGGGAACTCGCCGGGAGCACCGCGATACTCGCCCTCAGCGGCGTCCGGGCTTCGGCGCGCATGGTGAACGTCCCCGGACTCGTCCAGCTCGTGGCCGCGTGCCGGAGGCCGGAGGCCGCGCCGTTCCGGGCGTGGGTCGCGGAGGTCGTGGCGGCGGTCCAGCGGGACGGCGGCTACGGGCTCGAACCCTCTCCGGTGCACGCCGGGTTCCTCCTGCCGCCGGAGCTCCTCGACGCGCTCGTACGGCTGGAGGGCGAGTTCGACGAGCAGGCCGCCGTGTACGCCGCCTACGAGGAGCACGCCGACCGCGCGGAGCTGCTCCGTGAGACACGCGAGAACCTCGCGAGGGCCGCCGACTCCCTCGCGCGTCTCGCAGTGCCCCGGCAGCGCACCGGGGCCGCCGTCGCCGCGCTCACCCCGCGGCAGCTCGTCGAGTCCTGGGCCATCACCGGCGACACCCGCACCGTCGCCAGCTGCCTCGCTCCCGCACTCGTGCGGGGCGGGGTCCGCTACCGGCCCCAGGACGTCACCCTCCGCACGGGTCTGTCCGGCGAGCGCGTCAGCGACTGCGTCCGGATCCTCCTGGAACGCGGCTGCATGCGCGAGGTGGGGTCTCCGGATCCCGACGGTGCTCGGATCTACGTCCTGCCGTGAGCGGGCGTGTGACGGGTGTGCGTACCCCCGGTACCGGGTGGCGGAGACTGGTCACCACAGCGGGGTAGGGAGGCGTGGGCCGGTGGAGTGGTGGTGTCGGGGGCTCGGCTGGGCCGGTGGTGTACCGGGGCTGCGGTGGCGCGGTGGTCGGGTGAGCACCCTCGCGTACGGGCAGGAGCTCGGCTTCCGGGCCGTCGGCGTGCGGCGCTGCCCCGGGGCCCGGAGCAATCCCTGCCCCCTGGAGGCCGTCGTGTCCGGGCGGGCCACCGGGGGGCGGTGCGCCGAGTGCGCGCGGCTCGACCGGGCGCACTCGGTCGCGGCGGACACCCTCCTCGACGATCCGCAGCCGTACCGCATCTACCTGGCCTGGTTCGGGCCCGGCATGACCAAGGTCGGGATCACCGCCGAGGCCCGTGGTGAGGCCCGGCTCCTGGAACAGGGGGCCGTCGCCTTCAGCTGGCTCGGGCGGGGGCCCCTCATGGCCGCGCGCCGGACCGAGGAGGTGCTGCGGCAGGCGCTCGGTGTGCCCGACCGGATCGCGTACGAGCGGAAGCGGGCCGTACGGCACGTCCTGCCGGCCGTCGAGGAGCGCGCCCGGGAGGTCGGGGAGCTGCACCGGCGCGCGCGGGCGGTCGGGGGGTGGACGGAGACCCTGGAGCCGCTGGACTTCGTTCCCCGCGACCATGCGCGGGCCTTCCACCTGGACGGGCTGCCGCCGCTCGGCGCCACGGTCACCGAGCTCGTCGACGGCGGTGTCGTCACCGGGCGGCTGCTCGCCGCCGCCGGGCCCGATCTGCACCTGCTCGCCCCCGACGGCCGCTGCGTCGCCCTCGACACCCGGCTCATGGGTGGCTGGGCGCTCCAGGGCGCGGGGGAGGGCGCGGAATTCTCGGTGCCCGTGACACCGGCGACCGCGGCGGAGCCGGAGAGCGCCCAGGGGGAGCTCTTCTGACCCTTCGTAAAGTTCTGGATCCCTTTGGCCGGCGACCGTGGACATCCCGGCCCCGCCCCGGCGAGGGTGATCACATGACTCCGAAGCTGGTGGCGGGCCTGGAACCGCCCTATTACAACGTCGTGTTCACTTCCCTCCGTCCCGAGGGCCTGGAGGGCTACGCCGAGACCTCGGACCGCATGGAGGAGCTCGTCAAGGAGATCCCCGGGTACCTCGGCGCCGAGTCCGCCCGCAACCCCGGCGGCATCGGCATCACCGTCGCCTACTTCCGTGACCTGGAGGCCATCGACGCCTGGCGCCTCAACTCCGAGCACCAGGACGCCAAGGCGCGCGGGCGGGAGCAGTGGTACGACAGCTACAGCATCCACATCGGCAAGGTCGAGCGGAGCTACAGCTTTGAGCGAGAGTGACATCCCGGCGCTGATCGAGCGGCTCGGGATCCCCGGGCTCGTCGATGTGCACACGCACTTCATGCCGCAGAACGTCCTCGACAAGGTGTGGGCCTACTTCGACTCGGCAGGCCCCCTGACGGGCCTGGAGTGGCCCATCACCTACCGCGAGGAGGAGCACCGCCGGCTCGCGATCCTCCGCGGGTTCGGAGCCGTCGCCTTCACCGCGATGCTCTACCCGCACAAGCCCGGCATGGCCGCCTGGCTGAACGCGTGGGCCGCCGACTTCGCCGCCCGCACCCCCGACTGCCTCCACACCGCGACCTTCTTTCCCGAGCCGGGCGCCGACCTGTACGTCCGCGAGGCGCTCGACGCCGGAGCCCGGGTCTTCAAGGTCCACCTCCAGGTCGGCGGTTTCGACCCGACGGACCCGATGCTCGACTCCGTGTGGGGAACCCTCGCCGACAGCGGTACCCCCGCCGTCGTCCACTGCGGATCCGGGCCCACCCCCGGGAAGTTCACCGGGCCCGGGCCCATGGGCCAGCTGTTCGCGCGCCACCCCCGACTGCGGGTGATCGTCGCGCACATGGGGATGCCCGAGTACGGCGACTTCCTGACCCTGGCCGAGCGGTACGAGGGCGTGCGCCTCGACACCACCATGGCCTTCACCGACTTCAGCGAGCGGCTCGCGCCCTTCCCGGCGGCGGAGTTCGGGCGGCTCGCCGACCTCGGGGACCGGATCCTCCTCGGTTCCGACTTCCCGAACATCCCCTACCCGTACGCCCACCAGCTCCACGCCCTCGAACGCCTCGGGCTCGGGGACGACTGGCTGCGGCGGGTCCTGTACGAGAACGGGGCCGCGCTGTTTCACGTGAAACCGGCCCCTTCCCCCTGAGGTCCTTCGAGGTCCTTCGAGGGCCCTTCGCGGGTCTTTCTCAGGGAATTCACAGGAAAGGGAAAGAGGGATCTCAGCGGCGGCGGCGAGCGTGGGCGCATGACCGTCACCACACGCCGCCCCGGCACCCGCGCCGACATGCTCCGTGCCGACGGCACTGCCGTCCGTGTCCTCGTCGTCGACGACGAGGCCTCGCTCGCCGAGCTCCTCTCGATGGCCCTCCGCTACGAGGGATGGCAGGTGCGGAGCGCCGGCGACGGCGCCGCCGCCCTGCGCTCCGTACGCGAGTTCCGGCCCGACGCCGTGATCCTCGACGTGATGCTCCCCGACGCAGACGGGCTCAGCCTGCTGGGCTCGATCCGGCGCGAGCTGCCGGATGTCCCGGTCCTCTTCCTGACCGCGAAGGACGCCGTCGAGGACCGGATCGCCGGACTCACCGCCGGCGGCGACGACTACGTCACCAAGCCCTTCAGCCTGGAGGAGGTCGTCGCCCGGCTGCGCGGCCTCATCCGCCGGTCCGGCGCGGCACAGGCGCGCAGCGAGTCGCTGCTCGTCGTCGGGGACCTGACCCTCGACGAGGACAGCCACGAGGTCACCCGGGGCGGGGACTCGATCCACCTCACCGCGACCGAGTTCGAGCTGCTGCGCTACCTCATGCGCAACCCCCGCCGGGTGCTCAGCAAGGCGCAGATCCTCGACCGCGTCTGGTCGTACGACTTCGGCGGCCAGGCCAACGTCGTCGAGCTCTACATCTCCTACCTGCGCCGGAAGATCGACGCGGGCCGCGCCCCGATGATCCACACCCGGCGCGGGGCCGGGTACCTCATCAAGCCGGGGGAGTAGCCCCCGTGCGCGGACGAGGCCGGCGGCCGTGGTCGCTGCGTACCCGGCTGGTCGTCTCGGCGGTCGCGCTGATCGCGGTCGTCGCGGCGGTGATCGGGACGGTGACGACCATCGCCTTCCGCTCGTACCTGTACGACCAGGCGGACGAACAGGTGCGGGACGTGTCGATCCGGGCCGCCGGGCCGCCGGCCGGCCTGTTCCCCAAGCCGCCCGACCTCGGCCCGGGGAAGGACAAGCTCGCGTTCGTCGTGGGCGGCGGCAACCCGGTCGGCACGCTCGGCGTCGAACTGGTGGGCGGGGAGATCGCCTCGGCCGGGTACTCGGTGGAGGAGAAGACCGAGGACGGCGGGTTCGACGGGCCGGAGCCACGGGACCTCGACGCGGCCCAGCGGGCCGCCCTCGCCGCCGTCCCCCGCGATACGCGGCCTCATACCGTCGACCTGCCCGGCCTCGGCTCCTACCGGGTCGCATACGCGGAGGGCAGCCGCGGCACGTTCCTCATAGGGCTCCCGCTCACCGAGGTCGAGGAAGCCCTCTCCACGCTCGTCCTCGTCGAGCTGTGCGTCACCGGCGCAGGGCTCGTCGCGGCCTCGATCGCCGGGACCGTACTGGTCCGGGTGGCGCTGCGGCCGCTGCGGCGGGTCGCCGCCACCGCCGGGCAGGTCGCCCGGCTCCCGCTGCACAGCGGCGAGGTGGCGCTCCATCAGCGGGTCCCGGAGGCGGAGGCCGATCCACGGACCGAGGTCGGCCAGGTCGGCGCGGCCATCAACAGGATGCTCGACCACGTCCACTCGGCCCTCGACGCCCGCCAGCAGAGCGAGACCCGCGTCCGGCAGTTCGTCGCCGACGCCAGCCACGAGCTGCGCACCCCGCTCGCCTCGATCCGGGGCTACGCGGAGCTGACCCGGCGCGGCCGGGAGGAGTGCGGGCCCGACACCCGGCACGCGCTCGGCCGGATCGAGTCCGAGGCGACCCGGATGACGGGCCTGGTGGAGGACCTCCTGCTGCTCGCGCGGCTCGACGCCGGACGCCCGCTCTCGTACGAGAGCACCGACGTCGTCCCCCTCGTCGTGGACGCCGTGAGCGATGCCCGCGCCGCAGGTCCCGAGCACCACTGGCGCCTCGAACTGCCCGCGGACGGCGAGGCCGTGACCGTACGGGCCGACGGCGCCCGGTTCCAGCAGGTGCTCGTCAACCTGCTCGCCAACGCCCGCACCCACACCCCGCCGGGAACCAAGATCATCGCCCGGGTGCGGACGGAGCCCGGCGCGGTGGCCGTCGACGTCGAGGACGACGGGCCCGGCATCCCGCCCGCGCTCCTGCCAGCCGTCTTCGAGCGGTTCGCGCGCGGTGACGCCTCGCGCTCCCGGAACGCGGGATCCACCGGCCTCGGGCTCGCCATCGTCCGGGCGGTCGTGCTCGCGCACGAGGGCGACGTGACCGTCGAGAGCGCCTCGGGCCGGACCGTCTTCACCGTCCGGCTGCCGCACGCGGCCGGCTCACAGGCAGGGCACAGGCTCGTCACACAGCCGTGACAGCGGCCCCGGCGAGTGTCGTCGGTATGCGAACCCCAACGATCGCGGGCCCCACGTCCCGGACTCCCGGCGCTCTTCCCGCCCGGGAGCACCTGCCGGTGAGCGTCGCCGGAAGGCCCGTCCTGGACGTGGTGATTCCCGTCTACAACGAGGAGAAAGACCTGGAGCCGTGCGTCCGCCGGCTCCACGAACACCTCGTCCGGACCTTCCCGTACGGCTTCCGCATCACCGTCGCCGACAACGCCTCCACCGACACGACGCCCGCCGTCGCCGCGGCCCTCGCCGCCGAGGTGCCCGAGGTGCGCTCCGTACGGCTGGAGCAGAAGGGCCGCGGCCGGGCGCTGCGCACGGTCTGGTCGGGCTCGGAGGCACCGGTCCTCGCCTACATGGACGTCGACCTGTCGACCGACCTGAACGCGCTGCTCCCGCTCGTCGCGCCGCTCATCTCGGGCCACTCGGACCTGGCCATCGGCTCCCGTCTCGCCCGCTCCTCGCGGGTGGTGCGCGGGCCGAAGCGGGAGTTCATCTCGCGGGCGTACAACCTGATCCTGCGCGGCTCGCTCGCCGCCCGCTTCTCCGACGCCCAGTGCGGGTTCAAGGCGATACGGCGGGACGTCGCCGAGCGGCTGCTCCCGATGGTCGAGGACACCGGCTGGTTCTTCGACACCGAGATGCTGGTCCTCGCCGAGCGGGCCGGGCTCCGCATCCACGAGGTGCCGGTCGACTGGGTCGACGACCCCGACTCGACCGTGCACATCGTGAAGACGGCGACCGACGACCTCAAGGGCGTCCTGCGGGTCGGGCGGGCGCTCGCGACCGGTTCACTGCCGCTCGATCGCCTCGCCCGCCCCTTCGGCGACGACCCCCGGGACCGCGAGCTGAGCGGGGTGCCCGGCGGGCTCGCGCGCCAGCTGGTGGGCTTCTGCGTGGTCGGCGTCCTGTCCACGCTCTTCTACCTCGCCCTGTACTCGGCCTTCCGGCTCGGCGTCGGTCCGCAGGTCGCCAACGCCGGCGCCCTGCTCGTCTCGGCCGTCGCCAACACGGCGGCCAACCGGCGCCTCACCTTCGGCGTACGGGGCCGGGAGCGGGCCGTCCGCCACCAGGCGCAGGGGCTCGTCGTCTTCGCCATCGGCCTCGCCCTGACGAGCGGTTCGCTCGCCGCCCTGAGCGCGGCGACCGGCGATCCGGCGCACTCCACGGAGCTCGCCGTCCTGATCGTCGCCAACCTCGCCGCGACCGTCCTGCGCTTCCTCCTCTTCCGGCTCTGGGTCTTCCCGGACCGCGCCTCGGCCTCGGCAGCAAGGAACGAACGATGACCACCCTGTCCACCGCCGTCCACGCGGCACCCCGCACCGGCCGGCTCACCCGGCTCCGGCGCGGGCGTCCCGAGGACGCCCCCTGGGTCCGGCCCGCCTTCCTCGGCCTGCTCGCCCTGACCACCGCGCTCTACCTCTGGAACCTGAGCGCCTCCGGCTACGCCAACTCCTTCTACTCCGCCGCCGTCCAGGCGGGCGGCGAGAGCTGGAAGGCCTTCTTCTTCGGCTCCCTCGACGCGGCCAACGCCATCACCGTCGACAAGCCCCCGGCCGCCCTCTGGCCGATGGCGCTCTCCGTCCGCCTCTTCGGGCTCGGCTCCTGGCAGATCCTCGTGCCCGAGGTGCTGATGGGCGTGGCCACGGTCGCCGTGCTCTACGCGGCCGTCCGGCGCCGGTTCGGCGCGGGCGCCGGCCTGATCGCGGGCGCGGTCCTCGCGCTGACGCCCGTCGCCGCGCTGATGTTCCGCTTCAACAACCCGGACGCGCTGCTCGCGCTGCTCATGACGGTCGCGGTGTACTGCGTGCTGCGCGCCCTGGAGCAGGACAAGGGCGCGGCGAAGTGGCTGGTGTGGGCGGGGGTCGCCCTCGGCTTCGCGTTCCTCGCGAAGACCCTCCAGGCCTTTCTGATCCTGCCGCCGCTCGCGCTCGTGTACCTGGCCTGCGCGCCCGGCGGGTTCGGGAAGCGGCTCGGCCGGCTCGCCCTCGGCGGGCTCGCGATGATCGTCTCGGCGGGCTGGTGGGTGGCCCTGGTCGAGCTGTGGCCGGCGGCCTCCCGCCCGTACGTCGGAGGCTCGCAGACCAACAGCTTCCTGGAGCTGACCTTCGGCTACAACGGCCTCGGCCGGATCAACGGCAACGAGACCGGCAGCGTCGGCGGAGGCGGCGGTCGCGGCGGCCAGGGCGGCGGCTGGGGCGAGACCGGGATCGGCCGGATGTTCAACGACGCGGTCGGCGGTCAGATCTCCTGGCTGCTCCCGGCCGCGCTGATCCTGCTCGTCGCGGGGCTCGTCGTCACCTGGCGGGCGCCCCGGACGGACACGGCCCGCTCGGCGTTCCTGGTGTGGGGCGGTTCGCTGCTGATCACGCTCGCCGTCTTCAGCTTCATGGCGGGCATCTTCCACGAGTACTACACGGTGGCCCTGGCCCCGTACCTCGCGGCGCTCGTCGGCATGGGCGCGGCGGTGCTCTGGGAGGAGCGCACGCGGTGGCTCGCCTCGGCGGCCCTCGCGGTGACGGTGGCGGTGACGGCCTGGTGGGGCTGGACGCTGCTGGGCCGCACGCCGGACTGGCTGCCGTGGCTGCGCTGGGCGGTCCTGGTGGCGGGTGCGGTGGCCGTGCTCGGGCTGCTGTTCGCGGGGCGGATCGACCGGCGGCTCGGGCTCGCGGTGGCGGGCCTCGGCCTGGCGGCGGGACTCGCGGGACCGTTCGCGTACACCCTGGAGACGCTGGGTTCCGGGCACCAGGGCTCGATCGTCACGGCGGGCCCGTCGGGCGGCGCGATGGGTGGTCGGGGCGGTGGCCCGGGTGGCCCCGGCGGCGGCCGGATGTTCGAGACGGGGGCGATGCCTCAGGGCGGCCAGGGCCAGATGCAGCCCCCGGGCGGTCAGGGCGGTCAGATGATGCCACCTCCCGGCCAGGGCCAGGCCGCCGGCGGTCAGATGCCCGGCGCAGGCCAGATGCCCGGCGGTCAGATGCCCGGCGCAGGCCAGATGCCCGGCGGCGGACGCCTCGACGGCGAGCGTGGCGGCATGGGCGGCGGCGGCATGGGCGGTCTCCTCAACGGTGCGAACGTCGGCACCGAGGCGAAGGCCGCGCTCCTCGCGGACGCCGGCTCCTACACCTGGGTCGCCGCCACCGTCGGCGCTCAGAACGCGGCCAGCTACCAGCTCGCCACCGAGAAGCCGGTCATGGCGATCGGCGGCTTCAACGGCAGCGACCCGTCCCCGACGCTCGCGCAGTTCAAGCAGTACGTCGCCGAAGGGAAGATCCACTACTTCATCGGCAGCGGCGAGAACAGCGGCGAGAACAGCGGTGAAGGCAATGGCGGAGGCGATGGCGGAGGCGGCGGCGGTCGCATGGGCGGTGGTCCCGGCGGCAACTCGGAGATCTCCACGTGGGTCTCGGAGACCTTCGAGAAGGTCACGATCGGCAGCGCCACCTTCTACGACCTGACCAAGTCGAAGTAATCGCTATACAGCGTACGAGGATCCTTGTACGGTGTACGAGACCAAGTCCCGTACACCGTACAAGGAGTCCTGCCCATGGCGGCGTCGACTGCCCCGGCCGCGCCCGCCGGCGGCCACCCTCAGCGCTGGCTGATCCTCGGCGTCATCTGCCTGGCCCAGCTGACCGTGCTGCTCGACAACACCGTGCTCAGCGTCGCGATCCCCTCGCTGACCTCCGAGCTCGACGCGACCACCACCGACATCCAGTGGATGATCAACGCGTACTCGCTCGTCCAGTCCGGCCTGCTGCTCAGCGCGGGCAACGCCGCCGACCGCTACGGCCGCAAGAAGCTCCTCGCCGCCGGGCTCGCGCTCTTCGGCCTCGGTTCGCTCGCCGCCGGCCTCGCCGACTCGACCACCCAGCTCATCGCCGCCCGCGCGGGCATGGGCGTCGGCGGCGCGCTCCTCATGACCACCACCCTCGCCGTCGTCATGCAGATCTTCGACGACTCCGAGCGGGTCAAGGCCATCGCGCTCTGGGCCACCGTCGGCTCGCTCGGCTTCGCCGCCGGACCGCTGATCGGCGGTGTCATCATCGAGCACTTCTGGTGGGGAATGATCTTCCTCGTCAACATCCCGGTGGCGGTGGTCGGCTTCGTCGCCGTCCTCAAGCTCGTACCGGAGTCGAAGAACCCGCAGGGCGCCCGCCCCGACCTGCTCGGCGCGCTGCTCTCCACGATCGGCATGACCGCCGCCGTGTACGCGATCATCACCGGCCCTGAGCACGGCTGGACCTCCGCCGAGGTGCTGGTCCCGGCCGCGATCGGCATCGCCGTCCTGGCCGCCTTCGCCCTGTGGGAGCTGCGGACCCCGTACCCGATGCTCGACATGCACTTCTTCCGCAACCAGAAGTTCGTGGGCGCGGTCGCCGGAGCGATCCTGGTCATGTTCGGCATGGGCGGCTCGCTCTTCCTGCTCACCCAGCACCTGCAGTTCGTCCTCGGCTACGAGCCGCTCGAAGCCGGTCTCCGTATGGCGCCGCTCGCGCTGACCGTGGTGGCGCTCAACCTCACGGGTGTCGGCCCGCGGATCGTGATGAAGCTCGGCACCCCGGTCACCGTGGCCGTCGGCATGACGCTGGTGGCGGCCGGGCTCGGCTCGATCGCGCTGATCGGCGGCGGCACCGAGGGCACGTACTGGGGCATGCTGCTCGGCCTGGTCCTGATGGGCACCGGCCTCGCCGTCTCCAACCCCGCCATGGCCAACGCGATCATGAGCTCGATTCCGCCGGAGAAGGCGGGCGTCGGTGCCGGCGTCAACGGCACCCTCGCCGAGTTCGGCAATGGTCTGGGCGTCGCCGTCCTCGGAGCCGTGCTCAACGCCCGCTTCGCCGCCCTGGTCGCCGTCACCGCGACCTCGCTTCCGGCCGCCCTCGCCGCCGCGGGCAGCGAGGCCGAGCGCCAGGAGATCTCCGACGCCTTCGCCGCCGGCCTCCAGACCAGCCAGCTGGTCGGCGCGATCGCCGTGTTCGCCGGCGGACTGCTCGCCGCGGCCCTCCTCAGGCGGGCCGAGCGGACGGAGAAGGCACTGGCCACCGAGCAGCCGATCGCTGCCTAGCATGGTGACGGACCGCTGACAGACGGAGGAACGCGATGGTCAAGGCAGCCGATCGGGCCAAGAACCCGGCGCGTTCCAGCGTCTGGCTGGAGGAGAGGGCCGCCCGCAGCGGCGGCGGCCCGGCCGGCCTCGACCGGGACCGGATCGTCACCACCTCGATCCGGATGCTCGACGAGGAGGGCCTCGCCAAGCTGTCGATGCGCAAGCTCGCGACCGAGCTCGGCGTCACGGCCATGTCCCTCTACTGGTACGTGGACACCAAGGACGACATCATCGAGTTCGCCATGGACAGCGTCTACGGCGAGGTCGACCTGGCGGCCGTCGACGCCGCCGGCGACTGGCGGGAGCGGATCCGCGTGCTCGCCCTGGAGTACCGGCGGATGCTGGTCCGGCACGCGTGGATGTCGCCGAGCACGTGCCAGTACCTGAACATCGGCCCGAAGGCCATCGCCGTCGGCCAGAAGATCCACGAGTCGATCCGGGACACCGGCCTGTCGCTGGAGCGCCAGCCGAGCGCGATGTCGGCGGTCTTCCAGTTCGTGTACGGCTACGGGACGATCGAGTCCCAGTTCGGCCGGCGCGCGGCGGACGTCGGGATGTCACAGGACGAGTTCTACGTGGACTCGATCAAGGCGTTCCGGGACGACCCGCAGTTCCGGACGCAGGCCGAGGGCATGAAGGAGATCCTCGACGAGCGGGCCTCGCACGGCAGCGTCAGCGCCATCTGGGACCGCGACTTCGCCTACGCCCTGGACGTTCTGGTCGCCGGCATCGAGGTCATGGTCGCGCGTGAGGCCGAGGCGGCGCGCGACACGGAGAAATGACGGAGCGGCGGGCCGTCCCCTGCCCGCCGCTCCGTACCCGACCCGGCCGCGCCTCCGCTCGAAGCGCGGCCGGGAGTCTTACGCGTCGGCCTTCGCGTCGGCCTCCACCGCGCTGCTCTTCAGGGCGACCTCCTTGATGAACAGGGTCACCACGAAGGCGAGCAGCGCGAACGGCGCCGAGTAGAGGAAGACGTCGCCGACACCGTGTCCGTACGCGCTCTCCATGACCGTACGGATCGGGCCCGGCAGCTTGTCCATGTCCGGGATCCCGCCGCCCGAGCCGCTCTGGCCCATCGCGGCCGCGGCCTTCGGACCGAGCTCGGCCATGCCCTCCTTGACGTAGTCCGTGACCCGGTGGGCCATGACCGCGCCCAGCGCCGAGACGCCGACCGCACCGCCGAGGGAGCGGAAGAAGGTGACGACGGAGGAGGCGGCGCCGAGGTCGGCGGGGTCCACCTGGTTCTGGGTGCAGAGCACGAGGTTCTGCATCATCATGCCGAGGCCGAGGCCGAGGACCGCCATGAAGACCGCGATGTGCCAGTACGTCGTGTCGTAGCGGATCGTGCCGAGCATCCCGAGCCCGCCGGCGGCCAGGGCGCCACCGCTGACCAGCCACGCCTTCCACCTGCCGGTCTTCGTGATGATCAGGCCGGAGACGGTGGAGGAGAGGAACAGGCCCGCGATCATCGGGATGGTGAGGACGCCGGACATCGTCGGCGACTCGTTCCGCGCGAGCTGGAAGTACTGGCTGAAGAAGACCGTGCCGGCGAACATCGCGACACCCACGAAGAGCGAGGCGAGCGAGGCCAGGGTGATCGTGCGGTTGCGGAAGAGGCGGAGCGGGATGATCGGCTCGCTCGCCCTCGACTCGACGAGCACGAAGATCCCGCCGAGCGCGATCGAACCGAGCACCATGACGGCGGTCTGCCAGGACATCCAGTCGTACTTGTCGCCCGCGAAGGTGACCCAGACGAGGAGCAGGGAGACGGCGGCGCTGATGAAGAAGGCGCCCGCCCAGTCGACCTTGACCTGGCGCTTCACGACGGGGAGGTTCAGGGTCTTCTGCAGGACGATCAGCGCGATGATCGCGAAGGGCACGCCCACGTAGAAGCACCAGCGCCAGCCGAGCCAGTCGGTGTCGGTGATGACGCCGCCGAGCAGCGGGCCGCCGACGGTGGCGACGGCGAAGGTCGCGCCGAGGTAGCCGCTGTAGCGGCCGCGCTCACGCGGGGCGATCATCGCGGCCAGGATGATCTGGGAGAGGGCGGTCAGACCGCCGACGCCGATGCCCTGGACGACACGGCAGGCGATGAGCATGCCGGTGCTCTGCGAGAGGCCGGCGACGACCGAGCCCGCGACGTAGATGACCAGGGCTGTCTGGACGAGCAGCTTCTTGGAGAAGAGGTCGGCCAGCTTGCCCCAGAGCGGGGTCGTCGCGGTCATCGCGAGGAGGGCGGCCGTGACCACCCAGGTGTAGGCGGACTGGCCGCCGCCCAGGTCGGTGATGATCTGCGGGAGGGCGTTGGAGACGATCGTCGAGGACAGGATGGCGACGAACATGCCGAGCAGCAGGCCGGAAAGCGCCTCCATGATCTGCCGGTGCGTCATCGGGGCGCCGGTGGCGGTGGTGTCCCCCGGTCGGGCACTCCCGCCGCGCACACCGGTGGCAGGTGTGGTGGTTGCCATCAACTTCCTTCGTTCTCAAGCGTGGTGGGCCCGGCAGTCCCCGAAGGAGTCGCGGAGGCGGGCGAGCAGGTCGGTGAGCAGTTCGACGTCGTCGTCGGACCAGTCGGCGAGCGTGCGGGCGAGCATGTCCGTCAGCCGTCGGTCGAGGACGGCGAGCATGGACTCGCCCGCGGTGGTCAGGTGCAGGATGCGGGAGCGCTTGTCGGCGGGGTCGGGCAGTCGCTCGACCCAGCCGCGGTCCACGGTGTGGGCCACGTGGCGGCTGCTGACCGACATGTCGACGGCCATCAGTTCGGAGACGCGGCCGATCCGCATGTCCCCGTGGTGGTGGAGCAGGGCGAGGACGACGGCGGACCCGCCGGGGCATTCGGCGGGCAGGGTGCGTGCGAGTCCACGCTTCACCGCTCCGATCGCGCTCACCTGGCGGGCGAGGTTCTCGTAGCGCCTGTCTCTGTCCATCGGACCCATCGGACACTCCATGGATGTTGTTGCTTAGGGCAACGATAGAGATGGATGGTTGCTTCAGGCAAACTAAATCGGTCAAACGGCGCTAAAGAATCGGCAAAGGGCGGTCGGGGCGGAGGGGGAGGGCCACGGGCTTGGGCCGCCCACCCGGACTTCGCTAGGGTCCTGGCTCATGGCACACAACCCCCAAGCACCGTACGGCCAGGGCCAGGGCCCTCAGGGTTACGGCCCCCAGGGCCAGGGTCCTCAGGGCTACGGCCCCCAGAACCCGCAGGGTTACGCCCCCCAGGGGCAGGCCCCCGAGGGCGCCTACGACCCCGCCGGCAGCACGCAGATGTTCCGCGCCTTCGTCGACGAGGCTCCGCAGCAGCGCCAGCCGCAGACCGCGGCCCCCGCGTCGGCCGGGCCGCGCGTCGGCCTGATCGTCGGCGTCGTCGCGGTGATCGCCATCCTGGCGGCCGTCGCCTGGCTCGCCCTGGGCTGACCGCCCGTCCCTACAGCAGCACCCCGGTGGGCCGGGTCCGCTTCAGGCGGACCCGGCCCACCGTCGTTTCCCGGCCCACCGTTGTCATCGGTCCGTTTCCCGGCCCACCGTTGTCATCGGTCTGCTTCCCGGTCATTGCCAGTCGGCGGTGACCCGCTGGGTGTCGATCCGCATGCCCAGCGGCACCCGCCAGGAGTCCACGCACACGGTGTACGTCTGTGTCCGTGACGTCGCCGCGGCGATCGGGGCGGGCAGGGGCTGGCTGGAGGTGATCGTCGCCCAGTGGACACCGAGGGCGCCGATGATGTGCGTGGCGAAGGTGGCCGTGCCCGAACGGGCCGCCGTGCCACCGGTGTTGCGGAAGGTGACGGTCACCCGCTCGCACCAGCGCCGGTCGCCGTCGGCGAGGACGGGCGAGGAGACGGTCAGCAAGGCGGGTGCGGGCGTCGTCGCCGGGGGCGTGGGGGAGGGCGTCGGGGCCGGTGTCGTGGGCGGCGCGGACGACGGGCCGGGGCCGCCGGTGCCGGGGGCGGGTGCGGTGGTGGGGGTACGGGGCGGGGTGCCGTCGCCGGAGCCCGGAGCCGTACCGGAGGTGGAGGAACCGCCGCCGGGGCCGGGGCCGGAGCCGGAGCCAGGGCCGGGGCCGCCGGGTGCGGAGGTCGCCGGAGCCGTACCCGGACGCGTACCGGAAGAGCCCGGGTCGCCCGGGTCGCCCGGCGCGTCGGAGAGCGGGGGCGTGGGGGAGAGCCCCCCACCCGCACCCGACCATGACGGCGTCGGTGCCGGTGACGAGGTGCTGGAGGTCGTCCCGCTCGCCGTGGGGTCGTCCAGGGGGACCAGAGTGACCGCGCCGGAGGGGGTGACCGCGCCCTTCGGGGAAGGGCCGGCGCCGACCGCCGCGTACCCCTCGCCGTCTCCTCCGCCACCGCAGGCGGTCAGCGCTCCGCCGAGGCAGAGCGCCACCGCCACGAGTCCCGGTCCCGGCTTCCTTCGCCTCATGGGCTCAAGTGTGACTGACGGATCGTCAGTAGGACCGAGCTTTCGGCAAGTCAGTCGGAGATGAGGCCCTCGCGCAGCTGGGCGAGCGTGCGGGTGAGCAGCCGCGAGACGTGCATCTGGGAGATGCCGACCTCTTCGCCGATCTGCGACTGGGTCATGTTGGCGAAGAAGCGCAGCATGATGATCTGCCGCTCCCTGGGCGGGAGTTTGGCGAGCAGCGGCTTGAGGGACTCGCGGTACTCGACGCCTTCGAGGGCGGTGTCCTCGTAGCCCAGGCGGTCGGCGAGCGAGCCCTCGCCGCCGTCGTCCTCGGGCGAGGGGGAGTCGAGGGACGAGGCCGTGTAGGCGTTGCCGACGGCGAGGCCGTCGACGACGTCCTCCTCCGACACCCCGAGCACGGCGGCGAGTTCGGGCACGGTGGGGGAGCGGTCGAGCTTCTGCGCGAGCTCGTCGCTGGCCTTGGTGAGGGCGAGCCGCAGCTCCTGGAGCCGGCGCGGCACGCGCACGGACCACGAGGTGTCGCGGAAGAAGCGCTTGATCTCGCCGACGACCGTGGGCATGGCGAACGTCGGGAACTCCACGCCCCGTTCGCAGTCGAAGCGGTCGATCGCCTTGATCAGGCCGATGGTGCCGACCTGGACGATGTCCTCCATCGGCTCGTTGCGGGAGCGGAAGCGGGCCGCCGCGTACCGCACGAGGGGGAGGTTGAGCTCGATGAGGGTGTCGCGGACGTAGGTCCGCTCCGGGCTGTCGGCGGCGGCGCCTTCGGTGTCGAGGGCGCGCAGGCGCAGGAACAGGGAGCGCGAGAGGGTGCGCGTGTCGAGGGCGCCGGAGGTGGCGGGCAGCGGCGGAGCCGTGGTCGCCACGGTGTCGACGGCGCTCGCCGTGACGTTCTCCGCCACGACGATCTCCGCGGAGCTCCCCGCGGAGCTTTCGGCCGCGGTCGGAGCCGTCGTCTGCGTGGGCACGGGAACGGGCGTGAGCGTGAGCACCTTCGAGCTGCCCAGTTCTGTGGACATGCCACCCCCTTGAGGTCGCGGACGGTCGCGGTGGCCGCGACCATCTGAGGAACGCAGCCTCCACCTGAATACCGGCGGCGGGGCTGCGGCAAACTCGGTTCCAGCAGAATGTCACATGTCGGCAACACGCTGTAGTGACTTGTCGACAAGCAGACGGTGCATTTCCGCAGGAAACAAGGGGTGTACGGCATTTGGGGTGCCGCAGAACTGCTCCGAACCGGTCTACCCGTTCCGGTTACGCCTCGATTCTGTTTGCGGATCTCAAACGTGCGAAGCTGCGGGCGAGGAGCCTTGACACATGCATCTGCGAGACGCCGAGCTCCTGGCTGATCTGAGACTGGGTCAGGTTGCTGTAGTAGCGCAGCATCAGGATCCGCTGCTCGCGCTCGGGCAGTTGGACGAGCAGGTGCCGGACGAGGTCGCGGTGCTCCACGCCGGCGAGCGCGGGGTCCTCGTAGCCGAGCCGGTCGAGCAGTCCGGGCAGCCCGTCGCCCTCCTGTGCGGCCTCCAGTGAGGTCGCGTGGTACGACCGTCCGGCCTCGATGCAGGCGAGCACCTCGTCCTCGCCGATCCGCAGCCGCTCGGCGATCTCCGCGGTCGTGGGGGAGCGTCCGTGGGCCGTCGTGAGGTCCTCCGTGGCGCCGTTCACCTGGACCCACAGCTCGTGCAGTCTGCGCGGCACGTGCACGGTCCGGACGTTGTCGCGGAAGTACCGCTTGATCTCGCCGACGACCGTCGGCATGGCGAAGGTCGGGAACTGCACGCCCCGGTCGGGGTCGAAGCGGTCGATGGCGTTGATCAGGCCGATGGTGCCGACCTGGACGACGTCCTCCATCGGCTCGTTGCGGGAGCGGAAGCGGGCCGCCGCGTACCGCACGAGCGGCAGGTTGGCCTCGATGAGGGCCCCGCGCACCCGGTGGTGCTCCGGAGTGCCCGGTTCCAGGTGCTTGAGCTGCCCGAAGAGCACCTGCGTGAGGGCGCGGGTGTCGGCGCCGCGGGTGCTCTGGGGGCGGGGGCGCGGGGGCTCCGCCCCACCTGCCTCGTGCTGGGGCGGGACCTGAGGCGCTGTACTGGCCGGCACGTTCACGCCACCCCTTTGGCTGGTCTTGCTGGTCGACTGGGTCAACAACGGTCAACTCATCCGTCAAAAGCGGTCATAGCATCACAAGACATGTCCACTGTGTGCAAGCACCGTATAGCCACGTGTTGAGGGCATGTTGGAGCAAAAGGGGAGGCCAGAACCCCGCGAGGCCCCCCACCATGACGGTGGGGGGCCTCGCCGGCGTGAATGCTCCGGGTGTGGCTAGAACGCGTAGTCCGCGATCACCCAGGTGGCGAACTCGCGCCACTGGGCGACGCCCGCCTGGTGGGCGGGGTGCTCCAGGTAGCGCTGGAGGGCGTCCTTGTCCTCAACGGCGGAGTTGATCGCGAAGTCGTACGCGATCGGCCGGTCGGTGATGTTCCAGTCGCACTCCCAGAACCTCAGCTCCGGGATCTGCTCGCCGAGCGCGCGGAAGGCCTCGACGCCGGCGACGACGCGCGGCTCGTCGCGCTCGACTCCCTCGTTGAGCTTGAAGAGGACCAGATGGCGGATCACGAAGGGCTCCTAGTTGATGAGTTCGGTCATGAACTCGCCGACACCCTGGGCGGCGCTGGAAATGCCCTCGAACCCTACCTGGACGAGATCGGCCGCTCTGGAGGGGGACGTGACGATCGTGTACAGCACAAAGACCACGATCGCGTACAGCGCGACCTTCTTCGCTTGCACCACTGCTCTGCCCTCCCCTGTCCCCCGCCGTACGACCGCGCCACTCTAACCGAGCCTTTATGGACCAAGGACCCGGAGATCGAGGCCTTTTGCCGCCCCCCGGAAGAGTGACGGGCGAGCAGGATGGATGTCGAGCCCGGAGGATCTGGCAGGAATCCGAAGGGCTTGTCGGAACCGGCCCGCACTGCGGGGTCCGCGCCGTGAGCTTCCCCCCTGACCGCGGCGCAGGCTTGTAGGACCGGTTCTCATCGGGGGGAGCGGCTTGTCCCCCCGATGCCGTTCCCCCCGTCCTACGGAGAAGGCCCCGGCCCACGCCACGAGCGCGGACCGGGGCCTTTCCCGTACGCGGCCACGACAGGACCGGAGATAAGCCGAAGGGCCCGGTGCCAATGCACCGGGCCCTTCGATCGAAGCGGTAGCGGAGGGATTTGAACCCTCGGTGAGTTTCCCCACACTCGCTTTCGAGGCGAGCTCCTTCGGCCGCTCGGACACGCTACCGAGAGAGAGCTTAGCCGAAGTTGGCGCTGCGATGAAATCCGTATCCCCGACGAGGTCAGCGGGGGTGTCAGCGGGTGCGGAAGAAGGCCGTCAGCTGCTCCGCGCACTCCTCGCCGAGCACGCCGTGGATCACCTCGGGGCGGTGGTTCAGCCGCCGGTCCCGTACGAGGTCCCAGAGCGAGCCCGCCGCGCCCGCCTTCTCGTCGAGCGCGCCGAACACCACCCGCTCGACGCGCGACTGGACGAGGGCGCCCGCGCACATCACGCACGGCTCCAGGGTGACGACGAGCGTGCAGCCCGTCAGGCGCCACTCCCCGGTCGCCGCGGCCGCCCGTCGCAGGGCGAGGACCTCGGCGTGCGCGGTCGGGTCGCCGACCGCCTCCCGCTCGTTGTGCGCGCGGGCGAGGACCTCGCCGTCCGGGCCGAGCACGACCGCGCCGACCGGTACGTCACCGGCGGGCGCGGCCGCGTCGGCCTCGGCGAGCGCGAGCCGCATGGCATCCCGCCAGGGATCCCGTACGGGGTCGGGGACGGGGTTCCGTACGGGGTCGGGCGCGCGGTCCCGTACGGGCTCGGGCTGGGGTACGGGACCGGCCACGGGGTCGGGTACGGGACCGGCCACGGGGTCGGGTGCGGGTACGGCGTGCGGCACTAGCGGACGGCCTCCAGGACCTCCGCGGCGCCCAGCGCGTCCGCGATCACCGACAGCGCGTCGCTGTCGAGCGCCCGGAGCTCGCGCTCCGAGAGTCCGAGGTCCGCGAGGACCAGCACGTCGCCCACGGGTGCGGACGGCACGAGCTCGGCCGCGACTCCGCCCGGCTCGTCGGCATCGTCGGCATCGTCGGCGAGGGGTTCCCCGTCCTCCGTGCCGTCCAGGTCCAGCGACTCCAGCTCGTCGAGCTCGGCGTCGAGGTCGTCGCCGAGGATCTCCCGGGTGAGGATCTCCCCGTACGAGGAACGGGCGGCGGCGGCGCCGTCCGAGACGTAGATCCGAGGGTCTTCCTCACCCTCGATCCGCACGATCCCGAACCACGCGTCCTCCTGCTCGATGTAGACGATCACCGTGTCGTCGTCCGAGGCCTCACGGGCGAGCTCGGCCAGATCCGACAGGGTCTCCACGTCGTCGAGCTCCGTGTCGCTCGCTTCCCACCCGTCTTCGGTGCGCGCGAGCAGTGCGGCGAAGTACACCTGACTCTCTCCCACTGATCAGAGGTGTGACGTTCCGGCGGTGCGCTCCTGATGCCCCGCCCAATCGGCATCGTGACAGAAACAGCGCGTTCAGGAGAGGTCTTCGGCTCTTGCGTCGTGCATCAGTCTGAAGGGCACCGCCATCGGGCGGGCGTGCGACCCCGGCGCACACAGGGGGCGCACGGCGGGCCGCGCCCGGCGGTCTCACCAGCGGAACGTCCGCATGCGCATGGCCTGGCGCATCCGGGCGGCCCGGGCGCGTCGCGGCTGCACGCGCTCGCGCAGCGCCTTGGCCTCGTTCAGCTCGCGGAGGAACTGGGCGCGGCGCCTGCGGCGCTCCGCGTCGGTCTCCGGTGCCGGCCGGTCGGCCGCCCCCTCGGCGGCTTCCTCGGCCGGTTCTTCCAGGTCGGGCATCGGCCACACCACCCCATCGCTGGGTCCCTGTGCCCCCACTTTCCCCCAGCGGCGTGGGTCGACGCCAGTGCGCGGCGGGCTACTGTTGAGTCATGCGTCTCCACGTCGTCGACCACCCTCTGGTCGCCCACAAGCTCACCACCCTGCGCGACAAGCGCACGGACTCCGCGACCTTCCGCCGTCTCGCCGACGAGCTGGTCACCCTGCTCGCCTACGAGGCCACCAGGGACGTCCGGACCGAGCAGGTCGACATCGAGACCCCTGTCACCCCGACGACCGGTGTGAAGCTCTCGTACCCGCGTCCGCTGGTGGTCCCGATCCTGCGCGCCGGGCTGGGCATGCTCGACGGCATGGTCCGCCTGCTCCCGACGGCCGAGGTCGGCTTCCTGGGCATGATCCGCAACGAGGAGACGCTGGAGGCGTCGACCTACGCCACGCGGATGCCGGAGGACCTCTCGGGGCGCCAGGTGTACGTCCTGGACCCGATGCTGGCCACCGGCGGCACGCTGGTCGCGGCGATCCAGGAGCTGATCAAGCGCGGCGCCGACGACGTGACCGCGGTCGTGCTCCTCGCCGCCCCGGAGGGCGTCGAGATCATGGAGCGCGAGCTCGCGGGCACCCCGGTGACCGTCGTGACGGCCTCGGTCGACGAGCGGCTCAACGAGAACGGCTACATCGTCCCGGGCCTGGGCGACGCGGGCGACCGCATGTACGGCTCTGCCGAATAACTCACGCAGCCGGCTCCGCCGAGTAGTCAGCACTTCCCGGTCGGTACGGGCGCGGGCCTGGTCAGGGCGACCAGGGCCGCGTCCGCCGCTGTTTTCGGGGTCAGCGTCTTGAACGCCGTCCCGATGATCAGGTCCACGTCCGCCGTGCCCCGGGTGTCCGTCTTGGTCGTGGCGCCCTTGAGCTGGGTGCCGAGGACCGGGAAGGCGCCCTTGGTGGCCGTGGGCGCGCCGAGCAGCAGCCCCGCGCCGGGGACCTTCTTGTCGAAGGCGGCGGGCGCGTTCCCCACCTTGCCGACCTTGAAGCCGCGCTTCTTGAGCTCGTCGGCGGTCGTCTTGGCGAGTCCGCTGCGCGGGGTCGCGTTGTAGACGTTGACCGTGATCTGGCCGGGCTTCGGAAGGGCGGCCACGGGCGGGGTCGTCGCCTTGGGCGCGGGTTTGCAGTCCGCCTGCTTCCCGGCGGTCGTCTTCTTGCCCTCGTCGCCGGAGAAGACGTCGACGAGCTGGAGTGTGCCCCAGCCGGCCGCGCCGAGCACGACCACGGAGGCCGCGGCCGCGAGGATGATCCTGCGCCGGCGGTGGGGGCGGCGCATGCGCGGGTAGACATCCCCCGTGATGCGGTACTTTCCGCCCATTCCGGGGGGTGTGAGCATGCTCATGAACGCAGCGTAATACCGCCCGTCGGCGATGCCTACTTGATGATCATGTGATCGCGTCCGGATGGGGGCGAACTGACCCCGAAAGGGTCAGTGGCGGTGGAACGTCAGTCGAGTTCCAGCACGCGGGCGTGCAGCACCTGGCGCTGCTGCAGTGCCGCGCGGACGGCGCGGTGCAGTCCGTCCTCGAGGTAGAGATCGCCGCGCCACTTCACGACGTGCGCGAAGAGGTCGCCGTAGAAGGTGGAGTCCTCGGCGAGCAGCGTCTCCAGATCCAGCTGGCCCTTGGTGGTCACCAGCTGGTCGAGGCGGACCGGGCGCGGCGCGACGTCCGCCCACTGCCGGGTGCTTTCCCGGCCGTGGTCGGGATACGGCTTTCCGTTTCCGATGCGCTTGAAGATCACACGGAAAGCCTACCGGGCGAGCGGCTCCCGGCGCAGCCACGCAAGGCCGGTGGGATGCTGGTGCGAACCGTGACAAAAGCGAAATCAAGGTGTCGTCATGAGCGTCAGTGAGCAGAGCGCACAGCCGCCCACCCCCCTTGCGGGGCCCGCCGCCGAGATCGCCGCCGGGTACGCCTTCGACGGTGCCGCACTCGAACTGGGGGCGCTCCTCTGGGACGGCGCCTGTCACCCGGACGCGCCGGTCCGCATCCCGCTGCCGATGCTCAACCGCCACGGTCTGGTCGCCGGAGCCACCGGCACCGGCAAGACGAAGACGCTCCAGCTGATCGCGGAGCAGCTCTCGGCGCACGGTGTGCCGGTCTTCCTCGCCGACATCAAGGGCGACGTCTCCGGGATCTCGGCCCCCGGGGAGGACGGCGAGAGGGTGCGGGAGCGGGCCGCGCAGGTCGGCCAGGAGTGGCGGGGTACGGGCTTCCCCTGCGAGTTCTACGGACTCGGGGGCATCGGCCCGGGCATCCCGGTGCGCTCCACGGTGACCGGCTTCGGTCCCGTACTCCTCTCCAAGGTGCTCCGGCTCAACCAGACGCAGGAGCAGTCGCTCGGCCTGATCTTCCACTACGCCGACTCCAAGGGGCTCGAACTGGTCGACCTCAAGGACCTGCGGGCGGTGGTGGCCTTCCTGGTCTCGGACCCCGGGAAGGCCGAACTGAAGGGGATCGGCGGGCTGTCGACGGTGACGGCCGGGGTGATCCTGCGGTCGATCACGGCCTTCGAGCAGCAGGGCGCGGGGGACTTCTTCGGGGAGCCGGAGTTCGACACGTCGGAGTTCCTGCGGACGGCGGCGGACGGACGGGGGACCGTCTCGGTCCTGGAGCTGCCGGCCGTGCAGGACAAGCCGCAGCTCTTCTCGACCTTTCTGATGTGGATGCTCGCGGACCTCTACAACGACCTTCCGGAGGCCGGCGACCTGGAGAAGCCGAAGCTGGTCTTCTTCTTCGACGAGGCGCATCTGCTGTTCAACGGGGCGTCGAAGGCCTTCCTGGAGTCGATCACGCAGACGGTCCGGCTGATCCGCTCCAAGGGTGTCGGCGTCTTCTTCGTGACGCAGACCCCGAAGGACGTCCCCTCGGACGTGCTCGGCCAGCTCGGCAACCGGGTGCAGCACGCGCTGCGCGTCTTCACCCCGGACGACGCCAAGGCGCTCAAGGCGACCGTGCGGACCTTCCCGAAGTCGCCGTACGACCTGGAGGAGGTGCTCACCGGGCTCGGTACGGGCGAGGCGGTGATCACCGTACTCAGCGAGAAGGGCGCCCCGACCCCGGTGGCGGCGACCCGGCTGCGGGCGCCGGAGTCGCTGATGGGCCCGATCGACGCCGCCGCGCTGGACGCGGCGGTGAAGGCGTCGCCGCTGTACGGGCGGTACGCGCAGGCGGTGGACCGGGAGTCGGCGTACGAGAAGCTGACGGCCGAGCAGCTGGCGGCGGAGGCGGCGGCCCTGGAGGCGGCTGCGGCGAAGGAGGCCGCGAAGGCGCAGGCGCAGGACGGAGCGAGGGCTCCCCGACAGAAGGAGGAGCCCTCGCTCGCCGAACAGGTGGTGGGCAGCGGGATCTTCACGTCCCTGGCGCGGTCGATCGGCACCCAGCTGGGCCGGGAGATCAGCCGCTCGATCTTCGGTACTGCCCGCCGTAAGAGGTGACCGCGATCGTGACCGTGACCGCTGCCGGGCGGTTACTCGGTGACCTCGTGGTGGTCGTTGTGCAGGCCGCCGCCGCTGCTCTCGCCACCCGAGGTCGGGACGGAGACGACCGGCTTGCGCAGGGAGGAGATGTCGTGGGCGTAGGTGCCCACGGCGTTGGCGATGACGTCGATGTTCGCGTCGAAGGCCGTCATGTTGACGTTCTTCAGGTCGTCGCCCTTGGCGTGGTAGTTCACGTCGTACGCGACACCCGCCTCGCCGCCGAACTTGGCTGCCTGGGCAGCGGTCTTGATGCCCTCGGCGCCGGTGAAGGTGCCGCCGGAGGGGATGCCGACCGCGATGAACGGGCCGTAGTCGGAGCGGCCGGAGAAGTCGGTGCCCTCGTGCGGGAGGCCGCGCTTGTCCATGAAGTCGGTGATGTCGCGCTCCAGCTGGGCGGAGCCCTCGGGGCCGGCGCCCTCGCCGACGTTGTCCGAGTTGTCGCCGTCGTACACGAACAGGCCGTAGTTCGGCGAGGCGATCATGTCGAAGTTGAGGTAGAGCTTGATCTCCTTCTTGGAGAGCTCCGAGAGGGTGTCCACGTAGTGCTCGGAGCCGAGGAGGCCGTTCTCCTCCGCGGACCACCAGGCGAAGCGGACCTTGTTGCGGACCTTGTCCTTCGACTCGGCGAGCTCCAGGGCGGCCTGGAGGAGACCGGCGGAGCCCGAGCCGTTGTCGTTGATGCCGGGGCCGGCGGTGACGGAGTCGAGGTGCGAGCCGAGCATCACGGTGTTGGCGGCGTTGCCGCCCTTGGTCTCCGCGATGACGTTGTTGGTGGTGCGCTGCTCCTGGAGCTGGCGGATCTCCAGGGAGAGGGTGACCGGGCCGTTGGCGAGGTCGGCGGCGAGCTGCTGGCCCTCGGCCAGGGTGAGACCGCCGGTGGGGATCTTCCCGGAGGCCGCGTCGCCGAGGGTGCCGGACAGGACGCCGGGGACGTTGTTGTAGATCGCGGCGGCGGCGGCACCGGCCGCGGCGGCGTTCTGCTGCTTGATCGCGAAGGAGCAGCCACCGCGCTTGATCAGCGCGATCTTGCCGGTGAAGGTGCCGGAGGCGAAGTCGCCCGGCTCGCAGCCGGTGGTGCCGTCGGCGTCGACGGGGACGGCCACGAGGCCGGCGTTGATGCCGCCGATCGGGGTGGACTTGGTGTACGTCATCGCCTTGATGTCGAGGGCCCGGGGGGCGGGGCTGACGACGGAAGCCTTCTCGGCGAGTGTCTGCGTGTACCAGAACTGGAACTTCTGGTAGGTGACGGCGTAGCCGGCCTTCTTGAGCTGCGTGTACACGTACGCGGCGGAGGCGTCGTGTCCGAGCGTGCCGGCCGCGCGGTGGCCGCCGGCCGAGTCGGCTATCGCCTGGAACTTCTGCAGGTGCTTGTAGGCGCCCTGGCCGGAGGTTTCGCGGACCAGCTTCTTCGCCAGCTTGGCGGCGTCGCGGGCCGGCGCGGCCGCGGGGTCCTGGCCGGCGGTGGCGGGAGAGGCGATGACCAGCGGGGTGGCGAGGGCGGCGGCGGCCAGAATGGCTGCGGCACGGCGCTGGGTTGCGTTCACAGAAGTCCTTCCCGGTACGGACGAGGTTGAGGGGAAGTTAGCGATCTCGGGGGGGTTCTGTGAACAGGTTCTGCGTAATTCCTCTCGCCTTGAGCAGGATTGACATCTGGAATTATCAATTCCCGGACGTTTTGCCAGCCTTGGTGACTTTCTCCCTCTTTTCACCATTCTCACCGTTCCCGGCATTCTTTCCCTTCGCGGCTTTCTCGGCCTTCGCGGCCGCCTTCATCTCCTGCTTGTGCGCGCGCACCTTCGCGAGCGACTCGGGCCCGGTGATGTCGGCGGCCGAGCGGTACGAGCCCTGCTCGCCGTACGCCCCCGCCGCCTCCCGCCAGCCCGTGGGCCGCACGCCGTACTGCTTGCCGAGCAGCGCCAGGAAGATCTGCGCCTTCTGCTTGCCGAAACCAGGCAGCGCCTGGAGCCGCGCGAGCAGCTCCTTGCCGGTCGCCGCGTCCGCCCAGACGGCCTCGGCGTCGCCCCCGTACTCCTCGACGAGGAAATGGCAGAGCTGCTGGACGCGCTGGGCCATCGACCCCGGATAGCGGTGCACGGCCGGCTTCTCGGAGAGCAGCGCGGCGAACTCCTCCGGGGCGCGGGAGGCGATCTCGTGTGCGTCGAGATCGTCCGCCCCGAGCCGCGAGGCGATCGTGTACGGGCCGGAGAACGCCCATTCCATCGGAACCTGCTGGTCCAGGAGCATGCCGACGAGCGCGGCGAGCGGCGAGCGGGCGAGCAGCGCGTCGGCCTCCGGCTGCTGGGCGAGATGGATCTCGGGGGCTGCCTTGGAACTCATGCTTCGATCATCCCGCCGGTCCCGGGCGCGCGCCCGGTGGGCTCACCCTCCCCCGAGCTCAGGGCCTCGCCCGCGCAGGGGGACCCCCCTCGCGAAGCGGTCCAGGGCCGCGAGGATCAGCTCCCGGGTCCGCAGGTCGCCCAGGTGCCCCGCGTCCTCGATCACGTGCAGTTCGGCGTCCGGCCAGGCCCGGGACAGCTCCCAGGCGGTGGTGGGCGGGCCGGCCATGTCGAGCCGGCCCTGGATCAGGACGCCGGGGGTGCCCGCGAGCCGGTGCGCGTCGCGGAGCAGGGCGCCCTCCGCGAGCCAGGCGCCGTGGGCGAAGTAGTGGGCGCAGATCCGGACGAAGCCGAGCCGGGTGTCGTCGACCCGGTCGGTGTACGGGGTGCCCTGGCCCTCCGTGGAGAGGACGGCGTCCTCCCAGGCGCACCAGTCGGCCGCGGCCTTCTCCCGCACGGCCCGGTCGGGGTGGTTCAGCAGCGCGGAGTACGCCTCCACCAGGGCCTGTGCCCCGTCCGCCCGGGGCAGGTCCTTCGCCCCGTCCGCCCGGGGCAGGTCCTTCGCCCCGTCCGCCCGGGTCGGGTCCGACGGCGCGCCGGCCCCGGCCCTGAAGCGCTCGTGGGCCTCGGGGAAGAAGCGGCCGGCTCCCTCGTACAGCCAGGCGATCTCGGAGCGGCGGGTGGTCGTGACGGCCGCGAGGACGATCCCCGTCACGCGCTCGGGGTACGCCTCCGCGTACGCCAGGATCAGCGTGGCGCCCCAGGAGCCGCCGTACAGCAGCCACTGCTCGATGCCCAGGTGCTCGCGCAGCCGCTCCATGTCGGCCACCAGGTGTGCGGTGGTGTTCACGGACATGTCGGCGGCCGGGTCGCTCGCGTGCGGGGTGGAGCGCCCGCAGCCGCGCTGGTCGAAGAGGACGAGCCGGTACGCCTCCGGGTCGAAGTAGCGCCGGTTGTGCGGCGAGGACCCGGAGCCGGGCCCGCCGTGCACGACGAGCGCGGGCCGGCCCGCCGGGTTGCCGGAGACCTCCCAGTGGACGAGGTTGCCGTCTCCCACGTCGAGCAGGCCCTGGTCGTACGGTGCGGTCTCGGAGTACATCCGCCCGAGACTACGGGCGGTGGTCCCGTGGGCGCTCCGCTACCGGCCCTTGATCCGTACCGCCGGGTCCTCGCACCACTCCAGGACCGAGGCCCATTCCCCGTACCCCGAGTCGGGGTTGAGGTGCTCGCCGCCCGGGACGTGGTCCGTGTCGAGGCCGAGCGGGGTGCCGTAGTGGACGTCCGCGCCCTCGGGGCAGTACGGGTCCCCGTCCCCGTACACGAGCCGTGCGCGCACACTCGCTTCCGCGAGGCCGAGGTCGAGGTCGAGGCCGTCGGCGAACGCGGCGATCTCCGGGATCGACGCCGTCACCTGCGGCGACGGCGGGGCGACGAGCAGCACCCGGTCGGCGTCCGGCCGCCGCGCCCCGGCCCGCAGCCACAGCAGCACCGACAGGCTGTGCGCGAGCACCACGAACTCCCCGTCGGCCGGCCGCTCGCCGTGCTCCGCGAGCGCGGCGAGCCAGTCGTCGAGGACGGGCGCGTCCGCCTCGGGCAGCTGCGGATACCGCACCTCGTGCCCGCGCGCCCGCAGCTCACCGGCGAGCCAGTGCTGCCAGTGACCCGGCGGACGGTGGTTCTGGAAGCCGTGCAGGATCAGATACGTGGTCATGCCACGATCCTGCGGCCGGGGCCCGCTTCCGGTCCAGCACCGTCCATGCGTCGGAAACCCGCCTCAGGCCCGCAGGGTCAGCAGCTCCCGCACCCCGGCCTTCAGGCGCTCGCTCGACAGCTCCTGCTCGACCGTCAGGTGGTGCATCACGTCCGGTGAGAACGACGCGAGCGCGAGGTGAGCGAGGAGCGTGGCGTCGGAGCCGGGCCTCAATTCCCCGATGAGCAGGGCCATGTGCGTGTGCATCACCCGGTAGGCGCCGCTGTGGTAGCGGGCCCGGGGCGCTGCGGAGTGGGCGGCGAGCAGGATCTCGCGCTGCTCGCCGACCCGGTCGACGAGGGCGTCGAGGAAGGCGTCGAGCCGCTCGGCGGCGGGGGCGCCGGGCCCGAGGGGCGGCGGACCGCTCATGTAGGCCTCCTGGAACTGGCGCTCGCGGTCGTCGAGCAGGGCCCACAGGAGCTGGGAGACGTCGCCGAAGCGGCGGTAGACGGTGCCGACGCCGATGCCGCTGGCGTGGGCGACCTGGTTCATCGTGACGGCCTGGGGGCCGTCCTCGGCGACGATCCGGGCGGCCGCGTCGAGGATCTTCCGCCGGTTGCGGGCGGCGTCCGCGCGCTCGGGGGCGGGGCCGCCGCCGACGGTGGGGAGCAGGCCGAGCGTCGGCGCGGGCGCGGGCGCGGGCGCAGTTGCAGGTGTGGGCGCGGGTGCAGGGGAGGGCGGGGTCGCGGCCGCGTCCCCGGTCCGCGGTTCTCTCGTGCTCATCCAGCCGGCTCCTGTCCTGTTCGCCTGTTCGCCCGTGCGCCCGATGCCCGTGTCCCCCTCCGTAGGCCTCGATCCGAGCATACCTGCCGCCCTTGCGAACCGGATAGCAATCCACTTAACCTCGGAACATCGAAGCGGAAAGTAATCCGGTTGAGGGAGTTCGTCATGTCCGTCAAGGTCGCCGTCATCTACTACTCGGCCACCGGGGCCGTCCACCAGCTCGCCCAGGCCGTCGCCGAGGGCGCCGAGAAGGCCGGTGCGGAGGTGCGGCTGCGCAGGGTGTCCGAGCTCGCCCCGGACGCCGCGATCGACGCGAACCCGGCCTGGCGCGCCCACGTCGACGCCACCGGTGGCGTGGAGGTCGCCACCCTGGACGACCTGGAGTGGGCCGACGCGTACGCGCTGGGATCCCCGACCCGCTTCGGGAACGTCGCCGCCCAGCTCAAGCAGTACGTCGACACCTCGGGCGGCCTCTGGCAGCGCGGCGTCATGGCGGACAAGCCCGCGACCGCCTTCACCAGCGCCCACAACCTCCACGGCGGCAACGAGTCGACGCTGCTCGCGCTCTACAACACCTTCCACCACTGGGGCTCGGTCATCGTCTCGCCCGGCTTCACCGACCCCTCCGTCTACGCGGCCGGCGGCAACCCCTACGGCACCTCGCACCCCGGCGCCAACGGCGCCCCTGAGGAGAACGTCCTCCAGGCCGCCCGCTACCAGGGCGCGCGCCTGACGCGGATCGCGAAGCGCCTGAAGGGCCTCGCGGACGACTGACGACTGACGACTGATTGCTGACGACTGACGACTGACGACTGACGACTGACGACTGACGACTGACGTTTGACGTCCGACGAGGAGCGCGGGAAAACGCGGAGCACCCCCAGGGGATGTCCCTGGGGGTGCTCCGCTTCAGAGGCTTTCGTTCTCCTACGCCAGCGACAGGAAGAGCTTCTCCAGCCGGGCCCGCATGGCGTCGCGGTCCTCGCCGTCCTTCCGGCCGTCCTCGATGTCGGTCAGGCACTGCTGGAGCCCGGTCGCGATGATCGCGAACCCGGCCCGGTCGAGGGCGCGGGAGGCGGCGGCGAGCTGGGTCACGACCTCCTCGCAGTCCCGGCCCTCCTCGATCATCCGGATCACGCCGGCGATCTGGCCCTGCGCCCGGCGCAGCCGGTTCAGTACGGCCTTGAGCTCCGCGCCCGCGAGATCGAGTTCCACGACTACTCCTCCACAGATACCCCGGGGGGTAATTTACTCCCCCGCACGGGGCTACGCCGAAGACCAAGGATGACACCTGCTCCGGGAGGCGGCGCTCAGCAGCCGTGAGCAGGGCTCATGGCGCGTAGCGGCGGAGGAACATCTCGACCCCGTCGGTGACGAGCCGCTCGCTCAGGTCCTCGGCGATCTCCGTCCCGTACTGCTCGAAGACCATCTGCGGGAAGACGAGCAGGGAGTAGAGCTGGAGCACCGCGACCTCCAGGTCGGGGATCTCCAGGCGGCCCCGGTCGGCGAGGGTGCGCAGCGCGTCGGCGACGGCGGGGTGGTGGCCGGCCGGGCCGTGGGCGTGCCAGGCGCGGCCCAGCTCGGGGAAGCGGTGCAGCTCGGTGGCGACGAGGGTGCGCAGCGCGCGGCCCTCCTCGTCGGCGCGTACGGCCCGGGCCCAGGCACGGCCGGCCTCGGTGAGGGCGGCGCGCAGGTCCTCGGCGTCGGCGAGGCGGGAGAGGTCCGGGCCCTCGGGGCCCTGGTGCAGCGGCTCGTCGAGGGCGCCGGCGACGACGGCGGTGAAGAGCGCTTCCTTGCTGCCGAAGTGGTTGTAGACGGTGACCTTGGAGACGCCCGCCTCGGCGGCGATGGCGTCCATGCCGACGCCGAAGCCCTCGCGGAGGAAGAGGTCGCGGGCGGCCCGCACGACGGCCTGCCGCTTGCGGGCGGCGCGGGCTCCGCCGGGGGCGGGCTTGGGGGCGTCGGGCTGCGCGTTCATGGCCGAACGGTACCAACTCAACTGTACCGTTGAGTTCAACTGTACTGTGCCGTACAGTTCAGTTATGCCCACCGACATCGCCGTACCGACCCCTGCCTCCACGCATCCACGCCGCTGGACGGCACTCGCGCTGATCTGCGCGGCCCAGTTCATGCTGGTCCTCGACGTCACCGTCGTGAACGTCGCCCTGCCGTCCCTCTCCGCCGACCTCGACCTCGACCGCACGGCCCTGACCTGGGTCGTCACCGCGTACACCCTCTGCTTCGGAGGGCTCATGCTCCTCGGCGGCCGGCTCGCCGACGCCCTGGGAGCCCGCCGCGTCCTCCTGGCCGGGCTCGCGCTCTTCACCGCGGCGTCCCTCGTCTGCGGCCTCGCCGCGAGCGCCCCCGTGCTGCTCGGCGGCCGCGTCGCCCAGGGCGTGGGCGCGGCGCTCCTCTCCCCGGCGGCGCTCGCCCTCGTCACGACCGCCTTCCACGGCGCCGAGCGCGCCAAGGCCCTCGGGGCGTGGGCGGCGATCGGCGGCACCGGCTCGGCCGTCGGCGTCCTCCTCGGCGGAGCCCTCACCGAGGGCCCGGGCTGGCCCTGGGTCTTCTACGTCAACGTCCCGGTGGGCCTGGCCCTGCTGGCCGCACTCCCGAAGGTCCTGCCGGACGACCACCGACGGCCGGGGCGCACGGGGCGCACGGGCGGCCGGCTGGACGCCCCCGGCGCCCTCGTCGTGACCGCCGCCACGGGCGCGCTCGTCTACGGCCTCGTCCAGGCGGGCGACTCGGGCTGGGCGTCCGCCGAGACCCTGCTGCCGCTGCTCGGCGCGGTCGCGCTGTACGGGATCTTCGTGGCGGTCGAGCGGGCGAGCAGCGCCCCGCTGATGGACCTCAGGATGCTGAGGCGGCGCCCGGTCGTCGCGGGCTCGCTCCTCATGCTGGTCGCGACCGCGCTCCTGATCTCGTTCTTCTTCCTGGGCTCGATGCAGCTCCAGCACGTGTACGGCCTCGGGGCCCTCCGTACCGGGCTGCTCTTCCTCCCGGTCGCCCTCACGACCGCGATCGGCGCCCACCTCGGCGCGCGCCTCGTGACGACGCAGGGCCCGCGCGCCTGCGCCACCGGCGGCCTGGCCCTGGCGGCCCTCGGCTGCCTCCCGCTGACGGTCCTCACCCCGGGCGCCAACCCCTGGGCCACCCTCCTGCCCACCCTGGCCACGGCTTCCTTCGGCCTCGGCGCGGTCTTCGTCGCGGCGACGACGACCGCCCTGGGCCTGATCACCCCGCACGAGGCCGGCCTCGCCTCGGGCATCGTGAACACCTTCCACGAGGTGGGCGGCTCGATCGGCGTGGCCGCGGTCTCCACCCTCGCCCTCACCACCACGACGGGCACGGGCTTCACGACGGCCTTCACCCTCTGCACGGCCGCAGCGGCCGCAGCAGCCCTGACGGCCCCCTTCCTCATCCCCCGAGGCACCCCCCGCCCGACGGGCGGCCCCCACGGGGTGCACTGAGGGCGGGCGGTGGGGCCCGGGGACTCAGCGAGCTCCTGAAGCGTCAGCGGCGGCCTTGCCACGGGAGGTCCGCCGCTGCTCGAACTGGCCCACGTGCGCGACGACCGAGGCGTGGAAACGGTCGACGGCCTCGTCGATGCTGCGGATGAACCCCGATTCCGTACCGCCCCGGCTGCCGCCCATGCCCTTGAAGAGCGACAGCCTGAAGCCGGTGATGGCCGCGCCGTCCTTGGGCAGCAGGTCGCCGGGCTCCGGGCGTAGCCGCTCCAGGGTTCCGCGGGTCCCGCTCCGCCCCTCCACGAGGGTCTCGACATGCAGGTCGGCTGGGGCCTCGTCCAGGACCCCGCAGGAGCCGCTTCGCGACCGAGAGAGGGTAGGCGCCCTCCGGTGCGGGGACGTCGATGGACGTACGGATCTTCCCGGTGCGGAGGTCCGCCGTGATGGCCAGGATGCTCTGCGCGCCGTCGACACGCAGCTCGGCGGCGAGCTTCCCTTCCTCGCAGAGCCGGTCGGCGAGTTCCGTACGCCGTGACTTCGGGTCGGTGCCCCGCTTCGCCCGCTGCACGGGCAGCGCCTTCTGCCCGAGCTCGCCGCCCAGCCGCAGACAGACCTGGCGGATGAGCCGCTCCCAGCTCTCCACGACCTCCACGGCGCGCGGGTCGCCCTGGCACAGGGTCTCGGAGTCGATGCCGTTGCGCACGGGCACCCACGACGGCCCCATGTTCTGGAAGCCGTGACAACCGGAGTTCTCGTGCTGGAGGTAGTGGAGCAGCTCCTGCAGGAGCCAGGCGTGGGCGGCGTTCCCCACACCTTCGTGACGGATCAGCATCTGCGCCTGATGGGCAACCTCGGCCCATGAGAGGTGCCAGAGCGAGACCTTGTGCTTGCGCCGCCCGTCGGTCTTCACGTCGACGAGCGGACTCCCCTCCAGGGCCACGTCGTTGGAGAGGGTGATGACGGCCTCGTACCCCCGCCTGGCGGCGATGTCCATGTAGTTCTGGACCTGCTCGGACTTCAGCGGGTTGCCGTTGGTCTTGGTCTCCACGAGCGCGGTCCAGAGCTTCCCGGCCCGCTCCACCCGGATGACGCCGTCCGGGCGCTTCGGGGTGTCGCCGTGCGGGAGGGAGACCTCGGTGAACGTCTGCATCCGGCCCGCGGGGGCTCCGAAACCCGCGGTGAGGCGACGGCCGAACTCCGGCACCTCCGCCATCACGGAGAGGAGCACCGAGGTCGCGCGCACCTCGCGCTCCCGATCGCTCTTGTAGGAGGGGACGGGGAAGAGCCGGGCGGGCTTCCAGGAGTCGTTCTCCGCCAGGGACTTCTTCGTGGCCTTGGGGAGAGTGACCTTCTTCTTGGCCGTCCGCGTGCCCCGGCGCCGGGCGGGTTCGGGATTCCCGCCGGGCGGGGTGGGGCCGTCCGCGACGCGGTCGGCGGAGGAGGTCGCCTGGGCGGGAAGAGCGACGGCGCCGGAGCCGGCACGGGGAGCCTGAGGAGCGAGAGCCGTACGGGCACCGGTATCCGTGCCCGTACTCGCTTCCGCACCCGTGTCCGCCTCTGCTTCCGCTGCCGTACTCGTACCCGCGGCGTCGCTCTCGTCGGCCTCGTCGCTCTCGTCGTCCTCGACGACGGTGATGCCGAAGTCGGTGGCGAGACCGGTGAGACCGGTCTCGTAGCCCTGACCCACGGCACGGAACTTCCACTCGTCGTTCCGGCGGTACAGCTCGCCGAAGATGAAGGCCGTCTCGACGGTGGCGTCCGTGATGGAGAAGCCGAGAAGGGCCTCGCCCGAGCGGTCGGTGACCGCCATGCGCAGGTCGTCCAGATCGCCGAAACGGGCGCCGCCGTACTGGCTCGCGGCCACGACGATGGTGACGATGTCCGAAGGGATCGCCGTGAGGTCCAGGCTGATCCGGTCCTCGCTGCCGTTCTCCGTCGGGACCTTGCCCAGCAGCTGCACGCTGCCGTCATCGGCGGCGGGGTGGTTGTAGAAGTAGAAGTCGGTGTCCCCCCGCACCTTGCCGCTGCCGTCGAGGAGCAGTACGGAGACGTCCGCGTCGCCGTCGCCGGACGCGCTGCTCCAACTGAGGCTGACGATCACCGCCCCGGCGTCCTCGCTGAGGGCGGTCAGCCCGATGTTCGCTCCCTTGGACATCTCCTGCATGCGTCCCCCCGGACCCCTCGCGATGTGATGTACGCCTCAGGGGAACCGTAACGTCCGCAACGGACGGACGGGGAGGCAATGTGAAAGTCGGACGAAAGACGTGGGTCCGTACGCCGAAGCCCCGAGAGATCCCTGCGGAGGGAGCGCTCGGGGCTCGGGGCGTGGCCCCGCTCGGTCCTGGCCCGGTCCTTGCTCAGTCCTGGCTCGGACCCCGCTCGTCGACCGGGCGGATCACCACCGCGTACTCCGGGGAGCCGGCCGGGGCCGGGCAGCGGGCGACCTGGGCGGCGATCTCCGTGACGCGCTCCAGGGAGGCGCAGTCGAGGAGCCAGTAGCCGGCGAGGACCTCCTTGGTCTCCGCGTACGGGCCGTCCGTGACGACCGGCCTGCCGTCGCCGTCCACCGTCACGAAGCGGGTCGTGGACGGGGCGGCGAGGCCCTGGCCGTCGAGCATCTCGCCGTTGGCGGTCAGCTCGGTGTTGATCGTGTTCATGTGGTCGAACATCGCCTTGAGGTCCGCCTTGCTCCAGGCGGGACTCGCGGCGGAACCGTTGCCCACCATCGCCTCGTAGTCGACCTGAGAGCCCTGCACCATCACCAGGTACTTCATGACGTCCTCCTCGTATCCGTGTCCGGTACTGCCTCTCGCAGGAGAGTCGGAGCCGGGAGGCGGTTCTCGACACCGCGCGGGATTCGGCCGGAAAAACGGGAGAAATCACCCGGGCGTCCCATGATTCCAGGGTGCACGCACTCAGCTTCTCCACCGCCTTCATCGCTTTCTTCTCCGTCGTCGGCCCGCCCAAGGTGCTCCTCTCCTTCGCCGGCCTCGCCCAGATCCACTCCGCCCGCCAGCTGCGCTCCGTCGCCCTCGTCTCCTCGGGCCTGGCCGTCCTCGTCGGGCTGGGCACCGGCATCACGGCCCCGTGGCTGCTGAACCTCTTCCACATCAGTACGCCCGCGCTCATGCTCGCGGGCGGGGTCATCTTCTTCCTCTACGCCCTCGGGCTCGTCCTCGGCTTCCACATCGGCCCCGTCAGCGTCCACCGGGACGCCCCGGACCTGGTCAGCGGCGTGCGCGAGTTGCTCACGCCGTACGTGGTGAGCCCGCTCGCCATGACGGCGATCCTCCTCGGGGGCGCCTCCGGCGACTCCTTCGCCTGGCGCTCGACCGTCGTCCTCGCCTACGCGGCCGTCATCGCCCTCGACCTGGCCTGCGTCCTGCTCCTCGCCGGCGTCCTGCGCCGCGCCCAAGGCACCACCATCGAGCTCCTCGGCCGGCTCCTGGGTCTGCTGCTCGCCGCGGTCGCCGTCGACCTCGTCCTCAACGGCCTCGCCGACCTGGGGGTCCCCGGGCTCGACGACAGTGAGTAGGCGCCGGTGATCAGGACGCGGCCAGCTCCCGCTCCAGCGGGGTGCGGAAACGGGGCGTCACCCGTACGTCCCCCACCCACCCCGCCAGCCGCGCCGACTCCGCCCCGATCGCCCGCTCCGCCTCCCCGCCCACGTCGGCCAGGAGCCGGTGGACGATCCCGCCGTCCGGCCGCTGCGCCCAGACCCCGACGATCCGGCCGTCCCACCACACCGTCGGCGCGATGTTCCCGCTGCGGTCGTACAGCGCGGCCCGGTGCCCGGGGTCCTGGTACCAGTCCCGGGCCTGCCAGCCCATCGCCGTCGGGTCGAGGGCCGGCAGCAGCGCCGCCCAGGGCTCCGGCGCCGGTACGGGTCCGAGGTCGTCCGGCAGGACGAAGCCCGTCCCGTCGGCCAGGGTCACCGCCACCGCCCCGACCGCCGCGAGTGCCGCGCGCACGTCCGTGACCTTCCACCCCGTCCACCACTTCAGGTCCGCCTCGGTCGCCGGCCCGCAGGCCGCCAGCCAGCGCCCGAGCAGCTCGGCCCGCGCCTGCGCCGCCGGCACCGCCGGGTGCTCCTCGGCGAGCGCCCAGCGGAACCGGCTCGACGTCCACGTCCCCTGCGGCCGCCCCCGGACGATCCGCCCCTCCATGCCGAGGACCCGCAGCGCCCGGCTCGCGACGGACTGGACGCCCTCCTGGCGGGTGCCCGGCCCGTACACGTACGTCTCCCTCAACCTCGGTACGGCCGCACCCAGTTCGGCTCCGGTCGCCTCCCCCCGTACGGCCAGCTCGGCGAGGACCAGGCGCTCGGTCTCCACGAGCCAGGCCTCGTCGAAGGAGCCTCCCGCCGCCAAGTGCCGCAGCAGCATGGTGCGTTCGCGGACGGCAGCGGGAAGGGTCGTCGAGGACTGGACGGCGGGCGCCAGAGAGGACGGGAAGACGAAGAGCGTGTGCCGCATGCCGTGCATCCGGACCAGGGACCGTTCCTCGTACAGCGCCCGCTCGACCGGCGCGACCGGCCCGGCCTCGCCCGCCAGCCGCGCCCCCACCGCGAGGAACACGCTCGCCGGGTCCGTCCCGTGCAGCGCCACCAAGGAGTCCCCGACCTCCTCGGCGCTCTCCGCCCGCGCGGCCCCGGCCAGCCGGTGCCGGACCGCGAGCCGGGCCCGGCGCTCTGCGTCGCCGATCGTTCTCGTACGCGTCTCACTCATGCGGCCAGCATGGATTCAGGCGCGGCCGGAGCGGAGCACATCCGCCCCAGCGAGCCGCGAGACGCGAGCCGCGAGACGCGAGCCGCGAGACGGGAGCCGCGAGCCGCGTGGTGCGGGGTGGCGCCGGGCCCGCCACCACCCGCTCGGCCACCCGCTCGGCCACCCTCCCGCTCAACCCGCCGCGCGCTCCTCCAACGGCCGTCGGCGCAGGGCGGGTTCCGTCAGGGCGCGCGGGCGCCAGACGCCGTCCGGCGGGTAGATGTTCGTCCCCGGCGGCACGATCGCGTCGATCCGGTCGAGGATCTCGTCCGTGAGGACCACCGGCGCCCCCTTCAGCAGCCCCTCCAGCTGCTCCATCGTGCGCGGCCCGATGATCACGGAGGTCACGGCCGGGTGCGCGGTCACGAAGGCGATCGCCAGCTCGGGCAGGCTGCACCCGATCTCGTCGGCCAGCGCGACGAGCTCCTCGACGGCGTCGAGCTTGGCGGCGTTGACGGGGAGCGAGGGGTCGAAGCGGTGCGGGTTGAGCGCGGCCCGCCCGCTGGTCAGGTCGATCGGCGCGCCCTTGCGGTACCGGCCGGTGAGGAAGCCGGACGCGAGCGGGCTCCAGGTCAGCACCCCCATCCCGTACCGCTGGGCCACGGGCAGCACGGAGGCCTCCACGCCCCGCGCGAGCAGCGAGTACGGCGGCTGCTCGGAGCGGAAGCGGCGCAGCCCGCGCCGGTCGGCGACGGCGTGCGCCTCGACGATCTCCTCGGCGGGGAAGGTGGAGCAGCCGAACGCCCGGATCTTCCCCTGCGTGACGAGGTCGCCGAGGACGTCGAGGGTCTCCTCGATGTCGGTGCGGGGGTCGGGCCGGTGGACCTGGTAGAGGTCGATCCAGTCGGTCCCGAGCCGCCGCAGGCTGTTCTCGACGGCGCGGGTGATCCAACGCCGTGACAGGCCGCCCTTGTTGGGGCCTTCGTCGCCCATCGGGAAGTACACCTTCGTCGCGAGGACGGTCGACTCGCGGCGCCGGGAGTCGCGCAGGGCCTTGCCGACGATCTCCTCGGACTCGCCGGCCGAGTACATGTCGGCGGTGTCCACGAAGTTGATGCCCTGGTCGAGGGCGGCATGGATGATCCGTACGGAGTCCTCGTGGTCCGGATTGCCGACGGCACCGAACATCATGGTGCCGAGGCAGTAGGTGCTGACGTCGATCCCGGTCCCGCCGAGTGTTCGATAGCGCATGCGCGCACTGTAGGAATTGGAGTGCACTCCAAGGCAAGGGGGCAAGGGGGCAAGGGCGGCGAGGGCGGCGAGGGGCAGGGGACGGGGGACGGGGACGGGGGCGAGGGGGTGAGGGGGCGAGGGGCGATCCCCGGGGCCGAGTGCCCGGTCACCGTCCGGCCCGACCCGGCGGCTCAGCCGCCCAGGAAGCCCGTGACCAGCGAGTGCAGCACCTCGGGCCGCTCCAGATGCGTGTCGTGCCCGGTGCCGGGCACGCTGACGCCGTGCAGTCCGGGCAGGAGCCGGGCCATCTCCGCGTACTCCTCGGCCCCGATGATCCCGCCCTCCTCACCCTGCCCGAGGACGGCGAGGACGGGGCAGGTGATCGCCGCCCATTCGCTCCAGAAGGCGCGGGCGGCGTTGTCGTCGAGCGACCGGACCATGACGTCGGCGTCGAAGCGGGGCCACAGCCCGTCGCCGCGCTCCTCGAGCCCGCTCGCCCAGCCCTCCCCGACGAGCCGCTTGCCGCCGCCGAGGTACGCGACGGCCGCCTCCCGCGTCGGGAAGGGCACCGGCCAGTCGGCGAACCACTCCGCGATGCCCGCCTGGACACCCGGCTCCGATCCGCCGGGCCCGGCCTCGACGAGGACGAGGGCGCGGGGCAGCCCGGGATGGGCGGCGGCGGTGAGCAGGGCGGTGTGCCCGCCGAGGGACTGCCCCACCAACACGGGCTGTCGGAGCCCGAGTTCCGTCACCACCGCGACGACATCGGCGACGTACGCGGCGCGCGAGACGTCCTCGGGCCGCCGCTCGCTGCTTCCGTGCCCGCGCTGGTCGAGGGCGAGGACGCGGTGTCCGGC
The DNA here is from genome assembly GCF_008642375.1 of Streptomyces venezuelae. NCBI lineage: Bacteria > Bacillati > Actinomycetota > Actinomycetes > Kitasatosporales > Streptomycetaceae > Streptomyces > Streptomyces venezuelae. The sequence continues at coordinate 4,168,777 of NZ_CP029194.1, read as the reverse complement.
GTCCCGCAGGGCGCGGGCGGTCACGTCCCACTCACCGGCGTGCCCGGCGAGCCCGTGGAGGAGGAGGACGTCGGCCCCGGTGCCTCCCCAGTCGTGACAGGACAGCCGCACGCCGTCACGCGCCACGACGACCCGCTCGACGGGCTCGCCCGGCTCGCTGCAGGAAGAGGACAGAGAATCAGCCATCGCACGATCCTCCCTGGTCGAGGAGTTGATCGGCAATGGATGTGCGGGCGTAGAGGACGGAGCGCCCGCTGCGGTGGGCGGTGACGAGGCCGGCGTTCCGCAGGGCGATGAGGTGCTGGGAGACGCCGGCCGCGGACAGGCCGCAGTGCGTGGCGAGCTGCGTGGTGGAGGCCGGGGTGTCGAGCTCGGTGAGGAGCAGGGTGCGGGAGCGCCCGAGGACGGCGGCGACGGCGTCCGCGGAGGCGGTCGTACGGGGTTCCCACAGAGTGCCGATGCCCCGCGCGGGGTAGGCGAGTTGGGGCGGATCGGGGTGGACGGACCGGGTGAGGACCTTGGGCCAGGCGAAGGCCGAGGGGATGAGGAGGAGCCCGGAGCCGGCCTTGTCGCGGGTGAGCGCGCAGTGGCGGCGTACGAGCCGCAGGGTGCCGTCGTCCCACCGTACGGTCTCGTGGAGTTCGCTCAGGACCCGGGCCGAACCGTGCTCCGCGACCTGGCGGGCCCGGTGGAAGACGTCGGCCTCCAGGAGCTTCTGGATGCGGGCCCAGTAGGGCGCGAGACCGATCTCCCAGTACGTGTCGATCTCGTCGGCGACCTTGCGGAGGGCGGCTTCGGGGGCCTCGTGCAGGAGTCGGCGGCGGGGGCCGTCGCCGACCTCCACGCCGAGGCGCCTGAGGTCGTCGCGTACCTGCTCGGGAGGGGTGCGGCGGATGGCGTCGAGCTCGGCTTCGAGGGTGGGGAAGGGGCCGGTGGGGGTGGGGTTGAGGAAGTCGGCGAGATAGCCGTGGGCGGGTACGAGGGTGGCGAGCCAGCCGCGGTCGAGCCCGGCCCGGACGAGCCGGGGCCGGACCTGGGCGACCCAACGCCGGTGGTGGGAGGTGCCGGTGGCGCCGGGCTGCCGGGCGAGGAGGCGGAAGCTGGTGACGACCTCCCACATGGGGGAGACGGCGAAGCGGGTCTGGGCGAGGTCGGCGGCGGAGAAACGGAGCCCGGATTCCATGGAGTTACCGTCCTGGTCGGCGCGACACGGCGAAGAGATGCGTAATGGATTCGTCCTGAGCTTAATCATTGGAGGGGGAGGCAGGAGCACCCACAGACTCCCCCCATGCCCTCCTCCTTCCGCGGTCTCCCGCCCGTCGTCTGGACGATCTTCGCCGGAACGATCGTCAACCGCCTCGGCTACCTCGTCACGCCGTTCCTGGTCTTCTTCCTCGCGTCGCGAGGGGTGACCGGCGCCGACACCTCGTACGTCCTCGGCGCCCTCGGCGCGGGCAACCTCATCGGCCCCGCCGTCGGCGGCATCCTCGCCGACCGCATCGGCCGCCGTCCGACGATGCTGATCGGCCTGATCGGCGCGGCGGCGGCGCAGGGGGCACTGTTCCTGGCCCCTGGGGTGTGGACGATGGCGGCGGCGTCGCTGCTGATCAGCACGGCGGGCAGCACGGTGTCACCGGCGGCGTCCGCGCTGCTGGCCGACGCGGTGGACAGCGACCGCCGCCGGCGCGCGTACGCCCTCTTCGGTTGGGGAGTGAACATCGGCACCGCGGTGGCGGGCGTCCTGGGCGGCTACCTGGCGGCCCACGGCTACTGGCTGCTGTTCGCGGTGGACGCGGGTTCGATGCTGCTGTACGCGGTGGTGGTGGCCACCCGCCTCAAGGAACCGACCCACGCGAAGGCCATGGGGAAGAAGGACGGAATCGGCTACGGAGTGGTCCTCCGGGACCGCCTGGCCCTGCTGCTCCTCCCGCTCTTCGGCATCCAGCTGTTCGTGTACTCGCTGACCGAGGTCGCGCTGCCGCTCGCGGTCCGCGACAGCGGCCTCTCCCCGGCGGTGTACGGGGCGATGGCGGCGGTCAACGCGGTCCTGGTGGTCGCCTTCCAGCCCTTCGTGACCGCCCGGCTGGCCGGGCTGCCGCAGCTCGCGGTGCAGAGCTCCGGCAGCGTCCTGATCGCGGTGGGCGTGGCGCTCACGGGCCTGGCGGACGGGATCGTCGGCTACACGGTGTCGGTCGTGGTCTGGTCGCTCGGCGAGGTCGTGGTCGCCGGCATCGCGGCGAGCGTCGTCGCCAACCTGGCCCCGGCACACGCCCGGGGCCGCTACCAGGGCGCCTTCAGCTGGACCTGGGGCGTGGCCCGCTTCGCGGCCCTCACCGCGGGCGTGGCCGCGTACACGACGCTGGGCCCGGACGTCCTGTGGTGGACGGCCCTGCTGGCGGGCACGGCGGCCGCGGCGGCGACCCTGACCCTGGTGCCGCGAGTCCACCACCGGACGGCGGCCCACGAACTGGCGGCCTGAGCCGCCGTACCCTACTTACCTTCCGCCAGGGTATGGGCGACGAGAGCATTGGCATGCCCGTGCCCAAGCCCGTGCTCGGCCTTGAGCCAGGAGACGAGCTCCATGTGCTTGCTGAGCGGCGAGGCACGGATGAGCTCCTGCCACTCGGAGACCGGCCGCCCGTACTTCTTCTCGATGGAGGGGAAGTAGCTGGCGGGTCCCTTGGGGGTGTTCTCGGCCATGGTGATCTCCTGGGTGAGGCGGGCAACTGAAGGTATGACCCCCGCTGCACCCGGAACTCATCGCCGGCCACGAGATCAGTCCCGCCGAATGTGCTCGGGGTCGATGTGCCGCCGGACCATGGGCACGGAGGCGAGGGCGGCGACGACCAGCACGCCCAGGGCGCAGGCGAGGAGCAGCGGCAGCCCTTCCCAGTCCCAGTGGACCGCGCCGCCCCCGGTGATCAGATAACTGGACTCGGCAAGCCACCCGGTGACGATGGCCGCCCCCAACCCCACGACGAGCGGCAACCCGACCTGCAAGACCTGCACAACCCGCAGCGTCCCGGCCCGAGCCCCCAAGAGGGCGAGCGCGGTCACCTGCCCCCGCCGCTCCATGGCCCGATCGGCCACGGACACGACGAACGCGGCGACCCCGATGACCAACCCCAGCACCATCCCGACGGCGAGCAGACTGCGAATCACGGTGAGCTGCGCAAGCGAGTCGATCACGATCCCGACAGGATCGACGGCCGCGGTCGGTGCAATGGCCCCGACACCGTCGAGGACGGCCCGGATGGTGGCGGGGTCGGCGTCGCTGGCCAGCGTCAGAGTGCCGGCCGAATCCAGCAGGTTCGGAGGTGCGAGAGCAGGCGGCACGAGCAGAGCAGCGGTGCGGAAGACGGACGGCTGGTACGCGGTCATGTCGACGCGTTCGTGGGGGACGGTAAGCGTGATCTTTCGCCTGTCGCGCGTCTCGAAAGGGAATCGGTCACCGGGCTGAGGGTCGTCCGGGTATGCCGCATTGGCATCGTGCAGCTGCATGGCTTTTCCGTCCACACAGCCCTGTGCCCGGAGCGTGGTTGCGGCGAGCTGGGCGCAGGTGGCGACCACCAGGTCCAGGCGCGGCTGCCATTCACCGTCCATGGGAGCCCATGAGCTGTACGTGAGCATCTGCATCCGCACGCCGGGCACCTGCGTGAGCTGTTGCCTTTGCTTGGGGCTCAGTTCGCTGAGGCTGATGTTGTACTCCTGGACGGGAGTCGTCCGCCGACTGACCTGGTCCAGCTCGACGAGCACACCTTGCGTGAGCGACGCGCCGAACACGAGGAGGACCAGCCCGGTGACCACCCGCAGTGACGAACCGGGATCGACCTCCGTACGCCTCATCGCCAGCGCCACAGGAAGCGACTTCGACACTCCGGCAAGCCGCCGCGCGAGCCACGCCGTGATCGGCGCCAAACCGAAAACGAGCCCGGCACCGGTCAGCAGCACGGCGCCGGGTACAAGCACGGAACTGGCAGAACCCCCGGACGGGTCGCGGCCCATCACACTGAGCACGCAATACCCGCCGATGACCCCGAGTCCCGGGATCAGCAGCAATGTTCCGTACATCCTCGGAGGTTTGCGCTCCCCGGTCCGCCGGACGCTGATCGGCGACAGGGCTGCCCGCCGCGCACTGAACTGCCCCACGACCCACGCGAGCGCCGGACACCCGAGCAGACACACGGCCACGGTCGACGCCTCGGGCCGCCCGTCGGCCGGATACCAATGCAGCCCCGGCAGCCCGACCCGCGCCATGACCTCATTGACCCCGAGATACCCGACGACCCCGAGCACGGCCCCTACAAACGCGGCGGCCACGCTCTCCCCGGCATTGACCCGCAGCGTGTCCTTCACGCTGAGCCCGACGAGCCGAAGGGCGGCGAGCCGACGAGCCCGGGACTCTCCGGAGAGCCTTGCGCAGACGGAGAGAAAGATGACGAGGGGAAGCAGCACGATGCACCCGAGGGTGAATCGCAGGATGTCGAGCGTTGATTCATCGATGAGTTCGTGCCAAGGGTGCTTGGCGCCGAAACTGCCGAGCGGGATTGCTTGGGGGAGCTCGGCCGGAGTGGTGCCAACATAGGCGTAGAGCTCTTCGGAGCCACCCAACCCTTCCGGCGAGATCATCCCAATCACACGGCCAGGAACGAGACCAGCGGTGCCGGGGTGTGCTTCCAGGGCTTCGGCGAGCTTCGGCGAGATGATGGTCTCGCCAGCTCGGGGAAGTCTATTGATGCCTGGCGGCACTGGTGTAGGGCCAGGCTTCGTACGAGCGACGAATACCCGATGGAGTGGCGTTGATCCAAACGGATCGCGGAACTCTTGGTAAACGAAATGATTGTTCGGGCCCGGTCGCGGTTCACGGCTGGCTGCGCGAGCATCGTGCGCAGCGATGATCGACGGAATGGTGAGGGCAGCGGCAAGGCACGCTGCGCCGAGCCCGGAGCCGATTGCCATCAAGAGGAAGCGTGCCCGACCTCTCCGGCCGCTGCCCCATACCAGACGCATTCCGAGGAGGAATGTGTTCACACTGCCACCCGTTGGGCCAAGACACCGTCCGACATCGTGTACTGCGTATCGGCCTTTGCCGCGACGTTTACATCGTGGGTGACGATGACCACGGCTGTCTTCTGCCTCCGCGCCAGCTGCAGGAACTCAGCCAGAACCGCTGCCGCATTGGCGCTGTCTAGTGCCCCGGTCGGCTCATCCGCAAACACCACGTCTGGCCGGTGGACCAGAGCTCGCGCAACCGCTACACGCTGTGCTTGGCCTCCCGACAGCTTTGAGGTCCGGCGCCGCAACAAGTCGCCCATCCCAAGACGGCCCAGTACTTGGCCAGCCATCGCATGAGCATGTGTCTTGCTGATCCCAGCAAGGCGGAGCGGAAGAGCCGCGTTCTCCTCGGCGGTTAGCTCCGGGAGTAGTTCCCCGTACTGGAACACGAACCCCAGGCGTGTACGGCGCAGGGCACTTAGCTCCCCATCGGGTAGGGATGAGAGTTCGATCCCGTCGAAAGTTACGATGCCGCTTGAAGGTGGAAGCACTCCGGCTAGGCAGTACAGCAAGGATGATTTACCTGATCCGCTGCTGCCCATGATGGCGGCTACTTCGCCGCGCTTAAGCGTGAAGTCGACGCTGCTGACTGCCTGGTGCATGCCATAGCTGAGATCCACGCTCTCGGCGCGGAGGATGGCGTCCATCGTGGTGTGCACTCCCTAGAGGACGGGGGCCGCCCCGGCGGCCCCCGGAACCGTCGACTATCGCCGCGTGAACACCTTGTTTGTCGAGCAGTTGTCCGGCCGCAGTGATCCGCGATCTCGGCATGTCTGAAGCTCTACCTGAGTCGTCAGGAGTTGTGCACCGTCGTAGAACGTGTAGTCGATGGGAATGGTCCTCTTCTGGGCACCCTTGATGCGCATCCAAGGGTGCCCCTTGACCTTCGCCCGGAGGTACACGTTGTGCCCGTCGCCATTGGAGGTGTCCTTCAGATTCCCCTTTGCGCGGAGCCCGCCATGCTTTTGCAGCTGGGGCTCCCACATGTAGGAACCCTTGAACTCGGCGCCCGTCGTAGTCATCGTCAATCCGTGCCACGAGTCGGCCACCGCCACCCCCATCCCGCCGAAGAACAGCCCCGCGGCCACCACCGCAGTCGCCAACTTCCTCATCGATAACCCCTGTCTGGTCGAACCGGAAGGTCATCACAGAAAGTATCGGCATCACTACACACCGATGGCCGCAGGAACGTCCCTCCCTCCCATCACCCCTCTAACCGGTGAACGAAGCCCTTTCCGGTGCCAGCGACACCTTCCGCCGTACCTGTCCGCCCGCGCTTCCGGCCAGGTCCAGAGACCGTCAACCCGGGAGGCCAGGCCCTCTGCCCCTGGCGGCTACCAGTGCCGCCTCGCTCGCCGCGCAGCAGTCCCGGGTCCGTGAACTCGGCTCGGCTCGCGAATACTTCGCGGATCTGGTCTCCATCTGGCTGTTCAAGGCGGACTGGATCAGCTGGGTGTGGCCGTTCGGGAGAGCGTCCTTCGGGCGGTCGGCTACGGCGTCGGTCGAGGATCAGCCGGAGCGGCGAGTGCTCCACGGCTCCGGCACCCTCGGGCGCATCACGGTCTACGTGGCCACGATCGGGTTCGCCGGGCATCCGGCCTCCTCGTAGGAATGATCACCGGTACGCCTGCGTGCAGGGGTGCGCTGCTCCCCTTCATCGCTGCAGTCGCGCTGCCGGGTACCGCCGGCACGTCCGTGGGCACTGCCGCGGAGTCGTGCGGATCGATCATCGCGGCCCCCGCTCGCTCGGCCAGTCTCTGACGGCGAGTCTGGTCCCAGCGGACGCGGATGCGGCACCGCGGGCTCTTGAAGAAGCGGAACCTCGCCAAGTACGGCAACCTCCTCGGCCCTGGACGCCGATCGGCTGTACGCCAAGTACGCCTCCTGGCAGCGGGTCACCGACGCCTCGATGCGGACGAGCCACCCCGTCGACCGCGAGGTCGGCCTGGAATGCCGCCCTGCCTCGTGTAGTGGGGAGGAACGGAAGAAGGGCCCCACCGTTTCCGGTGGGGCCCTTCTTCGTGCTCAGGAGGCGTCGGCTCCGGCCTCGGTCCCGGTACCGCTTCCGTCCCAAGTCCCGGCCCCGGCCTCGTCGCCCGACGGGGTGACCCACTCGACGAGCTGGATGACGACGCCGTTGGGGTCGGTCAGCTGGAAGAGGCGCTCGCCCCACGGCTCCTCGCGCAGCGGCATCGTGATCGGCGCGCCCGCCGCCCACAGTCGGGCCTCGTGCTCGGCGAGGTCACTGACGGTGAGCGCCAGGATCAGGCCGGACGCCCGCTGGTCGCGCTGCTCGGCGGGGAGGACCTCGGTGCCCTGCCGGAGCAGCACGATGTCGGCGGCGGCGTCGTCGCGGGTCAGGGAGGCGAAGCCGTCCGCGGCCATGGCGACCTGGTAGCCGAGGTGGGTGGTGAAGAAGTCCTGCGACGCGTTCACGTCGGCGACGGTGAGGGAGAGGGTGGAGGTGGTGACGTTCAGGGTGACTCCTCGGAGAGATTTTTGCGACGGACGTAACTTTACGCGCGACCACCAAGGTTCGTCAAGCGTAATTTTGCTACGAGTGTAAGATTCCCTCATGGGTACCGAGAGCATGGGACTCCGTGAGTCCAAGAAGCAGGAGACCAGGCAGCTGATCTCCGACCACGCCACCCGACTGTTCCTGGAGCAGGGCTTCGAGCAGACGACGATCGCCGAGATCGCGACCGCGGCCCGGGTGGCCAAGAAGACGGTCACCAACTACTTCCCGCGCAAGGAGGACCTGGCCCTCGACCATCACGAGCAGTTCACCGCGAGCCTGGCCGTCGCGGTCGCGGGCCGCGCGGAGGGAGAGTCTCCGCTGGCCGCGCTGCGCCGGGAGTTCACCGCCGCACTCGACGCGCGCAACCCTGTCGCGGGCTTCGCCGGCCCTGACTTCGCCCGCATGGTCGCCGACAGCCCCACCCTCACCGCCCGCCTGCGCGACCTGCACGACCAGCGCGAGGAGGCCTTGGCCGTCGCCCTGGCGGAGACCGTCGCTGACGCCGAGACCGAGACCGAGACCGAGGCCACGTCCATCGCCCCTCGCGCGGCTGCCGCGCTCCTCGGAGCGGCGCACCGGCTGCTCTTCCGGCGGATCCAGGAGCTGACCCTGGCCGGCCGGTCGAACGACCTGATCGCCGCCACCCTGGCCCCCGAGGCGGCTCACGTCTTCGACCTCCTGGAGGGCGCCCTCGGCGACTTCCAGGCAGTCGCCGCGTGAACGCCAGAGGGCCGGACCGCTGATGCGGTCCGGCCCTCTGAAGCTGCCGCGCCGGGGACGGCGCAGCAGGTTCTACAGCTTGCTCATCTTGGTGTACGGGCTGAGGATCCGCTCTTGCAGCGAGCCGAAATCGACAAGTGCTGCGACTCCGTCCTCGATGCCGATCACTCGGCCGAGGCCGTACATGTCGTGTGTGACCTGGTCGCCCACGGCGAATTCCTTGGGCGGATGGGCGACCGGGGCCTTGAAGGGACTGGTCGGCAAGTGGCGCTTCGGCGCGGGAGGCTTTGTCATCCCCACCAGTATGCGCCCGCGCGCCCCCGCCCGGCGGCTGTCGCCTGCCGGCGAACGCCGCGCACCCGCGACGGGGAGCGCGAGAATGCCCGCGACGGGGAACGCCAGAGGGCCGGACCGCTTACGCGATCCGGCCCTCTGAGCTGGCGGAGGATACGAGATTCGAACTCGTGAGGGGTTGCCCCCAACACGCTTTCCAAGCGTGCGCCCTAGGCCTCTAGGCGAATCCTCCGCTCGGAACATTACATGACCGAGGAGGGTGCTCGCGAACTCGATTCGATCACTCGATTCGATCCGGGGTCCGGTGGAGTCGGCGGGGGTGTCGGGGAAGGGTGCCGGGGAGGTGCTGGGGAGGGGCGAGGAGGGTGCTGGGGAGGGGGCGAGGGGAGGGGTGGGGCGTGGGGCTGCTGGGATCGGGTACGCTGGGCGGAGCCCCTCACGCGGCGCTATCTGACTGAACTCCCCCAGGGCCGGAAGGCAGCAAGGGTAGGTTGGCTCTGGCGGGTGCGTGGGGGGCGCTTGCGTTCTCCGGCCAGTGGTCCGGGCGGGGGTTCCCGCGGCGGTTCCCGCGGGGTGTGAGTGGTGGCGGCGTCAGGTCCCGTCCGGTGGTTTTTCCCGGGTTGTCGGTGGGCGCCTATAACCTCGTATACGTGTCGTCTCTCGCGCTGTACCGCCGCTATCGCCCCGAGTCCTTCGCCGAGGTCATCGGGCAGGAGCATGTCACCGACCCGTTGCAGCAGGCCCTGCGGAACAACCGGGTCAATCACGCGTACCTGTTCAGCGGGCCCCGCGGCTGCGGAAAGACGACCAGTGCGCGCATTCTCGCCCGGTGTCTGAACTGCGAGCAGGGCCCGACGCCGACGCCCTGCGGCGAGTGCCAGTCCTGCCGCGACCTCGCGCGGAACGGGCCGGGGTCGATCGACGTCATCGAGATCGACGCCGCGTCCCACGGTGGTGTGGACGACGCCCGTGACCTGCGGGAGAAGGCCTTCTTCGGGCCCGCCTCCAGCCGGTACAAGATCTACATCATCGACGAGGCGCACATGGTCACCTCGGCGGGCTTCAACGCCCTCCTGAAGGTGGTCGAGGAGCCGCCGGAGCACCTCAAGTTCATCTTCGCCACGACCGAGCCCGAGAAGGTCATCGGAACCATCCGGTCGCGGACCCACCACTACCCCTTCCGGCTCGTGCCGCCCGGCACCCTGCGGGACTACCTGGGCGAGGTCTGCGGGCGCGAGGGCGCCCGCGTCGAGGACGGCGTGCTGCCGCTCGTCGTGCGCGCCGGCGCCGGGTCCGTCCGTGACTCGATGTCCGTGATGGACCAGCTGCTCGCCGGCGCCGCCGACGACGGTGTGACGTACGCCATGGCGACCTCGCTGCTCGGATATACGGACGGGTCCCTGCTCGACTCCGTCGTGGACTCCTTCGCGTCCGGTGACGGCGCCGCCGCGTTCGAGGTCGTCGACCGGGTCATCGAGGGCGGCAACGACCCTCGCCGGTTCGTCGCCGATCTGCTGGAGCGGCTGCGGGATCTGGTGATCCTGGCCGCCGTGCCGGACGCCGCCGAGAAGGGGCTCATCGACGCACCGGTCGACGTCATCGAGCGCATGCAGGCGCAGGCGTCGGTCTTCGGTGCCGCCGAGCTCAGCAGGGCCGCCGATCTCGTCAACACAGGATTGACCGAGATGCGCGGTGCCACCTCGCCCCGGCTCCAGCTGGAGCTGATCTGCGCGCGCGTGCTGCTGCCCGCCGCCTTCGACGACGAGCGTTCGGTCCAGGCGCGCCTCGACCGGCTGGAGCGCGGGGCCGCCGCCGGATCCGGGCCCGCGCCCGTCTTCACGCCCGCGGCGTCCGCGCCCGCCATGGCGTACGTGCCCGGGCCCGAGGCCCACACCCCGATGGCCCCGCCCCGCTCCCGCCCGCCCCGGCCCCCGCGCAGCAGCCCCAGTCCGCGCCCGCTGCCGCCCCCGCCGCTCCCGTGCAGGACCAGCCCCCCGTCTCCCGGCCCGGTGCCTGGCCCGGGGCCGCCGCCCCCGGCAGCGGTGCGCCCGGTGCGTGGCCCGGCGCTGCGGCCCCGGCGGCCCCTGCCCAGGCCGCTCCCGCCCAGGCGGCTCCCGCCCCTTCCCCCGTGCAGGCGCAGCAGCCCGCCCCGGCCCCCGCCGCCGGGGGAGGCGGGGACACCGCGCAGGTGCGGAACCTCTGGCCGCAGATCCTCGACGCCGTCAAGAACCGGCGCCGCTTCACCTGGATCCTGCTCAGTCAGAACGCGCAGGTGGCAGGCTTCGACGGCACCACCCTCCAGCTCGGCTTCCTCAACGCCGGTGCCCGCGACAACTTCGCGAGCAGCGGCAGCGAGGAGGTCCTCAAGCAGGCCCTCGCCGAGCAGTTCAACGTGCAGTGGCGGGTCGAGGCGATCATCGACCCCTCGGGCGGCGCCTCCCCGCCGCCCGCCGCGGCCAACTTCGGCGGCGGCCGCCCGCAGGCCGCCCCCGCGCCCGCCTTCCAGCAGGCCCCGCCGCCCCCGCCCGTACAGGCGCAGTCCGCCCCGGCGGGCGGCTTCCCGCAGGCGGCCGCCCCCGCCCCGGCGCAGGCCCCCGCGCCCGCGTACACGCCGCCCGCGCCGCAGCCCGTGGCGCCCGAGGACGACGTGCCGGAGGAGGACGACCCCGACCTCGTCGACTCCGCCCTTTCCGGGCACGACCTGATCGTGCGCGAGCTCGGAGCCACCGTTGTGGAGGAATACACGAACGACTAGGAGCGTCTCGCTCGGTGGCCCGCACAAGGGGCATCCCGGCCAGCGGGCTACCCTGGCTGGCGTGAAGGTCCTCGTCATCGGCGGCGGCGCCCGCGAACACGCCCTGTGCCGCTCTCTCTCCCTCGATCCCGACGTCACCGCTCTGCACTGCGCGCCCGGCAACGCCGGAATCGCGGAGGTCGCCGAGCTGCACCCCGTCGACCAGCTGGACGGCGAAGCCGTCACGCGCCTCGCCACCGAGCTCGGCGCCGAACTGGTCGTCGTCGGCCCGGAGGCCCCGCTGGTCGCCGGTGTCGCCGACGCCGTCCGCGCGGCCGGCATCCCGGTCTTCGGCCCGTCGCGGGAAGCGGCGCAGCTGGAGGGCTCCAAGGCGTTCGCCAAGGACGTCATGGCCGGCGCCGGCGTTCCCACCGCCCGCAGCTACGTCTGCACCACCCCCGAGGAGATCGACGAGGCGCTCGACGCCTTCGGCGCTCCGTACGTCGTCAAGGACGACGGCCTCGCCGCCGGCAAGGGCGTCGTGGTCACCGAGGACCTCGCGCAGGCCCGTGCGCACGCCCTCGCCTGCGACCGCGTCGTCATCGAGGAGTTCCTCGACGGCCCCGAGGTCTCCCTCTTCGCGATCACCGACGGCGTCACCGTCCTCCCGCTCCGGCCCGCGCAGGACTTCAAGCGCGCGCTCGACGGCGACGAGGGTCCGAACACCGGCGGTATGGGCGCGTACTCGCCGCTGCCCTGGGCCGACCCCAAGCTCGTCGACGAGGTCATGGACAGCGTTCTCCAGCCCACGGTCGACGAACTGCGCCGCCGCGGCACGCCGTTCTCCGGCCTGCTGTACGCCGGTCTGGCGATCACCAGCCGCGGTGTCCGGGTCATCGAGTTCAACGCGCGCTTCGGCGACCCCGAGACCCAGGTGGTCCTGGCCCGGCTGAAGACCCCGCTCGCCGGCGTCCTGCTGAACTCGGCCAACGGCACCCTGGACGACCAGGCGCCGCTGAGCTGGAGCGACGAGGCCGCCGTCACCGTGGTCGTCGCCTCCCACAACTACCCGGACACCCCGCGCACCGGCGACCCCATCGAGGGCCTGGCCGAGATCGCGGAGCAGGACGCCCCGCACGCGTACGTCCTCCACGCGGGCACGAAGCGGGACGGCGACGCGATCGTGAGCGCGGGCGGCCGGGTCCTCTCGGTCACCGCCACCGGAACGGACCTGGCGCAGGCCCGCGAGCGTGCGTACGCGGCGGTCGGCCGTATCCGGCTCGACGGCTCGCAGCACCGTACGGACATCGCGCGGAAGGCCGCCGAGGCCTGACCCGGCACGGCGATCCGCCGTCTTCTCGTGCGGCCGTGCGGTGAACCGTACGGCCGCACGAGCGCCATCACCTTTGCCCAAAGCCATTCCATCGAGTGACGGCTCGGCCATCCGGATGACGCCTGCCACCGCCCCAACTAGGGTGCGGCGGAGGCGTTCCGGCACTTGGCCCACCGGCATTGCGATGTCAGTGACGGGTGCCACAGTGGGGGAGTGAGCAACACCGCCACAGGCAGTCCCGACATGGGCAGGAGGGGGTGATGTACGGCGTGTCCGGTACCGGCGCCGTTGTCGGCGAGGAGTGGGGTGCGCGCGCCGCGCGCTCCCGGGCACTCGCCGTCCTCCGTGTCCGAGGCAGGGCCCTCGGCCTCGCCGTGCTCCCCGCCGCGGTGGCCGTCGTCCTGTACGCGGGCGGGGCCACCGGCCACTTCACCGGGGCCGGCTGGGACACTGCCCGCTGGGTCGTGACCGTCCTCGCGGTCGTCGTCCTCCTCGCCGCCACGGCCGTCGCCCTCGTCGTCGCCCGCGCCCGGCCGGCCGCCACACCCACCGTGGAGCTCTCCGAGACCGCGGCCCCCGATCTGTACCGCCTCGTGCGGGACCTGGCCGACCGGCTCGGCGTCCCCGCGCCCTCCGCGATAGCCCTGACGCCGGACTGCGACAGCTGGCTCGAGGACCGCACCCACCGGGCCCACCGCGCGCTCCGGACGGCGCACGACGGCGACGGCGCCCCCGTCCTCGTCATAGGTTCCCCCTTCCTCTGGTGGATGCGGGTCGCCGAGCTGCGCGCGGTCCTCGCTCCCGTCGTCGCCGGTACGGGACCGGCCGCCCACCCCGACATAGCCGCCGCCCGCCGCTTCATCCGCGGTCTCGACGCCGCCGTCGCCGTCCCCGGCACCCCCGGGCTCGACCCCTTCCGCAGGGCCGGTGCCCACGGCGTCGGGAACGTCGCCCGCGTCCTGCTGCGCGCCTGCCGCGGGCACGCCGCCGAGATGGAGCGCGGTGTCGCCGCCGCAGGCTCGGAGCGGGCGCAGTCCGTCGACTACGGCGTACGGATCGTCGCCCAGGAGCAGGTCGGCCTGGCGTACGCGGGCTGGGACCGGCTCCTGACCCGGGTCGCGCTGCCCGCCTGGCGCATGGGCCGCTGGCCCGCCAAGCTCGACGCGGGCGTCGTCTCCGCACTGACCGAGCTCTCCCGCCGCGACCGGCTCGCGGACGGCTTCTCCTCCCGGCTCGGCGAGCGCCCCGCCTGCGACCTCCTGGAGGAGCCGGGCGCGGTCGACGAGGCGACCTCGCTGCTCGCGGCCCGCCTGTTCCACGGCGGCCCGGCCGAGGCCGGCCCCGACTGGTCCCCGGTGGAGTGGAGCCAGTACCCGGAGGAGGTCGTCGACCGGAAGTGGCGTACGGACGCGGCCCGGCTCCACGAGGTCCTCGACCGGCTGGGTGTCGCCGGGTCGACCGCCGGGTCCCGGACGGCCTCCGAAGGGCCGACGCTGACCCGCGTGATGGCCCACCTGTCCACCACCCCGCCGACCGCCCCGAGCAGCACCGGCACCACCGACGCCTCCGGCACCTCCGGCACCTCCGGCACCACCGGCACCACCGACGGCGGTCCGGGCGACGAGGGCCTGCGTGACGAGAGCCTCGGTGACGACGGCCTCGGCGGCGACGCTCCCGGCGACAGCCTCGACGGCGTTCTCGACGACGAGCCGCACGCCAACCCCGCCGCCGACGCCCTCGCCGCCGCGCTCAGCGCGCTCCTCGCGCGGGAGGAGGCCGCCCGGGAGACCCGTGCGGCCGCCGAGGCGGCGAAGACGGCGAGTACGGCGAAGCCGGCCGCGCCGGCCCCGGGCGCCACGACCCCGCACGCGGCCGTCAGCGGCCCCGACGGGCCCCTGCCGCTCTTCCCGCTCCAGCCGCCCCGCACCGGCCGCGACCTGCTCGCCGACCACGTGACCGCGATGGTCTGCTGCGCGGCCGTCGACACCGCGGAGGCCGTCCCCGGCCTCGACTGGCTCGACGGGCCCGCCCTGCTCGTCGGCGGCGAGCGCACGGTGGACCTCGGCCCCCGGGTCCTCGCCCTCGTCGAGGACGGCGATCCGGAGCCCCTGCGCGCCTGGCTCACCCGCACCGGGGTCCGAGCGGAGAAGCCCGTGCGCCTGGTCTGAATGCCCGGCCCGAACGAAGCCCCGGACGAGCACCGGACGAGCACCGGACCCGCCTCGAAGCCCTCCGTCCCGGAGCCCCGGCTTCCACTCTCGCCAATTCACGACGAACGGTGACGGAGTGAGTGCGTTATGTGATGTGCTGGAGACCGTCACTGACAAAGGCAAGAACCAGAGGCACTGACCAGCCGACCGGGGGAGTCGAGGGAGGGGCGCAGCATGGGGGCCGAGCAGATCAGACGGTGGGAGTCCGGCGCGCTGGCGCACGCCGTGAGCGATCCCTTCGGGCAGGGCCCGCTGCCCTGGCTCCGCGGTTCGGAGAACTACTTCGACGACACGGGCCAGATGGTCCCCTGGTACGCGGACGAGATCCTGGCCCGCGGTGGCGGCGGCGGCCCGCGCACGGCCGACGACGTCAAGCGCCAGATCAAGGGCTTCGCCTCGACCGGGGCCGTGGCGCCGGGCGAGTCGATCGACTTCCACATCACCGTGGACCCGCCGCAACAGTTCCTGGTCGACGTCTACCGGATCGGCCACTACGGCGGCGACGGCGCCGCGAAGATCACCACGAGCCCGCGGCTCTCGGGGATCGTCCAGCCCGCCCCGCTCACCGCCGACCGCACGGTCTCCTGCCACCACTGGTGGCAGTCCTGGCGGCTCCAGGTCCCCTCGTACTGGTCGATCGGCGCGTACGTCGCGGTCCTCACCACCGCCGACGGCTACCGCTCGCACATCCCCTTCACGGTCCGCGACAGCCACCCGGCCGACCTCCTGCTCGTCCTCCCGGACGTGACCTGGCAGGCGTACAACCTCTACCCGGAGGACGGCCGCACCGGCGCCAGCCTCTACCACGCCTGGGACGAGGAGGGCCGGCTGCTCGGCGAGGAGGACGCGGCCGCCACCGTCTCCTTCGACCGCCCCTACGCGGGCGCGGGCCTGCCCCTGCACGTCGGCCACGCCTACGACTTCATCCGCTGGGCCGAGCGGTACGGCTACGACCTCGCCTACGCGGAGACCCGCGACCTGCACGCGGGCCGCGTCGACCCCAGCCGCTACCGGGGCCTGGTCTTCCCGGGCCACGACGAGTACTGGTCGGCGCCGATGCGCAGGACCGCCGAACTCGCCCGCGACCAGGGCACGTCCCTCGTCTTCCTCTCCGCCAACACCATGTACTGGCAGGTGGAGCTGGGCCCGTCCCCGTCGGGGGTGCCGGACCGCCTCCTCACCTGCCGCAAGCGCCGCGGCCCCGGCCGCCCGGCTCTCTGGCGCGAGGTCGACCGGCCCGAACAGCGGCTGCTCGGCATCCAGTACGCGGGCCGGGTGCCCGAACCGCACCCGATGGTCGTGCGGAACGCCGAGCACTGGCTCTGGGAGGCCACCGGGGCGGGCGACGGAGACGAGCTTCCCGGCATGGTCGCGGGCGAGGCCGACCGCTACTTCCCGCGCACCGCGCTCCCCGAGCACCAGGGCCGCATCCTGCTGGCCCACTCGCCCTACCGGGACGGCGACGGAGCGGTGCGCCACCAGGAGACCTCGCTCTACAGGGCGCCGTCCGGCGCCTGGGTCTTCGCCTCCGGCACCTTCGCCTGGTCCCCGGCGCTGGACCGTCCGGGCCATGTCGACGCCCGGGTCCAGCGCGCCACCGCGAACCTCCTCGACCGGATCTGCAAGAGGGACTGAGGGGCCGCCGCGGGCCCCGGACGTCGTACCCGTGTCTCCGCGCGAGCGAACGTGCGAGAGAATCGGACACGCTCCTGGATCAACCTACGCGGAGGAACCGTGTCCGGATTCGTAGAAAAGCCCGAACCTGTCCAGGTCCCGGGCCTCACCCATCTCCACACGGGCAAGGTCCGCGACCTGTACCGGAACGAGGCGGGCGACCTCGTCATGGTGGCGAGCGACCGCATGTCCGCGTACGACTGGGTCCTGCCCACCGAGATCCCCGACAAGGGCCGGGTCCTCACCCAGCTCTCCCTGTGGTGGTTCGACCGGCTCTCCGACCTGGTCCCGCACCACGTCCTCTCCACCGAGCTCCCGGCCGGTGCCCCCGCCGACTGGGCCGGCCGCACCCTGGTCTGCAAGTCGCTGAACATGGTCCCGGTCGAGTGCGTCGCCCGCGGCTACCTCACGGGCTCCGGCCTCGCGGAGTACGACGAGTCCCGCACGGTCTGCGGCCTCGAACTCCCCGAGGGGCTCAGCGACGGCTCCGAGCTGCCCGACCCGATCTTCACCCCGGCGACCAAGGCCGCCGTCGGCGACCACGACGAGAACGTCTCCTTCGAGGAGGTCGCCCGCCAGGTCGGCGAGGACACGGCCGCGCTGCTGCGCCGGACGACCCTCGCCGTCTACTCGCGGGCCCGGGACATCGCCCGCGAGCGCGGGATCATCCTGGCCGACACCAAGTTCGAGTTCGGCTTCGAGAGCACCCCGGACGGCGACCGCCTGGTCATCGCGGACGAGGTCCTCACCCCGGACTCCTCGCGCTTCTGGCCGGCCGACCAGTGGCAGCCGGGCCGCGCCCAGCCCTCGTACGACAAGCAGTTCGTGCGGGACTGGCTGACGTCCCCGGCCTCGGGCTGGGACCGCAAGAGCGAGACGCCCCCGCCGCCGCTCCCGCAGGAGATCGTGGACGCGACGCGCGCCAAGTACCTGGAGGCGTACGAACTTCTGACCGGCGAGGCCTGGTCCGACAGCTTCTAGCAGCAACCCAAGGGCACGAGAAAGCCCCCCGGTCGGATCGACCGGGGGGCTTCTTCATGGAGCGGACGACGAGATTCGAACTCGCGACCCTCACCTTGGCAAGGTGATGCTCTACCAACTGAGCCACGTCCGCATGCGCCGTAGCGCGGGGCTAACTATACCCAACCTTTCGCCTGCGCGAGACGCACCGCCGTGTGACGGTTCTCGGCACCGAGCTTCGCGGCGGCAGAGGAGAGGTAGTTCCGGACGGTTCCGGGGGACAGCGAGGCGCGCCGGGCGATCTCCGTGACGGGTGCTCCGTCGGCGGAGAGTTCGAGGACCTCGGCCTCCCGGGCGGTCAGCGGGGAGTCACCGGCGGCGATGGCGTCGGACGCCAACTCCGGGTCCACGTAACGGTTTCCGGCGTGCACGGTGCGGATGATCTCGGCGAGCCGCTGGGCGCTGACGGTCTTCGGGACGAAGCCCCGGACGCCGGCGGAGAGGGCCCGCTTGAGATGTCCGGGGCGGCCGTGACCGGTCACGATCATGGTGCGGCAGCCGGGCAGTTCGTCCCGCAGGACCGTGGCGACCGTCACACCGTCGGCGCCCGGCATCTGCAGATCGAGCACGGCGACGTCGGGCTGGTGGGCGCGGGCCATGGCGAGCGCCTCCGGGCCGGTCGCGGCCTCGGCGACGACGACGAGGTCGTCCTCCAGGCCGAGCAGCGCGGCGAGCGCGCCGCGGATCAGATGCTCGTCGTCGGCGAGCAGGACGCGCACGGGGGCGGGAGCGGGGACGGTCATCTGCCCACCTTCGCACCGGACGTGCCGGGTGTACGGGGCAGGGGGACCCGGGCCGCCACCCGGAAGGTCCCGTCGCCGGCCGGCCCCGCCTCCAGGGTCCCGCCGACGGCCGCGAGCCGTTCCCGGAGCCCCGCGAGCCCCGAACCACCACCGGACCCGAGCCCTGCACCTCTGTCGGACCCGAGCCCTGCACCTCTGTCGGACCCGAGCTCCGACCCGAGCCCCGAACACTCCCGCGTACCGGCCCCGGCCGGTTGCCCCGCCCCGTCGTTCTCCACGGTCAGCAGCACCTCGTCCTCCTCCTCGCGGACGGAGATCGCGCAGCGCCGCGCGTCCCCGTGCCGCAGGACGTTCGTCGTCGTCTCCCGGACCACCCACCCGAGCGCCGACTGCACCTCGTCGGGGAGGGCGGGCCCGGCCGGGCCGAAGGACGGGGAGAACGGCGAGGCGATGGCGCAGTCGATCCCGGCCGCGCCGAGGACGCCCCGGGCGCCCTCCAGCTCCACCCGCAGGTCCGCCTCGCGGTAGCCGCGTACGACGTCGCGGACCTCCCGCTGGGACTCCCGGGCGATGCGCTGCACCTCGATCATCTGGTCGACGGCCTCGGGGCGTTCGCGCCGGGCGAGCTGGACGGCGAGCTCGCTCTTGAGGGCGATGACCGACAGGTTCCGGCCCATGACGTCGTGCAGGTCGCGGCCGAAGCGGAGCCGTTCCTCGGCGACCGCGAGCCGGGCCTTCAGGTCGCGGGAGCGCTCCAGCTCCCAGACGATCTTCATCAGCCAGCCGGAGAAGCCGCAGGCGGCGGCGAGGCCGTAGCCGCCCAGGAGGATCCCGATCGCGGAGCCGAGGCCCTCGGCCGGATGGAGGCCCAGCGCCGCGATGGCGCCGCCGGTCGCGAGTGCGACGGCCGGGACGACGTACAGCATGCGCCGGGGCCGGCGCACGCAGAGCACGAGGCCGCCCAGGGAGAACACGACGATGCCGGTGACGACGGCGGTGCCGACCGCGGGATCTGTGAGCACCCCCGTGGCCCGCAGCGCGATCACGGTCAGCGCACCGCCCGCCGTCAGGACGACGAGCGCGGTCGCGAGCCGGACCGGCCGGTCGCGCCGGTCCAGGGCCCAGTCCAGGGCGCGCGAGGAGAGCACGGCGGTCAGCACGGCGTGCGCGCAGACGAACAGCGCGAGCGCGAGGCCCAGGGGGAGGCCGAGGGGGCGGGCCGTCAGGCCGTCACCTGCTTCCGAGAGCGGCACCAGGGCGATGGAGCCGATCTCGATCACCGTGAAGAAGTGGAAGCTCCACCGTGTGTACAGCTCCACCTTGGCCGCACTGCCGCGCCGGCTCCACCACCCCGTCAGCCTGGACACGCGCCCGGCCTCCCTTCCCCCACCCCGCCTACCTGCGGGGTTCCCAGCGGAACCACTTCCGGACAGCAAACACGGTGAGGACGCCCCAGGCCAGTGTGGTGAGCGCGGCGGTCACGAGGTGCTTGGTGTCGCCGACGCCGAGCCATCCGGCCCGGACGAACTCCATGACCCCGCTGAACGGCAGCAGTTGGGTGAGGCTCGCGACCAGGTCCGGCAGGAGGTCGCGGGGGACCATCAGTCCCGAGCCCATGGCGGAGATCAGGAAGAACGGCAGGGTGGTGAGGCCCGCGCTCTCGACGTTCCGCGTGATGGCGGTGGTCGCGGCGGCCAGTCCGGCGAGCAGCAGGACCGCGGCGAGCAGGCCGAGGACGAGCAGGTCCGGCCGGCGCGGCGCGGGGACGTCGAGGACGAGGGCGCCGCCGACGGACAGGACGACGCACTGGACGAGGGCGATGGCGGTGGAGGGGAGCGCGGCGCCGCCGAGGATCTCCAGGTCGGTCGCCTCGCCGGTGCGCAGCCGCTTGAGGACGAGCTCCTCGCGTCGGGCCACGAGTGCGGAGACGAGGCCCATGTAGACGACGAGGACGAGGACCATGCCGGTCCCGCCGATGAGGGTGGTGCCGGCCATGCCGCCGGGCAGCTCCTCCGGGCTCATCTGCCCGAGCGAGGACCGCAGGACGAGGATCATCAGCAGCGGCATCAGGAGGGCGATGAAGAGGTTGTTCTTGTTCCGCCCGAGGAGGGTGAGTTCGGCCCGTCCGAGGGAGGTCATCCGGCGTGCGGTCGCGTTCATCGGAGACCCTCCAGGTCCGCCGTCAGGTCCCCGTTCAGGTCCTGGTCCAGGGCTTCGGTGCGGGAGGCGATCTCCAGGAACGCCTCTTCGAGGGTGGCCGAGCGGGCGTCGAGCCCGTCGAGCCGTACGCCGGCCTCGTGGGCCCAGCCGAGGAGTTCGCCGAGCGCGTCCTGCAGCGCGTGGGTACGGATCTCCACGCGCCGGCCATGGGCGGCGGCCTTCAGGGAGAGCGGCAGGCGGGCGGGCGCGACTCCCTCGGGGAGGGTGAAGCGGATGCGGGCGGGCCGGGCGGCGGTGACCTCGTCCGGGGTGCCGGTGAGCACGATCCGCCCCTGGTGCATGATCGCGAGCCGGTCCGCCAGGGACTCGGCCTCCTCCAGGTAGTGCGTGGTGAGGAGCACGGTCGTCCCCTCGTCGCGCAGTCTCCGCACGAGGTTCCAGGTGTCGCGCCGTCCTTCGGCGTCGAGTCCGGTGGTCGGCTCGTCGAGGAAGAGGACCTCGGGGCGGCCGAGGAGCGCGAGGGCCAGATCGAGGCGTCGCCGTTCGCCGCCGGAGAGTTGCTTGATCCGGACCCGGTGGCGGGAGCCGAGGCCGACGGCCTCCAGGGCCTCGCCGGTGGGCCGGGCGCCGGTGGTGCAGCCCGCCCACATCCGTACGGTCTCGGCCACGGTCAGATCGCTGGGGAAGCCGCCCTCCTGGAGCATGACCCCGATGCGGGGGCGGACGACGGCCCGTTCCTTGTACGGGTCGTGGCCGAGGACGCGGGCGGTTCCGGCGCTGGGGGCGGCGAGGCCCTCCAGGAGTTCGACCGTGGAGGTCTTGCCGGCGCCGTTGGTGCCGAGGAGGGCGAAGATCTCGCCGTGGGGGACGGTGAAGGAGATGCCGCGCACGGCCTCGAAGCCGCCGGAGTAGCCGCGGCGCAGGCCTTCCGCTTCGATCGCGTTGGTCATGTGTCCAGACTCCCGGCGTCCGGGGCCGTCCGGCAGTGCGCGGTGTCATCACCGCTTCTGACAAATGTCATGGCGTCAGGCGTGGGCGGGCGGGACGGACACGACGGCGGAAGGGGACACGACGAAGGCCCCGGTTCCAGAGAACCGGGGCCTTCGACTTCCTGAGCGGACGACGAGATTCGAACTCGCGACCCTCACCTTGGCAAGGTGATGCTCTACCAACTGAGCCACGTCCGCATGCTCCCGACCGACTTTCATCGGGCGGTGCGAGCACCACTCTACCTGATGCACCGGAGTGCTCGGTAATGCGATGCAGAGCGGGTGACAGGAATTGCACACTGCGCCTTCCCCCTGGAAGGGGGATGTTCTGCTACTGAACTACACCCGCACGCTGCGTGAGGTCCGGCCCTGCGGCCTTGCCCCTCGGCGTGTTCCAGACTCTAGCGGATCATGGGGGGTGCAATGCAAATCGGCTCGGCCCCGGCTCGCGTCGGCCCGGCGCGCGTCGGCTCAGCTCGCGGCGTGGAACGCCTCGTAGACCTTCTTCGGGATGCGGCCCCTGGCGGGCACGTCCATCTTGTTGGACTGGGCCCAGGCGCGGACCGCCGCCGGGTCGGGCGCGAGCGAGGTGCGGGTGTAGGTCTCGGCCCCGCCCTTCGGTCCGCCGGCCGAGCCCTTCGCGCCTCCCGGTCCGCCCTTCGTGCCCGCCGACTGCTTGCGGCCGGCCGCGAGGTAGGGGGCGAGGGTCTTGCGGAGTTTCTTTGCATTGGCAGCATTCAGGTCGATCTCGTACATCTTCCCGTCGAGGCCGAACGCGACCGTCTCAGCAGCATCTCCGCCGTCGATGTCATCGGAGAGAGTGACCACCACACGCTGAGCCACGGATATCGGTCCTTTCCTGCGGCCGCCGGGGTCGGAACGACGCTTGTGACGTCTCTGACGTGCGACGATGCCGACCGTTCGGCTGTGCCGGGACAATGCTGCTTTCCTCTGCATTCCTTTGTACAGCGGTAGGTGTCGCATTGTGAAGCCCCGGCAATTGTTTCAGCGTGTCCCGGCGGATTGAGGTCCGCAATATTTCGCTGGAATTTTGCGCTCGGGTGTGCCTGTGAGGGGCGGGTGGCGTTCGCGCTCTGTTCGTGGTCCGTTCACGGGTCTTTGGGGATCTCTTTGTAGGATCCTTCAGATCTCTACCCGCGTAGAATTTGGAGGCAGGTACGCTGAGGGAACCGCCCACGCAACACACCACCGGGAGTGCCAGTGGCACGCGTCGTAGTCGACGTCATGCTCAAGCCGGAGATTCTGGACCCTCAGGGGCAGGCGGTGCAGCGTGCACTGCCCCGCCTGGGATTCGCCGGAATCGCCGACGTCCGTCAGGGGAAGCGCTTCGAGCTGGAGGTGGAGGGGCCGGTCGACGACGCCGCCCTCGCCCGCATCCATGAGATGGCCGAAACCTTCCTTGCCAACACCGTGATCGAAGACTTCGTCGTGAAGGTCGAGTCGTGACCGCACGCATCGGCGTCGTCACGTTCCCCGGAACTCTCGACGATCAGGACGCGCTGCGCGCCGCCCGCCTCGCGGGCGCCGAGCCCGTCTCGCTCTGGCACCGCGACAAGGACCTCAAGCAGGTCGACGCCGTGGTTCTCGCCGGCGGCTTCTCCTACGGCGACTACCTGCGGGCCGGAGCGATCTCCCGCTTCTCGCCGGTGATGGAGAGCATCATCGAGCAGGCCAAGGCGGGCATGCCCGTCCTCGGCATCTGCAACGGCTTCCAGATCCTCACCGAGGCCCATCTGCTGCCGGGCGCGATGCTGCGCAACAACCACCTCCACTTCATCTGCCGCGACCAGAAGCTGCGGGTGGAGAACGCGGAGACCGCCTGGACGTCCGACTACGAGCGGGGCCAGGAGATCGAGGTCCCGCTCAAGAACATGGACGGCCGGTACGTCGCCGACGAGCGCACGCTCGACGAGCTGGAGGCCGAGGGGCGGGTGGCCTTCCGCTACCTGGACATGAACCCCAACGGCTCGCTGCGCGACATCGCGGGCATCACCAACGCCGCGGGCAACGTGGTCGGCCTCATGCCGCACCCGGAGCACGCCGTCGAGCCGCTGGTCGGTACCGGCAAGACGGACGGCCTCGGTTTCTTCACCTCGATCCTCAAGAAGCTGGTCAACGCCTGATGAGCCTCGACACCGTCAAGCACGCGAGCGAGACGCCGGACAGCGAGCAGCCCTGGAAGGAGCTCGGCCTCAAGGAGGACGAGTACGCGCGCATCCGCGAGATCCTGGGCCGCCGTCCCACCGGCGCCGAGCTCGCCATGTACTCGGTCATGTGGTCCGAGCACTGCTCCTACAAGAGCAGCAAGGTCCACCTGAAGCAGTTCGGCGAGAAGGTCCCGGAGAACGACGCCATGCTCGTCGGCATCGGCGAGAACGCCGGCGTCGTCGACGTGGGCCAGGGGTACGCGGTCACCTTCAAGGTCGAGTCGCACAACCACCCCTCGTACATCGAGCCCTACCAGGGCGCGGCCACCGGCGTCGGCGGCATCGTCCGCGACATCCTCGCCATGGGCGCCCGCCCGGTCGCGGTCGTCGACCCGCTGCGCTTCGGTGCGGCCGACCACCCCGACACCAAGCGCGTGCTGCCCGGTGTCGTCGCCGGCATCGGCGGCTACGGCAACTGCCTGGGCCTGCCGAACATCGGTGGCGAGGTCGTCTTCGACTCCTGCTACCAGGGCAACCCGCTGGTCAACGCCGGCTGCATCGGCGTGATGAAGCACGAGGACATCCACCTCGCCAAGGCCTCGGGCCCGGGCAACAAGGTCATCCTCTACGGCGCCCGCACGGGCGGCGACGGCATCGGCGGCGTCTCGGTCCTCGCGTCCGAGACCTTCGACGACACGAAGCCGGCCAAGCGCCCCGCCGTCCAGGTCGGCGACCCCTTCCAGGAGAAGCTCCTCATCGAGTGCACCCTGGAGATCTTCAAGGAGAAGCTCGTCGCGGGCATCCAGGACCTCGGCGGCGCCGGGCTCTCCTGCGCCACGTCCGAGCTGGCCTCCGCGGGCTCCGGCGGCATGCACGTCGACCTCGAGAAGGTCCACCTGCGCGACGCCACGCTCTCGCCCGAGGAAATCCTCATGAGCGAGTCGCAGGAGCGCATGTGCGCGATCGTCGAGCCGCAGCACGTCGACCGCTTCCTGGAGATCTGCGAGAAGTGGGACGTCATCGCGGTCGTCATCGGTGAGGTGACGGACGGCGAGCGCCTGGAGATCTTCTGGCACGGCGAGCAGATCGTCGACGTGCCGCCGCGCTCCGTCGCCCACGAGGGCCCGACCTACCACCGGCCGTTCGCGCGCCCGGACTGGCAGGACGCGCTCCAGGCCGACGACGCCGGCAAGCTGCCCCGGCCGCAGAACGGCGAGGAGCTGAAGGACCAGGTCCTGAAGCTGGTCTCCTCCCCGAACCAGGCGTCGAAGTCCTGGATCACGGACCAGTACGACCGGTTCGTGCAGGGCAACACGGTCCTGGCGCAGCCCGAGGACGCGGGCATGGTCCGTATCGACGAGGAGACCAACCTCGGCGTGGCCATGGCGACCGACGGCAACGGCCGGTACGCGAAGCTCGACCCGTACACGGGTGCGCAGCTCGCGCTGGCGGAGGCCTACCGCAACGTCGCCGCGTCCGGCGCCAAGCCGCTGGCCATCTCGGACTGCCTGAACTTCGGTTCGCCCGAGGACCCGGCCGTGATGTGGCAGTTCGCCGAGGCCACCCGTGGTCTCGCGGACGGCTGCCTCCAGCTCGGCACCCCGGTCACCGGTGGCAACGTCTCCCTGTACAACCAGACGGGCGAGACCGCGATCCACCCGACGCCGGTCGTGGCCGTGCTCGGTGTGATCGACGACGTCAACCGCCGTACGCCGATCGCCTTCGCGGAAGAGGGCCAGCTCCTCTACCTGCTCGGCGACACGCGTGAGGAGCTCGGCGGTTCGGCCTGGTCCGAGGTGATCCACCAGCACCTCGGTGGCATGCCGCCGGCCGTGGACCTCGACCGCGAGAAGCTGCTCGGCGAGATCCTGATCTCGGCCTCCCGCGACGGCATGATCGACGCGGCGCACGACCTGTCCGACGGCGGTCTCGTGCAGGCGGTCGTCGAGTCCTGCCTGCGCGGCGGGAACGGCGCGCGCCTGGTCGTCCCGGAGGGCCTGGACGCCTTCACCTTCCTCTTCAGCGAGTCGGCGGGCCGTGCGGTCGTCGCCGTCCCGCGCAGCGAGGAGCTCCGCTTCACCGACATGTGCGGTGCGCGGGGTCTGCCGGCGACCCGGATCGGTGTCGTCGACGGTGACGCGGTGGACGTCCAGGGCGAGTTCGCGCTCTCCCTGGAGGAGCTGCGTACGGCCCACGAGGCGACGATCCCGGGCCTGCTGGCCTGATCCGACGCTCTGCGAGAGAGCCCCCGCCCCTTCCGGGCGGGGGCTTTCCCGTTTCCCTCTTGCCAGTGATTACGTAATTACGTAATCTCCGAGGAATGGAGCTGGAAGAGCGGGTGGCCGAGCTGGAACGGCGCATGGCCGCCCTTGAGGGTGCCGAGCACCCCGCACCCGAGGCCGTCGACGCCACCTTCTGGGCCCTGGAGGGGTTCAAGGCGGAGCTCGCCGAGGCCGGGGAGCGGGGCGCCGACGGCGGTGTGCTGTTCACGGGTTCGGTCCGGCTGCCGACCGACGAGCGGTACGAGTGGCAGTTCGGCGCGCTCACCGAGCGGCTGCTCGACGAGGAGTGGGCCGGGGCGGCGGACTCCTTCGCCGCGCTCGGTCATCCCGTACGGCTCAGGCTGCTGCGGGAGATCCTCGGCGGCCGTCGGACCGCCGCCGAACTGGCGGAGTCGGCGGAGATCGGCACGACCGGCCAGATCTACCACCACCTGAAGCAGCTGACCGGCGCGGGCTGGCTGCACACCACGGGCCGTGGCCGCTACGAGGTCCCCGGGGCCCGGGTCGTCCCGCTCCTGGTGATGCTCACCGCCGCCCGCCCGTAGAACGTGCACACAGGGGGAACGTCCATGCTTTCGCGTAAGTCCGTACTGCTGCTCCACCGCCTGCTCTGGCTGCTGTTCGCCGTGCAGGCGCTCGCCTCGGTGGCCTTCGACCCGCCGTATCCGTACGGGGCGGGCTGGCTGCCGGCGCTCGCCGCCGCCGCTCTCGGCATCGGCCTCGTCGTGACCGGCCGCCGCCGGATCGCCGCGGGGCCGCGCGCGACGGTCGAGGTGGGCCCGCCCGTCGTCGGCCGCTGGTCCGCGATGAACAGCCCGGCCGACCGGACGCCGAGCCACGGCACGCACCAGTACGGCCAGACGTACGCCATCGACATCGTGGAGGAGGGCGAGGAGCGCCCGCGCCCCGCCTTCGCCCCGCTCTGGCCCCTCGTCCGCCGCAACCGCGACTTCCCGGCCTTCGACGCGCCCCTGCTGGCGGTCGCCGACGCGACCGTCGTGCACGCCGAGGACGGCCAGCGCGACCACCTCAGCCGCAACTCCCTGCCCGCGGTGCTCTATCTGATGCTGATCGAGTCCGCCGTCCGCGTTCTCGCGGGCGCCCGCCGCGTGACCGGCAACCACCTGGTCCTCGACCTCGGCGACGGTACGTACGCGATGTACGCGCACCTGCGGCGCGGCTCGCTGGCGGTCCGTGCTGGCGACCGGGTCGTCGCCGGCCAGGAGCTCGCCCGGTGCGGCAACTCGGGCAACTCCACCGAGCCCCACGTCCACTTCCAGCTGATGGACGGCCCGGACCTGGAGACGGCCAGGGGCGTCCCCTTCACCTGGCGCGGCATCGGCGTGCCGGCGAACGGCGAGACGTTCACGACGCCGGGCTACGCGGCGGCCTGATCCCAGAAGGCGTCGGACTCCTCGATGTCCGCCACGCACTCGTCCACATCGGTCATCTTGCCGCCGACGATGGTGAAGAAGAGCCCGCCGTCCATCTCGATGCCCCGGTCCCCGCGGTCGGCGTGCCACTTGTGCACCGACATGACATGGCCGCGGCCGTCCGGGTAGATGCCCCGCTCCTCGACCCGGAAGGTGCCGTTGGTCAGCTCCATGAGCTGCCCGAAGTGGGCGAGGACGTTGTCCGCTCCCTTGAAGTGGCCGGACATCCGGCTGCTGCCCGGCGAGTGGTGGGTGCAGTCCGCGGTCATCAGTGACCGCAGGGTCTCCGTGTCGCCCTTGGTGAACGCCTCGTAGCCCTTGCGGACCAGGGCGGCGTCAGGGTGCTCAGCCATGGCTCATCGACCCCTCTGTACGCGTAGACGCTGTGCTGAAGCCCTCTGCCTCCAGTCTCCGGCTACCCTCGCCCCCATGCCACCGGCCAAGAAGCGCACCCGCAGCTACGACTCCACCAAGACTCGGGCCGCCGTCCTCGCCCAGTTCCGGAACGTACAAGAGGGGGTCACGGCTCTCACGCCCGAGCAGCTGGCCGCGCCGACGCGGCTGGGGGAGTGGACCGTGCGGGAGCTCGCGGCCCACGTGACGATGGCCCTGGGCGCCGTCGCCCGGCACCTCGGCGAGCCCGAGCCGGCGCGCCGGGAACTGGCCCTGGTCGACTGGCCCATGGCCACGGTCACCGCCGCCGCGCGGATCGACACGGACACGCGGGCGATCGACACGAGTGATCTTCCCGGGCTGTACGAGCGGACGGCCGCCCTGTACGAGGAGCGGGTCGCGGAGGCCGCCGACGGACGGCTGGTCGGGGCCCGGCTCGGCGCCATGACCCTCGCCGACTTCCTGGTCACCCGGACCCTCGAACTGGTCGTCCACACCGACGACCTGAACGCGGCGACCGGCGCCGGCATCCCGTACGACCGGCAGGCCCTCGCCGCCTGCGTCCGGCTGCTCGCCGACGCCCTCGCGACGAAGGCACCCGGGGGCGCGGTCGAGGTGCGGATCCCGCCGTACGCGGTCGTGCAGTGCGTGGAGGGCCCCCGGCACACCCGGGGCACCCCGCCCAACGTCGTCGAGACGGACCCGCTGACCTGGATCAGGCTCGCGACGGGCCGCGCCGAGTGGGCGGCGGAGAAGGAGGCCGCCCACATCAGCGCGAGCGGCGAGCGTGCGGACCTGTCGGCCGTCCTGCCGGTCCTCTCCTAGCCACCTCGCGGAACCGGACGGCGGGCCCGCCCGTCCCATCTCCATGCCGAAGCCACGCGCCCTCGCCGCCCTGGTCCCGCTCCTCCTCCTCGCTGCCTCCGCCACCGCCTGCGGTACGGACGGGGGCCCCGGCGCCGGTCAGGCCGGGACCGTCGACCCCGCCCTGCCCGTCAGCGGTACGCACTGGTCGGTCAAGGCCGTGACGGTCGACGGGCGCAGGTCGACGGCCCCCGCCGACGCGCGCGTCGAGTTCAAGGAGGACGGCCGGGCCCAGGGGAACACCGGCTGCAACCACTTCGGCGCCACCGTCGGCGTGCAGGGCGACACCCTCACCGTCACCCAGGACGAGATCACCGCGATCGGCTGCCCCGGAGACCGGGAGCGCTTCGAGAAGGCGCTGATCACGGCCTTCTCGGGCGAGCTCAAGGGCACGATCAAGGGGGAGCGGTTCACCCTCGCTTCCGCCGACGGCCGGAACGGCCTCGAACTGACCACGGAGCCGGGCGCCCCGCTGCGCGGCACCACCTGGAAGATCGCCTCGCTCGTCTCCGGCACGACGGCCGCCTCCCTGCCCGCCGGCAGCGGCGGCAAGGCGCGGATCGTCATCGGCGAGGACGGCCGGGTCACCGGCAATCTGGGCTGCAACAACTTCTCCGCGACCGCCCGGGTCGACGGCACCACCCTCACCGTCGAGGGCCCGGCGGCCACCACCCGCATGATGTGCGCGAGCCCGGAGATGGAGCTGGAGACGAAGCTGTACGAGCTCCTCGACGGCCCGCTCACCTACCGCCTCGACCACCGGACGCTGACCCTCACGGACCCCTCGGGAGAGGGCCTCACGGCCACGGCGGCCCGCTAGCACCCGCCGGAGAAGGTGCACTCCGTCACATCGCGGGGGGCCTCGATCGCTGGTACGAGCGTCTGCTCATGGGGGCCCGGGGGCGGGAATCCCTTCCCGCGCCTGCTTCGTAGGCCTCTCCAAGCCCGAGATGATCATTTCGTGCGATCCCACGAGTGGCACAGTCGCCGCTTTTCTTCAATTCGGACCAGTGGGCGAGCCCGTCTACACTCGGAAACGTGCCACGTGGTGACGGTCGACTCAATCACGACTTGCTCCCCGGAGAGAAAGGCCCCCAGGACGCTTGTGGCGTCTTCGGTGTCTGGGCTCCGGGTGAAGAGGTCGCAAAGCTCACGTACTTCGGGCTCTACGCCCTCCAGCATCGGGGCCAGGAATCCGCGGGTATCGCGGTTAGCAACGGCTCCCAGATCCTCGTCTTCAAGGACATGGGCCTCGTGTCCCAGGTCTTCGACGAGACCTCTCTCGGCTCCCTCCAAGGTCATATCGCGGTCGGTCACGCCCGCTACTCGACCACCGGGGCGTCCGTGTGGGAGAACGCGCAGCCGACGTTCAGGGCGACCGCCCACGGCTCGATCGCGCTCGGCCACAACGGCAACCTGGTGAACACGGCGCAGCTCGCCGAGATGGTCGCCGACCTTCCCAAGAAGGAAGGCCGCTCGACCCGGGTGGCCGCGACCAACGACACAGACCTGCTCACCGCGCTCCTCGCGGCCCAGGTCGACGAGGACGGCACGCCGCTCACCATCGAGCAGGCCGCCGCGAAGGTCCTCCCCGACGTCCGGGGCGCCTTCTCCCTCGTCTTCATGGACGAGCACACGCTCTACGCGGCCCGTGACCCGCAGGGCATCCGCCCGCTGGTCCTCGGCCGTCTCGAGCGCGGCTGGGTCGTCGCCTCCGAGTCCGCCGCCCTCGACATCTGCGGCGCCAGCTATGTCCGCGAGGTCGAGCCGGGCGAGATGATCGCGATCGACGAGAACGGCATCCGTACCTCGCGATTCGCGGAAGCGAAGCCCAAGGGCTGTGTCTTCGAGTACGTGTACCTGGCTCGCCCCGACACCGACATCGCCGGGCGGAACGTCTACCTCTCCCGTGTGGAGATGGGCCGCCGCCTCGCGAAGGAGGCGCCCGTCGAGGCCGACCTGGTCATAGCGACTCCGGAGTCGGGCACCCCGGCCGCCATCGGCTACGCCGAGGCCTCGGGCATCCCCTTCGGCGCGGGCCTGGTGAAGAACGCCTACGTCGGGCGCACCTTCATCCAGCCCTCCCAGACCATCCGGCAGCTCGGCATCCGGCTGAAGCTGAACCCGCTCAAGGAAGTCATCAAGGGCAAGCGCCTGGTGGTCGTCGACGACTCGATCGTCCGCGGCAACACCCAGCGCGCGCTCGTCCGGATGCTCCGCGAGGCCGGCGCGGCCGAGATCCACATCCGGATCTCCTCGCCGCCGGTGAAATGGCCCTGCTTCTTCGGCATCGACTTCGCCACCCGCGCGGAGCTGATCGCCAACGGCATGTCGATCGACGAGATCGGCAAGTCGCTCGGGGCGGATTCGCTCTCGTACATCTCCCTGGAGGGGATGATCGAGGCGACCACCATCCAGAAGCCGAACCTCTGCCGTGCCTGCTTCGACGGCGAGTACCCGATGGAGCTCCCGGACCCCGAGCTCCTCGGCAAGCAGCTCCTGGAGACCGAGCTGGCCGCGGGACCGGCCGCGACCGCGGCCTCCGACGCCCTGCGCCGCCCGTAAGACCCCGCTGCACACCCCGCAGTACGACACGAAAGTTCTTCAGCATGTCTGAGTCCACCAGTGCCGGAAGCGGCGCCAGCTACGCGAGCGCGGGCGTCGACATCGAGGCGGGCGACCGCGCCGTCGAGCTCATGAAGGAGTGGGTGAAGAAGACCCAGCGCCCCGAGGTCCTCGGCGGCCTCGGCGGTTTCGCCGGTCTCTTCGACGCCTCCGCCCTCAAGCGCTACGAGCGTCCGCTGCTCGCCTCGGCGACCGACGGCGTCGGCACGAAGGTCGACATCGCCCGCCAGATGGGCGTGTACGACACGATCGGCCACGACCTGGTCGCGATGGTCATGGACGACATCGTCGTCTGCGGCGCCGAGCCGCTCTTCATGACCGACTACATCTGCGTCGGCAAGGTCCACCCCGAGCGGGTCGCCGCCATCGTCAAGGGCATCGCCGAGGGCTGCGTCCTCGCCGGCTGCGCCCTCGTCGGCGGCGAGACGGCGGAGCACCCGGGCCTCCTCGGCCCGGACGACTTCGACGTCGCCGGCGCCGGCACGGGTGTCGTGGAGTACGACCGGCTGCTCGGCGCCGATCGCATCCGTACGGGGGACGCGGTCATCGCCATGGCCTCCTCGGGTCTTCACTCCAACGGGTACTCGCTCGTCCGGCACGTGGTCTTCGACCGCGCCGGGATGACCCTCGACCAGCAGGTCGAGGAGCTCGGCCGGACGCTCGGCGAGGAGCTCCTGGAGCCCACCAAGATCTACTCGCTGGACTGCCTGGCCCTCACCCGGACCACGGACGTCCACGCGTACAGCCACATCACCGGTGGCGGTCTCGCCGCCAACCTGGCCCGGGTGATCCCGGACGGCCTGCACGCCACGGTCGACCGTTCCACCTGGACCCCGGGCGCGATCTTCGACCTGGTCGGCAAGGCCGGTCAGGTGGAGCGCCTGGAGCTGGAGAAGACGCTGAACATGGGCGTCGGCATGATGGCCGTCGTGCCGGCCGACTCCGTGGACGTGGCCCTGACGACCCTCGCGGACCGCGGGGTCGAGGCCTGGGTCGCGGGCGAGATCACCGAGCGCGGCGCGCACACGACCGGCGCGGAGCTGGTCGGGGACTACGCGAAGTAGGAAGGCCGCCCAGCGGGCAGGCCTACGGCGACGGCCCGGCAGTACCCCTCAGGGGTGCCGCCGGGCCGTTCGCGTGGACCGTCCCGCTCCGTCCGTACGGAGCGGGACAGCACAGAAACCCGGCCGGGTGTACCGGACCGGGTTTCGGTGATTCAGAAGGTCAAGCGCGACGCGGGGACGACGGACCGGACTCGTCGTCCTCGTCCTCGTCGTCGTTGTAGAGATCCGCGTACTGCGCGTACGGGTCGTCTTCCTCGTCGTCGTCCTCGAACGGCTCGCCATTCGGCGGCTGGTTCGAAGTCGAAGCGCCCAGCTCATTGGCCAGACGCGACAGGTCAGTCCCGCCGCTGCTGTACTTCAGCTGGCGGGCGACCTTGGTCTGCTTGGCCTTTGCCCGGCCGCGCCCCATGGCTCGACCCCCTCGGTGACGGGGCTCGATGGCCCCAGAGTCTTGACACGCGTTCATGATTCGGAACGGACTCTCGACAGAGAGACCGGCCCGTAGGGCTTCAACGGTACCTGTTTCCTCGGGTCTACGGTACGCCGTGCGCATCACATACCTCGGTACAGAACCTTCGAGGCGCCCTTTCCTCGCTGGTCAATCGCGATTTTAACCTCTTCTTGAGGGTCGACCCGCCGAGGGGGGTGAGGGATGTCTCTCCGGTGTCCCTCCGGAGCCTCCCGGTATCCCCCGCGACGGGTCGAACCTGCGTGCGACCAGGTCGCACGGGCGGGGCGGGTGATCAGCCCCGGCGGGCCTCCGCCATGCGCTGCTCGGCGATCCGGTCGGCGGCGGCGGCCGGCGGAATCCCGTCCGCCTTCGCACGTGCGAATATGGCCAGCGTGGTGTCGAAGATCTTCGTGGCCTTCGCCTTGCAGCGGTCGAAGTCGAAGCCGTGCAGCTCGTCGGCGACCTGGATCACGCCACCGGCGTTGACCACGTAGTCGGGCGCGTAGAGGATCCCGCGGTCCGACAGGTCCTTCTCGACACCGGGGTGCGCGAGCTGGTTGTTGGCCGCGCCGCAGACGATCTTCGCGGTGAGGACGGGCACGGTCTCGTCGTTCAGGGCGCCGCCGAGCGCGCACGGCGCGTAGACGTCCAGGCCCTCGACGCGGATCAGCGCGTCGGTGTCGGCGACGACGGTGACCTGCGGGTGCTTGTCGGTGATCCGGCGGACCGACTCCTCGCGCACGTCGGTGATGACGACCTCGGCGCCGTCCTCCAGGAGGTGCTCGACGAGGTAGTGGCCGACCTTGCCGACGCCCGCGACGCCGACCTTGCGGCCGCGCAGGGTCGGGTCGCCCCACAGGGTCTGCGCGGAGGCGCGCATGCCCTGGAAGACGCCGAAGGCGGTGAGGACCGAGGAGTCGCCGGCGCCGCCGTTCTCGGGGGAGCGGCCGGTGGTCCACCGGTTCTCGCGGGCGACGACGTCCATGTCGGCGACGTAGGTGCCGACGTCGCAGGCCGTGACGTAGCGGCCGCCGAGGGACGCCACCATGCGCCCGTAGGCGAGCAGCAGCTCGTCCGTCTTGATCTTCTCCGGGTCCCCGATGATGACGGCCTTGCCGCCGCCGTGGTCGAGGCCGGCCATGGCGTTCTTGTACGACATGCCGCGCGAGAGGTTGAGCGCGTCGGCGATCGCCTCGGCCTCGGTGGCGTACGGGTAGAAGCGGGTTCCGCCGAGGGCCGGGCCCAGGGCGGTGGAGTGGATGGCGATGACGGCCTTGAGGCCGGTGGCGCGGTCCTGGCAGAGCACGACTTGCTCGTGGCCACCCTGCTCCGAGTGGAACAGGGTGTGCAGCACGTCTGCGGGAACGACAGGAACGCCGGTCACATCGGTCACGGTGGTGACTCCCAAGTACGAAGCGGCGGTTGGGGCGGCCCTCCCTATGGGTGGGGGAGGACCAGTTCGGCAAGAGAGTAAGTCCTACCTGTGCGTAGATCGGCAGCAGTGCTCAGGATCACCCTCTGTACTCCGGGATCATCCCCTCCCGGGGTACCTCCGTGGAAGGATTCGCGGCATGTCGGTCGCCTCCTCGGTCCTCGTCCCTTACGCGTCCTATCTGCGGGTGTACGAGCCGCTGGCCGCGTTTCCGGAGCCGGAGCGGAGCCACTGGGCGCGGTACGCGCGGCGGCCGCGCACCCCGGGGGCGCAGGAGGAGCTGCGGCGCTCGCTCGCCGATCTGCTGGCGACGCCCCCGGTGGCCGTGCCGGTCCAGGAGAGCGGTGAGGCCTTCGTCGCACATCTGGACGGGGTGGTGGTGATCTGCCCGTGGCGGACCCGGCTGCGGAGCTGGCTGGCCGTCGAGGAGCTGGTGGCCGACGGCTACCCGGGGCCGGTGCTGGACGCGATGCTGCCGCCGGTCGTGCGGTCCCGGATCGCCGGCGACTACGAGCGGTGGCTGAGCGGGAACCCGGACGCGCGGCCGTGGATCCGCACGGCGGTCTGGCAGGTGCCGCTGCGCTGGTTCGCGCTCTTCGGCGACGAGGACCGGCTGTACGAGCCGGGGGTGCCCGCCGTCGAGGGAGGCGCGGAGCAGGGCCGGCCGCCGGTGCTGCGCTACCGGACGACGATGGCGCAGGCGCGGCGGCGGCTGGCGCGGGCGCTGCGGGCCCTGCGGGAGTCGATCGAGGAGGGCCCGATGACGGAGGGCCTGGTCGATGTGGGCCGGTGGCTGGAGGAGTTTCATCCGCGGGCGCTCGTGGAGCTGGACTTCGGGGGTCTTGTGCACGCGGTCGCGGAGGAGTGGCTGGCGGCGGAGCGGTCGGCGGCGGAGATGGCGGAGGGGATCGCTGCGCTGCGGGCGGGGGACGGCGAGCGGGCCAGTGAGGTGTACGGCCGGCTGGCGGAGCGCTGGCGGGTCGTCAGGGACCTGCGGGGCGCGAACTGACATCAGTCGGGCATCTTCGTCAGGTCGCCATCGACAAGACATGTCCGGCTGGGGTAAATGATCTTCAAGCATCCGGACCCCTCGGCTCCGGGTGCCTCTCGGCGCGCTCTCCGCGCCGGGGTCTTTCGGCACGTGGGTGACGAGGACGTTGGTCCCGATCCGGGCCTTTGGCTCAAGCGTGACGGACAGCACTTAACGCACCCTTGCGTCCATCACCCACCCTCGTGCCAAAATAGGACAAGGAGTCCGGGGAGGGTTCCTTCCGTCCAAGTTTGGGCGGAACGCTCAGCATTGCACTCTATGGGGGGTCTGAGGACTCCTGATCGCCCTGTGACTGATCGTCACAGGCGCGTGACTGTCCGTTATGGCATGGTCCATCGACTTCCGCCGCTGATGAACACCTGCGAGGGCAATTCCATCGGTTTGGCCGACGTGGCTGGACGGATGGTGTAGTTGTAGTGCCGAGGACAAGCCGTTCGTCCTATAACCGACTCGACCCGCTTCTGCCATTTCGGGCAACGCGGGTCAAGGTGCAGAATTTAGAGGAAAGAACCGAGATTGGTTCGGTTCTCCCGAGGAGGCCGCTCATGACCGCTCGCACCCCTGATGCCGAGCCGCTGCTGACCCCCGCCGAGGTTGCCACGATGTTCCGTGTGGACCCGAAGACGGTTACCCGTTGGGCGAAGGCGGGCAAGCTCACGTCCATCCGCACCCTGGGTGGGCACCGCCGTTACCGCGAGGCCGAGGTTCGCGCACTGCTCGCGGGTATTCCGCAGCAGCGCAGCGAGGCCTGAGGCTCGCTCAACACCCCGCAGCACCCCGTAACACCGGGCCTGTCCGGATCCCCCAATCCGGTCGCCCACCCCTAGTACTGCCGACGGATTCCTGCCCCAACAGGCCTTCGTCAACGATCGCGCTGGACTCCGCCGGGTCTGGCGCGATCTTTTTTGTGCCCGGCGCCACTCCGTGAGCGGTGGTGCAATTGCACATATTAAATCGGGCCGGTGTAGGAGAGGTGTAAGTGCAGGGGTTCCAGAAACTCTTTCGGTGACTCCCGTCACACCGGCGAAGTCTTGCCAATCACCAGCCTGCCACTTGCGGGAACGCTTCCAACCCGCCGTTGGTCATGGGTCGGTGGGACTTTCGTCCTCCTCGGGTCCCACGGGCTCCTCGGCATCGGGAAGCTCCATGACGAGCCGCAGGAGGCGATGGCAGACCACGCAGTGGCGTGTGACGTGTCCGTACCGGGAAGCGGCCGCCAGATGGGCACGCAGCAGCGCGTGCGTGTCGTGCCGTGCCGCTGACGCCGCAGCCATGCGCGACCACCTCCGGTGGGGGACCCGACTCCCTGAGTCCGGGGTACCGGCGGGCGCCCCGCGCCGTCAATACACGAGAACACGCCGAAGGCCCGCATCTCACGATGCGGGCCTTCGGTAAAGCGATCCTGACGGGACTTGAACCCGCGACCTCCACCTTGACAGGGTGGCGAGCTAACCAACTGCTCCACAGGACCTTGGCTGCGAGACAGACTGTACAGCAGGTCAGGGGGTGCGGTCGAACTCACCGGCGGCGGCCGCCCGGCAAGGCCGTCTCTACGGGGCGGCCGCGTCGATCGCCTTCACGATCCGCTTGTCCGAGACGGGGTACGCCGTGCCCAGCGCGTGCGCGAAGTAGCTCACCCGCAGCTCCTCGATCATCCAGCGGATGTCGGTCACCTCGGTCGGCACCGGGCGGCCCTTCGGGAGCTGTTCGAGCAGCCACGCGTACTCGTCGAGCATCTCGTGGACCTTCTCCATACGGGTGGTGTCCCGCTGGACGCCGGTCGCCATCTGCTGGAGCCGCCGGTCCACCGCCACCAGATAGCGCATCAGGTCCGGCAGCCGCTTCAGCCCCGTACGGGTGACGAAGCCCGCCGGCACCAGCCAGGCCAGCTGCTCGCGCACGTCCGTGAGGTTGTTGATCAGGGCCAGGCTGTTCGTGGACTTCAGCCGGCGCTGGCAGGCCTGCCAGGCCGCCAGGATCTGCTGGACCTGACCCACTGTCCGGACCGTCGTGTCCACGAGGTCCGCGCGGACCTTGTCGTACAGCTTCCGGAAGGACTCCTCGTCCCAGGCCGGGCCGCCGTGGTCGGCGATCAGCTTGTCGGCCGCGGCGGTGGCGCAGTCGTCGAAGAGGGCCTGTATCGAGCCGTGCGGGTTCGACGACAGGGCCAGCTTCTGCTGGTTGGTCAGCTTGTCCGAGGCGAACTTCGCCGGGTTCACCGGGATGTTCAGCATGATCAGCTTCCGGGTGCCCCGCCACATCGCCTGCGCCTGCTCGGCCTCCGTGTCGAAGAGCCGCACGGCCACGCTCTCGCCCTCGTCCACGAGCGCCGGGTACGCCTTGACCGGCTGGCCTCCCCGCTTGGTCTCGAAGACCTTCGTGAGGGCCCCGATCGTCCAGTCCTTGAGGCCCGTGCGCTCCAGGGAGGGCCCGGAGCCGTCCCGGCCGCCCGTGGCCGCCGCGGCGGCCTGCGAGAGGGCCTTGCGGGCCTTGGGGCGCAACTGGAGCCGCAGCGTCTCCAGGTCCTTGTCCTCGGCCAGCTTGCGGCGCCGCTCGTCGACGATCCGGAAGGTCACCTTGAGGTGCTCGGGGACCTTCGCCCAGTCGAAGTCCTCGGCCGTGACCGGGACGCCGACCATCCGCTGGAGCTCACGGGCGAGCGCGCCCGCCAGCGGCTCCTGCACGGGCACGACGGCGTCGAGGAAGCGGGTCGCGAAGTTCGGCGCAGGCACGTAGTGGCGGCGGATCGGCTTCGGCAGGGAGCGGATCAGCTCCGTGACGACCTCCGCGCGCAGCCCGGGGATCTGCCACTCGAAGCCCTCGTCCGTCACCTGGTTGAGCACCTGGAGCGGTACGTGGACGGTCACGCCGTCCGCGTCCGCGCCCGGCTCGAACTGGTACGTCACCCGGAACTTCAGCGGGCCCTGCCGCCACGAGTCCGGGTAGTCGTCCTTGGTGACCGCCCCCGCCTTCTCGTTGATGAGCATCTCGCGCTCGAAGTCGAGGAACTCCGGCTCCTCGTGACGCTTGTGCTTCCACCAGGAGTCGAAGTGGGCTCCGGACACGACGTGTTCGGGGACGCGCTTGTCGTAGAAGTCGAAGAGCGTCTCGTCGTCGACGAGGATGTCCCGGCGGCGGGCCCGGTGCTCCAGCTCCTCGACCTCGGTGAGCAGCTTGCGGTTGTCGGCGAAGAACTTGTGGTGGGTACGCCAATCGCCCTCGACCAGGGCGTTCCGGATGAACAGGTCGCGGGAGACCTCCGGGTCGATCCGGCCGTAGTTCACCTTGCGGTCGGCGACGATCGGCACGCCGTACAGCGTCACCTTCTCGAAGGCCATCACGGCCGCCTGGTCCTTCTCCCAGTGCGGCTCGCTGTACGTCTTCTTCACCAGGTGCTGGGCGAGCGGCTCGATCCACTCGGGCTCGATCCGGGCGTTGACCCGGGCCCAGAGCCGCGAGGTCTCGACCAGCTCGGCCGACATGACGAACCGCGGGGGCTTCTTGAAGAGCGCGGAACCGGGGAAGATCGCGAACTTGGCGTTCCGCGCGCCCAGGTACTCGCCCCGGCCGCCCTCGCGGCGGGAGCCGTCCTTCGCCCCGTCCTTGGACTCCTTCACGTCCTTCAGACCGACGTGGGAGAGCAGGCCGGAGAGGAGCGAGACGTGCACGGACTGCTCCGGCGCGTCCTCCTCGTTCAGATGGATGCCCATCTGCTTGGCGACCGTCCGCAGCTGCGCGTAGATGTCCTGCCACTCGCGGATGCGCAGGAAGTTCAGGTACTCCTGCTTGCACATCCGGCGGAAGGAGCTGGAACCGCGCTCCTTCTGCTGCTCGCGGACGTACCGCCAGAGGTTGAGGAAGGCGAGGAAGTCGCTCGTCTCGTCCTTGAAGCGGGCGTGCTGCTGGTCGGCCTGCGCCTGCTTCTCGGACGGCCGCTCGCGCGGGTCCTGGATGGAGAGCGCCGCCGCGATCACCATGACCTCGCGGACGCAGCCGTTCTTGTCGGCCTCCAGCACCATCCGGGCGAGCCGGGGGTCCACGGGCAGCTGCGACAGCTTCCGGCCCTGCTGCGTGAGCCGCTTCTTCGGGTCCTTCTCGTTCGGGTCGATCGCCCCGAGCTCCTGGAGGAGCTGCACGCCGTCCCGGATGTTGCGGTGGTCCGGCGGGTCGATGAAGGGGAACTTCTCGATGTCGCCGAGGCCGGCGGCGGTCATCTGGAGGATGACGGAGGCCAGGTTCGTACGGAGGATCTCGGCGTCCGTGAACTCCGGACGGGTCAGGAAGTCGTCCTCCGAGTACAGCCGGATGCAGATGCCGTCGGACGTACGGCCGCAGCGGCCCTTGCGCTGGTTGGCGCTGGCCTGGCTGACCGCCTCGATCGGCAGGCGCTGGACCTTGGTGCGGTGCGAGTAGCGGGAGATGCGGGCGGTGCCCGGATCGATCACGTACTTGATGCCGGGGACGGTCAGGGAGGTCTCGGCGACGTTCGTCGCGAGCACGATCCGGCGGCCGGAGTGGGCCTGGAAGACGCGGTGCTGCTCGGCGTGCGACAGGCGGGCGTAGAGCGGGAGGATCTCGGTGTTGAAGAGCTTCTTCTTGAGCAGCGCGTCCGCCGTGTCGCGGATCTCGCGCTCGCCGGAGAGGAAGACCAGGACGTCGCCCGGTCCTTCCTTCTGCAGCTCGTCGACGGCGTCGCAGATCGCGGTGATCTGGTCCCGGTCGGACTCCTCGGAGTCCTCCTCCAGGAGCGGCCGGTAGCGGACCTCGACCGGATACGTACGGCCGCTGACCTCGACGATCGGGGCGTCGCCGAAGTGGCGGGAGAAGCGCTCCGGGTCGATCGTCGCGGAGGTGATCACGACCTTGAGGTCGGGGCGCTTCGGCAGCAGCTGGGCCAGATAGCCGAGCAGGAAGTCGATGTTGAGGGACCGCTCGTGGGCCTCGTCGATGATGATCGTGTCGTAGGCGCGCAGCTCGCGGTCCGTCTGGATCTCGGCGAGCAGGATGCCGTCCGTCATCAGCTTCACGAAGGTCGCGTCCGGGTTCACCTGGTCGGTGAAGCGGACCTTCCAGCCGACGGCCTCGCCCAGCGGGGTCCGCAGCTCCTCGGCCACGCGCTCGGCGACCGTGCGGGCGGCGATCCGGCGGGGCTGCGTGTGCCCGATCATGCCCCGGACGCCCCGGCCGAGCTCCATGCAGATCTTCGGGATCTGGGTCGTCTTGCCCGACCCCGTCTCACCGGCGACGATCACGACCTGGTGGTCGCGTATCGCCTCCAGGATCTCGTCCTTCTTCTGCGAGACGGGCAGCTGCTCGGGGTACGTGATCGCGGGCACGCGGGCGGCGCGCCCGTCGACGCGCTCCTTGGCCTTGGCCGCCTCGGCGGCGATCTCGTCCAGGACGGCCTCACGGGCCTCGGGCTTACGGATGCGGCGGGCGCCTTCGAGACGACGGCCGAGCCGGTGGGAGTCCCGCAGCGAGACCTCGGCCAGGACGGACTGGAGGGCGGCGAAGGAAGTAGACATACGGATCCCAGGATCGCACCTGCGGCCGAGAAGCGGCGAACCGATTTCCGGGTGGGGGGTGCGTACTATTTCGGGCACGTCGACCGGACCCGAGAGGTATCGCATGTTCCGCACCACCCGCGCCCTGGCGGCCTTCGCCGCGCTGGCGGGGCTGGTGCTGGGCCTGCTGGTGTGCGGGACGGCGGCGAGCGCTTCCTCCGCGACGAGCGCGTCCCCGGCCCTGAGTACGGCTCCGGCCCTGAGCGCTGCCCCCGTCCTGGGCGCCGTCGTGCCGGGCTGCGATCCGGGTCACGCCGCCGACGCCGGGGCCTCGGGCCCCGTCGTACCGCCGCGCCCCGGCGGCTTCGCGGAGCTGCTGCCCGCCCTGGCCGCCGACCGCACGCCGTCCCCGGCCCGGCACGGGGAGCCGGACGGGCGGGGGACCGCGCCGGGACGGGAGCCGCCCGAGCGCGTGGCGCCGTCACCTGTGGAGCTGTCGACCCTGATGAGGGTGTAGACGGACGGCGCACTCCGCGCCGTCCCTCGCCTTCCCCTTCTCTCTCCCTCCTCAGGAGCGCTTCCGCATGTCCAAGTCCAAGCCGATCGTGATCGTCTCCGGGGTGGCGGCCGCCGCCGTACTGCTCGGCGTCGTCTCGTACACCGCCACCGCGCCGTCCTCCGGCGGCGGCGCGGGCGGCTCGTCCGCCGTCGCCGAGGTCTCCGCCGACCCGTCCGCCGGCGTCTACCCCGAGCTGGAGGCGTACGCCCGCCGCGACGCCTCCGACAAGCTCGCCCTGGGCCGGGCCGACGCGCCCGTCGTCCTCATCGAGTACGCCGATTTCAAGTGCGGCTACTGCGGGAAGTTCGCCCGGGACACGGAGCCGGTCCTCGTGAAGAAGTACGTGGACAAGGGCGTCCTGCGCATCGAGTGGCGGAACTTCCCGATCTTCGGCGAGGAGTCGGAGGCCGTCGCCCGCGCCTCCTGGGCGGCCGGGCAGCAGGGCCGGTTCTGGGAGTTCCACCGGGCCGCGTACGCCGAGGGGGCCAAGGAGAAGGGCTTCGGGAAGGACCGGCTCGCGGCCCTCGCGAAGGAGGCCGGCGTCCCCGACGCGGCCCGGTTCGCGAAGGACGCCGACGGGACGGCGGCCCGTGCGGCGGTCAAGAAGGACCAGGAGCAGGGGTACTCGCTCGGCGCCACCTCCACCCCGTCCTTCCTGATCAACGGCCGACCGATCGCGGGCGCGCAGCCCCTGGAGACCTTCACCGAGGCCATCGAGGCGGCGGCGAAGAGCGCCGCCGCGAAGGACAAGCGGTGACCTCCGGCATCGGGTACTTCGCCGCGTTCCTCGGCGGCCTGCTCGCCCTCCTCAGCCCGTGCAGCGCCCTGCTCCTGCCCGCCTTCTTCGCGTACTCGATCGACACGCGCGCGAAGCTGGTGGCCAGGACCGGC
The DNA here is from genome assembly GCF_008642375.1 of Streptomyces venezuelae. Taxonomy (NCBI): domain Bacteria; kingdom Bacillati; phylum Actinomycetota; class Actinomycetes; order Kitasatosporales; family Streptomycetaceae; genus Streptomyces; species Streptomyces venezuelae. The sequence continues at coordinate 4,126,610 of NZ_CP029194.1, read as the reverse complement.
ATCCTCTACGCGGGCCTGGCCACCACCCTCGTCCCGCTGGGCGCGGCCGGTTCCTTCGCGGGCCGGTTCTTCTACGGCAACCGCGACCTCCTGGTGACCGTCGGCGGCTGGCTGATCGTCGCGCTCGGCGTCGCCCAGCTCCTCGGCCTGGGCTTCGCCTCCCGCCGCATCGCCGAGGCGAGCGGCCGGATCAGGCCCACCTCGGCGCTCTCCGTCTACGCCCTCGGCCTGGTCTACGGCCTCGCGGGCTTCTGCGCGGGCCCGATCCTGGGCAGCGTCCTGACGGTGGCGGCGCTGAGCGGCAGCCCGGCCTACGGCGGGCTGCTCCTCGCCGTGTACGCGCTGGGCATGGCGGTCCCGCTCTTCGTCCTCGCGCTGCTCTGGGAGCGGTACGACCTGGGCCGGCGGCGCTGGCTGCGCGGCCGGCCGCTCCGGGTCGGCCCCCTCACGCTCCACTCGACCTCGGTCCTCTCGGGCCTGTTCTTCATCGCCCTCGGCACGCTCTTCCTGGTCTTCGACGGGACGACCGCGCTGCCGGGGCTGCTCTCGGTGGACGAGTCGTTCGCGGTGGAGGAGCGGGTGGCCGAGCTGGGGCGCGCGGTGCCGGACTGGGCGCTGCTCGTCGCGGTGGTGGCCGTGGTGGCGGTGGCACTCGCGCTGCGGGGCCGCCGGGGGAGCCGTACGCGGGAGCGCGAGGAGGCGTGACCGTACGCGGGGAAGGGGCGCGGGCCCCTTCCCCGTACCGCCCTCCTTCTTCCTTTCTGTTTCACGTGGAACGAAGAAGGGCCCCGTTCTTTCGAACGGGGCCCTTCTCTTTGTGGCTGGGGCCGGGGTCGAACCGGCGACCTATCGCTTTTCAGGCGATCGCTCGTACCAACTGAGCTACCCAGCCACGAGACTGTTTCCAGCCTCAGCGATCCTGACGGGACTTGAACCCGCGACCTCCACCTTGACAGGGTGGCGAGCTAACCAACTGCTCCACAGGACCTTGCAATGTGCGAGACAAGTCTCGCACACGGTAATGCGTACCCCCAACGGGATTCGAACCCGTGCTACCGCCTTGAAAGGGCGGCGTCCTGGGCCACTAGACGATGAGGGCTAAGGGCCCGCCGGGGCGCTTCGCAGCGCGTCGGGGACGTGAGAAGCATATGGGATGTCGGCCGGGATCGCCAAAACGGTTTCCGCCGACCCCCGGCGAGTCCCCCTGACGGGGGGACAATGGGCGCGTGCTGGAGATGACGCGCGAGGAGTTCGAGGAACTTGTCGCCGAGGCCCTGGACCGGATTCCACCGGAACTCGCCCGGCTGATGGACAACGTCGCGGTGTTCGTGGAGGACGAGCCCGCCCCGGACGATCCCGAGCTGCTCGGGCTGTACGAGGGGACGCCGCTGACCGAGCGCGGTGAGTGGTACGCCGGGGTGCTGCCGGACCGGATCACGATCTACCGGGGGCCGACGCTGCGGATGTGCGAGTCGCGGGAGGACGTGGTCGCGGAGACCGAGATCACGGTGGTGCACGAGATCGCCCACCACTTCGGCATCGACGACGAGCGGCTGCACGCGCTGGGCTACGGCTGAGCCGGGGCGTGTCCCTTGCGGCGTCAAGGGAGTTGGGCAGGGTGACGCGTTCCTTCCCTGCCTGTTGTGTCCTGGAGGTGCCCCCGTGCGCCATTTGCCCACCCGTTTGCCCGCCCGCGTGCGATGGGTCGCCGCGGCGCTGGCCGTCGCGGCCTGCGCCGGTCTGAGCGGCTGTATGAGTGTGAGTGACGAGGGGGCGAAGCCGGCGCCCGGCGCGTCCGGGGGGAAGCGCGGTGTGGCGGCCGAGGCCGCCGCGGGCGGCGGGCTCCAGGACGGCGGTGGCGGCTCCTGGAACGGCAGCTCGGAGAAGGGCGGGCCCGAGGCGGACGGCGGCGGGAAGTCCCCGGTGCCGAGCGGTTCGCCGACGGGCTCCGCGAAGCCTTCGCCGGGCGCGTCGCTGCCCTCGACGGGCCCTGCCGGCATCGATGGCGCCACGAAGCCCGGGGGCGCGGGGGGCGGAGCCGGTGGCGCCGCCGCGGGCGGCGGTCAGGGCTCGGGCGGGGGCCCTGTCGACGGCGGGAGCGGTGGGAACGGCGGGAGCGGCGGCAGCGGGGGCGGTGCGGGCAGTGGCGGGAGCGGGGGCAGCGGCGGCGGGGACGGCGGCGCGGGGAGTGGTGACAACGGCGGCGGGGCCGGTGGCCCGGGGGGCGGCGGGGTGACGCCGACGCCGGAGCCGACGCCGAACCCGACCGAGCCTCCGACGCCGGAGCCGACCCCGGAGCCCACTCCGGAGCCGACGCCGGAGCCGACCTCGAATCCGACCGATCCGCCGACCCCGGGACCCGAGACCCAGCTGGGTGCGATGCGGGCTGCGGACGGGCCGGGAGCGCCTTCGGAGCCGTCCGCATCACCGCAGGTCGGGCCGGTGTGACGTAGTCCGGTTTGCCATAGGTGGGGGAGGGTGCGTATGGTGGTAGATCGTTTGATCCCATTGCCCGGCGCCGACACAGAAGAGCGCCGTGTGGCGCGTACTCTCCCTAGCCGTGGCTGACCGCATTGAGGCGGTCGATTTGCGAATTCACGGAGTTGACGGGCGCGTGCCGAGACTCCGGAAGGTTTCGCATTTCGCATGTCCATTTTCAGTTCTGACCACGCCGTCATGCCCGAGAACGACGAGATCGTCGAGGCCGTAGAGGCCACCGAGACCGTCGAGGCGGCCGTCATCGAGGCCGACGACATCATCGACGCCGTCGACACCGACGACATCGACACCGACGCGGACGACTCCGTCGAGGAGCCCGCCGAGCCCACCATCACCTTCGGCGACCTCGGTCTGCCCGAGGGCGTCGTGCGCAAGCTCGCGCAGAACGGCGTGACGACCCCCTTCCCGATCCAGGCGGCGACCATCCCGGACGCCCTGGCCGGCAAGGACATCCTCGGCCGTGGCCGTACCGGCTCCGGCAAGACCCTCTCCTTCGGTCTCCCGCTGCTCGCCGGCCTGGCCGACGGTCACACCGAGAAGAAGAAGCCCCGCGGCATCATCCTCACGCCGACGCGTGAGCTCGCGATGCAGGTCGCGGACGCCCTCCAGCCGTACGGCGACGTGCTCGGCCTCAAGATGAAGGTCGTCTGCGGCGGTACGTCGATGGGCAACCAGATCTACGCCCTGGAGCGCGGCGTCGACGTCCTCGTCGCCACCCCGGGCCGTCTGCGCGACATCATCAACCGCGGCGCCTGCTCCCTGGAGCAGGTCAAGATCGCCGTCCTCGACGAGGCCGACCAGATGGCCGACCTGGGCTTCCTGCCCGAGGTCACCGAGCTGCTCGACCAGATCCCCGGCGGCGGCCAGCGCATGCTCTTCTCCGCCACCATGGAGAACGAGATCGGCACCCTGGTCAAGCGCTACCTGACCGACCCCGTCACGCACGAGGTCGACAGCGCGCAGGGCAACGTCACGACCATGACCCACCACGTCCTCGTCGTGAAGCCGAAGGACAAGGCCCCGGTCACCGCGGCGATCGCCGCCCGCAAGGGCCGCACGATCATCTTCGTCCGCACCCAGCTGGGCGCCGACCGCATCGCCGAGCAGCTCTGCGACTCCGGCGTGAAGGCCGACGCGCTGCACGGCGGCATGACGCAGGGCGCCCGTACCCGCGTCCTGGAAGACTTCAAGAAGGGTTACGTCAACGCCCTCGTGGCGACCGACGTCGCCGCCCGAGGCATCCACGTCGACGGCATCGACCTGGTCCTCAACGTGGACCCGGCCGGCGACCACAAGGACTACCTGCACCGCTCGGGCCGTACCGCCCGTGCCGGCCGCTCCGGTGTCGTGGTCTCCCTGGCCCTGCCGCACCAGCGCCGTCAGATCTTCCGCCTGATGGAGGACGCGGGCGTCGACGCCTCGCGCCACCTCGTCGGCGGTGCCGGCGCCTTCGACCCCGAGGTCGCCGAGATCACCGGCGCCCGTTCGCTGACCGAGGTCCAGGCCGACTCCGCGAACAACTCGGCCAAGCAGGCCGAGCGCGAGGTCGTCGACCTGACCAAGCAGCTGGAGCGCCTCCAGCGCCGTGCGGTCGAGCTCCGCGAGGAGGCCGACCGTCTGGTGGCCCGCGCCGCCCGTGAGCGTGGCGAGGACCCCGAGGCCGCTGTCGCCGAGGTGACCGAGGCCGCCGAGGCCGAGGTCGCGGCTGCCGCCGTCGAGGCCGAGCGCGCTGCCGCTCGCGCCGAGGAGCAGCGTCGTGAGGAGCGCCCGGCGTTCCGCGACGAGCGCGGCAACTACGAGCGCCGTGACCGTGGCGGCGACCGCGGTGGCGACCGTGGCGGCTTCCGCCGCGACGACCGCCCGTCCGGTGGCTTCCGTCGTGACAACGACCGTCCGTCCGGCGGCTTCCGTCGCGACGACCGTCCGTCGGGTGGCTTCAACCGTGACGACCGCGGTGGCGACCGTGGCGGCTTCCGTCGCGACAACGACCGTCCGTCCTCCGGTGGTTTCCGTCGTGACGACCGTCCGTCGGGCGGCTTCAACCGTGACGACCGTGGCGGCCGTTCTTTCGAGCGTCGTGACAACGACCGTCCGTCCGGCGGCTTCCGTCGCGACGACCGTCCGTCGGGTGGCTTCAACCGTGACGACCGCGGTGGCGACCGTGGCGGCTTCCGTCGCGACAACGACCGTCCGTCCTCCGGTGGTTTCCGCCGTGACGACCGTCCGTCGGGCGGCTTCAACCGTGACGACCGTGGCGGCCGCTCCTTCGAGCGTCGTGACAACGACCGTCCGGTCGGCGGCCACCGCGGCAGCGACCGTCCGTTCAACCGCGACCGTCGTGACGACCGTCCCGCCGGCGGCTTCCGCTCCGGTGGCGGCGACCGCCCGTTCGGCCGCCGTGACGACCACCGTGGCACCGGTTCGACCGGTTCGACCGGCGGCTCCTTCGGCCGTCGCGACGACAAGCCGCGCTGGAAGCGCAACGGCTGAGGTCGAGTGACCTGACACAGCAGGGCCCGTACGAGCACTTCGGTGCTGGTACGGGCCCTGTCCCGTCGCACCGACCCGTATCGCCCTCTCGGACCGCTGTTCGACCGGATACGCTCAGCCGATCATCAGGTTGCCCCGGGGAGGGACCTCTCTTTGTCTCGTTTCGCACGCGTGCGGCGCCCCCGCGCGCGTATCGCCGTCCTCGCCACCACGCTCCTCGCCTCGGCCGTCGGCCTCTCGCCCGCCGTGGTGGCCGAGGCGTCGCCGATCGTCGGCGTCGACCAGCTCGACATCGCGCCGAACTGGCGGGCCGTGCCCCGGCAGGTGACCGTCACCGCGGCCGGCCCCACGGGCTACGTGCACGAGACGGAGGACCCCGACCATCCCGACGGGCAGCTGGAGTGGACGGACCTCACCGACCCCGCGAAGAGCGTGCCGCTGGGATACGGGACGTCGGCGGCCATGCCGTTCGCCGAGTCCGGCACCGGCGGGCGCCACCTGTACGTCGAGCGCGGCATCGGCGTCCACGCCGTCCGCGACCTGGAGTCCGGCACCGAGCAGTCGTTCGACATGCCGGAAAACGCGAGCTACCGAGGGCTGCTCGGCTCCACGCTGCTCTTCCAGCAGCGCGCCTCCGCCGAGGGCTCCTCCACGACCACCGGCTACTACCTGGTGAGCGCCGCCGACCCGAACGGGGCCCGCACGCCCGTCACCGGCTGGCCCGAGGGCGCCTACCTGGACACGGCGCCGCTCGTGGCCGGCGACGACTCCGTCGCCGTGCTCCGCTTCGGCCGCTCCGGCGAACCGGCCGCGTACGGCTACTCCGACCTCGGCGTGGTCGACCTGCGCACCGGGCAGATGACCGTGATCCCGGCCCCCACCCCGACCGGGACCGCCCTCTTCGCGCCGGTCGCCGTGAGCCCCGAGCGGATCGCCTGGATCGACAAGAACCGCACCGTGCACGTGCGGCAGCGTGCGGCCCTGACCGGCGCCGAGCAGACGATCACCCTCCCCGAGGGCCTGAGCACCGCCCGTGTCGCCCTCGTCGGCGACTGGGTCCTCGCCCTGGGCGAGGCCTCCGGAGCCGACGCCTCCCTGAAGCGGCGGCTCGTCGCGCTGCACCCCGACGGGCGGACGAAGACGCTCCTGGAGAAGGCCGAGGCGGAGCTCACCCAGATCGCGGGCGGGGGTGCCGCCGTCGTCGGCGGTACGTCCTCCTCCGACTGGTCCGCCTTCAAGGCCGTCCCGGCGAAGGACGGCGGCGCGCCGCTCCTGGAGAAGCTGAGCCGTGTGGAGCCGCTGCCCGCCGAGGTGCGCTCGCTCGCCCTCGGCGCGGGCCGGCTCTCCACGCTGGAGTCGGACACCAGGATGGGCAGCGGCTTCTACGGACGGACGCCACTGCCGGTGGGGCCGGTGCACACCGGTCATCCGCAGCCGGTGTGGGCGGGCGCCGAGACGAAGCGGCTGAAGACCAGCACGCCGCTCCTCGACAGCGGTGACGGCCGTACGGTCTATCTGGCCCAGGACGATTTCAAGCCGTGGGAGGTCACCTCCCGTACGTCCGACGGCCAGGTGCGCCGGGTGTCCACCGGTGAGACGGACGGAAAAATCGTCGACGTCTTCGGCAAGCGGGCGGTCTTCCAGGGCCGCGGCAAGACGATCGTCGTGGATCTCGACGCGCAGAGCGTCGTCAGCAACAAGGTGTCCGCGGCGCCGGTGGCCCTCTGGGGCGACACCCTGTACGCGGGCACGGCCACGGCGGGCGAGGTGGCGCGGACCGACCTGGCCACCGGCGGTCAGCTCGGCAAGGTCACGACCGGGACGGCGTGCGTCCCGACGGAGCTCCAGGCTTCCGCGGGTCGCTGGCTGTACTGGTCGTGCGGGCGGACCCAGCAGGGAGTGGTCGACCTCAGGACGAACACGAAGCTGAGGTTGGCTCCGGAGATGTCCGCCGACACCCTGCTGGGCGACGGCTACGTCGTCGACCGGGACCCCGACGCGTACCTCCGGCTCACCGATCTCACCAAGGTCACCAACGGCAAGCCCGCGGTGCGCAGGCTCGTCGACTCCGAGCCCGTGCGCGGCTCCCGCCGCGAGTACTGGACCGTCGACCGCTTCGGCGGGGCCGTCGCCTACAAGGACCGCGAGCACCTCGTCCACGTGGTGTGGCCCGGCGTCCCCACCTCCAGCCTCACCGCCGCCTCGTCGAAGGTGCCGGCGAGCATGCGGATCCAGGACGGCTGGAAGGCGTACTGGACGCTGTCCAAGCCCTCGTCGTACTGGCAGCTGACGGTGCGCGACCTCTCCGGGAACCCGGTCCGTGCCTACGGGGGCGGCGAGACCCGGAGCCGTATCGACGTCTCCTGGGACGGCAGGACGGCGGCGGGGAAGCCCGTCACGAACGGCCGGTACACCTGGCACCTCCAGGCGAACACGGCGGACGGGCAGGGCAGCGACCTGTCGCTGACCGGCCCGGTCACGGTCTCCGGCGGCCAGCCGTCCTGGCGCGACATGGCCGGGAACGACACGCAGGGCGACCTCCTGGTGATGGACACGACCGGGCTCGTGTCGATGTACAAGGGCACCGGGTACAGCGGTCTGTCGGCGCGGATCGCGGGCACCGGGGCGAAGTTCCCGACGGCGTCCGTCCTGGTGCCGTTCGGCGACGTGAACGCCGACGGGTGCGCGGACGTGCTCGTGCGGGTCGGGGACCAGCTGCGGGCCTACCGGCCCGGGTGCGGGAAGGTCGTCTCGGCGTCCTCGCCGTACACGTCGATCGGCTCGGGCTGGGGTCAGTACGACGTCCTGACGTCCCCCGGCGACGCGAACGGTGACGGGTTCACCGATCTGATCGCGCGCCAGACGTCGACGGGCGACATGTACTTCTACGCCGGTACGGCCGACCACCGCGTGAAGCCCCGCGTCCGGATCGGCACCAACTGGAAGCTGTACAAGAAGGTCGTCGGTGCCGGAGACCTCAACGGCGACGGGCGCGGCGACCTCCTGGGCGTGGACGCGGCGGGCGTGCTGTGGCGGTACTACGCCACGACGACCGGCGGCGTGACCGCGCGGGTGCGCGTCGGCAGCGGCTGGGGCGTCTACACCTCGCTGGTGGGGGTGGGCGACATCTCCGGCGACGGCTGCGCGGACCTGGTCGCCCGGGACACGTCGGGCCGGCTCTACGACTACGACGGCACCTGCCGCGGCCCGTACGGCTCGCGCATCCTGATCGGCGGCGGCTGGAACGCCTTCAGGAGCCTCCACTGACCTGACGGATGTCCGAGGGGAGGCGCGGCGCGTGCCGCGCCTCTGTCGGATACCCGATCGGTTCCGGGGGGCTCTCGGGCTATGCTGCTCGGGTGTGCTTGTGCACGGGCCGTTAGCTCAATTGGCAGAGCAGTGGACTTTTAATCCATTGGTTGTGGGTTCGAGTCCCACACGGCCTACCGAAGGCTTCACCGGAAGGGCCCCCGCCGACCTCGTGTCGGCGGGGGCCCTTCCGTTGGGGGCGCGTGGGCCTACAGGGCGCTCCAGTTCAGGACCGGGCGGGTCAGGGCGGCCACGTCGTCCAGGAGCGACAGGCGGGCGGCGCGGAGGGCGGGGTCGGGGTCCATGACCAGGACGTCGTCGAAGAAGGCGTCGACCGCGGCGACCAGCGGGGCGGAGGCCTCGGTCAGGGCGTCGAGGTCGTCCTCACGGCCGGTCAGGGACGCGCGGACGGCTTCGGCGGCCTGGGCGAGGCGGAGTTCGGCGGGCGCGGTCAGGAGGGACTGGTCCCCCGGGGCCACGTCCTTCGGGAGGATACGGAGCACCCGCTGGAGCGCGGCCGTCAGGTCGGCGAACGCGGTCGTGGCGATGTGGCGCTCCAGCGCGGCCAGCGTGCGGTCGCCCTGGGCGGGGCGGTCGGCCCACGGCAGGACGGCCTGGACGAGGCGGTGCTCGTGGCCCGCGTCCGCGAGCTGCTGCTCGTAGCGGCGGGTGATCAGCTCGGCCGCCTCGGCGAGCCGCTCGGCGGGCACCTCGACGCCTTGGGCGGCGTAGCGGTCGGCCGCCGCGCGCAGTCCGTCGCTGACCCGCAGGCCGGCGACGGAGGGCACGCTGCGGAGGACGTTGAGGAGGCCGATGGCGGCCCTGCGCACCCCGTACGGGTCGGAGCTGCCCGTCGGCGCGGCGCCGATCACGAACATGCCCGTCACCAGGTCGAAGCGGTCGGCGAGCGACAGGACGACACCCGCGTCGCCGGCCGGCAGGGCGCCGCCCGAGGAGCGCGGCAGCTCCATCTCGGCCAGGGCGCGCGCGACCCGCGCGGGCTCGCCGGCGCGCAGCGCGTACTCCTCGGCCATCACACCGGCCAGGCTCGAGAACTCGACGACCATCTGCGACGCCAGGTCGAACTTGGCCAGTTCACCGGCCCGGCGCACGGTGTCGGCCGTCTCCGGCGCGAGGCCCGTACGTCCGGCCAGGTGGGCGGCGAGGGCGGCGATGCGCTCGGCGCGGTCGGCGACCGTGCCGAGCCGCTCCTCGAAGGTCAGCTTGTCGAGCCGGCCGCGGAACTCCTCCGGGGCGACCTTCAGGTCGGCGCGCCAGAAGAAGGCGGCGTCCTCGTAACGGGCCCGCAGGACCGCCTCGTTGCCGGCCCGCACCACGTCCTCGTCGCAGGTGCCGTTGGCGAAGGTGAGGAAGTGCGGCAGGAGGCGGCCGTCGCCGCCGAGCACCGGCAGATAGCGCTGGTGCTTGCGCATCACGGTCGTCAGGATGCTCGGCGGCAGGTCGAGGTAGCCCTCGTCGAAGGAGCCGAGGACCGGGCGCGGGTACTCCACGATGTCGGTGATCTCGTCGATCAGTGCGGCCTCGCCGGTCACGTCGACCACGCCGCCGACCTCCGCCGCCGACGCGTGGGCGCCGCGCACCACCGTGTCGCGCCGGGCCTCCCGGTCGAGCAGGATGCCGTGCTCCGCGAGGAAGCCGGCATAGCCCTCGGCGGACGTCACCGGGACGACCGGCTCGGGGGCCGTGCGGTGGACGCGGGTCGTGGTGCCCGACGCGAGCGAGGACACGGCGACCGGCAGGGGCGTGTCGCCGAGGAGGGCGAGCAGCCAGCGGACCGGCCGGGAGAACGACAGGGACGGGTCGTTCCACCGCATGTTGCGGCCCGCGCGGAGCTCGGAGACGACCTCGGCGAGGAGCTCGCTGAGCACCTCGACGGCCGTGCGGCCGGGCGCCTCGCGGGTCAGCCCGATGTAGTCGACGCCGTCGACGTCGAGGATCTCCAGCTCCGCCGGGTCGACGCCCTGGCCGCGGGCGAAGCCGAGCAGGGCGGGGGTGGGGGCGCCGTCCCGGTAGGCGGCGGCGGCCTTGGGACCGCGCACGGTCCTGACGGTGTCCGGCTCCTGCGGCTCGACGCTCTCGACCGTCACCACGACCCGGCGCGGTGTGGCCATGGCGGTGACCGGGCCGTGCGTCAGCCGGGTGGCGGCGAGCTTGGCGGTGATCGCCTCGCGTACCGCGTCGGTCGTCGCGCGGACGTCGGCGTACGGCAGCTCCTCCACACCGATCTCGAACAGCAGCGTCTCGGTGCCGGGCACGGTGGGCAGCTCGGCCCGGACGGCCGGGGCCGGGGCGGCGGCCGTGCCGAGGGGGTGCTCAAGCGCGGCGCGGCGCTGCCCCCACAGCTTGGCCGACTCGTGGGTGAGCCCGCGCATCAGCGAGAAGGCCTTGGCGCGCTCGGTGGTGCTGAGCGCGCCGCGCGCGTCGAGCACGTTGAAGGTGTGGCTGCACTTGAGCACGTAGGTGTACGCGGGGATGGGCAGCTCCAGGTCGAGCATGCGCCGCGCCTCGGAGGCGTACGCCTCGAAGAGCCCGTGGTGGGTCCCGACGTCGGCGTCGTCGAGGTGGTGGCGGCTCATCTCGTACTCGTTCTGCCCGAACACCTCGCCGTAGGTGATGCCCGGCGCGTAGGCGATGTCCTTGAAGTGGGACACGCCCTGGAGGTTCATCAGGATGCGTTCGAGGCCGTACGTGATCTCCACGGAGACGGGGGAGAGGGTGACCCCGCCGACCTGCTGGAAGTACGTGAACTGGGTGATCTCCATGCCGTCCAGCCAGACCTCCCAGCCGAGTCCCCAGGCGCCGAGCGCCGGGGAGGCCCAGTTGTCCTCGACGAAGCGCACGTCGTGGGCGTCGAGGTCGATGCCGAGGGCCTGGAGGCTGCCCAGGTACAGCTCCTGCGGGTTGCCCGGGTCGGGCTTGAGGATGACCTGGAACTGGGTGTGCATCTGGAGCCGGTTCGGGTTCTCGCCGTAGCGCGAGTCGTCGGGCCGGACGCTCGGCTCGACGTAGGCGACGCTCCAGGGCTCGGGACCGATCACGCGCAGCGCCGTGGAGGGGTTGGCGGTGCCGGCTCCCACCTCCGTGTTCAGCGGCTGCGTGATCATGCAACCGTTGTCGCTCCAGTACTCCTGCAGGGTGAGGATGGCGTCCTGCATGGTCAGCGCTGTCCGGCCGTTGTTCATGGTGATCGAATCGCCTGCTTTCCCGGGTCGGTTCCCGAGCAGTCAAGCTACGGGAGAAGCGGCCTCGGCCTCGGGGGATTTTGCGGGGCCCGGGAGTGCGGGACGGGGGGCGCGGCCGCCCGCGGGGCACCGGGGTGAGGTGTCCCGCGGGGCGGTGTGTCCTGCGATACCGGGGCGTCAGATCACCGGGCGTCCGGCGCGCAGGAGTTCGCGGCCCTGGAGTTCGTTGGCCTCGCGCCAGGCCTGTATGCGGTGCGGGGTGATGCGGAACCAGCGGTACGAGTTCGGCTCGGCGCGCGGGTCGAAGCCGGTGCGTTCGGCGAAGCGGTCACCCCGTTCCCGCGGCAGCGCGTCGATCTCCAGGACCTCGACCGTGCCGTCGATCATCGACACGTCTCGGGTGAGGCCGAGGCCCAGGCGGACGCGCCGGGTGGCGGCCATGTTCCGGCCGGTCGGGCTGTTCGCCGGGGTGGAGACGAGCACGGCCTCGCCGTCCCAGTCGAAGGAGAGCGGTACAAGGTACGGGACGCCGTCCGGTGAGGCGGTGGCCACCCAGACGTCGACGTCGTGGGCGAGCCGCTGCTCGGTGTCGTGGCGGCGCTGGGCGCGGGAGCGGGGCGCGGCGGCGGTGGTGGTCATCGGCCGGGCTCAGCTGTCCTGGATGAGGCCGAGGTGGTTGCCGTCGAGGTCGACGACCGTGGCGACGAGTCGGCCGCCGCCGACGTCCTGCGGCGCGTCCTTCACGGTGGCGCCCGCGGCGGTCATCTCGGCGATCTTCGCCTCGATGTCCGGCACGTGCCAGTAGGCGAGCGAGGAGGTCAGGCCCTGCGGGCCGCCGCCAGGCAGCAGCCCGATGTGCTGGCCCTCGGCCTCGAAGGCGACGTAGTAGGGCTGGTCGATCTGCGGTTCGACGCCGAGGAGGGCGGCGTACACGGCCTTGGCCTTGGCGAGGTCGGAGACGGGGTGCAGCACGGTCTTGATGCCCTGGGTGGTGGTCGTACCGGTCATGGTGGTCGCTCCTGTGGGTCGTGTCGTTCGGTGTCGTTCGTTGTGGTTCCACTCTCCGCCAGCGGGCCGGAGTCCGCCTCCGTGGTGACCACGGAACGCACCACGGAACGCACCACGGAGTGCGGCACGGAGTCCGGTACGGAGTCCCGCACGGATCGGACTGCGGACGGACCCCGCAAGTCGCCGCGCACCGGCCGATAATGAGCCGGTGTCGACTCCAGCGATCTCGTCCCGGGAAGCCGAGGTGCTCGCGCTCCTCGGGGAACACCTCAGCAACGCGGAGATCTCCGCGCGGTTGTTCATCTCCGTGCGGACCGTCGAGTCGCACGTCTCCTCGCTGCTCCGCAAGCTGGCGGTGCCGGACCGGCGGGCGCTGTCCCGGCGCGCGGCCGAGGCGGCGCCCGTCGACGCGCCGGCGTCCGTCGGCATGCCGGTGCCCGTCCTGCCCGCCCCGCTGACGGCGTTCGTCGGCCGGGTGCGGGAGCGCGGGGAACTGATGGAGGCGCTGAAGGCGTACCGCCAGGTCACCGCGGTCGGACCGGGCGGTGTCGGGAAGACCCGGCTCGCGCTGGCCGTCGCCGCGGAGCTGGCCGGCGACTTCGCCGACGGGGTGTGGTTCGTCGACCTGGCCCCGGTCACCGATCCGGGCCGGGTGGGCGCGGCCGTCGCGGAGGCCGTCGGGGTGGGCGAGCAGCCCGGGCGCGGGGTCGACGAGTCGGTGTTCGCCGCGCTGGCGGACCGTCAGGCACTGCTGGTCTGGGACAACTGCGAGCAGATACGCGACGGGGTCGCGCCCTTCCTGGAGCGGCTGCTCGCGGCCTGCCCGCGCGTACGGGTGCTCGTGACGAGCCGGGCCCGGCTGATGGTGCCGTTCGAGCGGGTCTTCCCCGTGCCGCCGCTGTCGCGGGCCGGGGGCGGGGAGTCGGAGGCCGTGGCGCTGTTCCTGGAGCGGGCGGCGGCGGTCGGTCTGCCGTCGCCGGATCCGGCGGTACGGGACACGGTCGTGGCCCTCTGCGAGCGGCTCGACGGCATGGCCCTGGCCATCGAACTGGCGGCGGCGCGCTGGCCCACGCTCGGCCTCGACGGGCTCGTGGCCGGGCTCTCCGACCAGTTGAGGATCCTGGCCGGCGGGCCGCGCGCCGCGGACCGGCACCGGTCGGTGCGGGCGGTCCTCGACTGGAGCCACGACCTGCTGGAACCGGCGGACCGGGCCCTGCTGCGCCGGGTGTCGGTCTTCGTGCTGCCCTTCACCGCCGGGGCGGCGGCGGAGGTCGCGGGCTTTGAACCGCTGGAGCCCGGCGAGGTCGCCGACGGCCTCGGCCGGCTGGCCGAGCAGAGCCTGCTCACCGTGACGCCGTCCGCCGCCGGCACCCGCTACCAGGCGCTGGAGACCATCCGGCAGTACGGCGCCGAACGGCTCACCGAGGCCGACGAGTCGGCAGTCGTCCGTACGCGTCACACGGCGTGGTGCCTGGCCGGGGCGACGGGGCTCCTGGACACCGGGGGCGCGGACTGGCGCGCCCGTTTCGACGCCGTGGCCGAGGACCTCAGGGCCGCCCTCGCCTGGGCCGCCGAGCGGCCGGAGCTGCGCGCGGAGGCCCACCGGCTCGCCCTGGCCCTGGCGGAGTCGGCCTTCACCCGCAACCTGCTGGGCGAGGCGCAGGAGCGGTACGAGCAGGCCGCCGTGCTGGCCGGTGCGGATGCCGAGGCCGCGGAGTCCTTGCGGCTCGCCGCCGCGGTGGCCGGGTGCCGCCGGCTGGGCGACGACATGTTCCGCCTGCACCGGGCCGCCGCGGAGGCCGCCCGCCGCGCCGGCGACCTTCCCGGAACGGCCCACGACCTGGCGACCGCCGCCACGGTCGCGTACCGCTTCTCCAGCGAGTTCGCCCGAGTCCCGGCACCGGAGGAGGCGAAGGCCCTCCTCGCGGAGGCCGGGGAGCTGTCGGGGACGGGTGACACCGCTTCCGCCGTCCTCCCCGACACCGCTCCCCCCGCTGCCGCGCTCCCTGATGCCGCCACCCCCGCCGTCGCCGCCGTCGCGCTCGCCGAGGCCGCCGTCGTCGCCGATGCGTTCGGTGCCGTCCAGGGGGAGACGGACAACACCGTGGAGGAGACGATCGCCCTGGCCGAGCGGGCCGTCGCGCTCGCCCGGCTCGCGGGCGACCCCGTGGCGGAGTCCGCCGCTCTCGACGCGCTCTCCGGAGCCCGGAGCTGGGCCGGTGACACCTTCGCCGCCGCAGCCGCGGCGCGCCGCCGGATCGACCTGCTCGCTCCCCTGCCGCCGGCCCCCGCCAGTACCCACGAACTCCTCGACGCCCTCGCCATGGCCTCAGGCACCGCCCTCGGTGCGGGGCGGCTGGCGGAGGCCCGCCGGTGGGGCGGGGAGCTCGCCGGGCATCCGATCCTCGCCGAGGTGGGCCACCACGCCACGTCCTGGCTCCTGGTCGCCGACGCGTTCGCCGGCCGGGTCGACGAGGTGCTCACCGGCAGCGGGCGGTTCCTCGACGCCTGGGAGCGCAGCGGCCGTCAGCAGTCGTTCTCGCTCGGCCCCGCCGCCGCCTCGGTCGCCATGGTGCACGGCCTGCGCGGCGACCTCGCCGCCCGGGCGGAGTGGCTCGCGATCGTCGACCGCGCGGGCACCTCGGAGGAGTACCGCCACGGCTACGGCGCGATCCTCGACGCCCTGGTCCTGCTCCACGACGGGGACGCCGCCGGGGCCCTCGACCGGGTCGCGCCGGAGCCGGAGCAGGTCTGGAAGTGGGTCACCTGGATCTGGCTGCACTGGTACGTGGCCCTCAGGGCCGAGGCCTCCGTGCTCGCGGGGCACCCGGACGCCCGGGCCCGGACGGCCGCCGCCCGGACCGTCGTCACCGGCAACCCCGTCGCCACCGCCCAGCTGGACCGGGCGGAGGCGCTGCTCGACGGCGGCGACCCGCAGCGGCTCCTCGCCGCGGCGCGGGCGTTCGACGCGGCCGGCGGCCGCTACCAGGCGGCCCGCACCCTGCTCCTCGCCGGTGGCGAGCACGCCGCCGCAGGGAGGGCCGCCCTCGCCGGACTGGGCCTGAGCACGGGCCCGGGCAACCTTCCGGGTCCCGGCCCGCGTCCGTGAGGGCGTACACCCCTGACAGATCGAAGATCTTTTTCCTCCGAACGGGCCGTGCCGGGGCGCAGGGTGAGGGACCGTGGGGGAATGTGGATCCGGAGCAGGGCGGTACGGAGGTGGGGCCGGTGACGGCGAGCGGTTGGGGTGATCCGGGGGAGGCGGCCCGGCGACTGGCCCGTTGTGCGCTGGCGGCGGCGGCCGCCGCGATCGTGGCGCTCCTGACCGCGCTGACGGGCGGGCTGCTGATCCTGCTGGCGGGGCTCGTGGGGTTCGCCGCCGCGGCCATGGGCGTCTGGTGGTTCCTCGCCCACCGCGGGCTGCCGCGCGTGGCCGGCGCGGTGGTCGCCGTCGGCGCGCCGATCGGCGTCCTCGTCCTCTTCGTCGTCGGCGGTGTCTGGGGCAACGCGCTGGTGGCCCTCGCGCTCTGGGGCGTGGCGCTCGGCTGCGCGCGGACGGCGCTGCGCCGCCCCGACCGGGAGTGGGAAGCGGTGATGCGGGGCACCCCCGCCGCCCGTCCCCGGCAGCCCGTCCTGATCATGAACCCGAAGTCCGGGGGCGGGAAGGTCGGCCGCTTCGGGCTCGTGGCCCGCGCGGAGGCCCTGGGCGCCCGGGTCGTGCTGCTCGACCCGTCCGTGCAGTCCGATGTCACCGCGCTCGCCCGGAAGGCCGTGGCCGACGGCGCGGACCTCCTCGGGGTGGCCGGCGGCGACGGCACCCAGGCGCTGGTCGCCGCGGTGGCGGCCGAGCACGACCTGCCGTTCCTCGTCGTCTCGGCGGGCACCCGCAACCACTTCGCCATGGACCTCGGCCTCGACCGCACCGACCCGGCGAACTGCCTGAAGGCGCTGACCGACGGCGAGGAGCTCCGGGTCGACCTCGGCTCGGTCGACGGGCGCCCCTTCGTCAACACCGTCTCCTTCGGGGTGTACGCGGACGTCGTCCAGCGCCCCGAGTACCGCGACGCGAAGGCCGAGACCGCGGTCGAGGTCCTGCCCGACCTGCTCCAGGGCGGTGAGGGCCCGCGCCTCGACGCGATCGTCGACACCGTCCGGCTCCCGGCGCAGCAGGCGCTCCTCGTCAGCAACAACGCCTACTCCGCGCCCGACCCCTTCGGCGTCTACTCCGCCCACCGGCCGCGCCTCGACCGGGGCGAGCTCGGGGTGATCGGCATCCGGGTGGACGGCGCCGCGCAGGCCGCCGAGCTGGCCGTCCGGGGAACCCAGGCGGCCGGCCTGAACGTTCTGACGGCTCGTAGGGTCGAAATCGTGGGGAACCCGGGAAGCTCCCGCGGCACCGCCGCCTCCGGCACCATCTCGGTCGCCGTGGACGGCGAGGCCCTGACCCTGCCCACCCCGGTGGTGTGCACGCTCCGCCCCGCCGCGCTGCGGGTCCTCGTGCCCCGCGACCGGCCGGGGATCGTGCCTCCCCTGCCGCCGCTCGACTGGCGGCGGATCACCAAGCTCGCCTTCGACACCCCCCGTACCTCCCCTACCTCACGTACCCCCTATACCTCTTGACCCCCTGAACCTTCCGAAGGAGCGGCGCATGACGGACATGACAGCGGAGACGGTGGGACCCGAGACCATCCGGGCGGTCCTGCGCGACGTCCGGGCCGTCGACGGCGCCGTGTACGCGGCCGTCGCCGCCACGCCCACGCCCACGCTCGACACGGCGCTGCGCCGCCTCTCCACCGCGGCGAACCACTCCAAGCTCTCGTTCGCCGTCGCCGCCGCGCTCGCCCTCGTCCCCGGCCGCCCCCGCCGAGCGGCGATCGCGGGCGCCGGGGCGATCGCTGTGGCCTCGGCGACGGCCAATCTGCTGGGCAAGCGGCTCGTCCGCAGGCAGCGGCCGGACCGGGAGGCGGCCCGGGTGGCCGTGAGCCGGCACGTTCCGATGCCCGACTCGGCCTCGTTCCCGTCCGGGCACACCGCGTCGGCGGTCGCCTTCGCCGCCGCCGTGGGATCGGTGCTGCCCGGCGCCGGTGTGCCCCTCGGGGCGCTGGCGGGGGCCGTGGGCTACTCCCGGGTGCACACCGGGGTGCACTACCCGGGGGACGTCGCCGCGGGCGCGGTGCTCGGCGTCGCGAGCGCCGCGGTCTCCCTGGTGGCCGTGAGCTGGGTGACCGCCAGGGAGAAGTGAGAGCGGCGGCGGCCCGGTTCGTGCGTCAGGCCCCCGGCCGCGGGCTCGCCCCGGCCGCAGGCTCGCCCCGGCCCCGGGCTCGCCCCGGGCCCAGGCTCGACCCCGGCCCCGGGCCCGCCCCCGGCCTCCGAGGGCACCGGATTCGGTAGCGCCGATCCGCCTGTTTTAATGATCGTCTGCTTCAGCTTGTTGATAACACACTGTCAACGGCGGTGGGTGTTCCCCGAGTTCGACTGTGAGGCCGGGTCCGACCCGGCGCCGCGATCTGCACGGGGGTTTCTGACATGGGACGACGTATCGCCAGGGCCGGACTCGCGGCGAGTGCCGCGCTGCTGCTCGCCGCCTGCGGCGGAGGCACGGACCCGGCCACGATCGGAAGTTCCGGTTCCGGCGGCGGCGGGGGCGGGAAGGGTGAGGCCGGGGGCGGCGACGTCAAGACGGCGTCGCTGGCGCAGCCGAACACCGTCACCCTCTCCTTCTGTCACAAGATCGAGTATGGCGGCGGAGGGTGGGACTACGCGCTGACCGTGGAGTCACTCTCCCTCAAGGACGGCTCGATCGTGGCCACGCGCAGCACCGTCCTGCCGAACGGCGTGGAGCCGGCGCGTGGCTGCCCCACCAGCGAGAGCGGGGGTCCGCAGCACCAGGTCGCCCTCGCCTTCAACAAGGACTACACGCTCGTCGCCGGCATGAAGGGCATGTCGCGGGCCGGCGCCTGGGACGTCGCCACCGGCAAGGAGGTCGGCGCCCCCGACCCGGACGCCTTCAGCAAGCGCCCGAAGAACCGGGGGGTGGCCTTCCACCCGGTCACCGGCCGGCTCTGGTACGACATGGGGGAGCACGACTTCCAGTCCAGCGACGACGTCGCCTCCCGCGACCCGAAGGCGGGCCTGGCGTCCGAGGAGAGGGTCGCCTACGAGAAGCTCGGCGATCTGATGAAGCAGGACGGGCCCACCGCGACGACCGTGCTGGCCACCGATGACGGCGACTACGTGGCCGCCCCGGACGGGGGGATCGTGGCCGGGGGCACGATGAACGGCATGTGGCTCGCACGCGTCGCGGCCGAGGGCCGCGTCGGCGCGGGCGACTTCCTGGAATCGATCGGGACGGCGGGCCTCGACGCCCCGGAGCTCGGCTGCCAGCCGGTCTTCTGGCGGGACGCCACCACCCTGGTCTGTGACGAGTTCCGGCAGATCACCTTCTCGGCCGACTACAAGAAGGTCGTGAAGACCGAGGAGCTGATCCCGGCGAACGACCGCTCCAACTCGGACCCGGTCCTCGCCCCGGACGGCAAGAGCTTCGCGTTCCTCTCCGAGGGCGAGAACGGCAAGACGGGACTGTTCCGCGCCGACTTCGTCCCCGGCGGCGAGCCGGTGAAGATCGCCGACGTGGAGGAGCCCGCCGACGCGCCGCGCCACATGACGTTCCTGCTGCGCTGGAACTGACGGTCGGGCAGTTCGCGTGAACGCCCGAGCCGCGGGCCCGGATCCGGGCCCGCGGCTCGGGAGCCGCCGCTGAAGCGGTTGTTCTTTCGGCGAGAACCACCGGAACTCTCAGAACGTCGCGCGGGCCAGGTCCTCGTCCGAGAGGCCGAGCGTGGCGAGCCGCTCCGGGTCCGCCAGGATCTCGAGGCCGACGATCCGGTCCCCGGAGATCGTGAACGACATGAGCACGGTCGGGCGGCCGTCCACGACCGCGACGAAGGCGGGCGCGCCGTTGGCCAGGACCGGCAGCGACGCCTGCTTGAACTTGGCGTACATGAGCGCCTGCGAGATGACGGCCTCGGCGCCCCGCACCACCTTGGAGGCGGCCGCGAGGATCCTGCCGCCGTCCGCCCGCAGCACCACGTCGGGGTCGAGGACCGCGAGCAGGCCCTCGAAGTCGCCGCCGTTCGCGGCGGCGAGGAAGGCGTCGGCGATCTCCCGCCGGCGCCGGGCGTCCGGGCCCGGGGCGGGGGTGGCGTCCTGGACCCGGCGGCGGGCCCGGCTGGCGAGCTGGCGGGTCGCGGCCGGGGTGCGGTCCACGATCCGCGCGATCTCGTCGAAGGAGACGGCGAACATGTCGTGCAGGACGAAGGCGAGCCGCTCGGCCGGCGACAGCGTCTCCAGGACGACGAGGAGCGCGAGGCCGACGGACTCGGTGAGCTCCGCCGTGTGCTCGGGGTTCGTGGCGTCCAGGACGGTGACGACCGGGTCGGGGACGAAGTACTCCAGCGGGTCCTCGCGGCGCGAGCCGCGGGAGCGCAGCATGTCGAGGCAGACGCGGCCGACGACCGTGGTCAGCCAGCCGCTGAGGTTCTCCACCGCGCTGACGTCGGCGCGGCTGAGCTTGAACCAGGCCTCCTGGACGGCGTCCTCCGCCTCGCTCAGCGAGCCGAGCATCCGGTAGGCCACGGCCCGCAGGTGCCCGCGGTCGGCCTCGAACCGCCGGGCCAGCTCCTCCTTGGAGCGGCCGCGCCCGCCGTCGGTCAGTCCGCTGCGGTTCTGCCCGCCGTCGTTCGGCCCGTCGTGGTTCAGCTCGCCGTTCACGCGTCGATCTCCCCCTTCGCCTCCGTCATGCCTTCATGACGGATGGAACCCTGCCGATGTGACACGAACTGCGGCGGCCGAGCGGGCCCGAACGGTCTTGTCACGTGAGATCCCCGCCGCCCTGTGGCGAACGCCCGGGATTCCCCGGCCGTGGCCCCCGAGCGCCGTGGATCCGCACTTCAGCACGATGATCTTCGTCCGTAGATTGATCACCATGACGACGACAACGACGCAGGTCAACCCCGTGCTCCGCACCCCGCCGGCCTCTCCCGCCGCTGCTGCCGCCTACTTCTCCGCCAGCCTCGCCTTCCACGCCGACGTCTCCGACGTGGCCTCCGCGCTGGCCACCGCGACCGCCGAGGGCACGGACCCGGGCTTCGTCGTGATCGACTCGCGCTCCACCGCCTCCTGGGACCAGGGCCACGTCCCCGGCGCGCTCCACCTGCCGACCGCGCTCATCCCCGAGCAGGCCGAGCAGCTGCTCGACAAGTCCGTGCCGGTCGTCACGTACTGCTGGGGCCCCGGCTGCAACGGCGCCACGCGCGCCGCGCTGGCCCTCGCCGAGCTGGGCTTCCAGGTGAAGGAGATGCTCGGCGGCTTCGAGTACTGGGTGCGCGAGGGCTTCGCCTACGAGACCTGGGAAGGGCCCGCGGAGAAGGCCGCGGACCCGCTCACGGCGCCGGTGGACTCCGACGACTGCGGCTGCTGAGAAACCGATTTCACGATTGCGCCGGTCATGACGTAGAGTCGTGTTTACCGACGCGGGGTGGAGCAGCTCGGTAGCTCGCTGGGCTCATAACCCAGAGGTCGCAGGTTCAAATCCTGTCCCCGCTACTCAGTAGCAACGAAGGCCCGGATCCGATTTCGATCGGATCCGGGCCTTCGTCGTTTCCCCCGCGCCCGCGGCCGCGCAGGTCGGCTTGACCTTGACGCGACGTCAAGATTTAGCGTTGTCGGCATGGAGTGGTCGATCCAGGAGATCGCCAAGAAGGCCGGCACCACCAGCCGCACCCTCCGCCACTACGGCGAGCGGGGCCTGCTGGAGCCGAGCCGGATCGGCGCGAACGGTTACCGGTACTACGACCAGGCGGCGCTCGTGCGTCTGCAGCGCATCCTGCTGCTGCGCGAGCTGGGGCTCTCACTGCCCGCGATCGCCGAGGTCCTGAAAGGACAGCGCGACCCGTCCGCCGCGCTGCGCACCCATCTGCTCCTCCTGGAGCAGGAGCGGGAGCGCATCGGCCGGCAGATCGAGGCCGTCCGCACCACTCTCCACAAGACCGAGAAGGGAGAAGAGCTCATGGCAGAGGAAGTCTTCGACGGCTTCGACCACACGCGGTACGAGCAGGAGGTCACCGAGCGCTGGGGCCGCGCGGCGTACGAGCAGGGCGACCGCTGGTGGCGCTCGCTCGACGCCGAGGGGAAGAAGGCGTTCCTGGACGAGCAGACCGGCATCGCCCGCGACTTCGCGCAGGCGGTACGGGACGGGCTGACGGCCGGCAGCGACGAGGTGCAGGCGATCGCGCGGCGCCAGATCGCATGGCTGTCGGCCACCACGACCCCGACCAGGGAGTACGTGATCGGACTCGGCCGCATGTACGTCGACGACCCGCGCTTCACCGCGAACTACGACAAGCACGGCGAGGGGACCGCGGTCCTCGTCCGGGACGCGATGGCCGTCTACGCGGAGCGGAACCTGTAACCACCGCGCCGGAAGTGCTCGGAAGTAGTCGGAAGTAAACGGTGGCCAAAACCGCGCCCGTCGCTTTGCCGGGGCGCGAAATCCCACCGTAGTCTCACGCGCACCATGAGTGACGAGTGTGTGAGTGACGTGCGAAGGCGGGCGCCCGCCGTCCTCGTCCTGCTCGCGCTCCTCGCCCTCCTGATGAGCGTCTGCCACGGAGGGAACGGGCACGCCCTGCCCTCCTCCGGCGCCGTGACCGTCTCCGCCCCCGCCCTGCCGCACGGCTGCGAGGGGTCCGAGGAGGTGTGGTCCTTCGACGCCCACCTGCCCGCGCAGACCACCGCCCCGCAGTTCGCCGCGCCCGATGCCGGCGCGGCCGTGACCCCGTCCTCGTACCCGGCGGACCTCCGTACCGACCCCCGCGCGCGCTGCGTCCGGGGCAGGGCGGGACCCGGCCCCGAGCCGGGCCGTCTGCTGATCGCCCTCGGAGTGGACCGGAACTGAGCCGGGTCCCGCACTCACCCGCGTGACCAGGTTCCTTTCGGCGTACCACCTCAAGGACGTAGACACCATGAACAGTCGCCTGTTCGGCAACACCCTGCCCATCGCCGTACAGACCGTCGGCAACACCCCCGTCCTCTGGACGGACGACGGCTACTGGGCCAAGCTCGAAGGCTTCAACTTCGGCGGCATCAAGGACCGCGCCGCCCTCTACATGGTCGAGCAGGCCCGCCGCCGCGGTGAGCTGCGGCCCGGCGCGCCGATCGTCGAGTCGTCCTCCGGGACGCTCGGCCTCGGGCTCGCCCTCGCGGGTGTCCTCCACGGCCACCCCGTGCACGTCGTCACCGACCCCGGCCTCGAACCGATCGTCGAGCGGATGCTCGTCGCCCACGGCGCCCGGGTCCACGTCGCCGCCGAGCCCAGCCCGCAGGGCGGCTGGCAGCAGGCCAGGATGGACCTGGTCGCCGACCTGCTCCTGCGGCTCGACGGGGCCTGGTGGCCCAACCAGTACGGGAACCCCGACAACTGCGACGCCTACACCGGCCTCGCCGCCGAGCTGTCCGAGCAGCTCGACCGCATCGACGTCCTCGTCTGCGCGGTCGGCACCGGTGGCCACTCGGCCGGGATCTCCCGCGCGCTGCGCGCCACCGGCAGCCCCGCCCTGGAGCTGGTCGGCGTGGACTCGGTCGGCTCCACGGTCTTCGGCCTCCCCGCCGGGGACCGGCTGATGCGCGGCCTCGGCTCCTCCATCCACCCGGCCAACGTGGATCACGGGGCCTTCGACGAGGTGCACTGGGTGGCTCCCGCCGAGGCGGTACGGGCGGCCCGGCGGCTGGCCTCGCGTCAGTTCGCCACCGGTGGCTGGAGCGTGGGCGCGGTCGCGCTCGTCGCCGGCTGGCTGGCCCGGACCCGGCCGCGCGGGACACGGATCGCGGCCGTCTTCCCCGACGGGCCGCAGCGGTACTTCGACACCGTCTTCAACGACGAGTTCTGCGCGGCGCACGGCCTCCTCGACGGGCCGGTGCGGGAGGACCCGGTCGCGTACGAGGCGGACACGCCCGTCGACGGCTGGACCCGCCGGGTCCTGGAGCGGGCCAAGTGACCACGACGGCGCCTCCCCGCGGGGGCATCTGGAAGCAGAGCCGCACCTTCGACCCGGCCGTCCGGCTGCTCTTCCTCAACCAGCTCACCATCAACCTCGGCTTCTACATGCTGATGCCGTTCCTGGCCGCGCACCTCGCGGACGGGCTCGGCATGGCCGCCTGGGCGGTCGGCCTCGTCCTCGGCGCCCGGAACCTCTCCCAGCAGGGCATGTTCCTGGTCGGCGGGGCGCTCGCCGACCGGCTCGGTTTCAAGCCGCTCATCGTGGCGGGCTGCGCGCTGCGGACGGTCGGCTTCGGGGCGCTCGCCTTCGCGCAGTCGCTGCCGATGCTGATCGCCGCCTCGCTCGCGACCGGGCTCGCGGGGGCGCTGTTCAACCCCGCGGTCCGGGCCTGCCTCGCGGCGGAGGCCGGAGAGGAGCGGCGGGTGCAGGCCTTCGCGCTGTTCAACGCCTACTACCAGGCCGGCATCCTGCTCGGGCCGCTCGTCGGGGTGGCGCTCACCGGGGTGTCGTTCCGGCTGACGTGCACGGTGGCGGCGGTCCTGTTCGCCGGTCTGACCCTCGTACAGCTCCGGCATCTGCCCGTCAGGGGCGGGGACGCCCTCTCGGCGGGGAAGGACGGGCGGGGGCAGTTCCGCACGGTCCTCTCGCACCGCACGTTCTGGCTCTTCTCGCTCGCCATGACCGGCTCGTACGTGCTGTCCTTCCAGGTCTATCTGGCGCTGCCGCTCGCGGCGGAGGGCACGGGGCTCACGACGGCGCTGTTCGTCGTCTCGGCGCTCGTCGCGCTCGCCGGGCAGCTGCGGATCACGGCCTGGTGCCGGCGCCGCCTCGACCGTGAGCGGTGCCTGGTCCTCGGGCTCGCGCTGATGGGCGGTGCCTTCCTGGTCCCGGCGGCCCTGGGCCGGGGCGTGGCGGGGCTGCTGCTGTGCGCGGCGGTCCTGGCCGTGGCGAACGCCGTGCTCTACCCGTACGAGATGGACACCGTCGTCGCCCTGTCCCGGGGGCGCTGGGTGGCCACCCACTACGGGCTCTACAACACGGTCTGCGGGATCGGGATCACCGTGGGGAACCTGGCGACGGGCGCGCTGCTCGACGTCACCGGGTGGTCGGCGGTGCCGTGGCTGGCGCTGTGCGCGGTGGGCCTGGTGTGCGCGGGGGCGGTGGCCCTCCTCGCCCGCGGGGGCCGCCTCGCGGAGCCGACGGCACGGGAGGCGGAGACCCCGGAGGCGGAGACCCCGGAGGCAGCCGCTCCTTAGGGCCTGTCCGGCGGCGGGGACGGTCGCCCTCCGGGCCCGGCCCGGTACGCCAGTCGGCCCCGTGGGGGTCGCCGCCGGGTGCGGCGGCGGCCACCCTGGGAGGCGCGGTACGGAACACCGTGGCCGGTACGGACCGGGGCAGGAGAGCACAGGTGGGGCACCCCCAGGAGCGGCGGCGGGCGGACGGCGGGCGGCGGCGTGGCGACGGCCGCACCGCGTACGGCCGTCCGGCGTACGGCGGCGCCCGGCGGTTCATCCGGGCGCTGCCCCCGCTGGTCATCGTGGGCGGGGTCGCCTACGACGTGGCGACACCGCCCGCGTACACGGCGGCGCCGCTCTTCTCCGCCGCCCCGCTGATCGCCGCGCCCTTCTTCTCCACACCGACCACCCTGCTCACCGGGATCGCCGCCGTCCTCGCCTCGGTCGGGCTGCACGTCTACAACGGCACCGTCGACCAGATCCCGGCCCTCACGGAGACGCTGACCGTCGTCACCGTGTCCGCGCTCGCCCTCCTCGTCAACCGGGTCGTGCGGCGCAGCGGCGAGCGGCTGGCCTCCGCCCGGGTCATCGCGGAGACCGCGCAGAAGGCGGTGCTGCCGACGCCCGTCGAGCGCATCGGCGGGCTGCAGTGCGCGGCCCGCTACGAGGCGGCGCAGGCGGACGCGTTCATCGGCGGCGACCTCTTCGCCGTCCAGGACACCCCGCACGGGGTGCGGCTCGTGGTCGGGGACGTACGGGGCAAGGGGATGGAGGCGGTCGAGGCCGTCGCCGTCGTGATCGGGGCGTTCCGGGAGGCGGCCGAGCAGGAGCGGAGCCTGGAGGGGGTGGCGCAGCGGCTGGAGCGGGCGCTGGCCCGGGAGGGGACCCGCAGGCACGGGCTGGACGCCTTCGAGGGGTTCACGACGGCCGTCCTGGCAGAGATCCCGCGCGCCGACGGGGCGGGGGAGAGGAGCGTACGGATCGTCAACCGCGGGCATCCGCCGCCGCTGTTGCTGTACGCGGACGGGGGTCTCGACGTGCTGGATCCGGCGGAGCCGGCGCTGCCGCTCGGGATGGGCGAGCTGGCGGCGTGGCCGGACCGGGCCGAGGAGCGGCCCTACCCGCCGGGCGCGACGCTGCTCTTCTACACGGACGGCCTCTCGGAGGCGCGGGACGCGGAGGGCGTCTTCTACGACCCGGCGTCCCGCCTCGCCGGGCGGATCTTCCCGGGACCCGAGGAGCTGCTCGACGCGCTCGTCGACGACGTACGCCTCCACACGGGCGGCGGGTCGACGGACGACATGGCGCTGCTCGCGCTGAGCAGGCCCGCGGCGGGGCAGCCGGAGAGGCGCCGGACGATGCCGGTGGTGCCGCCGGTGCCATCGGTGCCGCCGGCGCCGCCGGACCGGCCCGGTCACCAGGCGTAGTCGAAGGGTGTCGCTGCGATAACAATTGACATAACGTCAGATCGCGAGGGTTTGGCCTCTCCTTGCTGAAGGGGGGTCAACTCGGGCGATTCCCCACCAATTCAATGAATGATCACTGGGAACAGCTTGGAATCGGGCCCCCCTGTCTATTAACGTTCGATAACGCAGCGCGGTCGTCACAACCGTCGCAAGAGACGGCACCGTGCGCACGCGCCGAATCCTGAAAAGGAACCGGGGAACCACCACTTGGGGTGAATCAGGCCCTCGCACCCGTGCGACGAGCCCGTAGGAGACCTTCCTGCTCCGAACCCGTCAGCTAACCCGGTAGGCGAGAAGGAAGGAAAGGAGCGCGCCTCCGTGGCGTCCAACACTCCCGCACCCGAAGCCCCCTTCGATGCCTTCGGTGGCCGTGCGGGTCCCGCCGCTCCGGACACCGAGTGGAACCCCACCGAGGGATCCCTCCGCGCCGAGAGCCGCTCCGGCGGCCGGCACCGGGTCGTCAAGCAGCGCTCCAACTTCGCCCGCTCCTCCACCGTCCTCGGCGTCGGCGTCATCGCGGCCGTCGGTGCGGGCGGCCTCGCCACCGCGCAGGAGAAGCCCCCGGTCGCGATATCGCTCCCCGACCTCCCGAACCTCCCCGACCTGAACCTCCCGGCCGCCGAGGACCTCCCCGGCGTCGGCGAGCTCTTCGCCGACGACGAGGCCGACGAGGCCGACCGGCAGATCCGGGACACCATCGAGGCGACCGGCGGCAACCCGAACCCGCTCACCGCCGCCACGTACGTCACCCCGGCCGGGGAGAAGGCGGACGCCACCGCCCGGACCACCCAGGCCTCCTTCACCACGCAGACCGGGACCGCCGAGGCGGCCCCGAACCGCGCCGTCGACGCCGGCGAGATCCTGCGCGCCCGCATCCTCCAGCAGGCCGAGCAGCAGCAGGCCTCGGCCGACGCCGCCGAGAAGCTCGCCGCCGAGAAGGCCGCGGCGGAGAAGGCCGCGGCCGAGGCCGCCGCGGCGGAGAAGGCGGCCGCCGAGGCGAAGGCCAAGGCCGAAGCGGAGGCCAAGGCCAAGGCGGAGGCGGAAGCCAAGGCGGAGGCCGAGCGGATCGCCGCCGAGAAGGCGGAGGCCGAGCGCCTCGCCCGGCTCGCCGCGAGCTACTCGATGCCGCTCTCCTCGTACAGCGTCAGCGCGACCTACATGCAGTCCGGCTCGATGTGGTCCTCCGGTTACCACACCGGCCTCGACTTCGCGGCCCCCACGGGCACTCCGCTCAAGGCGGTCCACAGCGGCACGATCAAGTCGGCGGGCTGGTCCGGCTCGTACGGCTACCGGGTCGTCCTGGAGCTGGAGGACGGCACCGAGGTCTGGTACGCCCACCTCTCCTCCATGACGGTCGGCGCCGGCCAGACCGTGACCACCGGCGAGACCATCGGCCGCGTCGGCGCCACCGGCAACGTCACCGGCGCCCACCTCCACATGGAGGTCCACACCGCGGGCGGCGACGGCCTCGACCCGGCCGCCTGGCTCCGTTCCAAGGGCCTGTCGATCTGACGCTCCCGCGTCCCGCACGGAATAGCCCCGGTGGCGCGGAAGGTTGATCACCCCATGACGACCCTCCGCCCGCTGGGCGCTTCCGACCTCCACGTCTTCCCGCTCGCCCTGGGCGGCAACGTCTTCGGCTGGACCGCCGACGAGGCCGAGTCCTTCGCCGTCCTCGACGCCTACGTCGCCGCCGGCGGCAACTTCGTCGACACCGCCGACATGTACTCCTCCTGGGCCGAGGGCCACGAGGGCGGCGAGTCCGAGACGGTCATCGGCCGCTGGCTCGCCTCCCGGGGCCGGCGCGACGACCTCGTCATCGCCACCAAGGTCGGCGCCCACCCCCGCTACAAGGGGCTCGCCGCCACCACCGTCAAGGCGGCCGTCGAGGAGTCGCTGCGCCGCCTCGGCACCGACCACATCGACCTCTACTACACGCACTTCGACGACGAGACCGTCCCCGTCGAGGAGATCGTCACCGCCCTCGACCAGCTCGTGAAGGACGGCAAGGTGCGGGCCGTCGCCGCCTCCAACATCTCCCCGGAGCGGCTGCGCGCCTCCCTCGACTTCGCCGAGGCGGAGGGCCTCGCCCGGTACGTCGCGCTCCAGCCGCACTACAACCTGGTCTCGCGCGAGACGTACGAGGGCCCGCTCCAGGAGACCGTCGAGCGGGCCGGCCTCTCCGCCGTCCCCTACTTCGGCCTCGCCTCCGGCTTCCTCACCGGCAAGTACCGCCCGGGAACGGCCGTCGACAGCGTCCGCGCCTCCGGGGCCTCCGCACACCTCGACACCGACCGGGGCCGGGCCGTGCTCTCCGCGCTCGACGCGGTCGCCGAGGCCCACGAGGCCGAGGTCGCCACCGTCGCCCTCGCCTGGCTGGCCGCGCAGCCCACGGTCGCCGCGCCGATCGCCTCGGCCCGCACGGTCGACCAGCTCCCGGCCCTCGTCGCGTCGGCGGACCTCACGCTCACGGAGGCGGACCTGAAGCTCCTGAAGGAAGCCTCGTCTTCTTAGCTTCGATAGGGGTTGTAGCCGCCGTAGTCCAGGTACTGCGGCGGCGCCCACACCCGGCCGGTGGCCCGTGCGGCGTACGTGAGCGCGGGGGAGGCGACCGCCCGGCGCTGCCAGAGGTGGTGCAGGAGCTCCTGCTCGCGGGCCGGGAAGTCGGGTCCGGCGGTGCCGCGCCGGGCCCGGTCCCTGAGGAACGCGAGGGTCGTCGCGAAGGACTCGTACTCGCCGACCGCCTGCGCCGCCGGAGGGCCGTAGGTCCGGGCGGCGAAGGAGCGGGCCAGCTGGCGGGCGCGCATCGAGGAGAGGGCGAGCGGCTCGGCGGGGGAGAGCCAGCCGGCCGCCGCGTACGCCGGGAGCTCGCCGGATATCGTGCGCAGCTCGCGCTGCCGGCTCCACACCGCGAGCCAGGTCAGCAGGCCGAAGGCGGGGACCATGAAGCACGCGTACACGAGATAGAAGGCCCAGGGGCCGCCGAAGGTGGCCGAGCCGTTCCAGGCGGCGTGCATGCCCATGGCGAGCAGCAGCCCGGCGAGCGGCAGCAGCACGCGGCGCAGCCGCTTGCCGCGCGGCGCGAGGGCGGCGAAGCCGAAGCCGATGCCGGTGAGCACGGTGAACAGCGGATGCGCGAACGGCGACATCACGATCCGTACGAAGAAGGTCGCGGCGGTCACGGAGCCGATGCCGGTGGAGCCGAACTCCTGGTCCTCGCCGAAGGCATTGCCGAGATAGAGGATGTTCTCGGTGAAGGCGAAGCCGGTCGCGGTGAACCCGGCGGCGACGACCCCGTCGACGAGCCCGCCGAAGTGCCGCCGGCGGAAGAGGAAGAGGATCATGATCGCGGCGGCCTTCGCGGTCTCCTCGACGACCGGTGCGATCACCGTGGCGCCGAGGGTGTCGGCCGAGTCCGGGTCGGCGGTGGCCGTCGCGATCCAGCGGACCGCGAAGGAGTTCGCGAGGATCGCGACGAGCGCGGCGGCGAAGGCGCCCCACGCGAAGGCGAAGAGCAGGTTCTTCCAGGGGCCGGGCTCGACCCGGTCGAGCCAGCGGAACGCGGCCATGAGCAGCGGTACGGGAAGCACCGCGAGGCCCAGGCCGACGAGGAAGCCCTGGGTGCCGGTCTGCTCGCGGACCAGCGCCAGGATGACCAGGGCGCAGAGCGCGAGCAGCGTGATCACGGCGACGGCCCGGAACAGCCGACTGCGCCAGAAGGCGCGGCGGGGCCGGTAGCGCCACTGGGACCGGTCGGCGGCGACCGGAAAGACGGGGTCGTCGGTGTCGAGACGAGGAACGGGAGCGGCAGACCCCACTCCCGCTCCCCCCTCGACTTCGCCGCGGACTTCGCCTCGTACATCACCTTCGGCGGGGACGGAATTCGACACGTGATCGACCCTAACGACCGCCACCGACACAGGGCCAAGGAGTGACGAACTCCCTGTCACTTCCTCCGGAAGAGGAGGTCGTGCACGACGTGTCCCTTGTCCAGGCCCTGACCCTCGAAGCGGGTGACGGGCCGGAAGTCCGGGCGGGGCGCGAAGCCGCCGTCGGCACGGGTGTTCTCGAAGTCGGGATGCGCGGAGAGCACCTCCAGCATCTGCTCGGCGTACGACTCCCAGTCGGTGGCGCAGTGCAGCACGCCGCCGGGCTTGAGCCGGGTCGCGAGGAGGCTGAGGAACTCGGGCTGGATCAGGCGCCGCTTGTGGTGGCGGGCCTTGGGCCAGGGGTCGGGGAAGTACACCCGGCAGCCGTCGAGGGAGTCGGTGGCGAGCATCTCGCGGAGCAGGATGATCGCGTCGCCGTTGGCGACCCGGACGTTGGTGAGCCCGTTGCGGTCGGCGAGGCCGAGCAGATTGCCCTGCCCGGGCGTGTGCACGTCCACGGCGAGGATGCCGGTCCCGGGGTCGGCGGCGGCCATCTGCGCGGTCGCCTCGCCCATCCCGAAGCCGATCTCCAGGACGACCGGGAGCCCGTCGAACATCTCGCCGAGATCGAGGACCCGCTTGCCGTCGATGTCGAGACCCCAGTCGGGCCACCGCTTGAGCATGGCCTCGGCCTGCCCGTAGGTGACACGGCTGCGCCGCGGCTGGAAACTCCGGATCCGCCGCTCGTGATGAGCCCCGGCGGGATCGGGCAGGGGCCCCTCACCGGGGGCGAACATCCGACTGCCCCGCCGAGCGACAGGCTGGACGGGTTCGGCGGCGGAACGGGAACTGTTCTCTGGCTGCTCAGACACAATGCCCCGATTCTACGATCGCTCCACCCCGACCCGAGTCACGAGCACCCGATCCTGAGGCGACAGAGCGACCCCGAGGCCCGGGACGACTGGCCGAGCGCGAGCCGCCCGGAGCCGCCGACCCTCGGGGTTCGGGTGCCTGGTCCGGCGGGCGGCTCGTGCTGACGGCGCGGAGATGCCGTGCTCGGGGGTTCGGGCGCCCGGTCCGCCGGGGCTGCTCGTGCCGGCGGCGCGGAGCTGCCGTCCTAGGGGTCCGGGGCGGAGCCCCGGAGAAGAAGAACTTCCCCCTCCACCCCCGCCAGCCCCCGGCAGGGTTTCGGGGAGGGGCGGGGTGGGGGATCCAAGCCCTCGCGCCGCACCCCACGCCCGCCCGCCCGCGAAGCTACAACCGCTCCAGCGCCCGCCGAGCCACCTCCCGCCCGATCGGCAGCGAAGCCGTCGCCGCCGGCGAAGGCGCGTTCAGCACGTGCACCGTCCGCGCCGCCTCCCGGATCAGGAAGTCGTCGACCAGCGTCCCGTCCCGCAGCACCGCCTGCGCCCGCACCCCCGGCGCCGCGCGCCGCAGGTCGGACTCCTCCACCACCGGGAGGAGTCTCCGGACCGCCTCCGTGAAGGCCCGCTTCGACAGCGAGCGCCGCAGCTCACCCGCCCCGTACCGCCAGTGGTCACGGGCGATCGCCCACGACCCGGGCCATGCCAGCGTCGCGCCCAGTTCGCGCGGGCGGACGACGGACCAGCCGTATCCCTCCCGGGCGAGCGCCGGCACCGCGTTCGGCCCGATGTGGACGCCGCCGTCGATGCCCCGGGTCAGATGCACCCCGAGGAACGGGAACGCCGGATCCGGCACCGGATAGACCAGCCCCCGCACGAGCGAGGGGTCCGCCAGTTCGTAGTACTCCCCACGGAAGGGGACGATCCGCATCCCCGGGTCGTCGCCCGCGAGCCGTGCGATCCGGTCGCAGTGCAGCCCCGCGCAGTTCACCAGGACCCGCGCCCGCACGACCCGTCCGTCCGCCGTCCGCACGGCGACGCCCCACGGCCGGCGGTCGATCACGGTGACCTCGGCCCCGTAATGGATCCGCGCCCCCGACGCATCCGCGAGCTGCTTGGCGACGGCCGTGTAGTCGCAGATGCCGGTCGTGCCGACATGGATCGCGGCCAGCCCCCGCACCCGAGGCTCGTACTCGCTGATCTGCGCGGGCCCGAGCTCCCGCACCGGGATGCCGTTCTCCCTG
Source organism: Streptomyces venezuelae (assembly GCF_008642375.1). Lineage (NCBI taxonomy): Bacteria > Bacillati > Actinomycetota > Actinomycetes > Kitasatosporales > Streptomycetaceae > Streptomyces > Streptomyces venezuelae. Next base: position 4,094,367 of record NZ_CP029194.1, on the reverse strand, counting down.
CCGCGCTGCACGAGCGCGTGCAGCCGGGGCAGCTCCTCGCGCGAGGTGGCGACGACGAGCTTCCCCGTCACCTCGTGCGGAATGCCCCACTCCGCGCAGAACTTGACCATTTCGGCCGCGCCCTCGACAGCGAACCGCGCCTTCAGCGAGCCGGGCCGGTAGTAGATCCCGCTGTGGATCACCCCGCTGTTGCGCCCGGTCTGGTGCCGCGCGGGGGCATGCTCCTTCTCCAGGACCGTGACCCGCGTGCCGGGGGCGGCGCGCGTCAACGCGTACGCCGTCGACAGACCGACGATCCCACCACCGATCACCAGCACGTCACAGTCGAACACCAGCGCCACCTGTCACCTCCCACCCCTGATAGTGCACTGGCCCACTGACAATCCCGCGAAACCTCACGAGACGCAGCTCACGCCGACCGCACGGATCACACCGGTGCCACCAGCAGAGGGCGTGCCCGCTCCCGCAGCTCCACGACGCGCGGCTCGTCCCCGTACGGTTCGAGCCGGTGCAGCAGATCCCGTACGTACTCGGTCGTCCGTGCCGACGAGATCCGCCCGGCCACCTCCACCGCGCGCGTGCCCGCCGCACAGGCCGCGTCCAGGTTGCCCGACTCCAGCTCGGCGACGGCGGAGACGACGAGCCGCAGCCCGTGCGAGCGGACGAACTCCTCCGTCGGCCGGGACAGCGCCTGCTCGGTGAAGCGCCGCACCTCGCGCGGCATCCGCAGATCCCGGTAGCACTCGGCGGCGTCGGCGCAGAACCGGTCGTACGAGTAGAACCCCAGCCACGTCGGGTCGGCGTCGCCCGACCGGGACCGCTCCAGCCACCCCTCGGCGGCCTTCAGCGCCGCCGCCGCGGCCGGCCCGTCCCCGGCCTTGGCGTGCGCGCGGGCCTCGACGAGCCGGAAGAAGGACATGGTGCGGGCGGTGGCGAGCCCCCGGTTCCGCTCCAGCGCGGCCTGGGCGAGGTCGACGCCCTCGTCGGCGAAGCCCCGGTAGGTGGCCTGGAGGGACATGGAGGCGAGGACGTAGCCGCCGAGGGGCACGTCGGCGGCGGCGCGGGCGAGCCGCAGGGCCTGGATGTAGTAGCGCTGGGCGGCCTCCTGCTGGCCGGTGTCGAAGGCCATCCAGCCCGCCAGGCGCGTGAGCTCGGCGGTCGCGCCGAAGAGCGCGCGGCCGACCTCGTCCGAGTACGAGCCGAGCAGCAGCGGCGCCGCGTCCACGCGTAAGCACTCGGGGACCATCGACGAGCGCCAGTCCCCGCCGCCGTACTTGGAGTCCCAGCGGCGCGCGTCCTCGGCGGCCTCACGGAGCTTGGCGACGTCGCTGTGGCCCACGCGCACGTGCTCCGCGCCCCCGCCTGCGCCGGATCCGGACTCCTCCCCACCGGAACCGGAACCGGGCCCCGAGCCGGCGCCGGGACCGGATCCCGCTCCGGCCCCTCCGCCCCCGGCCCCGAGACGGGGCGCCTCGCGCTCCACCGACGGGTCGGCGGGGGTTATCAGCCAGCGGGAGGCCGGCGTCGCGTACGCGCTGACCGCGAAGGAGCCGGCCAGCGACTGCCAGATGCCGCCACCGCCGGCCCGCCGCCCGGCGAGATCCAGCCGGTACAGGTCGGTGGCCGAGCGGACCGCCTCGCCCACATCGCGCGGGAAGGCGAGCCCCACCTCGGGCGCCGGATCGGCGTCCGCGAGCCCGATCTCGTGCAGCGGCACGGGCCGGCCGAGCTTCTGGCCGATCGCGGCGGCGATCAGGTGCGGGGCGGCGCCCTGCGGCACCATGCCCTTCGACACCCACCGGGCGACCGACGTCTTGTCGTAACGAAGCGTCAGCCCCCGCTGCGCACCGAGGTCGTTGACGCGCCGGGCGAGCCCGGCGTTGCTGATTCCCGCGAGGGCGAGAACCGTGCCGAGCTTTTCGTTCGGCCCGCGTTGCTCCCTGGACATGACGCCACCCCTCGACAACCCAGACGGCCGCCACGACGCCGGGCATAGGCGTGCGGCATTCGTAAACACAGCGTAGTTCGCCGCATCCCTACCGTTAAGGGGCGGTGTTCCGTATGGCGGGATTGTTGTGTGAAAGGACGGCGCCGGGGGCCGCCGGCCCGCCCCGTGCTCCCGCCGTGTGGCCGTGCGCCCGGCCGTGCGCTCTCGTCCGGCCGGCGCGGGGAGCGCTTCCATGGGTGGTGCGTGGGTCGGCCCGCTCGGCCGGGAACGGTGTCCCGGACCAGTGGGCTGGGGGACACCGCCGCTCCATTCCCCGCGGGCGGCGGACGGCGCCGGGAGGCGGGAGCGCCTCCCGGGCTGCCGGTGACGCATGAGGGCGCTGGGCGTCCGGGCGGCCACCCGGACGCCTCGCCGGCCCTCCGGGGAGGGTCGATATTTGGCCGAATGACGCTGGTGCCCAACTGGCCCATGCCAGGGGCGCATTCGGCTTTCACGCGCGTGCACCCGGACTCCGCCCCGTGCGCCGTTGTCGTGGCAGCATGTCCTCCACCGAAACGAACGTGGAGGCGCCGATGCGATGGCTGGTGGGCTGGAGCAGTGTCGCCGCGAGCTTCGCAACGACAGCGGGGTACGGCGCCGGCGCGGGCCACGGCTCCACCGGGGGGTACGGCTACGACTCCGGTACGGGCTACGGCTCCGGCGCGAGTTACGACTCCGGTACGGGCTACGACTCCACAAGGGAACACGGCTCCACCACGGCGGCCGAGGCCCGCACGGTGCAACCGGTGGGCGCGCAACCCCTGTGGGGCGGCCCCGATCCCTTGTGGGCGGTCGGCGACTGGCGCCCCGACGAGGTGCGCGTGGTGGCCGTCGACGACCACACCCGCCTCGCCGTGCTCGGCTGTTGCGCCGCCACCGACGAGGAGCTGCGGCTCGGCCTGCTGACCGCGCGCGGGGGCGCACTGCGGCATCTGACGGCATGGCCGGGGAGCTACACCGCCGTCGTCAAGGCGGGCCGCCGGGTCACCGTCACCGGTGATCTCGCGGGCGCCCGACCGGTGTTCCACACCCCGTGGGCCGGCGGCACCGCCTACGCGACCGCCGCCCTGCCGCTCGCCGACCTCGTCGAGGCCCAGCTCGACATCGGCCACCTCGGCGCGCTGCTCGCCTGCCCCGAGACTCCGGAGGCGCTGCGCGACTCGACCCCGTACGAGGGGGTGCGACGGGTCCCGCCGGGCCACGCGCTGATCCTGCGGGAGGGTTCGCGGGAGATCGCCGGGTACGAGACGGTGGCCTCGCTCGCGGTCGCGGCGCCCGAGTCGGACGCCCGGCAGGCCGTCGAAGGAGTACGGGACGCCCTGGTCGAGGCCGTCAGGGCCCGGCTCACCGCGCCCCGGCACGCGCCCGAGGCCCCGCTGCCCGATCCGGGCCCGGTGCCCGGGATGGGGCCCGCCGACCGGCGCGCGGCCCGGGGTGGCGGCCCGGCGCCCGGCATCGGCGCGGACCTCTCCGGCGGCAGCGCCTCCGGCACGCTCGCGCTCCTCGCGGCGGGGCTTCCGGGGGTGCCGGGCACGATCCTCGGCCACGGCGCGGGCGCGGGGGAGCGACTGCTGGCGGTCACCTTCAACGACCTGGTGACCCGGGCGGGTTCGGACCGCGAGGAGGAACTGAAACGGGCCGGGGAGATCGCGGCGGACCCGCGCCTGCACCACGTGGTGGTCGCGGCGGGCGAGGAGGCGCTCCCGTACGCGGCGCTGGACGGGCCGCTGACCGACGAGCCGGGCCCGTCGCTCGTCACGGCGGAGCGCCACCGGCGGAGGCTCGCGGGCGGCAGCGCGGACCACTTCACGGGGATGGGCGCCAAGCAGGTCCTGGACGCGCACCCGGCGCGCCTCGCCGACCTCCTGATGGACCGCAGGCGCCGCTCCCTGGTGCGCCCGGTGGCGGCGCTCGCCAAGGCGTCGGGCGCGCCGGGGGGCGCGCTCCTGGTGCCGCTGACCGTGTACAGGGCGGCGCGGAAGCTGGCCCGTACCCCGTACCGGACGGGCCTGGAGGCGGCGGCGCGACGGGTCCTGGAGGCGAACCGCGCGGCCCCGGACGGCTTCGGCCCCCTGGAGGCCTCGCTCTCCGCACTGACCTGGTCGCGACCGGGGCCCGCGGCGCGCTGGATGACGGGGGAGGCGCTGGCTGAAGTATCGGTTCGCCTGAACAGGGCGGCGACGCTGCCGACCTCGGTCCAGCGCCCGGGCGAGGCACGCGCGCGTGCCGCCCTCGCGCGGGCGGCGGCGGACCACCGGGTCCTGGAGCAGGCGGCGGAGATCCGCGGCCAGCGGCTGCACGCCCCGTTCCTCGACAACCAGGTGGTACGGGCCTGCCGCGCCCTCCCCGAGTCGCTCCGGGTCCAGCCGGACGCCCGGGCGTCCATCCTGCGCACGGTCCTCACGGGCGCCGGCGTCCACCACCTCCCCCCGGGCTGGGGCGCCCCGCACCCGGCGGTCCCGGCCGCCGCCGCGCGCGCGGGCCTGCGCGCCGCGCTCCCCCACCTCCTGGCCCTCTTCGACGCCCCGCTCCTCGCGGACGCGGGCCTGATCGAGGCCCGCGTCGTCCGCGAGGCCCTGACCGCGGCGGCCGACGGCGCACCGGTCCCGCTGGACGGCCTGGCCGACCTGGTCTCCACCGAACTCTGGCTCCGCCGCCTCCTGTCCCGCCGAGGCTCCTGCTGGACGAACACGACGGAACCCCGAGCCCACCGCGCGGTCCAGGGCCCGCTGATCCCGGCGTCGAGGTCGCTGCCGGCGTGAGGGGGGCGGGCGATGGGGGTGAATCGTCACAGCACGCTCGTTCGAGTGAACGCGTTCCGGACCTTGCCGCGCTGCCCGCCCTAAGCTGAGAGCGTCGCACCGAGCGAAGGAGGTCCAGCGTGGCGATGCCGCTGCCGGTTCCGGAAGACGCGTTCTCCGAGGGCATGCCCGAACGTGAGGGTGCGAGTGTCCAGGAGGCCTTCGAGCTGTTCAGCGCGCTGGCCCCCAAGGGCTGGCGCGTGGAGCTGATCGAAGGGGAGATCTGCGTGGTGCCTCCGGCCAACGGCGAGCACGAGGAGATCGTGACTGAGGTGGTGGAACAGGTCATCGCCCGTCGCGTCGACAGGGAGCTCCGCAACTTCACGGGCATCGGCCTCAGCCTGCCGGGAGCCACCGACACGGTCAGGGTCATCCCCGACCTCGTCATCGCCCCTAAGGGCAGCTTCGACGACCAGCAGGAGTGGCACGGTCCCGACCCGGTTCTCCTCGTCGCCGAGGTGACCTCCTCCTCCACCGCGAGCCGCGACCGCGTCCAGAAGATCCGGGCCTACGCGCGGGCCGGCATCCCTGTCTACCTGCTGATCGACCGTGAGACGGGTGAGGCCGTTGTGTGTTCCGGTCCTTCCGGTGACGACTACGGACACAAGTCCATCCACAAGCTGGGGACAGTCGTCCCGCTTCCCCGCCCTCTCGGCTTCGAGCTCGACACCTCGGCGTTCTGACGGCCTGACGCTCAGGGTCCCACCCGGCTAAACCCCGAGGCGCACCCCGAGGACACCGGACACAATGACCCGGTGCGGTATCTCATCCTCGGCACCACCGAGGCCCTTCGTCCCGACGGCACCCCCCTCCCTCTCGGCGGCGCACGGCTGCGCGCGCTCCTCGCCGCGCTCGCGCTGCGCGGTGGCCGGGCCGCGACCGCCACCGAACTCGCCGACGACGTGTACAGGGACGACCCGCCGCAGGACGCGCCCGCCGCCCTCCAGGCCCTCGTCGGCCGCCTCCGCCGGATCCTCGGCGCCGAGGCCGTCGCCTCCACCCCCGGCCCCGGCTACCGGCTCGCCGCCGGTCCCGACGACATCGACCTGTACGTCTTCGAGCGCCTGGCCAGGGACGCGGGCACCCGCCTCGACGCCGGCGACCCCGACACCGCCGCCACCCTCCTCCGGGAGGCCCTCGCCCTCTTCCGGGGCCCCGCCCTCGCCGACCTGCCCGACCCGGCGGGCCTCCGGCCCGAGGCCCAGCGGCTCGCGGCCCTGCGCCGCCGCGTCGAGGCCGACCTGCGCCGGGGCGCCACGGACGGACTCGTACCGGAGCTGACCGAGCTCACGACCACGTACCCGTACGACGAGGCCTTCCACGCCCACCTCATCCGCGCCCTGCGGGCCGAGGGCCGCCACGCCGACGCGCTCGCCGCGTACGAGTCGGCCCGCCGCACCCTCGCGGACGCCCTCGGCACCGACCCGGGCCCCGAACTCGCCGCGCTCCACCACGAACTCCTCGCGGCCACCCCCCGGCCCGGCCCCGAGCCCCGGCCCGAGCCGCGTACGCAACAACCGTCCATCACCCCCGCACGACCCACCGTCCCCACCCCCACCCCCGCCGCCACCCCGGGCAACATCCGCCCCCGCCTCACCTCCTTCGTCGGCCGCGAGCCCGAGATCGCCGCGCTCCAGGACGACCTGGCCCGCTCCCGCCTCGTGACGCTCACCGGCCCCGGCGGCTCCGGCAAGACCCGGCTCGCCGAGGTGGCCGCGGTGCGCGCCGCCGGCCCCGACGCCTGGATCGCCGAACTCGCCCCCCTCGACGACCCCGAGGCGCTCCCCGGCGCCGTGCTCTCCGCGCTCCGGCTCCGCGAGATCAACCTGATCAGCCGCGACGGCGTGCCCCTCCAGGACGATCCGACCGCCCACCTCGTGGAGCACCTCGCCCGCCGCCCCCTCCTCCTCGTCCTCGACAACTGCGAGCACGTGATCGGTGCGGCGGCGGCCCTCGCCGAGACCCTCCTCACCCGCTGCCCGCGGCTCCGCATCCTCGCCACCAGCCGCGAACCCCTCGGCGTCCCCGGCGAATCGGTCCGCCCCGTCGAGCCCCTCCCGCCCGACCCGGCCCACCGCCTCTTCGCCGAGCGCGCCCGCGCCGTACGCCCCTCCTTCGACCCGGCCGCCGGGACCGACGCCGACGCCGGCACCGTCGCCGAGATCTGCCGCCGCCTCGACGGCCTGCCGCTCGCCATCGAACTGGCCGCCGCCCGCCTCCGCCTGCTCACCCCGCGCCAGATCGCCGACCGCCTCGACGACCGCTTCCGTCTCCTCACCTCCGGCTCCCGCACGGTCCTGCCCCGCCAGCAGACCCTCCGCGCGGTCGTCGACTGGTCCTGGGACCTGCTCGAACCCGCCGAGCGCACCCTGCTCCGCCAGGTCTCCGTCTTCGCCGGCGGCTGGGACCTCGCCGCCGCCGAGGCCCTGGCCTCCGGGGCGGCCGACACCCTCGGCGCGCTCGTCGACAAGTCGCTGGTCGTGGCCACGCCCACCGACGAGGGCGAGATGCGCTACCGGCTCCTGGAGACCATCCACGAGTACGCCGCCGAGCGCGCCGCCGAGACGCCCGAGCTCCTCGCCGCCACCGGGGCCGCCCACACCGCCCACTTCACGGCCCTCGCCGAGAAGGCCGAGCCGAAACTGCGGTCAGGGGAGCAGCTCCCCTGGATCGGCCGGATCGAGCGGGACCTCGACAACATCCGCGCCGCGCTCCACCGCGTCCTCCTCACTGCCCCCGACGAGGCCGCCGCCCACCGGCTCGTCTTCGCGATGGGCTGGTTCTGGTGGCTGCGCAACTACCGCCCCGAAGGCCTGGCCTGGGTGGACCGCGCGCTCGCCCTCGGCGAGGACCCCGACGACCCGGCCGACCCGCGGTACTGGCCGCGCATGCACCTGCGCATGCTGCACTTCTTCCTCGCCGTCGAGAACCACACGGCCGCCCACTACCGCGACGACCGCGACGCCATCGCCCTGGTCGCCCGGGTGCGCGACGCGTTCGGCAGCGAGCCGGGCCCCGAGGCCGCCCGCTTTCCTGGCCTGCTCTGGCCGTTCACCGCGTACCTCAGCGAGGAACCGGCCCGGATCCGCGCCCTGCTGGACGCCTCCGTCGCCAACTGCCGCCGCCACGGCGGTGACTGGGAGGTCGGCGTCACCCTCATGTTCCGTACGCATCTGGTCGTCGACATGCCCGGCGGCCTGTCCGGCGGTGTCGCCGGGATCGACGCGGACCTGGCCGAACTCCGCGTCCTCTCCCGCAGGGTCGGCGACCGCTGGATGGGCGCGCAGATCGCGAGCGCGGCGGCCGAGGCCAACATGATGCGGGGCCGCCACGAGGAGGCGGGGGAGGCGTACGAGGAGGCCCTCGGCCTGGCCCGCGAGGTCGGAGCCCACGCGGAGACCCCGTTCCTCATCGCCCGGCTCGCCGAACTGTCCTACCGCGCCGGTGACATGGATGCCGCGGTGAAGGGGCTCGAAGAAGCGACCCGGGAGGCGGAGCGCTACCACGTGCGGGACACGGAGATGTTCGTGTGCTTCCTGGGCGCGGCCATCGCCTGCCACCTCGGCGACGTCGAGGCGGCCCGCGCCCGGCTCGAGGCGGCCGGCCGGCTGATCGGCGTCGGCCCTCCGCCGCCGCACTTCGAGGCCGCGATGACCGGACTCGCCGCCCGCGTCGAGGCGTACGAGGGCGGGGGTGCCGCCGCCGTGGCCGCCGCCGCGGCCGCGCTGCGCGTCGCGCGGGACGCCCAGTGCGCGGACCTCATCGTGGCGGCACTCGGGGAGGGGCTCGCGGTCACCCTGGCCGAGGCGGGTGAACCGGCCCTCGCGGTGACGGTCCTTGCCGCCGTCGACACCTGGCGCCACGAGCTGCCCCGCTCGGTCCCGGAGCTGCGGGAGGCGGAGGACGTGACCGCGCGGGCGCTCACCGCCCTCGGCGCGTCCGGCCTCGCCGCCGCCCGCTCGGCCGGCACGGGCCTCGCCCCGGACGACGTCCTGGCGCTCGCGGCCGCCTACACGGCGACGGAACCGGAGGGACCGGAGGGACCGGAGGGACCGGAGGGACCGGTCAGGAGCAGCTGATCCGGGACTGTGCCCAGTCGGCGATCGCGGCCCTGCCGAAGGGCGTGTGCTCCTCGACCACGAGCCGGAGCATGGAGCGGCCCGTGATGTCGACGTGCACCGGGAGCGGCGGATCGCCCGCCCGGACGACGTCGGAGCGCCAGAGCCGCTCGCCGTCCCCGTAGACCGAGAAGCGGACGCCGCCCTGGCCGAAGAGGGCGCTCATGTCGTCGATGCCGACGACCGCGTCGTAGCTCGTGCACTGCCGGTTGAGGTTGATGAGCAGCGAGGACGGCGCGTGCACGCTCACCCCGTGGGCGTACCGGGTGTCGTTGATCGAGAGGCCGTTCCGCGGCCACATCCAGCTGCTCTCGGAGAGGGACACCTCGGGCTTGGTGCCGTCGCCGAAGATTCCGTACTCCAGCTCGTCGACCGGGTAGACGGTGGCCGGCGCGGGCGGGGGCGGCGGCTTCGGGGTGGTCTTCTCGGCGCTTGGCGTGGGCGTCGGAGTCGGTGTGGGCGTCGGCGTCGGTGTGGGCTCAGGACTGACCGTCGGCGTGGGCTTGGGCGTCGGCTCGGGAGACGGCTTCTCCGGGCCGGGTGTGGGCGTAGGCGTCGGCTCGGGTGTCGGAGTCGGCTTCGGCGTGGGCTTCGGCGGATCGGACGGTACGGGCGGGGGCGGCGGTTCGGGCGTCGGCGTCGGCTTCGCCGGGGGAGCGGGCTCCGGCGGTACGACGGGGGTGACGACCGGCTGCGTGGGCTTCGGCGCGGCGACGGGCTGCGGGTCACCGGCCATGGCCCAGACGAGCCCGGCGGCCGCGGCGACGGCCAGGCCGGCCGCGATGCCCGCCTTCGCGGGCAGGCCGAGCCCCTCGGCGGCGGCGCCGCCCGAGGCCGCGCCACCGGAGGTCCCGCCGGACGCGCCGGAGGCCGCGGCCGCCGCGCCCGCGCCGGCGGCGCCGACGGCACCGCCCGCGACGACCCCGGCGGCCTTGAGGGAGTACCCGGCGGCGAACCAGCCGATCACGGCGATCGGCAGCAGCGCGGGGATCCCGGCGTTGACATGGGCCAGCTCACCGGCGGCGAGCCGGCACTTGGCGCACTCCTCCAGGTGCTTGCGCAGCCCGCGCTCGGCCCGCATCCGCAGTCCGCCGCGCGCGTAGGCGCCGAGCCGGTCCGCGTACCGGGCGCAGTCGCCGCCGGCGGTGAGGGACTGGCTGACATGGGCCTGGAGGTAGGCCTGCTTGAGGCCCTCGCGGGCCCGGCTGGCGAGCACGGCCGTGGCGTTGGCGGTGAGCCCGAAGAGCGGGGCGACGTCGCTCGGGGACTCCTCCTCGACGGTGGTGTGCCACAGCACGGCCTGCCAGCGCTCGGGGAGCGAGCGGAAGGCCTGCATGGCGAGCGACTGCTCGGCCTCGTGCATGGCCCGGACCTCGGCGCCGAGGTCCATCGTGTCCTGGTCGGACACCTCGGAGGAGCGGGAGGCCTCCGCCGCGAAGACGGCGAAGTCCTCGACGAGGTGCTCGCGCTTCTGCGTCCTGGCCCAGTTCGCCGCGACGCGCCGGACGGTGGTCATCAGATAGGCGCGCACGGCCTGTTCGGGACCGGCCCCGCCACGGACCGCCTGGAGGGTGCGGGCGAAGACCTCGGCGGTGAGGTCGTCGGCGGTGTGCGCGTCCCGGCAGCAGGTGCGCGCGTAGCGCCGGACGGCCTCGGAGTGGCGTCGGAACAGCTCCTCGTACGCGGAGTCGTCGCCGTCCCGCATGAGCTGGACGAGCTCGGAGTCGGAGGGGGGCAGCTCGACGGGCGGCGGCAGGACACCACCGGCCTCGTCGGCCGTGTCGTCCGCGGCGAAGCCCGCTCCCCCGCCCCCGACACCCGACCCGGCACCCGCCTTGCCCTCGCGCTGCTGAGGGACGCTTGCCTCGACCGTCCCCGCCCCGCTCGCGTGCACACCGGGCAGGCTTCCCGGGCCACCCTGGCTCGGGACCTGGCGGGGAGGCAGTCCCCCGGTCTCCGCGCCGCCGCTGCCCAGCGGATCGTCCCGACCGTCACCGCTCATCGCGGAAGCCCCCGTACGCACGCCCAGACCCGAACACCGGCCAAGACTGCCACAGAGCGCGAGCACGCCGAAGCGCCGCGTCCACTTACCACTCGTCCGGGGCGACTTCCTGTATCCGGGCGTAACCGCTCACACGTTCGTGCGATGCTCGTTGGTCCGCCCGGAGCACAGAAACACCGCTCCCGCCGTAAGTCCCCCGAGAGTCCCCAGGGCCCCTCGCGAATCCCCTACCGGGAGCGCAGGCCCTCAAGAAGGATGTCGAGGAGACGCGTCGAGGCCGCCGCCTGCTGCGCCGCGTCCGGCAGCGCCGGAGCAGCGGTCGCGATGACGAGCAGCACGTCGGCCACGGTCACGTCGGCCCGCAGCTCACCGGCCTCACGCGCCCGGTCCACGAGCCGGCCGACGACGTCGAGCAGCTCCGCGGCCCCCGCGTCGTCCCGCTCCTCGGCCGGCACGGGGCGCGGCGCGACGACACGGGCGTCGGGATCGGCGACGCCCCGCTGGTACGGCACCCGGGCCGCGTCCCCGGAAGCGGAAGCGTCCGCGCCGACCGGTCCCGTGGGCTCGTCCACACCCACCCGCAGGACCTGCGGAGGCAGCAGCCGACCCGCACCCGAGGCGACCGAGGTCCGCAGGAACCGGGAGAGCGCCGACCACGGCTCCTCCTCCTGTCCCAGCGCCGCCCGCGCCTGCTCGGTCAGCCGGGAGGTCTCCTCCTCGGCTATCCGCCGCACCAGCACGTCCTTGCTGGGGAAGCGCCGGTAGACCGTGCCGACGCCGACCCGGGCGCGGCGCGCCACGTCCTCCATGGGAGCCCCGTAACCGAGCTCGCCGAAGACCTCGCGCGCGGCGCGCAGCACGTGCTCCAGATTGCGCTGGGCGTCCACCCGCAGCGGCGCGGACCTGCCGCCCGCCGACAGGGACACCGTCCCGGCACCCTGGCTGTCGTCAGCGGTCGCCGTACCGGCGCCCGACTGCCACCGTGAATCCTGAATCTGCATAAGCGTTCCCCCGCTCATGATGTCTCCCCCCGGAGACTCCCCGCCCTGACACGGGGCTTCCGGCCCGCGAGCGCTTCGGTCCACGCGCTCCCGTCCCACACCCCGATGAAGTACGAACATAGTTGAGTCCGGGTCAATTCAGAAGGGGCAGTTCCGTACGGTGCGCCCCCCGATCGGAGCAAGGCCCGGAAGACTCCCGATTCCGACCCCACGACCCACCCGTCACGCCCACTGTGACCTGCATCGTTTCCCCTGTCCCCCGCTCGCGCGCCACCCCGCGCCTCCGTACCCCACCGGTCACACAATTTGTCGAGCCTGTGGACAAACCACGGACGGCGTTGCGTCATGGGACAGTGACCGAACCTGCGCGCATTCTCGTGGTCGGCGGTGGATACGTCGGCATGTACACCGCGCTGTGCCTCCAGCGGCAGCTCAGGGCCGAGCTCAGAGCCGGCACGGTCGAGATCGTGGTGGTCACCCCCGAGCCGTACATGACGTACCAGCCGTTCCTGCCCGAGGCCGCGGCCGGCTCCATCTCCCCGCGCCATGTCGTCGTCCCCCTCCGCCGGGTCCTCGACCGCTGCCGGATCCTCATCGGCGAGGTCCGATCCGTCGACCACGCCAAGCGCACGGCCGCGCTCTCGACCCTCGCCACCGAGGAGGAGGGCAGCGGCGGCCTCGAGCTCACCTACGACGAGCTCGTCCTCGCCCCCGGCTCCGTCTCCCGCACCCTCCCGGTCCCCGGCCTCGCCGACCACGCCATCGGCTTCAAGACGGTCGAGGAGGCCATCGGCCTGCGCAACCACGTCATCGAACAGATGGACATCGCCTCCTCCACCCGCGATCCCGCGATCCGTGACGCCGCCCTCACCTTCGTCTTCGTCGGCGGCGGCTACGCGGGCGTGGAGGCCCTCGCCGAGCTGGAGGACATGGCCCGCTACACCGCGCGGTACTACCACAACGTCAAGCCCGAGGACCTGCGCTGGGTCCTCGTCGAGGCATCCGACCGGATCCTCCCCGAGGTGGGCGAGGACATGGGCAAATACGCCATCCGCGAGCTCCGCGGCCGCAACATCGACGTCCGTCTGGAGACCCGCCTCGAATCCTGCGAGGACCGGATCGCCGTCCTCAGCGACGGCACCCGCCTGCCCACCCGCACCGTCGTCTGGACCGCCGGCGTCAAGCCCGCCCCCGTCCTCGCCGCCACCGACCTGCCCCTGAACGAACGAGGCCGGATCCGCTGCACCGCCCGCCTCGCCGTCGAAGGCGTCGAGCACGCCTGGGCGGCGGGCGACGCGGCGGCCGTCCCCGACATCACCTCCGGAGAACCCGGCAAGGAATGCGCCCCCAACGCCCAGCACGCCGTCCGCCAGGCCAAGGTCCTCGCCGCGAACATCGCCGCCTCCCTGAGCGGCCGCCCGCTCACGGAGTACGCGCACGCGTACGCGGGGTCCGTCGCCTCCCTCGGCCTCCACAAGGGAGTGGCCCACGTCTACGGACGTAAACTCAAGGGCTACCCGGCCTGGTTCATGCACCGCGCCTACCACCTCAGCCGCGTCCCCACCTTCAACCGCAAGGCCCGCGTCCTCGCCGAATGGACCCTTTCCGGCCTGTTCAAGCGGGAAATCGTCTCTCTCGGCTCGCTGGAACACCCACGCGCCGAATTCGAACTCGCCGCCGCACCGCCACCCGCAGACGGCGACAAGCCGTCGTCCTGACATCACTGTCAGTGCACTCGTCCACACTGGACGTGTGACCATAGGTGGGCTCACACCTGCACAGCGTGACTCTGCACGGCACCGACACCACGAGGCATACAGATCCGTGAACTTCACCCGTTGGAGCGCCCGGCTCCCCGGCACGCAGCGCCGCGCGGCGCGGGGGACCGAAGGCTCCGTGCCCGCAGCCCGCGGTGAGTACGGGCAGCAGCTGGAGCAGCTCGCCGAAGGCGCCGCCGCCGACCCCGCCGCCGAGGTCCCCGCCCTGGAGGACTTCTCCGTACGGGAGCTCCTCGGCCGCCTCCCCGGCCTGGTCGCCCTCGTGTACGGCCCGGAGCACCGCATCGCGTACGTCAACGACGCCTACGCCGCCGCGTTCGGCCCCCGCCCCGCGGGCGCCACCGTCGCCGACACCTGCCCGGAGGCCGAGGACCTCGGCCTGCTGCCCCTCATGGACCAGGTCCTGCGCAGCGGAAAGCCCCGCACGGTCAAGTCCCGCCGCACCCAGGACGGCGGCTCGTACACGGTCACGTGCCTGCCCGTCGACAGCCCCCACATCGAGGGCGGCGTCCTCGTCCACGCCACCGACGTCACCGACCACGCCGAGGCCGCCGAGCGGCTCCGCACCAGCGAGCGCCGCCACCGCGAGACCGCCGTCACCCTCCAGCGCTCCCTGCTCCCGCAGGAGCTGGAGCAGCCCGACGACCTGCGGATCGCCGCCACCTACCAGCCCGGCGGCACGGACGCGGCGGTAGGTGGCGACTGGTACGACGTGATCACCCTCGGAGCGGGCCGCACCGCGCTCGTCATCGGCGACGTGATGGGCCGCGGCGTCCGCGCCGCCGCCGTCATGGGCCAGCTCCGCACCGCCGTCCGGGCCTACGCGCGCCTGGACCTGCCCCCGCACGAGGTGCTCCAGCTCCTCGACGGCCTCGCCGCCGAGATCGACGCCAGCCAGATCGCCACCTGTGTGTACGCGATCCACGACCCCAGCGAGGGGAAGCTGGTGTACGCCTCGGCAGGCCACCTCCCGATCCTCGTCCGGGACGAGGACGGCACCGTGCGCCGCGCCGAGGACCCCACGGGCCCGCCCCTCGGCACCGGCGGCTGGCTGCACGCCTCGGGCTCCATCGCCCTGCCGCCCGGCTCCACCGCCGTCCTCTACACCGACGGCCTGGTCGAGCGCCGCCGCGAGGACATCGACGAGGGCGTCGAGGCCCTGGCCCGCGCCCTCGCCGGCGCGAGCGGCACCCCGCAGGTCGTCTGCGACCGGCTGCTCCGCGCCCTGGGGGTCACCGCCGAGCACGACGACGACGTGGCCGTCCTCGTCGTCCAGCACCCCTCCCGCCAGGGCTCGGACGCCGAGCTCTTCCACAACGCGGCCCTGGAGCTCCTCGGCGGGGTGGAGGCCGCACCCCGCGCGCGTGCCTTCGCTTCGGGAGTCCTCTCGTCCTGGCGCTTCCCGGTCGAGCTGCGCGACCTGGGCGTCCTCGCCACCAGCGAGCTCGTGGCGAACTCCCTCCAGCACGGCACCCCGCCCATGCGGCTGCGCCTGCGCCGCACCGACCGCCGCCTGATCATCGAGGTCACCGACGGCGACGACCACCTCCCGCGCCGCCGCAGGGCGGAAACGGAGGACGAGGCGGGTCGCGGTATCTCCATCATCGCGACGATCGCCTCGTCCTGGGGCAGCCGCCGCACACCGGGCGGAGGCAAAGCGGTCTGGTGCGAGTTCGCCCTGCCGAACAAGCCCTGACCGGGTCGGTCTAAACGGCCGCGGTCTCCTTCTCCGGCAGGTGCCGCGCCACGACCTTCGACGGCTTGGCGACGACGAGCGAGGGCTGGTTCTGCTCGGGGGTCAGCTGCCGGCCGAGCCGGACCGCGAGGAACGTGATGCCGAGCGAGAAGAGCACGAACGTCACGATGTACGGACCGTGCAGCGCGGCCCCCATGGGCCCGCCGACGGCCGGACCGACGGCGAGCGCGAGCTGCTTGACCAGGGCGAAGGCCGAGTTGTACTGCCCGACCATCGACTCAGGCGCCAGATCGGCCACCAGCGGCGCCACGGTCGGCGACAGCATCGCCTCGCCGAGCCCGAAGAGCGCGTACGTGGAGACGAACGCGGCGGTCGCCATGGCCTGGCTGCCGTGCCCGAGCCCCGCGTACCCGGCGATCAGCCACGCCACGGTCCAGATCAGACCGACGGCCGCGATCACCCGGGTCCGCTTGCGGCGCTCGACGAACTTCAGCACCAGGAACTGGGCGGCCACGATGACCGCCGTGTTGGCGGCCAGCGCGATGCCCAGCGTCGACGGCTGGATCCCGGCGGCCTCGGTGCCGTAGGCGGCGAGACCCGACTCGAACTGTCCGTAGCAGGCGAAGAAGAGGACGAAACCGAGGACGCACAGCTGCACCATCGCCTTGTGCCCGAGCAGCGCGCGGACACCGCCGCCCTTGCCGCCCTCGGAGGGACGGGCACCGCGCAGCGCGGGGGAGCCCGGCATCCGCACGGTCCCCACGACCGCGGCGAGCACCAGGAACATCGCCGCCTCGATCGAGAACAGCAGGATGAAGCTGCCGGGACGGCTCGTGTCGACGAGCAGACCGCCGATCAGACCACCGACACCGAGGCCGAGGTTCTGCAGGAAGAACTGCATGGCGAAGGCCCTGGTCCGGCCCGCCGGCGTCGAGCACCAGACGATCATCGTGGCGAGCGCCGGCTGCAGCACCGCCGTACCGGCGCCGAGCAGCGCGGCTGCCGCCACGGCAGCGGGCACGCTGGAGGCGAAGCCCATCGCCACCGCACCCACGGCGGCCACGACCGAGGCGACGAGCAGGACGGGCACGGGCCCGCGCCGGTCGATGGCCCGCCCGCTGAAGGGCAGCACCACGAGCGCGGCCATGGCGAAGACGGCGAGAACGATGCCCGCGGTCGCCGCGCCCAGATCCCGCACCTGAGCGACGTACACATAGAGGTACGGCACGGTGAAGCCGAGTCCGAACGCGCTCAGCGCGCTGCCTGCCTGAATACGGCGCATCGCAGCGCCCCTCGCCTTGGTCACACTCACCCACTTCGGTCGCAGGTTCAGAGGTGTAGCTCTGAACCTTGAAGACTTCAACACTAAAGTTAGATCCTTAACAGTACACAGTGAAGGACTTCAACGCCAACGGACCGCGTGGGATACTCACCGCATGTCCGACACCCCCGAGCGGTCCGGCCCGCAGGCCCCCCAGGAACCGACCCTCGACGAGCAGATCGCCGCCTACCAGCGCGAGTACCGCGACCTCGACCCTCAGGTGGAGAAGGTCGTCTCGGCCCTCGGCCGACTGAACCGCCGGATGAATGTGGCGTACGGTCGCCAGCTCGCCGACCTCGGCATCAGCAACGCCGAGTGGGAGGTCCTCAAGACCCTGGTCCTCGCCGGAGCGCCGTACCGCCTGGGTCCGGGCGAGCTCGCCAAGCGACTGGGCCTCACCCCGGCCGCCATGACCCACCGCATCGACCGGATGGCGGGCGAAGGCCTGGTCACCCGCGACCGCGACGAGAACAACCGCGTCCGCGTGATCGTCGAGCTCACGGACGAGGGCCGCTCGAAGTGGCTGGAGGCCATGCGCATGGCCACGGGCTTCGAGGAGGACCTCCTCCAGGACCTCACGGCAGAAGAGAGGGGAGTCCTCGGCGAGGTCCTCATCCGCCTCCTGCGCCGCGTGGAGCTCACCCAGCCGGACGCCGGCGGCCGCCTGACGGACCTGGACTGACCCCACCACCGCGCGCCCCGGCCGGGGGTTGACACGCCCCCCGCCGGATGCGTAATGTTCTCCGAGTTGTCACGGAGCCGGAACGGTTCTTCGACAGCCACTCACGCCGCTGATGCGGCACCTCTACTCAGCACGATCTCCCCACCGGGACGAATTTCGGCATGCCGAAATTCAATTCGAAAGACTCGATTATGAGTTGACGGGGGAATCCGCTAGAGTTTGAGACGTCGGAACGGCCCAACAGCCGGAAAGACAAACCCCGCTGACTGGGGATCAGACGCCGAAAGGATCTGATAGAGTCGGAAACGCCGGAAGGGCCCGGAGCGAAAGCGAAAGGGACCGGAAAGCACCGAGGAAATCGGATCGGAAAGATCTGATAAGCTTCGGAACGAAGGAAAAGCCCGGAGGAAAGCCCGCGAGGGTGAGTACAAAGGAAGCGTCCGCACCTTGAGAACTCAACAGCGTGCCAAAAATCAACGCCAGATTAGTTGATACCCCGTCCATCTTCGGATGGCGAGGTTCCTTTGAAAGTCCTGCCGGCCCTTGTGGCGGGTAGGCAACATACACAGCGAGGACGCTGTGGACGGTCGGCCACATTCCGGCATGACCGTCCCGCTCAACGCGAGTGTCACCCGATTACGGGTAAACATTCACGGAGAGTTTGATCCTGGCTCAGGACGAACGCTGGCGGCGTGCTTAACACATGCAAGTCGAACGATGAAGCCCTTCGGGGTGGATTAGTGGCGAACGGGTGAGTAACACGTGGGCAATCTGCCCTTCACTCTGGGACAAGCCCTGGAAACGGGGTCTAATACCGGATAACACCGGCCTCCGCATGGAGGCTGGTTGAAAGCTCCGGCGGTGAAGGATGAGCCCGCGGCCTATCAGCTTGTTGGTGGGGTAATGGCCTACCAAGGCGACGACGGGTAGCCGGCCTGAGAGGGCGACCGGCCACACTGGGACTGAGACACGGCCCAGACTCCTACGGGAGGCAGCAGTGGGGAATATTGCACAATGGGCGAAAGCCTGATGCAGCGACGCCGCGTGAGGGATGACGGCCTTCGGGTTGTAAACCTCTTTCAGCAGGGAAGAAGCGAAAGTGACGGTACCTGCAGAAGAAGCGCCGGCTAACTACGTGCCAGCAGCCGCGGTAATACGTAGGGCGCAAGCGTTGTCCGGAATTATTGGGCGTAAAGAGCTCGTAGGCGGCTTGTCACGTCGGGTGTGAAAGCCCGGGGCTTAACCCCGGGTCTGCATCCGATACGGGCAGGCTAGAGTGTGGTAGGGGAGATCGGAATTCCTGGTGTAGCGGTGAAATGCGCAGATATCAGGAGGAACACCGGTGGCGAAGGCGGATCTCTGGGCCATTACTGACGCTGAGGAGCGAAAGCGTGGGGAGCGAACAGGATTAGATACCCTGGTAGTCCACGCCGTAAACGTTGGGAACTAGGTGTTGGCGACATTCCACGTCGTCGGTGCCGCAGCTAACGCATTAAGTTCCCCGCCTGGGGAGTACGGCCGCAAGGCTAAAACTCAAAGGAATTGACGGGGGCCCGCACAAGCAGCGGAGCATGTGGCTTAATTCGACGCAACGCGAAGAACCTTACCAAGGCTTGACATATACCGGAAAGCATTAGAGATAGTGCCCCCCTTGTGGTCGGTATACAGGTGGTGCATGGCTGTCGTCAGCTCGTGTCGTGAGATGTTGGGTTAAGTCCCGCAACGAGCGCAACCCTTGTCCTGTGTTGCCAGCATGCCCTTCGGGGTGATGGGGACTCACAGGAGACCGCCGGGGTCAACTCGGAGGAAGGTGGGGACGACGTCAAGTCATCATGCCCCTTATGTCTTGGGCTGCACACGTGCTACAATGGCCGGTACAAAGAGCTGCGATGCCGCGAGGCGGAGCGAATCTCAAAAAGCCGGTCTCAGTTCGGATTGGGGTCTGCAACTCGACCCCATGAAGTCGGAGTTGCTAGTAATCGCAGATCAGCATTGCTGCGGTGAATACGTTCCCGGGCCTTGTACACACCGCCCGTCACGTCACGAAAGTCGGTAACACCCGAAGCCGGTGGCCCAACCCCTTGTGGGAGGGAGCTGTCGAAGGTGGGACTGGCGATTGGGACGAAGTCGTAACAAGGTAGCCGTACCGGAAGGTGCGGCTGGATCACCTCCTTTCTAAGGAGCACAGTACCGATTGCAGACAAACGTTCTGCACGGTCAGCTCATGGGTGGAACGTTGATTAGTTGGCACGGTCTCAAGGACCTCTTCACAAGTACTGCTTCGGCGTGGAACGTGACGAAGGCCCGGAGGATCGTGCTTGGCACGTTGTTGGGTGTCTGAGGGTACGGCCGTATGGTTCGTATCTTCGAGGATGCCGGCCCCAGTGAACTCATCGGTTTGTCCGGTGGGGTGATGGGTGGCTGGTCGTTGTTTGAGAACTACACAGTGGACGCGAGCATCTGTGGCCAAGTTTTTAAGGGCGCACGGTGGATGCCTTGGCACCAGGAACCGATGAAGGACGTGGGAGGCCACGATAGTCCCCGGGGAGCCGTCAACCAGGCTTTGATCCGGGGGTTTCCGAATGGGGAAACCCGGCAGTCGTCATGGGCTGTCACCCATGCCTGAACACATAGGGCATGTGGAGGGAACGAGGGGAAGTGAAACATCTCAGTACCCTCAGGAAGAGAAAACAACCGTGATTCCGGGAGTAGTGGCGAGCGAAACCGGATGAGGCCAAACCGTATGCGTGTGATACCCGGCAGGGGTTGCGCATGCGGGGTTGTGGGATCTCTCTTCTGTCGTCTGCCGGCGACAGGACGAGTCAGAAACCGTATGGATAGGCGAAGGACATGCGAAAGGTCCGGCGTAGAGGGTAAGACCCCCGTAGCTGAAATTCATACGGCTCGTTTGAGAGACACCCAAGTAGCACGGGGCCCGAGAAATCCCGTGTGAATCTGGCGGGACCACCCGCTAAGCCTAAATATTCCCTGGTGACCGATAGCGGATAGTACCGTGAGGGAATGGTGAAAAGTACCGCGGGAGCGGAGTGAAATAGTACCTGAAACCGTGTGCCTACAAGCCGTGGGAGCGTCGCTCATTGGGTTTACCCAATGGGTCGTGACTGCGTGCCTTTTGAAGAATGAGCCTGCGAGTTTGCGGTGTGTTGCGAGGTTAACCCGTGTGGGGAAGCCGTAGCGAAAGCGAGTCCGAATAGGGCGATTTAGTAGCGCGCTCAAGACCCGAAGCGGAGTGATCTAGCCATGGGCAGGTTGAAGCGGAGGTAAGACTTCGTGGAGGACCGAACCCACCAGGGTTGAAAACCTGGGGGATGACCTGTGGTTAGGGGTGAAAGGCCAATCAAACTCCGTGATAGCTGGTTCTCCCCGAAATGCATTTAGGTGCAGCGTCGTGTGTTTCTTGCCGGAGGTAGAGCACTGGATAGGCGATGGGCCCTACCGGGTTACTGACCTTAGCCAAACTCCGAATGCCGGTAAGTGAGAGCACGGCAGTGAGACTGTGGGGGATAAGCTCCATGGTCGAGAGGGAAACAGCCCAGAGCATCGACTAAGGCCCCTAAGCGTACGCTAAGTGGGAAAGGATGTGGAGTCGCAGAGACAACCAGGAGGTTGGCTTAGAAGCAGCCACCCTTGAAAGAGTGCGTAATAGCTCACTGGTCAAGTGATTCCGCGCCGACAATGTAGCGGGGCTCAAGCGTACCGCCGAAGTCGTGTCATTGCAGCAATAGGGCCAACGCCCGCTGTGATGGGTAGGGGAGCGTCGTGTGCCGGGTGAAGCAGCCGCGGAAGCGAGTTGTGGACGGTTCACGAGTGAGAATGCAGGCATGAGTAGCGATACACACGTGAGAAACGTGTGCGCCGATTGACTAAGGGTTCCTGGGTCAAGCTGATCTGCCCAGGGTAAGTCGGGACCTAAGGCGAGGCCGACAGGCGTAGTCGATGGACAACCGGTTGATATTCCGGTACCCGCTTTGAAACGCCCAATATCGAGCCCATTAATGCTAAGGCCGTGAAGCCGTTCCGGACCCTTCGGGGAAAGGAAAGTGGTGGAGCCGTCGACCCAAGGTGGTAGTAGGTAAGCGATGGGGTGACGCAGGAAGGTAGTCCAGCCCGGGCGGTGGTAGTCCCGGGGTAAGGGTGTAGGGCGTGTGATAGGCAAATCCGTCACGCATTAAGCCTGAGACCTGATGCCGAGCCGATTGTGGTGAAGTGGATGATCCTATGCTGTCGAGAAAAGCCTCTAGCGAGTTTCATGGCGGCCCGTACCCTAAACCGACTCAGGTAGTCAGGTAGAGAATACCGAGGCGTTCGGGTGAACTATGGTTAAGGAACTCGGCAAAATGCCCCCGTAACTTCGGGAGAAGGGGGGCCATCACCGGTGATAGGACTTGCTCCTTGAGCTGGGGGTGGCCGCAGAGACCAGCGAGAAGCGACTGTTTACTAAAAACACAGGTCCGTGCGAAGCCGTAAGGCGATGTATACGGACTGACGCCTGCCCGGTGCTGGAACGTTAAGGGGACCGGTTAGTCACATTTCGGTGTGGCGAAGCTGAGAACTTAAGCGCCAGTAAACGGCGGTGGTAACTATAACCATCCTAAGGTAGCGAAATTCCTTGTCGGGTAAGTTCCGACCTGCACGAATGGCGTAACGACTTCTCGACTGTCTCAACCATAGGCCCGGTGAAATTGCACTACGAGTAAAGATGCTCGTTTCGCGCAGCAGGACGAAAAGACCCCGGGACCTTTACTACAGTTTGATATTGGTGTTCGGTTCGGCTTGTGTAGGATAGGTGGGAGACTTTGAAGCCGTGACGCCAGTCATGGTGGAGTCGCCGTTGAAATACCACTCTGGTCGTGCTGGATGTCTAACCTCGGTCCGTGATCCGGATCAGGGACAGTGTCTGATGGGTAGTTTAACTGGGGCGGTTGCCTCCCAAAGGGTAACGGAGGCGCCCAAAGGTTCCCTCAGCCTGGTTGGCAATCAGGTGTTGAGTGTAAGTGCACAAGGGAGCTTGACTGTGAGACCGACGGGTCGAGCAGGGACGAAAGTCGGGACTAGTGATCCGGCGGTGGCTTGTGGAAGCGCCGTCGCTCAACGGATAAAAGGTACCCCGGGGATAACAGGCTGATCTTCCCCAAGAGTCCATATCGACGGGATGGTTTGGCACCTCGATGTCGGCTCGTCGCATCCTGGGGCTGGAGTCGGTCCCAAGGGTTGGGCTGTTCGCCCATTAAAGCGGTACGCGAGCTGGGTTTAGAACGTCGTGAGACAGTTCGGTCTCTATCCGCTGTGCGCGTAGGAATATTGAGAAGGGCTGTCCCTAGTACGAGAGGACCGGGACGGACGAACCTCTGGTGTGCCAGTTGTCCTGCCAAGGGCATGGCTGGTTGGCTACGTTCGGGAGGGATAACCGCTGAAAGCATCTAAGCGGGAAGCCTGCTTCAAGATGAGTATTCCCACCTCCTTGAGAGGGTAAGGCTCCCAGTAGACCACTGGGTTGATAGGCCGGATGTGGAAGCCCAGTAATGGGTGGAGCTGACCGGTACTAATAGGCCGAGGGCTTGTCCTCAGTTGCTCGCGTCCACTGTGTTAGTTCTGAAGTAACGAACACGCCCCCCTTCGGGTGGTGCGGCGGTTCATATCTTCATAGAGTTTCGGTGGTCATAGCGTTAGGGAAACGCCCGGTTACATTCCGAACCCGGAAGCTAAGCCTTTCAGCGCCGATGGTACTGCAGGGGGGACCCTGTGGGAGAGTAGGACGCCGCCGAACAATCATTGTGGGAAAGCCCCGCACCTTATGGTGCGGGGCTTTTCTGCGTTTACGGGCCGGTCAGGCCGGCGTCACCAGTTGGGTGTCGTAGGCCAGGATGACCGCCTGGACGCGGTCGCGGGCGCCCGTCTTCGCGAGGATGCGGCCGATGTGCGTCTTCACCGTGGACTCCGCGAGATGGAGGCGCTCGGAGATCTCCGTGTTCGTCCAGCCCTGGCCGACGACCGTGAGGATCTCGCGCTCCCGTTCCGTGAGGGAGGAGAGGCGAGGGTCCTCCTGGGGCGGGGCTGCCGGGGCGGCGGACTGCGGCAGGTGGTGGATGTAGGCGTCCAGGAGACGGCGGGTCAGGCTCGGGGCCACGACCGCGTCGCCGCTCGCGACCGCGCGGATGCCCGCGAGGAGCTCCTCCGGCTGGGCGTCCTTCACCAGGAAGCCGCTCGCGCCGGCGCGCAGGCCCTCGTACGCGTACTCGTCGAGGTCGAAGGTGGTGACGATCAGGATCCGGGTGCGGGCGCCCGTCGCGACGATGCGGCGGGTGGCCTCGATGCCGTCGAGGCCGGGCATGCGGATGTCCATCAGGACGACATCGGGGTGGTGGCGGTCGACCAGGCGGATCGCCTCGGTGCCGTTCGAGGCCTCGCCGACGACCGTCATGTCGTCCTGGCTCTCGAGGAGCATGCGGAAGCCGAGGCGCTGCATCGGCTGGTCGTCCGCGATGAGTACGGTCGTCACGAGGGGGAGCCTTCCAGGGGGAGTCGGAGACGGACGTGCCAGCCGCCGGCCGGCAGGGCGCCGGAGTCGAGCCGGCCGTCGTAGAGGGCGGCGCGTTCGCGCATGCCCGTGAGGCCCTGGCCCTGCCCCCGGTGGGGGCGGGGGGCCGTCGGAGTGCCCGTGTCGACCACCTCCACCAGGAGTTCCTTCGGGGCGTACGCCAGGAGGACGGTCGCACGGGCCGACGGGCCCGCGTGCTTGAGGGTGTTGGTCAGGGCTTCCTGGATCACGCGGTAGACCGTCAGCTGGGCGCCCGGGGCGAGGGGTTGAGGGGACGGCTCGTCGCGGACCTCCAGCTCCACCGCGAGGCCTGCCTTCCGTACGCCGGTGAGGAGGGTGTCCAGGTCGGCGAGGGTGGGCTGGGGGTCGCGGACGGCCTCCTGTTCGTCGTCGCGCAGGACGCCGAGGAGGCGGCGGAGGTCGTCGAGTGCCTGGCGGCTCGTCGTGCCGATGGCGTCGAGGGCCTGGGCGGCGCGCTCGGGGCTCTTGGCCGCCGCGTACCGGCCGCCGTCCGCGAGTCCGGTGATGACCGAGAGGTTGTGGCCGATGATGTCGTGCATCTCGCGGGCGATCCTGGTGCGTTCGGCGGCGGCGGCGAGGCGGACCTCCTGGTCGCGTTCGACCTCCAGGCGGCGGGCCCGGTCGACGAGGCCGGCGGTGTGGTCCCTGCGGGAGCGGACCACGATGCCGAGGAGGGCGACGAGCGCGTACGCCCACAGGGCGGGGATGACGCGCTGGTCCCAGGTCTCGTGGGGGAAGCGGACCGCGCCCGTCACGAGCGGCGTCAGGATGAGGGCGAAGGCCCAGAGGAGCGCGCGGGGCGGGCGGCTGAGCGCGAGGTGGAAGACCGGGATCGCCTGCAGGTACCCGGCCTGGAGGAAGGCGCCGGAGGCGTCGCTGACGAGTGCCGCGCAGGACATCACGGCGAGCGCCGTCAGGGGACGGCGGCGGCGCCAGCAGAGCGGCAGGGAGAGGGCCAGGCTGAGGACGAGGACGAGCCAGGACGGTACCGACGGGTCCCGGGCGGTGTTCTGCCAGCCGCCCGTCGCGTCCACGAGCGCCGCTCCTGCCCAGGAGAGCGTCAGCGTGGCGTCCCACACCCAGGGGTGTCGGACGTCGAAGGCGCGCGTCCGGGTCAGCAGGCGCTGGATGTGCCTGCTGAGGCCCGTCGCCCCGGCCGTGTGCGGTGTCTCCCCCGTGATCATCCGGCCATCATCCTCATACGTCGCGGCGCTTGAGCAACAGGGCGGGGACCAGGAGGGCCGCGGCCGCCCAGAGGAACAGGGCGAGGAGTGCGGCGCCGGGGGAGGCCGCGCCGGGCATCGGGGTCGCGGAACCGAGGGCTCCGGCCGCCTGGGTGGGGAAGTACCGGATGACCGTGTCCATGGCCTCGTACGGGAGCATCCCGAGGATCTCGGGGACGATCAGGACCCCGCCGACGAAGGCGCCGATCGCGCCCGGGACGGAGCGGAGGGCGGCGCCGAGGCCGAGGGCGATGACACCGAGGAGCGTGACGCCCGCAGCGTTGCCCGCGACGGCGGCGAGGACGCCGTCGTCGGTGAGGGACGCGGCCTGGTCGGTGCCGGAGAGGAAGATCTGGGCCGTCAGGAAGGTCATCAGGGCGGTCAGGAGGGAGAGCGTGAACACGACGGCGGTGTAGACGGTCGCCTTCGCCCGCAGGACGGGGAGGCGGCGGGGGACGGCGGTGAAGGTGGCGTGGGCCAGGCCCGTCGCGTACTCGCCGGCGGTGAGGAGGATGCCGAGGACGGCGAGGGCGATACCGCCGAGCTGGGAGCCGTAGAGGGTGAGGACGACGGTGTCGACGTCGGAGTCGCCGCCGTCGGAGGTGTAGGTGGAGCCCATGAGGATGCCGACGCCGAGGACGAACGCGACGGCGGTGAGGACGGTGATCCAGGTGGAGCGGACCGTCCACAGTTTGTGCCACTCCGAGCGGAGGACGCGGGTGGTCGTGAGGCCATGGGTCGGGGTGGTGGTGGCGGGCACGGCGGTGGTCGTCATGCGGGGGCTCCCTGGTATTCGACGGAGTCGCGGGTGAGGTCCATGAAGGCCTGCTCCAGCGAGGCGGCCTGCGGGGTGAGTTCGTGGAGGGGGATGGCGTGGGCGGCGGCCGCGCGGCCGATCTCCGGGGCTTCCAGGCCGGTGACGAGGAGGGTGTCGGGGGCCTCCGTGGTGAAGCGTGCGTCGGGGAGGAGACGGCGGAGGCGGTCCGCTTCCGGGGTGACGACCTTCACCGAGGTACCGCCCGAGGTCCGTACGAGCTCGTCGACCGTGGTGTCGGCGAGGAGCCGGCCCTTGCCGATGACGATGAGGTGATCGGCGGTGAGGGCCATCTCGCTCATGAGGTGGGAGGAGACGAGGACGGTACGGCCTTCGGCGGCCAGGGACTTGAGGAGGGTGCGGATCCAGAGCACGCCCTCGGGGTCGAGGCCGTTGACGGGTTCGTCGAGGACGACGGTGGCCGGGTCGCCGAGGAGCGCGGCGGCGATGCCGAGGCGCTGGCCCATGCCGAGGGAGAAGCCCTTGACGCGTTTGCGGGCGACGTGGGTGAGGCCGGTGAGGGCGAGGACCCGGTCCACGCGGGTGCGGGGGATGCCGTGGGTGTGGGCCAGGGCCATGAGGTGGTCGTATGCGGAGCGGCCCGGGTGCAGGGAGCGGGCTTCGAGGAGGGCGCCGACCCGGGTGAGCGGGGCGCGGTGGCCGGCGTAGGGGCGGCCGTCGACGGTGGCGTGGCCGCGGGTGGGGGCGTCGAGGCCGAGGATCATGCGGAGAGTGGTGGATTTTCCTGCGCCGTTGGGGCCGAGGAAGCCGGTGACGTGTCCGGGGTGGACGGTGAAGCTGAGGTCCTGGACGACGGTGGTGTCCCCGTACCGCTTGGTGAGGTTCTCTGCTCGGATCATGGCGACGACGCTACGGAGCGGGCGACGGCCGGACGTCGGACCGTGGGAGTGTGCCGGGGCGCGCGTGTAGTACTGGGGTACGACGGCCGGTGCGGGGTGGGTGTGTGAGGGAAAAGTCCTTGTCAGGGGGGTCTCGCCGTGGCGAGGATCGAGGGCATGGACTATTCGATTCGTACCATCCGCGCCGACGAGTGGGAGCAGGTCCGTGCGCTGCGGCTTGCCGCGCTCCAGGACCCGGTCGCGCACCTGGCGTTCCTGGAGACGTACGAGGACGCCGAGGCGCGGCCGGATTCCTTCTGGCAGGAGCGCACGGTGAAATCCTCGGAGAGCGGGCCCGGTGGAGTGCGCCAGTTCGTCGCGGAGGCGCCGGACGGGCGCTGGGTGGGCACGGCGACGGTGCTCGTGGAGCGGGCCGCGGCGGAGACGTTCTTCGGGGATGTGCCGGTGGTCGAGCAGACGCATGTCGTCGGGGTGTTCGTACGGGACGAGGCGCGTGGCTCCGGGGTGATCGAGGCGCTCTTCGAGGCGGCGCAGGCGTGGTCCTGGTCGCTGGAGCACCGGGTCGAGCGGGTGCGGCTGTACGTCCACGGCGAGAACGTCCGGGCCCAGGCGGCGTACCGGCGGCTCGGGTTCGTGGACACCGGTGTCCGGGTCGCCCTGCACGGCAGCCCGGTCGCGCAGGAGTTGGAGTACGAGGTGCTGCGGCCGGCGGGGTAGGTCCGCTTCTCGGCGGCTGAGCGTTCCTCAGCGGTTCGGCGTTCCTCAGCGGCTCAGGGAGTTCTCCGGCCAACGGGATCTGGCTTGTTCGGGGGACCGCATCAGGGCCAGGGTCGGGAGGCCCTGGTCGTGGCCGTTGGCGAGGAGCTCCGGGAGGTGGGGGAGCGGGGCCACGGCGGCGACGTCGTCGAGGACGAGCGTCAGTGGTGGGTCGAGCCGACCGTCGGATGACCGTGCGGCCATGCGGCGGCCGTGCTCGACCACGCTTGCGGCGAGGGCCGTGAGGAGCGGCATCGCGCCGGGGTGGGCCCGGGGGTTCTCGATCGGTTCGCCCACCACGTAGAGCGTGCCCCCTTCGGCGAGGAAAGATGCGAGGGCCAGCGAATCCGTTCGATTCGGGACGCAGGCCTCGCGGATGTGGATCGAGGAGAGCGCGGCGAGTGCACGGGCCGTCAGTTCCTGTGCCAGGCGGCGGCTTTCGGGGTGGGCGGTGAGCGCCGATTCGAGGAGGCCGGCGAGGCCGGAGGCGGCTTTGGGGTGGCTGCGCAGGATGCGTACGGGCTCGTGGGCGCCGGCGCCCTGGGCCCAGCGGTGGACCTGGCGGAAGGGGCGGCCGTCGACGGCGGCGGCGTGCAGCCAGCAGCGCAGAAGCGTTTCGGCGGTGTCGGCGGTGGCCGCGTCGAGACGGGAGTGCGGGCGTACGGGGGCGAGCAGGGCGGCTGCCCGCTGCTGGGCGACGGCCGGGTCCTCGCAGTGCTCGGACGGGGACCAGTGGAGGCGCCCGGGGGTGTCGCAGAGGTGGCCGGGGTCGTGGACGAGGACCGGGCCGAGCTTGCCGCGCGCGTCCTTCGTCGAGGACCACACGGTGGGGTCGGAGGTGACGGCCAGGACGGGGCCCTCGGCGTCGTGGATCGCCTGGACGGCGACGGGGTGGCGGGTCTCCGGGGGGCCGTAGACGAGGCGGGTGGTCCGGCCGGGGGTGGGGCCGGGGTGCGCGGCCGGTGCAGGCTCGGGGGCCTGTGCGGCGGGGAGCGGCTCGGTGGGTGCCGGGGACGGGGCCGGCTCCGTGCGGGGCGGGGCGATCCGGACGGTCTCGGCGGGTGCCGTCGGGGCCGGTTCCTTACGGTCCCGGGTGGCGTGGGCGTACACGCCCGCCTTCCGGTTCGCCCTCACCGCGCGCCAGCGGGCGATCGTGCCCAGGGCGAAGATCGCGAGGACCAGCAGGATCATCGCCTCGCCGATGAGGAGGCCCCAGAAGAGCCCGTACCCCGAGAGCTGGTCCGGCGGGGTGGCCGGCCAGGCCGCCGCGAGGTCCGTGGGGGCCGTGGCCAGGGAGCGCAGGGCCGCGGGCGTGCCCATGAAGGCGACGCCCCGCGGCCAGGCCCCGTGGGCGAAGAGCCCGGCGAGGCCCGTCGCCGTCCACACGAGGGCCGTGAGGCAGAAGAGGAGGCCGAACAGGCCGAGCAGCAGCCCGTCGGAGACTCCTCCTCCCTTCCGTGCCGTGTCCGTCCTGTCCATCTACGCCACCGTGGACTGCGAAGTGCCGTTCATCTGCTGCTCGATGAGGATCGCGCGCTGCTCCGTCTCCCACTCGAGCTCGGGATCGACGACGGAGGACTCGGTCATGGCGCGGTCGGTGTAGACGAGGGGGCGTTCCTTCTCGGTGATGAGGTGTTTGACCACCTGCACGTTGCCGTTGACGTCCCAGACCGCGATGCCGGGGGTGAGGGTCGGGATGATCTCGACCGCCCAGCGCGGCAGGCCGAGGACCCGGCCCGTGTTGCGTGCCTCGTCGGCCTTCTGGGCGTAGATGGTCCGGGTGGAGGCCATCTTGAGGATCGCCGCGGCCTCCTTGGCCGCGGCTCCGTCGACGACGTCGGAGAGGTGGTGGACGACGGCGACGAAGGACAGGCCGAGGCGGCGCCCGAACTTGAGCAGGCGCTGGAACAGCTGCGCCACGAACGGGCTGTTGATGATGTGCCAGGCCTCCTCGACGAGGAAGATGCGCTTCTTCCGGTCGGGGCGGATCCAGGTGTGCTCCAGCCAGACGCCGACGATCGCCATGAGGATCGGCATGGCGATGGAGTTGCGGTCGATGTGGGAGAGGTCGAAGACGATGAGGGGCGCGTCGAGGTCGATGCCGACGGTCGTCGGACCGTCGAACATGCCCCGGAGGTCGCCGTCGACGAGCCGGTCGAGGACGAGGGCGACGTCCAGGCCCCAGGCGCGTACGTCGTCTATGTCGACGTTCATCGCCTCGGCCGATTCGGCCTCGGGGTGGCGGAGCTGCTCGACGATGTCGGTGAGGATCGGCTGGCGGTGGGTGGTGTGCTCGGTGACGTAGGCGTGGGCGACCTTGAGGGCGAAGCCGGAGCGCTCGTCGAGGCCGTGGCCCATCGCCACCTCGATGATCGTGCGGAGCAGCGCGAGCTGGCCGGTGGTGGTGATCGAGGGGTCGAGGGGGTTGAGGCGGATGCCGGAGTCGTTGGCGACCATCGGGTCGAGCCGGATGGGAGTTATTCCCAGCTCCTGCGCGATGAGGTTCCATTCGCCGACGCCGTCCTCGCCCTGGGCGTCGAGGACGACGACCTGCCGGTCGCGGAAGCGGAGCTGGCGGAGCACGTACGTCTTCTCCAGGGCCGACTTGCCGTTGCCGGACTCGCCGAGGACCAGCCAGTGCGGGGCGGGGAGCTGCTGCCCGTACAGCTGGAAGGGGTCGTAGATGTACCCCTTGCCGCTGTAGACCTCGCGGCCGATGATCACGCCGGAGTCGCCGAGGCCGGGGGCGGCGGTCGGCAGGTAGACGGCCTGGGCCTGTCCGGTGGAGGTGCGGACGGGCAGGCGGGTCGTCTCCACCTTGCCGAAGACGAAGGAGGTGAAGGCGTCGGTCAGGACGGACATCGGATCTCGCATCGGACGGTGCCCCTTCGGCCTTAGCGGCGGATGCCGGTCGCGAACGGCAGGGTGTTCACAAAGGCCCTGTGGTGCTCGCGGTCGCACCACTCCAGCTTCAGGTACGACTTGCCGGCGGAGGCCCTGATCGTGCGCTTGTCCCGGGCGAGGGCCTCGGGCGAACGCGACGACACCGTGATGTACCCGACGAGGTTGACTCCGGCAGCGCCGCTGGCGAGATCTTCACCCCGCTGGTCGAGCCGGCCGTGGGCGGCGATGTCGCGGGGGTCGACGGTGCGGTTCATCTTGGCGGCGCGGCTGGCGTCGGCCTCGTCGTTGGTCTTCTCGGTGAGCATGCGCTCGATGGCGACCTCGGTGGGCTCCAGGTCCATGGTGACGGCGACCGTGCGGATGACGTCGGGGGTGTGGACGAGGAGCGGGGCGAGGAAGTTGACGCCGACGGGGGTCATCGGCCACTCCTTCACCCAGGCGGTGGCGTGGCACCAGGGGGCGCGGGTGGAGGACTCGCGGGTCTTGGCCTGGAGGTACGTCGGTTCCATCGCGTCGAGTTCGGCCGGCCAAGCGTTTCGTTTCGTCATGGCCTGGATGTGGTCGATGGGGTGGTCCGGGTCGTACATGGAGTGCACGAGGGAGGCGAGCCGGGACTGGCCGAGGGGCTGGCGTACGCGGATGTCGGCCTCGGCGAGGCGGGCGCAGATGTCGGTGAGCTCGCGGGCCATGACGACGGCGAGGCCGGCGTCGCGGTCGAGCTTGCGGGCGCCGGAGGCGTGGCGGGCGGCGCGGGCCATGACGTTGGCCTCGGCGGCGAGTTCGCGGGTGTAGTGCATACAGGCGACGAGGTAGGCGCGGTGCTGCTCGCTGGAGGTGGAGACCATCGACTGGAGCTGCTCGTACGACTCCTTGAGCCAGGCGGGGGCCGTCGTGTCGCCGCGCTGGGTGACGTCCTTGGCGTGGGCGTCGGGGTCGGCGGGGAGGGTGCGGGCCAGCATCTGGAGGCGGGTCACGAAGCCGTCGCCGTTGGCGACGTGCTTGAGGAGGGTGCCGAAGCGGTCGACGAGGGCTTCCTGGTCCTCGCTGTCGCGCAGGCCGACGCCGGGGCCCTCGATCTCGATGGCGGCGGTGACGGTGCGGCGGTCGGCGTGGAGGAGTACGGCGATCTCGTCGGGGCCGAAGGGAGCGGCGAGCCAGCCGACGCGGCCGATGCCGGGGGGAGGGCCGATCTCGACCTCGCGGCCGTCGAGGTGGGTGCCGGACTCGGCGGCGACGGAGCGGTAGGCCGTGCCGCGCTTGAGCATGCGCTTGTAGCTGCGGTTGATCTCGAACCACTTGTAGAAGGTGCGGCCCTTGTACGGGAGGTACACGGCGGCGATCGCGACCATGGGGAGGCCGGCGAGGAGCGCGATCCGGAGGGGGAGGACGGGGACGAGGAGTCCGCTCATCATGCCGAGGAAGGCGCCGACGATGATGAGGGCGATCTCGCCCGTCTCACGGTTCTTGCCGACGATCGCGTTGGGCCGGGCACGGCCGACGAGATACGTACGGCGGGGCGCGACCGGCTGGGACTGGGTCGTCAACGCCCTCCACCTCCAGAGTTGCGGTTGCTGTGCGGGGTACCCGTGGTGGGACTGCTGCTACGGGGCGCGGGTGGGGGCGTGGCCCCGCCGCCGCGGTTGTCGCCGCCGCGGCTGCTGTGGGCGGCGACGCCGCCGGCGAGGGGGTTGGCGGGGCGTGCGGCCTGGGAGCCCTGGGCGCCGCCGCCTCCGCTGTCGCGGGTGCTGTGGGTCTTGATGCCCTGCGAGACGAGGGAGGCGGGGGAGGAGATGACGGCGGCGGCGGTGTTCTCGCCGGCGCGGTGGAGCCGGTTGTTGCGGGAGGCGGCGATCTCGTCGCCGAAGCCGGGGACGAAGCGGTAGATCACGGCGGAGGCGAAGATGGCGAGCAGGATGATCGCGAGTCCGGACACGACGGCGGAGAACGAGTCGGGTCCGGTGCCGGAGGAGAGCGCGCCGGCGAGGCCGAGGACGATCACGATGACCGGCTTGACGAGGATCACCGCGATCATGATTCCGGCCCAGCGGCGGACGTGGCCCCACATGTTCTTGTCGACGAGGCCGGAGTAGACGACGACGCCGAGGAGGGCGCCGACGTAGAGCATCACGGCGCGGAGGAACAGCTCCAGGTAGAGCACGCCGGCGGCGAGGACGGTCACCAGCGACACGATGATCAGCATGATGGGGCCGCCACCGATGCTGTCGCCCTTCTGGAGGGCCTGTTTGAAGCTGCCGAAGAAGACGTCGGTCTGCTGGCCGGTGCCGGAGGCGATGACCTCGGTGACGGCGTCGGTGGCGTTGACGACGGTGTAGAGGATGAGCGGGGTGAAGGCGGAGGCGAGGACCGTCAGCCAGAGGAAGCCGATGGCTTCGGAGAGGGCGGTGGCGAGGGGGACGCCTCGGATGGCCCGCTTGGCGACGGCGAGGAGCCAGAGGAGGAGAGTGAGGACGGTGGAGGCGGCGAAGACGATCGCGTACCGGCCGAGGAACTCCGTGTTGGTGAAGTCGACGTCGGCGGTTTCCTTGACGGCCTTGGAGAGGTAGTCGATGGTCGCGATGGCGGCGTCGGCGCAGCCTCGGGCGAGGGAGGAGAGGGGGTCGAGGGCGGTGGTGGGGTTGGGCAGGGGTGCCTGGTCGCCGCCGGACTCCCTCTCGCAGAGCTGCCGGGCCGTTCCCGTGAGGAGGTCGCACTCCTTGTTGCCGACGGGCGGGGTCGGTGCGGGGGCCGACGGCGTCGGGGCGGTCGGCGTCGGGGTGGGGGCCGCCTGGGCGGCCGGGGCGAGCAGGAAGGGGGCGGCGAGGAAGGCGGCGAGGGCCGCGGTCGTCGCGCGTCCGGCCAGGCTTCGGTCAGCGGGCATAGGTGAACCCTCCGTATCCCTCGACGGCCTCGGCGATCTCGTCGGCCGTGGAGGCGCGACTGTCGCCGTTGACCGGGGTGGGGCCCTCGCTCTGGCTGAAGGACTCCACGCGCCAGTCGCCCCCGACCCACTTGAGCTTCTGCGTGATGGTGAACCAGGTGGAGGTGACGGGCTTGGTCGAGCCCGCTCCGGCGAGGCCGCCCAGGCCGGTGCACCAGACCTCGACCGTCGCGGAGTCCTCCGTGTAGTCGCGGACCTTGGTGCCGATCGGGATGGTGCGTGAGACGAAGGTCAGGCCGGTGGGGGCGGTGCCGTTCTCGTCGAGTCCCATGCCGGCCATGAGGCCCGCGGAGTAGGAGGCGTCGAGCTTCTTCAGGAGGTCCTCCACGACCGCGGGGTCGTGGATGGCGCGCACGATCTCCGCGCGGGGGCCGTCCTGGAACATCTCGGCCGAGCCGAGGACCACCGCGTAGTTCGTCGCCGCGCTCTGTGCGCCCTGGTCGGTGTGGGCGAAGCCGGCCGGGAGTTGGCCGTTCTTGCCCGTCACCGGGCGGATGCCCGTGGCTGCTGTCGGGGCCGCGGCGCCCGCGGTGCCTGTCGTGGGGGCCGCGTCCGCCTCGTCTCCGCCGCCTCGGTTGGCGAAGGCGATCGCCGCGATGAGGAGGACGACCACGCCCACGACCGTGATCAGGGAGCGGGAGCTGCGGACGGGGCGGCGGGCGCCGCCGTAGATGTCGCCGCTGTTGCCCTCGGGCAGGCGGGTCCGGGTCTGGCCCGAGCCGCCCACGCCGCCGAAGCCGTCGTGCTCGTCGCCGAGACTCATGCCGGGTACGCCCCCTCACTCGTTCGCGGGTACGACAGTGCTGCAACATGGCTGGGCATCAGGGAACGCAAACACGACATCAGCAGGCCTCAGGGGAAGGGAGTCCGACGGGGGATCAGACGGCCATCCCGTACACGATGGTGAACAGCGTCCCCAGTGATCCGATGATGAAGACACCGGTGAGGCCGGCCACGATCAGGCCCTTGCCCTGTTCCGCGCTGAAGGTGTCGCGGAGTGCGGTCGCGCCGATGCGCTGCTTGGCGGCTCCCCAGATGGCGATGCCGAGGCAGAGCAGGATGGCCACGGCCATCACGACCTCGATCATGATCTTGGCTTCGGCGCCGAGGCTGCCGAAAGGGCCCCAGTTAGGGGCGATTCCACCGATGATGGTGGTGATGTCGCCCTTTTCTGCCGCCAGGTACATGTAACTCACCGCCCCTGTTGGGTAGTTAACTGCCCCTGCCGGACGGCATGGGTCATCGCCCTATCTTCGCTGATGAAACCGCTCGTGTGTGACGCCTTGACGGGTCTCTTTACCCGATCCCCGCACACTTGACCGGTCTGACCGTCTTGACCTGCGGCGGTGTGGCCGGTTTCCATGCGAAGAAGCGTATGGTCACTCTGTGTATCACGGAGGGTGACTCCGGGCAATGATTGTCGTTGTTGCACTCTTGGGGCGCCGTCGCGCCGCCGTCGGGCGAGTCTCAGACGTACGAGGCGATCAGGCGCGACAAGTGACGGCCCGCCAGGAGGAGAGGGTCCTCGCTCCGGGTGACCTGGGCGGTCACTTCCGCGCCTTCGAGCGTGTTGATGACGGTGGCGGCCAGGTCGCGGGCCTCGGGGGAGGGGAGTCCGCAGCCGAGGAGCTTCTCGGCGACCAGGTTCTGCCAGGTGCGCAGGGCGTCGGCGCAGGCCTGCTGGATGGGGTTGTCGGAGCCGAGGGTCTCCAGGGCGGCGGCGGTGACCGGGCAGCCGTCGGTCCAGCCGGAGGCGCGGAGTTCGCGGGCCAGGAGGCGCGCGCAGGAGTCGACGGCCTCGGCGGGGCCGGCCTCGGCGTCCAGGGCGGTGCGCAGGAGGTCGGCGAACTCCTCGCGGCCGTGCGCGATGGCCGCGACCGCGACGGCTTCCTTCCCGCCCGGGAAGAAGTGGTAGACGGAGCCGAGAGTGGCGTCCGCCTCCTTCGCGATCTGCTTGATGCCTGTTCCGACGTAGCCCTGGCGCTGGATGAGGCGTGAGGCGGCGACGACGATCCGGTCGTGGGTGCTGCTCGTCTGCATGGGGCGAGTCTAGTCCGCTTAATGAGTAGAGCGTTCGTTTTAGATCGTGCTACGGTCTTGCCCAGTCACTAAGTAGAGCGTTCGTTTTAGAGCGCCTCCGGATGGGGGACCGTCATGCAGAACGACCATTCCGTCAGCACCGCCACCGCCACCGCCGTCACCGTCATCGGCCTCGGGCCCATGGGACGCGCCATGGCCGGTGCCTATCTCGACCAGGGGTACGAGGTCACCCTCTGGAACCGGACCCCGAGCCGGGCCGCCGAGCTCGTGCGCCGTGGGGCGGTCCTCGCCGCGAGCCCCTCCGAGGCCGTCGCCGCCAACGAGCTCGTCGTCCTCAGCCTCACCGACTACGACGCCGTCTACGGCGTCCTCGGCGCGGTCGACCCCGCCGTCCTGGCGGGCAAGGTCCTCGTCAACCTCAGCTCCGACACCCCGCTGCGGGCCCGGGAGGCCGCCGCCTGGGCGGCGGAGCGCGGCGCGGTCCAGCTCACCGGCGGCATCCTCACCCCGCCGTCCGGCGTCGGCGACCCGGCCAGCTCCGCCTTCTACAGCGGCCCCCGGGAGGTCTTCGAGGCCCACCGCGGCACGCTCTCCGTGCTCACCGGCACCGACTACCGCGGTGAGGACCCCGGGCTCGCCGCGCTCTTCTACCAGCTCAACATGGTCATGTTCTGGACGGCGCTCTCCGGCTACTGGCAGGCCATCGCCCTCGCCGGCGCGCACGGCATCACGGCCACCGAGCTCCAGCCGTACGCCCGGAACGCCCTCGACCTCGATCAGTTCATCGACTTCTACGCGCCCCGGGTCGACGCCGGCCACCACGGCGGTGACGTCGACCGCCTCGCGATGGGCCTCGCGAGCACCGAGCACGTCCTGCACACCGTCACCGACGCGGGCGTGGACGGTGCCCTGCCGGCCGCGGTCGCCGACCTGTTCCGGCGCGGCGTGGAGGCCGGCTACGGGGACGGCAGTGCCTCCGGTCTCGTGGAGTTGCTGAAGAAGAACTGACGGCACGTCGCGCAACCGCCCCGCCGGACACCCCGCCGCCTAGACTGTCCCGGGGCGTACTGCCATGAACCGAGGGGTGGTTGACGGTGCGTAGGGCTGGCAAGGCGTGGCTGGTGGCCGGCGGGTCCCTCGGGGTCTGCCTCGGCTTTGTCGCACTGCTCGTCGTCGGGACGTACTCCGCGGCGGCCGGTCTCATCGGCGGCGCGGGCAGCGGCAAGAACGGCACCGTGGGGCTGGCCAAGGGCTCCGTTCCCGCCCTCTACCAGGGGCTCGTGCAGAAGTGGGGCAACCTCTGCCCCGCGATCAACCCCGCCCTGCTCGCCGCGCAGCTCTACCAGGAGAGCGGCTGGAACCCGCGGGCCGTCTCCTCCGCCGACGCCCGCGGCATCGCCCAGTTCATCCCCGGGACCTGGGCCGGCCACGGCATCGACGGCGACGGGGACGGCGACCGGGACATCTGGGACCCCAAGGACGCGATCCCCTCGGCCGCCTCGTACGACTGCGAGCTCGCCGGCTACGTGAAGAACGTGCCGGGGGACCCGGCGAACAACATGCTGGCCGCGTACAACGCGGGCGCGTACCGGGTCATCAAGTACCGCGGGGTGCCGCCCATCAGCGAGACCCAGAACTACGTGCGGATCATCCGCTCCCTGGAGAAGAGCTTCGCCCGGCCGGTGGGCCGCGTCGACCCCTCCCGGCAGGCCGCCGGGGCCATCCACTACGCCCAGGGGAAGCTCGGCACCCCCTATCTCTGGGGCGGTACGGGCACGGCCGCGCAGGGCGGCCGGTTCGACTGCTCCGGGCTCACCCAGGCCGCGTACCTGAGCGTCGGCATCGAGCTGCCGCGCGTCGCCAACGACCAGTACAACGCCGGGCCGCACCCGAGCCGGGAGGAGCTCCTCCCCGGCGACCTCGTGTTCTTCTCCGACGACCTGACGAACTCGCGGGCCATCCGGCACGTCGGCATCTACGTCGGAGGCGGGTACATGATCGACGCGCCGCGCACCGGGGCGGTGATCCGCTTCACGCGGATCGACACCCCGGACTACTTCGGCGCGACCCGCGTCACGAAGGACGGCGCGGCCGCGCTTCCCACCCATCTCCCGCAGACCTAGGGGCAGGAGACGGGCCGTCGGGTCGCAAGGCAGTCGTAAGGGACATGGCCGGAACTCTCCGTCATGCCATGGCCCTGAGCTGCGGTGCACCGTCACTCTTCGATAACGTCGTCATGATCCACCGAAGAGAGCGGAACGCACGCCTCAAGCAGTTCGTTCCCTGATCCGAACGCTCTGACCACGGGGGTGGGAAGACAGACACGAGAAGCAAGGGGCCGCAGCAGATGGCTGGACTCGCATCGGACGGCGCCAACCCCGATGTCAGCCTGCTCTACGACATCAACGGGCTGGCGAAGGCCGCTCCGCCGTGGTTCGACCGCGTCATGGAGTTCGTCGGCGAGTACGGGATCATGCTCGGGATGGTCCTCGTCGTGCTCTGGTGCTGGTGGAGCGTCCGCCGCGGCGGCACCCTCGCGGACTCCGTCTCGGCCGTCGCCGGGCTCGTCTGGGCCCCGCTGGCCGCCGGTGTCGCCCTTCTCGTCAACATCCCCATCCGGGGCTTCGTCGAGCGCCCCAGGCCGTTCAACGACCACCAGGGCCTTGAGGTCCTCGTCGCGGGCAAGACCGACTTCTCGTTCGTCAGCGATCACGCCACGATGGCCATGGCGCTCGGCGTCGGCCTCTTCGTCGCCCACCGCAAGTTCGGCCTCGCCGCCATCGGCCTAGCCCTCACCGAGGGCTTCGCGCGGGTCTACATGGGCGTCCACTACCCCACCGACGTCATCGGCGGCTTCGCCCTCGGCACGGCGGTGGCGCTGCTCCTCGCGCCCGTCGCGCTCGCCCTTCTGACCCCCGTCGTCTCCGCCGTCGCCCGCTCCGGCCGCGGCGCCGTGCTCGTCCGCTCCAGGAAGGCCGCGGGACCGCAGCAGCCGGAGACCGTCGGCATCCCCGAGCCCCGGCTCGGCGGCCCCGCCACCGGGACCACCCAGAACGACCTCGCCGCCTAGGGCCTGAGCAGCCTCCTCTAGTGCTGAGGGGCGCCGGCCGGCGTCGCCGTGTCGCGGTGTTCCGAGGCGTCCGTGCGGGCTCGCTCCCGCGATCTGCGGGCCGGTCCCGACCAGCCGCAGCTGCACCTGGCCAGCGCGAACGAGCCGCGCTCCGTCGTCGTGGTCGTGTGGGGGGAGGACTCCGCGTGCACACCACCACCGTACTGCGCGTGACGGCTCGCCCGGGCCGTCGTTATCCGGATCGGGCGTTCCCAGGCCCGCGGGGCCGGGGGGCGTGCGGGTCCCGGGCAAACAGCGGTGAGGCGTTGGGGGTTGGCAGACGATGGTGGTGCAGCGGTACGGGCGTCCGCACGGTCGCGGGAGCGGGGCGTTCGCCGTCACCGCCGCGCTGGTCGGCTCACTCGTCGGGGGTTCGGCGGTCACGGGCTGCGGCGCCCCCGAGGACCCGAAGCCCGCGATGGACCCCCTTCTCGCCGTACGGAACGCGGCCGACGCGCTGACCAGGGCCGGAACCGCCAAGGCGAGCACCTCCATGGAGATGGCCGCCGGGGGGACCCGGGTCACCATCCGGGGCGAGGGCGGCTACGACTTCCGCCGCCGCACCGGCCGGCTCCAGGTGGTGCTGCCCAAGGACGCGGCCGGGGCCGACGAGCACCGGCCCATCACCGAGCTCCTCACCCCCGGCGCCCTCTACATGAAGAACCGGGGCGCGGGCGTGCCCGCCGACAAGTGGGTCCGCGTCGACACCACCGCCCTCGACGACGGCAACCTCGTCACGGGCGGGGCCACCGACCCGGCGGCCGCGGCGGAGCTGCTGCGGGGCGCCCGGGAGGCCACGTACCTCGGCGAGGTCGATCTGGCAGGGGTGAAAGTCGGCCACTACCGCGGCGTCGCCGACATCGCCGACGCGTCGCGCGTCGCCTCGCCGCAGCTGCGCGGGGCGCTCGCCGCGGCGGCGAAAGGGTTCGCCAAGGACACGGTGCCCTTCGACGCGTATCTGGACGCGGAGGGCCGGCTGCGGAAGGTCCGCCATCAGTTCAGCTTCAGCAACCAGGGCCGCACGGTCGCGGTCGCGTCGACCACCCTGCTGTACGGCTTCGGGGTCACCGTGCAGGTGACGCTGCCGGACCGGCGGGACATCTACGCCGGGAAGATCAAGGCCTGACCGGGGGCGCGGCCGGGCCCGGGTGGTTCGGACCATCGCCAAATGGTCCGGACGTGTCATGCGCCCCGGCACGCCCTCTCCCTACGCTGGGAGACCTCCGGGAACCTGGGAGACAGAAGCCGGCAGGAAGAGGTGACCGCACGTGGCCCCGCCCGGTACAGCGACCGTTTCCGCGGACCCGGACCGTGTCGCCCTCGCCGAGATCGAGCTGTGCGGCGAACTGATCATCGCCGCTTCCACCGCGGACGGGGAGCGCCTCAGCGCCGACCGGATCGACGAGGTCCTGCGGGTCGCCGCCGAGCGGGCCGTACGGGAACACTGACCGTCCGGCCCCCCGTCCCGTACGACGAGGACGCCCGCTCAGGTGCGCATCATGCGGGCGATGGCCTTGGTGGCCTCCTCGACCTTGGCGTCGATGCCCTCGCCGCCCTTCGTGGCCGCGTCCGCGACGCAGTGCCGCAGGTGCTCCTCCAGGAGCTGGAGGGCGAACGACTGGAGCGCCTTCGTCGACGCCGACACCTGGGTGAGTATGTCGATGCAGTAGACGTCCTCGTCGACCATCCGCTGGAGGCCGCGGATCTGGCCCTCGATCCGGCGGAGCCGCTTGAGGTGCTCGTCCTTCTGCTTGTGGTAGCCGTGCACGCCGTGGTCGTGGTCGGCAGGCTCGACTGCCCCGACAGCCTCGACGGGCTCGGGGGTGACCTGGTCCGCCTCGGTGGTCGTCATCGCGTCCTCCCGTTGTCCAGAAAGGGGTGGTATACCCCTCGTGGGTATATGGTACCGATCCCCGCCGATCCGGGCGGGGGCCCGTGCAGTTCACTGTGCCTGATGGGCGACACTGAGAGGACGCCGGTTAGCCGTGGCTGGATGATGCGCCTAGCATCAGCCTGACCGAAACCCAGCACCCCGAGGACCTCACGTGCGATTTCGTCTGACCCCCAGGGAGACGAGCTTCTACGACATGTTCGCCGCGTCCGCGGACAACATCGTCACGGGCTCCAAGCTCCTGATGGAACTGCTCGGAGCGGAGCCTTCCGCCCGGGCCGAGATCGCGGAGCGGATGCGGGCAGCGGAGCACGCAGGCGACGACGCCACCCACGCGATCTTCCACCAGCTGAACTCCTCCTTCATCACGCCCTTCGACCGTGAGGACATCTACAACCTCGCGTCGTCCCTCGACGACATCATGGACTTCATGGAGGAGGCCGTCGACCTGGTCGTCCTCTACAACGTCGAGGAACTCCCCAAGGGTGTCGAGCAGCAGATCGAGGTCCTGGCCCGGGCGGCGGAGCTGACCGCCGAGGCCATGCCGAACCTGCGGACGATGGCCAACCTCACCGAGTACTGGATCGAGGTCAACCGTCTGGAGAACCAGGCCGACCAGATCCACCGCAAGCTGCTCGCGACGCTCTTCAACGGCAAGTACGACGCCATCGAGGTGCTCAAGCTCAAGCAGATCGTCGATGTGCTGGAAGAGGCGGCCGACGCGTTCGAGCACGTCGCCAACACGGTGGAGACCATCGCGGTCAAGGAGTCCTGAGGCTTCGTGGACACCTTTGCTCTGATCGTGACCATCGGTGTCGCGCTCGGCTTCACGTATACGAACGGATTCCACGACTCCGCCAACGCCATCGCCACCTCGGTGTCGACCCGGGCGCTGACCCCCCGGGCGGCGCTGGCGATGGCCGCGGTCATGAACCTCGCGGGTGCCTTCATGGGCAGCGGGGTCGCCAAGACCGTCAGTGAGGGGCTCATCGAGACCCCGACCGGCGACAAGGGGATGGGCATCCTCTTCGCCGCGCTGGTGGGCGCGATCATCTGGAACCTCGTCACCTGGTACTTCGGTCTGCCGTCCTCCTCCTCGCACGCCCTGTTCGGCGGCATGGTGGGCGCGGCTCTGGCCGGTGGCACCGAGGTGCTCTGGGGCGGCGTCCTCGACAAGGTCGTCATCCCGATGTTCATCTCACCGGTCGTCGGTCTCGTCGCCGGTTACCTGGTCATGTGCGCGATCATGTGGATGTTCCGCAAGACCAACCCGCACAAGGCCAAGCGCGGCTTCCGTATCGCGCAGACGGTGTCGGCGGCCGGCATGGCGCTCGGTCACGGTCTGCAGGACGCGCAGAAGACGATGGGCATCGTGGTGATGGCCCTGGTCATCGCCGACGTGCAGCAGGCGGGTGACGACATCCCGGTGTGGGTGAAGGTCGCCTGTGCCGTGATGCTCTCGCTCGGTACGTACGCGGGCGGCTGGCGCATCATGCGGACGCTCGGCCGCAAGATCATCGAGCTGGACCCGCCGCAGGGTTTCGCGGCGGAGACGACGGGTGCGTCGATCATGTTCGGCTCGGCGTTCCTCTTCCACGCGCCGATCTCGACGACGCACGTCATCACCTCCGCGATCATGGGCGTCGGCGCGACGAAGCGCGTCAACGCGGTGCGGTGGGGTGTCGCCAAGAACATCATCCTGGGCTGGTTCAT
This sequence comes from Streptomyces venezuelae, assembly GCF_008642375.1. Classification (NCBI taxonomy): domain Bacteria; kingdom Bacillati; phylum Actinomycetota; class Actinomycetes; order Kitasatosporales; family Streptomycetaceae; genus Streptomyces; species Streptomyces venezuelae. The sequence continues at coordinate 4,052,153 of NZ_CP029194.1, read as the reverse complement.
CACGATGCCGGCCGCTGCGCTGGTCGCTGCCGCGAGCTTCTACGTGGTGCAGCTGTTCTTCGGCTGACGGGCGGCGCCGTCTTCGGCTGACGGATGGCCGGAAATGGTCGGGCCCGGCTCCCCTGTGGGGGAGCCGGGCCCTTCGTCTTACGGTGGCACCGCCATGCAGCACCGCAGGACGAGTCTTTATCCGAAGCGGCCGGAGATGTAGTCCTCGGTCGCCTGGACGCTCGGGTTGGAGAAGATGCGCTCGGTGTCGTCCAGCTCGATGAGCTTGCCGGGCTGGCCGACGGCCGCCAGGTTGAAGAAGGCCGTGCGGTCGGAGACGCGGGCGGCCTGCTGCATGTTGTGCGTCACGATGACGATCGTGAAGCGCTCCTTCAGCTCGCCGATCAGGTCCTCGATGGCGAGGGTGGAGATCGGGTCGAGGGCCGAGCAGGGCTCGTCCATGAGCAGGACGTCCGGCTCGACGGCGATGGCCCGGGCGATGCACAGACGCTGCTGCTGACCGCCGGAGAGGCCGGAGCCCGGCTTGTTCAGGCGGTCCTTGACCTCGTTCCAGAGGTTCGCGCCCTTGAGGGACTTCTCGACGATGTCGCTGAGCGCCGACTTCTTGTACTTGCCGTTCAGGCGCAGGCCCGCCGCCACGTTGTCGAAGATCGACATGGTGGGGAAGGGGTTGGGGCGCTGGAAGACCATGCCGACCGTGCGGCGCACGGCGACCGGGTCGACGTTCGAGCCGTACAGGTTCTCGTCGTCCAGCATCACCTTGCCCTCGACGCGGCCACCGGGGGTGACCTCGTGCATGCGGTTCAGGGTGCGCAGGAAGGTGGACTTGCCGCAGCCGGAGGGGCCGATGAAGGCCGTCACGGAGCGGGGCTCGACGGTCATGGAGATGTCGTCGATCGCCTTGTGGGCGCCGTAGAAGGCGGAGAGGCCGCTGACGTCGATGCGCTTGGCCATGTGAATCACTTCCTATTGCCGCGGTCAGCGGCCGGTCTTCGGGGCCTTCCAGCGGGCGATGCCGCGGGCCACCAGGTTGAGGATCATGACGAAGGCGATCAGGACGAGCGCGGCGGCCCAGGCACGGGCCACCGAGGCGTCGGTGCCGACCGCGTACTGCTCGTACACGTAGAGCGGCAGGGAGGACTGGGCGCCTTCGAAGGGGTTCGGGTTGATGAGCTTCGTACCGAACACGAGGAGCAGGACGGGGGCCGTCTCACCGGTGATGCGGGCGACCGCGAGCATGACGCCCGTGGTGATGCCGCCGATCGCGGTGGGCAGGACCACCTTCAGGATCGTCCGCCACTTGGGGATGCCGAGGGCGAGGGAGGCCTCGCGGAGCTCGTTCGGGACGAGCTTGAGCATTTCCTCGGTGGAGCGGACGACGACCGGCATCATCAGGATGGCGAGGGCCATCGCGCCGGCGAAACCGGAGGGGCCGAAGCCCAGCATCAGGTTCCAGGTGGCGAGGATGAAGAGGCCGGCGACGATCGACGGGATGCCCGTCATGACGTCGACGAAGAAGGTGACGGCCTGGGCGAGCTTCCCGCCGCCGTACTCGACGAGGTAGACCGCGGTCAGGAGGCCGATCGGGGCCGCGATCAGCGTCGCGATGCCGACCTGCTCGATGGTGCCGAGGAGGGCGTGGTAGACACCGCCGCCGGCCTCGGCGTCGAGGACGCCGTTCATCGAGTGGGTCAGGAAGTAGACGTCGAGGACGGCCATTCCCTTGCTGATCGTGACCCAGGCGAGGGAGAGCAGCGGGACGACGGCGAGGACGAAGCAGACCCAGACGAGGCTGGTCGCGACGCGGTCCTTGGCCTGGCGGCTGCCCTCGACCTTGGTGGTGACGGCGTACGTCGTGAGGACGAAGAGCAGGGCGGCGAGCATGCCCCACTGGACCTTGCTGTGCCAGCCGGCGGCGAGGCCGATCCCGATGCCCGCGGCGATGGAGAAGACGGCGACGGCGGCCGGGGTCCAGCGCGGGAGGCGGGCGTGGGAGAGGGGTCCGCGCCCGGGGGCGACGGTGACCGGACGTTCCTGTATGGCGTGGCTCATGCCGCGGCCCCCGAGTACTCCTTGCGGCGGCCGATGATCCAGCGGGCGGCGCCGTTGACCAGCAGGGTGATGACGAAGAGGACGAGACCGGACGCGATCAGCGCGTCCCGGCCGTACTCGTTCGCCTCGTTGAACTTGGCGGCGATGTTCTGCGCGAAGGTGCCGCCGCCCGGGTCGAGCAGGTGGCCCGAGAGGAGGAAGCTGGGGGAGAGGACGACGGCCACGGCCATCGTCTCGCCGAGTGCGCGGCCGAGGCCCAGCATGGACGCGGAGATGATGCCGGAGCGGCCGAAGGGCAGCACCGACATGCGGATGACCTCCCAGCGCGTGGCGCCGAGGGCGAGGGCTGCCTCTTCGTGCATCTTCGGGACCTGGAGGAAGACCTCACGGGTCACGTTGGTGATGATCGGCAGGATCATGATCGCCAGCAGGATGCCGACGGTGAAGAGCGAGCGGGCGGGGCCCTCGTTGGCCTTGTCGAAGATGTACGTCCAGCCCAGGTACTCGTCGAGCCAGAGGTTCAGGCCGTCCAGGTACGGGACGAGGAAGATCGCGCCCCAGAGGCCGTAGATGATGCTGGGCACGGCGGCGAGCAGGTCGACCACGTACGCGAGCGGCTTGGCCAGCTTGCGCGGTGCGTAGTGCGAGATGAAGAGCGCGATGCCGATCGCGACGGGCACGGCGATCGCCATCGCGATGATCGAGGAGACGACCGTGCCGAAGGCGAGGACGGCGATGCCGAAGACCGGCGGGTCGCCGGCGGGGTTCCACTCGAAGGTGGTGAAGAAGCTGGTGCTGTCCTTCGAGATCGCGAGGACGGCGCGGTAGGTGAGGAAGCCGGCGATCGCGGCCATGATCACGAGGAGGGTGATGCCGGAGCCTCGGGACAGACCGCTGAAGATGCGGTCACCGGGGCGGGACGCGCTCTTGGCGCGCCTGTTCCTCTGTATGTCTGGTGTGGTGGTAGCCATCTGCTTCTCCGGTCTGCGGTGCCCGTACGGATGTGCGGGCTCCTGGCGGCGGTGCACCGGATGCCGGGCCCGGCCCCTTCAGGTGAGGGGCCGGAACCGGCCGGGGGTCAGGACAGGGTGGGGACGATCGCGCGGACCTTGGCCGCGATCTCGGCCGGGAGCGGGGCGTAGTCGGCCTCGGCGAGGACCTTCTGGCCCTCCTCGCTCACGGCGTAGTTGAGGAACGCCTTCAGGGTCGGCAGGGTCTCCGCCTTGTTGCCCTTGTCGCAGGCGATCTCGTACGTGACGAGGACGATCGGGTACGCGCCTTCGGCCTTGGTCGCGTAGTCGAGGGAGAGGGCCATGTCGTTGCCCGTGCCCTTGATCTTGGCGGCGGCGATGGCCTTGGAGGCGTTGTCCGTGGTGGCGGCGACCGGGGCGGCGGCACCGGTGGCGATGCTGACCGTGGAGATCTTGTTCGCGGTGGCGTACGAGAGCTCGAAGTAGCCGATGGAGCCCTCGGAGTCCTTGACCGCGGTGGCGACACCGGAGGATCCGTTGGCGGCCTGGCCACCCTGGGCGGGCCACGACTTCGACTTCGGGTCGTGCTTCCAGTCGGCCGCGGCGGCGGTGGAGAGGTACTTGCCCAGGTTCTGGGTGGTGCCCGACTCGTCCGAGCGGTGGAAGGCCTGGATGGTGGAGTCGGGGAGCTTGGCGCCCGGGTTCAGCTTGGCGATCGCCGGGTCGTTCCACTTGGTGATCTTGTTGTCGAAGATCTTGGCGATGGTGGAGGCGTCCAGGACGAGGTTGTCCACGCCGTCCAGCTTGTAGCCGATGGCGATGGGTCCGCCGACCATCGGGAGGTTGACGCCCTTGCCGGTCTTGCAGATCTTCTGCGACTCGGCGACCTCTTCGTCCTTCAGGGCGGAGTCGGAGCCCGCGAAGGCGACCTGGCCCTGGTTGAACTTGGTGATGCCGCCACCGGAACCGATGGACTGGTAGTTGATCTCGACGCCGGAGCAGGCGGCCTGGAAGTTCTTGACCCAGAGGTCCATCGCGTTCTTCTGCGCGCTGGAGCCGGCGGCGAGCAGCTGGCCCTTGGCGCCCTCGCACGCGATGTTCGACGCGGCGGCGGAGGTCGTCGCCTTGCCGCCCTCCTTCGCCGGGGTCTCCGTGTTGTTGTCCGAGCCACACGCCGAGAGGACCAGGGCGCCGGAGACGACGAGGGCACCGATCGCGGAGGCGCGAAGCCCGTTCTTGCGCGAAAGCTTCACTTTCGGGTGTTCCTTCCAGAAGCCGCCTTGCCGCGGACCCGATGTCCCGACCGTTTCTACGGCGGCGTGTGTCGGTTGGTGGTGCATCGCTGTGCTCCGTGCACCGTGTGAGTCCGAAATTAGGCAGAACAGGTGAAGCGGTCGACCGAAGAGAGTGAACGGGAAGTGAACCGTGCCGGAAGCCCGGGTGTGGACGTTCCGGGCGGGGGGTCAGTGGCGTGAGGTCGCCACGGCGGCGTCGAGGAGCTCGCGGTCGCGGGGCTGTGTGAGGCGTGCACGGGCTTCAGTCGGCGGCAGCCAGACGAGGCTGTCGACCTCGTGGTCGGGCGTGAAGGTGCCGCCGAGGGCCCGGGCCGCCCAGTAGACGACCTCCTTGGGGCGGTCGGCCACCGTGTAGCGGGCCGTGGGCAGGCGGGGGCCGAGCGCGCAGCGCTGACCCGTCTCCTCCAGGACCTCGCGCAGCGCGCAGGCCTCCGCGGTCTCCCCGCGCTTCCGTTTCCCTTTCGGGTGCGACCAGTCGTCGTACTTCGGTCGGTGGACCAGGGCGATCTCGATGCCGTGGCCGGAAACCGCCGGGCGCCAGAGGACGCACCCGGCGGCGAGGATCGGCGGCGGGGAGCTCACAGGACCGGGGCTGTCGCTCTTCGCCAGGCGTGCTGGAAGGCGAAGCGGGCCGCTTCGACCTCGTGGCGCTGGTCGGCGTGGAGGACTCCGAGGGCGTACGCCGTCGCCGGGGCGATCCGGGGGGTGCGGGCCGCCGTGGCGGCGGCCCCCGCGGCCTCGGCGGCGTCGCGGTGCCGGTCCAGGGCGCGGGCGGACTCGTACAGGACGGGGTCGGGCTCGCCGCCGGTGTGCAGGACCTCGGAGGCGTACCGGTGCAGGCGCAGCAGGTGCCGGGTCCGGTGCCAGGGCGCGTCCTGGGACTCGCCGGCGGCGAGGGCGAGGGCGTCGGAGTTGTACGGGTGGGCCGCCCGGGTCAGCGGGAGCGCGGCCACCGATTCGAGGAGGCGCCGCTCGGCGGCCGCGGCGGGCGCGTCGACGACCTCCATGGCGGGGGCCGAGCCGGCGGGGCCGAGCGGCACATCGGAGGCGAGGAGGGCGACGGCGTCGGCGACCGCGTGGAAGCGGGCGGAGCCGAGGGCCTGGAGCGCCGCCGAGTGGGCGCGGGTCCGGGCCAGGGTCAGCTGGCGTTCGAGGAGGGCGCCGGCGCGGGCGGCGCCGACGGTGAGGCCTGTCCCGGCCCCGGCCCCGGAGCCTGTGCCCGACCCGGGTCCCTCGCTGCCGCGGGCCGCCGGGACCGGGCCACCCGTGCTCGACAGGCGGGACAGAGCGTCCACCAGGCGGACGAGCCGGGACGTGCAGGCCTGCTCCAGGGCCAGGGTCCCGGAGAGCCACGCCAGCTCGGTCCGCAGCTGGTCGGCCCAGGCGGCGTCGAGCAGCGGCCGGAAGGTGTGGAGGGTGCCGCTGATCCGGCGGGCGGCGGCCCGCAGCGTACGGGCCGCCTCGTCCGCCCCGGCCGAGTCGGAGCCGCTCTCGCCGTGGACCCGCAGGCCGCGGAGGAAGTCCGCGGCCCGGGCGTGGAGATAGGGGGCCACGACCTCGCCCGCCGTGACGTCCCGCAAGGGGTCAAGGTTGTGCACGCCGGCGCCTCCGCGCGTCGATGAGCATCTCCTGGACGTGCCGCAGCGGCTTGCCCTCGGGGTCGGTCGCGTGCCGCGTCCAGTTCCCGTCGGGGCCGAGGTGCCAGGAGGAGGTGGTGTCGGACATCCCGGTCTCCAGGAGCCGGGTCAGAGCGGCCCGGTGGGCCGGGTCCGAGACCCGCACGAGGGCCTCGATCCGGCGGTCCAGGTTGCGGTGCATCATGTCGGCGCTGCCGAGCCAGACCTCGGGCTCGCCGCCGTTGCCGAAGGCGAAGACCCGGGAGTGCTCCAGGAAGCGGCCGAGGACCGAGCGGACCCGGACGTTCTCGGAGAGCCCGGTGACCCCGGGGCGCACGGCGCAGATGCCGCGGACCCAGATGTCGACGGGCACCCCGGCCCGGGAGGCCTGGTAGCAGGCGTCGATGATCGCCTCGTCGACCATCGAGTTGACCTTGATCCGCACGTAGGCGGGCCGGCCGGCCCGGTGGTGGGCGATCTCCTTGGTGATCCGGGAGACCAGACCGTCCCGCAGCGACTTGGGCGCGGTGAGCAGACGCCGGTACGTCTCGCGCCGCGAGTAGCCGGAGAGGCGGTTGAACAGGTCGGACAGGTCCGCGCCGACCTGGGGGTCGGCGGTGAGCAGGCCCAGGTCCTCGTACAGCCGGGCCGTCTTCGGGTGGTAGTTGCCGGTGCCGACGTGCGAGTACCGGCGCAGGGTCTCGCCCTCCTGGCGGACGACCAGCGACAGCTTGCAGTGGGTCTTCAGGCCGACGAGGCCGTAGACGACGTGGCAGCCGGCCTCCTCCAGCTTGCGCGCCCACTTGATGTTGGCCTGCTCGTCGAAGCGGGCCTTGATCTCGACGAGGACGAGGACCTGCTTGCCGGACTCGGCGGCGTCGATGAGGGCGTCGACTATCGGGGAGTCGCCGGACGTCCGGTAGAGCGTCTGCTTGATCGCGAGGACGTCGGGGTCGGCCGCCGCCTGCTCCAGGAAGGCCTGGACGGAGGTGGAGAAGCTGTCGTACGGGTGGTGGAGCAGCACGTCCCGCTCGCGCAGCGCGGCGAAGATGTCCGGCGCGGACGCCGACTCGACCTCGGCCAGGTCACGGTGCGTGCCCGCGACGAACTTCGGGAACTTCAGCTCGGGCCGGTCCTGCCCGGCGATCCCGAAGAGACCGGTGAGGTCGAGCGGGCCGGGCAGCGGGTAGACCTCGGCGTCCGAGACCTTCAGCTCGCGCACGAGGAGGTCGAGGACGTACGGGTCGATCGACTCCTCGACCTCAAGGCGCACCGGCGGGCCGAAGCGGCGCCGCATGAGCTCCTTCTCCAGGGCCTGGAGGAGGTTCTCGGCGTCGTCCTCCTCGACCTCAAGGTCCTCGTTCCTGGTCACCCGGAACATGTGGTGCGCGAGCACCTCCATGCCGGGGAAGAGCTCCTCCAGGTGCGCCGCGATGACGTCCTCCAGGGGGACGTACCGCTGCGGGGAGGCCTCCAGGAAGCGGGAGAGCAGAGGCGGCACCTTCACGCGCGCGAAGTGGCGGTGGCCGCTGACCGGGTTGCGTACGACCACGGCGAGGTTGAGGCTCAGGCCGGAGATGTAGGGGAAGGGGTGGGCCGGGTCCACGGCCAGCGGGGTGAGGACCGGGAAGATCTGCTGGCGGAAGAGGGTGAAGAGCCGCGCCTGCTCCTTCTCGGTGAGCTCGGGCCAGCGGATGAGGTGGATGCCCTCGTCGGCCAGGGCCGGCGCCACGTCCTGCTGGTAGCAGGCGGCGTGGCGGGCCATGAGCTCGCGGGAGCGGGTCCAGATCTGTTCGAGGACCTCGCGGGGCTGGAGGCCGGAGGCGGAGCGGGTGGCGACGCCGGTGGCGATGCGGCGCTTGAGGCCGGCGACCCGGACCATGAAGAACTCGTCGAGGTTCGAGGCGAAGATCGCGAGGAAGTTCGCTCGTTCGAGGAGGGGGGTGGTCGGGTCCTCGGCGAGTTCGAGGACGCGTTCGTTGAACGCGAGCCAGCTTCGTTCGCGGTCGAGGAAGCGTCCCTGGGGCAGCTCGTCGCCGAGTGCGCCGTCGGCGACGTAGGTGTCGGGATCGGCGTCCATGCCGGCGAGGGTGGCCGCGTCGGCCTCGTCGGTCGCGTCCGCGCCGAGGGGGCGGTGTGCGGCTATGGAGCCGAGGCCCGCCTGGGGGGACGTCTTCGCGGGGGTCTTCGCGGTCTTCGCGGACGACTTCGCAGAGGTCTTCGTCGACGACTTCGCGGAGGCGTTCGCGGACGTCTGGGCGGACGGCGTGGCGGAGGACTGGACCGGGACCTCGGCGGGCTGCTGGCTCATGGCCCCATTCTTCCGCGCGAAGAGGTCGTCGTGCGCGTCGGAGCGGGCCGTGGGGGAGGGGAGTCTCCCTTTGGGGAGGACCGCCCTGCCGGGCGTGATCACGGATCGCTTCATTGCGTGAGCGTCGCAAGCGCGTCTGAATGGCCGGTAACGACGACATGTCGTACGGGAATCGGGGGCGGGGCCTTGTCAGGGCCCCGCCCCTCTTGACCGGTTGAATGCTTTACGGGGTGAACGCTTTACGGGTGCCGGGCGCGCAGGACGCGGAAGGCGGCGTACAGGGCGAGGGCGGCGAGGGCGAGGCAGATTCCGGTCTCGACGAGCTGGATCGGCCAGTAGTGGGAGGCGGGATGGACGTCGAGGAAATCGACGACCCCACCGCGGTCGGCCATGCATTGCGCGGCTTTCTGCGGCTGGGCGACGAAGCAGCCGTCCCAGGAGATGCGCTCACCGGATGCGGTGAGCATGCCCCTGTCCACTTGCCAGACCTCGCCCTTGGGCGACAGTCCGTGGCCGGTCAGCGTCTGTAGGGGCCAGAGGCCGTCGCGCAGCCAGGCGAGGACCGCCAGTGCCGTGCCGGTGATCAGCGCCGCGACAGCCATCGCGATGACGGTACGCCGGACGAGGAGGCCGGCGACGGCACCCAGGGCCAGACCCAGGAGCGCGTGTGCCACCGGCACGATGCCGTACGAGACGAACACCCACGGCTCGTACCAGTAGGTGGGGAAGTCGTTGGCGGGGCCCGTCGACCAGGACCAGTAGAAGATCAGGCTCAGCAGGGGGACGACCGTGAGGGCGAGTGCCGCGGGTACCGTCACCTTGGCCGCGAGCCAGTGCGCCGGGCTGATGGACTGCGTCCACGCCAGCTTGTACGTCCCCGACTCCAGCTCGCGGGCGATCATCGGCCCCGCGACGAACGCTCCGAGCAGGCCCGGTAGGACGAGCATGCCCAAGGCCGCGTACCTGACGAGATCCCGGGCGATCCACTGGTCGTCGGTGTAGTTGCGGGCGGACTGGAAACAGGACCGGTCCGGGCTGTCGACGGTGCAGCCTGCCGAGCGCAGTGCGTCCACCGCACTGTCGGACCACAGGCGGGAGGTGACCAGGACCGCGACCGCGGCGGCTACGAGGGCGAGCGACCACCACAGGGCTCGCCGGTGCTGGCGGACCGTCACCCAGTGGGGACCCTTGAGGGTGAGGGCGGTCATGCGGGCACTCCTTCCGGGGCGCGCGAGGCGCGGAGGTGGGCGAGGAGGAGTTCTTCGAGGGAGGGCTCGGCGGATTCCCAGGGGCCTTCGATCGGGCCCTCTCGGCGTACCAGCGCCGTCAGTTGACGGCCCGTCGTGCGGGATTCGACGACGGTGTGCGGAGCAAGGTCGGCCACCGGACCGGTCAGGAGGGTGTGCGCGGCGAGCAGGTCGTCGATCGCGCCGTCGAGGCGGATCCGGCCGTCCTTGACGAGGAGCAGGTGGTCGCAGGCGCCCTCCAGCTCGGTCAGGATGTGCGAGGACATGACGACGGTCGTGCCGTTCTCGGCGGCGTCGGCCATGAGGGCGCCCATGAGTTCGTGCCTGGCGAGCGGGTCGAGGTCTGCCATCGGTTCGTCGAGGAGCAGGAGCTCGGGCCGCTTTCCCAGGGCGAGGGCGAGCGCGAGGCGTGTGCGCTGGCCGCCGGAGAGGGAATGGACCCGTGCGTTCCCGGGCAGTGGACCGGTCTCGACGACGCGGTCGGCGACGGCGGGGTCCCAGCGGTCCGGGTTGAGTTCGCGGCCCATCCTCAGCGTCTCGCCCACGGTGAGCTGTCCGTACAGGGGCTTGTCCTGGGCGACGTACGAGAGGCGGTCCCTCGCGGGTGCCTCGATCCGGCCCTCCGTGGGCCGCAGCAGGCCCGCAGCGAGAGCGAGGAGGGTCGACTTGCCTGCCCCGTTGTGGCCGGCGACGGCGACTACCCGGCCCGCGGGCAGGGTGAAGGTGCAGTCCTTGAGTGCCCAGGTCTTGCCCCGCTGCCGATAGCGCATGCCGAGACCCTCGGCCTTGATGACCGGGTCGGTCATTCGTCCCCCTCGAAGTGTTCCTTCAGTACAGATGTGAAGAGCGCGGACACGTCCTCGCGGTCCATTCCGGCGGCGCGGGCGCGGCGGGCCCAGTCGGTGAGTTCGCCGCGCAGGGGCGAGTCGGCTGGGCCCGTGCCGAGCGTGGCGCGGACGAAGGTGCCGAGGCCGCGGCGGGCCTCGACGAGGCCTTCGCGTTCGAGCTCGCGGTAGGCCTTGAGGACCGTGTTGGGGTTGATGGCCGTCGATTCGACGACCTCGCGTGCGGTGGGCAGTCGGTCGCCGGGCTCCAGGAGGCCCATCCGGAGGGCCTGCTTCGTCTGCTGGACGATCTGGAGGTAGGTGGCGACGCCACTGCGCCGGTCGATGCGGTACTCGACCACGTTCCCTTCCACCACCCTTTCACTAATCAAGTAGTGAAAGGGTGGTGGAAAGAAGGGGGCGGTGTCAACCGCCCCCTGGGTAACAGATGTTACGCGTCCTACGACTCCGTGCGGTACATCAGGTCCACCTCGTGCGTCGCGAAGCCCAGGCCCTCGTAGACCCGCACCGCCGCCGTGTTGTCCGCGTCCACGTACAGCATCGCCGTCGGCAGCCCCTGCGCCGCCAGGTGCCGCAGGCCGATCGCCGTGAGCGCCTTGCCGAGGCCGCCGCCCTGCTCCTCGGGCAGGATGCCCACCACGTACACCTCGCCGAGCTGCTCCTCGGCGTGCGTCTTCGTCCAGTGGTAGCCGATCAGCTTCCCGTCCCGCTCCGCGAGGAAGAAGCCCTTCGGGTCGAACCACGGCTCGGCCGTCCGGTCGTCGAGGTCGCGCTGCGTGAGCGAGCCCTGCTCCGGGTGGTGCGCGAACGCGGTCGCGTTGACGGCGAGCCAGGCCGTGTCGTCCTGGCCGGGGACGAACGTACGCACGGTGACGCCCTCGGGCAGGACCGGCTCCGGGATGTCGAGCGGCGTCAGGGACCGCCGCAGCTGGCGGAGTTCGCGGAACAGCGTCAGGCCGAGGACCTGCGCGAGGTGCCGGGCCGCCGACTTGCCGCCGTGCGCCCAGACGCGCAGCCGCTTGCCGGAGGCGGCGAGCAGGGCGGTGCCGAGCGCCCGGCCGTGGCCGCGGCCGCGGTGGGACGGGTGGACGACGAGCTCGGCGGCCGGGGCCTCGATCGGGTCGGTCTCCTCCAGTTGGGCGTAGCCGTAGAGGTGCGGGCCGACGGAGAGCAGGAAGTGACGCACGCCCTCGCGGCGGCCGTGCCGCAGGTAGAGCCGCCCCTGCTCGGACACGGCGTGCAGGCCGTCGGCCCGGTCGGCGGCCTCGAGGAGCTCCAGTACGTCCTGGACCTGCTCGGGGGAGAGCTCGTCATACGTGTGGATCTGCCGTCCCGGTTCGAGGGCCGGCGCCGCGTCGGAAGTCATGGGTACGAGCCTACGGCGACAGCTCGTCAGCAAGAGGCAACTGTCTTGTAACCGGCTACCCCCTGTTGCGCTACGCGCGTTGACTCTAGGCTGCACGCGCAACGGGGGAGCAGATCAAGGCCGCGAAACGGGGCAAGGGGACTAGGGGAGAGATGGCAGCGACACCGAGGAAGAACAAGACCGGGCGGCGGATTCTGGCCGCGGGCGCGGGACTCGCGACCGTCGGGGCGCTTTTCGCCGCGATCCCGTCGTCGGCGGGGGCCGCCGGGGACGAGTTCGCAGCCGAGGCCGCGAGCGGGTACGGGAACGGCAAGGGCTGGGGCCGGATGGTCGACGTCCAGCTGCTGTCGTTCAACGACCTCCACGGCAACCTGGAGCCGCCGACCGGCTCCTCCGGCCGGCTCTCCTACCTCAAGGAGGACGGCACGACCGGGACCATCAACGACGTCGGCGGCGTCGAGTACCTCGCCACGCACCTGCGGCAGGCCCGTGAGGGCAACCGGTACTCCGTCACCGCCGCGGCGGGCGACATGATCGGTGCCTCGCCGCTGGTCTCCGGGCTCTTCCACGACGAGCCGACCATCGAGGCGCTGAACAAGCTGAAGCTCGACGTGAGCTCGGTCGGCAACCACGAGTTCGACGAGGGCGCGCGCGAGCTGGCCCGCATCCAGAACGGCGGCTGCCACCCGACCGAGGGCTGTTTCGAGGAGGGCAAGACCTTCAAGGGGGCGAACTTCCCCTACCTCGCGGCCAACGTGACGGACGAGAAGAGCGGCAAGCCGCTGCTCGACCCGTACTTCGTCTGGGAGCGCGACGGCGTCAAGATCGGCTTCATCGGTGTCACCCTCGAGGGCACGGCGAACATCGTGTCCGCCGAGGGCATCAAGGGCCTGAAGTTCGGCGACGAGGTCGAGACGATCAACAAGTACGCCAAGGTGCTGGAGCGCAAGGGCGTGAAGTCGATCGTCGCCCTGCTCCACGAGGGCGGCCTGCCCGCCTCGGGCGCGTACAACTACGACTGCGACAGCCCGGGCCCCGGCAACGGCATATCCGGCCCGATCGTCGACATCGCCAAGAACGTCAGCCCGCAGGTCGACGCCCTGGTCACCGGCCACACCCACCAGGCGTACGCGTGCACCATCGCGGACCCGGCGGGCAAGCCGCGCACGGTCACCTCGGCGGCTTCCTTCGGCCGGCTCTACACCGACACGACGCTCACCTACGACCGTCGTACGAAGGACATCGTCCGCACCGCCGTCGCGTCCGCGAACCACGTCGTCACCCGTGACGTGCTCCCGGCCGACGACATGAGCAAGCTGATCAAGCGCTGGAAGGACCTGGCCGCGCCGATCGCGGGCCGTCCCGTCGGTCACATCGCCGCGGACATCGAGAACCCCCTCGACGCGGGGGTGTACGAGAAGCCGCTGGGCAACCTGATCGCGGACGCGCAGCTGGAGGGCATGGCCCCGGCCGACAAGGGCGGCGCCCAGCTGGCCCTGATGAACCCGGGCGGCGTCCGCGCGCCGTTGACCCACAAGGCGTCCGGCGCCGAGGGCGACGGGGTCGTGACCTACGGCGAGGCGTACACCGTCCAGCCGTTCACCAACATGATGACGGCGGTCGACCTGACCGGCGCCCAGCTCGTGACCGCGCTCCAGCAGCAGGTAAGCGGCGCCAACCTGGGGTCGCCGAAGATCCTCCAGGTGTCGAAGGGCTTCACGTACACCCTGGACATGACCAAGACCGGCGCCGACCGGATCGTGGTCGACTCGGTGCGCCTGAACGGTGCGGCGATCGACCCGGCGAAGACCTACCGGGTCGCGATGAACGAGTTCCTCTCCGGTGGCGGCGACGGCTTCCCGGTCCTGAAGGAGCACAAGAACAAGCTGGTCGGCGCGTCCGACCTGGACATGTTCACCGCCTACCTGGGCGCCCACTCCTCGGCCGCCGCGCCGCTGTCGGCGCCGGCCACGGACCGCATCACGGTCGTCAAGTAGCCCTTCCGGGCCCCTGAGCGAAGGGGGCGGCGGACCGTTCCGACGGGCCGCCGCCCCCTTTCGCGCGTTCCGGAGGCCCTCTGGTGAATTTGTCGTGGCCCTGTCATTATCCGGTCCATGGAGCGACGACGCTTTCTCGTGGGGGCCCTCGCCGCCGGGGCCGGAGTGATGCTCGGGGCGCCCGCCGCCTCCGCCGTGGACGTACGGGCCTGGATGGCGGCGCACGGCGACGGGACCGACCTGCGGCGGCTCACGATCCCCGGGACGCACGACTCGGGCGCCCGCTTCGGCGGCCCCTGGTCCGAGTGCCAGAACACCACCATCGCCCAGCAGCTGGACAGCGGGATCCGGTTCCTGGACATCCGGTGCCGGGTGACCGGCGGATCGTTCGCGATCCACCACGGCGCCTCGTACCAGAACATGATGTTCGGGGACGTCCTCGTCGCCTGCCGGAACTTCCTCGCCGCACACCCCTCCGAGACCGTCCTCATGCGGGTCAAGCAGGAGTACTCCTCGGACTCCGACGCCACCTTCCGCGCGATCTTCGACGACTACCTCGACAACCGCGGCTGGCGGTCGCTGTTCCGCATCGGCGACACCCTCCCCGCCCTCGGCGAGGCGCGCGGCAAGGTCGTCCTCATCGCCGACAACGGCGGCCTGCCCGGCCTCAAGTGGTGGGACGGCGGGGCCATCGCGATCCAGGACGACTGGAACGCCCTGCCGAACGCCAAGTACCCCAAGATCGAGGCCCACTTCCGCCAGGCCGTCGAACAGCCCGGCAAGCTGTACATCAACTTCGTCAGCACGTCCGCGTCCCTGCCGCCGCGCTGGAACTCCGACAACCTCAACCCCCGGGTGCACGGCTTCCTGGACGGCACGGCGAACACCTGGAAGGGCCTCGGCATCGTCCCCATGGACTACCCGAACACCCGCTCAGGCCTCGTCGCGTCCCTCATCCGCCACAACTGACGGCGGCGGCGTCGGCGCGCCCGGCAGCCGGAGCGTCGCCACCGTGCCGCCGCCCGGGGCCGGGCCGAGGGTCGCCGAGCCGCCCGCCTGGTGGACCGTGCGGGCGACGATCGAGAGCCCCAGGCCCGAGCCCGGCAGGCTGCGGGCCGACGGGGAGCGCCAGAAGCGGTCGAAGACGTGCGGGAGCTCGTCCGGCGGGATGCCCGGGCCGTGGTCCCGGACCGTCAGCTCGCCCCGCATCAGGGTCACCTCGACCGTGCCCCGGGGCGGCGAGAACTTCACCGCGTTGTCCAGGACGTTGACGAGGGCGCGCTCGATCGCCGCCGGCTCCGCCCGGACGTACCAGGGTGCGAGGTCCGTGACGAAGGTCAGCTCCGGGCCGCGCAGCCGGGCCCGGTCCAGGGCCGAGCG
Organism: Streptomyces venezuelae; assembly: GCF_008642375.1. Classification (NCBI taxonomy): domain Bacteria; kingdom Bacillati; phylum Actinomycetota; class Actinomycetes; order Kitasatosporales; family Streptomycetaceae; genus Streptomyces; species Streptomyces venezuelae. The sequence continues at coordinate 4,037,064 of NZ_CP029194.1, read as the reverse complement.
GAGGATGCCGTGCAGCGGTACGACCTCCAGCGGTCCCGGCCGTACCGTGTCCGGGCGGGCCAGCTCCTGGAGGTCCCCGATCAGCGCCGCCAGCTCCGTCATCTGCGCCTTCACCGAGGCCATCAGGGCCCGCCGGTCGTCCGCAGGGATCGCCCGGCCGGTCTCCTCGCTCCGCGCGAGCAGCTCGACGTTCGTCCGGAGCGACGTGAGGGGCGTACGGAGTTCGTGGCCGGCGTCCGCGATCAGCTGCGCCTGCCGGTCGCGGGAGGTCGCGAGCGCCGCCGTCATCGCGTTGAAGGAGCGCGACAGGCGGGCGATCTCGTCCTCGCCGTCCACCGGGATGCGGACGGTCAGGTCCTCGGTCGCGGCCACGTGCTCGACGGCGCCGGTCAGCCGGTTCACCGGTTCGAGGCCGGTCCGCGCCACCCACAGGCCCGCCGCGCCGGCGCCGACGACGCCGATCCCGGAGACCAGGAGCAGCACCCAGCGCAGGGTGGACATCGAGTTGTCGATCTCGGCGAGCGGGCGGGCGACGGAGACGGCGAGCCCGGGCGGCCCCGGCTGCGGGTAGGTGTAGACCCGCATCTCCCGGCCGTCGTCGTCCTTCACCGTGTGCAGCGCGTACGCCAGCCGGCCGCGCGCCACCGCGAGGTCGGCCGGGCCGGCCGGGATCGCGGCCTGGCCGGCGGTGCAGACGAAGCCGTTGGCGAGGATCACCTGCACCGTGTACGAGCCCCCGACCGGCGGTGGCGTCGTGCCCTCGCGGCAGAGGTCGAGCAGGCTGTCCACCGAGGCGGCGTCCAGCTTGCTGCTGCGCAGCGAGGAGTCCAGCTCCGCCTCCAGCTGGGCCCGCGTCACGAACCAGCAGGCCAGCGAGACCGCCGCCACCGCGACCGCCACCGCGAAGGCGGTGAGCAGGGCGAGCCGCGACCGCAGGGGCCGCGAACGGAACCACGCCAGGGGCCGGAAACGGGTCACTCGCCGCCTCCTCCACGCAGGACGTAGCCGACGCCCCGCACCGTGTGCACGAGGCGCGGCTCGCCGCCCGCCTCCGTCTTGCGCCGCAGGTACATCACGTACACGTCGAGCGAGTTCGAGCTCGGCTCGAAGTCGAAGCCCCACACGGCCTTGAGGATCTGCTCGCGGGTCAGCACCTGCCGCGGGTGCGCCAGGAACATCTCCAGGAGCGTGTACTCGGTGCGCGTCAGCTCCACCGTCCGCCCGCCGCGGGTCACCTCGCGCGTCGCCAGGTCCATCCGCAGGTCCTCGAAGGACAGCACGTCGTCGTCGGCCGGGGCCGCGGCGGCGGAGGCGTACGAGCTGCGCCGGAGCAGCGCCCGGATCCGGGCGAAGAGCTCGTCGAGCTCGAAGGGCTTCACGAGGTAGTCGTCCGCGCCCGCGTCGAGGCCGGTGACCCGGTCGCCGACGGTGTCGCGGGCGGTCAGCATGAGGATCGGCACGGTCGAGCCGGCGGCCCTGATCCGCCGGGCCGCGGTGAGCCCGTCCATCCGGGGCATCTGGACGTCGAGGACGACGAGGTCGGGGGCGTACGCCTCCATCCGCGCGAGCGCGTCGAGCCCGTCGACGGCGTCCTGGGTGTCGTACCCCTCGAAGGCGAGGCTGCGGCGGAGGGCCTCCCGCACGGCGGGCTCGTCCTCGACGATCAGGATGCGCTCGGCTTCGTTCTGCTGTCCCGTCATGGGCTCAGCCTCGCACGACGCCCGTTCGCCGGTCAGTTGTCGCCGCCCGCGCGCAGGCTGTCGAGGTCGGCCTTCACCGCGTCGATCGGAATGGCGAATCCGAGGCCGACACTTCCGGCCGTGGAACCGCTCGAAGAACTGGGCGAATGCATGGCCGAATTGATTCCGATGATCTCGCCCTTCATATTGATCAACGCGCCGCCGGAATTCCCCGGGTTGAGCGAGGCGTCGGTCTGGATCGCCTTGTACGTCGTCTTCGACGTGCCCGTGTCGCCGTTGAACTGCTGTCCGCCGAACTCGAACGGCCAGCCCTGCCGCGGGTCGTACCGCTGCCCCTGCTGCTGGTCCCGGCTGCCGCCGTCGTCGTCCTTGGCGACGGTCACGTCCCGGTCGAGCGCCGAGACGATGCCGCTCGTGACCGTGCCGGTGAGGCCCTCGGGGGAGCCGATCGCCACGACCTCCTCGCCGACCTTCACCTTCGACGAGTCGCCGAGCGTGGCGGCCTTGAGGCCGGAGGCGCCCTGGAGCTTGATCAGCGCGAGGTCCTTGTCGGGGTCCGTGCCGACGACCTCGGCCTCGTACGTCTTCCCGTCGCTGAGCTGGACGGAGATCGAGGAGGCGCCGGAGATCACGTGGTTGTTCGTGACGATCTCGCCGTCGGAGGTGATGATCACGCCCGAGCCGGTGGACTTGCCGGAGTTCGAGCTCGCGGAGATCTCGACGATGGAGGGGGAGACGGCCTGGGCGACGCCCGCGACCGTGCCCACGCTGCTCGCGGAGACGTTCGTGCCGTTCACGACCGAGGAGGCGGTGACGGGGCTGTCGGAGGTCAGCTGCTGGACGAGGGTCGCCGTGCCGCCGCCGACCGCCGCGGCCGCGATGGCCACGGCCGCGAGGAGTCCGACCCCGCGCTTGGCGCGCCGACGGGAGCCCGGAGCGGCGCCGGGCGCCGCGGCGGCGGCGACCGGGGGGCCGGCGGGCGGCGGCGGGACGTGCCCGCCGGACGGCCAGACCGTCGTCCCCGGCTCGGTGGTGATCGGCTGGGTCGGGGCGTACGGGGGCTGCGGCGGGTAGTACGGCTGCTGCTGTGGCTGCTGCTCCTGGAAGTCCGTCATGGCTATGACTCTCGGAGCCGTTCATGAGAGCCGTCTGAGGACCGGCTGAGAAGCCCGACAGAACCCTGTATGCCCCATATAAAGGGTCCGGGGGAGTAGGGGGTGGGGCTACTCTCCGCAGCCGCAGGAGCGGCGGACGACCAGGGTCGAGGGGAAGAGCTTGAGCCGCTCGCGGCGCGAGCCGGCGACGCGCAGGCCGTCGTCCAGGACCAGGTCCACCGCGGCCCTGGCCATCGCCGGGCGGTCCGAGGAGACCGTGGTCAGCGGCGGATCGGTGAGCGCCGCCTCCTTCACGTCGTCGAAGCCCGCGACCGCCAGCTCCGTGGGCACCTCGATGCGCAGCTCGCGCGCCGCCCGCAGGACACCGAAGGCCTGGTCGTCGGTGGAGCAGAAGATGGCCGGCGGCCTGTCCGGGCCGGAGAGCAGCTTCAGGGCCACCTGGTAGGCGTCGTAGCGGTTGTACGGGGCCTGGAACAGCCGGCCCTCGATCGACAGGCCCGCCTCCAGCATGGCCTGGCGCCAGCCCTCCTCGTGGTCGGCGACGGGGTCGCCGACGGCGGGAGTGTTCGGGACGCCGCCCAGGCAGGCCACGTACGGGTGGCCGTGCTCCAGGAGGTGCCGGACGGCGAGCTTGGCGCCGTCGATGTCATCGGTCACGACGGCCACGTCGTCGATCGCCTCGGGCCGCTCGTGGAGCAGCACCACGCGCGCGTCCCAGGCCTCGATCTCGCTCGCGGCCTGCTCGCTCATGCCCTGGCTGACCAGGATCAGTCCGGAGACCCGCATCCCGAGGAAGGCGCGCAGGTAGTGGATCTCGCGTTCGGTGCGGTAGTCGGAGTTGCCGACGAGGACCATCTTCCCGCGCTCGGCGGCGGCCTGCTCGACCGCGTGCGCCAGCTCCGCGAAGAACGGCTGCCGGGCGTCCGGGACGATCATGCCTATGAGGTCCGTGCGCCGGGACGCCATCGCCTGGGCCACCCGGTCGGGGCGGTAGCCCAGCTCCTTGATGGCGGCGAGGACACGCTCGCGCGTGGCCGGGGCGACCGGCCGGGGTCCGTTGTTGATCACGTAGCTCACGACCGCGGTCGAAGTACCTGCCAGTCGAGCTACGTCATCCCGCGTCACCTTGGCCACGCGCGGCAGTCTACGCGGGGTGACCTACCTACCGGCAGGTCGCACTGTGGCGTCCGCCACGTTCCTGTCCTCCGCCGGAGTGACGTCCCGGTCGGCCTCCTTGACACGGGCGGAACGGGCGGCCTCCGCCGACCGGGTGTCCTTCGCCCGGGCGTCCTCGGCCGCGCGCTCGACCTTCTCCGGGGTGACGAAGCGGTAGCCGACGTTCCGCACGGTGCCGATCAGCGACTCGTGCTCGGGGCCGAGCTTCGCGCGCAGCCGACGCACATGGACGTCGACCGTTCGGGTACCGCCGAAATAGTCGTACCCCCACACCTCCTGGAGGAGCTGGGCACGCGTGAAGACCCGGCCCGGGTGCTGGGCCAGGTACTTGAGCAGCTCGAACTCCTTGAAGGTCAGGTCCAGGACCCGGCCCTTGAGCTTCGCGCTGTACGTCGCCTCGTCGACCGACAGGTCGCCGTTGCGGATCTCCATCGGGGAGTCGTCGGACACGATCTGCTGGCGGCCCATGGCGAGCCGCAGCCGCGCCTCGACCTCCGCGGGGCCCGCGGTGTCCAGGAGGACGTCGTCGATGCCCCAGTCGGCGGTGACGGCCGCGAGGCCGCCCTCCGTGACGACGAGGATCAGCGGACAGCCGGGCCCCGTGGAGCGGAGCAGCTGGCAGAGCGAGCGGACCTGGGGGAGGTCGCGCCGGCCGTCGACGAGGATCACGTCCGCGCCGGGGGTGTCCACGAGGGCCGGGCCCTCTGCCGGGGCCACCCGGACGTTGTGCAGCAGCAGGCCGAGTGCCGGAAGCACCTCGGTCGACGGCTGGAGGGCGTTGGTCAGGAGCAGCAGAGAGCTCATACCGCGCCACCTGCCATCGGTCGGACGTGCTGCGTTCGCTCGCTCATAACGTCGGTTCCTCCTCGGTCCCTGCGAGGACGTGCACTGCTTCGTACAGATCACTGACGGCTCTCGCGCCCTGAGAGCTTTTGTTCACCTATCCGTAACAACGGTCGGAAAACGCAAAAGGACCCGGGGGCTGCATCGCCCGGATCCTCTGCCCAGCAGAATAGCCCACATGAGTTCAGAGGGAGAGAGTCGATTTCACATGGTGGATGTCTCGTCGCTCACTTCCGTCCATCCCGCTGATCCGCGGCGTGTGATGTTGCGTACGGATGACGGTGTCCGTATCGAGGCGGTTTACGAACCCTCCGCTGCAAGTGTCACCGATACGGCGGTGGTCGTCGCGCACGGTTTCACCGGATCGGCCGACCGGCCCGCCGTCCGCCGCGCCGCCCGCGCCTTCGCGGAGCGCGGCGCGGCCGTCGTGACCTTCTCCTTCCGCGGGCACGGCGGCTCCGGCGGCCGCTCCACGGTCGGCGACCGGGAGGTCCTCGACCTGTCCGCCGCCGTCCGCTGGGCCCGCGAGCTCGGCCACGCGCGCGTGGTGACCGTCGGCTTCTCCATGGGCGGGTCCGTCGTCCTGCGCCACGCGGCCCTGGAGCGGGGCGCGGAGGGCCGCGTGGACGCGGTGGCCGCCGTCTCCGCCCCCGCACGCTGGTACTACCGGGGTACGGCCCCGATGCGCCGCCTCCATTGGGTGGTCACCCGACCCGCGGGGCGGCTGGTCGGCCGATACGGGCTCCGCACCCGGATCGACCGGCGGGCCTGGGACCCCGTGCCCCTCTCACCCGTCGAGGCGGTCCCGCTGATCGCGCCGGTGCCGCTGCTGATCGTGCACGGCGACCGGGACGCGTACTTCCCCCTCGACCACCCGCGCACCCTTGCCGCCGCCGGGGGCGACGCCGCGGAGCTGTGGCTGGAACGCGGGATGGGCCACGCCGAGAACGCGGCGGACGAGGAGCTGCTCGCCCGGCTGGGGGACTGGCTCACGCGCCGATAGCCCATCATGGGGGGCGGCGCGCACACGAACGAAGGGAGCGCCGCTATGGCAGCGGGAACCATCCGCTACTGGGCCGCGGCCAAGGCCGCCGCCGGTGTCGCCGAGGAGCCGTACACCGCCGAGACCCTGGCGGAGGCCCTGGACGCGGCCCGCGAGAAGCACCCCGGCGAGCTCGTCCGGGTCCTCCAGCGGTGCTCGTTCCTGATCGACGGCGACCCCGTCGGCACCCGGAGCCATGAGACCGTACGGCTTGCCGAGGGCGGCACGGTCGAGGTGCTCCCCCCGTTCGCAGGAGGGTGAACCCCAGAGCATGAGCAACGACCCGCAGTACGACCCGTACGCGAACGGGCAGCAGAGCCACGGGCAGCAGGCCCACGGGCAGCAGGCCCACGACGTCACCCAGACGTGGGAGGGCCAGACCTGGGACACGCAGTTCCAGCCCACGGTCCGGCCCATGGCGCAGCCTGCGGCCCAGCAGCAGCCCGTGGCGTACGAGACGCCGTACCAGGATCCGTACGCGCAGCCCGCGTACGGGCCGGCCTACGACAGCACGGCGTATCTGCCGCCGCAGGGTGTGACGTACGAGCAGCAGCACGTGCAGCAGTACGCGGCGGCCCCTGCGGCCCCCGTGGCGTACGACACGCCCGCGCCGGAGCCCGTGGCCCCCGCGCCCGCTCCTGAGACCGAGGCGGCCGCGCCCGGCTGGTCGTCGCCCACCACCTCCGGGAACACCCGGATCACCGACGCCCAGCGCGCGCGTGCCGAGGGCCGCTCGCCCGTGATCGAGCCCGGGTTCCAGCCGGCGGTCCTGACCGCCGTCCTCGGCCTCCTGCTCGCCGGTGGCGCCGCCCTCGGTCCGTACGGGCTGCTCGTCCCGCTCGTCCTGCTCCAGGGCCTCACCGCCGCAGGCTGGTTCCGGCTCAACGGCATGTGGCCGGCCCGGCAGGGCATCGCCCTCGCCTTCGCCGGCGGTCTCGTCGCCGACGCCGCCCTGCTCGCCACCGGCCGGGAGCACGCGGCCGCCGCGATCCTGGGCACGCTCGGCGCCTGGGTCCTGCTCTGTCTCGTCCTCCAGCTCCGCAGCCACGCCGACCCGGACGAGCGCATGTACGGCCTGATGGCCACCATCGCCTCGGCCGCGCTCACGGTCGTCGCCGCCGGGCACCTCGGCGCCGACCCGGACACGGTCGTCGTCGGCGGGATCGCGGTCGCCGCGACCGTCGTCGCCCGGGCGCTCCCGCTGCCCGGCCCGGTCTCCCTGGTCGTCGCGCTCCTCGCGGGCGCGGGCGCCGGGATCGCGGCCGGCGGCCTGAACGACCTGGGCGCCTCCGGGGCGCTGGTCGGCCTCGCGGCCGGGGTCTGCGCGCTGGTCGGCCTGCGGGTCGCGAGCTACGACTACCCGTCGCGCTTCGTCCACATGACCGCGGGCATCGCGCTGCCGCTGACGGCCGCCGCGCCCGCCGTCTACCTGCTGGGCCGCGCGCTGGGCTGAGCCGGCGCGGCAGCGGCCAGGGAACCAACCGGCCCCCCGACACGTCGATCTTCGTGTCGGGGGGCCGAACACTTATCCAGACGTTCCAGACGCGTAACTGTCTATCGGGGAGACGCACAACCCATGCGAGCACTGCGGATTCTGTTGATCGTGGCCGTCGTGCTGGGCGGGGTGCTCGTCGGGATCGACCGGCTCGCCGTGGCGTACGCCGAGTCGGAGGCGGCGAGCCGGGTGAAGCTCTCGGGCGCGTCCAGCGATTCGTTCGAGGTCGACATCAAGGGCTTCCCGTTCCTCACGCAGGTCGCGGACAAGCGGTTCGGCGAGGTCGACGTGGTGGCGAAGGGCGTCAAGGCGACGGCGGGCAGCCGGCAGATCAGGATCGCCGAGCTGACGGCCGCGCTCCGGGACGTGACCGTCACCGGCGACTGGGCGGGCGCGCGGGCGGGCTCGGCCTCCGGCACGGCCCTCATCTCGTACGCGGACCTCACGGCCGCCTCCGACCGCGAGGCGAAGGTCGAGTACGGGGGCGACGGCAAGCTGAAGGTCACGGGCGGGGTCGAGATCATGGGCCGCACGCTGACCCGCTCCGTCCTGTCCACCGTGACCATCGTGAACGGCGACACGATCAAGGTCCGCGCGGACGAGGTGCCGGGCGAGGGCATCCCGGGCGTGGAGGAACTGGTCCGGAAGCGGACCGACTTCGAGCGGCCGATCGGTCTGATCGCCGGGATGAAGGTGGAGAAGGCCGAGGCGACGCCGGAGGGCCTCGCGGTCGCGGTCTCGGGCAAGGACATCGCCCTGGCGGGCTGAGGCCCCCGGAGAGCGCCGCCGGACCTCTCGGCGGCCCGGGCGGCCACCTCGCCGCGCCCGGGGCGACCACCTCGCCGGCCCTGGGCGCCCCCTCACCGGCCCCCGGCGCTCCGAAAACCGCACCGTGATCACATGCTGAGACACCCCCGTCCGATCCGCAGAAACTCCACCGGACACCGCTGTACGGGGGCGTCCGGGGCCGACGCGTGGGGTGATCGCGTCTCGCATCTCGGACGATCGCGTCTCAAAATACGACACACCGGTGACACGGCCGCCTGTCCGTCCCTACGATCGAGGGCATGAAGCGACAGGCGGATCTCACGAAGCGGCGGGCAGTAGACCTGTGCCGCGTCGCCGCCATGCTCTGTCGTTCAGTCTGAGCGGGAGCACCGACTCCCGTATTCCCTCAGGCCCTTCGACCGCGGTCGGGGCCACCCTGTGCAGCCGTACGTACGTCCGTCGTACGCCACGCGACGACGCGTACCGCATCACAAACCCGCACCAACCGCACCACACCGCCGCACACTGCCCCGGAGGAGAACAGCATGGCTCGCAGCGACGTCCTGGTCGACGCGGACTGGGTCGAGGCCAACCTCGACAACCCGCAGGTCGCCATTGTCGAGGTCGACGAGGACACCTCGGCCTACGAGAAGAACCACATCCGCAACGCCATCCGGATCGACTGGACCCAGGACCTTCAGGACCCGGTCCGCCGTGACTTCATCGACCAGGAGGGCTTCGAGAAGCTCCTCTCGGCCAAGGGCATCGGGAACGACACCACGGTCGTCCTCTACGGCGGCAACAACAACTGGTTCGCCTCCTACGCCTACTGGTACTTCAAGCTCTACGGCCACCAGGACGTGAAGCTCCTCGACGGCGGCCGCAAGAAGTGGGAGCTCGACTCCCGCGACCTCGTCGCCGAGGTCCCGTCCCGCCCGGCCACCGAGTACAAGGCCAAGGCCCAGGACTCCTCGATCCGCGCCTTCCGCGACGACGTCGTGGCCGCGATCGGCGCCCAGAACCTGGTCGACGTCCGCTCGCCCGACGAGTTCTCCGGCAAGCTGCTCGCCCCGGCGCACCTCCCGCAGGAGCAGTCGCAGCGCCCCGGCCACGTGCCGAGCGCCCGCAACATCCCGTGGTCGAAGAACGCCAACGACGACGGCACCTTCAAGTCGGACGCCGAGCTCAAGGCCCTCTACGAGGACGAGCAGGTCGATCTGGCGAAGGACACCATCGCGTACTGCCGCATCGGCGAGCGCTCCGCGCTCACGTGGTTCGTCCTGCACGAGCTGCTCGAGGTCACGAACGTCAAGAACTACGACGGTTCGTGGACCGAGTACGGCTCCCTCGTGGGCGTGCCGATCGAGCTCGGCGCCAACAAGTAGTACCGGTCGCGCGACCCCCGATTCCTCTAGGACAGGACAGAGAACATGTGTGGAGCTCAGGTCGGCGGCCCCGACGTCAGCACGCTCAAGCCCGGTGAGACGGCCATCCAGGGCCAGGTGACCAAGGACGGCGAGCCCGTCACCGGTTACGTGCGCCTCCTCGACGGCTCCGGCGAGTTCACCGCCGAGGTCCCGACCTCGGCCACCGGCCAGTTCCGCTTCTACGCGGCGACCGGCGAGTGGACCCTGCGCGCCCTGGTTCCGGGCGCCCAGGCCGACCGCAAGGTCGTCGTCACCGAGGCCGGCAGTCTGACGGACGTGGCCATCGCGGTCTGATCCGCGAACGCGGTGACACACCGCACTCGAACGGCCGGAGGGCCGTGCCTCCTGGGGGGTTGGACGCCATCACCAGGACTTGAGGCACGGCCCTCCGGTCACTTCTCTTTGACGCGCAGGGTTCGGGCCGCCGCGGCGGCCTCCGGCTGCCGGTGACGGGGGCCCTGCCCGGACGTACGCTGAAGATGTGTACGCACGCCGTCGCCACGTCTACTTCTGGATGATGGGCGCCTGCCTGGTGCTTTTCGTGGGCGCCTGGGCCGTCGTGCGGCTCTTCTCGATGCCGGTGGCGATCGGGATGTGCGTCGTCGCCATGGTCATCCCCCCGGTCGCCGCGATGATGGCGAACCGCCGGGGCCCGGAGGACCGCTGGTGGGACGACCCCTCCGGGGACCCGAAGTCGGACGAGTGGTGGGACGAACTCGACGGCAAGAAGCACAGGTCCTAGAGGATCCTGCGCATCCTCGGTTCGTCGTCAGTAGACGAGCGCCTGCGTCTCGTCGGCCATGGCCTCCTGGACGAAGACCTGCGCGCCCGCGATGCGGATGCCGTCCAGGACGTCCTTCTCCGTGATCTCGCGACGGGTCGCGCACTGCGTGCACAGCGTCACCCGGCCGGCCGCCAGGACCGAGTCGATCAGGTCCGGCAGGGGCGCGGCGTGCGGCAGCTCGAACTCGGCGGCGCGGCCCGGGAGGGCGAACCACGAGGACTCGCCGGTCAGCCACAGCGACACCTCGACGCCACTGGCGACGGCGACGGCGGCCACTGTGAAGGCCTGGGAGCAGCGTTCGGGGGCGTCGGCCCCTGCGGTCACCTTGATCACGAGCTTCTTCGCCATATGCCGAACTGTAATGCGCGGCGCTGCAACCTCCGGTGTCCCTCACGTGTCAGCTGGGTGCGCGGGTGATCGGAATCCGTGGTTCAGGTCTCGTGGGGGGACTTTTGAGTATCGAGGAAAGCGTCCAAAATCCGGACGAGGCGCGGGATACGGCTCCGGACACACCGCCGGTCGTACGGCCGCGGCGCCGCGTGCTCCGAACGGTCGGGCTGATCGCCGTCGCCGCAGTCATCGGCCTCGTCGGCGGCACCGCCACCGGCTACGGCATCCAGGCCGAGCGCGAACCGACCCCGCTGCCCCCGCTCAACCAGTTGGGCGGTCTCGCCTACCCGAAGCCGCTCACGAAGGGGCAGGAGCCCGAACCGCTCTCCGCCGTCGAGGACCGGCAGGTGAAGGCGAACGGTGATCTGCGGAGGCTGCTCCTGCCGCGCCCGGAGGGGGCGCGGGCCGACGGTGTGGACGGGTGGCTGTCGCTGTCGGAGTACGTCGGCAGGTACAACCGCCCCGCCGGGGCGCTGGAGGACCAGCTCGGCCTGAGCGTCCGCCGGGTCGCGTCCCGTTCGTGGCTGTCAGGTGAGCACCGGAGCGTCACGATCTACCTCGTTCAGTTCCGCCCCGGTTCGATGATCGGTGCCCGGGGGTTCGTCAAGAACCAGCAGAGCATCGTGAGCGGCGAGGAGCGGGCCGACAGCATCGGGACGGCGCTGGAGGGCTCCGGCAACGGCCGTACCTTCGTCTACCCGGTGCAGCGCAAGGCGGGGTACCTCGACATGTATGAGGCCCGGGCGTACGTCCAGCGCGGAGACATCGCGATCGAGATCCTCATGTCCGACACACGGAAGATCGCCGAGAAGGACATCGTTTCTCTGGCCGAGCGGCAGCTGGAGCGCCTGTGACCGAGAAGACCGAGAAGGCCGAGAAGACCGAGAAGGCCGAGAAGAGCGGGAAGACCGGGAAGACCGGGAAGACCGGGAAGACCGGGAAGACCGTGAGCCGGAAGCGCCGGGTCCTGACGAACATCACGACCGCCGTGCTCGTGCTCGGGGCTGTCGGGGGCGGGGTCGCGTACACCGCCGTCACCGCCGAAGGCGCCGACCGGACGGCCCCCACCGTGGGGTGGGAGGAGCCCACCGCGACCCCGACCTCCGCGGATCCCGCCACCGGTTTCGCGAAGGGGCGGGCCTCCACCCCGCTGAGCAGGCTTCTCCTGCCCGCGCCGGACGGCTATGTGCTCGGTGCGGACATCAAGGGGTACGGCAACGACGACGAGCTGGCCGCCAAGGAGGCAGTGGCCCTCTTCAAGCAGACGAACAAGGGCCTCTACGGCAAGAAGCGCCGCGCCTACGAGAAGGAGATCGACAAGCTCGGGATCCAGGGCATGGCGATGCGCTCGTACGCCTCGGTGGACAGCACCCGCCAGGTGGAAGTGCTCGTCCTGCGGATGAAGGACAAGAAGGCGGTCCGCCGGTTCTCCGACGTCCGGAAGGACTTGTTCGAGTTCCTGGAGCTGCCCGAGGGGCCGAAGGTCAAGGGCCACGAGAAGAACGCCGCCTGCTTCCTGGTGCCCGAACCGCAAGGGGGCGACGAGGAGGAGCGGGAGGCCCGGCTGCAGTCCATGATCTGCCAGGCGTACGACGGTGAGGTGATGGTCACCGTCACGGCGTTCGGTGGCCGGCCGTTCGGCCGGCAGGCCGTGGCGGAGCTGGTGAGGAAGCAGCTCGATCACATCGAGTCCCCGGGGGAGTACGTATGACCGAGCAGCTGACCGAAGAGGCCCCCCAGGTCCTGGTGCCGGAGGCTCCCGCCCCCGGCCGGACCCGCCGTGTCCTGTGGGCCGTCGCCCGCTGGACGGCCGCCGTCGCCGTGTGCGGCGGCGTGGGCGCCGGTACCGCCATGGGGATCACCGCGCTCGACCGGACCGACGTCCCCGGTCTGGCCACCGAGAGCGACGGTCGCTGGGAGTACCCGCAGCTCCGGCTGCCCGCCCTGCCGGCGGACCGGCCCCGGCCCTTCACCGAGGGCAACGACGCCGAGATCCATCACACCGACGCGCGGAAGCTGCTGCTGCCCGCACCGGCGGGCGCCGCCGTCGACCCGGAGATGAACGGCGGCTGGGTGTCCGAGGAGGCCTACCTGGCGGGCTACGGGAAGGAGTACCGCACGCAGGTGCGGCAGGTGCTCGACGACACGGCCCTGCGCCACATCGCGGGCCGGGCCTGGACGATGCCGGACGGCACGAGGACCAGCGTCCTCCTGCTGAAGTTCTCCTCCGTCGCCCACGCGGACGAGCTGTACAGGACCCTCTCGGACGACGGGGTCGAGGTGCTGCCCGCCGGGGTCGCCGAGCTGGAGATCCTCGATCGTGTGGCGGGTGACGTCCGGGTGCCGAACCTGTCCGCGTACGCCTACGGGGAGACGAAGCCCTTCGGCTCCGAGCAGACCCGCTGGGCCTACATCACGGCCGGCGACACCCTCGCCGTGGTCACGCAGACCCGGAAGGGCGGGGCGCTCGCCGTGCCCTTCCAGCAGACCGTCGTCCTCCAGGCGCAGCTGCTCGGCTGAGCCGGTCGTGACACCGCGTCGCTAGACCCACCTCACAGAGTGGGCCGGGCCCCCGCCCACTAAGCTGGGGTCCGGCCCGTTACGCCTTCACCGCTCAGCCGAGGAGCACCCCGTGATCATTTTCTTCGAAACTCTGCTGGTGCTCGTCGCTGTCGGCGTGCTCGCCTTCACCGGTCTCGCCGTGAAGAAGCTGTACCAGGGCCAGCGCTAACCACTTCTAGAGAACGCCAGAGCTGCTCATGATCGAGATCCCGTCCGACCTCAACCCGGACCTCGTCCCCCTCGCGTTCCTGCTCGGTACGTGGGAGGGCGCGGGCGTCTCCGACTTCCCCGGCGCCGAGAAGTGCAACTTCGGCCAGTCCGTGACGTTCAGCCACGACGGCCGGGACTTCATCGAGTACCACTCGCACTCCTGGGTCCTCGACAGCGACGGCAACAAGGTCCGTCCGCTGGAGAGCGAGAGCGGCTACTGGCGCATCGACAAGAACCGCCAGGTCGAGGTCGTCATGGTCCGTGACCAGGGCATCGTCGAGATCTGGTACGGCGAGCTCGCCGACCAGAAGCCGCAGATCGACCTCGCGACGGACGCCGTCGCCCGGACCGAGGCCGCCAGCCCGTACAGCGGTGGCAAGCGGCTCTACGGCTACGTCAAGAGCGACCTCATGTGGGTCGGGGAGAAGGCGACCCCCGAGGTCCCGCTCCGCCCCTACATGTCGGCACACCTGAAGAAGGTCGTGACGCCCGAGGAGGTCGCGGAGATGGCCCGCAACCTCGGCGACCTGCCGGACGACGGCATCGCCTTCTTCCGCTAGACCTGCGATCGCCCTCAGGGCGATCCGACGCGTTCCCCCGTCCGGGCCCACCGACTGATCGGTGGGCCCGGAGTGTTAACCCCTCCCACCCTCAAGGCTTAACAGAATCCAGATGACTGCCATCTACTTGTGATCGCGGTCGATGTGGGCTACCTTCATGGAAGTGGGAGCTTCGGTAACGGAAAACCCCCGGCCGCATGAGGCGTGGCCGGGGGTTTCACATTCCGTGCTCCAGGTGGCATGCCGAAGCAGAGGCGATCCAGAAGCTTTCCCGGGAAGTGTAACGCCCGGCGGCGTCGAAGGCCACAGGCTGCTTCAGCGGCGCATCGCATCGCATCGGCAAGGGGGAAATGTGAACGACGAGCTGCCCGCATGGATGTCAGAGGTCCTCTCGGAGGCCCGGCTCCGTGCGTACGTGGACTTCATGCGGGGGGACGGTCCGGGGGCCGTCCGTCTGTACCGGTGGAACGTGGAGGCGTCCGCCGCACTGTTCGGCCCGTTCCACTGGCTCGAGGTCGCCCTCCGCAACTCCGTCCACAACCGGCTGTCGGAGCACCACGCCCGTCCGGACTGGTGGGCGGTCGCGCCGCTCGACGGAGGAGGCGTACGGAAGGTCGCCGAGGCCCGCAGGAACTGCCTGGGCCGAGGCAAGGCCGGTACGCCCGACGACATCGTCGCCGAGCTCTCCTTCGGCTTCTGGGGGAAGCTGCTGACGCGCTCGAACGACAGGGGCTTCTGGGTCCCGGTGGTGCACAAGGCGTTCCCTGGATACCAGGGGAGCCGGAGGGTCCTCGCCGACCAGGTCCTTTCGCTGGTGCTGCTGCGGAACCGCATCATGCACCACGAGCCGATCCATCACCGGGACCTCCGTGAGGACCATGCCAAGCTGTACCGAGTCATGGGGTACGTGAACCAGGACCTCGCAAAGGACGTCCGGGCGATGGACCGGTTCCCGGCGATCCTCGCGGACAAGCCCCGGGCGCTGCGCGACGACCGGCAGCCCCGGTTCTGAGAAGGTGACTCCTGTGCGTCCACCCGCCGAAGTACTGGTCACCCGGTCGGACATCGCTCGCCTCGCGGGCGTGAATCGTCCTGCCGTCACCAACTGGGCACGTCGGCATGAGGACTTTCCGCAGCCCGTCGACTCCGTACGGACCGGCACGGGGGCGGCTGACACGTTCCGGGCCTCCGAGGTGGCGGAGTGGCTCGCGACCAGGCGGATCCCCGTCAGCGGTCTCCAGGCGGGTGAACCGGAGGGGACGACCTACGGAGACCGGGTCCTGGCCTCCCTCGGGGTGGGCAGGCGAGCCACCCCGCAGACCGTTCTCACGCACATCCTCGACCGGGTCAGGGGCGAGGCCACCACGGAGCGCGCCCTCGATCTGCTGATCGCCGTCACCTATGCCGTGGCGGCCCGTCCTTCCGCCGAACTGTCGCGTTCCGCCGACGTGTGGTGGACCGTGACGCGAATCCTTGCCGAGGACGGCATCGAAGGGGCACCCTTCGGAGCCACTCCGGACGAGGAGCGGTGGCAGGATCGTTCCGCCGGCTCCGTGGCACACGCGCTCGCCGCCGAAGGCTGGGACCGTGACACGGCGATCGAGGCGTTCGACTGGCTCGTCGAGCAGCGCATCGGCACCGAGGGGCGGCGCGGCAACGAGCTGGTCACGCCCAGGGCCGTGCGTCGCCTGATGGCGGAACTGCTGCCCGAGACCCACGGCAGCGGCGACCTGTCGATCCTCGACCCCTTCTGCCGCACGGGCGAGATCCTGGACACCTGCGTCGCCGTCTTGCGGAGCGGGGCACCGGAGGCGGCGCTCTCCGTGCATGGCGTGAGTGGCGGGGCGGGCGACGCCGCCCTGGCTCGTATGCGACTGAACCTCCGGGACGTGCCCCGCACAGTGGAGGCCGCCGGATCCGGGTGGCCGGAGTCCGGCGAGCGGTACGCGGCCGTGGTGAGCAACCCGCCGTTCAACCAGCGCACCGAGGACCTGTACCGCTACACCGAACACCTCCCGTACGGCATGCCTCCCCGGCACAGCGGGAACTTCGTCTGGCTCCAGCTCGCCGCCTCCGCGCTCGCTCCGGGAGGAAGAGCGGTCGTGCTGATGCCGAACATCGCCGCGCAGTCGGCCAACCCGGCCGAGCGGGCCATCCGTGCCGCCATGGTCGAGAGTGGCGCAGTGGAGGCGCTGGTCGCCCTGCCCCCTCAGTTGTTCGGCAAGGCCACGAGCATCCCGGTGACCCTGTGGTTGCTGCGCAACCCCACCGATGTCCACCGGGATGTGCTGTTCGTCGACGGGGCTTCACTCGGCACCATGACCGACCGCGTCCGGCGGGTCCTGTCGAAGGACGACGTCGACTCCATCGTGGACGTCTGCCGTCGATGGCGGTCGGCTCAGGACGACGGGCGGACCTTCTCCGGACAGGACGGATTCAGCGCCGCGGTGTCCCCGAGCAACCTGGCGGCCAGGGACTGGCTGCTCAGTCCCGTCCTGCACGTGGCCCCCGGGCCTCAGGAGGGAGCGGGTGGTTCCGCCGCGCAGATCGGCCGTTTGATCGACGACCTCGCAGAGCGGGACGAGCAGGCGCGCAAGGCGGACGTACGAGCGCGGGAGATCCTCTCCGAACTCGGTGGGGAGGGCAGGTGGAGAGCATGAACCAGGCACAGGACGCGGGAGCCGCGCGACAAGAAGGGCGTTCGGGGGAGGGCCGCAGGGTGCTCCTCGGCGAGATCTGCGACATCCAGAGCGGGATGCCGGCGCTGAAGCCGGGACAGTACGTGGCCGAGGGACTGCCCGTCGTCCATCCCGTCGACCTCGTCGGCCACCGGCTGACGGATTCACCCTCCCGTCACGTGCCCGTGGAGGACGCGGAACGGCTGGGGAGGTATGCCGTCGCCGACGGCGACCTCCTCATGACCCGGTCCGGGACGGTCGGACGGGTCGCGCGGGCCACCTCGGACGAGCAGGGGTGGCTGAACGGCCCGTCGCTCATCCGGCTGCGGGTGCGGGAGCGCGAGTATGTCGACCCGGACTACCTCCTGGCATGTCTCGCCTCGTCCGCGGGTCAGGAATGGATCCGTCGCGCCGCCGCGGGTTCGACCATCCAGCACCTCTCGATGCGCCTGCTCGCCGACCTCCCCGTCCACCTGCCGGGGGCGCCGGAACAGCGGCGGGTGGGGCGGACGCTCAAGGTGCTGGAGGAGAAGATCCGGGCGCACGAGGACGTGGTGCGTGCGACGCGGGCCCTCCGGGATGCCTTGACGGACGAGATGACGTCGGGAGGCGCCCACGGCGTCGGGGCTGTGGACCGGTGACCGGACGGCCGGCCCGATCCGGGGCGGTCACTCCTACACTGGGGGCGTGGTGACCACCGAAAGCACCGACTGGAAGAGCGACCTGCGGCAGCGCGGCTACCGGCTGACGCCGCAGCGGCAGCTTGTCCTGGAGGCCGTGGACAGGCTGGAGCACGCGACCCCGGACGACATCCTCGTCGAGGTCCGCAAGACGGCCTCCGGGGTGAACATCTCCACCGTGTACCGGACCCTGGAGCTCCTGGAGGAGCTCGGTCTGGTGAGCCACGCGCACCTGGGACACGGGGCTCCGACCTACCACCTCGCCGACCGGCACCACCATCTGCACCTGGTCTGCCGTGACTGCTCCGAGGTCATCGAGGCGGACGTCGAGGTGGCGGCCGGCTTCACCGGGAAGCTCCGCGAGACCTTCGGCTTCGAGACGGACATGAAGCACTTCGCCATCTTCGGCCGGTGCGCCGCGTGCGTACGGAAGGCGGCGGACGCCGCGGACACCGGGACGACCACGGACGCCGGGGACGCCGGGACGACCGGGGCCTAGGCCGCTGCCCGGCGAGTCGTAGGCTGGCTCCTATGAAGAGCCCTCTGCTGTCCCTGCCCGGCGCCGTCGCCGCCGAAGGCCGCGACGAAGGCGTCGCCGCCCACTACGGCGATCTGTTCCGCGAGCAGCGCGCCCTCGCCGACGGCTCCGGTTTCGTCGACCTCTCCCACCGCGGTGTCGTCGCCGTCACCGGTGACGACCGGCTGAGCTGGCTGCACCTTCTCGTCACCCAGCACATGACCGACCTGGCGCCCGGGCGGGCGACCGAGGCGCTCATCCTCTCCGCGAACGGGCACATCGAGCACGCCCTGTACCTCGTCGACGACGGCGAGACCGTGTGGGCGCACGTCGAGCCGGGGACGCGGGAGGAACTCCTCGCGTACCTGGAGTCGATGAAGTTCTTCTACCGGGTCGAGGTCGCCGACCGTACGGACGACATCGCCGTCGTCCACCTCCCGGCCGGCTCCATCGCCGAGGTCCCCGAAGGCGCCGTCGTACGGGAGACACCGCACGGCCGCGACCTGTTCCTGCCCCGCGCCGACCTGGAGTCCTTCGCGGCCTCGCACGGCCCGGCCGCCGGCGTCCTCGCGTACGAGGCGCTGCGCGTCGAGGGGCACCGGCCGCGGCTCGGCTTCGAGACCGACCACCGGACCATCCCGCACGAGGTCGGCCTCATCGGCAGCGCCGTCCACCTCCAGAAGGGCTGCTACCGGGGCCAGGAGACCGTCGCCCGCGTGCAGAACCTGGGGAAGCCGCCGCGCCGCCTGGTCTTCCTGCACCTGGACGGCAGCGAGGTGCTGCTGCCCGCCCACGGCGCGCCGGTCCGGCTGGCCGCCGACGGCGAGGAGGGCCGGCAGCTCGGCTTCGTGACGAGCGCCGTCCGCCACTACGAGCTGGGCCCGATCGCCCTGGCACTGGTGAAGCGGAACGTCCCGGTGGACGCGCCGCTGCTCGTCGGGAACACGGCGGCCGCGCAGGAGACGGTCGTCGAGCCGTAGGGCCTCAGACGTCCAGGAGTACGGTGAACGGGCCGTGGTTCGTGAGCGAGACGCGCATGTCCGCTCCGAAGCGGCCCGTCTCCACGTGCGCCCCCAGCTTCCGCAGCTGCGCGACGACCTCGTCGACGAGGGGCTCGGCGACCGGGCCGGGGGCCGCGGCGTTCCAGGTGGGCCGGCGGCCCTTGCGGGCGTCTCCGTAGAGGGTGAACTGGGAGATGACGAGCAGCGGCGCGTTCACGTCGGAGCACGACTTCTCGTCGTCGAGCACTCGGACGGACCAGAGCTTTCTGGCCAATTGGGCCGCCTTCTCGGGGGTGTCGTCATGGGTCACCCCGACCAGGACGCACAGCCCCTCGCCGACGATCTCTCCGACGGTCTCCCCTGCGACGACGACTTTCGCGCCGTCCACTCTCTGCACCACAGCTCGCATGCGTCCCAACGTACCGGCCGGGAACTGTAAGGGGCCGAACGGGTGCAGAGCGCCTGCACGTGCACGGGTGGGAGTGGCACGATGCCTGTCAGGCGGTGCGGCTCCGCACCGGTCGAGGGGACGATTCTCATGAGTGCACCTGGCACCGGGCCGACACCGTCCGGCCCCGTACCGCTGTTCCGCGCCGGAAGCGTGGGCCGAAGCCCCGGCGGAGGCACGGGCGGAAGCCCGATCTCGTCGCGTCCACCCGTGCAGCGGACCGGGGAGCCGGTCCTCGCGGACCGGGAGCGGCCGGACCTCGGCGCGCTGCGGCTGCCCGAGCTGCGCGCGCTGCGCCGCGAGGCGCAGAGCGACGAGGCCGATCTGAGTTACGTACGGCGCATGCTTCAGGGGCGGATCGACATCCTGCGGGCCGAGCTGGCGCGGCGGACCGATCCGGAGGCCCCGGTCCTCGACCGGCTCTCCGAGATCCTCGCCGACGTGCCCTCGCGGCACCGCAGCTCGGCCCGGCACGTGACGATGTCGACGCCGCGCGGCGACGAGTACAGGCGGCTGGCGGCCGAGATGCTGTCGGAGGTCGAGCTGTCGGACCTGACGGCCCGGACGGACGAGGAGCTGCACACGGCGATGGGGCGGCTCGCGGGGTACGAGCAGCAGATCTCGCGCCGACGCCAGCACCTCCAGCGGACCGCCGACGACTGCAGCGGCGAGATCGCCCGCCGCTACCGCGAGGGCGAGGCGCAGGTCGACGACCTGCTGGCCTGAGGGTCCGCAGGCCGGCGATCTGCCGGCCTGCGGGGCCGGTGGACACCCCTCGGGGCCGGTGGGTTCCTGAGGGGTGACCCGGTGCGGGCGGCGGCCGGGAAACCCGGGTGCGGTTGCGGTGGTGCGCTGCGTAGGGTCGGGGGATGAGTGTCGACGTGCGCGCGGTGACGGAATCCGACTTCCCCGGCTGGCTCCTCGCCCTGAAGACAGGGTTCCTCCGGCCGCCCCGCGTCACCGACGAACTGGTCGCCGACCGCCTCGCGAACGCGGACCTCGCGCGGACGCTGGGTGTGTTCGACCGCGACCGGATCGTCGCCACCTTCCGGTCGTTCCGGCAGGAGGTCAGCACGGTCGGCGGCGGCAGCCTGACCGCCGACGCCGTCACGCAGGTCACCGTCTCCCCGACGCACCGGCGCCAGGGGCTGCTCAGCCGCATGATGGCCGCCGATCTCGCCGCTGCGAAGGAGCGGGGCGACGCGATCGCCACGCTGATCGCCGCCGAGTACCCGATCTACGGACGGTACGGCTTCGGCCCGGCGAGCTGGACCACCGAGTGGAGCGTGGACGTGCGGCGGGCCGGGCTCGACCCGCGGCGCACGGGGCGCCCGGACGGCGGCGGCCGGATCGACCTGGCCGACGGCGAGGAGATCCGCAAGATCGGTCCCGAGGTGTACCGCCGGCTCGCCGGGGTCCGCGCCGGGGTCACCGACCGCACGACGCGCGGCTGGGAGCAGGGCACCGGTCTCGGGTACCAGCTCGATCCGTGGACCGAGCCGTTCTACGCGGTCTACCGCTCCGACTCCGGTGAGGTGGAGGGGTACGTCGCCTACACCGCCGACGACAAGTGGGACGACGCCAAGCAGCCCGTGAACACCGCGTCCGTGCGGGACCTGATCGCCGTCACCCCGGCCGCCGAGCGCGCCCTCTGGCAGTACGTCTGCTCCATCGACTGGATCACCACGGTCCGCTCCGGCTACCGGGCGCCCGACGACCTGCTGCCGCTGATCCTGCCGGACCCGCGGGCGGCGAAGACGCTGACGTACGTGGACATGCTGTGGGTCCGGGTCCTGGACGTCGTCAAGGTCCTGGAGAGCCGGACGTATCCGGTGGAGGGGAGCCTCGTCCTCGACCTGCGGGACGCGGACGGCCTGGCGGGCGGGCGCTATCGCCTCGACGCCTCCCCGGCGGGCGCGAGCTGTGTCCGTACCACCACCGACTCCGCCGACCTCGCCTTCGACATAGCGGAGTTGGGGACGCTGGCCTTCGGTGACGAGTCGGCGGTACGGCTCGCCCGCCTCGGCCGTGTCGACGAGCTCGCCCCCGGCGCCGCGGCCCGCGCCGACCTGCTGTTCCGCACGCCGCTGCGGCCGTTCTCGCCCGACATCTTCTGAAAGGCAGTGCTCATGACCTCGGACGCTCCGGAGCCGTCCGGGCTGCGCGAACGGAAGAAGGAGCGCACCCGGCAGGCCTTGTCGGAGGCCGCCGTCGCGCTCTTCCTGGAGAAGGGGTTCGACGCGGTCTCGGTCGCGGAGGTGGCCGCCGCCGCCGAGGTGTCGAAGCCGACCCTCTTCCGGTACTTCCCGGCCAAGGAGGACCTCGTCCTCCACCGGTTCGCGGACCACGAGGACGAGGCCGCCCGGGTGGTGGTGGCGGGGCGGCGCGCCGGTGTCGCGCCGCTGGACGCGCTGTACGCGCACGTGCTCGACGGGCTCGGCAGGCAGGACCCGGTGACCGGTCTCTGTGATCACCCGGCGGTGCTGGCGTACCACCGGCTCCTGTACGGCACGCCCGCCCTGGTCGCCCGCCTCCACGCGTACCGCGCGCGGTCGGAGGCGGCCCTCGCGGACGCGCTCGGCGGCGATCGGCTGGACGCGCGGATCGCGGCCGGGCAGATCGTGGCCGTGCTGCGGGTCCTCGCCGAGGAGAACACGGCCCGGATCGCGGGCGGCGAGTCGGCCGGGGAGGTGGCGGCGGACGCGGTGGCCGCGGCGGGGCGGGCGTTCCGGGCGCTGCGGGAGGGCCTGCCGTACTGACCCGCCCGAGCTCATGTGTAGACAAGTAAAAAATGTAACTCAGTAACGTTTTCCGCTAGCCTTGTCGGAATGACGTCACTGGACCTTGAGCTCGCCCGCGAACGCGCCCACCACGACGCCTGCCGCGCCGCCCTGACCCGGATGACCGAGGACGTCGCCGAACAGGTCGTGACCGGCGAGGACGTCGCCGCGTCCGGCGCCGACGCCGAGGCCCTCGGCTTCCACCTCCGCAGCCGCGCCAAGGAGATGGGGGAACAGCCGCCGGGCCCGCTGTTCTTCGGACGCCTCGACCGGGAAGACGGCCAGACCCACCACATCGGCCGCCGCCGGATCGCCGAGGACCCCGCCGCACCGCCGCTCGTCGTCGACTGGCGCGCCCCCGTCTCCCGCGCCTACTACCAGGCCGGCGCGCATGACCCGCAGGGCGTCCTCCGGCGCCGGCGCTTCGGCTGGGCCCCGAACAGCCGGGGCGCCACCGAGGACCTCACCGCCCTGGAGGACGAACGCCTCGGCGACGGCGGGACGGGGACGGTGAGTGCGCTCGTCGCCGGGGAGATCGAGCGTCCCAGGGTCGGCCCCATGCGGGACATCGCCGCCACCATCCAGCCCGAACAGGACGACCTCGTGCGCTCCGACCCGGCCGCCTCGCTGTGCGTGCAGGGCGCGCCCGGCACCGGCAAGACCGCGGTCGGTCTGCACCGGGCCGCGTACCTCCTCTACAGCCATCCGCAGCGGATCCGCCGTTCCGGGCTCCTCGTCCTCGGTCCGCACCGCGCCTTCCTGTCGTACATCGCCGAGGTGCTGCCCTCGCTCGGCGAGACCGGCGTCCGGCAGGCCACCCTCGACGACGAGCTCGCCCGCCATCCGGTCCGGGCCGAGGACGGGGAGGCGGCGGCCCGGATCAAGCACGACGCCCGGATGGCCGGGGTGCTGCACCGCGCGCTGTACGGCAGGGTCGACCCGGTCCCTCCCGGGGACCTGGCCGTCCCCGACGGCTCGTACCACTGGCGGCTGCCCGCCGCCGAGCTCGTCGCGATCGTCGAGGCGGTACGGGAGGAGGCGCCGCCCTACGCCACGGGACGCGAGCGGGTCCGCGCCCGTGTCGTCCGGGCCCTCCAGCTCCGGGCCGAACGCCGGTCGGGGGCGGTGGGTGCGGCCTGGGTGCGGCGCGTCGAACGGGCCCGGGCCGTGACCGCCTTCCTCGACGCGTGCTGGCCGAGGACGACCCCGGAGGAGGTGCTCGCCGAGGTCCTCACGGATCCGGCGGGGGCCGCCGCGCCGGAGGCGGGCGGGGCGTCGGAAGGCGGGCGTGCGATGGGCGCGCTGACGGAGGCGGAGGCGGCGGCGATCCGCTGGGAGCGGCCGCCTCGGTCGCACCGCTCGGCGCGGTGGACCGCCGCCGATCTCGTCCTCCTCGACGAGCTGGCGGGCCTGATCGAACGCCCGGAGAGCTACGGCCATGTCGTCGTCGACGAGGCCCAGGACCTCTCGCCCATGCAGTGCCGGGCGATCGCCCGCCGTACCGCTTTCGGCTCGCTCACCGTCCTCGGGGACCTCGCCCAGGGCACCACGCCGTGGGCGGCCCGCGACTGGCGTGAGCAACTGGCCCACCTGGGCAGGGGCGAGGCGCCGGTGGTGCCGCTGACCCTCGGCTACCGCGTACCGGAGGCGATCGTGGAGCTCGCCAACCGGCTCCTGCCGCACCTGGGCGCCGACGTGCCGGCGGGCCGGTCGGTCCGTACGGACGGAGAGGTGACGGTCCACCGGACCACGGACCTGTCGGCCGCGACCCGCCGGGCCGTGCTCGCCGCGCTCGCCGCGGAGGGATCGGTGGGGGTGATCACGGCCGAAGGCCTCGTCGGCCGGGTGGAGGAGGCGGTGCGCGGGTGCGGGGCGGGGGAGCGGGTGACCGTGCTGCCCGCGACGGCCGTCAAGGGCCTGGAGTTCGACCATGTCGTCGTGGTCGAACCCGCCGCGATCGTGGCGGCCGAGGCACGCGGTCCGAACCGGCTGTACGTGGTGCTCACCCGGGCCGTGTCGCGGCTGGCACTGGTGCACGCGGAGGAGCTTCCGGAGTGTCTGTCGCCGGTGCCGGTGCCGGTGCCGGTGTCAATGCCGGGTTCCGCTGCCCGTGCAGCGCGGTGAGTTCGCCGCCGATGCGGGCGAGGGCCGTACGGGCCTCCCGGGGGTCGAGGAGCTCCACGCGGGCTCCCAGCCCCGCCAGCCGGGCGGCGACGGCCTCGGGGCAGGGGCCGTCGATCTCGACGGGGGTCCAGCCGTCCGGGGCGGCTTCCCCGTACCGTATCCGCGCGCCCAGGAGGCCTTCGAGGGGCGGCTCGGTGCCGGGGGCGGCGCGGCCCCGCACCGTCGCGGCGATCTCGGGGGCGGTGAGGCCGGTCAGGTCGGTGCGGGCGCTGCCGACCAAGGCCCAGCCGCCGCCCTTGCCGGCCTGCGAATGGACCGGGACCCCGGCGCTCGCGAGCTCTTCGAGGTCCCGGCGGGCGGCCCGTTCGGACACGTCCAGTTCGGCGGCGAGTTCGGCGGCGGTGACGCGTTGCCTGGTCTGGAGGAAGAGCGGGGCGGCGACGAGTCGGTCGGCTCTCATGCGGCCATGGTCATCCGGGGGGTCTTCTCGGAGTCGGAGTCGGAGTCGGAGTCGGAGTCGGAGTCGGAGCCGGAGTCGGAGTCGGGGGTGTCGGCGTTGCCGGCGGTCGGGCGCAGGACCGTGAAGGCGACCGCCAGGGCGGCGAGGACGAGCGCGGTGCCGAGGGCGAAGGCCAGGTGGTAGCCGCCGGTCAGGGCCTCGGCGGTGGGCCGGCCGGCCGCCGTGAGGGACTCGGTGCGGGAGGCGGCCAGGGTGGAGAGGACCGCGACGCCGAGGGCCATGCCGATCTGCTGGGTCGTGTTGAAGAGGCCGGAGGCGAGGCCCGCGTCCTTCTCCTCGGCGCCGGACATGGCGAGCGAGGTGAGGGCGGGGAGCGCGAGGCCGAAGCCGGCGGCGAGCAGCATCACGGGGAGCAGGTCGGTGGCGTAGTCGGCGTCGACGGGGAGGCGGGTCAGCAGGCCGAGGACGCCGACGAGCAGGAGGAGGCCGGTGAGGAGGATGTTCCGCTCGCCGAAGCGGGCGATGAGGCGGGCCGAGACACCGAGGGAGACGACACCGATGACGACGGCGGCGGGCAGCATCGCGAGGCCGGTCTCGGCGGCTCCGTAGCCGCGGACCTTCTGGAGGTAGAGGGCGACGAGGATCTGGAAGGAGAAGAGCGCGGCGACCATCAGCATCTGGACGAGGTTGGCGCCGGAGACGCTGCGCGAGCGGAGGATCCGCAGGGGCATGAGCGGGGTGGCGGCCTTCGTCTGGCGGACGAGGAAGCCGGCCAGGAGGGTGGCGGCGAGGGCGCCGAAGCCGAGGGTGTGCGCCGAACCGGCCCCGTACTCCTCGATGGTGACGACCGCGTAGATCCCGGTCATCAGGCCGGAGGTGACGAGCAGCGCGCCGAGGACGTCCGCGCCGGCCTTCAGGCCGAGGCCGCGGTCGGCGGGCAGGGCGGGGAGGGCGAGGAGGAGGGCGGCGACGCCGATGGGGAGGTTGATGAAGAAGATCCAGTTCCAGGCGAGGGCGTCGGTGAGGACTCCGCCAAGGACCTGGCCGAGGGAGGCGCCGGCGGCGCCGGTGAAGCTGAACACGGCGATGGCCCTGGCGCGTTCGCGGGGTTCGGCGAAGAGGGTGACGAGGATGCCGAGGCCGACGGCGGCGGACATCGCGCTGCCGATGCCCTGGAGGAAGCGGGCGGCGATCAGGACCTCGGGAGAGGCGGCGGCGCCGGCGAGGAGCGAGGCGGCGGTGAAGAGGCCCGTGCCGAGGAGGAACATCCGCTTGCGGCCGATGAGGTCGCCGAGGCGGCCGGCGAGGAGGAGGAGCGAGCCGAAGGCGATGAGGTACGCGTTGACGACCCAGCTGAGGCCGACGGGGGTGAAGCCGAGGTCGCTCTGGATGGCGGGCATCGCGACGGTGACGATGCTGCCGTCGAGGACGGTCATCAGCATGCTCGTGGCGAGGACGCCGAGGGCGAGGTGTCGGGAGGTGCGGGGGCGGGTGGCGGCAGGCGCGGACATGGCTCTCTCTCCTGTTCGGTGGAGGCAACAGGAGAGACGTTAGCAGATGGTTTTGTTGCAGACTATTTTTTACGGGAGTACTTGCGCGGTCCCGGCGGGGCTCAGCCGCGCTGGCGCGCCCGGCGGGCGGTCCCCGGGCCCTCGACGGGGGTCTCCAGGTGGCCGGTGGCCAGGCGGTTCAGCGCGCGCAGCAGGACCTCGCGCTCCTCGTCGGGCAGAGAGTCGAGAGCCTTCTCGTGGACCCCGTCGACGATCTTCTGGCTCTCCTGGGCGACCTTCGCCCCCTCCGCGGTCACGGCGATGATGCGGGCCCGCCGGTCGGTGCTCGACGGCTTCCGCTCGGCGAGCCCGGCCTTCTCCAGGGCGTCGACGGTCACGACCATGGTGGTCTTGTCCATGTCCCCGATCTCGGCGAGCTGCGCCTGTGTGCGCTCCTCCTCCAGGGCGTGGACGAGGACGCAGTGCATCCGGGGAGTGAGTCCGATCGCGCCGAGCTCTGCGGTCATGCGGGTGCGCAGGACGTGGCTGGTGTGGTCGAGGAGGTAGGAGAGGTCGGGCTCGGTGCGGGTGGGCGCCATGGCTGTCATGCCTGCCAGGGTAACGAAACTCGATCTGTGGCGGATTGTAAGGAAGCGGACGAGTTCGGGGGTGGGGGCTGCGGGAGCCGCGGGGCTGCGGAGGCTGGGGTGGCTGTGGGGGCTGCGGTGGCTGTGCAGGATGGTGGCGTGACCACACCTCTGCTCTTCCTGGACGTGGACGGGCCGCTGATCCCCTTCGGCGCGCGGGAAGGGGCGTACCCGACGTATCCGCCCGTCCCGCCCCCGTCCGTGAGCCCGCTCCTCGCACGGCTCGACCCGGCGCACGGGGCGCGGCTCGCGGCGCTCCCGTACGAGCTGGTCTGGGCGACGACCTGGGAGGAGGCCGCCAACGCATGGGTCGCCCCGCGCCTCGGGCTGCCTGATCTGCCCCTCGTCCCCTGGCCGGACGCTCCGGGCGAGGAGGAGCGGGTGCCGGGGCTTCACTGGAAGACCCCGGCCTTGGTGGCGTGGGCGGCGGGGCGGGCGTTCGCGTGGGTGGACGACGAGATCGGGGCCGCCGACCGGGCGTGGGTCGCCGACCGGCATTCCGCGCCGGCGTTCCTCCACCGGGTGGATCCCCGGCGCGGGCTCGGCGATGCCGACTACGCGGCGCTCGCGGCCTGGGTCGCCGGCGCGGGGTGACCGCCGCCCACTCGGCCGGTCACATGCCGGTCGTGCCGTCGAGCTGTTCGCGGAGGAGGTCGGCGTGGCCGTTGTGGCGGGCGTACTCCTCGATCATGTGGATGAGGACCCAGCGCAGGGAGACCGTCCCGCGCCAGGCGTCGTGGGCCGAGATGTCGAGGTCCGGGGCCTCGGCCGTGAAGCGTTCGGCGAAGGCCACGGCCGCGTGCCAAGCGTCCCAGGCCGCCGTGACGGCCGCCGGGTCGGGGGTCGCGCCGTCGAAGTCCCCGTCCGGATCGGCGGGGGAGGAGAAGAGCGGGGCCGCGTCGGCCTGGCCGGCGAGGATCTGGCGGAACCAGCGGCGCTCGACGTCGGCGAGGTGCCGGACCAGGCCGAGGAGGGAGAGCGTGGACGGTGCGACGGCACGGTGGGCCAGGCCCTCCGTGACGCCCGCGCACTTCAGCACCAGGGTCGCGCGCTGGTCCGCCAGGAACCCGACGAGCATCTGCCGCTCGTCCCCGGTCGCCGGACCGGTGAAACGGCGGGGCCCCGGGTGCGCGGTCTCGTCGAGGACGTCCGCGCGGCGCCGGGGGTCGTCCGCGGTGTCCGGGGTGTGCGTATCGACCGTCATGGCAGCCCTCCCTGTCGACCTCCGGGAATGCTGCCATGAGGGGAGGGGCCGGCGGTCAGCCGGTGCGGGGCTGGGAGAAGCGGAGCATGTTGCCCGCCGGGTCGCGGAAGGCGCAGTCGCGGACGCCGTACGGCTGGTCGACCGGCTCCTGCAGCACCTCGCCGCCGGCCGCCCTGACGTGCTCGAAGGTGGCGTCGACGTCGTCCGTGGAGAAGATCACGCCGCGCAGCATGCCCTTGGCCAGCAGTTCCGCCATGGCCTGGCGGTCGGCGGCCGAGGCGTTGGGGTCGGCCAGCGGGGGTTCGAGGACGATCTCCACGTCCGGCTGCGCGGGCGAACCGACGGTCACCCAGCGCATCCCCTCGAACCCGACGTCGTTGCGGACCTCCAGGCCGAGGGCGTCGCGGTAGAAGGCGAGCGCCTTGTCGTGGTCGTCGACGGCGATGAAGCACTGCGAGAGTCTGACGTTGTTCATGACTTCGACGCTACGGCGGCGGCCCGGAATCCGCTTCTCCGATCGTGACCGCTTGGACGCCGCTCCCTCAGCTCTTGCTCGGGCGGGTGAGGACCTTCGCCACGCATGCCGGGATCGCCGCGCCCGCCTCGTGACACCGGGCCCGGTACGCGCTCGGGCTCTCGCCCACCAGCTCCGTGAAGCGCGAGCTGAACGAGCCGAGCGAGGTGCAGCCGACCGCGAAGCAGACCTCGGTCACGCTCAGGTCGCCCCGCCGCAGCAGTGCCTTCGCCCGCTCCACGCGCCGGGTCATCAGATAGCCGTACGGCGTCTCCCCGTACGCCGCCCGGAAGCTGCGGGAGAAGTGCCCGGCCGACATGAGCGCGACCCTGGCCAGCGCCGGTACGTCGAGCGGCAGCGCGTAGTCGCGGTCCATCACGTCCCGCGCGCGCCGCAACCTCACCAGGTCCTCCAGCTTCACGCTCCCAGCATCGCACGGCCCCGCGCGGCCGCCGACACTCTTGCAAGCGCCTGCTTGCAATAGTTAGCGCGGGCTGGCATGGTCGGGGCATGGCATCGCTCAACGTCGGCAATCTCGGTGAGTACCTCCGCGAGCAGCGGAGGACCGCGCAGCTGTCCCTGCGGCAGCTCGCCGACGCGGCCGGCGTGTCGAATCCGTACCTGAGTCAGATCGAGCGGGGGCTGCGGAAGCCCAGCGCGGAGGTCCTCCAGCAGGTCGCCAAGGCCCTGCGGATCTCCGCCGAGACGCTCTACGTGCGGGCCGGGATCCTCGACGAGAAGGAGCGGGAGGAGCTGGAGACGCGCGCCGTCATCCTGGCCGATCCCTCGATCAACGAGCGGCAGAAGCAGGTGCTGCTCCAGATCTACGACTCCTTCCGCAAGGAGAACGCCGCCGAGGCCGCCGAGGCCGCGGAGGCCGCCGCCCAGGCGGCGGACGCCGGTGCCGGTGCCGACGCGGACACCCCCGACCCCACGCCCGATGCCGAATCGCCTTCGCGCTAGTCCGTACGTACGTCACACCCGGGAGGACCACCAGCATGGCCATCATCGACGAACTGCGTACCCCCCTCTACTTCGCCGCCGGCACCGCCGACCTCGCCGTGCGGCAGGCCAGGAAGGTCCCCGGCCTGATCGAGCAGCTCGCCGCCGAGGCGCCCGCCCGGATCGAGGCCGTGCGGAAGACCGACCCGAAGGCCGTGCAGGAGCGGGTGACCGCGCAGGCCAAGGAGGCCCAGGTCACCGTGCAGTCGAAGTTCGCCGAGGTCGTCGGCGGTCTCGACACGGACCTCAAGAAGTTCGGCGAGACGGCGCAGGACCTCGCCCTCCGCGGTGTGGGCGTGGCCGCCGAGTACGCGGTCAAGGCGCGCGAGAAGTACGAGGAGGTCGCCGCCCGCGGCGAGGAGGCCGTCAAGGTCTGGCGTGGAGAGGCCGCCGAGGAGATCACGGAGATCGCCGTCGTCGTCGAGCCGGAGACGGAGCCGGAGACGAAGGCGGAGGCGAAGTCGGACGAGAGCCCGGTCGCCGAGGCCGAGGCCGAGAAGGCGCCTGCCAGGAAGGCCGCCGCCCGCAAGTCCCCCGCCAAGAAGGCGGCCGTCGCCGCCGAGACGGAGTAAGGGAGCGGGCCGAACAGGGCGGGCACCAATGCGGGTAGCCGGTGCGTTGTAACGGGTACCTTGACCGCGAGGCGCTTTCTCCACATCACCACTAGGCGGTGCTCAGCATGTTGCGCGCGGGATTCGATTCCCTTCTCTCTCTGGTGATCTTCCTGGTCTTCACCGGCTTCGCCGTCGCCGCGCTCGTCTTCGCCGCCATGGCGCGCGAGGACGCCTACCGCGCCGCCGAGAAGCAGACGAAGAAGTTCTGGCTGATCATCCTGGCCGTCAATCTCGTTCTGAACCTGCTGCTGCCCATGCTGTTCCTGCAGATCGCCGGGCTGATCGCCGCCATCGTCTTCATGGTGGACGTGCGCCCCGCGCTCGCGCAGGTCTCCGGCGGAGGCCGTGGCCGCCGCGGTGGCGGCTCCAGCAGCGACGGACCGTACGGCCCCTACAACGGCGGCCGGTAGCGGATCGTAGGAAATACGTGCAAGGCAGGGCCTGGGGCTATCCCCGGGCCCTGTCCCTTTCCAGGGCCAGGACGGCGACGTCGTCCGTCAGCTCGCCGCCGTTCAGCGCCCGCACCTCGGTCACCGCCGCCTCCAGGAGCTCCTCGCCCCGAAGGCCCTCGGACAGCTGCCGGTTGATCATCTCGACCATCCCGTCCTGCCCGAGCCGCGGCGAGCCGGGGCCGGCCGAGCGGCCCTCGATCAGCCCGTCCGTGTACATGAGCAGGCTCCACGCCCCGCCCAGCTCCACCTGACGCCGCGGCCAGCGGGCGCGCGGCAGCAGCCCCAGGGCCGGGCCGCCGTCCTCGTACGGGAGCAGCCGGGCCGCCCGTCCCTGCCGGGCGATCAGCGGTGACGGGTGGCCGGCGAGGCAGAGGCCCGCCCGGCGGCCGTCGGGTGCGATGTCGACGGTGCAGAGGGTCGCGAAGATCTCGTCGCTCTCCCGCTCGTGCTCCAGGACCTGCTGCATCGTCGAGAGCAGCTCGTCCCCGCACAGCCCCGCGAAGGTCAGCGCCCGCCACGCGATCCGCAGCTCGACGCCGAGGGCCGCCTCGTCGGGACCGTGCCCGCAGACGTCGCCGATCATGGCGTGGACGGTGCCGTCGGGCGTGCGCACGGTGTCGTAGAAGTCGCCGCCGAGGAGCGCGCGGGAGCGGCCGGGGCGGTAGTGGGCCGCGAACCGCAGGTCCGAGCCCTCCAGGAGCGGGGTCGGGAGCAGGCCGCGCTCCAGGCGGGCGTTCTCCTGGGCCCGCAGCCGGGACTCGGCCAGCTTCACCTGGACGGCGTCGGCGCGCTTGCGCTCGACCGCGTACCGGATGGCCCGGCTGAGCAGCCGCCCGTCGAGCTCCTCGCGGAAGAGGTGGTCCTGGGCCCCGACCCGTACGGCCTCGGCCGCCAGCTCCGCGTCGGCGGAGGCGGCGAGGGCGAGGACGGCGTGGCGCGGCGCGAGCCGCAGGATGTGGCGCAGCGGGGCGAGCGGGTCGTCCCCGGCGGCGGCGCGGGGGCCGGGCAGGGAGAGGTCGACGAGGACGCAGTGGACGTCGTCGGTGAGGAGCCGCTCGGCCTCGGTGAGGTTGCGGGCGGTACGGATGCGTACGCGGGTGCCGGCGGCGTCCGCCGCGTCCAGGAGTTCGGGCACGGCGAGGACACCCGCCGGGTCGTCCTCGACGACCAGAAGGGTGAGATCGGTGCGATCGCGGTCGGTTCCTGTGCCTGTGCCTGTCATAGCGGTGGCGTCCATAGCGGTGGCGTCGCCGGGTTCCGCATCAGCAGAGACGATTCTCTGGCGCGGTACGGATACGGGCATCGGTCCGGAGCTTCCTTCCCTCCCCCCGAGGGTGCGCAGGGCGCCGGGTGGCGCCCCGCCCGTCCCGGACCCTAGCGGTAGGTCGGTGCGCAGCGGAATGGTGATCAGCGGGGGAGTGACCTCCCCCGCCTTGGCATATGCCGCGGATGGGGAGGTAGTTGTCGCGGGAAAGGCCGCGGGCCGCCGTGGAAGGGGCCCGGCGGCAATGAGAAAGGTCACGCCGGGTCGGGGACGTCCGTCAAGTCGGGGGCGAGATCCGGTCAGAAGGGCGGGATCCGGTCAAAGGGGTTGTCCGGACCCGTCGTGCGCCCGGGGGCGCGCCCTAGCCGGGTCGGACCACTCCCAGGATCTCCATCGAGCCCGCGCCCGCGATGGTCACGTTCCGGCCCGGGCGCGGTGCGTGCACCATCGCGCCCTTGCCGATGTACATCCCGATGTGGCTCGCGTCCTTGAAGTAGACGATCAGGTCGCCCGGGCGCATGTCCTTGACGTCCACACGCGGCAGCAGCCGCCACTGCTCCTGCGAGGTGCGCGGGATCGGGGCGCCCGCCTTGGCCCAGGCGAGCTGGGTCAGGCCGGAGCAGTCGAAGGAGTCCGGTCCCTCCGCCCCCCACACGTACGGCTTGCCGATCTGCGCCGTCGCGAACTCGACCGCCTTCTTGCCCTCCGGGGTCGCCCCCGTCTTGAGGTCGCCGAGGATGCCGGTGTCGAGCCAGCTCGTCTGGGCCCGGTACTGCTCCTGCTCCTCCAGGCGGCGCAGTCGCTCGCGCTCCTCGGCGGCGAGCTCGGACTCCAGCTTCCTGGCCGCGGCGATCTTGTCGTTGATCTCCTTCTTCGCCTGCGCCTGCTTGACCCGGTGGGCCTCCAGCTTGGTCCAGTTGGCGCCGGCGTCCTTGGCGTAGACGCCCAACTCGGCTTGGGTGCGGGTCATCTCGCCGAGGAGGTCGGTGGTGGCCTTCGCACCGGCCTTGAGGCGGCCCGCGGCGTCGAGGAAGAGCTGCGGGTCGTCGGTGAGGACGAGCTGCGCGCCCTCCGGGAGCCCGCCGTTGCGGTACTGGGCGCGCGCGGCGGCGCCCGCCTTGGCCTTGAGGTCCTCGACCTTCTCGCGGCCCTCGACGATCATCCGGGCGAGCCGGACGATCTCGGCGGACTGCTCCTTGGTCTTCTCCTCGGCGAGGTTGTACGCGTCGGTGGCGACGGCGGCCTGCCGGTACAGGCCGTCTATCTCCTTGCGTACCTCCTCCAGGCTCTTCTCGGGGGCCGTCGGAGGGGTCGGGGGGAACGGCGCGGCGGCGGCCTGGAGGGTCAGTGCCGGTGAGGCCAGTACCGCCAGGGCGCAGATCACGGTGATCGCGGCGGTGGTGTGGCGACGTCGGTTCACAAGCTCCCCCTCGTGTGCGGCCCGCATCCATCTGATTTACCGTCAGTAACTTGGCGGCGGC
This sequence comes from Streptomyces venezuelae, assembly GCF_008642375.1. Lineage (NCBI taxonomy): Bacteria > Bacillati > Actinomycetota > Actinomycetes > Kitasatosporales > Streptomycetaceae > Streptomyces > Streptomyces venezuelae. The sequence goes on along the minus strand of NZ_CP029194.1, from coordinate 4,003,636 downwards.
CTTGGCGATAGTGCCATGCGAAACCGGAAAACAACAGGGGAAACCAGGGCCTGTCGGGCCGGTTCTCCTAAGGGGACGAGTGATGCGCGGGTGGCGTTCCCGACGTACGCGAAATTCAGCGGGAGTTGGGGAGACGGAGGGCCGGGGGAGTGGCGGCGGGCTTCTTCGGGGGTGCGGCGGGCGGCCGAGGCGGGCCGCGACGGCGGGGATCGTCAGGGCCGCGGGGCCAGTGCCTCCCAGCGCACCGTCACTTCGCCCTGCCGCCACCGCCGCGGACCGTCCGTCAGCGGCCAGTCCGCCGCCAGTTCGCGTACGGAGCGGATCCAGCGCTGCCGCGCGCCGAGCGAGGCGTACGGGGCGGCCGCCGCCCACGCCCGGTCGAAGTCCCGCAGGAAGGCGTGCACCGGCTCGCCCGGCACGTTGCGGTGGATCAGTGCCTTCGGGAGCCGCTCCGCCAGGTCCGAGGGGCGCTCCAGGGAGCCGAGCCGGGTCGCGAAGGTCACCGTGCGCGGACCGCTCCGGTCGAGGGCCACCCACACGTGCCGCCGTCCGATCTCGTCGCAGGTGCCCTCGACGAGCAGCCCTCCGGGCGCGAGCCGCCCGCACAGCCGGGCCCACACGGCAGCGACCTGCTCCTCGTCGTACTGGCGCAGCACGTTCGCCGCCCGGATCAGGGCGACCGTGCCGGGCACCGGCACTTCGAAGCCGCCGTGCAGGAAGGAGAGGCCCTCGTGCTCGTACGGCCTCGCGGCCTCGACGCGGGCGGGCTCGATCTCGATGCCGTAGAGCCGGGTGCGGGGCTCGGCGGTGCGCAGCCGGGCGAGGAGTTCGACGGCGGTCCAGGGGGCGGCCCCGTACCCGAGGTCGACGGCGAGCGGCGGTTCGGGGGAGCGGCGCAGGGCGGGGCCGTGCGCGGCGGCGATCCAGCGGTCCATGCGGCGCAGGCGGTTCGGGTTGGTGGTCCCGCGGGTCGGGGTGCCGACGGGGCGGGTGGTGCGCGGGGCCATGACACGAGCGTAAGGGGTACGGGAGCGGGGTCGAGGGGGCCCCGTCCCGGCAACGAATTGGCAAAACGCTTCCGCGGGCGGAAATGAAAGGAGCCATTCCGGTGTTGTCGGGGCTGGAGGACGTACGCGCCCTCCGAGAGTCATGCCCGACACGACGCAGCACGGCCGGGCACGACTCGGCACGCCCGACGCAGTTCCGTACGCCCGACCCGGTTCAGTACGCCGGACACAGCACAGCAAGCCCCACCCAGCTCAGCAAGCCCGACACAGCTCAGCCCCGAGGCCGCCCTCGGGATCCCCGAGCGGAAGGACCGCCGACGTGAGCCAGTACGTGTCCCGGTTCGCCGGTACCCGGCACAGGCATCAGGCGCCGACCCGGCTCCGGCTCCCCGGCCGGAACCGCACCCCGCGCCGGGTGGCCATGCTCAGCGTCCACACCTCCCCCCTGCACCAGCCGGGCACGGGCGACGCGGGCGGCATGAACGTCTACATCGTCGAGCTGGCCAAGCGCCTCGCGGCCATCGACATCGAGGTGGAGATCTTCACCCGGGCCACCACCGGCGGCCTCCCCCCGGTCGTCGAGCTCACCCCCGGCGTCCTCGTCCGGCACGTCGACGCGGGCCCCTACGAGGGCCTGGCCAAGGAGGAGCTGCCGGCCCAGCTCTGCGCCTTCACGCACGGCGTCATGCAGGCGTGGGCGGGCCACCGGCCCGGCCACTACGACCTGGTCCACTCCCACTACTGGCTCTCCGGCCACGTCGGCTGGCTGGCCGCCGAGCGCTGGGGCGTCCCGCTCGTCCACGCGATGCACACCATGGCGAAGGTCAAGAACGCGGCGCTCGCCGAGGGCGACACCCCCGAGCCCGCCGCCCGCGTCATCGGCGAGACCCAGATCGTCTCCGCCGCCGACCGGCTCATCGCCAACACGGCCGAGGAGGCCGACGAGCTCGCCCGCTTCTACGAGGCGGACCCCGGCAAGATCGCGGTCGTCCACCCGGGCGTGAACCTCGACCACTTCCGCCCCGCCGACGGACGCGCCGCCGCCCGGGCGCGCCTCGGGCTCCCCCAGGACGCCTTCATCCCGGTCTTCGCCGGCCGCATCCAGCCCCTCAAGGCCCCGGACATCCTCCTGCACGCCGCCGCCCGGCTCCTGGAGCAGGACCCATCGCTGCGCTCGCGCATGGTCGTCCCCGTCGTCGGCGGCCCGAGCGGCAGCGGCCTGGCCAAGCCGGAGGGCCTGCAGAAGCTCGCCGCCCGGCTCGGGATCGCGGACATCGTGCGCTTCCACCCGCCGGTGGGACAGGACCGGCTCGCGGACTGGTTCCGCGCGGCCAGCGTCCTCGTCATGCCCTCGTACAGCGAGTCCTTCGGCCTGGTCGCCATCGAGGCGCAGGCGGCCGGCACCCCGGTCGTCGCGGCGGCGGTGGGCGGTCTGCCCGTCGCCGTGCGGGACGACGTGACCGGCTTCCTCGTCCAGGGGCACGACCCGGCGGACTACGCCCGCGCGCTCGGCCGCTTCGTCGCCGACCCGGCCCTCTCGGACCGGATGGGCGCGGCGGCGGCCCTGCACGCCGGGTCGTTCGGCTGGGACACGGCGGCCTCGGGCACGGCCGACGTGTACACGGCCGCCATGCACGACCACCGGGTCCGCGAGAACCGCCGTCGCGTACGCTCGCACCATGGCTGAGGACGTTCGGCGGATCATCGAGGACACCTTCAACGACGCGGAGCTGGACTGGGAGTCCCCGGAGCCCGGCTCGTACGTCGTGAAGCTCCCGGGCACGCGCAAGCTGTTCACCACCCTGTCGCTCCGGGCGGGCCGCCACTCCCTCTCCCTCAACGCCTTCGTCATCCGGCACCCCGACGAGAACGAGTCGGGCGTCCACCGCTGGCTCCTGGAGCGCAACCTCAAGCTGTACGGGGTGAGTTACGCGGTCGACGGCCTCGGCGACGTCTACCTCGCCGGGAAGCTCCCGCTCTCCGCCGTCACGCCCGAGGAGCTGGACCGGCTGCTCGGCTCCGTCCTGGAGGCGGCGGACGGCGACTTCAACACGCTCCTGGAGCTGGGCTTCGCCTCGGCGATCCGGCGGGAGTACGAGTGGCGGGTCTCGCGCGGCGAGTCGACGCGGAACCTCGACGCGTTCAAGAACCTGACCCAGAAACCCACGCACTGACCTCTTCCGGCAAGGGCCTTCTCCTGCCATGCTCGCGCCCGGCGCAGATCTGAACACCGTTCATATACATGAAAGGTTCAGGGGTATGGCACTCAGCAGAAGGCAGTTCGTCGGCGGCGCGGTGACCGTGGCGGGAGTCGCGACGGCCGGCCTCGGCACCACCGGGTTCACCCCGGCTCCCCGCCCCGCCGGCCTCTGGCGGGAGTTCGAGGCCGCCCCCTACACCCACCCGCAGATCCCTTACGTGGGCCGGGCCGGCGCCCACGCCGGCGCCCGCCGCGCACCTCGCCCGCGGGTCGTGGCGAACGCCGTCACCCACGGGGCGGCCCCCGACGGCTCGCGGGACTCCGCCCCCGCGATCAACCGTGCCCTGGCCGAGGCCGGGGAGCGCGGCGGCGGCACGGTGCTGCTGCCACCGGGCACGTACCGGATCGACGACTACCTGCGGATCGGACACAGCGGGGTCGTCCTGCGCGGCGCGGGCTCCGGCCGTACGACCCTGCTCGCGACCCGGCACCTCACCGAGCTCGTCGGCCCGTACGGCTCCCGCTACGGCGGCGACAAGTCCTCCTGGTCCTGGGCCGGCGGCCTCGTCTGGCTCTCCCCGCACGCCCGGCACGCCTCGCTCGTCGCCGCGATACGGGACCGCGCCTGGCCCTTCGAGGGCTGGACCGGCAACCGCCGCGACGAGTGGACCACGCTCACCGCCCTCCGCCCGGCCCGCCGGGGCGACCGCTCGGTGACCGTCGAGGACCCGTCCGGCCTGGCCCGGGGGCAGCTGGTCCTCCTCCGGCTCGCCGACGACCCCGGCCACACGCTCCTGGAGCACATGGCGGGCGGCGGGCCCGGCCCGGAGGCGTACACCTGGGACGACAAGACCAAGCTGACCTCGTACGTCCCCTTCGAGTGGCCCGTACGGATCACCGGGATCGCGGGCCGCCGCGTCACCCTCGAACGGCCCCTCCCGCTCGACCTCCGCCCCGAGTGGGACCCCCGACTCGTCTCGGGGGCGGACCCGCTCACCGACTCGGGGGTGGTCGGCCTGACCCTGGAGGCACCGCTGCTCGCGCAGTCCCCCCACCTCCTCGACAAGGGCTTCAACGGCGTCACCTTCCAGTGTGCGTACGACTGCTGGGCGGAGGACGTGGTCGTCCGGCACGTCGACAACGGCTTCGGGCTCGTCGCCGCCTCCGCCTGCACCCTGCGCCGCACGCGCGTCGAGGGGCGCGGCTCCCACCACCCGTACTTCTGCCGGGAGGGCGCGCACGACAACCTCGTCGAGGACTTCCGCGTCGCCGCCCGCACGGTCCCCGCCCCGGCGGGCACGCAGCTCCACGGCATCAACGTCGAGGGCCTGTCCAGCCACAACGTCTGGTCGCGCGGGGTCATGGAGACGGGCACCTTCGACACCCACCGGGGCATGCCCTTCGCGAACGTACGGACCGGGATCACCGTCGAGAACGACGGCCGGCACGGCGGCGACGCCTCCGCCGGACCGCTCTACGGCGCCCGGTTCGCCCACTGGAACGTGACGGTGACGAACGGCCGGGCGGGCCTCGTGAAGCTCGACACCGTCGCCCCGTACAGCGCCACGGTCGGCATCAGCGAGGTGCGCGAGTTCGATCAGATCGACGTCCCGGACTTCGCCGGCGAGCTGCACGCGCGCGTGGAGGCGTACGGAAGCCCGGAGTCGGTGCGTCCGCGGAATCTGTACGAGGCCCAGCGGGCACTCAGGGACCGGTGACGGGCACCGGCTCCTTCCGCGCCGCCCGGTACCGGCCCGGTGTCGTGCCGAACTCCCGGCGGAAGGCGTGCGAGAAGGCGTACGGCGAGCCGTAGCCGACCCGGCGGGCGACCGTGGCCAGCGGATCCGGGGTGTCCCGGAGCAGCGCGGCGCCGCGCGTCAGCCGCCACCAGGTCAGGTACGCCATCGGGGGCCGGCCGATCAGCGCGGAGAAGCGGCGGGCCAGGGTGGGCCGGGAGACACCCGCCTCGGCCGCGAGCAGGTCGTTGGTCCACGGGGCGGCCGGGTCGGCGTGCAGCGCCCGCAGGGCGGCGGCGGTCACCGGGTCGCCGAGGGCGCCCGGCCAGGCTCCGTCCGTGGTCTCGGCCAGCCAGGAACGGATCATGTAGACGAGCAGCAGGTCGAGCAGGCTGGGCAGCGCGACGGCCGAACCGGGCCGCCGCTCGTGCGGCTCGCCGCCCAGCTCGCGGCCCAGCAGGTCGACGGCGGCACGGAGTTCGGGGTGGCGGCCGGCGCGGTTCGGGAGGTGGACGAGCGGGGGGAGCTCCGCGAGGAGCGGGTGCGCGTGGCTGCGGTCGAGCCGGTACTTGCCGCAGAGCATCTCCACCTCGCGCGCACGCGTGTCGAAGGCGGGCAGGAGCGGCTGCGGCAGGGTCCGGTCGGCCCATCGGGCGAACGGCACGGCACGCGCCACGGTCGCCGCGTCTGCGGGCGAGTCGGCGACGACGTGCCCCGTACCGTGCGGGAGCAGCACGGCGTCCCCCGCGCCGAGCGCGACCGGTTCGCCGCCGTCGGGCAGGAGCCAGCAGCTGCCCTTCAGGACGACGTGGAACCCGGCCCCGTCGTACGGGTCCAGCCGGGCGCACCAGTCGCCGCCGACCCGTACGCGGTCGGAGGAGGGCCGCCCGACGCGTACGGCGGAGATCGCGTCGCTCACCACGTCCATGGGGGCAGCGTACGGCCACGACCCTCAACAGCGGTGAGACGTACGCATATCCAGGGGAGCGGGCGGAGCATTGAGGGGCTCACGGGCGCTTCCTAGGCTCGACGACATGAACAGGGAGAGCACGGAGAGCGCGGAGAGCGCGGAGAACCGGCAGAGCCTCGTCCTGGGAGACGTCGAGATCATCCGGGTCGTCGAGTGGAAGGGGCCGTTCGGTCCGGCCCGCGGCATCGTTCCGGAGGCCGGGGCCGAGGTGTGGAAGGACAACGAGGAGTGGCTGGCGCCGGACCACTGGGCGCCGGAGAGCGACAGCGCGGTCATGGCGCTGCAGAGCTGGGTGCTGCGCAGCGGTGGCCGGACGATCCTGGTCGACACCGGTGTGGGCGACGGGCGCGAGCGGCCGCACTCGCCGCAGTTCCACCGGCGGCGGGACGACCTCCTGGGCCGGCTGGAACGGGCCGGCGTCCGCCCCGAGGACGTCGACGTCGTCGTCAACACCCACCTGCACGCCGACCACGTCGGCTGGAACACCCGGGCCGGCGAGGGGGACGGGGAGTGGGTGCCGGCCTTCCCGAACGCCGAGTACCTCGTACCGGCCGCCGACGACTTCCACTACGGCCCGGCGAACGGCTACGGCAACGGCCTCCAGGAGGAGGACCGGATCGTCTACGAGGACAGCGTGGCGCCCGTCCACCGGGCCGGGCAGGTCAGGCTGTGGGACGGCGAGCACCGCGTCGACGGGAACCTGACCCTGGAGTCGGCGCCCGGCCACACGCCCGGCTCGGCGGTGCTGCGGCTGGCGTCCGGGGGAGACAGGGCGGTCTTCGTCGGCGACCTGGTGCACAGCCCCGTACAGCTTCTCGAACCGTCCTGCGCCAGCTGCTTCTGCCTCGACCCGGGCCGGGCGGCGGTGAGCCGCCGCCGGATCCTCGAACGGGCCGCCGACGAGCGGGAGCTGGTCGTCCCCGCGCACTTCGGCGGGGCAGGAGCCGTCGAAGTGCGCAGGGAGGGAGAGGGGTTCGGACTCGTGCGGTGGGCGGCGTACGGGACGGGGTGAGGGGGGAGCGGGGAAGGGGGCCGGCGGCTCAGGCGCTGACGGAGGCCTGCTCCGAAGCGCCGTCCCCGGCCTCGGCGTCCTGCCTCTTGACCGCCTTGCCGCCGTGCACGGCCTTGACGGCCTTGACCGCCTTCACGGCCTCGGCGACCGTGACGGCCTCGGTGGTGCCGGCGTCCTGCTGCGTGGGGGTGTCCTCGTCCGCGAGGGCCTTCCGCAGCCGGGTGTAGTAGCCGACGGCGGCGGCGACCCCGATGGCGGCGGTCGCCGTCCACAGGAAATCGGGGCCGGGCCCGCCGACGATCGCGCCGGCCGCGATGGGGGCGACGAACCCGGCGACGGCCCAGGACATGCCCATGACGCCCTGATAGCGGCCGCGGGCGTGCTCGGGGGCGAGCCGGGCGGTGGCGGCGGCGTTCGTCGGGACGTGGATCATCTCGCCGACGGTCCAGACGATCACGGTCGCGGCGAAGGCCACGGGGGAGCCGGCGAGGGCGGTGGCACCGGTGCCGAGGGCGAAGAGGAGGGAGGAGAGGGTCAGCAGGAGGACGGGGGAGCGCTTGTCGGTCAGCTTGTTGACGAGGAGCTGGAAGCCGACGATCACGATGCCGTTGACGGCGATGACCATGCCGTAGGAGGACGGGGCCAGACCCTGGCCCGCCATGGTCAGGGGAAGGCCGATCCAGGGGGCGGTGAAGACGAGGCAGACGAGCAGGTTGAGAAGGACGAGCCTCCGGAAGGGGGCGTCGCGGAGCACGGTCAGCACGCTGACCTTGTCCTCGGCGACGGGCGCGCCCTGCTTGTCGACGCGGGCCTCGGGGCGGGTCTCGGGGAGCCGCAGGAAGACGATGACGGCGCACAGGGTGGTGGCGAAGGCTTCGACGACGAAGAGGGTGCGGTAGCCGAGGAAGGCCGCGGCGCCGCCGCCGATGGAGGCGATGGCGAAGCCGAGGTTGAGGGCCCAGTAGTTGAGGGCGTACGCCCGGCGCACGTCGTGGGCGGGGACGGTGTCGGCGATCGTGGCGTTGATCGCCGGCCGGACGGCCTGCATGGCGACGCCCATGAGGAGGACGACGGTGGCGATGGCCCAGGCGCTGGTGACGACGGCGAGGGCGGCGGCGCAGGCGGCGGCGGCCAGGTGCATCGCGACCATGGTGGGGCGGCGGCCCCAGCGGTCGGTGAGCATGCCGCCGAGCGGCGAGCCGGCGACGCCGCCGAGGCCGTGGAGGGCGACGACGAGTCCGGCGAACCAGGCGGAGTGCCCGAGCTCCTGCGTCAGGTAGAGGGAGAGGAACGTGAGGACGAAGGCCCCGGTCCGGTTGACCAGCGTCGACAGCCAGAGCCACCAGAAACCCGGGGGGAAGCCGGAGACCGTCGCGTGAGCTGATCGTCTGAGCGAGTCGATGGACATGTGTGGCCGGCCCCTTGCTGTTGTAAGCCCCTATCTCGGCATCCGTAACTTACGTATCTCAGGTGCCGGACGCCAGTGAATTGACGACGCGCGTCAATCGTCGGCGGTCGATTAGGCTCGTCCGCATGGCCGACGCACCGTACAAGCTGATCCTCCTCCGCCACGGCGAGAGCGAGTGGAACGAGAAGAATCTGTTCACCGGTTGGGTGGACGTGAACCTCACCGCGAAGGGTGAGAAGGAGGCGACGCGCGGCGGAGAGCTGCTCAAGGACGCCGGCCTGCTCCCCGACGTGCTGCACACCTCCCTCCAGAAGCGCGCCATCCGCACGGCGCAGCTCGCCCTCGAGTCGGCTGACCGCCACTGGATCCCGGTCAACCGCTCGTGGCGCCTCAACGAGCGCCACTACGGCGCGCTCCAGGGCAAGGACAAGGCCCAGACGCTCGCCGAGTTCGGCGAGGAGCAGTTCATGCTGTGGCGCCGCTCCTACGACACCCCGCCGCCGGCGCTCGCCGACGACAACGAGTACTCGCAGGCGCACGACGCCCGCTACGCGACGATCCCGCCGGAGCTGCGCCCGCAGACCGAGTGCCTCAAGGACGTCGTCGAGCGGATGCTCCCGTACTGGTACGACAACATCGTCCCGGACCTCCTCGCCGGCCACACGGTCCTGGTCGCGGCCCACGGCAACAGCCTCCGCGCCCTGGTCAAGCACCTGGACGGCATCTCGGACGCGGACATCGCGGGCCTGAACATCCCGACGGGCATCCCCCTGTCGTACGAGCTCGACGAGAACTTCAAGCCCCTCAACCCGGGCGGCACGTACCTCGACCCGGACGCGGCGGCGGCGGCGATCGAGGCCGTGAAGAACCAGGGCAAGAAGTAGCCCAACGCGTGATCATGGCCCCCACCTGCGGTTTCTCTGCGAGTGGGGGCCATTCCCATGCCTGTGGGCCGTCTGTGGGCCGTCTGTGGGCCGGGTACTCCGCGAGGGAATGGTGACGGGCGGCGGCCCCGACAGGGGGCGGCCCCGGACCCGAAATGCCGGGAACGGGGCCGCCTCGCACGAAGGGCCTAACGTCTAGAGCAGGTTGTACTCCTTCATGTGGCTGTCCTTGATCTGCACCGGCGCCGTGAACGGCCGCGCCGCGTTACCCGTGCCCGAGTACCGGAGCAGCTCGCCCGTCGTCTTCCGGGCCAGCAGGTCCACCTTGCCGTCGGCGTCGATGTCGCCGACCGACAGCAGCCGGTCGTAGACGTTCCACCCGCCGCCGATCTTCGTACGGCCCGCGAACGGCGCCTTGTAGTCGCCCGTGCCCTTGTAGAGCCAGAGGACGCCGGCCTTGTCGCGGGCGGTGATGTCGGCCCTGCCGTCACCGGTCAGATCGCCCTGGCCGGCCAGCTCGGTGTACTGGCCCCAGCCGCCGCCGACCCGCGTACGGGTGGTGAGGCGGCCGTCCGGGTAACCCAGGTAGCTCCACAGCACACCGGCCCTGTCGAGGCCGATCAGGTCGGCCTCCTTGGCTCCGCCGAGAGTGCCGGGCGAGAGGACCGTGCGGTAGATGTCCCAGCCCCGGCCGACGGTCTTGGTCGACAGCCACGGGTTGCCGACCAAGCCGCGGAAGTCCAGCCGGCCGTTCTTGTAGAGGATCCACGTGCCGTAGCCGTACCCGCCATCGTGGCTGTTGTCGACGGGGATGAGGTCGGCGAGGTCCGAGTGATCGATCCCGTCGCCCCCGTCGGTGACGAGGAGCGGCCCTTGGCGGTACCACTCCCACATCTCGTGGGTCTGCTTGTGGATGCCGAACAGGTGGAAGGCGGGCACCGCCACCGGGTCGGCGGCCGGGGCGGCGACGGCGGAGGCAGCGCCGGTAGCCGTCGCCACCGCGACGGCGGTGACGACGAGCGCCGTCCTCAGCCCGGGCCTGCGTTGTTCGAACATGATCGGTTCCCCCCTGCGTCTGTTTCGTTCTCACCCTTCCGACCGGCGAAAGCCCCCCGGGGGTGTCCGGAACCGCGCGCTTTTTCTCCTCCCGACCGTCAGATCATCAGCACGATCCTGGCTCAACGAATAATCACGTCATAAGAAACGACTTCTTACACGTTGTCCGGTGGGCCGCCGTGCGGTCAGCCGACCCGCTGGTATGTCTCCTTCGAGCCCTGGCCCTCGTCGTTGATGAGGATCAGCCGCTCCTCGCCGTCCACCTCGCCGAGGCGCAGCGGGGCCGTCTGCTCGCCGGCCCAGCCGCAGTCCACCTGCGCGAGGAAGTGGCGCCAGGTCTTGTCCGCCTCCGACTGCACGGCCTCCACGCCGCCCTCGCAGGTGTCGCTCCCGTCGCTGGTCCAGAGCTTCCCGTCCGCGGAGATCCGCAGCGTCCAGGGGTTGCCCCCCTTGCCCGTCTCCTTCCACTCACCGACGACCATGGCAAGGGTGGTGACGCCCGGCTTAGCGGCCAGTTCTGCCGGGTTCTGCGGATTCGCGTCTGCCGGATTCGCCGAGAGATCCGAGGTCTCACAGCCCGTCAGGAGAAGTATCGCTCCCAGGGCGGCCCCCGCCGCACCTCGTGTCCATCTATTCATGGGGCCCTACCGTACCCACCCCAAGTCGGCGGTCCGGCAGAGGCATTGGCGCCCGGAGCTACGCCGCGGGTGCCCAGAGTCTCCGGTCGAAGGTGCACCCGGCAGGGCGGTCCTTCTTGCTCTTCGCCCTGACGCATGGCCGGCGGCCGGAGCCGGGCTGTCCCTGGGCCGTCAAAGGGTTCCCGGGGCCCACCCATGCCCTCAGCCACGAAAGAGCCCCCTACCTGCGGCTTCTCCGCCGGGAGGGGGCTCCTTCGATAATCGTGGGCGGGGGCTGTGTCGACTCGTTAGCGTTCTGGACCATGAGCACGTCAGAGATCAGCACGTCACAGGTCAGCACGTCAGAGACCAGCACGTCACTCCGCCTGGAGCGGGTCACCCCCGAGAACGTGGACGCCGCCCTCGCGCTGCGCGTCCACCCCCATCAGGAGCGCAACGTCTCCCCCGTCGTGCGCTCCCTCGCCGAGGCGTACGCCTTCGGGGAGACCGCCTGGCCCCGGCTGATCTTCGACGGGGACGAGCTCGTCGGCTTCCTCATGGCCTTCCTCGACATCCCGTGGGACGAGAAGAAGGACCCCGCCGACCGCCGCAGCGGCCTCTGGCGGCTCAACATCGCCGCCACGGGCCAGGGCAAGGGGTACGGGCGCTTCGCCGTCGAGGCGGTGCGCGACGAGCTCCGGAGGCGCGGCGCGACACAGCTGTACGTGACCTGGGAGCCCGGCGAGGACGGTCCCGGCGAGTTCTACCGCAGGCTCGGCTTCCGTACGACCGGCGAGCTCAGCGGCGATCAGACCGTCGGCGTCCTCGACATCTGAGCCCGGCACCTGTGCACGGGACGGTGAGGGGGCGGGGCACAGGCCCCGGCCCCTCACCGCTCCGGTCAGCCCGAGCAGCCCCCGCACTGGCACGGCGAGCCCGACTGGCAGCCGCAGCCGCAGCCCGAGCCGCAGCCGCAGGCGCCGAGGACGGGCAGGAACTCCGTCCCACGCGGAGCCTCCTGCGGGGAATCGGTCGTCACAGGGGATTCGGCCATGGGGTCCCTCCCTTTCGAGGCGCGCGTCGCCTCCCCCCATTGCATGCCCACTCGGACCGGCGCATCAACGGCGCACAGGCGCCCGCGCCGCCCGACAGGCCTACGCGCCCTCCACCGGCGCGTCCGCCGCCTGCAGCTCGTCCGCGTGCTCACCCGTCACCAGGTACACGACGCGCTTGGCCACCGACACCGCGTGGTCCGCGAACCGCTCGTAGTACCGGCCGAGCAGCGTCACGTCCACGGCCGTCTCGATGCCGTGCCTCCAGCGGTCGTCCATCAGGTGCTGGAAGAGCGTCCGGTGCAGCAGGTCCATCTCGTCGTCGTCCTGCTCCAGCTGGAGCGCCAGGTCGACGTCCTTCGTGATGATGACCTCCGCCGCCTTCGCCATCAGGCGCTGCGCCAGCTGCCCCATCTCCAGGATGGTCGCGTGCAGGTCCCGCGGCACCGCCGTGTCCGGGAACCGCAGCCGTGCCAGCTTCGCCACGTGCTGCGCCAGGTCGCCCGAGCGCTCCAGGTCCGCGCTCATCCGCAGCGAGGTCACCACGATCCGCAGGTCCGTCGCCACCGGCTGCTGCCGGGCGAGCAGCGCTATCGCCCGGGCCTCCAGGTCGTGCTGGAGGTCGTCGACCTTCTGGTCCGCCGCGATCACGCTCTCCGCGAGCTTCAGGTCCGCGTCGAGCATCGCCGTCGTGGCGCGCCCGATCGCCGATCCGACGAGTCGAGCCATCTCGACCAGGCTCTCGCCGATCGAATCCAGTTCCTCGTGGTACGCGTCCCGCATGGATGTCCCTCTCTACGCAAAGCTCCGGGGTCCGGGTGGGGCTTCGGACCCCCACGCTCCCACGTTCGGCTCTCTACGCGTCCGGTTCCACCCCCTCGCGTGAATCACCACTTTCCTCCAGGTGAACTCTGGGCGACACGCGCCACTGCCGCCGTCGCAGCAAATGAACCAACCCCGTCTCCACGGTGAACTCTGAGCGACGACTGTTCGAGGAGCCACTCGGACGGCTGGGAGAGTGTCCTTCGCCCCGCATAACCTGGAGGGCATGGACGTGAACGCGGCGGTCGCCGCATTGGCAGCGATCGCCGGCGTGTGCACCGGCGTGATCGCCATGCTGGCGTTCCGCTGGAGCGAGCGCGACCAGGCGCGACCCACCCGGACCTCCCTGCACACCGACGCCGTGCTCCCGCCCGGCGTCGACACCGTGCTGTCCGTACTGCGCTCGTCCGCGGTCGTCCTCGACGACAGCGACTCCGTGGTGAAGGCCAGCTCGGCGGCGTACGCCCTCGGCCTGGTCCGGGGCGGCAAACTGGCCGTGGAACCCATGCTCAACATGGCCCGCGACACCCGCCGCGACGGGGAGATACGACAGGTCGAGCTGGACCTGGCCCGGCGCGGCACCGGACGCGGCGAGGCCCTCGCCGTCTCCGCCCGCGTCGCCCCGCTGGGCTCGCGGCTCGTGCTGCTCCTGGTCGAGGACCTCACCGAGGCCCGGCGCATCGAGGCGGTACGGCGCGACTTCGTCGCCAACGTGAGCCATGAGCTCAAGACGCCCACGGGCGCGCTCTCCCTGCTCTCCGAGGCGGTCATGGACGCCTCGGACGACCCCGAGGCGGTCACCCGCTTCGCCGGCCGCATGCAGATCGAGGCGACCCGCCTCACCAACCTCGTACAGGAGCTCATCGACCTCTCCCGCGTGCAGAACGACGACCCGCTGGAGGACTCCGAGCCGGTGTCCGTGGACGAACTCGTCGCCGAGGCGATCGACCGCTCCCGGCACACCGCCTCCACCAAGCAGATCGCCATGATCTCCGGCGGCGCCGCCGACCTGCGCGTCTGGGGGAGCCGCGGCCAGCTCGCCGCCGCCCTCGGCAACCTCGTCGAGAACGCGGTCAACTACTCACCGGCCCACACCCGCGTCGGCATCGCGGCACGCAAGATCGCCGCGCCCGGCGGCGACCTGATCGAGATAGCCGTCACCGACCAGGGCATCGGCATCCCCGACAAGGACAAGGAGCGCGTCTTCGAGCGCTTCTACCGAGTCGACCCGGCCCGCTCCCGTGCCACCGGCGGTACGGGGCTCGGCCTCGCCATCGTCAAGCACGTGGCCGCCTCGCACGGCGGCGAGGTCACCGTATGGAGCACCGAGGGTCAGGGCTCCACCTTCACCCTGCGGCTGCCCGAGGCGGGCTCCGCACGGGACCGCCGGCCCGTCTCTTCTCCCACCCCAGATCTCATGACCGAACCGCTTCCCTCCCCGGAGGTCCTTCCGTGACCCGAGTGCTCGTCGTCGAGGATGAGGAATCCTTCAGCGACGCCCTGTCGTACATGCTCCGCAAGGAGGGCTTCGAGGTCGCCGTGGCGGCGACCGGGCCCGACGGCCTCGACGAGTTCGAGCGCAACGGAGCCGACCTCGTCCTCCTCGACCTGATGCTTCCGGGGCTGCCCGGTACCGAGGTGTGCCGCCAGCTGCGCGGCCGCTCGAACGTCCCGGTGATCATGGTGACCGCCAAGGACAGCGAGATCGACAAGGTCGTCGGCCTGGAAATAGGAGCCGACGACTACGTGACGAAGCCCTTCTCCTCGCGGGAGCTGGTCGCCCGCATCCGCGCGGTGCTCCGCCGCCGCGGCGAGCCGGAGGAGGTCACCCCGGCGGCCCTGGAGGCCGGCCCGGTCCGCATGGACGTCGACCGCCACGTGGTGACGGTCTCGGGCGGCAAGGTCGACCTGCCGCTGAAGGAGTTCGACCTCCTGGAGATGCTGCTGCGCAACGCGGGCCGCGTGCTGACCCGTATGCAGCTCATCGACCGGGTGTGGGGCGCGGACTACGTCGGCGACACGAAGACCCTCGACGTCCACGTGAAGCGCCTCCGCGCCAAGATCGAGCCGGACCCGGGAGCCCCGCGCTACCTGGTGACGGTCCGAGGCCTGGGCTACAAATTCGAGCCGTAGACACACCCTCGGCCGGCCATGGAGGCCGGACGCCTGCTCCACGAGTCGCTGTACGTGTGAGCCGTACGCGTGAAGGGGCGCCCCCGACCGGGGGGCGCCCCTTCACGTATGTCCTGCCGCGCGGTCAGTGACCGGCGGTCGTGGCCTCGCCCGAGGGCTCGGCGCCGTGCTCGCCGCCGTGCTCGCCCTCTGCGGGGGCCGAGGCGGTCGGGGAGGAGCCCGGGGGAGCCGGGACGATCGACGGGCCGTAGTCCTTGAAGTAGCTCGTCGCCGGGACGACGAAGGCGTCCAGGCCGACCTGGCCGGTCTTGCTCAGCTTGAAGACGACCTTCTGCGCGTCGCCGTTCCGGGTCGCCTCGGTGCCGTTCTCGATGACGGCGGTGGCGTTGCCCTCGCCGCCGATCACGACGGAGCCGAGCGGCGGCACGGTGATCGGACCGGTGGCGCCGGCGGCGGCCGTCAGCTTCACCGTCGCGCTCGTACCCGGCAGGGTGATCGCGTCGATGGTCTGCGGCGTGCGGCCGTTGTTGAAGACGGTCGCCGAGACGACGGCCGGGCCCTTCACTCCTTGGTGGGGCTGGGTGATGACGAGCGCGTTCTGGATCTTGACGTCGTCCACGGTGACGGCCGCGTTGTCAGGCTTGACGCCGAGCGTCTGCGCGTCGTTGCCCGCACCACAGGCGGACAGCGCGGCGATCGAGAACACGATGGCAGTGGCGGCGAGGGCGCCGCGTCGAAGGCTGCGGCTCACGGCGGCGGCATCTCCTAGGACGAACGGACAGGCTTGAGGACTGAGGACTAAGGAACAGCTAAAGGTGTGTCAGCGCGCTTAGGTTACCGAGCCGCACTCTCCGTCCCGCACCCGACCCGCCCCTAACCGGCCCGCGGCACTCGCGGCGACTCCACCGGGGTGGCTCCGAGGGCCGCTCAAGGGGCCGTCCGGGGAGGTCTCCGCCCGCCGCCGTGAGCAACCCTCCGTGGCCGGATCGCGACCCATTGACCTGTTGTTCACATAACCGCCTTGATCAATTCGGCGGTCGCCCCGCATTCCCGGCGGCCCGCTCCGGAAAATCACGGACCGTCGTCGACCTGATCAATTCCGGAATCACCCCGGCATGCATCCGTACGAGTGGTCGATCCTCGAACGGAGTACGCGAAGATGGGTACTCTGAACCCGACAAACCGGGACATCGCCCCTCCCTGAAGGGGCTCCAGGTGCGTGTAACGTGCGCGTTTCTCTCCGTCCGCACAGCCGCTCCGACCTGCGAATACCGCCTTCCGGAAGCCCTCCGCAGCACGTTCGTGATGCTGTTGTCAAGCCCCGAGATATGCTCTGACCTGCGAAAACGCCATTCAGAAGAAGCCGTATCCGTGTTACCCTGGATAGCCACGGAAGGGGTACCTGTCACATGACGTTCAAGGTTGGCGACACCGTGGTCTATCCCCATCACGGGGCCGCGCTGATCGAGGCCATCGAAACTCGCCAGATCAAAGGCGTGGACAAGACCTACTTGGTGCTCAAGGTCGCGCAGGGCGACCTGACGGTTCGTGTACCGGCGGACAATGCGGAGTTCGTCGGAGTTCGCGACGTGGTCGGTCAGGACGGGCTGGACCGGGTCTTCGAGGTGCTGCGCGCGCCGTACGCCGAAGAGCCGACGAACTGGTCCCGTCGCTACAAGGCAAATCTCGAGAAGCTCGCCTCCGGCGATGTCATCAAGGTCGCCGAAGTAGTTCGCGACCTGTGGCGCCGGGAGCGCGAGCGCGGGCTGTCCGCCGGTGAGAAGCGGATGCTTGCCAAGGCTCGGCAGATCCTGGTGAGCGAGCTGGCTCTCGCGGAGAACACGAACGAGGACAAGGCCGAGGCTCTCCTCGACGAGGTCCTCGCGTCCTGAGTGAGCGCGCTCTGAATCGCCTCCGGGTGATTCGCTCCGAGCGTGCTTCCAAGTGAAGCGATGCCGCGGTGCCCGCTGGCGCGCTGTGAACCACACAGCGCTGTCGTCGGGCGCTGCGGCATGTTCGCGTACGCATGCGGAGCGTACGCACGGCCGTACGCACCCGGCTCGACCGCTCCCTGAAAAAGCCGTCGTCCCCTGCGTACCGCTGAAGAGAACCCGCACCCCCTGTTACGTCCGAACCCCTGTGCTCACGCGCTGACGCCTCGACCGTCGTCACGGAAAGGGCCCGGTCAAGGCGTCGCGTCCGGCACGGTGAGGCCATACCCATGTCGGCCGCGGAAACAAACCTGCCGGAGTGCAACCGATGTCAGACGAAGCGCGTCCTTCTCGTACCGCCGTGGTGATCCCGGCGGCCGGACGGGGCGTACGCCTCGGCCCGGGCGCCCCCAAGGCGCTCCGCGCGCTGAACGGCACCCCCATGCTGATCCACGCCGTCCGCGCGATGGCCGCCTCCCGCGCGGTCTCGCTCGTCGTCGTGGTCGCCCCTTCCGACGGCGCCGCCGAGGTCAAGCACCTCCTCGACGCCCACGCCCTCCCCGAGCGGACCGACTACCTCGTCGTCCCCGGCGGCGACACCCGCCAGGAGTCCGTCCACCTCGGACTCCAGGCGCTGCCGGAGGGCATCACCACCGTCCTCGTCCACGACGCGGCCCGCCCCCTGGTCCCCGTCGACACCGTGGACGCCGTCATCGAGGCCGTACGGGACGGGGCCGTGGCCGTCGTCCCCGCGCTGCCCGTCGCGGACACCGTCAAGGAGGTCGAGCCGGCCGAGAAGCCGGGCGACCCCGAGCAGGTCGTCGCCACGCCGGTCCGCGCCCGCCTCCGCGCCGTCCAGACCCCGCAGGGCTTCGACCACGACACACTGGTCAACGCCCACGCCACGATCGCCCTCACCGGCGAGGGCGCCACCGACGACGCCGGCATGGTCGAGCGGCTCGGCGCGCCCGTCGTCGTCGTGCCCGGCCACGAAGAGGCCTTCAAGGTGACCCGCCCCCTCGACCTCGTCCTCGCCGAGGCCGTACTCGCCCGCAGGAGGGCCAACGATGGCTTCTGAGCTCCCCCCGAACACCCCCGCACTGCCCCGGACCGGCATCGGCACCGACGTCCACGCCTTCGAGAAGGGCCGCGAACTCTGGTGTGCGGGCCTGCTCTGGGAGGGCGAGGAGTACGGGCTCGCCGGGCACTCCGACGGTGACGTCGCCGCCCACGCCGCGTGCGACGCCCTCTTCTCCGCCGCCGGCATCGGCGACCTCGGCGCCCACTTCGGCACCTCGCGCCCCGAGTGGTCCGGCGCCTCCGGCGGCACCCTCCTCGCCGAGGCCGCCCGGATCGTCCGCGCCGAGGGCTACGAGATCGGCAACATCGCCGTCCAGGTCGTCGGCGTCCGCCCCAAGGTCGGCAAGCGCCGCGACGAGGCCCAGAAGGCACTGAGCGAGGCGGCCGGCGCGCCGGTCTCCGTCTCCGGCACGACCACCGACGGGCTCGGTCTGACGGGCCGCGCCGAGGGCCTGGCCGCCCTCGCGACCGCCCTCGTCTACCCCGTGACGCGCCGGGACCACTGAGTCCCAGGGGGGGGTGATCCCGGGCGAATCCGGGGGAACCCGGGGGAATCCGGGAAAGAATCGTGCCCCGCGAATCGTCGACAGGTCGCGGGGCACTACCACACGCCCACTACCCTGGAGTGGTGACTATTCGCCTGTACGACACCAGCGCCCGGCAGATCCGTGACTTCACCCCGCTCACACCGGGCTGCGTCTCGATCTACCTCTGTGGCGCGACCGTGCAGGCCGCCCCGCACATCGGCCACATCCGGTCGGGGCTGAACTTCGACATCATGCGCCGCTGGTTCGCCTACCGCGGCTACGACGTCACGTTCATCCGGAACGTCACCGACATCGACGACAAGATCATCGCCAAGGGTGCGGACCAGGGCCGCCCCTGGTGGTCGATCGGCTACGAGAACGAGCGTGCGTTCAACTCCGGTTACGACGCGCTCGGTTGCCTGCCGCCCACCTACGAGCCCCGCGCCACCGGGCACGTACCCGAGATGATCGAGATGATGCGGGGCCTCATCGAGCGCGGTCACGCGTACGAGGCCGACGGCAGCGTCTACTTCGACGTGCGCTCCTTCCCGGGCTACCTGGAGCTGTCCAACCAGGACATCGACGACCTGCGGCAGCCCGCCGAGGACGGCATCACCGGCAAGCGCGACCCGCGAGACTTCGCGATGTGGAAGGCGACCAAGCCGGGCGAGCCCGACTGGGAGACGCCGTGGGGCCGCGGCCGCCCCGGCTGGCACCTGGAGTGCTCGGCCATGGCCCACAAGTACCTGGGCTCCGCCTTCGACATCCACGGCGGCGGCCTCGACCTGATCTTCCCGCACCACGAGAACGAGATCGCCCAGGCCAAGGCCTACGGCGACGACTTCGCGAAGTACTGGGTGCACAACGCCTGGGTCACCATGGCCGGCGAGAAGATGTCGAAGTCGCTCGGCAACAGCGTGCTGGTGTCGGAGATGGTCAAGAACTGGCGTCCCATCGTCCTCCGCTACTACCTGGGCACCCCGCACTACCGCTCGATGATCGAGTACAGCGAGGAGTCCCTGCGCGAGGCCGAGTCGGCGTTCGCCCGTATCGAGGGCTTCGTCCAGCGCGCCACCGAGAAGGCCGGGACGACCGTCGCCCCCGCCGCCGAGGTGCCGCCGGCCTTCGCCGAGGCCATGGACGACGACCTGGGCGTGCCGCACGCGCTCGCGATCATCCACACCACCGTCCGCCAGGGCAACAGCGCCCTCGCCGCGGACGACAAGGACGAGGCCATCGCCCGCCTCGCCGAGGTCCGCGCCATGCTCGGCGTCCTCGGCCTGGACCCGCTCGACCCGCAGTGGGCCGAGGAGTCCGGTGGCGGCGAGGAGCTCCACGGCGTCGTCGACACCCTCGTACGGCTCGTGCTCCAGCAGCGCGAGTCGGCCCGCGAGCGGAAGGACTGGGCGACCGCGGACGCGATCCGCGACCAGCTGAGCCACTCCGGTCTCGCGATCGAGGACAGCCCCGACGGCCCCCGCTGGACGCTGGGCAACCGTTAGAAGACGTGCCGCTCGGGGCTCCGGGCGGCACACTTCAGTTAAAGACTTGTGTACGCAGGCAATAGAGGAAACAGGTAGTCATGGCCGGGAACAGCCAGCGCAGGAACCGTCGCACGTCCAACAAGAAGGGTGCGACGGTCGGCAGCGGTGGCCAGCGGCGCAAGGGCCTCGAAGGCAAGGGCCCGACCCCCAAGGCCGAGGACCGCAAGGGCCACAAGGCGTTCCGCGTCTCCAACGCGATGGCCCGGCAGGCGGCCAAGCGCAAGCCCGTCGCGCGCCGCGGCGGCAAGGGGACGTCCGAGATGGTCGTCGGCCGCAACCCGGTCTTCGAGGCGCTGCGTGACGGCGTGCCCGCCACGACCCTGTACGTGCAGCAGTTCATCGACAACGACGAGCGCGTGCGCGAGGCCCTGAACCTCGCCACCGGCCGCGGCAACATCCACATCATGGAGGCGCCGCGCCCCGAGCTCGACCGCATGACGAACAACCTGAACCACCAGGGTCTCGTCCTCCAGGTCCCGCCGTACGAGTACGCGCACCCCGAGGACCTCGCCGCGGCGGCCTACGACGCCCACGAGGACCCGCTGATCGTCGCCCTCGACGGCATCACCGACCCGCGGAACCTCGGCGCCGTCGTCCGCTCCGTCGCGGCCTTCGGCGGCCACGGTGTGGTCGTCCCCGAGCGCCGTGCCGCCGGCATGACGGCCGGTGCGTGGAAGACCTCGGCCGGTACCGCCGCCCGCACCCCGGTCGCCCGCGCGACCAACCTGACCCGCTGCCTGGAGCAGTACCAGAAGGCCGGCCTGACGGTCGTCGGCCTCGCCGCCGACGGCGACCACGAGGTCCACGAGCTGGAGGCGCTGTCCGGCCCGGTCGTCATCGTCGTCGGCTCCGAGGGCAAGGGCCTGTCCCGCCTCGTCGGCGAGACCTGCGACTTCCTCGTCCGCATCCCGATGCCGGGCGGCGCCGAGTCGCTCAACGCCGGTGTCGCCGCGGGTGTCGTGCTGTACGAGGCGGCTCGCCGCCGTATGGCGTAACACCGGGCGCGACGCCCGACGTCGCACCCCTTCGTACGACCCGGCCCCGGCCGCGGCGTTGATCTTGACGGGTCTCGGACATTTGCGAGCTGTCAAGGCAGTGTCCTAAACCCAGATCACTCGGTTAGATGAGTGTGGACACCAGAACGCCCCGGCCGGGGTTCGACGATCAGCCCGCGCTGAGCATGGTCAAAGTGGACTCCGATCCCGCCCAGGTGATCGTGAACCACGCCAGCTTCCGTGTGCGGCTCGCGCCGGCCAAGGCGCCGACGTTCGCCGGGAACCCGCGCGTCGCCGCCTTCGCGGGAGCCGCAGCCGCCGCCGGAGCCGCGGGAGGGGGCGCGCCGCGCCGCCGTCCCGTCGTGTGGACGGGGAAGTCCGCGCCGGGCGCGACCGGACTCCTCCAGGCCGTCCGCGAGTCCTCCGTCTCCACGCTCGACCCGGCGACCGCCGGACACGCCGGGCTCGACACGGGCGTCACGCAGGCCATCCCGCGCATCGACGACACCATGCCCACCCCGGTGGTGCCCGCCGAGGCAGCCGGCCCGCTCCTGCCGCCGATGCGCCGCGCCGAGGGCGCCTACGACGACGTGTACGAGCTCCGGCCCGAGACCCCCGGGCCGTACGGGGACGACACGGCGGACGGCAGGGACGCCAGGGCCGGTCACGAGGGCCGCGACGGCCGCCGCCAGACCCACGACCCGGTCCGGCACGCGTACTACCCCGGCCGCCGGATGAACCTCGGTGTCGTCCTCCTCCCGCTCCGCGTCTTCCTCGGCTTCATCTCCATCTACGCGGGCATGGGCAAGCTCTGCGACCCCGTCTACTTCGACGGCGGCGAGCGGGGCTCCATGGTGAAGTGGCTCAACTCGCTGCACCCGTGGCCCCTCGCCGAACCGCTCCGCGACTTCGCCCTCCAGCACCCCGTGGGCGCCGGACTCACCGTCGCGTTCCTCCAGGTCGTCGTCGGCGTCCTGACCGTCCTCGGCCTCTGGCAGCGGGTGGCGGCCGTCGTCGGCGCCCTGCTCTCCGCCGCGCTCCTCCTGACCGTCAGCTGGAAGACCGTCCCGGTCTACGACTCCGCCGACATCATCTACCTCGCCGCCTGGTCCCCGCTGATCATCGCCGGCGCCCCCGTCTACTCGCTCGACGGCCGCCTGGCCGGAGAGGCCTGGCGCACCCTCGGGCCGCGCGCGGAACTCTGGGCCCTCCGCCGCCGCGTCACGCGCCGCAGCACGCTCCTCGCCTCGGTCGTCGTCGGCCTCACCCTCCTCATCGGCTCCGTCCTCGGCGGCGCGGTCCGCTCGACCGAGATGGTCACCGTCCCGGGCCCCAACGACGACCCGATCAACCACCTCCCCGGCCAGCCGCTCCCCACGGAGCCGACGCGCCGCGCCCCCTCCAGGAGCACCACGACGGCGCCCGAGCCGTCCGCGACCTCCGAGACGACGGAGGCCACGGCGGGGCGCGAGGAGACCGAGGAGGCGACCCGGCCGACCGAGACGACCCGGGAGGCCACCCGCACCCAGGAGCAGCGCCCGACGGCCACGCGGGGCACCGGCAGCACGGGCTCGGCCACGACGACCCGCCCGCCCACGCAGTCGGACCCGGCGCCCCCGCCGACCACCAGCGACACCCCCACGAGCACGGGCGGCACGTCGAGCGGCGGCTCCACCGGTTCGACGGGCTCGACGGGCGGCAGCAGCACGCCGTCGGAGAGCGGCTCGACGTCGGGCGGCGCGAGGAACCCGATCGGCGGCCTGCTGGGCTGAGCGGAGTACATACGGCGAAGGGCGGCACCGCGGAGGCGGCGCCGCCCTTCGGCGTACGTACGAGGGCGAGGGTTCTCAGGTCACTCAGTCACTCAGGCGACTGAGGCCGACTCAGCCCACTCAGGCCCTCTGGGCGGCGAGCTCCTTGGCTGCCTCGGTGAGGTCCTTGGCGGTGTCGATGGCCCGCCAGTACGCCCCGTGGGGCAGCGGGAAGCCCGCCAGGCGGCGCTCGCGGGCGAGCCGGGGGAAGGTGGTCCGCTCGTGGTCGCCGAGGTCCGGGAGGAGCTCGGTGAAGGCGGCGGAGAAGACGTACACGCCGGCGTTGATGAGGAACGGCGACGGCGGCGACTCGACGAAGTCGGTGATGTGCCCGAAGTTGTCGGTCTCGACGGCGCCCCAGGGGATGCGGGGGCGGGCCAGGGCGAGGGTGGCGAGGGCGTCGCGCTCGGCGTGGAAGGCGGCCATCTCGCGGAGCGAGAAGCGGGTCCAGATGTCGCCGTTGGTCGCGTACCAGGGCTGGTCCGGCGAGGGCAGGTGCGTGGCGGCGTACTTGAGACCGCCACCGCGGCCCAGGGGCTCGGACTCGACGACCGTCGTCACCTTGAGGGGGAGGTCGGCGGTTTCCAGCCATTCCTGGAGGACCTCGGCGAGGTGGCCGCAGGAGACGACCGCGTCGGTCACGCCCTCGGCGGCGAGCCAGGACAGCTGATGGCCGATGATCGGGGTCCCGGTGCCCGGGATCTCGACCATCGGCTTGGGGCGGTCGTCGGTGTAGGGGCGCAGCCGCGAGCCCTGGCCGCCCGCCAGGACCACGGCCTGCGTCGGGTTGGTGTGCATACGGGGAACGATAGGCGCCCCGCACGCGTCGAGCCGTTCAGCTCGCGGCTCAGCTCGCGCGCATGACGCCGGTCGCGTACGCGGTGTCGCAGACGGGGCGGGAGTAGGACTGGGCCCGGGAGGGGCCGTAGTGCTTCACGGCGGCGCGGCCGAGGGCGCGGGCGATGGACATGCAGTGGTCGGCGAGCGACGGCCGGTTCTCGACCTCGCGCTGGAGGTGCGTCAGGGCCGTGCCGGGGTCCTTCTGCTGAAGCTCTGCGAGGAGCTGGTCGCGGAGAATATCCTGCGGGGCACGGGACTTGGCGCGGACGGAGACGTCCGTGGAGGAAGCCGTCAGCTGGGTGGTGGAGTCCTGGCCGGCCCACGGAACGGCGGACACCGCGAGCGTTCCCGAGAGCACCAGGACGACGGGCAGGACGAGGGCGAGAGAGCGGCCGATTCGGCGGGCAGTGTGCGTCACGCAGGCGAGCGTAGCGGCCGGTAGTGATATGGCGACATTTAGTCACTCTCGCGGGGGATGGTTCGAGGCGGCTTTTCGAATTCCGTGTTGACGCGGGGGTCGGAGACGGGCCCTGAATGCCGGGGTTTTCCGCGATAAACCACGACTTGCGCCTCCTTGGACCTCTTAGGCGAACGGCCCCGCATCTGCAAGAGATGCGGGGCCGTTCAGCAAGGCATGCGCCTCGGCTGCGGGTCAGTCGCTGAGGCGAGCACCCGTGGAGGTGGAGAAGACGTGCAGCTCGGCCGCGCGCGGGACGACGTGCAGCGTGGAGCCCTTGGCGGGGACGTCGCGGCCGCCGACGCGGACGACCAGGTCCTTGTCCTCGCCGCCGACGCGGGTGGAGCCGTAGATGAAGCCGTCCGAGCCGAGCTCCTCGACGACGTTGACCGTGACGGCCAGGCCCTCGCCGCTCTCCGAGCCCTGCACGTCGAAGTGCTCGGGGCGGATGCCGACGGTGACGGTGGTGTCGCCGGCGGCCGAGGCGGCGGCGATGGCGTCACGGGTGACCGGGACGACGCTGTTGCCGAACTTCACGCCGCCGTCGGTGATCGGGACCTCGACCAGGTTCATGGCGGGGGAGCCGATGAAGCCGGCGACGAAGAGGTTGGCGGGCCGGTCGTACATGTTGCGCGGGGAGTCGACCTGCTGGAGCAGACCGTCCTTCAGCACGGCGACGCGGTCGCCCATGGTGAGGGCCTCGGTCTGGTCGTGGGTGACGTAGACCGTGGTGATGCCCAGACGGCGCTGGAGGCCGGCGATCTGCGTACGGGTCGAGACACGGAGCTTCGCGTCGAGGTTCGACAGCGGCTCGTCCATGAGGAAGACCTGCGGCTCGCGCACGATGGCGCGACCCATGGCGACACGCTGGCGCTGACCGCCGGAGAGCGCCTTCGGCTTGCGGTCCAGGTACTCGGTGAGGTCGAGGATCTTCGCGGCCTCTTCGACCTTGGCGCGGATCTCCGACTTGTTGACGCCGGCGATCTTGAGCGCGAAGCCCATGTTGTCGGCGACGGTCATGTGCGGGTACAGCGCGTAGTTCTGGAACACCATCGCGATGTCCCGGTCCTTCGGCGGCAGGTGCGTGACGTCGCGGTCACCGATGCGGATGGAGCCGGCGTTGACGTCCTCGAGCCCCGCGAGCATGCGGAGCGAGGTCGACTTGCCACAGCCGGAGGGTCCGACGAGGACGAGGAACTCGCCGTCGGCGATCTCGATGTCGAGCTGGTCGACGGAGGGCTTGGTGGCACCGGGGTACACCCGGGTCGCCTTGTCGAAAGTGACGGAAGCCATGGTGATGTGTCCCTTCACCGGCAGGAACGTGCCGGACGATCCGAGTAAAGGAAGGATTGAGGTCTAGTCCACCTGAGTGAACCGTAGGTGACGCTACCTGGCGATGCCCGATCTGTCAGCACTCCGGAGGACCAGAGATTTCCGGCCGCGGCCCGTGCGGGGTTGGTTACACTGCACTGGCTGCCTCCTTAGCTCAGCTGGCCAGAGCACCGCTCTTGTAAAGCGGGGGTCGTCGGTTCGAACCCGACAGGGGGCTCAAGGCAAAGGGCCAGCGCAGGGGCATGTTTCCCCGGCGCTGGCCCTTTCGCATGATCACGGCCGTGCCACCTACGTGCCAGAAGGCCCCTCCTGGCGGGCCTGCCGGATCATCTCTCCGAGCTTCCCGGCGATGTGCTGATCACGGTCGCTCGTCATGTGCTGGTAGATCAGCGCGGCCCGGGTCGTGCTGTGCCCCATCCGCGTCATGAGCTCGCGCGTGCTGGCCCCGGCGCTGGAGGCGAGGGTGTTCCCGGTGTGGCGGAGGTCGTGGAAGTGGACGTCCCCGGAGATGCCGGCCTTGGTACGGGCGGCGGTCCAGTCGTCCCGGAAGTTGCTCCGTCGGAGAAGCCCGCCGCGGGGACCCTGAAACAGATGGCCGTCCTGCCCGGCCCCGGCGAAGTGCTCCAGGTGGTGAGCGAGCTCGGGGACGAGTTCGGCCGGGAAGGCGACGGGCCGGACGCCGGCGGCGGACTTCGGTGCCTTGTCGGCGAGCGTGCCGTTCTGCAGCTCGGCCTGTGCACGGCGGACCATGACCACGGAGCGGGTCAGGTCGAGGTCCCGGCGGCGGAGCGAGGCCAGCTCGCCGAAGCGGAGCGTGGTGAAGGCGGCGAGGAGGACGAGCACTCTGTGGTGCGGCTGGATGGCGTCGGCCACGGCGTACACCTCGGCCACGGTGAGGACGGGCCGCTCCGGGACGTCGTAGCGGTCGGCGCCCTTGATGCGGCACGGGTTGCGGCGGATCAGCTCGTCGTCGACGGCCGTGTTCAGGATCGCGCGGAGGAGTTGGTACGCCTTGACGACGGTCGGCTCGCCGATGCCGTCCTCCAGGAGGGCGGTCCGCCAGGCTCGTACGCGGGGAGTGGTGATCGCGGCGAGCGTCCCGGCGCCGAAGGTCGGCTTGATGTGCAGCCGGATCACGCTCTCGCTCCGCTCCCGGGTCCGGTCCTCCAGCTTGCGGTGCTTCAACCAGTCGTCGGCGTACGGCCCGAAGGCAACCTTGCCGGCGTCGGGGGCCTGGTAGGTGCCCCGGATGATTTCCGCCTCGATGGCGGTCAGCCATACGAGCGCATCGGTCTTGGTGTCGAAGGTGTGCGGCGCGGACTTGGTCTCGCCCGACAGCGGGTCGCGGTAGCGAGCCTGCCAGCGGCCGGACGCGAGCTGCCGCACGGTGCCGAACCGACGGCGCTGGCCCTTGCGGTTCGCCATCAGGCCACCTTCCCGTAGCGACGCTCGACAGGCTGCACGGTGTGCGTCGCGATGAAAGCCTCGACGGCGGGCTCCGGGATGCGGACGTGACGGCCGACCTTGACGAAGGTGATGCGCCGTTCCTCGATCAGCCGCCGAGGGAAGCGGACGGTGGTGCCGAGGAGTTCGGCGACCTGGTCGACGGTGAGCAGACGGGCGGACATGGTCACCACTCCTCTTCGGCGGACGCTTCGAGCTGGGCGCGGATCTCGCGGGCGGTTTCGCGGTTGTGCTGCATGTCCCGACGGACGTTGGCGGCGAGCCAGGACTCGCCAGGGGTGGAGCCATGGCCCGCGTAGGTCCAGTGGGCGACGACGAGGACGGTGGCCTCCGGGTGTTCGTCCGGGTCGGGCAGGCCGAGGGCGGTGCGCTGTTGAGCGGCGCGGTAGTCGGCGCGGACCTGGCGTAAGGCGCCGAGGGTGGTCGAGTAGCTGCGGGATTTGGTGGAGAAGTGGCCGCGGAAGCCGAGCATGTGGGCCCAGGCTCGGAGCCGTCGGCCCGGGTAGGCCGGGTCGAGGTCCATGCAAGCTTCCATGAGGCGCCGGGGGTGGTCGGGGACGCCGAGGAGGACGAGCGCTTCCTTGTTGCCGACGGGGTGGTCGACGGTGCCGGTGGTCTCGGCGGCTTTGGTGGCGTACTTGGCGACGTAGGCGGCGACGGCCTGTTCGGTGAGTTCTTCGCCTTGGCCGAAGGCGCCGATGGGCTGGACGTCGATCTGCTCGCCCCACTGGAGCACCCAATCGGTGTCGATGCCGTACTGCGGGTTGGCGGGGACGACGACTTGGACGCGGGCGGCGGCGGCCCGGATGGCGTCGGTGAGCAGGTCGAGGGTGGCCCAGGCGGGCGGGGCGGTGTCGGGGCCGTCGGGTCCATCGAAGCGGATGACTGCGTGGAAGTGGACGGCCCCACGCTTCTGGTACTCGGCGACCTTGCCGAAGGAGACGCGGGACTGTTCGCGGGCAGCCTTCTGCGTGAGGCCGGCGCGGGCGGCGATCTCTCGGCGGAGGTAGATCGTGAAGTAGCGCCACAGCTCGGAGGCGTGGTTGTTCCACAGCACCGCACCCGCGTACTCGTACGTTCCCGGGTCGAGCGGGGTGCCGAGTTCGTGCGCGTCCTCGGGGTGGTGGGTGCCGCAGCGGCAGGGGCGGGTGCCGGGGCGGTTGTGGACGGGGCCGAAGGAGGGGGCGGTGAGGGTGGCGAAGACGCGGGGGTGGTCGCGGATGGTGTCGGGGGTGCCCTTGTCGGGGGAGCCGACGAGTCCGGCGCGGATCAGGTGGTAGGTGTCGCCTGCGTAGGTCCAGGCGCAGGCGGGGCAGCGGGAGGCGCGGCGGTTGCCGCAGGCGACGCGGAGGACTCCGCCGGGTTCGGCGTCGGTGTTGTAGGCGTGGAGCAGGGTCTTGGTGGCGGGGTCGAGGGTCTTGGTGCCGCCGGTGAGGCGGATGGGGGCGGTGCAGCCGCCGGTGCGGCGGATCTGTTCGTTGAGGCGGTCGAAGCCGGGGGACCCGGCCATCCGGAGCAGGTCGCTCAGGGTGGCCGGGTCCAGGCCCGCCGCAGTGGCGGTGTCGGTCAAGGCGGTCACTTCCCGGCGCGGACGAGGAAGGCCGGGGCGGTGCGGGTGCCGGTGCCCTTGCAGACGGGACAGGCGGCGGGGAGGGTGCGGCGCTGCCCGTCGGGGGAGAGGCTGCCGGTGGTGATGTGTACGACGGGGAAGCCGTCGCAGTGGGAGCAGACGCGGGGCATCATGAGGTTTCCCTTTCGGGTCCGGCGGATCTGGAAGGTGTTCAGGCGCCCGGGGCGGCGGAAGTTTGGCGACCGAGGCCGTCCCGGGTGCCGCTCAGCGTGTGTTGCGCCTGCCGTGGCCCTTGGCCGCGTACATCGGGGAGTCGGCGGTCGAGAGAGCGTCGGTGAGGAGCGGGACCGGAAGGTGGTCGCGGTGGCAGTGGCCGACCGAGACCGAGACCGGCAGGACGTGACCGTTGTGCGTGACCGGCTTATCCAGAGCGGTCCGGAGGGCGAACAGGCCTGCGGTGTGGCTGGGGTCGGTGACGATGGCGGCGAACTCATCTCCGCCGAGGCGGGCGGCGATGCCGTGGCGTCCGCACCAGCCGGTCAGCCGTTGAGCGGTGGCGGTGAGGACCGCGTCACCGGCGGCGTGGCCGTGGGTGTCGTTGATGGCCTTGAAGTCGTCCAGGTCGACCAGGAGCACGAGAGCGTTGGCGTTCCTCGCCATCAGGTGTTCGGCGCGGGTGGTCCATCCGGCGCGGGTGTGGAGCCCGGTCAGGGGGTCGCGGCGGGCGGTGGCCAGGCGGCGCAGGAGCAGTCCGCCGTGGAGGGCCCAGCCGAGGGCCGGTAAGCCAGCCGCTGCGATCGTCTGCGTGTCCATGACGTTCACCGGCCCTTCTGCATGTCGCGGATGAGGAGGCGCAGGACGACCGCGATGACGGCGACGGAGACGCCGGTGATGGCGACGGCGAGGAGCATGGAGACGAGGACGGTGCCGACGACCAGGACGACCGCGCCACCGCCGGCGGCGAGGGCGACCGCGCTGCCGGGGGTGAGCTGGACGGTGGTTCGGGGCGAGGTGACCGGCGTCGGTGCCGGGGTGTGGTCGTGGTTGCACGGCGCAGGGGTGATGTCGTGGTGGGGCTCGGTCGTGGCGGGGGCTGGGCGAGCGGGGTGAGGGTGCCGGTCGGGAGCGGGTTGACCGGGATGCGCGGTCGGAGCACGGCGGTTCTCCCTACTTGGTGATCGGGTCGACGAGCGGGGCGAAGAGGCTGTCGGCGAGGAGGTAGCCGCCGAGGAGGATCACGGCGACGAGCCACCAGGGCGGGCGGATGAGCTTGATGCCGAGGCCGCCGACAACGATCAGGGCGAGCCAGAGCGGGACGTCCACGACGTGGATCTCCTTCGGGTCAGCGCGCGGTGCAACGGTGGGTATGGGCGGCGAGTTCGGCGCCTGCGCGGGTGGAGTAGTCGGCGGAGAAGTCGCAGCCGGGGGCCGTGCAGACGGCGGTGTGCTTGGCGCGGCCCCGGATGTCGTAGCGGGTGGCGACCTGCACCGGCCCGAAGCGGACGACGTAGTAGAAACGGTTCGGACGCATCAGCTCAATTTCCTTTCCTGTCACGTGAGTTGAAGGGCGATCGAGTCCGCCAGTGCGGCAGGGACGCCGAGGCGGCCGCGCAGGGTCGTGGCGTCGATCGGGGTACCGGTCTGGGCGTGGTGGGCGTCCGCGATCTTCCGGGCGTGGTCGAGCAGTGCGGGCGGAACGGGCACGGTGGGGACCGGGGGAACAGGCTCCGGCGGTGTTTCTTCCGGGAGCGGCACGGCCGGCGGCAGCTCAGGTACCGGTTCCGGGGCGCGTTCCACGATCACGTCCGGCTCGGGGGCGAGGCCGAGCTCTTCGGCAGGCTCCGGGTCCGGATCGGGGCTCGGTGTCGGGGCAGGTGAGTGGGCGAGGAGCGTGCCGCCGAGGAAGGCGAGGGCAGGCCATCCGGCGACGAGGATGCGCAGCCAGTCCGGGACGTCGTTCATGTCGAGGAGTCCGGCGGTGGCGACGTTGGCGCCGAGCGACGCGATCAGGGCGATCGCGAACCAGAGCCAGGCGTCGCGGTTGCCTGAGTCGGTGCGCATCCGGCGCCAGGCGGCGACAAGGAGCAGGTCGACGCTGACCGGGTAGGCCCAGGCTTTCCAGCCGTCCTGTCCGGCCGCAGCGGCCAGGTCGTGCAGGTGGGCGAAGGACAGGGCCCCGGCAATGACGGCCTGGATGAGTACGGGGTCGAGGCGGAGGGTGCGGAACACGGGTCACCTCCTATCTGGGGTCAGGTGGTGCCGGTGCCGAAGCAGTCGGGGCAGAGCCCGGTCTGCGTGGCGTCGATCGCCCTGCCCTTGCGGCCGACGCGGACGGCCGTCGTGGTCTCCCCGGTCCCGGCGCAGGTCTCGCAGGGCGGCGGGACGGGAGCGGGCTTGGGTGTGCGGCGGCGCGAGGCCGGGGGCTTCTTCTTGACGGTGCTCATGGCGGTTCCCTTCGGTTTCGGGCATGGGTCGGGTAGGGACCTGGCGCGAGACGGTCACGCCGACCGAGAGAGGAGAGGGGACTGCTAGTCCGTCGCCAGGATCGGCTTCGCGAGCGGCACGGGCTCGGCGGACGGCGCTTGGGCGGGGATCTCCGGCCGGTACGGGGCCAGGCGCGGGAGGTCCGGGGTCAGGTGCGCGTACCCGGCGCAGATCTCGGCGGCCTTGGCCGCACTCAACTCAGGGGTACGGATGCGGGACCAGCCGCCGGAGGAGTCACCGGCCACGGCGACACCGGGCCGGTCGGGCGGGATCGACGTCACGGCCACGACCGCGTCCGGGGCGATGTCGCCCAGGCCCATGTCGGCGGTCTGCTTGTCGTTGACCCGGTGGACGACGCGTCCGGTGAGCTGGGCGCGGAGTGCCGTGGCGCCCTTGCCGAGCTCGGAGCCGAACCGCTGGCCGCAGACCTCCAGGAAGATGCCGGCCGCGCGGGCCATCTGCCCGAGGCGGATCATCTGCGTGACCATCCGGTCCCGACGTTCCTCGTCCTTTCTGGTCGCTACGAGGAACAGCTCGGCCACCTCGTCTACCAGCAGCACGACCGGCACGGGACGAACGCCCTCGGGCAGGTCCCAGACGTCGGAGGCGCCGTGCTCGCTCAGCAGGTCGAAGCGGGCTTCCATCTCGTCTACCAGCGCGTCCAGGACCCCGGACGCTTCATCGGGCGTCACGGCCAGGGCGGAGAGCCGGGGCGCGTATCCCCGCTGCTCGACACCGCGCTTGCAGTCGATCCCGACCAGAGCGACCCGGCGCAGGCGAGCCAGCCCCGCGACCAGGTTCCTCTGGTACATCGACTTGCCCGACTGGTTGGCGCCGAGCGTCAGCGCGTGCGGGACCTTGAGGTAGTCCCGGACGAAAGCGGTCCCGTCCTCCCGCAGCGCGACCGGAACCGTCATCGGACCGGAGGGGACGCGGCGAGGCATCTTCACCCGCCGCAGCACGTCGTAGCCGGTCATCCTCAGCTCCACGAACCCCGGCTTCGTCTCGACGACGATGACCGAGTGGACGCCCCAGGCGTGCCGCAGCCGCTCAGAGGCCGCGACCACGTCAGTGGGCTCCAAACCGGCGGGGAGACGGAGCGTGACCCGCATCCCGGTCGAGGAACCCCGCACCCGGCGGACCTTCGGCGGCACCGGCTGCACGTCACTGCGGCGAGCGACGTTGCGGACCACGAACGCCCGCACGCGGGACGGCTGAACCGTCAGCCCGCACACGTCCATCGTGGAGCGGTACGTCACCGCGAACCGCACGCGAGCAATCGGCAGTCCGACCAGCGACCAGAACACGCGCGGGGCGCGGACCTTCGCGTAGCCGAGGCCGCCCGCACTGGCCAGCGGGACGCCGACCTCCCATAACGTCGACAGATCCGTCATGGTCAGGCACCAGCCGTGAGGGCGACCGCGCGGAACGAGATGCCGTGACGGGTCTGCCCGTTGAACGTGTTCTCCCAGTCCCGAGCCTTGAGCCCGATCACCGACACCGGCATGCCCGGGGCGAGGCCCGCGGGGATCCCGGTCTCCGGAACGGTCACCTGGTAGAGGTTGCCCTCACCCTCATCCGAGATCAGCAGCCCCACCGTGGACAGCCCCGCACCGGTCTCCCGGTCCACGGCACGCTCACCGGTCTGCTTGCTCACGAGCTTCGGCGTGGGAGCGGTCGCGACAAACACGACGGCGGTAGAAAGGTCGATCTTGAAGGACGGCATCAGCACTCCTACGTTGTTGGGCAGCCCGAACGGGTACTGCCAGGGCCCGCTGTCCTAGGACTGCGAGCGACTGAGTAGATAGTGCGCCCGTAGTCCTAGGACTGTCAACAGTCCTAGGACTGTGTTTGACTGGTTCTCGTTGAGAGGGGTACGAGATGGCGCCCAAGTGGCGGGAGCTGGCAGACAAGCTGGCCGAGCAAATCAAGAGGGGTGACTACGAGCCGGGCCAGCGATTGCCGCAGATCAGAGAGCTGGTCGAGGCAGGTGAAGGCTCCAAGGCCACCGTCAACGCCGCATACAAGGCCCTGGAAGCGGAAGGGCTGGTCACCTCTACACGCGGCCACGGGACTGTCGTACGGCAGCAGGTGCCGCTCAAGCGGCTCGGTATCGCCCGGTACGACAAGGTGAAGTGGCGCGACGGCGACGAGGTGGCGTTCATCGCGGATCGCGTGGCGTCAGGACGGTCGTACCGCCGCAACGAGCAGACGCAGACAATCAGCCTCGTAGACGCCCCGACAGCGGTAGCAACTGCCCATGGCCTTGAAGCCGGAGCTCCCGTATACGCCCGCGCCCGGCTGGTGAAGGAAGGCGACCAGCCGACGCACACGCTGACCAGCTACTACCGCCCCGAACACGTCGAGGGCACCCGCCTGGTCGATCCCACACCCGGTCCGGCCGGCCGAGGCGGTGGTTACCGCGTCCTGTACGACGCGGGTTACGAGATCGACCACATGAAGGAGTCGCTCTTCGCCCGCACGCCGACAGCAGACGAGGTGAAGCTCCTACAGCTCCCGCCGGGCGAACCCGTGGTCGAGCTGCACCGGACGACGTACACGGCAGACGGAACAGTGGTTGAGTTCGCCATTGGAGTGCATGCCGCTTCCCGCTTCGCCTGGGAGTACGACTTCA
Organism: Streptomyces venezuelae; assembly: GCF_008642375.1. Lineage (NCBI taxonomy): Bacteria > Bacillati > Actinomycetota > Actinomycetes > Kitasatosporales > Streptomycetaceae > Streptomyces > Streptomyces venezuelae. The sequence continues at coordinate 3,970,069 of NZ_CP029194.1, read as the reverse complement.
AGGTCCCGGACTCGGCGAAGGACAGGAACAGCCAGCAGTGATCTCCACCCAGGACTGGGCCGACACACAGCGCCTGTGGGGCTACCACCAGATGGGCCACACGCCCCGGCCGTGCTCAGTGGCGATCGGGCTTGGCAGTCACGACCTGGGGGTAGCCGACGCCGCAGTCGACCTCTACAAGCGCGGCATGGCCCCACTCCTCGTTTTCACCGGGGCGACCAGCCCGACGACACGGGAACGGATGCCCCGCGGTGAAGCCGTCCACTACCGAGAGCGGGCGCTTGAGCTCGGGGTCCCTAGCTCGGCCGTGCTTGTGGAGCCGCGGGCCCGGAACACGGGCGAGAACATTCGCTTCTCCCGAGAGCTACTCCTGGAGGCCGGCATCCACGTGTCCTCCGTGCTGCTGATCAGCAAGCCGTACGAGGAGCGGCGCGCATACGCCACGGCGCGGCAGCTCTGGCCCGAAGTGGAGATTGTCAGCGCCTCCAGCCCTATGACGCTGAACGAGTACGTCGACTCCGTCGGTGACGCTCGTCTGGTGATCGACATGCTGGTGGGGGCCTTGCAGCGACTTCTGATTTACCCGGACCAGGGCTTCATGATCAGTCAGCAGGTGCCGGATGACGTGATCGACGCGTACGAACGACTCTGCCGACAGGGCTTCGCGAGCCGCCTCCTGAGGGACGAGCAAGGTCAAGTTCGGAGCCAGGCGCGCCGGTGACGGGCAGCGGCGTACACGCTCTCCACCTGCTCTGAGGTGAGCCTGCCGGTGAGAGGCCCGAGAGCCGCCACCTCTCGCTCCTGGTAGACGCGAACGGCGCCCTGCGCATTTGCGCGATGCAGGGAGACCACGCCGACGAACACCAGGACTGGCTCGACGGGCACGTCGAAGGCGCAGTACCGGCCCAGCACCTTTCGCACGTAGTCGGCCTCGGCCTTGCTTGCCGCACCGTAGGGCTGGGGCGGTCCACCATTGACCTTGGCCATCGCGTCGCCGACCCAGACCGAGGCGCCCTGGTGGGCCTTGGTGTTGATGCTGAACACACCTCCAGGGCCGATCAGCAAGTGGTCGATGTCGCCGCCGTTGCTCTTCTCGATGCCGTGGAGGATCCGCCAACCAAGCGGCGACAGGCGTTCCAGCTCCCGACCTACCCGCCGCTCTCCCGCAAGCCCGGCGTACCAGTTGTCCCATTCCGAGGGCTGCCGCAGTAACTTCGCCCGTAGCCGCTGAGCCGTTGACGGGCCTCGCTCGGCGATCGTCCCAAGGAGTCGGGCGCCGGGGCGGTTCCTCGCCAGGTCCTCACTTGGGCTGAGGGGTGGGAGAGGTGCCGGCCGTCCGGCCGGGTGGTTCGTGGCTGAGGGGCCAGGATGGCGAGGGGGCGGGGCAGGGGCCGCTCCCTGAGTGCGCGAAGGAGAGGAGCCAACGGTGAGTCCATCCCCAAGGTGACGTCGGAGCAGGACCAACGCCTCATCCTGGTACTGCCGAACCTTGATCGTCACGGTCTTCGTCGCTCGATCCGCCCAGGCGACTGATGTTCCGTCCGGGAGGTTCACGTAGAGCCGATCCTTGCCGTGCCTCTTCCACGGATTCACCGTGAGATCGCTCATCAGCCCCCCAGCTATGCCGTCCCCACATCTATGCCAGCAGCTGTTGCCTGTATCGACAAGACCGCCTGGGGCAGAGCGAGTTGTTACAGGTTTCTCTACCTCATCAAGGCACCCGCCGCGCACGGCGCGGCGCGCGCGGCCCGTCGCCCGGGCCTGCGCTCCTGTCTACGCCCCGCTCCAGCCCGGGCGCCGTCCGCACGCCTGACAGCTTGGGTTGATGGGCGACGAACCAGGGACGGCCACAACACTCGGGCCAAGACGATGCCTCCGGCGGGGGCGCTCAGGCTCCGGGATGGCGGGGGATCCGTACGCGGGTGCCGGCCGTGAAGGGGCTGAGGCGGGGAACTCCCATCCCGTCTGCCATCGACCCAGGCAAGCCGAGCAGACACGGCGCCGGGCGTCCAGGTCGTTCGTACAGTGGCGCGCTCCACCTGGACGCCCGGCACCGCGTCCGCTCCACATACGTGTGGGTCGACGGCAGACGGGATGGGAGTTGGGGGTGAGTGGTGGGCGGGGCGGGGAGCTCATGGCAGCTCCACCGGCCATGTGTCATCGGCCGGCGGGGTCAGCCAGAGCACGCCTCACGCGAATCCGTGTCTCCTCGGGGAAGTCCGAGGCCAGATCGAGCACCCGTGCGCGGTTGGCAGGCGTGACGAGCGTGGGGTCTTCCAGATCCCCGATCCAGTCGGCGAGTGTCTCGATAGCGAGTCCGTGCTCACCGGCCCTGAGGAAGTCGAGAACGTGCCCGCGCAGAGGCTCCGAGTCGGGACCAATGAGGGCCTCGGCCAGGCCTCGTACGTGCTTCTCCCACGCGGCATGTGATTGCACCATCCCGGCATCCTGGCACGTGTGCCTCTTGCGTGACCGATCAGGCGGGAGCGAGGGGGAGGAGCCACAGAAGAACGCCCAAACTAGGGACATAGAGGGTGGCTACCGGTACCAGTCTCCACCGCCCGAGAGGGAACGGTGCAGGTAGTCCTCCAGCTCGTTTGCGGCCCACAGCCGACTGTCATCCTCGTGGTCCCAGACGAAGATATCCGGGCGCTCTGGCGTTAGCACGAAGGCGAACTGGTCGCCCCCACCGTTGTCGCCGAAGAACAGCAACGGGTCGAAGGGCATGTACAGGCCCGGGAAGGTGTCGGGGGACCAGAACAGCAGGTTCTGCTCCACAATCCGATCCAGGGACCAGACGACGTCCTTCCTATACCCGCCGACTATCCCGTCTGTCTCCATCAGTAGAGCGGTCAGTTGCGTTGGCAAGCCGCGGCCAAGGCGCCGCTCTGCCTCGGCTAGAGCCGCTGCATCGACGGGTGCCCTGAATTCGACGTCGGGCAAGGCTTCGACAGCGGCTTCCTTCCACATAGGCGCAGCTTAGGCCGAAGGGCTGACCGTCCCGACAACGGGCGCTGTGCCGCGCCCTCGTACCGCAAACCTCAGCAACCGCCCCCCAGTCCGGTAGCGTCCCTCGGAATGGACGTTGCTGACCGGTCTGGCTAGAGCTGCGGATCAGAACGCGGCCGTGCCACTTCCGTGCCAGAAGTGGCGGGGAGCCACGGGGAATCGGGAGCAACGGCGGTGCGTGCCCGGGGCGTTTCCCAGGCAGCGAGTTTGCAGGTCACACCGGTGATCGCCCTCCCTCTCTTGTAAAGCGGGGGTCGTCGGTTCGAACCCGACAGGGGGCTCCAGGTAGGAACGTCGAAGACCCCCAACCGATCATGGTTGGGGGTCTTTGACATCTACGGCTGACATCTACGGCGACGGTCGGCCGGGGACGGTCCGCAGCACGTGGAGCGAAAAGCGGATGCCGGCTCCCGGGCCTGGCAGGCAGGATCACGCCATGTCGACCGATGTCAGTGGAATGATCGAGTGCCGGCCAGGGGCCCGGCTGTGGGGTCCGGACGACGAGGACGCCGTCTGGGAACTCGGCATCGACCTCTTCCTGCTCAACAGGGGCAACGCCTACGACGGCCTGGCTTGTCTCTTCGGCATCCGCAACTCCTTCGGCTTCCGCCCGCTTGCCGAAGGCCGCGGCCTTCCGGACGACGCGTCGGATGGGCTGCATAGTGAGTTCGCAGGTTACGGCGGTCCTCACTCCGTACACGGGACGACATGGGTGACCTGGGCTGAGCTGGCGGCTACCGACTGGCAGGAGACGGACGCCTCCGGTGCACGAAGCCGCGCGTCAGCCGCAGGGACCGACACCGACTGGGGCCGAGTCTGGAGCGTCATGCGCATCCTCAGCGAGGTTCACGGCGCGGAGAACGTGCGTCTCGTCGTCTGGTTTCACTGACTCGACCCCATGCTCTGAGCAGAGCATGGGGTCGAGTCAGACCGGCATTCAGCACACTCAGCCGCAGTCGGGGCGGAGCTCCGGACGCCTTCGTTCGAGGAGCCGGTCCACGTGGCTGATGGCCTCGCGCTGCGTGTCCTGGACGACGTGTGTGTAGACGTCCATGGTCAGGCTGATCTGGCTGTGCCCGAGGATCTCCATGACGACGCGCGGCGCGACGCCGGCGGCGGTGAGGAGCGTCGCGCAGCCGTGGCGGGCGTCGTGGAGGCGGATGAGCCGGAGGCCGACGGTCTCGCCCCCAAGGCGGCGCCGGAGCAAGGCCAACGCCTCATCCTGGTACTGCCGAGCTTTGATCGTCACGGTCTTCCTCGCTCGATCCCCCCAGGCGACGGATGTTCCGTCCGGGACGTTCACGTAGAGCCGATCCTTGCCGTGCCTCTTCCACGGATTCACCGTGAGATCGCTCATCAGCCGGCCTCAGCTGTGCCGTCCCCACACCCGTGCCAGCAGCTGTTGGCCGTAGCGACAAGACCGCCTGGGGCAGAGCGAGTTGTTACAGGTTTCTCTACCTCATCAAGGCACCCGCCGCGCACGGCGCGGCGCGCGCGGCCCGGCGTCCGGGCCTGCGCTCCTGTCTACGCCCCTCCAGCCCGGCCGCCGTCCGCCCGCCTGACAGCTCGGGTTGATGGGTGACGAACCACGAAGCGGCCGAGGCGAACCGGGGATCAGAACGATGCCTCCGGCGGGGCGCTCAGGCTTCGGGATGGCGGGGTTTCCGTACGCGGGTGCCGGCCGTGAAGGGGCTGAGGCGGGGAACTCCCGTCCCGTCTGCCATCGACCCAGGCAAGCCGAGCAGACACGGCGCCGGGCGTCACCGCGCCCGCTCCACATACGTGTGGATCGGCGGCAGACGGGATGGGGCCTGGGGGCGACTGTGGCCGAGGCGGTCGGTAGCCAGCAGCGGGCGGGAACGCCTACATGCCGATGACGCAGCCCAGGGCGATAGAGAGTGACGCGCTGGTCAAGAATCGCCACGTTCCGGCGACGGGCCGGCGGCAACTGGGACTTCGTCCTCGGGGGGAAGGGGTACCAGGGCGGTCTCGAGGAGTTGGTGGGGGACTTCGGGATTCAGGTGGAGTGAGCGACGACGCGGCCGTCGGCGGGGCGTAGAGGAAAGGGGCAGGGCGCTTGCGGCCTGCCCCCTTCCCTCTCTTCCTTCGGTGGCTGCCCGCTGCCCGCTGCCAGCGCAGCGCTTCCGGTTCCCGCTTGCGGACCTTGTGGTTCACCCAGGGCAGTGCCGTGAGGTCCGTGGGGCCGGACTGGCCCGAGTCCTGCTGGATCAGGTCGCGGAGGGCGCGGGCCGCCAGGTTGGGCGTGGTGAAGCCCGAGCCGACGTAGCCGTCGAGCTGGAGACCTGGACGGTCTCCTCCGTCATGCCGGATGGGGGAGGCTTGGTTCGCCAACTCAGGTGTCGGCATCATCAGTCCCCCATGCAACTGCCCGAGTTGCACGAATCCAACAGGGATGGGCCTGGGTCGCCCGTGTCACAACCGTGCCAGATGGAGCGGGGACCCACGGGGAACCCCGGTGCCAGCAGGGCCTGCCGGCCTGAGCTTGCTTGCAGTGCGCGGGTCGTCGGTTCGAACCCGACAGGGGGCTCCAGGTAGGAAACGGCGAAGACCCCCGACCGATCTTGGTTGGGGGTCTTCGCCGTCCACGGCCCCGTCGTCCTCCGGTCAGGAAGGGACGGAGGCGACCCGCCATGCCACCATGCCGGTCGCTCCTGATGTGGCGGTGATGTCGATCGGGAGGTGTGCCGGGGCGTTCTCGATGTGGTGGGTCGCGGGGACTCCGTTGCACGCCACGGGCTGTCGGGGTTTGTCGGCGAGGGTGACCTTCACTGTTCCTGTGCCTACGCAGGCCATGGAGATCCTGTAGGTCTTGCCCTTTTTCACGGGGGAGAGGCTGTGTACGCCGTCCTGGGCCCGCTCCAGGCCGGACTCCACGAAGTCGGGGTCCTCGTCGGTCCGCGAGGGTGGTTCCAGTGCGGCCTTGGCGCGGTTGCCCTGGGCTTCCTCGGATTCGGCCCGGGGTGACTGTGTTGTCGGCTGCGGGGTGTTCGACGGCTTCGGGTCGGCGGTGGTGGTGGTGCTGGTGGTGCAGCCGGTTGCCGCTAGGCATACGAGGGTCAGGGCCGCGGTCAGTGGCCTCTGGTGCTTCGTCACGTGCTTGTCTCCCCCGGTGGTGAGTGGGCGGTTCGCCCGGAGGAACGTAACCGGGTGCGTGGGGCCGACGGTGGTCATATGAGCAGGAATTGAGGAAGCGGCACGTGCGGTCGTGGGCCTGGGAGGGGACGTTGGACGAGTCGGAGTTCTGGGAGATCGTCGAGGCGTCGGCACGTGGCGGTGCCGGTGCCGGTGGTGATGTCTCGAACCGTTGCGGGATGATTGCGGCACAGCTGGCCGAACGCACCCCGGACCAGGTCACCGGATTCGCCGACGTGCTGGCCGAATCGCTTTTCCGGCTCGATCTCAGGGTCCTCGCCGACACCCCGGTCAAGGGGGCCGTTTCCCGGTCGGGACGTCCTGTGCCGCTGTCCGAGGACGGGTTCCTCTACGCGCGTTGCGCCGTGATTCTGGCGGGCAGACGAGCGTACGGGGAGGTGCTCGCGAATCCTTCGGGCGCCGATTTCTCTCCGTACACGAGTGACGAGGCGGCTGTGGCGGAAGAGCTGCTCGAAGCCGCCCCGACCGCCTTCAGGCGGGTCACCGGGGCGGAGTGGGAGCATGTCGAACCGTTCGATTGCGAGACCGGTAGCAATGAGGATGGCTGGTCGTAGGCGTCGGTCGTAGGCCTCAGTGGCGGCCCGTCACCTTGTCCGCCAAAGTCGCCACGCGGTCCGTCTCCGCGCTGTGGCCCGTGAGTTCGCGGCGGTCCGCGCCGCGGAAGGCCGCGTACATCGTCTGGACCGCGAGCCAGCGCAGCGGTTCCGGTTCCCACTTGCGGACCTTGTGGTTCACCCAGGGCAGTGCCGTGAGGTCCGTGGGGCCGGACTGGCCCGAGTCCTGCTGGATCAGGTCGCGGAGGGTGCGGGCCGCCAGGTTGGCCGTGGCGACGCCCGAGCCGACGTAGCCGCCCGCCCAGCCGAGGCCGGTGGAGCGGTCGAGAGTCACCGTGGCGCACCAGTCGCGGGGGACGCCCAGGACGCCGGACCAGGCGTGGTCCACCCGTACGCCCGCAAGCTGGGGGAAGAAGCGGACCAGGATGTCGCGGAGCGCCTCGATGGTCTGTGGCTGGGTGCGGCCGTCGTTGTCCGTCTTCGAGCCGTAGCGGTACGGGACTCCCCGGCCGCCCAGCGCGATCCGGCCGTCCGCCGTGCGCTGCGCGTACATGTAGGCGTGCGCCATGTCGCCGAGCGTCTCGCGGCCCTCCCAGCCGATGGACTCCCACTGGGCGTCGGTGAGCGGTTCGGTGGCGATCATCGAGGAGTTCATCGGCAGCCAGGTGCGGCGCTGGCCGGCGAGGGAGGCCGTGAAGCCCTCGGTGCAGCGCAGGACGTACGGGGCGCGGACCGTGCCGTACGGGGTGATCGCGTGCTTCGGCTTGATCTCCGTGACCGGGGTCGACTCGTGGATCCTGACGCCGAGCGCCTCGACGGCCGCCGCGAGGCCCTTGACCAGCTTCACCGGGTGCAGGCGCGCGCCGTGCGGCGTCCAGGACGAGCCGACGGCGCCGGTGACGCGGATGCGGGCCGCCGTCTCGCGGGCGCCGTACAGCTCGCGGTCGGTCTCGCCGAAGGCCGCCTCGGTCGCGTGGAAGTCCTTCAGACGGGACAGCTGCGCGGGGGAGAGGGCCACTTCGAGGACGCCTCCGCGGTGCTGGTCCGCCTCGATCTTCTCCGTCTCGCAGACGTCGAGGACCTCCTCGACGGTCGCGTTCATCGCCTGCTGGAGGCGGACGGCGGCCTCGTGGCCGTGGAGCTTGGCGTAGCGGGCGCGCCCCGCGATGCCGTTGTAGAGCCAGCCGCCGTTGCGCCCGGAGGCGCCGTAGCCGCAGAACTTCGCTTCGAGGACCGTGATGTTGAGGAAGGGGACGGCCTTCTTGAGGTAGTAGGCGGTCCACAGGCCGGTGTAGCCGCCGCCGACGATGCAGACGTCGGCGGTCGTGTCGCCGGGGAGCGGTTCGCGGGGCGCGGGGGCGCCCTCCTGCCCGTACCAGAACGAGATGCCGCCGTTGACCGTGCTCATGTGTATCCCTCTTCCGCGTGCGTGGGCGGGACGTTACAGGGGCCTTGGGCCTGTGGATACGGGTCTTTCGGCGAGGGTTTCCGGGCGGGGAGCGGTCTACGTTCGAGGAGGTGGATCCGACGCGGACTTCGTGCGGATTTCGTTGTTCCGGAAGGGCTCTCCCATGGTCGTACGCAGGACCCGGCGCGAGGGCCTGCGGGGCGACGCCTTCGACCGGGCGTCCGGGAGGACGCGTACCAGCAGTGGGTCGCGGACGCGGAGAAGGCCTTCGAGGACGCGGGCGTCGGCGGCACACCCACCGTGCTGGTCGACGGGGCCGCGCTCCCGGGCGGGAACGCGCTCTACGGCGCGGCCGCATTCTCGAAGGCGCTGCGCGACGCCGGTGTCTAGGCTCGGTACGTGATTCACGTACCCGAGGAACTCGCGCTGTCCCAGGCCAAGTACAACGGTGAGGCGGGACGGGCGTTCGTCGCCGGGCTGCCCGCGCGGGCCGAGGAGTTCCTCGGCAGATGGGGGCTGGAGGTCACCGGGCCCTCGATGTACGGCGTGGCCTCGCTCGTGCTGCCCGTCGAGCGGATCGCCGACGGCACCCGCGCCGCGCTGAAGATGCAGATCCTCGACGACGAGACCGAGGGCGAGCCCGTCGGTCTGCGGGTGTGGGACGGGGCGGGCTCCGTGCGCCTGCTCGACCATGACGCCGGGACGGGGACGATGCTCTTGGAGTGGCTCGACGCCGCCCGGCCGCTCTCCACGGTCGAGGACACCCGCGAGGCGCTGCGGATCGTGGCGGAGCTCCTCGGCCGGCTCGTGGCGCTCCCGGCGCCCGCCGGGCTGCGGACCCTCGGCGACATCGCCGCCGGGATGCTCGCGGACGTACCCGGTGCGGCCGCACAGCTCGGCGCGGCGGACGCGGCGGTCCTGCGGGACTGCGCGGCGGCCGTACGGGACGTGGCGGGCGAGCCGGGGGACCGCCTCCTCCACTGGGACCTCCACCTGGACAACGTCCTCGCGGCCGAGCGCGAGCCCTGGCTCGCCATCGACCCGAAGCCTCTCGCCGGAGACCCCGGCTTCGACCTCCTGCCCGCCCTGACGGACCGCTTCGATCCCCACCCGGACGAACTGCTGTGGCGCTTCGACCTGCTCGCCGAGGTCGTCGGCGACCGGCGTCGGGCCGCGGCCTGGACCCTCGGCCGCGTCCTGCAGAACGGTCTCTGGGACGTCGAGGACGGCGCGACCGAGCTGGACGAGGAGCAGGTGGCGCTCGCGCGGATCCTGCTGGCCAGGAGGGCCTGACGCGAGGCAGGCTGGGGGCATGATCCGTACCGCCACGCCCGCAGACGTCCCCGTCGTCTTCGCCATGATCCGCGACCTCGCGGAGTACGAGAAGGCCCTCCACGAGGTCCGCACGACCCCGGACCAGCTCCACGAGGCCCTCTTCGGCGACCGCCCCGCCGCCTTCGCCCACATCGCCGAGACGGAGTCCGGGGAGATCGCCGGCTTCGCGCTCTGGTTCCTCAACTTCTCGACGTGGCGCGGTGTCCACGGCATCTACCTGGAGGACCTGTACGTCCGCCCGGAGGTCCGCGGCGGCGGCCACGGCAAGGCCCTGCTGACCGAGCTGGCCCGCATCTGCGTGGACCGCGGCTACGAGCGCCTGGAGTGGTCCGTCCTGAACTGGAACAAGCCGTCGATCGACTTCTACGAGTCCCTGGGCGCCCGCCCGCAGGACGAGTGGACGGTCTACCGCCTCACGGACAAGGCGCTGGCCGAGCTCGGCGGTGGTGGGGCGGGAGCGCTGTAGGACGTGATGTAGGAAAGGGGCATGGATATCGAGCAGCGGTTTCAGCGGATCACCGACTTCATCGAGGCGCGCCTGACGCCCCTCTTCGACCCCGCCAACGGCAAGGACCACGGCTTCGGGATGGACGACACGTCCCGCGCGCTGCGCGCCCTGCGCTACACCGTGCAGGCCGCCTCGGCCGTCAAGGGCCTCGTGGAGAAGCGGGAGTCGGCGCCTGAGCTGCGGCCCGTGGTCGACCAGGCCCTTGAGCACAACTGGGACGTGCTGCGCTCCGCCGCCCGGATGTGGGAGGACCACGCCGACTTCCAGAAGGAGTTCAAGGCGCACTCCTGGGACGTCATCGGGGTCTGAATCGGGGTCCGAGACCTCTGTCGGCCGGGGCGTCCTCTAAGGGATCAGGACCACCTTGCCCGTCGTGCCCCGGGTCTCCAGGGCGCGGTGGGCCTCCGCCGCCTTCTCCAGCGGGAAGCGGTGGACCGCCGGGCGGAGCGAGCCGTCGGCCGCGGCGGCGAGGGCGGCGAGTTCGAGGTTGCGGACATCGCCGCCCGCCTTCTGGATCATGACGGGGCCGAGGACGGACTCCGAGGTGATCCCGCGCTCCGCCAGCTCCTCCGGCGTGAACGTCAGCGGCTCGCCGTCGTGCAGGCCCGCGCCCGACCAGCCGAACACGACGTGCTGCCCGCCCTCGCCGAGGAGGTCGACGGCGGCGCGGCCGGTGTCGCCGCCGACCGAGTCGAAGACGACGGTCGCGGAGAGCCCGAGCTCCTCGAGGTACGCGCGGACCTTCTCCTGCCAGTCCGGCTCCTTGTAGTCGACGGCGAGGTCGGCGCCGTTCGCCTCGACGAGCGTGACCTTCGCGGGGCCGCCGGCGAGGCCGACGACGGTGGCGCCGGCGTTCTTCGCGTACTGGACGAGCAGGGTGCCGATGCCGCCCGCGGCGGCCGGGACGATCGCGACCGAGTCGGGGCCGAGCTCGGTGAACTGGAGGATGCCCAGGGTCGTGCGGCCGGTGCCGATCATGGCGACGGCCTCCGCCTCGCCGAGGTGGTCGGGGAGGGCGTGCAGGCGGGCCGCGTCGGTGACGGCGAGCTCCGCGTATCCGCCCGGGGCCATGCCGAGGTGGGCGACGACCCGCTTGCCGAGCCAGGACGGGTCGGTGCCCTCGCCGAGCGCGTCGACGGTGCCGGCGACCTCGCGGCCGGGGATCGTGGGGAGCTCGGCGGGGGCGGGGAAGGGGCCCGTCTGGCCGAGCCGCAGCGCCGTGTCGAGGAGGTGCACGCCGGCGGCCGCTACACGGATGCGGACCTGGCCGGGGGCCGGCACGGGGTCGGCCGTCTCCTCGTGGGTGAGGTTCTCGGCGGGGCCGAAGGCGTGGAGGCGGATGGCGTGCATGACGTTCCCCTGTCGTCGTCGCTGACACTGCAGCGGGATCTCTCGGTGACAGGTCCCGAGCCTCCGCCCTCAAGTGCGCTTGAGGTCAAGCAGTTCCGTGCGGACGGCCAGCGACACCGCCTCGATCGCGCTCGTGAACGACACCTCCGACAGCACCCCGGGCGCGGCCACCTGGTCGCCCACCAGGTAGACGCCGTCGCCCCGGTCGACCGCGGGACGGTCGCGCCAGGTGGTGCCCGGCCGGTCCACCGCTCCCGTACGGCCCTGGGAAACGGCCTCCCGGCGCCACACCGTCCGCTCGCGCCAGCCGGGGAAGGCGCGGTCGAGGAGGCGCTCGCCGTGGGCGATGCCGTCCGCCTTGGACTCCTCGGGGCCGATGGGCAGCTGGGCCTGGACGAGTTGCTGCCCGGCGGGGGCGAGCGAGCGGTCCTGCGCGGTGAACCGCTCGACCCAGCCGGGCGCGTCCAGGTCCGAGACGGCGAACGGGTCCCCCTTCCGGGTCCGCAGCGCCAGGTCGAGCAGGACCGTGCGACCGCTGTCCCAGGTCAGCGACGGGTCGCCGAGGAGCCGGGCGGCGGCGGGCAGAGCGGTGGCGACGACCACGGGTCCCTCGCCGAGCGGCAGGCTGTCGACGCGGGACGAGGTCTCGATCCGTACGCCCATCTCCCAGGCGCGCGCGACCATCCGCTCGATCAACTGGCCCCAGCCGCCCCGGATGTAGTGGGCCTCGGGCGGCAGGGAGCCGGCCCGGTGCAGGCGCTCCTGGACGAAGCGGGCGGAGAGCGAGCCCGGGTCGTGGTGGAAGAGGGCGACCGCGCTGTAGGCGGCGGCGTCGTGGGCGGTCCGCTCGCCCGCGAGGCCGGTGACCCAGGTGCGGAAGTCCAGGTCGACGGGGGCCTGGGCGGCGCCGCGGAGGGTCTGGCGCAGCAGGCCGAGCGGCGGGGTGCGGCGCAGGGCGCCGTCGCGGTGGAAGCGGAGCCGGAGGGCTTCGGCGGGCGGGAGCGGGGCGAGCGGGCCGAGGAGGCCGCGCTGCTTCAGCCAGGTCCAGTGGGGGCCGCCGGAGTAGAGGGCGTGCGGGCCTTCGTTGGTGCGGTACGGGCCTTCGGCGGTGCGGGCCCGGCCGCCGGGCGTGCGGTGGGCCTCGTGCAGGGTCACCTTGGCGCCGGCCTCGGCCGCGGTGATCGCCGCGGTGAGCCCGGCGAAGCCGCCGCCGATGACGGTGAGCTTGCGCATGTCCTTCTCCCTCGTGTCCGGGTGCCGTGGCCGGGTGCGGTGGCCGGGCGCCGTGTCCGGGTCCCGTTTCCGGTCTCGTGTGGGGGACGGGTGGAGGGCGTTCGTTCGTGACATCCGGGGCGTTGTCAGTGGCGTACATCACCATGGGGTCATGGCGACGGCACGGAAGAAGAAGGTGGCGGGGGCGCGGCGGCCGGAGGTGCGGCTGCCTCCCCTGGTGGCTTACGAGGGCGGGATCGAGGCGGACGGGGACTACGACGGGCTCGAACTGGCCGGGCTCGACCTGACCGGCCAGTCGGGGGCGGGGGCCCGGTTCCTGGACTGCGCGCTGCGCGACTGCGGGCTCGACGAGGCGCGGCTCACGGGCGCGCGGTTCCTCGACTCGGTGCTGACGGGGGTACGGGGAGTGGGCACGGACCTCTCGGGGGCGCAGCTGCGGGACGTGGAGGTCGTGGAGGCGCGGCTCGGCGGGGCGCAGCTGCACGGGGCGGTGCTGGAGAGAGTCGTGGTGCGGGGCGGGAAGAGCGACTACCTGAACCTGCGGGCGGCGAAGCTGAAGGACGTCGTCTTCGAGGGGTGCGTCCTGAGCGAGCCGGACTTCGGGGGCGCGGTCCTCGAGCGGGTCGAGTTCGTGGACTGTGTGCTGACCGGGGTGGACTTCTCCGGGGCGCGGCTGAAGGACGTGGACCTGCGCGGGGTGCAGCGGCTGGAGATCGCGCGCGGGGTGGAGTCGCTGGCCGGGGCCGTCATCTCGACGGTCCAGCTCTTCGACCTGGCGCCGGTGCTCGCGGCGCGGCTGGGGGTGCGGGTGGAGGGGTGATCCGTCGGGGCGTCGTCAGGCCACGCGGGGGAAGCGGGCCTGGAGGGACCAGACGGCCGGGTTGTCGGCGAGGCCCTCGTGCATGTCGGTGAGGTCGGCGATCAGGTCGTGCAGGAAGTCGCGGGCCTCGCGGCGCAGTTCGGCGTGGTTGAAGGTGACCGGCGGCTCGTCGCCCGGCATCCAGTCGGCCTCGACGTCGACCCAGCCGAAGCGGCGCTCGAAGAGCATCCGGTCCGAGGACTCGGTGAAATCGAGCTCCGCGTACTGCGGCTGCGCGGCGCGGCTGCCGCGCGGGTCCTGGTCGAGCTGCTCGACGATGTCGCACAGCGCCCAGGCGAAGTCGAGGACCGGCACCCATCCCCAGGCTGTGGACACTTCGCGGTCCGCCTCGGTGTCGGCGAGGTAGACGTCCCCGCAGAAGAGGTCGTGGCGCAGGGAGTGGACGTCCGCGTGGCGGTAGTCGGTCTGCGGCGGGTCGGGGAAGCGACGCGAGAGGGAGTAGCCGATGTCGAGCACGGACCGATGGTGTCACGGCGCGGGGCCCGCCTCGTACGCGAGGACGGGGTGGCCGCCCCTCCCCGGGTCGGCCACCGGCTTCCGTGGCTCAGCGCCGGCCGTGGACCGCCCGGGCCACGCGCGGGCCCAGCCAGCGCTTGAGGCGGCGCAGGGGCTCCAGCTGCCCGGCGGCCCGGTCGATCCGGTAGTACAGCTGCGGCGGGACGTGCGGGAGCAGCGGCGAGTGGCGCTGGCCGAGGAGGGCGAACATGTGGGCCGGCTCCAGGCGCATGTAGCGGGGGAGGTTCTCGTACCACTGGGCGCTGTAGCGGGCCGCGCTCTGGGCCGAGACGAGCTCGGCGCGCCGGCGCTTCCCGTACGTGGTGAGGGCCGCGTCGAGGCCGGCGGGGGTGCGCGTCGCCTCGGGGGCGCGCAGGGCGTCCGCGAGGGCGAGCGCGTCCTCCAGGGCCAGGGTGGTGCCCGCGCCGATCGAGTAGTGCGTGGTGTGGGCGGCGTCGCCCAGGAGGACCACGTTGCCCCTGTGCCAGACGCGGTTGGTGAGCGTGCGGAAGGTGAGCCACTGGGCCGCGTCGTCGGACCGCTCCCGCCCGATCAGCTCGTGGCCGTCGAGGAGGTCGTGGAAGAGCTTCTCCAGGAGGCGCAGGCTGTCGGTCTCACCGCTCGTGTCGAGGCCGAGGCCGGTCCAGGTCTCGCGGGAGCACTCGACGACGCAGGTGGAGCGCTCGCCGCTGAAGCCGTAGGCGTAGCACCAGATCCAGCCGTGCTCGGTCTCCTTGAAGGCGAAGCTGAAGGAGTCGAAGACCTTGGTGGTGCCGAGCCAGATGTACTGGTTGCGGCCGGCGGTGACCTCGCTGCCGAAGTGGCCCGGGTGCGCCTCGCGCAGCACGCTGTTGACGCCGTCGGCGGCGACGACCAGGTCCGCGCCGGCGAGTTCGGGCGCGTCCGGGCCGGTCACGTCGTGCTCGAAGTCGACCCGTACGCCGAGCTCCTCGGCCCGGTCGGCGAGGAGCGCGAGCATCCGCCGCCGCCCGATGCCGAAGCCGGCGTCGCCGCGGTGGACGGTCCGCTCGTCGCGGACGATCGCCACGCCGTCGTTCCAGGTGACGGAGGCCTCGGCGACGGCCGCGGCGGACTCGGGGTCGCCCGCGCGCAGCTTGTCGAGGAGCCCGGCCCAGTAGGTGACGCCCCAGCCGTACGTGGAGCCCTCGGGGTTCCGTTCGTACACGGTGATGTCGTGGGACGGGTCCTGCCGCTTCAGCAGGATCGAGAGGTAGAGGCCGGCGGGGCCGCCGCCGACGATGGCGAGCTTCACGTGCGCTCCCACGGAGACTGAGACCGCGACATGACGGCGTGCGGTCGGACAGCCACGCACGGTAGCAGCCGTGGGGGCTCTACGGCAGCAGGCGGCGTTCCTTCGCGACGGCCACGGCGCCCGCGCGCGTGTCGACGCCGAGCTTGGCGTAGATCCGGCCCAGGTGGGTCTTCACCGTCGCCTCGCTGATGAACAGCGCCCGCGCGATCTCGCGGTTGCCGAGGCCGCGTCCGAGCTGGCCGAGGATGTCCCGCTCCCGGTCGGTGAGGCTCGGGCCCGCCGCGCCCCGCATCCGGTCCATGACCCGGCTCGCGACCGGCGGCGAGAGGGCGGTGCGGCCTTGTGCCGCGGAGTGGATGGCGGCGAAGAGCTCCTCGGGCCGTTCGGCCTTGAGGAGATAGCCGGTGGCGCCGGCCTCGATGGCCCGGGTGATGTCGGCGTCGGTGTCGTACGTGGTGAGGACGAGGACGTGGACGCCGGTGGGCGCGATCTGCCGGGTCGCCTCGACGCCGTCGATGCCCGGGCCGAGCTGGAGGTCCATCAGGACGACGTCGGGCTTCAGCTTGGCCGCCATGGCGACGGCCTCCTCGCCGCTGCCGGCCTCGCCGACGACCTCGATGTCGGGAGTGCTGCCGAGCAGGGCGAGCAGCCCGGCGCGGACGACGACGTGGTCGTCGCAGAGGAGGATCCGTACGGACATCACGACTCCAGGGACGGGGGAGGGGACGAGGGGGGGCAAGGGGTCACGGGGCAGGCGGGGGGCAGAGGGGCACGGGGGTCACGGGGGCCGGCGGGGCAGGCGTGGCACGGGGTTCAGGGGGCAGGCGGCGGGGGCAGAGGGCACGGGGGTCACGGGGCCAGAGGGGTCAAGGGGATCGCGGCCGAGAGCACCGTGCCCTCGCCGGGGGCGGACTCGACCGTCAGGGTGCCGCCGAGCTGCTGGGCCCGCACCCGCATCGCGGGCAGCCCGTGGCCCCGGTCGCCGCGCTCGCCCGGGTCGCGCGCGAGTACCGGGTCAAAGCCGTGGCCGTCGTCGGCGATGTCCAGGACCACCTGGTCGTCGAGGTAGGTGAGGGTCAGGGCGGCGGAGTCGGCGCCCGCGTGCTCGCGGATGTTCGCGAGGGCGCCCTGCGCGATCCGCAGCAGCGCCGACTGCGTCCGGTCGGGCAGCGGCACCGCCGTCCCGTCCACGTGGAACTCCGCCGACTCGCGGGCGGCCAGTCCGCGCAGGGCCTCTTCGAGCCCGCCGCCCTCGGCGAGGTCGGCGGGCGCGAGGTCGTGGACGAAGCGGCGGGCCTCGGCGAGGTTGCGCTCGGCGATGGACTCGGCGGTACGGACGTGGCGCCGGGCGGTCCCGGGGTCGCTGTCCCAGGTGCGGTCCGCGGCCTGGAGCAGCATCTGCTGGCTGGACAGGCCCTGCGCGAGGGTGTCGTGGATCTCCATGGAGAGCCGCTGGCGCTCGGCGAGGGTGCCCTCGCGGCGCTCGATGGCGGCCAGTTCGCGCCGGGTGCGGATGAGGTCGTGGATGAGCGCCCGCTGCCGTGCGGCCTGCCGGTCGGAGTACACGAACACCCCGGTGGCGATGGCGGCGACGGCCGGCGGCGCGACGATCAGGTTCGGGTCCCAGCCGCCGTGCGCGAGCTGCACCTGCGCGAAGACGACGAAGGCGGTGAGCAGGACGACGAGGCCGAGCGCGGCGCGCGGAGGGAGGGTGCGCAGGCCCGTGTAGAAGAGCGGGACCGCGCACCAGGCGAAGCTCGGCGCGAGGACGACGAGGACGATCCAGACGGCGACGACCGTGCTCAGCCAGGCGATCCGGCGCGGGGCCACGCGGGTGCCGACGACGGGGCCGAGGAGGTAGAGGGAGGCGAGGGCGCCGGACAGGGCGACGATCCAGGGGCTGCGGTCCTCCCAGGGGTGGCGCAGCAGGAAGCGGGCGAGGGAGGCGCCGAGGAGGAGGAAGAACGCGATGTGCATGACGCGCGCGAGCCAGGGGGCGTCCGGATCCTGCTCGGTGGGCGGCGGCTGTGTCACCTGCCTGCCTCCCTTCTCGATTCCGTTCTGACCTGGGGATATCTGTCCATCCTGACCCGGAGGGACCAGACCGGCATCAGCCGATCGGCTGACCCGGGTGTCCACCAGTGTGCGCGAGGAGGACAGCCGGACCGTGGACCGAAAGGCCCCGGCTCCGGCCACAGGATGGATTGCAGAGCGAACGGACGAACGAACGAAACGCCCTCTTCCGCTTCCCCTCCTCCTCACCTCGCACCTCACACCTCACGGAGTTCCTCATGAAGAAGATCCTCTTCGGTGCCACTGCCGCCGCTGTCGTCGCCGCCGGCACCTTCGGCGCGGTCTCCGCGAACGCCTCCGCCCCGGCCGCCGCCCCCGCCGCCGTCGTCCGGGCCGACGTCGGCAACGACAACCTCCAGCAGTCGACGCACCTGACGATCGAGGCCGCCACCAAGGCCGCGCAGGCGACGCTGGACGCCGCCGAGAGCGAGAACCAGCGCGTCTCCGTCGCCGTCGTCGACCGCAACGGCAACACCATCGTCACCCTGCGCGGCGACGGTGCCGGCCCGCAGTCCTACGAGTCCGCCGAGCGCAAGGCCTTCACCGCCGTCTCGTGGAACGCCCCGACCTCCGTCCTCGCCGGCCGCCTCGCCCAGGCGCCGAACCTGAAGGACATCCCCGGCACCCTCTTCCTCGCGGGCGGCGCGCCGGTCACCGCCAAGGGCGCGCCCATCGCGGGCATCGGCGTCGCGGGCGCCCCGTCCGGCGACCTGGACGAGAAGTTCGCCCAGGCGGGCGTGGCCGCGCTCGCCAACTGAGCTCGCGCTCAGCGGCAGTAGCCCCCCCAGCTGGTGGTGGCGCCCGGATCCCCCGCCGGGCGCCACCACCGTTTCTGTACCTGGCCGTCCGTACCCGGTCGTCCGTACCCGGTCCTTCGTATCCGGTCCTTCGCATCCGTCCTGCTTAGGATCGATACGTGTATGTGTACGAGGACGAGTACGTGACCCGGCGACGCACCCCGCGACCCACCCGGGCCGGAGCCGCAGCGGCGCTCCTCGCCCTCGCGCTCCTCGCGGGCGGCTGTACGGAGGCCGGCGGCGGGGTCCGGGGCACCCCCGGGGCCGCCGGGCTGCGCGACCCGTACTTCCCGAAGCTCGGCAACGGCGGCTACGACGTGCGGCACTACGCCCTGTCCCTCGCCTACGACCCCGGCACAGGACGCCTCGACGGCACCGCCGAGATCACCGCCCGCGCGACCCAGGACCTCAGCGCCTTCAACCTCGACCTGGCCGGCCTCACGGTGTCGGGAGCGACCGTCGACGGCGACCCCGCCGCGCACAACAGGGCGGGGGACGAGCTGACGCTCCGCCCGCGCGAGGACATCCGCGACGGGGCGGAGTTCAAGGCCACCGTCACCTATACGGGGGTGCCGGAGCCGATCACGGACGCGGACGGCTCCGAGGAGGGCTGGCTGCGCACCGACGGCGGGGCGGTCGCGGTCGGCGAACCGGAGGGCTCCATGACCTGGTTCCCCGGCAACCACCACCCCGCCGACAAGGCCTCGTACGACATCACGCTGACCGTCCCGGCCGGGCTCGAAGCGCTCTCCAACGGCGTCAGGACCGAGCGGCGGACGGAGGGGGACGGCCGCGTCACGACCGTGTGGCGCTCGGCGGAGCCGATGGCGAGCTATCTGGCGACGGTCGCGATCGGCCGATACGAGGCGGCGACGGCGACGGCGACCGAACCGGCGACAGGGAAGGCGACGAGCAAGGCGCCGGCGTCCGGGTCGGCGACCGCCCCCCGCTCCCTCCCCGTCCTCACCGCCGCCGAGCCCTCCGTCGCGGCGGGCAGCGCGGCGCTGCGTGCCGAGATCCCCGGGATCCTCGCCCGCCAGGCCGAGCGCTTCGGCCCGTACCCCTTCTCGGCCGCCGGCGCGATCGTCACCGAGGACGGGACCCTCGGCTACGCCCTGGAGACCCAGACCCGGCCCGTCTTCCCGGCCGCCGCCTTCGACCGGACGACCCTCGTCCACGAACTGGCCCACCAGTGGTTCGGGAACTCGGTCACCCCCGCCACCTGGCGCGACCTGTGGCTGAACGAGGGCTTCGCCACGTACGCCGAGTGGCTGTACACGGAGGAGTACGAGAACGTCCCCGCGCGGACGCATTTCGAGCGGGCCTTCGCCCAGGACACCAACTGGGCCTTCCCGCCGGCCGCCCCGCCCGCCGCCGAGAACCTCTTCGACCCGCCGGTCTACCAGCGCGGAGCGATGGTCCTCCACAAACTGCGCGAGACGGTCGGGGACGCCACGTTCGACGAGATCCTGCGCGGCTGGCCCGCGAAGTACCGCCACGCCAACGCCTCCACGGACGACTTCACCGCCTACGCGGAGAGCGTGGCCGGGAAGGAGCTCGACGGGCTGTGGAACGTCTGGCTCTACGGCGACGGGAAGCCGGACAAGCCCTAGGGACGGCGCGACCCCCGACCTGACGGAGTCGAGGATCGTCGAAGATCCCGTACAACCAGGCGGTCGGATCACGAGTCTGATCGTGCACGGCACTTCCGTGCCCGATCTTCTCGTGGGGGTTCACCTTGCAGCTCCGCTCCACCGGCACCCGCCTCGCGACGGCCGTCGCGATCACCTTCGCGGTGACCGCCCCCGCGATCGCTGTCACCCCGGCCGTCGCTTCCGCCCCGGCCGTCGCCTCGGCAGCCGTGGCGGAGGAGGCGACCGGTCCCGCTGTCGTCAGCCGTGACTCCGTGCTGCTGGGCGGGGGGCCGACCGGCTTCCTGAGCCGTGTCGCCGAGGGCGAGCGGCGGACCTACTCCTGGACCCGGTACGACGGCGGGGCCACGACGGTGCTGCCCGCGGCCCCGTACTACCGGGGCAACGCCGACAGCGACGTGGTCGTCGCCGTGGACGGCGGCACCTACCGGGTGTACGACATGGCGGCGGGCGGCGGACCCGTCGTCATCGACACCGCCTTCCTGGGGCCGACGGCCACCCTCCTCCATCCCGTGGGCGACGCCCTCCTCCTGCAGACCGCCGAGGGCACGGCCGAGGCCCTGCACCTGGTGTCCCGGCCGCAGGGCGAGGTGGTGCACCGGAAGATCACCGGTCTCCCCGCCGACGCGAGGATCGCGGCCTCGAGGATCACCGCTCCCGGCCTCTGCGCCGTCAGCTACACCGGGACGGTCGGGGGAAGGGTCGGGGAGCGGCTCGCCGTCGTGGACCTCGCTGCGGCGAAGGTCGTGGACGACCGGGCCGTGCCCGTCGCCATCGACCCCATGTCCGGCGTCGCCGCCACCGCCACGCACCTGGCCTGGGTGGAGCGGCTCGCCGACAACCGGGCGGTCGTGGTGACCGCGCGCCGGGGCTCGGCCATCATGAGCCGGTATGTGCTGCCGGCGCACGACGGCAGGGTCGTGATCGGTCTGATGGACGGCTGGGTCACGTACACCGTGCCCGGCGGCGCCGCGGCCGGCGTGCCGAACCCGCTCCACCCGCTGACCGCCCTCTCCCTCCAGGACAACAGGACCACCGTCAAACTGCTCGACAGCGTCGTGAGGGTCGACGGGCGCGCGAAGGGCGCTCTCGCGCAGGGCGGGACGCTCGCGAAGGGGGAGGGGTTCTACCGGATCGCCCTCGGGGCGGACGGGTGGCCGGCCGCGACCATGGTGGCCACGAGCAAGGTCTCCACGGCGCTCACCGAGCTGAGCCGGAAGGTCCCCGCGTCGATGGACTTCCGCGTGGGCGGCAGCCGGGCCGACGTCGACTGGGGGCTCAGCCGGCCCGGTGCCCGGGCGGACGTCGAGCTCGTGCACAAGCGGACCGGGAAGCGCTGGAGCGGTTCCATGGGTCCGTACGACGG
Source organism: Streptomyces venezuelae (assembly GCF_008642375.1). Taxonomy (NCBI): domain Bacteria; kingdom Bacillati; phylum Actinomycetota; class Actinomycetes; order Kitasatosporales; family Streptomycetaceae; genus Streptomyces; species Streptomyces venezuelae. The sequence goes on along the minus strand of NZ_CP029194.1, from coordinate 3,948,962 downwards.
GACAGGGGGCTTCACCGCCGAGTGGAACGGGGAGTTCCGAAACTACTCCGCTGCGCTGAACGGCGAGTACACCTGGACCCTCACGGCCCGTCCGGACAACGGCATCGGTCCCGTCCTGAAGCGGACCGGGACCCTGCGCGTCGACAGCGGGACGGCCCCGCACGACTACTCGGACAAGGGCTCCCCCGACCTCCTCGCCCGGACCGGCGACGGACGGCTGATCTCCTACGACGTGCGCCAGCTCCGCACCCCGTGGATCACCGACTGGGAGCTGACGGACCGGGGCGGCGGCTGGAACGCGTACGACCGGCTCGTCGCCACCGGCGACCTGGCCGGTTCGAAGTACGCCGACCTGGTCGCACGCGACCGCTCCGGCGTCCTCTGGCTCTACCAGGGCACGGGCCCCTCCCTCGCCAAGCGCATCGGCGTGGGCGGCGGCTGGAACGCGTACGACCAGCTCACCGCCGGTTCCGACCTCACGGGCGACGGCCGGCCCGACCTCGTCGCGACCGACAGGTCTGGCGTCCTGTGGCTCTACAAGGCGACCGGCGACACCGCCGAGCCCTTCGCCCCGCGCAAGCGGATCGGCGGCGGCTGGGGCGGCTACGACAAGCTCGTCGCCACCGGGAACATCGGCGGCGGCCCCGCGGGTGACCTGCTCGCCCGGGATCGCGCCGGGGTGCCCTGGCTCCACCTCGGCAAGGGCGACGGCACCTTCGCGCCCCGGACGAGGATCGGCGGTGGCTGGCAGCGGTACTCCGACATCGTGGCCGTCGGCGACGGGAACAAGGACGGACGCCCCGACCTCCTGGTCGACGACGCCCTGAGCGTGGGGCCGGACTCCCTCGGCTTCTACCGGGGCACGGGCGACTGGAAGGCCCCGCTGACCTCACGCACCCAGCTGTACACCCAGGGCCCCTTCGGCGAGCTGAAGCCGACGCTCTTCTGAGCCCGCGCGGACAGGCCCTAGGCGGCCAGGCTCTTGCGCAGGACGACGCACGGGCGGCCGTGTGCGAGGTCGGGGCGGCGGGCGGTCTCCTCGTAGCCGAGGGAGGTCCAGAAGGCGAGCGCCTTCGGGTTGTTCTCCAGGACGGCGAGCCGCAGGCCCGTGCGGCCCTCGGCGCGGAAGCGGTCCTCGACGTATGAGGCGAGCCGGCGTCCGTGGCCCGCGCGCCGCTCGGCCGCGTGGACCATGAGCAGGCCGAGCCACGGGTCCGGTTCGGCCGGGTCGGGGTGGCGGCCGAGGGTCACGGCGACGGCGACGAGCCGGCCTTCGGAGCGGGCGAGGAGGACCTCGGCGGTGGGCTGCGCGAGCTCGTCGGCGAGGGCCGCCGCGACCTGCTCGGTGCGGATGTCGGAGGGGTCCGGGAAGTCGCCGCTGAGCTGCTGGAACTCCTCGTTCGACGCGTAGAGCGCGGTGAGCTCGGTGAGCAGCGGGCCGGGGAGGGCGGCGCCGTCCTCCAGGGCCCCGGGGGTGAGGGCTTCGACGATCACGCGGCAAGGTTAGAGCCCCGGCGCGCGGAATCGTGCCGGGGCTCCAACGGCATTTCCCGGGGGCCCCGCAAGGGACCTGCCGGGGTCTTGCCGGGGTCTTAGAGGTTGACGCCGAAGTCGCGGGCGATGCCCTCGAGGCCCGAGGCGTAGCCCTGGCCGACCGCGCGGAACTTCCACTCGGCGCCGTTGCGGTAGAGCTCGCCGAAGACCATGGCGGTCTCGACGGCAGCGTCCTCGGAGAGGTCGTAGCGGGCGAGCTCGGCGCCGCCGGCCTGGTTGACGATGCGGATGTAGGCATTCCGCACCTGGCCGAAGTTCTGCGAGCGGGAGACCGCGTCGTAGATCGAGACCGGGAAGACGATCTTGTCGACGTTCGCCGGGAGACCCGCGAGGTTGACGTTGATCTGCTCGTCGTCGCCGCCGCCCTCGCCCGTGCGGTTGTCACCGGTGTGGACGATGGTCTGGTCCGGCGTCGACTTGTTGTTGAAGAAGACGAAGTGGGCGTCGGACGCGACCTTGCCGGCGGCGTCCACACCGATCGCGGACGCGTCGAGGTCGAAGTCGGTGCCGGTGGTGGTGCGGACGTCCCAGCCGAGGCCCACGGTGACGGCGGCGAGGCCCGGGGCCTCCTTGGTCAGGGAGACGTTGCCGCCCTTGGACAGGCTCACAGCCATGGAAAGTCCCTTTCATCGTGGTGTCTTCGCCTGGAGAAACGCGCACGGGCCCCCAGCGGTTCCCGACGGGTTCCCGACGAAAACAGGATGACTCCAACAGCCCACTGCGGGGAACATGGAGGGCATGTCCGGTCCCTATCCCATCCGCGGCTCCGTCTCGCTCCCCGAGGCCGAGCTCCAGTGGCGTTTCTCGCGGTCGTCGGGGCCGGGCGGGCAGCACGTGAACACCAGCGACTCGCAGGTGGAGCTCCGCTTCGACCTCGCGGCCACCCGCGCGCTCCCCGAGGTGTGGAAGGCGCGCGCCCTGGAGCGCCTCGCCTCCCGCCTGGTCGACGGCGTCGTGACGGTCCGCGCCTCGGAGCACCGCTCCCAGTGGCGCAACCGCGAGACGGCAGCGGTGCGCCTCGCCGCCCTCCTCGCCGAGGCGACGGCCCCGCCGCCGAAGCCCCGCAGACCGACGAAGATCCCGCGCGGCATCAACGAACGCCGGCTGCGCGAGAAGAAGCAGCGCTCGGAGACCAAGAGGACCCGGCAGTCCCGGGGCGACTGGGGCTGAGGCGGTCAGCTCAGGTGCCGGTACTTCCCCTGGAAGTACGTCAGCGGGCCGGAGCCGTCCGCCGAGGGCAGGCCGACCGTCAGGACCCGGCCGACGACGAGGGTGTGGTCCCCGGCCACGACACGGCTCTCCGTCCGGCACTCCAGGACCGAGAGCGCCCCGCCGAGCAGCGGCGCGCCGCTCTCCTCGCCGCGCGTGTACGGAAGGTCGGCGAAGAGCAGCCGGTCGCTGACCCGGTTCTTCATCGCGAAGCGCCCGGCGATCTGCCGCTGGCCCTCGGAGAGGATCGACACGGCCCAGACCGGGACCTCGGCGAGCAGGTCGTCCATGCGGGAGCCGTTGCGGAGGCTGACGAGGACCAGGGGAGGATCGAGGGAGACCGACATGAAGGCGGTGGCCGTCATGCCGACGTCCTCGCCGCGCGGACCCTCGTCGGGGTCGTGCGCCGTCACCAGGACCACGCCCGCGGCGAGGCGGGACATCGCCGCCCGGAACTCGTCGTTGCTCACCCCCTCAGCATGAGGGATGGCCAGATCGGAGACGGGGGGCGGGGCGGGAGTCTTCTGCAGCACACCCGCACGCTAGACCGGGCCCGCAGGCGGCCGCATCGGGCCGGGGGACCAGCCGGCCACCCCCGGGGGTCCTAGGACCCGTGGCCGGGCGGGACCGGAGGGCTCCGGCCGGAACGGCCGAAAACCCACTAGGACCGGACCACCCCGAGAGGTTGTGCGCGACCCGCCATGACCTGCTGTGACTTGAGTCACAGACGGCAGTATTTGCTGACCCTGTGTACCGGGTGCGCAGCTCGCTGTGATTCAGTGGCAAGGACAGTGCAACACGAAGCCGATGAGAACCCTGGAGTTGCTGTCGAGGTCTCGGGGAGAGCGAGCGATGGAGACCGAGTCGGAGCCGTACGTCCGTCTCTCGACCCTGCGGCAGCTGCATCAGGTCGTGGCGGACCTCAACACAGCACGCAGCCTGGCGGACACCCTGCAGACCGTCGCCGACGGTGTCGTCGCCGGCCTCAACTACGAGCTGGCCTGCGTCAACCTCGTACGCCCCGACGGTGACCTCGTCGTCGCCGCCTTCGCCGGAAGCACCGCCGCCGAGGCCCTGATCACCGGCCGCGTCGGCTCCCGGGCCTCCTGGGACCGCCGTCTCTCCATGGGCTCCAGCTGGGGCGACCTCCGCTTCATCCCGCACACCGAGGGCTGGGTGCTGATGGACGACGACGTCCCCCAGTGGCACACCGACGGCCCCGCGCCCCGCTTCGAGGACGAGTGGCACCCCCACGACCGCCTCTACGCCCCCATGTACGCCTCCGGCTCCGGGCGTGAACTCCTCGGCGTCATATCCGTCGACCGCCCGCGCAACGGCCGGCACCCCGGCCCCTGGGGCCAGGAGGCGCTCCAGATGTACGCCTCGCAGTCGGCCATCGCGATCAGCAACGCCCGCCTCCGCTCCAACATGCAGCGGGCCCTCGTCCGGCTGGAGCGCGAGCAGCAGGCCCTGCGCGCCAGCGAGGAGTCCTTCCGGCAGGCCTTCGAGTACGCCCCCTCCGGCATGGCCATCGCCGAGATGGGCGGCGACCAGCACGGCAGGCTGCTCCGCACCAACGACGCCCTGTGCCGGCTCCTCGGCCGGCCCGCCTCCGTCATGCGGCGCTACTCCTTCGCCGACCTCGTCCACCCCGAGGACATAGGCACCCTGCTCCGGACCTCCGCCGAGGGCGGCCGCGCCGAGCTGCGCCTCGGGCGGCGCGACGGCACCTACGTCTGGGTGTCCCTGCGCAACTCGGTCGTCGCCGACACCGCCGACGGCCCCCGCTTCCTCCTCACCCACGTCGAGGACATCGAGGAGCGCAAGCGCCACGAGCTCCAGCTCGCCCACCGCGCCTCGCACGACGCGCTCACCGGACTCCCCAACAGTGCCGAGCTGCGCTCCCGGCTCTCCGCCCGCCTCTGCGAGCGCCCCGCGCAGGCGGCGGGCACCGGCATCGCCGCCGGGTACACCGGCTACGAGAGCGGCGGGCACGACGGCGGCTACGACTCCGCGAGGGACGGCGGCTACGGCCCCGGCGCCGGCTACGACCCCGGTCACGACTCCGGCTACGACTCCGGTCGCGGCCCCGGCCACGACTCCGGCTACGAGTCGCCGTACGAGCACGAGCACGGCTTCGGTTTCGAGCCGGCGAACGGCGCCGGACCCTACGACCACCACGTCCACATCGTCGCCCCGTCCACCGGCGAGGTCGACGACGGCACGAAGGGGCTCGCCGTCCTCTTCTGCGACCTCGACGGCTTCAAGTCGATCAACGACCGCTTCGGGCACCACACCGGCGACGCCGTGCTCATCGAGGTCGCCCGCCGGCTGACCACCGGCGTCCGCGACGGGGACACCGTCGCCCGGCTCGGCGGTGACGAGTTCGTCGTCCTCGCCGACGGCCTCGGCGCGGCCGACGCCGCCGACCTGGCCGTACGCCTCCGGAACGCGATCATTCCGCCGATCCGGGTGGACGGCCGGGCGGTCCGTGTCGGGGCGAGTTTCGGCATCGGATGGGCCGAGTGCGGGATGACCGTCGAAGAGGTCCTGAACTCCGCCGACCAGCGGATGTACATCGAGAAGCGCTCCCGCGCCAAGGTCCACCGCCGGGCCGGCTGAGGCCGCCGCCACCCGTCCGCCTGTCAAGCCCCGCACCCCGCGCTGGTCCGTTCGGGGTAGGCTCGGCCGGTCGGCGACGGCTGGCGAGCATGGAGAGGATGGCCCGGATGGCTGCCGGTAACGACGGCGGGAACAAGCCCGAGGACGACGATCCGTTCGGCTACCTGTACGAGGACGGACAGGCAGCGGGCGCCCGGGCACCGCAGGGCGGTGGCTACGGCTACCCCGGGCCCGCCCCCGCTCAGCCCGGTGTGCCCCGGACCTCGTACAACCAGGTCAGGACGGTCGGCGAGCGCCAGTACGGCCAGCCGCAGCAGCAGCCCTACGTGCCGCCGCAGCAGCAGGCCCCCTACGGCCAGCCGCACGCGCAGTACGCCGCCCCCGAGACGTACGGCGGCCCGCCCACCCGGCAGGTCCCGCCGCAGCCCCCGCGCGGCGGCGGCTCCGGCCGCGGCCCCAACACCCGGGGCCTCCTGATCGGCGCGGTCGCGGTCGTCGCGGTCGTCGTGGTCGGCATCGCCGCCGCGGTGATCAGCAACTCGGGCGACAAGGACGACAAGAACAGCCAGGCCAACGGCAGCGGTACGCCCTCGACCGCGCCCTCCCAGGTCTCCGAAGAGCCGAGCACCGAGCCGAGCACGGAGCCGACCCCGGCCGAACTCCCCAAGCAGGACGCGGCGACGCTGAAGCTGGGTGGGACGGCCGGCACGGAGAAGACCGTCAAGGGCGCCGAGGGTGTCGAAGGCACCTATGTCTCGGGCTTCAACCAGGTCGGCGCCTCGGTGACCTGGAAGGCGAACATGCCGACGGCGGGCGGGTACCGCCTGACCGTGCGCTACGCCATTCCCGCGGTCGACGCCAACGCCACCCTGACGGTCAACGGCAAGGCGAACTCCTCGCCGCTCGGTCTGAAGAACTTCATCAAGTCCTCGGACCCGAACCTGGAGAAGAACTGGCAGACCACTTGGGCGCCGGTCACCCTCCAGAAGGGCGACAACGAGATCAAGATCTCGTGCGAGACGGGCAATCAGTGCAATGTGCTGCTCGACTGGCTGGAAGTCACGCCGGGCGGACCGAACTGACCGCTCAGGCGGGCTCCTCCGTCACCTTCACGCGGGGCAGCAGCTCCTCGTAGGCCGACGGGTCGTACTCGCCGGCCACCGGGGAGAGGACCGTGGCCGCCGAGAGGGCGACCGCGCGGGTGAGGCGTTCGGGCCAGGGGGCTTCGTCCACCAGGCCCGAGAGCAGGCCCGCGACGGCCGAGTCGCCTGCGCCCGTGGGGTTTCCCTTGACGGCCGCGGGCGGGGCCGCGCGCCAGAGGCCTTCCGGGGTGGCGGCGAGCAGGCCCTCCGGGCCGAGGGACGAGACCACCGTGTGGGCGCCCCGGCGGCGTGCGTCGCGGGTGGCCCGGTGGGGTTCGCGGGAGCCGGTGAGCTGGGCGAGCTCGTCGGCGTTCGGCTTGACCAGGTCGGGGCGGGCGGCGATGCCCCGGCGGAGGGGTTCGCCGCTGGTGTCGAGGAGGACCGGGACGGCGGCGGCGCGGGCCAGGCGGATCAGTTCCGCGTACGCGCCGACGTGGATGCCCGGCGGGAGGCTGCCGCAGAGGGCCACCGCCCGGGCCCCGTCGAGGAGTTCGGTGAAGCGGGTGCGGAAACCGGCCCACTCGGCGGGGGTGATGGCGGGCCCGGGTTCGTTGAGCTGGGTGGTGTCGCCGGTCGCGGTGTCGACGACGGCGACCGTACGGCGGGTGGGGCCCGCGGTCGTCACGAGCTCGTCGCGGACCGGGGTCGTGGCCAGGAGGTCCCGCAGCATGGCGCCGGTGGCGCCGCCCGCGAAGCCGGTGGCGACGGTCTCGTGGCCGAGCGCGGCGAGCACGCGGGCGACGTTGAGGCCCTTGCCGCCGGGGCGTTCGATGACCTGGGTGACGCGGTGGGTGGCGTGCGGGGTGAGGGCCGGGACCCGGTAGGTCAGGTCCAGTGCCGTGTTGAGGGTGACCGTCAGGATCACCTTTGCACCCCCGTAGTCGGTGTGAAGTCCTGTGGAACGCGCGTTCCGACGGGCACCGATCATGCCAAAGGAACGGCGGTTGGCCCAGAGCTCCGGCCGACCGCCCTTCCGTTTGACGCCGTATGACCCCTGATCAGACCGCCGTGGCCGCCGTCGGGTCGACGATCCACTGGCCCTTGCGCATGACGCCCTTGAGGTTGAACTCGGCGTCGAGGACGACGATGTCGGCGTCCTTGCCGGGCTCCAGGGAGCCGACCCGGTCGTAGACGCCGAGGAGGCGGGCGGGGTTGGCGGAGATGGCCTGGACGACCGACTCGACGGGGAGGCCGTCGATGGTGACGGCGCGCTTGAAGGCGCGGTCCAGGGTGAGGGTGGAGCCGGCGATGGAGCCGCCCTCGACGAGGCGGGCGACGCTGTCCTTCACCTCGACCGCCAGCGGGCCGAGCATGTAGTGGCCGTCGCCGAAGCCGGCCGCGTCCATGGCGTCGGTGATGAAGGCGACCCGCTCGGGGCCCGCGCGGTGGAAGGCGAGCTCCAGGGCGGCGGGGTGGAGGTGCGTGCCGTCGTTGATGAGCTCGACGGTGATCCGCTCGTCCTCCAGGAGCGCGGCGATCGGGCCGGGCGCGCGGTGGCCGAGGGCGGGCATCGCGTTGTAGAGGTGCGTGGCGACGGTGGCGCCCGCATCGATGGCGGCGACGGTCTGCTCGTACGTCGCGTCGGTGTGGCCGATCGCGGCGATCACGCCGTGCTCGGCGAGGAGGCGTACGGAGTCGATGCCGCCGGGCAGCTCGGTGGCGAGGGTGACCATCTTGGCCTGGCCACGGCCGGCGTCGATCAGCTTGCGAACCTCGGCCGGGTCGGGGTCGCGGAGCAGCGTCTCGTCGTGGGCGCCCTTGCGGCAGGGGGAGATGAACGGGCCCTCGAAGTGGAGGCCGGCGATCTCGCCCTGCTCGGCGAGCTCGGAGAGCAGGCCGGCCCGCTGGGTGAGGAAGGCCGTCTCGCCGGTGACGAAGGAGGCGACGACGGTGGTGGTGCCGTGCAGGCGGTGGGTGTGGACGCCGGTGAGGACGTCGTCGACGGTGCCGGAGGTGAAGGAGGCGCCGCCGCCGCCGTGGTTGTGCATGTCGACGAAGCCGGGGACGAGCCAGTGCCCGGTGAGGTCGACGACGGGGGCGTTCTCGGGTGCGGAGCCCGCGATGCGGTCGCCGTCGACGATCACTCGTCCGTTCTCGACCGCTCCGGTGGGCAGCACGACGTGTGCGCCGGCGAGAACCTGGTGATCGGCCATCAGGCGGAAACCTCCGAGTCGGTGGGGTGCTGGTCGGCGAGCAGGTCCCAGGCGAGGAGGCCCGCGCCCAGGCATCCGGCGGTGTCCCCGAGGGCCGCCGGGACGATGGCGGGCAGCTTCTGGAACGTGACTCGCTCCTCCACCGCGGCCCGAAGTGGTGTGAACAAGGTTTCCCCGGCCTCGGCGAGACCGCCACCGATGATCAGTGTGCGGGGGTCCAGCAGGGTGAGCGCGGTGACGAGGCCGTCGGCGAGGGCGTCGACGGCCTCCTGCCAGACCCGTACGGCGGTGGCGTCGCCGGACTCGACGGCCTTGGCGCAGTCGGCGGCGTCGGCCTTCGGGTCACCGCTCGCCTCGGCCCAGGCCTGGGAGACGGCGGAGGCGGAGGCGTACCGTTCCAGGCAGCCGCGCTGGCCGCAGCCGCAGTCGGTGCCGCCGGGGCGGACGACGATGTGGCCGATCTCGCCGGCGTAGCCGTGGGCGCCGGCCTCGATGCGGTCGCCGATGCCGATGGCGCCGGCGATGCCGGTGCCGAGGGGCACGAAGAGGAAGCGGTCGGCGCCGTTGCCCGCGCCGATGCGGCCTTCGGCGAGGCCGCCGGTGCGGACGTCGTGGCCGAGGGCGACGGGGATGCCGTCGAGCCGCTCGCTGAGGAGTTCGCGCATGGGAACGTCGCGCCAGCCGAGGTTGGCGGCGTAGACGGCGATGCCGTTCTCGGCGTCGACGATGCCGGGGACGGCGACTCCGGCGGCCGCGGCGGGCTCGCCGTACCGCTCCTGGCCGAGGGCGCGGAGGTCCTCCGCGAAGCCGAGGATGGTCTCGACCACCGCCTCGGGGCCGCGCTCGCGCCCGGTGGCGCGGCGGGCCTCGTGGAGCAGGGTGCCGTCCGCCCCGACGAGGGCGGCCTTCATGCCGGTGCCGCCCACATCCAGGGCGATGACGTGTCTCACGGGGGACAGTTTGGCGCGCGGGGACCCAAAAGGTCTAGTCCACTGCCGAGGATTGTTGCGTACGGATACAAATTCGGGACCCGTCATGGGCCCATGGTCCCGGCTGCGTTGCGGAAGTGATACCCAAGTGGTGTAGACCTCATGCCCGGCCGCGGGGGAGACTTGCGGGCCTGCGGAGAGCGAACATGCAGCTCACAGCAGTGCGAATAGCGTGCGAAAACCGCGCGAATGCAGAGCAAATCCCGCGCGAAACCCGCGCACAAGCAGCTCAACGACGAGCGAAGGGGTGGATGAGGCCGTGCAGCGGCGACGATTCCTGGGACTGACTGCGGCTGCCGCCGCCCTCGGACTGACCGCCACGGTCACCGGATGCGGCGTCCTGGGAGGCGAGTCCGGCGACGTGACCCTCCGGCTGGTCGCCGCCGACTACGACCTGACCGGCGGGGACACGACCAAGAAGTACTGGGCCGACCTCGTCACCGCCTTCGAGGCGAAGCACCCCGGTGTGAAGGTCGAGGTGCAGATCGAGTCCTGGGACGACGTCGACCGCAAGGTCGCCGAGATGGTCAAGGCCGACGAGGCCCCCGACGTCGCCCAGATCGGCGCCTACGCCGACTATGCGGCCGCCGGCGAGCTCTACGCCGCCGACGAGGTCCTCTCCATCCCCGTCCAGGCCAACTTCCTCGCGCCGCTCGCCGCCGCCGGGGAGACCAAGCGCACCCAGTACGGGCTGCCCTTCGTGGCCTCCACCCGGCCGCTCTTCTACAACAAGGCCCTCTTCGAGGAGGCCGGCGCCGAGGCCCCCACCACCTGGGACGAGCTGGCCGCCGCCGCCGAGAAGCTCAAGGCCAAGGGCGTCCGCACCCCCTTCGCGCTGCCGCTCGGCCCCGAGGAGGCCCAGGCCGAGGCCCTGATGTGGCTCCTCAGCGGAGGCGGCGGCTGGACCGACGCCTCCGACCACTACGCCGTCGATTCCGAGGCGAACGTCCGCACCTTCGACTGGCTGAAGAAGAACCTCGTCGGCAAGGGCCTCACCGGGCCCGTCGCCCCCGGCAAGCTCAACCGCAAGGCCGCCTTCGCCGCCTTCGCGAGCGGCGAGGTCGGCATGCTCAACGGCCACCCCTCGCTGGTCAAGGAGGCCGAGAAGAAGGGCGTCGAGGTCGGTCAGGTGCCGCTGCCCGGCGTCGACGGCAAGGCCAAGAGCTCCATGGGCGTCGCCGACTGGATCATGGGTTTCAAGCAGAACGGTCACCGCAAGGAGATCGGCGACTTCCTGAACTTCGTCTTCAGCGACGAGAACGTCCTGAAGTTCGCCGGGGACAACGACCTGCTGCCGGTCACCGTCAGCGCCTCCACGATCATGGAGACCGACCCCGAGCACGCGAACCTCCGCGAGTTCCTCAAGGGCCTCCCGGACGCCCAGCTCCCGCCCGTAGGCAAGACCTCGTGGGCCACGGTCAGCGAGAACGTCAAGCAGAACATCGGCAAGGCCGTCACCCCCGCGGGCCGGCCCTCCGAGGTCCTGGGCACGATCGGACGGGCGGCGACGACGGCCGAGAACGCCGAGTAATAGGTTGGTCGTATGACCGAAGAGCAGGGAGCAGCAGGCAGCGACGGCGGTGGAGACGGGCTCGGTGAGCGCGAGCGGGCCCTCCTCGCCGTCGAGCGCCGCTCCTGGCCCGGCCCCGGCGCCAAGGAGCGGGCCGTCCGCGAGGGCCTCGGCCTCTCCCCGACCCGCTACTACCAGTTGCTCAACGCCCTCCTCGACGACCCGCGCGCCCTCGCCCACGACCCGGTGACGGTCAACCGGCTGCGCCGGGTGAGGGCCGAGAAGCAGCTGAGGCGGTAGCGGGCGGGGACACGAGCGGGGGCGGGCGAGGGGCGGCTGCGCGCCAGGGCCCGGCACCGGTGACGCCGGCCACGCTGACGCGGACGCCCCGCGTCGGTAGGGTCGTGAACATGGTCAGCAGCCTTCCGCACCCGACCACCTCCGCCGGCCGCGACGGTCTGGCCGCGCTCCTCGCGCGGCCCGCGAAAGCCGTCGTCGCCCTCGATTTCGACGGGACGCTCGCCGAGATCGTCCCCGACCCCGAACAGGCCCGCGCCCACTCCGGTGCCGTGCCCGCCCTCGCCGCCCTCGCGCCCCAGGTCGCCTCCGTCGCCGTCGTGACCGGCCGCCCCGCCGGGGTCGCCGTCCGCTACGGCGGCTTCGCGGGAGTCCCCGGCCTCGAACACCTCGTCGTCCTCGGCCACTACGGCGCCGAACGCTGGGACGCCGTCAGCGGCACCGTCCGGGCCGTCGCCCCGCACCCGGGCGTGGCCTCCGTCCGCGCCGAGCTCCCCGGCTTCCTCGACCGGGCCGGCGCCTGGCCGGGCGTCTGGATCGAGGAGAAGGGCCGGGCGGTCGCCGTCCACACCCGCCGCGCCCTCGACCCGGAGGGCGCCTTCGAGGCCCTCAAGGGCCCGCTCGGCGACCTCGCCACCCATCACGGCCTCGTCCTGGAGCCCGGCCGCATGGTCCTGGAGCTGCGGCCCCCGGGCATGGACAAGGGCGTCGCGCTCGCCGAGTACGTACGGGAGGTGGGCGCCGGTTCCGTGCTGTACGCGGGCGACGACCTCGGTGACCTGCCCGCCTTCGCCGCCGTGGAGAAGCTCCGCTCCGACGGCACCCCCGGGCTCCTGGTCTGCAGCGGCTCCTCCGAGGTCCCGGAGCTCGCCGAGCGCGCGGACCTCTCGGTCCAGGGGCCGCCGGGCGTGGTCGCGTTCCTCGCGGAACTGGCGAGGGCGGTACGGGAGGGCTGAGCCCCTCCGTACCGCCCCCGTCGGGTCGGTCAGTGCGCGGCCGGGTTGGTCACGCTGATCGTCAGGTCGTCGCCGGCGTCGCCGGTGACGGTGACCCGGACACCGTGGCCCGCGACCTTGACGCTGGCCTGCGGGGCCGAGGTGTCGTAGTACGCGTTCGGGTCGGTGTCGTCGAAGACCGGGATGCCCGGGACGGAGGGGGCACAGGCCGCCTGCGTCTCGACGGTCTTGTTGCCGCCCTTGCCCACCAGGACCTCACGGTGGAGGCAGGTCGCGTCCGTGGCCTCCAGGCCGAAGGTCGCGTCGAAGGGCTGGCGCCGGTTGGTGGGCGCGGTCCCGTCCGGGTAGGTGAACGGGGCCGGGCGGGCGTCGACGGCCATGGCCTGGCCGCCGCCGGGGTGGTTGCTGACGTTGTTGTCGTCGAAGGACCGGTCGACGTACCAGACGAGCAGGCCGTTCTGGTAGCGGAACCACTCCACCCAGTCCGGCGCCGTGACGCCCTTGCTGAACTGGTACGGACCCTCGGCGAGGAGTGCGTCGGCGCCGACGTACTCGCGGTTCTCCAGGAGGTAGTAGCGCGGGGTGGTGGCGGTCTCGGTGCCGGTGGAGATCTTCCAGCGGCCCGTGGACGTCCAGCCGCCGGCGCCCTGTTCGACGTCGTCGGTCGCCAGGCTCGTACCGCCCGAGGTCAGGGTGATGTCGTCGATGAACGCGCCGGCGAAGTGGATGCCGCCGTCGGTCTGGTAGCGGAACCGGAAGAGGGACGGCTTGCCGGCGGAGTCGTACGTGTACCGCAGGGTCGTCCACTTGCCGGCCGAGGAGCCGTCGACGGCCTCGCCCGCGCGGGCCCAGGTGGTCCCGCCGTCGAGGGAGTACTCGGCGAACAGGTAGTCGTACTCGGCCTCGATCTCGTACCAGGCGCTCGCCTTGACGGTGACGCGCGGGGCGGCCGGCACGGAGCGGGTGAGGGACTGGTTGAGCCCGTCGGCCGAGCCGGTCCACCACGCGTGGGTGCCCGAGGTGGGGACGGCGTAGGGGGTGCTGGTCGTCTTGTCCGGGAGCGGGACGCGGACCGCCTGGTCCTTGCCCGTGACCGTGAGCTGGGCCGGGTTGAGGGTGTACGTGCCGGAGGCGCCGAGCGGGGCGTCGGTGTAGTCCAGCCAGCCGAGGAAGAGCTTCTCCTCGGCGCCCATCAGACCGGGGTGGGTGCCGATGCCCGCGTCGGCGGCTGCGCCGTGGCTCAGCCACGAGCCGGAGCTCATCAGGGTCCAGAAGGCGGTGGAGTTCTCGCCGCCGTCGGTGTCGTAGTAGTCCGGCAGGCCGAGGTCGTGGCCGAACTCGTGGCAGAAGACGCCGAGTCCGCCGTTCTCGCCCTCGGTGGTGTAGTCGCCGAGCCAGTACTTGGACTGGCCGATGCGGGCGCCGCCGGCCTTGTTCTGGACGCCGCTGACGTCCGGGCCCGTCAGACCGTAGTCGTCGCCGTTCACGTACCAGCGGTGGGACCAGATGGCGTCCTCGCCCTGCGCGCCGCCGCCGGCGTCCTCGCCCATGCCGGCGTGGACGGCCTGGAAGTGGTCGATGTAGCCGTCGGCCTCGTCGAAGTTCCCGTCGTGGTCCCAGTCGTTGCGGTCCCAGACGTCGAACTGGGCGAGGTGGGCGTCGATCTCGGCGGGGGTCTTGCCGGCGGCGAGCTGCGCGTTCCACCAGGCGTCGCCGGTGTCCTGGACGAAGGCCCACGAACCGCCGGTGTCCTCGACGGCGTTGTCGCCGTAGAAGGAGGCGTTGTGGGGGACCTTGACCCAGTCCTCGACGACGTTGGTGACCGAGTAGCGGCCGCCCGACAGCTTCTCGTAGTACGTCTTCATGGACTCGCCGGAGCCGTTGAAGAGGTTCTCGTAGTACGCCTTGTCGAAGTCGGCCGTCCAGGCGTTGGAGTTGTCCACGCTCCGGTCCGGTTGCGCTATCTCGTTGTGCAGGGGGCCGGGGACGGTGCCGAGCTTGCCGGAGCCGTCCGTGCCGAACTCGGAGAGGATCGTGAAGATCTTCTCCTGGCGGTCGGCGGTCGTGGTCACGGTCTCCACGAACTTGCCGTCGGCCACCTCGACGACGCCGTCGGCGTTCGCCCTCGCCTTCCCCTTGGCGATCTTGTCGATCGCCTGTTCGCGCAGCTCGGTGCGCTGCTTGGTGAGCGGGCCCGGACGGTTGTCGGGCCGGTGCGCGGCCGCTCCCGTGCCCGCAGGTGCCGTGTCCTGGATCTCCTGCGCGGCGGCGACGGGGGTGAGCCCCGCCGCGAGGAGTGCGGTGAGCGCCGACCCGAGGGTCATGCCCACGACAATCTTCTTCACTTGCGATCCCTTCGCTCACATGCGGGTGTGCCGCATGGTTCGCGTGGTTCCGTTTGAGGGTGACGGATCGCCTGGGGGAACGATCGCGGCAGAGTCTGACACGGGAGGGGCCGCGAGGAGGAGGGGTCGGACCGAGTAAAATTTCACTGCTTCCCGGACATCAGCGAACCAGCAGGTCCACCACGCCCGTCAGGTCCTCGTCGCCGCCCGCCTCGGCCAGGCGGCGGGCCATCAGGTCGAAGTACGGGCGGAGCAGTTCGGTGCTGACGCCCTGCTGCTCGGCGGTGGCGAGGAAGGTGGGCGTGCCGGCGACCTGCATGCCGAGGTTGGAGACGACACCCTTCGTGTAGTCGCCGCTCCGCAGCTGGTCGGCGGTGAGGTGGACGCCCTGCGCCATCGCGGCGAGCCAGTCCGCGAGCAGCGGGGCGAACTCGACCGGATCGATGTCCTCCTTGCGGATCAGGGCGAAGGCGTGGTGGACCCCGGCGAACATCCCGTACATCCCGCTGAGCAGGGCCACGTCGTGCAGGGCCGCGTGGCCCGCGTCCGCGCCGACGTACCGGGTGCCGACGGGCACGGCCAGGGTCTCCCGGTGCTGCTCGAACAGCTCCGCCGAGCCGCTGTAGAAGACGTACCCGCCGGCCTCCGGGACACCGACCATCGGCGGTACGGCCATGATCCCGCCGTCCAGGTAGCGGGCGCCGCGCTCCTCGGCCCACACGGCACGGGTCCGGGCCTGGGCGGGCGTCGTGGTGGTCAGGTTGACGAGGTCCTTGCCGGTCAGGTCGACACCGTCCAGGGTGGCCTCCACCGAGGCGTCGTCGAGGAGGCAGACGATGACGAGGGTGCTCGCCGCGACCGCCTCGGCCGCGCTGTCCACGGCCTTCGCGCCCTCGGGCGCCAGCGCCTCCGCGCGGGCAGGGGTGCGGTTCCAGACGGTGAGCGGATGCCCGGCGGCGAGCCAGGTACGGGCGAGCGCGGTCCCCATGGCGCCGAGGCCGAGGAGGGTGACGGGGGTCTTCTCAATCGTGTTCGCTGTCATGACCACAAGGCTGCTCCAGGGCTCTGACCTGCTCAAGTACCCACTTGGAAGTGGGTGGTTACCCTGAGGTGAGTGAACAGGTCAGGAGGGTGGGGCACATGGCGACGCTGAACCGGCCCGGAGCCGAGGACGGACACGTCTGCGGCATCGACGCCGCGATGGAGGTGATCGGCGGCAAGTGGAAGGTGCTCATCCTGTGGGCGCTGCACGAACACCCGCGGCGCCGCTTCGGCGAGCTGCGGCGCATCGTCCCGGGCATCACCGAGAAGGTCCTCGCCTCCCATCTGCGGGAGATGGAGGCCGACGGCATCGTCGAGCGCTTCTCGTACGACGAGGTCCCGCCCCGCGTCGAGTACGGCCTGACGAAGGACGGCATGCGCCTCAACGACGCCCTGGAACCGCTGGCGGCGTGGGGCAGGGAGCGGAGCCGGTCCGCTTAGCGCCGCAGCGCCTCCAGCTGGTCCAGGAACCAGCGCTGCGGGGGCAGGGCCGTTGCCGCTGCCGCGAGGCGCTTTGTGCGGTCGGCGCGTTCGGTCGGGGGCATCGACAAGGCCGTGTGCAGGGCCTCCGCGGTCTCCGACACGTCGAAGGGGTTCACCGTGAGGGCGTCGTTGCCCAGCTCGCGGTGGGCGCCCGCGCCCGTCGACAGGACCAGTGCGCATCCCGCCTCCGAGACCACCGGTATCTCCTTCGCGACCAGGTTCATGCCGTCGCGCACCGGGTTCACCAGTGCCACGTCGGCGATGCGGTAGGCCGCCAGGGAGCGGGTGAAGTCGTCCTCCACCGAGACCAGGACCGGCGTCCACCCGGGCGTGCCGAACTCGGTGTTGATCTCCTCCGCGAGCTCCACCACCGAGGCCGTGTACGCCCGGTACGACTCCAGGTCCTGCCGTGACGGGTACGCGGAGGCCAGGTGGACCACCCGGTCGCGCCACTCGGGGTGGACGGTCAGCAGCTCC
Source organism: Streptomyces venezuelae (assembly GCF_008642375.1). Classification (NCBI taxonomy): domain Bacteria; kingdom Bacillati; phylum Actinomycetota; class Actinomycetes; order Kitasatosporales; family Streptomycetaceae; genus Streptomyces; species Streptomyces venezuelae. The sequence goes on along the minus strand of NZ_CP029194.1, from coordinate 3,932,184 downwards.
CGGTAGGCGAGCAGGCCGCGCAGGATGTTCTTCGACAGTTCGGTGCGGTCGACGCGGACGACGGTCTGACGGTCGCCGACCTCCTCGCGGAGCAGGGCGACCCGCTCGTCCACCTCGGGCCGGTACGCGAGCGCGCGCAGCTCGTCGCCGTCCACTCCCAGCGGGAACGCCCGGACCCGGGTGCGGCCCTTCCCCGAACCGTGGCGCCGGTACTCCACTCCGTGCCAGGGGTCGCCGCTCGGCCAGACGCCCTGGGCCATGCCCGTCGCGTCGTCCCGCTGGGAGCAGCAGCTGATGAAGAGCGAGGCCCATCCCCAGGTGTGGAAGCCCAGCTCGTCGGCGCCGAGCATCCCCCACAACAGCTCCTCGACGATGTCGTCCGGCACCATCCGCAGGTACTCGGGGGAGACCCACGGGGTGTGCGTGAAGTGCCCGATCCGCAGATCGGGGCGGAGCTCCCGGAGCATCCAGGGGACCAGCGCCAGGTGGTAGTCCTGCACCAGGACCGCCGCGCCCTGGTCCGCCTCCGCCGCCAGGGCCTCGGCGAAGGCGCGGTTGTAGGCGCGGTACGACTCCCAGCGGCGCCGGAACTCCGCGTCGAAGACCGGCTCGCGCGAGATGTCGTACAGGTGGTGGTGGAGGAACCACAGGACCGAGTTCGCGATGCCGTTGTACGCGTCGGCGTACACGTCCGGGGGGATGTCCAGCATCCGTACACCCGGCTCGGCGATCCCGCGCCGGACCGCCTCCCGGTCGCCCTCGCCGAGCGCCGCGCACACCCACAGGCTCTCCTGCGAGTCGTCCGCCGAGACGGCGCTGAGGCCTGAGACCAGGCCTCCTCCGCCCCTGCGGGGCGTGAGCGAGCCGTCCTCGCCGAGCTTGTACGAGACAGGTCCCCGATTGGATGCCACGAGCACAGTAGCCATGGGGCGAACCTAGCCCGTCCCGTAAACGCTCAAACGTACGTATACGAGACGGGCCGATCCGGCCACGGAGAGTCAGTGCAGGTCAGCGCGGTTCAGGCTCGCGCGGTTCAGGCCCGCGCAGGTCAGGTCGGCGCGGGTCAGCGTTCGTGGCGGTCGCGCATCGCCGCCTTCGCCACCAGGCCCGTCGCCGCGAGGGCCACGCCGAGCGCGCCGAGCAGCCACAGCCGCTCACCGCTGCTGCCCGTGTCGGCCATCGAGCCGGAGCCGCCCTGCGGGCCCGGTGCCGGCGGGGCCGGGGAGGTCGGGGCGGGCGCGCTCGCCGTGGGGGAGGCGGGGGCGGAGGGCGAGGCGGACGGGTCCTCGGATGCGGCCGGCGGAGTCGGCTGCGTCGGGCTCGTCGACGGCTCGCCCGGCGTCGGGGTCGGCGTCGGGGGTGCCGGGGTCGTCGGAGTCGGGCTCGGGCTCTGCGGCCTGTCAAGGACCGGGGCCACCGCGCAGGACGGGTCCTCGCTGCCGTCGCCGCAGTTGGAGCGGGGTGACGTGACCTCGACGCTGTTGCGGAGCCTGCCGTCCCCGGTCGCCGGGTCCTTGATCTTCACCGAGTACGTGACGGTCGCCGACTTCCCGGCCGGGATGTTCCCCACGTACCCGATCCTCGGCTTCTCGTACGACACCGTGCCGAGGTCCGCCTTCGCGTCGCCGTTGTAGTCGGCGTCGTCGAGGTTCCCGGTCAGGTCGTCGGCGAACTTGGCGTTCGGGTAGTCGAGCGGGCCGATGTTCTTCGCGGTGATCGTGTACGTGAGGGTGTCGCCCGGCTTCACCGTCCGCGGGCTCGCCGTCTTGGTGATCTCCAGGTCGGGCACCGGCACGGAGAAGGCCAGCCCGGACGGGACGTACGTGTCGCCGTTCGTGGAGAAGGTCAGGTCGGCCGAGGTCGCGCCCTGCGGGACGGCGCCGTCCGGGAGGGCGAAGGCCTTGGCGTCGATGCTCAGGTTGTTGGTCAGCTTCGGGGCGACGGCGCCGTCGTCCTCGCTGACGAAGAAGTTGTCGGTGTTGCCGGTGCGGGCCTCGGTGACGTTCCTGCCGTCCACGAGGAACTTGTCGCCCGGGGTGTTCCAGTCGCCCTCGTACGCCGTCACGCTCGCCCGTACCGTGCCGGGGCCGCGGTGGAAGCCGTCGACGGTGACGGTGGTCGCGGGGGAGGTCGAGCGCTGGAGGACGTGGCCGCCGTACACGTACACGTTCCGCCGCTCCGGGGCGCGGACCGGGTCCGGGCCGGGGAACCTGTGGACGACGGTCAGGGACCAGCCCGCCACACAGCCCTTGCCGTTCGGCGCCCAGACGTTGCCCACCGAGACCTGCGCGTCCGTCCCCGAGACGCCCGCGAAGGCGGCCGTCACGTCCGACTCGCCCGTGTAGTAGTGCGGGCCGCCGGTGTCGGCCGGGTCGGCGACCATGCTGTCGATCGTGACCGGCTTCGCCGCCCCCGTCCCGACCCTGAGCACCGGGGCGGTCGTCGCCGGGTCGCCGGGCGAGGGCGTGACATCGGAGCCCGAGATGTCGCAGCGCCGGAGCTGCGCCCCGCTCGGCCCCTTGTACGTGCCGTCGTTGCCGCCCCAGAACAGCCGGGCGTACGCGACCTCGGCGCCCGCCGGGATCTTCACGTGACCGGTGCTGGAGCCGAAGGCGGGCGCCCCGCCCCCGGTCGCCAGGCCGGCGGCGTCGATCTTCTGCATCACGAACGTGTTGTTGTTGTCGGAGCCCTCCCCCTTCGACGCGGTCGCGCAGCGCGCGGCCATGTCGGCGAGCTCCGTGGGACACCCCATGACCGTGTTGCCGGTCGTGGTGAAGTCGCCGTACAGCGACTCGTCGTACCGCTTGCCGAAGGGCTCGACCACGTCAGCCGTGGCCGGACCGGCCGCCGCGAACGCGAGCGTGCCCGCGGTGAGGCCGATGGCCGCCAGGACCCTGCCCAGGTGATGTTGTCTGAAGCGCATAAAAGGGCAATGTAGGCAAAGCGGATCATCTGGCGGCGTTACGCCACGCGGCGGCGCGCGTACTCCGTGATGTCGGCCATCGGCGGCCGCTCCTCCGTGTCCACCGCGTAGGTCCGGGGGGTGAACCCGTCCTCGCCCCGCTCGAACTGCGTCAGCCGGGGCCGCACCAGGTGTCCGCGCGAGAGCCGCAGCTGCGCCGTCCGGTAGATCGCCGCGGCCATCCGGCCCAGCGCCCGCTCGTCCTGGTGGCGGTGTTTGCGAACGCCCACGTCCACCTGCGCGAGTGCGTCCAGGCCCACCGTGTGGAGGGCGTCGACGAGCAGCCCCAGTTCCACTCCGTATCCGACCGGGAAGGGGAGGCGTTCGAGGAGCGAGCGGCGTGCCGCGTACTCGCCGCCGAGCGGCTGGACGAAGCCGGCCAGCTGCGGCCAGTGCAGATTGAGCAGCGGGCGCGCCACCAGCTCGGTGACGCGACCGCCCTGGCCAGGCGTCTTGCCGGAGGCGGGCTCGTCGTGTCCGGTGTCGAAGGGACGGTCGTAGGTCGCCTTGACGAAGTCGATGTCGGGGTCCGTGAGCAGCGGGCCCACGATCCCCGTCACGAAGTCCGCGGAGAAGTCCCGCAGGTCCGCGTCCACGAAGCACACGACGTCCCCGCTCGTCACCATGAGCGACCGCCACAGGACCTCGCCCTTGCCGGGGACGGCCGGTATCCGGGGCAGGATCGCGTCCCGCGCGACCACCCGCGCTCCGGCCGCCGCCGCGACCTCCGCCGTACGGTCGGTGGAGCCCGAGTCGATCACCACGAGCTCGTCCACGAGGGGCACGGCCTCGCTCATCAGCTCGCGGCGGATCACGGCGACGATGTCCCCGACCGTCGCCTCCTCGTTCAGCGCGGGAAGCACCACGCTGACCCTCGTGTTCCGCTTGGCGGCGAGGATCCGCTCCATCGGCCGGTCGGCCACGGACCAGGACCGCCGGTCCAGCCAGCGCTCCACCTCTTCCAGCACGTGATCTCCATCTCGCGGTACGGACGGCCCGTCCAAGCTCAGGGGCCTTCGGTTACAGTCTTGAACAACGCGGATGCCCGATGCACGTCGGGGTGCCGCCCGCGTCGGAGCGCAGGAACGAAAGTCCACCGCGCTTCACAATCGAATACCGCTCATCCAGAGGGGCAGAGGGAAACGGCCCGTTGAAGCCCCGGCAACCCTCCAGTCGGTTTGTCTCGTCCTCCAGCGAGGTCCCCGGCTAGGGAAGGTGCCAAATCCGTCTCATGGCGAAAAGTTCGTCATGGGAAAGATGAGGAGAAAGGGCCTCGCCTCCATGGCTGTACAGACGGTTACCCCCGCTACTTCGGTCGACCTCGGTCCCGCTTCCGGGCTTTCCTGTCGCGAATGCGGTGAAGTCTTCGCACTCGGCCCGATCTTCGCCTGCGAACTCTGTTTCGGACCGCTCGAAGTCGCGTACGACCTCCCCACCGGCGACCCCGAGGCACTGCGCAAGCAGATCGAGGCCGGCCCCGCCAACATCTGGCGCTACGCCCCCCTGCTGCCCGTCCCCGCCGACGTCGCCGAGAAGCCGAACCTGAACCCGGGCTGGACCAAGCTCGTCCAGGCCGACAACCTCGCCCGCGAGCTCGGCGTCGCCCCCGGCAAGCTCTTCGTCAAGGACGACTCCGGCAACCCGACCCACTCCTTCAAGGACCGGGTCGTCGCCCAGGCCCTCGAAGCCGCCCGCGCCTTCGGTTTCACCACCCTCTCCTGCTCCTCCACCGGCAACCTGGCCGGCGCCGTGGGCGCCGCCGCCGCCCGCGCCGGCTTCCGCTCCTGCGTCTTCATCCCGCACGACCTGGAGCAGGGCAAGGTCGTCATGGCCGCCGTCTACGGCGGTGACCTCGTCGGCATCGAGGGCAACTACGACGACGTCAACCGCTTCTGCTCGGAGCTCATCGGCGACCCGCTCGGCGAGGGCTGGGGCTTCGTGAACGTCAACCTCCGCCCGTACTACGGCGAGGGCTCCAAGACGCTCGCGTACGAGATCTGCGAGCAGCTCGGCTGGGTCATCCCCGACCAGCTCGTCATCCCGATCGCCTCCGGCTCGCAGCTCACGAAGATCGACAAGGGTCTCCAGGAGCTCATCAAGCTGGGCCTCGTCGAGGACAAGCCGTACAAGATCTTCGGCGCGCAGGCCGAGGGCTGCTCCCCGGTGTCGGCCGCCTTCAAGGCCGGCCACGACGTCGTCCGCCCGCAGAAGCCGAACACCATCGCCAAGTCGCTGGCGATCGGCAACCCGGCCGACGGCCCGTACGTCCTCGACATCGCCCGCCGGACGGGCGGCGCCGTGGAGGACGTCGATGACGAGCAGGTCGTGGACGCGATCAAGCTGCTCGCCCAGACCGAGGGCATCTTCGCCGAGACCGCGGGCGGCGTGACCGTCGGCGTCACGAAGAAGCTCGTCGAGGCGGGCCTGATCGACCCGAACCTCACCACCGTCGTGCTGAACACCGGCGACGGGCTCAAGACCCTGGACGCCGTGGCCGATACCTCGCAGGCGACCGCCACCATCCGCCCGAGCCTGGACGCGTTCCGCGACGCCGGCCTGGCCCACTGAAAGGTTACGAAGACATGGCCGTGAACGTCCGCATCCCCACCATCCTCCGCACCTACACCGGCGGGCAGTCCGAGGTCCAGGCCGAGGGCGCGACCCTCGCCGAGGTCATCGCGGACCTGGAGAAGAACCACACGGGCATCGCCGCCCGCGTCCTGGACGACCAGGGCAAGCTGCGCCGCTTCGTCAACGTCTACGTGAACGACGACGACGTGCGCTTCGAGCAGGGTCTGGAGACGGCCACCCCGGCCGGCGCGGGCGTCTCGATCATCCCGGCGGTCGCGGGAGGCTGACGCTTCCTCCGCTGTCCCGTCTTTCTTGAATTGCCCCTTCCGCGCCATAAAGCGGAGGGGGCAATTCTGCATGGTTGAGCGGGGTAGAGTTGGGGAAGTCCCCTCCGCTGCTCATGCCGAGTGCATATGAGAATGCGCCGCCGCGCGTCTGGAAGCAGCCAAAGTGCGTGTGCGTTGTGTACGTTCTGCGCGGTTTGCCGGGCCCGACTTGCCCCGGAACTCCGGGGATTCTCCCTAATTCCCCTTTCCGGCGTGCCCAGAATTCTCGGTCGAATGACCTGTTGCAGAGGGCAGTTGGGCAGATACATTCAGCGGCGGTCGACGCGTTCCGGCGCAGGGTCTGACCCGGGTTCCGCGAAGTGCGGGTCCCGCGCAAGGGCCAGTAATAGGGGAGTTAGGCATGGCTCAGGGCACCGTCAAGTGGTTCAACGCGGAGAAGGGCTACGGCTTCATCGCGGTCGACGGTGGTGCGGATGTTTTCGTCCACTACAGCGCGATCCAGATGGATGGCTACCGCAGCCTCGAAGAGGGGCAGCGGGTCGAGTTCGAGATTTCGCAGGGCCAGAAGGGTCCGCAGGCGGACATGGTCAAGCTCGCCGTCTGAGCGCGGCGCGATCGGCCACCGACGCAACGCCGTCGAGGGGCCCGCATCCCTGAGGGGACGCGGGCCCCTCGCGTGTTCCCGGGCGAGGTCGCGGGCACGGCCTCGGACGCGGGCCCGGGCCGGGTTCCGGGCATGGCGGAGAGGTGCCCGAAACCCGAGAGTCGCTTGCACTCTCCTAGGGCGAGTGCTAATCATTGGCGTTAGCACTCTGAAGGTGAGAGTGCTACTACGAGGATCGGGCAGATGAGGCCCGCGGCCAGGTGGGGCAAGGAACCGCCGGGCTCGCAGGCCGTCCGTCGCGGGCATCGGCGCGGTCCTGGAGCGTTATCCACCCCATGTCCGGGAGGACCACTTCACATGGCCAAGATCATCGCGTTCGACGAGGAGGCCCGGCGCGGTCTCGAGCGCGGCATGAACCAGCTCGCTGACGCCGTCAAGGTCACCCTCGGCCCCAAGGGTCGCAACGTCGTCCTCGAGAAGAAGTGGGGCGCCCCCACGATCACCAACGATGGTGTCTCCATCGCCAAGGAGATCGAGCTCGAGGACCCGTACGAGAAGATCGGCGCCGAGCTGGTCAAGGAAGTCGCCAAGAAGACGGACGACGTCGCCGGCGACGGTACGACCACCGCCACCGTTCTCGCCCAGGCGCTCGTCCGCGAGGGCCTCCGCAACGTCGCCGCCGGTGCCAACCCCATGGCCCTCAAGCGCGGCATCGAGAAGGCCGTCGAGGCCGTCTCCGGCGCCCTCCTCGAGCAGGCGAAGGATGTCGAGACCAAGGAGCAGATCGCTTCGACGGCCTCCATCTCCGCCGCCGACACCCAGATCGGCGAGCTCATCGCCGAGGCGATGGACAAGGTCGGCAAGGAAGGCGTCATCACCGTCGAGGAGTCCCAGACCTTCGGTCTGGAGCTGGAGCTCACCGAGGGTATGCGCTTCGACAAGGGCTACATCTCGGCGTACTTCGCCACCGACATGGAGCGCATGGAGGCGTCGCTCGACGACCCCTACCTCCTGATCGTCAACTCCAAGATCTCCTCCGTGAAGGACCTGCTCCCGCTCCTGGAGAAGGTCATGCAGTCGGGCAAGCCCCTGCTGATCATCGCCGAGGACGTCGAGGGCGAGGCCCTGTCGACCCTGGTCGTCAACAAGATCCGCGGCACCTTCAAGTCCGTCGCGGTCAAGGCCCCGGGCTTCGGCGACCGTCGCAAGGCCATGCTGAACGACATCGCCATCCTCACCGGCGGCACGGTCATCTCCGAGGAGGTCGGCCTCAAGCTGGAGTCGGCCGGTCTCGACCTGCTGGGCCGCGCCCGCAAGGTCGTCATCACCAAGGACGAGACCACCATCGTCGACGGTGCCGGTGACAGCGAGCAGGTCGCCGGTCGCGTGAACCAGATCCGCGCCGAGATCGAGAACTCGGACAGCGACTACGACCGCGAGAAGCTGCAGGAGCGCCTGGCGAAGCTCGCCGGCGGTGTTGCGGTCATCAAGGCCGGTGCCGCGACCGAGGTCGAGCTCAAGGAGCGCAAGCACCGCATCGAGGACGCCGTTCGCAACGCGAAGGCGGCCGTCGAGGAGGGCATCGTCGCCGGCGGTGGCGTGGCCCTGCTCCAGGCGTCGAACGTCTTCGAGAAGCTCGAGGCCGACCTCACGGGTGACGAGGCCACGGGTGCGAACATCGTGAAGCTGGCCCTCGAGGCCCCGCTGAAGCAGATCGCCGTCAACGCCGGCCTCGAGGGTGGCGTCGTCGCGGAGAAGGTTCGCAACCTGCCCGTCGGCCACGGCCTGAACGCCGCGACCAACGAGTACGTCGACCTCATCGCCGAGGGCATCATCGACCCGGCGAAGGTCACGCGCTCCGCGCTGCAGAACGCCGCGTCGATCGCCGCGCTGTTCCTCACCACCGAGGCCGTCATCGCCGACAAGCCGGAGAAGGCGTCCGCGCCGGCCGGCGGCGGCATGCCGGGCGGTGACATGGACTTCTGATCCTCCGGGATCGGTGGTTCATCGCTGAACGCGACCGAGGGCGGCACTCCCCAGCCGGGGGGTGCCGCCCTCGGGCGTTGTGGTGTGCCGCGGTCAGCGCATGTCGACGTAGTCACCGCCGGCCGAGGCCGGGGTGTCGAAGTGCTTGCTGTCGCCGTAGTGGCGGATGCGCCAGGTGCCGTCCCCGGTGACCTTCGCCTTCAGGGAGACGTTGCCGCTCGCGTTCGACCGGCCGGTCGCCATCTGCTTCCAGGCCGTGGAGCCCCGCGGCTGGAACTGCAGGACGACGGGGGCGTTGGCGTACGCGCGCCAGTTCCAGTCCGCGTAGTGCTGGAGCCCGCCGGTGACCGTCACGTACCCGCCCTTGGCGACCGGCTCGGGGCCGGCGTTCAGGGACACGATCCGGGTGTCGAGGCGGGTGAGCCGCAGCGTGCCGGTGCGGGACTCGGCGAACTGGTCGGTGGTGAGGTGCCGGACGCGGAAGTAGCCGCCCCGGCTCGCCGCCGAGAGCGTGAACTCGTTGTAGTAGGCCGAGTTCACGCTCGCCCAGGCGATCGCCTTCCAGCCGCCGTCGACGAGCTGCTCCAGCCGGACGAACTGGGGCGTCGGGAAGTTCGGGTCCGTCTCGTAGCGGGCGCGGAAGGTGCCCGAGACCTTGACCCGGCCGTCGGCGGAGAGCTGCCAGGAGGTGAGGTCGGTGCGGGAGTCCAGGGGGATGGCGAGCGGGCCCTTGATCTCCTGGAAGCTCAGGTACCGGTCGGGGGAGTCGACCGTCCATCCGCCCGTGTACTGGCCCGCGGCGGCGACGAGGCGCGCGGTGAACCGGCCGTCCGCACGCGTGAGTACGGTCGCGGGCTTGTCGATTCCGTAGGGGCCGACGACCCGCACGCGGACCGGGTGGTTCGCGACCGGCGCGTTCGCCGCCGCCGGGTCGGTCATCCGGCCGCTGATGGTGACGGTCTGGCCGTCGAGCGCCCGCTTCTTGTCGGCGGTGGCGGTGACGGCCACCTTGCGCGGCACCCACTCGAAGACCTGATGCTGCTGCTCCGCGGTGCCGTGGACCGTGGCGGAGTCACCCGTGAACAGTGCCTGGAAGTTGCTCCCGGCGTCGATGTCCGCCCCGGGCATCGGGTACGGCTCCGAGACGAACCGGCCTGCCGCGTCGGTGACCGCCTGCCGCGCGTCGCCCCGCACCGGGGTGAGCCGCGTGATCGAGACGGACTCGCCGGCCAGCGGCACGCGGTCCCCGGAGCCGGGCTGGATGCCGACGAGGGTTCCCGAGGGGCGGACGTTGCGGTCGGCGTAGGTGGGCTTGCCCGCGGCGAAGGTGAGTTCCGGGCGGAGCCGGAAGTCGAGCTGTCCGGCGTCGGTCCGGGTCTGCTTGTTGCCGAGGGAGTCGGTGGCGGTGACGTCGATGGCGTACGTGCCGAGGGCCGGGATGCGGCCGCCGTCCTCGACGAGCTTCAGCTTGGCGGTGTCCGGCAGCCGGAAGAGGTGGGCGACCGTCGGGTCCCAGGGGTCGGGCACCACGGGAAGCGTCGGGATGTCGACTAGGACGGTGTCGCCCTGCCGGATCTTGGCCGAGACGCGGGTGATCTTCGCCTGCCGGGCGTCGGTCCAGGCGGTCACCTGGAAGAGGCCGCGCTGGGCGTCGTCGGTGACGGCCCGGCCGATGCCGACGAGCGGGTCGGCCGCCGTGGCGGGCGCGGCCGTGACGGCCAGGGTCGTCGCGGCGAGGGCGACCGTGGTGACGGTCGCTGCCAGGGAACGGCGGAGGTCAGCGCGCATCGATGTACTTCGCATTCGTCTCGCTGTAGAAGTAGCTTCCCGTGGTGTTGAGGAGCAGGGCCCAGGAGCCGTCCTTGTACGCGGTGGCGCGGTAGCTGAAGCCGCCGCTGCTGTTGGTGGTGATGCTCTTGGTCACCCAGTACCACTGGTTCTCGCCCTTGGGCTTGAAGACCAGGGTCAGCTTGGCGCCGGCGAGCGGCTTCCAGACGCCGGACACCTTGCGCTGGACGGTCCCGGAGACGGTCATCTTGCCGTTCACGGTGGGTCGGGTGGGGCTGATGGAGAAGGCGGAGAAGCGGGTGTAGGTGCGGGCCCGCTTCAGGGACGTACCGGCCTTGGCGACGAACTGGTTCGTCTCCGGGTGGTAGACGCGGTAGAGGGCGCTCTCGTAGCCCTGCGCGGTGAGCTTGTAGTCGCAGTACGTGCCGTTCGTCCCGGAGCGGAGGACGCGCCAGGTACGGCCGTTGTCCAGGGAGGCCTGGAGCTGCACGGGCTGCGTGACGGTGCAGTAGCCGTTGAACCCGCCCGTGGCGGTGACCGTCCCGTGCTCGTCCAGGGTGATCGTGTACGGGTTGAACGAGAACTGCTGCGGGACGATGATGTCGCTCCGGTCGAACGCCCGGGAGTTCTGGATGTACGCCGAGGGCCGCAGCGAGGTGTACACGAAGTCGGTGCTGTACTGGGCCTTCGCGCCGAAGGAGAAGGTGCCGGTCGCGGAGGAGGTGGCGCCGCCCAGGACGTTCACCGCGGTCGCGTCGTTGTAGCCCGGCTCCGTGCCGGTGCCGACGACGGGGGCACCCGCGAAGGGCTTCCAGCCGTTCGGGGTGTACCGCTCCACATGCCCGGTGACCTGCACGTTCGTACCGGCGAGCACGCGGTACTTGTTCACGTCGGCGCTGATCCGGTAGACGAGCGGGTCGACGCCCAGGGCAGGGACGTAGGTTTCGGCGTCCGGGTCGTTGACGGTGCCGGCGGTGACCACGGTCGCGGTGCCGCCCTGTACCGAGCCGTTCGGGGTGACAGGCAGCGAGAAGGTGCCGTCCGCGCGGGTGGTGGCCGTGGCGGTGACGGTGCCGTAGGTCTGGGTGGCGTACGTGCTGAGCTTGAGCGCCACCTTCGTGCCCTGGGGCGCGGCGGTTCGGGCGCCGGTGGCCGGGTTCCAGAGCGTCGTCTTCCCGGAGAGAACGGCCTGGCGCTGGTCGTAGCTGGTGGTGGCGCGGTTCCAGGACAGCTCGGAGACACCGATGTGCGGTCGGAACGCGTAGGTGCCGCCCGTCCACGTCTTCGTGGTCTCGCCGGGCAGTCGGTAGTCGACCCGTACCGGGTAGTCGCCGAAGGCGGTGCCTTCCGGGAGCGTGAAGGGAGTGTCGGTCTCCCAGGCGTACGAGTCCGCAGTGACCGCGAGCGCCTCCGTGGAGGCGAGGACGGCGGCGCCCGGGGCGGTGGAGGCAAGGACGCTGACCTTGATCCACAGTGCGTTCGTCGGCATGTACAGGCGGTAGCGCCCGTCGTCCCGCGTCATGCCGGACGCGCCCGTCCAGTCCGCGTACGCGGCCGGGGCGTGGACGACGGCGGGCACGGTGACGCCCGCCGAGAGAGCGAAGACGGCTGCGGCACGCGCAAGGGCGTGCGGAAGCCTGCGCGTTGAGCGCGGCAAAGGGACCCCCCACAGGTCTGAGATGGCGGCGTCGCCCGTGATCGGGGGCGGCCGCGTGGCAGAACTTTAGCGCTCACCTGTTGAACGTGTTCACTCCCTTTACGGGAGTGGCTGGACGGGCGTCCCCGAGTGATCCTGGAAGGGACCGCAAGGACACGGTGGAAAGGCCGAGGCCATGGTCACCCTGCTGACGACACCCGCCGATCGCGAACTGGTCATCACCAGGACCTTCGACGCCCCGCCGGGCCGGCTGTGGGAGGCCTGGACGCGCCCCGAGCACGTACGCGAGTGGTACGGGGTCTCGGCGCTGACCACGACGGTCGTCGACGTCGACCTGCGGGTGGGCGGCGCGTGGCGCTGGGGCCAGACCGCGCCGGACGGCCAGGAGATCGTCTTCTCCGGCACGTACGAGGAGATCGTCCCGGCGGAGCGGCTCGACTACACGGAGGTCTTCGAGCAGATGCCGGACGCCGACCCGGTCCGCGTCACCCTCACCTTCGACGCGACCCCGGACGGCGGCACGGCCCTGACCAGCACCTCGATGTGGCCCTCGAACGAGATCCGGGACCAGGCGCTGGCGGCGGGCATGGAGGCGGGCGTACGGGAGCAGTACGACCGCCTCGCGGAGCACCTGCGGACTATGTGAGGCGGAAGAGGGCCGTCCAGAGGAAGGGCTCGCCGAAGGTGGGGGAGGTGGGGGGCTCGTCGCGCATGCGGCGGAGGTCGATCTCCGTCAGGTCGGCGAAGAGCGTGCGCAACTCCGTGTCGGTGTAGGCGAGTCCGCCTTCCAGGCCGCCCCGTCGGTAGAACTCGGCGTCCGGCAGCTCCGAGCCCATGCCGCCCTCCCCGGCGGCGAACGCGGTGAGCGCGAAGTGCCCGCCGGGGGCGAGGACGCGGTCGAGGAGCGCGAGGTAGCTGACGCGGCGGTGCGGGGGCAGGTGGTGGAAGCAGCCGGAGTCGTAGACGAGGTCGTACGGGCCGTCCAGGCCGACGGCGAAGGCGTCGCCGTTCACGAACCTGACATTCTCGGTGCCGGCCTCCCGGGCACGTTCCTCCGCCCAGGCGATGGCGGTGGGCGAGAGGTCGACCGCGGTCACGTCGAAGCCCAGTGACGCGAGGTGCAGGGCGTTCCGCCCGGGCCCGCAGCCGAGGTCGAGGGCCTTGCCGCCGGCCGGCAGCAGGCCTCGCTCGACGTACGAGACGAGGTTCTCGTCAGGCTTGGCGACGAAGAACGGCACCGGCTTGTCGCGGTCCGCGTAGAAGCCGTCCCACCAGTCGGCGCCCCCTTCCGTCCACCGGTCGGCACCGGGCGCGAAGAGGCCGTCGAGCAGGCGCAGGACGTCCTCGACCGTGCGGATGTCACGGTTGTTCAGGTCCATCGGGATCCCCCTCCGAATCGATCTCCAGGGTAGGGGAATGGAGGGTAAAAGCCCAGGTCAGAGGCGGTCTAGTGATCGGCTGTGCGGGTCGCACGCGCCCCGTCTCCCGGTGCCCGGACCCGGGGGTGCGGGGGTACCGTCCGGGCCCGGGGAGGCGGCCTCCAGGCCCGGGAAGAGGCCTTCGCGGGTGGCCCCCAGGAAACTTTCCGAACTCCTGTCCCGCGTGAATGTACGATCCGACTGCCGACAGGGGGGGTCCCGCCGGCCCCGGCCGAGCGGCCCGCTCCGTCCTGCCGTCCTGCCCGTGCTGCATGTTCTGCCGTCGCGCCGACCCTCCCGTGTCGTACCCGTCTTCACATCCGTACGAGGGGACACAGGGACTTGTCCGTACGAAGAGCCGTCGCGCTCGCTCTGAGCGCCACGCTCGGCTTCACCGGCCTGGCGGCCGTAGCGCCGTCCGCCGCAGCGGCATCGAACGCGCCGTACGAGGTGACGATCGCCGCACCGCCGAGCGTCACCCCGCCGCCCCAGGCCCTCTTCGGCGCGGGCACCGGTCTGCAGACCACCGACCCTGCCAAGGGCCTGCGCTGGCAGAGCCTCGCGGACGGGCGGGTCGCCTTCCGCAGTGCCTGCGACTCGACCGACAGGATCGCCTTCCACGGCGACCGGTTCGGCTGCGTCGGCTACCACGGCGACGCGGTCGAAGCCACGGTCCACGACTGGACCACCGGCACCACCCTGACCCGCACGCGTCCCGAGGGCCACACGTGGCTGCGTGCCTTCGGCACGAACCGGCTGCTCAGCTACAGCGCCGATGCCGAAGGTGCCGTGACGCTCCATCTGCCGGGCCTCGGCGAGGGTGCACCGGCGGACGTCGACGTCACGACGACCGAGCGGATCACCGGCCGCCCCGAGGTCCTGGCCTTCGACGCCGACGGCGCCGTCGTCCACTACACCCGGGCGTCCGGCGGTCAGGCCGCCGGGCTCGTCGACTTCGCCACCGGGGTGCTCGTCCCGCTGCCGGCCGGGACCGGTCTTCCCGCCTACCCGAAGGCCGCGCTCAGCGACGACCGCATCGCCGTCTACGGCGAGTACAGCACGGCGGAGGCGTTCGTCGTCCCCCGCGCCACTCCCGCGGGCCCCGGTGCCACCGTCAAGCTGCCGAACGCCGGCTCCGGTGACGGCCGCCTCGCTCTCCTCGGCGACTGGGTCGTCGGCCACTACGGCGACCGGTACGCGCCCCGCCGGCTCAAGGCCACCTCGCTCACCAGCGGCACGACCCGCGACCTGGGCGTCTCCGCCGCCGTGGACTCCGACGTCAGGACCGGCGCGGACGGCACTCTCTACTTCGTGGGCGGCACCGACTCCACCCACTGGGGAGTCCGGCGCGTCACTCCCGATGCCACCGGAGCGCCGGTTACCGCTCAGGTCCTGAGCACCCCGCCCCAGCCGGTCCGGCGGACGGGGCTGTCCCTGGCGAACGGCCGGGTCACGACCGAGCACGAGGACGGCTACCGCAGCCTACGGGGATACGACGTGTCGCTCACCGAACCGCGCACGGCCGCCTCGGTCTGGAGCTGTGCCGTGACCTCCGCCGGTGCCTCGCCGTGCGCCGAGCCCTACGGCCCGGGGACCGTCGGTGCCCGTTGGGCCGACACCGGGGATGGCCGCCTTGTCATGCTCGGGGCGGACGACCTTCCACCGTCTCGCGGGGAGGCGCCTTGCGGCTGGTGCGTCCCGACGATGTACGTGACGACGGCGGCGCCGGGCGCGACCACCCGCAAAATCACGCTGAACACCACGCGCAAGCTCGACCCCACCCGGTTCTTCAGTGCCTCGGGCCGCTACGTGCACTACCTCGCCCGTGAGAACTACGAGACCGTTTCGGTCGTCGCGGACATCGATACCGGCAAGGTCCTCTCGGTTTCCCGCGACACGATGCAGTCCCTGTGGGGCACCTGGCTCTGGACGGCGTCGACGGCGAACGACACCGTCTCGGCGGTCGACCTGCGCACCGGTTCCACCGTCGCGACGGTGGACCTCGGGACGAACTGCGGCACCTTCGACTTCGATGTCGTCGGCAAGTGGATCTACGCCCGGTGCCAGGACGAAACGTCCGCCGTCGTGTACGACCGGGAGAAGAAGGTCTCGGTCCGTTTCAAGACCCCGCGCGTCCGGCCGCAGCTCGGCGACGGCTTCATCGCGTACACGGAAAACGGCAGCGACGGCGACCCGCTGAGCGTGATCGACGTCCGCTCCGGCACGCCGGTGGTGCGCACCGTCGGTGTCGTCGCGCTCGGCGTGCCCAACTACAACCAGGGATGGACGATCGACCGCTTCGGCGGTGGCGTCGCCTTCATCGACCCGCAGCAGAAGATCCACGTCGTCGGTCTCGGCGGAGCCACCAGCCGCCTCGCGGCGGTCGACTCCGCGGTGCCGGCATCGGTGAACCTGAAGTCCGCTGCCTGGAAGCCGCGTTGGAACCTGTCCAAGCCCGGCAAGTGGTCTCTCGCGCTCAAGCGCAAGGCGACCGGCGCGACCGTCCGCACCCTCACCGGTGAGGGCCGTGGCCTCGTCGCTCCCGTCTGGGACGGGAAGGACGCGGCCGGGAAGTTCGTCGCGAACGGTGCGCACACCTGGACCCTGACGGTGAAGCCGGCCGACGGCCACGGCGCCGATCTCGTCCAGTCCGGAGCCCTGTCCGTGACCGGTGGAGCCGCCGTGCGGCGGGACCTCGCCGGGGACGACGGCTTCGGTGACCTGCTGGTGATGGACACGGCCGGACTCGTGTCGATGTACCGGGGGACCGGTACGGGCGCGGTGTCGGCGCGGATCGCCGGTACGGGGACCAAGTTCGCGACCTCGTCTGTGTTCGTGCCGACGGGTGATCTGAACGGCGACCGGTGTGCGGATGTGTACGTCCGCGTGGGCGACCAGCTGCGGGCCTACAGGCCCGGCTGCGGCAAGGTGCTGTCCGCCTCCTCGCCGTACACCTCGGTCGGTTCCGGCTGGGGGCAGTACGACGTGCTGACCTCGCCGGGCGACGTGAACGGTGACGGGTTCGCCGATCTCGTCGCGCGCCAGGCGGCCACCGGTGACGTGTACTTCTACGGCGGCACGGCCGACCACCGGGTGAAGCCCCGGGTCCGGATCGGCACCAACTGGAAGCTGTACAAGAAGCTCGTCGGCGCCGGTGACCTCGACGGCGACGGGCGCGGCGACCTGCTCGGCATCGACGCGGCGGGCGTGCTGTGGCGGTACTACGGCACGGCGGCCGGCGGTGTGGCGCCGCGGGTCAAGGTCGGTGGCGGCTGGGGCGGGTACACGTCCCTGGTCGGCGTCGGCGACCTGTCCGGCGACGGCCGTGCGGATCTCGTCGCACGTGACGGCGCGGGCAAGTTGTACGGCTACAAGGGCACCGGGACCGGGCTCTACGCCGCCCGGACGGTGATCGGAACCAGCGGCTGGAGCGGCTTCAAGGGGCTGTACTAGTACGCGCGCGTGCCCGAGGAGGGCCCGGCCGGCAGGGAAGTCCTGCGGCCGGGCCCTTCCGCTTGCCTACGGGGCCACGAGTGCCGGGTCCTGGCCCGCGCGGTGGAGGGAGGCGGTGACGAAGCCGTTCGTCTTCAGGGTCTCGATCGTCTCGCGGAGGAACGCGATCGTCTCGGGGCGGCGGCCGACGGTCGTCCCGACCGCTTGGCGGATCTCCATGAAGCGGCCTTCGATCAGCCGGACGTCCGGGTGCGCGGCGGCGTACGCGGTCATCGGCTGCCGGATGCCCGCGCCCGCCTCCAGGCCCTCGGCGCGGAACACGTCGACGCCCTCGTCGCCGCGTACGACCGTCGCGTGCGCGAGGGAGCGGGAGAGGAACAGGTCGTACGCCGAGCCCTGCTTGACGCCGATCCGGACGCCGGGGGCGTCCACCTCCTCGACGGTGGTGAGGCCGGAGTCGCGCGGGACCGCGTACACGCCCTCGATGACGACGTACGGCGCGGTGAAGGCGACCTCCTTCTCGCGCGCCGGGTCGACGGCGAGGAAGCAGAGGTCGGCGCGCCCCTCCGCCATCGCCTCGAACGACTTGCGCGCCGCGTCGAAGCAGAGCAGCTCCACGGGCAGGCCGAGCCGCGCCCCGAACTCCCGGGCCAGGTCGACCGTGATGCCCGAGGGGGCGTCGGGCGTGCCCTGCGCGAGGACCGGGTTCCCGAGGTTGATCGAGGCGCGCAGGGTGCCGGTGGGGGCCAGGTCGGCGGCGATGTGCGGGGAGTTCGGTGAGGTCGTCATGGGGTCAGCCTGCCTCAGGCGCGTGGTGGAGGTCGTTCAGCAGGGTCAGGTCCTCCGGAGTCAGGCGGAGGGCGCCCGCCTCGACGTTGGCGGCGAGGTGGGCGGGGTCGCCGGTGCCGGGGATGGCGAGCATGTGGGGCCCCTGGTGGAGGGTCCAGGCGATGCGGACCTGGGCGGCGCTCGCCCCGTGGGCCTCGGCGACGGCGAGCACCTCGGGGCTCTCGGGGGCGGTGGCGCCGCCCTGCCGGCCGGCCGCGGCGATCGCGTAGAAGGGCACGAAGGCGATGCCCTGTTCGCCGCAGAGACGGACGAAGTCCTCGTACTCGGGGCGGACGCCGATCCCGTACATGTTCTGGACGCAGACGACGGGGGCGACGGCCTGCGCCTCGGCGAGCTGCTCGGGGGTGATGTTGGAGACGCCGAGATGGCGGATGAGACCCGCCTCGCGGAGCTCGGCGAGGGCGCCGAAGCGCTCGGCGATCGAATCGGTGCCGACGATACGGAGGTTGACGACGTCGAGGTGGTCGCGGCCGAGCTGGCGCAGGTTCTCCTCGACCTGGCCGCGCAGGGCGGCGGGGGTGCGCGCGTGCGTGCTCCAGGCGCCGGAGGCGTCGCGGCAGGGGCCGACCTTGGTGGCGATGACGAGGTCGTCGGGGTAGGCGCCGCCGAAGGCGCTGTTGATCAGCTCGTTCGCGGAGCGGAGCGGCGAGAAGTAGAAGGCGGCCGTGTCGATGTGGTTCACCCCGAGCTCGACGGCCTTGCGCAGGACGGCGATCGCGCTGTCGCGGTCCCTCGGTACGGCGTTCTCGACGAGGGCCTCGCCGCGCTGGGGCAGCCGCATGGCGCCGAAGCCGATCCGGTTGACGGTGAGATCACCGCCGAGGGTCCAGGTGCCGGAGGCGGATGCGTGGGGCGTGGTGGTCGAGCCGGTGGTGGCGGTCGAGCCGGTCGTGGTGGCGGTGGTGGTGGTCATGGCGGGGATGATCTCCCGGCGGCGGTGCCGGCGCCACCGGGTTCCCCGTGTCGGCGGGGTGTGCGTCAGCCGGTGGCCTCGCCGGTCCCGTCAGTCCCACCAGGCCCGTCGGCCGGTGGCCTTCCCGCCGTCAGGCCTTCTCCGTCCTGGAACTCGATCACCATCCCGCTGTCCGTGAGGAGGAACCAGCAGGCGTAGCCCACCCAGAGGATCGCCTCGGCGTGCCGCGCCGCCAGGGATGCCGGCAGGGCGATCGAGGGGACCGCGAGGTCGTCCCAGAAGACGACCACGAGTTCGTCGGGTCCGGCGTGGGCACCGAGGAGGGAAGCCAGTGCCTCCCCGTCGAAACCGTCGTGCCGCTCGACGACGTCCGCCCCGTGCCAGTCCAGCCGGGCGGAGCCGATGGCCCCGAACCGGTTGAGGCTCACCGAGGCGAACCGCCGCTGCTCCTCGTACGAGAGGAGCAGGACGTCCTCTCCCAGGAGGCCCAGGACCTCGGCGATGTCCTCCGGGCGGGTCCCGTACACGTCACGCGCGCTCATGGCTCGAGCCAACCAGACGCGGACACCCGGGGGTTGGCCCCACCCCGGACCCGCCGGTCTCCCGGATGGGGGCCGCGGGGCCGTTCCGCGAGGCTGTGCGCATGACAACGAACCGTGGACGCAAGGCCCTGCTGCTCGCCCTCTCCGCCGCCGCCGTCGCCGGTGCCGCCCTCACCGGGGGCGGCGCCACCGCCGCTGCCGCCGAGGCCGGGGCCGGGCTGGTCTGGGGAGACTGCTCGCCGGCGGTGAAGCCGCTGCCCGGGCAGCGGTGCGCCACGCTCTCCGTGCCCCTGGACTACGCCGATCCCCACGGCGAGCAGATCGGGCTCGCCGTCTCCCGGCTGCCCGGCACGCGGCCCGAGGCGCGGCGCGGGACCCTGATGGTGATCCCCGGCGGGCCCGGCAGCTCCGGGGTGCAGCGGCTGGCGCAGAAGGGTGCCGCGCTGGCGAAGGAGACGGCCGGGGCGTACGACCTCGTGGCCTTCGACCCGCGGGGGATCGGCGGCTCCGCCAAGGCCTCGTGCGGGCTCGACGAGGGCGACCGGTGGATGATGACGCTGCGCTCGTGGCCCGGTGCCGACGGCGCGATCGACGAGAACGTCGCCCGCTCGAAGCGGATCGCCGAGGCCTGCGCCCGCAACGGCGGCGCCATGCTGCGCGGGCTGACGACGGCGAACCAGGTGCGGGACCTGGAGCGGCTGCGGCAGGCGCTCGGCGAGCGGAAGCTGTCGGCGTGGAGCGTGTCGTACGGGACGTACGTGGCGGCCGCCTACGCGGAGAAGTACCCGCACCGGACCGACCGTTGGGTGCTCGACAGCAGCAACGACCCCGACCCGAAGCGGGTGGCCCGGGGCTGGCTGGAGGGCATGGCGCAGGGTGCCGAGGACCGGCTCCCGGACTTCGCCGCCTGGGCGGCCCACCCGGACCGGGCGGACGAGGGGCTGCGGCTCGCGGAGCGCCCCGAGGACGTACGGGGTGTGCTCATGGATCTGGCGGCCCGGCTCGACCGCGAGCCGCACGCCTCGGTGATCCCCGGGGCGCCGGGCGAGCCCGTGAAGGCCGGGCCTCCGCTGACGGGAGCGATGCTGCTCCAGGCGTTCCACCTCGCCCTCTATTCCGACGCGTTCTTCCCGGCCTTCGGGCAGCTCGTGACGGAGGCGCTCGACCCGGAGGGCCGGCCGCTGCTGCCGCGTGAGCTGGCGGGCGCGCTGCCGGACGACGCCGCGGCCATCACCGTCGGCGTGATCTGCAACGACGTGAACTGGCCCGCGTCCGTGCCGGCGTACGAGCGGGCCGTGGCGAAGGACCGGGCGCGGTTCCCGCTGACGGCCGGGATGCCGGCGAACATCACGCCCTGCTCCTTCTGGAAGGGCGGGGCCGTGGAGAAGCCGGTCCGGATCACCGACCGGGGGCCTTCCAACATCCTCATGATCCAGAACCTCCGCGACCCCTCGACGCCCTACGCCAACGGACTGAGGATGCGGGCGGCGCTCGGCGACCGGGCCCGTCTCGTCTCGGTCGACCACGGCGGGCACGGGGTCTACCTCGGCAACGGCAACGCCTGCGGTGACGCGGCGGTGACCCGCTATCTGACCGAGGGCGTGCGGCCGTCCGGGGACGTGCTCTGCCGCTGACGGTACGGGGAGGGCCCGGGTGCCTGTCGCCGCCCGGGCCCTTCTCGTACGTCAGGGCTTCCGTGTCCACGCCGAACTCCTCCAGGAGCTCCTGTGCTCATGGTGCGGTGGGCCTTGCTGTGCGGGGATCCCGGGGACGGATTACGCGGTGGGCTCGGTCGCGTGCAGCGCCGCACGCAGGTGGCCCTGGGAGACCGTGAGCCGGCGCGCGGCGGTGGGGGCGTCGACGTCGGCGAGGATCATGAGGATCGCGTTCTTCACCTCGCCGTCGGCGGCGGTGAGGGCGGCCTCGATCTGCTCGTCCGGGGCGCCGGTGGCCAGGGCGACGATCCGCCGCGAGCGGGCCTGGAGCTTGTCGTTGGAGGCGCGGACGTCGACCATCAGGTTTCCGTAGGTCTTGCCGAGGCGGATCATCGTGATGGTCGAGATCATGTTGAGGACGAGCTTCTGGGCGGTGCCGGCCTTGAGGCGGGTGGAGCCGGTGAGGAGCTCGGGGCCGGGGACGACCTCGATGCCGTGCTCGGCGGCGGCGGCGAGCGCGCTGCCCGCGTTGCAGGACAGGCCGATGGTCAACGCCCCGAGCGCGCGGGCGTGTTCGACGGCGCCGATGGCGTACGGCGTGCGGCCGGAGGCGGAGATGCCGACCACGGTGTCGTTCCCGGTGAGGCCGAGCGCGGTGAGGTCCTCCACCGCGAGTTCCTTGGAGTCCTCGGCGCCCTCGACGGCCTGGACCATCGCGGCGGGGCCGCCCGCGATCAGGCCGAGGACCTGGGAGGGGTCGGTGTTGAAGGTGGGCGGGCACTCGCTGGCGTCGAGGACGCCGAGGCGGCCCGCGGTGCCGGCGCCCAGGTAGATCAGCCGGCCGCCGCGGGCCATGCGCTCGGCCGTCGCGTCGATCGCGGCGGCGATGGCGGGGAGCTCGCGGGCGACGGCGGCGGGGACGGTCCGGTCCTCGCCGTTCATGGTCCGGGCGATCTCCAGCGTCGGGAGCCGGTCGATCTCCGCGAGCTCGGGACGGAACGCCTCGGTGGTGAGGGTGGCCAGCTGGGCGCGGAGCTCGGAGTACGTGGAAGTGGGCATGGGCTGCTCTTTCGGTGCGTGGACGTCGTCGGCGTCGTTGGCGGTCGACGTGTGACGCTCGGCTGACCGGGGGGTGTCAGCGGGTCCGGGGCGAGTGGCGGTGGGCGAGGGCTTCGTACGAGGCGGCGAGGGCAGGGGCCGCCGTCTCGTACGTACGCTGGGTGACACAGGTGAACAGACAGTCCACGACCAGGAGTTGGCTGGTGCGGGACGACATGGCCGCGGGGCGCAGTTCGCTCTCGCGGGCGGTGGAGGTGGTCAGGACGTGGTCGGCGTACTGCGTGACCGGGCCGTCCGGGCGGCCGGTGATCGCGACCGTGGTGGCGCCGTGGTCGAAGGCGACCCGCAGCGGTTCTATGACGTCGCCGGTGGAGCCGGAGTGCGTGATCGCGATGGCGACGTCGCCGGAGCGGAGCTGCACGGCGTTGGTGACGGCGAGGTGCGGGTCGCTGTGGGCGTGGGCGATCAGGCCGATGCGGAGCAGTTTCTGGGCGAGGTCCTGGGCGACGAGGCCGGAGGCGCCGACGCCGTAGATGTCGACGCGGCGGGCGGCGGCGAGGGCGGTGACGGCGGCGCCGAGCTGGACGGTGTCGAGTCCGGCGGCGGTGTCGGCGAGGGTCTGCTGCTCGTCGTAGGCCAGCTTGGCGACGACGTCGGCCACCGGGTCGTCGACTGCGATGTCGGCGGTGACGGCGGGTGCGCGGCCGGACTGCTGCTGCGCGGCGAGGCCGGCGAGGGCGAGGCGCAGGTCGCGGTAGCCGGG
Organism: Streptomyces venezuelae; assembly: GCF_008642375.1. Taxonomy (NCBI): domain Bacteria; kingdom Bacillati; phylum Actinomycetota; class Actinomycetes; order Kitasatosporales; family Streptomycetaceae; genus Streptomyces; species Streptomyces venezuelae. The sequence continues at coordinate 3,909,677 of NZ_CP029194.1, read as the reverse complement.
GTAGCCGAGGAGCCGGGCGGTGCGGACGACGGTCGCCTCACTGGTGCCGGTGAGCTCGGCGAGGCCGGTGACCGTGAGGGCGGCGCAGCCGGCCGGGTCGCCGGCGACGGCTTCGGCGACCCGCTGCATCGAGCGGGTCATGGAGGGTGCGAGGGTCCGCACCTTGGCCGCGAGGGCGGCGGGCGCGGGGGGCGCGTCGCTCGTGAAACTTTCCTTCACTTCATTGGTCACATCTGAAAGATACTTTCGGGTGGGTGGGTCGACAAGACCCCTTCGGTCCCGGGTCGGTCCCGGAAACGGACGGGACCTTCGTCCTTCCGCGGTGCCGGGTGACAATGAGTGCATGGACGAGATCGACCCGGTGGAGCAGGCGCTGCACACTGCTCGCGCGCTGGTGATGGCCGACCTGGTGGCCCGAGAGGTGGCCGCCGCCGAGGTCGTGTCGATGGTGGAGGAGTCGGTGACCCACCGTCGCTGGTGGGTCGAGCAGTGGCCCGAAGGGGTGGAGTACGTCGCGGGGCTCGTCGCGCAGGACGTCCAGGACGCCCTGCTCGAACGGTACGGGCGCTGGCCGCTCTGCCCGGTCTGCTCCTCGGGCGACCCGCACGCCCTCGACGTGGAACCGGAACTGGGCCCGGACCCGCACTGGGTCTGCGGCAAGCAGGGAGTGGTGGTCGCGCGGGTGGGCGGTCTGACGTGAGCCTGCCGGCCGGAGGGAGCCTCCGCCCGAGCCTGCCGGCCGGAGGGCGTCCCCGTGTGAGCCGCCGACCCGAAGGAGACCCCGCGTGAGCCTCTACATCGACCCGCCGACCTGGCCGGGCCACGGCCGCATGTGGTCGCACCTGGTCAGCGACGTCTCCTTCGAGGAGCTGCACGCCTTCGCCGCCTCGATCGGCGCCCCGCCCCGCGCCTTCGAACGCGACCACTACGACATCCCGTCCGAGCGGTACGCGGACGCGGTGGCGGGCGGCGCGGTCGAGGTCGGCTCCAAGGAGCTCCTCCGCCGCCTCACGGAGGCGGGCCTGCGGCGGCCGAAGGGCCGGCCCCCGACCGCGTAACCCTCAGGGGTGTCAGCCCACGGGGTAGTCGTAGCGAATGAACCCCTTGAAGCTCGCCACCTTGTCGTACAGCGCGCGGGCGGTGGTGTTGCCCTCCTGGGTGGTCCAGTAGAAGCGGGCCGCCCCCCGCTCCCGCGAGGTGTCGGCCACCTTCTCGATCAGCATCCGCGCCACGCCCCGGCCGCGTGCCGCCTCGTCGACGAAGAGGTCCTGGAGGTAGCAGCTGTCCTCCATCCAGAACGTCGGGTGGAAGAAGTAGTGCGCGATGCCGACCAGCTTCCCTTGCGACCAGGCGCCGATGCCGTGGAACTCGGTGCCGCCCCGCAGTCGCTGCCACGTCTGCTCGTAGCCCTCGTCCGGCACCTCGGTGCGGTAGAAAGCCTTGTAACCGCGCGCCAGCACTTCCCAGGCGGCGCGGTCCTCCTCGCGCAACGAACCAATGGTGATCACGACTGCCCGTCCTCACTTTCGCGTCCCTCGACTGAACTGAACTGTGCCGATTCTGCGGGATGCGGTCCGGGGCGCAGCGTTCAGTGGATCATGCTGCCCGCTGCTTCGTCCTGCGCGTGCCCGCTGGAACCCGTCGCCGATCCCCTGGCTACGACGCGGTCGCGGGACGTGCGCTTCGTGACCTTCAGTGCCAGGGCCGTCGCGGCGAGGGCCGTTGCCGTCATCGTCGCGCCCGCCCAGGCCGGGGAGGCGAAGCCGAGGCCGGCGTTGATGACCGTGCCGCCGAGCCAGGGGCCGCCCGTGTTGCCGAGGTTGAAGGCCGCGGTGGTGGTGGCTCCCGCGAGGGTGGGGGCGGCGCCGGCGACGTTGAACATGCGGGCGTTGAGGGCGGGGGCCGTGTAGAAGGCGGAGACGCCGAGGAGGAAGGAGAGGGCGATCGCGGCGACCGGGCTGGACGCGAGGAAGGTCAGGGCGACCAGGAAGACGGTGGAGGCGGCGATGCCGGTGAGCAGGACGCCGAAGAGGTGGGCGTCGGCGACGCGGCCGCCGATCGCCGTGCCGATCAGGGCGCCGATGCCGAAGAGGGCGAGGACGCCCGAGACCCAGCCGTCGGCGAGGCCGGCGACGTTCGTGAGGAGCGGGGCCAGGTAGGAGAAGGCGCAGAAGACGCCGCCGGCCGCGAGCGCGACGATCGCGACCTGGAGGAGGACCTGCGGGTCGCGGTAGATGGCCAGCTCCCGCTTGAGGCGCGGCTTCGTCTCGGGGAGGGGGATGCGGGGGATGCGGGTCACCACGCCGACGAGGGCGATGGCGGAGGCGGCGGCGACCGCCCAGAAGGCGGAGCGCCAGCCGAGGTGTTCGCCGAGGAAGGCGCCGGCGGGGACGCCGAGGACGTTGGCGATGGACAGGCCGCCGATCATGACCGCCATGGCGCGGGCGCGCGAGTTCACCGGGACCATCGCGATGGCGACGGCCGCGCCGACCGCCCAGAATCCGGCGCAGGCGAGGGCACTGATGATCCGCGAGGCGAAGAGGACCTCGTAGGTGGGGGCGAGCGCGCCGGCTATCTGGCCGAGGCCGAAGACGGTGATGAGGGCGATCAGGGTCGTCTTGCGGGGGAGCCGGAGGGTGGCGACGGCGAGCAGGGGGGCGCCGACGACCATGCCGATCGCGAAGGCGGAGATGAGGAGCCCGGCGCGGGGGATGGAGACGTGCATGTCCTCCGCGATGGCCTCGAGCAGTCCCGTGAGCATGAACTCGCTCGTGCCGAGCGCGAAGACGGAGAGGCCGAGGACGTAGACGGCCAGGGGCATCCGGGTGGGTGCGGGTGCGGGGGTCGCGGCTTCGGCGGAGAGGGAGGGCATGACATGGGTGAACACGGATTTTGTGCCTGTCATTCCATGCGCGGGCAATGTCTCGTGATGCGAGACGCGTGACTCCTGTGGCGCCGACTTACGGTCGGTAACAACATGATCAACTGTCGGTTGCGTTGTCCCCTCTGTCGCTCGTGCGGGGCTTTGGCGAGGATGAATTGATCTTCACGTGAGGGTGCCGTGCGTTGGCAACGTCACGGAGCAAGCGTTAGTGCCGGTTCGTGGGGGGTGCTGCGCGTCGGCGGTCCCCTCGTGAAGGCCAAGGCCATCGAGGGCCTGACCGGCACGGAGCAGCAGCTCAGAGACGTCGCCGTGGCCGTCGAATGGTTCTACGGCAGCCCGCTGGTCGCGGCCTCCGAGGCTGACAGGCGGGCGGCGTGCGTCTACCGCAACATGGTCACCGAGCGCAATGACGCGCTCGGCACCGCCAACCAGGCCGCGTACCGGCGGTAGGGGGGGGTCGGTTCCCATGACGTTTTGACGTCGGATCAGTTCGTATCCGTCGACTCCTTGAGTTCCTTGAGTTCCTTCTCCATGTTGGCCCTCGCCTTCTCCTCCCACACCGCCGCCCCGTACGGCGTGTGGAAGAGGCGAGGGAGAGAGAGGAGCTGCCGGAGGACCGCCGCGCGGCCCTTCCGGAAGTCGTCCTCGGGGACGAAGGCGTACTCCTCGCGGACCGCCGCCACATACCCCCCGTACGTATCGGGCGCGGTGGCCAGGATCGCGAGGTCCGCGTCGCAGAGGGTCTCGCCGTTCAGGTCGCCCGCGGCGGGGTCGTGGGCGATCGTCAGGCGGACGAGCCGGGCCACCTCGTGCACCTCGTGCTCCGTCAGACCCGCCTCTGTCAGGGCCCGTTCGGCCAATGCGGCCGAGCGTTCCTCGTTCTCCGAGCGGTCCGGGCGGTAGACCGCGTCGTGGAACCAGGCGGCGAGCCGTACGAGCTCCAACTCGCCGCCCTCGCCGCCCTGGTCGGCCAGTTCGTCGATGCGGTCCAGGACCGCCCGCAGGTGGTCGACCGTGTGGTAGCGGCGCTGCGGCTCGGCCCAGCGGGCGAGCAGGTTCCGGCCGTACGGGGCGGGGTCCGGGCCCTCGCGCCCGGCGCGGGCGGCGAGCAGGGTGGCGTTCCAGCGCTGGAGCAGCTCGGGGTGTTCCTCGGCGGTCATGGGGGCATTCTGCCCGGCGGGCAAGCCGGAAGCCCCGATTCCCTGGCGCTCCAGCCGCGCCCTCATCTCCCTCTTACATACCCCCCATGGGTATGCTACGGTGCTCCGCGAAGGTACCCCCCAGGGGTATGCCTCGGGGGTAACTCGGGGCTCGTCGCGAGCGAAGGGTCAGGGCAATGTCAACCGTCAATCCCCGGCGCTGGTGGGCACTTGTCGTGCTCGCCGCCGCCCAGTTCATGGTCATCATGGACACCTCGATCATCGGGGTCGCACTCCCCGAGATGCAGAAGGACCTGGGCTTCACGCAGGGCGAGCTCCAGTGGGTCTTCAACGCCTACGTCATCGTCTTCGGCGGCCTGCTGCTCCTCGGCGGACGCCTCTCCGACCTCATCGGGGCCCGGAAGATCTTCGTCACCGGCTGGGCGATCATGATCGTCGGATCGATCCTCGCCGCCGCCGCGCAGACCGCCTGGGTCGAGATCGCCGGCCGTGCCGTCCAGGGCGTCGGCGGTGCGCTCATCGCGCCCGCCGCGATGACCCTGCTGATGATGCTCTTCATGCACGACCCGAAGGAGCTCGGCAAGGCCATGGCGCTCTACGGCGCCGCGGCTCCCGCCGGCGGCACCGCGGGCGTCTTCCTCGGCGGTGTCTTCACCGAGTGGGCCGCCTGGCAGTGGGTCTTCATCATCTACATCCCGATCGGCCTCGCGACCCTCGCCGCGACCAAGCTCCTCCCGGACGTCGCGTCCCGCCGCGGCTCCGTCGACGTCCTCGGCGCCGTCGCCGTCACCGCCGGTCTCGCGCTCGCCGTCTTCGCGCTCGTCCGCGCCCCCGAGGTCGGCTGGGGCGCCACCGCCACGATCGTCCAGCTGGCCGGCGCCGCCGTCCTGCTCGTCCTCTTCCTCGTGATCCAGAAGAGCGTCCGCGAGCCGCTCATGCCGCTCAGCGTCTGGCGGGTCCCGCGCCTCGGCTCGGCCAACCTCGCGATGACGCTGCTCGGCGCCGCCTGGATCCCGATGTGGTACTTCCTCAACCTCTACCTCCAGCAGGTCCTGGGTTACGGCGCCTTCGCCTCCGGCGCCGCGCTCCTCCCGATGACCGTGCTCCTCATGATCTTCATGACGGCCATCACCGCCCGGCTCATGATGAAGGTCGGGGCCAAGCCGCTCATCGGCATCGGCCTCCTCGTCCTCGCGGCCGGCCTGGTCTGGCTCGCGGCCGTCCCGCCGACCGGCACCTTCCTCGTCGACGTCCTGCCGGCCTCGCTCGTCGCCGCGCTCGGCATGTCCCTCGCCTACATCCCGGCGATGATCGCCGCGATGTCCGGCGCCCCGCAGGAGCAGGCCGGTCTCGCCTCCGGCATCGTCAACACCACCTACAACGTGGGCTCCGCGCTCGGTCTCGCCGCGCTGACCGCCGTCGCCATGTCCCAGGGCGCCGACCGGCTGGGCGACCTGCCCGCCCTCACCGACGGGTTCTCGTCCGCCTTCATCGGCGCCGCGATCATCGCCGCCGTCGGCGGTGTGATCACGCTCCTCGTCATGAAGAGCGACAAGGCCGTCGCCGCCGAGGCCGCCGCTCCCGCCCCCGAGGGCGAGAAGGTCTCGGCCTGAACCGCCCCGAAGGGGCCGCCCGATGTCCGTCCCCGGACGTCGGGCGGCCCCTTTTCCGTATCCGCCCCCTTTTTTCGTATCCGCCCCCTTTTCCCTCCGGAAAGGAAAGCCGTGGAACTGAACACCCGCGCCGTGCACGTCTTCAACGAACCCTTTCCCAGCGGGAGTCGGCCGCTCTCCGTGCCTCTCGTGCAGTCCTCCGCCTTCGCCTTCGACTCCGCCGCCGAGCTCGCCGACGCGATGGCAGGACCCGACGGGCGGTACGTCTACAGCCGCCGCGGCAATCCGACCGTACGGGCCCTGGAGCAGACCCTCGCCGGCCTGGAGGGCGGCGCCGGGGCCATCGCCTTCGCCTCCGGGATGGGCGCGATCAGCGGCGTACTGCTCGCGCTCCTGCGGCCCGGCGACCGGGTCGTGGCCCAGCGATGCCTGTACGGGGGCACCCACGCGGTCCTGTCCGACCTGGCCGGGCGGTACGGGATCGAGGTCGTCCGGATCTCCGGCGACGACCCGGCCGAGCTGGAGGAGGCGGCCGTCCACCCCGCCACCCGGCTCCTCGTCCTGGAGACCATCGCCAACCCCACGGGCCAGGTCCCCGACCTGCCGGGGCTGCTCGCCGTCGCCCGCGCGGCCGGTGTGACGAGCCTCGTCGACAACTCGCTCGCCTCGCCCGTGCTGTGCCGCCCCCTGGAGCTCGGCGCCGACATCGTCGTCCACTCGACGACCAAGTACCTCTCCGGGCACTCCGACGTCCTCGGCGGCGCCGCCGTCTTCGCCGACGACGAGCTGCGCCGGCGCGTGTGGCCGCGGACCGTGGAACTCGGCGCCTGCGCCGACCCGTTCGCCGCCTGGCTGACCCTGCGCGGGATACCCACCCTGCCCCTGCGGATGCGCGAGCACTGCGCCAACGCCGTCTCGCTCGCGGCGGCGCTCGCCGAGCGCGCCGAGGCCCGCGGCGACGTCACGGCCGTCCACTACCCGTGGCTGGCGGGCCACCCCTCGCGCGAGAACGCCCGCAAGGTCCTCTCGGGCGGTGGCGGGCTCCTCTCCTTCGAGCTGGCCGGCGGCCGCGCGGCGGGCCGGGCCTTCGTCGAGCGCGTACGCCTCGCGAAGCTCGCGCTCTCCCTCGGAGGGGTGGAGACCCTCGTGACGCACCCCGCCTCCACCTCCCACCGGGAGCTGGACGAGGCGGCGCTGGAGGCCGCCGGGATAGGCGCCGGCCTGGTGCGGATGTCCGTCGGGATCGAGGACGCCGAGGACCTCTGGTCCGACCTCCAACAGGCCCTCGCCTGAACGGATTCCAGCCTTCTTTTGGGTTGACAAAATAAACGAATGATTCGTAGATTGGATGTCGCCAGGGAAAGACACTCCTAGGTCAAGGGGGGCGCGTGATGCGCTACTTCGAGGACTTCCGGCCCGGCGACGTCCACGAGCTGGGCGCCGTCACCGTCACGGTGGAGGAGGTGCTGGAGTTCGGCAGGCGCTTCGACCCGCAGCCCTTCCACACGGACCCCGAGCTCGCGGCGGGTTCGCAGTTCGGCGGTCTGATCGCGAGCGGCTTCCACACGCAGTCGATGTTCATGCGGCGGTACGTGGACGGCCTGCTCGCCTACAGCGCCTGTATGGGCTCGCCCGGCATCGACGAGGTCCGCTACCTGCGGCCCGTCCGCCCGGGTGACGTCCTCACCGCGCGCGTCGAGATCCTCGGCTCCACCCCGTCGCCGTTCAACCGCACCACCGGCACCGTCAAACCCCGGTGCACCCTGGTGGCCGCAGACGGGACGGCCGTGTTCAGCATGATCCTGCACAGCATCTTCCGCCGGCGCCCCGCCGACTCCGAGGCCGACCATCTGTCGTCGATGCCCGCGGCCGAGGACCCCGTCGCCTGTGTGCGACCGGCGGCGAAGAGCGCTGTTCCGGCCATGAGCTCCTGACGGACCGTCCTTCGCCAGGCGCCCGAACACGGCCGTCCGTATCTCCGTAACCCAACCGAAGGGGGACCTCCTGTGGAGGCCGTATCCCGCACCGCCCAGTGGACCGCCGCCGCGCGCGCCCTGGAGACCGAGCGCGAGGACCGGCTGTTCGCCGATCCCTACGCGCGGACGGTCGCCGACCAGATCGGCTTCGAACTGCTCGACCGCTACGACGGGGGCGGCATCGTGCCGTTCCTCGCCATCCGCACCACCTACCTCGACCGGGCCATCGTCAAGGCGGTGGAGGAGCGCGGCATCCGCCAGGTCGTCTTCCTCGCCGCCGGCATGGACACCCGCTTCTTCCGGCTCCCCTGGCCCGACGGCGTCACCGTCTACGAGCTGGACCGTCCCGCGCTCCTCGCCGCCAAGGCCGAGATGCTGGCGGACGAGCCGCAGCCCGCGGGCCGCACCCGCGTCACCGTCCCGGTCGACCTGACCCAGGACTGGACCGGCTTCCTGAAGGAGGCCGGCTGGAAGAGCGAGGAGCCCGTCCTCTGGGTCGTCGAGGGCCTGCTGTTCTTCCTGCCCGAGCAGGCCGTACGCGGCCTCATCTCGACGCTCTCCGCGCACTCCGCGCCCGGCTCCGTGCTGCTCGGCGACGTCATCTCCCGGGCCGCCCTGGTCAACCCGCTGGCCCGGACCTTCCTCCAGGCCCTGAAGGACGACGGCAACCCGTGGCTCTTCGGCACCGAGGAGCCCGAGGCGCTGCTCGACGACTGCGGCTGGGCCGTACGCGAGGTCAAGCAGCCCGGTGAGGAAGGCGCCGACTTCGAGCGCTGGCCCTACCAGGTGGCGCCGCGCGCCCTCCCGGGCGTCCCGAGGTCGTTCCTCTTCACGTGCGACACGCCCGGCCACAACGAAGAGGAGGCGGCATGAGCGCCCACGAATTCCACCAGCGGGTCATCACCGACGCCGGCGCGGCCGTCCGCGGTCTGACCGTCGCCATCGGCCAGCGGCTCGGCCTCTACAAGGCCCTGGCCGAGCGGGGCCCCCTCACCGCCGGGCAGCTCGCGGAGACGACCGGAACGAACGAGCGGTACATCGAGGAGTGGCTGCACGCCCAGCTCTCCGCCGGGTACGTCGAGCGGCACCCCAGCTCGCTCACGTACACCCTCCCCGCCGCCCACGTCGAGGTCCTCGCCGACCCGAAGGCCGTCACCTACGCCGCCGGGTTCTTCACCGCCCTCAAGGCGCTGTACGCCACCGAGGACCTGCTCGTCGAGGCGTACCGCACCGGTGACGGCGTCGGCTGGGCCGAGCACGACGCGGCCCTCGACACCGGCATGGGCTCCTTCTTCCAGCCCACGTACGAGCACAAGCTCGTCCCGGACTGGCTGCCCGCCCTCCACCAGGTCACCGACAAGCTCGCCGCCGGCGGCACCGTCGCCGACGTCGGCTGCGGCGTCGGCCACACCACCCTCCTCATCGCCAAGGCGTTCCCGCAGGCCACGGTCCACGGCTTCGACTACTCCGAGGAGGCCGTCTCGATCGCCCGCCAGCTCGCCGAGGAGGCCGGCCTCTCCGACCGTGTTGTCTTCGAGGTCGCCTCGGCCGACGACTACCCGGGCTCCGGCTACGACCTGGTGTGCTTCTTCAACGCCCTGCACGACATGGGCGACCCGGTCGCCGCCGCCCAGCACGTCCACAAGTCCCTGGACGCGGACGGCACCTGGATGCTCGTCGAGTCGAACGTGTCCCCGCAGGACATCGACACGCAGACCCCCGCCGCCCGCATGTTCATGGCCCTGTCGGCCGTGATGTGCCTGCCGGTCGCGGTCGCGCAGCGCGGCCCGCACGCCCTCGGCAACCACTCCGGCGAGAAGGCCTTCCGGGCCATCGCGGAGGAGGCCGGCTTCACCCGCTGGCGGCGCGCCACGGAGACCGCGGTCAACGCGGTGTACGAGGTCCGGCCGTAACCCCCCCTTCGTCAGAGGAGCAACACCATGGGCGTGACCGCCCCCCTGCCCGTCACCGACCGGTTCATGGAGGTCCTGGAGCGGCTCAGCGAGCGCTCCGTGGAGGACTACTACAACCCGTACCAGACCTTCCAGTGGCCCGAGACGCTGGAGGAGAACCGTTTCTGGATGACTCCCGAGCTGCTCACCGTCTACGGCACCGAGCACTACGACACCCTCGGTGAGGAAACGCTTCAGCGCCTGTCGAAGTGGGAGTCCATCAACTTCTACAGCCTGAACGTGCACGGCATCCGCGAACTCCTCATCGAGGTCGTCGGCCGCATCCACATGCCGGGCTTCGAGGTCCCCTCGGACTTCTTCCACCACTTCATCGGTGAGGAGAACGAACACATGTGGTTCTTCTCCGAGTTCTGCCGCCGCTACGGCCACAAGATCTACGGCTCCACCGCGATGCGCGCCGACGCCGCCTGGGAGCCCGAGGTCGAGAACTTCCTGGTCTTCACCCGCATCCTCTTCTTCGAGGAGCTGGTCGACCACTACAACTCCCGGATGGCGAAGGACGACTCCCTCTGCCACACCATCCGCGAGGTCAACCGCATCCACCACCAGGACGAGTCCCGCCACATCGCCTTCGGCCGTGAACTGGTCTCGCTCCTCCACACCCGGATGTGCCAGGCGGTCAGCGCCGAGCGGGTGCGGGAGGTGGAGGCGTACCTCAAGCGGTACGTCGTCTACAGCACCAACTCCCTCTACAACCCGCACGTCTACCGCGACGCCGGCATCCCCGACCCGCTGGCCCTGCGCAACTCGCTGGTCGCCGACGAACGCCGCCGCCCGCACGAGCGCAAGGCCATCCGCAAGCCGCTCGCCTTCTTCCTGAAGACCGGGATCTTCTCCGACGACACCCTGCCCGTCGTCTGAGCGACGCCCTCACCCGAGAGGTGCACTGACCATGACCGTGACGACCCCCGAGACAGTCGGGGACACGAGGGGCCTCCCCTCGCTCGGCCCGGAGGGGACCCGCCTCCTGCGGCTCCTCGACGACACCTTCGAAGGCTGGGGCACGACCGCGGGCGCCCGCCCGATGACGATGCCCCCGCTCCTGCCGGCCGCCGACCTGGCCAAGCTGGACTACTACGACAACTTCCCGCACCAGGCCGTCGTCGCCGCCCCGCTCGACCTGGAGCGCCGCGCGGCCACGCCCTTCTCCGCGGACACCGGCTGCTTCCCGAGCGACGCCCTCGAACCGGCCGCGCTCGGACTGCCCTCGGCGTCCTGCTACGCGGTCTACCTCGACCACCAGGGCACCCGGGTCGCCGACGACACCCTCGTCACGATCTGCTCCTGGTGCTTCCGCAAGGAGACCCATTACGAAGGCATGCGGCGCCAGCTCGGCTTCCGTATGCGCGAGATCGTCGCCATCGGCGCGCGCGAGCACGCCGAGACGCACCTCGCCGACTTCACCACCCGCATCCAGGCCTTCGCGACGGCGCTCGACCTGCCGCTGCGCAAGGAGGCCGCCTGTGACCCCTTCTTCGACAAGGGCAGCTCCAAGGCGGTCCTCCAGCGGCTCACCCCCGTCAAGTACGAGTTCCTGTACGAGGACCTGGCGATCGCCTCGGTCAACACGCACCGGAACTTCTTCGGCGACCGCTGCGACATCACCCTGGAGTCGACCGGCGGACCGGCCTTCACCAGCTGTGTCGCCTTCGGCCTGGAGCGCTGGCTGTCCGCACTGACCCGGCGGCACGGCAGCTGGGAGTCCGCCACCCGGGCGGTGCTCGACGCGAACGCCCGTATGCGGGCCGGTGCGAGCGGCACGGCCGGGCCGGTGATCTGACGTGCCGGCCCGTCCCGCCGCCCCGCCGGCGGGCGGCCTGGGGTGGGCGAACCTCGGCATGGACATCGTGTCCGTCAACCGTGTCCGCAGGCTTCTCGCCGAGTACGGCGAGCGGTTCTTCGAGCGGATGCTCACCCCCGGCGAGCTCGCCGACTGCCGTACCTCCTCCGGGCTCGACGTCCTGAGCCTGTGCGGGCGGATCGCGGCCAAGGAAGCGGCCTTCAAGACCTTACGGGTCAGGGGCAGGTTCCTGCCCTGGCCGGACATCGTCGTACGGCGCTCCGAGGGCGGCTGGCCGCTCGTGGAGCTGCACCGGGCCGCCGCCGAGATGGCCGCCGAGTCCGGGATCACCGAGATCACCGTGTCCATCAGCCACGACGTGGACTACGCGGTGGCGGTGGCCGCCCCGATCATCGCCCCCGCTCCCGCCCCCGCCACACCCATCCAGTAGCAGCTAAAGGAGATCAACCATGGCCGACGGCCTGCAGACGGTGAAGAACTGGATCCTCGACCGTCACCCCGAGCGCGACGACATCGCCTCCGACCTCGACCTGATCGAGAACCGGCTCATCGACTCGCTGTCCTTCGTCGAGTTCGTCTTCCTCCTGGAGCAGGAGAGCGGCACCTCCATCCAGATGGAGACCCTGGAGGTCGAGTCGATCCGCACCCTCGGCGCGATCGAGCAGCACTTCTTCCACGCCCCGGCGCAGGCTCCGGTGGAGGTCCAGGCATGAGCCGCCGCCTCTTCACCTCGGAGTCCGTCACCGAGGGACACCCCGACAAGATCGCCGACCGGATCAGCGACACCATCCTCGACGCGCTGCTCACCGAGGACCCCTCCTCGCGCGTCGCCGTGGAGACCCTGATCACCACCGGTCTCGTGCACATCGCCGGCGAGGTCACCACCACGGCCTACGCGCCGATAGCGAAGCTGGTGCGCGAGGCGATCCTCGACATCGGCTACGACTCCTCCGCGAAGGGCTTCGACGGCGCCTCCTGCGGCGTCTCGGTGTCCATCGGCGCCCAGTCCCCGGACATCGCGCAGGGCGTCGACACGGCGTACGAGTCCCGGGTGGAAGGCACGGGCGACGAACTGGCGGCGCAGGGCGCCGGCGACCAGGGCCTGATGTTCGGCTACGCCTGCGACGACACCGCGGAGCTGATGCCGCTGCCGATCGCGCTGGCCCACCGTCTCTCGCGCCGCCTGACCGAGGTCCGCAAGAACGGCACCGTGCCGTACCTGCGGCCCGACGGCAAGACGCAGGTCACCATCGAGTACGACGGGGACCGCCCGGTCCGCCTCGACACGGTGGTCGTCTCCTCGCAGCACGCCGCCGACATCTCCGTCGAGGGCCTGCTCACCCCGGACGTCCGCGAGTACGTCGTCGAGCACGTCCTCAAGGAGCTCGTCGAGGAGGGCGTCACCCTGGAGTCCGACGGCTACCGGCTCCTGGTCAACCCGACCGGGCGCTTCGAGGTCGGCGGCCCGATGGGCGACGCCGGCCTCACCGGCCGGAAGATCATCATCGACACGTACGGCGGGATGGCCCGCCACGGCGGCGGCGCCTTCTCCGGCAAGGACCCGTCGAAGGTCGACCGGTCCGCGGCGTACGCGATGCGCTGGGTCGCGAAGAACGTCGTCGCGGCCGGACTCGCCCGGCGCTGCGAGGTGCAGGTCGCGTACGCGATCGGCAAGGCCGAGCCGGTCGGTCTCTTCGTGGAGACCTTCGGCACGGGCACCCTGCCGGACGAGCGGATCCAGGAGGCCGTCGGCGAGGTCTTCGACCTCCGCCCGGCCGCGATCATCCGCGACCTGGACCTCAAGCGCCCGATCTACGCGAAGACGGCGGCGTACGGCCACTTCGGCCGCGAGCTCCCCGAGTTCACCTGGGAGCGCACGGACCGCGTGGAGGCCCTGAAGAAGGCAGCGGGGGTCTGACCCATGCGTATCGCTGTCACGGGATCCATCGCGACCGACCATCTGATGACCTTTCCCGGCTGGTTCAGCGAGCAGCTGCTCGCCGACCGGCTGGACCGGGTCTCCCTGTCGTTCCTCGCCGACAACCTGGAGGTCAGGCGCGGCGGAGTGGCAGCGAACATCGCCTTCGGGCTCGGCGTCCTCGGGCTGCGGCCCGCCCTCGTGGGCGCGGTCGGGGCCGACTTCGAGCCGTACCGGGTCTGGCTGAAGGACCACGGCGTGGACACCGACTCGGTGCGCGTCAGCGAGAAGCTCCACACTGCCCGCTTCGTCTGTACCACCGACCGGGCCCAGAACCAGATCGCCACCTTCTACGCGGGGGCGATGGCCGAGGCGCGCGAGATCGACCTGCGGGACGTCGTGGCGCGCACCGGCCGGCTGGAACTGGTCCTGGTCTCCCCGGACGACCCCCAGGCCATGCTCCGGCACACCCGCACCTGCCGTGACCTGGGGATTCCCTTCGCCGCCGATCCGTCGCAGCAGCTGGCGCGGCTGGACGGCGCGGAGGTGCGGGAGCTGGTGGACGGGGCACGTTTCCTCTTCACCAACGAGTACGAGACGGCCCTGCTCCTGGAGAAGTCCGGCTGGAGCGAGGACGAGGTGCTGCGCAGGGTCGGCGCCTGGGTCACGACGCACGGCGAGGCGGGCGTCCGCATCCACGGCGCCGACCGCGACACGCTCGCCGTCCCGGCCGTGCAGACCGCCGGGGTCGTCGACCCGACCGGCGTCGGCGACGCCTTCCGGGCGGGCTTCCTCGCCGGGACGCTGTGGGGCGTGCCCGAGCGGTGCGCGGCGCAGCTGGGCTGCGCGGTCGCGGCGACCGTCCTCGACTACGTGGGGACGCAGGAGTACCGGCTGCACCGGGATTCCCTCCTGGACCGGATCAGGACGACGTACGGAGTGGGCTGCACGGCCACGCTCGTCACGCATCTGAGGGGGCTGACATGAGGCGTTCCCTCCGAGAGGAGCTCGCGACCCGGGTCGTGGTGGCCGACGGGGCGATGGGCACGATGCTCCAGGCAGCCGACCCGACGATGGAGGACTTCCGGCAACTGGAGGGCTGCAACGAGATCCTCAACCTCACGCGCCCCGACATCGTCGCCTCCGTCCACGACGCCTACTTCTCGGTCGGCGTGGACTGCGTCGAGACCAACACCTTCGGGGCGAACCTCGCCGCGCTCGCCGAGTACGGCATCGAGAACCAGGTGTACGAGCTGTCGGAGGCCGGCGCCCGGATCGCCCGTACGACCGCCGACGCGCACACGGCCACGGACGGCCGCCCCCGCTGGGTCCTCGGCTCCATGGGACCCGGTACGAAGCTGCCGACCCTCGGCCACGTCACGTACGAGCCCCTCCGGGACGCCTTCCAGCAGAACGCGGAGGGCCTGATCCGGGGCGGCGCGGACGCCCTCCTCATCGAGACCTCGCAGGACCTGCTCCAGACGAAGGCGGCCGTCATCGGCGCCCGCCGCGCCCTGGACTGGGTCGGCGCGGACCTGCCGGTGATCGTGCAGGTCACGGTGGAGACGACGGGCACGATGCTGCTCGGCTCGGAGATCGGCGCGGCGCTGACCGCGCTCGAACCGCTCGGCATCGACATGATCGGTCTGAACTGCGCCACGGGCCCCGCCGAGATGGCCGAGCACCTGCGGCACCTCTCCCGTCACGCCCGCATCCCGATCTCCGTCATGCCCAACGCGGGCCTGCCCGTCCTCACCTCCGACGGCGCGCACTACCCGCTGTCCCCGGCCGAACTGGCCGACGCCCAGGAGGCGTTCGTACGGGACTACGGCCCGTCCCTGGTCGGCGGCTGCTGCGGTACGACCCCGGAGCACCTGCGGGAGATCGTGGAGCGGGTGCGGGGCGCGGCGGTCCTCGACCGGAGCCCGGCGCCGGAGCCCGGCGCCTCCTCCCTCTACAGCCACGTGCCGTTCCGGCAGGACACGGCGTACCTGGCGATCGGCGAGCGGACGAACGCCAACGGGTCGAAGAAGTTCCGCGAGGCCATGCTGGAGGGCCGCTGGGACGACTGCGTCGAGATGGCGCGGGACCAGATCCGCGAGGGCGCGCACATGCTCGACCTGTGCGTGGACTACGTGGGCCGGGACGGCACGGCGGACATGGCGGAGCTGGCGGGCCGGTTCGCGACGGCCTCCACGCTGCCGATCGTCCTCGACTCGACCGAGATCGGGGTGCTGCGGGCCGGTCTGGAGAAGCTCGGCGGCCGGGCGGTCGTCAACTCGGTGAACTACGAGGACGGTGACGGCCCCGAGTCGCGGTTCGCTCAGGTCACGGCCCTCGCGAAGGAGCACGGCGCGGCGCTGATGGCGCTGACGATCGACGAGGAGGGCCAGGCCCGGACGGTCGACGCGAAGGTGGCGATCGCCGAGCGGCTGATCGACGACCTCACCGGGAACTGGGGGATCAGGGAGTCGGACATCCTGATCGACACCCTCACCTTCACCATCTGCACAGGCCAGGAGGAGTCGCGGGGCGACGGCATCGCGACGATCGAGGCGATCCGCGAGCTGAAGCGGCGCCACCCGGACGTGCAGACGACCCTGGGTCTGTCGAACATCTCCTTCGGCCTCAACCCGGCCGCGCGCATCGTCCTCAACTCGGTCTTCCTCGACGAGTGCGTCAAGGCAGGCCTGGACTCGGCGATCGTGCACGCCTCGAAGATCCTGCCGATCGCCCGCCTGGAGCGGGAGCAGGTGGAGGTGGCGCTCGACCTGATCCACGACCGGCGCCGGGACGGCTACGACCCGCTCCAGCGCTTCCTGGAGATGTTCGAGGGCGCGACGGCGCAGTCGCTCAAGGCCGGCAAGGCGGAGGAGCTCCTCGCGCTGCCGCTCGACGAGCGGCTCAAGCGCCGGATCATCGACGGCGAGAAGAACGGCCTGGAGGCGGACCTCGACGAGGCCCTCGCGCTCCGCCCTGCGCTGGAGATCGTCAACGAGATCCTCCTCGACGGCATGAAGACGGTCGGCGAGCTCTTCGGCTCGGGCCAGATGCAGCTGCCGTTCGTGCTCCAGTCCGCCGAGGTCATGAAGACGGCGGTGGCGTACCTGGAGCCGCACATGGAGAAGTCGGACGCTGAGGGGAAGGGCACCATCGTCCTCGCGACCGTCCGAGGCGACGTCCACGACATCGGCAAGAACCTCGTCGACATCATCCTCTCCAACAACGGCTACAACGTCGTCAACATCGGCATCAAGCAGCCCGTCTCCGCGATCCTGGAAGCCGCCGAGGAGCACCGGGCCGACGTCATCGGCATGTCCGGCCTGCTGGTGAAATCCACGGTCATCATGAAGGAGAACCTCCAGGAGCTGAACGGCCGCGGCCTCGCCGCCACCTACCCCGTGATCCTCGGTGGCGCGGCCCTGACCAGGGCCTACGTCGAGCAGGACCTCCACGAGCTGTACGAGGGCGAGGTGCGGTACGCCCGCGACGCCTTCGAGGGCCTGCGCCTCATGGACGCGCTCATGGGCGTGAAGCGCGGTGTCCCCGGAGCAGTACTCCCGCCGCTCAAACAGCGCCGGGTGCCGAAACGTACGGCGCCCGTGACGGAGGTACGGGAGCCCGAGCCGGCCGGCCGCTCCGACGTCGCCGCCGACAACCCCGTGCCCGAGCCCCCCTTCCTCGGGACCAGGGTCGTCACGGGCATCCCCCTCGCCGAGTACGCCCCCTGGCTCGACGAGACGGCCCTCTTCAAGGGCCAGTGGGGCCTGAAGGACGCCGGGACGATCGAGACGGAGGGCCGGCCGAGACTGCGGGCGCTCCTCGACCGGATCGAGCGCGAGGGCCTCGTCGAAGCAGCCGTCGTCCACGGCTGGTTCCCCTGTGTGTCCAAGGGCGACGACCTGATCGTCCTGGACGAGGACGGAGGCGAGCGGACCCGCTTCTCCTTCCCCCGCCAGCAGCGGGGCCGCCGCCTCTGCCTGGCCGACTTCCACCGCGCCGAGGACTCCGGCGAGGTCGACGCGGTCGCCCTCCAGGTCGTCACCGTCGGCTCCCGCATCGGCGAGGAGACGGCCCGGCTCTTCGCCGCCGACCGCTACCGCGAATACCTCGAACTCCACGGCCTCTCCGTCCAGCTGGCGGAGGCCCTCGCCGAGTACTGGCACGCGAGGGTACGCGCCGACTGGGGCATCGGCGCCGCCGACCCCAGCGGCCTGGACGGCATGCTCCGCACCGAGTACCAGGGCTGCCGGTACTCGCTCGGCTACCCGGCCTGCCCGGACCTGGAGGACCGGGCGAAGATCGCCGCGCTCCTGCGCCCCGAGCGGATCGGGGTCGAGCTGTCGGAGGAGTACCAGCTGCACCCCGAGCAGTCGACGGACGCGATCGTCGTCCACCACCCGGAGGCGAGCTACTTCAACGCGGGAGGGCGGCGATGAGTGCGACGTGCGTGAACCCCACCTTCTCGTTCGAGTTCTTCCCGCCGAAGACGGACAAGGGCGAACGGACCCTGTGGGACGCGATCCGCCGGGTCGAGGCCCTGTCGCCGGACTTCGTCTCGGTCACGTACGGCGCGGGCGGCTCGTCCCGCGACCGGACCATCGAGGTCACGAAGCGGATCGCGGCCGAGACGACCCTGCGGCCGGTCGCGCACCTGACGGCCGTCGGGCACTCGGTCGCCGAACTGCGGGCGATCATCGGTGCGTACGCGGACGCGGGCGTGCGGGACGTGCTCGTGCTGCGCGGGGACCCGCCGGGTGATCCGCGCGGCGCGTGGACACCGCACCCGCAGGGCTTCACGTACGCGTACGAACTGGTGGAGCTGGTCCGCTCGTTGGGCGACTTCCGGATCGGGGTGGCCGCCTTTCCCGAGGGCCACCCGAGGTCGGCGGGTCCGGCCGACGACCTGGCGCACTTCGTCGCCAAGTGCCGGGCGGGCGCGGACTACGCCATCACGCAGATGTTCTTCGACCCGGAGGACTACCTGCGGCTGCGGGACCGGGTGGCGGCCGCAGGCTGTGACACCCCGATCATCCCGGAGATCATGCCGGCGACGGACGTACGCCAGATCCGGCGCTTCGCCGAGCTGAGCGACGCCGCGTTCCCCGAGGACCTGGCGCACCGCCTGGAGGCGGCGAAGGACGACCCGGCGTCGGCGTACCGCATCGGCGTCGAGCACGCGACCGCGATGGGTCTGCGGCTGCTCGACGAGGGCGCGCCGGGCCTGCACTACATCACGCTGAACAAGTCGACGGCCGCCCTGGAAATCCACCGAACCGTCCTGAGCGCAAGGAGAGTTGCCGCACATGTCTGACGCATTCGACTTCAACGACTTCCACGACTACAAGGTCGCCGACATCTCGCTCGCCGCCTTCGGCCGCAAGGAGATCACCCTCGCCGAGCACGAGATGCCCGGCCTGATGGCGATCCGCCGCGAGTACGCGGAGGCACAGCCGCTGGCGGGGGCGCGGATCACCGGCTCGCTCCACATGACCGTGCAGACCGCGGTCCTCATCGAGACGCTCGTCGCGCTCGGTGCCGAGGTGCGCTGGGTGTCCTGCAACATCTACTCCACGCAGGACCACGCGGCCGCCGCGGTCGCCGCCGCCGGGATCCCGGTCTTCGCCTGGAAGGGCGAGACCCTGGAGGAGTACTGGTGGTGCACGGAGCAGGCGCTGACCTGGCCCGGCGCCGACGGCCCCAACATGATCCTCGACGACGGCGGTGACGCCACCGTCCTCGTCCACAAGGGTGTGGAGTACCAGAAGGCCGGCGAGGTCCCGGACCCGTCGACCGCCGAGAACGACGAGCACCGCGTCATCCTGGAGCTCCTGCGGAGCACCACCCTGGACTGGGGCACGATCGCGGCGGGGATCCGGGGCGTGACGGAGGAGACGACGACGGGCGTCCACCGCCTGTACGAGATGCACCGCGAGGGCGCGCTGCTCTTCCCGGCGATCAATGTGAACGACGCCGTGACGAAGTCGAAGTTCGACAACAAGTACGGCTGCCGCCACTCCCTCATCGACGGCATCAACCGCGCCACCGACGTCCTCATCGGCGGCAAGACCGCCGTCGTCTGCGGCTACGGCGACGTCGGCAAGGGCAGCGCCGAGTCGCTCCGCGGCCAGGGCGCGCGCGTCATCGTCACCGAGATCGACCCGATCTGCGCGCTCCAGGCGGCCATGGACGGCTACCAGGTGGCGACGCTGGAGGACGTGGTGGAGACGGCGGACATCTTCATCACCACGACCGGCAACAAGGACATCATCATGGCGTCCGACATCGCCCGCATGAAGCACCAGGCGATCGTCGGGAACATCGGCCACTTCGACAACGAGATCGACATGGCCGGCCTGGCGCGGATCCCCGGGATCGTGAAGGACGAGGTGAAGCCGCAGGTCCACACGTGGACGTTCGAGGACGGCAAGGTCGTCATCGTCCTCTCGGAAGGCCGCCTCCTCAACCTCGGCAACGCGACGGGCCACCCCTCCTTCGTGATGTCGAACTCCTTCGCGGACCAGACGCTCGCCCAGATCGAGCTCTTCACGAAGCCGGAGGAGTACCCGGTGGACGTCTACACGCTCCCGAAGCACCTGGACGAGAAGGTGGCGCGCCTGCACCTGGACGCCCTGGGCGTACGCCTCACGACCCTCCGCCCCGAGCAGGCGTCGTACATCGGGGTCCCGGTGGAGGGCCCGTACAAGCCGGACCACTACCGCTACTGATGATGTGTACGAACGATGACGGGCGCGACCCGTGGCTTCCCGACCGGCTCCTCCGCACGGAGCGGGACCTGCTGATGCCGCTGCTCCGCCGGACACCGGAGGAGGCGTACGAGCTCCGGACGGCGTGCCCCGGGTGGACGGCGAGGCAGGTCCTGGCCCACTGCGGGGCGGCCCTCGTCAGGATC
Source organism: Streptomyces venezuelae (assembly GCF_008642375.1). NCBI lineage: Bacteria > Bacillati > Actinomycetota > Actinomycetes > Kitasatosporales > Streptomycetaceae > Streptomyces > Streptomyces venezuelae. The sequence continues at coordinate 3,889,439 of NZ_CP029194.1, read as the reverse complement.
GTCGAGGACCGTCTGGAGGAGGGCGTGTTCCTGCCGGAGGCGAACGCGTGCGACGTGGCCGAGCGTGAGGGCTGGCCGCTGGGCCGGATCCTCGACGAACTGGAACGCGGCCTGACCGAGGCCGGGCCGGTCATCGCCGAGCGCGAGGACGGCCGGCTCGACGCGGTCGCGCTCGGCGAGTGGGTCCACGCCGGAGACGTACGGGAGGCCTTCGGCGAACCCGGCGCGTACTGCGGCGAGAGCCTGGACCTCGCCCTCCCGCTCCTCTCGGTGACGAGCCGCCGGCGGGAGACCCCGCGCCTGGTGGGCGTCCTCGCGGACCGCGAGGACCGCCCGGTGGCGCTCGGCAACGCGATCGAGGGCCGCCCGGAGGCCCGCTTCCACGGCGACGCGGCGACCCTGATCCGCATCTACGCGGGCCGCCCCCTGGTCCGCACCCGCTACGAACTCACCGGCGCGACGGAACACGAATTGCTCATCTACCGCTAGAGCTCGCGCGCTGAAGGGCGCGGGCGCGGGGACGCCAGCCCAGCCCGTGCGTGCCCCGCTCTCCGCCCCGTGCACGCCCGTGCCCCGCCCCCTGCGTGTCCTCCGCCCCGCTCACCTCCGTGTGCCCACCCGCACCACCACGGCGGCGCGGCTCCCGGTGCGGGTCCAGGCGCGGAAGCCTAGGCCCGGAAAGGGGCGCCGTCCGTTGTGCCCACCCTCCCCCAGAGGGGGGACCCCCAGCCCCGGCGGAACGCATGCCCACAACGGGGGGCGACGGGGCGCATGCCCACAACGAGACGGCGGGCGGCACCCTGCGCGGAACCGGCGCGCCTGCAGACGAAGGGAACCCCATGCCCAGCACGCTCGACCGGCTCCTGCACGCCCAGGCGGCGACCCGCCCCGACGCCACAGCCGTCGTCTTCGACGACGAGACGCTCACCTTCCGCGAGCTGGCGGAAGGCGCCGGTGTCCTCGCCGCCCACCTCCGCACCCTCGGCGTCACCGCCGACACCCGCGTGGGCGTCCACGTCGACCCGTCACTCGAACTGGTGATCGGCGCCTGGGGTGTCGTCTGCTCCGGTGCCGCCTACGTCCCGCTCTCCCCGGAGTACCCCGAGGAGCGCCTCCGCTACATGATCGAGGACAGCGGCGCCCGCATCGTCTTCACGCAGGAGCGCTTCAGCGCCCGCGTCGCGGAGCTCGCCCCGCCCGGCACGACCGTCGTCACGCTCAAGGACGCCGTCCGGCACGCCTGGTGCGCGGCGGGCGAGGCGCCTCCGGCGTACGACGAGGTCGACGACCACGACCTCGCCTACGTCATCTACACCTCCGGCTCCACCGGCCGGCCCAAGGGCGTCATGATCGAGCACCGCTCGATCGTCGCCCAGATGCGCTGGATGGCCGCCGAGCACCGACTCGGCCCGGGGGAGACCGTCTTGCAGAAGACCCCGATGAGCTTCGACGCCGCCCAGTGGGAGATCCTCGCCCCCGCCGTCGGCGCCCGCGTCGCCGTCGGTCCGCCCGGTGTCTACCGCGACCCCGAGGCCCTGATCGACGCCGTCCGCGCGCACGGCGCGACCATGCTCCAGGGCGTGCCCACGCTCCTCCAGGCCCTGGTCGACACGGAGCGCCTCGCCACCTGCTCGACGCTCCGCCGCGTCTACTCCGGCGGCGAGATCCTCTCCCGCAACCTGGCCGCGCAGCTCCTCGCCGAGCTCCCGGACGCGGAGCTGATCAACCTCTACGGCCCCACCGAGTGCACGATCAACGCCTCCTCGCACACCGTGGACCGTGCCGCCCTCACGGCCGAGGGCGCGCCCGCCGCGATACCCATCGGCAGACCGGCGTACGACACGACCTTCCACATACGCGACGGCGAGCTGTGCATCGGCGGGATCCAGGTGGCGCGGGGGTACCTGGACCGACCCGAGCTCACGGCGGAACGGTTCATCACCACGGACACCGGCGAGCGCCTCTACCGCACCGGGGACCTGGCCCACCGGAACGACGACGGCACCGTCCAGTTCGCCGGCCGCGCCGACAACCAGATCAAGCTGCGCGGCTTCCGCGTCGAGCTGGACGAGATCGCCCTCGCGATCGAGAACCACGACTGGGTGAGGAACGCGGCGGTCATCGTCAAGAACGAGCCCCGCACCGGCTTCCAGAACCTCGTCGCCTGCGTCGAGCTCTCCCCGAAGGAAGCCGCCCTGATGGACCAGGGAAACCACGGCGCCCACCACCAGTCCAAGGAGTCCAAGCTCCAGGTCAAGGCCCAGCTCTCGAACGCCGGCACCCGCGACGACGCCGACCTGGCCGGCCGCCCGGCCGTCGCCCTCCCGGGCCGCACCCCGACCGCCCGCATGCGCCGCACGGTCTTCGCCCGCAAGACGTACCGCTTCTACGAGGGCGGCGAGGTCACCCGCGCCGATGTCCTCACGGCCCTGGCCCGTCGCCCGGAGGGCATCGGCTCCCGCGCGGTCGGCAGCCTGACCGCGGCGGACCTGGGTGAACTCCTGCGCTGGTTCGGCCAGTTCACGAGTGAGGAGCGCCTGCTCCCGAAGTACGGCTACGCCTCGCCGGGCGCGCTGTACGCCACCCAGCTGTACGTGGAGGCGCGCGGCGTCGCGGGTCTGGACCCGGGCACGTACTACTACCACCCGGTGCGCCACCAGCTGTACCTGACGGGCGAGCTCCCGGCCTCCGGCGGCCCCGTGCTCCGCTTCTCCTTCCAGGGGAAGCGCTCCGCCGTGGAGCCGGTCTACAGGAACAACATCCAGGAGGTCCTGGAGATCGAGACGGGCCACATGGTGGGCCTTTTCGAGGAGATCCTGCCGGGCTACGGCCTCGGCATACGCCCGAGCGGGGACGGCACGTTCGAGGTGGTGCCGTACGACGCGGAGGCCCCGGACCGGGACCCGGAGGTGGACGTCTACGTCCAGTCGCACCCGGACGGCGTCGCGGACCTCCCGCCGGCCCAATACGCCTACGAGAACGGCGACTTGACGCCACTGTCCCCCTCCCTCGTCGAGAAGAAGCACGTGATCGCCATCAATCAGGCGGTCTACGAGAGGGCCTCGCTCGGCATCACGGTGATCAGCCGGACGCGGGACGCGGCGCGCGCGTACATCGACCTGGGCCGGGCGCTCCAGCGTCTCCAGCTCGGCGACCACGGCCTCGGGTTCATGTCCTCCGGCTACAGCTCGAAGTCGGGCCATCCGCTCCCCGCGGCCCGCCGCATCGACGAGATCCTCGCCGGGGCGGGCAGGCCGACGGGCCCGTCGTACTTCTTCGTCGGGGGCCGGGTCGGCGAGGCGCAGCGGCTCAGCGAGGGCATGTACGAGGACACCGTCCACATGAAGGGCCCGGCGGAGATGATCCGCGACGACCTCGTCCACCACCTGCCGGACTACATGATCCCCAACCGGGTCGTCGTCCTGGACCGGCTGCCGCTCTCCGCGAACGGCAAGGTGGACGCGAAGGCGCTCGGCGAACTGGCCGTGGTCAGCGCCGGCCTGCACGGCCGCCCGCACGTCGCGCCGAGGACACGCACGGAGAGCAGGCTGACGGAGATCTGGGCGGCGGCGCTCAGGCACGAGGACGTCGAGGCGGTCTCCGTCCTCGACGACTTCTTCGAGTCGGGCGGCAACTCGCTCATCGCCGTCGCCCTGATCACCCGCGTCAACCGCGAGTTCGGCGCCGGGCTCCCGCTCCAGGTCCTCTTCGAGTGCCCGACGATCGAGAAGCTCGCCCACCGGGTGGACGGCGCCGCCGCGACCCCGGCCTCCCGGCTCGTACGCCTGCACGCGGCCGGCGCCCAGTCGCCCGTCTACTGCTGGCCGGGCCTCGGCGGCTACACGATGAACCTGCGGCACCTGGCCGAGGAGATCGGCATCGACCGCCCGTTCTACGGGGTGCAGGCGTACGGCATCAACCGGGGCGAGGAGCCGTACACCACGATCCGCGAGATGGCGGCGGCCGACGTCGCCGCGATCCGCCGCCGTCAGCCCAAGGGCCCCTACACGCTGTGGGGTTACTCCTTCGGTGCCCGGGTGGCCTTCGAGTCGGCGCACCTGCTGGAAGCGGCCGGAGAGCAGGTGGAGAATCTCTTCCTCATCGCCCCCGGCTCCCCGAAGGTCCGCTCCTCGGAGACGGGCGGCGCGTCGTACGACAACCCGGCCTTCGTCACGATCCTCTACTCGGTCTTCGCCGGCGAGATCGACCCGACGGCGACGGCGGAGGCGCACGACCGCGACTCCTTCGTCGCCCTGGTCGCGGACCGGATCCCGGCCCTGGACCCGGACCTGATCAGGCGGATCGTCGCGATCGTCGAGGAGACCTTCGAGTTCACGTACACCTTCAAGGAGCTCACGGAACGCCAAGTGGCCTGCCCGGTGACCCTCTTCAAGGCGGAGGGCGACGACTACTCCTTCCTGGAGGGCGCGGACGGCTGGTCGACGCACCCGCCGACGCTGGTGGAGCTCGACGCGGACCACTACAGCCTTCTGCGCCGGCCCGACCTGAAGGAACTCGCCAAGAAGATCCGCTACCGACTGGGGGTGTAGCGGCGCAGACTGTCGCGAGGCGGCGAGGCGGCGAGGCGGCCAGGACCGTGGCCCTCGGCGCCATCTGCGCAAACACCCGCTCGGCCCCGGCGCACGGCATACGCCCGACGTGTGCGGGCGGACCGCCGGCCTGCTCGCCCCGATGGGGGCTTGAACATGTTCAAAATCCGTGCCAGGGTGCGGGCGCGGGTTCCTGAGCCCATCGGTCGCACACGCGGCCTGCGGAATCCGCTAGGGGTGGAGTGTGTTGCGTCGCTGTAGTACTGCGCTGGTTCCGGCCGCCATGGCTTTCGCCCTGGCGGCCTGCGGCAGGTTCACCGTCATGCCGCCGCCCGACGGCGAGCCGGTCGTTCTGAAGCCGGCCGAACTTGCGACCACGTGGACCGATGACGACGGCGGTACCATCACGCTGAAGCGGGACGGGACGTTCGCCGCCGACAAAGTCTGCGTCGCCGTCGAGTGGTACGACGGTTTGACCTGGTCCGGAACGGGGACCTGGAAGCACAACTCCTACGAGAAGCAGAGCATCGTCGCTGTCACCTTCGACGACGCTCACCCCGTGGGGTTCGACATCGCCGACCCCACGGCGTACGAGCGGAAGCCCGACTCCTACGCCGCCCTGAGGCAAGGCGAGGTCCTGATGCTCTGGACCGCCGTCGGCGACCCGGACGACGACTACCCGCACTGCGAGCTGACCAGCACTGCGAGCTGACCAGCACTGCGAGCTGACCAGCACTGCGAGCTGACCAGCACTGCGAGCTGACCAGCCCGGCGAGCTGACCCGGCGGGCGACTCGGCCCGGATCGGCGACCGATCCGAACCTCATCGACGCCAGGGCCCCTGCCGCACGCAGCGGTCAGCGGTCAGCGTTCGTGACGGCGGCGCTTGCGGTTCGGGCGGTGGGGGCGGGCGAGGGTGTCGAGGGCGCCGATGGCCGCGCGGACGTGCGCCGGTTCGTGGGGGGATCTCCTGCCCGCGCACCACCAGCCGACGTGCCCGTCCTCCTCGCGCAGATGCATGCCGATGGCGTGCTCGCCGCACACGGGCCAGGCCTGCCAGAGGAGTTCGGAGACGGTCTCCTGTGCGGCATCGGCGACGGCGGCCAAGGCGTGGGCGGGCGAGTCGGCCGAACTCGGCTCCAGACAGTTGCCCTGCCACTCGCCGTTGGCCATGGCCACGTAGACGTCCTCGGCCCTTCCCTCGTCCCACGAGGGAAGCGCAAGCAGTCGCAGCGGCTCCACGTCCGGCAGGGTCGCCGCGAGGTCCCGGTTGACCAGGGCGAGCGCCTCCTCCAACAGCGGGTACTCGCCGGGCAGGACCCGGCGGGGGCCGGGGGAGTCGAAGATGCCGCTCATGGGGCCATCCTGCCTCATCGCCCGGCCACGTGAGGAGCCTGCGGCGGACGGCGGTCGTACTGTCGGTCCCGTCACCGAGGAGGACTTCCGATGCGCAGAGTGACCTATTCGATGGGCATGTCGCTCGACGGCTTCATCGTCGGGCCGGACGGCGGTTTCGACTGGACGGACCCCGACGACGAGGTCTTCCGCTTCTGGATCGACGACATTCGGCATGTCGGCGTCCACCTGATGGGGCGCCGGCTGTACGAGACGATGCTGTACTGGGAGACCGCCGACCAGGATCCGACGCTCGACGAGGCCAACCGCGAGTGGACCGCGCTCTGGAAGCCGCTCCCGAAGGTGGTGTTCTCCACCACGCTGACGGAGGTGCAGGGCAATGCCCGCCTGCTCTCCGGTGGCCTGGCGGAGGAGATCGAGCGGTTGCGGGCCGAGCCGGGGGAGGGCGACATCGCGATCGGCGGTGCGACGCTCGCCGCCGGGGCGGCCGAGGCGGGTCTGATCGACGAGTACCAGGTCATGGTCTATCCGGTGCTGGTCGGCGGCGGTATTCCGTTCTTCGCCCGGAACGAGCGCCGGGTGGACCTCGAACTCGTCGAGACCCGCACCTTTCCCTCGAAGGTCGTCCACCTCCGCTACCAAGTGGCGCGCTAGCCCCCTGCCGCGGTCCTGATCGGCTCATTCGCTCGTTCGGGGCCCGCTGCCGTGCGGGGCGGGGGACGGGCTGGTCAGCTGGTCGGGACCCGACCCCGCACGACCCAGGAGAGCAGCGCCATGGCCGTCATCGTCACCGTCGAGATCCCCGGTCGTACCCAGGCCGAGTACGAAGAGACCCACGCGCAGCTCATGGAAGCCGAGTGGTGGCCGCCCCAGGGCTTCATCGCCCACGCTGCCGGGCCCGACGGGACCGGGGGGTGGCGGGTCGTCGACTTCTGGGACTCCGAGGACGACTTCCTCGCCTTCGTGGAGAAGGCGCGGCCGATCTTCGAGGGGACCGGCATGCCGCCGGTCCTGCCGAAGGTGCAGGAGGCGGTGAAGGTCGTGGTGCGGCCCGAGCCGAAGTGAAAACCCTTTGCGGGGCGAGGACCGGGGCCGCCAGGCTTCGGTCCATGACCAGTCATTCCCTCCGCCCCGTCGCGGACCTGTTCTCCGCCGACGGGCGCCTCAAGGCGATCCCGCGCAGGCCCGCGCGCCGAGAGGCGCTCCTCGCGCACCTCGCCGAGACGCTGTTCGAGGCCGACCGTGAGTACCGCGAGCCCGAGGTCAACGAGGCCCTGCTCACCGTGCACGAGGACTTCTCCGCCCTGCGCCGGTATCTCGTGATCGGCGGCTTCCTCGGCCGTACCAAGGACGGCTCGGCCTACCACCGACAGCAGCAGCCCTGCTCCCCCGGAGGCGCGATCCCCGCCGTCGCGTGACGGCCGCTGTGGTGGCCGGCCTGCTGGCCGGCTACGGCATCGCGATCCCGGTCGGCGCCGTCGGCGCCCACCTCGTGGCGGTCGCGGCGCGTTCGCCCTGGCGTACGGGGGCGGGCGCGGCGCTCGGCATCGCCGCCGCGGACGGGCTGTACGCCCTGCTCGCGGTCCTCGGGGGCGCGGCCCTCGTCCCCCTCCTCGCCCCCGTGGCGACCCCGCTGCGCTGGGTCTCGGCCGTGGTCCTCGTGATCCTGGCGGCCCACTCGACCCGGACGGCCGTCCGCGCGTACCGCGCGGGACCGATGAGCGCCGAGGCCCCGCCCCCGGCTCCCCGGCGCGCGTTCCTCACCTTCCTGGGGATCACGGTCCTCAACCCCATGACGGTCGTCTACTTCACGGCCCTCGTGCTCGGCGGCCACTCCACGACGGGCGCGACGGAGGCATCGGTCTTCGTCGCGGCCGCCTTCGCGGCCTCGGCGAGCTGGCAACTCCTCCTCGCCACCGGCGGCACCCTCCTGGGCCACCTCGTCACGGGCCCCCGAGGCCGCCTGACGACCGCCCTCGCCTCGGGCGTCCTGATCGCGGCCCTGGCGGTGGGGCTCGTGATGTGAGGAAGGAGCACTGATGCCGTGGGGCTGTCCGGCCCGCTCCGGACGTCTCAGCGGCCGGGCCCGGTTTGCCCTCGGGGGGGATCAGCAGGGAAGCTCCTGCGCTGATCATCTGAATTTCGGGGGGAATCATGACCGGGCAGGTACTGGGCGCGGGGCTGCGGCAGCGGCATCTGGCCATGATCGCGATGGGCGGGGCCATCGGGGCCGGGCTCTTCGTGGGGTCCGGCTTCGGCATCGCGGCGGCCGGGCCCGGGATCCTCGTCTCGTACGCCCTCGCCGGCTTCCTGACCGTCCTGGTGATGCGGATGCTCGGCGAGATGTCCGCCGCCCGCCCGGTGACCGGCTCCTTCGCGGAGCACGCGCGGTCCGCCCTCGGGCCGTGGGCCGGGCTCCTCTCCGGGTGGATGTACTGGGCGCTGCTCGTCGTCAGTGTCGCCGCCGAGGCCGTCGGCGCGGCGCACATCGTCGAGGGCTGGGTCCCCGCCGTGCCGGGCTGGGTGTGGGTCGCCGTCTTCATGAGTGTGTTCACCCTGAGCAACCTCGCCGGGGTACGGCACTTCGGCGAGCTGGAGTTCTGGTTCGCCGGCCTCAAGATCGCCGCGATCGTCGGCTTCCTCGTCCTCGGCGCGGTCGTGCTGGCCGGTCTGCTGCCGGGGCAGCCCTCACCGGGCGCCGCGCACCTCACCGGCGACGGCGGCTTCCTCCCGCACGGCTGGTACGGCGTCGCCGTCGGCATGGTCGCGGCCGTCTTCGCCTTCGGCGGCCTGGAGACCGTCACCATCGCCGCCGCCGAGTGCGACGACCCGGCCCGCGCGGTCCGCACCGGCGTACGGGCCGTCATGTGGCGGGTCGCCGTCTGCTACCTCGGCTCGATGGCCGTGATCGTCGCCCTCGTCCCGTGGAACGACCCCGCCGTCGCCGACGGGCCGTACGCCGCCGTCATGGCCCGCATCGGCGTCCCCGGTGCCGCCGACGTCATGAAGGCCGTCGTCCTCGTCGCGCTCCTGTCCGCGATGAACGCCAACATCTACGGCTCCTCGCGCATGCTGTACGCCCTCGTCGGGCGCGGCGACGCGCCCCGCGCGCTGGGCCGCCGGCGGAACGGGACGGGAGTCCCGTACGCGGCCGTCCTCGCTTCCGCCGCCTTCGGCTTCGTCTCGGTCGTCCTCAGCCTGCTCTGGCCGCGCACGGTCTTCCCGTTCCTGCTCAACTCCATCGGTGCCGCGATCCTCGTCGTCTGGGCGCTGATCGCCGCCTCCCACCTGCGCCTGCACGGCCCGTCCGTACGGTCGGTGGTGGCCCTCACGGGGATCGGCGGAGTCCTGCTCTTCATGCTGGGCGACGAGGCGAGCCGTATCCAGATCCTCACCACGGGCGCGTGGGCGGCGGCGCTCCTGGTGGGGGCCCGGATCAGGACCGTCAGGCGCGCGCGTACCGCGCCAGGAACAGATCCACTCCCGAGCTGATCACCCGCGTCAGCTCCGCGTCCTCGATCACCGCGTCGGGCGAGAACGTCCGCACGAGCTGCGGCACCCCCACCGTCACCGCCACGAGCTGCTGCACGGCGAGCTTCGGGTCCGGCGCGTCCAGGGAGCCGCGCGCGTGCAGCTCGGTGAACGCCTCGACGAGCGGGCCGTTGTTCATGTCGTAGCTCACCCGGTACCAGAGCTGCCCGAGCTGCGGGAAACGGTCTATCTCGCCGATCACCAGCCGCCGCAGCGACATGATGTCGGGCCGCAGCAGGATCCGCGCCCAGTCCGTCGTGAGCCGGACGAGCGCGGCCCGCAGGTCGGGGGCGTCGGCGATGGTGGAGTTGGACGGCTCCAGATCGGCGTACGTCTTCGGCAGGACGCCTCCGATGACGGCGAGGAACAGGCGCTCCTTGCTGCCGAAGTGCTTGTAGATCGTTGCCTTGGACACCCCGGAACCACGGGTGATCGCGTCCATCGACGCCGCCGAGTAGCCCTCGGCGAGGAACTCGGCGAGCGCGGCGTCGATGATCGCCTGGCGCTTGCGCGAGGCCGCGTCGGCGGGGTCCGGGATGATCGGGATGCCGTACTCGTCGGTGGCGCCCTGGGCGTCCTGTGTTTCGGCTCCCATGGGACGTGTCCTTAACTGTGGTGACGGGGGTGAAGGGGGACGGGGTGACTGGGTCGTCCAGTATATGAACTGAACGGTTTGGTCTGCAAAGGTCGAGGGGGCGGGGGTGCTGCCTCTCGGACCTCTCGGGCCTCTCGGACCTCTGGGACCTCTCAGACGAAGAAGCTGTCGTGGCGCTCGCAGAACTCCACCCTTTCCGCGTCGCTGAGGTCCGCCAGCCGGCTGATCGACTCGAAGTACTCCTCGCGGGGCGCGCCCGGGGCGAACAGCATCAGCATCGAGGCCGGCTCGGCGGAGTCGTTGCGGAAGGCGTGCAGCCCGCCGACGGGGACGTAGAGGTGGTCGCCGGAGCGCGCGGTGATCCACCGCTCCCCGTCGAAGAGCCGGACGCTGCCGGCGAGCACGAAGAACGCCTCCGACATCGCCTTGTGGAAGTGCGTGCTCGGACCGCCGGCCTCGGGGCCCATCTCCACGCGGTACAGCCCGTACTCGCCGTCGGTGGCCTGGGTGGTGGACAGGTAGTGGTACGCGGTGCCGCCGGGCTCCGACACGAACTCGGGCTCGGAGTCGGCGGGCCGGAAGCGCGCGGTGACCTCGCCCTTCTCGCCGAAGTAGCGGGGGGCGGGGTAGGAGGGGTGGATGAGGGACATGGGGAGCTCCTGCGAGAGGTGAAGGGGGGGAGGGGGCTTCGGGGGGGGGATGGGGTGCGGGGCTTGCCCCGCCGGCGTCGGTCCGGCGTCCGTCAGGTGGCCGTCAGCGCCTCCGCCACGGCCGGGCCCGTCGCCACCCCTATCAGGAACGCGAGGTTGAACAGCCCGATCGCCGTCCCGTGCCGCGCCTCCGGGAGCCGCCCGGTCGCCGCGCCGGTGAGCAGGCCCTGACCGCCGGCCGTCACGAGCGAGCTGGTCGCCGAGCCGATCAGGACCACCACCGCCCAGGGCGCGAACGAGGCCAGGGCGGCCGCCGCCAGGGAGCCGGCGGCGAGGAGCAGCCGCATCCGGTGCATGCCCAGGGCCGGAGCCGCGCGGATCAGCTGCCAGGACAGCAGGGCGCCCACGAGGGTCGCGATCGAGGCCGCGGCGCCGGTCTCCACGCCGTTCCAGCCGGTGAGGGCGGCGACGCGGCGCGGAGCCGCGTACAGCAGGGCGAAGTTGACGGTCGAGAGCGCCAGCATGAGCCCGGCAGCGGTGCGGAAGCCGGGGTCGCGCAGGACGTCGAGGGGGAGCGGGAGGGATCGCCGCGTCGCGGTGGCGGCGGTACGGGGCTCGGGTCCGGGCCGCGGCGCCGTGCGGGCCGCGAGGCGCAGGGCCGGTACGAGGGCGAGCAGGCTGAGGAGCGGGAGCGCCAGGGTCGCGCGCCAGCCGAGCGTCCCGGCGACGGCCGCGCCGATGAAGAGGCCCGTCGTGCCGCCGACCGCGCTGCCGATCGCGACGAGTCCGGGCGCCCGGCCCGAGCCGTCCCGTCCTGCGATCTGGAAGGCCGCGACGTTGAGGCCGGCCGCGCCCGCCGCTTCCAGAGCGCGGCCGGCGACGGCCAGCGGCAGGTTCGGGGCGACGAGGGTGAGGGCCGCGCCGAGGACGAGCGCGGCCGCGCCGGCCCGGACGGTCCCGGCGGGGCCGCGCCGCCCGCCGGCCGCGGTCAGCAGGGGCGTACCGACCGCCATGCCGATCCCGTAGGCGGTCAGCAGCCAGGACACCGCCCCGGGGGAGACGGCTAATCCGCGGGCGGCCTCGGACAGGGCCAGGGTCGGGCCGGACACGCCCATCGCGGCGGGTGCGGCGAGCAGCGCGAGGACAGGGCCGCCAGGGGTCTGCCGGGGGGTGCTCTTCGCGGGGGCGGGGGTGGAGGCCGGGGTCGTGTCCGTGTCTGCTTCCGTGTCCGCGCCCGTACGGATCTCCGCAGTCATATCGGCATCCGGCCCATGAGTCCGCGCGCGAAGTCCTCCTCCGCCTGGCGGAGTTCGGCATCGGTGTTCATCACGAACGGGCCGCTGCGGGCGATCGGCTCCCCGATGGGCTCGCCCGCGAGGACCAGCACGTCGGCCGCCGCCCCCGGTCCCGCCGTCTCCACGGTGAACCGGTCGCCGTCCCGGGTGAGGACGGCCAGGTGCCCGTCGGGCAGCGGTTCGCCGTTGACGGTGGAGGCACCCTCCACGGCGTACACGGCGGCGTTGTGGCCGGCGGGGACGGTGAACTCGGTGCGGCCGCCGGGCGTGAGGCGGACGTGGGCGACGAGTACCGGCGTACGGGTGGTGAAGGGGCCGATCACACCGTGGCTGCCGCCGGCGAGGACGGTGACGGTGGTGCCGTCCGGGGCGGTGGCCACAGGGAGTTCGGAGGCCTCGGCGGTCTGGCTGTAGGGCGGGAGGCCCTTGAAGCGGGCGGGCAGGTTCACCCAGATCTGGAACATGTGCTGGCGGCCGCCCGAGGCGAGGAACTCGGGGGTGGGCAGGGACTCGTGGACGAGCCCGGACCCGGCGGTGAGCCACTGGACGCCGCCCGCGCGGACGACGGTGCTGTCGCCGCGGGAGTCGGTGTTCGCGATGGCGCCGTCGAGGACGTACTCGATGGTCTCGAAGCCGCGGTGGGGGTGGGCGGGTGCGCCCTTGGCCTCGCCGGGTCCGAGCTCGGCCGGACCGACCTGATCGAGCATCAGGAAGGGGTCGAGGAGGGGGAGTTCCTCGGTGGGGAAGGGGCGGCGGACGGGGAATCCGGCGCCTTCGTAGGTGTGCAGGGGGCGGATGACGCGGGCGACGGTCCGTGTCGCGGAGGTGTCCGCGGCGGCGGCGGTCGTGGGTGTGGGCATGCGAAGAATGAACTACACCATTCAGTTCACTGTCAAGACTGAACCGTTCCGTTGACAGACTGAACCGATCGGTTTAGCTTCTTGCTCGTCGAGCTGCGGCACCCGCCGCACCCCCGCCGCCCCCGAGGAGTCACCATGACCACGTCCGCGCCCACCTCCACGGTCCTCGCCATCTCCGGCTCGATCCGCACCGACTCGCACAACACCCGGCTCCTGCGCGCCGCCCAGAAGTTCAACACCGGCCAGGAGATCGAGATCTACGAGGGCCTGCGCGACATCCCGCCGTACGACCAGGACCTCGACACCCCCGAGCTGCGGCCGGCCGTCGTCACCGAGCTCCGCCGCCGCGTCATGGAGGCGGACGGGCTGCTCATCTCCACCCCGGAGTTCAACTACTCCATCCCCGGAGTCCTCAAGAACGCCCTCGACTGGCTGAGCACCGACTGGACCCGCACCGAGGGGCTTCCGATGCACCGCAAGCCCACCGCGATCCTCGGCGCCGCGCCGACCAACTTCGGCACCGTCCGCGCGCAGCTCGCCCTGCGCCAGGTCTTCGTCTGGACGGACAACGACGTCGTGGTGAAGCCGGAGGTGCACGTCTTCCGCTCGCACGAGCGCTTCGACGCCGAGGGCAACCTCACGGACGAGGTCACCATCGAGCTCCTCCAGCTCCTCCTGACCAACCTCCAGGCCAAGATCGACGAGGCGAAGTCGCCCCAGGAGTGACGGTGGGCAGCGGACACGCCTTGATCCGCCGTTCGCAACCTGTGATCACCGTCCCCGAGTTCCGGCAGAATGCCGCTACTTGGGGGGCCGGCCTCCCCGTCCTGCACGGAGGAGGCCGGACGTGTTTCAGTTGCCCCGCCGGGCCGCGGACGTCAGGGCGACGGCACCCGCGACCGTGCCCGCGACCGCGAGGACCGCGCCCGTGGCGAGGACTCCCCGCCGGGAGCAGTAGGAGAGGACCGACCAGCACGAGCGGGCGGACAGCAGTGAGCCGAGGCTCGCCCAGGAGCCGACGGAGCCTGCCGACAGTGCGGAGCCGACCGAACCGACGGAGAGGAAGGATCCGACGGATCCGACCGAGAGGACCGATCCCACCGACCCGACGGACAGGAGCGAGTCACGCGACCACAGGGACAGGGTTGAATTGCACTGATTCGCCATACTTCGATCCTAGGCTCGGAAAGCGACCGGAGCCCGACCGATGAGTTTCTCCGCGGCCCACGGTCATAGTTCACAGAACACGCGGCACCGAGACACCGAAACGCCCCGAGACACCCCGAGACACCCGAGACACCCGAGACACCCCGAGACACCCGAGACACAGCGAGTCTCACCGAGCGATCGAGGATCCGACATGCGCACTCTCATCACCTCCGCCTTCATCTCCCTCGACGGCGTCGTGGAGGGCCCGGGCGGCGAGCCCGGCTACCGGAACTCCGGCTGGACCTTCAAGGACATCGAGTTCCTCCCCGAGGCCTACGAGATCAAGGGCCGGGAGCAGAAGGAGGCGAGCGCGATCCTGCTGGGCCGGACCAGCTACGAGGCGTTCAGCCCGGTGTGGCCCGACATGGAGGACTTCGCGGACTACAGGACGATGCCGAAGTACGTCGTCTCCACGACGCTCACCGAGGACGACCTGGTGTCGAACTGGGGCGAGACGACGATCCTGCGCACGCTCGACGAGGTCGCCGCGCTGAAGGAGACCGAGGGCGGCCCGATCATCGTCCACGGCAGCGCCACCCTGAACCAGGCCCTCTCGGACGCCGGCCTGATCGACCGCTACCACCTGCTCGTCTTCCCGCTCCTCCTCGGCGCCGGAAAGCGGCTCTTCAGCGCCACCGACAAGGACACCCAGAAGCTGAAGCTCGTCGAGCACGAGGTCTACGCCAACGGTCTGCAGAAGCAGATCTTCGACGTCGTCCGCTGACGGCACCGGCAGAAGGAAGAGAGGGAGAAGGAAGAGAGCGCATGGTCCAACTGCTGCGGGTGCAGAACTTCATGGTGTCGAGCGACGGCTACGGCACCGGCGAGGGCCAGAGCCCGGAGAAGCCGTTCGGGCACGCGGATCCGGGGGACCTGTTCGCCTGGGCCGGCGCCACGGCGAGCTGGCCGATGCGTACCGACCCCGGGGGAAGCCGCGGCCTCGACGACTACTTCACCCGCTCCTACCGGTTCGGCATGGGCGCCGAGATCATGGGCCGCAACAAGTTCGGACCCCTTCGGGGGCCCTGGCCCGACGAGGAGTGGAAGGGCTGGTGGGGCGACGAACCGCCTTTCCACACGCCGGTGTTCGTCATGACCCACCACAAGCGTCCGTCGTTCACGCTCTCCGACACCACCTTCCAATTCGTCGACGACGACCCGGCGACGGTCCTCGCCATGGCGCGGGAGGCGGCGCGGGGGAAGGACGTCCGGCTCGGCGGCGGTCCCACCACGATCCGGGAATTCCTCGACGCGGACCTCGTCGACACGCTGCACGTGGCCGTCTCGCCGGTGCGGATCGGTGCCGGGGTACGGCTCTGGGAGTCGCCCGACGAGCTGAACGACCGGTTCCACCACGAGACCGTCCCCAGCCCGAGCGGCGGGGTGACGCACCACCTGTTCTGGCGGCGCTGAAAAAGAAGCCGAAACGAACCGGCCGCCCGTCGGCAGGCGAGCTTCCTATCCGACCGGCCCGGGAGCCGGCACTCCGGCAGACGCCCGTTCGGCGACCTGGTCGGCCAGCAGGCGCAGGGCGTCGGCCGAGGCGGTGTCGTTGGGGGTGTAGACCTCAAGGCGGTGGTCGGGGCTCTCGGGCTGGAGCCACACCTGGTAGTCGACGTCGACCCCGCCGACGGTCGGGTGCCGCAGGCGCATGGTGCCGACCGTGCAGTCAGCGACCTCGCCCTTGGCCCAGAGCCTCGCGAAGTCGCGGCTGCGCATGGCGAGTTCGCCGATCAGCTCGGCCAGCCGGGCGTCGGTGGGGTACCGGCCGGCGGTGAGGCGCAGGTAGGCGACATGGGTGCGGGCGAGCTGCTCCCAGTTCCGGTGCAGGTCCTGGGCGAGGGGGTCGAGGAAGAACATCCGGGGGACGGACGGCCGTCGTGCGGGATCGTCGGGCGCGTCGAAGCCGACGTGTTCCGCGACGAGGGCGTGTCCGGTGCGGTTCCAGGCGAGGACGTCGCCGCGGCGGCCGAGCACGACGGCGGGCGTGGACTCGCCGAGGGACGCGAGGAGCGCCAGGACGCGCGGGTGCGGCTTCTCGGGGCGGGGGCGGGTCAGACGGGGTGCGGCGGGCCGGCGGGCGAGGTTGTGCAGGTGGGCGGTCTCGGCCGGGTCGAGCCGGAGTACGCCGGCGAGGGCGTCGAGCACCTGCTGGGAGGCGGTGCCGGCCTGGCCCTGCTCCAGCCGCGTGTAGTAACCGGCGCTCACTCCGGCGAGGTGGGCGAGCTCCTCACGGCGCAGGCCCGGTACGCGGCGGGTCGTACCGTACGTACGCAGCCCGACGTCGGCCGGTGTGACCCGGTCGCGGCGGGCCTTGAGGTAGGCCCCGAGGCTCTCCAGTTCCATGGCTTCGAGCGTAGGCGCCGGGGCCGGTGCGAGGGTGCCCCTGTCAGGTGTACCCATGAGGCGGGGATGGCTGCGGGGGAGGCCGGCGCAGCACTGTCGGCGCATGAACGAACAGCGCGATGTGTACGTGTCCGCCCCGGACTCTGCTCCGAAATCTCCCCCGGACTCCGCTTCGGACTCTTCCCCGGACTCCGCCCCGGACCGGCGGGCGTGGCTGGGACTCCTGGTGGTACTCGGCCCGGTCCTGCTGGTGGCGATGGACGGTTCGGTTCTCTTCCTGGCGATGGCCAAGGTCTCCGAGGCGCTGTCGCCGACCGCCGATCAGGCCTTGTGGATCCTGGACGTCTACGGCTTCGCCGTCGGGTCCCTGCTCATCGCCTTCGGGAACATCGGCGACCGGTACGGCCGGCTGAGGCTGCTGATGACCGGTGCGGCGGTGTTCGGCGCGGCCTCGGCGGGAGCGGCGTTCGCTCCGGGGCCGGAGTGGCTGGTCGCCTTCCGGGCGCTGATGGGCGTGGCCGGTGCCACGCTGCTGCCTTCGGCGCTGGCGGTGCTCGGCGAACTGTTCACCGACCCGCGCCGGCGGGCGAAGGCGATCGGCGTCTTCGCCGCCACCTTCGCGGCGGGCTTCGCGATCGGCCCGGTCGTCGGAGGGCAGCTCCTGAACACCTTCTGGTGGGGGTCGGTCTTCCTGATCAACCTGCCCGTCGTCGCCCTGTTCCTGCTCCTGGCGCCGGTCCTGCTCCGCGAGGTGCGCGCGACCCGCCCGGGCCGCGTCGACGTCCTGAGCGTGCTGCTCTCCGCCGGGGGCATCCTGTCGACGGTCTACGCGATCAAGCACGCGGCCACGGAGGGGCCGACGGTCACGGCACTGGCCGCGGGTGTCGCGGGCGTCGCCGCCCTGGCCTGGTTCGTGAGACGCCAACTCCACCTGGCACAGCCGCTCATGGACTTCCGTCTCTTCCGGGACCGCGTGTTCACGATCGCGGCCGTCACCGGGCTGCTGCCCCTGGCCGCCTGGTCGGCGACGGCCTATCTGGGCGGCATCTACCTCCAGTCCGTCCTCGGACTGACCGTCCTGGACGCGGCGCTCGTGGCGCTCCCCGGCGCCGCCGTGCTCACGGTCACCTGCGTCGTCACGCCGTCCGCGGTGGCGCGTATCGGCACCCGGGCGGCACTCGTCACCTGCCACTTCCTCATCGCCGCGGGGATGCTTCTGCTCCTCGCCACGGCCGTGTCCGACGGCCTCGGCTGGTACGTGGCGTCCACCGTCGTCGCCGGCATCGGCTACGGCATCTCCTTCAGCGTGGTCGCCGACACCGCCGTCGCGGCGGTCCCCCCGGAGCGCGTCGGGGCGGCGGCGGCGATCGCCGAGACGAGCAACGAGATCGGCAACGCCCTCGGCATCGCCCTCCTCGGCTCGCTGGCGGCCCTGGTCTTCCGGCTCCAGGGCCCCGACGCCGCAGGCACCCTCGCCGAGACGCTACGGGTCCCGGGCCTCGCGGCCACGACGATCACCGAGGCGAAGTCGGCGTTCGTCACCGGCCTGCACACGGCGGCAGCCGTGGCGGCCACGCTCCACGCGGCCCTGGGAGCCTTCTCCCTGCGCCACCTGCCGAAGGCGGCCCTCGGGGACGCTCCCTAGGGGTCGGCCTGCCGATCAGGCCGGACAACCCCTGGTGCTCCGACCGGAAACGATCACCGGGTCGGTGCCGACTGACCTTGCGCCGACTGGATGTGACGACACGTCCGATTGGCGCGGGGAGGCGGCATGGCAGAGCCGGTCGGGGTTCGCAGGCTGACTGAGCAGGAGGGGGCAGAAGGTGCAGCGGATCGTGCGGCGGGGCAGCACCAGCACGGTGCGGTTCCGCAGGGCGATGATGTTGCTGGCAGGCACCGTCCCGTCCCTGGCCGCGCTGCAATCGATCCGGGCCGCCCGACCGGACGGTGCCCCGATCTACGTGATCCTGGACAACCTGTCCGCCCACAAGGGCAGCAAGATCCGCCGGTGGGCCCGGACGAACAAGGTCGAGCTGTGCTTCACCCTGACGTCCTGGCCGCCCAGCGCCGCGAACGAGCCCGCGTCCGCAGCGAGAAGGGCATCCGCTGGGGTGGACGCCCCCTCCCGGCAGCAGCCTGCCCGCCTGCCGCAGGATCAGATGTCGCCCCGGACGAGAGCGTGCAGGTGCTCGTCGTGCCATCCGTCCGCGTGTAGCAGGGCGCTGCGCATGGTGCCTTCGAGGGAATAACCGGCCTTGTCCGCTACACGGCAGGATGCCGGGTTGGCCACCGAGTGACACAGCCGCAGGCGATGCAGACCAAGGTCGTTCAGGGCCCATGCGCTGACGCGCTTCGTGGCCTCGACCACCACACCGCCCCCGCGCGCTGGAGGAAGGATCCAGTAGACGATCTCGGCGCTTCCGCCGGTGAGGTCGATATCGCCCCATCCGATCAGTCCCACGGCATCGCCGTCCGGTCGTGCGATGGCCCAGATCGCGCTCAGCTCGGCCTGCCACCGCTCGCTCATGCGTTCAATCCGGCGGCGCGCGTCTTCCGATGTCTCTACCAGCAGGCGATTCCACCGGCGAACCCCGGGATCCTGGCTGGCGGCGACCAAGACGTCGGCGTCGGAGAGACGCCAGGGACGCAGCTCCAGGCCGCCCGGAAGGCCGAGCACCGGCTGATCCATCTTGGCCATCCGACCTGCGGGAACGACTGCTGGTATGGGTGAGCTGGAGATCATCGCGGCATCCTGCCACAGCCGCCGGCCGCGAAACCTCTCACCCCAACCATCAACCCGGCGAACCTGTGTGGTCACAGCACTAGCCACCGCAGGCGGGCAGGAACTCCAGCCCCTCCGGCGTACCGAAGCGGACGACCGCGAGGTACGCCTCCGGGTAGTCGCAGCCCAGGTCGGTCCACTGGAGCGCGAAGACGGTCCAGACGACGAACCCGGCCAGAAGAAACCAACGCCAGCCCTTTGACATGCCCGCCATGTACCCGACGGCGCACCGGAAGAACCGCTTCTCCGTGCCGGCTAGTCGCCGGTCGTGCCGTCGAGCAGCTCGCGCAGGATGTCCAAGTGGCCGTTGTGGCGGGCGGTTTCCTCGGTGAGGTGGAGGAGGATCCAGCGCAGGTCGACGTGGAGGCCGCCGCGGACGGGGCGCTTGGCCTTCTCGTCCAGGCTGCTCGCGGCGGCCAGTTCGCGGTAGGCGGCGCTCTGTTCGGCGTACTCGTCGAGCAGCTGCGTGATCGGGAAGTCGACGGCGATGCGCATCTCGCGGTCGGGGTCCTCATCGGTCCAGGGACCCAGGTCCTCCTCGCCGAGGAAGACCACCTGGAACCAGTAGTACTCGACCCAGCGGAGGTGGTTGATCAGTCCGCTCAGGGTCATCAGCGGCGAGCCGGGCAGGAGCGCCTTCCGGGCGTTCTCCGCGGAGACGCCGTCGCATTTGGCGCGGGCGGTGTCGCGTGCGTAGTCGAGGAACGTGGTGAGCTGGGTGCGCTCGTCCCACGCGGGCGGTGTGTCGTCGATTCTGGTCATCGCGCGAAGCGTCCCCGATCGGCCGGACCGGTGTCGAGGGATTTGATTGCGGCTCAGGAGCGGAGGACGGCGTCCGCGAGTGCGATCACGACGCCGTCGGGATTGCAGAAGGCGCCCTCGCTGATGTCGATGCTGGAGCCGAGTGTGACCACGCCGGTGAGATCCACCGTGACGGTCTGCGGGCGGTTGATCTCCAGCATCACGCTCTTGAGCGGGCTCCCGTCACCGGTGACGGTCAGCTTGCCCGGTTTGCCAGGCCGTTGCCATCGAGACCCGTGGTGAAAGTGAGGCTCTTGTAGAGCTCGCCGCGTCCGGGCTTCCCGTCTCCGGCGACGGCGACGGTGACGGCGGACATGAGCGCGGCGACCTCGCCCAGCCGCCGGGGCCGGGGCGGCGCCTGATCCGGGGCGGCCGGCACCGCTGCCGGCACTGCTGCTGCTGGTGGCTGATCGGGCGGCGGAGGCGGCGCCTGCGGCGGAACCCGGTCATGGGACGGCGGTAGCTCGGTCACGTCTGGCCCCTGCTCGTCGACGGAAGGGCATTGAGCCGGATCACTGCCCCACACACCAGAGTTCTAGCCGCGCGGTGGCGCGTGTGCGGCGTCCAGGATCAGGGCGAGGAGGCGGGCGGGCCGTTCCTCGTCGTCGCGGTGGGCCGTGGACAGGGCGACGCCCACGGTGAGTTGGACGAGGTCGTCGGCGGTCAGGTCGGGTCGGGCCGAGCCCTGGCGCTGGGCCCGGGTGAGGACGGCCGCCGCCGCGTCCAGGATCAGCCGGTGGCAGTCCGTCGTCTCCGGTGCGCCGTCCTGGTCCTCGGTGAGCAGCGCGCCGGCCATGGCCTGGCTGGCGCGGGCGTGGTCCAGGAAGGCGTGGAGCCAGTGCGCGAGCGCCTCGTCGGGCGCGGCCGTGGCGGTCAGGTGCTCCGCCTGTCCGCACAGTGCCTCGATCCGGTCCATGAGGACCGCCGCCAGGAGTGCCGAGCGGTTCGGGAAGTGGCGGTAGAGGGTGCCGGGGCCCACCCCGGCGCGGCGGGCGATCTCGTTCAGGGACGCCTGTGGTCCCGCCTCGGCGAACACGTCCCGCGCCGCGGCGACGAGCCGCTCCCGGTTGAGGCGCGCGTCGACGCGCCGGCCCGGGCGGGTGGCGGCCGGGTCGTCGCTTCCGGTCGTCGTCATCGTGCTGTCCGCCCTTCGTCCCATGCCGTCCTGTGCCGTCCTGCGCCGCGTGTCGCGCACCTCCCGCGATGGCCAAACGGAGAGGTTCTCCGTATCGTAGCGTCGTCCAGTAAACGGAGAACCTCTCCGTTTACCTGTTCGACTTGTCCGAGGGGGACTCATGACCGACCGCGACGCTGTACGTGACGGACTCGGGAAGGTGGGGATCTGGACCTTCGCCTTCGAAGGGCAGCCCGCCGGGCGCGTACGGGAAGTGGCGGCCGAGATCGAGGAGTTGGGCTACGGGGCCATCTGGTACGGGGAGGCCTTCGGCCGCGACGCCGTCGGCCAGGCGTGGCTGCTCCTGTCCGCGACCCGGCGGATCCGCGTCGCCTCCGGCATCGCGAACATCGGCTTCCGGGACCCCATCGCCACCGCCACCGCGACCCGTACCCTCGGGGAGGCCTTCCCCGGGCGTTATCTGCTCGGCCTGGGCGGGCACCGCGTCGACGACGCCGTGCACGACGTCGACGGCTATCCCGTACGGTCCCTCGGCAAGGCCGTGGCCACGATGCGCGCCTATCTCGACGCGATGGACGCCGTACCCGCCCACGGGCCCGTCCCCGACCCCGCGCCGCCCCGCGTACTGGCCGCCCTCGGCCCGAAGATGCTCGGACTGGCCGCCGAGCGGGCCTCGGGTGCGCACCCGTACTTCGTCCCCGTCGAGCACACCGCGCGGGCCCGCCGGATCATGGGGCCGGACGCCTTCCTGGGCGTCGAGCAGGCCGTCGTCCTCGACACCGACCCGGCCAGGGCGCGGAAGGTCGCCACGGCGCACGTCGCCATGTACCTCGCCGCGGCGGCGCACCAGGAGGCGAACGTCCGGCGGCTCGGCTTCGGCGACGCGGACATCGTCGGGGGCCCGAGCCGCCGCCTGGTGGACGCGATCGTCGCCCACGGGGACGCGGAGTCGATCCGCCGCCGCGTCCGGGAGCACCTCGCCGCGGGCGCCGACCACGTCTGCGTACAGGTACTCAACCCCGACCCCGCGGCCCTCCCGGACCGCGAGTGGCGCGAGCTCGCACCCGCGCTCGTGGCCTGACCCCTGAGAACTCCGGCCCCCGGCCTTCGGGCGTCAGTGGTCCAGCTGGGACATCCGCTGCTTGTTGTCGTCGTCCGTGGCCCGCTGGCTGGTGGAGATCAGCAGGACGGCGTCCGGGAGCGAGCCGTTCAGGTGGTCGCCGAAGGCGGAGTTGACCTTGGAGAGCCCATCCAGGACCGCGTTGCCCTGCGGTGCCAGCGCCGCGCCGAGGGATCCGCTCGCCGCGGCGGTGGCGTGGTGGCCGGCGGCCTGGGAGAGGGCGCCCGCGGTCGTCCCGAGGACGGCGGTGGCGACCTCCCTGAGCTTCCCGGCCGCGAGCCGGTGCTCGGCGTGGTCGACGTGGACGCCCCCGGCGATGGCCCGCCCGGTGCCGGACGGGGCGCCCCAGCCCCGGCCGGCCCCCGCCCCGCCGCCGACGCCGCCCGCCACTCCGCCCGCCGCGCCGCCGACGCCCGCCGCGAGGTCGGCGGCGATGCCTTCGAGCGCGGCCACGGACGGGTCCTTCTGCAGGCGGACCAGCTGCTGGTAGGTGTCCTGGAGGCAATCGTCGACGGCCATCTGCGCACGCGTCCGGCTCTCCGTGACGGCCGCCGCCACTACGGCCTGGCTGGCCCCGAAGGTCAGCGGGCCGGATGCGGTCCCGGCGCCGGTGGCCACGGCGAGTTCGGCCGCGATCGACACGACCGTCAGCTTCGCCGCCTCGACGCGGTCGGCGATCGCGGCCATGGTCGTGGCCGAGCCCGTCGCCGCTGCCTCGATGGAGGTGGCGTGCTGGTCCTTGACCTTGCTCCAGTGCTGCCCCAGCGCGTCCATCGCCTCTCCGCTGCCGGAGGACAGCAGGCGCTCGATGTGCTTGTGCGCGGCCCAGGTGTCGTCCCCGGTGAGCCGGATGTACTCGTTCAGGCTCACCGCCACCGATCTGTACGCGCCCTCGTCGGCCTCCGGCCATGCGAGGTACTGCGCGATCAGGGCTCGGTAGAGATCCGGTACTTCTAAGGCCATTGCGTGAACTCCCCCTCGTCACGCGCGTGTTGGTTGCACGCGCCCCCACGTGTGCCGCTCACCGTCTCACGCACCCCGTGCCGCCACAAGGACTCCGCGGAGGAGGTGGCTCAGTCGATGTGCACGATCTGGAAGGCCTCCGCCATCCGCCCGGGCGGCAGCCCGCCCGCCGTCGCGTGCTCGCCGAGCCAGTCGCGGAGCAGGCCGGCCAGGTCGTCGAAGTGGGCCGTCTGGGAGGTGTGGATGCGCAGCGCCTGGACCTTGCGGTCGAAGACCGGGGTGACGTCCACGTACTGGTTCGGGGTGGGGCCCGTCATCAGCCACAGCTCGTGGACCGTCCACGGCTCCAGGCCCTCCTCCTTGAGGAGCTGGGCGTGCGCGAAGGGGTTGCGGGCCTCGGGGTAGATCGCGCGCAGGCAGGCGTCCCCGACCGCGCGGTGGTCGGGGTGGAGGTCGGCGACGCGGGCCCAGTTGATCTCGGGGGACGGGATGATGGCCCGCTGCGGGCGTACCTCGCGGATGACCCGGCAGAGATCGCGCCGCAGCTCCACGGACGGCTCGACGAAGCTGTCGGGGTAGCCGAGGAAGCGGACGTCGGCGACGCCGCTGAGCTTCGCGGAGTGGACCTGCTCGGCGCGGCGCAGGTCCGCCATCGCCTGCCGGGGGAGCTGTTCGTCGTAACCGCCGGCGCCGCCGTCCGTGACGATGCAGTACGTGACGCGGGTGCCGCGCTCGATCCACTGCATGACGGTGCCGCTGACGCAGAACTCGATGTCGTCCGGGTGCGCGGCCACGACCAGCAGTGACGCGGGCGCGCCGCGGTCCTTCGCGACTTCCTCCATGTCCCTCATGAGGCCAGCCTGTTGGGGCGGCGGAGGCGTCGCAAGGCCAGGCCGTGGCGTGAACTGGACATGGCACTTACGCGCCATTCAAAAACTTGGTAGATTCAAATCATTGGGTGCGACCAGTGTGAGCCGGACAGTGACTTCGGATTTCGGAGGCGACCGCCATGTGCAGGATTCTCGGCACCATCGCCGCGGGGGCGGACCGCCCGGACCCCGCCGAGCTCGCGGCGGTCTCCGCCCGCCAGCGCCACGGCGGCCCCGACGAGCACCACGTGCTCAGCGGGCCCGGCTGGTCGCTCGGCTGCGACCGGCTCGCCGTGACCGACCCGTGCGGCGGGCAGCAGCCCTACCGGCTGCCGCACCTCCCCGGCATACTCGCCGTGCTCAACGGCGAGATCTACAACCACGCCGAGCTGCGCCGCACGCTCGCCGCCCGGGGCCACCGCTTCCCCGACCGCTGCGACGGCACCGTGCTCCCCGCGCTCTACGCCGAGTACGGCCCGGCCTTCGCCGAGCACCTCGACGGCATGTTCGCCGTCGCGATACTCGACCTTCGCCCCGGCTCCACCCGACTCGTCCTCGCCGTCGACGACATGGGCATGAAGCCGGTCTACTTCCACCACGAGCCGTACGACGGCTCCACCCGCTTCGCCTCCGAGATCCCCGCCCTCCTCGCCTTCGAGGGGGTACGGATCTCCCCGCGCGACGACGCACTCGACACGGTCCTCGCCACCCGTACGTCCTTCTCCACGCACACCGCGCTCGACGGCGTCAGCGTCCTGCCACCCGGCGCCACCGCAGTCGTACGCCCGGGGACGGCCCCCGTCGTACGGCGCCGCGGCCCCAGGGTGCCGGCAGGGCCCGGGGAGGCGGACACCCAGGACCTCCTCCGCCACGAGGTCCGGCGGCTCGCCCACGCCGAGCTGCCCGTCTGCGCGATCACCAGCGGCGGCCTCGACTCCGGGCTCGTCACCGCGCTCGCCGCCGAACACGCCCGCGAGACCGGCGCCCCGCAGCTCCACACCTTCCACCTCACCTACCGGGGCAAGTGGCCGGACTCCGAGGCGGCCTACGCCCGTTCGGTCGCCCGCCGGGCGCGAACCGTCCACCACGAGGTCTCCGTCGACCCCGACGAGCTCTCCTCTCTCCTCACCAGGACCGTCCGCCACCTCGGCCAGCCCAACGCCGACCCCATCACCCTCTCCACGTACGCGCTCTTCCGCGCCGTCCGTCAGAACGGCTTCACCGTCGCGCTCACCGGCGACGGAGCCGACGAGCTCTTCGGCGGCTACGACCGGATGCGCGCCGCGCTCGCGGCCCCCGCCGGGGCCGACTGGGCCGGGGCGTACGCGGACGCCCTCTCCGCCGCCCCGCGGCTCCTCCGCGACCACCTCTACACCCCCAACTACCGCGCTCACATAGCCGATCAGGGCTCCGCGGCCGACCGCATCGAGCAGGAGCTGCGCTCGGCCGAGGCCGTCGGCGCGGACCGGCTCACGGCGATGACGGCCTTCGAGACGCGCTGGCGGCTGCCCGCGTACCACCTGCGGCGCGTCGACCACCTGTCCATGGCGTGGGCGGTCGAGGCCCGCATGCCCTTCTGCCAGCCGTCCGTCGTCGCCCACGCCCGCGCCCTGCCGGCGGCGGCGCGGACGGGCAAGCGGGCGCTGTACGAAGCCGGGACCGAGCTGCTTCCCGCAGGCGTCCTCCGCCGCCCCAAGCAGCCCTTCACGCTCCCGCTCGCGGCCATGCTCGCCCCCGGGAGCCCGCTCCTCGACACCGTCCGCGACCTGCTGTCGCCGGCCCGGCTCGTCCTCGGCGGCAAGGTCCGCGCCGACCGGGTGCAGAAGCTCCTGGCCCGCCAGCTCGAACGCCCCTCGCACCACGACGCGCTGGCCCTCTGGGGCCTGGCCGTCCACGAGCTGTGGACGGAGGTCGTACAGGGCATGCGAATCCCGGTGGGCTGTGCGGCCTGAGCCCCCGGGACCTCCCGCGGGCGTCGTTCGTGCTGCCCTCGTCCGGGCCGAGGACGCCCCCGGGCCCACCCTCGTCGTGCGGCTCGACCAGCTGCCCGTCGGGGCGCTCGCGCTCGGCGCCGAACTGGCGCGGTTGCGCCACGCGCTCTCCGGGACGGAGTACGCCGACCTCCGCAAGATCGCCCTGTACGGCCCCGGGGGCCCCGGCCGGGACCTCGACTACCGCTTCGTCCAGGCCCTCCCCGACGGCGGTTTCGACTTCCGGGCCGGCTGCGGTCACTCCCTCCTGGCCGCCGTCGTCGCCGACGGCCCCCGCTCCGGCCCCGTCACCGTCCGTGCCGTGACCACCGGCGACACCGTCCTGTGTGAGCCGTACGGCGACGCGTACACCCTCAGTTTCCTCAAGGCCCCGACCGCCCCCGGCACCCTCCCCACCGGCCGTCCCGTCGACGTCCTCTCCGGTGTGCCCGTCTCCCTCGTGCGGTACGGCAATCCGTACGTCTTCGTCGACGCCCGCCACCTCCCTGAGGCCGACGACGAGAACGAGGACGAGGGCGAGGGCGAGGACGAGGGCGAGGGCGAGGACGAGGACGCCCTCCGCGACCGGCTCCTCGCCCTCCGCTCCGAGGCCGCCCGGCTCCTCGGGTACGCGCCCCGCTCCGCGCTCCCCAAGATCGCCGCCTTCACCGCCGGCCCCGAGGGGCTCTCCGTCCGGGCCCTCACCGTCGGCGGCTGGCACCCCCGCCTCGCGCTCACCGGCGCCGCCGCCCTCGCCGCCGCCGGCGCGCTCGACGGCACCGTCGTCCCCGCGCCGACCGGCCCCGTCCGCACCCCCGGCGGCACCGTTACCGTCTCCGCCGGGGCCGACCGCGTCCGGGTCCACCACAAGCGCGCGCAGGTCCTCGGGAGCCTGGAACTGCCGTGGCGTATCCACGCAACGGCGTGAACGCGCACCCCTCTCGGCGGGCCCCCGGTGTCCTTTCTCTGCCACGCTGAAATGGACCGGCAATCGGTATCGGTATCCGTTCCGTGGGGAGAGCAGACGCACATGAAATTCGAGAATCTGCGTGTCGTCGTGACCGGAGCGTCCCGCTATTTCGGTCGCGCGCTCGCCGTCGGATTCGCGCATCTCGGCGCCGAGGTCTACGTCTCGGCGCGGACCGTCGAAGCCGCCGAGCGCGCCCGTACCGAAGTCATGGGCTCGGCCCGTGACCGCATCCACGCCTTCGGCTGCGACCTCAGCAGGCCCGCCGAGATCCGGGAGTTCGCCGCCCGCGTCGGCGAACACACCGACCGGGTCGACCTGTTGGTCAACAACGGCGCGCGCTGGCTCGACGGCATGGACCTGGAGGCCGCCAGCGACGCCGAGATCGTCGAGACGATCGAGTCGACCGCCGGCGGCACCGTCCTCATGGTGAAGCACTTCCTGCCGTTGCTGCGCGGCTCGCTCCGCCCCGACATCGTCAACATGGTCGCCGTCCGCGACGCCGAGGGCGCCTCCGCGGCGACCGCCGGCGCCGCCCACGAGGCCTTCTGGGCGGCGAAGAGCGCGCAGGCCGGATTCGCCGACATCCTCTCGCGCCGGCTGCGGCCCTCAGGGGTCCGCGTCTTCTCGCTCTTCCCGCCGGATTTCTCGACCTCGGATCCGCGCTTCGCGGAATGGGACGGATCGAATCCGGACGGAATAGCACCCGACGAGAAGCTGACCACCCAGGCCCTTTTCGAATGCATCGTCTATGCGGTCGAGCAGCCCCGCGACTGCTTCATCCGCTCCTTCCACTTCGAACCCCGCTGACCCGCTGACCGCTGACCCGCTCACTTCGCTGAAGCCCACCGCACCACAGCGTCAAGGAGGTCCCATGAGCACCCCCGTCTGGATCACCGCGACCCCTCCCGCCACCCACGGCGAACTCCACATCGGCCACCTCGCCGGGCCGTACGTCGCCGCCGACGTCCTCACCCGCTATCTGCGGGCCGAGGGGGAGGCGGTCCGGTTCACCACCGGCACCGCCGACCACGCCAGCTCCGTCGAGGTCCGCGCGCTGCGCCACAACCGCAAGCCCGAGGAGGTCGCGGAGGGATACCGCGCCGCGATCACCGCCGACTGGCTCCGCTCGGGCGTCGAGTTCGACCACATCGTGCGCCCACGGCGCGACAAGGGCTACGGACGCTGGGTGCAGGACCTCTTCAGCAGACTGTTCGCCCAGGGGGTCATCGCCCCGCGCACCCGTCTCCTGCCCTACTGCGAGCCCTGCGACCGCTGGCTGTACGGGGCGCACGCCACCGGCAGCTGCCCGCACTGCGGCGCGGACAGCGACGGCGGCATGTGTCACGAGTGCGCCCGCCCCAACGACGGCGGCGACCTCATCTCGGCGCGCTGCGCGGTCTGCGACACCCCGGCGGTCGCCCGCCGCTGCCGCCGGCTGTACGTGCCCCTGGAGCCGTTCCGGGAGACGCTCGCCGAGTACTGGGCGACGGCAGGGCTCCCGCCCCGGCTCGCCGCCCTGTGCGAGTCGCTCGTCGAGGACGGGCTGCCGGACATCGCCGTCGGCCACCCCGCCGAGTGGGGCCTGCCGGTCCCGGTCGACGGCTTCCCCGAGCACCGGATCGACGGCTGCTTCGAGGCCGCGGCGATGCACCTCTTCGGCTACGACACGAAGGGCCCGCTGCCCCGCCGCGCCATCCACTTCTGCGGCTTCGGGCACGCCTTCTGCCATGCGGTGCTCCTGCCGGTGCTGCTGCTCGCGCAGGACATCAAGCTGCCGCAGGACTTCAACGTCAACGAGTCGTACGTGATCGAGGAAGGCGTCCAGGAGGGCAACGTCTGGGCGCTCGACCTCCTCACCGAGTACGGCTCCGACACCCTGCGCCGGCACGTCCTCCAGGCCCGCCCGCTGGGCCGCAGGACCGTCTTCCACCGGGAGCGCCTCGCGGCCGCCCGCCGGGAGCTGGACGAGAGCTGGAACAGCTGGCTCGCGCGGCTCTTCGCCTCCGTACGGGAGGAGTGCGGCGGTCGCGCGCCGCAGGCGCTGCCCGGCGGCACCGGCTGGGAGATCCTGGAGCGGCGGCTCCACCGGGGCGTTGACGACCTGCGCGAGGCGTACGGCCCCGACGCCTTCGACCCGCGCCGGGCGGTCGCCGTCCTCGACGAGATGGTCCGCTCGGTGGCCGACTTCGGCCATGTCAACGCCCACGAGCGGTGCAGGCCCAGCACCTCCTGCCGTCATCTCCCGGCGCTGGCGGCCCAGTTGGCGGTGGCTTCGGCGCTGTCCGCGTGGGCGCGGCCGGTGATGCCGGAGGGTGCGGACCGGCTCGCGGCGGCGCTCCACGTGGAGACGGGCCGGCCGGTCGACTGGCACGCGCTGACGGGACCCCTCCCGGGGACCCGGCTTGCTCCGCCGTCCGGCCCGGTCTTCGGTTTCTGATCGCGCCGACCCCGCCCCCCTCTACTACTAATCAACTAAGTACTCCAGTACGTCAGTGCCCAGCACTGCCCAGCACTGCCCAGCACGCACGCTCGCCCCCTCCCCGCCGCGTGACCGTGCGCGCGAGCGACGCGCAGGGATACGTGGCCCCACTCCACAGGAGCCCCACGTGTCCCTGCGCGTCGCCATGCTCAGCGTCCACACCTCCCCGCTCCACCAGCCCGGGACGGGGGACGCCGGCGGCATGAACGTCTACATGGTCGAACTCTCCCGGGCCCTCGCCGAACTGGGCGTGGAGGTCGACCTGTTCACCCGCTGCCGGGGCGAGGGCCTGCCCCCGCTCGTCGAGCTCGCCCCGGGGGTCCGGGTCCGCCATCTGCACGCCGGGCCGCGCGGCCCGCTGCCCAAGGAGGCCATGCCGGACCTCGTCGTGCCCTTCTCGCTGGCCCTGCTGAAGGAGGACCGGCGCTACGACCTGGTCCACTCGCACTACTGGCTCTCCGGGCAGGCGGGCCGGATCGCCTCGGTCGGCTGGCGCATCCCGCTCGTGCACACCGCCCACACCCTGGCCCGGGTGAAGAACGCCTCGCTCGCCGAGGGCGACACCCCCGAACCCGAGCTCCGCGTCCGCGGCGAGCTCCAGGTCGTCGGCTCCGCCGACCGGCTGATCGCCAACACCACCGACGAGGCGGAGGCGCTGCGCACGCTGTACGGGGCGCCGGGGGAGCGGACCGAGGTCGTCCGCCCGGGGGTCGACCTGCGGACCTTCCGCCCCGCCGGAGGCAGGGCTGCCGCCCGGGCCCGCCTCGGCCTGCCGGCCGACGCCTTCGTCCCGCTCTACGCCGGCCGCATACAGCCCCTGAAGGGCCCGGACGTGCTCGTACGGGCCGTCGCCGAGCTGCTGCGCCTGGAGCCGGGGCTGCGCCGTCGCCTCCTGGTGCCGGTGGTGGGCGGCCACTCGGGCGCGACCCGTGAGGGGACGGTCTGGAAGCTGGCGGGGGAGCTGGGCGTCACCGACGTGCTGCGGGCCTGCCCTCCCGTACCGCAGGAGCAGCTGGCGGACTGGTACCGGGCGGCGGACGTGCTGGTGGTGCCGTCGCGCAGCGAGTCCTTCGGCCTGGTGGCCCTGGAGGCACAGGCCTGCGGGACCCCGGTGCTCGCGGCGGCGGTCGGCGGCCTGCCGACGGCGGTACGGGACGGGGTGACGGGGCTTCTGGTGCACGGCCACGACCCGGTGGAGTACGCGCGGCGGCTGCGGTGGCTCGCGGCGCACCCGGAGGAGGCGCGGGCGATGGGGGAGGGGGCGGTCCGCCACGCGCGGGGGATGAGCTGGCGCGCGTCCGCAGGCCGGACCGTCGACGTCTACCGGGGGTGGGGCAGGGGCGGCGGCACGCCCCTGCCCCGACGGCCCCTCTCTCCTGGAGGAACGAGAAGGCCGTAGCTCAAGTCTAGCACCTCTTTTGGTTCGACCAAAGGTATGGCGAGCTCCGGATGCCCCAATTCCGTTGCGCAGAAGGCGCATTGACGCATCCACGCCATGGCGGGTCCACGCCCGGGGAATCCCTGGATCGGATTCCGGGGCGGGGACAGAATGGAGATGTCTTCAGGGAACGCCCGGCGGCACGGGCCCCCGGAAGGCGGAATTCACATTCCAACTCCTGGAGGAATCATGTCTGCTGAGCACGCCACGGGGATCCGCAAGGCCGTCCGTCAGTTCGCCCTCGCCGCGGCCGCGTGTCTCGCCGTCGCCGGCGGCGCGGCCCTGGCGACGGCCCCGGGCGCGGACTCGGCCCCCCAGCACGTGGTGGCCGACGGTGCGGCCACCGCCACCCCGACCCCCACGCCGTCCCCGTCCAACGGAAACGAGTGGAACAAGGTCACCCCGGCGCCGATACCTGCCAATTGAGCGTCAGGGAATCCGAAAAGGCTCCGTAATCGCCCCCGGTCGGGCGAGCGCGGAGCCTTTTCCGTATTTCCGCCCGGCAATTGGCGGGCTTTCTCAGTCGACCCAGCCGAGCCGGTGCGCCCGGACCCCGGCCTCGAACCGGCTCGTCGCGCCCATCTCCTGCATGAGCTCGGACAGCATGCGGCTGACCGTCCGCAGCGACACCCCGAGACCCCGCGCGATCTTCTCGTCCTTCATCCCCGAGGCCAGCATCGTCAGCGCCGCCCGCTGCTGCTCCGAGAGCCCGTCGCCGCCCTGCTCGGGCGTGGTGCCGTCCCCGTACGGCGAGGCCGTGTGCCAGCAGTGCTCGTACAGCGCGATGTACGAGCGGACCAGGGCCGGCCCCCGGGCCAGTACCGCACCCGCCATCGGCTCCGCCGGATCGACCGGGACCATCGCGAACTGCGCGTCGGCGATGATCATCGTCATCGGGACGGCGGGGGTGATCCGCACCTCCACCCCCGTCTCGACCCGGCGCCGCAGCAGCTCCGCCACCTCCGGCACGGAGACGACCCGCTCGCTGTACATGGCGCGGACCCGCACCCCGTTCTCGATCTGCCGCCGGTCCCGGCTCAGTACGCGCTCCGCCACCTCCCGGACGAGCGACGTCGGGTGCATCGAGGCCAGGCTGTGCTGGATGACGTCCGTGATGTCCTCGAGGACCTGCTGGATCCGGCGGTAGTCGCTCAGGAGCTCCACATCGGCGTCCGAGCGGGTGAGGGAACCGGCCCGCAGGAAGGCCCCCGCCAAGGTCTCCAGCGTGCCGTACGCGCGGTCCGCCTCGTCGAGGTGCTCGCGCAGCTGCTCACGTTCCCGGTGCAGCAGCCGCAGCAGCGCTATCTCCGGGTCGATCACCGCGACCGTGTCGCCGTCCTGCTGCCGGCCGCCCTCGCCCTCCCGGAGTCCCGTCCGGAGCTCGGCGCGGGGGCCGTGCTGGGCCGGGTTGGTCGGCACGATCAGCCCGAGGTCCGTCAGTTCGCATCGACATCGCTCGTACTCCTCGGGCGAGAGGCGGAGTTGGGCCCCCACTTCGCCGAGGCTGGACACCCCGCGCCTGCGCAGCTCCTGGTAGAGGTTCACCACGGCATCGGGTGAGCCTTCCGAGCGCTCGGTGCCGTTCTCCGTGCCCGTGCCGCCGCCGGTGGTGATCAAGGCGAAGTGACCCCCTGTTCCTTCGAGTCGCGCCGCCATCACCCTGTCACACGGCTGGGCGGCCGTCCGTCATACCGATCCGGCCGGTCCGGCCGATCAGGCGTCCATCGTGCGTCATCCGAACTCCTCGGTGGTATCCCGCCCTTGTGCCCCCTACGGGGCTTCGCCGTCGAGCAGACCGAGCCGGGACGCCTTCACGCCCGCCTCGAAACGGCTCGCCGCCCCCAGCTCCTGCATCACCTCGGACAGCAGCCGGCTCACCGTCCGCAGCGAGACCCCGAGGTTCTTCGCGATCTGCTCGTCCTTGATGCCGGAGGCGAGCATCAGAAGCGCCGCCCGCTGCTGCTCGGAGAGCCCGTCGCCGCCCTTCTCCGTCGCCTCCTCCTCGCCGTACGGGGCCGCGGCCGTCCAGCAGTACTCGTACAGGGCGAGGTAGGAGCGGACGAGACCCGGGCCGCGCGCGAGGATCGCGGCGGACGACAGGTCGTGCGGATCGGTCGGCAGGAGCGCGAAGTTCTCATCGGCGAGGACCATGTTCATCGGGACGACGGAGGCGAACCGGACTTCCACGCCCAGCGCGGCCCGCTCCTCCAGGTGCTGCGCCATCTCCGGCACCGAGGCGGCCCGCCGGCTGTACATCGCCCGGATGCGGACCCCGCGCTCGGCCCACAGCCGGTCCTGGGCCAGCTCGCCCGGCAGCTCCTCGCGGCGGACGGAGCCGGTGTGCATGAAGTGCGCCGCCGTCCGGACCGAGTCCGTCAGGTCCGCGAGGCTCCGCCGTACGCGCTCGGGATCGGCGACGATCTCGACCTCGATCTCCCCGCGCGGGGTGGCCCCGGCCCGCAGAAACGGTCCGGCGAGGGCTTCGAGCGCGGTGTGCGCGCGACTGGTGGCGGCGAGGCGTTCCTGCAGCCGGTCGCGCTCGCGGCGCAGCAGCCGCAGCAGGGCGACGTCGGGGTCGACGACGCTCGTCGTGGGAGAGGGCGCGGCCGGTTCCGGCGAGGCGGCTGGAGGTGCGGTCAGTCCTAAGGAGACGAGTTCCTCACGGCACCGCTCCCGCTCCTCGGCGGAGAGTTCCAGCCGGTCGGCGACCTCGTCGAAGGTCGTCCCCGGGCGGGCGCGAAGCTGCTGGTAGACGGCGAGAGCCTGTTCGCTGCCCGTACGGGCAGCGGCGGCGTTTCTGGACACGGCGCAGCAGACTCCCCTCGGATCCCCGTGGATCCTCATGAATCGCCCCGCTAGACCCTGCCATACATTCGAACGACACGCACGGGGTTCACCGCAGCTCAGGCGGCGGGTGCGCTCGCCCGGCAGTCGGGGCACAGGCCCTTGAAGACGATCTCCGCGTCCTCGACCTGCCACTCCGTCAGCGCGCCCCGGGGCGGCTTCGGCGCGGTCGCCTCGACGTTCTCGACCCCGCCGCAGACGACGCACAGCGCGTGCTGGTGCGCGGGGCCGGAGATCTCGAAGACGGCGGGCAGGCCGGGCCGGTCGAACTTGCTGACCAGGCCGGTCTCCTGGAAGTGCCGCAGCATCTCGTACACGGCCTGGCTGGTCAGCGTGCCGAGCCGCTCGCGCGCGGTCGTGGTGATCGCCTCGACGTCGAGATGGCCGCCGGCGGCGAGCACCGTGAGCACCTCCAGGCGCGGGCCCGTGACCCGCAGCCCGACGTCGCGCAGGCGCTGGATCACCGCCTCGCGGCCCGTCAGCTCTTCCACGACTGCCATCTTCTCCGCCCGCCACCTGGTCGGCTCAAACGTTTGTGGGCATCGTACCTCTTGCTCGTCAACCTCGTCAGGCGTCCGGGTCAGTCGTCCGTCCTGCACACCAGCAGGACGGACTCGGTCCGGTCGTCGATCCGGTGGCGCCGACGGCCCTCGATGTGGAGGCCGGCCGAGTGCAGTTCGGCCGCGAGCCGCTCGGGATCCACGATCCACTTGTCGGTGGTCAGCACGACCCGCTCGGTGGAGAGCTTGCCGGTACGGGCCGTGTAGTACGTGATCCGCTCGCTCATCGACGGCAGATCGAAGACCTGCCGGGCCACCACCCACTCGTCGATCCCGTCGAAGCGCGGCACCTGGAAGGCCCAGGTCCGGCGCGGCTCCGCGATGAGTCCGGGGAGCTGGTGCGCGGTGTAGTCGAGGGCGAGCGCCCCGCCCGTCTCCAGGTGGGAGGCGACCTCGCGCAGCAGCTCCGGCCGGTGCGCGGGCGGGACGGCCGTGACCATCGCGCCCGCGAGGAGCGCCAGCCGGTAACTCCCTTCGAGGCGCAGCTCGGTGAGGTCGGCGCGGTGGGTGACGAGGAGCCCGGCGACCTGCGGGCCGATCCGGCGGGCCCAGCCTTCGAGGCGCTCGAGGGCCGAGGCGTCCCGGTCCACGGCTTCCACGGCGAAGCCGTGCCGGGCGAAGGGGACGGCGAGCCGTCCGGCGCCGGAGCCGAGGTCCAGGACGGGTCCGCCGGTGGAGCGGGCGAGGCTGAGGTACCGGACGATGTCCGCGCTGTGCGGGCCGAGCAGGGCGTCGTGGAGCCAGACCGAGCCCTCGTCGACGGCGGAGACCGATTCGAGTCCCGGCAGGGTGTCGGACTTGATCCGGATGCCGGCCCCGCGGGCGGGCTCCCGGTCGTACCGGGACGGCAGGACCGGAGCGAACGCTGCGGGCACGACGGGCAGGGAAAGGCCGCTCGGTGTGTGCATCCGCTCCTCCAGGGGCTCGCTCGGTCCATGCCGTCCGGACGAGGTACCCGTGCCGCCGGGACCGCGCCGCTGAACCCATCCTGACCTGGCGGGGGAGCGCCGATCCACCGGATCGGGCTGCGTGAACACGCGATGGCGTGGATCTGCCACGACCGCCTGTTCGAGGGTCGTGAGCGGTGCCGGGAGTGCCGGGAGCGACGGGGGCGGGGCGGGGCGGAGCCTCAGACCGTTCGGCTCCAGCGGGTGGGGCCCAGGGAGTCGAAGCCCATCCGGGTGTAGAAGGGGAGCGCCGGGTCCTTCTCCGCCGGGAGTTCGACCCGCTGGTCGTGGGCGCCGTAGCTCCGCATCCGGTCCGTGGCCGCGACCAGCAGGGCCGTACCCACTCCCCGGCGGCGGGACCCGGACGCGACGGCCAGCGCGTACACCTCGCCCTCGCCCGGTACGGGGACGCCGCCCGCGGCGACGCCGACGACCGCGCCCTCGGGGTCGGTCGCGACGAGCCAGCCGAGCCAGCCGGGCGCGCCACCCGGAATTTCAATTTCCGCGCGGATGCGGGGGAGCGCGCATTGCGCCGAGATCAGCCGCCGCATCGGGATTTCGTCCAGTATTCCCTCGTAGCTGCTCCGAATGGCATCCGCGAGCAGCCTGGATATCGTCGTCGCATCGCCGGCCGCGGCCGTTCGAACGCCAGCCAGCTGCATAGGTTTTGTACCCTTCGACGTGCCGAGCCAGAGCCCCAACATACCCACAATAGCGGTGAATTAAGTTGCCCGTGACCGATGCGAAATCTACGAATTCGCTTAGTAAATAACGGCGTTCGGGGGGCCGGACGGGGATGCGGGCCGAGAGGGTGAAGCGAGTCAATTAGTTGGGGAAGGAACAGCAGGCGATGACCAGCGGTGCCATCGCGAGCGCCCCGGACGCGACGGTGAACAGCCCGCGCAGTACGGGGTGTCCCGCGCTGTACGGGGTGAGGATGCGCCGCATCCGCAGCGCCGCCGAGGGGCCGCCCGCCGCGAAGGCGGACCGCGGCGCCCGGCCCGAGGCCAGCGCGTACAGCGCCGTCGCGAGCGCGTCGCGGGTGCATCGCCGCAACGCCCGGTCGTCGGCGGCCATTTCGAGGAGCAGTGGTACGGACGTCCCGCCGTACCGGGCGAGCGGGAGGCGCGGGAAGACGGCCGCGAAGGCCTCCGTTGCCGCGACGAGGAGGTGGTGCCGGCCCGTGATGTGCGCCCGCTCGTGCGCGAGGGCCGCCGCGAGCTGCGCGGGGGTCAGGGTGCCGACCGCCCCGGAGGTGACGACCACGCGGCGCGAGCGGCCCGGCAGGCAGTAGACGGCGGGCCGGTCGTCGTCGAGGACGGTGGCCCGCAGGCCGGGGTCGTACCGCCCGACGAGCCGCAGCACCCCCGCGTGCCGCACCCGCACGCGCCGGGCCCGCGCCAGCCTCCGTAAGAAGGCGGTGGCGGGGAAGGAGACGACGCCGAGGGCGATCGCGAGGGCCAGCCGCTCGCGCCCTTCGAGGGCGAACAACTGCTCGGGGGTGGGGGGCCGGAGCGTGAGCACCATGTCGGTGAGGCGGTGGCTGCTCTCGCCGGGGAGCACCAGCTGGGCGGGGAGCAGGGCGGCCGCGGTGGTGAAGACGGCGCCGCACGCCGCCCATACGGCGAGCGCGAGGCGGGGCACCTGCTGGGCCCAGCGGGCCCGGACGACGAGCCACGGCACGAGGAAGCCGGCGACCAGGACGAGCCCGAGGGGGACGAGGGCGTGGTGGTTCACACGCCACCGCCCCCGGGGTCGGCGCCGGCTTCTCCCGACTGGCCGCCCCGGGCCGCCCGGAGGGCCGCGTCCAGGGCGGCCATGTCCTCGTCCGAGATGACCTCGACGAACCGCAGGAGGGCGGCCGGCCGGTCCTGGCTGTCGCCGAGGGCGTCCCGCATCAGTCCGGCGGTGTACTCCTCGCGGCTGCGGACGGGCTCGTACAGCCAGGCCCGGCCCGCCTTCTCGCGGCGCAGCCAGTCCTTGCGGTGCAGGATGTCCGCCACCGTCATCACGGTCGTGTAGGCGACCCGGCGTCCCCGATTGATGTCGTCGACGATCTCGCGGACCGTGGCGGGCCGCTGCCAGGCCCACAACCGGTCCATGATCTCGGCCTCCAGCTCTCCCAGCCGGCGCACGTGGATCCCCTTCCCCCTGGGCGGCTCATCGTACGGGCCGCCTCCCCCGTCCAGGTATACCCCCCAGGGGTACAATGGCGGGATGTCGACCCTCATGAGGAACCGCCCCTGCGTGCAGCTCTGCGGCCCTGGCCTGCCCGTTTCGGCGGAGCTGGTGCTCCTCCGGCAGGTGCTCGGGCTCTGTCTCCGCCTGAGCGTCAGGCTGTCCGTCGAGTGCCCTTCACGCAAGGGCGGTTGATACCGCGTACCACTGCTTCGGTGTCCCGGAGTACCCGGGCGGCGTCCGGGGTACTCCGTCAGGTCCGGATGAGCCGGGCGATCGCCTTCGACGCCTCGCCCACCTTCACCTTGGCCTGGTCCCCGCCCTGGGCGATGGCCTCCGTGACGCAGCAGCTGAGGTGCTCGTCCAGGAGGGCCACCGCGCAGGACTGGAGGGCCGCGTTGATCGCGGAGACCTGGGTGAGGACGTCGATGCAGTAGGTGTCCTCGTCGACCATCCGCTGCACCCCCCTGACCTGGCCTTCGATGCGGCGCAGGCGTCTGATGATGTCTTCCTTGTGCTGTCCGTAACCGGCCACGACGGGCTCCTCGGGGGATCGGCGGGGTGGGGAGTTCGTCAGCGGTCGGCGGCCTGGAAGCCGCGCAGGCGCAGGCTGTTGCCGACGACGAAGACCGAGGAGAAGGCCATCGCGGCCCCCGCGATCATCGGGTTGAGCAGTCCGGCCGCGGCGAGCGGCAGGGCGGCCACGTTGTAGGCGAAGGCCCAGAAGAGGTTCGAGCGGATCGTGCCGAGCGTCTTGCGGGAGAGCCGGATCGCGTCGGCCGCGGCCCGCAGGTCGCCCCGTACGAGGGTCAGGTCGCCGGCCTCGATGGCGGCGTCCGTGCCGGTGCCCATCGCGAGGCCCAGGTCGGCCTGGGCGAGCGCGGCGGCGTCGTTCACGCCGTCGCCGACCATCGCGACCGAACGGCCCTCCGCCTGGAGCTTCTTGACGACGTCGACCTTGTCCTGCGGCATGACCTCCGCGATGACCTCGTCGATGCCGACCTCGGCGGCGACGGCCTCGGCGACGGCCTTGTTGTCACCGGTGAGCAGGATCGGGGTGAGCCCGAGGGCCCGCAGCCGCCGGATGGCCTCCGGGCTGGTCTCCTTGACGGCGTCGGCGACCTCCAGGACCGCGCGGGCCTCGCCGTCCCAGGCCACGGCGATCGCGGTCTTGCCGGCCTTCTCGGCCGTGTCCTTGGCGGCCTTCAGGTCCGCCGGGAGGGCCATGGCCCACTCGTCGAGGAGCTTCTCGCGGCCGACGAGGACGGCGTGTCCTTCGACGACGCCCTGGACGCCGAGGCCGGGGATGTTGGCGAAGTCCTCGGGAGTGGGGAGCGTCCCCACCTTGGCGGCGGCGCCGGTGGCGACGGCCTGGGCGATCGGGTGCTCGGAGGAGTGCTCCAGGGCGCCCGCGAGCCGCAGGACGTCCTTCTCGTCGGTGCCTTCGACGGTGTGGACCTTGATGAGGGTCATGCGTCCGGTGGTGACGGTGCCGGTCTTGTCGAGGACGATCGTGTCGACCTTGCGGGTGGTCTCCAGGACCTCGGGGCCCTTGATGAGGATGCCGAGCTGGGCGCCGCGGCCGGTGCCGACCATGAGGGCGGTCGGGGTGGCCAGGCCGAGGGCGCAGGGGCAGGCGATGATCAGGACGGCGACCGCTGCGGTGAAGGCGGCGGTGAGTCCCTGGCCGGTGCCGAGCCAGAAGCCGAGGGTGCCGAGCGCGAGCGCGATGACGATCGGGACGAAGACGGCCGAGATCCTGTCGGCGAGGCGCTGGGCGGCGGCCTTGCCGTTCTGCGCGTCCTCGACGAGCTTGGCCATCCGGGCGAGCTGGGTGTCGGAGCCGACGCGGGTGGCCTCGACGACGAGGCGGCCGCCGGCGTTCAGGGTGGCGCCGGTGACGGAGTCGCCGACGGAGACCTCGACCGGGACGGACTCGCCGGTCAGCATGGAGGCGTCCACGGCGGAGGAGCCCTCGACGACGGTGCCGTCGGTGGCGATCTTCTCGCCCGGGCGGACCAGGAAGCGGTCCCCGACCTGGAGGTCGGCGGTCGGTACGGTGACCTCCTGGCCGCCCCGCAGGACGGTGACCTCCTTGGCGCCCAGCTGCATCAGCGCCTTGAGCGCGGCGCCCGCCTTGCGCTTCGAGCGGGCCTCGAAGTACCGGCCGGCCAGGATGAAGGCGGTGACGCCGGCGGCGGCCTCCAGGTAGATGTTCCCGGCGCCGTCGGTGCGGGCGATGGTGAACTCGAAGGGGTGCGTCATCCCCGGTGTGCCGGCGGTCCCGAAGAACAGCGCCCACAGCGACCAGAGGAACGCGGCGATCGTGCCGACCGAGATCAGGGTGTCCATGGTGGCCGCGCCGTGCCTGGCGTTGGTCCAGGCGGCCTTGTGGAAGGGCCAGGCGGCGTAGACGACGACCGGCGCGGCGAGCGTGAGGCTCAGCCACTGCCAGTACTCGATCTGGAGGGCCGGGATCATCGCCATCGCGATGACGGGCACGGCGAGCGAGACGGCGGTGACGAGCCGCTGCTTGAGGGGGCGCAGCTCCTCGTCGGCCTTCTCCTCGTCGGAGGGCCCTTCGGGGGCGCCGGGGGCCGCGCTCTTCGGCGGCTCGGGCTCGGCGGCGGTGTAGCCGGTGGCCTCGACGGT
Organism: Streptomyces venezuelae; assembly: GCF_008642375.1. NCBI lineage: Bacteria > Bacillati > Actinomycetota > Actinomycetes > Kitasatosporales > Streptomycetaceae > Streptomyces > Streptomyces venezuelae. The sequence continues at coordinate 3,849,340 of NZ_CP029194.1, read as the reverse complement.
CGCGATCAGGGCGGCGACGTCGATGTCGGCGTCGAAGGTGACCTTGGCCTTCTCGGTGGCGTAGTTGACGGTGGCCTCGACCCCGTCCATGCGGTTGAGCTTCTTCTCGATGCGGGCCGCGCACGAGGCGCAGGTCATGCCGCCGATGGCGAGCTCGACCTGAGCCGTGCCGGGTGTCGTCGTTGTCATGAGTACTGCTCCTCGTGAGGTACGGGGCGGGGGCCGGGACCCGGGCGTGGTGGGCGGGTCCCGGCGGCCGGGGTGGGGCGGCGGCTCAGGGCCGGACAGGCCTCAGGCGCGGCCGGTCAGCTCGTAGCCCGCGTCGTCGACGGCGGCGGCGACGGCGGCGTCGTCCGGCTCGCCGCCGGTGGTGACGGTCACCAGGCCGCCGTTGACGTCGACGTCCACGGAGATGACGCCGTCCAGCGCGCCGACGGACTTGGTGATCGCGGTCCTGCAGTGGCCGCAGGTCATGCCGGAGACGGTGTAGACGGTCGCGGTGCTCTCGGCGACGGCGACCGCGGTGGTCTCCGTGGTGGTCGAGCAGCTGTTGTCGGGGGTGCAGCAGGAGCCCATGGCTTCTCCTCGGTCGGTTCGTCCGGGACCGAGATACCCTCGGGGGGTATCCGGTTGTGAGTCCATGTATACCCCCCTCCCGTATCCGGCGCAAGCAGATCCCGGACTTGACTTGATACCCCCCAGGGGTATGGTGAAGTGCATCGAACGGTTACCGCGCCACCCCGCGCGCCCACCCCACGTATCGGGAGAGCAGCCATGAACACCGGTGTGAAGATCACTGCCTATGCCGCCGCGCTCGCCGCGACCTTCGGGGCCGCGTACGGGGTCGGCAAGGGCGTCGGCCCCGTCGAGGAGCCGAAGAAGGCGGAGCACGGCGAGCACGCGGCCGCGCCGGCCCCCTCGAAGAGCGCCGCGGCGGACGGTCACGCCGGCCACGGCGAGGCGGCGGGCGCGGACGCCCCGGCCGCCGCCGCGAACCTCCCCGGCGGACTCCAGGTCTCCGACGGCGGCTACACCCTCGCCCTGGAGACCCCGACGCCCGCCGCCGGCAAGAGCGTCCTGAAGTTCTCGATCAAGGACGCGGCCGGCCGGAAGGTCACCGCCTTCACCACCGAGCACGGCAAGGAACTGCACTTCATCGTCGCCTCGCGCGACCTCAACACCTTCCGCCACCTGCACCCGGTGAAGGCCGCGGACGGCACCTGGACGACCCCCGTCGACCTGCCCGCCGCAGGCGGCTACAAGGCCTTCGCCGACTTCAAGCCCGCCGCGAAGGGCGCCAAGGGCATCACGCTCGGCGCCGACCTGTCCGTACCGGGCGCGTACGCCCCCCGGGCCATGCCGGCCGTCGCCCCGACCGCGAACGTCGACGGCTACCAGGTCCGCCTCGGCGGCACCCTCGACCCGGGCAAGGCCGGCGAGCTCAAGCTCACCGTCACCAAGGCCGGCAGGCCCGTCACCGACCTGGAGCCCTACCTCGGTGCGTACGGACACCTCGTCGCCCTGCGCGACGGCGACCTCGCCTACCTCCACGTGCACCCGAACGAGGGCGGCCCCGGCCCGGACGTCTCCTTCACCGCGACGGCGCCCAGTGCGGGGACGTACCGTCTCTTCCTCGACTTCCAGCACGAGGGCAAGGTCCGGACGGCTGCCTTCACGGTCACCGCGGGAGCCGCGAAGGCGACCGCACCGGCCCCTGAGGCCGCCGTCCCGGCGGCGGGTGAGGCCACGGACGATGCGGGAGAGCACACGCACGGCTAGTCTGGTCATTGGACTAGACCTGTAGCCGTCATTCATGGAGGAATGGGCCGCGATGAGCAACCGTGCAGTCCTTGAGGTGATCGCCCTCGACGAGGAGGACGCGGTCGCTGCCCAGACCGGTGGAGCCGACCGGCTCGAACTCGTCACCGACATGGCGGCGGACGGGCTCACTCCGTCCCGGGCCGGCTTCGCCGCCATCCGCGCCGCCGTCGACATCCCGCTGCGCGTGATGCTCAGGCTCACCGACGGCTTCTCGGCCGGCGGCCCCGAGGGCATCGACGCCCTCGCGGCCCGGGCCGCGGAGCTCCGCGAGGCCGGAGCGGACGAGTTCGTCCTCGGCTTCCTCACCTCCGACGGCGAACCGGACCTCGTCGCCGTCGAACGGCTCATCGCCGTCCTCGACGGCTGCCGCTGGACCTTCCACCGGGCGATCGACCGCACCGCCGACCGCGACGGCCTCCGCAAGCGCCTCGCCGACCTCCCGGGCCTCGACACCTACCTCACGGCGGGCTCCGCCACCGGGGTCGACGACGGCATCGCCACCCTCAAGGCCGAGGCCGCCCGCGCGGGCGAGCCGGGGTACGAGGCCCGGATCCTCGTCGGCGGCGGCCTGCGCCTCGACCACCTCCCCGAGCTCCGCGCGGCCGGCCTCGACGCCTTCCACATCGGCGGCGCGGCCCGCCCCCAGGGCTGGACCGCCCCCGTCTCGGCGGACGCGGTACGGGCCTGGCGCGAGGCCGTGGACGCGTAGGACGCGTTCGGCGGCCTCCCGGGCTCACCGCCGCTCGCAGGCTCAGCGCCGCCCGAGACGGTCCAGGCCGGGGAGGCCGGCCGGGCGCCCCGCGGACGCGGGCGCCGAGGCCGTCCTCGCCGATCTCGTGGTCGGCCACGGGGAACGACAGCGCGGGCGGCTTCCGCCGGCCGGTACCGCCGCCGCCCGAAGAAGGCCCGCGCCCGGCGGTAGGGGGCGGAAAACCCCTGGCCGCAGGGGACGGACGCCGACTAGCGTCACGGTTCATGACCGTGACCGCCCATGAAGGCCCCTCCGCCCCCGTCGACGCGGACCTCGTGGCGCGCCTGATCGCCGCGCAGTTCCCCGAATGGGCGGGACTTCCCGTACGGGAGGTGGCATCGGCCGGCACGGACAACCTGATGTTCCGCCTGGGCGACGACTTCGCCGTACGGCTGCCGAAGGCCGACTGGGCCACCGGGCAGACCGTGAAGGAGCAGCGCTGGCTCCCGCACCTCGCACCGCACCTGCCGCTCCCGATCCCCGTGCCCCTGGGACTCGGCGTGCCGGGGGAGGGCTTCGGCCTCGCCTGGGCCGTGTACGGATGGCTCGACGGCGCCGACGCCTTCACCGCCCCGATCACCGATCTCGCCCATGCCGCCGTGGAGCTGGGCCGCTTCGGCGCCGCCCTGCGCGCGGTCGACGCGACCGGCGGCCCGGCCTCCTTCCGGGGCGGGCCGGTCACGGAGTGGGAGGAGGGCGCGATGCCGGGGGCGATCCGCGACCTCGGCGCCGACGGCACGGTCGATCCCGAACTGGCCACCAAGGCCTGGGAATCGGTCCTCGCCCTGCCGCAGTGGGAGGGTGCCCCGGTCTGGATCCACGGCGACCTGCTCCCCGGCAACGTCCTCACCCGCGACGGCCGGCTCAGTGCCGTCATCGACTTCGGCGGCCTCGGCGTGGGCGACCCCGCCTGCGACATGATGCCCGGCTGGTCGCTCCTCACCGCCGAGACCCGTCCCCTCTTCCGTGAGGCGGCCCGGGTCGACGACGCCACCTGGGCACGCGGCCGGGGCTGGGCCCTGTGCTGGGGCCTGGTGACCGAGCACTACTACCGCGTGAAGAACCCGGTCCTGGCGGCCGTGGCCCACCGCACCTGGTCCGAGGCGCTCGCGGACAGCTGAGCCGGCCCGGCGGCCGGCCCCCGCTCAGTCCACCTTCGCGTTGGCCGGCCGCTCCCGGCAGGACAGGGCGTCGATCTCCGCGGTCGTGGGCTTCGCCTCGTTGCGCGCGGCCACCGGGACCCGGGGCAGGTCGTTCGCGAGATCGCGGTCCCAGTCGTTCCCGGAGACGTACTTCTTCAGCGCCTCCCGCAGCCTCTCGCACTCCTTCCGGTGTGCCGGGGTCCTGTGCATGGCGATGCCGTAGTCGTTGATCACCCCGAACGCGATCCCCGGCACGACGGCGAGCGTGGGCTCCGCCTCCATGAACCCGTAGAGGATCAGCTGGTCGGTGGAGACCGCGTCCACCTCCCCGGCCTTCAGGGCCTTGACGCAGTACCCCGCGTCCTTCTCCTCGCGCAGCCTGATCAGCTGGTACGCGGGCTTGCTGAGTTCGGTCAGCGAGGTCGTGCCCTTCCAGACGCAGACCTGCCGGCCGTCGAGGTCGGAGAGGCCGCGGTAGCGGTCCTTGTCCGCGGCCCTGACCAGGACGCCCTGCGGGGTGGAGGCGTACGGGCCCACGAAGTCGAGTCCCTCGCCGCCTTCCTCGACCGGCAGGGTCCGCTGCAGGGTGATCGAGTAGGTCGCGACCACCAGGTCGAAGTCCCCCTCCCGCAGGCTCTTGGCCCGGTTCTTGGAGAGGACGCCGTCGAACCGGATGGAGGCGGCGTCGATTCCGAGCCTCCCGAGGACCTCCTGCGTCACCGTGATGTCGAAGCCCTCGAACTCCCCGTCGTGCGGTTCGAATCCGGTCCCGGGCTGGTCGCCCTTCGCGGCGACCCGGATCTTCTTCCCCGCACCGAGCAGCGTCGGCTCCGGGGCAGCGGTGGTGCAGGCCGTGGCGAGGGCCGTCAGCACGGCGAGCACCCCGATCCACGGTCCGGCCGCTCGGCCTGGACGGCGTCGAACGCTCCGCATCACGTACGTTCCCCCGATCGATTCGCTTGCTGCCCGTCAGCGGTTGTGCAGGGTTCCCCGTGCCTTCGCGAGGCGCATGACGCAGTTCGGCTCGGTGTGCAGGACGAAGGCGAGGGTGACCTCGCCGCGGTGTCCGCCGAGGTCGAAATCGACGACGGAGTCGGCAGGGACCCGGCGCGAGGCCGGGGTGACACCCCGGGTGGTCGCCGTCAGCGTCGCGGTCGTCTTGTGGACACAGGTGGGTGTGGACGGATCGTCGTCGGAGACCGTCAGCGCGAGCCGCAGGCGGTCGCGCGCGTCACCGTCCGCCGGAGCGGGCATCACGAGCGTCAGGCGCCCGACGGCCGAGCCCTGCAGTGGCTGCCCGCCCCGGACGTCGATCGCGACGGGCACGTCGCTGTTGCGTGCGGCCGACCCGAACAGGCCGAGGCCGAGGAGGGAGCAGGCCAGCGCCAGGGCGAGCAGCGGCCAGCCCTTCCCCTGGACGGCGTACGCGACGGAGAAGGCGAAGCCCGTCCCGAGGGACGCGTAGAACAGGACGTACTGGCTGTGCGGCCCGCCGGGCCAGGCCAGGGCCGCGTAGACGGCGACGGCCACGGCGAGGAGGAGCGGCAGGACCTCCAACAGCCGCCGTCGCGAGGCCTGATGAAGGTTGAAGGTGGCGCCCGAACCGATGGTGTCCGCCGAGACCGAGTGGGACCCGTGGGTCTCGACGTGGCTGTCCCGCCGCTGCCCGTCCATGGTCATGACCGTCGTCTCGGCCGGTCGTCGCCGCTGCCGCCCAGGTTGAAGGTGGCGTTGTCACCGATCGTCTGGACAGCCACCGAGTAGTCGCCGTGAGCGGTGACCTGGGTCGTCGACGGAGCGGCGGGCGGCGCGGGAGTCGTCGCCCGTACGAGTTCCACGAGCCGCTCGGGAGCGGGCGCGTCCCCCTCGGCATCTGCAAGCCAGGCAGTCAACGCCTCGGCCAGCCGCCGCAGTTCGTCCTCGTCGAGGCGGGCCAGCTCCTCGTTCGCCCGCCGCTCGGTCTCGTCGTCGACGCCCAGGGCGGCTGCGGGACCGGTGCCGTCGCCCCGTCGGAAGATCCTGCGGAGGAAACTCTCGCCCGTGTCCACGGTCCCGTCGGCGAACCGCTGGACCGCGGCGCCCGCCACGGCCGAGCCCAGGGTGCCGGCGACGGCGGCGAACACGGGAGCGACTCCGGCGGTGACAGTGAGAAGTTCTGACACGGGTCCCCCAGTGGTTCCGGAAACGCACGGAAAGCTCGGTGAACACCGCGATGGTAAGCGATGGCCCGGCGCCCGCGCATCGGCCGCATCACGGCACTTGCGTCACACCGCGCCCAACTGCGGTGGAACCGGGGCAGAGTGAAGGACCGTCAGGCCCGACACGGCGCGGGTCAGCGCCACGTACAGGCGCCGCAGGCCCGTCCGCTCGTCCGGTTCGCCGTCGACGACCGCCGCCGGCTCGTCCAGGACCACGTAGTCGTACTCCAGGCCCTTCGCGAGCGAGGCGGGGACGAGCGTCAGCCGGGACTCGGCGGTGGTCTCCTCGCCGGGGGAGAGGTACGCCATCCCGGCCGCCGTCAGGGCCTCCGCCAGCGGGGCGATCCGCGCGTCGGCGGCGATCAGGCCGACCGAGCCCTCGTGCCCCAGGGACTCGACGCAGGCCGCGACGACGTCGGCGTCGAGGTCGCCGGCGGCGCGGACGACCAGCGAGCCCGGGTTCTCCCGGACCGACTCCACCGCCGCGAGCCCCGGCGACATGTGCGGCAGCAGCCGCGAGGCGTACGCGATGACCTCGCGCGGCACACGGAAGCCGGCGGTCAGCTCCTCCACGACCGCCTCCGGCTTGCCCAGGTGCCCGAGCGCCTGCGCCCAGCTCTCCGTGGCCCAGGGCGTCGTCCCCTGCGCCAGGTCGCCCAGGACCGTCGCCGAACCCGTCGTGCACCGGCGCCCCACCGCCCGGTACTGCATCGGGGACAGGTCCTGCGCCTCGTCGAGGACCACGTGCCCGAGCGAGTGCGTCCGCTCGACCAGGTCCCTCGTCTCGTCGATCAGCACCGCGTCCGCCGCCGACCACTTCGCCGACCTCACGCTCCGCGCCGGCTTCGCCCACAGCAGCAGCTTCTGCTCGTCCTCGGTGAGCAGCCCCTCCGCGTGCTCCGCCAGGAAGTCGGCGTCGCCCAGGAGCCGCAGCACCAGCTTCGCGGGCTCGACGAGCGGCCAGCACTCCTTCACGACGGCCTTCACCGCGGGGTTCCGCGCGACGGCGTTCTGCACACGGTCGTCGGGCGCCTCGCCGGCCTCCTCCATCCGCACCAGGACCGCGTGCGCGATCCGCTGCGGCAGCGCGTCGCGGGCAGCCCCGTACCGGATGTCCCGGTCCAGCAACTCCTGGACCATCTCCTCCAGTTCGTACGCGGGCACCCGCCACCGGCGCGAGCCGCGCACCACCATCAAAGGCTCCTTCGGCAGCGAGACGTGCGAACGGACCGCGCGCCGCAGCACCTCCGCCATCCGGGCGTCGCCCTTGACGACCGCCGTCGCCGCGTCGTCCGTCCCCCGCACCTCGACGTGCGCCACGAGGTCGTCGACGGTCGCCTGCTGGACCTCCAACTCGCCGAGGGCGGGCAGCACTTGCTCGATGTAGTGGAGGAAGGAACGGTTCGGCCCGATGACCAGGGTGCCGGTGCGGGCCAGCCGCTCCCGGTGCGCGTACAGCAGATAGGCGACACGGTGCAGACCGACGGCGGTCTTTCCGGTGCCGGGGCCTCCCTGCACGCACACCGTCCCCGACAGGTCGGAGCGGACGATGCCGTCCTGCTCCGGCTGGATCGTCGCCACGATGTCCCGCATGGGGCCGACGCGGGGCCGCTCGATCTCCGCCTGGAGCAGCCGGCTCGTCGTCTCCAGCTCCGCCGGGTCGGAGAGGTGCTCGTCCTCGTACGCGGTGAGCTCCCCGCCCGTGTACCCGAAGCGCCGCCGCAGCCCCACGTCCTGCGGGTCCTTCTTCGACGCCTGGTAGTACGGCTGCGACACCGGGGCACGCCAGTCGATCACCATCGGGTCGCCGTCGGCGTCGTGGACGTGCCGCCGGCCGATGTAGAAGCGCTGCCCCTCCTGCGTGGTGTGCAGGTAGTCGAGCCGCCCGAAGAACAGCGGGGTGTCGGCGAGGTCCGCGAGCGCTTTGATCCGGTCCTCGATCTGGCGCCCCAGGACGAGGGAGTTGACCCAGTTCGCCGTGACGTCCTTGATGTCGAGCGCCTCGACGTCCTCGCGCATCGCGCGGAGCGCGGAGCGGGACTCGGTCAGATGGGCGCGCTCACGCGCGAGCGGATCGAGCGGACCGGAAACGGGCGCGGGTACGGACGCGGGCACGGTGAAGCCTCCGAGCAGGTGGATACACGGACACGACGAGGTGGCCGCCGGTTTCCGGCCGGGCGGCGGCTCTCCACGGAGGGAGGCGGGGAAGCTGGCGAGTGTAACTCCGGCCGGGCGCACGGGGCGAATCCTTTTCCCCCTAAGGGACGGGGTCCGTCGTGAGGCGGACCCCGGTTCCACCCCCAGGCCGATGTGTTCGGAATGTCCGGATTCCATGATGGAAGCATGACCGCGACGACCTTCACCCTCGTGACCACCGTCCCCCGGCCCCGTACCCGCCCCCTCGCCACCGCGTTCCGCGCGATACGCGCCTTCGGCGGCGCGGCGGCCGGCGTCGTCCTCCTCGGCGACTACGGCCCGCCCGAGGCGGGCGTCAGGAACCCGCGACCTGAGTACGCACCCGGCCCCGACTGAGTACGCGAACGCCTGTCGAGGGCGGGCCGCCGACTGATGTGATCAGTACATGACGCCGACCACGCCCACGCCCGCCAACACGGCCGACGACCTCGCCCGCACCACCAGGACCCTGCGCTTCACGGCCCTCGGCGGCTTCCTCGTCCTCGCCGCGCTCCTGGTCCTCACCGCGATCCTGGCCATGGGCGACGCCATCAGCGGCGACGGCGTGGGCGGAGGCTTCACCGACGCCGCCTTCTGGATGTTCCCCTTCGCCGCGGCGGCCGGCCTCGTCGCCCTCGTCACTCCTCGGGACCTGATGCCGACCACCCCGCGCCGGGCCCTCGTCATCGCCCAGTACGCCCTCGGGATCGCCGGAGTCTTCCTCCAGACCCTGGACTGAGGGGCCCGGCGCTACGGCGCCAGCAGCTCGTCCGCGTCGACGATCCGGTACGCGTACCCCTGCTCGGCCAGGAACCGCTGCCGGTGCGCCGCGAAGTCCTGGTCGATCGTGTCGCGCGCGACGACGGAGTAGAAGTGCGCCTGGTGCCCGTCGGACTTCGGCCGCAGGACCCGGCCGAGGCGCTGCGCCTCCTCCTGGCGCGAGCCGAAGGTGCCCGAGACCTGGATCGCGACCGTCGCCTCCGGCAGGTCGATCGAGAAGTTCGCGACCTTCGAGACGACGAGCACGCTGATCTCGCCCGTACGGAACGCGTCGAAGAGCTTCTCCCGCTGTGCGTTCGGCGTCTCGCCCTTGATGACCGGCGCGTCCAGGTGCTCGCCGAGCTCGTCGAGCTGGTCGATGTACTGCCCGATGACGAGGATCTGCTGCCCCTCGAACTTCTTCACCAGGGCCTCGGTCACCTTCCGCTTCGTCGCGGTCGTCGCACAGAAGCGGTACTTCTCCTCCGGCTCGGCCGTCGCGTAGGCGAGCCGCTCGGAGTCGGTGAGGTTGACCCGGACCTCGACGCAGTCGGCGGGCGCGATGTAGCCCTGCGCCTCGATCTCCTTCCACGGCGCGTCGAACCGCTTGGGCCCGATCAGCGAGAAGACGTCGGACTCGCGCCCGTCCTCCCGGACGAGGGTCGCGGTCAGCCCCAGCCGGCGCCGCGCCTGGAGGTCGGCGGTGAACTTGAAGACGGGAGCGGGCAGCAGGTGCACCTCGTCGTAGACGACGAGGCCCCAGTCGCGCGAGTCGAAGAGCTCCAGGTGCGGGTAGATGCCCTTCCGCTTGGTCGTGAGGACCTGGTAGGTGGCGATGGTGACGGGCCGGATCTCCTTCTTCGTCCCGCTGTACTCGCCGATCTCGTCCTCGGTGAGCGAGGTCCGCTTGACCAGCTCGCTCTTCCACTGGCGGGCCGAGACGGTGTTGGTCACCAGGATCAGCGTGGTCGCCTTGGCCTCGGCCATCGCCCCGGCCCCGACCAGCGTCTTCCCGGCGCCGCAAGGCAGCACGACGACCCCGGAACCGCCGTGCCAGAAGCCGTCGACGGCCTGCCGCTGGTACGGCCGCAGCGTCCAGCCGTCCTCGGCGAGCTCGATCGGGTGGGCCTCCCCGTCGACGTACCCCGCGAGGTCCTCGGCGGGCCAGCCGAGCTTCAGCAGCGTCTGCTTGATCTGCCCGCGCTCGGAGGGGTGCACGGCGACGGTGTCCTCGTCGATCCGCGCGCCGACCAGCGGCTGCACCTTCTTCGACCGGAGGATCTCCTCCAGGACGGGCCGGTCGGTGCTGGTCAGGACGAGCCCGTGCGTGGGGTGCTTGGAGAGCGTGAGCCGCCCGTACCGGTCCATCGTCTCGGCGATGTCGACGAGCAGTGCGTGCGGCACGGGGTAGCGGGAGTACTCGACGAGCGCGTCGACGACCTGCTCGGCGTCGTGCCCGGCGGCACGCGCGTTCCACAGACCCAGCGGCGTCAGCCGGTAGGTGTGGATGTGCTCGGGCGCCCGCTCCAGCTCCGCGAAGGGCGCGATGGCCCGTCGGCACGCCTCGGCGAGCTCATGGTCGACCTCCAGGAGCAGCGTCTTGTCGCTCTGGACGATGAGAGGCCCATTCACGCGCGATCAGTCCTTCCCGGGCCGCTCCCGACGACGGCGGCCAATCCTCCAGTCTGCCTGATGAGGGGTGGTCGGCGCGATGCCGGCGTCGCGAGGCGGGAGTCGGACCCGGCTGTCGGACGTCAGACCTGGTCGTCCGCCAGCTCCGCGACGCCCGTGATCCGGTGCAGGGGGTACGTGCGGACCTCGTCGGCCGTGTGGTCGTAGCCCGTCACGAAACCGCCCTCCACGCGGACCGGGGCGATGACCCGCTGGCTCGCCGCGCCCTCCGCGTTGACATAGCCGATCCAGACCGCCGAGCCGGTCATCGCGGCCGCCTGGACCGTCGCCAGGGTCTCGGCCGCCGACGTCCGGGGCAGGGCGCCGGCGGCAGTCGGCGTCGAGGGCTCCTTGCGGACCGCCGTCGCCGCCCGGTCGCCGGCCCGGATGGCCCTGACCGCCGCGGTGAGGAGGGTGTCGTCGGGGGACGGCGGCCCGTCGGGGACGGGGACCGGGGCCGTACGGGCCGGAGTGCGGTACGCGTCGGCGCGAGCGATCAGGACATCGCCCTCGGCCGACTCCGCCGCCGGGGCGTACCCCATCGCCCGCAGCCCGTCGAGCAGCGACACCGGGTCGGTCTGCGCCGCGAGCACGGTCGGCGCGAGGCGGCGCAGCCCCAGGGGCTGCGACCGGCGGTCGGCCAGGATCTCGCCGAGGACCGTGTCGTCGTCGCAGCGCACGTACGCCGACGCCGCCCCGACCTTGAGGTGGCCGTGGCGTCTCGCGACGTCGTCGATCAGATAGGCGAGCGGCTGCGGGACGGGCGTGCGGGAGTGCGCGGCGAGGAACGCGTGCAGGTCGGTCGCCGTCTGCCCGGAGTCGAGCGCGCGCCGCACGGAGCCCGGCGTGAACCGGTAGACCGTCGCACCACCCTTCGATTCCACGTCCGCGAGGACGCCCAGCGCGTCGGCGAGGGGCCGCCGCAGCGGGCCCGGCGCCACGGCCGTCAGGTCGGCCTGGAGAAGCACGTGGTCGACGGCCTCGGGGAGCAGCGGCGCGAGCAGCGTCGCCGCCCGGGTCGCGGCCACCGACAGCTCCACCCCGCCGCCCGGCTCCGCGGCGGTCGCGGCCTCCGCGAGCGGCAGGTTGAGGAGTGCGCGGGCCGGGCCGGACAGCGCGCCGCGCCCGGTCAGCCCGAGCAGCTCGGCCTCCTCGAGGGTCCAGCTCGCGATCCGGGAGCGCACGGTCGCGGCCCCCGCGGACGCCGAGCCGTCGGCGCCCCGCAGCGGGCGCTCCCAGCGCAGCCGGGCCAGCAGCGACTCGGGGTCGGCGGCGGCGCCCGGCGGAAGCGTCGCGAGCAGGAAGAGGACCCGGTGCCGCACCTCGGGGGCGGCCGAGCGGTCCAGGTCCGGGCCGAGCGCCGACAGCGTCCGGCCCTTCGCGTCCTGCCCGCCGACCAGACCCGGCGTGCGGGTCGCGCCCAGCCACGGCGTGACGAGCCGCGCCCACCGCTCGGCGGGCGGCAGGTCCAGCCAGTCGTCGTAGGCGGGCGTCGGCGCGTACCGCTCGTCGGCCTCGCCGTCCGAGGCGAGCAGCCCCGCCGCGTAGGCGAGCTCCAGCCAGAAGCAGGCGATCTGCTCGGAGACGTCCAGGGTCGCGGCGATCCGCTTGAGGTCCCGCACGGCCAGCCCGCCGGCGCGCAGGACCGGCGGCCCGCCCCGGTCCCAGGCCTTCAGCAGCTCCTCGACCGTCGCGAGCGCCACGTACGCCTGCCCGGCGGCGGCACTGTCCACAACCTGTGGACGGTAGTCGCGCCGCACCACCGGCTCCGGTGCCACGGGCTCCGGCGCCCGGTGCGCCCGGCCGCCCCGCAGGTGCAGCGCCACCTCGCGCGGCAGCACCATCGTCCGCGCCGACACCGGAAGCAGCAGCCCCCGGTCGCGCAGCCAGCGCACGGGCGGCGCCGGATTCGCCGTCACCTCGCCGTACGGCGGACCCCACACCAGCCGGTCCAGGACGGCGAGCGCCTCCGGCGGCGCCGTGTCGAGCAGCTCGCCCATCCGCGTCCGGTCGGTGAAGAGCCCCGTCAGCGCGGCCACCGCCGACACCGGGTCGTGCGTCGGCGTCAGACCGGCCGCCGTGATGATCTCCTGCACCCGGCCCGGCGACATCCCGGACGTGGCCTCGGCGACCGTCGGCCCGAGCCCGGTCGGCGACGGATGCTGCGCCGAGGGCGCCAGCAGCTCCCGCGCGGTCCGGACGAGCCGCAGCCGCTCGTCCTCGCCCCACACCAGCGCCTGCTCGCGCAGCAGGGCGACCGCGCCGGGCAGCGCCGCCTCGATCTCCGGGTCGCCCTCGTCGCCGGCGAGCAGCCCGAGGAGTACGGGATACGGGGTCGGGTCCGGGCCCACCGCGAGCGCTTCCGCCGTCTGGAGGGCGAAGCGGTCGAGCCGCTCGATCGCCCGGATCACGGAACCGCGCGTGCCGGCGCGGGTCGCCAGCTGCGTCAGGTCGTTCGGCACGGGCCCCAGGAGGTCAGGCCGGGCGCGCAGCAGCGCGGCCAGGCCGTCGTCGCCCCGCGCGCGCAGCGCTTCCGCGAGCGTGCGCGGCGCCGCGGCGCCAGATGCTTCGGCCACGTGCGCCTCCCGGTCGAGCTCACCGATCCCCATCCGCCCCACGTTAGCCCCTGCCCGCGCGCTACCGTCGGGTCGTACCGGGCGAACCGGCCGTGGAGGGGCACCGTGGGGATCGAGAGCGACCAGTTGGTCTACGACTATCTGAGCAGGGTCGGCGATCTGGCACAGCAGCGGCAGCTGCCGGCGAGCGACCGGATGCGGCTGGTGTCGACGCTGCGGAACGAGATCGACCGGCGCCGAGCGACGTACGGCGAGGAGAGCCCGGCTGCGGTCCGGGGGATCCTGGGCGCGCTGGGTACGCCGGACGAGGTCGTGGAACGGGCGGAGGACGGCCCGGGCGCGGCGGGCGGGCCGCCGGTCCCGGCGCCGCGGTCCAAGGCCCCCAAGGCCCCCAAGGCTCCCAAGGCCCCGAAGAAGGCGGGGAAGACCCCCGCGAAACCGTCCACGCCCCCGTCCCCCACCCCCTCCCCGTCCTCCCCCTCCGTCCCGCCGCCCCGCGACGGCGACATGGACCCCGACTGGTGGCGTACGGACGTCACCAGCGCCACCGAGATCGACGTGACCGAGGGTCTGCCGGGCTTCGTCGGCGGCATCGAGCGGCCTGACCTCTTCTTCGAGCCCCCGTCCCCCGGGACCGACGACGAGGAGTCCGAGGACGAGGAGGCCGCCCCCGGCCGGTGGCGCCGCGCCGTCCGCTTCGTCCTGCGCCGCAAGACCGCCCCCGCCCACGACCCCGACCTCGACGTGGAGGAGGAGACCGAGGAGACGGTGGCGGCCCCCGCCCGCCCGCGCCTCGCGAACCCCTTCGTCCTGCTCGCCGCGCTGCTCCTGATCGGCGGCGCCGTCTTCGGCTCGCTGCTCGCGCTCGCCGTCGGCTGGCTCCTCGCGTACGCCTCCCGCCGGCTGACCCCCGGCGAGGTCAAGGGCGCCGTCCTCGTCATCCCCGGCCTCGCCGCCGCGACCGGCACCGTCTGGCTGTGGGGCCGCGTCGAGGGCCGCTGGGGCGAGGCCGTGGCCCCGGGAGGCGAGGCGATGGGCGCGGCGGTCTCCGAGACCTGGCCCTGGGTGCTGCGCGGCGCGGCGATCGCCTCGGCGCTGTTCCTGCTCTGGCGCTCGCGCAGGCACTGAAGCCGGTACTACGCCACGACCTCGGCGTGCCACGGCGCCCCCGGGACCACCAGCGGCGAGCCCGTGACCGGGTCCGGGACGACGACCGACTCCAGCCCGAAGACGTCCCGTACGAGCTCCGCCGTCACGACCTCCTCCGGCGGGCCCTCCGCGACCACCCGCCCGGCCTTCATGGCGACGAGGTGGTCGGCGTACCGCGCGGCCTGGTTGAGGTCGTGCAGGACGAGGACGACGGTCCGGCCGCGCAGCCGGTTGAGGCGGCGCACCAGGTCGAGTACCTCCACCTGGTGGGAGATGTCCAGGTAGGTCGTGGGCTCGTCGAGGAGCAGCAGGTCGGTCTCCTGCGCGAGCGCCATCGCGATCCACACCCGCTGCCGCTGGCCGCCCGAGAGCGCGTCGACGGACCGGTCGGCGAGCGCGGCCACGTCCGTGCGCTCCATGGCGTCCGTGACGGCCCGCTCGTCCTCCTCCGACCACTGCTTCCACCAGGCCTGGTGCGGCTGGCGGCCCCGGGAGACCAGGTCCCCGACGGTGATGGCCTCCGGCGCGACCGGCGTCTGCGGAAGGAGCCCGATGGAGCGGGCGATCCGCTTCGTGGGCAGCTTTGCCAGCTCCTCGCCGTCGAGGAGGACGGCGCCGCCGGCCGGCCTGAGGAGCCGGCCGAGCGCCCGGAGGGTGGTCGACTTGCCGCAGGCGTTGGGGCCGACGATCACCGTGACCTTGCCGTCGGGGATCGCGAGGTCGAGCTCGTGGACGACGGTCCGGTCCTCGTAGGCGAGCGTCAGCCCGCGCGCGGTCAGCCTGCTGCTCACGCGTTACCTCCTGCGGTACGGCTCCGGACGATGAGCCAGATCAGATACGGGGCGCCGACCGCCGCCGTGAGGACGCCCACGGGCAGTTCGACGGGGGAGAGGAGCCGCCGGGCGAGCAGGTCCGCGACGACCACGATCACCGCGCCGGCGAGCGCGGAGCAGAGCAGCGGGATCTGCGCGGTCCGCGTCATGCGGCGGGCGATCTGCGGGGCGAGCAGGGCGACGAAGTCGACCGGCCCCGCGACGCCCGTCGCCACCGACGCGAGGACGACCCCGACGGCGACGAGCCCGAGGCGGACCCGGCCGAGCCGGACCCCGAGGGCGGTCGCCGTGTCGTCGTCGAGGGAGACCGTCCGCTGGGCGCGGGCGGCCCACAGCGCGGCGGGCAGCATCAGGAGCAGCGTCCACCGGATCGGCGCCGACTCCTCCCAGCCCCGCCCGTTGAGGGAGCCGGTCATCCAGATCTGGGCCTGCTGGGCGACGAGGTAGTCGCCCTTCGTCATGAAGAGCGTGGTGAGGGACCGCAGCGCGATCGCGAAGCCGATGCCGATGAGCACGAAACGCGTCGCGTGCAGCCCGCCGCGCCAGGCGAAGACGTACACGAGCGCGGCGGCCAGGATCCCGCCCGCGATCGAGAGGTACGGCAGCACGGCGTACGAGCCGATGCCGAAGGTCATCGCGGCGACGGTGACCGCGCCCGCGCCCTGGCTGATGCCGATGATGTCGGGGCTGGCGAGGGGGTTGCGGGCGACGGTCTGGATGAGGGCGCCGCCGATCCCGAAGGCGGCGCCGACGGCGAGCGCGACGACGAGCCGCGGCTCGCGCAGCTCCTCCACGACGAACGCCGACGGCGAGGACTCGCCGAGGAGGATCCGTACGACCTCCGAGGGGCCGACGAACCGCTCGCCCACGCAGAGGTACGCGACGGAGGCGGCGGCCAGGAGCAGCAGGAGGCCCAGGGCGACGAGGGCCGAGCGCCGGTGGACGAGGAAGGATCCCCGCCCGGCGCGCACGACCCCGTACCCGGCGGGCCGCACAGCGGAGGTCGTCACGCGGGCACCGCCTTCCGCCGCACCAGGGTGACCAGGAACGGCACCCCGATGAGGGCGGTCATCACCCCGGCGGGCACCTCGCCCGGCGGGAAGACGACCCGCCCGGCGACATCGGCCACGAGCAGCATCACGGGCCCGATCAGCGCGGCCATGGGCAGGACCCAGCGGTGGTCGGAGCCGACGACGGCCCGCGCGATGTGCGGGACGGCCAGGCCGACGAAGGCGACGGGCCCGGCGGCGGCCACGGCGGCGCCGGTCAGGACGGTCGCGCCGAGACCCCCGACGATCCGCACGGTCGCGACCCGCTGCCCCAGACCCTTGGCCACGTCCTCGCCGAGCGCGAGCGCGTCGAGGCCGCGGGCCACGGAGAGCACGAGGACCGCGCCGAGCAGCAGGAAGGGCCAGATCTGGCCGACGATCTCGGCGTCACGCCCGTCGAGGGAGCCGATCTGCCAGAACCGGAACTCGTCGAGGGCCGAGGCCCGGGTCGTGAGGACTCCGGTGGTGACGGACAGCAGCAGCGCGTTGATCGCGGCGCCGCCGAGCGCCAGCTTCACGGGCGTGGCCCCGCCGCGCCCGCCGGAGGCGATGGCGTAGACGGCGACGGAGGCGAGCGCGGCGCCCGCGAAGGCGAACCACACGTACCCACCCAGGCTGTGCACCCCGAAGAAGGCGATGGCGAGAACGACGGCCACCGACGAGCCCTGGCTGATGCCGAGGATGCCGGGGTCGGCGATCGGGTTGCGGGTGATGCCCTGGAGCGCGGTGCCGGCGAGGGCGAGCGCGGTGCCGACCATGAGCCCGATCAGGGTGCGCGGGACGCGGAGCTGCCGGACGACCTCGGCGTCGTCGCTCGTCCCGCCGTGCAGCAGGGCGTCGAGGACGGCGGCGGGAGCGATGGCGCGGGCCCCCACGGCGAGGCTCAGGAGGACGGCGAGGAGCAGGGCGACGACAGCCGCCGAGGTCGCGAGGACCCGTCTGGAAGGGAAAGCGGCTGGCATGGGGACCCATCGGCGGAGTGCGGGGTTCGGTAAGGCTCGCCTCAGTGTAAGCAGCACGGATTATTCGAACGCCGGGGCCCGCGCCTCCCGCAGAATGGCTCCATGACGACGACGAACCAGCCCCACCGGCCCCCCGCCTCCCCGTCCCCGCTCACCGTCGGTTTCGACCTCGACCTGACGCTGATCGACAGCCGCCCGGGCATCAAGGCCGCCTGGGAGGCCTTCGCCGCGGAGACCGGCGCCGAGATCGACGCCGACCTCGTCGTCACCCGCCTCGGCCCGCCGCTCGAACACGAGATGGCGTACTGGTTCCCCCAGGAGCAGGTCGAGGAGATGGTGGCCCGCTACCGCGCGCTCTACCCGGCGTACGCGATCGAGCCCTCGCCCCCGATGCCGGGCGCCCGGGACGCGATCCAGGCCGTGCGCGACGCGGGCGGCCGCACGATCGTCGTCACCGCCAAGAACGGCCCGCACGCCGAGCTGCACCTCGCGCACCTCGGCATCGAGCCGGACGCCGTCGTGGGCGGCCTGTGGGCCGAGGGCAAGGCCGAGGCCCTGCGCGCCCACGACGCCCAGGTGTACGTCGGCGACCACGTCGGCGACGTCCGCGGCGCCGCCACGGCGGGCGCCCTCGCGGTGGCCGTCGCGACCGGCCCCTGCGCCCCCGAGGAGCTCCGCGCGGCCGGCGCGGACGTGGTCCTCACGGACCTGACGGACTTCCGCCCGTGGCTGGAGACCTACCGCGCCTGAACGCCCGCGGCCGCACCCTCCCGGGCCTGCCGCCGCTGCGCCGCGATCGACCGGAGCACCCCGGCGGCGGCGACGGCGAATCCGACCCCCATGAGCATGGAGACGGTGTACGCGACGGTGGGAAACGGTTCGGTCCCGAGGAACAGCGGAGCCACCGTGACCAGCGTGGCCACCGCGCCGATGCCGAAGAGCACGACACCGGCTTTGACGAGGCCGTCACCCGGCGCGCTGTCGTTCACCGGTCCGGCAGGGGTTTCACTAGGCATCCAGACAGGGTAGTTCCCAGGCCGTACGAACACTTCGGCGGCGTCTTGTGAGCGGCCACCGGAGCACTAGCCTTGGTGCCGGCGGGTCGGTCGACCCGCCGTTTGCCATCCCCAGCGACGAGTACGAGGACGAGGACAGACGTGCCTACCGGCAAGGTCAAATGGTTCAACAGCGAGAAGGGCTTCGGCTTTCTCTCCCGCGACGACGGCGGCGACGTCTTCGTGCACTCGTCGGTGCTCCCTGCCGGAGTCGACGCACTGAAGCCGGGCCAGCGGGTCGAGTTCGGAGTCGTCGCAGGTCAGCGTGGTGACCAGGCGCTCTCCGTGGCGATCCTCGATCCGACGCCGTCCGTCGCCGCCGCGCAGCGCCGCAAGCCCGACGAACTGGCGTCCATCGTGCAGGACCTGACGACGCTCCTGGAGAACATCACTCCGGCACTGGAGCGCGGGCGCTACCCCGAGAAGACCCAGGGCAAGAAGATCGCCGGGCTGCTCCGCGCGGTGGCGGACCAGCTCGACGTGTAGCGGCGCTTACGGGAACGACAGCGCGTCCGGGCCGAGGGGCGGTACGAGTCCCTCGGCCGCGGCGCGGGTGAGCAGGCCGCGGACCGCCGCGTAGCCGTGTTCGCCCAGGTCGGCCGTGAATTCGTTGACGTAGAGGCCGATGTGCTGGTCGGCCACCTTCGGGTCCATCTCCTGGGCGTGCTCCAGGACGTACGGCCGGGAGGCCACCGGGTCGTCCCAGGCCATCCGTACGGATGTACGGGCCGACTCGGCCAGCAGCCGCAGCGCCTCCTCGCCCAGGGAGCGGCGGGCGACGATCGCGCCGAGCGGGATCGGCAGCCCGGTCGTGGCCTCCCAGTGCTCGCCCATGTCGGCGAGGCAGTGCAGGCCGTAGTTCTGGTACGTGAAGCGGGCCTCGTGGATGACGAGTCCCGCGTCGACCTTGCCGTCGCGGACGGCGGGCATGATCTCGTGGAACGGCATGACGACGACGTTCCCGACGCCTCCCGGCACGGTCTCGGCCGCCCAGAGGCGGAAGAGGAGGTACGCGGTCGAGCGCTCGCTCGGCACCGCGACCGTCTTCCCCGTCAGGTCCATATCACCCTCGCGCGTGAGGACGAGAGGCCCGCAGCCCCGGCCGAGCGCGCCGCCGCAGGGCAGCAGCGCGTACTCGTCGAGGATCCACGGCAGCACGGCGTACGAGACCTTCAGGACGTCGTGGTCGTCGGTGCCGCTCTCCGCCCAGCCGTTGGTGACGTCGATGTCGGCGAAGGTCACGTCGAGGCGCGGAGCGCCGGGGACGCGGCCGTGGGCCCAGGCGTCGAAGACGAAGGTGTCGTTCGGGCAGGGCGAGTAGGCGATCTTCAGTTTCACTTCGCCTCCACGGAGGGGGTGGGGTTCGCGAGGGTGGTGGGGTTTGCGAGGGTGGTGGGGTTCGTGAGGAGCGGCGGGCTCAGCAGGGCGAAGGCCTGCCTCAGCGCGTCCAGCGCCTCCCCGATGCGCCAGGCCGCGCGGTCGCGCGGACCGACGGCGTTCGACACGGCCCGGATCTCGACGACGGGCACGCCGTACGCGGCGGCGGCCTCGGCGACGCCGAAGCCCTCCATCGCCTCGGCGGCGGCCGTCGGGTGGCGCCCGGCCAGCTCGGCGGCGCGTCCGGCCGTGCCGGTGACGGTGGAGACGGTGAGGACGGGCGCGACGGTGTGCGGCCGGCCGCCGGCGCGCAGGGCGTCGGCGAGGGGGCCGGTGAGGGAGTGCGGTACGGGGTGGGCGGAGCGCCCGAACCCCAGCTCCTCGACGGCCAGGTACCCGTCGGGGGTCTCCGCGCCGAGGTCGGCGGCGACGATCGCCTCGGAGACGACGACGGTGCCGATCGGGGCGTGGGGTGCGAACCCGCCGGCGATCCCGGCGGAGACGACGAGGTCGTACGGAGCGCCGGTGTCCGCCAGGGAGGCATGTGCCAGCGCGGTTCCGGTCGCCGCGGCCACGGCCGCGGGCCCGACGCCGCCGACGAGGAGATCCACTCCGTCGGCGTGGCGGCGCAGGGTGAGGCCGCCCGGGAGCGGTACGGGCTCCCGGACGGGGTCCCCGGAGGTCTCCGGGGCGTCGTGACCGAGGCCGGCGGCGACGGAGTCGGCCTCCGCCGCCACGGCCGTCACGATCAGGATCCGGTGGACCACCGGCGGATCAGGATTCCTTCTTCAGCTGGAAGTGCCAGATGCCGGTGAGCTTCTTGCCGGTGTTCTCGACGATGGTCACCTGGGTGTTGTCGGTGGCCTCGCCGGTCGTCTGGCTGGAGAAGAAGGCGCTGGCCGGAATGGTCCGGTACGTCTTCTTGTACGGCTCGGGTTCGGCCTGCTGGCCGCCGAGGAAGATCGTCCAGCCGTTGTCCGCGATCTCGGGGTCGACCCCGAAGCGGATCTTGTCGTCCATCGCCACGGTGATGGACTTCTCGGCCTTCTTGTTGAGGCACTGCTGGATCTGCGACTCCTTGATGGCGTCGCCGTCGTTGTAGCAGGCGGCCTCGGAGTGGATCGAGTCGGACCCGACCGTGACGGTCGCGATCGGAGTCGGCTTGTCGCAGGCGGAGAGAACGAGGAGCCCGGCGGAGACGGCCCCGAGGGCGACGGCGGCCCGGCGGCGCGAGCCGGAGAAGAACGCAACGGTCATGAGCCGAAGGCTATCGGGCCGCCGCGCCCGCGCCACGCGGGGGTACGGCGCGCCGCCGCTCCGTGACCTCGGGAGAGTTCCGCGGCCCTACGCCACTCGCGCCTTGTGCCGGCCCTGCGGGCCCGGCGGACCCGGGTTCCGGCGGGCGGCGGCGAGCAGGCCGCGGACGGCGAGGAGCGCGCCCAGTGCCAGGATCCCGGCCGCCACGGCCATGCCCAGCTGTCCGTTCAGCGGCAGCGCGATGCCGATCCCGCCGCCCACCACCCACGCCATCTGCAGCGCCGTCTCCGAGCGGGCGAACGCGGAGGTCCGCACCGACTCGGGCACGTCCCGCTGGATCAGGGCGTCCAGGGACAGCTTCGACAGGGCCTGCGTGAGGCCCGCGACCGCGCCGAGGACGGCGACCATCAGGCCGCCGAAGAAGATGGCCGCGCAGATCGCCGTACCGCACACCACGGTGATCATCGTGGCGATGATCACCTCGGGCCCGTGGCCCCGGTCGCGCAGGAGCGAGCCGGCGGCCGTGCCGCACGCGTTCCCGACGCCCGCCGCGACGCCCACGATCGCCAGGGAGACGGCGGCGCTCTGCCCCGACAGCGGATGATCGCGCAGCAGGAACGCCAGGAAGAAGATCAGGAAACCCGACAGCATGCGCTGCGCCGCGTTCGCCTCCAGGCCGTGCAGGACGGACGGGCCGACCGTCCGCAGGCTCGGCTTCTTCTCGCCGTGCGTCAGCAGGTGCGCCCGCCGTTCACCCTTCGCCGAGTCCACCTTGTGCGGCATCCGGAGCGCCCAGAACGTCCCGAGCAGGAACAGCGCGCACGCCCCGTACAGCGGATAGCGCGGCCCGATCGTCTGGAGCCCCGCCCCGATGGGCGCGGCGATGCCGGTGGCGAGCAGTCCCGCGAGGGTGACCCGGGAGTTCGCCTTCACGAGCGAGAACTTGGGTGGGAGCAGGCGCGGGACGACCGCGCTGCGCACCACCCCGTACGCCTTCGAGGCGACCAGGACGCCCAGCGCCGCCGGGTACAGCTCCAGGCCGCCGGTGGCGACCGCGCCCGACATCATGATCGCGAGGACGGCGCGGGTCAGCATCGCGCCCGCCATGGCCGCGCGCCTGCCGTGCGGGATGCGGTCCAGGAGCGGGCCGATCACGGGGGCGAGGAGCGTGAAGGGCAACATCGTGACGGCGAGGTAGAGGGCGACGCGGCCGCGGGCCTCGTCCGTGGGCACCGAGAAGAAGACCGTCGACGCGAGGGCGACGGTGATCATGACGTCCCCGGCGCCGTTCACGGCGTGGAGCTCGATCAGTTTGCCGAGTCCCGACTCGCCCGCGCCGTGGGCGTGGGTGGCTTTGCGGATGCCTCTCGCGGTCCCGGTGAAGGGCAGGTGCAGGGCGCGTCCGACCGACCGGCCCGCTCGGCGGAGCGGTCCGGCATGATCTTCGGATCGTGCGGGAGACCGTGCGGCTGCCACTCCGTCATAGTGCCCCACCGGCGCGCCGGACGAACCGTGGCGCGGCGAACGGCGGCGGTACGAAGGCCGTACGGAGCCTGTACGGAGGCGGTTCGCAGGCAGTACGGGGCCGTGCGGAGGCGTTCGAAGACCTGCGCGAAGGTCCTGTGCAGGTTCCGTACGGAGGCGTCTCCGGGGTGGCGGCAGGGCAGCCGCGCGGCTGCTGCAGAGCGGTCCCGGAGCGGCGCCGACGCGGTCCCGGCCGTCCGCGATCCGGGCCACTTGAGACGGGCAGGTGGGCGGAGGCCCGCGAACGGGGTAGCGTGCGTAGCGCGTCACCGGCGGAAGTTCTCGGCCGCGCGCCTCTTCGGCATCCCGCAGAATGGATGGCGATAGGTGTGCCCGAGACACGCGAGACAAGTCGGGTGCGGACGTCGATGCGGCCCTCAGGTCCGCTCCGCCCGCCGCCCGTGGCTTCGCTTTCGCCCCTCGGCCGGCGCACCCGTGAGACGGCGTAGGAGAGAAGCGAGACCTGTGAGTGCTGCGACGACGCGAAGCGGTGCCCCGCGTACCCCGCGAGCCACGCGTACCCCCGACCGCCTGTGCGTCGAGGCGGTAGACCTCGCGCGGGAGGCCGCCGAGGAGGCGGCCGCGCCCGGCATCGTCGGCCCACACGTCGAGGTCGTCGCGGAGGGCGACCGGGTCGTCACGCACTTCTTCGAGTGCCGGGAGCCGGGCTACCGCGGCTGGCGCTGGGCGGTGACGGTCACCCGCGCCTCCCGCGCCAAGAACGTCACGCTTGACGAAACCGTCCTGCTGCCCGGTGCCGACGCCCTCCTCGCCCCCGAATGGGTGCCGTGGAGCGAGCGCCTGCGCCCCGGCGACATGGGCCCGGGCGACCTGCTGCCGACCGAGCAGGACGACCTGCGTCTGGAGCCCGGGTACTCGGGCGAGGACGCGCCGCCGCCGAACTCGGCGGTCTCGGAGGAGCTGGCGGACCACCTCGACGCCGAGGACGCCGAGATCGTCTCCCGTACGCCCTCCCGGGGTGCGATCGCCTCGGTCGCCGAGGAGCTCGGCATGCGCCGGGCCCGGGTCCTGTCCCGGTACGGGCTGCACGTGGCCGCGGACCGCTGGGACGAGAGCTTCGGCGCCAAGACGCCGATGGCGCAGGCGGCGCCCGCGTCCTGTGAGTCCTGTGCGTTCCTGGTGCCGCTCGCCGGCTCCCTGAAGCAGGCGTTCGGCGTGTGCGCCAACGAGTTCTCCCCGGCGGACGGCCGGGTCGTCTCCCTCGCGTACGGCTGCGGGGGCCACTCGGAGGCCGCGGTCATGCCGAAGCCCCCGCGCCCGGCGCCCCCGGTCCTCGACTCGATGGCCGCGGACGTCTTCCCGCTCCGCCCGGCCAAGGACTCCGGCTCGACGACGGAGCCCGACGACTCCTCCGAGGACCTGGGCCACTCGTAGGCCCTGTCCGGCGGATCAGGGCCGGGTCCGAGGCGTCCGGCCGCCGGGACAGGCCCTGACCCTCCCCCCGCCCCCGGGATGTGCTTCCGCGCGCCCCGGGGCCGGGTCGTGCCCCGGCGGCCGGGGCAGGGCGGAGCGCGGTACCTTTCGGGCCCCGGACCTTCGGGTCCGGCAGTGTCACCGCCCGGGTGATCGCTCAGGTCACCGCCCAGATCACCGCCCCGCAGAGTGGAGTCAGACGTGAGCGTCAGCGTCCGGACGACGACCGACGGAACCGATCCCTTCGGCACCGCACGGCTGCGGCGGGGAGTGCTCGACGCCTGGGGCGCCTCGCCCGCCCGGTTCCGGGAGGACGCCAACGCCGAGGAGGACCTCGCGCTCGGCGGCTACCGCGACCGGCTCGTCGTCGAGCTCGCCCAGAACGCCGCCGACGCCGCCCACCGCGCCGGTGTCACGGGCCGCCTCCGCCTCACCCTCCACCCCGCGGACCACGAGGGCCCCGCAGTCCTGGCCGCCGCCAACACCGGCGCGCCGCTGGACGCCACGGGCGCCGAGTCGCTGTCCACGCTCCGCGCCTCCGCCAAGCGGGAGCAAGGCGCCGGCGCCGTCGGCCGCTTCGGCGTCGGCTTCGCCGCCGTTCTCGCCGTCTCCGACGAGCCGGCCGTCCTCGGCCGCCACGGCGGCGTCCGCTGGTCCCTCGCGGAGGCCCGCGAACTGGCCGCCGAGTCCGCCCGGTACAGCCCGGGCCTGGGCGACGAACTCCGCCGCCGGGACGGCCACGTACCCCTCCTGCGTCTCCCGCTGCCCGCCGAGGGCACCGCGCCCGACGGCTACGACACGGTCGTCGTCCTCCCGCTGCGGGACTCCGCGGCCCAGGACCTCGCCGAGCGTCTCCTCGCATCGGTGGACGACGCCCTGCTCCTCACGCTCCCCGGCCTCGCGGAGATCGTCGTCGAGACGGCCGAAGGGGTACGGACCCTCCGCCGCTCCGAGGACGACGGCTATGTCCGCATCGACGACACCGCGACCGGCACCCACCGCTGGCGGACCGTCTCCCACGCCGGGCCCCTCGACGCCGAACTCCTCAAGGACCGCCCGGTGGAGGAGCGCCTCCGCCCGCACTGGTCCGTGACCTGGGCCGTACCCGTCGACGGCGAGGGCGCCCCGCGTCACCCCGGCACGGAACCCGTCGTCCACGCCCCCACCCCCACCGACGAGCCCCTCGGCATCCCCGCCCTGCTCATCGCCTCCCTGCCGCTGGACACCGCGCGGCGCCACCCGGCGCCCGGCCCGCTCACCGACTTCCTGGTGCAGCGCGCGGCCGACGCGTACGCCGAACTCCTCGCCGACTGGCACCCGGTGACGACCGCGACCCTCGACCTCGTGCCCGGCCCGCTCGGCAAGGGGCCGCTCGACGGGGCACTGCGCGAGGCGATCCTCGACCGGCTGCCGAGGGTCGCGTTCCTGGCACCGGCCGCCCCGACCGAGGAGCTGCCCGCGCTCCGCCCCATCGAGGCCGAGGTCGCGGAGGGCGCGGGTGCGGACACGGTCGACGTCCTCGCGGAGGTCTTCCCGACGCTCCTCCCGGCGGGCCTGGAGCGCCGCCCCGAGCTCCGCACCCTCGGCGTGGGCCGGGTCCCCCTCACCGAGGCCATCGACCGCCTCGCCGGGGTCGACAGGGCTCCGACGTGGTGGTGGCGGCTCTACGACTCCCTCGCCGGCGTCGACCCGGACCGCCTGACCGGCCTTCCGGTGCCGCTCGCGGACGACGCCGAGGCCCTCCGCGTCCGCACGACGATCGGCCCCCGCCAGGTCCTCCTCCCGCAGGACAGGACCCCCGCCGAGCTGACCCGGCTCGGCCTGAAGGTGGCGCACCCGGAAGCGGCGCACCCGCTCCTGGAGAAGCTGGGCGCCCTGCCCGCCACGCCCCGCGCGGTCCTGACGACCCCGCAGGTGCGGGCGGCGGTCGCGGCCTCCCTCGACGCGGGGGAGATCTGGGACGAGGACGCCGACACGCTCGACGCGGAGGAACTGGCCGACACGGTCCTCGCCCTGGTCCGGGACGCCGAACTCGACCCGGGCGACGAGCCCTGGCTCGGCGCGCTCGCTCTCCCCGATGAGGACGGCGAACTCTCCCCGGCGGGCGAGCTGGTGCTCCCGGGGTCGGCCTTCGCGGCGGTGATGCGCGAGGACGAACTGCCCTTCGTGGACGCCGAACTCGCCGCCCGCTGGGGTGAACGCCCCCTGGCGGCCTGCGGAGTCCTGTCCAACTTCGCCCTGGTCCGGGCGACGGACCTGGTCCTCGACCCGGACGAGGTCGAGCCGCGGGAGGGTGACTACCCGGAGCCGGACGACGCCGGGCTCCTCGACGCGGTCGACGTGTGGTGCGAGGACGTCCTGGACCGCCTGCCGGAGTCGCCGGTGCCGCCGGTGGCGACGGAGATCGTGGCGGTACGGGACCTGGACCTGGTCGACGACGAGGCCTGGCCGCAGGCCCTCGCCCTGCTGGCGCAGCCCCCGCTCCGGGACGCGCTCACCCAGCCCGTGCGGATCCTCCTGCCCGACGGGACGACGGAGACGGTCCGCTCGTACACGGCGTGGTGGCTCCGGGACCACCCGGTCCTGGACGGCCGCCGCCCGGCGGGCCTCCGGGCCGAGGGCTCGGACCCCCTCCTCGCCGGCCTGTACGACTCCGCCGACGCGACCGGCTTCGACGACGAGCAGGTCCTGCGGGCGCTGGGCGTCCGCACGTCGGTGGCGGCGCTGCTGGAGGAACCGGGAGGCGCGGCGGAACTCCTGACCCGCCTGGCGGACCCGGAGCGCGAGGTCACGGCCCCCCAACTCCACGCCCTCTACACGGCGCTGGCGGACCTGGACCCGGAGCAGGTGACGCTCCCGGACGAGCTGCGCGCGGTGGTGGACGGGGAACTGGTCGTCGTGGACGCGGCGGAAGCCCTGGTGGCGGACGCCCCGGACCTCCTCCCGCTCACCGGCGACACCCCGCTCCTGCCCGTGGCCCCGTCCCGCGCGGCCGACCTGGCGGAACTGTTCCAGGTCCGCCGCCTGAGCGAGGCGTTCGAGGCCGAAGTGACGACGGTCGGCGAGGAACACGAGGTTCCGCCCTCGGTCCACGCCCTTCTGGGCCCGTCGACCCCGTCCTCGTACATCGAGCACGAGGAACTCCGCGCGGCGGGCGTGGAACTGGACTGGCGCGTCACCCCCGACGGCGTACTCCACGCCGCGACCCTGGAGG
Organism: Streptomyces venezuelae; assembly: GCF_008642375.1. NCBI lineage: Bacteria > Bacillati > Actinomycetota > Actinomycetes > Kitasatosporales > Streptomycetaceae > Streptomyces > Streptomyces venezuelae. The sequence goes on along the minus strand of NZ_CP029194.1, from coordinate 3,822,393 downwards.
GCGTGGCGGCGGGCCTGGCCTGGTCGGCGGGCCAGTGGCCGCGCCGCTTCGAGGTGGCGGCCCTCCTGGAGGACCCGTCCCGCACGGCGGAACTGGCGCGGGACCGCTGGTTCGACTGAGCCGGGCCCGGTCCCTGGCAGCCGGGACCAATGCGTCAGGGCAGGGCCTCACATGGTGGTGAGGCCCTGCCCTGTCAGCACGCCGGCCCGGCCCCGCGCGCGTTTCCGAGGCGCGAGGGCCGGCGCCCTGCGCTCAGTCCAGGCAGAACTCGTTCCCCTCGGGGTCGCCCATCACGATGATCCCCTCGTTCTCGCTGTCGGATTCGAGCCGGTACAGCCGCTTGGCCCCCAGCCCCTCCAGCCTGGCGGCCTCCACCTCCAGCGCGTCCATCCGCTCGTCGCCGGTCAGACCGGGGGCCGAGCGCACGTCCAGGTGCAGACGGTTCTTCACCGTCTTGCCCTCGGGGACCGTCTGGAAGTACATCCGCGGCCCCTTGCCGTCCGGATCCGTGATGGCCGCCCAGTCGGTGAAGCCCTCCGGCGGGGGCTGGAAGCGGTAGCCCAGCACCTCGGCCCAGAAGGCCGCGACCATGCCCGGATCGGCACAGTCGTACGTCACCTGAAATTCCTTTGCCATGGCGGCATCCTCGCACCGCAGTCCGATTTTCCGCTCGCCAATTTTTTCGGCGCCCCGTCATTCAGTTCGGCCAGGTGACCGCCTGCGCGTCAGGCGTCACGGTGATCCGGAAGCGGTCGAGGTCCGGTGATCCGTTCCGCTGCCAGTGGGCCACGTGGTCCTCGATCCGATCCCACATTCGGTCCGGACCGCCTTGGCGGACGATCCAGCGACCACCGTCTCGGTGAAGGGCCGCCCATGACCCGGCGTCGACGTCCAGGAGCACGGAACGCGGTTCGCCGTCGTCGAGGGACATCCGGACGAGCTGAGCGCGAGGCGCGGCGAGTTGGGCGACGAACCGGGCGGTCCAGTCCTCCAGGGTGTCGGGGCCGATAACGGCCTCGCGTTCCTCGCCGTCGGCGAGGTCGGGCAGCGTCCCGAGGGGCGGCGGGAGGTGGGGGCGGGCGAGCATGAAGGAGATCCGCCCGCCCAGGAGCCCGCCGTGGGCGGTGCCGTCGTCATCGACGGTGAGGCGGGCGAGTTCGGAGGAGTACATCCATCCGCACACGGTGGCGAGGATCCGGCCACCGGGCCTGGTCTGGGCGAGCCAGGCCGGCGGGATTCCCAGGACGCCGCAGGTCGCCACGATCCGGTCGTACGGTCCGCCGCCAGGGTCCCCGGCGAGGCCGTCCCCGACGACCAGCCGGGGCAGGTGGCCGACGGCACCGAGGGCTGTGCGGGCCTGCGTGGACACGTCCGCGTCGACCTCGATCGAGGTCACGAGGCCGTCGCCGAGTCGGTGACAGAGGAGGGCGGTCGAGTAGCCCGTGCCGGTGCCGATCTCCAGGACGCGCATTCCGTCGTCGACCTGGAGCTCTTCGAGCATCCGGACGACGAGGCTCGGCATGGTGCTGGAGCTGGTCGGGGACCGGAGGATCCGTCCTTGGATGTCGCGGGGGGCGATGGTTCCGGCGACCTGGGTCACGAGCGAGTCGTCGGTGTACGTGGAGGGGAGCCAGTCCGGGTCGCCTGGCAGGACCGGTTCCCACCCGGTGAGGCCGTTGCTGTCCACCCGCCGGAAGTAGCCGCCGCGGAGGAACTCGTGGCGGGGCGTGTCGAGCACCGCCTGACGCCACCGGGGCGAACGCAGGTGGCCGCCGGCCGCCAGCCGGTCGGCCATGGCCTCGCGGAGGGCTTCGTCGTCGCTCATGCCGTCTTCCGCTCCAGGAGGTCGGCCATGGCCGCGACCATGGGCAGTCCGGTTTCCGGTTCCATCCACGCCCACTGGCCGGACGGATTGCATTCGAGGAACCACCATGCCGCCGCATGGTCCACCGCGAAGTCGAATGCGCCGAAGACCAGCCCGAAGTGGTCCAGGTAGCGGTGCAGGGCGTCGGTGATCCCGGGCGGTGGTTCGACGACGGTGTAGGTGAGCCGGTCGTAGTCCGTTCGCCAGTCGAGCAGTCCGGAGTCGATCCGTACGCCGAACACCTTCCGGCCGATGACCGTCACGCGGACGTCGGCGACCTTGTCGACCCGGTGCTGGAACAGGTGGGCGGTGCCCGCCACCCGCTCGTCGATCTGGTCCACGGTGACCTCGCCGACCTCGACCGTGCAGGACACCCCGGCGATTCGGTAGAGGGGCGTCGACAGCGGTTTGTAGATGGCGGGCCCATGGATCCTGACGAACGCGCGGGCGGCCTCGGGCTCCGAGGTGACCAGGGTCGGCGGGACCCGGAAGCCGCATCGGACGGCGGCGGCGAGACCGGAGGGCTTGAACTCGGCGTCCCCGATGCGATGGGGGTGGTTCACGTACAGGCAGTCGGGGAGCGAGGCCAGGACGCCGCCGAGGCCGTAGCGGGCCTGGGTGACGGCGAAGCGGGCGTTCTGCTCGTCGAGGTGGGTGAAGGTGAAGCCGGACGGGCGCCGGTAGTACAGCGACCGTACGCGGGACAGGTCGGCGGTCCGGGTGGGCGTGGACAGCGTTCCTTCGATGCCGTGAGGCGTGAGCGTGGCCGCGAACGACAGGGTGGCGGGGAAGTCCCCGGAGTCGAGCCGCACGACCGGGACGCCCCGGTCGTGCAGCTCGCCGATCACCAGGTCGGCCGTGGGGTCGTCGATCATGGTGACGACCAGCACCGGGCCGATGTCGGTCACTGGTCGGTGTCGTTCCCCGTGTCGCTGTCCCCGCCGCCCGTGCCGCCACCGCTGGACCCGTCGGACGGATTGCCGGTGTTCGTAGCCGGGTTGGTACCGGTACTGGTGCCGTGTCCGGGCATCTCCATGACCTGGCCGGCGGCGTCGAAGTAGCGGGCGGTCTGGGTCCCCGGGTCGATCTCGGCCCGGGCGTAGGCGGGGGCCATGGCCGGGTACGGGGCCATGCGCTGAACGCCCCAGGGCGCGGCGGTGACCCTGCCCATGGGCAGGGGCGTACCGGTCGGGAGTCGGTCGGTGTGGTGGAACACGGTTCCTCCAAGGGTCGGTTCGGGGGTGGTGGGTGGTCTGGCGGGTCGGAGGGCCGCCCGGACGTTGTCGGCGGAGGTCGTCCACTCGATGCCGTTCGCGGGCCGGATGTGGGCGACCCGGACGAGGCGGCCGGGGCCGTGCACTTCGTGGGTGACCGCGGTCAGCTCTCCCTCGCCCCGGCTGGCGATGTCGCGGACACGTGTGTGGAGCAGCGGGTGTTCCTCGTAGCCGTCGTGGCCGACCGCGTTCACGTCTTCGCCTCCCGCGGTGACTCCGCCTCGGCCCGCCGCATGAACCTCGCCCAGCCGCCGGCCGCGCGCATCCGGAGGGCCCGGCTCGGGGCGCCGGGGGCGGGCTCGGGGTTGCGCCGTCGCCCGCTGGAGCCGGGTGCCCTACGGGGGAGTTCGGGGGTGGTCACGTGGTCGCTCCTCACTGTCGGGATGCGGTGGGCGTCAACCTCCATGACCCGTACGGGTGCTGGTTGTTGGCGCATCTTGAACGTACGGTCGGCGCTGACGCGGTAGGACTGACCGGTGGTACGTGTTGAGGGGCGGAGAGCTCTCGGGGAGCCGACATGGTGAAGCCGCCCGTACGAGGCCGCGCGGTCGCTGGGACTGTTGCGGGGTTCGTGCTGCGCCTGGCACGGGAGAGCGTCCCGCGAACGCAGGCGTCCATGGCGGAAGTCTTGGGGGTGGATCTGGGCACGATGCAGGGATGGGAAACGGGCCGCAGGCCACTCGCCAATGTGAAGGCCGGAGCGCTGCTGAACCTGCGACGCCGGCTGGGAGCGCTGGGTGCGGATCCAGGGGTGGTGGGACTCCTGGACGCGGCGATGGATGCCGATCAGATCATCGGCGCCGCGCTGGAGCCTCCGGACGACATCGGGATACACCCCGCTCGCGTCATGGGTGCACACCCGGGACACCGCCCACATGCTGGCTTGGGCCTTGACCGGAGTGGCGCCTCCGGCGCTGGCCGGACGAATTCCGGCTCCCCGGCGGGGGCCTGCGGCGGTAGCTCCGCTGCTGGGTGCATCCGACCGGGCTCTGTTCTTCGACCGCCTCCGTCGGACTGCCGAGGTCGCGCGGCGACCTGGTGGCGGCACCCTGCTGCACCGACAGGCTCTCTACCTCGCTTCGTACGACCGGGGGTCGGAAGCGGTCTCGTGGACGGCACACGCCCTGCACGCGCGGCGGGGAGTTCTCGCACGGAAGGGTTGGTCAGTGCACTGGGCGGAGGCTCGGTCGACTGCAACAGCGCTGGCCCGACTGGGAGATCCACAGCCGCTCCTCGACTTCATCGATCGATCCCTGGTCGGTGATGACGCCGCAGAGGCCGCGAATCTCAACTACTGGGCGTACTGGCTGGGAGGAGTACGACTTCCCCAGTCCGATGACCAATTCATGCAGGACCGGGACCTGACCGGCTGGGACCCTGTCACGCTGCTCCGTGGGCTCACGTACGGGATGCACCACGCTCCTGGGTACGTCGATCTGTACGCCCACACCTTGTGGGCCCTGCTGACGGCCCACCCGTGGCTGCCCCAGGCATCGGCTTCGCTGGCGAGAGATCTGGCAGAGCGTATGGGCCAGCTACTGGACAGTGGCGTCACGTCCGGAAGATCCCGTCATGAACTCGGCACTGTGTATTACGTTTTGCGCGATCACACCTGAGAACCGGAGGTCACCACATGGCAGACGAGACGGCAAACGCCCAGGGCACCGCCGGGTTCATCTTCGAGATGGGGGTGCTCAAGAACGCCAAGCGCACCGGATGGTGGTTCACCGGGAACAACAACCCCGAGTCGATCGCCGAGCACTCGTTCCGCGTTGGTGTTATTGGGGCCGTGCTCGCCATGATGGAGGGTGTGGACCCGGCCAAAGTCGCTTTGATGTGTCTCTTCCACGACACGCAGGAGACCAGGATCGGGGATATCCCGCACATCGGCCGCCGCTATATCGACGCCGCGACGAACCAGACGGTCACCGCGGATCAGGTGTCCGCCGCGCATCCGGCGGTGAAGGCCGGGGTCCAGCGGGTCGTGGATGAGTACGAGGCCAACGACACCCCTGAGGCGATCGTCGCCAAGGACGCGGACAAGCTGGAGTGCCTCGTGCAGGCCGTGGAGTACCGGGCGCAGGGCAACACGCTGGTCCAGGACTGGATCGACACCTCCCTGAACAGTCTCAAGACGGCGTCCGCGCAGGCTCTCGCCGAGGCCGCGCTCACCATGTCGCCGCTGGAGTGGCGCAAGACGTTCCTGAGCTGAACCCGACGTCCCACCGGGGCGCGCTCGGCCGCGCCCCGGTGGGGCACGTCGCCCCTTTAAGTAACGGGAAGAGAAATTCCTAACCCACCCCTCCCGCCTCCCCAACTGGCTTTGCCACACGATCGAGTGACGGGGCGTCCGGAGTGCGGACGGATGCGGTACGGTCGGCCGCAACAACGGCATATGCAACGGCACATGCAACTCGGCCCCCGGCAGGACTGGCATCCTGACGAGGGCCTGACCAATCAGGAAGCAGTCTTTCCCTATGGCTTGTCCGCAGTCTAACGCGGCCGTGTCCGCGTTCCCTGTTCCGTTCGAGATTCCCGCCGACGCGCCCCGCTCCGGGGTGATCCGGGTCCGGTTCCGGCACACCGACCGGTTCACGATCATCGGCAATCACCTCGCCCAGCATCCGTCCCTGTCGGCCGTGGCGATCGGGCTCGGCGTGTACATCCAGTCGCTGCCCGAGGGCGCCGACGTCACCGTGAAGACGCTCACGAACCGCTTCACGGAGGGCGAGATCACCGTCCGACGAGCCCTCAACGAGCTGGTCGTGGAAGGTTATTTGGAGCGCCATCGGGTGCCGCTCGGGGGTGGGCGGTTCGCCACCCGGATCGTCTCGTACGACAAGCCGGGGTGCGGTCTGCCGGTACGGCGGGCGGAAGCACCCGGCCCGCCCGAGCCGGAACCGGAGCCCGAGACCGTACAGGCAGCGGTCGAACCGGAACCCGCCGACCTCCCCGGGCCCGCCGCCGACCTGCTCGCGCGGCTGCGGACCGTCGACACCAGGCTGCTGCTGCCCTGGCGGGAGGTCCTGCGGCTCGCCCCCGCCGTCGACGAGTGGCTGGCCAGGGCCGCGACCCCGGCCCAGATCGTCCGCACGCTCACGGCCGCGCTGCCGCCCGCCCACGTACCCATCCACCACCCGGGCAGATTCCTGGAGTACCGCCTCTCCGCCCTCCAGCCGCCCCGGCTGCCCGCCGGTCCACCGCCGTCGGTCGTCGAGGGGCCCGCGCCGCTGATCACCTGCGACGGGTGCGACCGGGCGTTCCGCAGTCGTGACACCGAGGCCGTCTGCGGCGACTGCCGTGTCGAGTCCTCGCCGCCCGGGTAGCGTGCCCGCGTGGAAAAGGATGAACGGCTCCTTCACAGCTCGTCGTTCGGAGCGGCGGCAGCCGCGTACGCCGCGCACCGCCCCGACTACGCGCAGGCCGCGGTCCGCTGGGCGCTGGCGGCCGCGCCGGGGGTGCGGGTGCTCGACCTCGGTGCCGGAACAGGCAAGCTGACCGCCACGCTGGTCGCGCTGGACGTCGACGTCGTCGCGGTCGAGCCCGACTCGGCGATGCTGGCCGAACTCCGCCGCGCGGCGCCGACCGTCCGTGCCCTGCCGGGCAGCGCCGAGTCGATCCCGCTGCCGGACGCGTCCTTCGACGCCGTACTGGCCGGGAACGCCATGCACTGGTTCGACATGGCCGTCGCGGGGCCGGAGATCGCCAGGGTCCTCGTGCCCGGCGGGGTTCTGGCCGGCCTGTGGAACGTCATGGACGACCAGGTCGAGTGGGTCGCCGGGCTCGCGTCGGTCAGCGGGAGCGCGGCCGTCGGCCCGCGTGACACGCCGGCCGCCTGGCGCGCCGAGACGGCGGACATGCACCTCCCCAAGGGCGGCGAGGAAGCCCGGTTCGGCTCGCCCGAGCAGGCCGAGTTCCCGCACGGGCAGCGCCGTACCGCCGACTCCCTCGTCGCGACCCTCGCGACGCGCGCGGGCATGCTCGTCATGCCGGACCCGGAACGCGAGGCCGCGCTCGCCCGCATCCGCACGTACCTCGCGAGCCGCCCGGAGACCGCCGACGGCGAGTTCACCCTCCCGATGCTGACCGCCGCACTGCGCGTGCGGCGGCTGGGCGAGACGCCGACCAGCGGGGACTGACCCCCGCCCGCGCCTACGCCGGGAACCTCCGGTCCACCCAGCGGTACGCCACCTCCAGGAGGACCCCGCCCGCCGCCGCGATCACGACCGCCGCCCACGGCATCGTCGTGCCGACCAGTCTCAGGGCGAAGAAGTCCTGGAGCCAGGGGACGACGAGGACGAGGAGGAAGGCGCCGGCCATCGTGGCGACCAGGGTGAGGCGCCACCAGGTGTAGGGGCGGGCGATGATCGCCAGGACCCACATGGAGACCAGGAAGAGCGTGAGGGTGGCCGCGCTGGTCTCCGCCTCCAGGGCGCCTTCGCCGGTGTAGTGGTGGCGGGCGAGGAGGTACGTGGTGAAGGTGGCCGCCGCCGCGATGACGCCGCCGGGGATCGCGTACCGCATCACGCGGCGGACGAAGTTCGGCTTCGCGCGTTCCTTGTTGGGGGCGAGCGCGAGGAAGAAGGCCGGGACGCCGATCGTGAGGGTGGAGAGGAGGGTGAGGTGGCGGGGGAGGAAGGGGTACTCCACCTGCGAGCAGACCACCAGGACCGCCAGAAGGACCGAGTAGACCGTCTTCGTCAGGAAGAGGGTGGCCACTCGGGTGATGTTGCCGATGACCCTGCGGCCCTCCGCCACCACCGACGGGAGCGTCGCGAAGCTGTTGTTCAGGAGGACGATCTGGGCCACCGCCCTCGTCGCCTCCGAGCCCGAGCCCATCGAGACGCCGATGTCGGCGTCCTTCAGGGCCAGGACGTCGTTGACGCCGTCGCCCGTCATCGCGACCGTGTGGCCGTGGGACTGGAGGGCCGCCACCATGTCCCGCTTCTGCTGCGGGGAGACCCGGCCGAAGACGCCGTTCGCGTCCAGGACCTTCGCCATCTCCTCCCTGTCGGTGGGGAGGGTGCGGGCGTCCACCGTGTTCGCGGCGCCGGGCATGTCGAGTTTTCCGGCCACCGCGCCGACCGAGACCGCGTTGTCACCCGAGATGATCTTCGTGGCGACGTTCTGGTCGGCGAAGTACGCGAGGGTGTCGGCCGCGTCGGGGCGCAGCCGCTGTTCCAGGACGACGAGGGCGGTCGGCCGGGCGTCGGTGGCGACACCGGGGTCGTCGAGCTCGTGGGTCGTGCGGGCGAGGAGGAGGACCCGCAGGCCCTGTTCGTTGAGGTGGTCGATCTCGGTGAGGGTCGGGTCGCCGGCACGGAGGAGGACGTCGGGGGCGCCGAGCAGCCAGGTCGAGTCCTCGCCGTTGCCCTCGCTGAACGCCGCGCCGCTGTACTTGCGCGCCGAGGAGAAGGGGAGCGACTCCGTGCAGCGCCAGTCCACGGAGTCGGGGTAGGCGTCGATGATCGCCTGGAGGGAGGCGTTCGGGCGGGGGTCGGACTCCCCGAGGGCGCCGAGCACCTTCCGTACGTACGCCTCGTCGCTGCCGTTGAGGGGACGCAGCTCCGTGACGTCCATGCCGCCCTCGGTGAGCGTGCCCGTCTTGTCGAGGCAGACGACGTCGACGCGGGCCAGGCCCTCGATGGCGGGGAGCTCCTGGACGAGGCACTGCTTGCGGCCGAGGCGGATCACGCCGATCGCGAAGGCCACGGAGGTGAGGAGCACGAGGCCCTCGGGGATCATCGGGACGATGCCGCCGACCGTGCGGGCGATCGAGTTCTTGAGGTCGTTGTCCTTGACGACGAGCTGGCTGATGATCAGCCCGATCGCGGTCGGGACCATCATCCACGTCACGTACTTGAGGATCGTGGAGATGCCGCTGCGCAGCTCGGAGTGGACGAGGGTGAAGCGGGAGGCCTCCTCGGCGAGCTGGGCCGCGTAGGCCTCGCGGCCGACCTTGGTCGCGGTGAACGCGCCGCCGCCGGCCACCACGAAGGAGCCGGACATCACCGGGGCGCCGGGCTGTTTCACGACCGGGTCGGCCTCGCCGGTGAGGAGCGACTCGTCGATCTCCAGGTTGTCGGCCTCGGCGACGACGCCGTCGACGACGACCTTGTCGCCCGGACCGAGCTCGATCAGGTCGCCGAGGACGATCTCGGAGGTGGAGAGTTCGGCGGCGACCCCGTCGCGGCGGACGGTCGGTTTCGCCTCGCCGATGAGCGCGAGCCCGTCGAGGGTCTTCTTGGCTCGGAGCTCCTGGATGATGCCGATGCCGGTGTTGGCGATGATCACGAAGCCGAAGAGGCTGTCCTGGATCGGCGCGACGAAGAACATGATCACCCAGAGCACGCCGATGATGGCGTTGAAGCGGGTGAAGACGTTCGCGCGGACGATGTCGGTGGTGGAGCGGGAGCTGCGCAGGGGTACGTCGTTGACCTCGCCGCGCGCGACCCGTTCGGCGACCTCGGCGGAGGTGAGTCCGGCCGGGCGGTGCACGACGGGGGGTTCCACCGCCTCGGTCTCGCTGCCGCCGGTGTCGATCTTCGCCCGCTGAGTCATGTTTTCGACGGTACGACCGGAACGGGTCGTTCACCCGCCGAGAAGCGCGAAGATCCGACCGTGGGAGGAGGGGAATCGTCCCCTGGTGCTACGCGCCCGGGTGTGTCTCGGGGGTGCGGGGCTCCGCGGCATCCGCCGCACCCGCTTCCCGCTCCGCCGCGTGCCGCTTGAGCGCCGCGTCCCGGCCCCGTACGTACCAGATGCCGATCAGGCCGAGCCCGGCGCCCGCGAGGCAGGTCCACACCCACCAGGTCAGGTCCCGGTCGTCGAACCAGCCGTAGAAGGGGACCTGGACGAGGAAGAGGACGAACCAGAGGATCGTGCCGCCGGTGATGGTGGCGACGACGGGCCCTTCGAGGGGCTCGGGTGCCTCGTGCTTCGGTGTCCACTTCGCCATGGGACTCAGTCTAGGCGGCGGGAATCGGGGTCTACGCGCGGAGATAGACGCTCACTCGTTCATGTGTTCATACTGAAACGGTTTGCCTCTGGCGGGTTTCCCTCGTATGAACCGCCAAAAAGGACGTCTTCCGAAGAGGAACCCCCATGAGCACCACGGCCACCGCCAAGGCCATGTCCCCCGAGCCCGCGGGTGCCCCGCAGCCGAACTCGGGTATCGACCGCTTCTTCCGGATCTCGGAGCGCGGGTCGACCGTCGCCCGCGAGGTCCGGGGCGGTTTCGCCACCTTCTTCGCGATGGCCTACATCATCGTGCTGAACCCGATCATCCTCGGCAGCGCCAAGGACATGTACGGGAACCAGCTCGACAGCGGTCAGCTCGTCACGGCGACCGTCCTCACGGCCGCCTTCTCGACGCTCCTCATGGGCGTCATCGGCAATGTCCCGATCGCCCTCGCCGCCGGCCTCGGCGTCAACACGGTCGTCGCGCTCCAGCTCGCGCCCAAGATGTCCTGGCCCGACGCCATGGGCATGGTCGTCCTCGCCGGCATCGTCGTGATGCTGCTCGTCGCGACCGGTCTGCGCGAGCGCGTCATGAACGCCGTCCCGGTCGGCCTGCGCAAGGGCATCGCGATCGGCATCGGCCTCTTCATCATGCTCATCGGCCTCGTCGACTCGGGCTTCGTCTCCCGCATCCCCGACGCCGCGCACACCACCGTCCCGCTCCAGCTCGGCGGCGACGGGCACCTCACCGGCTGGCCGGTCCTCGTCTTCGTCCTGGGCACTCTGCTCACCCTCGCCCTGATCATCCGCAAGGTGCCGGGCGCGATCCTCATCTCGATCGTCGTCATGACGATCGTGGCCATGGTGATCAACGCCGTCGCGACCGTCCCCTCCTGGGGTCTCACCACCCCGAAGTGGCCGGGCAACCCCGTCGCCTCGCCCGACTTCGGCCTGGTCGGCGAGGTCAGCCTCTTCGGCGGCTTCGAGAAGGTCGGTCTGCTGACCGGCGTCCTCTTCGTCTTCACCGTGCTGCTGTCCTGCTTCTTCGACGCGATGGGCACGATCCTCGGCGTCGGCGACGAGGCCAAGCTGATCGACCGGGACGGCAACTTCCCGGGCATCAACAAGGTCCTGCTCGTGGACGGCCTGGCCGTCGCCTCCGGCGGCGCGACCTCGTCCTCCGCCACCACCTGCTTCGTGGAGTCCACGGCGGGCGTCGGCGAGGGCGCGCGGACGGGCCTCGCCTCGGTCGTGACCGGCGGTCTCTTCTCGGTCGCGCTGTTCCTCACGCCGCTGGCGACGATGGTCCCGTCCCAGGCGGCCACGCCCGCGCTGCTCGCGGTCGGCTTCCTGATCCTGGCCGGTTCGATCAAGGACATCGACTGGAGCGACTACACCATCGCGGTGCCGGCGTTCCTGGCCATGGTGATGATGCCGTTCACGTACTCGATCACGAACGGCATCGGCATCGGCTTCATCGCGTTCAGCGTGCTGCGCCTGGCGGCCGGCCGGGGCCGTGAGGTCCCGGCGGCCATGTACGTCGTGTCCGCGGTCTTCGTCTTCTACTACGCGATGCCGGCGCTCGGCCTCACGTGATCCCCGGGGTCCGACGACCCCGGTCCGTAGAACCTCTCCGTCTCGTCGACGGCGGTCTTGAACCGCTCGTCGAAATCCTCCCGAATGAGCGTCCGGACGACATAGTCCTGGACGCTCATTCCTCTTTTCGCGGCGTGACTCCTGAGCCGGTCGAGCAGCTCACCGTCGATGCGCAGGCTGAGCACTGTCGATCCCATGCCGTTCAGGGTCGGGGCACCCGGCGCCTCTTTGCGTCACTTTCTGGATCCGGCTCACTCATTTGGGTGATACATGGATGCCGAAGCGTGACCTTCCCGCGCCTGTGTTGCCGAGTGGGGCGGGTGCTGCCGCGTGTTGCCGAGCGGGCCGGGTGTTGCCGCGTACTGCAGGGCGCTGTGGGCGCTGTGGGCGCTGTGGGCGTTGCGGGGGGCTGCGGGTGTGATCCGTGCGACGTCGGCGCGTTCCTGTTGGTATTTAGACAGAGTAATGAGTTAGGCTAACAAACATGCCAGACCTGTCCCACGGCACCGCCGACGACGCCGCGGCCGTGAACGCGCTCCGCTCCTCCGTCATGCGACTGAGCCGACGACTCAAGCACCAGCGCGTCGACGAGTCGCTGAGCCCGACCGAGATGTCGGTGCTCGGCACCCTGAAGCTCTGCGGCTCCGCCACCCCCGGTGAGCTGGCCCGCAAGGAGCACGTCCAGCCACCGTCGATGACCCGCATCGTCGCGCTGCTCGAAGCCAAGGGACTGGTCCGGCTGGAGCCGCACCCCGACGACCGCCGCCAGAAGGTGGTCCGCCAGACCGAGCAGGCCGAGGCCATGCTCGAAGAGTCCCGCCGCAAGCGGAACGCCTGGCTGGCCACCCTCGCCGAGGGTCTGGACGAGGACGAATGGGCCAAGCTGCGCGCGGCCGCCCCGGTCCTGGAGAAGCTCGCCCATCTGTAGACCCGCAGCCGAGGAGGCGAACGCACTTTGAGTACGGGACCCGGAGCAGACTCCGCACCCGTCCATCAACCCACCCTCAAGACCCGCGGGCGGGGGGAAACCTTCTCCTCGCTCAGAATCCGCAACTACCGGCTGTTCTTCACCGGAGCGATCGTCTCCAACACCGGTACGTGGATGGCCCGCATCACCCAGGACTGGCTGGTCCTGAGCCTCACCGGCTCGGCCGCCGCCGTCGGCATCACCACAGCCCTGCAGTTCCTGCCGATGCTGCTCTTCGGCCTGTACGGCGGTGTCATCGCCGACCGCTACCCGAAGCGGAACCTGCTCCTCGTCAGCCAGGCCGCCCTCGGCCTCTGCGGCCTCGCGCTCGCCGTCCTCACGCTCTCCGGCTCCGTCCAGGTCTGGCACGTCTACCTGATCGCCTTCCTCCTCGGCATGGTGACCGTCGTCGACAACCCGGCCCGGCAGGCGTACGTCGCCGAGATGGTCGGCCCGAAGCAGCTCCGTAACGCCGTCTCGCTCAACTCCGCGAACTTCCAGTCCGCGCGGCTCGTCGGCCCCGCCGTCGCCGGTGTGCTGATCGCCGGGGTCGGCAGCGGCTGGGCCTTCCTCCTCAACGGCCTGTCCTTCATCGCCCCCCTCGTGAGCCTCCTGCTCATGCGGACCGGCGAGCTCCACAAGGTGGAGCGCGCCCCGCGCGGCAAGGGCCAGCTGCGGGAAGGCCTGCGGTACGTGGCCGGGCGGCCCGACCTGATCTGGCCGATCGTCCTCGTGGGCTTCATCGGCACCTTCGGGTTCAACTTCCCGATCTGGCTGACGGCCTTCGCGGAGGAGGTCTTCCACGTCGGCGCCGGTACGTACGGCTTCCTGAACACCCTGATGGCGGCCGGCTCCCTCGTGGGCGCCCTCGCCGCGGCCCGCCGGGGCTCGACCCGGCTGCGGATGCTGGTGATCGCGGCGGCGGTCTTCGGCGTCCTGGAGATCGCGGCGGCGCTGTCGCCGGCGTTCTGGATGTTCGCGCTGCTGCTCGTGCCGATCGGCATGATCGGCCTCACGGTCAACATCACCGCGAACTCGGCCGTCCAGATGGCGACCGACCCGGCCATGCGGGGCCGGGTGATGAGCCTCTACATGATGGTCTTCGCCGGCGGCACCCCGATCGGGGCGCCCCTCCTCGGCTGGGTCACCGACACGTACGGCGCCCGCGTCGGCTTCGCGACGGGCGGCGTGATCTCGCTGGCCGCGGCGGGCGTCATCGGCCTGATCCTGGCGAGGGTCGGCGGCCTGAAGATGGCCTTCGGCTGGCGCCACGGCCACCCGCAGGTCCGCTTCGTGGCGCGCGAACGGCTGGCGACGGCGGCCTGACGGTAGGGGGCGGGGCGGAGGTTCTGCCTCCCCCCTTCCGGGGTGGCGGGCGGAGTGTCTGCCTCCCCCCTTCCGGGGTGGCGGGCGGAGTCTCTGCCTCCCCCTCCCGGGGCGGTGAGCGGAGTCTCTGTCTCCGCCCCGGGCCTCCGTCAGGCCCCCGAAATCCCCCTTGACCCCTCGCACCCGTGTGCGAAGATCGCGACACCGTGCAGGTGATTGATCTTGAAAGGGGGGCTTGCACGCCCATGTACACACGTTCTACCCGCAGGCCGTCTCCGCGAGGAAACGGAGCCGTTCCGTCATGCCGCTGAGCCGTCGTAACGTCCTGACCGCGCTGGCCGTCGCCCCGGTCCTCTCCCCCGTCGGCGCCGCCCACGCGGCCGCCCCGCAGTCGACCGTCCCGCAGTCGGCCGTTCCCGGGACGGCCGTCCCGCAGGCCGTGCCCGCCGTCTGGCCCGCCGCCGTGACCCTGCCCGCCGGGCACAGGTTCGACCTGAAGGCCGAGCCCGTCGACCTGTTCGGCAGGGAGATCCTCCTCAACCAGACCCGGGTGCACCAGCAGGTCGCCTTCGACCCGGTGACCGGTCTGGCCTACGCCGTGCAGCTCATCAGCAACGGCCGCCGACTCGCCGACGAGACCGTGACCCCGCCCGACGACGAGCGCGGACGCCGGGGAGACCTCTGCGTCAACCAGGTGGCGCCCGACGGCACCGTCCTCGCCGTCATGTACCTGCGGGGCTTCGGCCACGGCGGCGGACTCGGCGTCGAGCACGTCGACGGCACCCCCTGGCTCTGGCTGGAGACCGACGCGGTCCACGTCCCCAGCGACGGGAACCCCGCGACCAACGAATTCGCCTACGGCAGGCACATCGGCCGCGTCGCGTTCACGCCCGACGCCATCGTCGACGCCGGGAGCCCCCTCGTCGAGGTCTTCGACCCCGTCCCCGGAGCCACCGCGGTCACCCCGTCCCTGGACATCGACCACGGCCGTATCGCGGTACGGCACGTGTCGTCCGGCACCGCGGAGTACCGCGTCTACGACCTCGGCGCCTTCAAGAACCGCGCCTTCACCCCGGAGCGCAGCTTCCCGGCCAAGTACCGCACCCAGGCCTGGTGCCTGTACGGGAACCTCGTCTACCAGAACGAGGGCAGCGCCTACGACGACGTCACCAACCCGAGCCCGGGCAACTCCTGGTGGACCGTCTACGACGTCCTCACGGGCGAGGTGGTCGAGCGGACCTTCAACGCCACCGCTCTCGACCTGGTCCACCGCGAGACCGAAGCCATCACCGTCCGCCGAACGCCTGCCGGGCCGCAGCTCGTGTTCGGCTTCGCCACCACTCGGGAGAACAAACGACACATGGCTCTCTACGGCATCAGCAGCACCACCGTCCCGTGGACGCCCTTGGACCTTGACCCCGTCTACCACGCCACCGACAGCTACCGCCCTCAGTACCGCCAGTCGGGCGACCGCGTCGACCTCCGCCTCCGGGTGACGCGTGCCGACGGCAAGGCATGGACCAGCGGCGAGACGATCCTCACGCTCCCGCCGCACCTCCGCCCCGGCCGCACCCAGGGCATGGTGGGCACGGCGACCGGCGCCGGCACGATCACCGGCCCTCTCACCACCCGCTGGGAGCTCAACTCCGAAGGGCAGCTGCGCATCTACGACGAGCGCGCGTTCATCGGCTGGATCGCGCTGGACGCCGGGTACTTCACGAGCTGAGTACCGGCCGGCCGCGTACGAGCGGCGGGTCCTCAGACCCGCCGCTCCAGGATCTGGCCCTGCCACTCGCCCACCGCGAAGGGGTCCGTCCGGGTGAAGCCCTGGCCCTCGTAGTACGCGACGAGGCGGCCCTCGCTGCCCGCGAAGCAGTCCACCCGCAGCAGCGACACCCCCTGCCGACGGGTCTCCTCGGCCGCGTGGGCGAGGAGCGCCGCCCCCACGCCGTGTCCGTGGAACCGCGCGTCGGTCGCCAGCATGCGCACATAGACCTCGGGCTCGTCCGCCGGCGGCACGTGCCTGCCCGGGTGCGGGGTCAGCGTCATCGTGCCCGCCGGGACGCCGTCGATCTCGGCGATCCACAGATCGCCCTCGGACACGGTGTCCGTGACCTGCTGCACCGCCGCCGGGCGGGCCGAGTACGGCTCGGTGCCCCACTGGGCGGTGATGCCCTTGCCGTTGAGCCACACCACGGCGCTGTCGAGCACGGAGATTATCGCGGGGAGGTCCTCCACCCCGCCCTTTCTGATCTTCATCTCCCAGAGGCTAGCCCTCGGGCCTGCCAGACTCTTCCCATGAGGCTTTTCGCCGCCGTCCTGCCGCCCGCGGAGCAGCTCGCGGAGCTCGGACACGCCACCGACCGACTGCACCGGCTGCCCGGGGCCGACCGGCTGCGCTGGACCTCGCGGCCCGCCTGGCACCTCACGCTCGCCTTCATGGGCGAGGTCGACGAGGAGCTGCTGCCCGAGCTGCGGGTCCGGCTCGCCCGGGCCGCGCACCGCACCGCGCCCTTCCCGCTCCGCCTCCACGGCGGCGGCCACTTCGGCCGCCGTGCCCTGTGGACGGGTGTCGCCGGGGACCTGGACGAGCTGCGGCTGCTCGCCGAGCGGGCCGACGCCGCGGCGCGCCGGGCCGGGGTCGCGATGGAGGAGCACCGCCGCTACCAGGCGCATCTGACGCTCGCCCGCGCGCGGACGGACGAGACCGACCTCCGCCCGTTCCTCGACGAGCTCCACACCTTCGAGGGCGCCCGCTGGCAGGTGGCCGACCTGGCCCTCGTCCGCTCGAACCTGCCGGTGAGCGGGGTGGCGGGCGAGCAGCCCCGGTACGAGACGCTCGACGCCTGGCCCCTGGAGGGCGCCGGGGGAGAGCGGGGCACGGGAGCCGGGGGAGGGGCGGCCGGGCGGGCGGGTTAACCTCGATGCGTGGACCCGAAGACCCGTAACCGCATCATGGCCGGCGTGCTCGTACTGATGTTCGCGATCATCGCGGTGGCATCGGTGACCGGCCAGTAGGCCTCGGGCGCCCCGCCGGCGCCCTTCCCGCGCCTCGCCGTCGCGGCTCCGTGACCCCGTGCGAATCCCCTTGCTTCGAGCGGACTCGAAGCAGTTGGCTTGACCCTCATGGAGTACACGCAGCTCGGACGCACCGGACTCAAGGTCAGCCGACTCGTCCTCGGCACGATGAACTTCGGCCCGCAGACGGACGAAGCCACCAGTCACGCCATCATGGACGCCGCGCTCGACGCGGGTCTCAACTTCTTCGACACCGCCAACGTCTACGGCTGGGCCGAGAACAAGGGGCGGACGGAGTCGATCATCGGCTCCTGGTTCGCCAAGGGCGACGGCCGCCGCGACAGGACCGTCCTCGCCACCAAGGTGTACGGGAACATGGCCGCCGACGGCGACGCCTGGCCCAACCACGACAAGCTCTCGGCGCTCAACATCCGCCGTGCCGTCGAGGCCAGCCTCAAGCGGCTCGGCACCGACTACATCGACGTCTACCAGTTCCACCACATCGACCGCGCGACCCCCTTCGAGGAGGTCTGGCAGGCGGTCGACGTCCTGATCCAGCAGGGCAAGGTCCTGTACGCCGGCTCCTCCAACTTCCCCGGCTACAAGATCGCCCAGGCCAACGAGACCGCCGCCCGGCGCGGCTCGGTCGGGCTCGTCAGCGAGCAGTGCCTCTACAACCTCTTCGAGCGGCGCGCCGAGATGGAGGTGATCCCGGCCGCGCAGGAGTACGGCCTCGGGGTCATCCCGTGGTCGCCGCTCCACGGAGGCCTGCTCGGCGGGGTGCTGAGGAAGGAGGCGCAGGGCAAGCGCAGGACGGAGGGCCGCGCGGCCGCCACGCTCGCCGACCCGGCGTCCCGGGCGAAGCTCCAGGCCTACGAGGACCTGCTCGACAAGCACGGCCTGGAGCCGGGCGAGGCGGCGCTCGCGTGGCTGCTCACCCGGCCCGGGGTGACGGGCCCGATCGTCGGCCCGCGCACGCCCGAGCAGCTGGCCAGCGCGCTGCGTGCCCTGGAGGTGGAGCTGAGCGAGGAGGTCCTGTCCGGCCTGGATGAGATCTTCCCCGGCCCGGGCCCGTCCCCGGAGGCCTTCGCCTGGTGACGCCCTTCAAGGGCTCAGGGCGCGCCGAGCCAGCTCGTGGCGTCCAGGCGGAACGCCGTCTCCGCGGGGACGACGTTCCGCAGGGCCGTCTCCATGTCGCGGACCCGGTCCGCGCCGAGGAGCGCGGCCCACTCCGCTCGTAGTTCGTCGAAGATCGCGGCGGACCGGGCGAGGGCCTCGTACCCCCGTGGGGTGAGGTGGACGAGTTTGCGGCGCGCGTCGGCGGGGTCGTCGGCGCGCTCCGCGTAGCCGAGGGCGAGCAGGCGGTCGACGGTCTTGCCGGCGGCCTGCTTGGAGACACCGAGGCGCCGCCCGATGTCGCTGGCGGTGGCGCCCCGCGCGCCGATGGCCTGCATGGCGAAGCCGTGGGCCGGGCGGAGGTCGGGGTGCCCCTCGGCGGCGAGACGGGCGTGGAGCCGGTCGATGAGGGTGCGGAAGCCGCCGAAGAGGAGCAGGGGCAGCTCGAAACCGGGGCCGGGACCAGGACCGGGCCCGGGATCAGGGACGGGTTTCTCTGTTTCCCCCTTGCCCTGATCGACAACCTGGTTTACGTTTCTCTCCTCGACATGGTCAACCATGTTGTCGATTCTACTCGAATTCCCAGGAGACGCCTTGCCCGCAGACCTTTCCGTCCGTACCGCCGACGCCGTCGCGCTCCTCAAGGAGTCGCCGGAGACCCTGAACGGCTTCCTGAAGCTCAGCGAGATCTTCGAGTCCACCACCCTCGACCCGCACTCCCGCGAGACCGTGATCCTCACCGTCGCCGCCCGCAACCAGTGCCATCTGTGCGTCGACATACACGAGGCCAAGATGGCCGCCCTCGGTCCCACCCCGGATCCCGAACGCCTCGACGCCGTACGGACGTTCACCCTCCAGGTGCTCGCCGCGTCCGGCGCCGTCGGCGACGCGGACCTGGCGGCCTTCGAGAAGGCCGGCTACACCCGCCGGAACGCCCTGGAGGTCGTCCTCGGCATCGGTACGTACACGCTCTCGACGTTCGCGAACCGCCTCACCCGCGCCGCCTGACAGCGCCAAGGCCTGTCTCAGGTCAGCGACTTGTGGAAGTGGACGTCCTCGGCGCCGCCGGGGATGCCCAGCGTCCGGCCCGTCTCGACGTACCCCTGGCGCCGGTAGAAGTCCGGAGCCTGGAAGGTGAACGACGACACGGAGGCGCGGTCGCAGCCGCGCCGCCGTGCCTCCTCCTCCGCGGCGAGGAGGAGCTTGGCGCCCCAGCCGTCCCGGCGGCTGTCCTCGCGGACCCAGAGCATCTCGATGCCGAGGAGCCCGCCCCAGGTCCAGCCGGACAGGCCCCCGATGAGCTCGCCGGCCTCGTCGACGGCCTTCACCGACAGGGAGCCCTGATCGGCGGCGGTGGTCCCCGTGGCGGGGAAGTTGATCTCGTCGAGGCCCTTGGACAGCCGCGCGTCGAGCTCGGCGTCCTGGTGGCCGACGCTCAGCGCCGGGCCGGTGTGTGCGTGCTGGTCCTGCATGTCGTCCTCAGGTCGGTCGGATCAGTGGGATCGGTCGGATCGGTCGGATCGGTAAGGGCCGCCCAGCCCCCAGGCCTGATGCATCGCCGTGGCGAAGGCGGCGGCCAGTTTGTGCTCGCCGGTCACGCCCGGGTGGGTGCCGTCGTAGGTGTCCGTGTGGATGTCGTACGACTCCGGGACGGTCGCCAGGAGCAGCGGCGAGGCCGGCGTGTCCAGGTCGGCGACGGCCTTCCCGAGGAGCTCGTTGAAGCGCTCGCACTCGGCGGCGAAGGGGGCGTCGTACTCGGCGCGGACGTTCGGGATGACCGGCAGGAGCACGGCCCGCACGTGCGGGTTCGCGGCGCGGGCCGCCGCGACGAACGCGCGGACGTTCTCCTCGGTCTGGTCGCTGTTCGTGTAGAAGCCGAGGTCGATCAGACCGAGGGAGATCAGCAGGACGTCCGCCCCCGTGGCCGTGACGGTCTCGCCGATGACGGGCGCCATGTGCAGCCAGCCCTCGCCCCAGCCGGCCAGATGCCGCCGGGCGGGGGCGGGGAAGGCGGGGTCGGCGTAAGCCTCGACACCGTCGGGCTCGTCGGGCGCCGTCGGGTCGTAGAGCCCGGTGCGCGGGCCCACGATCTCGTACCCGCCCGGGAGCGTCGCCTCCAGGTGCTGCCACATCCGGTGACGCCAGGTCCAGTCGCCGACGCGTCCGATGGTCATGCTGTCGCCGACGAACAGAAAACGCATGGTCGTATCATCGCGGACCGCTCGCGGGAGCGGCGACGTGATCCCGGACACGGATCTTCTTCAGGCGCCCGGGGACAGGAAGGAGCCGACGGTCTCCACGAGCCACTCCGCGTCGTCGTGCCAGGGGAAGTGCCCGCCCCCGGCCAGGACCGCGAGCATGGCGTTCGGGAACAGCTCCGCGTACGCGGTGGCCGTCGGCACCGGAGTGTTCGCGTCGCCCTCGCCGGCGACGACCAGCACGGGCTGCCCGAACTCCGCCAGCGCCGCGCGGGTCGCCTCCGGGCGGAACGCGCCCTCGCTCCCGTAGACCCCCGCCGCCTCCCCGTTCCGCTGCCGGTGACCCTCGGCATGGCGCTCGCGCGCCGCGTCGTCCCACGTCCCGTGGAAGAACGGCGCGACCGCCGCGAAGGTCTCCGCCGACCCGCGCCCCGCCGCGAGCTCCTCCAGAGCCGCGTACGCCTCCGCGAACCACGGCTCCTCCTCGCGCCACGGCCGCCGCGCCGCCGCGAGCCGCTCCTCGCCCGTCGTGTCGAGCCCGACGGCCGCCGTGCCCGGGGTGAGAAGGACGAGTCGGGCCACCCGCTCCGGATGGCGGGCCGTGTACAGCGCGGCCAGGTTGGCGCCCGCCGAGTGTCCCAGCAGGTCGACGGTGTCGAGCCCCAGCTCGGTCCGCAGCGCCTCGACGTCCTCGACCATCCGGTCGCAGCGGTACGAGGACGGGTCCTCCGGCACCGCCGACGCGCCCGTGCCCCGCAGATCGAGGCGGACCAGCGTGCGGCGGGCGTCGAGTCCGCCCAGCCCGTCGAGGTACACGGAGTCCTGCGCGGGGCCGCCCGGCAGACAGATCAGCGGGGCGCCGGACCCGGACGCGTGGTATGCGAGCAGGGTGCCGTCGGGGGCGGTGAAGGTAGGCATGCGCGCGACCATGGCAGCGGCTCCGACGCAGGTCAAGCGGGTTTCCGTGGCGTCGTGGCAGGCTTGGGTCCATGCGAACTGCTCTGTGCGCCCTCGGTGCGGCGGCGGCCCTGGTGCTGCTCCCCGCCGGTCATGCCCGTGCCGAAGGGCAGGAACCCGACCGGGACTTCAGGATCGCCGACCCCCGGATCACCGAGTCCAGCGGTCTCGCGGCGAGCCGGGCCCACCCGGGGATCTACTGGACGCACAACGACCAGGACGCGCCCCTGATCTACGGCATCGACTCCCGTACGGGCGAGACCGTCGCGACCCTGACGATGCAGGGCGTCGGCACCCCCCGGGACATGGAGGCCATCGCCGTCGGCCCGGACGGCGACATCTACGTCGGCGACATCGGCGACAACCTCGACGGCTCCTGGGACCACGTCTGGATCTACCGCTTCCCCGAGCCGAAGACGCTCAAGGACCAGAAGGTGGCGGCGGAGCAGTACGACGTGAAGTACGCCGACGGGCCGCGCAACGCCGAGGCCCTGATGGTCCATCCGAAGACCGGCCGGGTGTACATCGCGAGCAAGAACGAGGACGGCGGCGGCCTGTACGCGGGCCCCGAGAAGCTCTCCCCGTCGGGGACGAACACCTTCCGGCGCATCGGCGACGTGCCGTGGGTGACCGACGGAGCCTTCTCCCCGGACGGCGGACGGCTCGTCCTGCGCGGCTACTTCAGCGCGAAGGAGTACGCGTGGAAGGACGGCCGCCTCGGCGACGGGGGCACGGGCGTCGGCGCCCCCTTCCAGGGGCAGGCGGAGTCGGTGACGTACACGACGGACGGCTCGGCCTTCATGTTCGGCTCGGAGGGCGGGAACAGCAAGGTCGTACGGGTGGACCGGGATGCCGGGTCCGACCGCCCGGCCACGGAGGCACCGGGCTCACCCAAGGAACCGGACGCCCCGGCCGCCACGCCCGGCGCGGGCGACGGCCAGGGCGGCCAGGGCAGCGCGACCGTGGGCTTCCTCGTCCTCGCGGGCGCCACCGTCCTCGTCCTCGGCTTCAAGCGCCTGCTGCGCCGCTGACCCGCGGGGGCGAGACTGGAAGGAGACCGGAGAACCGGGGCGACCGGAGCCCGGGACCGGACCGGCCGTGGAGGAGTGTGGAGGAGTCATGACGGCAACCACCCGCGAGACCACCCCCGTCGCGCTCGAAGGCGGTGGTGTGGAGCTGCGCATGAAGGAGGCCGGAGGGGGCATGTCCGCCGCCTTCATCCACCTTCCCGCAGGCACCGACATGGCGCCGGCCCTCAAGGGCCTGGAAGGCGACCTGTGCCAGTGCCCCCACTGGGGTTACCTCTTCAAGGGCCGGATCAGGATGCGGACCGCCACCGGCGAGGAGATCTACGAGGCCGGACAGGCCTACTACTGGGGCCCTGGGCACGCCCCGGAGGCGCTTGAGGACGTCGACGTCGTGGAGTTCTCGCCGACCGACGAGTTCACCGCGGTGATCGATCACGTGAAGGCGCAGATGGGCTGACTCGCCGCGCACTCGCCGTGAAGGAGACTCTCAGGCGCCGGTGTCGCCGGTGTCGTCGGTGGCGCCGCTGACACCGCTGACACCGCCGGTGCCGTCCCCGCCGCCCGCTCTCGCCACGAGGATCTCGAAGCCGTCCAGGAGCCTTTCGAGGCCGAAGGCGAAGTGGTCGACGTCGCGGGAGAAGGTGTCGGCGGCGAGCGCCGCCATCATCGGGTAGTCGCCCGATGCCATCGCCCGCTCCAAGTAGGGCTGTTGCGTGCGCCAGAACTCCTCGTCGTCCACGCCGGTCTCCTTCGCGGCCTCGACGGCCTGGAGCTCCATGCGGGCGATGCCCGCCGTGTAGCTCTGCACGGTGATGACGACCGAGATGGTCTCGGGGTCGCCCAGACCCATGCCGTGCGGCCCCTTGAGCCCCGACAGGCAGAGCTCCAGGCCGCGCAGTGCGCTCGGGCCGAGGACGGAGCGGGCCTCGTTGACCTTGAGCAGCCAGGGGTGGGCCCGGTAGAGGCCGAGGGTCGTGCGGGCGAGCTCCGTGATCGTGTCCCGCCAGTGGGTGGGCGGGGGCGGGTCGGCCTCGAAGGACTCGCCCTGGACGCGGTCGAGCATCAGGTCGAGGAGCTCGGTCTTGCCGGGGACGTACCGGTAGAGCGACATCGTGCCGACGCCGAGCTCGCTCGACACCCGCCGCATCGAGACGGCGTCGAGGCCTTCGGCGTCGGCGAGGCCGACCGCCGTGGCGACGATCCGGTCGAGGGTGAGGCCCGGCCTGGGGCCGCGGCTGGGTCGGTCGCCCGTGCCCCAGAGGAGGTCGAGGCTGCTCGTCGTCATGCCGCCACTCTAAAACTGAGTACGCTGTACTCTTAATTGGGTACGGTGTACTCAGATGCTCGCGGAGACGCGAGCGCTACGTGCGTGAGACGCGAGTCCATGACCCACCGGAGGTCCCCCATGCCCGAACACGCCGTCCTCGCCGAGGGCTTGAGCAAGCGGTACGGAAAGAAACGGCGCGACGACGTCACCCACGCCCTCGACGGCTTCGACCTCGCCGTCCGCCCCGGCACCGTCCACGGCCTCCTCGGCCCCAACGGCGCCGGCAAGACCACCGCCGTCCGCATCCTCGCGACCCTCCTCAAGGCCGACGGCGGCCGCGCCGAGGTCGCCGGCGTCGACGTGGCCCGCGACCCGCGCGCCGTCCGCGCCCGCATCGGCCTCGTCGGGCAGTTCGCCGCCGTGGACGAGGGCCTCACCGGACGCCAGAACCTCGAACTCTTCGGCCGCCTCTTCCACCTCGGCGGCCGCGCCGCCCGCGTCCGGGCCGCCGAACTCCTCGACCTCTTCGCCCTCACCGAGGCCGCCGACAAGGGCGCCGGCCAGTACAGCGGAGGCATGCGCCGCCGCCTCGACCTCGCCGCCTCGATGATCCTCGCCCCCGCCGTCCTCTTCCTCGACGAGCCGACCACCGGCCTCGACCCGCGCGCCCGGGGCGAGGTCTGGGACGCGGTCCGCACTCTCGTCGCGGCCGGGACGACCGTCCTCCTCACCACCCAGTACCTGGACGAGGCCGACCGGCTCGCCTCCCGGATCACCGTCATGGACCGGGGCCGGGCCATCGCCGACGACACCCCCGACGGCCTCAAGGACCGGGTCGGCGGCGACCGCGTCGAGGTCGTCGTCGCCGAGCGCGCCGACCTCCCGGCCGCCCGCGCGGTCCTCGCCCGGATCGCGGGCACCGACCCCCGTACCGACGAGGCCGAACGGCGCGTCCACGCCCCCGTCACCGACCGGGTCGCCGCCCTGACCGAGGTCGCCCGCACGCTCCAGGAGGAACGGATCGCCGTCGAGGACCTGGCGCTGCGCCGACCCGCCCTGGACGACGTCTTCCTTCTGCTGACCGGCGGCCGGGGGACCGCCACGGACGGGGAGGAGTCGACCACCGGCCGGGAAGAGACCGCCACGGACCGGGAAGAGGTCGCCGCATGAGCACGATCGACGGCACCACGGGCACCACGGGCACCACAGGCACCATCAGCACCGCCGGCCGCGCCTACTGGGCCTGCGCCGACACCCTGACCCTCGTCCGCCGCACCCTGCTCAACTACCGCCGCACGCCCTCCGCCATCCTCTGGCAGCTCGGCTTCCCCATCGTCTCCGTCCTCCTCTACGGCTTCGTCTTCGGCAGCGCCATGCTGGTGCCGGGCGGCGGCGACTACCGCGAGTTCCTGATGCCGGGGATGTTCACCATGACCATGGCCTTCGGGCTCATGAACACCGCGGCGGCCGTCGTCTCCGACAACGCCAAGGGGGTCGTGGACCGCTTCCGTTCCATGCCGATGGCCCCGTCCGCCGTCCCCGTCGGCCGCGGCCTCTCCGACCTCATGATCGCCGCCGCCGAGCTCGCCATCCTCGCGGCGACCGCCCTCGCCATCGGCTGGACCTCGGACGGCGGACCCGGCGCGACCGTCCTCGGCTTCGGCCTGCTGCTGCTCCTGCGCTTCAGCCTGATCTGGGTGGGAGTGTGGTGCGGTCTCGTCCTGCCGAACACGGAGGCGGCGGGCGCCCTCTACGCGGTGATCTTCCCGGTCACGATGATCTCCAGCGTGTACGTGGCACCCAGCCTGATGCCCTCCTGGCTCGCGCCCGTCGCCGCCTGGAACCCGATCTCGTCCACGGTCACGGCCACCCGCGAGCTCTTCGGCAACCCCGGCGCGGGCGGCGACTCCTGGGTCGAACAGCACGCGGTCCTGATGGCCTTCGCCTGGCCGCTGGCGGTCACGGCGGTCTTCCTGCCCCTGGCGGTCCGCCGCTACCGGTCGCTGAGCCGGTGACGCGCGAGGGCCCGGCATCGGACGAGATCCGATGCCGGGCCCTTCGTACGCAAGCGTCCGTACAGGAGCGGAGAGTTACAGCTTCTCGATGACGTAGTCGATGCACGCCGTCAGCGCGCGCACGTCCGCCGGGTCGATCGCCGGGAACATCGCGATCCGCAGCTGGTTGCGGCCCAGCTTGCGGTACGGCTCGGTGTCCACGATCCCGTTGGCGCGCAGCACCTTCGCGACCGCCGCCGCGTCGACCTCGTCCGCGAAGTCGATCGTCCCGATGACCTGCGAGCGCTTCGCCGCGTCCGCGACGAACGGCGACGCGTACTTGGACTCCTCGGCCCAGCCGTACAGCGCGTCCGAGGACTCCTTCGTCCGGGCCACGGCCCAGTCGAGACCGCCCTGGCCGTTGATCCACTTCAGCTGCTCGTTGAGCAGGAAGAGGGTCGAGAGCGCCGGGGTGTTGTACGTCTGGTTCTTCAGCGAGTTGTCGATCGCCGTCGGGAGGGAGAAGAACTCCGGAATGTGCCGGCCCGACGCGTGGATCTTCTGCGCCCGCTCCAGAGCGGCCGGGGAGAAGGCCGCGAGCCACAGGCCGCCCTCGGCGGCGAAGGACTTCTGCGGGGCGAAGTAGTAGACGTCCGACTCGGTGATGTCGACGGGCAGACCGCCCGCGCCCGAGGTCGCGTCGACCAGGACGAGCGCGCCCTCGTCGGCACCGGCGACCCGCTTGATCGGGGCGGCGACACCGGTGGAGGTCTCGTTGTGCGTGTACGCGTAGACGTCGACGCCCGCCTCGGCCACCGGCTCCGGGTGCGTGCCCGGGTCGGAGGGGATCACGGTCGGCTCGGCAAGCCAGGGAGCCAGCTTGGCGGCCTTCGCGAACTTGGAGGAGAACTCGCCGAAGGTGAGGTGCTGCGACTTGTTCTCGATGAGACCGTGGGTCGCGACGTCCCAGAAGGCGGTGGAGCCGCCGTTGCCCAGGATCACCTCGTAACCCTCGGGGAGCGAGAAGAGGTCGGAGACGCCGGCACGCACTTCGCCGACCAGGTTCTTGACCGGGGCCTGGCGGTGGGACGTGCCGAGGAGAGAGGAGCCGGTCGCGGCCAGGGCGTCCAGCGCCTCCGTACGCACCTTGGAGGGGCCCGCGCCGAAACGGCCGTCGGCGGGCTTGATGTCAGCGGGAATCTGGATCTCAGCCACGAGGCGGAGAGTATCGGGTCGGGAAGGGACCGGTCGCGGGATGTCCGCCGGATGAGACGAGGACTGAGACATCCTGGCGTTGTGGGAACACACGAGGATCATGCGCCCGCCCTCGCCGCGGAGCTGCGCGCCGCCGTCGCCGGAGACGTCGACTTCTCCGTCACGGCGAGGGCCCTGACGACGATGGACGCCTCCAACTACCGCCGTGTGCCGGTCGGTACGGTCGCGCCGCGCGACGCGGACGACGTGGCGGCGGCCCTGGAGGTGTGCCGCGCCCATGGCGTCACGCCGGTCGTCGCGCGGGGCGGCGGCACCTCCATCGGCGGCCAGGCCACCGGCACGGGCGTGGTGCTCGACCTCACACGGCACATGGGCGGGATCGTCTCCATGGACCCGGAATCGCGCACGGCCGTCGTCCGGCCGGGGCTCGTCCTCGACCGGTTGCGGGAGGCGGCGAGGCCGTACGGGCTGACCTTCGGCCCCGATCCGTCGACGCACAGCCGCTGCACCCTCGGCGGAATGATCGGCAACAACGCGTGCGGGGCGCACTCGGTCGCCTGGGGGACCACGGCGGACAACGTGCGCTCGCTGGATGTGGTGACCTATCGGGGAGCGAGGTTGACACTCGGCCGGGACGGGCAGGGCGCGCCGCCCGGACTGAAGGAGCTCGTCGACCGCCACCTGGCCCTGCTGCGGACCGGCTACCCGGCGGGCCTGCCGCGCCGGATCTCCGGCTACGCCCTCGACGCGCTGCTTCCGGAGCGCGGGACGGACGTGGCCCGCTCCTTCTGCGGCAGCGAGGGCACGCTCGGGGTGGTGACGGAGGCGACGGTCCGGCTCGTCCCGCTGCCGGCCGACCCGGTCCTCGTCGTCCTCGGGTACGCGGACGAGAGCGCGGCGGCGGAAGCGGCGGCGGGACTGCTCGTGCACGAGCCGCTGACGGTGGAGGGCATGGCCGCCGACCTGGTGCGCGGCGGCGCGGCGGGGCTGCCGGAGGGCGGGGCGTGGCTGTTCTGCGAGGTGGACGGGGAGGGGGCGGCCCGGCGGCTGGTCCGGGCCGCGGACGCCGTCGACGCGGCGCTGGTGTCGGACCCGGCCGGGCAGCGGGCGCTGTGGCGGATCCGCGAGGACGCGGCGGGGACGGCGACGCGGATGCCCGACGGCGCGGCGGCGTGGCCGGGGTGGGAGGACTGCGCGGTGCCACCGGCCAGGCTGGGTGCGTATCTGCGCGAATTCCGTTCCCTCCTTGCGGAGTTCGGCCTCCGGGGAACTCCGTACGGGCACTTCGGGGACGGCTGCGTACACGTCCGGATCGACTTCGACCTGTGGACGGGCAAGGGGGTGCGGGACTTCCGTCGCTTCTCGGAGGCGGTGGCGGACCTCGTGGTCGCCCACGGCGGCTCGCTCTCCGGCGAGCACGGCGACGGGCAGGCGCGGGCCGAGCTGCTGCCGAGGATGTACGGGGAGGAGCTGGTCGGCCTCTTCGGTGCGGTGAAGGACGTGTGGGACCCGGACGGGGGCCTGAACCCGGGGATGCTGGTCCGCCCGAAGCGGCTGGACGAGGGGCTGCGGTTCGAGGGGCTGCCGCTGGTGGGCGTGGGGCGGGAGGCGGCGCGGTGCGTAGGGGTCGCCAAGTGTCGCGTGGAAGGCCCGAGTTCGGGTGCGACGGTGATGTGCCCGTCCTACCGCGCGACGGGGGAGGAGAAGCACTCCACGCGGGGGCGGGCGCGGCTGCTGCACGAGATGGCGCTCGGGGAGGTGATCACCGACGGGTGGCGCTCGGAGGAGGTCCGGGAGGCCCTCGACCTGTGCCTGTCCTGCAAGGGGTGCCGCAGCGACTGCCCGGTGGGCGTCGACATGGCCGCGTACAAGGCGGAGTTCCTCGACCGCCACTACACGGGACGGCCCTTCGCGCGCCCCCGCTCGCACTGGACGATGGGCGGGCTGCCCCGGTGGCTGGACCTGTTCGGGCGGGGCGTGAACACGGCGACGCGGCTGCCGTTCGCCGCCCGTCTGGCGGGGGTGACACCGGAGCGGGCGCTGCCGAGGGTGGCGGACCGGACCTTCGTGTCCTGGTTCGGCGAGCGCGGCTCGCGCCGCCCGCCGGCCCTCACCCTGTGGCCGGACACCTTCACGAACCACCTGGCCCCGGAGGTGGGCCGCGCGGCGGTGCGCGTCCTGGAGGACGCGGGCCTGGGGGTGGTTCTCCCGCCGGGCCGGGTCTGCTGCGGCCTGACGTACGTGTCGACGGGCCGGCTGGGGGCGGCGCGGAAGGTGATGCGGCGGACGCTGGACGTGGTGGGGGGCGCCGGGGGACCGCTGGTCGTCCTCGAACCCTCCTGCGCGGCGGCCCTCCGCACCGACCTGCCCGAACTGCTGCCGGACGACCCCCGGGCGGCGGGTCTGGCGTCGCGGGTCGTGACCTTCGCGGAGGCCCTGGAGACCCTGGCCCCCGACTGGACCCCACCGCGCCTCGACCGCCCGGTCACCGGCCAGACCCACTGCCACCAGCACGCGGTCCTGGGCGACGGCCCCGACCGCCGCCTCCGCGCCCGCGCGGGCCTCACGGGTGAACTGTCGGGCGGCTGCTGCGGTCTGGCGGGCAACTTCGGCTTCGAACCGGACCACTACGCCGTCTCGGTCGCCTGCGCCGAGGACCAGCTCCTCCCGGCCCTGCGCACGGCCCCGGAGGGGGCGGAGATCCTGGCGGACGGCTTCTCGTGCAGGACCCAGATCGGCGACCTCACGGCCGGCCGGGCGCGACACCTGGCGGAGGTGCTGGCGGAGGGCTTGGAGGAGGGCCGGGAAGGGTGACTCGTACACTCGCCTCGCCAGTAGCGGCGCGCGACGAGGTCCTCCGGAGGATGGTCATGTTCAAGGTCAACGAATACTTCGACGGTACGGTCAAGTCGATCGCGTTCGAGCAGGAGCAGGGCCCGGCGACCGTAGGCGTCATGGCGCCGGGTGAGTACGAGTTCGGCACGGCCGCTCCGGAGACGATGCACGTGGTCAGCGGCGCCCTGACGGTGAAGCTGCCCGACGCCGGTGACTGGGAGACCTTCGAGGCGGGCACGCGGTTCGAGGTCCCGGGCGACAGCACGTTCCAGCTGAAGGTCGAGGTCGCGACCGCGTACCTGTGTGAGTACCGCTGACCTGGGGTTGCTTACGCGTTGGGGGCGGCCCGGCACCGCGAGCTTCTGGTGCGGCCGCCCTCTTTCCGAGTGTGAAAAGGCGGCCCCCACCACCGCGTCAAGGGCAAGTCGGCGGAGCCGATGGGCTACGCCCACCCTTTGACCCGGCGGCGGAGGCCGCCTTTTCACACTCGGAGGGCGGCCTGGGGGCGTGGCCACGCGGGCGGTCCGGGCAGTCCACTGCGCCGTAGGCGGGTGTGGGGTGGGGGCTCGGTTTGTGGTGGGGGTGCGTGGGCGAAGCCCCCGGTCTGGGGTGACGGATTGCAGGGATTGTCGGCCTGGAGGTGGTGGGGGCCTTGGGCGGTGGTCACCGTTGGGCGGTGGTGCTGGCCCCGTCGAGTGTCTCCCGGATGATGTCCGCGTGGCCGGCGTGCTGGGCCGTTTCCCTGATGAGGTGGAGCAGGATCCGGCGTACGGACCAGTAGACGGTCTCGGGCGGAGACCACGGAGTCCTGGGCAGGGGCACGCTCCCGCCCAGATCGGGCAGGCCGGTCAGGGCGTCTTCGGTCATCCGGACGGCGGCTGCGTACTGCTCGAGCAGCCCGGCGAGTGTCTCGCCGTCCGTCATGCGGTACTGCTCCATGTCGAGCATGCCTTCCGGCATTTCTCCGTCACCTTTGGCGATGATCTGCGCCCAGACCTGCTCGGCGCGGGTGAGGTGCTTGAGGATCCCGCCCAGGGTCAGTTCGCTCACGGTCGTGCGCTGCATGGCCTGAGAGTCGCTGATGCCTCGGAGCGTGATCAGCAGCAACTCCCGCTGCTCAGCCAGCGCATTCAGCAGTTCGCCGCGCTCGCCTTCGAGGGGAGGGAGTGTGGTCGGGTTCTCCGGGGAAGTGGTCATGCGTCGACGGTAGGGAGCATGTAGGTCGGAGTGTGTCCTCAATCCCGACTCCGCGCCCGGGTCCCCCACCGGTGCTCGCACGAGAGCGCGGAGGCGCAGGCGTGGGCCCGGCACGTGTGGGGGTCGCTGCGGCGTGAGGCCGGGGCAACTCCCGTTTCCTGAGCGGGAGTCCCGGTACCCTCGGCCGTATGGAGCGAACTGTCCCGTCCGCGTGCGGGCGGCTCGTGCTGCGTGAGCTCGTCGGCGACGACGTGTCCGCCGTGCACGGCGTCTACGGCTCCGAGGCCGCGACCGAGCACCTCAGTTTTCCGCCTCGGTCCCTCGGCGAGGTCCGGGGGATCGTCGAGCGGTCGATGGTCTCCGCGCGGGTCGTTCCCCGGGAGGAGTACGCCCTCGGGGTCGTCGAGCGGGACACGGGCGTGCTCGTCGGGTTCGGGCGGCTCGCGGTCGATCCGCATCAGCAGCGCGCGGCGACCATGGGGTTCGCGCTGCGGCCCGAGTCGTGGGGCGTCGGGTACGGGCGGGAGACCGTCGGGCTGCTGCTGGCGCTGGCCTTCGGGGAGCTCGACCTGCACCGGGTCTGGGCCGCGCGGGCGCCCCTCAACACCGCCTCCGCGCGGACGCTGCTCGCCGCCGGGTTCGTGGAGGAGGGGCGGATCCGGGGACACGTCCACGTCCGGGGCGCCTGGCGGGACTCGATCACGTACGGGATCCTCCGCGAGGAGTGGGAGGGGCTCGGGCCCCGATGGGGGATCACTCCCCGCTGACGATCTGCCGGGCCATCGCGACCAGCGCGTCCGTCGCCGGGTGCGGGAAGGCGTCCCGCCAGGCCAGGACCACCGGCAGCGGCGGCGCGTCGGACAGAGGGCGGTAGGCGACGCCCGGGTGCGGGTGGAGTGCGGCGGTGGAGGCGGAGGAGACGCCGGTGCCCCGGCCCGCGGCGATCGCGGTGAGCCAGTCGTCGGTGTTGGCGACGGTCAGGGTGGCCGCCGGGCGGGCGCCGGGCGGCCAGAGCGCGAGGGTGGTCGTGCCGGAGACGGTGTTGAGGACGATCGTCTGGGCGGTCAGGTCCCCGAGGGCGAGGCCGGGGCGGTCGGCGAGCGGACTGTCGGCCGGCAGCGCGGCGACCCGCTCCTCCGTGGCGAGCTCCTCGGTGACAAGGCCGGGCGCGTCGACCGGGCCCCTGAGCAGCGCCGCGTCCACCTCGCCGCGGGCCAGCCCGGCCGTGCGGTCGTCGATGCGGAGGAGTTCGAGCGGGGTCTCGGGGTGGAGGCGCTGCCAGCGCCGGAGCAGGGGCGTGGTGTACGGGCCGAAGGCCGACCAGGCGTGCCCGAGGCGCAGGGGGCGGTGCCGGAGCCTGGCCGGGTCGACGGCGGCGTCGAAGGCGGCGAGGGCTGCGGCGGCCCTGTCCTGGAAGGCGCGGCCCTCGGCGGTGAGCGCGAGATGGTGGGTGGAGCGGTCGACGAGCCGGGCGCCGAGGTGCGCTTCGAGTGCGGCGAGCGTGCGGGAGACGGCCGGCTGGGTGAGGTGGAGCCGGGCGGCCGCCCTGGTCAGGCTGGGTTCCTCGGCGATGGCGAGGAAGCAGCGGAGGTGGCGTAGCTCGATGCTCATGTCGTCGGAGCATAACCGCAGCGCAATCGGCATTTCCGGTGCCGCGCGGGTGCTCGTAGCGTGAGAGGGGAATCCTGGCGGGAGTAGATGACGGGTTCAGTGTGTTGTACTAGCGGTGCAGTTGGATGAACTGGCCGTGGTGTGGTTCGTGTGCAGTGGAGGAGTAGCCCGGTGAACAGTCCGGTCAAGGATGCGCCGCCGGTCGCCGTGACGGTCGAGGCCCTGGGGGCTCCCGCGCCCGGGAGGGCCCGCCGGTCGCTCGGCCCCGTCGCCCTGGTCGTCGCGGGCGGGCTCTCCGTCCAGTTCGGCTCGGCCGTGGCCGTCCTCCTCATGCCCCGCGCGGGGGCACTCGGCGTCGTCACCCTCCGGCTCGTGCTCGCCGCCCTCGTCCTGCTGGCCGTCTGCCGGCCCAAGGTGCGCGGCTACAGCCGGGCCGACTGGGGCACGATCGTCGCCTTCGGCACGGCCATGGCCGGGATGAACATCCTCTTCTACCAGGCCGCCGACCGGATCCCGCTGGGCGCCGCCGTGACCCTGGAGGTCCTCGGCCCGCTGATCCTCTCGGTGGTCGCCTCGCGCCGGGCGGCGAACCTGCTCTGGGCCGGACTCGCCCTCGGCGGCGTCGTCCTGCTCAGCGGCGGCGGCTTCGACCGCCTCGACCCCGTCGGTGCGGCCTTCGCGCTCGCGGCGGGCGCGATGTGGGCGGCGTACATCGTCTTCAGCGCCCGCACCGGCCGCCGCTTCCCGCAGGCCGACGGGCTCGCGCTGGCCATGGCCTTCGGCGCCGTCCTCAGCCTGCCGCTGGGCATCGCGGAGGCGGGCGACAAGCTCCTCGTACCGTCGACGGTCCTGCTCGGCCTGGGCGTCGCGCTGATGTCCTCGGTCCTCCCGTACACCCTCGAACTCCTCGCCCTGCGCCGGCTGCCCGCACCCACCTTCGCGATCCTGATGAGCCTGGAACCGGCCATCGCGGCGGCGGCGGGCTTCCTCGTCCTCAGCCAGGCCCTGTCGGTCACGGACGCCCTGGCCATCGCCCTGGTCATCGGGGCGAGCATGGGCGCGGTCCGCATGCAGGCCCGCGCGGCGAAACAAGCCGACTGACACGCGACCGGCCGTCCCGTCCCTAGACTCCGCACGTGATCGCCGACCTCCAGTGCCTCGTCATCGACTGTCCCGCGCCCCGCGCGCTCGCGGATTTCTACCGCCAGGTCCTGGGCGGGGAGGTCGACCGGCCGGACCCCCGCTGGTCCCTCGACGAGGCCTGGTCCACGCTGCATATCCCCGGCGGTCTCGTCCTCTGCTTCCAGGGCGTCACCGACCACCGGCCCCCGACATGGCCGGACCCCGAACGCCCCCAGCAGGCCCACCTCGACTTCGGCGTCCCGGACCTGGATACGGCCCACTCCCACGTCCTCGCCCACGGCGCGACCGTCCTGGACGAAGGCCCCGCCACCCGAAGCTGGCGCGTCTACGCCGACCCGGCCGGCCACCCCTTCTGCCTGGTCCGCCACTGAGGCCGCGCGCCGCGGTGGCCCGATGCTTGTGATCTTTGGCTTCCGGCCTGTTTCGGGCGCGCGGCCCCGCCTCGGAGGATGAGGGTGTCGTCGGACGTCGTCGGACCTTACGAGGAGGGGAGCCGGTCATGGCCCTGGAGATGCGAGACCGTTGCGAGCGCTGTGAGACCGCGGTCCTGACCGTGGACGGGCCCGCGCGGATCTGTTCGTACGAGTGCAGCTTCTGCGTGCCGTGCGCCGATGCCATGGACGGCGTGTGTCCCAACTGCGGGGGCGAGCTCGTCGCCCGCCCGCGGCGCGCTGTCGGGTAGCTCCCCGGCGCGGAATTCTCTGGTGCGTACGGGAGTTGATCACGGCATGACGAAGCCCGCCGCACCCCGAGCCCTGTCCGACGACGCGCTCTCCGAGCTGCTGAGCACGCAGCAGTTCGGCACCCTCGCCACCAACAAGAGCAGCGGGCATCCGCATCTCACCACCATGCTCTTCCACTGGGACGCCGCGGAGCGCGTCGTGCGGTTCTCCACCACGGCCGACCGCGTCAAGGTCAAGCAGATCCGGCGCGACCCGCGCGCCGCCGTGCACGTCCCCGGCGGGGACGTCTGGTCGTTCGCCGTGGCCGAGGGGGAGGCCGAGGTCTCCGAGGTCACGACCGTCCCGGGGGACGCGACCGGGCGTGAACTGCTCGCGATGGTGCCGGAGGCCGCCCGTCCGCAGGGCGAGGCCGAGGCCGCGTTCCTGGAGCAGCTGGTCGACGAGCGCCGGGTGGTCATCCGGCTGAAGGTCTCCCGGCTGTACGGGACGGCCCTCGACATCAGCGGGTGAGGTGCTCGGGGTCCCGGGAAAATTCTTCCGGGATCCCGTCACATCCTCGTTCCGCCGTCCGTCAGTGCTGTGAAGACACCGACCAGGCAGACAGCACCGAGGAGCCCGCCATCATGACGAACACCTCCCCCTCCATCTCCCGGATGTCCAACCCCGCCGAGTTCGTTCCCGAGCTGAACGACATCAGCGCCGCCCTCTTCCGGGCCACCGGCAACCAGTCCGTGCCGCGCACCACGATGAACCTCGTCCACCTGCGCGCCGGGCAGATCGTCCACAACACGTACCTGACCATCCTGAACACCGGGTTCCTCCGCAAGGCGGGGCAGTCCGAGGAGCGCATCACCGCCGTCTCCTCCTGGCAGGACGCCCCGTACTTCACCGACGCCGAGCGCGCCGCACTCGCCCTCGTCGAGGCCACCCTCCAGCCCGCCCCGCACGGCAGGGAGCGCGTCTCCGACGAGCTGTACGCCGAGGTCGCGAAGCACTACGACGAGAAGGCGCTGGCCACCCTCACCATCGCCATCGGGCAGATCAACTTCTTCATCGCCCTCGCCGTCATCGGCAAGCCGCAGCCGGTCACCTCCCTCGCCGACGAGCAGTGGGACTGAGCTCGGAGAGATCGGTGTGGGGTTGGGTTGGGGGTGGGGCCGGTGTGGGGTTGGGGTGACGCTACGCCGCGGCGGTCTCGCCCTTCTCCCCCCGGCCTTCGCCCTCCCCCCGCGGCGGCGCGGGGCGGCAGGGTGGCGGTGGGCCCGGGCGGGGCGGGGACGCGCGGCGGGCCGGCGGTACGGGGCGGGCCGGCGGTGGGACCGGGCGCGGCGGGAGCATGTGGGCGTCGATGTAGGCGAGGGCCGCCGTGTTCCGTTCGTGGGGCGGCCAGGACGCCACCCACGTCCGGAGCCGCGCGGTGATACGGGCCCGCTCCGCTTCGTCGAACCCGCCGCCGAGCAGCAGCGCGTGGCAGCGGCTGACGATGCCGTCGTTGTGCCGGAAGACCGTGGGGTCCATGGAGAACGGCAGCGCGATCCACCTGCGGAGGCAGTCGTCGGCCCACGCCGCCCCGATTCCCGTACGGAACTGCTGGGCCAGCGTCGAGACGAGCGCGTCGAGCACGCCGTTGACGTTCGACGGAGGGCCGTGGCGCTCGGCGTGGTCGAGGCAGAGCTCGACCGTACGGAGCCAGTCGCGGGCCCCCTCCCACGTCCGCACGTACGGCCACACGTGGAACGCGGTGCCCGCCATGCGCGGGACGAGGTCCTCGTTGTCGAGGTTGGTGCGGGCCCAGTGGAGCAGGGCGCGGTAGATCGTCGGGCTCATCAGGCGCTGGCGCAGCACCCACTTGCTGAGGAAGGTGAAGTCCTGCTGCGGGGTGTGCAGGCCCACCCACGTGTCGACCATCTCCCGTATCTCCGGGGGAGTCCCGCCGCGCGGCAGCTGCTTGAGCAGCGAGCCGAGGACGAAGTCGGCGTCCTCGTTGGTGTGGTGGGACGCGAGCCAGGCCCGGGCCGAGGCGACGGCCTTCTCCGCCGTGTCCGGGTCCAGGTCCGTGCGGGACAGCAGGAGCTTCAGGACGAAGTCGGCGTCGTGGGTGTGGGTGTGCTGCTCCAGCCAGGTGAGGGCGGCGGCGACCGCCTTCTCCGACGCGACCGGGTCGAGGTCGGTGCGGGACTGCAGACGGTTGAGGACGAACCGGGCCCCCTGCGTGGCGGCGTGGAGGTCGAGCCAGGTCAGCGTCGCCTCGACCGCCTTCGCCGCCGTTGGGGCGTCCAGGTCGGTGCGGGACAGCAGCGGGTGGAGGACGAACCGGGCCTCCTGGCCGTTGGTGTGCGCGTCGAGCCAGGTCAGGGCCGCCTCGATCGCCTTCGCCGCCGATGCGGAGTCCAGGTCGGTGCGGGACAGCAGCGGTTCGAGGACGAAGCCGGCCTCCTGGGTGGCCGTGTACCTCTCCAGCCAGGTGAGGGCGGCGGTCACCGCCTTCTCCGACGCGACCGGGTCCAGGTCCGTGCGGGACAGCAGGGGGTTGAGGACGAACTGTGCCTCCTGCCCGGAGGCGTGGAGGGCCAGCCAGACGAGCGCGGCCGAGACCGCCTGCTCCGTCTCGCCGGCTTCGAGCTCCGGGCGGTGCAGCACCGGGGCCAGGACGAAGCTCGCCTGTCCGAGCTCGCGGTGCCGTGCCAGCCACGACCACACCGTGGGCAGCAGCAGCCGGGCGCCCTCCTCGGGGAGGTGGTGGAGGCCCCGGTAGAGGAGGTGGCGGGCGGCGATGCGGGAGCCATGATCCGCGAGCCAGGGGCTGACCACCTGCGACCAGCACTGGACGGCCGAGACGGACCAGGGCGCGCCCGAGCAGACCGCGCCGAGGGCGTAGCCGCCGATGCCGTCGTCGGTCCGCAGGACGGCGCCGAGGGTCGTGGCGTGCTGGGTGAACCAGGAGTTCAGGACGGCGGAGACCGGCCCCGAACGGTCCGCGAGCGCCAGGTCGTTGACGACCCGGCCGAGGTTGAGCGCGGCCCGGCCCACCGCGCGGGGGCTCACGAGACACCCGGCGAGCAGGGCGTGCGCCCCGTCCGTGTCGGGCGCCTCGTCCCGCTCGGGCAGGAGGACGGACTCCACGAGCTGGTCGGTGACGAGGTCGTGGGCCACTGTCAGCGTGCCGTCGGGTTCGGTCTCCAGCCAGCCGAGGGAGAGGAGGGTCGAGACCACGTCCTCGGCGCGCGGGACAGCGCCTTGCTGACCGGTGTCTGCCGCGGCTTCCCCAGGCGACCCGGGTGACCCAGGCGACCCGGGCGATCCAGGTGACCCAGGTGACCCATGCGACCCAGGCGATCCAGGTGACCCATGCGACCCAGGTGCCCCGAGGGCCGCCAGGGCCGTCAGTGCCGCGTGTGCCGCCGCCGTCACGTCCTCGCGGGCCTGCGGGCAGGCCGCCGTGGCAGCCGCGGCGGCCACGAGGGAGCGGGAGGCCCGTACGGGTACGAAGACGTGCTCGCGGCCCGGGACGGCCAGGTCGTCCTCGCCGAGGCGGCTCCTCAGCCACCGGGGGATCTCCCCGCCCTCGCGCAGGCCCGTCAGGTCGGGCAGGGACAGGCCCGAGGTGACGCGCCGCTCCACCTCCCGCGCGACGAGCAGCGCGACGATCGGGCGGTGCCCGCAGACCTCCCGCATCCGGCCGATGCCGTACCGCTCCGTCGCCACGGGGGCGAGCGCGTGCAGGGCGTTGTCGGCGACCTCCTTCTGGAAGTCGTCGTCCTGGCGCAGCTCCACCTCGTCGAACAGGTCGTGCAGCTGCCCCCGGTTGGCCTTTCGCAGCCAGCCGGGGCGTACGGACGCGAGGAGCGCGACCGGGATGTCGCGGCGGCGGGCCTCCGGGATGAGGCGGTGCCGCAGCGCCGGCAGGTCGAGCTGCGATTCGTTGAGGTAGTCGACGACGACGAGGACCGGGGTCTGCTCGGCGCAGACCTGCTCGGCGATGACGTCGGTGACGGAGCTGTCCTCGCCCGGCAGGACGTGCAGGACCCGCCAGCCCGCTTCGAGGGCGATCCGGCCCACCTCGATCCCGGCCCGGGTCTTGCCCGTGCCGGCCGCGCCGACGAGCAGGACGCCCCGGTCTCCGGCGGCGACGAGCCGGACGAAGAGGTTGGCGGGTTCGGCCGGGTGGTCGGTGCCGGGGGAGACGAAGGAGAGCTGCTCGGAGGTGAGGTTCCTCTTGAAGTCACCGAAGCCGCTGACGAGTTCGTGCTGCGGGATGACCGCGCGCAGCAGCGGCTCCGGCTCGGGCGGTTCGTCGTCGAGGGGGACGGGCCTGGGCTCGTACCGTACGCCGCCGAGGGCGAGCTGGCGGCACAGGTCCGGGTCGTCGAGGGCGTCGGCGATCGGTTCGGCCTCGGCGCCGGCGATTCCGGCGGCGGGCAGCCGGTGCGCCTGGACCCCGATGAGGAGTCCGCCGGTGGGGGTGAGGAACGCGGCGCCCGACATGCCCCGCCACGGGTCGCCGTCGCCGCCGCCGGGCGGGCGGGGCGCGGTGGTCGTGTACTGGAGGTCGAGCAGCCTCGATTTCAGGTTGGAGCCCAGCAGGACGACCCCCTCGGCCTGGCGGCTGTCCCGCCGGCGCAGGCCGGTGACGCCGGGCTCCTCGGGGCGGGTCGCGAAGGCGGGGAAGCCGATCCCGATGAAGGGCACGCTGCCCGCGCCCTCCGGGAGGACGCCGAAGGACACCGGCTGCACGGTGTCCGTGGGGGTGTCGTCGAGGCGTAACAGCGCCAGGTCCCGGCCGTTCCGGCCGCGCCACACGGGTGTCGCGGACAGTGCGGTGTCCCCGCCGCCGAGGCGGACGGTGCACGTGCCGGGGTCCGGGTCCGGACCGAAGAGGTGGTCCACGGTGAGGACGAGCCGGTGTGCGATGCGGTAGCCGGAGCCGTACTCGGCCTTGCCGTTCCCCGTGACGACGACCTCGGCCACCCGGGCCGTGTCGGGCACTGTCACGGGCCGCTCAGCCGGCGCCGAGGAGGTCGGACACGTCGTCGCCGGTGCGGACCTTCTGGCCGGTCGCGGCGTCCTCCGCGGTGAGCGTCATCCGGACCGTGTGCGTCTGGCCGCTCTTCGCGCCGGCCTTGCCGCCGAGCGAGACGACCCAGAACTTCATGCCGGCGTTCGCCTCGGCGGACTTCTCCACGGAGACCTGGAGCTCCAGATCGATGGAGTCGATACGGAACTTCACGTCCTCGTTCGCCGCTTCCAGCCGGGCGCGGCCGATCTCGGACCGCAACGAGGCCAGCAGGTCAGCGAGTTCGATGTCCATGCTCATGGGACCCCCGTGGTGGTGCGAAGCGGTACCGGTCAAGTGTTGCAGAAGGGGGTCGAGTTCGGCAGTGGTCGGTGCGTGCATGTGCGCGCACTCGCGCCCGTCCCTGGATGTCGCCGGCACCTCCCGGCACCTCCCGGCATCAATCAAAGCAAGCATGCTTGATTGTTTTCTGGTTCGCTGCCATGCTCCGGGGCACGCCGTCGTGCCGTCGCCGTGTCCCGAGGGGAGCGCACCGTGTCCGATCCCGCCGTCGTCCTCGACGATCTGCGCGAGGAGAGCGAAGAACTCGACCTGCTGGTCGGAGAGCTGGGCGAGGAGCAGTGGGGTGCGCCGACCCCCGCGCCCGGCTGGACCGTCGCCCATCAGATCGCCCACCTCGCCTGGACCGACCGGGCGGCCCTCCTCGCCGCCACCGACCCCGAGGCCTTCGCCGCCGAGACCACGAAGGCCCTCGCCGCCCCCGACCGCTTCGTCGACGAGGGCGCGGAGGAGGGCGCGAAGCTGCCGCCCGCCGAACTGCTCGCCGGCTGGCGTGCGGGCCGCGAGCGGCTCCAGGAGGCCCTGCGCGCGGTCCCGCCCGGCGCGCGCTTCCCCTGGTACGGGCCGCCGATGAGCGCCCCGGCCATGGCCACCGCCCGGCTCATGGAGACCTGGGCGCACGGCCAGGACGTCGCCGACGCCCTCGGGGTGGTCCGCGTCCCCACGGCCCGGATCCGGCACGTCGCCTGGATCGGCGTCCGCGCCCGTGACTACGCCTACCTCGTCCGGGGCGTCCCGGCGCCCGCCGAGCCCTTCCGGGTCGAACTCGTCGGCGTCGACGGGGAGACGTGGGCGTACGGCCCCGAGGGCGCGGCCCAGACCGTCACAGGCCCCGCCCTCGACTTCTGCCTGCTCGTCACCCAGCGCGTCCACCGCGACGACACCGCGCTCGTCGCGCACGGCCCCGACGCCGAGCGCTGGCTCACCATCGCCCAGGCCTTCGCGGGCCCTGCGGGCCCGGGCCGCGCACCCGAGGGGGCCTAGTGGCCCGCCCCGTCCTCCGTATCGGCAACGCCTCCGGCTTCTACGGCGACCGCTTCGACGCCGTCCGCGAGATGCTCACGGGCGGTGAGCTCGACGTCCTCACCGGCGACTACCTCGCCGAGCTGACCATGCTCATCCTCGGCCGCGACCAGCTCAAGGACCCGGGCGCCGGTTACGCGAAGACCTTCCTGCGCCAGATGGAGGAGGGCCTCGGCCTCGCCCACGAGCGCGGGGTCCGCATCGTCGCCAACGCGGGCGGCCTGAATCCCGCCGGCCTCGCCGAGGCCCTGCGCGGACTCGCCGTGAAGCTGGGCCTGCCGACCCGGATCGCCCATGTCGAGGGCGACCGGCTGCCGCCCCGGGACGGGGTGCTGACGTCCCACGCCTACCTCGGCGGGGCCGGCATCGCCGCCTGTCTCGCCGCCGGGGCCGACGTCGTCGTCACCGGCCGGGTCACCGACGCCGCCCTCGTCACCGGGCCCGCGCAGTGGCACTTCGGCTGGGGCCCGGAGGAGTACGACAGGCTGGCCGGCGCGGTCGTCGCCGGGCACGTCCTGGAATGCGGCACCCAGGCCACCGGCGGGAACTACGCCTTCTTCGCCGCCCACGACCCGGCCCTGTTCCGCCGCCCCGGCTTCCCGGTCGCCGAACTCCACGCGGACGGCAGCGCGGTCATCACCAAGCACGCGGGGACGGGCGGCCTCGTCGACGTCGGTACGGTCACGGCCCAGCTGCTGTACGAGACGGCCGGCGCCCGCTACCCCGGCCCCGACGTGACGGCCCGGCTCGACACCGTGCGGCTCGCCCAGGAGGGCCCGGACCGGGTCAGGATCCACGGCGTGACGGGCGAGGCCCCGCCCCCCACCCTCAAGGCCGGCCTCAACCGCCTCGGCGGCTTCCGCAACGAGGTCGTGTTCGTCCTCACCGGCCTCGACACCGAGGCCAAGGCCCTGCTCGTCCGCGAGCAGATCGAGGACGCCCTGGCCGGCTCCGGCTCCCGCCCCGCGGAGGTCCGTTGGGAGCTGGTCCGCACCGACCGCGCGGACGCCGCCACCGAGGAGACCGCGAGCGCGCTGCTCCGGCTCGTCGTCCGCGACCCCGGCCCCGAGGCCGTCGGCCGCGCGCTGACCGGCGCCGCGATCGAACTGGCCCTCGCGAGCTACCCCGGCTTCCACGTCACCGCCCCGCCCGGCAGGGGCGCTCCCTACGGGGTCTTCACCACCGAGTACGTCCCCGCCGCCGACGTCCCGCACACGGCGGTCCTCCCGGACGGCACCCGCCAGGAGATCCCCGCACCGGTGCGGACCCTCGATCTCGCCCCCGTACCCGACCCGCCCCTTCCGCCGCCCCTCGCGTACGACTCCACCCGACGGGCCCCCCTCGGCCGGATCGCCGGGGCCCGCAGCGGCGACAAGGGCGGCGACGCGAACGTCGGCCTCTGGGTCCGCACGGACGAGGAGTGGCGCTGGCTCGCGCACGCGCTCACCGTCGAGACCTTCCGCGCGCTCCTCCCGGAGACCGCAGGCCTGCCGGTCGTCCGGCACGTCCTCCCGCACCTGCGGGCCCTCAACTTCACCGTCGCCGGGATCCTCGGCGAGGGCGTCGCCTCCCAGGCCCGCTTCGACCCCCAGGCCAAGGCCCTCGGCGAATGGCTCCGCTCCCGGCACCTGGACATCCCGGAGGTTCTGTTGTGACCGTCCTCGCCTCTGCCCTCGACACCGGCGGACCCGAGTACCGGGAGCACCGCTCCGCGATGCTCGACAAGCTCGCCGCGCTCGAAGCCGAGCACGACAAGGCCCTCGCGGGTGGTGGTGAGAAGTACACCGCCCGGCACCGTCAGCGCGGCAAGCTCCTCGCCCGTGAGCGCATCGAGCTGCTCGTCGACCCCGACAGCCCCTTCCTGGAGCTGTCGCCGCTCGCCGCCTGGGGCAGCGACCACCAGGTGGGCGCCTCGCTGATCACCGGCATCGGGGTCGTCGAGGGCGTCGAGTGCCTGATCACGGCCAACGACCCGACCGTGCGCGGCGGCGCCTCCAACCCGTGGACGCTGAAGAAGGCCCTGCGGGCCAACGAGATCGCCTTCGCCAACCGGCTCCCGGTCGTCTCGCTCGTCGAGTCGGGCGGCGCGGACCTCCCCTCGCAGAAGGAGATCTTCATCCCCGGCGGGGCGCTCTTCCGCGACCTCACGCGCCTCTCCGCCGCCGGCATCCCCACCGTCGCGGTCGTCTTCGGCAACTCGACGGCCGGCGGCGCGTACGTCCCCGGCATGTCCGACCACACCGTGATGATCAAGGAGCGGTCGAAGGTCTTCCTCGGCGGTCCGCCGCTCGTGAAGATGGCGACGGGCGAGGAGAGCGACGACGAGTCCCTCGGCGGCGCCGAGATGCACGCGCGGACCTCCGGTCTCGCCGACCACTACGCCGTCGACGAGACGGACGCGATCCGCCAGGCCCGCCGGATCGTCGCCC
Source organism: Streptomyces venezuelae (assembly GCF_008642375.1). Lineage (NCBI taxonomy): Bacteria > Bacillati > Actinomycetota > Actinomycetes > Kitasatosporales > Streptomycetaceae > Streptomyces > Streptomyces venezuelae. The sequence goes on along the minus strand of NZ_CP029194.1, from coordinate 3,779,339 downwards.
GCCTCAACCACCGCAAGGCGCAGGCCGATCCGCCGCACGCCGAGCCCCCCAAGTACGACGAGGACGAGCTCCTCGGCATCGTCCCCGGCGACCTCAAGACCCCCTTCGACCCGCGCGAGGTGATCGCCCGGATCGTCGACGGCTCCGACTTCGACGAGTTCAAGCCCCTCTACGGGACGTCCCTGACGACCGGCTGGGCGCGGCTGCACGGCTATCCGGTCGGCATCCTCGCCAACGCGCAGGGCGTGCTGTTCTCCGCCGAGTCGCAGAAGGCGGCGCAGTTCATCCAGCTCGCCAACCAGCGCGACATCCCGCTCCTCTTCCTCCACAACACCACCGGCTACATGGTCGGCAAGGAGTACGAGCAGGGCGGCATCATCAAGCACGGCGCCATGATGATCAACGCGGTCGCGAACTCGCGCGTCCCCCACCTCTCCGTCCTCATGGGCGCGTCGTACGGCGCCGGGCACTACGGCATGTGCGGCCGGGCGTACGATCCCCGCTTCCTCTTCGCCTGGCCCAGCGCGAAGTCCGCCGTCATGGGCCCGCAGCAGCTCGCCGGCGTCCTGTCGATCGTGGCGCGGGCGTCCGCCGCCGCGAAGGGGCAGCCCTACGACGACGAGGCCGACGCCGGTCTCCGCGCGCTCGTCGAGGCGCAGATCGAGTCGGAGTCCCTCCCGATGTTCCTCTCGGGGCGGCTGTACGACGACGGGGTCATCGACCCCCGCGACACCCGCACGGTCCTCGGGCTGTGCCTGTCCGCGATCCACACGGCACCGGTCGAGGGCGCGCGCGGCGGCTTCGGCGTCTTCCGAATGTGAGGGCTCTGATGATTTCGACCGTACTGGTCGCGAACCGCGGCGAGATCGCCTGCCGGGTCTTCCGCACCTGCCGTGAGCTGGGCGTCTCCACCGTCGCCGTGTACTCCGACGCGGACGCCGACGCCCTGCACGTCCGCGAGGCCGACGCGGCCGTACGCCTGCCGGGGGCGGCGCCCTCGGAGACGTACCTGCGCGGCGACCTCGTCGTGAAGGCGGCGCTCGCGGCGGGCGCCGACGCCGTCCACCCCGGCTACGGCTTCCTCTCCGAGAACGCCGACTTCGCACGGGCCGTGACCGACGCGGGCCTCGTCTGGATCGGTCCGCCGCCCGAGGCGATCGAGGCGATGGCCTCGAAGACCAGGGCGAAGGAGCTCCTGGGGATCGCCCCGCTGTCGGACGTGACCGAGGCGGATCTGCCCGTCCTGGTGAAGGCGGCGGCGGGCGGCGGCGGCCGGGGCATGCGGATCGTCCGCGAGCTCACCTCACTGCCCGAGGAGTTGAGGGCCGCGTCCGCCGAGGCCGCGAGCGCCTTCGGGGACGGCGAGGTCTTCGTCGAGCCGTACGTGGAGAACGGCCGGCACGTGGAGGTGCAGGTCCTCGCCGACGCCCACGGCACGGTCTGGGCGCTCGGCACCCGCGACTGCTCCCTCCAGCGCCGCCACCAGAAGGTGATCGAGGAGGCCCCGGCGCCCGGCCTTCCGGCCGGCCTGGAGGCGTCCCTCCTCGACACGGCCGTCCGCGCGGCGGAGGCCGTCGGCTACGTCGGCGCGGGCACGGTCGAGTTCCTGGTCGCGGACGGCCGGGCGCACTTCCTGGAGATGAACACCCGGCTCCAGGTCGAGCACCCGGTGACGGAGGAGGTGTACGGGGTCGACCTGGTCGCCCTCCAGCTCGCCGTCGCCCAGGGCGAGGCACTGCCGCCGGAGCCCCCGGCCCCGCGCGGCCACGCGATCGAGGCCCGCCTCTACGCGGAGGACCCGGCCCGGGGATGGGCGCCCCAGACGGGTGTCCTGCACCGCTTCGAGGTTCCCCGCGAGGGCCGGGTCCGGGTCGACACCGGATACGTCTCCGGGGACGAGGTCGGCATCCACTACGACGCGATGCTCGCGAAGGTCGTCGTCCACGCCCCCACCCGCGCCGAGGCCGCCCGCAAGCTCGCCCACACCCTGGAGCGGGCCCGGATCCACGGCCCCGCCACCAACCGGGAGCTGCTCGTCGCGTCGCTGCGCCACCCCGAGTACGCCGCGGCGCGGAGGCTGGACACCGGCTTCTACGAGCGGAACCTCACCACCCTGACCGCCGCCCCCGAAGGCGCCCGGTACGCGGCCGTAGCCGCCGCCCTCGCCGACGCGAGCACCAACAGGGGCCGTTTCGGCGGCGGTTGGCGCAACCTCCGCTCCCAGGACGAGACGAGGACGTACGGCGGCATCGAGATCCGCTACCGGCCGACCCGCGGCGGAGGCCACGAGGTCACCGCGCCCGAGGGTGTACGGGTGGTGTCGGCGGCGCCCGACCGCGTACGTCTCGAAGTGGACGGGGTCGTACGGGACTTCGAGGTCGCCGCGTACGGATCGGGAGAGGTCGTCCACGTCGGCCCCCACCGCCTCACCCCCCGCCCCCGCTTCCCCGACCCCGCCGACCAGCGGGAACCCGGCTCGCTGCTCGCCCCCATGCCCGGCACCGTCGTACGGCTCGCGGACGGTCTCGCCGTCGGCGACCGGGTCCTTGCCGGGCAGCCGCTTCTCTGGCTGGAGGCCATGAAGATGGAGCACCGCGTCACCGCTCCCGCCTCCGGCACGCTCACCGCGCTCCACGCCGCCCCCGGCCGCCAGGTCGAGGTCGGCGCCCTGCTCGCCGTCGTACAGACCGAAGCAACGGAGGAAGACCCCGTATGAGCACCCTTGTCGAAACCGAAGAGCTGTCCGCGCTCCGCGCCGCCGTCTCCGCCCTCGGACACCGCCACGGCCCCGGCTTCGACCGGGCCGCGCTGTGGGCCGAGGCGGGCAAGCTCGGCTACCTGGGCGTGAACCTGCCCGAGGAGTACGGGGGCGGGGGCGGCGGCATGGCCGAACTGTCGGTCGTCCTGGAGGAGGCGGGCGCCGCCGGGGCCCCGCTCCTCATGATGGTCGTCTCGCCCGCGATCTGCGGCACGGTCATCGCCCGCTTCGGCACCGAGGAGCAGAAGCGGGCCTGGCTCCCGGGCCTCGCGGACGGTTCGAGGACGATGGCCTTCGGCATCACCGAACCCGACGCGGGCTCCAACTCGCACCGCATCACGACGACCGCGACCCGCACCGAGGAGGGCTGGGTCCTGAGCGGCCGCAAGGTCTTCGTCTCGGGCGTCGACATCGCCGACGCGACGCTCATCGTGGGCCGCACCTCCGACGCCCGCACCGGCAGCCTCAAGCCCTGTCTCTTCATCGTCCCGCGCGACGCCCCGGGCTTCGGCCGGCGCCACATCGAGATGGAACTCGACGCGAACGAGAAGCAGTTCGAGCTCACCCTCGACGACGTCCACCTCCCCGCCGAGGCACTCGTCGGCGACGAGGACGCGGGTCTGCTCCAGCTCTTCGCGGGCCTCAACCCGGAGCGGATCATGACGGCGGCCTTCGCCATCGGCATGGGCAGGTACGCCCTCGCGCAGGCCGTGAAGTACGCGAAGGAGCGCCAGGTCTGGAAGACGCCGATCGGCGCCCACCAGGCCATCGCGCACCCCCTGGCGCAGGCCCACATCGAGCTCGAACTGGCCCGTCTGATGATGGCGAAGGCGGCCCACCTCTACGACGCGGGCGACGACATGGGCGCGGGCGAGGCCGCCAACATGGCGAAGTACGCGGCGGGAGAGGCCTGCGTGCGGGCGGTCGACACCGCGGTCCACACCCTCGGCGGCAACGGCCTCACCAAGGAGTTCGGGCTCGCCCGGCTGGTCACCGCCGCCCGCGTGGCCAGGATCGCCCCCGTCAGCCGGGAGATGATCCTCAACTTCGTGTCGCACCAGACGCTGGGGCTGCCCAAGTCGTACTGACCCGGGCAGCCCGCCGCGACCACGTCAGCTGACGTGGTCGTACGTCCAGCCCGAGGCGATCTTGACGCGGGCCTTGAACGTGTACGCGCCGCGCAGGCCGCGGGCCGAGTAGCGGTACACGTCACCGCCCGGGGTGACGGCGACCAGGTCGGCCCGGCCGTCGCCGTCCATGTCGCCGGGCGAGGCCAGGTGCTCGTACGCATACCAGCCGTGGCCGACGTAGACGCGCGGAGCGAACGGAGCGGTGGCGGACCCGGTGCCCGCGTGCACGTACAGGACCTCGCCCTCCCGGGAGATCAGGTCGGGGCGGCCGTCGCCCGTGACGTCCCCGGGGCCGATCAGGATGTCCCTCGACCCGTTCGTGCCGATCCGCACGGCCGGGCCGAGGTACGCGGGCACGTGACTCTTCAGGCCCAGGTGGAGGAAGAGGTCGCCCTGGTGGTCCGCGCCGACGAAGTCGGCCTCGCCGTCGCCGTTGACGTCGCCGGGTGAGACCTTGAACAGGTAGTTCTGATAGGCGCTGCCGCTGCCGACCTGGTGGCCGAGCGGGCTGCCGCCCTCCTCGCGCCACATCGTGAGGCCGCGGCTGTCGGCGGTCAGCACGTTGGCCCGGTCGACCCCGTCCAGGGCGTACCCGTTGACGGTGGGCCAGTGGTAGGCGAAGTCCCCGGCCCCGGCGTACTGCCTGGCCGCGGTGAGCCTGCCGTCCGCCAGCGTCCCGTGGGTGAAGGCGGTGCCCGCGCCGTTCACGGTGAACAGGTTGTGCTTTCCGTACGCCGGTACGCCGCCCTGGCCGAGGTAGTACGAGAGGCTCTGGCCGCCGCCCCCGTAGGACGTGGGCGTCCCGAACTTCCCGCCGCCGACGGAGAGGTACCGGTAGAACGCGCCGCTGTACGTGCGGGCCAGGAGGTCGGCCCTGCCGTCGCCGTCGAGGTCGTCGGCGCCGATGATCTGGTTGTACGTGTACCAGCCGCCGCCGATCAGGACGCGGGCCTTGAAGGGGACGGTGGCCGAGCCGGTGCCCTTGTAGAAGTAGAGGTCGCCGCCCGGCGTCCTGGCGACCATGTCGGCGATCGCGTCGCCGTCGAGGTCGTTGGTGCCGACGAGCTGGTCGTAGACCTGCCAGCCGGTACCGACCTTGGCGCGGGTCCTGAACGGGCCGCCGTTGTCGATCGTGCCCTTCCCCGCGTACAGGTAGAGCGTGCCGTCCGGGGTGCGGGCCAGCAGGTCCTGGTGCCCGTCCTTGGTCAGGTCGCCGGGGGCGAGGACCTTGTTGTAGATCTGCCAGCCGTATCCCGACCAGTCCGCCGTGCCGACGGAGGTGGGGCTGTCGCCGCGGCGCAGCACGAGGCCGCCGTCGGCATGGAGCGTCAGCAGTTCCGGGGTCGCGGTTCCCGTGAGGTCGTCCGCCGGCAGGATCTCCATGCCGGGGTGGCTGAGCGCGAACGGCGCGCTGGTGCCGGTCTTCGACAGGGATATCCGCAGCTCGCCGGTGGTGGCCGACCGGTAGACCCGGTCGCTGCGGCCGTCCCCGTCCCGGTCGAAGCGGGGCTTCGCCGGGGTCGCGGCGGGGGCGGCGTCCGCCGTCGGTGACGTGGGGCCGACGGACAGCAGGCCCACGCCGAGGGCGAGGGCCGCGCAGGCCGCGAGGCGGCGCGTGTGGAGCAAGGTTTCTCCTGGTGCGGGGACGGAGAGAGGACTGAAGGCGTCCGGATCCTAGAGCCCGCAGGAAGCGGAAAAGAAGATCCTCCACGCACAACCTTTCTCCGGCCCGGCCGTCCTGAGGCTCCGTCCTCTACCCGACGGCAGTTCCCTCCAGCTCGATCAGCTGCCCGGGGACGGCCAGCCGGACGACCCCGAGCATCGTGGTCGCCGGTGCCGCGCCGGCGGCGCCCAGCCGTCCGGCGAGTACGCCGTAGTGCGGGAAGAGCCCGTCGACGTCGGTCGTGTAGACGTTGAGACGGACGAGGTTCGCGAGGGTCATGCCGGCCTCGCGCAGCACCGCCTCCAGGTTCTCGACGCTCAGGGCCAACTGCGCTGCCATGTCGCCCTCGTGCAGGGGCTTGCCCTCGGGGCTCATCGCGGTCTGGCCGGAGACGTACAGGGTGCGGGTGTGCCCGGAGACGAGCTCGCCCTGGTTGAACCCCATCTCCAGCGACCACGTCACCGGGTTGATCGCCGTTCGCTCCATCGCCATGTCGACTCCAATCGGTTCATCGGTTGTCGGTTCTTCGTTCCCTGCTTCCGCCGATGAGCCTTCCAACGAATCACGACACCCTCCGTCATGTATTCCGTTAGCGTTTCCGCATGCGCGCCGACCGGCTGGTCTCCCTGGTGCTCCTGCTGCGCCGGCACGGCCGTCTGACCGCGGACACGCTCGCCCGCGAGCTGGAGGTGTCGACCCGCACCGTGCTGCGCGACATCGAGGCGCTGTCCGTGGCGGGCGTCCCGGTCTACGCCGAGCGCGGGCGGCACGGGGGGTTCTCGTTGCTGCCCGGCTTCCGGACCGAGCTCACCGGGCTGAACCACGACGAGGCCCTGGCCCTGCTGACGGCCGGAACGGGGCGCGGCGAGCAGGTGCTCGGCCTCGGCTCGGCGCTCGCCTCGGCCGTACGCAAGGTGGTCGACGCGCTGCCCGAAGGCCGGCTGGCCACCGCGAGCGACGCGGCCCAGCGCTTCCTCGTCGACCCGGAGACCGACCTGCTCTCCCGCCGGCAAGCGACCGACGAGGTGCCCGACGCCACCATGACCGAGGTCCGCCGCGCGGTGCTCGCCGGACACAAGCTGCGCATCCACTACGCGGCCACGGGCCAGGCGCCGCGCTGGCGCACGGTGGACCCGATCGGTCTGGTCACCGTCCGGGACCGGGGCTACCTGCTGGCCGCGAGAGAGGGCGAGGACCGCACCTACCGGCTGTCGCGGGTGGTGGCCGCCGAGGAGCTCCCCGAAGCGGCCGAGCGGCCGAACCGGGTCGACCTGGACCGGATCTGGCGGGAACGCTCCGCGCGGTTCCTCTCCGACGGCCACATCACCGTGCTGGTGCGGGTGGACCCGGCGCGCCGGGAGGACCTGCTGGACACCGCGGTGGCCGTCCGCGCGGAGGAACCCGACGAGGACGGCCGGCTGCGTCTTGCGCTGACCTATCAGGACGCGTGGCACGCCGAATGGGCTCTGTGGCAGCTCGGCACGGACGTGGAGGCCCTGTCCCCGCGGTCGTTGCGGACGGCGCTGCGCGAGCGGGCCGCCGCCGTCGTCGCCCGCTACGACGACGCCTGAGGCGGCCGTACCTCCCAATAATCATGCATGCATGCTTGATTGTTTTGATGGAGTGCTGACAAGGTCTCCCCAAGCCGTAGCGACACACGCGATCCTGGCGACCACCTTCCACCTCTCCCACCTCTCCAGGGGGCTTGCATGGTGTTCCACAGCGAGTACGAGGCCGTTCCGACCGTCTCCCTGCCGATCCACGACGCGGTGCTCGGCCGCGCGGCCGAATGGGGCGACACCCCCGCACTGATCGACGGGGCAGGGGAGTTCACCCTCACGTACGGGCAGGTCGACGCCTTTCATCGGCGGGTAGCCGCCGGGCTCGCCGAGACCGGCGTGCGGAAGGGGGACGTGCTCGCGCTGCACAGCCCCAACACCGTCCTCTTCCCCGTCGCGTTCTACGCCGCCACCCGCGCGGGCGCCTCCGTCACCACCGTGCACCCGCTCGCCACGCCCGAGGAGTTCGCCAAGCAGCTCCGCGACTCCTCCGCACGCTGGATCGTCACCGTCTCCCCGCTGCTCCCGACGGCCCGCGCGGCGGCCGAACTCGCGGGCGGCATCGAGGAGATATTCGTCTGCGACCAGTCCCCCGAGGGGGAGGGCACCCGGTCGCTCCAGTCCTTCCTGGCCTCCGCCGGACCCGTCCCTGAGCCGCGGATCGACCCCGACGAGGACGTGGCGGCCCTGCCGTACTCCTCCGGCACCACCGGCGTCCCCAAGGGCGTGATGCTCACGCACACGTCGATCGCCACCAACCTGACGCAGCTGGCCCCGCTGGTCCCGATGGGCCCCGGCGACCGCATCCTCGCGGTACTGCCCTTCTTCCACATCTACGGCCTGACGGCCCTCATGAACGCCCCGCTCCGCCACGGCGCCACCGTCGTCGTCCTGCCGCGCTTCGACCTCGACACCTTCCTCGGGGCCGTCCAGAAGCACCGCATCAACGGCCTGTACGTCGCCCCGCCGATCATCCTGGCCCTCGCCAAGCACCCGGCCGTCGCCGACTACGACCTGTCGTCCCTGAAGTACATCGTCAGCTCCGCCGCCCCGCTCGACGCGGCCCTCGCCGAGGCCTGTTCGGCCCGGCTCGGGCTGCCGCCGGTCCGCCAGGCGTACGGCATGACGGAGCTCTCCCCGGCCACCCACGTCACCCCGCTCGACGCCGAGACGTCCCCACCCGGCACCGTCGGCAAACTGTTGCCCTCGACCGAGCTCCGGATCCTGTCCCTCGACGACCCGGCGAAGGACGCGGCGCCCGGCGAGGCCGGCGAGGTCGCCATCCGGGGACCGCAGGTCATGAAGGGCTACCTGGGGCGGCCCGACGCCACCGCCGCCATGATCGACGAAGACGGCTGGGTCCACACCGGCGACATCGGGCGCGTCGACGCCGACGGCTGGCTGTTCGTCGTCGACCGGGTGAAGGAGCTCATCAAGTACAAGGGCTTCCAGGTCGCCCCCGCCGAACTCGAAGCGCTCCTCCTCACCCACGAGGGCGTCGCCGACGCCGCCGTCGTCGGCGTCACCGACGCCGAGGGCACCGAGACCCCCAAGGCCTTCGTCGTACGCCAGCCCTCGGCGCCCGGCCTGACCGCCGAGGACGTCATGGCGCACGTCGCCGCCCGGGTCGCCCCGTACAAGAAGGTCCGCGGCGTGGAGTTCGTGGAGAGCATCCCGCGGGCGGTGTCCGGCAAGATCCTCCGCCGAGAATTGAGGAACCGCGCATGACCCTGGTCGACATCACCGAGGAGCGGGGCGTCACCACGCTCGCCCTCGACTCCCCGGTCACCCGCAACGCCCTCTCCACCCACCTCGTCACCGAGCTCGCCGACGCCCTCACCGCCTGCGGCAAGGACCCGGCGGTCCGGGCGGTGGTCCTCACCCACACCGGCGGCACGTTCAGCGCGGGCGCCGACCTGAAGGCCCCGCCCAGCCCGTACGCCTTCGTGGACCTGCTCCGGCAGCTCGTCGAACTGCCGAAACCCGTCGTCGGCCACGTCACCGGGCACGTCCGGGCCGGCGGACTCGGCCTCCTCGGGGCGTGCGACGTCGTGACGGCGGGGGAGGCGGCGGACTTCGCGCTCACCGAGGTACGCATCGGGGTCGCGCCCGCCGTCATCTCCCTCACCCTCCTCCCGAAACTCGACCCGCGCGCGGCGGCCCGCTACTACCTGACGGGCGAGCGGTTCGGCGTGCCGGAGGCCGTCGCGATGGGCCTCGTCACGGCCGGGGCGGAGGCCTTCCCCGGCATCCTCGACGCCCTTCGCGCGGGCTCCCCGCAAGGCCTCCGGGAAGCGAAACGGCTGGTCACCGCTAGAGTCCTGGAGACCTTCGAACGCGACGCGGAGGAACTGGTGCAGAGGTCGGCCACACTCTTCGCCTCCGCCGAGGCGCGCGAAGGGATGACGGCCTTCCTCGAACGACGGGACCCCGAATGGCGGCAGTGACCGCGCCCAGGCCGGACCGGAATCCCAAGCCGGACCGGAACCCCAAGCAGGACAGGAGCCGCGCCACCCGGCAGCGGCTCCTGGAGGCCGCGGTGGCCTGCCTGGCCGAGCACGGCTGGGCGGGTTCCACGGTCGCCGTCGTCGCCGAACGGGCCGGTGTCTCCCGGGGCGCGGCCCAGCACCACTTCCCGACCCGCGAGGACCTCTTCACGGCGGCCGTCGAGTACGTCGCCGAGGAACGCTCGCAGGCCCTGCGGACACTCCGTACGGACAACCGCGAGCAGGCCGTCGAGGCCCTCGTCGGCCTCTACACCGGGCCCCTCTTCCGGGCCGCGCTCCACCTCTGGGTCGCGGCCTCCGACGAGGCCCAGCTCCGGGGCCGGGTCACCGAACTGGAGGCCCGGGTCGGCCGGGAGTCCCACCGGATCGCCGTCGAGGTCCTGGGCGCCGACGAGTCCCGCCCCGGCGTCCGCGAGACGGTCCAGGGCCTGCTGGACATGGCCCGCGGCCTGGGCCTCGCCACCCTCCTGACGGACGACCGCGCCCGCCGGGAACGGGTGGTGTCCCAGTGGGCGCGGCTGGTGAACGAGGCGCTGAGCGACTAGCCGAGCGGCTGGACGCCCGGGATCAGACGCCCGGGATCAGACGCCCGGGATCGCGCGCGCCCGGAAGGCGTCCCTTACCGCGTCCGCCGCCGCCGTGCCGTACATCTTCTGCGCGGTCGCGACGGTCGTCTTCGCCGCGGCCTCGAAGCTCGTGTCGGGGGCGAAGCCGAACTGGGCGTTGACGATGATCCGGTCGGCGGTCCGGGCGCCGAGCGAGGTGCGGATGTCGAGGAGCGCCCGGGACCAGATCTCGCCGTCGGCGTGGACCTCGCCCTCGCGGTCCGCGTAGGTCTTCGTGCCGTCGATCCGGCGCAGGCAGTGCGGCGCCTCGCTGTAGCCGGTGGCGTCCCAGTCGGCGACGCAGGCCGCGTCGGCCTTCAGCGGCCAGCCGTACTTCGTGGCCGCGTGCGTGCCGACCGCGACGGCGAGGTAGTCGCCGAAGGCCTCGCCGATCGCGCCGGACTCGGCGTTCGTGCCGAAGCCGGGCACCTGGGCGTGGTGCACGGCGTGGCCGTACTCGTGGACGACGACGTCCGCGTCCTCGGCGTCGTCGACACCGCCCTTGCCGAGGCGGATCTCGTCCTTCTTGTCGGTGAAGAAGGAGTTGTCGGCGCCGTACTGGTTGAGCCGGACCGGCTGTACGCGGTCGTTCGCCCCGGGCAGCTCGGTGCCGAAGCCGAGGCCCTGGAGGTACTCCTGCGCCTCGTTGATCCAGAAGTACGCCATGACCTGCTCGAACTGGTCCTGGGAGCGGTCGTACGTGGTGGCGTCGGCGACCTTGGCGGGCTTGCCCGTCTCGGAGCGGACGGTGACCCACTTGCCGGACAGTCCGCCGCTCGCGTCGAGGTTCCGGAGCGTGACGGTGGCGTAGGCGGAGGCGGGCACGTCGCTCGCCGCGTCCTTGTGGTCGGCGAGGGACTGGTCGCCGGAGGACTGCACCGGGTTCACCATGAAGACCCGGGCCTGCGGCAGCGCGGCCGCGACGGCCCCCGGGGACGGGAGCAGGGCGGCGGCGGCCGTACCGGCGACGGCGGCCGCGGCGACCAGGCCGCGCGAGGTACGGCGGGTGCGGCGGGTCATGGACATCCTCCTGCGATGGGCTGCTGCGACGGGAAGCTTGGCATGCGCGTGACACGCGTGGCGGCGATCTTCGCGCACGCCCACCGTTTTGACCAGAGCCCGGGAGCCGGGCATTCCGATGGCGCGGACGTGACGCGGACCACATCCCCTCGCGGCCCTCCGCAGTACGCTGTTCGCATGCCTTCGCTCGTACGCCGTCGCCACGTGGACTTCGTCCGCGTCACGAGCATGAGCTGTCGCCGCTCCGCCTGACCCCCCGACCTCCGGGCGCCACACCTCGCCCCCGGGTCCCCGGGTCCCTCGTTCAGAGCCCAAGACCGATCGGCACCCGTGGCCCCCGCCCCACCCCCGGCGGCCGCCCGGGCACCCCGTACACCCCGCGGACGCACCCATGAATCGCAGCTCGACCTCCCTCCAGCAGCCGACCCGCAGCGCGCGCTCCCACGAGCCGGTGGACGGCTCGCGGATCCACCCCTCGTACGCCTCGCAGCTCCCGATCGTCGACCTCTCCGCCGCCGACCGGGGCCCCCAGGCGCGCCGCCTGCTCCACGCCCAGCTGCACTCCGCCGCCCACGACGTCGGCTTCTTCCAGCTCGTCGGGCACGGGGTGAGCGAGGCCGAGACGCAGGCCCTCACCACCGCCATGCGCGCCTTCTTCGCACTGCCCGAGGCCGACCGGCTCGCCCTCGACAACATCAACTCGCCGCACTTCCGCGGCTACACCCGCATCGGCGACGAGCGCACCGCGGGCGCCCGCGACTGGCGCGACCAGCTCGACATCGGCGCCGAGCGCCCCGCGCACGCCCCCGCGCCCTGGGAAGCCCCGTACTGGTGGCTCGAAGGCCCCAACCAGTGGCCGGAGGCGCTCCCCGAGCTCCGCACCGCAGCCCTGCACTGGATCGACCGGCTCAGCGGCGTCGCCCAGCGGCTCCTGCACGAGCTGCTGACCTCGATCGGCGCGCCCGCGGACTTCTACGACGAGATCTTCGGCGAGCGCGCCCACCCGCACCTCAAGCTGGTGCGCTACCCGGGCAGCAGCGGCGAGGGCGACGACCAGGGCGTCGGCGCGCACAAGGACTACGGCTTCCTGACGCTGCTGCTCCAGGACCAGGTCGGCGGGCTCCAGGTCCAGCGGGAGGACGGGGAGTTCCACGACGTGCCGCCGCTGCCGGGCGCCTTCGTCGTCAACCTCGGCGAACTCCTCGAAGTGGCCACGAACGGCTACCTGATCGCGACGAACCACCGCGTGGTGTCCCCGCCCGGGGCGACGGAGCGCTACTCCGTGCCGTTCTTCTACAACCCGCGCCTGGACGCCCGGATCGCGCCGCTGGCCTTCCCGCACGCCTCCGCGGCCCCGGGTGTCACGGCGGACCCGGCGAACCCGCTGTTCGCCGAGTACGGCCGCAACGAACTGAAGGGCAAGCTCCGGGCCCACCCGCTGGTGGCGGCCCGCCACCACGCGGACCTGCTGCTGCACCCGGAGACGTACCCGGCGATGTCGTCCTGACCCGCCTCGCCTATCGGCCGACGATGTCGGCGTACCCCTCGATCTCGCGCGGGTCCCGCTGGCCGGGACCCGTGTAGCGGGCCGACGGGCGCACGAGCCGCCCGGTGCGCTTCTGCTCCAGGATGTGCGCCGACCAGCCGGCCGTGCGGGCGCAGCTGAACATCGACGTGAACATGTGCGCCGGAACCTCGGCGAAGTCGAGGACGATGGCCGCCCAGAACTCGACGTTCGTCGCCAGGATCCGGTCGGGGCGGCGGTTGTGCAGCTCCTCCAGGGCGGCCTTCTCCAGCGCGGCGGCCACCTCGTAGCGCGGGGCGTCCAGCTCCTTGGCGGTGCGGCGCAGGACGCGGGCGCGCGGGTCCTCGGCGCGGTAGACGCGGTGGCCGAAGCCCATGAGCCGCTCGCCCTTGTCGAGGGCCTGCTTCACCCACGCGGTGGCGTCGCCGGTCCGCTCGATCTCCTCGATCATGCCGAGGACACGGGAGGGCGCGCCGCCGTGCAGCGGCCCGGACATGGCACCCACGGCGCCGGAGAGCGCAGCGGCGACATCCGCACCGGTGGAGGCGATGACACGCGCGGTGAACGTGGACGCGTTCATGCCGTGCTCGGCGGCGGAGGTCCAGTAGGCGTCGACGGCCTTGACGTGCTTCGGGTCCGGCTCGCCGCGCCAGCGGATCATGAACCGCTCGACGACGGACTCCGCCTTGTCGATCTCGCTCTGCGGGACCATCGGCATGCCCTGGCCGCGCGCGGACTGGGCGACGTACGAGAGGGCCATGACGGCCGCGCGGGCGAGGTCGTCGCGGGCCTGCTCGACGGAGATGTCGAGGAGCGGCTTGAGGCCCCACACGGGCGCGAGCATCGCGAGCGCGGACTGCACGTCGACCCGGATGTCACCGGAGTGCACCGGGATCGGGAACGGCTCGGCCGCCGGCAGACCCGGGTTGAACGCGCCGTCGACCAGCAGGCCCCAGACGTTGCCGAACGAGACGTGGCCGACGAGGTCCTCGATGTCGACGCCTCGGTAGCGAAGGGCGCCGCCCTCCTTGTCGGGTTCGGCGATCTCCGTCTCGAACGCGACGACTCCTTCGAGCCCGGGTACGAAGTCGGACATCAGGCGGCTCCTCTATCGATGATCGATCAACCGTGCGGTGGTCGATGGTGGGGAATCAACAGTCATCCAGCCCAAGAGTCTGTACGGTTCCGATGATGCCGGGAAGCGTGACATCCGGCACACTGCGCCGATCCGGCGAGAGAGGATTAGGTCCGGGGTGTGCCGGGCAGGCTCAGGTGCTGCGGCAGGATGGCCCCGTGACCGATCCCGTGACCGACGCCGTGACCGACGCCCTGGATCCCGCCGACATGCGCGAGCAGTACCGCACCACGGAGCTGACCGTGGCCGACCTCGCGCCCGAGCCGATCGCGCAGTTCTCCCGCTGGTTCAAGGAGACCGCGGAGAACCCGGCGATCCACGAGCCGAACGCGATGGTCGTCTCCACCGCGACCCCCGACGGCCGCCCGTCCTCCCGGACCGTCCTGCTGAAGCACTACGACGCGGCCGGCTTCGTCTTCTTCACCAACTACAGCTCCCGCAAGGGCGAGGAGCTGGCGGCCAACCCCCACATCTCGCTGCTCTTCCCGTGGCACCCGCTGGCCCGCCAGGTCATCGTCACGGGCCGCGCGGTCCGCACGGGCCGGGACGAGACGGTCGCCTACTTCCGCACCCGCCCGCACGGCTCCCAGCTGGGCGCCTGGGCGAGCCACCAGTCCGCGGTGATCGCCTCCCGCGAGGAGCTCCTCGCCCGCTACGAGGAACTGGAGGCCCGCTACCCCGAGGGCGAGCAGGTCCCGGTCCCGCCGGAGTGGGGCGGCATCCGGGTCGTCCCGGACACGATCGAGTTCTGGCAGGGCCACGAGAACCGCCTCCACGACCGCCTCCGCTACGTCCGCGAGGCGGAGACCTGGAGGGTGGAGCGGCTGGCGCCCTGAGCGGTCCGCGCCGACAGCTCCGAGAACGCAGACGACCCGTGAGCCTTGGTCCCGTCCGCCTAGGTTCGGACAGGAGCCGGTCGGACTGACCGGCGACTCACGGGTCGGGTGACTGCGGTGGTGTTCGGCAGACAGGCCTGCCGAGGTGCACAGAGTGCGTGCGACGGCAGGCCTTAGCCCGCAGTCACCTCACGAGTCCGAAACGAAATCATGTTTTCGGATCACCTCCTTTCGCGTGTACCCACACCCTAGGAAGCGCCCCCACGCGCCTCAACCCATTTATTCAATTCGCGGAACAGGGTGTGCCCTGCGTCACGTTTCCAGTTGAATGGGGCGCAGCAATGGGGGGTACCGGGATGAGTGCTTTCACGGGGGCCGCGAGCGAGACCGCCTCCGTTCCGGGGGCCGGGGCCGATCTGTTGGCCGCGCTGCTCGACGGGATGGACGCGGCGCTCTGCGCCCTGGACGCCGACGGGATGATCACGCACTGGAACCGCGAGGCCGAGCGGATCCTCGGCTGGTCCGCCGCGGAGGCCGTCGGGCGGCGCGGCTTCGGCGGGTGGGCGGCGCGCGGCGCGGACGCCGAGGAGACCCTCGGGCGGCTGATGGGAGCCATGAAGGGCCCCGGCCGACAGGTCCACGAGCTGGCGCTGCTGCGCAAGGACGGCGGGCGGGTGCTCGTGCGGAGCCAGGCCGCCGGGGTGCGGGGCGCCGACGGCAGCCCTGCGGGCGTCTACTGCGCCTTCAGCGAGGTCCACGTACAGCTCGACCTGGAGCGTTCGGTCGCCCTGAGCGAGGCCCTCTTCGAGGACGCCTCCTGGGGTGTCGTCCTCGTCGACGCCGACCTGCGCCCCGCCGTCGTCAACGGCCATGCCGCCCGCGCCTTCGGGACGGGTCGTACGGCCCTGCTCGGGCGCCCGCTCGGAGATGTCGTCGTGCACGGCGCCGAGGAGCTGGAGGGCGCGCTCCAGCACGTCCTGGCGGAGGGCACGCCGCCCGCGCCCGCCGAGGTGTGGGTGACGCTGCGGACCTCGGAGGGCGAGCGGCGCCGGTGCTGGCGCAGCGGTTTCCTGCGGCTGTCCTCGCCGATGGCGGAGGAGCCGGTGCCGCTGGGGGTGGCCTGGCTGTTCCAGGACGTGACGGAGGAGCGGCTCGCGGTGCGCGAGGCGGACCGGCTGCGGTTCCGGTGGAGCCAGCTGCACCGGGCGGGCGTGGCGGCCTCGGAGTGCGAGGACGCCGAGGAGGCGGTGACGGTCCTGCTCGACTTCGCCCTGGCCGGTTTCGCGGACCACGCTCTCGTCGACCGGGTCGTGGGCGACCGCCGGCTCACCCGCGCCCTGGCCACCCCGCCCGGCGCCCCCGGCCCGTCGTCCCCGGTCGTGGGCGGCGGCATTCCGCTGCGGTACGGGCCGCGGCACCCCGCCCTCCAGGCCTGGGACCGGTCGGGCGCGGTGCGGGCGAGCGCGGGCCGGACCGCCGAGGTGTGGGCGGAGGCGCACCAGTGGCCCGGGGACGCGGCGCACGCGCTGTGCGTGGTCCTGCGCACCCGGGGCCGGACGCTGGGCGTGCTGACCTTCCTGCGGGCGTCCTGCCGCCCGGGCTTCGAGCGGGAGGACGTGATGTACGCGGAGACGGTGGCGTCCCGGGTCGCGGCGGAGCTCGGCGCCGGGGTGCCGCCGGAGGAGCGAGGGCCGGCGGGGGGATGAGGGCTGCCGGGTGAGGGCGACGCGGTGCGGGGGGCGCGCCGTCCCCCGGTGCGGCGGGGGACGCGCCGTCCCTGGTGCGCACCGCGTCGCCCCCCACCCGGCCCGCCTACGCCGTCTGCAGCGCCAGCGTCGGTGACAGCCGGGACGCCCGTACGGCCGGATACAGCCCCGCGACCGTCCCGATCGCCAGCGTCGCGCCGAAGCCGCCGCCCACCGCCCAGGGCGGCACCACCCACGGCAGTCCGCCCGTGTGCGCGTACACGCCCGTCGCCGCCCCGCCGAGCGCCACGCCCGCCAGGCCGCCGAGGCCGGAGAGCATCAGGGACTCCGTCACGAACTGGATCCTGATCTGCCCCCTCGTCGCGCCGAGGGAGCGTCGCAGACCGATCTCGTGGCGGCGTTCGAGCACCGAGATGATCATGGTGTTGGCGACTCCGACACCGCCCACGAGCAGGGCGATCCCGCCGAGGCCGAGCAGCAGGGTGGAGAAGGCCCCCTCGGTCGCCGCCTTGGCCTGGAGGGCCGCGGACGGGTCGCCGACCGACACGTTCCGCGGGTTCTCCGGGTCGATCGTCGGGGCGAGCAGCCGCCGGACGGACTGCACGGACGCGTCGGTGGACCGCTCGTACACCGCCGTCGGATGCCCGTCGAAGCCGAGGAGCCGCTGCGCGCCCTCCCAGCCGACCAGCGCCGCCCGTTCGATCTCGGGCGCGAGCGGCAGCGGGTCCAGGATGCCGACGACGGTGAAGTACCGGTCGTCGATCCAGACCTGCCGGCCGGGCTCGGTGATGCCGAGCCGTTCGGCCGCGACATGCCCCAGCACCACTGCCGGATAACGGCCGTTGGCGGCGTTCAGCCAGGTGCCGGCGGCCGTCCCGCCGCGCAGGACGGCGAGCAGCCGCTCCGTGGCGGCCTTGACGGCGATGCCGCCCGTCTCGCCCTCGGGGATCTTCTCGGAGCGCCGGACCGTGCGGTCGAGGTCGGCGGTCGCGCCGACCTCCTCGACGCCGTCGATCCGGCCGACCATGCCCACCGCGTCCTTGGGGAGCTTGACCTCCTCCCCGCTGAACATCGCCTCGCCCGGCTTGGCCACCAGCATGTTCGTGCCGAGCGCGTCGAGCTGCCGCATCAACTGGGCCTGGCTGGAGGCCGATATGCCCACCACCGCGATCATCGTGGCGATCCCGATGGCGATGCCCAGCGCCGAAAGGACCACCCGCGCGGGCCGGCTGCGCAGTCCGGCCGAACCGACATGGAGGACGTCACGCGGCCCGAGCCGCGCGGCCTTCAGCCCGATGCGTGCACGTCGTGTCCGCCGCCCTGCTCGCCGTGCCGCCCGCCGTACTCCTCTGCTGTGCGTCATCAGGCCGCGGCCTTTCCGCGCGCCGTGTCCGCCACGACCCGTCCGTCGCGGATCCGGACCTGGCGCGGCAGCCGGTCGGCGATCTCCGTGTCGTGGGTGATGACCGCGATCGTCGCGCCCTGCTCGTTGAGGGCGTGCAGGAGGTCCATCACCGCCTCGCCGGAGGCCGAGTCCAGTGCGCCCGTCGGCTCGTCGGCGAGCAGCAGATCGGGTTCGCCGACCACCGCGCGGGCGATGGCGACACGCTGCTTCTGCCCGCCGGACAGCTCGTGGGGCCGGTGCTTCATCCGGTCGGCGAGACCGACGCGGGCGAGCGCGTCCGCGGCCATCGCCCGCCGTCGCGCCCGGGGGAGCCCGGAGTACAGCAGCCCCTCGGCGACGTTCTCCAGCGCGCCGACACCGGGCACCAGGTGGAAGGCCTGGAAGACGAATCCGATGTGGCGCGAGCGCAGGGCGGACAGCCGGCGGTCCGGCAGCGCGGCCACGTCGTGGCCGGCGATCTCCACCGTCCCGGAGCTGGGCCGGTCCAGGGTGCCGACGATGTGCAGGAGCGTGGACTTGCCGGACCCGGACGGGCCGACGATGCCGAGGAGTTCCCCCGCGCCGACGGAGAGGTCCACGCCGTCGAGGGCCCGGACCCCGCCCGCGTACTCCTTGGTGACCCCGGAGAGCCGGACGACGGTATGCGCCGGCGCACTCGCACTCACCACACTCGCACTCGCACTCGTACTCGTACTCGTACTCGTACTCGCACTCGCACTCGTACTCGTACTCGTACTCGCCGCGGCGCTTCCCATCTCACTCATGCTCATGCGGACGGCACCCCGACCTTCATGCCCTCGCGCAGTCCCTTGCCGCCGATCTCGACCCGGCCCTGGCCGAACATGCCGAGCTCGACCTCGACGTCCCGCGTCCGCCCGTTCTCGACGACCTGGACGCCGAAGCCGCCGCCGGGCAGGGCGAGCAGCGCGTTGACGGGCACGGAGAGCACGTTCCTCCGTGTCTCCCCGGTGAGGTCGACGGTGACCGGGGACTGGTCCACGCCCTTGACCTTCGCCGGTGCGTCGAAGGAGACCGTGATGTCGATCTTCGGGGTCCGGTCCTGCGGCTCGTTGCCCGCGGAGGCGGTCCTGCCCACCGACGACACCTTTCCGGGTGCGGTGGTCCCGTCCGGGAGCTGTACGGAGACCCTGGTGCCGGTCTTCGCGAGGCCGGCGTCCGCGACGGGCAGCTTGAACCGTACGACCCGCTCGGAGCCGGTCACCGTGAGCACCGGCCGCCCGGGCCCCACCTGGTCGCCGGTCGCGGCGCCCGCCTCCTTGACGCGTACCGCGCTGCCGGCGAAGGCGATGGTGCCGGGGCCGAGGCTGCCGGTCCGCTTCAGGCCGTGGGACTTCTGCCAGCGCTTGACGGCGTCGGCCGTGTACGTCGTGTACTCGTCGTCGACGGTGAAGCCGACGTAGCCGAGGGCGGCGAGGTTCTCCTCCAGCTGCCGCACGTCCTTGCCCTTGTCTCCGGTCTTCAGGGTCCGGTACATGGGCTCGGCGCCGTACATGAGGAGGACGGGCGTGCCGTCGACCTCGTACAGCCGCTCGTCGCGCTCGACGGTGGAGCCGGCCGGGGCGATCCGGGTGAGGATCCCGGACGGCCCGGCGTTGATCTTCCGCTCGCCGAGATAGCCGAGGGTGCCGTCCTGCTGGGAGCTGTCGCTCAGGTCGCCGCGGGTGATCGGGGCCGTGGCGGGCGCACGTCCCTTGTCCGCCACGGCCTGCTGTTCCTCGGGGGCGGCGAGCGCGGTCACCGCCACGCCGCCGCCCGCGACGACGGCGATCGCCGCCAGGGCGGCCACGAGCTTGCGCCGGCTCATCGCGACACGCCCGCGCAGGCCTTGTCGGCCTTCTCGAACTTCTTGGCCTCGGCGCCCTGGGGTATCGGCCGGGCCGCGGTCATCCCGCCGCCGCCGAACTCGGGGTCGGGCATGTCGAAGCCGTTCTTCCGCATGCACTGGGCGTACTTGATCATCTTGTCCTTGTCGGCCTGGGTCAGCTCCTTGCCCATGCCGGCCCCGCCGCCCTTGCCCTGGCAGGCCTTGAACGCCTTCTCCATCTTCTCCTTCGACATGCCGTCGCCGCCGATGGTCAGGCCGACGCCCTGCTCGCCGGGCTTCGGCTCGGGCACGTCCAGGCCCTGCTCGCGCAGGCACTTGCGGTGTTCCAGCGCCTGGTCGGCCTGCTTGACCTCGTCGCTCACGCCCTCGCCGCCGTCCTTGGCGCCGCCGTCGGCGGTGCACGCGGTGGTGAGGAGGCAGAGCGCGGCGAGAGCGGCGGCGGCAGCCAGCTGGAGGGTCTCGCGGGTCGTGCGGCGAGTGATCGTGGTCGTCGTCATGAGCGGGAGCGTGCGCGCGGGCGGCGTTTCGTTTCTCTCACCGGATCGGTTTACGGAGACGAAAGCCCCGGTCCGGTAGACAGGGGCCATGCGCGTACTGGTGGTGGAGGACGAGGCGTTTCTCGCCGAGATGATCGCCGAGGGGCTGCGCCGCGACGCGCTCGCCGTGGACGTCGCCGGCGACGGCCTGGAGGCCCTGCGGAAGCTCCAGTTCGGGGAGTACGACGTCATGGTCCTCGACCGGGACCTGCCCGGGATGCACGGCGACGACGTCTGCCGGCGGGTGGTCGAGCACCGGCTGATGACCCGGGTCCTGATGCTGACGGCGGCCGGGACGGTACGGGACCGGGTCGAGGGCCTCGGGCTCGGCGCCGACGACTACCTCGCCAAGCCCTTCGCGTACGACGAGCTGCTCGCCCGGGTCCTCGCCCTGGGCCGCCGCGCCCGGCCCGCGCTGCCGCCCGTCCTCGAACGGGCCGGGATCGTCCTGGACACCCCGCGCCGTCAGGCGAGCCGCGACGGGCGGCATCTGCACCTGTCGCGGAAGGAGTTCGCGGTCCTGGAGGCGCTGCTGCGGGCCGAGGGTGCCGTCGTGAGCGGTGAGGACCTGATCGAGCAGGTCTGGGAGGAGCACACCAGCTACCGCACGAACGCGGTACGGGTGACCCTGAGCAAGCTGCGTGCGAAGCTCGGCGAGCCGCCGGTGGTGGAGACGGTGCCCGGCGCGGGCTACCGGATCGCGTGATGGGGACCAGGCAGACGACGAGGGCCGGGCAGACCATGAAGGCCGGGCAGAGCATGCGGCCCAGGCAGAGCATGAGGGCCAGGCAGTCCCTGCAGACCATGAGGGCCTGGGCGCGCAGGGCCATGGGCGGCGAGCGGGCCCGCCTGACGGCGCTCTACGGCGGACTGCTCCTCCTCGCGGGCGCGCTGCTCACCGGAGTCGTCTACTTCCTCGTGAAGGACGGCCTCTACTCGTCGATCAGCGTGGCCATGACGACGGCCGTGCCCGCGCAGCGACTCCAGGACCTGCCCGCCGCCACGACCAGCCCGATGTGGACACCGGCCACACCCACGAGCGCGGCACCGCTGCCGCCGGGCGTGACCCAGGGCATGGCGATCACCCGGACGCTGAGCGACGCCGCCGAGAGCGCCGCTCTGGAGCGCCTCCTCACGGTCTCCCTGATCGTCCTCGCCGCGTACGCCGTCCTCTCGGTCGCGCTCGCCTGGTGGATGGCGGGCCGGGTCCTGCGCCCGGTCGCCGTGATCACCGACACGGCCCGCCGGCTGTCCGGGGAGAACCTGCACGAGAGGATCGCCCTGGACGCGCCGCCGGGGGAGCTGAAGCGCCTCGCGGACACCTTCGACGGGATGCTCGGGCGGATGGAGCGGCTGGTGTCGGCGCAGCAGCGGTTCGCCGCGAACGCGGCGCACGAGCTGCGGACCCCGGTCGCCGTGCAGCGGGCGGCGGCCGAGATCGGCCTCGCGGGCGATCCCGGCCCGGAGCGGGTCGCCCGGATCAGGGAGAAGCTGATCGAGGTCGCCGACGCCAGCGAGCGGACCATCGAGGGACTGCTGCTGCTCGCCTCCTGCGACCAGGGGCTGCGGGAGCGGCGCCCGGTGGCGGTGCACGAGGTCGCAGCGGGGGCGGTCGACGCGCTGGCGGCCGAGGCGGCCGAGCGCGGGATCACCGTCTCGCTGGACGCCCGGCCCCTGACCGTGCGCGGCGACGCGGTCCTCCTGGACCGGCTGGCGCACAACCTGGTCGCGAACGCCGTCCGGCACAACGTCCCGGACGGCCGCGTGGAAGTCCGTACGGGCCCGGGAGGCATCGAGGTGACGAACACCGGCCCGGTGGTCCCGCTGGACACCGTGCCCCTGCTCTTCGAGCCCTTCCGCCGCCTGTCCGCACGCACCCAGGCCCCCGGCGAGGGCGTGGGCCTCGGCCTGTCGATCGTCGAGTCCATCGCCCGCGCCCACGACGCGACGGCGACGGCGACGGCCAACGCGGAGGGCGGGGGCCTGACGGTCCGGGTGCGCTTCGCCCCGTAGCCGGTAGCCCCCGCATCCCGTGAGGCGGTCTAGTGCCGGTAGAAGATCCGGTCGGCGTACTCCGACATCACGCGGCCGTTCCACTCGTGCCCGCCGTCCACGTTCCCCGAGCGCAGCAGCGGCGGCTCGATGCCGCGGCGTACGAGCTCCTCGGCCGCGGCGGCCATCGCGGCCTGCATGAGCGCGCTGGTCACGACGGTCGACGCGGGCGCGAAGGGCGCCTCGATGCCCTCGTGGGTGAGCTCCGCGTCGCCGACGGCGATCCGGGAGTCGAGGACGATGTCGCAGTGGTCCTTGAGGTACTGCCCCGAGACGTGCCGTGACTTCGTCTCCGTCGCGTACGCCACCGAGGTGACGCCGATGACGGTGAGGCCGAGCGCGCGGGCGTTCATCGCCATCTCGACGGGCAGGGCGTTGCGCCCGGAGAGGGAGATGATGATCAGGACGTCCCCCGCCTTGGCGGGGGAGGAGTCCAGGACGGCCCCGGCGAGGCCGTCGACGCGCTCGAGGGCCGAGCCGAGCGTGGCGGGCATGACGTCCACGCCGACGACGCCGGGGACGGCGAGCAGGTTCATCAGCGCGAGGCCGCCGGCCCGGTAGACGACGTCCTGGGCGGCGAGCGAGGAGTGGCCCGCGCCGAAGGCGAAGAGCCGGTTGCCGTTCGCGACGGCTTCCGCGATGGCCGCTCCGGCGGCGGCGATCTCCTCGGAGTCCCCGTCGCGGACCTGCTGGAGCAGGCCGATCGCGGCGTCGAAGAACTGTCCGGCCAGCTTGCTCTCGCCCATGACGGCGGCTCCTTCTCGGCGTGGCTCTCGCGTGGCTCTCGGCGCGCTTCCGGTCGTGGCTCGTGCCGAGGTCGCGGATCACGGTGCGGTCTGGACCATTGCTCTGTCAATACCGCCTCACCCCGGTGAGGCCCGGTTGTCGGTGTGATGCGTCAGAATTGGGGCAGGGCCAGCGCACGACTCATCGAGGGGCACGTATGTCCGGACTGATCGACACAACGGAGATGTATCTCCGCACCATCCTCGAGCTTGAGGAGGAAGGTGTGGTCCCCATGCGTGCCCGGATCGCCGAGCGACTCGACCAGAGTGGCCCAACGGTGAGCCAGACGGTGGCCCGGATGGAGCGCGACGGCCTGGTGGCCGTGGCGAGTGACCGCCATCTGGAGCTGACGGACGAGGGCCGTCGCCTCGCCACCCGCGTCATGCGCAAGCACCGGCTCGCGGAGTGTCTCCTCGTCGACGTGATCGGCCTGGAGTGGGAGCAGGTCCACGCCGAGGCCTGCCGCTGGGAGCACGTGATGAGCGAGGCCGTGGAGCGGCGGGTCCTGGAGCTGCTGCGTCACCCGACGGAGTCGCCGTACGGGAACCCGATCCCGGGTCTCGAGGAGCTCGGCGAGAAGGCGGAGGCCGAGGCGTTCCTGGACGACTCGATGGTCTCCCTCGCCGACCTGGACGCCAGCGGTGGCAAGACGGTGGTCGTGCGCCGGATCGGCGAGCCGATCCAGACGGACGCCCAGCTGATGTACACGCTGCGGAGGGCGGGCGTGCAGCCCGGTTCCGTGGTGTCGGTGACGGAGTCGCCGGGCGGTGTCCTGGTGGGCAGCAGCGGCGAGGCCGCCGAGCTGGCCGCGGAGGTCGCGGCACACGTCTTCGTCGCGAAGCGCTGAACTTCTCCCGCACGGAGTGAGGGGCGCCCCGCCGGTCACGGCGGGGCGCCCCTCACTCCGTTCCCGGGGGTACGGCCGTGGCCAACGGCCCGTCGCGCGCCCCGGTTTACGCCGGAATGGCCACGCCCGCCCCCTCGGCGTGCCACGCTGGTACGAGCTGGGTGCGGAAGGGGTGTGAGGCCATGAGGGCCACGGACGGCAGAGGGTCCCGAACGGCAGAGGGCCCCGGCGCCTTGTGGCGCCGGGGCCTGTCCTCCCCTGTGCTGACCTGGAGCCCCGAGCTCTCAAGGTCAGTCCCGTCGGACCGTTTTTCCCCGAGCGGTCCGCCTCCCGTTCAAGATCTCCCCTCGGCAGCGGGAGTCAATCCTTGAGCCCTGTCACTCGAACGAGGGGTGTTGGGTGGCAGAAGCGCATTTTCGAATGCGAGTTCGATAGTCTGATGCGGTTCGACGGGAAAGAGGGGGTGCCAGGGACATGGCGCGACGACTCGACGTCACCGGGGCCGGCGGCGTACGCCTGGCCGCCTGGGACTACACGACGCTGACCGGCGAAGGCGAGGACCCGAAGGCCCCGCGGCCCCCCGCCCCGCGGCCGGCACCGGCATCTGCCGCGCG
The DNA here is from genome assembly GCF_008642375.1 of Streptomyces venezuelae. Lineage (NCBI taxonomy): Bacteria > Bacillati > Actinomycetota > Actinomycetes > Kitasatosporales > Streptomycetaceae > Streptomyces > Streptomyces venezuelae. Next base: position 3,754,809 of record NZ_CP029194.1, on the reverse strand, counting down.
GCACGCGGGCGGCGCCCCCGTCCCCGCCGCCACCAGGCCGACTCCGGTCACTCCGGCGACCTCCGCCACCCCCTCCACCCAGGGCGTCTTACTCCTCCACGGCCTCATGGGGCACGCCGCCCACTGGGCCCCCGCCGTCCGCCGTCTGACCGGCCGTCACCGCGTCATCGCCCTCGACCAGCGCGGCCACGGCCACAGCCAGAAGCCCGCCGCCGGCCCCTTCACCCGCGAGGCGTACGTGGCGGACGCGGCCGCCGCCGTCGAGCAGCTGGGCCTCGGCCCCGTCACCCTCGTCGGCCACTCCATGGGCGCCCTCACCGCCTGGCAACTCGCCGCCGAGCGCCCCGACCTGGTCCGCGCCCTCGTCATCTGCGACATGCGGGCCTCCGCCCTCGGCGCCGCCTCGCAGCGCGCGTGGCAGGACTGGTTCCGGGGCTGGCCCGCGCCCTTCCCGTCGCTGGACGCCGTCCGCCGCTGGTTCGGCGAGGACGACCCGTGGGTCGAGCGCCCGAACCCCGCCCGGGGCGCCTTCTTCGCCGAGGTGATGGCCGAGCACCCGGACGGCTGGCGCCCGGTCTTCGACCCGGCGCAGATGCTGACCTCCCGCGAGACATGGGTCCACGACGCCCACTGGGAGTCGCTCGCCCAGGTCCGCTGCCCGACGCTCGTCGTCCGCGGCCTCGACGGGGAGCTGGGCCGCGCGGAGGCCCAGGAGATGGTCAGGGTCCTGCCCCACGGGGCGTACGCGGAGATCCCCGACGCGGGCCATCTCCTCCACTACGAGCACCCGGAGGCCTGGAGCGAGACCGTCGAGCCCTTCCTGAACGGGGTCCTGACACCGTAGAAGCCCCTGGAAGCCTGGATGACTCCCCTCTACGATCACGCCCATGTCCCTCGCCTCGCCCATACCCGTCCTGCGTGGCTCCGGCGGCGCCGTCCTCCAATCCGAAGGCGAAGCCCTCGTGTTGAGCCGCGCGGACGCGGAGACGCGGATTCCGCTCCAGGCCGTCCGGCGGATCCGCGCCGAGGGCCGCGCCGTCGCCGTGGAGCTCACCGCCCCGGCCGGGACGTCGCCGGCCGTCCACCGGGTCGAGGGCGTGAGTGAGGCGGCGGCCACGGTGTTCGCCGACGCGGTCAACGCGCGCCTGCCCGAGCGCGCCGGGGAGTCCGCCGACGGCGCGGCCCTCGTCACCGTCCGCGCCCTGACGGAGTCCGACGAGGACGCGCGGAAGCGCAGGTTCAAGATCGCGCTGTGGGTCGCCGCCCTTCTGGTCGCCGGGGTGACCGTGGCCCTCGGGATCCTGGCGCCGGTGGTGATCGCGTTCCTGTTCCTGCTGACCACCCCCGTGAGTGTGGGGATCGCCGCGTTCGGCGCCCTGTCGATGAAGGTGGTGTACGACCAGTGGTACCTGCCGCGGTACGGCGTCACGGTCGAGGCGATGCGGTACGAGGACATGAGCGGCCTGTTCGGCCGCTCGGGGAACTACGTGTACACCGACCTGCACGGCGCGAACCGTCGTGTGTACGCCAAGGGCGGTGCGGCGACCATCCAGGTCGCCTACCACCCGAAGAAGCCCGGCACCGTGACCGTCGCGTACTCGTGGCTCCGCAAGACGTGGGACACCGTCTTCTGTCTGGGCGTCCTCCTCGTCGGCCTCGCCTTCTCCGCCGCGAGCATCGTCCTGGCGGTCGTGGCCTTCCTGGGCGGATACGACGACTACTCCATCCGGTAGGGCGACCGCCGAGGTTCCGTGAGAGGGCACGGAATGGGGCATTCCGGATAGTGGGGCCCCCTGCGGAGAGGTGCGTACCCGGGCGCGATACGGTCCCACTCCCGGCGCGTCGAGGGCTTCTCCGCGCCACCTCACAAGGGGAAGAATTGCGCATTTCACTGCTGAAGCGCCTGGCCACGGTGGCCACGGCACTGGGCCTCGCCTCGGCCGGCCTCCTGGGCGCGGGCGCCGCCCCGGCGCAGGCCGCGATCAGCGACTGCCCGTCGGGCTACTTCTGTGCCTGGAAGACCGACAACGGCACCGGCACGATGTACAAGACGACCGCGAACACGGCGACGCTCGGGACCTGGGACAACACGTTCCGCTCGGTCGTCAACCGCACGAACAAGTTCGCGTGCCTGTACGACGACCCGAACTACGGTGACGACGCGGGCGCCGGCGTGATCCCCTCCAGCCCGTCGGGCAGCGAGTGGAGCGGCCCCGGCAGCAACTCGGTCAGCTCGCTGAAGTTCGTCCCCACCGAGCGTGAGTGCGTCCTGCCCGCCTACCCCGAGTGGCACTCCGCGACCACCTGGAAGCTCTCGGGCTTCGGTGACATGACCGCCGACCTCCAGGCGGACGTCATGGTCCGCGACAAGATCGGCCGTCTCTGGTTCCTGCCCGGCGACGGCACGGGCAAGCTCGTGGGCGCCGGCGGCTGGAACGCCATGAACGCCATGACGCGGCACGGCGACTTCTCCGGCGACGACCGCGAGGACGTCATCGCCCGCGAGGGCTCCACCGGCAAGCTGTGGCTCTACCCGAACAGCGGCAGCGCCACCGGCGGCGTCGGCGCGCGCAAGCTCATCGGCAGCGGCGGCTGGAACGCCATGGACAAGCTCACCGCCTTCGGTGACCTGACCGCCGACGGCCGCTCGGACCTGCTCGCCGTGGAGAAGACCACCGGCAAGCTGTGGCTGTACCCGGGCACCTCGACGGGCGCCCTCGGTGCGCGCAAGCTGCTCGGCGCCGGCGGCTGGAACGCCATGAACGCCCTGGTCGCCACCGGTGACCTGAACGGCGACAACCGGGCCGATCTGGTCGCCCGCGAGGGCTCCACGGGCAAGCTCTGGTTCTACCCGGGCACCGCCACCGGCACCCTCGGCTCGCGCGTGCTGATCGGCAGCGGCGGCTGGAACGTCATGGCCTCGTTCCTCGCGGTCGGCGACTACGACGGCGACGGCCGCCACGACCTGGCGACGATCACCAACGGCAGCTACGTCTCCCCCGAATGCTCGGGTGCGGGCTGCCTGGTCCTCTACACGGGCAAGGGCACGGGCGCCTTCAACGCGGGCATCCCGGAGGACGGCAACTGGTGGGGTCTGAACGGCGCGTTCTGATCCGCCGAACCGGCACGGACGACGGTGAAGGCCCCCGCCCCACGGCGGGGGCCTTCATCGTTCCCGCCTTCCCCGGCGCCCGCCCGCATCCCATCCCCGTCCCGGCGGGCGGGGCATCCGCCCAGCTCACGCGGCCGGGACCGTCCCGTCGTCCCAGGTGGGCGGTGTTCGTTGCGGCGGTTCGGGACGTCCTGCCAGCGTCGTCCCCGTTCGACACCGGCAATGTCACCGAATGAAGGGAAAGCACATGCGACCGAGCGTTCTGACGAGGGCTTTCGTCAGTGCCACCGCCGTCGTCGGCCTGGCGGCGGGAACCCTCGCGACCGCGGGCACCGGCTTCGCGGCATCTCCGCCGGCGGCCCGGCAGGCGGTGGGCGCCGAGGCCTTCGGCACGCTGGCGACGAACAACCTCGGCCTGAGCACCACACAGGCCAAGAACGTGCAGCGCTGGCTGGCCCAGTACTGGGACTACAACGGCAGCATCGACGGCCTCCTCGGCACCAACAGCTGGAAGGCCTACCAGCGCTGCCTGAAGCAGTACTGGGGCTACACGGGTGAGATCGACGGAGACCCCGGCCCCAACACGATCAAGGCGCTCCAGCGGCAGCTGAAGGCGACCAGCGGCTACACGGGTGCGATCGACGGCGTCGCCGGGCCGGCGACACGGGCCGCGTTCGCGCGGTTCGCCGACGCCCACGCCTGATCCGTACGCGCCCGCCTCACCTCTTTACGGGGGAGGTGAGGCGGGCGCGCCCGTCCTCAGCGGGACGCGGACGCCGACGGTGCGGCCGGGGTCTTCCTCAGGGCCCGCTCGCAGTGGGGCCAGTCGCCGAAGTCGCGCTCGCGGCTCCACAGCTTCCGGGCGGCCTGGATGTTCCATTCGGGGTCCAGCGCCTGGGCGGGCGTACCGCCCAGCTCGCCCAGACGGGCGTCGGAGATCTGGAACAGCCCCCAGTTCCTGCTGCCGTTGGTGTTCGGCAGGATGTGCAGGGGGTCGAGGAAGGACTGGCAGTCGGCGATGGCCACCGCGTCGTCCGGGACCTCCGTGAACACCTCGCGGACCCGTTGGCGCACCTTCTCGGGCGACCAGGTCTCCATGCGGACCTGCGACTCGTGGAGCGCCTTCTTCGTCGGGTCCCCGACGACACCGTTCGGAACGAGGCCCGCGAGGACCTGGAACGCCGTCACCCGGCGCAGGGTCTCCGGTCCGAAGGAGCCGTCGACGCCGATGCGGGCGCCGCGGCCGCGGAGCCGCTCCTGCACGTCCCGTACGCACCCGTCGTTCTGCCCCATGCTGATCACGGGCCCGCAGGCGTCCGAGAACAGCAGCCGTCCGTCGGGCGCGGTGTCGTCGGCGGGGGAGGCGAGGACGGAGACGCCCCAGGCGGCGAGGGCGAGGACGAGACCGGTGACGGCGAGGGCGACACCGAGCCGCCGCCAGGACCGCCGCTCGGACGCGGGTCCGCCGGCCGGGGGCGCGGGCTCAGCGGACGCAAAGGACTCCACAGGTTCAGCAGGCCCAGCGGATTCGGCAGGTTCGGCATGTTCAGCGGGCTCAGCAGACTCGGCGGGTGCTGTCGGCCCGGCCGCCTCGGCCCGTTCGACGTCGGCCAGGGCCCAGAGCCGGTGCAGCTCGCGCAGCTCGGCAGGGGTGGCTCCGCAGGCGACGGCGATGCGGTGGGCGGGGCCGTAGTCCTGTGGGACGGAGGAGCCGGTGCAGTAGCGGTGCACGCTGGAACGGCTCGTGCCGGTCTTCTGGGCGAGGGTCTCGTAGCTGTAGTCGGCTCTCTGGCGTAACTCGCGCAGCCGGGACGCGAACCGTTCGGCCGCTGTGAATCGTTTCAACGTGAACTCCTGACGAGAGCACCCCCGGCCGTCGGCCCAGTGACGCCCCAGGGTTCGGCGTAGTCCTCGGTCCGGGGCCGCCCCGCCGCCCCGACGTCCCAATGTGCCAGAACTGGACTGGGGAGTCCCGTAGTTGAGGCCGGACCGCATGTCGTCGGGAAACGCTCGGCACTCACATCACACAAGTCACGGGAGGCAAGGATGGGACGAAGGAATCTCCGAGGGCTACTGGCTCTCGCCGGGGCGTCGCTCGCGCTGCTGCTCGCGTCGACGACGGCGTCGACGGCGACGGCCGATGCGGCCGGACGCGCCGCCCGGGAAGGACCGGTAGCCGCCGTGTGCGGCCACTCCGACGCGCGCCCGACCCTGCGACGCGGCGCGAGCGGCGCCGAGGTCCAGAAGGCCCAGTGCCTGCTGAACCTGACGATGGAGCCAGGCCATTACCCGCCCCTCGTGGTCGACGGCGACTTCGGCGGAGGGACGGAGAGCCGGGTCGCCCAGTTCCAGTCGTGCGCCGGTCTGGGCAAGGACGGGATCGTCGGCCCGAACACCTGGGCCGCACTGGACGACTGGGCCGCCCGAGGCGCCTACTGTGAACCGCCCCGCCCGGCGGGCTACGCCGTCGACGGCGTGGACACCTCCGTGTACCAGCACCCCGGAGGCGCGGCGATCGACTGGAACGGCCTGCGCGCGGAAGGCGTCGAGTTCGCGACGGTCAAGGCCACGCGGGGCCTCGACGTCACGGACCCCTACCTCGCCACCGACCTGGAAGCGGCCCGGCGGGCGGGCCTCGCGGTCGCCCCGTACCACTTCTACACGGCGGCGACGGCGCCGACGGGACCCGCGCAGGCGGACCGTTTCATCGCCGCCGTACGCGCCACCGGCTACACCGGCCACCGCCCCGGTGACCTGCCGCCCGTCCTGGACCTGGAGCGCATGGACGACGGCACCGGCCGCTGCCCGGTCCACGGCTCGGTGGCCGACGTGACGGCATGGCTGGACAAGGTGGAGACCGCGTTCGGCCGGAAACCGGTCATCTACACCCAGAAGTCGTTCCTGGACGACTGCATGGGCTCGACGACGGCCTTCGCCGGGTACGGCCTCCAGCTCGCGGACTACCGCCGGTCGATCACCCGGCCGCCGCTGCCGGCGGGCTCGGCGAGCTGGCTGATGTGGCAGTACACGGAGTCCGCGCTCTTCGACGCCATCAAGGCCCCGGTGAACGCGGACGTCTTCAACGGCACGCGGGCCGACCTGGACCGGCTCGCGAACCGCTGAGGTCCCGTGGCCCGGGTCAGCCGACCCGGGCCACGAAAGCGGCCCAGGCGCCGGGGGAGACGGAGAAGGAGGGGACGCCGAGGTCCTTGGAGTCCCGGACGTGGACGGAGTCCGCACAGGAGGCGACCTCGACGCAGTTGCCGCCCTGGTCGCCGCTGTAGGAGGACTTGGACCAGGAGAGGGCAACTTCGACGCAGTTGCCGCCCTGGTCGCTGCTGTAGCTGCTCTTGAACCAGTTGAGGTCGGTGCTCATAGCTCTCGTGCCACCTGTTCGATGAGTCGTGCCGATTCCTCCGGACTGAAGGCCTGCGCCCGCAGAGTGCTGTAGCGGGCGAAGCAGTCCCCCACGTCCGGCTGCTCGCTGAGAAAGTACCTGCCGCCCTGACCCTCGACATAGACGAGTTGACCTCGGCGCCGCTCGGTCTCAAGAAGGATGAACGGCCCGCTGAGCCCGGCGTGGGTCCGCCGGTCCTCCGGCATCACCTGGATGGTGACGTTCCGCAGGTCGGCGCACTCACGCACGTACAGCAGGTTCTTCCGGAGCACTTCCGGCCCGCCGAGCGGCTTGGTCAGCGCGGCCTTCTCCAGGACGAAGGTCACCAGCGGCGCGGGCCTGCGGGAGAACAGTTCCTGCCGCTTGATCCGGGCCGCGACGCCCGCCTCTATCTCCTCGTCCTCCAGGGCCGGCACGGCGCAGTGGAAGACGGCCCGCGCGTACTCCGGGGTCTGGAGAAGCCCGGGGATCAGATGGTTCTCGTACATGTGGATCCCCGCCGCCTTCGCCTCCTCCAGATAGTCCTCGAACCATGCGGCGATGCCACTCGCCGTGACCTCCCCGGCCACCGTCAGAAGTGCACCTTGTGCACCCAGCAACTCCTCCGCGATGTCGACGAAGTTTCCCTTCGCCCGCCGCTCCCCGCGCTCGATCATGGCCACCTGGGACTTGGAGTATCCGGTTGCCCGGCCCAGTGCCTCCTGTGAGATGCCTGCCCGCTCGCGGTAGAAACGCAGGAGCGCACCGAAGGCCTTCGCGGCCCCCGGGCTCCCCTTCTTCTCGTTGTTCACACCCGACCTCCCGAGTGCACAGTCCTGCACAACCGGACTGTGTCGCTGGTCTCAGCAGACCACGGCCTCCAAGCTGGCCGCATGAATCTGCGCAAGTCGCTTGACATCACACCCGCTTGGGTACCCGAGACCGGTCACGCCCTCCGTCACGCGGGCGTGCACTTCGACGCCGTACGGATCGGGGGGTTCCTCGGCGAGGACGTGGCGTACAGGATCATGTCGTTCACGGACTTCCAGGCGGGCCCGATCGTCCGCGAGGCCACGGGTGAGAAGAACCTGTACTTTCTGCTTCCGCCGCGCGCCGCAGGCGACTTCGCGTGGCCGGCGCCGACGAGGGCGCTGAGTGGCGGCGGCAGGAGTGAGGCGTACGTCGGGATCCCGGCGTTGCAGGGGCTGACCTGGCCGTTGGACTGGCGGTCGCGGCCGACGCTCGAAGATCCGTTCGTAGAGGCGGAGTTGTTGCATTGGACCGTCAATTGTGCGCTACGGTAACCCTGTTATCACGCTCCGTAAAGGGAGCGGTCCCCGGGGGTGCGCCAACACCGTCCGAGGACCTTCACGCCCAGTGGAATCCAGAGGTCCACCAGAAATGCTTCGGCATGTTATCGCGCCTACGCGCAGCTACACGAAGGCTTCGAACGAGATCCTCTACTCGCGTCGGATGAACAGCGACGCGAAGGTCCTGATCCTCATCGTGCAGAGCCTCCCCGAGAAGGAGCGCTACGAGGCCCTCGGCAAGTACGCGGAGGCGCTGGAGCTGACGCCCAGGGAGTACCGGAACGCGAGGAAGCACCTGATCGCGAACGGGTACCTCCACGAGTGGAGGTGGCAGAACGAGCGGGGGCGTTGGGTCACCGACCAGCTCGCGTCGAACGTCACCCTCACGAGCGAGGAGGCGATCGCCCTCCGGGGCGGCGGCGAGCCGCCCGAGTCACCGAGTGAGCGGGAGCCGAAAGCCGGTTCGTCACGGGACCGGAATGCCCGAACCTATAAACCGGTAGACAAAGACTCTGGGAAGAACGATCCCCACCCACCCCCCAAAGCGCGGGCGGAACGCGAACCGGACCCGGACCCGGACCCGCAGCCGGACCCCGCCCCCGAGGCGGACATCGAGGCGGACCCCGCCCCGCCGGACGGCGACCCGGAATTCCTCACGGCCGAACGCCTGTTGCTGTCCCTCCGTCACAGCCACAAGGACCTGCTGCTCGGGGTCCGGGAGGCACGGGGGCTGGCCGAGCAGGCGGCGGAATGGCTCCGGCGCGGGATCCCGGCCGCCGACCTGCGCCGCGCACTGACGGCGTACCTGCCGGGCACCGGCGTGCGGTCGGCGGTGGGCTTCCTGCGGCACCGCCTGACGGAGAAGATGCCGGCTCCGCTCGTCCCGGACGTCCCGGAGGCTCCTGCCGAGCCGCCCGCCCGCCCGGCGCCGCTGATCGCCTGCGAGGGCCCGGGAAACCCGCACGTCTTCCGGCCGGCGGTCGACGAGACGCGCTGCGGCCCCTGTCGCAGGGAAGCGGCCTGGGAAGAGCACGAGCAACGCCACGGCCTGCCCCGGAGCCGCCCGGACGACAAGCCGGTCCCCTGGCGGGAACGCTTCGACCGGTACGCCGAGGGCGCCGTCACCTAGGGGAGTCGTGGTCCGGGCGTACGGGTCAGGAGCTCGTCGCCACGGACGTCAGCCAGGCGTTCCAATCGCTCTCGTAGTCCAGCGACGTGAGGTGGGCGCGCGCCGCGGCCCAGTTGCCGGTGCGGTAGTGGCCGAGCACGGTGGCGACGTCGTCCGGGTGTCTCTCGATCATGTAACGGACGGCGAGGTAGCCCCAGTTGTAGGTGCGGGCGGCGTCGCTGTTGGCGTAGGTGGTGTCGAACAGCGTGCGCAGGGAGTAGGTGTGCTTGCCGGCCTCGGCTATCGCGTTGGTGTAGGTGACGCCGCGGTAGGAATACGATATGTACTCCGCGAGGCCCTCGCCCCACCACACGGTCGGGGTGGTCTGGCCGGCGTTGAAGTCGCCGTACAGGTCGAAGCGGCCGTCGAGGTAGTGGGCGTACTCGTGGTTGAGGTTCCAGATCTGCCAGCCCGGGCTCACGTCGGTGCGTTCGTAGCAGATGAACCGCGGCTGGTTGCCCGGCTTGGCGGGGTCTCCCTCCAGGTACATGCCGCCGTTGTTGGTGTCGATGCCGTAGATCTTCCGCGCGTAGGCCTTGTAGTCGGCGCTTGAGTTGAAGACGTCGACCTCCAGGGTGGTGTTGTAGTCGTTCGCTACCGGCCCTGAGTCCTTCACCACGCCGTGGAAGAAGGCGTCCTGGTTGGCCAGGCTCTCGCAGGTCGCCGTCAGTTGGGCGGCCGTCATCTCCTGCGCCCGGATTCTCAGGGACGGGCTACACGTGTGGACGATCGGCAGGATGCGGGACTCCAGCCCGCCGCCCCCGCCGGGAGCGCCCTTGGTGTTGCCGTGGGCCGGACGCTGCCCTGGGTCAGTGACGGCATGGTCCGGCTTGGGCCCGGGCGGGGCGGCTTGGGCGGCTTGTGCGGTCTGGAGGGGGGTGGCCGCGATGGCCGTGATCAGCAGAGCGGTGACGAGGGCGCGCAAGATTCACTCCCAGAGACTGGAACAGATGTCCACCCGTGACGGGCTGGCAGTAAAATGGCACACGTCACATTGCTTGGCAATGGATCGCGCGAGGGCCGGTACCGGCGTCATGCCGTACCTGCCGCGCAACGGCGTTCGGTCGGCGGCCGAGGGCTCCGAGCCGGCGGCGGCCGCTACTTCGCGAGTGCCGCCCCGACCACCTCCACGACCCGGTCGCGCTGCGCCTCGGGGGTGGCCTTGGGGTCGGGGCGCAGGGTGTAGGTGACTCGGCGGTGCGGGTCGGTCGTCGCGAACACGCCGCTGGTCCAGCCGCCGCTGGAGCCGGTCTTGCCCCAGACCCTGTGGCCGTTCAGGTCGATGCCCATCAGTCCGCCGGCGCTGAAGCAGGCCGTGCCCTTGGGGCAGCTGGTGTTCTCGGGGGCGCCGGGGACCCCGGGTATCTCGAAGAGGTGCCGCTGCTGGGCCGGAGGGAGCAGCCGCCCGCCCAGCAGGGCGCGGAGGAATCTGTCGAGGTCGGCCGCGGTGGACGTCAGCCCGCCCTCCGCCCAGGACCAGGCGATGGCCGGCTCCTCGGAGAGTGCGGTGTCGTGCAGGGCGAGCGGGCGCAGGACGCGCCGGTCGAGCTCGTCGGCGAAGGTGCGGCCGGTGAGCCGCTCCACGAGCAAACCGGCGACGAAGCTGTTGAGCCCGTTGTACTGCTGGACGGTGCCGGGCGCCGGAACGCGGCCGGAGGTGTCGGCCTCGAAGGAGGCGGTCACCACCCCGCGCGGTTCGAGCGGGACCTTCGCGGGCCGGGGGAAGTCGCTGGTGTGGTCGAGGAGCTGGCGGACCGTCACTCCGGAGTGGGCGGCCGGGATCAGCTCGGGCAGGTGGCGGCGTACGGGCTCGTCGATGTCGATCCGGCGCTCGGCGACGAGCTGGAGGAGCACGGCGTCGGTGAACACCTTGGTCACGCTCCCCACCGGGAACCGCGCGTCCGCCGCCACCGGCCCGGCCGTCCCGGTGTACGAGCCGCGCACGCCCCGGCCGGCCACCCGCACCAGGGCCGCGTCCGTCACGTCGTCGGGCAGGGTGGCGAGCAGCGCGCGGACCGGGCCGGGGGAGTGGTGCGGGACGGGTGCGGCCGTCGCTGCGGGTGCGGCCCCGATCCCGGCGGTGACGGCGGCCAGCGCGAGGCCGGTGACGGCGAGACGGTGAAGGGCGTGAGGGCGGGAGTGGGGGAGGGCGGTCATCGGTGACTCCTGGGGGCGAGGCGGGGCGAGGCGGAGTGGGTGGCACTGTGACTGGTTCGGCTTGTTCGCCTGGATCAACCATCGCTCCCACACCGCAAGTTGCTCATCGGTGATCACCCGGACCCGACCCTGACCGCACCCCGACTCCCCCTCGGGGCCGCACACGGGGGGAGCCCCGACCACCCCCTATAAACCCTGTGTATACACACTGCGTATAGTCGACCCCATGGCCCCGCCCTCATCCCCGCGCAGCGCGACCGCCCCCCGCCTCCTCAAGGCGCTCGTCGTCTCCCTGATCGCCGTCGCGGCGGCGCATCTCGTGCTGTCCGACACCCTGCGGCTGTCCTTCAGCAGCCAGGCCGCCGCGACGCTGGGCGCCGCGCCCGGCTACTCGGCGGACCAGGCGTTCACGAACGCGCTGATCAACACGTTCCTGGCGATGCCGTTCGTCCTGTGGGCGGGCATGCGGATCACCGGGGAGCGGCGGGTCGGTCCGATGGTGCTCGTGGGCACCGTCGCCTGGGTCGTCGCCCTGGGGAACGGCATCGACCTCATCGATGACGCACCCGGGGCGCTCCTCCCCCTCCGCTCCCTCGCCCTCGTCGTCGGCGTCACCGCACTCGCGTCCCTGGTGCGACGCCGGTCACCCGTCTCCTGACGGGTGACCGGTAGCGCGGGAGGGTCACCCCTTGCTGACCGCCGTCAGGATCTCCGGCAGCCGCCGCGCCGTGCGCGGCGCCGCCAGCTTCAGCCCCGCCTGGACGAGCAGCGCGCCGTAGAGGACGCCGGCCGGGAGGACGAGCCACAGCAGGGACTGCCGGTCGGAGAGGTGGAGGTAGACCGTCGCGCCGATGAGCGGGGCGCACAGCAGGATGGACCCGATCATGCCGCCGAGGATCGACATCCAGGCCAGACCGCCCTGCCCCGGCACCACGTTCTTGTAACCGCTGTCCTGCGGGATCGAGTACGGGAAGACCGCCGAGGCCACCGCGCCCGAACCCAGCAGCGCGCCCAGCAGGCCGAACGACAGGCCGAGCGCCTCCGGGAGGGCCGACCAGTCGCCGAGGACGGCGGCCGTCGCCACCGTCACCAGCGCGGTGAACGGCAGGGTCACCCACAACAGGGCCAGCGCCCGCGCCCGGAGTTCGGCGTACGCGTCGGCCGTCGTCGAGACGGTCTGCGCGACCATCCAGAAGGCCGAGGTGTCCTGGCCGAACTGGTTGTACATCTGGACGCCGAGCATGCCCGAGGCGAAGCACGCCCAGTAGATCGAGCCCGTCCCCTGGAAGGCGTTGAAGATCGGCACGATCACGCCCATGGCCAGCGAGGTCACCCACGCGGCCTTCGTCTTGGGATCGCGCCAGATGTACCGCAGGGTCCGTTCCATGGTCGCGCCCGTGCGCCCGCCCGGCAGGATCCGGCCGAGCAGCCCCGTACCGCCGGACTTCTCGCGGACGCCCTTGTCGGACGACGCGCCGATCGTGGAGCCGTCCGGCTCGACCATCAGCTTCACCAGGCTCCGCTGCCACCAGTGCACGAGCGCCACGAGCGCCGCCGCCGTGAGCAGCAGCCGGGCCGCCGCCACGGCGTAGTCGCCGGTGCTCGCCGCGTCCACGGCGCCGATCGCGGCGGCGGGCGGCAGCCAGCCGACGACGGTGGCCGCCGGTTCGAGCGGGCCGAGGCCGCCGGCCTGGCCGAGGCGCTGGGCGCCGAAGTTGACCAGCTGCATGCCGACCGCGATCACCAGACCGCTGAGCAACGCCAGGTCCCGGCCCTTGCGGGAGGTCAGGAGCCGGATGTTGGCCGCGACCACCGCCCGGGACAGCGCCACGCACACGACCGTCACGAGCGGGACGGCGAGGACGGCGACGACCGTTCCGGCGGCGCCGTGCGCGACCGACACGGCCGCGCCGAACGCCAGGCACAGCGTGAGGAACGGCCCGACGCCCACCAGGGACGCCACGAGCAGGGCGCGCACCAGCGGCCGGGGCCGCAGCGGCAGCATCACGAGCCGCGACGGGTCGAGCGTCTCGTCCCCGGTCGGCACGAACAGCGGCATGACCGCCCACGAGAGCGCCACGACCCCCGTGAGGAGGACCGCGATCGTGTCGGCGTCCGTGCTGCCCCGCAGCAGGACGGAGGACAGCACCATGGACGCGGCGAAGAGGACACCGAGGACGATCGAGACGATGTACGCGGCGGTCCGCCCGCCCGACTGCCGCAGCCCGTTCTTCAGCAGCGACAGCTTGAGCTGCACGAAGACCGAGGTGAGGGACGGTACGGGGGCGGGGGAAGGGGAGGGCGAGGCGGAGGCGGAAAGGGCCGTGGCGTTCGTGCTCATCGCTGCGCCCCGCCGCCCAGCCAGTCCAGGGACTCCCCGGCCGTCTCGCGCCCGTTCGCCCCGACCAGCTCCAGGAACGCCGCCTGGAGCGAGGGCCGGTCGCCTCGGACCTCCGCGAGCGTGCCCTGCGCGCGGATCCGGCCCGCCGCCATCACGGCGACCCAGTCGCAGAGCGACTCGACCAGCTCCATGACGTGGCTGGAGAAGACGACGGTCGCGCCGGACTGGGTGTACCGCTCCAGGACCCCGCGGATGGTCTGCGCGGAGACCGGGTCGACGCCCTCGAACGGCTCGTCGAGGAAGAGCACCTCGGGGTTGTGGAGGAGGGCGGCGGCGAGACCGATCTTCTTGCGCATGCCGGTCGAGTAGTCGACGACCAGCTTGTTCTGCGAGCCGGTCAGGTCGAGGACGTCGAGGAGCTGCGCCGCCCGCTTGTCGACCTCGGCGCCCGGCAGCCCCCGCAGCCGGCCGCTGTAGGCGAGGAGTTCACGGCCGGAGAGCCGCTCGAAGAGCCGCAGGCCCTCCGGCAGGATCCCGATCCGGGCCTTGACCCGGGCGACCGACTCGGGGTCCGCCCAGACGTCGTGCCCGGCGACCAGGATCCGCCCCTGATCGGGCCGGAGCAGTCCGGTGATCATGGAGAGGGTGGTGGTCTTTCCGGCCCCGTTGGGCCCGACGAGCCCGATGAACTTCCCCGCCGGCAGGACGAGATCGATCCCGTTCACCGCGATCTGCTGGCCGAAACGCTTCCACAGCCCCTCGACACGCACCGCGGGCACCGCACCGGAACCCGGTGCGGTGCCCGCAGTGGCGCCCGCCTTCTCGAATACTCCGTCAAATGCCTGGTCAGGCATGGTCCGTCAACCCTTCGGTTGTCCCCGTGTACAAGGGCACCACCATACGGGTGAGGCCTGACCCGGCCCAGGGATCACTGCGCCCGGGAACGGGCCTCCGCCGCTTCTCGGCCGCACGCGTACGCGAGGGGGCTGATCAGCTCCTCCGCGTCGGGGAGCCAGCGGTTCGCCGGGGTGGGCCGCCGCGCCCACTGCACCGCGCCGACGCCGCCGATCCGGGTGGGCGGGGCCGCCACGTAATGGCCCTCGCCGCGCGTCACGAGGTCGATCGAGGTCGGGATCCAGCCCAGCTTGCGGACGAGGTCGGGCACCTTGGCGGCGGCGCCCGGCAGCACGAAGAAGAACATCCGGCGGTCCGGCGTGCAGGTGACGGGGCCGAGCGTCAGGTCCATGCGCTCCATGCGGGCGAGTGCCAGGACCCCGGCCGATTCCGACACCTCGATCGCGTCGAACGTCCGGCCCGTCGGCAGCAGGATCGACGCCTTCGGTGTCTTCGACCACATGCGCCGTGCCCCGACGCCGCTCCCGGTGGCCTGGGTCGACCAGTCGGGCTTGACGGCGTGCGCGCCGGGGACGGCGCACTCCGCGCCGCAGGAGCAGCGCTCCCTGCCTTCGACGGCCTCAAGCCAGGTCCCGGGGAACACGTCCCAGTGCCGCTCTTCCGCGTACCGCACGGCGTTGTCCAGCAGTTGCTCGCCTCGCTGCTGGGGGATCTGTGCGGCTTCCGTGACTCCGATGGTCTCTTCCACGGTGAGCACAACTGCGCCCGTCACCTGGGGTTACGGGCGCGGGGGAGAGCGGTGTGACGCATCGATCCTGCATACGGGGCGCACGGGTGCACCGACGGGGGCGCGCGGGGGCCGGGGGAGCGGGGGTGGGTACGCACCAGTGGGGGCGCCGGCGGCAGCGTCGCGGCCGGCGTGTCCGGTGCCGACCGTGCGGCACGTACGACGCCGGCCTGTCCGGTTTCGCGTGTTCACATCGGCATTGACCGGATATCCACCGGGCAGTGATCACTTCTCGTGATCACTGCACCTGTGATCATCGTTCGGCCTCAGGGGGTAACTCATGGCAGCCAGGCCACTCGTCGCGCGTCAGCCGAACGAACGGCTCCAGGCGCTCATCCAGGAGGCGGCCTGCTCGCACGCCGGCCTCGCCCGCAGGGTCAACATGGTCGGCGCGGAGCGCGGCCTCGACCTGCGGTACGACAAGACGTCGGTGGCGCGGTGGTTGCGCGGGCAGCAGCCGCGCGGCCGGGCGCCGGGCATCATCGCGGAGGCCCTGGGCCGCAAGCTGGGCCGGACGGTCACGATCGACGAGGTCGGGATGGCGAACGGCCGGAACCTCGCCGCGGGCGTGGGACTCCAGTTCGCGCCGACCGTCCTCGGGGCGATCGAGCAGGCCTGCGAGCTGTGGCGCAGTGACGTGGGCAGGCGGGACTTCCTGACGGGCTCCACGGTCGCGGCCTCCGCGCTCGTCGAGCCGAGCAGGGACTGGCTGATCACCGGGCCGGACACGCACGTGGCGCGGCTCGCGGGCGCGCGCGTCGGGGTCGCGGACGTCGCGGCGGTACGGGAGATGACGAGCGCGCTGGTCGACCTCGACCGACGGTTCGGCAGCGGTCACGTACGGCCGGTGGTGGTGCACTACCTCAACAGCGTGGTGTCGGGGATGCTTTCGGGCTCGTACCGGGAGGCCGTGGGCCGGCAGCTGTTCGCGGCGGCGGCGCGGCTGACCGAGCTCGCCGGGTACATGGCGGTGGACACGGGCGAACCGGGGCTCGCGCAGCGCTACTACATCCAGGCGCTGCGGCTCGCGCAGGCGGCGGGGGACCGGGGCTACGGCGGCTATGTCCTGGCCGCGTCGATGAGCCACCTCGCCGCGCAGCTCGGGAACCCCCGGGAGATCGCCCAGTTGGCACGGGCGGCGCAGGAGGGGGCGCGGGGCAAGGTGCCGCCGCGGGCGGAGGCGATGTTCCTCGCGGCCGAGGCGCGCGGGCACGCGCTGATGGGGGACGAGAGCTCCTTCGAGACGGCGGCGGGCCGTGCCGTGCGGGCGCTGGAGCGGGCCGATCCGGAGGCGGGCGACGACCCGGTGTGGATCGCGCACTTCGACCGCGCCTATCTCGCGGACGAACTGGCGCACTGCTACCGGGACCTGGGGCAGGCGGAGGCGGCGGCGCGGGCGGCGCGGGAGTCGGTCGCGGGGCACCCGGAGACGCGGGCGCGGCGCCGGGCGATCGGTCTGGCCCTGCTGGCCTCGGCGCAGGTGCAGCAGCGGGAGGTGGAGCAGGCCTGCCGGACGGGGACGCAGGCGCTCGAACTCCTGGGCACGCTGCGGTCGTCGCGGGGCGCCGAGTACCTGGACGACCTGAGGGAGAGCCTGGAGCCGTACGCGGGAGAGGCGGTGGTGCGGGAGTTCCACGCGCGGATGGACCTGTCGGCGGCGTAGGCGGAGCCTTCGCACAAGGAGGTTGTGTAACCGGTCTCACACGTGTGTGCGGAGCGCCGCGCGTACCCGGTAGCGTGAGCCGACGATTCCGTAGGTCCATCAGTAGGAGTCCCGGTGACGCAGAACGGACAGGGTCAGGAGCCGCAGTACCCGGCGGCGCCCCCCGCGCACGACGGTGCCTGGGGTCCCGCCGGTGGTCAGCCGGGCGGGCAGCCGCTGCCGCCCGCGCAGCCGCTGCCCCCTGAGGCGACGCCGGGCGCCGCCGACATGCAGTCCACGCAGTATCTGGCGCCGGTCCCGCAGCAGCAGTTCCCGGCGCAGGCTCCGCCGATACCGCAGCAGCTCCCGCCGCAGCCCGGGTACGGCTACCCGCCGCCGGCCGCGCGGGCGGCCGCCGACATGCAGGCGACGCAGCACATCGCGCCCGTCCCCGGCGCGATGCCGCCGGTGCAGGCGCCGCAGCCGGGGTACGGCTACCCGCCGCCGGCTGCGCAGGCGGCCGCCGACATGCAGGCGACGCAGCACATGTCCGCCGTGCCGCCGCACCCGGGCGCGGGCTCCGACACCCAGTTCCTGGGCACGGGCCCGCTCCCGCACCAGGGGCCCGGGCAGCCCGCCGGCGCCGCGGACGCGACCCAGTACATCGCGCCCGTGCCGCCGCAGGCCCAGGCCCAGCAGCCCGGTGAGCGGCAGCCGCCCGCCGAGTTCGACAACCTCTTCCGTACGGAGGCGCCGCGGGCCCCGCAGCAGCCGCAGGCCTACCAGCCGCCGCTGGGGGCACCTCCCGGGCAGCAGGGTCCGGGGGGACAGGCCGCCCCGCCCGCGTACCAGCAGCACCAGGGGCCGCCGCAGCAGCACGGCTACCAGCCGCCTCAGCCCCCTCAGCAGTACGCGTACCAGGACGCCTACTACGACGACGAGCCCGAGCCGGCGCGCCGCAAGTCGCCGGTCGCGCTGATCGCCGCCGTCGTCGTCGGCTGCGCGGTCGTCGGCCTCGGTGCCGGGATGCTGCTCAGCGGTGAGGACGAGAAGGACCCCAAGACGCCCGGGCAGAACGTCGCGGCGAGCTCCGCCGCGCCGCCCTCCGCCACCACCGCCGCGCCGCCCACGGAGAAGCCGGTCGACCCGGCGGAGCCGCAGGCCAAGGAGCTGGACAAGCTCCTCGCGACCAGCAACAGCAGCCGTGACACGGTGATCAGCTCGGTCGCGCTGATCAACCAGTGCAAGGACCTGGACAAGGCGGCGAGGGACCTGCGGGGCGCCGCCGACCAGCGTCGGGGCCTGGTGACCAAGCTCCGTACGCTCTCGGTCGACAAGATCCCGAACAACCCCGCTCTGACGGGCGCGCTGACCAGGGCCTGGCAGGCCTCGGCCGCCGCCGACGACCACTACGCGGCCTGGGCCGTCCAGATGAAGGCCAAGAAGGCCTGCAAGGACGGCAAGGCCAAGAGGACCAACCGGCTGGCGGAGGCCGAGAAGAAGAGCGGCGAGGCCACCGCCGCCAAGAAGCAGGCGGCCGGGCTGTGGAACCCGACCGCCGTGAAGTACGGACTGGAGAAGCGGACGCCCACCCAGCTGTAGCCGTGAGAGGGGTGGCTACGGGGCGCTGAGGACGGTCTCGCCGACATCGACGAAGCCGGGCTTCTCCGCCACGAGCCGCCCCTGACGGACGACCTGGAACGTCACCTGGTGGTTGACGACCCGGGTGAGGCCGGGGGCGCCGAGCAGGTCCTCGTACTTCCAGCGCAGGCTGGGGGTGAGGCCGCCGGTGTCGACGCGTGCGCCCCGGTCGAGGGCGTGGGTGATCTGCTCGGGGCTGATCCGGTCCTTGTCGAGGCCTTCGATGACGGACTTGAGGACCGTGTAGGCGATCCACGTGGTCTGGACGCCGGCGTCGGCCGGGTCGACGCGGTTGTCGGCGAAGGCGTGCTCCTGGATGACCTTGCGCATCGGCGCCCAGCTCTTGTCGGAGGCCTCCGGGTACCAGCCGGTGACGAACGCGCCCTCGAAGGGGCTGCGGGCGCCGCCGGTGCGGTCGATGACGGGCTGGGCGACGCTGCCGAGCACCGAGGAGATGCGGACGGGGTCGATCTTCTTGCCGGAGCCGTCCTTCTTCCCCTCCGACGGGAGGCGGCGGAAGGAGTCGAAGAAGGTCTGGGTGCGCTCGCCGAGCACGGCGGTGACGCAGCCGTTCTCGTCGCCGGCCTTGTCGCGGGCCCGGCCGGCCTGCTCGGTGTACTCGCCGGCGTCCTCGACGGCCGGGATGTCGACCGCGCTGCGGTGACTGGCCTTGCGGAGGCCGGAGTTGAGGAGGTCGGGGAGCCGGTCGCCGGCGACGGTGTCGGGCCGGACGAGGGAGACCTTGCGGCAGGACTCGGCGAGCTGGATGCCGTGGCCGGCGATGAGGGAGGCCTGCCCGCCGTTGACGGGGTAGGAGAGCGAGCTGGTGAACTCGTCCTCCGAGATGCCGTAGCCGCCGATGTACGGGATGCCGGCGGCTTCCAGCGGGCCGAGGAACGCGCTGCCGTTCTGGCTGTACGAGCCGACGACCGCGACCACGTCCTCGCGGACGGCGCGGCGGGCGCAGGCGGCGGCGCCGGCGCCGGTGTTCTGTTCGTTGCAGGTGAGGACGCGGAGTTCGTGGCCGTCGATACCGCCCTGGGAGTTCACCCAGCGGGCGTAGGCCTGCGCCATTGCGGGCATTCCGGGCATGTTGGTCGCTCGGGTCTGGTCGGGCGCCCAGGTCATCACCGTGACGGGCTCCCTGGAGCCCCCCGTGGTCCCAGGGAGCACGCCACACCCGGTGAGCAGCGACGCTCCGGCCGCCGCGGTCGTGACGTACGCGAGGAGTGAGGTCAGTCGCCTACCGGTCATGGGCATGCACATTTCCGCCTCACGGGTAACGCGGGAGTGAGCACGGTTCAACGAAGGGTGACGTGAAGGTGAATTACGGGGGCGTGCGGGCGATGAGGAGGGGGCGAGTCCGCTTATCTGGCAAGGGAACGTACGATCGAAACGTGTCCAGTCCAGTCTCCGGTTCGGTTAACTCTTCCCGTCGCGGCCGTCGCTCCTCCACCATGGGCGGCATGCCGCTCAACGACATGCCGTGGTGGCGCTGGCGCATCAACGTGCGTTCCGCGCTGCACATGCTTTCCGACCCCGGGTTCCACGAGACCACCTGGCTGACCGGCCAGGAGGGGTACGGCGACGTCACCGACGCCGTCTACCGACTCGTCGAGGACACCTGGCTCGACAACTGGTCCGCCGAGAAGTACGTGGGCGCCGTCTTCCGTGACAGCGGTGAGGCCGCCCTCGTCGACGTCGCCGTACTCCGCGTGCTGCGGATCCTGCACCAGGTGGGCCCGGACGCGCCCGTCTCCGCCTATCTGCAGCACCAGGGCTGGCCCGAGGTCGTACAGGCCGCCCGCGAGGCACACGTACGGATGGCGCGGGCCGACGGGGAGGACCCCGACACGCCCCCGCGCTCCCTCGACGTGCTCCGTATCATGACCCGGTCCTGAGCCGTTCCGCCTGACGGACGGTGGCTCTTGCGGGCCTCGCGCGTATGGCAGG
Source organism: Streptomyces venezuelae (assembly GCF_008642375.1). NCBI lineage: Bacteria > Bacillati > Actinomycetota > Actinomycetes > Kitasatosporales > Streptomycetaceae > Streptomyces > Streptomyces venezuelae. The sequence continues at coordinate 3,734,467 of NZ_CP029194.1, read as the reverse complement.
CTGACGGGATGACCGACCAGTACGTCCTCACCCTTTCGTGCCCGGACAAAAAGGGCATCGTGCACGCCGTGTCGAGCTACTTGTTCATCACCGGGTGCAACATCGAGGACAGCCAGCAGTTCGGAGACCACGACACGGGTCTCTTCTTCATGCGGGTCCACTTCTCGGCCGAGGCGCCGGTGAACGTGGAGAAGCTGCGCGCGAGCTTCACGGCGGTCGGGGACTCCTACGGGATGGACTGGCAGATCAACCGCGCCGACGACCGCATGCGGATCGTGCTCATGGTCTCCAAGTTCGGGCACTGCCTGAACGACCTGCTGTTCCGCTCGCGGCTCGGCGCGCTTCCGGTGGAGATCGTCGCCGTCGTCTCCAACCACACGGACTTCGCGGAGCTCGTCGGCTCGTACGGCATCCCCTTCCGGCACATTCCGGTCACCAAGGACACCAAGGCCGAGGCCGAGGCCGAGCTCCTCGACCTGGTCCGCGAGGAGAACGTCGAGCTGGTCGTCCTCGCCCGCTACATGCAGGTGCTCTCCGACGACCTGTGCAAGCAGCTCTCCGGGCGCATCATCAACATCCACCACTCCTTCCTGCCGAGCTTCAAGGGCGCCAAGCCCTACCACCAGGCGCACGCGCGCGGTGTGAAGCTGATCGGCGCGACCGCGCACTACGTGACGGCCGACCTCGACGAGGGCCCGATCATCGAGCAGGAGGTCGAGCGGGTGGGCCACGAGGTGACCCCGGACCAGCTGGTCGCGGTGGGCCGCGACGTGGAGTGCCAGGCGCTCGCCCGCGCGGTGAAGTGGCACGCGGAGCGCCGCATCCTCCTCAACGGCCGCCGCACGGTCGTCTTCGCCTGAGCCGCCCGGACCTCGGACTAGAGGCGACTGAGGGAGGCCGCCGCCGACAGGACGTCGCGGATGGCCTCCCGGTCGCCGTCCTGGCCCGCCGCGGCCTCCTCCGGCGAGATGTGGCCGGCCACCAGCTGGCAGAACTCCACCCCGTCCATCGCGACCTGCGCCACCGCCCGCTCCGGCGAGCCGACCGCCGCCGGGGAGTCCAGCGCGATGTACCAGTGGCCGCCGCCCGCGCCCTCGACCTCCAGGTGGAGCGAGCGGCCGGGCGCACCCGCCGCGACGAGCTGCCGGGCCGGGGCGGCGAGGCCGCTGCGCCGGCGGCCGGCGAGGGCCGCCGGGAGCAGCCGGGCCGCCAGGTCGATCATGCCGTGCAGATGGGCGCCGCTCGGCGGGGCGTACGGGTACGCCACCGCGTTGGCGATGTCGTCCGCGTGCAGCCAGCACTCGAAGGCCCGCTCCAGGAGCGAGTCCCGCAGGGGCAGCGCGAAGTCCTTGTAGGTGACCGTGAGGTCACCCACGCCACGGCCCGCGAAGGAGACCGTGCGGATCAGGGTGTGCGTCTGGTCCCGCCAGGGCCCGCGCAGCGCGCGGTTCGGCGGCCGGTCGAGCGCCGACCAGAACGCCTCGGTCCGCTCCGTCGGCGAGAGCTCGGGCACGCCCGCGCCCAGCGGGTCCTTGATGCCGAGCGCGGAGCTCACCAGGCCGTCCACGGCGAGGAAGTGGCCGATGACCCCGGCGACGGTGGTCTTGCGGCGCACCAGGTGGTCGTTCTCGTACCACTTGAGCCGCACCGGGGCGTGCCACTCCGACTCGCCGATGTCCCGGAGCAGCGCGTCGAGACGGGCGGTCTCCGCGTCGTACGGGGTGACCCACTCGGGCACCGGTACGCGGGCGGGGCGGCGGCCCAGGCAGTTCTCCAGGACCCGGGAGCGCAGCAGCGGGTCGAGGTCCAGGTCGCGGTCCTCGTGGAGCAGCGCGACGGCGTCCCGCAGCCGCAGGGCCTCCTCGGCGCAGGGCGCGCACTCGGTGAGGTGGTCCTCGACGGCCTTCGTCTCCCCGGCGGAGCACGCCGAGAGCGCCCAGGCCCCGAGGAGGGACTTGAGCACGCGGTGCGTCAGCTGGGGCACGTCCGGAGGTTCCTCGGCCTCCACCTCGGTCACCGGGGTCACCGGGGTCACCGGAGTCTCCGGGGTCTCCGGGTTCGCAGGAGTCTCCGGGGCCATCGGCGGGGCCGACGTCAGGTCCGCGTGGTCGTCCGCCGACCGGCGGGGTCCCGGTATCCACGGGGCGCGTGCGACGTCGTCCGCGTCGCCGTTCGCCCCCGTCACAGTGTCCGCCCGTAGCCGCCGGGCGGTGAGGAGCCCTCCAGGGGGCGGGTGTTCGCCGAGGAGAGCAGCTGCAGCCCGAGCCGGAGGCGCCGCCGCGCCTCGTCCTCGGTGACCCCGAGGTCGGCCGCGGTCTGGCGGTAGTCCCGCCGCTGGAAGTAGGCCAGTTCGAGCGCGGCCCGCAGCGGCGCCGGCATGGACGTCACGATGTGCTCCGCGCGGGCCGCGACATGGGCCCGCCGGACTTTCTGCTCCAGCTCCTCGGCGGAGCCCTGCCCGGTCTCCGCGTAGGCCGTCGCCTCGGCCTGCCGCAGCCGGTGGACGGCCTGCCGCTGGGTCAGCCGGGCCACCCACGACCGCATGTTCCCCTGCTTGGGGTCGTAGTCGTCGGGGTTCTCCCAGATGTAGCCGAAGACCTCGCGGGTGACCTGGTCGGCCGCCGCGTCGTCGTCGAGCACCCGGTGGGCGAGGCTGTGCACGAGCGAGGCGAACCGGTCGTAGAACTCGCCGAGCGCGGCGGCCTCTCCGGCGGCGAGCCGCTGCTGCATCTTGCGGTCCCAGCGCGGTGGTGTCTCCATCGCCATGCGAATCCTCCGTCCTGCCGGTCCTCGCGTCCTCGACAGTGCCCTCGTCGGTGCCCTGGTCCTGGCTTTCCAACTCCAAAGTAATGTGCCGGGCCGACAGAGCACGTCTGTTTGCCGCAAGTGCGCCCTTGACGCGGGTCTGGATGGTAAGGAAAGCGCCATACCTCGGAGAAGGGGTTTCGGCCGGTCGTGCCGGGGCAGGCGGCGACCGTGACGACGATCGAGGTCGACGAGGACGAACGCGGCCCCTGGACGGTGCTGAGCATCCGGGGGGAACTGGACCTGGTCACCTCCCCCCGGATACGCCGCCGCGTCCACGACGCGGTCGCGGGAGGCCGCCACGACCTGGTGATCGACCTGTCCGCCGTGCGGTTCTGCGACTCCAGCGGCGTCGGCGTCCTCATCGCCGCCCGCCGCCTCCTCCGCTCCTGCGGCGGCCGCCTCCGCCTGATCCTGCCCGAGACGGCGGTCGAAGGCGGCGACGGCCACGTCGACCGGGTGCTGTCCGCCCTCGGCGTCCGCCGCCTCTTCGAGGTCTACGGGGACGTCCCGGCGGCGGTGGAGGAGGTCAGCTGATCGACCGGATCGTGCTCCAGGAGCCGGTCCCGACCGTGGTGCGGGGGCCGTCCACCGGGGTTCCCGAGGCGCCGGTGCCGCCCGCGTAGAACAACAGGGTGCCGGTGCCCTCGTCCGTGGTCGCCCACAGGTCGGCGACCCCGTTCCGGTCGGCGTCGGCGGCTCCCGCGAGCAGCGGGCGCGAGGTGACGTCGTAGCCGTGGCCGTACGCGACGCGGTGGTCGAAGGTCCCGTCGTCGTCCCCCCGGTACAGCCAGAGGTCGCCGGTCCCGGTGTGCCGGGCGAGCAGGTCCACGCGGCCGTCCCGGTCGGCGTCGCCGGGGGAGGTGAGCGTCATGACGTCCCAGCCGCTGCCGCCGATCAGGACGGGCGCGGCCACCGCCGGCGCGGAGCCGCGGACCCCGGCGCGCAGCCACAGCCTGTCGTCGTACTGGAGGACCGCGTCCGGGTGTCCGTCGTGGGTGACGTCGCCGACGCCCACGACCTTCGTGTCGGTGGGCAGTCCGGTCGCGACCGTCACGGGCGCGGTGATCGAGCCGTCGCCGCGGTTGGCGTAGACGCGCAGTTCGCCGCCGACCCGGGCGAGCACGTCCTCCGTGCCGTCGCCCGTCCAGTCCCCGCGGTGCGCCACCGAGGCGGTGGACCAGCCGCCGGTGCCGATGACGTCGTGGGCGCCGGGGAGGCCGCCGGTGCCCTCGCCGTGGTAGAGCCGAAGCCTGCCGGCGTCGTCGACGGCGACGAGGTCGGGCGCGCCGTCACCGGTCTGGTCGCCGGGGACGGGGGCCGGGCGGCGGTAGCCGATGACCGGGGCGTGGTCGGACCAGCCGTTCGGCTCCTCGGCTCCGGACGCCAGGTTCTGCGTGGTGTCCAGGAGGGAGTGGTCGACGGTGCAGGACACGAACCGCTGCCCGCCGGGCCGCTGGGTGCCGAAGAGGTGGTCGAGACGGCTCCAGCGTCGGTCCTTGCCGTCCTCCCAGCGTACGAAGGTGTCGTCGCCGGTCTCGCAGCGGTCGAGGGTGGTGGCGATCGGGGCCAGGGCCGCCGAGGTCTCGCGGTTGTTGAGGTCGCCGCCGAGGACGACACCGGCGGCGAGGGCGCCCTGGAGGTGGTCGCGGACGGTCTCGCTCTGGCGCTGCGCCACGGCGTTGTTGTTGTCGATGAGGTGCGTAGTGCAGAAGGTGTCGGTGCGGCCGGTGACCCGTGCGCAGAGCAGGGGCATCCGGCGGTCGGAGAGCTCGGCGGGGACGGTCTCGACGCGCTCGACGGGGCCGTCGAAGGTGCCCTTGACGGCGAGCAGGACGCCGACCGAGCCGCCCAGGGCGATGCCGCGGCAGGCCGACACGGGCTTGAGCGGGCCGCTGGTGCCGAGGACGTAGTCACCGGCCCTGTTCCCGGCGGCGTGCGCGAGGGACCAGCCGGGGCCGAGGCGGGCGGCGAGCAGCGCCATGTGGCTCTTCTCGGCTCCGGCCGGCGGCGTCGCGCCCTGGTAGCCGCAGGCCTCCTGGAGCATCACGACGTTCGCCTGGTGGGCGTCGACGAGCTTCTTGACCTCGTCCATCTTGGGGCCGGGGTCGTTGCGGTGCGGGCAGTAGCCGAGCTGCCCGCGCTCGCCGCCGGCCTCGCCGCAGATGTTCCAGCTGACGACGCGTACTTCGTCGGCGTACGGGGCGGTGGCGGTCGGCGCGGTCGCCGTAGCTGCCGCCGCAGCCGCAGCCGCAGCCGTGGTCGCGGTCCCGGCCGTGGTCGCCGCCGTCGCCTGGCCCGCCGCCGGTATGCCGAGCAGCAGGCCCGCGACGGCCGCGAGGCCTGCAGCGAGCGCGATGGGTCGTCTTCTCATGTGGTCCCCCTCCGGTTCCGCGGGTGGGTGCCCGCGGAGGATTCCCGGGGATCATAGAGCGGCGCTCACCGAGCGCCGAACCGCTCCCTGAGCTGGTACTTGAGCACCTTGCGCAGGGTCTCGTTGCGCGGGAGGGCGGCCACGACCTCCAGTTGCTCCGGGAGTTTGTGGACGGAGAGACCGGCCTCGCGGAGGAAGGCCGTGACCGCCGGCAGGGTCAGCGGGGCGGCACCCGGGGGCTGTTCGACGACCGCGCAGACACGTTCGCCGCGCTCGGGGTCGGGGAGGCCTATGACGGCCGCGTCGCCGACGTCCGGGTGGCCGTGGAGGAGGTCCTCGATCTCCTTGGCCGAGATGTTCTCTCCCTTCCGGATGATGATGTCCTTGATCCGGCCCGTGAGGACGAGGTGGCCGCTCGGGGTCAGGTGGCCCACGTCCCCGGTGATGAGGAAGCCGTCCTCGTCGAAGGCGGCCGCGGTCTGTGCCGGGTCCAGGTAGCCCTGACAGACGGCCTCGCCGCGGAGCCGGACCTCACCGTCGCCGGTGCCGTCGCCGGTGATCCGGATCTCCATGCCGGCGGGCGGGCGGCCCTCGGTGGTCGCGAGGTTCTCGGCGGTGTCGTCCGGGTCGCCCATCGTGATCATCGGGACCTCGGTCATGCCGTACCCGTGGGTGAGCTGGCAGCCCAGCTCCTTGCGCACCGCGTGGTAGATCTCCGGCGGCTTCGGCGCCCCGCCGCCCGCGAGCAGCCGCAGGGTGGGGATGACCGGTTCGCCGGGCCGCGCGCGCTGTTCGGCGAGGAACATCGCGTAGAAGGCGGTCGAGCCGCCGGCGACGGTCACGCCGTGCGCGCGGTACTCGTCGAGCGCCTCGGGCAGCGCGAACTGTTCGAACATGACGGCGGGGAATCCGTACAGCAGGAGCATCACCGTGTAGTCGGGCCCGGCGATGTGCGCGTACGGGAAGGCCATCGAGCCGACGTCCTCGGCGGTCAGCCGCAGGGCGTGGGCGAGGCAGGAGCCGCCCGCGAGGAGCGAACGGTCGGTGTGCAGGACGCCCTTGGGGTCGGAGGTCGTGCCGGAGGTCCAGTAGATCCAGCGGACGTCGGTCCCTGAGGAGGGCGGCGGGGGCAGCACCGCCGGGTCGCCGTCGGGGAGGCTCTCGGGGGAGTACGCCTCGAAGATCCCGCGCGCGCCGAGCCGGCGGGCCATCTCCGTGTGGTCGAAGCCGCGCCATACGCCGGGGACGGCGAAGTACTCGGCCCGGGACTCGCGCAGGGCGAAGCCGACCTCCTTGTCCCGGTAGAAGGGGATCACCGGCGTCTGTACGGCGCCGAGGCGGGCGAGCGCGAAGGTGAGCACCGCGGTCTCGATGCGGGTGGGCAGCTGCCAGGCGACGACCGTGCCCGGCCGGACCCCCATCCCGTACAGCCCGGCGGCGCAGCGCTCGGCGCGCTCGCGCAGCCCGCCGAAGGTGAGGACGCGGTCGCCCTGGAGCAGGACGGGCCGGTCGGGGGTGAGGGCGGCGCGGCGCTCGACGAGCTCCCAGAGGGTGCGTGACTCGCCGAGGGCGTGCGCGGTCTGGTCCAGGGCCGTATCCATGACCGTACTCCTCTTGGCTGACGTTCCGTCAGATCGTGCGGTGAGCGTAGAGGCCGGGCGCTTGTCGGTCCAGGGGTGCGGGGCTAGCCTGATCCCGTCAGATCTGACGGTCCATCAGAAAACGCCATGAGAGACATGGAGGGGTCATGACGGAACTGCCCCGCATCATCAGCGTCGACGACCACGTGATCGAGCCGGCCCACCTCTTCGACACCTGGCTCCCGAAGAAGTACCGCGACCGAGGCCCCAGGCCCCTCACGGCCGGCATCGGCGAGCTCGCCTACGTCGCCGGCAAGTACCAGATCACGATGGACCCGGACGGCCCGCCGACCGACTGGTGGATCTACGAGGACCTCAAGTTCCCGTACAAGCGGAACATCGCCGCCGTCGGCTTCGACCGCGACGACATGACCCTGGAGGGGATCACCCGCGCCGAGATGCGGCGCGGCTGCTGGGACCCCAAGGCACGCCTCGCCGACATGGACCTCAACCACGTCGAGGCCTCCCTCTGCTTCCCCACCTTCCCGCGCTTCTGCGGCCAGACCTTCGCAGAGGCCCAGGACAAGGAGGTCGCCCTCGCCTGCGTCCGCGCCTACAACGACTGGATGGTCGAGGAGTGGTGCGGCGACAGCGGCGGCCGGCTCATCCCACTCTGCATCATCCCGCTCTGGGACATCGGACTCGCCGTGGCCGAGATCCGGCGCAACGCCGCCCGGGGCGTGAAGGCCGTGACCTTCTCCGAGATCCCCACCCACCTCGGCCTGCCGTCGATCCACTCCGGCTACTGGGACCCCTTCTTCGCCGTCTGCCAGGAGACCGGCACCGTCGTCAACATGCACATCGGCTCCAGCAGCCAGATGCCCGCCGCCTCCCCCGACGCCCCGCCCGCCGTCCAGGCCTCCCTGAGCTTCAACAACGCCATGGCCTCGATGATGGACTTCCTCTTCAGCGGAGTGCTGGTGAAGTTTCCGCGGCTCAAGCTCGCCTACAGCGAGGGCCAGATGGGGTGGATCCCGTACGCCCTCGAACGCGCCGACGACGTGTGGGAGGAGCACCGCGCCTGGGGAGGCGTCCGCGACCTCATCCCCGAGCCGCCGTCCACGTACTACTACCGGCAGATCTTCTGCTGCTTCTTCCGCGACAAGCACGGGATCGCGTCCCTGGACGTCGTCGGCCGGGACAACGCCACCTTCGAGACCGACTACCCGCACGTCGACTCGACCTTCCCGCACACCAAGGAGGTCGCCCTCGACCACGTCCAGGGCCTCGACGACGAGACGGTCTACAAGCTGATGCGCGGCAACGCCATCCGGATGCTGGACCTGGACTTCGACCGGGACCTCGACCGGGGCGTCCGGGCCGTCCGGGACGCCGTCTGATGGACCTCGCGTACAGCGCGGAGGAGGAGGAGTTCCGGGCGCGGCTGAGGGCCTGGCTCGCGGTCGTCCTGCCCGCGTTGCCGCCGAGGCCCGACCCGCTGGACTGGCCGGCCCGGCGCGCGTACGACTGCGGCTGGCAGCGCAGGCTGCACGACGCCGGATACGCCGACGTCCACTGGGACGCCTCCCCCACCCAGCGGCTGATCTTCCTGGAGGAGACCGAGCTCGCCGGAGCGCCCTACGTCGGCGCCAACTTCGTCGGGCTGCTGCACGCCGGCCCGACGATCGCCGCCGAGGGCACGGCCGCCCAGCGGGAGCGCTGGCTGCCGCCGGTCCTGCGCGGCGACGAGGTCTGGTGCCAGGGCTTCAGCGAGCCCGGGGCGGGCTCCGACCTCGCCTCCCTGCGGACGAAGGCCGTCCGGGACGGCGACGCGTACGTCGTCAGCGGGCAGAAGATCTGGACCTCGCACGCCGAGGTCGCCGACTGGTGCGAACTCCTCGTCCGTACGGACCCCACCGCACCCAGGCACCGGGGCATCAGCTGGCTCGCCATGCCCATGGACGCCCCCGGTGTCACCGTACGGCCGCTGCGGACCCTCGCGGGCTCGACGGAGTTCGCGGAGGTCTTCCTCGACGAGGTGCGGGTGCCGGTGGCCAACCGGGTGGGCGACGAGAACGACGGCTGGCGGGTCACGATGGTGACGCTCTCCTTCGAGCGCGGCACCGCGTTCGTCGGGGAGGTCGTCGCCTGCCGTCGCCTCCTCGGCGAACTCGCCCGTACGGCACGGGAGAACGGCACCTGGGACGACCCCGTCCTGCGGCGGCGGCTCGGCAGGCTCTCCGCCGAGTTCCAGGCGCTGTGGCGGCTCACCCAGGCGAACATCAGCGAGGCGCAGGCGACCGGCGGGGTGCCGGGCGCCGGCGGGTCCGTCTTCAAGCTGCACTACTCGCACGCCCGGCAGGAGCTGTACGAGGCCGCCGCGACGGTCCTGGGCCCGGACGCGCTGGACCTCGGGCGGGACTGGACGCTCGACCGGCTGTCCTCGCTCTCGTACACGATCGCCGCCGGCACCTCCCAGATCCAGCGCAACATCGTCGCCGAGCGCATCCTCGGCCTCCCGAAGGGACGGTGACCCCCGCCATGGACTTCCGACTCACCGAGGACCAGCGGGCGCTGCGGAAGGGGGTACGCGAGCTGCTCGCGCGGCTCTTCGGCCGGGAGGCGCTGCGGGCCGCCGTGGACTCCGGGGGCCTGGACCGGGAGCTGTGGCGGGAGCTCGGCGCGGCCGGGTTCTTCGCGCTGCGACTGCCGGAGGAGGAGGGCGGGGTGGGGCTCGGCCTCCCGGAGGCGGTGCTCCTCTTCGAGGAGGCGGGGCGGGTGCTGCTGCCGGGGCCGCTCGTTGCCACGCATGTGGCGGCGGGGGCGGTGCCGGGTGCGGCGGAGGGGGCTGTCGTGGTGACCTCCGCTTCGGAGGGGCTGGTTCCTTGGCTGGACGAGGCGGATGTGGTGCTGGGGGAGGCGGAGGGCGCCGTACCGGTGCGGTCGGTGGATCCGCTGACGCCGCTGCACAAGGTGCCCGGCACCGGGGGTTGTGCCCACCCTTCCCCAGAGGGGGGACCCCCACGCCGTGCGGAACGCCTGCCCACAACGGTTTCGACGGAGGCGGTGTCCGCTCTCCTCGCCGCCGCCGAGCAGGTCGGGAGTGCGGGGCGGACCACGGACATGGCTGTCGCCTACGCTCGGGAGCGGGAGCAGTTCGGGCAGGTCATCGGGGGGTTTCAGGCGGTCAAGCACCTGTGTGCGGGGATGCTCGTGCGGGCCGAACTCGCCCGGGCCGCCGTGCGGGCCGCCGCCGTGACCGCCGATCCGGTCGAGATCGCCGGGGCCAAGCTCCTCGCCGACGAGGCTGCCACTGCGAACGCCCGGGACTGCCTCCAGGTGCACGGCGGCATGGGCTTCACCTGGGAGGCGGACGTGCACCTGCACCTCAAGCGGGCCTGGGTGCGGGCCGAGCTGTGGCTGCCCGCCGCGCGGGCCGAGGAGGTGGTGGCGGCCCGCCTGTAGCGCGCCGCGTCCGTCGCGTCACGGAATGTCGATATCGGGTTGTGTCCTTCGGTGGGGCCGTCACGGCCCGGAGTCGGTCTCCGGCTCCGGTACTCTCCGTGGGATGCGAGTGCTCGTTGGCCCGGATTGTCCCGGTGTCGCCCCTGAGGTGACTCCGGGCCCGGGGATGCCCGCCGCTCGTACCCGGCGTTCGACTACCCGCAGAGTGCGTCGCACAGTATGGACCACTCGTACTCCTTCGCGCTGGAATATGCCCGAAGCGCTTGTTGCGGTGACTGTACGTCAACCATGCTGTCCCACAAGGGAATCACGTTCCGTGAAGGTGTGTCCGCCGGTTCGGATGGTGTGAGCGGTGCAGGTGCTTCAGGTTCAGTTGGAGGTCGGGCCCGACCCGGCGGAAGTGGGGCGAGCCCGGAGGTGGGCGCGTTCGCGGCTCGCCGGTTCGGGCATAGGGGACGACGAGCCGCTGGCGGAGACGCTGGTGCTGCTCATCTCCGAGCTCGTGACCAACGCCGTCGTGCACACGGGCTGCCCCGCAGTGCTGCGGATGCTGTTCGCGGCGGAGGGCGGCGTGCGGGTCGAGGTCGCGGACGCGAGCGACCGCCCGCCGCGGCCCCGGCACGCGGAGGGCGAGGACACCAACGGGCGCGGCCTGGAGCTGGTGGACGGCCTCGCGGACCGGTGGGGCTGGCAGCGCGAGGGCGCCGGGAAGAGCATCTGGTGCGAGGTGGACCGGGCCCCGGTGAACTCTGTGAACGGGCAGGGTGCGGTGGCGCCCGGCCGGGTGCACTGTTGACGGTTCGTTCCGTTTTGCCCACTCTGGTGTGAGCGATTCGTGGCGAGGGGAGCCGAGGGCCGTGTGCCCTCGGCGTGTGCGGGTCGTGGCCGGGTGGCGGCTCCCCCGCAGCGCTTCGCACGCGGGGGGACCCCCATTCGCTCCGCTCGCCGTGCTCGGGGCGCGTGCGAGCGCGCCGCCACCGGCAAAGACGTGTCTCAGAGGATCGCGATTGGGGCCACCGGTGTGCCCGTGCCACCGACGAAGGGCTCCGGCATCGCGGAGAGCAGGAAGGCGTAGCGCCGCTCCTGTGCACAGGCTGTGGACAGTGATTCGAGATTCCAGTTCTGGCCCTGGAGCATGCCCATCTCGACGAGGTCGAGGGCGTGGACGGGCAGCCAGAGGTCGTCGATCTCCGGCGGGAAGATCTCGAAGGTGAGCGTGTCGTTGGCGACGGCCGCGACGTCCCGGGCGTGGAACCACTCCGGCGTACGGACCGAGAGCCCGGGGGACGGGAAGGCGTACCCGTGCTTGTCCCCGGCCAGGTACACCTGCATCTGTCCCGTCCGTACGAGGACGATGTCGCCGGACCGGACGGTGACCCCGCCGAAGTCGGCGGCCTCGTCGAGGTCTTCGGGGGTGACGGCGTGGTCGCCGGGCAGTCGGTCGACGCCCTTGGCGGCGGCCACGTCGAGCAGGACGCCCCGTGAGACGACCTGGCGGGCGGTGTGGATGCCGCTGAACTCGGCGCGGCCGTGGGCGGTGATCGTGCCGGCGGGCCGGCCGTTGTAGATCCGTCCGGAGTGCGAGGCGTGCGTCAGGGCGTCCCAGTGGGTGCCGGCCTGGAGGCCGAGGGTCACGGCGTCGTCGCTGGTGGCGACCGTGCCGGGGCCGAACAGCTCCTGGTTGACCTGGATCATGACGTGGAGCGGGTTGACGCGGCCGGGGATCATGCCGGTCTGGACGCCGTCCTGCTTGAGGTCGACGGCGAGGGGGACGCGCCGGCCGGTGCGGACGGTCGCGACGGCGTTCCGTACGACCTCGTCGGTGACGAGGTTGAGGGTGCCGATCTCGTCGTCCTGGCCCCAACGGCCCCAGTTGTTGACGCGTTTGGCGATCTCGTGAAATGCGGCGGGCAGAGACATCGGGGGCCTCCGGGGTCTTGTTCTCGGGTATCTGACGGACCGTAGAATCCTGACGACGAATGAATCTAACGGACCGTCAGAAACTGCGGGAGGGGCCGGGCATGGGGAACTTCTTGGCTGGCAGGGTCGTCGCCGTCACGGGCGCGGGGCGGGGCATCGGCCGCGCCGTCGCCCTCGCGTGCGCGGCGGAGGGCGCGAAGGTCGTCGTGAACGACTACGGGGTGTCGATCGAGGGAGGCGAACCGACCTCGGAGATCGCCCTCTCCGTCGTGAAGGAGATCGAGGCGGCCGGCGGCACGGCCGTCGCCGTCGCCGACGACATCTCGACGATGGCGGGCGGACAGCGCGTCGTGGACATCGCGCTCGCCGAGTACGGGAGGATCGACGGCGTCGTGTGCGTGGCGGGCATCCTGCGCGAGCGGATGCTCTTCAACATGGCCGAGGAGGAGTGGGACCCGGTCGTCGCCACCCATCTGAAGGGCACCTTCACGGTCTTCCGCGCGGCCTCGGCCGTGATGCGCAAGCAGGGTACGGGGACCCTGATCGGCTTCACCAGCGGCAACCACCAGGGCTCCGTCGCACAGGCCAACTACTCGGCGGCGAAGGGCGGGATCATCTCGCTCGTACGCAGCGCCGCCCTCGGACTCCACAAGTACGGGGTCACCGCGAACGCGGTCGCGCCCGTGGCCAGGACCCGGATGTCCGCCAACGTCCCCATGGAGCTGAAGGAGATCGGCGAACCGGAGGACGTGGCCGCGCTCGTCGTCTACCTGCTCTCGGAGCGGGCCAGGGCGGAGAGGATCACCGGCCAGGTGTACACGATCGCCGGCCCGAAGATCGCGGTCTGGGCGCAGCCGAGGGAGCTGCGGGCCGGGTACGCGGAGGGCGGCGGCTGGACCCCGGAGCGGATCGCGGACTTCCTGCCGGGGACGGTGGGGACGGACCCCATGCCGATGCTGGAACGGCTCGAGGAGATGGCCAGGGCCGCGGCGGCCGGCGAGCGCCCCAACACGGACAAGAGGAGCGGGTCATGAGGGGTGTCGTGTTCGACGGGAAGTCCGTCCAGGTCGTCGACGACCTGGAGGTGCGGGACCCCGGGCCCGGGGAGGTGCTCGTCGGGATCGCCGCCGCCGGGCTCTGCCACAGCGACCTGTCCGTGGTCGACGGGACGATCCCCTTCCCGCCGCCCGTCGTCCTCGGACACGAGGGCGCCGGAGTCGTCGAGGCCGTCGGCCCCGGCGTCACCCACGTCGTCCCCGGCGACCACGTCGCCCTCTCGACCCTCGCGAACTGCGGCGCCTGCGCCGACTGCGACCGCGGCCGGCCCACCATGTGCCGCAAGGCGATCGGGATGCCGGGACAGCCGTTCTCGCGCGCCTCGACCGGACAGGCGCTGTTCCAGTTCGCGTCCAACTCCTCCTTCGCCGAGCGGACCGTCGTCAAGGCAGTCCAGGCCGTGAAGATCCCGAAGGGCATCCCGCTGACCTCCGCCGCCCTCATGGGCTGCGGCGTCCTCACCGGCGTCGGGGCCGTGCTCAACCGCGCGAAGGTCGACCGCGGCGAGACCGTCGTCGTCATCGGCACCGGCGGCATCGGCCTCAACGTCATCCAGGGCGCCCGGATCGCCGGCGCCCCGACGATCGTCGCCGTCGACACCAACCCGGACAAGGAGGCCGTGGCCCTGCGGTTCGGCGCCACGCACTTCCTCACCTCCACCGACGGCGTACGCGAGATCCTGCCCACCGGCGCCGACCACGTCTTCGAGTGCGTCGGCCACACCGGCCTCGTCCGTACCGCGATCGAACTCCTCGACCGGCACGGCCAGGCGATCCTCCTCGGCATGACCGCCCCCACGGCGGAGGCGAGCTTCCCGCCCGCCGCGATGTTCCTGGACAAGTCGATCCTGGGCTGCCGGTACGGCTCCTCCCGCCCCCAGAAGGACATCGCGCTCTACGCGGAGCTGTACCGCTCCGGCGGCCTCCTCCTCGACGAGCTGGTGACACGGACGTACCCCGTGGAGGAGTTCGCGCGGGCCGTCGAGGACGCCGAGCAGGGGAAGGTCGCGCGAGGCGTGCTCACTTTCTGAGCCGGACGGGAGAGGAGGCGAGGAGGGGGGAGGAGGCGAGGAGGACGAGGAGGGCGGTAATCCCCTGGGGACAGGACCGCCTGACGGTTACGGTCGTGGCCATGTCCTACCGCGAGCTCGCCACCCGCCCCGTCCTCGCCTGGTGCGCCGTCACCGCCGCCGGGCGGCTGCCCGTCGCCATGGCGCCGCTCGCGCTCGTCTTCCTCGTGCGCGAGCGGCCCGGGGGCTACACGCTGGGGGCGGTCGTCGCCGCCGTGTACGTCCTCGGGGAGATCGTCGCCGCGCCCGTCCTCGGTATGCGCATGAACGCCGAGCGCGCCCGGCCGCAGCTCGCCGCCGGACTGGCCTTCGGCACCGCCGGGTTCGCCGGGCTCGGGCTCGCACCCGGTGCGCACCCCGTCGTCCTCTCCGCCTTCGCGCTGCTCGCGGGCGCCGGACCCGCCGCCGTGCCCGGCGGGCTGCGCGCCCTCCTGACCGGCATGGTCCCGGAGCGGGCCGTCACGCAGGCGATGAGCATGGAGACGATGCTGACCTTCGGTGTCTGGGCCGCCGCGCCCGCGCTCGCCACCGGTCTCGCGCTCGGCGCGGGTCCCGCCGTACCGCTGCTGCTCCAGGCGGTCCTGATGGGGCTGTCGGTGGCCGGGCTGTGGCTGCTGCCGGCCGGCTGGACCACCGGGGAGCGGACGAAGGGGGCCCCGGAGCGGCGGGCGCTGCTGCGGGCCTGGCCCGTGTACGTCCTCGGGGCCGCCGGGCTCTCCCTGCTCGCGCTCGCCGAACTGATCCTGCCCGCCCTGCTCGAACAGCGCGGGATCGCCATCGGCTGGGCGGGCCCGATCCTCGCCGGATTCTCGATCGGCTCGGCGGTCGGCGCGTTCGTCTACGGCCTGCGAGGCCGCTGGCCGGGTGCGCTGCTCGTCCAGTCCGTCGTCCTGGTCCTCGCGGTGACCGCGGGCGTCGCGCTCGTCGCCCTCCTGCCCTGGGCCGCCGCCATCGGCGCCGTCCTGGTCGTCGCCGGACTCCTCCAGGCCCCCGCCGCCCTCAGCCGCAACCTCGCGCTGCGGCAGATCTTCCCGCCGTCCGCGCTCGCCGCCGGGTACTCGGTCATGTACGCGGCCGTCGGCGCCGGTTACGCGGCGAGCGGCGCCCTCGCGGGCGGCCTGCTCAAGGTGGTGGCCCCGTCGACGGCGATCCTCTACGGCGTCGTCCTGACCCTGCTGCTCGTCGCGGTCGGCGCGGTGGGGGAGCGGCGGCTGACCCGCCGCGCTCGGGCCGGTCAGGAGGCGGCGGCGCCCGGCGCCCCGGTGGTCGCGGAGGTTTCGGTGGTCTCCGACCCGCCCGTGGTCCCCGATCCACCCGTGGTCTCCGATGCCCCCGTGGTCTCCGACGGTTCCGGAGGGGAGGAGCGGAAGGTGCGCCGGTAGGACGTCGGCGTCACCCCGATCGCGCTCATCAGGTGCACGCGCAGCGACTGGGCCGTGCCGAAGCCCGCGTCCTGCGCGACCCGGTCGACGGGCAGGCCGGTGGACTCCAGGAGGTGCCGGGCGCGCTCGACGCGCTGCTGCGTGAGCCACTGTCCGGGGCTGATCCCGACCTCGTCGCGGAAGCGGCGGGTGAACGTCCGTACGCTCATCGCCTCCTTCCCGGCCAGGTCCCGCAGCTGGATCGGCTCGTGGAGGTGGGCGAGCGCCCACGCCCTTGCCGTGGTCGTGGTGTGCGTGCCGGCCTCGGGGAGGGGCCTCTCGATGTACTGGGCCTGCCCGCCGTCCCGGTGCGGCGGTACGACGGTCCTGCGGGCGACGTCGTTGGCGACGGCCGTGCCGTGGTCGCGGCGCACGATGTGCAGGCACAGGTCGATCCCGGCGGCCACGCCCGCCGAGGTGAGGACGTCGCCGTCGTCGACGAAGAGGACGTCGGCATCGACCCGCACGCTCGGGAAGAGCCGCTGGAAGTGCGCCGCGGAGGACCAGTGGGTGGTGGCCGGGCGTCCGTCGAGGAACCCGGCGGCGGCGAGCACGTACCCGCCGGTGCAGATGGAGACGAGCCGGGTGCCGGGCCGGATGTGCGCGAGGGCGGCGGCGAGCTCCTCGGTGAGCCTGCCCTCCTCGTAGACCGGGCCGAGCTCGTACGAGGCGGGGACGACGACCGTGTCGGCGGTGGCGAGGATCTCGGGACCGTGCTCCACGTGCACGGAGAAATCGGCGTCGGTGGGGACGGGTCCGGCGACCGGGGCGCAGGTGACGATCTCGTACAGGAGCGTGCCCTCGGCGTCCCGGGCGCGGCCGAAGATGCGGTGCGGGATGCCCAGCTCGAAGGGGAGGAGCCCGGGCAGGGCGAGGACGGCGACGCGGTGGGGCGGCCTCGGCACGGTGGGGGCTCCTTCGGAAGCGCGTGGACGGAAAACCAGTGGTGGTCCAGACCAGTTGACTGGTACCTCTTCGTGTCCGTGACGGACAACACGTACAAGTCTGAGGCCGCCGAACGGATTCCCGCACCGGGTTCCGCACCGGCCGGGCCGCCCGCACTGTGGAACCGTAACTTCCGGCTCTTCTTCGTCGCCCGCGCGGTCGCCGTCTTCGGCGAGGGCATGGTCCCGGTCGCCTACGCCGCAGGACTCCTCGGCGCCGGCCACCCCGGCTCCACCGTCGGCTTCGCACTCGGCGGCTGGACCGCCGCCTTCGCGCTCTTCGTGCTCTTCGGCGGCGTCCTCGCCGACCGGTTCACCGCCCGCCGCATGATGATCCTCGCGGACCTGCTCCGGCTCCCCGGCGCCGCCGTCCTCGCCGTCTCCTTCACCGTCGGCAGCCCGCCCCTGTGGGCCGTCTACGCCCTGTCCGTCCTCAGCGGCGTGGGCGCCGCCCTCTTCCAGCCCGGGGTCGCCTCCACGATCCCGCGCATCGCCCCCGACGTGCAGCGCGCCAACGCCGTCCTGCGGGTCGTCGAGGCCCTCATGATCATGGCGGGACCGGCCGCGGCGGGCCTGCTCGTCGCCGTGTGGAACGCGGGCGCGGCCTTTGCCGTCAATGGCGTGACCTTCGCCGTAAGCGCCCTCTGCCTCGCCCTCATGCGGCTCGTCCCCATCCCGTCCGACACGGCCCGCCGCGACTCCCTCGGCGCCGAACTCGCCGGCGGGTGGCGCGAGTTCCGCTCGCGCAGCTGGCTGTGGGGGGTCATCTGCATCTGGACCGTGTACGGGCTGACCGTCGCGGGCCCGATGGTGCCGCTCACCGCGAGCCTGGTCACCGGGGACCACGGCTCCGCCACGTACGGCGTGCTCATGGCGATCAACGGCGCGGGCAGTGCCGTCGGCGGCCTCCTGGCCCTCCGGCTGCGCCCCCGACGCCCCCTCGCGGCGGGCGCGGTCGCCCTCCTCGGCCTCCCCGTGAACCTCCTCCTGCTCGGCACGGGCGCCCCGGTGTGGCTGCTCGGCGCGGGTCAGTTCATCGGCGGCGCGGCCTTCGCCTTCTGGCTGGTCATGTGGTCCACCGCCGTCCAGACCCACGTCCCGCAGGAGGCCCTCAACCGGATGCACGCGTACGACGTGGCCGGCTCGCTCCTGATGATGGGCGTCGGCCGCGCGCTGTCGGGCCCGGTCGCGGCGGCCGTGGGTGCGGAGGAGGTGCTGCTCACGGGCGCGGGCATCGCCGTACTCGTCGTCGCGGCGCTGCTCGTCGTACGCCCGGTCAGGAGGCTGCCGCGGGTGTAGGCCCGCGTGAGTGGCCGATGTCCCGATCCTTTGGAAACGTGTCGTTCAGGCCAATGGTGGGGGCGGGGGCGCGGACGGGATGCTCTGTGGCATGGCCCAGACAACCGAGAGCGCCGCTTCCGCGCCCCCGAATCCCTCATCGCCCCGTCGCGCGCCCCGCGTCCACCGCGCCTGGTTCGTCGCGGCGGTCACCTTCGTCACGATCATCGGCGCGGCGGCCTTCGCCTCCCTGCCGGGCCTGCTGATCGAGCCGCTGCACGAGGAATTCGACTGGTCGCGCGGGACGATCGGCTTCGCCGTCTCGGTGAATCTCGCCCTCTACGGGCTCACGGCTCCCTTCGCCGCCGCGCTCATGGACCGCTTCGGCATCCGCCGCGTCGTCGCCCTCGCGCTGACGGTCATCTCCGTCGGCTCCGTCCTCACCGTGTGGATGACGGCCGCCTGGCAGCTGGTCCTCTACTGGGGCGTACTCGTCGGCCTCGGCAGCGGCTCGATGGCGCTCGCGTTCGCCGCGACCGTCACCAACCGCTGGTTCGTCGCCCGCCGCGGCCTCGTCACCGGCATCCTCACCGCGGCCGGGGCTTCTGGTCAGCTGGTCTTCCTTCCCCTTCTCTCCTGGCTGGTCGAGGACCACGGCTGGCGTCCCGCCGCGGTCACCGTGTCGCTCGCCGCCCTCGCGGTCGTCCCCTTCGTGTGGCTGCTGCTCCGCGACCACCCGGCGGACACGGGCCTCGCCCCGTACGGCGGGGAGTACGCCGAGAAGCCCGCCGCCGTCACGGGCGCCGCACGCCGGGCCGTCACCGTCCTGCTCAAGGCGGCCCGCACGGGCCCCTTCTGGCTGCTCGCCGGAACCTTCGCGATCTGCGGGGCCTCGACGAACGGCCTGGTCAAGACCCACTTCGTGCCCGCCGCCCACGACCACGGGATGCCCGTCACGGCGGCCGCCGGACTGCTGGCCGTCATCGGTGTCTTCGACGTCGTCGGCACGATCGCCTCCGGCTGGTTCACCGACCGCTTCGAGGCCCGCCGGCTCCTCGCGGTCTACTACGCGCTGCGTGGCGTCTCGCTGCTCTTCCTGCCGATGCTCCTCGCGCCCACCGTGCACCCGCCGATGCTCTTCTTCATCGTCTTCTACGGCCTGGACTGGGTGGCCACGGTCCCGCCGACGATCGCCCTCTGCCGCGAGCACTACGGCGAGGACTCGGCGATCGTCTTCGGCTGGGTCCTCGCCTCCCATCAGGTGGGCGCGGCCGTCGTCGCCTTCGGCGGCGGTGTCGCCCGGGACGTCTTCGGCTCGTACGACGTCGTCTGGTACGCCTCCGGAGCGCTCTGCGCGGCGGCGGCCCTGATGGCCCTGGTCATCCGGCGGCCCCGGACGGAGGCGACGATTCCGGTGGTCGCATGATGGTTCCCGACGAGTTTCCGAGGAGGTGATCGCGGATGAGCGATTCCGACGACGGCCGGACCGTCGGCCGCATGCTGCGGGTGGCGGTGCCGGTGCTGCTGCTGGAGGCGTCCCTGACGGTGGCGGCGAGGGCTGCCCTCGCCGAGCCCGGGGAGCCCGCCCGGGACGCGGCCATGCTCCTGGACGTCTTCACGCACCCGCTGCTGCTGCCGACGTGGCTGGGTGCCGTGCTGCTGGCGGCCGTGGTCATCGTGCTGCCCACGGTGTGGATGAGCGAGCACCTGGCCGGCCGCTTCGGCGGCGGCGCGGACCGCTGGGTACCGGCCGTCGCGGCCGCGGGCGCCACGCTGCCGGTCCTGCCCCGGGCCCTCTCGGCGGGCTCGGGCCCGACGGACACGGCCGGGGCGTGGCTGGCGGCCGTGGTGGTCCTGACGGTGGCTGCGCTGGTCACCCGGAGGGCGGGCGGAGCCCGCGGCCGCCGAAGGAACATGATGACCGCCAGGGGGTGATCGCACATGAGCGGTCCTGGGGCGGGGCGGACGCATGCCCGGATGCTGAGGGTCTCGACACTGGCGCTGTGCCTGGAGGCCGGGGTGGCCCTGGCGGTGCTGATGACGGTGGGCCTGTCGATGGAGCCGGAGCCCGGAGACGACACTGCCGGCGGCGCTCTCGTCCTGCTGGCGCTTCCGTTCGTGGCGGTGTTCGGCGTACTGGCGGCGTTCGCGGTCTCCGCCGTGCTGATCCTGCCCGTGGTGCTGCTGGGCGAGGCCCTGGGCCGCAAGTTCGGCCGCGACCCGCTCTGGTGGCAGCTGGCGCTCGCGGGCCTCGCCGGCGCCCTCCTCGCACCCCTCGGGGGCGTGCGGGGGTGGATCGTGGGCTGGGCGGTCCTGGCGGTGGCGGTGCTGCTCACCCGGCCGACGAGGCAGGGCTACTTCGTCTCCCTGCTTCTCTGGGGCACGCTCGCCGTGGTGAGCGTCTTCTTGGTGGGCGGGATCGTCCTGTACGCGCAGGGTTAGGGCGAGCTGAACCGCCCGAACCGCCCCCGGTGGAACAGCAGCGGATCCCCGTCCTCCGTCGCGCCGAGCGACTCGACCCGTCCGACCACGATCAGATGGTCGCCGCCCGTGTGGACGGCGGTGATCGTGCAGTCGATCCAGGCGGGCGAGTGGGCCAGGCGCGGTGAGCCGGTGGCCGGGGCGCGGTCCCACTCCACCCCCGCGAACTTGTCGGCCCCGCTGACCGCGAACGACCGGCAGAGATCGCCCTGCCCGGCCCCGAGGATGTTGACGCAGAAGGAGCCCGCGTCGGCGATCCGGGGCCAGGTCGTCGACGTACGGGCGACCATGAAGGCGACCAGGGGCGGGTCGAGGGAGAGCGAGGCGAAGGACTGGCAGGCGAACCCGGCCGGCCCTTCCGCGTCGAGGGCGGTCACGATCGTGACCCCGCTCGCGAAGTGACCGAGGACGCGGCGGAACTCGGCGGGATCGACGGGCGGTCGCTCGTCCTCCCGTACCGCGCGCAGTACCGGCCGTGGCAGTGCTTCGACGGCCGTCGGCGAACCGGCCGCTCTCAGGTGTCGGACGGCGGTGGCCGCCATCCCGGCGTGTCCCATCACATCACCCATTGAAACTGACGGTTCGTCAGATGGGAAGCCCCGGGACCTCCCGCACGCGAGAGCCCCTCGGGGCGACGGCCGTCCGCCGCCCCGAGGGGCTTCCTTCACTCGCGCCTCGCGAGGATCAGCCGACGACCGCCGAGGTCGCCGGGGTCCACGCGACACCGTTGAGATGACCGGTGCGGTAGGCCGTCACCCGCACGGTGATCTTCATCCCGCGCTGCGCGCTCGTCAGCGTGAACCAGGCCTTCGTCGCACCGCTGATCGCCCGCCCGTTCGCGTACCACTGATACGCGTACGAGCTCGGCGCCGGCGTCCACGTACCCCGGTTCAGGGTCAGCGTCCGGCCGACCTTGACGGTGCCGGTGAGGGACGGGGCCTTGGTGGCCTTGGGGGCGACGCCCTTGACGGCGGAGGCCGCGCCGGCGGAGGTCACGGCCGGGTGACCCGCCTTGCGAGCGGTCACGGAGACGGACAGCTGCTTGCCCTGGAGCGTCGACGGGAGCGTGTACGAGGATGCCGTGGCCCCCGCGATGATCGCGCCGTTGGCACGCCACTGGTACGCGTACGTGTCGGCCGCCGGCGTCCACGAGCCGGCCGTCGCCGTCACCTTGCCGCCGACGACGACCGTGCCGGTGACCTTGGGGGCGGCGGTGACGCGGAGCGGGGCGATGACGGTGATCTGGCCGCGCGCGAACCTCTCGGCGTCGTGAGTGACCACGGTCGCGTAGAGCTTCGTGCGCGGGGCGCTCGTCAGGTCGAGGGCGACCACCATGCTCCGGCGGTCGGTCGCGACGGAGACCGTAGTCGAACGGGCGCGGCAGGAGCCGGAGGTGAGCTCGACGACGTCCTTCTCGTGCAGGGCCGTGCCGGTGACCTTCATGGTGATCTTCCCGGCGCCGACGGTGCCCGGGGTGACGGTGCCGATGGTCCGGGCGTCGGCGCCGCAGGGCGAGTGCATGCAGGAGAACTTCGCCGCTACCGGCACGGGGGACGTGGTGGGCCTGGACGGCATGCCGATCAGGAGGACGGTCGGCCGGGACACCGGGTACCGCTCGTCCTCCGTCGGCGGAACCTCGCACTCGTAGCGCCCGTAGTAGTGCCGCTTCGTACAGCCGTCCTGGCGGTCCGCCAGCGTGTACAGCCTGGGGGTCGGCGTGCCCGGAATGTCGGTACCGGAACTCTGCGGCATGGCGAAGCGGTCGCCCGACATCGTCGGGAGCACGGCACAGATCGCGGTCTTCTGCTCGGACAGGGTGGCGACGAGCGGCCCGAAGCCGTAGCTCACGCAGCATGCGTACTGCTCCGGAGCGAGCGTCGCTCGGCCGACCGCGTCGCCCGGGGTGCCGAACGGAGCGAGCGGCAGGGCGGGGCAGGAGGGGTCGCCGGTGGGGGCGACGGTCTGCGTCGGGTCCGGCGCCGGCTCCGTGCTCTGCGTGGGCGTCGGGTCCGGTGTCGGTTCCGTGCTCGGCGTCGGCGTCGGCGTCGGTGTCGGGTCCGGTGTCGGGTTCGTGGTGGACGACGGCTCGCGTGTGGGCTCGTCCGAAGCCTGGGCGTCCGAGGCCGGCGCAGGCTCCGAGGGTGCGGTCGGCGCGGGCGTCGCCGCCACCGCCGCGCCCGTCGGGACCAGTGGGCTCAGCAGAGCAGTCAGCAGGGCCGGCTCCAGGAGAAAGGATCTTCCGGATCTTCGGGATCTTTTGCGTGAGCGCGCGGAGTTGGGCATTCCGTTCCCCCGGAGCGGCAGTGTGTGGCATATTTGCGCGACACACCACAAGGCTCCGGTACGACAGCCCCCGCTACCGCCCCTCGTACCGCGCCTCCCGCCGTTCCACGAAGCTCGCCACCCCCTCCTGCGCGTCCCGCGTCGTCATGTTCAGCTCCTGGGCCGTCGCCTCCGCCGCGAAGGCCGTCGTGCGGTCCGTGTCCAGGGACGCGTTCACCAGCTGCTTCGTCAGGGCGATGGCCCGCGTCGGGCCCTGCGCCAGGCGCTCGGCCCACTCCCGGGCCGTCTTCTCCAGGGCCTCCGCCGGGACCACCCGGTTCACCAGGCCCATCCGCTCCGCCTCCGCCGCCGGCACCGCGTCGCCGAAGAACATCAGCTCCTTCGCCCGCTGCGGCCCGATCAGGCGGGGGAGGAGGTACGCGCCCCCACCGTCCGGGACGAGCCCCCGCCGGACGAACACCTCGACGAAGCGCGCCGAGTCCGCCGCCAGCACCAGATCGCAGGCGAAGGCGAGGTGTGCCCCGATGCCCGCCGCCGTTCCGTTCACCGCCGCGATCACCGGCTTCTCGCAGTCCAGTACGGCCCCGATGAACCGCTGCGCCCCGAGCCGGATCATCCGGGCCACGTCCCCCGCCACCCGCTCCGCACCGGAGGACGGCGCTCCGCGCAGGTCCGCGCCCGCGCAGAAGCCCCGGCCGGTCGCCGTGACGACCACCGCCCGGATCTCCGGGTCGGCGGAGGCCGACGCCAGCAGGGCGATGATCCGCTCCCGCTGGTCCCAGGTGACCGCGTTCATCGCCTCGGGGCGGTTGAGCGTGATCCAGGAGACGCCGTTCTCCACGGCGTGCAGCACATCCGGCACGGAAGAAGCTCCTTATCGGCAGACCGCGAGCGCGTCCAGGGCCACCGCACCCTGCCCGCGCGGCAGCACCATCAGCGGGTTGATGTCCAGTTCGGCGAGGTCGCCGTCGAGTTCGAGGGCCATCCGCTGCACCCGCAGCACGACCTCGACCAGCGCGTCGACGTCGGCCGGCGGAGCGCCCCGTACGCCCTCCAGGAGCGCCCGCCCGCGCAGCTCCGCGAGCATGGACCGGGCCTCGCGTTCGCCGAACGGCGGGACCCGGACGGCCGTGTCGTTCAGGACCTCGACCAGGACCCCGCCGAAGCCGACGGTCACGGTCGGGCCGAAGAGTTCGTCCCGCGTCACGCCCACCACCATCTCGACCCCGCGCCCGACCATCTGACAGACGAGGATGCCGTCGAGGTCGATCGACTCGTACCGCGCGATGTCCGTGAGCTCGCGGTACGCGTCCCGCACCTGGCTCGCCGAGGTCAGCCCGACCTTCACGAGCCCCAGCTCCGTCTTGTGCGCGAGCTGCGCGCCCGAGGCCTTCATCACCACCGGGTAGCCGACGAGCCCCGCCGCCCGGACCGCCGCCGCCGCGCTCGTCACGAGCTGCTCGCGCGGCACCCGTATCCCGTACGCCCGCAGCAGCTGCTTCGCCGCGTGCTCGCTGAGCCGCCGGCCCGGCCGCATGAGGGCCTGCGCCTTGCGGAAGGAGGGGGAGGGGGTGCGGGGGGCCTCGTCGAAGGGGGAGCGGTAGCCGACGGTGAAGCGGTGGTGGTCGAGATAGGCCTTCACGGCCCCGATGCAGTTGCCGAACGTCCGGAAGGTGGCGACGCGCGAGGAGCCGAGGAGGGTCGTGCGGTACGCCTCCTCCGTCCCGACCGGCGAGCCCCACACCACGCACACCAGCTTGTCCGTGGCCTCGGCGGCGTCGACCAGGTCCTGCGCGAGCTTGTCGCTCATGGGCGGGAAGGGGCCGGTGATCGGACAGATGAGGACGCCGACGGAGGGGTCGGCGAGGATCGCGTCGATGATCTTCCGGCCGCGCCAGTCGCCCACCGGGTGCCCGCCGTTGTCGACGGGGTTCGAGACGCTCAGGTACTCCGGGATCCACTGGTGCAGTTCGTCCTGCTTGGCCTGCGGGAGCGTGGGGAGTTCGAGACCCGCCGCCGTCGCCAGGTCGGCGAAGTGGGCGCCCGTACCGCCGGAGATCGAGTAGACGACGACGCCGTCGGCCTGCGGCCTGCGGGCGCGGGCGAGCAGGGTCGCGGTGTCCTGGAGCTGGTCGAGCCCGTCGACCCGGATCACCCCGTACTGGCGCATGGCCGCGTCGACGACCTGGTCGGCGCCGGTGAGCTTGCCGGTGTGGGAGGCGGCGGTGCGGGCCCCGGTCTCGGTGCGGCCGACCTTCACGGCGACGACGGGGACGCCCTGGCGCGCGGCCCGGTCGGCGGCGAGGAGGAAGGAGCGGCCGTCCTTGAGACCTTCGACGTAGCAGGCGATGGCGCCGACCTCGGGCAGTCCGGCGAAGTACGAGATGAAGTCGGAGGTCTCCAGGTCGGCTTCGTTTCCGGTGGGCGCCCAGTGGGAGAGCCGGACGCCGAGCTCCTGGAGGGTGAAGACGGGCCGCCCCTGGTGGCCGGACTGGGTGATGAGGGCGACGGCCGGGCCTTCGAGGTCCTCGCGGAAGCGCTCGAAGGCGTTGAGGTTGGTGTTGGGACCGAGGAGCCGGAGCCCCGAGCGGCGTACGGCGGCGGCGAGACGTTCCTGCGCGGCGGCGCCCGCCTCGCCGGTCTCGGCGAAGCCGGAGGCGAAGGCGACCGCGAACCGCACCTTCGTGTCGGCGAGTTCCTCGATGACGGGGAGCGGGTCGGCGACGAGGAGGACGGCGAGGTCGACGGGTTCGGCGAGCGCGCCGACGGAGGATACGCAGTCGATCCCGAAGACGCTCGTACGGGTCGGGTGCACGGGCACGAGCCGGGCGCCGACCCGCTCGGCCCAGGCGAGCAGCTGCCGGGTGATGCCGGTGTTGGGGCGGCCCTCGGTGTCGGAGGCGCCGACGACGGCGACGGACCCGGGCCGGAAGAACCGGTCGAGGTCGGGTACGGGGGCGTGCAGCGGGCGTCCACTGACGTCCTGGTCGCCGGGGGCGGCGGTGAAGCCGTGCACGACGCCGGTGGGCTCCTCCCCGCAGGCGACCACGCGGGCGCGGAGATCGGTGGTGAAGGTGCCGTGAGTCGATCCAAGCATCGTTCCGCTCCACCTTCCGCCCATGACCATTGACCTGACGCACAGTCAGATTAGCGAACTGACGCTCAGTCAGGAATGGTTGTGCGGGGGTGGATGTTCGGGAATGTGCGGGGGTGGAAGTTCGGGACGTCCCCGAGCTTCCGGGTCCCACCCCCTAGGCCTTCTTCGGCTGCGACGCGTGCGCGACGACGAGGAGCAGTACGCCACAGACGGCGACCAGGATCCAGCCCGGACGCGACGCCTCCGCGAGCCCCGCCGGGGCGGCGGTCGCGACCAGGCCCCCGGCGAGCGCGATGCCCAGGGCGGCGCCGAGCTGCCGCGCCGTGGAGGTGATCGCCCCGGCCACACCGGCGCGGGCGGGCGGCAGGCCGTTGACCGCCGTGTTGGTGATCGGGGCGTTGGCGAAGCCGAACCCGATGCCGATGAGCGAGAGCGCGGCGAGCAGCAGGAGCACGCTCGTGTGCGGGGTGAGCCCGACCAGG
The DNA here is from genome assembly GCF_008642375.1 of Streptomyces venezuelae. Classification (NCBI taxonomy): domain Bacteria; kingdom Bacillati; phylum Actinomycetota; class Actinomycetes; order Kitasatosporales; family Streptomycetaceae; genus Streptomyces; species Streptomyces venezuelae. The sequence goes on along the minus strand of NZ_CP029194.1, from coordinate 3,708,212 downwards.
CAGAGCCCGCCGGCCGTCAGGAAACCGCCGGCGAGGGACAGCGGCAGCCGCGGTCCCGTACGGCCGACCATGCGGCCGGACCAGGGGGCGCAGACGGTCGCGCCGACGGCCAGCGGCAAGGTCGCCGCACCGGCGGCCAGCGGCGACCAGCCCCGGGTGTGCTGGAGGTACAGGGTGTTCAGCAGCAGCGTCACGTTCAGGGCGACGAAGACGGCCACCGCGCCGACGACGGCACCGCTGAAGACGGGGCGCCCGAAGAGCCGCAGGTCCATCAGGGGTTCGGGCCGCCGGGACTCGGCCCACACGAATGCGGCCGTCGCCGCGGCCCCCGCGTATCCCGCGAGCGCCGCGGGCGACGTCCAGCCGATGCGCGGTCCCTCGATGAGGATGCCGACCACGACCGCGAGGACGACGGTCAGCAGGAGCTGGCCGGGCAGGTCGAGCCGCCGGGCGCGCGGGGCCCGGGACTCCGGCACGAAGACCGCGCTGAGCACCAGAGCGGCCACGATCACGGGCGCGTTGATCCAGAACAGCGCCCGCCAGTCGAGCCCCGCGAGCAGTGCGCCGCCCGTGAGGGGGCCGGCGGCCATGCTCAGTCCGAACACCGATGCCCAGACGCCGATCGCCTGCGCCCGCTCCTTCGGGTCCGGCATCGCGTTCACCACGATCGCGAGCGCCACAGGGCTGAGCATCGAGGCGCCGACGCCCTGCAGGGCGCGACCCGTGACGAGGGTGCCCGCCGTCGGGGCGAGCGCGCAGAGCAGCGAGGCCACACCGAACACGGCCAGCCCGCACTGGAAGACCCGGCGGCGCCCGAAGCGGTCCGCCAGCGCGCCGGAGGAGATCAGGAGACCGGCCAGCACGAGGGTGTAGGCGTCCACGATCCATTCGAGACCGCGCGTGCCGACGTCCAGGCCGCGCCCGATGGCCGGCAGGCCCACATTGACGATGGTGGTGTCCAGGCCCACCAGGAACATGCTGAGGCAGCAGACGGCCAGCACCGTCCAGCGTCTGCGCTTGCTCAGCACGGGTTGAGCGGGTTGAGCGGGCCGAACAGGCTGGGTGGATCGAACAGGCTGATCGGATCGAACAGGCTGATCGGGCTGATCGGCGTGTGTCGGCGGCGTCGCGGTCATGGTCCACCCCTGATGTCCGGGAACTGTGCCCGACAAGGCTCGGCCCGCGCGACGGCAGATGGCCACAGAACTTGCCGATACCGCAAGGGGGGGAAAGCCGCAGCGGCTTCTACCGCCCCCGGGCGGCCTTTCGCGCGGCCCCGCGCGCGATCCTCCGCGCGATCTTCTCCGCGTCGATCGCCAGCTCGCGCAGCATCCCGCTGATCGGGTTCGTGAAGCCGGTGAAGTACAGGCCCGGCGCCTCGCGCGGGCAGCGCGCCCCGTGCACCGCCGGGCGTCCGTTCCCGTCGAGCACCCCGTCCAGGTGTCCGAGGAGGGGCTCCAGGGCGCGCCGGTAGCCGGTCGCCGCGATCACCGCGTCCGGGGCGATCCGGGTGCCGTCCGCGAGGAGCACCTCGCCGTGCTCGAAGCCCTCGACGGCGGCGACGACCTCGACCTTCCCGGCCCGTACGGCCTCGATGAGACCCACGTCCTGCACCGGGACCGCGCCCTCCCGCTGGCGGGTGGCGAGGCCCTTCTCGGGGCGGGGCAGCCCGTGCGCCGACAGGTCCGGCAGGAAGCAGCGGCCGATCACCTCGCCCATCCGGTCGACCACGGACACCGGCAGGCGCCGCACCAGGATGCCGCTGCGCTGGGCGGGCCAGCCGAGGGTCGTGCGCCGCACGATGTGCGGGACGGTCCGCACCGCGAGCCGTACGCGCCCGGCACCGCCCTCGGCGAGGTCGGCGGCGATCTCGGCCCCGGTGTTCCCGACGCCCACGACGAGGACGTCCTTCCCGGCGTACGGCTTCGGGTTGCGGTACTCGCGGGCGTGGCTCAGCTCGCCCTCGTACGCGTCGAGGCCGGGCCACTCCGGCAGGCGCGGGGTGTGGTTGTAGCCGGTGGCCACGACCACGGCGCTCCCGGTGAGCCGGCGCCCGCCGGTCGCGTGCAGGACCCACTCGGCGCCCGCCCGGTCGACACGGAAGACCTCGACGCCCGTCACGATCTCCAGCTCGTGCTTCTCCGCGTACTTCTCCAGGTACCGCACGACGTCGGCGCGGGCGACCCAGCGTCCGAAGGAGCGGGGTATCCGCAGGCCGGGGAGGCCGGAGAGGCGCCGGGTGGTGTGGAGCCGCAGCCGGTCGTAGTGGGTGCGCCAGGAGGCGCCGACGGCGTCGGACTTCTCCAGGACGACGGCCCGTACTCCGCGCTCGCGCAGGGAGGCGGCGACGGCGAGCCCGCCGGGGCCGCCGCCGATGACGTACACGGGGTGAGCGGGAGACTGCTGGGGGGTGGTGGCCATGAATGCTGAGCGTAATGACGTGTACACGTAGTGGGTCTCGACCAAGAGGGATTTCGGTTGCGAATCGGTCACGCCCGCCGGCCTCTTGCGCGACCGGCCCGCCCTGCGCTGAACTGACGTACCGTCAGATCCGATGACTCAGCTCGTGGGGGCGCGCATGCAGACCGTCTGGCTCACCGGCGCCGAATGGCTCGCCGTCCTCCGCATCGGCCTCGGCCTGTGGTGGCTGGAGAGCTGGCGGCACAAGGACAGAAAGGGCTGGTTCGAGCGCGGCACCGGCATCGCCTGGGCCGCCGACGTCGCCGCCAAGCACAGGTGGCCGCAGGTGAAGAAGGGCTTCGACGCCGTCGTCGCCCCCCGGCCCAAGGTCATGGCCTACGTCGTCGTCTACGCCGAACTGGCCCTCGGCCTCGGCCTGGTCGTCGGCTTCCTCACCCCGGTCGCCCTCGTCGGCGGCCTCCTCCTCAACCTCCTCTACCTCGTCCTGATGATCCACGACTGGGCCGAGCAGGGGCAGAACGCGATGATGGCGCTGATCTCCCTGGTCGCGCTCCTCGCGATGTCCTGGCAGACCTGGTCCCTCGACCATGCGATCGGACTCTTCTGATGACGGCAGCCGACCCCGACATCGACGCCTTCACCCGCCCGTACTGGGACGCCGCAGCCGAGGGCCGCCTCCTGCTGCGCCACTGCGCGGCCTGCGACCGGACCCACCACTACCCGCGCGAGTTCTGCCCCCACTGCTGGAGCGAGGACGTCGGCTGGGAGCGGGCGAGCGGCCGCGCCACGCTCTACACCTGGTCGGTCGTCCACCGGAACGACCTCCCGCCCTTCGGCGAGCGCGTCCCGTACGTCGCCGCCGTCGTCGACCTCGCGGAGGGCCCGCGGATGATGACGGAGGTCGTGGACGTCCCGGAGGCGGACCTCCGGATCGGCATGGAGCTGCGGGTCGCCTTCCGGGCGGAGGGGGAGGTGGCGGTGCCGGTCTTCACGACCGGCTCCTGACGCGCGGTTCGGACGAGAGGTCTGGATGGGCGGTTCGGACGTGCGGTTCGGAGACGGCGGTCAGACCGGGGAGACGTTCCGCCAGAGGTGGCTCCGGTCGTTCGGGTTGCAGGTGTACATCATCAGGAACGGCGGGCCGGGGATCATGCACTCGCCGCTGTTCACGTTCTTGATGGTGTGACCGCTGGACGTCTTGGTGCCGATGGTCCACGACTGGAGGCTGGAGCCGTTGCAGGCAGTGGCGGTGAAACCGGGTGTCCCGCCAGGCTGGAGGCACTTGCCGGACTTCTTGTTGACCAGCCGGAAGGTGCCGTTCCCCATGGACGAGTAGGTCCAGGAGTAGGAGATGGTGCCGCTGCTGGGCGGGGTGCCGCACGGGGCGGTGTTGACCATGGTGCCGCCCCACCCGGGGTTGCTCTCGGACAGGCACTCTCCGCTGGAGACGTTCTCGACGGAGTACGTCCCCGAGGGCGACGAGCCGCCGCCGGTGGACGGCGGGGGAGCGGGCCGGGTGGTCGTCCGTGAGGGCTGCGGCGCGGGCGGCTGTGTGGTCTTCGTCCCGCCGCCACCTCCGCCGCCGGGGCTGGTCGTGGTGGATCCTCCGCCGTCCGGGCCGGTCGTCGAACCGCTTCCTGACCCGTTCCCGTCGCCGGGCGTGGTCCCGCCACCGCCACCGCCGCCCGCACCGGCCGTGCCGGGCGGCGGGGCCGCCGTGGACCCGCCCGGAGGCGCGGAGGACGGACCCGAGGAGGCGGAGGCGGACGGGGACGTGGAGGTGCCCGGCTTCGCGGAGGCGGAGGACGAGGAGGGTACGGGCGCGGGATGGCCGGGCGCCGGCTGCGAGGCGACGGCGGAGGGCGAGCCCGAGGAGCCGGGGGCCGCGCCGAGGCGGCCGATCTCGTACGGGCCGAGGGCGACGGTCAGGGTGGTGCCGGTCGCCACGACGACGGGCACGGCCAGCATGACGAATCGATTCCGCCGGACCCGCTCGGAGCCCGGGGCCGCCGCCCCGGTGATCGCGACGGGATCGGGGGCGGCGGTGGCCGGCTCCTTCCCGCCCTGCGGCGTGAGCGAGGCGGTCGCCACGTCCTGGGCCGGCTCGACGCGCTCCAGCTCCGCCAGGTGCTCGGCGGTGGGCGCCCCGGCGGCGAAGGCCGCGCGCTCGCCTATCCGTTCGGCGACGGCGGCGGGCCACGCGGTCCCGGCGGCCTTCTCGCCGGCCCGCTCGACGAGCTCGGCGGCGGTCGGCCGGTCCGCGGGGTCCTTGGCGAAGCAGGTCCGGACGAGCGCGGCGAGCTCGGGGTCGGTCTCGGTGAGCTTCCCGAAGTCGGGCTCGCCGTGGACGACGCGGTAGAGGAGGCCGGGGCCGGAGCCGTCACCGAACGGGGGCCGCCCGTTCGCCGCGTACAGGACCAGGCTCCCGAGCGCGAACACATCGGCGGCGCCGGTGAGTTGCCGGTCGGCGACGGCCTGCTCGGGGGCCATGTAGGCGGGGGTGCCGATGACCATGCCGGTCCTGGTGAGCCGGCTCTGGTCGGCGGCGCGGGCCACGCCGAAGTCGATGAGGGAGAGGCCGCCGTCGGTCAGCATGACGTTGGACGGCTTGAGGTCGCGGTGCACCATGTCGGCGCCGTGCACGACCTTCAGCCCGGCCGCCGCATCCCGCAGGAGCCGCCACAGGGACTCCGGGGGCAGCGGGCCGCCGTGCAGCCGTACGGCCTCGTTGAGGGTGATGCCCGGGATGAACTCGGTGGCGAACCACGGCGGTTTGGCCGTGCGGTCGCTCGCGAGGAGCTTCGTGTTGGCCCCGCCGGGCAGTCGGGCCAGGTTGTCGAGCTCGTGCCCGAAGTGGCTCAGGAAGTCGGCGTCCTCGGCGAGTATCGGAAGGACCCGCTTCACCGCCGCGAACTTCCCTGGTACGGCGCCGAGATAGACCCGCCCCATACCTCCGGAGCCCAGCACGCCGAGGAGCCTGAAGGCCCCGATCCGGCGGGGGTCTCCCGCCTCGAGTGGCATGGCTCCGCTGCCGTTCAGACTGCCCAAACCAGAGTGGTCTTCCAGTTCCCCCTGCATGGGCCACACATTAGCTGAGGGTGATTCACATCTGTACGGAGTCCAAGTGCCGCTTTCGGTGGGGTGGTTGAGCGGCGACTGGGCGACGGGTGGCGTACCCGCAGCGCGTTCATCGACATGTCATTGCAATGAGCGAGGGAAGCTTGTTGCGTTAGCTCACATGATGGTTGCAATGAAATTCCTGCCTTGACCTGCATGAATGGGGATTTGGGGCTGGGGGATTGTTGCGGGAACTATGAACGCAACGTAGCGTTTCTCTTGTCAGAAACGGCGCGGGCAAGAGTCCGAGAGCCGCGAAAGCAAGAACCCAAGGAGTACGTCATGCAGTTCCCCACCACCGCCCCGATCACCGTCGTCCTGAACGTCCCCGCGGGTCTGGTCCGGTTCATCGCCGCCGACCGGGCCGACGCCACGGTCGAGGTCCTCCCGGCGAACGCCTCGAACGTCCGCGACGTGAAGGCCGCCGGGCAGGTCGCCGTCGCCCACGCCGACGGTGTCCTGCGGATCGAGGCCGCCGAGGCCGGGAACCGGATCCTCGGCAACTCCGGCTCGGTCGAGGTCACGGTCCAGCTCCCCGCCGGCTCCCGCGTCGAGGCGAAGACGGCCGCCGCCGAACTCCACGGAGTCGGACGCCTCGGAGACGTCACCTTCGAGAGCGCGCAGGGCACGGTCAAGCTCGACGAGACCGCCGCCGCCCGCCTCACCCTCCAGGCCGGTGACATCACCGTCGGCCGCCTGGGCGGCGCCGCCGAACTCAGCACCCAGCAGGGCGACATCCGTATCACCGAGGCCCACGGCGGCACGGTCGTCCTGCGCACCGAGTCCGGTGACCTGGAGATCGGCGCCGCGCACGGTGTCTCCGCCACCCTCGACGCCGGCACCTCCTACGGCCGCATCAGCAACACCCTCCGCAACAGCGAGGGCGCCAAGGCCGGCCTGAACATCCAGGCCACCACCGCGTACGGCGACATCACCGCCCGCAGCCTCTGAACCCCTTCTCCCCTCTCCCCTCCTCCCTCCCCCTCCATCGACACCCCGAAAGCAGGCACAACGTGACCGTCACCGCCCCCACCGCCGCCCCCTCCACCTCGAACACCGCCGACACCACCGAAAGCAGGCACCCCATGGCCCCCGCCCCCTGGACCGGCACGATCTCCGTCGAGGACACCGCCCTCGCCGTGACCGACACCGGCGGCTCCGGCCGCCCGGTCGTCTACCTCAACGGCTCCTACGCCGACCAGAAGCACTGGCGGCGCGTGATCGACGAACTCGGCGGCGACTACCGGCACATCACCTACGACGAGCGCGCCCGCGGCAAGTCGGCGCTCTCCGCCGACTACTCCTTCGAGGCGTGCCTGCGCGACCTCGACGCCGTCCTCACCGCCCGCGGCGTCGAGCGCCCGATCCTGGTCGGCTGGTCGTACGGCGCGATGCTCGCCGTGCACTGGGCCGCACGGAACCCCGACCGCGTCCTCGGTGTCGTGTCCGTGGACGGCGCCCTGCCGCACTCGTGGCTCGACGAAGCCACCAAGGTGCAGGTCCGCAAGCTGTTCCGCCGCCTGAGCCCGCTGTTCCCGGTGGCCCGCCGGCTCGGCATGGCGGCGCGCATGAGCGCCGAGCAGCACGCCGAGATCAACATCGAGGTCAACGAGCTCTGCGCACCCGCCGCCCTCGACCCGGTCTTCGACCGCCTCACCGTCCCGACCAAGTACGTCCTCGCCACCGGCGGCAACCTCGGCGGCGACCCGAAGCTGATGGAGAAGATCCGAGGCAACCTCACCCCGGTGAGCGCCCGCAACCCCCACGTCCAGCTCAGCGCCAAGGTCCCCAGCAACCACTCCAAGATCCTGCGCAAGGACTTCCGCGCGGTGGCCGACGCAGCCCGCGAGATCGCCACCACCGCCCGCGAGACGGGCCGGTGAGCGAGCGGCAGGACCCCACCTCTAGGGCACGCGCTCACCGAGCCGCCTCATGGCCCGTTCGAGCTCCCCGCGCGCCCCGACCGGGACGAGGGCGGGCCTTCCCGGCAGGCGTACGCCTCCCGTGAGCGCCACCCTCGTCCGGCCGTCGTCCGTCGCGTCGGCAGCCATCCCGACGACCAGGAACCGGCTCTGCAGCCAGCCCCAGCCGGGGCGCAGAACGCCGTGGAAGTGAGCGCGCAGCCCGTACCGGCTGCGGGCCAGGGCCTCGACGCGGTCGCCGTCGACACGGAGGACCCGCACGGACCGCATGTCCGGCTGGAAGTCCCCGAAGCCCCCTTCGAGATCCCCCATCACGCCCCACACCTCGTCGAACGACGAAGGCAGCACCCCCTCGACGACGTACGCCCCCCGGATCGCGGCCCCCATGACGCGCAGCCGCCCCACATTGCTCGGTGTCATCCGCTCCACGCCTTTCGGAAACTCTGCCGGGCCCGGTGCAGCCGCGACTTCGCGGTGCCGGCCGGAACGCCGAGCACGGCCGCCGCGGACTCCTCGTCCAGCCCTTCGACATCGCGCAGGACGAGCACCGCGCGATGCTGCGGAGACAGCCGCGAGAGCACGTCGTCGATGTCGGCGGCCAGCTGCGGATCACCCCGCTCCGGTACGTCGGCCAGCTCGGCCGGCCGCGCCCGCGCCGCCCGCTTGGCCACCCGTACCGCCTCGCGTACGGAGATCCCCCGGACCCACCCGTACAGCGCCTCCGGGTCCCGCAGCGACCTCAGCGACGTGAACACGGCGACCAGCGCCTCCTGCGTGGCGTCCGGGCCGTCGTCCAGCGCGATGGGACGGCAGATCCGGGCGATGTACGGGGTGAGATGGTCGAGCAGGTCGTGCAGGGCCAGCGTGTCACCGCGCCGGGCGGCCCGGGCGAGCGCGACGCCCCGGTCAATGCCCAGGTCGACGCTCCGGCCGGCACCCCGGCCGGCGTGATCAGCGGGCGGCACGCAGCGCCGCCCATCCGCACACCAGGCACAGGGGCGTGTAGAGGAAGGCGTTCAGCCACGGGAACACCGCACCGGACCCGTCGCGGCCGGCCACGATCCACACCAGCCCGGCCGCCGCGCGCAGCAGCATCCCGGCGGCGACGGCCGCCGTGACCAGCCGCGCCGTCCTGCCGCCCCGACGACGCGCCCGGGCGGACACGGCCAGGGCGGCGACGCCCTCCAGTGCGGCGAGCGGCAGCACGACGGGCGGTCCGAAGGAGACGACACCGCCGAGGACGGCGAGCGAGAGCCCCCGCTCGTCGTGGGCCGGCCACGTCAGGCCGGTGGCCCAGTAGACGTGCACCAGGGCGAGGACGGCGAGCAGCGCCGAGACGGCATGCGCGCCGGTGGCCGTACGAGGCCGCTGGATGTCGATGACCGCCACGGGTCCCCCTCCGAGTCGAGGCCGGCGTCGGGCGCCGACACCCGAAGGAGGAGCCGAAGCGCCGGAACGTTCCCTGTGACCCGCCTCACAGGTCCGCCCGTGCGGACGCTTACGCGCTACACCAGCGTCGCCAGGATGTGCGGAGCCGCGTCGGCCAGCGTCGGGAAGTGACGGTGGGCGCCGTCCACGGGAGCGGGGCCGTTGACCGACCAGACCGTCATCCCGGCGGCGAGCCCGGAGCGGACCCCGGACGGCGCGTCCTCGATGACCAGGCAGTCCGTCGGGTCCGCGCCCAGCTTCTCGGCCGCGAGAAGGTACGGGACGGGGGACGGCTTCCCCTCGGCCACCGAGGCCGCGTCCACGATCAGCCCCGGCAGCGGCAGCCCGGTCCGCTCGAACCGGCCCCGCACCCGGTGCTCGTAGTTCGACGTGACGAGCGCCCACCGGTCCGCGGGAAGCCCGCCGAGCAGCTCGGCGGCCCCGTCGAAGGCCGCGTACGTGCCCGTACGGACGTCCTCGTCCTCCAGCGCGTGCAGCAGGGCGAGGCACTCGTCCGGATCGTGCCCCGGGGCGACGGCCGCGAAGGTCTCGACGGGCCGCGTCCGCAGGGCCACGGCGTGGACCTCGTCCCCGTCGAGCCCGTACCGAGCGGCCCACTCGTGCCACATGCGGCGCTGGTCGGCGACGGCGTCCATGAGGGTGCCGTCGACGTCGAAGAGTACGAAGCTGCCGGTGGAGGTCACGCCCGGATGCTACGAGGAGCCGTCCGAGGCGTGACGCCGGGGCCGGGCCGGGATCGGTCACGACACCGACGTGAACTTGGTCCCCTCGCCCGCGTACAGCGAGGTCGCCGTCTTCGTGAACGGCGTGGCCCACGCCCCGGTCCCCAGGAAGACGTGCGTCCCCGCCGACCCGTACGCGACGAGGTCGGACCGGCCGTCGTTGTCGGCGTCGCCGACGCCCACCAGCTGGCTGTAACCGCCCCAGCCCGTACCGATCCTGGTCCGGGCCGCGAACGTACCGTCGCCCTTCCCGAGGTACAGCCACAGCACCCCGGCGGTGTCCCGCGCGAGGAGGTCGCCGGCGACACCGCCGGCGATGTTCCCGACGGCCGTCAGCTGGTTGTAGACACCCCAGCCGGACCCGACCTTCACCCGGGCCGCGTAGGGCGCCATGGCGCTTCCCGCGCCCTTGTACAGCCACAGCAGACCGGAGGCGTCGGTGGCGACGAGATCGTCCCTGCCGTCGCCCGTGAGGTCCGAACCGGCCGCGAGCTTGTTGTAGATGCCCCAGCCGGGGCCGACCTTGGTCCGCGTCCCGAAGGTGCCGTCGCCCTTGCTGAGGTAGGTCCACAGCACCCCGGCCGTGTCCCGCGCGAGCAGGTCGGGCGAGCCGTTGTCGGTGTAGTCGTGCGGGTTGGCCTTCCGGACCACCTTGAGCGAGCCGTTCGCGTATCCCGGGAACCCGATGCCGTTGGTCGGCGTCAGGGTCACCTGCCACGAGTAGGCGCCGTTCGGGGCACTGGCCCCGTCGATCAGCCCGTCCCAGGTGAGCCGAACCTCGTCCACGTCAGCGCGGTCCCACCCGCGCCGTCGTCCTTCGAGGTGAGAACCCGGTGTTACCGGAGCTGACGAGCTTCTCGCCGGCCGGAAGCGGGACGGTCGCATTCGCCGCGGCCGGAGCCGCCGGAGCCGTCACGGTCGCCTCGGCGGCCGGCGCGGTGACGAGCGTCCCGCCGACGAAGGTGACGGCGAGCACGGCGGTGACGGCCACGGCGAGCCGGCGGCCGCGTAGGTGCGCGTGATTCATGGTGCGTATCCCCCCAGGAAACGGGCGGGGTGTCACACAACACCCCGCCCGCTCCTCATGATTGCTTGAAGATCGCAGCGTAAGAGATCACGCCGGGGGATGCGGTGGCTGCGTCCATCAGAGTGCCGTCGTCGCCGGAGAGGAGGCATGTGCCAGAGGCAAGGGGGAGGTCCTAGGTATGAAGAGAACCCTCGCCCACCCCCTCGCCGCCGCCACACTCGTCGGCCTGGCGCTCACCGGCACCGCGACCGCAGCCCCCGGACCGGGGGACTCCACCGCCACGGCGCCGAAGCCGCCCACCCGCCTGCACCTGACGGTCACCGACTCGGCCGGTGTCGCGAAGGACGTGTTCCTCGGCTGCCGCCCGACCGGCGGGAACCACCCGGACGCGGCCCTGGCCTGCGACGCCCTCCACGACGCCGGCGGCGACTTCGACAAGCTGAAGGGCGACCCGGACGCGATCTGCACCACCGAGTACGACCCGGTCACGGCGAAGGCGGAGGGCACGTACAACGAGGTCCCCGTCTCCTGGGAGAAGGAGTTCGGCAACGCGTGCGAGCTGAACGCGAGGACGACGCCCGTCTTCGCGTTCTGAGCACGTCCGACGGGTCAGACGGTCGCGTACGCCACGAACGACGCCCAGCTGGCGGGAGCGACGGCCGGCTGGGGGCCCTCGGGGTCCTTGGAGTCGCGGACGTGGATGATGGTGGGGTGCGCGGCGACTTCGATGCACTCGCCGCCCGAGGCGTCGTCTGGAGGAGGCCTGGAACCGCCTGTACTTCGTAGCAGTGGTTGGCGACCGCCTCCGCTTCCTCCTTCGTGAAGCTCCGGAACCAATCCGCGTGCCGCACCCGCGCCTTCGCCAGCGCCTCCCGTACGTCGTCCACCGCAGCGATCAACACGCCCCCGGCGCCCAGCACCGGATCCGCCCGCAGCAGGAAGTCCGGCTGGGGAATCGGTACTCCCCGTTCGATCGAGGACACCAGGTCCTCGCTGCAATGGGCGATGTCCGCCAGTTCCGCCTGGCTCAGGTCCGCGTTCCGGTGAGTTCACGCTCCGGCTCTCGGCCACGCGCCGGGGCGCACGCCTCGCCCGGCTACTCGCCGTGCAGCAGCTCCACGAGTGGGGCGTGCCCGGCTCCGCCGCCGAGGCGGCCGAGCTGGTCGTCGCGGCGATCGCGAGCAACACCGCCGTGCACGGCCGGGTGCCGGGGAGGGACTTCGAGGTGCGGATGGGCTGGACGGCGACCACGTACGGATTGAGCTCTCCGACGCGCGCGGCGAGCGCCGCCCGTCACGCGTCGAGGACCCTGAGGAGGGCGGCTACGGGCTCCTGCTCGTAGCCGCCCTCGCCACCACCTGGGGTGTGAAGGACCGGTCCGTCGGCAAGACGGTCTGGGCGACCGTCCCGCTGACGGCGCAAAGTCACAGCAGCAGCCGTCAGTAGATGTGGTGCCCGGACGTGGCCAGCCCCCGTCCGTCCTCGCCCCAGTAGTACATGCCGTGGTTGCGCAGTGCCTGGCCGGTCGCGAAGGGAGCCTTCCAGTTGCCCGAGCCCTTGTACACGTGGAGAAGGGTGTCCGGAGCGTTCTTCTCGTCGTACGCGACCAGGTCGTTCCGGCCGTCGCCGTCGGTGTCACCGATACCGATGAGCTTCGTGTACGCGTTCCAGCCGTTACCGACCTTGGTGCGGGGAGCGAAGGTGCCGTCGCCCTTGCCGAGGTAGAGCCAGAGGCCGCCGTCCCTGTCGCGGGCGACGAGGTCTCCGGTGGCGGCGCCGCCGATGTCTCCGGTGGCGGTGAGCTCGCTGTAGGCGCCCCAGCCGCCGCCGACCTTCACGCGCTTGGCGAAGGGTGCGGTGGCACTGCCCGTCGCCTTGTAGAGCCACAGCACGCCGGCAGTGTCGGTGGCGAGGAGGTCGGGCCGGCCGTCGCCGGTGAGGTCGGAGCCGCCGGCGAGCTTGTTGTAGATCTGCCAGCCGCCGCCGACTCGCGTACGGGGAGCGAGGCCCCTGCCGTTGCCCTGGTGGAGCCAGAGGGCACCGGTCTTGTCCAGGCCGACCAGGTCGCCGGCCTTCGTGCCGCCGATGTCGCCGGTGGCGGTGATCAGGGCGTACGTGTTCCAGCCGGTGCCGAGATCCCGCGGCTGGTACTCGTCGGCTGCGGACGTGTCGGCGGTGTTCAGGACGTGCCCGCCGTCGAACGCGGTCAGCTTGCCTGTCTGGCTACGGACCAGCAGGTCGGGGCTGCCGTTGTCGTTGACGTCGTGCCGCTCCGGCGTGCGGGTCAAGGTGAAGCCGCCGGTCCGCACGATGTCGTCGCCGATGCCGTTGGCGGGCGATGCCGTCATCGTCCAGGTGTAGGCCCCGTTGTACGCGGGGAGGTCGTCCCTGTCGAAGAGGCCGTTCCAGTCGAAGGTGTAGGGAACCGTCGAGGACTGCCAGGCCCGGTACGAGGTCCACTGCAGGCCGGACGCGGTGTGCGTGAGGACGAGTCCGACGAGCGCGTTGTGCCGGCTGAACGTCCACGACGCCTTCAGCGAGCCGCCGTTGCGGTCGAGGTCGACCACACCGCTCGGTGCGGTCTCCTTCGTGAGGAGGAAGGCTGTGGGGACACCGGTGGACGCGAGGAGGGACGCGGCGGGCTTGCCGGTGGCCGGGTCCAGGGCGATCCGGTAGAGGCCCTCGCCGTGTTCGAGTGTGCCACCAGTGGCGATCAGGCTGCCGTCGGGGGACTGCGTCGTGTAGGTGACGTGGTCGAGGAGGTCGACCACGCCACCGCCCTCGGCCGTCCCGCCCTTCAGCGGCCGGGCGGTCAGCGTGTAGTCGGGGGTGTCGCTGGTGGCTATGCCGCCGTGGGTCACACCCGCGACGACCCAGTCACCCATCAGCCGCACGGTCGTGCGGTAGTACACCGCGCCCAGTGGCGTCCGCTCGACCTCCGTGGCGCCCCGCCGGACGACGGCGAGGGTCACTTGGGTGGGGTCCGTCTGCTCGATCCAGGCCACATGGGTCGGTGACACGGCCGGAACGGAGGGGTTGTTGGTCGTCTTGAGGGTCTCGTACGTCTCGACGACCGACGCGGAAGCGGTGTCCGCGACGGCGAGCCGGTAGCGGTCGACACCGTTCGCCCGGGTGAGGTAGCTGATGAGGAAGGTGCCCGGCGTGCCGGAAGTGAACCGCAGGTTTGTGGCGCCCGTGGGCAGGCCGGTCAGCTTGCGGGAGACGAGCCGGCCCTGGGCGTCCTGGCCGAACACGTACGGTTCCGGCTGTTCCTCCGCGCTCGTCGATGCGACGAACCCGGTGCCCAGGTAGAGCTTCGGGGCGTAGGTCCCGTCGAGCGTACTGACGTCGTAGGTCATCAGCTCGGTGCCCGTGGACATGTCGACGTGCGTGCGGACGGTGCCCGAGGACCGGACGACGATGTCCGTGCCGGCGATTCCCCCGTACAGCTGTCCGGGCAGCTGCGTCCGGACGCCGTCCTTGTGCCGCGTCCAGGTGTAGGAAATCGCCGAGCCCGACCCGTGGGACGCCAGGAAACCCGTGGGACCGCTGCTGTGGGCCACTGTGCCGACCGGCATCGTGAGGACGTCCTGCTGCTCCGTCCCCTGCTCCGCGCTCACCATGGTGGACGCCGGCGATGGGTTCGGGGCGGCCGAGGCGGACGGCGCGGCCAGCCCGGTGGCGGTGACGGCGACTACGGCCGTGACGGCCCCCGCGAGGCGTCGCCGGGGCACACGAACGTGGATCAAGGGGGGTCCTCCCGCAAGGGTGCTGGTACGGCAGTGATGCGCCGTTGCGGGTGGGACTCGCAGGGAAGGCGAATGGTTGTACGAGGAACCGGAGGGAGCCCCGGCCCAGGCAGGGCAGGGGCTCCCCGAGTTCGGACGACTCGGGCCGCCTCCGATCTTCGTACAGGGGAGAGGGGACGGCCGGGGCTTGGTGCAGCTGCCCCGGTTCTCTCCGGGTCAGTACAGCGTCGGGTACTGGCGGGCGAGGTCCGCCGGGAGCGTCGTGGCCGACCCGAGCGTGAACGGCACGCGCCAGTCGCCGCTGCCGCCGTACACGACGACCTCGTCGCCGCGGCCGGCGGCGAGGTCGGGACGGCCGTCGCGGGTGGTGTCGCCGATGGCGACGATGGAGCCGAACTGGTTCCAGCCGCCGCCGATCCGGGTGCGGGCGGCGAAGCTGCCGTCGCCCTTGCCGAGGTAGAGCCAGAGGACGCCGGCGGTGTCGCGGGCGACGAGGTCTCCGGCCGGGCCGCCGCCGATGTTCCCGGTGGCGACGATCTTGTTGTAGACGCCCCAGCCGCCGCCGACCTTGGTGCGGGCGGCGAAGGGGGCGGTGACGGAGCCGGTGCCCTTGTAGAGCCACAGGGCGCCGGCCTTGTCGGTGGCGAGGAGGTCGGAGCGGCCGTCGCCGGTGAGGTCGCTGCCGGCGGTGAGCTTGTTGTAGACGCCCCACCCGCCGCCGATCCTGGTCCGCGTGGCGAAGGGCTCGGTGGCCTTGCCGGTGCCCGCGTAGGACCACAGCACGCCCGTCTTGTCCCGGGCGATCAGGTCGGCGTGGCGGGCGCCGCCGATGTTTCCGGGCGTGACGATCTGGTCGTAGACGTCCCAGCCGCCTCCGTTGATCGACTCCGGTTCCGTCTGAGCCCCGGAGCGGTCGAGCGTCTGGCGGGCGTCGTAGAGGAAGAGGTGGCCGCCGGCCCGGAAGATCAGGTCCGGCGAGCCGCTGTCCGAGAAGTCGTGCGGCGCGGGCTTGCTCGCGACCTTGAGGGCACCCGCTCGCTCGACCGGCCCGCCGATCCCGTTCGTGGGCTTCGCCGTCATGCGCCAGGTGTAGTCGCCGTTGTACGCGGCCGTCGCGTCGTCGAAGGTGCCGTCCCACCAGGCGTTGACGCGCCCCTGCCGGTTCAGTTCGTGGGTGAGGACGCGGCGCTTCCCGGAAGCGGTGTGCGTCAGCTCGACGCGTACCGTCGCGGAGGTCGAGCCGGCGAACTGGAAGATCAGGTTCGCGTCGCGCGTGCCGAAGTCGATGGTGGCGGGGACGGTCTGGGAGGCCAGTTCGAGCACGATGGGGCGGCCGGTGCTCGCCACGAGGGTGGCGGTCGGGGTGGCGCCGTCCGCGCCGAGGGTGATCCGGAAGAGGCCCTCGCCCTGCGCGATCGTGCCGCCGAGGACCAGCAGGCCGCCGTCGGTGTCGTTGCGGATCTCGCTCACGGTGTCGAGGAGCGTCACCGTCCGGTTGTCGGTCAGCGAGCGGACCGTCAGGGAGTGGAGGGGGTTGGGGAAGACGGCCCTCGCCCCGCCGGTCGCGGCGTACGCGACCCAGTCGGCGCCCAGGAGACCGGTCGCGAGCCCGCCCGTCCCGAGGGGGATGGACGTGCTCCCGCCCTCGCCCCGGCGGGCGACACGGAGGACGGCCTTCTCGGCGCTGGAGTGCTCCGCCCAGACCAGGTGCGTGGCGGACGCGCGGACTCCGGAGTCCTGGCCGCCCGCCGTGAGGGGCCGGTTCTCCACGACCGCGGCGGAGGCGACGTCCACCAGGGCCACGCGGAGGGGGCCCGTCCAGGTCTCTCCGTGGCGGACGACCAGGGTGTCGGGCGAGGACTGGTCGTACCAGCGGACGATCGCGTCGGCGGGCATCCCGGTGACCGTGCGGTCCACGAGGGTGTCGCCGGACTTGGAGACGAGGTGGATGTCGGCGCCGCCGCCGGCGCGAGGGACCTCCATGACGAGGGTGGAGCCGGCCGCCTGCACGAACTTGGCGGACGCGCCGAGGGAGCCGGTGTCGATCACGACGGGGGCGGCGCCGGTGGCCATGTCGTACAGCTTGTACGTGGTCCCCTCGATCCGGACGATCACGTCGGACCGGGGGCTTCCCTGGTACGTGCCCTTGGGCAGGACGGTGGTGACACCGGTGTCGTAACGCGTCCAGCGGTACACGTCCCCGATGTCGTAGCTGTCCCGGCGAAGCGTCAGGAAGCCCGTCGGGCCGTTGCCGAGGACCTTGGACTCGGGCAGCAGTGCGGCGGCGTCCGCCTCCTGCGCCGTCGTGCCGGGAGCGGGAGCCGTGGCGAGGGTTCCCGTGGTCGCCGTGGTCGCCGTGGTCGCCGTGGTCGCCGTGGCCGGTCCGGCCGCGAGCGTGCCCACGGTGACGGCGAGTACGGCCGTGACGGCGGCGGCGAGCCGGATCCGACGTCGAGGTGCGCGCGCGTTGGACGGAACAGACAAAGCGGTGATCTCCCCCAGGGGTACGGGTGTGGCCTTCGTGGCCACACCCACAAGACCCGCGGGAAGATCGGAGAGTTGTACGCCGCTCGAGATTCCTTACGGAGCTTTCTGGGCGTCGTTCGCCTCGAAGACGAGTCCGGTGACGCACGGGTGACCGGCGAACCGTTCCGACGTGCCGCCGCCCAGTCCCACCCGGTCGCCTTCCCGCGCGAAGAGCTTCCCGGCGGCGTCGTACACGGCCGTCCCGCCGTTCTCCTCGCGAACCGACCAGCCGTGTCCCCACACGATCGGCGTGAGCTCGGCGCTCTTGGACGCCTTCACCGCGACACAGTTGTCCTCGGTGACCACGAGAGTCCCGGGGAGGTGGGCGAAGAGCCCGGGGAAGGGGTCGCCGGCCTTGCGGGTGATGATCCGCGCGGGAGCCTTCCGGTCCGTGTCGGCCGTCGGCCGAGGGTCCGCCGGTGCCGTCGCCACCACCGCGCGGGCGGTGCCGTCCTTCGGGCTCTGCGCGCCGGCTGTTCCGCACGCGGCGGTCGCCGTGGCGGCGAGCAGGCAGCCCACGAGAGCCATCGCGCCCCGCAGGGCCGGGCGCGGACGGCTGGTGTGCCGATCGGGGTGCTCGGGCATCGGTTTCCGCTCCTTCGCAAGACGTGGTGCTTCCCGTCAACATCCGGGAACTCAAGGCGAGTCGGGCATTGGACGCCTCCAGGGCCGGACGGGTTCCGGCCCTGGAGGTGGTGATGTGCCGATGCCGGCGCGTCAGGGGAGTCCTGCGCGGGGCGGTGAGGGCGGGGCCGCTCAGCCGACCAGGTCGACCGACTGGCTCGCCGTGAAGATCGGCAGCGGGGTGCGCGGCGAGAACGGGGCCGTCAGGCCGCCCGTTCCCAGGTGCACGTACGAGTTGGCGGCGCCGCCGTAGCCGTAGAGGTCCGCGCGGCCGTCCCGGTTCACGTCGCCGGCGCCGACGATGTGCGCGTAACCGCCCCAGCCCGCGCCGACGCGCACGCGCGCCCCGAACGTGCCCGTGCCCGTGCTCGGGTACAGCCAGAGGACCCCGGAGGTGTCACGGGCGACGAGGTCGCCGTGCACCGTGCCGCCGAGGTTGCCGGTGGCCACGATCTGGTTCATGACGCCCCAGCCGCCGCCGACCCGCGTGCGCGCGGAGTAGGGGGCCTGCCAGTTGCCCGTGCCCTTGTAGAGCCAGAGGACGCCGGAGGTGTCGGTGGCGAACAGGTCGGCCTTGCCGTCGTTGTTGACGTCGCTGCCGCCGGTGATCTTGTTGTACGCGTTCCACCCGGGGCCGATCTTGGTGCGGGGCGCGAAGGTGCCGTCGCCCTTGCCGAGGTACAGCCAGAGGTTGCCGTCCTTGTCCTTGGCGACGAGGTCGCTCGTCGCCGCGCCCGCGACGTTGCCCACTGCCTCGATGTGGCTGTAGATGTTCCAGCCGGAGCCGAGCAGCGTGCGCGTGGAGACGGGGTGGTCCGACGTCAGCTTGGTGGTGAGGTCGTCGCGCCAGACCCGCCCGGCGGAGTCCCGGGTGAGAAGGTCCAGGGTGCCGTTGTCCGAGAAGTCGTGCGCACCGGCCTTCCGGACCACCTTGAGGACGCCGGCCTTCTTCACCTCCGGGCCGATGCCGCTGCGCGGCTTGAGGCGGAGTTCCCAGGTGTAGTCGCCGTTGAAGGCGTCGAGGGAGGAGTGGACGAGCTTGCCCGACCAGTCGACGGTGGCCTTGTTGCCCGGGTTGGCCGTCGGGTTGTCGGTCCAGACGGGTATCTGCTCGGTCTTGCCGGTGCGGGTGTGCTTCAGCGTGAACGTGCCGTCCACGTTCGCCTGGGTCAGGGTCCAGCTGAACCTCGCCCCCTGGCTCTTGTCGAGGTCGACCACGGTCGGGGCGGCGTCCTGGGAGACGATCCCGAGCGCCGTCGGCGTGTTCGCGGTCGCGACCGTGGTGACGGTCGGTACGCCACCCGTCGCGTTCGCCGAGACCTTGTAGACGCCCTCGCCCGATTCCGGGCCCTCGGTGAGGCTGCCGCCGCGCACGACGAGGTTGCCGTCGGTGTCCGAGACCGCGGTGACGACGTGATCGAGGAGCTTGACCGGTGTCCCGCCGCCGAGGGGGCGGGCGACCAGCGGGTAGTGCGGCGACGGACCGTTGGACTGGTAGCCACCGGCGCTGGTGTAGGTCACCCAGTCACCCAGGAGGCCCGTGCGCATCGACTCGCCGCCGGTGACGAGGCCCAGGTTGGTGGTCGTGGGCGCGCCGCCGCCGCGCGGGGCGGTGTGGAGGAGAGCGACGCGCTTCCCGCCGAGCGGTCCTTCGGGGTAGTCGTACTCGATCCAGGACCAGTGGGTCGCGGAGAGCGCTACGTCGCCGAACTCCAGCGAGCCCGCCGGGCGCGTCTCCAGGACCTCGCCGGTCACGGTGTCCACGGCGGCCATGTGGTAGCGGAGGGTTGCGCCGCTGCCCGTCTCGTACACGATGACGGCCGTGCCGGGCGTCGTGAGGACGACCTTGGTCACCTTGGCGTTGCCCGGGATGCCGGGGACGGGGGTGGGGGGCGTCGGGTACTTGCTCCCTCGGAGGATCTCGACTCGCACCGCGCCGGTGTAGCGGTCCTCGGTGACGGTCACGAGCGCTGCGCCGATGGCCCCGTACACGGAGGTGCCGTTGTTCATCGAGACACCGCCCACGGCGCTGCTCGGGTTGGCCATGTCGTGCATCGAGTACGAGAGCGAACCGGGCTGGGAGCCCCAGACGATGTCCGAACCCTGTCCGAAGAAGCCGGTGTTCGGAGTGTTCAGGAGGGTGGTGGAGCCGTCGGCGTACTTCGTCCAGAGGTAGTCGGTCCTCAAGGGGTCGTAGTGCCGGACCGTGCTGAGGAAGCCGGTGGCCCCGGCGCTGGTGACCCGCGCGTTCTGCGGGATCGTGCCGATCGCCTCGGCAGCCGACCCGACCGCCGGGCCGGGGACGGGGGCCGCCGTGGCGGGGGTGGCGACGAGGGCCGTACCGGCGGTGACGGCCAGGACGGCGACGACGGCGGCGGCGAGGTGACGCCGGGAGGAGGTACGTGAGCGAGTCAAAGGACCGTTTCCTCTTGAGTCGTGGGTGTCAGAGTGCGTGCTGGTAGGCCGCGCCGGCGTACATGAGGAGCTCGGCGGAGGCGCGGGCCGCGAAGGGCGCGCTCCAGTTGCCGGTGCCGGCGTAGACGTACGAGGGCCGGCTCGGGCCACCCCACGCGTACAGGTCGGTCCGGCCGTCCTTGTTCGCGTCGCCGAAGCCGATGAGCTCCGTGTAGCCGCCCCAGCCGCTGCCGACCTTGACGCGGCTCGCGAACGTGCCGTCGCCCCTGCCGAGGTGGAGCCAGAGGATGCCGGCCGTGTCGCGGGCGAGCAGGTCACCGGCGGGGCCGCCGGCCAGGTTCCCCACGGTCGTCAGCTGGTTGTAGCCGCCCCAGCCGCCGCCGAGCTTCTTCCTGGCGCCGAAGGGGGCGGTGGCGCTGCCGGTGCCCTTGTAGAGGTAGAGGTCCCCGGCCTTGTCGGTGGCGACGAGGTCGGCGCGGCCGTCCCCGGTGAGGTCGCTGCCGCCCGCGAGCTGGTTGTAGACGCCCCAGCCGGAGCCGATCTTCGTACGGGCACCCAGCGGCTTCGTCTCGCTGCCCGTGCCCTGGTAGAGCCACAGCGCGCCGGTCCTGTCGCGGGCGATCACGTCGGCGACGTTCGTCCCCGCGACGTTCCCGACGGACTCGATCCGGTCGTACGTGTTCCAGCCGGAACCGACCGCCGCGCGCTGGTAGGTCGGCGCGAGCTTCCTCGTGTACGAGTCGTACGTGCTGTCGACTCGCCACAGCGCGCCGTCCCGGTCCCGGGCGAACAGGTCCGGCGAGCCGTTGTCGCTGTAGTCGTGCGGCTTGGCCGAGCGGACCACCTTGAAGGTGCCCGACTGCTTCACCTCGGCACCGATGCCGTTCTGCGGGACGGCGCGGAACTCCCAGGTGTAGTCGCCGTTGAAGGCCGACTTGCCGTTCGCCGAGAGGTCGGCGAGGACGCCCTGCCAGGTGATGCCGAAGGTGATGTCGTCGAAGGTGTGCCGGGACGGGTACGTGCGGCGCAGTTCCAGCAGGCGGGAGTAGGACTGCCCGGTCTTCTTGTGGGTGAGCTTCAGGTGGACGTCGGCGTTGAGCCGGGACAGCCGCCACTTCAGCTCGGTCTCGCGGTCCCGGTCGAAGTCGACGACGGCCGGCACCTGCGAGCCGAGGTAGGTCAGCGCGGTCGGCTGTCCGGTCGTCGCGACCTTCTCGACGGCGAGCTGCCCGCCGCCGGGGGAGGAGACCTCGTAGAGGCCCTCGCCCTGTTCGAGCGTGCCGCCGCGGATCAGCAGGCTGCCGTCGGCCGCCGGCTCCATGGAGTTGGCGTAGGCGGTGAGCTCGACGGGCTCGGCGGTCGCGCCGGCCGTCAGGTCGACGGCGCGCACGCGCGTGTTCGGGAACGTCCCGTGCTCGGTGAGCTTGCTCGGGACCCCGAACACCAGCCAGTTGCCGACGAGGCCAGTGAGGTGCTCGTCGACGAAGCCGAGGACGCGCCGCTTCGTGGTGCCGGTGCTCCGGTCGACCGTGTGGACGACGATGCCGTCGTCCTCGGTGAAGTGGGACCAGGCGACGTGCGAGGCGGAGAGGGACATCTGGGACTGGAGGTAGCCGGAGTCGGAGGCTCCGTACGTCTTCACGACCGCGCCGGTGGCCAGGTCGATGACGGCACGGCCGCCCGTGATCAGATCGGAGCCGGTCTCGTAGCCGACGAGGATCTCGCCGTCGACGGCGGAGGCGCCGGCGGAGAAGTGCCGCGCGTCGGCGGGGAGTCCGGTCACCTCGCGCTCGTGGGCGACGTCGTTCTCGGAGGTGACGAGGAGCAGCTTCTCCGAGCCGTTCGCACCGATCCGCTTGGCGAGGACCGTGTCGGGGCCGACGGCCCGGACGTAGGTGGCCCCCAGTGAGCCGAGGTCGAAGGAGACCACGACGGCGGGCCGGTCGGCGACGGGCGCGGACATGTCCAGGAGCGTCACGGTACGCATCAGGTGCGGGGCGGCGGAGTCACCGACCACCAGGATGTCCGTGCCGGTGCCGTCGACGCCACCGCCGACGGGGGACGCGACGGCGGCCGAGACGCCGTCCTCGTACCGGGTCCAGCGGAGCTCCTGTCCCGTCTCCCCGGAGCGGGAGAGGAAGCCGGTGGCGCCGGCGCCATCGATCTTCCCGTCGGCCGGGAACGGCACGGTCACGTCCGCGGCGGCGGTGGGGCCCGCGGCGGCGGTGAGGCCCGCGGGGGCGGTGACGCCCGCCGGGGCCGCGGCGAGCGCGGCGGGGCCGGCGGCCAGGGCCGTACCCGCGGTGATGGCGAGGACGGCGGTCACGGCGGCGAGGTGACGGCGACGGAAGGACGAGCGGTTCTGCAAGGTGAATTCCCCCCAGGGCTAACAAAGATGGCGATCGCCACTCCGATGTGACTCTTGATCGCCATCGGAGGTTGTACGACTCGTTCGAACAAATGACCCGGCAGGGCGAGTCGGCCCGGTTGTCAATCACGGTTGACATGACTCGGCTGTCAACTTAGGTTGACGGTATGACCGATGCGACCGATCTCGCCGCGCGGGCGGGCGACCGCGACCCCCGGGTCGGGCTACGGGCCGTCTCCGCCCTGCGGCGGCTACTGGAACAGCTGGAAGCCGTCCAGGTCCGCAGTGCGCGCAACCAGGGCTGGTCGTGGCAGGAGATCGCGACCGAACTGGGAGTCAGCCGGCAGGCCGTCCACAAGAAGTACGGGAGGCAGTGATGTTCGAACGGTTCACGAAAGCCGCACGTGCCGTGGTGAAGGGGGCGGCCGAGCACGCGGAGCGCCGCGGCGCCGCGGCCGTCACCAAGGAGCACCTGCTGCTGAGCCTGCTAGACCGGGAGGACACCAGGGCGGCGACCGCGCTGCGCGAGCTGTGCCCGCCGGACCGCCGTCCCTCCCTCGTGGCCGCACTGGCCGACGCCCGGCGCCGGGCGGGACTGTCCCGGGCGGACACGGACGCCCTGGCGGGCCTCGGTATCGACGTCGGCG
This sequence comes from Streptomyces venezuelae, assembly GCF_008642375.1. Taxonomy (NCBI): domain Bacteria; kingdom Bacillati; phylum Actinomycetota; class Actinomycetes; order Kitasatosporales; family Streptomycetaceae; genus Streptomyces; species Streptomyces venezuelae. Next base: position 3,685,225 of record NZ_CP029194.1, on the reverse strand, counting down.
CGATCGTGGCGCGGGTGGAGGAGGCCCACGGCGAGGGCGCGCTGACCGGCGACCGCAAGGACTCCGGGTGGTGGTCGGGCCGCCGGACCTTCTCCCGGGAGGCCAAGACCGTCCTGGAACAGTCCCTGCGGGTGGCCCTGGCCCGCAAGGACCGGGAGATCGGCGACGAGCACATCCTCCTGGCGCTCACCATGACCGGCGGCGTCGTCGCGGAGGCCCTGGCCGACCACGGCGTGACGTACTCCTCCGTGGACACCGCGGTCCCCGGCACGAAGGGCCCCTGACCCGCACCCTGCGGGCGCCGGAGGCTATCAGCCCGCGCTGACGCGCCTCACGACGTCCCGCGCCGCTCCACCACGCCCCGGACGAACGCCGCCTGCCCCGCGTGCTGGAGGTCGTCCGCGATCACCGAGACCAGGCGGACGCCGAGGGTGACCGGGGGGTCCCAGGCGGTGTCGACGATCCGGCCCAGGTCCGCGTTGGTCACCGTCCCGATCAGCTCCACCGTCCGCGCGTGCACGGCGTCGTGGTAGCCGAGCAGCAGCTCCGCCGACGCGCGCACCGCGCCGACCTGGGCGCTCGTCTGGCCGTAACCGGTGGCCCGCCGGGAGAAGGGCAGGTCGAAGCGGGTCTCCCAGCCGTCCGACACCCACAGCTGCGCCGTGTCGAAGGCGTCCGCGAGGTGGTCGTCCTGGATCCGGGTGAGGTGCCAGACGAGCCAGGCGACCGAGTTGGCGTCCGGGTCGATCCGGGCGGCGAGCTCGTCCTCCGTCAGCCCTTCCACGGCCTCGTGGACGGCCTCGCGGATCCGTCCGAACGAGTCGACCAGCAGACCTGCGCTGGTCACGGGATGCACGGGATGCACGGGATGCACGGGATGCACGGGGTTCACGGGAGTCTCCTCTCCGCCCTCCACCCCTCCAGCACCGCTTCGACGTCGAAGAGCGTCAGGTTCAGCGGCGGTCCGGCCGGCGGCCGGGCGAGGGCTTCGGCGATCTTGGTGTTGATCTCGCCGAGGATCCGGCGGACCTGGCTCTCCGAGACGGCCGCGGCCACCGCCTCCACCGCGTCCTCGGCCTCCTTGCGCAGCGCCAGCGAGGGAGGCAGCACGGACGCGCCCTCGCTGTGCATCTTGCCCTTGATCCACCACAGCTCGTCGTACGGGGCGGAGTCGTCGGGCAGCGGCTTCCCGAAACCGGCCAGGCTGCGGAACTCGCCGCGCTCCGAGGCCTCCCGGATCTGCTTGTCGACGAACGACTCGAAGCTCACACCCGGCGGTTTCCGTTCGGTCATGTGTCCAGCCTACGTAACGACGACCGTACGAGTGTGGGTCTCGCGGACTACTACGGCACCCGGTCTTCCGGCACGCTGTGGTCCGTTCAACGCGCGTCGACCCCTGTCCCCGTTCGGTTCCTGGAGGATGCATGCGTGCCCGGATCACCCCGCTAGGCACCCTGCTCGCGCTCGTCGCGGGCCTGCTCACCGCGCTCGTCACGACCACCCCCGCCCAGGCCGCGCCGCTCTTCAAGGCGCCCTACCCCTGCGGCCAGAAATGGACCTACGGCCACCACTCCGCCGAGGTCCGCCAGGCCCTCGACTTCATCCGCGCCGACGGCGGCAGCACGGCCGGCACCCCGGTCCTCGCCTCCGCGTCCGGTAGCGCCTACCGCTACTCGCAGCCGAGCGGCGCGGGCAACTACATCGTGGTCGACCACGGCAGCGGCTGGAAGACGTACTACTTCCACCTCAACGCCTACTCCGTCGCCAACGGCGCCCGGGTCGCCCAGGGGCAGCAGATCGGAACCACCGGCTCCACCGGCAACAGCTCGGGCGCCCACATCCACTACGAGCAGCTCTACAACGGCGTCGGCCAGCCCATCGTCATCAACGGCACCTCCCTCGCCCCCTACCCGGGCTCCTACGGCTCCAAGTACCTGACGAGCGACAACGGCTGCTCGGGCGGCGGTGGCGGGAAGTACTGGGTCGACACCTTCGCCAACGCCACGGGCTACGCCCAGGCCAACACCAACGACGCCCAGGGCGTGCTGAACGCGGGCACGAACTACGTCTACTGCAAGGTCTGGGGCCAGGAGGTCCGGGACGCCTCCGGAAACTTCAACCACTGGTGGCTGCGGACCGACCTCGACACCGTCTACGCCGGCAAGAACGGATACGGAGCGTACGTGTCCGCCTACTACCTGTCGCGCTGGGGCGACGACGAGGCCCGTGACAACAACGGCGCCACCATCCCCAACTGCTGAGTACCCGGAAAGAGGATCGGAAAGAGGCCCCGAAAGAGGCAGGAGCCCCGCTCGTGCCGAGGCACGGAGCGGGGCTCCTTGGGTACTGCTCTAGTCCAGCGCTGACGCCGACCCGGGCACCTTAGGCCGGGGTGACGTTCTCCGCCTGCGGGCCCTTCGGGCCCTGCGTGACGTCGAAGGTCACGAGCTGGTTCTCCTCGAGCGAACGGAAGCCGTTCGCGTTGATCGCGGAGTAGTGGACGAAGACATCCGGGCCGCCGCCGTCCTGGGCGATGAAGCCGAAGCCCTTTTCAGCGTTGAACCACTTCACGGTTCCGGTAGCCATGAGCCCTCCTATGGGCCAAAGGGTCGCCCTGCTCCAGAACCTGCAAACAAGTCTGAAAACTACAAAAGCCTGCGGGTCACATGCTCCGCAGGCTCTGTACTGCAAGGGAAACCAAACTGCAACTTGCGAACGAGCCTAGCACGCAGGACGCGGCGGGCGGTAGAGGGAAAGATCACGTCGTCCGCATGTTTGATCTGCGGTTCCTTACCCACTGCGGACGTGTCGCGCGCCCCGGCGATGCCCGCCGTACGGGACGGGTCTAGCCTCGCGATGTGGACAATGCAACCGATGACCACCAGCGCAGCCGGCCCCGCGTCGGACACATCCAGTTCCTGAACTGCCTGCCCCTTTACTGGGGGCTCGCGAGGACCGGAACGCTGCTCGATCTCGAGCTCACGAAGGACACCCCGGAGAAGCTCAGCGAGCGCCTCGTCAGAGGCGACCTCGACGTCGGTCCCATCACCCTCGTCGAGTACCTCCGCAACGCGGAGGACCTCGTCGCCCTGCCCGACATCGCCGTCGGCTGCGACGGTCCCGTCATGTCGTGCGTGATCGTCTCCCAGCGGCCGCTCCGGGAGCTGGACGGGGCCCGGGTGGCGCTCGGTTCCACCTCCCGCACCTCGGTGCGCCTCGCGCAGCTGCTGCTCGCCGAGCAGTACGGGGTGAAGCCCGACTACTACACGTGCCCGCCCGACCTCGGCGTGATGATGCAGGAGGCGGACGCGGCGGTCCTCATCGGCGACGCCGCGCTCCGGGCCTCGCTGCACGACGCCCCCCGCCTCGGGCTCCAGGTCCACGACCTGGGCCTGATGTGGAAGGAGTGGACCGGGCTGCCCTTCGTCTTCGCCGTGTGGGCGGCGCGCAAGGACTACCTGGCCCGTGAGCCGGAGACCGTCCGCGAGGTGCACCAGGCGTTCCTGGCCTCGCGCGACCTCTCCCTCGAAGAGGTCGCCAAGGTCGCCGAGCAGGCCGCCCGCTGGGAGACCTTCGACGCGGAGCTCCTGGAGCGGTACTTCCGTACGCTCGACTTCCGCTTCGGCCCGGAGCAGCTCGCGGGCGTCCGGGAGTTCGCCCGCCGCACCGGCCCGACGACCGGCTTCCCGGCCGACGTCCGCGTGGAGCTGCTGGCGCCGAGCACCCTGCGGCAGCCGTGAGAAGCCCTGGCGTACGCTGGTTCGGTCGTTCAGAACCCCTCCGAAAGGGACGCACCCGGTGACCGAGAAGGCCGAACTGCAGTCCGTTCTCGACCGCGCAGCCGCGGGTGGCCGGATCACCCCCGAGGAGGCGCTCGACCTGTACCGCTCGGCGCCGCTGCACGCGCTGGGCGCCGCCGCCGACGCCGTGCGCCGCCGCAGGTACGCGGGGACCGAGCACATCGCGACGTACATCATCGAGCGGAACATCAACTACACGAACGTCTGTGTGACGGCGTGCAAGTTCTGCGCGTTCTACGCCGCGCCGAAGGACACGAAGAAGGGCTGGACCCGGGACCTCGACGACATCCTGCGCCGCTGCGCGGAGACCGTGGAGCTCGGCGGCACCCAGATCATGTTCCAGGGCGGTCACCACCCGGACTTCGGCGTCGAGTACTACGAGAAGCACTTCGCGGCCATCAAGAAGGACTTCCCGCAGCTCGTCATCCACTCCCTCGGCGCCTCCGAGGTCGAGCACATGGCCCGGATCTCCGGCGTCTCCGTCGAGGAGGCGATCACCCGCATCCACGCCGCCGGCCTCGACTCCTTCGCGGGCGCCGGCGCCGAGCTGCTCCCCGAGCGGCCGCGCAAGGCCATCGCCCCGCTCAAGGAGAGCGGCGAGCGCTGGCTGGAGATCATGGAGATCGCCCACAAGCTGGGCGTCGAGTCCACCTCCACGATGCTGATGGGCACCGGCGAGACGAACGCCGAGCGGATCGAGCACCTGCGCATGATCCGTGACGTGCAGGACCGGACGGGCGGCTTCCGGGCCTTCATCCCGTACACCTACCAGCCCGAGAACAACCACCTCAAGGGCCGTACGCACGCCACGCTCTTCGAGTACCTGCGCATGATCTCGATCGCGCGGCTCTTCCTCGACAACATCGCGCACATCCAGGGCTCGTGGCTCACCACGGGCAAGGAGATCGGCCAGCTGACCCTGCACTACGGCGCGGACGACCTCGGCTCGATCATGCTGGAGGAGAACGTCGTCTCCTCGGCGGGTGCCAAGCACCGCTCCAACCTGCGCGAGATGATCGACATGATCCGCACGGCGGACCGCGTCCCGGCGCAGCGCACCACCACGTACGAGCACATCGTCGTCCACGACGACCCGGCGAACGACCCGGTGGACGAGCGCGTCGCCTCGCACATCTCGTCCACGGCGATCGAGGGCGGCACGGCGCACCCGGAGCTGAAGCTCCTCGACGCGAACTGAGGCCGTCGTGCTGACGATCCACGTTGCCGAGGCGACACCCGAGACCGCCGTCCTGGTCGACGGCGAGCTCGTCGCCGCCGTCGGCCCGTACGAGGACCTGGTCGCCGTCCGGCGCGAGGCGCGGTTGCGGCGGTGGCCCGGCATCCTCACGTCCGGTCTGCTCAACCCGTACGCGCCCGAGCTCCTCGAAGGCATGTACCACCCGGACCCCCGGGAGGCCGAGGGTTTCGGCACCGAGCCGATCACGGGGGAGCGGGCGCAGCGGATCTTCCGGATGGACGCCTCCCGCCGGGGCGCCTCCGCGCGCCGCGGCGTGCAGCGGCTCCTCGCGCACGGGACGGTCGCGGTGGCGGGCGAGCTCCGCAGCCAGGCGGCGGCGGACGCCGTGCGCCGGGCCGGCCTGGCGGTGGGCCGCCGTCCCGACAAGCTCCCGGGCGGCCCGTCCTTCTCGCCGGTGCCGCTGATCCTGCTGCCCGGCCTGGCACCGGGCGGCCCGGCCCGCTTCGCCGTCTTCGACGTCCCGGACCGGACCGCCCTGGTCCGCCTCGGCGCGTCGACCTGCGTCGCCACCGTGATCGGCGGCCGACTGGTCTACCGCGCCCGCTGACCCGACCCGAAGGCCGTTTCGGGCGTCCCCAGGGGCGGCTCCGGCAACTCCATCGGGCGCGCGTCCGCTTCCTTCACCAGCTCCAGGAAGCGCGGGTCCTGGGTCACGGTGAAGCTGTCGCGTCCCGTCACCGGCAGCACCGCCTTCCCCGCGTAGACGGTGAGCTCGACCCGGCTCTTGCGGTACCAGTACTGCACGGTCGACTTGACGGTCGGAAAGTCGATGAACGAGCCGGTCCTCAGCTGCGTTTCCTCCTCGCAGGCGGGGGCGTTCCTCGGCCTCGACTTGCAGTACCCGAGGACGGAGTCGTCGTCCGGCCGCACCGACACGACCATGCGGAGGGTCTCGCCGCCCGCCGTGATCCGGTACTCGGCCACCTCGTCCCGCACCGGACGGACGTCGGTGACCCGGTCGGGCAGCAGCTCGTCCAGCAGCGCCGTCATCCTCCGCTGGTACTCCGCGCGGCGCTCCCGCTCGGCCTCGCCGACGGCGGGCGTCGACACCCCGGTGACGTCCGTCCCCGGGCCCGGCAACAGCGTGAGGCCGAGGGCCCCCGCCGTGAGCACGCCGAACGCCGCGGCCCCGACCGCGAACCGGGCCCTGGCCCGCCGCCTGCGGCCCTCGCGCACCGCGAGCGGGACGGGCCCGTTCCGGGCGGCGGGGCCCCGCCTGCCAGAATGGGTGGATCCGTCCGCACCCGATCTTGCGAGGCCGAAGCCAGTGACCCGCGCCACTCTGGAAAAGCAGCCGCACGAAGTCGCCTCGATGTTCGACGACGTGGCGGCGAACTACGACCTCACGAACGACGTGCTCTCGCTCGGCCAGGACCGCCGCTGGCGCAAGGAGGTCGCGAAGGCGGTCGACGCCCGCCCCGCGCAGAAGATCCTCGACCTCGCGGCGGGCACGGCCACGTCCTCGCAGCCCTTCGCCCGTGCGGGCGCGTACGTCGTCCCCTGCGACTTCTCGCTCGGGATGCTCCGGGTGGGCAAGAAGAACCACCCGTGGATGCCGTTCACTGCCGGCGACGGCACGAAGCTGCCCTTCCGTGACGACGTCTTCGACGCCGTGACGATCTCCTTCGGGCTGCGGAACATCCAGGACACCGAGCAGGCGCTGCGCGAGCTGTACCGGGTGACGAAGCCGGGCGGCCGGGTCGTCATCTCCGAGTTCTCGCACGCCACCTGGGCGCCGTTCCGCACGGTGTACGAGGAGTACCTGATGCGGGCGCTGCCGCCGGTGGCGCGCGCGGTCTCCTCGAACCCGGACGCGTACGTGTACCTGGCCGAGTCCATCCGGTCCTGGCCGGACCAGCCGACCCTGGCGGGGATGCTCCAGAAGGCCGGCTGGTCGAAGGTGGCCTGGCGGAACCTGACCGGCGGGATCGTGGCCCTGCACCGGGGGTTCAAGCCCGCCTGACCGACCGCCGCGTCACGTGCGTCAGGGCTACCGCGCGTCCAGCCCGTAGCCGCCGACGCCCGTGTACACCGAGTCGGCCACGGTGCGGTGCACGAGCTTGCCGTCCGCAAGGTCCGTCGGCGGGGTGTGGATCTTCGCCTTCTCCGTCGGATCCTTCGACGGCACCTTCGTCGCCAGCACCGTGGAACCGCCGCCGTCCAGGTTGAGGGCATCGACGATCCCGAGCTGCGGGGAGTCCAGGAGGGCGGCGAAGCTCCGCAGATAGTCGCCGTCTTCGTTGTCCTGCCCGGTGAGGGTGACGAGCACCGGGTGGCCCTGGGAGTTCGTGGCGAGCGCGGTGCGCGAGTCGGTGCAGATCAGGGTCGTACCGTCGGTGCCCTTCTCCTTACCGCTGCAGGAGTCGGGCAGCTCGGTGGGGATCGCCGAGTTGCGGAGCAGCTGGTGGAAGGAGCTGACGACGTCGACCGAGTCGTCCAGCGGGATGTTCCGGCCCAGGTTGACGTCGCGGAGCTTCTGGTCGATCGTCACCCGGTCGTCGAGGGCGAGCCGGTCGCGGAGCCACTGGGCGCCGGTGCCGATGCCCTGGATGACGCGGCCGCCCGCGGGGACCTCGGTTCCGCCGCGGCCCTCGCGGGCGAGGGTGACGACGCCGTGCGCGTCGACGACGACCTCGAAGCCCGCGTCGGCGGTGGCGGCGACGAGGGGGTCGGTTCCGGGCTTCGGGGTGGACAGGCCGTAGTCGTCGGTGAAGACGACGATCTCGTCAGGGTCGGTGAAGACGGGCGGGCTCTTGCTCACCTCCGTGTCCTCGGCGTCGCGCGCGCAGTGCGGGGGGCGTCCCGGGGTCCGGTTGACGTCGTCGATCCGGATGGTCTCGCCGGACGGGCCGATCAGCTCCATGTCCGTGAGGAGCTTGGTGATGTACGGGATGCCGTGCTGGATCACCGCTCCGGTACTGCCCTTTCCGCCGCTCCAGCAGCTGGAGCTGTGCAGGACGCCGTCCGTGACCGAGGCACCGGTGTGGGCTGCGGTCTTCTCGACGCCGACTCCGGCGGGTTCCCGCTGGAACAGGCCGCCGTTGACTCCCGCGTACGGGTGGCGGACCAGCACGGAGGTGACCTCGGCGAGCTGGTCGGAGACCTGCTCGGCTGAGCCGTCGTCCGTTCCGACGGTGCTTTCCAGGGTGAGGGACCCGGCGGTGGGGTCGATCTCGACGATCTGGAGCTTGCGGGCCTTGGCGCGCTTGGTGTCGGCGGGGGTGGTCTCGATCCAGGTGGTGTGGGTGACGCCCGGGGCGACCGTTACGGGGGCGCCCAGGGTCCAGGCGGCGAGCGGGTCGGTGGGCGCTTGACCGGCGCCGGAGGCGGGCGAGGTGAGGGCGAGGGCGGCGCCGAGAGCGGCGGCCACGGCGACCCAGGGGCGGCGGTTCCTGGTCACTGGCAGTCTCCCGTGGTGGCGACGAGCTCGTGCGAGTGGAAGGTGCCGGCGAAGGGCGCCGGGACGGTGACGCTGTCGCCGCGCAGGACGACGTACGCGCCGAACTTCTTCTCGTCCGAACCGGTCCAGGTGCCGGTGTACGTCGGCTCGGGGTAGAAGCACACGTGCTTCTGCGTCCGGTTCCAGGCGGACGTGGGTGCCGCCTCGGCGCCGTAGCTGTTGCCGTAGTTCTTGGTGGCGGGGTCGGTCGCCGGGAGGTGCACGGTCATCGTGCCGCGGCCGTTGGCCTCGGTGAAGGTGCAGACGCGGTTGTCGGGGCAGCGTTCGTAGCCGGTGAAGCAGTGGGCGGAGGAGGGCGCGAGCTTGTGCGAGCTCGCCGTGGCGGCGGGGAACTCGACGGCGGCGCCCGGCGGGACCGGCTTGACCGTTCCGCCGTACGCGCCTCCGGTGGAGAAGCAGGCCCAGTGGGTGGTGTTGTTCATGGCGGAGAGGGCCCGGTCGTCCCAGCCCCCGTCGTACGTCTCACGGTTGTCGCCGAGGGGGAAGTCCCGCCGCTCGCCGCCGCCGCCGGAGGCGTCGTAGAGGCAGAGCTTGCCGCTCGCGCAGTCGTCGAAGGCGTCGGCGCTCGCGGGAGAGACGAGGAAGGCCGAGCAGATCAGGGTGAGGACGGCGGCGAGGGCGAGGCCCCATCGCCGCAGGGTTCTTTGTCTGTTCACACGAATGATCATGACAGCGCAACTCGAACAACGGATCGAATTCTGCCGAGAGGGGAAGCGCGTGCGGCACACCCTCCGATCCCCTCGCGCCCGCCCCCCATAGACTGCCCCGGTACGTCCGTACCGCCCCAGTCGTCGAGCCTTCGGGAGACTCCGCCGTGACCGAGCAGCCCCTCTCCGAGCACACCGCAGATGTGATCGTCGTCGGGGCGGGCCCGGCCGGCTCCACCACCGCGTACTACCTGGCCAAGGCCGGACTCGACGTCCTGCTCCTGGAGAAGACCGCCTTCCCCCGCGAGAAGGTCTGCGGCGACGGCCTCACCCCCCGCGCCACCAAGCAGCTCGTCTCCATGGGCATCGACATCTCCGAAGAGGCCGGCTGGCTGCGGAACAAGGGCCTGCGGATCATCGGCGGCGGCGTCCGCCTGGAGCTCGACTGGCCGGAGCTCGCCTCGTACCCGGACTACGGACTCGTCCGCAAGCGCGACGACTTCGACGAGCAGCTCGCCCGGCAGGCGCAGAAGGCCGGCGCCCGGCTGTACGAGCGCTGCAACGTCGGCGCCCCGATCGTCGACGACCGCACCGGCCGCATCACCGGCGTCCACGCCAAGCTCGGCGACGAGAAGCGCGAGGTCACCTTCCACGCCCCGCTCGTCGTCGCCGCCGACGGCAACTCCACGCGGCTCTCCCTCGCCATGGGCCTGCACCGCCGCGAGGACCGCCCGATGGGCGTCGCCGTCCGCACGTACTTCACCAGCCCCCGCCACGACGACGACTACCTGGAGTCCTGGCTGGAGCTGTGGGACCGCCGCGGCCCGCAGGACCGGCTGCTCCCCGGCTACGGCTGGATCTTCGGCATGGGCGACGGCACGTCCAACGTCGGCCTCGGCATCCTCAACTCCTCCTCCGCCTTCCGCGAGCTGGACTGGCGCGAGGTGCTCAAGGCCTGGTGCGCCTCGATGCCGGAGGACTGGGGCTACACCCCGGAGAACATGACGACGCCGATCCGCGGCGCCGCCCTCCCGATGGCCTTCAACCGCCAGCCGCACTACACGAAGGGCCTGCTGCTCGTCGGCGACGCGGGCGGCATGGTCAATCCGTTCAACGGCGAGGGCATCGCGTACGCCATGGAGTCCGGCCAGATCGCGGCCGACGTCATCGTCCAGGCCCACGCCCGCGCGACCCCCGCGCAGCGCGAACTGGCCCTGCGGAACTACCCGCAGGTCCTCAAGGACACCTACGGCGGCTACTACACGCTCGGCCGCGCCTTCGTGAAGCTCATCGGCAACCCGAAGGTCATGAAGATCGCGACCCAGCGCGGCCTGACCCACCCGCTCCTGATGAAGTTCACGCTCAAGATGCTCGCGAACCTCACGGACCCGACGGGCGGCGACGCGATGGACCGCATCATCAACGGCCTCTCGAAGGTGGCCCCGAAGGCCTGACCCCCCACCGGCGCACGACGAAGGGCCGTCCCTCCCCCGAGGAGTGACGGCCCTTCGTCGTGTGATCGGTCGTGCCGCCGGATCAGAGGATCCGGACGGCGCCCGACGGGGTGTCCCAGTCGAGCGAGCGCTCGACGACGCCCGTGGACGGGTTCTGCGCGCCGACGTACTTGCCGCCGCCGACGTAGATGGCGACGTGGTACGAGCCGCTGCGGCTGCCCCAGTACAGGATGTCGCCCGGCTGGAGGTTGCTCAGCGAGACGGAGGTGCCACGGCTCGACTGGTCGCCGGAGATGCGCGGCAGGTCGATGCCGGCCGAGGCGTAGGCGGCCTGGACGAGGCCGGAGCAGTCCCAGGAGTTGGGGCCGGTGCCGCCCATGACGTACGCGTCGCCGACCTGGGCACGCGCGAAGGCCACGATCGCGGCGGCGGTGCCGGAGGGAGCCTGCGTCTCGTTGCTGCTGCTGCCCGTGGAGGAGCCGCTGTCCGAGGAGCCGGAGGAGCCCGAGTCGGAGGAGCCGGAGCCCGAGCCGCTGTCGCTCGTGGAGGTGGTGGAGAGCTGGGTGCGCGCACGGTCGCGGGAGGCGCGCTCCGCGGCCTCCTGGCGCTCCTGCTCGGCCTTCTCCGCCGCGGCCTTGGCCTCGGCCTCGGCGCGGGCCTTCTCGGCGCGCTCGGCCTCGGCCTTGCGGTCCGCCTCGGCCTTGGCCTTCTTGGCCTCCTTCGCGGCCTTCTGCAGGGCCGCGTTCTCCTGGGTCTCCAGGCTCTGGTCGAGGGCCTCCTGCTGGGACGCCTCGGCCGAGGCGGCGACAGCGCTCGCCAGGCCCGCGGTGTCGAGGGACCCGAGCGTGGGCATTTCGATGGTCTCGGTCACCGGCTCGGCATTCGCCGGCCCGGCAGCACCGGCCACCGCGATGGTGCCGAGGACGCCACCGGCAACTCCGGCACGGAGCGCGAGCTTCGAGGCGCTGCGGCGGGGCTTCCGGTGGCTGGGTATGTGAGCGGAGTGGGACATGGGAACAACCGCTATCAGGGCTTGGCGGTTCCCTTCAAGAAACGTGGGCTGCGCCACAGTTGCCCAAGGAATGGCCGAATCCGCTTCCCTGACACCCTTATTGACGCCGTAACGGGCAAATCGGGCATGGCTCATCACGCCCTTGATCATGTGTTTTCAATAAAACGTCCGGATTGCCCGTCACTTACCACCTCTTCACCTCTGTGGCCAAGCCCCGCTTTCCCGGACCCCTTTGGCGCGTGACGCAGGTCACATCCCGGCTCGTGAACGCGCGCACGCGTCCACCTCCGTACGCCGGACCCCCCGACCGGGCGACGGCGGCTTCCTTTATCACTTTGATCCATCCCATCGCCAATTTGCCTGTATGGGCCATGGCTTGATAGTGCGCCACCCCCTCCGAGCAGCGACTTCCGGTACGGATGTCACATCTGGTGATCACCTGGGCGCTTCGCGCAACAAGATCACCCCTCATCCGGCTTCATGATCCTTCGTCAGGTGGTGGAGATCACAAACTCCTTGCTGCACCCCGTGTCGCAGATCACAGAGGGGCGGGCATAAGATGCGGGGCAGCCGGGCTTGTGAACTGCCTCACATGGGGGCGATCTTTCACGGTCCGGTCGTGCGATCCAACGGTCAAGGACGACTGGAAGGAGCGAGGAGCGTGAATGCGTACGCGCCCGTCCTCGTGCTCGGTGCCCTGGGTGCGGGGTTTGCGATCTTCTCCGTGGTCATGGCCACGCTTATCGGGCCAAAGCGGTACAACAGGGCAAAGCTTGAGGCGTACGAGTGCGGCATCGAGCCGACACCCACTCCCGCCGGAGGCGGCCGCTTCCCGATCAAGTACTACCTGACGGCGATGCTCTTCATCGTCTTCGACATCGAGATCGTCTTCCTCTACCCCTGGGCGGTCACCTTCGACGCCCTGGGGCTTTTCGGGCTCGTGGAGATGCTGCTCTTCGTGCTCACCGTCTTCGTCGCCTACGCGTACGTGTGGCGTCGCGGCGGCCTGGAATGGGACTGAAGGGCTGAGGGGCACCAATGGGACTCGAAGAGAAACTCCCGAGCGGCTTTCTGCTGACGACGGTCGAACAGGCCGCGGGCTGGGTGCGCAAGGCGTCCGTGTTCCCCGCGACCTTCGGCCTCGCCTGCTGCGCCATCGAGATGATGACCACCGGCGCCGGCCGGTACGACCTGGCCCGCTTCGGCATGGAGGTCTTCCGCGGCTCACCGCGCCAGGCCGACCTCATGATCGTCGCCGGCCGCGTCAGCCAGAAGATGGCGCCGGTCCTGCGGCAGGTCTACGACCAGATGCCCAACCCCAAGTGGGTCATCTCGATGGGCGTCTGCGCCTCCTCGGGCGGCATGTTCAACAACTACGCGATCGTGCAGGGCGTCGACCACATCGTGCCCGTCGACATCTACCTGCCCGGCTGTCCGCCGCGGCCGGAGATGCTCCTCGACGCGATCCTCAAGCTCCACCAGAAGATCCAGACCTCCAAGCTCGGCGTGAACGCCGAGGAGGCGGCCCGGGAGGCGGAGGAAGCGGCGTTGAAGGCGCTGCCGACCATTGAGTTGAAGGGTCTGCTCCGGTGAGCGACGAGACACCCAATCCCGAGAAGGACCTCAGCGCGCAGAACCTGCCGGGGCAGCGCGGGGAACACGGCGAGGAGGTTCGCCTCCAGCGTGGCATGTTCGGTGCCAACAACGGCGGCGACACGTCCGGCTACAGCGGCCTCGTCCGCTCGATCCGCCTCCCCGGCCCGGCCACCCGCCCGTACGGCGGCTGGTTCGACGAGGTCGCCGACGAACTCGAAGGCGCACTGGAGGAGCAGGGACTGCTCCCCGCCAACGCCATCGGGAAGACGGTCGTCGACCGCGACGAGCTCACCTTCCACATCGAGCGCGAGCACCTCGTCCGCGTCGCCCGCACCCTCCGCGACGACCCGGCGCTCCGCTTCGAGCTCTGCACCGGCGTCTCCGGCGTCCACTACCCCGGGGACAAGGGCCGCGAGCTGCACGCCGTCTACCACCTGCGCTCGCTCACCCACGGCAGGCTGATCCGCCTGGAGGTCTCGGCGCCCGACGCCGACCCGCGCATCCCTTCCCTCGTCGCCGTCTATCCGACGAACGACTGGCACGAGCGCGAGACGTACGACTTCTTCGGCATCGTCTTCGACGGCCACCCCGCCCTCACCCGGATCATGATGCCGGACGACTGGCAGGGCCACCCGCAGCGCAAGGACTACCCCCTCGGCGGCATCGCCGTCGAGTACAAGGGCGCCCAGATCCCGGCTCCGGACCAGCGGAGGTCGTACTCGTGAACACCCCGTCCGCCTCCCCCCGGGAGACGACAGAAGGCGCCGTCTACACGGTGACCGGCGGCGACTGGGAAGAGGTCGTCCAGTCCGCCGCCAAGGCCGACGACGAGCGCATCATCGTCAACATGGGCCCGCAGCACCCGTCCACCCACGGCGTGCTCCGGCTCATCCTGGAGATCGACGGCGAGACCGTCACCGAGGCCCGCTGCGGCATCGGCTACCTCCACACCGGCATCGAGAAGAACCTCGAGTACCGGACCTGGACGCAGGGCACCACCTTCGTCACGCGCATGGACTACCTCACCTCGTTCTACAACGAGACGGCGTACTGCCTCGGCGTGGAGAAGCTCCTCGGCATCACCGAGCAGATCCCGGACCGCGCCAGCGTCATCCGCGTCCTGCTCATGGAGCTCAACCGGCTCTCCTCGCACCTGGTGTGCATCGCCACCGGCGGCATGGAGCTCGGCGCCACCACGATCATGATCTACGGCTTCCGGGACCGCGAGATGATCCTGGACCTGTACGAGCTGATCACCGGCCTGCGCATGAACCACGCGTTCATCCGCCCCGGCGGCCTCGCCCAGGACCTGCCGCCCGGCGCCGTCGACGCCGTCCGCGAGTTCGTGAAGACCATGAAGAAGAACCTGCCGGAGTACGACAAGCTCGCCACCGGCAACCCCATCTTCAAGGCCCGCATGCAGGACGTCGGCTACCTCGACCTCACCGGCTGCATGGCCCTCGGTGCCACCGGACCGATCCTGCGCTCCGCGGGCCTCCCGCACGACCTGCGCAAGACCGACCCGTACTGCGGCTACGAGGACTACGAGTTCGACGTCCCGACCGCCGACACCTGCGACTCCTACGGACGCTTCCTCGTCCGCCTGGAGGAGATGCGGCAGTCGCTGCGGATCGTCGAGCAGTGCCTCGACCGCCTCGCGCCGGGCCCGGTCATGGTCGGCGACAAGAAGATCGCCTGGCCCGCGCAGCTCGCGCTCGGACCCGACGGCCTCGGCAACTCCCTCGACCACATCAAGAAGATCATGGGCACCTCCATGGAGGCCCTGATCCACCACTTCAAGCTGGTCACCGAGGGCTTCCGGGTCCCCGCCGGGCAGGCCTACGCGGCCGTCGAGTCCCCCAAGGGCGAGCTCGGCGTCCACGTCGTCTCCGACGGCGGCACCCGCCCCTTCCGGGTCCACTTCCGCGACCCGTCCTTCACCAACCTCCAGGCCATGGCCGCGATGTGCGAGGGCGGCCAGGTCGCCGACGTCATCGTCGCCGTCGCCTCCATCGACCCCGTGATGGGAGGCGTCGACCGATGACGGAGAACGTCAGCCTGGGGATGCCCCAGCTCCCCGCCCCCGCGTACCCGGCCGAGGTCCACGCGCGTCTGGAGCAGGACGCGCGGGAGATCATCGCCCGCTACCCGGACTCCCGCTCCGCGCTCCTGCCGATGCTGCACCTCGTGCAGTCGGAGGAGGGCCATGTGACCCGTACCGGCATGCAGTTCTGCGCCGACCTCCTCGGCCTGACGACCGCCGAGGTCACCGCCGTCGCCACCTTCTACTCGATGTACCGGCGCAAGCCCTCCGGCGACTACCAGGTCGGCGTCTGTACGAACACGCTCTGCGCCGTCATGGGTGGCGACGCCATCTTCGAGGAGCTCAAGCAGCACCTCGCCGTCGGCAACAACGAGACGACCGACGACGGCAAGATCACCCTCGAGCACATCGAGTGCAACGCGGCCTGCGACTTCGCACCGGTCGTGATGGTCAACTGGGAGTTCTTCGACAACCAGACCCCGGAGTCCGCCAAGAGGATGGTGGACGACCTGCGGGCCGGACGGACCGTCGAACCCACCCGCGGCGCCCCCCTCTGCACCTTCAAGGAGACCGCCCGCATCCTCGCCGGCTTCCCCGACGAGCGCCCCGGCGCCGTCGAGGCCACCGGCGGAGCGGGCCCCGCCTCCCTCGTCGGACTGCGACTGGCCAAGGGCGAGGCGCCCCACCACCGAATCGTCCACCCGCGCGGTGAGGCAACCCGTCAGGAGGGGGAGTGATGACCTTGGCGGCCGAGATCGACAACAACAACAGCCCCGAGAAGCTTCTCGCCCCCGTCCTCTCCGCCTTCTGGGACCAGCCCAACTCCTGGACCCTGGAGACCTACGAGCGGCACGAGGGATACCAGGGCCTCAAGCGGGCCCTCGCGATGAGCCCCGACGACCTCATCGCGTACGTCAAGGAATCCGGCCTCCGCGGCCGCGGCGGCGCAGGCTTCCCCACCGGCATGAAGTGGCAGTTCATCCCGCAGGGCGACGGCAAGCCGCACTACCTCGTCGTCAACGCCGACGAGTCCGAGCCCGGCACCTGCAAGGACATCCCCCTCCTCTTCGCCAACCCGCACTCCCTCATCGAGGGAATGATCATCGCCTGCTACGCGATCCGCTCCGAGCACGCCTTCATCTATCTGCGCGGCGAGGTCGTCCCCGTCCTGCGCCGCCTCCACGAGGCGGTCCGCGAGGCCTACGCGGCCGGCTACCTCGGCCGGAACATCCTGGGCAGCGGTCTGAACCTCGAACTCACCGTCCACGCCGGCGCCGGCGCGTACATCTGCGGCGAGGAGACCGCCCTGCTCGACTCGCTCGAAGGGCGCCGCGGCCAGCCCCGGCTGCGTCCCCCCTTCCCCGCGGTCGCCGGCCTGTACGCCTGCCCCACTGTCGTGAACAACGTCGAGTCCATCGCCTCCGTTCCCGCAATCCTCAACCGCGGCAAGGAGTGGTTCACCTCGATGGGCAGCGAGAAGTCCCCGGGCTTCACGCTCTACTCGCTCAGCGGGCACGTCGCCACACCCGGCCAGTACGAGGCCCCCCTCGGCATCACCCTGCGCCAGCTCCTCGACATGAGCGGCGGCATGCGGCCGGGCCACCGGCTCAAGTTCTGGACCCCCGGCGGCTCCTCCACCCCCATGTTCACCGAGGAGCACCTCGACGTGCCCCTCGACTACGAGGGCGTCGGCGCCGCCGGATCCATGCTCGGCACCAAGGCCCTCCAGTGCTTCGACGAGACGACCTGCGTCGTCCGGGCCGTCACCCGCTGGACCGAGTTCTACGCCCACGAGTCCTGCGGCAAGTGCACCCCCTGCCGCGAAGGCACGTACTGGCTCGTCCAGTTGCTCCGCGACATCGAGGCCGGCAAGGGCCAGATGTCCGACCTCGACAAGCTGAACGACATCGCCGACAACATCAACGGCAAGTCGTTCTGCGCCCTCGGCGACGGCGCCGCCTCACCGATCTTCTCCTCGCTCAAGTACTTCCGCGACGAGTACGAGCAGCACATCACGGGCAAGGGCTGCCCCTTCGACCCCGCCAGGTCGACCGTCTGGGCCGACCGGCGCGCAGACAACACGGAGGTGAACGCATGACAGTCACCACGTCTGCCCCCTCCGGGGGCGGCGAGGCGGCGCTCCCGCCCCAGGACCTCGTCACGCTGACCATCGACGGCATCGAGATCTCCGTCCCCAAGGGGACGCTGGTCATCCGCGCCGCCGAACAGCTCGGCATCGAGATCCCGCGCTTCTGCGACCACCCGCTCCTCGACCCCGCCGGCGCCTGCCGCCAGTGCATCGTCGAGGTCGAGGGCCAGCGCAAGCCCATGGCCTCCTGCACCATCACCTGCACCGACGGCATGGTGGTCAAGTCGCAGCTCACCTCGCCCGTCGCCGAGAAGGCGCAGCACGGCGTGATGGAGCTGCTGCTCGTCAACCACCCGCTGGACTGCCCGGTCTGCGACAAGGGCGGCGAGTGCCCCCTGCAGAACCAGGCCATGTCCCACGGACAGTCGGAGTCCCGCTTCGACGGCGTCAAGCGGACGTACGAGAAGCCGATCCCGCTCTCCACGCAGGTGCTGCTCGACCGCGAGCGCTGCGTCCTGTGCGCCCGCTGCACCCGCTTCTCCAACCAGGTCGCGGGCGACCCGATGATCGAGCTGATCGAGCGCGGCGCGCTCCAGCAGGTCGGCACCGGCGAGGGCGACCCCTTCGAGTCGTACTTCTCCGGCAACACCATCCAGATCTGCCCGGTCGGCGCCCTCACCTCGGCCGCCTACCGCTTCCGCGCCCGCCCCTTCGACCTGGTCTCCTCGCCGTCGGTCTGCGAGCAGTGCGCGGGCGGCTGTGCCACCCGCACCGACCACCGGCGGGGCAAGGTCATGCGGCGGCTCGCCGCCGAGGACCCCGAGGTCAACGAGGAGTGGATCTGCGACAAGGGCCGCTTCGGCTTCCGGTACGCGCAGCAGCGCGACCGGCTCACCACCCCGCTCGTCCGGAACACCGAGACGGGTGAGCTGGAGGCCGCGTCCTGGCCGGAGGCCCTGGAGGCCGCCGCCCGCGGACTCGTCCGCGGCCGCACCGGCGTCCTCGCCGGCGGCCGGCTGACCGTCGAGGACTCCTACGCGTACGCCAAGTTCGCCCGGGTCGCCCTCGACACCAACGACATCGACTTCCGGGCCCGGGTCCACTCCGGCGAGGAGGCCGACTTCCTGGCCTCCGCCGTCGCCGGACGCGGGAGGGACCTGGACGGCAGCGGCCTCACGTACACCTCGCTGGAAGCGGCGCCGGCCGTGCTCCTCGTCGGCCTGGAGGCCGAGGAGGAGGCCCCGGGCGTCTTCCTGCGGCTCCGCAAGGCCTGGCGCAAGCACGGTCAGAAGACCTACGCGGTCGCCGCCTTCGCGACCCGCGGCCTGGAGAAGGCGGGCGGCACTCTGCTGGCGGCCGCGCCCGGCACCGAGACCGAGTGGCTCGACGCCCTCACCTCCCGGGTCGGCCTCGAAGGTCCGGGACTCGCCGCCGCCGAGGCCCTTCGCGAGGAAGGCGCCGTCATCGCCGTCGGCGAGCGCCTCGCGGGCGTGCCGGGCGCGCTCACCGCCGCCCTGCGGGCCTCGGCCGCCACCGGCGCCCGGCTCGTCTGGATCCCGCGCCGTTCCGGCGAGCGCGGGGCGGTGGAGGCGGGCGCGATCCCGACGCTGCTGCCCGGCGGCCGGCCCGCGACCGACCCGCGCGCGCGGGAGGAGGTCGCCGCCGCCTGGGGCGTCCGCGAACTCCCGCACCGCTACGGCCGTGACACCGGTCAGATCCTGGAGGCCGCGGCCACCGGAGAGCTCGGCGCCCTGCTCGTCGCCGGCGTCGACGTCGTCGACCTGCCCGACCCGGCACGCGCGCGTGAGGCCCTCGACTCGGCCTTCGTGGTCTCCCTGGAGCTGAGGCCCGGCGAGGTCACCGACCGCGCCGACGTCGTCCTCCCGGTCGCCGCCGTCGCCGAGAAGTCCGGCACCTTCCTCAACTGGGAGGGCAGGGCACGCCTCTTCGAGGCCGCGCTCAAGCCCGAGCACATGACCAGGGCCCTGTCGCCGACGGACGCGCGCGTGCTCCACATGCTCGCCGACGCCATGGACGCCCACCTGGCCCTGCCCGACCTGCGGTCCGCGCGGCGGGAGATCGACCGGCTCGGCCGCTGGACCGAGGAGCGGGCCTCCGAGCCCGCCGAGCCCGGCCAGGCCGCGCCCCGGCCCGGCGACGGCGAGGCCGTCCTCGCCGGACACCGGCTGCTCCTCGACCTCGGCCGTCTCCAGGAAGGCGACACCGCCCTGGCCGGCACCCGCCACGCGGCGGTCGCCCGGCTCTCCGCCGCCACCGCCGCCGACACCGGCGTCAAGGACGGCGACACGCTCGAGGTCACCGGCCCGGCCGGCTCGGTCGCCTTCCCGCTCCAGGTCACCGAGATGCCCGACCGCGTGGTCTGGCTCCCGATGAACTCGGCCGGCACCGGCGTCCACTCCGACACCGGCGCCCACCCCGGCGACCTGGTCCGCATCGGCCCGGCCACCCCGAAGGAGGTCCAGGCATGAGCACCCTCCTCGCCGCCGAAGACCTGTCCATGTTCGGCACGGACCCCTGGTGGCTCGTCGCGATCAAGGCCGTCTTCTGCTTCGCCTTCCTGATGGTCACCGTGCTGTTCTCCATCGTGTGGGAGCGCAAGGTCGTCGCCTGGATGCAGCTGCGCATCGGGCCCAACCGGCACGGCCCCTGGGGCCTCCTCCAGTCCCTCGCGGACGGCATCAAGCTGATGCTCAAGGAGGACGTGATCGTCCGGAAGGCCGACAAGGTCGTCTACGTCCTCGCCCCGATCATCGCCGCGATCCCGGCCTTCATGGCGATCGCCGTGATCCCCTTCGGGCCCGCGGGCAACGAGGTGTCGATCTTCGGTCACCGCACGGCGATGCAGCTCACCGACCTGCCGATCGCGATGCTGTACGTCCTCGCGGTCGCCTCCGTCGGCATCTACGGCATCGTCCTCGCGGGCTGGTCCTCCGGCTCCACCTACCCGCTCCTCGGCGGCCTGCGCTCCTGCGCGCAGATGATCTCGTACGAGATCGCCATGGGCGCGGCCTTCGCCTCCGTCTTCCTCTACTCCGGGTCGATGTCGACCTCGGCGATCGTCGAGGCGCAGGCGGACCGCTGGTTCGTCATCCTGCTGCCGGTCTCGTTCATCATCTACATCGTCACGATGGTCGGCGAGACGAACCGCGCCCCCTTCGACATGCCGGAGTCCGAGGGCGACCTCGTCGGCGGCTTCAACACCGAGTACTCGTCCATCAAGTTCGCGATGTTCATGCTCGCCGAGTACGTGAACATGGTGACGGTCTCGGCCGTGTCGGTGACGCTCTTCCTGGGCGGCTGGCGGGCCCCGTACCCGGTCTCCACCTTCTGGGAGGGCGCGAACCACGGCTGGTGGCCGATGCTCTGGTTCGTCCTCAAGGTGCAGCTGCTGCTCTTCTTCTTCATCTGGCTGCGCGGCACCCTGCCCCGCGTCCGCTACGACCAGCTGATGAAGCTCGGGTGGAAGGTCCTCATCCCGGTCTCCGTGGTCTGGCTCATGCTCGTCGCCACCGTCCGGGCCCTGCGGAACGAGAACATCGCGTTCAGCAACATCGTCCTGTACGTGGCCGGCGCCGTCCTCGGACTGCTGCTGCTCTCGTTCCTCTTCGACACCTTCCGCGACAGGAAGGCGAAGGCGGAGGCGGCGGCGCCGGAGAAGGAGCGCGCCTTCGACCCGATGGCCGGAGGTTTCCCCGTACCGCCCAAGCCCGGACAGTCCCTGCCGCCCGTGCCCCGGCGCAGGCCGCGGCGCGAGGGGGACCTCGTTGTCAGTGGCGCCTCCGATACTGCTACTGCGAGTGAGGGAAAGGAGACGGACGGTGTCTGACTTCCAGAATCCGGTGGCCGGCTTCGGCGTGACCTTCAAGGCCATGTTCAAGAAGCGGCTGACCGAGCAGTACCCGGAGCAGCAGAAGACGACGGCGCCCCGCTTCCACGGCCGGCACCAGCTCAACCGTCACCCCGACGGCCTGGAGAAGTGCGTCGGCTGCGAGCTCTGCGCCTGGGCCTGTCCCGCCGACGCGATCTACGTCGAGGGCGCGGACAACACCGACGAGGAGCGCTACTCGCCCGGCGAGCGGTACGGCCGCGTCTACCAGATCAACTACGCCCGCTGCATCCTGTGCGGGCTGTGCATCGAGGCCTGCCCCACGCGCGCGCTGACGATGACCAACGAGTTCGAGCTGGCCGACTCCTCCCGCGAGAACCTGATCTACACCAAGGAGCAGCTGCTCGCGGGCCTGGAGGAGACCATGGTCGACTCCCCGCACGCGATCTTCCCCGGCATGACCGAGCAGGACTACTACCGCGGCCTCGTCACCGAGGCCGCGCCCGGGACCGTCCAGCAGGTCGCCGTCTCCAAGGGTGAGAAGGGCGAGTCTGAGGGGGCGGACGCATGAGCGCCGACCTCGCTGCCTACACCACGTCTTCGGGCGAGGCCTTCCAGTTCTGGGTCCTCGGCACCGTCGCCGTCGTCGGCGCCCTCGCCACGATCCTGATGAAGAAGGCCATGCACAGCGCGCTGTCGCTGGCCGGCACGATGATCGTCCTCGCGGTCTTCTACCTCGCCAACGGCGCGTATTTCCTCGGCGTCGTCCAGATCGTCGTCTACACCGGCGCGATCATGATGCTCTTCCTCTTCATCGTCATGCTGGTCGGCGTCACGGCCGCGGACTCCCTGAAGGAGACCATCAAGGGCCAGCGCTGGTGGGCCGCGGCCTGCGGTCTCGGCTTCGGCATCCTGCTGGTCGCCGGCATCGGCCAGGCCTCGCTCACCGAGTTCAACGGCCTCGGCGCGGCCAACACGGCGCACGGCGGAAACGTGGAGGGCCTCGCCGCCCTCATCTTCACCAAGTACGTCTTCGCCTTCGAGATCACCGGCGCGCTCCTCATCACCGCGGCCGTCGGCGCGATGGTGCTCACGCATCGCGAGCGCACCGAGCGGGCCCGCACCCAGCGCGAGCTCTCCGAGCAGCGCGTCCGGCAGGGCACGCACGTGCCGCCGCTGCCCGCGCCCGGTGTCTACGCCCGGCACAACGCCGTGGACGTCGCCGGTCTGCTGCCCGACGGCTCCCCGTCGGAGCTCACCGTCATGCAGACCCTGCGCAAGCGGGGTCAGGTCCGGGACGTGTCCAGCGAGGCGCTCGCTGACCTCAAGGCGCTGGAGCAGCGCTCCGAGGAGCGGCTCGGCCGGGACCGGGACGAAGAGGAGGCCACCCGGTGAACCCCGTCAACTACCTGTATCTCGCGGCCCTGCTGTTCACCATCGGTGCGGCGGGGGTGCTGATCCGGCGCAACGCGATCGTGGTCTTCATGTGCGTCGAGCTGATGCTCAACGCCTGCAACCTCGCGTTCGTCACCTTCTCCCGCATGCACGGCAACCTCGACGGCCAGATCATCGCGTTCTTCACGATGGTCGTCGCCGCCGCGGAGGTCGTCGTCGGGCTCGCGATCATCGTGTCCGTCTTCCGTGCCCGCCACTCGGCCTCGGTCGACGACGCCAGCCTGATGAAGCTGTGAGGGGCTGACCCGTGGAAAATCTCATTGCGCTGCTCGTCGGGGCACCTCTGCTCGGCGCGGCCGTCCTGCTCTGCGGCGGACGGCGGCTCGACAGGACCGGCCATTGGATCGGCACGCTGCTCGCGGCCGTCTCCTTCGTCATCGGCCTGGCGCTCTTCGCCGACATGCTCGGCAGGAGCGCCGACGACCGGGCCATGTACCAGCGGCTCTACACCTGGATCCCCGTCGAGGGCTTCCAGGCGGACGTCGCCTTCCAGCTCGACCAGCTGTCGATGACCTTCGTCCTGCTGATCAGCGGGGTCGGCACGCTCATCCACGTCTACTCCATCGGCTACATGGAGCACGACGAGCGCCGCCGCCGCTTCTTCGGCTACCTCAACCTGTTCGTCGCGGCGATGCTCCTGCTCGTCCTCGCCGACAACTACCTGCTCCTGTACTTCGGCTGGGAGGGCGTCGGCCTCGCCTCGTACCTCCTGATCGGGTTCTGGCAGCACAAGCCCAGCGCGGCGACCGCCGCGAAGAAGGCCTTCCTGGTCAACCGGGTCGGCGACATGGGCCTCTCGATCGCCATCATGATCATGTTCACCACCTTCGGGACCTTCACCTTCGGGCCGGTCCTGGAGGCCACCGGGCAGGCGTCCGAGGGCACGCTGACCGCGATCGGCCTGATGCTGCTCCTCGCGGCCTGCGGCAAGTCGGCCCAGGTGCCGCTGCAGTCCTGGCTCGGGGACGCGATGGAGGGCCCGACCCCGGTCTCGGCCCTCATCCACGCGGCCACGATGGTGACCGCCGGCGTCTATCTGATCGTCCGCTCCGCCGACATCTTCAACGCGGCGCCGGACGCACAGCTCGTGGTCGTCGTGGTCGGCGCCGTCACGCTCCTCTTCGGTGCGATCGTCGGTTGCGCGAAGGACGACATCAAGAAGGCGCTCGCCGGCTCGACGATGTCCCAGATCGGCTACATGATCCTGGCAGCCGGCCTCGGCCCCATCGGCTACGTCTTCGCGATCATGCACCTGGTGACGCACGGCTTCTTCAAGGCCGGGCTCTTCCTCGGCGCCGGTTCGGTCATGCACGGCATGAACGACGAGGTCGACATGCGGAAGTACGGCGGCCTGCGGACGTATATGCCGGTCACCTTCGTCACCTTCGGTCTCGGCTACCTCGCGATCATCGGCTTCCCCGGTCTGTCCGGCTTCTTCTCCAAGGACAAGATCATCGAGGCGGCCTTCGCGAAGGGCGGCACCGAGGGCTGGATCCTCGGCGCGGTCACCCTGCTGGGCGCGGCCATCACCGCGTACTACATGACCCGCGTGATGCTGATGACCTTCTTCGGCGAGAAGCGCTGGCAGAACGACGAGAACGGCGAGCCGCCCCACCCGCACGAGTCGCCCAGGTCCATGACGATCCCGATGATCCTGCTGGCCTTCGGGTCGGTCTTCGCGGGCGGGTTCTTCAGCATCGGCGACCGGTTCG
The DNA here is from genome assembly GCF_008642375.1 of Streptomyces venezuelae. NCBI lineage: Bacteria > Bacillati > Actinomycetota > Actinomycetes > Kitasatosporales > Streptomycetaceae > Streptomyces > Streptomyces venezuelae. The sequence continues at coordinate 3,660,851 of NZ_CP029194.1, read as the reverse complement.
TGAGCTGGCTGGAGCCCGTCACCAACTTCGAGCACGGCCACCCGCCGATCAGCGCCGCGGCCGTCACCACCGCCACGGTCGCCGTCATGGTGATCGGCGTCGGGCTCGCCTACCTCCAGTACGGGCGCAGGCCCGTCCCCGTGGTCGCCCCGCGCGGCTCGCTCCTCACCCGGGCGGCCCGCCGCGACCTCCTCCAGGACGACTTCAACCACGCCGTCTTCGTCACGGGCGGCACGCACCTCACCCGCTCGCTCGTCTACGTCGACCACAGCCTGGTCGACGGCGTCGTCAACGGCACCGCGGCCTCCGTCGGGGGACTCTCCGGCCGGCTGCGCAAGCTCCAGAACGGCTACGCCCGTACGTACGCGGTCTCCATGTTCGGAGGTACTGCGGTGCTGATCGCCGCGACCCTGCTGATGAGGGCGGTGTAACTCCTATGTCCTTCCCGCTCCTTACGCTGACGGCAGCGGTGCCGGCGGCCGGCGCGATTCTCACCGCCGCCGTCCCCGCCGCCCGTCGCACCGCCGCCAAATGGCTGGCGCTGCTCGTCTCGCTCGCCACGCTGGTGCTCGCCGCCGTCGTCTTCGTACGGTTCGAGCCCGGCGGCGAGCGGTACCAGCTGACCGAATCGCACGCCTGGATCAAGGACTTCGGCGTCCGGTACGAGCTCGGGGTCGACGGCATCGGGGTGGCGCTCATCGCGCTCACCGCCCTGCTGATCCCCTTCATCATCCTGGCCGGCTGGCACGATGCCGACCCCCTGGAGACGAAGTCCTCGCGCTGGCGCCCGACCCAGGGCTTCTTCGCCCTGATCCTCATGGTCGAGGCGATGGTGATCCTCTCCTTCGAAGCCACCGACGTCTTCCTCTTCTACGTCCTCTTCGAAGCCATGCTCATCCCGATGTACTTCCTCATCGGCGGCTTCGGCGACCGGGCGCACTCGGGCTCCGACGAGAACGCGGCGGCCCAGCGCTCGTACGCGGCGGTCAAGTTCCTGCTCTACAACCTGGTCGGCGGCCTCATCATGCTGGCCGCGGTCATCGGGCTCTACGTGGTCGCGGGGAACTTCTCGCTCACGGAGATCGCCGAGGCGAGGGCGAACGGCTCGTTGGAGATGGCGACCAACACCGAGCGGCTGCTCTTCCTCGGCTTCTTCTTCGCCTTCGCGGTGAAGGCGCCGCTCTGGCCGCTGCACACCTGGCTGCCGAACGCGATGGGGGAGGCGACCGCCCCGGTCGCGGTCCTCATCACCGCCGTCGTCGACAAGGTCGGCACCTTCGCGATGCTCCGCTTCTGCCTGGGGCTCTTCCCCGAGGCCTCGAAGTGGGCCACTCCGGCGATCATCGTCCTCGCGCTCATCAGCATCGTGTACGGGGCGCTGCTCGCCGTCGGTCAGCGGGACATCAAGCGGCTTGTCGCCTACGCGTCGATCTCGCACTTCGGCTTCATCATCCTGGGCATCTTCGCGATGACCACCCAGGGCCAGTCCGGTGCCACGCTCTACATGGTCAACCACGGCATCTCGACGGCCGCGCTGATGCTCGTCGCCGGCTTCCTGATCTCCCGGCGCGGCTCGCGGCTCATCGCCGACTACGGCGGTGTGCAGAAGGTCGCCCCGGTGCTCGCCGGCACCTTCCTGATCGGCGGCCTCGCGACCCTGTCGCTGCCCGGACTCGCGCCGTTCGTCAGCGAGTTCCTGGTCCTGGTCGGCACCTACGCCCGGTACCCGGTGGCCGGGATCATCGCCACCACCGGCATCGTCCTCGCCGCGCTCTACGTCCTCGTCCTGTACCAGCGGACGATGACCGGGCCGGTGAAGGAGGAGGTGCGCTCGCTGCCGGACCTGCGGGCGCGTGAACTGGCGGTGGTCGTCCCGCTGATCGCCGTCCTGATCTTCCTCGGCGTCTTCCCGAAGCCGCTGACGGACGTCGTCAACCCGGCGGTGCAGCACACCATGTCCGACGTCCAGCAGAAGGACCCCCAGCCCACCGTGCCCAACGTGGAGGCCGCCCAGTGAGTGCAACGGCTGTCCACAGCCTGTGGACAACGGCGGCGGTCGAGCCGCTGAACAAGATCCCGGCCCCCCACATCGAGTACACGCAGCTCTCGCCCGTACTCATCGTGGTCGGCGCCGCGATCGTCAGCGTCCTCCTCGAGGCCTTCGTGCCCCGCAAGGGCCGGTACGTGGCCCAGGTGTTCCTCTCCGTCCTCGCCCTCGCCGCGGCCTTCGCCGCGGTCGTCGCCCTGGCGGCCGGCGGCTACGGCACCACCAAGGCCCAGATCGCGGCCATGGGCGCCATCGCCGTCGACGGACCCGCCCTGTTCCTCCAGGGCACGATCCTCCTCGCCTCGATCGTGGCGATCTTCACCTTCGCCGAGCGCAGGCTCGACCCGGCCGACCACGGCCACAAGGTCGACTCCTTCGCCGCCGAGGCCGCAGCCGTCCCCGGCAGCGAGCAGGAGAAGGCGGCCGTCAAGGCCGGGTTCACCACCACCGAGGTCTTCCCGCTCGCGCTCTTCGCGATCGCCGGCATGCTGGTCTTCCCCGCGGCCAACGACCTCCTGACGCTCTTCGTCGCCCTGGAGGTCTTCTCCCTCCCGCTGTACCTGCTCTGCGCCGTCGCCCGCCGCAAGCGGCTGATGTCGCAGGAGGCGGCCGTCAAGTACTTCCTGCTCGGCGCCTTCTCCTCGGCGTTCCTGCTCTTCGGGATCGCCCTGCTCTACGGCTACGCGGGCTCCGTCTCGTACGCGACGATCGCCCGGGTCGTCGACGGCGCCGTCGTCTCCGTCGACCCGGCGCTCGCCGACACCATGGGCAACGACGTCCTGCTGCTCATCGGCTTCGCCATGGTCCTCACGGGGCTCCTCTTCAAGGTCGGCGCCGTGCCGTTCCACATGTGGACCCCGGACGTCTACCAGGGCGCCCCGACCCCGGTCACCGGCTTCATGGCCGCCGCGACCAAGGTCGCCGCGTTCGGCGCGCTCCTCCGCCTGCTGTACGTGGTGCTGCCGGGCCTCACCTGGGACTGGCGGCCGGTCATGTGGGGCGTCGCGATCGTCACGATGCTGGGCGGTGCGATCGTCGCCATCACCCAGACCGACATCAAGCGGCTCCTGGCCTACTCGTCCATCGCGCACGCCGGGTTCCTGCTGGCGGGTGTCATCGCCGCCACCCCCGACGGCATCTCGTCCGTCCTCTTCTACCTGGGGGCGTACTCCTTCGTGACGATCGGTGCGTTCGCCGTCGTCACCCTGGTCAGGGACGCGGGCGGCGAGGCCACCCACCTCTCCAAGTGGGCCGGGCTCGGCCGCCGTTCGCCGCTCGTCGCGGCGGTCTTCGCGGTCTTCCTGCTCGCCTTCGCCGGCATCCCGCTGACCTCCGGCTTCTCCGGCAAGTTCGCGGTCTTCAAGGCGGCGGCGGACGGCGGAGCGGGCGCGCTCGTCGTGGTCGGTGTGCTCTCCTCGGCGATCGCCGCGTTCTTCTACATCCGGGTGATCGTGCTGATGTTCTTCAGCGAGCCGAAGGCGGACGGCCCCACGGTCGCCGTGCCCTCGGCCCTGACGACGCTCACCATCACCGCGGGCGTGGTGGTCACGCTGGTGCTCGGCCTCGCGCCGCAGTACTTCCTGGACCTGGCGAACCAGGCGAGCGTGTTCGTCCGGTAGCGGGGTACGGCAGAGGGCCCGGTCTCCGTGCGCGGAAGGCCGGGCCCTTCGTCGTACGCCTACGCCTTCGGGTGGCCCTCAGGGCAGGGGGTGCAGTGCACCCGGGGGTTGTACGGGGTGAAGACGCCCTTCGGGTTCTTCTTGAAGATCCACGCGTGCAGCGAGTAGTGCGGCCCGAGGGGCTCGAAGTCGAACGGCCCGTCGAAGCCCCGGCCGAAGAGCTGCGGCCTGGGCAGGTTTTCGTCCGGGTCGGGGACGACCCACTCGACCGCGACCAGCTCGCGCTTGCCGGTCTTGTGGTTCTCCTCGTACAGCACGGCGGCAGGCTTCGTCGGGTCGGTGGAACCGAGGTTCGCCGGGTTGACGTAGTGGTAGCCCATGCCACCGAGCTTCGGGTCCTCGACGCACACGTCGGTGCGCAGGTAGCCGTCGTCGATGGCCTTCTGCTCCGACTTGTACTTCACCGTGGCGTCGTACGTCTTCTTCAGGTCCGGATGCGGGAAGTCGGTGACCGGCTTCGCGGCGGGGACGGCCGGGGCGGCGAAGGCGGCCGGGGTCGCGCCCAGGGCCAGTGAGCCGGCGGCCACCAGGGCGAGCGCGGCTATGAGGGGACGGGGTCGAGCGGACATGTGGGTGTGCTCCTAGAGAGGGGGCGCGCCCGTGCGGGGCGCCTGACGGGGGCGGACTCTCCCCTGATCCCGCCGCCTCCAGCAGCATCGGCCGCCCGGCGGGGATGCCGCACGCGGGGTGACCCATTGGAGGTGCCCGTGCCATCGTGGAGACCGCCCCGAATGGTCTGTACCAGTCGTCGAGAGGGAAGCGGCACGATGCGTGGCTCGACCGTCTTACCAGGGACCCCCTGCGCCGCCCCCGGGCGGGCGAACCGCCCGTCCACCGGCTCGAACTGCGCCTGCCCGACGACGTGCCCTTCGCCGCCGGGAGCTTCGACGCCCTCGGCCCCATGTCCCGGGCCGCCTTTCCCCACCGCCACACCTTCTACGAGATCGTCCACGTCACCGCCGGGACCGGCGCCCACATCGTCGACCTGGCCCGCTGGGAGCTGCGCCCGCCCCACCTGGCCGTGATCGTGCCCGGACAGGTGCACCGCTGGGAAGGCGCCCGCGGCCTGGACGGCACCGTCGTCCTCTTCACCGAGGACTTCCTCCTCGACCACCCCGGCGACCGGGAGCTGCTGCGCCGTCTCGGCGAGCGCCCCTGGCTCACCCTCGACGGGCCCACACACGCCCGTACCGCCCGCCTGATGGCCGAACTCGCCGAGGAGTACGGGCACGGCGACCCCGGCTTCGCGACGGTCCTGCGGTCCCTGCTGCGCGTCCTCCTCGTCCGTACGGCGCGACTGCCCGGCCCGGGTCCCGACGCGGGAGCCGCCCCCGGAACCGGGCCACAGGCCGGCCGTACGGGGGCCGTCGCCGAGGAGTTCGCCCGTCTGATCGCCCGGACCGGCGAGGACCACCGGTCCGTGCGCGAGTGCGCCGAGCTGATCGGGGTCACGCCCGGCCACCTCACCGCGGCCGTCCGGGCCGCCACCGGACGGACCCCAGGGGTGCTGCTCCGCGAGGCGCGCACACGCGAGGCCCAACGCCTGCTGCTCGGCACGGACCTGTCGAGCCGTCAGGTCGCCCGCCGGGTCGGCTTCGACGATCCCGCGTACTTCTGCCGCTTCTTCCGCCGCGAGACCGGACGCAGCCCGGGGGACTTCCGAAAACACCACGACGGCCGTGTTCCGTCCCTCGAAGGCGGCGGCGCGCGGGCCTAGGTTCGTAGCGACCCAAGCCCCCCGCACGAGGAGCAGGCATGGACCACGAAACCAGCACCGGGCACGTCACCCGCAAGGCGGTGCTGCGCGCCGCGCTCGCCGCCGGCATGGCGGCGCCCGCGGTGCTCATGGGCGTCCCGGCGCTCGCCCGGACCCTCACCGCCGGCGAGGCGGCGCCCGCGCTCACCCCGGAGTGCGACGACGGCGACGCCCCGACCCCGCCGCAGACCGAGGGCCCCTACTTCAAGCCCAACTCGCCGCTGCGCACCAGCCTGTCGGAGTCCGGCACGGCCGGCGTGCGGCTCACCGTCAGCGGCTACGTCTTCGGGCTCGCCTGCCGGCCGATCGCGGGCGTCCTCCTGGACTTCTGGCAGGCCGACACCAACGGCGCCTACGACAACACCGGCTTCCGCTTCCGCGGACACCAGTTCACCGACGCCCAGGGCGCCTTCAAGCTCACCACCATCGTGCCCGGCCTCTACCCCGGCCGCACCCGGCACATCCACGTCAAGCTCCAGGCCCCCGGCCGCCCGGTGCTGACCACCCAGCTGTACTTCCCGAACGAACCCCGCAACAACACCGACACGATCTTCGACCCGCGGCTGCTGATGACCGTGCGGGACACGGGCGGGGCCCGGGAGGCCGCCTTCGACTTCGTCCTGAACGTGCCGCAGACCCCCGGCCCGACCCCGACGGCCACCGCGACGACCCGGCCGCCCGGCGGCAGCTGGGCCGCCGGGACCTCCTACCGGGCGGGGGACACCGTCACGTACGGCGGCCCGGGCTACGTGTGCCTCCAGGCGCACACGGCCCAGGCCGGCTGGGAGCCGCCGAACGTCCCCGCGCTCTGGCGGCTCCGGTAGCGGGAGGCTCCCGCCCGCGGGCTACGCGGAAGGAACGATCCGGCCCCGGACCTCGCCGAGTCCCACGCGCGTGCCGTCCGGGCCCGGCGCCCAGGCCGTGAGCACGACCTCGTCGCCGTCCTCCAGGAACGTCCGCTTGCCGCCGGCCAGTTCGATCGCGTCCCGGCCGTTCCAGGTGAGTTCGAGCAGTGAGCCGCGCTGGCCCACCTCGGGCCCGGAGACCGTCCCGGAGCCGTACAGGTCACCCGTGCGCAGCGAGGCGCCGTTCACCGTCATGTGGGCGAGCTGCTGGGCCGCCGTCCAGTACATGGTGGAGAACGGCGGCTCGGCCACGGCTTCGCCGTTGATCTCCACCGTGATCCGCACGTCGAAGCCGCCGGGCTCCTCCGCGGCCGCGTCGTCCAGGTACGGCAGCAGCGGGAAGTCGCGGGCCGGCGGGGTGGTCCGGGCGGCGTCGAGCGCCTCCAGGGGCGTCACCCAGGCCGCGACCGAGGTCTGGAACGACTTGCCGAGGAACGGGCCGAGCGGCACGTACTCCCAGGCCTGGATGTCCCGCGCCGACCAGTCGTTCAGCAGGGTCAGACCGAAGACGTGCTCCTGGAAGTCGCCGAGCGCGACCGGCCGGCCGAGCTCCGACGGGGTGCCGACGAGGAAGCCGACCTCCGCCTCGATGTCCAGCTTGACCGACGGACCGAAGACCGGGGCGGCGTCCGTCGGCGCCTTGCGCTGCCCGGAGGGGCGTACGACATCGGTGCCGGAGACCACGACCGTGCCCGCGCGACCGTGGTAACCGATCGGCAGGTGCTTCCAGTTGGGGGTGAGGGCGTCGCCGTCGGGGCGGAAGATCCGGCCCACGTTCGTCGCGTGGTGCTCGCTCGCGTAGAAGTCGACGTAGTCCGCGACCTCGTACGGCAGGTGCAGCGTCACCCCGTCCAGCGGGTGCAGCAGCGGCTCGATGTCCGCCCGGTGCGCGGGCACCGTCACCCAGGCGGTGAGCGCCCGGCGCACATCGCGCCAGGCGGTCCGCCCGGCCGCGAGCAGCGGGTTCAGGCTCGGCTGGGCGAGCAGCGCCGCGTAGGGCGAGCCGAGCGCGTGCGCGGCTGCGCCCGCGTCCAGCACGTACCCGCCGATCCGGACGCCGAGCCGGCGCCGCTCGGGCTCGTCGGCGGTCGTGAAGACGCCGTACGGGAGGTTGTGCGGGCCGAAGGGATCGCCCTCGGCCAGGTCGAGCGGGCTGTGCTCGGACATCTGTGCGTGCCTCGCTTTCCACGTGTGTGGGGGACACGTTACGGGGCGGGCCGCCGGGCGCTGATGACATGGATCACACAGAAAGTGCGGCCTCCGTGGGCAACTGTCCGACTTCGCGCGGTTTGCGCGCCCGGCGAGTGATGCACCCCGCCCCGGACCCCGAAAAGAGGTCTCCCACAGAGGTGTTCCGGACCATACGATCGCGGTGGTATCGCGCCGCGTGAAGTCGCCGCAGGCGCGCGCCCGCTTTTCTTTCACCCCTCCCTGACCAGGAAAAAGGTCCCGCACTGTGAAGATTCGTCGCATCCTCGCGACCGCCGTGGCCGCCGCTGTGACCACCCCGGTCGTGTTCCTCTCCGCCGCGCCGGCGTTCGCCGACACCAAGCCGACGCCCGCCTCGACGGAGAAGCCCGCCTCGGACGAGGACCCGGACGGTGATGACTTCGCCGAGTACGAGAAGCTCCTCGCCGCCGTCGCCGCGGCGGAGGAGAAGCTGGAGGAGCTCAAGGCCAAGCGCAAGGCGGCCGTCCAGGACGTCAGGGACAACAAGGTCGACGAGGCCCTGAAGACCGAGCTGGCCGCGGCCAAGGCCGCCGCAGAGGCCGCGAAGACCGCGAAGGACACCGCCGACGCGGCGCTCGTCACCGCCGAGGAGGCCCTGGCGGCGCTGAAGGAGACCGGCAGCACCGCCACTCCGGAGGAGATCGCGACGGCCGAGCAGGCCGTCACCGCCGCGAAGACCGCCGCCGAGGCCGCCGCCGCCGGCAAGACCGCCGCCGACCGCCGTCTGAAGGACGCGGACACCGCCTTCGACGACGCGCATGTCGAGCTCACGCGGAAGGTGAGCCGCATCGACGCCGAGATCGTCGTGGCCGAGCAGGATCTCACCGACGCCGAGGAAGCCCTGGAGGAGTTCGAGGGCGGCATGATCTGCGAGGAGGAGGAGATCGAGAAGGACCCCTCCCTCAAGGTCGCGCTGGACGGGCCGAAGACGGTCACCGCCGGTACCGGCGCCGTCTTCTCGCTGCGCGTCACCAACGTCTCCGACAAGACCCTGGAGTCGGTCCAGGCCTACGCCGGCGCCCTCCAGCTCCCGGAGGCCGGTGACCTCATCGACGAGGAGACGGACTGGGAGAGCCGCTTCATCCAGGTCGAGTGGTCCTCCGCCGACAACCTGGAGTGGACGGAGTTCTCCGAGAAGGACGACGCCATCGAGATCGGCAAGCTGGTCAAGGGCGGCTCCGCCGACGTGAAGCTGCGCCTCACGGTCGACGAGGACGCCCCTGTCGGCAAGGGCGTGGCCTTCGCGGGCGGCGCGTACGAGACCAACGCCGAAGACGCCTGCGGCATGGCCGAGGACGTCGCGACCGCCTACTTCGACATCCTCGCGGCCAAGGACGACAAGCCGTCCCCGAAGCCCACCTCGGCGACGGAGTCCCCCGAGCCGTCCCCGTCGACGACGACGCCCACCCCGGCGCCGACCGTCACCAGCACGGGCAACACCGGCACCACCCAGCAGGGCGGCTCGTCCCGCACCCCCGTGAACAACGGCACCCTCGCCGCCACCGGTGCGAACGACACCCTGCCGCTGGGCCTCGCCGCCGCGGGTGCCGTCGCCCTCGGCGCCGGCGCGCTGGTCTTCGCCCGCCGCCGCAAGGCCGGCGCGAACGCGTAAGGCAGTGAACGGAAGGCGCCCGTACCCCCGTCGGGGTGCGGGCGCCTTCGCGCGTCCTCAGCCCGCCGTGCGCGGGATCTGCTCCTCCCAGGTGCGGTGGAAGACGACCTCGTCGCCGTCCTTGCACACCACCTCGTTCGAGGTGAAGAAGGAATCCGCGTCGCAGGAGATCTCCGAGCGCGTGTCGACCGTGACGTCCCAGGCCGTCTCGGGCCGGTGCAGCCGGATCGACCACTCCGAGCGGGTCCGCGCGGACAGCGGGTCGCCCTCGTCGATCGTGTACGTCTCCACGGCGTCCTCGGTGAACTCCAGGCCGTCCGGGTAGACGCGCGTGCCGCCGTACTTCGGGTCGACCTCCAGCTTCCATTCGCCCTTCGCCACGTCCCGCACCACGACCCGCTCCGGGCGCGGCTCCTCCAGGGTGCGCGGGTAGGCGACGCCCAGCGGCTCGGACTGCTCCGGCTCCGCCCATTCGACGGCGTCCTCCGTGTGGCGGCGCACCGGCAGGGTGAGGGAGGAGCCCACCGGGTCGAGCGTGAAGCCCTTCGCGTCCGGCTGCGGCCAGATCCACGGCCAGTACGTGGAGGAGACCGCGAGCCGCACCCGGTGGCCGGGCGGGAAGGTGTGCCCGATGCCGTTCAGCTCGAAGTCGACGTTCTCCGCCTCGCCGACCTGCGCCTCCACGGCCCGGTCGCGGCCGTAGCGGGCGGAGAAGTTGAGCGCGCCGCGCGTGACGAGGGTGGAGGACCCGTCGGGGGCGATGTCGCAGAGCCGGGCGACGACCTGGCCGGTGGGTGCGCCGGCGCGCAGGGAGAGGCTCACGGACGGGCGGCCGAGGATCTCGATGGGGCCGCCGTCCTCGGGGACGGGGAAGTCGAAGCAGGCCGAGTGGGCGTCCTCCTCGCGCTGGTCGGGCGGGAGGTCGGCGTCGTTGCCGAAGGGGAAGAACCGGCCGGCGTCGATGCCGGTCTGCTGGGGCGAGTCGACCACGACGGGGGAGCCCTGGAAGGCGTACGCGACGGGGGTGACGTTCGGGGAGGGCCAGGCGGGGTCGGTGACCCAGCGGCCCGGCAGCTCCTCGTAGACGGTGGCCGGCGGGTGCGACTCGCTGATCCAGGAGCGCAGCAGCGGCTCGGCCATCACGTCGTTCTCGACGCCCTTGAGGTGGTGGTCCCACCAGCGCAGGGTCTCCTGGAGGAAGCCGATGGCGGGCCCTGGCGGCAGGCCGCGGTCCGGGTACTGGTGGGACCAGGGGCCGATGATGCCGCGCACCCGGTCCTGGGGGAGGTGCTGGGCGAGCCGCAGGACGGTGTCCCGGTAGGGGTCGTGCCAGCCGCCGACGGCGAGGACGGCGGCCTCGACCGCGGAGTAGTCCTCGCAGACGCTGCCGTGCTTCCAGTAGGCGTCGCGGGTCTGGTGGGCGAGCCAGGTGTGGATGAGCGGGTCCACGGCCTCCAGTCGCTCCAGCCACATCGCGCGCCACTCCTCGCCCGCGTACCGGGGGTCGGGCGGGCGGCAGACGAAGGCGAGCATGGTGGCGGCCCAGGCGTGCATGTCGACGCCGAGGACCGAGCCGCCCATGTAGTGGACGTCGTTGTCGTACCGGTCGTCGGTGGAGCAGACGGTGACGATCGCCTTCAGCGGCTCGGGGGCGAGGGCGGCGATCTGGAGCGCGTTGAAGCCGCCCCAGGAGATGCCGAACATGCCGACGCTGCCCGAGCACCAGGGCTGTTCGGCGAGCCAGTTCACGACGGCCACGCCGTCGGCGAGCTCGACGGCGTCGTACTCGTCGCCGGGGAGGCCCTCACTGTTGCCGTGGCCGCGGACGTCGACCCGTACGGAGGCGTAGCCGTGGCCCGCGTACCAGGGGTGGCGCTGCCAGTCGCGGGGCGCGGTCCAGTCCGTGAGGCGGTACGGCAGGTACTCCAGGAGGGCCGGTACGGGCTCGTCGGTCACGGGGCGCCAGATCCGGGCGTACAGCCGGGTGCCGTCCGGGAGGGGGATGCGGACGTCCTCGTGGCGGGTCTCGTACGGGAAGTCGGTGCGGATCTTCGGCATGAACTCACCTCGGGGGCTGCCTCAGTGGACGGGGTGCATGGTGCGGCGCAGCCAGGGCGCCAGGGCGATCACGGCGAGGCCGACGGCGACGGCCACGGCTCCGTTGACGCCGAAGTACACGGGCTTGGAGACGTCGTCGTAGAGCTTCACGGTCTGGGCCTGGATGCCGTTGGCGAGCGCGAGCGACAGGAACCACAGCGACATCGTCTGGCTGGAGAAGGCCTTCGGGGCGAGCTTGCTCGTGGCGGACATCCCGGAGGTCTCCAGGAGCACGTCGCCGAGGCCGAGAAGCAGGTACGAGCCGACGATCCACCAGGCGGCCATCCGGTACGTGTCGTCGGCGTGCCCGGAGGTCGGCAGGACCATCAGGAGGAAGGAGAGGCCGCCCAGGATCACACCGAAGGCGATCTTGTTGGAGGCGTGCGGCTGCCGGGGTCCCATCCGGGCCCAGGCGGCGGCCACGACGGGGGCGAGGAGGACCTCGAAGGCGCCCAGGGCGGAGGCGTACCAGCTCGCCGGGAAGTCGAAGCCGAGGATGGTCGTGCGGGCGTTGGTGGAGGCCAGCAGCATCATCGTCGAGTACGCCTGGAAGAGGATGAAGTTGAACGCCACCGAGGCCAGGAAGAGCACGATGTACGGCTTCAGCCGGCCGCGCTCCTCGGCCGTGACCCGGGGGCTGGTGAACATCACCCAGAAGTAGACGACGGGCGCGACGACCGAGATCAGGGTCAGCAGGTCCACGAACCGGTCCATGGTGAGCCAGCCGGCGAGGGCGAGCGCCACGGCGACGGCGGCCGTCACGAGCGCGCCGACGACCATCAGCCGGACGGCCCGGCGCAGGGCGTCCGCGGCGAGCGGGAACTCGGCGGCGTGCTTGCGCCCGGCCAGGTGACGGCGGCCCGCCACGTACTGGATCAGGCCGAGGGTCATGCCGAGCGCGGCGGCCGAGAAGCCCCAGTGGTAGCCCTTGTGGTCGGCGAGCCAGCCGGTGATCAGCGGTCCCGCGAAGGCGCCGATGTTGATCGCCATGTAGTAGAGCGCGAAACCGGCGTCGCGGCGGTCGTCGTCGGTGCGGTACAGCTTGCCGACCATGGTCGCGACGTTCGGCTTGAGGAGACCGGTGCCGGCACTGATCAGGCCGAGGCCCGCCCAGGTCATCGCGGCGGTCGGCACGGCCATCGCGTAGTGGCCGCAGGCGATCAGGATCCCGCCCCAGAGGACCGCGTGGTACGAGCCGAGGATGCGGTCCGCGAGCCAGCCGCCGGCCACCGAGACGAGGTAGACGAGCGTGCCGTAGGCGGCGGAGACGGAGGCGGCGGTGCCGGCGGCCATGCCGAGGCCGCCGTCGGAGACGCTCGCGGCGAAGTAGAGGACGAGGATGGCCTGCATGCCGAGGAACGAGAACCGCTCCCAGACCTCCAGGCCCGAGAGGGTCAGCAGACCTCGGGGGTGCCCGAGGAACGCGTGGTCGTCCTCGGGGGGCGGCTGCTCGCCGTTCGGATCCGTATCGATCGCTGTTCGGGACAAAACGCCTACTCCTGGTCGTATGAGCTGATCACGAACATACCGGGGGTGACGGGAAGGCGCCCACGGTGATCGAAAGGTGACCGGATACGCTGGCTTGAGTGAATCGAGCGACACATCGACAATCCGTGTGATCGTCAAACAGTCCATGTGATCGTCAGCAGGCGTCAGCAGACAGGAGACCCCCTCGTGACCGTCGTCGGGCCGTTCGGTCTTAGCGTGCGGGACCAGGCTCTTGAGGCCGATGTCCAGACCGGGTTGGCGGCTGTGGAGGCGGGCCTCCTGGACGCCACCAAGAGCGATGTCCCCTTCATCACGGAGGCCGCGCAGCACCTCGTCCTGGCCGGTGGCAAGCGGTTCCGCCCCCTGCTCGTGATGCTCGCCGCCCAGTTCGGCGACCCCTACGCGCCGGGCGTGGTGCCCTCCGCCGTGGTCGTCGAGCTCACCCACCTGGCCACGCTCTACCACGACGACGTCATGGACGAGGCGGACGTGCGGCGCGGGGTGCCGAGCGCCAACACGCGCTGGGGCAACTCGATCGCCGTCCTGACGGGTGACTTCCTCTTCGCCCGCGCCTCGCACACGCTCGCGGACCTCGGCCCCGAGGCCGTACGGATCCAGTCCGAGGCGTTCGAACGACTCGTCACCGGGCAGATCCTGGAGACCGCGGGACCGACCGACGGCCGCGACCCCGTCGAGCACTACCTCGACGTCCTCGGCGGCAAGACCGGCTCGCTCGTCGCCGTCTCCTGCCGCTTCGGCGCGATGATGTCCGGCGCCGACGAGAGCGTCGTCGACATCCTCACCCAGTACGGGGAGCGGCTCGGCGTCGCCTTCCAGCTCGCCGACGACGTCCTCGACATCGCCTCCGACTCCCACGAGTCCGGCAAGACCCCGGGCATCGACCTCCGCGAGGGCATCCCGACCCTGCCCGTCCTGCACCTGCGGGCCGCGGCGGCCGCCCACGGCCGCCCGGAGGACGTCGAGCTCGTCGCCCTCGTCGACAGCGACCTGACGGACGACGAGCGGCACGCCGAGGTCCTGCGGCGGCTGCGCGTCCACCCGGCCCTGGAGCAGGCCCGGCGGGACACCGTGCGGTACGCGGAGGAGGCGCGGGAGATGCTGGCGCCGCTGCCCGACGGGTACGCGAAGGCGGCGCTCCAGGAGATGTGCGACGCGGTGGTCCACCGCGCCCGCTGACGCCTCTCGGGGGCTTCGCCCGTGGGGCCCCGTACCCCGTGCGGGTGAGGGGATCTCGGGGTCGGGTCATCCCGAAGCAGTACGCGAGGTTGATCCCCGGGGCTGACGCTTCCGTGCCGCCGTTTTGGTCAGATGGAGTCATCGACCACTAGGGCGCACGGAGAAAGCGGAGACCATGGCAGACACCCGTAAGGCGAGCCGGTTCATCGTCCCGGTCGCGGTGGCAGGAGTGGCCGCGGCGACCATCGGGCTCGTCCCGGCACTGGCGGCGGCCGGTGACCCGGACCTGCCGGAGATCACGGCCCAGCAGCTCATCGAGAAGATCGCCGCCTCGGACACCCAGACCCTGTCCGGCACGTTCAGGATCTCCACCGACCTCGGCCTGCCCCTCGACGGACTGGCCGGCCTCGGCGGTCTCGCCGGCGGCGCCGGCGGCTCCTCCACGGCGGACCCCACCGAGAAGCTCACCGAGCTCGTCTCCGGTACGCACACCCTGCGGGTGGCCGCCGACGGCCCCGACCGCCAGAAGCTGACGCTGCTCGACGGCTCCGACGAGTACAGCCTGATCCACAACGGCGACGACGTCTGGGCCTACGACAGCAAGTCGAAGGAGGTCTTCCACGAGAAGGGCGCCTCCGGTGCCCCCGAGGACGCCGACAAGCAGCTCCCGGCCACTCCGAAGGAGATGGCGGACGAGATCCTGAAGGCGGCCGGCGACACCACCTCGATCACCGTCGACGGCACGGCCAAGGTCGCCGGCCGGGACGCGTACCAGCTGCTGATCAAGCCGAAGCAGTCCGGCTCGACGGTCGAGTCCGTCAAGATCGCCGTGGACGCGGCGAGCGGCACCCCGCTCAAGTTCACCCTCGCCTCCGTCGAGGGCGGCAAGCCGGTCGTCGACGCGGGCTTCACGAAGGTCGACTTCGGCAGGCCCGCGGCCTCGACCTTCGACTTCAAGGTCCCCGAGGGCGCGAAGGTGACCGAGGGCGCCGCGGAGAAGGGCGCGAAGGAGGAGAAGCTCCCCGAGGACTTCGAGAAGGACTTCGAGAAGGGCTTCGGCGACCTGGCCGGCCTCGGCGACTTCGGGAAGGACGGCGGCCTGAACGTCATCGGCGAGGGCTGGACGACGATCGCGAAGCTCGACAGCGGCGCCCCGGCCCCCAAGACCGACGAAGCGCCGAAGGAGATCCAGGGTCTCCTGGATTCCTTCGGCGACAAGGTCACCGGGAAGTTCGGCTCGGGCACCGTCTTCAAGACGAAGCTGGTGAACGCGCTGCTCACCGACGACGGCAAGGTCTACGTCGGCGCGGTGACGCAGGACGCGCTGGTGGACGCCGCCAACGCCGGTAAGTAGGAGCCAGGTTGGGACCCCGGGCGGGTCGGGGGCGATGGTCACCGACCCACCCGGGAGCGTGCACTTCGGCTGGTTCTTCCCCCGGCCTTACGGGAAGGTCAGCTTGAAGTTGTTGATGTAACCGGTGTCGACCGAGGCCTTGTCCTGGACGCGCAGCTTCCAGGCGCCGTTGGCGACCTCCGAGGAGGCGTTCACGGTGAAGGTCTGGACGATGTTGTCGGCGCTGCCGCCCGACCGGTTGGACAGGCTGTAGACCGAGCCGTCGGGGGCGACGAGGTCGACCACGAGGTCACCGCGGTAGGTGTGGACGATGTCCACGCCGACGGCGAGGTTGCTCGGGGCGTTGCCGGTGATCCCGGTGACGTTGACCGTCGAGGTCACCGCGGCGCCGTTGTCCGGGACCGAGACGTCGGCGCTGTTCTCGAAGACCGTGCCGGTGGGCGGCGTGGTCGTGGAGCCCGACAGCTTCCAGACCGCGTACGCGGCCGCGTCGCTGTTGCGGTCGAGGGCGGTGTCGTTGATGTTCGACGTCGTGTCGCACGACGAGTGGTAGCAGCGGTCGAAGGCCGTGGCCGTACCGCCCCACTTCGACACCTGGGCGCTGGACTTGACCCGGCTCGCGCCCGTGAAGAGACCGCCGACGGGTATGCCGACGTTCTTGAACGAGGCGTGGTCCGAGCGGCCGTCGCCCTCGGTCTCGATCTCGGTGGGGACACCGAGACCCGCGAAGTACTCCTTGAAGGTCTGCTCGATGACCGGGTCGTCGTCGTAGACGAAGTAGCCCGGGTTCGGCGAGCCGATCATGTCGAAGTTCAAGTAGCCGGAGACCTTGGCGCGTTCGGCCGTGGGCAGCTGGCTGACGTAGTACTTCGAGCCGACGAGACCGAGTTCCTCCGCGCCCCACCAGCCGAAGCGCAGGTGCTTGGAGGGCTGGTAGCCGGAGCGGGCGACCGCGAGGGCCGTCTCCAGGACGGCGGCGGAGCCGGAGCCGTTGTCGTTGATGCCGGCGCCGGAGGAGACCGAGTCGAGGTGCGCGCCGGCCATCACGACCTGGTTCGGGTCGCCGCCCGGCCAGTCGGCGATGAGGTTGTAGCCGGTGGCGCCGCTGGTCGTGAACTGCTGGACGGTCGTGGTGTATCCGGCGGCGTCGAGCTTGGCCTTCACGAAGTCGATGGACGCCTTGTAGCCGGTACGGCCGTGGGCGCGGTTGCCGCCGTTGGCGGTGGCGATCGACTGGAGGTCCGTCAAGTGCTGCTTGACGTTGGCCAGCGGGATGTCGGGCGCGGCGGCTGCCGCGCGCGCGTCGGCGCCGGCGGTGCCGGTGAGACCGGCGAGTGCGAGGGCCGCGAGTGCGGCGACCGCGGTGACGCGTCTGGGCACGGAGATGTTCATGTGGGGGCTCCGGATTCCGAACGGGGATGGGACGGAACGTGCGAGACGCCTCGGGCTTGGGTGCCACGAGGCGCTGGAGCTGTGCGTGTTTCGTGCGTGTGCGGTGTTCGTGTGTTCAACTGCTCTTGCTGCTGCTGAATGTTCAGTCTGATGTCGAGTTCACGTCAAGAGCGTATTCAGGACAAGGCCGTTCGTTCAGCGGACAGTCGGCGGATGAGCTGTCGAGTCGGCGGGTCGAGCGTGACCGTCTTAGCGGTGGGCCCGGGCGCCTCCGCGAAAACCTGTTGGAGGACCACGGCGACCACTGCTACTTTCCCCGAGGCCGTGCGAGAGAACGAGGAGGTGGTACCCGTGAACGCAGTATCGACATGGGTGCTCCCCTCCGGGGTCACGGTCGGGCGATAGGTCGTCCGGGAGCGCCGTTCACGAGCACTCCCGAAAGGCACGACCATGCGATTCACTTCTGAGCAGCGCCTCGACGACGGCGTCCTCGAACGCGAGTTCACCCTCGGGGAGATCCCCGGCATCCTGTGGACGCCCGCATCCGCGCCCGCATCCGCACCGGCGCCGCTGATCCTGATCAGCCCCCCGCCCCTCGGCCTGCGCAGGATGTACCCCCGACTGGCGGGGCGGGCCCGGTACTACGCGGCGAAGTACGGCTTCGCCGCAGCCACCGTCGAGCTCCCCGGGAGCGGTGACCGGCCCCGATGGGCCGCCGCCGAGCAGGCCCGCGCCGACCTGCGGCAGGCCATGGAGGCCGGCGAACCGGTCGGCGACGAGATCATCGACGCCCTCGTCCTCCCGCTCGTCGAAAAGGCGGTCCCGGAATGGCAGGCCGCCCTGGACGCCCTCCTGTCGCTGCCCGAGATCGCCGGCCCGGTCGGATACGAGGGGGGAGTGATCTCCATCGGCGTCCGGCTGGCGGTGGTCGAGCCGCGCATCTCGGCCGCCGGCTTCTTCGCCGGGAGTTTCGTGCCTCGCTCCATGTTCGAGGAGGCCCGCCGGGTCACCATTCCGCTGCAGGTCCTGCTGCAATGGGACGACGAAGGGAACGACAGGCAGGCGGCCCTGGACCTGTTCGACGCCTTCGGCTCCAAGGAGAAGACGCTGCACGCCAACATGGGCGGGCACACCGGCGTCCCGCTGTTCGAGCTCGACGCCGGGGCCCGGTTCTTCGCCCGGCACCTGAAGTGAGGCCAGGCCACCGTCATCGAGGACGGGCCCCGGCCATCCTCGATGCCGGTGGCCGACAGATGCGCAACCGCCCCGATCGCGGCAGTACCGCCCGGTAGAGCGGTGATGCGGTGGTCATGGCGCCGGCTCCTCGTCCGTGACCTCGGGCCCGAGTCATCAGCCTCGTGCTAGGCGGCCTCTCTGGCCGTGGCCCGGCAATCGCCGCACCGTCCCGGGGCGGCGGAGCGGAAGGCACGGTCGCAGTCGTCGCAGTTCTGGAGGGGGTCCGGGGGAGTGGGTGCCGGCGGCACGGTGGGGAGCGGGGGCGGCAGGAGAGCTAACAGGCGGTGGGTGATCAGCCCGGCCGGGCTGATCAGGCCGCCGGGGAGGTCCGCGCAGAGCGTCCGCCGTACGGCGTCGGGGTGCGCCCCGCGCTCCAGCCAGGCCCTGACCCCGGGCGCGAGCCGCCGCACATCCCGCTCGGAGAGCAGCAGCCGGGGCTCGTACGCGCGGAGGCCGGCGAGGAGATCGACGGCGGGGCGGTCGGGCTCGGCGAGCGGGGCCGGGGCTGCTTCGCGTACGGTCCCCTCGCGTGCGGGCTTCCCCGGCGGAGCCGTGGGCGCGTCCTGTGGCGGGGGTGGGGGCGGGGGTGGGGGTGTCGGCGTCACGGGGGAGGCGTCGGGGTCAGCCCCCGGCCGGTTGTACGAGACCGTACGCGGCACGAACCGCCCGTCGGGGAGCCGTTCGCGGGTCCGCGTGAGGTACCCGTACCGCTCCAGCTCCCGCATCGCGGAGGCGATCTTCAGCTCGCTCTCGGGGAAGCGGGCGGCGAGGGCTTTGACGTTGACGGGCGTCCCGGCGGGCAGCGACTGGAGGTGGACGGAGAGTCCGATCGCCACCAGCGAGAGCTCGCGGTGCTGGGCGAGGTGGTTGCCGACAACCACGTATCGCGTGGTGTGGCGGACGTTGCGGTGAATGAGCCCGGAGGCGCGCGGTCGCGCGCTAGGCTGCCTTGAAGCCATCGGGAAGTTGTGACCTTCCTCGGTGGTCAGGCCCTCGATCGGGATTGCGAGTCCCGGCCGGGGGCCGACGCATGTCTGGGGTTGTGAGCGAGAGCATATGCCAGGCAACCGGCCTCAAATCCAGCCCAGTTGGCGCAAGTCACCCGAGTGAGTGACAGGCGTTCCGGGGGAGGTTGGTGGGGGAGGGTGGGGTATTTCCCTGTTCTTTTTCCTTTGTCGCGCGGGCAGCCGCGTCGCGGACGTCCGCGACGCGGCTGTTCAGGAAAGCCCCAGCTCAGCCCAGACGGTCTTCTGCGGAACGGGCCCGCGCCGCACACCCCAGCGGAGTGAAAGCGCCGCCACGATCACCAGCCCCCGCCCGCTCTCTCCGGCGCGGGAGTGACAGCCGACGAGCGGCGCCCGGTCACCCCGCGTGTCGGTGACCTCGACGCGGAGCGTCTGGAGGGATGCGGTGATCCCCAGTCGGAAGTTCCGCCCCGGGATGTGGCCGTGCGTCACGGCGTTGTTGGCGAGCTCGGCCACGATCTGCGCCACCGGCTCGGAGGCGGCTTCCAACCCCCAGGAACGCAGCTGCTCCACGGCGAGAAGCCGGGCGAGCCGGGCGCCTCGGCGGGTGGAGGAGAGCTGGAGAGCGAAGTGGCGTGTAGACGCCATGAGTTGGCTTGAATCCTGGTTCATGTGACCCAGCGTGGCGGGCGCTGCTTACGCTGCCCATCGAACACGCCCTTACGTACGGTTACTGTCCTGTGGCTGTCCCGCCTTGTCTCGACTGTCTCGGACCGCACCCCGGGTAGAGGGCCGCCACGAGGAGGTGGGCACGCATGAGCGTGGACGAGGTGAACGGTGCGGCAGTCGAGGACACGGGGTGGGAGGTCGATCCCGGCGACGAGTCGGGCGCGGCGGTCGTCGCCACGGTCGGCCGTCAGATCCGGCTGTGGAGAGAGACGAAAGGCCTGCGGCCGGCCGAGTTCGGGGAGCTGATCGGCTACAGCGAGGACCTGATCCGGAAAGTGGAGCGGGGGGACCGGATTCCACGACCGGAGTTCCTGGACAAGGCGGACGGGGCGCTGGGGGCGGGTGGGCTGATCGTCGGGATGCGGACGGACCTCATGGAGGTCCGCTACCCGAAGAAGGTGAGGGACCTGGCGAAGCTGGAGGCGCGGGCGGTCGAGTTCTGTCTGTACGCGAACTCCAACGTGCATGGCTTGTTGCAGACCGAGGAGTTCTCCCGAGCCCTGCTGCAGACGTGGCGCCCGGCGTACGCCCCGGATGAGCTGGAGCGGTTCGTGACGGCACGAGTAGCGCGCCGCTCGGTCCTGGAGAAGAGTCCGGCTCCTGAGTTCAGCTTCGTCCAGGAAGAGGCGTCGCTGCGACGGCCCATCGGGGGAAGAATGGTGATTCGTCGTCAGCTGGAGCACCTGCTGGAGGTGAGCGAGTTGCCCCATGTCGAGATTCAAGTGATGCCGACCGAGCACGCGGACCACCCCGGCACGGGAGGGCGGATCGCACTCCTGAAGTTCGCGGACGGGACGGCAGTTGGGCGCATGGACGGCGACTTCGGAGGCCGTCCTGTCTCCGACCTCAAGCGTCTCCGGCTGTTGGACCTGCGCTATGGCATCATCCGGTCCAAGGCCCTCACTCCGGCGGAGTCGCGGGACTTCATCGAGCAACTGCTGGGAGAGACATGATCGGCAACCGTGAGCTGAACTGGTTCAAGAGCAGCTACAGCGACAGCAGCAACGGCAACGACTGCGTCGAGGTCGCCACCACCCCCGGCACCGTCCACGTCCGTGACTCCAAGGACACCGAGGGTCCCCGTCTCGCCTTCGGCCCGGCTGCCTGGGCAGGGTTCGTGAGCCACGCGTCCGAGTAGCGCCGACGTTCGGGTGTGGAGGCTCCAGGGGCGGGCCGGCTTCGTTGGCTTCTGGTGGGGCCGCCCTCTTTCCGAGTGTGGCGGGCTCCATCACCGCGTCAAGGGCGCTCCCGATGGTCGCGTCGGCAAGCCGATGGCCTACGGCCACCCTTGACCCGGCGGCGGAGCCCGCCTTTTCACACTCGGAGGGCGGCCGGGGGCCGGGGCCCACGCACTCTGCCCGGGCATCGGTGCCGGTCGCGAGGCGGGTGGCAGCCCGGTGGGTGGGGGCTGGGTTCGCAGCCGAGGCCGGTGGTCGAAGACCGGCCGGTGGGGTCGCGCGGCAGTTGAATGGGGCGGCCTGACGGCGCTTAGCGGATGACGGCCGTCGTTCGGTCTGACTTCAGGCCCCACTGGTCACTCCCAGTGGGTGGTGTCGAAGCAAAGGTGCAGATACTCCGGGTAGCAGGTGGCGACAGAACGTCTATAGCGGGCATTTCGGTCTAATGGATGGTGCGATTGCGGGGTTTGTTCGCCCGATGGCCCCCAGTGGTCTCCCGACGGCCTCTTGGGCCCTCGCCGGGTGGTCGGTGATGCAAACTGCGCGCTACTCGCAGTAACTTTCCCCTGGAAAAGGGTCGACCCGGATATTTCGCCCACTCGGGCGGTCGGAGTGCGCAGTTCGTTCGGCCGAGGGCCCCTTCCACCCGCCGGGAGTGATCAGCGGGGCCTGAGTCCCGGCCATCCGGCGACCGCAACCCGCTCGGCTCGGCCCGGCTGCCCCATTCAACGACCGCGCGACCCCGTCGACGGGACTTCGCCCACCGGCCCCGGCTGCGAACCCAGCCCCACCCCACCGGGCTGCCACCCGCGCACGCGACCGGCACCGATGCCCGGGCAGGGTGCGTGGACCCCGGCCCCCGGACCGCCCTCCGAGAGTTGTTGCGCAGCTTCCGGTGTCGGGTCAAGGGTGGCCGTAGGCCATCGGCTTGCAAACCCGACCATCGGGAGCGCCCTTGACGCGGCGCCGGAAGCTGCGACTCTCGGAAAGAGGGCGGTCCCACCAGAAGCCCGGAAGAACCGTCCACCCCCAGCACCTCAAGGCCCCCGCCCCGAGCGCCCCGTCCGAATTCCGCCAGCGGGTGGGGGAGGGGCGCGTGAGGCTGGCCGCATGAGCCTTTACACCGCACGTGCCATTCCGTCCTCCGCCCTCGCCGAGCTGCGCGTCACCGACGACGCGGGGCGCCCGTGCGTCCCGTACACCGCGACCGAGGGCGGTCCGCTCCGCTGCTGCCTGCGGCCCGCCGTCGCGGGGGAGCGGATCGCGCTCGTGTCGTACGCGCCGCTGCGGCGCTGGGCCGCCGGGACCGGGGCCGAGCCGGGGGCGTACGACGAGCAGGGCCCCGTCTTCGTGCACGCCGAGGAGTGCGAGGGCCCCGGGCCCTCGGAGGCGTACCCCTTCGAGCGGGCCGGGGCGCTGCGGACCGTCCGGCGGTACGACGCGGAGGGCCGGATCGCCGGCGGGCGGCTCCTGGAACTGCCGGAGGCCCCCGGCGAAGGCTTCGACCGGGCCTTCGCGGAGGCCTTCGCCGACCCTGCGGTCGTGCTGGTGCACGTCAGGGCGGTGGAGTACGGCTGCTTCCAGTTCGAGGTGCGCAGGCCCTGACCGGCCGGCGGCCCGCCTCCCCCGCGCCGCCTACTGCACGCAGAACTCGTTGCCCTCCGGGTCGGCCATCACCGTCCAGGCCCCGGACGGCTCGTCCACCCGCCGCAGCACCTTCGCGCCCAGTGCCTCCAGGCGGATGACCTCCGCCTCGCGGGTGCCCGGGTCCGGGTGGAGGTCGAGGTGGAGCCGGTTCTTCGTGGTCTTGGTCTCGGGAACGCGCTGGATGAGGAGGCGCCGGCCGAGACCGCCGCCCGTCGCCGGGTCGTGGGGGTCGTCCGGGTGGCGGACGGCCGCGAGGTCGCGCCAGCCGAGGCGTTCCCGGTCCGTGCCCTCGTGGACGGTCACGGTCGTCTCGGGCGGGGCGGCCCCGGCGTCGAGGAGGCGCCGGATGAGCGCGTCGTGGTCCTCCTCCACGTAGCCGAGGGCGGCGGACCAGAAGACGGCCTGCGCGTGCGGGTCGGCGGCGTCGAGGACAAGCTTCCAATGGATGGGCTTCATGTAACCAGTTATATTGGTTACATGAAGCAGGCCGCCACCGGAATGACCCTCCGGCGCCGCGACGGGCAGCGATTCCACTTCGACGCCGGAGCCCTCTGCCTGGAGCTGCTGCTCACCGGCGGACCGGGTCCCGTCGCCGCGCAGTACGAGGTCCTCGACCGGGTCGACGGGCTGCTCGACTGGGTGCGGGACTGCCGCCTGGCCCCCGGGCTCGACGTGACCGTCACGGACGACGAGCTGGCGGCCGTACGGGACGTGCGGGACGCGCTCTGGGGCCTCGCCCTCGCGCGGGCCCACGGCGCCGCCCCCGACCCCGGGGAGCTGGCGCTCGTCAACGCCGCCGCCGCCGAGCCGCCGCTCGTCGCCCTGATCGCCGCCGACGGCACGCGCGCGTGGGCGCCCGGAGCCACCGGGACCCGCCTCCTCGCGACGGTCGCCCGGGACGCGGTCGAGCTCCTCACCGGGCCGCACGCCGATCGGGTCCGCGTCTGCGGCGCCGACGACTGCGCCCTCGTCTTCGCCGACACCTCACGCCCCGGGCGCCGCCGTTGGTGCTCGATGGACCGGTGCGGCAACCGCCACAAGGTACGGGCACACCGGGCCCGTACGCCGTCGGAAGGAGAAACATGATGCCCGTGGGACTGACGCAGGACGCCGGCTGGGAGATCGGCGTCTCGAAGACCCTGCCCCTGCCCGTCGCGGTCGTCTGGGACTTCCTCATGAGCCCCGAGGGGCTGAGCCTCTGGCTCGGACCCGGCGCCGCGCTCCCCGCCGAGGGCGACGCCGCCCTCCGCAGCCTCCGGCCGCGCGACCGCGTCCGCCTGTCGTACGGCGAGACCGTCCTCCAGGTCGCGGTCTCTCCGGCGGGCGACGGGCGGACCGTCCTCCGTTTCCATCAGGAGCACATGGAGAGCGCCGAGGAGCGCGAACGTCAACGCGCCCACTGGAAAGGCGTGATGGCCACGATCGTGCGGAGGGTGGGGGAGTGAGCGAGGACGAGGTGAGGGTGAGGTGAGGGTGCGGATGAGGCGAGGACGTCGCCATGGCTCGTGACCTCTCCACGGAGCCCGTCCTCCCCGCCGGCGTCATCGCCGGCTCCCCGCAGCCCGAACTCCCCGCCGACGGCGGCCTGGTGCTCCGCCCGTGGGTCGACGCCGACGTCCCGGTCTTCCTCGTCGCCTGCCAGGACCCCGCGATCCGGCAATGGCACACGCGCCGGCCGGCGTCCGAGGGCACGGTCCGCGCCTGGTTCGACGGATACCGCAGGGGCTGGGAGCGTGAGCGGGGCGGGCACTGGGCGATCTGCGGCGGCGGCAGCGGCGACGGCGAGGTCCTCGGCCGGATCGCGCTGCGAGGCATGGACTTCGACGACGGCCTCGCCGACTGTGCGTACTGGGTGCTCCCGACCGCCCGCGGCGCGCGGGTCGCCTCCCGCGCCCTGGCGGCGCTCAGCGCGTGGGCCATGGGCGAGATCGGGTTCCAGCGGCTTGAGCTGGACCACTCGACCCGCGACGAGGCCTCGTGCAGGGTGGCCCTGGCCTCGGGTTACGTACTGGAGGGCACCAAGCGGAGTGCGGCCCTTCATGACGACGGACGGCACGACATGCACCTGCACGCGCGGGTACGGGACGACGCGGGACGGTCCGGGACCCCGTCGGCGGCCTCGGCGTCGTAGGGTCGGGCCGCCGGGTCGTTGGTTTTCGGACACAGAGGAGAGCGCACGTCATGAGGATTGCCGTACTGGGAACGGGCGAGGTCGGTCGCCGGCTCGCCGGCAAGCTCGTCTCGCTCGGGCACGAGGTCACCCTCGGCTCCCGCACCGCGTCCAACGCCGAGGCCGTGAAGTGGGCCGCAGAGCACGGCGGCGGGCACGGCACCTTCGCCGACGCGGCGGGCCCCGCCGAGCTGGTGGTGAACGCGACGGGCGGGCTCGTCTCCCTCGCCGTCCTGGAGGCCGCGGGAGCGGAGAACCTCCGCGGCAAGGTCCTCGTCGACGTGTCCAATGCCCTCGACTTCTCGGAGGGCTTCCCGCCCAAGGTCGGCATGCCCGACGGCGGCAGCGTCGCCGAGCAGCTCCAGAAGGCCTTCCCGGAGACCCGCGTCGTCAAGACGCTCAACACCATGAACAACACGGTGATGGTCGAGCCGAGCCGGGTACCGGGCCCCCACGACGTCTTCCTCAGCGGCGACGACGAGGACGCGAAGGCCGTGGTCGCGGAGCTGCTCCGCTCCTTCGGCTGGCCCGCCGACCGGATCCGGGACCTCGGCGACCTGACGAGCGCCAGGGCCGCCGAGCAGCTCGTGCAGCTGTGGCTGCGCCTCTACGGGACGCTCGGCACCGGCGACTTCAACTTCTCGGTCTCGGTGGCGGGTTCCTGAACCAGGAGGTGGTCCAGCAGCCCCTCGGGCGTCGGATACGGCTCCTCCCGGGGCAGCAGCCGGCCGGCGGCGGTCAGGTCGCCCGCGCGGACCAGCGCGTGGACGTCGTGGGCGAGCGGGGTCACGTCGGTGACGGAGACCGTCCATTCGTCCGCGTACCGGCGGGAGGCCTCGCCCGACAGGCCGAGCTGGAGCGAGCGGTACGGGAGCGGCCGCAGGTGCGGGTCGCGCTCCGGGTCCCACTGGACGCGGGCCGGGGCCTGCTTCAACTGCCGCTGCCAGGAGCCCTGGTCGGGGTGGAAGCCGCGTACGTAGTGCGAGAGGCAGGCGTTCCGCAGGGCCCACTCGAAGCCCTCGCGGGTGATCTCCACGGCGAGGACCGTCTCCTGGCCCTCCTTCGTGCCCCAGCCGCAGCGGTACATCATCCAGAGGAACGACGGCTTGATCCACGTCATCCGGTCACGCTTCCAGGTGGCCGGGAATCGACCGTCGCGGGCGGCCGGGAGGCCGATCTCCGGCCGGTAGGCCTGGTAGACGGTGACGGTGTCCGCGGTGTGGAGCGCCCGGATCCGGTATTTCGGTTCTTCCATGGACCTCAGGGTGGGTGACGCCCCGGGGGCCGGGCCACCGGATTTCCCGGGGTGTCCCCTGCCCCCGGCCGGGGTGTCCCCCCTGCTCCCGGCCGGCCCTCGGACGAGGGCCGACTCCGTCAGACGAGGGCCGACTCCTTCGCGTCGTACTCCTCGCGCGCCGCCGCGATCTCGTTCTGGTGCTGCTCGGTCCAGGTCACGAGGGAGCGGATCGTCGTGTGCAGGGTGCCGCCCAGGGGCGTGAGCTCGTACTCGACGCGGGGCGGCACCACGGGGTGGACGGTGCGCTTCACCAGGCCGTCGCGCTCCAGCTGGCGCAGGGTCACGGTCAGCATGCGCTGGCTGACGCCGTCGATCTCGCGCTTGAGCTCGGTGAAGCGCAGGACGCGGCGGTCGAGGAGGGCGATGACGAGGAGGGACCACTTGTCGGCGACGCGGTCGAGGATCTGGCGGACCTCGCAGTCCTCGCGGGTGTCCCACTGGAAGGGATCGGGGTCCCCGTCGCTCCCGTAGCTCGCCGCGCAGTGGCTCGGTGCCTTGATGGCGCTGTCATCCATGCCGCCGATCCTGACGCAGGGCCCGGTCGGTTACAAGAGGGAACCGACCCCATGGGCGGTAACCGGCCACCTCGGACCCCCGCCGGCTGCGACCAAGGTCACGTCCTGGACCTCCCGGTCCGCACCTAATGTGGAGTGATGAGCGATTCGCCCCGCTGTCCGTTGACCGACCTCGCCGTCGCGTACCTGCCGCGGCTCGCGGATGTCACCGCCGAGCCGGGCCTCGCGGCCGCCGTCGACCAGCACGCCGCCGCGGTGTGCGACACGCTCGTCCCGGCCCAGCGGGGGCCGGAGGGCCGGACCGTAGGGCGGGAGGAGCTCTCCGACTACGTGCGCGGCTTCACCCACGGGCTCTCCGAGGCCGAGTGGGCCGAGCCCGCGGGCCACGACTTCGTGACCCTGCGGCTGACGGCGGTCTGCTGGCTGATTCGGGAGCACGACCTGCTGGACGCGTGAGGGCCGGCGCCCCGGGCCGCCCAGGGTCAGCGCCCCTGGTGGACCTTCTCGGCCGAGGCGGCCTCGACCGAGGCCACCGCCTCCGCCGCCGCGGCGGCCATCGCGGCCCGGCTGCGGCGGGCCGTGCGCAGTGCGTCCCAGGTGAGGAGCGTCAGGGCGAGCCAGACGAGCGAGAAGCCCGCCCACCGCTCCGGCGGCATCGCCTCGTGGAAGTACAGGACCCCGAGGAGGAACTGGAAGGTCGGCGCCAGGTACTGGAGCAGTCCGAGCGTCGACAGCGGTACGCGGATGGCGGCCGCCCCGAAGCAGACCAGCGGCACCGCCGTGACGATGCCGGTGGAGACGAGCAGGGCCGCGTGCCCGGCGCCCCCGGAGCCGAAGGCCAGCGTGCCCTGGGTGCCGAGCCAGACCAGGTAGCCGAGGGCCGGCAGGAACTGGACGGCGGTCTCGGCGGCGAGCGACTCCAGTCCGCCGAGGTTGAGCTTCTTCTTCACGAGTCCGTAGACCGCGAAGGAGGAGGCGAGGGTGAGCGAGATCCACGGCGGCTGCCCGTACCCGATCGCGAGGACCAGGACGGCCGCGAAGCCGACGCCGACCGCCGCCCACTGCGCCGGGCGCAGCCGCTCCTTGAGGACGAGGACGCCGAGCGCGATGGTGACGAGCGGGTTGATGAAGTAGCCGAGGGAGGCCTCGACGACCCGGCCGGTGTTGACCGACCAGATGTAGAGGCCCCAGTTCACGCTGATGACGGCGGCGGCGACGGTGATCAGCGCGAGCTTGCGCGGGCTGCGCACGAGCTCCGGTATCCAGCCCCAGCGGCGGAGCGCGAGCAGCGCGATGCCGACGAAGACGAGCGACCAGACCATCCGGTGGGCGAGGATCTCGACGGCCCCGGCGGGCTTGAGGAGCGGCCAGAAGAGCGGGACCAGTCCCCACATGCCGTAGGCGCCGATCCCGTAGAGCAGTCCTGCTCGTCCCTCGTTCTCCGTCTTCGTCTCCACCGGACCTCCTGCCCTGCCCTGCCCCGCGCCACGCTGTCCTGTCGAAGGTAGCGCCGCGCGGGGGTGGTTGTCATGCCCGTATCGCCATACGGTCATGACATTTCAAGGGCGGGTTCAGGAGGCGTTCAGCGCTTCCTTGATCGTCACGGCGATCGGGGTGGTCGGGCGGCCGATCAGACGGGCCAGGTCGCCGGTCCGCAGGGCGAGCGCACCGCGCTCGACGGCCCGGTCGACGTCGACCAGGATCGCGGCGAAGGGCTCCGGGACCCCGGCGCCGGTGAGGATCGCGAGGTGCGTCTCGGCGGGGACGTTGCTGTACGTGACCTCCCGGCCGGACCGGGCGGCGACCTCGGCCGCGTACTCGGCGAGCGACCAGGCGGTGTCGCCGCTCAGCTCGTACGCCCGGTTCAGGTGCTCCTCGGCCGGGCCGGTCAGGACGGCGGCCGCGGCGGCGGCGAAGTCCGCGCGGGTGGCGGAGGCGATCCGGCCCTCGCCGGCGTTGGCGACGACGGCGCCGTGGGCCAGGACGGGGGCGAGGTTCGCGGTGTAGTTCTCGCTGTACCAGCCGTTGCGGAGGAAGGTGTACGGCAGGCCGGAGGCGAGGATCAGCCGCTCGGTCTCCTGGTGCTCGGCGGCCAGGTCGAAGTCGGCCTCCGGGCCGCCGAGGATGCTCGTGTACGCGAGCTGGGCGACGCCCGCCGCCTTCGCCGCGCCGAGCACGGCGGCGTGCTGGGGGACGCGCCGCCCGACCTCGCTGCCCGAGACGAGGAGCACCCGGTCGCCGGCCTCGAAGGCCTCCGCCAGGGTCTCCGGCCGGTCGTAGTCCGCGATCCGCAGCTCGACGCCGCGCTCCGCGAGGTCGGCGGCCTTCTCCTTGTTCCGGACGACGGCGGCGACGGGCGCGGCCGGGACGGCGGCGAGGAGGGCGTCGATGACGAGACGGCCGAGCTGTCCGGTGGCTCCGGTGACGACGATGCTCATGGTGCTTCCTTCTCCCGGGGGGTGCGGTGGGCGATGCGCTCACCGGTACTCACCGTACGACCGGCACTATCTATTCGTAAGTACCCACTTTGAAGTAAGGTACTGGTATGGGAGTAAGTGAGGAACCGAAGAGCCTGCTGGCGGACGTCGGCGGAGCGATGTGCCCGGCCCGGCTCGTCCTGGAACACGTCACCAGCCGCTGGGCCGTGCTGATCCTCATCGCGCTGCGCGAGCGCGCGTACCGCTTCAGCGAGCTGCGCCGCCGGGTCGGCGGGGTGAGCGAGAAGATGCTCACGCAGACGCTCCAGACCC
Organism: Streptomyces venezuelae; assembly: GCF_008642375.1. Classification (NCBI taxonomy): domain Bacteria; kingdom Bacillati; phylum Actinomycetota; class Actinomycetes; order Kitasatosporales; family Streptomycetaceae; genus Streptomyces; species Streptomyces venezuelae. The sequence continues at coordinate 3,631,607 of NZ_CP029194.1, read as the reverse complement.
TGGAGCGCGACGGCTTCGTCCACCGCGACGCCAAGCCCGTCATCCCGCCCCGCGTCGACTACAGCCTCACCGCCATGGGCGAGGAGGCCGCCCGCCAGGTCTGGGAGCTCGCCCGCTGGACCGACCGGCGGGTCCCGGAGGTCGAGGAGGCCCGCGCGCGGTACGACGAGGCCCGTCGCGAGAGCGCTACCGGTTCGTCTCAATGATGTTGTAACCGGGGCGAGTTGTCCCCACGGGTCGTACGATCTGGTCACTGTTCGGGGGAACCGTGAAGGACCGTGGGGGAACTGTGGCGTACGGGGACCGAAGACTGCTGCGTGCCTGCTGTGGCCTACTGCTGGGCGGGCTGATCGCGACCGGCTGCTCCGACGGCGGCGACGAGGGGAAGAGGCCCGACGGCGGCAAGGGCAAGGGGAGTACGAGCGCGTCGGCCGCCCCGACGACGGCGAGCCCGGCCCCGACGCCGACCGCCCTCGACTTCGTTCCCGACCCGAAGCGCGCGCCCAGGACCGAGGCCGACGCCCGGCGGATCGCCCTCGCCGTCGTCGCCGGGCCCGACGCCTGGGGCCCGGACTACGTGAAGCGCACCCCGCACCTCAGCGGCCCCGCCTACTGGCCCGTCCTCGGCGAGGACTGCGCCTGGGGGACGGGCGTTCGGCCCTCCACCGTCCTCTACAACGTCACCGCCTACAGCGAGATCCCCGCCGACGGCGCCCGCGGGACCCTCCGGGTCGCCGCCACCGTCACCGTGCACCGCAGCGAGAGCGACGCCGACTGGGAGATGGCCGGGACCCTGGAGGAGGCGCTCCGCTGCCCCGACCAGAAACTGCGCGACGGCGAACGCATCTCCCAGCTCATCTCCCTCGGCAACCCCTTCGGCGTCGGCGGGAACTTCACCGCCACCGACTCCCTGGGAGAGCGAGGCCTCTACCTCGCCGACGGTGTGAAGGGCGAGCAGTTCTACGGCTGGTACCAGTCCCGGATCGGCCAGGTCACCGTCGCCACCGTCGTCAAGGGCGCGCCCGGCTACAGCGAGGAGGAGACCAGCACCACCGTCGGCACCGTCACCGGCCAGGTCCAGGCCCTCGTCACGATGATCGAACGTGCCAAGGACGAGCTGGAGGTCCAGTCATGAGCCCCACGCCTCCCGAGCCCGAGCAGCGGCCGGAGCAGCAGCCGGAGCGGCAGCCCCGGCCCGATCCCCGGCAGCCCGCGCCCCGGCCCGAGCAGGAGTCCCGGCCCGATCCCCGGCAGCCCGCGCCCCGGCCCGAGCCGCAGCAGCCCCCGGCCGGAGCCGCACCCGTACCCCCGGCCGACGCCTCGCCCGCGCCCCCGGCCGAAACGCCGCCCGCGCCCCCGGCCGGAGCCGCACCTCCGCCCGAAGCCCCGGCGGCGCCGCCCGGGCCCCCGCGCCCGGCCCGCCCCGAGCCCGGCGCTCTCCAGCCGCTGCTCCCCTCCGACCCGTCGACGATCGCCGGCTACCGGCTCCTCGGGCGGCTCGGAGCCGGCGGCATGGGCGTCGTCTATCTGGGCCGTACGGGCAACGGCGAGCTCGCCGCCGTCAAGGTCACCCACGCCGACCAGGCCGACCAGCCCGACTTCCGCGCCCGCTTCCGCCGCGAGGTCGAGGCCGCCCGCCGGGTCTCCAGCCCCTGGGCCGTCCCCGTCACCGGCGCCGACCCGGACGCCCCCGAGCCGTGGATGGCGACCGCCTTCGTCCCCGGTCCCTCGCTCGGCGAGGCCGTCGCCGCGCACGGCCCGCTGCCGGAGCGGAGCGTCCGCCTCCTCGGCTGGTCCGTCGCCCGCGCCCTCGCCGCCGTGCACGCGGCGGGACTCGTCCACCGCGACGTGAAGCCCGGGAACGTCCTCCTCGCCGTCGACGGCCCCCGGCTCATCGACTTCGGCATCGCCCGCGCCACCGGAGAGACCGCCCTCACCGCCACCGACATGGTCGTCGGCACCCCCGGCTTCCTCGCCCCCGAGCAGGCCGAGGCCCGCACCGACGCCATCGGCCCGCCCGCCGACGTCTTCGCCCTCGGCTGCCTCCTCGCGTACGCGGCGACCGGCCGCCCGCCCTTCGGCACCGGCGCCGTCGACGCCCTCATGTACCGGACCGTCCACGACGAACCCGACCTCACCGGCGTACCCGACGGGCTGCTCGGCCTCGTCCGGGCCTGCCTCGCCAAGGACCCCGCCGCCCGGCCCACCGCCGCCGAGACCGGCGTCCGGCTCACCGAGGACACCCCCGGCGACGGCGCCGACTGGCTGCCCGCCCCGGTCGTCAGGACCATCGCCGAACGCTCGGCCCGGATGCTCGCCCTGCCCGAGATCGACGCCACGACGGCCCCCACCGCACCGGAGGGACCGGCGAAGCCCGGCCGGCGGGGATTCCTGCTGCTCGCCTCCGGCGTCGCCGCGCTCGCCGTGGGCGGCGGCGTCGCCGCCTGGGCGGGGTTCGCGGACGACGGCGACGACGGGAAGAACGGCACGAAGCCCGTCCCGCCCCGCACCACCTGGAAGATCGGCGTCCTCGCCGACCTCTCGGGACCCGCCAAGGAGATCGGGCTCGCCCAGGAGCGCGGCGCGCGCCTCGCCGTCGAGCGGTTCAACGCCCGCAAGGACAAGCCCTTCACGCTCGAACTCAAGGTCGCCGACGACCGCGGGGACCGCGCCACCGCCCTCGAAACGGCCCGGAGGCTCACCACCGACCCCGGTGTCCTCGCCGTCCTCGGCCCCACCTCCGACGGCGTCGCGCAGACCGTCCTCCCCGCCTTCGAGGAAGCCGGCCTCCCGCTGATCACGGTCTCCGCCGGGTACAACCTCCTCACCGTCCGGGACAAGGAGAGCGCACCCAACGCCACGGTGCTCCGTGCGATCCCGCACCATCCCTTCGCGGGCATGCACCTCGCCTACGCCGTCACCCTCCTGTCGGGGATCCGCAGACCGGGCGTCCTCCAGGAGCGCACCGACGACCAGTACAGCTGGCTGCTCGTCCGGGGCGTCCAGTTCGCCTTCGGCCAGGCCGGCCTGACACCCCACTTCCGGGTGGTCCCGGCGAGCGCGCGGGACTACCGCTCGATCCTCGGCGAGATGATCGACGCGGGCATGGACGCGTACGTCCACTGCGGAGTCCGGCAGACCGCCGTCCTCGCCGCCAAGGCCCTCAACGAACTCCGTTTCACCGGGCCCCGGTTCGCCGGCCAGCACGCCTTCGGGCAGGCCTTCCTGAAGGAGGCCGGTGCCGACGCCGAGGGCTGGTTCCTCGGCGCCCCCGTGCTGGACGCCGTCTCCCGGAAGGAGGCCGCCGGCTTCGTCGCCGCCTACAAGAAGCGGTTCGGGGCGGCCCCCGCTTACTACACGGGAGAGTCGTACGACGTCGTCACGATGACCGTGGCGGAGCTCGCGCGGAGAGCGAAGGCCGGGAAACCCGCCCGCAAGGGGCTCTGGGCGGCGCTGCGCAAGCAGAAGTACACGGGTGTCATGGGCGGTTACACCTTCGACGAGAACGGCGACCTCACCAACGGCGGCACCTTCGTGCACGCCGTGCAGAACGGCGCCTACAAGGTGATCGGTCCCGCTCCCGTCGCCCCCGCGAACAAGGCGAAGCAGAAGGCCTGACCGTGGAACCACTGCGCAGGGCCGACCCCTCCTCGATCGCGGGCCACCGGCTCCTCGGCCGCCTCGGCGCCGGTGGCATGGGCGTCGTCTACCTCGCCCGCTCCGGCGGCGGGTCGCTCGCCGCGCTCAAGCTCATCCGGGCCGAGCACGCCGCCGACCCCGGCTTCCGCGAGCGGTTCCGGCGCGAGGCCAGGGCCGCCGAGCGGATCACCGGCCGCTGGGTCGTCCGGGTCCTCGGCTCGGACCCGGAGGCCAGGGAGCCGTGGCTCGCCACCGAGTACGTGCCCGGGCCCTCCCTCTCCGAGGCCGTCGGCCTGCACGGCGCCCTGCCGGAGCCGACCGTCCGCGCCCTCGGCGCCCGGCTCGCGTCCGCGCTCGCCGACATGCACGGGGCCGGGCTCGTCCACCGGGACGTCAAACCGGCCAACGTCCTCCTCGCCCTCGACGGGCCGCGCCTCATCGACTTCGGCATCGCCCGCTCCACCGGGGCGACCGCGCTGACCGCCACGGACGCGATGATCGGCACCCCCGGCTTCCTCGCCCCCGAGCAGGCCAGGGCCGCCGGGGCCGGTGAGGTCGGCCCGGCCAGCGACGTCTTCTCGCTCGGCTGCGTCCTCGCGTACGCCCTGACGGGGACGCGCCCCTTCGGCACGGGCGGGGTGGCGGCCGTCGTCTACCGCACCGTCCACGAGGAGCCGGACCTCGCCGGCGTCCCCGGCACGCTGCTGCCCCTGGTCACCGCCTGCCTGGCGAAGGACCCGGCGGACCGCCCCACGGCGGCCGAGGCCGGCGCCGCGCTGGGGGAGGCCGAAGGGCCGGCGGGGGACTGGCTGCCGCCCGGCCTGCCCGCGCTGATCGCCCAGCGCTCCTCGCGGGTCCTGGACCTGCCGGTCCCCGAGCCGACGATGCTCGTGCCCGACGCGCCTCCGAAAGGCGTGTCACGGCGCGGCCTCCTGGCGGGCGGCGCGGCGGCCGTCGTCGGCGCGGGCGGCCTGGCCGCCTGGCTGCTGAGCCGCCCGCCGGCGGGCACGGGTACGGGCACCGGGACGGGCACCGGCGGCCCGCTTCCGGCCTACACGATCGGCGTGCTCACCGACCTGAGCGGCCCCACCGCACCGGCCGGCAGGGCGCAGGAGCGCGGCGCCCGGGTGGCCGTGGAGACCTTCAACGCCCGCCGGGACCGCCCCTTCGACCTGGTCCTGCGCACCGTGGACGACGGCGGGGACGCGGCCCGCGCCAAGGCGGCCGCCCGGACCCTGCTCAAGGACGAGAACCTGGTCGCCGTCCTCGGCCCGACGACCGTCCCGAGCGTCCTCTCCGCGGTGGTCGAGTTCCTCGAACGTTCCGTCCCCCTGGTGAGCGTCGTCGCCTCGGTGCCGACCGGCACCACCGTGAAGGGCCAGACCCTCAAACGCACCTACTTCGAGCCCCGCGCCGCTCCCGACTCGATGATCGTGCCCTTCGCGCGCTACCTCTCCGAGCACGGCTGCGTCCGGACCGCCCTCGTCGAGGACCGGGCCGGCGGCCGGTACACCTGGTTCGCGGCCAGGAGCATGAAGTCCACCCCGCCGTCGATGGCCAAGGGCGGGGTGGCGACCTCGTACCCGGTCGAGCAGGACAGCGAGGACTTCGCCTCCGCCGTTCGGGCGGCCCTCGCGGCCGACCCGCAGGGCGTGATGTATCTGGGCACCTCGCCGCGCCGGGCCGCGCTCTGCGCCAGGGCCCTGCGCGACCAGGGGTACGAGGGCTACCGCGGGAGCGTCGAGCACGTGCTCCGGCCGGAGTTCCTGAAGCTCGCGGGCCCGGCGGCCGAGGGCTGGTTCATCGGTACGGGCTTCGCCGACCCCGACGGTTTCCCGGCGGCGAAGGAGTTCACCGCCGCGTACCGCTCGCGCTGGGGGCTGGCCCGTACGGCCCCCGTCGAGCCGTACGCCACGGAGGCGTACGACGTGGTCAACTGGGCGGCCCAGGCGCTGGGGACGGCCGTCCGGAACCACTCCGAGTCGGAGTCGTCCGGGGTGTCGAACGACCTGCGGACGACGCAGTACCGAGGGCTCGTCAAGACGTACTCGTCGGGGAGCAGGGAGAGTGTCGCCGCGAGTCTCGTCGGGCTCTTCCTGTGGCAGGTGAAGGGCGGAGTGCCGCGGTTCCTGGGGGAGTTCGACAAGGCGGCGGTCGCGGATACGTGACGGGGGCCCGGCCCGTACGGAGGTACGGACCGGGCCCCGAGAGACGTACGGGGTGCTACCCCGCCACCGTCCAGGTGTCGTTGCCGGTGAGGAGCCGGCTCAGGTCGCCCTTGCCGTGCTGTTCCACGGCCGCGTCCAGCTGCTCCGACATCAGCGTGTCGTAGACCGGGCGGTCCACCGACCTGAACACCCCGATGGGCGTCTGGTGGAGGGTGTCCGGGTCCGCGAGCCGCGAGATCGCGAAGGCGGTGGTGGGGCTGGCCGCGTGGGCGTCGTGGACCAGGATCCGCGACTCGTTCTCGGGGGTGACCGTGACGACCCGGAGGTCGCCGGTGGCCGGGTCGCGGACGACGCCCTTGTCGAGCTCGGCGCCGAAGCGGATCGGCTGCCCGTGCTCCAGGCGGATGACGGCCTCCTTGGCCTGGTCCTTGTCCTTGAGGACCTCGAAGGCGCCGTCGTTGAAGATGTTGCAGTTCTGGTAGATCTCGACGAGGGCCGTGCCGTTGTGGTCGGCGGCCTGGCGCAGGACCTCGGTGAGGTGTTTGCGGTCGGAGTCGACCGTGCGGGCCACGAAGGAGGCCTCCGCGCCGAGTGCGAGGGACACCGGGTTGAAGGGTGCGTCGAGCGAGCCCATCGGGGTCGACTTGGTGATCTTGCCGACCTCGGAGGTGGGGCTGTACTGGCCCTTGGTCAGCCCGTAGATCCGGTTGTTGAAGAGCAGGATCTTCAGGTTGACGTTGCGGCGGAGGGCGTGGATGAGGTGGTTGCCGCCGATGGACAGGGCGTCGCCGTCGCCGGTGACGACCCAGACGGACAGGTCGCGGCGGGAGGTGGCCAGGCCGGTGGCGATGGCCGGGGCGCGGCCGTGGATGGAGTGCATCCCGTAGGTGTTCATGTAGTACGGGAAGCGGGAGGAGCAGCCGATCCCGGAGACGAAGACGATGTTCTCCTTCGCCAGGCCGAGTTCGGGCATGAAGCCCTGGACGGCGGCGAGGACCGCGTAATCACCGCAGCCGGGGCACCACCGCACCTCCTGGTCGGACTTGAAGTCCTTCATGGACTGCTGGGCCTCGGCCTTGGGCACCAGGCTCAGCAGCGTCTCCGTGGGCTCAGGCATCGATGGCCTCCTTGAGGGCGGCGGCGAGCTGCTCGGCCTTGAACGGCATGCCGTTGACCTGGGTGTGGCTGCGGGCGTCGACGAGGTACTTCGCCCGGACGAGGGTGGAGAGCTGACCGAGGTTCATCTCGGGGACGACGACCTTCTCGTACCGCTTCAGCACCTCCCCGAGGTTCTTCGGGAAGGGGTTGAGGTGGCGCAGGTGGGCCTGGGCGATCGGCTGCCCGGCGCGGCGGAGGCGGCGGACGGCGGCGGTGATCGGCCCGTAGGTGGAGCCCCAGCCGAGGACCAGGGTGCTCGCGCCGTCCGGGTCGTCGACCTCGACGTCCGGGACGTCGATGCCGTCGATCTTGGCCTGCCGGGTGCGCACCATGAACTCGTGGTTCGCGGGGTCGTAGGAGATGTTGCCGGTGCCGTCCTGTTTCTCGATGCCGCCGATGCGGTGTTCGAGGCCGGGGGTGCCGGGTACGGCCCAGGGGCGGGCCAGGGTCTCGGGGTTGCGCTTGTACGGCCAGAAGACCTCGGTGCCGTCGTCGAGCGTGTGGTTCGGCCCGGTCGCGAACTGCGTCCGCAGGTCGGGGAGTTCCTCGACGTCCGGGATGCGCCAGGGCTCGGAGCCGTTGGCGAGGTAGCCGTCCGAGAGCAGGAAGACGGGCGTGCGGTACGTGAGGGCGATCCGCGCCGCCTCCAGGGCCGCGTCGAAGCAGTCCCCGGGCGTCCTGGGGGCCACGATCGGGACCGGGGCCTCGCCGTTGCGGCCGTACATGGCCTGCAGGAGGTCGGCCTGCTCGGTCTTGGTGGGCAGGCCGGTGGACGGGCCGCCGCGCTGGATGTCGATGATCAGCAGCGGCAGCTCCAGGGAGACCGCGAGGCCGATGGTCTCCGACTTCAGGGCCACGCCGGGACCGGACGTCGTCGTCACGCCGAGCGAACCGCCGAAGGCGGCGCCGAGCGCGGCGCCGATGCCGGCGATCTCGTCCTCGGCCTGGAAGGTGCGCACGCCGAAGTTCTTGTGTCTGGACAGCTCGTGGAGGATGTCCGAGGCCGGGGTGATCGGGTACGAGCCCAGGTAGATCGGCAGGTCCGCCTGGCGGCCGGCGGCGATCAGGCCGTACGAGAGGGCCAGGTTCCCGGAGATGTTCCGGTACGTGCCGGTGGGGAAGGCCCGGGTCGCCGGGGCGACCTCGTAGGAGACGGCGAAGGACTCGGTGGTCTCGCCGAAGTTCCAGCCGGCCCGGAAGGCGGCCACGTTGGCCTCGGCGATCTGCGGCTTCTTCGCGAACTTGCTCCGCAGGAACTTCTCGGTGCCCTCGGTGGGCCGGTGGTACATCCAGGAGAGCAGCCCCAGCGCGAACATGTTCTTGCTCCGCTCGGCCTCCTTCCGGGACAGGCCGAACTCCTTGAGGGCCTCGATGGTCAGCGTCGTCAGCGGCACCGGATGCACGTGGTACGCGTCCAGCGACCCGTCCTCCAGGGGCGAGGTCGCGTAGCCGACCTTGGCCATGGCGCGCTTGGCGAACTCGTCGGTGTTGACGATGATCTCGCCGCCGCGCGGCACGTCGCCGATGTTGGCCTTGAGCGCGGCCGGGTTCATCGCGACCAGCACGTTCGGGGCGTCGCCCGGGGTCAGGATGTCGTGGTCGGCGAAGTGCAGCTGGAAGGACGAGACGCCCGGCAGGGTTCCGGCGGGTGCGCGGATCTCGGCCGGGAAGTTCGGCAGCGTGGAGAGGTCGTTCCCGAAGGACGCCGTCTCCGAGGTGAAGCGGTCACCCGTCAGCTGCATGCCGTCACCGGAGTCGCCCGCGAAGCGGATGATCACGCGGTCGAGTCGGCGTACTTCCTTCTCGGTGCCGTGGTGGGCCGTCGCCGGGGCGCTGCGCTGCTCCCCGAGCAGGGCCTCACCGGCCTCGCTACTGACCTGGCTGGTCACTGAACTGGACCTCCCTCGTGGCAAGGGGACTCTCCGCCGGAGGCGGGAGAAGGCTCGGGAGACGCCGGCCGATCACCGGTCGTCCCGTGGCCCACCCTACGACGGTAAGGGGGGCCCTCCGGGGACTTCTCGTATGGTGGACCTCTTTTTGAGACGCCCTCTTGCCCTGAATTGTCACGTTCTGTCGCCACCCGGATTGTTCCGGAAGGTCGCGTTGCGCCTCATCCTTTAGGTCTGGGACCCTCCGGCTGTCGGACGCACCGTAGCCTCCCCGATCTCACTCCGGCCTCACTCCGGCCTCGCTCCAGCCGCACTCGGCCCGGCTCGACCGAGCTCGCTATCTGACAGAGTGTCAGATTTTCAGGACTTCAGATACGTCAACACCGCGAGTACCCGCCGATGATCACCGTCACTCGGTGAGAGGCCCAGTTTCAGGAAGATGTTGCTGATGTGCTTCTCCACCGCGCCGTCGCTCACCACCAGCTGCCGCGCGATCGCCGAGTTCGTCCGGCCCTCCGCCATCAGACCGAGGACCTCCCGCTCGCGCGGGGTCAGGTTCGCCAGCACGTCCTGCTGCCGGGACCGGCCGAGCAGCTGCTGCACCACCTCGGGGTCCAGGGCCGTACCGCCCCCGGCGACCCGGACGACCGCGTCCACGAACTCGCGGACCTCCGCCACCCGGTCCTTCAGCAGATAGCCCACGCCCCGGCTCGAACCGGCCAGGAGTTCGGTGGCGTACTGCTCCTCCACGTACTGCGACAGGACCAGGACACCGAGACCCGGGTACTCCTTGCGCAGCCGCACCGCCGCCCGTACGCCCTCGTCCGTGTGCGTCGGCGGCATCCGTACGTCCGCCACCACCACGTCCGGCAGCGCGCCCTCGTCCGCGAGCCCGGCCACCAGCTTCACCAGCGCCTCGCCGTCACCCACCCCGGCGACGACCTCGTGCCCCCGGTCGGTCAGCAGCCGGGTCAGCCCCTCGCGGAGCAGCACCGAATCCTCCGCGATGACCACCCGCACCCGGTCCGTCACCTCTTGTACGACCACGTCCCGCAGCCCCCTGTTCCGAAGGTCAAAAGTCAATGAGACCCCCAGCATCGCAAAAAGCCGTCCGCCCCGGGACGAGCCCGGAGCGGACGGTGAGCGTCCGGTCTACGCACGCCAGGGCAGCTCGACGGTCACGGTCGTCGGCCCGCCGGCCGGCGAGTCCACCGCCAGTACGCCGTCGACGGCCCCGACCCGGTCGGAGAGCCCCGCCAGACTCCGCCCCGCCGCCGCCTCCGCACCGCCGACACCGTCGTCCCGCACCTGGAGCATCAGCCGGTCGCCCGTCCGCCACACGTCCACCCAGGCGCGCCGGGCCCGGGCGTGCTTCGAGACGTTCTGGAGGAGCTCCGAGACCGTGAAGTACGCGATGCCCTCGATCGCCGCGACCGGCCGGGCCGGCAGGTCCACGTCCACCGACACCGGGACCGCGCACCGGGAGGCCACCGACGAGAGCGCCGCGTCCAGGCCCCGGTCCGTGAGGACGGCCGGGTGGATGCCCCGGGCCAGGTCCCGCAGCTCCTGGAGCGCGACCTTCACCTCGCCGTGCGCCTCGTCGACCATCGCCGCCGCGGCCTTCGGGTCCTCCGCCAGCTTCTCCTTCGCGAGCCCCAGATCCATCGCGAGCGAGGCCAGCCGCGCCTGCGGGCCGTCGTGCAGGTCCCGCTCGATGCGCCGCAGATCCGCCGCGGCCGTGTCCACCACCACGCCCCGGTCCGACTCCAGCTCCGTCACGCGGGAGGCCAGCCGCGAGGGACCGAGCAGCCCGGCGACGAGGAAGCGGTCGACGGCGACGACCCCGCGCAGCACCCACGGCCCGACCAGGACGAACAGCAGGCCGATCGCGCTGGTGACCCCGATCTCGAAGGGCGAGTCGAGGTAGAGGTCGTGCGTCCCGTCCCCGTACAGCTGGATGCCGTCCTGGCCCACGTACGCCGGGAAGGTCCACTTCCACAGCGGGTACGTGAAGAGGGCCCAGCCCCAGGCCCACAGCGCCACCGTCACGGTGAAGCCGAAGATCGCCCACGGCATGTGCAGGACCGCGTACAGCAGGTGGCGCCACGACGCCCCGTTCTTCAGCATCGCGCCCATCCAGGACAAGGCCCCGCCGGTCTTGCCGCGCACCGGCTCCGGCGCCTTCACATGGAGGTCGAGGAGTGCCCGCGCCCGGGCCCGCTCGACCGCGCCGAAGCCCCGGCACATCGCGAGCGCACCGGCCAGGATCGGCACCCCGAGGAAGGTGATGAGCAGCCCGGCGCCGGCCGAGACGAAGGCGATGGAGAGCGCGAACCAGCAGACGCTGAGCGGCAGCCCGATCAGCACGTAGCCGAGCGCACGCCAGGTGCGGGCCTCGAACGGCGCGCGGATCGCGGCGGGGAGTCGGGGGGAGTCCATCGCGGTCGTCCTTGTCTGCTGGGGGCTGTGGTGTGACGTCTTCCAGGGTTCCGTCCCGCCGCGCCCCGGACCATGAGGGGAGTGGGCGTCTCGGGCGGGGGGTTTTCCCTACCTGGTGCCTGCTGGGACCCGGCCTCAGGCGGACCCGTGACTCAGGAAGCCGGCCGGGGGCGCCACGGCAGCTCCGCCGTGACCGTCGTCGGACCGCCCTCGGGGGAGTCGACGACGAGGAGCCCGTCCACCGCCCCGAGCCGCTCCGTCAGACCCGCGAGCCCCGTCCCGCCGTCGAGCCGCGCCCCGCCGGCGCCGTCGTCGCGCACCTGGAGCATCAGCCGGTCCTCCACCCGCCACACGTCCACGGACGCGGTCCGGGCCCGGGCGTGCTTCGAGACGTTCTGGAGGAGCTCCGAGACCGTGAAGTAGGCGATGCCCTCGATCGCCTCGGCCGGCCGCTCCGCCAGGTCCACCGACACCTTCACCGGGACCGTGCAGCGCGCGGACACCGAGGAGAGCGCGGCGCTGAGCCCCCGGTCCGTGAGGACGGCCGGGTGGATGCCCCGGGCCAGGTCCCGCAGCTCCTGGAGCGCGAGCTTCACCTCGCCGTGGGCCTCGTCGACCATCGCCGCGGCACCCTCCGGGTCCTCCAGGAGCTTCTCCTTCGCGAGACCGAGGCCCATCGCGAGGGCGACGAGCCGGGCCTGCGCTCCGTCGTGCAGATCGCGCTCGATGCGCCGCAGGTCCGCCGCGGCCGTGTCCACGACCACGCCCCGGTCCGACTCCAGCTCGGCGATCCGCCGCTCCAGCTCGTCGGAGGGCGAGAGCAGACCGCGGACCATGCCCCGGTCGCCGTTGGACAGACCGCGGGAGATGAAGGGCAGGACGGGCCAGAGGATCAGGAGCGAGACCAGGGTGACGGTGAACGTCACGATGCCCCAGGGCAGCCGGATCAGCCCGTACAGCTGCGTCCGCCAGGCCACCGGGTCCTTCAGCGAGGACCAGAGCCAGCCGAAGAAGCCGTGGCCCTTCGGCATCCGGGACGGCTCCGGGATCCGTACCTCGAGCAGCGAGCGGGCCCGCGCCCGCTCCGACCGGCCGATCCAGCGCGCGCCGCCGAGCCCGAGGGCGAGCAGCGGCAGCCCGATCACCGTGACGGAGAGGCTCACGCCGACCAGGACGGTCACGACCGCGTAGACGAAACCGGCCAGGGCCGTGAAGAGATTGGAGAGGAGGAAGGCGATCTCCTTCCAGGTCTCCTTGCCGTAGGCGGATCGCACGGGCGGACGGGGGGCGGCGGTGGATTCATGATCGGCGCTCATGGTCCCCAGACTGCCGGTCGCGGAGCGCACGACGCCATGGGGGAGGTGGGTGAGCGGGAGTAGGGATATCCCCACCGGGGACTGCCCGGGGACTGCTTACGGTCCCTTTAGCAGGGCCTAGACTCGCGTCCGTACAGAAGTGACCCATGAGACACCGAGACCGAGGGGCGGACGTGCGGGAACCGACCGTTGTCGCGGCCGACGCGGCGGACTACTTCCAGACGTACTCCGTCGTCGGCGTGCTCGCCGTCGTCGGCGTGCTCTTCGTCGCCGTGGCGTTCACGGCCAACCGGCTGCTCAGGCCGGTCGTGCCGACGCCCGAGAAGCTCCTCACCTACGAGTGCGGCGTCGACCCCGTGGGGGAGGGCTGGGCGCACACCCAGGTCCGCTACTACGTGTACGCGTTCCTCTACGTGATCTTCGCCGTGGACTCGATCTTCCTCTTCCCCTGGGCGACGGTCTTCGCGGCGCCCGGCTACGGCGCCACGACCCTGGTCGAGATGTTCGTCTTCCTCGGCTTCCTGGCCGTGGGGCTGCTCTACGCGTACAAGAAGGGCGTCCTGACATGGACGTAACACCGCTGCCCGCACCCACGCTGGGGCCGCTCGCCCGCCTGGCGCCCGAGCCGATGAAGGTGGTCCTGAACTGGGGCCGCCGCTACAGCCTGTGGGTCTTCAACTTCGGCCTCGCCTGCTGCGCGATCGAGTTCATCGCCGCGTCGATGGCCCGGCACGACTTCATCCGGCTCGGCGTGATCCCCTTCGCGCCGGGGCCGCGCCAGGCCGACCTGATGATCGTCTCCGGCACGGTGACGGACAAGATGGCCCCGGCCGTGAAGCGCCTGTACGAGCAGATGCCCGAGCCGAAGTACGTGATCTCCTTCGGCGCCTGCTCCAACTGCGGCGGCCCGTACTGGGACTCGTACTCGGTGACGAAGGGCGTCGACCAGATCATCCCCGTCGACGTGTACGTGCCGGGCTGCCCGCCGCGCCCCGAAGCGCTCCTCCAGGGCATCCTCAAGCTCCAGGAGAAGATCGCACGCGAGAGCCTGGCGGAGCGGTACGCGAAGACCGCCTCGGTCGCGGAGCTGACGAGCCCGCTGACGCCCCCGCCGGGAGCCACGTCATGAGCGCCTTCGACTCCCTCCCCGACTCCGTCAAGGACGTCTTCGGCGAGCAGGCGACGGCGGAGCAGGCGTACGACCTGCTGACCGTCGACGTCCCGCCGGCCGCCTGGATCACGGCCCTCACCACCGCCCGCGACGAGCTGGGCTGCACCTTCTTCGACTGGCTCAGCGCGGTCGACGAACCGGGCACGGGCTTCCGCGTCTGCGCGCACGTGGTCGCCCTCGCGGCCGGCCACCCGCCGCGCCGCCTCCTCCTCCGCACGACGGTCCCGCACGAGGCCCCGGCCCTTCCGACGGCGATCGGGGTGTACGCGGGCGCGGGCTGGCACGAGCGCGAGACCCACGAGATGTTCGGCGTGGACTTCACGGGCCACCCGCACCTCGTCCCCCTCCTCCTCCCGGAGAACTTCGAGGGCCACCCGCTCCGCAAGGACTTCGTCCTCGCGGCCCGGGTCGCGAAGGCTTGGCCGGGCGCGAAGGAGCCGGGCGAGTCCCACGACGGCGGAGGCCCGAAGCGCCGCCAGATGCTCCCGCCGGGCGTACCCGACCCCAACGAGTGGGGCCCCCTCAAGGGCCAGCTCCCCCCGGCCCCGACCCGCCCGGCCCGCGCGGCGGCGGGCCGGGCCCGCGCGACCACGGAGGGCCCGGAAGCGGGCGCACCGGCACGCCGCTCCCGCTCGGTGACCGAGGGCTCGGCAAGCCGGCCGGACCCGAGCACACCGGCACGCCGCTCGCGCTCGGTGTCGGAGGGCTCGGCGAGCCAGGCGGCTCCGGAGCCGGGTGCTCCGGTGCGCCGCTCGCGCTCGGTGTCGGAGGGTTCGGCGAGCCAGGCGGCTCCGGAGCCGGGTGCTCCGGTGCGCCGCTCGCGCACGACGGCGGAGGGTTCGGCGAGCCAGGCGGCTCCGGAGCCGGGTGCTCCGGTGCGCCGCTCGCGCACGACGGCCGACGGCTCGGCGAGCCAGGCGGCTCCGGGCACCGCGACGCCCGCCGCCCCGCGCACCCGCAGCTCGGACGCCCCCTGGCACCACGCCCGCCCGGCCTTCGACGAGAAGCCCGAACAGCCGGAAGCCCCGGCCGAGGCGGCCCCGACCGCCCCGGCGGAGCCGAAGACGGCGGCCACGCCGACCGGGCCCGAGGCTCCGGCGGCTCCGGTCGCCGACGACCCGGCCGTTCCGGCCGAGGCGGGGGCCCCGGCTCAGCCCGATGGCCCGGCCACGGGGGCGACCCCGGCCGAGCCGGCCGCCCCGGCCGAGAGGGCCACGGACCCGGCGACCCCGGCTGAGCCCGACGCACCGGCGACCCCGGTCGCGCCGGGCCCGGCCGCAGGCGCCGCCCCGGCCACCCGGCCCGCCCCGGCCGAAGGCCCGCCGCCCGCGGCAGCGGAGCCCGAGGGCGGGCCGCCCGCAGGGCGGCGAGATGCCGCCGAGACCACCGAAACCACCGACCCCGCCGGAGGCGACCCCGCGTGAACGACGCACTCGACGTCGCCGTCCGGCTCCTGATCGTCTTCGGGCTGTTCCTCGTCCTGCCCCTCGTCGTCGGCCAGACCGAGCACAAGGTCATGGCCCACATGCAGGGCCGCCTCGGCCCCATGTACGCCGGCGGCTTCCACGGCTGGGCCCAGCTCGTCGCCGACGGCGTGAAGTTCGCGCAGAAGGAGGACGTCGTCCCGAAGGACGCCGACCGCCGGGTCTTCCAGCTCGCGCCGGCCGTCGCCCTTCTCCCGTACCTCCTCGTCCTCCTCGCGATCCCGATCGGGCCGAGCGAGGGCGCGGTCGGCCAGGTCGTCGACGCGGGCATCTTCTTCGTACTGGCCGTCATGGGCGTCGGCGTGCTCGGCAGCCTCATGGCCGGCTGGGCCTCCGCCAACAAGTTCTCCCTGCTCGGCGGCCTCCGTACCGCCGCCCAGCTGCTCGCCTACGAGCTCCCGATGCTGCTCGCCGCCGCCTCCGTCGCGATGGCCGCCGGCACCGTCTCCCTCCCCGGCATCCTCAACGCCTTCGAGTGGTGGTGGCTGCCCTGGCAGATCGTCGGCGCGATCGTCTTCTTCGTGGCCGGTCTCGCCGAGCTCCAGCGGCCGCCGTTCGACATGCCGGTGGCCGACTCGGAGATCATCTTCGGCGCGTACACCGAGTACACCGGCCTCCGCTTCGCGCTCTTCCTGCTCGCCGAGTACGCGGGCATCGTCGTCCTCTGCGGTCTCACCACCGTCCTCTTCCTCGGCGGCTGGCACGGCCCCTTCGGCGGCGACGGCCTCGGCTGGGTCTGGACCCTCCTCAAGACCGCCGTCCTCGCCTTCGTCGTCATCTGGCTGCGGGTCACCTACCCGCGCCTGCGCGAGGACCAGCTCCAGAAGCTCGCCTGGACGACGCTCGTCCCGCTCGCCCTCGCGCAGATCGCGCTCACCGGCATCGTGAAGGTGGCGATCCAGTAATGTCCCGCCCGTCTCCCGACCACCACCCCTCGACGACGCCCTCCGGGCGGCCCCGCTCGTTTCCCGGATCCGGCCTCGCCAAGGGACTCGCCGTCACACTCCGCACGATGACGAAGAAGACCGTCACCGCGCAGTACCCGGACGTCCAGCCCGAGCTGCCGCCCCGCACCCGCGGGGTCATCGGACTGTTCGAGGAGAACTGCACGGTCTGCATGCTCTGCGCCCGCGAGTGCCCCGACTGGTGCATCTACATCGACTCCCACAAGGAGACGGTGCCGCCCGCCGCCCCCGGCGGCCGCGAGCGCAGCCGGAACGTCCTCGACCGCTTCGCCATCGACTTCTCGCTCTGCATGTACTGCGGTATCTGCATCGAGGTCTGCCCCTTCGACGCGCTCTTCTGGTCGCCCGAGTTCGAGTACGCGGAGACCGACATCCACGAGCTCACCCACGAGCGGGACAAGCTCCGCGAGTGGATGTGGACGGTCCCCGAGCCGCCCGCGCTCGACCCGAAGGCGGAGGAACCGAAGGAGATCGCCGCGGCCCGCAAGGCAGCCGAGAAGGCGGCGGAGAAGGCGGCGGCCGAGGCAGCGGCCCAGGCGGAGGCCCAAGCAGAGGCCCGGTCCCAGGCCCCGGAGGAGCAGCAGTGATCCTGGCAGCACAAGCGGCCGCGGAGACCCCCGGTTTCCTCTCGCCCTCCGGCGTCGAGATCGCCTTCCTCCTCGTCGGCCTCGTCACCCTCGGCGCGGCCGTCGTCACCGTCACCACCCGCCAGCTCGTCCACGCCGCCCTCTGGCTGGTCGTGGCGCTCGGCGGGCTCGCCGTCGAGTACCTGCTCCTGACCGCCGAGTTCATCGCCTGGGTCCAGGTACTGATCTACGTCGGCTCCGTCGTCGTCCTCCTCCTCTTCGGCCTCATGCTCACCAAGGCCCCCATCGGCCGCTCCCCGGACGCCGACTCCGGCAACCGCCCGGTCGCCCTCGGCGTGGCGCTCGCCGCCGCCGTCGCGCTCGTCTGGGTCGTCGCCGACGCGTTCCGCACGACCTGGATCGACCTCGACGGCGCCGTCCAGGGCTCCACCGAGGTCACCGGCGCCACCCTCTTCAAGCACTGGGTGCTGCCCTTCGAGGCCCTCTCGGTGCTCCTCCTGGCCGCGCTGGTCGGCGCGATCGTCCTCTCCCGCAAGAAGGAGCAGGAGCGCTGATGCACCTCGCCTATCCCGCGGTCCTCGCCGCGCTCCTCTTCTGTGTCGGCGTGTACGGCGTCCTCGCCCGCCGCAACGCGATCCTGGTCCTGATGTCCGTCGAGCTGATGCTCAACGCCGTCAATCTCAACCTGGTCGCCTTCGACGTCTGGCTCCGCGACACCCTGCACGCCGGGCAGGCCCTCACCCTCTTCACCATCGCCGTCGCCGCCGCCGAGATCGGCATCGGCCTCGCGATCGTCCTGATGGTCCACCGCAACCGCGGCACCGCGGACGTCGACCGCCTCCGCGACACGGCGGAGCGCCCCGGATCCCCGGACGACGGAACCGCCGACGACGCGGGCGCCGCCGGGACGCCCACCGACGAGACGCCCCACGGCGAGAAGGCCGAGGCCACCGCGTGACCACCACGACCCTGGCCGTCCTCGTCCCCCTCCTGCCCTTCCTCGGCTCCGTCGCCGGACTCCTCCTGGGCCGCACCGCGCCCGGCTTCGTCCGGCCCCTCGCCGTGCTCCCGACCTTCGCGGCGGCCGTCCTCGCCGCCCTCGTCGCCGCACGGCAGGGCGGGGGCGCGGCGATCAACGCCGGCACCCAGCTCACGCCGACAGGCTCCGTCCCCATCGATCTGAGCCTGTACATCGACGGCTTCGCCGCCCTCGTCGCCGTCCTCGTCGGCGTGGTCGCGACCTGCGTGCAGATCTACTCGACGGGCTACCTCCGGGACGACCCCCGCTACCCCTCGTACGCCGCGCTCGTCTCCCTCTTCACCTCCGCGATGCTGCTCGTCGTCTACTCCGGCGACCTGATGGTGCTCCTGGTCGGCTGGGAGATCATGGGCATCTGCTCGTACTTCCTCGTCGGCCACTACTGGGAGACCCCCGAGGCGCGGGCCGCCTCCCTCAAGGCCTTCCTCGTCACCAAGCTCGGCGACGTCCCCTTCCTCATCGGTCTCTTCGCGCTCGCCGCCGACGCCGGCACCTTCCGGATCACCGGGGTCCTCGGCGCCGTCGCGAGCGGCGGCCTCGACCACCCCACCCTGATCGCGCTGCTGCTGCTCGCGGGCGTGGCCGGCAAGTCGGCGCAGTTCCCGCTGCACACCTGGCTGCCGGACGCGATGGCCGGCCCCACCCCCGTCTCCGCGCTCATCCACGCGGCGACGATGGTCGCCGCCGGCATCTACTTCACGGCCCGGCTGCTGCCCGTCTTCGCCGCCTCCGCCGCCGCGATGACGGTGCTCGCCGTCATGGCCGCGGTCACCATGGTCGGCTCGGCGCTGGCCGCGCTCGCCCAGGACGACATCAAGCGGGTCCTCGCCTACTCGACGATCGGTCAGCTCGGCTACATGGCCGGCGCGCTCGCCGTCGGCGACCGCGGGGCCGCCGCCTTCCACCTCCTCTCGCACGCCGCCTTCAAGGCGCTGCTCTTCCTCGCCGCCGGCACGGTCATCCACGCCGCCGGGACGAACTCGCTCACCGCCATGTCCCGCATGAGCGGCCTCGCCAAGCGCGTCCCCGACGCGTACTGGACGATGACCGTCGCCCTCCTCGCGCTCGCCGCGATCCCGCCGTTCGCCGGCTTCTTCTCCAAGGAAGCCGTCCTCGTGGCCGCCGAGCACACCGCGCTCGGGGACCAGACCGTCCAGCCGGCCCCCGCCGGGGCCGGCTGGACCGTCCTCGTCGCCGGGCTGCTCACCGCCCTCCTCACCGCGGCCTACGCCCTCCGCCTGTGGCTGCGCGCCTTCCGCGGCCGCGGCGCCGAGGCCCCCGACCACGGCCGCCAGCCGATCGCCATGACGACGGTCCTGTGGGTCCTCGCGATCCCCTCCCTGGGCTTCGGTCTGACCGTCACCTACCTCGACGACTGGTTCGACGGCCACGCCCTCACCCCGACCGTCACCACGGCCGTCCTGGGCACGGGCCTCGCCGCCGCCGGAGCCGTGATCACGTACGCGGTCTGGCGCACCCTCGCGGCCAGGACCCCGGTCGCCGGCCCCGTACCGCTCCCGCACGTGGCCCACCCCGACGCCGACGCCGGCCTGGTCGAGAAGGAGGCGCTGCACCTGCCGCACCCCGCCGAGGACCCGACCGACCCCGGCCGCGCCCTCCTCGGGCCGCTGCACGCCCCGGCCACCGACGGCTTCCACCTGGACGCCGTCTACCGGGCCGCGTTCGTCCGCCCCGTCCTCGCCGCCGCCTCCCTGGTCCGCTTCCTGGACCGCGAGGTCGTCGACACCTACGTCCGCGCCGCGGGCGACTCCGCCAAGGGGCTCGGCTGGCTCGTCCGCCGCGCCCAGACCGGCAACGTCCAGACCTACCTGAGCGCCCTGCTCGCCGGCTCCGTCGTCCTGGTGATCGCCGCAGTCGCCCTCGCCAACGCCGTCGCCGGAGCGTGAGCCGTGATCGATATCAGCGAATCCGTGATGCAGTTCCTTCTCGCGTTCACCGTCGTCGGCCCGCTCATCGGCGCGGCCGCCGCCCTCCTCCCGGCCCCGCCGGGGCTGAAGGGGAAGTCCCCGGACCAGGCCGTGCTCCGGCACGGCGTCACCGTCACCGGTGTGATCCTGCTGGCCGCGATCGTCCTCACGCTGGGCTTCGACCACGACCGGCCGTCGAGGATGCAGGCCACGACGGACATCACGTGGATCCCCGCACTCGACGTGCGCATCCACCTCGGCATCGACGGCATTTCCCTCCCCCTGCTGGTCCTGACCGCGCTGCTGACCTTCCTCTGCGCGCTGTACAGCTACTTCAAGATGCCGAGCGGGCCTTCCCCCAAGGCCTTCGTCGCGCTGCTCCTCGTCCTGGAGTCCGGCACCCTGGCGACCTTCGCCGTCCTCGACCTCGTCCTGTTCTTCCTGGCCTTCGAGATGGTCCTCATCCCGATGTACTTCCTCATCGCCCGCTGGGGCGGCGAGGGCAGGCAGGCCGCCGCCTGGAAGTTCATCCTCTACACGCTGCTCGGCTCCGTCGTCATGCTGCTCGGCCTGCTCCTCATCGGCGTACAGGCGGGCACCTTCGACATGCTGGCACTCGCCACTGACAACGGCCGTGGACTGAGCACGACCGTGCAGGTCACCGCCGTTCTCGCGATCGGTCTCGGGCTCGCGGTGAAGACCCCGATGTGGCCGCTGCACAGCTGGCTCCCGGACGCCCACACCGCCGCCCCCACCGTCGGCTCGGTCCTCCTCGCCGGCGTCCTGCTCAAGATGGGCACGTACGGCTTCGTCCGCATCGTCCTCCCCATCGCCCCCGACGGCATGCGGACCTTCGCGCCGTACCTCGCGGCCTTCGCCGTCGCCGGGATCGTCTACGGATCGCTCGCCTGCCTCGCCCTCGCGCGCCCCGGCGCCAAGGGAGACCTCAAGCGGCTGATCGCGTACTCCTCCGTCGGCCACATGGGCTTCGTCCTCCTCGGCATCGCCACCATGACGCCCACCGGAGTCAACGGCGCCCTCTTCGCCAACATCGCCCACGGCCTCGTCACCGGCCTCCTCTTCTTCCTGGTCGGCGCCCTCAAGGACCGGTACGGCACCGCCGACCTCGACACCCTCGCCGGGGCCACCGGCGCCGCCCTCTACGGCCGCGCCCCGCGCCTCGGCGCCCTCCTCGCGTTCGCCGCCGTCGCCTCCCTCGGCCTCCCCGGCCTGGCCGGCTTCTGGGGCGAGATGCTGGCACTCTTCGGCGCCTTCGAACCCGCCGAGGGCCTCAGCCGCCCCGCCTTCCTCACCTTCATGGCGATCGGCGCGTTCGGCACGCTGCTCACCGCCGCGTACCTCCTCATCGTCGTCCGCCGCGTCTGCATGGGCGGCCCCCGCCCGGCGGGGGAGACGGCGATCGCCGACGTCCAGGGGTACGAGTTCGCCGCCTGGACCCCGCTCGTCGCCCTCACCGTCCTCGCCGGACTCTGGCCCGCCGTCCTCCTCGGCCTCACCGACCCGGCCGTCCAGCAGCTCCTCGCCGGAGGCACCCGATGACCCCCGTGACGACGCTCGCCAGCGAGCCGAGCGAGTCGCTCGTCCAGTCCATCGACTGGCTCACGATCGCGCCCCCGACCCTCACGGCCGTGGTCGCCCTCGCCGTCCTCGTCGCCGACCTCTTCGTCCCCCCGGAGCGCAAGCGGATCCTCGGCTGGACCGCGATCGGCGGCCTCGTCGCCGCCCTCGCCCTCCTCGTCCCGCTGCGGGCCGGCGACCGCTCCACCTTCTGCCTCACCGCCGAGGCCCAGGCCCAGGGGCACGCGGCCGCGTGCAGCTACACCGCGGACCACTTCACCCTCGTCGTCCAGCTGCTCGTCCTCGGCGGCGCGCTGGTCACCGCGCTCCTCTCCCTGGACGAGACCCGCGAGAAGCTCCCGGCCGGCGAGTTCTGGTTCCTGCTGCTCTCCTCGGCCGCCGGCGCCGCCCTGCTGCCCGCCTCCCGCGACCTCGCGACGCTCGTCGTCGCCCTCGAAGTGGCCTCGCTGCCCGCCTTCGCGCTCGTCGGCCTCAAGCGCGGCGACCGCAAGTCCGGCGAGGCCGCGCTCAAGTTCTTCCTCTCCTCCGTCACCGCGACCGCCGTCACCCTGCTCGGCGTCAGCTTCGTGTACGCGGCGACCGGCACCCTCCACCTCACGGAGATCGCCCAGCGCCTCGACGAGGTCCCCGGACAGCTGGAGACGCTCGCCCAGGCCGGCGTCGCCCTCACCCTCGTCGGCTTCGCCTTCAAGACGGCCGCCGTCCCCTTCCACTTCTGGGTCCCCGACACCTACGTCGGAGCCCCGCTGCCCGTCGCCGCCTACCTCTCCGTGGTCGGCAAGGCCGTCGGCTTCACCGGCCTCATCCTCGTGACGGTCGTCGCCTTCCCCTCGTACGCGGACGTCTGGGGCCCGGCGCTCGCCGTCCTCGCCGCGCTCACGATGACCGCGGGCAACGTCGCGGCCCTCCGCCAGGTCTCCACGCGCGCGTGGAGCGCGGTCCGGCTGCTCGCCTGGTCCTCCGTCGCCCAGGCCGGCTACCTCCTGGTGCCGATCGCGGCCGCCGCGTACTCCGACGACGACCAGGTCGGCGCCACCGTCGCGTACGCCCTGATGTACGCCGTCGTGAACCTCGGCGCCTTCGCGGTCGTCGCCCTCGTCGCCCGCACCCGCCCCGCGAACCGGATCGCGGACTACCGGGGCCTGTACGCGGCCAGCCCCGCCGCCGCCCTCGCGCTGGGGTTCTTCCTCCTGAATCTGGCCGGTTTGCCCCCGGGTATCATCGGCCTCTTCGCCAAGGTGACCGTCTTCTCGTCGGCCGTCGACGCGGGCCTCGGCTGGCTGGCCGTGGTGATGGGCCTCAACGTCGTGATCGCGCTGTACTACTACCTGCGATGGACGGCACTGCTCTTCCGCGCGCCGGTGGGTGCCCCCGTCCCCCACAAGGCCTCCGTGCCGGTCACCCTGACGATCGCGCTGACCGCCGCAGGCGGAGCCGTCCTGTCGGGCTACCCGCAGTTCGCCCTCCGCTTCGCCACGGACAGCCTTTTCTGACCCCCCACAAGGAAACACCGAGGAGCAACACCCCGTGCTGAACGGATTCAAGGACTTCATACTTCGCGGCAACGTCATCTCGATGGCCATCGGTCTGGCCGTCGGAACCGCGTTCACGGCCGTCGTCACGGGCTTCAGCAAGGCCTTCATCACCCCGCTCATCGGTCTCGCCACCGGCTCCGTCGGCGACTTCAGCGAGGCGAAGTTCAGCATCGGGAAGACCGTCTTCCCCTACGGCCTCGCCATCTCCGCCGCCATAGCCTTCGTCATCACCGCCGGCGTCCTCTACTTCCTGATCGTCGCCCCGCTCGCGAAGGTCCAGGAGAAGTTCGCCAAGGAGGAGGCGGCCGACCCCAAGTCGGAGAAGCGCGACTGCCCCCGCTGTTTCACCGAGATCCCGGCCATCGCCTCCCGCTGCGCCCACTGCACCAGCGAGGTCGAGCCCACCGCCGCCCACCTGGAGAAGATCGGGGTGCCGGCGGCCCGCTAGCTCTCACAGGGCGCCCATCACCCGAACGGCCCACAGCCGCCCCCGGTACGGCCGGGGGAACCCGAGCCTCCCGCCTGGCGTTGACCAGTACGGGAGGGTCCACTGGACCAGTGGACCACCACGAAGCAAAGGGTTCCCCTGCCGCACGACTTGGAGGGCGTACCGTGCACCGCCGGCACAACGGGCTGAGGACCGCCGTCCTCCTCGGAGGGCTCTCCGCCCTCATCATCGTCATCGGCAGCTTCTTCGGCCGGACGGGGCTGATCGTCGCGCTCTTCGTGGCGCTCGGCACCAACGCGTACGCGTACTGGAACAGCGACAAGCTGGCGCTGCGGGCCATGCGGGCCCGCCCGGTCAGCGAGTTCGAGGCTCCCGCGCTGTACAAGATGGTGCGCGAGCTCTCCACGCAGGCCCGCCAGCCGATGCCGCGGCTCTACATCTCGCCGACCCAGGCACCCAACGCCTTCGCGACCGGCCGCAACCCGCGCAACGCCGCCGTCTGCTGCACCGAGGGCATCCTCGCGATCCTCGACGAGCGCGAGCTGCGCGGGGTCATCGGCCACGAGCTGAGTCACGTCTACAACCGGGACATCCTCATCTCCTCGGTCGCCGGAGCACTCGCCTCCGTGATCATGTTCCTGGTCAACTTCGCCTGGCTGATCCCCGTCGGCCGCTCCAGCGACGACGACGGCCCCGGACTCCTCGGTTACCTGCTGATCCTCATCCTGGGCCCGATCGCCGCCTCGATCATCCAGCTCGCCATCTCCCGCTCCCGCGAGTACGAGGCCGACGCCTCCGGCGCCCAGCTCACCGGCGACCCGCTCGCCCTGGCCAGCGCCCTGAAGAAGCTGGAGGCGGGAACCAAGCAGCTGCCGCTGCCGCCCGAGCCCCGGATCGAGACCGCGAGCCACATGATGATCGCCAACCCGTTCCGCCCCGGTAGGGGCATGTCCAAGATGTTCTCCACCCATCCGCCGATGGCCGAGCGCATCGCCCGGCTCGAACAGATGGCAGGTCGACGCCCGTGAAGACCATCCTCAACATCATCTGGCTGATCCTCTGCGGATTCTGGATGTTCCTCGGCTACATGCTGGCCGGAGTCCTGCTCTGCATCACGATCATCGGCATCCCCTTCGGCCTCGCCGCCTTCCGCATCGGCATCTACGCCCTGTGGCCCTTCGGGTACACGGTCGTCGACCGCCGCGACGCGGGCGCCCCCTCCTGCGTGGGCAACGTGCTGTGGCTGATCCTCGCCGGCTGGTGGCTCGCCCTCGGCCACATCGCCACCGGCATCGCCCTCTGCATCACGATCATCGGCATCCCGCTCGGCATCGCGAACTTCAAGCTGATCCCGGTCTCGCTGCTCCCTCTCGGCAAGGAGATCGTCCGCACGGACCAGGCGTACGCGGCCCGCTGATGCAGCACCCCCGCTATGCGCTGGTGCCCGCCCCCGGTGACCCCGCCCGCCACGTCCTGGCCCTCTGCAAGGACGTCGAGGGCCTCTTCGCCGCACCGGCCCGCCCCGCCAGGATCCGCTACGAGCTCCGCGGCTGCGAACCGCGCGGCGCACTGTCCCGGGCCGTCACCCAGGCGGTCGTCGAGGGCACCGCACCCTTCGGCAGGCTCGTCGTCGACCTCCACGGCACCGGCTGGGCCCTCGCGGACACCCGCGTCCTCGGCATGCGCGGCGACGTCGTCACGGTGGAGGCGGCCGGCGAGCCGCACCGCGTCCACCACCCGCCCGACGCGGTCCCGTGCGGGAACCTCGTCCGGGTCGTGCCCGCCGCAC
Organism: Streptomyces venezuelae; assembly: GCF_008642375.1. Classification (NCBI taxonomy): domain Bacteria; kingdom Bacillati; phylum Actinomycetota; class Actinomycetes; order Kitasatosporales; family Streptomycetaceae; genus Streptomyces; species Streptomyces venezuelae. Next base: position 3,606,453 of record NZ_CP029194.1, on the reverse strand, counting down.
CCGAGGAGGAGACCCACACCGACGTCACCTTCGTCGGCTGCTCCCCGCGCGGCGAGCTCCGCGACGCCCTCGACGCGGGCGCCGAGGAGTTCCGGGAGGTGCGCTACCAAGGGCTCACCCGGATCGGGAACCACCACCACGAGGGCGAGGCGGGCCGGATCACCGGCTGGGACACCTCCACCCGCCACCGGGGCCTCCTCGACCTCACCCTCTCCTTCCCCCGTACGGGCCTGGTGCCGCCCGCGACCGGCGAGATATGGGACCTGTTCTGGCAGGCGAGGCCCATCGAGCCCGGCACCTGGAAGCGGTTCGCCGCCGCGGCGCGCGGCGAGTGGCTGGACCGGGCCGCCGCCCACGGCTCGTACGGCGCCCCTGAGCTCGTCCCCGGCGCCACGTACCACCTCGACGGCACCGACATCGTCGACGAGGACTCGTTCCGGTGCGCGCTGGGGGAGGCCGTACTGGGCCCCGGCCGCTGCTTCCGAGCGGGAGGCGCGGGAGCGATCGGTGCCGCGGAGATCGGCGCCGCAGCGATCGGCGAGGAGCTGTCCGGCGCCACCGTCGTCTGGCACCGCGCCGACGTGGCCCGCACCTGCCTGGGCGTCCTGCCCTACAGGGGGAACCGCCCCGCGACCTTCCAGGCGCTCGTCGACGCGCTCACGGACGCGGGGGTACGGCTCGTCCTCGACTGACCGCCCACGCCACGACCCCCGCCGCCAGGACGCCGGACCCCACGAGGACGGACCCGAGCGGCAGCGCGAAGGCGAGCACCGCGCAGCCGGTGAATCCGAGCGCGGCGAGCGGCCGGTTCCGGCCCCCCAGGGTCCAGGCGGACGCGTTCGCGATCCCGTAGTAGACGAGCACGCCGAAGGACGAGAAGCCGATCGCGGCCCGTACGTCCGCCGTCGCCGCCACCACGGCCACCACCGCGCCCACGGCGAGCTCGGCCCGGTGCGGCACCTGGAAGCGGGGGTGCACGACGGCCAGCGCGCCCGGCAGGTATCCGTCCCGCGCCATCGCCAGGGTCGTACGGGACACCCCGAGGATCAACGAGAGCAGCGAGCCGAGCGCGGCGACCGCCGCGCCCACCGTGACGAGCGGCACCAGCCACCCCGCGTCCGCCGCGCGGGCGGCGTCGGCGAGCGGCGCGGGGGAGGCGGCCAGCGCGGCGGGCCCCAGGACGGTGAGCACGCTCACCGTGACCGCCGCGTAGACGGCGAGCGCGATCCCGAGGGCCACCGGCACCGCCCGGGGGATCGTGCGGGCGGGATCGCGGACCTCCTCGCCGAGCGTGGCGATGCGCGCGTACCCCGCGAACGCGAAGAAGAGCAAACCGGCGGCCTGGAAGACCGAGCCCGCGACGACCTCTCCGCCGAGCGTCGGCCGCGCCGCCTCACCGGCCCCGAAGGACACCGCGACCACACAGGCGAGGACGGCGAGGACGACCGCCACGATGACCCGTGTCAGCAGCGCCGACTTCTGAACTCCCCGATAGTTGACGGCCGTCAGGGCCACCACGGCGGCGACCGCCACCGCGTGCGCGTGGGCGGGCCACGCGTACGCCCCGACGGTCAGCGCCATCGCCGCGCACGAGGCGGTCTTGCCGACGACGAAGGCCCAGCCGGCCAGGTATCCCCAGAACGACCCGAGACGTTCGCGACCGTACACATAGGTCCCGCCGGAGGCCGGGTAGAGGGCTGCGAGGCGGGCCGAGGCCATGGCGTTGGCGTAGGCGACGACGGCGGCGACCCCGAGCGCCGCGAGGAGCCCGGCCCCGGACCCGGCCGCACCGGCCGCCGGCCCGAGCGCGACGAAGATGCCTGCCCCGACCATCGAGCCGAGCCCGATCACGACCGCGTCGAAGACGCCGAGCGACCGGCGCAGTTCCTCTGTCATGGACATCAGACTAGGCGGTCACCAACCGGTCTCCCGCAGGGTGATGTTGAGCCGCCCGACCAGACCGAGCGCCGGATCCGCCGTCCCCGGGCGGACGGTGGGCACCCCGTGATGGACCCACCGCGAGGCCCCGCCGAAGACGAAGAGGTCGCCGGAGAGCAGCTCGACGTCCCGGTAGGGCCGGCCGCGGTTCTCCGTGTTCCCGAAGCGGAAGACACACCGGTCCCCGAGGCTCAACGACACCACGGGAGCCCCGGACCGCTCTTCCTTGTCCTGGTGCATGCCCATCTTCGCGCCGGCCCCGTAGAAGTTCACGAGCGCGGTATCGGGAGCGAAGTCCCAACTCTCCCCGTACGCCTCGACGACCGCCTCCCGCCCCAACGCGACGAGCCAGTCGGGCAGTTCGACGCCGACGGAGTCGAGATAGCGGTACGGCTCCCACCGCCGGCCCAGGGACAGCGACCGGACCGACATGACGCCCCCGCCCGGCAGCACGGTCCGCCGGTACCGATCCGGCCCCCGCCCCCACTCCCGGCAGGCGTCCACCAACTCCCGCTGCCGCGCGAGCGGCAGCCACCCGGGCACGTGCACGGCCCCGGGCGCGACGACGGCCCGCTCGCGGGGGAAGAGCCCCTCGCTCACACGGACCCCGCCGGACCACCCTCGAGCCCCAGCAGCCGCTGCTTGCTCTCCAGCCCGGCGGCGTACCCGCGCAGGCTCCCGTCGGCCCCGATCACCCGGTGGCAGGGCCGCACCACGAGCAGCGGATTGCGCCCGATCGCGGTGCCCACGGCCCGCACCCCGGCCCCGGAGGAGCCGACGAGCCGGGCGACGTCCCCGTAGGACACGGTCGTCCCGTACGGGATCTCCTCCAGGGCACGCCAGACGCGCCGCTGGAACTCCGTACCGCCACTCACGTCGTACGGGATGTCGAACCGGTCCCGCCGCCCGGCGAAGTACTCGCCCAGCTGCCGGGCCGCCTCGGTGAAAGCCTCGGGCGCGTGCGTCCACCCGTCCTCGACCTCGACGCCGCCCTTCTGCCCCGGCAGGGACAGCGAGCGCAGCACGGCACGGCCCCCTTCGGCGAGCTGCCCGACCAGCAGCATCTCGCCCAGGGGGCCGTCGACGTACGCGTACACGGTCATGACTGGTTCCTCTCCCCGCACGGGTCTCTCACGACCCAGTGTGCGGGGCCCGCCACCCTTCCGGCTGGCGGAATTCGGACACCGGCCTCGACGGTCAGCGGTAGTTCACGTACCGCCCGCACGAGTCTCTGACCTGCACTGAGCCCCGGGAAGGGGGCTTGACGTGCAGAAACTACTCACAGTGATTTCCGCAATTTCGCAGCGTTATCCGTGGTCGTGTGCCCTTGCTGTGCCCTCGCGCGCGCCCCCTTCGGGAGCGATCCACGCCCTGTGGACGCGAGCGGCGCCGCCCGGTGTGTCACCACCGAACGGCGCCTTGATCCGAACCCTTCGCATCAAGGAGTCCCGACCATGAGCACGAACGTACCGTCCGCCTTGTGCGGGGCCAGGCGCCCCGGGTGGGAGCAGGGGCCGGCCATCGGCATCAACCGCATCCCCTGCATCCTGTCCGCCGGACACGAGGGCGAGCACGGCAACGCCTTCGGCCAGACCTGGCCTGCCACCGCGCCGCTCACGACGGCGCTGCTGCTGCTCGCCGACCGCTTGCACGGCCACCGACCGGCCGCGGCCATGACCGAGGCACTGCGCCGCGCCCAGGCCCTCGTCATCGCCGACCGGCTGCACGAGGGCGACGCCGTCGACGAGGCCGAGCGGGAGCTGCTCGCCCTGCTGCCGACTGTCACCGGACAGACCCGCGGCGAGTACGCCGCGCTGCTGCGGACCGTAGCCGAGGAGGTCGGCCGGTGAGCACTCCGCCGAAGACTGGCAAGCGGATGAGCGTCCGCGTCGACAACGCGCTGTCCGACGACCTCGCCGCCGTCATGCAGACCGGTATGACGGCGTCCGACGCCGTCCGCCTTGCGGTCGGATTCCTTGCCCACGGGTACCGCGATCTGTGGGAGCAGGGCGTCTATCCCGAGGGTGTCGCACCCACCCGGATGCGGCTCACGTCGCCACCGTACGACGGGCGTCCCACGCCGTCCGACACGACCGGCTAAACCCCTACGACGAGGCCCTCGGAGCGCTGCCCGGGGCCTCGTCATGCCAATGCAGGTGCCTTGGGCCCCGCGGCGGGAGACGCCCCGGAGGGGTAGCCGCCCCGCTCCGGCCTATCCGGTGGTTGGCGACCGGGACACGCTTACGCGCGCGTTCTCGCCTCTCATGGCCTGCGGCCAGCGGCCGTCGATGACACGTGCCGCAGTTCGGCAGTCGCCACAGGCGTTCTCCCGCTCTGGCAGCCACCAGTAGTCGGAGGGCGCCATGTCGGCTTTCTGGATCCCGCACAGCGTCGTGTCGTAGGCGCCGAAGGCGTGGGAGACATCGGAGGGAAGGCCGTCAGCGACAGCCCTCTCCCAGCGCATGTCGATGTGCTGGTACGAGGGCCGCGCGACCTCGAACCACTCGCCACCCACATGGGTCGAGGCGTGGCACCAGGAGCAGGACCAGATCTCCTCTTCCCAGACAGTCGCGGGCACAGGCCACCGCCACATCGGCCGTCCACACACATCGCACTCCACGGGCGGATCCTCACACACCTACGAATACGGCCCCCACCCACCAGGGCAAGGAGCACGTGGGTAGTCCGGATTGCGCCGGGCCGAGAAGAGGCGTGCGCGCACCGGAGGGCTGGACTTTCGCGCACTCCTCCCCGTGACGATCCCTCCACGGTAGGTTCACCTGATCACCACAGCAGAAGCACCGGAGCCCACCGTGACCCAGCCGCCCCCGTACGGCCCGCAGCAGCCTCCGCCGCCCGGTTGGGGACCCCCGCCGCCCGGCCAGCCCTACCCTGGCCCTTACGGCCCCCCGCCGCCGAAGAAGGGCATGGGGGCCGGGGCGATCGTCGCCATCGTCCTCGGCAGCATCTTTGGCTTGATCGTCCTCCTCGGAGTCGTTGGCGCCCTCATCGGCGACGACAGCAAGGACACCGGAAGCACCGCGGCGCCGTCCCGGACCGCCACCGATGCGCCGGCTCCGAAGAAGAGCAAGGCCGCCCCGACGACCGAGGCCCCTAAGGAGGAGCCTGCCGCCGATGCGCCGGTGAAGGTCACGGCGAAGACGACGACGTTCAAGCCGAGCGTCCTCCACGACGGTGGCGCGTTCACCAGCGTCAAGGTGACCGTGACGAACAACAGCGACGAGAAGATCGACATCAACCCGCTGTACTTCGCCATCACCGACACCAACGGCAGCAAGCACACTGCCGAGCTCGGCATGGACGAGAACCAGATGGACACCGTCGACCTCGCGCCCGGCGAGAACATCACCGGTGTGATCACCGGCGAGGGGAAGTTCACCCCGGCCTATGTGACGTACACCGAGGGTCTCTTCGGGGATGGCATCCGCGGCAACGTGGGCTGACCCTGTTGGACATGTAGTCGAGAACGGCCCCCGAGAGCGAACGTGGCTATCGGGGGCCATTCCGGCTCTTCGTCCATGGCCCGCGGTGACCACGCACGAACAGCGCTCAGGGGCCGAGCAGTCCGGGTGCGGCGCCGCAGTCGCTCGGCGGCGGCTTGCCACAATCCGGCGAGCCCTTCGGGTGGTAGTACGCATCCGGCCGGGCCCCGCTCGCAGAGAACGCGGAAACCGTCGTGTACGGCCCCACGATCGGCTGATCGCAGCGGGCGCAGAGCCGCGCACGGTACGGGGTCGTCATGACACGCCTCCGGGGTGTCTCTTGCACGCTCGGGGGAACCACTGAGTCACCCAGTCGGCCCGTCGATAGCGGCGGGGGCCGAGGTCGATGACCGCGCCGGCGGCGAGCGTGACGCCGCACCACACGCAGTCCTGGCCGCGCTGCTGCCGCTGGGTGAGGGTGCCGATGCGCGGTAACTCAACGGCCGTCAGATCGTCTGTCGTCGTCGCCATGACCGGGACGGTAGGACGGCCGGTTGCGGGCGTGCCGGGCGATTGCGTTGGATTGCGCGAGGCGTCGGATGCGTTGGGTGCGGTTGCTCACGCGGGGGCGAGAGAGCCCCGTACGCGGCCGATGAGGCGTCGCGCGTGCTCACCGTGGACGGCGGCGTCGGCGAGCCAGTCCCAGGCCCGTTCATAGGTTGCGAGCGAGTCGTCGTCAGCGAGCCACATCTCGGTTCCGATGGTCTCGACGATGACGAGGCGCCGGTCGTAGATCCAGAATCCGTGACTCGGCGCGCGGCGCAGTTCGGCGCCGAGGGGGATGATGCCGAGTTCGATGGTGTCCAGGCCGATCACGCTCATGAGCCGGTCGAGCTGCGCGGCGTGCACGCGGGGCGGGACGGTCCGGGCGTGCAGCGCGGGTTCCCAGACCAGGAAGTGAAACGTCTTGTCTGGGTCGTACAGGGCCTCTTGGCGGCGGATACGGGCGCGGACCGCGTCGTCCACGTTCCGGACGACCTGGCGGAACTCGGCGGCGGCCGTCAACGTGTGGCGGGCGTAGTCCGGGGTCTGGAGCAGGCCGGGGATCCGGACGGCCTCGACGGCCCGGGTCATCTGGGTGTCCGCGGTCTCGGCGATGCCCTGTTCCTGGCGGGCCAGGTGGCCGGCGGCGAGCTGGCGGCGCCATGACCGGTAGCGGCTTTCCAGGCCGGACAGGCGTCCTCGGAGTTCGGCGGTCGCGTCCGGGCGGCCGACTGCCGCGGCCCATGCGTCGAGGTCGGCCACGGTGGGGGTCTGCTTGCCGTTCTGTAACCGGCTGACCTTGGACCGCTGCCAGCCGAGGCGTTCGGCGAGGGTCTTGCCGTCGAGGCCGGCCTCGACGCGCAGCTCGCGGAGCCTCGCGCCGAGGGTGTCCCGGCCGTTCTGGAAGTCCGTACTCACATGGCCGAACGTACCCGCTGCGCGTACTCGCGGGTGGGGGTTGCGTGGTGCCATGCGGCGTCGCGGGCCTGGCAGGCCGCCGCGATGTCGGCGGGGTCCTCGCTGAGGATGACGCCGAGGGTGGTGTCGTCCTCGTCGAAGACGAACCGGGCCAGGATGCGGGAGTCGAAGAGCCAGAAGTCGTGGTCCGGCAGGTTGAGCCGCTCGGCCTCGGCGCGGGGAAGGTTGCGGATGTCCTCGCCCGCGTCGACGTTGCCGAGGCCGGAGTCGAGGAGGAACCGTTGCCCCTCGGTCAGGGGCTCGTCGACGAGGCGGACCCGCTCGAACCGCTTCCCCTCGGCGCGGGCGGCAGCGACGTTCTCACGCCAGGCGTCCAGTGGCTCGGCGGCGATGTCGGCGCCGGCCTTCCACCGTGCCCACTTGGGGCTGTTGCGGTCGGTGGCGTAGCCGCGGCGGGTCTCCAGTCGCCAGGCGGTGTGCCTGAACTCGCGGAACAGGTGGGCGATCTCGGCGAAGGGGATCACCTCGCGGGCCTCGGTGCGCGGGGCGAAGCGGACGAGGAGGTCTCGGGGCACGGTCACGAACGTCTCGGACTCCTTGACGTGGCGGAGCTCGGCGAGCTGCTCGGGATCGGTGACGCGGTCACCCTGGACGAGGATGTCGGTCGTGCCCTCGACCTCATAGAGAGTGGGGCAGTCGCCGTCGTCGCTGGTCGTGCCGATGAACCTGAGCGCGGGCATGGTGGGCTCTCCGTTCGGTCGGGGAGTCCAGCATGATCGGAACTTGCGCTGTGTGCTGCCGAGTTGCTCAAGATTGCGCGGGTCTGCCTCTTTGTGGGGCGTTGCGCGCAACGCTGGACACGAGGAAGCCGCCCCCTCCGACCGAAGGTGAAGGGGGCGCACGTCAGGCCCTACGCGGCGGTCCGGCTCTGCCGCTGGTCGAAGATGAACTCCGCCCCATCATGGGTGGCGTAGGCCACCTCATAGGAGACCTTGCCGTTGTTCTCGACCTTGATCTCGAACAGGCCAGCCTTCTGGTACGTCCTGCGCGGCATGTTCTGGTTCGAGCCGAACCGGGACAGCTGCTTGCGGAAGATCCCCAGCTCGACGAGCCAGTTCGTCATGTCCTTGACGGGCATGTCGAGCATGTCGGCGATGGCCGTCATGCCGATCAGGCCCTCCGAGTTCATGAAGGCGTCCCACTTGCTTGCCTTGGGAGCCAGGACCTTGTTCTCGGCCTCCAGCGCCTTGTTCTCCCGGACCTTGCCGAGGAGGGCAACGAGCGCCTCCTCGAAGTCCTGGGGAAGCGCCGGTGCCGCGACCGTGGCGGTCTCTGCCTTCCTGGTCTGCACGGCGAAGTACGTCTGGGCCGCCGCGACCTCTGGCTTCCGGGGGTCACCGTTCATGGCGACCATGTACGCGCCGTACCGCGTCAGTTTGTAGTTCAGCCGCAGGGTATTGCCGGACGCTTCGGGGCGCTCCGAAGCGTGCAGGTCAGCGGTCTGCCCGCTGTTTGTGATGGCGACCTTCGCGCGCTCGATGGAGTTACGGAAGTCCTCCCAGCGGAGGTAGCCAAGGAGGGGCTGGAGGTCGCGGGCGGACCACCACTCCCCGGTGTCGTCCGTTCGGCGGATTTTATCGAACGGGGAGGCCCCGGGGTTGCTGTTGGACGCGGAGACGATAGGGTGGTCGTTAACCAAGGAGTTGCTCCTCCAGGTCATTTGCCCTTGCGCTGGCTGCATCCTGCGTGAGGGCGTTCTTCTGTGCACCTTCGATTCGAAGGCGCCTGACTGTTCACCAGATTAGAGCAGCGTCGCGTCATCTGCTGATCGGGTTTGGTCGCATCGGTGGCACTCGGTGCCTTGATCGATCAATGCCCCGTAACCTTCCAGATAGAACTGCTCGTCGAGCATTGCGAGAGTGGCACCTTGTGTCGCCAACACCCCATCCGATAGGGCGATATGTGGTGCAACTCTCATGTCGCGTTCGCCCTCGGTGAGATAGAGCACCCCTCCCCTGCGCGTGGCGCGAGAGGGGGCTCGGGGATGGCTACGGGGCCGCGGCGCCGTACATGAGCCGGTCGTACGTCTCGCGGTGGTCGAGGTAGGTCCGGCTCTGGTCGGCGCTACACATGGCGAGCAGCTCCTCGCGGGTCCCTGGGGTTCGGTAGCGGTCGGCCGAGGCCTCGGCGACGGCGACCGCCCGAGCCTCGGCGTACCGGCGGACGGTCTGGGACACGTATCCGGTCGGCTCGGGCTGCTGGCGGCGGCGCGGCGCCGGATCGGGGCCGGACACGGTGACGTGCTCGCGGGCGCTCATGCGGCCTCGCCCCCCTCGGATCGGGCCAGGAAGCGCCTCACCTGCTCGCCATGGCGGTCAACATGCTGCGTGATCGGGGCGGCGGTGAGGGCGGGTTCACCCGATGGCATCTTCCCCGTGTCGCCCGCGGCGACCTTGGAGAACAGGACGGCGAGCACCTGGCCGGTGCCGACCGGTACGTGGATGCCCTTGCCGAACGTGAACGCGGTCGAGCCAGGGCTCACGTCGACGCGCGGTGCGGTCCGCGTGGCGGCGGCGGGGCGCGCTTCGCGGGTCACGTACTCGCCGTGGTCGACCTGTACGTACTCGTTGATCGGACCGCACTCGGCGTCCCGCAGCAGACGGCCGGCCTCGCTGACGGCCTGGTCGTGGGCCTCCACAGCGGCGACGAGGTCGGCGAGAGCCGCGAGAGCACGGTCGTACGCCCTGCCGACCTGGTCCGCGTCGGCCTTCGTCTCGACAAGGGCGAGGGCCTGGTCGACGAGGGCGCGGCGCTGCCGGTCGGTGGCCTCCGTGGCGGCGCGCTCGGCCTTGCGGTGGGCGGCCTCGGCCCGCAGGTGGGCGAAGAGGCCCAACTCGCGCTGCTCGGCCAGTTGCTGAGGCGTCACGCCCTCGTCGCCGTCGCGGACGCGTTCTTCGAGTGCGGCAAGGAGGGCGTTCGCCTCGGCGGCTTCCTGCTCGGCGGCGGCCTGGGTGGTGGTCTGGGTGGTCATGAGGTGGGGGCTCCTGTTCCGTGGCGGTAGTTGTCGAGGCCGGTCCGGTCGATGGCCCATGTGCGGGCGCCGATACGGCGGGCCGTGAGGGTTCCTCGTCGGGCGAGGCGCCGTACGTACTCCGGGGTGCATTCGAGGAGTTCGGCTGCCTCGTCGACGGCTACCTCGACGGTGGCAGGGCCCGGCGGCGCGGTTCCCGTATCGGAACCGTGCCCGGCCGCGGGTGGCTCGGCGTGCTGTGCGGCCGTATGCAGCGCGTACAGGATTCGGCGGATGTCGGGGGTGACCTCACCTCCGTCGGCCCGTACGCGGGCGGTGAGGTCACGGACGAGGGCACGCAGCACGTCACCCGCGGCGGTCGGCGGGATGATGACCGACCCGTCCGGGCGGACGAGAACTCTTTCGGCGCGGCTAGCCACGGGCGGCGCCGTCCCGCCGGTTGAGCTTCCGGGTGAGGCAGTCGAGTCTGGCCTGCTCGCGGTCGAGCGCGGCGCGGTGGCGGGCTGAGTTGCCCTCGGCCTCGGTGGCAGCGAGAGCGAAGCGTTCGAGGGCTTCGGCCGCCTCCATGGCGATCCGCTCGACGGCGGCGAGGAGCGTGGGGTCATGGCGCCGGCCCTCGCGGGCGAGGCGGGCCAGGGCGCGGCGGAAGTGCTGGTTGGCTCCGTCGAGCCGGTCGCGGCCGGGGTAGCCGCTTGCGGGCGGCGTGATCGTCGTGGGGGTGGGGGCGGTGCTCATGGGGGGTGGGTTCCTCTCGTACATGTCCGCGTGCCTGCGCGTGAGGGGTGGCGCGACCGGTCGCGGACGCGGGACGGGGTCGAATGGTCCGGGCTGTGGTCCGGGGGCGGTCTGGGTGGCGTGGGACCGCGTTTGCGCTGGTGGGGTGGGGGTGGTCCGGGCGGTCCGGGGTGGTTCGGAGAACAGCTCTGCGTGGTGCCTGCGCCTGTGCGCCTGTGCGTACGCGGTACTTCTCGGAATCACCCGGACCACCCGGACCGACAGGAGATGACCTGCTGGTTTGCGGTTCGGAGTCACCTGGACCGGGTCCGGACCGCTACCCGGACCAGCGTGGTTGACCGGCTGGCCGGTCGAGCCGGACACCGACGTACGACGGCGTCCGGACGCCACCGATGCGGATCTTGGACTCCTTGATGCCGAGGCCGGCGGCGAACAGGTCGCGGCTGAAGGTCGGCTTCGTACCGGGGCGGTCGCGGCCTTCCGTACGGCACCAGTCGCGCCACGCCTCGTACAGGTCGTCCTTCGGCGTGGTCGCTTCGGCGCCGAGCCGGCACCAGTCGGCGAGGAACGCGCGGATCGGGCTGGTGCTGGCGGCGAGCAGCGCCACGGCCTCGGTCGACGAGGCGGGTTCGACGAGGCGTCCGCGCCGGGTGAGCCGGTCGAGGCCGTCCAGGGCCCAGTTCAGGATCCCGGGCATCTCGCGCGCCAGGTCCCGTTCGAGGGTGGTGTCCTCGCGGCCGAGGTTGCTGATCGCCATGGTGAGGATGAGGAGCCGGGACGCGATCGCCCCGGAGGAGTCGCGGAACGCCGGCAGTTCGTTGGACAGCAGCATGAACCGCACAGGGAGACGTCCTGACCACGGCTCGCGGTGCTTGCGGTCGACGGTGACAGCGTCCTCTCCGGAGATGGTGAGGAGCCGCTCGACGATGGTCTCGGTGCCCTGCCGGGGGAGGCGAGCGTCGGCGACGATCGCGAGCGACTTGCCGACGAGATCAGCGAGTCCGAAGTTCGTCGTCAGGGACGACATGGTCGGGCCGGTCATGTTCCGCTTGCCGACCAGCGCCGTCAGAGTGCGGGCGATCGTGCCCTTCCCGGACCGCATCGGGCCGACGATCAACAGCATCTTCTGGAGATCGGTGCGGCCGGACAGGACGTAGCCGAACCACTCCTGTACGGCCTGGATCGCCTCAGGGTCGTCGGGCCAGATGGAGTTGAGGAAGCCGAGCCAGCGCGCCGGGGCCGGGGCCTTCGACTCGTAGTCGAACGGCACCGACACGCGGTTGAAGAACATCGGGGTGAGCGGGGCCAGGACGCGGGTGGTGACGTCGAGCAGACCGTTCTGGCACGCGACGATGGTGCGCCGCTCGTGCTCGCGGTCGGGCGCGGCGAGCCAGGCGGGCGGCTCGGTGTCGGCGGGGAGGTGGACGATCGCGGCCATGGCTTCCATGAGGTTCGCGATCTTTGCCGAGGTCGGTGCCCAGTCGAGCGTCTTGTTCTGGCCGTTTCGGTCGGTGGTCGTGTAGGTGGCGTGCTCGACGCGCGGGTACAGGTCGGCGCGCATGGCGGCGGCGTCGTCCTCGTCCCAGTGCGGGCCGCGCCACCGCATCCACGCACCGCGCCAGTGCCGCAGCGTGTAGGTGCCGTGGTCCTGCCACGCGGGGAGGAGCGCGCGAGCGACGGCCATGGGGTTGGTGGGGGACGGGAGATACGCCGTCGCGGCCGACGTTTCGGCGGGCGGCGGCTCGTAGCCGGGGGACATGTGAGGGAACAGCCGCACCACCGGCTCAGGCTCGGGCCTGGCCGGCGGCACAGCGTCGCCGTACGCGGCGGTCATCAGGCGGCATGCTCCTGGCGGTGGTGGGTGGGCAGGTCGACTTGGCGGCCGTCGATGAGGTGTCGGTACCGGCCCGGGCGGCCGGGGATGGCGACGGGCGGCCACCCGCGGGTAGCGGTGACCGTCCGAGGCGGGTGGTGGCCGGTGCGGGCCTGGACCTCTGCGGCGGTCGGTCGCTTCGCGAGCGCGGGGGCGATCCGGCGGGCCTCGGCGTCCGCGTCGACGGTCACCCGCCGGAACCACTCCTCGGGGTCGTCGGCGAGCAGGCAGTCGAGTTCGTCGGCGTCGGCACGGTGCCGGCGCCACTGCTCGGCGGCCTCGAAGATCGCGGCGGCCTTCCGGGGATCGGTAGCGAGCAGGGCACGCCACGCGAGACCCCCGTAAGCAGGCCACGTTTCCACCCCGAGGGCGGTGACCTGAGCGGACGACCACAGGGCGACGGGGTCGGTCGCGGCGGTGTCGATGCGGGGGCCGGTCATGCGGCGACCACCCCGCGCAGGTAGAGGCGCTCGGTGATCTCGGCGTCGGACCAACCGCGAGCGGTGAGGCGTCCAGCCTCGGCCCGCAACTCGCGCATGGTGAGGCTGTATGTGCTGGAGGCCGACGGCGTGGCGAGGGTGTCGAGCGGGTCGCGAGAGCCGTGGAACTGCGGGGCGATGCGGAGCGATGCCGCACGGCGACGCCGGATCTCCTCGGGCGCGGTCATCGGCTCACCTCGTCGGCGGCGGCGAGCACGTCGGCCGGCGTCGCGCCAGCGGCCTCGGCGACCACCCAGCGGACGCCGAGCAGGGCCGCGGCCTCGGACGCCGCGTCGTCGTCCCCGGAGGCCTTGGCGGTGCGGTAGGCGGCGAGCGCGGACGCGACCTTGTCGACGGCGCCCCGGCGGTGGTGCTCGTCGAGGAGCTGTTCGACCATGAGGGTCGAGCGGGTGGCCGCCGAGACGAGGGTGTTCGCCCGGATGAAGGCTGTGTCTGGGTCGGTGAGGGACGCGTCGGCGTCGGCGAGCGGATGAACCGGGGCGGGGGCCTGTGAAACCATGGGCGTAGCGCCCTTTCTGCAAGGCGTCGCCCCGGATCTGCTTGGCGGTAGATGCCCGGGGCTTCGCTGTGATGGCGGGGTGTGAGGGCTCTCATCGGGGTTGCAGCCCTGGTGAGAGCCCGTTTTCATGCGGCGATGGTCTGGGAGTCGAGCCAGCGCTCGACGTCGTCCCAGCGGGCGCGGAGGTGCCGACCGACCTTGATCAGGCGGGGGCCGCCGCCACGGTGGCTCCACTGGTAGACGGTGCCGAGCGGCACGCCGCAGTAGTCGGCGAGTTCCTGCGCGGTGGCGAGCTTGCGCCTCTGCGGGGTGGCGAATTCGGGAAGGGCAGGGCGAGGCATGGCGCTCCTGATGTAGAGAAGGATTCCTTGCGCTCCAAAGCTTGCCGACATCTGGCGCGGTCGTCAAGCGGACGGTATTCTTCTCTTCATGAAGCGAGATGTGGGGCATGAATCCATGCCCGTTCCCGGCTCCACGGGGCAACCGAGCGCGGAGGAGTGGGCGGCTGAGCTAGAGGCGGCGCCAACGTTCGGTGTTGCCCTCGGTGAGCGCCTTCAGCGCATCCGGGACGACGACGAGGTGACGGCTGAGGACATTGCCCGGACGGGGCAGAGGCTCGGCCTGTCCTGGCACCGCCCCACAGTCGGCCAGATCGAGAAGGGGAAGCGCGGCATCAGCGCCGTCGAACTCCTCCTGCTGCCGCTGATCTACGGCCGACCGCTACAGGACCTGTTGCCTCAGGGGACGGTGTGGCTCACCGGTGAGGTAGCGGCCAGGCGGGACGCAATCCTCGCTAACGTCAGCAGCCCCGTACGGGGCGCGGGTATGGCGCCGGGGCAATGGCACCTCAAGGGAATCGACATGGACGAGACCGTGCGGAACGTGGAGCGCATGGTCGTTCAGGTCATGGCTCGATGGCCGGCAGGGGCGGAGCACAACCCGAACCCTGACGAGGCGGAGAGCAAGGCGGCCAAGAGGCTTAACACGACACCTGAGTACGTGGCTTACGCCGCGCGCGAGCGGTGGGGGCGTGGGCTTGCGGCCGAGAGAGACGCGCGCCTCGCCGAGCGCACGGATCTCCCAGGGGCCTCGCGGGCGCTCCAGGCTGCAAGGGGGCATGTCACCCGTGCTCTGCTGACGGAGTTGGAGCCTGCGATCAGGGACTACGAGAAGAATCGCATTGATCCGGACGGCCCGTACGAGTGGGTGCGTCGGGATGGATCTGAGCCGGAGGCGGGGGAGTCGGAGGATGGCTGAGGTCTACGACCGCTGGCACCTGTCCCGTCCGTCGAAGACCGGGGAGCCGTGCGCCGAGCACAGCAGCAAGACCCGCACCCTGATACCCAGCGCCGACCACGGCAAGGGCAAGCGCTGGCAGGTCCGTTGGCGCGACGGGAGCGGGAAGCAGTGCAAGGAGAACTTCGCCAAGCGCAGCCAGGCGGACGTTCGCGCCGCGACCATCGAGGCCGACCTCGCCCGCGGCCTGTACGTCGATCCGGCGGCCGGCAAGGAGAGCCTTCGGGCCGTCGCCGAGCGCTGGCGGACCTCGGCCGTTCACCGCGACGGCACGGCCTCCCGTGTCGAGCGGGCGCTGCGGCTCCACATCTACCCGACCTTCGGTGACCGGCCGATCGTGAGCATCCGACCCTCAGAGGTACAGGCGTGGGTCAAGGACCGGTCACAGGTCGTCGCGCCGTCCACGCTCCGTACGACGTACGCCTACCTCGTCACCGTGATGCACACGGCCGTGCGGGACCGGATCATCGCCCTGAACCCCTGCTCGGGCGTCAAGATCCCGGAGGTCCGCAAGGCGGAGATCGTGCCCCTGCACCCCGACGCGGTGCGCGCGCTGATCGAGGCGGCGCCCGACAGATACCGCGCCATGATCCTGCTTGCCGCGGCCTCGGGGCTGCGGCAGGGCGAGGTGTTCGGGCTGGAGGCGGACTGCGTCGACTTCCTGCGCCGCGAGGTGGTTGTCCGCCAGCAGCTCGTCACGCCCGACAAGGGCGACCAGGAGGAGACCCCCGCGTCCTACCTCGGTGAGCCCAAGACGCACGAGAGCTACCGAACCGTGCCGCTGGTCGGCTCGGCCGTCGACGCGCTCGCCGCGCATCTCCAGCAGTATCCGGCCGCACTGGTCGAGATCGAGGACCGGACCGACCCGCGCAAACCGCGCCGCCGCAAGGTGCAGTTGCTGTTCACGAGCGGCCGGACCGACGTGATCAAGCGCGCGAACTGGGCGCACGTCTGGGGGCGCATGGAGATCAGGGCGAACAAGGCACTGACGAAGGCGCACGGCGAGGCGTACGCGGCATGGGTCCAGCGCGGCCGGCCGACGGGGGAGGAACCCGCCCTCGTCCAGGTGCCGGACGGCGCGAGCATGCACGACCTGCGCCACTTCTACGCCTCGGCGCTGATTAAGCACCGGGAGAGCGTGAAGACGGTTCAGCGCCGGTTGGGGCACTCGAAGCCGTCGATCACGCTCGACACGTACACGCACCTCTGGCCCGACGACGAGGACACAACGCGGGCAGCCGTCGAGGCGGTCCTCGGCGATGTGCCCCCGTTGTGCCCTATCAAGCTGGCCTAGCAGAGTTTCAGCAGGTCAGAGGCCTTGCTCAGCGGTAGTTCACGAACTGGAGGGCGAAGTCGAAGTCCTTGCCCTTGAGCAGCGCCTGGACGGCCTGCAGGTCGTCCCGGCTCTTCGAGCTGACACGCAGCTCGTCGCCCTGGACCTGCGCCTTGACGCCCTTGGGGCCCTCGTCCCGGATGGCCTTCGCGACCTTCTTGGCGTTCTCCTGGGAGATGCCCTCCTGGACCGAGGCGAAGAGCTTGTACTCCTTGCCGGACAGCTGCGGCTCACCCTCGACGTCCAGCGACTTCAGCGAGATGCCGCGCTTGATCAGCTTGGTCTGGAAGATGTCGAGGATCGCCATGACGCGCTCCTCGCCGTTCGCCTGCATCAGGATCTTCTCGCCCGACCAGGAGATCGAGGCGTTGGTCCCCTTGAAGTCGTAGCGCTGGGAGATCTCCTTCACGGCCTGGTTGAGGGCGTTGTCGACCTCCTGCCGCTCGACCTTGGACACGATGTCGAAACTGGAGTCGGCCATGACTCGTGGCTCCTTGTTGTTCGCTGTCGGGTACAGCCCAAAGCCTAGGGGGTTCGCCGCGACTCGAACCGCTGATCAATCCGGTGGCGAACCACCCTCCGGGATCAGGTATTGTTTACGTCGTTGCCACGGAACACCGCGAAAGCGGCTCCACGGCAGCGATCTCATGGCGATGTGCCCGAGTGGCCAATGGGAGCGGACTGTAAATCCGTCGGCTTAGCCTACCCAGGTTCGAATCCTGGCGTCGCCACGCGATAAGAACGGCCCCTGATCTGCGGAAACGCGATCAGGGGCCGTTTGCGTGTGTAAGTGAGACAAGGGGTCGACTGTCTCGCTGTGTCTCGCTGAATCCCGGGGTCTACCAGGGTGTCTGGACGGGCCGTGGACGGGATTCAGGGTCACACCCTGGGCTGCGGCCGTAGGCCATTCAGGCGGTCGCGGGACCGCTCGCGCGGTGCTGATTCAACCGGGCGGAGATCTTGGCGTTGGCAGCCTCGTCGCCACCCTTCAGGAACTTCGCGTAGACCCGGAACAGGACCCCCGTCGAGTGGCCGGCCCGCTGGGCGACGAGCTGCGGCTCGACTCCCGAGCTGAGCCAGGTGGAGACGGCCGCGTGACGAAGGTCATACGGCCGCTTGGCCAGCTTGGTCTCCTGCTCGGCGGGCGTGAGGACGTCCCCGCGGGCGCCCGCCCAGACCTCCCCGTATCCGCTCTCCTGGACCATGCCGCCGCGGGCGGTCCGGAACAGCCGGCCGTCGGCGTGGGTGCCGTACAGCGTGACGTGCCACCGGAGCATCGCCACGAGCTCGGGCGGGATCGGCACGTGCCGGACGGCCTTCCGGGTGCGGTGCTTGAGCCCGCGCCGGTCATGAGCCTCGCCCGTGTCCGTCCAGGAGCTTCCGGAGCGCGCCCTGCTCTCCCGAAGCCGGATGAGCCCCCAGCCGCGTCGGGGGAGGTCGCACTCCTGGAGCCGGAGCCCGACCAGCTCGCCTGGCCGGGCGGCGGAGTAGTACATGCACCCGAAGAATGCCTCCATATGCCGCCCTCGGGCGCCCTGCTTTCCCACAGCGGCCAGGAGCGCGGCGGCCTGCTCGGGGTCCGGCACGGCTTCGGGGTCCACTTCCTCCTCCACCTTCTCGGGCGCCTTCCACTTGATCGCCGGGATCGGGTTCTCGCTCAGCAGCTCGGCTTCGACGGCGAGCCCGAGGGCCTGGTGGAAGATGGCCCGCTTCCGGGCGATGACGGTGCCGGCCGACGTCTTGCCGTCCAGCCGCCGGGTGCAGGCGTCCAGGGCCCGGCGAACGAGGATCCGATCCGCCAGGTTGGACGTGGGGACGGACTTCCGCTCCACCCACGAGAGCAGCGAGGCCACGTCCTCCGGGGTCTCCTCCTTCCACCGGTTCACGTTGAAGCCCCAGGTATAGAGCGCGCGGCGTACGGCCTTGTGGTCCGCCATGCCCTTCGTGTCCTTGAGCAGCGCCATGGTCACGGTCGCCATGGCCTCAGCGAGGTTCCGGCGCGTGGAGGCGGGGGAGTGGTCCCACTTCATCTCCACGTAGTTCCTGGCGTGCTGGTACCAGGAGATGTCCTTCGCCTTCTGGACCATCGACTTCGGCAGGCCGCTGTCGATGTCCCAGGGCTCGCCCTCGCGGGTCGCGGTGATGAACTGCGCGCGCCGGCTTTCCGCGAGCCCGAGCGTCAGGAAGGACTCGGAGTGCGGCTTCGTGCCGACCTGCCAGCGGAGTTGGTACGGCTTGCGGTACGGCCGCTTGCGGATGCTCCAGATCCGCACGGTGTAGCTCCAGTCGGTCACGCGATCTCCAGTTCGTTCTTGAAGGCGTCGAGCTTGCTGCGGCTGATCCGCAGGTGTCCGTTGGGGAGGCGCTGCATCTCGGGGGCGTAGCCGCGGTTGCGCCAGCGGTAGTAGGTGGCTCGGGTGATGCGGAGCTCGTCGAGCGCGTCGGTCAGCGACACCAGTTCGTCGGCGGGCTGACGGCGGCGGGCGGTGCGGGCCATCGGGTCCCCTCCTTGGGGCGTGGTCGGGCGGCGTGGTCTCCGTGGCGGTGCGCGGGCTGAAGCGAGCCGCGGCAGTGGGCTGGGCGGCTTCGTGGTGGCCCGCGTGTGTCCGAGGTGGGGATTTCTGCGTCACGGCGTCATCCGCGTCATTTACGGGCCTGACCTGCGGTTTTCGGTGACGCAGGCGTTAGCGGGCTGTGTCACCGGTGACGCACGTCTCCGTCACCGGTGACGCGGGTGACGCGGGGTGACGCAGGATCCGGGGCTCTGCGTCACCGCTGTCGGCGCAGCTCACGGGCGGTTTTTTAGCCGTTGGTGACGTAGGTGACGCAGCGTCTCTCCTCTTAGGAAAAGAGAGAGGGGCCTTCGTTGTGGTGCGTGCCTTAGAACGCGAAGAAGGAGCCGCAAAGCGGCACGTCCTTTGCAGCGGCGGCAAGCCGCCGGAACAGCAAGAGGAGCACGCCGTGCCGGGCGGGGGTGCTCCTCTTGCTTGTGCGCGAGCGGTCGCGGTCGCGCTGGGCTAGAACATCGGGGACTGCTCGTCGGCCGGGGGCGTCTGGCGGGTCATCTCGATGTAGCGGGCGGCCCGGGTACGGCCCCAGTCGACGAGGACTCCCCGTGCAGCCAGGACGGGCTGAAGCCGCTTGAGGCGGTCGGAGAGGACCTTGCCGGTGGTGGGCCAGCCCTTGGGCAGGGGACGGAAGTCCTCGCCGCTGTAGAGCTGCGTGAGGCCGTGGAGCCACTCGGCGGACGTCATCCGGACTTCCGTGCCGGGCTCGATGCCGGCCGCGTGCTTGAGGACGGTCTGGGCGAGCAGGTCGCCTTCGATGACGTCGTCGTTGAGGTCGTCGAGGCTGGCCCGGTAGGCGTCCAGCGCGCCCATGCTGGTGGCCGCGTCGAGCTGCGCGCAGAGATGGGCGAAGTCGGCCATGCGCAGGTCGGTGGGGATGTCGGCCTCGGTGGCGCGGACCTTGACGGCGAGGTCGAGCACGGACCCGAGGATGATCGGCAGGACCTCTTCGAACTCCGCCCACAGCTCCGCCTCCGTCCGCCGCACGAGGGGGCGTTCCAGACGCAGCGGGAGGAGGCGTTCGGCGAGGTCGGGGCGGATGACGCCGACGTCGATGCCGGTCAGCAGCAGGGGGCGGCGGTAGCGGGAGCGCACCACGTCGCCGTCGGTGAACAGGGCGCGCTTGATGGTCTCGGCTCCGGTGACGATGCAGCACATGAGGTCGGACAGGTCCGGGCCGAGGTGGGAGAGGTTGTCCAGGGCGGTGACCCATCCGGCGGCGACGGCCGTGATCAGGTTTTCCTCGTCCTTCGGGGCGCGGCGCAGGTCGCCGCTCATGCCCTCGATGATCCGCACGAGCATCCGGCCGGCGGTGGACTTGCCCGCACCCTGGGGCCCGGTGAGGAAGGGGGCGGGGACGGGCGCGGACGGCCCGAGGCAGCCGATCAGCCAGGCGAGGGCCAGGCTCTCGGCCTGGGCGCTGGCGAAGTTGCACAGCCGCATCAGGAAGTCGATTCCCTTGCCGTTGGTCTTCTCGACCGGCAGGGGCAGCTCCCCGGTGAGTTGGGTGCGGCGCCAGCAGACCTCGCGCGGGTCGGGGGTGAGGATCTCCCAGCCGGTGGGGTGGATGCGGACGGACTTGCCGTCGTCGCGGCCCAGGTCGAGCCAGGTTGCGCCGTCGAATCCGGGGGCGACGCGGATGTGGGTGGGCTGTACGTCCTCGGTCAGAGCAAGTGCTTCGATCAAGTCCAACGCCTCCTTGAGTGCGGTGCCGTTGAATACGCCGAACCCGTCTTTGAAGAGTCCGACCATGAGTTCCTGCCGGTGGCTGCCCGTCGTTCCCTGGGAGCGGATCGGACGGGCCACGGGGTGACCGTTCTTCTGCGCGTATACGGTCCCGTCGACGGTCCGGAAGTACCGGAAATGCTCCTGCGCGTAGTCGGTGATGACCTCGCGGGCCGGATTCTTCTCGTCCTCGGCCATGTCACATGCCCAGAGCGGAACGGGCGTTGGTCCAGGCGTCCGTGCAGTGCCGGGGAGACTCCCCCTTGGCCTGCGCGGCGGTGAACAGCCGGCCGATGTGGGTCTCGGTGAGGCAGCCGCACCGGCCATGGGCGGACAGCACCGCGAGGAACGTCCGGTACACGGTGGCGTGGACCGCGCTGGTGGCATCGGTGATGCGCTGCTCCGCCATGGCGATGCCACGCTCCAGGTAGGAGGGCGAGCGGTGACGGCACTCCCCGCCTCCGGTAGGCAGGGGCACGGTCACGGCATGTGGCGTCGGCCGGATGGCGGTGGGCTCCTTCTCGGCGAGCGCGAGCACGACCTCCGGCAGCGGCGTCATGGTGCCGGTGCCGGGGCCGAGCCACCGGGCGTAGGACATCGTGGACTTGAGGTCGACGCCCTCGCGGACGCCGTTCACGGAGCGCATGGTGCCCTGGTAGATCCAGTGCTCGCCGCGCGTCGTGCCAACGGTCCGGGTCGGGGGCAGGTTCTCCCGGGCCCAGTCGACGGCCTCGGTGTTGTCGAGGTCGACCACGGTCACCCCGGCGCCGCCGGGGTGATAGCCGACGGTCCCGGCGTACCTCCACGCGGTCTTCCAGGCCGGGGAGGTGATGGTGGTGGGGTCGGAGGTGGCGGCGGCCCAGGCGTGGCACGGCCACGGGCACTGGCAGGGGCCGGGGGTCTTCATGTTCGGCCGTCCGCCGCACGCGTTGTTGGCGCAGTTCCGGCAGTTGCCGAACGGGCCCTTCCCGGCGCGCAGTGGCAGGACCGGCAGTCCGTCGGCGGCCAGCCGCAGGGCCACATTGAGGTGACCGGTCCGGGCGTCTCGCCGGATCGGGATGGCATGGGTCATGCTTGGTATCTCCAGTTCTCTGAGCGGTGCTGGTAGACGAGGGCGGCCCCGGCTTTGGCGAGACGGGGGCCGCCCTTCGTGCTGCTAGGCGGTGGTGCGGGCGGGGAGGATCGGCTGGTCGATGTGGCGGTGGTGGATGTGGACGTAGTCGTCGAGGACGGAGAGGTCGACGGCGAGGAGTTCGGCGATGGCGACGGAGCGGTGTCGGCCGCCGTAGCAGTGGACGTGGACGTCGATGCGCTGCTCGCCGCCCTCGATGCGCTGCTCGATGCTGCGGCGGGCGTTGTCGATGAGGTCGTGTGCGCCGGGGGTGGCCAGCACGTAGGCGGCGACGTCGGCGTGCCGTCCGGTGAGCTGCGTCAGTCGGGCGCGGACGGCGGGGTCGTCGGGCGGGTTGCGCAGGGCGGTGGTGTCGACGACGACGGGGTCGGGGGCGGTGGGGGCGTCGTTGTGTCCGGTGCCGTAGGAGGTGATGCGGATGCTGGCCATCGGTGGGGCTCCTCAGTGGTGGTTGATGGTGCCGTTGGCGCGGCCGAACAGGCCGGTCGCGGTGACGTTCTGCGTGATGTGCGTCGACCCGCCCCCGCGG
Source organism: Streptomyces venezuelae (assembly GCF_008642375.1). Taxonomy (NCBI): domain Bacteria; kingdom Bacillati; phylum Actinomycetota; class Actinomycetes; order Kitasatosporales; family Streptomycetaceae; genus Streptomyces; species Streptomyces venezuelae. Next base: position 3,584,391 of record NZ_CP029194.1, on the reverse strand, counting down.
TTGCTGCCGGTGGCTCGGCGGGCGGTCCGGAGGAGGACGGGGACGGCGATGACGGCTGCGACGACGAGGGCGGCGGCGGACCAGAGGGCGTGGCTCATGGCGATGAGTCCCGGGGCGGCGTAGGAGAGTCCGATGCCGGCGGCGGTGATCCCGCCGCCGACGGTGGGGGCGAGCAGGGCCGTGGTCTTGGCCCACGCGGGCACCGCTCCGGGGGTGATCGCGGGGACGGGCGGGGCGGGGGTGAGGGTGTAGCCGGTGACGATGCGGCCGTCGGGGAGCTGGACACTCTGGACCGCCGGGAGACCGGTCGGCGTGACCGTGGCGAGCGGGGCGCTCGCGGCCGGGTGGAGGGGGACGGGGTAGTGGACGGCGGTGGGCCCGGGGGGCTGCTCGGGGTAGGGCATGGCGTCTCCTCGGGGGTATGGCACGGGCCCGTGACGGGTGGGTGTCACGGGCCCGTGTGCCGGGTGTCAGGGCAGGTGTCAGAGGGTGTCAGGCGCCGGTGTCAGGGCGCGTGACACCCGTTCCCGCCTAAGGGTTTGGGTGTCAGGGGCCCGTGACGGTGTCAGGCGTCACGCGGGGTGTCAGGCGGCGGCGAGGGCGGGGACGATCCGCCAGCGGCCGGACTGGTTCGTCGGTTCCAGGCGGCCGTCGAGGGCGGCGTCCTTCAAGCGGGCGGAGATCCAGGGGCGGCTGTAGCCGTGGGTCTCGCACCAGTCGGAGAAGTCCTTCGGGCCGACGATCATCCGGCCCTCCTCCTCGAACTCCTCCAGCGCCTCCTCGAACAGGAGCCGCGCTTCCTCCGGGGTGGGCTTGCGGCCCGGGTCCGCGCCGAACAGCGGTGCATCATCGCCGAGTTCGTCGCCGGGGAGGTCGGCGTCGGGGTCGATGCCATCGTCCTCGGGGTCGAGCAGCATGCCCGCGTTCACTTCCTCGGCGTCCACCGCCCGCGGCTGCGGGGCGGTGTCGGGTGTGTGGCGGGTGCGGTGGGTGTAGGCGTTGCCGACGGTCGCCTCGAAGGCCCGGGCGGTGACCAGGTCCATCGGGGCGCCGTTGGCGGCGGCCCAGTCCGCGAGCTGTTCCATGACGTCCATGGAGCGGGTGGTGAAGCGTCGCGTGCGGCCCGGGGCGGGGTAGCGGTCCTCGGGGATGCCCGCCGAGACGAGGTAGCAGTAGCCGGGGCGGCGGTTGCCCCACGCGCCGGGGTGGGCCCCGGCGTCGAGGACGGTCTCGGGGAGCGCGAATCCCTCGTCGCGGGGGTCGCAGCCGAACGCGAGCACGGACGGCAGGGAGGCGCGGGTGCTGGTGCTCATCTGGTCGTAGCTGGGGCGCTGGAGGGAGACGATCAGGGAGACGCCGGCGGCGCGGGCCTCCTGGGCGATGCCGGTGAACGCGTCGTCTCCGAGGGCTCGCAGGGTGTTCGCGGCCTCCTCGAACCACGCGACCAGGTAGGCCATGCCCTCGCAGCCGCACGCGGTGCCGTCGGTGCGGCAGGAGTGCGCTGGGTCTGTCTGCTTGCCGGCCGCCTGGACGGTCCACTGGCGGTAGCGGTGGGCACCGAGCCAGCGGGTCCGGGCGGGGATGGCGGCCTGGAGCGCTTCCACCATCGCCTCCGTACCGGGCCCGCCCTCCTCTGCCCAGTCGAAGGCGGGGAGGAGGGGCCGGAAGTCCTGGAAGGACTTGGGGTCCGAGAGCAGTACGTTGACGTCCGTGCGGGAGACGATCTCGGTCAGGACGTTCAGGGCGCCGTCGCCCTTGCCGGAGCCGGTCCCGCCCGCGATCAGCAGGTGAGTCGCGTTGCGGCCCACCTCCGGGTCGCCCGGGAGCCACAGCACGAGCGGGGAGCCGTCGTCGTACCGGCCGATGACCAGCGGGTCCGCGATTGACCCGCCGAGCCGGGTCGGGCCGTCGTACTCCAGGACCTCGGCGAGCATGTCCTCGGGGACGATGACCAGTTCGCCCCGGCGGGCGGAGTCCGCGTTCGGCATGAACCGCAGCGCGGTCGTCGGCAGGTCGAGCGCGGAGGCGAGCCGGGGTAGCACCTTGGCCACGTCTTCGGTGGTCTGCTCGCCCGGCTCCAGCGCGATCTGAGCGGTCACCCGGTTCGGCTCGACCTTCGTCGACCCGATCGCGGCCCTGGCCAGACCGACCTTCTCCAGCAGCCCCTTGTCTCCGCCCGTCGCGGTCGGGGTCTCGTCGGTGCGGCGCATGACCATGCGCACGTTCCACGACAGCGCGAGTGCCGCGCCGCCCATCAGGTACAGGTCGTCCAGCGGCCCCGCCGTCGGTCCGGCCAGGCAGGCGCCGGTCAGCCACGCCGATCCGGCTGCCACCGTGATGGCGGAGTGCAGGCGGCGCTGCTGCGAGCTGGACCGGCCGATCCACCACGTGGCGCCGGTCAGGGCGACGGAGACGGCGGTGAGGCCGACGCCGGCGGCGGCGCTGTCCGCCCACCGCAGGTTGCCGAGGAGTCCGGCCACGCCGGTTCCGGCGACGCCGAGCCACGGCGGCAGGTGGGGCTTGGCACGGTGGAGCAGGTAGCGGGCGATCGTGCCGCCGCCGGAGCCGCGGGCGTCGTCGTCCAGCACGTCTATGGTCGTGTTGCGTCCGGCCATGACCGGACCTCCTTTCAACTGCTCTACTGCTGTGTCCAGTTCATGCGCTGCTGCGGGCGGGGGCGGGCGTGGTGGCGGACGCGGTTGATCTCCTCCTGGTACTCCTGCTGGAACACCGCGTAGGTGGAGGCGGCGAGCTTGGCGGCGTTGCGCAGCTCGTCGGCGGACTTCTGGAGCTTGCGTGCGACCTTCGCGGCCCGGATCCGCGAGCCGCCGATCCGGCCGTCGGGGTCCGGGACAGCCGCGAGAACGCTCTTGAGGATTTCCGCGCCCATCGCGACCTCGATCGACAGCGCGACGGCGGTGGCGCGCAGGTGGTTGCAGTAGGCCCGTACCTGCGAAGGAGAGCTGAAGTCCGGCTCCGGCATCAGCGCCTGCGAGTGCGGCCGACGGCCGCCGTTGCCGTTGACGGTGGTGCGGCTGACGTTGACGTTCACCGGCGGGACGAACGAGCCGCCCATCGCGCCGACGAACCCGCCGACGGCGGCGCCGGCGTTGGCGAACTTGTCCGACTTATTTCCGTTCGAGCGGTTGGTATTGGTCCGGGGCTGCTGGGGTCGGGCGGTGCGCCGCCCGTTGGGGATCTGAGCCATGACGGGATCTCCTCAGGTCAGTTCGAGCGACGGACGACGATCCAGAAGACCTGCGCGGCAGCGGCGAGCAGCAGCCACAGCCACGCCAGCAGCTCCGCGAGCGGGCCGAAGTGCACGATGCCGGCGGCCCAGCCGAGCGCGGCCGTGGTCAGCCCGGCGAGCGCGAGGAGGCGGGCGGGCCGCTCACCGAGGACCTCGGGGCGCTTGCGGCGGGCCCACCACAGGCCGGCGGCGGGCGCGAGTGTCGCGGCGGCCAGGACCCAGGCCATCCACGGCGCGATCATGTGCACGACGGCCGTGACCGCGAAGGCGAGAACGGCGAAACCGGATGGGGCCCACGCGGCGCGGTGGCGCCACGCCCAGCCGCCGACCACCCGCGCGGCGCGGGCGGAGAGCGAGCGGGGCTGCTCGGGGACGAGAACGACGACCGGGGCGGCGGCCTGGCGGCCGCGCTGCCTCGGGATATGCACGGTCGTGGCACCCTGGGGCACCTTCACCGTGCGAGGGCGGGAACGTCGGGACACGACTCAACTCCCTTACAAGTGCGGAGAGATGGACGTGGACGCCGCGCCGATTGGCGAGGCGGCCACGGGGCGGTGCCGGTCAGAGGGTGTTGGGCTCCAGGGAGAAGAACAGGACCGTCGCGCCCTCCATGGAGGGGTAGCTGCGGACCGATTCGGCCCGGAGCTGGTCGTGCACGTCGAACCGGGTCCACCCCTCAGGCGGGGTGTGGGTACCGGTGAACGTGCACGTCGCACCGTGCCTGTTCTGCAAGGTCAGCACGTACATGTGCGATCCCTGGCGCTGAGTGTTCTGCATGGCAAACCTCCAGGTCAGGCAGCGATGTGGGGAGCGTCCGCACACGGGACGCACATGCCGAGCGAGGACGGGATCCGGTATCCGGCGTCCCGCCCACACTCCGGGCAGACCCGCCGCGCCGCGTTCGCCCGCTCCAGCGCCGCCCACCGCGCGGGCGTCATCGGCCGGACCGGAAGCGCCAGGTCGACCCGGTACAGGAACGCGACCAGAGGGTCGCGCCGACGGCGGGGGCGTTCGAGCTGGGCCACGACCGGCTGACCGGCCGGCCGCAGCCCGAGCGCACGGAGCTGCCGGAACGTCGCCAGCCCCTCCGGCGCCAGACGCCAGCGGTAGACGGGCAGGCCCGCCATCAGGAAAGCCGGTGGTAGGACGCCCGGCAGGCCACGGCGTGCTCGTTCGCCGCGCTGCGGGTGTACTTCACGTAGTCGCCGCCGGACTTCTCGCCGCAGCCGTGGCAGTACCACCGGCAGGAGTAGGAGCTGTGGTTGCCGGTGACGTCGACGGCGGCCCCGGTCTGGTTGTGGAACCGGATCAGCAGGTTGGCGGGCTCGGGCGGGGCGGTGTTCGGGGAGAGCTTCACTGCGCGGCTCCTTCCAGGGACCGGGCGGGGGCGTTGTCGCGGAGTTCCTGGTAGCGGGTGGAGACCCAGCCGACGGACCAGCCGCACAGCTCGGCGGCCTGCCGCACCGGCACCCCTGCGTGGAAGGCGGCGACCACGGTCTTGCGGGCCAGCTCCTCCGACTGCTTCCCGCTCGCGGCGCCGGCGGCGAGGAGTTCAGCGCGTTCACGCTCGGCGCGCTCGGCCTGCTCGCGCTGTTCACGCAGCCGGGCCGCCTCCCGCTCCCGGCGCTCCCGCTCGGCGCGTGCGGCGGCCTCGCGTTCAAGGCGTTCACGCTCGATCTGCTGCTGTTCACGCTCGCGCTCACGGCGTTCACGCTCGGCCTGCTCCGCCCTCTCGACGGCCTCGACCCGCTCGCGCTCCTCACGCCGTGCGCGCTCTTCCCGATCGGACTGTTCACGGGCAAGGGCGGCTTCGTGCTCACGCTGTTCACGCGCCATCCGAGCCTCGAACTCCCGCGCCTCACGGGCCCGCTTCTCGACGGCCTCGGCCCGCTCGACAGCCGCCCTCTCGCGCGCCTCACGCTCGGCCCGTTCACGCTCCTGTACGGCTGTGAGCGCGTTCGTGATGGCCCGGCGGTAGGCGAGGCCGGTCTCAGCCGTAACGATCAGCAGCAGTGGCGCCACCGCGTGCACTGCCACCCCGACCAGGTCTTTCTTCAGGGCGGAGTCTGCGACGTTCAGCGCCAGGGTCATGCAGCCGGTCATCCAGCGAAGCGCGATGGGCCACCTGCCGCCGTGCCCGTCGAGGCGGGCGAGGACGGAGTCGAGGCGGACCACGATCACGACCGCCGCGTCCACCACGAGCGGCAGAATCGGCGATGTCCAGTCCCACTCGTCAGCGGTGTGGGCGGCCATCAGCGGCGTGACCGTGAGGACCGAGTAGAGCATCGCTCCGGACACGATCAGCCACGTGCCCACCGACAGGGCCCGCTCCGCTGAACGGATCTGAACACCGTTCACGACACGGCCCCCGCCCCCGAAAGCACCGGCTCCAGGGCCGGGACCTTCGCGTAGCCGGTCAGCTCCAGCTCGGCCCCGGCGAACGTCGCGCGAACGCGCAGCACGCCGGTCTGACCGCCGACCTGAACACGATGAACGACGCTCTCGGGAGCGATGTTCAAGGCCTCGCGCCACGCCTCGAAACCGGCGAAGTCATCGTGGAACGACAGCTCCAACCGCTCCGGGTAGACCGTCGAGACGGTCACGCACGGCGCCGGCAGGTGCGGGAACTCCGCTCCCAGCATCCGCAGGGTCATCAGCGGGGCGGACAGATCCGCCAGCGTCAGCGGGCTCACGCGGCACCGCCCGTCCGCACCATGCCCGCGCGGTTGGTGAGGTCCCGCCGGGCCGCCACGACCCGGTGACGGGCCCGGCGGATCCGCCGCTCGTCCAGCTTGGTGGCCGGACGGTCCAGCGTCTTGATCACCGCGTCGAGCAGCTCGACGTCCGCCAGGATCAGCGGCATCTCGGTCTCGATCGCGTCCAGCTCCGCGTCTGACGGCTCACCGTCGAACGGAGTGGCCGTAACAGCGGCCTGAAGTGCAGCGATGGACAGCATTGGGTGTGTTCCTCTCAGACAGGAACGGCCCGAAACGACCCCCCGGTGCTCGAACACCGGGGGGTCTCGCCGTTAGAGCCAGGAATCTCCGGCTCCCCTCGACCCCGTCCGTACGGCGCCCCGCGTTCGGGGTCCGGACGGGCGGAGGAGGCAACCGGCCGCAGCAACCGCTGCGCGGGTGGCATGACGTCCGCGAATCACCGGATAGCCCGGTGCGCCGAAGCGGCGGCGGATCAGGAGGACGCGGTGTGGGCGTGGCCGTCGTGCCGGTCCAGCACGGTCGGCGCCCAGAGCGTTCGTCGGTACATCGAGGCCCCCTCGGGTTGGGTCGGACGGGATGAAGCACTGCAAGGGGGACCTGTGTCCCCACTCTCCGGCCGTTGCTCGCGGTCGCCGGGCCACCTCGCCAGTCGGGCCGAAGCCCATTGCGTCCTACCTGGCCTTTAGCGGGATTGCAGCGTCCCCGCCCTGAACTCGTGGGCAGCACACCTCACCGGACCGAAGCCCCATGAGGTACATGTACTACCTGTTCCTCATCATGCTGAGAAGGATTCGCATCGTCAAGTCCCTTGGTTCTTCGGGGTTTGCGAGTCCGTCCCGTTCGATGTGTCCAGCTTGGCTTGATCAGGGCAGACGCTGGACTCCGCGCATGTACGGCTCCGAGACGACTCGCTACGGTGAAAGTCGTCCCAAGTCGTCCCGTCGGGGGGAGAGCACGACATGGCCAATGAGCGACTACGCGGCGCGATCATCGAGAGCGGTATGACGCTCGATCAAGTCGCAGAGCGACTGGGGGTCTCGGCGAAGACTGTCGAGCGCTGGATCAATGAGCCCAAGCGTCAGCCGTACCGTCGCTTCAAGTACGCCGCGGCCTCGCTCCTGCAGTGCGAGATGTCCTACCTGTGGCCGGAGGAGCGGACGTCTGCTGAGGTCACCGAAGCGGGCAACGCGGAGTTGGTGCAGCTGTACCCGCACCGCTCCGTCGTGCCGAACCGGCTCTGGCCGCAGCTCTACGCCAGGGCCACGCGGCACTTCGACGTGCTGGTCTACTCGGGCTTCTGGCTCACGGAGGACGCTGCCTTTCACCAGGTCGTCAAGGAGAAGTCGGCGGCCGGCGTCCCGGTGCGGTTCATGCTCGGAGACCCCGACTCGGCCGCGGTCGCGGTACGAGGCGGCGACGAGGGGATCGGGGGCGCGATGGCGAGCAAGATTCGCAACGCGCTGGTCAACTACGCGCCGTTGTTCGGGCTCCCCGGCGTGGAGTTCCGGCTCCACTCCACGACGCTCTACAACTCCATCTACCGGGCCGACGACGAGATGCTGGCCAACGGGCACCTGTACGGCGTGGGCGCGTACATGGCTCCGGTCCTGCACATTCAGCGCATCCCCGGGGGCGAACTGTTCGATGCCTACGCTGAGAGCATCGAGCGGGTCTGGGAGACCGCGCGGCCCATCTCCTCGCCCACCGACCTGGGAGGTTCAAGCGCATGAGCCGGATCGACTACTTCCGTGACCCCAAGGCCCCGAAGGCCAACTCGGTGGTGCCTTCGGTGACGGTGGTCGTCCGTGACGGCGCTGGGCGACTCCTGGTCATCCACAAGACCGACAACGACCTGTGGGCGCTTCCTGGCGGCGGCCACGACATCGGCGAACGGATCTCCGACACAGCCGTGCGCGAGGTGGAGGAAGAGACCGGGGTCAAGGTGGTGGTGGACGGCATCGTCGGGCTCTACACCGACCCTGAGCACGTGCTCGCGTACGACGACGGCGAGGTGCGGCAGCAGTTCTCGATCTGTTTCCGGGCCCACCCGGTTGGTGGCTCTCTCCGTACGAGCAGCGAGTCGAAAGAGGTCCGCTGGGTGGACCCGGCGGACCTCGATGACCTGGACATCCACCCGTCCATGCGGCTGCGCATGCGGCACGGCCTGGACCGGGCACACCGGGAGCCCTACATCGGCTGAGCGTTCGCCGCGGCTGCGGCCATCCGCCCTTCCACCCGCTCGTTGGCGGCGTGGATCTCCGGAGCCGCCCGCTGAATGAACCGGCCGACGATCGTGTCCGGGCCGTACCGCTGCACGATCTCGTCCAGCCGGGCTGCCGGCGTCGTGTGCTCGCCGTCTGGCGTCGTCGTCATGTCGGACACGATGAGCGCGTCCACCAGCTCGGGCCGCTCCAGCGCGAACTCTGTCTCCAGCTCCTGCCGGAGCCCTCGCTCTTCGGCTTCCAGGAGCGCGCAGGAGTGATGGGCGACAAGCCGGACGACCCGTTCGTCGGCGCCCTCCTGGTCCCGGAGGAACCGGGCCCCGTCGAGCGGGTGAAAGCCGGTGGCGGCGATGGAGGGGGAGTAGCCGATGTCATGCAGTACGGCAGCGGCCTCCAGCAGCTCAGCGTCCCGCCCCAGGATCGGACTCAGGGACCGGGCCCGCTTGGCGACGCCGAGGGAATGCGCCCAGCGGCGCGGCAACGGCTCGGACAGCAGCGATTCGGAGAGTGAGTACGCCCACGCAGTAGACCCCATGGTCGCCAAGGCTACGGCTGCTCAGGCGAGGTTGGGAGACCGCGTACCTTGCGTCCCTTTCCATGAGTGGTCTCAAGCAGACCGCTCCCCTCCAACTGGCCTAGGGCACGGCGAACGGCAGTCCGGGACACCTGGAATCGTTCGCACAGCTTTGACTCCGATGGGTAGGCGTCACCGATCGCCAGAGAGTCTTCGGTGATGAGATCGATCAGGCGTTCAGCAAGCGGCCGCTGCTCGTTGCCTCCCCCCACCTGCCAGCCGACGCCGGGCGTGGACCTGATCACGCGATCGTCTGCCAGGACCTTGAGAGCGCGGCGGATCGTGTTCCTGGACACGGAGTGCTCTGCCATAAGTTGAGTCTCGGATGGCAGGGCAGAGCGCACCTCACCGTCTTCGATCCTCTTACGCAGCGCTGCCGCGATGAGCAGGTAGGTTCCGCGCGGGCTGGAATTTGCCACGTGGGTCTCCTCTTGAGTTCCGCACCCGCAGGCGCTGGACGGCAGCGTTCAAGGTGGCCGGCAACCGCTGTATGCGTGCCTAATAGATTTTAGGGTCAGGTAGCCTGCCGACTCCTACCCGGGGTCTGCGCGTAGCGGGTGGCGGCTAGCACCCTGCCGGGGCAGGGGTGGGCGGGGGCGTTGAAAACGCACCATGAGTTTCGCGCCAAGTGCGACAGAACGATCGCCGAGCAATTACCCATGGATCCCTTTCGAGCTCTTCGGGTAGCTTGGTTGCTTCATCTATTACTGCGCCTGAGAGCTGTGCCGCTGTTAGCCCCGAAACATCTCTCAGGTCGGCCAAGCAGAAATCAGCTCCGAGAATGTCGGCGCCACCTAGTCTCGCACCACATAGTCTGGCTGAAGAAAATTGCACGCCCGCAAGTTGGGCGCGATCTAGCCACGCAGCGCTCAAGTCGGATGTGTTGAGGATTGAACCCCTCAGGTCGACCCCCCGCATGTCGGCGCGGCGCAGGTCGCACCAGGTCAAGAACATTCGGGTGAGCCGGGGCCGCGACTCGAACTCGAACTCTCGCATCATCAGTCCGGAAAGGTTCGTGTGCCGTAGATCAATGCGGCGAGGTTCGGTTCTTTCCGGTCGGCGGGCGAGTACTTCCATGGCTGCCTGAATGTCTGATGGGAGCTCGGTGCCCCATTCTGGAAGCAGGCTTTCCCAGTCCTCAGTGGTATCGGGGGGTGACGGATATGAGCGACCGCTGCGGCGTGTGTGCTCCCGAACGTAAGTTGCAAGTGTGGTGATGACTGTGAGGTGCTCTTGTGGCGACTCTGCTGCGATGTGCTCCAGAGCGAAAACCCCTCCCAGTCGTTCTTCGAGCTTTTCGGAAGAAAGTTGAGTGACCCCTGTGCTGAATCTCTGGGTCACTTGTCCCCTTTGGGAGAGGTGATAAGTCTGGGCAGTGTATGCCAAGCCAAGTGCAAGAACTATTCCTCCTGTGGCTGCTAGCACCGTTTGGCGTGTGGCGTTCAACGCGTCGACTTGCTCTTTACCGTCAAGATTCCTGACGGAATCGCCAGCTATTACCCAAGTGAGAGGGCCCAGTAGTAGAAGGACTAGGCCGAGTGCTGCTGGAACTCCTAGAACTACGGCCATGGTCACTGGCGAGCGGTGGGACTGGCGAGGCCGTCTCTGCAAGCGCCCCCGGAGGCGTGTGCGTAGTCTCATGACGCGCCATCTCAGCGCATTGCGCCGTCGAAAGGTAGTGGGCGCGTAGGGACGCCTCGACCAGAGTCTGGGGGCTGCCTGGACGGTGCATGGACGACAGCTTCTCGGCAGGAGTGCCTGAGTCGTTCAAGTGCAGGTCAGCCACTATGCACTTGACGCAACGTCAGTAGTCTGTAAATCCGTCGGCTTAGCCTACCCAGGTTCGAATCCTGGCGTCGCCACGCGAAGAAGGTCCCCGGTGCTTGCACCGGGGACCTTCACTCGTTTCCGGATCAGTTTCCGGCCACGTCCTTCACCGCGACCGAGAGCGGCGTCGAGCCGCTGATCAGCTCCAGGGTCAGACCGGCCGTCGCCGGGGTGTCGAGGAGTTCAGCGAGGACCGCCGCCACGTCGTCGCGCGGCACCGGGCCCCGGCCCGTGTGGGCCTCCAGGCGGATCAGGCCCGTCCCCGCGTCGTTCGTCAGGGAGCCCGGGCGCAGGATCGTCCAGTCCAGGGCCGTGCGGGCGCGGACCGAGTCGTCGGCGGCGCCCTTGGCGCGGAGGTAGGCGTCGAAGACCTCGTCGCCCGGGTGGGACGCGTCCGCGCCCATCGAGGAGACGACGACATGGCGCCGTACGCCCGCCCGTTCCGCCGCGTCCGCGAAGAGCACGGCCGCCGCGCGGTCCACCGTGTCCTTGCGGTCCACCGAGCTGCCCGGGCCCGCGCCCGCCGCGAAGACCGCCGCGTCGGCGCCCTGGAGCACCGCGGCGACCATCTCCACCGACGCCGACTCCAGGTCCAGGACGACCGGCTCGGCGCCCGCCGCGCGTAGGTCGTCGCCCTGCTCGGGCCGGCGGATGATCCCCGCCACCTCGTGTCCGCCCGCCGAGAGCAGCCTCTCCAGGCGCAGGGCGATCTGTCCGTGTCCTCCAGCGATGACGATGCGCATACTCACGACCGTACGACGGGACCGGCCGGAGGGCTCCCCGGCTCGGGCGGCCGCTCCGGCCGCACCTGCCTGGGCAGATCGAGGGCCGCCGCCGAGTCGCAGTACTCCCGCACCGCGCTCGTCCTTGCAACCACCCGCCCCCGGTGCACCACGATCCGGCTGTACGCGAGGGACAGCACGCCCGCGAGCCGCTCGCCGCGCACCGCGAGCAGCTCCGCAGGGAAGCCCGCCTCCACCCGCACCTCAGGCAGCCCCATCGCGGCCCGCGCCCCCGCGCTCACCGCCGCGTACGCCTCCTGGGGCGGCAGCCCGCCGAGCGAGGCGAGCAGATACGCCGCCTCCAGCGGGTCCCCGCGCCCCACCGGGTTCGACAGGTCCCGCAGCGCCCCGCTGCCCGCCGCGACCCGCACCCCGGCCGCCCGCAGCAGCCGGACCGGCGCCGCGCCGCGCAGCTCCGTGCCCCCGCAGCCGCCCTGCGGCAGGCACATCACCGTCACCCCGGCCGCCGCCAGCTGGTCCGCCGCCCGCCGTGCCGCGTCGGCGGGGAGCCGGCCGAGCCCGGCGCACGGCCCGATCGTCACCCCGGGCCGCAGCCCGCCGGCCATCGCCGCGAGCCGGGCGAGCCGGGCCGGGTCGTCCCCGTCGGTGTGCAGGTCGACCGGGCAGCCGTGCTCGGCCGCGACCTCCAGGACCGCCTCCACGTAGCCGGCCGGGTCCGGGTCGAGGTCCGGGCAGCCGCCGACGACGCCGGCGCCCATCTTCACGGCGTCCCGCAGCATGGCGAGCCCGTCCGCGCCCGCCACCCCGGTGAGGAGCCGGGGGACGGCGACGGCCGTCAGGTCGGCGAGGCCGCGCAGCGAGCGCCGCGCCTGGAGGACCGCCTCCAGGGGGCCGATCCCCTGGACGTCGCCGATCCGCACGTGCGCGCGCAGCGCGGTCGCGCCGTGGCCCAGCTGGAGGAGGGCGGCCTCGGTGGCCCGCCGCTGCACCTCGTCCGGGGCGTACGAGACGGGGCCCGGCGTGTCGGCGGAGAGCGCGGTGTCGGCGTGGGCGTGGGGTTCGGCGGCGGCGGGCAGCAGCAGATAGCCGGCGAGGTCGACACGGGAACCGGCGCCTGCGCTGAGGCTGCCAGCCGTGCCCACGGCCTCGATCCGCCCGCCGACGAGCCGGACGTCCACGGTCCGGCCGTCGGTGAGGCGCGCGTGGGAGAGCAGGAGCGAGGTCGAGTCGGCCGTGGTGGCGGCCCCGTCCTCGGGTGGCTGGGGCTGCTTGCTGTCGGCTGACATCGGGCTCCTCAAAGCTCCTCAAGATCAAGATCGCGCAAGGTGGGGCAGAGCCTAGGGCGGCTCGGACCGACCTTCGAGGAGGAGCGCAATAGTCGTACCGATGAGTCCACGAGTGGCGTACGTGACGCCTGGTGACGGGCCTGGTCAGGGCCGTCGCAAGGGCACGAGGAAACGGATTTGGGTGATGGCCCGGAGACCGTGTAATGTCTTCCTCGCTCGCCCCAATAGCTCAGTCGGTAGAGCGTCTCCATGGTAAGGAGAAGGTCTACGGTTCGATTCCGTATTGGGGCTCTGGTGAGAAGGAACCCGCCTTCGGGCGGGATCCGGATCATCAAAGCGGTGTAGCTCAGTCGGTAGAGCAAGCGGCTCATAATCGCTGTGTCACCGGTTCAAGTCCGGTCACCGCTACACACGGTAGCCGATTGTGGGGTCGGTCCTGCGATCGGCTACTCTTTTATGCGTTCATCCATCCCATCCGTCCGTCAAGGAGCACTCACGTGGCTGCCACCGACGTCCGCCCGAAGATCACGCTGGCCTGCGTGGAGTGCAAGGAGCGGAACTACATCACCAAGAAGAACCGGCGTAACAACCCGGACCGTCTTGAGATGAAGAAGCACTGCCCTCGCTGCAACTCGCACACTGCGCACCGCGAGACGCGTTAATCAGGCTCGTACACGAGGCCGTCCCCACCAGGGGGCGGCCTCGTGTCGTTTGTCCGCACGGCAATGAATCCAGGAGGTATCGAGTCCATGGCGCTCGACCAGTCCTTCGTGGGCCGGACCTATCCGCCCACCGCGGCCTACGAGGTCGGCCGCGAGAAGATCCGCGAGTTCGCCGAGGCGATCGGTGACGCCAATCCCGCGTACACCGACACCGAGGCGGCCAAGGCGCTCGGCCACTCCGACGTGATCGCCCCGCCCACCTTTGTGTTCGCCATCACGTTCAAGGCCGCGGGCGCCGTCATCGAGGACCCGCAGCTCGGCCTCGACTACAGCCGCGTGGTCCACGGCGACCAGAAGTTCGCCTACACCCGGCCCGTACGCGCCGGGGACCGGCTCTCGGTCACCTCCACCATCGAGGCGATCAAGTCCCTCGCGGGCAACGACATCCTGGACATCCGCGGCGAGGTCCACGACGCCTCCGGCGAGCACGTCGTGACCGCCTGGACGAAACTCGTCTCCCGCGCACCCGAGGGGGCCTGACCATGACCGCCAAGATCGCCTACGACGAGGTCGAGGTCGGCACCGAGCTGCCCGCGCAGAGCTTCCCGGTGACGCGCGCCACACTCGTGCGGTACGCCGGCGCCTCCGGGGACTTCAACCCCATCCACTGGAACGAGAAGTTCGCGGTGGAGGTCGGCCTCCCGGACGTCATCGCCCACGGCATGTTCACCATGGCCGAGGCGATCCGCGTCGTCACCGACTGGGCCGGCGACCCCGCCGCCGTCGTCGAGTACGGCGTCCGCTTCACCAAGCCCGTCGTCGTCCCCAACGACGACCAGGGCGCCCTCATCGAGGTCAGCGCCAAGGTCGCCGCGAAGCTGGACGACCGGAAGGTGCGGGTCGACATCACCGCCATGAGCGCGGGCCAGAAGGTCCTGGGCATGTCGCGGGCCGTGGTCGAGCTCGCCTGACGCCCGTGAGCCATGACCCCTTGCGCGCGCGATGGGTCATGGCTCTTTCTCGTACGCTTGAGCCCGTGCAGCCACTCCACGACGCCACCCTCGCCCCCCTGACCACCTTCCGGCTCGGCGGACCCGCCACCCGGCTCGTCACCGCCACCACCGACGACGAGGTGGTCGCGGCCGTCCGCGAGGCCGACGCCACGGGCACCCCGCTGCTCGTCATCGGCGGCGGCTCCAACCTGGTCATCGGGGACAAGGGCTTCGACGGCACGGCGCTGCGCATCGCCACCGCCGGCTTCGCCCTGGAGGGCACGCGCCTGGAGCTCGCCGCGGGCGAGGTCTGGACGGACGCCGTCGCGCGGACCGTCGAGGCAGGGCTCGCCGGGATCGAGTGCCTCGCCGGCATCCCCGGCTCGGCCGGAGCGACCCCGATCCAGAACGTCGGCGCGTACGGGCAGGACGTCTCCGCCACCGTCACCGAGGTCGTCGCCTACGACCGGCTCACCGAGGAGACCGTCACCCTCACCAACGCCGAGTGTGCCTTCTCGTACCGCCACAGCCTCTTCAAGGACCAGCCCGAGCGGTACGTGGTGCTGCGGGTCCGCTTCGAGCTCGAGGACGCGGACGGGATGTCGGCGCCGATCAAGTACCCGGAGACCGCCCGCGCCCTCGGCGTCGAGGCCGGCGACCGCGTCCCGCTCGCGACCGCCCGTGAGACCGTCCTGAAGCTCCGCGCCGGCAAGGGCATGGTCCTGGACCCGGCGGACCACGACACCTGGTCCGCCGGCTCGTTCTTCACGAACCCGATCCTCACGGCGGGGGAGTACGAGACCTTCCTCGCGCGCGTGGCCGGACGGCTCGGCCCCGACGTCACCCCGCCGGCCTTCCCCACGGGCGAGGACGGCGCCGTGAAGACCTCCGCGGCCTGGCTGATCGACCGGGCCGGGTTCACCAAGGGGTACGGAACAGGGCCCGCCCGGATCTCCACCAAGCACACGCTCGCCCTCACCAACCGCGGCGAGGCGACCACCGAGGACCTCCTGGCCCTCGCCCGCGAGGTCGTCGCCGGGGTGCGGGACGCCTTCGGGATCACCCTCGTCAACGAGCCCGTCACGGTGGGCGTGGAGCTGTAGCCGCTCCCAGGGCCGGTCCGGCCCCGATCCGCCGGACGGACACCCCCTAGTACGCGACTCCGACGCCCTGACCGACCGTCGCCGGGGCGTCGATCATCGCCAGCATCGCGTGGGCCACGTCCGCGCGGGCCAGCGTGCGGCCCCGGGGCGGGTTGCCGCCGACGACCGTGCGGTACCGGCCGGTGAAGGGCTTGTCCGTCAGCTTCGGAGGGCGGACCGAGGTCCAGTCCGTGGCGCTCGCCGCCAGCGCGGACTCCATCACCCGCAGATCGGCGTAGATGTCCTTCAGGACACGGTTGATCACCGCGAGGGCGGCTTTGTCGAGCATTCCGTCGCCCTCCGCGGCCGGGCCCAGCGGCGCCGCGCTGACCACCACGAGCCGCCGCACCCGCTCCGCCTCCATGGCCGCGAGCACCGAGCCGGTCAGCCGCGCCGCCACGCCCGCGTTCGCCCGACCGCGCGCGCCGAGACCCGAGAGCACGGCGTCCCTGCCGGCGACGGCCGGGCGCAGGGCCTCCGGGTCGGTGAGGTCCGCCCGGTGGACCACGAGCCGCTCGCCGGTGACCGCCAGCCGCGCGGGGTCCCGTACCACCGCCGTCACCTCGTGGCCCGAGGCCAGTGCCTGGCGGACGATCTCCCGGCCGATACCGCCGGTCGCGCCGAAGACTGTGAGCTTCATGTCGCACCCTCCCGGGGTGGGTAAGTGTTCACTCACCCCCAGGGTGGGTGGATACTCACTCACGCGTCAAGCGCGAGTGGAGGATGCATGGAACAGAAGCCGACCCGCGTACGGATCATCGACGCCGCGCGCGACCTCATGCGGACGGCGGGGCTCGCCCGCACCACGACCAAGGAGATCGCCAAGGCCGCCGGATGCTCGGAGGCGGCGCTCTACAAGTACTTCGCGAGCAAGGAAGAGCTCTTCCTGACCGTCCTCGACGAACGGCTGCCCCGCCTCGGCGGACTGCTCGGCGCCCTCGCCGCCGACCCCGGCAGCCGCACCGTCGAGGAGAACCTCACGGACATCGCCCGGCAGGCCGCCCTCTTCTACGAGGAGAGCTTCCCGATGGCCGCCTCGCTCTACGCGGAGCCACAGCTCAAGGCCCGCCACGACGAGGGCATGCGCAGACTGGGCGCCGGCCCGCACAAGCCCGTCGAGGGGCTCACCGCCTACCTCCGCACCGAGCAGCGCCTCGGCCGCGTCGCCGCCGGAGCCGACCCCAGGGCGGCCGCCGCGCTCCTCCTCGGCGCCTGCGTCCAGCGGGCCTTCGCGTACGAGATGACCGAGGCCGGCGGCCCGCCCGAGCCGCTCGACGAGTTCGCCCGCTCGATCGCACGCACGCTGATGCACGGGCTCGGCCGGTGACCCCGACGACGGATCAGTCGGCGATCCAGTCGTCGATCCCCGCCAGCAGCTTCGCCCGGACGCCCTCCGGGGCCGCCGAGCCGCGCACCGACTGACGGGCCAGCTCCGCCAGCTCCGCGTCCGTGAACCCGTGGTGCCGACGGGCGATCTCGTACTGCGCGGCGAGCCGCGAGCCGAAGAGCAGCGGGTCGTCCGCGCCCAGCGCCATCGGCACCCCGGCCTCGAAGAGCGTCCGCAGCGGTACGTCCTCGTGCCGCTCGTACACGCCGAGTGCCACGTTCGACGCGGGGCAGACCTCGCAGGTCACCCCCCGCTCCGCGAGCTTCCGCAGCAGCCGGGGGTCCTCGGCCGCCCGCACCCCGTGGCCGACGCGCGAGGCCCGCAGATCGTCCAGGCAGTCCCGTACCGAAGCCGGGCCCGTCAGCTCGCCGCCGTGCGGGGCCGCGAGCAGACCGCCGTCACGGGCGATCGAGAACGCGCGGTCGAAGTCGCGCGCCATGCCCCGCCGCTCGTCGTTGGAGAGCCCGAAGCCGACCACGCCCCGGTCCGCGTACCGCACCGCGAGCCGGGCGAGCGTCCGCGCCTCCAGGGGATGCTTCATCCGGTTCGCGGCGACGAGCACCCGCATCCCGAGCCCGGTCTCCCGGGACGCCGAGTCGACCGCGTCCAGGATGATCTCCATGGCCGCGATGAGTCCGCCGAGCAGCGGCGCGTACGAGGTGGGGTCGACCTGGATCTCCAGCCAGCCCGAGCCGTCCCTGACGTCTTCCTCGGCCGCCTCGCGGACGAGCCGCCGGATGTCCTCGGGCTCGCGCAGGCAGGAGCGGGCGATGTCGTACAGACGCTGGAAGCGGAACCAGCCGCGCTCGTCGGTCGCCCGCAGTTTCGGGGGCGTACCGCTGCTCAGAGCATCGGGGAGATGGACGCCGTACTTGTCGGCCAGCTCGATGAGCGTCGTGGGCCGCATCGAACCGGTGAAGTGCAGGTGCAGATGGGCCTTGGGCAGCAGGGTGATGTCGCGTGAAACGTGCTCCATCGACTGATACTGCCGCACCCGAATGGACGAAGGCACCCCGTTTCCCCGATCGGGACCTTGCTAGAACGCAAAAACGGGCCCCCGGTTCCGAAGAACCGGGGGCCCGGTCAGTGATGTCACCGGGCGGTACCGACTACGCGGTCGCCTCGGCCAGCAGCTTCTGCATCCGGGACACACCCTCGACCAGGTCCTCGTCGCCGAGCGCGTACGACAGGCGCAGGTAGCCGGGCGTGCCGAAGGCCTCGCCGGGGACGACCGCGACCTCGGCCTCGTCGAGGATCAGGGCCGCGAGCTCGACCGAGGTCTCGGGGCGCTTGCCGCGGATCTCCTTGCCGAGCAGACCCTTCACCGAGGGGTACACGTAGAACGCGCCCTCGGGGGTCGGGCAGTAGACGCCCTCGATCTCGTTGAGCATCCGCACGATCGTCTGGCGGCGCCGGTCGAAGGCGCGCCCCATCTCCTCGACGGCGTCCAGGTCGCCGGACACGGCGGCCAGCGCGGCCACCTGCGCCACGTTGCTCACGTTCGACGTGGCGTGCGACTGGAGGTTGGTCGCGGCCTTCACGACGTCCTTCGGGCCGATGATCCAGCCCACGCGCCAGCCCGTCATCGCGTACGTCTTGGCGACACCGTTGACGACGATGCACTTGTCGCGCAGCTCCGGCATGACGGCCGGCAGGGAGACCGCCGAGGCGCCGCCGTAGACCAGGTGCTCGTAGATCTCGTCCGTCAGGACCCACAGACCGTGCTCGACGGCCCAGCGGCCGATCGCCTCGGTCTCGGCCTCGGAGTACACCGCGCCGGTCGGGTTGGACGGCGAGACGAAGAGGACGACCTTCGTCTTCTCCGTGCGCGCGGCCTCCAGCTGCTCGACGGAGACCCGGTAGCCGGTGGTCTCGTCGGCCACGACCTCCACCGGGACACCGCCCGCGAGGCGGATCGACTCGGGGTACGTCGTCCAGTAGGGCGCCGGGACGATGACCTCGTCGCCCGGGTCGAGGATCGCGGCGAAGGCCTCGTAGATCGCCTGCTTGCCGCCGTTGGTCACGAGGACCTGGGAGGCGTCGACCTCGTAGCCCGAGTCGCGCAGCGTCTTGGCGGCGATCGCGGCCTTCAGCTCGGGCAGGCCGCCGGCCGGCGTGTAGCGGTGGAACTTCGGGTTCCTGCAGGCCTCGACGGCCGCCTCGACGATGTAGTCGGGGGTCGGGAAGTCGGGCTCACCGGCACCGAAGCCGATCACCGGGCGCCCGGCGGCCTTGAGGGCCTTGGCCTTGGCGTCGACGGCGAGGGTGGCGGACTCGGAGATCGCACCGATGCGGGCGGAGACCCGACGCTCGGTGGGAGGGGTAGCAGCGCTCATACGGCCCATGGTCCCAGACCGGATCAGGGCCCGGCACACAGGTTTCAAGGACCGGACAGGAACGGTCATTACCGGTCGTACGCCCGTCCGAGAGCAGGTCGGCGTGGTTTCTGTTCGACGCGGACCCCCATGACCACGTATGCTCACTCCTCGTTGGCCCGCACCGACCACATCTCACGATGCGGTACGTTGAGGGGCACCAACAAAGGGTCGTAGCTCAATTGGTAGAGCACCGGTCTCCAAAACCGGCGGTTGGGGGTTCAAGTCCCTCCGGCCCTGCTACACACACCGCCAGGTGTTGTGCGCATGTACGTACTTCATTGCACCGCCGTGCGGCTCCATCCCGGGCGCGGCACGGCCGACCCGGAATCAGGTGAGAGATCGTGACGGACGCCGTAGGCTCCATCGACATGCCTGATGCCGATGACGAGGCCTCCGAGTCGAAGAAGAAGACTCGCAAGGGCGGCAAGCGCGGCAAGAAGGGCCCTCTGGGCCGTCTCGCGCTCTTCTACCGCCAGATCGTCGCGGAGCTCCGCAAGGTCGTCTGGCCCACTCGCAGCCAGCTGACGTCGTACACCACTGTGGTGATTATCTTCGTCGTCATCATGATCGGCCTTGTCACCGTGATTGACTATGGCTTCCAGGAAGCAGTCAAGTACGTCTTCGGCTGACTTTTTGTTCCACCCCATCTGTATCGCAGGAAGAAGCAGCCACCGTGTCTGACGCGAACCTGAACGACGCCTTCGAGTCCGAGTCCGTCGAGGACGAGCTGGACATCGTCGAGGCCGCCGACGAGGACCAGGCCGACGCTGCTGACGACGCTGCGGGCGACGCCGCCGAGGAAGCCGCTCTCCACGCCGAGGCCGACGAGGACGAGGCTGACGCCGAGGAGTCCGACGAGGACGCCGAGGAAGAGGAGTCGGACGAGTCCGACGCCGAGGAGTCCGACGAGGCCGAGGACGCCGAGGACGAGACCGAGGAGGAGGCCGAGCCGGCCGCCCCGGTCGACCCGGTCGCCGCGCTTCGCGAGGAGCTCCGCACCCTCCCCGGCGAGTGGTACGTCATCCACACCTACGCGGGCTACGAGAAGCGCGTGAAGGCCAACCTCGAGCAGCGTGCCGTCTCGCTCAACGTCGAGGACTTCATCTACCAGGCCGAGGTCCCCGAGGAAGAGATCGTCCAGATCAAGGGCGGCGAGCGGAAGAACGTCAAGCAGAACAAGCTTCCCGGTTACGTTCTCGTCCGCATGGACCTGACGAACGAGTCCTGGGGCGTCGTCCGCAACACCCCCGGCGTCACCGGCTTCGTGGGCAACGCCTACGACCCGTACCCGCTGACCCTGGACGAGATCGTCAAGATGCTCGCCCCGGAGGCCGAGGAGAAGGCCGCCCGCGAGGCCGCCGAGGCCGAGGGCAAGCCCGCCCCCGCCCGCAAGCTGGAGGTCCAGGTTCTGGACTTCGAGGTCGGCGACTCGGTCACGGTCACGGACGGTCCCTTCGCGACCCTCCAGGCCACGATCAACGAGATCAACCCGGACTCGAAGAAGGTCAAGGGCCTCGTCGAGATCTTCGGTCGCGAGACCCCGGTCGAGCTGAGCTTCGACCAGATCCAGAAGAACTGATCTCACCGTCTTCCGACCAGGTCAGAGTGGCTCTCACAGCCGCTCTGACCTGCTCGGTTTTTAGCCGCGCGTCTATACCCGTTATCGTTGTGCGGTATGCCTGCATCCGGATGACCGGAAGGCGGGCTGAACACTCTCACTAGGACCCGGAGAGAGCAATGCCTCCCAAGAAGAAGAAGGTCACGGGGCTTATCAAGCTCCAGATCAACGCCGGCGCGGCCAACCCGGCCCCGCCGGTCGGCCCCGCGCTGGGTCAGCACGGCGTCAACATCATGGAGTTCTGCAAGGCCTACAACGCCGCGACCGAGTCGCAGCGTGGCATGGTCGTGCCGGTGGAGATCACGGTCTACGAGGACCGCACCTTCACCTTCATCACGAAGACTCCGCCGGCCGCGAAGCTGATCCTCAAGGCCGCTGGTGTGGACAAGGGCTCCGGCGAGCCGCACAAGACCAAGGTCGCCAAGCTCACGGCCGCCCAGGTCCGCGAGATCGCCACGGTCAAGCTCCCCGACCTGAACGCCAACGACCTGGACGCCGCGTCCAAGATCATCGCTGGCACCGCCCGCTCCATGGGCATCACGGTCGAGGGCTGATCACCCCCCCTCGTGACCTCAGTGGTAGGGCCGGCGCGGCCCGCACCACGACTCCATACCTGAACCAACAGGAGAAGCAGTGAAGCGCAGCAAGGCTCTCCGCACCGCGGACGCCAAGGTCGACCGCGAGCGGAACTACGCGCCCCTCGAGGCCGTCCGTCTCGCCAAGGACACCGCCACCACGAAGTTCGACGGCACCGTCGAGGTCGCCTTCCGCCTGGGTGTCGACCCGCGCAAGGCCGACCAGATGGTCCGTGGCACCGTGAACCTTCCGCACGGCACCGGCAAGACCGCCCGGGTCCTGGTCTTCGCGACCGGTGACCGTGCCGAGGCCGCGATCGCCGCGGGCGCCGACATCGTCGGCTCCGACGAGCTCATCGACGAGATCTCCAAGGGCAACCGCCTGAACGAGTTCGACGCCGTTGTGGCCACCCCGGACCTCATGGGCAAGGTCGGCCGCCTCGGCCGCGTCCTCGGCCCGCGTGGTCTCATGCCGAACCCCAAGGTCGGCACCGTCACCCCCGATGTCGCGAAGGCTGTCAACGACATCAAGGGCGGCAAGATCGAGTTCCGCGTCGACAAGCACTCGAACCTGCACTTCATCATCGGCAAGGTCTCCTTCGACGAGACGAAGCTGGTCGAGAACTACGCCGCGGCCCTGGACGAGATCCTTCGTCTGAAGCCGTCCGCCGCCAAGGGCCGCTACATCAAGAAGGCGACCCTGACGACGACGATGGGCCCCGGCATCCCGCTGGACTCCAACCGCACCCGTAACCTCCTCGTCGAGGAGGACCCGGCCGCGGTCTGAACCTCACCGGTTCACTGAGTGGTCAACAGGCCCTCGCCTCTCCCTCGGAGAGGCGAGGGCCTGTTTTTTGTTACGGTTCAAGGGACCGTAAAGAAAATCAAGGGGTGGGGAACGCTCATGAACATGTCCGCATGGAAGCGCGCGGGCGTCGCCCTGACGGCCACGGCCGTCGTGGCGGGTGTCGCGGGATGTCAGGACGGCGGGGACGCCAAGTCGGGTGCCGGGGTGAAGAGCCACGGGGACGTCACGAAGGTCATCCAGGCCGCGTACGAGAAGACCTCCGCGGCCAAGGCGGCCAAGGTCAAGATGACGATGACCATGTCCGGTGTCGGCGCGGACTCGGGCACCGCCGAGCTGACCGGTGTCCAGGGCTGGGACCCCGCGGTCATGGACATCACGGTGAAGGGCTCCATGCTCGCCGCGGGCGACCCCGACGCCCCCGAGCAGGTCCGCATGATCATGGCCGACAACGTCATGTACCTGGACATGGGCGCGAAGCAGGCCGCCGAGATGGACGGCAAGCGCTGGATGAAGCTGGACATGAAGGCGGCCGCCGAGGCCTCCGGCGACAAGGCGCTCCAGAAGCAGATGACCGGTGGCCTGGAGAGCATGAACCAGGACCCGGCCCAGCAGCTCGCGCTGCTCCTCGACTCCCCGAACCTGAAGCACGTCGGCGCCGCGAAGATCAACGGCATGGAGACCCAGCACTACAAGGGCACGCTCACCGTCGAGCAGATGCTCGCCGCCAACGAGTCGTCCAAGCTCCTCTCCAAGAAGGACCACGACGCCCTCATCGCCAACGTCAAGAAGATGGGCATGAAGGGGTACGACACCCAGGTCTGGGTCAACGAGGACGGCCTCCCGGCGCGCATGGACGTCGGCATGACCATGGCCGAGGGCTCGATGAAGATGCGGGCCGACTACAGCGACTACGGCACCCAGGCCACCGTCCAGGCGCCGCCGGCCAAGGACACCGTGGACCTGTTCAAGATGCTCAAGGAGCTCGGCGCCGGCCTCGGCGAAGGCGCCGCGCAGGGCTGATTTGCCCGAACCGGAACGTGTCACGTAAGCTTCCACAGAAGCCAAAGACCGCTGGTCGTTGCTGTGCCCTTACCGGGTGCGGTGGCCGAAGGATCCGCTGACAACGGACGACCCGCGCAGGTGACTGTGGAAGGTTCCCGGACTCGTCCGGTCGAGCTAAGCCCCGTGCGCCTGCGCCGGGGCGTTTTGTTTTGTTCAGCCACCTTCTGAGCGGTCCTCATCACCCGGAAGGAGGCCGAAGCACTATGCCGACGCCCAACAAGGCTGCATCGGTGGCCGAGCTCAAGGACGCGTTCCAGAGCTCCAACGCCGCCGTGCTGACCGAGTACCGGGGTCTCACCGTTGCGCAGCTCAAGACGCTGCGTCGTTCGCTCGGTGAGAACGCCCAGTACGCCGTGGTGAAGAACACGCTGACCAAGATTGCGGCCAACGAGGCCGGGATCACCGCACTGGACGAGCACTTCGCTGGTCCGACCGCGGTCGCCTTCGTCACCGGTGACCCGGTGGAGTCGGCGAAGGCCCTGCGTGACTTCGCCAAGGAGAACCCGAACCTCATCATCAAGGCCGGTGTCCTTGACGGTAAGGCTCTCTCCGCCGACGACATCAAGAAGCTTGCGGACCTCGAGTCCCGCGAGGTTCTGCTCAGCAAGCTGGCCGGCGCGTTCAAGGGCAAGCAGTCTCAGGCTGCCTCGCTCTTCCAGGCGCTGCCGTCGAAGTTCGTCCGCACTGCGGAAGCGCTTCGCGTCAAGCTCGCCGAGCAGGGCGGTGCCGAGTAATTCGGCTCGCGCATTGATCCGCGTCGCCTAGTACGCGGGTCGTAGCGGGCCGTTACGCCCGCCTCTATAGACACATCGGCACCTGCCGAATTAGTGGAAGGATCGCCCATCATGGCGAAGCTCTCTCAGGACGACCTCCTCGCCCAGTTCGAGGAGATGACCCTCATCGAGCTCTCCGAGTTCGTGAAGGCCTTCGAGGAGAAGTTCGACGTCACCGCCGCCGCGGCCGTCGCCGTTGCCGGTCCGGCCGGCCCGGGCGCCGTTGCCGAGGCCGCCGAGGAGCAGGACGAGTTCGACGTCATCCTCGATGGCGCGGGCGACAAGAAGATCCAGGTCATCAAGGTCGTGCGTGAGCTCACCTCCCTGGGCCTCAAGGAGGCCAAGGACCTCGTCGACGGCACCCCGAAGGCCGTCCTCGAGAAGGTCGCGAAGGACGTTGCCGAGAAGGCCGCCGAGTCCCTCAAGGCCGCCGGCGCCTCCGTCACGGTCAAGTAAGACCGTTTCGGCTCGCTGAGCTGACTCCTGCCCCCGTGTAACGCGGGAGCACCGAAAGGCGATCACCCTTGTGGGTGGTCGCCTTTCGGCGTTCCCCGGGAAGGGCGTGGCGGGGGACCCGAGGGCCGCCGGGAGCGGAGTATGGTGATCTTCGCCGTGCGCCCCGCACACCGGGGGGCCTTGACGAACCGCACGCAGCGCGCAATTCTCAGGACGCGTCGTCACAACGATCCGTATCCGAGGCATGGATCGACGGCTGAACGGGCAGTATCGAGGTGCGTCACACGGCGCGAGGTACCGCGGAGTTGAGAGCAACGAGGGTCGCGAATTATTCGCCCTGGACATCAGTGAGCCAAGTGGCTACACTGACCCTTTGCGCTGCCTGTTAGCTGCCCCCTGCCCGTCACCAGGGGCATACCTTCGCATCCGCTACTCGGACCGACCCCGTCTGACCTGGCCTTTTGGTCATCTCAGGAAACGTCTGCCGTGAAGCGTTGCTGGGGACCGGTACGCGCGTAGTGAGTCCGAGCCCTCGGAAGGACCCCCTCTTGGCCGCCTCGCGCAACGCCTCGACCAATACGAACAACGGCGCAAGCACCGCCCCGCTGCGCATCTCCTTTGCAAAGATCAAGGAGCCCCTCGAGGTTCCGAACCTCCTCGCGCTGCAGACCGAGAGCTTTGACTGGCTGCTCGGCAACGCCGCCTGGAAGGCTCGCGTCGAGGCTGCCCTTGAGTCGGGACAGGACGTCCCCACGAAGTCCGGTCTGGAAGAGATCTTCGAGGAGATCTCGCCGATCGAGGACTTCTCCGGGTCGATGTCGCTGACCTTCCGCGACCACCGCTTCGAGCCGCCGAAGAACTCGATCGACGAGTGCAAGGACCGTGACTTCACGTACGGCGCCCCGCTCTTCGTCACCGCCGAGTTCACCAACAACGAGACCGGCGAGATCAAGTCTCAGACGGTCTTCATGGGCGACTTCCCGCTCATGACCAACAAGGGCACCTTCGTCATCAACGGCACCGAGCGTGTCGTCGTGTCGCAGCTTGTCCGCTCGCCGGGCGTCTACTTCGACTCCTCGATCGACAAGACGTCCGACAAGGACATCTTCTCCGCCAAGATCATCCCGTCCCGGGGTGCCTGGCTGGAGATGGAGATCGACAAGCGCGACCTGGTCGGTGTCCGCATCGACCGCAAGCGCAAGCAGTCCGTCACCGTCCTCCTCAAGGCTCTCGGCTGGACCACCGAGCAGATCCTGCAGGAGTTCGGCGAGTACGAGTCCATGCGCGCCACCCTGGAGAAGGACCACACCCAGGGCCAGGACGACGCGCTGCTCGACATCTACCGCAAGCTGCGTCCGGGCGAGCCGCCGACCCGTGAGGCCGCTCAGACGCTGCTCGAGAACCTCTACTTCAACCCGAAGCGCTACGACCTCGCGAAGGTCGGCCGCTACAAGGTGAACAAGAAGCTCGGCGCCGACGAGCCGCTGGACGCCGGCGTGCTCACCACCGACGACGTCATCGCCACGATCAAGTACCTGGTCAAGCTCCACGCGGGCGAGACCGAGACGATCGGCGAGAACGGCAACGAGATCGTCGTCGAGACCGACGACATCGACCACTTCGGCAACCGTCGTCTGCGCAACGTCGGCGAGCTCATCCAGAACCAGGTCCGCACGGGTCTGGCTCGTATGGAGCGCGTCGTGCGTGAGCGCATGACCACCCAGGACGTCGAGGCGATCACGCCGCAGACCCTGATCAACATCCGGCCGGTCGTCGCCTCCATCAAGGAGTTCTTCGGCACCAGCCAGCTGTCCCAGTTCATGGACCAGAACAACCCGCTGTCGGGTCTGACGCACAAGCGTCGTCTCTCGGCGCTGGGCCCTGGTGGTCTGTCCCGTGAGCGGGCCGGCTTCGAGGTCCGAGACGTGCACCCGTCCCACTACGGACGCATGTGCCCGATCGAGACCCCCGAGGGCCCGAACATCGGTCTGATCGGTTCGCTCGCCTCGTACGGCCGCGTCAACGCGTTCGGCTTCATCGAGACGCCGTACCGCAAGGTCGTCGACGGCCGGGTCACCGACGAGGTCGACTACGTCACCGCCGACGAGGAGGACCGCTTCGTCATCGCGCAGGCCAACGCCGCGCTCAACGACGACATGCAGTTCACCGAGCCCCGTGTCCTGGTGCGTAAGCGTGGCGGCGAGGTCGACTACGTCGAGCCGTCGGACGTGGACTACATGGACGTCTCGCCGCGCCAGATGGTGTCGGTCGCGACCGCCATGATCCCGTTCCTCGAGCACGACGACGCCAACCGTGCCCTCATGGGCGCGAACATGATGCGTCAGGCGGTGCCGCTGATTAAGTCGGAGGCCCCGCTCGTCGGCACCGGCATGGAGTACCGCTGCGCCACCGACGCCGGCGACGTGCTCAAGGCCGAGAAGGACGGTGTCGTCCAGGAGCTGTCGGCCGACTACATCACGGTCGCCAACGACGACGGCACGTACATCACGTACCGCCTGCACAAGTTCTCGCGCTCCAACCAGGGCACCTCTGTGAACCAGAAGGTCGTCGTGGACGAGGGCGACCGCGTCATCGAGGGCCAGGTCCTCGCCGACGGTCCCGCCACCGAAGACGGCGAGATGGCGCTCGGCAAGAACCTGCTCGTGGCGTTCATGCCGTGGGAGGGTCACAACTACGAGGACGCGATCATCCTGTCGCAGCGCCTCGTGCAGGACGACGTCCTCTCCTCGATCCACATCGAGGAGCACGAGGTCGACGCCCGTGACACCAAGCTCGGCCCGGAGGAGATCACCCGGGACATCCCGAACGTCTCCGAGGAGGTCCTCGCCGACCTCGACGAGCGCGGCATCATCCGTATCGGTGCCGAGGTCGTCGCCGGCGACATCCTCGTCGGCAAGGTCACGCCCAAGGGTGAGACCGAGCTGACCCCGGAGGAGCGCCTGCTCCGCGCGATCTTCGGTGAGAAGGCCCGTGAGGTCCGTGACACCTCGCTGAAGGTGCCGCACGGCGAGATCGGCAAGATCATCGGCGTCCGCGTCTTCGACCGTGAGGAGGGCGACGAGCTTCCCCCGGGCGTGAACCAGCTGGTCCGCGTCTACGTCGCCCAGAAGCGCAAGATCACCGACGGCGACAAGCTCGCCGGCCGTCACGGCAACAAGGGTGTCATCTCCAAGATCCTTCCGATCGAGGACATGCCCTTCCTCGAGGACGGCACGCCGGTCGACATCATCCTCAACCCGCTGGGTGTCCCGTCCCGAATGAACCCGGGACAGGTCCTGGAGATCCACCTCGGCTGGCTCGCCAGCCGCGGCTGGGACGTCTCCGGCCTCGCGGACGAGTGGGCGCAGCGCCTCCAGGCCATCGGTGCCGACCAGGTCGCCCCGGGCACCAACGTCGCCACCCCGGTCTTCGACGGTGCGCGTGAGGACGAGCTCGCGGGTCTGCTGAACCACACGATCCCGAACCGCGACGGTGAGCGCATGGTGCTCCCGACCGGTAAGGCGAGGCTGTTCGACGGCCGCTCCGGCGAGCCGTTCCCGGACCCGATCTCGGTCGGGTACATGTACATCCTCAAGCTGCACCACCTGGTCGACGACAAGCTGCACGCGCGTTCGACCGGCCCGTACTCGATGATCACCCAGCAGCCGCTGGGTGGTAAGGCCCAGTTCGGTGGCCAGCGCTTCGGCGAGATGGAGGTGTGGGCGCTGGAGGCATACGGCGCCGCGTACGCCCTCCAGGAGCTGCTGACGATCAAGTCCGACGACGTGACCGGCCGCGTGAAGGTCTACGAGGCCATCGTCAAGGGCGAGAACATCCCTGAGCCCGGCATCCCCGAGTCCTTCAAGGTGCTCATCAAGGAGATGCAGTCCCTGTGCCTCAACGTGGAGGTGCTCTCTTCGGACGGCATGTCCATCGAGATGCGCGACACCGACGAGGACGTCTTCCGCGCAGCGGAGGAGCTCGGCATCGACCTGTCCCGGCGCGAGCCGAGCAGCGTCGAAGAGGTCTGACGGGAGTTCCGGCAGGGGGACCAGTGATGGTCCCCCCGCCGGCCCCAGGACCCCCGTTCCAGACCCCAAGACTTACAACCCTGAGAGGGATTGACGCATAGTGCTCGACGTCAACTTCTTCGACGAGCTCCGGATCGGTCTGGCTACCGCTGACGACATCCGTCAGTGGAGCCACGGCGAGGTCAAGAAGCCGGAGACCATCAACTACCGCACGCTCAAGCCCGAGAAGGACGGACTCTTCTGCGAGAAGATCTTCGGTCCGACCCGGGACTGGGAGTGCTACTGCGGCAAGTACAAGCGTGTCCGCTTCAAGGGCATCATCTGTGAGCGGTGTGGCGTCGAGGTCACCCGCGCCAAGGTGCGCCGTGAGCGGATGGGCCACATCGAGCTCGCCGCTCCCGTCACCCACATCTGGTACTTCAAGGGCGTCCCGTCGCGCCTCGGATACCTGCTCGACCTCGCCCCGAAGGACCTCGAGAAGGTCATCTACTTCGCGGCGTACATGATCACGTTCGTCGACGACGAGCGTCGTACGCGTGACCTGCCCTCCCTCGAGGCGCACGTCTCCGTCGAGCGTCAGCAGATCGAGAACCGTCGCGACTCCGACCTGGAGGCCCGCGCCAAGAAGCTCGAGAACGACCTGGCCGAGCTCGAGGCCGAGGGTGCGAAGGCCGACGTGCGCCGCAAGGTGCGCGAGGGTGCCGAGCGCGAGATGAAGCAGCTGCGCGACCGCGCGCAGCGCGAGATCGACCGTCTGGACGAGGTCTGGTCGCGCTTCAAGAACCTCAAGGTCCAGGACCTCGAGGGCGACGAGCTCCTCTACCGCGAGCTGCGTGACCGCTTCGGCACGTACTTCGACGGCTCGATGGGTGCCGCGGCGCTGCAGAAGCGCCTGGAGTCCTTCGACCTGGAGGAGGAGGCCGAGCGCCTCCGCGAGATCATCCGTACCGGCAAGGGCCAGAAGAAGACCCGTGCGCTCAAGCGCCTCAAGGTCGTCTCCGCGTTCCTGCAGACCGCGAACAGCCCCAAGGGCATGGTTCTCGACTGCGTGCCGGTCATCCCGCCGGACCTGCGTCCGATGGTGCAGCTGGACGGTGGCCGCTTCGCGACCTCCGACCTGAACGACCTGTACCGCCGCGTGATCAACCGCAACAACCGTCTGAAGCGACTCCTTGACCTCGGTGCGCCCGAGATCATCGTGAACAACGAGAAGCGCATGCTTCAGGAGGCCGTGGACGCCCTCTTCGACAACGGTCGTCGTGGTCGTCCGGTGACCGGTCCCGGTAACCGTCCCCTGAAGTCCCTCAGCGACATGCTGAAGGGCAAGCAGGGTCGATTCCGTCAGAACCTGCTCGGCAAGCGTGTGGACTACTCCGCGCGTTCCGTCATCGTCGTCGGTCCGCAGCTGAAGCTGCACCAGTGCGGTCTGCCGAAGGCCATGGCGCTGGAGCTCTTCAAGCCGTTCGTGATGAAGCGCCTGGTCGACCTGAACCACGCGCAGAACATCAAGAGCGCCAAGCGGATGGTCGAGCGCGGCCGCACGGTCGTGTACGACGTCCTCGAAGAGGTCATCGCCGAGCACCCGGTTCTGCTGAACCGTGCGCCCACGCTGCACCGCCTCGGCATCCAGGCCTTCGAGCCCCAGCTGGTCGAGGGCAAGGCCATCCAGATCCACCCGCTCGTCTGCACCGCCTTCAACGCGGACTTCGACGGTGACCAGATGGCCGTGCACCTGCCGCTCTCCGCGGAGGCGCAGGCCGAGGCCCGCATCCTGATGCTGTCCTCGAACAACATCCTGAAGCCCGCCGACGGCCGTCCGGTCACGATGCCGACCCAGGACATGGTCCTCGGTCTGTTCTTCCTGACCACCGACGGTGAGCTCCGTGACACCAAGGGCGAGGGCCGCGCGTTCGGCTCCACGGCCGAGGCGATCATGGCGTTCGACGCCGGCGAGCTGGCTCTGCAGTCCGAGATCGACATCCGCTTCCCCGTCGGCACCGTCGCTCCCCGCGGCTGGGTTCCCCCGGTCACGGAGGAGGGTGACGACAGCGTCGCCGCCGGTGAGTGGCAGCAGGGCGACTCGTTCCGTCTGCGGACGACCCTGGGCCGCGCGCTCTTCAACGAGCTGCTGCCCGAGGACTACCCGTTCGTCGACTACTCCGTCGGCAAGAAGCAGCTCTCCGAGATCGTCAACGACCTCGCCGAGCGCTACCCCAAGGTCATCGTGGCGGCGACGCTCGACAACCTGAAGGCGGCGGGCTTCTACTGGGCGACCCGTTCCGGCGTCACCGTGGCCATCTCCGACGTCGTCGTTCCCGAGGCGAAGAAGGAGATCGTCAAGGGCTACGAGGCGCAGGACGAGAAGGTCCAGAAGCAGTACGAGCGCGGTCTGATCACCAAGGAAGAGCGCACGCAGGAGCTCATCGCGATCTGGACCAAGGCGACCAACGAGGTTGCCGAGGCGATGAACGCGAACTTCCCCAAGACGAACCCCATCTTCATGATGGTTGACTCGGGTGCCCGAGGAAACATGATGCAGATGCGTCAGATCGCCGGTATGCGTGGTCTGGTGTCGAACGCCAAGAACGAGACGATCCCGCGTCCCATCAAGGCGTCGTTCCGCGAGGGCCTCACCGTCCTCGAGTACTTCATCTCCACGCACGGTGCCCGTAAGGGTCTCGCCGACACCGCCCTGCGTACCGCCGACTCGGGTTACCTGACCCGTCGTCTGGTGGACGTCTCGCAGGACGTCATCATCCGCGAGGAGGACTGTGGCACCGAGCGCGGTCTGAAGCTGCGGATCGCGGCCAAGGACGAGGCCGGTGTCCTGCGGAAGACGGACGACGTCGAGACCTCCGTGTACGCGCGGATGCTCGCCGAGGACGTCGTCGTCGACGGCAAGGTCATCGCGCCGGCCAACGTCGACCTGGGTGACGTGCTCATCGACGCCCTCGTCAACGCGGGCGTCGAGGAGGTCAAGACCCGCTCGGTCCTGACCTGTGAGTCCGCGGTCGGTACGTGTGCGTTCTGCTACGGCCGTTCGCTCGCCACCGGCAAGCTGGTCGACATCGGTGAGGCGGTCGGCATCATCGCCGCCCAGTCCATCGGTGAGCCCGGTACCCAGCTGACGATGCGTACCTTCCACACCGGTGGTGTGGCCGGTGACGACATCACCCAGGGTCTGCCCCGTGTCGTCGAGCTCTTCGAGGCTCGTCAGCCCAAGGGTGTCGCCCCGATCTCGGAGGCGGCCGGCCGCATCCGTATCGAGGAGACCGAGAAGACCAAGAAGATCGTCGTCACCCCCGACGACGGCACCGACGAGACGGCGTTCCCGATCTCGAAGCGTGCCCGTCTGCTCGTGGGCGAGGGCGACCACGTCGAGGTGGGCCAGAAGCTCACCGTGGGTGCCACCAACCCGCACGACGTGCTGCGCATCCTCGGTCAGCGTGCGGTCCAGGTCCACCTGGTCGCCGAGGTCCAGAAGGTCTACAACTCGCAGGGCGTGTCGATCCACGACAAGCACATCGAGATCATCATCCGGCAGATGCTGCGCCGCGTGACGATCATCGAGTCCGGCGACGCGGAGCTGCTGCCGGGCGAGCTCGTCGAGCGCTCGAAGTTCGAGACCGAGAACCGTCGTGTGGTCACCGAGGGCGGTCACCCCGCCTCCGGCCGTCCGCAGCTGATGGGTATCACCAAGGCCTCGCTCGCCACCGAGTCGTGGCTGTCGGCGGCGTCCTTCCAGGAGACGACCCGGGTTCTGACCGACGCGGCGATCAACGCCAAGTCGGACTCCCTGGTCGGCCTCAAGGAGAACGTCATCATCGGTAAGCTCATCCCGGCCGGTACGGGCCTCGCCCGCTACCGCAACATCCGGGTCGAGCCGACCGAAGAGGCCAAGGCCGCGATGTACTCGGCCGTCGGCTACGACGACATCGACTACTCGCCGTTCGGCTCGGGCTCCGGCCAGGCCGTTCCGCTGGAGGACTACGACTACGGTCCGTACAACCAGTAAGCGAGTCGCTTGACCGAAGGGCGGTCACCCCGTGTGGGTGGCCGCCCTTCGGCGTACCCGGCTGCCCTAGCGGGCGGCCAGTTCCCAGACCGCGACGAGCACGCCGGCGCTCGCGGTGAGCGCGGCGATGCTGGCGAGCGGCCAGCGGTTGCGCTCCAGGGCGTCGAGCCTGGCCTCGTGGTCGGCCAGTTGCTTGTCGGTCTGGTCGCTGCGCTGCACGAGCAGCGCGAGCGAGCCGTCGACGCGGGCGAAGCCGGCCTCCAGGGTGCCGCGGAGGCGTTCCAGTTCGAGGGCGACGGCGACCGGGTCGTTCGGATCAGACTCGGTCATCGGCACCGCCCGGGGAGCTGCGCAGCCAGGACGGCAGCAGGATCTGCACCACGTCGAGGGCCATCACCCGGGCCAGTCCGCCGGCGACGGCCAGCGCCCCGGCGACCCAGGGGAGGGTCGCGGGGACGCCGGACGCGTCGACGATCGCGGGGAGCACGACGGCGATGCCGACGGCGGACTGGAGGACGGTGCGGGCCGTGCGCTTGGCGGCATCGGACATCGGGGGTCTCCTCTCGTACGAGCTTTTTCGTGTACGCGTACGGCTGTTCGTGTAAGCGTCGTACGGGCTACTTGCTGTACGGGACCTTCAGCGCGTTCCAGGAGGCGGCGCCCGGGATGCCGTCGGCGTCGGAGCCGCGGAACCCGAGCTTGTGCTGCCACTTGGCGTAGCTGCGCCGGTCGGCCTCGCTCCAGCGGGGGCCGGGGCCGACTCCGTACGCGGAGCAGCCCTCGGCGACGAGCCGGCGGCCCATCGCGGTGATGATCGGGGAGCTCGTCTCCTTGCGGAAGAACGAGGTGCCCGGGAAGGGCTGGAGGCGGGGCGGGGTGGGCTTGCCGCTCGCCGGGTTGCCCGGGGCGGGCGTCTTGGCGGGGGCCTTGCCGAGGCGGGCCTGGACGCGGTCGCGCATCGTCGGCATGCCGAAGCCCTTGGGGTCGCTCTTCCAGTCGGACCACTCCAGGTGGCCGATGACGGACCGGGCGCCCCAGCCGTGGGCGCGGCAGAGGGCGGCGGAGACGCGCTCGATCGCGTCGAGCTGGGCGGCCGGCCAGGGGTCGGTGCCGTTGCCGAGGTTGATGCACTCGAAGCCGTAGAAGCGGGAGTTGCCGTCGACGGCGTTGGAGCTGCCCTGGTGCTCGCGCGGGGCGGGCGGCCGGTCGCCGTACGTCTCGGTGACGACGGCCTGGAGGACGGACGGGTCGCCGCCGCCAGCGTGGTTGGCGCGGCCGTTGGCGACGAGGTGGACACTGCCGTCCTTGGCGATGACGCCGTGGCAGAGCGGTCCGGGCAGGCCTTCGTAGCCGTTGAAGCAGAGCTCGACGGAGGAGGCGGTGCCGCTGGAGACGGTGTGGTGGATCATCACGCCGGTGACGGGGCCCCAGGCACCGGTGTGGTTGCGGTTGTGGGTGCGCCAGCCGGGGTGTTCGACGACGGTGACGCCTTCGGCGCGGAGCGCGGCGAGGAGCCGGTCCGCGGAGAGGGGAGTGGCCATCTGGTGTTCCTCCGGACATGAAGAAGGCCCGCACTCGGGCGGGCGTACGTACGGGTGGGGCTGTGGTGACCGGGGTGGCCGCTACGGGGCGGGCTGCGGCTGGGGGTCCGGATCCGGAGTCGGCTCGGGCTGCGGTTCCGGATCCGGAGTCGGCTCGGGCTGGGTGGCCGGGTCCCAGAGGGCGCAGAGGGCGGCGTAGGACGCACGGCGCGTTTCGAAGTCGGCGAGCGCCGCGGCGACGGCGTTCTGTACGGCGGTCGGGTCGGGCACGACCGGGTTGCGGTTGGTCGGGTTGACCACGACCATGCCGTAGCCGCGCAGGGAGGCGCCGCTCTGGCCGTTCTCGTTGACCTGGGCGCTGACGTACACGGCCGGGTACTCGCCCGTGATCGGGTCGAGTTCCAGCGGGCCGCCGAACGTGTTGTCGTAGAGGCGGACGGCGATCGTGTGGCCGTCCTCGGTGACGGCGCCGCGGCCCGCGTAGTCGATGGCCAGGCCCCAGGGATGGGTCGGGTCGGGGGTCATGGGTGACTCCTGTCCAGGGTGGTGGGGTGGGTCAGGTCTGCTTGCCGTGCATCAGGACGGGTTGCGCGTAGATGGTGCCGGCGGTGGTGACGATGGCCTGGATGTCGACCGTCAGGTCCCTGCCGAAGTTCATCTGCATGTCGTTGGTGACCGGGCCGCTGTGGTCGAAGGTGGAGCCGGCGGTGATGGTCGAACCGAACTGGACGCCGTTGACCATCACCCGCACCTGGCCGGCCGCACCGCTGGAGACCCTGGTGAGGGCCTTGAGCCGCATGTGGGGCTGCCAGATCGGGTTGACGGACGTGGCGATCGTGGTCCAGGCGGTCGAGGTGGTGGACGCCCAGTTCCCGAGGTTGGCGATGTCCTGCGGAGGCAGCATCGGCAGCCAGGGCCGGGCGAGACCGCCGGTCAGGATGTCGTCCGACAGGATCTCGTGGCCGTAGGCGTCGTTGACCCGCAGCACCGGCTTGGTGCCTCCCGGGCCGCTGGTGTTGATCTGGGCGACGGTGACGGCCGTGTTCGGGTCTTCCGGGTCGGTCTGCCGCTTCATCGTCAGCGAGCCGTTGACGATCTCGGTGAGCGGCGGGCGGGTGTTCACGGCCGTGGACAGGGCCTGGATCCGGCGTTCCATCTGGATCAGCCGGTCGATGATGTCCTCGGGCAGCAGTGCCATCAGGCCTCCTCAAGGGCGAGTTCGGCGGTGTCGGGGCGACCTCGCTCGGCCGGCCGCACCTTGACGCCGACGATGCGGTAGCGGGCGTCGAGACCCGCCGGGTGCCATTCGTCGGTGATGCGGATGCGGGCGGTGCGGCCCAGGAGCGCCGGGGGCACGATCCCGCCGAGCCGGATGGTGATCTCGGGGATCTGGGCCGATCCCGACGCCTCCTCGACAGCGGCCTTGGCCAGCGAGTTCAGCGTGGTCCTGTCGCTGATGTCGTTGTGGTCCGACGAGAGGTCGAGCGGGGGCCAATCGCTGTCGAGCTTGTCCGGCGTCATGAGGTCGGACAGAGTGGGCCGGGACTCGGCGGCGGCGTTGCTGTTGGTCGAGGCGCCGCGGGCCAGGGACACCGTGCCGCCGCGGGTCGCGTCGTCCGAGAAGGCGTACGACAGGATCGTGCCGGGCCGGTCGAAGATCATGTCGGTGGCGCCGGTACGGATCCTGGGCGATCCGAGCCGGAGCTGGCGGACCCGCTTGCCGTCGCTCGGGTCGCGGTAGACCAGGATCTGGTACTCGAAGCCGTTCACCTGGGCGCCGAGCTGGTCGAGCGCCTCCTGGTAGACGGTCTCGTCGCCGTGCCGCCATGAGGCCGTCCGCATGACCCCGGACTTCTCCTCCGAGTCGCCGGG
Source organism: Streptomyces venezuelae (assembly GCF_008642375.1). Lineage (NCBI taxonomy): Bacteria > Bacillati > Actinomycetota > Actinomycetes > Kitasatosporales > Streptomycetaceae > Streptomyces > Streptomyces venezuelae. Next base: position 3,548,460 of record NZ_CP029194.1, on the reverse strand, counting down.
GTCGATGCTGCTGGCGCCCAGGCCGTCCGAGAGCCTCGTCCAGAGGCTGCGGGCGATGTCGAACTGGTCGGTCGGCTGGGTGAAGAGGGTCTTGAACTCGTCCGTACGGATGCGGCGCCGGGTCGCGTACGAGTCGAAGGTGGCGGCCTGGACGCTCAGGGTCAGGACGCCCCGGTCGCTGCCCTGGAGGTTGGTGGTCCAGACGATGCCGCCCCACCACAGGTCCCCGCCGCGCTCCAGGTAGACCGTCGTACGGCCCGGCCGGATCTTGTGGACCCGGTCGGCGATGGCGCGGTTGGGGATCGGGACGGTGCCGGACAGGGAGCCCGCCCGGCCGATGTAGTCGTCGAAAGAGACGTCCCGCAGCGGCAGGATGTCCAGGGTCTGATCGGTGATCAGGTCGCAGAAGATGGCCCGGTAGGGCGTGTCGAGTGCCATGGGAGCGCCCCCTTACAGGACGTAGGTGCCGGCGATGCGCACGGTCCGGCCGGCGACGAGGGAGCCGTTCGCGGACCAGGTGCGCAGGTTGATCTGCCCGTTGGTCCCGATGTAGGCGCCGCCGTTGCCGAACCCGTCGCAGGCGGAGGACTCGAAGTCGATGGCGGGGCGCCATCCGGCGGGCAGCGTGCACAGCGGTTCGTCGACGATGCTGCCGGCGCTGCTGGCGGTGATGTCGGGGCCGTTGCGGGTGACGGTGACGAGGACGGTCGCGATGCCCCGGCTGCGCCGGCCGGAGAAGGCCACGACCGTCCAGCCGGCCAGTGCCGTCGCGCCGCTCGTGGTGGTCTCCACCTCGACCGGCGGCTGGTAGTTGGCCCACGAGGTGCCGTTCCAGCGCTGGAGCGTGCCGTTGTTCTCCCGGAACTGGCCCGGGTAGCTGCCGACCGAGAGCGCCCCTGCGGGGGCGACGCCGCCGATCTCCTTCGGGTAGGCGACCCAGCCGTTGCCGTCCCAGCGCTGGAGGTAGTGCGTGTTGTCGTTGTCCTGGTACTGGCCCGGGTAGGAGCCGGGGACACCGGCGTTGTTGTAGACGGGCAGGATGCCGCCCACACCGACGACTGTGGTGCGCAGGTCGGTCATGGCCCCGCCCGCCCAGTCGATGCCGCCGGTGCCGGCCGAGGCCCCGGCCTTCACCTTGACCGAGAAGAGGACGAGGGAGGCCGCGGGCGCGGCCGGGGGTTCCGGCTGCGCCTTCGGCTGGCCCTTGATGACTTCCAGGGCGGCTTCGCTCCGGGTGAGGCTGTCGAACTCGTCGTCGTACACGCGCAGGACGACGAGGTCGATGCGCGGGTGGAGCGGGTCGCCGTCCCCGAAGGTGAGGACGGTGTCCGCGTCGAGGGTGACGGGGTACGCGCCCTGGGCGTTGGTGCCCTGGACGACGGCCCGCCCGGCGTAGACGGTCGCGGTCATCGGACCGCTGGAGCTCATCCAGAGGCCGCCGACCCGGTACTTGCCGTCGACCGTGCCGGGCAGGATCCCGGAGCGCGAGGCGAGCGGGTTGACCGGGGTGGTGGCGCCGTGGGCGGTGAGGCGGGTGGTGACACGGGTCTGTCCGGTCGGCGCGAGCCAGCCGCTGCGCAGTGCCATGGTGTTCTCCTGTCGGGTGGGTGGATCCGGGACTACGGCAGCGCGTCGACCTTGATGAACGTGTTGTCGAAGCCGGCCTTGAGGTTGGTGGTGTTGGCGATGATCCGGAAGAAGGCCGTGAACGTGTACGTCGCGCCCGCGATCAGGCCCGTGAAGCGGCGCGTGGTCGACGCCGAGATGAGGTGCGGGCTGGCCGCGATCGTCGCGTACTCGTCGTCGAGGTCGCCGACGACCGTGGAGTCCCTGGTCAGCTTGAGCGCCATGAACGCGTAGTGATCGGGGCTGTTCGACTTCATGCGGCAGCCGAAGCTGACGGCGATGGTCCGCGACGGCGGTGCGACGAAGTTGAGCGTGAGCGGGTTCGTGGCGCGCCCCAGGAGCGTCGAGGTCCACGTGGTCGACGTGGTGTCGCCGTAGTCCGTGTTGTCGACGACGTACGGGCCCTGCACGACCGGGACCCACGTGGAACCGTCCCAGCGCTGGAGCTTGCCGGTCGTCGAGTCGCGGTACTGGCCGATGTAGCTCGCCGGAGTGGCGGAGGCGGCGGACGGGAGGATGCCGCCGAGCGCCTGCGGGTACGACACCCAGGCGCCGCCGTCCCAGCGCTGGAGCGCGCCGCCCGCGTCCTGGTACTGGCCCGGGTAGGCACCCGGCAGGACCGGTCCCTCGACCGGGAGGATGCCGCCGAGGGAGACGACCGGGGTGCGCAGGTCCTTGAGCGCGGTGTTCCACGGGATGCCGCCGTTGCCCGCGCTGGCGCCGGCCGGGACGAGCACCTCGTACAGCGGCAGGCAGCGCGCCGGGACGAGCGGGACCTTCGGGTTCTGCTCCGCGGCGCCCTGGATGATCTCGACCTTCGCGGAGTTGGTGGTCGAGGAGTCGTAGAGGCCGTCGTAGATCCTCAGGACGATCAGGTCGATGCGGTTGTACTGGGCGTTGCCCGGCGCGAAGGTGACGACCGTGGAGGCCGGCAGCGTCACCGGGTAGACGCCCTGGGAGATCTCGCCCTGGATGACGGCCCGGCCCTCGGAGACGGTGGCCGACATGGCGGCGGAGCCGAAGGTCCAGAAGCCGGCCATCCGGTACAGGCCGTCGTACGAGCCGGGCAGGACGCCGGAGCGGACCTGGACGGGGTTGGTCATGGTGGTGACGCCGACCTGGGTGAGCCGGGTGTCCTCGCGGGTCTGGCCGATCTCGGTGACCCAGCTGCTGCGCAGGTTCATGGGGTTTCTCCGTTCGAAGAGTCGAGGAGGGGGCGGGGGAGGGGCGGGACGGGGAGACGACCCGGTGCGGTCAGGACCTGATCCACTCGGCCGAGAGGTTGCAGGAGTAGCCGCCGCCGCCGAGGGTCCGGATGGGGGCGCCGGTCGTCTGGTACGCGGAGAGCTGGACCGTGTTGCCGACGGTGAGCTTGATGAGCCCCTGGCCGCCGACGACGACGGGGCCGCCGCCCGCGGGCGTGAGCCAGGTCATCCGGGGGACGCCGACACCTCCGACGACGACCCGGGCACCGCGCATGCCGGTGAAGGAGTCGCTGGTCCAGGCGGCGTGGGCGGAGACGCGCCACCAGCCGGTGCGCGGCACGGTGAAGGTGTTGGTCCCGTTCCAGCCGTTGAAGTCGTCGATGTCGACGGTCTGGAGGGTGACCGGGGTCCATTCGTTCTGCGGGACGGTCTGGTGTGCCGTCTGCGAGGCGCTGAACAGGATCGTCGCCTTGCCCTCGGCGTACTGCCAGGCCGTACCGTCCCAGCGCTGGAGGACTCCGGCGTTGTCGCGGAACTGGCCGGTGTAGGTACCGGTCGTCACCGTGCCGTGCGGGGCGATGCCGCCGATGGGCTTCGGGTACGAGACCCAGGTCGCGCCGTCCCAGCGCTGGAGCAGTCCGGCGACGTCCCGGTACTGGCCGACGTAGGCGCCCTTGAAGCCGCTCGCGGGCATGATGCCGCCGAGGGCGACGACCGGCCAGTGCTGGGTGGTGACCGCGGTGGCCCACGGCACGCCGCCGGTGCCGGCCGAGGTGCCCTTCGGCACGCGCACCGTGTAGAGCGGGATCGTGCTGCCGTTGCCGCTCGCGGGGGCGACGGGGGTGGCCGCGGGCTCGCCCTTGACCAGGCGGACCACGGCCTCGGTTGTGCCGCCCTGGTCGTAGCCGGCGTCCACGACGGCCAGCTCGATCAGGTCGATCCGGTCGTGCTGCGGGTCGCCGTCCCCGTGCGTGAAGCTCTCCGGGGCGGTGACGGCGACGAGGTAGGCGCCCTGGGCGGTGTCCTTGCCCTGGATGATCGCGCGGCCGGTGCCGATGGTGCACTGCATGGGGTTGTTGCCGGTCAGGACGAAGCCGCCGGGCACGATGCCCGACCGCGAGCGCAGCGGGGTCTCCTCGGCGCTCTGGCCGCTGGGGGTGAGCAGGGCCGCGAGGGTCAGACGGGTGTCCTCGCGGGTCTGGCCGGTGGTGTGGAGCCAAGCGGCACGTACGGTCATGGGGTCACCTCTCCGAAAGGGTCGGGACGGTCGGGGTGGAGGAACGGCTCGGGGCCGTGCGGTGCCCACGCGGTGGCGTGGGCACCGCACGGCGGTCGCCTTCGGGGTTCACGCGGAGGGGGCGGTCACCATTCGGCGCTGCGCCAGCGCACCGTCATCAGCGACTGCTCGGTGCCCTCTTCGGGCCGGAACGACAGGTCGGTGCGGCCGGGCTCCAGCACGAACAGCTCCTCCGGGGTGGAGTCGGCCATCGCGGTGTGCAGGCGGGAGGCCGAGTTGTTGAGCATGACCGTGCCCGCGCGCGTGTCGACGGTGAGCTCGTCGCCGGCGGCCAGGTCGATCGCGTACCGCAGGCGGCGCCTGGTGACCCGCTCGGTGACGGTCGGCATGGAGCACGGGCCGCGGAAGACGATCACCGGGTGGGCCGGGGCCGAACCGGTGTTCTCGGCGACGGCGTCACCGGTGCTCTTCGCCTTGCCCCAGTCGAGCGGCCACTTCAGCCCGTCCGGCAGCCAGCTCAGACCGGACTCGGGCTGCGGGGGAGTGGTCGTGGCGATCTGCTCGTTGACGGCGTACCGGCGCGGGTCGGAGGCCAGCCACTGGATCGACATGCGTGAGCTGCCCTGCGTGGCGAAGCCCTGGTCGGCGGGGACGACGCGCTGCGCGATCCGGGCGCGGACGGTGAGCAGTTCGCCGTGCAGCCGCACGGTGAGCCACCGCTCCTCGTCGAGGAGGGCCAGGGCCTGCCGCAGCGCGCGGAGGGCACTGGCCGTGCCGCCGTACTCCGGCATCAGCACGATCGTGCCGCCGACCTTGCGCGGCTTGGCGAAGCGGGAGCCGGGCCAGGCGCCGTGGGAGGTCGGCCGGTCGGCGTCGGAGGAGTCGTACTCGGGCAGGTCCTCCCAGCCCGACAGGCCGGACTTGTCGACGTTGAACGGCGTGCCGGGCCCGATGAGGAGCCCGGCCCACTGCATCTGCCCGTCCTGGGTGATGAGCGAGCCGGGCGCGAGGTCGGCGGTGTAGGAGTTTTCGGCGTACGGGGTCGTGGTCTCGGCCATGGGGCCGTCACCTCACTTGGGATGGGGTCGGCGGTGGGCGTCAGCGGTGGGCGTCAGCGGGTGGCGGTCGCGAGGAAGAGCAGGTCCTCGGCGGTCGACCGGGGGCCGGCGCCGGGCTCCTCGTGGAAGTCCCGGATGCGGCGGGGCTGCGGGAGCGGCTCCGTGAGGGCCGGGACTCGACGGTTCTCCAGCTGGGAGAGCGAGTCGATGCGGTAGTCCTCGGCGCTGCCGGGGGAGACGATGCCGCCCTCGGCGAGCATCGGGAGCTTGTCGAGCTCGACGCCGAACTTCTTGTCGGTGAGGGGGATTTCGAAGCTCAGCTTGTTGAGCCCGTCGATGATCCAGTTGACGAAGGCGATGAGGCCGTTGATCGGCCCCTTGACGACGCCGATGACGGCGCTCAGAGCGCCCTTGATCAGGTCGCCGATGCCACCCAGGGCCTTGCTCACCGCGTCCTTGGCGGTCCGGAAGAAGCCGGGGATCTTGTCGGTGATCCAGTCGACGACCGGCCGTACGGCGCTCTTGATGCCGCCGATGGTGCGGGAGGCGATGCCGCTCAGCGCGTTCCAGGCGGAACGGACGGCGGAACCGAGCCTGGAGATCCCGCCGATGGCCGATCCGACGACCTTGAGGCCCGTCTTGAAGACGGTCAGGTACGCCTTGAAGTAGGTGCCCACGGCCTGGCCGAGGAGCTTCATGAACGGCTGGATGAACTTCCAGACCGCCTGGAAGCCCTTCAGCGCCTGCTGGAAGACCTGCTTCATGATCCGCTGGCCGGTCTCGGAGTTGAGGGCCAGTTCGATGAGGTACGCCGCGATGGGCACGATCAGGCCGATGACGAAGCCGATGGGGTTGGCCCGCATGGCGACGTTGATGCCTGTCATGGCGATGGAGGCGATGGTCATGACGGTGCCGTAGGTGCCCATGAGGCCGGAGATGACGTCCGTGATGGGCAGCAGCGGCAGGAGGATGCCGAGGACCACGCCGGCGCCGGTGCCGATCTTCCCGGCGGCGGTACGGGCCTTTCCGGCGGCGGTGCCGATCCGCTTCACGCCGGCGGGGGCGGTGGACCGGCGGATCCTGGTCAGCGCGGTGGCGGCGCCGGAGGCGTTCTGGCCGAGGGCGCGCAGGGTGGTTCCGGCGTTACGGGTGGCGGTGGCGAAGCCGCCGATGCCGCCCGCCGCCTGCCGGACGTTGCCCGAGAACCGCCGCAGCGAGCCGCCCGCGTCGCCGAGTCCCCGCCTCAGAGCGGTGATCCTCGGTGCGACGCCCCGGAAGGGGTTCGGCATGGGGCCGCCGATGGCCACGGCACTCATGCGCGGGCTCCACGCGCCTTCACGAGGTACATGAGCGCGTCGGCGGTCGCGTGCGGGTCACTGTTCCGGGCGGCGTGGTAGTGCTCGATGTGCAGCCCGGGGCCGGCGGACCCGCCCTGGTTGCCCGGGGACATGCGGGCGCGCCGTGCGGTCTGGGCGAGCAGCCGGTCCAGCTTGGAGAGCGGGAGGACGGCCTCGGCCTCGCCGGCCTCGGCGAGGATCGCCGGGACACCGCCGGTGCGGGGCATGACGACACCACCGGTGGCGAGCATCGGGATGTTCGGGATGTTGACGCCGAAGGTCTTGCCGCCGACGACCGGAACCCAGCCGGGGACACTGACCTTCACGCGGTTGAGGCTGCTGATCATCGAGTTGATCAGGCCGATGACGGCGTTGATCGGGCCCTTCACACCGCTCTTGATGCCGTCGAACGCCCGGGACGCGATGTCCTTGAGGCCGTTCCACACGGACGACATCTTGTCCTTGACGGCGGTGAACGCCTTCGGGATCGCCGACTTGATCCAGTCGACGACCGGCACGATGACGGCCTTGATGCCCTTCCAGACCGCGCTGACGACCGACTTGATCGCGTTCATCACCGTGGTGATGACCGTCTTCCAGATCTTCACGTAGGTCTTGATGACGGTCGCGACGGCCTTGACGACGGTGGAGACGGCCTTCTTGATGCCGGTCCAGACCGTCTTGATCAGGGCGCCGGCCTTCTTCATGATCGGCCCGATGGCCTTCATGACGGAGCTGATGACGCTCTTGACGGCGCTGAACGCCTTCTTCATGACGGTCTGCATCGTCTTCGAGCGCAGCGCCATCTCGACGATCGTCTCGATGAGCGGCATGAAGAGTTCGAGCAGACGGACCAGGAAGTTGCCCTTCATGGACCGGTTGAGCTTGTCCTGGCCCTTGGCGGCCTTGCCGGCGCCCTGTTCGTACCGGCCGAGCTTTCCGCCGGCCGACTGGGCGGTGTCGCCGGCCTTCTTCATGGCGCGCTCGGCCTGCTCCGAGGCGGTCTTCAGGTTCTTGAGCTGGGTGGTGGAGCCCTGGGCGTTGGTACGGAGCGTCTTGAGCTGACCGGACGCCGACTTTCCGGCGTCACCGATCTTCTTGACCGAGGTGCCCGCGCCCGAGGCCTGCGTCTTGATGGCGCGCAGGGAGTCGGACGCCTTCTTGAGGGAACTGACGAGAGACATGGAAGAACCTCCTTTCGAGGTGTGGTGGGGTCAGCTGCGGGCGATGACCGCTTCGGCCTGCGAGGCCGCGGCCTTGAGTTCGTCGAACGCCTGCTTCACGGCGTCCCCTGCCTTGGCGAGCCGCTCGGCCTCCGTCGCGGCGCTCGCGAGGCCACGGGCCTTGGGCAGCTTCTTCGGGTCGAACGTGTCCTGGGCCGCGCCGAGCTTGCCGATGGCCGTGGCGAGCGTCTCGATGTCCGTCGGCTTCGCGTCGTCGGTCGCCTTGGTGACCGCCTGGACGCCCTTGGCCAGCTTTTCGAGCTGAGCCTTGCTCTTCATCTTGCCGATGGCTTTGTTGAAGTTGATGATGCGCCGGTTGAGCTGGCCGAGCGCTTCCTTCAGGGGTTCCAGTTCCGCCGGGTTCCGGGGTTCGACCTGGGTGACCCCGAGGGCGGCGTCCTCCCGAGTCCTGATCTGCTGTCTGGTCAGGCGCTGGAAGCCGTCCTGGCGCTCATTGAGGGTGACGACCCTGCGGCCAGGCAGCACCCAGGACTGGACCATCCGGAAGAGTTCGAGCATCCACTTCGAGAAGACGATGACCAGGCCGCCGATGGCCAGCGGGGCGAGGATGCCCGCGATGGCGAGCCCGAGGTAACTCCACTTCTCCTCGTTGTTCTCGTGGAACTTCTCGACCGCGGCGCCGAGCCCGTCGAGACCGGCCGCCTCGATCAGCTCGGACGACAGCTCCTTCTTGAGCTCCTGGTGCATCTCGTCGAACTTCGTGATGAAGTTCGACGGCAGGTGGCGCTCGGTGAGGACCCTCGGTTCCGCCTCGATGAGGGAGGCCTTGAACTTGGAGATCGCCACGATGGGGTCTTCGGGGACGGGCTTCCCCTCCTTCCGCAGCTTCTCCTCTTCCTCCCTCTTCTTCTTGTCGGCCTCCTTCCTCTCCTCCTCGGTCATCTTCTGCATGTCGACGTTCTTGACGTTGACCGTGGCGTTCTCGAGGTCGCCCTTCAGTGCGACGACCTTGTCGAGAATCTCTTTGATCATCGGGTCTGTCATGGGTTGCTCCGCTTCCGGCCTCTGAAGGCCAAGCGCCGAAAAGCCCCCGCCGAAAGGAAGTCGGCAGGGGCTCGTTCGTCTGGGGCAGCGGGCAGCGGGCGGCGGCTAGGCGTCCTCGTCCCGGCGGGAGTTGCGGCGCGTCGTCGCGAGGGCGTCGTTCCAGCCCGCCGCGTACGCGACGGTCTCGCGGCGGGAGACCTCGGCGTACAGCGTGCCGAGCAACGCTCTCCTGTCGAGAGCCGTGGGTCCGTCGAGGAGCTGGCGGAGGCGGTCCTGGAGCGGGATGTGCGGTCGCGATGCCTCGGCCTGCTGAGTCATGGACGCCTGCCTTCCGGTTGCTTGCCCGTGCGTGTGTGGCGGCGCCGCGGAGTCGAGGAGCGGGGGCACCACGTGTTCGAACTTCTGTGCGAACAGAGTGTGGAACATCTGTTCGATGTTTGTCGAGCGGGAAAGCTCGACGGCGTGTCGTCCGGCCGGCCCCCCGAACAGGCCGGTGGTCGAATCAGAGCTTCTGTTCGACCGGGTAACCTGGAGGATGCGTTCCTCGGGCCTGACCACTTCGGGGGGCGAGGGGCGCGAGGGGCGCGCGGGGACCCCAGGGGGCTGGAAGGCAGTACTGACGCATGGACACGGAGCCGGGTGCGAGCCGGCGGGAGCAAGTCGTCGACTGGCTTGCGAACCACCCCGATCTGCCCCACCTCTTCGCACATCTTTCCGAGCTCGTGCACGTCCATGGGTACGCCCCCGAGGATCTCGTCGTGATTCCCCGGAGCGAGATGGACCGTCGCGAGACGACCGCCTTCACCTCCGGCTGGGCCGAGGCCGTGTCGGACGAACTCCCGCGCATACGCCGGGAGTACGAGAGGCGTGTGGCGGACGCCTACGCCCAGGGGCAGGGTGACGCGCGGGGAATCCGCCGCCCCCAGCGCCGTACGGACGTGAGCCAGGAGGGCGCCCGGGTCATCGCGCTGCCCTTCGCCCGTCTCCTGGAACCGCCGGCCGCCGTCGTCGAGGCCGAGGGCCGGGTCCGCCGGGAGCGCGAACTGTTCGAACAGCGAGCCGAGTCGAAGCCCGAGCCCGCCACTCCCTCGCTCGTCCCGGATCCCGAACCCGAGCCCGAGCACCAGAAGGAGTCGGGGCCGGAGTCCGAGCCGGACGTCCTCGTCACCGCCCAGGAGAGCCGTTCCCGCAGGAACGCCCAGCCTGTTCGGAAGGTCGTCCGTGGCAAGGGCGGACGCCCGATCGTCCCGCCGCTGGCAGGCGTGCCCGTACAGGCGACGACCGGCGGCGAGCGCCGGGCCGCCGAGTCCACCGGAGCGGAGACGCGTGGGGGCAAGCGTCGACTCTCCGAACGGGCCCGCGCACTGGAGGAGGAAATGACCTCCGAACGAGCACAGGAAGCGCCCCCGGAGTCCGCTCCCTGACGGGAACGGACTCCGGGGGCAGCGGGCGCGTGACGTTTCGGCTTCAGCCGAAGAACCGGGCGAGCCCTTCGGGGGAGATCGCGGGGGTCTCCGCCTCGGGGGACCGCTCGTCCTGTCCTGCGGTCTCCTCGTCCTCGTCCTTGGTGCCCGGGCGGGGTACGGGCTTCGGCGGATCCGGCTGGTCGCTGTCCTCGGATCCGTTGACGCACTGGAACATCCAGTTCGACACGGCCAGATGGTCCACCGTCGCCGCGAGGAGGTGGTCGGTGACCGACCACTCGGCGGCCTCGCCGTTGAGCTCGCGCTGGAGGGCGCAGTCCCGCGGCAGGTGCTTGATCAGCGCGAGCACCCGCCTGCTGGAGAGCTCCTCGCGATGCCAGTCGAGGATGTCGACCCCGTAGTAGCGGAGGAAGTCCGCCTCAAGGGCCTCGGCGTGTTCGTCAATGAACTCGACGAGGCTCAGTCTTCCCCCAGGCCGAGCCCGGTCTCCTTGCCGTAGGCCTCCAGGATGGCGGCGATGTCCTGCATGGTGATGTCGTGCTGCTCGAAGCGGTTGAACTGCTCCTCACCCATCAGGAGTGCGAGCAGGCCGTCCACGTCGTTGTCGTCGAGCTTGCGCAGCCCCTTGGCGGTGGCGCGGCTCAGCTCCGTCGGAAGGGTGTAGGTCTCGCCGTCCAGCTCGAAGGACCACTTGCGGCCGTGGGCCTCCTGGCGCTGGGCGCGGGCGGCGTTGACGTCGAAACGGGCCATGGGATGCGTACTCCTTGGTCAGGTGAAGAGAAGAGGAGAGGGGTGGGGCGGGACGGCGGTCGGCCGTCCCGCCCCGGGGGGAGAAGGATCAGGCGGTCGCGGAGTACTGGCTGTCCTTCATGAGGAAGGTCGCCAGCGGCTTGCCGTCGCCCTTCGACATGGCGGAGAAGGTGATACCGAGCTGGGAGGCCGCCTTGCGGGCCAGCTTGATGTCGTCGGAGGCGGTGACCTGGCCACGCGGGATGATGAAGCGGTACGTGACCGCGGTCGTGCCACCGGCCTTCACGTCGGTGAACTCCAGGCCGAGGGCGCGCACGTCGGCGAACGGGCGCTCGGCGATCTCGTAGCGGTAGGTGTCCACCGCCGGGGTCGGCTCGGCCTTGACCTCGCCGCCGCCCATGAAGAAGGGCAGCGTCAGCTCGTTGAACTGGAGCATCGAGAACTTCAGCGAGAGGTCACGGGCCGAGTAGATGTAGTGGACCGGGGAGACCGACTGCCACGAGTCGATGGCCTCCAGCTTGTCCTTCTTCGAGAAGGTGACGCCGTCGCCGGTCGTGAAGCCCAGGTCCTTCCAGCCCGCGCCGGTCCAGTCGGCGGCGGCGTCGGTGCCGAAGGTGGCCGGGGCGGCGGTGCCGGCGTCGGCCACGTAGAGCTTGCCGGTACCTGCGACGCGGATCTCGGCAGAGTTGTTTCCAGCCATGGTGGTGTTTCTCCTTGTGTGGTGAGGGCTGACCGCCCCGGACATGGGATTCCGGGTACGGCAAAGGCCCCGCCGGACGGCGAGGCCTGGTCTGTGGGGTGAGCGTCCGTCAGGGAGCCGGACCGGCTCGGGGGACGCTCAAGGGGGCCGAGCGGCGGGAAGACGCTCGACCGGGAGAGCGACTAGAAGACGCTCAGGGAGAGGCGGATCACGCAGAGGTAGCGGTTCGCGCCCCGGTAGAGGTAGTCGGGCAACCAGCGCGGCCCGTCCTGCTCCTCGACGTCGTGCACGACGTTGTTGGCGCCGATCTGCTTGCCGATCGTGGCGAGCAGGCACCGCCGGGCCGCGTTGGCGAGGACGTGGGCGGCGGTCTTGCTCGGCCCGTACACCTCGAACTCGATCAGCGGCATGTCGACGTGCTGGTCGCCGATCCAGGCGCCGCCGCGGCGGTTCACCAGGACGGCGCTCGTCGTGCCGTCGAAGCCGGCCGGCGCGTTGACCGCGATCGTGGCGCCGGCGAGGGCGGGGTCGGCCTTGAGGACGTCGACGACCAGCTTCTCGACGTCCGGGAAAGCACTCGGGGGAGTGGTCATGACGGTTCTCCTCGGTGGAGGGGAGGGATGGCGGGACGGGGTGCCGCCCGGGGCGCTCCGGCGGGAGGGGGGCGGGGCGCGGCAGCGCGCCCGGACGGCGGACGGCGGAGCCGCGTCCCGTCCTGCGGGCGCAGCTCCGCCGCTGCACCAACTGTGACAGTGATCGTGCGCGCACGCAACTAGAACGGGGGGTGGATGTGCCGGGGCCGTGCTGGGCCCGTGGGAAAGCCCCTCGATAGGTTGTCTCGACCCGACCGAGGGAGCCGCCCGTGCCCGCCACCCGCCCCCGCCTGCTCTACGTCACCGACCTGGCCTACCCGGCCAAGGGCCGGCGCTACGGCGACGAGGACATCCACCTCACCGCCCGGCTGCGCGCCGACTTCGACCTCGCCCTCTGCCACCCGCTCGACGCCGCCGCCCTCATGGAGGGCTTCGACGCCGTCGTCGTCCGCAACAGCGGCCCGGTCCTCGCGTACGAGAAGGAGTACGAGGCCTTCCGCGAGCGCGCCCTGACCCTCGGCACCCGCGTCTACAACCCGCTCCACGGGCGCGGCGACATGGCCGGCAAGCAGTACCTGCTCGACCTCACCGCCGCCGGGTACCCCGTCATCCCCACCGCCGACCGCCCCGAGGACCTCCACCGGCTGCCCGACGCCACGGAGTACGCGGTCAAGCCCAGGGCCGGCGCGGACTCCATAGGACTGCGCTTCGTGGCCCGCGAGGAGCTCGCCGCCCTCCCGTACGGCGACCTCCTCGTCCAGCCGCGCGTCCACTTCCGGTACGAGGTCTCCTTCTACTTCGTCGACGACCTCTTCCAGTACGCCCTGTACGCCCCCGACCCCGAGCGCCGCTGGGTTCTGGAGCCGTACGAACCGACCGCCGAGGACCTCGCCTTCGCCCGCCGCTTCATCGAGTGGAACACCCTCGACCACGGCATCCAGCGGGTCGACGCCTGCCGCACCCCTGAGGGCGGACTCCTCCTCGTCGAGCTGGAGGACCTCAACCCGTACCTCTCCCTCGACCGCGTCGCCGAGCCGGTGCGCGAGCGCTTCGCCGACACCCTGGTCCGCTCGCTCGGCGACTTCCTGAGGGCATGACGAAGCGCCCCGATTCCGGAAGGATCCGGAATCGGGGCGCTTCGGTGACGGACGATCAGGCGGTACGCGTACGGCGGCGGGCCAGCCGCTCCGCCGCGAAGACGTCCTCCAGGCGGAAGAGCTGGGCGCGGCCCGCCTTGCCCGCGGCCCGCAGGTGTCCCAGCTGGACCCACTTGCGGATCGTCGCGGGGGCGACCCCGGCCTCCTCGGCGGCGAGCGGCCCCGGGATCAGCGCGGGCAGGGCCGGCAGCGCCGGCAGTGCGGGCATCGCGGGCGAGCTCAGCATGAGGTCTCCTTCGTGTCGTCCATCGCCACTTCGATCTCCTCGGTGGGCGTCCCCGAGGCCTCCGTCAGTTCCGCCCACGCGCCCTCCGGCCACAGGTGCCGGTAGGCGGGGTCGTCCTGGCAGCCGCAGGCCGCGTCCGTGCACACGCACGCCGGGTTCACGCAGAGCACCGCCCGCCGGTCGGGGAAGGCCCGCAGTGACACCGAGTCGCACCAGGGGCAGCGCCCCGAGACGCGGACGATCGTCTCCGCGTCGCCCAGCGTCCGCGCGCACCGGCGGGCCATCCGCCGGATCTCGTCCCGGACGTGCCGGGCGAGGACCGGGTGGCCGGCGACGGCGTCGAGCAGTCCGACGATCCGCCGCAGCCGCTCGATCACCCCGGCGCGGCGCGGCCTCGGCAGGGCGAGCCGGGCGCAGACCGCCTCCTCCAGCTCCACCACACCGTCGGTGATGTCCCGGATGGCGTCGGAGATGTGGAGCCGGATGGGGGCGGCGCCGTGCCCGGGGACGGAGAGGCCGTGCCGCTGTTCGAGGAGCAGCGCCTCGCGCCGCTCCTCGCGGATCAGCTCGTCGCGGCCGGGATGCGGGGCGGTGGGGGCGGTCCCGGCGGGGGAGCGGCGGCCGGGCGCCAGCTCCTCGGAGAGCTCGGGGAACTGCCGTACGAGGGAGGCGGTCCAGAGGGTGATGTCCCGCAGTACGAGCTCGACGGTGCGGTCCGAGCGGTCGGCGTGCTCGGCGGCGGTGCGGTACGTACTGTCTGCGGGGTCCGTGCGGTCCGCGCGGTCGGTGAGGTCAGCCACGGCGGCGGCCCCCCGCCTTCGCGACGGCCTTCTCGACGGCCTTCGCGACGCGCTCCACGTCCGCGGCGCGGCCGTTGCGCCACAGGCGGCCCGCGCAGACGCCGTCGAAGTAGCTCTCGGCCGGGGCCACGGCCGCCTCGCACTCGCGGCGGACGGGACAGTCGGCGCAGGCGCGCAGTGCCGGGGCGGCGTCCTTGGGCCGACGGGCGAAGACGACGGACGGGGAGAGGCCGGCGCACGCGGCGGAGGCCTGCCAGGGGGACGGGTCGGTCGGGAACAAGAGGGTTCTCCACGGTCCGGGGCCACCGGGGCGTCCATGGGGCCGGTGGGGCTTCTGGGGCTCAGGGGGCCGGCGAGTGCGGCGGAGAGCAGCCTGACACGTTGCGTGCGAGCGCGCAACAAACTTGTGGTGACGCCCTGACCGGGTCTTCATCGATTCGACACTATTGCGTGCCCGAAAGCACGTAATTCCGTGCGCGCAAGCACGCTAAAGTGTGGGATCCGGAGGGTGGGGAGTAAGGGAGCGGTACACATGACCAGTCAAGGGCTCGACGAATTCGCGGGCTGGGTCGAAGGCCTGATGAGAGCGCGCGGATACGACATCGACAGTCCCCGCGGCGGCGGGAAGTCCCGGATCGCCGACGAGGCCGGGGTGCACCGCGCCGCCGTGACCCGCCTGCTCCAGCGGCAGAGCATGCCCGACCTGGAGACCATGCGCCGGATCGCCCCGCTCCTCGGGGTCTCCGTGCGGGACATGCTGATCCGGTCCGGCCGGGTCACCCCCGAGGAGCTGCCGCTGGCGGACGACCTCCTGCCGCCCGACGACTGGCAGCCGACCATGGAGGACTTCGCCCGCTGGCTCGGCGTGCCCGACGAGCGCCTGGGTGTCTTCGTCAAGGTCGTGAACCAGTTCCTGGAGCCCGACGAGGAGGGCCTGGAGGACGTCGCCGCCGTCGAGGCGCGGCGCACCGCGCGCGACTGACCGCCGCCGGCGCGGCGGTACGGGGCGGCCCACCGCGCCCCCGCCGCGCCCCGGTCGGTCCCCCGCGGCGCCCGGGCCGTGCCGCGGTCGGGCCCGGCCGCGCCCCGGTCGGGCTCCCGCTGCGGCTCCGCCGCGCCCGGCTCCGCGCGCGTGGCCATTTGTTTTGACCGGAGTCCGTGCGATAGGTACGCTCAAGCCTTGTGCCTGGGGTGTGCCTGGGCTCGCGTGCGTGTCTTCCGCCGCACAGCGAGTCCGTGAAACGGCCACCGTGATCCGCGCCGCCTTTTCCGCCTACGGCGGAGGTCCGCGAGATTCGACACACCCGACCGCGTGGGTCGGCGCGTGTTCCAGGTTAGTTTCACCGACGGCACACAGAAACCGGAGAAGTAGTGCCTACGATCCAGCAGCTGGTCCGTAAGGGCCGGCAGGACAAGGTCGAGAAGAACAAGACGCCCGCACTCGAGGGTTCCCCTCAGCGTCGCGGCGTCTGCACGCGTGTGTTCACGACCACCCCGAAGAAGCCGAACTCGGCCCTCCGTAAGGTCGCGCGTGTGCGTCTGACCTCGGGCATCGAGGTCACGGCCTACATCCCGGGTGAGGGTCACAACCTGCAGGAGCACTCCATCGTGCTCGTGCGTGGTGGCCGTGTGAAGGACCTGCCGGGTGTTCGTTACAAGATCATCCGCGGTTCCCTCGACACGCAGGGCGTCAAGAACCGTAAGCAGGCTCGCAGCCGCTACGGCGCCAAGAAGGAGAAGTAAGAATGCCTCGTAAGGGCCCCGCCCCGAAGCGCCCGGTCATCATCGACCCGGTCTACAGCTCTCCTCTTGTCACCTCGCTGATCAACAAGATCCTGCTGGACGGCAAGCGTTCCACCGCCGAGCGCATCGTGTACGGCGCCATGGAGGGTCTTCGTGAGAAGACCGGCCAGGACCCGGTCATCACGCTGAAGCGCGCTCTCGAGAACGTCAAGCCGTCCCTCGAGGTCAAGTCCCGTCGTGTCGGTGGCGCCACCTACCAGGTGCCGATCGAGGTCAAGCCGGGCCGCGCGTCCACGCTGGCCCTCCGCTGGCTCGTCGGTTACTCCCGCGCCCGTCGCGAGAAGACCATGACCGAGCGCCTCCTGAACGAGCTCCTCGACGCCTCCAACGGCCTCGGTGCTTCGGTCAAGAAGCGTGAGGACACGCACAAGATGGCCGAGTCCAACAAGGCCTTCGCGCACTACCGCTGGTAGTCGCAACCCACATCGAGACCGAGAGAAGACTGAGCCGATATGGCTACCACTTCGCTTGACCTTGCCAAGGTGCGCAACATCGGCATCATGGCTCACATCGACGCGGGCAAGACGACCACCACCGAGCGGATCCTGTTCTACACCGGCGTCTCGTACAAGATCGGTGAAGTCCACGACGGCGCTGCCACGATGGACTGGATGGAGCAGGAGCAGGAGCGCGGCATCACGATCACGTCCGCCGCGACGACCTGCCACTGGCCGCTCGAGAATGTCGATCACACGATCAACATCATCGACACGCCGGGTCACGTCGACTTCACCGTCGAGGTGGAGCGTTCGCTGCGCGTGCTCGACGGTGCTGTCACCGTGTTCGACGGCGTGGCCGGCGTCGAGCCCCAGTCCGAGACCGTTTGGCGTCAGGCGGACCGCTACGGCGTTCCGCGTATCTGCTTCGTCAACAAGCTCGACCGTACCGGTGCCGACTTCCTGCGCTGCGTCGACATGATCGTGGAGCGCCTCGGCGCGACCCCGATCGTCATGCAGCTGCCGATCGGCGCCGAGATGGACTTCCAGGGCGTCATCGACCTGGTCCGCATGAAGGCGCTTGTCTGGTCCGCCGAGGCCAGCAAGGGTGAGATGTACGACGTCGTCGACATCCCGGCGGACAAGCTCGAGCTTGCCGACGAGTACCGCGCCAAGATGGTCGAGACCATCGCGGAGAACGACGAGGAGCTCATGGAGCTCTTCCTCGAGGGCACCGAGCCCACCGAGGAGCAGCTCTACGCCGCCGTCCGTCGCATCACCATTGCCTCCGGCAAGGGTGGCGACACCACGGTGACCCCCGTCTTCTGTGGCACCGCGTTCAAGAACAAGGGCGTCCAGCCCCTGCTCGACGCGGTCGTGCGCTACCTCCCCTCGCCCCTGGACGTCGAGGCCATCGAGGGCCACGACGTCAAGGACGCCGAGGTCGTCGTGAAGCGCAAGCCGTCCGACGACGAGCCGCTGTCGGCCCTCGCGTTCAAGATCGCGAGCGACCCGCACCTCGGCAAGCTCACCTTCGTCCGGATCTACTCCGGTCGCCTGGAGGCCGGCACCGCGGTGCTGAACTCCGTCAAGGGCAAGAAGGAGCGCATCGGCAAGATCTACCGCATGCACGCGAACAAGCGTGAGGAGATCGACTCGGTGGGCGCCGGCGACATCGTCGCCGTCATGGGCCTGAAGCAGACCACCACCGGTGAGACGCTGTGCGACGAGAAGAACCCGGTCATCCTGGAGTCCATGGACTTCCCGGCCCCGGTTATTCAGGTCGCCATCGAGCCCAAGTCCAAGGGTGACCAGGAGAAGCTGGGTGTCGCCATCCAGCGTCTCGCGGAGGAGGACCCCTCCTTCCAGGTGCACTCGGACGAGGAGACCGGCCAGACCATCATCGGTGGTATGGGCGAGCTTCACCTCGACATCCTCGTCGACCGTATGCGTCGCGAGTTCAAGGTCGAGGCGAACGTCGGCAAGCCGCAGGTCGCGTACCGCGAGACGATCCGCAAGGCCGTCGAGCGCGTGGACTACACCCACAAGAAGCAGACCGGTGGTACCGGTCAGTTCGCCAAGGTGCAGATCGCGATCGAGCCCATCGAGGGCGGCGACGCCTCGTACGAGTTCGTGAACAAGGTCACCGGTGGCCGCATCCCGAAGGAGTACATCCCTTCGGTCGACGCGGGTGCGCAGGAGGCCATGCAGTTCGGCATCCTGGCCGGCTACGAGATGACTGGCGTCCGCGTCATCCTTCTCGACGGTGGCTACCACGAGGTCGACTCCTCCGAGCTCGCGTTCAAGATCGCCGGTTCGCAGGCCTTCAAGGAGGCCGCGCGTAAGGCTTCTCCCGTCATCCTTGAGCCGATGATGGCCGTTGAGGTCACCACGCCCGAGGACTACATGGGTGAGGTCATCGGCGACATCAACTCCCGCCGTGGCCAGATCCAGGCCATGGAGGAGCGTCACGGTGCTCGCATCGTGAAGGGCCTCGTGCCCCTCTCGGAGATGTTCGGCTACGTCGGAGACCTCCGCAGCAAGACCTCGGGTCGCGCAAGCTACTCGATGCAGTTCGACTCCTACGCCGAGGTTCCGCGGAACGTCGCCGAGGAGATCATCGCGAAGGCCAAGGGCGAGTAACTCTCCCGAGTTCACGCTTTAGGCTTGACACCAGTCACCGGGGTTCGACCCCGAGACCCGAGGAATCGGGCCCCGGTGGATGGCATCCCAGCAAAGATCACCTGGCGCCGATGAAGCAAGGCGTACAGAACCACTCCGCAGGAGGATTCAGTGGCGAAGGCAAAGTTCGAGCGGACTAAGCCGCACGTCAACATCGGCACCATCGGTCACATTGACCACGGTAAGACGACCCTCACGGCCGCCATTACCAAGGTGCTGCACGACGCGTACCCGGACCTGAACGAGGCCTCGGCCTTCGACCAGATCGACAAGGCTCCTGAGGAGCGCCAGCGCGGTATCACCATCTCGATCGCGCACGTCGAGTACCAGACGGAGTCGCGTCACTACGCGCACGTCGACTGCCCCGGTCACGCTGACTACATCAAGAACATGATCACGGGTGCCGCGCAGATGGACGGCGCCATCCTCGTGGTCGCCGCCACCGACGGCCCGATGCCGCAGACCAAGGAGCACGTGCTCCTGGCCCGCCAGGTCGGCGTTCCGTACATCGTCGTCGCCCTGAACAAGGCCGACATGGTGGACGACGAGGAGATCCTGGAGCTCGTCGAGCTCGAGGTCCGTGAGCTCCTCTCCGAGTACGAGTTCCCGGGCGACGACCTTCCGGTCGTCCGTGTCTCGGCGCTCAAGGCCCTCGAGGGCGACAAGGAGTGGGGCGAGAAGCTCCTCGGCCTCATGCACGCGGTGGACGAGTCCATCCCGCAGCCCGAGCGTGACGTCGACAAGCCGTTCCTGATGCCGATCGAGGACGTCTTCACGATCACCGGTCGTGGCACCGTCGTCACCGGTCGTATCGAGCGCGGTATCCTCAAGGTCAACGAGACCGTCGACATCATCGGTATCAAGACCGAGAAGACCACCACCACGGTCACCGGTATCGAGATGTTCCGCAAGCTCCTCGACGAGGGCCAGGCCGGTGAGAACGTCGGTCTGCTCCTCCGTGGTATCAAGCGCGAGGACGTCGAGCGCGGCCAGGTCATCATCAAGCCGGGCTCGGTTACGCCGCACACCAACTTCGAGGCGCAGGCGTACATCCTGTCGAAGGACGAGGGTGGCCGTCACACCCCGTTCTTCAACAACTACCGCCCGCAGTTCTACTTCCGCACCACGGACGTGACCGGCGTCGTGACCCTCCCCGAGGGCACCGAGATGGTCATGCCGGGCGACAACACCGCCATGAGCGTTGAGCTGATCCAGCCCATCGCCATGGAGGAGGGCCTCAAGTTCGCCATCCGTGAGGGTGGCCGGACCGTCGGCGCCGGCCAGGTCGTCAAGATCACTGCCTGATCTCTGATCTGACCTGGTAGCTCGAGTAGCTGCAGCAGAAGGCCCCGCACCTTTCGGTGCGGGGCCTTCTCGCGTATCCGCTCCAGGAAATACATAGGGTCGGAGATGTCGAGGCCGCGCGGGCGGCTCCGACCCCTGGGTGACAGCACGCCACAGGGGCGCGCGGGGACGGGGAGGACACCCGAGATGAAGTACGTCGCGATGATCTACGGCAACCAGGCCAAGTGGGAGTCCTTCCCGGCCGAGGCCTGGCCCGAGGCGATCGCCAGGCAGGAGGCCTTCAACCGGAAGTACCGGGAGACCGGCGAGCTGCTCGGCGCGTACGGACTCGCCGACGCGGCCGCCGCCCGGCTCGTCCGCCGCGAGGACGGCGCCCCCGCCGTCACCGACGGGCCGTACCTGGAGACCAAGGAGTACCTGGCCAGCTTCTACCTGCTCGACTGCGACAGCCCGGAGCGCGCCCAGCAGATCGCCGCCGACATGCCCTTCGCGGACGTCGACCCCGTCGAGCTCTGGCCGGTCCTGCACGAGTCCGCGGCGGACCTGTGACCGCAGCCCAGGAGATCGAGGACCTGCTGCGTGAGTGCACGCCGCAGGTCCTCGGCCTGCTCGTCCGACGGCACGGCAACTTCGACGCCTGCGAGGACGCCCTCCAGGAGGCGCTGATCGCCGCCGCGCGGCAGTGGCCGCAGGACGGCGTCCCCGACAACGCCCGTGCGTGGCTGCTCACCGTCGCGACCCGCAAGTACATCGACCAGCTGCGCGCCGATGTCGCACGCCGGCGCCGCGAGGACGCCCTGGCGTTCGCCACGCCCGACTCCGAGCTCGTCGCCCAGGCCGCCGACGCCCCCGGCACGGGCGGGGACGACTCCCTGTCCCTGCTCTTCCTCTGCTGCCATCCGGACCTGTCGCCGCCCAGCCGGATCGCGCTCACCCTGCGGGCCGTCGGCGGCCTCACCACCGCGCAGATCGCCGCCGCCTTCCTCGTGCCCGAGCCGACCATGGCGCAGCGCATCAGCCGGGCCAAGCAGACGATCAAGGCCGCCGGGGGAGGGCTCGCACAGCCCGAGGGGGAGGCCCGGGCGGCCCGGCTCGCCGAGGTGCGGCACGTCCTCTACCTGACCTTCAACGAGGGCTACACGGCCAGCGGCGGCGACGAGCTCACCGCGCCGGCGCTCTCCACGGAGGCGATCCGGCTCACCCGGCTCCTGCACCGGCTCGTCCCCGAGGACACCGAGACGGCGGGCCTGCTCGCGCTCATGCTGCTCACCGACGCCCGCCGCCCGGCCCGCACGGGCCCGCACGGCGAGCTGGTGCCGCTCGCCGAGCAGGACAGGGGCCGCTGGGACGGCCGGCTGATCGGGGAGGGCATCGAGCTGATCAGCCGCACGCTGCCGAAGGGGCAGGTCGGCCCGTACCAGCTCCAGGCGGCGATCGCGGCCGTCCACGACGAGGCGGAGTCCGCCGCGGCCACGGACTGGCCGCAGATCCTCGCCCTGTACGAGCTCCT
Source organism: Streptomyces venezuelae (assembly GCF_008642375.1). Classification (NCBI taxonomy): domain Bacteria; kingdom Bacillati; phylum Actinomycetota; class Actinomycetes; order Kitasatosporales; family Streptomycetaceae; genus Streptomyces; species Streptomyces venezuelae. The sequence continues at coordinate 3,526,883 of NZ_CP029194.1, read as the reverse complement.
GGAGCGGACCGGGGACAACCCGGTGATCACGCTCAACCGTGCCGTCGCGGTCGCGATGGTCCACGGCCCGGAGGCGGGCCTGGAGCTGCTCGCCGGCCTGGCGGAGGACAAGCGCCTCGCCCACCACCACCGGCTCCTCGCGACCCGCGCGCACCTGCTCGAACTCCTCGGCGACGAGGAGAGCGCGGCGGCGGCCTATCGCGAGGCGGCCCGGCACACGACGAGCGCTCCCGAGCGCCGCCATCTGACGGAGCGGGCACGCCGGTTGGGGTGAAGGGCGCCGAGAGCAGGCGCGCGGGAAGACGCGTGCGCCCCGGCGCTTGTCCGTACGTGACGTGGGGTACAGTCTTCGACCCCGATTGGCGGCCGGAAGGTCCCGTATGGCAGACTGTCGGGGTTGCTCGGTTGAGTGCCGATGCTGCGCGCCTCCCGTCGGGAGGACCGGAAGCGAGTCCCACAGTACTCGTCGCTTCACACCTCTCTGCTGAGAGGCGTCGGGCGGACGTACGGGAATCTTCTGGGAAGCGTCAGCGGGGTGCCGACCAGGCTCCCGGTGGGTGTTCCACCCCCGACTCGCGGTCATGGTGACCGCACCCCCTTGGTTGGGAAATCCTCAGGGATTTCTGCGTAGAGGGAGTGCGACACGCCCGACCGCGTGGGTCGGAGGTAGGACGGAGCTTCTCAGGAAGCACAGTCGACCGGGATGCCAGAGCGTTACGAGACAAAGGACTACTAGTAGCCATGGCGGGACAGAAGATCCGCATCCGGCTCAAGGCCTACGACCACGAGGTCATCGACTCCTCGGCGAAGAAGATCGTCGAGACGGTGACCCGCACTGGTGCGTCGGTCGCAGGCCCGGTGCCGCTGCCCACTGAGAAGAACGTGTACTGCGTCATCAAGTCGCCGCACAAGTACAAGGACTCGCGCGAGCACTTCGAGATGCGCACGCACAAGCGCCTCATCGACATCCTCGACCCCACGCCGAAGACGGTTGACTCGCTGATGCGTCTCGACCTGCCGGCGGGCGTCGACATCGAGATCAAGCTCTGAGGTGACGCGCGAGATGGCTAAGAACATCAAGGGCATCCTGGGCGAGAAGCTCGGCATGACGCAGGTCTGGGACGAGAACAACCGGGTCGTCCCGGTGACCGTCGTCAAGGCCGGCCCGAATGTCGTGACCCAGGTCCGTACGAACGACGTCGACGGCTACGAGTCGGTCCAGATCGCCTTCGGCGAGATCGACCCTCGCAAGGTGAACAAGCCCCTCAAGGGTCACTTCGCCAAGGCTGACGTCACCCCGCGCCGCCACCTGGTGGAGCTCCGCACCGCTGACGCCTCCGAGTACACGCTCGGCCAGGAGATCACCGCCGAGCTCTTCGAGGCCGGCGTCAAGGTCGACGTCACCGGCAAGAGCAAGGGCAAGGGCTTCGCCGGTGTCATGAAGCGCCACAACTTCCGTGGTGGCAAGGCGTCGCACGGTGCCCACCGCGTGCACCGCAAGCCCGGCTCCATCGGTGGCTGCGCCACTCCGGGTCGTGTCTTCAAGGGCATGAAGATGGCCGGTCGCATGGGCAACGAGCGTGTGACCACCCAGAACCTGACCGTCCACGCCGTTGACGCCGAGAAGGGTCTGCTGCTCATCAAGGGCGCCGTCCCCGGCCCCAACGGTGGCCTCGTCCTGGTCCGCACCGCGGCCAAGGGGGTTTGAGGAACCGATGAGCACCATTGACATCCTTTCGCCGGCAGGCGACAAGGCCGGGACCGTCGAGCTCCCCGCGGAGATCTTCGGCGCCAAGGTCAGCGTTCCGCTGATCCACCAGGTCGTCGTCGCGCAGCTGGCCGCGGCCCGTCAGGGCACGCACAAGACCAAGAGCCGTGGCGAAGTCCGCGGTGGTGGCAAGAAGCCTTACCGCCAGAAGGGCACCGGCCGCGCCCGTCAGGGTTCGACCCGCGCCCCGCAGTTCGCCGGTGGTGGCGTCGTGCACGGTCCCGTGCCGCGTGACTACTCGCAGCGGACCCCGAAGAAGATGAAGGTCGCCGCCCTCCGCGGTGCCCTCTCGGACCGGGCCACCCACTCCCGCATCCACGTCGTCACCGGCGTGGTCGAGGGTGGCATCTCCACCAAGGCCGCCAAGACGCTGTTCGGCAAGATCTCGGAGCGCAAGAACCTGCTCCTGGTCGCCGAGCGCTCCGACGAGGCCGCGTGGCTGTCCGCTCGTAACCTGCCCCAGGTGCACATCCTGGAGCCGGGCCAGCTCAACACGTACGACGTGATCGTCTCCGACGACGTGGTCTTCACCCAGGCCGCCCTCGAGTCCTTCGTGTCTGGCCCCCAGACCGCTGAGACCGAAGGGAGCGACGCCTGATGACTGACGCCGTCGTCACCAGCAAGACCTTCTCGGACCCGCGCGACATTCTCGTCAAGCCGGTTGTCTCGGAGAAGAGCTACGCCCTGCTGGACGAGAACAAGTACACGTTCATCGTCGCGCCTGGCTCCAACAAGACCCAGATCAAGCAGGCCGTCGAGGCGGTCTTCTCGGTCAAGGTCACCGGGGTCAACACGATCAACCGCCAGGGCAAGCGCAAGCGCACCAAGGCCGGTTTCGGTAAGCGCAAGGACACCAAGCGCGCCATCGTGACCCTTGCCGAGGGCAACCGTATCGACATCTTCGGCGGTCCGACCGCCTAAGGGCGGTCTGGATCGTCCGGAATCGGACGAGGACTGAGAAATGGGAATCCGCAAGTACAAGCCGACTACGCCGGGCCGTCGTGGCTCTTCCGTAGCCGACTTCGTCGAGATCACGCGGTCCACGCCGGAGAAGTCGCTGGTCCGCCCCCTGCACAGCAAGGGCGGCCGTAACAACACCGGTCGGATCACGGTTCGACACCAGGGTGGCGGCCACAAGCGCGCCTACCGGGTGATCGACTTCCGTCGTCACGACAAGGACGGCGTGCCGGCGAAGGTCGCTCACATCGAGTACGACCCCAACCGCACCGCGCGCATCGCGCTGCTCCACTACGTGGACGGCGAGAAGCGCTACATCATCGCCCCCAAGGGTCTGACGCAGGGTGACCGCGTCGAGAACGGCCCCGGCGCGGACATCAAGCCCGGCAACAACCTGGCTCTCCGCAACATCCCGGTCGGTACCACGATCCACGCGATCGAGCTCCGTCCCGGTGGCGGCGCCAAGTTCGCGCGCTCCGCTGGCGCCTCCGTGCAGCTGCTGGCGAAGGAGGGCACGATGGCCCACCTTCGTATGCCGTCCGGTGAGATCCGTCTCGTCGACGCCCGCTGCCGCGCCACCATCGGCGAGGTCGGCAACGCCGAGCAGTCGAACATCAACTGGGGCAAGGCCGGCCGTAAGCGCTGGCTGGGCGTTCGCCCGACCGTTCGCGGTGTGGCGATGAACCCGGTCGACCACCCGCACGGTGGTGGTGAGGGCAAGACCTCCGGTGGTCGCCACCCGGTCTCCCCGTGGGGTCAGAAGGAGGGTCGTACTCGCTCGCCGAAGAAGGCTTCGAGCAAGTACATCGTCCGCCGCCGCAAGACGAACAAGAAGCGCTAGGAGCGGGTTTAGATGCCGCGCAGTCTCAAGAAGGGACCCTTCGTCGACGGCCACCTCGTCAAGAAGGTGGACGCCCAGAACGAAGCCGGTACCAAGAACGTCATCAAGACCTGGTCCCGTCGCTCGATGATCATCCCGGCCATGCTCGGCCACACGATCGCGGTGCACAACGGCAAGACCCACATTCCGGTGTTTGTCACCGAGTCGATGGTCGGCCACAAGCTCGGCGAGTTCTCGCCGACGCGCACCTTCCGGGGTCACGTGAAGGACGACCGGAAGTCGAAGCGCCGCTAGTAGCGGGGTGGAATGACCATGACAGACACTGGAAGGACAACCATGGAAGCCAGGGCCCAGGCGCGGTACATCCGCGTCACGCCCATGAAGGCCCGCCGAGTGGTGGACCTTATCCGTGGCATGGACGCCACGGAGGCTCAGGCGGTCCTGCGTTTCGCCCCGCAGGCCGCGAGCGTGCCGGTTGGCAAGGTGCTGGACAGCGCCATTGCCAACGCTGCACACAACTACGACCACACTGACGCCTCTTCGCTGGTCATCAGCGAGGCGTACGTCGATGAGGGCCCGACCCTGAAGCGGTTCCGTCCGCGTGCTCAGGGCCGTGCATTCCGGATCCGTAAGCGGACCAGCCACATCACCGTGGTCGTCAGCAGCAAGGAAGGAACCCGGTAATGGGCCAGAAGGTTAACCCGCATGGGTTCCGGCTCGGCATCACCACGGACTTCAAGTCCCGCTGGTACGCCGACAAGCTGTACAAGGACTACGTCAAGGAAGACGTCGCCATCCGTCGGATGATGACGTCCGGCATGGAGCGCGCCGGCATCTCGAAGGTTGAGATCGAGCGCACCCGTGACCGCGTGCGGGTGGACATCCACACCGCGCGTCCCGGCATCGTCATCGGCCGCCGTGGCGCCGAGGCCGACCGCATCCGCGGTGACCTCGAGAAGCTCACGGGCAAGCAGGTCCAGCTGAACATCCTCGAGGTCAAGAACCCCGAGATGGACGCTCAGCTGGTTGCTCAGGCCGTTGCCGAGCAGCTCTCCTCCCGCGTCTCCTTCCGTCGCGCCATGCGTAAGAGCATGCAGGGCACGATGAAGGCCGGCGCCAAGGGCATCAAGATCCAGTGTGGCGGTCGTCTCGGCGGCGCCGAGATGTCCCGCTCGGAGTTCTACCGCGAGGGTCGTGTGCCGCTGCACACGCTCCGCGCGAACGTGGACTACGGCTTCTTCGAGGCCAAGACGACCTTCGGTCGCATTGGCGTCAAGGTCTGGATCTACAAGGGCGACGTCAAGAACATCGCCGAGGTCCGCGCCGAGAACGCTGCGGCCCGTGCGGGTAACCGCCCGGCCCGTGGTGCCGGCGCTGGCGACCGCCCGGCCGGCCGTGGTGGCCGTGGTGGCGAGCGTGGCGGCCGCGGCCGCAAGCCGCAGCAGTCGGCTCCGGCCGCCGAGGCCCCCAAGGCCGAGGCTGCCGCCGCTGCTCCGGCTGAGAGCACCGGAACGGAGGCCTGACCGAAATGCTGATCCCCCGTAGGGTCAAGCACCGCAAGCAGCACCACCCCAAGCGCTCGGGTATGAGCAAGGGTGGTACGCAGGTTGCGTTCGGCGAGTACGGCATTCAGGCCCTCACGCCGGCGTACGTGACGAACCGCCAGATCGAGGCTGCTCGTATCGCGATGACCCGCCACATCAAGCGTGGCGGCAAGGTCTGGATCAACATCTACCCGGACCGTCCCCTGACGAAGAAGCCCGCCGAGACCCGCATGGGTTCCGGTAAGGGTTCTCCGGAGTGGTGGATCGCGAACGTCAAGCCGGGTCGGGTGATGTTCGAACTGTCCTACCCGAACGAGAAGATCGCGCGCGAGGCCCTGACCCGTGCGGCCCACAAGCTGCCGATGAAGTGCAAGATCGTTAAGCGCGAAGCAGGTGAGCTGTGATGTCGGCCGGTACCAAGGCGTCCGAGCTGCGCGAGCTGGGCAACGAGGAGCTTCTCAACAAGCTCCGCGAGGCCAAGGAAGAGCTGTTCAACCTCCGCTTCCAGGCGGCGACGGGCCAGCTCGAGAACCACGGCCGGCTCAAGTCCGTCCGTAAGGACATCGCCCGGATCTACACCCTGATGCGTGAGCGTGAGCTGGGCATCGAGACGGTGGAGAACGCCTGATGAGCGAGAGCAACGTGACTGAGAAGACCGAGCGCAACGCTCGCAAGGTCCGCGAGGGCCTGGTCGTCAGCGACAAGATGGACAAGACCGTCGTCGTCGCTGTCGAGGACCGCGTCAAGCACGCGCTGTACGGCAAGGTCATCCGCCGTACGAACAAGCTCAAGGCTCACGACGAGCAGAACGCTGCCGGCATCGGCGACCGCGTCCTCCTGATGGAGACCCGGAAGCTGTCGTCGACGAAGCACTGGCGCGTCGTCGAGATCCTCGAGAAGGCCAAGTAATTCTTGAAGGGGTAACCCTTCGAGTTCGTTCCGCCAGGCTCGGCCGGGGCTTCCTAGAAGCCCCGGCCGGGAACCGGCAGACAATCAGGAGATAGACGTGATCCAGCAGGAGTCGCGACTGCGTGTCGCCGACAACACTGGTGCCAAGGAGATCCTTTGCATCCGTGTTCTCGGTGGCTCGGGTCGCCGCTACGCGGGCATCGGTGACGTCATCGTCGCCACCGTCAAGGACGCGATCCCCGGTGGCAACGTGAAGAAGGGTGACGTCGTCAAGGCGGTCATCGTTCGCACCGTCAAGGAGCGCCGCCGCCAGGACGGCTCGTACATCCGCTTTGACGAGAACGCCGCTGTCATTCTCAAGAACGACGGCGACCCTCGTGGCACCCGTATCTTCGGCCCGGTCGGCCGTGAGCTGCGCGAGAAGAAGTTCATGAAGATCATCTCGCTCGCGCCGGAGGTGCTGTAAGCATGAAGATCAAGAAGGGCGACCTGGTCCAGGTCATCACCGGTAAGGACAAGGGCAAGCAGGGCAAGGTCATCACGGCCTTCCCCCGCGAGAACCGCGTCCTCGTCGAGGGTGTCAACCGGGTCAAGAAGCACACCAAGGCCGGCCCGTCGCAGGCCGGTGGCATCGTCACGACCGAGGCTCCGGTCCACGTCTCCAACGTCCAGCTGGTCGTGGAGAAGGACGGCAAGAAGGTCGTCACGCGTGTCGGTTACCGCTTCGACGACGAGGGCAACAAGATCCGCGTTGCCAAGCGGACGGGTGAGGACATCTGATGGCTACCACCACTCCGCGTCTCAAGACGAAGTACCGCGAGGAGATCGCGGGCAAGCTGCGTGAGGAGTTCTCGTACGAGAACGTCATGCAGGTTCCCGGCCTCGTGAAGATCGTGGTCAACATGGGTGTCGGCGACGCCGCCCGTGACTCGAAGCTGATCGACGGTGCGATCCGCGACCTGACCACGATCACCGGTCAGAAGCCGGCCGTCACCAAGGCTCGCAAGTCCATCGCGCAGTTCAAGCTGCGTGAGGGCCAGCCGATCGGTGCGCACGTCACCCTCCGTGGCGACCGCATGTGGGAGTTCCTGGACCGCACCCTGTCGCTCGCGCTTCCGCGCATCCGCGACTTCCGTGGTCTGTCCCCCAAGCAGTTCGACGGGCGTGGCAACTACACCTTCGGTCTCACGGAGCAGGTCATGTTCCACGAGATCGACCAGGACAAGATCGACCGTGTCCGGGGTATGGACATCACCGTGGTGACCACGGCGACCAACGACGCTGAGGGCCGTGCCCTTCTCCGTCACCTCGGCTTCCCGTTCAAGGAGGCGTAAGCGAGATGGCGAAGAAGGCTCTCATCGCGAAGGCTGCCCGCAAGCCCAAGTTCGGCGTGCGCGGCTACACGCGCTGCCAGCGCTGTGGTCGTCCCCACTCCGTGTACCGCAAGTTCGGCCTGTGCCGCGTGTGCCTCCGTGAGATGGCTCACCGTGGCGAGCTGCCGGGCGTGACCAAGAGCTCCTGGTAATCCCCTAGTTGGGATGACCGGAGTCTCTCGGTAAGCACTGGGTTGGCGGACGCCTGCCCCCTCATGGCTTAGGCTTGTGGGGTTGGGCGTCCGCCGCCCGTACGACTTACTACGCCGTAGGTCCCCGCGCCGCACCCGTCCCGCCCCTGTGTGGGGAGAGGGATGGCGCATACAGGAAACCCCGGCGAGAGAGGCCGAAGGCCAATTCATGACCATGACTGATCCGATCGCGGACATGCTGACTCGTCTGCGTAACGCGAACTCGGCATACCACGACTCCGTGACGATGCCGCACAGCAAGATCAAGTCTCACATCGCGGAAATCCTCCAGCAGGAGGGCTTCATCACGGGCTGGAAGGTCGAGGACGCCGAGGTCGGCAAGAACCTCGTCCTCGAGCTCAAGTTCGGTCCGAACCGTGAGCGCTCCATCGCGGGCATCAAGCGGATCTCGAAGCCCGGTCTCCGGGTTTACGCGAAGTCCACCAACCTGCCGAAGGTCCTCGGCGGCCTGGGCGTGGCGATCATCTCCACGTCCCACGGTCTCCTGACCGGCCAGCAGGCAGGCAAGAAGGGCGTAGGTGGGGAAGTCCTCGCCTACGTCTGGTAGTCGGGAAAGGAAGGAAAGCTCATGTCGCGTATTGGCAAGCTGCCTATCCCGGTTCCCGCCGGCGTGGACGTCACCATCGATGGCCGCACGGTCACGGTGAAGGGTTCCAAGGGCACCCTGAGCCACACCGTCGCCGCTCCGATCGAGATCGTTAAGGGCGAGGATGGCGTGCTCAACGTCAACCGTCCGAACGACGAGCGTCAGAACAAGGCCCTCCACGGCCTGTCCCGCACGCTGGTGGCCAACATGATCACCGGTGTGACCCAGGGTTACGTGAAGGCGCTCGAGATCAGCGGTGTCGGTTACCGCGTCGCCGCGAAGGGCTCCAACCTGGAGTTCCAGCTCGGCTACAGCCACCCGATCCTGGTCGAGGCGCCCGAGGGCATCTCGTTCAAGGTCGAGTCGCCGACCAAGTTCTCGGTCGAGGGCATCGACAAGCAGAAGGTCGGCGAGGTCGCCGCCAACATCCGCAAGCTTCGCAAGCCCGACCCCTACAAGGCCAAGGGCGTGAAGTATGCGGGTGAGGTCATCCGCCGCAAGGTCGGAAAGGCTGGTAAGTAAGCCATGGCATACGGTGTGAAGATCGCCAAGGGTGACGCCTACAAGGGTGCCGCCAAGAAGCGCCGCCACATCCGCATCCGCAAGAACGTGTCGGGTACGGCGGAGCGTCCGCGCCTCGTCGTGACGCGTTCCAACCGCGGTATCACCGCTCAGGTCATCGACGACCTCAAGGGCCACACCCTTGCGTCTGCGTCGACCCTGGACGCGTCGATCCGCGGCGGCGAGGGTGACAAGTCCGCGCAGGCCAAGCAGGTCGGTTCCCTGGTCGCCGAGCGCGCCAAGGCCGCCGGTGTCGAGGCTGTCGTGTTCGACCGTGGTGGCAACAGGTACGCCGGGCGCATTGCCGCTCTGGCTGACGCCGCCCGCGAAGCCGGGCTGAAGTTCTAAGCCCCGGTTCCGGGACTAACGGACGTAACAGAGAGAGGTAATCCAATGGCTGGACCCCAGCGCCGCGGAAGCGGTGCCGGTGGCGGCGAGCGGCGGGACCGGAAGGGCCGCGACGGTGGCGCTGCCGCCGAGAAGACCGCGTACGTTGAGCGCGTTGTCGCGATCAACCGCGTCGCCAAGGTTGTCAAGGGTGGTCGTCGCTTCAGCTTCACCGCGCTCGTCGTGGTGGGTGACGGTGACGGCACCGTAGGTGTCGGTTACGGCAAGGCCAAGGAAGTTCCCGCGGCCATCGCCAAGGGCGTCGAGGAAGCCAAGAAGAACTTCTTCAAGGTTCCCCGCATCCAGGGCACCATCCCGCACCCGATCCAGGGCGAGAAGGCGGCCGGCGTTGTCCTGCTGAAGCCTGCTTCCCCCGGTACCGGTGTTATCGCCGGTGGCCCGGTGCGCGCGGTGCTCGAGTGCGCCGGCGTTCACGACATCCTGTCGAAGTCGCTCGGCTCCGACAACGCGATCAACATCGTGCACGCGACCGTGGAGGCCCTCAAGGGCCTGCAGCGTCCCGAGGAGATCGCGGCTCGCCGTGGTCTGCCCCTCGAGGACGTCGCTCCCGCGGCTCTGCTCCGTGCGCGTGCTGGGGCGGGTGCGTAATGGCTCGCCTCAAGGTCACGCAGACGAAGTCGTACATCGGCAGCAAGCAGAACCACCGCGACACCCTGCGCTCGCTTGGCCTCAAGAAGGTCAACGACGTGGTTGTCAAGGAGGACCGCCCCGAGTTCCGCGGCATGGTGCACACCGTCCGCCACCTCGTGACGGTCGAGGAGGTTGAGTAAAATGGCGGAGAACAGCCCGCTGAAGGCCCACAACCTCCGTCCCGCCCCCGGCGCCAAGACTGCCAAGACCCGTGTTGGTCGTGGTGAGGCGTCGAAGGGTAAGACGGCCGGTCGTGGTACCAAGGGTACGAAGGCCCGTTACCAGGTTCCGCAGCGCTTCGAGGGTGGGCAGATGCCCCTCCACATGCGTCTGCCGAAGCTCAAGGGCTTCAAGAACCCGTTCCGCACCGAGTTCCAGGTCGTGAACCTGGACAAGCTCGGCGCTCTCTACCCCGAGGGTGGAGAGGTCACGGTGGCCGACCTGGTCGCCAAGGGCGCGGTTCGCAAGAACAGCCTCGTCAAGGTGCTCGGCACCGGCGAGATCACCGTGGCGCTGCAGGTTTCGGTTGACGCCGTCTCCGGCTCCGCCAAGGAGAAGATCGCCGCCGCTGGTGGCACCGTCACCGAGCTCGTCTGAGTCCGGTAGACAGTACTGAAGAAGCCCGGCCGGTTCCCTCTCGGGGGAGCCGGCCGGGCTTCTTCGTGTGCGGCGGAGGATCAGGCCGCGGCCGAGGTGAGGCCGCGGGCCTTGAGGCAGGCCTGGAGCCGGCTCTCGACCTCCAGCTTGGCCAGCACGTGCGTCACGTACATCTTCACCGTGGCCTCCTTGATCCCCAGGGAACTCGCGATGCGGTGATTGCTCATCCCGTCGGAGAGCAGATCCAGCACCTGTTGCTCCCGGGGAGTCAGCTGCGGGAACCGCATGCGGAATTCGGTCAGTTCCTCCGTCATGTCGCGGGGGAAGTACGTGAAGCCCGCGAGCGCCGCGGACAACGCGCGGTTGAAGTCCTCGGGCGTCGCCGTGTCGGGCAGGAACCCGTGGAGACCCGCCGAGACGCTGGACGGGGTGATCCGGGTCCGCGCCGGATGGCCGACGGAGATGAAACGGACCACGTGATCCCCTGCCCTGGGCCCGAGGACGGTGGTCAGGTCGTCCTCAGGCGAGTCGGCCGTGCTGAGCAGGACGAGATCCGGGGCGGCGCGGTCGACCGCCTCGGCCAGGCCGTCGAAGGTACAGGTGCTGATCGTCTTCACGTACGAGAATCGCTGGACGATCTGGATGAGGCCGAGCGTGCGGGTCGGGCTGTCATCGGCGACAAGGACATGGGCATGTGCATGGCGTTGCGTGCTCATTTCCCCCACTTCGCGATCGCGGCAGGGGGCGGCGCTGCGTTCCCCCGCCGTCGCCCCCCTGGGTGATCACGACTGTAGCCACGCCGATTGCACATGCACAGCGACTTTGAGCAGTACCTGATGTTCCGGTTCAGCGCGCCCCGGTGGAAGGGCGACAGTTCTGCCAGCCCGGCTTCCAGTCGGGGAAGGTGGGGTGCTCACTCGTCCGGGTACCGCTGATCGTGGAGCCGATCGAGCCGTCCGGTCCCTTGATCTCGACGATGCGGTGGGGATACGTGCCGCCGAGGTCGGTGTAGGTCATGAGCATCATGCCCGTCGGCGTCTCCCACCGGCTCGCGCCGCCGGCGATCTTCTTCGCCTCGCGGGGCACCTCGCGCGGTCCGAAGTACCCCGTCAGGATCACGTCCAGGCTGTCCGGCTTCGGTGCGGGGGTGGCCTCGTCCCCGGTCGTACACGACTCCCGGTTCCGCAAGGTGATGGACTCGGGGCGGTCGGCACTCCAGAGGCGCTCCTCGGTCAGCCGCCCTTCGAAAGTGATCACGAAGCGGAGTCTGCTCACCGCGTCGCCCCGGTGCTCGGCATACATCTCCACCCTGCGGTGCGTCGTCACGGACTGGTCGGCGTCCATCGGGGCCGCCTCCGTGAACTCGATCCGGGTGACGGCCGCCCCGGCCTCCGCACCGGCCCGGCCGTCGTCAGCTGCGTTCCCTCCCGCGTCGGGGGCGCCGACGGTGGCGGCCACGATCGTGGCCGCCACCGCGGCACAGCCCGCGAGGGCCATCCGTACGTGCTTCACGTCAGCAGGTGAACCGGCGTTCCGAGCTGGTGGCCCAGCCGACCCGGGCCGGGCTGCCACCGCGGACGGAGCCCTTCGTGCGGTACGTGAACGTGCCCTTGCCCTGGCACTTCCACTGGAGGTAGCTCATGCCGCGGTTGCCGACCCACTCCGTGCCGGCGATGCGGTTCCAGCCGTCCCAGCGGTGGTACTGGAGCAGCGCGGTGTTGTACCAGCCGCTGCAGTTGTTCACGGTCCTGTACTTGCCGCGGGCGTGGTCGCTCACGCCTGTGGGTGAGACGTTCTCCTTCCACGGTGTGTACACCGCCAGGTAGCAGCCGGCGGCCGCGGCCTGCGGTGCGGCGGCCACCGTCGTGGCGACCGCGGGAGCGGGGCTGGGCGCGGCGGGCCGGGCGGCGGCGGTGCCGGCGCCCATCAGGAGAGCGGCGCCCACGGCGGTCGCGACGGTGAGTGAGGTCTTCACAGGTGTTCCCCCAGAAGTGGGATCGACGGGTATCGGGCCGGTCCGGCAGGTCGGTCCGGAACGGCTGGATCAGTCTTCTGGGGGCGGGGCGCGGTGTCAGGACGGCTCTTGGTCGGAGCGGGGGGCAGACCAAAGTCGACCGCCCGGCACGGGGAGGGCGGCTCCCGCCGGGATACCTCCCAAAAGGGGCATCCCCGGTTGGTCGTTCCTAGGGGGGCATGGTCGCCGGTAAGGTGGCGTGCACTGTCTAGACTCCGTGCGGTATGCCCGCACGGGCTCGATGACCGATACCCAATCGTCGAACCTCAAGACCGTCACCCTTGACGCATAGCGCGGGGGTCGCAGGAGGCACCGTGCTCACCGCGTTCGCCCGGGCGTTCAAGACGCCCGACCTGCGCAAGAAACTGCTCTTCACGCTCGCCATCATCGTGCTGTACCGCCTCGGCGCGCACATCCCGGTGCCCGGCGTCAAATACGAGGCTGTTCAGCAGTGTGTCAAGCAGGCCAGCGAGGGCAACAACAGCCTGTTCGGCCTGGTCAACATGTTCAGTGGCGGGGCGCTGCTGCAGATCACCATCTTCGCGCTCGGCATCATGCCGTACATCACGGCGAGCATCATCCTGCAGCTGCTGACCGTCGTGATCCCGCGTCTGGAGGCCCTCAAGAAGGAGGGTCAGTCCGGCACCGCCAAGATCACGCAGTACACGCGGTACCTGACGATCGCCCTCGCCGTCCTCCAGGGCACGGGTCTCGTGGCCACGGCCAAGAGCGGCGCGCTCTTCAGTGGCTGTGCCGTCGCCGACCAGGTCGTGCCCGACCAGTCGATCTTCACGATCGCCACGATGGTCATCACGATGACCGCGGGTACCGCCGTCGTCATGTGGCTCGGTGAGATCATCACCGACCGCGGCATCGGCAACGGCATGTCGATCCTGATGTTCATCTCGATCGCCGCCGGCTTCCCGGCCGCCCTGTGGAAGATCAAGGTCGAGGGCGAGTTGGCCGGCGGCTGGATCGAGTTCGGCACGGTGATCCTCGTCGGCTTCGCGATGGTGGCCCTCGTGGTCTTCGTCGAGCAGGCCCAGCGGCGCATCCCGGTGCAGTACGCGAAGCGCATGATCGGCCGGCGCTCCTACGGCGGTACGTCCACTTACATCCCGTTGAAGGTGAACCAGGCAGGTGTGATTCCTGTCATCTTCGCGTCGTCGCTGCTCTACATCCCGGCCTTGATCGCGCAGTTCTCGAACTCCACCGCGGGGTGGAAGACCTGGATCGAAGCCCACTTCGTCAAGGGTGACCACCCCTACTACATCGCTACGTACTTCCTCCTGATCGTGTTCTTCGCCTTCTTCTACGTGGCGATCTCGTTCAACCCCGAGGAAGTTGCCGACAACATGAAGAAGTATGGTGGCTTCATCCCGGGTATCCGGGCTGGTCGACCTACTGCCGAGTATCTGAGCTACGTGCTCAACCGGATCACTTGGCCGGGCTCGCTGTACTTGGGTCTGATCGCTCTTGTGCCGACGATGGCGTTGGCAGGCTTCGGTGGCGCCAATGCCAACTTCCCCTTCGGTGGGACGAGCATCCTCATCATCGTGGGTGTGGGGCTGGAGACCGTGAAGCAGATCGAGAGCCAGCTCCAGCAGCGCAATTACGAAGGGTTCCTCCGCTGATGCGAATCGTCCTCGTCGGACCGCCCGGGGCCGGCAAGGGTACGCAGGCCGCGTACCTTGCCAAGAACCTGGGTATCCCGCACATCTCCACGGGTGACCTGTTCCGTGCCAACATCTCGCAGGGCACGGAGCTGGGTGTGGAGGCGCAGTCGTACATGAAGGCCGGCCAGCTCGTGCCGGACTCCGTGACGATCGGGATGGCCAAGGACCGCATGGAGCAGCCGGACGCCGTCAACGGCTTCCTGCTCGACGGATTCCCGCGCAACGTGGCCCAGGCCGAGGCTCTCGACGAGATCCTCAAGGCGGGGCACGTCCAGCTGGACGCGGTCCTGGACCTGGAGGTCCCCGAGGACGAGGTCGTGAAGCGGATCGCGGGTCGCCGCATCTGCCGCAACGACTCCTCTCACGTGTTCCACGTGACGTACAACGCACCGGAGACCGCGGGCGTCTGCGACGCCTGTGGTGGTGAGCTCTACCAGCGCGACGACGACTCCGAGGAGACCGTCCGCCGGCGCCTGGAGGTCTACCACACGGAGACCGAGCCGATCATCGACTACTACCGGGCGCAGAACCTGGTCGAGACGATCTCGGCGCTCGGCAAGGTGGACGAGGTCACCGCGAAGGCGATGGCCGCGCTCAAGAAGTAACCCCGGTTCGTTCGATACGGCCGCGGTGCCCCTCGGGGGCGCCGCGGCCGTATCGTTGTTCTGTTCCCCGTACTCGAAGAAAGGCCGCGGCCACGATGGTGCAGATCAAGACCCCCGAGCAGATCGCGAAGATGCGCGAGGCGGGGCTGGTCGTCGCCGCCATCCACGCGGCGACCCGTGAGGCGGCCGTGCCGGGCGCCACGACCCGGGACCTCGACGAGGTCTCGCGGAAGGTCATCGCCGAGCACGGCGCGAAGTCGAACTTCCTCGGGTACGGCGGCTTCCCCGCGACGATCTGCACCTCGGTGAACGAGGTCGTCGTCCACGGCATCCCCGACGACAAGACCGTCCTGAAGGACGGCGACATCATCTCCATCGACGCGGGCGCGATCGTGGACGGCTGGCACGGTGACGCGGCCTACACGGCGTTCGTGGGCACCGGGCACGCGCCCGAGCTCGTCGAGCTCTCCCGGGTGACGGAGGAGTCGATGTGGGCCGGTATCGCGGCGATGAAGCTGGGCAACCGGCTCGTCGACATCTCGAAGGCCATCGAGACGTACATCAAGCGCCAGCCCCGCCCCTCGGTCGGCGAGCACAGCCTCGGGCGGTACGGGATCGTCGAGGACTACGGCGGCCACGGCATCGGCACCGAGATGCACATGGACCCGCACCTGCTGAACTACGTCTCCCGCAAGCGCGGCAAGGGCCCGAAGCTGGTCCCCGGCCTCTGCCTGGCGATCGAGCCGATGGTCTCCCTGGGCACCCCGCACACCGAGGTCCTCAAGGACGACTGGACGGTCGTCACGACGGACGGCACCTGGTCCTCGCACTGGGAGCACTCGATCGCCCTCACCGAGGAGGGCCCGCTGGTCCTGACGGCGGTCGACGGCGGCAAGGCGAAGCTGGCGGAGCTGGGTGTGACGGCGGCGCCGGACCCGCTGGCGTAGTCGGACCTCCGCCCATCGGCGGACGGAGTCCGGCGCAGCGGGCCGAAGCTTGTGAGGCGCCCTTGGCGCCGAGCCCGCGAGGGCTGCGTCGGGGGTGGGCCGGCGGTAGGGCGAAGCCGGCGGAGCTGGGTGTGACGGCGGCGCCGGACCCGCTGGCGTAGAGCCGGCGTCAACGTTCGAGTAATGATCTTCTACTGTGGGCAAACTTCCCGGATTCGTCTTTTCCAGGGGCCTGACGTAGACTGATGCGTCGGCTCTCGTGTACCCGTGTGTCCGCATGCGGCGGCGAGAGTCGATCAAGGTAGCCGATTCGAAAGGCGAAGCGTGGCCAAGAAGCAAGGTGCCATCGAAATCGAGGGCACCGTGATCGAGTCCCTCCCGAACGCCATGTTCAAGGTGGAGCTCCAGAACGGTCACAAGGTCCTCGCGCACATCTCCGGCAAGATGCGGATGCACTACATCCGAATCCTCCCGGACGACCGGGTCGTCGTGGAGCTCTCTCCGTACGACCTGACGCGTGGCCGGATCGTCTACCGGTACAAGTAGATCTTGCCCGCACCCCGCCTCCGCGCGCGGGTGGTGGCACTGACCCGGAGAACCTCACATCCCATGAAGGTCAAGCCGAGCGTCAAGAAGATCTGCGACAAGTGCAAGGTGATCCGCCGTCACGGCCGGGTCATGGTCATCTGCGACAACCTGCGCCACAAGCAGCGCCAGGGCTGACGCACGCCGACCGACCTGCATTTCGCAGTTCTTCGCGCGACGCATAGCAATACGTACATACGCAGAGCCCGTCGGGCCGTGTTCCACGGTTGACGGCACCTCCGGCGGGGGCCGGGGACCCGGACGTACCACTCTTCGAGCAATCGGAGGGTCGGCGGTCGGGAGCGGTTCTGCAGCAGACCCCCGAGAACACAGGAGCCATTGAATGGCACGCGTTTCCGGTGTTGACATCCCGCGCGAAAAGCGTGTGGTGGTCGCACTCACCTACGTCTTCGGCATCGGGCGCACCCGGTCCGAGGAGATTCTCGCCGCGACCGGCGTGAACCCGTCCACCCGTGTCCGTGACCTTGCCGAGGAAGACCTCGTCAAGATCCGTGAGTACGTGGACGCCAACCTCCAGACCGAGGGTGACCTCCGCCGCGAGATCGCCGCCGACATCCGCCGCAAGGTCGAGATCGGCTGCTACCAGGGCCTGCGCCACCGTCGTGGCCTGCCCGTTCGCGGTCAGCGCACCAGCACGAACGCTCGTACCCGCAAGGGCCCGCGTCGCGCCATCGCCGGCAAGAAGAAGCCGGGCAAGAAGTAGTCCTCAGCGGACGCTTGACCAAGCGGTCTTCGCTGTAGGACCGACCACCTCCCGTAGGAGTTATAGATGCCCCCCAAGGGTCGTCAGGGCGCTGCCAAGAAGGTGCGCCGCAAGGAAAAGAAGAACGTCGCTCACGGCCACGCGCACATCAAGAGCACGTTCAACAACACGATCGTCTCGATCACGGACCCCTCGGGCAACGTGATCTCCTGGGCCTCCGCCGGCCACGTCGGCTTCAAGGGCTCGCGCAAGTCGACCCCGTTCGCCGCGCAGATGGCCGCCGAGTCGGCCGCCCGCCGCGCGCAGGAGCACGGCATGCGCAAGGTTGACGTCTTCGTCAAGGGTCCGGGCTCCGGCCGCGAGACCGCGATCCGCTCCCTCCAGGCCACGGGCCTCGAGGTCGGTTCGATCCAGGACGTCACCCCCACGCCGCACAACGGCTGCCGTCCCCCCAAGCGCCGCCGCGTCTGACGCACGGCTGCTTGACCTGAGGACTTCGGGCGGTACGGCTCTTCGGACCGTGCCGCCCGTACCCTTGCAGTACAGAAGTGATCCGTCGGGCGTCAAATAGTGGGCGTCCACGACTGAAGGACAAAGAGACATGCTGATCGCTCAGCGTCCGTCGCTGACCGAAGAGGTCGTCGACGAGTTCCGCTCCCGGTTCGTGATCGAGCCGCTGGAGCCGGGCTTCGGCTACACCCTCGGCAACTCCCTCCGCCGTACCCTCCTCTCCTCGATCCCGGGTGCCGCTGTCACCAGCATCCGCATCGACGGTGTCCTGCACGAGTTCACCACCGTGCCGGGCGTCAAGGAGGACGTCACCGACCTCATCCTGAACATCAAGCAGCTGGTCGTCTCCTCGGAGCACGACGAGCCGGTCGTGATGTACCTGCGCAAGCAGGGCCCGGGTCTGGTCACCGCCGCCGACATCGCGCCCCCGGCCGGTGTCGAGGTGCACAACCCCGACCTCGTCCTCGCCACGCTCAACGGCAAGGGCAAGCTGGAGATGGAGCTGACCGTCGAGCGCGGTCGCGGCTACGTCTCCGCCGTGCAGAACAAGCAGGTGGGCCAGGAGATCGGTCGTATCCCGGTCGACTCCATCTACTCGCCGGTGCTCAAGGTCACGTACAAGGTCGAGGCGACCCGTGTCGAGCAGCGCACCGACTTCGACAAGCTGATCGTCGACGTCGAGACCAAGCAGGCCATGCGCCCGCGTGACGCCATGGCGTCCGCCGGCAAGACCCTGGTCGAGCTGTTCGGTCTGGCGCGCGAGCTCAACATCGACGCCGAGGGCATCGACATGGGCCCGTCCCCGACGGACGCCGCCCTTGCCGCCGACCTGGCGCTGCCGATCGAGGAGCTCGAGCTCACCGTTCGTTCGTACAACTGCCTCAAGCGCGAGGGCATCCACTCCGTGGGTGAGCTCGTGGCGCGCTCCGAGGCCGACCTGCTCGACATCCGCAACTTCGGTGCGAAGTCGATCGACGAGGTCAAGGCGAAGCTGGCCGGTATGGGCCTCGCGCTGAAGGACTCGCCGCCCGGATTCGACCCGACCGCCGCCGCGGACGCCTTCGGCGCCGACGACGACGCGGACGCCGGGTTCGTCGAGACCGAGCAGTACTAAGAGCTCGGGCCTCACGGTCCAGATTTTGCTGTGTGGACCGGCTTCGGCCGGTCGCGCCCACGCGGCGTCAGCCGCAGATCGACACCTCCCCGCGCCCCCTAGGGGGCGCGGGGTCTCCGACGGGTGACCGCCCGCTCGGATACTGACCTCGGTACCTGATACGGCCGGGGCAGACACCAAGGAGAAACACCATGCCGCGTCCCGCGAAGGGTGCCCGCCTCGGCGGTTCCGCCGCTCACGAGCGTCTGCTGCTCGCCAACCTGGCGAAGTCCCTCTTCGAGCACGGCCGCATCACGACGACCGAGGCCAAGGCCCGTCGCCTGCGTCCCGTCGCCGAGCGCCTGATCAGCAAGGCGAAGAAGGGCGACATCCACAACCGTCGCCTGGTGCTGCAGACGATCACCGACAAGGGCATCGTCCACACCCTCTTCACCGAGATCGCCCCGCGTTACTCGGAGCGTCCGGGTGGTTACACCCGTATCACCAAGATCGGCAACCGTCGTGGCGACAACGCCCCGATGGCCGTGATCGAGCTGGTCGAGGGCGAGATCGCCAAGAAGGCGACCGTCGCCGAGGCCGAGGCCGCCACCGTGCGCGCCGTCAAGGAGGCCGACGCGGCCGCCGAGGCTCCGGCCGAGGAGTCGAAGGACGCGTAAGCGTTCCGACGAGTTTCTCGTGTGGCGGGCCCGTACCCCTCTGGGGGTGCGGGCCCGCTCCCGTTGGTGTTTGAGAGGATTTCCGCGTGAGCGATGACGTGCAGGACGGGTTCGTACGGGTACGCCTTGACCTTTCGTACGAGGGCAGGGACTTCTCCGGCTGGGCCAAGCAGCCCCAGGGCCGGCGCACCGTGCAGGGGGAGATCGAGGCCGCGCTGCGGACCGTGACGCGGTCCACGGAGACGTACGAGCTGACCGTCGCCGGCCGGACCGACTCCGGGGTCCACGCGCGCGGGCAGGTCGCCCACGTCGACCTGCCCGTCGAGCTGTGGGCGGAGCACCGGGACAAGCTGGTCAGGCGGCTCGCAGGGCGGCTCTCCCACGACGTGCGGGTGTGGAAGGTGGAAGAGGCCCCCAGCGGCTTCAACGCGCGGTTCTCGGCGATCTGGCGCCGCTACGCCTACCGCGTCACCGACAACCCCGGGGGCGTCGACCCGCTCCTGCGCGGGCACGTCCTGTGGCACGACTGGGCCCTCGACATGGACGCCATGAACGAGGCGGCGACCGCGCTCATCGGCGAGCACGACTTCGCCGCGTACTGCAAGAAGCGCGAGGGCGCCACGACGATCCGTACGCTCCAGGTGCTGCGGTGGGAGCGGCGGGAGGACGGGATCCTGGAGGCGACCGTCAAGGCGGACGCCTTCTGCCACAACATGGTCCGCTCGCTCGTCGGCGCGATGCTCTTCGTCGGCGACGGGCACCGGCCGGTCGACTGGCCCGGCAAGGTCCTCGCCGCCGGTGTGCGGGACTCGGCCGTGCATGTCGTACGGCCGCACGGCCTCACCCTCGAAGAGGTCGGCTACCCGGAGGACGCGCTGCTCGCCGCCCGCAGCAAGGAGGCGCGCAACAAGCGGTCACTCCCCGGGAGCGTTGGCTGCTGCTGAGGCCTGCGTCCGGCCGCGGGCGTAGATCTGGTTGAAGGCGAAGGTCCCGAGGTCGTCGCTGGCCTGGAAGATCGGCTTGTCGGCCTTGGTGACCTTCTTGCCGTCGGCGAAGCCGGCCTGGGTGAAGTAGGCGTAGCGGCCGATCGCGTTCGAGCGGCGCAGGCAGACCGTCGCGTGGCAGAACTCACGCACGCCGGCGCCCGCGAGCGGCGCGATGCCGCCGGTGGCCTGGGCCTTCGCCTTGAGGGCCGCGGCCTCGGAGGGGAAGACGGCCACGCCGACGGTGATCGCCACACCGTCCTTCACGTAGGTGGCGCGCAGGACCTTCTGGCAGCCGTTCTTCTTCAGGACGGCGCCGAGGCCGCCCTGCGTGACGGACGCGCAGTCGGCCGTCGCGGAGGTCGCGCCCTTCTTGTAGGGACGGCCGTTCATGCTCATCTTCTTGCCCGGGAAGAGGCCCTCCGCGGAGATCGGGGCCTTGTCCTTCTTCGGGTCCGAGATGTAGTCCTTCGGGTTCGGCGGGGGCGGGGGCGCCACCGACGAGAAGGTCGGATCGGGCGTGGGGGAGCCGGTGGGGGAGGCCGTGAGGGTGGGGACCCCGCCGTTCTTCGCCTCGTCGCCGGTCTTGTTCGTGCTGACGATCGCGGTGGCGACGATCGCGCCCACGGCGAGCGTGGCCAGCGTCCCGCCGCCGATCAGCAGCCAGCGCTTGCGGCGGTTGCGGCTCGCGGAGGCGTCGGCGAGGGCGCCCCAGTCAGGGGTGCCGCCGCCCTGCGCCCCGGGGAAGGGGTTCGACTGCGCCTGCTGCTGTCCGGGGCCCGGCTGACCGCCGTAGGGCTGCCCGCCCCCGTACGGCTGCTGCTGCCCGTACTCGGGCTGCCCGCCGTAGCCGGGCTGCTGCCCGTACCCCGGCTGCTGCCCCTGCCCCTGCCCCTGCTGCTGCGGCTCCTGTGGCCACTGCGGTCCCCCAAAGCTCATGCCGCGCATCCTAATCCGCTTGGGCGAAGGGGATGTGTGCGGCGACAATGCACCCCATGGGACATGTCGAGGCCGCACATCTTGAGTACTACCTTCCGGACGGGCGGGTCCTGCTCGGGGACGTCTCGTTCCGGGTCGGGGAGGGCGCGGTCGTCGCCCTCGTCGGAGCCAACGGCGCGGGCAAGACGACGCTGCTCCGGCTGATCTCCGGGGACCTCCAGCCGCATGGCGGCTCGGTCACCGTCAGCGGCGGCCTGGGTGTCATGCCGCAGTTCATCGGCTCCGTTCGGGACGCGTCCACCATCCGTGACCTGCTGGTCTCGGTGGCGCAGCCACGGATCCGGGACGCCGCGAAGGCGGTCGACGAGGCCGAGCACCTGATCATGACGGTCGACGACGAGGCCGCGCAGATGAAGTACGCGCAGGCCCTCAGCGACTGGGCCGAGGTGCAGGGGTACGAGGCCGAGACCCTCTGGGACATCTGCACCATGGCGGCGCTCGGCGTTCCGTACGACAAGGCGCAGTTCCGCGAGGTGCGGACGCTCTCCGGCGGTGAGCAGAAGCGGCTGGTCCTGGAGTACCTGCTGCGCGGCCCCGACGAGGTGCTGCTCCTGGACGAGCCGGACAACTACCTCGACGTGCCGGGCAAGCGGTGGCTGGAGGAGCGGCTGCGGGAGACCCGTAAGACCGTGCTCTTCATCTCCCACGACCGGGAGCTGCTCTCCCGGGCCGCCCAGAAGATCGTCGCGGTCGAGCCCGGCCCGGCCGGCTCGGACGTGTGGGTGCACGGCGGCGGCTTCGACACCTTCCACGAGGCGCGGCGCGAGCGGTTCGCCCGCTTCGAGGAGCTGAAGCGGCGCTGGGAGGAGAAGCACGCCCAGCTGAAGAAGCTGGTCCTCAACCTGCGGCAGGCGGCCGCGATCAGCCACGAGCTGGCCTCGCGGTACGCGGCGGCGCAGACCCGGCTGCGGAAGTTCGAGGAGGCGGGGCCGCCGCCGGAGCCGCCGCGCGAGCAGGACATCCGGATGCGGCTGCGCGGCGGCCGGACCGGGGTGCGGGCCGTGACCGTCGAGAATCTCGAGCTGACCGGGCTGATGAAGCCGTTCTCGCTGGAGATCTTCTACGGGGAGCGGGTCGCGGTCCTCGGGTCGAACGGGTCAGGGAAGTCGCACTTCCTGCGGCTGCTCGCGGGGGACCCGACGGTCGCCCACACGGGCGACTGGAAGGTGGGCGCGCGGGTCGTGCCCGGGCACTTCGCGCAGACCCACGCGCACCCGGAGCTGGCCGGGCGGCCGCTCGTCGACATCCTGTGGACCGAGCACGCCAAGGACCGGGGCGCGGCGATGTCGATGCTGCGGCGGTACGAGCTGGAGCGGCAGGGCGACCAGCCCTTCGACAAGCTGTCGGGCGGGCAGCAGGCCCGCTTCCAGATCCTGCTCCTGGAGCTGGCCGGTACGACGGCGCTGCTCCTCGACGAGCCGACGGACAACCTGGACCTGGAGTCGGCGGAGGCGCTGCAGGACGGCCTTGAGGCGTACGACGGGACGGTGCTGGCCGTGACGCACGACCGGTGGTTCGCGAAGAGCTTCGACCGGTTCCTGGTGTTCGGCTCGGACGGGGTCGTACGGGAGACCAGCGAGCCCGTGTGGGACGAGCGGCGGGTCGAGCGGGCGCGGTGACCTGAGCGGTCGGCGTGGGGGAGGGGTCTCGCGGCGTTTTGACCCGTCGGGGGTGGCGCGGGTAGTGTTGCGGTTTGTTATGCGTATTGGCTTCGTCGTTCTCACGCGAAGGGCCCTTACGCAGGTTCCCTGGAGCAGTTACCAGTGGCTCGCATACGGGCGATGTTCCCGGCAGTGCAGGCCCCAGCTGCATGATCGCTTCAGGTGTGTCTGGACTCCATCCACTGAAGAAGCGAAGGCTACGAAGTGCGTACGTACAGCCCCAAGCCCGGCGATGTCACTCGCCAGTGGCACATCATCGACGCGCAGGACATCGTCCTGGGCCGTCTGGCGACCACGGCTGCGAACCTCCTGCGAGGCAAGCACAAGCCGGTTTACGCGCCCCACATGGACATGGGCGACTTCGTCATCATCATCAACGCTGACAAGGTCCACCTGTCCGGCAACAAGAAGACCCAGAAGCTGGCTTACCGCCACTCCGGCTTCCCGGGTGGTCTGCGCTCCGTCCGTTACGACGAGCTGCTGGACAAGAACCCCGAGAAGGCCGTCGAGAAGGCCATCAAGGGCATGATCCCCAAGAACACCCTGGGCCGTCAGATGCTCTCGAAGCTGAAGGTCTACGCGGGCGAGAACCACCCGCACGCTGCGCAGCAGCCGGTCCCGTTCGAGATCACCCAGGTCGCGCAGTAGTTCCGGCCACACCCCCTAAGAACGAAAGAAATCTGAGGAGCATCGTGGCCGAGACCACCCCCGAGACCCCCGTCGACGAGTTCGAGGGCGTTGAGGAGTACACCACCGAGACCGAGCTCGTCGAGGGTGAGTACACCTCCGAGTCGCTCGCGTCCCGCTTCGGCGACCCGCAGCCGGCCGCCGGCCTGGGCCGTCGCAAGAACGCCATTGCCCGCGTCCGGATCGTTCCGGGCACCGGCAAGTGGAAGATCAACGGTCGCACCCTTGAGGACTACTTCCCCAACAAGGTGCACCAGCAGGAAGTCAACGAGCCCTTCAAGGTGCTCGAGCTCGACAACCGCTACGACGTCATCGCCCGCATCGCGGGTGGCGGTGTCTCCGGCCAGGCCGGCGCCCTGCGCCTCGGTGTGGCCCGTGCGCTGAACGAGGCGGACGTCGAGAACAACCGCCCGGCGCTGAAGAAGGCCGGCTTCCTCTCCCGCGACGACCGTGCGGTCGAGCGCAAGAAGGCCGGTCTCAAGAAGGCCCGTAAGGCCCCGCAGTACAGCAAGCGTTAATCACGCCTGCTCGGACTGTTTTCGTACGCCCCGGCGGCACTGCCCGTGCCGTCGGGGCGTACGTTTTTTCCTCACCTTCTTCATCTTCTTCATCTTTCGTCAGCTTGGGCACGTATTTCTCGGAGGACAGCTGTGGGACGACTCTTCGGCACGGACGGCGTACGCGGCGTCGCCAACGCGGATCTGACGGCGGAGCTCGCGCTCGGCCTCTCGGTGGCGGCGGCGCACGTGCTGGCCGAAGCGGGCACCTTCGAGGGCCATCGGCCGACCGCCGTGGTCGGACGGGACCCGCGCGCGTCGGGAGAGTTCCTGGAAGCGGCCGTCGTCGCGGGCCTCGCCAGCGCCGGTGTCGACGTCCTGCGCGTCGGCGTCCTGCCGACCCCCGCCGTGGCCCACCTGACCGGCGTCCTCGGCGCCGACCTCGGCGTGATGCTCTCCGCCAGCCACAACGCGATGCCCGACAACGGCATCAAGTTCTTCGCCCGCGGCGGCCACAAGCTCGCCGACGAGCTCGAGGACAA
Source organism: Streptomyces venezuelae (assembly GCF_008642375.1). Classification (NCBI taxonomy): domain Bacteria; kingdom Bacillati; phylum Actinomycetota; class Actinomycetes; order Kitasatosporales; family Streptomycetaceae; genus Streptomyces; species Streptomyces venezuelae. The sequence goes on along the minus strand of NZ_CP029194.1, from coordinate 3,502,297 downwards.
GATCGAGACCGTCTACGAGGAGCACCGCACCGGCGCTCCCTGGGCGCGCCCGACCGGTGCCGGTGTCGGTCGGGTCCGCGACTACGACGAGGGCTTCGAGACGTACGTCTCCCACCTCCTCGCCGTCCTGCCCAACCGTCTCGACGGTCTCAAGGTCGTCCTCGACGAGGCCCACGGCGCCGCCGCCCACGTCTCGCCCGAGGCCTTCGCCCGGGCCGGTGCCCAGGTCGTCACCATCGGCGCCGAGCCGGACGGCCTCAACATCAACGACGGCTGCGGCTCGACCCACCTGGGGCTGCTCCGCGCCGCCGTCGTCGAGCACGGCGCCGACCTCGGCATCGCGCACGACGGCGACGCCGACCGCTGCCTCGCCGTGGACGCCGCGGGCAACGAGGTCGACGGCGACCAGATCCTCGCCGTCCTCTCCCTCGCCATGCGCGAGGCCGGGACGCTGCGCGGCGACACCGTCGTCGCGACCGTCATGTCCAACCTGGGCTTCAAGCTCGCCATGGAGCGCGAGGGCCTGAACCTCGTCCAGACCGCGGTCGGCGACCGCTACGTCCTGGAGTCCATGAAGGAGAACGGCTACGCGCTCGGCGGCGAGCAGTCCGGGCACGTCATCGTGCTCGACCACGCCACCACCGGCGACGGCACCCTCACCGGCCTGATGCTCGCCGCCCGGGTCGCCGCCACCGGCAAGTCCCTCGCGGAGCTCGCCGGTGTGATGGAGCGCCTGCCGCAGATCCTCATCAACGTCCCGGACGTCGACAAGTCCCGGGTGAAGACCTCCGGCGACCTCGCCGCCGCGGTGACCGCCGCCGAGACCGAGCTCGGCGCCACCGGCCGTGTCCTGCTGCGCCCCTCCGGCACCGAGCCGCTGGTCCGCGTCATGGTCGAGGCCGCGGACATCGAGCAGGCCCGCGCCGTCGCGCAGCGCCTCGCGGACGTCGTGAAGTCCGCGCTGGGCTAGGCTTTCTGAAGCACCGTCATGCAGATCGACGAGGGCCCGCCGCACCGATTCCGGTGCGGCGGGCCCTCGCGTGCGTGGGGCTCCCCGGGCCTCCGCCGCTGTGGTCAGCCCCGGCGCAGCCGGCGCTTGAGGCGTCCGCGCTGGGTCCGCCACAGCCGCTGCTGCAGGGCCAGGGTCGCCGTACCCGCCAGCATGATCCCCAGCAGGTTGAGCAGCAGCTGCCCGGTGGACCCCCACATCTGCCCGAACTCGCCGTAGCTCAGCGCGACCGCCGCGTTCGCGGCCGCCGGGACCGTCGTCACCGAGATCGCCACCCCCACCAGGGCGCCCGACTTGGACGAGGTCAGGGAGAGGGTGCCGGCCGCGCCCGCAAGCAGCGCCACCACGAACGAGAACGGGTCCGGCTGCCAGATGAAGCTGGTCTGCGGACGCGCTCCGTCCAGCATGGAATCGGTGAACAGGCCCAGCCAGTCCATGACCAGGCTGAACAGGGTCGTCGCCAGCATCGCCGACACGAAGCCGATGAGCAGCGCCGTCAGCGAGCGGGCCGCCAGCTTCGGCGCCCGCTGCACGATCGCCGTGCACACCCCGGCGAGCGGGCCGAACTCCGGGCCGACCGCCATGGCGCCCACGATCAGGATCGCGTTGTCGAGGACGACACCGCAGGCCGCGATCATCGTCGCGAGCCCCATGAAGGAGAGATAGGTGAAGGAGAGCGTCGACTCCTCGTGGGTCGCCTCCGCAAGCTGCTCCCAGATCACGGCGTCCGCGCCCTCGCCCGGAGCCTCCTCCTCGGCCGTGTCCGCCCGCGTGGACATCGACAGGTCGATGTTCTCCACCGCGATCGACCCGTCCTGATCGATCCTCATGTCGCGCAGCGCGTGCAGCAGTTCGTCGGCGGACTCACGGGCCGTGTCGCACATGACCAGGTCGCCGACGGGGTCCCTGGCCGCGCCCGGCAGCACCACCAGATGCGTGGTGCCGACCGTCGACTCGATCAGTTCGACCGCGGCCGTCGTGCGGTCCGGCGGGACGATCATCCGCAGATGCAGCATCCCCCGAGCTTAAGGACTCAGAGCTTGCGGAGGCTGAGCCTCTGCACCTTGTGGTCCGAGCCCTTGCGGACGACGAGCGTCGCGCGGCCCCGGGTCGGGGCCACGTTCTCCAGCAGGTTCACCTTGTTGATGGTCCGCCACATGGTGCGGGCGTAGTCGAGGGCCTCCTCCTCGGAGACCTGGGTGTAGCGCTGGAAGTACGAGTCGGGGTTCTGGAACGCGGTGTCGCGCAGCTTGCGGAAGCGGTTGAGGTACCAGCGCTCGATGTCCTCGGGGCGCGCGTCCACGTACACCGAGAAGTCGAAGTAGTCGGCGAGGCCGACGCGGGTGCGGCCGTCCTTGCCGGGCAGGGCCGGCTGGAGGACGTTCAGCCCCTCCACGATGAGGATGTCGGGGCGGCGGACGACGAGCCGCTCGCCGGGCACGCGGTCGTAGATCAGGTGCGAGTAGACCGGGGCCGTGACCTCCTCCTTGCCCGCCTTGATGTCCGCGACGAAACGGGTGAGCGCCCGGCGGTCGTACGACTCGGGGAAGCCCTTGCGGGCCATGAGGCCGCGCGCCTTCAGCTCCTCCATCGGGTAGAGGAAGGCGTCCGTGGTCACCAGCTCCACGCGCGGGTGCTCCGGCCAGCGGGCGAGGAGGGCCTGGAGGAGCCGGGAGACCGTCGACTTGCCGACGGCGACGGAACCGGCGACCCCTATGACGAAGGGCGTGCCGCGCTGTTCCGCGCTCTCGCCGAGGAAGGTGTTGAGGGCGCCGCGGAGGCCGCTGGTGGCCTGCACGTAGAGGTTGAGCAGCCGGGAGAGAGGGAGGTAGACGTCCCGTACCTCGTCGAGGTCGATCACGTCCCCGAGGCCGCGGAGCCGTTCGACCTCGTCGGCGGTGAGGGGCAGGGGTGTCTTGTCGCGGAGGTCGCTCCACTCCGCGCGGGTGAAGTCGACGTACGGGGTGGCCTCGGACGGGCGGCGGGTGCTGGTGCCGTTCCGGGGGGTCCCGTGCCCGGGGACCTGCCCCGGGCCGTCTCCGGGGCCGTCTCCGTTGGCGCTTCGTGGCGGCGAAGTGATCACCCAGCCATTGTCGTGGGTCCCGGGGCTCCGTGGGCCGTGGGGTCGGTCACGCGACAAAAGCCTTTGTCCGGCCGTCCGGGGAGGGTGATCATGCTCATGCCGCCCACATAGAGCATGCGAAGAGAAGCAGAGAGACACCACACATGCGTACGTACAAGAGAAGCGTCGCCGTCGCCGTCACCGCCGTTTCCCTCGCGCTGCTCGTCACCGCCTGCGGTGGTGAGGAGAAGGGCGGTGACCAGGGCAAGGGCGCCGACAAGGGCGCTCCCAGCGCCTCCGCCACGAGTGCGGCGGCCGAGGCGCTGTCCGCCGCCGAGCTGGAGAAGCTGATCGTCGAGCAGGCCGACCTGCCGGGCCACCAGGTGCAGAAGGCCAAGGCCGGGGAGATCCCGTCGGCCGCCGCGGTCTCCACCGACAAGCCGTCCTGCAAGCCGCTCGCCGACGTCATGTCGTACGTCGCCCCCGGAAAGCCGGGCGCCACCGCGACCCGCAAGGCCATCGAGGTGCCGAAGAGCGACGGCGCGACGGCCTCGCCGGAGGACGCGCTGGGCGCGCTGGCGGCGCCCGTGACGGGCGTGACCCTCGGCTCGTACGACGGGCAGGGCGCCCAGGAGGCCTTCGCCTCCCTGAAGAAGGCCGGCACCGACTGCGCGGGCGGCTTCACGCTGATCGGCGGCGGCGAGCGGACGAAGATCTCCGCGGTCGCGCCGGAGACGGCGACCGCGGGCGAGGAGGCGCTCGCCTGGACGGTCACCACCGACCTGGACGGCCGGCCGTTCGTCACGAAGGCGGTCGTCTTCCGGCAGGGCAACACCCTGGCCTCGTTCTCCACGCTCAGCTTCGGCGGCACGGTCAAGGCCCTGCCGAAGGACATCGTGGACGCGCAGGCCGCCAAGCTCGGCTGATCACGGGTCCCTGCCGTGGGTCCTGACTCGTGGGTCCCCGGGGGTTCGGGCCCGTGGGTCCGGGGTTCGGCGGCTGCCGACGCGCAGCTGCCGAACCCGGCCGACTCCTCCCTTCCGGGCACCTTCCGTCCTAGGCTTCCGACATGTGCGGAATCGTGGGATACGCCGGCGGGCAGTCGGCACTTGATGTGGTGGTCGCGGGCCTGAAGCGGCTCGAATACCGGGGCTACGACTCGGCCGGTGTCGCGGTGCTCTCCGACGGGGGACTCGCCGCGGCCAAGAAGGCGGGCAAGCTCGTCAACCTGGAGAAGGAGCTCGTGGACCGGCCGCTGGCCGGCGGCTCCGTGGGCATCGGGCACACCCGCTGGGCCACCCACGGCGGGCCGACCGACGTCAACGCGCACCCGCATCTCGACAACGCCGGGCGCGTCGCCGTCGTCCACAACGGCATCATCGAGAACTTCGCCGCCCTCAGGGAGGAGCTGGCCGAACGCGGCCACGACCTGGCCTCCGAGACCGACACCGAGGTCGTCGCCCACCTCCTCGCCGAGGAGTTCTCCTCCGCCGGGGACCTCGCGGAGGCCATGCGGCTCGTCTGCCGCCGGCTCGACGGGGCCTTCACCCTGGTCGCCGTCCACGCCGACCAGCCCGACGTGGTCGTCGGCGCCCGGCGGAACTCCCCGCTCGTCGTCGGCGTCGGCGAGGGCGAGAACTTCCTCGCCTCCGACGTGTCCGCCTTCATCGCCCACACCCGCTCGGCGATCGAACTCGGCCAGGACCAGGTCGTCGAGCTCACCCGGGAGGGTGTCACCGTCACCGACTTCGACGGGGCACCCGCCGACGTACGGGCCTACCACGTCGACTGGGACGCCTCCGCCGCCGAGAAGGGCGGCTACGACTACTTCATGCTCAAGGAGATCGCCGAGCAGCCCAAGGCCGTCGCCGACACCCTCCTCGGGCGGATCGACGGCTCCGGCCGGCTCACCCTCGACGAGGTGCGCATCCCCGATGCCGTGCTCCGCGAGGCCGACAAGGTCGTCATCATCGCCTGCGGCACCGCCTTCCACGCCGGGCTCATCGCCAAGTACGCCATCGAGCACTGGACCCGCATCCCCTGCGAGGTCGAGCTCGCCAGCGAGTTCCGCTACCGGGACCCGATCCTCGGCCAGAAGACCCTGGTGATCGCGATCTCGCAGTCCGGCGAGACCATGGACACGCTGATGGCCCTGCGGCACGCCAGGGAACAGGGCGCCAAGGTGCTCGCCGTGTGCAACACGAACGGGTCGACGATCCCGCGCGAGTCCGACGCCGTCCTTTACACCCACGCCGGGCCCGAGGTCGCCGTCGCGTCGACCAAGGCCTTCCTGACGCAGCTCGTCGCCTGCTATCTGCTGGCGCTGTATCTCGGCCAGGTGCGGGGCACCAAGTGGGGCGACGAGATCCACGCCGTGGTGCGCGAGCTCGCGCGGATCGGCGACGAGGTCGAGCGGGTCCTGGAGACGATGGAGCCCGTCCGGGCCCTCGCCCGCTCCCTCGCCCACAAGGACACCGTCCTCTTCCTCGGCCGGCACGTCGGCTACCCGGTGGCCCTGGAGGGCGCGCTGAAGCTCAAGGAGCTCGCGTACATGCACGCCGAGGGCTTCGCCGCCGGAGAGCTCAAGCACGGGCCGATCGCGCTCATCGAGGAGGACCTGCCGGTCGTCGTCGTGGTGCCCTCGCCCAAGGGCCGCTCCGTCCTCCACGACAAGATCGTCTCCAACATCCAGGAGATCCGGGCGCGCGGTGCGCGGACCATCGTGATCGCCGAGGAGGGCGACGAGGCGGTCGTCCCGTACGCCGACCACCTCATCAGGATCCCGGCGACGCCTACGCTGCTCCAGCCGCTGGTCTCCACGGTGCCGCTCCAGGTCTTCGCCTGCGAGCTCGCCACCGCGCGGGGCAACGAGGTCGACCAGCCGCGCAACCTGGCCAAGTCGGTGACCGTGGAGTGAGTGGGAAATGATCATTGGGGTGGGGATCGACGTGGCGGAGATCGACCGCTTCGCCGCGTCGATCGAGCGCACACCGGGGATGCTCAAGCGCCTCTTCGTCGAGCGGGAGCTGCTGCTCCCGAGCGGCGACCGGCGCGGGGTGGCCTCGCTCGCGGTGCGGTTCGCCGCGAAGGAAGCGCTGGCGAAGGCGCTCGGCGCGCCGGGCGGCCTGCTCTGGACGGACGCCGAGGTGTACGTCGAGGGGACCGGGCAGCCGCGGCTGCGGGTGCGCGGGACGGTGGCGGCGCGGGCGGCGGAGCTGGGCGTGCGGCACTGGCACGTCTCGCTGAGCCATGACGCGGGGGTGGCCTCGGCGGTGGTGATCGCGGAGGGGTGAGGTGTGAGCCGTGCGGTCGGGGTGAGTGACCGGACGGCGGTGAGGGTGTGTTCGACCGGGGCCCGGCCGCTTGTGCGGTCGGGCCCCGGTCGTCTCGCGCGCGACTGCCAGGGCCGTCGTCGGGTTGCGTGTGCCGCGCGCGTCTACGGGGTGTTGTTCGTTGCTTCTGTTGCTGCCGCTTTCCGGCGGCGGGACAGGACGAGTGCCGCGGCGCCCAGGGCCGCGAGGCTCACCGCCGCGAGAGTGGCGGGGAGGGCGCTGCTGCCAGTGGCGGCCAGGCCGCCGGGGCCTGCTGGGGTGGCGATGGCGGTGGCGGTGCCGGTGTCGGAGACGGCGTGGGTCCCGGTGTCGGCGCCTCCGGGCGCGGTCGCGGTCGTGTCGTCGGGCGGTGGCGGGGAGGCCGGTGGTGCGGTCGGCGGTCGGGCCGAGGTGCTGGGCTCCGCGTCCGTCGGGGTCGGGGTCGGTGTTGGGGGCGGAGGCGAGGTCGTCGTGGCTGTGGCTGTTGGTGTTGCTGTGGTCGTCGGTGTCGGGCTTGTCGTCGTGTTCGTCGGCGTCGGCGTCGGGGGCGTCGGTTCCTGTGTCGGCGTAGGTGTGGGCTCCGGGGTCGGTTCCGGGGGTGCCTTCCGTACCGTCTGGGTGACCGCTCCGCCCGCCACCGTGTAGAGCGTGTGCTCCTGCGGGTCCAGGGCGAGTGCGGCGGGCCGTTCGCCCGTCGTGATCGTCTCCGTCACCTCGCCCTTCGCCGGGTCGACGACCGCCACGGACGAGGCGCCGGTCCGTGCCGCGTAGAGGGTCGAGGTCCCCGGGTCGTACGCGAGGGCCTTCGGGTTGCCGTCGACGGCGAGGGTGCCGGTGACCTTCTGCTCCCTCAGGTCGACGACGGAGATCGTGCCGGCGGCGAGGTTGGCCACGTACCCCGTGCGGCCCACCGGGTCGACCGTGACGCCCATGCTGCCGAGGGCGGTGGAGCCCAGGCTGACCGTGCCCGTGAGGCGGCCGGTGGTGCCGTCGACGGTGTCGAGGATGTTGCGGTAGACCACGGAGCCGTTCTCGACGGCGCCGCCGAGGTAGGTCGCGTATCCCGTGTGGTGGGTGGTGTCGACGGCGAGGCCGGCCGGGTGGAAGGGGAGGACGGCGGGTTCTCCGACGGGCGTGCCGGTGGCCGTGTCGTACACCGTCACCGACTTGGCGGCCTGGTCGCCGACGTACAGCCGTCCCTGCCCCGGGTCGGCGGCGAGGTGGCTGACGCTGCCGTCGATCGCGATGCGGTGGTCGGTGAGGGTGCCGTTCGCGGTGTCGTAGGCGGCGATCCGGGTGGAGAGGCCGAGGTAGAGCGTGCCGGAGGCGCCGAGGGCCATCACGGTGGCCGGGGCAGGGAGCCTCACGGGCTCGCCGAGGGGCTCGCCGGTGGCCGTGGAGTAGGCCGTGAGGCGGTGGGCCGTGCCGTCGCTGCTGCTCACGTAGAGGCGGTCGGCGGCCGGGTCGACCTCGGCGTCGAGGGCGCTGCCGGAGGGCGGGGTGAGGGTGCGGAGGTTCTCGTGGAGGGGCGGTGGCGGTGACGGTGGCGGCGTCGCCGCCGTGCTCGTGACGGCGAGCACGGCGACGGCCGTCAGGAGGGGTGTTCTCACTGGAAGGTCACCGGCACGTACACGTCGTACTTCCGGTCGGAGCTGTCGAAGTGGTCCGCGCGGGTGACGATCGCGCAGGTCACGCCCGACTGGCCGCAGGTGACGGTGTCGGAGATCTTCGCCTTGACGTGGATCTGGACGGAGAAGGAGCCGAGGCCGCCGGACTCCGTGAAGGGGGAGGAGTTGGACGGGGACATCCAGTACCAGTCGCTGTTCACCCAGTGGGAGGCGCCGGTCGTGCCGGCCTCGTCCTGGCCGCCGAGGCAGGGGGTGGGCTTGCTGTTCCAGGTGGTCGGGTCGGCGGTGTTCACCCCCGCCGGTATCGCGCAGAGGCTCACGTAGACGCCCTGGTCGGGGTTGTAGCCGGAGCCGGTGACGGTGACGTTGGCGCCCGTGGCGGGGGCGGTGTTCGGGGCGGTGAGGGAGAGGGCGTGGGTGCGGGTGCCGTCCGTGACGGTGCGGCTCGCGGTGGCGGCAGTGGCGGCGGAGGCGAGGCCGACGGTGAGGGCGGCGGCGGAGGCGAGGGTGAGGGCGGTACGGGCGAGGGCGCGCATGGCGGAGCTGCCTTTCCAGGCGATGGCTAGTTAGGTAAGGCGAACCTAAGTTGGATGATGAGGGAGCGTCAACCCTCGCCCCCGGGCGGCGGCTTGAGGACTGCGGCAGACTGCTGACCATGCGTACCGCTCATCGTGTGGAGACCGTCCGGGCCGCCGAGGCCGCACTCAAGGCCCGCCTCCCGGAAGGCGCCCTCATGCAGCGCGCCGCCGCCGGACTCGCCGCCGCCTGCGCGGGGTTGCTGCCGCGGGTGTACGGGGCGAGGGTCGTGCTGCTCGTCGGCAGCGGCGACAACGGAGGCGACGCGCTGTACGCCGGGGCCCGGCTCGCCCGGCGGGGGGCCGGGGTCGCGGCCGTACTGCTCGGGGGCCGGGCTCACGAGGGCGGTCTCGCGGCCTTCCGGGCGGCGGGCGGGCGGACCCCCGACGACCCCTTCGAGGCACTCGCCGCCGCCGACCTCGTCCTCGACGGCATCACCGGCATCGGCGGTCAGGGCGGGCTCCGGCCGGACGCCGTCCCGGTCGCCCGGGCCGCGCGCGGCTCGAACGCCGTCGTCGTCGCCGTCGACCTGCCGAGCGGCGTCGACGCCGACACGGGCGAGGTGACCGGGGAGGCGCTGCGGGCCGACGTGACGGTGACCTTCGGGACGTACAAGCCGGCGCTGCTCGTCGACCCGGCGCGGGAGTACGCGGGGGCGCTGCGGTTCGTCGGCATCGGTATCGACCCCTACCTCCCCGGGGTGCCGGAGCTGGAGGCCCTCCAGCACGAGGACGTCGCGCGGCTGCTGCCCGTGCCGGGGGCCGAGAGCGACAAGTACCGGCGCGGGGTCCTCGGCGTCGTCGCCGGCTCCGCCCGCTACCCGGGCGCGGCGGTCCTCGCGGTGTCCGGGGCGCTGCGGGGCGGGGCGGGGGCCGTGCGGTACGTCGGGCCCGCCGGGGACGCGGTGCTCGCGCGGCACCCGGAGACCCTCGTGCACTCCGGGCGGCCCGAGAAGGCCGGGCGGGTCCAGGCCTGGGTCGTCGGGCCCGGGCTCGGCGAGGGGCCCGGGCCCGTCGTCGCGGTCGCCGAGGTCCTCGCCTCCGACGTGCCGGTCCTCGTCGACGCCGACGGCCTGCGAGGCCTCGACCCGGCGGTCGTACGGGCCCGCCGTCCCGCCTCGACCCTGCTCACCCCGCACGCGGGGGAGGCGGCGGCGCTGCTGGGCGTCGCGCGGGAGGAGGTGGAGGCGGGGCGGCTCGCGGCGGTACGGGAGCTGGCGGGGCGCTTCGGGGCGACGGTGCTGCTCAAGGGGTCGACGACGCTGGTGTGCGGGCCGGAGGGCGGGCCCGTACGGGTCAACCCGACCGGTACGCCGTGGCTCGCGACGGCAGGGAGCGGGGACGTCCTCTCGGGTCTGGCGGGCTCCCTCCTCGCGGCGGGGCTCCCGGTGGTGGACGCGGCCTCGGCCGCCGCGTACCTGCACGGCCTTGCGGCGCGGCGGGCGGCGGCGGGGCGGGGCGCTGCGGTGGGGGCGGGCCCGGTGACGGCGGGCGAGGTGGCGGTGTCCCTGCGGGGGGCTTGGCGGGACGTGGTGGCGCCGGCGTCGTAGCCGGGGCGGTTCCTTTCCCTCACCCCGTCCCTTCCCGAAACCCTGCCGGGGAGCCGGGGAGCCGGGGAGCCGGGGAGCCGGGGGCTGGGGGCGATCAGGGGGCACCGGGGCGCGAGGTCTGGCCCACTCGGGCGAACCCGTTGCCCCGCCCGTGGGATCCGGCGCGCTGGGAGCGCGCGGCGCGGATTGGGTGGGTGGGGTGATCAGTTGCCGAAGAAGTCGTACCGGGCCGTTGCTGCTCGGTCTCGCCGCCGTCCTCGCCCTCGGGCCGACCGTGGCCCTCGCCGATTCGCCCGAGCCCGTCCCGCCCCCGTCGGCCCAGGCCGACGCTCCCGCCCTCGACGACCCGCTCGTGCCCGGGGTCGTCGGGGGCGGGCGGGCCGAGTATCCGATGGATACTCCCGATCAGGTGCTGCCTCCGCTGCAGTCCGAGGACGATGTCCCCGTGCCCGAGCCGGAGGAGGACGTCGACGAGCTGGTCGAGTATCTGCCGCGCAGCGTCGTCGGGGCCGCCTGTACCGCCACCACCGGGACCCATCAGCGGCTGGTCGAGCGGCTGCTGAAGCTGAAGGTGGACGGCGTGCAGTCGGCGGCCGACTGCACGGCCATCAAGGCGTTCCAGGTGCGGGAGAAGATCAAGCCCGCCAACGGGTACGCCGGGCCCGTCACCTGGGCCCGGGCCGAGCTGCTCGCCGCGCGGAAGAACCTCGACCCCGGGCGGCGCTGCCCCGTGAAGAAGGACGCCGTCGCCTGCGTCGATCTCGACCGCCAGCTGATGTGGGTGCGGAAGGACAAGAAGATCACCTTCCCGGTGGTCAACATCAGGAGCGGCCGCCCCGGGTACGCGACCCGGACCGGATGGCACTCCGTCTACTGGCGCCACAAGGACCACTGGTCCTCCATCTACAACACCCCCATGCCCTTCTCCCAGTTCTTCAGCGGCGGGCAGGCCTTCCACGCCGTCTACGGGCAGATCGCCACGCCCACCGGCAGCCGGGGCTGCGTCAATCTCAGCTACGGCAACGCCCGGAAACTCTGGGACGTCCTCCGCAAGGGTGACCGGGTCTACATCTGGGGTAAGCGGCCCGGTGGCTGACACCTGAGAGACTGGGCGCGATGACTGAGACACCTCCGCCCCGCAGAGCCCGCGCCGAGATCGACCTCGGCGCGCTGCGTGCGAACGTCCGCACGCTGCGCGCCCGCGTCGCCCCCCACGTCCGGATCATGGCCGTGGTCAAGGCCGACGCGTACGGACACGGCGCCGTGCGCTGTGCCCGCGCCGCCCTGGACGCGGGCGCGGACTGGCTCGGTACGGCCACCCCGCACGAGGCGCTCGCCCTGCGCGCCGCCGGGATCACCGACGTCCCCGTCATGTGCTGGCTCTGGACCCCCGGCGACCCCTGGGACCGGGGCATCGAGGCCGGTCTCGACATGTCCGTGAGCGGGATGTGGGCGCTGGAGGAGGTCGTCGCGGCGGCCAAGGCCGTCGGGAAGACCGCCCGGATCCAGCTCAAGGCCGACACCGGGCTCGGGCGCAACGGCTGCCAGCCCGCCGACTGGCCCGAGCTCGTCGGCGCCGCTCTGAAGGCGGAGGTCGACGGGCTCGTCAAGGTGACGGGGCTCTGGTCGCACCTCGCCTGTGCCGACGAACCCCACCACCCCTCGATCGCCGCGCAGCTCGACGTCTTCCGCTCGATGCTCGACCACGCCGAGCAGGCCGGTGTCCGGCCCGAGGTCCGGCACATCGCGAACTCGCCGGCCACCCTCACCCTGCCCGAGGCCCACTTCGACCTCGTCCGGCCCGGCATCGCCCTCTACGGCGTCTCGCCCAGCCCCGAGCTCGGCACCTCCGCCGAGCTGGGGCTCCGGCCCGTCATGTCGCTGAAGGCGAGCGTCGCGCTCGTGAAGCACGTCCCCGCCGGGCACGGGGTGAGCTACGGGCACCACTACGTCACCGGTGAAGCCACCACCCTCGGTCTCGTCCCCCTCGGTTACGCCGACGGCGTCCCCCGGCACGCCTCGGGCCGCGGTCCCGTCCTCGTCGGCGACACCGTCCGGACGGTCGCCGGGCGCGTCGCCATGGACCAGTTCGTCGTCGACCTCGGCGGGGACACCATCGAGCCGGGCGCCGAGGCCGTGCTCTTCGGCCCCGGCGACCGGGGCGAGCCGACCGCCGAGGACTGGGCGGTGGCCGCCGACACCATCGCGTACGAGATCGTCACCCGGATCGGCGCGCGCGTGCCGCGCGTCTACCTGGACGAATAGGGGAGCCGGCGTGGGCGAGTCCAGTGGCAGCGGTACGAGCAGTTGGCGGCGGGCCGGCTTCGCCGGGGCCGCGATAGGCGTCCTCGCCGCCGGCGCGGCCGCCGGAGTCGCCGTCGAGCGGCTCACGGTCGGCCGCTCCGTCCGCCAGAAGGCCCGGCTCGCCCTGGACGCCACCGGCCCGTACGGCAGCCTCCGCGGCACCTCCGGCCGGGCGCTCGCCGAGGACTCGACCGTCCTGTACTACGAGGTCGACGAGGTCGAGGCGGACACTCCGCCCGCCCGCCGACGGCGGCTCTTCGGGCGCAGGGAACCCGCCCCCGTCACCGTCGTCTTCAGCCACGGCTACTGCCTCAACCAGGACTCCTGGCACTTCCAGCGCGCCGCGCTCCGCGGCCTCGTCCGTACCGTCCACTGGGACCAGCGCAGCCACGGCCGCTCCGGCCACGGCGTCGCCCAGTCCGGCCCGGACGGGGTGCCCGTCTCCATCGAGCAGCTCGGCCGCGACCTCAAGGCCGTCCTCGACGTCGCCGCGCCCGAGGGCCCGCTCGTCCTGGTCGGGCACTCGATGGGCGGCATGACGATGATGGCGCTCGCCGACCGGTACCCGGAGTTCGTCCGCGACCGGGTCGTGGGCGCCGCCTTCGTCGGCACATCCGCCGGACACCTCGCCGAGGTGTCGTACGGGCTGCCGCTCGCCGGCGTCAACGCCGTCCGTCGGGTCCTGCCGGGAGTCCTGCGGGCGCTGGGGTCGCAGGCGGAGCTGGTCGAGCGGGGGCGCCGGGCGACGGCCGACCTGTTCGCGGGCCTGATCAAGAAGTACTCGTTCTCCTCGAAGGACGTGGACCCGGGGGTCGCCCGCTTCGCGGAGCGGATGATCGAGGCGACCCCGATCGACGTGGTGGCGGAGTTCTACCCGGCCTTCGCCGAGCACGACAAGGCCGCCGCCCTCGCCGTCTTCGCGGAGCTGCCGGTGCTCGCGCTCGCCGGGGACAACGACCTCGTCACCCCCAGCTCGCACACCGAGGCCATCGCCGGCCTCCTCCCGGACGCGGAGCTGGTCATCGTCCCGGACGGCGGCCACCTGGTCATGCTGGAGCACCCCGAGGCCGTCACCGACCGCCTCGCCGACCTGCTGGTCCGCGCCGGTGCCGTCCCGGCCCCGGGGCAGGGGTCGGGGCCCGCGACGGCGAGGACCGACGCTCGCAGGAGTTAGGTTGGCCGGTATGGAAGCAGCGCACCCGCCCGTCTCCGGCGCCACCCTCGCCATCGACTCCCCCGAGCAGATGGGGGACCTCGGCCGCCGGCTCGCGAAACTCCTCCGCCCCGGCGACCTCGTCATGCTCACCGGCGAGCTCGGCGCCGGGAAGACGACCCTGACCCGCGGCCTCGGCGAGGGCCTCGGGGTGCGGGGCGCCGTCACGTCCCCGACCTTCGTCATCGCCCGCGTCCACCCGTCCCTGGTCGGTGGCCCCGCCCTGGTGCACGTCGACGCGTACCGCCTCGGCGGCGGTCTCGACGAGATGGAGGACCTCGACCTGGACGTCTCGCTGCCCGAGTCCGTGGTGGTCGTGGAGTGGGGTGACGGCAAGGTCGAGGAGTTGACCGACGACCGGCTGCACGTCCTCATCCACCGCGTCACCGGCGACACCGACGACGACCGGCGCACGGTCGTGCTCCGCGGGATCGGCTCGCGCTGGGCGGACGAGGACCTCGGCCTCGGCTGAGGGCGCGCCCTGAGGCGCGCACTGAGGGCGAGGCCTCCGGGCGCGGCGCGTACGTCTGATCGTAGGAGCTTCCGACAACGTGTCGGGAAGATATTGCGTCGGTCGTACGTGCCGTGGTGACATGGATGCACGAGCTGGTTAGGTGTACCTAACCTACGGGAGGCATGCATGGCCACGCCACAGCGCGCGGAAGCGGGAGCGGAAGCGGGACACGGCCGGGACCACGTCTCGATGGGCGAGCTGCTGGCGTCCTGCGCCGCCGCGCGCGCCCTGTCCACCCCGCCGCGCCGCCCCGGCCCCGGGCAGGGTGAGGAAGCGGTCGCGGAGGCCGCCGTCGCACGGCGGGACGAAGCCGCCTAGGACAGGCCCTAAGCGACGACGACGACCTTCGCGCCGATCGACGCGAACGTCCACAGCGCGTCCCCGTCCGCCCGCTTCATGCGGATGCCGCCGGTCTTCTTCGACGGGTCCGGCTTCGGCGTCGAGCCGTCCACCGCCGCGCTGAAGCCGATCACCACGTCCTGGTTCGTCGCGAACCGCACCACGTGCTCGATCCGCACCCCGTCGGAGCCGGTGACCGCGCCCGAGCGCGACGTCACCGTGTAGGAGCCCGGCAGCGGGTCCACCGTGCTCGGCATCACCGAGAACGTCCGCGTGGCCTTGCCCTTGGAGTTCACCAGCCACACCTGGCGGTCGGCGAGCGCGTACACGACCCGCTCGCCGCTGCCGGAGGCCGCCGGGACCGCCAGCGGGTCCTTCGCCGGCTGCTTCGGGCCGCCGCTCGGCGAGACGGACGGGACGGCCGTGCCCGGCGCCGTCGGCTTCGCCGACAGATCGGCGGGGGCGTTGGCCGAGGCCTGGTACGCGAGGACGCCGACCGCGACGACGGCCGCCGCGGTGAGCCCGGCCACGAATCCCGAGCTGCTCCTTGCCACCGTGCCCACCTCTCGTACGAACGTATCGAAGGGTGACGGTAGCAGCCGGTGCCCCCGCGGGCCGGGCGCCGTGCCCGTGGGTGCCCCGCCCACGGCTCCCGGGGCGCCGCCCGTCCCGGGAGCCGTAGGCTGTTCGCGTGCTTCTGCTCGCCTTGGATACCGCCACCCCCGCCGTCACCGTCGCCCTCCACGACGGCGAGGCCGTCCTCGCCTCGTCGAGCCAGGTCGACGCCCGCCGCCACGGGGAGCTGCTGCTGCCCGCCGTCGACCGGGTCCTCAAGGAGGCCGGGCTGACCCTCGACGCGGTCACCGGCGTCGTCGTCGGCGTCGGCCCCGGCCCGTACACCGGCCTGCGCGTCGGCCTCGTCACGGCCGCGACCTTCTCGTCCGTGCTCGGCGTGCCCGTGCACGGCCTGTGCACCCTCGACGGCCTCGCGTACGCCTCCGGGATCGACGAGCCCTTCGCCGTCGCGACGGACGCGCGCCGCAAGGAGGTCTACTGGGCGCGGTACGAGGACTCCCGCACCCGGGTGACCGACGCGGCCGTCGACCGGCCCGCCGAGATCGCCGAGCGCCTCGCGGGCCTGCCCGTCGTCGGCGCGGGCGCCCGTCTCTACCCCGAGGCCTTCCCCGACGCCCGCGACCCCGAGCACCAGTCGGCGGCGGCCCTCGCCGGGCTCGCCGCGGAGAAGCTGGCGGCCGGCGGCGACGGCTTCCTCGACCCGCTGCCCATGTACCTGCGCCGCCCCGACGCGCAGGTGCCCAAGAACTACAAGGTGGTCACGCCCAAGTGACCGGCGGCGTGGAACTGCGCGAGATGCGCTGGTGGGACATCGCCCCGGTGCTGGCCCTCGAGGACGAGCTGTTCCCCGAGGACGCCTGGTCGGCGGGGATGTTCTGGTCGGAGCTCGCGCACGCGCGCGGGCCCCGGGCCACCCGCCGCTACGTCGTGGCGGAGACCTTCTCGGAGAGCGGCGAAGGCCGGCTCGTCGGGTACGCGGGACTCGCCGCGGCCGGCGGGCTCGGGGACGTACAGACGATCGCCGTCGCCCGCGACCAATGGGGTACGGGCCTCGGCGCCCGGCTCCTCACCGACCTGCTCCACCACGCCACCGCCTTCGAGTGCGACGAGGTCCTCCTCGAGGTGCGTGTGGACAACACCCGGGCCCAGAAGCTCTACGAGCGCTTCGGCTTCGAGCCCATCGGTTTCCGGCGCGGCTACTACCAGCCCGGAAACGTGGACGCGCTCGTGATGCGACTGACCGTTCAAGGAACTGAGACTGATTCTGATGGCTGCTGACGAACCCCTCGTACTCGGCATCGAGACCTCCTGCGACGAGACCGGCGTCGGCATCGTCCACGGCACCACGCTCCTCGCCGACGCCGTCGCCTCCAGCGTCGACACCCACGCCCGCTTCGGCGGCGTCGTGCCCGAGATCGCCTCCCGCGCACACCTGGAGGCGATGGTCCCGACGATCGAGCGCGCCCTGAAGACGGCCGGGATCTCCGCGAAGGACCTCGACGGTATCGCCGTCACGGCCGGGCCCGGCCTCGCGGGCGCGCTGCTCGTCGGCGTCTCGGCCGCGAAGGCGTACGCGTACGCCCTCGGCAAGCCGCTCTACGGCGTCAACCACCTCGCCTCGCACATCTGTGTCGACCAGCTGGAGCACGGCAGGCTGCCCGAGCCGACGATGGCCCTGCTGGTCTCCGGCGGGCACTCCTCGCTGCTGCTCTCCTCCGACATCACCTCCGACGTGCGGCCGATGGGCGCCACCATCGACGACGCGGCCGGCGAGGCCTTCGACAAGATCGCCCGCGTCCTCGACCTCGGCTTCCCCGGCGGACCGGTCATCGACCGGCTCGCCAAGGAGGGCGACCCGAAGGCGATCGCGTTCCCGCGCGGGCTCAGCGGCTCGCGGGATCCCGCGTACGACTTCTCCTTCTCCGGCCTCAAGACCGCCGTGGCCCGCTGGATCGAGGCGAAGCGGGCGGCGGGCGAGGAGGTCCCGGTACGGGACGTGGCCGCGTCCTTCCAGGAGGCCGTCGTGGACGTGCTGACCCGCAAGGCCGTCCGGGCCTGCAAGGACGAGGGCGTCGACCACCTGATGATCGGCGGCGGCGTCGCCGCCAACTCGCGGCTGCGGGCCCTCGCCCAGGAGCGCTGCGAGCGGGCCGGCATCCGGCTGCGCGTGCCGCGCCCGGGCCTGTGCACGGACAACGGCGCGATGGTCGCGGCGCTCGGCGCCGAGATGGTCGCCCGCAACAGGCCGGCCTCGGACCTGGAGCTGTCGGCTGACTCCTCCCTGCCGGTGACGGACCCGCACGTGCCGGGCGCGCACCACCACGACCACGATCATGTGCACGAGGTCAGCAAGGAGAACCTGTACTCGTGAGGCTCACCCTCATGTGGGAGGCGCGGGCCGCGCAGGGCCGGGGCGCCGAGCTCCTGGAGTGGGCCAGGGCGCAGGTCCTGGCCCGTGAGCCGCTGCGCCGGGAGATCTTCCGCGCCCCGCAGGACCGGGTCCTGGTCCTCACCTGGTGGGAGGCCGGGGCCTTCGACGCCGAGCTGCCCGAGCTGCCCGAACCGGACGCGGAGCTGATCACCCGTCCGGTCCACCGCTGGCGCTTCGAAGCGGTCGAATAGTCGGTCGAAAGAGGGACACCGGGCCGAAAGCAGAGCAACCTTTCGGCCGGATCGGGCATCCCACAGCGCGTGAAGAAGACCATCGCGCTGTGGGCCGCCCTGACCGCCGTCGCCCTCCTGGTGACCGGCTGCTCGGCGGAGGAACCCGGTGGCGCTCCCGCCCCGGCGAGGACGACCGCGCCCGGGGCCGAGCCGTCCGCCGAACACAAGGCGCCCGGCGCACCCGGGGGCGCCGCGGCCGCCGCGTACCGGAAATGGGGCCTCAAGCCCTTCGCCGCGCCGCCCGCGCCGCCGGCGGTCAAGCCGGTGGTCCGCGCGGCCGGCGGCCCCGTACCCGTCATCAGCGACATCCCCACCAGCGAGAAGATCGTCTTCATCACGATCGACGACGGGGCCGAGAAGGACCCCGAGTTCGTGCGGATGATGAAGGACCTCAAGGTCCCGGTGACGATGTTCCTCACCGACTCGGCGATCCGCGGGGACTACGGCTACTTCGCCCCGCTCGCCGCCCAGGGCCACGGCGTCGCCAACCACACCCTCACCCATCCCAACCTCCGCACCCTCTCGCGGGAGGCCCAGCGCCGGGAGATCTGCGGCCAGCAGACCAAGCTCGCGAAGGAGTACGGCACGCCTCCGCGGCTCTTCCGCCCGCCGTACGGCAACTGGAACGAGGACACCCGCGCCGCCGCCGGCACCTGCGGGGTGGACGCGATCGTGCTCTGGCGCGAGTCCATGCAGATCAAGAACATGCAGTACCAGCGCGGGGACAGGAAGCTGCACCCCGGCGACATCATCCTGGCCCACTTCCGGGGCCCGTCCGAGCTCAAGGGCCGGACGATGACCGAGATGACGGCCACGATGCTGCGCAGGATCCAGGAGCAGGGCTTCACCGTGGCCCGCCTGGAGGACTACGTGTAGGGCGCGCACACCTCTCCGGAAGATTTCTCCGGCGCGGTGTCGATGCGGGTCCGGCCCGTTCGACGTATGTGTGGAAGGCGGGGAACGGCCCCGCCACCGCACCACCGAGGAGTCGTCATGCCCCGCTTCCTGTCCCTCGTCCGCATCGAGGAGAACACGATCGACATGGAGAGCGCCGACCCCGGCTTCGAACAGCGCATGGGCGCGCTCTTCGAGGAGATCACCAAGGCCGGCGCCATGGTGGACACCGCCGGACTCCGGCCGACCGCCGAGGCCACCCGGATCACCTGGTCGGACGGCCAGCTGTCGTACACCGACGGACCGTTCACCGAGACGAAGGAGGTCGTCGGCGGCTACGCGATGCTCCAGTGCAAGGACATGGCCGAGGCCGTCGAGTGGGGGAAGCGCTTCCTGGCCGTGCACCCGCCGCAGTGGAAGGTCGGCCTGGAGGTCCGCGAGGTCGAGGAGATGCCGGAGGGCTGACCCGCGCCCGGCCGTCGGCTGTGCTGTCATGTGAACCGTGACGGTGGAGAGCACCCTTGAGACGGCCTTCCGGATGGAGTCGGCGCGGATCATCGCCACGGTGGCGCGGATCGTCAGGGACGTCGGCATCGCCGAGGAGATCGCCCAGGACGCGCTCGTCTCCGCCCTCGAACAGTGGCCGCGGTCAGGGGTCCCGGACCGGCCGGGCGCCTGGCTGACGGCCGCCGCGAAGCACCGCGCCGTCGACCTCGTGCGGCGGCGCGAGACGTACGCGCGCAAGCTCGCCGAGGTCGGCCGGACGCTGAGCGAGGAGTCGTACGACCCCGAGCCGTCCGGTCCCGGCGACATCGACGACGACCTCCTCCGGCTCGTCTTCACCGCCTGCCACCCGGTGCTCTCCGCCGACGCCCGCGCGGCGCTCACACTGCGGCTCGTCGGCGGGCTCAGGACCGACGAGATCGCGCGGGCCTTCCTCGTCCCCGAGGCGACGGTCGCGGCCCGGATCACCCGCGCCAAGCGGTCGCTGGCGAAGGCGGGCGTGGAGTTCGAGGTGCCGTACGGGGCGGAGCGGGCCGCCCGGCTCGGCTCCGTCCTGGAGGTCGTCTACCTGATCTTCAACGAGGGGTACGCGGCCACCGCGGGCGACGACCTGCTGCGGCCCGCGCTGTGCGAGGACGCGCTGCGGCTCGCCCGGGTGCTCGAAGGGCTGATGGCCGAGGAGGGCGAGGTGCACGGCCTGGCGGCCCTGCTGGAGCTCCAGGCCTCCCGCTTCGCGACCCGGACCGGGCCCGACGGGCAGCCCGTGCTCCTCGCCGACCAGAACAGGAGCCGCTGGAACCGGCTGCTCATCAGGCGCGGGTTCGCCGCCCTGGAGCGTGCCGGCGACGGGCGCACCTACGGCCCGTACGCCCTCCAGGCCGCTGTCGCCGCCTGCCACGCGCGGGCGGTGACCTACGAGGAGACCGACTGGCGGACCATCGCCGCCCTGTACGGGCGGCTCGCGGCCGTCGCGCCCTCCCCGGTGGTCGAGCTGAACCGCGCGGTCGCCGTCTCGATGGCCGACGGCCCGGAGGCCGGTCTCGCGCTCGTCGACGCCCTGGCCGACGGGACCGCCCTGGCGGGCTACCACCTGCTGCCGAGCGTGCGCGGCGACCTGCTGGCCCGGCTGGGGCGGACGGCGGAGGCCCGGGCCGAGTTCGAGCGGGCGGCCTCGCTCACACGGAACGCGCGCGAGCGGGAACTGCTCCTCGGGCGGGCGCGGGCGGCCGGGGCAACAGGGGCTCAGTAGCGCAGGATCCGGCCGGCCGCGGTGCCGACGAGGACCGTGCCGTCGGGGGCCGCGTGCACCGAGAGCGGGCCGTACGGGGGCAGCGGGCGCCGGTCGAGGACGGTGCCGTCGGCGGCGGCGACCGAGAGCAGCGTGCCGTCGGTGCAGAGGGCGTGCAGGATCCCGGCGTGCGCGTCGAGGTCGACGACCGTGGTGGCCTCGGTCTCGGGGCCCAGGGGCAGGGTCCAGACGACGTCCCCGGCGGGGAAGGTCCGGCGGACCAGCTCCGTCCGGCCGTGCAGGAGGGCGGGTCCGCCGGTGTCGGAGACGTACACCGCGCGGCCGAGCGGGCGGTCGACCCAGAAGGGCTCCAGCGGGAAGAGCGTCGTCTCGGCGCCGGAGCGGGGGTCGAGCGCGATCACGT
This sequence comes from Streptomyces venezuelae, assembly GCF_008642375.1. Lineage (NCBI taxonomy): Bacteria > Bacillati > Actinomycetota > Actinomycetes > Kitasatosporales > Streptomycetaceae > Streptomyces > Streptomyces venezuelae. The sequence goes on along the minus strand of NZ_CP029194.1, from coordinate 3,481,502 downwards.
CCCGGCGGCGCCGGCCGTACAGCAGCTCGGGGCAGCGGCGGGCGTCGACCGGGACGAGGTCGTACCGGTCCGGTTCGTGGACCGTGACGAGCGGGGTGCCGTCGGCGGCGAGGACCCGGGTGTTGGGGTCGGGACCCTCTTTCTCGCTGCTGCGGTTGTACGTGTCCCGGATCGCCCACACCCCGTCTGTACGGGCCGAGAGCGCGGCCGAGAAGGGCACCGAGGGGTTGTCGAGGACCGTGCCGTCGGAGGTGTCGACGAGCGGGAAGTCGGTCCGGGTACGGGAGTCGGGGCCGGCGACGGTGACGCGTGCCGTCCGCTCGTCGGCCGAGACCTCGATCCGCGTGCCGCCGGCCGCCGACGGCGCGGGCACGCTCCACAGCAGCGTCCCGTCGGGGGCCCGGCATTCGAGCGCGGTGTGCTTCCGGGTGGCGAGCACCCGGCCGTCACTCAGCCCCGCCACGGCCCGGACCCCGCCCCTGCCGTCGTAGCTCAGGCCGGCCCGCTCGGCGAGGGCACGGAGTGCCTGCGGCGCGGGGTCCCGGTCGGGGTGCGGGAGCGGGGCGTCCGGGTCGAGCGGCAGCTTGTGGAGGTCGGACAGGCCGAGGTCGTCGGGGGCGAGGCCGCGCCACTCCTCGCGGGCCACGACGGCCCTGGACCGCTCGAACTCCACTCCGTCGTGCATGGCGCAGAAGGTGAGTTCGAGGGTGCTCGCGTCCGTCCAGCGGACCAGCTCGACACCCCACTGGGGGTCGGCGAGGTCCACGCGGTGGCCGCTTCCGGGTTCGAGGAGGACGAGACGGCCCTCGCGCATGTACGCGTCGCTGTTGTCGAAGCCGATCGCGAGGAGCGGGAGCGTGGGGTGGAAGGCCATCGTGTCCGTCTCCATGGCCACCGTCAGGACGTGCGCGCAGGAGAGGTCGGCGGTGCGGTAGACCGCCACCCGGCTCAGGTCCGACACCACCGAACTGACCGCGACCCACTCCCCGTCGTCACTGAAGACCGCCTCGGTCGCGAGCCCGAACAGCTCGGGGAAGGGCTCCTCGTGGAGGACCTCGCGCGGGGACGCCGTCGGCTGCTCAGGCATGGTGCTCCGTCATGTGGGTGAACGTGGTGCGGGTGAGGACTTCCAGGGCCTCCGGCGTCGCCTCCGGCGCGAGGACCCGGAAGGACGCGGCGAAGGCCGCCGACTCCGCGCAGAGCGTGCGCGCCGCCAGGGCCTGGTTGAGGCGGGGCATCACCTCGTAGGAGCAGTACGGGTGCTCGCCCTCGACGAACGCCCGCAGACTCTCCTCGTACGAGGCGTACTCGCCGTCGTACGCCCAGCCGTCCAAAGACAGCAGCAGCGGGAACCGCGCCCGCACCTCCCACGCGGCGAGGGGCACTTCCTCGTAGGTGGCGTCCTTCTGGCGGTCCGCGAGTCGCAGCAGCGTCGCGAGCCCGGTCATGAAGGCGGGGACGCCCTGCGCTCCGGCGGCCGCCCGCCAGGTCCTGCGGTCGGCCTCCGGGCAGGTGTCGAGGAACTCCTCGCTGAAGACGGTGGACAGGTAGTCCAGCTGGGAGGCGAGGTGCTGCGGGGTGACCCGCCAGGCGGGGTCCCAGTACTCCGTGCGGGTGACGCGGCCGAAGCGCAGGACCTCCCACTCCAGCGGGTCGGTTCCGCCGGCGGCCAGTCCGACGAGGTGCGCGATCGGACCGGTGGTGAACATGCCCTCCGGATGCAGCGCCATGACTCTCCGCCCCCCAGGTCTGGATCCTGCCGCTACGGAACTCTAGTCACGGGTCTGCGGAGCGCGGGGCGGCAGGTCACCGGCCCCCGCCCGCGGGACGGCAGGTCACCGGCCCCCGCCCGCCGGGCGGCCGATCAGCATCGTCGGGGCTCCCGCGACCCGAGTGAGCAGCACGGTCGCGGAGTTGGGGCCCTTCGGCTTCACCTTCCGCCGGATCTCATCCGGTTCGACCGCCGAGCCGCGCTTCTTCACCGTCAGGGTGCCGACCTCGCGCTCCCGCAGCAGCGCCTTCAACTTCTTGAGGTTGAAGGGGAGTTCGTCGGTGATCTCGTAGGCGGCGGCGTACGGGGTGGGGGTCAGTGCGTCCGCCGTGACGTACGCGATCGTCTCGTCGATCAGGCCGCCGTCCAGCTCCTGTGCCACCTCGGCGACGAGGTGCGCGCGGATGACGGCGCCGTCCGGCTCGTACAGGTAGCGGCCGACGGGGCGGACCGCCGGGTCGGGCAGTCCGCGCCCGGTGAGGCCCGCGCCCGAGGGCAGGAGCGTGGCGCGGCGGGCGCCCGGCTCCGTACCGAACCAGAGCACGGCCTCCTTCACGTCCCCGCCGTCCGAGATCCACTCGGCCTCGGCATCCTCCGGGACGGCCTCGTGCGGGATGCCGGGGGCGACCTTCAGGGCGGCCCGCGGGGCCTTGCGGGCGGCCTCGACGGCCCAGGAGAGCGGCGGGGAGTAGGCCTCGGGGTCGAAGATCCTGCCCCGGCCGCCGCGCCGCGCCGGGTCGACGAAGACCGCGTCGTACGGGCTGGTGTCGATCTCGGTCACGTCCGCGCACCGGACCTCGATCAGCTCCGCGAGGCCGAGCGCCTCGGCGTTGGCGCGGGCCACCTCGGCGGTGAGCGGGTCGCGGTCGACGGCGAGGACGGAGATCCCGGCGCGGGCGAGGGCGATCGCGTCGCCGCCGATCCCGGAGCAGAGGTCCGCGACGCTGCCGACGCCGAGCGCCGCCAGCCGGGACGCCCGGTAGGTCCCGACCGAGGCGCGGGTCGACTGCTCCACGCCGTTGGGGGTGAAGTACATCCGGTACGCGTCCTCGGCGCCGAACTTCGCCACCGCACGCTGGCGCAGCCGGGCCTGGCCGACCGCCGAGGTGACGAGCTCGGCGGGGTGGTCGCGGCGCAGCCGGGAGACGACCGCCAGCTCCTGGGCGGGGTCGTAGTCGCGCAGGGCGGCGAGCAGGGCCTGCCCCTCGGGCGTGAGCAGGGCGGTGAACTGGGCGAGGTCGGTCACCCGTCCCATTGTGGGCCCTGTGGTGCTGTGGGCCGGTCGGGGGACGGTGGGGGCCCTCCGGCGGTGTCGCGGTCCGGAGGGCGCGTGAGCACTGACAGTATGCGGCGCCATACAGCTTGTACGACAAGAGGAAGAATTAATGGTGATCAGCGCGCACCCTTTCCGGCGGACCCTCGGGGCCGCTCTCGTCGTCGCAGCCCTCGCCTCTGCCGCCACGGCCTGCTCCGACTCCGGACCCGCCGAACCCGCGCGCGGCGCCCCCGCGCCCGCCCCCGGCCAGCAGGGCCGGGCCCAGGCCCAGGCCCCGGGCTCGGCCGGCGCGCTCAACGCGTACGTGGAGAAGGTCCGCAAACAGAAGGCCGCCCGAGCGCTCGCCGCCAAGAAATGGGGCCTCGCCAAGCCCCCGCTCGACGCGCCGGCCCCGCCGAAGGTCAAGCCGAAGATCACCACCCGCAAGGGCTTCGAGACGGACGGCGAGGGTCTGCCGCCCGTCTTCACGACCGTGCCGACCAAGCAGAAGGTCGTCTTCCTGACGATCGACGACGGCGCGGAGAAGGACCCCGAGCTGCTGCGGATGATGAAGGACCTCCGCATCCCCTACAGCGCCTTCCTCAGCGACTACGTCGTCAAGGACGACTACGGCTACTTCGCGAGGATGCAGAAGTCGCTGGACTCCGGGGTCGCCCTGCACAACCACACCCTCAACCACCGCTACATGCCCGGACTCTCGTACAAGCAGCAGAAGCGCGAGATCTGCGGGATGCAGGACGTCATCGAGAAGCGCTTCGGCAAGCGGCCCCCGCTCTTCCGCCCGCCGTACGGCAACTACAACGAGGACACGCTGCGCGCCGCGAAGTCCTGCGGGATCAAGGCGGTCCCGCTGTGGTCCGCCGAGGCCTTCCCCGACCACATGGAGTGGCGCGAGTGGGACCGGGACCTGCACCCCGGCGACATCGTGCTCACCCACTTCCGGGGCAAGGGCGACTGGAAGGGCACGATGCCCGACATGATCCGGCGGGTCATGAACGTGATCACGGCCAAGGGGTACGCGGTCGCGAAGCTCGAGGACTACGTGTGAGGGGCCTCGGCGCGGGAGGGCTCCGGACGAGAAGGCGGCAGGCGAGAGGGCGGCGGGCGCGCCGGATCGCGACCGGCGTGGCGCTGGCCGGGGCGCTGCTCTCCGTGTCCGCCTGCGGTTCGTCGGTCGACCCGATCGAGCGGCTGGGGCGGAAGGCGGCGGAGCGGATGGCCACGCCGGACACGACGACCGCGGCGGAGAGGGCGGAGAGGGCGGACAGGGCGGAAGGGGCCTCCCGGGGCGTCGGCCGCTCCGGCTGACGTCGCGTTCCGCACCTCGGGGGATCTCATCCTCCCGGGCACTCGCAAGGGCCGCCCCCGCTGCGGCACACGCACCGCGTCTCGGACGGGTCCGCCGGGGCCGTCGGCGCCGGCGGTGCGGGGTGCGCCCGCGCCCACTCCTGGATCCCGAAGACCAGCGTGCCGATGCCGAGCAGCGCGGCGGCCACGAACTGGCCCCCCGCCGTCCAGGGCCAGCCGCCGCGCAGCATGGCCCACGCGAGCAGCAGGACGCCGGCCGTGATCGCCCCGAAGACCAGCACCGGAACCCAGTCCATCGGGGGCGGTCCCGCCGGGCGCGGGTCGTAGCTCGCGGCCCACCCCCGCATGCCCAGGGTGAAGGCGGCGACCAGGACGAGTACGCCGTCCAGGACGAGGAGGAGGACGCCGAACAGGGCGTCGCCGGCCGGGCGTACCGGGGGAGGAGGAGTCGTCATGGCCGCACCGTCGTACGGAACCGCGGGGTCCGCCCCGGCGTTGCCCGTACCGAGACCGGAACGAGGCGAGACCGGAACGGGGCGAGACCGGACCCATGCGAGTCCGGACGGCGCGACGCGAGGGGACGCGAGGGGACGGGGGAAGGTGCCCGGGGCGACGCGCGGCGGCGTGGAATTGGCACTCCGCTTGACCGAGTGCTAACCGCGGTCATAGTCTCGGCTCTGGCACTCCCCACTGGAGAGTGCCAACACAGCGACGGGCAGGTCCGGCACCCGCGACGACGGATCCACCTGGTCGCCACCTCAGACAGTTGACCCCGTAATCTCCGAAGGGGGAGGTCGGATCGTGACGACCACCAGCTCCAAGGTTGCCATCAAGCCGCTCGAGGACCGCATTGTGGTCCAGCCGCTCGACGCCGAGCAGACCACCGCCTCTGGCCTGGTCATCCCGGACACCGCGAAGGAGAAGCCCCAGGAGGGTGCTGTCCTCGCCGTGGGCCCGGGCCGCTTCGAGAACGGCGAGCGCCTGCCGCTCGACGTTCAGGTCGGCGACGTCGTGCTCTACAGCAAGTACGGCGGCACCGAGGTGAAGTACAACGGCGAGGAGTTCCTCGTCCTCTCGGCTCGCGACGTGCTCGCGATCATCGAGAAGTAATTCACCGAAGTATCTGAAGCAGATGCTTTGAGCTGCGCCCCTTGACCCCGCACAGGGCGTCCGGGGGCGCGGTTCGTTTCCACCCCATTCCGAGAGGGCTGAACCGCTCCCATGGCGAAGATCCTGAAGTTCGACGAGGACGCCCGTCGCGCCCTTGAGCGCGGCGTCAACAAGCTTGCCGACACGGTGAAGGTGACGATCGGCCCCAAGGGCCGCAACGTCGTCATCGACAAGAAGTTCGGCGCCCCCACCATCACCAACGACGGTGTCACGATCGCCCGTGAGGTCGAGATCGAGGACCCGTACGAGAACCTCGGCGCCCAGCTGGTGAAGGAGGTGGCGACCAAGACCAACGACATCGCGGGTGACGGCACCACCACCGCCACCGTGCTCGCCCAGGCCCTGGTCCGCGAGGGTCTGCGCAACGTCGCCGCCGGCGCCTCCCCGGCCGCCCTGAAGAAGGGCATCGACGCCGCCGTCAAGGCCGTCTCCGAGGAGCTCCTCGCCACCGCGCGCCCGATCGAGGACAAGTCCGACATCGCCGCCGTCGCCGCGCTCTCCGCGCAGGACCAGCAGGTCGGCGAGCTCATCGCCGAGGCGATGGACAAGGTCGGCAAGGACGGTGTCATCACCGTCGAGGAGTCCAACACCTTCGGCCTGGAGCTCGACTTCACCGAGGGCATGGCCTTCGACAAGGGCTACCTGTCCCCGTACATGGTCACCGACCAGGAGCGTATGGAGGCCGTCCTCGACGACCCGTACATCCTGATCAACCAGGGCAAGATCTCCTCGATCCAGGACCTGCTGCCCATCCTGGAGAAGGTCATCCAGGCCGGCGCCAGCAAGCCGCTGCTGATCATCGCCGAGGACGTCGAGGGCGAGGCCCTCTCGACCCTGGTCGTCAACAAGATCCGTGGCACCTTCAACGCCGTGGCCGTCAAGGCCCCCGGCTTCGGCGACCGCCGCAAGGCGATGCTCGGCGACATGGCCACCCTCACCGGTGCCACCGTCATCGCCGAGGAGGTCGGCCTCAAGCTCGACCAGGCCGGTCTGGACGTGCTGGGCACCGCCCGCCGCGTGACCATCTCCAAGGACTCCACCACCATCGTCGACGGTGGCGGCAACGCCGAGGACATCACCGGTCGCGTCAGCCAGATCAAGGCCGAGATCGAGTCCACGGACTCCGACTGGGACCGCGAGAAGCTCCAGGAGCGCCTCGCGAAGCTGGCCGGCGGCGTGTGCGTGATCAAGGTCGGCGCCGCCACCGAGGTGGAGCTGAAGGAGAAGAAGCACCGTCTGGAGGACGCCATCTCCGCGACCCGCGCCGCGGTCGAGGAGGGCATCGTCTCCGGTGGTGGCTCCGCTCTGGTCCACGCCGTCAAGGTCCTCGAGGGCAACCTCGACAAGACCGGCGACGAGGCCACGGGTGTCGCGGTCGTCCGCCGCGCCGCGGTCGAGCCGCTGCGCTGGATCGCCGAGAACGCCGGCCTCGAGGGCTACGTCATCACCTCGAAGGTGGCGGAGCTCGACAAGGGCCAGGGCTTCAACGCCGCGACCGGCGAGTACGGCGACCTGGTCAAGGCCGGCGTCATCGACCCGGTGAAGGTGACGCGCTCCGCCCTGGAGAACGCCGCCTCGATCGCCTCCCTCCTCCTCACCACCGAGACCCTCGTGGTGGAGAAGAAGGAAGAGGAGCCGGCGGACGCGGGCCACGGCCACGGCCACGGTCACTCCCACTGAGGCGTGTCCTAGCTCGTAGCTGACCAGCGAGGCCCGGTGCCCCCGTCGCGGGGGCACCGGGCCTCGCTGTCTCCTCGGGTCTTTCAGGCTTTCGGGTCACCCCTCCACGGCGCCGAGCTGCCCCATGAGCCCGAGCAGGTCGTACTGCCACCAGCCCTCGACGATCTTCCCGTCGTCCCGGAAGCGGTGGATGACGGTGCCGGTCATGCTCACGTCCATGCCGGTCGGCTGAAGCCCCATGAAGTCGCCGGTGTGGGTGCCCCGCCACGTCCAGCGGGTGCAGACCCGGTCACCCTCGGCGATCTGGTCGTCGACGGTGAAAGCGAAGTCGAAGCCGCCCCGCCACATCTCCACCTCGCGCCGGACGGCGTCCATGCCGATGACGTCCTGCTCGTTGGTCGGATCGTGGTCGTGGTAGCCCTCGGCCAGCACCTCGTCGAGCAGTGCGAGCTCCTGCTCCTGGGCGAGCTGTTCCATGAGCCGCCGGGCGTTGTTCTTGTAGAGCGCCTCGTCCCTGACCACGTCCAGGTCGGTGAAGGTCGGCATCTCGTCACAGAGCGCGACCATCTCCCGGAAGATCCGGTCGGTCTCGGGAAGCTGCGAGTTGCGCATGGCCACGTCGTACGAGGGGAACTCGACGATCTCCACGATGTGGGAGCCGTCGGAACGATCCTTGCCGACGATGCTGTGGGTCGCCGTCCGTTTGCCCTCGGTCTGCTCGACCCACTGGTCCATGAGCCGGTTCAGATCGTCCACCCGACTCGTCTTGCAGTCGATTATCTGTACGAAGGTCATGGCGCCTCCCGACCCCGGTAGGACCCTTCCAGTCTAGGTTGGGTGCATGGAGCGGGCAGGGGGAGAGCGGCCGGTCACGGTCGAGAACGGGACGGGCGTCGTCGTGATCGGCGACGGCAACCGCATCGGGTTGCCGGAACCGGCGGTGGCCCGCTCCGGATACCACGAACAGGTCCGCAGGATCGCCCCCTCGGAACTCGTCGACAGAGAAGGCGAATTAGCGGAGCTCGAGGCCTTCTGCCGCGCCGACTCCGGCCCCGCGTACACCTGGTGGCGCGCGGAGGCCTGGGCGGGCAAGACGGCCCTCCTGTCCTGGTTCGCCCTCAACCCGCCGCCCGGGGTGCGGATCGTCCCCTTCTTCGTCACGGCCCGGCTCGGCGCCCAGAACGACGTCACCGCGTACGTGGACGTCGTCCTCGAACAGCTCGCGGAGCTCGCGGGCGAGGGGCCGCCCGCCCTCCTGACGGCCGCCACCCGCGAGGCCCACCTGCTGCGCCTGTACGCCGCGGCCGCCGAGTCCTGCGCCGCGCGCGGCGAGCGGTTGGTCCTCCTCGTCGACGGCCTGGACGAGGACCGGGGCGTGACGACCGGCCCGGACGCCCGCTCGATCGCGGCCCTCCTCCCGTACGGCCTGCCGGTCATCGTCTCCGGCCGCCTCAACCCGCCCCTGCCCGTCGACGTCCCGGAGGACCACCCGCTCCGGGCCCCGGAGGCCGTACGGATCCTCGCCCCCTCCCCGAGGGCCCGAACGATCCGGGCGGAGGCGGAACGCGAGCTGAAGCGCCTCCTGGAGGCGGGCGGACTTCCGTACGAGCTCCTCGCCCTGCTCACGGCGGCAGGCGGCGGCCTGACGGCGGACGACCTCGCGGAGCTGACGGGCGGGGTGCCGTACCGGGTCAAGGACGTGCTCAGGACAGGACCGGGACGGACATTCGCGGTACGCGGCGAGGCCTATCTGCTCGCGCACGAGGAACTGGTCGCGGGGGCGCGGGAGATGCTGGGCGAGCGGGAGCTCGGCCGGTGGCGGTCGGTGCTGCACGCCTGGGCGGACCGCTCGCGGGAGGACGGCTGGCCGGACGGGACCCCGGACTACCTGCTGCACGGGTACGTGCCGATGCTGCGGGCGGCCGGGGACGCGGAGCGGCTGGTGGCGTGCGCGGCGGACGAGCGGCGCCACGAACGACTGCTGGCCGTGACGGGCGCCGACGCGGCGGCGCTGGCGGAGATCGGGGCGGCGGAGGACGTGCTCCTGGGCGCGACGGACCGCGAGGACTCGGTGACCGGGGCGCTGCGGCTCGCGTGGAGCCGGGCGCGGCTGCTGCGGGAGAGCGGCAGCGTGCCGCTCGCGCTCCTGGAGGGCTGGGCCGCCGTCGGCAGTGCGGACCGTGCGGTGGCGCTCGCCCGGAGCTTCAGGGGGCAGCGTGTGGTCGACGGACTGTGCGCCGTGGCGAGCAAGCTGCTGGACGTGGGGGCGCCGGAACGGGCCATGGAAATCGCCGTCGAGGCCGAGGAGGTGATCGAGACCCTGCGGGACCGCCCCGACCGGGACGTGGCGATGGCGCAGGACGAAGGCGACTGGACCTTCGCGGCGGCCGACGTCGTTCAGTTGCTCGTCCGACTCGGTGCGCACGGCCGTGCGCGTCGGCTGTTGACGACGATCTCCTCCGCCGCTGCCCGCGTCGCCCCCCGGCACACGGTGGTGCGCGGTCTGCTCGCGGCGGGACGCCACGAAGAGGCCGTCGCCCTGGGCGGGGAGGGAAGCGGGGCCGGTTTGCGGGCCGAAATCGTCGAGGCCTTGGTGCGCGACGGCCTGGTCGCCGAGGCGGAGCGGGAGGCGTACCGGCCGGAGAAGGAGCCCGGTGCACGGGCGGTGGTGCTGCTGCGGGCCGTGGTGGCGCTGCGAGAGGCCGGTCACCCGGAGGCGGCGGACGCGGCGTTGCGGGAGGCGATGCTGGAGCGGGCGCGCATGGGGCCCCGCAAGTCCGATGTGTTCCACGCGCCGCTCCTGCACGGCCTCGTCGCGGCGGGAGAGATCGAAGCGGCACGCCAGGACTGCGGTGACGGAGGGCCCGCCGCCCTCGCGTGGGCACTGGTCGCGAACGGGCGGTGGGACGAGTTCCGGGAGTTTGCCGGGGCCATGGAAGGCCCGGGATGGTCGAGCGTACGCGTGCGTGCCGCGCGGGAGCTGGCCCGCGCCGGCGCGGTCGAGCAGGCCATGGCCCACGCCCCGTCCTTGGACTCACCCGTACGGAGGGACGACCCCTGGCCGGCCATCGCCTCGGCCCTGCTGGAGCGCGGGGATCTGAACGGGGTCGCCGCGCTGTGCGGGAGGCTCGTCGAGAGCGTGGCGTCGCCGTGGGGAGGGCTCGTCGAGGAGACGGCGTGGAGGCGCTTCGGTGAACGGCCCGCCGGCCTGGGGGTGTTCGGTGACTTCCTGCGCCGACTGGTCGCGGAGGGCGCGGTGGACCGCGTCCGTGCGATGGCCGGCGGGGTGGAGGGGAACACGGAGGCCGTCGCCGTGCTCGCGGAGGTGCTGTACGGAACCGGCTGCGCCGCCGAGGCCCGGGGCCTGCTCGCGGCGGAGGAAATGAGGCTCCGGAGACCTCCGCGCGAGACCCTCGCCGCGGACCTCGTGGCGCTGGTCCCGGCACTTGTGGAGGCCGGTCGGCGCGAGGACGCTGCGGGCCTTCTCCGGGTGGTGGAGGAGGAGCCGGGCCTCGACCCCGGCGGTGCCGTCTCAGCGGCGCTCGCGGTGCGACGGGTGGAGTGGGCGGAGGCCCTGGCCTGGGGAGCCGCCAGGCACCAGCGTGTGACCCTGCTTCCGCGGGTCGTCGCGGGCTACGTGGCCGACGGGGCCTTCGACCGTGCTCTGCGTCTGGTCGGGCAGCCGGACGTGCCGAAGACCCTCGTCCTGCAGGCCGCCGTGATCTTCGCGGAGGCGGCGGCCTGGGACCAGGCGCTGGACCTGGCGGCGACACTGACCGAGGTGCCCGAGGTCATGGAGACGCTCGCGAGGATGGCCTCGGCCTGCCTGCGGCAGGGGCGGCGGGAGGAGGCCCGCCGGATCCTGGACGACCTCGGTGAGCAGAGGGCGCCCTGGGGGCTGGAGGCCGTACGGGCGGCGTACGCCCTCGGGGAGGGCGTTCGGGGCATGCTCGCGGCCGGGCCCCTGCTGCGGGCCCGGCGGACCGGTGTCACGGATCTCGTCATGGTCGTGATGGGCTCCCACGACGAGGCGATCGACTTCTTCCGGGCGCAGTCGCCGAATCCGCCGGGCCATCAGCTCGTCCGCCTCGTCAACGAGCTCCTCCTCGCCCACCGGCACGAGCGCGCCGCAGCACTCCTCGACGGCATGCACCACATGGGGCAGTCCTGCGGCGAGGCCTACGCCCTCCTCGCCCGGGCCGAGCCCGATCCCGTCCCGGCCCGGCGGTGGGCCGTTCTCGCGCTGCGGCTCGGGGACTGGCGGACCGTGCTGCCGGCCGTCCTCGCCGTGGATCCGGGCTCGCTGCCGCTCGTCCTCGCCGAGGCGGACCGGCTACGCCGAGCGCTGGAGGTCTGACGCCCGTACCTCCTCCGCGAAGGGTTCGCCGTGGACGTACCGCGTCACCTCCTCGATCGCCTGGTCCGCCATGCGGTGGAGTTCGTTGCCGAGGGAGCCGGCGACGTGGGGGGTGAGGAGGACGTTGGGGAGCGTCCACAACGGCGATTCGACGGGCGGGAGTTCCGGGTCCGTCACGTCCAGGATCGCGTGGAGGCGGCCCGAGAGGAGGTGGGGGAGGAGGGCCGTCTCGTCGATCAGGGAGCCGCGGGCCGTGTTGATCAGGGTGGTGCCGTCGGGCATCGCCGCGAGCTGGGCGGTGCCGATCATGCGGTACGTGGACGGGAGTTGGGGTGCGTGGACCGAGACCACCGTGCTGCGGGCGCACAGGTCGTCGAGACCGGTCAGCTCCACGCCGGGCGGCGGGTCCGTCACGTACGGGTCGTAGAGGAGGATCTCGAAGTCGAAGGGGCGGAGGAGCTCGATGACCCGGCGGCCGATGCGGGAGGCGCCGACGAGGCCGATCGTGCGGCGGTGGTTGCCCCAGGCCGCGGATTCGGTGAGCCAGGCGTGGTCGGTGCGGAGTTCGGCGTAGCGCTGGGCGGAGCGCAGGACCTGCTTTCCGGCGAAGAGGATCGCGGCGAGGGTGTACTCGGCGACGGGCAGCGCGTTCGCGGCGGCGGCGGTGGTGACGCGCAGGCCGCGGTCCCAGCAGGCGTCGGTGATGTGGTGCTTGACGGAGCCGGCGGCGTGGACGACGGCCCGCAGGCGGGGGGCGCGGTCGAGGACCTCGGTGGTGAGGGGGGTGGCGCCCCAGCCGGTGAGGAGGAGTTCGGCCTCGGCGAGGGCGGCGGCGGTCCGCGCGTCCGGGGCGGTGAGGTCGTGGGCGACGAGGTGCGGGTCGGTGCGGGTGAGTGTCGCGAGGCGCTGCCGGTGGGCGTCGGTGAGCAGGCGGTCCGCGGTGTCGGGGCCCATCGCGAGGAGGAGGGCGGGGCGGTTGTCAGTGGCGGGGTGCATCGTGGGACGTGTGCTCCTCACTTGACGCTGCCGGCGGTCAGACCCGCCTTCCAGTGGCGCTGGAGGGAGACGAAGGCGACGACGAGGGGGACGACGGCGAGCAGGGATCCGGTGACGACGAGGGGGTAGAAGTCGGGTTCCGCGTGGGCGTTGCTGTTCCACGCGTACAGGCCGAGGCTCAGGGGGTAGAGCTTCTGGTCGGAGAGCATCACCAGGGGGAGGAAGAAGTTGTTCCAGATGGCGGTGAACTGGAAGAGGAAGACGGTCACGAAGCCGGGCATGACCATGCGCAGACCGATGGACCAGAAGGCGCGCAGTTCGCCGGCCCCGTCGATCCGGGCGGCCTCCAGGGCCTCGTCGGGGATGTAGCCCGCGCAGAAGACCCGGGAGAGGTAGACGCCGAAGGGGTTGACGAGGACGGGGATCAGGACGGCCCAGTAGGTGTTGACGACGCCGACCTCGCTGGCGAGGAGGTACATCGGCAGGGCGAGCGCGGTGGTGGGGACGAGCACGCCCAGGAGGACGACGCCGAAGAGCTTCTCCTTGCCCCGGAAGTCGTAGACGTGGAAGGCGTATCCGGCGGCGACGCTGACGAAGGAGCAGGCGAGGGCGCCGAATCCGGCGTAGAGCAGGCTGTTCGCGTACCAGTGGAAGTAGATGCCGTCGTTGTACTCGGCGAGCCGGGAGAGGTTGCCGTCGAGGTCGAAGCCGTCGAAGGAGAAGGCGTTTCCGGCGAGGAGGCCGCCGGCGTCCTTGGTGGCGGCGGTCAGCAGCCAGACGAGGGGGAAGAGCATGTAGACGACGGCGAGGACGAGGGCGCCGTTGACGGCGGCCTTGGACAGCCAGACGTTGGCGGTACGGGGCTTGCTCATGCCCTCTTCCCCTTCCGGCCGGTCAGGCGCGTCACCGCGAAGGAGAGCAGCGCGGCCGTCAGGGCGAGGAGTACGGAGGCCGCGGCGGCGAGGCCGTAGTCGTTGCGGTCGAAGGCCGCGGTGTAGGCGTACATGTTCGGCGTCCAGGTGGAGGTGACGGCGGAGCCGGTGCCCTTGTTGAGGATCAGCGGCTCGGTGAAGAGCTGGAGGGAGCCGATGACCGTGAAGAGGCCGACCATCGCGAGCGAGGCCTTGACCAGCGGGACCTTGACGGAGAAGGCGATGCGCCAGGCGCCGGCCCCGTCGACGGTGGCCGCTTCGAGGACGGAGCGGTCGATGGCCTGGAGGGCCGCGTAGAAGATGACCATGTTGTAGCCGAGCCACTCCCACAGGGCGATGTTGACGATGGAGGGCAGCGCGCCTTCGGGGGAGAAGAAGTCGAAGCCGATGCCTCCCGCCTCCATCGCCTTGACGACCGGGCTGAGCTGGGGTGTGTAGAGGTAGACCCAGATCAGGGCGGCGATGATGCCGGGGACGGCGTGCGGCAGGAAGAGCGCGAGCTGGAAGAAGCGGCGGGCGCGGGCGAGGGCCGAGTCGAGGAGGAGGGCGAGGCCGAGGGCTCCGACGAGCAGCAGCGGGATGTAGAACAGGCAGTATCCGAGCAGGACGCCGAAGCCCTCGCGGAAGGCCCGGTCACCCAGCGCCGCCGTGTAGTTGTCGAGGCCGGTGAAGACGGTCTCGGTGCCGCCGAAGCCCAGTCCGGACTGCTTCTCGGTGAAGAGGCTGAGCCAGACCGCGTAGCCGATCGGCACCACCATCACCGCGGTGAAGAGGACGAAGAAGGGGGTCAGCAGGATCGCGGCGGCGCGGGTGCGGGCCTTCATACGGTCAGCCCTCGACCTTCAGGCCGCGCTTGGTGAGTTCGGCGACGGTGGCGTCGTGCCCGGCCTTGACGGCCTCCTCGATGCCCGGGCCGCCCTGGGTGATCTTGCCGAAGTGGTCCTTGATCGTGGTGTTGGTGGTGCCGGTGGTCGGGCCCCAGGCCCAGTTGGGGTTGATGGAGGCGCCGGAGGCCTCGAAGAGGGCGTAGATGTCCTGGCCGCCGTAATAGCTCGCGTCGAAGGCCTTCTTGGCGACGGGGCGCAGGGCCGCGGCGGCGGGGAAGGCGGAGGAGGTGCCGGAGGCGATGCGGGCCTTCACACCCTCCTCGGTGGTGGACATCCACTCGGCGAAGGTGACGGCCGCGGCCTTCTGCTTGCTGTCCTTGGTGACGGCGAAGGAGGTGCCGCCGAGCATGCCGCTGGCGGGCTTGCCGTCCCAGCTGGGCATGGGCGCCACGGCCCACTTGCCGCTCTGCTCGGGCAGGGTGCCCTTGAGGACGCCGGCGCCCCAGGAGGCGCCGAGGTAGCCGATGGTGGTGCCGTTCTTGAGGGAGCCGGTCCACTCGGGGCTGAAGGAGGCGTTCTTGTGGACGAGACCGTCGTCGAGGAGGCCCTGCCAGTAGGCGGCGACCTTCGTGGTGGCGGCGTCGGTCGTGTCGATCTTCCAGGTGTCGTTCTCGGCCTTGAACCACTGGGCGCCGGCCTGCCAGGCCATCGCCTCGAAGGTGGTCGGGTCGTCGGGGAAGAAGGTGGCGATACGGGCCTTGGCGTCGGCCTTCTTGACCTGCGCGGCGGCCTTCCTGAACTCGTCCCAGGTGGCCGGGGCCTGGACCTTGTACTTGGCGAAGAGGTCCTTGCGGTAGAAGAAGGCCTGCGGGGCGGCGTCGAAGGGGACGGCCCAGGACTTGCCGCCGAGGGTGGTGAGCTCGACGGACTGCGGGAGCAGCTTGGCCCGGTCGGCCTCGGTGAACTGGTCGCCGATGTCCTGGAGGGCTCCGGAGCTCACGAACTCGGGGAGCGAGGAGTACTCGATGGAGACCAGGTCGGGGGCGTTGCCCGCCTTCACGGCGTTGGAGATCTTGGCGTAGCCGCCGGCGGTGCCGGAGGGGATCTCCTCGAACTTCACCTGGATGTCGGTGTGGGAGGAGTTGAAGGCGTCCACGACGTCCTTGGAGCCCTTGGCCCAGCCCCAGAAGGTGATGGTCACGGGCCCGGTGGGCTTGTTCGCGGAGTCTTCACCGCTGCCGCCGCAGGCCGTGAGAACGGCGAGGGCGGTGGCGGTGCCGACTATGACACAGGACGTTCTGCTCCGACTGAGGCTCACGGCACGACTCCTGAGGGCGGCGGGGAGGTTGTGGCCGTGATCCTGTGACCGTTCATGACCGAAGTCAAGAGCGAAAGATTGATTGATCGAAAAATGATCAGACGGAGAGGGAGGGGCGCACCCCGCACGAGTCCCGCACCCGCAGCCTCGGCAGCAGGCTCAGATGCCGCCGCGGTGCCTCCTCGCCGGACCCCGTGTCCCCCTCGGCGCCCGCCGCGCTCTCGGTGAGCCGCTCCACGAGCAGCTCCGCCGCATACCGCCCCACCTGCCGCTTGGGCGGGGCGACCGCCGTCAGCGGGGTGTCGGCGAGGGCCGCGACCTCGTCGTCGTACGCGATCAGGGCCAGGTCCTGCGGCACCCGTACGCCCAGCTCGGCCAGGCGCTGCACGATCTCGATCGCGTCCACGTCGTTGTGGACGAGCGCCGCGCCCGCGAGACCCGAGCGGACCGCCTCGTACAGCGCCCGCACGGCCCGCTCGAAGCCCTCCGGGTCCGCCTCGGCAGGTACGGACTCGATGACCGGCCGGGGCTCCTCAAGGCCCAGCGTCCGCAGCGCCTCGGCGTACCCGGCGCGCACCGCGAGCGCGGTCGGGGAGTCCCCGCGGGCCACCAGCAGCGGCGTCGCGCGGCCGAGTCCGATCAGGTGGCGCAGGGCGAGCAGGACGCCGTGGCCGTGGTCGGAGACGACCCGGTCCAGGCCGTCGAGCGGACTGCCGGGCTCGGCCCTGCGCTCCAGGAGCACGGCCGGCACGGGGAGTTCGGCCAGCCAGTCCCCGTAGGCGAGCCGGTCCTCGGGCCCGCGCCAGCCGGGTGCGACCAGGACGCCCTCCGCGCCCGCCGCGAGCAGGCCCTCCGTGCGGGCGCGGTCCTCCTCCGGCCGGTAGTCCGACACGCGCAGCACCAGCCGGGCGCCGGCCCGGGCCGCCGCCTCGTGCGCACCCCGGATGACCTCGGCGAAGTAGTACGTGGCGGAGGGCGCGAGCAGACCGAGGACCAGGCCCTCGCCGGGCCGTCCCGCGCCCGGGGCGCCCTGGCCGCCGGGCCACGACACCTGGCCGTGCACCCGGTCGAGCAGGCCCCGTGCGGCCAGCGCCTCGACGTCCCGGCGGGCGGTGACGGGGGAGACCCCGAGCCGCTCGGCCAGTTCGGCGACACGGGCGGTGCCGCGCTCGCGGACCAGGGCCAGCAGTCGGTCGTGTCGTTCGGCGGCACTCTCGCGCACGGTGCGGTTCCCCCTCGCGGTGGTGATGGTCCCTGGACCGGTTCTCTCGACTCTAGTCCAGAAATGATCGAACGGTAGGAGTTTCGATCATTCGCTCCGATTCTCTTGACGTTCGATCGAAGCCTGTTCAGGATTCCCGGCGACGCAGACGTCACCCAGGGAGCCCTCAGGGAGCATCATGCCCACGCCGCCCGAGAACCGTGAGCTCAGCTCGTACACCGGCTGGACCCGTGCCCACTGGGAGACCACGGCCGACCGCCTCCTCGGGGCCGTCCGCCCGTACGCCTCCCCCCGCGGCGCCCTGATCGACCTCCCCGGACCCCGCCCCAGCTGGTCCGGCGCCCGCTCCGACGGCCTGGAGGGCTGGGCCCGCACCTTCCTCCTCGCAGCCCTCCGCGTCGCGGGAAGCCAGGGGGAGGACCTCCACGGCCACCTCGCCCGGTACGCCGAAGGCCTCGCGGCGGGGACGGCGGAGCCCGGCACCGACGACCCCGACTCCTGGCCCCTCACCACCGGGACCCGCCAGGCGGTCGTCGAGGCCGCCTCGGTCGCCCTCGGCCTCCGCCTCACCCGCCCCTGGCTCTGGGACCGCCTCGACGACCGCACCCGCGGACGCGTCGTCGACTGGCTCCGCCCCGCCCTCCGGCCGTCCCCCGTCGACAACAACTGGTGGCTCTTCGGCCTCACCGTCGCCGGCTTCCTCCAGGACACCGGCATCGAGACCGACCGGGCCGCCGCCACCGTCGACCGCTCCCTCGCCCGCATCGAGGACTGGTACCTCGGCGACGGCTGGTACAGCGACGGCGACAACCGCGCCTTCGACCACTACAACGCCTGGGCCCTCCACTTCTACCCCGTCCTCCACGCCCACCTCGCCGGCGACCGGACCCTCCTCGACCGCTACGGCCCCCGCCTGCGCCGCCACCTCGACGACCACGTCCATCTCTTCGACGCGAACGGCGCCCCTCTCCCGTACGGGCGCTCCCTGATCTACCGCTTCGCCGCGGCAGCCGCCCCCTGGCTCGGCACCCTCACCGGCCACACGCCGCTCACCCCCGGTGCCACCCGCCGCCTCGCCTCCGGCACCCTGCGCCACTTCCTCGACCGCGGCGCCACCGACGCGAACGGACTCCTCACCCTCGGCTGGCACGGCCCCTACCCGCCCCTCGTCCAGGACTACTCGGGCCCCGGCTCCCCCTACTGGGCGTCCAAGGGCTTCCTCGGCCTCCTCCTGCCCGCGGACCACCCCGCCTGGACCGACCCCGAGGAACCCCTCCCCGCCGAACGGACCGACACCGTCCGCCCCTTCGCCCCCGCCGGGCTGCTCGTCCAGACGACCGCCGCCGACGGGCTCGTGCGCCTCCACAACCACGGCAGCAACCACGTCCACAGCGCACCGGGCGAAGAGGACGACCCCGGCTACGCCCGCCACGCCTACTCCACCCGCACCGGCCCCAGCACCGCCCCGGCCTCAGCCGACAACCACTTCGCCCTGCTCACGGCGGACGGCCGGGCCACCACACGCGGCCCCGCCGCGCCGGCGGGCACGGGCGAGAACTGGGCGGCCTCCCTGCACGCCCCCCGCCCCGGCATCCGGATCCTCTCGGCGACCCTCGCCCACGGCCGCGCCGAGGTCCGCGCCCACCTCGTGCTCGGCGCCCCGGAGGGGACCCCCGTACGGCAGACGGGCTGGGCCACGACTCCGGAAGGCCCGCGCGCCGAACTCCACCCGGTCCACGGCTACCCGGAGAACACGCCGGCCGGCGAACTCCCCACCGGGGAAACCCTCCAGGGTCCCGGGACCCGCACCCTGACCCTCCATGGCGCGACGACCGGCCCGGCCACCCTCTTCGTCGCCCTCGCCTCGCTCACCGCCGAACCCGCCCCCGCCCCCGTATCCACGCTCGCGGACGTCCGGGTCGCCGGCCACACCCTCCACGTGACGTGGCAGAACGGCACCACCGCACGACTGGACCTCGATGCCCTGAACTAAGCGGATACGGGCGCTACTTCGGTCCGTACTTGCGGCCCGCCTTGGAGGAGACACCGCCGAGCAGGCCGCGCGGCGCCAGCTTCACCACACCCATCAGGGCCTTGTAGCGGGGGTCGGGGATCGACAGCGTCTTCCCCCGCTCCAGGTCCCCGAGCGCCGCCGTCACCAGCTTGTCCGCGTCGAGCCACATCCATCCCGGGATGTTGTCCGTCCCCATCCCGGCCCGCTCGTGGAACTCCGTCCGCACGAAGCCGGGGCAGAGCGCCATCAGCCGCACCCCGCTGCCCGCGAGGTCCCGCGCCGCGCCCTGGGTGAACTGCACGACCCAGGCCTTCGACGCCCCGTAGGTCCCACGGGGCACGAAGGCCGCCACCGAGGCGACGTTCACCACCGCGCCGCGGCCGCGCTCCTTCATCGAGCCGGCCGCGGCCGAGGTCAGCCGCAGCACCGCCTCGCAGTGCACCGTCAGCATCTTCAACTCGTCGGCCATGGAGACTTCCAGGAACCGGCCCTTGTTGCCGAAGCCGGCGTTGTTCACGAGTACGTCGACCGGCTGCCTCGGGTCCGAGAGCCGCGCCTCGACGGCCGCGATGCCCTTCTCCTCGGACAGGTCCGCCGCGAGGACCTCGGCCTCCACGCCGTGCCGGTCGTGGAGTTCGGTGGCCTGCTCCCGGAGCCGCTTCACGTCCCGGGCCACCAGCACCACGTCGTGACCGTCCGCCGCCAGCCTCCGTGCGAAGGCGGCACCGATGCCCGCGGTGGCGCCCGTAATCAGTGCAGTCGTCATACCGGCACGTTAGTGCCCCGCCCGGCCGTACTTCTCCGCGTACTGGCGCGCGAGTGCGAGCAGCCCCGACTCCATCCACTCCGCGGCGGCCAAGGTGCCGGGCAGCAGCGTGCGTTCGGCGGTCGCCGCGCGGTGCAGCAGCGCGACGGTGACCTCGTGGTCCGGCCGGTGCACGACCGTGATCGGGTCGCCCGCCCGCACCTCGCCCGGCACGATCACCCGCAGCAGCGCGCCGGGTCCGGCCGCCGACTGCGTGAACCGCTTCACCCAGCCCTTCTCCTCCAGGAAGCCCGCGAACGTCCGGCACGGGATGCGCCCGCCGGTCACCTCCAGGACGACCTCCTCGCCGATCCGCCACCGCTCCCCGATCAGGGCCCCGTTCACGTCGAGGCCGAGCGTCGTGAGGTTCTCGCCGAAGGAGCCGTTGGCCAGCTCACGTCCCAGCTCCCGCTCCCACAGGTCCAGGTCCTCACGGGCGAAGGCGTACGCGGCCCGGTCGTTTCCCCCGTGGAACCGCAGGTCGCAGACCTCGTCCCCGGCCACCCCGCTGCCCCCGACACCCGGCGCCCCCGGAGCCTCGATCCGTACGGGCCCGTCGACGGGCCGCTTGTCGATGGCCGTCTTCTTCGACGCGGACTCGGTGTACTCCGCCGGCCGGGCCCGGCCCGCATTCACGCTCAACAAGGTCATACGGGCACCCTATGCAGGCACCTTGGACAGGCACCTCGGGCAGGCACCTTGAGCGGGCACCTCCCGGGGACACCCCCTCAAAGGAAGCGCTATGCATTCGCCGCTTCTTCCAAGACTCCCTTATGCTTGACCGTATGATCGAGGCACGCCATCTCCGCGTCCTGCGCGCCGTCGCCGCCACCGGCTCCTTCTCGGCCGCCGCGCGCGAACTCGGCTGCACCCAGCCCGCCGTCAGTCAGCAGATGAAGGCGCTCGAAAGCTCCGCCGGCACCCCGCTGCTGATCCGTACGGGCCGCGAGATGCGCCTCACCCAGGCCGGCGAGGTCCTGGTGCGCCACGCCTCCGGCATCCTCGCGGGGCTCACGGCCGCCGAGGAGGAGGTCGCCGCCATCGCCGGACTCCGGGCGGGCCGCGTCCGCCTGGTCTCGTTCCCCAGCGGCAGCTCCACCCTCGTCCCCACCGCGCTCGCCGCCCTGCGCGCCGCGCACCCCGGCACCCGGGTCTCCCTCGTCGAGGCGGAGCCCCCGCGCTCGATCGAGATGCTCAGGGAGGGCGATTGCGACGTGGCCCTCGCCTTCCGGTACGGGGCGGGGCAGGCCGAATGGGACGACCTCGTCGTCCGTCCGCTGCTCGCGGACCGGCTCGTGGGCCTCGTGCCCGAGGGGCACCGGCTCGCCGAGGCCGGCTCGGTCGGCATCGCCGAGCTCGCGGAGGAGTCCTGGATCGCGGGCTGCCCGCGCTGCCGTCGCCAGCTCGTGGACGTGTGCGAGGAGGCGGGCTTCACCCCGCGCATCGACTTCGCCACCGACGACTACCCGGCCGTGGTGGGCCTGGTCGGCGCGGGTCTCGGCGTCGCCGTCCTGCCCGAGCTCGCCATCGAGTCCGTACGCCCCAAGGGGGCGCGGACCGTGACCGTGGAGCCCGCCGTGGAGCGGGAGATCGTGGCCCTGACCCTGCCGGACCTGGCCCAGGTCCCGGCCGTCGCGGCCACGCTCACCGAGCTGACCCGCGCCGCCACGCGCGCGTAGGTACCGCGCGACGCGCGCGTGGGCGCGGTCGTCCGTTGTTCCGTCGCTGGCTCAACGCTCGCTGAAGAAACGTTCCTTCACATCAGGTGTCGTCATGGACGTCATGGGTGTCACGGTGGTGACGGGCGCGGGCGTCGGCGCCGCCGCGATCAGGCGGTTCCGGGCGCGTCCCATGAGCTCTTCGCGTTCGTCCTCGGTGAGGCCGCCCCATACGCCGTAGGGCTCCCGCACGGCGAGTGCGTGTGCCGCGCACTCCGCGCGTACCGGGCACCGCATGCAGACCTCTTTCGCCGAGTTCTCGCGCGCACTCCGTGCCGCGCCGCGCTCTCCCTCGGGGTGGAAGAACAGGGAGCTGTCCACCCCGCGGCAGGCCGCGAGGAGTTGCCAGTCCCACAGATCGGCGTTGGGTCCGGGAAGGCGGGAGAAATCTGCCATTGCGCTAGTCCCCTTGAAACCGTGTCGAACGGATAGGTGGGCGGGTGGATGGCTGATCGTCCGGGGCTCTCCTGGGCCCCGCGGGTCGGGCTAGTACAACTACTGTCGAAGTAGATGTAAATATGACTCATTGCGAATCTAGCCACAGACACTGCGAAAAGGGAAGAAAACCCGCTAAATGGGGCATAGCTTTCGATGATGGGCAGATAGGCCGCGTCGCTCTCCTCCGCTTACGGCTCCTCACGTAGAGTGCCGAAGGCTGCCGTCCGACCCGTAACTCTTTCGAGTGACCGTCGTTGAGTGTGCGGAGGCGGTTGAAGGAACAAGCGATCGGGCAGGTGTCCGAGAGCGTCAATCGCACAGGTGACGATTACGTACCAGCCCTGGAGGCTCAAGGTGACGCGCAACAGCTGCGAGAGCCACGGAGGTCAGTCATGACATCCGTCCTCGTCTGCGATGACTCCCCGCTTGCTCGAGAGGCGCTCCGCCGCGCGGTCGCGACCGTGCCCGGCGTCGAGCGTGTGACCACCGCGGCCAACGGCGAGGAAGTCCTCCGCCGCTGGGGCGCGGACCGCTCGGACCTGATTCTGATGGACGTACGCATGCCCGGTCTGGGTGGCGTGGAGACCGTCCGCAGGCTGCTCTCCGCGGACCCCGGCGCCCGGATCATCATGCTCACGGTCGCGGAGGACCTCGACGGCGTCGCCCTCGCGGTCGCCGCGGGTGCCCGTGGCTATCTGCACAAGGACGCCTCGCGCGCCGAACTGCGGGCCACCGTCACCCAGGCGCTCGCCGACCCGACCTGGCGGCTCGCCCCGCGCCGGCTCCGTTCGGCCGAGATGGGCGCCGCGCCCACGCTCACCGCGCGCGAGATCCAGGTCCTCGAAGGCATGAGCCACGGCCGGTCCAACGCGGAGATCGGGCGCGAGCTCTTCCTCTCCGAGGACACGGTCAAGACGCACGCCAGGCGCCTCTTCAAGAAGCTGGGCGCCTCGGACCGGGCGCACGCGGTCGCGCTGGGTTTCCGCTGGGGCCTGGTGCGCTGAGTCGCAGGTCACCGGCCGTATCCCCGTCCTCGTCCGCGCCCGTCGCGGGGTGGACGGGGTGGGCTTGTGTCACTTCCCCGCGGAATGCCGCATCCTTGAGATGTGGAGTTCCTCGGGGACGAGTCGGTCGAGCGGGAGGGGAGGGCGCGGGAGATGAGTACCGGCGCACCTGCTCATAACGCTTCGGTGCACAACTACGGACGCGGTGCCGCGAACGCAGAAGCGTCGGGGCACCATGGAGCGATGCGCGACGACGAGACCGTGGGTTCCCCCATGCCTGCCGGGCAGGGGGAGATCGGCGCGCTCGTACTCCGCGCGGTCGAGGGCGACGCCCAGGCCACGCACGACCTGTTGGCGCGGGTGCACCCGCTCGCCCTGCGGTACTGCCGCGCGCGCCTGAACCGGCTGCCGGGGGACGCCCGCCACTTCGTGGAGGACCTGGCCCAGGAGGTCTGCGTCGCCGTCCTGATGGCCCTGCCGCGCTACAAGGACACGGGCAGGCCCTTCGAGGCCTTCGTCTTCGCCATCGCCGGACACAAGGTCGCCGACCTGCAGCGGGCCGCCATGCGGCACCCGGGGTCCACGGCCGTGCCGTCCGACGAGATGCCGGAGCGGCCAGACGACTCCCTCGGTCCCGAGGAGCGCGCGCTGCTCAGCGACGACGCCGAGTGGGCCAAGAAGCTGCTCGCCAACCTCCCGGAGAACCAGCGCGAGCTGCTCGTGCTGCGGGTCGCCGTCGGGCTGACCGCCGAGGAGACCGGGCAGATGCTCGGCATGTCCCCGGGGGCCGTCCGCGTCGCACAGCACCGCGCGCTCAGCCGGCTTCGCGCGCTGGCCGAGCAGTAAGCCTCGTCGGGGTCTGTTGGCCCTTTCGTACACGTGTGAACGTCCAAAGCTTGCGGCTGATCTTGATCGTGGAATGAGACACGGCTCCAGCCCGTTAGCATGGACATCCGCACCGATCAAGGCCATTTGGGGAAGGTGTCATGACTGCAAACGTCGACGGAGTGCCCGAGAAATTCGCGACACTCGGGCTGACCTACGACGACGTGCTGCTGCTGCCGGGCGCGTCCGACGTCCTCCCGAACGCGGTCGACACCTCGTCCCGCATCTCCCGCAACGTCCGCGTGAACATCCCGCTGCTGTCCGCGGCGATGGACAAGGTCACCGAGTCCCGCATGGCCATCGCCATGGCGCGGCAGGGTGGCGTGGGCGTCCTGCACCGCAACCTGTCGATCGAGGACCAGGTCAACCAGGTCGACCTCGTGAAGCGCTCCGAGTCCGGCATGGTGACCGACCCGATCACCGTCCACCCGGACGCCACGCTGGCCGAGGCCGACGCGCTGTGCGCCAAGTTCCGCATCAGCGGCGTCCCGGTGACCGACCCGGCGGGCAAGCTGCTCGGCATCGTCACCAACCGCGACATGGCCTTCGAGTCGGACCGCAGCCGCCAGGTGCGCGAGGTCATGACCCCGATGCCGCTGGTCACGGGCAAGGTCGGCATCTCCGGCCTGGACGCCATGGAGCTGCTGCGCCGCCACAAGATCGAGAAGCTGCCGCTCGTCGACGAGTCCGGCATCCTCAAGGGCCTCATCACGGTCAAGGACTTCGTCAAGGCCGAGAAGTACCCGCACGCGGCCAAGGACGCCGAGGGCCGGCTGCTCGTCGGCGCGGCCGTCGGTGCCAGCCCCGAGGCGCTGGAGCGCGCGCAGGGCCTGGCCGCCGCGGGCGTCGACTTCCTCATCGTCGACACGTCCCACGGCCACAACAGCAACGCCCTGAACTGGATGGCGAAGATCAAGTCCAGCGTCGGCGTCGACGTCATCGGCGGCAACGTCGCGACGCGTGACGGCGCGCAGGCCCTGATCGACGCCGGTGTCGACGGCGTCAAGGTCGGCGTGGGCCCCGGCTCCATCTGCACCACGCGCGTGGTCGCCGGCATCGGCGTCCCGCAGGTCACCGCGATCTACGAGGCGGCCCTCGCCGCCCGCGCGGCCGGCGTCCCGGTCATCGGCGACGGCGGCCTGCAGTACTCCGGCGACATCGGCAAGGCGCTCGCCGCCGGCGCCGACACGGTCATGCTGGGCAGCCTGCTCGCCGGGTGCGAGGAGTCCCCGGGCGAGCTGCAGTTCATCAACGGCAAGCAGTTCAAGTCGTACCGTGGCATGGGCTCGCTCGGCGCGATGCAGTCCCGCGGCCAGGGCCGGTCGTACTCGAAGGACCGCTACTTCCAGGCCGAGGTGGCCTCGGACGACAAGCTGGTCCCCGAGGGCATCGAGGGCCAGGTGCCCTACCGCGGCCCCCTGGCCAACGTCCTGCACCAGCTCGTCGGCGGTCTCCGCCAGACGATGGGCTATGTGGGCGCCGCCACCATCGAGGAGATGGAGACGAAGGGCCGCTTCGTCCGGATCACTTCCGCGGGCCTCAAGGAGAGCCACCCGCACGACATCCAGATGACGGTCGAGGCGCCGAACTACAGCAGGAAGTAACACAGCGCGACGCGTGGGGGCGGTTCCGGCATGTGGCCGGAGCCGCCCCCCACGCTTGTGTCGGGGATACTGGTAGGCGCAGACGTAGAGGGAAAGGCCACACATCGTGACTGAGATCGAGATCGGGCGCGGCAAGCGCGGCCGCAGGGCGTACGCGTTCGACGACATCGCCGTCGTCCCGAGCCGGCGCACCCGGGACCCGAAGGAGGTCTCGATCGCCTGGCAGATCGACGCCTACCGCTTCGAGCTGCCGTTCCTGGCCGCTCCCATGGACTCGGTCGTGTCGCCGCAGACCGCCATCCGCATCGGCGAGCTGGGCGGCCTCGGCGTCCTGAACCTCGAGGGTCTCTGGACCCGGTACGAGGACCCGCAGCCGCTGCTCGACGAGATCGCGGAGCTGGACGAGGCCACCGCGACCCGCCGTCTGCAGGAGATCTACTCCGCCCCCATCAAGGAGGAGCTGATCGGGCAGCGCATCAAGGAGGTGCGTGACTCCGGTGTCGTGACCGCCGCCGCGCTCTCCCCGCAGCGCACCGCGCAGTTCTCCAAGGCCGTCGTCGACGCCGGCGTGGACATCTTCGTCATCCGCGGCACGACGGTCTCCGCCGAGCATGTCTCGGGCGCGTCCGAGCCGCTGAACCTGAAGCAGTTCATCTACGAGCTCGACGTCCCGGTCATCGTCGGCGGCTGCGCCACGTACACCGCGGCCCTGCACCTGATGCGCACCGGCGCGGCGGGTGTCCTCGTCGGCTTCGGCGGCGGCGCGGCGCACACCACGCGCAACGTGCTGGGCATCCAGGTCCCGATGGCGACCGCGGTCGCCGACGTGGCCGCGGCCCGCCGCGACTACATGGACGAGTCCGGCGGCCGGTACGTGCACGTCATCGCCGACGGCGGTGTCGGCTGGTCCGGCGACCTGCCGAAGGCGATCGCCTGCGGCGCCGACGCCGTCATGATGGGCTCCCCGCTGGCCCGCGCCACGGACGCGCCCGGCAAGGGCCACCACTGGGGCATGGAGGCCGTCCACGAGGACGTGCCGCGCGGCAAGCTGGTCGACCTGGGCATCGTCGGCACCACCGAGGAGATCCTCGCGGGCCCGTCGCACATCCCGGACGGCTCGATGAACTTCTTCGGCGCCCTGCGCCGGGCGATGGCCACGACGGGCTACACGGAGCTCAAGGAGTTCCAGCGCGTCGAGGTCACGGTCGCGGACGCCCAGCACAAGCGCTGACCCGCCGTACGCACAAGGAGGGGCCCCGCACCGGGTGGTGCGGGGCCCCTTCGCGCTGTCTCCGTCAGGAGGAGGCCTTGCGGGCGCCGGTGAAGGCGGCGAAGGCGGCGAGGCCGAGGAAGAGGAACGTCATGGCGTCCTTGCCCTCGCTCCAGGCCTGCGTCAGCACACCGAACTCCTCCAGGACGACGTCCGTGGCAGAGACGTTCAGCTGCTTCGCGACCAGGATCGCGATGCCGAGGAGCTGGCCGAGGTAGACGGCACCGACGGAGAGCGCCGCGCTGACGACGGGCAGGACGGGGTTGCGGCCGCCGACCTTGCCGGCGGCGAGGCCGGTGACGAAGCCGACGCCGATGGCGGCCCAGCCGATCTCCCGCTCGACGCCGCCGATCACGGCGCCGTAGATCCCACCCGCGACGAGCGCCGCGACCAGGGCGGCCACCAGTCCGAGCCCGACGTTGTCACGGGCGGGCGCGGGCGGCGGTGCCATCGGGTACGGCTCGGGTGCGCCGCCGTTGGCGAACGGGTTGCCGGACGGCGGCGGAACGGGCTGGCTCATGCTGTGGATACCCCCAGGGACGTGGACGCACGGATGTGCGAACAGGAGGTCCCGGAGGTTAGCAGCCCGCTGTGACGGTGCCCCAGGGGTTTCGCGTGAGGTGCTCGTGGGTCAGAGGCGGTGGGCCGCGCCGCCGGGGGTGGCGCCGCGGGTGTCGAGGAGGAGCTGGGCCTTCACCGAGAGGCCCTGGAGGTCGTACGTGCGGTGGTGCTGGAGCAGTACCGTCAGGTCCGCGTGGGCGGCGGCCTCGTAGAGGGAGTCCGCGCGGGGGACGGGGAGTTCGCGGACGCGCCAGTCGGGGACGTGGGGGTCGTGGTAGCTGACGGCCGCGCCCAGGTCCATGAGGCGGCGGGCGATCTCGTCGGCGGGGGAGCCCTGACGGTCCGGGAGATCGGGCTTGTACGTGATGCCGAGCAGCAGGATCCGGGCGCCGCGGGCCGATTTGCCGTGCTCGTTGAGGAGGGTGGCGGCGCGCTGGACGACGTACTGGGGCATGCGTTCGTTGACCTGGCCGGCGAGTTCGACGAGGCGGAGCGGGCGGTGGGTGCCGATGGTGTCGACGGGGGCGCCGTGGCCGCCGACACCGGGGCCGGGGCGGAAGGCCTGGAAGCCGAAGGGCTTGGTCTCGGCGCAGCGGATGACGTCCCAGAGGTCGACGCCGAGTTCGTGGCAGAGGACCGCCATCTCGTTGACGAGGGCGATGTTGACGTGCCGGAAGTTGGTCTCCAGGAGCTTGACCGTCTCGGCTTCGCGCGGGCCACGCGCGCGTACCACCTTGTCGGTGAGCCGGCCGTAGAAGGCGGCGGCGGACTCCGTGCAGGCCGGGGTGAGGCCGCCGATGACCTTGGGGGTGCCGGCGAAGCCGTGGGTGCGGTTGCCGGGGTCGAGGCGGCCGGGGGAGTACGCGAGGTGGAAGTCGCGGCCGGCGCGGAGCCCCGAGCCCGCTTCGAGGACCTCGCGGAGGAGGCCCTCCGTGGTGCCCGGGGGGACGGGGGACTCCAGGAGGACGGTGGTGTGCGGGCGGAGCCGGGTGGCGAGGGCGCGGGCGGCTTCGGTGACGGCGGTGAGGTCGAGGGTGCGGTCGGGGCCGAGGGGGGTCGGCGTGCAGAGGACGGCGGTGCGGACGCGGCCGAGTTCGGCGGTGTTCGTGGTGGGCCGGAAGCCGCCCGCGAGCATCCGGCGGATCTCCGGCGCGGTGAGCGAGCCGTCGACCGGGGACCGGCCGGCGGCGAGTTCGGCGACGGGGCGTGGGTCGGTGTCGTAGCCGATGGTGTTGACACCTGCGGCGGTGGCGGCCTGGGCGAGCGGGAGTCCGTGGTGGCCGAGGCCGATGACGGCGAGATCAGCGGGCATGGGGGGTGGGCCGTCCTTCCCTGTAGCCGGAGGGGACGCGAGGCGCAACCCCGGTGGACAGAACGGGGTGAACGCAATGTCAGACTAGGCGTAAATATGACCGATATGCGGCATTGTGGGGTCGAAGGTCGCCGAGTGTTATCCACAGGGTGGCGGCGAGGCGGTGGCTGAAGTCACCGGAGCGGGCCAGAATCGAAACCGGGACGGCTCGGGGACGACGGGAGGCGGCAGTGGTGAGGACAGCGACACTGGGACCGGCCGAGCGCACCGAGGCGCTCAGGGCCATGGCGGAGCGCGAGTTGGACGTACTGGTCGTCGGCGCCGGAGTGGTCGGCGCGGGTACCGCCCTCGACGCCGTCACGAGAGGACTCTCCACCGGCATCGTCGAGGCCCGTGACTGGGCCTCCGGCACGTCGAGCAGGTCCAGCAAGCTCATCCACGGCGGACTGCGCTACCTGGAGATGCTGGACTTCGCGCTGGTGCGGGAGGCCCTCAAGGAGCGCGGCCTGCTCCTGGAGCGGCTCGCACCCCACCTGGTGAAGCCGGTCCCCTTCCTCTACCCGCTCCAGCACAAGGGCTGGGAGCGGTTCTACGCGGGCTCGGGCGTCGCGCTGTACGACGCGATGTCCCTCTCCTCCGGCCACGGCCGCGGCCTGCCCGCGCACCGCCACCTCTCCCGGCGCAACGCCCTGCGGGTCGCGCCCTGCCTCAAGAAGGACGCCCTGGTCGGCGCCCTCCAGTACTACGACGCCCAGATGGACGACGCCCGCTTCGTCACCACCCTCGTGCGCACGGCCGTCGCCTACGGCGCCAGGGCCGCCAGCCGGGCCCGCGTCGTCGGCTTCCTCCGCGAGGGCGAGCGGGTCGTCGGCGCGCGCGTCCAGGACGTCGAGTCCGGCGGCTCGTACGAGATCCGGGCCAAACAGATCGTCAACGCCACCGGGGTGTGGACGGACGACACCCAGGCCCTCATCGCCGAGCGCGGCCAGTTCCACGTCCGCGCCTCGAAGGGCATCCATCTGGTCGTGCCCAAGGACCGCATCCACTCGACCACCGGGCTCATCCTGCGCACCGAGAAGTCCGTGCTGTTCGTCATCCCCTGGGGACGGCACTGGATCGTCGGCACCACCGACACCGACTGGGACCTCGACAAGGCCCACCCGGCCGCGTCCAGCGCCGACATCGACTACCTCCTGGAGCATGTGAACACCGTGCTCGCGACCCCGCTCACCCGGGACGACGTCCAGGGCGTCTACGCGGGCCTGCGGCCCCTGCTCGCGGGCGAGTCCGACGCCACGAGCAAGCTCTCCCGCGAGCACACCGTCGCCCACCCGGTCCCCGGCCTCGTCGTGGTGGCCGGCGGCAAGTACACGACGTACCGGGTCATGGCCAAGGACGCCGTGGACGCGGCGGTCCACGGCCTCGACCAGCGGGTGGCCGCCTGCGTCACCGAGGACATCCCGCTCCTCGGCGCCGAGGGCTACCGCGCCCTGTGGAACGCCCGCGCGAGAACGGCCGCCAGGACCGGGCTGCACGTCGTCCGGGTCGAGCATCTGCTCAACCGGTACGGCTCCCTGACGGAGCAGATCCTCGAC
This sequence comes from Streptomyces venezuelae, assembly GCF_008642375.1. Lineage (NCBI taxonomy): Bacteria > Bacillati > Actinomycetota > Actinomycetes > Kitasatosporales > Streptomycetaceae > Streptomyces > Streptomyces venezuelae. The sequence continues at coordinate 3,451,439 of NZ_CP029194.1, read as the reverse complement.
CTGATCGCCGAGGACCCCGGGCTCGGGCAACCGCTCGCCGCGGCCGACGACTACCTGCGCGCCGAGATCGTGTACGCCGCCTCGCACGAGGGCGCGCGTCACCTCGACGATGTCCTCACCCGGCGGACCAGGATCTCCATCGAGACCTTCGACCGGGGGACGCTCAGCGCGCGCGAGTGCGCGGAGCTGATGGCGCCCGTCCTCGGCTGGGACGCCCGCCAGATCGACAAGGAGGTCGAGCACTACGAGAAGCGGGTCGAGGCCGAACGCGAGTCGCAGCGGCAGCCCGACGACCTCACGGCGGACGCCGCACGGCTCGGGGCGCCCGACATCGTGCCGATCTGACGGGCTGTTTTCGGCCAGACGTCCGTGTCGTCCGAAATCCGATGGGAACCTGGGGGGTGCCTACGGGCGTCGTCATCCCGGAGTACGGACCCGGGGGCGGCGCCCGTCCCGAGGTGAGGGACAATGGCCTCTCTTCCAGGGCGGGTTACCGCATCGCACGGGAAGCGGCATTCGCGGCGGAGATCAGGGATCGCAGAGGGGACGCATGTCGGAGGCGGAGCAGTCGCGGGACAAGGCGAGGGACCCCCGGCGGGACGCCGCCGCGGGGGCCGCGACCGACGGCGACCGAGGGGCGGTCCCGGCCGCACGCGAGGCGGAGCGGGACCGGCGCGTCGTGAAGGACGCGCAGGTCACGGACGTTTCGGCGGGCGCGGACGAGGTGAAGCGCGCGGACGGCGAGAAGCGTGCGGACGACGCGGAGGGCACGAAGGGCTCGCAGGACGCAGCCGCGGCCGAGGGCTCGCGCGGCGCCGAGGGTGCTGACGCCCCGAAGGATGACGCGGTGTCCGGCGACTCCTCCGCCGGCTCCTCGTCCTCCTCCTCCGTCGGCTCCGTGGGCGAGCCCTCCGGAGTGACGGGCCGGCTGCGGGGCACCGAGCCGTCGACCGGCAGGGCCGGCTTCGGCGCCGGGGACGGCGACGGCGAGAGCGGCCGCGCCGCGCGCGGGAGCGGCTCCGGGGGTTCGGCCACCGGCAGGGCGTCCGGCGGCTTCGGCGACCGGCTGCGCAAGGACCCCGTGGCCGAGGGCAGGCTGCTCGCCGGCCGCTACCGGCTCGGCGTGGTCCTCGGCCGCGGCGGCATGGGCACCGTGTGGCGCGCGGTCGACGAGACCCTGGGCCGCACCGTCGCCGTCAAGGAGCTCCGCTTCCCCACGAGCATCGACGACGACGAGAAGCGACGCCTCATCACCCGGACGCTGCGCGAGGCCAAGGCCATCGCCCGGATCCGTAACAACGGCGCCGTGACCGTGTACGACGTCGTCGACGAGGACGACCGTCCGTGGATCGTCATGGAGCTCATCGAAGGCAAGTCCCTCGCCGACGCCGTGCGCGAGGACGGCACGCTCACGCCCCGCCGCGCCGCCGAGGTCGGCCTCGCCATCCTCGACGTCCTGCGCTCCGCGCACCGCGAGGGCATCCTCCACCGTGACGTGAAGCCGTCGAACGTCCTGATCGCCGACGACGGCCGGGTCGTCCTGACCGACTTCGGCATCGCCCAGGTCGAGGGCGACCCCTCGATCACCTCCACCGGCATGCTCGTCGGCGCCCCCTCCTACATCTCGCCGGAGCGCGCCCGCGGCCACAAGCCCGGACCGGCCGCCGACCTGTGGTCGCTGGGCGGACTGATCTACGCGGCGGTCGAGGGCAGCCCGCCGTACGACAAGGGCTCCGCCATCGCCACCCTCACGGCGGTGATGACCGAGCCGGTCGACCCGCCGAAGAACGCGGGACCCGAGCTGGAGCAGGTCATCTACGGCCTGCTCGCCAAGGACCCGGCCCAGCGCCTCGACGACGCCCGGGCGCGCGTCCTGCTGCGGGCCGTCCTCGACGCGCCCGAGGCGGCGCCCGTGGTCTCGCCCGAGGTCACCACGGTCGTACCGCTGCCGCCGCACCCCGACCGGGCTCCCGCGGAGCCGGCCGCAGGCCGGACCGGGGCGCCCGAGGCGGCCGTCGCCGCCGACCGCGTGCGGGGCGCGCTGAAGTCCGTGCGCAACGCGGCGGCCTCGGCGAAGGCCGAGCCGAAGGCGAAGCCGTCGCGGCCGAAGCCGGCCGAGCCCTTGCAGGGTGGTGGCAGGCAGGCTCCGGCCCGCGCGCCGCTGACCGACGTCGTCCCGCGCCGCACGCTGGTGATCATCGCCGCGGTCGCCGTCCTCGCCCTGCTCGGCACGATCCTGACGGTCTCGCTCAGCGGCGGCGACGACAAGGACAAGCAGAGCCAGGGGACCGGCGGCACGACGGCCTCGGCCGGCGCGTCCGGCGGCGACCCTGATGGCTCCGGTGGATCCGAGGGCTCCGGCGGCGAGGGGCAGACGCCGGGCGGCCCCGGCCAGCAGGGCGGAGCGCAGCCCGGAGGCTCCGGGTCCAACGGATCGACGGGCGACACCGGCACGACGGGCACGACCACCGGGACGACCACGGGCACGACGGTCGGGACCACGGTCGGCACGACGACCGGGCAGGGCGGTACCAAGCCGTCCGGCAAGCCCAGCGGCGGCACCGGCGCGCAGCTGCCCGCCGGCTACACCCTCGTCACCAACGCGAAGCTCCACTTCTCCATGGCGATGCCCGCCACCTTCAAGCCCCGCTCGATACCGGGATACGACCTCGGCGCCATATTCAACGAGAGCGGCGGTTTCCCGCGCGTCCAGGTCGACTTCAACGACAGCCCGAAGGACAACGCCCAGAGCGCCTGGGAGCTGGCCAAGGCCGGCGTGGCCGTCACCAGCCAGGACTACGACCACATCGGCATCAGGTCGGTCTCCTACAAGGGGTACCCGACCGTCGCCGACTGGGAGTTCACGCGTACGCAGAAGGGCATGACCGTGCGTGTGCTCAACCGCGGCTTCAAGGTGGACGACGCCCACGGCTACTCCATCATGATCACCTGCAAGGCGGACGAGTGGGACGCCGCCGAGTGCCGGACGCTGCGGGAGACGGCGTTCGCCACGTTCAGCCCCAAGGACTGACCGGCGCCACGTATCGTGAGAGTTCGCGGACCGTACGCAGTCGACAACTGCCGCTAACTGCACGGTGCCGGACCGGAATTGACGGACTCGTGTGATCCGACGGATTCGCGGGTCCACGGGGGACAGCGTGCGCGCGTGGGGAGGCGTCGTGGACGACTACGCGGGAAGGGTGCTGGCGGACCGCTACCGCCTGCCGCTGCCGCCGACCGGCGCGGACGCGGGCCTGGGCCCGGACGCGTACGACTTCGCCGAGACGCGCGCCTTCGACACGTACAGCGGGCAGGAGGTCCTGGTCCGCCAGGTGCCCCTGCCGGAGTTCGTCGACGCCGAGGTGCTCGACGGCGCGGACGGCTCCGCGCAGCCCTACGGGAGCGCCGGGCGGGCGACCCGCCGGCCCGCCGAGCCCGTCGTGCGCCGGGCGATCGAAGCGGCCCAGGCCGCCGCGCAGATTCCCGACCACCCCCTCCTCGACCAGGTCTTCGACGTCTTCGCGGAGGCCGGTTCCCTGTGGATAGTGAGCGAGGTCGTGGCGGCCAGGCCGCTGTCCGCACTCCTCGCCGAGCAGCCCCTGAACCCGTACCGGGCGGCCGAGATCGGCGCCGACGTCCTCACCGCCCTGCGCGCCCTCCACGCCCACGGCTGGGTCCACCGGAACATCACCGCCAGGACCGTGCTCGTCTGCGACGACGGGCGGGTGGTCCTCACGGGCCTCGCCGTGGGCGCCGCGGAAGAGGCCCTGTGCGGCTACGCGCCCGTGCCGGAGCCGGCCGACGACGAGCGGGAGTTCGGGGCGAGGTTCGGGGCCGGGACGGGATCCGGGACGGGGACCGGTTTCGCGTCCCGGGAGTTCGAGCCCGACTTCCCGCTCGCACCCGAGCCCGAGTTCGCCGAGGTGTACAGCTCCGACCTGTACGAGGCCGAGGTCTACGAGGAGACGGAGACCGAGAGCGAGGGCGAGGAGGAGCTCGGGGAGGAGCCCGGGGACGAGTTCGAGGACGCCGAGGAGGTCGAGGAGGTCGCGTACGGGACGGACTCGGACGAGGAGCTGCTCGGGGAGGCCGCCGACGAGTACGGCTCCGAGGGTTACGGCCCTGGGGAGTACGCCTCCGAAGGTTACGGCTCCGAGCAGTCCGGCTCCGACTCCTACCGCTCCGGCCGGTACCGCAGGTCCGGCCCGTACCCCTCCGACGCGTACGGGGCCGACGACCAAGGCGCCGGTGCCTACGAGTCCGAGCCCGAGGACGGGACCGACGGGCCCGGAGCCGACGCGTACGGGCGGGAGTCCTACGGGGCCGACCCGTACGGCGCGGGGGCCAGGTCCGCGCCCGGGCCCCGCACCGGCGCGGAGCCCCCGGCGATCGCCCCGCCGCCCACCGCCGACGTCCGGGCCGCACGGGCCGGGGCCATCGCCGCGTACCGCGCGGGGGCGCGCGCCGCGGCGCGGCTCGGAGAGTCCGGGGCGCTCCCCGTCCAGCGCCCCGCGCCGGCCGAGCCGCCCACGCCGCCGGGCCGGGCGGCCGTACCGGCCCCCACGCCCCCTCCGCCGCCGCCCCCGGCCCCGGTGCCCGCTTCCGGCGCGCCCGAGCCGCAGTGGTGGTCGCAGGCGGCGGACGACGAGGACGACGACGAGGACGACGACGACACGAGCGGCGGCCCGGCCTACGGCGGCCCGCCGGCCGGTCCTCCGCCGCGCGTGCACCTCGCCGGCAACTGGAGCGACGGTCCTCATGCGGCGCGCGACGGCTCCGGACCGGTCCCCGCCGGCGGTTCGGGCACCGGCCGCGGTCCCGTGCTGCCCGGCTCGGGCCGCCCGGCGCTGCCCGCCGGGTACACGGCCGCGACCCCCGACCCCGCCCGCCTCCCCGTCGCCGCCGGCACGGCGGGTACCGGGGGGCGCGTCGCCGTACCGGCCCAGGTCCACCGGGGCCCCACCACGCGCCTCGACGCCGAGCGGGCCCGCCAGACCCGGATCGCCGTCGTCGGCGCGGTCACCGAGCGCTGGGCGCCCGAGCAGGCCGGCCCCGTGCACGAGAACTGGCGGCTCGCCCCGCCCATCGGCCCCGCCACCGACCTGTGGGCGCTCGGCGCGCTCCTCTACCGGGCCGTCCAGGGCCACGCCCCCTACCCGGAGGACAGCGCCGCCGAGCTCGTCCAGCTGGTCTGCGCCGAACCGCCCGCCTTCGCCGAGGAGTGCGGGCCGCTGCGCCCGGTCGTGGAGTCCCTGCTGCGCCAGGACCCCACCGAACGACCCGACTTCGAGGAGCTGCGCGGCTGGCTGCGCTCCCTCGTGCGGTCGGCTCCGGAGCCGGAGGTCGGCCTCGGAGCCGTACCGCTGCCGTCCTTCGACGAGAAGCGGCTGCCGATCGTGCGCCGCCGCGGCGAGCTGGTGCGCCGCCGCCGCAAGGGAGCGGGCGCGGGGGCGGGCCGCCACCGCCACAAGCGCGGCAAGGACCCCCGCCCCGCGCCGCCCGTGCCGGCCCCTCACGAGGCCCTCCACGAGGCCGGGCCCGAGGCCGCCCACCGGGGCGGATACGCCGACACCCGGGCGGAGTTCCAGGAGGAGATCCCGCAGCGCGCGTCCCGGGCCCCCCGCGCACCCCGGGCCCCGCGCGCCCTCGGCCGTACCCTGCTGCTCCTCGTCCTGCTCCTGCTCGGCGGCGGTGTGGCGTACGCGGTCCTCTTCCTGCCGGGCGAGGGCGAGGAGTCCGGCGCGTCCCCCCGTACGACCGCGTCCGCGAACGGCCCGTCCACGAAAACGGACCGGCCCGCCGACCCGTCGGACGAGCCGTCAGGGGGACCGTCCACCGAGCCGTCCGCCGAACCCTCCGACAAGCCTTCCGACAAGCCTTCCGGGACACCGTCGGGGAAGCCGTCCACCACCCCGCCCGCGGCCGATCCGTCCGCGCCCGCACCCGCCGACGGGTACACCCTGCGCCAGGACCCCGAGGGCTTCCGGATCGCGGTCCCGAACGGCTGGCGGCGCAGCCCGATCAACGACGCCGGGCAAGTGCGCTACACCAGCGGCGACTTCACGATGATCGTCGTCCCCGGCCGTGACAGCGTCGGTGACAACGGTTCGGACCCGCTGGAGTACCAGAACTCCAAGGAGCGCGAGCTGGAACCCGTGCGGGCGACGAGCTGGGGGGTCGTGGAGGAGGCGCGCCGGGTCACCATCGGCACGACGGTGACGGCCACGGGGAGTTACACCTGGCCGGACAGCACGGGCCGCATGGTGTTCGTCCGCAACCTCGCCGTGATCGCCGGCGGCAGGTACCACGTCGTCCAGGTCATCGGCCCGAAGAACGAGCGGGCCGAGGTCTCCGAGATCTTCGACGAGGCCACGAAGGCGTTCCGTCCGGGCCGCTGAGCGGGGCGGAGAAGGTGGGGGTGCCCGGAATGCCCATCGGCCCCCGGTCACAGTGCTGTTCCTATGACGGCCCCGAGGTTACGCAGTCCGTGCCCCCCTCCGTAACCTGGCATCCGAAGGAACGGGCGGGGGCAAGTGGAACATTCTCAGAGCACAGGGGCGGGCCTTTTGCTCGCGGGCCGTTACCGGCTCGGCGAGTGCATCGGTCGCGGCGGTATGGGCAAGGTCTGGCGCGCCCACGACGAGGTCCTTCACCGCGTGGTCGCGGTGAAGGAGCTGACAGCGGGTCGGTTCGTCGCGGAGGCCGACCGGCTCGTGCTGCACGCGCGGACGCAGAAGGAGGCGCGGGCCGCCGCGCGGATCACCCACCCCGGTGTGGTCACCGTCCATGACGTCCTGGAGCACGACAGCCGTCCGTGGATCGTCATGCAGTACGTCGACGGGCCCTCGCTCGCCGACGCCGCCAAGGAGTCGGGGGCGATCGAGCCGCGAGAGGCGGCCAGGGTCGGGCTGCACGTCCTCGGCGCGCTGCGGGCCGCGCACGCGGCCGGTGTGCTGCACCGGGACGTCAAGCCGGGCAACGTCCTGCTGGCGCGGGACGGGCGCGTGCTCATCACCGACTTCGGGATCGCGGCGATCGAGGGCGACTCGACGATCACGCGTACCGGGGAGATCGTCGGCTCCATCGACTACCTGGCGCCCGAGCGGGTACGGGGCGGGGACCCCGGTCCCGCCTCCGACCTCTGGTCCCTCGGGGCCACGCTGTACACGGCGGTGGAGGGCACCTCGCCGTTCCGCCGGACCTCCCCGATCAGCACGATGCAGGCCGTGGTGACGGAGGAGCCGCCGTACCCGGAGAAGGCGGGGCCGCTCGCGCCCGTCATCGTGGCGCTGCTGCGCAAGGAGCCGGAGCACCGGCCGCGCGCGGACGAGGCCGAGCGGATGCTGCTCGACGCGATGGAGGGACGGACGCCGCAGACGGCGCAGGCGTATGTGCCGACCCAGCGCGTGGCGCGGGAGGACCTGGACCCGGCGGCCGGAGTGCTCGGTCCCGGCCTCGACCTGGTGGAGCTGAGCGAGGAGGAGGACGGCGGAGCCGGTACGCGGGACGCCACGGGTCCGACGGACGGCTCGCGCGCTTCCGGACGGGTCCGTACCGCTGAGTGGCCCCACCCGCCCCAGGGGTCCGGGTCCGGGTCCGGCCCGCACCGCCCCGCCGCTTCCCCTCCGACCGTGGTGCCGGCCGCTTCCACCCCGGCCCCCTCGTCCTCGTCCCCGGGCCGGGGCCGCTGGCGCACCGTGGTCCTCGCGGCCCTGGTCGCCGGTCTCGTCGCGGGCGGCGCCGTCTTCGCGGCCATGAACGACAAGACGGGCGACCCGCACGCCGACCGCGGTCGGATCACGGCCACCGCCCCCTCCACCCAGGCCAAGGAGGCCGTCGTTCCGGAGGGCTGGCACCGCGTCGACGACCCGGCGGGCTTCAGCCTCCTCGTACCGGACGGCTGGAAGCGGCAGAAGGAGGGCGACCAGATCGACTACACCCCGGACAACGGCAACCACCGGATCCGGATCAGCATCGACAAGAAGCCCGACTTCGAGAATCCGTACATGCACGCCCTCGACCTGGAGCGCGTCCTGGCGAAGCGGATGAACTACAAACGGATCAAGCTCGGCCAGGTCACCTACCGCGACCAGGTCCGCTCCTGCCAGTGGGAGTTCAGCTGGACCGAGAGGAAGGACTTCCCCGGGCCGCGGCGCGCGATCGACCTCATGTACTACGAGGACGACGGCACGGAGTACGCCGTGTACATGTCCTCGCCGGCGTCGAGCTGGGAGACCACCCGCGAGCAGTTCGACATCGTGCTCCAGCACTGGCGGCCGCCCGGCGCGTGAACCGGAAAGAATCTCCGCGCCCGGCCTCCGGCAGTCGTAAGCCCCTGATCAGGGCTTATATGCCAGTGATCACTGGCGTGATGTGTGCACCCGGTGAAAACGCATTACCGACGGGTACCCAAAGGGCGGAACGCCGCCTACGCTCGCCCTCATGACGGACTCGCAGGCCCCCGCCGCCCTCTCGGTTCCCGAAGTCCCCGCCGCGAAGGGCGGAGCGTCCGTGCCCGCCGGCGCGACCAACCCGGTCGCGCCCGCGCCCGCCCGCGCGCGGACCGCCGCCGAGGTCGTGACGCCCGAGGTGGTCGCCCGCCTCACCCGGGGCGTCGTCGGATCCGGCCGGACCGCCAACCACACCCCCTTCACCGGGGAGCGGCTGGCGGAGCTGCCCGAGTCCACCCCCGAGGACGTCGCCGAGGCCTTCACGCGCGCGCGTGCCGCCCAGACCGCGTGGGCCGCCACCCCGGTCAAGGCCCGCGCCGCCGTCCTCCTTCGCTTCCACGACCTCGTCCTCCAGCGTCAGTCCGAGGTCCTCGACCTCATCCAGCTGGAGACGGGCAAGGCGCGCCTGCACGCCCACGAGGAGGTCCAGGCGGTGTGCGTCGCCGCCCGCCACTACGGCCGCAAGGCCGCCTCGTACCTGCGCGCCAAGCGCCACACCGGAGTCGTACCGACCCTCACCAAGGTCACCGAACTGCGCCAGCCGCGCGGGGTCGTCGGGCAGATCGCGCCCTGGAACTACCCGCTGGAGCTCTCCGTCGGCGACGCGCTCCCCGCCTTCGTCTCGGGCAACGCGGTCGTCATGAAGCCCGACACGGAGACCGCGCTCACCGCGCTCTGGGCCCGCGACCTGCTGATCGAGGCCGGGCTGCCCGCCGAGGTCTTCCAGGTCGTCCTGGGCGAGGGCCCGGTCGTCGGACCCGAGGTCGTCAAGCACGCCGACTACGTCTCCTTCACCGGCTCCACCCGCACCGGCCGCGAGGTCGCCCAGGGCGCCGCCGCCCGGCTCGTCGGCGTCTCCCTCGAACTCGGCGGCAAGAACGCGATGCTCGTCCTGAAGGACGCCGACATCGAGAAGGCCGCCGCCGGAGCCGTCCGCGCCTGCTTCTCCTCCGCCGGACAGCTCTGCATCTCCATCGAGCGGCTGTACGTCCACGAGTCCGTCGCCGACGCCTTCCTCGACCGCTTCGCCGCCCGCACCAAGGCCATGCGCCTCGGCAGCTCCCTCGCGTACGGGGCGGACATGGGCTCCCTCGTCGGCGACCGGCAGCTGGAGACGGTCACGAAGCACGTCGACGAGGCCGTCGCCAAGGGCGCCAGGCTCGTCGCCGGCGGCGTCGCCCGCCCCGACATCGGCCCCCTCTTCTACGAGCCGACCATCCTCGACGGCGTCGAGGCCCCGATGGCCGTCTGCTCCGAGGAGACCTTCGGCCCGGTCGTCTCCGTCTACCGCTTCACGGACGAGGACGAGGTGATCGAGCTCGCCAACGCCACGCCGTACGGCCTCAACTCCTCGGTGTGGACCCAGGACTCGCGCCGCGGCCACGCCGTCGCGTCCCGGCTGCGCACCGGCACCGTCAACATCAACGAGGGGTACGCGCCGGCCTACGGCAGCGTGCAGTCCCCGATGGGCGGCATGAAGGACTCCGGTCTCGGCCGCCGCCACGGCTCGGAGGGCATCCTCAAGTACACCGAGGCCCAGACCGTCGCCCAGCAGCGGCTGATGCCGCTCGCGCCCTCCTTCGGCATGGACGACGAGAAGTACGCCGCGGTGATGAGCCTGTCCCTCAAGGCGATGAAGACCCTGCGCCTGCGCTGACCACGCGCCGCCCGACCCGTCCCTTTTCGTGCGAGGAGAGCCATGACCGCGGTACCCCCTACCCAAAACCAGGAGCAGGCGGAGGACGCCGCGTACGACTACGACGTCCTCGTCGTCGGCTCCGGCTTCGGCGGTTCGGTCACCGCCCTCCGGCTCACGGAGAAGGGCTACCGGGTCGGCGTCCTGGAGGCCGGGCGCCGCTTCACTCCCGGAACCCTGCCGAAGAACTCCTGGGACCTGAAGAACTTCCTGTGGGCCCCCGCCCTCGGCCTCTACGGCATCCAGCGCATCCACCTGCTGGGCAACGTGATGGTCCTCGCGGGCGCCGGCGTGGGCGGCGGCTCCCTCAACTACGCCAACACCCTCTACGTGCCGCCGAAGCCCTTCTTCGACGACCCGCAGTGGAAGGACATCACGGACTGGCAGGAAGAGCTGCGGCCGTACTACGACCAGGCGCAGCGGATGCTCGGCGTCCGGCTCAACCCGACGACGACCCCCTCGGACGTGCACCTCAAGGCGGCCGCGCAGGCGATGGGCATCGGCGACACCTTCCACATGGCACCCGTCGGCGTCTTCTTCGGGGACGGGGCCGACGCCGACGGGACCGCGAAGGCGAAGCCCGGCGGCCAGGTCGCCGACCCGTACTTCGGCGGCGCGGGCCCGGCCCGGCGCGCCTGCACCGAGTGCGGGGAGTGCATGACGGGCTGCCGCCACGGCGCCAAGAACACCCTCAACGAGAACTACCTCCACCTCGCCGAGAAGGCGGGCGCCACCGTCCACCCCATGACCACGGTCGTCACCGTCACCGAGGACTCCCGGGGCGGCTACGCGGTGCAGACCCTCCCCACCGACAACCGCAAGAAGGGGAAGGGGCGGACCTTCCGCGCCCGCCGCGTGGTGATCGCGGCCGGCACGTACGGCACGCAGACCCTGCTGCACCGGATGAAGGACGGCGGCCTGCTGCCCCGGATCTCGCAGCGGCTCGGCGAGCTCACCCGTACCAACTCCGAGGGTCTGGTCGGCGCGCAGACCACCGACCGGCGCTACCGCAAGAAGCACGGCAAGGAGAAGGTCGACTTCACCAAGGGCGTCGCCATCACCTCCTCGATCCACCCCGACGCGAACACCCACATCGAGCCGGTCCGGTACGGCAAGGGCTCCAACTCCATGGGCGGCATGACCGTCCTCCAGGTGCCCTACGGGGCCCACCGGGTGCGCAACTGGTTCCTCAACCTGCTCAAGCACCCGACGCTCGCCGCCCGCTCGCTCTCGAACTGGCGCTGGTCGGAGCGGACCATCATCGGTCTGGTCATGCAGTCCCTGGACAACTCCCTGACGACCTACCGCAAGCCGGGCGGGATCGGAAAGGGCCTGCTCACGGCCCGGCAGGGGCACGGGGCGCCGAACCCGGTCCAGATCCCGGAGGCCACCAAGGCCGCGACCCTCCTCGCCGAGGAGATCAACGGCTTCGCCGGCTCCAACATCGGCGAGCTGATGGGCACCCCGCTCACCGCCCACTTCCTGGGCGGCTGCCCGATCGGCGCCGACGCCGAGTCCGGCGTCATCGACCCGTACCACCGGCTCTTCGGGCACCCCGGGATCTCCGTCGTCGACGGGGCGGCCGTCTCCGCCAACCTCGGCGTCAACCCGTCCCTGACGATCACGGCGCAGGCGGAGCGGGCGATGTCGTTCTGGCCGAACAAGGGCGAGGAGGACCCGCGGCCGCGGCAGGGGGAGGCGTACGTGCGGGTGGCGGCGGTCGAGCCGAAGTCCCCGGCGGTCCCGGCCGAGGCCTTCGGCGCCCTGCGGCTGCCGTTCCTGGGAATCCCGACGGTCCCGCCGAAGGCGAAGGCGACGGCGCCGGACGGCCAGGCGTGACACGCACGGCATGAGATCCACCGCATGAGAAAAGGCGCTGCACCCCCCTCCGAGTGCAGCGCCTTTCCTGCTTTTGGTGATGCTGCATAGATGACCCGCGACCCACGGGATTGGTTGTAGCGGTTGCACAGGATCTTGGTGTGACGCGCGTCACGCTGGGGGGTGCGGGAAAGGGCCCCGCGCCGCGATTCCGGTCGCGGTACGGGGCCCTTGGGCGTCGGCGCCGGGGGATCGCGCCGCGCGGGGGAGGAGGTCGGGGGACGGACGTACGGGGGAGGTCGACCGGTTGCGGCCGACCCCGAGCGTCCCCGGGGCCGACCGCCCTTGCTGGTGACCGGGCTGCTGTCCCCTGCTGCCCGGTCACACGCGCTGGTGCGAGGTCCCACGGCGCACCGGAGGTACGCCACACGCCCCAGCGAAGCCACGCGTGGTTTCTACGGGCCCGCCCCTGGCTGGCACGGACACCCGGACCAACGAAGCCGGGTCGCGGCCGGTCACGCGCCGTACGGGTGAGAGCGGGATCGAACTCAGATGCGGCCCCGACACAGCTCCAGCATGGTCATTGCGAGGGCCGTGCCGGGCTTGCCCAGCGCGTCACGGAAGTGACCGAGGACCTCCATCTCGCGGGCCAGGTTCACCCGGCGGCCACCGGAGGAGATCCGGGCCTCCTGGATGACGGCCGAGACGGCCATCCGTTCCTGGATGAGACCGATGATCCGGTCGTCGAGGGAGTCGATGCGCTCGCGGGCGTCACCGATCAGCGTCGCCGCCTCGTCGGTGCGGGCGCCGGTCTTCTCGGTCTGGGTCATGGCGGTCATTCGGGGCTCCTCGGGGTGTCGGGGGCGGAGCCCCGGGGCGACACGGCCCGGAAACGACAGAACGCCCCGGGCCTTGTCGGCCCGGGGCGCCTGGGAAGTCGCTTGTCAGTTGCTCAAGCAGCACGACCATGGCAGCCGGACGGGCCGGTGCCATAGGTAAAGACGAAGGTCGAGAGCTTGCGCATGGCGACAGTATGGACCCCGCCGCGGACCGGGGGCCAACCCGGGTTCGGATGGTGAGACGAAAAGTGCTACCGGCGCGCCGGTAGAATCGACAAATAGCACCCCCCTTCGGGGGACCCTCTCCTACCGCCGGAAGGCCGCCGTAGTGTCATCAGCGACCCCCGCTGCCGCGCCCGACGTCTCCAACCCGGACGTAGTCCTCGTTGTCGACTTCGGCGCCCAGTACGCCCAGCTCATCGCCCGCCGCGTCCGTGAGGCCCGGGTCTACAGCGAGATCGTCCCGTCCACCATGCCGGTGGCCGAGATGCTGGCCAAGAACCCGAAGGCGATCATCCTCTCCGGCGGCCCGTCCTCCGTGTACGCGGAGGGCGCCCCCCGCCTCGACCGCGAGATCTTCGAGGCGGGTGTCCCCGTCTTCGGTATGTGCTACGGCTTCCAGCTGATGGCGACGACCCTCGGCGGCACCGTCGACAACACCGGCGCGCGTGAGTACGGCCGTACCGACCTGCACGTCTCCAGGGCCGGCTCGACCCTCTTCGAGGGCACCCCGGTCGAGCAGTCGGTGTGGATGTCGCACGGCGACGCCTGCTCCGCCGCCCCCGAGGGCTTCTCCGTCACCGCGTCCACCGACGTCGTGCCGGTCGCCGCCTTCGAGAACGACGAGAAGAAGCTGTACGGCGTCCAGTACCACCCCGAGGTGCTGCACTCCACGCACGGCCAGCAGATCCTGGAGCACTTCCTCTACCGCGGCGCCGGCATCGAGCCGAGCTGGACCACGGGCAACGTGATCGAGGAGCAGGTCGCGGCCATCCGCGCCCAGGTCGGCGACAAGCGCGCCATCTGCGGTCTCTCCGGCGGCGTCGACTCCGCCGTGGCCGCCGCGCTCGTGCAGAAGGCCATCGGATCGCAGCTCACCTGCGTCTACGTCGACCACGGTCTGATGCGCAAGGGCGAGACCGAGCAGGTCGAGAAGGACTTCGTCGCCGCCACCGGCGCCAACCTGAAGGTCGTCGACGCGCAGGAGCGCTTCCTCGACGCGCTCGCCGGCGTCTCCGACCCCGAGACCAAGCGGAAGATCATCGGCCGCGAGTTCATCCGCGTCTTCGAGCAGGCGCAGCTGGAGATCCTCCAGGAGGAGGGCCCCGAGGTCGCGTTCCTCGTCCAGGGCACGCTCTACCCGGACATCGTCGAGTCCGGCGGCGGCACCGGCACCGCCAACATCAAGTCCCACCACAACGTCGGCGGACTCCCCGACGACATCGAGTTCCAGCTCGTCGAGCCGCTGCGTCAGCTGTTCAAGGACGAGGTCCGCATGGTCGGCCAGGAGCTCGGCCTGCCCGACGAGATCGTCCAGCGCCAGCCCTTCCCCGGCCCCGGTCTCGGCATCCGCATCGTCGGCGAGGTCACCAAGGAGCGCCTGGACCTGCTGCGCGAGGCCGACGCCATCGCCCGCGAGGAGCTCACCGCGGCCGGTCTCGACCGCGAGATCTGGCAGTGCCCGGTCGTCCTGCTCGCCGACGTCCGCTCCGTGGGCGTCCAGGGCGACGGCCGCACCTACGGTCACCCGATCGTGCTGCGTCCCGTCTCCTCCGAGGACGCGATGACGGCCGACTGGTCGCGCCTGCCCTACGAGGTGCTCGCCAAGATCTCGACCCGCATCACGAACGAGGTCGCCGACGTGAACCGCGTCGTCCTCGACGTCACGAGCAAGCCCCCGGGCACCATCGAGTGGGAGTAGTCGCTCCCGCAGGTGCCTGAAGCCGTCGTCCCGGTGCTCCGGGGCGGCGGCTTCGTCGTGTTCACGTCCGGACTCTGGTGACTTGCCCGGCCGGGCGTTACCTTCCGGCCCATGAGCGTGATACCCGTGCCCGTCCCCGTCGACCGGCTCCACTTCGCCATGCCGCCCGTCCACGCGACGGCCGAGGAGGAACGCACCCACCGCAGACAGCGGCTCGCGGGCGCGCTCCGGCTCTTCGGACGGCTCGGATACGAGGAGGGCGTCTCGGGCCACATCAGCGCCCGCGACCCGGAGTTCCCCGACTGCTACTGGGTGAACCCCTTCGGCGCGCCCTTCGAGGACCTCACCGCGAGCGACCTCGTCCTCGTCAACGGCGACGGGCAGGTCGTCCGCGGCGGCCAGCACGTGAACCAGGCGGCCTTCACCGTCCACGCCCAGGTCCACCGCGCCCGGCCCGACGTCGTCGCCGTCGCCCACACCCACTCCCTCCACGGACGGGCCCTCGCCGCGCTCGGCGAACTCCTCGACCCGCTCACCCAGGAGGCCTGCGCCTTCTACCAGGACCACGCCCTCTACGACGCCTACACCGGCGTCACCGTCGACGCCGAGGAAGGCCGCAGGATCGCCCTCGCACTCGGCTCGTTCAAGGCGATCGTGCTGCGCAACCACGGACTCCTCACCGTCGGCGGCTCCGTCGACGCGGCGGCCTGGTGGTTCATCGCCATGGAGCGCTGCGCCCAGATCCAGCTGGCCGCGCGGGCGGCCGGGAAGCCCGTGCCGATCGACCACCGCGAGGCGGTCGCCACCCGCGAACAGCTGGGCAGCGACCTCGTCGGCTGGATCAACTACCAGCCGCTCTGGCGCAGGATCAGCCGAGCGGAGCCCGAACTCCTGTCGTAACACCATCGCTTCACCCTTCTGTACGTCAATGAGATGGCGCGGCAATCACCCTCCGGCGGGGCGCACACGGCAGCCCCGGGAGCCGCCGATACGACACAATTCCGTGGAATCAACGGCTGGTTGACCGTTCGGCACGCATCGGAGCGCACCGGGACGCAACGGAACGGGTCGTGAAGTGAGCTCGGGAAGTGAGCACCGTGGCGGTTCAAGAGGCGAGACAGTACGGCGGACACGCGACGGCCTGCGCCGGCTGCGCCCACTGCGGGAAGGCCGGGCACCGGCGCGCGGTCGCCGCCTTCCTCGCCCGGCGGGACGAGCTGGCCGCCGGGCACGGCGTCCCCGCGGCCGTCGCCCACTCGCCGGTCGCCGCCCGCCAGTGGGTCTCCGACGAGCTGGCCCAGTCCGCCCGCGCCGTGGCCGCGCGTGGCCGCGAGGCCGGGGCGGCCTGGCTCGACCGGGTCCGCAGCGGGGGCATCGGCGCCGTCTGGGGAGCCGTCCTCGCCCTCCTCCTGGGCCAGGCCCTCACCGCGATCGGCAGCGGCTGGACGGGCGCCCGCACGGCCGGTCTGTGCACCGCCCTCGTCCTCGCCGTCCTGCTCAGCGCCGCCGCGCACACGCACCGGACGCGCGGCGGTCTCCTCGCCCCCCTGATCGGCGAGGACAACCGGCTCTCCACCACCCGGGCCGTCGCCGGTGCCTGGCTGCTCCTCCTCGGCTTCACCCTCCTCTTCCTGGCGTTCCTCGCGCCGGGCCCGTCGACCTTCGTCCTGTCCCGGGGCGCCGGGCTGCTCACCGTCTTCGCCCTCGTGTCGGCCGTCACCGTCACCGCCCGTCTCGTCGTCTCCGTCCGGATCGCGTCCTGCCGCCTGCAGAAGGTCCGCGCCGACCGTCCGCGCGCCGCCGACCTGCTCTGCGACGACGGCGGCCGGGCCAGCCTCGCCGACGTCCAGTACGTCCTCGTCTCCTGCGCCGTCCTGGCCCTGACGGCCGTCGGTCTCGCCCGCGACCCCGGCCGGCTCCCCGAGGTGCCCTGGTCGCTCGTCCTGCTCTTCGCCGTCTCGGCGGCCTGGCACCTCGCCGCGAAGTGCACCGAGGGCGTCCGCCCCACGATCCACTCCGTCGTCCGCTCCCGGGAGGCGGGCGACCTCGACGCCCCGATCCGCACGGGCGACGACATCGAGATCCGCGGCTGCGGCTTCGTCCCGCCGGGCGCCGCCGCCCCCGACCCGCTGACCCGGCTGGTCGTGCGCATCGGCCCCGTCCACGCCCACGTCCCCCTGGTCCCGGTCCCGGGCGGCTTCGCCAACCCGACGGACGCGTCCCTCACCGTCCCCCTCCCCGCCGACGTGGAACCGGGCCGGGTGGAGGTCTCCGTCGTGACGGCGGCCGGGGTCGAGACCAACCGGGTCACGATCGACGTCGTCGACTAGCGTCCGGCCCCCTCCACGTATCCCTGCGGCGCGAGTCCGAGGAGAATCGTTCCGCGAACAGTCGTACGGGGCGTGGAGAGGTGACCGACGATGACGGGACGAGCGAACCGGACCGACGCCACGACGGGGTGGCGGGCCACCTTCGCCCGATGGCAGGTCACCTTCACCCGCTGGAAGACCGTCGCCTCCCGCTACTCCCTCCTCCCGCTCCGGCTCTTCCTCGGGATCACGTTCGTCTACGCCGGTCTCGACAAGCTCACCGACTCCGCCTTCTTCGCCGCTGACGGCAGCGGCTCCATCGGCGAGACGATGCGCGCCGTGCGGGACAGCTCGGCGATCCCCGGCATGGTCGACCTCGCCCTGAAGAGCCCCGCCGGCTTCGGGTACGCCATCGCCTTCGGAGAGCTCGCCGTCGGGATCGGGACCCTGATCGGTCTCTACGCCCGCGTGGCGGCGCTCGGCGGCGCGCTGATCTCCCTGAGCCTGTGGCTGACCGTGAGCTGGCAGGTGAACCCGTACTACCTGGGCAACGACCTCGCCTATCTGATGGCCTGGCTCCCGCTGCTGCTGGCAGGGGCGTCCGAGCTGTCGGTGGACAGGCTTCTCGCCGACCGGCGGCGCCGTACCTCATAGGCGAACCAGCCCGCGAAGCCGGCCGTGCCCAGGCCGCAGCAGAGCACCGGGACCACCGCGAACCACGGGGTCGTCCAGGCTCCGGCGAGGTCGCCCGTGTAGACCGCGGCCAGGGTGAGGGCGGTGAGGCCGACGATCAGCCGACCGGGGCGGAACTCATGAAGCAGCACGGGTGACCTCCACCTGTCCGATGCCGACCTCGAGCGAGAGGTCCAGCGTGCCTGCCGGGGCGGTCCCGGCCGGCGGGGCGATCGTGTGGGTCTCGTCCATGTCCGGGGCGATGTCGATGTCGTCCGGGGGCTGCCCGGGAAGCTGCAGATCGCCGAGCCCCACCTCGGCGTGGAGCTTCACCACGACGTCCTTCGGGACGACCGCCTTGAGCTGGCCGGCGCCCACCTCCGCCCGGGTGGTGACGGTCGTGCCCGCCGGGACCGGGAGCGCCGACAGGTCGAGCAGACCCACGCCGGTGCCCAGCTCGTAGGAGGGCTGCACCGCGGCGACGGTGGCCGGCTTCCACGTCTCGCGGACCCAGTCCGTGGTGATCCGGTCGGGCAGGGCGACCGCCCCGGCGAGCAGGCAGGCCGTGATCACGGTGTTGACGATCGTGCCGAAGCCGGTGCGGCCGAGGAAGGAGCTGATGACGAGGCCCAGGCCGAACACCGCGAGGGCGGCGACCAGACCCGTCTGCAGGCTCGTGCCCAGCGGCTCGGTCTCCCAGGTGAGGGCGGTGCCGAGGGCGGCCGCGAGCATCGCGAGCAGATGGACGAGACCGGCGATGGACAGCGGAGTACGCCGGACCGAGGGTGTCGGCCGGTCGGCGCGGGAGGGGTCGGGTCCCCACTGGCTTCCGGGCTTCGGCACCACGCCGTCGACCTTGCCGTCCTTGTCGACGAGGCCGTGCGGTCCCCAGAGGTATGCGAAGGTCACCCTGCCGGTCGAGCCGTCCTTCACGATCGGGTCCTTCCACCAGGAGTGGTACTCGATCCGGGGAGGCGCCTTGGTCTCGGGCGGCGCCTCGACGACCACGTGGGCGGCCCCCGTCTCCGTCCGGCCCTCCGCCTCGCCGCCGGTCGCCCGGCGCCGCGACCAGACCGCCGCGCCGCACACCGCGAGCGACAGCAGCATCGTGAAGCCCAGCATCGACCCGCTGCGCAGCGTCGTCAGGAAGATCCCGCAGCCGGTCAGCGCCATGAATATGGCGGCCAGAGTGGCCCCGGTGACCCGGCCGGTCAGGAGCCTGCGTCCCTCGTGCTCGTCCTCGCCCGCGAGCGGGACGAGCAGCCACGCGAAGCCGTAGAAGATCAGGCCGACCCCGCCCGTCACGGACAGCACGCCGACCGTGATCCGGAAGATCACCGGGTCGAGGTCGAAGTGCCGGCCGAGGCCCGCGCAGACTCCGCCGACGACCTTGCCGCTCCGCGAGCGCTGCAGAGGCAGGGAGGCATCGGCCTCCGCCGGCGGCGGGGCCTCGTGGGTCGAAGGCTTCGAACTCGTCATGCATCCATGGTGACTGCCCGTGACCCGATGCGGCACCGGGATCGACCCTGGCCCGACCCTGATATTCGGAGGGGTGTCGCCCCTGAGGCGTTACCAGGGGCGATCTCAGGGCCGACCCTGATGTCCGGGGCGGGGCGGACGTGTGACGATCGGTGCATGTCCGCAGCCGCTCGTGTCACCGAGACCGACGAACCACCCGTGCGCAGGCTCTATCGGAGCGCCGACGGGCGGTGGCTCGGCGGTGTCGCGCGCGGCCTCGCCGGCCACCTCGGACTGCCGGTCGTCTGGGTGCGCGCGCTGTTCGTGGCGCTGTTCTTCACGGAAGGCCTCGGCGTCCTGCTCTACGCGGTCTTCTGGATAGTCGTCCCGCTCGGCGTCGGCGGCCGGGCCGCTCCCCGCCCCGTCTTCGAGATCACCCCGGACGGCCGTCGCCGGCTCCGCAAGCCCGACAAGGGCCAGGTCTTCGCCCTGATCGCGCTCGTGATCGGCAGCGTGGCCCTCATCGGAAAGGTCAATGTCGACAACGAGTCCGGGCGGTACATATGGCCCCTCCTCCTCATAGCGGTCGGCGTCGTCCTGGTCTGGCGCCAGGCGGACAACGCCCGCCGGGCCAGCTGGACCGAGTCCGGCCGGCGCAGGCGGACGTTCCAGCTCGTCCGCGGACTCGTCGGCGTCGCCCTCGTCGGCACGGGCCTCGCGGTCTTCCTGGTGGTCCGCGGCTCCATAGCCCAACTGGGAACGGCCCTCACCGCCGCCGTCGCGGTCCTCACCGGGATAGCGCTGCTCGCGGGCCCCTGGCTGGTCCGGATGTCGCAGGACCTGACGGAGGAGCGGACCATGCGCATCCGCGCGCAGGAGCGAGCCGAGGTCGCGGCACACGTCCACGACTCGGTGCTGCACACCCTCACGCTGATCCAGCGCAATGCCGACGACGCGGGGGAGGTGCGTCGTCTCGCACGCGCGCAGGAGCGGGAGCTGCGGAACTGGCTCTACAAGCCCGAGGGCACCGGCCGGGACGAGGAGGAGCCCGCGACCCTCGCGGAGGCGGTGAAGAAGGCCGCGGCCGAGGTCGAGGACATGCACGGAGTCCCGCTGGAGGTCGTCGTCGTCGGCGACTGCCCGCTCGACGAGAAACTGACCGCACAGATGCAGGCCGCGCGCGAGGCGATGGTGAACGCCGCCAAGTACGGTGGCGAGGGTGGGGCGGTGCAGGTTTTCGCCGAGGTGGAGGGCCGCATGGTCTTCGTCTCGGTGCGGGACCGCGGTCCGGGCTTCGACCTGGACGCAGTGCCCGAGGACCGGATGGGCGTACGAGAATCGATCATCGGTCGTATGCAGCGCAACGGCGGTTCGGCCCGGCTGCGGTCCGTGCCGGGCGGGGGCACCGAAGTGGAGCTTGAGATGGAGAGGGCGGACGGATGAGCGACGAGACCGGAGCAGCGGCCGGGACCGAAGCGGGGGCGACGGCGCCGGGCACGGAACGCCGGGTGCGGGTCGTGCTCGTCGACGACCACCGCATGTTCCGTACGGGAGTGCAGGCGGAGATCGGCCGGACCGAGATCACCGGGGTCGAGGTGGTCGGTGAGGCCGCCGACGTCGACCAGGCGGTCACGGTCATCAACGCGACCCGACCCGAGGTCGTCCTCCTCGACGTGCACCTGCCCGGCGGTGGCGGCGTCGAGGTGCTGCGCCGCTGCGCGAGCCTGATGGCGGCCGCCGAGGACCCGGTCCGCTTCCTGGCGCTGTCCGTCTCGGACGCGGCCGAGGACGTCATCGGGGTGATCCGGGGCGGTGCCCGCGGCTACGTCACGAAGACGATCACCGGCACCGACCTGGTCGACTCGATCTTCCGCGTCCAGGAGGGCGACGCCGTCTTCTCCCCTCGGCTCGCCGGCTTCGTCCTGGACGCCTTCGCCTCGACGGACGCGCCGCCGGTGGACGAGGACATGGACCGGCTGACCCAGCGGGAGCGGGAGGTGCTGCGACTGATCGCCCGTGGATACGCGTACAAGGAGATCGCCAAGCAGCTCTACATCTCGGTGAAGACGGTCGAGTCGCACGTCTCGGCGGTGCTGCGGAAGCTCCAGCTCTCCAACCGCCACGAGCTGACCCGCTGGGCCACCGCCCGCCGCCTGGTCTGAGCCCCGCACGACCGGGACCGGTCACCCCACCCGGGTCGCTCCGGCGAAGGGCATCTCGTCGATCGGGGCGACCCGCACCGGGGCGCCGGGCCGGGGGGCGTGGATCATCTGGCCGCCGCCGATGTAGAGCCCGACGTGGCTGATCCCCGAGTAGAAGAAGACCAGGTCACCGGGGGCGAGCTGGGAGCGGGAGACCCGCTGCCCGGCGTTGATCTGGGTGTACGTCGTGCGGGGGAGGGTGACACCGGCCGCGCGCCAGGCGGCCTGGGTGAGCCCCGAGCAGTCGTACGCGGACGGACCCGTCGCCCCCCAGACGTACGGCTTGCCGAGCTGCGCGCGGGCGAAGGAGATGGCCTCGGCGGCCCGGGTGTTCGGGGCGGCCGCGGGGCCGCGCTCGCCGCCCGAGGAACGGTCGGCGCGCGCCGCGGCCGGGTCGGAGATGCCACCGGCGGCCGTGGCCGTACCCGCTGTCGTACCGCTGCTCGCGCTGTCGCTCCGCGGGGCGCGGGCGCTGTCCCGGGCCGCGACGGCGGCGTCGTACCGGGCGCGTTCCTCCGCGGTCAGCCGGGCCAGCAGCTTCCTTGCCGCCTCCAGCTTGCCGAGGACGACGGTCTTCTGCCGCCGCAGCTCCTCCTCGTGTCCGCGCAGCGCGGTCAGCCGTCCCGCGGACTCGCTGCGCAGCTGGCGGAGCGCGCCGAGCTCGCGGCGCACGGCGGTGACGGCCACCGCCTGCCGGTCCGCGGCCTTCTCCGCGAGCGCGGCCCGCTCCAGGTACTCGTCGGGGTCGGAGGTGAGGGCGAGCTGTACGGCGGGGTCGAGACCGCCCGAGCGGTACTGCGCGGTGGCCATGGACCCGAGCCCGTCCCGGGCGGTGTTGAGCCGCTCGGCCCTGCGGGCGGCCTCGTCGCGCAGCCGGTCGAACGCCGCGCGGGAGGCGTCGGCCCGCTCCTTCGCCCCGTTGTACTTCTCCGTCGCGACCTCGGCCTCGTGGTAGAGCCGGTCGACCTTCGCCTTGACCTGGGCGGTGGTGAGGCGGGGGTCCGCGTGCCCGGATCCCTCGAAGAGCGTCGCGGTCGCCGCGGAGGCGAGGGCGAGGGTGGCGGCGGTGCGGACCGCCGGTCCACCGAGCGGGGACTGCCTGGGTTTTCGGTGCGCTGCCACGAGGGCGGGTCACATCCTCTTCCCTGCGGGGGAACGGTGCCCGCAGGGCCGACGGCGGACCGCACAGGGGAGACGGACCGCCGCCGGGTTTTTCCTGGCGGGGATGACCGGCAGCCGCCGGGTGACCGGCGGTGGTGGGAGCCGGCCACCTGCTGGAAGACGCTAAACCTCGGGGTCACGCCCGGGCAGTGAGTTGACCGCTATTGGCGACAGGTGATGGACATGGATCGAACTCGTTCGTCCGGGGTGACGGACGAGGGGACATTGCGACAGTCGACCGACCGAAGCGCCGGAGGGAGTGGACCCGACCGGAGGCCGGTGATAGGGCCCCCGTTAGGCTCCGCCCCATGGACGTACTCATCAATGTCTTCGTCGCCCTGCACATCATCGGTATCGCCTCCCTCCTGGGCGGATTCCTCACCCAGATGAAGGCGATGGGCGCCGGTACGGCCCGCTTCACCCCCGCGATGCTGCACGGCGCGCTGGTCATGCTGATCACGGGCGTCGCGCTCGTCGGCCTCAACCAGGCCGACGACCAGACCGTGAACAACATCAAGATCGGCATCAAGCTGGCCGTGCTCGTCGTCGTCCTCGGCCTGGTCTACGTCAAGCGGGACGAGGAGAAGGTCGACAAGGGCCTCTTCGCCGCCGTCGGCGCCCTGACCACGGCGAACATCTTCATCGCCACCCTCTGGACCTGAGCCACGGACGCACCGGACCCGAGCCACGGACGCTCCCGACCCGAGCCCCGGATCCCGTGGTGTGACCCGTTCCGCAGCCGGGTGACGAAGGCGGCTCCCGAAGGCGGACCCGGATGTCGGTGGGGCGTCCTAGACTCGTGAGGCGATGAGCAGCCTCTTTGACGACAGCTTCCTGGCCGGCCTCCAGAACCACTCCTCGGGGGAGGCCCCGCCCCCGCCCGAGGACCACGAGCACGGCGCCCCGGCCCCGGAGGAGGTCCCGCACGACCTCTTCGGGGAGCACTTCGACGCGCCCCCGCCCCGGGACGCGTACTACCGCGACGGCGCCGCGCGCCCCGTCGTCGACCCCGCCGCGCTCCTGGAGGGGCTGAACGAACAGCAGCGCGCCGCCGTCGTCCACACCGACACCCCGCTGCTCATCGTCGCCGGCGCCGGCTCCGGCAAGACCCGGGTGCTGACCCACCGCATCGCCCACCTCCTGGGCACGCGGCACGTCCACCCCGGCCAGATACTGGCGATCACCTTCACCAACAAGGCCGCCGGCGAGATGAAGGAGCGCGTCGAGCAGCTCGTCGGCCCGCGCGCCAACGCCATGTGGGTCATGACCTTCCACAGTGCGTGCGTGCGCATCCTGCGCCGCGAGTCGAAGCGGCTCGGCTTCACCTCGTCCTTCTCGATCTACGACGCCGCCGACTCCAAGCGCCTGATGTCCCTGGTCTGCCGCGACCTGGACCTCGACCCGAAGAAGTTCCCGCCGAAGTCCTTCAGTGCCAAGATCTCGAACCTCAAGAACGAGCTGATCGACGAGGAGGCCTTCGCCGACCAGGCGGCCGACGGTTTCGAGAAGACCCTCGCCGAGGCCTACCGGATGTACCAGGCGCGGCTGCGCGAGGCGAACGCCCTGGACTTCGACGACATCATCATGACGACGGTCCACCTGCTCCAGGCGTTCCCCGACGTCGCCGAGCACTACCGCCGCCGCTTCCGCCACGTCCTCGTCGACGAGTACCAGGACACCAACCACGCCCAGTACACGCTCGTGCGGGAGCTCGTCGGCACCGGCTACGAGGACCTCGGCCCGGCCGAGCTGTGCGTCGTCGGCGACGCCGACCAGTCGATCTACGCCTTCCGCGGCGCGACCATCCGCAACATCCTCCAGTTCGAGGAGGACTACCCGGATGCGACGACGATCCTCCTGGAGCAGAACTACCGCTCCACGCAGACGATCCTCTCCGCCGCCAACGCCGTCATCGAGCGCAACGAGTCCCGCCGCCCCAAGAACCTCTGGACCAACGCGGGCGCGGGCGCGCAGATCACCGGCTACGTCGCCGACACCGAGCACGACGAGGCGCAGTTCGTCGCCGACGAGATCGACCGGCTCACGGACACCGGCCAGGTCAAGGCGGGCGACGTCGCCGTCTTCTACCGGACCAACGCCCAGTCCCGTGTCTTCGAAGAGATCTTCATCCGCGTCGGACTGCCCTACAAGGTCGTCGGCGGGGTGCGCTTCTACGAGCGCAAGGAGGTACGGGACGTCCTCGCGTACCTCCGCGTCCTCGCCAACCCCGAGGACAACGTCCCGCTGCGCCGGATCCTCAACGTCCCGAAGCGGGGCATCGGCGAGCGCGCCGAGGCGATGATCGACGCCCTCTCCCTCCGCGAGAAGATCACCTTCCCGCAGGCCCTCAAGCGGGTCGACGAGGCGTACGGCATGGCCGCGCGCTCGGCGAACGCCGTGAAGCGCTTCAACGCGCTGATGGACGAGCTGCGCACCGTCGTCGAGTCCGGCGCCGGCCCCGCCGTCGTCCTGGAGGCCGTCCTGGAGCGCACGGGCTACCTGGCCGAGCTCCAGGCCTCGACCGACCCGCAGGACGAGACCCGGATCGAGAACCTCCAGGAACTCGCCGCCGTCGCCCTCGAGTTCGAGCAGGAGCGCGGCGAGGAGCCCGCCACCCTCGCCGAGTTCCTGGAGAAGGTCGCCCTCGTCGCCGACTCCGACCAGATCCCGGACGAGGACGAGGAGGGCCGGGGCGTCATCACGCTGATGACCCTGCACACCGCCAAGGGCCTCGAGTTCCCGGTCGTGTTCCTCACCGGCATGGAGGACGGCGTCTTCCCGCACATGCGCGCCCTCGGCCAGGCGAAGGAGCTGGAGGAGGAGCGGCGCCTCGCGTACGTCGGCATCACGCGCGCCCGCGAGCGGCTCTACCTCACCCGCTCGTCGATGCGCAGCGCCTGGGGCCAGCCCTCGTACAACCCGGCCTCGCGCTTCCTGGAGGAGATCCCGCCCGCGTACCTGGAGTGGAAGCGGACCGGCCCGATGGCGAAGCCCGCCGGGCCGACCTCGGGCATCACCTCCTCGCTCTCCTCCTCCCGGGCGCGTTCCGGTCCGTCGGGCTTCGCCACCCGGCGCGCCGGCGAGAAGCCGGTGATCACGCTCGCGATCGGCGACCGCGTCACGCACGACCAGTTCGGTCTCGGCACGGTCACCGCGGTGACGGGGGTCGGCGCGGACGCCCAGGCGACGATCGACTTCGGCGACGAGAAGCCGAAGCGGCTGCTCCTGCGGTACGCGCCGGTCGAGAAGTTGTAGCGGCACGCACGGGAAGGGCCCCGGCTTCGGCCGGGGCCCTCTCTCGTACGCACGTCGGCGGGTGAAGGTCAGCTGGTCGGGTCGAGACCGTGGCTGCGCAGCCAGGCCAGCGGGTCGATGGCGTAGCCGCCGCCCGGGCGGACCTCGAAGTGGAGGTGGGGGCCGGTGGAGTTGCCGGTGTCGCCGGAGTACGCGATGACGTCGCCGGCCTTGACCTGGCCGTAGCGGATCTTGGCGCTGCTGAGGTGGCAGTACCAGGTCTCGGTGCCGTCCGGGGCGGTCACGATCACCATGTTGCCGTAGGCGCTGTTGATCTGGGTGCGGACGGTGCCGTCCGTCGCGGCCATGACGGGTGTGCCGGTCTGCACGGGGAAGTCGATGCCGGTGTGCACGGACATCCAGTTGACGCCGGACTGGCCGAAGCGCGCGCTGAGCCGGTGGAGTTCCACCGGCAGGCTGAACTTGGGGCGCAGGGCCTCCTTGCGGGCCGCTTCCTCCTCGCGCTTCTTCTTCTCGGCTTCCTGGCGGACGCGGAGGTCGATGCGCTCCTGGGTGCGGCTCGCGCGGTCGCCGAAGTCGCGGGCGTCCTCGCTGAGCGCGGCGAGCTGGGTGTCCAGCGCGCTGTTGGCGGCGACCTGCTTGACGGAACCGGGGTCGGCCGCGGCGAGGGTGGTGGTGCTGTCCTTCTTGCCGCCGTCTTCGGTGGGGTTGGTGAGCCCGCTGACGGAGGCGGCGGCGATGCCGGCGACACCCATGACGCAGGCGGAGGGGACGGCGACGGTCAGCAGGGCGGACCGTTTCGCGGGGGTACGGCGGCGGCCGCGGCTGCTGCCCGCGCCGCGGCGCACGGGGCGGCCGGCGAGCGGGGTCTCCGTGCGGAGCTCGACGTAGGGGTCGGCGGCGGCCTCGGCGACGGGCTCGTCGGCGAACTCGTCCTCGGACTCGGTGACGAACTCGTCCGTGGGCCCGGCGACGAACTCCTCGGCAGGCTCGGCGGCGCCGTGGGCGGAGTCGTCGAGGACGTCCACGAGCTCGTCGGCATAGGCGTACTCGGTCTGCGCCTCCGTCGCCTGCTCGTGGGCGTAGTCGAAGGCGAACTCGGCGGTGTGCTCCGGCTGCGGGGTGTACTGCTGGGGGACGACCGCTTCGGCCTCGGGGGCCGCCTGGTTCCAGGCGGTCGCGTCGTAGGCGCCGGTCTCCGTCGCGAAGGCGGGGGCGGCCCACTGGCCCGTGGCGTCGTACGCCTCATAGCCTCCGGCATGGGAGGTGCCCCCAGTGCCCTGGGCGGCGTAAGCGGCGTGGACGGTCTCGTACCGGCCGGTCTGCTGGGCGTCGTTCCAGGCGGAGGCGTCCCACTGTCCGGTGGTGTCGTACTGCTGCCCGGCGGTGTCGTACGCGGTGTGCGTGGCGGTGGTGCCGTACTGGTCGACGGACTGCCACTGGCCCGACGTGTCCCACTGGCCCGTGGTGTTCCACTGGCCGGTCGTGTCGTACTGCTGCTGCTGTCCTGCGGTGTCGTACTGACCGGTCATCCCGTACTGGCCGAAGTCCCACTGGCCGCTGTGGTCGGTCTGACCCGCGGGGTAGGCACCGAACAGCGGGTCGACGGCGAAACTGCCTGTGGTGTGGGCGTCGTCTCCGACGTACCCGGCGTGGGGGTGCTGGTCGTTCACCAACGTCTCTCTCGCCTCGGCAGCAGGACCATTCCGGGGCGGTCCCGATGAGGGGTGTCCCGGGGGAAGCAGTGGCGCGACTGTACCCGGCGGTATGCGCAACCGACAATCTTCGGAGGGGTTTGCCCGCGCAGGAAACGGGCAATCGGCCGTGTTTCGCCAGCTCGCGGGTAGAGCTTTGGCCTTGTGTTCGAGGAACGTTCGAAGAACAGGGTGTGGCGAGAAGACGTCAGGCGACCGAGGTTGCGCCGGGTTCCCCTTCGTGAGCGCCCGGAGCCACCGGTCCGCCGGCGTCCAGGGCGCCGAGCACCCCGGCGGCCACCGTCGGGTGGACGGGCAGCGCGAGATGGCCGATGCCGCTGACCCGGACGTTGTGCACGAGAAGGTCGGGGTGGTCGAGGCGCGCGGTCTCGACCGGCACCATCACCTGGTCGAGATCGCTCCAGAAGCTCACGAACCGCGTCCGGCAGCCGGGCGCGGGGCCGGCCAGCTCCCGCAGGACCGGCGAACCGGGGCGCATCTGCCGCACCAGCGGATGGGCGTCGGCGAGCGGGGCCACGGTGGTGCCGGAGTGCGGGGTGCCGAGCATGACGAGGGTACGCACCCTGGTGTCACCGCCCAGGCGCTGTACGTAATAACGGGCGACGAGCCCGCCCAGGCTGTGCCCGACGATGTCGACCTCGGCGTGTCCCGTGCGGGCGCGGATCTCCTCCACCCGCCGCCCGAGCAGCTCGGCGGCGCTCCGCAGGTCGCAGGTGAGCGGCGAGTAGTTGAGCGACTCGACGCAGCCACGGCCGTGCCGGTTGAGGACACGGCGCAACAGGACGAAGACGGAGCGGTTGTCGACGAAGCCGTGCAGCAGGACGACCGGGCGCATCCCCGGGGCGATCGTCGCGTCGGGACCGGTGGCCGGGTCCGTGGAGGCACCGGCGGCCGGGTCGGTGGCGGGACAGGAGGGGGAGAGGCGCTCGGCCGCGATCCCGGAGGGGTAGAGGACGAGATGCCCGGTGAGGATCGCGAGCTCCAAGGCGGTGGCCTTCATCAGGGCGGTGACCTTGGAGAGCTCCATCGTCGGCCTCCCGAGCGGCACGCGGGGCCGGACCGTACGGAGGTACGCCGTACCTCCGCGCCGCACGGACGGCGGCGCGGAGGTACGGCGACCTCCTCGCGGCTCCCTTGCGACCGGGCCCCGCTTGCGGCTGGTGGGCCCAGGAGGAGGGCCCTAAGCGGGGAACGGCGCAGAGCGAACATGTCCCACGTGTGATTTCCCCCTCCCTCGCCACCGTGAAACGGCCGCTTGCGGGATGCTGGAGATAACGTTCGTTCACCGCCCCGGCAATCAAGCGCGGGGGTCGCATGTGGAGGCAGTGATGGGTGTGACCGGTCCGATCCGCGTGGTGGTCGCCAAGCCGGGCCTCGACGGCCACGATCGCGGGGCCAAGGTGATCGCGCGGGCGCTGCGCGATGCCGGTATGGAGGTCATCTACACCGGTCTCCACCAGACTCCCGAGCAGATCGTCGACACCGCGATCCAGGAGGACGCCGACGCGATCGGTCTCTCCATTCTCTCGGGCGCGCACAACACGCTCTTCGTGAAGGTCCT
This sequence comes from Streptomyces venezuelae, assembly GCF_008642375.1. Taxonomy (NCBI): domain Bacteria; kingdom Bacillati; phylum Actinomycetota; class Actinomycetes; order Kitasatosporales; family Streptomycetaceae; genus Streptomyces; species Streptomyces venezuelae. The sequence continues at coordinate 3,422,383 of NZ_CP029194.1, read as the reverse complement.
GGAACTGCTCAAGGACCGGGACGCGGAGGACATCAAGGTCTTCGGCGGCGGCATCATCCCGGACGCGGACATCGCGCCGCTCAAGGAGAAGGGCGTGGCGGAGATCTTCACGCCGGGCGCGACGACCGCTTCCATCGTCGAATGGGTGAACGCGAACGTCCGCGTGGCGGCCTGACCCGTCGTACATCCGTGCGCCTTCGGGTGTCTCGTCTGTCAGGGCCCTTCCCTTCGGGAGGGGCCCTTCGACGTGTGCCGTCCCGTCAGGTGGCGGCCCCGGTGGGCTCGGGACCGCCGCTGAGCTCGGCGTGCATCGCGGCGCGCAGCCGGAGGGTGGAGACCAGGCGCTGGAAGGCCTCGGACCAGTAGCCGCCCGCGCCGGGCGCGGCGTCCTCCTCCTCGTCGGGCAGGGCCGTCAGGGAGTCCAGGTGGCGCGCCGCCTCCGGGGAGAGACAGCGCTCGGCGAGTCCCATCACCCCGCTGAAGCTCCAGGGATAACTGCCCGCGTCCCGGGCGATGTCGAGGGCGTCGATCACGGCGGCGCCCAGCGGCCCGGCCCAGGGCACGGCGCAGACACCGAGCAGTTGGAAGGCTTCCGACAGGCCGTGGGCGGCGACGAAGGCGGCGACCCAGTGGGCCCGCTCGTCCGCCGGGAGCGTCGCGAGGAGCTGGGCACGCTCGGCCAGCGACGAGGTCCCGGGGCCGGTGGCGGGCGGCACGGCGGGGGCGCCGAGCAGCGCGCGGGACCAGGACGCGTCCCGCTGCCGTACGGCCGCCCGGCACCAGGCGGCGTGCAGTTCGCCCTGCCAGTCGTCGGCGACCGGCAGGGCCACGATCTCCTCCGGGGTCCGTCCGCCGAACCGGGTGATCCAGCAGGCGAGGGGGGCGGCCTCGACGAGCTGGCCCAGCCACCAGGAACGCTCGCCCCGCCCCGCCGGCGGGGTCGCCACGACACCGTCGCGCTCCATCGCCGCGTCGCACTCGTGCGGCGCCTCGACGGAGATCGTGGGCGACTCCGCCGTCCGGTCGAGGCCGACGCAGGTGGCGGCCCGGCCGGCCATCCGGCCCGCGAACGCCGAGGCGGGCAGGGCGGCGAGCAGTTCGGCGGCGGTCGCGCGGACGTTGCGGCTGCGGTCGGCGAGGGCGGCCTCCAGGAACTCCTCGTCCGCGTCGGAGAGCCCGGTCCGCAGCGAGTCCAGGAACATCAGCCGGTCCTCCGCGCGCTCGGCGGTCCAGGTGGACGCCAGGAGGGCGCGACCGGCCGCCGCGTCCCCGGTCCGTACGGCGGCCAGCAGCGCGACCCGCTCGGCGAACAGGCCCTCGTCCCACAGGGCCCTGACGCCCTCGGAGTCCTCGGGGGACGGGAGACGGCCGGCCGCGCCCGCACCGCGCAGGGCGAACCGCCACTCGGGGTTGAGGGAGGCCAGCCACAGGCCGCGCGGCCCGGCGAGCCGGAGGGCGTGGGGGCGCAGGTCGGTGCGGGCCCTGGCCGCGTCGAGCAGGGCGGGCAGGGCGGCGGGCGGTGCCTTGTACCCGCGCTCGTTGGCGAGGGTCAGCCACTGGGGCAGCAGTTCGGCGAGGTCGGGAGCGGCCCCGCGCCTCCCGGCCGCGGGCGACGGCGCGGCCCGCCCGGCGAGGAGCTGGTCGAGCCGCCTCCGGGCCGCCTCGGGCAGCGGCCGGCGCGGGTCCTCCGGCGCGGGGTCGAGCGGGGGCGCGGCGGGCCCGGGGCGCAGCCCCGCCCTGCGCCGTACGGTGTGCAGCGCGGCGGCGTCGAGCAGCGTACCCGCGAGGTCCCCGCCCGCCGGGCCGGCGCCCGGCGTGCCCGCGCCGGTCGTGCCCGCGAGGGCCGTGGGCGGCCGTCGGTCCGTGCCGAGCAGTGCGGAGGTGACGAGCTCCTCCCAGAGGCGAGCGCTGTCGTCGGTGTCACCGCCACGGCCGCCGTCGCCGCCGCTGTCCGAGCTCGCGGTGTACGGGGCCGGGGGCGTCGCGCGCGTGTTCATCGAGGTCCTCCGTGCGGTCGGGGGAGGTGGCGGGCCGTCATATGAGGGGGACCGTCTCGGCCGGGGCCTCCGCCGACCAGGCGGCGAGCGGGGTGAAGCCCCGGTGGCCGCACTCGCCGAAGACGGTCAGGGGAGCGCCGCCGGAGAGAGCGACGAGACGCCAGAGCCCGGGCCGGTTCTGCGCGGCGGGCGTCAGTGGCAGGGCCTCGCGGCCGTCCGCGTCGGCGAGCTGCCAGCCGTACTCCGCGCGCGCCGGGACGACCTGGCGCAGCGTCACGGGCCAGGACTCCAGCCACGGGTCCTCGCTCAGCGCGCGCCCGTACGCGTCGAGGGCCTCGCCCACGGGCCCGCCGGGCGGCGGGGAGGCGGGGGCGTCGACCGGGACGAGGTGCTCGCCCGGCTCCGCGCGCAGCCGGCCGGCGCCCGTGTACGGCGTCAGCTCGCCGTCGAGCAGCGCGCCCACGGGAAGGGCGATGGCAGGGGCCCGGCCTGCCGCGCCGAAGGAGAGGAGGAACACCGTCCGTCCGGTCGCGGCCCCGTACAGCCAGACGCGCCGGGTGGTCAGCCGGGCGTCGGCCGTGTCGTACTGCGCGAGGACGAGCCAGTGGTCGCGCACCGGGACGCCGTCGGCCGGGACGGTGAGACCGACCCGGGTCCGCACGGTCGTGGCGAAGCCGGCGGGCAGCCGGTCGGCGGCGAGCCAGGCCCGGTCGAGGAGATGGGTGAGCGCGCACTCCTCCAGGAGGCGCACGGGCCAGCCGGGACCCGAGCCCGGTATCGCGCCCAGCTCCCGGACCCGGCCCGCGAGTCCCGGCGCCTGGGCGTCGACCATGCGGGCCGCGGTCTCCTCCCAGAGGCCGTACCCGCTCCGCTCCGCCGTGGCCAGGCCGCCGCGGAGCAGGTCGGCGAGCCGCTGCTCCAGCTCCTCCGCGCCCGCGGTGATCCGGGCCGCCCTGCGCTCGGCCCTGCGGCGCGCGGCCTCGGGATCGGCCACGGCCCCGGAGGAGCCCGTCCCGGCGGGCCGGGCCGTGCTCCCGGCACCCCTGTCCCGGCGCTTCGCGAGCCAGGGCGCCGCCCATTCCGGCGGGGTGCCGTCCGCGACCGCCGCCGGGTCGGACGCCTGGAGCAGCAGCAGTCCCAGCGCGTGCTTGCAGGGGAGCTTCCGGCTGGGGCAACCGCACTCGTACGCGGGCCCGGTGAGGTCGACGGCCGTCTCGTACGACCGGCCGCCGCTGCCCCCGCACCGGCCCCAGAGCGCCCCCTCGCCGCGCCCCGTGTCCGACCACGGTCCGGCCGTGCCCAGCTCGCTCCCCGCTCTGCGCGAGGCATCGTCAGGAGCCAGTGCCAGCACCTCTTCAGCCGTCCAGCGCACCCCCATGGCATTCATGTCGACGACCGTAGACGGCGCCACTGACAACGCCTCCGACCTCGGGAAAGAGGATTTGACTTTACTCTTCCTTTGCGATTCTCTGCGCGGGACCGAAGGCCAGCACCACCCGTCCAGGGGGACCCCTGTCATGAAGCGCACCGTCCGTACCGCCGTCTCGGCCCTCGCCGTCGCAGGGCTCGCCCTCGGGCTCGGCGCCTGCTCGGAGGCGGCCGAGAAGGCCGTCGACCAGGTCGACAAGTCCGTCACCGAGTCCTACGAGGTCACGTACGAGGTCAGCGGCAAGGGCGTCGAGTCCATCGAGTACCACGCCGGCGGCGGCACCGCGATGGCGCCGAAGGCCGAGTCTGCGAAGAAGCCGGCCCTGCCGTGGAAGAAGACCGTGAAGCTGAAGGGCATCATGCCGCCGGCCGTCATGCCGGTGGCGCTCGACCCGGCCGGCCTCACCTGCAAGGTCGTCTACCAGGGCAAGGTCATCAAGGAGGCCGAGGGCGAGCAGGCGATGGCGGGCGGCTGCGTCGCCGTCTCTCCCGCCGTGGGATGACCCCCGTCATGAGCCGACCCGCGTCGCGGACCGACCCGCGTCGCGGGCTGGCTCACCCTCAACTCTCCCCCCTCGCAGCGCCCCTGACCAGCGGTGGAAGCCGATTGTCAGTGCGATGGTGCACGGTGGATCGCACAACAGGTCGAGCGATCTGGAGGGGGATCCATGACCGTGCCCGAGGCCCTGAGGCCGCACGCCGAACACGCCTTCGCCGACGAACTCACCGCACTCGCCGCCGCCGACGACCGGCTGCGGCCCGCCCGCTGGCGCCTCTCGCCGTGGGCCGTCGCCACCTATCTCCTCGGCGGCACGCTCCCCGACGGGACGGTGATCACACCCAAGTACGTCGGACCGCGCCGCATCGTCGAGGTCGCCGTCACCACGCTCGCCACCGACCGGGCGCTCCTGCTGCTCGGCGTGCCCGGCACCGCGAAGACCTGGGTCTCCGAGCATCTGGCCGCCGCCGTCAGCGGTGACTCCACCCTGCTCGTCCAGGGCACCGCGGGCACGCCCGAGGAAGCCGTCCGGTACGGCTGGAACTACGCGCGGCTCCTCGCCCACGGCCCCAGCCGCGACGCACTCGTGCCGAGCCCGGTGATGCGGGCGATGGCGCGGGGCGCGACCGCCCGGGTCGAGGAGCTCACCCGCATCCCCGCCGACGTCCAGGACAGCCTCATCACGATCCTGTCCGAGAAGACCCTGCCCGTCCCGGAGCTCGGCGAGGAGGTGCAGGCCGTCCCCGGCTTCAACCTCATCGCCACGGCCAACGACCGCGACCGGGGCGTCAACGAACTCTCGAGCGCGCTGCGGCGCCGCTTCAACACCGTCGTCCTGCCGCTGCCCGCGACGCCCGACGCCGAGGTCGAGATCGTCGCCCGGCGCGTCGAGCAGCTCGGCCGCTCCCTCGAATTGCCCGCCGTGCCGGCCGGGGCGGCCGAGATCCGGCGCGTCGTCACCGTCTTCCGTGAGCTGCGGGACGGAGTCACCACCGACGGACGGACGAAGGTCAAGTCGCCCTCGGGGACGCTCTCCACGGCCGAGGCCATCTCCGTCGTCACGGGCGGCCTCGCGCTCGCCGCCCACTTCGGGGACGGCGTCCTGCGCCCCGGGGACATCGCCGCCGGCATCCTCGGCGCCGTCGTCCGCGACCCGGCGGCCGACCGGATCGTCTGGCAGGAGTACCTGGAGACCGTGGTCAGGGAGAGAGACGACTGGAAGGACTTCTACCGCGCCTGCCGCGAGGTGAGCGCATGACGGCCGCCACCACGGCCCCGGCGCCCGACGCCCCCGGCTCCGGCCGGAGCGCGAGCGCGGTCCGGTCCGGGGCCGGCGGGCGGCGCGGGCGGCCCCTGCTCCTCGGGGTCCGGCACCACGGGCCCGGCTCGGCCCGCGCCGTGCGGGCCGCGCTGGAGGCGGAGAAGCCCGCCGTCGTCCTCGTCGAGGGACCCGCCGAGGCGGACGCCCTCGTCGCCCTGGCCGGGGACGAGTCCATGCGGCCTCCCGTGGCCCTGCTGGCCCACGCCGTGGACGACCCCGGACGGGCGGCGTTCTGGCCGATGGCGGAGTTCTCGCCCGAGTGGGTCGCGATCCGCTGGGCCCTCGACCGGGGCGCCGCCGTCCGCTTCGTCGACCTGCCCGCCGCCCACACCCTCGCCGCCGCCGACCCCACCTGGTCCGACGGCGACGGCGAGGGCGACGGCGGCGGGGACGCGTACGGCGGCAGGGACATCGAAGGGAGCCGGGACGGCGACGGCCTGGCTCCGCGGATCGACCCGCTCGCCGAGCTCGCCAGGACCGCCGGGCACGAGGACGCCGAGCAGTGGTGGGAGGACGCCGTCGAGCTGCGCGGCGAGGAGGACCCCACCGCTCCGTTCGAGGCCCTCGCCGAGGCCATGGGCGCCCTGCGCGAGGCGTACGGACACGGCGGCCACCCCCGCGACCTCGTCCGCGAGGCGTACATGAGGCTCCAGCTGCGCGCCGCCCGCAAGGAGTTCGGCGACGAGGTCGCCGTCGTCTGCGGTGCCTGGCACGTCCCCGCCCTCACCTGGAAGACCACCGTCGCCGCCGACCGCGCCCTGCTCAAGGGCCTGCCCAAGGTGAAGACCGAGCTCACCTGGGTCCCCTGGACCCACCGCAGGCTCGCTCGGCGCTCCGGCTACGGCGCGGGCATCGAGGCACCCGGCTGGTACGGACACCTCTTCACCGCCCCCGACCGGCCCGTCGAGCGCTGGATGGCCAAGGTCGCCGGACTCCTCAGGGCGGAGGACCACCACGTCTCCACCGCCCACGTCATCGAGGCCGTCCGGCTCGCCGAGACCCTCGCAGCCCTGCGCGGCCGGCCGCTCCCCGGGCTCGACGAGACGACCGACGCCGTCCGTGCCGTCCTGTGCGAGGGCTCCGACGTGCCGCTCGACCTCGTCCGCGACCGGCTCGTCGTCGGCGACGTCCTCGGCGAGGTGCCGGCCGGCGCGCCCGCCGTCCCCCTCCAGCGGGACCTGAGCCGCCTCCAGCGCTCGCTGCGCCTCAAGCCCGAGGCGCAGCAGCGCGAGCTCGACCTCGACCTCCGCAAGGACATGGACGGCGCCCGCAGCCGACTCCTGCACCGGCTGCGGCTGCTCGGCGTCGACTGGGGCACCCCGGCCCCGGGCCGGGCAGGCACCGGCACCTTCCGGGAGACCTGGCGGCTGGGCTGGGAGCCCGAGCTGCACGTCCAGGTGGCCGAGGCCGGGGTCTGGGGCACCACCGTCGAGGCCGCCGCCAACGCCAAGGCCGAGTCCCGGGCATCGGCCACAACCGCCCTGGCCGACATCACCGCCCTCGCCGAGCAGTGCCTCCTCGCCGGGCTCGCCGACGCGCTGCCCGTCGTGATGCGGGCCCTCGCCGACCGGGCCGCGCTCGACACCGACGTCACCCACCTCGCCCAGGCCCTCCCCGCCCTGGCCCGCTCCCTGCGCTACGGCGACGTCCGCGGCACCGACACGGCAGCCCTCGCCGAGGTCGCCGCCGGGCTCGCCGAGCGGATCTGCGTCGGCCTCCCGCCCGCCTGCACCGGACTCGACGCCGACGCGGCCACCGCCATGCGCGAGCGGATCGACGAAGTCCACCAGGCGCTCGGCCTGCTGCCGGACGCCGCGCGCCCGGCCGACCGCTGGACGGGCGTCCTGCACCGCCTCGCCGCCCGCGACCGGGTGCCCGGCGTCCTGCGCGGCCGGGCCACCCGGCTCCTCCTCGACGAGGGCCGGATCGCCGAGGAGGAGGCCGCGCCGCTCATGAGCCGCGCCCTCTCGCCGGGCGCCCCGCCGCAGGACGCCGCCGCCTGGATCGAGGGCTTCGCCGGCGGAGCCTCAGGCGGCGGACTGCTCCTCGTCCACGACGAGCGACTGCTCGGCCTGGTCGACACCTGGCTCACGTCCGTACCGGCGGCGGCCTTCAACGACATCCTGCCGCTGCTGCGCCGCACCTTCTCCGGATACGAGCCCGGTGTCCGCCGCACCCTCGGCGAGCTCGTCGCGCGCGGACCGAAGGCCGAGGGAGCGGGACACACGGCGCCCGGCGGCGTACCCGGCTTCGCCGCCGGCCTCGACCGGGCACGGGCGGACGGCGTCCTCCCCCTCCTCCACCTCATCCTCGGAACGGAGGCCACCGCATGAGTACGAGCACAGGCGCGAGCACAGGTACGAGCGCGGGCGCGAGCACCGGCGGCTCGGCGGACCCGGGCGACGAGCGGCTGCGCCGCTGGCGGCTGGTCCTCGGCGGCGCGGACGCCGAGGGCACCGGCCGCGCGCTCACCGGGACCGACGCCGCCATGGACCGCGCCCTCGCCGAGCTCTACGGCCGCGAGCCCCGGCGGGCCGACGCCAGGGGCAGGGACCGCGCGGGCGGGCTCGGAGCCTCCGCGCCCTCCGTCGCCCGCTGGCTCGGCGACATCCGCACGTACTTCCCCAGCTCCGTCGTCCAGGTCATGCAGCGCGACGCGATCGACCGCCTCGGCCTCGCCACCCTCCTCCTGGAGCCCGAGATGCTGGAGGCCGTCGAGGCCGACGTCCACCTCGTCGGCACCCTCCTCTCCCTCGACAAGGCCATGCCGGAGACCACCAGGGAGACCGCGCGGGCCGTCGTGCGGAAGGTCGTCGACGAGCTGGAGCAGCGCCTCGCCACCCGCACGCGCGCCACGCTCACAGGCGCCCTCGACCGCTCGGCCCGGATCAGCCGCCCCCGGCACCGGGACATCGACTGGGACCGCACGATCCGCGCCAACCTCAAGAACTACCTGCCCGAGCAGCGCACGGTCGTCCCGGAGCGGCTCATCGGCCACGGACGGGCGTCCCGGGCGGTACGGAAGGAGGTCGTGCTCTGCATCGACCAGTCCGGCTCCATGGCCGCCTCCGTCGTCTACGCCTCCGTCTTCGGCGCGGTGCTGGCCTCCATGCGGTCGATCGCCACCCGGCTCGTCGTCTTCGACACGGCCGTCGTCGACCTGACCGACCGGCTCGACGACCCGGTCGACGTCCTCTTCGGTACGCGGCTGGGCGGCGGCACCGACATCAACCGCGCCCTCGCCCACTGCCAGGCGAGGATCGGCCGCCCCGCCGACACCGTGGTCGTCCTCGTCAGCGACCTGTACGAGGGGGGCATCCGCGACGAGATGCTGAAGCGGGTCGCGGCGATGAAGGCCTCCGGCGTCCAGTTCGTGGCCCTGCTCGCCCTCTCCGACGAGGGCGCCCCCGCCTACGACCGCGACCACGCGGCGGCGCTCGCCGCGCTCGGGGTCCCGGCCTTCGCCTGCACCCCCGACCTGTTCCCGGAGATCATGGCCGCCGCCCTGGAGAAGCGCCCGCTGCCGATACCGGCCACCTGAGCGGGGGTACGGAATCCGCAGCCCCGGGACCACCCGCACGGGTGCTCCGGGGGTCACTGAGGCTCATATCACACCGCCCTCCGAAGGCCCCTCACCCCAGGACCCGGCGCGTCGTGAGGAGCCCGGAGCCCAGTCCCCGCCTGCCGTGAAGGGGCCGGAGGCCCACTGCGCAACCCCTACGGACCGCCCCGTGGCCCCTACATTCTGTGACCCGTATCACCGCTCTGTTGTGATCTGCGATTTAGGGACCCACGTCCCTCGGGGATAACCTGCGAGACGGACATGCCGCGTCCACGGTCACCGTGTACGCCTCCCTTGTGACAGCGCAGTCACGTTGCCCTTCGCGGCACGCCCACGCAGACAACGAACCGCGATCATCAGAAAAGGGACGGACGCGCGTGGACCTGTTCGAGTACCAGGCGAGGGACCTCTTCGCCAAGCACGGTGTACCGGTGCTGGCCGGTGAAGTCATCGACACGCCTGAGGCGGCGCGCGAGGCCACCGAGCGTCTTGGCGGCAAGTCGGTCGTCAAGGCGCAGGTGAAGGTCGGTGGCCGCGGCAAGGCCGGCGGCGTCAAGCTGGCCGCCACCCCGGACGAGGCCGTCGCCCGCGCGACGGACATCCTCGGGATGGACATCAAGGGCCACACGGTCCACAAGGTGATGATTGCCGAGCTGTCCCCGGAGATCGAGGCCGAGTACTACGTCTCGTACCTCCTCGACCGCACCAACCGCACCTTCCTGGCCATGGCCTCGGTGCAGGGCGGCATGGACATCGAGGAGGTCGCGGAGAAGACCCCCGAGGCCCTCGCGAAGGTCCCCGTCAACGCCAACGACGGCGTGAGCATCGAGAAGGCCCGCGAGATCGTGGCCCTGGCGAAGTTCCCGGCCGACGTGGCCGAGGGTGTCGCCGAGGCCCTGGTGACCCTGTGGAAGACCTTCGTCGCCGAGGACGCCCTCCTCGTCGAGGTCAACCCGCTGGTGAAGACCAAGGACGGCCGCATCCTGGCCCTCGACGGCAAGGTGTCTCTCGACGAGAACGCCGACTTCCGTCAGCCCGAGCACGAGGCGCTCGAGGACAAGGCCGCAGCCAACCCGCTCGAGGCTGCTGCCAAGGCCAAGGGCCTCAACTACGTCAAGCTCGACGGCGAGGTCGGCATCATCGGCAACGGCGCCGGCCTGGTCATGTCGACCCTGGACGTCGTCGCGTACGCCGGTGAGAACCACGGCGGCGTGAAGCCGGCCAACTTCCTCGACATCGGTGGCGGCGCCTCCGCCGAGGTCATGGCGAACGGCCTGGAGATCATCCTGGGCGACGCGGACGTCAAGTCCGTGTTCGTCAACGTCTTCGGTGGCATCACCGCCTGTGACGAGGTCGCCAACGGCATCGTCCAGGCGCTGGAGCTTCTCGCCTCCCGTGGCGACGAGGTCACCAAGCCGCTGGTCGTGCGCCTCGACGGCAACAACGCGGAGCTGGGTCGCAAGATCCTGTCGGACGCGAACCACCCGCTCGTGCAGCGCGTGGACACCATGGACGGCGCGGCCGACAAGGCCGCCGAGCTCGCGGCTGCGAAGTAAGGGACGAGGTCAGAACACCATGGCTATCTTCCTGACCAAGGACAGCAAGGTCATCGTCCAGGGCATGACCGGTGCCACGGGCATGAAGCACACCAAGCTCATGCTGGGTGACGGCACCAACATCGTCGGCGGCGTGAACCCGCGCAAGGCCGGCACGTCCGTCGACTTCGACGGCACCGAGGTCCCGGTCTTCGGCTCCGTCGCCGAGGCGATGAAGGAGACCGGCGCCAACGTCTCGGTCCTCTTCGTGCCGCCGGCCTTCGCGAAGGCCGCCGTCGTCGAGGCGATCGACGCCGAGATCCCCCTCGCCGTCGTCATCACCGAGGGCATCGCCGTCCACGACTCCGCCGCCTTCTGGGCGTACGCGCAGTCGAAGGGCAACAAGACCCGCATCATCGGCCCGAACTGCCCCGGTCTCATCACCCCGGGCCAGTCCAACGCCGGCATCATCCCGGGCGACATCACGAAGCCGGGCCGCATCGGCCTGGTCTCGAAGTCCGGCACGCTGACGTACCAGATGATGTACGAGCTCCGTGACATCGGCTTCTCGTCCGCCGTCGGCATCGGTGGCGACCCGGTCATCGGCACCACGCACATCGACGCCCTGGCGGCCTTCGAGGCCGACCCGGACACCGACCTGATCGTCATGATCGGCGAGATCGGCGGCGACGCCGAGGAGCGTGCGGCCGACTTCATCAAGGCCAACGTCACCAAGCCGGTCGTCGGCTACGTCGCGGGCTTCACCGCGCCCGAGGGCAAGACCATGGGCCACGCCGGCGCCATCGTCTCCGGCTCCTCCGGCACCGCCCAGGCGAAGAAGGAGGCCCTTGAGGCCGCGGGCGTCAAGGTCGGCAAGACGCCGACCGAGACGGCCAAGCTGGCGCGCGCGATCCTCGCGGGCTGACACCAGCGGTAGCTGTACGAGAGGGCCCCGCCCCCGCCCGGTCACCCGGGCGAGGGCGGGGCCCTCTCGCGTCCGCACGTGTACGGCGGCTGCTACTCCGCCGTCGGGATCAGACGCTCGGGGCCCGGGTTCGGCTCGGAGCGCAGCTTGTCGCGGAGCTCCAGGTCCTCCGGGCTGAGCTTCTGCGGGCCGCCGCGCACCGGCACCCCGTTGACGGTCTCGCCGGGGGCGTTGACCGGGACGTAGCGGGTCGGCGCGGTCGCGGCCGTGAAGCCGGTGACGCCGATGAGGACCGCCGTCACCCCGAGCACCGCCCGCGTCCAGGTACGACTCCGCCTCTCGCTCCCCGTCCGGACGGTGCGGGCCGCCGGGAGGGTCGCCGTCGGAGCCTCCGCGACCAGCAGGCTCAGCCGCCGCTGCAAGGTCTCCGGCTCGGCGAGCTCGGGGATCCGCTTCCCGAGGACCGTACGGGCGTGCAGCAGCCGGTTGGCGGCGGCGGGGGTGCTCGCTTCCGTCTCGGCGGCCGTCTCCGGCAGGTCCAGGCCGAGCCCGTCGTAGAGCAGGACCGTACGGCGGTACGGCGGCGGCAGTTCGAGGAGCGCGCCGAGCAGCGCCCGCCGGCTCGCCTCGGTCGGCGGGGAGTCGGGGTGCTTGTGGGCGCGCCGGAACCGGTGCCAGGGGGAGAGGGCGTACTCGTACGCGGCCGCCCGCACCCAGCCCACCGGGTCCGGGTCGACGGCGACCTCGGGCCAGTGCTCCCAGGCGTGGTGGAAGGCGTACTCGACGGACTCGCGGGAGAGCCGGCGGCGGCCCGTGAGCAGATAGGTCTGGTGGACGAGGCCGGGCGCGGCGTACGCGTACAGCGCGTCGAAGGCCTCCTCGGGGGTGAGGCCCGGAACGGCCGGCGGCCGCGCGGGCTCCTGCACCGCCTCATGCCCCCCGTCCGCCGCCTCGGCGGCAGCGGGTTTCAGGCGCTCCGGAGGCTTCGGGGCGCCTTTGCGGGCGGGCCCGGAGGTGATGGCCGGGGCGGACGAGGAGGCCTTCGGCGGCTTGACGGCCCGCTTGGCGGCGGCCTTGGGCCGGACGTTGGCGGGCGCGGAGGTGAAGGCGGGGGAGGAGAGAGGGGCCGTCTGGGGGACGGGTGCGGTCTGGGTCGCCGGCTTCGTGGGCAAGGGCTCGGCGGGTACGAGCCCCGTGGGCACGGGCTCGGCGGGTACGAGCCCCGCAGGTGCAGGTTCCGCGGGTACGGGCTCCGCTGGTACGGGCTCCGCGGGTGTTTCGGCCCTCTGTGCTTCCGCGCTCTCGGCCGCGCAGAGCAGCTTCGCGTACGCCTCGCGCTTGCGGCCCCGTGGCGCCGAGCGCCCGGTCTCCCAGGCCTTGACGGTGGCCTTCGTGACGCCCATGGCCTCGGCGACCTGCTCCTCGCTCAGGGCGAGGGCCTCACGCAGCCTGCGCCGCTCCTTCGGTGTCGGCAGGGTGACGGAGGATGCGGAATCGGTGGTGCTCCGGCTCATCGGCGTCGACCTCCCGCAGAGCTGCTATGGGCGGAAAAGTACATAAACGTATCTTGAGCGACACAGCGGAGGTTTGCCTGTTACGCGGCTAAAGCGCGTGTCGTTGGCAGCATGGCCCCGTGACCCATCTGACCGAGTACCCCCTGGTCCAGGGCGGCCGTTCCGCCGCCCTGGCCACCGCCTGCGTCCGTGGCGGCGTCGCCGCCGGGCTCGGTCTCGGAGCCCTCGCCGTCCTGGTGACCGCCGCCTGGATCAGCTCCCCGTTCCCCGACAGCGGCCCCGGCGGCGCCCTGCACGTCGCCGCCGGGCTCTGGCTCCTCGCCCACGGCGTGGACCTGGTCCGTACGGACACGCTGTCCGGGCTGCCCGCGCCCCTCGGCGTCGTGCCGATGCTCCTCGCCGTCCTGCCCGTCTGGCTCGTCCACCGGGCGGCCCGCGACACCCTCGACCCGGGCGACGACAGCGACCGGCCCCGCCCCTCCCCGAGCGGCGCGGTGGCCGCGGTGGCCGGGGGATATCTGCTGGTCGGGGCGGTCGTGGTGGTCTACAGCGAGAGCGGACCGCTGCCCGCCGAGCTGATCAGCGCCGGATTCTGGCTGCCCGCCGTCGTCTTCGGGGCGGCGGGGGCGGGCGTCTGGACGGCGCTCGGCCGCCCACTGCCCGGACAGCGGCAGGCGGCGGCCGCCCTGCGCGCGGCGGGGCTCGGGCTCGTGACGCTGTGCGGCGGCGGCGCGGTGCTCGCCGCGGTCTCGCTGGCCTGGCACGCGCGCGACGCGCAGGCCTCCCTCATGGGACTCGCGGGGGAGTGGTCGGGGCGGGCGGCGGTCGTGCTCCTCGTCCTGGCGCTGCTGCCGAACGCTGCCGTGTGGGGAGCGGCGTACGGGCTCGGTCCCGGTTTCACCCTCGGTACGGGCGCGCTCGCGACCCCGCTGGGGCTCGCCGGTGACCCGGCCGTGCCGCCCTTCCCGCTGCTGGCCGCGCTGCCCGCCGAGGGGCGCGGCACGTGGACGCACTGGGCGGCCGCGGCGGTCCCGCTGGCGGCGACCCTGGTGCAAGGCTGGTGCGTGGGCCGCACTGCCCGGGGCTGGCCGGCCCGTGACGCGGCCCTGACGGCTCTGGCGGCCGCCTGGGGATGCGGGGCGGTCGTGGCGGTCCTCGCCGCCGCCGCCGGCGGCCCCCTCGGCTCCGGGCGGCTGTCCGCGTTCGGCCCGGTGTGGTGGCAGGCGGGAGCGGCGACGGTGCTGTGGGGCGCCTGCGTCGGGGTGCCGATGGCCTTGGCCGTACGGGCGTGGGGGCGGCGGGCGCTCCGGCCCAAGCCGCTGCCCGTACCGGCACCCGCGAAGTCCGAAGCGGCCGCATCCGCGACGACCCCGGCGGCCGCGTCCGCAGGGCCGGAGGCGGGGGCCGGGGCCGGGGAGCCCTTCGACCTGGAGGCGCAGCCGGCGGCCGCCCCGGACGCCGTTCCCGGCGCGGCTCCCGGCGCCGGTCCGCCGACGAAATCCACCGGGAAGCCCGACCCCGGCACTCCGGCCGCCACCACGAAGGCCGCCGCCCCGGCCCTGGACCTCGACCTGGACGACGACCCGGGCTACGAACCGTACGACTACCTCCCGGCGGCGTGGGAGTCCTCCCCGCCGCCGGACCACGAGGGCTGAGCTACTCCCGCACCCCGAAGCCCGCGCGCAGCGGCTTCGGCAGGAGGTCGTTGCAGGCGAGCTGGCCGGCGTGGGTCAGGGCGTCGTCACGGCACTCGTAGAAGTCCTGGTAGGCGATCTGCATCGTGAAGCCGACCGCGACGATCATCAGCGCCACGCTCGACGCCACCAGACCGCTGATCGCGGCCGTCCGCATCGAGCGGACCGGCACGGCCGCGGGCGCGGGCGCGACCGCGGGGGCCTCCGAGGGCGGGGCCGGTGAGACGGCCGAGGCCGCCGAGGCATCGGACGGCGCGGCCTCATGCGGCTTCGACCGCAGGGAGCTGATGCCCCAGTAGAGCCCGAGGGCCCCGAGCAGCAGCGCCAGCTCGGGGATATCGAAGATGGCGAAGAAGAAGGCCCACATGCCCGCGAGGATCGCGTAGCGCGCCCGCCGCTGCGCCGGGTCCGTCGGGTCCCAGCGCATCCCCTTCTCGCGCCCGGACCCGCCCTGGCCGCCCTCCGGGCCGCCCCGGCGGTCGGGGCCCCGGCCGAACCCGTCGGTCGAACGGCCCGGCTGCCGCGGGCTCCAGCGCCCGTCGGACGCCCCGGACGACCCGTCCGGCTCCGGTCCCGAACCGTCCGGCGACCCCGAGGAGCCGGACGCGTCGTCGCCCGAGCCCTCCGGCCGCCGGGGCTGCCACGGCTGATCCGGCCGGCCCTCGGGCGGCGGCGCGAACGGGTTGTTGTCGTTCGTGGACTGGCGTTCCGGCATGTGCTGGACGTCTTCCCTCTGTCGTCGCGACCGCGGCCGCACCCGCGGTCTCCGCTGCTGTCTCTTCTGCGTGCCTTGTTCCGGCGTGCGCACCGGGGTCTCTTCCGGTCTCTCCTCCGGCTCGGACCCTGACGCTACCGCCCTGCTCCGCCCCCGTCCCGTGGGGGCCGTCCGGTGTGCCGGTATCGTTGCTGACGGTCGAGCCATTCGTAGGGTTCCCCGTATCGAGCGACACGATTCGTTCGTACGACCGCACAAACACCACGGAAAGAGTGACCCAGTGGCTGCCGCCCGCCTCGTCGTCCTGGTCTCCGGTTCCGGTACCAATCTGCAGGCCCTCCTCGACGCCATCGCCGCCGACCCCGAGGGGTACGGGGCGGAGATCGTCGCCGTCGGCGCGGACCGCGACGGAATCGCCGGTCTGGAACGCGCCGAGAGCGCCGGGCTGCCCACCTATGTCTGCCGCGTCAAGGACCACGCGACCCGCGAGGAGTGGGACCGCGCCCTGACCGAGGCGACCGCCGCCCACGAGCCGGACCTCGTCGTCTCGGCCGGGTTCATGAAGATCGTCGGCAAGGAGTTCCTCGCCCGCTTCGGTGGCCGGGTCGTCAACACCCACCCGGCGCTTCTCCCCAGTTTTCCCGGTGCCCACGGGGTGCGTGACGCCCTCGCCTACGGCGCGAAGGTCACCGGGTGCACCGTCCACTTCGTCGACGACGGTGTCGACACCGGCCCGATCATCGCCCAGGGCGTGGTCGAGGTCCGGGACGAGGACGATGAAAGCGCGCTCCATGAGCGCATCAAGGAAGTCGAGCGCTCGCTGCTCGTCGAGGTCGTGGGGCGTCTGGCCCGGCACGGCTACCGCATTGAGGGACGAAAGGTAACAATCCCGTGACCGCCGAAGGTACGACGCGCCCCATCCGCCGCGCACTCGTCAGCGTCTACGACAAGACCGGCCTGGAGAAGCTGGCCCGCGGCCTGCACGAGGCGGGTGTCGCCCTCGTCTCCACCGGCTCCACCGCTGCGAAGATCGCCGCCGCCGGCATCCCGGTCACCAAGGTCGAGGAGCTGACCGGCTTCCCCGAGTGCCTGGACGGCCGCGTCAAGACGCTGCACCCGCGCGTGCACGCCGGCATCCTCGCCGACCTGCGCCTGGAGGACCACCGCAACCAGCTCGCCGAGCTGGGTGTCGAGCCCTTCGACCTGGTCGTCGTGAACCTGTACCCGTTCAAGGAGACCGTCGCCTCCGGCGCCACCCCCGACGAGTGCGTCGAGCAGATCGACATCGGCGGCCCGTCGATGGTCCGCGCCGCCGCCAAGAACCACCCGTCGGTGCTGGTCGTCACCGACCCGGGCGCGTACGACGCGGTCCTCCTCGCGGTCAAGGAGACCGGGGGCACCACGCTGGGCCTGCGCAAGCTGTTCGCCGCCCGGGCCTTCCAGCACACCGCCGCGTACGACGTGGCCGTCGCCTCCTGGTTCGCCGACGACTACGCGGCCTCCGACGACAGCGGCTTCCCCGACTTCCTGGGCGCCACGTACGAGCGCAAGAACGTCCTGCGCTACGGGGAGAACCCGCACCAGGGCGCCGCGCTCTACGTCGACGGCACGGGCGGCCTCGCCGAGGCCGAGCAGCTGCACGGCAAGGAGATGTCGTACAACAACTTCACGGACACCGACGCCGCGCGCCGGGCCGCGTACGACCACACCGAGCCCTGCGTCGCGATCATCAAGCACGCCAACCCGTGCGGCATCGCGATCGGCGCCGACGTCGCCGAGGCCCACCGCAAGGCGCACGCCTGCGACCCGCTCTCCGCCTTCGGCGGCGTCATCGCCGTCAACCGCCCCGTGTCGGTCGCGATGGCCGAGCAGGTCGCCGAGATCTTCACCGAGGTCATCGTGGCCCCCGGCTACGAGGACGGCGCCGTCGAGGTCCTGGCCAAGAAGAAGAACATCCGCGTGCTCCGCGCCGAGGGCGCCCCGGCCAACCCGGTCGAGGTCAAGCCGATCGACGGCGGCGCGCTGCTCCAGGTCACCGACCGCCTCCAGGCCGGGGGCGACGACCCGGCGAACTGGACCCTGGCGACCGGCGAGGCGCTGTCCGCCGAGGAGCTCGCCGAGCTGTCCTTCGCCTGGAAGGCCTGCCGCGCGGTCAAGTCCAACGCGATCCTGCTCTCCAAGGACGGCGCCTCGGTCGGCGTCGGCATGGGCCAGGTCAACCGCGTCGACTCCGCGAAGCTGGCCGTCGAGCGCGCGGGCGAGGAGCGGGCGCGAGGCGCGTACGCCGCCTCGGACGCCTTCTTCCCCTTCCCCGACGGCCTGGAGATCCTCACGGCCGCCGGCGTGAAGGCGGTCGTGCAGCCCGGCGGCTCGATGCGTGACGAGCTGGTCGTCGAGGCGGCGAAGAAGGCGGGCGTGACGATGTACTTCACCGGCACGCGCCACTTCTTCCACTGATCGGTGACGCACTGATCGGTGACGCACTGACGCACTGACGCACTGACGCACTGACGGGCGGGCGGCCCGCCGGTACCCGACGGGTACCGGCGGGCCGCCCGCCGTTGTGCGTGAGTCAGTCGAGGTAGTGGTTGCAGCTGGACACCCAGTTGTGCGAGCTGATGCTGTTGGCGGCCGGACCGCCGTCGCTGAGCCTGTTGTCCCGCAGGTCACTCGCGTAGAACTCGCTCGGGTGCAGGCAGCCGTAGCCGTTGGGCGTGTTGTAGGCCGTGTAGTCGTAGAACCGGACGATGTGGTACGAACTGCCCGTCCCCTTGTTCATGACGGACTCGGCGTTGTTGGTGTCGCTGCCCTGGAAGGACCCGCTGGAGTCGCCCCAGTCGGCGTCGTTGTCCACGTCCCCGCCGAGCAGGCCGGAACAGCCGGGCAGGTTCCACGCGTACATGTATCCGGACCGGGCGGTGTTGTTGTAGAAGTTGTCGCACGCGGTCGACGCCTGTGCCGGGGAACCGATCAGTACGGAACCGGCCGCAAGGCCCAGCACCGCGGCGGCGCTTCCGATGAGACGCTTCATGGTTTCTCCTCCTCCGTCCGCCCGCGGCCTCGCGCCGCGGGAGCTCATGTGAGGGAGCGGGCGCGGGTCAGCGCCTCGTGCTCCAGTCGTGCGTACGTGTCGAGCTCGTCGCCGTACTCGCCGCGCAGCCCGTCCACGTACCGGCGCTCCAGGGCCCGCCCCGTACGGGCGAAGCCGGAGGACCCGGCGCACTCGGCCTCCGCCGTCGCGAGGCGCACCTCCGTGGCGAAGGCCCTGTCGTCGTCGCGGTTCGCGGGGAGCGCGGTCCTGGCTTCCACCGGGGTCGCGTACGGATGGCCGGCCTCGCGCATGCAGTCCGCCCAGGCAGCCTGGGCGGCGGTGAACTCCGGGTCGCGACTCAGCTCCGACACGTACAGCCGGGTCAGGTTGGTCGCGGTCTTGCTCGCGCGGAACCAGGTCGCGGGGTCGCCGTACAGCTGCTTCTGGGCGGTCTCCTCGCACCCGCCGAGCCGGCGGCCGATCGTTCCACCGCCGGGCACCCGCACCGAGAGCGTCCGGGCTCCGGCGCCGCCGTCCAGAGCCGTGCGGTAGGCCCCGCGACGCTCGGGTGACAGCCCGTCGACGTACCGCTGGTTCGGGTCCGTCCTCCGCGCGGCCAGGACCTTCGCGGCGATCCGGCTGCCGTAGCCGTTCCGCCGGGCCCAGGCCGTGTCCGACAGCAGATAGCCGACGGTGAAGCTCTCGTCCGGGGTGGGGCGCGGTCCCGCCCGGTACGAGAAGCCCTCGGCCCGCATGCACCGCTCGACCAGGACCTGCTCCGCGTGGCGGAGTGACGCGCGGTCGGTGTCCGTGACGTCGGGACGGGTGACGTCGGGACGGGGGCTGTCGGGGTTGGCGGTGGCGGCGGGCCGGTCCGCGCAGCCGGTCGCTGTGGACAGGAGCACCAGGGCGGCGGCGCAGGCGCGAACGAACGTGGACGTCATGGTTCCGAGCCCCCCGAGATGACCGGGCCGCACCGGTCGGGCGGCCCGGTCACACCTTCGCGGCGCGGCCCGGGGCGGGGTACCTCTGAACTCCTAGGGAAGCGCTACGCGCACTCGCCGCCCCAGGTCACGGACTTGATCGTCCGGCCGCCGGCGGCGAAGTCGCCCCGGCCGTCCGCCCAGCCGTGGTGGAGGCAGGACGTGCCGCCCTCCGTGAAGGAGACGTACGCGTGGTCGGCGCCGGCCTGCGGGTGGCCGTTGTTGAAGAAGGACTTGCGCAGGCCGCAGGTGCTCGCCGGCACGTTCCTGTCGGTCTTGCAGACCGTGCCCCTGCCGCCCGTCTCGGAGAAGAAGCAGACGGAGCCGTTGGGGCAGTTCCACGGCTGGTACGGGGTGGTCTGCGGCTGCGCGCAGTTGCCGCTCGTCACGCTCGCCCACGTGCGCTCGGCCCCGCTGTACTCGATCCCGCCGAAGTGGACGGGCCTGCGATGGGTCTCGTCCGTGAACGTGCCGGAGGCCAGGTAGCGCTGCTCGTAGTGGAGGTGGGCCCAGTCGTTGGCCCCGCCGGACTTGCCGACGCGGCCGATCTGGGTGGCGCCGGTGACCTGGCTGCCGACCTGCACGTACGCGGTCGGCGCCTCCTGGAGGTGGTAGTACGCCGTGAACCAGCCGTTGCCGTGGCTGATCTGGAGGGTGTTGCCGGAGCCGTTGTTCCAGTAGGCGGCCGAGACCGTCCCCGGGGCGGAGGCGTAGACGGGCAGGCCGTCGGAGCCCGGGTTGCCCTCCTTGACGATGTCGAGCGCCGGGTTGTGGCCCCAGGTGTCGAGCCGCCACTTCGTGCCGCAGGCGAACGGCAGCTGGAAGGCGGGCTTGCCGGCGGGCGGGGCGGCGGCCGGGGCCGAGGCGGTGACCGTACCGGCCTCGGCGGCGCCTGCCGTGGCGGCGCCCAGCCCGAGGGTGAGGACCAGGGCCGTCAGGAACGCCAGGAGTGCGAAGCGCAGTCGTGCGTAGGACACGTGTGTGTTCCCTTCTCGCGATCAGGTGGCTCCACTCTCCGGAAGATCGAAGGTTCCCCCGTACTCGGACATCAGAGGGTCCATTTCCTCGCACTTCTTGGCCCAGACGTGTGAGGCGACCGGCCGGGCCAGGGCCAGGTCGCGGCGCGCGCCCTGCGGCACGCAGCCCAGACCGTCCTTCAGGCCCTTCGAGGCGAAGTAGGTGACGTGGACGAAGCCATTCGCGTCGGCCGCGCCGTTGTTGAACACCGAGTGCGGTCCCTCCTTCCGCGCCCACTCACAGACCGTGTCGCCGTCGAACCACTCGGGATCGTCGTTCTCCCAGTCGCACATCTCGCCCCTGCCGCCCTTCTCGGAGAAGAAGCAGACGTAACCCGGCGCGCACCGCTCGTACCCCGCGGCGGTGTTCCGCCCCGCCTGCCGTTCGACGAGGGCGTTCAGGCCGAGGCCCGCCGCCGTCAGCCCCGCCAGGGAGGCGGCGATGAGCGGTACGAGCCGTCGTCCGCGGCGCCGGCGGCGCGGCATCCGGCCGGCCGCCGCCTCCCGGACCCGGCGCAGGACGGTCGTGGCGTCGTGGGCGGCCCGTTCCTCGTGGGTGCGGCTCAGGCAGTCGGCGACGATCTCACGCCACACGTCGGGGAGTCCGGGGGAGAGGCGGAGCTCCTCCTCGCCGCGCGCGTAGCGGAGGGCGGCGTCGCGGCGGGCGGCCGGTGTGCCGCCGGGGAGCGGGGAGCCGCCGGTCAGGACGGTGTGGGCCAGGACGCCGAAGGCCCAGACGTCGGCGCTGGGACGGATCCGTGTGCCCCGGTCGCCGGTCTCCGACCAGAGCAGCTCGGGCGGTGTGTAGTCGGGTGTGGCGAAGCCGGCGGCGTAGGCGTGGGTGCCCTCCAGCTCGCTCGCCGTGCTGAAGTCGCCGAGCCGGACGCTGCCGTCCTTCATCAGCAGGACGTTCCCCGGCTTGAGGTCGCCGTGCACCCAGCCCGCGGTGTGCAGCTGGTGCAGGCCCTCGCAGATCTGGACGAGCAGCGCGGGACCGGCCGACGGCGGCGCGGCGCCCGAGAGGAGGGACTGGAGCGGGCGCTCCGCCTCCTCCAGTACGAGGACGGTGGCGCCGTCCAGCTCCGGGTGCGCCGGGTCGTCGACCGTGAGGGTCTCGTACAGCCGGATCAGGCGCGGCGAGCGCAGCCGCCTCAGCAGGTGGACCTCGCGGTCGGCGAGGTCGCGGAGGTGGCGCAGCTGACGTGGGGTGTGGGTGCCGGTCGGCAGGAACTTGAGCGCGGCCCGGGCGGGGAGATCGCCCCCGCCACCGCCGGTGCGGCGTGCCGAGTACACGCTGCCGAACGCGCCCGCGCCCAGTGGCCGCTCGACGGTCCAGCCGCCGACCTCGTACCCGGTCGGCACGGTCAGCGGGAAGGTGTTCACCGCGCCTCCGTCGAAGGAGCCGGGGCCGGCAGGCCCGTCAGCGTCACCAGGTCGTCCTCGTGGACGAGGTCGAAGCGGAGCGCGAGCGAGACCAGGGTCTCCTTCTTGCCGTTGAGGCGCGGCCCCGCCTCGGCCGTGTCGGGGCCGGGTTTGAGGCGTAACTTCACAGCGAGGTAGTCGATGTTCCACTGCACCGAGGCCCGGTTCACCGCGGGCCACAGGGGTCGCAGCCGCTCCACGATCCGGTCGACCGTCGGCAGCGGCGCGTGCGGGGCGCCGCGCAGTCGCGACTCGCAGAGCGCGGCGAGGACGAGGAAGTACCGCTTGGAGCGGTCGAGGGGGAAGGCGAGCGCGGTCGGCTCACCGTCCTCGGCGGAGGCGGAGTACGCGTGCTCCACGTAGTCGTGGCGGGGCGCCCAGACGCTGAAGTCGAGCAGGTCGCCGCCCGCGGGCAGGACGACCCGGGAGAACTCGAACGGCACGGGGGCGTCGAGCCGCCCCGGCGCGATCTTGATGTGCTCCCCGGCGCCCTCCGGGTTCTCGACGACGTACGTCGAGGCCGCGCTGAAGTTGCTGAGCGTCCAGTAGCTCGCCGTCGCACCGATCTCCCCGGCCGTCCGGGACACCCCGGGGTGGGGGATGTCCAGATGGCGCGGCGCGCCGGCCGCATGCGGGGCGCCGGCCGCATGCGGGGCGCCGGCCGTCCGTGGGGCGGCGCGGCCGAAGTGGAGCCTCTCGCCGGGCGCCAGCCTGACCTGGCTCCCGGAGGCCGCGGCGGGTGCGGGCACCACGATGATGCTGTACATGACGCTTCCTTTCCCCGAGGTCTGCGTGCGCGGTCAGGGTAGGAAGCGGCGATAAACGAATGCAGAACGTCACCTACCGGTTACGGAGAAGGGGGCGCGGCTCACGGACGTCCGGCCGGGCGGCGAGCGATCCTCCGAACGGGTGGACTCTGGTCTAATGGGTTGCTCTTTTGTCGGCCGCCGGTGTGGGGGACGTGGTGTTGGACGTACTGAACAGGCCCGCTGCGGATACCACCGACGCGGACGCGTCGGACGGCCTTTCCCCGGCTCCGCTGCGGCCTTATGTGATCCTCGCGGCCGTCCTCTGCGGCCTGTACTTCCTCTACTCCTGGGTGCAGTACACGCATTTCCGCACCCCCTCCTGGGACCTCGGGATCTTCGGGCAGTCCGTCAGGGCGTACGCCGAGTTCCGGGCCCCCGTGGTCGACATCAAGGGCCCCGGCTTCCACATACTCGGCGACCACTTCAGCCCGGTCACCGCACTGCTCGCGCCCCTGTACTGGATCTGGTCCTCGCCCGCCTCCCTGCTCCTCGGGCAGGCCGCGCTCTTCGCCGCGTCCGCCGTCGTCGTCGGCCGCACCACCCAGCAGGTCCTCGGCAGCCGCGCCGCCGGCATCGGTCTCACGATCGCGTACGGGCTCTCCTGGGGACTCCAGGAGGCCGTCAAGTCCGACTTCCACGAGATCGCCTTCGCGGTCCCGATGCTCGCGCTGACCTGCCGGGCCCTGATCCTCGGGCGCTGGACGGCGGCCGTCGCCTGGTCCGCCCCGCTCGTCCTCGTCAAGGAGGACATGGGGCTGACCGTCACGATGGTCGGCGTGGTCCTCTTCGTGAAGGGGCAGAAGCGGCTGGGCGCGGCCCTGGCCGGGTTCGGCGCGGCGGCTTTCGCCCTCACGGTCCTCGTCCTGATCCCGGCGGCGAGCCGGGTCGGCGAGTACGACTACTGGTCCAAGATCGAGAAGACCGGCGAGGGCGCGGAGACGTCCTTCGGGCAGGTCATCAGGGACGCCCTCGTCTCCGGCGAACGCTGGGAGATGGTCTTCTTCCTGCTCGCGATCGTCGGCTTCCTCGCCCTGCGCTCCCCGCTGATCCTGCTCGTCCTGCCGACCCTGGGCTGGCGCTTCCTCTCCCAGGACGCCAACCACTGGGGCATGCACTGGCACTACAGCGCCATCCTCATGCCGGTGGTCTTCCTGGCCCTCGTGGACGCGGCCCGGTCCGTGCGCACCTCGCCGCGCGCCTGGCTCGCGGCGTACGCGAAGGTCGTCGTCCCCGTCGCGACGGCGGTCGCGCTCGTACTCGCCATGAACCTGCCGCTGCGGGAGCTGCTGAAGTCGGAGACGTACCGCACGGACACCCGGGCCGAGCAGGCGCGGGCGGCGGTGGACGCGGTGCCGGAGGGCGCGAGCGTGGAGGCGGACGTCTCGCTCCTGGCCCACCTCACGGCGGACCACCGGGTCTACTGGGTCGGCACCTCGAAGGGCGCGACCCCGGACTACCTCGCCTTCGACCTGCGCGGCTGGTCGCAGCAGATCTCGGACCCGGCGCAGCTGGCTTCGCAACTGCATCCGGAGGCGCGGTACGAGATCACGCACCGCTCGGACGGCTTCGCGGTGCTCAAGCGGGTGTGACCTGCCGGGTGACCCGCCGGGTGGCCTGCTGGGCGACCTGCCGGGTGGCCTGCCGGGGAACGGCGAAGGGGCCGGGTTCCGTACCTCCGTACGGAACCCGGCCCCTTCGGCGTGCTGCTTAGTACTGCGGCTGCTTGTTGCGGTTGAACCAGGCGGCGCCGTCCGACTTGCCGACGAAGACCGCGACCAGGATCGCCAGCACGGTGTGCGCGAGGCCGACGATGATGAACGGGTAGATGCCGAGGATCGCGGTGATGATGCCGAAGACCAGCGCCGTGATGCGGATGCCGTTGCCGCCGCTGCCGAACTTGGCACCGAGGACGATCGCGAGGACGCCCCAGGCCAGGACGACGGCGGTGATGCCCCAGATCGCGCCCGTCGACATGTCGGCGAGCTGCTGGAACTGGACGTCGTCCTTCAGTGCCGGGTCGCTCTGCGCGGCGGAGATGGTCATCGCGGTGAGCGCGAAGAGGACCACGCCGATCATCTGCAGACCGCCGATGACGAAGAGCATCACGCGGGCGGCCTTGACGGAGCCCGGCATCTCGGTCATCGCGGCCGGGTAACCGCCGCCGTACGCAGGGGCCGCCGGGTAGCCGTAACCCTGCTGCGGCGGCACGCCCTGCGGGGCCTGCTGCGGGTAGCCGTAGCCGGGCTGCTGCTGGCCCTGGGGCTGGCCGTAGGGGTTGTTCGAGTCGCCGAAGCTCATCGGGGGGTTCCTCCGTGAAGATCTCTGTGCGGGGACGACGCGGCCCGCGCGGAGGACTTTCACGGCATTTGAGCGGATTTCCCCCCGGCACTTTCCGCGGTACTTCGCGGTCATCGTCGTCGCACGGTCGACTTCTTGTCCAGTCGATACCCCACGGAGTTGTGCAAGTGCAATCTGTTGCCCCGCCTGACGAGCCGTCCGGTGGGAGCGAATTGGAACAAGGCGGGGGTCATCCGGGAGGATGTCTTCATGAGCGCCCAGATTCTCGATGGCAAGGCCACCGCAGCCGCGATCAAGACCGAACTGACCGCCCGTGTGGCGGCCCTCAAGGACCAGGGCGTCACGCCCGGCCTGGGCACCGTCCTCGTCGGCGACGACCCGGCCAGCCAGAAGTACGTGGCGGGCAAGCACCGCGACTGCGCACAGGTCGGCATCGCCTCCATCCAGCGTCACCTTCCGGCCACCGCCACGCAGGAGGAGATCGAGGCGGTCGTACGGGAGCTCAACGAGGACCCGGCCTGCACCGGCTACATCGTCCAGCTCCCGCTGCCGAAGGGCATCGACGAGAACCGCATCCTGGAGCTGATGGACCCGGCCAAGGACGCGGACGGCCTGCACCCGACCAACCTCGGCCGTCTCGTGCTCAACGAGCCCGCCCCGCTGCCCTGCACGCCGAACGGCGTCATCACGCTGCTTCGCGCGCACGGCGTGGAGATCAACGGCGCGGAGGTCGTGGTCGTCGGCCGCGGTGTCACCATCGGCCGCCCGATGCCGCTCATCCTGACCCGCCGCTCCGAGAACGCGACCGTGACGCAGTGCCACACCGGCACCCGGGACCTGTCGGCGCACCTGCGCAACGCCGACATCATCGTGGCCGCCGCCGGCGTCCCGCACCTGATCAAGCCGGAGGACGTCAAGCCGGGCGCGGCCGTCCTCGACGTCGGCGTCTCGCGCAACGGCGAGGGCAAGATCCTCGGCGACGTGGACCCCGGTGTCGCCGAGGTCGCCGGCTGGATCTCCCCGAACCCGGGCGGCGTCGGCCCGATGACCCGCGCGCAGCTCCTCGTGAACGTCGTCGAGGCCGCCGAGCGCGCGGCCGCGGCGCTCTGAGCGTGACCGCCGAGGGCGCGGCCTCCGGCAGCGGGACCTCCGGCGAGGAGGCCGTCGGGCGGGAGGCCGCCGTGGGTGGCGAGGTGGCCAAGGCCAAGGCCGAGGCGGCCAAGAAGGCCCGCCGGCGTCGGTTCGGCCTCACGACCGACACCGCGCGGCCCGAGGGCGGCGGCCGGGCGGCGCCCGGCGACGCCTCGGCGCCCGCGCGCCAGTGGCCCCTGCTCAGCGTCCTCGTCCTCGCCGGCATCGGCCTCGTCGTGGTCGGCGTGGAGCCGTTCCCGCAGTCCTTCCGGGTGGGCACGATGCTGGTCGGGGCGGCCCTGCTGCTCGGCGCCGTGATGCGCCGGGTGGTGCCGTCCGTGGGCATGCTCGCCGTCCGGTCCCGCTTCACGGACATGATCACGTACGGGGTCATGGGCAGCCTGATCGTGCTGCTCGCGCTCATGGTGCAGCCGGGTCCCTGGCTGCGGATCCCGTTCCTGGAGGACGTCCTCCATCTCACGCTGTGACGCAGGAGCGGTGACGCGACGGCTGCGACCGCGATCGCGTACGGCGCCCGCCCTCTCCCCCGTGGGAGGGCGGGCGCCGCTGTGATCAAGGGTCATGTACGCGCCAATGAGGTTCAAGTTCCAGCCGCTCGCTGTGTCACGGAAGTGACCATTCCGCTACCTCGCCTCCGCATCCGGGGCGCGGATCGTCCCTGGAGCTGCCATCCTTCGAGGACGCAGGGGAGGTCGCGGACAAGGGGGGCGTACATGCCTGGCTGGAAGGCGCTGTCGGACGAACTCGACCCGGACGTCCGCGCGTTCGCCGAGCGGCTCCGCCGGCTGGTCGATCGCAGTGGCCTCGGTGTCACCGCCGTGGCCGAGCGCACCGGACACGACCGGAGCACATGGGACGCCTATCTGAACGGGCGTCGGCCCGTCCCCAGGACCGCCGTCGCCGCACTCGCCGAGGTGACCGGAACCGAGCCCGGGGACCTCGCGGCGGAGTGGGAGCGCGCCGAGCGGGCGTGGGCGCGCGGCGGTGACCGCGAGGGGACGCTCGATCCCGACGGGTCCCGGGACGACCGGACCATGCAGATCCGGCGCCTCGAACCGGCCGAGGAACCGGCCGAGGAACCGGCCGAGGAACCGGCCCGGGCGCCGGCCCAGGAGCCGTCCCGGGCATCGGCCCCCGCCGCCCCCACTGCGACCGCCGACTCCCCGCCCCCACCCCGGCGGACCCTCCTCCTCTACGTCACCGGGACCGTCGGCGCCCTGCTCGTCGTCACCGCCGCCCTTCTCCTCGTCGACCTCGGAGGTTCGGGCGGCGGCGCGGACGACCGGGCCTCGGCCCCGCCCTCGCCGACCGCCCCGACCGCCGCGCCGAGCACCGACCTCCCCGCCGGGGTGAAGTGCGCGGGCCCCGCCTGCACCGGCCGCGACCCGGAGGCCATGGGCTGCGGCGGCCCCCTCGCCACCACCACCGCCCGCGCCCGCGTCGGCACCGTCCTGGTCGAGGTCCGGCACAGCGAGACCTGCGCGGCGGCCTGGGCCCGGATCAGCGGAGCCGCACCGGGGGACACCGTCACGGTGGAGGTCGCGGGGGTCACCCGCCGCGCGTCCGTCCCCGCGGGCGCCGACACCGGCGCGTACACGCCGATGCTCGCGGTCACGGCCGCCGGGGACGCGAAGGCCTGCGCCACGCTCGCCGACCGCACCGAGACCTGCACCGCGAACTGACGTACCTCCAGAAGCCCGCGGACAAGGGCTCGGACGGGTGGCAGTGAGCCGGACCACAACGGGGTGGGGGTTCACGGGCCCCCGGGTCCGATAGCCTGACCGCTGGAAATCTCTTCACGTCGAGACACCGATCGATCAGACCGATCGATCGTCGATCGTCGATCAGAAGAGACGTCCGGAACCCGGGGCAGGGACCCCCACCGCCAGCTGTCTTACGGAGATCGCCATGACCCGCACTCCCGTGAATGTCACCGTCACCGGCGCGGCCGGCCAGATCGGCTAC
This sequence comes from Streptomyces venezuelae, assembly GCF_008642375.1. Lineage (NCBI taxonomy): Bacteria > Bacillati > Actinomycetota > Actinomycetes > Kitasatosporales > Streptomycetaceae > Streptomyces > Streptomyces venezuelae. The sequence goes on along the minus strand of NZ_CP029194.1, from coordinate 3,394,517 downwards.
GCGCTGCTCTTCCGCATCGCCTCGGGCCACCTGCTCGGCGCGGACGTGCCGGTCAAGCTGCGCCTCCTCGAGATCCCGCAGGGCGTGAAGGCCGCCGAGGGCACCGCCATGGAGCTCGACGACTGCGCGTTCCCGCTGCTCAAGGGCATCGACATCTTCGACGACCCGAACAAGGGCTTCGAGGGCTCCAACATCGGCCTGCTCGTGGGCGCCCGCCCGCGTGGCCCGGGCATGGAGCGCGGCGACCTGCTCGCCGCCAACGGCGGCATCTTCAAGCCGCAGGGCGAGGCCATCGCCGCGCACGCCGCGGACGACATCAAGGTCCTCGTCGTCGGCAACCCGGCCAACACCAACGCCCTGATCGCCCAGTCCGCCGCCAAGGGCGTCCCGGCCGAGCGCTTCACCGCGATGACCCGCCTGGACCACAACCGCGCGCTGACGCAGCTGGCCCAGAAGACCGGCTCCTCGGTCACGGACATCAAGCGCCTCACCATCTGGGGCAACCACTCCGCGACCCAGTACCCGGACATCTTCCACGCGGAGATCGCCGGCAAGAACGCCGCCGACGTCGTCGACGACCAGGCGTGGCTGGCCGACACCTTCATCCCGACCGTCGCCAAGCGCGGCGCCGCGATCATCGACGCCCGTGGCGCGTCCTCGGCCGCCTCCGCCGCAAACGCCGCCATCGACCACGTGTACACGTGGGTCAACGGCACCGCCGAGGGCGACTGGACCTCCATGGGCGTCCCGTCCGACGGCTCCTACGGCGTCCCGGAGGGCCTGATCTCCTCCTTCCCCGTCACCTGCAAGGACGGCAAGTACGAGATCGTCCAGGGCCTGGAGATCAACGACTTCTCGCGCGCCCGCATCGACGCCTCCGTCAAGGAGCTGTCGGAGGAGCGCGACACGGTCCGCGAGCTCGGCCTCATCTGAGCCCCCCGCCTGAGGGCCTGACCGCCTGACGGCACTCCGCATACCCGGCGCCCCCGGGCCGTACGACCGACCGTACGGCCCGGGGGCGCCGTTCTTCGCGCCGACAGGCAGCCCCGCCTCCCCTATGCTGTCCCACCGGTTCCCCGTCAAGTGGGCCGAAAACAGGAACAGTTCCGCGCATCGGGGGAGTTTTGACGCAGTCGTTCGTACCGCAGCAGCCAGGGCAGCCACCGAGTACGCCACCGGGAACACCGCCCGGTACGCCCCCGGGTGCGTCGCCCGCCGTCGATCCGCGCCGCTTACCTTCCGCGAGCGAGTCGACCCGCCTGCTCTGCGCCGGCACCTACCTCGACGACGGCTTCCGGGACACCGTCATCGAGCAGCTGTACGTCCACGAGGAGCGCTTCGCCGCCCCCTCCCTCGGCTTCGACGCGAGCCGCGTCCTCGCACACGCGCTGCGCGCCCGCCGCGTCGAACTCGCCTGGGCCGCCGGCATCCTCGCCCTCTGGATCATCGCGTTCCCGCTCACCAAGGGCCTGGTCGTCCTCCTCGTCGCGCCGTTCCTCGTGCTCGGCCTCGCCCGCTGGGTCCGCGGCCGTGCCGCCGCCGCGCCCCTCTGGCGCACGGTCCCCGCCCTCCTCCTGCGCTGGTACGGGCGGATCTTCCTCTTCCAGTCGGCGCTGCTCCTGCTCCTGCTCGGCTTCGGCGACGACGAGTCCGGCTACGAGTTCCTCGGCGAGGTCTCCGAGGCGGGCGAGTTCGCCGGGCCCGCGCTCGGTCTCGCCGCCGAGGGGATGTTCGGCATCGGCCCGCTGGAGGTGTGGATCACCGTCGCCGTGCCCCTGCTCGTGGCCTGGGCGGTGGCGACCCAGCGCGGCCAGTTCGCCCGGGCGCTCACCCAGGAGCTCTCCAGGGACCGCTTCGCCGACCTCCGTTCCGACCCGGCCGAGCAGGCCGAGGGCGGCCGGTCCCGCCGGCTGCGCGACCGGATCCGCGTCGAGCAGCACGCGCGCCTCGTCATGTACGGCTCCGACGACCCGTTCTGCGGCGCCGGAGCCCCGTACGAGCCCTGGTCGCTCTCCATCGAGCTGCGTCCCCGCAAGAACCTCGGGGCCAAGGCGCCCGAGCCCCTCGACAACAGCGCGATCATGCGGCACGTCGTCCCGCTCGTGGAGGCACTGCGCGTGCCCTCCCCGCACGGTTCGCCGCAGATCCAGGCCGCCGTACGGGACCGGCTGCGCGAGCTGGAGATCGACGAGGTCGTCTTCCTGCCCGTCGACGGGCTGCCGGCCCGCACCGCCGCCCCCTACACCCCGGAGGGCTTCGAACTGCACCGCTCGGGCGCCATCGAGGAGGGCGGCGAGACCCGCCGTCACTTCCTCCGCATCCGGGTCGGCGGCTGGGGCGAGGAGATCGTCGCCACGGTCTTCGTCCGCGTCCACACGCAGGGCGGCATGCTGATGCTGGAGGTCGCCCCGCACGTCCTGCGGCCGGTGAAGCCGCTCTACCGGTACGCCGACCGGATCGCCCACCGCTACCGGCACAACCACCACTTCGGCAAGGCCGTCTGGGCGCTCGGCCAGACCCCGCGCTCCGCCGGACAGGCCGTCGTCACGCTCTGGCGGGCGCTCGGCCACGGCTGGCGGCTGCTCACGGCCGGCCACGCCAACGCACTGCCCGAGGGGCCCGCGGTCTCGGTCCGCGAGCTCGGCTCCGACGACGACGCCTCCCTCTTCCAGGAGATGGACCTCAGCCGCTACCTGAAGAGCATCCAGGACCGCGTCGCGAACGGCGTGACCGTCGCGCTCCGCGAAGCCGGATACGAGACCGCCGAGTTCGAGCAGAAGATCATCCACGTCGCCGAGGGCGGCACGTTCATCGAGAACACCAAGGGCAACGTCACCCTCGGCAACCACAACACCGTCACCAGCAAGACCTTCACCACTTCCACGACCGGAGGCGACCGTGGCTGACACCGACAACTCCCGTGACCGCGGCGGCATTCACGTCACCAACACCAGCGGCAACGTCACCATCGGCGACAACAACACCGTCACCAGCACCGTGAACGGCACGCAGCCGGCCCGCGACCCGCAGCAGGAGGAGCTCCTCCAGGCCATCCGCAAGCTCAGGGCCGACCTCGGGGGTGTCGTCGCCACCGAGCAGACGGCCGCCCTGGACGGCGAACTCTCGGACGCCGAGGACGAGATCGAGGGCACGGGGCGCGCCGGTGCGCCCCGCCTGACCCGGCTGCGCCAGGCGCTCCTGGACGCGGGCGCGGTGACCGGGATCCTCGCCTCGGGCGTGGCCGTCGGGCAGGCCGTCGGCGCCCTGCTCGGAGGGTGACATGAACGCCCGCTGGAACGACGAGACGCAGAGCTGGGAGCCGGTCGGGGGCGCGCCGTCCCCGGCTCCGGCCCCGCCGCCGATGCCCACGACGGGCCCGGCTCCCGCTCCGGCTTCCGTGCCCGTCGCGCCCGCTCCCGCTTCCGGCCCCGCTTCCGGTTCCGTGCCGCCTCCTCCTTCGTACGCTCCGGAGTACGTGCCGGAGTACGCTCCGGAGTACGTGCCGGAGTACGTGCCGGAGACGGGGCAGTGGCAGTACGCCACCGCCCCGGCCCCGGCAGGGGCGGCAGGCGGCCGGCCGCGGGCGCGCGGCGTGGTCGCGGCGGGGGTGGCCGTCGCCGTCCTCGCGGCGGGTTCGGTGGGCACCTGGCTGCTCTGGGGCAGGGGTGAGGACGGCAAGGGGCCGGCGGCCGGCGGCCCGGCGGTCTCGGTCTCGGCTCCGGTGGACACGACGCCCTCGGAGTACCCGACGGACGGTCCGACCGACGCGGGGACCTCGTACGGCACGGACTCCCCGACAGGCTCCCCGACGGACCCGCCGTCGGGCGCGCCCACGTCCTCCGGGTCCGCCACCGCCCCCGCGGACGGTGTCCCTCCGCCCGGCTACCGCGCGCAGAAGGACCTCAAGGGCTTCACGGTCGGCGTCCCCGAGGGCTGGGACCGCACCGAGTCCGACCAGGGCATCTTCTTCAACGCGCCGGACGGGAAGAGCCTCCTCCAGGTGTTCGTCATCACCGAGCCCGGCATGACGCCGTACGAGGCCCTGCGCGGCGCCTCCGAGGACGGCAAGGCCAACAAGCCGGGGTACGTGGAGATCAGCCTCGACCGGGTCACCGGCGATCCGGACGCCCCGGCCGACGCCGCCGAGCTGGTGTACGCGTACGCCCGAGACGGCGGCCGCCGCAAGGTCGTCGACCGGGCCTTCACGGCGGCGGACGGCAACCACTACGCCATCCTGGCCGCGGGTCCCGAGGCCGACTGGCCCAAGCAGCGCGAGGTGCTGCGCGTGGCGCTGGAGTTCTTCCGCCCTGGCGCGCACTGAGGGCACCACGGAGCGAAGGCGCCCTCGCCGAGGGCGCCGCCGCCCCGCTCCTCACGAGGAGCGCGGGGTGTAGTGGCCGGGCGTCAGCCGGGTCGTCACGCCGATGCGGTTCCAGGCGTTGATGGTGACGATCGCGGCGATGACCCGGGCGAGCTCGGTCTCGTCGAAGTGGGCGGCGGCCTTCGCGTACACCTCGTCGGGGACGAAGCCGTCGGTGAGGACGGTGACGGCCTCGGTCAGGGCGAGGGCCGCGAGCTCCCGCTCGGTGTAGAAGTGCCGGGACTCCTCCCAGGCGGTGAGCTGCACGATCCGCTCGACGGTCTCGCCCTCCGCCAGCGCGTCCTTGGTGTGCATGTCGAGGCAGAACGCGCAGCGGTTGACCTGCGAGGCCCGGATCTTGATCAGGTGGTACAGGGTCGGGTCGACGTCCTTCGCGGCCGCCGTCTCCAGCCGGATCATCGCCCGGTAGAACTCGGGGACCCGCTCGGCGAGGGCGAGGCGGGGCGCGTGCTCGTGCGCGTTCTTGTCTGCTGCGGCGTCTGCCGCCGTGGTGGTCATGTCTCCCACCGTACGAGCGGGGTGGCGCAGGAGTATGGTCCATTTCCATGGCGAACGACTGGGCCACTTTCGGGGCCGACCTTCACCTGGAGCTGCGCGGTCCGCGGCTGCGTGCCGGCCTCATGGACGCGCTCCGGGAGGCGGTCCGCAGCGGGCGCCTGGAGGCGGGCACGCGACTGCCGTCCTCCCGGTCGCTCGCCGCCGACCTGGGCATGGCCCGCAACACCGTCGCCGACGCCTATGCCGAGCTCGTCGCCGAGGGCTGGCTGACGGCCCGGCAGGGCTCGGGCACGCGCGTCGCCCGCAGGACCGCGCCGAGCAGGACCGTGCCCTCGTCCCCGCGGCCCCGGCCCGCCGCACCGGCGCGGCCCGGCCCGCCCGCGGCTCCCGCGCACGACCTGAAGGCCGGCACCCCCGACCTCGCCTCCTTCCCCCGCGCCGACTGGCTGAAGGCCTACCGGCGGGCGCTCACCGCCGCCCCGAACGAGGCCTTCGGCTACGGCGATCCGCGCGGCCGGATCGAACTGCGCACCGCACTCGCCGAGTACCTCGCCCGCGCGCGGGGCGTGCACGTCCGGCCCGAACGGATCATGGTCTGCGCGGGGTTCGTCCACGGCCTGATGCTCATCGGCGAGGTGCTGCGCGGCAGGGGAGTGCGGGACGTGGCGGTCGAGTCGTACGGGCTCGACATCCACGCCGGCCTCCTCACCAGGGCCGGCCTCGGGACCCCGGTCCTGCCCATCGACGGACGCGGCACGCGCGTCGAGGAGCTGACGGACTCCGGAGCCGTCCTCCTGACCCCGGCCCACCAGTTCCCGCTCGGCGGCGCCCTCCCGCCGGACCGGCGTGCGGCCGTCGTCGACTGGGCCCGTGCCTCGGGAGGCCTCGTCCTGGAGGACGACTACGACGGTGAGTTCCGCTACGACAGGCAGCCGGTGGGCGCGCTCCAGGGCCTGGACCCCGAGCGGGTCGTCTACCTGGGGACCGCGAGCAAGTCCCTCGCGCCCGGGCTGCGGCTGGGGTGGATGGTGGTGCCGGAGGGGCTGGTGGGTGAGGTGGTCGCCGCGAAGGGGGTCGCGGACTGGGCGTCCAGCGCGCCGGACCAGCTGGCGTTCGCCGAGTTCCTCGGCTCGGGGGCGTACGACCGGCACGTACGGGCCATGCGGCTGCGCTACCGGCGGCGCCGGGACCAGCTGGTGGAGGCGGTGGCCGCGCACTCGCCCGCGACGCGGGTCAGCGGCATCGCGGCGGGCCTCCACGCGGTGCTCACCCTGCCGCCCGGCACCGAGCAGGACGTCCTGCGCGCCGCTGCCTGGCACGGGCTCGCGGTCCTGGGCCTGAACCAGTTCCGGCGACCCGGCGTGAAACCGGATCTCGACGGCCTGGTGGTCGGGTACGCCACACCCCCGGACAGCGGCTGGCAGAACGCGCTCCAGGCCCTGTGCAGGGTGCTGCCCTGAGCAGCCGGGCCAAGCCAAGCCAAGCCGGCCCGGCCCGGCCCGGCTTGGCCCGGCCCTGCTCGCCTACGCCCGCCCACTGCCCCGTCTCCGGCCGTCAGGGCGTGCGAGGGCCCCGCTCGGGGGCCGGGGCCGGGCTCTTGTCCTCGCCCCGGGGGTGCGCCTCGTGCGGTCCGGCGGCCGGTGCCGGTGGTTCGCCGAAGCGGGCCAGGGTCAGCGAGCCCGCCACCGCCACCGCGAAGCCGAGGACCGCCAGCCACCCCAGGCCCTCCCTCGTGCTGTCCCCGAGCCAGACCACCCCGACCACCGCCGGGCCGATCGTCTCGCCGAGCACCGCGCCCGCCGTCGCCGTGGTCACCGAGCCCCGCTGGAGCGCCGAGGTCAGCAGCAGGAACGCCGCCCCGCCGCCGACGAGCAGCGCGTACCAGACCGGATCGGCGAAGTCGATGCCGTCGATCAGCCGGACCGCCACCTCCACCACCCCGAAACCGAAGCCCGCCCCGAGGCCGAGGACGAGGGCGCGCGGCTTCTCCGGCAGCCGGCCGCCGACCACCCCCAGCAGCAGCACCCCGAAGGAGATGCCGAGCAGCGCCCACCGGAGTGCCTCCGAGCCGCCGTTGTGCCCCTCCCTCCCCGCGGCGAGCGCCAGCATCGCGAGCCCCGCGCACACCACGGCCACGGCCGTCCACTCCACCCGGCTCAGCCGCACGTGCAGCAGCCGGGAGGCGATGACCGCCGTGACCGCGAGGCTCGCGGCGAGCGCCGCGCCCACGACGTAGATGGGCAGCGTCCGCAGCGCCACGATCTGCAGGGCGAAGCCCAGGCCGTCCATCCCCAGACCGGCGAGATAGCGCCACTGGCGCAGCGCGCGCCACATCAGGGCGACGTCGACGCCCCCGCCCGTCCCCGGCTCGGCGGCACGGGCCGCCATCGCCTGGAAGACAGAGGCCGCACCGAAGCAGAAGGCCGAAGCAACCGCACAAATCATCCCGAGAAGCACGAAATGACTCTAGGCGTTGAGGCCGGAAATCACCGGCCTACACTGTGCGGTCGCGACTGTCGTGCCCACGACGGTTACGACCGCGAAGGGGAGGCGACGGACATGCGCAGGCTGAGGTCGAGCACGGTGGTGCTCGGCGGGATGGGTGTGCTCGCGGCGACGATCACCGCGTGCGGCTCGGAGCCGGACCGGCGGTGTGTGGACCCGCTGACCCGCGAAGAGCTGCCCAGCTACCGGTGCGAGAGCGGCGGCGGCGATGACGACGACGACAGCAACGGCACCACGACCCGGGGCTCGTACTACTACGGCGGCTCCGTCCGGAACGGCACGGTGAGCGGCGGCAGCTTCAGCAAGGCGGCCGTCGACACCGGCGGCTTCGGCTGCTCGGGCTCCGGCGGCGGCTGAGGAGGCCCCGGCACATGAAGCGGCACACCATCGAGCCCCGGCCCGACTGGCAGCAGATCGTCGAGGAGCAGGGGGTCGTCTATCCCCTGACCCGCTACCCGGACGGTTCGCTGCGTCCGTACTGGGACGAGAGCGCGTACTACTCCTTCACCCTGCCCGAGGTCGAGGCGCTGGAGGAGGTCGTCGAGGAGCTGCACGCGATGTGCCTGGCGGCGGCCGAGCACATCGTCGAGCACGACCGGTTCGCCGAGCTCGGGATCACCGACCCGAAGCTCGCCTCCCTGGTCGCCGAGTCCTGGCGGCGACGGGACGAACTCCCGTCCCTCTACGGGCGGTTCGACCTGCGCTACGACGGTACGGGCCCGGCCAAGATGCTGGAGTACAACGCCGACACCCCCACCTCGCTGGTCGAGGCCGCGAGCCCGCAGTGGTTCTGGATGGAGGAGCGGTTCCCCGGCGCCGACCAGTGGAACTCGCTCCACGAGCGGCTCGTCGACGCCTGGAAGCGCCAGGCGCCGCTGCTGCCGCCGGGCCCCGTCCACTTCGTCCACTCGGACGGCGACGAGCTCGGCGAGGACCTGATGACGGTCGCGTACCTGCGCGAGACCGCCCAGCAGGCCGGGCTGGACACCGAGGCGCTCTCCGTCGAGCGGATCGGCTGGGACCGGCTCTCGCGCCGGTTCGTCGACGACCGGCTCCGCTTCATCCGTGCCTGCTTCAAGCTCTACCCCTGGGAGTGGCTGACCACCGACCGCTTCGGGAAGCACGTCCTCGCCACCCTCGACAACGGCGGCGGGACCGGCACCACCTGCTGGATCGAGCCCGCCTGGAAGATGCTCCTCTCCAACAAGGCGCTGCTCGCGATCCTGTGGGAGCTGAACCCCGGTCACCCGAACCTGCTCCCCGCCTACCTCGACGGTCCGCGCGAGCTGGCCTCGACCACGGGCTGGGTCGCCAAGCCGCTGCTCGGCCGCGAGGGCGCGGGCGTCACCCTGCACGAGGCCGGTACGGAGCCGTTCGTACGGGACGGGGAGCGCTGTTGCTACCAGGAGCTGGCCCCGCTGGCCGACTTCGACGGCAACCGGGTCGTGCTCGGCGCGTGGGTCGTCGAGAACGAGGCGGCGGGCCTCGGGATCCGGGAGTCGGCGGGCCTCGTCACCGACGAGTACGCCCGCTTCCTCCCGCACGTGATCCTCTGAGCCCCGCCCGGGGACGTCCGCGCCCGCGCCCTGCTCGGGGACGTACGCGCCCTATTCGGGGACGTACTCCCTGAGCGGCGCGGGCTTCAGGCCGGCCGCCTCGGCCAGGTCCAGTGCCCGCTCCAGGTCCTGCGTCACCGTCTCGTTGAAGTGCAGCAGGATGATGTCGCCGGCCTTGAGCTGCGGGGCCGGCGGGGTCCACGAGCCCCAGGTGGTGAGGTCGTGCGTCCAGGTCACGACGGCCTTCGCCCCGCAGGCGCGCGCGGCGGTCCGGGTGGTCGCGTCGTACGTGCCGTACGGCGGGCGCAGCAGACGCGGGCCGTCGCCGAACCGGGCGAGGTGCTGGTCGCGGGCCCCGCAGATCTCCGCCCGCTGCCCGGCGGCGTCGAGCGTGGTCAGGTCGGGGTGGTTGACGGTGTGGTTCTCGACGCGTGAGCGGCCCTGGTTCAGCAGGGTGTGGAAGTAGCCGGAGTCGTACGAGTAGGCGCCCGGCAGGAGGAAGAGCGAGGCGGGCACCCGGCGGTCGAGCAGCAGTTCCGCCGCCGCGGGGTCGTGGTACCAGCCGTCGTCGATGGTGATGAAGACGACGGGGTCGGTGGTCTCGACGTGGGAGACCACCGGGACGGGCTCGGGCCAGGCCGCCCCGGGGGCGGAGTGCGCGGGTCCCGTGGACGCGCCGAGGAGCGCGAGGGGGACGAGGGCGGCGAGCGCGGCACGCACGGCGTGACGCAGACGGAGTCTCGGCATGGCGGCATCATTGGCCTAGACCAACTCTCGTGTCAATGGCCCGAGTTGCCCGGCCCGCGTTGCGGCGGGGGGATGGTCCGGGCGTGGTCCTCGACCGGCAATGCCGACTCGCCGAAGTGAGTCCACCGTGCTCGGGACACTCGGCGGACTCGCCGGCACGGCCATCGGGGTGGGGGTCGTCGCCGTGGTCGCCCTCGTCCGGGAATGGACCACCGTCATCAACCCCTGCACCGTGGTCCTCCCCCCCCCGCCGTCGGATCGCTCACCGGACTCCTCGCCGGCCTGTACCCGGCACTCGGAGCGGCGAAGGTGCAGCCGCTCGAAGCACTCCGTACCTGACGACGCCACGCGACCGGAGGCCGACCGGTCGCTCAGTCCGCCAGCACCTCCCGCAGCTGCTCAAGGCCCCAGTCCAGGTCCTCCTTCGAGATCACCAGGGGCGGCGCGATCCGGATCGTCGACCCGTGCGTGTCCTTCACCAGGACCCCCCGCTCCATCAGCTTCTCCGAGATCTCCCGGCCCGTGCCCCGCGAGGGCGCGATGTCCACGCCCGCCCACAGGCCGCGCCCGCGCACCGCCTCTACCGCACCGCCGCCCACGAGCAGCCGCAGCTCGGCGTGCAGGTGCTCGCCCAGCTCCGCCGCCCGCTCCTGGTACTCGCCCGTCCGCAGCATCGCGATCACCTCCAGGGCCACCGCGCAGGCCAGCGGATTACCGCCGAACGTCGACCCGTGCTCGCCCGGCCGGAACACCCCGAGCACCGAACGGTCCGCGACCACCGCCGACACCGGCACGACACCGCCGCCCAGCGCCTTCCCCAGGATGTACACGTCCGGCACGACGCCCTCGTGCTCGCACGCGAAGGTCCTCCCCGTCCGGCCCAGACCCGACTGGATCTCGTCCGCCATGAACAGCACGTTCCGCCGGCGGGTCAGCTCCCGCACCCCCGGCAGATAGCCGGCCGGCGGCACCAGGACCCCCGCCTCGCCCTGGATCGGTTCGAGCAGCACCGCCACCGTGTTCTCGGTGACCGCCGCCTCCAGAGCGGTCAGGTCCCCGTACGGGACGATCTCGAACCCCGGTGTGTACGGGCCGAAGTGGTCCCGCGCCTCGTGGTCCGTGGAGAAGCTGACGATCGTCGTCGTCCGGCCGTGGAAGTTGTTCCCCGCGACCACGATCTTCGCGTGCCCGTCCGGCACGCCCTTCACCTCGTACCCCCACTTCCTGGCGGTCTTCACGGCTGTCTCGACCGCCTCCGCCCCCGTGTTCATCGGCAGCACCGCCTCCTTGCCGCACAGGGCCGCGAGCTGCCCGCAGAACTCGGCGAAGCGGTCGTGGTGGAAGGCGCGCGAAGTCAGCGTCACCCGCTCCAGCTGCGCCTTCGCGGCCTCGATCAGCCGCCGGTTGCCGTGCCCGAAGTTGAGCGCCGAGTACCCGGCGAGCATGTCGAGATAGCGGCGCCCCTCGACATCGGTCATCCAGGCGCCGTCCGCCGAGGCGACGACGACCGGAAGGGGGTGGTAGTTGTGAGCGCTGTGCGCCTCCGCGGAAGCGATCGCGTCTTGCGTCCTCGACACGGGGTCTCCGTTCGTCCTGCGGCCCGGGAGCTCAGGGGTTGTGGCTCCCCTTCTTATCGTCGCTCGCGCGCCGGAAGCGGAAACCTCGACGACGGCGCGCCCACCACACCGCGAGCGCCGGCCCCCGCCGGGCCACCGCCGCAGCCACCGTCAGCCGGCGGACTCCGCCGTCCGGCGTGCCTCCTCCCGGTCCGGTATGCCCTCCAGCCGGAAGGTGAGGGCGCCCCCGCCCCGCGTCCAGAGGAGCGTGGGGCCCGCCGTGCGGACCTCATGGGTCCATATCCCGCCGGTCCCGTCCGTCATCGGGACCGTCAGCAGGTGCGGAGCCGCGAACCAGTAGCCCTGCGCCCCGTCCGGCAGATCCACCCACTCCGGCTGCGTCCTGACCTCCTTCGCGAAGCCGATGTCCAGCCGGGCCGGGAACTCGTCCAGCCGGACCGTCCGCTCCCCGGCGCGCCAGCACAGGCTGATCACCGCCCGGCCGCGCTCGGCCGATCCCGTCACCGCGACCGCGTCCGGCGGCCCGAGCACGCCCGGTATCGCCGGCTCGAACCCGGCCCTGCGCCCGGCCTCCGCCAGGGGCACCGGGTCCGGGCAGCCCGGCACCGCCCCGCCCGGCGGCGCGGTGCGGCCCTCTGGGTCGTACCGCACGGCCACCCCGCCGAAGCCGAACCAGTCCGCCACCGCCGCCCGCACCGGAGGGGTGAGCACCAGCACGATCAGCACCCCGGTCAGGCCGGCCACCAGCACCCGCCGCTTCTCCCGCAGCCACGCCCGCACCCGGCCCCACCGCCGCCGCCACGGCCCCGGCCCCGGCAGCTCCGGCACCGGCGTCGGTACGTGCTCGGCGAGGAGCTGCGCGAGCACCCGCTCCGCCATGGACCCGCCGTCCACGTCGGGCACCCGCAGCCGCCGCCCCAGCTCCCGCAGCTCGTCCGGCAGACGCTCGTCAGCCACGCTCCTCACCTCCCTCCAGCACCAGTCCCAGCTTCTTCAGCGCCCGGCTCAGCCGGGACTTCACCGTCCCTCTCGGCCAGCCCAGCGCCGCCGCCGTCTCCGCCTCGTCCAGCTCCAGCAGATAGCGGTGGATCACCACCTGGCGATGGTCCTCGGAGAGGCCGTCCAGGGCGTCGAGCAGCCGCCGGCTCCGCTCCCGCTCCTCCGCGGCGACCGCCGGGTCCGCCGACTCCGGTATCCGCGGCTCGCCGCCGAGCAGGTCCGCCTCCCGGTCCGCGACGGCCCGCCGGCGACCCGCCGAGCGCACTGTGTTCCTGGTCTCATTGACGACGATCCGCAGCAGCCACGGCCGGAAGGCCGCCCCGTCCTTGAACCTCCCCAGCGAGCGGTACGCCTTGAAGAACGCCTGCTGCACCACGTCCTCGGCCTCCGGCCCCGCGCCGCACGCCACGGCCGCCCTCAGCGCCACCGCCGTGTGCGCGCGGACCAGCTCCGCGTACGCCTCCGGCTCTCCGGCGCGCACCCGTGCGATCACCACGGCCTCGTCGACGACCAGGCCCCCCTCCCGGGTCCCCTCCCGCGTCCTCACACTCTTGATACACCGGCAGTCGGGGATCGGTTCCCACACCTGAGAGAATGATGTGCATGGCCTCTGATCGTCCTCGCGCGCTCTCCGGAATCCAGCCCACGGCGGGCTCCTTCCACCTCGGCAACTACCTCGGTGCGGTCCGTCAGTACGTCGCGCTGCAGGAGTCCCACGACGCCTTCTACATGGTCGTCGACCTGCACGCCATCACGGTTCCGCAGGACCCCGCCGAGCTGCGGGCGAACACCCGCCTCGCCGTCGCGCAGCTGCTCGCCGCCGGCCTCGACCCGGACCGCTGCACCCTCTTCGTCCAGAGCCACGTCCCCGAGCACGCGCAGCTCGGCTGGGTCATGAACTGCCTCACCGGCTTCGGCGAGGCCTCCCGCATGACGCAGTTCAAGGACAAGTCCGCGAAGCAGGGCGCCGACCGCGCCACCGTCGGCCTCTTCACGTACCCGATCCTCCAGGTCGCGGACATCCTGCTCTACCAGGCCAACGAGGTCCCGGTCGGCGAGGACCAGCGCCAGCACATCGAGCTGACCCGCGACCTCGCGGAGCGCTTCAACGGCCGCTTCGGCGACACCTTCACCGTCCCCAAGCCGTACATCGTCAAGGAGACCGGGAAGATCTACGACCTCCAGGACCCGACGATCAAGATGAGCAAGTCGGCGTCCTCGCCGAAGGGCCTGATCAACCTCCTGGACGAGCCGAAGGTCACCGCGAAGAAGGTCAAGAGCGCGGTCACCGACACGGACACCGTGATCCGTTTCGACCCGGAGAACAAGGCCGGCGTCTCCAACCTCCTCGCCATCCTGTCCACCCTCTCCGGGACGAGCATCGCCGACCTGGAGAAGAGCTACGAGGGCAAGATGTACGGCGCCCTGAAGACGGACCTGGCCGAGGTCATGGTGGACTTCGTCACGCCGTTCCGGGCCCGCACCCAGGAATATCTGGACGACCCGGAGACGCTGGACTCGATCCTGGCCAAGGGCGCGGAGAAGGCCCGCGCGGTCGCGGCCGAGACGCTGGCGCAGACCTACGACCGGATGGGCTTCCTGCCCGCCAAGCACTGAGTCCTAGGACCCTGGCCACGAGGGTGGTGCAGGACGCACACTGGCGGCTGCACCACCACGCGCACAGCAATACGCGCACAGCACCACGCGCGCACGACCACGAACAGCACGACTCGACGGACGACGGAGGAGAACGACGTGGGGACCGTAACGCTCGGCGTTTCGATCGCGGTCCCGGAGCCCTACGGCAGCCTGCTCCAAGAGCGGCGCGCGGGCTTCGGGGATCCCGCCGCGCACGGCATTCCCACCCACGTCACCCTCGTCCCGCCGACCGAGGTCGCGGAGGAGCGGCTCCCGGAGATCGAGGCGCACCTCGCCGGGGTCGCCGCCGGTTACCAGCCGTTCCCCGTCCGCCTGAAGGGCACGGGGACCTTCCGCCCGCTCTCCCCGGTCGTCTTCGTGAAGCTCAAGGAGGGCGTCCCCCTCTGCCACCGGCTCCAGCACCAGATCCGGGACGAGTCGGGCCCGCTCGCGCGCGAGCTCCAGTTCCCGTACCACCCGCACGTCACCGTGGCGCACGCCATCTCCGAGGAGGGGATGGACCGGGCGTTCAAGGAGCTCGCCGGGTACGAGGCGGCCTGGACGTGCCGCTCGTTCGCGCTGTACGAGCAGGGCCCGGACGGTGTGTGGCGGAAGCTGTACGACTACGAGTTCGGCAGCGGCCGCCCGATCTCGGCCGTCCCGACGCAGGGCGGAAGCCCGGTCGACGCGCCGACCGCCACCCCGGCCGGCTGACCCTTCCGGCTCCCGCTCCGGCTCCGGCTCCCGCCGCTCACAGAGGCAGGAGGCGGAAGAGCGGCCTCGGCAGGTGCCGTACCGCCGCCATCACCATCCGCAGCGACCCCGGCACCCACACCGTCTCCGAGCGGCGCCGCAGCCCCAGCTCGATCGCGGTCGCGACCGCCTCGGGAGTGGTCACGAAACCGGACCGCCCGGAGCCGGACCGTCCGGCATCAGCCCGCCCGGAAACAGCCCGTCCCGAGCCGGCCCCGGACCGCACGGATCCGGGCCGGACGACCATGACGTGCACACCCGTGCCGTACAGCGCGTCCCCGAGGCCCTGCGTGAAGACGTCGAGACCCGCCTTCGACGACCCGTAGATGAAGTCGACGCGCCGGGCCCGCTCGCCCGCCACCGAGGACAGCACCACCAGCGAGCCGTGCCCCTGCCCCTGGAGCGCGCCCGCGCACACCAGACCGGCCGAGACGGCACCCGTGTAGTTGGTCTGCGCGACGCGGACCGCGGCGACGGGGTCGGCCTCGTCGTGCGCCTGGTCGCCGAGGACCCCGAAGGCGAGCAGCACCACGTCGACGGGCCCCTCCGTGAAGATCTTGCCGAGCCGCTCCTCGTGCGAGTCGGTGTCGAGCGCGTCGAAGGGGACGGTGTGCACGTCGGTGCCGAGCGCGCGCAGCGAGTCCGCGGCGGCGGTGAGCGCGGGGGAGGGGCGGCCGGCCAGCCAGACCGTGCGGACGCCGCGGGCGATCATCCGGCGCGCGGTGGCGAGCCCGATCGCGGAGGTGCCGCCGAGGACGAGCAGGGACTGCGGGGTGCCGAAGGCGTCCTTCATCGTGGGGTACTCCTCAGAGGGCGGGGGGTCTCGACAGCCATCAGGGTGACCGTATAGCCGTACCTGTCGCTTATGTCGGTATTGCCACTGTCCCCTCCGGGATGTCGGTCACCGCCGCGCGCGCCCCGCCGGGAGATTCTCGTACTCGGGCACCGGGTCTCTCCCGTGGCCGACGGATCGTGGACGACGGATCGAGGGGTACGCGTACGACATGGACTGGCTGACCAAGCTCCCCGTCATCGGCCCCGCGGCCACCCGCCTCATGAGGACCCATGCCTGGCGCTCGTACGAGACCCTCGACGCGGTCCACTGGAGCAGGCTCGCCGCCGCGATCACCTTCCTCTCCTTCCTCGCCCTCTTCCCGCTGATCACCGTCGCCGCCGCGATCGGCGCCGCGCTCCTCTCCCAGGACCAGCTCGACCGGATCGAGGAGAAGGTCGCCGACCAGGTGCCCGGCATCTCCGAGCAGCTCGACATCGACGGGCTCGTCGCCAACGCCGGCACCGTCGGACTCATCGCGGGCGCCCTGCTGCTCCTCACCGGCATCAGCTGGATCGGCTCCATGCGGGAGTGCCTGCGTGCCGTGTGGGGGCTCGACGGCATCGACGAGGGCAACCCGGTCGTCCGCAAGGGCAAGGACGCGCTCGTGCTCCTCGGCCTCGGCGGCGTCGCGGTCTGTTCCCTCGCCGCGTCCTGGCTCGGCTCCACCGCCGTCGGCTGGACCGCCGACCGGGTCGGCATCTCCGGCGAGGGCGCGGGCGGCTACCTGCTCCAGGCCGCCGCCGTCCTCGTCGCCGCCGTGGCCGACTTCCTCATGCTGCTCTACATCCTGACGCTGCTGCCCGGCGTCAAGCCGCCCCGGCGCCGGCTCGTGGTGGCGGCGGTCATCGGCGCGGTCGGCTTCGAGCTGCTCAAGCTGCTGCTCGGCGGCTACATGAGGGAGGTCGCGGGGAAGTCGATGTACGGGGCGTTCGGCACGCCGATCGCCCTGATGCTGTGGATCAACTTCACCGCGAAACTCCTGCTGTTCTGCGCGGCCTGGACGGCTACGGGTTCACGTCCGGATCCTGCGGAGCCCGCGACCGCTGCCGACGCGAGCCCGAACCCGCCAGCGGCCAGCGGCGGTTGACGAGGAAGACGGCGCCGGCGAGCAGGACGAGCACTCCGCCCGCGATGCTCAGCGCGATCCCGACCCCGCCGGACTTCTCCTCGGAGGCGGCGGCCTTGGCGGAGGCCGACGCGCCGGGAGCCTCCTTCCCGGGCGCGGGCGCGGTACCGCCGCCCGGCGCGGTCCCCGTGTCCGTACGGGCCGACGTGGGCGGCACGAGCTCGCCCACCGGGGTCACCTTCCCGGCCGCCGCGAAGCCCCAGTCGAGCAGCCGGGCGGTCTCCTTGTAGACCGCGTGCTGCTCCTTCGACGACGGGTTCATCACGGTGACGAGCAGCACCTTCCCGTTCCGCTCCGCGACACCGGTGAAGGTGGATCCCGCGTGGGTGGTGCTGCCGTTCTTCACGCCGGCGATCCCCTGGTAGGGGGCGACGCCGAAGTCGCCGGTGAGGAGCCGGTTGGTGTTCTGGATCTCGAAGGTCTCGCGCTTCTTGCCCGGCTTCAGCTCGCCGGGGAAGGCGGCGCGGGACGTGGCGGCGTACTCCCGGAAGTCCGGCTTCTGCATGCCGTTGCGGGCGATGAGCGTGAGGTCGTACGCGGACGAGACCTGGCCCGGGGCGTCGTAGCCGTCCGGGGAGACCACGTGGGTGTCGAGCGCCTGGAGCTCGGCCGCGTGCTCGTTCATGTCCTTCACGGTCTGCGGAATGCCGCCGTTCATGGCCGACAGGACGTGGACGGCGTCGTTGCCGGAGCGGAGGAAGACGCCGAGCCACAGGTCGTGGACGCTGTAGGTCTGCTTCTCCTTGATGCCGACCAGGCTGGAGCCGGCGCCCATCCCGGCCAGGTCCTGGTTGGTGACCAGGTGGTTCTTGGTCTTCTCGAACTTCGGCAGCACCGTGTCCGCGAAGAGCATCTTGAGCGTGGACGCCGGGGCGAGCCGCCAGTGCGCGTTGTGCGCGGCGAGGACCTCACCGCTCTCCGCGTCCGCGACGATCCAGGACCGCGCGGACAGCTCCTTGGGCAGCACGGGCGCACCGGGCAGCAGCTGCGCCTGCGTGCCGGGCTTCCCGAGCAGCGCGCCGCCGACCACGGACATGGTGGCGGGCGGCTTGGGCTGCTTGTCCTTCGCATCCTTCCCTTCGTCCGCGTGGGCCGCGGGCACGGCGATGACGAGCGGCAGGAGTACGGCAGCAGCGACCGCCCAGGCGGTCCTCTTCGAAGCAGACACGGTCGAGAACGTACAGGTACGGAACACGTATCCGAACCCCACGGGGCGGTTCGCCCGAGCTCGTCCACCCGGACGCGGGCCCTCGGAGGCGGATGGTGATACTGGGGCCATGAAGCTCAGCCGCCGCGTCTCCTGGTTCCTGCTCGCGTTCGGGGTGTGGAGCTGGTTCATCTGGATCACCTTCGTCAAGAACCTCTGGAACGACGGGAGCGGCCTCGCCTTCGACGACGCGGGCGACCCGACGGCCTATTTCTGGGTTCACCTGCTGCTTGCCGTCACGTCCTTTGTCTTGGGGACGGTGATCGGTGTGCTCGGGTTGCGTGGTGTGCGTGCCGCGCGCCGCGACACCGGTCACAGCGCCTAGGGCCTGGGCCGCAAACGAGAAGAGGGGGTTCGGGGCGTGGTCGCCTTTCTGCTGGTTCTGGTCGTGGTGCTCGCCGTGCTCGGCGGGGTGCACTGGTACGTGTGGCGGCGGCTCGTCCGTGATGTGACGGTGCCCGGCGGGGTGCCGCGCCGGGCCGGTACGGTCGCCGTCGTGGTCCTGCCGCTGCTCTCGCTCGCGGCCCTGAGCTCCGCGCGCGTCGGCGCGCCCTTCGTGGTCCAGCAGGTCGTCGCCTGGCCCGGGTTCCTGTGGCTCGCGCTGCTCCTGTACGTGACCCTGGCCCTGGTCGTCGGCGAGGCCGTGCGGCCCGCCCTGCGTGCCTGGCTCCGTCGGCGTGACGCGAAGGCCGCGCCCGTACCGGTCGCCGAGCCCGTGGCCGTGGCGGTGCCCGAGGCGGCCGCGCCCGCGCCCGCGGCTCCCACCGAGCCCGAGCCCGCGGCCCCCGCCGACGTCTCCCGGCGGCTCTTCGTCTCGCGGGTCGTCGGCGGGTCCGCCGCCGCCGTCGCTCTCGGGACCGTCGGTTACGGCTCGTACGGCGTGCTGCGCGGGCCGCGGGTGAAGCGCGTCACCGTGCCGCTCGCCAAGGTGCCGCGCGCCGCGCACGGCTACCGGATCGCCGTCGTGTCCGACATCCACCTCGGGCCGATCCTGGGCCGGGCCCACAGCCGGCGGATCGTGGACACGATCAACTCCACCCAGCCCGACCTGATCGCGATCGTCGGCGACCTCGTCGACGGCACCGTCGAGAACCTCGGCTCCGCCGCCGAGCCGCTCGCCCGGCTCCGCGCCCGCCACGGCTCCTTCTTCGTGACGGGCAACCACGAGTACTTCTCGGGCGCCGACGCCTGGGTCGACCACGTACGCGAGCTCGGCCTGCGCCCGCTGCGCAACGAGCGCGTGGAGATCGCGGCCGGCTTCGACCTCGCGGGCGTCGACGACGTCGCGGGGGAGAGCGAGGGCCAGGGCCCCGACTTCGGCCGCGCCCTCGGCGACCGCGACCGGGCCCGCGCCTCCGTCCTCCTCGCGCACCAGCCGATCGTCGTCCACGACGCCGTACGCCACGGCGTCGACCTCCAGCTCTCCGGGCACACCCACGGCGGGCAGCTCTGGCCGGGCGAGTACCTCGCCGACCTGGCCAACCCGACCGTCGCCGGGCTCGAACGGTACGGCGACACCCAGCTCTACGTCTCGCGGGGCGCGGGCGCCTGGGGACCCCCGGTCCGGGTCGGCGCGCCCTCCGACATCACCATCGTCGAACTCGCCTCGAAACAGGCGTAATCGGAAGTCGTGACTCCGTGCGCAGAGAGTGATACGTGCTGCTCATCGACTTAAATTCTCATATCCCGGACATATACCTGCCGTGTGAAAGTTTTCTCTTCCCCATGTGAAGGTCGTGTGATTGGCTGTCGGCAATGCGGCGTTTTCGGGGGGCGTCGTGCCTGGGGTGGTACGAAAAAAGGAAGCACGGCAATGCGGTCGACGGTCCGTCTGCGGATCCTCATCATCTGTGGAGTACTGGTGGCGGCCGGAGTCGGGGGCTGGCAACTCCTGCCCTCCGACGAAGGCCGGAGCGATCCCATCAGCGTCGGCACCACCGACGCGATCACTTCACTCGACCCGGCCGGTGCGTACGACGCCGGTTCCTGGGCCATGTACAGCAACATCTTCCAGTCGCTGATGACGTTCAAGCCGGGGTTCACGACCCCCGTCCCGGACGCGGCGGAGAGCTGCAAGTTCGTGGGCAGCAAGCTCACGACGTACCAGTGCACGCTCCGTGACGACCTCACCTTCGCCAACGGGCGCAAGGTGACCGCCGAGGACGTCAAGTACTCCTTCGAGCGGATGCTGCGCATCAAGACGGACGTCGGCCCGAAGGCCCTCTTCCCGACCCTGAAGAGCATCACGTCCCAGGACCGCACGGTCACCTTCCACCTCAGCGGCCGGGACGCGACCTTCCCGCTGAAGGTGGCCACGGGCGCCGGCTCGATCGTCGACAAGGACCAGTACCCGGCCGACAAGCTGCGTACGGGCTTCGGGGTCGACGGATCGGGGCCGTACGTCCTCAAGGAGTACAAGGAGGGCGAGTCCGCCCGCCTGGAGCCCAACCCGAACTACAGGGGCGCCATCACCGGGACCGGTGGCCCGGTCGTCGTGAAGTACTACGACCAGTCCGCGGACCTCGCCGACGCCTGGAAGGCGAAGGACGTCCAGGTGACGCACCGGCAGCTCCCGCCGGAGTTCATCTCGACGCTGGACGTCAAGGACGGGACGCGGGTCACCGAGGCGGAGAGCGCCGAGATCCGCAACCTCAACTTCAACGTCCGGTCCGGCTCGCCCATGGCCGACAAGGCCGTGCGGCAGGCCGTCGCCGCCGTCCTCGACCGTCCGGCGATCACCACCGGCGCCTACAAGGACACGGTCGAGCCGCTCTACTCCCTCATCCCGCAGGGCTTCGTGGGGCACAGCACGGCCTTCTTCGACAGCGACCCCGTGCCGAGCGCGAAGAAGGCGAAGAAGCTCCTGAAGGACGCCGGCGTCTCGACCCCGGTGAAGTTCACCTTCGGCTACCGCGCGGACGCCACCTACGGTGCCGAGACCGCCGAGATCAAGCGGCAGCTGGAGGCCACCGGCCTCTTCGAGGTCGAGGCCGTCGAGGTCAAGTGGACGGAGTTCCAGAAGGCGTACGCGAAGGGCACCTACGACGCGTACACCGTCGGCTGGCTCCCCGACTTCCCCGACTCCGACAGCTTCACCGCGCCGCTCGTCGGCACCGCGAACACCCTGCACAACGGCTTCTCCAGCAGGCGGATCGACGCCCTGATCGCCTCGACGCAGCAGTACAGCGACCGCGCTCAGGCGGCCTCCGACTTCAAGGCGATCCAGGACGAGGTCGCCGAGGACGTCCCGCTCGTCCCGCTGTGGCAGAAGAAGGACTACGTCCTCGCCACGGAGGCCGTGGACGGCTCCCAGTACCTGACGGACGGCACCGGCATCTGGCGGCTGTGGGAGCTCAGCTGGATCTGAGGCCCCGCGGCCCGTGGTCCGCGGCCCGGACCTGAGGTCGCAGGACCGCGGATCAGTCGCGGATCAGCCGCGGATCAGCCGGTCGGCGGCTTCGGGGTGGCCCGCTTGGGCTTGCCCGAGGCCGCCATCCCGGCCGCCGTCGGCATGAAGTCGGAGAGCAGCTCGTGCGTCTCCTTGACGAGCGGCCGGAGGATCCGGAAGCGGGAGAGCGAGATCGCGCGGGCCGTGACCGGCGCGAGCCGCTCGACGAGCCGCCGGCTGTTGGCGGCGCCCTCCGAGCGGTCGTACACCCAGAACAGCACGAGGCCCATCTGCTGGAGCCACAGCAACTGCGGGAGTGCCTCGGCGAGTTCCGGGTCGACCTTCACCGAAGCGCCGGAGATGACCCGCCGGTGGACCTCGATCGCCGCCTCGCGCGGGCCCTCCGACTCCGGCGAGAACGGGCTGAGCGGGCTGTCGGGGTCGGCGGCGTTCTTGAAGAACTGCGAGGCGAACTCGTGGTACGGCTCGGCGATGTCGAGCCAGCCGAGGTAGACGCCCTTGATCCGGGCGTTGAGGTCCTTCTCGGGCCCGTCGAGGATCGACTCGACCGCGGCCTGGTGCTCCTCGGCGATCCGGTCGTAGAAGCCCTGGACGAGGTGCTCCTTGGACGAGAAGTAGTAGTACGCGTTGCCGACGGAGACTCCGGCCTCCTGGGCGATGGCCCGCATCGTCGTCTTGTCGTAACCGCGCTCCTTGAAGAGCCGGAGCGCGGTTTCGAGGATGAGCGTGCGGGTCTGCTCGCTCTTCGGGGCCTTCTTCTCGTCGGCCTTCTTCTCTTGCGTCACGGGACTGAGCCTAGTCGGGCGGATCGGGCACTTCGCAGCGCCCGTCCGCGCAGTGGCCGTCCGCGCGGTGCCCGTCCTCGCAGTGCCCGCCTTCCCGGTCCGGGCCCTTGAGGGCCTCGCGCCATTTCGCGGCGGCCAGGACGGTCGCCCGGGCGAAGGGCTGCCCGGCGGGTGTGGCCAGCCAGTGGGCCTTGGCCCGGTGGTCGGCGAGTGCCCAGAGGCAGACGATCCAGGCGTTCGTCTCCCGGTAGACCTGGCCCCGGTCCCCGACCACGGTGATCTCCCGCAGGGTGGCGGCGTGGTCGAGGTCGGGGAAGCGGCGCCTGGCCTCGTGCGATCCGGCCGGTACGAGGTCGAGCGGGACGAGCTGTCGCTGCCGCAGCAGCCAGTGCCTGAGGTGCACGCAGAGCGGGCAGTCGGCGTCGTACAGGACGGTCAGGCGTCCCGCGGGGGTCGGCACGGCGCGGTCTCAGCGCTGGGGGGCCGGCGGGGCCCAGGGGCCGGCCTTGGGGGCCGAGGTCCAGCCCTGCGGACCGACCGGCGGCACCTGCTCGCGCTCCATCACGCCCCGGCGGCGGATCTTGTTGAGCACGTACACGTTGCCGAGGTGCATCACGCCGAGGACCAGAAGGACCACTCCGAGCTTGACGGAGAGGGCCTCGAAGAGCGCGCGGGTGTCGAGGACGGCCGCTTCCTGGCTCAGATAGAGGGCGACGAAGCCGAAGTTGACGAGGTAGAAGCCGACCACGAGGAGGTGGTTGACGGCCTCCGCGAGCTTCTCGTTCCCGTGCAGGACGTCGGCGAGGAAGATCCTTCCGTTGCGGCTGAGCGTGCGGGCGACCCAGATGGTCAGGGCCACGCTGATCAGCAGGTAGACGACATACGCGACGACAGTGAGGTCCATGCCCCACCCTCCCTTGAACGCGTTCAAAAACTGTTGGGCATGACTGTAGACCTCTCTTTGAACGTGTTCAAGTGGCGGCCGGAAACAAGGTGGACCCCGCCTGCGTCACCCTCTAGGGTTCGGCGGGTGACGCTCTCTCATGACCTGGCCGGAAATGGCCCCTCTACCGTCGTCCTGCTGCACTCCGGGGTCTGTGACCGCCGGATGTGGGAAGGGCAGTTCTCCGCACTCGCCGAGGCGGGCCACCGTGTCGTCCGCTGCGACCTCCGCGGCTTCGGCGAGACCCCCGTCGACGCCGCGCACACCCACGCCGACGACGTCCGGGACCTCCTCGACCACCTCGGCACGGACCGGGCCGCCGTCGTCGGCTCCTCCTTCGGCGGCCAGGTCGCCCTCGAACTCGCCGTCCGCCACCCCGGACGCGTCTCCGCCCTCGCCCTGCTCTGCTCCGGCATGCCCGGCTTCGCGCCCAGCGACGAGCTGCGGGCCTGGGGCGGCCGCGAGGACGAGCTGCTTGAGGCGGGCGACCTCGACGGCGCCGTCGAGCTCAACGTCGACACCTGGCTCGGCCCCGAGGCCGACGAGGCCGCCCGCGCACTCGTACGGGAGATGCAGCGGCGCGCCTTCGAGGTCCAGCTGGCCGTCCCGGACGAGTTCTCGCCCGTCCGGACCGGGATCACCGCGGACGACCTCGCCGGGATCAAGGCCCCCGCGCTCGTGGTCGCCGGCGGCCACGACGTGCCCGACTTCCGGGCCGTCGCCGACGAACTGACCC
Organism: Streptomyces venezuelae; assembly: GCF_008642375.1. Classification (NCBI taxonomy): domain Bacteria; kingdom Bacillati; phylum Actinomycetota; class Actinomycetes; order Kitasatosporales; family Streptomycetaceae; genus Streptomyces; species Streptomyces venezuelae. The sequence continues at coordinate 3,370,822 of NZ_CP029194.1, read as the reverse complement.
GCATCCTGCCCGCCGCCCGGCGCGTCGACCTCGACTGGGCCGGACACCTCCCGGCCCTGGAGCGCCCGGCCGAGACCGCCCGGCTGCTCACCGACTTCCTGGCTGAGACCACGGCCCTGTAGGGACGTCACACCCGACGGACGGGCCCGCGCCACACGGTGCGGGCCCGCTCCCGTGTCAGCCCCCGGAGTGGCCGCCCAGTTCCCCTCGGGCCCTCTCGACCGCCTTGAGCACCGTGCGGTTGCGCACCTGGCCCGGCAGCCGGTCGAGCCACCGTGCGGCCTCCACGCCCCGCGCGCCCCCGCACGCGCCGAGCACCGCGACGGCCGTGACGGCCAGGGCCCGGCTGCGGCAGACGCCGCCGCCGCCGGCGCCCGTCCCCGCGTGGAGCGCCACGGCACCCGCCGACGGCACCACCCAGTCCGCCTCCACGTCGAGCGACGCCCACAACAGGCCCCGGACCAAGGAGGTGTTGGCCGCGTCGGCCAGTGTGGGAGGCGCCGTCACGCAGAGGTCCGGATCGTTCACCCGGTGCTCGGGCCGCACGGCGATCCCCTCCAGGAGCAGCCGCGCCACCTCCGCCCCGCCCTCGGCCGCCGTCAGCCGCGCGGCCGACTCCCGCCGCCACGCCTTGGTGGCCCGGGGCCGGTCGAGCAGGGCGCAGTGCGCCAGGAACTCCGGGACCCCGGCCCGGGTGAGCAGCTCGCCGTGCGCGGCCCGCATCTCCGGTCCGTACGCGTCGAAGCCGTCCAGGAGGTGGCGGGGCAGTACGCCCGGACGGACCGGGACCTCGCGCGCGAGGAGGACGTCCATCCGGTCCCGCAGGAGACCGAACAGGTCCTGCTGGTGGGCCCGTAGGGATTCGGCCAGGGAGCGCAGGACGCGGACGCGGGGCCGGTCGAACTCCCCGGCCTGGTCCGCCGCGGACAGGGCGATCGGCACCAGGGTGGGGAACGAGGCCTCCAGTTCGTGCGGGGCGACCTCCGCGTCCCTGCCCAGGAGCCGTACGAGCAGGGTGTCCGCCTCCGCGGCCGACCAGCCGAGCTCCTGTCGGGACAGGTCGGCGAGCGCGGGTCTCACCAGCTCCTCGTCCGGCCCCCGGCACGCGCGCCGGTGGAGCGCGAGCGCGGCTTCGCGCCGCCCCGCCGTGTCCAGGGAGGCAAGGAACTCCCCGAGTACGCCTGTCTTCCCGGCCTGTTCGCGCGCGAGCGCCTCGTCCAGCTCGCTTCCCGGGCCCGCGATCCCCATCCCCACCATGCGTACGACGGTAGAGGACCCCACCGACAACCCGTCGGCCTCAGTCCTCCCTCCCGAACCTCCGCACCCCGGGCACGAACGCCGTGCCGAGGCAGCAGCCGCCGACCACCACCGCGGCGGCGAGCAGCGGCACCTCGGGTCCCCACGCGGAGGCGGCGAGCGGGGCGAGGGTGTAGCCCAGCGGCATCGCCGCCAGCGAGACCAGCCAGTCGTACGAGGTGACCCGGGCGAGCGCGTGCTCGGGCACCGCCCGCTGGACGGCGGTGTCCCACACGGGGGAGAGGAAGCCGAGCCCCGCCTGCGCGAGCCCGTAGGCCGCGATCGTCAGCGGCGCGGGCGCGGCGACGGCGAGCAGGACCAGCGGCAGCGCGTACGTGGCGAGCCCGAGGTTCGCCGTCAGGACCGGGCGCCTGGGGCGGGCCCGGTCGGCGAGCAGCGCCCCGAGGAGGAAGCCGACGGCGCCGACCTGGAGCAGGACGACCCAGGTGGTGCCGCCGCCGAGGTGCTGCACGGCGACGGCGGGCCCGAGGGTCATCAGGACGGCCGCGGCGCCGTTCCACGCGCTGTGGCCGATGAGGCTGGTCCAGTACCAGTCCCGGGAGCGGACCTCCTGCCAGCCCTCCGCCAGGTCGGCGCGGAGCGAGCGGCGCGGGATCGGCACCCGCTTCACCCGTACGGCCGTCAGGAGCAGGGCGCTGACGGCGAAGGTGGCCGCGTCCAGGACGAACGCCCAGCCCGGCCCGACGGTCAGCACGAGGGTGCCGGCGAGCGCGGGTCCGCCGAGCCGGCTGGCGCTGCGGGCGATCCCCATCGCCGCGTTGGCGCGGTGCAGCGCCTCGGGCGCGACGGTCCCCTTCACCAGCGGTGAGCCGGTCGGCATCGCGAAGGCCCCGGCCGCGCCGCCGAGCGCCTCGGCGACCGCGAGGACGGCGAGGCTCGGGGCGCCGCCGAGCAGCTGGACGCCCACCAGGAGCTGTGTGGCGCAGCGTACGAGGTCGGTGACGAGCGCGACCGTACGGGCGTCGAAGCGGTCGCCGACGACGCCGCCCAGGGGCAGCAGGAGCAGCCGGGGGACCATCGCGCAGCCGAGGACGAGGGCGAGCGCCGACGTGGATCCGGTGGCCTCCAGGACCGCGAGGGCGAGGGCGGCCGGGATCGCCGCGTCACCGAGGAGGGAGAGGGCGCGGCCGGTGAAGAGGAGGCGGAAGGAGCGCGTGCGCAGGGGGTGGGGGACGGTTGCGGGCGCGTCGGCGCGCGCGGGTGCGGCAGGCATGGGTCGCAGGGTATTTCGGTTCCGAATAATTCGTCAACGAAATACTTTCTCAGGGGTGCGGCCGCCGCTCGACGTACGATCACCTCATGGCGCTCCCCGACGAACCGCGTGCCTCAGGCGAACCCGGCGAACCCGGCACACCCCGCGACTGGACCGACGGGCACGTCGCCCGCTGGCAGCCCGTCCTGCCCGGCCTCGACCCCGTCGTCGAGGGCGCCGTCACCCGCATGAAGAAGCTCTCCGTCCACCTCCGCCGGGTCAGGGAGCAGTCACTCGTCGACTTCGACCTGGAGCGCCACGAGTTCGACACGCTCCACAAGCTCGCCGGCCGCGGCGGCAGCGCCGCGCCCTCCGAGCTCGCCCAGGACCTCGACCTCGCCCCCGCCTCCGTCTCCGGCCGCCTCGACGCCCTGGAGAAGCGCGGATTCGTCCGCCGTACCCAGTCCACGACCGACCGGCGCCGGGTGGTCGTCGAACTCACCGGCACCGGCCGTCAGACCTGGCTCGGCGCGATGGACGTCCTCGGCCACGAGGAGTACCGGATCCTCGGCGTCCTCTCCCCCGAGGAGCGGAACCAGCTCAACGACCTGCTGCGCCGGATCATGGTCGAGGCCGAGAGCGTGGAGAACGCCCGCCACTGGGACTGAACGCCCCCGCCCCCGCCTCCGAGGCCCCTTCGGCGCGACGTCAGATGCTCAGCGAGCGCGCGTAGTTGACCTGGGCCATCGCCCAGTGGATGGTGTCCGGGCGCACCGCCGGGATCATCGTCGAGTGGTGCTTGCCGCCGCTGTTCACCGTGATCTGGACGAAGCCCGTCGTCTGCTGCTCCTTCATGAGCAGGAACAGCAGCCCGAGGCCGCAGGCCGCGACGAAGAGGCAGGCCAGCACGATGCCGACCGTCGAGATCTTCTCCTCGGTGCGCGACAGGTCCATCGCGTTCCACACGGCGCCCCGCAGCGGCATCGGCCCGGCCGGGGTGAGGATCTGGTCACCGACCACGCTGATGTCCCCGATGGCGAACGACGGCGCCCCGCCCGTGGGGTACTGCGGCGGCACGGCCACCCCGCCCGGCAGGGTGGGCTGGTAGGCCGGCGCCTGGTACGCCCCCGGTGCCGGCGTCGCGTCCTGCGGATACCCGTACGCAGGCGTCCCGGCCCCCTGGCCAGGCCCCCACTGGTACTCCCCGTCCGCGTAAGGGTTCGGCTCGCTCATCAGTCCCCGCTCTCCACACAGCTCCGCAACGGAAAAAGCCCGCTCCTGCACGCGCAGCGTACAGAAGCGGGCTTCACAGCCGAATGCTCGGCCGACGAGATGTCAGAAACGACGCGTGATCAGCGCGCGCTTGACTTCCTGGATGGCCTTGGTGACCTCGATGCCACGGGGGCACGCGTCGGTGCAGTTGAACGTCGTGCGGCAACGCCACACGCCGTCCTTGTCGTTCAGGATCTCCAGGCGCTGCTCGCCCGCCTCGTCACGCGAGTCGAAGATGAAGCGGTGCGCGTTGACGATCGCGGCCGGACCGAAGTACTGGCCGTCGTTCCAGAAGACCGGGCAGGACGACGTGCACGCGGCGCACAGGATGCACTTGGTGGTGTCGTCGAAGCGCTCACGGTCCTCGGCGGACTGCAGACGCTCGCGCGTCGGCTCGTTGCCCTTGGTGACCAGGAACGGCATGACGTCCCGGTACGCCTGGAAGAAGGGCTCCATGTCGACGACAAGGTCCTTCAGCACCGTCAGGCCCTTGATGGCCTCGACCGTGATCGGCTTCTCGGGGTTGATGTCCTTGATCAGCGTCTTGCAGGCGAGCCTGTTCTTGCCGTTGATCCGCATCGCGTCCGAGCCGCAGATGCCGTGCGCGCACGAGCGACGGAAGGTCAGCGTGCCGTCGACGTCCCACTTGATCTTGTGAAGGGCGTCGAGGACGCGCTCCTTGGGGTCGATCTCGATCTGGAAGTCTTCCCAGACCACGGCGTCCGACACCTCGGGGTTGAAGCGGCGGATCCGCATCGTGACCGTGATGTACGGGGAGGCGGCGGAGTCCGCCTCGACCTTGTCCAGTACGGGGGTAGCCATCAGTACTTACGCTCCATCGGCTGGTAGCGGGTCTGGACGACCGGCTTGTAGTCGAGACGGACGGTCTCGGAGCCGTCCTCGCCGACCTCGCGGTACGCCATGGTGTGGCGCATGAAGTTGACGTCGTCGCGGTTGGGGTAGTCCTCGCGGTAGTGACCGCCGCGGGACTCCTTGCGCGCCAGGGCCGAGACGGCCATGACCTCGGCCAGTTCGAGCAGGTTGCCCAGCTCGATGGCCTCCAGGAGGTCCGTGTTGAAGCGCTTGCCCTTGTCCTGGATGGACACGTTCTCGTAGCGCTCGCGCAGCTCGGCGATCTTCTCGACGGCCGTCTTGATGGTCTGCTCCGTACGGAACACCATCACGTTGGCGTCCATCGTCTCCTGGAGCTCGCGGCGCAGGTCGGCGACCCGCTCGCTGCCCGTGGAGTTGCGCAGCTTCTCGATCTGCGCGACGACGAGGGACTCCGGGTTCTCCGGCAGCTCGACGAAGTCGGCCTTGGCCGAGTACTCGGCCGCGGCGATGCCCGAACGCTTGCCGAAGACGTTGATGTCGAGCAGCGAGTTGGTGCCGAGGCGGTTGGCGCCGTGCACCGACACGCAGGCGACCTCGCCGGCCGCGTACAGGCCCGGGACGACGGTGGTGTTGTCCGAGAGGACCTCACCCTCGACGTTCGTCGGGATGCCGCCCATGGCGTAGTGCGCGGTGGGCTGGATCGGGATCGGGTCCGTGTACGGCTCGATGCCGAGGTACGTACGGGCGAACTCGGTGATGTCCGGGAGCTTGGCGTCGAGCTGCTCCGGCGGAAGGTGCGTCAGGTCCAGGTAGACGTGGTCGCCCTCGGGACCGCAGCCGCGGCCCTCGCGGATCTCCGTGTAGATGGAGCGGGAGACGACGTCACGGGACGCGAGGTCCTTCATGACCGGCGCGTACTTCTCCATGAAGCGCTCGCCGTCCTTGTTGCGGAGGATGCCGCCCTCACCGCGGGCGCCCTCCGTCAGCAGGATGCCCATGCGCCAGATGCCCGTCGGGTGGAACTGGAAGAACTCCATGTCCTCCAGGGGCAGACCGCGGCGGTAGCACGCGGCCTGGCCGTCACCGGTCAGGGTGTGGGCGTTGGAGGTCACCTTGAAGAACTTGCCGGTGCCGCCGGACGCGTAGATCACGGCCTTGGCCTGGAAGATGTGGATCTCGCCGGTGGCCAGCTCGTAGGCGACGACGCCCGCGGAGTGCTTGACCCCGTCGACCTCGACGATGAGCTGGTCCAGGACGTAGAACTCGTTGAAGAACTCCACGCCCTCCTTGACGCAGTTCTGGTACAGCGTCTGGAGGATCATGTGACCGGTGCGGTCCGCGGCGTAGCAGGACCGGCGGACCGGGGCCTCGCCGTGGTTGCGGGAGTGACCGCCGAAGCGGCGCTGGTCGATGGTGCCGTTCGGGGTGCGGTTGAACGGCAGGCCCATCTTCTCCAGGTCGAGGACGGCGTCGATGGCCTCCTTCGCCAGGATCTCGGCGGCGTCCTGGTCGACCAGGTAGTCACCGCCCTTGACCGTGTCGAAGGTGTGCCACTCCCAGTTGTCCTCCTCCACGTTCGCCAGCGCGGCGGCCATGCCGCCCTGCGCGGCGCCCGTGTGGGAGCGGGTGGGGTAGAGCTTCGTCAGCACGGCGGTGCGGCTGCGCTTCGTCGCCTCGATGGCGGCGCGCATGCCGGCGCCGCCGGCGCCGACGATGACGGTGTCGTACTTGTGGATCTTCATGACGTGGATTACCTCAGCCCCGTGCCTAGCGGATGTTCGGGTCGAAGGTGAAGATCACCAGCGTGCCCAGAAGGATGGTGAACACCGTGGCGGTGTACAGCAGGCCCTTGAGCCACAGGCGCGTGTTGGCCCGCTCCGCGTAGTCGTTGATGACGGTACGGAGGCCGTTGGCGCCGTGCAGCATGGCGAGCCAGAGCATCAGCAGGTCCCAGACCTGCCAGAACGGGGACGCCCAGCGGCCGGCCACGAAGGCGAAGCCGATCTTGGAGACGCCGCCGTCCAGGAAGAGCTGGATCAGCAGGTGGCCGAGGACCAGGACGACGAGGACCACGCCGGAGAGGCGCATGAAGAGCCACGCGGCCATCTCGAAGTTGCCGCGGGTCGCGCGCGGGGTCTTCCCGGTGCGCTTGCGCGGGGCCTCGATGTACGGCGCGGGGTTGTCCACGTCGTAGTGGGCGCCCTCGACGGGGCCGATCGCGGCGGAGGTGGTGTCAGAGGACATATCTGGCGTCAGCTCCCGAACAGTTCACGTGCGGCGTGGCCGAGGATGGGGTACAGCGAGCCCGCCATCAGCACGACCCAGATGCCCACGACGGTCCAGAGCATCTGCTTCTGGTAGCGCGGGCCCTTGGACCAGAAGTCCACGGCGATGACCCGGAGGCCGTTCAGCGCGTGGAAGAGGATGGCTGCGACGAGGCCGTACTCCAGAAGAGCGACGATCGGCGTCTTGTAGGTCGCGACGACCTCGTCGTACGCCTCGGGGGAGACGCGGACGAGAGCGGTGTCCAGCACGTGTACGAACAGGAAGAAGAAGATGAGGACGCCGGTGACTCGATGAGCCACCCAGCTCCACATTCCTTCCCGGCCGCGGTACAGCGTTCCAGCCGGCACGGAAAAACCCTCCGGGAGCGGGGATCAGGGTCGGCCGGCTTCTCTGTCGGTCTGACCCGGCCGGGTACGGTCCACCGGCCCCGGTCATCGTAGCGACGACTTGTCGGTTCGCTCGCGCGGGGTCCATCGGTGTGATCAAACAGGCACGGACGGGCTATCCCACAAGCCGAAATCGCCCTGTTCCGGTCGGAATCACGCTTCGGAGTGTCGCCGCGTGAGGCCTTCGGCGAGCCGGAAGGCCAGTCGGGCGCGGGTGAGTCGGCGCAGTTCGTCGGCGGCGATCACGCGCTCTTCCTCAGGTTCGTTGCCGAGACGTGACCGGATGCCTGCCAAAACCTGGTCGAGACGCTCCCCTGGCCTTACTCCTTCGAGGCTGATCACGAACGCGTGTCCGAAACTGCTCTCGTACGCGGCGTGGGCGGCCCGCAGCGCGGTCCGCGCCGCCGGCGGGGCGTCGGGGTGCGGCGGGGCGGAGGACTCGGCGGCCAGGGCCCCGTCGAGATCGGCGCGGGTCAGGTCGTAGCCGGCCTCGTCGGCGGCGGCGAGCAGGGCGTCGACCGTCGGGTACGGGCGGTGCGCGGCCACCCGTTCGGCCCAGCGGGGGCTGTGGCAGCAGGAGAGGAGCAGGGCCTCGGCCTCGGCGGACGAGGCGGCGTTGAAGCCCGCGAGGCCGCGGACGGAAGGGCCCTGGTTCTGGGCGGGTATGGCAGGCGTGTCCGTGGAGCCCGGTTTCCGGCAGGGGGCGTGGGTGTCGCTGGTCAGCGTGGGCTCCGGTACTCCGGGACGGGCGGGGTGGGCGGGATGGGCGTGACTGAACGTTATCGACGGGACGTGGGAAGTGTCCGACGGATGCGCGAATTTCACCCGGAAGGGAGAGTTTCGGAACAAGTGATGGACGATCGGCGATCGGTCCGTGGTTCCGTCCCCCATTCGGAGCGCCCCCGATTGGCCGGACCGTCTTCCGTAGGGAAGGATTCCGAATGATGCGGTACTCCATACGGGGGCCCCGCCGGGGCCCCGCACTGATGGCGACCGTGGTGGCACTGGCCACCGTGGCGGCCTGTTCGAGCGGCTCTCCTTCCCCCACGCCGTCGCTCTCCCCGCCCTCGGGCGCCACGGCGACGGGCGCGGCGCCCACCAGCGCGCCGCCCTCCCCGACACCGACGCCGCCTCCCACGCCGACCCCCACGCGGACGTACCCGCTCTCCACCGAGCCCCGCGTGATCCCGGCCGTCCGCGACCACGAGCCCGCCCGCGGTCCCGGCTGGAAGCCCGCGCCCGCGGCCGGGATCGTCCTCGGCGCGAACAGCGCGGGTCTCGCCGACGAGGGGAGGCTGCTCGCCGGGGAGCTCGGCGTCCCGTACCGCGGCGCCGTCGCCGCCGGACCCGGGGACGTCGAGCTGGCGCTCGGGGGGACCGGCGCCCGCGAGTCGTACACCCTGACCGTCCGTGACAACCGGGTCCGGATCACCGGCCCCGACGAGGCCGGGGTCTTCTACGGCACGCGGACGCTCAAGCAGTCGGTCAAGGCCACCGGCGCCATGCCGGAGGGTGTCGTCACCGACGCGCCCGCGAAGCCCCAGCGCGGACTGAACGTCGACATCGCCCGCAAGCACTTCACCGCCGGCTGGATCGAGGACCGCCTCCGCGAGATGGCCGACCTCAAGCTCAACCAGTTCGGCCTGCACTTCTCCGACGACCAGGGCTTCCGGATCGCCTCGGACTCCCACCCCGAGATCGTCTCCGCCCAGCACCTCAGCAAGGCCGAGGTGCGCCGGATCCTCGCTCTCGCGCAGAGCCTGCACATCACCGTCGTGCCCGAGATCGACTCGCCCGGACACCTCGGCGCCGTCCTGCGCGCCCACCCCGACCTCCAGCTGCGCAACGTCCAGGGGGTCCCGCGGCAGGGCGCGATCGACATCTCCAAGCCCGCGTCGGCGCAGATCGTCGACGATCTGCTGCGCGAGTACTCCGCGCTCTTCCCCGGCGGCTGGTTCCACGTCGGCGCCGACGAGTACCAGGCACTGACCGTCCGCAACCCCTCCGCCTCGTACCCGCAGCTGGCCACGGCGGCCCGGCAGAAGTACGGGCCCCAGGCCGGGGTCCAGGACCTGGCGGAGGGCTGGCTGAACGACCGGGCGGCGGTCGTCCGCGGCGAGGGCAAGGTGGCGAAGGCCTGGAACGACGGGTTCTTCCGGGGCGGTGTCGTCACCGCCGACAAGCGCATCGAGGTCGAGTACTGGACCGGCAAGGAGATCGGCGCGCGCCCGCCCGCCGAGTACCTGGCCGAGGGCCGCAAGGTCGTGAACCTCAACGACGAGTACCTGTACTACGTCCTCGGCGAGCCCAACCAGTTCACGTACCCCACGGGCCGCCGCATCTACGAGCAGTGGACGCCCCTGGTCCTGCGCGGCACGACCCCGGTCCCTGCGCGGTACGGACCCCAGATCCTGGGCGGCCGGTTCGCGGTCTGGTGCGACCTGTCGGCGGCCCAGACCCAGGCCCAGGTGGCGAACGGCATCCGCATGCCCCTGACGGCGCTCGCCCAGAAGGTCTGGGACGCCGGGACGCCGACTCTGACGTGGGAGCAGTTCCGGACGCTGGCGACGCAGGTACGCGGCTGACCTGCGTCTTGTCTGTGGACGCAACTCCTCCGGATCGCGTACGTTCCCCCGGCGGCGGCCGAGCGGCCGTCGCCGGCGCCCCGGGGAGGGACGCCGTACTTCCCTGGGGGGAAACGCACAGCCATGCTCCGCAATCCGAACGGTCTTTCGCATGCCGTCGTCGCCCTGCTCGGCGCCACGATCCTGGCCGACGCCTTCAGTCTGATCGAGACCTTCGGCCTCCGGTCCCTGTTCGCCGGCGCCCTGGCCGGCCACCCCGATCCCGAAGGGTACGGGGGTGAACTGGCGCTGACGGTGGCCTGGAGCCTGCAGGCCCTGCTGCTGCTCGCGACCGCGACCGTCTTCATCGTCTGGTTCCACCGGCTGCGGATGAACGCCGAGGTCTGGGCCTCGGACCTGCAGAGGCGGAAGCCCGGCTGGGCCATCGGCGGCTGGTTCATCCCGATCGCGTTCATCTGGATCCCGTACGGGGTCGCCGCCGACATCTGGCGCGCCAGCCGCCGGGACCCGTACGCGGCCGACGGCGAGGGCGAGCTCCTGGTGCTCAACGCCTGGTGGACCGTCTTCCTGGCCGATCTCGCCGTGGGCCGGATCGGCTCCCGCCTGTTCGACCGGGCCGAGACCGCCGAGGCGTACGTCACCGCGGCGAACTGGCTCCTTGTCGGCGATGCCGTCGACATCGTCGCCGCCGTCCTCGCGATCCTCTTCGTCCGCCGTCTGACCTCTATGCAGCACACCAAGGCCACTGGCATGATTCCGGCCGCGCAGTGACGAAAAAGCGCCCCCCGGCGCAGTAAGTGGAAGTACTGCGTCCGCATTCGGGTGGCGAGGAGGCGTCCATGACGTCGGCGATGACAGCAACGGGCCGGAGCCTGCGGGAACTGATCGACACGGCCGACGAGCGGGGGCTGGCCGCGGCCGGTCTCGCCTGCCTCGACCGCTGTCTGCCGCTGCTCGCCTCCGACGGGGGCGACGCCCTGCGGCCCGTGTGGGCGGCCGTCGCGCGCGGCGACGGGGCGGCATGGGGCGAGGCCGTCGCCAAGGCCCTCGTCGACCTGGGGGCGGCCGGGGCGGAGGACGCCGAGGCCGTGCGCGGGATGCTCGCGACGGCCCCGCAGGCGTGGACCGTCGACGCCCTCCGCGCCTGGGCCGGTGCCTGCTCCGCCACCGCCCTCGCCCTGCACGGCCGGTTCGACGCCGCCGGGGTGCCGGACGGGCTCGTCGAGCGCTGCCGGGCCGGGGGCGCGGACGGCGCGGGCCCGCTGCTCGCCGGGGAGCTCCGCCGCCAGCAGGCCGTCCTCGAATCGGCCGCCCACGGCCCGACCGGCCTGCGCCGGGCCCGCGAGCTCTCCGTCGAGGGCGGCCGCGTGCTGCGCGCGGTCGTCTCGCGCCGGGCTCGTACCGCCTAAGGGGCGTCCGGGGTCTGGATCGTCACCGAGGAGATCGTCTCGGCGATCTCCCGTTCCGCCGTGGCCTTGTCGAGGCCGAGGCCGGTCAGTACCCCCTCGCCGTCCTCGTGCTCCAGGAGCGCCAGCAGGATGTGCTCGGTGCCGACGTAGTTGTGGCCGAGGCGCAGGGCCTCGCGGAACGTCAGCTCCAGGACCTTCTTCGCCGCCGCGTCGTACGGGACGAGGGTGGGCGGCTCGTCGACGGCCGGCGGCAGGGTCGCGGTGGCGGCCTCGCGGACCTGGTCGAGGGTCACGCCCTTCGTCTGGATCCAGAACGCCGCGAGCCCCTCGGGCTCGGCGAGCAGGCCGAGCGCCAGGTGGGCGGTGGTGATCTCGCCGTTCCCGGCGGCCGTGGCCTCGTTCTGGGAGGCCATCACCACGTTCCGGGCGCGGGGGGTGAAGCGGTTGAACCCGGCGCTCGGGTCCATCTTCTCGGTGTCCGGCTCCTTGGGGACGAAGCGCTTCTGGGCCGCCTGGCGCGTGACGCCCATGCTGCGGCCGATGTCGGTCCAGGAGGCGCCCGAGCGCCGGGCCTGGTCCACGAAGTGGCCGATGAGGTGGTCGGCGACATCGCCGAGGTGGTCCGCGGCCATGACCGCTCCGGAGAGCTGTTCCAGGGCGTCGGGGTGGACCTTCTTGATCGCCTCGATGAGCTCGTCGAGGCGGACGGGGACCTTCGGAGCGACCGGATTCGTCATGAGGCAACCCTAGGTTGACACCCCTGGGGTGTCAACTGTCGGTTGACAGTGGAAAGGGTGCACTGCGCCCAGCCCAGGACGGGTGGCGCGAAGCGGAGGGGGAGGGGCGGAAAAGGGAGACGACCGGGGCCGCCACCCCCCACAGGAGAGGCCCCGGTCGTCATCCACGGAGCCGCAGCACGGCTCCGTACTCCATACAGCGCCGGTGCTGCGGTTTGTGTCACACCGGCATGTGCACCCGCACGTGCAGCGCGGCGGCCGCCTCGAAGGTTGCAACTTGTACAAAGACCCCGGACCGCGTGGACGCGGCGCGGGGGCACGACGTAGCGTGCAGGTGCGCGAGGCAGCGTGGCGGCAATGACCGGCCGCGACGACGCGACGACGCGACCGACGAACAGGGTTTGGGGAGTGCTGGGGGACGACGCGGAGCTGACGGCCGCGGTGCTCGCTGCACAGGACGGGGACGAGAACGCGTTCCGTACTGTGTATCGCGCCGTGCATCCTCGGTTGGTCGGCTACATACGCACACTGGTCGGCGAGGGCGACGCCGAGGACGTCGCCTCGGAGTCCTGGCTCCAGATCGCGCGCGACCTCGACCGCTTCAGCGGAGACGCGGACCGCTTCCGCGGCTGGGCGGCCCGGATCGCCCGCAACCGCGCGCTCGACCACATCCGGATGCGCGGCCGGCGGCCCGCCGTGGGCGCCGACGACACCGAACTCACCGACAAGCCCGCCGACTCCGACACCGCGGACGAGGCACTGGAAGCCCTGGCCACCGGCCGCACCATGCACCTGATAGCCCAACTCCCGCAGGACCAGGCCGAGGCCGTCGTCCTGCGCGTCGTCGTCGGCCTGGACGCCAAGAGCGCCGCCGACACCCTGGGCAAGCGCCCCGGCGCCGTACGGACCGCCGCGCACCGGGGTCTCAAGAAGCTCGCCGAGCTCCTCGGGGCCGACGGAGCTCCGGACGAAGTGGCCGATGGGGCAGGTGGGGGCGTGGTTCCGCTGGAAGGCGTGCCTCCGCAACGCGGGCGCGGGCCGGGGCCGGCGGGTCCCGGCGGTGTGACGCATTCGCGTCCCCGTACGCAGAAGGACATGTGATGGCCGACGAGCGCTACCAGTGGCTCGACCAGGAGGCCGCGGAGCGGCTGCTCCGGGGCGAGCCGGTCGAGGCCCTCGACGACCCCGCGCGCACCGAGGCCGGACGCCTCGCGGAGGCCCTCGAATCGGCCCGTACACCTTTCATCGCCCCCGGACAGGTCGAGCTGCCCGGTGAGGCGGCGGCCCTGGCCGCCTTCCGTAAGGCCTCGGCCGAACGGGCCGCCCTCGCCGCGTCGGCGACCGCGGCCCCGGCCGCCACCCGTACCGGTCACGTCGGCCACGCCGAACTGGGGCGCGTGCGACTCGCCACCGCGGCCAAGCCCGCGCGCCGCCGCTGGGTGCGTTCCGTGCGCTCCGTGCGGTACGGCCTGGCCGCCGCGGTCGCCGCCGTCACGGTCGGCGGCGTCGCCGTCGCCGCGGGCACGGGCGTCCTGCCGCTGATGACCCCCGAGCCCTCGACCTCCGTCACGGCGGCGGAGACCCCCGACCCGGTCGTGACGGGCTCGCACGGCGTGCGGAAGGACCCCGTGGCGCCCTCGGCCGGACCGGACGGCGTCGAGCACTCGCCCGGCACCTCGCCCTCGCCCGGGGCCACCGCCTCCCACGGCTCGCCCTCCTCGCCCCCGGCGCCTTCGCTCTCCACGCCGCCGGCCACCCGGCACACCCCGGAACCGGGCAGGACGACGTCCCGCCCCGGCGGGGGTACGGGCACCGGCGGGCCGGTGACGCAGGACAAGGCCCTCAAGGCCTGTCGGGACTACCGGTCCGGCCGGCTCGACGCCGCCGACCGCCGGCAGCTCACGAACACCCTGCGCGGCGGCGAGACCCTCCGCCGGTACTGCGACCGGATGCTCGCCGGCGACCCCGGCGGCGGCTCCACCGCGTCCGCCGAGCCTCGCGAGGACGGCAAGAAGGACGGCGCGGACGACGGCAAGGACGACGGGAAGAGCGACGGGAAGCGGGACGACCGCGAGCGTGGCCGTGAGACCGGCGGAGGCGGCGGCGACGACCGCCGCGATGGCGCGGACGACCGCTCCGGCCCTGGATCCGGGAGCGCCGACGAGAGCAGCCGCGGAACCCGTCCCGCAGCAGGTGTGACACTTTCCGGACCGTCGGCGCAGTATTGAGTGAGCCGACTGGTCATCGGCGGCGCGACGAGCCGGGGTTCCCCCCGTACCTACGGCTCTGCGCACCCGGCGCGGGTGGGGCACGTTCCCCCGGTCCCACCCGCGCCCCTTCTTCTCCTCCGCGCCACTACCAGTGGACGACGACCTTGTCGCCGACCTTCACCTGGTCGAAGAGGGCCGAGAGCTTCGCCCGGTCCCGGACGTTGACGCAGCCGTGCGAGGCCCCGTTGTAGCCGCGGGCCGCGAAGTCCGACGAGTAGTGCACCGCCTGGCCTCCGCTGAAGAACATCGCGTACGGCATGGGCGTGTGGTAGATCGTCGACGTCCACTTGCGGGCCTTCCAGCCCACGCTGAACGTGCCCTCGCGGGTCGGGGTGTTCTCCGAGCCGAAGCGGACGTCCATGGACGAGACGACCCGGCCGTCGATCATCCAGGCCAGGGTCCGGCTCTCCTTGCTGATGCACAGCACCCGGCCGGTCATGCAGCGCGCGTCCGGGGTGTCCAGCTTGTTCGTCGTCGACGGCTTCAGCTCGTCGGCGGTCGGCTTCCGGCTGCCCGCGCGCAGCCGCTCCCACGTCGTTCCGTCGACGGAACCCGTCCGGGGCAGCCCCTGCTCCTTCTGGAACGCCTTGACCGAGCCCGCCGTCATCGTCCCGTAGAAGCCGGTGGGGGCCCGGTCGAAGTGGCCGAGCTGCCGGAGCCGCGCCTGGAGCTCGCGGACCTGCTCGCTCTCGTCGCCGTCCTTCATGAGGGCCCCGGCCGTCGGCGCCGCGGTGCCGGTGGTGGCGGACGGGGACGGCGGCTTGCCGTCCGTGGTCGGCGTCACGGTCGCGCCGGGGGCGGCGGACGCCGTCCCGCTCGGCGCCGTCGACGGCGCCGACGCCTTCGGCGCCTTCGACGACGGGCCCGCGCCGCGACCTCCGGGATCGGCCGCCTGAGCCGTACAGCCCGCGGCCAGTGCCACTGCTGCCGCCGCCAGTACCGCTCTGCGTATGACGGACGTGGTCCGCTTCATCGTTGCCCCCCGGGACGAGTCGTGTGTACGTAGGGATGCTTCCCGCGCGCGTCCGGTTGCGTGCGCCCGCCCGCCGCTACAGTCCGGAGCGGGGGTCCGCACCGCTGGTGGCAGCACTATCGGAAGGCACAGCACATGGCGCGCGAGTCGGAGTCGGGGCTGCCGATCGAGCCGGTCTACGGGCCAGAAGCTCTGGAGGGCTGGGATCCGGCCGGGAAGTTGGGCGAGCCGGGCGCGTATCCGTTCACGCGTGGTGTGTATCCGTCGATGTACACGGGCCGGCCGTGGACGATGCGGCAGTACGCGGGGTTCGGTACGGCGTCGGAGTCGAACGCCCGGTACAAGCAGCTGATCGCGAACGGCACGACGGGGCTGTCCGTGGCGTTCGACCTGCCGACGCAGATGGGGCACGACAGCGACGCGCCGATCGCCTCGGGCGAGGTCGGCAAGGTCGGGGTGGCGATCGACTCGATCGACGACATGCGGGTGCTGTTCGACGGGATCCCGCTGGACAGGGTGTCGACGTCGATGACGATCAACGCCCCCGGCGCGCTGCTGCTTCTGCTCTACCAGTTGGTGGGCGAGGAGCAGGGTGTTGCGGCGGGCCGGCTCACGGGGACGATCCAGAACGATGTGCTGAAGGAGTACATCGCGCGGGGTACGTACATCTTCCCGCCGAAGCCTTCGCTGCGGCTGATCGCGGACATCTTCAAGTACTGCCGGGCCGAGATCCCGAAGTGGAACACGATCTCGATCTCGGGCTATCACATGGCGGAGGCGGGGGCCTCGCCCGCGCAGGAGATCGCGTTCACGCTGGCGGACGGGATCGAGTACGTGCGCACGGCGGTCGCGGCCGGCATGGACGTGGACGACTTCGCGCCGCGGCTGTCGTTCTTCTTCGTGGCCCGCACGACGATCCTGGAGGAGGTGGCGAAGTTCCGCGCGGCCCGCCGGATCTGGGCGCGGGTGATGAAGGAGGAGTTCGGGGCGAAGGACCCGAAGTCGTTGATGCTCCGCTTCCACACGCAGACGGCCGGTGTGCAGCTGACGGCCCAGCAGCCGGAGGTCAACCTGGTCCGCGTCGCGGTGCAGGGTCTGGCGGCGGTCCTGGGCGGGACGCAGTCGCTCCACACGAACTCCTTCGACGAGGCGATCGCGCTGCCGACGGACAAGTCGGCGCGGCTGGCGTTGCGTACGCAGCAGGTGCTGGCGTACGAGACGGACGTGACCGCGACCGTCGACCCGTTCGCCGGTTCGTACGTCATGGAGAGGATGACGGACGACGTGGAGGCGGCGGCCCTTGATCTGATGGCCAGGGTCGAGGAGATGGGCGGGGCGGTCGCGGCGATCGAGCGCGGTTTCCAGAAGGGGGAGATCGAGCGGTCGGCGTACCGGATCGCTCAGCAGACCGACAGCGGCGAGCGGGTCGTCGTCGGCGTCAACCGCTACACGATCGACGTCGAGGAACCGTACGAGCCCCTCCGCGTCGACCCGGCCATCGAGGCCCAGCAGGCCGAGCGCCTCGCCGCGCTCCGCGCCGAGCGCGACCAGGCCGCCGTGGACGCGGCGCTGGCGGCGCTGAAGAGGGCGGCGGAGGGCACGGACAACGTCCTCCACCCGATGAAGGACGCGCTCAGGGCGCGGGCGACCGTCGGCGAGGTCTGCAATGCCCTGCGCGAGGTGTGGGGCACGTACGTCCCCAGCGACGCGTTCTAGCCCTCCAGGGGACCGTAGACGCAGGTCACTGCGGAGTGTCGCACCCGTGTGCGACACTCCGCTCCATGCTGGGTGTCACCGATCTGCCGACCTATCTCGTGGGGCTCGTCCTCATCATCCTCCTGCCGGGGCCGAACTCGCTGTACGTGCTGTCCGTCGCCGCCCGCAAGGGCACGCGGACCGGGTACAAGGCCGCCGCCGGAGTCTTCACCGGGGACGCGGTCCTGATGACACTGGCCGCCCTCGGCGCGGCCTCGCTCCTCCAGACCACCCCGCTCCTCTTCACCGTCGTGAAGTACGCGGGCGCCGGCTATCTGGCCTGGATGGCGTACGGGATGCTGCGGGCCGCCTGGGCGATGTGGCGCGGCCGGGGCGGTTCGGCGGACGACGATGCGGAGGGGGCCCTCGCCGGGCCGGCGGAGCGTCCGTACCGCCGGGCACTGCTCATCAGCCTGTTCAACCCGAAGGCGATCCTCTTCCTGATCTCGTTCTTCGTGCAGTTCGTCGACCCCGGATACGCCTACCCGGCGCTGTCCTTCCTGGTCCTCGGCACGCTGCTCCAGCTCGGCAGCTTCCTCTACCTGACGACCCTGATATTCGGCGGGACGCGGCTCGCGGCCGCGTTCCGGAGCCGTCGCCGGCTGTCGGCCGGGGCGACCTCGGCGGCGGGCGCGCTCTTCCTCGGCTTCGCGGTGAAGCTGTCCCTCAGCAGCGCCGCCTGACCGCTCGGCCCTCCGGCAGCTTGACCCTGACACCGTGTGAGGCCGTTCCGTAGGGGGCGTCATGTTCATCATCGGAGACTTCGCCCGGCACGGGCGGGTGTCGGTCCGCATGCTGCGTCACTACGACGCCATCGGACTGCTGCGCCCGGCCCGGGTCGACCCGCACTCGGGCTACCGCTTCTACACCGCGGAGCAGCTCGCCCGGCTCAACCGCGTCATCGCGCTCAAGGACCTCGGCTTCACCCTCGAACAGGTGGGGGCGATCCTCGACGAGCAGTTCGACGCGGAGGAGCTGCGGGGCATGCTGCGTCTGCGCCAGGCCGAGCTGGAAGCGGCCCTGGAGGCGGCGCGGGCCCGGCTCAACCAGGTCGGTGCGCGGCTCCGAGCCATCGAGACGGAGGGACGTATGTCCACCCAGGACGTCGTCGTCAAGAAGATCCCCGCCGTGCGGATCGCCGAACTGAGCACGGTCGTCGCGAGCTTCGGCCCGCACGACATCGGCCCGGCCATCGGGCCGCTGTACGACGAGCTGTGCGGCCGTCTGGAGGCCGCGGGCGTCACCGGCTTCGGTCCGGGGATCGCGTACTACGAGGACGCGGGCAAGGGGGACGGTTCCGTCCTCGTGCACGCCGGCATGACGGTCCCCGAGGGGACGGTAGTGGAGGGCGTCGAGGTGCATGTCCTGCCCGGCATCGAGCAGGCCGCGACCATCGTCCACCGGGGGTCGATGGACGACATCCTGCCGACCGTGCAGACCCTGGCCCGCTGGATGGACACCAACGGCTACGCGTCCGAGCACTACGCGCGCGAGCTGTACCTGGAGTGCCCGGAGGACCGTTCGCAGTGGGTGACGGAGATCCAGGAGCCCATCGTCCGCGCCTGAGACGGGGGTGAGGAGGGGCCCGGGACCCCCGCACGGGTCCCGGGCCCTGGCTTTTGGCCGGCGACCGCCGGGCTTTCGGCCGCCCTACTTCCGGGCGGCGCTCCGCTTCCGCAGTTCCTTGCGCAGCCGCAGCGCGCGCCGCGCCAGGCGGCGGACCTGCGGGTGCCGGGGGAGCGGGAGACCGCCCGGCAGGTCGAGGACGGTCAGGCGGCGGCGGGTGAAGTGGTGCCGGGTGCGCTCGGCGTGCGGGCCCGACAGGTGCCGCGCCGCCGCCTCCCGCAGGTCCGCCCGTATCTTCGGCTGCATCGCGAAGCCGACCGCGGCGACCAGGTCGTTCAGCTCCGCCACGGACGGGCCCGGCCCGGCCGGCTCGTCCGCGCCGGCCTCCTCCAGGGGCGGGACGACCGCGTCCACCACCGTGAGCGGGATCCGGTTGCTGTTCTGGAAGGGGGTGAGCCGCTCCAGGAGCGTGCCCGTGCCCACCCGGGCGACCGGCAGCCCGTAGAAGGACTGCGCCGTGAGCAGCGCCGTGGAGAAGCAGCCGACCACGAGCGCGGGCCGCAGTTCGCGGTAGAGCACCTCGGCGAGCACGGTCCTGTGCTCGACGGTCAGTTCGGCGCCGAGCCGCTCCGCCTCGTCGACCAGCGCCCGGGACCAGGCGTCCGGGGCCGTCGGGTGCGGCTTGAAGACGAGCTCGCGGTGGCCGCGGGCGACCGCCCCGCGGACCATCCGCAGGTGCAGCTCCTCCTCCTCGGCGACCGTGAGCAGCTTCAGGGCGGCCAGGTACTGGCCGAGGAGGAGCGCGGGGCCCTCCTCCACCGTCTCCGTCACCGGTCCGGACAGCTCCTCGACGACCTTCACGAAGGCCTCCGCCGGCACGGCTTCCGGGACCGCCCCGAACTCGGCGAGCAGCAGCGGTTCGAGCCCGGGGACGAGGTCCAGGTGGAGGAGTCTGCGGACCCGTCCGCCGATCAGCGGGTCGATCTTGTTGCGGGTCGGTCCGTAGCTCATCAGGCCGTCGGCGTAGACGGTGATCGGTGCCTCGGGCAGCAGCTGCGCGATGGCCAGCGCGGGCGTCACCTGGGGTGATTCCAGGGCGAGTTCGACCCGGTCGTCGCCGAGGTCCCAGATCCGCCGCAGATGGCGCTTGAGCATCGGCGTGTCCTGGCCCCGGGGCGTCCAGCCGGCGGGGTGGAGCGGGGAGATCGTCTCGTTCCACGACAGCACGGAGTCGAAGCGGCCGCGCAGCCGCTCGAAGCCCTCGGCCTCGTCGACGGCCGGGGTGGTCTCCGGTACGGCGGCGTTGTTGGTGACGAGCAGGATCCGGCGGTCGGCCCGGCCGAAGCAGCCGCTGTCCAGGGCGGCGGCCAGGGTCGCCGCCCCGTAGAGGGTGGAGGCGCAGAAGATCTGGGTCGTACGTCGGGCGCTCATGCCGCCACCTCCGGGGAAGCCTTCACGGAAGACACCGAAACCGGCACCGGTCCCGGATCGGGTGCCGCCGGCGGCGGTGCCGGGCGCTGCTTCCGCAGCTTGCGCAGCATCGCCGCGCGGTCCCCGCCCATCGCCGTCAGGGCCTCGTCGAGGACGCTCTGCGGCATCCGGCGCAGCGCGCCCGCGCTCATCGCCTTCAACTGGCGGGCCACTTCGGGTTCGAATCGTCCGATCCCGCCGATGTGATGGGAAATCAGTGCGCAATAGGTACGGACGGCTTTGGGGAGAAGAAGGCCGGCGTCCCGGTCGTTCGCTGTTTCCTCGATCACCTGGTCGAATGCGCGGATGAAATCCAATTGCCGGACGTCGCCGATCTGGGTGAGCGAGGTCGCGACTCCGCGCCGGTAGAAGACGCCGAGCTCGCCGATCGCGGCGAACGATTTCGCCTCGCGGTGCAGCTTCCAGATCCAGGGCCGGTCCTCGGCGGTCCGCAGGCCGTGCGGGAAGTGGAGGAGCCCGCGCTCCATGAGCCGTCGGTGGTAGATCCCGGCCCACGCGTACGGGTAGTCGACGGAGGTCGTGCGGTGGGCGGGCAGTATCGAGGCGCGCGGGTCGAGGACCTCGCCGCGGCGGGCGACCGGGGCCTGGCGGACCGTGCGCTTGCGGCCGGAGACGGAGACGTGGTCGGTGCGCAGGAAGTCGCAGCCCAGCTGGTCCATGGCGGCGACGAGCCGTCCGTAGTAGCCGTGGGCGAGCCAGTCGTCCCCGTCCAGGAAGGTGACGTACTCGCCGCGGGCCGCGTCGAGGCCCGTGTTGCGCGCCGTGGCGAGGCCTTCGTTGCGTTCGTGCCTGAGCAGGACGGCACCCGGTACGTCGCGTACGGCCCGTTCGAGGATGTCGGGGGTCCCGTCGGACGAGCAGTCGTCGACAAGGAGGAACTCGAAGTCCTCGCGGGCGTTGGCACGCAGGCTTGTGAGGGTGTCGGGGGCATATGTCTGCACGTTGAAGAACGGCACGACCACGGAGAGCTTGACCACGTGGCCGACGCTAGGCGCCGCCCCGGCACTCTCCCCGACCGGTGGGGGGATATTCGGTGAACACCAAGCGGCGGGCCGATTAACCGCCTTTACCGGAAAGGAAATCAGGACCTCATTCCGGCCGATTCCGACCGGAAGGCGACCCGCTTAACAAGTCGGTGAGGCGCTGTTCACCCGTTGTTGTGTCTCAGTTGGGCCGGAAAGCGGAATGCCCTTCTAGCGTCCTCGACGTGCCATCACGTACCAACGAGGCAGTACGAGTAGCCGTACTCGCCGATTCCGACACCCGGTGGAAATGGGGCGCCCTCACGGCGCGCCGCATCACCACGGCGACAGCCGAGCCCACCGGATTCGTCCTGCGGGGACGGGCCACACCCACCCCGCGCCAGCTCGCCGAGACCGGGGTGTCCACGACCACCCCGAGCGAGGTGACGGGCGCGGAGTTCCTCCGTGCCGTCCGGGACGCGGAGGAGCGGGGAGAGGGATACGACGTCATCGTCCTCGCCCTGGTCGGCGGCACCGTCCGGGCCGTACTCCAGGGTCTTGCCGACCTGGCCCTGGCCCGGCGCCCGGTGATCGTCACCGGCTATGTCGGCGTCGTCTACGAGAAGCTCACCGACGGGCTCCTCCTGCGCCACGGCGCCGACGTCGTCCTCGCCAACTCCCGCCACGACGCCGAGCGTTTCCGGGCCGTCTACGAGGGCGTGGGCGCCGGCTCCGACTCGGTCGTCGAGGCCGCGCTGCCCTTCCTCGGCGGCGCCCCGCACACCCCCGAGGACGGCCGCGACACCCTTGTCTTCGCCGCCCAGCCGTCCGTGCCCGCCACCCGGGCCGAACGCTCCTACGTCCTGCGGCGGCTGATCGACCACGCCCGCCTCCACCCGGGCCGCGAGGTACTCCTCAAGCTCCGCTCCAAGCCGGGCGAACACACCACGCACCTGGAGGAGTTCCCCTTCCAGAAGCTGGTCCGCGACCTCGACCCGCCCGCCAACTTCCGTCTCGTGTACGGGCACATGGGCGAGGTCCTCGACCGGACCGACCTCCTGGTCACCGTCTCCTCCACGGCCGCGCTCGAAGCCCTCCACCGCCGGATCCCCACCGCGATCCTCACCGACCTCGGGGTCCGCGAGGCGCTCGGCAACCACCACTTCGTCGGCTCCGGCCTGCTGACCTCCTTCGACGGCCTCGACAAGGGACTCGCCCCGGCACCCGACGAGACCTGGCTCGCCCGTCAGGGCGTGGCGTCCGACAGCCCGTACGAAGAAGCCTTCGACGCGGCCCGCGACCGGGTCGCCGCACTCCTCGCGCTCCCCGCACTGCCCCCGATCACCCCCTACTACACAGCGGAGACGGCCCCCGGCTACCTGCCCGGGATCCTCGCCCGCCACCGCCTGGACGTCACCGCGCCCGAGCCCCGCGAGAGCGGCCTCCGCCGGATCGTCCGGGAGGCGGCGCGGGGCGCGTACCGGCACGGCGTGCAGCGCGTGGCCCCCGTCATCCGCCGGCTGGGAGAACTCTGATGCCGACGACACCACCGCCGACCGCCCCCACCGTGCTCGCCGTCATCCCGGCCCGGGGAGGCTCCAAGGGCGTCCCCGCCAAGAACCTCGCCCCCGTGGCCGGCGTCGCGCTCGTGGCCCGTGCCGTCCGCGCCTGCCTCGGCGCCCGCCCGGTCACCCACGTCGTGGTCTCCACCGACGACGCGGCCATCGCGGCCGCGGCCCGCTCCGCCGGAGCCGAGGCCGTGCACCGCCCCGCCGAGATCGCGGGCGACACCGCGACCAGCGAGGCCGCCGTCCTGCACGCGATGGACGCCTTCGAGGCCACCCACGGCCGGCCCGCCGACACCGTCCTCCTCGTTCAGTGCACGAGCCCCTTCCTCACCTCCGCCGAGGTCGCCGAGACCGCCGAGAGGATCACCTCCGGCGCCGCCGACACCGCCTTCACCGCCGCCCCCTCGCACGGCTTCCTCTGGCGTGAGACCCCCGAAGGGGCCACCGGCGTCAACCACGACAAGGCGCACCGCCCCCGCCGCCAGGACCGGGAGCCCGAGTACCTGGAGACCGGCGCCGTCTACGCCATGGACGCGGCCGGCTTCCGTACCCACGGGCACCGCTTCTTCGGCCGCACGGCACTCGTCGTCACCGACCCCGCCCGTGTCCTGGAGATCGACGACCCGCACGACCTCGCCCGCGCCAAGGCCCTCGCGCCGCTCCTCGACGAGCCCGTCACGCCCGGCTTCGCCGACGTCGACGCCGTCGTCCTCGACTTCGACGGCACCCAGACCGACGACCGGGTCCACCTCGACGCCGAGGGACGCGAGTTCGTCTCCGCGCACCGCGGCGACGGCCTCGGCATCGCGGCCCTGCGCCGCGCCGGCCTCCCCGTCCTCATCCTCTCCACCGAACAGAACGCCGTCGTCGCCGCCCGCGCCCGCAAGCTCAAGATCCCCGTCCTGCACGGCATCGACCGCAAGGACCGGGCCCTCAAGGAGTGGTGCGAGGCCGAGGGCATCGACCCCCAGCGCGTGCTCTACGCCGGCAACGACGTCAACGACCTGCCCTGCTTCCACCTCGTCGGCTGGCCCGTCGCGGTGAGCAGCGCCCACGACTCCGTACGGGCCGCGGCCCGCGCGGTCACCACCACCCCCGGCGGCTTCGGAGCGATCCGCGAGATCGCCGCCTGGCTCCTCGGACCCGAGCTCGACACCCCCGCACCCCTCATCCCCAACTCCTAAGGAACAGCACCATGAGCACCCGTCTGCGCACCTTCGGCTCGAAGACCGCCGGCCCCGGCCGGCCCGTCTACATCACCGGTGAGATCGGCATCAACCACAACGGCGAGCTCGACAACGCCCTCGCGCTGATCGACGTCGCCGCCGAGGCCGGCTGCGACGCCGTCAAGTTCCAGAAGCGCACACCGGAGATCTGCACCCCGCGCGACCAGTGGGACATCGAGCGGGACACCCCCTGGGGCCGGATGACCTACATCGACTACCGCCACCGCGTGGAGTTCGGCGAGGACGAGTACCGCGCCATCGACGAGCACTGCAGGAAGCAGGGCATCGACTGGTTCGCCTCCCCGTGGGACACCGAGGCCGTCGCCTTCCTGGAGAAGTTCGACGTCCCCGCCCACAAGGTCGCCTCCGCCTCCCTCACCGACGACGAGCTGCTGCGCGAGCTCCGCGCCACCGGCCGTACGGTCATCCTCTCGACGGGCATGTCCACCCCGAAGCAGATCCGCCACGCGGTCGAGGTCCTCGGCTCGGACAACATCCTGCTCTGCCACGCCACCTCGACCTACCCGGCCAAGGCCGAGGAGCTCAACCTCCGCGTGATCAACACGCTGAAGGAGGAGTACCCGAACGTCCCGATCGGCTACTCCGGCCACGAGACCGGCCTGCAGACCACCCTCGCCGCCGTCGCCCTCGGCGCCACCTTCGTCGAGCGCCACATCACCCTCGACCGCGCCATGTGGGGCTCCGACCAGGCCGCCTCCGTCGAGCCGCAGGGCCTCCAGCGCCTCGTCCGCGACATCCGCACCATCGAGACCGCCCTCGGCGACGGCGTCAAGAAGGTCTACGAGTCGGAGCTCGGCCCGATGAAGAAGCTCCGCCGGGTCCAGGGGCTCGTCGCCGCATGACCGGGCAGCTGGCGTTCGTCGAGAGTCCGGTCCAGCTCCTCAACGTCCTGGAATGGGCACACACGCAGGCGCCCGACCGGGCGCCCGGCGAGCCGCCCGCGCCCGCCCTCACGGTCGTCGTCCTCTCGCCGACCGACCCCATGTCGCGTGGCCAGCTGCGCCGGATGGCCCAGCTGGCCCGCGACGAGGGCCTCACCGTCCACTGGCAGGAGGCCCGCGGCGGCCGGGGCGCGCTCGTCCGCACCCTGCGGCAGCTCGCCCCGCCGCTGCGCCGGGCGGACCGGGTCATCATCGGCGACCCGTTCTCCCGCTACGTACAGCTGCTCCTGTCGCTCTTCTCCCCCCGGCACCTGACGGTCGTCGACGACGGCACCGCCACCATGGAGTTCGCCGCCCAGCTCGGCCGCGGCGAGCGCCTGGTGCGCTGGCACCGCAAGGGGAACCTCGGCCCGCGCGAGCTTGTCCTCGCCCCGGTGACCTCGCTGGCCCGCCGGCGGCTCGCCCCGGCCCGCGGCCGTACGGTCGAGATCTTCACGTCGCTGCCCGTCGAGGCCCCCGCCGGCGTCGAGGTCACGGAGAACTCCTACGCCTGGACCCGGGCCCGCTTCGGCCCCCCGCTGCTGACCGGCGGCGCGGACCTGGTGGGCACCTCGCTCGTCGAGACGGGTGTCGTCGACGCCGATCACTACGCGCGCGTGGTCGCGGAACTGGCCCGCGTCCACGGCGCGACCCGCTACTTCGCGCACCGCCGCGAGAGCGCCGAGAAGCTGCACCGCATCGCCGTCGAGACCGGCCTCCAGGTGGTCAGGCCCGAGCTGCCCCTGGAGCTGATCGCCCGGCGCGGCCCGATCGGCCGCACCGTCGTCAGCTTCCCGTCCACGGTCGTCCACACCCTCCCGCTGGCCCTCGCCGGTACGGGGGTCAAGGTCGCCGTCATCGAGGTCGCGCCCGAGTGGCTGCGGGCGACCGCCTCACCGCGCGCCCAGGGCTTCCTGTCCGGGGTGGCGGGCACGGCGGCCCAGGAGGTCGACCGCCTCACCGCACGGGCCGCCGGAGCCGTCGGCCCCATCGGCCCCGCGGGCTCCACCGGAGCGGCCGGAGCGGCCTGATCGCGTCGCTCGGCTCGAAATCGGCGCAGCGTACCCACATGGAAGGGCCTTCATGCCTGCCAAACCGAGATTCTTTCCCCTAACGGGCTGAACTTTTCGTGATCAACGGGCAGTTGACCCTCGAAGGGGCCTACCCTTCAAAAGGTGAACCAGTTGAAGTCCCGTGAGCCAGGCTCCGTCACCCTGCCCGGAACGCTGTCCGCACCCCTGCGCGCCGAACTGATCGCCTTCCGCAGGGACTTGCACATGCACCCCGAGCTGGGCAACCAGGAGTTCCGTACGACCGCCGCGCTCAAGGCCCGCCTGGAGGCGGCCGGCCTCGCGCCGAAGGTCCTGCCCGGCGGCACCGGACTCATCTGTGACATCGGCACCCCGGACCGCCGCCGCCCCATGCTCGCGATCCGCGCCGACATCGACGCGCTGCCCATCCCCGACGTGAAGACCGTCGCCTACCGCTCCACCGTGGCCAACCGCGCGCACGCCTGCGGACACGACGTCCACACCACCACCGTCCTGGGCGCCGGACTCGTCCTCGCCGAACTGGCCCGGCAGGGCCTCCTCCCGCACGCGGTACGGATCCTCTTCCAGCCCGCCGAGGAAGTGCTGCCCGGCGGCGCCGCCGACGCGATCGAGGCCGGCGTGCTCGACGGGGTCGGCCGGATCATCGCCGTCCACTGCGACCCCAAGGTGGACGCGGGGAAGATCGGGCTCCGCGCCGGCCCCATCACCTCGGCCTGCGACCGGCTCGAAGTCACCCTCGGCGGCCCCGGCGGCCACACCGCCCGCCCGCACCTCACCACCGACCTCGTCACCGCCGCCGCCCGCGTCGCCACCGACGTCCCCGCCGTGCTCGCCCGCCGGATCGACGCCCGCTCGGGCCTCTCCGTCACCTGGGGCCGCATCGAGGCGGGCCACGCCCCCAATGTCATCCCGCAGCACGCCGAGCTCTCCGGCACCGTCCGCTGCCTCGACCTGCCGACCTGGCGCGAAGCGCCCGACCTGATCCACGCGGCGATCGACGAGGTCGCGACCCTGCACCGCGCGAAGTCGACCGTGAACTACGTCCGGGGCGTCCCCCCGGTCGTCAACGACTCCGTGGTCACCGAACTCCTCGCCGACGCGATGACCGCCCGCCGCGGGCCGTACGCGATCGAGGACACCGAGCAGAGCCTCGGCGGCGAGGACTTCTCCTGGTACCTGGAGCACGTCCCCGGCTCCATGGCCCGCCTCGGCGTCCGCACCCCCGGCGACACCCGCGTCCGCGACCTGCACGCGGGCGACTTCGACGTGGACGAGCGCTGCATCGAGACGGCCGTGGAACTCTTCACGGCCGCGGCCCTGCTCGACCGCAGGGGCTGAACGGCGGAGCGGGAGGCCGCAGAAGCGACCTCCCGCTCGGACGGCGGACAGCGTTCAGATCATCGGGCGGAAGTGCACCCGGACCGTCGTCACCCCCACGTTGGGGCTGTCGGAGCAGCGCTGGGCGGAGACGCCTCCGTTGCGCGCCCACTGGCCGTACCGCGTGAACGGCCCGCCGGTCGGCCCCTGGCACGTGACCTGCACCCGGTACTGACGCAGCTCGTGGATGTTCGTGCACTTCGCGTACCCGGTCCACGGGGCGCCCGACGACTTCCACACCGTGCAGGCCGCCGCCTCCGCCGAGGGTGCCGCTCCGACCAGGCCCGCCGTCACGGCCAGCGCGGCGGAGGCGAGCGCCACCCCGCTGCGGACCGCGCCCGCCGTCACAGGCGGACCCGCTCGACGCCGACCTTGTAGATCCCGACGTTGGGGTTGTCGGAACACTTCGCGCTCGACGTCTTGCCGTTGCCGACGGCCTTGCCGTAGATCTCCCACTTGTTGCCGCGCGGGTCGATGCAGGTGACCTTCACCTTCGCGGCCTCCAGCGGGTGGGGCAGCATTCCGGTGCACTTGGCGTAACCGGTGTACGGGGCTCCGCTCGACTTCCAGGTGTCGCAGTCCACGGAGGCCGCGCCCAGCTGGGCGGCGGACGCGGTGGGAGCGGTGATCAGCGAGCCGGTCGCGAGTGCGAGGCCGAGCGCGGCGATGACGGTCTTCTTCATGGTTCCCCCTGTAGGGCTGTCGTGCTGGTGAACGGTGTCGTCGCGGGCCTGGTCAGGACCCGTTCCGGTCAGGCGCTGAAGGAGACACCGACGCGCAGGACGCCGACGTTCGGGTTGTCCGAGCACTTGGCGGTGGACGTCTCGGTGTTCCGCTTCCACGGGCCGTACACGGTCCACTGGCTGCCGCGCGGGTCCACACAGGTGACCTTCACCCGGAACTTGTCACCCCACGCGATCTTGCTGCAGTAGGCCGAGCCGGTGTACGGCGCGCGGCTCGACGTCCAGGTGTTGCAGTCGCCGACGGAGGCGGCGGAGGCGGCGGGCGCCAGGGCCGCGGAGCCGCTCAGCAGGGCCGCCGTGATGCCGAAAGCGGCGAAAGAGCGTTTCATGGGACTTCCCCCTGGTTGTTCTGTTTTTCGGAGGCGGTGGGGTGGTCAGCCCGGCCGCCTCGTGTGGTCACGAGGAGAGGTATCAAGCCATACGCAGCGTCTGCAAAGGAATGCGCAAAAGATCGTCATGTCGAGGTAACACCGTCCGCATCGCGTGTCGGACCGTCTCCACCTCGCTACCGTCTGGTACGACTCGCTGGCGTCGATCCGGTAACGACTCATGAACGGGTCTTTAACTGACATCTACGCGCGTTACGATCGCCCGAAACCAGCGCCGGAAGAGGCGCTTTCGGTCAGTCTTGAAGGGACCTCCTCGTGCGCCGGGTATCCAAGATCACCGCCGCGTGTGCTGTCACTGCGGCTCTCGCTCTCACTGCCACCGCCTGCGGGGAGTCCTCCACCGGGGACAGTGGCTCCGACAACGGCGACATCAAGGTCGGCATGGCTTACGACGTTGGTGGTCGTGGCGACAACTCCTTCAACGACTCCGCCGCGCGCGGCCTCGACAAGGCCAAGGCCGAGCTCGGTGTCGAGACGAAGGAGCTCACCGCGAAGAACGGTGAGACCCCGGCGGACCGCGAGCAGCGCCTCGCCTCCCTCGCCGAGGGCGGCTTCAACCCGGTCATCGGTGTCGGCTTCGCCTACAAGGACGCGATCGACAAGGTCGCGGCCAAGTACCCGAAGACGACCTTCGGCCTGGTCGACTCGGTCTCCGAGGCGAAGAACGTCGACTCGATCGTCTTCACCGAGGAGCAGGGCTCCTACCTCGCCGGTGTCGCCGCGGCCCTGAAGTCCAAGGACGGCAAGATCGGCTTCATCGGCGGCGTCGACATCCCGCTGATCAAGAAGTTCGCCGCCGGCTTCCAGCAGGGCGTCAAGGAGACCAAGCCGAACGCCACGGTCCAGATCCAGTACCTGTCCACCGGTACGGACATGTCCGGCTTCGGTGCTCCGGACAAGGGCAAGGCCGCCGCCAAGGGCATGCTCGACAAGGGCATCGACGTCGTCTACGCCGCCGCGGGCGGCTCGGGTGCCGGCGCCATCGAGGCCGTCGCCGCGAAGCCGGGCGCCTGGGCGATCGGTGTCGACTCCGACCAGGCCAAGGACCCGGCCCTGTCGAAGTACGCCGGCTCGATCCTCACCTCGGTCGTCAAGAACGTCGACACCGGTGTCTTCGAGCTCGTCAAGTCCGTCCAGGACGGCAATCCGATGACCGGCACGCACACCTACTCGCTGGCCGAGAACGGAGTCTCGCTGACCACCACGGGTGGCCACCTCACGGACATCCAGGCCCAGATCGACGCGGCCAAGAAGAAGATCGTCGACGGTCAGATCAAGGTCGCCACGACCCTCTGACACACGTCGAACGGGGGCCCGGAGAGCGGCTTCGGCCGACACTCCGGGCCCCCTTCACACGTATGTCCGCGGGCAGTTGAACGATTTTCCTGACGCTACGCGCGTAGCGTCGTGGCCCACAGGGTATTTTTCGCCACCGACAGCGCCTGCCTCCCCGCCTCGTCCTCCTCACGCTCCCTGCCTAGGAGAGTGCGTCATCAAAGCCTCCAGCACCAGCAGTCCGAACGCCGTAGAACTCCGCGGCATCACCAAGCGTTTCCCCGGAGTCGTGGCCAACCACGACATCGACATCACCGTGCGCCGCGGCACCGTCCACGCCCTCGTGGGCGAGAACGGCGCGGGCAAGTCGACTCTGATGAAGATCCTCTACGGCATGCAGAAGCCGGACGAGGGCACCATCACCGTCGACGGCGAGCAGGTGACGTTCAACAGCCCCGGCGACGCCATCGTCCGCGGCGTCGGCATGGTGCATCAGCACTTCATGCTCGCGGACAACCTCACCGTCCTCGAGAACGTCGTCCTCGGCTCCGAGAAGCTCTACGGCATCGGTGACAAGGCCCGTGCCAAGATCAAGGAGATCTCCGACGCGTACGGCCTCGGGGTCCGCCCCGACGTCCTCGTCGAGGACCTCGGTGTGGCCGACCGCCAGCGCGTGGAGATCCTCAAGGTCCTCTACCGCGGCGCCCGCACCCTGATCCTCGACGAGCCGACCGCCGTGCTCGTCCCGCAGGAGGTCGACGCGCTCTTCGACAACCTGCGCGAGCTCAAGGCCGAGGGCCTGACGGTCATCTTCATCTCGCACAAGCTGGGCGAGGTCCTGTCGGTCGCCGACGACATCACCGTCATCCGGCGCGGCACGACGGTCGGCACCGCCGACCCGAAGAGCACCACCACCAAGCAGCTCGCCGAGCTGATGGTCGGCGCCGAGCTGCCCTCGCCGGAGACCCGCGAGTCGACGGTCACGGACGTGCCGATGCTGACGGTCCAGGGCCTGGCGCTCAGCGCCGTCGACCCCGACGGCGTGGTCCGCGCGGTCCTCGGCGGGATCACCTTCACCATCCACAAGGGTGAGGTGCTCGGCATCGCCGGTGTCGAGGGCAACGGCCAGTCGGAGCTCGTCGACACGATCATGGGCATGCGCACCGCCGACGGCGGTGTCGTGACCCTGGACGGCCGGGACATCTCCGCCGCCCCGACGCGCAAGCGCCGCGAGGACGGCATCGGCTGCATCCCCGAGGACCGCCACCGGCACGGTCTGCTCCTGGAGGCCCCCCTCTGGGAGAACCGCATCCTCGGCCACGTCACGGAGAAGCCCAACTCCAAGGGCGCCATCCTCGACCTCAAGGCCGCCCGCAAGGACACCGAGCGGATCGTCCGCGAGTACGACGTCCGGACCCCCGGCATCGACGTCACCGCAGCCTCCCTCTCCGGCGGAAACCAGCAGAAGCTGATCGTCGGCCGCGAGATGAGCCACGACCCCAAGCTGCTGATCGCCGCCCACCCCACCCGCGGTGTGGACGTCGGCGCGCAGGCGCAGATCTGGGACCAGATCCGCGAGGCGCGCCGTGAGGGCCTGGCGGTCCTGCTGATCTCCGCCGACCTGGACGAGCTGATCGGCCTCTCCGACACGCTGCGCGTGATGTACCGCGGCCGGCTCGTGGCGGACGCCGACCCGGCGACCATCACCCCGGAGGAGCTGGGCTCGGCCATGACCGGCGCCGCCGCCGGCCACCTTGAGCACGATGAGAGCCCTGAGGGCACCGACGGCCCGGAGGACGAGGCCCGATGAAGAAGTTCGACAAGGAGCGGGTGCTCCTCGCCATCGCGGCGCCGCTGCTCGCGATCGTCGCCGCCTTCCTGATCACCGCCCTGGTGCTCGCGGCGACCGGCAAGGAGCCGTTCAGCGCCTTCGGGATCATGTTCGACTACGGCGTCAAGTCGGACAGCCAGGTCTACATCATCAACAAGGCGACGACGTACTACCTGGCGGGCATCGCGGTGGCCATCGGCTTCCGCATGAACCTGTTCAACATCGGTGTCGACGGCCAGTACCGTCTCGCGGCCTTCTTCGCCGCCGCCGTCGGTGGCGCGCTGACCCTGCCGGGCATCGTCCAGATCCCGCTGATCATCATCACCGCGATGATCGTCGGCGCCATGTGGGCGGGCATCGCGGGTCTCCTCAAGACCACCCGGGGTGTCAGCGAGGTCGTCTCGACGATCATGCTGAACTTCATCGCGACCGCGATCATCGGCTACCTCCTCCAGCCCGGCCGCCTCGGCCACCTGGACGCGGCCGGCACGAAGGTGGCGACGACCCCGCTGCCGGAGTCCTCGCACTTCTTCGAGTTCCCGACGACCCCGACCCCGATCTACGGCTTCGTCGTCGTCGCGGTCATCGCGGGCCTCGGTTACTGGTTCACCCTCTCCCGCACCCGCTTCGGCTTCGACCTGCGGACCGTCGGCCAGTCGGAGACGGCCGCCTCGGCGAGCGGTGTGAACGTCAAGAAGATGGTCGTCACGTCCATGCTGATCTCCGGCGCCATGGCCGGTCTGATCGGTATGCCGACGCTGCTCAACGACTCGTACGAGTTCGGCGGCGACTTCCCGGTCGGCATCGGCTTCACCGGTATCGCCATCGCCCTGCTCGGCCGCAACCACCCGATCGGCATCGCGCTCGCCGCGATCCTCTGGGCGTTCCTGGAGCGCGGCGGCCAGCAGCTGGAGTTCGAGAACTACGACCGCGAGATCGTCGGCGTCATGCAGGGCGTCATCGTCCTCTGCGTCGTCATCGCCTACGAGGTCGTCCGCCGCTACGGCCTCAAGCGCCAGCAGCGACAGGTCGGCGAGAAGCTCGCCGCCCAGGCCCGTTCCAACGACACGACGGAGGTGTCGGCGTGAGCGCCACGGCGACTTCCACTCCGCCGCCCGCGGCCCCCAAGGCGGCCGGCGGCAAGGGCGGCCGTACCCGCCTCACCCTGCCCTGGATCCTCCTGATCGTCGCGGGCGGGCTCATCGCCCTCTCCGCCGTGCGGGTCATCACCGGGGCGCAGGACCTCACCTCGGCCGGCCAGATCAGCGCCGCGCTCTCGCTCGCCGTGCCGATCGGCCTCGCCGGTCTCGGCGGTCTGTGGGCCGAGCGCGCGGGCGTGGTCAACATCGGCCTCGAAGGCATGATGATCCTCGGCACCTTCTTCGGTGCCTGGGCCGGATGGCAGACCGACCCGTGGATCGGCATCCTCGCCGGCATCCTGGGCGGCATGTTCGGCGGCCTGCTGCACGCGGTCGCGACCGTCACCTTCGGTGTCGACCACATCATCTCCGGCATCGCGATCAACATCCTCGCGGTCGGTGTCACGACGTACTTCGCCAAGCTGTGGTTCAACTCCGGCGAGGCGGCGGCCAAGGGCGGCAGCCCGAAGCAGTCCCCGCCGGCCGAGGACATCACCTCGATCACCGTGCCGGGGCTGTCCGACTGGCTCGCCGACATCGAGCAGCACCACTGGTTCCTGATCTCGGACATCGCCGGCATCCTCGGCGGTCTGGTCACCAACGTCTCGGTGGTCACGATCCTCGCGGTGCTGCTGGTGATCGCCACGTTCTTCGTGCTGTGGAAGACCTCGTTCGGTCTGCGGCTGCGCTCCTGCGGCGAGAACCCGATCGCGGCCGAGTCCCTCGGCGTCAACGTGTACAAGTACAAGTACATCGCCGTCATCGTCTCGGGCGGCCTCGCCGGCCTCGGCGGTGCCTTCCTCTCGCTGGTCACCTCGCACATCTACAACGAGGGCCAGACCGGTGGCCGCGGCTACATCGGCCTCGCGGCGATGATCTTCGGCAACTGGCGTCCGGGCGGCCTCGCGATGGGCGCGGGCCTGTTCGGCTTCGCCGACGCGCTCCAGCTCCGCAGCGGCGGCGAGTCCGTGCACGCGCTGCTCCTGCTGCTCTTCGCGATCCTCGTCGTCCTGGCGGCCTGGAAGGCGTACAAGAAGGCCTGGATCACGGCCGCCATCAGCGCCGTCATCGGCGCCGGCGTCCTTGTCTGGTACCTCGGTACGGACACGGTCCCGGTCGAGTTCGTCAGCGCGACCCCGTACGTGGTCACCCTGCTGGTCCTCTCGCTCTCCGCGCAGCGCCTGCGGATGCCGAAGGCCGACGGCATGCGGTACCGCAAGGGCGAGGGCAAGTGACGGCGGCTCTTCCCGAGGCCGACTGGGAGGCCCTGCGGGTCACGGCGCGCGAGGCCATGTCCCGCGCGTACGCCCCCTACTCGGGCTACCCGGTCGGCGCGGCGGCCCTCGTGGACGACGGGCGGACGGTCTCCGGCTGCAACGTGGAGAACGCCTCCTTCGGGCTGGGCCTGTGCGCCGAGTGCGGTCTTGTCTCGCAGCTCCAGGCGACCGGCGGCGGCCGTCTGACGCACTTCGTGTGCGTGGACGGCCTGGGCGAGTCCCTGGTGCCGTGCGGCCGGTGCCGGCAGCTGCTGTTCGAGTTCGGTGGCCCCGACCTCGTCCTGGAGACGCCCGCCGGGTTCCTGACCCTGGCCGAGATGCTGCCGCAGGCCTTCGGCCCGGACCACCTTCGCAAGTAACACCTCGGAGCGGCCCTTCCGGCACGATGGAAGGGCCGCTCTCCCTTTCCCCCTCTATGCGCGTAGAAAGAGGAACCACCATGGACGTCATCTCCGTCATCCGCACGAAGCGGGACAAGGGCGAGCTGAGCCCGGAGCAGATCGACTGGGTCATCGACGCCTACACCCGCGGCGTCGTCGCCGACGAGCAGATGTCCGCCCTGGCCATGGCGATCCTGCTGAACGGCATGAACCGTGCGGAGATCGCCCGCTGGACCGCCGCCATGATCGCCAGCGGCGAGCGCATGAACTTCGACGCGCTCTCCCGCCCGACCGCCGACAAGCACTCCACCGGCGGCGTCGGCGACAAGATCACCCTCCCGCTCGCCCCGCTCGTCGCCGCCTGTGGCGCGGCCGTCCCGCAGCTCTCCGGCCGCGGCCTCGGCCACACCGGCGGCACGCTCGACAAGCTGGAGTCGATCCCCGGCTGGCGCGCGCTGCTCTCCAACGACGAGATGCTGCACGTCCTCGACACCACGGGCGCCGTCATCTGCGCGGCCGGCGACGGCCTGGCCCCGGCGGACAAGAAGCTCTACGCGCTCCGCGACGTCACCGGCACCGTCGAGGCCATCCCGCTGATCGCCTCCTCGATCATGTCGAAGAAGATCGCCGAGGGCACCGGCTCGCTCGTCCTGGACGTCAAGGTCGGCACCGGCGCCTTCATGAAGACGATCGAGGACGCCCGCGAGCTGGCCTCCACCATGGTCCAGCTCGGCACCGACAGCGGGGTCAAGACGGTCGCCCTGCTCACCGACATGTCGACCCCGCTCGGCCTGACCGCGGGCAACGCCCTGGAGGTCCGTGAGTCCGTCGAGGTCCTGGCGGGCGGCGGCCCGGCTGACGTCGTCGAGCTGACGATCGCGCTCGCCCGCGAGATGCTCGACGCGGCCGGCATCAAGGACGCCGACCCGGCGAAGGCGCTCGCCGACGGCTCGGCGATGGACCACTGGCGCCGGATGATCGCGGCCCAGGGCGGCGACCCGGACGCCACCCTCCCGGTCGCCCGCGAGCAGCACGTCGTCACGGCGCAGTCCTCCGGCGTCCTGACCCGCCTCGACGCGTACGACATCGGCGTCGCCGCCTGGCGCCTCGGTGCGGGCCGCGCCCGCAAGGAGGACCCGGTGCAGGCCGGCGCGGGCGTGGAGCTCCACGCGAAGCCGGGCGACACGGTGACGGCGGGCCAGCCTCTGCTGACCCTCCACACCGACACCCCGGAGAAGTTCGACTACGCCCTGAAGTCCCTGAACGACTCCTGGGACATCGCGGCGCCGGGCACGGCGTTCACGGCGAACCCGATCGTGATGGACCGCATCGCCTGAGACCGCCCGTGACGGGAGCCGGTGCGGGTCACGGCCGCACCGGCTCCCCGAGCAGCCCCGGCAGCTCCCGCATGTCGTCGAAGACGACCGTCCGCGGACCCATCAGGCGGTCCGCCCTGGTCAGGCCCCCGCAGTAGCCGAAGGCGCGCATGCCGGCCGCGCGGGCGGCCCGGACGCCGTAGAGGCTGTCCTCGACGACCGCGCAGCGCTCGGGGGCGACGCCCATCGTGGCCGCCGCGTGCAGGAAGAGGTCCGGGGCGGGCTTGCCGCGCGCGACGTCGCGGGCGCTGAACATCCGGCCCTCGAAGCGGTCGAGCAGCCCGGCCCGGCCCAGGTTCTTGCGGATGCTGGTGTGGCTGCCGTTGGAGGCGAGGCAGTACGGGACGGCCAGCGCGTCCAGCACACCGGTGACGCCCTCGACGGCCGTCAGCTCCGCGTCCAGGGCGTCCTCGTACCGCTGCTTGAAGGGAGCCTGCCAGCCGGGCTCCAGGGTGCCGCCCCGGCGCTCCTCCACGATCGCCGTGAGCATCTCGTGCGAGGAGCCGACGAAGAGGTCCGCCACCTCCGCCTCGGTGAACTCCGCCCCGAGCGAGGCGAACACCTCCCGGTCCACGCGGCAGTAGATCCGCTCGCTGTCCACCAGGACGCCGTCGCAGTCGAAGATCACCAGTTCGACAGGTTCGTGAGTCATGATCCAGAGCGTAGAGGCACGCGGGGGGACCGGCGGCGATGAGTTCCGGGCCCCGGGACGGTCTCAAGGCATGTGGACACCAGTCAGCCGCTCGTCGTGACCCTGCCCGCCCGCCCCACCGGGGGCGAGGTGGCCCTCCTCTGCGCCGAACTCGGCGCGGCCCCGCCCGGTGACGTCGTCTGCGAGGTCGGCGCCCTCGCGCCCGCCGACCTCTCGGCCGTCGACGCCCTCGCCCGCCTGAAACTGGCCGCGAACCGCCGGGGCCACCGCATCCGCTTCCACGGAGCAGGACCGGAACTGCAGGCCCTGCTCCGGCTGACCGGCCTCGACGGAACGCTCGGCGTCTAGGGCCTGTCCGACGGATCAGGGCCGGACACCCCCTAGGCCTCCAGTCGCGCGGGCAGGTCGAAGAGCGGGAACCAGCGCTCGGTGTCCAGGAAGAAGTCCATCCCGGCGACCTTGCCGTCGCGGAGCTCCAGGACGATCAGCGCCCACGGGGAGAAGCCGCCCGCCGGGTCCGGGTGGTACTGCGCGAACGCCGGGGAGCCGTTCGCCACGGTCGGCACCAGCTTCGAGCCGGCGCAGACCTCGCCGACGCCCAGCATCCAGCCCACGATGTCGTCGTGGCCCTGGAGCCACAGGTCGTACGGCGGCATGGACATGGTCGCGTCCTCGTGGAGGAGTGCGGTCAGCGCCTTCATGTCGTAGCCCTCGAAGGCGGCCACGTACCGCTCGAGAAGCGCCTTCTGCTCCTCGTCCAGCGGGTTCGCCGGGTCGGAGGTGGCCGGCGCCTGTTCGGCGAGGGTCGCGCGGGCCCGCTGCAGGGCGCTGTTGACCGAGGCGACGGAGGTGTCGAGGAGCTCCGCGACCTCGCTCGCCTTCCAGGCGAGCACCTCGCGCAGGATCAGCACGGCGCGCTGCTTGGGCGGCAGGTGCTGGAGGGCGGCGACGAAGGCGAGCCGCACGGTCTCGCGGTGCACGGCCGTCTCCGCCGGGTCGGCGACCGACGGCAGGACACGCCCGTCCGGGACCGGCTCCAGCCAGGTGATCTCCGGCTGCTTGACGAGCTGCGCCTGGGCGACCGGGGTCGGGGAGGTCAGATCCATCGGCCGCGCCCTCTTGTTGCCCGCGTTCAGCGCGTCCAGGCACACGTTGGTCGCGATCCGGTAGAGCCAGGACCGCAGCGAGGAGCGGCCCTCGAAGGTGCCGATGGCCTTCCAGGCCCGCACCATCGTGTCCTGCACCGCGTCCTCCGCCTCGAAGGAGGATCCGAGCATCCGGTAGCAGTAACCGGTCAGCTCCCTGCGGTACTTGTCGAGTTCTTCGGTCGTCACGGTCGCGGCGTCACTCATCGGGACCACACCCCACTCACCCCTCACCGGCACCGCTCGGTACCGGTGAGAGGGAAGCTACCGCAGCCGACTGACAGTGGGGGTCACGTTCCCGGCTTGCGCCCGTAGACGAAGACGTCGTCGCCGTTCCGGAGCATGCTCCAGTACTTCTTGGCGTCGGCCGGCCGCATGTTGACGCAGCCGCCCGAACCCGGCGGGTTCCACATGGACTTGGTCGTCGAGTGGAAGGCCTGGCCGCGGTCGAAGAACTGCGCGTACGGCATGGAGACGTTGTAGAGCGTCGACCAGTGGTTGATGTTCCGCCAGTAGATCTTCTTCGAGCCCGTACGGGTCTCGGTGCCGTCCTTGCCCGTACGCACCGGCACCGGGCCGTACTTGAGGCGCGAACCGTCCTGGATCCAGGACAGCTGCCGCGTCAGGTCGACGCACGCGATCCGGCCCTTGTTGGTAGGACACTTGCGGGCGGCGTTGGGGTTGGTCCCGGCCGCCTTCTGCTGGAGCATCGTGTTCATCGTGCGCCAGGTGATCGTCCCCGCGTACCCCGCGGCCGGGGTGATGCCGTGCTTCGACTGGAACGCCTGGATGGCCTTGCAGTCGGCGAGCGACTGGCGGCCGTCGACCGTCCGGCCGAGGAACTTCTCCACCTGCTTCTGGTACGGCCCCGTCGTCACGTTGCAGGACGCCGCCTGCGCCGGAGCCGTACCGAGCGCGATCGTCATCGGCACCACCAGCGCCGTGAGACCGGCGGTGACGCCCGCTCTCTTGCCTATTCGCCTCGTGATTCGCTTCATTTCCGTCATCTCCCCCTTGGGTCCTGACAAGGAGGACGCCCGAAGGAGCGAGTCAGTTGCAGGCCGCGGCGAGCTGTGGCCGACGGGCCGCGACCCGGGCGCTGTGGCTCCCGTAGAGGGTCACGGACACGACGCCGAGGACCGCGACGAGGCCGATCAGGACCGTGCCCGCCCAGCCGCCCGCGTGGAAGGCGACGGCGCCGAGCGTGCCGCCCGCGCTGCTGCCGAGGTAGTACGCGGACTGGTAGAGCGCCGAGGCCTGCGCCCGGCCCGTCTTCGCCGTGCGGCTCACCGAGGAGGAGGCGACCGCGTGGCCCGCGAAGAAGCCGGCCGTGATGAGGACGAGCCCCGCCAGGACCGCGGCGAGCGAGTCGGAGAGCGAGAGCAGCAGGCCCGCGGCGGTCGTGGAGACCGCCAGGTAGAGCGCCCCGCGCCGGCCCAGCCGGCCGACCAGCTTCCCGGCGGCGGCCGAGGCGACCGTACCGACCAGGTAGACCAGGAAGATCGAGCCGATCACACCCTGCGGGAGCGAGAACGGCGCCTCGACCAGGCGGTAGCCGATCACGGTGTACACCGCGCCGAAGACCGTCATGAACAGCGCACCGATCACGTACAGCCGGACGAGCAGCGGGTCGGACAGGTGCGTCCGCACGGCGCCCGCCAGCGCCTTCGGGTTCAGCGTGCCCGGCGTGAAGTGCCGGGCCTTCGGGAGCAGCGCCCGGAAGGCGATCACGCACAGCAGCGAGGTCAGGCCGACGGCGGCCAGACCCGCGCGCCAGCCCCACATCTGGGCGGCCCAGCCGGTCACGATCCGGCCGCTCATGCCGCCGATCGAGTTGCCCGCGACGAAGAGGCCGATCGCCGCGATCAGCGCCTTGGGGCGGACCTCCTCGGCGAGGTACGCCATCGCGGAGGCGGGGAGCCCGGCGAGCGCGGCGCCCTGGAGGGCGCGCAGGGCGATCAGGGTCTCCAGGTTCGGCGCGAACGGCACGAGGAGCGAGACGGCGACGGCGACCGAGAGGGAGGCGGTCATCATCGCGCGCCGCCCGAAGCGCTCCGAGAGGGCGCTGAGCGGCAGGACACACAGGGCGAGGGCGCCGGTCGCGGCGGAGACCGTCCAGGAGGCGGCGGACGCGGTGGCGCCGAACTCGGCCGAGATGGCCGGGAGAAGGGCCTGCGTGGAGTAGAGGAGGGCGAAGGCGGCCAGTCCGGCGGCGAAGAGCGCGAGGCTCGTCCGGCGGTAGCCGGGGGCTCCGGGGGAGAGGCGGGTGTCGGCGGACGCGCTGGTGGCGGCCGCCTTGGTACTGGCGGGAGGCATGTCTCGAACGTAGGACGATCCGTTTCATGCGTCCAATGCACGGAACTGCTGTAATCGTTCCCATGGCGCATGAGTACAGGTCACAGCCTCGGCTGTCACCGAACAGTAACGAAGAAGACATGGGACTGCTGCTGGCCCCACGGCTCGCGTACTTCGCGGCCGTCGCCCGGCACGAGCATGTGACCCGGGCCGCGGCCGAGATGGGCGTGCCGCAGTCGACGCTCTCGCGGGCGATGGTCAGGCTCGAACAGGACCTGGGAGTCTCCCTCTTCGCCCGCCGCGGCCGCACGGTCTCCCTCACCCCGGCCGGCCGCAACTTCCTCACCGCCGCCGAGAAGGCGCTCACCGAGGTCGAGCGGGCCGCCGACACCGTACGGGCCGACGCCGACCCCACCGCGGGCCGGGTCGCCTTCGGCTTCCTGCACACGATGGGCTCCGAGACCGTCCCCGGCCTCATCCGGGCCTTCCGCGTCGACCACCCGCGCGTCCGCTTCACCCTCGTCCAGAACTACGGCGAGGCCATGATCGAGCGGCTCAGGGCGGGCGACCTCGACCTCTGCCTGACCTCCCCGGTGCCGGACGCCCCCGACCTGGTGGCCCGGCGCCTCGACGAGCAGCGACTGCGGCTCGTCGTCCCCGACGACCACCGGCTCGCGGGCCGCCGCCGCGTCCGCCTCGCCGAGGCCGCCGACGAGACCTTCGTGACCCTGGAGCCGGGGTACGGGCTCCGCCGCATCACCGACGACCTGTGCGCCGAGGCCGGCTTCACACCGCGCGTCGCCTTCGAGGGCGAGGAGGCCGAGACGCTGCGCGGACTGGTGGCGGCGGGCCTCGGCGTCGCCCTGCTGCCGCCGCCCGCCGTCCCGCGCCCCGGCGTCGTCGAACTGACCGTCACCGCGCCCCGCGCGGTCCGCGAGATCGGCGTCGCCTGGCTCGACGGCCACCCGGACACGGCCCCGGTGGCCGCCTTCAAGAAGTTCCTGCTGAGCCGCCGCGGCCACCTGCTGCCCAAGGACTAGGAGACAAGACACCCCCTAAAGGGTGTTGCAGAAGGCTCAGTTCCGGGCATTTTCCCTGTATGGGTGGGGTGTTGCGGGCTGAGCCGGTGTGGGTCGAGACGTTCACGGGCTTGCGAATCGACCGGTTCGCGAAGCTGGTGAAGGTCGTGAAGGAGCGGGGCGGGAACGGTCCCGGTGGTGGCAGGCCGTGGTGCCTGCCACTGGCCGACCGGGTCCTGCTGGTGGCCGTCTACTACCGCACCAACCTCACCATGCGGCAGCTCGCCCCGCTCTTCGGGATCTCCCCGGCCACCGTCTGCCGGGTCATCCAGCGACTGCGTCCGTTGCTGGCCCTGGAGCCGGCCCCGCGGCCGGTCGCCGACGTGGACCGGCTGTGGATCGTGGACGGCACCTTGATCCCGGTCCGCGACCGGACAGTAGGAGCCTCCTCCCGCAACTACCGGTTCTCGGCGAACGTGCAGGTCATCATTGACGCGGACAGCCGCCTGGTGATCGCCTCGGCCCGGCCGGCGCCGGGGAACAAGGCCGACGCCCACGTGTGGCGGGAGTCGGGGCTGCCGGCCGCGGCAGCCGGGACGACGGTGATCGCGGACGGCGCCTACCTCGGCACCGGCCTGATCGTCCCGCACCGCAAGAGAGCCGGTCGCCCCCTCCTGCGTGGCCAGGAGGAAGACAACGCCGAACACCGACGCGTCCGTGCCCGCGTCGAGCACACCTTCGCCCGGATGAAGAACTGGAAGATCCTTCGCGACTGCCGCCAGAAAGGAGACGGCCTCCACCACGCGGTCCAGGCCGTCGCCACCATGCACAACCTCGCCATGACACGGTGAAACAACAGGCCAGACGCCACTTCGACCTGCCGAAGCCGGACCTTCTGCAACACCCTTTAGGGGGTGTCCGGAAAGTCCCGCCTGGCCCGCGGGCAGACGGCGTTACTTTCCGGACACCCCCCAGCGCCGGGAGGAGCTCCCGAAGCCCACCGCGAGCGGCATCCGCAGGCCCAGCGGCGGGGGCGCGGCCAGCGCGTCCGTCACGGGCCGGGCCACCGGCCGGGCGAAGAGCGCGCCGAGCGCGAAGTCCGCGGCGAGCGCCTGGACCTCGGCCGCGTACTGGCGCAGCGCGTGCCCGTCCGTGTGCACCTCGAAGCGGCACGTGTCGCGGTTCGTCTTCTTGGCCCGGGCCGCGAAGCGGAACGACAGCTCGGGGTCCGTACGGGCGTCGTTCGTGCCGTGCACGATCAGCACCCGCCGCCCCGCCAGCTGCCGCACCGGCTCCGGCTCCGCCGCCACGTCGTCCTCCGGGAGCCACGGGGCCAGCGCGACGACCGCGCCGACCGCGTCGTGTCCGGCGGCCCGCAGCGCCGCCCGCGCCCCCATCCCGTGGCCGACGAGACAGACCGGTACGTCGCCGTAGCGGCGTACCGCCTCGGCGACCGCCCAGCCGGCGTCCGCCGCGAGCTCCGCGTCCGCGCCGTTCCAGCCGCGCCCCCGGTAGCGCACCACATGGCCGACGAGCCCCTCGGTCCGCCCGGCCCTGACGAGCGCGCGCCCGACGGGCAGGACACCCAGGTGGGCCCGCGCCGAGGCGCGCCGTCGCGACGACGGCTCACCGTCCGGCAGGAGCAGCACCACGCCGCCCACCGCCGCCGTCCGGGAACCTCCAACGGGGCGGCCGAGCCGGGGTCTCCGGGCCTCGGACGGCCCCACGAGTGCGTAGTGCGCCA
This sequence comes from Streptomyces venezuelae, assembly GCF_008642375.1. NCBI lineage: Bacteria > Bacillati > Actinomycetota > Actinomycetes > Kitasatosporales > Streptomycetaceae > Streptomyces > Streptomyces venezuelae. The sequence goes on along the minus strand of NZ_CP029194.1, from coordinate 3,328,358 downwards.
TGGTGGAACAGTCTCAGAAGCCGAGGTGTACACCACCCGTACACGCGGTCACTGTTACGTATCGCCATGGTGCCGAACGCCCGGCACCGCTAGGCGCGTTCGAAGACGTGGACCGAACCGATCGTGGTGAAGCCCTGCCGCGCGTACCACGTGTGCGGCCAGTCGTCGGGGTGCGCCGTCAGGAAACGGAGGGCGCAGCCCGCGTCGGCGGCGGTGCGCAGCGCCGTGTCCAGGACGCGTCCGGCATGGCCCTTCCCGAGATGGGCCTCCGCCGTGACCAGGCTCTCCAGCTGCGCGATCCCGGCCTCCAGGTAGAGATCGGCCCAGGCGGCGACCTCGCCCTCGGCGGTGTGCGAGGCGAGGAACCGCACGTCCTCGGCGCCCCGCTTCCGTGCCGCCTGACGCTCCACCAGGTGGTGGACCTGCTCGTCCGTGAGCTGCGGCGCGAAACGGCGCCAGGAGACGGCGAGCGGCCCGCGCAGCGCGTCCAGGTCGACCTCCCGCGCGCCGCCGGCCTCGGGCACCGGCCCGGTGTGCCGCATGATCAGCCGGGTGGAGCAGTCATAGCCGGCCCGTGCCATCGGCTCCCGGCACGCGGTGCCGACCGTCTCGTCGAGGACGTACACGAGGCGGAACGGCAGGTGCCCGAGGGCCTCCTCCGCGTGGCCGGGCAGCGCCTCGGGTTCCGTCTCCCCGTCGACGACCAGGTGGTTGTTCCCCCGGGAGTGCGCGTACGCGTCGTCGAGCCCGGCGAACCCGCCGGGGAAGTCGACCGTACGGGCCGCCTGCCGGCGGTGGAAGCGTGACAGGAAGCTGTGGACGCGCGGGAGTTGGGCGTCGCTCGTCGTCGAGGTCATCCCGCCAGACTAGGGGGACGACCGGCCGATCAGGCCGGGACGGCGGTCCGGCCCTCCCGTGCGGTCAGGGCCCGCAGCCGCTCGGTCAGCCGGCCGCAGCGGGCCCCGAGCGCGACCAGGAAGGCCGTGGGGAGGAAGACCGCGTCGCAGACGACCATGGCCAGCGACAGGAAGGGGATGCCGAGGACGACGGCGATCCCCAGGTGTTCGGCGATCATCACGGCCAGCAGGACGTTCTTCACCTTGCGGTTGGCGAGGGTGAAGGGGAAGGCCACCTGCACCATGACGGTGAGGTAGCTGAGCGCCAGGATCATCAGCGTGCTGCCCGCGAGGAGCCCGGAGAGCCCGGGCCACGGGGTGAAGTAGTCGAGGTGGAGGACGTAGTGGAGGGCGCTGCCCTCCTGCCACCGGCTCCCCTGGATCTTGTACCAGCCGGCCGTCGCGTAGATGAGGCAGACCTGGGCCGCGATCACGAGCATCGCGCAGTTGTGGAGCATCGAGGCCGCCGCGTCGAGCACGGCCCGTGCCTCGTGCCGCGGGAACCAGTGGCCCGCCGCGTACCAGAGACCCTGGACGGCCCACAGCGTCCAGAAGACCAGGGACCAGCCGGGGGTGGTGTGCGCGGACAGCGGGATCAGCACCGCCAGGGCCGCCGCCCACAGGGCCGGACCGGCCGGATCACGGCCCGGCAGGTCCGCCGCGCCCGGCAGGCCCGACCGGCGGCGCGCGCGGCGGGCGTCGAGGGACCAGACCCGGGAGCAGCGGGTGAGGACCAGGTAGATGACCATGATCCGGACGACGTTGTCGCCGCCGTCCCCGACGAGGTTGTTGCGGTTGATGACCGACAGAACGCCGGCCATGAGCAGGACCGACGTGCCGCGGGTGCGCCAGCCCAGGAGGACGGCGAGCGCGGCGGCGATCGTGACGGTGTAGACGGTCTCGAACCAGAGGCCGCCGTCGCCCCAGGCCAGCGCGGTGAAGGTGCGCTCCTCGCCGATCAGGACCTGGGCCAGGTCGAAGGAGAGCGGGCTGCGCTCGCCGTACAGCACGTGGCGGTTCGGCCATTCGCGCAGGAGGAAGGAGAGGACGACGGCGGAGAGGCCGATCCGGAAGAAGGCGGCCTGGTAGGGGGCCCGGACGGCGGTGATCGTGGCGAGGAGCCGGACGAGGCGCTCGGCGGGCCGCGTGGCCGTGGGGGTGGTCATGTCACAGGCTCCTGTAGTCCTGATCGGTCACCTTCCACCAGGGCAGCAGCCGGTAGTCGGTGGTGTCGGACGGCTCCTCGGAGCTCCAGGCCGGCGGGTCCACCATCGTGAACCGGCCGCCGACCTGGAGCGACACGATGTGTTCGCCGTTCAGGGTGCGACCGAGGCGTTGGAGCACCACCCGCTTGAGGTAGTCGCGGGCCATCGTCCCGCGCACGCCCTTGGGGCGGTCGTCCGTCACGCCGTGCGTGTCGATGTACGTGTCCCAGGCGCGGCGCAGCATGTTCTGGTCGGCATGGCTGGGGGCCGGGTTGCCGCGGATCGTCTCGATGTCCCGGTCCGTGAGGTTGATCCACTCGCTCGCGTGCGGACGGCCGTCCGCGGCGATGGTGTTCACCCGGGCCCCGACGGCTTCGTTGCGCTGCAGCGGGTTCGGCGCGAACAGCTTCCAGTCCTGACCGAACTCCGGCTGGACGTAGGCGTCGACGGTGTCGCGGTGCTCCACGCTCAGGGCGTTGCGCGGGGCGACGCTCAGGAAGAGCATGCCCAGGTGCGTCACCAGGGCGCAGGCCAGCAGCACGGCGGTGGCGGAGAGCGCGGCGACCGAGGCACGGGACCAGCGGCGGGCCTCGTCAGGCGTGGGGGGTGCCGGAGCGTCGCCGTCGTCCGGGCCCGGAGGGGGCGGAGCCTGCGGCGGGACCGCGCTGATCGAGCGTACGGCGGTGCGTTCCCTGGAGGATTCCATCACGTTCCTTCGGGGCGGCGGCGGCCCGGCCGGCGGGCCGGGCCGCCGCCGCTTCGATCAGTTCAGGGGGCAGTTGTTGACGCGCACGCCCGTGTAGTTGATGTCCGGGTGGGCGTCGCTCAGCACGTCGGCGACCGCGTTGGTGTCGTCGCCGCCGTACCACTGGGGGTTGTCGACGACCTCGAACAGGGTCGGGTCCTCCGGGGCGCCCTGGCTCTCTCCCAGGTTGGACCGGGTGGCCGGCCGGCCGACCGCGGCCTCGAAGTTGTCGGTCGGGCTGTAGCCCGTGGCCGTCCACGAGTCCAGGTGCTGGTCCTGTCGCCAGTAGCCGGGCGAGCACCACTCGGCGGGCCGGGGCGGGGTGCTCGTGCCGCTCGTGCCGGAGGTCCCGCTCGTGCCGCTCGTGCCGGAGGTCCCGCTCGTGCCGCTCGTGCCGATCAGGCCGATGAGCCCGGACGTGCCGGTGAGTGAGACGTCGCCCAGGATCTTCGGAGCGAAGTTCACCTTCTGCGTGCAGTAGCCGAAGGTTCCCTGGCAGCTGTGGCTGAGGTTGTGCTTCGACTTGTCGACGACGACGTGGTCGCCGCCCTTGTCCTGGTCCTCTCCACCTCGTACGGAGGCCACTGTCGGAACGCCGCCGCCGAGGGCCTGCGAAGCGCCGACCATGCCGAGCGTCAGGGCGCCTGCCGAGACTGCGACGAGCAGTCCGCGGATGTATCGCATGCCACGTCCTTCCTTGGTGTCGGCGGGATTCGGCTCCCGCCGTGAGGGCCCCAAGTAACCCCGGGCCGACAGCGTCCGGAGCTCATGGAGAAGGCGGTGTCGTCTCAACGGCCCAATAAGTCGTATGCGCGGAGGTCCGAACGCCGGTCCCCGTTAACCCTTGCGCCGTTGACGGGGTTCGAGGCGATCCGCGCGTGGACCCGAACGGTGTTCCACCGCCGCGAAAGGGGCGCGGAAACCGCGCGCTCTACGCGCGTAGGGGCTAGAGTGCGGCAATGACGAGCCAGACCCCCAGCGTCCCCACCGCGGACCAGATCCGCCGTGCCCCGAAGGTGCTGCTCCACGACCACCTCGACGGCGGGCTGCGCCCCGGCACGATCGTCGAACTCGCCCGTGAGCAGGGCTACGACCAGCTTCCCGAGACCGAGCCCGACAAGCTCGGCATCTGGTTCCGCGAGGCCGCCGACTCCGGCTCCCTGGAGCGGTACCTGGAGACCTTCGCGCACACCTGCGCCGTCATGCAGACCCGTGACGCCCTGTTCCGCGTCGCCGCCGAGTGCGCGGTCGACCTCGCCGAGGACGGGGTCGTGTACGCGGAGGTGCGCTACGCGCCGGAGCAGCACCTGGAGGCCGGTCTCAGCCTCGAAGAGGTCGTGGAGGCCGTCAACGAGGGCTTCCGGGAGGGCGAGCGGCAGGCCAGGGCCAACGGCCACCGCATCCGGGTCGGCGCCCTGCTCACCGCCATGCGGCACGCGGCCCGCGCCCTGGAGATCGCCGAACTCGCCAACCGCTACCGCGACTCCGGCGTCGTCGGCTTCGACATCGCGGGTGCCGAGGCGGGCTTCCCGCCCACCCGCCACCTCGACGCCTTCGAGTACCTCAAGCGGGAGAACAACCACTTCACGATCCACGCGGGCGAGGCCTTCGGGCTGCCGTCCATCTGGCAGGCGCTCCAGTGGTGCGGCGCCGACCGGCTCGGGCACGGCGTCCGGATCATCGACGACATCGAGGTCGCCGAGGACGGCTCGGTGACCCTCGGCCGGCTCGCCGCCTACGTCCGCGACAAGCGGATCCCGCTGGAGATGTGCCCCTCCTCCAACCTCCAGACCGGCGCCGCCGCCTCCTTCGCCGAGCACCCGATCGGTCTGCTCCGCAAGCTGCACTTCCGGGCCACGGTCAACACCGACAACCGGCTGATGAGCGGGACGAGCATGAGCCGGGAATTCGAGCTGCTGACCGAGGCTTTCGATTACACGCTCGACGACATGCAGTGGTTCACTGTCAATGCGATGAAATCAGCGTTCATCCCTTTCGATGAACGGCTCGCCATGATCAATGAGGTCATCAAGCCCGGATACGCCGAACTCCGGTCCGAATGGCTGTTCCAGCAGACTGCCACGACCAGCGAATCTTCCCGTACGGCGGACTGACTGCGGCCCTGTGGAAGGGCGAGGAGCGGCCGGGCGTCCACGACACCCGGCCGCTTTCCGGTGTTTGCGATGGCGATCTCCGGTGGTTAGGTTGCAGAGCCGCTCTGCATTCCCAGGATTTCCCCTCCCGGCTTTCCCCGAAGCCCCCGGATTCCCCAAGGAAGATTTTCAGATGAAGCAGTCTGCCGCCAAGAAGCTCGGTGTCGCCGCCCTCGGCGCCGCTTTCGCCGTCACCGCCGCCGGTACGGCCTCCGCAGCGTCGTCCCTGCCGCTCGACGCCGACGCGCTGGGCACGGTGAGCAAGGCCGTCCCGCTGGGCGACGGCCTCACCACGCTCCCCGACGGCGCCGGAGAGTCCCTCGCCGCCGGTCAGGGCGCCCTCGGTCAGGGCCTCGACCAGGGTGTGAAGACCCTCCCGGCCGCCGCCGGCCAGGCCACCCAGAACCTGCCGCTCGACGCCGCGGCCGGCGGCCTCGGCGCCACCCCGCTGGGCGGACTCCTCGGCGGCCTGCCGCTCGGCGGCCTGCCGCTCGGCTGACCCCGGCCCGTACACGCCGAAGGGGCGCGCACCCGGTTCTCCCGGGTACGCGCCCCTTCGGCGTGTGTGCCGACTACCAGGCCGTCGTGCTCGCGCTCTTCTCCGCCGGCAGGAAGATCCACAGCGCCAGGTAGAGCAGGAACTGCGGGCCGGGCAGCAGGCACGAGACCAGGAAGATCACGCGCATCGTCGTCGCGGAGGTGCCGAAGCGCCGGGCCAGCGCCGCGCACACTCCACCGATCATCCGTCCGTTGCGAGGGCGGGCGAGAGCGGCCATGGTGGGCTCCTTCGGAGTCGTCTTCCGGGAGCCGCTCCGTCGGGCTCCCGATGACTCCATACTGCTCCGGGGAGGGGGTCCGGGGCGTCGGTCTACCGGGCGATCGGGACCCTGGGAATCCTCGGGGTCGAACCCTGAGCCGTCTCGTTCCGCAGCAGGGGAGAACCCTCATCCGACCCCGTACCCACGGATGACTCCGCCCGCCCGGCCTCCCACCTGCGGCGCAGCCGGGACCGCCCGACGGGCACGAACAGGACATGGGCGAGCGCCACCCCGGCGGTGTTCAGGAGTACGGAGTCGACGTCCACGACCTGCCCCGGTACGGCGGTCTGCAGCAGCTCCACGGCCAGCGACACCAGGGCGCCGGCGGCGGTCGTCCGGGCGAGCGAGGCCCAGCGGGAGACGTCGAGCCGGCCGTCGGCCATCGGGAGCAGCACCCCGAGCGGGGCCAGGAGCAGCAGTCCCTCGCCGATCAGCCGGGCCGCCTCGGCGCCGCCGAGGGCCAGATCGGCCCGCAGCCCGGCCAGCGGGATCGTGTTCGGCGCGGTCACCCAGGCCACGTCCCGTGGCCGCAGGCTGACCCAGGCGACGAGCAGCAGATGCGCGAGGAGGAGGACGAACCCCGCCACGCGGACGACCATGGCGGCATTGCCGCCCGAACCTTGACGCTGCACGCCCCCCAAGACGCCCACCACGGCGGAATCGGTTCCGCCGGTCCGGATCCGGACCTGATTCGGTCCGGATCAGGCCCGATTCGGCGCCCGCGAGCCGTTCCGCCGGGCTCAGCCCGTGGGCGTGGGTGTCGTCTCCGGGGTCGCCCCACCGGTCGCGGCGGCCGAAGGGGCGGCCGTCGACGGGGTGGACTCCGGGCGCTCGCGCAGCTCCGTCGTGCACTGGTAGCGCTTCGGCGCGTACGGGCCGGGGCCGCCGAGGAGGACCGTGCGGTCGCCCGCGCCCGCCGAACTCCCCGCGAACGTGCAGACGATCTGCGAGAGCGCGACCGGTGGCAGGTCCTCGGGCTGGCGGCTCAGCCGCAGCGTGCCCGCCGGGTCGCCCCGGTGCCCGCCGTCGACCACGAGCGGACCGTGCACCGCGGTCGTGAACCCGGCCTGACGCTCGTCGTCGGAAGGCTCGGCGAGGAGCTGCGCGAGCAGCCTCTCGGCCGTCACCACCGGATCACCGTCCGCCTTCTCCTCCGGCAGAGGCGTCCTGCGGTCCACGGCCTCCAGCTGCGAGCCGCACACCAGGAACACCCGGACGGGCACGCCCTGCGGGGCCGACGCCGAGGCGCTCTCGCCGGTCACACTGCACGGGACCCGGGACGGGGCCGCCCCCGCGTCGACCGGCACGGACGTCGTCCTGATGCCGCAGCCGGTGACGAGCGCGATGAGCGCGGCGGCCGCCAGGACGCCCGTACCGGCCTTGGGGCCGAAGCTCCGGCGTCTCACGCTTCCTCCACCTCGCCCAGGCTGCTGCGGGTCTGCACCTCGCGGGTGATCCCCGAGGCGTCCAGCGGCAGCCGCAGCACGAACACCGCGCCGTCGACCGTCCCGTCCTCGCCGACCGAGTTCGCGGCCGTGATCGAACCGCCGTGGATCAGGGCGTTCTCCATGGCGATGGAGAGGCCGAGCCCGCTGCCCTCCGACCGCGGCCGGGAGGCGCTCGCCTTGTAGAAGCGGTCGAAGACGTGCGGCAGCACTTCCTCGGGGATGCCGGGGCCGTGGTCGCGCACCGCGATGACCAGCTCGTCGTCGTCCGTGCGGACCGACACACGGACCGGCGAACCGCCGTGCTTCAGCGCGTTCCCGATGAGGTTCGCCAGGATCACGTCGAGGCGGCGCGGGTCGAGCGGCGCCACGATCCCGCGCTCGGCGTCGAGGTCGACCGCGTCCAGCCAGGCGCGCGCGTCGATGCACGCGGTGATCTGGTCGGCGATGTCCACCTCGTCGAGCACGAGCCGGGCGGTGCCCGCGTCGAAGCGGGTCACCTCCATCAGGTTCTCCACCAGGTCGTTCAGGCGCCGGGTCTCGCTGACCACCAGCGCCACCGCCGGGGCGATCATCGGGTCGAGCGAGTCCTGCTCGTCCTCCAGGACCTCGGTGACGGCGGTCAGCGCGGTCAGCGGGGTCCGCAGCTCGTGCGACATGTCGGCCACGAAGCGCCTGCTGGACTCCTCCCGCGCGCTCATGTCCGCGACCTTCTTCTGCAGCGACTCGGCCGCGCTGTTGAACGTCCGCGTCAGATCGGCCAGTTCGTCCGCGCCGGTGACCCGCAGCCGGGTGTCGAGCTTCCCCTCGCCGAGCTGCTTGGCCGCCTCGCCGAGCCGGTGCACCGGCCGCAGGACGGTCGTCGCCGCGACCTGCGCGAGCAGCACGGAGCCGGCCACCGCGAGCGCGGTCGCGATCCCCAACGACCAGCCGAGCGAGTTCAGATCGGCCTTCTCCGCGGCCAGCGACTTGAACATGTACCCGGCGGGCCCGCCGCCGTCGATCCGCGTTCCGCCGACCAGGTACGGCGTCCCGCCCCGCTCCGTCCGCTGCCAGAACAGGTGGTACGGATACGGGTTGGCCTCCGTCACCGGCCGCTCGGTGTCCACGGCGTCCCGCAGCGAGCGCGGCACGTCGGCCAGCGTGAAGTCGTCCGGGTCCGAGGCGCCGACGATCGGCTTGCCCACGGCCCGCTCGCCGAGCAGCAGCACCTGGTAGTTCGCGGCGCTGCCGCTCGCCATCTGCTCGGCGGTCCGCCGCAGATCGTCCTCGGTGGGCCGCAGCGGCAGCGTCGCCGCCCGGTTCTGCATCTCCTGCCGGAAGTCGTTGAGCGCCCCGTCCTGGGTACGGGTCAGCACCGCCTCGCGGTTGAGCCAGTACGCGATGCCGGAGGCGGCGACGGCCGCGGTGAGCGCGACCAGGGCGAAGACGACGACGAGCCGCAGCCGCAGGCTGGAGAGCCGCAGCCGCGTGAAGATCCCCTTGCTCACGCAGGAACGTCCAGCCGGTAACCGACGCCCCGGACCGTGCGGATGAGCGTCGGCGAGGACGGCACGTCCTCCACCTTGGCGCGCAGCCGCTGCACACAGGCGTCCACGAGCCGCGAGTCGCCCAGGTAGTCGTGCTCCCACACGAGCCGCAGCAACTGCTGCCGCGAGAGCGCCTGTCCGGGCCGCCGGCTCAGCTCGAGCAGCAGCCGCAGCTCGGTCGGGGTGAGCTGGAGGTCCTCGCCGTTCTTGGTGACCGTCATGGCCGACCGGTCGATCACGAGCGAGCCGTACGTCGCCGAATCCGTCGACTCCCGCTCGCCGCGCCGCAGTACGGCCCGGATGCGGGCGTCGAGGACCCGGCCCTGCACCGGCTTCACGACGTAGTCGTCGGCGCCGGACTCCAGGCCCACGACCACGTCGATGTCGTCGCTGCGGGCGGTCAGCAGGATGATCGGCAGCTGGTCGGTGCGGCGGATGCGCCGGCAGACCTCGAAGCCGTCGATGCCGGGCAGCATGACGTCGAGGACGACCAGGTCCGGCCGCTGCTCGCGCAGCAGCTGGAGGCCGTCCTCACCCGTCGCGGCGGTGGCCACCCGGTGACCCTGCCGGGACAGGGACAGCTCAAGGGCCGTACGGATGGCGTCGTCGTCCTCGATCAGCAACAGAAAAGGCACGCCGTCATTCTGTCCCATGCGGCCGTCCGAGGACGACCGCTCGTGGACTCGCTTCTGTTCCGTCTCCTGTGACACGGCTGTGACAGTCGGCGGACAACGCCATGAAGTCCGCCGGGCAAGCTTCTTGGCATACGGACCGAATCACACTCCAACCGACGGGGGGCGCGAGATGAACGCACTGCACAGCACCACCTCTAGCGCAGTTGTCACGCGTCTCCACGACGTCGTACGGAGCACCGAGAAGTCCGGCGCGGTGAACGGGCGGGGGTGCGTTCGCAGCGTCGGGCGTCAGCGCAAGGCGCCGTACATGGTGGCCATTGCTGACGGGGGAGCGGCGTACGGGGAGGTCACGGGGGAGCGTTCCTGCTCGGAGGCCGAGTTCACGGCCTACGTCCAGGAGCGTCGTGCCTCCCTGTACGCCACCGCCTACCACCTGACCGGTGACCGTTTCGAGGCCGAGGACCTGCTCCAGAGCGCGCTGTTCTCCACCTACCGCGCCTGGGACCGCATCAGCGACAAGGCCGCGGTCGGCGGATACCTCCGCCGGACGATGACCAATCTGCACATCAGCGCGTGGCGCCGGCGCAAGCTCAACGAGTACCCGACCGAGGAGCTCCCCGAGACGGTGGGCGAGACGGACGCGATGCGCGGCACGGAGCTGCGCGCGGTGCTGTGGCAGGCGCTGGCCCGGCTGCCCGAGCTCCAGCGGACGATGCTGGTGCTGCGCTACTACGAGGGCCGGACCGATCCGGAGATCGCGGAGATCCTGGACATCAGTGTCGGCACGGTGAAGTCGAGCATCTGGCGCTCGCTGCGGCGACTGCGCGAGGACGAGGTGCTGAGCTTCGGCCGTGACGAGGAGGAGTCCTTCGGCGAGCTGGTGGCCTGAAGGCGGGGGGAAAGACCCACGGGGGCCCACGGGGGAAACGAGGGCTTACGGGGGGCACGGGGGAACGTACGGGGGTACGGGGGAAAACGCGAAGCGGGTCGTACAGGGCCGGGGGGCCTGTACGACCCGCTTCGTGCGTCAGCCGGCCGCCGGGGTGCGGTGGCGGCCCGCCGCCGCGGCGGCGAGGCGGCCGAGGGCCTCGTCCTTGGCGCAGGGGTGGGCGCCCAGCTCCGTCTGGCGCGCCACGATCGCCCGCTCGGCGCGCATCAGGCGCCAGCCGCGGCGCAGCAGGAACGGCACGGACTTCCGGCCCTCCCTGAGGTCCCGGGCGAGCCGGCGGCGGAAGGTCGTCGAGGGGCGGCCGCGCAGGCAGAGCGCGTCGGCGAGGACGTCGAGGTCACGGCAGCGGGACACGATCTCGGCCGCGAAGATCCCCTCCGCCACGAACAGCGGCGTACGCCCGATGTCGAACCGCTCGCGGTCCACGCGGGAGCTGGTGGCGAGGTCGTAGACGGGGACGTCCGTCCGCGCCGTACTGCACAGTTCGACGATGGCGGCGACGGCGGCGTCCGCGTCCCAGGACTGCGGCGAGTCCCAGTCGATGTCCGCGCTGCCGTCGACGAGCGGGAGCGACGGGTCGTCGCCCTCCTTGTAGAAATCGTCGAGGCGCAGGACCGGGAGGCCGGTGACGGCGGCGAGGGACGACTTGCCGGAGCCGGAGGGGCCGGCGAGCAGGACGACGCGGGTCGGGATCGGTAGGGAACTCACGGAACACCAGTGTGAGGCATTCCCCCGTCCAGGGGACCACCGAGGAAGGCCGTTGGTATCGAGCATCACACCTCAACTACTGTCGGTGGCCGCCCTGTCACCCCTTGGAAGGATCCTCATGGCGCGTCACGCAGAACCCCGGACCCCCCGTCGCAGCGCCCTGCTCAGGGCCGGGCTCACCGTCACGGCGGCGGGTGCCGCGGTGCTCGGCGCGGGCGCGGCGGCCCAGGCGGTCGCCCCGGTGCCGCTGCCCGTCGACTCGCTGACCCGGACGGACGCCGCGGCGGCCGGCGCCGGCGCGCTGAGCGGCGTCACCCACGGCGTCGGCCCGCTGACCCGGCTCCAGCTGGACCCGCTGGCCAAGACGGGCGTCGACCCGCTCGACAACGGCCTCGGCACCCAGGTCGCCGACTTCAAGCCGGTCGGCACCAACCTGGTGACCGACCACCTCACCCAGGGCGGCGCCGTGGCCGACCTGCCGGTGGCCGGTCCGCTGACGCAGAGCCTGCTTCCGTAGGGCCTCTCCGTTCAGCGCCTCGTTCGGTGCAGCCAGCCCAGTGCCCTGCGGGGCTCGGGCGGCTTCGCCGGGCTGCCCGCGTCCCGGCCGCCGCCGTGGGGCTGCACGTCCTTCAGGCGCGCGTTCCAGGGGCCTTCCGCCGCGACCAGACAGACGAGGAGCGGGCCCTCGGGCAGCGGCAAGGTCTCCTTGCGTGCGCCGATCTCGTTGACGGCGGCTCTTCCGCGTTTCGGAAGCGTGGTGGGGTCCGTGTGCCCCGCCAGTCTGTAGAGGTGGACGATGAAATTGCTGCTGCCCTTGAAGTGGAAGGTGGCGTCGGCCGTCCCCCGGGTGTGGAGCAGGACGTCGGAGCCCCAGCCCTCCAGCTTGGCCTCCGTCATACGCCGGGCCTCCGCCAGCGGCAGGATCCGCACCTGCCAGGAGCCCTGTGTCTCCAGCCGCAGCCGCAGACGCCCGTTTTCGGGGACGGAGCCGATCACCCGGCCCCGGAACTCCTTCTCCGTGGTGCTGACGAGATAGCGCCCCTTGGTGTTGGACTCGTCGAGGGGCCACAGCCCCGTGTAGTAACCCTCGTCCCGCACGGTCAGTTCGATCATGACGGGCCCGTGCGGGAGATCCTTCATGGTGATCACGTCGTTGTCCCGGCCGGTGACGGTGCGCGGCTCGAAGTCGGGCCCGCACGTCCAGACCGACGGGTCGGGCGGGGAGGACGGCGTCCGGGGCGCCTGGTCCGGGGCCGCGGCTCCGGCCTGCCTCTGGGCCTGGGCCAGGGCCCGGATCTCGTCCGGGGTCATGTCCAGGAGCTGGTCCCGGGTGAGGCGCAGGCCTTGAGCCGGGGCCTCACCCGGGGCCTGGGCCTGGGCCTGGTCCGGGGCGTCGGCCGGGGCGCCGGGCGGGGCCCCGGCCGGGGCAGGGGTCGGGATCCGGTCCGTGGCCTCCTGTGGCTCCTCGCCCACGTCCACCCCGTGGTCCACCGCCAGGCCGGTCAGCCCGTCGACGTACCCCTGTCCCACCGCGCGGAACTTCCAGCCGCCCGAACGGCGGTACAGCTCCGCGAGGACCATCGCCGTCTCGGGGCCCGCGTCGGTCACCTCGTAGGCCACGATCGTCGAGCCGTCGGGGCCGTGGACCTCCACGGAGAGCCCGCGCGCGTCCCGCAGCGCGCCGTCCTCCGTCGACGCGACGAGGAGGACACGGGTGATCGCCTCCTCGACGGCCGTGAGGTCGGCGTCCACCCGGCAGGTGCCGTCCTCGCCGCCGGTCAGCCGTACCGCGCCCGACGGATGCGCCGGAGCGCCGTCGAACACGATGTCCGCGTCCCCCCGGACCCTGCCCTGCTCCGTCACGAGCAGCGCCGCGACATCCACCCCGCTCCGGACGGCGACGCGCAGCGCGGCCGTCGGGACGAAGGCGTTGTCTCCCTTGATCAATCCCCTCAGCATGACCGGATCCTCCGTTCGGTCGCGGACATGCGCAAGGCCCCCGGGTGCGGATCGCGCGTTCCGGGGGCCTTGTGGGACGGAGCTAGTACGAGGAGCCGCTCGCGCCCAGCGAACCCGTCGGGTGCCAGACCGTCTTGGTCTCCAGGAAGGCGGTCATGCGGTCCGTGCCGGGGGACTCGGCGAAGTCCTCGGTACGCGGGCGCAGGACGCGCTTCAGGTTGTCCGCCGCCGCGATCTCCAGCTCGCGGGCGAGGTCGCCCTCGGTGGCGCCCGTGAGGTCGATCGCGTTGACGTCCTGGTGGGCCGCGAGGTGCGGGCCCATCTCGGAGGCCTTGCCGGAGAGGATGTTGACCACGCCGCCGGGGAGGTCGGAGGTGGCCAGCACCTCGCCCAGGGAGAGGGCGGGGAGCGGGGACTTCTCCGAGGCGACGACCACGACCGTGTTGCCCGTCGCGATCGCCGGGGCGATCACCGAGATCAGGCCCAGGAAGGACGAGTCCTGGGGGGCGATCACCGTGACGACGCCGGTCGGCTCGGGGGAGGAGAGGTTGAAGTACGGGCCGGCCACCGGGTTGGCGCCGCCGACGACCTGGGCGATCTTGTCCGTCCAGCCCGCGTACCAGACCCAGCGGTCGATCGCGGCGTCGACGACCACGGCCGCCTTCGACTTCGACAGGCCCTCCGCGTCCGCGACCTCGCGGACGAACTGGTCCCGGCGGCCCTCCAGCATCTCGGCGACGCGGTAGAGGATCTGACCGCGGTTGTACGCGGTCGCGCCGGCCCAGCCGCCGAAGGCCTTGCGCGCGGCGACGACCGCGTCACGGGCGTCCTTGCGGGAGGAGAGCGGCGCGTTCGCCAGCCACTTGCCCTTCGAGTCCGTCACCTCGTACACCCGGCCGCTCTCGGAGCGGGGGAACTTGCCCCCGACGTACAGCTTGTAGGTCTTGAAGACGCTCAGCCGCGTCGCCGACTCAGACATCGAGGTAGGCCTCCAGACCGTGACGGCCGCCCTCGCGGCCGAAGCCCGACTCCTTGTATCCGCCGAAGGGCGAGGTCGGGTCGAACTTGTTGAACGTGTTGGCCCAGACGACACCGGCGCGGAGCTTGGAGGCGACCGCCAGGATGCGGGAGCCCTTCTCCGTCCAGATGCCGGCGGACAGGCCGTACTGGCTGTTGTTGGCCTTCGCGACCGCTTCGTCCGGCGTACGGAACGTCAGCACCGACAGGACCGGGCCGAAGATCTCGTCGCGGGCGATCCGGTGCGCCTGCGTGACGTTCGTGAAGAGCGTCGGGGCGAACCAGTAACCGGCCGACGGGATCTCGCAGGAGGCGGTCCAGCGCTCGGCGCCCTCCGCCTCGCCCTGCTCCACCAGCGAGGTGATGCGGGCCAGCTGCTCCGAGGAGTTGATGGCGCCGATGTCGGTGTTCTTGTCGAGCGGGTCGCCGAGGCGCAGCGTGTTCAGACGGCGCTTGAGCGAGTCGAGCAGCTCGTCCTGGATCGACTCCTGGACCAGGAGGCGCGAGCCCGCGCAGCAGACCTGGCCCTGGTTGAAGAAGATGCCGTTGACGATGCCCTCGACGGCCTGGTCGATGGGGGCGTCGTCGAAGACGATGTTGGCGCCCTTGCCGCCCAGTTCAAGGGTGACCTTCTTGTGCGTGCCGGCGACGGAGCGCGCGATCGACTTGCCGACCGCGGTCGAGCCGGTGAAGGCGACCTTGTTCACGTCCGGGTGCTCGACCAGGGCGGCGCCGGTGTCCCCGTAACCGGGAAGGATGTTGACGACGCCCTTCGGCAGCCCGGCCTGGCGGCAGATGTCCGCGAAGAACAGGGCGGAGAGCGGGGTCGTCTCGGCCGGCTTGAGGACGACCGTGTTGCCCGTCGCGAGCGCCGGGGCGATCTTCCACGCCAGCATCAGCAGGGGGAAGTTCCAGGGGATGACCTGGCCGGCCACGCCCAGCGGGCGCGGGTTCGCGCCGTAGCCCGCGTGGTCGAGCTTGTCGGCCCAGCCCGCGTAGTAGAAGAAGTGCGCGGCGACCAGCGGGAGGTCGGCGTCGCGGGTCTCCTTGATCGGCTTGCCGTTGTCCAGGGTCTCCAGGACGGCCAGCTCGCGGCTGCGCTCCTGGATGATCCGGGCGATCCGGAAGAGGTACTTGGCGCGCTCGGAGCCGGGCAGCGCCGACCACTTCTCGAAGGCCTTCCGGGCGGCCTTCACCGCGCGGTCCACGTCCTCGGCGCCCGCCTGGGCGATCTCGGACAGGACCTCCTCGGAGGAGGGGGAGACGGTCTTGAAGACCTTGCCGTCGGCCGCGTCGACGAACTCGCCGTCGATGAACAGGCCGTAGGAGGGGGCGATGTCGACGACGGACCGGGACTCGGGTGCCGGCGCGTACTCGAATGCAGATGCCATGTTGATCAGTCCACCGTCACGTAATCGGGGCCGGAGTAGCGGCCGGTCGCCAGCTTCTGGCGCTGCATCAGCAGGTCGTTGAGCAGGCTGGAGGCGCCGAAGCGGAACCAGTGGTTGTCCAGCCAGTCCTCACCGACGGTCTCGTTGACGAGGACGAGGAACTTGATCGCTTCCTTGGTGTTGCGGATGCCGCCGGCCGGCTTCACGCCGATCTGCACGCCGGTCTGCGCGCGGAAGTCGCGCACGGCCTCCAGCATGAGGAGCGTGTTCGCCGGGGTGGCGTTGACCGCGACCTTGCCGGTCGAGGTCTTGATGAAGTCCGCGCCGGCCATCATGCCGAGCCAGGAGGCGCGGCGGATGTTGTCGTACGTGGACAGCTCGCCGGTCTCGAAGATCACCTTGAGGCGGGCGCGGTCGCCGCACTCCGCCTTGATCGCGGCGATCTGCTCGTACACCTTCAGGTACTGGCCGGCGAGGAACGCGCCACGGTCGATGACCATGTCGATCTCGTCGGCGCCCGCGGCGATGGCGTCGGCCGTGTCGGCCAGCTTCACGGGGAGCGCGGCGCGCCCGGCCGGGAAGGCGGTGGCGACCGAGGCGACCTTGACGCCGGAGCCCGCGACGGCGGCCTTGGCGGTGGCCACCATGTCGGGGTAGACGCAGACGGCGGCGGTCGTCGGGGTCGTGCGGTCGGTCGGATCGGGGTTGACGGCCTTGGCGGCGAGCGCCCGGACCTTGCCCGGGGTGTCCGCGCCTTCGAGCGTCGTCAGGTCGATCATGGAAATGGCCAGGTCGATGGCGTACGCCTTGGCCGTGGTCTTGATCGAGCGGGTGCCGAGGGACGCGGCGCGCGCCTCCAGGCCGACGGCGTCGACGCCGGGCAGCCCGTGGAGGAAGCGGCGCAGCGCACTGTCGGACGCGGTCACGTCGGCGAATGCGGATGCTGCGGATGCAGTGGTGGGCATGGTCACCAGTCGAGCATATCTACGCGCGTAGCGACCTGTACAGGGGAGCCTCGGGGGCGAGCCGGAGGTCACAACAGGGGCTACGGGGCGAGTGACGGCTGTCACATGCCCGTGACACGGAGCAGACCGGTCCCGCATACAAGATCTTTAGATTTTTGTCAGCAGCCAGCCAGACCTCACCGGAACCAGACGGACCGAGAAAAAGCGGCATGCGACTCACGCCAACCACCTACCTGAATCACAGGAGTCGTTATGCGCACCGCCCTTCGCACCGCCATCGCCACCGCCGTCGTCGCGGGTGTCGCGATCACCCCGGCCCTCGCCGCCGGAGCCGCTTTCGCCGCCGACGGCCCGGTGGCCGTCAAGCCGGCGACGGCCCCGTCCGTCACGGCGGCGCAGGCAGGCACCGAGGCTGCGAAGGCCGATGCCCCGACTACCGAGGCTCCGGAGAGCGAGACGCCGAAGAAGACCGAGGCCCCGGAGGCCGAGGCGCCGGAGACCGAGGGTCCGAAGGCGGCCCCGGCGAGCACGGCCCCGGCGGCCGAGGTCCCGAAGGCGGTGGGCGAGGGGAACGGCACCTACGTCCGGACCATGACCCTCCCGAACGGCGCACAGGCCAGGATCTTCAAGGTCGACCCGACCCACTTCCGCGCCGAGCTCTACAAGGAGGGCCAGCGCGTCGGCACCCTGAACGCCGACGGCATCGCGGTGGCCGGCAACGACGACGGCACCTTCCTCGCGCTCTTCCCGAACGGCGACGCTTACACCTGGCGCGGCAACTACGTCCCCGGCGCCCGCCCGGGCACGTACGAGCTGGCGAACGGCAGCCGCGTGGAGCTCGTGGTCCAGGAGGGCCGCCAGTTCCTCAAGGCCGGGGGCCAGGTCATCGCCGCCGTGAACGGCTCCCGCCAGGTCACCCGCTACGGCAACGCCGTCATCGTCGTGGAGCCCGACGGCGGCCTCGCCGCCTACATCCCGGGCTCGGCCCGGCAGGCCGCCCCGCGACTCCTCGTCACGACCGGCTACGTCCGCACCGTGAAGCTGGCGAACGGCGTCCAGGCCAAGATCTTCAAGGTCGCCGACGGCCACCACCGCGCCGAGCTCTACCAGCAGGGCAAGCGCGTCGGCACGCTCGACGCCGACCACTGGTCGGTCGCCGCCAACAACAACGGCGCCTTCTTCGTCCTCAACTCCGACGGCAGCACCCACGACTGGGTCGGCAACTACCTCCCGGGCGCCAAGCCCGGCCAGTACAAGCTGGCCAACGGCGTCCGCCTGGAGCTCGTCAAGAAGGACGGCCGCTACGGCATCCAGGAGATCCGCCTGGGCGTCGGCACCGGCGTCTCCTACCTGAAGGGAGACCGCCAGGTCTACCGGTTCACCGGCGGTGGCCTTGTCGTCCTGGAGCGGGACGGCGGCCTCGCCGCCTACATCCCCGGCGCCGCCAAGCAGTCCGCCCCGATGCCGTACACCCGTGACGACGCCTGCACCGTCCACACCGAGGTCGGCATCGGCGCGGGCACCAAGGCCGAGCTCACCATGAGCCCGAACGGCCCGACCGCCACCCTCCGCGACATCGGCAGCGACAAGCAGGTCTACACGACGCTCGACCGCAAGCACCCCTCGCTGCCGAAGAGCGCCGGCATCGTCGCGCGCATCGACAACCCCTTCAGCGCCACGCCGACCCTCTACACCAAGGTCGAGGGCGGCACGGCCAAGGGCGCCACGCACGCCTTCCCGAAGATGCTGAAGGGCTGCACGCTCAACCCGGTCAAGGGCACCAGCACCCCCGTCACCGGCACCAACGGCACCAACGGCAACACGGGCATCACGGCCAACACCGGCGGCCAGACCTCCGTCGTCCCGCGCGGCGGCGTCGCGGCCGGTGCCGAGCTCGGCACCGAGACCTCCGCGAGCTCCACGGCCCTCTACGCGACGGGCGCCGGTGCGGCCTCCCTCGCCGCCGCGGGCCTCGGCTTCATGGTCCTGCGCCGCCGGGCCGTCGGCTCCCGCGCCTGACCCCTCGCCCGACCCCTTGTTCGACCCGTTCCCCGCCCTTTGACCCGAGCGGGAGCACACCCCACCCCAGGCCGGTCGCCGCGTCCCGCGCGGCGGCCGGCCACACCCCGTCCCCCGTCCCTCCGCTCGTCCGCCCGGAGCCCTGCCGTGAACCGTCGCCGCGCCCGTATCCGTACCGCCGCCGCCCTCCTCGCCCTGGTCGCGCTCAGCGGCTGCTCCGCCGGGGCCGACCCCGCGCCCGCCGCCACCCACCCCGCCCGTGTCGTCGAGGCCACCGCCCCCGCGCCGGCCGCGAGCGCCGCCCCGGTCGGCCCGCTGGCCCGTTCCCTGCCCGTACGGGTCCAGCTGCCCTCCGCCGGGGTCGACACCGGCCCGATCCTGAGCCTCGGGCTCAACAGCGACGGCACCGTCGAGGTGCCCTCGGTCGAGGACGCCGACCGCATCGGCTGGTACGGCAAGGGCGTCACGCCCGGCGAGACCGGACCCGCCGTCCTCATCGGCCACTTCGACACCGCGCGCGGTCCCGCCGTACTGAAGAACGTCTCGCGGGTCCGGGTCGGCGACGAGATCGCCGTGACGCGTGCGGACGGCCGGGTCGCCGTCTTCCGGGTCAGGGAGCTGGAGCAGGTCGACAAGAAGACCTTCCCGACGGCCAAGGTGTACGGCGACACCGAGCGCCCCGAGCTGCGCCTCGTCACGTGCGGCGGAGAGCTGGTCGACGGCCACCGGCCCGACAACATCATTCTGTACGCGGATCTCGTGGCCACGCGGGCCGCCTGACCCCTCACCGCCCGGCTGAGGCAGAATCGGCGGCATGACGACCCCGGAGCCGACCCCCGAGCCGACCCCTGAGCCGACCCCCGAGCCGAACTCGAAGCCGATCCCCGAGACGGGCGACGAGCCCGCCCCGGCCGAGCAGCAGTTCGCCGACCGCGTCTTCCGCTCGCCCCTCGGCATCGCCGGCGGGGTGTTCCTGCTGATCCTCGCGGCCCTCTTCGCGGGCGACGCGCTGATCCGCGGCGAGGGCCGGACCCCCTGGCTCGCGCTCGCCGGGCTCGTCCTCGCCGTCCCGCTGATCGTCGCCTTCACGATCCGGCCCGCGGTGTACGCCAACGACAACCGGCTCCGCATCCGCAACCCGTTCCGGTCGATCACGCTGCCCTGGGCCTCGGTCGCCGACATCCGCGCCGGGTACTCCAGCGAGGTCTTCACCCAGGACGGTTCCAAGTACCAGCTGTGGGCCGTCCCCGTCTCGCTGCGACAGCGGAAGAGGGCGGCGCGCCGCGCCGCGCGCGACGGGCAGGGCGACCCCCACGGCCGTACCTCCGTCACCGCCGACGTGCAGGACCGCGCGTCCCGGAGCGCACCGACCGACCAGACCGTCGCCGAACTGCGCGAGCTCGCCGAGCTGCGCGCCGGCACCCCCGGCGCGCAGGGCGAGCCGCGGGTGCGCTGGGCGTACGAGATCATCGGGCCCGCGGCCGCCGGACTGCTGCTCTTCGTGATCCTCCTCGCGACGGGCTGACCCGCCCCGCGCACAGACGAGAGGGCCGGTGCGGAATCGCTTCCGCACCGGCCCTCTCCGTTCGGTTCGGGGTCAGAGCCCCGCGGCCGCGCTCAGGTCCCGCTTGATCGCGACCAGCACCTCGTGGGCCGTCGTCCGTGCCGGGGCCAGGTCGACCGCGGCGGCGACCGGCACCACGACCTCCAGGTAGCACTTGAGCTTGGGCTCGGTGCCGCTCGGGCGGACGATCACCCGGGCCTTGTAGTCGCCCTCCAGGTGGTAGCGCAGCCCGTCCGTCGGCGGGAGCGACTCCGTGCCCTTCGTCAGGTCCTCCGCCGAGACGACGGTCAGACCGGCGAGGGAGACCGGCGGGCGCTCGCGCAGCGCCGTCATGGCGTTCGCGATGATGCTCAGGTCCTCGACCCGCACGGACAGCTGGTCGGTGGCGTGCAGCCCGTGGGCCACCGCCAGGTCGTCGAGCAGGTCCAGGAGGGTCCGGTCCTTCTCCTTGAGGACCGAGGCCAGCTCCACGACGAGCAGCGCGGCCGTGATGCCGTCCTTGTCGCGGACGCCCTCCGGGTCGACGCAGTAGCCGAGCGCCTCCTCGTAGCCGTACCGCAGCCCGTCGACGCGCGCGATCCACTTGAAGCCGGTCAGCGTCTCCTCGTAGCCGACCCCGGCCGCCTCGGCGATCCGGCCGAGCAGCGAGGACGACACGATCGACTCGGCGAACACGCCGGTCGCGCCCTTGTGCACGAGGTGCGCGGCGAGCAGCGCGCCCACCTCGTCGCCGCGGAGCATGCGCCAGCCGCCCTCGACGGAGGCGTCCGGCACGGCCACCGCGCAGCGGTCGGCGTCGGGGTCGTTCGCGATGACCAGGTCGGGGTCCACGGCCCGGGCCGCCTCGAAGGCGAGGTCCATGGCACCCGGCTCCTCCGGGTTCGGGAAGGCGACCGTCGGGAACGCCGGGTCGGGCTCGGCCTGCGCGGCGACGAGCGCGGGCGGCGGGAAGCCGGCCCGGGCGAAGGCCGCCGTCAGGACGTCCTTGCCGACGCCGTGCATGGCCGTGTAGACGGTCCGCGCGGTACGGGGCGAGCCGGGGGTCAGGACGGCGTCCGTACGGGCCAGGTAGGCCTCCAGGACCTCGTCGCCGAGGGTCTCCCAGCCGGTCTCCGGGCGGGGCACGTCGTTCAGCGAGCGGACCGCGTCGATCTCGGCGGCGATCTCCGCGTCGGCGGGCGGCACGATCTGCGAGCCGTCGCCCAGGTAGACCTTGTAGCCGTTGTCGCGGGGCGGGTTGTGGCTCGCGGTCACCTCGACGCCGGCGACGGCGCCCAGGTGCCTTATGGCGTACGCGAGGACGGGCGTCGGCAGCGGGCGGGGGAGGACGGCCGCGCGGAGCCCTGCGCCGATCATCACGGCTGCGGTGTCGCGGGCGAAGTCGGCCGACTTGTAGCGGGCGTCGTAGCCGATCACGACGAGGCCGCCCTCCTGGCCCTTGGCCTTGAGGTACGCGGCGAGGCCGGCGGCGGCGCGGATCACGACCGAGCGGTTCATCCGCATGGGCCCGGCGCCGATCTCGCCGCGGAGGCCGGCGGTGCCGAACTGGAGGGTGCCGCTGAAACGGGCGGCGAGCTCGTCGGTCGCGCCCGCGTCGATGAGCTGCGCGAGCTCCTCGCGGGTCTCCTGGTCGGGGTCCTCGGCGAGCCAGGCCTGGGCCCGGGCGAGGAGGTCGTCCTGCGTCACGGTGTGCCTTTCGGGTGGTACGGGAGGGGTGGGGCGGGTGTGGGTGCGGGGGGTGGGCCGCTGCGCGGAGCCTTCCCCCACCCCGCCCCTTCCCGAAACCGGGGGCTCTGCCCCCGGACCCCCGCGCCTCAAACGCCGACGGGGCTGAATATCAGCCCGTCCGGCGTTCGGGGACCGGGGTCTGGGGCGGAGTCCCAGTTCGGGGAGGCTCAGATCCGGTCGAGCACCCGGGTGAGCAGCTCACCCATCCGCGCGGCCGAGTCGCGGCCCGCCTGGAGGACCTCCTCGTGGTTCAGCGGCTCGCCCGAGAGCCCCGCCGCCAGGTTGGTGACCAGGGAGATGCCCAGGACCTCGGCGCCGGCCTCGCGCGCCGCGATGGCCTCCAGGACCGTGGACATGCCGACGAGGTCGCCGCCCATGACGCGGACCATGTTGATCTCGGCCGGGGTCTCGTAGTGCGGCCCGGGGAACTGGACGTAGACGCCCTCCTCCAGGGTCTCGTCGACCTCCTTGCACAGCGCGCGCAGCCGCGGCGAGTACAGGTCGGTGAGGTCCACGAAGTTCGCGCCGACGATCGGGGAGGCGGCCGTCAGGTTGATGTGGTCGCTGATCAGGACCGGCTGGCCGGGGCGCATGCCCTCGCGGAGGCCGCCGCAGCCGTTGGTCAGGACGATCGTCTTGCAGCCGGCGGCGACGGCGGTGCGGACGCCGTGGGCGACGGACGCGACGCCGCGGCCCTCGTAGAAGTGGGTGCGGCCGAGGAAGACCAGCGCGCGCTTCTCACCGATCTTGTACGAGCGGACCTTGCCGCCGTGGCCCTCGACGGCCGGCGGCGGGAAGCCGGGGAGCTCGGTCACCGGGAACTCGGCCTCGGGGGCGCCGAGGGCGTCGACGGCGGGCGCCCAGCCCGAGCCCATGACCAGAGCGACGTCGTGGTTCTCGACACCGGTCAGCTCGCGCAGACGGGCGGCAGCGGCCTCGGCGGCCTCGTACGGGGTGGCAGTTGCGTTCACTGACTCTCTCGCCTCGGGGAGGGGAGTCCGAGGGGAGCCCCGGACGGATTTGTTACCCGCAGAAGCCTAGCCGGAGATTGCCTACGCGCGTAGATGACGATGCTGACGGACATGCGATCGTTGTCTTGTCGTTTCCGACGAAAGGGGCGAAGGAGGCTCCGCCGCCGTCCGTCGGGCGTTCGCACACTCCCCGTCCGTGCCTCAGCAGGGACGCTTGCGCAACTCCATCACGTAGTCGTGCGGCGCGCCCGCCGACTCGGCCGCGTCCGCGATCTCGCCCAGGTACCGCGCGGACGGCAGCCCGCCCTCGTAGCCGTTGAGGACATACACCCAGGCGGGTTCCTCGCCGTCGAGCGTGTCCACCCGGACCCGCATCCGCCGGTAGATGTCCAGGCCGACGCCCTCCCACCGGTCCATGGAGTCCTCGTCCATCGGAGCGATGTCGTACAGCGCCACGAAGACCTGGGAGCGAGGGGCCTCCACGATCGTGGCCAGCGCGCCCTCCCAGCCCATCTGCTCGCCGCCGAAGGTCAGCCGCCAGCCGTTGAGCCAGCCGGTGCCGCGCAGCGGGGAGTGCGGTGCGCGGCGGCTCATCAGCCGCGCGTCGAGGTTGCCGGCGAAAGCGGCGTAGAGCGACATGGCACCGAGAGTACGGGAGCGGGCGGGGTGTCCGGGGGACTCCGCCGTGCGGGCCGGGGGACCCCGGCCGTACCGCGGGGCGGCGGCCGTCACGAGCCCGGCCGTACTCCGGGGCGGCGGCCGTCGCGAGCCCGGTCGCGCCCCGGCGCGCCGCCTACGGAGCCCCGGCGCGAGACCGCGCCGGGCGTGCGGGAGAATGGGGTACGCACTTGAAGCGTGCGGGACAATGGCGTACGCACTGCACCCCAGCGGGGGGACCCCCCGGCAGAACGAGACGCGAGGCGTAGATCCCAGTGACCCGGATCGTGATCATCGGTGGCGGACCCGGCGGATACGAGGCGGCCCTGGTGGGCGCCCAACTCGGCGCGGAGGTGACCGTCGTGGACTGCGACGGCCTCGGCGGCGCGTCCGTCCTGACCGACTGTGTTCCCTCGAAGACGCTGATCGCCACGGCGGAGGTGATGACCACCTTCGACTCCTCCTACGAGGAGCTCGGCATCATCGTCGCGGACGACACCCCGCACGTGGAGCAGGCCGCCCGCGTCGTCGGCGTGGACCTCGGCAAGGTCAACCGACGGGTGAAGCGCCTCGCGCTCGCCCAGTCGCACGACATCACCGCCTCCGTCACCCGGGCGGGCGCCCGGGTGCTGCGCGGCCGTGGCCGGCTCTCCGGCCGGCAGGCCGTGGACGGCTCCCGCCAGGTGGTCGTCACCGCCGCCGACGGCACGGAGGAGACGCTCACCGCGGACGCCGTGCTGATCGCGACCGGCGGCCACCCGCGCGAGGTGCCGGACGCCAAGCCGGACGGCGAGCGCATCCTCAACTGGACGCAGGTCTACGACCTCAAGGAGCTCCCCGAGGAGCTCATCGTGGTCGGTTCCGGCGTCACCGGCGCCGAGTTCGCCGGCGCCTACCAGGCCCTCGGCTCCCGGGTCACCCTCGTCTCCTCCCGCGACCGCGTCCTGCCCGGCGAGGACCCGGACGCCGCCGCGGTCCTGGAGGACGTCTTCCGCCGCCGCGGCATGAACGTCATGGCCCGCTCGCGCGCCGAGTCCGCCAAGCGGGTCGGCGACCGGGTCGAGGTCACCCTCGCGGACGGCCGCGTCATCTCCGGCACCCACTGCCTCATGGCCGTCGGCGCGATCCCGAACTCGGCCGGAATGGGCCTGGAGGAGGCCGGCGTCAAGCTGAAGGACTCCGGTCACATCTGGACCGACCGGGTCTCCCGTACGAGCGCCCCCGGCATCTACGCGGCCGGTGACGTCACCGGTGTCTTCGCGCTCGCCTCGGTCGCCGCCATGCAGGGCCGTATCGCGATGTACCACTTCCTCGGCGACGCGGTGACCCCGCTCAACCTGAAGACGGTCTCCTCCAACGTCTTCACGGACCCCGAGATCGCCACCGTCGGCTACACGCAGGCCGACGTGGACGCGGGCAAGATCGACGCCAAGGTCGTCAAGCTGCCGCTGCTGCGCAACCCCCGCGCGAAGATGCAGGGCATCCGGGACGGCTTCGTGAAGCTCTTCGCCCGTCCCGGCACCGGCATCGTGGTCGGCGGCTGTGTCGTCGCCCCGAGGGCGAGCGAGCTGATTCACCCGATCTCGATCGCGGTCGACAACAATCTGACGGTCGAACAGATCGCAAATGCTTTCACCGTGTACCCCTCCCTGTCGGGCTCGATCGCAGAAGTGGCACGGCAGTTGCACACCCGAAAGTCGGCGGGCGAGGCGTAACACCCCGGCCACACCCCCGACCGGGAACCGCTCCCGCCTGCGGGAACGGTTCGCCGACTCGGACAACCCCCGGCAAGCCGGGGCATAGACCTGGCGCAGAGCCGAGCAACGACGGGGCCTCCCATACCACTTGGAGGCCCCGTCTGTGCGCATCTTCTGCAATTCGGCGCATACTGCTGAAAAGTATCGGCCGCTCACGTTACTGTCAGTTTCGTGTTCGCTGCAGAACGTCGCCAGTTGATCCTCGAAATGGTGCGAGCCAATGGGGCCGTGTCGCTCCGCGAGCTCGCCCGCGTCGTCCAGACCTCGGAGGTGACCGTACGGAGGGACGTACGGGCACTCGAGGCAGAAGGACTCCTCGACCGCCGCCACGGCGGTGCGGTGTTGCCGGGCGGATTCACGCGAGAATCCGGCTTCCCGCAGAAATCCCATCTCGCCACGGCGGAGAAGACGGCCATCGCCGACGTCGCCGCGAGCCTCGTCGAAGAGGGCGAGGCCATCGTCGTCGGTGCCGGGACGACCACGCAGGAGCTGGCCCGCCGGCTCGCCCGCGTGCCCGGTCTGACCGTCGTCACCAACTCGCTGCTCGTCGCCCAGGCCCTGGCCCATGCCAACCGGGTCGAGGTCGTCATGACCGGCGGCACCCTGCGCGGCTCCAACTACGCCCTCGTGGGCAGCGGGGCCGAGCAGTCGCTCCAGGGGCTGCGGGTCTCCCGGGCCTTCCTCTCCGGGAGCGGGCTCACCGCCGAGCGCGGGCTCTCCACGTCCAACATGCTCTCCGCGAGCGTGGACCGGGCCCTCGTGCAGGCGGCGGCGGAGGTCGTGGTCCTCGCCGACCACACCAAGCTCGGCGCCGACACCATGTTCCAGACGGTGCCGACGGACGTGATCACCCGCCTGGTGACCGACGAGCCCCCGGCACATGACGAGCGGGCCGCCTCCGAGCTCCAGGCCCTCGCCGACCAGGGCGTGCAGATCGCCGTCGCGGGTACGGGCACGGGGCCTGGTGCCACCGGCGGTGAGCAGCACCACCCCCCGGGCGTCCGGCCCCGCCGTGACATGCCGCTTCCCGTCCAGCGCGGACGGATGGCGGCCGGTCAGTTCCGCGGGCCCGGCGGGGGGATGGCGGCGGAGACGCTGGAGCGCACGGCCCGGGTCGCGGACATGCGCCGCCGCTGAAAGCGCAGTTCACGGCACAGCACCGCTCAGCACAGAACAGCACGACACAGCACAGCACCGCGTCGCGAGGGGCCCTCCCCCAGGGGTCCCACGGCCGCGGACGTCAGTCTTGAGTCCCCGCAGGGTCAGCGCCAGCAGGCGGTCCGCCAGCTCCGCGTCCTCCGGGCACTGTTCCGCCGCCAGCGCGATCGCGTTGGTGAGCTGCATCAGGTCGCCGATCGACACGCCGGCCCGTACCTGACCCGCCTCCTGGGCGCGCCCGAGCAGCGCCTCGCCCGCGTCGCGCAGCGGCAGGCTGCACGAGGCGAGCGCCGAACTCCGGTCGTACGAGGCCGACATCAGCGCGTGCGCGAGCCCCCGGTACTCGCCCGCGTGGGCGATCAGGGCCCGCAGCCAGTCCACCAGCGCCCGGCACGGCTCGGCCGCCTCCGCCAGCTCGTGCGAGCGGTGCAGGAGCGCCGCCAGGGCCTCCTGGAAGACGGCGGTCAGCAGCGCGGCCCGGGTGGGGAAGTGGCGGTAGAGGGTCCCGATCCCGACGCCCGCGCGCCGGGCGATCTCCTCCAGGGGCGCGTCCGTGCCCTGCTCGGCGAAGACGGCCCTGGCCTCCGTGAGCAGCCGCTCGTGGTTGCGCCGCGCGTCGGCTCGCATGACGTGGGGTCCCTCCCTCAGGGGATCGACGGAAGGGCCCGCAGGCTGCTGCCTGCGGGCCCTTCACACGGTACGTGCCGCGACGGTCAGTCCTTGATGTCGCAGATGGTGGCGCCGGAGGTGACCGAGGCGCCGACCTCGGCGCTCAGGCCCTTGACGGTGCCGGAGCGGTGGGCGTTGAGCGGCTGCTCCATCTTCATGGCCTCCAGGACGACGATGAGGTCGCCCTCCTTGACCTCCTGGCCCTCCTCGACCGCGACCTTGACGATCGTGCCCTGCATCGGGGAGGCGAGGGTGTCGCCCGAGGCGGTCGGGCCGGACTTCTTCGCCGCCCGGCGCTTCGGCTTGGCACCCGCCGCGAGCCCGGTGCGGGCCAGCGTCATGCCGAGCGAGGACGGCAGGGAGACCTCGAGGCGCTTGCCGCCGACCTCGACGACGATCGTCTCGCGGCCCGACTCGTCCTCGTCCGCGTCGGCACCGGCCGGCGCGAACGGCTTGATCTCGTTGACGAACTCGGTCTCGATCCACCGGGTGTGGACGCGGAACGGGTCCGCGGTGAACGCCGGGTCGACGACGACGGCCTGGTGGAACGGGATGGCGGTGGCCATGCCCTCCACCTTGAACTCGGCCAGGGCGCGGGCGGCGCGCTGGAGCGCCTGCTCGCGGGTGGCGCCGGTGACGATCAGCTTGGCCAGGAGCGAGTCCCAGGCCGGGCCGATGACGGAGCCGGACTCGACGCCCGCGTCCAGGCGGACACCGGGGCCCGAGGGGGCGTCGAAGACGGTGACGGTGCCGGGGGCCGGCAGGAAGCCGCGGCCCGGGTCCTCGCCGTTGATACGGAACTCGAAGGAGTGACCGCGGACCGCCGGGTCGCCGTAGCCGAGCTCCTCGCCGTCGGCGATCCGGAACATCTCGCGGACCAGGTCGATGCCGGTGACCTCTTCGGTGACCGGGTGCTCGACCTGGAGGCGGGTGTTGACCTCCAGGAAGGAGATCGTGCCGTCGAGGCCGACGAGGAACTCGACCGTGCCGGCGCCGACGTAGCCGGCCTCCTTCAGGATCGCCTTCGACGCCGCGTACAGTTCGGCGTTCTGTGCCTCCGTCAGGAAGGGCGCGGGGGCCTCCTCGACGAGCTTCTGGTGGCGGCGCTGCAGCGAGCAGTCACGGGTCGAGACGACGACCACGTTGCCGTGGGTGTCGGCGAGGCACTGGGTCTCGACGTGCCGGGGCTTGTCGAGGTAGCGCTCCACGAAGCACTCGCCACGGCCGAAGGCCGCGACGGCCTCGCGGACGGCGGAGTCGTAGAGCTCGGGGACCTCTTCCAGGGTCCGCGCGACCTTCAGGCCACGACCGCCGCCACCGAAGGCGGCCTTGATCGCGATCGGCAGCCCGTGCTCCTGCGCGAACGCCACGACCTCCTCGGCGCCCGAGACCGGGTCGGGGGTGCCGGCGACCAGCGGGGCGCCCGCGCGCTGCGCGATGTGACGGGCCGCCACCTTGTCGCCCAGGTCGCGGATCGCCTGCGGCGGCGGGCCGATCCAGATGAGGCCCGCGTCCAGGACGGCCTGCGCGAACTCGGCGTTCTCGGAAAGGAAGCCGTAGCCGGGGTGGACGGCGTCCGCGCCCGAGTCCTTCGCGGCCTGCAAGACCTTGGTCATGTCCAGATAGCTGGTCGCCGGGGTGTCACCGCCCAGAGCGAACGCCTCGTCAGCCGCCCGGACGTGCAGAGCGTCCCGGTCCGGGTCGGCGTACACGGCCACGCTGCCGATACCGGCGTCCCGGCACGCCCGGGCCACACGGACAGCGATTTCGCCACGGTTGGCGATGAGCACCTTGCGCACGATGGCTCCCTCTCCTTGAAACAAGCTGAGTTTAGGGACTGCCGACACGGCCTTTCGACCCGTCCCCAGTGGTGAGCTTGCCCACACGGAGCGTGACCCCGGGCCTGCTCGGGTCGTGAATTCCCTTGTCGCACCACGGTACGCAGGGTTCCTTTACGGCACAGTAGCTCCGAGGTGTGGCGCAGGTCTCTGTTCGTGCGGCCAGTCGCCATTCGGGTTTCTTTGTCGGGTCTCTACGAATGGCCCGGTGATTCTTTGCCGAGGGGCGGGCCGCCGCCGTCCGTGTGCGAACTCTTGTCCGGGGGTTTACCGGCCAGTAGCCTTCGCGCAGTCGATCGTACTGTCGGTAACAGGCGAATTTCAGGGGGTGGCCGAGGTGGCCCGCAGACCGATAGCTCTCGTCACGGCGGCGGTGCTCTTCCTCGAAGCGCCCGGCATCGTCGCGATCAACGGTGTCATGGCGGGCTTCGTGGAGGCCCAGTCGATGTCCCTCGACGGGATGGACCCCGACGCCATGGTCGCCGGCACCTGGGGCCTCGGCATCGGCTCCGGCGTCGCGCTCGTCCTCTGTGGCCTCGTCGCCCTCGTGGCGGGCATCCGCGACCGGCGCCCGGGCCGCGCGGGCCGGGGGCTGCTCATCGGCTGCGCGGTCGTGCACGGCATCCTCGGCGCGGTCGCCGTCGGGCTGATCGGCTGGGGCGCGTTCGCCTTCCTGATGACCGTCGTCGGACTCGTCGTTCTCACCCTGGTGGCGTACGGGAAGACGGACGGCGAGGGTGCCGGCGCCCCCGAGGAGGCGCCGGCCGCCGCCTGAGTCCCGAAGCGTCAGCTCCAGAGGTCGGTGATCTCGACGTCCAGCTTGCGGAGCAGTGTGCGCAGGAGCGGCAGCGACAGGCCGATCACATTGCCCGGGTCCCCGTCGATGCCGTCGATGAACGGCGCCGAGCGCCCGTCCAGGGTGAAGGCGCCCGCCACGTGCAGCGGTTCGCCGCTCGCCACGTACGCGGCGATCTCCGCGTCCGTCGGCTCGCCGAAGCGGACGACGGTGGAGGCCGTCGCCGATTCGTAGCGCTTCGCGGCCGTGTCGTACACGCAGTGGCCGGTCTGGAGGATGCCGGTCCGGCCGCGCATGGCCTTCCAGCGGGCGGTGGCCTCCGCGGCGTCGGCCGGCTTGCCGAGAGCCTTCTTGTCGAGCTCCAGGACCGAGTCGCAGCCGATGACGAGCGCGCCGAACACCTCGGGCCGGGCGGCCACATGGGCGGCCTTGGCCTCGGCGAGGGCGAGCGCGAGCTCGGCCGGGGTCGGCGCCTGGACCTTGTCCTCGTCGACGCCGCTCACGATCACCTCGGGGGTGATCCCGGCCTGCCGGAGCAGCCCGAGCCGGGCGGGGGAGGCGGAGGCGAGGACGACGCGGCGCGGTTCAGCAGTCATGGGGTCAGCGTAGTCAGTACCGTGCTCACTTCGCGCTGACCACGATCATCTCCACCACCATCGCCAGCGCGAGGATGACGCCCGCGCGACGGAGCATCTTCTGCATCTCGCGCAGGAACCTCGGCGGCTCGTTCTTCGGGTCGGACCACAGCATGCTCCGATCCTCCGGGCGGGGCGCGCGGGGCGCCTGAGTACGGATACTCAAGCGCCCCCGTGCCGAAGGACTATTCCTGCCCCGCGGGGCCTCCGGACAGGCCCTGCGTGCGGGCGAACACCCCGGCGCGCGCCGCCGCGAGCGCCGCCTCGGCGGCCCGTTCCGCCACGTCCCCGTCGAGCTCCTCGTGGGTGACGGCGAAGCGGTAGTAGAGCGGCGCGGAGACGGCGCGGAGCAGCTCCACCGGGTCCGTCCCCGCCGGGATCTCGCCGCGTTCCGCGCCTCTGGCGACGACCGGGGCCCATTCGGCGAGCCGGGTCCGGTAGAAGCCGGCGAGCGCGCGGGCGCACTCCTCGTCGCAGGCCGCGGCGGCGATGACCGCGTGGAACACGGCGCCCATCCGGGGGTCGGTGAGGGTGTCCCGTACGAGTTCGGCGTTGGCCCGCAGGTCGCCCGCGAGGCCGCCGGTGTCGGCGGCGGGCAGGGACTGTTCCGCCATGTCGTGCAGGAGGTCGGTGACGAGGCCGACGGGGGAGCCCCAGCGGCGGTAGACGGTCGTCTTGCCGACGCCGGCGCTCGCGGCGATCCGGTCCATGTTGAGGGCGTGGAAGCCGGTCTCCGCGAGGGCGTCGCGGGTGGCGTCGAGGACGGCCCCGCGGACCTTCGCGGTGCGGCCGCCGGGGCGCAGGGTGCCGGGCGAGGCCGGTCGGCTCTCAGTCAAACGGGTCTCCTGTTCCATTAAGTCCATCGACTCTGCTACGGTACGGGACATCTTAACGGAACCAGCCTCCCATTAAGGGGTTGTCACGCATGGTCGCCCTGGATCTCCCCACCCCCACCGAACGCGCCGAGCACCGGATGACCGGCCGGATGCGGCTCGTCCTCGTCGTGCTCCTCCTCGCCCAGTTCATGCTGGCCGTCGACTTCTCGATCCTGAACGTGGCACTGCCCGTCATCGGCCAGGGACTCGGCTTCACCCTCGGCGGCCTCCAGTGGATCGCCACCGCCTTCGCCCTCGCCGCCGCCGGATTCACCCTCCTCTTCGGGCGCGTCGCCGACCTGATCGGCCGCCGCCGCCTCTTCCTCGGCGGCATGGCCCTCCTCGGCGTCTCCTCGCTCGTCGGAGGCCTCGCCACCGGCCCGGAGATGCTCATGGCCGCCCGGGTCGCCCAGGGCCTCGCCACGGCCGCCGTCACCCCCGCGGGGCTCTCCCTGCTCACCGCCTCCTTCCCGGAGGGCCCGCTGCGCGCCAAGGCCCTCGGCCTCAACGGCGCCCTCATGTCCGCGGGCTTCACCACCGGCGCGATCCTCGGCGGCGTCCTCACCGACCTGCTCTCCTGGCGCTGGGCCTTCTTCGTCAACGTGCCGGTGGCCCTCGCCGTCCTCCTCGTCGCCCCCGCCGTCATCCGTGAGAGCCGCCCCGCCGTCCGCCCCCGCCTCGACGTCCCCGGCGCGGTCACCGTCACCGGCGGACTCCTCGCCCTCGTCTACGGCCTCACGGCCGCCGGCGAGCACGGCTGGACCGACACCACGGCGCTCACCGCCCTCGCCGCCGGAGCAGCCCTCCTCGTCGCCTTCGTCCTCGTCGAACGACGCGCCGCCTCACCGCTCGTCCCCGTCCACGTCCTGAAGCGCCGCACCGTCGTCTGGGGCAACCTCGCCGGGCTCGTCGCCTTCGTCACCGAGACCTCGCTGGTCTTCCTCATGACGCTGTACCTCCAGGACGTCCTGGGCTTCTCGCCGCTCGCCGCCGGGCTGTCCTTCGGCGTCCTCGGCGCCGGCACGATCCTCGGCGGCGTCCTCGCCTCCCGCTTCATCGGCCGCTTCGGCGCCCGCGCCGCCCTCGTCTCCGGCGGACTCCTCCAGGCCGCCGCCACCCTCGCCCTGTACGGGCTCGGCGACGACCGCGGCAGCCTCGGGCTGCTGCTCGCCGCGACCTTCGCCGGCGGCGTCGGCAACATGCTCGCGATCGTCGGCTTCATGGTCACCGCCACCTCGGGCATCCCCGACGGCGAGCAGGGCATGGCGACCGGCCTCGCGACCATGACCCAGCAGATCGGCATCACCATGGGCACGCCGGTCATGAGCGCCGTCGTCGTCACCGCGCCCGTCCTCCTCGACGGCATCGGCCTCGCGGTCCTCGTCAACGCCGCGATCGTCGCGGTCGGAGCCGTGCTCGCCGGCGTCTTCCTCCGCCGTACGTGAGCGCCCGTCACCGGGAGGACCCGCGAAAAGGCCGTGGGCATGCGAAAGGCCGGACCCCCCGCACACGGGGTCCGGCCTTCCGGCGTCCGGCGGCTACACGGGCCAGTACGACCTGGCCCAGGCCCTGGGGCCCGGCCGGTGCCGTACGGAACGTGCGATCCGCGAGGGATCCGACCACCCTTCCGGAACGGCCGGGCCGCCGCCCTCGGCGGACGCCGCCGCCGTGGCCGCGGCCCGGGCCTGGACCACCGCCAGTGCGGCGGCCAGCTCCTCGGGCGTCGGGTTTCCTCGTACGACCTTGATCACAACGGCTCCTTCATCGCTCGTACGCGGCTACAGCGGGATGTTGCCGTGCTTCTTCGGGGGAAGGGATTCCCGCTTCGTGCGCAGCTGACGCAGCCCCTTCACGATCTGCGGGCGGGTGTCCGAGGGCATGACCACGCCGTCGATGTAGCCGCGCTCGGCCGCGATGTACGGGTTCAGCAGGGCGTCCTCGTACTCCTGCATCAGCCGCGCCCGCTCCGCGTCCTGGTCCTCCGCCTCGGTGATCGTCCTGCGGTGCAGGATGTTCACCGCGCCCTGCGCGCCCATCACCGCGATCTGCGCGGTCGGCCACGCCAGGTTCAGGTCGGCGCCCAGGTGCTTGGAGCCCATGACGTCGTACGCGCCGCCGAAGGCCTTCCGGGTGATGACCGTGATCAGCGGGACCGTCGCCTCGGCGTACGCGTAGATCAGCTTCGCGCCGCGCCGGATGATGCCGCCGTACTCCTGGTCCACACCCGGCAGGAAGCCCGGCACGTCGACGAACGTCAAGACCGGGATGTTGAAGGCGTCGCACGTCCGGACGAACCGCGCCGCCTTCTCCGAGGCGTTGATGTCGAGGCAGCCGGCGAACTGCATCGGCTGGTTGGCGACGACACCGACCGGGAAGCCCTCGACACGGCCGAAGCCGGTCACGATGTTCGGCGCGAACAGCGCCTGCGTCTCCAGGAACTCGCCGTCGTCGAGGACGTGCTCGATGACCCTGTGCATGTCGTACGGCTGGTTGGCCGAGTCAGGGATCAGCGTGTCGAGCTCGCGGTCCTCGTCCGTCACCTCGGTGTCCGCGACCTCGGGGAAGGCCGGCGCCTCCGAGAGGTTGTTCGACGGCAGGTAGGACAGCAGGGACTTCACGTACTCGATGGCGTCCTTCTCGTCCCCCGCCATGTGGTGCGCGACACCCGAGGTCGAGTTGTGCGTCCGGGCGCCGCCCAGCTCCTCGAAGCCCACGTCCTCGCCGGTCACCGTCTTGATGACGTCCGGACCGGTGATGAACATGTGCGAGGTCTGGTCCACCATCACCGTGAAGTCGGTGATCGCGGGGGAGTACACCGCGCCGCCCGCGCACGGGCCGACGATCAGGGAGATCTGCGGGATCACCCCCGACGCGTGGGTGTTGCGGCGGAAGATCTCGCCGTACATGCCGAGCGCGCTCACACCCTCCTGGATGCGGGCGCCGCCGGAGTCGTTGATGCCGATGACGGGGCAGCCCGTCTTCAGCGCGAAGTCCATCACCTTGATGATCTTCTGGCCGTACGTCTCGCCGAGCGCACCGCCGAATACCGTGAAGTCCTGCGAGAACACGGCCACGGGGCGCCCGTCGACCGTGCCGTAGCCGGTGACGACACCGTCTCCGTACGGGCGGTTCTTCTCCAGGCCGAAGTTGGTCGACCGGTGGCGAGCCAGCTCGTCCAGCTCGACGAAGGACCCCTCGTCGAGCAGCAGGGCGATCCGCTCACGCGCGGTCAGCTTGCCCTTCGCGTGCTGCTTCTCCACCGCGCGCTCCGAGCCGGCGTGCGTGGCCTCGTCGATACGGCGCTTGAGGTCCGCGATCTTGCCCGCGGTCGTGTGAATGTCGATCTCGTACTGCTCTGCCGGCTCGGACATCGGGATGCGGCTCCCTGCCTGGTCACGGGGGGTTCGTTGACTACGAATGGGCTACTGCTGGCCTACTGACCCGTAGCGTATCGACGCGGATACGGTTCGGCACTGCGGTCTTTGCCACACCTACTCTGGCTTGCATGACGACCTCTCAAGGCTCCGACCGGCCCTGGTCCGACCTCGACCGGCCCCCGCTGAACGCCCCCGCCCTGCGTCGCGCGCTCGTGCAACCCGACGCTCTGTGGACCTCGCTCGACGTGGTCGGCACCACCGGCTCCACCAACAGCGACCTCGCCGCCCGCGCCGACGAGCTGCCCGAGGGCGCGGTGCTCGTCGCCGAGGAACAGACCTCGGGCCGCGGCCGCCTCGACCGCAGCTGGACGGCGCCCGCCCGCTCCGGACTCTTCCTCTCCGTCCTCCTCAAGCCGGACGTGCCCGTGCACCGCTGGGGCTGGCTCCCGCTGCTCACCGGCGTGGCCGCCGCGACCGGCCTCGCGAAGGCCGCCGGGACCGACATGTCCCTCAAGTGGCCGAACGACCTGCTGGTTTCCGTCGGAGGCGAGGAGCGCAAGACCGGCGGCATCCTCGCCGAGCGCGCCGGGGAGGACGCCATCGTCGTCGGTCTCGGCATCAACGTCACCCTGCGCGAGGACGAGCTGCCCGTCCCCGGGGCCGGCTCCCTCCTCCTCGCCGGCGCCGTATCCACCGACCGCGACACCCTCCTGCGGGCCGTCCTGCGCTCCCTCGCCCAGTGGTACGGCGACTGGGTGCGGGCCGACGGCGACCCCGCCGCCTCCGGCCTCCAGGCGGCCTACGCGGCCGGCTGCGCGACCCTCGGCCGCCGCGTCCGGGCCGACCTGCCCGGCGAGCGGATGCTGGAGGGCGAGGCCGTCGCCCTGGACGGCGACGGGCGCCTCGTCGTGGCCACGGAGGGCGGCGGCCAGGAGGCCGTCGGCGCGGGCGACATCGTCCACCTGCGGACTCCGAGCTGACCTGGGGCGTGGGCGCCCACCCTCCAGGGCAGGGTGGGCGCACCCCCACCGCGCGAAGGCGGCAGCCGTTCGCGCGTGAGCCAGCACACACCTGCCGTATCGTGGAGCGCGATCCAAGCGACAGATCGGCAGGACACGTGGGCAGCGGCAGGGAACGGGCAGGAGGCGGCCGGTGACCGTCGACGACGCGAACGCGGGCGACGGAACCGAGCCACCCGCGAACCCCACCCACGAACCGCCCACGTACCCCACCCCGCACCACGAGGTCGACCACACGGCCGAGCCGAGCGACGACCCCCTCGCCATCCGGCTGGAACAGCTGATCCTCGGCGCCGACCGCCGCTACACGCCGTTCCAGGCCGCCCGCACCGCCGGCGTCTCCATGGAGCTCGCCTCCCGCTTCTGGCGCGCCATGGGCTTCGCCGACATCGGCCAGGCCAAGGCCCTCACCGAGGCCGACGTCCTCGCGCTGCGCCGCCTCGCCGGTCTCGTCGAGGCCGGACTGCTCAGCGAGCCCATGGCCGTCCAGGTCGCCCGCTCCACCGGCCAGACGACCGCCCGGCTCGCCGAGTGGCAGATCGACTCCTTCCTGGAGGGCCTCACCGAGCCGCCCGAGCCCGGCATGACCCGCACCGAGGTGACATATCCCCTCGTCGAGCTGCTCCTGCCCGAGCTGGAGGAGTTCCTGATCTACGTGTGGCGGCGGCAGCTCGCCGCCGCGACCGGCCGCGTGCTCGTGCAGGCCGCCGACGACGAGGAGATGGTCGACCGGCGGCTCGCGGTCGGCTTCGCGGACCTCGTGGGCTTCACCCGCCTCACCCGCCGCCTGGAGGAGGAGGAGCTCGGCGAGCTCGTCGAGGCCTTCGAGACGACCTGCGCCGACCTCGTCGCCGCGCACGGCGGCCGGCTCATCAAGACCCTCGGCGACGAGGTCCTCTACTGCGCCGACGACCCCGGCACGGCCGCCGAGATCGCGCTCCGGCTCATCGAGACCCTCGGCCACGACGAGACGATGCCCGCGCTGCGCGTCGGCATCGCCTTCGGCACGGTGACCACCCGCATGGGCGATGTCTTCGGCACGACCGTGAACCTCGCCAGCCGCCTCACCTCGATAGCCCCCAAGGACGCCGTGCTCGTCGACGGCGCGCTCGCGGCGGAGCTGTCCAGGACCGGGGACGCGCCCGCCTCCGAGGCGGAGGCGGCCGAGGAGGCGGCCCGCGCGGAGAAGGAGGGCCGCCAGGCCGCCACGTACCGCTTCGCGCTCCAGCCGATGTGGCAGAGGCCGGTACGAGGCCTCGGTGTCGTCGAGCCCTGGCTCCTGACCCGCCGCCCGACCTAGGGCCTGGCGGGCGGATCAGGCAGGGCTCGCGACGCCCCTGACCCTGCCTGATCCGGCCGCCAGGCCCTAGGATCTCGGGTGAACGCCCGTTAACCGTCGTTAACGGGCCCGAGCGGGTCGGGAGGGTCTGCGGCATGTCCGAGCAGCGTTTTGGTGAGTTCGTGGTGGTCCGGAAGGACGGTCACGTGGCCGAATTGGTCCTCGACCGGCCCAAGGCGATGAACGCGGTCTCCTCCGAGATGGCCCGCTCCCTCGGCGCGGCCTGCGACGCGCTCGCCGCCGACGCCTCCGTCCGCGTCACCGTCCTCACCTCCTCGAACGACCGGGCCTTCTGCGTCGGCGCGGACCTCAAGGAGCGCAACTCCTTCACCGACGCCGAGCTCGTCCGCCAGCGCCCGACCGCCCGTGCCGCCTACACCGGCGTCCTGGAGCTGCCGATGCCGACGGTCGCCGCCGTGCACGGCTTCGCCCTCGGCGGCGGCTTCGAGCTCGCGCTCGCCTGCGACGTGATCGTCGCCGACGGGACCGCCGTGGTCGGCCTCCCCGAGGTCTCCGTCGGCGTCATCCCGGGCGGCGGTGGTACGCAGCTCCTCCCGCGCCGGGTGGGCGCGGCGCGCGCCGCCGAGCTGGTCTTCACGGCGCGCCGGGTGGAGGCGGCGGAGGCGCGCGAGCTGGGTCTCGTCGACCTCCTGGCGGAGGACGCGCGGACGGGCGCCCTGGAGCTGGCCGGTCGGATCGCGGTCAACTCGCCGGTCGGGCTGCGCGCCGCGAAGAAGGCCATGCGGCTCGGCCAGGGCCTGGACCTGCGGGCCGGCCTGGAGGTCGAGGACGCGGCGTGGCGTTCGGTGGCGTTCTCGGGGGACCGCGCGGAGGGCGTGGCGGCGTTCAACGAGAAGCGGAAGCCGGAGTGGCCGGGGGAGTGACCCTCTCCGGGGTCGGTCCGTTCGTCCCTCTTTGCACTAAATGTCACTTTCCGTGACGCCTCGCAGGGGAAAACGGGTCAAACCTCCCTAAGCTGGAGGAATGGGTGAGGATGTACGGCTGCGGGCCGTAGTGGCGCTGGCGCAGGGGATGGCGGCGGCGCACACTCCACGCGAGTTCTGGCGGGCGGCGGCGCTCGGGTCCTGCGAGGGGCTCGACGGGACGTTCGCCGCCCTCTCCGTCTGGGAGCGGGACCACGGCAGACTCAAGGTCCTGGTCAACGCCGGGGAGCGGGCCGTGGGCGAGGAGGAGTTCCCGGACTCGGAGACGTATCCGGTGCACCAGTTTCCCGAGATCACCGAGTTCCTGCACGAGCAGTGGGCCGGTGGCGGCGAGCCCGACGCCTGGGTGGAGACGGCCGACGACCGGGTCCCGACCGGCCGTGTGACGGGCCTGCGAAGGCGGGGCCGGGGCTGCTGCGTGGTCGCCCCGATCGTGCTGCACGGCCGGGCCTGGGGTGAGCTGTACGTCGCGCGGCCGCCCGAGGCGAAACCTTTCACCCGGGCGGACGCCGACTTCGCGACCGTCCTCGCGGCGGTCGTCGCGGCCGGCATCGCCCAGGCGGAGCGCCTGGAGGAGGTCCGCAAGCTGGCCTTCACCGATCCGCTCACCGGCCTCGCCAACCGGCGGGCCGTCGACACCCGACTGGACGAGGCCATCGAGCGCTACCGGGCCGACGGCTCCGTCGTGAGCCTGATGGTCTGCGACCTCAACGGCCTCAAGCGGGTCAACGACACCCACGGCCACGCCGTCGGCGACCGGCTCCTCGAACGCTTCGGCTCGGTCCTCTCCCGCTGCGGCGCCCGGCTCCCCGGCGCGCTCGCGGCCCGCCTCGGCGGCGACGAGTTCTGCCTCCTCACGGTCGGCCCGACGGCGGACGAGGTGGTCGCGGTCGCCGAGGAGCTCTGCGTGCGGGCGGCGGAGCTGGAGCTCGGTGAGGGCGTGGCGTGCGGGGTCGCGTCCACGGGCGATCCCATCGGCCCGCTCAGGTCGGCGCGCCGCCTCTTCCGGCTCGCGGACGCGGCCCAGTACCAGGCGAAGGCGGCGCGCTCGGCGAAGCCGGTCGTGGCGGGCCGGGACGGCACGGTCATCCGTCTGGCCGACGCCCCGCCGGGAGCCCGCGACCGCCGCCGCTTCCGCGACGCACCGCCGGTGGAGCTGCCGCCTCAGGACCCCTGAGGCGGTACGGGCCCGGGCGCCGCGCAGTCCGGGCAGAGCGTCTCGTCGGCGACGGGCCGGAACAGCATGGGCTGGACGTGTCTCCCGGAGCACTCGACGGCGCCTTCGAGGCGCGCGGAGAGGCGTGGGGGCCCGTGCGGGGCCGGGGGCGGGGCGAGGGGCGGCACGTCCTTCAGCAGGTACCGCACGAGCCCGCCCGGCCGGTGTACGGGCGTCCCGGCGCCGGGCAGTCCGAGCCGAAGGTGCTCGTGGACGTCGGCGGAGGTGTGCCCGGCGGCGAGCCAGCGGGCGACGAGGAGGGCGAGTTCGTCGCGCATGCCGGGAGGGATGCGGCGGAGGGCGGGGGAGAGGAGGGGGAGGGCGCCGACGAGGGCGCGGGCCTCGGCGAGTTGGGGCTCGGGCTCGGGCTCGGGCTCGGATTCCGAATCGGGCTCGGGCTCCGGATCGGGCTCGGGCTCCCGCTCCGGACGGGGCTCCGGCTCCGGATCGGGCGGAAGGTTGGAGGTCTTTCCCTCCGGTGTTTTCTCTGGATGACCGTCGGTCGACGGGGGTGTCGGACCACCGACGGCCGGAGGGCGGGCACTCGGCGCCACCTGCGGATACACCCGCTCGATGCCGGTGCGGGCAGGCAGCCGGGCGAAGACCTTGGCGGCTTCCTCGGGGCGTAACGGCGTGCTGGAGACGAGCTGTTGGGTGGCCCAGAGCCCGCCGGCCATCTGGACCCTGCGCTCGTGCACGTACCCCTCGGCCTTGAGCTGCCGCTTGGCGGCGTTGAAGGAAGTGGCCCCGATCCGGGCGCGCTTGGCGGTGTCGGAGAGGGTTTCGCGGGCGTGTGCCGGGAGGGAGAGCTGCCAGGTCAGGAGGCGCGTCGCGTGCGAGTCGAGGCGCGGATGCCGGATGAGGGCGTTGGTCAGCTGGGTGAAGTCGCGCGAGGGCGCGATAAAGTTGCGATACATCACGGGTGGACGCTCTTCCACTGGTGGTTCAGGCCCTCGGCGACGGTTGCACCCGTCGACGGGGGCCGATTTGTTGCGAACGTACCGCACGGCATATGCCCGGAACGACACGCTGGGTGAAGACCGCCCGTACGAGTGACGCTGACTTCCACGGCCGCCCTGGCCGAAAGAAGTTGGCCGAAAGAACTTCTCCTGGAATGTCGAAGGGCGTCGCCCGACTCCGACTTCATGGCGAGAGCGAGCCGCAAGGGCGGTACGCGACACCGGAAGTCAGGCGGAGACACCATGGGTCGGATCATTCACTTCGTGCACCAGTCCCTCGACGGTTTCATCGCCGGGCCGAACGGGGAGTTCGACTGGCCGGCCATGGGCCCCGAACTCTCCGCCTACACCGAGGAACTGACCGCCGGCGACACGGTCTTCCTCTACGGCC
Organism: Streptomyces venezuelae; assembly: GCF_008642375.1. Classification (NCBI taxonomy): domain Bacteria; kingdom Bacillati; phylum Actinomycetota; class Actinomycetes; order Kitasatosporales; family Streptomycetaceae; genus Streptomyces; species Streptomyces venezuelae. The sequence goes on along the minus strand of NZ_CP029194.1, from coordinate 3,288,031 downwards.
GCAAGGTCTGGGACCTGATGTCCGGCTTCTGGCCGAACGCCCGGAAGTACTCGCAGGACCCGCACGACCTGGCCTTCGCCCCGGTCTGGCTGGAGACCCCGAAGGTCGTGGTCTCCCGGACCCTCGCGGGCCGGGACCTCGACTGGAACACCACGCTCGTCTCCGAGAACGTCGCCGAGGAGCTGAGGGCGCTCGCGGCGTCCGGAAAGAACCTGGTGCTGTTCGGCGGCGCGGACCTGGCCGCCCACCTGGGCGCGCACGGTGCGATCGACGAGTACCGGGTCGTCGTCCACCCCGTGCTCCTCGGCGGCGGCACCCCGGCCTTCCGCCCTGCCGAGAACCGCACGGAACTGGAGACGGTGGAGACCCGCACCTTCGACGGCCGCTCGATCCTGCTCCGGCACCGTGTCGTGCGCGAGGCCTAGCCTCGGGCTTTCACCGGAGGTATCAGGAGGTTTCTCAGGAGGTGGGACGGTCCGGCTGCCGCTTCAGCCGGACATCGGTCACCATCCAGCCCTGCGGTGCGCCGAACGCCCGGACCATGACGCCGTGGCCGATGTCGGTGACCTCCAGGGCCAGGTGTTCGGCTCCCACGCGCAGGTCGAGCCTCACCACGGGCTTGCCCGTGAAGTTCGGCATGCGGTGGATCCGTGCTCCGGGGTATGTCAGGGCCTTCAGCCTGTCCCGCAGCTGCTCGTACGTGGCCGTCTCCTGTCCGGAGAACGCCTTGTTGATCCGGAACTGGTGCCTCTGGGCGGCGCACTCCTCCGCCGGGGTCAGCGGCACCGGGTCGGCCAGGACGGGCAGGGGGTGGTCGGGGGTCGGCGCCGATGCCACGTGGCCTGCGGCGCTGAGGACCTGCGGTTCGCAGCTCTGCGCGAGGAGGTGGGCCAGCTCCAGGAACCGTGCCTCGGCCACACGGGCGCTCGACATGACGGTCGCCGCCCGGGCGGTCCGCATGGCGGCGGCGCGGGAGGCGGCGTGGGCGGCGACGGCGCGAGCCGAGGCGGCGGAGGCGGTCGTGGTGGCGGAGGCGCGGGTGGTGGTCGTGCCGGCGTGGGCGCTCGGGGTGCCGACGGCGGCCAGGACGACGACGCTGCCGAGTGCGGCGGTGAGCAGGGGCTTCGGGGAGAAGATCGATCGCATGCCGCTACCTTGCGGGCCGGCGGCCACCGCCCGCTTGAGTAGTCGTACCCATTCCGACGGAGCTGCCCACGACCAGCTTCGCCCGACCCGCCCGCTCGTCGAGGGCGCGGCGGATGCGCTCGATGGCGGTGCCGGCGTTGTCCTTGATCGACGCCGGCCGGTCGTGGTGGCCGAGGATGATGACGTCCCGGCCGGCCGCGTGGAGTCGCCGTTCTCCTCCAGGCCGTGCCAGGGCTTGTCGAGCTCGCTCGCCCCGCCGGAGAAGCCGTCGGAGAGGATGACCGGCCGGATGAGCTGCCGGCGGTTCGGACACACCCGTTGACACGGGCACGCCGCCGGTCCCTCGCACGCCAAGAGGGCCCCCGCCCGGAGGCGGAGGCCCTCTTCGGACTCAGAAGGCGCCGTTCAGGTACCACCAGGTGCCGGTGGTCTCCTCGCCCGCGCGGACGCCGCCCGTGCCGGTGCCCTGGTACTGGACCAGCCAGTCGGGGTCCTTCGTCGCGAGCAGGTCCGCCTTGCCGTCGCCCGACCAGTCGCCGTTCGCGATGAGCGACGTCATGGCGTTCCAGCCGCCGCTGCCGACCAGCACCCGCGAGCCGAGCGCGCCGGGCTTGCCCGGGTAGAGCCAGAGCTTGCCGGTGGACGCCTCACGGGCGTACAGGTCGGCCCGGCCGTCGCCGTTCATGTCACCGACGCCGGCCAGGGCGTTCATGCCGTTCCAGCCGCCGTTGCCGAGCAGCTTGCGCGCGCCCAGCGTGCCCGTGGACGTGCCCGGGTACAGCCACAGCCGGCCGGTGGACCTCTCGACGGCGAGCAGGTCGGACCGCGCGTCGCCGGTCAGGTCGCCGAACGCGGCGATCCGGCTCATGGCGTTCCAGCCGCCCGCGCCGATCAGCTTGCGCGCGCCGAGGCCGCCGGTCCCGGTGCCGGGGTAGAGCCACAGCTTGCCGGTGGCCTTCTCGCGGGTGATCACGTCCTCGCGGCCGTCACGGCTGAAGTCGCCGTGCCGGACCATGCTGTCGAAGGCGTTCCAGCCGCCGGAGCCCACCTTGCGCCCGGTGCCGTCACCCGGCATGAACCACAGGCGCCCTGCCATGTCGCGGACGAGGACGTCCGCCTTCCGGTCGCCGTTCATGTCACCGAAACCGGCCGCCGTGGGCGACGTCTCCGAACGCCAGTAGGGGTACGGGTCCGTCTCGCACTCCCGGAGCGTCGGGACCATCTTCACCGAGCTGACGGACCTGCTGGCGATGCTGGTGGGATAGCCGTCGTTCTCGTACCACGAGACGCCGTCGACGTAGTTCGGCTGGTCGTAGGTACAGGCGATGAGCGACGAGCGGTTGATGACCATGCGGAACTTGTTGTCCCACGTGCCCAGCGTCGCCTTGCTCGCGTTCGTCTTGAACATCGAGCCCGTGCCGTTGGTGTCCGCCCACGCGCAGAAGTAGCCCGTGGGGCAGTCGCTGACCGCGGCCTGCGCGGGCGCCGTGCCCGCGCCGAGCAGAGCGGCCGAGGTGAGTCCCAGCGCGACGGCCGTGGAGGCCAGGCGCCGGAACAGGGCTTTACGCATACGTTCCCTCCCTGAACGCGGCACGCACACGCCTTCGAGGCGTGCCGCGAGGGGGGAACGTACCGGCTGCCCTCACCCGGCCGCCAAGAGGGTTCGTCCCGAACAGGTCCCTACCGGTTGAGGACCTCCTCGACCTTGGCGGCCACGTGCTGCGCCTGAAGGTCGCGGCCCTTCTCGTTGGGGTGCGCGTACCAGGGGAGCGACACCTCGCCGATCGTGATCCGGGAGGTCTCCAGCAGGCCGCCGATGCCCCGGCCCGCCCCGTCGCAGATCGTGTTGCCGCCGGTCTCGGCATAGAGGTCCACGAAGTCGGCGCCGCCTTCGGCGTCGGCGGCGGCCTTCTTCGTGACGTCGTTCAGCCGCTTCTGGATCCGGTCCAGGACCGGCATGGCGTCCTGGGGAATGTCGGCGAGCGGCAGTTCCGTCTGGCCCGGCGCCGCGGTCAGGCACGTGTCGGTGTCCTCCGGGACGAGCCTGGGGTAGCCGACCAGGACGCGCTTGGCGTCGGGGGCGAAGTACGCCATGCGGTCGAGCATCTCCTCCAGGTCCCACCCGACCTGCTCGAACTGATCGTCCAGCCACTGCTTCCCGTCTCCGGACCCGAAGAACTCGGCACACGCGGCGGCCGGTTCGTCCCCGTCCACCGGTGTTCCGGGCAGCAGGGAGTGCTCGTCGCTACGGAGCTTGGCGGAGCACTGCTTGAGGATGCGGGTGAAGCCCAGGGTGTTGCCGCCCATGCTGCCCACGACCAGCTGGGTGTCGTCCTTGAGTGCGGCCTGCTGCGCCGGGACCTTCAGGCCGGCGCCGGGCAGCGTCTCCTGATCCTCCCAGAAGTGGCGGACGACCGCGCCTCCGCAGGAGACGTCCGACCGGACGGTGAGCGTGACGCCCTTGTCGGCGAGGCGCCGGGTGGCGACGGCGGGGTAGTTCTCGTTCGCCCGGAAGCAGAGAAGCCTGTTGACGTCGTCCTGGTGGAAGGGGGCGATGCCGTAGTTGGAGGTGTACGAGTCGCCGAAGAAGACGGTCCGTACGGGGTCGGCGGGCGCCGCGCCGGCGCTCGCCGCCGGGCCGGCGAGCGCCAGGCAGCTGCCCAGCGCGACGGCCGCGACGGCCAGCCGCCGTGCCAGGGGAGTCTTCGTCGTCCCGCTCGTCTTGTGCATGGCCGTAGGCATGGCTGTGCCCCTTCGTCCGAACCTGGAGAGATGATCGAATAACGCTTCGCATTCACTCAGACGCGGAACGTGATCTCCCAGAAGGCGCGCTCCACACCGGGGTGTTCTCGGCCAACGCCTTGTGCGCGCCCCCCATCGCTCCTGGTCGGACGGCGTGGCGGAATCCGGCGAGCCGAGTGTGATCACCACTCGAAAGGGGAGGAGGCCGTCCGTTCCCCGCGCACTCGGGCAGCGGGCGCCGCGTACCGGCGGGGCGAAGGGCGTAGGCGCGCGTTCGGTCCGTGCCGTACGGGAGAGCGACCGTCGGAAACAAGTACGGAGATCGACGCGGTCAGCTCGTCCTGATCGTCCGGAAGTCGGCCCGCAGCCGCCGGCCCGGTGTCGGTCGAACGGGGGGCGCGCGGAACATATGCGCAGTTCACCACCCGTCCCTTCGTACGGATGACGGCCCGGGCATGTCGCGGCTGCCGGGCGACTGCGCCGCTGACGATGGGCCTGTCCCCGCGCAGTTCGCAGTCCCCCGGTCCGCATCCGTAGCGGACTGCTGTGTCCTGCGCGCGCATCGAAGGAGAAGATCTTGTCCGAGCAGGAGCAGGCCGAGCGGATCGTCGGCGAGTTCACCCTCGCCACCCCAGTCGGCGCCGAGTCGCCGGTCCCCCTGCCGTATCCGGTCCCGGCACCGGACGCGCAGTGGGAACTGCCGAACGGCTTCGCGCACGTCTTCTACGGCGAAGGCAACCAGGGGATCACCCGGCCGGTGATCCTGTGCGACGGCTTCAACCTCGGCAAGAGCGACCTGAAGGCGCTGTACGCCGGCCTCGACCGCGACTTCCCTCTTCTGACCGAACTGCGCCGCCGGGGCCGTGACGTCATCCTGCTCGGCCTGAACGAGCGCTCCGCCTCGATCCTGGACAACGCCGAAACGGCGACGGCCGCCATCATGCGGACCGTCGCCGAGCAGCTGGGCGACGCACCGCTGACCGTGGGCGGCTTCAGCATGGGCGGCCTGATCACCCGCTACGCCCTGGCCAAGATGGAGCGACAGCGGATGGACCACCGCGTCCGCCTGTACTTCTCCTACGACACCCCGCACCGCGGCGCTGTCGTGCCCGTCGGCATCCAGGCGTTCTCCCACTTCATCCCGGTCCCGAACCCCTTCGCCCGGCAGATGAACAGCCCGGCCGCCCGGCAGCTGCTCTGGCGGCACTACGACCCCAAGACCGGGGAGATCGGGACCGCCCCCGAGCGCAAGCAGTTCCTGGAGGAGCTGGAGCGCGTCGGCAGCTGGCCGCAGATTCCCCTCAGGGTGGCGCTCGCCAACGGCCGTGGCGACGGCACGGGCCTCCCCATCCCGCCCGGCGAGACCGCGCTGAAGGTCGAGCGGATCTACCCCGGCACGACCTTCTACGCCCAGGCCGAGGGCAAGGACGTCATCGTCGCCGAGCTGAAGCGGAGGTTCCCCCCGGCCGAGAAGCCGATCACCACGGACGACTTCCCCGAGCTCGACGGCGCCCCCGGCGGCACCCTCCGCTCGTACGGCATCCTCTCCGACGCGCTGAAGAAGGCCGGCGCCCGGACCGACCTGCGGCACGAGAGCGTCTGCTTCGTCCCCTCGGTCAGCGCGGTCGCGATCCGCGACATCGACCAGCAGAAGGACCTCTACGCGCACATCGACGACCTGCCCCCGGAGGAGAGCGAGGTCGACGAGTTCATCTGCTCCTCGGAGACGACGGGACACACCGCCATCACCCGGGAACTCGGCGAGTGGCTCCTGGAGCGGCTGCCCGACTGATCCTCCGTGGTGCGTGGTTCGGGCCGTCCGCCTGCCGGGCGGCCCGAACGGGTAGCGTCAGCCGGATGACCGACGAAGCGGCCCGATGGGGCCGGTACGCCACGCTCCTCCCGCCCGCCGAGGCCCAGGAGTTCACGGACTGCTGGCAGATCGGAGAGCAGGAAGCCGGGCTCGACCTCCTCGTCACGACGCTGCTGAAGCACCGGGTGCCGATCAGCGACACGACGCGGGCGGAGATCGCCGTGGCCGCCGAGGAGTGGGGTGTGTGGGGGACGCTCGCTCCCGACCTCGGGCGGTGCGTCGACGGTGGCCCGGGCGATGGTTCCCTGAAGCTCATCGAGCAGGCCGACGCCGTCAGGGCGGACCCGTTTGTCATCGTCCCGTGGCTCGCCTGCACCCGTTGCGACCGGACCCTCGCCCGCATGCACCACCGCGAGGGCTGGGGTGACCACTCCCTCGGCGCGATCCGCTACGTCCTGTCGGACCGGGACGTGCCGGTCCGACTCTTCGACCGCGAAACCCTCTGGGACGCCGTCACCGAACTCCGGGCTCCCTGCGCTCACTTCGCGCGGGAGCCGAGGTACTGATCACCCGGACCGCTCCGCGAGGCGTCAGGCTCGCGCGTTCCTCGGGGCTCGCCGTCCAGCACTCGTCCACCGCCGCCTCCCAGAGGTAACCGCTGGGACGGACCAGCGTGAGCGACTTGCCCTGCACGCCAAGCACTTGACCGGTCAGCGCCCGCTGGGCGTCGATCACGACATCACCGACGCGGTACCTCACGGGGTGTGCCGGGCGGTGGCGGTACGGAGAAGCACCGTGAGCCGCTTGGCACCGCCGAGGCCGACGGTCCCGAGCCCGTACCGATGGACGTCACCGCCCGGAGTGTGCGTCACGTCGCGGTAGAGGCCGTTGGTGGGGAGGCCGGCGGTGTCCATGGCGGCCTTGAGGTCACGGTAGACCCGGGCGGCCTCCGGCTCGGTGACGGGGCGGGTGTGGGGTGTGGGTGTGGGGGTGCGCATGGAGGGCTCACTTTCTGATGGATCTCCACCGGACTGCCTCCACGATGGCGTGACCAGACCTACGCTTTCCAGGAGTTGAGTTCCAGTGCGCAGGTGAGGAACGGGGCATATGCCAGGAGCGCAAGATCTGGACCCCGGGGACAGCATCGAGCAGTACCTCGGGAACATGGTCCGCGAGGCGCGACTGACGCTGGGGCGTGAGTGGACGCAGGCGTACGTGGCGAAGCAGGTCTTCAGCAGCGGCAGTCGGCTGTCCGAGATCGAGCGCGGAGAAGACCCCCCGGACCGGGACCTGGCGAAGAAGCTGGAGATCGTCCTGCGGCTTCCGGCCGGCTCGCTGGTGAACCTCGTGAAGATCCTCACCGATCAGAACGTGCGCGACTACGCGAAGACGTACATGCGGCGGCAGCTCGAAGCCACGGCCATACACGAGTTCTCGATCGTCGTGCCGGGCCTGCTCCAGACGGCCGACTACGCCCGAGCGGTGATGGAGGCGGGCCTCGCGGGCGACTCGGGGCAGATCGGCGGCTTCGTCGGCAGGCGACTGGAGCGGCAGGCCGTACTCGATCAGCCCGACCCGCCCTGGATGATGATCGTGCTCGACGAGGCCTCCCTGCGCCGTGACATGGGAGGCGGGCGCGTGATGCGGGAGCAGATCGAGCACCTTCTCGCCATGTGCGACCGCCCCAACGTGAACATCCAGGTGCTGCCCATGAGGGGGACTCCCGTGCCCGGATCCGTGGCGCTCCTCACCCTCCCGAAGGGGGAGCGAGGGGCGTACACGGAGGGGTTCAGCACGGGCAACTACACCGAAGAACCAGCCGAGGTGATGCGATTCCAGCGTGTCTATGATCTGTTGCAGCAGGGTGCGTTGGGCGTCCGGGCGTCCCTGGAACTGATGCGCGCGATCGCGAAGGAACACGATGACTGAGCCCACCCCGAACTGGCACAAGAGCACGTACAGCGGCGCTGACAACGACGCCTGCATCGAGGTCGCCGACAACCTCCCCCGCGTCCTCGTCCGCGACACCAAGGACCACGCCAAGGGCGAGCTCACCGCCACCCCTGGCGCCTGGGCCGCCTTCACCGCGTTCGCGCGGACGTACGCGGTCTGACCCCTACTGCACGCTCCAGCGCGGCGGGTGGTCCGGACCGGTGGGGCAGCCGAAGACGTTGAGCCGGCCGTGGTTGCCCACGACGACCCCGGTGGGTACGGCGTGCGGGTACGGGCGCAGGCCCTGGTCCTCGATCGGGGTCCAGCTCTCGTATCCGCCGCCCCACTCGGACGTGCCGACCGTCAGCAGGAGGCGCATCGGCGTCGCGCAGGTCGCGCAGTCCATCGTGTACGGGTCCGTGACGTGCCAGGACGCGTATCCGCCGGCCTGCCAGCCGGGCGGGATCGACAGGTCGAACTGGTACGAGACCGGGTCGTCCTCGTCCGCCTCCTCCTCAAGCTCCTCCTCCCACGCGTAGATCCGCTCGCACAGCTCCTCGGGCAGCAGCCCCGCGAAGGGGTACGTGACCACCTGCTCCGGGTGCAGCTCGCAGGGCTCGGGGACGTACCCCTCGTAGCCGACGACCCGCGGTTGCGGCGGAGACGTCAGGATGTTCTCCACCTCCACTTCCGCCGACCTGCGCCAGCGCACGTGGAGGAACATGCTGTGGCCGGTGGGGCGGTGCGCGTCGAAGGGGCACCAGAAGACCTGGAGCAGGTCGGCGCCGTCCGGGCCCGGCGGGAGGTCCGGGACGTCACGTGCGTACAGCTGCGCGAGGGCGAGCAGGGGCAGCGGATCGGTGTCGCCCGTCTCCGGCACCCGGTGCTCGCGGTCCAGGTCCTCGACGAGCCGGAGCTCCTCCTCCGTCAGGCCCTCGTACGGCTCCCGCGCCCACGCGGCGGCCTCGATCTCGCGCTTCCGGCGGATGTCCGCCGGGCGCCGCCCGGTCCCGCGTCCGTGCGTCTCCGTGCACACCGGCCACGGTTCGTCCGCCGGCCACAGCATCGGACCGCCGACGGAGCTCGCCGTCACGCCGGGCTTGCCCGGGCGCGGGTGCAGGCGGGTGGTCGTGCCCCGGTGGGCGGCCAGTTCCGGGAAGAGCGCTTCGACGTCGAGAGGGCGGGGCGGGGTGGTTCTCTTCATGGGACGACCCTATGTCGGTGCCCTCATCTAGCCTGTTGCGAGGGTGTGTTGGCCGACTTGTGGGCGGGGTGGGGCATGACGACGACGGGGCGTGTCGTGGCGTGGGCGGCCGGGGTCGTCGCGCTCGGGCTGATCGGGGTCGCCGTCTTCGTCGACCTCGACAGCGGTGACCGGATCGCCAGTGTCGTCGGGGCGGTGGTGGGCCTGGCGGTCGCCGCGTACACCTTCGTCGGTCCCTCCGGCTCGTCCGGGCGGCGCATCAGGGCCGGGCGGGGTGCGACCGTGATCGACGGGGACGTCAGCGGCAGCGCCGTCGGGCGCGGGTCCAAGGTCGTCGGGCCGCGCACGGCACCGCGTACGGGGCCCCGGCGTGCTCGTGGCAGTGACGACGACGTGCGGGTGGGGCCCGAGAGCAAGGTGGTCCTCGGTGACGTGACGGACAGCGCGCTCGGCGACGAGAGCGAGCGTCGGTGACCTTCTGGCGGAAGGGCGGGACCGAGCGCGTCTCCGTCGGCGGGGACTCCTCGTACAGCGCGGTCGGGCCGTACAGCTCCGTCATCGTCCAGCAGGCCGCTCCGCAGGGCGCGGACGCCGTCGGCTGGCCGCTTGAAGTGGGCGCCGTGCCCGCGCTCGCCTCCGCCTTCCAGCCCCGGACGGGGCTGCGGGAACGGATCGACGCCGTGCGGGAGGAGGGCGGGACGGCGGTCCTCACGCAGGTCCTGTCGGGCGGCGGCGGGGTCGGGAAGTCGCAGCTCGCCGCGTCGTATGCCAGTCAGGCCGTCGCCGAGGGCGTGGACCTTGTGGTGTGGGCGCCGGCCGGTGAGCTCCAGCAGGTCGTCACGCGGTTCGCCGAGGCGGGGGTGCGGGTCGTGGCGCCGGGGGTGACGGGAACGGACCCCGAGGCCGACGCCCGTGCCTTCCTGGCCTGGCTGGCGACCACCTCGCGGCGCTGGCTCGTCGTCCTCGACGACATCACCGACCCCGGTGCGGTGGAGGGTTGGTGGCCGGTGAGTCGGACCGGCAGCGGGTGGGTGCTCGCCACCACGCGGTTGCACGACGCGCGGCTGACCGGGGGCGGGCGGCGGCGGGTGTCCGTCGACGTGTACGAGGCGGGGGAGGCCGTCGCCTATCTGCGGGCGCGGCTCGCCGACGAGGACGGGCTCGCGGACGGGGCCGTGGACGAGCTGGCGGAGGAGCTCGGGTATCTGCCCCTCGCCCTCGGGCACGCCGCCGCGTACATGATCAACCACGGGTTGGGGTGCCGGGCCTACCTGGAGCTGTTCCGCGGGAGCCGGTCCATCGCGGAGGTCCTTCCGCCGTCCGCCGACGCCGAGGGGTACGGGCGGCAGATCGCGACGACGCTGCTCCTGTCGCTGGACGCGGTGGAGGCGGCGGACCCGGAGGGGGTCGCTCGGCGGGTGCTGGGGCTGGCGGCCCTGCTGGACCCGGCCGGGCATCCGGAAGCCTTGTGGCGTACAGAGGCGGTGCTGGAGTACCTCGGATGTGGAGGGGAAGCGGCCCGTGCGACCCTGCGGGTCCTGCACCGGTACGCGCTGTTGTCCTGCGACGCGGGAGTGGTCCGCATCCACGCCCTGACGGCCCGCGCGGTCCGCGAGACGATCTCGGAGGAGGACTCGTCGGCGCTGGTGATCGCTGCAGCCGACGCGCTGGTGGAGATATGGCCCGGGGTGGACCAGCCTGATTGGGCTGTGGCCGCGATGTTGAGGGCCAACGTGGACAGCCTCACCGCCGTGGCGGGTGAGCATCTCTGGGGAGAGGACCCGCACTCGGTTCTCCCGCGCGTCGGTCTCAGCTTGCGGGCCGCCGGTCTCGCGGAGCCCGCGCTGGCCTACTGGCAGCAGCTCGCCGCTCAGTGTGAGCGCAGGCTCGGGCCGGAATGCCCATGGTTCCTCCAGTTCCAGAGCATGGCAGCGCTCTCCCTCTCCGCAGTGCGGCGTAGTGACGAGGCGATCGCGCTGGGGCGACGGGCGCTGGCGGTCAGCGAGCGGGTGCTCGACCCCGATTCCCCGGTCACCCTCGATTGCCGGAACAACCTCGCGACCCTCTATCAGGAGTCGGGACGTACCGTCGAGGCCATCGAGGTGGGGGAGCGCGTACTGGCCGAGACCATTCAGGCGTTCGGCCACGGCCATCGCAACACGCTCGCCGTCCGGAGCAACCTCGCCAACTACCTGTCCGGTGCGGGGCGGACCGCCGAGGCCCTGGCCATCCAAGAGCAGCTCCTTCCGCTCTTCGAGCAGGAACTGGGAGCCGGGAGCCTGACAACCCTGACCGTCCGGCACAACCTCGCCGGTTCGTACTTCGTCGTGGGGCGCTTCGCCGAGGCCATCGAGATGTGGGAGGGGGTGCTCGCGGACCGGGAGCGGATCCTCGGTCCTGAGCATCCGCACACGGTGCTCGTCCGGTCCAGTCTCTCCCTTGCCTACATGCTGTCGGGGCGTGACGAAGAGGCGAGGGAGCAGATGGAGCGGGCCGCCGCCGCCGCGGAGCGGACCTTCGGTCCCGAGCACTCGGACACCCTGATGTACCGGGCGAACCTGGCGGTGAGCAGGCGCGCCGGCCGTCCCCTCTGGCGCCGCATCCTGCGCCGCTGACGCCACTGAGCGGCAGACTGGAACCCCGGTGGCGATCACCGATCCGTCGCGGGGGACCCGGTAAGGGGCCGTGCCCCTGCGAGCCGGTGACAAAATCACCTAGTGACAGGTCGGTCTTCAGTCCGTAGGGTGCTGAATATGGATATGCAGACAGTCGTCCTCGGCACGTCCGGCACGACCCCGCAGGATGTCATCGACGTCGCCCGCCACGGCGCCCGCGTCGAGCTGTCGACCGAGGCCGTGCGCGCCCTCTCCGCCGCCCGGGACGTGATCGACGCCCTCGCCGCCAAGCCCGAACCCGTCTACGGCGTCTCCACCGGCTTCGGCGCGCTCGCCACCCGGCACATCAGCCACGAGCTCCGTGCCCAGCTCCAGCGCAACATCGTCCGCTCGCACGCCGCCGGCATGGGCCCGCGCGTCGAGCGCGAGGTCGTGCGCGCGCTGATGTTCCTCCGGCTCAAGACCGTCGCCTCCGGTCATACCGGCGTCCGCCCCGAGGTCGCGCAGACCATGGCCGACGTCCTCAACGCCGGGATCACCCCCGTCGTCCACGAGTACGGCTCCCTCGGCTGCTCCGGCGACCTCGCCCCGCTCTCCCACTGCGCCCTCGCCCTGATGGGCGAAGGCGACGCCGAGGGTCCCGACGGCGAGCTGAAGCCCGCCGGCGAGCTGCTCGCCGCGCACGGCATCGCGCCCGTCGAGCTCAAGGAGAAGGAGGGCCTCGCCCTCCTCAACGGCACCGACGGCATGCTCGGCATGCTCGTCATGGCCCTCGCCGACCTCGACACCCTCTACAAGTCGGCCGACATCACCGCCGCGCTCTCCCTCGAAGCCCTCCTCGGCACCGAGAAGGTCCTCGAGCCCGAGCTGCACGCCATCCGCCCGCACCCGGGCCAGGCCGCCTCCGCCGCCAACATGCTCGCCGTGCTCAAGGGCTCGGGACTGACCGGCCACGCCCAGGCCGGTGAGGCGCCCCGCGTCCAGGACGCCTACTCGGTGCGCTGCGCCCCGCAGGTCGCCGGCGCCGGCCGCGACACCATGGCCCACGCCCGGCTCGTCGCCGAGCGCGAGCTCGCCGCCGCCGTCGACAACCCCGTCGTCCTCGCCGACGGCCGCGTCGCCTCCAACGGCAACTTCCACGGCGCCCCCGTCGCGTACGTCCTCGACTTCCTCGCGATCGCCGCCGCCGACCTCGGCTCGATCGCCGAGCGCCGCACCGACCGGCTCCTCGACAAGAACCGCTCGCACGGCCTGCCGCCGTTCCTCGCCGAGGACGCCGGCGTCGACTCGGGCCTGATGATCGCCCAGTACACGCAGGCCGCCCTGGTCAGCGAGATGAAGCGGCTCGCCGTCCCGGCCTCCGCCGACTCCATCCCGTCCTCCGCCATGCAGGAGGACCACGTCTCCATGGGCTGGTCCGCCGCCCGGAAGCTGCGCACCGCCATCGGCAACCTGAACCGGATCATCGCGGTCGAGCTGTACGCCGCGACCCGGGGCATCGAGCTCCGCGAGGGCCTCACCCCGGCGCCCGCCTCCCAGGCCGCCATCGACGCGCTGCGCGCCGCCGGTGTCGAGGGTCCCGGGCCGGACCGGTTCCTCGCGCCCGACCTGGCCGCCGCCGACGCCTTCGTCAGTGCGGGGAAGCTGGTCGCCGCCGTGGAGCCCGTCACCGGGCCGCTGGCCTAGCCGTCCCGTACGTACGGCGAAGGGCCCACCCGGACTTCTTCCGGGTGGGCCCTTCCGTGTGTCCAGGCGCTCAGGAAGCCCTGCCCCGCTGTCTCATCGCCAGGGTCACGAAACCCGCGCCGACCACCAGGAACCCCGTCCCGCCCAGCAGGTACGGCGTCGTGTCCAGGTTTCCGGTCTCCGCGAGACGGGCCCCGTCCGCGGCCGGGTCGTCGTGGACGATGCCGACCCCGACCTGCACACCGGCCTGCTCGTCGGTGGCGTTGGCGGACGGTACGAACCACAGGGCGCACAGGAGTGTTCCCGCCGCGGTGGCGGTGAGAAGTGGGCGTCGGGCGGCGGACACGGAAATTTCGATCCCCCTTGCGGAAACCGCGCATCGGTCGGTCCGGCAGATGCTAATGAAAACAGCGGGTCGCGGGAAAGCCGGGAGCCCGGTGACCCTACGCTCCGTCGCATGAGTACTTCCGAGACAACGCGCTTTGTGCGACTTCGTGTCGATCTGGTCCTGGAGATCGACGGTCCCGCCGAGCTGACCGAGGCCGCCGAGGGCCGGATCGACGGCGACGAGTTCATGCCCGAGGAGGAGCGCGTCCAGGCCCGCGCCGCCGCCCGCGAGGACAGCGCCGAGGCCCTCGCCTACCTCGTCGAGCCCTTCGACCTGATCCGCGAGGTCCCCGGGATCGAGATGGTCCAGGCCTCCTGGAGCACCGAGGAGGTCGAGTACGACCCCGATGCCCTGGAGTGGGACCTGGACGAGGAAGATGTGGAGGGCACCGACGACACGGACGACGTGGACGGCGGCGGCCGGGCCTAGGGAGCGGACCAGCAGCTCACAGGCCTCGGGACGGTGTCCCGGGGCCTTTCTCGTGCCGTCGGGAACCGCGCGCTCCACTCGTGCGTGTCGAACAGTGGCGTTCCCCACAAACCGATCGGTTCCGGAACCGGACGGGGTGTCATGGGTATTTAGGTAAGCGTTGGCAAGCATTGGCTAGGGAATCGGCGACGATGGAGATGCGTGTGATGACGGACGGCAAGCGCCGCAAGAGCCTGGCGGTCGCGGCCGCGGTGCTCGGCGGCGTGCTGGTGCTCTCGGCGTGCAACGACGACAACGGCGGCAGCGCCTCCGGATCCACGACACCACCGTCGCAGTCCCAGGTCGACGAGGCGGCCGAGGCGGCCAAGACCTCGAAGGCGCAGATCACCATCGCGCCCAAGTCCGGCACCCAGAACGCGTCGATCAACAACGACGCCAAGGTCACCGTCACCGAGGGCAAGCTCACCGACGTCACCATGACGTCCGCCGAGGGCACCGCGGTCAAGGGCGAGATAGCGGCCGACGGGCTCAGCTGGAAGCCGACCGAGCAGCTGGAGCGGGCCACGGTCTACAAGATCGCCGCCACCGCCACGGACGCGGCCGGCCTGGAGGCCCACGAGAACTCGTCCTTTACGACGGTCTCGAAGGCCAACAGCTTCATCGGCAACTTCACCCCCGAGGACGGCTCGACCGTCGGCGTCGGCATGCCCGTCTCGATCAACTTCAACAAGGCGATCACCGACAAGGCCGCCGTCCAGGGCGGCATCACCGTCACCTCCAGCGCCGGCCAGGAGGTCGTCGGCCACTGGTTCAACGGCCAGCGCCTCGACTTCCGCCCCGACAAGTACTGGACCGAGGGCTCCACGGTCACGCTGAAGCTCGACCTCGACGGCGTCGAGGGCGCCGACGGCATCTTCGGCGTCCAGCAGAAGACCGTCACCTTCAAGATCGGCCGCAACCAGGTCTCGACCGTCGACGTCGCCACCAAGAACATGACGGTCACCCAGGACGGCAAGACGATCAAGACGATCCCGATCTCCGCCGGCTCCCCGGAGAACCCGACCTACAACGGTCAGATGGTGATCTCCGAGAAGTTCAAGGAGACCCGGATGAACGGCGCGACCGTCGGCTTCACCGACGACGACGGCAAGGGCGAGTACGACATCAAGGACGTGCCGCACGCCATGCGCCTGTCCACGTCGGGCACCTTCATCCACGGCAACTACTGGGGCCCGGACTCGATCTTCGGCTCCGCCAACACCAGCCACGGCTGCGTCGGCCTGAACGACGTCAAGGGCGCCGGCGACCCGAACCAGCAGGCCGCCTGGCTCTACGACCACTCGATCGTCGGTGACGTCGTGATCGTCAAGAACTCCAAGGACAAGACGATCGCCCCCGACAACGGCCTCAACGGCTGGAACATGAGCTGGGCCGACTGGAAGGCCGGCTCGGCCGTCTGATCCCCCCGCGCGTACGCAGACGAGGCCCCCTCCCGTCGGAGGGGGCCTCGCCGTCTGCCGGAGGGGGACCCCGCCGTCCCTCCCGTCGTCACTCCCGTACGGGAGCGGGCTCGTCCACGCCCCACTGGGCGAGCAGCCGCAGCGCGTCCGCCGAGGCCGTCCCCGGCTCCGCGTGGTACGTCACGAGCACCAGGTCCGGATCGTCGCCCGCCACCTTCATCGACTCGTACATCAGGGTCATCTCGCCCACCAGCGGATGCCGCAGCCGCTTCGTCCCGTGCCCCTTGTCGGCCACCGTGTGCGCCGCCCACAGCGAGCGGAACTCCTCGCTCTTCACCGACAGCTCGCCCACCAGCGCGAGCAGCCGCGGATCGTCCGGGTAGCAGCCCGCGTACAGCCGGAGCACACTCACGACCTCGGTCGCCTTGCACTCCCAGTCGATGTACAGGTCGCGCGCGTTCGGATCGAGGAAGATCATCCGGGCCATGTTCCGCTCCTCCGGCTCCCAGGCCGCGAAGTCGCCCATCAGCGCCCGCGCCATCCGGTTCCAGGCCAGGACGTCGAGACGCCGGCCCACGAGGGCGGCGGGCACCCCGTCCATCGAGTCGAGGAGGTGGAGGAGCCCCGGACGGACCCGCTGCGGACGCGCGATCGCCGCCCGCTGCCGCTTCTTCACCGTCGGCTTCGCCAGGTGCGTCAGATGCGCCCGCTCCGTGTCGCTCAGCCGCAGCGCCCGCGCGATCGCGTCCAGGACCTCCATGGACACGTTCCGGCCGTTGCCCTGTTCGAGCCGCGTGTAGTACGCGACGGAGACGCCGGCCAGCTGCGCGAGCTCCTCCCGGCGCAGCCCCGGCACGCGACGGTGGCGGCCGAACTCCGGCAGCCCCACGTCCTCCGGCTTCAGCCGGGCCCGGCGCGAGCGCAGGAATTCGCTGAGTTCGGCACTGAGATCCATGCGTCCCGATTATCCCAGGTCGTACGATCCGGCGGACGGATGTTCCTGTCCCTGCCAGTGGTAGGCACGCTGGTCGTAGGCAGAACAGGTGGCTGGGTGATCCCGGCGCGCTGCCGCAGGCTGATGCCATGACCACGAACGCGACCACCGTCCCCGCCTACGCCGCACCCGCCGCCAACGCCCCGCTGGAGCGCACCACCGTCCCGCGCCGGGCCGTCGGCGAGCACGACGTCCTCATCGACATCAAGTACGCCGGCATCTGCCACTCGGACATCCACCAGGCGCGCGACGGCTGGGGCGAGGGCATCTTCCCGATGGTCCCCGGTCACGAGATCGCCGGCGTCGTCGCGGAGGTCGGCCCCGGGGTCACGAAGCACAAGGTCGGCGACCGGGTCGGCGTCGGCTGCTTCGTCGACTCCTGCCGGGAGTGCGAGTACTGCGAGCAGGGCCTTGAGCAGTACTGCTCCGGCACCGGAATGACCGGCACGTACAACGCGCTCGACAAGAACGGCGAGCCGACCTACGGCGGCTACTCCACCCGGATCGTCGTCGACGAGAACTACACGCTCCGCATCCCCGAGGGCATCGCCCTCGACGAGGCCGCGCCGCTGCTCTGCGCCGGCATCACCCTCTACTCACCGCTCGCCCACTGGCAGGCCGGCCCCGGCAAGAAGGTCGCCATCGTCGGTCTCGGCGGCCTCGGGCACATGGGCGTCAAGATCGCCCACGCGCTCGGCGCCGAGGTGACCGTGCTCAGCCAGTCGCTGAAGAAGCAGGAGGACGGCCTCAAGCTGGGCGCCGACCACTACTACGCGACGAGCGACCCGGAGACCTTCACGAAGCTCGCCGGCACCTTCGACCTGATCATCTCCACCGTCTCCGCGCCGCTGGACTTCGGCGCCTACCTGAGCCTGGTGAAGACGGACGGCGCCCTGGTCAACGTCGGCGCGCCCGAGGAGCCCGTCGCGCTCAACCTCTTCTCCCTCATCGGCGGACGCAAGACCCTCGCCGGGTCGATGATCGGCGGCATCGCCGAGACGCAGGAGATGCTCGACTTCTGCGCCGCGCACGGCCTCGGCGCCGAGATCGAGGTGATCGGCGCGGAGCAGATCAACGAGGCGTACGAGCGGGTCATCGCGAGCGACGTCCGCTACCGCTTCGTCATCGACACGTCGACGATCTGATCCGGTGACGATCTGATCCGGTGACGGCCTGATCCGGTGACGGCCTGATCCGGTGACGGTCTGGCCCGGTGACGGCCTGATCCGGTGATGCAGGAGGACGGCCCAGCAGGGGGCCGGGGCGTGCCGCCGCCCCGGCCCCCCTCGTCGTGACGACCGTGCGGTCGTCAGCTCACGCGGAACTCCCGCACGGTCAGCCACGTCTCCAGGCCGGTCTGCGCCTCGGTGGTCCGCAGCCGGACGTACCGCACCCTGGTACCGGCCGGGACCGTCAGTACGGTGTCGGGGCCGCCCGACAGCTCGCCGAGCGGCTGCCAGTCCGTCCCGTCCAGGGAGTGCTCCACCACGCCGCGGCGGGGGTAGCCCTGCGGCCGGTCGGTCGCCCCGAGCGCCAGCTCGACCTTCCCGATCGTCCGCTCGGCCCGCAGGTCGAGACCCACGCGGGCGCCGGGCTTCGGGTCCCAGAGGCCGCGGAAGTGCGTCGAGTCGTCGCCGTCGACGGCGCGCGGGATCAGGTTCTCCTGGTCCGCCTCCAGGTTGGTGAAGGCCTTCGGGCGGGGGGTGACGCCGAGGGACACGTCGTGCTCGGCGATCGCGTCGAGGACGAAGGCGTCCAGGACGCCGTCCGCGACGATGACCGGGATCTTCAGCCCGTACAGGTGGGTGTACGTGAACGACTGGGCGTGCGCGACCTGGCCGGGGAGGAGCGCGCGCAGCCGCGCGGCCTCGGCGGTGTCGCCCTCGCGCACGGCGCCGGTCAGGGCGAGTGCGGTGCGGGCCGCGGTGCCCCAGGCCTCGGCGGAGTTCAGCCAGGGGCCGGTCTGCTCGACGAAGCGGCGGTCGGGCAGGTCGGCGCGGAGGACCGCCGGGGCGTTCTCGAACGCGGCGAACTTCGCGTCCAGGACGGCGGCGGCGGTCCGGTCGCCGGTGGCCGCCTTGCGGAAGCGGGCGACGGCGGCGGCGAGTTCGGGGGACTGGCGGCCGGTCATCCGGGAGAAGAAGCTGCCGTCGGCGAAGGTCCGCAGCGCCTGCCGGACGCGCCGGTCGCCGCCCGCGCGCTCCGCGAGCGCGGCGGTCCAGGCCGTGGCCGGGTCGTAGGCGCGGTCGTTCCAGAGGTACTCGGCGACCGTGTACAGCCCGATCTTGGAGGCGTCGGCCTGCGGCATCGGGTTCGCGGTGTAGCCGGCGAGGTCCCCCGGGAGGCCCTTCTCGCGGCCCTCCAGCGGGCCGAGCATCAGCCGGCCGGGGACGTAGTCGTTGACCGGGAAGTTGTCCCAGAGCAGCACGTCGTGGCCGAAGAGCCGCCGGGCCTCGGCGGCCTGGGCACGGGTGATGGCCGGGGCGATGCCCGCGGTGCCGGTCCACTGGACGAGGACCCCGTCGGCCAGCTTCTCCTCAAGGACCTTCTTGTACGGGGTCGCTTCGAGGTCGTAGTACTCGGTCGGCACCGTCTGGAGCGGGGCGGCGTCCGGATGCGCGGTGCGCAGACCCTCGTTCACCCGGTTCACGAACAGCGCCTGGGCCTCGCCCGCGGCGGCGCCGCCCGTGCCGAACCGCTCCCTGTCGGCCTCGCAGTTCCACGTCGTGTAGTTGATGTCGTCCAGCGGTACGGAGAAGGACCGGACCCCGATGTCCCAGACGCTCTCCAGCTTGGCGACCAGCGCCTGGGCCTCCTCGGGCGCGCTGTAGCAGACGGAGAGGCCGGGGGAGACGGCGTACGTGAAGTCGACGTGCCGGGCGCGGGCGCGGTCGGACAGCTCCCGGATCCGGGTCACCTCGGCGGCCGGGTAGGGCTCGCGCCACTTGGCCCGGAGGTACGGGTCGTCCTTCGGCGAGTAGATGTACGTGTCGAGCTTGTGCTCGCCGTAGTAGTCGAGCTGGTCGAGACGGGTGGCGTGGGTCCACGGCGTGTCGTAGAAGCCCTCGACGACACCGCGCGCGGCGGCGGCCGGCCAGTCCCGCACGGTCACGCCCTGGAGTCGTGCCCCCGACAGGGCGGTGCGGGGCAGCAGTTGGCGCAGCGACTGGGCGGCGTAGTACGTGCCCCGGGCGTCGACGCCGGAGAGCACGATCCGCTCCGTGCCGTCGGCGGCGCGGCCCGCCGCGAGGACGTAGCCGTCGGCGGGGAGCCCGGCCGGACCGGGGACGCCGAGGGCGGTCAGGGCGCCGGCCGAGGACGGGTTCTCGCGCACCCCGCCGACGTGGACGGTCAGTTGGCCGCGGACGGGGGCGGCGGCCTTCTGGAGGGTACGGGCGCCCGCGTCGCGCAGGGCCTTCTCGACGACCTGGAGGGCGGCCGGGTCGGTCCGCGGATCGGTCACCAGCGTCACGGTCGGGGTGACGGCGACGGCGTCGGCCCGCTGGGCGGACTGCTGCGGGGTGGGGGTGACGGCGGAGGCCGTGGTGCCGGTGGTGGTGTCGGCCACCGGGGTCGCGCTCACCGGGTGGGCCAGGGGCAGTCCCAGGGCCGCCAGGGCCAGCGCGGCGGCGGTGGCGATCCGGGTCGGGGTGCGTCCGGGTTCGCCGGTGGTGCGGGTCGAGGGCATGGGGGCGCTCTCCACGGGTCGCGCGCGGCCGGGCCGCGGGTGTCGGTCGGGAGTGGGTCAGGAGTGGGTCAGGAGTAACTGGGACCACATCAGCCCCACGGTCACCGGTCAACGCCCCTAGGTAGGGGGGTGGGCGCGCGACTGTCCGCCGTGCGCTCCCCGTGCGCCAATAGGGGGTGGGGCAGGGGGATTTACCGCCCCCTTCAGGGGGCAGGTGCTCTGGCGGTGTCAGGAGCGGGCCGGATTCAATGTGATCCGGTTCGGCCGTCCGCCGGCCGGTCCGCTTCCGATCCGCCATATGTAGTCAGCAGCCGCTGCAACCCCAGGGAGCGTTGTGTCCCGTCGTCTGTTCACCTCGGAGTCCGTCACCGAGGGTCACCCGGACAAGATCGCTGACCAGATCAGCGACACCATCCTCGACGCACTGCTGCGAGAGGACCCCACCTCGCGCGTCGCCGTCGAGACGCTGATCACCACCGGCCTCGTGCACGTCGCCGGCGAGGTGACCACCAAGGCGTGGGCGGACATCCCCGGGCTCGTCCGGGGCAAGATCCTGGAGATCGGGTACGACTCCTCGAAGAAGGGCTTCGACGGCGCCTCCTGCGGCGTGTCGGTGTCCATCGGGTCGCAGTCCCCGGACATCGCCCAGGGTGTCGACACCGCGTACGAGCAGCGGGTCGAGGGAGCCTCCCGGCGGGACGCGGAGGACGAGCTCGACAAGCAGGGCGCGGGTGACCAGGGCCTGATGTTCGGCTACGCCTCGGACGAGACGCCCGAGCTGATGCCGCTGCCGATCCATCTCGCGCACCGTCTCTCGCGCCGCCTGACCGAGGTCCGCAAGAACGGGACCGTGCCGTACCTGCGTCCCGACGGCAAGACCCAGGTCACCATCGAGTACGACGGGGACAGGGCGGTCCGTCTCGACACGGTCGTCGTCTCCTCGCAGCACGCCTCGGACATCGACCTGGAGGGGCTGCTCGCCCCCGACGTGCGGAAGTTCGTCGTCGAGCACGTGCTCGCGCAGCTCGTCGAGGACGGCATCAAGCTCGACACCGACGGCTACCGGCTGCTCGTGAACCCGACCGGGCGCTTCGAGATCGGCGGCCCGATGGGCGACGCCGGCCTCACCGGCCGGAAGATCATCATCGACACGTACGGCGGGATGGCCCGCCACGGCGGCGGCGCCTTCTCCGGCAAGGACCCGTCGAAGGTCGACCGGTCCGCGGCGTACGCGATGCGCTGGGTCGCGAAGAACGTCGTCGCGGCCGGACTCGCCCGCCGCTGCGAGGTGCAGGTCGCGTACGCGATCGGCAAGGCCGAGCCCGTCGGTCTCTTCGTCGAGACCTTCGGCACGAACGCGGTCGACACGGAGAAGATCGAGAACGCGATCGGCGAGGTCTTCGACCTCCGCCCGGCCGCGATCATCCGCGACCTCGACCTGCTCCGCCCGATCTACTCGCAGACCGCCGCCTACGGCCACTTCGGCCGCGAGCTGCCGGACTTCACCTGGGAGCGCACCGACCGCGTGGACGCCCTGAAGACGGCCGCGGGGCTCTGACATGCGCATAGCCGTCACCGGGTCGATCGCCACCGACCACCTGATGACCTTCCCGGGCCGCTTCGCCGAGCAGATCCTGCCGGACCAGCTCGCCCACGTGTCCCTGTCGTTCCTCGTCGACACCCTGGACATCCGGCACGGCGGCGTCGCCGCCAACATCGCGTACGGCCTCGGCCTCCTCGGCCGCCGTCCCGTCCTCGTCGGCGCCGTCGGCAAGGACTTCGACGGGTACGGGCAACTGCTCCGCGCCGCGGGCGTCGACACCGACTCCGTGCGGGTGTCGGAGCGGCAGCACACCGCCCGCTTCATGTGCACCACCGACGAGGACGGCAACCAGCTCGCCTCGTTCTACGCGGGCGCGATGGCCGAGGCGCGCGACATCGACCTGGGCGAGACCGCCGGCCGGCCCGGCGGGCTCGACCTCGTCCTCGTCGGCGCGGACGACCCCGAGGCGATGGTGCGGCACACGCGGGCCTGCCGCGAGCTGGGCATCCGGCGCGCCGCGGACCCCTCGCAGCAGCTCGCGCGGCTGGAGGGCGACAGCGTCCGGGAACTCGTCGACGGGGCCGAGCTGCTGTTCACGAACGCCTACGAGCGGGCGCTGCTCCTCGGCAAGACCGGCTGGACCGAGGGCGAGGTGCTCGCCCGGGTCGGGACGTGGATCACCACGCTCGGCGCCAAGGGGTGCCGCATCGACACGGCCGGCCGGCCCGGGATCGAGAGCGCGGCCGTGCCCGCGGCGGACGCCGCGGACCCCACCGGAGGTGGCGACGCCTTCCGCGCGGGTTTCCTCGCGGCGCTGGCCTCCGGCCTTGAGATCGTCGACGCGGCCCGTGCGGGTGCCGTCATGGCGACCTTCGCCCTGGAGTCGGTCGGACCGCAGTCGTACGAGGTCACGCGGGAGGGAGTCCACGAGCGCCTCGTCGCCGCGTACGGCCCCGAGGCCGCGGTGATCGCCCCCGCCCTCTTCGGCGGAGCCGTCTGACGGACCCGACGCGGCAGGCGGGCCGGACGGCGACGTCCGGCCCGCCTGTGCCGTGAGCCCGGTCGGCACCCCGCCCGGTACGGCCTGCCCCGGGCGGCAACGGGCGGCAACGGGCGTCCAGGGGACCGGTCCCAGACGCCGCGGCCTTGTGCCCCCCCGGCCCGATCCACCGGGGAGGCTCAGGGTCGCGCCCCCGGCTTCCACGGCGGCGCCCCCGGCTTCCACGGCGGCGCCCCGGCCTCCCCCGGCGGTACTCAGGCCGTGACGGACTTGTCCTGGGCGAGGCTGACCGGGAGGTCCGCTCGGCGGGTGACGTTCAGTTTGCGGTAGACGCGCGTCAGGTGCTGCTCGACCGTGCTCGCGGTGACGCAGAGCCGGCGCGCTATCTGGCGATTCGTCAGACCCCGGGCGGCCAGGGCCGCGACCCGGCGCTCCGCCTCCGAGAGGAGGTCGACGTCGGGGCCGCCCGGCAGTTCCAGTTCCGTGCTCACCGCCTTCGCCCGGCGGCCGCCGCGGCCCGGCACGATCTCCTCGGCCAGCGGGTACGCGCCACAGGCCCACGCCATGTCGCCGGCGAGCCGCGCCGTCATCCGGGCCCGGTAGTTGTCCCCCTGCGCCTGCTGGTGGCGGCTCATCCCGGCCAGCGCGCGGGCGTGTTCGAGCCGGTCGCCGCTGTCGTGGAGCATGTCGACCGCCTCGGCGTGCAGGCGCTCCGCCTGCTGGCCGTCCGCCGCGGCCGCCAGGACCCGCAGGGTGAGGCCCCGGGTGCGGGAGCGCCCGGGCCGGACCAGGGCGAGCTGCGCCTCGGCCAGCGCCCTGGCCTTCTGGCGGTTGCCGAGCCGCAGGTACACCTCGGCCGCCGAGGTCCGCCAGGGCACGATCGACGGCTGGTCGAGGTTCCAGCTCCCCAGGATCTCCCCGCAGAGCATGAACTCGCCCAGCGCCGCGTGCAGTCGCCCCGTCGCCAGCCAGTAGCGGCCCCGGGCGTGCATGTACTCCATGCCGTGCCGCGAGTCGAACATCGCGTCCGGCACCGGCTGCCGCAGGACCCGCTCCGCCTGCTCGTACTCGCCGGCCTCCGTGCAGGCGAGCAGCAGCGCGGAGAGCGGCATGCCCACGGCGAGCCCCCAGCTCTCCGGCGCCGCGTGGGAGAGCGCCAGCTCGGCCCGCTCCCGCGCCGTCGGCAGGTCCCCGCAGCGGATCGCGATCATCGCCCGGGTCGCCGCGAAGATCGCCTCCCAGCCGAGCGACCGCCGCTCCACGGCCTCGGCGAGCAGCGCGTCGGACCAGAACTGCGCCCGGTCGAGCCGGTCGGCGTGGACGAGGACCAGGAGGGCCGTCTCCAGGGCCTCGTACGTCTCCTCCGAGAGCCGGCAGCCCTGCAGGATCTGCTCGGCCTGCGCGACCGACGCGTTGTCCGGGCCCCGCTGGAAGACGCCGGCCTGGGCCTGGAGCGCGGTCGTGCGGGGCGCCAGCCGCACCGGGACGGGGCCGCGCTCCGGCTCGGGCGACGGCGGCAGGGACTCCAGGAGCGGAGGGCACAGCGCCGCCAGCCACATGCGGGTCAGCGACATCTCCAGGTGTTCGCTCTCGGAGCGGGGCCGCAGCCGGGACAGCGCGTCGGCGGCCTCGGGCAGCCGCCCGTACCAGACGAGGCAGCGGATCAGGCCCATGACCGGGTGGCTGGGCTGCAGTTCACCGCTCAGGAGCCGGTCGAAGAGCGCGAGGGCGCGGGTCGTCATGTGCGGGTTCATCCGCCACGAGGCCGCGACCAGGTGCGGGGCGAGCCGGGCCAGCTGGGTGTTGTCGGTGCTGGACCGCACGGCGAACTCGAGGATCCGGAAGGCGTCGTCGAGGCGGTCGTCGAACAGGGCCTGCTGCGCGCCCCGTTCGAGCAGGGGCAGTGCCCAGGGTGCGTCGGGGGCGCCGCCGACCAGCAGATGACGGGCCACGGTGTCCTCGTCGGCGCCGTCCCGGTGCAGCTGCTCCGCGGCGCGCCGGTGCAGCTCGGTGCGGTCCCCGGCCGGCAGGTCGAGGAGGGCGGCCTCGCGGATCGCGGGCTGCCCGAGGGTGCCGTCCTCGTCCAGGAGGCCGATGGCGGCGAGTTCGTGGATGTGGCGCTCGACGGCGGTGGCCGTCGTCCCCATGAGCCGCTCCACGAGGAGCGGGTCGGACCGTTCGAGGACAGCGAGCCAGCGGGCGGTCTCCAGCGTGCCCTCGGAGCTGCGGTGCAGGCAGTCGAGGACGGCCTGGGCGAAGGCGTCGCCGTACACGGGATCGTCGCCGTCGGCCGTGCCGGGGGTGGTGCGGGCCGCCTGCCGGTCCTGGGTCAGTGCCCGGAGGAGCAGCGGGTTCCCGCCGGTCGTCGCGTGGTACGCGGGAGCCCGCCGCTCGGCCGCCTCGGGGCCGTAGTAGTGGGCGAGGAACTGCCGTACGCCGCTGGGAGGAAGCCCGGAGAGCCACAGGTTGCGGCAGTGCGGCTGGCGGAGCAGCTCGGCGCGGAACACGCGGTACCCGGCACGCTGCGAGGCCCGCTCGGTCATGACGAAGCCGATGCCGCCCTGGTCGTGGTGGGCGGCGCAGTACAGGAGGAACCTCAGGGACGCGGTGTCGGCGTGGGTCAGGTCGTCGACGGCGACGAGGAACGGGGTGCGGCGCGAGACGGAGCGCAGCCAGTCGTGCAACTGATGTGTCTCGTCGACGCGGAGCGGCGCGTCGGCGGGGGAGGAGAGGTTTCCGGCGCGCCGCGAGGCGGCGTCCACCAGGTCGCGGACCGTGGACGTGTCGGCACCGTGCTGCTGGGCGCTGCGCAGTAACTGGCAGAGCACGCCGAGGGGGACGTCCCGGTCGCCGGGTAACGCGCGGACCGTCCAGACGGGCGTCCCCCGCTCCGCCGCCAGACGCCGGAACGACCGCAGCAGCTCGGTCTTGCCGCTGCCGGCCGGTCCGGAGACGAGTAACAGTGTCCCCTCACCTGCGGCGGATGCGTCAAGAACGGCCCTGAGGCGGGCTGTCTCCCCGTCGCGTTCCACCAGATTCATCGCGGAAGTCCCCTCGTCCGGGCGCCGAACCCTTCGCCGTATGGCAATCACTCTAACCAGGTCTTGTTACGGCGGAGGGGGACAGATCGAGGGGCTTTCGAGCGGCGGGACTGTCAGGGGCGCCAGGCCGGTTCAACCGGTACGCCGGGCCGGTTCAACCGTTTCGCCGGGCCGGTTCGACCCTTACACCGGGCCGGTTCAACCGTTACGCCGGCCCGCCTCCCGTCCTCACCGCCAGCGGATCGGCAGAGTCTTGAGGCCGCGGATCATCGGGTTCGGGTACCAGACCAGTTCGCCGGGGGAGGCGTCCAGGGCGAGGTCCGGGCAGCGTTCGAGGAGGGCGCGGACGGCGATCCGGGCCTCCATCCGGGCCAGCGGGGCGCCGATGCAGAAGTGGATGCCGTGCCCGAAGGCGAGATGGCCGGCCGTGTGGCGGCGGATGTCGAAGCGGTGGGGGTCCGGGAAGCGCTCCGGTGTGCGGTGGGCGTCGGCCAGCACGACGAGGACCGTCTCACCGGCCGGAACGACCGTGCCGTCGAGGTCGACGGGCTCGACCGGGAAGCGGTACGTCGCGGATTCGACGGGCCCTCCAAAGCGGAGCATCTCCTCCACCGCGCCGTCCAAGAGCGTCAGGTCGGCCCTCAGCGCGGCCAGCTGGTCCGGGTGCGAGAGCAGCGCGTGCATGCCGTTGCCGATCAGGTTGACCGTCGTCTCGTGGCCCGCGACCAGCAGGATGTGCGCCATGCCGAGCAGCTCCTCGGAGGTCAGCCGGGAGCCGTCCTCGTCGCTCGTCCGCACGAGCGCACTGAGCAGATCCTCGCCGTCCTGCCCGCGCTTGGACTCGATGAGCCCGGCGAGGTAGCCGCTCATCTCGGCCATGGCGGTCTGGGCCTGGGCGGGATCGTCCGGGGTGACGAAGGCGTCGGTCCAGACCCGGAAGGCGGCGCGGTCCGCCTCGGGCACGCCGAGGAGTTCGGAGATCACGGTGACCGGCAGCGGCCAGGCAAGCGCCTCCATCAGATCGGCGCGGCCGGCGGGCGCCGCCAGCATGGCGTCCATGAGACCGTCGACGATCTCCTGGACCCGGGGGCGCAGCAACTCGACGCGACGCATGGTGAACTCACGGGCCACCAGTTTGCGCAGCCGGGTGTGCCGGGGCGGGTCGGACTCCAGCATGTTGTGGCTGAGCGCGGCCTCGGCCTCGGTCGGGGGAGTCGCGGAGTTGTTCCAGTCCTTGCTGAACCGGGGGTCGGCGAGGACCGCCCGCGCCGTGTCGTAGCCGACGACCAGCCACACCTCGTCCCCCTCGGGGGTCCGCACCCGGTGGGCCGGACCCTCGGCACGCAGTCTCGCGTACGTCGGGTACGGATCGGCCGCGAAGTCCTGCCCCAGGGCTGCCAGGTCGAGCACGGGGGGAGGGGCGGTGGCGGTCGTTCCCTGGTGGGTGCGGCTCACGAAGAACTCCAGACCGGGCCGGAAGCGGAACGGAAACGGGAAGAGGAACGGGACTTCTCGCGCGTGCTCTTCCGCGGAGCGCGCCCCGGCCCTCCCGGCGGCTCCGCTGATTCCCGGATCTTGTCAAGCATCATCACATTCGAGCCGCCGATGGAATACCCCGGAGCCGGATGTGATCCGAAGCACATTCGAAGTCCATGGTGCGCTCTTGTCGGTCCGTTCCGCGCGGGATTAGAGTCCCCCCGAAATCGACCACCACAATCGACCATCTCGTCGTACGTCACGGTGGAGCGCGGCGACCTCGTTCGGGATTCCCGGATCGGCGAATCATTTCGTGACGGTGGCCCCGGAGGGAACATCCGTGAAAAGCGTCTTATCCGACCTCGCATTCTTCGGCGGCACCGCCGCTTTCGACCAGCCGCTCCTCGTGGGGCGGCCCAACCGCATCGACCGCGCCAAGCTCTACGAGCGGCTCGACCGGGCCCTCGACGGCCAGTGGCTGTCCAACGGCGGCCCGCTCGTCCGCGAGTTCGAGGAGCGCGTCGCCGGCCTCGCCGGGGTCGAGCACGCCGTGGCCACCTGCAACGCCACGGCCGGGCTCCAGCTCCTGGCACACGCCGCCGGCCTGACCGGTGAAGTGATCATGCCGTCGATGACCTTCGCCGCCACCCCGCACGCGATGCGCTGGATCGGCCTCACCCCGGTCTTCGCCGACATCGACCCGGACACCGGCACCCTCGACCCGGACCGGGTGGCCGCCGCCGTCACGCCCCGCACCTCGGCCATCCTCGGCGTCCACCTCTGGGGCCGCCTCTGCGCCGCCGACCAGCTGCGGAAGGTCGCCGACGAACACGGCCTGCGGCTGTACTTCGACGCCGCACACGCCCTCGGCTGCTCGATCGACGGCCGGCCCGCCGGCAGCCTCGGCGACGCCGAGGTCTTCAGCTTCCACGCCACCAAGGCCGTCAACGCCTTCGAGGGCGGCGCCGTCGCCACCGACGACGCCGACCTCGCCGCCCGGATCCGGGCCCTCCACAACTTCGGCTTCAACCTGCACGGCGGCAGCCCCGCCGGCGGCACCAACGCCAAGATGAGCGAGGCCGCCGCCGCCATGGGCCTCACCTCCCTCGACGCGTTTCCCGAGGTCATCGACCGGAACCGGCACAACCACGCCGCCTACCGCGAGCACCTCGCGGACCTCCCCGGCGTCCTGGTCGCCGACCACGACCGCCACGGCGTCAACAACCACCAGTACGTGATCGTCGAGATCGACGAGGCCGTCACCGGCATCCACCGCGACCTCGTGATGGAGGTCCTGAAGGCCGAAGGCGTCCACACCCGCGCCTACTTCTCCCCGGGCTGCCACCAGCTGGAGCCGTACCGCGGGCAGCCGCACGCCCCGCTGTCCCACACCGAACACCTCGCCGAGCGCGTGCTGTGCCTGCCCACCGGCACCGCCGTCGACGACGACGACACCCGCCGGGTCTCCGACCTGCTGCGACTCTGCGTGACCCGCGGGCGCGAACTGACCGCGCGCCACCGCGACACGGCCCCCGCCCCGCTCGCGGCCCCCCGGACAGCCACGCCCACGCCCACGATTGGACGCTCCTGATGACCGCCCCTGCCCCCGTCGCCACCGCCCCGGCCGCACGCTGCGCGCACCCCGGAGCCGATCTGGGGGCGGCGGTCCACGCCGTCGGCCAGAGCCTCGCCGCCGGCGGCCTCGTGCCGCACGACGAGGCCGGAACCACCGCCCGCCACCTGGTCCGGCTCGCCGTGCGCTACGGCAACAGCCCCTTCACCCCCCTCGAAGAGGCCCGCCACGACCTGGGTGTCGACCGGGACGCCTTCCGGCGCCTCCTCGCCCTGTTCGCGCAGGTCCCGGAGCTCCGCGCAGCCGTCGAGGGCGGCCCCGCGGGGGCGTACTGGCAGAACACCCTGCTCCCGCTCGAACAGCGCGGCGTCTTCGACTCCGCCCTCGCCGGCAAGCCCGTCTTCCCGTACAGCGTCGGCCTCTACCCCGGCCCGACCTGCATGTTCCGCTGCCACTTCTGCGTCCGCGTCACCGGCGCCCGCTACGACCCGTCCGCCCTCGACGCCGGCAACGCCATGTTCCGCTCGGTCATCGACGAGATACCCGCGGGCAACCCCTACGCCCTGTACTTCTCCGGCGGCCTGGAGCCCCTCACCAACCCCGGACTCGGCACCCTGGCCGCCCACGCCGGCGAGCACGGCCTGCGGCCCACCGTCTACACGAACTCCTTCGCGCTCACCGAGCGCACCCTGGAGCGCCAGCCCGGCCTGTGGGGCCTGCACGCCGTCCGCACCTCGCTCTACGGCCTCAACGACGAGGAGTACGAGCAGACCACCGGCAAGAAGGCGGCCTTCCGCCGCGTCCGCGAGAACCTGCGCCGCTTCCAGCAGCTCCGCGCCGAACGCGAGTCGCCGATCAACCTCGGCTTCGCCTACATCGTGCTCCCGGGCCGCGCCGCGCGCCTGCTCGACCTGGTCGACTTCATCGCCGACCTCAACGAGTCCGGGCAGGGCCGGACGATCGACTTCGTCAACATCCGCGAGGACTACAGCGGCCGTGAGGACGGCAAGCTGCCCCCGGTGGAGCGCGCCGAGCTCCAGGAGGCCCTCGCCGCCTTCGAGGAGCGGGTCCGCGAGCGCACCCCGGGCCTCCACATCGACTACGGCTACGCCCTGAACAGCCTGAAGGCCGGGGCCGACGCCGAACTGCTGCGGATCAAGCCCGCCACCATGCGGCCCACCGCACACCCGCAGGTCGCGGTGCAGGTCGACCTCCTCGGCGACGTGTACCTCTACCGCGAGGCGGGCTTCCCCGACCTGGACGGCGCGACCCGGTACATCGCCGGCCGCGTGGGCCCCGGCACCTCCCTCACCGAGGTCGTCCGCGACTTCGTCGAGCGCGGCGGCCGGGTGGAGGCCCGCGACGGCGACGAGTACTTCATGGACGGCTTCGACCAGGTCGTCACCGCCCGCCTCAACCAGCTGGAGCGGGACGTCGCGGACGGCTGGGAGGAGGCCCGCGGCTTCCTGCGCTGACCCGCACCCGCACCCGATCCCCCAGGCGATCCCCCCCACACGCGCGATCCCCCCATCCGAGGGCCCGGCCGTCCGGCCGGGCCCTCCGCGTTTTCCCACCCCCCAAAGGGGCGAAGGGACTCCCCCTGCGCAGCCCCTAAAGCCCCCCTAACTCCGCCCCGCCAACCGTTATTACCGGCACCCTCCTGCTAGTTTCCGGGAATGAAGGGAATAGTCCTGGCCGGCGGGAGCGGAACTCGGCTGCATCCGGCGACCTCGGTCATTTCGAAACAGATTCTTCCGGTCTACAACAAACCGATGATCTACTATCCGCTGTCGGTTCTCATGCTCGGCGGTATTCGCGAGATACAAATCATCTCCACACCCCAGCACATCGAACTCTTCCAGTCGCTGCTCGGAAACGGCAGCCACCTGGGAATCGAACTCGACTACGCGGTGCAGAAAGAGCCCGCGGGAATCGCGGACGCGCTTCTCGTCGGCGCCGGGCACATCGGCGACGACACCTGCGCCCTGATCCTGGGCGACAACATCTTCCACGGGCCCGGCCTGTACACGCTCCTGCGGGACAGCATCGCGCGCCTCGACGGCTGCGTGCTCTTCGGCTACCCCGTCAAGGACCCCGAGCGGTACGGCGTCGCCGAGGTCGACGCGGAGGGACGGCTGACGGACCTCGTCGAGAAGCCGGTCAAGCCGCGCTCCCACCTCGCCGTCACCGGCCTCTACCTCTACGACAACGACGTCGTCGACATCGCCAAGAACATCCGGCCCTCGCCGCGCGGCGAGCTGGAGATCACCGACGTCAACCGCGTCTACCTGGAGCGGGGCCGGGCCGAACTCGTCGACCTGGGCCGCGGCTTCGCCTGGCTCGACACCGGCACCCACGACTCGCTCCTCCGGGCCGCCCAGTACGTCCAGGTCCTGGAGGAACGGCAGGGCGTCTGGATCGCGGGCCTGGAGGAGATCGCCTTCCGCATGGGCTTCATCGACGCCGAGGCCTGTCACAGCCTGGGAGAACGCCTCTCCCGCACCGAGTACGGCAGCTATCTGATGGAGATCGCCGGCTGCGAGGGAGCCCCGTGAGGGCGACGCCTCGCCACCGCCGCCTACGCGCCACAGACAGCGCCACAGACAGTGCGACCGACAGCGCGACCCACCGCGCGACCGAAAGGAAGACGGCAGTGCGGCTTCTGGTGACCGGAGGTGCGGGCTTCATCGGCTCGCACTTCGTGCGGCAGCTCCTCGCCGGGGCGTACCCCGACGTCCCGGCCGGTGAGGTGATCGTCCTGGACAGCCTCACCTACGCGGGCAACCTCGCCAACCTCGCCCCGGTGGACGAGGACCCCCGCCTGCGCTTCGTCCACGGCGACATCCGCGACGCCGACCTCCTCGCCCGGGAACTGCGCGGCGTCGACGCCGTCGTCCACTTCGCCGCCGAGAGCCACGTCGACCGCTCGATCGCGGGCGCGTCCGTGTTCACCGGGACCAACGTCCTGGGCACGCAGACCCTGCTCCAGTGCGCCCTCGACGCCGGAGTGGGCCGGGTCGTGCACGTCTCCACCGACGAGGTGTACGGCTCGATCGACTCCGGCTCCTGGACCGAGAGCAGCCCGCTGGAGCCCAACTCCCCCTACGCGGCCTCCAAGGCCGGCTCCGACCTCGTCGCCCGCGCCTACCACCGTACGTACGGCCTCGACGTACGGATCACCCGCTGCTGCAACAACTACGGGCCCTACCAGCACCCCGAGAAGCTCATCCCCCTCTTCGTGACGAACCTCCTCGACGGCGGGACGCTCCCGCTGTACGGCGACGGCGCGAACGTCCGCGAGTGGGTGCACACCGACGACCACTGCCGCGGCATCGCGCTCGTCCTCGCGGGCGGCCGGGCCGGCGAGATCTACCACATCGGCGGCGGCCTGGAGCTGACCAACCGCGAACTCACCGGCATCCTCCTCGACTCGCTCGGCGCCGACTGGTCCTCGGTCCGGCAGGTCGCCGACCGCCAGGGCCACGACCTGCGCTACTCCCTCGACGGCGGCAAGATCGAGCGCGAGCTCGGCTACCGCCCGCGGGTCGCCTTCGCGGACGGCCTCGCCCGGACCGTCCGCTGGTACCGGGAGAACCGCGACTGGTGGGAACCGCTCAAGGCGACCGCCCCGCAGCGGCCCGCCACCGCCGTGGGGGTGTCCGCATGACCGCCCGCACGGAGACCGGCCGCGTCCCCTTC
This sequence comes from Streptomyces venezuelae, assembly GCF_008642375.1. NCBI lineage: Bacteria > Bacillati > Actinomycetota > Actinomycetes > Kitasatosporales > Streptomycetaceae > Streptomyces > Streptomyces venezuelae. Next base: position 3,255,602 of record NZ_CP029194.1, on the reverse strand, counting down.
CTCGACCTCAGGGCCGCCTACGAGGAGCTGCGCCCGGAGACCGACGCCGCCGTCGCCCGCGTACTCGACTCGGGGCGCTACCTCCTCGGCCCCGAACTCGAAGCCTTCGAGAGCGAGTTCGCCGCCTACTGCGAGACCGGCCACGCCGTGGGCGTGAACAGCGGCATGGACGCCCTCCAGCTCGCGCTCCGCGGCCTCGGCATCGGACCCGGGGACGAGGTGATCGTCCCCTCGCACACGTACATCGCCAGCTGGCTCGCGGTGTCCGCCACCGGCGCGACCCCCGTGCCCGTCGAACCGCACGAGGACCACCCCACCCTCGACCCGCTGCTCGTCGAGAAGGCGATCACACCCCGCACCCGGGCGCTCCTCCCCGTCCACCTCTACGGGCACCCCGCCGACCTGGACGCCCTCCGCGACCTCGCGGACCGGCACGGCCTGCACATCGTCGAGGACGCCGCCCAGGCCCACGGCGCCCGCTACCGGGGCCGGCGGATCGGCGCCGGACGGTCGGTGGCCGCGTTCAGCTTCTACCCGGGCAAGAACCTCGGCTGCTTCGGCGACGGCGGCGCGGTGACGACCGGCGACCCCGAGCTCGCCGAACGGCTCCGGATGCTCCGCAACTACGGCTCCCGGCAGAAGTACCGCCACGAGACGAAGGGCACCAACTCCCGCCTGGACGAGCTCCAGGCGGCCGTCCTGCGGATCCGGCTCGCCCACCTGGACAGCTGGAACGGCCGCAGGTCGGCGCTGGCCGCCGAGTACCTCTCCGGGCTCGCCGGACTCCCCGGCATCGGCCTGCCCGTGACGGCGCCCGGCACCGACCCCGTCTGGCACCTCTTCACCGTGCGCACCGACCGCCGCGACGAGCTGCGCGAGCACCTCGACGCCCGCGGCATCGACACGCTCACCCACTACCCGGTGCCCGTGCACCTCTCGCCCGCCTACGCGGGCGAAGCACCCCCGGAAGGCGCACTCCCACGCGCCGAGAGCTTCGCGCGGCAGGTCCTCAGCCTGCCGATCGGCCCGCACCTGGAGCGCGCACAGGCGCTGCGGGTGATCGACGCCGTGCGCGAATGGGCCGAGCAGACCGGCCGGGCCTAGTCAGGTGGCCAGGCCGGCCGAGCAGGCCGGAAAAGGCCGTGCCCGCCACCCTCCCGGGTGGCGGGCACCGCCGCTTTCACGGCCTCACGTCACCAGAGGTTGACCTGGGCGCTGCCGCGCAGGTCCGCGGAGGACGCGCCGGTCTGCAGGAGCCTGCTGCCCGTGCCCGTCTTCCAGGCATCGGCCGCGGCGTCCCAGTACTGCAGCTGACGACGGTCGACGTTCACCGTCACCGTCTTCGACTCGCCCGCGGCGAGCGCGACCTTCGTGTAGCCCACGAGCTTCTTCTTCGCCTGCGGAGCCGTCACGTTCGGGCTGGCACCGAGGTACGCCTGGACGACCTCCTGGCCCGCACGCTGCCCGCTGTTGCGGACCGTGACCGTGACCTTCAGACCGCCCGTGGACGTCCGCACGACGGTCGGGGCGCTCTGCGTGAACGAGGTGTACGACAGGCCGTGCCCGAACGGGAACAGCGGCTTGACGTTCTCCTTGTCGAACCAGCGGTACCCGACGTGGATGCCCTCGCTGTACGTCTGCTGGTTGTCGACGCCCGGGTAGCGGGTCGGGTCGCCGGCGACCGCGTGCTGGTTCTCCGCGGCCGGGAAGCTCTGCGTGAGCTTGCCGCTCGGGTTGACGTCACCGTAGAGCAGCGCGGCGGTGGCCTCGGCGCCCGCCTGGCCCGGGTACCACATGTCCAGGACCGCGCGGGTCTTGGACAGCCACGGCATCAGCACCGACGAACCGGTGTTGAGGACCACGATCGTGTTCGGGTTCGCGTCGGCGACCGCCGAGATCAGCTTGTCCTGCGTACCCGGCAGCGACAGGTTCGGACGGTCGACGCCCTCGGTGCCGTCGTCGTAGGCGAAGACGACCGCAGTACGGGCCTTCCGCGCCGCCTCCACGGCCTTCGCGATCGTCGCGTCGGCCGCCTCCGGCGTCACCCAGCCCAGCTCCAGGGAGAGCGGGGTGGCGCTCATCGCGAAGCCCGAGACCGTCAGCTTGTGCGTGCCCTTGGTGAGCTTGAGGAGCGGGCTGCTCACCTTGCCGTAGACCTGACCGGCCTCGATGGTGTGGCTGCCGAGCTGCACCGTGGCGTAACCGCCGGTGGCCCTGACCGCGATGCGGTACTCGCCGTCGGCGGGCACGGTCAGCGTGCCGTCGTACAGCGCCCCCGCCTTGCCCGGCTCGAGCTGGTGGCCCTGGTTGAACGCCGGGCTGAGGTTCGCCGCCGGGATCTGTGTCCCGAAGGTCTCCTCACCCGTCTCGTACGTCACCGTCGCACCCGCACCCGCGCGGGCCTTGATGGTGTCGAGGGGCGCCGCCGCCGAGTCCGGGACGACGTGGGCGCTGCCCAGGCCGGTGACCTTGGGGTCGACGGCGGTCGGACCGATCACCGCGATGCTCTTGCCGGCGTCACCGGCGAGCGGCAGGGCCTGGCCCTCGTTGCGCAGGAGCACCGCGCCGTTCTCGGCGACCTTGCGGGACACCGCCTGGGCGCCCGCCTTGTCCCGCTCGGGACGGGGCGCCGGGGTCGCCGACAGCAGACCGAACTTGTCCATCTGGCCGACGATGCGCTCCGCCGACCGCGTCACGGCCGACTCGGGGACCGTGCCGTTCAGGACGGCCGTCTTCAGTGCCTCGCCGAAGTACTTGGCCGGCGGCGAGGGCTCGCCCTTCGGGATGTCGCCGGGGAGCTCGACGCCCATCTCCTGGTCGAGGCCCTTGGTGATGGCGTCCGTGCCCGGGGTGGCGAGCCAGTCGGACATCACCCAGCCCTGGAAGCCCCACTGCGTGCGCAGCACGTTGTTGAGGAGCTCGTCGTTGCCACAGGACGGCTTCCCGTTGAGGCCGTTGTAGGCACACATGAAGGAGGCCGCGCCGGCCTTGGAGGACGCCTCGAACGCCGGGAACTCGATCTCGCGGAGCGTCTGCTCGTCGACCGTGGCGTTGACGCTGAAGCGGTTGTTCTCCTGGTTGTTGGCCGCGAAGTGCTTGGCCGTGGTCATCAGACCCGCACCCTGGATGCCCTTGATCTGGGCGACCGCGGTGCGCGAGGAGACCAGGGGGTCCTCGCTGAACGTCTCGTAGTTCCGGCCGCCGTGCGGCACCCGGATGTTGTTCATCATCGGGCCCAGGACCATGTCCTGGTTGAGCGCGCGTCCGTCGCGGCCCATGACCTTGCCGTAGCTGTCGGCCATGGTGTCGTCGAAGGTGCTGGCCAGGGCGACCGGCGCGGGCAGCGCGGTGGCGGTCTGCCCCACCAGGCGGATGCCGTTCGGGCCGTCGGCCGCACGCAGCTCCGGGATGCCCAGACGCGGCACGCCCGGAAGGTAGCCGACGTTCTGCCGGTCGGGGTCCAGCGCCCAGTGGACGAAGCTGATCTTCTCGTCGAGCGTCATCTGCGCGACGAGTTCCGCCGCCCGGCTCGTGTACCGGACGTCGGCCGCGCCGGGAGCGGCGGCCGCCACGGTGGTGCCCGCCAGCAGGGTGCCGACGACGGCCAGGGTGAAGGCCCTGGGGGTCGTACGGCCGCGGCGGACACGCGGTATTCGGGTCTTACCTGTCACGGTTCGTTTCTCTCTCTGTGCTTGGTGCACCCGGGATGCCCCGGGGGGTCTGTGGGGTAGTGGGGCCCTGGTCAGGCGGGGACGCCGACGAAGAGGCCACGGCCCGAGGGGCCGCCCTCCAGGTACTCGACGCGCAGCCCGGCGGCCGTGAACGCCGCCTCGTACTCCGCCTGGTGGAACAGGGTGATGAGGTGGACGTCGGAGAAGTGGCGCACGCCCTTGCCCGGGTCGGCCACGGTGAAGTGCACCTCCATGCGCGTCGCGCCGCCCTCCCGCACCGAGTGCGAGACACGGGCCACGGTGCGCCCGTCCCGGCGGACGACGTCGGCGCTGACCCAGCCGTCGGCGAAGGTCTCGGGGAACCACCACGGCTCGACGACGACGACGCCGCCGGGCTCCAGGTGCTCCGCGAACGAGGCGACGGCCGCGTCGAGCTCGGCTGTGGTCCGCAGGTACCCGACGGAGCTGAACATGCTGACCACGGCGGAGAACCGGCGGCCGAGGCGGAAGTCCCGCATGTCGCCCTGGTGGAGCGTCGCGTCGGGCAGCCGCTTGCGGGCGTGGGTGAGCATGTCCTCGGACAGCTCCAGGCCCGCGGTGTCGCCGAACTCCTTGGTGAAGTGCTCCAGATGCGTGCCCGTACCGCAGGCCACGTCCAGGAGCGAGGACGCCTCGGGGGTACGGGAGCGCACCAGGTCGGCGATGTCGGAGGCCTCGGCGGCGTAGTCCTTGCCGCGACCGAGGTAGAAGAGGTCGTAGACGTCGGCGTGGTCGACTTCGTACACGGAACTCCTGCTTTCGGTGGAGAGAGATAAGAGGTGAGGCACGGGGCCCGGGGCGAGAGGCGCGGCTCAGGGACGCGCGTCGGCCGGCGGGCGGCGGTGCTGCGCGGCGAGCCGCTCCAGCTCGGGGACGATCCCGGCCGGGGTGGGGTCGACGAAGGTCTCCTCGCGCAGCCGGTGCGCGGCGGCGGAGACCGAGGGGTCGTCGAGGATGCGGACGACCGCGTCCCGCACGGCCTGCGGAGTGAGGTCGGCCGGTGGCAGGAAGAACCCCGCCCCCTGCTCCGCGACGGCCCGCGCCTTGACCGGCGCGTCCCACAGCTCGGCGAGCATGACCTGCGGCACCGCGTTGATCACGGCGGTCGCGTACGTACCGGCCCCGCCGTGGTGGATGATCGCCGAGCAGCTCGGCAGCAGCGCGTGCATCGGCACGAAGTCCGTGAACCGGGTGTGCTTCGGGTAGGTGCGGATCTCGGCGCGCTGACCCGCGTCGAAGGTGGCGACGAGCTCGATGTCGAGGTCGGCGAGCGCCTCCAGGATGTCGCTCTGCGAGACGCCGTCGCCGCCGAGGACCTCACGTGCGGAGACGCCGAGGGTGAGGCAGATCCGGGGCCGCGCGGGCGGCTCGGCGAGCCAGTCCGGCACGACCGACGTGCCGTTGTACGGAACGTACTGCATCCCGACGGTCGGCAGACCCGTGTCGAGTCGCAGGCTCGGCGGCGTCGGGTCGATCGTGAACTGGCCGGTGACCAGCTCCTCCTCGAAGGAGGCGCCGTACCGCTCCAGCGTCCACGTCAGCCACTCCGCCGTGGGGTCCTCGCGGTGCTCGGGCGGCTGCCGGTCCCGCAGCGCGACGAACTTGCGGCGGGCGCTGCCCATCACGTCGGGCCCCCACAGGACCCGGGCGTGCGCGGCGCCGGTGACCTGCGCGGCGACGGCGCCCGCGTAGGTCGTCGGCTCCCACAGCACCAGGTCCGGCTGCCAGGACCGGGCGAAGCCGACCAGGTCGTCGACCATCGAGTCGTTGTTGGCCAGCAGGTAGAAGTACGGGGCGAGGATCGCCTCGATGCCGAGGGCGTGGTCCCAGTCCAGCGGCTCGGCGCGGGCCTCGTCGAAGGCGATCGCCGGGTGGTTCGGGCGCGGCTCGCCCGCCATCCGCAGCCGGTACTCGTGGATGAGGTGGTCGGTGCCGACGGGCACAGCGGCGAGCCCGGACCCGGTGATGGTGTCCGTGAGCGCGGGCTGGCTCGCGACCCGCACCTCGTGCCCGGCGGCGAGCAGCGCCCAGGCCAGGGGCACGAGGCCGTAGTAGTGCGTGTGATGTGCGAACGAGGTCAGCAGGACGCGCATGGCGTCGTGTCCTTCCTTGCCGGTGGAGGGTCGGGACGGGACGGTCGGGACGGGTCTCAGGAGCCGACCGGGACGCTCAGCGGCCCGCGGCCCACAGGGGTGCGGCGGGGGCGGAGCACGGGCCCGGCCTGCCGCAGCCCCGGGAAACGCCCGGCCAGGGTCCGCAGCGCGACCTCCGCCTGGAGCCGGACCAGGGACGCCACCGGGCCGTACGGACCGGCCGGGTGCAGAGCGAGGTGCGCGGTGGCGTCGGGGCGCGCGAGGTCGAAGTGCTCGGGGTCCGTGAAGACCTCCGGGTCCCGGCCGGTCGCGGCGGTGAGGACGACGACATGCGCCCCGGCCGGAAGACGCCGCCCCGCCAGCTCCGTCTCCGCGCGCACCACCCGGGCGTCCAGCTGCACCGGCGGGTCGTAGCGGAGGGTCTCCTCCACCGCGGCCGCGGCGAGCCCGGGCCGCGCGCACAGCTCCCGCCACTGCTCCGGGTGCGCGAGGAGGGCGAGCACGGCGTTCCCGGTGAGCTGGACGGCGGTGTTGACACCGAGCGCCGACAGCAGCGCCCCGTCCGGCCGGCCCGCGGCACCGGGGGAGCGGTCGGGGCCGGCGGAGTCGGAGGAGCCGGACGAGTCGGAGGAGTCGGCGAGCAGCGCCGCGAGCGCGGCCAGCGCGCCGTCCGCCTCCCGAACCGTCCGCAGCGACTGCGGGGCAAGCAGGCTGTCGGACAGCGGCCGCAGCCGCTCCACGAGCTCCGCGAACTCCACCCTCCGGCCCGCCGGAACACCGAGCACCGCGGCCGCCGCCGCCGTCACCGCCGGGCGGACGAAACCACCCACCAGCTCGAAGGCGTACGAAGCAGACGGGTCCGGCTCGAGACCCTCCAAGGTCTCCCGGTGGACCCCCTCGACCACGGCACGGTGCCCCGACACCGCCCCCGGCGCGTCACCGGCCGCCTGCGGCGCCTGCTCGTGCTCCAGCGGGCAGCCCTCCCCGTACGAGAGGACCTGCTGCGGCACCGGGGCGCCGTCGGCACCGGACATCCCGAACTCCGGCGAGCACAGGATGCTCGCGGCCAGGGCGTGATCGGCCGTGACCCAGCTGCCCGTCGGACTGAAGGAGAGCGCGCCCCGGGCGCGCACCCGCTCGTACGCGGGGTACGGGTCGTCCGCCTGGCCGCGCAGCACGGCCGCGTACGGGTCGCCGTTCGCGGCATGGATCCAGTGGATGCCGCGGGTCTCCAGGAGGTGCGTACCGAGTTCGGGATCGGCCACCGCGCTGACGGTGCGGCCCAGCGGAGGCTGCGTGAGGGCACCCGCCAGGTCGTCGGTCACCGTGGGTTCTGCCATCGTTTCGCCGCTCCTTCGATCAGACGGGTCGGGGCCTGCACGACGCGGGAATCGGGCGCGCCGCGGGTGACGAGCAGGTGGTCGGAGATGTCGTTGCAGATCTCGTGCCACTGGTCGTTGAGGTAGAAGTGGCCGCCGGAGTACGCCCGCAGGCAGAACGGCCCACCGGTGTGCCGGCGCCACTCGGCCACCTCGTTCAGCGGCGCCTTCGGGTCGCGGTCGCCGGCCAGGGCCATCACCGGGCAGGCGAGCTTGGCGGAGGGCCGGTGCTCGTACGTCTCCGCCGCCTTGTAGTCGCTGCGCAGCGCGGGCAGCACAAGACGCATCAGCTCGTCGTCCTGGAGGAACCGCTCGTCGGTGCCGCTGAGCTGCCGGATCTCGGCCAGGAACGCCCGGTCGTCCAGCGTGTGGACGAGCCTGTCCGGCGCCAGGGACGGGGCGCGCCGCCCGGAGACGTACAGGCCCTCGGGCCGTACCCCGTGCCGCTGTTCGAGGATGCGGGCCGCCTCGTAGGCGACGGAGGCTCCGAGACTGTGCCCGAAGAAGGCGAGCCGGCCCTCCTGCCACCAGGGTTCGGTGGCCGCGACCACGTGCTCGGCCAGCTCCTCGACGCTCTCCAGGCACGGCTCGGCACGCCGGTCCTGGCGGCCCGGGTACTGCACCGACAGGGCCTCGACCGAGGGGTGGAGCTCCTCCGAGAAGCGGAAGAAGTAGCTGGCGGAGCCGCCGGCATGGGGCAGGCAGACCAGTCGCACCGCGCTGTTCGGCGAGGGATGGAAGCGCCGGATCCACAGGTTGCCGTCCACGTTCAGAACGCTGTCGGTCACTGGTTCGCCCCCTGCGCGGTCCGCCGGTCCGCGGCGGTGTCCCGCTCGATGCCGTCGAGCCAGGAGAGGACGGCCTCGGCGACGGCCGGAGCGTGGTCACGCATCATCGTGAAGTGGTCGCCGGGCACGTCCGCGACGGTGTGCGGCAGGTCCCAGTGGGCGCGCCAGTCGCCGCGCTCCTCCTGCCAGTCGCCCAGCCGTTCGGAGGCCCGGACGAGGAGGACGGGCGCACTGCTGCGGCCCGGCCGCGGGCCGGCGAGGAAGCGCGCGTACCGGCCCATGGCGAGCAGCCGCGCATCGGACATCGGCTCGAGCTCGCCCGCGAACAGGCCCTCGCCGAGCTGCCTGCTCCACACCTCGATGGGCTCCTGATGACCCGGCGGGTAGGGGTCGACCAGCACGATTCCGGCCGGCGCGGCGCCGTGGGCCTGCTCCAGGCGGACGGCCAGCTCGTGGGCGAGCAGGGCGCCGCCGGAGTGCCCGAGCAGGACGACCGGGGCGTCCCCGGCGGCCCGGAGGACCGCCAGGGCCTGGGCGTCGAGCGCGGCGTCGAGGTCGGCGGGGAGGAGGGCGGTGCCCGTGCTCGTGCCCGTACCGGTGCCGTAGCCGGGCAGGGGCACGGCGAGGAAGTCCCGCTCCTCCTGGAAGGCGGAGCTGAGCCGCAGGAACTCGTGCGGGCCGCCGTTCGCCGCGGTGCCGGTGCAGCCGACGAGGACGGCGCGGCCCGCCGCCCGTTCCGTCGGCCCGCCGGCGAGCAGTACCGGGTCGAGCCGCTCCGAGCAGTCCTCGGGCGAGGTGAACTGCGGGCGGAACGCGGAGGCTTCGGCGAGGACGTCGAGGAACTCGCCGTACCGGTCGTCCGCCACGGCCTGCCGGAACAGGGCGCGGAACATGCCGGTGCCGGGGCTGGTGGCGGGGCTGGTGCCGGTGCCGGCCTCGGAGTGGGCCGCGGCCGGGGCGGTCGTCCCACCCTGCTCCTCCTCCGTCCGCTCGCGGCCGGAGGGTTCGGCGACGGCCCAGTTCCGCTCGGCCAGTTCGTCGCTGATGCGCGCGGCGAGCGCGACGGGCGTGGGGTGCTCGAACACGACGGCGGGAGGCAGGTGGAGACCGGTCAGCCGGTTGACGCGGTTGCGGAACTCGACGGCGGTCAGCGAGTCGAAGCCGATCTCCCGCAGCGGGCGGTCGACAGGGACCTCCTCGGGCGCGTCGCACCGGAGCACGGAGGCCGCCTGCCGCATCACCATCGCGAGCACGGCGCTGCGCCGGCCCTCCTCGTCGAGGCCGTCGGCACCGAGGCCCCAGGCGAGCCCCGTCTCGGCCACGGCCCCGTGCCCGGGAGCGGTGTGCGCGGGCGCTTCACCGGGACCCGAGGGGCTGATCCAGTACGAGCGGTGCTGGAAGGCGTACGTGGGGAGGTCGGGGACGGCGGGGCTGAGGGCGCCCGTGGCGGGGAGGAGGGAGTGCCAGTCGACGGGGAGGCCGTTGGCCCAGGCTTCGGCGAGGGAGGTGATCAGGCGGTCTTGGCCGCCGTTGTCGCGGCGGAGGGTGCTGAGGCCGGTGACGGTGTCGGGGAGGGCCATGGTGAGGACGGGGTGGGCGCTGACCTCGATGAAGTGGGTGAAGCCTTCGGTGGTGGCGAGGGTTTCGATGGCGGGGGCGAAGCGGACGCGGTGGCGGAGGTTGCGGTACCAGTACGTGCCGTCGAGCACCGGCTCGGTGATCCAGGCGCCTTCGAGGGTGGAGAAGAAGGGGATGCGAGGGGTCTCGGGGGTCAACACGGCAAGGACGGGAGCGAGTTCGGCCTCGATGGTCTCGACCTGCCGGCTGTGGGAGGCGTAGTCGACGGGGATGATCCGTGCGCGGATGCCGTCGGCCTCGCAGGTGTGGGCGAGTTCCTCGATCTGGGTGGGGTCGCCTGAAACCACGGTGGCGGTGGGGCCGTTGACGGCGGCGATCGACAGCCCGTCGAGGTTCTCGATCCGCTGTTGGGTGTCGGTCTCGCTGAGGGCGAGGGAGATCATGCCGCCCTTGCCGGCGAGGTGGGTGGCGATGGACTGGCTGCGCAGGGTCACGATGCGGGCGGCGTCGTCGAGCGTCAGTGCTCCGGCGACGTAGGCGGCGGCGATCTCGCCCTGGGAGTGGCCGATGACGGCCTGGGGTGTGATGCCGTGGTGCTGCCAGAGGTTGGCGAGGGAGACCATGACGGCGAAGGCGACGGGCTGGACGACGTCGACGCGGTCGAGCGTGGGCGCGCCGGGTGTCTGCCGGACGACGGCTTCGAGGGACCAGTCCACGTAGCAGGAGAGCGCGTCCTCGCACTCGGCCATGGCGGTGGCGAACACCGGTGAGCTGTCGAGGAGTTCGGCTCCCATTCCGGCCCACTGCGTGCCCTGGCCGGGGAAGACGAACGCCACCCGGCCCACGTCCGACGACGTGCCCCGTACGAGTCCTTCCGGCATCCGGAGGGCGTCCCGCAGCGCCTCGCGGCTGTCGCCGATCGCGACCGCCCGGTGCTCCATCGCCGTACGGCCGTCGACCAGGGCGCGGGCCGCCACGGCCGGATCCAGGTCCGTACGAGCGTCCGCGTAAGCGGCGAGGCGCCCGATCTGGGCGTCCAGCGCGGCCGGAGTCTTCGCCGACACGATCCACGGCACCACACCACCGTCGGCCGACGGCTCGACGGCCGGGGTCCCGTCGGAGGCCGCAGTCCCCTCGGAGACCGGCGCCTGCTCGGAGGCCGGGGCCTCCTCCAGGACGACGTGCGCGTTCGTCCCGCCCACGCCGAACGCGGAGACGCCCGCCCGCCGGGGCCGGCCGGGCTGCGCCGGCCAGTCCAGGGCCTCCGTGAGCAGCTCCACCGAACCGGCCGTCCAGTCGACCTGGTCCGTCGGCTCGTCCACGTGCAGCGTCTTCGGCAGCACCCCGTGGCGCAGCGCCTGCACCATCTTGACGACGCCGGCGACACCGGAAGCGGCCTGCGTGTGACCGATGTTCGACTTCAGCGTGCCCAGCCGCAGCGGCTGCCCCGGGGCACGCCCCTGCCCGTACGTGGCGAGCAGCGCCTGCGCCTCGATGGGATCGCCGAGCCGGGTCCCCGTGCCGTGGCCCTCCACGACGTCCACGTCGCTCGACGTGAGTCGCGCGTCGGCGAGCGCCTGGCGGATCAGGCGCTGCTGGGAGGGGCCGTGCGGCGCCGTGAGCCCGTTGCTGGCGCCGTCCTGGTTGATGGCGCTGCCGCGCACGACGGCCAGGACGCGGTGGCCCTTGCGCCGCGCGTCGGAGAGCCGTTCGAGGAGGAGCACGGCGACGCCTTCGCCCCAGGCGAGGCCGTCCGCCGCCGAGGCGAAGCCCTTGGTCCGGCCGTCGGCGGCCATCGCCTGCTGCCGGCTGAACTCGATGAACGCCCCCGGCGTCGCGAGGACGGCCACGCCGCCCACGAGCGCCGTCGAGCAGTCGCCGTTCCGCAGCGCCTTCAGGGCGAGGTGCAGGGCGACGAGCGAGGAGGAGCAGGCCGTGTCCACGGTCACGGCGGGCCCCTCCAGGCCGAGGGAGTACGCGATGCGCCCGGAGGCCACGGCGGAGGAGTTGCCGGTGACGACGTAACCGTCGGTCCCCTCGGGCGCGACCCGGATGTCCGGCGCGTAGTCCTGGTAGCCGCAGCCCACGTACACGCCGACATCGGTGCCGCGCACCGAGGCGGGGTCGATGCCGGCCCGCTCGAAGACCTCCCAGGAGGCTTCGAGGAGCTGCCGCTGCTGCGGGTCCATGGCGAGGGCCTCGCGCGGCGAGATCCCGAAGAACGCGGCGTCAAAACCGGCGGCGTCGTCGAGGAACGCGGCGTTGCGGACGTACGTCGTGCCCTTCCGTCCGGGCTCCGGGTCGTACAGGGAGTCGATGTCCCAGCCGCGCTCCTCCGGCACCTCGGAGACGAGGTCCTTGCCGGCGGCCACCGCGTCCCAGAGGTCCTCGGGGGACCGGATTCCGCCCGCGAACCGGCAGCTCATGCCGACGATCGCCATGGGCTCGTGCCGACGGTCGTCCCGGCGACGGCTCTCTTTCCGGAGTTCTTCGTTCTCCTTGAGGGAGGCGCGCAGAGCGTCCACCAACTGCTCGTTGGAACTCGTCATCTGGGTGTGGTCTTCCGCTCGTGGATGGGGTTGTGGGCGTGTGGGGGGCAGGGGTGCGGGTGGTGCCTGACGGCACCTGGCGGTGTGCGGGCCGTGGCCGCGGTCGGGTCAGGTGTTCCGCGGGCCGAGAGCCATCCGGATCAGGGCCTCGGCGTCGAGGTCGTCGATCGACGTCTCCGGCTCCGGCTCCGCACCGGGGTCCGCGGCGCCGTCGGCCGGGCCGCCGGACACCGGCTCGGGCTCGATTCCGGTGAGCCGCAGGACGGTGTCGAGGACCCCGGCGTCCCGCAGCCGGTCGAGGGGCACTTCGGCCAGGGCCTGACGTACCCGCGCCTCCCAGTCCGCGGGGGCCGGCTCGGCCGGTGCGAGGTACCTCTCGTGGAGGTGCGCGGCGAGAGCGGACGGCGTCGGGTTGTCGAAGACCGCGGTCGCGGGGAGCCTGCTGCCGACCACCGCGGAGAGCTGGTTCCGGAGCTGCACGGCCGTCAGCGAGTCGAAACCGAGCTCGGTGAAGGCGCGGCCGGGAGCCACCCGGTCGGGGGAGGAGTGGCCGAGTACGGCCGCCGCGTGGGTACGGACCAGGGTGAGCAGCGCGGGCCGGCGCTCGGGCTCGGGCAGCGCGGCGATCCCGGCCAGCGCCGACGACAGACCGGACGGCGCCGCGGCGGCCTCGCCGGGAGCCGGGGCGGCGGCGGGCGCGGCGAGCGCCTGCCGGGCCTCCGGGACGCCGTCGATCAGGAGGCTCGGGCGGGACACCGTGAACGCGGGCGCGAACCTCGCCCAGTCCACGTCGGCCACGGCGACGAAGGTCTCGTCGTGGCACAGGGCCTTGGCCAGCTCGTCCATGGCGCGCTCGGGGCTCATCGGACGGATGCCGCGCCGCTGCCAGTACGCGTCGTCGGCGCCCCGGCCCATGCCGTCGCCCGCCCAGAGCCCCCAGGCGACCGAGGTCGCCGTCTCACCCCGGGCGCGGCGCCGGGCGGCGAGCGCGTCGAGGTGGGCGTTGGCCGCCGCGTAGACGCCCTGACCGCCGCTGCCCCAGACCCCGGCGTTCGAGGAGTAGAGGACGAAGGCGTCCAGCGGAGTGCCGCGGAGCAGGTCGTCGAGGACCCGGGCGCCGCTCGTCTTCGCGCCCAGGATACGGGCGATGTCCTCCGGACCGGTGACGTCCAGGGCGTCGCCGCCCGGTGCGCCGGCGGTGTGGAGGACGGCGGTGAGGGGAGCGTCGGCGGGGATGCCGTCGAGGACGGCGCGCATGGCGTCGGGGTCGGCGACGTCGCAGGCGGCGACGGTGACCCGGGCCCCGAGCGCGCGGAGTTCGTCGGCGAGGTCGTCAGCGCCGGGGGCCTGTTCGCCGCTGCGGCTGACGAGGAGGAGGTGGTCGGCGCCGCGTTGGGCCAGCCAGCGGGCGGCGTGGCCGCCGAGGGCGCCGGTGCCGCCGGTGACGAGGACGGTGCCGTGAGGCTGCCAGTCGCGGGCGGGCCGGCGTCCCTGGAGGGGGGCGCGTGCGAGGCGGCGGGCGTGGAGCCCGGAGGCGCGGACCGCGATCTGGTCCTCGCCGGTGCTGCCGGAGAGCGCGGTGGTGAAGTGGGTGAGGGCGGCGGTGTCGGGCCGGGCGGGGAGGTCGACGAGGCCGCCCCAGCGTTCGGGGTGCTCAAGGGCGACGACCCGGCCGAGGCCCCAGAGCATGGCCCGGTCGGGGTCGGCCGGGACGTCGAGACGCCCGACGGAGACCGCACCCCGGGTCACGCACCACAGCGGAGCCCCGATCCCGGCGTCACCCAGCGCCTGCACCCAGGCGACGAAGGGCGTGAGCCCGTCGAGGAGCGAGACCACGCCGGCGAACCCGTCGCCGGTCGTCAGCGCCGCGAGCCGCGCGGCGAGCGCCTCGCGGCCGTCGTCCGCCCCGGCTTCCAGGACCTCGACCTCCGCTCCGGCGTCCTTCAGCGCGCCCAGGAGCCCGGCGTCGGGCTCACTCCCGGCGGCGACGAGCCACCGTCCGGTCAGAGCCGCCTGGCCGGAGGCCGTCAGCGGCTTCCACTCGACGCGGTAGCGCCAGTCGTCGGCGGCGCCGGCGGGCGCGGAGCTCTGGAGCCAGAAGCGCTCGGTCCGGAAGGCGTAGGTCGGGAGGTCGGGGTTCGTGGTCGTGGCGGGGAGGAGGGAGGTCCAGTCGACGGGGAGGCCGTTGGCCCAGGCTTCGGCGAGGGAGGTGATCAGGCGGTCGCGGCCACCCTGTTCGCGGCGGAGGGTGCTGAGGCCGGTGACGGTGTCGGGGAGGGCCATGGTGAGGACGGGGTGGGCGGAGACCTCGATGAAGTGGGTGAAGCCTTCGGTGGTGGCGAGGGTTTCGATGGCGGGGGCGAAGCGGACGCGGTGGCGGAGGTTGCGGTACCAGTACGTGCCGTCGAGTACGGGTTCGGTGATCCAGGCGCCTTCGAGGGTGGAGAAGAACGGCACCTGGGGCGTCCGCGGCGTGAGTCCGGCGAGGACCTCGGCGAGTTCGGTCTCGATGGTCTCGACCTGCCGGCTGTGGGAGGCGTAGTCGACGGGGATGATCCGTGCGCGGATGCCGTCGGCCTCGCAGGTGTGGGCGAGTTCCTCGATCTGGGTGGGGTCGCCTGAAACCACGGTGGCGGTGGGGCCGTTGACGGCGGCGACGGAGAGTCCGTCGAAGCCGGTCAGTCGCTCCTGGACGGCGGTCTCGCTGAGGGCGAGGGAGATCATGCCGCCCTTGCCGGCGAGGTGGGTGGCGATGGACTGGCTGCGCAGGGTCACGACCCGGGCGGCGTCGTCCAGGCTCAGTGCTCCGGCGACATAGGCGGCGGCGATCTCGCCCTGGGAGTGGCCGATGACGGCCTGGGGTGTGATGCCGTGGTGCTGCCAGAGGTTGGCGAGGGAGACCATGACGGCGAAGGTGACGGGCTGGACGACGTCGACGCGGTCGAGCGTGGGTGCGCCGGGTGTCTGCCGGACGACGGCTTCGAGGGACCAGTCCACGTACGGGGAGAGTGCAGCTTCGCACTCGGCCATGGCGGTGGCGAACTCCTTCGACGCGTCGAGGAGTTCGGCGCCCATTCCGGCCCACTGCGTGCCCTGGCCGGGGAAGACGAACGCCACCCGGCCCACGTCCGACGACGTGCCGCGTATCAGCCCTTCCGGGGAGGCCAGCGCCTGTGCGAAGTCGTCCGTCCCGGTGCCGATCGCGACGGCCCGGTGCTCGAACTCCGCGCGCCCGTCGGCCAGTACGCGCGCCACTGCACCCGCATCGAAGCCATCCGCGCGAATCCGGGAGGCGAACGTGGCGAGGCGTCCGATCTGTGCGTCCAGCGCGGCCGGAGTCTTGGCGGACACCAGCCAAGGCACCACGCCACCACCGTCGGCCGACGGCTCGACGGCCGGGGTCTCCTCGATCGCCGTCGGGGCCTCTTCGAGGACGACGTGCGCGTTCGTGCCGCTGATGCCGAAGGAGGAGACGGCGGCGCGACGCAGCCCGCCGTCCTCCTTCCTCGGCCAGTCCACGGCCTCGGTGAGCAGCTCGACCGCGCCCGCCGACCAGTCGATCTGGTCCGACGGCCGGTCCACGTGCAGCGTCTTCGGGAGCAGCCCGTGGCGCATCGCCTGGACCATCTTGATGACACCGGCGACGCCTGCGGCGGCCTGCGTGTGACCGATGTTCGACTTCAACGCGCCCAGCTTCAGAGGCTGTTCGCTGCTTTTCTCCTGGCCGTAGGTGGCGATGAGGGCCTGCGCCTCGATCGGGTCGCCGAGCCGCGTACCCGTGCCGTGGGCCTCGACGACGTCCACGTCGCCGGGCGCGAGCCGGGCGTCGGCCAGGGCCCGTCGGATGACGCGCTGCTGCGACGGGCCGTTCGGAGCCGTAAGACCGTTGCTCGCGCCGTCCTGGTTGACCGCGCTGCCGCGGACCACCGCGAGGACCCGGTGGCCGTTGCGGCGCGCGTCCGACAGGCGCTCCACCAGCAGGACTCCGGCGCCCTCCGCGGGGCCGAAGCCGTCCGCCGACGCGGCGAACGCCTTCGACCGGCCGTCCGCCGCCAGCCCGCGCTGCCGGCTGAACTGCACGAACAGGTCCGCGTTGGGCATGACCGTGACACCACCGGCGAGGGCCATGTCGCACTCGCCCTTGCGCAGGGCCTGCACGGCGAGGTGCAGGGCGACCAGCGAGGACGAGCAGGCCGTGTCCACGGTCAGGGCCGGTCCGTCCGTACCCAGGACGTACGCGATACGGCCCGACAGGAAGCCCAGCGCCGCACCGCTGACGAGGTGGCCCTCCAGTTCCGGAGACTGCACGGCGGTGGTCTGCCCCGAGGTGTAGCCGGTGTGCCAGCCGCCGACGAACACGCCGAGGCCGCTGCCCTTCAGGCTCGTCGGGTCGATGCCCGCGCTCTCGATCGCCTCCCACGCGGTGGTGAGGGACAGCCGCTGCTGCGGGTCCATGGCGAGGGCCTCGCGGGGCGAGATCCCGAAGAAGTCGGCGTCGAACTCCCCGGCGTCGTGCAGGAATCCGCCGGACCGGCAGTACGTCCTGCCGGACGCGTCCGGGTCCGGGTCGTACAGCCCCTCGACGTCCCAGCCGCGGTCCTGCGGGAACTCCGAGATCGCGTCCCCGTCCCCGGCCACCAGCCGCCACAGGTCCTCGGGCGAGGCGACACCGCCCGGCAGGCGGCAGGCCATGCCGACGATCGCCACCGGCTCGTGCGTGCGTCCCTCGATCTCGCGCAGACGCCGGGTGTTCTGCTGCAGCTCGGCGGTGACGCGCTTGAGGTAGTCGCGGAGCTTGTCTTCGTTGTTCGCCATGGCTCCCGTTCTCGCCTGTCCGTTCCGTGTGTGAGGGGGCTGGTGGTGCCGGTGATGCTCTTCGTCGTGCCGGTCGTGCCGGTCGTGCCGGTCGTGCCGGTCGGGTCCGGGCGTGTCAGGTACGGGCAGGTCAGGTCAGAAGTCGGAGTCGCCCAGCTCCTTGTCGATGAAGGAGAAGAGGTCGTCGTCGGACGCCTCGTCCAGGTCGGTGGCGCCGTCGCCGTCGTCCCCCAGAGCCGAGGCCAGCGCCCTGAGCCGGGCGGCGAGCTCCGGACGGCCGCCGGCGGTGGGCGTGAGGGAGGCGAGTACGCCCTCCAGCCGGTCGAGTTCGGCGAGGGCGGCCGTGGTCTGCCGGTCCGTCGCCGAGGCCGAGCGCGAGGCCGTGTCGCCGGACCCGGACCCGGTGCCGGTGCCGGTGCCGTCCGGCCAGGAACCGCCCGCTGCTGCGGTGAGTTCGTCGAGCAGGTGCCCGGCGAGCTCCCCCGGGGTCGGGTGGTCGAAGACGAGCGTGGCCGGGAGGCGCAGCCCGGTGGCGGCGTTGAGGCGGTTGCGGAGCTCGACGGCGGTGAGGGAGTCGAATCCGGTGTCGCGGAAGGCACGCTCCAGGTCGACCCGGCTCGGGGCGCCGTGTCCCAGGACGGTCGCCACATGCGTACGGACGAGGTCCCGCAGGTGCGCGGTCCGGTCGTCCGGCGTCATGGCGGCGAGCCGCCCGCCGAGGTCCCTCTCCGCCTCGCCGGTGCCGCCGGCGGCGGCCCTGCGCCGGCCGACCGGCGTGCCGCCCGCCCGCGACCCGCCGGTGAGCCCGCTGAGCAGCGGCGCCAGCATGCCGTCGCGCTGCTGGGCGCGGAGCGCGGTGACGTCCAGGGCGATCGGGACGAGTGCCGGGTCGTCGCGGCGCATGGCCGCGTCCAGGAGGGACAGGGCCAGCTCGCTGTCCATGGGCGTCGCCCCGGAGCGGGCCAGCCGCGAGCGGTCGGTGTCGCTGAGTCCGCCGGTCATGCCGCTGTTCTCGGCCCACAGGCCCCAGCCGAGGGAGTGGGCGGGGAGTCCGGCTGCGCGGCGGCGCCGGGCGAGGGCGTCGAGGGTGGCGTTGGCGGCGGCGTAGGCGCCTTGTCCGGCGCCGCCGAAGACGGCGGCTGCGGAGGAGAACATGACGAACGCGGCGAGGTCGTGGTCGGGTGTCGAGGTCAGTTCGTCGAGGAGGAAGGCCGCGTCGACCTTGGGACGCAGTACGCGCTCCACGTCCTGCGCCGTCATCGAGGGGACCGTGCCGTCGGACAGGACGCCCGCGGTGTGGACGACGGCGGTGAGCGGGTGTTCGGCGGGGATTCCGTCGAGTGCGGCGGTGAGGGCTGCGCGGTCGGCGACGTCGCACGCGGTCACGGACACCTCGGCGCCCAGGGCTTCCAGCTCGCGCACCAGCTCGCCGGCGCCCGGTGCGTCCGGGCCGCGGCGGCTCAGGAGCAGCAGGCGGCGCACGCCCCACTCGCTCACCACGTGCCGGGCCACGATGCCGCCCAGCGCACCGGTGCCGCCGGTCAGCAGGACCGTGCCCTCCGGGGCGAGCCCCGACGGCATGGTGAGGACGACCTTGCCCGTGTGACGCGCCTGGCCGACGTGCCGGAAGGCGTCGCGGGCCCGGCGGACGTCCCAGGTGGTGACGGGCAGGTGCCGCAGCGCCCCGCTCTCGAAGAGGGCGACGACCTCGGCGAGCATCTCGCCGATCCGCTCCGGCCCGGCCTCGCCGAGGTCGAAGGCGCGGTAGCCGACGCCGGGGTGGTCGGCGGCGACCTTCTCCGCGTCGCGCACGTCGGTCTTGCCCATCTCCACGAACCGGCCGCCCGGACCGAGCAGGCGCAGCGAGGCGTCGACGAACTCGCGGGCGAGCGAGTTCAGTACGACGTCCATGCCCGCCCCGCCCGACGTCGTACGGAACGCGGACTCGAAGTCCAGCGTGCGGGAGGAGGCGATGTGCGCGTCGTCCAGGCCGAGGGCGCGCAGGGCGTCCCACTTCCCGTGACTCGCCGTGCCGTGGACCTCCACGCCCCAGTGCCGGGCGAGCTGCACGGCCGCCATGCCCACGCCGCCGGCGGCGGAGTGGACCAGGAGGCGCTCGCCGGCCTTGACGTCCGCCAGGTCGCGCAGGGCGTAGACGGCCGTCAGGAACACCACCGGCACGGAGGCGCCCTGGGCGAACGTCCATCCCTCGGGCATCCGCGTGACGGTCCGCGCGTCGGCGACGACGACCGGGGCGTACGCGCCGGAGAGCAGGCCCATGACCCGGTCGCCGGGGGCGAGGTGCGTGACGCCGGGGCCGGTCGCCGTGACCACGCCGGCTCCTTCGGTGCCCATCAGCGCCGGATCGGGGTACATGCCGAGGGCGATGAGGACGTCGCGGAAGTTGAGACCGGTCGCCCGTACCGCGATGCGGACCTGTCCCGGACCGAGTGGCTCAGGGGCGAGGGCCCCTGCGTCGCCGGGCGCCGCCGTGAGGCTCTCCAGGCTGCCGTCCGTACCGGGCTCCAGGCGCCAGAGGGCCGGAGCGGCGGGCAGCGGCAGGGCGGCGAGCCCGTCGGCCGCGGCGGGCGCGGAGGCCCGCGCCAGGCGCGGTACGAGGAGCGCACCGTCCCGGACGGCGAGCTGCGGCTCGCCCGAACCGAGGGCGGTCGCCAGCAGGGCGGCGCCCTCGTCGCCGCCGAGGCCGTCGGCGAGGTCCAGCAGGACGAAGCGGCCCGGGCTCTCCGTCTGCGCGGACCGGCCGAGGCCCCACACGGCGGCCTGTCCCGTCGACCGCAGGCCGTCGCCGGAACGGGCGGCGACCGCGTCGCGGGTCACGAGCACCAGCCGCGCATCGGTGAACCGCTCGTCGGCCAGCCAGGCCTGCATCAGCGCGAGCGACCCGTGCAAGGCCTCGCGGACGTGCTCCGGCCCACCGGGGCCGGCAGCGGGGCAGGCCACCAGGACGGTCGCCGGAGCCGGGGTCTCGCCCCGGTCGACGGCCCCCGCCAGGGCGGTCAGGTCCGGGAACGACAGGACCTCGGTGCCGGCCGCGCGCAGCGCCGCGGCGAGGCCGTCGGCGTCGCTGCCGAGTACGACCGCGCTGCCGAGTACGACCGCGGGCAGCTCGACTGCGCCGGGCTGCGCGACCGCGCCGGGCAGCGCCTGCGCGGCACCGTCCCAGGCAGTCCACTCCAGCACGTGCAGCGCGTCCGGCGTCGGGTCGCCGAAGGCCGCCAGCTGCGCGGGGTCGACGGGCAGCACCGTGAGGGAGTCCGCGGCGAACACCGGCTGCCCGGAGGCGTCGGCGGCGCGCAGGGACACCGTGTCCGGGCCGGCGGGCGTCAGCCGCACGCGGAGGGCGGTGGCACCGACCGCGTACAGGGAGATCCCGCTCCAGGCGAACGGCAGCCGCGTGCCCTCGCCGAACGCCCCGCCCGCACCGGCCGCCTGCACGGCGGCGTCGAGCAGCGCCGGGTGAAGGCCGAACCGCGCGCCCTCGGCACCGGCGGCCCCGTCCGGCAGGGCCACGTCGGCGAACACCTCGTCACCGCGCCGCCACACGCCACGGACACCCCGGAAGAGAGGGCCGTAGCCGTAACCGCTCGCCGCGAAACGCTCGTACAGACCGTCCACGTCCACCGGCTCGGAACCCGGCGGCGGCCAGGACTCCGGGTCGGCGACCGGGGCGGTGCGCTCCGGACGGACGGCCAGAACACCGGTGGCGTGCCGCGTCCACTCCGCCTCGCCCGGCGCGTCCTCCGGGTGCGCGTAGAGCCCGAAGGCACGGCGCCCGGACTCGTCGCTCGCACCGACGGACAGCTGCACGCGGACCGCGCCGCGACGGGGCAGGACGAGCGGGGCGTCAAGGGTGAGCTCCTCGACCAGGTCGCAGCCGACCTGGTCCCCGGCGCGAAACGCCAGCTCCACGAACGCCGTTCCCGGCAGCAGCACCGTGCCGGCCACCGCGTGGTCCGCCAGCCAGGGGTGCGTACGGAGGGAGAGGCTCCCCGTGAGCAGGCAGCCGTCGGACTCCGCGAGCGCGACGGCCGCGCCCAGCAGCGGGTGCTCGGCAGCCCCGAGACCGGCGGAGCCGATGTCACCGGCGGCGGAGAGGTCGGGCCGCGGCCAGTAGCGCTCGGTCTGGAAGGCGTAGGTGGGGAGGTCGGGGCGGCGGCCGGTCGTGGCGGGGAGGAGGGAGGTCCAGTCGACGGGGAGGCCGTTGGCCCAGGCTTCGGCGAGGGAGGTGATCAGGCGGTCTTGGCCGCCGTTGTCGCGGCGGAGGGTGCTGAGGCCGGTGACGGTGTCGGGGAGGGCCATGGTGAGGACGGGGTGGGCGCTGACCTCGATGAAGTGGGTGAAGCCTTCGGTGGTGGCGAGGGTTTCGATGGCGGGGGCGAAGCGGACGCGGTGGCGGAGGTTGCGGTACCAGTACGTGCCGTCGAGTACGGGTTCGGTGATCCAGGCGCCTTCGAGGGTGGAGAAGAAGGGGATGCGAGGGGTCTCGGGGGTCAACACGGCAAGGACGGGAGCGAGTTCGGTCTCGATGGTCTCGACCTGCCGGCTGTGGGAGGCGTAGTCGACGGGGATGATCCGTGCGCGGATGCCGTCGGCCTCGCAGGTGTGGGCGAGTTCCTCGATCTGGGTGGGGTCGCCTGAAACCACGGTGGCGGTGGGGCCGTTGACGGCGGCGATCGACAGCCCGTCGAGGTTCTCGATCCGCTGTTGGGTGTCGGTCTCGCTGAGGGCGAGGGAGATCATGCCGCCCTTGCCGGCGAGGTGGGTGGCGATGGACTGGCTGCGCAGGGTCACGATGCGGGCGGCGTCGTCGAGCGTCAGTGCTCCGGCGACGTAGGCGGCGGCGATCTCGCCCTGGGAGTGGCCGATGACGGCCTGGGGTGTGATGCCGTGGTGCTGCCAGAGGTTGGCGAGGGAGACCATGACGGCGAAGGTGACGGGCTGGACGACGTCGACGCGGTCGAGCGTGGGCGCGCCGGGTGTCTGCCGGACGACGGCTTCGAGGGACCAGTCCACGTACGGGGAGAGTGCAGCTTCGCACTCGGCCATCGTCGTCGCGAACTCCTTCGACGTGTCGAGGAGTTCGGCGCCCATTCCGGCCCACTGCGTGCCCTGGCCGGGGAAGACGAACGCCACCCGACCGACACCGGACGCCACACCCCGGACCAGAACCTCAGGCGCGGCCAGCGCGGCCGCCAGTTCGTCCTGTCCGGTGCCGATCGCGACGGCCCGGTGCTCGAAGTGCGCACGTCCAGCGGCCAGTACGCGCGCCACCGCACCCGTATCGGCATCGTCCGCACGGCCCTGCGAAGCGAACGCGGCGAGGCGCCCGATCTGGGCGTCCAGCGCGGCCGGGGTCTTCGCCGACACGATCCACGGCACCACACCACCGTCGGCCGACGGCTCGACGGCCGGGGTCTCCTCGATCGCCGTCGGGGCCTCTTCGAGGACGACGTGCGCGTTCGTGCCGCTGATGCCGAAGGAGGAGACGGCTGCGCGGCGCAGCCCGCCGTCTTCCTTCCTCGGCCAGTCCACGGGCTCGGTGAGGAGTTCGACCGTGCCCGCCGACCAGTCGATCTGGTCCGACGGCCGGTCCACGTGGAGCGTCTTCGGCAGGACGCCGTGCCGCATAGCCTGGACCATCTTGATGATTCCGGAGACGCCTGCGGCGGCCTGCGTGTGTCCGATGTTGGACTTCAACGACCCGAGCCGCAGCGGCTGTTCGGCGTCGCGCCCCTGGCCGTAGGTGGCGATGAGTGCCTGCGCCTCGATCGGGTCGCCGAGCCGCGTACCCGTGCCGTGGGCCTCGACGACGTCCACGTCGGCCGTCGTCAGCCGGGCGTCGGCCAGGGCGCTCCGGATGACGCGCTGCTGCGACGGGCCGTTCGGAGCGGTCAGGCCGTTGCTGGCGCCGTCCTGGTTGACCGCGCTGCCGCGGACCACCGCGAGGACCCGGTGGCCGTTGCGGCGGGCGTCCGAGAGGCGCTCGACGAGCAGCATGCCGACGCCCTCCGCCGGGCCGAAACCGTCCGCCGACGCGGCGAACGCCTTCGAGCGGCCGTCCTCCGCGAGCCCGCGCTGCCGGCTGAACTCCACGAACGTCGTGGGCGTCGACATGACCGTCACACCGCCTGCGAGGGCGAGCCCGCACTCGCCCTTGCGCAGGGCCTGCACGGCGAGGTGCAGGGCGACGAGCGAGGACGAGCAGGCCGTGTCGACCGTGACGGCCGGGCCCTCCAAGCCGAGGGAGTACGAGACGCGGCCCGACATGATGCTGGCGGCGTTGCCCGTACCGACGTAACCCTCCAGGTCCTCGGCGGTGTTGCGGAGCAGCGGCTCGTAGTGCGGGCCGTTGGTGCCGGCGAAGACGCCGACCTGCTGCCCCTGGAGGGAGGCCGGGTCGATCCCGGCGTCCTCGACGGCCTCCCAGGAGGTTTCGAGGAGGAGCCGCTGCTGCGGGTCCATGGCGAGGGCCTCGCGCGGCGAGATCCCGAAGAAGTCGGCGTCGAACTCGCCCGCCCCGTCCAGGAATCCACCGGCCCGGCAGTACGTACGCCCGGACGCGTCCGGGTCCGGGTCGTACAGCCCCTCCACGTCCCAGCCGCGGTCCTGCGGGAAGCCGGAGATCGCGTCCCCGCCGCCCGCCACCAGCCGCCACAGGTCCTCGGGCGAGGCGACACCGCCCGGCAGGCGGCAGGCCATGCCGACGATCGCGACGGGCTCGTCGACGGCTCCGCCGTCCACCGGCAGCTGCTCGGCGGCGCCGGCCTGCTCGCCGAGGAGCTCCGCGAGGAGGAACTCCGCCAGCGTCCGGGGGGTCGGGTAGTCGAAGACGAGCGTGGCCGGGAGGGCGAGGCCGGTGGCGTTCTTGAGGCGGTTGCGGAGCTCGACCGCCGTCAGCGAGTCGAATCCGAGGTCACGGAAGGCCCGCCCTGTGTCGACGGCCTCGGGGGAGGGGTGGTTGAGGACCACGGCGAGGTGCTCGCGGACCAAATCCTGGATACGGCGCTGCTGCTCGGCGCCGGTGAGGCCGCCGAGCTCGCGGCTCAGGGCGGTGTCGTCGGCGGCCGTCGTCGACTGCTGCTCGTCGAGCGCGCGGCGCGCCTCGGGCAGGTCGGCGAGGAGGGTGCCCGGCCGGGCCGTGGTGAAGCCGGGGGCGAAGCTCGACCAGTCGACGTCGGCGATCGTGACGGCCGTGTCGCCGTGGCCGAGTGCGGTGTCCAGGGCGGTGAGCGCCGTCGCGGGGGCGAGGGGGCGCAGGCCGAGGCGGCGCAGCCGCTCACCGGTCGCGCCTTCGGTGACGCGGCTGCCCTCCCACGGGCTCCAGGCCACCGAGGTCACGACGGGTCCTTCGGCGCGGTCCTGACCTGCGAGGGCGTCCAGGAAGGCCGTACCGGCGGCGTACGCGCCCTGGCCGGCGCCGCCCCAGATCGCGGCGACCGAGGAGAAGAGGACGAGGACGGGCGTACGGCGTCCGGCCGCCGCGGACTCCCGCAGCAGGCTGTCCAGGTGCAGCGCGGCGGTGGCCTTCGCCGTCACGACACGGGCGAGCGCGTCCGGGTCGGTCGCGGCGAGCGGCTCGGAGCCGACGGTGGGCGGCAGGTGGAGGACGGCGCTGAGCGGGTGCTCGGCGGAGACGCCGGCGAGCAGCCGGGCGGCCGCCTCCCGGTCCGTGAGGTCGCAGGACACGACGGTGGCCGCCGCGCCCAGGTCCGCGAGCTCGGCGACGAGGCCGGCGAGTCCGGAGGGGCCGGTGCCCTCGGTGCCGCTGGGGTCGGTGTGGAGGAGGAGGTGGCCGGCGCCGTCACGGGCCAGGCGGCGCGCGGCCTCGGCGGCCGCAGGCTCGTCGGCACCGGTGACGAGCACCGTGCCGTCGGCCTGCCACCACGGCGAAGCCGTCCCGTGAGCCGGGAGGGAGGCACGGACCAGGCGGCGGGCGAGCAGCCCGGAGGCGCGCACGGCGACCTGGTCCTCGCCCGTACCGCCGGCGAGGACCGCGACCATGAGGTCCAGGGCCGCCCGGTCGGCGTCCGATGGCAGGTCGATCAGGCCGCCCCACCGCTCCGGGTGCTCCAGAGCGGCGACCCGGCCCATGCCCCACACCATGGCCTGGGCCGGGGAGACGACGTGGTCGGCGCGGCCGACGGACACAGCACCGCGGGTGACGCACCACAGCGGAGCGGCGGCACCGGCGTCCTCCAGCGCCTGCACCAGGGCGAGGGTGGCGCCGGTGCCCCGGGTGAAGGGGGCGGGGTGACCGGGGTGAGCGTCCTCGTCCCACGCGAGCAGCGAGACGACACCGTCGACGGCCCCACCGGCCGCAGTCACGGCTTCGCCCAGCGCCTCCGCGAGCCGCTGCCGGTCGCTCAGGGCGGACACGTCCAGCTGTACGGGGTCGGCGCCGGCGCCGGACAGCGCGGCGAGCACCGGGGCGGCCTCGGGGGACCGGCCCTCGGGGGCGACGACGAGCCAGCGACCGGACAGGCCGGCGCGCTCGGTCCCCTCGGCGACCGCGAACCGCTTCCAGTCGATGCGGTAGCGCCAGGAGTCCTGCACGGAGCCCTGGACGGCGGGGGAGTCGTGGAGCCAGTAGTGACGACGCTGGAAGGCGTACGTGGGGAGGTCGGGGACGGCGGGGCTGAGGGCGCCCGTGGCGGGGAGGAGGGAGTGCCAGTCGACGGGGAGGCCGTTGGCCCAGGCTTCGGCGAGGGAGGTGATCAGGCGGTCTTGGCCGCCGTTGTCGCGGCGGAGGGTGCTGAGGCCGGTGACGGTGTCGGGGAGGGCCATGGTGAGGACGGGGTGGGCGCTGACCTCGATGAAGTGGGTGAAGCCTTCGGTGGTGGCGAGGGTTTCGATGGCGGGGGCGAAGCGGACGCGGTGGCGGAGGTTGCGGTACCAGTACGTGCCGTCGAGCACCGGCTCGGTGATCCAGGCGCCTTCGAGGGTGGAGAAGAAGGGGATGCGAGGGGTCTCGGGGGTCAACACGGCAAGGACGGGAGCGAGTTCGGCCTCGATGGTCTCGACCTGCCGGCTGTGGGAGGCGTAGTCGACGGGGATGATCCGTGCGCGGATGCCGTCGGCCTCGCAGGTGTGGGCGAGTTCCTCGATCTGGGTGGGGTCGCCTGAAACCACGGTGGCGGTGGGGCCGTTGACGGCGGCGATCGACAGCCCGTCGAGGTTCTCGATCCGCTGTTGGGTGTCGGTCTCGCTGAGGGCGAGGGAGATCATGCCGCCCTTGCCGGCGAGGTGGGTGGCGATGGACTGGCTGCGCAGGGTCACGATGCGGGCGGCGTCGTCGAGCGTCAGTGCTCCGGCGACGTAGGCGGCGGCGATCTCGCCCTGGGAGTGGCCGATGACGGCCTGGGGTGTGATGCCGTGGTGCTGCCAGAGGTTGGCGAGGGAGACCATGACGGCGAAGGCGACGGGCTGGACGACGTCGACGCGGTCGAGCGTGGGCGCGCCGGGTGTCTGCCGGACGACGGCTTCGAGGGACCAGTCCACGTAGCAGGAGAGCGCGTCCTCGCACTCGGCCATGGCGGTGGCGAACACCGGTGAGCTGTCGAGGAGTTCGGCTCCCATTCCGGCCCACTGCGTGCCCTGGCCGGGGAAGACGAACGCCACCCGGCCCACGTCCGACGACGTGCCCCGTATCAGCCCTTCCGGGGAGGCCAGCGCCTGTGCGAAGTCGTCCGTCCCGGTGCCGATCGCGACGGCCCGGTGCTCGAACTCCGCGCGCCCGTCGGCCAGTACGCGCGCCACTGCACCCGCATCGAAGCCATCCGCGCGATCCCGGGAGGCGAACGTGGCGAGGCGTCCGATCTGTGCGTCCAGCGCGGCCGGAGTCTTGGCGGACACCAGCCAAGGCACCACGCCACCACCGTCGGCCGACGGCTCGACGGCCGGGGTCTCGTCGGCCGCCGGGGCCTCTTCGAGCACGACGTGCGCGTTCGTCCCGCTGACGCCGAAGGAGGAGACCGCGGCCCGGCGCAGTCCGCCGTCGCCCTTGTCCGGCCAGTCCATGGCCTCCGTGAGCAGCTCGACCGCGCCCGCCGACCAGTCGATCTGATCCGACGGCCGGTCCACGTGGAGCGTCTTCGGCAGGACGCCGTGCCGCATAGCCTGGACCATCTTGATGATTCCGGAGACGCCTGCGGCGGCCTGCGTGTGTCCGATGTTGGACTTCAACGACCCGAGCCGCAGCGGCTGTTCGGCGTCGCGCCCCTGGCCGTAGGTGGCGATGAGTGCCTGCGCCTCGATCGGGTCGCCGAGCCGCGTACCCGTGCCGTGGGCCTCGACGACGTCCACGTCGGCCGTCGTCAGCCGGGCGTCGGCCAGGGCGCTCCGGATGACGCGCTGCTGCGACGGGCCGTTCGGAGCGGTGAGACCGCTGCTCGCGCCGTCCTGGTTCACGGCGGTGCCCCGGACCACGGCGAGCACGCGGTGGCCCTTGCGGCGGGCGTCCGACAGGCGCTCGACGAGGAGGACGCCGACGCCCTCGGACCAGCTGGTGCCGTCGGCCGTCGAGGAGAAGGACTTCGACCGGCCGTCCGGGGCCAGTCCGCGCTGGCGGCTGAACTCGACGAAGGTGCTGGGCGTCGACATGACCGTCACGCCGCCGGCGAGCGCCATGTCGACCTCGCCCTTGCGCAGGGCCTGCACGGCGAGGTGCAGGGCGACGAGAGAGGACGAGCAGGCGGTGTCGACAGTGACGGCCGGGCCCTCCAGGCCCAGCGTGTAGGCGACCCGGCCCGAGGCGACGCTGCCGGAGTTCCCGGTGCCCAGGTAGCCCTCGATGCCCTCCGGCACGTCCGTGAGGCGGGTCGCGTAGTCGTGGTACATCACACCGGTGAAGACGCCGACCGACGTGCCGCGCGCGCTGGCCGCCGGGATCCCGGCGTGCTCGAACGCCTCCCAGGAAGCCTCCAGGAGGAGCCGCTGCTGCGGGTCCATCGCGAGGGCCTCGCGCGGCGAGATCCCGAAGAAATCGGCGTCGAACTCACCTGCCTCATAAAGGAATCCGGCCTCACGGGCGTAACTCTTGCCCGTGGCCTCCGGGTTCGGGTCGTACAGGCCCTCCACGTCCCAGCCGCGGTCCTGCGGGAACTCCGAGATCGCGTCCCCGCCACCGGCCACCAGCCGCCACAGGTCCTCCGGCGAGGCGACACCGCCCGGCAGGCGGCAGGCCATGCCGACGATCGCCACCGGCTCGCCCGCCCTGGCCTCCAGCTCGCGGAGGCGGCCGCGGGCCTCGTGGAGGTCCGCCGTGGCACGACGCAGGTAGTCGAGGTACTTCTCTTCGTTCACCGTGGACACGCTGTCCCCTTGAGTTACTGGAGGCGCCCGAGGCGCGCATGAAGTGATTCGAGTCGAGGTGCCCGGGACGGGGTCCGGGGCGGGAGGCGGCCGTGCGGCAGGGATCAGTCCGTGCTGGCGTCCATGTCGAGGAGGCCGAAGAGTTCCTCGGCCGAGGCGTTCATGAAGTCCGGCACTCCCGCGCCGTCCTCGCTTCCGCCCCCGGCCCCGTCGGCGTAAGACCGGTCCCCGGTCCCGGATCCCCCGGACGTCGTCCCGTTCCCGTTTCCGTTCACGGCCCTGTTCCCGTTCCCGGTCCCGCTTTCGCCCGTGACCATCGAGCGCAGGGACCGCAGGTGCTCCAGTACTTCTTCGCTCCCGGGGGCGTCCGACAGACCCGTCAGCACCAAGGCGCCTTCCAGGCGGGTGAGTTGTGCCAGCAGCGCATCCGTGTCGGCGGTGCTCCTGGTCGCCGTGGACCCGCCCCCGTCCTCGTCCCCTTCCCCGTCCTGACCCGCAGCGCCGCGCGGCAGCTCGGCGTCCAGGTGGGAGGCGAGGGCGGCCGGGCTCGGGTGGTCGAAGACCAGGGTCGCCGGGAGGGCGAGGCCACCGGCGGAGTTGAGCCGGTTGCGGAGTTCGACGGCGGTCAGGGAGTCGAAGCCGAGGTCGAGGAAGCCCCGTTCGGCGTCGATGCGGTGGCCGCGGGCGTGGCCGAGCACTTCCGCGACCTCGCCGACGACGAACTCCAGGAGGAGACGCTGCCGCGCGGGCCCGTCCACGGCGGCGGCCCGGTCGGCGAGCGTGACCGCCGCCGGTGCCGCCGCGCCGGCCGCCGTCCCCGGCGCGCCCGCCGTCCCGGCCGTCCCGGCTGTCGCCGTGGCGGAGGCCGCGGAGGGCCGGGGCCGGACGGTCCTGGCGCCGACGACGTCCCGGAAGAGCGCGGGGATCCCGGCCGGGTCGTTTCCGGCCGCGTCCCGCAGTCCGGCGGCGTCGAGCCGCAGGGGCAGCAGGACCGGGTACCGGTCGTCCCGGAGGGCGGCGTCGAGGAGCGCGATGCCCTCGGCGTCGCTGATCCCGCCGATGCCCGCACGACTCATCCGGCGCAGGTCCGCCGGGCCGAGTCCGCCGGTCATGCCGCTGTTCTCGGCCCACAGGCCCCAGCCGAGGGAGTGGGCGGGGAGTCCGGCTGCGCGGCGGCGCCGGGCGAGGGCGTCGAGGGTGGCGTTGGCGGCGGCGTAGGCGCCTTGTCCGGCGCCGCCGAAGACGGCGGCTGCGGAGGAGAACATGACGAACGCGGCGAGGTCGTGGTCGGGTGTCGAGGTCAGTTCGTCGAGGAGGAAGGCCGCGTCGACCTTGGGACGCAGTACGCGCTCCACGTCCTGCGCCGTCATCGAGGGGACCGTGCCGTCGGACAGGACGCCGGCGGTGTGGACGACGGCGGTGAGCGGGTGTTCGGCGGGGACGGCGTCGAGTACGGCGGTGAGGGCTGTGCGGTCGGCGACGTCGCACGCGGTCACGGACACCTCGGCGCCCAGGGCTTCCAGCTCGCGCACCAGCTCGCCGGCGCCCGGTGCGTCCGGGCCGCGGCGGCTCAGGAGCAGCAGGCGGCGCACGCCCCACTCGCTCACCACGTGCCGGGCCACGATGCCGCCCAGTCCGCCGGTGCCGCCGGTCAGCAGGACCGTGCCCTCCGGGGCGAGCGCCGGCGCGCCGGTGCCGGGCCCCGGCCTGACGGAGGCCAGGCGGGCCAGCCGGACGGTCCCGTCGTGCAGGGCGAGCTGGGGCTCGTCCCGCAGGCCCGCGTCGGAGAGGACCGAGGGCAGGGCGCGGTACGACGAGGCGTCGTCGGCCAGGTCCAGCAGACCGAAGCGGCCGGGGTTCTCGGTCTGCGCGGTGCGTACGAGACCCCACGCGGCCGCGTGCGACAGGTCCTCGCCGCCGTCGGCGCCGCCTGACCCCTCGGGGTCCCGCACCGCTCCGCGGGTGACCAGGAGCAGGCGGGCGCCCGAGAGGTGTTCGTCGGCGAGCCATGCCTGGAGCAGCCCCAGGGTCCGGGCCACCGTGCCCCGTACACCCTCGGCGCCGCTGTCGGCGGGACCCGCGGGCAGCGGGGCAAGGACCGTACGGGGCGCCGGGGCGCCGGCCGCCACGTCCCAGGCCAGCGCGGCCAGGTCGGGGTAGAGCCCGACCTCGACGCCCGCCGACTCCAGGGCGGCGGCGACCTTCAGCTCGTCCTTGCCGAGGACGGCCGTCGGCCCGTACGAGGAGAGTCGCGGGTCCTGCTCGTGGACGGAGGCCGCGGAGGCTGCAGAGGCCGGAGAGGAGGCGGAAGCGAGGGCGTACGGACGCCAGGCCACCCGGTGCATCAGCCCGACGACGCGGCTCGCGGCCGTCGGGCCTGCGGTGGCCGGGCGCAGCGTGAGGCGCTCCACGGAGACCAGCGGGCGGCCCTCGCCGTCCGTCAGGGACAGCGAGACGGCGTCCTTCCCCGCGGACACGAGCCGGACCCGGGCCGCCGCGGCACCGGCCGCGTGCACGGTGACACCGCTCCAGTGGAACGGGACGCGGACGACCTCGGGCTCGTCGACGAGACCGCCGACCGCGATGGCGTGCAGCGAGGCGTCGAGCAGCGCGGGGTGGATGCCGTACGGGGCGGCTGCCTCGTGTGCGCCGCCTTCCGCGGTCGCGTTCGTGGTCGTGGGGAGGGCGATGTCGGCGAAGACCTCACCCTCGTACCGCCACACCGCGTTCAGCCCCTGGAACAGCGGACCGAAGGCGAGGCCGTTCCCGTCGAGCCGCTCGTAGAGACCGTCGAGCGGGATCTGCTCGGCGCCCTGCGGCGGCCAGGCGTCCGCACGGCCGGGCTCGGCCGGCGGCTCGGGCCGGTCGGAGGCCAGCAGGCCGGTCGCGTGGCAGGACCACGGGGTGCCGGCGGGCGCGTCGGCGAGCCGCGAGTGGAGCGAGACGGGCCGTGCGCCGTCCCCGGCCGGCTCACGGCCGACAGGCCCGCCGTCGGGCTCTCCGGCCGGATCCGCGACAGGCTCCCCGACCGTCACGCGCAGCTCGACCCCACCGTGCTCG
This sequence comes from Streptomyces venezuelae, assembly GCF_008642375.1. Lineage (NCBI taxonomy): Bacteria > Bacillati > Actinomycetota > Actinomycetes > Kitasatosporales > Streptomycetaceae > Streptomyces > Streptomyces venezuelae. The sequence continues at coordinate 3,224,299 of NZ_CP029194.1, read as the reverse complement.
GGCAGCACCAGCGGTTCGAGCAGGGTCAGCTCCCGTACGTCGCGCAGACCGGCGGACTCCGCGGCGTGGGCGGCGAGTTCGACCATCGCCGTGCCGGGGAGCAGGACGCTCCCCAGGACGGCGTGGTCCGCGAGCCACGGGTGGGTGCGCAGGGAGAGTCGTCCTGTGAGCAGCAGGCCGTCCCGGTCCGGGAGGCTGACCACGGCGCCGAGCAGCGGGTGATCGGCGGCGCCCAGGCCGAGGCCGGCGGTGTCCACCGCGGTGTCCTCCGCAGGGGCGTCCAGCCAGTAGCGGTCGCGCCGGAAGGAGTACGTGGGCAGGTCCACGCGGCGCGCTCCGGTTCCGGCGAACCAGGCGTGCCAGTCGGGTCCGGTGCCGTGCGCGTGAGCCCTGCCGAGCGCGTCCGCGACGGTCTCGGTCTCCGACCGCTTGCGGCGCAGCAGCGCCACGAGCAGCGGCCGGGGCCGGAGGACGTCGGGGGCGGCGTCGGCGGCGGAGTCCGCGGGGGAGCCGACGGGAGAGCTGAGGACGGAGTCCGCGGGGGTGTCCGAAAGACCGTCGGCCGCCATGGCGGTCAGGACCCCGTCGGGGCCCAGCTCCAGGCAGGTCCGCACGCCGAGGTCGCGCAGGACGCGGACGCCGTCGAGGAAGCGGACGGTGCCGCGGACGTGCCGTACCCAGTACTCGGGGTCGCACAGCTCGTCCGGGCCGGCGGCCAAGCCGGTGACGTTCGAGACCACGGTCAGGGAGGGGCGCCGGAACTCCACCGTCTCCAGGACGGTACGGAACCCGTCGAGCATCCCGTCCATGTGCGCGGAGTGGAAGGCGTGGCTCACCCGCAGCGCGCGGGTCCTGCGGCCGAGACGGGTCCAGTACGCCTCCGCCTCCCGTGCCGCGTCGGCGTCGCCGGACAGGACGGCGGCCTCGGGACCGTTGACGGCGGCGACGTCCAGGCGTCCCGCGTACCGCTCCTCCGCAGCCAGCCACGCGCGGATCTCGTCCTCCGCGGCCTGGACGGCGAGCATCGCGCCACCGGCGGGCAGCTCCTGCATGAGCCGGCCGCGCGCGGCGACCAGACGGGCGGCGTCGGCGAGCGAGAACACACCGGCGACGTGCGCGGCGGCGATCTCGCCGACCGAGTGGCCGAGCAGCGCGGCCGGCCGCATGCCCCAGCTCTCGACGAGCCGGAACAGCGCGACCTCCAGGGCGAACAGCGCGCACTGCGTGTACCGGGTCTCGTCGAGCAGTGCGGCCTCCGCACTGCCCTCGGCGGCGAACATCACGTCGAGCAGGGGCAGTTCGAGGTGGCCGTCCAGGTGGGCGCAGATCTCGTCGAGCGCCCGGGCGAAGACGGGGTACTGGTCGTAGAGCTCACGGCCGGCGCCGGGGCGCTGACTGCCCTGGCCGGTGAAGAGGAACGCGGTGGTGCCGTCCCGGGCGGTGTCCAGGTGGACGTGGGCGGAGCTGCCGCCCCGGGCCAGCGTGGCCAGCCCCTCCAGGAACCCGTCCCGGTCGGCGGCGGTCACGGCGGCGCGGTGGGCGAAGGCGGTACGGCTCGTGGCGAGCGCGTAACCGATGTCCCGCAGGCGGTCCGGCCCGCCCGCATCGTCCGCGGCGTCGGGGAAGCCGCCGGCTCCGGTGCCGGTCAGCCAGCCGTGCAGGGCGGCGGCCTGGCCGCGCAGCGACTGCTCGTCCTTGGCGGACAGCACCCAGGGCAGGTGCCGGGGGAAAGCAGGCGCATCAGTCGCAACAGGCACATCGGCTGCCGTCTCCGGCGCCTGCTCCAGCACCACGTGCGCGTTCGTCCCGCTGATGCCGAACGACGAGACGGCGGCACGGCGCGGACCGGGCCCGGCCGGCCAGTCGATCGGCTCGGTGACGAGGGCCAGGCCGCTGTTCGCCCAGTCGACGTGCGCGCTCGGCTCATCGGCGTGGAGGGTCTTCGGCAGGGTGCCGTGACGCATCGCGAGGACCATCTTCATGATGCCCGCCGCACCGGCCGCGGCCTGCGTGTGCCCGATGTTCGACTTCACGGAGCCGATGGCGAGCGGCCGCTCGGCCGGCCGCTCCTTGCCGTAGGTGGCCTGGAGGCCCTGGGCCTCGATGGGGTCGCCGAGTGAGGTTCCCGTGCCGTGCGTCTCGACCGCGTCGATGTCGCCGGGGGCCAGCCGGGCGTCGGCGAGCGCCTGCCGGATCACCCGCTGCTGCGAGGGCCCGTTGGGCGCGGTCAGCCCGTTGCTGGCACCGTCCTGGTTGACGGCCGTGCCGCGGACGACGGCGAGCACCGGGTGACCGTTGCGCCGCGCGTCCGAGAGCCGCTCCACGAGCAGCAGACCGACGCCCTCCGCCGCACCGAACCCGTCGGCGTCCGCCGAGAAGGCCTTGCTCCGGCCGTCCGGGGCGAGCGCCCGCTGCCGGCTGAACTCCACGAACATGTGCGGGGTCGCCATCATCGCCACGCCACCGGCGAGCGCCATCGAGCACTCGCCGCTCCGCAGCGCCCGCACCGCCAGGTGCAGGGCGGTCAGCGAGGACGAGCAGGCGGTGTCGACGGTCGCCGCGGGCCCTTCGAGGCCGAAGGTGTACGCGATACGGCCCGACGCGACGCTCGGTGTGCTGCCGGTCAGCAGGTAACCCTCCACGCCCCGCGGGGCGTTCGGTACGCGCGCGGCGTAGTCCTGGTACGAGAGGCCGATGAAGACACCGGTGCTGCTGCCGCGCAGCGAACCCGGCTCGATGCCGGCCCGCTCGAAGGCCTCCCAGGACGTCGCCAGGAGCATCCGCTGCTGCGGGTCCATGGCGAGCGCCTCGCGCGGCGAGACACCGAAGAACTCCGCGTCGAACTCGGCAGCGTCGTGCAGGAACCCGCCCTCGCGGACGTACGCCCTGCCGAGCGCGTCCGGGTCGGCGTCGTACAGGCCGTCGAGGTCCCAGCCCCGGTCGGTGGGGAACGGCGTGATGCCCTCGCCGCCCTCGGCCAGCATCCGCCACAGGTCCTCCGGGCTGCGGATGCCACCGGGATAGCGGCAGCTCATGGCGACGATCGCGATCGGATCGTCGTCGACACCGACACCGACACCAGCCCCAGCCCCGGCACCGACGGGCCGCGCCCCCGCAGACTGCCGCGACTCCGCCGTCTCCTCGTCACCGAGGAACTCGGTACGGAGCAGCGACACGAGGGCCAGCGGCGTCGGGTGGTCGAAGACGAGCGTCGCGGGCAGCGCGAGCCCGGTCGCCCGGGTCAGCCGGTTGCGGAGCTCGACACCGGCGAGCGAGTCGAAGCCGATGTCCTTGAAGGCCCGGTCGGCGGCGACGTCCTCAGGCGAACGCATCCGGAGCACGGCCGCGGCCTGCGCCCGTACGAGACCGAGGAGGATCTCCGTACGCTCGCCGGGAGCCGCGGAGGCCAGCCGCTCGGCCAGCGGGTTCCCGCCCGAGGCGGAGCTGCCGCCCGGCCCGGCCGTGGCGCTCTCCCGCGCGTCGATGATGCGCCGGACCTCGGGCAGCTCCTCGACGAGGGGCTGCGGGCGCCCGGAGGAGTACGCGAGGTAGAAGCGGTCCCAGTCGATGTCCGCGACGGTGATCGCGGTCTCGTCCCGCCCGAGGACGGACTCCAGTGCCGCCAGGGCGAGTTCCGGGTCCATGCCGGGCACGCCGTGGTCTCGCAGCCGCTCGGCCACCCCGTCACCGGCGGCCATGCCGCCACCGTCCCACGGCCCCCAGGCCACCGACACGGCAGCCCGGCCGGCGGCCCGGCGACGAGCGGCGAGGGCGTCGAGGTAGGCGTTGTGCGGGGCGTAGTTGCCCTGCCCGGGGATGCCCAGGGTGCTCGACACGGAGGAGAAGAGCACGAACGCGTCGAGATCGAGGTCCCGGGTCAGCTCGTCGAGCACCGAGGCGCCGACGGCCTTGGCGTGATGGGCCCGCCGGATCTGCTCGGCCGTCAGCGTGTCCACGATGCCGTCGTCGAGCGCGCCGGCGGTGTGGAGGACGGCGGTGAGGGGAGCGTCGGCGGGGATGCCGTCGAGGACGGCGCGCATGGCGTCGGGGTCGGCGACGTCGCAGGCGGCGACGGTGACGCGTGTGCCCAACACAGAGAGCTCGGCGGTGAGTTCGGCGACTCCCGGAGCCTGCTCGCCGCTGCGGCTGACAAGAAGAAGATGCTCGGCGCCGTGGCGGGCCAGCCAGCGGGCGGCGTGGCCGCCGAGGGCGCCGGTGCCGCCGGTGACGAGGACGGTGCCGCGGGGCTGCCAGTCGCGGAGGGGCCGGCGCCCGTGGAGGGGCGCACGGGCGAGGCGACGGGCGTGGAGCCCGGTGGTACGGACGGCGACCTGGTCCTCGCCGGTGCCGCCGGAGAGGACGGCGAGCATGAGGTCCAGGGCGGACGCGTCGGGCTGCGCGGGCAGATCGACGAGGCCGGCCCAGCGTTCGGGGTGCTCAAGGGCGACGACCCGGCCGAGACCCCAGAGCATGGCCTGCTCGGGGTCGGCGGGGACGTCGTCGCGCCCGACGGAGACCGCGCCACGGGTGACGGACCACTGCGGTGCGCCGATTCCGGCGTCGCCGAGCGCCTGCACCCAGGCGACCTGCGGAACGAGTCCGTCGAGGAGCGAGACGACACCGGCGAACTCGTCACCGGCCGTCAGCGCGGCGAGCCGGGCGGCGAAGGCCTCACGGTCGTCGTCCGCACCGGCCGTCAGCACCTCGACCTTCGCCCCGGCGCCGACCAGCGCGGTGAGCACGGCGGCGGCCTGCGCGGAGTGGTCCTCGGGGGTGACGGCGAGCCATCGGCCGGACAGGCCGGCGCGCTCGGTCCCCTCGGTGGCCGGGAGCCGCTTCCAGTCGATGCGGTAGCGCCAGTCGTCGCCGGTGGCGAGGGCGGCGGGAGTGTTCTCGAGCCAGTATCGCTCGGCCTGGAAGGCGTACGTGGGCAGCCGGGGGCGGGAGGTCGCGGCGGGCAGGAGGGAAGTCCACGCCACGGGAAGCCCGTTGGCCCACGCTTCGGCGAGCGAAGCGACCAGACGCTCCTGGCCGCCCTCCTCGCGGCGGAGGGTGCCGAGGCCGACGACCGACTCCGGGAGGGCCATGGTGAGGACGGGATGGGCGGAGACCTCGATGAAGTGGGTGAAGCCTTCTTCCTCGGTGGCGAGCGTGTCGACGGCGGGGGCGAAGCCGACGCGGTGGCGGAGGTTGCGGTACCAGTAGGAGCCGTCGAGTGCGGGTTCGGTGATCCAGGTGTCGTCGAGGGTGGAGAAGAAGGGCACGCGCGGAATCTGGGGTGCGAGCCCGGCGAGGACCTCGGCCAGCTCACCCTCGATGCTCTCGACCTGCCGGCTGTGGGACGCGTAGTCGACGGGAATGACCCGCGCCCGGACCCCATCGGCCTTGCAGGCCTGCGCGAGTTCTTCGATCTGTACGGGGTCACCCGACACGACGGTCGCGGTGGGCCCGTTGACGGCGGCGACGGACAGCCCGTCGACCCCGACCAGTCGCTGCAGGGCGTCGGTCTCGCTGAGGGCGAGGGAGATCATGCCGCCCTTGCCGGCGAGGTGGGTCGCGATGGACTGGCTGCGCAGGGTCACGACCCGGGCGGCGTCGTCGAGCGTCAGTGCTCCGGCGACGTAGGCGGCGGCGATCTCGCCCTGCGAGTGGCCGACGACGGCCTGTGGCGTCACGCCATGGTGCTGCCAGACCTTCGCCAGCGAGACCATGACGGCAAAGGTCACGGGCTGGACGACATCGACCCGCTCCAGCGAGGGCGCACCGGGTGCCTGGCGGACCACAGCCTCCAGCGACCAGTCCACGTACGGGGCGAGCGCGGCCTCGCACTCGGCCATGGAAGCCGCGAACTCCTCCGAAGCATCGAGCAGTTCGGCACCCATCCCGGCCCACTGCGTGCCCTGTCCGGGAAACACGAACGCCACCCGGCCGACCCCGGACGCCGTGCCGCGTATCAGCCCGTCCGGATCGGCCAGCGCCTGTACGAGGTCGCTCGTTCCGGCGCCCAGCGCGACGGCCCGGTGCTCGAACTCGGCGCGCCCGTCGGCCAGTACGCGAGCGACGGCCCCGGCGTCGACGCCATCCGCACGATCCCGCGAGGCGAACGCGGCGAGCCGCCCGATCTGCGCGTCCAGCGCGGCCGGAGTCCGGGCCGACACCACCCAGGGCACCACACCCGCGCCACCGGCCGACGGCTCGCCGGCCGAAGCGCTCTCGATCGCCGCCGGGGCCTCTTCGAGGACGACGTGTGCGTTCGTGCCGCTGATGCCGAAGGAGGAGACGGCGGCGCGACGCGGCCCGCCGTCCTCCTTCCTCGGCCAGTTCACGGCCTCGGTGAGGAGTTCCACGGCGCCGGCCGACCAGTCGATCTGGTCCGAGGGCTCGTCCACGTGGAGCGTCTTCGGCAGGACGCCGTGCCGCATCGCCTGAACCATCTTGATCACACCGGAGACGCCTGCGGCGGCCTGCGTGTGCCCGATGTTGGACTTCAACGACCCGAGCCGCAGTGGCTGTTCGGCGTCGCGCCCCTGGCCGTAGGTGGCGATGAGGGCCTGCGCCTCGATCGGGTCGCCGAGCCGCGTACCCGTGCCGTGGGCCTCGACGACGTCCACGTCGCCGGGTGCGAGCCGGGCGTCGGCCAGGGCCCGCCGGATGACGCGCTGCTGCGACGGCCCGTTCGGAGCCGTAAGACCGTTGCTCGCGCCGTCCTGGTTCACGGCGCTGCCGCGGACGACCGCGAGGACCTGATGTCCGTGGCGGCGGGCGTCAGACAGGCGCTCGACGAGGAGGACACCGACGCCCTCGGACCAGCTGGTGCCGTCCGCCGACGCGGCGAACGCCTTCGACCGGCCGTCCCCGGCCAGCCCGCGCTGCCGGCTGAACTCCACGAACATCCCCGGCGTGGGCATCACGGCCACACCGCCGGCGAGCGCCATGTCGACCTCACCCTTGCGCAGGGCCTGCACGGCGAGGTGCAGGGCGACCAGCGAGGACGAGCAGGCCGTGTCGACCGTCAGGGCGGGTCCCTCGAGGCCGAGCGTGTACGAGACGCGTCCCGACATCACGCTGGCTGTGTTGCCGGTCAGCAGGTAGCCGTCGAGGCCCTCCCCGCCGTCCCGCAGGCTCGGCCCGTACTCGTGGGTCATGGCCCCGGTGAAGACGCCGACCTGCTGCCCCCGCAGGGAGGTCGGGTCGATCCCGGCGTCCTCGACGGCCTCCCAGGAGGTCTCCAGGAGGAGGCGCTGCTGCGGGTCCATGGCGAGGGCCTCGCGCGGCGAGATCCCGAAGAAGGCAGCGTCAAAACCGGCGACGTTCTCGATGAACCCGCCCTGGCGGACGTACGACGTCCCGGGGTGCTCGGGGTCCGGGTGGTACAGCCCCTCCACGTCCCAGCCGCGGTCCTGCGGGAACTCGGAGATCGCGTCCCCGCCGCCCGCCACCAGCCGCCACAGGTCCTCGGGCGAGGCGACACCGCCCGGCAGGCGGCAGGCCATGCCGACGATCGCCACCGGCTCGTCGACGGCACCGGCCACCGCCTCCACCGCAGCCCGCTGCTCACCGTTCGCCGGCTCCCCGGCCGCTTCCCCGTGCACGAGGACGAGCAGCTGTTCTGCCAGCGCCTCGGGGGTGGGGAAGTCGAAGATCATGGACGGCGCCATTCGTACGCCGAAGGCGGCGTTGATCCGGTTGCGCAGGTCCACACCGGTCAGGGAGGTGCAGCCGGCCTCGCGGAAGGTGCGGCCGGCCTCGATCTGCCCGCCCGTCGCGTAGCCCAGCACGTGGGCCGTCTGTGCCCGGACCTTGTCCAGGATCACGCGCAGCTGCTCGTCCCGGCCGAGCGCCTCCGACTCGGCCGCCGAAGATTCGGCCGCCTCCGCGCGGAACACGGCGGGCTGCACCGGCAGCTCGGCCGCCGGGGCGAGCGCCTCGATCTCGCCCAGCCAGTGGCGCTCGGTCTGGAACGCGTAGGTGGGGAGGTCGTGGAGGCCGGGGTGGTGGCCGGTCGGGGCGGGGAGGAGCGGGCTCCAGTCGACCGGGAGTCCGTTGGCCCATGCTTCGGCGAGCGAAGCGACCAGACGCTCCTGGCCGCCCTCCTCGCGGCGGAGGGTGCCGAGGCCGGTGACGGTGTCGGGGAGGGCCATGGTGAGGACGGGGTGGGCGGAGACCTCGATGAAGTGGGTGAAGCCTTCTTCCTCGGTGGCGAGCGTGTCGACGGCGGGGGCGAAGCCGACGCGGTGGCGGAGGTTGCGGTACCAGTAGGAGCCGTCGAGTGCGGGTTCGGTGATCCAGGTGTCGTCGAGGGTGGAGAAGAAGGGCACGCGCGGAATCTGGGGTGCGAGCCCGGCGAGGACCTCGGCCAGCTCACCCTCGATGCTCTCGACCTGCCGGCTGTGGGACGCGTAGTCGACGGGAATGACCCGCGCCCGGACCCCATCGGCCTTGCAGGCCTGCGCGAGTTCTTCGATCTGTACGGGGTCACCCGACACGACGGTCGCGGTGGGCCCGTTGACGGCGGCGACGGACAGCCCGTCGAACCCGACCAGTCGCTGCAGGGCGTCGGTCTCGCTGAGGGCGAGGGAGATCATGCCGCCTTTGCCGGCGAGGTGGGTGGCGATGGACTGGCTGCGCAGGGTCACGACCCGGGCGGCGTCGTCGAGCGTCAGTGCTCCGGCGACGTAGGCGGCGGCGATCTCGCCCTGCGAGTGGCCGACGACGGCCTGTGGCGTCACGCCATGGTGCTGCCAGACCTTCGCCAGCGAGACCATGACGGCAAAGGTCACGGGCTGGACGACATCGACCCGCTCCAGCGAGGGCGCGCCGGGTGCCTGGCGGACCACAGCCTCCAGCGACCAGTCCACGTACGGGGCGAGCGCGGCCTCGCACTCGGCCATGGAAGCCGCGAACTCCTCCGAAGCAACGAGCAGTTCGGCACCCATCCCGGCCCACTGCGTGCCCTGTCCGGGAAACACGAACGCCACCCGGCCGACCCCGGACGCCGTGCCGCGTATCAGCCCGTCCGGATCGGCCAGCGCCTGTACGAGGTCGCTCGTTCCGGCGCCCAGCGCGACGGCCCGGTGCTCGAACTCGGCGCGCCCGTCGGCCAGTACGCGAGCGACGGCCCCGGCGTCGACGCCATCCGCACGATCCCGCGAGGCGAACGCGGCGAGCCGCCCGATCTGCGCGTCCAGCGCGGCCGGAGTCCGGGCCGACACCACCCAAGGCACCACACCGCCACGACCACGAGCGCCGCCGCCACCATCGCCACCGACCGACGGCTCGTCGCCCGAAGCGCCCTCGGCCGCCGCCGGGGCCTCTTCGAGCACCACATGCGCGTTCGTCCCGCCCATGCCGAACGAGGACACGCCGACGACCATCCGCTGCCCGTCGTGCTCCGGCTCCCACGGCAGGTACTCCGTGTTGACCCGGAGGTTCAGTTCCTCGAACGGGATCGCCGGGTTCGGGGTCTCGTAGTTGAGGCTCGCGGGCAGCGCGCGGCCGCGGAGCGCCAGGACGGCCTTGATGAGGCCGGCGATCCCGGCCGCGCCCTCCAGGTGCCCGATGTTCGTCTTGACCGAGCCGACCAGGAGGGGCCGTCCGGCCGGCCGGCCGGTGCCGAGCGCGGCGCCGAGCGCCGTCGCCTCGATCGGGTCGCCCACGGGGGTGCCCGTGCCGTGCAGCTCGACGTACCGCACGTCGGCCGGCGCGGTCCCGGCCTGCTCGTGGGCCTCGCGGAGCACGGCCTCCTGCGCCTGCGCGTCGGGGGTGGTCATGCCCTTGGCGGCGCCTCCGTTGTTGACGGCGCTGCCCCGGATCACGGCGAGCACCTGGTCGCCGTCGGCGAGGGCGCGGGAGAGCCGCTTCAGGACGACGAAACCGCCGCCCTCGCCGCGTACGTAGCCGTTGGCGCGGGCGTCGAAGGTGTAGGCGCGGCCGTCGGGGGAGAGGCCGCCGAACTTGCTCGCCCCGATGGTGCTGTCCGGCACCAGGTTGAGCGAGACGCCGCCGGCGAGGGCGAGCTCGGACTCGCCGCGCCGCAGGCTCTCGCAGGCGAGGTGGACGGCGACGAGCGACGAGGACTGGCCGGAGTCGACGACCATGCTGGGGCCGCGGAGCCCGAGCGTGTAGGAGAGCCGGTTCGCGATGACGCCCCGGTGGAGGCCGGTGACGGTGTGCGGGGTGATCGCGGCGCCGCCCTGGCGGTGCTTCAGGGTGGCGTAGTCGTCCCAGATGGCGCCGGCGAAGACGCCGGTACGGCTGCCGGTGAGCGAGGACGGGTCGATCCCGGCGCGCTCCAGGGCCTCCCAGCCCAGTTCCAGGGCGAGCCGCTGCTGCGGGTCCATCTCCGCGGCCTCGCGGGGCGAGATGCCGAAGAAGGCGGCGTCGAAGCGGTCGACGTCCTCGATGAAGCCGCCCCACCGGGTGTTGGCGCGGCCGGGGGCGGAGCGGTCGGGGTCGTAGAAGTCAGCGGCGTTCCAGCGGTCCGCGGGGACGTCGGTGACGGCCTGGCCGCCCGACGTCAGGAGTTCCCAGAACTCTCTCGGGTCCCGGGCGCCGGGGACCCGGCAGGAGATGCCGACGACGGCGACGGGTTCCGCTGTGCCGTGCGTGGAACCGGCGTCGTTCGACACGGACACGAATTCCTCGGACTCACTCTTGGACACTGTCGACATCTCTCCACGAATCATTTCGGCGCGCACATCACCGGTGGAAGCAGGAGAGAAGGAGTGCTCGGCACGATCAGGGCCGGCAGGGAGCAACCCCCGTCGGACCCGGACTTCCCCCCATGTCCCACGCTGCCGCCCCACGCCCTGTCACCGGTGTTCTCGCACCGGCCCTGGTAATTCCGGCTGAAGACATCCGGCTCCGTTTCCGGAAGCCGCCCTTTCACCCAACCCCAGGGCACCCCCCCTATGCTCCCCCTACGTTCCCCCTATACCTGGCGTCGACCCCAGGCCACGGGTGTCAGAAGGTGCCAGGGACCCCCCTTGTCGGGATGTCCGGGGGTGGTGCGTGCCGTGTGCGTGGTCCCTCATGGTGGAGTGCCGTCTCCCGCTCTATACCAATCGTCGGGAAATCCACGCCAGGTAAAGGGACAGGTAACAGCCGATCCTCGGGGAATGGCTCGATTTCACCCCTGACCTGACATACTCCGGCCGCGCGGGTGACGGCCGTCCGCCGTCCACCGCCTCAACCCCGCCCCCCTGAAGCCTCGTTGGCCGCACCCCGCCCCGGCAACCCTCCGTGCATCCCCAATGCCATTCCGTTGCACCTCACTTGGGGTCCGACGACTCCGCCACGCTCCGCGGTCACCCGCTCGCCTTCTCGCGCCCGCCCGTCACAGGCCCCTCTGTGACCGCTTACAACTCCTTTACGCCGGAACGCCGCTGGGCGAAGTCGACCTCCGGCTGCCCGGCGGACCGTGAGGTATGGTCCGTGCCAAGTCCATTGACCACGGCATCCAGGGGAGGGGATCGTTCATGGCAATGCGCGACTCCATACCGAGGCGAGCGGACCGAGACGTCCTGCGCCGCGAATTAGGGCAGAACTTCCTCCAGGACGACAGAGCCGTGCGCAATCTCGTCATGCATGTCGAGGGGGACGGACGGAACGTTCTCGAAATCGGCCCCGGAAAAGGCGCGATAACCCAGGAGTTGGTGCGCTCCTTCGACACCGTGACGGCCGTCGAGATGGACCCGCACTGGGCCGCGCACATGCGGAGGAAATTCGAGGGGGAACGGGTCACCGTATTCCAGGGGGATTTCCTCGACTTCCGCATTCCGCGTGACATAGACACGGTCGTCGGAAACGTACCCTTCGGTATCACGACCCAGATACTCCGGTGCCTCCTGGAATCGACGAACTGGCAGTCCGCGGCCCTGATAGTGCAGTGGGAGGTCGCCCGCAAACGCGCCGGTCGCAGCGGCGGATCGCTGCTCACGACCTCCTGGGCCCCGTGGTACGAGTTCGCGGTCCACGACCGCGTCCGCGCCTCGTCGTTCCGCCCGATGCCCCGGGTCGACGGCGGCGTCCTGACGATCCGCCGACGCCCCCGGCCTCTGCTGCCGGAGAGCGCGAGCCGCGCCTTCCAGAACTTCGCCGAAGCCGTCTTCACCGGCCCCGGACGAGGCCTCGCGGAGATCCTCCGGCGCCACATCCCCAAGCGGACCTACCGCTCCCTCGCCGACCGCCACGGAATTCCGGACGGCGGACTGCCGAAGGACCTGACGCTCACCCAATGGATCGCGCTTTTCCAGGCCTCCCAGCCGGGATACGCACCGGGCGCGACCGGCACCCGCACGCCCGCCCAGGGCGGCGGCAGGGAGCGGGAGTACGAGCCGGGGACGAGCAGGGCGGCCGTGCCCGGGGGCCGCAGATACGGCCCCACGCGCGGCGGCGACCCCTGCGCGCCCCGCGCACAGGTCCGGCAGACGAAGGGCCGCCAGGGCGCGCGAGGCTCGTCGTACGGACGCCGCACGGGCCGCTGACCGCCCGGCGGACAAGCCCCTGTCCGCCTCCCGCTGGTCTGGAGCGGGAGGCGGACAGGCAGGACGGGAACGGCTCACGCGCTCTCCGGCCGCCCCCTGCCCCACCTCTGATCGGGTCCGCCGGAGCTCCGTACGGCCTGCCCCCGGCCGCGCCGCGCCGACGGCCCGCCCCACCGGCCCGCGGACACCCGCCCGCTCCCGTGACCGGCCCCGACGCGTGCCGCACCGAACGAGCCGACCGCGCCGCCGGCCGTACCGCAGGCCGCGCCGTCGAAGGCGCCGTCGGCGGTCCCGCCGGTCAGCTCCCACAGCGAGGCCCACTGCCCGGGCTTGAGGTCCTTGGGCAGCGCGTGCGGCGAGATCTCGTTCCGCCGCAGCCAGGTCGCCAGGTCCCGCTGCGAGACCCGCCCGGTCCGCCGCAGGATCTCCTTCAGGCCGTTCCCCTTGCCGGTGAACACCTGGCGTACGAAGTCCTGGTACGTCTTCACCTGGCCCACGAGCGGCGCGGACCGCCGCCGGATGGCCAGTACCCCTCCGTCCACGCCCGGCATCGGACGGAACGCGCGCGCGGGGACCCGGGAGTGCAGGTCGAACTCGTACCAGGGGGCCCAGCCGGCCGTCAGCAGGGTCGACCCGCCGACGCCGGCCCGGCGCCGGGCGACCTCCCACTGGACGAGGAGGACGGCGGTGTGCCAGTGCTGGGCGTCGAGCAGCCGCCGCATGATCGCCGTCGTCAGATGGAAGGGCACGTTGCCGACGACCACATGCGGGTGGCGCGGCAGCGGGAACTGCAGGAAGTCGTGGTGCACGACGGTCACATGACCGGGAGTGCGGACACCGAGGCGCTGCGCGCGCCGGCCGTCGAGCTCGACGGCGGTGATCGGCCTGCCGTGCCTGCTCAGCGGCAGGGTCAGGGCGCCGTCACCCGGACCGATCTCCAGTATCGGACCCTTGGTCCTGGCCACCAGGCCGTCGATCTCGTCGATCACGGACCGGTCGACGAGGAAGTTCTGACCGAGCTCGTGCCGGCCGCCCTGCGGGGAAAATGCCATGAGTCTGCTCCGCGAAACCGTTCGGAGCCGGAGCAGCACGAAGAGCCGCACCGGCGGGACCCGGAAGCGGAGGGCCTGAACGAACGCGAGAGCGCGAGTACCGACGCGGAAACGCGAGGACGCGCGAAGAACGAGACGCGTGAAGAGGGCCCGCCGCTAGGAGCGGCGCAGCCTCATGTAACGGGCCTGAGAGTGGCAGAACTGCATGGCGCCAGCGTAACACCGCCGGAAACCGGCCCTGTTGGCATTCCCCGGGCCTCCGATGCCCCCGCCCGTGCCGGCGGAGGCCGGCGGAGGCCGGCGGGGGCATCGGCCGAGCTCACGCCCCGGGCGCCTCGGCGACGCCGATCGGGCAGGAGACACCGGTGCCGCCGATGCCGCAGTAGCCCGCCGGGTTCTTGTCCAGATACTGCTGGTGATACGCCTCCGCCGGATAGAACGGCCGCTCCTCGTCCGCCGGCAGGACGGTCGTGGTGATCTCGCCGTAGCCGGAGCCCGCCAGGACCTTCTGGTAGGCCGCGCGGGAGGCCTCGGCCTTCGTGGCCTGGCCGGGCGTGTGGGTGTAGACCGCCGAGCGGTACTGGGTGCCCACGTCGTTGCCCTGGCGGAAGCCCTGCGTCGGGTCGTGGGACTCCCAGAAGAGCTTCAGGAGGGACTCGTACGAGACCTTCGACGGGTCGAAGACGACCCGGACGACCTCGGTGTGGCCGGTCAGACCGGAGCACACCTCCTCGTACACCGGGTTCGGGGTGTGGCCGCCCTGGTAGCCGACGAGGGTCGTCCAGACGCCCTCGGTCTGCCAGAACTTGCGCTCGGCGCCCCAGAAACAGCCCAGGGCGAAGTCGGCGACCTCCAGGCCCTCGGGGTAGGGGCCGAGGAGCGCGTTGCCGAGGACCGTGTGGCGCTCCGGGACGGAGAACTCCGGCTCCGGGCGGCCGCGCAGGGCCTGCTCGGGGGTGGGGAGGACGGGGGTGCGGGACAGGAACATGCTGCATCTCTCCTCAGCGGTCGGCAGTCCTCACAACAAGGGAGGGCCGGGAGGGATTCCCCTCCCGGCCCCGCCGCTGTGGCCCGCCCCGCCGCAGTGCTCCGTCCCGCCGCTGTGGACCGTCCCGCCTCAGCGCGGCAGCGTCACCGGGCTCCCGCCGTTCGCCTCGTACCCCGCCACCGCCAGGTTCCGGTAGACCGTGTACTCCGCCGCCGGGTCACCGCTCAGCGTCCACGGCATCGCGCCCACGTGCCCGTCGATGTGCACGAGCTGGTGCATGGCCTCCGCCCAGCGCTCGCCGCGCACCAGGAACCAGACCAGCAGATGGCGGACGTGCGCGAGCATCGGGTCGTCGCGCCGGGCCGAGTGGACCGCGTACAGCGCGCCCTCGGTCGCCTTGCTCACCACGGCCGTACGGAAGAAGTCCTGCACGAGCACCACGTCCGGCACGTGCTCGTACACCGCGAACAGCGGCAGCGCCGCAAGCAGCGAGCCCCGCGGGGCGCGCGCCGCGGCCGTCGTCGCGAAGTGGTCGGCCTCCTCGCGCGAACCGTGCCACTTCTCGCACCAGTAGTGCAGGGCCGCCAGATGCGCCCCCATGTGCTGCGGAGCGCGGTCGATGACCTTCGCCCACACCTGGTCGAACTGCTCGTGGCTGTAGCCGAGGCCGCGCGCCACGGCCAGCTGCGTGATGTACGGGACGGGGTCGCCGGGCGCGAGCAGGGCCGCCTCCTCGGTGACCTTCAGCGCCTCCTCCAGGATGATCCGGAAGTCGTCGGACCCCGCCGACGAGGAGCGCCACGCCTGCTGCACCAGGAACTCGGCGTGCACGGCGGCCGCGCCCGGGTCCTTCGGCGCGTCCGCCCGCCAGGCCCGCAGCCACGCCCCGCCCACACCGGGCCTCTCCTGGAGCTCCAGGGAGGCCGCGCCGGCGAAGGCCTGGACGCGCTGCCAGCGCACCTCGCCGTCCTTGTCGGTCTCGGCGAGCAGCCGCGAGGCCGCCCGCCACTCCTGGGTGGCCTGGACGACGTCGAGGACGTGCAGCAGGTCGTCGTCGGCGCCGGGCAGCCGTACGTCCAGCTCCTCCTGCCGTACGAAGCCGTACGCCTCCGGATCCGCCGCGTCCGGCGCGCCCGGCGCGACCTGCCGGATCCCGACACCGCCCCGGCGGCGCCGCAGGTAGGGGCCGAGGATGCTGACCAGCAGCACGATCGCGATCAGGAACCAGAGAATCTCCATGCGTCCATTGTCCAGGACACCCGGTGAGACGAACGAAGCGGCGGGGGGCGCTCAGGACTACGCTCCTGACCCATGAGCGACCAGCACTCTCACCAGAACTTCGAGACCCGCGCGATCCACGCGGGCAACACCGCCGACCCGCTGACCGGCGCGGTCGTCCCGCCCATCTACCAGGTCTCCACCTACAAGCAGGACGGCGTGGGCGGGCTGCGCGGCGGATACGAGTACAGCCGCAGCGCGAACCCGACCCGTACCGCCCTGGAGGAGAACCTGGCGGCCCTGGAGGGCGGCCGGCGCGGTCTCGCCTTCGCCTCCGGTCTCGCCGCCGAGGACTGCCTGCTGCGCACCCTCCTCGCCCCCGGCGACCACGTGGTCATCCCGAACGACGCCTACGGCGGCACCTTCCGGCTCTTCGCCAAGGTCGTGCAGCGCTGGGGCGTCGACTTCTCCGTGGCGAACACCTCGGACATCGACTCCGTGCGGGACGCCGTCAACGACCGTACGAAGCTGATCTGGGTCGAGACCCCCTCGAACCCGCTCCTCGGCATCACCGACATCGAGGCCGTCGCGGGCGTCGCCCGCCAGGCCGGCGTGAAGCTCGTCGTCGACAACACCTTCGCCTCGCCCTACCTCCAGCAGCCGCTGGCGCTCGGCGCGGACGTCGTCGTGCACTCGCTCACCAAGTACATGGGCGGCCACTCGGACGTCGTCGGCGGCGCGCTCGTGACGGCCGACGAGGCTCTCGGCGAGGAGCTCGCGTACCACCAGAACGCGATGGGCGCGGTCGCCGGGCCGTTCGACTCGTGGATCGTGCTGCGCGGCATCAAGACGCTCGCGGTGCGCATGGACCGCCACAGCGAGAACGCGGCGAAGATCGTCGAGATGCTGACCCAGCACCCGAAGGTCACCCAGGTCCTCTACCCGGGCCTGCCCGAGCACCCGGGCCACGAGGTCGCGGCCAAGCAGATGCGCTCCTTCGGCGGCATGATCTCCTTCCGCGTCGAGGGCGGCGAGGAGGCGGCGGTCGAGGTCTGCAACCGTGCACAGCTGTTCACGCTCGGTGAGTCGCTGGGCGGCGTCGAGTCGCTCATCGAGCACCCGGGCCGCATGACGCACGCGAGCGTCGCGGGCTCCGCCCTGGAGGTCCCGGCCGACCTGGTCCGGCTCTCCGTGGGCATCGAGAACGTCGACGACCTGCTCGCGGACCTCCGCCAGGCCCTGGGCTAGACCGGACAGGATCCGGGATCCCGGATCCTGTCCGCACGTCGCCGGGCACCCCCGCGGTGCCCGGCTCCGCGTGCAGGGCGTACGGCGTAGGACATCAGGCCCTCGGAGACGGGGCCGTCAGGCGTCCGGCGTCAGGCATCCGCCACCGGGCGTCAGGCGGGGACCTTCTCGTCCTCCAGTTCCGAGCGGATCCACTTCCGCAGCTCTGGGGTGTCCTCGTGACCGTGGACGGAGACCGCGTGCTCGGCGGCGGCCCGTACCACTTCCTCCTCCTCGCCGCTGATGGCGAGGGTGCAGTTCATGAGGCTGGGAGTATTGCGGCAGTCGGCGACTTTCCTGGTCATGGCGACCTCCAGACGGCCCCTCCTCCAGGCTAGGCCCGTCCGCCCCGGCCTTCGACTCCACCGCCCGCCGGTTCACCAGCCTTCGAGCGGCGGTGTCGTCCCCGCCGGCGGGACCTCCCACGGCCGCTCCACCGACGCCCACACCAGGAACGCGAACGCGGCCACGACGAACAGGCCCCACAGCACCCGGCGCGCCACCCGTTCCCGGCGGGCCCGCCGCGCCCCGCGCTCCACGGCCTGTACGGCGAGATCGGCGGGGACCGGCGGGTGCGGGGTGTCCAGCATCCGCCGGACCGCCGCCTCCTTGTCCTCGTGCCGGCTCATGCGGCGGCCTCCCCGCGCGGGGCACGTGCCGCCGCCCGGAGCGCGGCCACCGAGCGCGCGCAGACGGCGCGGACGCGCGCCTCGGAGAGCCCGAGCAGTGCGGCGACCTGTTCCTCGGCCACGCCCTCGTACAGCCGGAGCACGACCACGAGCCGTTCCTGCGGGCCGAGCGCGGCCAGCGGGCCCCGGCCGCCGTGGTGGCGCCACGCGGTGCGGGCGAAGCGGGCCGCGAGGTCGCGGCGCGCGAGGTCGTACGGGTCCTCGTCGCGCAGCCGCCCCCACACCGCGTACGTGTGCGCGAGGGCGGCGCCCAGCAGGGCCCTGGCATGCGGGTTGGAGGTGCGGGACTCGGCGGTGAGCAGGGTCGCGGCATGCAGCAGCCGGCCCGCGGCCCCGGCCACGAACGCCTCGAACTCCCGTGTGCGGTGGGACGGTTCGCCGTGTGGACGGTGGCGGGTCCGGTCGCCGGGTCCGCTCCGATGCTCTCGCACCCCCTCATAGGAGGGCAGCGGGAGGCCGGGGTCAAGAGGTCGGTGCGGACTCCGTCCCCGTACCGCCCGTGCCGTGCCCCGAGTGGGCCGACTGCCGTGCGGACAGGGCGGTGTTGAAGCGCGTGAGCAGCGTGCAGAAGGACTCGCGCTCCTCCTGCGTCCAGCCGTCCGTGACCTCCACCATCAGCTGGCGGCGCGAGGAGCGGACCTCCTCCAGGCGGGCGAGGCCGCGCGGCGACAGCTGGAGCACGACCGCGCGCCCGTCCTCCGGGTGCGAGGTCCGCTTGACCAGGCCGGTGTCGACGAGCGGGGCGACCTGCCGGGTGACCGTGGACGAGTCGATCCCCATGCCCGCCGCGAGTGCCTTGACGCCCATCGGCCCTTCCTGGTCAAGCCGGTTGAGGAGGAGGTAGGCGGCCCGGTCCATGGAGTTGCGGAGCTGCCCCGTGCCGCCGAGGCGGGTCTGCTCGGCCCGGCGGGCGAAGACGGCCACCTGGTGCTGGAGGGCGTCGAGGAGACCGGGGTCGAGCTCAGTCGTCATGTCCTGAGATGTGGGCATGGCTGTGGGTCTCTCTCGTGCGGGGGTGGTCGGTCGGTGGGGGACAGAGTACGCGGACCCGGGGGGGTCCGTACCGGGGCTGCGCAAACCCGATCCGGCACCCGTCCGCCGGGCGGCCACGAGGGCGGTGAGCTGCGAGACTTGCTGTCATGAGCTTCCGTACGCGAGACCCCTTGCACCACCTCATGCTGGACGACGTGCGCGGGGCGCAGAAGATGCTGTCCGGGGTGGCGCGGATGACCGCGATGGAGGGCAGCCGCCACCTGTCGTCGCTGGTGGGGGCGCCCGTCCACCTCAAGTGCGAGAACCTCCAGCGGACGGGCTCCTTCAAGCTGCGCGGGGCGTACGTGCGGATCGCGGGGCTGCGGCCCGAGGAGCGGGCCGCCGGGGTCGTCGCCGCCTCGGCGGGCAACCACGCGCAGGGCGTCGCGCTCGCCTCGAAACTGCTCGGTGTGCACGCGACGGTCTTCATGCCGGTCGGCGCTCCGCTGCCGAAGGTCGCGGCCACCCGGGAGTACGGCGCCGAGGTCCGGATGCACGGCCATGTCGTCGACGAGACGCTGGCGGCGGCGGAGGCGTACGCGCGGGAGACGGGCGCGGTCTTCATCCACCCCTTCGACCACCCCGACATCATCGCGGGGCAGGGCACGGTCGGCCTGGAGATCCTGGAGCAGTGCCCGGAGGTCCGGACGATCCTCGTGGGCATCGGCGGCGGCGGTCTCGCGGCCGGTGTGGGCCTCGCGGTGAAGTGGCTGCGCCCGGACGTGAAGGTGATCGGTGTGCAGGCGGAGGGCGCGGCCGCGTACCCGCCGTCGCTGGCCGCCGGGCATCCGGTGGTGATCGAGTCGCCGGTGACGATGGCGGACGGGATCAAGGTGGGCCGCCCGGGCGACGTGCCGTTCGCGCTGGTCCAGGAGTACGTGGACGAGGTCCGCACCGTCTCCGAGGACGACCTGTCCTCGGCGCTGCTGCTCTGCCTGGAGCGGGCGAAGCTGGTCGTCGAACCGGCCGGCGCCAGCCCGGTGGCGGCGATCCTGGCCGACCCGAAGGCCTTCCAGGGGCCCGTGGTCGCGATCCTGTCCGGCGGGAACGTCGACCCGCTGCTCCTCCAGCGGATCCTGCGGCACGGCATGGCCGCCGGGGGCCGCTATCTGAGCCTGCGGCTGCGGGTGACGGACCGGCCGGGGGCGCTGGCGACCCTGCTCGCGGTCCTCACGGTCGTCGACGCGAACGTCCTCGACGTGAGCCATGTGCGGACGGACCCGCGCCTGGGCCTGACGGAGGCGGAGGTCGAGCTGCACCTGGAGACGAAGGGCCCGGAGCACTGCCGGGAGGTGGCGGAGGCGCTGCGGGACGCGGGCTACACGGTCCTCGGCTGACCAGGACCACACAGTCCATGATCATGTGGCGAGGATCACAAATTCATGGGGCGAGGACCGCCCGCCAATCCTAGGATCGGTAGGAAACGCCCGAATCTCCCTGGGAGAACCCACATGCCAGGCGCGATCTACGCCGAGGGTCTGGTGAAGACCTTCGGTGACGTACGAGCTCTGGACGGCGTCGACCTCGACGTACCCGAGGGCACGGTCCTGGGCCTCCTCGGCCCGAACGGCGCGGGGAAGACCACCACCGTCCGCGTGCTGACGACGCTGCTCCAGCCCGACAGCGGCAGGGCCGTCGTCGCCGGGGTCGACGTCCTCAGGCATCCCGAAGCGGTCCGCCGCTCGATCGGCCTCTCCGGCCAGTTCGCCGCTGTCGACGAGTACCTCACCGGCCGCGAGAACCTGCAGATGGTCGGCCAGCTGTACCAGATGAAGGCGAAGGCGGCGAAGGCCAGGGCCGACGAGCTGCTGGAACGATTCCTCCTCGCGGACGCCGCCGACCGCACCGCCAAGACGTACTCCGGCGGCATGCGCAGACGCCTCGACCTCGCGGCGGCCCTCGTCGTCTCCCCGCCCGTCATGTTCATGGACGAGCCGACCACCGGCCTCGACCCGCGCAACCGGCAGGCGCTCTGGGAGGTCATCAAGGAGCTCGTCGCGGGCGGCACGACACTGCTCCTCACCACCCAGTACCTGGAAGAGGCCGACCACCTCGCCCACGACATCTGCGTCGTCGACCACGGCAAGGTCATCGCGCGCGGCACCTCCGACCAGCTCAAGGCCCAGACGGGCGGCGAGCGCGTCGAGGTCGTCGTCCACGAACCGGAGATGATCGCGGGCGCCCGCGGCGTCCTCGGCCGTTACGGCATCGCGGGCCGCGGCCCGGACGAGGTCTCCGTGGAGGACCACACCCGCAAGCTCACCGTCCCCGTCTCCGGCGGCGCCAAGCTGCTCGCCGAGGTCATCCGCGACCTGGACGCCGTCGGCGTCGAGATCGACGACATCGGCCTGCGCCGCCCCACCCTCGACGACGTCTTCATCTCCCTGACCGGCCACGCGGCCGCGCTCACGGAGGAGGAGAACGGCGGCGCGCCCCCGAAGGACGGCCGCGGGCAGGACGGCCGCGGCCGCCGGCAGACGAAGGAGACGGCCAAGTGAGCACGATGAACGACTCCCTGGTCATCGCCAAGCGGAACCTCATCCGCATGACCCGGATCCCCGAGATGATCCTCTTCGGGCTGATCCAGCCGGTGATGTTCGTGATCCTCTTCACGTACGTCTTCGGCGGCTCGATGAGCATCGGCGGCAGCACCGACCCGGACGTCTACAAGAACTTCCTGATGGCCGGCATCTTCGCCCAGACCGTCACCTTCGCCACGGCCGGCGCGGGCGCCGGCATCGCGGACGACATGCACAAGGGCCTCATCGACCGCTTCCGCTCGCTGCCGATGGCGCGCGGCGCGGTCCTCACCGGCCGCACCCTCGCCGACCTCGTCCAGACGGCGCTGACGCTCCTGGTCCTCGCGATCGTCGCGCTGATCATCGGCTGGCGCCCGGGCTACGCGGAGCCGACCAACTTCGGCAGGGTCATGGCCGGCTTCGGCCTGCTGCTCCTCCTCGGCTACGCCTTCACCTGGATCGGCGCCCTCATCGGCCTCTCGGTCCGCACCCCGGAGGCGGCGACGTCCGGCGGCCTGATCTGGCTCTTCCCGGTCACGTTCATCTCGAACGCGTTCGTGGACTCCAGCCAGATGCCGTCCTGGCTCCAGCCGATCGCCGAGTGGAACCCCTTCAGCGCCACCGTCCAGGCCTGCCGCACGCTCTTCGGCGACCCGGGCGTCTCCCCGTCCGACGCCTGGCCGATGCAGCACCCGGTGTGGGCGTCGCTGATCTACTCGGTCCTGATCGTCGCGATCTTCCGCACGCTCTCGGTCCGCAAGTACCGCCGGGCGGACGGCTGAGAGCCCGGTCCGTCAGGGCAGATAGCCGGAGAGGACGAGGCCGTCGGGGAAGGCCAGGAAGGCCGCCCCGCCGGCCAGCAGGACGTCTCCGAGGGCCTGGGGGTCGAAGTCGTCGGGCAGGTTCGGCCGGAACTCCTTGACGTCGTCCGACGAGGCCGGCCCGTCCTGCGGAAAGGAGACGACCATGTCCTTCGCCATGGTGAGGACGCGGTCACCCGCGAAGTACACACGCGCCGGGGTGGACTGCGGAACGGGCGACATGGCGTCCCACCGCTCCCTGCCGCTCGCCAGGTCGTACGTGACCAGCCGCTCACCGCTGACCACCGCGACCAGGCCGTCCGCGTTCACGGCGGGCCCGGCCGTCACCCCCTCACCGAAGGACCGCACGGCCCGCAGGGTCGTCCCGTCGAGCACGGTCACGCCGCTCCGGGTGTCCAGGCAGAGCAGACTTCCGCTCTTCTCGGGCACCGTGAACCGCTGACAGCCCTCCGGCCCGCGCGCCGTCTCCTTCCCGGTCGCCGCGTCCAGCGCCACCGGCACGATCCCGAGCGGCACGTACACCCGCCCGTTCGCCGCCACCGGCTGCTCGGGCAGCGCGCCCAGCGGGCTCCGCCACAGCTCGTGGCCCACCTGCTTCCCCTCGCCTCCGAGCCGCACCGCCGTCACCAGCCCGGCCTCCTTCTCCTCCGACAGGTTGATGTACGTCGTGTAGAGCACGCCGTCCGTGAAATCGCTCCCCTTCACGGCCCAGTCGGCCCCGGGCCCGGCGACCGTCCCCTGCTTCCTGCCGTTCTGAAGGCCGTACGCGACCACTCCCTCGGCCCCGGCCAGATACACCCGGTCCCCGACGATCGCCGGGTACTGGGCGGTCGCCCGCAGCCCGTCCCCGTTCGTGCGGGCCGGGAGCTTCCACAGCTCATGCCCGTTCGCCGCGTTCAGCCCCACCAGCGCGCCGCCCGCGCCCGTGCAGACGAGCACCTTCGGGGAGAGGGTGCAGGCGCCGTCGGTCGCCTCGGTCCGGGCGGTCCAGGGCGACCAGCCCGCCGGGCGGTGCGAGCGGCTCGTCGCCGCCTTGCCGAAGTCGTTGGTGTGCCCCGTGCCGCCGTACGGCAGGACGACCTGGCTCAGGGTCTGCGGCGCAGGGTTCCCGGAGGCGCTCGGGCCCGTGGTGCTCGCGCTCGGCCCCGCGACCCCTCCCGTCCCTCCGGGCCCGTCCGTCTGCCGCGTCAGCACGACGCCCACCGCCGCGAGGACCGCCACCGCCACCACGCCCGCGACCACCGCGCCGCGCCTGCGGCGCTTCCGCTCCACCGGCGCCGGAGCCGCCGGGGTCACCGGCCGGTCCGTCACGGCCGTGGGGGAGTACGGCACGACGGGGCCGAGCGTCGGCAGGTCCGCGACGCCCGCCCCCGAGGCCGCCGCCTCCCCGATGTTCCTCGCGGCCTCCCCGTACTCGGCGAGCAGCGACAACACCCCGCCGGGCCAGGGGAACACCTCGGGCACACCCCCGCCCCCGAGCAGGGCAACCAACTCCTCCGCCGACGGCCGCTCCGCCGGATCGAGCAGCAGACAGCGCTCCACGACCGGCCGCAACTCCTCCGGAACCGCGGACAGTTCGGCGTCCGCACGACTGATCCGGTAGATCACGGCCGCCATCTCGTAGTCGTGGAACGGCCCTTGGCCGCTCGCGGCGAAAGCGAGCACGGCACCGAGGCAGAAGACGTCCGACGCGGGCACGACGGCCCGGCTCCCCACGAGGTGCTCCGGCGACATGAATCCGGGGGAGCCCACGACGAGCCCGGTCGAGGTCAGCGCGGTCGCCTCGAAGGCCTGGGCGATGCCGAAGTCGATCAGCTTCGGACCGGCCGCGCCGAGGAGGACGTTCGCGGGCTTGAGGTCCCGGTGCAGCACCTTCAGCCGGTGGACGTCCGCGAGGGCCGTGGCGAGCGCGGTCCCGAGGGCCCGCACGGCCGCGACGGGCAGCGCCCCGGACCGTACGACGGCCTCGGCGAGCGAGGGCCCGGGCACGTACTCGGTGGCGAGCCACGGCGAGGGCGCGTCGGCGTCGGCGTCCACCAGCCGCGCGACCCCCGGCCCGTCCACGGTCCGCGCCGCGGTGATCTCCCGCCGGAACCGGGTCCGGAAGTCCCCGTCGACCTCCAGGTCCTCCCGTACGGTCTTCACGGCGACCATCCGGTACGGATCGGCCGTCGGCTCGTCGGCCCGGCAGGCGAGATGCACCTCGCCCATGCCGCCCGCGCCGATCCGGGCGAGCAGCCGGTAGGGGCCGACGAGCTGCGGGGGCGCGCCGGACGGGAGTGCCTTCAACACCGAACAGGTCCTCTCAGAGCGTTACTCGGGCAGCTCGACGGAGGCCACGGCCCCCTTGTCGTAGACGATGTACGCGATCCCGCCCACCGGCAGGACCTCCGGTGCCCGGACCTGCTTCGACACGATGTCGCCGTAGCCCGGGACCGGGTTCTCCTCCGGGACGCGCGGCCCCGGCGCCCCCGGCACCGGCGTGACCTTCAGTCCGGCGGGCTTCCCGCCCGCCCCGAGGCGCACGGTGTAGAGCGAGGAGAAGTCGGCGTACACGACCTGGTCGCCGGCGAGCAGCGGCGAGGACACGGCCTGGCCGAGACCGGCGGGCGCGGCCTTCACAGGGTGGGAGACCAGGGTCCTGCCGGTGCGCGGGTCGAGGACGGCCACCTCCTTGCCGGAGGTGACGACGGCGTTCGGGCCGACGACGGAGGGAGCGACCGAGGCGAGCGGCGCGGGCATCGAGGCCCTGGCGGCGAGCGTGCGGGCGTCCAGCGCGTGGAGCTGCACCTTCGCGTTCCGCGTGCGGTCGTAGCTCGCGCAGTACCCGGACCCGGCGAGGACCTTGATGTCGAGGCACTCCCTGGCGGCCGGGTCGGCCTCGCCGAGCAGCGTGCCCGTCTTCCCGTCGTACGCGACGAGGCCGCCCTGACTCAGGGCGTAGACGATCCCCTTCGCGTAGGCCACCGGCTCGTAGCCGCGCCGTTCGGCGTTGGAGATGTCCGCGTTGGTGAGCCCCTTGGTCCACAGCTCCTTGCCGTCGGTGAGCGAGTAGGCGGTGAAGGCCACCTGATCCTCGTCGATGTCGTCCATCACCTCCGTCGCGGCGAAGACGATCCCGTCGCCCACCAGCGGCCGCGTGTCCCACATGTACTGCGGGCCGAGGGCCAGCTTCTCCCAGCGCACCGCGCCCGTCCGGGCGTCCCGCACCTGGAGCTTCCGTCCGGTGACGAGCACCACGTTCCCGTGGTGGACGGTGGGCCGGGTGCTGTCCCGGGCCACGAAGAACACGGCGCGCTCGCTCATGTACGACTCCAGGGGGGTCTCCGAGTCGACCTTCGCCCCCCACAGCCGCTTCCCGCTCGCCGGGTCGAGCGCCTCGTACCGCCCGTCCGTCGTCCGGCACACCAGCACCTTCTCCCCGGCGGAGCAGCCGTGCGCGGGCGCGCTCAGCTTCGCCTGCCAGGGTTTCCAGCCCGCCGGCCGCTGGGCCGCGTTCTGCGGGACCACGCCCGAGGCGTCGGCCAGACCCCGGTCGTCCACACCGGCGATGCGCGGCGCGGCGGGCGGCGCGGCCTGCGGAGGGGACTGCGGCTTCTTCGTCTCGCCCTCAGGCCACAGCAGGTAGGTGCCGAGGCCGCCGGCCACGACGGCGAGGGTCAGGGCGGCGGCGAGCACCCGCCGCCGCCGTCGGCGCGGAGGCGTGTCGGGCCGCGTGTCGGGCCGCGCGTCGGGCCGCGAGACGGGCCCCAGCGTCGGTACGGAGTGCAGCCCGGGCACGGCAGGCGTGACGCCGGGGCCCGTCGCGGGCGCGGCCTCCAGGAGCGGTCCGCCCGAGGCGACGAGCTGGGCGAGCTCCGTCCCGTACTCGCCGATGTGCTCCCGTACGCCCTCCGGCCACGGGAAGCGCCGCCCGGCGTCCGCTTCGAGCAGCTCCGCGAGCCGCTCCGGCGTGGGCCGGTTCGCGGGATCGAGGGCGAGGCAGGCGGCGACGACCTCGCGCAGCTCCTCCGGCACCCGGCTCAGGTCGGCCTCGGCCTGCGAGACCCGGTACAGGACGGCGGCGAGCGGCCCGTCGCCGAAGGGGTCCTCGCCGGTCGCCGCGTAACAGAGCAGCGAGCCGAGGCAGAAGACGTCGGACGCGGCCGTGACCCGCCGGGCGCCCGCCACGTGCTCGGGGGACATGAAGGCGGGCGTGCCGACCATCACCCCCGTGGCGGTCATGGTGGTGGCGGTGCTGCTGCGGGCGATGCCGAAGTCGATGAGCCGGGGGCCGTCGACGGAGAGCATGACGTTGCCGGGCTTGAGGTCCCGGTGCAGGACCCCGGCCGCGTGCAGGTCGGCGAGGGCGCGGGCGACCCCGGCGCCGAGGGCGCGCACGGTGGCGACGGGCAGCGCGCCGCCGCGCCGCACGGCCTGGGAGAGGCTGGGTCCCGGGACGTACGCGGTGGCGAGCCAGGGCACCTCGGTGTCGGCGTCGCCGCCGACGGGCGCGGCGGCGTACGGGCTGGAGACGAGCGCCGCGACCCGGATCTCGCGCCGGAAGCGGTCCCGGAAGGCGGGGTCGCCGGCGACATCGCGCCGGACGGTCTTCACGGCGACGAAGACGCCGTCGGACCCACCGCGGGCGAGGAAGACCTCGCCCATGCCGCCGGCGCCGAGCCGGGCCAGCACCTCGTACGGTCCGATCTGCCGTGGCGTTCCCTCACGCAGCGGTCCCAGCACTTCGCCCATCCCCCTTGTGACGCGACGTCAGGCCGCATCATTGCATGTGCATGCAAGGCAAAGGGCCGGTCCCCCGAGGGGACCGGCCCTTCATGCCCAGGACGGGAAAGAGGCAGGCTCAGCCGGTGTACGGCTTGGCGCTGAGGATCTTCACCGTGGCCTTCTTGCCGTTCGGCAGCTCGTACTCGGCGTCGTCACCGGCCTTCTTGCCGTTGACACCGACGCCGAGCGGCGACTGCGGCGAGTAGGTCTCGATGTCGTCGCTCGCGTACTCGCGGGAGGCGAGCAGGAAGGTCATCGTGTCGTCCTCGTCGCCGTCGAAGGCGATCGTGACGACCATGCCGGGCTCGACGACGCCGTCGTCCGCCGGGGCCTCGCCGACCTTGGCGTGCTGGAGCAGCTGGGTGAGCTGGCGGACCCGGAGCTCCTGCTTGCCCTGCTCCTCCTTGGCCGCGTGGTACCCGCCGTTCTCGCGCAGGTCCCCCTCTTCGCGCGCGGCGGCGATCTTGGCCGCGATCTCGGTACGCGCGGGACCAGACAGGTACTCAAGCTCACCCTTGAGCTTGTTGTACGCCTCCTGGGTGAGCCAGGTGACGTTGTCGCTGGTCTGGGTCACAGGTGCTCCTCGTAGGTACTGGGAATACAAAGCATCGCCCTACACGGGCAGCAGGCGCTTCCCGGGCGGGCGAAACCACGAGCCTAACAATGAGTGGCGAAAAGCGGGAGGACATAAACCATCAAGATGGCGTCACCCCAGGTCACGCACGTGACCCGCCGGGACTCGTCACCCGGTCCCTACCCACCGCTACCGCGCCGTACACCCCACGAGCTCGGCACTCGTCGCGAGCGCGGTCGTACGGAGCGTGAAGACCTCGTCGACACGGGCGGCGGGGTCGTCGATCCGCACATCCTTGCGGGCGACCTCGGCACCGTCCTCGGAGCGCGACCGCAGCGTGCAGACGCCCTTGACGCCCTCGTCCTTGCGGACCTCCAGGTGCAGCTGCACCTCGGTGGGGCTCACCACGTCGAACTTGATCATCTCGGCGCTGATCTTGCTGTCGACGACGTAGTGCCAGCCGAACCAGCCCATCATGCCGAGGAAGAGGACGCCGAGCACGGCGCCGGTCACCTTGAGCTTGCGGTCCGCCCGCTCGTCCGCGGAGCGCCCGTAGCGCCCTTCGGGCAGCTGCTCTCGCACCGCGCTCATGGTGGATCCTCTCGAAGCCGGGGTGGCGGAATTTTCCCTCCCCCGATTCCGTCACTATAGAAGCCTGCCTCCGCGTCGAATCACTGAGGATCGAGTCTTGACTGACCAGCTGCGACTGATGGCCGTTCACGCCCACCCCGACGACGAGTCGAGCAAGGGTGCGGCCACGATGGCCAAGTACGTGTCCGAGGGGGTGGACGTCATCGTGGTGACGTGCACGGGCGGCGAGCGCGGCTCGGTCCTCAACCCCCAGCTCCAGGGTGACCCCTACATCGAGGCGAACATCCACGAGGTCCGCCGCAAGGAGATGGACGAGGCCCGCGAGATCCTCGGCGTCTCCCAGGAGTGGCTGGGATTCGTCGACTCGGGTCTCCCCGAGGGCGACCCGCTGCCCCCGCTCCCCGAGGGCTGCTTCGCCCTTGAGGACGTCGACACGGCGGCCGGCGCGCTGGTCCGCAAGATCCGCGCGTTCCGCCCGCAGGTCATCACGACCTACGACGAGAACGGCGGCTACCCGCACCCCGACCACATCATGACCCACAAGATCACGATGGTGGCCTTCGACGGCGCGACCGACGCCGTGAAGTACCCGGAGGACGAGTTCGGCCCGGTCTGGCAGCCGCTGAAGCTCTACTACAACCAGGGCTTCAACCGTCCCCGTACGGTCGCGCTGCACGAGGCACTGATCGCCCGGGGCCTGGAGTCCCCGTACGGCGAGTGGCTGGAGCGCTGGACCGAGTTCGAGCGCAAGGAGCGGACGCTGACCACGTTCGTGCCCTGCGCCGACTTCTTCGAGACCCGCGACAAGGCCCTGATCGCCCACCGCACCCAGATCGACCCTGACGGCGGCTGGTTCCGGGTCCCGATGGAGATCCAGAAGGAGGTCTGGCCGACGGAGGAGTACGAGCTCAGCAAGGCGCTGGTGCCGACTTCCCTCCCCGAGGAAGATCTCTTCGCGGGCATCCGCGACAATGCCTGACATGAGCGCACACCTGGCACTGACCCAGCTTGTCCCCTTCGCCGCCGAAGAGCTGGACAAGAACAAGGTGACCCCCGGCGTCCTCGGCTTCGTCGTCTTCGCGGTCATGGCCCTCGCGGTCTGGATGCTGATGAAGTCGATGAACCGCCACATGGGCAAGGTCTCCTTCGAAGAGGCCCCGGACCCGGCCGCCACCGCGGACACCCCGGCCGCGCCGGCCGGC
Organism: Streptomyces venezuelae; assembly: GCF_008642375.1. Classification (NCBI taxonomy): domain Bacteria; kingdom Bacillati; phylum Actinomycetota; class Actinomycetes; order Kitasatosporales; family Streptomycetaceae; genus Streptomyces; species Streptomyces venezuelae. Next base: position 3,195,074 of record NZ_CP029194.1, on the reverse strand, counting down.
GCCTCGGGCAAGTAGCGACGACCGCCCCTGTCCCGTACCCCAGGGGTACGGGACAGGGGCGGTCCGACCGCCCGCCCGACACCCGTGGCCTGCCTGGTCGCGGCGGCGGCCGTCTGGGGCGCCCAGCTCACCGGCCGGTTCTGGGGGCCGCTGGTGCTCAAGCCGTTCCTGCTGCACGTGTGCACGGCCACGCTCCTCGACCGACCTGTTCGACCACCCGGGAAGCGGGCTCGCCCCGCAGGGCGTGGCCGTCGCGGCGGCGGTGCTCGGCCGCTCCGCCTTCCGCTCGATCCGTACGGTCGACCTCGCCCGGCTCGCCCGCGCATCGGCGCGCGCAGCCGAGGCCCGGACCTTCGCCCGGACCGGCACGCTCCACCACGCGCTCGACCTCTACCGCCCGGAGCCCCGCGGCCTCACCACCGCCCTGACGCGTCCGGACGGACGCCTGCGCGGCCACCTCGCCCAGGGAGCGGTCCGGGCGCTCCGCACGCGGGGTCGGGGTGGGTCGGCGAGACCTGGCGCGGCCTGCGCGACGAACTGACCCTGGCCCCGCTGCTCGGCGAGTGGTGGGGCGGGCTCCCCGCCCGCACCCTGGCCTGGCCGGTCGTCGCGGTGGCGGCCACGGTGGGCCTCGCGACCGGCGTCACGGCCCTGACCCGCCGGCCGCTCCAGGACGGCGGCCCGGCCGACGTGCTGCTGCTCGTCACCGGCTCGATGGTGCTCCTGCTCGGCGCCAGGTTCCTGCGCGAGATGCCGACGGCCCCCGGCGCGGCCCTGACCGCCCTCGCCCTCGCCGCCTGCTGCCTCTGGGCAGGCCTGCGCCGAACGGGATGGTCCCTCCGCCCCCTCCTCACCCGCCTCGCCCGCATCTGAGGCCGACGAGGGAGGGGTTCCCGCACTAGCCCGGGGCGGCAGGGCAGGATGGGCCCCATGCCGAACCGACTGGCCCATGAGACCTCCCCGTACCTCCTGCAGCACGCCGACAACCCGGTCGACTGGTGGCCCTGGTCGGCCGAGGCCTTCGAGGAGGCCCGCCGCCGCGACGTCCCCGTGCTCCTGAGCGTCGGCTACAGCTCCTGCCACTGGTGCCACGTGATGGCCCACGAGTCCTTCGAGGACGACGCCACCGCGGCCCTGGTCAACGACCACTTCGTCGCCGTCAAGGTCGACCGCGAGGAGCGCCCCGACGTCGACGCCGTCTACATGGAGGCCGTGCAGGCCGCCACCGGCCAGGGCGGCTGGCCCATGACGGTCTTCCTCACCCCGGACGCCGCCCCCTTCTACTTCGGCACGTACTTCCCGCCGGAGCCCCGCCACGGCATGCCCTCCTTCCCCGACGTCCTGGAAGGCGTCCGCGACGCCTGGGCCGACCGGCGCGACGAGGTCGGCGAGGTCGCCGACCGCATCGTCAAGGACCTCGCGGGCCGCTCCCTCGCCTACGGCGGTGACGGCGTCCCCGGCCAGGAGGAACTCGCGCAGGCCCTCCTCGGCCTCGTCCGCGAGTACGACGCCACCCGCGGCGGCTTCGGCGGCGCCCCCAAGTTCCCGCCGTCGATGGCCCTGGAGTTCCTGCTCCGCCACCACGCCCGTACGGGCTCCGAGGGCGCCCTCCAGATGGCCGCCGACACCTGCGAGGCCATGGCCCGCGGCGGCATCTACGACCAGCTCGGCGGCGGCTTCGCCCGCTACGCCGTCGACCGGGCGTGGGTTGTGCCCCATTTTGAGAAAATGCTCTACGACAATGCGCTTCTGTGCCGGGTGTACGCCCACCTCTGGCGGGCCACCGGCAGCGACCTGGCCCGCCGGGTCGCGCTGGAGACCGCCGACTTCATGGTCCGCGAGCTCCGCACCCCCGAGGGCGGCTTCGCCTCCGCCCTCGACGCGGACTCCGACGACGGGACCGGCAAGCACGTGGAGGGCGCCTACTACGCCTGGACGCCGGAGCAGCTGACCGCCGTCCTCGGCGCGGAGGACGCCGCCGTCGCCGCCGCCCACTACGGCGTCACCGAGGACGGCACCTTCGAGCACGGCAGCTCCGTCCTCCAGCTCCCGCAGGACTCCGGAGTCGCCGACGCCGACCGGATCGCCTCGATCGCGGCCCGCCTCCTCGCCGCCCGCGAGGAGCGCGAGCGCCCCGGCCGCGACGACAAGGTCGTCGCCGCCTGGAACGGCCTCGCCATCGCCGCCCTCGCCGAGACCGGGGCGCTCCTCGGCCGCCCCGACCTGATCGAGCGCGCCACCGAGGCCGCCGACCTGCTCGTCCGCGTCCACATGGACGAGGCCGCCCGGCTCACCCGCACCTCGAAGGACGGCCGGGCCGGCACCAACGACGGGGTCCTGGAGGACTACGCCGACGTCGCCGAGGGCTTCCTCGCCCTCGCCGCCGTCACCGGCGAGGGCGCCTGGCTCGACTTCGCCGGCTTCCTCCTGGACCTCGTCATCGACCGCTTCACCGGCGAGGGCGGTGCGCTGTACGACACCGCCCACGACGCGGAGACCCTCATCCGCCGCCCGCAGGACCCCACGGACAACGCCGCCCCCTCAGGGTGGACCGCCGCCGCCGGAGCGCTCCTCTCGTACGCCGCCCACACCGGCTCCGAGGCCCACCGGGCCGCCGCCGAGGGAGCCCTCGGTGTCGTCAAGGCCCTCGGCCCGCGTGCGCCCCGCTTCATCGGCTGGGGCCTGGCCGTCGCCGAGGCCCTCCTCGACGGGCCCCGCGAGATCGCCGTCGTGGGCGCCCCCGGCGACGAGGCCTTCCAGGAGCTGCGCCGTACCGCGCTCCTGGCCAACGCCCCCGGCGCGGTGCTCGCGACCGGCGCCCCGGACAGCGAGGAGTTCCCGCTCCTGAAGGACCGGCCGCTGGTGGCCGGCGGGCCCGCCGCGTACGTCTGCCGTCACTTCGTGTGCGAGGCCCCCGTCACCGACCCGGCCGAGCTCGCCGGGAAGCTGTGAGCCCGGAGCCGTAACGGGGACGGCCCCGCCACCCCTCCGAGGAGGGGAGGCGGGGCCGCCGCACCGAGCGCGGTCGCTCAGCTGTTGCCGGCGCCGTTGCCCGAGAGGACCGGGATGTCGCTGAGGATGTGCGACAGCGGCTCGTCACCCTTGGCCTGGGTGGAGTTCTCGGTGCACTGCTGGTTCTGCGGGGAGGACAGGACGTTGACGTCCTGGACCGCGATCGGGATGAGACCGATCAGCGAACCGGCGTTGACCTTGGCCGGCAGGCCGACACACGGCTTGTTCAGGGAGCCCTGGACGAGCGCGAACTGCGGGCTCATGTTGCCGTACGTGGCGGAGTTGCCGAACTCCTGGTGGGCACCGTTGCCGCTGAGCGAGGTGGTGCCACCGTCGTCGGCGATCGCGAGCGCCTGTCCGGCGCCCGCCGCCGTCGCGCCGAGGACCGACGCGGCCACAGCAGCCGTAGCCAAGAGCTTCTTCATGAGATTAAGGCCTTTCGGGTTCTGGCTCGCGCTGAGTGCCGAGCCGTGCTGATCAACTGGTCAGAAGTCCGGAGGTTCCGGTATGTCCACCGGACGGACTACGGGCAGATGAGCGAGGACCCCTCGGCGGGCCGGTACGTGCCCACCGGGATCGTGCTGGGCGCGACCTCCTCCGCGGCCGGCAGCGGCAGGTCCTCGCGCAGCCGCCCGAAGACCTTCGCGGCGCCTTCCGCGTCCCAGGCGAGCGTGGACCCGACACCCGCGATGTTCGGGTTGAAGCCCCGTACGGGCACGGTCGCGAACGCCATGCGGTCCGGGGGCAGTTCCCGCAGCCGGCCGGCGAGCTCCAGCAGCTCCTCCGGCGAGATCGCCTGCTCGGCCGCGGCGGTCCCGCGCAGCGTCGCGGCGAGGGCCATCAGCTGCTCCGGGTCGTCGAGCATCCCCTCGCGGAGCCGCTCCAGGGTGTTGACGACGAACTTCTGCTGCTTCTGGATCCGGCCGAAGTCCATCTGCCCGTCCGCCTTCCGCGAGCGGACGTACTGGAGCGCCTCACCGCCCCCGACGCGCTTGGTCCCGGGCTGGAGGTCGAGGCCGGTGGAGGGGTCCTTGAGCGGCTCCGCCGTACAGATGGCGACCCCGCCGTCGACGCGGTCGACGGTGTCCATGAAGCGACGGAAGTCGATCTCCAGGTACCGGTGGACGGGGAGCCCGGTCATCGACTCGACGGTCTCCACCGTGAAGGAGGAACCGCCCTCCGCCCAGGCGCTGTTGATCTTCGCCTGATGCGCGGCGTGCACCTTCCCGGTCCGCCGGTCGCGGTGGTCGGCGGGGAAGGAGGTGAGCGAGTCGCGCGGCAGACCCACCACGTCGATCCGGTCGTTGGCCGCCGACACGTGCACCAGCATCATCACGTCCGTGCAGTCGCACGCCTGCCCGCCGAGCCGGAAGCGCTCCTTCTCCTCCTCGGTGACGCCCTTGCGGGTGTCGATGCCGACCACCAGGAGGTTCAACCCCTGCTCCGGCGCGGGCAGATCGGTGGGGGCCGCGGCGAGGGCGCCGGGGACGAGGGCGGCCAGGGCGACGAGAGCCGCGGGGGCGAGCAGCAGCCTCCGTGACCCCTTCAGGCGCGGGAAATTCATGCCCGCACGCTATTTCGACCCCGCTCGTACAGAGGTGCCCGACGCGACATGGGCAAAGCGAATCACTCTCCTGCGGCGCCTGTGTAATGATGCGTGAATCGCAGCGGAGGGAGCGAAGATGGCGCCGGGTCCCGGTAAATGGGAACGGATGGCCTTCATTCCGAAGAGCCGATATGTGAGTGACCGACCGATCGTCGACCGTACGCCATTCCCGGTCTATTCCGCACTGGTGACGCAGTGGGTGCAGGCGGGGCGCACGGTACCGGGAATGCCGGACCGGGAGTGGGAACGCATCATGGCCACCCCGGTCTGGCCGCGCCCCTGACGGGGACGCGAGCAGCGGGAAACGAAGAGGGGCCGCCCTGGCTGGGCGGCCCCTCATGCGTGAGCGGTACGTCAGTTGTTGCCGACGCCGTTGCCCGAGAGGATCGGGATGTCGTCCAGGATGTGCGACAGGGCCTCGTCACCCTTGGCCTGGGTGGAGTTCTCGGTGCACTGCTGGTTCTGCGGGGACGACAGGACGTTGATGTCCTGGACGGCGATCGGGATGGCGCCGATGAGCGAACCGGCGTTGACCTTGGCCGGCAGGCCGATGCAGGGCTTGTTCAGGGAGCCCTGGACGAGCGCGAACTGCGGGCTCATGTTGCCGTACGTGGCGGAGTTTCCGTACTCCTGGTGCGCACCGTTGCCCGACAGCGACGTGGTGCCGCCGTCGTTGGCGATGGCGAGGGCGGGGGAGGCCACGGCGGCGGTGGCGCCGACGATGGAGACGGCTGCGGCCGCAGTGGCCATAACCTTCTTGATCACGGGAGTTCCCTTCTAGAACCGGCTCCGTGCAGGGAGCCCCCTGATCAACTGGCCCCGGACCTCGGGGTTCCGCTGTGTCACCCCCTTGGCGGAGCGCACTCGGCAGCGCGAAACGGGGCTCCAGTCGAACGGGTGAAGGGCCGGAACCAAAGCCCCCGGCCGCAGTTGATCCCGTCGCATCAATCAGGTCGATTGGTGGGAACAGGAACGGAATCACCGTGATCAAGAAGATTATGGCGGCTGCGGCTGTGACGGCCTCTGTTGTCGGCGCTTCCGCCGCGGCGGCCTCCCCGGCGCTCGCCATCGCCAACGACGGGGGCACCACCTCGCTCAGCGGCAACGGCGCCCACCAGTCCTTCGGCAACTCGAAGACCGCCGGTCACATGAGCCCGCAGTTCTCGGCAGTCCAGGGCTCGCTGAACAAGCTGTGCCTCGGCGTCCCGGTCAAGGGCAACGTGGGCGCGCTCGCCGGCCTCATCCCGGTCGCGGTCCAGGACATCAACGTCCTGTCCTCCCCGCAGAACCAGCAGTGCGCGGAGAACTCCACCCAGGCCAAGGGTGACGAGCCGCTGTCGCACATCCTGGAGGACATCCCGGTCCTCTCCGGGAACGGCGCCTACAACGGCTGACCGCACCGCGCACAGAACAGGGCCGGAGAGAACGTCCACGTTCCCTCCGGCCCTGTTCTGTGCGCGCAATGGAGTGAAAGAACGAAAGCCGCCGATATTGCGGTTTCCTTTCCGTGACGTGTTCGTTGTCTTCCGTGAAATGTCTTCCGTCACAGAAAGGATCCAGACGCAATGAACTGCAAGAAGGTCGCGGCCGTCGTCGCCGGAATCGTCATGGCCATGGGTGCGGCGTCGCCCGCCATCGCGGACGCGGGCGCGCACGGTGTGGCCATCGGCTCGCCGGGCGTTCTGTCGGGCAACGTCGTCCAGGTCCCGATCCACATCCCGATCAACCTCTGCGGCAACAGCGTGAACGTCATCGGCGCGCTGAACCCGGCCGGGTTCAACACCTGCATCAACGCCTGAGCTCCCAGCGGCGCGTAGGCACGCAGGCACAGGGGCCGGCCCCGGAGAGCACTCGCTCCCCGGGGCCGGCCCTCCGCTATGCCCCGACGGTGGCCTTCGCACCCGCCCGGGGCCGGCCCACCGCCCCGCCCCGGGCGCCCGCCCGCAGCCGCTGCCGGACTCCCTTCACCAGCCGGCCCGCCGTGTACTCGGCGCCGAACACGAACCGCATCGACGGCCCGTACGACGGAGCCGTGAGCAGCCCGGCGAGGAAGAGACCCGGCCACGAGGACTCGAAGAGGCCTCCGACCTCCGGGGCGCCGACCGCGCCGACCGTCCGCAGCGCTCCGCGCAGCGCCGGGTCGAGCATCCCCGCCCGCTCCAGGCTCGGGGTGAAACCGGTCGCGGTGACGACATGGTCGGTCTCCAGGACCGTCGTCCCCGCGGGTCCCGCGATGTCGAGCCGGAGCCGCTCGTCCCCGGTGACCGTCGCCGACGTGATCCGCTGCCCGAGCCGTACGTCCCCGACCGCCGCGAACCGCTCGCGCAGCCACCACGCGCCCGCCGGGCCGAGAGCCGAGTCGAAGATCCGCTCGCGGGTGGCTGCCGGCAGCCGCCGGAAGATCCCCGGCGTGTCCGCGTAGAGCTTGTTGCGCCAGCCGCAGCCGAGGCCCGTGTGCGGGGCGCGCGCCGAGCGCCATGGCCCGCGGTCGAGGGCCGGGGGAGGGGTGTTCCAGTTCAGCCGGTCCGTGCGGGCGACGATCCGGACGCTCGCGGCGCCCTGCTCGGTGAGGAGCGCGGCCGTCTCCAGGGCCGCCTGGCCGGCGCCCACCACGGTCACGTCCCGCCCGGCGAACCGGTCGAGCTCGCCGTGGTGGCTGGAGTGGGTGACGTACCGGCGGGGGAGGCCGCGCAGCGGTCCGGGGATCTCCATGAAGGGCAGCACCCCGACGGCGAGGGCCACCGTCCGCGTACGGAGCGACTCACCGTCCTCCGTGCGCAGCTCGAAGCCCTCGGGGGCGGGGGCGACCGAGGCGATCATCCGCTCGTCGAGGGCGGGCACGGCCTGGCGGGCGAACCAGTCGCCGTACGAGGCGAAGAAGCCGACCGGAAGCGGTTCGCCGTGCTCGGCGCGGACGCCCCGCGTCGCGGCGTACGCGTCGAGTCCGTACGCCCCCTCGGGGTCGGAGAGGTGCGAGGCCCAGGGCTCCGACTTCAGGAACATGCCCGGGGGCATGGCGTGCCAGGACTCCATCGAGCGGCCGAAGGTCCGCAGCGTGATCCCGTGGGCCGCCGCGTGCGCGGCCACGGACAGACCGTAGGGACCGGCCCCGACGACCACCAGGTCGTACATCGACTTCGACATCGTGCCTTCCGCCTTCATCGTTCTCATCGTGGGGTGAGCTGGTCGGGGGTGGTGCGGGGCGGCGGCGGGACGGCGGCCGGGTGCGTGGCCGGCCCCGGGCCGAGGCGCCGGACCGTCGCGCCCCAGGCCCTGCGCAGGAGGTGCGCCAGCCAGGCGCGGCCCATCGCGAGGGCGGGCCACGGGTCGTCGGCCGCGAACCAGGCGCGCTCGGTGCGCGGCCGCCGGGCTGCCCCGGGCTCGGCCGCGTACCGGCGGCGCGGGGAGGCGGCGAGCGAGAGCGCCGCGTAGTTCTCGACGACGAACCGCCGGCCGTACGCCGGGGAGTGCGGCGGCACCGGACGGCCCGTCAGGTCCAGATGCGCCGCCCGCACGACGTCCAGGCCCTCGGAGTCGGTGAAGAGCCGGAACTGCGCGCCGGGCCGGGGGTTGAAGTCGAGCAGGTGGTAGGCGCCCGTGGACCGGTCGAGCCGGAAGTCCAGGTCGCACACGCCCCGGTAGCCGAGCGCGTCGAGCAGCTCGCGGGCCGCCCGCTCCACGGCCGGGTTCGCCGCCCAGCGGCCCACGGCCGTCAGGCCCGCCCCGTCGGGCCAGGAGCGCTCCTTGCGCCCGGTGGCCCCCGTCGCGCAGCGGCCGACGGAGTCCACGTACCCGTGGAAGAACCAGTCCAGGTCCCGGCCCGCCGGCAGGAGCTCCTGGAGCAGCAGCCGGCTCCCGGCCTCGGGAGTGCGGTCGTACAACTCCCTTACCTCCGCGAGGGACCGCACGATCGAGGTGCTGCGCAGCCCGCGGCCGGCCGGCAGCAGCCAGGGCCGGCTCCACTTGGCGATCACCGGGAGGCCGAGCGACCAGGCCATGGCGGCGGCGTCGTCGGCGCCGGTGGGGAGTTCGGTACGCGGATGGGGCAGGCCGAGCGCCGCGCAGGTCCTGGCGAGCCCGGCCTTGTCCGCGACCCGCAGGAGCTGTTCCTCGGTCTGCTCGGGCAGCAGGAAGCGCGGGGCGAGGCCGGCGCGCCGCCGGGCCAGGGCGAGGGCGCTGACGTCGTCCAGGGGGAGGACCAGCACGGGATGTGACGGCTCATCGGGCGTGGCGGCGTCGATCTCGTCGGCGATCCGGGTCAGCAGCGCCGCGAGCTCGACGGAGGACGGCGTCGCCGGGCCCGTGCGGGCCGAGCGGAGATAGCGGGACCGGGTGACCGGACTGGTGCTCGATTCGATGACGGCGTGCACCGGAATTCCCGCCCGCCCGAGTGATCGCGCGGCGCCGAGAGTGCCGTGATGGAAGGGATTCCGGTCGAGCCGCACGAGGACGGTGGGAACGCGGGTGTCGAAACTCTGGCGGCGCGGCACGGCATGCCCTTCATCTCGGGTGCCCCAACTGGGCGATGAAATCCTCTAATGGACTACTGATCAGAGGGAAGCCGAGTTCACGGTCGGCTCATTAGGAATACTTTCGGAGTATCGGATTGACGGATCATCAAAAAGCGAGCGACGTGAAGGAGCGGCCATGGCAGCTGCACAGCGGAGAACATCGAGAGCGTGGCTGGGGGTGTTCACCGCCGGTCTCCTCGCCTCGGGATCGGTCGTTCTGTCGTCCCCGGTCCACGCCGCCGAATCCGTAACGACGAAGGACCCCGGTCCGACTCTCTCCAGCGCCATGGGAGCCTTCCTCGACTCGGGCGCGCTCGGGGTCGCCCGCATCGAGCAGCTCGAACGATGGCTCGGCGGCCGCGAACTCCGCGTCGGCCACACGTACCTGCCGGGCGACCTCTGGAAGAACATCGAGGGCCCGCCCGGCTTCCTCGACGCCTGGGCGGACTGGCGCAACGAGCAGGACGACCGGCTCTTCGTCCTCAACGTCCCCATGCTGGAGCGGAACGAGGCCGGCGTCTCCGACTACGAGGTCCGCCGCCAGCTCCAGCTGGGCGCGGCCGGGTACTACGACCACCACTTCACGGCCCTCGCCGAGCGGCTCGTACGGCTCCGGGCGACCGACACCGTCATCGTCCTCGGCTGGGAGATGAACGGCACGACGTACACCCATCGGTGCGCGCCGGACCCCACGGCCTGGAAGAAGTACTGGAACCGCATCGTCACCGCGATGCGCTCCGTCCCCGGGCAGGAGTTCCGCTTCGACTTCAACCCGAGCCGCGGCCGGGACGCCGTGCCGTGGACCGAGTGCTATCCGGGCGACGACGTCGTCGACATCATCGGCATGGACTCGTACGACCAGCCGCCGGGAATGAGTTTCGACGAACACGTGAGTGAGCCTTACGGGCTCCAGAAGCAGGTCGATTTCGCAGCGGAGCACGGAAAGGAGATCTCCTACCCCGAATGGGGGCTCTTCCGTAACGGCGACAATCCCGTGTACATGCGGCGCATGCTGGAGTGGATGAAGCTCCACAAGCCGCTGTACCACACGATTACGGACTACTGTCCGCACGGCGTCTGGCAGTGCGACGACAATCCGCGGTCGTCAGAGGTGTTCCGGCAGATGCTGTTCGGGACGGAGCCTGAGATCCCCGAGATTCCGGTGGATCCGGTGGATCCGGTGGATCCGGTCGATCCGGTGGATCCCGTGGATCCCGTCGACCCCGTGGATCCGGTCGACCCTGTGGATCCGGTTGACCCCGTGGATCCGGTTGACCCCGTGGATCCGGTCGACCCGACCGACCCCGTCGAGCCGACAGACCCGACGGTTCCGGTGCCGAAGCCTGAGCCGAAGCCTGAGCCGAAGCCTGAGCCGAAGCCTGAGCCGAAGCCGGAACCGAAGCCGGAACCGAAGCCCGAGCCCAAGCCGGAACCGAAGCCCGAGCCGAAGCCTGAGCCGAAGCCTGAGCCCAAGCCTGAGCCCAAGCCTGAGCCCAAGCCGGAACCGAAGCCTGAGCCCAAGCCGGAACCGAAGCCCGAGCCCAAGCCCGAGCCCAAGCCGGAACCGAAGCCCGAGCCCAAGCCCGAGCCCAAGCCCGAGCCCAAGCCGGAACCGAAGCCGGAACCGAAGCCCGAGCCCAAGCCCGACTGCTGGACCGTGAACCTCGGTTCGTGGGTCGAGAGCTGGATCGGTGGGCCCGTCTGTGTCCCGAAGGACTCCTGGAAGGACTCCTGGAAGGACGAGCTCGACCTCGGCTGGAAGGACGCGCTGAAGGGCGTCTGGCCCTTCTGACCGGACCGGTCCCGGTGCGGACGGCGGCGGAGATCATCCGCCGCCGTTCGGCGTCCGTCCGGGGAGCCGGGCCAGCGCACGTCCCACCCAGGCCCGCTCCCGGGCCTGGCGGGCAGCCCAGCGGCGACCGTCGGCTGCGCCCGCGCGCAGCCACAGGAGCGGGGCCGTACGCCGCCCCGCGAGCATCAGCCGCTGGTTGCGGACGGTCTCGGGCCGCCAGTGCTGCTTGTACGCCTCGGTGCCGCGCAGCATGCTCAGCGTGGCCCGCCCGCCGGTGCTGGTCTCGCGGGCCCCGTGGCGCAGGAGCATCGTCGCCACGTCGACCTTGCGGGCCCGCAGCGCCGGGTCGGCGCCGTACAGGTAGCCGCCGGCGAGCCGGGGGGACATCAGGGTCAGGTCGGCGGCCACCACGTCCCCGGCGAGCCGGAACTCGGTGACCATCGCGTCGCCGCGCTCCACCATGGGCCGCACGGCCCGCGTCAGGTGCTGGGCGAAGCGCCTGCTCGTGTGCTCGGCGGTCACCCCGCGGCCCTGCCACTGGAGCTGATGGAGCTTCAGGAGCCGGTCGAGGGCGGCGGGGACCTCGTCGCCGGTGACGACGTGCGAGTCGATGCCGAGGGCGTCGAGCTTGCGGAGTTTGGCGCGGACCCGCTGGGCCTTCCCGGAGGGGATCCGTTCGAGCAGCCCCTCCATGGGGACGGCGGGCAGCTCCAGGCACAGCGAGTCGGGCAGCCGGCGGCGCGGCCCGCGCCAGTGCGCGAAGACCCGCTCGCTGGCCGCCCCGGGGCGTACCTCCCGCAGGTCGACGACCGCGCCCCCGGCCGCCCGGGCGAGGGCCCGGGCCAGGGCGGGCGCGGCCTCGGGGCAGTCGTCGTCGAGGAGGACGTCCGTGAAGTCGGTGATGGTGCCGCCGAGCTGGGTGAGGACGGGCAGCGGCCCGCCGGCCCGCATCAGGGGCGCGGCGGCGACGAGTTCGCCGCTCTCCCGTCGTACGAGCACCACCCGCAGCGCACCGGGCCGCCCGTAGGAGAGCCACCAGGAGTGCAGCCAGGAGTGGGACTGGAAGGGGGTGGCGGAGGAGCAGCGCCCGTACAGCGCCGTCCACTCGGCCGCCAGCCCCCCGAACCGCTCCTCGTCACGGCAGATCTCGGTCCGCAGCGCTCTCGGGGTCACACCGCCTCCGGTTCCGGCTGGTGCGAGGCGACCGCGGGGGCGGGCACCGCGGCGGACGTGGGGGAGGTGCCGGAGGGGGTGGTGGGCGTCCCCGGGGCGGCCGGGGTGGTCTGCCGGGAGTGGCGGGCCTCGCCGCGCGCGGTGCCGCGCTTCGGGCGGACGAGCAGGACCAGGCCGCCGAGCAGCCCGCCCGCACAGGCGCCGACGAGCGCGGAGAGCGGCGCCGACGGGGACACCGGGGTGACCGGCTTGGTGGCGCGCGAGAACTGGACGACCTTGACGCCCGTGCTGCCCGCGACGTGCGTGCTGTTGAGGACGAGCGCGCGGGCCACCCCGTCGGCCATGGACACGGCTTTCGCGGGCTTCTCGGCCCGGGCGGTGATCGAGATCATCGGCGCGTCCGGGGAGGTCGCAGCCTGCACGCTCCTGCGCAGGGTGTCGGCGGTGACGCCCGCCCACACCTGTGCGTCGCCGGTCACCGCGATGTCGGTGGCGACCCGCCCGTAGGCCTGGGCGAAGCCGAGCGCCGCCGCCGGGTCGGACTTCTCGGCCGGTACGACGATGACGTAGCTGGTCGCCGCGTACTGCGGGGTCTTGAGCGCTCCGTACCCGCCGCCGAGGGCGGCCCCTGCGAGGACGGCGGCGGGGAGCACGGCCCAGCGGCCGGGGCGGCGGAGCCCGGCGGGCGGGAAGGACCGGGTTGGGGTGGTGTTCATCGTGCGGGCTCTCTCACTTCGCGGGGGAGGGGGTGCCGTGGACGGCCTGGTCGTAGAGGGACATCAGCTGCCCTGCGCTGCGGGCGATGTCGTAGCGGCGGGCGGCCGCCGGCTGCGGGAGCCGGGCGAGCCGGGCGTCCCGGATGCCGCGCAGCGCGGAGATCAGCTCGGGCACGGACTCGCCGATCCGGCGCGCGCCCGGAGCCGCGTCCGGCGGCAGGTCGTCGATCGCGGGGCAGGCCACGTAGAGCACGGGCAGGCCCGCGGCCAGCGCCTCGACGACGGCGAGTCCGAAGGTCTCGTCGGGGGACGTGGACACGAAGGCGTCCATGGCGGAGAGCAGTTCGGGCAGCGAGGGGCCGAGCGAGGCGACGGACGGCGGGTCCTCGCAGGCCCCGGCGAGCAGCACCCGGTCGGCGGCCCCGCACTCCCGGGCCACCCGCAGCAGCTCCTCGCGGTGCTCGCCGTCGCCGACGAGGAGCAGCCGGGCCTCCGGCACGGAGGCCACGGCCCGGACGAGCCGGTCGAAGCGCTTTCCCGGCGCGAGCCGCCCCACCCCGCCGACGACGTAGGCGTCCTCGGGGATGCCGAGGACGCCCCGGGTGAGGCGGCGGGCGCGGGCGTCGAAGGCGAAACGGCCGCTCTCGATGCCGTTGGGCACGACCTGGATACGGGCCGCGGGTACCCCCCAGTCGGCGAGCCGGCGGGCCACGCTGGGCGAGACGGCGACCGTGGAGGTGCCGAGCCGTTCGGAGGCCAGGTACAGGGCGCGGGTGCCGGCGGAGAGCGGGCGGCCCTCGATCTGGGCCTCGCCGAGCGAGTGCTCGGTGGCGATGACCCGCCGGACCCCGGCGAGCCGGGCCGCGAGCCTGCCGTACACGCACGCCCGGTAGAGGTGCGTGTGGACGAGGTCGTAGCGGCCCTGGCGGACGATCCGCGCGAGGCGGGGGAGCGCGCCGAGGTCGCGGTTGCCGGCCATGCCCAGGTGGGTGACGGGGGTGCCGTCGGACTCGATGCCCGCGGCGACCGCGCCCGGGTTGGTGAGGGTCACCACCCCGTGCTGGACCGGGAGGTGACGCAGGAGGAGCCGCAGCTGCTGCTCGGCGCCGCCGATGCCGAGCCCGGTGATGACGTGCAGGACCCTCATGGCGCACCGACCACGGCGGGTCCCGTCTGGGCCTGCGAGGGGAACACGTCGACGGGATGGCGGCGGCGCAGCGGATGCAGCACGCGCTTGGCCGTGAGCCGCCAGGACGTGTCGTCCTCGCCGATGTGGACGCGGGGCAGGGCGTACGCGCTGGTGTGCGGGCCGGGGTCGATCGCGCAGGCGTGGCGGTAGCCGGCCTTCCGCACGGCGTGGATGACGCGTGGGTCGACCTTCCCGTACGGGTAGCAGAAGCCGTCGACGGTGTCGCCGGTCATTTCCTCCAGGAGCTCGCGGCTGCGCCGGGTCTCGTCCGCGAGCGCCGTGTCGTCGGCCTCGGTGAGCGGGACGTGGGTCAGGCCGTGGGAGCCGATCTCCATGCCGGCCGCGGCGATCCGCAGGATGCCGTCCTCGTCGAGGAGCGTCTTGCGCGGGCCCTCGGTGTCCCAGGCGTTCTCGCCGCCGAGCCGGCCCGGCAGGACGTACACGGTGGCGGTGAAGCCGTGACGGCGCAGCAGCGGCAGTGCCGAGTCGAGGAAGTCGGCGTAGCCGTCGTCGAAGGTGAGGCCGACGAGCCCCTTGGCGCGCCCGGCCGCGGTGGCGGCGAGCAGCTCCCGCACCGAGACCCCGCGCAGCCCCCGGTCGCCGAGCCAGTGCATCTGCCGGGCGAAGCGGACGGGGGAGACGGTCACGTGGTACGGGTCGTCACCGGGGTCCGTGATCGAGTGGTACATCGCCACCCACAGGGGCGGTTTCACCCACAGGGGCGGCTTCGGCAGCAGTCGGCGCAGCGCGGTGGGGGCGGGCATGGTCGGTCCTCCGGGAGGCGGAGCGGGGCAGGGGCGGGATCTCCGGCGCCTTGGCGGCGCAGGCGATGAAGAGCAGGAAGACGCCGACGACGACGGCGGTGGCGACGGTGACGGAGAGGGCGGGGGAGTCGATCCCGACGGAACAGAGCCAGCCGGCGCCGGTGGCCCACGCGCCGGCGGTGGCGAGCCGGAGGAGCCCTTCGCCGAGCCGGTCGACCCGGACCGGCACGGCCTGCCGGTGTGCGCCGCGCAGCAGCAGGACGGCGGAGCAGGTGATGCCGAGGGCGTTGGCGGCGGCGATGCCGACGACGCCCCAGTAGTGGGCTCCGAAGATCCCGGCGACGGTGGTCGTGGCGAGCCCGGCGGCCATGGCGGTGGCCGGGTACCAGAGGGGGCGGGCGGCGGAGAAGTAGCAGCGGACGAGGGCGCCGACCATGGTCTGGCCGAGGAGGCCGAGGGAGTAGACGCGCATGACGGCGGCGGTGGCGACGGTGTCGGTACGGTCGAACTCTCCCCGCTCGAAGAGCAGTTCGACGATCTTGGGGGCGGCGGCGATCACCGTCGAGGCGCCGACGAGCACGACGACGGCGGCGAGCAGCAGGTCCCGCTCGACCCGGCGGCGGGCCGCCTCGGTCTCGCCCGCCGCGAGGGCGCGGGCGACCACGGGGAAGCTGACCGTGCACAGCATCAGGGAGAGGATCATCGGCATCTGCGCGACCTTCTGCGCGTAGTTCAGATGCGAGATGGCTCCGGCCGGCAGCGGCGAGGCGAGGAACCGCTCGATGAGCGTCTGGGACTGCCGGCACAGCGAGAAGGCGACGACGGGTGCGATGAGCCCGAGGACGAGGATGCGCCCCTCCTGACCGGCCGGCCCGCCGTCGGGCGCGAGCGCGGTCGGCTCCTCCTTCGGCACCGGGCGGGCCCGCAGCTCGCGGAGGAGCGACGGTGCCTGGACGAGGACCATCAGGACCCCGCCGACCGCGACCCCGGCGGCGGCGGACCGCACGCCCCACGGTTCGCGCAGCACCAGGATCGTGCCGATGATGCCGACGTTGTACGCCACGTAGATCGCCGCCGGCGGCAGGAAGCAGCCGTGCGCGCGGAGCGCCGCCGAGCAGTACCCCACCAGAGCGAAGGACAGCACGCAGGTCGCGGTCAGCCGGGTGCAGTCGACGGCGAGCCGCGGGTCGGGCAGGCCGGGCGCGAGGGCGGAGACGATCAGCGGCGCCGCCAGGACGAGCACGGTGGCGATGACCGCGACGGCGAGGGTGAGCCGCGGGAGCGTGCCGCGCACGAGGGCGCGCACCGGATCCCCGAAGAGGCTGCCCGAACGGCGGGCGAGCGCCCGGGAGAAGGCCGGCACCAGGATCAGCGCGAGCGCGTCCTCGATGAGCAGCGTCGAGGCGAACTCGGGAACCGTCCACGCCACCAGGAAGGCGTCCGTCTCCGCGCCCGCGCCGAAGTACCCGGCGAGGATCTGGTCGCGTACGAGCCCGAGCAGCGCCCCGACGGCGGTGAGCGCGGCGGTCACGGCGGCGGCCTTCGCGAGAAAGCCCCGCCCCTGGACCCGGTCGGCCCCGGCCCGCACCCGCGCCCGGGCGTGCGCCCGACGGCCGCGCGGAGCCCGCACCCGCACCGGGTCCGCCCGTACGGCGGTGCCCGTACGCGCTCCCGCCCCCGGCAGCACCGAGGCCTCCGGGGTCCACGGGGAGTCCGTGGGGCCCGGAGGCGCGGTCGGCCAGGGGTCGGTCAGCGGGGTGCCGCAGGGCGGCCGGGAAGCGGGGCGCGGGGCGCCGGGCCACGAGGTGTCCGTGGGCTCCGGCTCCCCGGCCCACGGGTCACGCACTCCGCACCTCCGCCAGCGACCACCAGGCCGCCAGGCCGAACACGACCGACATCAGCACCGTCGAGGGGCCGCCGATGTCCGCGTAGAAGAAGTCGATGAGCTGCCAGGACAGCAGGCCCGAGGCGACGAGCGCGCAGTCCGCGCCGAGGCGTCGCCGCCGCAGCGCGCCGACGAGCAGCGCCACCCAGCTGCCCGCCAGCGCGAGGAGCCCCAGAAGGCCCTGCTCACTGAGCACCAGCAGGTACATGTTGTGCGGGGACAGCAGCGGCTGCCGCTGGAAGGCGGCGCCCGCCCCGGCCGTGTCGCTGCCGGAGGAGAGCGCGAGCGAGGCGTTCGAGTCGCGGTACGCGGGGAAGCCCTTGAGGCCGACACCCGTGACCGGATCCGTGCTCCACATCCGCCCGGCCGCCGCCCACATTGTGTACCGGTCCGTCACCGACTGGTCCGGCGCCGCCGCCACCTGCGTGATGCTGGCGACCCGCTCCTTCACCATCGCGGAGCCGATGCCGAGACCGCCGACGAGCACCACCCCGAGCGCCCCGGCCGCGAGCGCCACCCGCGCCGCCCGCCGGGGCCCGGCGAGCAGCAGCTGGATGCCGCAGGCGAGCACGGTCGCGATCCACGCGCCCCGGCTGAAGGACAGCACCAGCGGCAGGAAGAGCAGCGCCGCGCAGACCAGCGCCGCCGTCCGGGCCCGGCCGGGCCGGCTGCCGAGCGCGATCCCGGTGACGACGACGAGCCCGTACGACACGACCGTCGCCATGCCCATCACATCGGTCGGCCCGAAGGTGCCGACGGCCCGGATGTCCTCACCCATGTACGAGGCGCCCGTGCCGGTCAGGTACTGGACGACCCCCACCGCGCCCTGGACCAGCGCGAGACCGACGAGCCCCCAGGCGACCACGGCGAAGTCCCGCCGGTCGCGGATCATCAGGAGCACGGCCGCCGGGACCAGGACGAAGACCTGTACGTAGCGGGCGACACCCGGCAGGCTCGCCGCCGGGTCGTTCGAGGTGATCGCGGCCAGGCAGATCCCGAGGACGGGCAGCCCGAGGACGACGGCCGCCGCCCGGGTCAGCGGCCGTGCGCCGCCGCGCAGCAGCCGCACGAGGCAGATCACGACGAGGAGCCCGGAGGCCGCGTCCGCGATCGTGCCGGTGCCGCCGGTGCCGCCCTGAGCGCCGCCGCCGCCCGGGACGAGCAGCAGCGCGATCACGGCGAGGACCGGGGACAGCGCCCCGGCCCGGCGGATCCGGTCCCGCACGTCGGGACGGAGCGCCGGAGCCGGCGAGCCGGTCCGTACCTCCGGGTCGACCGCCGGCACCGGCGTCACGGCCGTGGCCATCCTCAGCTCCCTGTGGGTCGGACGAGCCCGGCCGCCGTACGCAGCAGGATGCAGACGTCCTGCCAGAGCGACCAGTGGTCGATGTAGTGGTTGTCGAAGCGGCAGCGGTCCTCGATCGAGGTGTCGCCGCGCAGCCCGTGCACCTGCGCCAGGCCGGTCAGCCCCACCGGCATCCGGTGCCGGGCCGCGTAACCGGTGTGGATCTTGCTGAACTGGGCGACGAAGTAGGGGCGTTCGGGCCGGGGCCCGACCAGGCTCATGTCCCCGCGCAGGACGTTCCACAGCTGCGGCAGCTCGTCCAGCGAGCTCTTGCGCAGGAAGCTGCCGGCCGCGCTCATCCGCCGGTCGCCCGCCACGTTCCAGCGGGTCGCCGACTCGGTGTCGTCGGTCGGCCGGAGCGTGCGGAACTTGAGGAGCGTGAAGTGGCGGCCGTGCTGGCCCACCCGCTCCTGCCGGAAGAGGACCCCCGGACCGTCCGAGAGCCGCACGGCGAGCGCGCACAGCAGCAGCACCGGCAGCGCGAGCGCCAGCGCGGGCGCGGCGAGCGCGATGTCCAGCGCCCGCTTGGCGGTCAGCCCCGGGCGCTCGCCCAGCGGGACGATGCGGTGCCGGGCGTACCCCCACAGGTGCTC
This sequence comes from Streptomyces venezuelae, assembly GCF_008642375.1. Taxonomy (NCBI): domain Bacteria; kingdom Bacillati; phylum Actinomycetota; class Actinomycetes; order Kitasatosporales; family Streptomycetaceae; genus Streptomyces; species Streptomyces venezuelae. The sequence goes on along the minus strand of NZ_CP029194.1, from coordinate 3,176,488 downwards.
GCCCATGGGCCCGGTCTGCCGCTCGCCGCCCACCCGCCAGGTCAGGCAGCCGTAGTGCTGGAAGAGCGTCACGAGACCCGGGTCGTCGTCGAGGAACACCGCGTCGCACACGCTGTTCTGGATGACGGCCCGATGGATCTCTTCGGTCGTGGTGAGCACCGGAAGCCCGGCCTCCCCGGTCGCCCGGGGAGAACCGCCCTGCTCCGGCACACCGACGATCCCGACCGGCCGCATCCCGTACTCGGGGTGCTGGGCCGCCGCGGCGGCGAACCGGCGCGCGGCCCCCGTCCCGCCGACGACCAGCGCCGAGCGCGGACGCTCCCGCGCCACCCGCCGCCTGCGGGCGAGCACCAGCGCGCGGACCAGGCACACGACGGCGACGTGCGTGCCGTACGCGGCACAGAGCCGCAGCGGCCCGATCACGAGCGCGGGGGAGTACGCGGCGACGGCGGCCGCCGCCAGGCACCAGGCGACCCCGGCACGGGAGGCGAGCGCGGGCAGCTCGTCGAGCAGCCGGGTGTGCGCGGCCGGCCGGTAGAGCCCGCCGTGCCCGTCGAGGACGAGGACGAGTGCCGCGACCGGCAGCAGCAGCCGGGCGTCCTGGTGCACCGCGCCCAGCAGCGAGGCGGCGGCCAGGACGGCGAGGCAGTCGACGGCGACGAGCGGCGCGGCGCCGGTCCGCCGGCGGACGGGACGGCGCGGCAGTGCGAGCCGGTCCGTCGTGTCGCGGCGCGGCGCGAGGGAGGCGAGGCCGAAGGACTGGCCCGCCGTGGGCCAGGGGCCCGGGGAAGGAACGCTGGTACTTTCCGTGGTCACTGCGCAATCGGCTCTCTGTGTTCGGCCCCCCGCACGCCGGCGAGTTCGCGGTAGACGCCCGCGACGGCCGCGCCGGTGCGCCGGACATCGAAACTGTTCAGTACGTGTGCGTGGGCCTCGCGGCCCAGTCGGTGCCGCAGCTCCGGCCTGCCGAGGAGGCGGCCGAGAGCGGCGGCGAGCGCGGCCGGGTCCTCGGGCGGGACCAGGCACCGGGACGCGTGGGAGGGCGGCAGGCTCTCGCGCGCCCCGTCCACGTCGCTGACGACGACCGGCCGGCCGCTCGCCATGGCCTCCAGGGGCGCGAGCGCCATGCCCTCCCAGCGGGACGGCAGGACGACCACGTCGGCCGCCCGGTACCAGGGGACGGTGTCGTCGACGGCGCCGGTGAAGCGGACCGAGGGGCCCGCCGCCGCGCGCAGCCGTTCGCCGTCCGGGCCGTCGCCGACCAGGACGAGACGGGCCGTCGGCACCTCCGCGAGGACGGCGGGCCAGGCGGCGAGCAGCACGTCCTGACCCTTCTGACGGCAGAGCCGGCCCACGCAGACGACGGTGGGTACGGGGTTGCCGGGCGGTCCCTCGGTCGCGAACCGGGCCACGTCCACACCGTTGTGGACGACGGACCAGTCCGCCGTGACCCCGGCCGCCTCGCCGGTACGGCGCTCGGCCTCGCTCACGCAGAGGATCCGGTCCGCCCAGCGGGCGCCGAACCGCTCCCAGCGGCGGGCCAGCGAGGCGGTCGTCCCGGTGACCGCCTCGAAGGACCAGGCATGCGGCTGATACACCGTCGGAATCCGTCCGCGCAGGGCGAGCCGGGCGCACAGCCCGGCCTTGGCGCTGTGCGCGTGGACGAGCGAGGGCCCGACGGCACGGATCACCCGGGCCAGCTCCCTCGTCTCGCGGACCAGCCGGGGACCTGGGTCCCGGCCGGCCCGCCAGTCGTGGGTCTCCGCGCCCTCGGCGCGGACGGCTTCGGAGAGGGCTGTGCCGGGCGGGCAGGCGACCGCGACCCGCAGGCCGGCGGCGCGCTGGGCGCGGACCAGGTCGACGACGACACGGGCGACCCCGCCGTCCCCGGGCTGGACCGCGTGCAGGACGGTGGCGGACGCCGGGTCCGGCGCCAGTGGGGGCCGCACGTCAGCGCCGGACGTCAGCCTGGAGGAAGAGCGCACCGAGCCAGACGGTGTCCTTCCGGCTGCCGAACCGGACGTCGACATGATCGGCTCCCTCGCGCAGCGCCCCCCGGAGGTCGAACACGTCGGAGTCGTATCCCAGAGTGTTCGTACCATCGGGAAAGCGGACCGTCCGACCGGTGCCGAATTCCGTGATGCTGGAGTTCATGACGTCGTCGGAGGAATTAGCGGAATCGGCCATTCGGGCGCTACGGGACGGGCTTGTCCCGACCTCCAGGTAATCACCGGAAGTGCCGCGGTCACCGTCATAGGCGACCACGCCGAGCCGACCGGCCGTGCCCTTCGGATAACGGTTTCCGTCGACCGGTACGCGCAGCTCACCGGTCCCCGGGCCGACCGTTTCAAAACCGTCCCACACGGCCATTCGGCGCAGCGGTTCCGTGGCCTTCTCGTACGCGGCGACGAGCGTCCAGCCGCCCCAGCCACCGACCTTCGAGCGCCCCATGGCCACATTGACCTGGGCGACGGTCCACTGGCCCGAGCGGGCGGAGCGGACGAGCTCGGTGACGTCGGCGGAGGCCTGGAAGGCGTCGGCGCCGTCGGCGGTGCGGTGGCCGATCAGGGTGTCGGCGAGCAGCGCCTTGTACCGGCCGCCGGGCTCGGCGATCAGGACGCGCCCGTTGTCCGCGGGCGGCTTCTGCTCGCCCACCCGCAGGTTTCCGCCCCAGTACAGCCGGGCCCAGCTCACCCGGGCGCCCGAGGGCACCGGGAGCTCGGCGCGGCTGGAGTTGTACGTGTTGGGGTCGCTGTCCACGTCGACGTACGCGATCGAGGAGTCGTCGTTGACCGACTCGGTGCCCTTCAGGCCCTTCGCCGAGGTGTTGGCGGCCCGCACGATCCCGCCGTGCTGCTCGGCCTCGTACCGCGGCGCGAAGGGGACGCGGGCGGCCTCACCGGGCTGGGGCGCGGCGGCGGAGGCGACCGGCAGCGCGGCGGACAGGACCGCACACGACAGGGCGCACAACACACTGCGACGCACAGCAGGAAACGCTGAATTCCGCATAGAGGTTCTCCGCTTTGATGGGAGGAGGAGGGGAAGACCCGAGAAGGCCGGGAGAGGGGGAGGTGTCGTCCGCACGAAATGGGTGAACGCGCGGCCGGCCCGGAAGCAACGTTCGGGAACGTTATAACCCCGACGCGGGGCGATAGTAAGCATTAGATGCTCGGAAACGCTAACTCCCGTATCCGGGCGGCCGGTTCCTCGTTGAGCGTGTTGCGCCATTCCACGCCCAGTCGCTCCAATGGCCCTCTTATGGCCCAAAGATCGGTTGAACGTCACCCGTTCGGGAGAGCAACCGATGAAAGCCCGATGCGTTGTTGAGAGAGCCGGGCCGAACAGTCCGCGCAGTCCGAGTTGGATGAATTCGATCGAGGAGCTCTTCTCCATGTCCCGTATCGCCAAGGCCGTTGTCCTGACCGTGGGTGCCGCCGCCGCCGTCGCCGGTGCCGCCGGTGTCGCCGCCGCCGACTCGATCGCCGAGGGCGCGGCCGTGAAGTCCCCGGGTGTCGGCTCCGGCAACGTCGTCCAGGTCCCGGTGCACATCCCGGTCAACGTCTGCGGCAACACCGTCAGCGTCATCGGCGCGCTGAACCCGACCTTCGGCAACTTCTGCGCCAACGTCTGATCTCGCACAGCGGATCGGTCCTTCCGAAGCCGGTGCGCCCACCCCGACCGGGGTGGGCGCACCGGCTTTTTCCCTTGCGGGGACTGGTGGGCTACTCGTTCGGCCGCACCGTCGTGCGCCGTTCGGTGCAACGGCGTACGCCCCTCCGGGGGGCAGGCCGGGCAGGGTGATTCACTCGAACGGAGACGTGGCGCTCAGTAGTTCCCCGGTTGCGGAGGGCTATACCCGCAGGCACGGTGGGAGGGAAGTTGTCCGACGCATCAGGAAAAGGAACACAAGTGCGTCCCCTGGCCACACGCCGAATCACCGCCCTGGCGATATCCGCCGCCATCACCCTCGGCGCGGCGGGAACCGCCGCCGCCGGCGAACACCATCCGTCCCCCGCGGCCGACCGTGCCGCCCGCGCGCCCCTCCCCGAAGCCGCCGCCCTGCTGACCCAGGCCGAGGCGCTCGGAGATCTCGGCTCCGTGACGACCCCCGTGACCGAACTGGTCACCGCCGCTCTCAAGGCCGACGCGGGCCAGCTGCCCGCGGCCGACGCCGACGCCCTCAAGACGAAGATCGCGGCGGCCGTCGAACAGGCCAAGGAATCGGCCCCGGCCCCGCTGCCGGACACCCCCGCTCCGGACCTTCCGGCTCCGGACCTTCCGGCTCCGGACCTTCCGGCCCCGGATCTCCCGGCCCCGGATCTCCCGGCTCCGGACCTTCCGGCCCCGGATCTCCCCGCGCCCGACCTTCCCGTGAAGCCGCCCGTGAGCCTGCCCGTCACCGCCGGTGCGAAGGCAGCCGCTGCCGCGCCCGCGGACGTCGTGGACGACGCCCTCGCCACCGTCGAGAAGGCCGTCGCCGGTCTGCTCGCCGCCGTGACCTCGGGCGACGCCGCCGGGGTCGTACCGCAGGTGACCGCGACCCTGACCTCGCTGGTCAACCTGGCCGTCGCCACCGTGCTCGGCAGCGGTCTGCCCGCGCCCGACCTGGCTGGTCTGCCCGCGCTCCCGGCGCTCCCGGTCGCCGTGCCGGAGCTTCCGGTCGACCCGCCGGAGCTGCCCGTCGACCCGCCCGAACTGCCGGTCGACGCGCCCGTGAAGCCGCCGGTGTCGCTCCCCGAACTGCCGGTCAAGCCCCCGCTGCCCGTCAGGTAGTCCCCGCAGAGGCCCGTACCGGCCTGGTGTCCCACCGACCGGTACGGGCCTTCGCGCGCGACAAATAGCACCGGTCGACATCGATCGGGTGCAGTGTCGAGAAATCCTTCCCCCCGGAGTTTCCGGGGAGCGCACCTCTCGTTACAGAAGGCAGAACAACATACAGGATTCGGCCAAGAAGCCTGTATGGAACGTGACTTGAAAGAACAGAGGAAGGATTCTCCCCATGAAGTCCACCAAGGTCGCCGCGATCGTCGCCGGTTCGCTCGTGGCGCTGGGTGCCGCAGCGCCCGCCATGGCCACGGAGGCGCTGACCCCCACCAGCCTGAACGGTGGGCTGGACGCGATCGCCGCCAACGGCCTGAAGACGGATGTGCTCAGCAGCACGACGGAGGGCTCGCCGGTGAAGACCGTCACGGACACCGTGGGCCAGCTCAACGAGGCCGGCAAGGGTGGCTCCGCAATGCTCGGCGGTCTGCCGATCGCTACGCCGCTCGGCGGCTGATCGAATGATTTTCTGATCGGCCGCCGTGTCGAGCCCACTCCTCGTGGGGCACCGCTCCCTACTGTCTGGTCCATCCCACGCGAACGTCGGCGTGGACTGGCCGGTCGGAGCGAGGGGGGATCCTCGCCGGTCTCTCCCTTTCTCCAGAGGAAGAGCGGTATGCGGTCCATCATCAGCAGGAAAGTACTCACCGCAGCGGCAGCGACCGGCATTCTGTCGCTGACCGGCGGATTCGCCCTGGCTTCCAACTCCCAGGCCGGTACGGGCGATTCCCCCGGTCCCGGCGCGGCGGGCCAGGTCCAGGCCCCCCTGCCCGCGGACGTCTGCGGCAAGGGTGGGGAGCTCGGCGACTTCATCGCGGCAGCCGTCGGTGACCTCTGCGCCCAGGCGGGGGAACCCGGCGGCTACGGCGACGAGCCCGGTGAGCCGACCCACCCCCCGACGACGGAACCCCCGCACACGGAGCCGCCGACGACGGAGCCCCCGCACACGGAGCCGCCGACCACGGAGCCGCCGACCACGGAGCCGCCGACCACGGAGCCGCCGACCACGGAGCCTCCGACGACGGAGCCCCCGACCACGGAGCCTCCGACCACGGAGCCTCCGACGACGGAGCCTCCGACCACGGAGCCCCCGACCACGGAGCCTCCGACGACGGAGCCCCCGACGACGGAGCCTCCGACGACGGAGCCTCCGACGACGGAGCCCCCGACGACGGAGCCCCCGACCACGGAGCCCCGACCACGGAGCCCCCGACCACGGAGCCCCCGACGACGGAGCCTCCGACCACGGAGCCCCCGACGACGGAGCCTCCGACCACGGAGCCCCCGACCACGGAGCCTCCGACGACGGAGCCCCCGACCACGGAGCCTCCGACGACGGAGCCCCCGACCACGGAGCCCCCGACGACTGGGCCTCCGACGACCACCCCGCCCGAACTCCCCGACACCGGAGGTGACTCCGCGCTCATGGGCGCGGCCGCCATCAGCGCGGCGCTGATCATCGGCGGCACCGTCGTCTACCTCCGGGGCGGACGGATCTCCCGCCGTCACTGACGCCGCGGACTGACGGAACGTCAAGCGAGGCCCTCGCCTTCACCGGTGAGGGCCTCGGGCGTTGCTGCACACGGGGGTATTCCGCCACGTTTCCCCCGAACGCCTCGTTCTACAGAGCATGACTCTGCGCTCTCACGCCGGCATGGGAATCCTCATGACCGCACTCGCCTCCGCCGCCCTGGCCACCCCGGCCGCAGCCGTCGAGGCACCCGTGATCGTCCCGCTCCAGGGCCTGGAACCGGTGCTCCCGATGGACGCCCCCACGGTCGCCACCGGTGTGCCCGTCCCGGTGCCCGGCGCGCCCACCGGCTTCCAGAAGGGCCTCGGCTCCCTGCCGGACCTCGCCGTGCCCAGCGTGCCGCTCACGAGCACCCTCCCGAAGACCGTGGTGGACGCGCCGCTGCCCGAGCTCCTGGACGGAAGCGACCTCGGCCGCGCCCTCCTCAGCAGCCCGCACTCGGAGATGAAGGCGGCCACCCCCGGCGCCGTCGTCGGCAACCCGGTGGAGGCTCCGCGCGGAAACGGGCTCGCCGGGCTCCCCGAGCTGGCGAAGCCTCAGGTCGGCGTCCTCACCCCCGTGCTCAGCGGAGCCCTCGACCCGCAGCTGGGACTGGTGCCGACCTCGCACTGACGCAACGTGCCCCCCGCGCGAGTGAAGACACGATTCTTCCCCGCCACCCCAGGGGTCGTTGATCGTTACAAGTGAAGGCTCGTCGCATGGCCGCGGCCCGTGGACCCAGGCCCGTCCCGTCGTATCCGGCGGCGGGCGCCTCCGGTCCACGGGCCATTCTCTTTCCGGATCTTTTCGGATTTCTTTCGTACCGTTCGGCGCAATGACCGTGACCAGTCTCCGTGACGGGCGTTGAAGGGGAGTCGGCCGTGATTCCTGCGGTCGCTTTCCACGTCCAAGGAGTTCTTGATGTCTCGCATCGCGAAGGCTGCCGCTGTTCTTGCCGGCACGGGTGCCGTGGCCCTCAGCGGAGCCGGCCTGGCCGTCGCCGACTCGGGCGCCGAGGCCGTCGCCGCCCACTCGCCCGGTGTCGCTTCCGGCAATGTCGTCCAGGTCCCGGTCCACGTCCCGGTCAACCTCTGCGGCAACACCGTCAACGTCATCGGCCTGCTCAACCCGGCCTTCGGCAACACCTGCATCAACGCCGACGGCCACGGCCACGGTGACGGCGGCTACGGCGGCTGATCCCCCTGCTCCACCCCATGTGTCCCCCCGGCCCGCTCGGCCGGGGGGACACATGTGTGTGCGGTCAGGCGTACCGGTAGATCCGGCTGTGGTCGAACAGCTCCGCCGGGGTGACCCCCCAGGGCTCCATCGGCTGGTGCCGGGAGATGACCTTGCGGTACTGCGCGTCCCCCAGCGGCGGCGGCTCCGCGGGCAGGTACGCGGCTCCGGGGTTCCGCTGCTGCCACCGCGACCACACCAGGTCGACGAAGGAGTGGTGGAGCCAGAAGACCGGGTCGTTGACGGAGCCGCCGCCGAGCATCAGTCCGCCGACCCAGCGGTGCACCCGGTTGTGGATCCGGAACCGCTCGTTGCCCTGACCCGAGGCCCAGCCCTCCAGCCGGTTGCGGAAGCCGGAGGCGCTCGTCGAGTTCCAGGGCGCCACGTCGTACACCCGCTCCCGCATCACCTCGTCGAGCTGGGCCTGCGTCGGGAGCGCGACCGGGTCGCGGGGCCGGCCGAAGTCCCTGGTCAGGAAGCGGGTCTCGGACATCGCATGCGTCACGTTCCACCGCCCCGAGGAGTGGGCGAAGGGGCCCGTCATCACCTGGAGGTCGGCCCGGCGGCCGTTGCCGCCCATGAAGTCCTCGCCCCAGATCGAGGAGGCCGGGCTGTTGTCCCGGGTCCAGTCCCAGTACGGGACGGAGACCGTGCCGTCGATCCGGCGCAGGGCCTTCTCGAACTCCAGCAGGAACCTGCGGTGCCAGGGCAGGAAGCTCGGCGCCATGTGGGCGGTCCTGAGCCGCCCTTCCCCGTCGGCCGTGTAGTGGTCGATGTGGGTGCGGACGAACTCGTCGTACGCGCCGGTCCGCTTGAGCTCCAGGACGGCGGCGACGAACTTACGGCGCTCGGCGCCGGTCAGGTCACGCTGGTTCTTACGCGTGTACACCACGCGGACTCCCTCCCGTCGGGTCGGTGTGGGCGCCGTGGGCGGCGGCGAACCGGGACAGCGGGGCCGTCCCCAGCTCGTCCACGGCGACGCGGGTGGCCGCCAGCGGCGTCGGGCAGGACGCGTAGTGGTCGATCGGCGAGACGAAACCGCCGTCGGCGCAGCGCATCAGATGCAGCGGCCGGCCGTCGACGAGGGCGACCGGCGTGCCGTCGGGGCCGGAGAAGCCCCGGATACGGCGGCCCCCGTACATCTCGTCGAAGGCGAGCGGGTCGCGCGGCGCCCCGGACGGTGTGCCCGGCTGGGTGCGGGTCGCGATGCGGCCGAGCGCGCCCCCGGTGAAGGCGGTGACCGCCAGTGCGAAGAGGGACCGCAGTGCGACGCGGCGCGGGACGATCATGAGTGATCTCCTCGGGTCGGCAATTGCCCTCAGGGCACAACGATGAAAACCCGCGTTCGTTGCGCCGGAAATGCCAGCGGCGTGAATATCGACCGTTCGGGTGAAATCGGCGCGGGGAAAGGGTGGTTGGGCCACTAGCATCCCTATTCATGACCACTTCCAATGTCGTTTCCTCGGCGCGCAGCGCCTCTCCGCTGGGAACTCTCACGGTGATTCCGTGGTCCAGCGAGCCCACGGCCGGCGAGGCGGCCACGCCGTTCCTCATGGCGTATTCGCTCGGCGACGGCCGGGACGGACCGGAGGCCGGTCAGCAGGCGATGCGGACGGCCCTGGAGTCGATGGGTCTCTCGGTCGGCGACCGGCTGTTCGACCTGGAGAAGGACGGCGGGATCAACGCCACGCTGCTCGTCGAGGGCGGCTCCGCCGTGCTCAACCTGCCCTTCCTGAAGGTGCAGTGCCCGGTGCCCGACGAGTGGGAGACCGCCGCCCGCGAGCGCGGCCAGGTCTACCTCATCTGCTCCGTCCGCCCCTGGCCCGAGGCCGTCCCCGGGCAGCCCGTCGACGAGGCGCGGCTGCGCACCTTCGTCTCCGACGAGGAGATGCTCGCGGAGAGCGCCCACGTCCTGATGCCGGTCCGGCGCATCCAGGGCTGAGCCGGAGAACGGAAAGGGGGCGCGGCATGGCGACGGTGAACGTGCGGGACGGGGTGCCCGGGCAGCGGCAGGAGGAGTCCGCGCGGGAGACCGCGGGGACGGGGTCCGGCGCGGGCCGGGCCTTCGCCTGGATGCTGATGGTCACCGGGGCGGCGGGCGTGCTGGCCGCCTGGGTGATCACGATCGACAAGTTCAAGCTCCTGGAGGACCCCGGCTTCCAGCCCGGGTGCAGCCTGAACCCGGTCGTCTCCTGCGGCAACATCATGAAGAGCGAGCAGGCCGCGGTCTTCGGCTTCCCCAACCCGATGCTCGGGCTCGTCACGTACGCCGCCGTCGTCGCCGTCGGTGCCGGGCTGCTCTCCGGGGCCCGCTACCGGGGCTGGTTCTGGCTCGGTCTCAACGCCGGGATGCTCTTCGGCGTCGGCTTCTGCACCTGGCTCATGCACCAGTCGCTGTACGAGATCGGCGCGCTCTGCCTGTGGTGCTGCCTGGCCTGGACCGCGACCATCGTCATGTTCTGGTACGTGACCGCGCACAACGTCCGGGCCGGGCTGCTGCCCGCCCCGGCCGGGGTGCGGACCTTCCTCGGCGAGTTCGCCTTCGCCCTGCCCGTCCTGCACATCGGGATCATCGGGATGCTGATCCTGACCCGATGGTGGGACTTCTGGACCAGCTGACGTGAAACCTTTCCTCTTCCGGCCGCGGGTCGCACTGATCGTGCTGCTCGCGGCCGTTCTCGTGTTCCTGCTCCCACACGACGGGATCGCGCCCGGAAGCCGGCACACCGGAAGCCGGGCCCCCGTGGCGCCGGAGCCGCTGCCCGGGGTGCCCTCCGGCTTCTTCACCGGCTCCGACGAGGCCGGGGTGCGGCGGATCGCGCAGGTGCAGGCCTGGCTCGGCGGCGAGACGCTCACCGTGGGGCACACGTACCTGCCCGGCGACCGCTGGTCCAACATCGAGGGGCATCCGGCGCTCTTCGAGCCCTGGGCGCGCTGGAAGGAGGAGCGGCCGGGACGGCTCTTCGTCCTGAACGTGCCGCTGCTCGACCGCAACGAGGCGGGGCTGCCGGACGCGGAGGTGCGCACGGGGCTGCGGCGCGGCGCGGGCGGCGCCTTCGACGCGCACTTCCGGGTGCTCGGGGAGCGGCTCGTGGAGCACGGGCTCGACGACGCGGTCCTCGTGCTCGGCTGGGAGATGAACGGCACCACGTACAGCCATCGCTGCGGCCCGGACCCGACGGCCTGGAAGGCGTACTGGCGGCGGGTCGTGGGGGTGCTGCGGGACGTGCCGGGGCAGCGGTTCCGCTTCGACTTCACGCCGAGCCGCGGGCTCGACGCCGTGGCGTGGCCGCTCTGCTACCCCGGGGACGACGTCGTCGACATCATCGGGATGGACGCCTACGACCAGCCGGCCGGGCTCTCCTTCGAGGAGCAGGTGACCGAGGAGTACGGGCTCGAGCACCACGTGCGGTTCGCGGCGGCGCACGGGAAGCCCGTCTCGTACCCGGAGTGGGGGCTCTTCAGGAACGGGGACAACCCGGTCTACGTGCGGGGGATGCTCGACTGGTTCGCGACGCACCGGCCCGTCTACCAGACGGTGACGGACTACTGCCCGCACGGAGTGTGGGAGTGCGCGGACAATCCGGAGTCGGCGCGGATCGTCAGGGGCGCGCTGGGGGCTCCCGCCCGCCCCTGACCGTCGTCGCGGGTCAGGCGTGCTGGTAGGCGACCAGCGAGATGCCGACGTAGTGGACGATGAAGGCCGCGAGGGTCAGCGAGTGGAAGACCTCGTGGAAGCCGAACCAGCGGGGGGAGGGGTTCGGGCGCTTCATGCCGTAGATGACCCCGCCCGCGCTGTAGAGCAGACCGCCGACGATGACGAGGACGAGGACGGCGATGCCGCCCGCGCGCATGAAGTCCGGCAGGAAGAAGACGGCGGCCCAGCCCATCGCGATGTAGCAGGGCGTGTACAGCCAGCGCGGTGCGCCGACCCAGAAGACGCGGAAGGCGATGCCGGCGAGGGCCGCCGCCCAGACCGCCCACATGAGCGGCTTCGCCGTGGAGTCGGGGAGCAGGAGCAGGGTCAGCGGGGTGTAGGTGCCCGCGATGATCAGGAAGATGTTGGCGTGGTCGAGGCGGCGCAGGACGGCCTCGCCGCGCGGTCCCCAGTTCCCCCGGTGGTAGAGCGCGCTGATGCCGAAGAGCAGGCACGCGGTGAGGACGTAGATCCCGCAGGCGATCCGGGCGCGGGGTGAGTCGGAGAAGGCGACGAGGACGAGGCCCGCGACGATCACGGCGGGGAACATGCCGGCGTGCAGCCAGCCTCTGAGCCGAGGCTTCGGCGGGAGCGACAGGGGGTTCTCGACCGACCCTGGGACGTCGGTCGGGGTCACTTCCGGCATGGCTGCAGTCATGAGACCGCATCGTACCTACGCGCCCGTAGGTCCCGGATATGAGTGGCGATGCTCACGTGTGCGGCCCTCTGGACATATGGGCGCTAACATCGGATGATCAAATGAGTGCGGTCGGCACCGGATGAGCAGCTACGAAGCATCCGGGTCGCGGCCCCCACGGGGCATACACCAAAAAAACCCCTCAACAAGGAGCAATCGTGGCGCGCGACAACGCGGCTCCCACCACCGTCCCGACCCAGCACCAGGAGCTCGTCTCCTGGGTGAACGACATCGCCGAGATCACCCAGCCGGACAACATCGTCTGGTGCGACGGATCCGAGGCGGAGTACGAGCGTCTGTGCGAGGAGCTCGTCGCCAAGGGGACCTTCACGAAGCTCGACCCGGTCAAGCGGCCGAACTCGTACTACGCCGCTTCCGACCCCTCCGACGTCGCGCGCGTCGAGGACCGCACCTACATCTGCTCCGAGAAGGAGGAGGACGCGGGCCCGACCAACCACTGGAAGGCCCCGGCCGAGATGAAGGAGCTCTTCGCGGGCTCCGAGGGCATCTTCCGCGGCTCGATGCGCGGCCGCACCATGTACGTCGTGCCCTTCTGCATGGGCCCCGTCGGATCCCCGCTCTCCGCCATCGGCGTCGAGATCACGGACTCCGCGTACGTCGCCGTGTCCATGCGCACCATGACCCGCATGGGACAGCCCGTCCTGGACGAGCTCGGCACCGACGGCTTCTTCGTCAAGGCCGTCCACACCCTCGGCGCCCCGCTGGAGGAGGGCCAGGAGGACGTGCCGTGGCCCTGCAACACCACCAAGTACATCTCGCACTTCCCCGAGACCCGCGAGATCTGGTCGTACGGCTCGGGCTACGGCGGCAACGCCCTGCTCGGCAAGAAGTGCTACGCGCTCCGCATCGCCTCCGTCATGGCGCGTGACGAGGGCTGGCTCGCCGAGCACATGCTGATCCTCAAGCTCACCCCGCCGCAGGGTGAGTCCAAGTACGTCGCCGCGGCCTTCCCGTCGGCCTGTGGCAAGACCAACCTCGCCATGCTGGAGCCCACGATCTCCGGCTGGACGGTCGAGACCATCGGCGACGACATCGCCTGGATGCGCTTCGGCGAGGACGGCCGCCTCTACGCCATCAACCCCGAGGCCGGTTTCTTCGGCGTCGCGCCCGGCACCGGCGAGCACACCAACGCCAACGCCATGAAGACCATGTGGGGCAACTCCGTCTTCACGAACGTCGCCCTCACGGACGACGGCGACGTGTGGTGGGAGGGCATGACCGAGACGGCCCCCGCGCACCTCACGGACTGGAAGGGCAACGACTGGACGCCCGCGTCCGAGACGCCGGCCGCCCACCCGAACGCCCGCTTCACCGTCCCGGCCGGGCAGTGCCCGATCATCGCGCCGGAATGGGAGGACCCGAAGGGCGTGCCGATCTCGGCGATCCTCTTCGGTGGCCGCCGCGCCTCCGCCGTCCCGCTGGTCACCGAGTCCTTCGACTGGAACCACGGCGTCTTCCTCGGTGCGAACGTCGCCTCCGAGAAGACCGCCGCCGCCGAGGGCAAGGTCGGCGAGCTGCGCCGCGACCCCTTCGCCATGCTGCCGTTCTGCGGCTACAACATGGGCGACTACATGGCCCACTGGGTCAAGGTCGGCGCGAACGCGGACGCCGCGAAGCTGCCGAAGATCTACTACGTGAACTGGTTCCGCAAGAACGACGCGGGCAAGTTCGTCTGGCCCGGCTTCGGCGAGAACAGCCGCGTCCTGAAGTGGATCGTCGAGCGCCTGGAGGGCAAGGCCGAGGGCGTCGAGACCCCGATCGGCATCCTGCCGACGCCGGAGTCCCTGGACACCGAGGGCCTGGACCTGCCGGCCGAGGACCTGGAGTTCCTCCTCAAGGTCGACCGTGACGTGTGGCGCGAAGAGGCCGCCCTCGTCCCGGACCACCTGAACACCTTCGGCGACCACACGCCGAAGGAGCTGTGGGACCAGTACAACGCGCTCGTGGAGCGCCTGGGCTAGTCCCCCTGAAACTCGTGGTGGGTTGCCCCGAAACACCGCCCTGACCAGTGGGGTCACGACGGCCCACCACGACGCATCCGGCCCCTGGAGCCCCCTCAGGCTCCGGGGGCCGGCGCATGTCCGCTACAGGATGGGCTGACCGGCCTCGACGGTGGCGATCGCCCGGCGGCAGGCGTCACGGAAGGCCTCGAACCGGCCGCCCGACTCGTCCCACGTGGCTGCGCGGTTGCCCCGGGAGGAAGCGTTGCCGAAGAGGCTCTCGCGCAGTTCCGTGGTCATCTCCAGCTGGGCGCCCATGGAGAGCATCGTGAGGTTGCACGGGTTGGTGACGTGGCTGCCGTTGTACTCGCCGAGTGTGGCGGAGTACTTGGGGTCGTAGGCGTCGACGGCCTGGAAGCCCGCCTTCTTGATCTCGATCACCAGGGCTGTACGGAAGGTGGCGTTGAGTCCGCCGACGACGGCGACGGCGCGGTTCCCGTCCTCCGGGAACTCGCCCTTGGGCAGATCGATCTGGTCGAACGTACAGCCGTGCAGGGACAGCACGTTGAGGTGGCTCCGCACGGTCGACAGGGCGACGTGGTCGTCGCAGTTCTTCGACGTGACGTGCAGGGCACGGTTGCCGCTGGAGAGCAGGCCCTCGAACATGAAGTAGTCGTGGACGGTCGGCAGGATCGGGGCGCCGGCGGAGTTGCCCGGGCTGTAACCGGCGATGCCCAGGCACAACTCCGTCGTGCCGATCTCGATGCCGCCGCCGTGCAGCGCGAGGATCGCGGTGCGCGGGAAGTCCTCCTTCGTGGCCATCTCGGTGTCGAACTTCTGGTGGCGGCGCCAGCGACGGCTGTACGAGGTGCCCTCGACATGCGCCGGGTCCTTGTACAGCGCGGTGTTCGAGGGGTACTCCGGCGGGGCCGGCTGCACCGGGTCCACCCCGGTGGTGGTTGCGGCGGCGGCCGGGGCGGCGGAGGCGAGGCCGAGGACCGGGGCGCCGGCGGTGGCGGCCGCCGCGAGGGCCGTCAGGACGGTGCGGCGGGACGTGGGGCGCTCTGAGAATGTCATGCGCGGAACATAATCGATCTTGGAGTGCCGCCGTCGGTGGTTTCTCTCCTCAGTGGTTCCCTTCTCGGCGGTTCCTCTCCTCCAGGTAGCGGGTGTGCGTCTGCTGCCGCAGGGCCTCCGCCTCGTGCAGCTCGTCCGCGATCGCCGACGCCTCCTCGCGCAGCGCGGACAGCTGCCGCTCCAGGTGCCGTTCCGGCGGCTCCGTGCCCGGGGTCACGCGGGACCACCAGCGCGTCCGTACGAAGGTGTCGACGGCTTCGGGGACGTCCTGGCGGACCGCGCGGGCCAGGACGTGCAGCTGCTCCGGGTCGCTGACCCAGCCCGGCGCCAGCAGGGCGTCGAGGAGGCCCTCCAGCTCGGTGACCCGCTCCCGCGCGGCCGGAGGCAGCTCCACCTCGGCCAGGTACGCGCGCAGCTTCGTGAAGTCGGCGCGCAGCGCGTCGAGTTGCTCGCCGGCGTCCGGGAAGCACGGGGTGTCGGGGCGCTCGGGTGGGGCGATCAGCGCCCCCGCCGCGTACAGGCCCACGACCACCAGCGGCCACAGGGCGCCCGCCGCCCCGGTGAGGGTGAGCGCGAGACCGGCCAGTCCGGCGGCGCAGCCCGTCAGGTTCTTGCGGGACTCGGCGTACCGCAGGAGGCGGTTACTGGTAGCCACGGATCTCCTCGAAGGCGCCGTCGAGCGAACCCTTGGTGGCGTCGAAGAGCCTGCCGCCGGTGAGGCTCGCGATGTGGTCGAGCTCGCCGCGGTCGGAGTCCCCGAAGAGGATCGGGAAGACCGGGGTGCGCTGCTGCTCGGGGGGCAGGGAGCGGTAGAAGGTGTCGAAGGCGGAGGCGGGGTCGCCGTCGGTGTTCTCGCCGTCCGTCATGAGGACGACGGAGGTGAAGGTGTCGCCGGGGGTCCGGCCGAGGAAGCGGTACGCCTCCTGGACGCTGGAGTAGATCGCGGTGCCGCCGGAGGCCGAGAGGCGCCCCGCGTCGCTCCGTATCGCGTCCTGCGCCGCCCGGGGCGAGGCCGGGTCGACCTTGTGGGTACGGACCTCGCCCTGCTTCACCGCGGAGCCGAAGGGCATCAGGGTGACCTCCTCCCGGTCCCGGAAGTCGCCGGTGAGCTCGGCCAGCGCCGTCTTGAGGCGTTCGAGGCGCTCGCCCGCCATGGAGCCGGACGTGTCGAGCACGTAGACCGTGCGGGAGGGCCTGCGCAGGGTGTTGTCGTAGGAGTCGAGCAGCCCGTCGGCGACGGCCCGGCTGCCGGGGAAGGGCAGTTCGCGCCGCTTGTCCTCGGCGAGCGCGGGGGCCGGCGGGACGCCGAGGACGACCGGGCGGCGCAGGGTCGTCTCCGTGATCCGCCGCTGGGCTTCCGGGGTGCGCAGATAGGTGGTGAGCCGGCCGGCCGCCTCCTTCGCCTCGCTGCGGGCGGAGGTGAGCAGGGTGAGCGGGTAGTCGGCGGTCACGACGCCGTCCGACGGCCGGATCACGGTGAGCTTCCCGGGCGCGGAGAGGAGGACCGACTCGTAGTTGACGAGTGCGTCGACGTCGGCGCGGCGGCCGTAGGCGGTCGCGAGCCAGCCGGAGGAGCCGGACGTCAGCTTCTGGCCCGTGAAGAACTCCTTCAGCCGCGGGGTGGCCCGGGTGACGTCCTGCTCGGTGAGCGCGGACTGGGCGCCGGAGAGCCCCGAGGCGACCGAGATCAGCGCGGAGAAACCGGAGTTGGAGCGTTTCGGGTCGGTCATGCCGTACGTCAGCTTCTTCTCGGCGACCGCCTTGTGCAGCTGCGACCAGGTGACCTTCGCCGGGTCCCAGCCGAGGCGGGCGACGGCCTCGGGCCGTACGCCGACGGCCACCGGCGAGGTCATGACCGGGGTCTCGCCGGTGATCCGTCCCGCGGTGTCCGGGCGGAGCCTGAGGTAGTCGTTGGAGGAGAGCCAGATCGCGTCGTAGGCCTTCTCCGCCTCGCCGGAGGCGATCTGCTCGACGGCGTCGAGGGTGCCGGCGTAGGTGGGGCGGACGGTGACCCCGGTCGCCTTGCGGGCCTCTTCCAGTACGGGGGCCATGTCGGCCAGCTCGGAGGAGGCGAGGACCCGGAGGGTGCCGGACCAGTACCCCTTGCCGTAGTGGTCGGGATCGGGACCGCCCTGGCCGCCGACGGTGCTGTTGTCGATGGTGGAGCAGGAGCTGCCGGTGGCCGTGACGAGCAGGGCGAGGGCGAGGGCGGCGATCGCCCGGGGGAGGGAGCGCGCGGTCTTCTTCATGCGGGGCCGCCACCCTCCAGGGCGCTCGTGCGGCGGCTGCGCTCCAGGTGGGCACTGGCCACCTGGAGTTCCGCGGTCAGGGAGTCGACCGTGGCCGCCATGGACTCCGTCGCCCGCACCTTGTAGGTGTCGATGGCGTCGAGGGTCGAGTAGATCTGCTGGAACGCCGTGCGGAGCGTCTCGGCGCCCACCGCCGGGTTCGCCGCGATCTCGTGGATGTCGCCGGCCTGCTGCGACAGCATCGCGGCGTTGCCGAGGATCAGGTCCTCCGTCGTCGACCGCAGCACGTTCACCTGCTCGGTGACCTTGCGCTGGTTCTCCAGGGCGGAGGCGAGCATGACGGCGATCCGCAGGGCCGTCAGCGTCGTCGAGGCCGCGCGGTCCACGCCCTTGATCAGCTCGTCGTTGTTCCGGCGGACCACGTCCATCGCCATGTACCCCTGGGCACAGACGGCGAGCTGGGTCAGCAGGTCCTGGTGCTTCTGCCGGACCGGGAAGAGGACGTCGGCGCGCAGCGCGTCCGCCTGGGCCGCGTCCGGGGTGAGCGCGACGCGCTCCTCGACGGCCGCGTCGAGGGCCTCCGTGAGCACCGCGTACTCCTGGAGCTTGCCCATGGTCTCCCACAGGCGGGCCCGCTCGGTCTGCAACGCGGCGTTGTCGCGCCGCAGTTCGTCCTGGCCACCGCGGAGCGAGCCGACGATCCGGTTCAGCGTGGCCTGCGAGGAGGCGTACTTGGCGACGTGGTCGCGCAGCTTGTTGCCGCCGGGGAGCTTGGCGAGCAGCCCCTTGATGCCCTTGCCGGGGGTGTCCCGGGGGTCCAGGTCCTCGACCGTGCGCCGGAGTTCGACCAGTGAGGCGCCGACCCGGGTCTGGGCGTCGCCGCCGGGCGCGCCGGTGCCGAGCGAGCGGACCGTGCGGTCGAGCATGCGGTTCGACTGCTGGGCGGCGGAGCGCATCTCGCCGGCGCCGAGCGCCGCGATCTCGCCGATGCGGCCCGAGAACTCGGGGGAGCGCGGGTCGAGTCCTTCGAGCGTGGTGACGTACTCGACGGCCCGCCGGGACATCTCGGTGCGGGTGGACTCGTCCAGCGGTACGAGGCCGGCGGCGGCCTGTGCGGTGCGGACGGGCGCGACCGGCTCGGGCGGGGTGAGGACGAGCGGGGTGTCGTGGTCGGGCGGGGTCAGGGCCATCGTTCTTCTCGGATCCTCGGGCTGCTGCCTGGTCATGCGGGGTCCCCCTGGTCGCGGGCCCGCAGCGCCATCTCGTGCAGCACCTTGCCGGTGGGCACGGGCGCCTGGCGGACACCGGTGAGTGTCTGGTTGAGGTAGGCGGTGTGGCTCTCGGTCGCCGAGGTGAACTCGCCCGCCGGGCCCTGGGGCCGGAAGCCGTGGCGGACCGCGAGCTTGCGCAACTCCGGGTCTTCGGAGAGGAGTTCACCGAGCGCCCGGCCGTTCTCGGTGAGCGGTACGAGGGTGTGGTCGCTGTTGACGGTGGTGTCCGGGTAGAGGACGACGAGGTCGCCCATCGGCCGGTCCGCGAGGAGCTGGGCGGCGACCTGGGACTCGTACACCAGGACCAGGGGGTTGCCGACGCCGCTGACGAAGTCGCGGAACGGGGCGTCGGAGCCCGCCTGTTGGGAGCCCTGGACCTGGATCAGCTTGCGCATGAGGGGCGCGGTGCGGGCCACGGCGGCGGTGTCGCCCGCGACCTTGCCGCCGTCGGCGACATAGCTCGCTGCCGCCAGGTAGAGGGCGCCGGAGTTGGAGGCGACCGGATCGGTGGAGGTGATGAAGAGGGTGCCGCTCAGCTCGGCGTGCCCGGCGGAGCCCTTCAGCTGCTGCCAGGTCCGGTCGGCCCGGGCGGCGGCCAGGTAGGCGTCCATCTTCAGGGTGCCGCTCGTGCCGCGCGGGCCGAGGGTCGCGAGGCCGTTGGCCGCGAGGACCCGGGCCGCCGGGCTGTGCGCCACGACGACGAGCGGCGAGTAGAAGGGGCGCAGGGGGGCGGTGGTCGCCTTGTCCTTCGTCTTCGCCTTCGCGCGGAGCCCGTCGGCGGGGCCCCGGGAGGAAGGGAAGGCGAAGTCGTAGCCGTCGAGGGGCAGTTCGTCCATGTCCCAGGACCCTGAGGTCTCGGTGCCCACGGTGAAGCCCTTGGCGGCGAGCGCCTTCACCACCTGCGGGTCGGCGAAGAACTCGGCCTTCTCCGACCCGATGACTCCTCGCACGGTCTTCGTTGCCGTGCCTGTGTCCTTGTCGCCGCCCGTCACGAGGACGGCGGCCACGCCGCCGAGGAGCAGGACGGCCAGGACGATTCCCAGGATGCGTCTCACGCGGGCAGAGTGCTCGCGGAAACCCACATTCCAGGGGGAGTTGGGTGTACGGGGGGTGAAGTGCCGATCCCGGTACCGAACCGGAGCGGGGGCTGCCGTATCGCCGGGGGAGGCGGCGGTGGGTGGCACCCGGTCCGCGCGGTTCGTGCCGCGCGGACCGGGGCCGTCAGGGGGCGCCGGCTGCTGCCAGGGTGGGTTCCCCGGTCAGTGCCGCGGTGTGCGCGTCCATGCGCCCGGCGGCGAGGATCGCGACGGCCGTGTCGGCCCGGGAGGCGGCGACGACCAGGGCGCGCCCCGCGAGGGCGTGCGCCTTGCGGTGCAGGTCCCGCGCCGCCGAGCCGCTCAGGCCCGCGTGGCGGGCCGGCGGCGCGCCACGCAGCCGCGCCACCTGGCGGGCGATGAGCTCGCCCGCCTCCGTGTCGCCGAGCTCGTCGGTGACGGCGAGCAGGGCGGCGAGGTGTCCGGCGAGCTGGATGTCCAGCTCCTCCTCGCGGGAGCGGTGCGGGTACGCGTGGTCGTCGTCGGCCATCCGGTGGACCGACTTGGTGCGGATCGGTTCGTACATGGGATGGCCTCCTGTAGTGCTCTGGAGCCATCCTAGCTTAGATTCTGTCTAAAGTTGAGCGAGGTCCGGCAGTGGCGCGCGGCCGACGGGTCTCAGGGCTGGCTGTAACCGTCCAGGAACCGGCCGATCCTCGTCACCGCGTCCGCCAGGTCCGCCGCCGCGGGCAGCGTGACGATCCGGAAGTGGTCCGGCTCGTGCCAGTTGAACCCCGTCCCGTGCACGACCATGATCTTCTCGGCCCGCAGCAGGTCCAGGACCATCTGCCGGTCGTCCTTGATCTTGTAGACGTTCGGGTCGAGGCGCGGGAAGAGGTACAGCGCGCCCTTCGGCTTCACGCACGTCACGCCCGGGATCTGGGTCAGCAGCTCGTACGCCGTGTCCCGCTGCTCCAGGAGCCGCCCGCCCGGCAGCACCAGGTCCTCGATCGACTGCCGGCCCTGCAGGGCGGCGGCCACCGCGTGCTGCGCGGGCATGTTCGCGCACAGTCGCATGTTGGCGAGGATCGTGAGGCCCTCGATGTACGAGCTCGCGTGGTGCTTCGGGCCGCAGACCGCGAGCCAGCCGGAGCGGAATCCCGCCACCCGGTAGTTCTTGCTCATCCCGTTGAAGGTGAGGCAGAGCAGGTCCGGGGCGATCGCGGCGGTCGGCGTGTGCGTCGTACCGTCGTAGAGGATCTTGTCGTAGATCTCGTCCGAGCAGACCACCAGATTGTGGCGGCGGGCGATCTCCGTCAGGGAGCGGAGCATCTCGTCGTCGTAGACGGCGCCCGTCGGATTGTTCGGGTTGATGATCACGATCGCCTTGGTGCGGTCGGTGATCTTCCGCTCGATGTCCGCGAGGTCCGGCATCCAGTCGGCCTGCTCGTCGCAGCGGTAGTGCACGGCCGTACCGCCCGCGAGCGAGACCGAGGCCGTCCACAGCGGATAGTCCGGGGCCGGTACGAGGACCTCGTCGCCGTCGTCGAGGAGCGCCTGCATCGACATCTGGATCAGCTCCGAGACGCCGTTGCCGAGGTAGATGTCCTCGACGGAGAGCGGAATGCCCTTCGTCTCGTAGTGGCTCATCACCGCGCGGCGGGCCGAGAGCAGGCCCTTCGCGTCGCCGTAGCCGTGTGCCTCGGAGAGGTTCCGCAGCACGTCCTCGAGGATGGCGGGCGGACACTCGAAGCCGAAGGCGGCCGGGTTGCCCGTGTTGAGCTTGAGGATGCGATGACCCGCAGCCTCAAGCCGCATCGCCTCTTCGAGCACCGGACCCCGGATTTCGTAACAGACGTTGGCGAGCTTCGTGGACTGGATCACCTGCATGACGAGAGCTTACGGCGGGGCCGGGCGGGACGCCTCGTGTTTTGGGACACGTCGGACACCCCGATGTGACCCCCGTCGCACTCTCGGTGTCGTGCTCCCTACAATTCGGGCCCATGAGCCAGCACGACCCAGGAGCCGCCGGATCCCGGCGCGCCCGCCGCCGCCACGCCCCCGCACGCCGGGCCCGTGGCCCGGTGTGGCTGCTCGCCGCCGGCGGGGTCGCCGTCCTCGGCGCAGCCGCCGCGCTCCTCGCGGGCGGCTCCGGCACGAAGGGCGGCACGGGCTCCCACGAGGGCGGTTCCGACGGGCCGCCCGCGCTGATCCAGGCGGATCCGACGGACGGCACCGCGACCGGCCGGACCTCCGACCCCTCCGGTCCGGGCGGCTCCGGCTCCGGAGGCGGCGCCACCGAGGCCGCGACCCTCCCCTCCCCGGGGAGTACGGCGGACCCGACCGCCACGGACAAGGGCCCGACGGCGACGCCGACGGCTGCGCCGTCCGGGGCCGGGACCGCCGGTCCGGGAGCCTCACCCACCGCCGAGGCCTCGGCCACCACCGGTCACCCGGGGAAGCCGGGCCGCGGGCGGGGCGCCACCAAGCGGCCGAGGTAGGGGGTGCGGGGGTAAGGATTCGGGGGTCTCCCGCCGGCGGGATAGGTTGGCACGTCATGTGGGTTTCGAGTGCCTCCGGATGCCGGTGGCTGGGTGCTGCCGGATCGCTCGCCGTCGCCGTGGGCGGGTGGGCCGCCGGGACGCTGCCCGTGCGCGGCGGCTGGGGCCTCTGGGAGCCGCGCGGCACCGCGCTCACCGTGGCCGGCGCCCTCCTGGCGTACCTCGGCCTGACCCTCCTCGTCGCCGCCTGGTGGCGGTACGGCGTCCTGCTCGCCCGGGGCGGGCGTGACCGGGTCCTGCGGACCCTCGCCTGGTGGACCGCGCCGCTGCTCCTCGCCCCGCCGCTGTACAGCGCGGACGTCTACAGCTACATCGCCCAGGGCGGGATGGTCCTCGAAGGCCACGACGTCTACGGCGGCGGGCCCGCCGTCCTCGGCCCCGGCGAGCTCGGCGCGGACGCGGCGGCGAGCGTCGGAGGGAACTGGACCGACACCCCCGCCCCGTACGGCCCCGTCTTCCTGCTCCTCGCCGAAGCCGTCGTCGGACTCACCGGCGGGGCGGTCGTGCCCGCCGTCCTCGGGATGCGGCTGATCGCCCTCGGCGCGCTCGCGCTGATCGTCGGGTCCGTCCGGGGCCTCGCCGGCGGCGCGGCGGAGCGCGACGGCGCGGTGTGGCTGGCCGCGCTCAATCCGCTGCTCCTGATCCATGTCGTCGGCGGCATGCACAACGACGGGCTGATGATCGGCCTCATGCTGGGCGGGGTGCTGCTCGCGGTGCGCGGGCGGTGGGTGCTCGGCTGTGGCCTCGTCGGCCTCGCGATGATGGTGAAGTCGCCGGCGGCGGTGGCCCTGCTGTTCATCGGCGTCATGGTCGCCCGCCGCGACGGCGGTGTACGGGGTGTCGTGAAGGGGCTGGCCCTGCCCGGGCTCGTCGCGGGCGCGGTCGCCGTCGGGGCGACGCTCGCCGCCGGGACCGGGTTCGGGTGGCTGCGGACACAGAGCGTCGCGGGAGCCATCCACACGGCCCTGTCCGTCACCAGCGACCTCGGGCTCGCGCTCGGCACGCTCCTCGCCGACGACCCCGACCCGGTCAAGGGCGCCGTCCAGAAGCTGGGGCTCGTCGTCGCCGTCGGGCTGATCCTGGCCCTCGCCCGGCGGGCGTGGAAGGGGCGGACCGACCCCGTCCTCGGGCTCGGCCTCGCGCTGGTCGCCCTGGTCGCGCTCTCGCCCATGGTGCAGCCCTGGTACCTGCTGTGGGGGACGGTGGTCGTCGCGGCCGTCGCCTGGCACAGCCGGGCCGGGCAGGTCCTCGCCGTGCTGTCGGCGGCGCTCGTGTACGAGACGGCGCCCTCGGGCCACACCCCCTGGTACGGCTTCGTGCTCGCCGGCCTCGTGCTCGCGCTCGGCCTGGTGTGGCTCCGGCGGGACGCCTGGCCGTCGGCCGCGGTACCGGCCGACGGGCCCCTGGCGGATTCGCGGGACGCCCGCTCCCGATAGCCTCCGGCACCATGACACGTGCCTGGATCCTGCCGGCGCTGGTGCTGCTCTGCGGAGGGCTCGCCGCCGCCGCCCGGGCCGCCGACGGCAGCTCGGCCGGCGTGGTGGCCCTCCTGCTGCTGCCGTTCGTGCTGCTCGCGGCCGTCACCTCGCCCCTGGCCTTCCCGAGGTCGACCGGAGCGGCGGAGGCCCTGCGCCGCGCCGAGGCCGACGGCCGTCCCGTCGTCTACTGGCGGCCCGGCTGCGCGTACTGCCTGCGGCTGCGCCTCAGGCTGGGCGCCCGGGCCCGCCGGGCGCACTGGGTCGACATCTGGCGCGACCCGGAGGGCGCGGCGCAGGTCCGGGCGGCCACCGGCGGCGACGAGACGGTGCCGACCGTCGTCGTGGCGGGCCGGGCCCATGTGAACCCCGATCCCGGCTGGGTGCGCGACCGGCTCGCGAAGCCCGCGGGCTAGGGCCTGTCCGACGGATCATGGCCGGGGCCGCTGTCCGACCCTGATCCGTCGGACAGGCCCTAGATCCGCGCCACAGGCGTCCGGCGGATCGACCGGCCCGCCAGGATGTCCGTCCGGCGGCCGTCCTCGATGACGAACCTGCCGTCGATCAGGACGTGCGGGATGCCCACCGGGAGCGTGCGGGGGGAGTCGTACGTCGCTCCCGACGCGACCGTCAGCGGGTCGAAGAGGACCAGGTCAGCCACGTACCCCTCCTTGACCAGGCCCCGGTCCGGGAGGCGGAGGCGGGCCGCCGGGCGGGAGGTCAGATGGGCGACGCACTCCTCCAGGGAGAGGACGCCGAGCTCGCGCACGTACCGCCCCAGGTACTCGGGGAACGTGCCGTACGCGCGCGGGTGCGGCTTGAGGCCCTGGAGGATGCCGTCCGAGCCGCCCGTGTGGACCCGGTGCCGCATGATCGCCCGGACGTTCTCCTCGTGGCCCACGTGCTGGAGGATCGTCGTGCCGAGCCGGTCGTCGAGCAGGAGCCGGCGGGCCGTGCCCCAGCCGTCGAGGCGGCGGCCCACGAACCCCGCGAGACCGGGGTCGCCCACCCCCGCGATCTCGATCGTGTCCCACTCCATCGGCACCCCGTGGCAGCCGTCCGAGCCGACGACCTCCAGGTCGTGGCGGATCCGCTCCGCCGTCCCCTCGTCGCGCAGGCGCGCCAGCACCGCCTCCGGGCCGCCCTCGCCCGCCCAGCTCGGCAGGACGGCGACCAGGGTCGTGCTGCCGGGCGTGTACGGGTACGTGTCGAGGGTGATGTCCGCGCCCCCGGCGAGGGCCTCGTCCAGGAGGGCGAGCAGCTCCGGCGCCCGGCCCTTGTTCACGCCGAAGTTCATGGTGGCGTGGGCCAGATGCAGGGCGCAGCCCGCCTCGCGGGTGAGGGCGACCATCTCCTCGTACGCCCGGAGGGCCCCCGCGCCGTACGAGCGGTGGTGCGGGCAGTAGTAGCCGCCGTACTCTGCCACGACCCGGCAGAGCTCGGTGAGTTCGGCGTCCGGCGCGTACATGCCGGGGGTGTACGTCAGGCCCGAGGACATGCCGACCGCGCCCTGCTCCAGGCCCTCGGCGACGAGCCGCCGCATCCGGTCCAGCTCGGGCCCGGTCGCGGGGCGGTCCTCCCAGCCGACCGCGTACATCCTGACCGTCCCCTGGGGGACCAGATACGCGGCGTTGACCGCGATGCCCCGGCCGCCGTGCGCGCCGTCGAGGCGGTCCAGGTACTCGCCGACCGTCCGCCAGTCGAGGTCGACGGCCGTGTCCCCGGGCGCGCCGCCGTTCCAGCCGGCGATCGTCCGCCGGACCTCGTCGAGCGTGCGGTCGTCGACCGGCGCGTACGACAGGCCGTCCTGGCCCAGGACTTCGAGCGTCACGCCCTGCGCGGCCTTCGCGCTGTGGCCGGGGTCGCGGAGCAGCGCGAGGTCGCTGTGGGCGTGCATGTCGACGAAGCCGGGGGAGAGGGCGAGGCCCTCGGCGTCCACGACGCGGCGGGCGGTGGGGCGCTGGCAGCCGGCGGCGGCGCCCTCCTTGACGATCGTGGCGATCCGGCCGCCGTCGATCGCCACGTCGGCCCGGTAGGACGGGCCGCCGCTGCCGTCGACGACCTCCGCGTCGCGGAAGACGAGGTCCATGACCCTGCTCCTCTGCCTCTAGAAGAAGGTGCGGATGTAGTCGACGACCGTGCCGTCCGCCTCGACCAGCGGGATCAGCTGCCACTTGTCGAAGGACGTGCACGGGTGGGACAGGCCCATGCCGACCCAGTCGCCGACCTCCACGTCCGCCCCGGCTTCCGTGCGGAGCCAGGCGTGCTGGTCGGAGAGGCCGGTGACGGTGACGCCCTCGGCGGCCCGGACCTCGCCCGTGCGGGCGTCGCGGACGACCTGCGCCTCGGGGAGGTGGAGGTCGTGAGCGGCGTCCCGCTTGCCCGCGTTGGTGAACGCCTGCTCGGCCGTCGGCCGTGAGACGACCTGCGACCAGAGCCGGAACGCGGGCTGGAGCGCGCCCTCTTCGGGGACCCGGTTGAAGGGGGTCTTCTCGCGGTACTGCCCGTCGTCGTGCGAGACGTACGCGCCGGAGCGCAGCAGCTTCAGGACGGGGCGGGAGAGGTCCGGGATCTCCGCGAAGACGTCCGCGACCGCGTCGAACCACTCGCTCCCGCCCGCGCTGATCACGATCTCGCCGATGGCGGGGTCGAAGCGGCCGGCCTTGTCGAAGTCGGCCGCGAGGCCGACCAGTCGGTGCAGCCACTCCCTGACCCGCTCGCCGTCCGCCCCGGGCATCGTGCCCTCGTAGCCGGCGACGCCGACGAGCCGCAGGGTGCGTGCGGCCGCGACCGCGTCGGCGACGGCCGCGCACTCCGCCTCGGTCCGCACGCCCGTCCGTCCGGTCGCGCCGGCCGCCAGCTCGACGACGACGTCCACGGGGCGGGCGGCGCCGGCCCCGGTGAGCGCCTCGTCCATCAGCTCGACGCCGCGCACCGAGTCGACGTAGCAGACGAAGCGGAAGTCCGGGTCGGCGTCGAGCTCGGCGGCCAGCCAGCGCAGGGCGACGGCGTCGACGAGCTCGTTGGCGAGGAAGATCCGGGCGACGCCGTGGACCCGGTAGACGCGGGCCTGGTGCGGCATGGCGGCGGTGATGCCCCAGGCGCCGTGCTCCAGCTGGCGGTCGAAGAGCCGGGGGGCCATGGAGGTCTTGCCGTGCGGGGCGAAGGCGAGGCCGTGGCGCTCGGCGTAGACCTCCAGGAGGCGGAGGTTGTGCTCGACGGACTCGGCGGAGAGCGCGAGGACGGGGGTGGTGAAGCCGCCGGTGAAGAGGTTGCGCCGCTGGGCCGCCAGCTCGCCGACGGTCAGGCCCTCGGCGTCCGGGGGCAGCCCCTTGAAACGGTGGTCGACTCGCTCGTTCGCCAGGTCGGGCATGAGGCCTCCTCGTCGTGCGCGTTGCGAAATGTGCAACGCTCATTGCGCATACTGCTCAGGGCTGTCTAACATCCGGGCCAAGGCCGGGTCAATGGACCCGTAGGAGCCACAGGGAGCCCGAGAGTGAGCGGACACGCGCCCCCGGACTTCGTCTGCCTCGGCGAGTCCATGGTCACCTTCCTGCCCTCCCGGCCCGGCCGCCTCGCCGACGTCCCTTCCTTCGCCCGCGCGATCGGCGGCGCCGAGTCCAACGTCGCCTGCGCCCTCGCCGCCGCCGGACACCGCGTCCGGTGGGTCGGCCGCGTCGGCCGCGACGGCTTCGGGCACCACCTGGTCGAGACGATCGGGGCGTACGGCGTGGACGTCACGGCCGTCGGGCGCGACCCGCACCGTCCGACCGGTGTCTACTTCCGTACGGCCGACGACCGGGCCACCGAGGCGCACGAGGTCGTCTACTACCGCGCCGGCTCGGCCGCCTCCGCGATGTCGCCCGCCACCGTCCCGTACGGCTCCGTCGCCGACGGCCGCGTCCTGCACCTCACCGGCATCACGGCCGCGCTCTCCGCCGACTGCCTCGCCCTCGTCCGCGAGCTGACCGCTCCGCGCCCCGGGCGCCCCCTCGTCTCCTTCGACGTCAACCACCGGCCCGCCCTGTGGCGCGACGGCACCGCGCCCGGCGTGCTGCTCGAACTCGCCCGCCGCGCCGACGTCGTCTTCGTCGGGGCGGACGAGGCGGAGGTGCTGTGGGGGCTCCGTGAGCCGGGCGAGATCCGTGCGGTGCTGCCGGAGCCGGCGGTGGTGGTGGTGAAGCGGGGCGAGGAGGGGGCGGTCGCCTTCGAGCGCTGCGCGGCTTCCTTCCCCACCCCGCCCCTTCCCGAACCGGGGCTCCGCCCCAAGCCCCGGTCCTCAAACGCCGGACGGGCTGAAGACGCCGCCGCAACGGCACCGCGCAGCGGCCCCGTGCCCGCTCCAGGGACCCGTGCTCCCGACACCGTCACCACCGTCCCCGCCCCCCGCGTCGACGTCCTCGCCCCCGTCGGCGCGGGCGACGCCTTCGCGGCCGGATTCCTCTCCGCCACCCTTCGCGGACTCGACATGACCGCACGTCTCCGCCACGGCCACCTCATGGCCGCCGCCGCCCTCACCGTCCCCGGAGACGTCGCCGTCCCTCCCCGCCGCGCCCACGCGGACCGGCTCGCCGCCCTCGACGCGGGCGCCTGGGGGACACTTCACCTCGGCCCCGGCTGGACGGGGGACGACCAGGAGGTACGTACGCCATGAGCCAGACCGTCGACCGGGCGCTCAGCATCCTGCCGCTGCTCGCCCGTGGCCCCGCCGACCTCGGGCAGGTCGCCGACGAACTCGGCGTCCACAAGTCCACGGCCCTGCGCCTCCTGCGCACCCTCCACGAGCACGGCCTCGTCCACCGGCAGCAGGACCAGCGCTACCGCCTCGGCGCCCGCCTCTTCGCGCTCGCCCAGGAAGCCGTCGAGAACCTCGACGTCCGCGAGATCGCCCACCCCTACCTCACCGCGCTCAACGAGCGGATCGGGCACACCGTCCACCTCGCCGTGTACGAGGAGGGCGAGGTCCTCTACATCGACAAGGTCGAGAGCCGCTACCCCGTCCGCATGTACTCCCGCATCGGCAAGCCGGTCGCGATCACCGTCGCCGCCGTCGC
This sequence comes from Streptomyces venezuelae, assembly GCF_008642375.1. Taxonomy (NCBI): domain Bacteria; kingdom Bacillati; phylum Actinomycetota; class Actinomycetes; order Kitasatosporales; family Streptomycetaceae; genus Streptomyces; species Streptomyces venezuelae. Next base: position 3,147,845 of record NZ_CP029194.1, on the reverse strand, counting down.
CAAGCTGCTCCTCGCCGACCTGCCCGAGCCCGAGCGCCGCGCCGTCGCCGCGAAGCTCGACTACCCCCCGTACACGCCCCGTTCGACCCCGAACGCCGCCGCCTTCCTCAAGGAGCTGGCGACCGTACGCGAACAGGGCTGGGCCACCGACCTCGGCGGCCACGAGGAGTCCATCAACTGCGTCGGCGCCCCCATCCGCGGCGCCGACGGCCGCGTCGTCGCCGCCATGTCGGTCTCGGCGCCCAACGTGGTCGTCACGGCCGAGGAACTCCTCACCCTCCTCCCGCAGGTGCGCCGCACCGCGGAAGCCATCAGCCGTGAGTACTCCGGCACCGCACCCACCAAGGACAACAACGGATGACCACCGAGAAGATCGCCCTCACCCCCGCCACCCACACCGCCCCGCCCGCGAAGTTCTCGCACGGCGTGAAGAAGGGCAACATCCTCCAGGTCGCCGGCCAGGTCGGCTTCCTCCCGGCCGTCGAGGGCCAGCCCCCGGTGGTCGCGGGCCCGACCCTGCGCGAGCAGACCCTCCAGACCTTCGCCAACGTCAAGGCGATCCTGGAGGAGGGCGGCGCGAGCTGGGACGACGTCATGATGATGCGCGTCTACCTGACGGACGTGGACCACTTCGCCGAGATGAACGCGATCTACAACCAGTACTTCCAGGAGGAGGGCCTCAAGGCCCCGGCCTCCGCCCGGACGACCGTGTACGTCGGCCTCCCGGCCGGCCTCCTCATCGAGATCGACGCGCTCGCGGTACTCGGCTGAGGGGCAGGCCGCGCCTGCTCGGGCCGCACACGACCGAGCGGGCCGCGCCTTCGGGGCGCGGCCCGCTCGGTCGCCGCCCACGGCAGGTGCGCGGGTCAGGTCGAGGCGGGCTCGGTGCGGTCCGTGGTGGGGACGTACGCGTCCACGGCATCCGCGTCCATGGCATCCGCGTCCAGGAACTCTTCGTCCACGACTTCCCCGTCCACGAACTCCGCGTCCGCCGCGCGGTGTGCCGGCTTCGTCAACTCCAGACCGGCGAGGTGGTTCTTCAGCCTCTTGGCCATCGGGCGGTAGGTCGCGAACGTGAGTCCGCCGGAGACGACGGCGCCGACGACGGGGATGGCCTTCGAGACGGTCTTCGCGAAGGTCTGCTTCGTCATCTGGACGCCGAGGTAGCCCGCGACCCTCTTCACGATCGGATAGACGACGCCCTGGGTGAGTGCCTTCTGCGGCAGCTTCTTGGCGACTTCCTTCGACATCATCCCCGCGATCTGCCCCACAGCGGCGTTCGCCGACTGGGTGCCGAACATCACGCCGAAGAAGAGCGTGAGGACGCCCTTGGTCGCGTCGTCGACGCCGTCGCTGTCCGCGGAGAACAGATCGGGCCAGCTGTAGAGATAGGCGAGCTTCTGCGCGATGCGCAGCATGTGGCCGAAGTACTGGGCCATGTCGGCGGGCACGGTGGCCGGAAGGGCGAGGAAGCCGGGAATCCCGGCGGCCGCGGAGAGGGCACTGGCCTTGGCGGTCTCGTAGCCGATGGAGTCGTCGGCCGCGCGGTCCAGAATCCCGAGGGGGATACCCGCCGCCGCCGGGGTCTCCTCGATCGCCCGGCGGATGTCGTCCTCGGAGCAGTAGCGAGACAGCGCCTTCCGGAGGTACGCCTCCCTGTCGATGCGCACGCCCGGAAGGCTCGCCGCGCTCGCCAGCACCGCGGAGAAGCGCGACTCCGGGTTCTCCATCACCTTGCTCTTGGCCATGGGCCGGAACCTACAGCACCCAGGCGGGCACCGGTCCGGTTTCAACAGGACTGCCCCGGCCTGCCCTTGGGGGCCGAGGGCGGTACCTGACGCCGAGCCCGTCACCCAGGCCGGGGCCGACGGCCGGGGCCGACGGGGACTCCCCGCCGGCCCCGGCCCCGTTCGTCCGGTCAGGCCGTGGTGCAGTACTGGGCCTGCTTGCCGATCGAGCGGTACATGCAGTCCGCGTTCTCCAGGAGCTGGAGGACGGCGTCGCGGTTGCGGCTCGTCTCGCGCTCGATGACCTCGTCGGGCGGGTAGAAGCCGCCGCCCCACGAGGAGGCCGGGTACATCTCGAAGGTGTAGCCGAAGATCCTGTGCGCGCCCCACAGGTAGTCGTCGATCGAGCCGTCCGTGATGTAGAGGTCGCTGGACTGCTCGGGCGTGTAGCCGTTGCTCGCGGCCATCTTGCCGCCGACGGCCGCGAAGGCGTCGCGGTCGTCCTTGGTCATGCCGGGAGCGGTGTCGGCCGTGGTCCAGCCGAAGGGCCAGAGGACCAGCTCGCTGTAGGTGTGGAAGTCGATGGCCGCGGTGATCTGCTGCTTGCCGCCGAGGACCCGCGAGCGGACGAAGTCGGCGATGACCTTCACCTCGGGCGCCGACTCGGGGGCCGTGCCCCGGTACGTCTCCGAGCTCTTGGAGCCGGAGGAGCCGCCGCAGCAGCCCCACTTGTAGTCCCAGTTCCGGTTCATGTCCGTACCGATGTACGAGGAGCCGGAGTTGGGCTGCCTGTTCTTGCGCCAGCTGCGGTACGAGCCGGAGGCGATGTCGTACTCGCCGCCGTCCGGGTTGAGGTCAGGGACGATCCAGATCTCGCGCCCGTTCACGGCGTTGGTGACCCGGGAGTCGGTGCCGTAGCCCGCGCCGAGCTCGCGCAGGAGGTAGAGCGCCATCTCGACCGTGAGGTGTTCGCGGGCGTGCTGGTGGTGGGTGAAGAGGACCTCGGGCTCGCTCTCGTCGGAGGCGACGTTGTCGCTGATCTTGATGGCGACGATGTCCCGGCCCTGGTACGTCTTCCCGATCACCTGCTTGCGCATGATCGACGGGTACTGGGCGAGGCGCTGGTCGATCTCCGCGTTCATCTCCGCGTAGTTGTGGTACTTCGAGTCGGCGGAGGGGAAGTCGAGCGGGCCGAGGCTCTGGTCCTCGGCGGTCTTCCGGTTCGGCGGAGCGGGCAGGGCGACCGGCTTGTGGCCGAGCGCCTTGAGCTTGGCGAGCTGCTCGGTGTTGGCGCTGACGACGACCGAGCGGGCGTCGACCTCGTCGATCGAGACGCCGGTGGCGGTCAGCGCGGTGCGGGCGGCGACGGTGGACGGTCCGGCGATCTCGTACTGCCGGATCACCTCCTCGGCGCCGGAGGCGATACGGGCGGCGATCGGCGCCGGGTCGGCCCCGGCGGGTGAGGAGAGGGCGGAGAGGGGCGCCGCGAGGGCGAGCGCCACGAGGGCCGCGAGGGTGGCGGACCTTCTGCCGCGGGTGGGACGTCGCATGGTGTCTCCTGGGTGGGGAGTGTGGGGGAGTGCGACAAACTCGTGCGGGTGTCCGGCCACATGGTGAAGCCATGTCATGGACCGGTCAAGATGTCGAGTTCGGCCATACTGTCCCGCGTGGGGACCCTCATCGGCAGATACGTCATCGAGCACAAGCTAGGCGAAGGCGGCATGGGAACCGTCTACCTGGCCCGATCGCGCGGCGGGCGCGCCGTCGCCGTCAAGGTCGCACGGCCGGAACTCGCCTCCGACCCGTCCTTCCGCGCGCGCTTCCGCGCCGAGGTCGCGGCGGCCCGTCAGGTCGGCGGCTTCCACACCGCGCAGGTCGTCGACGCCGACCCCGAGGCGGAGGCGCCCTGGCTCGCCACCGCCTACATCCCGGGCCCCACCCTCTCGGGCCTCCTCGCCGCCCAGGGCCCGATGGGGGAGGCGGCGCTGCGCTCGCTCGGGGCCGCGCTCGCCGAGGCCCTGGAGGCCATCCACGCCTGCGGGCTCGTCCACCGGGACCTCAAGCCCGGAAACATCGTCATGGCCCCCGACGGGCCACGGGTCCTGGACTTCGGGATCGCCCGCGCCCTGGAGTCGACCCGCCTCACCGCCACCGGCTCCGCCTTCGGCACGCCCGGCTACCTGGCGCCCGAGCAGGCGCTGGGCGAGGAGGTGACGGGCGCCGCGGACGTCTTCGCGCTCGGCGCCGTGCTCGTCGCCGCGGCGGGCGGGCGGCCCTTCGGGGACGGGACACCGATGGGGCTCATGTACCGGTCGGTGCACGAGGCGCCGGACCTCGCCACGGTGCCGGAGGGGCTGCGAGGGCTCGTGGGGCGCTGTCTCGCGAAGAACCCGGCCGAGCGGCCTACGCCGGACGAGATCCTGGATGCGCTGGGGGAGGGGGTCGGTGCGGGTGCGGGTGCGGGTGCGGGTGCGGGTGCTGGGGATGGGGATGGGGATGGGGCCGTGGTTGTGGCCGAGGCCGGCGTAGTGGCCGCCGACGCGCTGCCGACGCCCGCCGGCGCGGTTCCGGCACCCGCCCCCGCGCCGCCGACGCCCGCTCACGCGCTGCCCACGCAGACGGCAGACGTCCAGGACGCCGTCCCCGCCCCCGTACCGCATCCCGCCACCCTCCTCGTACCCCCGCAGCCCTCCGCTCCGCCGCTGCCCGCGCCGGACTTCGTCGCCGCCGACCGGAACTCCGGGGTCGCCGTCGACGCGAGCGGCGTGTCCCTGCACCTCTTCGGCGAGGAGGCCGACTTCGTCTGGGCCGAGATCGGGGCCGTGCGGTACGACCGGTTCCGGCGCGGCCGCGTGCTGCGCGTGGCCGTCACCCTCCACGACGGCTCGGTGTACGACTGCGAGGTCGACGGGCGCCGTGCCGCCCGGGTCGACGAGTGGATCAGCCGGCTCGCCCCGGTCCTCGCCCGCTACCTGCCCGCGTGAGAGGACGGCGCCGCGCCGCCGGGGGAGCGGCGGCGCGGCGCTGTCGATCCGACTGCCGTTACGGCAGGTTGTGCACGTGCGGGCCCACCGCGTTCGACCAGGCGTTGCCGGCCGTCGCGTCCCAGTTGGTCGACCAGGTCATCGCGCCGCGCAGCGTCGGCCAGGCCTGGGCCGGCTTGTAGTTGCCGCAGCCGGTGAGCTTGGTCAGGCAGTCGAGCGCGTTCTTCACGATCTGCGGGTCGACGTAGCCGCTGCCCGCGCCCCGCGTGGAGGCGGGGACGCCCAGGCCGACCTGGGACGGGGCGAGGCCACCCTGGATCTGGATGCAGGCGAGCGCGGTGAGGAAGTCCACCGAGCCCTGGCTGTAGACCTTGCCGTCGCAGCCGAGCATCGAACCGCTGTTGTAGTACTGCATGTTGACGACCGTGAGGATGTCCTTCACGGCGAGCGCCGTCTTGAAGTACTCGGTGCCGGTGTTCTGCATGTCGATGGTCTGCGGGGCCATCGTCAGGACCATGCTGGAGCCCGCCTTCGCGGAGAGCTGGCGCAGCGCCTTGGTCAGGTAGGTGGAGTTGATGCCGTGCTCGAGGTCGATGTCGACGCCGTTGAAGCCGTACTCCTGCATCAGGGCGTAGGCGCTGTTCGCGAAGGCGGTGGCGGAGGCGTCGCTGTTGATCGTGACGTTCCCCTTCTCGCCGCCGACCGAGATGATGACGGACTTGCCGGCCGCCTTCTTGGCCGCGATGTCGGCCTTGAAGTCGGCGGTGGAGGCGTAGCCGACGGCCGGGTCGAGGTTGAAGACGATCTGGCCGGGCGTGGCGGTCGAGTCCGCGAAGGAGACGGCGATGATGTCGTACTGCGACTGCACGTCCCGCAGCTTCTGGACGGCCGCGCCGTTGTTGAAGTTCTGCCAGTAGCCGGTCAGCGCGTGCTTGGGCACGGCCGGGCCGGGGCCCGGATCGGTGACCTTGGCGGTCCGCGCGGACACGGCGGACGACTTCGCCGACTCGCCCGCGGAGTTCGTCGCGGCGACCTGGAACTGGTAGGCGGTGTCGGCGGTGAGACCGGAGACGGTCGTCGACGTGCCCGTGACCACCTGGGGGTTGGTGCCGTCGCGGTACACCTTGTAGCCGGTGGCGCCGGAGACGGCGGTCCAGCTCAGGTCGACGGAGGAGGAGGTGACGGCGCCCGCGGCGAGGCCGGCCGGGGTGGCCGGGACGACCGGGTCGGGGTCCTGACCGCCGCCCCCGTCGGGGCCGAAGACGGAGACGTCGTCGACGGAGTACGGGGTGGTGCCGTACCAGCCGTGGGTGTAGACCTCGACGGAGGTGGTGCTCGCGCCGGTGGTGAAGCTGGTGGTGAGCTGCTTCCAGACGGCGCTGTCGGGCGTCCAGGTGGAGACGCTGCCCGAGCCGGTCCCGGTGCCGCTCGCGCCGAGGTAGGCGTAGCCGCCCTGGACCCAGGCGCTCAGCGTGTACGTGGAGTTGGGCTTGACGGTCACGGTCTGCACGCACTTGGCGTTGTCGAGACCGGCCGGGGTGGCCCGCAGGGCGCCGGCCCCGGTGCGTACGGGCGAGGAGACGGCGGCGCCGCTCCCGGCCGAACAGGACCAGTTGGCGAGGCCGTTCTCGAATCCGGCGTTCTTGGCGACGTTCACGTCGGCCGCCTGGGCGGTGCCGGCTCCGCCGACGAGGACGAGCCCGGATCCGACGGCGATCGCGAGGGCTCCGCCGAGCCATCGACGTCCGTGAGGGCGGGTGGTGGTGCGGTCCACGTGCATCCTCCGGTGGGGGAGTTGGGGAGGTGGAGGTGCCGTACGTCGTCGTACGGAGGGGCTCGTACGGGGGTACGAGTCTGGTGCGGGGGTGCGGACGGTGGCCACCGTTGTCGGAACAAGCTGGTCCAGACCAATCGCGTTGTCAAGACCTCTGGCAACAAGGGGAGGTCGAAGGGGGTGAAGCCGGCGCACCGGCGGGGGAGCGAAGGCTCTCCGGCCCCCGTCGCCGGGCCCGAAGAAAGTGAGAGGAGCTTGGCGGATTGTGTGTTCACCACCCCGGGTGACGTGGATAAAGTGCAGAGGCGGCGGCGCCCTTCGGTGACGCCCCGAACGCGGTAGGTGATCTGCGGCCCCCGGGACCCCGGAGGCCGGAGGGGACGGGGGTCTGACGTGCCGACAGCGATCGCGGTCACCAGCACCGACCTGGTGCTGCCGCCGACCGACCCCCAGACGCCGAACGCCGCCGTGCTCCCGGCCCCCGGGACCCGGCCCCTCGACGCCTCCGTCGCCGACATGCAGCAACTCCTCGCGCGGTACGGCAGCGTGGTCGTCGTCTGCCCCACCTCCGCCCCCGCCGCGGTCGAGCGGCGCCTGCACGCCGTCCGCGCCCTCCTCGAGAGCGACCGGATCGCGCTGGTCAGAACCGACCTGCCGCCGCTCGGAGCGGCCGTGCTCGTCCGGCAGTTGAGGCAACTCGCGGCCTGCGACTTCAGCCCCGGCGTGCTCGCCTCCGCAGCCCGGCTGCTCGCCCACTACATCTACGCCGGGGCCGTACTGGGCTCGGTGTCCCGCCTCGACCGCGTACCCGTCAGCCTCTCCTCCCACCTCAAGAGCTGGCTGCCCGGGGCCCACTTCGCGGTCCTCGCCGGACCCACACCGCAGATCGTCCGGCTCGGCGGAGCGGGCGACCAGCGCCTCGCGGGGCCGGAGTTCGGCACCCAGCTCCTCGTCGCCCGCGGTCAGCTCCAGACCGACTGGCCCGCCACCGCCCTCGTGCCGGCCTGGCAGATCCAGGGACCCGTCCAGGAGACGGCGCTGCCCGAGGCCTCGCCCGGCTGGTGGGGCACGGGCAAGGTCGTGGAGTTCGCCGCGTACCTGCCCGACCTGCCCGTCCTCTACCAGCTCGTCTCCTCCGTACGGCGCGAGTCCTGCCACTGGTGCGGCATGGAGCTCATCGGCGACCGCTGCGGCTTCTGCGCGGCCCCGCTGACGGCGGTGACGGCACTCCCGGGCCCGGCGCACGGGGCCGGGGGAGCGACCCAGGCGCTCGGCGCGGCCCGAGGCCCGGCACCGGCGCTCGACGCGGCTCCGGTACGTGGTGAGGGCCCGGTGCAGGGTGCGGGACCGGTGCGTGGTGCGGGACCCGCCCTCGACGCCGTTCCGGCTCGTGGCGTCACACGGGCCCTCGGCGCGGTACCGGCCCACGCGGCCCGCCCCCTCCCCGCACCCGGCTCCGCGATCGACCCGCGCACCGTCCCGTGAGCGCCGCCGTGTGCCCCGGTCCCGCGCACCGGCTCCGCCCCGCGCACTGCCACCCCCGTCCGCCCAGACCCACGGATCCGATCGAGGAAGTACGGCCATGAACTCCCGCCAGCGCCGCGGCGTGATCCTCCTGCTGCTCTCCGTCCTGTGCGCCCTCGGCGCCTTCGCGGGCGTCCTCACGGTCATCAGCGACGTGAACGCGAAGGTCGGCCCGGAGGTCACCGCGTACCGGCTCAAGAGGAACGTGGCCCCCTACAAACCCCTGAGCGCGGACCTGTTCGAGCAGATCTCCATGCCCAAGCGCTGGCTGTCCGCCACGGCCGTCACCGATCTCCGCCAGATCGAGGGCAGGATCGCCGTCACCGAGCTCAAGGAGGGATCCCTCCTTCAGACCGACATGATCGTCGAGCAGCCCGAACTCCAGCCGGGCCAGCAGGAGATCGCGATCATGATCGACGCGGCGACAGGCGTCGCCGGCAAGATCACCCCCGGGGCCACCGTCAACATCTACGCCACCTTCGAGGGCGAGAAGAAGGACGACCCCTCCCAGTCGCGGATGATCGTCGCCAACGCCCGTGTCCTCTCCGTCGGCAAGCTCACCCCGATCTCCGAGAACAACGACCGCTCGGGCCGCGCCGCCAACGCCGTCCCGATCAGCTTCGCGCTCTCCACCCTCGACACCCAGCGCGTCGCGTACGCCGAGTCCTTCGCCGAGCACGTACGCCTCGCCCTCGTCGCCCCCTCCACCGGCGGGGCCCCGGCCGACCAGCGCGACCGCACCTACACGCTCGACAAGGACAAGTGAGGCCGGAATGACCACCAGGATCCTGCCGGCCGTCGGCGACCCCGACGCGGCCCGGTCCGTCGTCACCCTGCTCAGCCAGCTCCCCGACGCCGAACCCGCCGCGCCCGTCACCGACTCCACCCAGCTCGTCGACACCCTCGCCCGGCTCGCCGCCGAGTCCCTCGACGAACTCCCCGAGGTCGTCCTCGTCCACGAGCGGATCGGACCCGTCCCCGCGCTCGACGTCGTCCGCGAGGTCGCCCTCCGCTTCCCGGCCGTCGGCGTCGTCCTCATCACCGCCGACGCCAGCCCCGTCCTCTTCTCCGCCGCCATGGACTCCGGCGCGCGCGGCCTCGTCACCCTCCCCCTCGGGTACGAGGAGCTCGCCAGCCGCGTCCAGGCCGCCGCCCAGTGGTCCGCCGGCGTCCGCCGCCACCTCGGCGCCGGGGCCGAGATCGCCACCGGACCCGGCGGCACCGTCGTCACCGTCAGCGGCGCCAAGGGCGGCGTCGGCACCACCGTCACCGCCGTCCACCTCGCCCTCGCCGCCCGCGCCTCCGGACGGACCGTCGCCCTCCTCGACCTCGACCTCCAGGGCGGCGACATCGCCTCCTACCTCGACGTCCAGTTCCGGCGGTCGGCCGCCGACCTCGCGGCCATCGCAGACATCTCGCCCCGCGTCCTCCAGGACGCCGTCTTCGTCCACGAGACCGGCCTCGCACTGCTCCTCGCCCCGGCGGAGGGCGAACGCGGCGAGGAGGTCACCGACCGGGCCGCCCGCCAGATCGTCAGCGCGCTGCGCGCGCGGCACGAGGTCGTCGTGGTCGACTGCGGCTCGCAGCTCACCGGCGCCAACGCCGCCGCCATCGAGATGTCCGACACCGCGCTCCTCGTCACCACGCCGGACGTGGTCGCGGTGCGGGCCGCCAAGCGGACCGTACGGATGTGGGAACGCCTCCAGGTACGCAAGGCCGAGGAGACGATCACCCTCGTCAACCGCCACCACCGGTCCACGGAGATCCAGCCGCCGCTCGTCCAGAAGATCACCGGCACGCGGACGGCGGGCGTCTCCGTCCCCGCCAACTTCAAGGAGCTCCAGGCCGTCGTCGACGCGGGCCGGCTCCACGACCTGGACGCCAAGTCGACGGTCATGCAGGCGCTGTGGTCCCTCGCGGGGGAGCTGGGCCTGGTCCAGGCGACCCCCGCGCCCGGCAGGCCCGGCAAGGAACTCGCCCGGGCGGGCGACCGGGGCTCGCTGGGGCTGCGCCGCCGCACCGGAGGCCGCTGAGCGATGCGGCCGACGATCCGGGACGACGACGACAGAGGACAGGTGGCGATCGAGTTCCTCGGCATGGTGCCGCTGATCCTGCTGACGCTCGCGCTGCTGTGGCAGGTCGTCCTGGTGGGGTACACGTACACGCTGGCGGCCAATGCGGCGGACGAGGGGGCGCGGGCGGAGTCTGTGGACGGCGACTGCGAGGGCGCTGCCCTGCGGCACCTGGACGGGGCGTGGAGGGGCGGCGCCGATGAACCGTCCTGCTCGACGAGCGGCGGCATGTCGACGGCGGTGGTGACGATCCGGGTCCCTGTCCTCTTCCCGGGCGTGGGCGGGCTCTTCGACGTGTCGGCCACAGCGGGCGCGATCTCGGAGGAGGGCCTGAGGCGATGAGGGAACACCTCCGGACGAGGGCTCGTGACCGGGGCCAGGCCGCCATCGAATACCTCGGCTTCCTCCCCCTCCTGCTCGTCGTCGGGCTCGCGGGCCTTCAGCTCGGCATCGTCGCGTACGCCGCCCAGCAGGCGGGCACGGCAGCCCGCGCCGCCGCGCGGGCGGCGACCACCGACGAAGAGGACGCGCCGGACTGCGAGACGGCGGGGCGCGCGGCCGTCAGCGGCTGGGTCGACCCCGAGATCGGGGGATGCGGGGGCGGGACGGGAGACGAGGCGGTCGTGATCACCGTCCGCGTCGAGATCCCCCGTGTCATCCCCTTCTGGGACTTCGAGCCCGTCGTCAAGACCGCCACCATGCCCCGCACCCCGCCCACCGAGGACGACGAATGAGAAGGAGGGACGACACGTCATGAGTCTGCGTGCCCGGATCAACGCCCCCGAGGACAAGGGCGCCGGGGCCGGCCGGGAGGACGGGCATCTCGTCGCCGCCTTCCGCGCCAAGCTCCTGGAGGAGATCGACCTCACCGAGATGTCCGCGCTCGCGGCCGCCGAGCGGCGTGCCCGCCTGGAGCGCGTCCTCGGCCACATCATCAGCCGCGAGGGCCCGGTCCTCTCCACCGCCGAGCGCGGCCAGCTGATCCGCCGCGTCGTCGACGAGGCCCTCGGGCTCGGCGTCCTCGAACCCCTCCTCGAAGACGCCTCGATCACCGAGATCATGGTCAACGGCCCCGACCAGATCTTCATCGAGCGCGCCGGCCGCGTCGAGCTGCTGCCGCTCCGCTTCGCCTCCCACGACCAGCTGATGCAGACCATCGAGCGGATCGTCTCGACCGTCAACCGCCGCGTCGACGAGTCGAACCCGATGGTCGACGCCCGTCTCCCCTCCGGCGAGCGCGTCAACGTCATCATCCCGCCGCTCTCGCTCACCGGGGCGACGCTCACCATCCGCCGCTTCCCCCGCGCGTACACGCTCCACGAGATGATCGGCCTCGGCTCGCTCGACGAGCAGATGCTGCTCCTGCTGTCCGGACTGGTTCAGGCCAAGTTCAACGTGATCGTCTCCGGCGCCACCGGCACGGGGAAGACGACCCTCCTCAACGCCCTCTCCGGTCTCGTCCCGGAGGGCGAGCGGATCATCACCATCGAGGACTCGGCGGAGCTCCAGCTCCAGCAGGCTCACGTCATCCGCCTCGAAGCCCGACCGCCGAACATCGAGGGCCGGGGCGCCATCTCCATCCGCGATCTCGTACGCAACTCCCTGCGCATGCGCCCCGACCGCATCATCGTGGGTGAGGTCCGCGGCGGAGAGACGCTCGACATGCTCCAGGCGATGTCCACCGGCCACGACGGCTCTCTCGCCACCGTCCACGCCAACTCCGCCGAGGACGCACTGATGAGGCTCCAGACGCTCGCCTCTATGTCCGAGGTGAAGGTGCCCTTCGAGGCGCTCCGCGACCAGATCAACAGCGCGATCGACGTCCTCGTCCAGCTGACCCGCCACCCGGACGGCACCCGCCGGATCACCGAGATAGCCGTCCTCGCCTCCCACGGGCGCGAGCGCTTCCTGCTCGCCACGATCTGCCGCTTCCAGGCGCAGCCGGTCGCCGCCGACGGCCGGGTCTACGGACAGTTCACGTACCACCCGCTGCCCCGGCGGGTCGCCGAGCGGCTGTACATGGCCGGCCAGCCGATCCCGCAGGCCTTCGGGGTGGCCGCGACCGACGCGGGGCTCGCCACCCGCGAAGCGAACTAGGAGCGAGGGCATGCTGACCGACCCCTTCTGGCTGACGATCGGCGTGGCGCTGCTCTGCTGCGTCCTCGCCGTCACGGGCGTCCAGGTGTACGCGAGCGGGGCCCGGCGGCACGCGGCGCTCGTCGCCCGACTCGACGAGACGGCCGATCCCGAGACGACCGGCCGCCGCAGGCGCTACTTCCGGGGGATCGACCGGCGCGTACGCCGGACGGCGCTCGGCCGGAAGCTGGAGCTGCGCATCGCGGCGACGGGCCTGGACGTCACGCCGGGCGAGTTCACGGTGGCGCTGACGGCGACCGTGGCGGTCCTGTGGGTGGTGGGCCAGTCGGCACTCTCCCCCTTCTTCGGCCCGATCTGCGGCCTGCTCGGCATCTGGGTGGCCCTCGGATACCTCAACTGGCAGCGGCAGAAGCGCATCGAGAAGTTCATCAACCAGCTCCCGGAGCTCTCCCGCATCCTGGCCAACGCCACCCAGGCCGGACTGGCCCTGCGCATGGCGCTCAGCCTCGCCGCCGACGAGATGGAGTCCCCGGCCGGAGACGAGCTGGAGAAGGTGGCCCAGCAGCTGGCCGTCGGCACCTCCCTCGACGACGCCCTCGGCGAACTCGCCGAGCGCCTCCCCTCCCGCGAGCTCGTCGTCCTCGTCACCACCCTCGTCCTCGCCAACCGGGCGGGCGGCACCGTCGTCTCCTCCCTCCGGAACCTCACCGAGACCCTGGAGGAGCGCAAGGAGACCCGGCGCGAGGTCCGCACCCAGCTCTCCCAGGTGAGCATGACCGCGTACTCGGTCCCCGTCATCGGCGTCGGCTCGCTCCTCCTCATCGACAACATGCAGCCCGGAGCCCTCGACCGGATGACCGGCTCGACCGTCGGACAGTTTGCGGTGGTCGCCGCCTTCGCGCTGTACGTGGTCGGCTTCGCCGCCATCCGCCGCTTCTCGAAGATCGACGTATAGGACGGGCGCGCGCCATGGACCTCCTTCTCGCCCTCCTCGCCGGCCTCGCCGTCGCCGGCATCGCCTACGGCCTGCGCCTCTACCGCGCCGACGCCCGCCTCCCCGACGACCTCAAGCTCGCCCTGGAGGTCGGCGCGACCCGTACCGGCGCGGTCGACTCGGCCGTCGACCGGCTCGGCATGCGCTGGTCGCCGGCGGTCCTGCGGCTCATGGGCCCCAAGCGGGTCAATGCCGTGCGTCGCCGTATCGACCTCGCGGGCAACCCCGGCGGACTGACCATCGACCGGTACGGGGCGAGGCGGGCCGTGTACGGCTTCCTGGGCGTCCTCGGCGGCCTGCTGATGCTGAGCAAGGGCTCGGTCCTCGTCGCGCTGCTCCTCTTCGCCTTCGGCGCGTTCTGGACGGAGGTCGGCATCTGGTCGGCCGTCCGGATCCGCAAGGACCAGATCGAGCGCACCCTGCCGGACTTCCTGGACGTCCTCGCCGTCGTCGTCTCGGCCGGCCTCGGCTTCCGGCAGGCCCTGGAGCGGGTCGCGGAGCAGTACGCGGGCCCCTGGTCCGACGAACTCCGCATCACGCTGCGCCAGATGGACATGGGTGTCAGCCGCCGCCAGGCCTTCGACGAACTGCGCCGCCGCAACGACTCGGAGCAGGTGGCGCAGTTCGTCACGGCGCTCCAGCAGGGCGAGGAGCTGGGCGCCCCGATCGTCGACACCCTGATCCAGATCGCCAACGACATGCGCCGCACGGACGCCCAGAACGCCCGCCGCAAGGCGGCCAAGGCCGTCCCGAAGGCCACGATGGTCATCACGACCCTGATGGTCCCGGCGACGATGATCCTCCTCGGAGCGGGCCTCTTCCTGGGCACGGGAACGGACTTCGGCTCGGTCACGGGCGAGTGAACCGCCGACGGTCCTGGTCGTCGAACAGGTCGAGAACGTCCGGCACGGGCGGGAAGTGCGGGGCGCACTCCGGGCAGGCGTAGACGTTGAATCCGGGCCCGGAGCCTTGGTGCACCTCGGAGACGACGACGGGCGCGGCGGTGATCGCGGAGCAGCGCACGCACATCCGTACCGGCTGCCGGTGCTCGTTCGAGGTCATCAGGCCACCTCCAGCCCGTGCAGGTCCCGGGTGTCCAGATCGAACCCGAAGTCCGCAGCGAGGACGAGCGCGAGCCGCCGCTGCCGCTGTCGTGCCCGCTCCTGCCGCTGGTCGTAGGCGACGAGGTAGGGCCGGACGAGGGCGGACTCGTGGCCGTCGATCGGTACGTCGAGCCCGTAGGGGGAGCGGGGGGAGGGCGGTTGCAGGGGAGTGGGGGCGGGGGCTGGGTCAGGGCGGAACGCCGGTGCGGTATGGCCCCGATGCCGGCCGCTGTTGCGAGCCCCGAACACCAGCCTCGCCCACAGAGTGAGGGCGCGGATAAGGTCTGCCATGTCGACCTGCTTTCGTCAGGTGGACCACGCCCCGGGAGTGTTAGCGCACTCGCCGGGGTCCTTGCGTTGTGAACGCTAGACCTCACTTGTATAGCTTGTCTACCTCGTCTAGGACGTTGCCCATATGTTAGGCGTAGAGGACGTAGCTAACGTCCGACACATGGATATAGACCGCTTCGACCCGACGCCCATCTACAAGCAGGTCGCCCGAGTCATCCGTGGACGCATCGAGTCCGGCGAACTCCGGCCGAGGGACCCGATCCCGTCCGAGTCGAAGCTGGTGGCGGAGTACGGCGTCGCGAGGGACACGGCACGACAGGCCGTCGCCCTCCTGCGCTCGGAGGGCTGGGTGATCACCCTTCCGCAGCGGGGCAGTTTCGTCGCGGAGCAGCCGCCCACGGGAGGGGTCGACGCCTGACGGCGGCGGCAACTGTCTCAATCTCATCGAAGGTTGACGATCCCGCTTCGCGCACACAACCGCATGTGACAGAGTGCGGACAGGGTGTGAGAGGGGTGGGTGTGATGAACCTGAACAACCGGCAGACCGCCGCGACTTGTTTCATCACCGACAAGACGGTCGAGAACCGCGTCGACCGCGTCTTCGCCGAACTCCACACCGCCACGCGCGCCGGGGCCATAGCCTCCTGGCTGGGCACCAGGCCCACGCGATGACCGGGGCCCACAGATGGGCCCACGGGCCCTGTGAGCCGACACGACCGCCGGCGAACCGACGCGGAGGGGACCACGATGAACGACGCGATGCTGAGGGCCGTGACGAAGGCCAAGGTGCGACTGACGAGCCGACTGCTGTCCGGGGACCGGGGGCAGACGGCGGTGGAGTACCTGGGGATCATTGTGGTGGTGGTGGCGATCGTTGTGGCGATCACCGGCACAGACATCGGTACGACGATCATGAATGCGATCAGGACGAAGATCTCCGAGCTGACCGGCTAGTTGCTCTCGGCGGCCGAGTGGGGGATTCGGGACAGGCGTTTCCTGTCTACATCGCCGTTGTGGCAGGTCTCTTGTTCCTGGCGTTCGCCTACTTCGCGGTGGGGCAGGCGGCGTTTACCCGGAACGGCGCGCAGACAGCGGCCGACGCGGCGGCCCTCGCTGCTGCACAGGATGCACGGGAGCAGCTACGGGAGGGCTGGATCGAGGTGATCCTCGACCCTGGACAGTGGGGCAGCTTCCTCAACGGACTGGAATACGACCGCGATGCCGCGTGTGACCAGGCGGCGGAGTTCGCGGCCCGGAACGGCGCCGCATTCTCGGGAGACCGCTGCGTGCCCCTCGAATCAGAGGGATTCCGCGTGACAGTGCGTACGAACGGCTCAGAGTCGAATCCGGCAACGGCGTCTGCTTCAGCAGTGATCGAGCCGCTCTGCGAGTTCGAGAAGCCGGAGCCGCCCTCGGAGCCGCCCCCGTCCACGCCGACGCCACCCGGCGAGGGCGAAGAGGAGGAAGAGGGTCCGATCTTGGGGCTCACGTGCGGTGGGGTCGCCTGGGAGATCGATCCGGAGAATCCGGCGACCCTGCCAGGAGCCGTCGATCTCTTCACGGTCCGACTGTCCGAATGACCTGCGACGACGAGTAAAGGAAGCGCGCTTCATGAACGTTCGGTACGCACGCAGGGGATTGGCTTCCCTCACGGTTGCGTCGGTGGCTCTCCTCGTAGCAGGCTGCGGGGCTGAGGAGAAGCCGAAGGCGGACAAACCGAAGGCTGCGACGTCTGCTGCTGTTCAGCAAGAGTCGCCCTCCCAGAGCTCCCCGACGGCCGTGGATCCTGTGGAGACACTCGCGGTGCTCAAGGGAAGGCAGGGCGTGGAGCTTTCGATCAGCTCTGCGGAGCGCGATGCGGGTGGTTTCCTCACGCTCAAAGGGCAGTTGACGAATCCCTCGGGTTCTTCAGTCCTTCTTCCCGTAGAGATGAGAGGGAATGAGACGGAGGTCATCAAGCACGGCCTGACGCTGGGTGGGGCCACGCTCATCGACGCCGTAGGGAAGAAGCGCTACTACGTCCTGAGGGACACGGACGGTCGGCCACTCACCACCTCAGCGCTCGACAGCATCGGGCCCGGCAAGTCGATCCCCGTCTTCATGCAATTCCCCGCACCCCCCGCCTCCACCACCGAAGTCTCCTTCCAGCTCCCCACCTTCGAACCCGCCACCCTCAAACTCTCCTGAGGCGACGCCATGACGACGACGAACCGCCGCTTGGCCGCCCTGGCCCTCGTCTCCGTGGCCATCTGGCCGCTGGCCGTGCCCACCGCGCACGCCGACGATCCGCCCGGCTCCGCCGGCATTGCCGCGCCGCCGCCCGCCATCAACGCGAACGCGCCCGGGCTCATGCTTCCCGACGGGGCCACCCTCGCGCCCGCCAAGGTGCTCGACATCAAGCAGATCGTCGAGGAGGAGGGCGGAGCGGAGAGGCGCCAGGACACCAACGTGGACGTGACCTTCGCGCTTCAGGCCGAGGTGCTGTTCCCGAAGAACAGCGCCAAGCTGAGCCCCGACGCCACCGCCCGTATCGCCGCCATCGCCGCCGAGGTCGACAAGCTCGGCTCCGGTCGTGTCCGGGTCTTCGGGTTCACCGACAACCTCGGGACGTACGAGCACGGGCTCAAGCTCTCGAAGGAGCGCGCCGTCGCCGTGCAGCAGGTGCTCGCCCGGAATCTCGACCCCGGTACGACCTTCGACATCCGGGGCTACAGCGAGGACTACCCGATCGCGGACAACGCCACCGAGGAGGGCCGGAAGAAGAACCGGCGTGTCGAGGTGTCCTTCCCCCGGACGACCGTCGCCCCTTAGGGCGACAGGGAGCCAAGGGCCGTCCGGATCGTTCGTGTCATGCGGTCAGGGGCCGTGAAGACCTCCCTCGCCGTGAAGCGCAGCACCCGTCGGATCTCCGGGCAGGACGGAGCGCGTTGAAGCGGGCGACGTCCCGTTCGTGGGCCCGGCGCGTGCCGTGGAAGGCGTAGCCCTCCACCTCCACCGCCAGGCCCGCCTCGCGGAAGAGGAAGTCCGGGCACAGCACTCGCCCCTCCGGCGCCCGCAGCGCCGGCTGCGACTCCGGGTGCAGGTCCGCGTCCCGCATCCGGAGCCGGGCCACCGTCTCCGCCGGGGAGCCCGAGGCCGCCTCGGTCAGCGGCAGCCAGGCGCGGGCGCGCGGCCCGCCCGTGCGGGGCGCGGCGAGTTCGGCGGCCAGGTCCTCGTACCGGACGAGCGCCTCGCGCCGTACGCCTCCGACCACCCGCCGCCCCAGCGCCGAGTCCGCCGCGACGACCGCCTCCTCGCGGCTGCCGCAGCTCCGTATGAGGTCACCGACCGTTCGCGCCGGGGTCGTCACCCGCAGCCCTCGCCGAACGGCGCAGTCCCCGTCCGTGAGGGAGGTCGTGGCGTGGATCCGTATCAGGGAGTCCCGGGTCGACCGGGAGGCGGCCGGTGCCGTGAAGTCGAGCGGCGGGCTCGCGTCGACAGGGGCGCCCAGCAGCTCGATGCGGTGCAGCCGCGCCGCCGTCCCATGGCTGCACACCAGCTCCGGGCGGAGGAACTGGAGCGCCGTCGCCCGCACCCGCCAGTCCACCTCCTTGCCCGGCGCCGCCCACGCTCCCCGGCAGATCCCCTGCCATCCGTCCCGGCGCAGACGCCCCGCCAGCCGGCCCCTGGACCAGCCCGCCGCGAGCGCCCAGACCGTGAGGAGTACCCCGCCCCTCGCGAGGATCGCCAACTCGTACATACGCCCAACGATCCACGGAAGAGGGATACTTCGCACCCCCTGTGGAAAACCCGGAGAAACTCGTCGTCAGGAAAGCGCAAAAGTGACGGGACGTCCCCCTCGCCGAGGAGCATCCTGGAGCGGAGTACCCGACACCACAGGGTCCGTTCCGAAGTGGGCTGCCGATGACGTCGACGACGCCGAGTGTCCAGCTGGTCAGTGATCTCGTCACCCGGATTCCCGAGTTCCGGGGCGCGTACGAGACCCATGTCTTCACCCAGGGCGATGTCCTGCCGCATGTCTTCTTCTGGGACGTCGTCCAGGGCACCGTCCGCTCCTTCCTCGGGGAGGACCCGACCGCCGCCGACTGGCGCCGGACGCTCGACTTCCTGGAGGAGCAGTGCTGCCGGGGCGTTCTCGGCATCGACGAGGTCATCGTCACCTCGTTCCTCGGTGACCTGCCCTCCCCGCAGGAGCCCGGTCACGCCATCGTCCATCAGCTCGGCCCCGCCCTGTCCGCGAAGTTCGTCCGTATAAGGCCCCTCGGGTGAGGGCGGCGGAGGCTCCGTAGGGACTATCGGGATAATCGGCGGCATGTCCGCGCCCGCCCGTCCCAGCAGCCTCCGCCGTCCCAGCAGCCTCCGCAGTCCCCTCAGCCCCACCCTCGCCGCCGTCGGGGGGTACGTCGCCACCCGTCTCATCGGTCTCGTCGTCCTCGCCATCGCCGCTTCCGCGACCGGCAAGGACGGCCTGCACCGGCTCAAGGGCCGCTGGGACTCCGTCTGGTACGTCCGGATCGCCGAGAACGGTTACGGGTACGAGGTCACCCTGCCGAACGGCGACCTCCACTCCGACCTGGCCTTCTTCCCTCTCCTCCCCGCCCTTGAGCGGGGACTGTCCGCCGTCCTCCCCGTGGACGCCGCGACCGCCGGGCTGATCGTGTCCTGGACGGCAGGCCTCGCCGCCGCCGTCGGCATCTACAAGTGCGGCGCCCACTTCGCGGGGGAGCGCGCCGGCGTGCTGCTCGCCGTCCTCTGGGGCGTGTACCCGACCGCGTTCGTCCAGTCGATGGCGTACACCGAGACGCTGTTCACGGCCTTCGCCGCCTGGTCGCTGTACGCCGTCCTGCGCGGGCGGTGGATCCTGGCCGGCGTCCTGTGCACCGCCGCGGGGCTCACCCGGCCGACCGCCGTCGCGCTGATCGCCGCCCTCGGGATCACGGCCCTCGTCACCCTCGTACAGGAGCGGAGACTGCCCCTCCGGACGGTCGCCGGGGTGCTGATCGCGCCGCTGGGCTGGTTCGCGTACGTCGCCTACGTCGGGATCCGTCAGGGCAGCCCCACCGCCTACTTCGACGTCCAGGCCGCCTGGGGCAACTCCATCGACTTCGGCGTCGCCCTCGCCCGCTTCATCTTCGGTCTGCCCTGGCCCGCCGCCCTCGGGCTCTGCGCCGCGCTCGCGCTGCTCGGCTGGCTCGTCGCCCTCTGCGTGCGGCAGAAGCAGCCGCTCCCGCTGCTCGTCTACACGATCGGCGTCGTCTTCGTCTCCCTCGTCGGCGCCGCGTACTTCGGGTCCCGGCCGCGCCTGATGATGCCCGCCTTCGGGCTGCTGCTCCCGCCGGCCGTGGCCCTCGCGCGCCTGCGCACGCGTGCCGCCCTGCCCGTCCTCGCCGGACTCGCGCTCGCCTCCGCCGCCTACGGAGCCTTCACCCTGCTCGGTTCGGGCCCGCCGTAAGGCTCACGACGACGCCCGGGCGCAGCCCCCACCCCGCCATCGCGCCCGCCTCCGCCTCCAGGACGTGCCGGCCGCTTGGTCTGATCATGCCGAGGCGCCCCGGCCGCATCGTCACCACCGACAGCACCCGGAGCGAGCGGTCCAGGTAGGCCACGTCGATCGGGAACCGCATGCCGAAGGTGTGCACGCTGTTCGTCGGCGTGATCAACAGCGCTCCCGCGATGCCGTCCCGGCCGAGCAGCCCCCGCCGCCGCGCCCGGTACGAGGCAGCCACCTCCAAGGGGACCTCGACGGAGGCCACCGTCAGCGTCCCCGGACCGTCCGCCCACTTCCCCGTTTTCCCCATGCGCCAGACCGTAGCCGCACCATCGCCCTAGGGTCGGCTCCGTGTACGTCGTCACGCTGATCGTCACCGCCGCCCTGTGGGGGGCCGCCGTCGGGCTGCTCGTCCCGCGCGCCGCGTACCGGCTGGCCGTCCCCGCCGAGGAGCCGTGGCGGGACCGGTGTCCCGCCGGGCACCCGCTCGCCGGTCCCGCACGCGGCTGGCTCGGCGGGCCCGGGCGGCAGGACTGCGCGACCACCCCCACCCCACTCGCCGCACCGCTCCTCACCGCCCTCGCCTGCGCCGCGCTCGCCGCCGCCACCGGCGGGCCCCGGCCCGAGCTGGCGGTCTGGCTGCTCGGCGCGCCCTTCGCCGTCCTCCTCGCCTGCGTCGACGCCCGCGTCCACCGGCTCCCCGACGGGCTCACCCTGCCGCTCGCCGCCGCCGTCCCCCTGCTCCTCGGCGCCGCCGAACTCCTGCCGTACGACGCGGGCTCCTGGCTCCACGCACTCCTCGGCGCGCTCGCGCTCGGCGGGTCCTATCTGGTGCTGTACGTGATCAACCCGGCCGGACTCGGCTTCGGCGACGTCAAGCTGGCGCTCCCGCTGGGCGCCGCGCTCGGCTGGTACGGCTGGGGCGTCCTCTTCGCCGGGGCCTTCGCGGGCTTCCTCCTCGGCGCCGTGTACGGCCTCGGGCTCGTCCTGCTGCGCCGCGCGGACCGCTCGGCCGCGATTCCCTTCGGTCCGTTCATGCTGGTCGGCGCCCTGCTCGGGCTGCTCCTCGGGGCGTTCAGCGCGCTCCCGTGACGGGCCGTCCCGTCAACGCCGCGCCTCTGCCGGCCGGTCCCTCTTCGGAGGGACGGAACCCCGCCGCCACGCCGGGGCGCAAACCCGCCACACGGCCCCACAGCCCTTGTGCGGACTGGGATCCACCGCATCCCGTGCGATGAGTTCTGTGCACGTGGCGCGCAGCAGGACTATCGAAGGGTTATGGTGGAAACCCCCCCTCGGGCCGGTCCGTATCCCCCCCACGGACCGGCCCGTTTTTCTTTTCCGGGGTTTCCGGGAGAGGCGTCAGCCCCGGCCGGCCCAGATGTTCGTGCCGGCGGTGTCGACCGCGAACGAGTCGATCTCCTTCAGCTCCTCGGCCGTCAGCGGCGCACCCGCGAGCGCGGCCACGTTCTCCTCCAGCTGGGCGACGCTGGACGCGCCGATCAGCGCCGAGGTCATCCGCTCGTCGCGCAGCACCCACGCCAGCGCGAGCTGCGCCAGCGACTGGCCGCGCCGCTCCGCGATGCCCGCGAGGCCGCGCAGGCGCCGCAGCACCTCGTCGGAGAGCAGGTTCGGGTCGAGGGACTTGCCCTGGGTGGCGCGCGAGCCCTCCGGGATGCCCTTCAGGTACTTGTTGGTGAGCAGCCCCTGCGCCAGCGGCACGAAGGAGATGCAGCCCATGCCGGCGTCCTCCAGCGTGTCGAGGAGGCCGTCCTCCTCGGTCCAGCGGTTGATCATGGAGTACGAGGGCTGGTGGATGAGCGGCCGGACACCCATCTCCTGGAGGATCCGGGCGGCCTCGGCGGTCTGCTCGCTGTTGTACGAGGAGACGCCGACGTACAGCGCCTTGCCCTGCTGGACGGCGGAGGCCAGGGCCCCCATCGTCTCCTCCAGCGGGGTGTGCGGGTCGAAGCGGTGCGAGTAGAAGATGTCGACGTAGTCGAGGCCCATCCGCTTCAGCGAGGCGTCGAGCGAGGACATCAGGTACTTGCGGGAGCCCCACTCGCCGTACGGGCCGGGGTGCATCTCGTAGCCGGCCTTGGTCGAGACGATCAGCTCGTCCCGGTAGGGCGCGAAGTCCTGGGCGAAGAGCTTGCCGAAGTTCAGCTCGGCGGAGCCGGGCGGCGGCCCGTAGTTGTTCGCCAGGTCGAAGTGGGTCACGCCGAGGTCGAAGGCGCGGCGCAGGATCGCACGCTGCGTGCCGAGCGCCTTGTCGTCGCCGAAGTTGTGCCAGAGGCCGAGGGAGACCGCCGGGAGCTTCAGGCCGCTGCGGCCCGTGCGGCGGTACTCCATGGTGTCGTAGCGGTCCGCGGAGGCGCGGTACAGGGGGGAATCAGTCACGTATCTCTGCTTATCACGGACTTGTGACAGTCCCGGGCTGGGAGCCTGTCGCCCGTCCGCAGTAGTGTGGCGGCTTGCGGACCGCCGCTCCCGGGCGGGCCCGCCGCTGCATGGAGAGGTAAAGAACAGTGAACCTGCGCGACCTGGTGTACGGGCTCTACGCACGCCGGGTGGAAGGCCGCCTCGACCATGCCCAGGTGCCCAAGCACATCGGGGTCATCCTCGACGGGAACCGGCGCTGGGCCAAGGCGTCCGGCGGGACCCCCGAGCAGGGGCACAAGGCGGGCGCGGACAAGATCCAGGAGCTGCTCGGCTGGTGCGCCGAGACGGACGTCGAGGTCGTCACGCTCTGGATGCTGTCCACGGACAACCTGAACCGGCCGGAGGAGCAGCTGATCCCGCTGCTCGGCATCATCGAGAACGCCGTGCGCGCGCTCGCCGCCGACGGCCGCTGGCGGGTCAACCACGTCGGCACGATGGACCTGCTGCCCGCCCGTACCCAGTCCGTGCTGAAGGAGGCCGAGCAGGCCACCCGCACCAACACCGGGATACTGGTGAACGTGGCGGTGGGCTACGGCGGCCGGCAGGAGATCGCGGACGCGGTCCGCTCGCTGCTCCTGGAGCACGCGGAGCGGGGGACGAGCTTCGAGGAGCTCGCCGAGATCGTCGACGTCGAGCACATCTCGGAGCACCTGTACACGCGCGGTCAGCCCGACCCCGACCTGGTGATCCGTACGAGTGGCGAGCAGCGGCTGTCCGGATTCATGCTGTGGCAGAGCGCCCATTCCGAGTACTACTTCTGTGAAGTGCACTGGCCGGCCTTCCGCAAGGTCGACTTCCTGCGGGCCCTGCGCGACTACGCGGCCCGGCACCGGCGCTACGGCACCTGACAGACCCGGTCGGAACCGATCATCTGGTGTTCACGAACACGTCGTCATATGCCATGGCATGGCAGAGCTGGTTCGAGGGCATATCCCTGGTGAAGTGAGCGGCACGGAGACCGCCACCCGGGAGGCCCCTTGCACCAGGACGACCGTGCGGGACACGTACGGAAGAAGCGGAGGGCCGTGGTTCGGCCCGCGCATCGCGGCCTGAGCCCGGTCCCATTCCGCAGCGACACCGGTTCCGTCGCGCCCCGACCTCTATGGGGTCTTCAGAGGGGGTCTGTCCTTCCGTGGTGACCAGCACGAAGCGCCGCCTTAACGACCGGCGCACCTATGTTCTCGACACCAGCGTCCTGCTGGCCGACCCCAACGCCGTGTCCCGGTTCGACGAGCACGAAGTGGTGCTCCCGATCGTCGTGGTCACCGAGTTGGAGGCCAAGCGGCACCACCCCGAGCTCGGTTACTTCGCCCGGCAGGCCCTGCGCCTGCTCGACGACTTCCGGGTCACGTACGGGCGCCTCGACGCCCCCCTCCCCATCGGGGAGCTCGGCGGCACGCTGCGTGTCGAACTCAACCATTCCGACCCCGGCGTACTGCCCGCCGGCTACAGGTTGGGGGACAACGACTCACGGATCCTCGCGGTCGCGCGCAACCTCCAGGCGGAGGGGTACGACGTCACGGTCGTCTCCAAGGACCTGCC
The DNA here is from genome assembly GCF_008642375.1 of Streptomyces venezuelae. Lineage (NCBI taxonomy): Bacteria > Bacillati > Actinomycetota > Actinomycetes > Kitasatosporales > Streptomycetaceae > Streptomyces > Streptomyces venezuelae. Next base: position 3,123,810 of record NZ_CP029194.1, on the reverse strand, counting down.
GCTGCGCATCAAGGCCTCGTCGGTCGGTCTCCTCGCGGAGGAGTACCGCGCCGAGCTCGCCATCACGGACGCCAACGGCTGGACCGGGATGTCCGAGCTCGCGCTCTCCGGCGAGCAGGTCGACCTGCTCTACGACCAGGACGCGCTGCACGTGCCGGAGGCCGCCGAGCTGCCGGTCCACACGGGCCTGGTGCTCCAGTCCGAGCGCGGCAAGGCACTCGGCCGGGTCACCGCCGAGGGGAACGTGAAGCTGGTCCGCGGCGACCGGGAGGCCTTCGGGCTCCGCGGCCGCAGCGCCGAGCAGCGGATCGCGCTCGATCTGCTCCTCGACCCGGACGTCGGCATCATCTCGATGGGCGGCCGGGCCGGTACGGGCAAGTCCGCGCTCGCGCTCTGCGCGGGCCTGGAGGCGGTCCTGGAGCGCCGGCAGCACCAGAAGGTGATGGTCTTCCGCCCGCTGTACGCGGTCGGCGGCCAGGAGCTCGGCTACCTGCCGGGCAGCGAGGCGGAGAAGATGAGCCCCTGGGCTCAGGCGGTCTTCGACACGCTGTCCTCGGTCGCGAGCCGCGAGGTCATCGAGGAGGTGCTCGGGCGCGGGATGCTGGAGGTCCTGCCGCTCACCCACATCCGGGGCCGCTCCCTCCACGACGCCTTCGTCATCGTGGACGAGGCCCAGTCCCTGGAACGGAACGTCCTGTTGACCGTTCTGTCCAGGATCGGGGCGAATTCGCGGGTCGTCCTGACCCATGACGTCGCCCAGCGCGACAACCTCCGGGTCGGCCGGTACGACGGAGTCGTCGCCGTCGTCGAGAAACTGAAGGGGCATCCGCTCTTCGCCCACGTCACCCTCACCCGCTCCGAGCGCTCCCAGATCGCCGCGCTCGTCACCGAGATGCTGGAGGACGGTCAGATCTGACCCGTTTCGTACGCCTCTGTACGCGTACGGCAGTTGGCGCCGCCCGGCAAAGCGCAGGAGCTTAGCCGGGCGGCGCACTTCTGTCCGCTGTATCTCCGAAAACACCTGCGTCCACCGAGGTGTGAGCTTTCACACGCAACACGGAATTGCCTTGCGGTGTCGCCGTCCGGCAAAGTCTTGCTTCCGTCAGGCCCCGCATACGGCACACGTGCACCTTCACCGGTGCGCACCCCATGAACAACTCAACAGCCGTCAGCCGTATGCCGCCCACAGCACCACGGGCCCGTGTCTTCAGTGACCCAGTACGTCGGAGACCAGCGCCAGGGGCACGATTTCGCCCGCGTGGTCACCTGTGCGAGCGATGCTGGAAGGAAACCGTGTGAGCCGGATCTCGGTCCGGGGATTCGCGGTGGCTTCGGCCACTGCGGTCACCACCGTCGGCGCCGTTGTCGGCGTTGCCTCGGGCAACGCCGCGCAGGCTTCGGATGACAACTTCGAGGCCACCGCGGCCGACACGACGCTGCTGGCGGACATCCCCGCAGGTGAGCAGGCCCAGGTACAGGTCTCCTCGCTCTCGGAGCAGGCCGACGTCCAGGCCGCGGCCGCCGACGCCACCGCGCGGAAGTCCGCGGAGGAGAGCGCCCGGCTCCGCGCCGCCAAGGACGCCGAGGCCAAGAAGGAGGCCGCCGACAAGGCAGCCGCCGAGGCCAAGGCCGAGGAGGAGCGCAAGGAGCGCGAGAAGGAAGAGGCCGAGCGCGCCAGCCGTTCCGCGGTACGCGACGCCTCCAGCTTCTCCGCCCAGGGCTCCTACTCCGTCGCCGAGGTCAAGGCGATGGCCCGCCAGATGATCCCGGCCTCGCAGTTCCAGTGCTTCAGCAACATCGTGAACCACGAGTCCACCTGGAACTACCGGGCGGTCAACCCGTCTTCGGGTGCCTATGGTCTCGTGCAGGCCCTGCCGGGCAGCAAGATGTCCTCGGCCGGCGCCGACTGGCAGACCAACCCCGCCACGCAGATCAAGTGGGGCCTCAACTACATGAACGACCGCTACGGCAGCCCCTGTGGCGCCTGGTCGTTCTGGCAGGCCAACCGCTGGTACTAGTACCGGCGTGCTCAACCTCGTGGAGCCCCTCACCGTCCTACGGTGAGGGGCTCTTGCGTGTAGGTTGCGAAATCGAGCGGGGGGAGAGGAAGCGATGTCGAGACTGCCGGGATGGCTGGCGCGGCTGGGCGAGGGCCTGAGCCGCATGGGCGAACGCCTGGACGAGCGCAGGGCCGAGGCGGAACGCGAAGAGCCGCTCGGGCCGCCGTACGAGAGCGGGGCCGGGCGCGGGGAGACGACCGTCCCCGCACCTGAGCGGCCCGCCGACGCGGACACCGACCCCGACACCGCCCCGCCCGTCCCGACGGCCGCTCCGGTCCTGGGGGTCGACGACAAGGACGGAACCGGCCGCTCCGTCCCCGCGCCTCCCTCGTACGCCCCCGCCGTCGCCGCCCGCCCCGACCCCGTCGCCGCGATCCCCTGGGGCATGCGCGTGGCGGCGGAGGCGAGTTGGCGGCTCCTCGTCTTCGCGGGCACGCTCTGGGTGCTGATGAAGGTGATCAGCTCCGTCCAGCTCGTCGTCCTCGCCTTCGTCGCCGCGCTGCTCGTCACCGCCCTGCTCCAGCCCACCGTCGCCCGGCTCCGCACCATGGGCCTGCCGCGCGGACTCGCCACCGCCGTCACCGCGGTATCCGGCTTCATCGTGATGGGTCTGGTCGGCTGGTTCGTGGTCTGGCAGGTCATGGACAACGTCGACAACCTGTCCGACCAGGTCAAGGACGGCATCGAGGAGCTCAAGCTCGGGCTGCTCAACAGCCCCTTCCACGTGACCGAGCAGCAGATCAACGCGATCGCGAAGAACCTCAGCGACTCCGTCGGAACCAACGCCGAGCAGATCACGCAGGTCGGGCTCCAGGGCGTCACGGTCGTCGTCGAGACGCTCACCGGCATCCTGCTCGCCATGTTCTCGACGCTCTTCCTGCTCTACGACGGGAAGAAGGTCTGGGAGTGGACGCTCAAGCTCGTCCCCGCCCAGGCCCGGCCCGGCGTCGCAGGGGCGGGACCGCGCGCCTGGCGCACCCTCACCGCCTATGTGCGCGGCACGGTGCTCGTCGCCCTGATCGACGCGGTCTTCATCGGCCTCGGCCTCTACTTCCTCGACGTGCCGATGGCCGTGCCGCTCGCCGTCTTCATCTTCCTCTTCGCCTTCATCCCGCTCGTCGGCGCGGTGATCTCCGGAGCCCTCGCGGTCGTCGTCGCCCTCGTCACCAACGGCCTGTTCACCGCGCTCATGGTGCTCGTCGTCGTCCTCGCCGTGCAGCAGATCGAGGGCCATGTGCTCCAGCCCTTCATCCTCGGCCGCGCGGTGCGGGTCCACCCGCTGGCCGTCGTCCTCGCGGTCGCGGCCGGCGGTCTGATCGCGGGCATCGGCGGTGCCGTGGTCGCCGTCCCGCTGGTGGCCGTGTCCAACACGGTGGTCGGCTACCTGCGCGCCTACAGCACCGAACAGGCCTTGCGCAGCACACCGGAACCGCGCGGCGCGACCGCGTTCGCAGTGGCCCCGACCCCGGCCCCGGGATCGGCGGGCGACAAGGGGGAGAAGCGCACGTGATATCCGAGCCGGAACTCGACGGCGGGGACGGCTTCGTCGGCTCCGAAGTCCTCGCCGAGACCCCGCCGCCCGGCCCGCCGCGCCCGCCCCGCGCCCGCCGCCCCTGGCTGTGGGCGCTCGGCGGCGCGGTGGCGGCGTCGGCGGTGTGGGGCGGCGGGCTCTACGCGCACGAGAAGCGCCAGGACGCCGGGCCGGACATGCGCGGGTACAAGAGCGTGAAGAGCCTCTGCGCGGCCGCGGAGCTGAAGGGGCTCGTCGCGGTCCTGGGGAAGCGGTCGACCGACGACAGCGGCTGGGACGGCGGATCCACTGGCGAACCGGACGCCGGGGTGGACAGCGGAACGTCCGGCGGAGGGAACGGACCCGTGGATCCGGTTCTGGAGTTCGCGCAGTGCTCGTTGATGTTCGGGCCGCCTGAGACCGGGTACAGCGGGAGCGTCACGTACACCCGCCATCTGGTGACCGACCCCGGGCCGGAGTTCGACGCCCTGGCGAGGCGCTTCGGCGAGACGGAGCCGTACGAGGGGCTGGGGGAGCGGGCGTACCTGAGCGTCCACGAGAACATGGGGGCGGAGCTCCGGGTGCTCGACGGCCAGGTGGAGATCGCGATCAGCTTCACCGAGACGTCCAGCTGGAACGGGGACGAGGACACACCGGTCCAGGCGACCGAGCCGGTCGACCTCTCGGGGATCGAGGTCCCGCTGGCCCAGGACATGCTCGCGCTCATGGAGGCGCTCAGGAAGTGACCCGCCCGGGGACGGCCCGTGGGGTACGAGGAAGGGCCCCGGGGCTTCGTGCCCCGGGGCCCTTCTCGTGCGACGGTCACGCCCTACTCGGCGAGGACCGCTTCCGCGTCGAGGGTGACGCCGACGGCCTGGATCACCGCGGCGATCTTCACGGCCTCCTGGATCGTCTCGCGGTCGACACCGGCCTGGCGCAGGACCTGCTCGTGCGAGTCCAGGCACTGGCCGCAGCCGTTGATCGCGGAGACGGCCAGCGACCAGAGCTCGAAGTCGACCTTGTCGACGCCCGGCTTGCCGATGACGTTCATCCGCAGACCGGCGCGCATCGTCCCGTACTCGGGGTCCGACAGCAGGTGCCGGGTCCGGTAGAAGACGTTGTTCATCGCCATGATCGCGGCGGCGGACTTGGCGGCCTGGTACGCCTCGGGCTTCAGGTTGGCCTGGGCCTCGGGCTCCAGCTCCTTGAGGACGATCGGCGAGCGCGAGGCGATCGCGCAGGCGAGCACGGTGCCCCAGAGCTGCTGCTGCGGGAGCTCGCTGTTGCCGATGACCGAACCGAGGTTCAGCTTCAGGTCCTTGGCGAAGTCCGGTATGGCGGCCTTGAGTTCGTCGAGAGCCATCTCAGATCACTCGCCCGAGAGGAGGGCGGCGGCGTCGAGGGTGCCCTCGCCCTTGTTCCAGTTGCACGGGCACAGCTCGTCGGTCTGCAGGGCGTCGAGCACCCGCAGGACCTCCTTGGGGTTACGGCCGACGGAGCCGGCGGTCACCATGGTGAACTGGATCTCGTTGTTCGGGTCCACGATGAAGACGGCGCGCTGGGCGAAGCCGTCCTCGCCGCGGACGCCGCAGTCGCTCATGAGCTCGTGCTTCGAGTCGGCGAGCATCGGGAAGGGCAGGTCACGCAGGTCGGCGTGGTCCTTGCGCCAGGCGTGGTGCACGAACTCGGAGTCGCCGGAGACGCCGAGGATCTGGGCGTCGCGGTCAGCGAACTCGTCGTTCAGCTTGCCGAACGCGGCGATCTCGGTGGGGCAGACGAAGGTGAAGTCCTTCGGCCAGAAGAACACCACGCGCCACTTGCCCTCGTAGGCCTTGTGGTCGATCTGCTCGAACTCCTTGCCGCTCTCCAGCGACACGCAGGCGGTCAGGTCGTAGGTGGGGAACTTGTCACCGACAGTGAGCACGCGCTCTCCTTGCGAAACAGGAAGGATCCCTTTTGGGGTCTTCCGTGGGGGTTGGACGTGTTCACAGCATGGCACGGAGTGCATTGATCAGTGAAATAGCTAGAGTGGGTCGTGTTGATCGAAGGTGGTTATCAGTGGCGTCCCCGTACACCCCGCCGTACAGCCCGCACCGAGGCAAGCAGCCGAGCCTTTCGCAGCTCAGAGCCTTTGCCGCGGTCGCCGAGCATCTGCACTTCCGCGATGCGGCCGCGGCCATCGGCATGAGCCAGCCCGCGCTCTCGGGCGCGGTTTCGGCTCTCGAAGAGGCACTCGGTGTCCAGCTCCTCGAGCGTACGACGCGGAAGGTGCTGCTCTCTCCCGCGGGGGAGCGGCTGGCGGTGCGCGCGCGGGCCGTCCTGGACGCGGTCGCCGAGCTGATGGAGGAGGCGGAGGCGGCCCAGGCGCCGTTCACCGGGGTCCTGCGGCTCGGGGTCATCCCGACCGTCGCGCCGTACCTGCTGCCCACCGTCCTGCGGCTCGTCCACCGGCGCTACCCCGACCTCGACCTCCAGGTCCACGAGGAGCAGACCTCCTCCCTCCTGGAGGGGCTCGCGGCCGGGCGACTCGACCTGCTCCTGCTCGCCGTGCCGCTCGGTGTGCCCGGCGTCACCGAACTGCCCCTCTTCGACGAGGACTTCGTGCTCGTCACCCCGCAGGGACATCCGCTGGCCGGGCGGGACGACATCCCCCGCGAGGCCCTCAAGGAGCTGCGGCTGCTGCTCCTCGACGAAGGGCACTGCCTGCGCGACCAGGCCCTCGACATCTGCCGCGAGGCCGGCCGCACCGACGGCGCCGAGGTCACCACCACCGCCGCCGGCCTCTCCACCCTGGTCCAACTGGTGGCCGGTGGCCTCGGGGTGACCCTGCTCCCGCGCACCGCCGTGACGGTGGAGACGGCCCGTAACAGCGCCCTGTGGACCGGGCTCTTCACGGAACCGGCGCCCTCGCGGCGTATCGCCCTCGCGATGCGGACCGGAGCGGCCCGGCACGCCGAGTTCGAGGAGCTGGCGCAGGAGCTGCGGGGCGCGATGAAGGGGCTTCCGGTCCGGGTGACGGACGGCGGCTCCTGACGTCCGTACGGAGACGGGCGCGGGTCCCCGAAGCCCCCCGGCTCCGGGTGCCCGCGCCCGTCCTCCGGACATCCGCTCGACGGGTTACTCCGTGCGCAGCCCGTCCGCCCGCATCAGGCGCCACAGGACCGGCATGCTCAGGAGCGTCACGGCCGCGATGAGCGCGAGTCCGATCCCGACGACCGGCAGGAAGGCCCACCAGTCCTGGACCCGCTGCCCGCCCATCTTCAGCAGGACGACGCCCAGGGCGAGCCCGCCCGCCACGGCGAGGACGAGACCGAGGACGATCGGGACCGCCGTCTGCCACAGGACCGACCAGCTCAGGGTCGAGCGTCGGGTGCCGAAGGCGACGAGCGAGGAGAGCAGCCGCTTGCGGTCCTTGAGCTGCTCCAGGGTCGAGACCAGCAGCGAGGCCGCCACCAGCAGCATCGTCAGCGTGGAGCCGACCAGGATGCCGGTGCGGACGCTGGAGAACGCGGCATCGCGCTGGGTGTCCTTCAGGTCGCGGACCCAGGACGTCGGGTCGATGGCCGCCGCCGTGTTCCGTACGTGGTCGGCGGCGTCCGGCACGGCCGGGTCGAGCCGGACCATGGCCTGCGCGTCGGGCTCGTCGAGGAGTCCGGTGTCGATCGCCGACGGGGTGGCGAGGACGCCGTACCGGTACATGCCCGTCGGGTCCGGGCGCGAGTCCACGATCCGGGCCGTGGTGGGGATCTGCCACTGCGGCATCGGCGTGCCCTTGGGGGGCTTCGGGGCGCTCGGGTGCGGGTGCGGGTCGCGCAGGGCGACCGTGGCTCCGGGCCGCGCGGCGGCGGTGACGTGGGAGTCGTCCGGATTGCCCTGCGCGCCGTGCGCGAGGAAGACGAAGACGTCGCCGTCCTTGCAGGAGGGGAGGGTGGCGAACTCCCCGAGGGAGGCGCAGTCGCCGACCCTGAGCGAGGCCGACGGGGCGAACTCCTCGGAGCCCTTCAGGGGGCCGGGCCTCCAGACGTTCGACTCGGTGACGCCGATGACGCGGGCGACGCCTTCGGTCCGCGCGATGCGGTCGATCATCCCGCGGGCCTCGTCGGCGTTCCTGGCGTCGGCGCCGACCACGATCTGGGCGCGGGAGGTGTCCTCGCCCGTGAGCTGCGTGAAGTCCTGCTCCATGGACTGGAAGAGCATCTGGAGCGCGATCGCCCCGGTGGCGGCGACGACGATGCCGCTGACCGCACGGGCCGCGGTGCCGCTGCTCAGCTGGAGCCTGCGGACGGCCAGCTGCCAGGCCACGGGGCCCGCGTGGAGCCGCTTCACGAAGGCTTCGACGAGCCAGGGCAGGAGCGTCGTGAGACCGATCAGGGCGAGCGTGGTGCCCGCGACGAGGCCCACGCTGTCGACGCTGGTCTCGGTCACCTGGACCTGGCCGATGAGCGGGACGAGCAGGGCCGCACCGGCGGCCAGGATCAGCAGCCGCCACCACACCCTGCGGCGCCGGGGCGTGGAGACGCGTACGACGCCGAGCGGCTCGATCACCACCCCGCGCAGCGCGAAGAGCGTGACCACGACCGAGGAGACCGGGACCGCGGCGAGGACGAGCACGGCGAGCGCGGGCATCGGCACGACGTCGGACGGGAAGGCGTTGACGTCCCAGATGGTGAAGGCGCCCGCGAACTGCCGGGCCACGGCGAAGAGTCCGAGACCCGCCAGGAGGCCGAGCAGCGCGCCCGCGAGGGACTCGCCGGCCGCGATCCGGCGGGTCATCGCCGTGTCCGCGCCGACGAGCCGCAGCGCCGCGAGCCGCCGGTCGCGCTGCTCGCCGCCGAAGCGCACGGCGGTCGCGACGAAGACGAGCACCGGCAGGAGCAGGACGACGCAGGCGACGATGACGAGGAGGATGAGGAACGCGTTCATCGGCTCCTCGGGCACCGACCAGCCGTAGCGCGTGCCGCGCCCGTCGTAGTTGTCGGCGGTGAGGAAGTCGACCCGTGCGACGTACCGCAGCTCGGCCGGCCCGATCAGACCGGCCGGGCCGATCGTCCCGGTGACCTTGTAGGGGAGCCGCTCCTTGAGCAGGGCGCCCTCGGGGGAGTCGAGCAGCTCGCGGAGTGCCGGGGAGACGGCCATCTCGCCGACGGCCGGCAGCTTCGCGGTGCCCGGCGGGACCGGGGGCGCGTCGCCCTCGGGGGTCACCAGGAGTCCGGTGACGACGTCGTCCCGGTAGGTCGTGGCCCGGCCGAGATGGAGGAAGGAGTCGGCGCGGGGGGAGTCGATCTGCTCGCTGCCGTCGACGGCGCGGACGGACTCCCGTACCTCCCGCTGGAAGAGCATGTCGGGCAGGGAGACCGCGAGGAGCAGCAGGGCCACGCCGAAGCCGACGCCGGTCGCGGTCAGCAGGGTGCGGAGGAGGCCGGGACGGCCGCCGGTGACCGCGAACCGGGCACCGAGCGCCAGGTCGCGGGCCCAGGTGGCGAGGCTCATGCCGCCCACTCCGCGTCCCGGACGGAACCGTCCCGTACGACGATCTCGCGGTCGGAGTAGGCGGCGACCCGGGCCTCGTGGGTGACGAGGACGACGGCGGCGCCGGTGTCCCGGGAGGCGTCGGTGAGCAGTCGCATGACCCGCTCGCCGTTGAGGGAGTCGAGCGCGCCGGTCGGCTCGTCGGCGAAGATCACCCGCGGGGAGGTGACGAGCGCGCGGGCGACGGCGACGCGCTGGCCCTGGCCGCCGGATATCTCGCCGGGGCGCTTGGCCGCGGTGTCGTCGACCTCCAGACGGGCCAGCCACTCGACGGCCCGGGCCTCGGCGGCCTTCCGCTTCTCGCCGTTGAGGCGGAGCGGGAGGGCGACGTTCTCGACGCAGGTCAGCTCGGGGACGAGCTGGCCGAACTGGAAGACGAAGCCGAAGTCGGTACGGCGCAGGGCGCTGCGCGCGGTGTCGGAGAGCGCGGTGAGCTCGCGGCCGTCGTAGCTGATCGTGCCCGCGTCGGGGCGCACGATTCCGGCCAGGCAGTGCAGCAGCGTGGACTTGCCGGAGCCGGAGGGTCCCATGACGGCGACGACCTCGCCGGCGCGGAGGGAGAAGTCGGCGCCCGCGAGCGCCGGGGTGGAGCCGTAGGACTTGTCGAGGCCGGTGGCCCGGAGGAGCGGGACCCGGGAGTCCTGGTGGAGCGGAGCCGTGGTCATCGGCGGACCTCCTCGGCGAGCCGGTCGAGGCGGGCGGCGGTCAGTTCCAGCCAGCGCAGATCCGCCTCCAGGTGGAAGAGAGCGTGGTCGCAGATGAGCTGGTCGGCGAGGTCGCCGTCCTTCTTGCGCCGGGTGAGCTCGCGCATCAGCCGCAGGTGCTCGGAGCGCTGGGTGTCGAGGAGCTCGGCGGCCCCGCGGCCGGTGAGCAGCGCCAGGACGACCTTGGTGTAGAGCGTGGACTGGAGGTACGGCTCGGGCTTCTCGGGGGTGGCGAGCCAGGCGGCGACATCGGTGATGCCGGCCTCGGTGATCGCGTACCGCTTCCGCTCGGGCCCGCCGCCGGCCTCGACTCCCTCGACGACCACCAGGCCGTTCTTCAGGAGCCTGGACATGGTCGAGTAGACCTGGCCGTAGTGCAGGGGCCTGTCGTGGCCGAACCGCTCGTCGAACGCGCGCTTGAGGTCGTAGCCGTGGCGCGGTCCGGATTCCAGGAGCCCCAGAAGGGTGTGACCGATGGACATGGGCGTCACTGTACACGGGGTGTATACGCAGTGTGCATAGTGACGGGACGGAGAGGGGAACCGCCGGTCGCGCGCGGTTCGGCGGCTCCGGCGACGCAACCATCGGGCTCATTCGAGCGTCGGTTCCTCTGGGGGTGGGTGCTGATTCTCACGTCCGGAAAAGGCGTGATCGGTTGCCCTTTGTCTGCATCGTCGGTGTTAGCTTGCTGAGCTGATCCGACGTGGACGAAGACAGCGTCGAGGCGCCGAGACACACGACGACTGGAGCGACAGGACCCATGGGCCGACCGGACAAGAGCAAGGCGAAGAGACGCGGCATACGCCGCTTCTTCTCCTGGAAGAAGCTCCTGGGCACCTTCTTCGTGTTCTGCCTGCTCGCCATGGGCGCCCTGTACGTCGTCTACCTCATGGTCCCCGTGCCGACGGCCAACGCCGAGGCGACCATGCAGAGCAACATCTACAAGTACGCCAACGGCAAGATCCTCGCCCGCACCGGCCAGATCAACCGCGAGATCGTCGGCCTGGAGAAGATCCCCGAGCCGGTCCAGAAGGCCTTCGTCGCCGCCGAGAACAAGAGCTTCTACCGGGACAACGGCGTCGACATCAAGGGCACCACGCGCGCCGCCTGGTCGACCCTCACCGGCCAGGGCAAGCAGGGTGGCTCGACCATCACCCAGCAGTACGTCAAGAACTTCTACCTGAGCCAGGACCAGACGGCGACGCGCAAGCTCAAGGAAATGGTCATCGCCGTCAAGGTCGACCAGGAGACGAGCAAGAGCGAGATCCTCGCCGGGTACATGAACACGAGCTACTACGGGCGAAGCGCCTACGGCATCCAGGCCGCCGCCCGCGCGTACTACGGCGTCGACGCCACCGAGCTCACCACCGCCCAGGGCGCCTACCTCGCCTCGCTGCTCCAGGCGCCCAACCAGTACGACTGGACCTCCGCGAGCGCCACCGGCCGCAAGCTCGTCGAGGAGCGCTGGAACTACGTCCTCGACAACATGGTCGGCGAGGACTGGCTCTCGCAGACCGAGCGCGCCGGCCTGAAGTTCCCCGTGCCGCAGAAGCCCAAGCCCGCCCCCGGCATGGAGGGCCAGACCGGCTACATCGTCGAGGCCGCCAACCAGGAGCTGATGCGCCAGGGCATCAGCGAGGAGGACATCAAGGCCGGCGGCTGGACGATCACCCTCAACATCGACGAGAAGAAGCAGAAGGACCTCGTCAAGGCCGTCGACCGGCAGCTGGAGGCCAAGCTCGACCGCAAGGGCGACAAGAAGCAGGCCACCGTCCAGGCCGGCGCCACCTCCGTCGACCCGAAGACCGGCGCGGTCGTCGCGATGTACGGCGGCGTCGGCGCCACCGAGCACTGGATGTCCAACGCCACCCGCCGCGACTACCAGCCCGCCTCGACCTTCAAGCCGATCGTCCTCGCCTCCGCCCTCGACAACATGGCGGAGACCCAGGACGGGCAGACCATAGGTCTCGGCACGATCTACGACGGCAACAGCCAGCGGAAGGTCGTCGGCAGCGACATCGACTTCGCGCCCGAGAACGAGGACGACTACAGCTACGGCCCCGTCACCGTCCAGAAGGCCACCAACAAGTCCATCAACTCGGTCTTCGCCCAGATGATCGTCGACGTCACGCCGGCCAAGACCAAGGAGACCGCCCTCGCCCTCGGCATGAAGGACGGCCAGGACTTCGGCACGACCCCGGCCATGTCCCTCGGCACCATGGGCGCCTCGACCATGGACATGGCCGGCGTGTACGCCACGCTCGACAACCACGGCAAGCGGGTCACCCCGACCCTGGTGAAGGCCGCCACGCACAAGGACCGCAAGCTCGACCCCGTGGACGCGATCGGCAGCCAGGTCATCAGCCGCGAGGCCGCCGACACCGTCACCAAGGCCATGCAGGGCGTCGTGCAGAGCGGCTCCGGCTTCCGCGCCGCCGGCGACTACCAGGCCGCGGGCAAGACCGGCACCTCCGAGAACAACCGTTCCGCCTGGTTCGTGGGCTACACCCCCGAACTCGTCACCGCCGTCGGCCTCTTCGGCGAGGACAGCAAGGGCAACCAGGTCACCCTGACCGACACCATCAACCAGGGCCGCGCCAACGGTGGCCGCACCCCCGCGCAGATCTGGGGCGACTACACCACCAGCGCACTCGGCGGCGGCTCCGACGCCACCTTCGACCTGGAGACCGACGGCTCGGGCTCCTACGTGCCGGACCCGGAGCCCACCGGGACCACCCCGACGACGGAGGAGCCGACGGAGGAGCCGACCACCGCGTCCCCGGACCCGACGCCCCCGCCGACCTCGACGGCCACCACGCCGCCGGAGCCGACCCGCGACCCCGTCACCACGCCGCCGGAGCCGACGCGCGATCCGGTCACCACGCCGCCGACCCAGGATCCGACCACGCCGCCGCCGACGGCCAAGCCGCCGACGACCGACCCGACGACCATCCAGCCGCCGGACCCGGACCCGGAGCAGACCGGTGACACCACCACCGGGCGCCCGAACCGGTGAGAGCGAGACCGTAGATCGGCGATGGCCGGACCCCACAGGGGTCCGGCCATCGCCGATCTACGTCTCGCTCAGCCGCGCGTGGCCAGTTCGAACCAGACGACCTTGCCGCCCGAGAGACGCGTCGCCCCCCACCGCCTGGCCAGCCGGTTCACCAGGAACAGACCGCGACCGCCCTCGTCCGTGTCCCGGGCCCGCCGCTGCCGTGGCAGCTGGGGCGAGTCGTCGCCGACCTCGCAGCGCAGCACGTCCGTCCGGAGCAGCCGCAGGGTCACCGGCCGCTCCGCGTACCGCACGGCGTTCGTCACGACCTCGCTGATCAGCAGCTCGACCGAGTCCGTCAGCTCCTCCAGGTCCCAGCGGGCGAGCGCCCGCCGGGCGAGCCGCCGCGCCCGCCCCGGAGCCGCGTCCTCCGGTTCCAGGAACCAGTACGCCACGTCGCTCGGCGCGATCCCCTCGAACCGGGCCGCGAGCAGCGCGATGTCGTCGTCCCGGTCGCCCGGACCCAGCATGTCCAGGACGTCGTCGCACAGCGCCTCAAGGGGCGGCGAGTGGTCCGGGCCCGTCAGCTGCGCGGTCGCCGCGAGACGCTCCCGCAGCTGCTCGATCCCGGTCCAGACGTCCCGCAGCCGGGACTCCACCAGACCGTCCGTGTAGAGCAGCAGCGTCGCGCCCGCCGGGGCGTCCAGCTCGACCGCCTCGAAGTCGACGCCGCCGACCCCGATCGGGGCGCCTGGCGGCACCCGCAGCACCTCGGCGCGCCCGCCGAGGTGGAGCAGTATCGGCGGCGGATGCCCGGCGTTGGCCACGGTGATCCGGTGCGAGACCGGGTCGTACACCGCGTACATACAGGTGGCCATCCGGTTCTCGCCCAGCCGCTGCGCCTGCTCGTCCAGGTGGTGCAGGACCTCCTGCGGCGGCAGGTCGAGCCCGGCCAGGGTCTGTGCGGTGGTCCGCAGCTGCCCCATGATCGCCGCCGAGGTCATGGAGTGGCCCATGACGTCGCCGACGACCAGGGCGACCCTGCTGCCGGGCAGCGGGATCGCGTCGTACCAGTCACCGCCGACCCGGGCCGTCTCGGCGGCCGGGAGGTAGCGCGAGGCGAGCCGGACACCGGTGGGCTGCGGGAGGGAGTCCGGCAGCATCGTCCGCTGGAGCTCGTCCGCGATGTACGCCTCACGGCCGTACAGGACGGCCTTGTCGATGCCGAGTGCGGTGTGCGTCGCCAACTGCGCCGCGACGAGCAGGTCGTTCGGCTCAAAACCGGACCGCTCGGGACGGCGGAGGAAGACGGCCGCGCCGATCACCCGGCGCCGGCCGCGCAGCGGTGCGAGGACCGCCCGCAGCCCGCCGGGCAGCGGATGCTCGGGGCCGAGGAGCTCGGTCAGCGCGGCCTTGGCGGCGGCGGAGTCGCCGAACACCGGCCGCACGCCGCGCAGTACCTCGGCGAGAGCACCACCGGACCGCACCTCGCAGAGTTCGGCCGCGGGGGTCGGATCCGGATCGGGTACGAGGACGAGCTCCTCGCCCTCCAGTTCGCTTAACCGGAGCCGGTCGGTGCGGCGCAGCCGCAGGACGAACGGCGCCACCGGGCGCTCGTCGCCCACCGGCAGCGGATCGCGCAGATAGACCAGGATCTCGTCGGAGAAGGTGGGCACGGTCGCCCGGCACAGGCCCAGCACGATCTCGTCGAGGTCGAGTCCGCGCGCGATCCGGCGGGTCGCGGCCCCGACGAACCGCAGTCGCTCGCCCTCGCGGCGCGCGGCGCCCTCGGGACCGCGGCCCGCGCCGGGGTTCTGCGCGGCCACGGCGACGGCCACGGCTCCGGCCCCGGCCCCGGTTCCGCGGGCATCGGCCCCGACGCCGGCCGCCTCGGCGGGAGAGCCGGGGGAGTGGGGAGAGGTGGTGGGGGCGGACGAGCCGGGCGCTCCGGAGGTGCCGGACGCTCCCGCCGTGCCTTCCGGGCCCGCCGATCTCGCCGTCGCGGGGGCGCCGGTCGCCGCCGGTGTGTCCGTGCCGGCGGCCGTCGCCGTCCGGTCCGCCGGTCCGCCCGGCTGGGCGGGCACGTCGGAGGGCAGGCCGGCGGCCGCCGCCTCCTGGCGAGGGCGCGCGCGTTCCTGCGGCCGGGCAGCCAGCGGCTGTCGGCCTTCGTGGGAGGTGGGATGCTCCGTCACGCGTGGGATTCCGTCCGTCCGGGCCGGTGGTGCGATGCACTCGCTCTTCTCGCCGATGCCGCGCCTTCGGTAGGGATAAACCCCTCGTATGCAGCGGATGTGGACGTTCCGCGAGCGGCGGCAACGGCAGGGGTCGGAACACCCGGGCGCACGTCCGGCACTGCTCTCCCCCTCGTGGATGACTTGCGGTCAGGTCCTGTGCTGTGATCGGTCGTTGACGTGGTCTTCGGTCGGTCTGACGTGCTGTTCGATCCGCTTCTGCCGTGCGGAGGACGATCCTACGTTTGAACCCCGGGGGCGCATCAAGGGTCTCACGGGGCCGTGTGGGCCGGAGTGCGGTCCCAGTCGCCGGGCAACCGCGGCACCGGCCACCCCGGATCGGGCCGCCAGTTCTCCCAGCCGTCCGCGAACGGCGTCCCCCAGGACCGGATCTGTTCCACCGCCCGCGACCCGGCCGCCTTCACCCGCGCGGCCTGCTCCGGGTCCATCAGACCGGCCCGCTGGGCCTGCGCGAACTCGTCCTCGTCCCGCCACAGCCAACTGTGGTCGGGATAGACGGAGATGTCGAGGAAATGGTCCTCGGAGTCGACACCGCCGGACCAACGGGTCCGCGGCTCCTCCAGGTTCACGTACCAGCTGCGGAAGCGCCAGCCGCGCTCCCAGAACAGCCACACCGACCACGGGTCCTCGGGCCGGGCCAGCTTGAGGACGCCGCTGCCGAACCACTGCGACCGCTCCGTGGTGCGCGGAGCGGTGTACCGGGTGGCGAGCGGCTCCTCGTGCACGGGCGTCCCGTCGGTCAGCACCGGCCGTACGCATTCGGTGCCGGGCGCCATCCAGACCGCGAGCAGTTCGGGCGTGTCCTGGACGACGGTCACCGGCCGGCAGATGTGCACGGCGCCGGTGCCGTTGCCGCGGTAGCGCCAGAGGATCTGCTCCCCTGGCGCCCAATGCTGCTGAGGGCCGCCCGACTCTGTCATGCGCAGATCTTAGGGGCGCGCTCCCACCACCGCTGCGGCACAGGTCACGGAGGGGCGCGGATGAGTCAGCCGCCGTCGCGGACGAGCCGCCCCCTCGCCTACGGGTGCGTCATCCGCAGCACGTCGAGCGCCTCGTCCAGCTGCTCCACCGTGAGGTCGCCCCGCTCGACGTATCCGGACGCGAGCACGACCTCGCGGATCGTCTTCCGTTCGGCGAGGGACTTCTTGGCGACCTTGGCGGCCTCCTCGTAGCCGATGTACTTGTTCAGCGGGGTCACCACGGACGGCGAGGACTCGGCGTACTCGCGGGCGCGCTCCACGTTGGCGGTGATCCCGTCGACCGTGCGGTCCGCGAGCAGCCGGGAGGCGTTGGCCAGGAGCCGTACCGACTCCAGGAGGTTCTTGGCCATCACCGGCAGCATCACGTTGAGCTCGAAGTTCCCGGCCGCGCCCGCCACCGCCACCGTGGTGTCGTTTCCGGTCACCTGCGCGGCCACCATCAGGACGGCCTCCGGGACCACCGGGTTCACCTTGCCCGGCATGATCGACGAGCCGGGCTGGAGGTCGGGGAGGTTGATCTCCGCCAGGCCCGTGCGCGGACCGCTGGCCATCCAGCGCAGATCGTTGGAGATCTTGGTGAGGGAGACGGCGATGGTCCTGAGCTGCCCGGACGTCTCCACGAGGGCGTCGCGGGCGCCCTGCGCCTCGAAGTGGTCGCGGGCCTCCGTCAGCGGCAGGCCGGTCGCCCGCGCGACCTCCGCGATGACGGCCGCGGAGAAGCCGGCCGGGGTGTTGATTCCGGTGCCCACCGCCGTACCGCCGAGGGGGAGTTCGGCGAGCCGGGGGAGTGCCGAGCGCAGTCGCTCCACGCCGTACCTGACCTGGGCCGCGTAGCCGCCGAACTCCTGGCCGAGGGTGACCGGGGTGGCGTCCATCAGATGCGTACGGCCCGACTTCACGACCGTCGCGAATTCGGCCGATTTTCGCTCCAGGGCGGCGGCCAGGTGTTCGAGGGCAGGGATCAGGTCGCGGGTGACGGCGCCGGTGGCCGCGATGTGGATGGAGGACGGGAAGACGTCGTTGGAGGACTGCGAGGCGTTCACGTGGTCGTTGGGGTGGACGTCCCGGCCCTCGGGGAGCCGCTCGCCGGCGAGCGTGGCGATCACCTCGTTGGTGTTCATGTTGGACGAGGTGCCGGAGCCGGTCTGGAAGACGTCCACGGGGAAGTGGTCGTCCCACCGCCCCTCGGCGACCTCCGCCGCCGCCGAGACGATCGCCCCGGCCAGATCCGCGTCGATCACCCCGAGCTCGGCGTTGACCGTGGCCGCGGCGGCCTTGATGCGGGCCAGGGCCTCGATGTGGGCGCGCTCCAGGCCCTGGCCCGAGACGGGGAAGTTCTCCACGGCCCGCTGGGTCTGCGCACGCCACTTGGCGTGCGCGGGCACCCGCACCTCGCCCATGGAGTCGTGCTCGATCCGGTACCCGTCGGCTGCGCTGTTCGTCGTCATCTCTTCCTCGACCTCCTGGCTGTGCCCGTCGGGGCGACCCCAACCCCTCGAAAAAGCTGAGCACTTGTCTTGTTCGATGTATTCCCATCACGCGTACCGGCCAGTAAAAACCGTGGGTAACCCCACTTCCAGGAGGCGCAATGAAGCGCACCAGGTACAGACTCCGCTGGCCCATCGCGGCCGTCGCCGCAGCCGCCGCCGCGCTCGGCACGATGACCGCGGCGGCCCCCGCCGGAGCCACCCCCGCCACCGGCACGGCGGCGGTCACCGCTTCCGTACCGCTCCCGCCCGAGCTGGAGGCGATCCGGGCCGCCGAGGCCACCAAGATCTACGGCGACCCGGCCGAGCGCCCCCTCGCACAGCGCAAGACCGGCCTGATCTCCCTCGGCGACAGCGAGATCTCCGGCGAGGGCGTCGGCACGTACGAGCCCCCCACCAACGGCCCGACCAACTGGTGCCACCGCTCGCCCGACGCCGCCATCCACCGCACGGGCATCCCCGCGGACCTCACCTTCAACGTCTCCTGCTCCGGCGCCTACACCGGGAACATCCGGATCGGCGGCTCGAAGCAGTACGCCGACGAGCTCGTCCAGAGCGACAACCTCGCCGTCAAGGCCCGCAACACCCGCATCAAGATGGTCCTGCTCGTCGCCGGAGCCAACGACGACCTGCAGTTCGGCCCCGTCATGACCGACTGCGTCCAGCGCTACCTGCTGCTCCAGGGCGCCTGCGAGCCCAAGTACGCCCCCGGCTGGCAGGCCCGCGTCGACGCGCTCGTCCCCAAGGTCGAGCAGACCGTGCGCGACCTCAAGACCGTCATGCGCGACGCCGGATACGCCGACGGCGACTACAAGCTCGTCGTCATGGGCTACCCCAGCCCCATCGGCCCCGACTTCCACGACAACCCCTCCTTCCCCGGCAAGCTCGTCTGCGGCGGACTCGGCTACGACTCCGACACCGTCTGGGGCCGCAACACCGCCGTCCCCGCCTTCGAGCGCGGCATGCGCAGGGCCGCCGCCTCGACCGGGGCCGTCTACCTCGACAACTCGCGGCTCTTCCACGGCCACGAGGTCTGCATGGAGGACACCTGGGCCCGCGGTCTCTACATCGACCTCTCCAAGCCCGGCACCCCGGACGAGAACTCGGTCCGGCAGTCCTTCCACCCCAACGCGCGAGGACACGCCGCCTTCGCCTCCTGCCTCACGCAGATCTACGGCTCCGGTCTCCGAGAGGCGAGCTGCGCCGACGTCGACTCCTCGGGTACGCCGACGCTCTTCCCGGTCGCCTGGGACGACGCGTACAAACCGCTGAAGAACCAGGCCACCGGCAACTGTCTGGACGTCGAGGCGGCCTCCTCGGCCAACGACACCGGCGTGCTCGGCTGGGACTGCCACGGCGGCCGCAACCAGGGCTGGTGGTACGACTCCGCCCGCCGGAGCATCCACACGGAACTCACCCAGGACCGCTGCCTGGACGTGCCCGCCTCCGGCTTCCAGGCGGGGAGGGCGCTCATCATCTGGAACTGCCACGGCGGCGCCAACCAGAAGTTCGTCCGTGACGGCGCCACCATCCGGCCCGCGGGCGCGACGGGCCTCTGCCTCGCCCAGGGCGCGGCGAAGGAGCCGGTCCGGCTCCAGAACTGCGACGGCTCCGCGAACCAGAAGTTCGTGTAGGGCCCCCGAAGGCGCCGTGGCCCCTCGTCCGGTGCGGGACGGGGGGCCACGGTTCCACGTGCCTTCGCTCCTTCAGAGCGCCTTCGCCGTGCTCTTCGCCAGCTCGTACGCCGGGAGCATCGCCCGGTGCTCCGCCGTGTCGAGCCCGCCGAGGTGGACGATCACCGTCCCCTTCGGGGTCGCGACGGCGAAGGCCCGCTCCTCCTTGGGCTCCTCCAGCAGCTCGTCGGCGACCGTGTACGTCACCTCGATGGCGGGCAGGGCGCCCGCCTTCGTCTCCCGGTAGGTGACGCCGGTGGACTTCTCCTCGGCCTTCACGAAGCCTTCGAGGGCGGCCCGGGCGGGAGCCTTCCCCGCCGTCCACACCCGGAGGTAACCGACGTGCCCCGCCGGCTTGGCGTCCACCTCGCAGCGGACCGTGGCCGGTCCCTGGCGGGTGAGCGCCGCGAACTCCGGGTTCTCGGGGTCCTCGATCGCCTCGGGCTCCCACTCCTCCGCCAGCGCGAAGGAGACGGGCAGCGCACAGGCCGACCCCGCACCGCCGAGGGTCGCACCGGAAGGGGCCGCGGCCTTCGCGTCCTTCGTGCCCTCCGTGGCCGGCGCCGCGGTCGGCCGGGCGCCCTGCGTGACCTCGGGCAGCGGCTCGGGAGCGGCGCAACCGGCCGTCAGCACCCCGCTGACCAGCAGGGCGGCGGCCGAGGCCATGATCCGTATCGGGTGTTCCATGGCCGTCAGGGTAGCCGCGCGGGCGGGCGGCCCCGGGACCGGAGGCGGACAATGAAGCGAGCCGAGGGGGAGAACCGCCACCCGCGAGGAGGACAGGTCATGTCCCGGAGCTTCAGGAGGACCGGTGCGCTCGGCGCAGCCACCGTCGCACTCGTCGCCTTCGCCGCCGCCGCCCCGGCCTCCGCCACCGCATCCCAGGCCGTGGACCTGGAATTCACCCTCTACGCGAGGGAAGTCGTGGTCGAGGAACCCGAGGGGCCCGAGGACCCCGGCGAGGGTGTTCCGGCCCCCGCCGTCGGCGACACCTTCGCCTTCGCCGAGGACCTGTACAGGACCAAGGGCGGCGAGAAGGTCGGCCGGGACGCCGTGAGCTGCACCGTGGCGCGGGTCGGCGGCCCGGACAGCCCCGGCGACCTGACGTGCGTGGGCACCTTCATCCTGACCGGCGGCCCCGGTGGGCAGATCGCCGGCCAGGTCATCCTCCCCTTCTCGGCGGAGACCGAGCAGCCCGCCCCGTTCGACATCGCCGTCACCGGCGGGACCGGCGACTTCAAGGACGTGAGCGGCCAGATCCGTTCGACCGAGGACGGGGAGTACGCGCGGCTGGACTTCCGCCTCACGCGGTAGGACGGCGCGTACGACCGTGTGCGACCTCGTACGGCCTCGTACGACCGCGTACGACTAGGAGAGCTTGCCGTCGTAGTCGGGCAGCTTGAAGGCGCGCTCGGCGTGCCCGCCGACGATGTCGGTGGTGTTGTTGCCGATGTTCGCGATGATCGTGTACCCCTTGGCCTCGATCTCCGCGCGCTTCTCCGTCTTGTACGCGCTGACCTCGGCGAACAGGTCGGGCAGCGAGCGCACGTACAGACCGTCGACCGGGTAGCCGACCCGCTTCAGGTTCCAGTCGGTGAGGGAGTGGATGATGCCCGGCCGCGCGGTGACGAAGAAGACCTTCACTCCCTTGGCGTGGGCGTCCCCGACCAGGTCGCGGATCTCCGGGATGGCCGGGGTCGGCAGCTCCCAGAAGGGGTGGAAGTCGGTCTCCAGCGAGGAGTTGTCGATGTCGAGGACGATCGCCTGCTTCTCGGTGCCGGCGTCCTCCGCGCGCTCCTCGATGTACGGGCGGGCCTGGGCGACGACGGCGGCCACGTCCTTGCGCCAGGTCGCGTAGTCCACGTCCTCGAGGGCGGCGGTCGACACCAGGTGGGTGTCCGGGTCGGCCGCGGAGGCGGCGGGCGCGGGACCGACGACGAGGCAGGCCGTCAGGGCCAGCGCACCCGTGGCGCCGGCGGCGACGCGCCTGCGGGCTGCCGTGCGGGTGGTCGCGGGGGTGGTGGGGGGTACGGAGGGCATGGGGGCTCCCGAGTGGTCTACCGGCTCAATGGTTGACATGCTCGCGGCCAATACTGACCGGTAGGTAACGAGAGGTCTACCGGTCGGTAGCGAGATTCTGAGCGGAGACGGTCAGAGCCCCCGGTCCGTACCCACGGACCAGGGGCTCTGTCAGGCAGCGGAAACCGGCGGGATCAGCCGAGGCCGGGACCCCGCACCGGGATGTGCGTGAAGGTCGGCTCCGGCGCCGGGTTCTGGAAGAAGTCGTTGCCCTTGTCGTCCACGACGATGAAGGCAGGGAAGTCCTCGACCTCGATCTTCCAGACCGCCTCCATGCCGAGCTCCTCGTACTCGACGACCTCGACCTTCTTGATGCAGTCCTGCGCGAGACGGGCCGCCGGGCCGCCGATCGAGCCCAGGTAGAAGCCGCCGTGCGCGTCGCACGCGGAGGTGACCTGCCCGGAGCGGTTGCCCTTGGCCAGCATGACCTTCGAGCCGCCCGCGGCCTGGAACTGCTCCACGTACGAGTCCATGCGGCCGGCCGTCGTCGGACCGAAGGAGCCGGAGGCGTACCCCTCGGGGGTCTTGGCCGGGCCCGCGTAGTAGACCGGGTGGTCCTTCAGGTACTGCGGCATCTCCTCGCCCGCGTCGAGCCGCTCCTTGATCTTGGCGTGCGCGATGTCGCGCGCCACGACCAGCGGGCCGTTGAGGGAGAGCCGGGTCTTCACCGGGTACTTGGTCAGCTCGGCGAGGATGTCGTCCATCGGCTGGTTCAGGTCGATGGTGACGACGTCGCTCTCCTCGGAGAGGTGCTCGTCCGTGGTGTCCGGCAGGAAACGCGCCGGGTCCGTCTCCAGCTGCTCGAGGAAGACGCCCTCGGCGGTGATCTTCGCGACGGCCTGGCGGTCGGCGGAGCAGGACACGGCGATGGCGACGGGCAGCGACGCGCCGTGGCGGGGGAGGCGGACGACGCGGACGTCGTGGCAGAAGTACTTGCCGCCGAACTGCGCGCCGATGCCGATCTTCTGCGTCAGCTCGAAGACCTTCTCCTCCAGCTCCTTGTCGCGGAAGCCGTGGCCGGTCTCGGCAGAGCCCTCGGTGGGCAGCTCGTCCAGGTAGTGCGCGGAGGCGTACTTCGCGGTCTTGAGCGCGAACTCGGCGCTCGTGCCGCCGACGACGATCGCCAGGTGGTACGGCGGGCAGGCGGCCGTGCCGAGCGAGCGGATCTTCTCCTCCAGGAACTTCATCATGCTCGCCTCGTTGAGGACGGCCTTCGTCTCCTGGTAGAGGAAGGACTTGTTGGCGGAGCCGCCGCCCTTGGCCATGAAGAGGAACTTGTACGCGCCGCCGTCGGTCGCGTACAGCTCGATCTGCGCGGGCAGGTTCGAGCCGGTGTTCTTCTCCTCCCACATGGTCACGGGAGCCATCTGCGAGTACCGCAGGTTCAGCTTGGTGTACGCGTCGTAGATGCCCTTGGACAGGGCCTCCTCGTCACGGCCGGAGGTCAGCACGTTCTGGCCGCGCTTGCCCATGACGATCGCGGTGCCGGTGTCCTGGCACATCGGGAGGACGCCGGCGGCGGCGATGTTCGCGTTCTTCAGGAGGTCGAGCGCGACGAACTTGTCGTTGCTCGACGCCTCCGGGTCGTCGATGATCCGGCGGAGCTGGGCCAGGTGGGCCGGGCGCAGGAAGTGCTGGATGTCGTGGATCGCCTCGGCGGCGAGCGTGCGCAGCGCCTCGGGCTCGACCTTGAGGAACGTACGGCCGTCGGCCTCGAAGGTGGAGACACCTTCGGCGGTCACCAGGCGGTAGGGCGTGGTGTCCTCTCCCAGGGGGAGCAGATCGGAGTACGCAAACTCTGGCATGACGGCGGCCATTCCTCACTCGGCAGACAGCAGCGCCGCCTCCATTGGCCGCGCGCACTCCAGCGTAGAACGCTGCCGCGGCCCCGATCCTGTGAGGTAAGGCTCACTTGGACGCGGGACCGCGCCGATGTGGCGGGTTCCGGAGGGCGGCGGCCGGCTCGCGGCCGGCTCGCGGCCGGCTTGCGGTCGGTCCGCGGGCGGCGTGCGGTCGCCGGCGTGCGGTGCCGGGACTCCGTCGGCGTGGCCTCAACCCGCCGCCCCCGCGCGCCGGTTCGCCGCGTACTTCCTCCACGGGTCCGGCCCCGCCCACTGGTCGCGATCTATCGCGTTTCGCTAGGCTGGCTCCGTGGACCTCGAAAAGAAGCCCGAACCCGAAAAGCAGCCGCAGCCGCAGCGTTCGGCCGCTCCCGCCGAGCCCGCCCCTGCCGAGACCGCTTTCGCCGACCCGCGAGGCTCGTTGCGGGCGTCCGACGCGGACCGGGACCGGATCGCGGACATCCTCCGGGATGCCCTGGCCGAGGGCCGGATCGATCCCGAGGAGCACTCGGACCGGATCGACGCGGTCTACCGCGCCAAGACCGTGGGAGAGCTGGAGCCGATCGTCCGCGACCTGCCGAGCGCCCGGACCCGCCGGGACCCCGAGCCGGTGTACGAGGACGATCCGGCCGATGCCGGCGGCGAGGCGGACAGCCTGGTCGCGATCTTCTCCAGCACGACCCGCAAGGGCCGGTGGCGGGTGAGCCGCAGGACGAACGCGTTCGCGCTCTTCGGCAACATCGAGATCGATCTGACCGAGGCGATCTTCGCGCAGCGCGTCACGACGATCAACGCCACGTCGATCTTCGGGAACGTCGAGGTGCGGGTCCCGGAGAACGTGAGCCTGCGCGGCAACGGCAGCGGAATCTTCGGCAACTTCGAGGTCGTGACCCTGGAGGGCGTCGACCCGCAGGCCCCGGTCGTCGTCGTCAACGGCTACTCGGTCTTCGGCAACGTCGAGGCGAGGCCCAAGCGCGGCAAGTGGATCACCGACCTCCAGAGCAAGCTGCGCAAACACCTCGGTCACTGACCCGGCCACCGGCCCGGCCACCGACCCGGCGGTCGGCCTGCGCCGGCCCGAAGCCGGTCCGGTCGGTCGGTGACCGGTTTTCGCCCACGGGTATCCGCAGTGCGGAACGGCGCGGCACGCAGTGCATAGGCGCGCGCACAGCGGGTAGGGCTGCTGCATCGCCGCTCGCTCGCGAAGCCGTCGTCAGGAGTAGACCGTGCTGCCACTGCCGCATCAGCCCCTCCAGGTCGCCGCCGTACCCCCTCAGCGCACACCTGCCCGGGAGGACGAGGCCGGCCCCTGGCACGCGGAGGCGGTGTGCCGCCGGGACGAGGCCGGGCTGTTCTTCGCCCCCTCCAAGGAGCCGACCGCCGCGCGGCTCGCGCGCGAGGAGGCGGCCAAGCGCGTCTGTGCCCGCTGTCCCGTGATGGTCGAGTGCCGGGAGCACGCGCTGCTCCAGCCCGAGCCGTACGGGGTGTGGGGCGGGCTCACCGCGGCGGAGCGCCGAGTGGTCCTGGCCCGGCGCCGGCGGCGTGAGGTGGAGCTCAGGAAGGCGTCCGCGACCGACGGACGGATCGCCCAGGCGGGCTGACGGGGGAGCGGACCCCGTCGCGGCCCGTACGGGAAGGGGCGCCCCCACCGCACATGGGGGCGCCCCTCTTCGTTCCGTTCCGCTCAGGAGCTCGGCTGCTCAGCCGCTCACTTGGCGCGATCGAAGTCGATCTTGCTGTACGCGCGCAGCTTCGAGAGCCGGTGCGTCGAGTCGATCTGGCGGATCGTGCCGGACTTCGAGCGCATGACCAGCGACTGCGTCGTCGCCGTCTCGGCGCGGTAGCGCACACCGCGCAGCAGCTCGCCGTCGGTGATGCCGGTCGCGACGAAGAAGACGTTGTCGCCGCTGACCAGGTCGTTCGTGGAGAGCACCCGGTCCAGGTCGTGGCCCGCGTCGAGCGCCTTCTGCCGCTCGGCCTCGTCCTTCGGCCACAGCTTGCCCTGGATCACACCGCCGAGGCACTTGATGGCGCAGGCGGAGATGATGCCCTCGGGGGTGCCGCCGACGCCCATGAGCATGTCGACGCCGGTGCCCTCGCGGACGGCCATGATCGAACCGGCGACGTCGCCGTCCGAGATGAACTTGATCCGGGCCCCGGTCTCGCGGATCTCCTTGACGATGCCCTCGTGGCGGGGGCGGTCCAGGATCATGACCGTGATGTCCTCGGGCGAGGAGTTCTTGGCCTTGGCGACCCGGCGGATGTTGACCGAGACGGGGGCGTTGATGTCGACGAAGTCGGCGGCCTCGGGGCCGGTGACCAGCTTGTCCATGTAGAACACCGCGGACGGGTCGAACATGGTGCCGCGGTCGGCGGCGGCCAGGACGGCGATCGCGTTCGGCATGCCCTTGGCGTTGAGCGTGGTGCCGTCGATCGGGTCGACGGCGATGTCGACCTCGGCACCGGTGCCGTCGCCGACCCGCTCGCCGTTGAACAGCATCGGGGCTTCGTCCTTCTCGCCCTCGCCGATGACGACGACGCCGTTCATCGAGACGGTGGAGATCAGGGTCCGCATGGCGTTGACCGCCGCGCCGTCCGCGCCGATCTTGTCGCCGCGGCCGACCCAGCGGCCGGCGGCCATGGCGGCGGCCTCGGTGACGCGGACCAGCTCGAGGGCGAGGTTGCGGTCGGGGGCCTCGGGGGAGACGACGAGCTCGGGCGGCAGGTGATGGCTCTCGGTCATCGAAGCGCACCTTTCTGTACGGCGACGGCCGGGAACGGCGACGGCCGGAAAAACGAGGGTGCTCCGACTCTATCGGTACGTCGACAAAATGAGCAGAGGGGCCCACGTTTGAGCAGAGCATCATGATGCGACCATGTGGGGCGTGGCAGGTATGCGAGGTAGGCAGACGGTACGAGGGATGTTCCAGTCCCTCGGGGTGATCATGGTCGCTGCGGGAGTGATGTATCTCTTCATCCCGCACGACGAGAGCGCGGCTCCGGTCCAGGCGAAGGACTACCGCGTCGAGCTCCTGACGGCCCAGCGGGCGGCACCGTATCCGGTGCTGGCCCCCGAGGGCCTCGGGGCGGACTGGAAGGCGACGGTCGTCTCGTACAAGCGCGAGAAGAGCGACGCCTGGCAGCTCGGGTTCCTCTCCCCGGACACGCAGTACGTGGCGATCCACCAGTCGACGGCGGCCCCGGGCAAGTACGTGCCCGAGGTGACGCACGAGGCGAAGAACACCGGAAGGACCCAGACGGTGGCCGGGCAGGTGTGGCAGCGCTGGGAGGGGCCGAAGTACGACGCGCTCGTCCGGGCGGAGGGCGGCTCGACGACGGTCGTGACCGGCACGGCGTCCTTCGAGCGGCTGGCTGAGATGGCGGGCTCGCTCAAGCCGCAGAAGGCCTGACGGGCAGGTGGGACGTACGGGAAGGGCCCCGCACTCGGTGAGTGCGGGGCCCTTCCCGTACGTGCGGTCCGGCGTGGGCGTCAGACGGTGGTGACGACCTCGTCGTAGGCCAGGCGCGGGGAGCGCGGGAACCAGGCGTCCTCGCCCGGCTTGCCGATGTTGACGACCATCAGCGGGGTGTGGTCGTCGTCCAGGAACTCCTTCTGGACGCCGGCGAAGTCGAGGCCGGTCATCGGGCCGGCGGCGAGGCCGGCGGCGCGGACGCCGACGATGAAGTACGCGGCCTGAAGGGCGGCGTTCAGCACGGCGGACTGCTCGCGGACCGGGCGCTCCGCGAAGAACATGTCCTTGGCCTGCGGGAAGTGCGGGAGCAGGGCCGGGAGCTCCTCGTGGAACTCGTTGTCCGCGGAGAGGATCGCGACCAGCGGTGCGGCCGCCGTCTTCGGCTGGTTGCCCTCGGCCATGTGCTTGACCAGGCGCTCGCGGGCCTCGGGGGAGCGGACCAGGGTGATGCGCAGCGGGGTCTGGTTGAAGGCGGTCGGGCCGTACTTCACCAGGTCGTAGATCGCCTGGACCTGCTCGTCGGTCACCGGCTCGTCGGTGAACGTGTTGGCGGTGCGGGCCTCACGGAAGAGGAGGTCCTGGGCGGCGGAGTCAAGGGCGAGAGACATGCTGCGTACCTTCCGGACTGCAAAAGAGGATCGCCCGCAAGGAAGTTCGAGCGACGTCCTCGACAGTACGCCCAGGATTGGTGAAAGTTCAACCAATCCATCCGGATAGTGATCCGCTTCACTCCCGAGTCTACGGCAGGGCATGCCGGGCCGGGACGCCCCGTCCGGATCCCGGAAGGACGCCGCGAGCCCCGGCAGGGCTGCTACTCCTCCGTGCCCTCCGCCTCCGCCTCCGCCGCCCGCTCCGCCGCCAGGGAGGCGTCGAGGCGCGCCCGGGCGCCCTCCAGCCGCCGCCGGCAGACCTTCGCCAGCTCCTCGCCGCGCTCCCAGAGCGCGAGGGACTCCTCCAGGGACGTCCCGCCGGCCTCCAGCCGCCGGACGACCTCGACGAGCTCGTCCCGCGCCTGCTCGTACCCGAGCGCCGCCTCTTCCGTACCGGCTGCCATGTGCTCCACCTCCGTGTGTCCGCTTCTCTCTCGATGTCCTCGCCGATGCGGGCCCGCTCAGGCCGGACCGGCCCCGTCCGGGCCCGCGCCCGCGCCCGCGTCCACGCGCCGCACCGCGAACTCGCCCTCGGCGACCCGCGCCCGCAGCTCCTCGCCCTCCGCGACCTCATCGGGCGAGCGGACCACCGAGCCGTCCGCCCGCTGGAGCACCGCGTACCCCCGCTCCATCGTCGCGGCGGGCGACAGCGCCCTGACCCGCGCCCGGGTGTGCGACAGCTCGGAGTCGGCCCGGTCCAGGAGGTGCCCCAGGACCCGCCGGCTCCGCGCGAGCAGCGCGTCGACCTCGTCCTCGCGGACCTCGACCATCCGCTGCGGATGCTCCATGACGGGCCGCCCGAGGGCGTGCGCGAGACCGCGCTCCTCCCGCTCCAGGAGCCCCCGCACGGTCCGCAGCGCCCGGTCCCGCAGCCCGCGCACCCGGTCGAGCTCCTCGCCGACGTCCGGTACGACCTTCTTGGCCGCGTCGGTCGGCGTCGAGGCCCGCAGGTCCGCCACCAGGTCGAGGAGGGGCGAGTCCGGCTCGTGCCCGATCGCGGAGACCACCGGCGTACGGCAGTCGGCGACGGCCCGGACGAGCTGCTCGTCCGAGAAGGGCAGCAGGTCCTCGACGCTGCCGCCGCCCCGCGCGACGATGATCACGTCCACGTCCTCGTGGGCGTCGAGCTCCTTCACCGCCTGGACGACCTGCGGGACCGCCTTCACGC
The DNA here is from genome assembly GCF_008642375.1 of Streptomyces venezuelae. NCBI lineage: Bacteria > Bacillati > Actinomycetota > Actinomycetes > Kitasatosporales > Streptomycetaceae > Streptomyces > Streptomyces venezuelae. Next base: position 3,095,409 of record NZ_CP029194.1, on the reverse strand, counting down.
CCTGCACCGGGACGTTCCGCACCTCGAAGCGGACGGCCGGCCAGCGGCGCCGCGCGTTCTCCAGGACGTCCCGCTCCGCCGCCGAGGCCCGGCCGCAGACGAGCCCGATCAGGTGCGGCAGGAACGGCAGGGGCTTCTTCCGGTCGAGCGCGAAGAGCCCCTCGGCCGCCAGGCTCCGCTTCAGCTGCTCAAGACGGGCGAGCAGCTCGCCGATCCCGACCGGCTTGATCTCCGCGGCCCGCAGCGACAGCTGCCCGCGCGGCGCGTACCACTCGGGCTTGGCGTGCACGACGACGCGGGCGCCCTCGGACACCAGGTCCGCGACCGAGTCGAAGACCTGGCGGTAGCAGGTGACGCCGATGGAGATGTCGTACGAGGGATCCCGCAGCGTCAGGAAGACGACCCCGGCGCCCGGGCGGCGCGACAGCTGCGTGATCTGCCCCTCGACCCAGATCGCTCCGAGCCGGTCGATCCAGCCCCCGATCAGCCGGGAGACCTCACCGACGGGAAGCGGTGCTTCGGCGGACGTAGTCAGAGCCATGGACCGAGCGTAACGGCGCGGTACGACAACGTGTACGAGGGCGGGGACGCCGAAGGGGCGGCAGCACGTACGGGAACGGGCGCGCGGCCCGTACGGAGACGGGGACGGTCACGCGCGCCGCAGCGCCCGCGGCGAACACGTCAGGGCCGCGCCGCCGGCATCCGCGCCGTGCCCTGCACGGCCAGGACGACGAAACCGATCCCCAGCCACACCACGCCCACCACCTGCGCGGCGACCGAGGCCTCCACGATCACCGCGATCAGGATCGCCGCCCCGACGACCGGCATGACGACGTGCTTCAGCCAGTGCGGCGGCCCCTCCGCCCTCCGTACCGCGAACCACCCCACCACGCTCGCGTGCAGCAGCACGAACGCCGTCAGCGCGCCGACGTCGACCACCGACACCAGGTGGTCCAGGCCGTCGTCCTGCCGCGCCGCCCACAGCGCCGCCACCATCGTCACCGTCGCCGCCACGAGCAGCGCCACCCGAGGCACCCCCGAGTCCGTCCGGGCGAGGACGTGCGGCAGCCGCCGCTCGCGGCCCATCGCGAAGAGCAGCCGGCCACCGGCCGCCTGCCCCGCGAGGGCGGCGAACGCCGCGCCGATCGCCTTCGAGACCGCGACCAGGTCGTGCAGCCAGCCGCCGACCGACGCCTCCACGGCGTCGTAGAAGGCCGAACCCTGCTTCACCGGATCGGCGGCGAGCTCGGCCGAGGAGACCGGTTCGAGGAGGGCCACGAGCCACGTCTGCGCCACGAACAGCGCGCCCGCGAGCGCCAGGCAGACCAGCACCGCCCGCGCGACCTTCGCCGAACCGCCCGTCACCTCCTCCGCGAAGGACGCGATCGCGTCGAAGCCCAGATACGACAGGACCGCGACCGACACCGCGCCGATGACGGCGGCGAGCGAGAACGACACGTCACCGGTCAGCGGCGACCACCAGTCGCGCCGCGCCCCGTCCCGTGCGAGCACCACCACCGCCGACACGACGAAGACCAGCAGGACGACGATCTCCATCGCGAGCACGGCGAAGCCGACCCGGGCCGCGGCGCGGACGCCCCACAGGTTGAGCAGGGTCGTCACCACCACGGCGATGCCGGTCCACACCCACCGGTCCACCTCCGGGACCAGCGCCTCCATGGCGATGCCCGCGAAGAGGTAGGCGACGGCGGGGATCAGCAGGTAGTCGAGGAGCGCCATCCAGCCCGCGACGAATCCGGTCCCCTCGCCGAGCCCCTTGCGGGCGTACGTGAAGACCGAGCCGGCCTGGGGGGCGACCCGCACCATCTGGGCGTAGCTGAAGGCCGTGAAGGCCATCGCGACGGTGGCCACGACGTACACCAGTGCGACGGCCCCGTGGGACTTGGCGTCGAGGGTGCCGAAGACACCGACAGGGGCCATCGGAGCGATGAAGAGGAGCCCGTAGACGACCAGGTCACGGAAGCCGAGGCTCCGACGGAGATCCGTGTGCTCCCCGTGTTCCCCGTGCCCCTCGCGCCCAGCCACCTGCGGATCCTCGGCCATGCGGTCAGTCTCGGCCACGACACCGATCAAAGCGCTGACCGACGCGGCCTTACGATGGGACGCATGACTGCAACGCCCGCGTCGACGCCCGAGTCCGCCCCCGCGACGAACCGCCCGAAGCGTGTCCTGCTCGCCGCTCCCCGCGGCTACTGCGCGGGCGTGGACCGTGCCGTGATCGCCGTGGAGAAGGCCCTGGAGCAGTACGGGGCACCGATCTACGTACGCCACGAGATCGTCCACAACAAGTACGTGGTCCAGACGCTGGAGCGGAAGGGCGCGATCTTCGTCGACCAGGCGACCGAGGTGCCGCCGGGCAACATCGTGATGTTCTCCGCGCACGGCGTCGCCCCGACCGTCCACGAGGAGGCCCGCCAGGGCCGGCTCGCGACGATCGACGCGACCTGCCCGCTGGTCACCAAGGTCCACAAGGAAGCCGTCCGCTTCGCCAACGAGGACTTCGACATCCTCCTCATCGGCCACGAGGGCCACGAGGAGGTCATCGGCACCTCCGGCGAGGCCCCCGACCACATCCAGCTGGTCGACGGCCCCGGCGACGTCGCCAAGATCGAGGTCCGCGATCCCTCCCGGGTCGTCTGGCTCTCCCAGACCACGCTCTCGGTCGACGAGACGATGGAGACGGTCGACGCGCTGAAGGAGAAGTTCCCGCAGCTGATCTCCCCGCCGTCCGACGACATCTGCTACGCCACGCAGAACCGTCAGATCGCGATCAAGGAGCTCGCCGGCCAGGCGGAGCTCGTGATCGTCGTCGGCTCGAAGAACTCCTCGAACTCGATCCGCATGGTCGAGGTCGCCAAGCAGGCCGGCGTCCCCGCCGCCTACCTGGTCGACTTCGCGAGCGAGATCGACGAGGCCTGGCTGGAGGGCGTGACCAGCGTCGGCCTCTCCTCCGGCGCCTCCGTCCCCGACATCCTGGTCCAGGAGGTCCTGGAGTGGCTCGGTGAGCGCGGCTACGCGGACGTCGAGATCGTCAAGACGGCGGACGAGTCCCTGACGTTCTCCCTGCCCAAGGAGCTCCGCAACAAGGACCTGCGGGCCGTGGCGGAGAAGCTCGGCGCGGGTGAGCCCGCGGCCGCCGCCAAGGAGTAACTCCACGCCACAGCCCTTACCGTGGGTCCATGACCATGAACGTCTTCGGAGTGGACATCGGCGGTTCGGGCATCAAGGGCGCCCCCGTGGACCTGGAGCGCGGAGCGCTCGCCGAGGAGCGCCACAAGGTACTGACCCCGCAGCCCGCCACACCCGACGGTGTGGCGGGCTGCGTCGTCGAGGTCGTGGACCACTTCGGCTGGACCGGACCGGTGGGAGTGACCTTCCCGGGCGTGGTGACGGGCTCCACGGTCCGTACTGCCGCGAACGTCGACAAGAGCTGGATCGACGTCGACGCGGGCACCCTCCTGAGCGAGCGTCTCGGGGGCCTCCCGGTGACCGTCCTGAACGACGCGGACGCGGCCGGGGTCGCGGAGATGACCTTCGGCGCGGGCCGGGGCCGCAAGGGCACGGTGATCCTCCTGACGCTCGGCACGGGCATCGGCTCGGCCCTCTTCGTCGACGGCCGGCTCGTGCCCAACACGGAGCTGGGCCACCTGGAGCTGAAGGGCCACGACGCGGAGAAGCGCGCCTCGACGAAGGCCCGGGAGGACGAGGACCTCAGCTGGGAGCACTGGGCGAAGCGCAGGCTGACGAAGTACCTCGCGCACGTGGAGATGCTGTTCTCGCCGGAGCTGTTCATCATCGGCGGCGGGGTGAGCCGCAAGCCCGAGAAGTTCCTCCCGCTGATCGAGGGCATCCGCGCGGAGATCGTCCCGGCGGAGCTCCAGAACAACGCGGGGATCGTGGGCGCGGCGATGGCGGCCGGGGAGGCCTGAGGAGCGCCCCTACGCGACGGGGCGGCGACCGGGCGCCGAGGGGCGCCCACCCGCCTTCTCGCCGGCACCAGGGGCGGTCCGGCCGGCAACACCGGAACCAACGGCACCGGCACCGGCACCGGAGCCGACGCCACCGGCACCTGCGCCGCGCTGCTGCCGGCGCCCCATGTCCCGTACCTTCCGCACGCTCGTGATGAGCCCGGCGACGAGGGTGCCGCCGTACAGCCAGCCGGCGTGCACGGCGAGGGCGGTCACGACGGCCATGGCCTGGCCGCCCAGCCCGCCCGTACCGCCCGCGATGGGGACGACCCCGACGGCGAAGGCGATGGGCACGCTGATCGGGGCGGTGACGAGGTCGGCGGTACGGACCCACAGCGCGGTCAGGGCGCTGACCGGCAGGAACAGCAGCCCGAAGGCGAGCGGGGAACCGCCGAGGATCAGCCGGTCGAGGAAACCGACGACGAGCATGGCGGCGGCGGCGAAAAGGCCGGCGCCGAGCCCGGTGAGCCGGGGCGCGGGGAACCGCCGCAGGGCGAGGACGACGGGCGGCACCGGCCGGGCGCCCGGAGGCCGCCCGGAACCGCGGCCGGGAACGGCGCCGGCCGCGGCACCCGCGGCCCCGGCCCGCTCCACGCGGGCGCCGCCGGCGCCCCGCCCGGCCCTGCCGATCACGCGGTACACGGCCACGCCCTCGACGGCCGCGCCGTCCACGACCGCGCCGGGCGGTGCCACGGGCGGCGTGACGGGGTTTTGCGGCCGTCGGCGGCCTTGCGGCTGACTTGTCCTGTGCTGCTCCACATCACCAACGTAGGTCGGAAGAGGCGGGGAACCCGGTCCGAGACACGCCCTTTGGGTGACGTTGCGCCCGAGATCGACCGAAGGTCGGCGTCACTGGCCGGTTCGGCCCGCCCGTAAACTGGGGGATCGGCCCACCATCCACACTTCAGGAAGTCGCCACCGTGTCGCTCACGATCGGAATCGTCGGTCTGCCGAATGTCGGCAAGTCGACCCTGTTCAACGCCCTGACCAAGAACGACGTGCTGGCGGCCAACTACCCGTTCGCCACGATCGAGCCCAACGTCGGAGTCGTCGGTGTCCCGGACGCCCGCCTCACCAAGCTCGCGGAGATCTTCGGCTCGCAGCGCATCCTCCCGGCGACGGTCGACTTCGTCGACATCGCGGGCATCGTGCGCGGCGCGAGCGAGGGCGAGGGCCTGGGCAACAAGTTCCTCGCGAACATCCGCGAGTCGGACGCGATCTGCCAGGTCATCCGCGCCTTCAAGGACGAGAACGTCGTCCACGTCGACGGCAAGGTCTCGCCGAAGGACGACATCGAGACGATCAACACGGAGCTGATCCTCGCGGACCTCCAGACGATCGAGAAGGTCCTGCCGCGCCTCCAGAAGGAGATGCGGATCAAGAAGGACACGGCGCCCAAGGTCGCCGCGGTCGAGGCCGCCCAGGCGATCCTGGAGAAGGGCGACACCCTCTTCTCGCAGGGCATCGTCCAGGGCTCGGAGAAGGCGGAGCTCCTCCACGACCTCCACCTCCTCACCACCAAGCCGTTCCTGTACGTCTTCAACGTGGACGAGGACGAGCTGACGGACGACGCCTTCAAGGCGGAGCAGAGCGCGCTCGTCGCCCCGGCGGAGGCGATCTTCCTCAACGCCAAGCTGGAGCAGGACCTCGCCGAGCTCGACGAGGAGGACGCCATGGAGCTCCTCCAGTCGGTCGGCGCCGAGGAGCCCGGCCTCGCCACCCTCGCCCGCGTCGGCTTCGCGACCCTCGGCCTCCAGACCTACCTGACGGCCGGCCCGAAGGAATCCCGCGCCTGGACGATCAAGCAGGGCGCGACGGCCCCCGAGGCGGCCGGTGTGATCCACACCGACTTCCAGAAGGGCTTCATCAAGGCCGAGGTCATCTCCTTCGCCGACCTGGTGGAAACCGGCTCGGTCGCCGACGCCCGCGCGGCCGGCAAGGCCCGCATGGAGGGCAAGGAGTACGTGATGCAGGACGGCGACGTGGTGGAGTTCCGCTTCAACGTGTAGCCGTTCACCGCCGCGCGTCAGACGGTGACGTCAAGCGTGCAGGCCGGAAGGGGCCGGACTCTGGCGAGTCCGGCCCCTTCCGCAATCCCGTGCCGGCTTCTTCAGCTGCTTCGGGGCGGCGTGAGCCTGTCGAGGTCCAGGCTGATCTCGAAGGGCACCGGGCGCTGGAGGGTGCCCCGGAAGATACCCGCGGGCGCGTAGACGCCGGTGGGTTCGTCGAGCTCGTAGACGTGGACGACGGGTGCCCCGTCCTCGTCTTCGATGCACCAGTAGTGCGGGATGCCGGCCTCTGCGTACTTGCGGAGCTTCACGGTGCGATCGCGGTGGGCGGACTCGGGGGAGACGACCTCGACGACGAGCTTCACGTTCTCCGGGGCGTACCAGGTGCGGTCGGGGTTGTAGGGCAGGTCCGTCAGCAAGAGGTCCGGCTCGGGGCGGTTGCGGACGTCGAGGCGGATCGTCATCTCCCGTTCGACCTCGAAGCCGGCCGGCGCCTTCGCCATGAGTGCGGTGGTCAGGGCGGTGACGAGGCGGCCGTGCCAGGCGCGCTGGGGCGACATCATGAAGACGAGTGATCCGTCGATGAGCTCGGTGTGGCGGGGTGCCTCGGGGAGGCGGTCCAGGTCCTCCGCGAACCAGCCCTCCGCGCGTGGCGGACGCATCCAGTCGGGCAGTGCGGTCATGGGACAACCCTAGCGATCGTGGCCGGCATGGGGAGGTGTCGTACTGCTCATCCATGGAGGCGTTCCGGCGTACTCCGGTCGCTATAGCGGTGGTGGAAGGATGACGCGGTGTCCGACTCTCTCCGTGAACCATGGCTGCGCGGCATCGCCTTCAACCCGGCGGCGCCCTCCGACGTGCTGATCCGTCTCGTGGACCGGGCGGCCGGAGAGGTCGGCCCGCTGATGTGCGAGGGGCGTGACCTGCCCGACGGCGTCGTCGACGCGGCCCTGAGCCATCCGGACAGCGGCATCCGCCGCGCGCTCGCCCGCAACCGTCACGTCGACCCGGCGCGGCTCGCCCCCTTGGCGACGGACCCGTCGGGGGTCGTCCGCTACTGGCTCGCCGGCGGCCCCCGTCACGACACCCGCCGGGTCCGGCCGCTGCCGGACGACATCATCGTCACCCTCCTGACCGCCCAGGACGGGGGCGAGGACCGCATGGTCACCGCGAACGAGATCAAGGCGGAGCTCGACTCGTCCCGGCAGATCCCGCAGTCCTTCTACCGCGCCATGGCCGGTCGCGAGCATCCCGAACTCCGGATACGGGCCGCCTGGAGGTGGCAGTCGCTCACCCCGGCGCAGCGGGCGGGGCTCCTCGACGATCCGGACCCCGCGGTCCGTGAAGCGGCGCGGGAGGCAAGCTGGGAGCTGGACCCGGAACGGGTGGAGGCCGAGCTGCCGTCCGTCGGCTCGCTCAGCAAGCCGTATGTGCTCGGCACGTGTGCCTTGTCCCCGGCGCTCGTCGAGCAGTGCTTCGCGGACGGCACGGTGCACCCGCTGACCCTGAACCCGCACACCCCGGCCCACGCCGTCGCCCGGCTCGCCCGCCATCCCGAGGCGAAGGTGCGCGCGAGCGTCGCCGCCCGTCCCGACCTGGGACCGGAGCTGGTGGCGGCGCTGAGGGAGGACCCGGACGGGGACGTGCGGATGCGCGCGCGCCTTCACCCCTTCCCCCGTACCTGGGCCGAGCACCGGGCGATCCGCGTCGTCGGGCACGGTCCTGACTGCGTCTGCCCGATCACCGAACCGGAATCCGAGCCGTCGCCCGACTGGTTCGTCGCCTGTGCGGCGTCCGGGGAACCGGTGCTCCGCCGGGTCGCGGCGAGCTGGCCCGGCCTGGCCGTGGAACTCGTCGCGGAACTCGCGCAGGACGAGGACGAGGAGGTACGGATCAGGCTGGCCTGCCATCACCCGCTGGCGCCGCCGCACCTCCTCCTGGACGTCTTCGTCACCCGCCCGGCCCACCGCCCGCACCTGCTGACTCTGCCCGCGTTCCCCCGTACGGGCACGAGCCATCTCATCGGCCACCGGGACCCGCAGGTGCGCGCCCTGGCCGCAGCCGATCCCGTCCTGGCCGATCCCCCGGTGGAAGACCCCGACGCGCCGGTGCGCCGGGCAGCCGCCGCCAACCCGAGCCTGTCACCCGAGGCCCTGGAGGCCCTCCTCGCCGACCCCCGCACCGCAGAGGGCGCCGCCGCCAACCCGTCCCTCCCCGTCCCCCGCATGCACGCTCTCCTCGACCGCTGCCTGATGCCTGGTCAGTGATCGCGGTGGCCGGGGGCTCGGCCGATCCCCTCGCGGCGGGACCCCGTACGGATTCGGACGGCGAGAGCCGGTTCGGGGAACGCCGCGGCGCGGGCGTCCCTCTTACCCCACGTATTCTCGTCTGCTGAGGATCGGGGGACGGGGGACAAGGGATCGCGGAGGTATCAGGTGGAGTTCCGGCTGCTCGGCTCCGTTGCGCTGGTGACGGAGGACGGCGACGTAGCCCTGGGGCCCGCCAAGCGGTCCAGTCTGCTCGCCATGCTCCTGCTGCGGCCCAACGGCGCGGTGAACGTGACGCAGCTGATCGACGCCCTGTGGGAGGACGAGCCGCCCACGCACGCCAAGACCGTCCTCCAGGGGCACGTCTCGCGGCTGCGGGCGCTGCTCGCCGAGCACGGGGCGGAGGCGTACGGGGTCGAGCTCGCCACCCAGGGTTCGGCGTACGTGCTGCGCATGCCGGAGTCGCTCGTCGACGCGCACCGATTCGAGGAGCTCGTCGCGCTCGCCGGGGTGCAGCGACGGCCCGGTGACGCCGTGCGGATGCTGCGCGAGGCGCTCTCGTACTGGCAGGGGCCCGCGCTCACCGGAACCGTGCACAGCAGGCCGCTGGAGGCGGCGGCCGGGGGGCTCGAGGAGCTGCGGCTGGCCTCCGTGGAGGCCCTGGCCTCGGCCTACGGGGCGCTCGGCGAGCACGGGCGGGCCGCCGCGGTGCTCCGCACCGAGGCCGTCGCCCACCCCCTGCGCGAGTCCCTCGCCGCCGCGCTGATGCTGGCGCTCGGCCGCGCGGGGCGCCAGTCGGACGCCATCGACTGGTACCACCGCACGCGCCGGCTGCTCGCGGACGAACTCGGCGTGGACCCCGGGGAGGCGCTCACCGAGGCGTACGCGACACTCCTCCGCTCCGCCGAGCCCGCCGCCCGCGTCCCCCGCCCGGCCCTCCCGGTCGAGGCGTCCGTCGCCTTCGCCGCGCCGGAGCAGCTGCCGCGCGCGCCGCGCGGGTTCACCGGCCGGGGCGCCGAGCTGGCCGCCCTCGACCGGGCCGTCGGCGGCGTGGTCGCGCCCCTCTGCCTCGTCACCGGACCCGCCGGTGTCGGCAAGTCGGCCTTCGCCGTCCACTGGGCGTACGAGCGCCGCGCGAACTTCCCCGACGGTCGACTTTTCGCCGATCTGCGCGGCTTCAGCGACACCCCGGCGCCCGAGACCGCCGCCGTCCTCCGCGAGTTCCTGCTCGCGCTCGGCGTCCCTGCGCTGCGGATACCGGAGGCCGCGGACGCGCGGGGCGCGCTCTTCCGCTCCCTCACCGCCGGCCGCCGCCTGCTCGTCGTCCTCGACAACGCGCGCTCCTCCGAGCAGGTCAGGCCGCTGCTCCCCGGCGGCGACCTCTGCGCGACGGTCGTCACCAGCCGCGACCGGCTCAGCGGACTCATCGCCTCCGACGCCGCCCGCCCCGTGCCGCTCGGCCACCTGCAGCCCGCGGCCTCCGCCGCCCTGCTCGCGACCGTGCTCGGCGAGGCGCGGGTCGCCGCCGAACCCGCCGCCGCCGAGCGGCTCGCCGGACTCTGCGACGGACTGCCCCTCGCGCTGCGCGTCACGGCGGCCCGGCTCGCCGAACGCCCGCAGTGGACGCTCGACGCGATGGTCGGCGAACTCGCCGACGAGCAGGTGCGGCTGACCCTCCTCGACGTGGAGGACGTCGGGGTCTCCGCCGCGCTGCGCCTCACCGTGCAGCAGCTGCCCGACTCCGCCGCCCGGATGTTCCGCGCGCTCGGCCTGCACACCGGCTCCGACCTGGACCGCTTCGCGGCGGGCGCGCTCGCCGGCACGTCCCCCGCGCACGCCTCGGCCGATCTGGACCGGCTCGCCGCCGCCCACCTCCTCACCGAGGCAGTCCCCGGCCGCTGGACCCCGCACGACCTCGTACGCCTCTACGCCCGCCGTATCGCCCCCGACGCCGACCCCGAAGGCCTGCCCCGCCTCCTCGACCACTACCTCTACACCGGGCTCGCCGCCGACGCCGCCGCCGAACCGGGCTCCCAGCCCTGCTACTCGCTGCCCGCCGACGCCCGACGGCCCGCCGCCACCCGGGAGTTCGAGGACCGTGCGGCGGCCCTCGACTGGTACGCCGCCGAACGCCCCGCCCTGGAGGGCGCCGTGGCCGCCGCCGCGGCGCTCGGCCACCACGACCGGGCCTGGCGGCTCGCCCTCGTGCAGTGGCCGCTCATGCTCATGCGGATCGGCGACGGCTGGACGCCGCTCCTGGAGGCCGGGCTCGCCTCCGCCGAGCACGAGGGCGACTTCGACGCGCAGTCGCGGACCCGGGCGCTCCTCGGATGGGTGCTGCACGAGGAGGGCCGGGACGCCGAGGCGCTCGTCCACCTGGAGAAGGCGCCGATCCTCGCCGCCCGGGCCGGGGACACCGTCAGTGAGGCCATCGCGTACGTCAACTACGCCGCCGTCCTGGACTCCACCGGGCAGCACGAGCGGGCCGGACTGCTCATGGTCCACGCGGTCTCCCTCGCCGATCGCGCCGCCCATCCGTCCACCCAGGTGCTGACCCTCCAGCACCTGGCGACGCACTGCCTGAAGGCCGGGGAGTACGACGAGGCGCTCGCGCACACCGTTCGCGCGGGGGAACTGGTCGCGCCCGACGCGGTGGTCGTCCGGGCGCAGCTGCAGATCGTCCGGGGCGAGGCGCTGGCCGGCATCGGCCGTCTCGACGAGGCCGCCGACCAGCTGAGACGGGCCATCGTGGCGGCCGACGCGGCCGGCTTCACCGAGGGCTCCGCGCGGGCGGCGGAGCAGCTTTCGCGGCTGTCAGCGGATCGTTAGCGGTACGCAAGCGGGACGGCAGCGCCGGGCCGGAAGCTGGATACAGCACGCAGTACGGACGTACCGCGTCGACCGACAGCTTCACGGGGGAGAACCACCATGCGTACGACCATGCGGAACCACCACAAGGCCACCGTCCTGGCGGCCGCCGCCATCACCGCCCTCTCGCTGGGCCTGACCGCCTGCGGCGGCGGCACCGGCACCGGTGCCAAGGACGCGGGGAGCGCGAGCAGCTCGGCGTCGCAGCAGGAGACGGGCGCGGCGGACACCGGTACGGGCGACGACGCCACGGCCGGCAGCACGGACGGCGGGTCCACGGAGGGCGGCTCCACCGAGGGCGGTTCCACGGGGGGCGGCTCCGCCTCCGGAGGCGTGAGCGAGGCCTCCGCCACCGGCGGCAAGAGCTCCACCGGCGGCAAGACCGCCGCCAAGACGAAGACCTCCACCGGCGCCAAGACCGGCGCCAAGACCGGAGCCAAGGCCCCGGCCTGCGCCTACGGCGACATCAGGATCACCGCGGCGAAGGCGGACGAGGTCCCGACCGAGCACATCACTCTCACCGCCACCAACACCTCCGGACGCTCCTGCACCCTCCTCCAGTACCCGCTGATCGCCTTCGGCGACATCCAGACGGCCAAGGACGTCCCGGCGGTCGCGAAGAGCAGGCCCGCCGCCCCGGTCGTCCTGCAGCCCGGCGCCCCGGCGTACGCCAACGTGCGGATCGCGCTCGGTGGCGTCGGCGAGGGCAACAAGGTCGTGAAGAGCTTCCACGTGAACCTCTTCGCCGCGGACGGCCCGGCCGAGGGCAGCATCGTCGTCAAGGCCCCCGCGGGCGGCCTCGCGGTCGCCGATGCAGCCGCCAGGACGGGCTACTGGACGCACGAACTCCGCAACGGCGCCGACGAGTTCTGATCCGCCGCAGGGAATGCCGGACGGCGCGGCTTCAGGGGCGGGTCCAGCCGCCGGCGAAGTCGCACCGGAGGTCCGCCCGTCGGCGCTGCGCCTCCGGGGTGAACGCGGGATCGTCGCGTAGGTGGGCCTCCGCTTCGACCCAGCCCTGCCAGAGGCCGCCCGGAGTGACGAAGCGGTCGGCGTACGAGGTGCCGAGCGCGGCGTCGACGCGGAGCAGGGAGCCCAGGGCCTCGGGCTGGTCGTAGCGGCATTCGGTACGGGGCAGGTACCGGTCCAGATAGGCGGCGAGGAGCTCGGCGTCGGCGCGGGTGCCCAGGCGGGCGAGGGCGAAGCAGTAGCCCGCGCCCGCGTAGCAGACCTCGCTCGCCAGGAGCAGTTCGCCGAGCCGCTCGCGGAAGGATGCGCGGCGGTCCACCCCGATCAGCCACGCCGCCGTGAACCGCGACCGCCACTCGTAGTCGAGCAGCGCCGCCAGCTCCGCGTCGGTGACGCCCGCCGCGTCCTTGACGATGCGGCGGGCGAAGCGCCGTCGCGGCGGGTGGCCGGGCCGCAGGTACCCGTCGCTCATCAGCTCCAGGTAGCGCGGAGTGCCCGCGACCTTCGGGGTCACGTACCGCTTCACGACCCGGCTGTGGCCGCTGTCGCGGGGGTCCCGCAGGAGGACCCGCCCCACGGCCCCGGCGGTGTGCGCCGCGGGGCCGGTCACCTCTCGACTGCTGCTCATGCGCCGAGTCTCCGTCGCGGCACCCCTGGGAAGGAACCCTTTTCCGTACGAGAGGGACCGCGCCGCCTTCGGTCAGGCGACCAGCCCCGTCTTCGCGCCCGCCCCGCACAGCGGCACCACGGTGAGCCCGGGGCGCGGCGGGGCGGCGGTGACCGCCGCCCAGCAGACCACGCCCGTGGCCTCGACGAAGAGGCCCCGGGCCGCCAGGTCGCGCTGGGCGGTACGGATCTGATCCTCGGTCACGGTCAGGAACGTGCCGCCTGTCTCGCGCACCGCCCGGAGGATCCGGCGGGCGCGGGGCGGGGCCGGGATCGCGATGCCCTCGGCGAGCGTCGGCCGGGCGGGGGCGGGGGCGGGGGCAGGGGCCGTGATGTCGTCCGCACCCGCGTGGAAGGCGGCCGCCAGCGGGGAGACGGCCTCGGCCTGGACGGCGACGAGGGCCGGCCGGACGTCGGTGAGGCCCTGCCGGCGCAGCTCGTCGAGGGCGAGGGCGGCGCCGAGGAGCAGCGTGCCGTTGCCGACGGGCACGACGATCGTGTCGGGGAGGCGGCCGCCGAGCTCCTCCCAGAGCTCGTACACATAGGTCTTCGTACCGTGCAGGAAGTACGGGTTGTAGACGTGCGAGGCGTAGAACGTGCCGGGCGCGTCGGCCGCCTCGCGCGCCGCCCGGGCGGCCGCCTCGCGGTCGCCGGGCACCTCGACGACGCGGGCTCCGTGCGCCCGGATCTGCTCCAGCTTCTTCGGGGAGGTGCCCTCGGGGACGTACACGAGGCAGTCGAGCCCGGCCCGGGCCCCGTACGCGGCGATCGCCGTTCCGGCGTTCCCACTGCTGTCGGCGACGATCCGGTCGAGGCCCCCGGCCCGCGCCAGGCGCAGTGCGTGTGCGGCGAGCATCACCGCGCCCCGGTCCTTGAAGGACAACGTCGGCATGAGGAAGTCGAGTTTGGCCGAAACCGACTTCGTGAGGGGGACGAGGGGCGTGCGGCCCTCGCCGAGGGTCACCTCGGCTCCGTACGGCATGGGAGGCAGTGCCTCCGTGTACCGCCACAAGGAATTCACACGTGACGCGAGGGACGTGAGTGACGGGAGCGACGCGGGTGCCGGTGCGAAGTCCAGGTCCCAGGGGCCGCGGCACGTCGGACAACACCAGGTGAGCGCGCCGGTGGGGGAGTGGATCCGGCAGCGGGGGCACACGTACGAGGTCACGATGATCAGCATGTCAGCCGTGTGGCACGGGTGTTACGGGGTGGCGATTGCTCTTGTGAGATTCCTATGGATCAGTCAATCTTTCGCTCGGTAGCCGGATGTTCGAGACGGCGCGACCCTCGCGTCGTCTTGTCATGTCCCTGCCGCACCCCCACAGCAGCGCACCACCAATGAGGAGGACCCCTCACATGTCAGTGATGCGTGATTCGCGCCGCAGAATCGCCACCGCCGCGGCCATAGCCGTCGCCGCCCTCGCCCTCGGCTCCGCCTCCACCTTCCCGGCCGTCGCCTCACCGGCGGCCCCGGAGGGCGTCATCGAGAACGCCGGAGCCGAAGGCGCGATCGCGGGCAGCTACATCGTCACCCTGGAGGAATCGGCGCAGGCCGAGACCGCCGAGGGCCGCGCGGTCGCCGCCGAGTACGGCGCGAAGATCAAGAAGACGTACACCTCCGCGCTCAACGGCTACAGCGTCGAACTCTCCGAGGCGCAGGCGAAGAAGCTCGCGGCCGACCCCGCCGTGAAGTCCGTGGCGCAGAACCGTGTCTTCAAGATCAACGCCACCCAGCCCTCCCCGCCGTCCTGGGGCCTGGACCGGCTCGACCAGCGTGCCCTCCCGCTGAACCAGAGCTACACCTACCCGGACACCGCGGGCCAGGGCGTCACCGCGTACATCATCGACACCGGTGTGCGGATCTCCCACAGCGACTTCGGCGGCCGTGCCTTCAACGGCTTCGACGCCGTCGACAACGACAACGTCGCGCAGGACGGCAACGGCCACGGCACCCACGTCGCCGGCACCGTCGCGGGCACCGCCCACGGCGTCGCCAAGAAGGCCAAGATCGTCGGCGTCCGCGTGCTCGACAACAACGGCTCCGGCACCACCGCCGGCGTCGTCGCGGGCATCGACTGGGTGACCAGGAACGCCGTCAAGCCGGCCGTCGCCAACATGAGCCTCGGCGGAGGCGCCGACTCCACCCTCGACACGGCCGTCCGCAACTCGATCGCGTCCGGCGTCACGTATGCCGTCGCCGCGGGCAACAGCAACGCCAACGCGTCGAACTACTCCCCGGCCCGCGTGACCGAGGCGCTCACGGTCGGCTCCACGACCAACACCGACGCGCGCTCCAGCTTCTCGAACTACGGCACAGTCCTGGACCTCTTCGCCCCGGGCTCGAACATCACCTCGGCGTGGAACACCGGCGACAGCGCCACCAACACCATCTCCGGTACGTCGATGGCGGCGCCGCACGTCGCCGGCGCGGCCGCGCTGTACCTCGGGGACAACCCGACCGCCACCCCGTCCCAGGTCGGCACCGCCCTGGTGAACGCCGCCACGCCGAACGTCGTGACCAACCCGGGCACCGGCTCCCCGAACCGCCTGCTGTACGTCGGTGACGGCGGCACCACCCCGCCCCCCGGCAAGAAGTTCGAGAACACCGCGGACTACGCCATCGCCGACAACGCGACCGTCGAGTCCCCGGTCACCGTCAGCGGCGTCACGGGCAACGCCCCCTCCGCCCTCCAGGTACCGGTGAACATCGTCCACACCTACATCGGTGACCTCCAGGTCCAGCTGATCGCCCCCGACGGCTCGGCGTACACGCTGAAGGGCTTCGGCACGGGCGGCAGCTCGGACAACATCAACACCACGTACACCGTGAACGCCTCCTCGGAGGTCGCCAACGGCACGTGGAAGCTGCGGGTCACGGACAACGCGTCCATCGACACCGGGAAGATCGACTCCTGGGCCCTGCAGTTCTGATCGGCTCGGACCCCTTCCGCTCCGATCCGCTCCGATCGGCTCTGATCCGGTCTGATGCGCTCTGATCCACGTCTCGCGTCGAGGGGTGGCCGCCTGCCGGCGGCCGCCCCTTCGGCGTACCCCGGGTCGGGTGGCGCGGCGGCCGACCACGTACGATGCGCGCTCGTTCGTCTGTTCGCACCAGTCGCCCCAACAGGAGCACGCCAGCCGTGGAGCCGACCCAGCCGCCCCAGCAGCCCCCGTCGCCCGCCCCGTCGGCAGGGCACCCGAAGCAGGGCTGGCCCGCCCCCGGCCCGTACACCTCGCCAGGGGGGCCGTACGCGGCCGGACCGTACGGACAGCCCGGCGCACCCGGCCTGCCCGGCGCCCCCGGCCCGTACGGGAAGCCCCCGCGCACCACCAACGGGCTCGCCATCGCCTCCCTCGTCTCCGGCATCGTCTGCTGCCTCCCGCCCCTCGGGATGCTCCTCGGCGTGATCGCCCTCCCGAAGATCAAGAAGAAGGGCCAGGCGGGCAAGGGGCTCGCCGTCACGGGCATCGCCCTCTCCCTCGTCAGTACCCTGCTGATCGGCGTCGGCCTCGCGACCGGCGCCATCGAATCGGCCGTCGACGGCTTCAGGAAGGGCGTGGACCAGGCGTCGCGCACCAAGTCCCCGTTCGCGCTGCGCGCGGGGCAGTGCTTCGGCGACGAGGGCAAGCTGGAGGACTACGCGACGGAGGTCGAGATCGTCGACTGCGCGAAGCCGCACGACGGCGAGGTCACCGGCACCTTCAAGCTCACCGGCTACGACAAGTGGCCCGGCGACGCCGAGATGGAGGCGGTGTCGGAGAAGCGCTGCGAGGCCATCAACTCCGCGTACGCGCTGGACACCTGGGCCGTCCCCTTGGACGTGTCGGTCTTCTATTACATGCCGAGCGGCCAGAGCTGGCGCTTCGGCGACCGGACGGTGACCTGCGCGTACGCGAGCGAGGCCGGGCGCTTCAGCGGTTCGGTGCGGTCCGACGCGAGCACCCTGACCGCCGGCCAGGAGCACTTCCTGAAGAGCGTCAACCCGATCGAGACCGTCGGCGGCCGGGAGCCGGACGAGGACCCGGACGAGGACTTCGAGGCCAACAAGGCCTGGTCGGGGGAGATGCTCGCGGCGATCGACGGGGCCCGCGCGGGCCTCGGGAACCACGACTGGTCCGGCGCCGCCGCGGCCCCGGTCGAGGCCCTCGACAAGGAGCTCGAGGCGGCTTCGGAGCAGTGGCGGAAGCTGGCCGGGGCGGCCGACGCGGACGCCTACTGGGAGGCGTACGAGACGGCGTGGGACGCCCTGCCCGAGGACCTGGGCGCGAACGCGCGGACCGGGCTCGGCCTGACGGACACCCCGCCCGTGGCGGAGGCCCCGGGCAGCGCGGCCTGAGAGGGTGAACCGCACCCCTCCCCGGGCTGGTTGAAGGCCGCCGCACCGGACGGACATGCCCCTCGGCGGTGCGGCGGTGCGGCGGGCCGCCGGGTGTCGCCGGTCCGCCGGAACCGACGACCCACCCGGCGCCGCCGCGCCGCCCATGGCCGGCACGGCCCGTCCGGCGGCTACCGCCGGGTCAGGCCCCGGTCGATCGCGGTGATCAGCTCACCGTCGGGGGTGTCGCCGTCCAGCGACCACACCATGGCGCCGCCGAGGCCCCGCTGGCGGACGTAGGACGCCTTCGTGCGCAGCACGGTGGGGTCGTCGTAGGTCCAGAGCGTGGTGCCGTCGAAGAGCCACGCGTGGCCGTTCTTCTGGCCCCGGTGGAGCTTGTACGTGCCGGATTCGGCGAGCTTCTTCAGGTGCTTGTAGTCCTCTGAGCCGGCCGCCCAGGTGGCCGGGGCCGGGGCGGCCGCGGGCTGGCCGAGGCCGTCGCCGCCGCCGGTGACGCCGGTCCAGCCCTGGCCGTAGAAGGGCATGCCGACGACGAGCTTGTGGGCGGGTGCGCCGCGCCGCAGCCAGGACTTCACGGTCCCGTCGACGCTCCAGTCGTTCTTGGCGAAGAGCGCGGACTGCTGGGCCGTCGTCGTCTCGCCGGAGACGTGGAAGTCGTAGCCCTGGAGGTTCACGAAGTCGAAGTCCCTCATGATCTTGGCGACTTCGAAGCCCGCGTCGATCTTGGCGGGGGCGGTGGGCACGTACGCGCTGAGGTCGTAGCGCTTGCGCTGCGGCAGCGAGCGCCCGTAGGCGTCGAGCTGGGTGCGGAACTCCCGTACGAGCTTGGTGAAGTTGGGCTTGTCCTCGGGGCGGATCACGTTCCCGGGGGCGCCCTCCGAGCCGGGCCACTCCCAGTCCAGGTCGATGCCGTCGAAGAGGCCGGCGGCGGCGCCGGCACCACCGCGGGCGCCGTCGACGGGCAGGTTGCCCTTGATGTACGTGTCGATGCAGGAGGCGACCAGCGCCTTGCGGCCGGCGTCGGTGCGCACGGCGTCGGAGAAGTGCGCCGATCCGCTCCAACCGCCCAGCGAGATCATGACCTTGAGGCCCGGGTTTTTCGCCTTCAGCTCGCGCAGCTGGTTGAAGTTGCCGGCGAGGGGCTGCTCGGCGGTGTCGGCGACGCCGTCCACCGAGTCGGCCGTGTCGACGGGGCGGACGTAGTCGGCCCAGGGGTCGGAGCCGGGCACGTTGCCCATGAGGCACTTGCCGTCCGAACCGACGATGCCGAAGGCGTAGTTGATGTGGCTGAGCTTCGCGGCCGTGCCGCTGCTCTCCAGGTCCTTGACCTGGAAGTCCCGTCCGTAGATGCCCCATTGGGTGAAGTACCCGATGCGCTTCAGGGAGTGGCCGGCGGAGGAGGCGGGGGAGGGCTGGTGCGCGTCGGCCGTGGGGGCCAGGGTGGCGAGGAGGCCGAGGGTGGCCGCTGCGGCGGCGCCGAAGGTCAGCTTGGTCAAGGCTCTGGGGCGCATGGGCTCGTTCCTGTGCGAGGCGGGATGGCGCGTGCGGGATGGGCCGTGCAGGCAGGAACGTATTGGTCTGTACCAATAGAGGTCAAGGGGTGCGACGGAGGCATGAGCGGGGTGCGGTGCCGCCCGAACTCCGCCTACTCCCGGTGACCGCGGGTAGCAAGCCCTGCGACCGGCGCGTCATCACTTCGAGTGAAACTTTGGCCCATGCTTGCGAATCGCGACCCTCGGTTGTCAGGCTGTAGCTGTCAGTCAACCTGAGGGGAGTGTCCAGTGACATTCGGTGAGCAGCCCGCCTACTTGCGCGTGGCGAGCGATCTGCGGGAGAAGATCGCCAACGGCTCGCTTCCGCCGCACACCCGTCTCCCGTCGCAGGCACGCATCCGCGAGGAGTACGGGGTCTCGGACACCGTCGCGCTGGAGGCCCGCAAGGTGCTCATGGCCGAGGGGCTCGTGGAGGGCCGGTCCGGCTCGGGGACCTATGTGCGGGAGCGCCCGGTGCCGCGCCGGATCGCCCGCTCCGGCTACCGCCCGGCGTCCGGCGCCACGCCGTTCCGGCAGGAGCAGGCCGCCGAAGGGGCCCGGGGGACCTGGGAGTCGAGCAGCGAGCAGGAGCCGGCGAGCGCCGAGGTCGCCGCCCGGCTCGACATCGAGCCGGGGGAGCGCGTGATGCGCACGCGGTACGTGTACCGGGACGGGGGCGAGGCCATGATGGTCTCCACCTCCTGGGAGCCCCTCGCGGTCACCGGCCGGACGCCGGTGATGCTGCCGGAGGAGGGTCCGCTGGGCGGCTGCGGAGTCGTCGAGCGGATGGCGGCCATCGACGTGGTCGTGGACAACGTGGTCGAGGAGGTCGGCGCCCGCCCCGGCCTCGCCGAGGAGCTCCTCGCGCTCGGCGGGGTGCCGGGCCATGTGGTCATGGTCGTCGAGCGGACGTACTACGCCTCGGGGCGGGCCGTCGAGACGGCGGACGTCGTGGTCCCGGCCGACCGCTACCGCATTTCGTACCATCTGCCGGTCCGGTGATCCGGCGCGCCGTGCTCCCGCCCCCGGCCCCGGGGGCGCGTGCCGACCGATGAGCGGGCCCGGCTGTCCGGGCGGCGTGACCGCGAGTTAACGGTGCGTCAGGCCGCGTAACCGTCCGGCAATCGAGGGCTGCGGCAAGTCGTCACGCCCGGCTCCTACCTTCCTGCTCCGTACCCGCGATCCGGTCGGACGACAGGAACCCTCATGACGGACACGATCACCACACCCACCCCGGAGCCGGGTGGGGGTACCTCCCGGGCCCTTGAGGCACCGGGGGAGGCCGCGCCGCCGCCCGGGCCCCGCCGCAGCTACGCCAAGCTGGCCGCGGACGAGAGCCGCGAGGACTACTCGCTGCGCTACGCACCGCATTCCTTCCGGCGCTGGTCGCCCGGCACGGTGGCCGGCACCGCCCTCGGCGGCATCGCCTACCTCGCCGACTTCGCGATCGGCGCCTCGATCGTCTTCACCTACGGCTTCGGCAGCGGCCTCGCCTCGATCCTCACCGCCGCCGCGATCATCTTCCTCACCGGCATCCCCATCGCCCGCGCCTGCGCGAAGTACGGCCTGGACATGGACCTGATCACCCGGGGCGCCGGCTTCGGCTACTTCGGCTCCACTCTGACCTCCCTGATCTACGCCTCCTTCACCTTCATCTTCTTCGCGCTCGAAGGCTCGATCATGGCTCAGGCCATGCACCAGGCCGTCGGCCTCCCGGTCGAGATCGGCTACCTGGTCACGACGCTGATCGTCATCCCGATCGTCTTCCGCGGGATGGGCGCGCTGGCCAAGGTGCAGGCCTGGACACAGCCGATCTGGATCATCGGCATGGTGCTGCCCTTCGTCGTCCTGGCCTTCGAGGCCCCCGACGCCTGGGGCGCCTTCGGCTCCTTCGGCGGTACGGAGGGGGCCGGCGCGGGCTTCTCCTGGATCGGCTTCGGCCTCGGCACGGGCGTCGCGCTCTCGCTGATCGCCCAGATCGGCGAGCAGGCCGACTATCTGCGCTTCATGCCCGCGAAGACGGCGGCCAACAAGCGCCGGTGGAACCTCGCCGTGCTCGCCGCCGGACCCGGCTGGGTCATCATCGGCGCGGCCAAGCAGCTCGGCGGCGCCTTCCTCGCCTTCGTCGCCCTGGAGGCCGTCGGCAGGACCCATGCCCTGGAGCCGATCGCCCCGCAGATCGAGGCGCTCAAGCCCTGGCTCGGCACGTTCGCGCTGCCCGCCGCCGCTCTCTTCGTGATCGTCTCCCAGATCAAGATCAACGTCACCAACGCCTACAGCGGCTCGCTGTCCTGGTCGAACTTCTTCTCCCGTGTCACTCACCGCCACCCCGGCCGTGTCTGGTACATCTTCCTCAACCTCTCCATCGCGCTGACGCTGATGGAGATGAACATGTTCGCGGCCCTCAACAAGCTGCTCGGGTTCTACTCCAACGTCGGCATCGCCTGGATCGTCGCCGTCGCCGCCGACCTCGTCATCAACAAGCGCGCCGGCTGGAGCCCCCCGTACATCGAGTTCAAACGCGCCTACCTGTACGCCGTGAACCCGGCCGGCTTCGGGGCCATGGTCATCGCCTCGGTCGTCTCGATCCTCGCCTTCTTCGGTCTCTTCGGTATGTACGCGGAGGCGTTCTCCACGTTCATCGCGGCCGGTCTCGCCCTCGTCCTCTGCCCGCTGATCGCCTGGGCGACCAAGGGCCGCTACTACCTGGCCCGCCCGAACCCGGTGAACGGACCGGGGGTGGTGGTCGCCGACGAGCGGGCCACCCACACCTGCGCGGAGTGCGAGACGGCGTACGAGCTGCCCGACATCGCGGACTGCCCGGTGCGGTCCGGACCCGTCTGCTCCCTCTGCTGCTCGCTCGACGCCGAGTGCGGTGATGTCTGCCGCAAGGACCCCGCAGGAGCCGGAGCCCCCGTCCTGCTGCCGCTGCCGACCGTCCCCCCGGCCGCCCCTGGGGCGTGAGCTTCGGCCTCCCTCCGTCGGTTACCGGCCGATCCGTATCTCTTTGTGAAAAGACATATCCGCTGTGTGAAGGTCAGGCGTAAGCTCCGGCATATGCGGATTGCGGTTTCCCGGAGATCGTTGGAAGCGGCCGGACCGGCGGAGGGAGAAGCCTGATGAGTGACAGCGGCGCTGTTCTTCCCTGGCTTGTCATACGGCAGGACGACAACGGCAACCGCTACCGCGTGGGGCGGTACGCGACCAGGGACGAGGCCCAGAAGATCGCGGACAGCCTGGACGACCGCGGCCACAAGCAGCTCTACTGGGTCGAGCGGATCGGCACCCCGGCGCTCTGAGCCCGGCGCGTGCCGTCCGGCCCGGGCTACGCTCGCGGCCATGACGGAACGCAGCACCGACCCCACCGCGCCCCAGGAGCACCACCGCGGCACCGACCCCGGTGTCGTGGTCGTCGTCGCGGGGGCCGTGTACGACCGGGGGCGCCTGCTCGCCGCGCGCCGTAGCGCCCCCGCCGAGCTCGCCGGCCGCTGGGAACTCCCCGGCGGCAAGCTCGAACCGGGCGAAAGTCCTGAAGAGGCCCTGGTCAGGGAGTTGCGCGAGGAGCTCGGTGTCGAGGCCGAACCGGGCGAGCGCATCCCCGGCGAGTGGCCGCTGAAGCCCGGATACGTCCTGCGGGTGTGGACCGCCCGCCTGCTTTCCGGTGTGCCCCGCCCGCTGGAGGACCACGACGAACTGCGCTGGCTCTCCCGGCACGAGCTGGACTCGGTCGACTGGCTCGACCAGGACCGCCCGGCCGTCGCCGAGGCCGCGCTGCGGCTCCCGGAGGCTCCCGCCGACGGGGCGCGCGACTGAGTCTCTACGCCGTTCGTGCCACCGTGCGCCCATGGCTGCGCCCGACACGATATCCCGCACCAAATAGCGGGTATGTCCTGATTGATCCCCTGGAAGGGGACGTGGGCCTTCCTGCTGACGCACGGCTGGGGAAGTGATCGGGTGTGATCGACACCGACGGCGACTGTGCCGAGTGGACCTTCCCGGCAGAGGCCAATGCCGTGCGCACCGCCCGCCACGCGGTGCGCGAGACCCTGCGGGCCTGGGAGCTCGACGCGGCCCTCGGCGATGTGACCGTCCTGCTGGTCAGCGAGCTGGTGACCAACTCCCTGCGGTACGCCTCCGGACCGATCGGCGTCCGCCTGGTCCGCCCCCGCCTCGACGGCGCCGAGCCCGCCCCGCACTCCGCGCTGCTCGTGGAGGTTTCGGATCCACTTCCGGATCCCCCGACGGAGCGGCCCGCCGGACCGGAGGACGAGGGGGGCCGCGGACTCGGTCTGGTGGCCTGTTCCGCACGGCGCTGGGGGACCCGTAAAGGAAGGACGGGCAAAACCGTATGGTTCGAGCTGGCTCTCCCTGGTGAGTAAACAGGGTGGGACAACGATCACCGGCACTCGGCCCGAAGCGAACGAGACCACCCTGTGATCGTGAACGTCGTGCCGTCGGGGCCTGCCGTATTGAATACTGCGGGCATGGCCGGTCCGGTGCGGTGAGCTGGAGGGGACGGTCGCGTGAGCGAGATATCCGAGACGGCGAGCGGCTTCGTGTGGCAGAGCAGCCCGCCCGGCTCCATCTATGACTACATCCGGGTCGCATCCTTCTCGATCGGGCCCGACGGCCTCGTCGAGCAGTGGAGCAGGCGAGCCGTGGACCTCTTCGGTGTCACCGCCGAGGAGGCCAGGGGCAAGGACCCGGTCGAGGCCTTCATGCCCGCCGACCTGCGCGAGCGCGGGCACCGACGGGTCAAGGAGATCCTCGACGGCAAGGAATGGACGGGCCTCGTCCCCTTCCGGATGCCCGGCGAGGAGCAACCCCACGGCATCGCCGAGATGTACGTCATGCCGAGCGAGACCGAGTCCGGTGAACGGGCCGCGCTGTGCATCGTCGTCGACGTGCGCGCACTCCGCCGCATCGAGACCGACCTCGCGGCCTCCCAGGCGATTTTCGGCCAATCCCCCTTCGGCTTCCTCCTCTTCGGCACCGACCTCACCGTGAAGCGGGCCAACCAGCGCTTCGCCACCGTCTTCGGCGGCTCGGCCGACGACCACCGCGGCCGGACCGTCCACGACTACCTCGCCCGCTCCGAGGCCGACCGGATGACCGGCGCCCTCCGCCGGGTCCTGGAGACCGGGGAGTCCGTCACCGACCTCCAGATCGTCGGCGCCGCCCCCGGCGCCCGGGACCGCCGGCACTGGTCCATCAACCTCTACCGCGTCCACAGCGGCTCCGGCCGGCCGATCGGCGTCGCCGGCCTCGGCATCGACGTCACCCGCCGCCACAACGCCGCCCGCGAGGCCGCCAGCGCCCGCCGCAACCTCGCCCTCCTCAACGAGGCCGGTGCCCGCATCGGCAACTCCCTCGACCTGGAGGCCACCGCCCGCGAACTCCTCGACGTCGCCGTTCCCGGCTTCTGCGACCTCGCCTCCGTCGACCTCTACCAGGGCCTGCTGACCGGCGACGAGGCACCGCCGGGCCGCTGGGGCAGCTCCCACGACGTCGGCTACGGGGCGGGCAGTGCCGAACTCCGCAGGGTCGCCTTCGCCAGCGCCGTCGCCGACACCCCCCTCAGAACCGACGAGGGGCACGGGGCCGGCGGCGGCTGTTGCGGACCCGTACCGATCGAGGTCGGGGCCGTCCACCGCTACCCCTTCAACTCGCCGTGCGCCGGTGCGCTGCGGACGGGACGGATCCGGACGGTGCCGGGCACCGAGGGCGAACTCGCCCAGTCCACCCTGGTCGTCCCGATGGTCGCCCACGACACCGTCGTCGGCCTCGTCCAGTTCTCCCGGGCGAAGGGCAGCGAGCCCTTCGGGGAGCGCGACCGGGCCCTCGCCGTCGAACTCGCGGCCCGCGCCGCCGTCTGCATCGACAACGCCCGCCTCTACCGCCGCGAACACGAGCGGGCCCTCATCCTCCAGCGCAGCCTGCTCCCGCCCGGCGACCCCGAGGCCGCGGGACTCGACATCGCCTGCCGCTACCTCCCCGGCACCACCGCCACCGAGGTCGGCGGCGACTGGTTCGACGTCATCGAACTGCCCGGCCACCGCACCGCCCTCGTCATCGGGGACGTCATGGGCCGCGGCCTGCGCGCCGCCGTCGCCATGGGCGAACTGCGCACCGCCGTCCGCACCCTCGCCCAGCTCGACCTGGAACCCGCCGAGGTCCTCTCCCACCTCGACGAGATCGCCCGCGGCCTCGGCGCCCCCATCGGCACCCAGCAGTCCCGCACGCACAAGTCCCGGGGCCCGGAACTCTCCGAGGTCTACCTCGCCACCTGCGTCTACGCGGTCTACGACCCGGTCACCCGACGCTGCACCTTCGCCAACGCCGGCCACCTCCCGCCCGTGCTCGTCGAACCAGGCGAGGAGGCCCTGCTGCTCGACGTACCTCCCGGGATGCCGCTCGGCGTCGGCGGCGAACCCTTCGAGGAGGTCGAGGTCGAACTCCCCGAGGGCGCCCTCCTCGCCCTCTACACCGACGGGCTCGTCGAATCCCGCGACCACCCCCTGGACGAGGGGCTCAGCGCCTTCCGACGCGCCCTCACCGACCCCGCCCGCCCCCTCGAAGACGTCTGCGACCGGGTCCTGAACAGCCTCGACACCGGACACGGCGAGGACGACATCGCCCTCCTCATGGCCAGGATCCAGGGCCTGCCCAGCGAGGCCGTGGGCGACTGGTCGCTGCCCAGGGAACCCCGCTCGGTCGGCCGGGCCCGCGAACTGGCCCGCGCCCAGCTGAAGGCCTGGGACCTCGAACCGCTCGTCGACACCGTCGAACTCCTCGTCAGCGAACTCGTCACCAACGCGCTCCGCTACGGCGAGGGAGAGATACGGCTGCGCCTGCTGCGCGACCGCACCCTCGTCTGCGAGGTCTGGGACGCGGGCCTGGTCCAGCCCCGGCGCCGACGGGCCCGGGACACCGACGAGGGCGGCCGCGGCCTCCAGCTCGTCGGGCTGCTCAGCTCCTCCTGGGGGTCGCGCCGCACCCCGCGCGGCAAGACCGTCTGGTTCGAACTGGCCCTGCCCGACGGCGACGACGCGGGGGAACCCACGGTGGAACAGCTCCTCAGCATGTTCTGACCAGCGCGCGAGGAGACGCCCGATCAGCCCTTGAGCGCGGCCAGTCGGGCCTCGATCTCCGCGCTGTCGCCGAGCGCGTCCAGCTGCTCGAACTGGGCGTCCAGCGAGGAGGCGGCGAGCTCCTGCTTGCCCATCGCCTTCGCCTCCTCCCGGCGCACCTTGTCCTCGAAGCGGCTCAGCTCGCTCGTCGGGTCGAGGACGTCGATGCTCTTCACCGCGTCCATCATGCGGTTCTGCGCCTGCGCCGACTTGGCCCGCGCGACCAGTTCGTCGCGCTTCGCCCGGAGCTCGCCGAGCTTGGCCTTCATCTGGTCGAGACCCGCCCTGAGTTTGTCCACCACCTCGGTCTGCGAGGCGATCGTCGGCTCCGCCGTCCGCGCCTCCTTCTCCGACTGGAGCTGCCGGCCCAGCGCCACCTTCGCCAGATTGTCGAACCGGTCCGCCTCCGCCGCCTGCCCGCCGGCCCGCAGCTCGTCCCCCTTGCGGCTGGCGGTCAGCGCCTTGCCGCCCCACTCCTTCGCCGCCTCCACGTCCTCCTGGTGGTCCTGCTCCATCAGCCGGAGGTTGCCGATCGTCGCGGCCACCGCCTCCTCGGCCTCCGAGATGTTGCTCGAGTAGTCGCGGATCAGCTGGTCCAGCATCTTCTGCGGATCCTCCGCCTGGTCCAGCAGCGCGTTGATGTTGGCCTTCGCCAGCTGGGTGACCCGGCCGAGAATGGTCTGCTTGCTCATGGCACTTCTCCTTGAGAGGGACAGAGAGAGGGACAGAAAACGGGACGCGGAACGTGCGGTCCTCAGAACCGGCCGCCTCCGCCCAGCCGGCCGCGCGTGCCGCTGCCGCCGAAGCTGCCGGGCCCGCCGCCGAAACCTCCGCCCCCGAAACCCCCGCCACCCCGCCCCGAACCGCCACCGAAGCCCCCATGTCCGCCTCCCCTTCCCCCGCCGAACAGTCCGCCGAGGATGATGCCGCCGAGCACGGCCCCGCCGAGCCCGCCGCCACCACTTCCTCCCACCCCTGTTACACCGCCCAGGCCGTTCGGGTTCCCATACGTCCGGACGTCCTGCTCGGCGAGCTCCTGCGCACGCCGGGCCAGCGCGTCCGCCCGCTGGGCCTCCGCGAGGGCGGCCTGCGGGTCCTCGGCACCGGCGAGGACCCGCGCCTTCTCCCAGTGGCGCTGGGCCTCGGCCAGGCGCGTACGGGCCTCGGAGCCCACGGCGCCCCGATGCGTGGTGATGTAGTCGGCGGCCGCTCCGATCGTCGACCGGGCCGTCAGCATCGCCTGATCGAGGAGCGCGCGGGCGCGCCGAGTGCCCGACTCGCGCTCGCGTGCGCCCTCCAACGACTCGTCGAGGGCCGCATCGGCCTCCTGGACCCGGCGCAGCGCGTCGATCGGGTCGTACCGCCCGGCCTCCACCCCGCGCCGCACCTCGGCGACCACCGACTCGGCCCGGGCGATCCGGCCCTGGAGGTCGGCGGTGGAGACCCCTTCGGCGGTGCCCTTCAACAGGCCGCGGGCATCCGCGAGATCCGCGTCCGTCTCGGACAGCGCGCCCGGCAGCTTGCCCACCGCCTCGGCCAGCTCCTGCGCCCGTCGGTCCACGGCCTCGACGAGCCGGGCCGCCTGGTCCACCGCGCCCTCGGCCGCCCGGATGTGCACCGCGGCCCCGCCGTTGTCTCCCGCGTCGATCTGCTGGCGCGCCTGGTTGATGTGGGTCGTCGCGAACACGAGCCGGTCCTTCGCCTGCTCGATGTCGCCCGCGACCGGGGCCGCGGCCGAGTCCGCGTACCGCTCGCGCATCGCGGTCAGCGCCGCCTCGGCCAGGCCCATGCGCCCGGTCCGCTCGCGGAAGGCGGCCTCGACCGTGGCCAGCGCCTCGGGAGCGGTCCGCTCCAGATCCCGGAGCCGGTCGAAGGCCTCGCTCTCGGCGTCGAGCCGGGCGTCCGCCTCACCGCAGCGCCGGAGGATCTCGTCGAGCATGCCCCGGCGGGTCTGGTCGTCCTCGGGAAAGGAGTCGTCGAGCTTCTGCCGCAGCCGGAACGAAGCCGTCAGCTGCTCCTTGGCGAAGGCGACCGCCTCGGTGAAGGGCCGGACCGCCTCCTCGCCGAACTGGGCGGTCGCGAAGCCGAGCTCCTCCTTGCTGGTGCGGACCGCGTCGTCGGTGGCGACCAGCGTCAGCCGCGCCTGCCCGTCGAGTTCCTCCAGGGACGGCGGCGCGGGCTCCCTCGGCCGCCCCCAGCCCTGACCGCCCTGCGGAGTCGTGCGGGTCTCGGCCCGCTTGCGCCGCTTGGTGTACGCGTAGGCCGCCACGGCACCCGCGCCGCCGACCAGCACCACCGGCAGGACCAGATCGGTGGCCGAGGTGCCCTGGTCGGCCGGGCCGCCGGGGTCGGCGGGCCCGGGGGTGATGTCAGGAACGGGGACGGGCAGGCCGGCGAGGACGGCGCCGTAGCCGTCGGCCGCGCCGATGGCGGCGCCCGCCCAGTCGTTCTGCCGCAGGGCCGGTTCGATCGCGGTCCTGGCCACGTCGTCCAACTGGTCCTGGGTGAAGCGTGAGGCCGGGTCGGCCGAGTAGCCGTACTGCCGGTCGTGGGTGGCGACGGCGAGCAGCAGGTCCTCGACGCCGAGACCGTTGCGCTCCGCGGTGGCGTCGGCCCAGCTCTGCGCCGGGCTCCCGGAGAAGTCCCGTACGTACACGACGAAGAGCTGCACGCGCCGGTCGTCGTAGAGGCGGTCGAGGGCCTGGACCACGGAGGCGCGGCGATCGCCGAGTGCCCCCACGCGGTCGGTGATCTGCCCCTCGCGGGACAGGACGACGGGGTCGTCGGCGTGGGCACCGTGAACGGCGGGCACGAGGAGCCACCACGCCGCCACCAGTACCGCGAGAAGGGCTCGGGTGGCTATTCGCGTCACAAAGGGGAGGTTATGTCCCGCTATGCAGCTCCGCGACCGGGCCGACGGGGCCGAACGGACCGACAGGGCCGACCGGCCGACGGGGCCGAACGGACCGATGCCATCCGGAAACCGTTCGAAGCCGTCCGGCGTCACTGTCTGTGGTCGCCTCTACGGTGGCAACAGCGGCATGAGTGATACGACGGCTCTTGGGGGGCTCGCGTGAACGGACGGTTGAAGGGCATCTGGAGGCGGGGACGCTGGTTCGTCCTCGGGCTCGTCCTGGTGCTCGTCGTGCCCCTGGTCACGGGAGCGGTCGCGCTGCGCCTCAACTTCACGGGCGACGTCAGGGAGGACGCGCGGACCCGGGGCAAGGACGCCATCTGGCTCGGCCACGCCTGGGTCGACGGACGGAAGAAGGACGCCGACCTCGCGGCCTTCGCGACCCGGATCAAGGGCACCGGCATCCGCGACCTGTACGTCCACGCCGGACCGCTGCGGCACGACGGCACCCTGCCGGCGGCCAAGTACCCCCGGGCGAAGTGGCTGATAGACGCGGTGCACCGCACGATGCCCGGCATACGCGTGCAGGCGTGGCTGGGCGACGTCCTCGTCACCGAGGGGTCGAACGGACTGCGCCTGGACAAGGCCGGGTCCCGGGCGGCCGTGGTCACCTCGGCCCGGCAGATCCTGGACGCCGGCTTCGACGGGGTCCACTTCGACCTGGAGCCGCTGCTCTCCGACGACGCGAACTACCTGTCGCTCCTCGACGACCTGGGGGAGCTGACCCGCGCCCGGAAGGTGCCGCTCTCGGTCGCCGCCCACCAGATCGACCCGGTACCCGCCGCCCACTCGGTGAACAGCGTGATCACCGGCAAGGAGAAGTGGTGGTCGCAGGAGTTCTTCGGGCAGGTGGCCCGCCGCGTGGACCAGATCGCCGTCATGTCGTACGACACCTGGATGCCGCTGGAAGGCCTGTACGGCGGCTACGTCGCCCAGCAGACGAGCCTCGCCCTCGAGGTGACGCCCGAATCCACCGACCTGCTGATGGGGCTCCCCTTCTTCCACGAGGACGACCTCGGCCACCACGAGAACGCGGAGACCGTCGCCGCCGCGATCCGCGGCACGCGACTCGGCCTCGGGCGCACGGACCACGACCGTCAGCGGTTCGGTGTCGCGCTGTACGTCGACTTCGCCGCGGAGGAAGGGGACTGGACGGCCTACCGGGAGGGCTGGCACTGACCCGCCCCCGGGCGCGCACGGCGCCTCCCCGAGGAGGAGGATGAGGCCGTCGGCCCGTTGTGCGGCCGCGCCCAGGGGGGAGTGCGTCATGACCAGCCGCCTGCTGATGCCCGTCAGGACCGCCGGTGCGGGCAGGGGCCCCGGCCTCACGCCAGAGTCCACCGGGTCCACCGGGTCCACCCGGCCCACGCCGATCCTGGACCTGGAGCACCCGCGGGTCGTCGCCTTCGTGGCGAGGGTCCTCCGGGAGGCGGACGAGCGGGGCGCGGTCACGGCGCGCGACCGGCTCCGGACGGCCCACGGGATCATCGTCCCGACCGTCAGGCCGGTGTACTCCGTGGAGGACCGGCGCCGCGTGTCCCGGACGCTGCGGCTCGGCCGCGGCTCGTGCAGCCTTCGACTCGCGCGACGAGCTGTTCACGCGCCACGGCCAGACGCTGTGCCGCCCCGCCCGCACCCTCGCCGAACCCGTACTCGGCCGATGGAGCGCGGGCGCGGTGGCCTGACGTCAGGGCCTTCGCCGCCTGATCGTGTTGCCCAGCCACACCAGCGGGTCGTACTTCCGGTCCACGACCCGCTCCTTCAGCGGGATCAGCGCGTTGTCGGTGATCCGGATGGACTCCGGACACACCTCCGTGCAGCACTTGGTGATGTTGCAGTAGCCGAGCCCGTGCTCCTCCTGCGCGCTCCGCCGCCGGTCGATGCCCGCTTCCTCCGCCGCGTCCAGCGGGTGCATGTCGAGCTCCGCGACCCGCATGAGGAAGCGGGGCCCGGCGAAGGCCTCCTTGTTCTCCTCGTGGTCACGCACCACGTGGCAGGTGTCCTGGCACAGGAAGCACTCGATGCACTTCCTGAACTCCTGTGAGCGGTCCACGTCCTCCTGCCGCATCCGGTACTCGCCGGGCCCGACCCCGGGCGGCGGCACGAAGGCCGGGATCTCCCGCGCCTTCGTGTAGTTGAAGGAGACGTCCGTGACCAGGTCGCGGACGATCGGGAAGGCACGCATCGGGGTCACGGTGATCACCTCGTCCCGAGCGAAGACCGACATCCGGGTCATGCAGAGCAGCCGGGGCCGGCCGTTGATCTCGGCCGAGCACGAACCGCACTTGCCCGCCTTGCAGTTCCAGCGCACGGCGAGGTCCGGCGCCTGGGTGGCCTGGAGGCGGTGGACGACGTCGAGGACGACCTCCCCGTCGTGCACCTCGACCGTGTAGTCGGTCAGTCCGCCGCCGTCGGTGTCGCCCCGCCACACCCGGAACCGCGCGTCGTACGTACTCGTACTCATCGGCCCAGCTCCCCTTCCAGCTCCGCGTCCGCGAGGTACTTCGCCAGCTCCTCCTGCTCGAAGAGGGCGAGCAGGTCCGCCCGGATCGGCTCGGTGCGGACGCGTTCGAGCCCGATGCCCTCGCCCTCGGCGTGGCACAGCAGGTTCACCGGGCGCCACTCCCGCACCATCGCGGGGTGGTCCTCCCGGGTGTGCCCGCCCCGGGACTCGGTGCGCTCCAGGGCGGCCCGGGCCACGCACTCGCCGACGAGGAGCATGTTCCGCAGGTCGAGGGCGAGGTGCCAGCCCGGATTGAACTGCCGGTGCCCCTCGACGGCGATCCGCCGTGCCCGCTCCCGCAGGGCGGCGATCCGCTCCAGGGCCTCGGCCATCTCGCCCTCCCGCCTGATGATCCCGACGAGGTCGTTCATCGTCTGCTGGAGCTCCTGGTGGAGGGTGTACGGGTTCTCCGGCGTGCCGCCCGACGGCCCGCCGAACGGCGCGAGGGCCTCCGCCGCCGCGGCCTCGATGTCGTCCGCCACGACACTGGAGCCGGCCCCGGACACCGCGTACTGCGCCGCGTAGAGCCCGGCCCGCCGGCCGAAGACGAGCAGGTCGGAGAGCGAGTTGCCGCCGAGCCGGTTGGAGCCGTGCATGCCGCCCGCCACCTCGCCGGCCGCGAAGAGCCCCGGCACGCCGACCGTGGCCGCCGTCTCGGAGTCGACCGCCACACCGCCCATCACGTAGTGGCAGGTCGGCCCGACCTCCATGGCCTCCGCCGTGATGTCGACATCGGCCAGCTCCTTGAACTGGTGGTACATCGAGGGCAGCCGCCGCCGGATCACCTCGGCCGGCATCCGCGTCGACACGTCGAGGAACACCCCGCCGTGCGGCGAGCCGCGGCCCGCCTTCACCTCGGAGTTGATGGCCCGCGCCACCTCGTCACGGGGCAGCAGCTCGGGCGGGCGCCGGTTGTTGTCCGGGTCCTCGTACCAGCGGTCGCCCTCCTCCTCCGTCTGCGCGTACTTCTCCTTGAAGACGTCGGGGACGTAGTCGAACATGAACCGCCGGCCCTCGGAGTTCCGCAGCACCCCGCCGTCGCCGCGTACGGACTCGGTGACGAGGATCCCCTTCACCGACGGCGGCCAGACCATCCCCGTCGGATGGAACTGCACGAACTCCATGTTCACCAGCGGCGCGCCCGCGAGCAGGGCCAGCGCGTGGCCGTCGCCCGTGTACTCCCAGGAGTTCGAGGTCACCTTGAAGGACTTGCCGATGCCGCCGGTCGCGAGGACGACCGAGGGCGCCTCCAGGACGAGGAAGCGGCCGCTCTCGCGCTCGTAGCAGAAGACCCCGGCGACCTGGCCGTCCGCGCCCTTCAGGATCCGGGTGACGGTGAACTCCTGGAAGACCTTCAGCCGCGCCTCGTGGTCGCCGGTCTCGCGGTGGTCCTCCTGCTGGAGGCCGACGATCCGCTGCTGGAGGGTCCGGATGAGTTCGAGGCCGGTCCGGTCGCCGACGTGCGCGAGCCGCGGGTACTCGTGCCCGCCGAAGTTGCGCTGCGAGATCCGGCCGTCCGCGGTCCGGTCGAAGAGCGCGCCCCAGGTCTCCAGCTCCCAGACCCGGTCCGGAGCCTCCTGGGCGTGCAGCTCGGCCATCCGCCACTGGTTGAGGAACTTCCCGCCGCGCATGGTGTCGCGGAAGTGCGTCTTCCAGTCGTCGTGCTCGTTGGCGTTGGCCATGGAGGCGGCGATTCCGCCCTCGGCCATGACGGTGTGGGCCTTGCCGAAGAGGGATTTGCAGATCACGGCGGTACGGGCGCCCGCCCGGCGCGCCTCGATCGCGGCCCGCAGCCCGGCCCCGCCGGCCCCGACCACGACCACGTCCCACTGCTGTCGTTCCACCACTGCCATCTCAGAAGAACCTCACGTCAGAAGAACCTCGGGTCGTCGAAGGTGCCGGTCGCGAGCAGGTACACGTACAGGTCACACACGGCGACGCTGATCAGCGAGGCCCACGCGAGCTGCATGTGCCGCCGGTTCAGCCGTCCGGTCCAGGTCCACAGCCGGTAGCGGACGGGGTGCTTCGAGAAGTGCCGCAGCCGGCCGCCGACGACGTGCCGGCAGGAGTGGCAGGACAGGGTGTACGCCCAGATGAGCGCGATGTTCACGAGGAAGATCAGCGTCCCGAGCCCGGCGTGCCCCCAGGCGTACGAGGCGTCGCGGAAGGTCAGCACGGTGTCGTACGTGAGGATGCCGGCGACCGGCACCGCCGCGTAGAAGAAGTACCGGTGGAGGTTCTGCAGGAGCAGCGGGAAGCGGGTCTCGCCCGTGTACGTCCGGTGCGGCTCGGCGACCGCGCAGGCCGGGGGAGACGCCCAGAAGCCCCGGTAGTACGCCTTGCGGTAGTAGTAGCAGGTCAGCCGGAAGCCGAGCGGGAAGATCAGGATCAGCAGGGCGGGGGAGAGGCCCCACCAGCTGCCGAAGATCTCCCAGTTCGGCCCGCCCTTCATGGGGACGCAGTTCGACGCCAGACAGGGCGAGTAGAACGGCGAGACGTAGGGGGCCGCGTAGTAGTCGGCGGCGGCGAAGGCCCGCCAGGTCGAGTACGCGACGAAGGCGAGCAGTCCGGCGGCGGTGGCGGCCGGCGAGAGCCACCACCGGTCGGTCCGTAGATGGCGGGCGGCGATGGCGGCGCGCCCCGGGGAGCGCACCCCCGTCGCAGATCTGTGGCTCGTCGGGGGTTCTGTACCTGTGGCCAACAGGGCCTCCTCGGCTCTACGGCGCGTGGCGGTCGCGTGCTCCCAGTCCCTCGTCGTCGGTGTCCGTCCACAGCCCGGAGTCGTACGGGGTGTCGGGGATGGTCACCAGGCTCTCGGAGCGGTCCCCGGACGGCGGCCGGGGCGCGCCCCGCTCCGTCCCGACGCGGCGTTCCAGCTCTTCGACCGTGCTCTCCAGGTCTTGCAGGCGACGCTTGACGGCCGCCAGATCGTCCTGAACGGACATGGTTGCCCTCACTTCCGCGAGCGCGGGTCACACGCGAGTGTCGCGCGTCACATCCCGCTTGTGAAGCCGTGCGTACGTGATTCCACTCGTCCGGAGCGCCCCGGTCTCCGGCGGGTTGGGCCGCACGAGTGGGGTTTCCCGGACGTGCCGCCGTGTCGCCGTGGCCGGATCCGCTCCGTCCTTTTCAGTGTATGAGCAATAGGTCTGATCATCTCCAAATGGAATAAATCTGGACGAAGGGGTACAAGTCATGTCCCAGTTCGGCGCCCCTCGCGGGAGGACATGCTCCAGGAGCCCCCGCTCCCGCACGCTCCGCTCCGTCGCCACCCTCACCAGTGCGGTCCTCGCCGTCACCGTGCTCGCCGGCTGCAGCTCCGACGGGGCCGACGAGGCCCCGGCCGCCGCGCAGGACAACGCCCCCGCGGCACGCGACAAGGTGGCCGACGGGGGCACCCTCCGCTGGGCCGTCGACGCGCTGCCCACCACCCTGAACACCTTCCAGGCCGACGCCGACGGCACCACGGCCCGCATCGCCGGGGCCGTGCTCCCCTCCCTCTACACGCTCGACGGGCGGGGCCGGCCGCAGCTGAACCCGGACTACCTGGAGTCCGCGCAGGTCGTCGAGACCGAGCCCAAGCAGGTCGTCCTCTACAAGCTGCACCAGCAGGCGGTGTGGAGCGACGGGCGCGAGATCGGGGCCCCCGACTTCGTGGCCCAGTGGCGGGCGCTGAGCGGCCGCGACACCGCGTACTGGACCGCCCGCAACTCCGGCTACGAGCGGATCGAGAAGATCGAGCGGGGCAAGGACGACCTGGAGGTACGGGTCACCTTCTCCAAGCCCTACGCCGACTGGAAGTCCCTCTTCACCCCGCTCTACCCCAAGCAGGTCATGGGGTCCCCGAACTCCTTCAACGACGGGGCGCGCACCACCCTCAAAGCCACTGCAGGACCGTTTCTGCTGAAGACGATCGACCGCAAGAGCGGCGACGTCACCCTGGCCCGCAACCCCCGCTGGTGGGGTCAGTCCGCCAAGCTCGACAGCCTCGTCCTCAAGGCCGTCCCCCGCGCCGACCGGGCCACCGCCCTCGCCGCGGGCAAGCTCGACCTGGCCGAGATCGACCGCTCCACGGCCGAGCGGATCGCCCTCGCGCTCAAGGACGCACGCGCGGGCAGGAACGGCGCGCAGGCGGCCCTCGCCCACGGCCCCGGCTCGGCGATCACCCCCTCCAAGGCCCTGAAGTCCTGGGCCCTCGCCCACGGCTCCGACGAGGAGAAGGCGGAGGAGGTCCAGGCCGCCCGCCAGAAGAACCAGCAGGCCGTCACCCGGTACGCGAAGGAGCAGGACGTCCTCGCCGGCTTCGTCGTCCGCAAGTCCCTGGAGCCCGCCTACACCCAGCTGTCGCTGAACGGCGAGTCCGGCGCGCTCGCCGACGAGCGGGTACGCCGGGCCGTGGCCCGCGCCATCGACCGCCAGGAACTGGCCGAATCCGTACTCAAGCCCCTCGGCCTCCCGGCGACGCCCCCCGGCAGCCACCTGGCCCTCGCCGGGCAGGCGGCGTACGCGGACAGCAGCGACGCGCTCGGCGACCAGGACACCAAGGAGGCGCGGGCACTCCTCGCCGACGCGGGCTGGGTCCCGGGCGGGGCGGTCAAGAAGCCGGCCGGCGCGAAGGACGGTGCCGAGGCCGGGAGCGAGGCGGAGAAGGACAAGAAGGGGAACAAGGAGAGCAAGGGGAAGGAGAAGGAGAAGGGGCAGTCCGGCGCGAAGGCCGACACCTCCTCCACCGACGCCAAGAAGAAGGCGGACACCGCGTCCGACGAGGGCCTCTACATCGTCGGCGACGACAAGCCGGGCGCCCGCAAGGCCCTCCCCGCCCCCGTCATCGGCGCCGCCGGCCCCGAGAACGGCACCGACATCCTCGCCCCGGCCCCCGCCGCCGCCCGCCAGAGCGCCGCGCTCCTCGCCCGCGCCGAGGCGCTCGACACCGGCACGGGACCCGGCCGCGCCGCCCACTCGGTCACCAAGCCGGACCGGGGAGTGGCCGGGGCCTACGCCCCGCGCGGCACCGCGGCCCCCGTCACCGCGCCCGAGGCGTCCCAGGTCCTCGGCAAGGACGGCAAGGCGCTCAGCCTCCGCTTCGTCCTGCCCTCCGGGCCCGGCTCGGAGTCGCTGCGCGCCGTCGGCGACCGGATCGTCCGGATGCTCGACGCGGTGGGGATCCGTACGCAGGTCACCAAGGTCGCGGACGACAGCTTCTTCAAGGACCACGTCGCCGCGGGCGAATACGACCTGGCGCTCTACTCCTGGCCGGCCTCCGCCTTCCCGGCGACCGACGCCCGGCCCATCTTCGCCAAGCCCGAGCCCGCCTCGGACGGCTCGCTGCTCGTCGAGCAGAACTACTCGCGGGTCGGCACCGACCGCATCGACCAGCTCTTCGACCAGGCGGCCGGGACGCTCGACGAGGAGGAGGCCCGCGAGCTCGTCCGCCAGGCCGACGCCCGGATCTGGGCCGCGGCCGGTTCCATCCCGCTCTACCAGCGTCCGCAGCTCGTCGCGGCGAAGGCGGAGATCGTGAACGCGGGAGCCTGGGGCCTCGCCGCACCCCGCTACGAGGACATCGGCTTCAAGAAGCCCGAATCCTCCAACGGAGCAGAGCGAAACCGCTGAAAGCTCCAAAGGCACCGAAACCGCTGGTCACAACCTCAGAAGCAGCTCAATTTCCTTGCCCGCCGGTGATCCCGGCGGGCAGGATCGCGTCGGCCGCGTGACCCGGCCAGTCCACTGTCCTACCGAGGTGCCCGGGGCGTCCCCCACGCCACCGGGCACACACCGAAAGTTCCCAGTAGACCCTCTCGGATCCGGGCGGGGAAGCCCCTTGCGCGGCTGCCCCGTACCATAGGACATAGCCGTGGCGCGTCCGCCCGGCGGGCGTAAGAGGAATTGACGCCGCATCCCACGATCCGAGAGAAGCGCAAGCACCCATGCCCACGCGCCACGACATCCGTAACGTCGCCATCGTCGCCCACGTCGACCATGGCAAGACGACCATCGTCGACGCCATGCTCAAGCAGGCCGGTGCCTTCGCCGCCCACCAGCAGCTCGACGACCGCATGATGGACTCGAACGACCTGGAGCGTGAGAAGGGCATCACGATCCTCGCCAAGAACACGGCGGTGAAGTATCACCCCAAGGACGGCGGGGCCCCGATCACGATCAACATCATCGACACCCCCGGCCACGCCGACTTCGGTGGCGAGGTCGAGCGCGGTCTGTCGATGGTCGACGCGGTCGTCCTCCTCGTGGACGCCTCCGAGGGTCCGCTCCCGCAGACCCGCTTCGTGCTGCGCAAGGCGCTCCAGCAGCGCAAGCCCGTCATCCTCTGCATCAACAAGACGGACCGCCCGGACTCCCGGATCGACGAGGTCGTCAACGAGACCTACGACCTCTTCCTCGACCTGGACGCGGACGAGGACCAGATCGAGTTCCCGATCGTCTACGCCTGCGGCCGTGACGGCATCGCCTCGCTGACCAAGCCGGAGAACGGTACCGTTCCCGCGGACAGCGACAACCTGGAGCCGTTCTTCTCCGCGATCCTGGAGCACGTCCCGGCCCCGGTGTACGACGAGGAGGCGCCGCTCCAGGCCCACGTCACCAACCTGGACGCCGACAACTTCCTCGGCCGTATCGCGCTCCTCCGCGTCGAGCAGGGCGAGCTGCGCAAGGGCCAGACGGTCGCGTGGATCAAGCGTGACGGCACGATCTCCAACGTCCGCATCACCGAGCTGATGATGACCGAGGCGCTCACCCGCAAGCCGGCCGAGGTCGCGGGCCCCGGTGACATCTGCGCCGTCGCCGGCATCCCCGACATCATGATCGGCGAGACCCTGGCCGACCCGGAGAACCCGATCGCGCTTCCGCTGATCACGGTCGACCAGCCGGCCATCTCCATGACCATCGGCACCAACACCTCGCCGCTCGTCGGCCGCGGTGGCACGGGCAAGGGCGCGGACGCCAAGGCCGCGGTCAAGAACCGCAAGGTCACCGCCCGCCAGGTCAAGGACCGTCTGGACCGCGAGCTGATCGGTAACGTCTCGCTCCGCGTCCTCGACACCGAGCGCCCGGACGCCTGGGAGGTCCAGGGCCGTGGTGAGCTCGCGCTCGCCATCCTGGTCGAGCAGATGCGCCGCGAGGGCTTCGAGCTGACCATCGGCAAGCCGCAGGTCGTCACCAAGCTCGTCGACGGCAAGGTCCACGAGCCCGTCGAGCGCCTCACGGTCGACGTCCCCGAGGAGCACATGGGCGCCGTCACGCAGCTCATGGGCGTCCGCAAGGGCCGCATGGACAACATGTCGAACCACGGCTCCGGCTGGGTCCGCATGGAGTTCGTCGTTCCGTCCCGTGGCCTCATCGGCTTCCGTACGGAGTTCCTGACCAACACCCGCGGTACGGGCATCGCCCACTCGATCCACGAGGGTCACGAGCCCTGGTTCGGCACGCTGACGACCCGTAACAACGGTTCGCTGGTCGCCGACCGCGCCGGTGCCGTCACCGCCTTCGCGATGACGAACCTCCAGGAGCGCGGCGTCCTGTTCACCGACCCCGGCACCGAGGTGTACGAGGGCATGATCGTCGGCGAGAACTCCCGCTCCGACGACATGGACGTGAACATCACCAAGGAGAAGAAGCTCACCAACATGCGCTCCTCCTCGGCCGACTCCTTCGAGGCGATCGTCCCGCCGCGGAAGCTCTCCCTGGAGCAGTCCCTGGAGTTCTGCCGCGACGACGAGTGCGTCGAGGTGACCCCGGAGGCCGTGCGTATCCGCAAGGTCATCCTCGACCAGAACGCGCGTGGTCGTGCGACCTCCCGCGCCAAGAACGCCTGATCCGGCCCACCAGCCGGTGAAGCCGCCTCTGCGGGATCTCCCGTAGGGGCGGCGCCCTGAGCGTCCACGCCGAACGCCCGGCCGGAGATTCCCGGCCGGGCGTTCGGCGTGCGTGCTGATGTGCTCATGTGCCTACGTGCTCATGTGCTGACGTGCGTGCGGCGAGGCGTCCCCCGCCTTGTGGTGCTGTGCTTTCCCCCTGCCGGTGGTGCATCCCCCTGTCGCCGGATGGTCGGTCCGGCTCGACGCGTCGGGTGGTCGGCCCGGCGCGCCGTGGTCAGCAGTAGCGCTTGGCGTACGCGGCGAGGCTGCCGGCCGGGACGGTGGTGCCGCACTTGAGGCCGCCCTCGGTGGCCACGGTGAAGCTG
The DNA here is from genome assembly GCF_008642375.1 of Streptomyces venezuelae. NCBI lineage: Bacteria > Bacillati > Actinomycetota > Actinomycetes > Kitasatosporales > Streptomycetaceae > Streptomyces > Streptomyces venezuelae. The sequence continues at coordinate 3,056,028 of NZ_CP029194.1, read as the reverse complement.
ATCGCCTTGCCGTAGTTACCGGTGTTCACCCAGCGGGTGCCGCGGTCGCAGCGGAACTGGGTGTAGTAGCCCTGGGTCTTGACGGTGCCCGCGTACAGGACGTACTTGCCGCGGGAGGACAGCCGGTGAGTGATGGACTCGGCCGTGGTCTTGGTCTTCGACCCCTCGGCCTTCAGCTCGAGGCCGACCTTGCCGCTGAGGCTGGCCATCGCGACGCTGCCGCTGACCTCGACACCGGAGGTGGCGGTGACGGAGGCCGTGATGCTGGTGACGGACGAGGCGCTGACGGTCTTGGTCACGACGCCGCCGGTGTAGTGCTCGATGGCCTTGCGGTGGGTGACGACCGGCGCCTTGCTGACGGTGGACCACGTGTACTTGATGGATCCCGGGCTGCACATCATCTCGGCGGCCTGCGCGTTGCCGGCGGGCAGCAGGGCCAGCGTGGCCGCCGACAGACAGGTGGTGACGAGGCCCGCCGTGAACTTGTTGCGCATGATGTTCCCCTCGTGTAGTGCCGCCCCGTCGGAGCGGCTGTGCGACCCGTGGTCAGCGGGTCGGAGGGGAGTCTTGCGGCTCGACCGAGACATAGGACACAGTTTTGAGCAACTTCTGAGCTTCGCAGGCGTGTTGGGGAGTTGCCGTGGCCCGGCGTGGGCAAGCATGGGGCCGGGATCACCGGCCCGGGGGAGCCGGGACCGACGGCTCGGGGGAGCCGGGACCGACGGCTCGGGAGGCTGGGAGCGACGGCCCTGGAGGCTGGGAGCGACGGCCCTGGAGGCCGGGATCGATCGCCCGGCCGAGTCAAACCGATTTCCCTGCGAGACGTCCGGATTTCGAACGTCGCTCTCCGGTACGTGTGTTAACAGTCCGTTTCGGGTGTGTCTGTCTGTGCTCGCTTTGTCCGGATTTCGGTCACCCACGGCTTGGTGATGTTGTCAAACCGAGACCACTTAAGTGTGGTTTACAGCCCGGACGTACTTAATAGTTGGCTCCATTGAGCTCGGGTCAATGGGTCACGCACTGTGGGGAGTGCCGACTCACGAGCACACTCGGGGCACTGGAGTCCCGGACCGTCAGGGGTGTCGGTCCGCTCCGTAAGCCCCTCTCGTAGTGACAAGTGGACTCATGAGGAGGAACCCATGCGTGGTGCCAAGAGCGCCAAGTGGGTAGCGGGCGCGATCGTCGTCGCCCTGGCAGCAACCGCCTGTGGCGGCAAGGACAAGGCGGAGGAGGGTGAGGGCAAGGCCAAGGCCGGCGGCGCGGTGAGCGTCGGTATCTCCGAGCCGAAGCGCCTCATCCCGCAGACGACGACCGAGTCCGAGGGCTCGCAGGTGCTGGACGCGCTGTTCCGTCCGCTCGTCAGCTACGACGCCAAGAACCAGCCGGTCGAGGACGCGGCGGAGTCGGTCACCACGACCGACAACCTGACGTGGACCATCAAGATCAAGCCGGGCCAGAAGTTCCACGACGGCACCCCGGTGACCGCCAAGAGCTACGTCCAGGGCTGGAACTGGGGCGCCTACGGCCCGAACGCGGCCGACGGCAACTACTTCTTCGCCACCATTGACGGCTACGACGCCCTCAACCCGGCGGACCCGGACGGCGAGGAGGGCCCGAAGAAGGCCCCCGAGCCGACCGCCAAGGAGCTCTCGGGTCTGAAGGTCGTCGACGAGACCACCTTCACGGTCAAGCTGGCGAAGCCCTTCGCCGACTACAAGACCGTCCTCGGCTACACCGTGTTCTACCCGCTGCCGGACGCCGCGATCGCCAACATCAAGGCGTACGAGCAGGCTCCGATCGGCCAGGGTGCCTTCAAGATCGAGGGCAAGTGGGACCACAACAAGTCGATCAAGGTCGTCAAGAACCCTGACTACACGGGCACCAACAAGCCGCTCGTGGACTCGGTGACGTACAAGATCTACCAGAAGCAGGAGACGATGTATAAGGACGTCGTCGCCGGCGCCCTGGACGTCATCCCGCAGGTTCCGAGCTCCGAGCTCGCGAACGCCCCGAAGCAGTTCGGTGAGCGCTTCAAGTCCTCCCCGGCCTCGACCTTCCAGTTCGTGTCGTTCCCGACGTACGACAAGAAGTACTCGAAGCCCGAGGTCCGCAAGGCGATCTCGATGGCCATCGACCGCGAAGAGATCACCAAGGTGATCCTCAACGACTCGCAGTCCCCGGCCCGTTCGTTCGTCTCCCCGGTCGTCGGCGGCTACCGCGACAACACCTGCGGTGACTCCTGCAAGTTCGACCCGGCGGCTGCCAAGGCTCTCCTCGCGAAGGCCGGCGGCATCGAGGGCAACAAGATCAACATCGGCTACAACGGCGATGGCGGTCACAAGGAGTGGGTGGACGCCACCTGCAACCAGGTCAAGAAGAACCTCGGCGTCGAGTGCGTCGGCCAGGCCGTCCCGCAGTTCGCCGAGCTGCTGACCCAGGTCGAGCAGAAGAAGTTCTCCGGCATGTTCCGCATGGGCTGGATCATGGACTACCCGTCCATGGAGAACTACCTCGGCCCGCTGTTCACCACCGGTGGTTCCTCGAACTACTACGGCTACAGCAACAAGAAGTTCGACAAGCTGGTCGAGGACGGCCGCGCCGCGAAGACGTCCGCCGAGGCCATCAAGCTGTGGCAGCAGGCCGAGGACGTCCTCGTCCAGGACATGCCCGTGATCCCGCTCCGCTTCGGCAAGAACGTGTTCGCGCACAGCAAGAACGTGTCGAACGTCGAGATGGACCTCTTCAACCGGGTCGACGTCACCAAGATCTCCAAGGCCTAACGGCCTCAGGCATCTGACCCACTTTTAAGAGTCGAGAACGGCGGCGGGGGCCGGCACACCAGCCCCCGCCGCTTCTCGCGAGGAGGATCCATGGGCCGGTTCGTCATCCGACGAATCCTTCAGATGGTGCCCGTCTTCATCGGCACCACGTTGATCGTCTACTTTCTCGTCACGCAGATGGGTGGCGATCCCATCCAGAACCTGTACGGCGAGAAGCCCGTACCCGACAACATCAGAGCGACGCTCACCGCTCAGTACCACCTGGACGAGCCGTTCTTCGTCCGCTACTGGTACTACTTCAGTGGGCTGCTCCAGGGCGACTTCGGCGAGTCCATCGCCCAAGGCCGGCCCATCTCCGAGCTCCTCGTCGAGGCTTGGCCGGAGACGCTGAAGGTCGCCGGTGTGGCCTTCGTCTTCGAGCTCGTCATCGGCGTCGTCGCCGGTGTGCTCGCGGGCATGCGCCGCGGCAGCTTCATCGACAACCTGGTGCTCGTCTCCACCCTGACCGTCATCGCCATCCCGATCTTCGTGCTCGGCAATGTCGGCCAGACCTTCCTGGGACAGGAATGGGGACTGTTCCCCGTCGCCGGTACCGACGACGGATTCATCAGCTACATGCTTCCGGGTATGGTGCTCGGCTCGGTGTCGCTCGCCTATATCGCGCGCCTCGCACGGGCCTCGGTCGCGGAGAACCTCCGCGCCGACTACATCCGGACCGCGAAGGCCAAGGGCCTGCCGAAGAGCCGGGTCATCGGCATCCACGTGCTGCGCAACTCGCTGATCCCCGTGGTCACCTACCTGGGCGCCGACCTCGGCACCCTCATGGGCGGCGCGATCGTCACCGAGGGCATCTTCAACATCCCCGGCGTGGGCTTCCAGCTGTTCAGCTCGCTGAACGTGGAGGACGGTCCGGCCGTCGTCGGATTCGTCAGCCTGCTGGTGCTGGTCTACCTGATCACCGCACTCGTCGTGGACATGCTGTACGCCGTGCTGGACCCGAGGATTCGCTATGAGTAACACGACCAAGTCGCCCGAAGAGGCCTTTGCCGAGGGCATGGCCGGGACCGTCATGCCCGACGTGTCCGCCAAGCAGGACAAGACGCGCAGCCTTGCCCAGGACGCCCTCCGGGACCTGATCCGCCGTCCGATGTTCATCGTCTCGGGGGTCCTGATCCTCGCGATCCTGACCATCGCGACCTTCCCGACCCTCTTCACGAGCGTCGACCCGCTCGCGTGCGACCTGAAGCACTCGATGGAGGGTCCGAGCGGCAGCGCCTGGTTCGGCTACAACTTCCAGGGCTGCGACGTCTACTCGCAGACCATCTACGGCACCCGCAACTCGATCATCGTGGGTGTGCTGACGACCATCTTCTCCCTGATCATCGGCGGTCTCGTCGGTGTTCTCGGTGGCTTCTTCGGCAAGTGGACGGACGCCCTCCTCTCGTTCGTCACCAACGTCTTCTTCGGACTGCCGCTGCTGCTCGCCGCGATCGTCATCCTGAACAACTTCCGTGACGAGAAGGGCATGCGCAACGCCGGCGTGATGGCCGTGGTCCTGACGCTGAGCGTGGTCGGCTGGATGTCCATGGCCCGCGTCATGCGAGGCGCCGTCATGCAGGTCAAGCAGGCCGACTACGTGGCCGCCGCTCGCTCGCTCGGTGCTTCCACCTCGCGGATGATGTTCCGTCACGTACTGCCGAACTCGATCACCCCGCTCATCGTGGTCGCCACGATCTCGCTGGGTGCCGTCATCGGCGCCGAAGCAACCCTGAGCTTCCTGGGTATCGGCATCAGGCCCCCGGCCATCTCCTGGGGCGTGATGATCTCCGAGGCGCAGGGACGTATCTCGCAGGGTCTGCACCCGCTGCTGTTCCCGTCCGGAATGCTCACCATCACGGTCCTCGCCTTCATCATGCTCGGCGACGCGGTCCGTGACGCCTTCGACCCGAAGCTGCGCTGAGAGTAAGGACGAACGCAGTGACCACCATCGACAAGACCGCGAGCGTTCCCGCGCCGCGTGACGGCGCGACCTTCGACGGTCCGCTCCTCGACGTGCGCGACCTCCACGTGGAGTTCCGCACCCGTGAGGGTGTCGCGAAGGCCGTGAACGGTGTCTCGTACTCCGTCAAGGCCGGCGAGACCCTGGCCGTCCTCGGCGAGTCCGGTTCCGGCAAGTCCGTGACCGCTCAGGCCATCATGGGCATCCTCGACACCCCGCCGGGGTTCGTGACCAAGGGAGAGATCGTCTTCCGTGGTCAGGACATGCTCAAGATGTCCGACGAGGAGCACCGCAAGGTGCGCGGCAGCAAGATCGCGATGATCTTCCAGGACGCGCTCTCCTCGCTCAACCCCGTGCTCAGCGTCGGCTACCAGCTCGGCGAGATGTTCCGGGTGCACCAGGGCCTCTCCAAGAAGGAGGCCAAGGTCAAGGCGATCGAGCTGATGGACCGGGTGAAGATCCCGGCCGCCGCCGCTCGCGTCAACGACTACCCGCACCAGTTCTCCGGCGGTATGCGCCAGCGCATCATGATCGCGATGGCGCTCGCCCTGGAGCCGGACCTGATCATCGCGGACGAGCCCACCACGGCGCTCGACGTGACCGTTCAGGCCCAGGTGATGGACCTCCTCGCGGAGCTCCAGCGCGAGTACAACATGGGTCTGATCCTGATCACCCACGACCTCGGCGTCGTCGCCGACGTCGCGGACAAGATCGCCGTGATGTACGCGGGCCGGATCGTCGAGCAGGCGCCGGTGCACGAGCTGTACAAGCGCCCGGCCCACCCCTACACCAAGGGGCTCCTCGAGTCGATCCCGCGCCTGGACCAGAAGGGCCAGGAGCTGTACGCGATCAAGGGCCTGCCGCCGAACCTGCTCAAGATCCCGTCGGGCTGCGCCTTCAACCCGCGCTGCCCGAAGGCGGACGACGTCTGCCGTACGGACATTCCGGCCCTCGTGCCGGTCACCGAGCAGGACGGCACGGATCTCCCGGGTCGCGGCAGCGCCTGCCACTTCTGGAAGGAGACGATCCATGGCTGAGCTCAGCAAGAACGACGAGGCCGTGGCCGCCGCTGTCGAGGCCCCTGTCGGCCGTGGCGAGCCGATCCTCCAGGTGCGCAACCTGAAGAAGCACTTCCCGCTGACGCAGGGCATCCTGTTCAAGCGCCAGGTCGGCGCGGTCAAGGCCGTGGACGGGGTCTCCTTCGACCTCCACCAGGGCGAGACCCTCGGCATCGTGGGCGAGTCCGGCTGTGGCAAGTCCACGGTCGCCAAGCTCCTGATGAACCTGGAGAAGGCCACCGCCGGCGAGGTCTTCTACAAGGGCCAGGACATCACCAAGCTGTCCGGGCGCGCGCTGAAGGCCGTCCGCCGCAACATCCAGATGGTGTTCCAGGACCCGTACACCTCGCTGAACCCGCGCATGACGGTCGGCGACATCATCGGCGAGCCCTTCGACATCCACCCCGAGGTGGCTCCGAAGGGCGACCGGCGCCGCAAGGTGCAGGAGCTCCTCGATGTCGTCGGTCTGAACCCCGAGTACATCAACCGGTACCCGCACCAGTTCTCCGGCGGTCAGCGCCAGCGCATCGGCATCGCCCGAGGCCTCGCGCTCAACCCGGAGATCATCATCTGCGACGAGCCGGTCTCGGCCCTGGACGTCTCCGTCCAGGCGCAGGTCATCAACCTGATGGAGAAGCTCCAGGACGAGTACAACCTGTCCTACGTCTTCATCGCGCACGACCTGTCGATCGTCCGGCACATCTCGGACCGCGTCGGCGTCATGTACCTCGGCAAGATGGCCGAGATCGGTACGGACGAGCAGATCTACGAGCACCCGACGCACCCGTACACGCAGGCGCTGCTCTCCGCGGTGCCCGTGCCGGACCCGGAGGCCCGCGCGCACCGCGAGCGGATCATCCTCACCGGCGACGTCCCCTCGCCGGCCAACCCGCCGTCGGGCTGCAGCTTCCGCACCCGCTGCTGGAAGGCGCAGGACAAGTGCTCCCAGGAGGTTCCGGTCCTCGCGATCCCGGAGGTCTTCCAGGGGAAGGACACCCAGGCGGCGCACTTCTCGGCGTGCCACTTCGCCGAGGAGAAGAACGTCGTCCACTCCGGATGACGATCTGACGCTCTGACGTCCCGTCGGATGTCTTGACGTGCGAAGAGGGGCCCGGCCGTTTCGGCGGGGCCCCTCTCTCGTATGCCCGCGCCTCGGGCGTCCGGTCCACCGATGGGTGCCGACAACATGCACGCCTCCTGATTTCGGGTCATATTGAGCCCTAAGTCACACTTAGGGACATATGGGAGGCACTCCATGCGCGGAGCCACGCACGCCAAGTGGGCCGCTCTGGCCACAGCAGTCGCCCTCGCGGCGACCGCTTGCGGCGGCGGCGACGACAGCGGCGGCGGCGGAGGGGCCGACGGCATCGTGACCTCCTCGTGGGGAGACCCGCAGAACCCACTGGAACCCGCCAACACCAACGAGGTGCAGGGCGGCAAGGTCCTCTCCATGATCTTCCGGGGGCTCAAGTACTACGACCCGAAGACCGGCGAGGCCAAGGACATGCTCGCCGAGAAGATCGAGACCACCGACTCGACCAACTTCACCATCACGGTCAAGGACGGCTGGACCTTCTCCAACGGCGAGGCGGTCACCGCCAAGTCCTTCGTCGACGCCTGGAACTACGGCGCCCACCTGAAGAACAACCAGAAGAACGCCTACTTCTTCGGCCAGATCGAGGGGTACGACAAGGTCCACCCCGACACGGGCGAGCCGACGGCCGAGACCATGTCCGGCCTCAAGGTCACGGGCCCCCAGACCTTCACGGTCAAGCTCACCCAGAAGTTCTCGACCTGGCCCATCACCCTGGGCTACGCGGCCTTCTCACCGCTCCCCAAGGCCTTCTACGACGACCACGCCGCCTGGCTCTCGAAGCCCGTCGGCAACGGCCCGTACACCATCGACTCCTACACCAAGGGCTCCGAGATGGCCCTCAAGCGGTGGGACGGCTACCCCGGCACCGACAAGGCGCAGAACGGCGGCATCACCCTCAAGGTCTACACCGACAACAACACCGCCTACACCGACCTGACGGCCGGAAACCTCGACCTCGTCGACGACATCCCCGCCGCCCAGCTCAAGAACGTCTCCGCAGACCTCGGCGACCGGTACATCAACGTCCCCGCCGGCATCATCCAGACCCTGGCCTTCCCGTTCTACGACGCGGCCTGGAACAAGCCCGGACAGGAGAAGCTCCGCCAGGGCATCTCCATGGCGATCGACCGGAACCAGATCACCGAGACGATCTTCCAGAAGACCCGCACCCCCGCCGTCGACTGGACCTCCCCGGTCCTCGGCGAGGAAGGCGGCTTCAAGGACGTCTGCGGCGACTTCTGCAAGTACGACGCGGCCGAGGCGAAGAAGCTCGTCGCCGAGGGCGGCGGCATCCCGGGCGGCACGATGAAGATCTCGTACAACGCCGACACCGGCTCCCACAAGGAATGGGTCGACGCGGTCTGCAACTCCATCAACCGCGCCCTCGGCAACGACAACGCCTGCGTCGGCAACCCGATCGGCACCTTCGCCGACTACCGCAACCAGGTCACCACGCAGAAGCTCAAGGGCCCGTTCCGCGCCGGCTGGCAGATGGACTACCCGCTCATCCAGAACTTCCTCCAGCCGCTGTACTACACCAACGCCTCGTCCAACGACGGCAAGTACACCAACCCCGAGTTCGACAAGCTGGTCGACCAGGCCAACGCCGAGTCCGACATCCCCAAGGCCGTCGGACTCTTCCAGCAGGCCGAGGGCATCCTCCGCGACGACATGGGCGCCGTCCCGCTCTGGTACCAGAACGGCAGCGCCGGCTACTCGGAGCGCGTCTCCAACGTGACGCTGAACCCGTTCAGCGTTCCGGTCTACGAGCAGATCAAGGTCAACTGACGCCGTAGGAGGTCGGCGGCGTACGGCCCGGCCAGCGGACACCACCGCGCCGGGCCGTACGCCTTCCCCACAGCCCTCCCCGGAGCCGGCCCCTCCCCGGAGCAGCTCTTCCCCGGAGGGCCTTCTCCCCGGAGCGCCTTCTCCCCGAGCGCCTCCTCCCGGAGCGCCTCCTCCACGGAGTCCACCCCTACCCGGAGCCAACCCCCGGAGCCCCCCATGGGTCGTTATGTGATCCGGCGACTGCTGCAGATGATCCCGGTCTTCTTCGGCGCCACGCTGCTGATCTTCCTGATGGTGAACGTGATGGGCGACCCCATCGCCGGTCTGTGCGGCGACCGCCAGTGCGACCCGGCGACCGCGGCGCAGCTCGAAAAGGAGTTCGGGCTCGACAAGCCCGTCTGGCAGCAATACCTGACCTACATGGGCAACGTCTTCACCGGCGACTTCGGCACCGCCTTCAACGGCCAGGAAGTCACCGAGCTGATGGCCAGCGCCTTCCCGGTCACCATCCGCCTCACCATCGTCGCCATCTTCTTCGAGATCGTCATCGGCATCAGCCTCGGCGTCCTCACCGGCCTCAAGCGCGGCCATCCCATCGACACCAGCGTGCTGCTGCTGACCCTGATCGTCATCTCCATCCCGACCTTCGTCACCGGCCTCATCCTCCAGCTCCTCCTCGGAGTCGAGTGGGGCTGGATCAAGCCGGCCGTCTCCAGCGACGCACCGCTCAACGAACTGATCGTCCCGGGCCTCGTCCTCGCCTCGGTCTCCCTCGCGTACGTCACCCGGCTCACCCGGACCTCGATCGCCGAGAACAAGCGGGCCGACTACGTCCGCACCGCCGTCGCCAAGGGCCTGCCCCGCCACCGGGTCATCACCCGCCACCTGCTGCGCAACAGCCTCATCCCCGTCGTGACGTTCATCGGGACCGACGTCGGCGCGCTGATGGGCGGAGCCATCGTCACCGAGCGGATCTTCAACATCCACGGTGTCGGCTACCAGCTCTACCAGGGCATTCTCCGCCAGAACACCCAGACCGTGGTCGGCTTCGTGACCGTCCTCGTCCTGGTCTTCCTGGTGGCGAACCTGCTCGTCGACCTCCTGTACGCCGTCCTTGACCCGAGGATCCGCTATGCCTGAGCAGCCTCAGCCGTTCGACGACGGCCGCGCGATCAACCACACCGGAGCCGGAGGCGGGACCGACCTCGCGATGGACGAGGGGGAGAGCCTGGAGAAGACCCCGGGCGGCCCCGAGGGCACCGGCCCCGACAAGAAGCCCCGCTCCCTCTGGTCCGACGCCTGGCACGACCTGCGCCGGAACCCGATCTTCATCATCTCCGGCCTGATCATCCTGTTCCTCGTGGTCATCGCCATCTGGCCGCAGCTCATCGCCAGCGGGAACCCCCTCGACTGCGACCTCTCCAAGGCGCAGGAGGGCTCCCAGCCCGGCCACCCCTTCGGCTTCAACGGCCAGGGCTGCGACGTCTACACCCGTACGGTCTACGGGGCCAGGGCCTCCGTCCAGGTCGGCGTCTTCGCCACCCTCGGCGTGACGATCCTCGGCTCCGTCCTCGGCGGGCTCGCCGGCTTCTACGGCGGCGCCTGGGACGGCGTCCTCTCCCGGATCACCGACGTCTTCTTCGCCATCCCCGTCGTCCTCGGCGGCCTCGTCCTGCTCTCCGTCGTCAGCAGCAACAGCGTCTGGCCCGTCATCGGCTTCATGGTGCTCCTCGGTTGGCCGCAGCTCTCCCGCATCGCCCGCGGCTCCGTCATCACGGCCAAACAGAACGACTACGTGCAGGCCGCCCGCGCGCTCGGCGCCTCCAACAACCGCATGCTGCTCCGGCACATCGCGCCCAACGCCCTCGCGCCCGTCATCGTCGTCGCGACCATCGCGCTGGGCACGTACATCTCGCTCGAGGCCACGCTCTCCTTCCTCGGCGTCGGTCTCAAGCCGCCCACCGTCTCCTGGGGCATCGACATCTCCTCGGCCGCCGCCTACGTGCGCAACGCACCGCACATGCTGCTCTGGCCCTCCGGCGCGCTCGCGATCACCGTGCTCGCCTTCATCATGCTCGGCGACGCCGTCCGCGACGCCCTCGACCCGAAGCTGAGGTAGGGACCCATGCTGCTCGAAGTGCGCGACCTGCACGTGGAGTTCCACACCCGGGACGGGGTGGCGAAGGCGGTCAACGGCGTCAACTACTCCGTCGACGCGGGGGAGACCCTCGCCGTCCTCGGCGAGTCCGGCTCCGGCAAGTCCGTGACCGCCCAGGCCGTCATGGGCATCCTCGACATCCCGCCGGGCAAGATCAGCGGCGGCGAGATCCTCTTCCAGGGCCAGGACCTCCTGAAGCTCAAGGAGGACGAGCGGCGCAAGATCCGCGGGGCCAAGATGGCGATGGTCTTCCAGGACGCGCTGTCCTCCCTCAACCCCGTCGTCAGCGTCGGCGACCAGCTCGGCGAGATGTTCCAGGTCCACAAGGGCATGTCGCGCAAGGACTCCCGCGCCAAGGCCGTCGAGCTCATGGACCGGGTCCGCATCCCCGCCGCCAAGGAGCGCGTCGGCCAGTACCCCCACCAGTTCTCCGGCGGCATGCGCCAGCGCATCATGATCGCGATGGCGCTCGCCCTCGAACCCGAACTGATCATCGCCGACGAGCCGACCACCGCCCTCGACGTCACCGTCCAGGCCCAGGTCATGGACCTCCTCGCCGAGCTCCAGCGCGAGCTCAACATGGGGCTCATCCTCATCACGCACGACCTCGGAGTCGTCGCCGACGTCGCCGACAAGATCGCCGTCATGTACGCGGGCAAGATCGTCGAACAGGCGCCCGTCCACGAGATCTACAAGGCGCCCGCCCACCCCTACACCCGAGGCCTGCTCGACTCCATCCCGCGCCTCGACCAGAAGGGCCAGGAGCTCTACGCGATCAAGGGTCTCCCGCCCAACCTCCTCGCCATCCCGTCCGGCTGCTCCTTCAACCCGCGCTGCCCGCTCGCCCGGGACCGGTGCCGCACCGACGAGCCCCCGCTGTACGACGTGACCGAGTCCCCGGTACCGCGCGCCAGCGCCTGCCACTTCTGGAAGGAGTGCCTCCATGGCTGAGGCGATTCTCGAAGTCCGGGACCTCCACAAGCACTACCCGCTGACCCAGGGCATCCTCTTCAAGAAGCAGGTCGGCGCGGTCAAGGCCGTCGACGGCGTCGACTTCGACCTCGCCGCCGGCGAGACCCTCGGCATCGTCGGCGAGTCCGGCTGCGGCAAGTCGACCGTCGCGAAGATGCTGGTCAACCTGGAGCGGCCGACGTCCGGAACGATCCGCTACAAGGGCGACGACATCACCAAGCTGTCCCCGCGCGCCCTCAAGGCCGTCCGCCGCAACATCCAGATGGTCTTCCAGGACCCCTACACCTCGCTCAACCCGCGCATGACGGTCGGCGACATCATCGGCGAGCCGTACGAGATCCACCCCGAGGTCGCGCCCAAGGGCGACCGGCGCCGCAAGGTCCAGGACCTCCTGGACGTCGTCGGCCTCAACCCCGAGTACATCAACCGCTACCCGCACCAGTTCTCCGGCGGGCAGCGCCAGCGCATCGGCATCGCCCGCGGCCTCGCGCTCCAGCCCGAGATCATCGTCGCCGACGAACCCGTCTCCGCCCTCGACGTCTCCGTCCAGGCCCAGGTCGTCAACCTCCTGGAGAACCTCCAGACCGAGTTCTCCCTCTCGTACGTGTTCATCGCCCACGACCTCTCGATCGTGCGGCACATCTCCGACCGGGTCGGCGTCATGTACCTCGGCCGGATCGTCGAGATCGGCACCGACGCCCAGATCTACGACCACCCGACCCACCCCTACACCCAGGCCCTGCTCTCGGCCGTCCCCGTCCCGGACCCGGAGGCGCGCGCCCACCGCGAGCGCATCATCCTCACCGGCGACGTCCCCTCCCCGGCCAACATCCCCTCCGGCTGCCGCTTCCGCACCCGCTGCTGGAAGGCCCAGGAGCGCTGCGCCCTGGAGGTTCCCCTGCTGGCCGTCCCCGCGGTCTTCCGGCTCACGGACAGCCCGGCGAAGCACGACTCGGCCTGCCACTTCGCGGAGGAGAAGCACGTGGTCCCCACGGAGGAGAACGGCGGGAACGGCGGGAACGGCGGGAACGGCAGGGAAGGCACGGAGGTGAACGGCGCGGGAGGCAAGGAATCGAACGGCGGGGAAGGTCCCAAGTCGCTTTAACCCGCGGGCAATCCGGCCGACTCGCCTCCGATATACGGACACGGCACGATCGTCGACGTACGGCCGTGCGGGTGCCGTGAGCCGGCCGGGGCGCACCATGCCGCCCCGGCCGGCTCTTCACACACCCCCGTCACCCCCGCCCATGCGGAACCGCTTGTTTCGGCGGGTCGCGACCGTGAGTATCGAGTCCGTGACTGTGACCCGACCGGCACGACTCACGGGCGCCGCGCTCTGCGCCGCGCTCGCCCTCATAGCCGCCGTGTGGATCCTCGAGGACCTCGCCGAGCTCGGCTCGCCCGCCGACCTCGCGTGGTCCTGGACCGGGGACCCCGGCTCCCAGTACTTCGTGAGGGGGCGGGTCGCCACCTCCCTCGCCGACCCCCTGCTCCTCGCCGTCTGCGCCGCCACCGCCGTCGCCGCGCTGCGCTCCCGCCACGCGGCCTCCGCGCTCGTCGCCACCGGCGCCGTCACCCTCGCCCTGCGCCTGCCCGGACTCTGGGCGCCGGGGAGCGGCGCGCTCGTCACCGCCCTTCTCGAACTGGCCCTCGCCGCCGGCCTCGTCGTCACCGCCGCCGCGGGCCGCCGCCGGGCCGACATCCCGCACGAACAGCTCCCCACCCGCCCCCGCACGGGCCCGGCCGTCACCGCCGGACTCCTTCTCCTCGCCGGGATCGTCCCCGTCGTTTCGTGGGAGGTGCACACGGCCGCCCAACTGCCCCCGGAGATCACCGTCGACCGGTTCCTCGGCGGCCGGTCCCTCATGGGACCGGCCCTCGCGCCCCCGCCCGGCTGGGTGGCGGTGATCCTCGTCGCGCTGTACGGCACCGCCGCCGTCTCCGCCTTCGCCCGCGCCCGCCACACCCGGGCCTTCGGACTGCTCGCCGGGGCGTTCCTGACGGCGACCGGCCTCGCCCTCCTCGCGAGGGTCGTCCGCTTCGAGGTGATCCCGCACTTCGCGGAGGCCCGCACCATCGAGCAGATGTACGTCCTCACCGCCGTCTTCGGGGTGTTCGGCGGCCTCGCGGTGCTCGTCCTCCTCGCCGGGCGCGGCGTCCCGGTCGCCGCGCCCGCCCCCTACGGCCCCTACGGCTCGTACGGACCGCCCCCGGCCCCGCCGTACCCGCCGCCGCCCGGCTGGTGACTCACAGCGCCATGCCCAGCGCCCTCTTCAGGAAGTCGACCTGGAGCAGGAGCAGGTTCTCCGCCACCTGCTCCTGCGGCGTCATGTGCGTGACCCCGGACAGCGGCAGCACCTCGTGCGGCCGGCCCGCCGCGAGCAGCGCCGAGGAGAGCCGCAGGGCGTGCGCGAACACGACGTTGTCGTCGGCGAGACCGTGCACGACCATCATCGGCCGCGCCGGCTCCTCCGGGGCCGTCAGACCGTCGTCGCCGAGCAGCGACTGCGCCGCGTACACCTCCGGATCGTCCTGCGGGGTGCCGAGGTACCGCTCCGTGTAGTGCGTGTCGTACAGCCGCCAGTCCGTCACCGGCGCCCCGGCGACCGCCGCGTGGAAGACGTCCGGCCGCTGGAGCACCGCCCGGGCGGCGAGGTAGCCGCCGTAGGACCAGCCGCGGATCGCCACCCGGTCCAGGTCCAGCGGGAGGTGCTCGGCCAGTGCGTGCAGCGCCTCCACCTGGTCGTCGAGCGTCGGCGACAGATCGCGCAGGATCGCCTTCTCCCAGGCGGGGGAGCGGCCGGGCATGCCGCGCCCGTCCGCCACGATCACCGCGAAGCCCTGGTCGGCGAACCACTGGGACGTCAGGCAGGCCTGTTGCGCGGCGAGCACGCGCTGCCCGTGCGGACCGCCGTACGGATCGAGGAGCACCGGAAGCGGCCCGTCCCCCTCCGCGTACCCCGTGGGCAGCAGCACCGCGCACGGGATCCGCCGGGCGCCCGCCTCCGTGAGCCGCACCCGCGCGGAGATCACCGGCTCCTGCGCGTACGAGCCCACCACGGCGGCCTCCTCGCCGTCCCGCAGCACCCGCGCCACGCTCCCCGGCGCGTCCGGCCGCGCCGAGACCAGCACCGTCACCGGACCCGAGGCCACCGCCCGGTGCACCCCGGCTCCCTCGGAGAGCCGCTCCACGCCCCCGTCGGTCACCCGGTACACATGGATCTCGCCGGTCTCCGGAGTCTCGGCCGCCTCACCCGCCGAAGCCGATACGAGGATCTCGCTCTCCCCGAAGCCGAGCACCGCCCTGACGTGCAGCGTCCCGTCGGTGAGGAGCCGCTCCCCGACGGCGAGGGCCCGCACCCCGCTCTCGTCCGTGACCCGGACGAGCTCCCCGTCCGGCGACCACGCCGGCACCCCCGGCAGCAGCTCCAGCCAGGCCGGATCCTCCTCCGCCCGCACGGTCGAGGTCTTCCCTGACTCCGGGTCCACCGCGAGGTTCAGCTGGGACCGCTGGTCCCGCGCCTGGACGAGCAGCAGCGGAGCCCCGGCCGCCGACCAGTGCACGCGCGCGAGGTACGGATACCGCTCCCGGTCCCACACCACCTCCGTACGCGCTCCGTCGAGACCCACGAGGAAGAGCCGCACGTCCGCGTTGTCCGTCCCCGTCGCGGGGTACGCGACCTCGTGCGGCGCCCGCCCGGGATGCGCCGGGTCGGCGATCCACCAGCGGCGTACGGCCCGGTCGTCCGCGCGGGCGACGAGCAGCCGGTCCGAGTCGGGGGACCACCAGAAACCGCGGTCCCTTCCCATCTCCTCGGATGCGATGAATTCGGCCAATCCGTAGGAGACGTGCCCGTCATCCGGAACGGCAAGCTCCCGATCGCCGGAACCATCCGCTCCGACCACTCGCAGCGCACCCTCCGCCACATACGCGACGAGCCGCCCGTCCGGCGAGGGACGCGGGTCGATCACCGGCCCCGGCACCGGGAGCTCCCGCGCCGTCCCCGCCCGCAGCTCCGCCGTGAAAAGCCGCCCCGACAGGGCGAACGCCGCCAGTTCCACGGCCGCGTCCACCGCGTACGCCACGATCCCGCCCGAGCCCTCACGGCTCCGCTCCCGGCGCGCCCGCTCCTCCGGAGACAGCTCCTCCGCGGCTCCCGCGAGCAGCGTCGAGGGATCGGCGGCCACCCGCTCCACCGGCGTACCGGCCGCCGGAAGATCGAGAACCCACAGCTTGTGCGAACGATCGGTCCCGGAGGCGGATCTGACGAACACGACGCGTTCCCCGTCGGGAGAGACCGAGAAACCGCGCGGAACGCCCAGCGTGAAGCGCTGGGTCCGGGCCTGCTGGCGAGGGAAGGAGAGCGCGGCCCGGGGTGCGGCCGAAGGCTGTCGAGGCGAGGTCATGCGGCTGAAACTAGCGCCGTGCGCCCCCCTCGTGCCCCTGTCCGCCGATCGATGCGATGGCACGGATAGTTATGATCCGTAGCGCTAGGTGGGTATGTACCCGACTGGCACATGCTCGTTGACCGAACCGCTCGAATATCCGACCGAAGAAGTGTGGAGGTGGACCGCCGTGGCACTCTCGATTTCGGTGGTGGTGCTGCTGGCGATCGTCGTCTTCCTGCTGATCCGGAAATCGGGACTGAAGGCAGGACACGCGGCGATCTGCGCGCTCCTCGGCTTCTACTTGGCGAGCTCCTCCATCGCCCCGTCCATCAGCACGCTCACGACGAACGTGGCGAGCATGATCGGCGGCCTGAAGTTCTGACCTCGTAGGCCGCGGCGGGTCTCGTAGGCTGGGGCCATGACCGATCTTCCCGCCCGTCGTCTGCTCCTCGTGCACGCGCACCCGGACGACGAGTCGATCAACAACGGCGCCACCATGGCCAGGTACGCGGCCGAGGGCGCCCTTGTCACGCTGGTCACCTGCACACTCGGCGAGGAGGGCGAGGTCATCCCGCCCGCCCTCGCCCACCTGGCCCCCGACCGCGAGGACCGGCTCGGCCCCCACCGCGTCGGCGAACTCGCCGCCGCGATGGCCGAGCTGGGGGTCACCGACCACCGCTTCCTCGGCGGCCCCGGCCGCTTCCGCGACTCCGGAATGATGGGCGCCGAGCAGAACAAGCGCGAGAACGCGTTCTGGAACACGGACGTCGACACCGCCGCCCCCCACCTCGTCGAGGTGATCCGCGAGACCCGCCCCCAGGTCCTCGTCACCTACGACCCCGACGGCGGCTACGGCCACCCCGACCACATCCAGGCCCACCGGGTCGCCACCCGCGCCGCCGAACTCGCCGCCGACCCGGACTACCGCCCCGACCTCGGCCCCGCCCACGCGATCGCCAAGATCTACTGGAACCGCGTCCCCCGCCCCGTCGCCGAGGCCGGCTTCGCCAGGCTGCGCGCCGAGGGCTCCGTCTTCCCCGCCGTCGCCGCGATCGACGACGTCCCCGGAGTCGTCGACGAGGACCGGATCACGACCGAGATCGACGCCGGCCCGGAGCACACGGCCCGCAAGAGCGCGGCGATGGCCGCGCACGCCACCCAAGTCGCGGTCGACGGCCCGTTCTTCGCCCTCTCCAACGACCTCGGCCAGCCGATCTTCACCACCGAGTACTACGAGCTGGTCCAGGGCACCCCGGGCGCCCCCGCCGGCGTCCGCGAGACGGACCTCTTCGCGGGGGTGACCGCGTGAGCGCCGCCTCCCGCGCCCCCCGGGCCTCCTCGGGCGGCTCCCCCCGGACCCCCGCCCAGGCCCCGGCACCGGCCGCCCTCCCGACCTCCCGAGGCGCCCGATACGCCTGGTACGGCGCCCTGGTCGCCCTCGGCGCCCTCGTCGGCACCGCCGGAGCCCTCGTCCAAGCCGCGTGGTTCCCCGCGGGCTTGCTCCTCGCGCTCCTCGCCAGTGCCGCCGTCTTCTACGGAGGGCTCCGCGCCACCGGCACCCAGGTCGGCGTCGTCGCCGCGGGCGTCGGCTGGCTCGTCGCCGTCATCCTGCTGAGCTTCGGACGCCCCGAGGGCGACGGGGTGTTCGGCGGAGGCGGCGGAGAGCTGCTCTTCCTCTTCGGCGGCATGGCGATCGCTGTGATCTGCGCCACGTTGTCCCGGCTCTCGCGACCGACCCCGTGAACAGGACGACTTGAGGCCGGGGACGCCCTGACTTCGGCCGGATTGCCCGTCGTCCGTCACCCAGGGGTCGGGTATGCGGCGGCGCTGCCCAGTATGGTGGTGCGCGCCGCCGAACCGCCCGGGTTACACGAGCATCTGCAAGAGCGGGCGGTGGAGCCAACCGGGAGATCCTGCTTTGAGTCGTGAAACTGGTCGAGAGACTGACAGTTCGTCCTCCGGCGCCCAGGGGCGCGGTGGAGCCGCGTACCCCTCGGGTACACCGCCGTACGGATCCCGCCAGTATCCGTCGCTCCACCCCTCGCAGGACGCGCCGGAGGGCACCCCCGCCGCGCCCGCGCCGCCGGAGGAGCCCAAGACCGAGACGACGCTGACGACCCGGATCCGGATCAACATTCCGGGTTCGCGTCCGATCCCGCCGGTCGTCGTCCGCAAGCCGGTCGCCGAGACGCCCGCCGCGGAGAAGGCACCGGAGCCCGCGCCCGTGGCCGCGCCCGTCGCGGAGGCCGTGCCGACGGCAGCGCCCGAGCCGGTCGCCGCTCCGGAGCCGTTGAGCGCCGAGGAGGCGCCGAAGGGCAAGGGGACGAGCGACTGGTTCGCCCCGCGCAAGGCGTCCGCCGCCCCCGCTCCGACCCCGGCCCCGCCCGCCGCCCCGGCGACGCCCGGCCCGCTCACCGCGGCGCCGGACGCCCCCGGCACGGGCTTCGCGGGCTCCGCCACCTCCGGTGTCCCGACGGTCGGCACGACCCCGTCGAGCCGGCCGGTGACGGCGCACCCCGGCGCCGGCAACCCGCTGTACGAGAGCGGCACCCCGGCCGGCGGCACGCCCAGGTACGAGGGAACGCCCGGCTACGACGGCCCGCCCACGGGCGGCATGCCGATCTACGACGGCACGCCCTCGGCCGGGACACCCATGTACGACGGGACCCCGGCGGCGGCGGGCACGCCCCAGTACGACGGGACGCCCTCGGGCGGCACGCCCGCGTACCGCGGCCCCTCCGGCCCCACCACAGGACCGGTCACCGGCACCGCCTCCCTGGGCGGCCCGGCGCCGGCCGCGCCGTTCCCGGGCGCACCTCGCGTACCCGGCACGCCCGGCGGCGCCCCGCGCATGTCGGACGACACGGCGATCCTGACCCCGCAGCCGCCCGCCCCGAAGCCCGCCCAGGGCCCGGGCCAGGGCCAGGGTCCGGGCCAGCGACCCGTGCCGGGACCGATGCGCCCGCAGAACCCCGGCGGCCAGGGCATGGCACCCGGCCAGGGCATGGCCGCCGACGGCAGTGGCCATGTCTCCGGCGACACCCTCACCAGCGGCATCCCGGTCGTCCCGCCGTCGGCGGCCCGTCCGAACCTCACCCCGCGCATCGAGGAGGCCCCGGCCCCGGCACCCGCGCCCGCCGCTCCCCGCCCCGCCCCCGCGCCGAGCCGCGCCCAGGCGAAGAAGGGCCGCTCCAAGCTCGTCCTCGCCGCCGTGGGCGTCGTCGGCCTCGCGGGCGTCGCCTACGGCGCCGGACTGCTCCTCAACCACTCCGACGTGCCCAAGGGCACCACGGTGCTCGGCGTGGACATCGGCGGCGGCACGAAGGAGGAGGCCGTCAACAAGCTGGAGGCCGCCCTCGGCAAGCGCGCCGCCGCGCCGCTCCAGCTCAGCGTCGGCGGCAAGAAGGTCCAGATGCCGCCCGAGAAGGCGGGCCTGGCCCTCGACAGCCAGGAGACCGTCCGCGCCGCCGCAGGCAGCGACTACAACCCGGTCTCCGTCATCGGCTCCCTCTTCGGCGAGGAGCGGATCGCCAAGCCGGTCTTCCCCGTCGACGAGGAGAAGCTCGCCGTCGCCCTCCGGGACCTGGCAGGCGCCTCCGCGTCCGCCACCGAGGCGACGATCCGCTTCGCGCCGAACAAGGTCACCCCCATCGAGGGCAAGCCCGGCAACGGCATGGACATCCAGCGCTCGATGATCTTCGTCCGGGACGCCTTCCGCGCCCAGGTCGAGACGGGCCAGGGCAAGGTCGTCGAACTCCCCGTCACCACGCTCAAGCCCTCGGTCTCGAAGGCCGAGCTGGACCGGGCGATGAGGGAGTTCGCCCAGCCGGCGATGTCCGACCGCATCACCATCAAGGCGGGCGGCAAGGAGATCCAGTTCGGCCCCGCGAGGTCGCTGCCGCAGATCCTCTCCATGAAGGCGGTCGACGGCCGCCTGGTCGAGGTCTACGACAAGAAGGCGATCGAGCGGCTCCTCGACGGAGCCTTCGACGGCATCATGATCACCAAGGGCGACGGCACCAAGCACCAGGTCTCCGCCGACGACGTGGCCTTCGTGATGCGCGACGCCCTCATGGGCAAGACGAAGGCCGAGCGCACGAAGACGATCGACCTGTCCGGCAACGGCTGACGCCTGAGCCGTGACCTCGGCCCCGCACCCCCGTCCGACGACCGCCGGACGGGGGTGTCGCGCGTTCGGACCGCCGACGCGGGAGACCCGCGGGCGCGGTCACCAGTCGCCCCCGTACCGCTGCTTCCTGGCACGCAGCCAGGCCTGGACCTCCCGCGTCTCGGCGGGGGACGCCGAGCGGAGGTCGTCGGCGGGGATCGTCGCCACGAACCGCGTGAACCGCACCCGCCGGTGCGCTCCGTCCACGCCGATGACCTTGCCGGGGCCGTAGACGTCGGTGCCCGTGTGGGCGACGAAGGCGCCGGGGCCGTGAGGGGTGTGCATCGCCAGCCTTTCGCTCTGTGTGTTGCCTCGGTCACACAGTGCCGTGGCTCACGTTAGCGCCGACAGGGGTGCCCGCGTGACAACGCGACCGGCACGCGGGGCCCTAATGGCTTCAGCCCGCGACGATGACGGCGGAGAGGGCGAGCGCGCCGGGCAGGGCCTGGGCGAAGAGGATGCGGCGGTTCGCGGTGACGGCGCCGTAGAAGCCCGCGATGACGACGCAGGACAGGAAGAAGATCTTGACGTGGTAGCCGGTGGGGTCGTCGGCGACGATGCCCCAGACGAGCCCCGCGGCGAGGAAGCCGTTGTAGAGACCCTGGTTGGCGGCCATGGGGGCGGTGGCGCGGGCCATCTCGGCGTCGAAGCCGGAGAAGCCGCGACCGGTCTCCTTCTCCCACAGGAACATCTCCATCACCAGGATGTAGAGGTGGAGGAGGGCGATCAGGGCGACGAGGATGTCGGCGGTCAGATCCATGGGCGCATTGTGTCGCCGGGGGCGGGGAAAGACGGCTTGCGACGCGGTGGCCGGGCCTGACGGCCTCCTGCGCGGTCGCCTCCGGCCGCCCCGGCGGTGCTCACGCGCTCGGCATCGCCGCGAAGGCCTCCTGCGAGATCGTCCTGGCCTCCTGCTCGCACGTCTCGGCCGGGTGCCGCTCGCCGCCGAGGGACACGAACACGATCAGGTTTCCCTTGCGGGCGTAGAGCGTGCAGGTCGTGTCGCCGCTGCTCGGGGCGCTCCAGAAGGCCTCGTCGGCGAAGGGGAGGCTCGTCTCGCGTTCGCCCTCCGCGACGTCCGCGAACTCGTCCTCCTGGCGCTTCGTCGCGTTCTCGTCCGTGCCCGCGCTGCGGCGCAGTTCCCAGCGGACCATGGCGTGGGAGTAGAAGCTCCAGCCGTCCTTCTGCGTCTCGTCCTTGTCGTTCCAGGAGCAGCTGGTCGTCGCCGAGTCCGAGTACTCGGTGTACGTGTCCCGGGTCGGGTTGCGTCCCGGGAGCGGGATCCTCGGGGCGACCTCCGCGCAGACCGGCATCACCAGGTACGTGTCCGGCGGGCCGGCCACCAGCTCGGTGTCCTTCAGGGACCACCACGCGCCGGCGCCGAGGACGCACAGGGCGACGGCGGCGGCGACGGCGACCGGGCCCCGGCTGCGCCGCCCGGGGATCGTGGGGGTGACCTGGGTGACGACCGCCGTCGGGGTCGCGGCCCTGCCTCCGCGGGGCGGGACGACCACCGTGCGCTCGGGGTCGTCGTGGTCGGCGAGCAGGTGGCCGACGGAGCGCTGCTGGTCGTCGATCATCGCGTGGACGGCGGGCGGCCACGGCCGGGTCGTCGGGGCCGCCGGTCCGAGTGCGGCGAGGAGTTGCGCCGGGGTGGGACGGGCCGCCGGGTCCTTCGCCAGACACCGGGCCAGGAGGCCGGCCAGTTCCGGCGGTACGGCGGCGAGGTCGGGTTCCGTGTGGACGACGTTGTAGAGGGACTGGAGGGTCGAGGGGGCCGCGAACGGGCTCGTGCCCGTCGCCGCGAGCGCGAGGACCGATCCGAGCGAGAACACGTCGCTCGCCGGGGTCAGCTCCTTCCCCTCGGCCTGTTCGGGCGACATGAAGGCGGGGGAGCCGACCACGAGGCCGGTGCCCGTGAGCTCGGTGACGTTCCCCGTCTCGGCGATCCGGGCGATGCCGAAGTCGATGACCCGGGCGCCGTCCCCCGAGAGCAGGACGTTCTCCGGCTTCAGGTCGCGGTGGACGATCCCGGCCCGGTGGATCTCGTCCAGGGCCGTCGCGAGCTGCACGGCGAGGCGACGCACGGTCTCGACGGGCAGGCTGCCGGACCGTTCCACGGCCGCCCCGAGAGAGGGGCCGGCGACGAAGACGGAGGCGAGCCAGGGGACGGGCGCGTCGGCGTCGGCGGCCAGCACGGCCGCAGTGCAGGCGCCGGACACCTTCCGCGAGGCGTCGACCTCGCGCCGGAACCGGGCGCGGAAGTCCTCGTCGTGGGCGAACCGGGCGTGCACCTGCTTCACGGCGGCGAGCCGCCCGTCGGGCGCGGCGCCGAGGTAGACGCGGCCCATGCCGCCGCGGCCGAGCTCGGCGAGAAGCCGGTAGGGGCCCGCGTCGCGGGGGTCGGTGGGGCTCAGGGGCCTCGTCACTGTGCCGCCGCCTTCGTCGCCACGAGCGCGAGGGCCTGCTTCGCGCTCTTCTCGGTGAGGGCCTCACAGGTGCCCAGGGGGTAGCCGGGGCCCTTCACCTGGACGAAGAGCTCCAGGTTGACGTCCCGGGCGTACAGCACGCAGTGGCCGTCGGGCTTGTACCAGAGGGCCTCCTCGACGAAGTCGAGGTGGGAGACCCGCTGGGTCTTGCCGCGCATGTACATGCCCTCGTAGTGCCTCTTCGAGCCTTCGGCGCCGGTCGGGCCGCCCGGCTTGCTCCGGTAGAGGCTCCAGACCACGACGATCTGGTCGCCGGAGCGGGTGCTCCAGGTGCACTGGTTCGACACGGTGCCGTCGTCCTGGGTGTGCGGGGGCCCGCCGTCCTGGACCGGCTGCCGGGTGAACCCGGCAGGCGCCTTCATCTTCGGGGCCAGCGCCTCGCAGGAGGGGAGCGTCCCCGTGTACGTGTCGGTCACCTGGCTCAGCGGAACGTTCCCCGGCGTCGGGACGGGCTCGTCGACGAACGCGTAGTACGCGTCGGCCGCCCAGCCGTTCACCGCGAACACCACCCCGGTGACCGCGAGGACCCCGGCGGTGACGGCGGCGGCCGTCCAGCGCCGGCGGCCCCGGCTCCGTACCCGGGGGAGCGCGGGCGGCGTGGGGGCGGCCACCGGCGGCGCCGCGCTCACCAACCGGGCGGTCTCCGCCGCCCGCTCCGCGATCCGCCGGTGCACGGCCTCCGGCCACGGCCGCGCCGAAGGCGTCAGCGGCCCGATGAGGGCGAGCAGGTCCTGCGGGGAGGGGCGCGCCCCCGGGGCCTTCGCGAGGCAGGCCGTGAGCGGTCCGCGCAGCCCCGGCGGTACGCCGTCGAGGTCGGGTTCCTCGTGGGCGATGCTGTACATCAGCGCGGGGGCCGAGGTGCCGTTGAACGGTGTCTTCCCCGTACAGGCCACGGCCAGGGTGGCGCCGAGCGCGAAGACGTCGGCGGCGGGCGTGGGTGTCCCGCCGGTGATCTGCTCGGGCGCCATGAACGCGGGGGAGCCGATGAGCGCGCCCGTGTGCGTGAGCTTCGTCAGGTGGTCGCCCGCCCGGGCGATGCCGAAGTCGATCACGCGGACGCCGTCGTCGGTGAGCATCACGTTCGACGGCTTCAGGTCCCGGTGGACGAGGCCCACGCGGTGGATGTCGGCGAGTGCCTGGGTGAGGCCGGCGGCCAGCTGCCGTACGGCCGCCTCGGGCAGCGAGCCGTCCGCGAGGACGTCGCTCAGCGGGAGCCCGGGGAGGAAGAGCGAGGCGAGCCAGGGCGTCGGGGCGTCCGGGTCGGCGTCGACCACGGGCGCCGTGTAGGCGCCGGACACCCGCCGCGAGGCGTCGACCTCGCGGCGGAACCGGGACCGGAAGCCCTCGTCGTCGGCCAGCTCGGCGTGCACCTGCTTGACGGCGACCAGGCTGCCGTTCGGCGCGACACCGAGCAGGACCCGGCCCATGCCGCCCTGCCCGAGCACCGCGACCGTACGGAACGGCCCCACCTGTGGCGGGTCGTTCGGCGTCGATGGACGCATGTGATCACCTCCCCCGTGAACGGGAAGGGATCCTAGTCGCGGCGGTCGCGGATCACTGCGGAATCCCTGCGTGATCCGCAAGACACCCACGGGCGTGGCCAGTTCGGCGCAAAATGGTCGTGTTCAGTTCAGACGGGCCCTCGCCGCCTGGGCCCGGCGGCGGATCGTCGTCGCCGACTCCGGGTCCACCGCGTCCATCACCCGCGCGTACGCCTCCATCTCCGCCGCCCCCGAGAGGAACTCGCCGCGCTGGACGAGCAGTTCCGCGCGCTCGTAGCGCAGCCGCGCCGGGTGGGAGGGCAGCAGCAGCGCGAGCTCCACGGCCCACAGGCCCACGTCGGAGCGCTCGGGGCGGGGGGCCGCCCAGGCGCGGATGTTGTTGAGGACGCGCAGCACGATCGCGCCGGGCTCGGCCGGCCGGAGCATGGAGCGGTCGAGGGCCTCGCCCGTCGCGCTCGCCACGAGCAGCTCCGCGTCCGCGCCCGTCAGGGGCCGGCCGCCGGAGAAGGGGTCGGCGAGGTTCAGGTCGGCGGGGTCGCCGAACCCGACGACGAAGTGACCCGGGAGGCCGAGCCCGTACACAGGGGCACCGGCCCGGCGGGCGACCTCCATCCAGACGACGGAGAGCAGGATCGGCAGGCCCCGGCGGCGGCGCAGCACCTCGTGCAGGAGCGAGGACTCCAGACGCTGGTAGTCGGCGGGCACGCCCTCGAAGCCCTCCCGGTGGCCGAGGAGCGCGGCGAGCTCGGCGGCCCAGGCGCCGGTGCTGCGGGTGGCGTACGGGATGAGCCCGGCGAGCCGGTCGAGTTCGATCTCGGCCTCGTCGATGACGTGCCGGGTGACGGTCGGGTCGGCCACCGCTCCGACGAGCAGACAGAGCCGGGCGAGGTCGGGCCGCTCGGCCCGGGCCTCTTCCGCGAACTCCCGACGCCAGTCGGGTTCGTCCTCCGGCGGTCCGTCGCCCGCCCGTGCGTCCGGTCCGTCGGACCCGGCTCCGTGCTCGGTCACGCCTCCGTCACGCCTCCGCCCATCGGTAGTGGTGGTAGTGGTGGTGGACCGCGAAGCCCATCCCGTCGTACAAGGCCCGGGCGCCGTCGTTGTCCGCCTCCACCTGGAGCCAGGCCGCCGACGCGCCCTCGTCGAGCGCCTGCCGGGCGAGTGCCGTCATGACGGTCGTCGCCAGGCCCTGCCGCCGGAGGGCGGGGTCGACCTCGACGGCCATGAAACCCGCCCAGCGGCCGTCGACGACGCAGCGCCCGATGGCCGCCGGTACCTCTCCCGTGCCCGCCACGGACGCGAACCACACACTGGGGCCGGAGGTGAGGACGGGCCGCACCGCCGGGCTCGGCTGCCCGAAGCGCTGGTAGCGGCCCAGCCACGGCTCGTCGAGCGTGCGGGAGAGGCGTACGGCGGAGACGTCGGCGTCCTGGTCGCCGATCGGGGCGAGCGCCGCGATCCGGACCTCGGCGGATACCTCGCGCCGCCAGCCGTGCCGGTCGAGCGCCGCGCCCAGCAGCTCCTGCGTGCCCTCGGCGCCGGTCGCCGTCTGGACGTACGCGGGGAGGTTCCGGGCCGCGTACCACTCGCGTACGCGGGTCAGGGCGTCCGCCACGGGGAGTCCGGGATCGCCGAGCGGCAGCGCGGAGTTGGCCCGGCGGGTGAAGCCGCCGGCGGCCCGCAGGGTCCACTCGCCGAGCGGCTCGCTCTCGACCGGCTGCCAGGCGCGCGCCGTGGCCCGGGCCAGCTCGGGGAAGGTGGCCGAAGGGCCCCTGCGGCGGGCCGGGGCGGGGGGTACGACCTTCCCCGCGACGAGTGAGGTTTCCGCGATACGGACGGTTTCCCCGCTCTTTCGTGTGATCACCGCCACACCGGAGTGCCACGATGTGAGCACTCCGACTGCGTCGGTGAACGTCGCTCCACCGGCGCTCGAGTCTGTCACGTACCGAACGGAGACACGTTTTCCCACGTCAGCGCTGGTGATTCGGACCTTGAGAAGTCCTCCGCCGGTCAATTCCACAGCTTCTCCGCCCCTCCTGTTCGGATCGCCCCCAAGAACGGAGATACTAGGTGCGGGCATCGACGACGCCGCGCTCCCGCGCAGACCAGCCCTATCGAGGAGGAACGACAGCGTGACCTACGTCATCGCGCAGCCTTGTGTCGACGTGAAGGACAAGGCGTGCATCGAGGAGTGCCCCGTCGACTGCATCTACGAGGGCAAGCGGTCCTTGTACATCCACCCGGACGAATGCGTCGACTGCGGGGCCTGTGAGCCGGTCTGCCCGGTGGAGGCGATCTTCTACGAGGACGACACCCCGGAGGAGTGGAAGGACTACTACAAGGCGAACGTCGAGTTCTTCGACGAGCTCGGTTCGCCCGGTGGTGCCTCCAAGCTCGGCGAGATCGAGCGTGACCACCCCTTCATCGCCGCCCTGCCGCCGCAGAACGGCTGATCGACCGCTTCCGGTCCCGTACGGCGTCGGTCGCTGTACGGGACCGAGGCGTTTCCCGTACGTAAGAGGAAGTGAGAGCCAACCCGTGAGCGCAGTCTCTTCGCGCCTGCCCGTCTTCCCCTGGGACAAGCTGGAGCCGTACAAGAAGACGGCCCTGGCGCACCCGGACGGAATCGTGGACCTCTCGGTCGGCACGCCCGTCGACCCGGTCCCCGCGCTGATCCAGGACGCCCTGGTCGCGGCGGCGGACTCGCCGGGCTATCCCACGGTGTGGGGGACGAAAGAGCTGCGGGACGCGCTCACCGGCTGGTGCGAGCGGCGTCTCGGCGCGGTCGGCTTCGCCCACGAGAACGTGCTGCCGGTGGTCGGCTCCAAGGAGCTGGTCGCCTGGCTGCCGACGCAGCTGGGTCTCGGTGCCGGGGACAAGGTGGCGTACCCCCGCCTGGCCTACCCGACGTACGAGGTCGGCGCGCGGCTCTGCGGCGCCGAGCCGGTCGTCTACGACGACCCCACGGAGCTCGACCCGGCGGGCCTGAAGCTGCTCTGGCTGAACTCGCCGTCCAACCCGACCGGCAAGGTCCTGGGCAAGGACGAGCTGACCCGGATCGTGGCCTGGGCGCGCGAGCACGGCGTCCTCGTCTTCTCCGACGAGTGCTACCTGGAGCTGGGCTGGGAGGCCGACCCGGTCTCCGTCCTGCACCCGGACGTCTGCGGCGGTTCGTACGAGGGGATCGTCGCCGTCCACTCGCTCTCCAAGCGCTCCAACCTGGCCGGCTACCGCGCCGCTTTCGTCGCGGGCGACGCGGCGGTCCTCGGCGAGCTGCTGCTGATCCGCAAGCACGGCGGCATGATGACCGCTGCCCCGGTGCAGGCGGCGACGGTCGCGGCGCTCGGCGACGACGCGCACGTGGCCGAGCAGCGCGAGCGGTACGCGGCCCGGCGGGCGGCGCTGCGGGCGGCCCTGGAGGCGCACGGCTTCCGGGTCGAGCACAGCGAGGCGAGCCTGTACCTGTGGGTGACCCGGGACGAGCCGTGCTGGGAGACCGTGGCGTACCTGGCGGACAAGGGCATCCTGGTGGCGCCCGGTGACTTCTACGGCGAGGCCGGGGAGCGGTTCGTGCGGGTGGCGTTCACGGCGACGGACGAGCGCGTCGAGGCGGCCGTGAAGCGCCTCGGCTAGGACGTGCACGCGGGAGGGCCCGGGGAGCAGATGATGCTCCCCGGGCCCTCGTGCGTTCCGTGCGGAGTCCGGCCGTACCGGTGCGGGCCGGCCGTCCCCGTGCGGGGTCAGCCGCCGAGCGGCAGGCCGCCCAGCGACGGGGCGGCCGGGAGGCCGCCGCCCAGGGCACCGGCGGCCGGGCCCTGCGCGCTCTCGCCGGCGGCGCCGGCGGTCTTGCCGACGACCTCGCCGGTGCTGCCGGCGGCCTCGCCGGCCACCTGCTGCGCGGCCGGGGTGGCGGTCTTGCCGGCCGCGCCGACGGTCTTTCCGGCGGCCGGGACGGCCGTGCCGACGGCCTCGCTGCCGGTCGCGCCGACGACGCCGGTGGTGGTCTGGGAGGCGCTGTCGACGGCGGTGCCCGCACCGGCGGCGTCCAGGGCGGTGACGCCGCCGAGGGCGCCGGTCGGCGCGATGCTGTGGTCCAGGGCGCTCGCGGAACCGGCCGCACCGACCACGGGGGCTGCGCCGGCCGCGATGAGGAGGGCGGCGCGGGCGATCCGACGGGTCAGGGGGAGGGACATGGTGCTCCTTCGACGGGGTGCGACGAGTGGTGTTCGGACGCAGTGACAACCGGCCCCGGGGTGGGAGAGGTTGCGGCGGTCGAAGGTAAAGGATTGGTAATGCGTCGTATTGTCGGGTGGGGAGGAAAACGGACGAACGCGTCATTGCGAGAACGTCTGGTGAACCGTCACTTCCCTTGCGTGACAAGGGAGTTGGGGTGTCCATGAAGGGTGAGGAAAAACCCGCTCGAAGTGCGCGCGAATTTCCCGGGATTTCTTCCGGGTGCATGCCACGGGCGGGTGAACGACCGTACGCGTGATCGCTACCGTGCGAGCCGGATGCGGACCGATTCCGCCTCCGGGGCCGTGCCGGAGCCGGCATCGGAAGCCGCGCCGGCCGAGGTCGCGGAGGACTTCTCCCAGCCGCCGGACGGTTCGCTCGCGCGCCAGACCCGGCCCCCGTACGAGACCTCCGTGACGCGCAGCTCGTCCGCCCGCGCCACGGCCCACTGCGCCAGCTCCCAGCCGCGCCGCTCGTCCGCACCGGCCACGGGCGCCGTGCCCGTGTCCGCGGTCGCCCGGACCGGCACCACGAGCACCGGCGGCTCCGAGGCCGACCGGCCCGCGCTCGACCCGCCGGTGACCGCCTTGGGCGCCGCCGTCTTGCCGAAGGCCCGCACCAGCTCCTTGCGCACCTTCTCCGGATCGCCGGGCGGGCCCTCCAGATCGCTCGCCGTACAGGTCAGCGCGGCCGGCGACCGCCCGGTCAGCGCCGCCGAGAGCAGCGTCGCGTCCGGCTCGTGCTTCGCGTACGCCGTCGGGAAACCGCTCTTCTGCACCTTCTGCGCCGCCACCGTCAGCGGCAGCCTCGAGTACCCCGGAACCTTCTCCAGACCCTCGTAGAACTTCCCCGCCGAGTACACCGGGTCCATGATCTGCGCCGGAGTCCCCCAGCCCATCGAGGGCCGCTGCTGGAACAGACCGAGCGAGTCACGGTCGCCGTGCTCGATGTTCCGCAGCGCCGACTCCTGGAGCGCCGTCGCGAGCGCGATCGTCACCGCGCGCTCGGGGAGCCCCCGGGCGGTGCCGACCGCCGAGATCGTCGCCGCGTTCGACGCCTGGTCCGGCGTGAACTCGTACCGGTTCTCGCCACTGCCGACACTGCACCGCGGCGTGCCCCGGCTGCCTGTCACCTGGTGGAAGGCCACGTACGAGGCCAGGCCGAGGAGCGCGGCGAAGGCGGCCGCGGAGCGGGCGAGACGGCCGCGGCGGGCGGGGCGGCCGCGACGGACGGGGCGGGTGGGCTCGGACACGGGGCCCACCGTACTGGAGGCCGGGTTAGGGTCGGCACATGGCTGACATCACTCCGTACGAGACCCGGCTGGACCTCTCCCAGGACGGTGCCGCGCTCACCGCCACCCTCGTCGACTTCCCGTCCGTCAGCGGGACGGAGCAGCCGCTCGCGGACGCCGTCGAGCAGGCCCTGCGCGCCCTGCCGCACCTCACCGTCGACCGCTACGGCAACAACGTCGTCGCCCGTACGCACCTCGGCCGCGGCGAGCGGGTCGTCCTCGCCGGCCACAT
Organism: Streptomyces venezuelae; assembly: GCF_008642375.1. Lineage (NCBI taxonomy): Bacteria > Bacillati > Actinomycetota > Actinomycetes > Kitasatosporales > Streptomycetaceae > Streptomyces > Streptomyces venezuelae. The sequence goes on along the minus strand of NZ_CP029194.1, from coordinate 3,025,876 downwards.
CGACACCGTGCCGATCGCCGACAACCTCCCGTCGCGGCTCGACGAGAACGGTGTCCTGTGGGGCTGCGGCACGACGGACATGAAGTCCGGCGTCGCCGTCCAGCTCCGCATCGCCGCGACGGTGCCCGAGCCCAACCGCGACCTCACCTTCGTCTTCTACGACAACGAAGAGGTCGCCGCCGACCTCAACGGCCTCGGCAAGATCGCCGCCGCCCACCCCGACTGGCTGGAGGGCGACTTCGCCGTCCTCCTGGAGCCCTCCGACAACCAGATCGAGGGCGGCTGCCAGGGCACCCTGCGGGTCATCCTGCACACGGCCGGGGAGCGGGCCCACTCCGCGCGCTCCTGGATGGGCTCCAACGCCATCCACTCCGCCGCCCCGATCCTCGCCCGCCTCGCCGCCTACGAGCCGCGCAAGCCGGTCATCGACGGCCTGGAGTACCACGAGGGCCTCAACGCGGTCGCGATCCAGGGCGGCGTCGCCACCAACGTCATCCCCGACGCCTGCACCGTCACGGTCAACTACCGCTACGCCCCCGACCGCTCCCCGGCCGAGGCCCTGGCGCACGTGCGCGAGGTCTTCGCCGACTGCGACATCGCCGAGTTCGTCGTCGACGACGAGAGCCCCGGCGCCCTGCCCGGCCTCTCCCACCCGGCGGCCGAGGCCTTCATGAAGGCCGTCGGCGGCAGCGCGCACCCCAAGTTCGGCTGGACCGACGTGTCCCGCTTCAGCGCCCTCGGCGTGCCGGCCGTCAACTACGGCCCCGGCGATGCCTTCTACGCGCACAAGCGCGACGAGCACGTCGTCGTCGACAAGATCCACCACTGCGAGGCGCGTCTCCGCGACTGGCTGACTGCCTGACTTCCGTAATTTCGCGTTTCGTCACCTGTGTCGTCCTACTCTGACCGGACCAGAAGATCAGTGGATCGGCGGAGGGAGCAGGCCATGGGCATTCCCGAGGGAATGGCGAAGCCCGAGGAACAGCGTCTGGGGCCGGTGCTGAGGCGCAGGGACCAGGTCCAGCCGGGCACCACGGACCAGCGGCTGCTCGACACCGAGGGCGACTCGGAGTGGGTGCACACGGACCCCTGGAGGGTCATGCGCATCCAGTCCGAGTTCGTCGAGGGCTTCGGAGCCCTCGCCGAACTGCCGAGCGCGATCAGCGTCTTCGGCTCGGCCCGCACGAAGCCGGACTCGCCCGAGTACGAGGCGGGAGTCCGGATCGGCCGGGCGCTCGTGGAGGCCGGCTTCGCGGTCATCACGGGCGGCGGCCCGGGCGCGATGGAAGCGGCCAACAAGGGCGCCAGGGAGGCCAAGGGCGTCTCCGTGGGCCTCGGGATCGAGCTCCCCTTCGAGCAGGGGCTCAACCAGCACGTCGACATCGGCGTGAACTTCCGCTACTTCTTCGTCCGCAAGACGATGTTCGTGAAGTACGCGCAGGGCTTCGTCGTCCTGCCCGGCGGACTCGGCACCCTCGACGAGCTCTTCGAGGCGCTCACCCTGGTCCAGACCCGCAAGGTCACCCGCTTCCCGATCGTCCTCTTCGGCACTGAGTACTGGAAGGGACTCGTCGACTGGCTCCGCGACTCGGTCGTCGCGGGCGGCAAGGCGAGCGAACGAGACCTCCTCCTCTTCCACGTCACGGACGACGTGGAAGAGGCGGTGGCCCTCGTGACCAAGGAGACGGGTAAGTAGGAGAAACCAGCCCGTCCGGCGTTTGAGGACCGGGGTCCGGGGCAGAGCCCCGGTTTCGGGAAGGGGCGGGGTGGGGGAGCGACCACCGCGGGGGCCCCCACCCCCTCCCGCACCGGCCCGACTACGCCAGCCCGCGCCGGGCCACGGCGGGCGGCCGGTGCCCCGCGATGGACGCCACCATGTCGAGCACCTGACGGGTCTCCGCGACCTCGTGCACCCGGTACACCTGCGCCCCGAGCCACGCGGACACGGCGGTCGTCGCCAGCGTCCCGAGCACCCGCTCCTTCACCGGGCGGTCCAGCGTCTCCCCGACGAAGTCCTTGTTCGACAGGGACACCAGCACCGGCCACCCCGTCTCCGCCATCTCCCCGAGCCGCCGCGTCGCCTCCAGGCTGTGCCGGGTGTTCTTCCCGAAGTCGTGCCCCGGGTCGATCATGATCGCGTCGCGCCGGACGCCCAGCGCCGCCGCACGCTCCGCGAGCCCGACCGTGACGCGCAGGATGTCGGCCATCACGTCCTCGTACTCGACCCGGTGCGGCCGCGTCCGCGGCTCCGCGCCGCCCGCGTGCGTGCAGACGAGCCCCGCGCCGTACTTCGCGGCCACCTCCGCGAGCCCGGGGTCGACCCCGCCCCACGCGTCGTTCAGGACGTCCGCCCCGGCCTCGCAGACCGCCGCGCCGACATCCGCCCGCCAGGTGTCCACGCTGATCACCACGTCGGGGTGGCGCCTGCGGACCTCGGCCACGAAACCGACCGTCCGCCGGGCCTCCTCCTCGGCCGTGACCTCCTCGCCGGGGCCCGCCTTCACCCCGCCGATGTCGATGATCGCCGCGCCCTCGGCCACGGCCTGCTCCACGCGGGCGAGCGCCGGCTCGTCGCGGAAGGTGGCGCCCTGGTCGTAGAAAGAATCCGGGGTCCGGTTCACGATCGCCATGATCACCGGCTCGTGCGGCCCGAATTCACGCCGTCCCAAGCGCAGCATCCCTTTTGTCCTCCCTCGCGTACGTTCGCTGCGACCCTAACCGTCAGTGGCGCATGGCACGATCGGCACGGGACGAATTCCACTCCGGGAAGAGGCGCGCAGGTGTTCTGGTTTCTGCTCATCACGATGGTCGTGGTCGTGGCCGCGGTGACTCTGGCGGTGGTCGGCGGAGGCGACAGCGAGGTGCTGCCGGAGGTGGCGCCCGAGCAGCTCGTCGACCCCCTCCCGGTGGCCCGCCCGGTCGACCGCGCCGACGTCGAGGCGCTCCGCCTCCCCGTCGCGGTCCGCGGCTACCGGATGGCGGACGTGGACGACGTCCTGGTCCGCCTCGGCGCCGAGCTCGCCGAGCGGGACGCGCGGATCGCCGAGCTGGAGGGCGCGCTCGCGGGCGCCGCCGGCGGCGGTGACGGAGAGGACGACCACTCATGACGGAGGGCGGGGCCGTCCCCGGCCCGGACGGGCGACCGCGCTGCCCCTGGGGCCTGTCGACCGAGGACTACGTGGCGTACCACGACGAGGAGTGGGGCCGCCCGGTCCACGGCGACGACGAGCTCTTCGAGCGGCTCTGCCTGGAGGCCTTCCAGTCCGGCCTGTCCTGGATCACGATCCTGCGCCGCCGCGAGGGCTTCCGGCGCGCCTTCGACGGCTTCCGCATCGCCTCCGTCGCCGGCTTCGGCGAGTCCGACCGGGAGCGGCTCCTCGCCGACGAGGGAATCATCCGCAACCGCGCCAAGGTCGACGCGACCCTGGCCAACGCCAAGCTGCTCGCCACATGGTCCCCGGGCGAGCTCGACGCCCTGATCTGGTCGTACGCCCCCGACCCGGCGGGCCGCCCCGCCCCGCGCTCGGTCTCCGAGGTCCCGGCGGTCACGGACGAGTCCACGGCCCTCGCCAAGGCCCTCAAGAAGCGCGGCATCCGCTTCGTCGGCCCCACCACGGCCTACGCCCTGATGCAGGCCTGCGGCCTCGTCGACGACCACGTGGAAGGGTGCGTGGCCCGGGGCGGCAAGTAGCCCCCGGGCCAGGCGGGACTTTCCGGACACCCTTTAGCGGCCCAGGTACTTCGGCTTCTCCTTGGCGATGAAGGCGCTGACCGCGATCGTGTGGTCCTCCGAGGCGCCCGCGAGGGACTGGAGCTCGTCCTCCTTCTCCAGGGACTCGGCGAGGGAGTGGTCCGCGCCGTAGGCCAGGGACTCCTTGAGCGCCGCGTACGCCACCGTCGGGCCCTCCGCGAGCTTGCGGGCCACCTTCGCGGCCTCGGCGGCGAGGTCGGCGGCCGGGACCAGGCGGTTCGCGATGCCGAGCTCGTACGCCTCCTGGGCGGTGATCGAGCGCGGGAAGAGCAGCAGGTCCGACGCCCGGCTCGCGCCGATCAGCCGGGGCAGCGTCCAGGACATGCCCGAGTCCGAGGTGAGCGCGACGCCCGCGAAGGACGTGTTGAAGGCGGCCGTGTCCGCGACGACCCGGTAGTCCGCCGCGAGCGCGAAGCCGAAGCCGGCACCCGCCGCGACGCCGTTCACGCCCGCCACGACCGGCTTCCGCATGCCGGTGAGGGCCCTGACGATCGGGTTGTAGTGGTCGCGGACCGTGTTCATGGTCTCGCGCGTGCCGGACTCCCGGTCCGCCATGAGCAGCCCGACGTGCTCCTTGAGGTCCTGGCCGACGCAGAACGCCCGGTCGCCCGCCGCCGTGAGCAGGACGGCCCGTACGGCGGTGTCCGCCGCGGCCGTTTCCGCGGCGTCCCGGAGAGCGACCTTCGCCGTCACGTTCATCGCGTTCATGGCCTCGGGCCGGTTGAGCGTGATGGTGGCGAGCCCGTCGCTCACCTCGTACAGCACCGTGTCGGCCATGGGGTTCCCTTCGCCTCTTTGCGTGGTTGACGTGCCCAGCATGGCGGAGATCACCGGCACCGCACATGTGAGCTGCGTCAAAGAAATCCGGCCGTCGCTACGATCCGAAGCGGCGCAGTATCGCAGCCGGATCCCCGAAATGTGGGGTTTTGAGAGAGCGCGTTGCGCAAGCGATGCAGATCGATGTTGGTCATCGGGTCCTGCGATGCGGGATAATGACCTGGAAGCAATGTGTTCGAAGCCGGTGAAGCGTGCTCCGCATCAAAGAGCTGCCCGGCTGACGATGAGCTGGTTTCAGGAAGGGGAACAAGCATGGCGGCCATGAAGCCGCGGACGGGTGACGGCCCGCTCGAGGTGACCAAGGAGGGGCGGGGCATCGTCATGCGCGTTCCGCTCGAAGGCGGCGGTCGGCTTGTCGTCGAGCTGACCCCGGGTGAGGCCGAGGCGCTGGGCGACGCCCTGAAGAAGGTCGTCGGCTGACCTGACCCTCGATGATTCCTCGCCACTGCCCCGGACGGTCCCGACCGTGCCGGGGCAGCGGTGTGTCCGGGGCGGGGGAGGAGGAGCGGCCGTCAGCCTCGGCGCACGGCGCAGAGCAGGCCGTCGCCCACCGGCAGCAGCGAGGGCAGCAGCTCCTGGCTCTCCCGCACCGCGCGCAGCAGCTCGCGGACCCGCAGGACCTCCGCCGGCTGGGCCGCCGAGTCGACCGTCCGGCCGTCCGCGAAGACGCCCTCGAAGCAGACCAGACCCCCAGGTCGCAGCAGGCGCAACGATTCAGCGAGGTAGTCCAGGTACTCCAGACGGTCGCCGTCGCAGAAGACGAGGTCGTATCCGCCGTCCGCGAGCCGCGGGAGGACGTCGAGGGCGCGGCCGGGGATGAACCGGGCCCGGTTGCCGGCGAAGCCCGCCGCACGGAACGCCGTCTTCGCGAGCTGCTGGCGCTCGGGCTGGAGGTCCACCGTCGTCAGGACGCCGTCCGGCCGCATCCCCAGCAGCAGGTAGATGCCCGACACGCCCGTGCCGGTACCGATCTCCGCCACCGCCTTGGCGTCCGCCGTCGCCGCGAGCAGGCGCAGCGCGCCACCGGTGCCGGGCGACACCGAGGGCAGCCCTGCCTCCCGGGCCCGGTCCCGGGCCCAGCGCAGAGCTTCGTCCTCGGCGACGAAGGCGTCGGCGAACGACCAGCCCGTCTGCCGGTTGGCGGTAATGGCCCTCTCCTGTCCCCGTAGTTGACGCAACGGTGACTGTATCCGCTGTCAGCGGGAACCCGCAGATGGGACCGCGCGTTCACCAGGGGCGGGACGCGACCTGCGGCAGCCGGGCGAGCGGGTTCCAAATTCGCGTAAAGATTCTTATCCGGAGCTAACGGGCGAGGTGGCTATGGTAGGGGCTCCACTGGACACCACCAGAGCCGACAGGGGAGGTGCGGCTGCGCCTGTGGATCGGGGAGGAGTGCTTCGGCGTCTTCTCAGGTCGGCGGGTGAGCCGAAATCCGTGACCGACACCGCTGACCGAAGCCGCTCCACCGACTCCGCTCCCACCACCGCGACCTTCGCATCGGATGCGGAATCGCAGGCGTGGACTCCGCCCACCTGGGAGGAGATCGTCAGCACGCACAGTGGCCGGGTCTACCGCCTCGCCTACCGCCTCACCGGCAACCAGCACGACGCAGAGGACCTCACCCAGGAGGTCTTCGTCCGCGTCTTCCGCTCGCTGTCGACGTACACGCCGGGCACCTTCGAGGGCTGGCTCCACCGCATCACCACCAATCTCTTCCTCGACATGGTCCGCCGCAAGCAGCGCATCCGTTTCGACGCGCTCGCCGACGACGCCGCCGAGCGGCTCCCCAGCCGTGAGCCGTCGCCGCAGCAGGTGTTCAACGACACCCACTTCGACGCCGACGTGCAGCAGGCCCTCGACACGCTCGCGCCCGAGTTCCGCGCCGCGGTCGTCCTCTGCGACATCGAAGGACTGTCGTACGAGGAGATCGCCGCGACCCTCGGCGTGAAGCTCGGCACCGTCCGCAGCCGGATCCACCGCGGGCGCTCCCATCTGCGCAAGGCGCTCAAGCACCGCTCGCCCGAGGCCCGGGCGGAGCGTGCGTTCGCCTCCGTGGGCTGGGAGGCGGGGACAGCGTGAGCAGCACCCGACCCTCGTCGCGGCCCCCCGTGGAACACCACCTCGGGGACCGGCTCGCGGCACTCGTCGACGGCGAGCTCGGCCACGACGCCCGCGAGCGCGTGCTCGCGCACCTCGTGACCTGTGCGCGCTGCAAGGCCGAGGCCGACGCGCAGCGCACCGTGAAGAGCGTCTTCGCCTCCGCGGCGCCCCCGCCGCCCTCTGAGGGCTTCCTCGCCAGGCTCCAGGGGCTCCCCGGGGGGCCAGGTGAGCCTTCGGGCGGCTCCGGCGGGCCCGGAGCGCCGCGAGGGCCCCTCGAAGAGCTTCTCGGCGCGGCGGCGCTGAAGTCCGACGGCTTCGCCACCGCGGCGGTCGTCACCCCGAGCTCCCCGCACACCGGCACCGGCTTCCGCATCCACGACGTCGGCGACCGCACCTCCGGCACGTCCGGGCGCGGCCGGCGTTTCGCCTTCGTGGCGGCGAGCGCGGTCTCGTTCGCTGCGATCGCCCTCGGCGGCACGATGCCGGTCGAGACCTCGGTCAGCGCGAGCGGACGCGGCGGCCAGGGCACGGGCAGCGCGGTCACCCCGCTGCGCGCCACGGCCACGGGCGGCGCCGCCGGCACCACCGGCGCCACACGCGGTACGCGCTCCGGGGAGCGTTCGGGCGCCCAGTCCGTCGCCGAGGAGCCGCTGACGCCGTCGAAGCCGCTCGCGGCCCGTACCGGCACCCCCGCCGACCGGGCTCCCGCAGGGCCGCTGGTGGCGGTGCGCCTCCAGAACCAGGCCATGCAGTCGTTCTTCGCGCTCTCGCCGTTCATACGACCGACGGGCCCGGCCCTCGATCTGGCGGTCGCCCCCGGTCCCAGCCCGGCGGCGAGCCCGACGAACGCACCGCTCGGCTCCCACCGCTGACCCGCGACCTGGTTGAATCCAGGGACAGGGGCGCCCGAGCCAGGGGCGCGGACGGGTCAGCGGGTTGCGGGGAGAGCATGAACGACGGGAAGCCGAACTGGTGGAGCCGGCCTTCGACGACACCGGAGGCGGCGCGGATACCCTCGCCGCCTCCGGCCGACAGAGGTGACGACGGCGACGGTGACTTCCCCCTGCCCGCGCCCCAGCCGCAGGCCGAGGCCGACGTCGTGGCCGAAGCCGATGCCGGCACCGGCACCGCGGAGATGTCCGACGCGCCCCGCCCGGAGACGCCGGAGCCGGAGACCGTGACCGCCCCCGGGCCCGCGCCGACCGTCCTGCTGACGAAGGACGAGCCGGCCGCCGCGCCCGCCACCGAGGCTCCCGTTTCCGAAGCTCCCGTGGGCGACGTGCCCCCGGCCGCCGCCCCGGAAGCGGTCGCGCAGCCCGCCCCCCAGCCCCTGCACGCGCCCGACGAGTACCGGACGCCGCCCTACGGCGAGCCCGGCCCGTGGGCGCCCGCACCGCCCGTGCAGCACCCGGCGGCCTCCGTGCCGCCCCAGGCCCCCGTACCGCCGCAGGCCCAGCCGCAGGGCCCCGTGCCCCCGGTAGCCCCGCAGCAGGCCGCCGTGCCCCCCGTACCGCCGCAGCACGGCGGGACCGCCCCGTGGATGCAGTACGACCCCTGGGGCGGGGCCGTCGGTGGCGTCGGGCTCGCTCCGGCGCCCGTGAAGAAGAAGTCCCGGAAGGGCCTCGCGCTCGCCGGAGCCCTGGTCTTCGCCCTCGTCACCGGCGTCATCGGCGGCGGCATCGGCGCCTACGTCGAGCGGAACGGCGGGCTCACCACGGTCGAGCTGCCCCAGGCCGACGGCGGGGACACCGACCGCGCCCCCGAGAGCGTGGCCGGGATCGCCGCCGCAGCGCTGCCCGGCGTCGTCACCCTGCACGTCAGCGGCGGCGGCTCCTCCGGCACCGGCACCGGCTTCGTCCTGGACACCAAGGGCCACATCCTCACCAACAACCACGTGGTCGACGCGGCCGAGTCCTCCGGGGACATCACCGTGACCTTCTCCAGCGGTGAGACCGCCGACGCCAAGATCGTCGGCAAGGACACCGGCTACGACCTCGCCGTCGTCCAGGTCACCGGCGTCTCCGGCCTCAAGGCGCTGCCCCTCGGCAACTCCGAGAACGTCCGCGTCGGCGACCCCGTCGTCGCCATCGGCGCCCCCTTCGACCTCTCCAACACCGTGACCTCCGGGATCATCAGCGCCAAGGAGCGCCCGATCACCGCCGGCGGCGAGAAGGGCGACGGCACCGACATCAGCTACGTCGACGCCCTCCAGACCGACGCCCCCATCAACCCCGGCAACTCGGGCGGCCCGCTGCTCGACTCCAAGGGCCGGGTCATCGGCATCAACAGCGCGATCCGGGCAGCCGGCGGCTCCGGTGACGGCGACGGCGGCAGCGCCGGCCAGGCCGGCTCGATCGGCCTCGGCTTCGCCATACCGATCAACCAGGGCAAGCGCGTCGCCGAGGAGCTCATCAACACCGGCAAGGCCACGCACCCCGTCATCGGTGTGAGCCTCGACATGCAGTTCAACGGTGACGGCGCCCGCGTCGGCGAGAAGGGCAAGGACGGCGCCGCCTCCGTCACCCCCGGCGGCCCGGCCGCCCTGGCGGGTCTCCGTCCCGGCGACGTCATCACCAAGGTCGACGGCCAGCGCGTGCACAACGGCGAGGAGCTGATCGTGAAGATCCGCGCCCATCGCCCCGGCGACAAACTGCGGCTCACCCTCACCCGTGACGGCAAAGAGCTGACAAAGACGCTGACACTTGGTTCGTCGCAGGGCACCTGAGTGCCACACGGCGGACACCGGGAGGTACCCGTCCGACAGTTTGGGCGGGTACCGTGGACCGGGCCCTGGACCGGCGTGAAGGAGCTACTAGGTGTTCAGCGACATAGGCGCACTCGAGCTGGTGGCCCTCGTGGTCCTCGCCGTGCTCGTCTTCGGGCCTGACAAGCTCCCGAAGGTCATCCAGGACGTCTCGCGTTTCATCCGGAAGGTACGTGACTTCTCGGACAGCGCGAAGGAGGACATCCGCAGCGAGCTGGGGCCGGAGTTCAAGGACTTCGAGTTCGAGGACCTCAACCCGAAGACGTTCCTCCGCAAGCAGCTGGAGGGGAACGAGGACCTCAAGGAGCTCAGGGAGCTGCGCGGCTCGTTCGACCTCAAGAAGGAGATGAACGACGTCGCCGACGCGGTCCACGGCCGCGAGGCCGCGCCCGCCGCGGTTGGGGGCACCTCCCGTGCCGAAGGCCACGGGGGAGGTTCGACGGCCGCCGGCACCCCGGACCTCCTCAAGAAGCAGGACAAGCCGGACGCCGGAGAGCGTCCGCCGTACGACTCCGACGCGACCTGACGACGGGCTGTCACCGACCCGACGCGTCCCGGTGGCTATCCTCCCTCTGTTGACGTTACGAGGAGGCGGCCGAGTTGGAGACCACGAGTCGGGTGGAGGGCGTGCCGACGGCGCGGCGTACCCCCGAGGGATATCTGCGGGCACCCTTCGCCTGGTACGGCCTCGACGAGGCGTTCACCGGGCCGCGCTGGCTGATGCAGGTCGGTACGGCGGCGGACGGCAGTGTGCAGCACGGGTCGACCGGGCACGGTGACACGCCGTCCATAAAGTCGGACGCGACCGCCGCGGAGAAGGAGCGGTTCGCGGTCGTCGTGACCGTGGCCGCGAGCCCCGTCCGGCGGACGGGGGACGGGACGGGCGTCCTCGACGCCACCACGGTCTCCTCGGCCGCCTGGCTGGCCGGCTCGGGGCTCCTGCTCCACACCTGGCCCGCCTCGCTCGACCACGGGCTGCGCGACAACTGGCTGGACCAGCAGACGGAGACGGCCTTCGAGCTCGCCGACGACCTCGACGGGCCCGCCTGGTCGACGCTGTCGCTGCCGGTGGACGGGGTCCCGATGCCGTTCCACTACCGCGAGTCGGAGTTCGGCTGGGTGCTCGCCGGGTCGGCCGCGGGGGTGCACCTCGGGGCGTACGGGCGGGGGATGAGCGCGTACGGTCTGGGGTTCTCGCAGATCAAGGACCTGGAGGCGTACGCGTAGACGCGGGTACGGAAAGGGCGCCCCTGCCTGGGGGCGCCCTTCACGCTGTGCGGCCACTGCGGGCCGGTGGTGGGGCGTGCCCACCCGTTCCGCCCTGCGGAACGATTGCCCACACCCGGGTGTCTAGAACTTGTTGCGCGGGGTGATGCCCAGGCTCATGCCCGACAGGCCGCGCTGGCGGCCGCCCAGCTTGCCCGCGATGGCGCGCAGGGCCGCGCCCGCCGGGGAGTCCGGGTCGGACAGGACGACGGGCCTGCCCTCGTCGCCGCCCTCGCGCAGCCGCACGTCGATGGGGATCGAGCCGAGCACCGGGACGGTCGCGCCCGTGGTCTGCGTCAGGCCGTCCGCGACACGCTGGCCGCCGCCCGTGCCGAAGACGTCGACCATCTCGTCGCAGTGCGGGCACGGCAGGCCCGCCATGTTCTCGACGACACCGACGATCTTCTGGTGCGTCTGCACGGCGATCGAACCGGCCCGCTCGGCGACCTCCGCGGCGGCCTGCTGCGGGGTCGTCACGACCAGGATCTCCGCGTTCGGCACGAGCTGCGCGACCGAGATCGCGATGTCGCCCGTGCCCGGGGGCAGGTCGAGCAGGAGGACGTCCAGGTCGCCCCAGTACACGTCCGCGAGGAACTGCTGGAGCGCGCGGTGCAGCATCGGGCCGCGCCACACCACCGGGGCGTTGCCCGGGGTGAACATGCCGATGGAGATGACCTTCACGCCGTTCGCCGACGGCGGCATGATCATGTTCTCGACCTGGGTCGGACGGCCGTCCGCGCCCAGCATCCGCGGCACGCTGTGGCCGTAGATGTCGGCGTCGACGACACCGACCTTCAGACCGTCCGCGGCCATCGCCGCGGCGAGGTTCACGGTCACGGAGGACTTGCCGACTCCGCCCTTGCCGGAGGCGACCGCGTACACCCGGGTCAGCGAGCCCGGCTTCGCGAACGGCACCTCGCGCTCCGCACCGGTCCCGCGCAGCGCCGCCGCCAGCTCCTTGCGCTGCTCGTCGCTCATCACGTCGAGCGTGACGTCGACACCGGTGACGCCCTCCACCCGGGAGACGGCCTCGGTCACGCGCTGCGTGATCGTGTCCCGCATCGGGCAGCCGGAGACGGTCAGGTAGACCGTGACGGCGACCTTGCCGTCCGGTTCGATCTCCACCGACTTGACCATGCCGAGCTCAGTGATCGGTTTGTTGATCTCGGGGTCGTTCACCGTCGCCAGTGCTTCGAGCACCGCGTCTTCCATAGCCATACCGACGATGGTACGGCGCCGACCACCGGCCCATGAAAGGGCTGTCAACGGTCGGGTACGTCACTTCCGTGTCCTTCGCCGGACGGGAATAGATCCCGGCGCTCCTCCAGCTCCTTGATCAGGTCCTGGAGCTCCGAGCGGATCCAGTCGCGCGTCGCGACCTCGCCGAGGCCCATGCGGAGCGCCGCGATCTCCCGGGTCAGGTACTCGGTGTCCGCGATCGACCGCTCGTTCTGCTTCCGGTCCTGCTCCAGATTGACCCGGTCCCGGTCGTCCTGCCGGTTCTGGGCGAGCAGGATCAGCGGCGCCGCGTACGAGGCCTGGAGGGACAGGGCGAGCGTCAGGAAGATGAACGGGTACTCGTCGAACCTCAGCGACGGGGGCGCGAAGATGTTCCACCCGATCCAGACGACGACCGTGAGGGTCATCCAGACCAGGAAGCGCCCCGTCCCCAGGAAGCGGGCGATCCGCTCCGACAGCCGGCCGAACGCCTCCGGGTCGTACTCCGGCAGGAGCCTGGCCCGGCGCTCGCGCGGCAGGTCGAGCCGGATGCGTGCGATCGGCCGCTCCCGCTCCCGGTCCCGTTCCCGCTCCTGCCCCCGCTCAGCGGCCATGCGCGGTCCCCTCCTCGTGGAACTCGGTCTCCCGCCAGTCGTCCGGCAGCAGGTGGTCGAGCACGTCGTCTACGGTGACCGCGCCGAGCAGCGAACCGCTCTCGTCCACGACGGGCGCGGCGACCATGTTGTACGCGGCGAGGTAGCTGGTGACGGCGGGCAGCGGGGTGTCCGGGCCCAGCGGCGGCAGATCGCTGTCCACGAGCGAGCTGACCAGCGTGAAGGGCGGGTCCCGCAGCAGCCGCTGGAAGTGCACCGTGCCCAGGTACTTCCCGGTCGGGGTCTCGTCCGGCGGCCGGCACACGTACACCTGCGCGGCGAGCGCAGGCGACAGGTCCTGCTGACGCACCCGGGCCAGCGCGTCCGCGACCGTGGCGTCCGGCCGCAGCACGATCGGCTCGGTCGTCATCAGACCGCCGGCCGTGCGCTCCTCGTACGACAGGAGGCGGCGCACGTCGGCGGCGTCGTCCGGCTGCATCAGGGTGAGGAGCCGCTCCTGGTCCTCCTCCGGCAGCTCGGACAGCAGGTCGGCCGCGTCGTCCGGGTCCATCGCCTCCAGGACGTCGGCGGCCCGTTCCTCCTTCAGCTTGCCGAGGATCTCGATCTGGTCGTCCTCCGGCAGCTCTTCGAGGACGTCGGCGAGCCGGTCGTCGTCGAGAGCCGCGGCCACCTCGGCGCGCCGCTTGGGGGAGAGGTGGTGCAGGGCGTTGGCGAGGTCGGCCGGGCGCAGCTTCTCGAAGGTGGCGACGAGGCTCTCCGCGCCCTGCCCCTCCTCCTCCAGGGAGAAGCCGGTGACGGCCGACCACTCGACGGTCAGCGTCTCGCCCTTGCGGCTCAGCACCCCGCCCTTGCCCTTGCGGACGAAGACCTTGTCGATCTCCCAGTCGCGGCGGGCGGGCAGCTGCTGGATGGCGACGTCGAGGACGGTGACCTCCTCGCCCTCCTGGCCGTCGGCCCCCACGAGCCGGACGCGCCGGTCGAGGAGCTCGCCGAGGACGAGCCGCTCGGTGGGCCGCTGCTCGAAGCGGCGCATGTTGACCACGCCCGTCGTGATGACCTGGCCGGACTCGACGCCGGTGATACGGGTCATCGGGACGAAGACGCGGCGGCGGCTCAGCACCTCCACGACCATGCCGAGCAGCCGGGGCGGCCTGCGGCCGACGCGGAGCATGGCCACCAGGTCGCGGACCCGGCCGACCTGGTCGCCGACGGGGTCGAAGACGGGGACCCCCGCGAGATGGGAGACGAAGATCCGGGGGGCGCCTGCCGCCATGCCACGCGCCTCCTCGGTGCCGCACGATTCGAGTCGTGGCAAGAGCTCTGCCGTTCTCGCGGAGCTTTGCCTGGTTCAGGCTAGCCCGTGCCGTTCCGCCCCGCTTCGGCAAGGACTCCGTACGGCTGCCTGCGGGGCCCGTCACCCGGCCCGGGTACGCTGCGGTCTGCCGTCCCCCCTCCTCGGTCCCGGCACCGGACCCGGCCATTCCGCCGGCCCGGCCCGCGGCCGTCCCAACGGCACCCCGTACGGGCCACGGCCCGGCATGCCCCCCCACGACACGAGAGGCAGCGCAGATGGCTGTTCGTACCCCGTCGTCGCGTATCCGCAGGGTCGTCGCGCCCCTGGCGCTCTGCGCCGGACTGACGGTCGGACTCACCGCCTGCGGCGCCGATCCGGACGAGGGGACCAACGGGGTCGGGAGGCTCTCCGCGCCCGAGATCGAGCAGAAGGCGCAGTCGGCCGCCGATGCGGCGAAGGCCGTACGGCTGTCGGGCACGCTCGTCAGCAAGGGCGGCACCTTCAAGCTCAACATGCGGCTCAAGCAGGACGGCGCCGCCGGCTCGGTGACGACGAAGAACAGCACCTTCGAGCTGCTGCGGATCGGCGACGCGCTCTACCTGAAGGCGGACGCGGACTTCTGGGCGCACGACGACGACAAGGCGACCGAGGAGCCCTCCGAGGCGGACACCGAGGCCGCCGACAAGCTCGACGACATGTACGTGAAGGTGCCGCAGGGCGACCCCTCGTACAAGCAGTTCCGCGGCTTCACCGACATGGACGTGCTCCTCGGCGGGCTGATCGGCCTGCACGGGGAGAAGGTCAAGGGCGACCGCGACCAGATCGGCGGGGTCCGCACGATCAAGGTCAAGGGCGGCGCCGAGGGCGAGGGCGGCACGCTCGACGTGTCCCTGGAGGGCTCCCCGTACCCCCTGCAGTTCGCGCGGGGCGGGGGAGCGGGCGTGGTCGTGCTCTCCGAGTGGAACAAGGACTTCCCGCTCGCGGAACCGTCCAAGGAGGAGACCCTCGACTACGGCAAGCAGCTGCCGCGCACGTAGCCGGTCCCGGGCGGTCCTACTTGCGGCGCTTGCGGAACAGCAGCTTCGGGAGCGCGGCCGGCACCGGCCGGCGGGTCGTGGCCTCCGAGGGCAGCGGTACGGCGGCCAGGGAGCCGTCCGGCAGCTCCGTCGTCGAGGAGCGGGGGTCGAGCCGCACCACGCGGCACTCGCGCGCCCAGCGCCCCGGCATGGCCTCGCCGTCGAGGGCGTTCAGCCGCTTGCCCTTCAGCTCGGCGACCGCGGCGTCCCACTCCTCCGTGCCGGGGGAGAGCTCGCGCACCGAGGCCGTCCAGGCGACGAGCCGCCCGCCCTTGTCCTTGCTGCGGACCGTGACCTCGACCGTCCCGCCGTCCACCAGGCCCGGCAGCGGCTGCTCGCCTGGCCCGTCGCCGACGACGTGCGCGGCGCCGTCGTGCCAGACGTGCCAGAGCGCGCGGGCCGGACCGGTCCCGCGCACCCAGACGAGGCCGGACTTCTTGGTGGCCTCCTCGACGAGGGCGGACCCGAGCAGCTCTTCAGTCATGGCGTGAAGCTTAGGGGTTTCCTGCCGATCAGGCCGGGCTCGCGGGGTGTCCTCACAGCCAGCCGTTGCGCTTGAGCATGCGGTGGATGCTGAAGCAGACCACGATGATGCCGGTGAGCACCATCGGGTAGCCGTACTTCCAGTGCAGCTCCGGCATGTGGTCGAAGTTCATGCCGTAGACGCCGCAGACCGCCGTGGGGACGGCGACGATCGCCGCCCACGAGGTGATCTTGCGCATGTCCTCGTTCTGCGCGACGGTCGCCTGGGCCAGGTTGGCCTGGAGGATCGAGTTGAGGAGCTCGTCGAAGCCGACGACCTGTTCCTGGACGCGGGCGAGGTGGTCGGCGACGTCCCGGAAGTACTTCTGGATGTCGGGGTCGACCAGCCGCATCGGGCGCTCGCTGAGCAGCGTCAGCGGACGCAGGAGCGGTGTGACGGCCCGCTTGAACTCCAGCACCTCACGCTTGAGCTGGTAGATCCGGCCCGTGTCCGTACCGCGGGTGGAGCCTTTGGCGCTCGGCGAGAAGACGTCGATCTCCAGCTGGTCGATGTCCAGCTCGACGGCGTCGGCGACCGCGATGTAGCCGTCGACGACGTGGTCGGCGATGGCGTGCAGGACGGCCGAGGGGCCTTTGGCGAGCAGCTCGGGCTCGCCCTGGAGGCGGTGGCGGAGGTTGCGCAGGGAGCCCTGGCCGCCGTGCCGGACGGTGATGACGAAGTCGGGGCCGGTGAAGCACATGACCTCGCCGGTCTCGACGACCTCGCTGGTCGCCGTGAGCTCGGCGTGCTCGACGTAGTGGATCGTCTTGAAGACGGTGAAGAGGGTGTCGTCGTACCGCTCCAGCTTGGGCCGCTGGTGGGCGTGGACGGCGTCTTCGACGGCGAGCGGGTGCAGCCCGAACTCGGCGGCGATACCGGCGAATTCGGCCTCGGTCGGCTCGTGGAGCCCGATCCAGGTGAAGCCGCCGCTCTTCCTGACCTGGCTCATCGCGCCGCGGGGCGTGAGGCAGTCGCGGTCGTCGACCCGGCGCCCGTCGCGGTAGACGGCGCAGTCCACGACGGCGCTGGAGGCCGAGTGGTCGCGGGTGGGGTCGTACGAGGTGTACGTGGTGGGGGTCTTGCGCAGGGTGTGCCGCAGGCTCGGCCGGACGGCGGCGCGCAGGTCACGGATCATCGACATGGGCATGCTCCTTCACGGAGAGGCCGTCGCGGCGCGATGCGTGGCACAGCCCGGAATGGGGACGTGGAGCTACGTCGTCCACAAAGCGGGCGGCACCGGGGGATCACGGTGACGGCGTTCGCTACAGACAGGCAAAGGCGAAATGCTCTTCCGTCGTGCGAGATGCCGGAGAAGGCAGGTCCGAACGGGACCTGGGGTCACCGGAGGGAGAAGCGCACCGGGCTCGGGTGCGGGGCGGAAGAGCGACTGGTACTGCCCGACCGACTTCGGTCCATCGCAGCCCCACCTCCTCCGGCCGGTCCCCCTTGAGGGATGACGTGTGACGAGTAATCAGGAGTTCGTGACTCCCGACCAGCGGCCAAGACTATCAGCCGACAGAGGGTCAATCCCTGACTTTGCCCGTTCCATACGCGCTTTATGCTCAGGTCATGGGAGAAGTTCTTGCTCTGGTCGAGGCCCGGCTGCGGACGGCGCTCGGCGAACCGGACGCGCGGGCCGCGGTGACGTTCCTCGGCACCGATCGGATCGAGGTGCTCCGCTTCGTCGACGGCGATCTCGTGCGGTACGCGACCCTCGGGATGTCCGCCTCGCCGATGGCCGATCCGACCGCCACCCTCGCCGACCCCGTGAAGGGCCCGCGCGCGGAGCTCGTCCTCACCGTACGGGCCGGCCTCGCCGACACCGACAAGGTGCTGCGCCCGCTCGCCGTGCTCGCCTCCACCCCGCAGGTCGAGGGCGTGGTCGTGGCCCCCGGCGCCTCGCTCGACGTGGGTGAGCCCCTCTGGCCCGGCGCCTCCTTCAGCTCGGTCCTGGTCGCCGGGTCCGGCGGCCTCGTGGAGGACCTGGAGCTGGACGAGCCGCTCGACCCGGTCCGCTTCCTGCCGCTGCTCCCGATGACCCCGAACGAGGCGGCGTGGAAGCGGGTGCACGGGGCGCAGGCGCTGGAGGAGCGCTGGCTGGCCCGGGGCACGGATCTGCGCGATCCGCTGCGGGGGTCCGTGAGCCTGGACTGAGGCCGGGCGGCGCGGCGGGTGAGCGGCGGGTGAACGGCCCGGGCCGGACGGGTGATCGTCCGCGGGCCGTCCTTGACGCGGGGCCCGAGGGGTAGGACCGTTGAGCCCTATGAGGGGCGAACCCAGTTGTCCGAAGTGCGGTGGCAGGGTCAGAGCGCCCGGTCTCTTCGCCGACTCCTGGCAGTGTGACGTGCACGGCTCGGTGCACCCGCTCCAGCCCGTGATCCCACCCAGCGTCGAGGCCCTCGGTGTCGTGGTGGCCCGGTCCCACGTCCCGGTGTGGATGCCGTGGCCCCTGCCCGTCGGCTGGCTCTTCACCGGAGTCACGTACGCGGGCGACGACCGCAGCGGCGGACGCGCGACCGCCGTCGCCTGCTCGGGCCCCGGCCCGCTCGGCGGGATCGGTGAGCTGCTCCTGGTCGCCGAGGAGCTCGGCGTCGGACTCGGCGCGCGGTACGCCGGCATCGACGGCCTCGATCCCGGCTCCGGCATGGCCATCGACAAGCCGCCCCAGGCGAAGGTCCTCGCCGCCGGACGCCCCACCCCGCTGTGGCACGTCACCGGTACCCCGCAGGACCGGGCGGTCTTCGCGGGGGAGGCGCGCGGCCTCTGGCTGTGGGCGATCGTCTGGCCCGAGCAGTCCGGCCTCCTGATGTACGACGAGCTGGTCCTGACGGACCTGCGGGACGCGGGCGCCGAGGTCGAGCTCCTGCCGTGCGGCGCGCTCACCCCGAGGCTGCTGAAGTAACGGGCGACCGGGGGGCCGGATCCGTACAAGGCTGTTCGATTCGCCCGTTATGCTGAAGCGTCCCTCGTCCGTGTCGAGCCCCCGGAGTACCGCGTCGTGCGCATCGATCTGCACACCCACTCCACGGCTTCCGACGGCACGGACTCGCCGGCCGAACTCGTCAGGAACGCGGCCGCCGCCGGGCTCGACGTCGTCGCGCTGACGGACCACGACACCACCCGCGGCCACGCAGAGGCGATCAGCGCACTGCCCGAGGGGCTGACCCTCGTCACCGGCGCCGAACTGTCCTGCCGGCTCGACGGCGTCGGGCTGCACATGCTCGCGTACCTCTTCGACCCGGAGGAGCCCGCGCTCCTCGCCGAGCGTGAGCTCGTCCGGGACGACCGCGTGCCGCGCGCCCGCGCCATGGTCGGCAAGCTCCAGGAGCTCGGCGTCCCCGTCACCTGGGAGCAGGTCGCCCGGATCGCCGGCGACGGCTCCGTCGGCCGCCCGCACGTCGCCGAGGCGCTCGTCGAGCTCGGAGTCGTACGGGACGTGTCCGGGGCCTTCACGCCCGACTGGCTCGCCGACGGCGGCCGGGCCCACGTCGGGAAGCACGAGCTGGACCCCTTCGAGGCGATCCGCCTGGTCAAGGCCGCCGGCGGGGTCACCGTCTTCGCGCACCCGCTCGCCGTCAAGCGCGGCGAGGTCGTGCCGGAGACGGCGATAGCCCGGCTGGCAGACGCCGGACTCGACGGCATCGAGGTCGACCACATGGACCACGACGAGGCGACGCGCGCCCGGCTGCGCGGGCTCGCGAAGGAGCTCGGGCTGCTGGTCACGGGCTCCAGCGACTACCACGGCAGCCGCAAGACCTGTCGCCCCGGCGACTGCACCACCGACCCCGAGATCTACGGCGAGATCATCCGCCGTGCCACAGGGGCCTTCGCGGTCCCCGGCACGGGGGGAGCCGCCGCCTAGCCCCTGGGGGGCCTGAGGGGCCGAGCTCCGAGGCCGGAGGGCTGATGCCCGAGGGCCGCGAGGCCCCACGGCCTTCGCCGGCTGTCCGGAACGGATGGCCACGGAGGTCCGTCCGGTCCGGTCGGGCGGTCCGGTCCGTCCGGTCCGATCCGGTCGTGACGATCCGCACGACCCGCGCCCGCGCCGGCCCCGCCAGGGCGGTGCGGAGTCCCGCGCCCCGACCCGGTCACCGGGCCCCGAGAGGGTCCCGGGCGGCCCCCACCCGTACCCGTTCACGTCACCCCGCGCGGCTCCGCGCCCCGTGGGGGACGTACCCGCGTCGGCCCGCTGACGGAACACCACATTCCGGCAGCGGTGACCCACACCCCACCGTTCGACCTCTCCCGCAAGGCACCCCACCGTGTTCGACGTCGCCGTCTTCGGCTCGCTGTTCCTGACCCTCTTCGTGATCATGGATCCCCCGGGGATCACGCCGATCTTCCTCGCCCTCACCTCCGGCCGGCCGGCCAAGGTCCAGCGCCGCATGGCCTGGCAGGCCGTCGCCGTGGCCTTCGGCGTCATCACCGTCTTCGGCCTGCTCGGGCAGCAGATCCTGGACTACCTGCACGTCTCCGTCCCCGCGCTGATGATCGCGGGTGGTCTGCTCCTGCTGCTCATCGCGCTCGACCTGCTGACCGGCAAGACCGACGAGCCGAAGCAGACCAAGGACGTGAACGTCGCCCTGGTGCCGCTCGGCATGCCGCTGCTCGCCGGGCCGGGTGCGATCGTCTCGGTCATCCTCGCGGTGCAGCACGCCGACAGCGTCGCCTCGCAGGTCTCCGTCTGGGCCGCCATCGTCGCCATGCACGTCGTGCTCTGGCTGACCATGCGCTACTCGCTGGTGATCATCCGGGTCATCAAGGACGGCGGCGTGGTCCTGGTGACCCGTCTCGCCGGCATGATGCTCTCCGCCATCGCGGTGCAGCAGATCATCAACGGCGTCACCCAGGTCGTCCAGGGGGCCTGAGCCGCGGGAGGAACCACTGCGCCCCCGTACGGATTCCGCTGCTGCGGAGTCCGTGCGGGGGCGCGGTGCGTTTGGTGGACCCGGCCTGTTACGAGGCCGAGGTCTCGGCGGGGCGGATCCAGATGCGCTGGCCGATCGCGGCGGCCTGCTGCACGATCCGATTGACGGAGGCGGCGTCCACGACCGTGCTGTCGACGGGCGTGCCGTCGATGTCGTCGAGGCGCAGGATTTCGAAGCGCAAGGGCTTCTCCCTTCGTCTGAGTTGATCCTCCTGTTGGAGAACTGCGTTACGTAGGTGTCCAACGAGGTGCAGGTGGAAAACATTCCCTACGCTAAAGAAAATTTTCGGATGGCTAACTACTGGCGGGTAGGAGGGTGTGGCGGCAGGGCCCGGGGCGGCGGAGAATGAGCCCCGTATGAACGACGCAGAGACCACCCCCGCACCCGCCGAAGCACCCGCCGACGTCACCACCGGCGCACTCGCCGACGTGCCCACCGACGCCCATGCGCTCGACGCCCGCCTGAACACGCTCGACGCCCGTGTGGAGCGCACCAACGAACTTCTCCAGCGGATGCTGGCCGAGGTGGCCAAGACCCCGTCCACCCACGCCATCTTCGTCGACGCGGGTTACGTCCATGCTGCGGCCGGGTTGCTGGTGACGGGCACCGAGGACCGGCGCTCTTTCGACCTCGACGCCGAGGGCCTGATCGAGGCCTTCATCGACAAGGCCCGCACGATCTTCGCGGACAGCAGACTGCTCCGCGTCTACTGGTACGACGGCGCCCGGCGCCGTATCCACACCCCCGAGCAGCAGGCCATCGCAGAGCTGCCCGACGTCAAGGTGCGCCTCGGCAACCTCAACGCCAACAACCAGCAGAAGGGCGTCGACTCCCTGATCCGCACCGATCTGGAGTCCCTCGCCCGCCACCGCGCCATCAGCGACGCCGCCCTCGTCGGCGGCGACGAGGACCTCGTCTCGGCCGTCGAGGCCGCGCAGGGCTACGGGGCCCGCGTCCACCTCTGGGGCATCGAGGCGGCCGAGGGCCGCAACCAGGCCGAGGCACTGCTCTGGGAGGTCGACAGCCAGCGCACCTTCGAGCTCGACTTCTGCCGCCCGTACGTCACCCGCCGCCCCGTCACGACGTACGAGAACGAGGGCGAGCCGCCGCCCTCCCGCGAGGAGGTCCGCTTCGTCGGCGCCCAGATCGCCGCGACCTGGCTCGCCGAGCGCGGCCGGGACCGCCTCGCCGAGCTCCTGCCCGGCGCCCCCTACCTCCCGGGCCCCGTCGACCAGGACCTGCTCGTCGAGGCGGAGCGCCTGCTCAGCCGCTCCCTGCGCGGGCACGCCTCCCTGCGACGCGCCTTGCGGGACGGCTTCTGGCAGCACCTCAAGACGCAGTACTGAAGGACGGGGCGGGGGCCTTCCCTACGGTGCTGCGGCGCCGGCTTCCGCGCGGGCTGCGGCCCGCTCCCAGAAGCCGGTGAGCCGGTCCGTCAGCTCGCGCGGGTGCGACACGTTCGGGGAGTGGCCCGCGCCCTCGACCACCGTGTGGTGCGCGCCGGTGCGGGCCGCCGCCGCGGCCAGCTCCGCCGGGGGCCAGACCATCTCGTCCGCCCCGTACGCGATGTGCAGCGGCATCCGCAGTGCGAGCAGCTCCGCCGTGCCGTCCGGGTCCTTCAGGAGCAGCCGGCCGGCGCCCGAGAGCTGGGCGATCCGGGTCCGCATCCAGCGCCGCCGCAGGAAGCGCACGAGCTCCGGTGCGTCGACCGCGCCCGGCTCCTCGCCCCGGCTGTCCAGCCAGCGCGTCGCCTGCCAGACCCGCTCCTTCGACAGCAGCGCCAGCGAGCCGCGCAGCACCCGGACCCGGATCCGCTGGGGTCGCGCGACCCGGCCGGGCCCCGAGGAGAGCAGGGTGAGCGAGCGGAACGCCCGGGGCGCGAGCGTCGCCGCGGCGCGGGCGACGAGGCCGCCGAACGAGTGGCCGAGCAGATGGACGGGGCCGTCCCCGAGGGCGGCGGCCTGCGCGACCACGTCGAGCGCGAGCGCCCTGCGCCGGTAGGCGGCCCGGCCGCGCGGGCCCGGGCTCTCGTGCTGGCCCCGCCCGTCCACCGCGACGGCACGGTACCCGGCCTCGCTCAGCGGCCCGAGCAGTGCCAGGAAGTCCTCCTTGCTGCCGGTGTACCCGGGCAGCAGCAGCACCGTCCCGCGCCGCTCGCCCTCGGGAGTCGCGTCGAGGACGGCGAAGTCGCCCCGCGCGGTCACCAGGCGGCGGGCACGGGTGCGAGGCGGCAGTGCGAGGGAACGGGGCTTGCTCATATCTGGACTGTAACGGCGTGAGCGGGGACGCGACGCAGGCGCCGGGGACCGGCGGCCGTGCGGAGCGGCCGACGAGAACGGCCGTGCGGCCCGGCCCCTGGGAGGGACCGGGCCGCACGGCCGTGAGGGGGCGGGGTCAGCTCTCGGGCTGAGCCGCCGCCGCCTTCTTCGTGGTGCGGCGACGCGGAGCCTTCGGGGCCTCCTCGACGGCCGGGGCGTCGACGGACGCGGCGACGACCTCGGCGGCAGCGGCCTTCTTCGTCGTACGGCGACGCGTCGGCTTCTTCGGCTCCGAGGCGTCGGGCGCCTCGGCGGCGACGGCCTTCTTCGTGGTGCGGCGACGGGGAGCCTTCGGGGCCTCCTCGGCGACCGGCTCGGCCACGGGGGCCTCGACGGACTCGGCGACGACCTCGGCGGCGGCCTTCTTGGTCGTACGGCGGGCACGCGGGGCCTTGGCGGCCTTGGGGGCCTCCTCGACGACGGGCTCGACGACCGGCTCGGCCACGGGGGCCGCGACCGCCTCGACGACGACCTCGGCCACCGGGGCCTCGACCGTGACGGGGGAACCGGCGGGCCTGCGAGCGGTACGGCGGGCACGCGGGGCCTTGGGAGCCTCCTCGGCCACCGGGGCCGCGACGGACTCGACGACGATCTCGGCCACCGGGGCCTCGGCCGTGACCGGCGAACCGGCGGGCCTGCGGGCCGTGCGGCGGGCGCGGGGAGCCTTGGGGGCCTCCTCGGCGACCGGCGCGGCGACGGGCTCGACGACCGGCTCGGCGACCGGGGCCTCGGCCGCAGGCGCCTCGACGGTCACCGTGTCATTGGTGGCCTTCCGGACCGCGCGGCGACGGCGCGGGGCGGGAACCTCGGCCGTGACCTCGGCGACGGCCTCGACGGCGACGACCGGCTCGGCCACCGGAGCGGCGACGGCCTCGACGACCGGCTCCGCGACGGCCTTCTTGGCCGTCCGGCGACGCGGCGCCTTCTTCGGCTCCGCCGGGGCCTCCACGGGGGCCTCGACGACCGGGGCGGCAGGCGCCTCGACGGCCCGGGCGTTCCGCAGGGCGGCTGCGGCGGTCTCGACCGTCTGGAAGGAGACGGTGTCCTCGACCGGCCGCACACGCGGACGGCGACGACGCGGGGCCGGGGGAGCCTCCTGGACCACGGGGGCCGGGGCGACGGGCGCGGCCGTCACGGCCTCCGGACGGGCGGCGCGGGCACGGCGACGGGGAGCCTTCGGCTCCTCGGCGACGGGGGCCGGATCGGCCTTGGCGACCGGGGCGGCCTCCACGACCGGAGCGGCCTGGGCCACGGGAGCCACCTGGGCCACGGGAGCGGCCTGGGCGACCTGCGCGATGCCGGGGCCGCCCGGACGGGTGCGGCGACGGCGACGCGGGGTGCGCGGACCGGACTCGGCCGGGGCGTCCTCGGTCACCGAGGCGACCGCGGCGACCGAAGCGGCCGGAGCGGCGGACACGGCGGTGGCCGGAGCCGTCGACGCCGGGGCGTCACCGAGTTCGCTGCCGCCACGGGTGCGCCGGCGCTGACGCGGGGTCCGCGTACGAGCCGGACGCTCCTCCGTCTGCTCGGGCCGGTCGGTCTTCGGACCGCGGCCACGGCGTCCGCCGGGCTCGCCCAGGTCCTCCAGCTCCTCCGCGCCCAGACCCGCACGGGTCCGCTCGGTGCGGGGCAGGATGCCCTTGGTGCCCGCCGGGATGTCCAGCTCCTCGTAGAGGTGCGCGGACGAGGAGTACGTCTCGACCGGGTCGTGGAAGTCCAGCTCCAGCGCCTTGTTGATGAGCTGCCAGCGCGGGATGTCGTCCCAGTCGACCAGCGTCACGGCCGTGCCCTTCGCACCGGCGCGGCCGGTGCGGCCCACGCGGTGGAGGAAGGTCTTCTCGTCCTCGGGCGACTGGTAGTTGATGACGTGGGTGACACCCTCGACGTCGATGCCGCGGGCGGCGACATCGGTGCAGACGAGGACGTCCACCTTGCCGTTGCGGAAGGCGCGCAGCGCCTGCTCGCGGGCGCCCTGGCCGAGGTCGCCGTGGACCGCGCCGGACGCGAAGCCGCGCCGCTCCAGCTGCTCGGCGATGTCGGCCGCCGTGCGCTTCGTACGGCAGAAGATCATCGCGAGCCCGCGGCCGTTGGCCTGGAGGATGCGGGAGACCATCTCCGGCTTGTCCATGTTGTGCGCGCGGTAGACGTGCTGCTTGATGTTGGCGACGGTCGCGCCCTCACCGTCGGGCGACGTGGCGCGGATGTGCGTCGGCTGCGACATGTAGCGGCGGGCGAGGCCGATGACCGCGCCCGGCATGGTCGCCGAGAACAGCATGGTCTGGCGCTTCACCGGAAGCATGTTCATGATCTTCTCGACGTCGGGCAGGAAGCCCAGGTCGAGCATCTCGTCGGCCTCGTCCAGGACGAGGACCTTGACGTGCGAGAGGTCGAGCTTGCGCTGGCCGGCCAGGTCGAGCAGGCGGCCGGGGGTGCCGACGACGACGTCGACGCCCTTCTTCAGCGCCTCGACCTGCGGCTCGTACGCACGGCCGCCGTAGATGGCGAGCACGCGGACGTTGCGCACCTTGCCGGCGGTGAGGAGGTCGTTGGTGACCTGCTGGCACAGCTCACGGGTGGGGACGACGACGAGTGCCTGCGGGGCGTCGGTCAGCTGCTCGGGCTTCGCCCGGCCGGCCTCGACGTCCGCGGGAACGGTCACGCGCTCCAGGATGGGGAGACCGAAACCGAGGGTCTTGCCCGTGCCGGTCTTGGCCTGGCCGATGACATCGGTGCCGGTGAGGGCGACCGGGAGGGTCATCTCCTGGATGGGGAAGGGGTTGACGATACCGACGGCCTCAAGGGCCTCGGCCGTCTCGGGAAGGATTCCGAGCTCTCGGAAAGTCGTAGTCAGGGTGCTGCCTCTTCTGTGGACGCGGTACGAGGCGAACGCTGGGGGTCGTACCGTGCCGGAACACTGGCTGCCGGATCTGGGGAGATCACAGCCGGCCAGGTGGCACGGGACCACTGCCGTCGCTCGAGCGTCGTACCGCTGAGGTGACCCTTCCGCGGGTCCGCCGGAAGGGCTGTCGGGCCGGAGCCGATCGGGCCACCGACCGGGCATCCTCATTCATGAGTCGGCCCACCGTGTACGTCCGAACGTGCGAAAGCATGTCCGCATACTCAGCAGGCGCTTTATCACTGTACCCCGGAATCGTGCATGTGTGTTGGGAGAAAACGTGATGAGGGCACGGTCACACTGACTGACCAGGGCCTTCCCGGCGGCGGGAGCGGGCTATTGTGCGCTCCATGGAGACGCCTGACAACGCCACACCGACCGGGATCGCCGCCGAGGACTGGGCCACGGCATCCGCCGAGCCCCAGTACCGCGCCGCCGTGATCGACCTCCTCGGCGCGCTGGCCTACGGAGAGCTGGCGGCCTTCGAGCGGCTCGCCGAGG
Source organism: Streptomyces venezuelae (assembly GCF_008642375.1). NCBI lineage: Bacteria > Bacillati > Actinomycetota > Actinomycetes > Kitasatosporales > Streptomycetaceae > Streptomyces > Streptomyces venezuelae. Next base: position 2,999,790 of record NZ_CP029194.1, on the reverse strand, counting down.
ACGCCAAGCTGGCGCCGACCCTCGCGGACAAGGCGGAGCTGGCGAAGATGGCCACCGCCGAGTTCCACCACTTCGAGCAGCTGCGGGACCGGCTCGCGGCCGTCGAGGCCGAGCCGACCGCCGCGATGGAGCCCTTCGCCAAGGCGCTCGACGACTTCCACCGCCAGACCGCGCCGTCGGACTGGCTGGAGGGCCTCGTCAAGGCGTACGTCGGCGACTCGATCGCCAGCGACTTCTACCGGGAGGTCGCGGCCCGGCTCGACTCCGACACCCGCGGGCTCGTCCTGTCGGTGCTCGACGACACCGGCCACGGCAACTTCGCCGTGGAGAAGGTCCGTGCGGCGATCGACGCCGACCCCCGCGTCGGCGGCAGGCTCGCCCTCTGGGCGCGCCGCCTGATGGGCGAGGCGCTCTCGCAGGCCCAGCGTGTGGTCGCCGAGCGCGACGCGCTGTCGACGATGCTGGTCGGCGGTGTCGCGGACGGCTTCGACCTCGCCGAGGTCGGCCGGATGTTCTCCCGGATCACCGAGGCCCACACCAAGCGCATGGCCGCCCTCGGCCTGGCCGCCTAGGGCTCTCCTGTACGTCCGGAGCTTCTCGTACGTCCGAGGCCTCTCGTACGTCCGAGGCCTCTCGTACGTCCGAGGCCTCTCGTACGTCCGAGGCCTCTCGTACGTCCGAGGCCTCTCGTACGTCCGAGGCTTCCTCTACGTCGCCGAGCGGCGCTGCTCACGCCGCCGCTGATCGCCGCAGCCTGCGCGAGGCCGGGCGGATCAGCAGGGAGAGCAGCACCGCCGCGACCGCCACCGCACCGATGAGGGTGGCGAGGAAGTGACCGGGGCCCAGTGCCCCGTGCGTGACGAGCGCGCCGAAGACGCCGCCCAGCGCGCCGGTCATGAGGACGGTCCCCCGGGAGGGGAGGCGGTCGGCCAGCCGGTGCACGGCGGCCCAGGCCAGGGCGAAGCCGAGCAGAGCGGAACCGAGAGCTTCCAGGAACACGGCGGATCACCTCGCGGGTGCTGCGGGGCGGGTGTTGCGGTCGTAGCCCTCCTACCCCCGGCGCTCGGACGGCAATCCTCCCCGTACCCCCTGACGTGGCCGTTCGGCCGCAGGGGGACAGACGAAAGGCCCGGCGGACCGTGACGGTCCGCCGGGCCTTTCCCGTAGATCCGGGACTCAGAGGGCGCCGAAGCCCACCCGACGCACGGCGGGCTCGCCGAGCTCCACGTACGCGATCTTCTCGGACGGGATGAGGACCTTGCGGCCCTTCTCGTCCGAGAGGCTGAGCAGCTGCACCTTGCCGGCCAGAGCGTCGGCCACCGCGCGCTCCACCTCCTCGGCGGACTGCCCGCTCTCCAGAACGATCTCCCGGGGTGCGTGCTGCACGCCGATCTTGACCTCCACGGCTATGTCCCTCCGAACGGTCAGCGTTGCGCGACTTCCGCGCCGTACGCTGCACACATTAGCCCGGTGAGGGGACGCGTACGGCTCAGCGGCGGCACGCCAGGAGCGAACAGCCCGAGGGAATGCCCCGGGACCGGGACCGGGACGGGGAGGGGCCGGTGACGCGGCTCAGTGGCCCTCGGCGCTCAGCTGGCCCTCGGCCGGGTGCAGCGGGAAGCCCGCGATGCCGCGCCAGGCGAGCGAGGTCAGCAGGCCCACGGCCTTCTCGCGGGGGATCTTGGACTCGCTGGACAGCCAGTAGCGGGCGACGACCTGGGAGACTCCGCCGAGCCCCACGGCGAGCAGCATCGACTCGTCCTTGGAGAGCCCGGTGTCCTCGGCGATGACGTCGGAGATCGCCTCGGCGCACTGCAGGCTGACCCGGTCCACGCGCTCGCGCACCGCGGGCTCGTTGGTCAGATCGGACTCGAAGACGAGCCGGAAGGCGCCGCCCTCGTCCTCGACGTACGCGAAGTAGGCGTCCATCGTGGCCGCGACGCGCAGCTTGTTGTCGGTGGTGGAGGCCAGGGCCGTGCGCACCGCCAGGAGGAGGGACTCGCAGTGCTGGTCGAGCAGGGCCAGGTAGAGCTCCAGCTTTCCGGGGAAGTGCTGGTAGAGCACGGGCTTGCTGACGCCCGCGCGCTCGGCGATGTCGTCCATCGCGGCCGAGTGGTACCCCTGGGCGACGAAGACCTCCTGGGCCGCGCCGAGCAGCTGGTTCCGTCGGGCACGTCGCGGCAGGCGCGTGCCCCGAGGGCGTGCTGCCTCTGTCTGCTCGATGGCGCTCACGCGGCCTCCCAAGAATCGATCCATGCGCGCTGTCGCGCCGCGTCGCCATCGTACTTTTGGGTAACCCGGCTGTGCGCGGTGCGAACGCAGAATTTCATGGACCGGACGCCCTGGTCGACAGTCGATTCAAGATTAAACCGAACAAATCAGCGGTAGTCGTCCTCGTCGAGCGCGACGACACGCGCCTGATCGGACGCGTCGGCCTCGGTCGCCGACTCGTGCTCGATATGAGTGGGGTGCTCGTCCTCGCGCTGCTGCAGTTCGGTGTGCTGCTCGGCCGCGTCGGCCTCGGGGATTTCCTGGTCGAGCACGGCGTCCTCTTCCTCGGCGAATGTGTCCGGCTCGGTCGGATCGACAGTCATGCGGTTCCTTCCGGCGCGCGGGGTCGCGGTCCTCTCCGATGGCCCTCACTTCGAGCGTAGGAGCACACGCGCCCCGCCGCACACGCACTTGTGACGGCACCCACACACGCCCTCGCGTGATCGTCTCGTAATATTGCGGCCATGCCCTCGACCGAGCTGCCGGAAACCCGGACCGCCGCCGCACCGCAGGCGCCGCGGATCCGCCCCGTACGGGTCGCCGACGGCGAGGAGCTCCGCTCCGTCGCCCTGCCCGGACTCACCCTCACCGTGCGCGCCCGCCCCGGCGCCCGCGCCGGTCTGCCGCCCGCGCTGTACGTCCACGGCCTCGGCGGCTCCTCGCAGAACTGGTCGCCGCTCATGCCGCTGCTCGCGGACCAGGTCGACGGCGAGGCCGTCGACCTGCCCGGCTTCGGCGACTCCCCGCCGCCCGACGACGGCAACTACTCCGTCACCGGGCACGCCCGGGCCGTCATCCGGCTCCTGGACGCCGGCGGACGCGGACCCGTCCACCTCTTCGGCAACTCGCTGGGCGGCGCCGTCGCCACCCGCGTCGCCGCCGTCCGGCCCGACCTGGTCCGCACCCTCACGCTGATCTCCCCGGCCCTGCCCGAGCTGCGCGCCCAGCGCACCGCCTGGCCCACCGTGCTGCTCGCGGTGCCCGGCGTCGCCTCGCTCTTCGCGAAGCTCTCCCGGGACTGGACGCCCGAGCAGCGGGTCCGCGGAGTCCTCTCGCTCTGTTACGGGGACCCCGGCCGGGTCACCGACGAGGGCTTCCTGCACGCCGTCGAGGAGATGGAGCGGCGCCTGGAGCTCCCGTACTTCTGGGACGCGATGGCCCGCTCCTCGCGCGGCATCGTCGACGCCTACACGCTCGGCGGTCAGCACGGACTGTGGCGGCAGGCCGAGCGTGTGCTCGCGCCGACGCTGCTCGTCTACGGCGGACGCGACCAGCTCGTCTCGTACCGGATGGCCCGGAAGGCGGCCGCCGCCTTCCGTGGCTCGCGCCTGCTGACCCTGCCGGAGGCGGGGCACGTGGCGATGATGGAGTACCCCGAGACGGTCGCCCAGGCCGCGCGGGAACTGATCGCCGAAGACGGCGGGAGCTGATCCGGGGCGTGGGACGACATAGTCGCAAGGGCCCCGCGCCCTCGGTGCCCGGCACCGAGCAGCGCGCGGCGGCCGGACGGACGGCGGGGACGGCGGCGCAGGGCGCGGCCGGACAGCCCCGGACGGCGGGTACCGGGCAGACCGGGGAAGCACCCGGACAGGCCGGGGGGACGGGACGCCGGCGCAGGGCGCCGGGCGACGGCCAGGACGCCACCGGCACGCCGGCGCACGGGACACCGCAGTACGGGACACCGGCGCACGGGACCCCGCAGTACGGGACCCCGCAGTCCGGGGCGCCTCAGTACGGACCCCAGTCGTACGGCCGGCAGCCGTCCGGACCCCAGTCGTACGGCGGTCAGGGCTACGGCGGTCGGACCTCCAGCGGTCAGGGGTACGGCGGCGGGGTCTTCGACACCCCCGCGCACGGCACCCCGGGCACGCCCGCGTACGGCATCCCCGCCTACGGCACCACTCCCGTACGCGGCGGCCATCCGCAGCACGACGAGGGCGCCGGGCCGCGGCCCGAGGGCTACGGCCACCGGCGCGGCTCGCACCGGGCCGCCGCGCCCGAGCAGGACACGCATGTGGCCGAACAGGCCGACCCTCAGGGGCCGTTCATCCCCGGACCCCGGCGCGAGAGCGCGGCCGGCGCGGACGACGGCACGGAGAACGGCGACGGGACCCCGGTCGACGGGTCCGCCGGCCGGACCTTCAAGGGCCGCACCCTGACCGGTATCGCGGCCGCCGCCGTCACCACCGTCCTCGCCGTCGTCGTCGCCGGACAGGTCGCCGACCGGGCGGACGCGCCGAGCGTCGCCCACGCGGCCGACGGGCCGGCCGAGCGGGCCGAGGGCGACGACTCCGCCTCCCGCTCCGACGACCGGGTCACCCCGTCACGCCCGTCGACCGCCGCCCCTGCCGCGCCGTCCGCGTCCGCTTCGGCCCCGGCGCCGACGTACGAGCAGCTCATGACGCGTCAGTTCCCGATCGACCCGAAGTTGACCGGCTCCGGGGACTTCGAGGCCGTGCCGGGCTTCCAGAAGGCGCCGGGCAAGGGGCGCCTCGTCCGCTATCGGATCGACGTCGAGAAGGGGATCGGGCTCGACGCCCGGCTTTTCGCCTCGGCCGTGCACAAGACGCTCAACGACGAACGCAGTTGGGCCGGTCAGGGCGCGATGACCTTCGAGCGGATCTCCTCCGGGGAGCCCCAGTTCGTCATCACCCTCGCGAGCCCCGGCACCACCGGGGAGTGGTGCCGGAAGTCCGGACTCGACACGACGGTCGACAACGTGTCCTGCGATTCCGCCAGCACCGAGCGCGTGATGATCAACGCTTTCCGCTGGGCGCAGGGCTCGGAGACCTTCGGGCCCAAGGCCATGTACGCGTACCGCCAGATGCTCATCAACCACGAGGTCGGGCACCGGCTCGGGCACGGGCACGTGAGCTGCGCGACTCCCGGCGCGCTCGCGCCCGTGATGCAGCAGCAGACGAAGTCGCTGAAGGTCGACGGAATCGCCTGCCGCCCCAACCCCTGGGTGTATCCCGGAAGTTGATGTTCCGTCCGGTCCCACGGTCATCGCGCGCCGGGCGGCGTGCCGAGCGCGCGTCCGCCGAGCGATGATCACATGGTGAGACGCGCGTCTCGGGAATCCCGTATTGCGCGTTGACATCGCTCGTGCGTTCGTTCATATTTCTCGGCATGTCGCACCGTCACGTCGCCTTCGATCGCGCCGCCATTGAGCTGGCGCTCATCGGCGTGACCCGGCACGCCGTGGCCGACATTCTCTGTAGCTGACGCCAACCCGAGCGCACGTCGGCCCTCTTTCGCATTCACGTCACCGCCGACGCCTTTCCGCGCCCGGGTGTTTCCTCCCGCAGGCGCGGCTTTCCCCTGTGCTGTTCCGGTGCTCCGTCATTTCTCCCGGAAGTCGCCGCTCGCCGCTGCCTGCGCGGAATTCCCTTTTCCCGCCCGCAGTTCTCCGAGAGGTCTTCTCCGATGCGTCAATCGTCCGTCATTTCGCGCCGCGTGGCAGCGGCCGCCGTCAGTCTCGTCCTGGCCACGGGCGCCGCCGCCTGCGCGGGACCCGAGGACACCGGCGCCAAGGGAGGCGCCGCCGGCAAGGCGGCCGCGGGCACCCCGCAGAAGGGCGGCACGCTCACCGTCCTCAACAGCGAGGCCCAGTCCGACTTCGACCCCGCCCGCCTCTACACCTCCGGCGGCGGCAACGTCCCCTCCCTCGTCTTCCGCACGCTCACCACCCGCAACCGCGAGGCGGGCGCGGCCGGCAGCAAGGTCGTCCCCGACCTCGCCACCGACCTCGGCCGGCCCAACAAGGACGCCACGGAGTGGACGTACACCCTCAAGGAGGGCCTCGAGTTCGAGGACGGCACGCCCATCACCAGCGCCGACGTCAAGTACGGCATCGAGCGCTCGTTCGCCGCCGAGCTCTCCGGCGGCGCCCCCTACCTGCGTGACTGGCTCGTCGGCGGCGACACGTACGAAGGCCCGTACAAGGACAAGAAGGGCCTGGCCTCCGTCGTCACGCCCGACGACCGGACCATCGTCTTCAAGCTGCGCAAGCCCGAGGGCGAGTTCCCCTTCGTCGCCACGCAGACCCAGTTCGCCCCCGTCCCCAAGGCCAAGGACACCGGCGCGAAGTACGAGGAGCACCCCGTCTCCTCCGGCCCGTACAAGGTCGTCAAGAACGAGAACGACGGCGAGCGGCTCGTCCTGGAGCGCAACGAGCACTGGGACCCGAAGACCGACGAGGAGCGCAAGGCCTACCCGGACCGCGTCGACGTCCGGTCCGGCCTCGACGAGGCCGTCATCAACCAGCGCCTCGCCACCTCCTCCGGGGCCGACGCCGCCGCCGTCACCACCGACACCAACCTCGGCCCGGCCGAGCTCGCCCAGATCGGCTCCGACAAGGCACTGGCCGCCCGCGTCGGCACCGGCCGCTTCGGCTTCACCAACTACATCGCCTTCAACCCGAAGGTGAAGCCCTTCGACAACCCCAAGGTCCGCCAGGCGATCTCGTACGCGGTCAACCGCACCAGCGTCGTCAACGCGGCCGGCGGCTCCGCGCTCGCCGAGCCCGCCACCACCTTCCTGCCCGAGCAGAAGTCCTTCGGCTTCACGCCGTACGACCACTTCCCGGCCGGGAAGACCGGCAACCCGGAGAAGGCCAAGCAGCTCCTGAAGGAGGCCGGCTTCCCGAACGGTCTCACCGTCACGCTGCTGCACTCCACCGCCCAGAACCGGACCACCAGCCCCGAGATCGCCACCGCGGTCCAGGAGGCCCTCGGCAAGGCCGGCATCACGGTGAAGCTCGACGGCCAGGAGCCCAACTCCTTCAACGAGAAGCGCTGGAGCGTCAAGGACGCGCCCGGCTTCTTCCTCTCCCGCTGGGGCGCCGACTGGCCGGCCGGCGGTCCGTTCCTCGCGCCGATCTTCGACGGCCGCCAGATCGTCTCCAACGGCTCCAACTACAACCACGCGCAGCTGAACGACCCGGCGGTCAACAAGGAGATCGACGAGATCAACAAGCTGACCGATCTCAAGGCCGCCGCCGTCCGCTGGGGCGCCCTCGACAAGAAGATCGGCGAGCAGGCCCTCGACGTGCCCCTCTTCCACCCGGTCTACAAGCGGCTCGTCGGCAAGGACATCAAGAACGTCGTCATCAGCGACTGGACCGGCGTCCTCGACATCTCGCAGGTCTCGGTCAAGTGACCGCTCCGACCGACACGTCGGCGCCCGTGGCGGGCATCCCCGCCACGGGCGCCGCCCGGCAGGTCCGGCAGCGGCTCCGCAACCGCCCCGCCGCCCTCGTCTCCGCCGGAGTCCTCCTCCTGCTCGTCCTCCTCGCCCTCGCCGCGCCGCTGCTCGCCGCCCTCGTGGGCCAGGACCCGTACGCGTACCACGACGACCTCGTCGACTCGGCCCGCGGCGGCGTCCCGTACGGCTCCTTCGGCGGAGCGAGCGCCGACCACTGGCTCGGCGTCGAACCCGGCACCGGCCGTGACCTCTTCGTCCGCCTCCTCTACGGAGCCCGGATCTCGCTGCTCGTCGCCGTCGGCGCCACCGCCGTCCAGGTCGCCCTCGGCGTCGTCGTCGGCCTGGCCGCCGGGCTCGGCAGCCGCTGGGTCGACGGTCTCCTCGGCCGGATCACCGACGTGCTCGTCGCGCTGCCGATGCTGGTCCTCGCCATCGCGCTGACCGCCGTCGTCCCCCGGGACTTCCCCCGCCCGCTGCTGCTGATCCTCGTCATCGGCCTGCTCGGCTGGGCGGGCACCTCCCGGATCGTGCGGGCCCAGACGCTCACCCTCAAGAGCCTCGACTTCGTCGCCGCCTCCCGGCTCGCGGGCTCGGGACGCCGGCGGACCGCCCGCCGCGAACTGCTGCCCGCGCTCGCCGCGCCCGTCATCACCTACGCGGCGATCCTCGTCCCCACCAACATGGTCGTCGAGGCGTCCCTCTCCTTCCTCGGGGTGGGCGTCACCCCGCCCACCCCGTCCTGGGGACAGATGCTGTCGACCGCGCAGACCTGGTTCCGCGCCGACCCCGCGTACGTCCTGCTGCCCGCCGGACTCCTCTTCGTCACCGTGCTCGCCTTCACCGTCCTCGGCGACGCCGTCCGCACGGCCCTCGACCCGCGCGAGGCGAGCCGGCTGCGCGTGGGCACCCGTAAGGAGACCTCCTGATGACCACCCCCGGGGAGAACTCCCGATGACCCGCTACATCCTCAAGCGGCTCGCGGGTGCCGCGCTCGTCCTCCTGGCGCTCTCGGTCCTCGTGTACGCCCTCTTCTACCTGGCGCCCGGCGACCCCGCGCGGCTCGCCTGCGGGGAGCGCTGCAACCCGCAGCAGGTCGCCCAGGTGCGCGAGCAACTCGGCCTGAACGAAGGCGTCTTCGCGCAATACCTGCACTTCCTCCAAGGCGTCTTCGTCGGCCGCGACTACTCCACCGGCACCTCCGTCGCGCACTGCGGCGCACCCTGCCTCGGGCTCTCGTACCAGAGCGACCAGCAGGTCACCCAGCTCGTCCTGGAGCGGCTCCCCGCCACCGCCTCGCTCGCCCTCGGCGCCCTCGTCGTCTGGCTCGTCGTCGGCGTCGGCACGGGACTGCTCTCGGCGCTGCGCCGAGGCGGCCCGACCGAGCGGATCCTCACCGTCCTCACCCTCGCCGGCACCGGCACGCCCGTCTTCATCCTCGGACTCCTGCTCCTCATGCTCGTCTGCGCCCACCTCCAGTGGCTGCCCTTCCCGAGCTACGTCCCGCTCGGCGAGGACCCCGAGCAGTGGGCCTGGAACATGCTGCTGCCCTGGCTGACCCTCGGCTTCTTCGAATCCGCCAAATACTCGCGGCTCACCCGGAGTTCGACCCTGGAGACGCTCGCCGAGGACCACATCCGCACCTTCCGCGCGTACGGCGTGGGGGAGCGGGCCGTCGTCACCCGCCACGCCCTGCGCGGCGCCGTCCCGCCCGTCATCGCGATCAGCGCCGTCGACCTCGGCTCGATGTTCGGCGGAGCCGTGCTCACCGAGTCCCTCTTCGGCATCCCCGGACTCGGCAAGACCCTCATCGACGGCGTGCGCGAGATCGACCTGCCGGTGGTGGTCGGCGTGGTCATGGTGATGGGCGTGGCCGTCGTCCTCGCCGGTGTCGTCGCCGACCTGCTGTACGCCGCCGCCGACCGAAGGGTGGTCCTGAAGTGACCCCGCACAGCGAAGACCGCCTGGTGGAAGTCCGGGACCTCACCGTCGAGTTCGACCGGGACGGCGATCCCGTACGGGCCGTGGACGGGCTCTCGTTCAGCCTCGGCGAAGGCCGCGCCCTGGCCCTCGTCGGCGAGTCCGGCAGCGGCAAGTCCACCGTCGCGGGCGCCCTCCTCGGCCTCCACCGGGGGACGGGAGCCCGGGTCACCGGCTCCGTACGCGTCGGCGGCATCGACGTCGCCACCGCCGGGCCGGGCGAGCTGCGCAGACTGCGCGGCGGCGTCGCCGCCATGGTCTTCCAGGACCCGCTGTCCGCCCTCGACCCCTACTACGCCGTCGGCGACCAGATCGCCGAGGTCCACCGGATCCACTCCGGGGCCACCCGCCGGGACGCCCGGGCCCGCGCCGTGGAGGTCCTCGACCGCGTCGGCATCTCCGACGCGGCCCGCCGCTCCCGCTCCCGCCCGCACGAGTTCAGCGGCGGCATGCGCCAGCGCGCCCTCCTCGCCATGGCCCTCGCCTGCGAGCCGCGGCTCATCGTCGCCGACGAACCGACCACCGCCCTCGACGTCACCGTGCAGGCCCAGATCCTCGACCTGCTCCACGAGCTCCGGCGCGAGACGGGCACGGCGCTGCTCCTCGTCACCCATGACGTCGGCGTCGCCGCCGAGAGCGTCGACGAGTTGCTCGTCATGCGCGGCGGCCGGGAGATCGAACGCGGGCCCGTCGACGGGGTGTTGGGTGCGCCGTCGGAGCCGTACACGCGAAGGCTGCTCGGCGCCGTGCCCCGGCTCGACGGGCCGCTGCGGCCCGCCGTCCCCGCGCCCACGGGCGAGCCGCTCCTCGAAGCGGTCGACCTGCGGCGGGAGTTCGGGCGCGGCAAGCGCGCGGTCACCGCGGTCGACGGTGTCTCGCTCACCGTCCACGCCGGCGAAACCCTGGGCGTCGTCGGGGAGTCCGGCAGCGGCAAGACCACCCTCGGCCGCATGCTCGTGCGGCTCCTCGACCCGACAGGGGGCCGGCTCCGTTACGGGGGCAAGGAGATCGGCGCCCTGCCGGACCGGGAGCTGCGTCCGTACCGCCGCGAGCTCCAGATGGTCTTCCAGGACCCCGTCTCCTCCCTCAACCCGCGCCGCTCCGTGGGCGAGTCGATCGCCGACCCGCTGCGTGCGGCGGGGGAGCGCGACGAGACCCGGATCCGCGCCCGGGTGCGGGAGCTGCTCGACCGGGTGGGGCTCGAACCCGACCGGCACGCGGCCTACCCGCACGAGTTCAGCGGAGGCCAGCGGCAGCGCGTCGGCATCGCCCGCGCGCTCGCCGCCGGCCCCCGGGTCGTCGTCTGCGACGAACCCGTCTCCGCGCTCGACGTCACCACCCAGGCCCAGGTGACCGCGCTGCTCGCCGAGCTCCAGGCCGAACTGGGCCTCGGGCTCGTCTTCATCGCCCACGACCTCGCCGTCGTCCGCCAGGTCAGCGACCGTGTCGCCGTCATGCGCGGCGGCCGGATCGTCGAGCAGGGCACGGTCGAGGAGGTGTACGGCGCACCCCAGGATCCGTACACGCGCCGGCTCCTCGCCGCCGTCCCGTCCCTCGACCCGGTCCTCGCGGCAGAGCGCCGGGGAAGGCGTCGGGAACTGGCCGTCGCCTGACACTCCGTAACCGATCCGTCTCGTATCGCGACCGAACGCGACCGGGGTGGGAAAGTTACGTGCATTCACCCCTTCCGGTGGTGCGACGGACAACCGTCCGTCGCACCGCCGGTATCTCCGCTTACGTTCTTCCCGCTGCGAGTCGCCGGGCCAACGGTGGCCGTCGTCAAGGGAGATCGGGGGTGTGCTCGTGCGGATCGGACTGCTCACGGAAGGTGGCCACCCGTACGCCACCGGTGAGGCCGGACTCTGGTGCGAACGGCTCGTGCACGGGCTCGGGCAGCACCAGTTCGACCTCTATGCCCTCGGCCCCACCGGCACCCCGCCGCCCTCGTCGCGACCGTTGCCCCTGCCGCCGAACGCCCGGACCGTCCGCACGGGGGACGTCGCCGACCCCGACGCCGAGACCGTGCCGAGCCGCATCGAGCGGGCCGCCTTCGGCGACGACCGCGCCTCCCGCCGCGCCTACGGCCGCCGCGAGCGCCGCCGCTTCACCGAGGCCTTCCACGCCCTCGCCACCGGCCTCTGCGCCGAACACGACGAGACGTCCTTCGCCACCGGCCTCTACGCCCTCGCCGACCTCGCCCGCGAGAGCGGCGGACTGCCCGGCGCGCTCCGCTCCGACGACGCCGTCCGCGCCCTCGAATCCGCCTGCCGCGCCCCCGGCGCACGCCGGACCGCGGCGGCGGCCGTCCTTCCCGACCATCTCGCCTTCGCCGACCACCTTGAGCGCGCCCTGCGCCCGCTCTCCCTCGACTGGTACGAGGAGGAGGCGCTCGGCGCCGTCGACCTCTGCCACGCCACCGCCGGCGGCACGACCGCCCTCCCCGGCCTCCTGGCCAAACGCTTCTTCGGCACACCGCTCCTCGTCACCGAGTACGGCGTCCGGCTCCGCGCCCACTACCTCTCACCGGCCGCCGCCGACCGCTCCGCCCCTCTGCGCGCCCTCCTCGCCGGCCTCCACGGCCGGCTCGCCGCCGAGACCTACGGGCAGGCCGCGCTCCTCACCCCCGGCAACGCCCACGCGCGCCGCTGGCAGGAGAAGTGCGGCGCCGACCGCGCCCGCATCCGTACCGTCCACCCCGGACTCGCCGCCGACCGCTTCGCCGAGGTCGGCGAGGACGAGGAGAGCGGCGATCCGGCCACCCTCGTCTGGGTCGGCCGCGTCGAACCCGCCAAGGACCTCGTCGCGCTGCTGCACGCCTTCGCCGACCTCCGCGCCCGGCAGCCCGACGCCCGGCTCCGGATCGTCGCCGTCCCCACCGGCGAGCCGTGCGCCGACACGTACCTCACCCACTGCAAGGGCTTCGCGGCGCAGCTCTTCCCCGACGAGGCCCCGGTCGCGCACGCCGTCGGCGAGAACCCCGTCACCTTCGAGGAGCTCGGCGGCCCCGAGGCCCCCACCCTGGAGGACACGTACGCCTCCGCCGCCGTCGTCGTCCTCTCCAGCGTCGTCGAGGGCTTCCCGACCAGCCTCGTCGAGGCCATGTTCTGCGCCCGAGCCACCGTCTCGACCGACGTCGGCGCGGTCGTCGAGGTCATCGGCGGCACGGGCCTCGTCGTCCCGCCGCGCAACCCGCGCGCCCTCGCCGACGCCTGCCTCGCGCTGCTCAGGGACCCCGAGCGCCGCCACCGGCTGGGCGCCGCGGCCCGCGCCCGCGCGCTCGAACTCTTCACCGTCGAACAGAACCTCGCCGCGTTCCGCGGCATCTACCTGGAACTCCTCTCCCACGCGCCGGTGCGCCACCGCCCCGGGGACGGCGTGCCCTTCGCCCATCCGGCCGAGGCCCACGTGCCCGGCAGCTGGACGCACCAGGCCGTGACCGCGGGCACAGGAGCCCCCGATGCCTGAAGGAGGCACCCCCATGCGCGGCCCCGCCGCACCCACGAGCCCCGGAGCCTGGGACGCACGCTCCGAAGCCCTCCTCGGCACCCCGGCCCTGACCCCGGCCGGCACCACGACCGCCCGGGAGGAACAGCCGGACGCGCCGGTGGCCCTGGACGGGCAGACGGCCCCGGGCGTGCCGGCGGCCCCGGACGCGCCTCCGGCACCGGACGCCCCGGGCCCCCGCGCCGCCGCGCCGGCCGGGATAGCCCCGGTCACCACCGAACCACCACCTGCTGACGCGCCCGCCCCCGGAGGCGCCGACCGACCCGACGCCCCCGAGCGCGGTCTCGCCTGGACGGCCGCGACGGACCGCGCCCCGGCCGCCGTAGGCCTCGCCCCGGCCGTCGAGGCCCCCGAGCCGGCCGAGGGGACGGGTGCGCCGGCGCCCGCCCCCTCGGCCTCCACCCCCAGGCCCCGGCGCGGCACCGCCGACCCCGTCAAGGTGCTCATGCACCGGCACCGGGAGCTCTGCGAGCGCGCCGTCGACCCGCTGGAGATCGCCGCCGGGCTCGAAGCGCAGGGGTTCACGGACCGGACCGCCGCCCGCTTCCGGCACCGCGACGTCTTCTCGCTCGCCGAGGAGCTGTACGCGCGCGTGCCCCGCCTCACCGGCACGCCCCCGGCCCCGGCGCCCGCCGAGCCGGTCCGCGCCCGCTGGGTGCTCGCCGCCCTCGCGCCCGGCGCCGCCGCCGCGCTCGCCGGGCTCGGGCTCACCCTCACCGACGGGTCCGGACGCCTCGCCGCCGGCACCGCCGGGGCCCTCGCGCTCACCGGGGCGCTCGTCCTCGCCGTCCGGCGCGGACCGCTCCGCGCCCCCGGGGGCCGGACCGTGCCCGCCGCCGGCCTCTGGACCCTCTGGCTCCTCGCGTACGCGGTCGCCGGCGACGGACTCCTGGCGCAGGTGCTGACGGGCGGCCCCGACGGGCCCTGGGACCTCACCCCCGGTCCCCTCCTCGCCCTCGCCCTCGCCGTCGCCCCCGCCGCCTGGGGCGCCCACCTCTTCGCGAGCCGGGCCCGCCGCCGGATCGCCGAGAGCCGGGGACTCGCGGACTTCGCCGCCCAGGCCCGGCCCCTGCTCCTCGGCACCGTGACGCTCCAGCTCCTCGCCCTCACGGGGCTCCTGGCCCTCACCGGATTCAGCCCCGGAGCCCTCGCCCTCGGCGCGCTCCTGCTGCTCGCCCGGCTCCTCACCGTGCACGGCTTCCCCGAGACGGCCTCGGCCGCGCTCGCCGCCGCCTGCGCCGCCGAGGCACTCGCCCTCGCGAGCGTCCTCGCCGCCCGTGTCCCCGCCCCCGGCTTCGAGGCGCTCGCCGCCCCCGTGCGCGCCCTCACCGAGGCCGCCGGACCCGGGGCCGTACCCACCCTCGTCTGCGCCGCCGCCGCGCTCGGCCTGCTGGCCCACGCGACCGGCGCCCTCGCCCGGGCCTCGGCCCACGCCACCCCCTGAGGACCCCAGTGACCCCCCCAGCTCACCCGCGGAGCCGACGCCGCGGGCGGGCCCCCTTCCACCTCTCTCATCACCCCGCAAGGAGACCGAAGATCATGACCCCTCCATCCCAAGGACCGGCCGGTCGGCACGTAGGGGCCGCACGATGAGGGTGCTACTGCTCGGAGCCAACGGCTTCATCGGACGCTTCGTCGCCGACCGGCTGCTCGCCGACCCGGCCGTCCACCTCACCGCCCTCGGCCGCGGCGACGACGCCGACGTACGCTTCGACCTCGCCTCCGGCAGCCCCGGCGCGCTCACCCGCTTCCTCGACGCCGTCCACCCCGGAGTCGTCGTCAACTGCGCGGGCGCCACCCGCGGCGGCGCCCGCGAGCTGACCCGGCACAACACCATCGCCGTCGCCACCGTCTGCGAGGCCCTGCGCCGCAGCGGCTGCGGAGCCCGGCTCGTCCAGGTCGGCTGCGCCTCGGAGTACGGGCCGAGCCAGCCCGGCTCCTCCACGGCCGAGGACGCCGTACCCCGCCCCGGCGGCCCGTACGGCGTGTCCAAGCTGGCCGCGACCGAACTCGTCCTCGGCTCGGGTCTCGACGCCGTCGTCCTGCGGGTGTTCTCGCCCGTCGGCCCCGGCACGCCCGCCGGCTCCCCCCTCGGCCGCCTCGCCGAGGCGATGCGCCGCGCGATGCAGGCGGGGGACGGCGAGCTCAAGCTCAGCGGACTCGGTGTGCAGCGCGACTTCGTCGACGTACGGGACGTGGCCAGGGCCGTCCACGCGGCCTCCCTGTCCGCCGCCCAGGGCGTCGTCAACATCGGCACCGGCCGCGCGGTCCGGCTCAGGGACGCCGCCGCCGTGCTCGCCCGGGTCGCCGGCTACTCCGGCAACCTCCACGAGCTTGACGCCCCGCACGGCATCCCGCAGCGCCCCATGATCGGCGCACCCCGCACCGAGGGGACCATCGCCGACCAGCTGGCCTCCGCCCCCTACCCGTACCCCGACGGCTGCGGCCCCTGGCAGCAGGCCGACGTCAGGACCGCCCGCGACCGGCTCGGCTGGCGGCCCCGGATCAACCTGGAGGAGTCGCTCGCCGACATCTGGATGGAGGCGGCGTGTCGCATCTGACGACGACCACGGCCACGGGAGCGGTCCAGGCCCTGGGGGTGGGCGTCCCCGGCTACGCCCACCCGCTGCTCGCCCCCGTCGAGTGGGGCGAGCTGACCCGCCCGGGGACCCCGCTGCACTGGGCCGTGCTCAACGTCGCGGACGGCCCGGGCAGCCGTCCCGACCCGCACTGCCTGGAGGCCGCGGGGAAGCTCCGTAACGCCGGGGTCCGGGTCCTCGGGCACCTGGACCTCGCGCACGGCTCCCGTCCCTTCGGGGAGCTGGTCTCGGACGCCCACCGCTTCCTCGACTGGTACAAGGTGGACGGCTACTACCTGGACCGGGCCCCCGCCGACCGGGCCGACCTGGCCGGGACGCGGCGGCTCACCGCGACCCTGGAGGCCGTCCTCGGCGGTGAGGCCCACCTCGTCCTCGGGCACGGCACCCACCCCCACCCGGGGTACGCGGAGACCGCCGACCAGCTGGTCACCTTCTCCGGCTCCTGGGTGGACTACCGCTGGTCGCAGGTGGCGGAGTGGACCGCCGACTACCCGGAGGCGAAGTTCGTCCACCTCGT
Source organism: Streptomyces venezuelae (assembly GCF_008642375.1). Taxonomy (NCBI): domain Bacteria; kingdom Bacillati; phylum Actinomycetota; class Actinomycetes; order Kitasatosporales; family Streptomycetaceae; genus Streptomyces; species Streptomyces venezuelae. The sequence goes on along the minus strand of NZ_CP029194.1, from coordinate 2,983,716 downwards.
GCACGGGGTCCCGCGCACGCACCTCGAAGAGGCGCTGCGGATCGCCCGCTGGCAGGGCGCCGGGACGATCTTCTTCACCGACCGCGCAGGGGGTCCGGGGCAAAGCACCCCATTCCACTCGCTGCCCGGCTACTGGGACGAAATCGTCTCGCGGATCGGAACGGGTGTCTCGGAATGAGGAGGGGCGTGGCAGTGTTACGGGGAGAACAACCGTACTGACATACCGACAACCGGAGTCCCCGTGTCGCTGCCACCCCTGGTCGAGCCGGCTGCCGAGCTCACCGTAGACGAGGTCCGCAGGTACTCCCGCCACCTGATCATCCCGGACGTCGGGATGGACGGGCAGAAGCGGCTGAAGAACGCGAAGGTGCTGTGTGTCGGCGCCGGCGGTCTCGGCTCGCCGGCGCTGATGTACCTGGCCGCCGCCGGCGTGGGCACGCTCGGCATCGTGGAGTTCGACGAGGTCGACGAGTCGAACCTCCAGCGCCAGATCATCCACAGCCAGGCCGACATCGGCCGGTCCAAGGCCGCCTCGGCGCGCGACAGCGTGCTCGGCATCAACCCGTACGTGAACGTGATCCTCCACGAAGAGCGGCTCGAAGCCGAGAACGTGATGGACATCTTCAGCCAGTACGACCTGATCGTCGACGGCACGGACAACTTCGCCACGCGCTACCTGGTGAACGACGCCTGCGTGCTCCTCAACAAGCCGTACGTCTGGGGTTCGATCTACCGCTTCGACGGCCAGGCCTCGGTCTTCTGGTCCGAGTACGGCCCCTGCTACCGCTGCCTCTACCCGGAGCCCCCGCCGCCGGGCATGGTTCCGTCCTGCGCCGAGGGCGGCGTCCTGGGCGTGCTGTGCGCGTCCATCGGCTCCATCCAGGTCACCGAGGCCATCAAGGTCCTGGCCGGCGTGGGCGACCCGCTGGTCGGCCGCCTGATGATCTACGACGCCCTGGAGATGCAGTACCGCCAGGTCAAGGTCCGCAAGGACCCCGGCTGCGCGGTCTGCGGCGAGAACCCCACCGTCACCGAGCTCATCGACTACGAGGCCTTCTGCGGCGTCGTGTCCGAGGAGGCCCAGGAGGCGGCGCTCGGCTCGACGATCACTCCCAAGCAGCTCAAGGAGTGGATCGACGAGGGCGAGAACATCGACATCATCGATGTCCGCGAGCCGAACGAGTACGAGATCGTCTCGATCCCCGGCGCGCGACTGATCCCGAAGAACGAGTTCCTGATGGGCACCGCCCTCCAGGACCTCCCGCAGGACAAGCGGATCGTCCTGCACTGCAAGACGGGTGTCCGCAGTGCGGAAGTCCTCGCCGTGCTCAAGTCCGCGGGCTTCGCGGACGCGGTGCACGTCGGCGGCGGCGTGATCGGCTGGGTCCACCAGATCGAGCCCGAGAAGCCGGTCTACTAGACCGGTCTCCCAGGCGGCACAGGGAAGGGCCCGGACCTCGACACGAGGTCCGGGCCCTTCCCCGTGCTCACCCGCGGGTCGCGGTCACCCGCACGTCGTGCCGTACGTCGGGACCGTGCCCCGCAGGAAGTACGCGTCGACCGTCTTCGTCACGCACGGCGAGGTGCCGTAGGCGCCGTGGCCCTCGCCCTTGTTCGTGACCAGGACGCCGACGCCGTCCCCGAGCTCCTTCGCCATCTTCTCCGCGCCCTCGTACGGGGTCGCCGGGTCGCCGGTCGTGCCGACGACGAGGATCGGGGCCGCGCCCGGGGCGGTCGCCTCCGGCGTCTTCCGCTCGCCCTTCACCGGCCAGTTCGCGCACCAGCCGGCCGTGTCCCAGGCGAGGAAAGCCCCGAAGACGGGGGAGAGCCCGCGGAACTCCGGGATCAGCGCCTTCGCCTGCGCGGCGGTCGGGCGCTCGCTGGAGTCGGCGCAGGAGATCGCCCGCTGGGAGTGCGACTGGGTCGCGTAGTGGCCCTTCGCGTCGCGGTCGTTGTAGTAGTCGGCCAGCTCCAGCAGGGTGCCGCCGCGGCCCTGCTCGGCCTCCTTCAGGGCCTGCGTGAGCAGGGGCCAGTTGGACTGCCCGTACAGCGTGACCGCGATGCCCGTGAGCGCGAGGCCCTCGGTCAGCCGGCGCTCGCCGACGGTCAGCGGCTCGCGGTCGAGCTTCCGCAGCAGGCGCGCGATCCGCTCCGACCCGGCCTTCGGGTCCTCCCCGGTGCTCTTCAGGTAGTTGTCCAGGGCCCGCTGGAAGCCGATCGTCTGGTGGCGGGCGTGCCCGGTGGAGTCGGCGGTCGGGTCGACGACCGCGTCGAGGACGAGCCGCCCCACGCGGGAGGGGAAGAGGTGGGCGTACGTGCCGCCGAGCTGCGTGCCGTACGACATGCCGAAGTAGTGGAGGCGCTCGTCGCCGAGGACCCGCCGGACCAGGTCCAGGTCGCGGGCGGTGGCGGTGGTCGTGGTGTGCGGGAGGACCGTCGCCGAACGGCGGGCACAGCCGGCACCGAAGGCGGTGTTGTCCTTGAGGTACGCGGCCTCCTCGGCGGCCGTGTCCGGGGTGATGTCCAGCGAGGCCTCGGAGGCGGCCTGTTCGGCGTCGTCCCGGCAGACCACGCCGGCGCTGCGGCCCACGCCGCGGGGGTCGAAGCCGACCAGGTCGTAGCGCTCGCCCAGTTTCGCGTACTCCGCGGCCGCCTGGGGCAGGATCTCCACGCCGGAGGCGCCGGGGCCGCCGAAGTTGAAGAGGAGCGAGCCGATCCGGGCGCGCTCGTCGCCGGCCTCCTTGCGGATCAGCGCGACGGGGATCGTGGTTCCCTCGGGCTTCGCGTGGTCGAGCGGGACCTTGACCGTCGTGCACCGCCACTCCGGACCGGGCCGCGGGCCGCTCTCCGGGGCCTCGCAGCGCTTCCAGTCGAGGCGCTGTCCGGTCAGGGAGGCGGGGAGCGCGGGGGGAGTGGCGGCGGCCGACGGCTTGGCGTCGGTGGTCGGCGACGCCGTCGGGCCGGTGACGGACGGAGCGGCCGTCGTGCTCCCGCCGCCGCTCCCGCCGCTCGTGCAGCCCGCGACGAGCAGACCGGTCACCGCGAGCACCGTCATGCGAACGCGTATGGACATGCGTATGGACATGTGTTCCCCCAGGATCCCGGCAAGGCCGCCCATCCTAGGGGGTGCTCGCCCGCCGGCTCACTTGCAGACGGTCCCCGTGGCCGGCAGCTTCCCGTCCAGGAGGTACGCGTCCACCGCCTTCTTCACGCACGCGTTGCCGCTGTTGTAGGCGCCGTGGCCCTCACCCTCGTACGTCAGCTCGATGCCGACGCCCTTGCCGAGCGCGTTCACCATCGCGCGCGTGCCCTCGTACGGCGTCGCCGGGTCCCCGGTCGTGCCGATGACCAGGAGCGGGGCCGACCCGGGCGCGGAGACGTCCGGGTGCTCCCAGGTGCCGGGCACCGGCCACTGCGAGCAGCTCGCGAGCGCCCAGCCCATGAAGTCGCCGAAGACCGGGGAGGCCTCGCGGAACTTGCCGAGCCGCTCCTTCGCCTGGCCGAGGGTGTAGCGCTCCTTGAAGTCCACGCAGTTGATGGCGGCGTTGGCGGCCTGGATGTTGCTGTACGAGCCGGTCTGGCCGCGCCCGTTCATCGAGTCGGAGAGCGAGAGGAGCAGCGCGCCGTCGCCGCCGTCGGCCGCTTCGAGGCCCTGCTCCAGGTAGGGCCAGTACTCCTTGGAGTAGAGGGCCTGCGCGATGCCGTTGGTGGCCTGCGTCTGGGTCAGTTCGCGGGCGCCGATGCCCGGGATCGGCTTCTTGTCGAGCGAGGCCAGGAGGTCGGTGACGAAGGACTCGACCTCGGCGACGCTCGTACCGGGCAGGGTGCACTCGTCGCCGCGGTCCACGCAGTCCTGGGCGAAGTTGTCGAGGGCGAGCTGGAAGCCCTTCGCCTGGCCGAGCGCGCCTTCCTCGACACCCGCGTCCGGGTCGACGACGGCGTCCAGGACGGCCCGGCCCATGTTCTTCGGGAAGAGATGGGCGTAGACGCCGCCGAGTTCGGTGCCGTACGAGATGCCGAAGTAGTGGAGCTTGTCGTCGCCGAGGACCTGGCGCATCAGGTCCAGGTCCCGGGCGGCGTTCTCGGTGCCGACGTGGGGGAGCGCAGGCCCCGCGTCCTTCTCGCAGCCGGCCGCGTACTTCTTCTGCGCGTCCGACAGGGTCCGCTCCTCGGCCGCGTCGTCGGGCGTGAAGTCGAGGGCGTAGTACGCGTCGAGCTCCTTGTCGGTCGCGCACTCGACGGGGTCGCTGCGGCCCACCCCGCGCGGGTCGAAGGAGACCAGGTCGTAGCGGGAGCGGAGGGACTCGTACTCGTTGGCGAAGCCCGGCAGGCCGGTGATGCCGGAGCCGCCGGGCCCGCCGAAGTTGAAGACGAGCGAGCCGATGCGGGCCTCGGGGTCCCGGGCCCGGGCCCGGATCAGGGCCAGCTCGATGGTCTCGCCGGCCGGCTGCGCCCAGTCCAGCGGCGCCTGGAGGAAGGAGCACTCCCAGGCGGTGCCGCCGGGCAGCGGCGAGGGCGCGGGCCCGCCGCCCTCGGCGGCGGACGGTGCCGTGCAGGGGGCCCAGACCAGCTTCTGCGACGTCAGCGCCGAGAGCCCGGGCGAGCCGGTCGGCTTCGTCGTGTCGGCCGCGTCGTCCCCGCCGTCCGAGCACCCGGCGGCGAGCAGCACGGTCGTGGCGGTGATCAGGGCGGCGCGCTGGGCGGCGGAGATCGGCATAGGCCCATCGTGGGCCGCCGCCCGGACCTCCGCGCGGGGCGGAGGTCCAAGTGGGTGGGCCCGGGCGGGCCGGTCCCCCTCCTACAGCGCTTCGCGTTTCGTCAGCCAGTTGAAGCAGATCCAGCCAGGGAGGACCGGGATGTACAGCGTCAGCAGGCGGTAGAGCAGCACCGCCGGGGTCGCGACCTCGATGGGGAGGCCGACCGCCACCAGACCGAAGGTGAGCGCGGTCTCCACCGCGCCCACGCCGCCCGGGGTCGGCGCCGCCGAGCCGAGCGCGTTGCCCGCCAGGAAGACGACCGCCACGCTCGCGTAGCTGAGCGACTGGTTCTCGTGGTCGAAGGCCCGGATCGAGGCGTCCAGGCAGAACACGAAGGTGGCGGTGAGCAGCAGCATCCCGCCGATGCCGGTGAGCAGCTTCATCGGCCGCTGGAGCACGTCCAGCATGCGCGGCACCACACCGGCGAAGAGCGAGCGCAGCCGCGTCGACACGAACTTCCGCATGAACGGGATCGCCGTCACGACGAGCACGAGCACCGCGACCGTGAGGAGACCGGCGATGACCGTCCTCGACGGGGTGAAGGACTGCGACCGCTCCTGCCCCGTCAGATAGCCGAAGGCGAGCAGCAGCAGGATGTGCGCCCCGAGTCCGAAGAGCTGCGAGGCGCCGACACTGGCCACCGCGAGTCCCGGCCGTACTCCTGAGCGCTGGAGGAAGCGGGTGTTCAGGGCGACACCGCCGACCGCGGCCGGGGCGACGATCTTCACGAACGAGCCGGCGACCTGAGCCACCACCGTCCGCCAGAACCCGACCCGCTCCGGCACGAAGCCCAGCAGGCTCATGGCCGCCGCGACGTAGCTGATCGCGGAGAACAGCACCGCGGCCGTCACCCACCGCCAGTCCGCCTCGCCGATCGTCGACAGCGGCGTACGGGAGATCTGCGCGAGCAGGAAGTACCCGGCGATCACGCCCGCGATCAGACTGACCAGGGTCCGCGGCTTGATCCGCTCCAGCCGGACCGGTTCCACCGGCGCCTGCGGGCGGATGAGCAGGACCTGCTGCCGGATCTGGGCCAGCAGGTCCTCCTCGCGGGCCTCGTCGAGCGCCGTGTCGAGGGCCCGCTTCTCGGCCTTCCTGTCCGCCTTCCTCTCGGCCTTCGTCCCCGCCTTGCTCCCTGCCTTGATCCCTGCCTTGGCCCCGGCCATGGACCCGGCCTGTACGGCCGGTCTGTCCGACGCCGCGTCCGGCAGACCGCCCGAGGCCTCGTCCGCCGTCCGCTCCGCCGCGGCCGCGGCCTTCGCGAGCTCGCGCTCGTGCTTGGCCGCCTCGGACGCCGCGAGCACGGCCTCGCGCTCGCGCTGCGACCGCTCCCGCGCCAGCCGCCGCAGCGTCGCGCGCGTGGAGCGGCTCAGCGCGATCGGCTGGAGGAGCGGCAGGCAGTCGGCGACGCTGTCCGGCCCGAGGATCTCCACGGCCGCCGCGACCGCCCGCTCGGCCCCGACCCGCAGGCCGAGGGTGGTGAGCAGCTGCGCGATGTCCATCCGCAGGATCAGGTCCCCGGCCGCGATCTCGCCGCCCCGCAGGTCGGTCAGGAACACCCTGCCGGAACGATCCACCAAGATCGCGTCGCCCGCGAGCCTGCGGTGGGCGATCCGGCGCGACTGGAGCGCCCGCACCTGCCGCCAGGCGCCGCGTACCAGCTCGTCGGTGATCTCCTTGTCGTCGAGCGAGTCGAGGCTCCGGCCGCCGATGTGCTCGTACACGAGCATCACGGCGTCGGGACCGAGCTCCGAGGTGGCGATCAGCTTCGGCGCGTTCGCCCCGGCGGCGATGGCCGCGTAGGCGAGGAGTGCCTCCTGCTCCAGGGCCTGGCGGAGCGAGACGATCGACCGGCGGGTGGTGATCGTCCGCAGCGTGATCCGCCGCCACACCCGGTAGAAGAAGCCGTGCGCCTGCTGCTCGCGGTCGACGACGGTGACGTCGAGCGGTGGCCCGGCCTCCAGGGTCACGATGTAGCGGCGGCCCCGGTCCCCGATGTCCGAGGCGTCCGGCACGCCCTCGGCACGAAGCGCCGTGACCGGCCGGAAGCCGACCCGGCGCAGGCCGGCGAGGAGCGTCTGGCCGGTGGGTCTGACGTTCGGGGAGCCGACGGCGTACAGCGTGCCGTAGGCCACGGTCCAGCCGATCAGCACGGTCAGCACGATGGAGAGCGCCGTGGTGTAGCCGGCGACCAGCATCGTGAACGCGTCGAGCAGCAGTACCGCCCAGAGCGACACCCGCCAGCGGGGTCTGCGGGCCATGCCGACGGCGGTCATGTACGCGATGACCGGGGCGAGGTAGTTGTGCACCGGGTCGGTGAGCCCGCCCCCGGACTGCGGCTGGGTCAGCGCTTCCTGGATCGTGCTGGGCGCCCCCTGCGCGACCCAGAGGTCGGTGGCGAGGGTGACGCCGTGCGCGAGGACGGCGGCGAGGACGCCGTCGGCGATGCGCAGGCCGTCCCGTTTGATCAGGCGCTCGATGGCGAAGGCGACCGGGACCAGCAGGACGGCGATGGAGGAGACGAGACCGGCGATCTTGACGAAGACGTCGGGGGCCCCGCCGGCGCCCTTGTTGATGTCCTCCTCGAGCCCCGACGTCGTGCCGTGCGCGAAGGCGGCGATGGCGATGACGAGACCGATGGCGAGGAGACCGGCGAGCAGCCGCATCAGGTCGGAGGGCCGGTGCACGCGGGCGGCGAGCAGGGGTTCGTCCCCGGAGACCCGCTCGGGGAGCCCGGCCTCGCCCTCCTCGGGAGGCTGCGTGTCCTGCCCCATCACCCTGTCCGTCTCTGCATGCGCGTCTTGTCGTTCCCGCTCTTGCCGTTGTTCTCGTTCTCGTTCTTGTATTTGTCGCTCTTGATCTCGTATCACCAGTCACCGCCCGGACGATGGTGGCACGAAGAGCTGCCGCGCGGAGGCATCAGGGCCATGTCGGTGGGGTGAGGCAGGATGAGACGGATGAGCGTGGAGGAACCCGTGGGGGAGACCGGAGAACTGCCCGAGTACGCGGAGCGGGTGCTCGACGTCGCCGACGGGATCCCGCCCGGCCGGGTGATGACCTATGGCGACGTCGCCGAATGGCTGGGCGAGGGCGGGCCCCGTCAGGTCGGCCGGGTGATGGCCCTGTACGGCGGGACGGCGCCGTGGTGGCGCGTGGTCCGCGCGGACGGGATCCTGCTTCCCGGGCACGAGCTGCGGGCCCTCGACCACTACCGCGCGGAGGGCACCCCGCTGCGCGAGGCGGGCCGGGCGGCCGAGGGACACGTGCCGAGGATCGACATGCGGCGGGCGCGCTGGGACGGATCTCACACCTGAGTCCGGAGCCCCGGGGGGCATGGGCCGGGCAAGCCGGACGGAGCCGGTGGGGCGGACGCGGTACGGGGTGAGGGACCGCTTCCGGTACGGGGCACGGTGCCGGATCCGGCCCGGAGTACGGCTCGGCGCCGGTCTGTTTCGCGTAACGTCGACGTTCGCGTCTGCCGCGGCGACGGCCGCCGCGGATGGGCGCATCACCCGCATCACACGCACCACCACTTCCCCCAGGACCGGCGAACCACGTGAGCTCCTCCTCCACCACCCGGCACACGCCGCACCAGGGACAGCCGTACCCGGGTCCGGGCCGGCAGCGGACCCCGGGCGCGTACCGACTGGTGCGTACCGCGCCGGCCCCGCTGGATCCCCCTCAGCTGGACGCAGCCCAGCGGGAAGTGGTTGACCACGAGGGCGGACCACTCCTCGTCCTCGCCGGACCCGGCACCGGGAAGACGACGACGCTGGTCGAGTCGGTCGCGGCCCGGATGGAGCGGGGCGCCGACCCCGAACGGCTCCTCGTCCTCACCTTCAGCCGCAAGGCCGCCGTCGAACTCCGCGACCGGATGGCCACCCGGCTCGGCGGCCGGCGCCCGCCGCAGGCGACGACCTTCCACTCGTACTGCTACGCCCTGATCCGCGCCCACCAGGACGCCGAACTCTTCGCCGAACCGCTGCGGCTGCTCTCCGGACCGGAACAGGACCTCGCCGTGCGCGAGCTGCTCGCCGGCCACATCGACCTGGAGAAGGCCGGTCTCGGCAGCATCCGCTGGCCCGACGAACTCCGCGCCTGCCTCACCACCCGCGGCTTCGCCGACGAGGTCCGGGCCGTCCTCGCGCGCTCGCGCGAGCTGGGCCTCGGCCCGGACGCCCTCGCCCGCTTCGCGGAGCGCGTCGGCCGCCCGGACTGGAAGGCGGCGGCCGGCTTCCTCGCCGAGTACCTCGACGTCCTCGACCTCCAGGGCGTCCTCGACTACACGGAGCTCGTCCACCGGGCCGTACCGCTCGCGGGGAGCACCCGCCTGCCCGGGTACGACGCGATCTACGTCGACGAGTACCAGGACACCGACCCGGCGCAGGTCCGGCTCCTGCACGCCCTCACGGGCGGCGGGCGCGGCACGGTCGTCGCCTTCGGTGACCCCGACCAGTCCATCTACGCCTTCCGGGGCGCCGACGTGAACGGCATCCTCGACTTCCCGGACGCCTTCGGCGGCGGGGCCGTCAAGGTCCTGGGCACCTCGCGCCGCGCGGGCGCCGAGCTCCTCGGGGCGACGAGACTGCTCACCCAGCGCATGCCGCTGACCCGGCTCCCCTCCGACAAGGTCCGCGCGCACCGCGAACTGACGGCGGCCCGACCCGGCGGCCGGGCCGAGGCGTACACGTACCCCACGGCATCGGCGGAGGCCGAGAACATCGCCGACCTGCTGCGCCGGGCGCACCTGGAGGACGGCGTCCCCTGGCAGGACATGGCCGTCCTCACCCGCGCCGCCGCCACCCTCCCGTCCCTCCGCCGCGCCCTCACCTCGGCAGGCGTCCCGGTGGAAACGGACGCCGCGGACACCCCACTCCGCCACGAACCGGCGGTGGCCCCCCTGCTCCTGGCGCTCCGAGCGGTGGCAAAGTCCCACCCCGCCGAGCCCACACGTGAATCGGACCCGGTGGTGGGCATGCGTTCCGCCGGGGCTGGGGGTACCTCCCAGGCGGAGCTCCGGGGGAGGGCGGGCACAACCCACGACGGCGCCGCACCGTCGGCGCCCCCCTCGGCAGACGCACCCGCCGAGCCCGGGTCCGGCGGTGAGGCCCCGGCCACGGAGGCCTCGGCCGGCGTCAACGCCACCGCCGGATGGCTCTCCGTCGAGACCGCACAAGAACTCCTCGCCTCCCCCCTCGCCGGCGTCGACCCCGCCGACCTCCGCCGCCTCGGCCGCGCCCTCCGCGACGAGGAGCGTGCCGCAGGCAACAAGGTCCCGCCCCCCTCCGACGTCCTCCTCGCCCGCGCCCTCGCCGAGCCCGAGCGCCTCGTCGCGCACGACCCCGCCTACGCCCGCGGCGCCCAGCGCCTGGGGAGGCTCCTCCAGGAGACCCGTACGCTCCTCGACGCCGGCGGCACCGCCGAGGAGGCCCTCTGGGTGCTCTGGAACGGCACCCCCTGGCCCGGCCGCCTGGAGCGCGCCGCCCTCCGCGGCGGCCCCGCCGGGCGCAACGCCGACCGGGATCTCGACGCCGTCTGCGCGCTCTTCGAGACCGCCGCCCGCGCCGAGGAACGCGTCGGCGGCCGAGGCGTCCTCAACTTCCTGGAAGAGCTCGACGCCCAGGACATCGCCGCCGACACCCTCACCCGCCGCCACACCCGCCCCGACGCCGTCCGCCTCATGACCGCCCACCGCTCCAAGGGCCTCGAATGGGGATTCGTCGTCGTCGCCGGCGTCCAGGAGGGCCTCTGGCCCGACCTGCGCCGCCGCGGCTCCCTCCTCGAAGCCGACCGCATCGGCCGCGACGGCCTCGCCGAGCCCCTCACCCCCGGCGCCCTCCTCGCCGAGGAGCGCCGCCTCTTCTACGTGGCCGCCACCCGCGCCCGCGACCGCCTCGTCGTCACCGCCGTGAAGGCACCGGCGGAGGACGGCGACCAGCCCTCCCGGTTCCTCACCGAGTTCGGCGCCGAGCCGAAGGAGGTGCCGGGCCGCCCCCGCCGCCCCCTCGCCGTCTCCGCCCTGGTCGCCGAGCTGCGGGCGACGACCGTCGACCCGGCCGCCTCGCCCGCGCTCCGCGACGCCGCCGCCCACCGCCTCGCCTCCCTCGCCGCGCTCACCGACGAGGACGGCCAGCCGCTGGTGCCGGCCGCGCACCCCGACCGCTGGTGGGGACTCTTCGAGCCGACGCACAGCACGGTGCCGCTGCGCGACCGCGACGCACCCGTCGCCCTCTCGCCGAGCGCCCTGGAGAACCTCGCCACCACCTGCTCCCTCCAGTGGTTCCTGGGCCGCGAGGTCAAGGCCGCGGCCCCCGCCACCGCCGCCCAGGGCTTCGGCAACGTCGTGCACGTCCTCGCCGACGAGGTCGCCTCCGGCCGCACCCCGGCCGACCTCGACGTCCTCATGGCCCGCCTGGACTCGGTCTGGGACGCCCTCGCCTTCGACGCGCCCTGGAAGTCGGCCCAGGAGAAGGCCCACGCGCGCGTGGCGCTCGAACGCTTCCTGCAGTGGCACGTCATGGACCGCGGCGGCCGCACCCCCGCCGCCTCCGAGCACGGCTTCGACGTGACCCTTGAGGCGGGGGAGTACGCGGTCCGCATCCGCGGCTCCATGGACCGCGTCGAGACCGACGAGCAGGGCCGCGCGTACGTCGTCGACTTCAAGACCGGCAAGTCCGCCCCCACCCGGGACGAGGTCGCCCACCACCCGCAGCTCGCGGTCTACCAGCTCGCGGTCCGGGAAGGAGCCCTCGACGAGGTCTTCGACGGGCACCGGCCGGAGCCGGGCGGCGCCGAACTCGTCCAGCTGAGGCAGGCCGCCCCGAAGAAGGAGGGCGGGGACGCCCTGCCGAAGGTCCAGGCCCAGGAACCCCTGGACGGGGAGTGGGTCGGCGACCTGCTCGCCACCGCCGCGGGCCGTGTCCTCGACGAGCGCTTCACCCCCACGACCGGCCAGCACTGCGCGAACTGCGCCTTCCGCGCCTCGTGCAGCGCCCAGCCGGAGGGCCGCCAGATCGTCGAATGACGATCTGTGCGGAGCGTCACGTTCCGCTTCGTACATCCTTTGTTCGTCTTCACGGGTCAGTCTTCGCGGCGGCCCGCATAAGGGCGCCGTGAAGACAAGCTGTGAATGAACGCTGAGGGAGTACACGCATGAAGGCCAATCGGAAGCTCTGGGCTGCGGCGACGGTCTGCGCGGCGGTGGTCGCGGGCGTCACGGGCTGTGCCCAGGGCGACGACAAGGCCGCGGACCCCTTCGCGGGCCTCACGGCCGACGCCATCGCCGACAAGGCGGTCGAGGCCACGAAGGCGGCCACCGCCTTCCACATGAACGGCAAGGGCAAGACCGACGGAGACGACATGACGGTCGACCTCTCCGTCGACAGCAAGGGCTCCTGCAAGGGCATGATGGAGACCGGCAAGGGCGGCAAGGCCGAGATGATCGGCACCGGCGGCTTCAGCTACATGAAGGGCGACGAGGCCTTCTGGGGCTCCACCGCCGGCGAGGAGGGCGACTCCCCGGAGGAGGCCGGCGCCATGACCGCGCTGCTCAAGGGCCGCTGGATGAAGATGCCCGCCGGAGACGAGGGCCCCGACGCCTTCTGCGACCTCAAGACCATCGTCAAGGACATGGACGAGGACACGCCGCGCAAGGGCCTGACCCGCGGCGACGACGCCGACGTCGACGGCACGCCCGCCGCCGTGCTGACGAAGAAGGGCACGAAGGGCGAGACGACGACCTTCTACGTGGCCAAGGACGCCGCCAAGCCGTTCGTCCTCCGTGTCGTGGAGGCCGGCGGCAAGGAGCCCGGCACGGTCACCTTCAGCGACTACGACAAGCCGATCACGGTCACCGCGCCCCCGGCCGACCAGGTCGTCGACATGGCGGAGCTCGCCGGCGCCTCCTGACCCGCCCCGTCCGGTCGCGGGCACGCGCGCGTGGGGCGACCCTGGTGGACAGGGGCCGGGGAATCCGCGAGGAGGCTCGCATGGCGTCCCACCGAAAGCTCCGCGCCGCGGCCGTCGTCTGCGCCGCCGTCGCCGTCGCGGGACCCGCGTCGGCGGCGGCCTGGGCGGCGCCCCCGACAGCGGTCCGGGCGGCGGCCCAGGAGGCCGCGCCGGTCGCGCCCGCCGCCGCCCCCTCACCATCACCGGATCCCTTCGCGGACCTCACCCCCGACGAGATCGGCGACCGGGCGATCACCGCCACCCAGTCCGCGACCTCGCTCCGCATGGCGGGCCGGGTCACCGCCGACGGGCAGCCGCTCGACATCGACTTCGCCGTCAACGAGCGGGACGAGTGCACCGGCCTGATGAAGATCGGCGGCGGCACCGCCGAGCTGCGCCGCATCGACGGCATCACGTACATGAAGGGCGACGAGGCCTTCTGGCGCGTCTCCATGGCCTCCCAAGGGATGTCCGAGCCACAGATCGGCGCCACGATCGAGCTCGTCAAGGGCCGCTGGCTGAAGATCTCTCCGGGACAGGCCGGCAGCAGCGACCTCAGCGGCGTCTGCGACCTGGAGGGACTCCTCGCCTCCCTGGACGAGGACAGGGCGGAGCCCGGTGCTCTGGTGCGAGGGCCGGACGGCGAGGTGGACGGCACCCCGGTCGCGACCCTCGTGAAGAGGGAGACGGCCGAGGAGACGACCGGCGAAGAGCCGACCGGCACGGCGACGGCCGAACCGGAGGCGACCGAACCGGAGGTGACCACCGTCTCCGTCTCCCAGGAGGGCAAGCCCTACATCCTCAAGATGGTCAAGACGGGCGGCGAGGAGCCGGGCTCCATGACGCTCTCCGACTTCGACGAGCCGGTCGAGGTGGCCGTCCCGCCCGCCTCCGAGACGGTGGACCTGTCCAAGCTGGACCAGGGCACGAGCGCGTGAGCCGGGCCACGGGGAGAGCCGCACCCGGCCGTACTGTCAGCAGGGCGCGTTAGCCTCTTTGAGGTGACCGCACACCTCAGCGACCCCGAGCAGCTCAAGGAGCTCCTCGGCATCCCGTTCACCCCGGAGCAGACGGCCTGCATCACCGCGCCGCTCGCCCCGCAGGTCGTCGTGGCCGGCGCCGGCTCCGGCAAGACGACGGTCATGGCCGCCCGTGTGGTCTGGCTGGTCGGCACGGGACAGGTCGCCCCCGAGCAGGTCCTCGGCCTCACCTTCACCAACAAGGCCGCGGGCGAACTCGCCGAGCGCGTCCGCACCGCCCTCGTCCGCGCCGGGGTCACCGACCCCGACGTCATCGACCCGGACGACCCCCCCGGCGAGCCCCGCATCTCCACGTACCACGCCTTCGCCGGACAGCTCCTCACCGACCACGGCCTCCGCATCGGCCTGGAGCCCACCGCCCGGCTCCTCGCCGACGCCACCCGCTACCAGCTCGCCGCGCGCGTGCTGCGCGAGGCCCCCGGCCCGTACCCCGCGCTGACCAAGTCCTTCCCGACCCTCGTCACCGACCTCCTCGCCCTCGACGGCGAGCTCGCCGAGCACCTCGTACGGCCCCAGGACCTCAGGGCGTACGACTCCGAGCTGCTGACCACGCTCGCCGGCGCCAAGCTCAGCAACGCCGAACTGCGCAAGATCCCCGAGGCCACCGCCGCCCGCCGCGAGCTGCTCGACCTCGTCGTCCGCTACCGCGCCGCGAAGCGCTCCCGCGACCTGCTCGACTTCGGCGACCAGATCGCCCTCTCCGCAGAGCTCGCCACCACCCGGCCCGAGGTCGGCGGCCTGCTGCGCGAGGAGTTCCGGGTCGTCCTCCTCGACGAGTACCAGGACACCTCCGTCGCCCAGCGGCTGCTGCTCTCCGGCCTCTTCGGCCAAGGCCCCTCCGGCCGGGCCACCGGACACGCCGTGACCGCCGTCGGCGACCCCTGCCAGGCCATCTACGGCTGGCGCGGCGCCTCCGTCGCCAACCTGGACGACTTCCCCGAGCACTTCCCGCACGCCGACGGCACCCCCGCGAGCCGTTACTCCCTCTCCGAGAACCGGCGCAGCGGCGGCCGCCTCCTCGACCTCGCCAACGGCCTCGCCGCCCCCCTGCGCGCCATGCACGCGGGCGTGGAGGCGCTGCGCCCCGCGCCGGGCGCCGAGAGGGACGGCAGCGTCCGCATCGCCCTGCTGACGACCCACGCCGAGGAGATCGACTGGCTGGCCGACTCCCTCGCCCACCTCGTCCGCACCGGCCGCGAGCCCGGCGAGATCGCCGTCCTGTGCCGGACCGCCACCGACTTCCCCGCGATCCATGCCGCGCTCGTCGCCCGCGACGTGCCCGTCGAGGTCGTCGGCCTCTCCGGCCTCCTCCACCTGCCCGAGATCGCCGACCTCGTCGCCGTCTGCGAGGTCCTCCAGGACCCGGGGGCCAACGCCTCCCTCGTCCGCCTCCTCACCGGCCCCCGCTGGCGCATCGGCCCCCGCGACCTGGCCCTCCTCGGCCGCCGCGCCCGCCTCCTCGTCCACCGGGGCGGCGACGACCCGGACCCCGAGCAGCGGCTCGCCGCCGCCGTCGAGGGCGTCGACCCGGCGGAGGTCGTCTCGCTCGCCGACGCGCTCGACACCTTCCTGGACTCCGGCGGCGCCGCCGACGACGGCCTGCCCTTCTCCGCCGAGGCCCGGGTCCGCTTCGCGCGCCTCGCCGCCGAGCTGCGCGCCCTGCGCACCTCGCTCGCCGACCCGCTCATGGACGTCCTGCACCGGATCCTCGCCGCGACGGGCCTGGAGGTCGAGCTCTCCGCCTCCCCGCACGCGCTGGCCGCCCGCCGCCGCGAGACCCTCTCGAACTTCCTGGACATCGCCGCCGGCTTCGCCTCCCTCGACGGCGAGGCGAGCCTGCTCGCCTTCCTCGGCTTCCTGCGCACCGCGGTCCAGTTCGAGAAGGGCCTCGACAACGCCCTCCCGGGCGGCGAGAACACGGTGAAGGTCCTCACCGCCCACAAGTCCAAGGGCCTGGAGTGGGACGTCGTCGCCGTCCCCGGTCTGGTCGCCGGAGCGTTCCCCAGCGCCCGCGCCCGTGAGGCGTGGACCTCCCAGCCCCAGGTGCTCCCGCACGCCCTGCGCGGCGACGCGGAGACGCTGCCGGGGATCGACACCTGGGACGCCAAGTCCCTCACGTCGTTCAAGAACGCCATGCGGGACCACCAGCACACCGAGGAACTCCGCCTCGGCTACGTCACCTTCACGCGCCCCCGCTCCCTCCTCCTCGGCTCGGCCCACTGGTGGGGACCGTCCCAGAAGAAGCCCCGCGGCCCCTCGGACTTCCTCCAGGCCCTGTACGAGCACTGCGAGGCCGGCCACGGCGACATCGAGTCCTGGGCGGACGCCCCGGAGCCCGACACGGAGAACCCGACCCTCAAGGAGAACGGCACGGACCGGGCCTGGCCGCTACCGCTGGACGCGGAGTCCTTCAGGCGCCGCCAGGAGGCGGCGGGTCTCGTCCGCACCGCGTTGTGGGCGTACGTTCCGCAGGAGCTGGGGGTCCCCCCTCTGGGCGAGGGCGGGCACAGCCCCCGGAGCACAGCGCCCCACCGTCCGGACCCCGCCCCCGAGGACCTCTGGCCGGACGAGGAGGAACCCGTCTGGGACGAGGACGAAGAGGCCCTCCCCGAGGACACCCACGCGGACGCGGTCCCGGCCCCCCGCGGGGAGGCCCCGTCGCTCACCCCCGAGGACGCGAGGACCATCGCCTCCTGGGACCGCGACCTCACCGCCCTCACCACCGAGCTCCGCCGCGCCCGTGCGACGACCCGGGACGTCCTGCTGCCCGCCTACCTCTCCGCCTCCCAGGTGCTGCGCCTCGCCGCCGACCCCGACGGCTTCGCCCAGGACCTGGCCCGCCCCATGCCCAAGCCGCCGCAGCCCGCGGCCCGCCGGGGCACCCGGTTCCACGCCTGGGTGGAGTCCCGCTTCGAGGAGCTGCCGCTGCCGTTCCTCGGCCCGGAGGAGCTCCCCGGCGGCGAGGACTTCGCCGGAGAGCCCGAGATCCTCGACGAGCGGGACCTCGACGCCCTCAAGGAGGCCTTCGCCCGCACGCCGTACGCCCACCGCTCCCCGTACCGCGTCGAGGTCCCCGTCCACCTCACCCTCGCGGGCCGCGTCGTCCGGGGCCGGATCGACGCCGTCTACCGGGACCCGGACACCGGCGCGTACGAGATCGTCGACTGGAAGACCAGCCACCACCGCACCGCCGACCCCCTCCAGCTCGCGATCTACCGGCTGGCCTGGGCCGAGCAGCACGGCCTCGCGCCCGAGGACGTCACGGCCGCTTTCGTCTACGTCCGGACGGGTGAGGTCGCCCGCCCCGCCCGCCTGCCGGGGCGGACGGAGCTGGAGGCCCTCCTCCTTGCCGAGGCACCCCCCGGCGCCGGATAGGCTCGGAGGCATGAGCGAGACCCCGGACAGCGCCGTCCACGCCGTGCGTACGTACATCGAGCAGCACCGCGCCGCCTTCCTCGGCGACCTGGCCGACTGGCTGCGCATCCCCTCCGTGTCGGCGCAGCCCGACCGCGCGGGGGACGTGCGCCGCAGCGCCGAGTGGCTCGCCGCCAAGCTCACGGAGACCGGCTTCGCCACGGTCGAGGTGTGGGAGACGGACGGCGCCCCGGCGGTCTTCGCGGAGTGGCCCTCCGGTGACCCGGACGCCCCGACGGTCCTCGTCTACGGCCACCACGACGTCCAGCCCGCGGCCCGCGAGGACGGCTGGCACACGGAGCCCTTCGAGCCGACCGTGATCGACGGCCGGATGTACGCGCGGGGCGCCGCCGACGACAAGGGGCAGGTGTTCTTCCACACACTCGGGGTCCGCGCCCACCTCGCCGCGACCGGCCGCACCGCCCCCGCCGTCAACCTGAAGCTGATCGTGGAGGGCGAGGAGGAGTCCGGCTCGCCGCACTTCCGCGAGCTCGTCGAGACCCACGCCGAGCGGCTCGCCGCCGACGCCGTGATCGTCTCCGACACCGGCATGTGGTCCGAGACGACCCCCACCGTGTGCACCGGCATGCGCGGGGTCGCCGACTGCGAGATCGAGCTGTACGGCCCCGACCAGGACATCCACTCCGGCTCCTTCGGCGGCGCCGTGCCGAACCCGGCCACCGTCGCCGGCCGGATCGTCGCCGCCCTCCACGACGAGACCGAGCGCGTCGCGATCCCCGGCTTCTACGAGGGCGTCACCGAGCTCTCCGACGCCGAGCGCGCCCTTGTCGCCGAGCTCCCCTTCGACGAGGACGCCTGGCTGCGTACGGCCAAGTCCCACGGCACGCTCGGCGAGGCCGGCTTCACCACCCTGGAGCGCGTCTGGGCCCGCCCCACCGCAGAGGTCAACGGCATCGGCGGCGGCTACCAGGGCCCCGGCGGCAAGACGATCGTCCCCGCCTCCGCCCAGCTGAAGCTGTCGTTCCGGCTGGTCGCCGGCCAGGACCCGGGCAAGATCGAGCTCGCCGTACGGGACTGGCTCGCCGGACTCGTCCCCGCGGGCATCCGGTACGAGATCGTCTTCGGCGCCCCGACCCGCCCCTGCCTCACCCCCCTCGACCACCCCGCCCTCAAGGCGGTGGCCGGGGCCATGAGCCGGGCCTTCGACGGCGCCAAGGTCCGCTACACCCGCGAGGGCGGCTCGGGACCGGCCGCCGACCTCCAGGACGTCCTGGAGGCGCCCGTACTGTTCCTGGGGATCTCCGTCCCGTCCGACGGCTGGCACGCCCCCAACGAGAAGATCGAGCTCGATCTCCTCATGAAGGGCGTCGAGACCACGGCTCACCTGTGGGGCGACCTGCCCGCCGCCCTCCACGCCGCCGCGCGCTGAACCCACACACCGATCCGGGGGAGCTGGAAGCACCTGTGAGCAACTTGAAGCACGCGTCAACGGTCGGGCCGGACCGGCCGGACCGCCCGATCTCGCTGACCGCACCGACCGGCATCGACCGGGCTGCTCACCACCGCCTCGACGAGGCGTGGCTGGCGGCGGCCTGGAGCCACCCCACGACCCGGGTCTTCGTGGTCTCCGGGGGACAGGTGCTCATCGACGACCGGCCCGACGGCACCACCGAGCTCGTCATGACCCCGGCCTTCGAGGCCCCGGTCACCGAGACCCACCGCTACTTCCTGGGCACGGACGCCGACGGGGTGTCGTACTTCGCGCTCCAGAAGGACTCCCTGCCCGGCCGCATGGACCAGTCCGCCCGGCCCGCGGGGCTGCGCGAGGCGGGCCTGCTGCTCTCGGACAGGGACGCGGGCCTCATGGTGCACGCCGTCGCCCTGGAGAACTGGCAGCGGCTCCACCGCTTCTGCTCGCGCTGCGGCGAGCGCACCGTCATCGCCGCCGCCGGGCACATCCGCCGCTGCCAGGCCTGCGGCGCCGAGCACTACCCGCGTACCGACCCGGCGGTCATCATGCTGGTCACGGACGACCAGGACCGGGCCCTGCTCGGCCGCCAGGTGCACTGGCCGGAGGGCCGCTTCTCGACCCTCGCCGGCTTCGTCGAGCCCGGCGAGTCCATCGAGCAGTCGGTGGCCCGCGAGGTCTTCGAGGAGGCCGGCGTCACCGTCGGCGAGGTCGACTACATCGCCAGCCAGCCCTGGCCCTTCCCGTCCAGCCTCATGCTGGGTTTCTTCGCCCGCGCCACCTCCTCGGAGATAGACGTGGACGGCGAGGAGATCCACGAGGCCCGCTGGTTCTCCCGCGAGGACCTCGCCGCCGGCTTCGAGTCCGGCGAGGTGCTGCCCCCGTACGGCATCTCGATCGCCTCCCGGCTGATCGAACTCTGGTACGGCAAGCCCCTCCCGAAGCCGGGCGACGTGGCCTGACCGACAGGAAACCCCCGGCCGGGCGTCTCGCCCGCCGGGGGTTCCGTGTGTCCGGGGCCGTCCTGGGCTCAGACGCCGATCTTCTGCTTGACCTGCGCGAGCGAGGGGTTCGTCAGGGTCGAGCCGTCCGGGAAGAGGACGGTCGGCACGGTCTGGTTGCCGCCGTTGGCCTTCTCGACGAACGCCGCCGAATCCGGGTCCTGCTCGATGTTGATCTCCGAGTACGCGATGCCCTCGCGGTCCATCTGGCTCTTCAGCCGACGGCAGTAGCCGCACCACGTGGTGCTGTACATCGTCACAGTGCCCTGCATGACCTGGCGCTCCTCTTGTTCGCGGACGGGTGCCGAGAGGGAGAACGTACGTCCTGGCCGTCCCATTCCCCGGATTCGTATGACCGGCGCCGCCCGCCTGTGGACAAGCCGCCGCAGCCCGCTCGCCGGACCTGGCAGCATGGACAGGTGACAGCAGCAACGCACTCCACTCTCTTCCCGCAGGTCCCGGAGACGGCCGACGCGGTGCTCGACGGGCTCGACCCCGAGCAGCGCGAGGTCGCGCGGGCCCTGAGCGGCCCGGTGTGCGTGCTGGCGGGAGCCGGCACGGGCAAGACGCGCGCCATCACCCACCGGATCGCGTACGGGGTGCGGGCGGGCATACTCCAGCCCGGCAGTGTGCTGGCCGTCACCTTCACCAACCGCGCCGCGGGCGAGATGCGCGGCCGGCTCCGGCAGCTCGGGGCCGGCGGGGTCCAGGCCCGGACGTTCCACTCCGCCGCCCTCCGCCAGCTCCAGTTCTTCTGGCCGAAGGCCGTCGGCGGCGACATGCCCCGGCTCCTGGAGCGGAAGATCCAGCTCGTCGCCGACGCGGCGGCCCGCTGCCGCGTCCGCCTCGACCGGAACGAGCTGCGCGACGTCACGAGCGAGATCGAATGGGCCAAGGTCACCCAGACGGTCCCCGCCGACTATCCGGCGGCGGTCGCCAAGTCCGTCAGGGACGCCCCGCGCGACCCGGCCGAGATCAGTCAGATCTACGCGCTGTACGAGCAGCTCAAGCGCGACCGCTCGGTGATCGACTTCGAGGACGTCCTGCTGCTCACGGTCGGCATCCTCCAGGACCGGCACGACATCGCCGAGCAGATCCGCCGCCAGTACCAGCACTTCGTCGTGGACGAGTACCAGGACGTCTCCCCGCTGCAGCAGCGCCTGCTCGACCTGTGGCTCGGCGACCGCGACAACCTCTGCGTCGTCGGCGACGCCAGCCAGACCATCTACTCGTTCACCGGCGCCACCCCCGATCACCTCCTGAACTTCCGCAACCGCCATCCGAACGCCACGGTGGTCAAGCTCGTCCGCGACTACCGCTCCACGCCGCAGGTCGTCCACCTCGCCAACGGCCTGCTCAGCCAGGCCCGCGGCCGTGCCGCCGAGCACCGCCTGGAGCTGATCTCCCAGCGCGACCCGGGCCCCGAGCCCGTCTACACGGAGTACGCCGACGAACCGGCCGAGGCCGAGGGCACCGCCCGCCGCATCCGGGACCTCATCGCCGCGGGCGTCCCGGCCGGCGAGATCGCCGTGCTCTACCGGATCAACGCCCAGTCCGAGGTCTACGAGCAGGCCCTCGCCGACGCCGGAGTGCCCTACCAGCTCCGCGGCGCCGAGCGCTTCTTCGAGCGCCAGGAAGTACGGGAAGCGGGCATCGCCCTGCGCGGCGCGGCCCGCGCCGGTGGGAACGACTCCCTCCTCGACGACGCCGAGGACCTGCCCGCGCAGGTCAGGGCCGTGCTCTCCACCAAGAACTGGACCCCCAAGCCGCCGACCGGCTCGGGCGCCGCCCGCGACCGCTGGGAGTCGCTCGCCGCGCTCGTCCGGCTCGCCGAGGACTTCGCCCGTGCCAAGCCGGGCGCCACTCTCTCCGACCTGGTCGCCGAGCTCGACGAGCGGGCCGCCGCCCAGCACGCGCCGACCGTCCAGGGCGTCACCCTCGCCTCGCTGCACGCGGCCAAGGGCCTCGAATGGGACGCCGTGTTCCTCGTCGGCCTCACCGAGGGCATGATGCCCATCACGTACGCCAAGACCGACGAGCAGGTCGAGGAGGAGCGCCGCCTGCTGTACGTGGGCGTCACCCGGGCCCGTGTCCACCTCTCGCTCTCCTGGGCGCTGTCCCGCGCCCCGGGCGGCCGCGCCTCCCGGCGCCCCAGCCGCTTCCTCAAGGGGCTGCGCCCCGGCTCCGGCTCCCTCGGCTCCGCCACGGTCGCCGGTTCCGGAGGCATCGAGCGGGGCCTCGCCGGCGGTCGGCGCAAGCCGCGCGGCCCGGTCCTGTGCCGGGTCTGCGGGGCGACGCTCACCGAGGCGGGCGCGATGAAGCTCATGCGCTGCGAGGACTGCCCCTCGGACATGGACGAGGGCCTCTACGAGCGGCTTCGCGACTGGCGCTCCGAGCAGGCGCGGGAGCTGGCCCAGCCGGCCTACTGCGTCTTCACCGACAAGACGCTCATGGCCATCGCCGAGCGCGTCCCGACCACCGACGGCGAGCTCTCCTCGATCTCCGGCGTCGGCATCCGCAAGCTCGATCGCTTCGGAGCCGACGTCCTGGCCATCTGCGCAGGTGGGGAGGGAGGGGCGGGGGGCGACGAAGTCTGAGGAAAACTCGTCGCGAAAATAGTTTGCGCCCGCCCCGTCAAGCCCCATAGGTTCTTAACCACGGACACGGCGGCTTCTAAGAAGCCCTGTCTTCGTGCTGTACTTGTCCAAATACATACGAGGGTCCGGCTCGCACCCGAGCCCTCCGAGACGCCGAGAGGAGGCGATTCCCCGTGATCAGCAACATCAAGACCAGCACCGCCGGCTTTGTCACCGCCGCCAAAATGACCGATCGCTCCATCGCCTCCGCCTGCTCGCTCGGCCTCTCCGGCGCTGCGTTCCTTGGCAGTGGTCTGCCCGTCACCGGTCTGTCCGGTCTCGGCACGTCCGCCATCGAGCGCAATGAGCGACCGACCAAGGCACTGGAAGCAGTAGCAGCCGGCAAGGCCACGGCCTATGCCTTTGCAGCGACCGGTGCCGGAATCCAGCAGCGGCAGACGACGACGCACCACCACATGATGTGGGCCTTCCGTGGGCTCGAACCCTGGAGTGATCCAGTCTGATCCATGATCAGACAGGCGCCTTCAGGGCCGCGGAACCCCACCCGGGATCCGCGGCCCTTCTGTTTGTCCCCGAACGGGGATGACGGAGCGAAGGGGCCTCGGGCAGAAAACACCCGGTACCAGCCGAAAGCCCGGCCAACAGGCCGGAACGACCAGACGAGGAAAGACCACCGTGCAACTCGAAGCGCACGCCCCGTCCGTACCGCCTTCCGATTCGATCTCCCTGCCCGGCTCCACGGAGGACCACGCTTTGACCCCCCTCACCGCGCTCACCGCGCTCGACGACGCCATCGAGAACCTCGGCGTCCCCGTCCCGTGTCGCGCCTACGACCCCGAGGTCTTCTTCGCGGAGTCCCCGGCCGACGTCGAGTACGCGAAGTCCCTCTGCCGGACCTGCCCGCTCATGGCGGCCTGCCTCGCCGGTGCCCAGGAGCGCCGCGAGCCCTGGGGCGTCTGGGGTGGCGAGCTCTTCGTCCAGGGCGTGGTCGTCGCCCGGAAGCGGCCCCGTGGCCGTCCGCGCAAGAACCCGGTCGCGGCATGAGCGCCACCGGAACCATCGACCGCCCCTACACGCACGACCCCCGGAATCAGGCCCCGATGACCTCCTCCGCGATCGAGCCCATCGGCTCCGCGACCCCCGACTTCTCCACCACCGCCGCGCACACCGCGCGTCAGAACAGGATCCGCGAAATGCAACTCATCCCAGAAGCCCTGGCTCGTGCCCATATGCATGAGCTGCAGCGTGAGGCCGAGGCGGAACGTCAGGCCATGCGCCTGGTCGCCGCCCGGCGCATGCAGCGCCGCGCCGAGCGCGTGTCGCTGCGCGCCCGCCGCGCCCTGGCCATGGCCGTCATGAACTGAGGGGTTCCCACCCCGCGCCCTCAGGGGCGCCCCCGCGGGGGCCGGTCCGAACGGACCGGCCCCCGCGGTGCGTTGCCCGCGCCGAGGCGCCTTCGCCGGGCTATCGTCACGAGGGTGAACGACGCCCGTATCCCCGAGGCGCCCCTCGCCTGCGCGCGCTGCGGCAAGACCACCGACACCCTCCCGCTGACCTGGACGTGTTCGGTGGAGAACGGCCGGCGCGAGTACTTCTGCGAGGACTGCGCCCGCGCCAACATCCGTGCGATCGAAGGCCGGCTCGACTCCGCCTGGTGGTGACCGGCCTTCAGACCGGCGCCCTCAGGACGCGGCCTCGTCGGTGTCCGGCGCGACGAAGCCGGGCAGCCACGCCTCCAGCTCGTCCCGGAGCCGTACCGTCGCGTTGAGCTGGCACAGCACCCCGATCGTGCTCAACGTCACGCGGTGTATCAACAGGTACGAGGGCGGCAGATTGAGCTGCTTGCCCAGCTGGTGCGCGGGGGAGCGCGGGTCGGCGATCCGGGCGGCCTGGGCGCGCAGCCAGCCACGGGTGAAGAGGTACGCCTCCGCCTCGGCCGGCTCGATGATCGGCAGCAGGTACTCGAGGACCGCGTCCGGGTCGAGGGCGACGGACTCCTTGACGAAGCCCTCCGCGCGAAGCAGGTCGTAGACGGTCTCGGCCTCACCGGCGAGCGTCATCCGCAGACAGACGCCGATCGTCTCCGGCAGCCCGCCCGGAAGCCGGTCGACGGTGCCGAAGTCGAGGACGCCGAGGCGCCAGCTCGCCGGGTCCTCGTCCCCCTCGGCGCCCGGCAGGAGCCGGAAGTTCCCCGGGTGCGGATCGGCGTGCAGCAGGCCCGTGCGCGCGGGACCGGAGAAGAGGAAGCGGGCCAGCAGCTGTCCCGCCCGGTCCCGCTGGTCCGCCGTGCCGTCCGCGATCACCTCCGAGAGCGGGATGCCGTCCATCCACTCGGTCACGAGGACCTGATCCGACTGGTGCACCACGGCGGGGACGACGACGTCGGGATCGTCCGCGAACACCTCCGCGTGCTCCCGCTGGGACGCCGCCTCCAGCGCGTAGTCGAGCTCCTCAGAGACCCGGTCCCGCATCTCGGTGATCAGCGGCTTGATGTCCATCCCCGGCACGAGCGGCCCGAGAAGCCGGGCGAACCGGCTCAGCTGCGCCAGGTCGGACAGCAGTGCCTCCCCGGCGCCCGGGTACTGCACCTTCACCGCGACCTCGCGCCCGTCGTGCCACACCGCCCGGTGCACCTGACCGATCGAGGCGGCCGCCGCCGGCTTGTCCTCGAACTCCAGGAACAACTCACGCCAGTTCTCGCCGAGCCGCTCGGCGAGGACCGCGTGGACCGTGGAGGTCGGCATCGGCGGCGCCGCGTCCTGAAGCTTCGTCAGCGCTGCCCTGTACGGTCCGGCGACCTCCTCGGGGAGGGCCGATTCGAAGACGGACAGCGCCTGACCCAGCTTCATGGCGCCGCCTTTCAGCTCGCCGAGCACCTTGAACAACTGCTCGGCCGTGCGCTGCTGGAGCTCGCGGGCGACCAGCTCGGCGGACTTGCCGCCGATCCGTTTGCCCAGGCCCCAGGTCGCCCGGCCGGCGAAGCCGAGCGGCAACGCGGCCAACTTGGCGGTCCGGGTGACCGCCTTCCGGGGAAGATCAGACATGCGCCCCTCCAATTCCCAGACTGCCGTGTCGCGCAGGGCTGTTACCCCGCCATTGTGTCCTGCGTCCTTCCGGCTGTTGAGGCGCGCTCCCCTTCTGCCCCGCGCGCCGCCCCGCACGGGCAGTCAGGGTGGGGCCTCAGCCGCTCCGCCCGCCACTCCAGCAGCGGCAGCGACACCTCCCAGCGGGCGCCCGTGCTCGCCGGGAGATCCCCGTCCAGAAAGGCCAGCGCGTGCGCGGTGGCGAGGCCAGCCACGGCCGTGGCCAGCGCCAGGTCGCAGGCGGGCAGCGGATGCGGAGCGCCCGACCGCCACTGGGCGAGGAGCCGGGGCCTGACGGGCTCCCGGTCCGTCAGCTCCTCCTGGAGGCAGCGGGCGCAGGCCGTCCCGCCCGGCAGGACGAGCGGCCCGACCGTCCCCGTCGCCTCCAGCACGCCCGCGTACAGGTGGGGTGTGCCGGTGGTGATCCACGGTCCGGCCGGGACGGGATCGGGGACGTACGCGCCGAGACCGTCGCGCGGTGTCACCACGACGAGTGACAACCCGGGCGAGCCCCGCCCGTCACCCTGCCCGGCCGCTCCGCCCGTCGCTCCGCCGCTCGGTCCGGCGCGGGTGCCGCCCCGTGCCCAGCGGCGGACCAGGCGGCGGGCCGCCGTCGCCCGGCGCTCGCCGACGGCCTCGGCCGCCAGCCCGCCCGGGGCGGTCTCCCAGGGTTCGACCCGGCCGGAGTCCAGCACCTCGACCGTGCCCACGCCCGCCGCGGACAGCAGGGCCGCCACCATCGCCCCCACCCGCCCCGCGCCCCGGACCTGGACGCGCAGGGCTCGCCGGGCGGCCAGTGCCCGCACCGCCCGGTCGGGCTCGCGGTGGACGACGGAGAGCGAGGCCAGGTCGGCACGGAGCGGATCGGGCGCCGTGTCCCGCGCCCCGGCACGCAAACCGGCACCCGAGCGGGAACCGCCACCCGCAACCGAACCGCCACCCGCAACCGAACCGGCACCCGCCCCAGGGGCCGCCCCGGCCTTCCCGGGCCGTCCGGCCGAGGCGTCCGCGAGGAGACCGGCCGCCGCCAACCGGCCGAGGAGCGCCTCCAGATGCCCGTCCGGCAGACCGAGCGCCCGCGCCTCGGCCCGCAGCAGCTCCGTCCCCCGGGTGCCGTCGAGCAGCGCGAGGAGCTCACCCGTCCCCGTGTCGACCGGGCTCAGCACCACCGCGTGCGCAGGGGTGATCCCGAACTGGACGCACCGCAGACTCCGCCAGGCGCGCCGCAGCGCCGGTTTCACCATCGGATGCATTTCCCCGCCCCCTCCCGCCCGTGACCGCATTCAAGATCGACAACGGCTCTTCCGTCGTCCTGAAGCGAGAATGCCCCGCCGTCGCGAACGCCGCCGAAAGTTGTCCACAGGCCGTGGCATTAGTCATTCAAATGGTGCGCGGTGGGGTCGGAACCTTCCCGAAACCCCTCCGGAGGGAGGACTTCCCCCACGGTCAGCGGGTAACGTCGGGGCCGTGCCCGCCGACCCACAGCGCAGCGTGACCAGCAAGCCGCCCCGCGGCTCGGGGACGAGTGCGGTCGAGGTCCGCAGAAGCGCGCGACGGAGCAGAACGGTCTCGGCCTACCGCGAGGGCGACCGGACCATCGTGCTCATCCCCGCCCGCATGTCGGAGGCGGAGGAGCAGCGCTGGGTCACCGTCATGCTGGACAAACTCGCCGCCCAGGAGAGCCGGAGCGTCCTCGGCGACCGCGAGCTCACCGAGCGGGCGCTGCGCCTGTCCGAGCAGTACTACGGCGGCCGGGCCCGCCCCGGCTCCGTCCGCTGGGTCACCAACCAGAACACCCGCTGGGGCTCCTGCACCCCCTCCGAGGGCAGCATCCGCCTCTCCCACCGGCTCCAGGGCATGCCCGAGTACGTCGTCGACTACGTCCTCCTGCACGAGCTGGCCCACCTCCTCGTCCCGGGCCACGGCCCCGGCTTCTGGCGGCTGCTGGAGGCGTACCCCCGCACCGAGCGGGCCCGCGGGTACCTGGAGGGCGTGGTCGCCGCCGACCGCCTCCCGCACCTCCCGGGTGCTCGCGAGGAGTGACGCCGCCGGTACCGGCAGCGCGCGTCTTTCCCGATTCCGTACCGAAAACGACCTGGCCTGTCTCAATGTCGCCGCCAGCCGTTAGCCTGGCGCGAGCATTCGCCATTCGGGATGGGGGACGGTCGTTACGCATGGCCAGGGAATTCCAACGCGGCCACAAGGCCAAGATCAGTGATCTGACCGCGGGAACCGATCTGTACGTGGGCGTGCAGATCGCGGCTCCCGGACTCACCTTCGACATCAGCTGCTTCGGACTCGACGCGGACGAGCGGCTCTCCGACGACCGCTACTTCGTCTTCTTCAACCAGCCGAAGTCGCCGGAGGAGTCCATCCAGCTGCTCGGGGCCCAGTCCGGTGACACCGAGTCGTTCCGCGTCACCCTCGACCGCATCCCCGCGAACATCCACAAGCTGTCGTTCACCGCGACGATCGACGGCGCCGGCCAGATGTCCCAGGTCGGCCCCGGCCACCTGCGGATCGTGGCGGGCGGCGAGGAGGTCGCCCGGTACTCCTTCACCGGCGCGGAGTTCTCCACCGAGCGCGCGGTGATGCTCGGCGACTTCTACCTCAAGGACGTCTGGCGGTTCGCCGCCGTCGGCCAGGGCTTCGACGGAGGCCTTGAGGCGCTCCTGCGGAACTTCGGCGGCGAGGTCGCCGAGGAGGAGCCCGCGGCGCCGCAGGCCCCGGCCCCGGCACCCGGCTTCGCCCCGCCGCAGCAGGCGGCGGCGCCCCCGGCCTTCGGCGCGCCCGCCCCGGCCGCGCCCCAGCCGCCCGCCCCGGCGCCCGCGTTCGGTGCCCCGCCGGCCCCGCCCGCGCCCGCCGCGCCCGCGCAGCCGGTCCACACGGCGCCGACGATGGTGGCGCCCATGGCGCCCGCCCAGGTCCCGCCGCCCGCGCCGGCCCCCGCTCCGTACGGACAGCCGCCGCAGCCCCCGCAGTACGGCCAGGTCCCGGGCCAGCCCCCGGGGCAGTACCCCGGCCAGGCCCCCGGACAGTTCCCCGGCGGCCCGGGCCAGCCGCCGCAGCAGCCTCCGTACGGACAGGCGGCCCCCGCCCCGTACGGGCAGCAGCCGCAGTTCGGGCAGCAGCCCGCGGGCGTCCCGCAGGGCGTCCCCGCCGCCGGCGCGGGGCTCGCCGCCGCGCTCGCGCCGTACAAGGAGACCGCCACCGGCGCCCGGTGGACCCCGCAGAACCAGCAGCTCATGCGGGTCGACCTGGCCATGGGCGGCGTCCCCGTCCTCGCCCGGCAGGGCTCCATGGTCATGTACCAGGGCAAGGTCGACTTCTCCCACAAGGGCGCGGGCTTCGCCGGCCGGATCGTCGGCAACGCCACCGGCCAGGAGATGCAGCTGATGCGGTGCACCGGCCGCGGCCAGGTGTTCCTCGCCGAGGAAGGCGCCCATCTCCACCCGATCGAGCTCCAGGGCGACGGCATCTGCGTCTCCGCGGAGAACGTCCTCGCGTTCGACGAGTCCCTCCAGTACGAGGTCCGCCGCATCGAGGGCCACGGCATCCCCGGCGGAGCCCTGTTCACCATGCAGTTCCAGGGCACCGGCACCGTCGTCGTGAAGACCCGCGGCATCCCCGTGGTCCTGCCGGTCACGCCGACCACCTTCGCCGACTGCAATGCCGTCGTCGCCTGGTCGTCCGCGTCCCAGGTCATCCTCTCCAGCCAGGTGCGGCTCCGCCGCAACGCCTACCCGGGCCACAGCGGAGAGACCGTGAACCTCCAGTTCCGGGGCGCCCCCGGCAACTTCATCGTCGTCCAGCCCTACGAGGTCTGAGGGAGCCCGAAGTCATGAACCAGCAACTCGCGGGCTACGCCCCGACCCCCGTCGCGGCCCGGATGGAGAACCACGGCCGGACCATGCTGAAGGTCGCCATGGCCTCCGGCCAGGACCTGTACGCCCGGACCGGCTCGATGGTCGCCTACGAGGGCTTCATCACCTACGAGCCCAACCCGCCCGCCGTCCGCCAGGTCGCCAAGGACTGGGCCACGGGCGAGGGCGCGCCGATCATGAAGGCCTCCGGCGACGGACTGCTCTACCTCGCCGACTACGGCGCCGACGTCGTCGTGATCAACCTCCAGAACGACTCCCTGTCCGTCAACGGCACCAACCTCCTCGCCTTCGACGCGCACCTCCAGTGGGGCGTCGAGCGGGTCAAGGGACTCGCCAAGTTCGCCGGCCAGGGCCTGTTCAACGTGGAGATCGCCGGCACCGGCTGGGTCGCGCTCACCTCGCGCGGCACGCCGATCGTCGTCGACTGCGGCCGTGGCGAGGACGAGACCTATGTCGACCCCGACGCGCTCGTCGCCTGGTCGCCGTCGCTCAAGGTCAAGGGCAAGCGCAGCTTCAAGGCCTCCTCCCTCATCGGGCGGGGCAGCGGCGAGGCCATGCAGATGGCCTTCTCCGGCCAGGGCATCGTCGTCGTACAACCGAGCGAGGACAGCACCGACCGCCTGCGGATCCGGGGCTGAGGGGGAGCGAGAACACACCATGCAGAGCCCGCTTTTCAACCACGCCGAACAGCAGAGCCAGGAGCGGTACGTCATCCAGAACCCGCAGCTCCTGCGGGTCAGCCTGACCGGGCAGGACGACATCCTCGCCCGCAAGGGCGCCATGGTCGCGTACCAGGGGCTCGTCGACTTCGACGGCGAGTACCAGACCCCGAACCAGCGCCGGGCCCGCGCCCGCACCGGCGAGGGTCTCGACCTCATGCGCTGCTCCGGACAGGGCACGGTCTACTTCGCCAACCTCGCGCAGAACGTGCACGTCGTGGAGGTCGACCAGGAAGGCCTGACCGTCGACAGCTCCTACGTCCTGGCCCTCGACTCGACCCTCCACACCGAGGTCATCGCCGTCGACAGCCAGTACGGCATCTCCGGCTCCGGCAAGTACCAGCTCAACATCTCCGGCCGCGGCAAGGTCGCCCTCATGACCTCCGGCCAGCCGCTGATGATGCAGGTCACGCCCGAGAAGTACGTCAACGTCGACGCGGACGCGATCGTCGCCTGGTCCACCGGGCTGCGCGTCCAGATGCAGGCCCAGACGACCAACTCCAGCGTCCGCCGCCGCCGCGGCGACACGGGCGAGGGCTGGGAGCTGAGCTTCCTCGGCCAGGGCTTCGCGCTCGTCCAGCCCAGCGAGGTCATGCCCCCGCAGCACGCGGCCATCGGCCAGGGCATCGCCGCCCAGTTCGGCGCCGGCCAGCAGGGCGCCCACGCGCAGAACCAGAACAACGCCTGGAACTGAGCACGGCACACACGTTAGGGGCGGCCTCCCATGGAGGCCGCCCCTTACGCGTACTCAGGCGAGCCGCGACAGCGTGCCCTTCAGCAGCTCGACCACCGACGTGTCCGCCACGCCCGCCACGTCCTCGTACGCGAACCAGCGCAGGTCCAGCGACTCCTCGCTGATCTCCGCCTCCGCGCCGGCCGGGGCCAGCGCCGCGTACTGCACGTCCAGGTGCCAGTGGCACGGCGCCGGGATCGGATGCCGGTCGAGCCGCACGGGACCGC
Source organism: Streptomyces venezuelae (assembly GCF_008642375.1). Lineage (NCBI taxonomy): Bacteria > Bacillati > Actinomycetota > Actinomycetes > Kitasatosporales > Streptomycetaceae > Streptomyces > Streptomyces venezuelae. The sequence continues at coordinate 2,952,885 of NZ_CP029194.1, read as the reverse complement.
CCGGCAGCAGGGTCAGCCCCGCGATCCCGGACTCCTCCGTCGCCTCCCGCAGCGCCGCGGCCTCGACCGTCGCGTCGCCCTCCTCGCAGTGGCCGCCCATCTGCAGCCACATGCCCAGCTTCTTGTGCAGCGTCAGCAGCACCCGCTCCCGCGCAGGGTCGATCACCAGCGCGCTGGACGTCAGATGCCCGGCCCCGCAGGGCTTGTACATGCCGTCCGGGTGCTCCGCGAGATGGCCCAGATAGACATCACGCAGCTCCGGCTGGTCCTCGTACCCGCTCAGCACGAGGACCGCGTCGTCGTACAGGCTCACTTCTTGTCGTCGCCCTCGTCCTCGGTGCGGCCCTGCGCCGCCTCGCCCAGCATCTTGTCCAGCTCCGAGAAGTCGAGGTGCTCCCGGTGGACGAAGCCGTCCGGGTCGTCCAGGTCCGTCGCCGTCGGCAGCATGTCCGGGTGCTCCCACAGACCGTCCCGGCCGTCGACCCCGCGCGCGTCCGTGAGGGAGGCCCACAGGCGCGCCGCGTCCCGCAGGCGCCGCGGGCGCAGCTCGAGACCGATCAGCGTCGCGAAGGTCTGCTCGGCCGGACCGCCCGAGGCCCGGCGCCGGCGCAGCGTCTCGCGCAGCGCGTCGGCCGAGGTCAGCCGCGACTTCGCGGCCTCGTGGACCACCGCGTCCACCCAGCCCTCGACCAGCGCGAGCGCCGTCTCGAGCCGGGCCAGGGCCGCCTTCTGCTCCGGGGTGTCCTGCGGCTGGAACATGCCCTGCTGGAGGGCCTCCTGCAGCTGCTCCGGGTGCGTCGGGTCGAGCTGGCCGACCGCCTCCTCCAGCTTCGAGGTGTCGACCTTGATCCCGCGCGCGTACCCCTCGACCGCGCCGAACAGATGCGCCCGCAGCCACGGCACGTGTGCGAAGAGCCGCTGGTGGGCCGCCTCACGCAGGGCCAGGTAGAGCCGCACCTCGTCCGAGGGCACGCCCAGGTCCTTGCCGAAGGCCTCGATGTTCAGCGGGAGCAGCGCCGCCCGCCCGGCCGGGCCGAGCGGCAGACCGACATCGGTCGAGCCGACGACCTCACCGGCGAGCGCGCCGACGGCCTGCCCGATCTGCTGGCCGAACATGGCGCCGCCCATGGAGCGCATCATGCCGATCAGCGGGCCGGCCATGGCCTGCATCTCCTCCGGCAGGACGTCGCCCATCGCCGCGCCGACCCGCTCGGCGACCGGGTCCACGAGCTGCTGCCACGCCGGCAGCGTCGCCTCGACCCACTCCGCGCGGCTCCACGCCACGGCCGTGCTCGCGCCCGAGGGCAGCGAGGTCACGCCGTCCAGCCACAGGTCGGCGAGGCGCACGGCCTCCTCCACCGCGGACTTGTCCGCGGGGCCCACGCTGGCGTCCTTGGTGCCGTCGGACGTGCCCTGGGCGACCACCTGGCGGGCGATCTGCTTGGCCATGTCCCAGTTCACGGGACCGCCCTCGTAGCTCAGCATCTGCCCGAGCTGCTGGAAGGCCGCGCCCAGATCGTTGGGGTTCAGCGAGCCGAACATCGCAGCGAAGGGGTTGTCCGCACCGCCCTGACCGCCCATGCCGGGCAGCCCGCCGAAACCGAACGGGTTCGCCCCGAACGGGTTGCCGGACCCCTGGCCACCTCCGGCAGGGTCCTTCTTCTTGCCCTCGTCGCCGTTCTCCGGCTCCTCCGGCGGAAGGCCGAATCCGAATGGGGTGTCACTCACAGGTTTCCTCGGCTCGTAGGGCCGCCGGCCTCCTGCCGACGGCGACTGCCCGACCAGGGCCTGTCCAGACAGGCCCCGCACACCACCAGCGTAGACATCCGGGCCGGAAATGGGCTCGGTGCTCCGCCGGGCCGTGCCCTGCGGCAGGATGGACGCCACCTGGTCCGTACGCGTCATGCGTGTACGTACTGAAGACAACCGCTGGAGACGCCCGGTGAGTTCCCCAGATCCTCAGGTTCGCGCAGCGCGAAACCACTCAACCCGGTCCGCCGCGCGCGGACCCGTCGTCGCGGTCACCGGTGCCGCTTCCGGCGTAGGCGACCTGCTGACCAGGCGCCTCGCCGAGTCCGACGAGATCAAGCAGGTCGTCGCGATCGACGAGCGCCGGGGCGAGGTCGCCGAGGCGAAGTGGCACATCCTCGACGTGCGCGATCCGGCCATCGCCGAGAAACTGCGCGGCGCGGACGTCGTCGTGCACCTCGCCGTCGATCTCGACCTGGAGACCGACCCCGCCGCCCGAACGGCCTACAACGTGCGCGGCACGCAGACCGTCCTGACCGCCGCCGCGGCGGCCGGCGTGCACCGCGTGGTGCTCTGCACCTCCGCGATGGTCTACGGCGCCCTGCCCGACAACGACATCCCGCTCTCCGAGGACGCCGAGCTCAGGGCGACGGCCGAGGCCACCGGCGTCGGCGACATGCTGGAGATCGAGCGCCTGGGCCGCCGGGCTCCCCGAGCGCACCCCGGCCTCAACGTCACCGTCGTCCGCCCGGCCGTCCTCGTCGGCGGTACGGACACGGCGCTGACCCGCTACTTCGAGTCGCCCCGGCTGCTCGTCGTCGCCGGCTCCCGGCCCACCTGGCAGTTCTGCCATGTCGACGACCTGGTGAGCGCGCTGGAGTACGCGGCCCTGGAGAAGGTCGACGGAGAGTTCGCGGTCGGCTGCGAGGGCTGGCTGGAGCAGGAGGAGGTCGAGGAGCTCTCAGGGATCCGCCGCATGGAGCTCCCCTCCGCCGTCGCCCTCGGGGCGGCGGCCCGCCTCCACCGGATCGGGCTCACCCCGTCCCCGGCGGGTGACCTCGCCTACACCATGCACCCCTGGGTGGTCAGCGTCGGACGGCTGCACGACGCCGGCTGGCGGCCGAAGTGGACGAACGAGGAGGTCCTCACCGCGCTCCTTGAGGAGGTCGAGGGCCGCCACACGGTCGCCGGCCGCCGCCTGGGCCGCAAGGACGCGACGGCGGCGGGCGCGGCCGGCGCGACGGTGGCGCTGCTCGGCACGGCGGCACTCGTCCGGCAGATGCGGAAGCGGCGCGGGATCTGACCCCCGCCGGGGCCGGCCCCGGCGGGCGGTCCGTGGAACCCGGTCTGTAGAACCCTCCTACGGAGGGTTCCGACCACCGGTCGAAACCGCAATTCCGGGATGTCGGCGGCGTACGGCACCATGGAGCGCATGGCACGCACCCACGACCACCCGGGCGAGCAGGCCGCCGCCGACCCGATCAAGCTCCTCGCGATCCGGGAGACCACGCTCTCCGTGGACGAGGTCTTCCAGGCCGTCGGCGACGACGCCTCCGGAGGCACGACGCTCTTCGTCGGCACCGTGCGCAACCACGACGGAGGCGCGGACGTCGACGCCCTCGGCTACTCCTGCCACCCCACCGCCGAGGCGGAGATGCGCCGCGTCGCCGAGAAGGTCGTCGCCGACTACCCCGTCCGCGCGCTGGCCGCGGTCCACCGCGTCGGCGACCTCCGGATCGGCGACATCGCGGTCGTCGTCGCCGTCTCCTGCCCCCACCGCGGCGAGGCCTTCGAGGCCTGCCGCAAGCTGATCGACGACCTCAAGCACGAGGTGCCGATCTGGAAGCACCAGACCTTCTCCGACGGCACCGAGGAGTGGGTCGGGGCCTGCTGAGGCCCGGCAGGGAGCGGTCGCGGCCCGCAAGGCGACGCGCCGACAGCGCGTAGCCGAACGCCCGATTTGCGTAACCGGCCCCCAGGCAGCAGCGTTGATGCCACAGATGAACAGTCTGCTGATCAACTCACTGGGGATGGGAGGCCGGGATGGCAGCGCTGGCCTGGTTGCTGATTCCGCTTTTCGCAGTCGTCGGCGCGGCGATATGGGGAAGCTGGGCTTCGAGGAACAAGACGATAGGTGACGTGGCCGAGCTCGCGGGCTACGCACGATTCCGGGACGCGATGGAGCGGTCCCACACCACGACCGCCGGCTCCGTCGTCCAGGAGCGCGAGACGGCCACGACGGTGGCTCCCGTGTCCACACCGTCCAGCTGACGCGGCCCGCCGGCCGCCCCGTACGGACCGCCCCACGGGTGCGCGCACAGGCGAGTCCCGTACTGTCGTTCCATGCCACGCCGCACCGCGACGATGCTCGCCTCCACCCTGGTGTTGATCTGTCTGCTCATCGCAGGCGTCCTGATCCCGGTGCCGTACGCGGAGATGAGCCCCGGTCCCACGGTCAACACCCTGGGAGAGGCCAGGGGAGAGCCCGTCCTCTCGATCTCCGGACGCAAGACCTACCCGACCGACGGCCACCTCAACATGACGACGGTCCGTGTCACCAGCGCGGACTACAAGATGAACGCCGTCGAGGCCGTCTACGGCTGGCTCGCCCATGACAACGTGGTGGTGCCGCACGACACGCTCTACCCGGACGGAAAGACCGAGGAGCAGTCGAGCCAGGAGAACGCCGAGGAGTTCAGCCAGTCCCAGGAGAGCGCCAAGGTGGCGGCCCTCGGGGAGCTGGGCATCCCGGTCACCAGCCGCGTCATCGTCGCCACCGTCGTCAAGGACTCCCCGGCGGAGGGCAAGCTGCACGCCGGTGACGTCATCAGGGCCGTCGACGGTGTGAAGGTCACCGAGCCCGGCGATGTCGCCGAGCAGGTCACCAAGCGCAAGCCCGGCCAGGACGTCGAGTTCACGGTCGTCCCCGCCAAGGAGGCCGCCGAGGCCGAGAAGGCCCGCAAGGAGCCCACCGTCACCCGGAAGGTGGTCATCAGGACCGCCACCTCGAAGGAGGGCGACCGGGCCGTCGTCGGCATCCAGGCCGGAACCGACCACGTCTTCCCGTTCACCATCGACATCAACCTCGCCGACGTCGGCGGCCCCAGCGCCGGCCTGATGTTCGCCCTCGGCATCGTCGACAAGCTCACCCCCGAGAGCCTCACCGACGGCAAGTTCATCGCCGGCACGGGCACCATCGACGACAAGGGCAAGGTCGGCCCCATCGGCGGCATCGACATGAAGCTCGTCGGCGCGCGCAAGGCGGGCGCGGAGTACTTCCTCACCCCCGCCGACAACTGCGCGTCCGCCGTCTCCGACACGCCCGACGGTCTGACCCTGATCAAGGTGGACACCATCGACGACGCCACCAAGTCGCTGGAGAAGCTCCGCAAGGGCGACACGGCGAACCTGCCGCGCTGCACCACGGGCTGACCCGGCCACCACGGACGAGGGGCGCCCGGTCGGCCGACCGGGCGCCCCCTCTTCGTACCGCCGCCGTGGACCGGTGCGGCTCCCGGGGCTACGACTCGAAGGTCGCCGACAGCGCCTCGGCGAGCCCCGGCACCAGGTCGGGGCCGGTCAGGACCTCGGTCGTCGAGTCCTTCTCGCGCAGCCGGATCGCCGCCTCACGGGCGCCGCCGCGCAGCACCGCCACGGTCATCCGGACCTCCTGGCGGTCCGGGTGCGCGGCGACCCACTTGGCGAGCTGCTTCTCGCTCAGCCCCTGCGGCACCTGGGACTCCGCCGACGGCGGCAGCATCAGCCGCTCCACGGTCAGGGCGCAGCCCGCCACGGAGGAGGGCCAGGCGATCGTGCCGAGGAACTCGTCGAGCGGCTTCCCGCGCGGCAGCTTGTCCTGCTCGATGGGAGTGAAGGCGGTGGCGTCGTCGCCCAGGCCGAGCTGGGAGGCGAGCGCGGGCTCCTTGGCGCGGAGCCGTGCGGTGTCGACGAGGGCGAACAGACGGGCCGGCTGGTCCCAGCCGAGACCCGACGCGTACTCGTCGATCTCGAGTACTGCGCGGGTGAGGGGGCTCGCGGCCATCGCCGGGCCTGAGGGGGAAACGTTGGACATGACCAATATCCTGCCTCGTCTTGCCCCGAAGACGGGAACTAGGTAAAGCCTCAGTAAGTTGCACCATTGGGCTCTACGATCGCGGGGCCTGCTTTCAGACGCATCAACATCGAGGGGCGCACGTTGGCTTTCCAGATGCCGGACCGCGGCGGCAGCCCGTCCGGACCGAGGGTGAGAGTCGGCCGGCCGTCCCGGCGGGCCCGCACCCTGCTCATGACACTCGGGGTGCTGGCCGTCCTGGCCATGGCGTTCGTGATGTTCGCCGGGTTCTGGACGGACTGGCTCTGGTACCGATCCGTCAAGTACTCGTCCGTGTTCACGACCACTCTGTGGACCAAGATCGGCCTCTTCGCCGTCTTCGGTCTCCTCATGGGGCTCGCCGTCGGCCTCAACATCTGGCTGGCGTACCGGCTGCGTCCGCCGCTCAGCGCGATGTCGCTGGAGCAGCAGAGCCTCGACCGGTACCGGATGGGGGTCGCGCCCTTCAAGAAGTGGGTGCTGCTCGCGGTGACGGTCCTGGTGGGGCTGATCGCCGGCGCCTCCGCCTCCGGCCAGTGGCGCACCTGGCTCATGTGGGTCAACGGCGTGAAGTTCGGCCAGAAGGACCCGCAGTTCGGTCTCGACGTGGCGTTCTACGCCTTCGACCTGCCCTGGTACCGCTTCCTCCTGGCCTTCGGCTTCGCCGCCGCCGTCCTGTCGCTGATCGCCGCAGCGCTCACGCACTACCTGTACGGCGGACTGCGGATCACCAGCCCGGGCGCCCGCGCGACCGCCGCCGCCACGGGGCACCTCTCGGTGCTGCTCGGCGTCTTCGTCTCGCTCAAGGCCATCGCGTACTGGCTCGACCGGTACGGCCTGGCGGTGAAGTCCAGCGACTTCAAGGCCACCGGCAACTGGACGGGCCTGCGGTACGTCGACGCCAACGCGTACCTGCCGGCGAAGACCATCCTGTTCTGCATCGCCGCGATCTGCGCCGTGCTGTTCTTCGCGACGCTCTGGCGCCGCACCTGGCAGCTGCCGGTGATCGGCTTCGGTCTGATGGTGCTCTCGGCGGTCCTGATCGGCGGCCTGTACCCGGCCATCGTGCAGAAGTTCCAGGTCCAGCCGAACGAGCAGGCCAAGGAAGCGCCGTACATCCAGAAGAACATCGACGCGACCCGCAAGGCGTACGCGATCGACTCGACGAAGCCCGAGAACTACTCGGGCAAGTCGACGGTCAAGGCCAAGGACCAGCTCCGCACGGACGCCGACTCGGCGGCCAGCTACCGCGTCCTCGACCCGAACATCGTCTCGCCGACGTTCCAGCAGCTGGAGCAGAAGCGGAAGTACTACCAGTTCCCGACGACCCTGGACGTGGACCGCTACAAGGGCAAGGACACGGTCATCGGCCTGCGGGAGCTCAACATCAAGGGCATCCCGAAGCGGAACTGGATCAACGACCACTTCACCTACACCCACGGCTACGGCGCGATCATGGCCATGGGCACGCAGACGGACGCCAACGGCTCCCCGGTCTTCACCGAGTCCGGGCTGCCGACGACCGGTGACGTCGGCACGTACCAGCAGCGGATCTACTACGGCGAGAAGACCGACCAGTACTCGATCGTGGGCGGCCCGCAGAAGGAGCTGGACTACGAGGAGAACGGCGAGAAGACCACCAGCTACAAGGAGAAGAGCGGCGTAAGCCTCTCCGGCGCGTTCAACCGTGCCGCCTACGCGGTGGCCTTCAGCGAGCCGCAGATCCTCTACTCGGGGGCCATCGGCGAGGGCTCGCGGATCCTCTACAACCGCACCCCCAAGGAGCGCGTCGAGGCCGTCGCGCCCTGGCTGACCATCGACGGCGACGCCTACCCGGCGGTCGTCGACGGGCGGATCCAGTGGATCGTCGACGCCTACACGACGACCAACGGCTACCCGTACGCCTCGCGGACCACGCTCGGCGACACCACGGCCGACTCCCTGACCGTCGGCAACCAGCAGCGCACGGTCGTCGCCCAGCAGAACCAGGTCAACTACATCCGCAACTCGGTGAAGGCCACCGTCGACGCCTACGACGGCACGGTGAACCTCTACCAGTGGGACACGCAGGACCCGGTCCTCAAGACCTGGATGAAGGCCTTCCCGGGCACGGTCAAGGCGAAGTCCGCGATCGACGGCGACCTGATGGAGCACCTGCGCTACCCGCAGGACATGTTCAAGGTCCAGCGCGAGCTGCTGACCCGCTACCACGTCACCGACCCCGCGCAGTTCTACAGCGGCTCGGACGCCTGGCAGGTGCCGGACGACCCGACCAACAAGGACGGCAACGCGGTCCCGCCGTACTACCTGAGCATGAAGATGCCCGGGGACACGGCGCAGCGCTTCTCGCTGACGACGACGTTCACGCCGAACGGGCGGCCCAACCTGGGCGGCTTCATGGCGGTCGACGCCGACGCCACGAGCAAGGAGTACGGCCGGCTGAGACTGCTGCGGGTCACCGAGGACGTGCCGGGCCCGGCCCAGGTGCAGAGCAAGCTCAACGGTCTCCCGGACGTCGCCCAGTTCGTCCGGGACATGAAGGGCGCCGACTCCGACATCCAGTACGGCAACCTGCTGACCGTGCCGCTCGACGGCGGGTTCCTGTACGTGGAGCCGGTGTACGCCCAGGGACGGAACGCCCTGTACCCGCTCCTGAAGAAGGTCGCGGTGTCCTATGTGGACGCGGACCAGCCGGACGGTGACACGACCAAGGACACCACCGTGTTCGAGGACAACCTCACCAACGCGCTGAACGCGGTCTTCGGGGTGGACGCACCGACCCCGCCGACGACCCCGCCGCCGGGCACCACGCCCCCGCCGCCGACGTCCAACGACGCCGCGCTGAAGGCGGCCATCGCCGACGCCCAGAAGGCGTACGACGCGGGCGAGGCGGCGCTGCAGAAGGGCGACTGGACGGCGTACGGCAAGGCGCAGGAGGACCTCCAGGATGCCCTCCAGCGCGCGGCGGACGCCGGAGCGAAGCTCAAGAGCACGGGTACAGGCGGCTGACCTGAGGTTTTCCGTCCCCGCGTCGTGATACTGTGGTTTCACCGACGCGGGGTGGAGCAGCTCGGTAGCTCGCTGGGCTCATAACCCAGAGGTCGCAGGTTCAAATCCTGTCCCCGCTACTCAGAACGAGGGCCCGGATCCATAAGGATCCGGGCCTTCGTCGTGTGTCGACGTGACGGAGGGCACCGAAGGGCGGTACGGAGGGGGCGAGTTGGTGTGAGGCGTGTTTGACTTGTCTCTCTGTGGGCATGTCGACAAAACGCTGAGTGACCTCACTGGCTGCGGTATACCAGGTGTGCTCGGGTTGCGGGTGGTGCGACGATGGTATTTATGGGGGACAGGGCAACTCTGTTGGAGACAGGGCGGTTTGTGCAGCGGCACGCCAGAAACGCCGCGGACGAGATCATCGAGGCAGTGGGGGCCGTCGATGCGGCCGTCGACACCACCGCCGAGACCGACACCGACACCGAGAACGAGACGGAAACCGAGAGCGAGGCGCGTCACCGGCGCGCGGCCGAGCGCGGAGACCTCGCCTCGGTGAGCGCGCTCGGCGCGCTGCTGCTGCGCCGTGGTGACCTCGACGGCGCCGAGCCCTTCCTGCGCGGCGCCACCGCCGAGGGGGACCGGGCCGCCGCGAACAACCTGGGCGTCCTGCTCCACCAGCGGGGATACGCCGACGAGGCCGCCGGCTGGTGGCGGGTCGCCGCCGTCGCCGGCTCCGCGCCCGCCGCCCACGCCCTCGGCCGCCACCACCGCGAGCGCGGGGACGAGCCGGCCGCCGAGTACTGGCTGCGCCAGGCCGCCGAGCAGGGCCACGCCCTCGGCGCCTACGCCCTCGCCGACCTCCTGGAGCACCGCAGCGACGTCGGCGCCGAGCGCTGGCTGCGCGCCGCCGCCGAGCAGGGCCACCGCGAGGCCGCCTACCGCCTGGCCCTGGCCCTGGAGCGCCGCGTCACCGAACCGGCCCGCGGCCCGCACGAGGGCGGGCGCGGACCCCACGACACCGGCTCCCGGCTCCGCGTGCCCGCCGGCCCGGGCGCGGCCCCTCCGGCCGGCGCGGCACCCGGCGGTGTCGCCGACCCCGCCCCGCCGAAGAGCGAGCTCACCGAGGCCGAGCAGTGGTTCCGGCAGGCCGCCGCCCGCGGGCACCGGCGCGCCGCCCTGCACCTCGGCGCGATCCTGGAGAAGCGCGGCGACCTCAAGGAGGCCGGCCGCTGGTACCTCAGCTCCGCCAAGGAGGGTGAGGCCAAGGCCGCCTGCGCCCTCGGCTTCCTCCTCCGTGACGCGGGCGACCAGGAGAGCGCCGCCGTGTGGTGGCTGCGCGCCGCCCAGGACGGCGACGGCAACGCCGCCAACGCCCTCGGGGCGCTGCACGCGGCCCGGGGCGAGCAGCAGACCGCCGAGCGCTGGTACCGCGCCGCCATGGACGCGGGCGACGTGAACGGGGCGTACAACCTCGGGCTGCTCTGTGCCGCCCAGGACCGGATCCCGCAGGCCGAGCAGTGGTACCGCCGCGCCGCCTACGCGGGCCACCGCGAGGCCGCCAACGCGCTCGCCGTGCTGCTCCTCCAGGCCGGCGACGCGAACGGCGCCGAGCCGTGGTTCTCCAAGGCGGCCGAGGCCGGCAGTGTGGACGCCGCCTTCAACCTGGGCATTCTCCACGCGGGCCGCGACGACGACCGTACGGCCCTCGTCTGGTACGAGCGGGCCGCCGCCGCCGGGCACACCGAGGCCGCCCTCCAGGTCGGCATCGCCGCCCTGCGCGACGGCGACGAGCGGACCGCCGAGCGGCACCTGCGGTGCGCGGCCGGCGGCGGCAGCGCCGAGGCCGCCTTCCGGCTGGCCACGGTCCTCGACGCGCGCCGCCCCGAGCCCGGCCCCGCCGTGCTCGGTGCGCCCCGGGAGGAGAAGACCGAGTGCGAGGAGTGGTACGAGCGGGCCGCCCAGCAGGGGCACCGGCGTGCGCAGGTGCGCGTCGGGATGCTCGCGGCGGGCCGCGGCGACCTCGCCGAGGCCGACCGCTGGTACCGCGAGGCGGCCGAGGCGGGCAGCCGCAACGGCGCCTTCAACCTCGGGCTGCTCCTCGCCCGCGAGGGCAGCGAGCGCGAGGCCGCCCTCTGGTGGACCCGGGCCGCCCGGGCCGGCCACGGCCGCGCCGCGCTCCGGCTCGCGCTGCTCGCGGCGCGCCGGGGCGAGCTCACCGAGGGGCGGCACTGGTGCGCCCGTGCGGTGGAGCTGGGACCGGCGGAGGTCGCCGAGCGCGCGGCCCGGCTGAGCGAGGCGCTGCACCAGGAGCTCACCGCGTAGGGCCCGCTTAACGGATTTGCGCTGGTCGAGGGGCGTCCCGTAGAGTCGTGTTTACCGACGCGGGGTGGAGCAGCTCGGTAGCTCGCTGGGCTCATAACCCAGAGGTCGCAGGTTCAAATCCTGTCCCCGCTACTCAGTAGCAACGAAGGCCCGGATCCGGTTTCGATCGGATCCGGGCCTTCGTCGTCTGCGCATCGCGTACGCGCCGTATGTGCGTGGTATGCGCGCCGGAACAGGAAAATGCCCCCGCCGTGGCGGGGGCATGTCGCGTCGGGCCGTCGTCAGGCCGTCGTGGCGCAGCTCGGGCAGATGCCTCGGTACGTGACCTCGACGTTCGAGATCGTGAAGCCGAAGCGCTCCGTGTCCGGCAGGTCCGCCATCGGGTCGCCCGCCGGGTGGACGTCACGGATGGCGCCGCAGCGGCCGCAGACCAGGTGCTGGTGCGGGCGGTGGGCGTTGGGGTCGTACCGCTTGGCGCGGCCGTCCGTGGCGACCTCGATGACCTCGCCGAGGGTGACCATCTCGCCCAGCGTGTTGTACACGGTCGCGCGCGAGATCTCGGGCAGCCGCGTCACGGCACGGGCGTGGACCTCGTCGGCGGTCAGGTGCACATGATCCCCGTCGAGCACTTCGGCCACGACGCGCCGCTGCGCGGTCATCCGCCAGCCGCGGCCGCGCAGTCGTTCCAACAGGTCACTCATGGGCTCAGCGTAACAGTCGGGGGAACCGGTTCCCGAACTGGTGTGACTTTGGAAGCTCACTTGACTTAGACAATGTCCATTGTAGGATCGAACCCGGCATTGGCCGAGGTCCGTCATCGGGCCGCGGCCGAGGGACAGGACACGCAGGACATGACGCAGGAGGCGCACGTGACGCAGGGACCGCTCACCACGGAGGCCGGCGCGCCGGTCGCCGACAACCAGAACAGCGAGACGGCGGGCGTCGGCGGACCGGTCCTCGTGCAGGACCAGCTCCTCCTGGAGAAGCTCGCCCACTTCAACCGGGAGCGCATCCCGGAGCGCGTGGTCCACGCGCGCGGTGCGGGTGCCTACGGCACCTTCACCCTCACCCGTGACGTCTCGCAGTGGACGCGTGCCGCGTTCCTCTCCGAGGTCGGCAAGGAGACCGAGACGTTCCTGCGCTTCTCCACCGTCGCGGGCAACCTCGGCGCGGCCGACGCGGTCCGCGACCCCCGCGGCTGGGCGCTGAAGTTCTACACCGAAGAGGGCAACTACGACCTCGTCGGCAACAACACCCCGGTGTTCTTCATCAAGGACGCCATCAAGTTCCCCGACTTCATCCACACCCAGAAGCGCGACCCGTACACGGGCTCGCAGGAGGCGGACAACGTCTGGGACTTCTGGAGCCTCTCCCCGGAGTCGACCCACCAGGTCACCTGGCTCTTCGGCGACCGCGGCATCCCCGCCTCGTACCGCCACATGAACGGCTACGGCTCGCACACCTTCCAGTGGAACAACGAGGCCGGCGAGGTCTTCTGGGTCAAGTACCACTTCAAGACCGACCAGGGGATCAAGAACCTCACCCAGGCCGAGGCCAACCGCCTCGCCGGCGAGGACCCGGACTCGCACCAGCGCGACCTGCGCGAGTCCATCGAGCGCGGCGACTTCCCGACCTGGACCGTGCAGGTCCAGATCATGCCCGCGGCCGAGGCGGCCGAGTACCGCTTCAACCCGTTCGACCTCACCAAGGTGTGGCCGCACGAGGACTACCCGCCGATCGAGATCGGCAAGCTGGAGCTCAACCGCAACCCGGAGAACGTCTTCGCCGAGGTCGAGCAGTCGATCTTCAGCCCGGCGCACTTCGTGCCCGGCATCGGCCCGTCCCCGGACAAGATGCTCCAGGGTCGCCTCTTCGCCTATGGCGACGCCCACCGCTACCGCGTCGGCATCAACGCCGACCACCTGCCGGTGAACCGTCCGCACGCCACCGAGGCGCGGACCAACTCCCGTGACGGCCACCTCTACGACGGCCGCCACAAGGGCTCGAAGAACTACGAGCCGAACAGCTTCGGCGGCCCGCAGCAGACGGACCGGCCGCTGTGGCAGCCGCTCCCCGTCACCGGCCTCACCGGTGACCACGCGGCCCCCTCGCACTCCGAGGACAGCGACTTCGTCCAGGCGGGCGACCTCTACCGCCTGATGTCGGAGGACGAGAAGGGCCGTCTCGTCGAGAACCTGGCGGGCTTTATCGCCAAGGTCTCCCGGGACGACATCGCCGAGCGGGCGATCGACAACTTCCGCAAGGCGGACGGTGACTTCGGCAAGCGGCTCGACGCCGCGGTCCAGGCCCTGCGTGGCTGAGGGCGCTTGCCGTAGGTAAGGACCGGGCCGGACTCCGTACAGGAGTCCGGCCCGGTCTCGTCTCATCGGCCGGCGACGCTGTGCACCGGGATCCAGCAGCGGATGATGTCGCGTACGGAGACGATGCCGACGGGTCCCCGGTCGTCGAGGACGACGAGGTGGCGGAAGCCGCCGTGCGTCATCGCCTCGGCCGCCTCCGCCAGGGTCCAGGTGGGCGCGGCGAAGACGACGTCGTGGGTGGTGTGGGAGCCCGCGGTCTCCACGTCGGGGTCCTGGTCCCGGGCGAGGGAGTTGAGGATGTCGCGCTCGGTGAGGATGCCGAGGCCGCCGGCGTCGGAATCGAGGACGACGGCCGCGCCGACGCGGCGCGCCGACATCAGCCGGGCCGCCTGTCGGAGGGTGTGTGCGGGGCCGATGGTGAGGACCACGGTGCTCATGGCGTCACGGACGAGCATGGACGGAGCCACCTCCTTCGTGAACCGTTCCCGCCTTCAACGAGAACCGATTCACAAGTTCACAAGTGGGGGGACTCTCAGAGTGACATCGGGGGAGGGACCCGACAAGGGGGCGCGCGAGGCGCCCCCGGGGAGTGACGGCGGCGCCCGGCCCAAGGGCGCCCGGGCCTAGGCCTCCGGGCTCTCCTGGTTCAGGTAGCTCAGCAGTTCGCCGTGGAGCAGGCCGTTGGACGCGGCCGCGTTGCCGCTGTGCGGGCCGTGCCGGCCGTCGAGGCCGGTGTACGTGCCGCCCGCCTCCTGGACGACGATCGCCACCGCCGCCATGTCCCACAGCGACAGCTCCGGCTCGGCGCAGATGTCCACGGAACCCTCGGCGACCATCATGTACGGCCAGAAGTCGCCGTACGCGCGGGTCCGCCAGCACGCGCGCGTGAGGTCGAGGAAGCCGTCGAGCCGCCCCTGCTCCTCCCAGCCGCTCAGCGAGGAGTACGCGAAGGAGGCGTCCTCCAGCGAGGACACCTGCGAGACCCCGAGCCGGGTCGCCGAGGCCAGGCTGCGGCCCGTGTACGCGCCCAGGCCCTTCGCCGCCCACCAGCGGCGGCCGAGCGCCGGGGCCGACACCACGCCCACCACCGGCTGGAAACCGGTCTCGCCGGCCTCCATCAGCGCGATCAGGGTCGCCCAGACAGGCACCCCGCGCACGTAGTTCTTGGTGCCGTCGATCGGGTCGATCACCCAGCGGCGCGGGCCCGAGCCCTCCACGCCGTACTCCTCGCCCAGGATCGCGTCACGCGGCCTGGCGCGCTGGAGCTGGCCGCGGATCAACTCCTCCGCGGCCTTGTCGGCCTCGCTCACCGGGGTCATGTCCGGCTTCGTCTCGACCTTGAGGTCGAGCGCCTGGAATCGGTCCATGGTGGCCGCGTCGGCGGCATCCGCGAGGACGTGGGCGAGACGCAGATCATCGTGGTAATCGGCCATGGTCGGCACTCTATCCCCGCGTGATCCCCGCGCGGAGAACCGTCCACCGGAGCTCCCCGAACCGCCCGAAGTCCCGCGAAACCCCTCGAAGTCCCTTGACAGGGTGCGGGCACCTGTCGACGCTGAGCGCAGAACCGTTCCCTCCAGGAGGTGGCGATGGCGCATGCCCGCGAGGCCCTGCTCGACGCCGCGCTCGCCGCGCTCACGCACCGGTCCTGGTCCGCCGTACGGATGGCCGACCTCGCCGTCGACGCCCGGGTCTCCCGGCAGACCCTCTACAACGAGTTCGGCAGCAAGGAGGGCCTCGCCCGCGCGCTCGTCCGGCGCGAGGCCGACGCCTACCTCCAAGGGGTACGGCGGCTGCTCGCCGAACCGGCCCCGCCCGAGCGGAACCTGGTCGCCGTCGCCGAGTGGACCGTCGTCCGGGCGGCCGCCCGCCCGATACTGCGGGCCCTGCTCACCGGCGCCTGGAACGAACGGCTGCCCGTGCCCAGGCCCGCCCGGCCGGGCGCCCGCCCCGCCCCCGTACCCGCCCAGCGGCGTGCCGACGAAGGGCCGCCCGCGCCGGGCGAGCTGGTCGCGGCGACCGCCGCCTGCGCCGGCGAGGAATGGGCGGCCGGCTGCGAGCTCGCCGTCCGGCTCGCCCTCAGCCACGTCGTCGCGCCAGCCCCGCCGGTGCTAGCTCAGTGCGAGGAGCCGGAGAGCTGGAGTCCGATGACGCCCACGACGACCAGGCTGATCGAGACGATCTTGAGGGTGGAGACGACGTCCCCGAGGAAGATCATTCCGTAGATCGCCGTCCCGGCCGCGCCGATCCCCGTCCACACCGCGTACGCCGGACCCACGTCCAGCTTCCGCAGCGCGAGGGTGAGCAGTCCGAAGCTGCCCAGGGCGAAGGCCGCGAAGGCGATCGTCGGCCAGAGCCGGGTGAACCCGTGCGAGAGCTTCAGGCAGACCGCGAAACCGGTCTCCAGGAGACCGGCCACCACCACCAGCAGCCACGCCATCGTCAGTGCCTCCCACGCCCTCGGTGACTGCTTCGTCGCACTTGGTGCGATTATGCACTTACCGGTAGCAGTCGTCCGCAAACGCCGACGGGTCAGTCACCCTCGCGTCGCTCGCGCGTCGCGAGCAGCCGTCGCAGCGAGTAGAGCCGCGCGGGGTCCGCGTGACCCTCCGCGACGAAGGCGTCGAGCGCGCAGTCCTGCTCGTCGTGGCTGCACGCGCGCGGGCAGTTCTCCGTCCCCGGCACGAGATCGGGGAAGGCGAGGATCACCCGGGACGGGTCCACGTGGTGCAGCCCGAAGGAACGCACGCCGGGCGTGTCGATGACCCAGCCGCCCTGCTTGTCGTCGAGCGGCAGGGCGAGCGCCGAGGTCGTCGTGTGCCTGCCGCGGCCCGTGACCGCGTTGACCACACCCGTGGTCCGCCGCCGGTCGGGCGGGACCAGGGCGTTGACCAGCGTCGTCTTGCCGACGCCCGAGTGCCCGACGAAGGCGGTGGTGCGGCCCTTGAGGTGCTCGTGGACCCGGTCGGCGGCGACGCCGTCCACGAACTCGTCGCGGGTGGTGACCACGTAGGGGACGCCGAGCGCCCCGTACATCTCCAGGAGGGCGTCCGGCGACGCCAGGTCCGACTTGGTCAGCACGAGCAGCGGGGAGAGCCCGCCGTCGTAGGCGGCGACCAGACAGCGGTCGATCAGTCGCGGGCGCGGCTCGGGGTCGGCGAGCGCGGTGACGATCGCGAGCTGGTCCGCGTTGGCGACGACCACCCGCTCGTACGGGTCGTCGTCGTCCGCCGTGCGCCGGAGCACCGAGCTGCGCTCGCCGATCCGGACGATCCGGGCCAGCGTGTCCTTCTCGCCGGACAGGTCACCCACGATCTGGACCCGGTCGCCGACCACGGCGGCCTTGCGGCCCAGCTCGCGCGCCTTCATCGCGGTGATGATCCGGTCGTCGACCAGACACGTCAGCCGGCCCCGGTCGACGGTGAGGACCATGCCCTCCACCGCGTCCTCGTGCTTGGGGCGGATGGACGTACGGGGGCGGGTGCCCTTGCGGTTGGGCCGCTGGCGGATGTCGTCCTCGTCGGTGTGCTTGCCGTAACGCCGCATGACTCAGACCCCGAGCATTTCGGTCCACATCCCCGGGAAGTCCGGCAAGGTCTTCGCCGTCGTCGCCACGTCCTCGATCTCCACGCCCTCGACCGCGAGGCCGATGATCGCGCCCGCCGTCGCCATGCGGTGGTCGTGGTACGTGTGGAAGACGCCGCCGTGCAGAGGACGCGGGTTGATGCGCAGACCGTCCTCGGTCTCCGTCACGTCGCCGCCCAGCCCGTTGATCTCCTTGGTGAGGGCCGCCAGGCGGTCCGTCTCGTGGAGCCGCAGATGGGCCACACCACGCAGCGTCGAGGGGGAGTCGGCGAGCGCCGCGACCGCCGCGATGCCGGGCGTCAGCTCGCCGACCTCGCTCAGGTCCACGTCGATGCCGTGGATCCGGCCCGTACCGGTGAAGGTCAGGCCCTTGTCGGTGAGCTCGCAGGAGCCGCCCATCTCGGTGAAGATCCGGCGCAGCTCGTCGCCCGGCTGGGTGGTTCGCTCCGGCCAGTCGGGGACCGTCACCCGGCCTCCGGTCACCAGTGCCGCCGCAAGGAACGGCTGTGCGTTCGACAGGTCGGGCTCGACGACGAGGTCCCGGCCGCGCAGCGCGGAGGGCGCCACCCGCCACACGTTCGGCTCGCCGCCGTGCTCCGGCTCGTCGACCTGGGCGCCGACCGCGCGCAGCATGTCGACCGTCATCCGGATGTGCGGCAGCGAGGGCAGCTTCGCGCCCACGTGCCGGACCTCGACGCCCTGGTTGAAGCGGGGCGCGGAGAGCAGCAGGGCGCTGACGAACTGGGACGACGAGGAGGCGTCGATCTCGACCGTGCCGCCGTCCAGGCCCCCGGCGCCGTGCACGGTCATGGGCAGCGCGCCCCGGCCGTCGTCGTCGATCCGGGCGCCGAGCGCGCGCAGCGCGTCGATCACACCGTGCAGCGGACGCTCGTGGGAGCGGGGGTCGCCGTCGAAGCGGACGGGTCCGTCGGCGAGCGCCGCGACGGGGGGCAGGAAGCGCATGACCGTGCCCGCGTTGCCGACGTCGACCGTGGCCGGGCCGCGCAGCGGGGCCGGGATGATCCGCCAGGCCTCGCCGGTGCCGTCGGGCCCGACGCCCTCCTCGATCTTCACGCCGAGGGTACGCAGCGCCTCGGCCATCAGGAGGGAGTCGCGGGAGCGCAGCGGGCGGCGCAGCCAGCCGGGCTCGGCGGCCAGCGCGGCGAGGACCAGACCGCGGTTGGTGACCGACTTCGATCCGGGCACGGTGACGGTCGCGTCGACGGCGCCGCGGGCGTACGGGGCGGGCCAGAGGTCGGTGGACGGGTCGGGGCGCACGGAAGCTGCTGCGGTCATGGAATCACTGTACGGGTGAGTCAGAAGCCCAGGAGCCAGCGCCCGCCGCCGATCAGGGAGCAGATCGAGACGGCGTGGAAGAAGAACAGCCACACCCCCGGGTGCACGTGGGTGAGGCGCGCGAGCTGGTCCGCGTCCGAGTCGGGGGCGCCGCCGTGGCGCCGCTTCGACTGGAGCTCGAAGGCCGGCCGGACCCCGCCGAGGAGCAGGAACCACACCACCGCGTAGGCGAAGAGCGACTGGATGTCGGGGCCGGTCAGCCAGGAGACCAGGAGGAAGGCGGCGCCCGTCAGGAGGACGGTGAGGATCCCGTACGCGTTGCGGACCATGACCAGCATGGCGAGCAGGAGGCCGGTCGCGATCCAGAGCAGCAGGGTGACCAGGCCCGCGCCGAGCAGGGCGGCGCCGCCGAGGCCGAGCAGCGGGGCGGCGGTGTACCCGGCGGCCAGGGTGAGGACCACGCCTATGCCGGTCGGGCGGCCCCGGGTCACGGTCAGGCCGCTGGTGTCCGAGTGCAGCCGGATCGCTTCGAGGCGGCGGCCGGTCGCGAGGGCGACGAGCCCGTGACCGCCCTCGTGGGCGATGGTGATCGCGTTCCGGGCGAGGAGCCAGACGCGGCGGGGCACGGTGACGGCGAGGGCGGCGACCGCGGTGGCGATTACCAGCCACTCGGCCGGGGCGGCCTGGGGGCTGAAGAGGTCCATCGTTCGGGCCGCTCCTCGGGAGGTCGGGGATCGTGGCAGTGTGGCACGTATGTGCGGACGGTATGCAGCGAGTCGGCGGCCCGAGGATCTCGTCGAGACCTTCGGGGTCGAGAAGTGGGAGCCGGAGGAGACTCTGGCCCCCGACTGGAACGTGGCCCCCACCAAAGAGGTCTGGGCCGTTCTGGAGCGTCCTCTGAAAGACGCCGAATCGCGGCGGCCGGTTCGCCAGCTGCGCGCGCTGAAGTGGGGCCTCGTCCCGTCCTGGGCGAAGACGCCCGAGGGCGCCGCCCGGATGATCAACGCGCGCGCGGAGACCCTGCACGAGAAGCCCTCCTTCAAGCGCGCGTTCGCGGCCCGCCGCTGCATCCTCCCCGCCGACGGCTACTACGAATGGGTGACCGGCGCGGGGGAGCGGGACCTGGAGGTCGAGGGGAAGCGGAAACGGCCGCGGAAGCAGCCGTACTTCGTGACCCCGGCGGACGGCTCGGTCTTCGCGATGGCCGGGCTCTACGAGTTCTGGCGCGACCGCACCCTGTCCGACGACCACCCCTCCGCGTGGTGGGTGACCTGCTCGGTCGTCACCACCGAGGCGGAGACGGGCCCGCTGGGTGTGGCACCCGCCGAGGGCCCGCGCTCGCTCGCCGACATCCACCCCCGGATGCCGCTGATGCTGACGGAGGACCGGTGGGACGCCTGGCTCGACCCGGCGCGCACCGGCGAGGACGAGCTGCGCGGGCTGCTCACCGCGCCGCCGGAGGGGCTGATGCGGGCCTACCCGGTGTCGACGGCGGTCAGCAACGTCCGCAACAACGGCCCCGAACTGCTGACGGAGCTGGAGGGCCCGGAGGAGGGCACGCTCTTCTGAGCCGGAGGGAGGCGCGCCCTTCCGGGGAAGCCCGCGGGGGATGATGGAGGGCGTGACCGACCTGACACAGTACGAGACGGTTTCCACCGACGCCGGTGAGGCGCGCATCACCTGGCACGCCGCTGCGGAGCCATGGGCCGTCCTCGCCCTCGGCCACGGCGCCGGCGGCGGGATCGAGGCCCGCGACCTCCAGGCCCTGGCCCGCGCCCTGCCCGCCCACGGCGTGACCACGGCCCTCGTCGAGCAGCCCTGGCGGGTCGCCGGCAAGAAGGTCGCGCCCGCGCCGAAGACCCTCGACACCGGTTGGCGCGGCCTCTGGCCGGCCCTCGCGAAGCCCGGACCGCCCGTGATCGCGGGCGGCCGCAGCGCCGGCGCCCGGGTCGCCTGCCGGACCGGACGGGAGCTGGGCGCACGCGCGGTCCTCGCGCTGAGCTTCCCCCTCCACCCGCCGGGGAAGCCCGAGCGCTCCCGCGCCGACGAGCTCCTCGGCACGGACCTGCCCACCCTCGTCGTACAGGGCGGCAACGATCCCTTCGGGCACCCCGAGGAGTTCCCGGAGGGCCCGCACACCCTCGTCGAGGTGCCGTACGGCGACCACGGTTTCGCCGTGCCCAAGCGCGCGCCGCTCACCCAGGACGAAGCCCTCCGCACGCTCGTGGACGGCGTCACCGAGTGGCTCGTCACACTGCGCTGACATCCGTGCCCGTACCGGGAATGTCCGGCCGGGCACCTCTGTTGTGGAGAGCGTCGGTGTGAGAGCAAGGAAGAGGGAGTCCGTCGCATGGGTTCGACCATCTGCCCCGAGCGCGCGCAGGCCGCTGACCTCGACTGGACAGTGCTGCCCGCTCCCAAGGTCGCCCCTATTCGGGCGGCGGGCGGAGCGGTTCCTCGTCTATCCTCCGAAACGAGTGGGTCCACCTTCGGGCTCGCCACCACGCTGGAGGAGGTGGGTCCGGTCACTGGGACCGACACAGGGACCGACGACGGCCCCGAGGAGACGACCGCCGAGCGCAACGCGCGCTTCGAGCGTGACGCCCTCGGATTCCTCGACCAGATGTACTCCGCCGCGCTGCGCATGACGCGCAACCCCGCGGACGCGGAGGACCTGGTGCAGGAGACCTACGCCAAGGCGTACGGATCCTTCCACCAGTTCCGCGAGGGCACGAACCTCAAGGCGTGGCTGTACCGGATCCTCACGAACACCTTCATCAACTCGTACCGCAAGAAGCAGCGTGAGCCCCAGCGCAGCGCCGCCGAGGAGATCGAGGACTGGCAGCTCGCCCGCGCCGAGTCGCACATGTCGACCGGTCTGCGCTCCGCAGAGTCGCAGGCGCTCGACCACCTGCCCGACTCCGACGTGAAGGAAGCGCTGCAGGCGATCCCCGAGGAGTTCCGCATCGCCGTCTATCTGGCGGATGTCGAGGGCTTTGCGTACAAGGAGATCGCGGACATCATGGGGACACCCATCGGTACGGTGATGTCCCGACTGCACCGGGGCCGCCGCCAGCTGCGCGGCATGCTCGAGGACTACGCCCGCGACCGCGGGCTGGTACCCGCGGGCGCCGGAGAGTCGTCGAACGATCTGAAAGGCTCGGGCTCATGAGCTGCGGAGAGCCGCACGAGACGGATTGCTCAGAGGTCCTGGATCATCTCTACGAGTTCCTCGACAAAGAGATGCCCGACAGTGACTGCACCAAGTTCGAGGTGCACTTCGAGGAGTGCTCCCCGTGCCTGGAGAAGTACGGCCTGGAGCAGGCGGTGAAGAAGCTCGTCAAGCGCTGCTGCGGCAGTGACGACGTCCCCACCGACCTGCGGTCCAAGGTCATGGGCCGGATCGACCTGATCCGCTCGGGTCAGCTGGTGCCCGAGCAGGACATCACCGCGGTCGCCCCGGCGACGCACACGCCCACACCGACGGCCACTCCTGCTCCGCAGGAGTAGGCGAGCGGTCCGGGGACCGAGGCCGCCGCGAAGCGATCGCGGCGGCCCCACGCATATATCAGCTTGTATCACCCGATGGTGCGAATCGGCCGCAGCGCGACGACTCCGACCGCCCGACTCGCTAGCGTGACGGGTGTGATGGGCGAGAGGGGCATTCCGAGGGCGGCCGCCGTGTACATCGGCTGCGCCCTGCTCGCCGCCGCGGCCTGCCTCCTGCCCGCGGTGCGTCCCGGCGCGGCCACCCCCTGGGGCACCGTCGCACTCCTCGCCGCCCTGTACGCGCTCTGCGAGCTGCCGGCCCGCTGCCCGTTCCTCGGCCGAGCCCTCGGCGGCTCCGTCCCCATGGGCACCGGCTCCTTCTTCCCCGTCCTGCTCGCCTCCGCGCTGCTCCTGCCGCCCGCCGCCGCCGCGCTCACCGCGCTGCCCGGCAGCCTCCTCGCCCGCGTCGAGGAACCGCCCGCCGGACCGCGCCGCGCCTGGCGGGCCGCCGCCACGGCCCTCGCCGTCTGGGCCGCCGCCCTCGCCGCCGGCGCCCTGGGCGGCTCCACCGCCCTCGGAAACGGCCCGGACGCACCCGACTTCCCGTACGCCCTGCTGCCCGCGGGCGCCGCCGCGCTCACCTTCTGCCTGGTCCTGACCGCCCTCGACGGCGGCATCCGGGCCACCGCCGAAGGGCTCCCGGCCGGCGCGGCCTGGCGCGGACTCCTGGGGCGGGCCCTCGCCCCGCACGCCGTGCACGGCCTCGCCGGGCTGATGATGGCCGTGCTCTGGCGCAGCTCGTACGGACCGGCCGCCGCCCTCTTCGTCCTGCTGCCGATGTACATCTCCTGCTGGGTCTTCGCCCAGTACCACCGCGAGCGCGCCGCCCACCAGGCCACCATCCGCGCCCTCGTCCAGGCCGTCGACATCAAGGACCGGTACACCCGCGGCCACAGCGAACGGGTCGGCCACGCCTCCGTCCTGATCGCCCGTGAGCTCGGCATGGCGGAGGACCGGCTCGACGTCGTGCGGTTCGCCGGGATCCTCCACGACGTCGGGAAGCTGGGCGTGCCCACGCGCGTGCTCCGCAAGGACGGGCCGCTGACCCCGGAGGAGCGCCGGGTCATCGAACTGCACCCGGAGTACGGACACGAGATGGTCCGCGGCATCGGCTTCCTCGGCGAGGCCAGGGGCGCGATCCTGCACCACCACGAGCGCATGGACGGCAGCGGTTACCCGTACGGGCTCCACGGCGAGCAGATCCCCGAGTTCGCCCGGGTGGTCGCCGTCGCCGACGCCTTCGACGCCATGACCTCCACCCGCTCCTACAGCCGGGCCCGCCCGGTCCCGACCGCCGTCGCCGAGCTGGAGCGGTGCGCGGGCCGCCAGTTCGACCCCCGCATGGTCGCCGCCCTGGTCCGGGCCCTCGACCGGCACGGCTGGCAGACCGGCGTCACCGCCGACGAGACGCCCCAGGGACTCCCGCCGCTCCCGGCACCGCGGCCGACCGACCCCCCGGCGGGCGACTCCCCGGCCGGTGAGGACGTGCCCCCGCCGCGTGCGCCGGACACCCCCCTGACCGCCCGGCCGAAGGAGCGCGCATGAGGCCAGGGGCCCTCACCGTCGGAACCGTGAACGGCGCGGCCCTGCTGCTGAGCCTCGCCGGATTCGGCGCCACCTTCTGGTACGGCGTCGACGAGCCCGGCAACGCCCTCGCCTTCGGCGCGCTCATCGCCCTCGGCGAGCTCGCCCGCTGGGGCGCCGCCCCCGGCGAGAGGGAGCCCGCACCTCTCGCCGCCGCGGGAGCCCTCGCGTACGCCCTGCTCGGGAACGACGCCGGCACCGCCACCACCCACGGCGTCCTCCAGATCGTCGCCGTCGTCGTCGCCGGCGGCCTCGCCGGGATCGTCCCCCACCTGGCCAGGGGAGACGGCCCCGACACCGACCACCTCGCCCGCCGGGTCCTCACCGTCGCCTTCGCCGCCCTCTGCTTCCAGCCCCTCTACAACTCCGGCGCCGTCGTCGAGCACCTCGGCCAGGGCCCGTCGTACGCCTTCTTCCTGCTGCTCCTGCTCGTCCTGACCGCCCTCTGCGACGCCGTGCTCGCCGCCGTCCTGCTCCGCGCCCGCACCGGATTCCCGTTCGGCCCCCTCCTCCGCGACGAGCTGCGCGCCCTCCTCGGCATCGGATCGGCCGTCTGCGCCACGGGCGCCGTCATGGCGCTCGCCGTGGCCGCCGCCGGGCTGTGGGCGCTGCCCGTGCTCGCCGTACCGCTCCTGCTCACCCAGGTCTCCTTCCGGCGGTACGCGGCCGTGCGGACCGTCAACCGGCAGACCATCGCCTCACTGGCCCGGGCCACCGAGATCGCCGGCTGCACCCCGCCCGGCCACGCCCACCGGGTCGCCGCGCTCAGCGCGGCCGTCGGGCGCGAGCTGGGGCTCTCCGGGGCCGAGCTGACCGTCCTGGAGTACGCGGCGCTCATGCACGACATCGGACAGCTCTCCCTCGTCGACCCGGTCGAGGGCGGCGCCACCGCCCTCCTCCCGGTCGAGGAGCAGCGCCGTATCGCCCTCCTCGGCGGCGAGGTCGTCCGCAGGACCGGGGCCCCCGCGGCCGTCGCCCTGGTCGTCGAGCGGCAGGCCGATCCGTACCGCGAGCAGCCTCTGGCGGCCCGGATCGTCCGGACCGTGAACGCCTACGACGACCTCGCGGGCGACGGGGCGGGCGCCGCCCTGGAAGCCCTGGAGCGGCTCCGCCTGGGCACCGCGCGCGACTACCATCCGGACGTCGTGGAGTCCCTGGCCAGGGTCCTGGCGCGGGGCGGAGCGCCTGGGGTGACCTCGGCCGTCGCTGGGTAACCCATGGGTAATGAGCGCGCGTCCGACCGGGCATGGTTGGATGCGAACAAGAGGGTGAAAGCGACCGGCAGGCGGGAATCGTGAGGATCTTCGGGAAGGTACGGCATCGGCCCTCCGCCTCGTGGCGGCAGGCCACCGACCGCGCGTTCACGCTGATCGGCGACGGCCGGTACGAGGACGCCGGCGCGCTGCTGACACGTGCGGCGGATCTGGAGCCCTGGCTCTCGGAGTCCTGGTTCAACCTGGCCCTGCTGCACAAGTTCCGGCACGACTGGGAACAGGCCCGGGCCGCCGGCCTGCGCGCGGTCGCGCTGCTCGACAAGGAGACCGGCGCCCCCGACTGGTGGAACGTCGGCATCGCGGCGACCGCGCTCCAGGACTGGCCGCTGGCCCGCCGCGCCTGGCAGGCGTACGGCCTGAAGGTGCCCGGCGCCGCCGCGGGCACCGGCGAGCCCGCCGGCATGGAGCTGGGCAGCGCCGCCGTCCGCCTCTCGCCCGAGGGCGAGGCCGAGGTCGTCTGGGGCCGCAGGCTGGACCCGGCCCGCATGGAGGTCCTCTCCATCCCGCTGCCGTCCTCGGGGCGCCGCTGGGGCGAGGTCGTCCTCCACGACGGCGTGCCGAACGGCGAGCGCACCACCACCGCAGGCCCGTCCTACCCGGTCTTCGACGAGATCGAGCTGTGGGCGCCGTCGCCCGTCCCCACCTGGGTGGTCCTCCTGGAGGCCGCCACCGAGGACGACCGGGACGCCCTGGAGCAGCTCGCCGCCGAGGCCGGCTTCGCCGCCGAGGACTGGTCGTCCTCCGTGCGGCTGCTCTGCCGCGCCTGCTCGGAGTCGACGATGCCGAGCGCCGAGGGCGAGGGCGAGCACTCCGACCCGCACGACCACAGCGAGCCGGGGCACCCCGGGCCGCTCGGCCACCGCTCGCCCGGCGAGCTCTGGGTCCCGGAGCGGGAGTGCGGCATCGCGGCCCCGGCGGGCCTGGTGCGCGGACTCCTCGACGGGTGGGTGGCGGACAGCCCCGACAGCCGTGAGTGGCGGGATCTGGAAGAGGTCTGCTGACGCTGCCCGTAGGCTGTACGGGATCGTTTACTGAGGTTCCGAGGAAGGCACGCGCCGGACATGACGCAGCAGGACACTGACGAGCAGATCAACGACGTGAACGACGGCTTCGTCGTGGACACGGAGGACTGCGAGGCGCGTGAGCTCGCCTACCGCGAGCGCGGCACGGCCCGCCCGATCACCGTCGTCGGCAACCCCGTGCTCCACAAGGAGTGCAAGGACGTCACGGAGTTCGACGAGAAGCTCGCGGCGCTGATCGACGACATGTTCGCCAGCCAGAAGGCCGCCGAGGGCGTGGGCCTGGCCGCGAACCAGATCGGTGTCGACCTCAAGGTCTTCGTCTACGACTGCCCCGACGACGAGGGCGTCCGGCACACCGGTGTCGTCGTCAACCCGGTCCTGGAGGAGCTCCCGGCCGACCAGCGCCACCTGGACGAGTCCAACGAGGGCTGCCTGTCCGTGCCGACCGCCTACGCCGAGCTGGGCCGCCCCGACTACGCGGTGGTCAGCGGCCAGGACGCCCAGGGCAACCCGATCAAGGTGCGCGGCACCGGCTACTTCGCCCGCTGCCTCCAGCACGAGACGGACCACCTGTACGGCTACCTGTACATCGACCGCCTCTCCAAGCGCGACCGCAAGGACGCCCTGCGCCAGATGGAAGAGGGCACCCCGCGCTACGAGACGGTGCCGAACGCCTGATCGCCGGTACGCGTACGGAGAAGGGCCCCGCACTCACTCGGAGTGCGGGGCCCTTCCTCGTACAGCCGGACCGGCCGGGTCCTAGAAGTCCTCGTCCAGGTCCACCGAGCCCTCGACGGCCACCTGGTAGGCGGACGGGCGGCGCTCGAAGAAGTTGGTCAGTTCCTGGACGCCCTGGAGCTCCATGAACGCGAAGGGGTTCTCGGAGCCGTAGACCGGGGGGAAGCCGAGACGGACCAGGCGCTGGTCGGCGACGCACTGGAGGTACTCGCGCATCGACTCGGTGTTCATGCCGGGCAGGCCGTCGCCGCACAGGTCGCGGCCGAACTGCAGCTCCGCCTCGACGGCCTCCCTGAGCATGTCGGTGACCTGCTGCTGGAGGGCGTCGTCGAAGAGCTCCGGCTCCTCCTTGCGGACGGTGTCCACGACCTCGAAGGCGAAGTTCATGTGCATCGTCTCGTCGCGGAAGACCCAGTTGGTGCCCGTGGCCAGGCCGTGCAGCAGGCCGCGGGACCGGAACCAGTACACGTACGCGAAGGCGCCGTAGAAGAACAGGCCCTCGATGCACGCCGCGAAGCAGATCAGGTTCAGCAGGAAGCGGCGGCGGTCGGCGGCCGTCTCCAGCTTCTCGATCTTCTCCACCGAGTCCATCCAGCGGAAGCAGAACTGCGCCTTCTCGCGGATGGAGGGGATCTCCTCGACCGCGTCGAACGCGGCGGCGCGGTCGTCCGGGTCGGGCAGGTAGGTGTCGAGCAGCGTCAGATAGAACTGGACGTGCACGGCCTCCTCGAACAGCTGGCGCGAGAGGTACAGGCGCGCCTCGGGGGAGTTGATGTGCTTGTACAGCGTCAGCACGAGGTTGTTCGACACGATCGAGTCGCCGGTCGCGAAGAACGCGACGAGCCGGCCGATCATGTGCTGCTCACCGGGGGTGAGCTTGGCGAGGTCGGCGACGTCCGAGTGGAGGTCGACCTCCTCCACCGTCCACGTGTTCTTGATCGCGTCGCGGTAGCGCTCGTAGAAGTCCGGGTAGCGCATCGGACGCAGCGTCAGCTCGAAGCCCGGGTCCAGGAGGTTCTTGTTCTCGATGGTGCTCATTACTGGCAGGCCTCGCAGGACTCGGGGTTCTCAAGGGAGCAGGCGAGGGCGTCCGCGTCGGAGGCCGCCTGCTGGACGGGGATCGGGACGGCGGCGGGCGCCGACGCCTGGGCGGCGCGGGCGATGCGGGTCGCCGGGCGCGAGCGCAGGTAGTACGTCGTCTTCAGCCCCTGCTTCCAGGCGTACGCGTACATCGACGACAGCTTGCCGATCGTCGGCGTCTCCATGAACAGGTTCAGGGACTGCGACTGGTCGAGGAACGGGGTGCGCGCGGCGGCCATGTCGATCAGCCCGCGCTGCGGGATCTCCCAGGCCGTGCGGTACAGCTCGCGCACCTCGGCCGGGATCCAGCTGAAGCCCGCGACCGAGCCGCTCGCGTCGCGCAGCGCGTCCCGGGTCTGGGCGTCCCACACGCCGAGCCGCTTCAGCTCGTCGACGAGGTACGAGTTGACCTGGAGGAACTCGCCCGACAGCGTCTCGCGCTTGAAGAGGTTCGAGACCTGCGGCTCGATGCACTCGTAGACGCCGGCGATCGAGGCGATCGTCGCCGTCGGCGCGATGGCCAGGAGCAGGCTGTTGCGCATGCCGACCGTGGCGATCCGCTCGCGCAGGGCGGCCCAGCGCTCGGGCCAGTTGAGCTCGACGTCGTAGTGGTCGGGGTGCAGGACACCGCGGGCGGTGCGGGTCTGCTCCCAGGCCGGGAGCGGGCCGCTGCGCTCGGCGAGATCGGCGGAGGCCTCGTACGCCGCCAGCATGATCCGCTCGGAGATCTTCGTCGACAGGGCGCGCGCCTCCGCCGAGTCGAAGGGCAGCTTCAGCTGGAAGAAGACGTCCTGGAGGCCCATCGCGCCCAGGCCGACCGGCCGCCAGCGGGCGTTGGAACGCCCGGCCTGCTCGGTCGGGTAGAAGTTGATGTCGACGACCCGGTCGAGGAAGGTGACGGCCGTACGGACGGTCTCGTCGAGCCGCTCCCAGTCGATGTCCCCGCCGGCCACGAACGAACCCAGGTTCACCGAACCGAGGTTGCAGACGGCCGTCTCGCCGTCGTTCGTGACCTCGATGATCTCGGTGCAGAGGTTCGAGGAGTGGACGACCGTGCCGGGCTCGGCCGTCTGGTTGGCCGTCCGGTTCGAGGCGTCCTTGAAGGTCATCCAGCCGTTGCCGGTCTGGGCCAGGGTCCGCATCATCCGGCCGTACAGGTCGCGGGCCGGCATCGTCTTGCGGGCCAGGCCCTTCGCCTCGGCGGCGCGGTAGGCGGCGTCGAACTCCTCGCCGTACAGGTCGACGAGCTCGGGCACGTCCGCCGGGGAGAAGAGCGACCACTCGGCGTCGGCGTTGACCCGGCGCATGAACTCGTCCGGGATCCAGTGCGCCAGGTTCAGGTTGTGCGTACGGCGCTGGTCCTCGCCCGTGTTGTCGCGGAGCTCCAGGAACTCCTCGATGTCCGCGTGCCAGGTCTCCAGGTAGACGGCCGCGGCGCCCTTGCGACGGCCGCCCTGGTTCACGGCGGCGACGGAGGCGTCGAGGGTCTTGAGGAACGGGACGATGCCGTTGGAGTGCCCGTTGGTGCCGCGGATGAGGGAACCGCGGGCGCGGATGCGGGAGTAGGAGAGGCCGATGCCGCCGGCGTGCTTCGAGAGGCGGGCGACCTGGTGGTAGCGGTCGTAGATGGAGTCCAGCTCGTCCTGCGGGGAGTCCAGGAGGTAGCAGGAGGACATCTGCGGGTGGCGCGTACCCGAGTTGAAGAGCGTGGGGGAGGAGGGGAGGTAGTCCAGACGGCTCATCAGGCCGTACAGCGCGGCGACCTCGTCCAGCGCGCGGACGCTCTCGTCCTCGGCGAGGCCGCAGGCCACGCGGAGCATGAAGTGCTGCGGGGTCTCGATGACCTTGCGGGTGATCGGGTGACGCAGCAGGTAGCGCGAGTAGAGGGTGCGCAGACCGAAGTAGCCGAAGCGGTCGTCGCCGGCGCCGTCGATCGTGGCGTCGAGGCGGTCGGCGTGGAGCGTCACGAAGTCGGCGGTGCGGTCGGCGATGAGGCCCTCGCGGTGACCGACGGCGACGGAGGCCGAGAAGGTGACGGCGCCCTGGGAGGCGGCCTCGTCGGCGATGGTGATCGTCAGGAGCCGGGCGGCGAGCCGGGAGTAGGCCGGGTCCTCGGAGATCAGGCCGGCGGCCGCCTCGGTGGCCAGCTCGCGCAGTTCCGCCTCGTCCGACGCGGCGCTGCGGCCGCGGAGGGCGGCGGCGGCGACCTTGCCGGGGTCCGTGTCGGGCAGGTCGGCGGTGAGATCGGTCAGGGTCCGCAGCAGCACGGTGCCGGGTCCGTCGCTCTCGATCGCCGTGGCCGGATCGGCGGGCGCGATGGTCACGTGGGGCTCTCCCTCGCTCGGCTCTGGGCCGCGGCGGGGGGAAGGCGGGCAGGCGGGCATCCGTACGCCGGATGCGCCGCGTCCACCGGCCCACTCCGCGAGGCCCGGACGTCAGTGACACCCGGAACGGAAGAACCGGGTGGGCTGTCGGCAGGTCCTCGGACTCGCCTCGTACATGCACCTGGGTGCGAACACATGGGTACAAGGCACACCGTTGCGGGACAGTTCCGGATTCGCGCCGGATTTCCCTGCGTCGACAGCGAGGACGAGCATACATGTGGGGGGCTCCGCTCGCGGAACCCCCCACATGTTGTGTCGCCTTGGCTCGTCTCCGGGTCTCAGAACTCCATGGAATAGGTCCGCAGCCGATGGCCGGGGACGGGCTCCCAGTCCCGCTCGGGGGTGCGGACGAAGCCCATGCGCTCGTAGATCCGGTGCGCCGAGACCATCTTCGCGTCCGTGGAGAGCACCAGCCGCGCGCACTCCGGCACGGCCCGCGCGCGGTCCGCGCAGGCCCGTACGAGGGCCTCGCCGACCCCCCGGCCGCGGGCCTCACGGGAGACCACCAGCATCCGGAACTCGGCCTCGCCGGTGACGGCGATGTCCGCCCACGGGGTGGAGCCGGGAGCGAAGGTGACCCCGCCGATGATCCGGTCGTCCGCGTCGACGGCCACGAGCACCTCGGCCTCGCGCGCCCGGCGCGCCGTGTCCTTCAGCACGTCCAGGTAGAAGTCGTCCGCCCCGTACAGCAGCAGCCCGTCGTCCAGGTAGGTCTGCCCGGTGAGTTCCCCGAGCTCCTCGTACTCCTCGGGCCGTACCGCCCTGATCGTGAAGTCCATGACGCCAGTCTGCCCCGGGGGCACGCGAAGGGGCCCGGGATTTCCTGGCGGAGATCCCGGGCCCCTTCCCGCAGGTCGTGCGGTCGCCGTACGGCCGTCGCGCGGCCGTCGTGCGGTCAGTGCACCCCGGCGTCGACCTTCGCGGCCGCCTTGCGGGCCGGCGCGTCGCCGGCGTCGGCCGTGTAGTCCGACGGGGAGGTCTCGTCGATGCCGTCGGGGGCCTTCAGCGCCCTGAGGACGAAGGTCAGGACGACCGTGACGACGACGTTGAGGACGAAGGCGGTGAGGCCGATGTAGCCGATCTCGCCGATGCCCGGGATCTCGGCGGACGAGCCGCCGAAGTGCTTCTGCGTCGGGCTGGCCACGCCGTACGCGGCGGCCGTGCCGTAGACCATGCCCACGGCCCAGCCGGCGAGCAGCGCCCAGCGGTGGAACCAGCGGGTGAAGAGGCCGCCGACCAGTGCCGGGAAGGTCTGGAGGATCCAGATGCCGCCGAGCAGCTGGAAGTTGATCGCGACCGTCTTGTCCATGGTGAGGACGAAGGCCAGTGCGCCGACCTTCACCAGGAGCGAGACGATCTTGGAGACCTTGGTCTCCTGCGCCGGGGTCGCGTCCTTCTTGATGAAGTCCTTGTAGATGTTCCTCGTGAAGAGGTTGGCCGCGGCGATCGACATGATCGCGGCCGGGACGAGCGCGCCGATGCCGATCGCGGCGAAGGCGACACCCGCGAACCAGTCAGGGAACATGGTCTCGAAGAGCTGCGGGATGGCGAGCTGGCCGTTCTTGACCTGGATCCCGGCGGCGATCGCCATGAAGCCGAGCAGCGCGAGCAGGCCCAGCATCAGCGAGTACAGCGGCAGGATCGTGGTGTTGCGGCGGATGACCTCACGGCTCCGGGACGACAGCGTCGCCGTGATGGAGTGCGGGTACATGAAGAGCGCGAGCGCCGAGCCGAGCGCCAGCGTCGCGTACGTCCACTGGCCGGCCTCGCCGGGGACGAGCGCGCCGCGCGGCTTGTCGGTCGCCGGGTTGATCTGCGAGTACGCCTCGCCGGCCTTGGCGAAGATCTCGTCGAAGCCGCCGAGCTTGATCGGGATGTAGATGATCGCCACGGCGATGACGATGTAGATCAGGGTGTCCTTGACGAAGGCGATGAGCGCGGGCGCGCGCAGCCCCGAGGAGTACGTGTACGCCGCGAGGACGCCGAAGGCGATGAGCAGCGGCAGGTCCTTGATGAACCAGTGGGTGTTCTCGCCGCCGCCGACGCCCATGACGTCCAGGACGGCCTGGATGCCGACGAGCTGGAGCGCGATGTACGGCATGGTCGCGAGGATGCCGGTGACGGCGACCGCGAGGGAGAGGCCCTTGGAGCCGAAGCGGCCGCGCACGAAGTCGGAGGTGGTGACGTATCCGTGCTTGTGCGAGACCGACCAGAGGCGCGGGAGGAAGGTGAAGATCAGCGGGTACACCAGGATCGTGTACGGGACGGCGAAGAAGCCGGCCGCGCCCGCCGCGTAGATGGCCGCGGGGACCGCGACGAAGGTGTAGGCCGTGTAGAGGTCGCCGCCGAGGAGGAACCAGGTCACCCAGGTGCCGAACGACCGGCCGCCGAGACCCCATTCGTCGAGGCTGTTCTCGTTCTCGGCCTTGCGCCAGCGCGAGGCCAGGAAGCCCATGACCGTGACGGCCAGGAAGAAGAAGATGAACACGGCGAGCGCCACGCCGTTCACGCCGTCCTTCATCGCGCGTCACCTCCCTTGCGGGCACGCTGGTCCAGCTGCCACAGCTTGTACGCGACCATGGTGAGTGCCGTGGAGATCAGCACCCAGAGCATCTGGTACCAGTAGAAGAACGGGATGCCCGCGAAGAGCGGTTCGGCCTTCGCGTACGAGCTCACCCAGAGCATCGCCACGAACGGCGCGAACAGGCAGAGCGCGATCACCACCCGCATCGGGGTGATGGTGGGTTGTTGTTTCCCTTGTGTCGTTTCCGGTGCTTCTGCCGCCTCTGACATGGCGATTCCCGTCCCCTCGCTGATCACCTCGGTAATGCTGGGGAAATCTAGGGGACGCTTACGCTCCATGGAACCCCTGTCCGCATAACGGATGTGAATCCCCCGGGAACGCGAAAACGAGGGGGGCCGCCGGGACTTCGGCGACCCCCCTCGTCGGATGTTGCGGATCCGGTCAGTCGGTGGGGCGCTTGAGACGCGCCACGAACTTGTAGCGGTCGCCGCGGTAGACGGACCGCACCCACTCGACCGGCTCCCCCTGGGCGTCCAGGGAGTGGCGGGAAAGCATCAGCATCGGCAGGCCCACGTCCGTACCGAGCAGACCGGCCTCGCGCGGGGTGGCGAGAGAGGTCTCGATGGTCTCCTCGGCCTCGGCGAGGCGGACGTCGTAGACCTCGGCCAGCGCCGTGTACAGCGAGGTGTACTTCACCAGCGAGCGGCGCAGCGCGGGGAAGCGCTTGGCCGAAAGGTGGGTGGTCTCGATCGCCATCGGCTCGCCGCTCGCCAGGCGCAGCCGCTCGATGCGCAGCACCCGGCCGCCGGCCGAGATGTCGAGCAGTCCGGCGAGCGTGTCGTCGGCGGTGACGTACCCGATGTCGAGGAGCTGCGAGGTGGGCTCCAGGCCCTGTGCGCGCATGTCCTCCGTGTACGAGGTGAGCTGCAGGGCCTGCGAGACCTTGGGCTTCGCCACGAAGGTGCCCTTGCCCTGGATGCGCTCCAGGCGGCCCTCGACGACCAGCTCCTGGAGTGCCTGGCGCACGGTGGTGCGCGAGGTGTCGAACTCGGCGGCGAGTGTCCGCTCCGGCGGGACCGGCGTGCCGGGCGGCAGGGTCTCCGTCATGTCGAGCAAGTGCCGCTTCAGTCGGTAGTACTTGGGCACGCGAGCGGTGCGGGTGGTGACCCCGCCCTCCGGTTCCGTGCTGCCCGCGTCCCTGGCCATGGCCTGCCTTCCCGACTCCTGTGCTGCTGCCGTCACCGGCTCCTCCGTCTGTAGCGGCTCACATGGTGGCACGGACCGGTCACGGGTCGTCGCCCTACCTCAGGTGTCGGTCCGATAACGGACGCGACTGCCCTTCTTATACACCCTTGACACCCCTAAAGGTCTAGGCCAAGCTCCGGGTACTGGTCTAAACCATTAAAGACCAGGTCCCAGCCCCACGAGCACTACCTGACGTATGTCTTCGCGCGGTGGGCAGGGGTTGCAGGCATCCCTGAGGAGGGTGGCGTGAAGCGCAAGCTCATCGCGGCGATCGGCGTCGCGGGCATGATGGTCTCTATCGCTGCATGTGGTTCGGACAGCGACACGGGCAAGGACGGCGCGAAGCCGTCCGCCGGCGGCGACAAGAGCCTGACCGTCTGGGTCATGGACGGGTCCGCTCCGGACGCGTGGATGGCCGAGGTGAACAAGGCGTTCGAGGCCAAGCACCCCGGCGTCAAGGTCAAGGTCGAGAAGCAGGTCTGGAACGGCATCCAGGAGAAGGTCACCACCGCCCTCTCCGAGGACACCCCGCCGGACGTCCTGGAGCTCGGCAACACCCAGACCGCCGGTTACGCGGTCACCGGCGGCCTCGCCGACCTGACGGGCGACAAGGCCAAGCTCGGCTACGACGCCTGGAACAAGGGCATGGTCGCCTCCAACGAGCTGGACGGCAAGCTCTACTCCGCCCCGTGGTACGCCGCGAGCCGCGTCGTCATCTACGACAAGGCCGCCTACAAGAAGGCCGGCGTCACCCCGCCGAAGACCCGCGCCGAGTGGATCGCGGGCCTGAAGAAGCTCAAGGCCGCCGACCCGAAGTCGCAGGCGATCTACCTGCCGGGCCAGTCCTGGTACGTCCTCGCCGGCCTCGTCTGGGACGAGGGCAGCGACCTCGCGGTCAAGGACGGCGACAAGTGGAAGGGCAACCTGTCCTCCCCCGAGGCCGTCGCCGCAGTGAACTTCTACAAGGAGCTGGCGTCCTACTCCACCGCTCCGAAGGACAAGGACGAGGCGACCCCGCAGCAGTCCACCGACGTCGTCCCCAAGGGCGGCGTGGCGTCCTGGATCGGTCTCGGCTGGGAGGCCGGCGGCGCGATCGACGCCATGAAGAAGGCCGGCAAGACCGCCGACTTCGGCTACTTCCCGATCCCGGGCAAGACCGCTGACAAGCCGGGCTCCGTCTTCCTCGGCGGCTCGAACCTCGCCATCGCCGAGCGCTCCCAGAACAAGGAGCTCGCGAAGGAGTGGCTGGCCCTCGCCGCCGGCAAGGAGCACATGACCACCTACGCGAAGGCCACCGAGGGCGCGCTGCTCCCGAACCAGGACGGCGCGCAGTTCAAGCCGGCCGCGGGCTCCTTCGCCGAGGCCATGGCGGCCTCGTCGGTCTCCGGCAAGGTCACCCCGGTGACGCCGGGCTGGGCGCAGGTCGAGACCGCGCCGAACCCGATCAAGGACTTCATGACCAAGGTCCTGAAGGGCGAGGACGCCAAGGCGGCCGGCGAGGCGGCCGACAAGGTCATCAACGAGCGCATCAACCAGCAGTAATCCGTAGCCAGGTGGTGCGGCCGGTGTCGCACCGGCCGCACCACCGGCGCTTGCAGTGACGCTTTGCATTGACGCATCGCATGCAGTGATCAGCGGCCCGCTCCCCCGGGCCGCGCCCCGGTGGGCGCGGGAGCCCCAGAACCGCGAGGAATAAGACCATGACCGTGGACTCCCAGGGGACGGCCAGCGCCGCTCCTCAGGACGCGCCCGGGAGGGCGGCAGGGAAGTCTCAGACTCCGCCATCCCCTTCCGGCTCGAAGGAAGTCCTTCAGCCCTCGCGCGGCAGACGCTCGCTGCCGAGTGGGCTGCTGCCCTATCTGCTCGTCGCGCCCGCCCTGCTGTCCATGGCGGTGCTCCTGCTCTACCCGCTGATCCGCAACGTGATGCTCTCCTTCCAGCAGCTCAACCGGAAAGAGTTCATCACCCGCGAGACGGTCTGGATCGGCGTCGACAACTACACGGATCTGCTGAGCGACTCGCAGTTCTGGACGGTCGTCGTCCGAAGCGTCGTCTTCACCGCCGTCAACGTCGCCCTGATCATGGCCATCGGCACGGGCGTCGGCCTGCTGCTGAACCGCCTGGGCAAGAAGATGCGACTGGTCCTCTCGCTGTCCCTGATGCTCGCCTGGGCCATGCCGATCATCGCCTCCGTCACCGTCTTCCGCTGGCTCTTCGACGAGCAGTTCGGTGTCGTCAACTGGCTCATGCGCACGCTCGGCTTCTCGGGCTACGAGCAGCACAACTGGTTCGAGACGGGCTTCTCCACCCTCGTCATCATCCTGATCCTGCTCGTCTGGGGCTCCGTCCCCTTCGTCGCCCTCAACATGTACGCCGCCCTGACCACGGTCGGGTCCGAGCTGTACGAGGCCGCCAAGATGGACGGGGCGAGCGGCTGGCGCACCTTCTGGTCCGTGGTCTTCCCGAACCTCAAGTCCTTCTTCATGATCACGACGTTCCTGGAGATCATCTGGATCTTCAAGGCGTTCGCCCAGGTCTACGCCATGAACCAGGGCGGCCCCGACCGAGGCTCCGAGACGCTCCCCGTCTTCGCCTACATCGAGGGCGTCGGCCAGTTCCACTACGGCGTCGCCGCCGCCATCTCCGTCCTGACGATCGTGATGCTCATCGCGGTCATGTCCTTCTACTTCCGCCTGATCCTGAAGCAGGAGGAGGAGCTGTGAGCACCACCACTGAGACTCCGCAGAAGCTGCGCACCAGGAAGCCGCTGACGGCCGGCGTCATCGCCAAGAACCTCACCGCCCTCGTCCTCGCCGTGGTGTTCGTCTTCCCCGTCTACTGGATGTTCTCGTCCTCGCTGAAGCCGCAGCACGAGATCATGACGAAGGACCCGGTCTTCGTCTTCACGCCGACCTTCGAGAACTACACCACCGCGACGGGCGTCGACCTCTTCTGGACGTACGTGCAGAACAGCCTTGCCGTCACCCTCGGCGCCGTGCTGCTCGCCCTCCTCGTGGCCCTGGCCGCGAGCTTCGCGATCGCCCGCATGAAGTTCAAGGGACGCAAGGGCATCGTCCTCGTCGTGATGCTGGCGCAGATGGCCCCCTGGGAGGTCATGGTCATCGCGATGTACATGATCTCCCGTGAGAACGACATGCTGAACAGCATCCCGATGCTCACGCTGATCTACTTCGTGATGGTCCTCCCCTTCACCATCTGGACCCTGCGCGGCTTCATCGCCGCCGTCCCGGTGGAGCTGGAGGAGGCCGCGCAGATCGACGGCTGCACCCGCGGTCAGGCCTTCCGCAAGGTGATCTTCCCGCTGCTCGCTCCCGGCCTCATGTCGACCTCGCTCTTCGGCTTCATCACCGCCTGGAACGAGTTCGCCATGGTCCTCATGCTCAACAAGGACCGGGAGTCGCAGACCCTGACGCGCTGGCTGACCGAGTTCCAGACCGCGTTCGGCAGCGACTGGGGCGCCACCATGGCCGCCTCCACGCTCTTCTCTCTCCCCGTGCTCATCGTGTTCCTCTTCCTCCAGCGCAAGGCCGTCGGCGGCATGACCGCCGGCGCGGTGAAGGGATAACGGCTCCCATGACGACTCTCGTACACGCCTCGGACACCCTGACCCGTGACGCGCTCACGGTGCTCCAGCCCGGCTTCGTCGGCACCACCGCCCCCGACTGGCTGCGCCGCCACGTCGGCGAGGGCCTGTCCTCGGTCGGCCTCTTCGGCCGGAACATCGTCAGCCCCGAACAGCTCGCCGCGCTCACCGCGCAGCTGCGCGCCGAGCGGGACGACGTCCTCGTCGCCATCGACGAGGAGGGCGGGGACGTCACCCGCCTCGAGGTCAAGCAGGGCTCGTCCTTCCCCGGCAGCTACGCCCTGGGCAGCGTGGACGACGTCGAGCTCACCCGGGCCGTCGCCCGCGAGCTCGGCCGCCGCCTCGCGCAGTGCGGCGTCGACCTCAACTGGGCGCCCTCGGCGGACGTCAACTCCAACGCCGAGAACCCGGTCATCGGCGTCCGGTCCTTCGGGCCGGACCCGGACCTGGTCGCCCGGCACACCGTGGCGTACGTCGACGGCCTCCAGGGCGTCGGGGTCGCGGCCTGCACGAAGCACTTCCCGGGACACGGCGACACCAACGTCGACTCGCACGACGCGCTGCCCCGGATCGATGTGGACCTCGCCACACTGCACGCCCGTGAGCTGGTACCTTTCCGCGCCGCCATCGCCGCGGGTACCAAAGCCGTCATGAGCGCGCATATTCTTCTCTCCGCGCTCGACCCGCACCGTCCGGCCACCCTGAGCCCGCAGATCCTCACCGGTCTGCTGCGCCAGGAGCTGGGCTTCGAGGGGCTGATCGTCACCGACGGCATGGAGATGCAGGCCGTCGCGGCGACGTACGGCATCGAGCGCGGGTCCGTCCTCGCGATCGCCGCGGGCGCCGACGCCATCTGTGTCGGCGGCGGGCTGTGCGACGAGGACACCGTACTGCGGCTGCGCGACGCGCTGGTCGATGCGGTACGGACCGGTGAACTGCCCGAGGAGCGGCTGGCCGACGCCGCGGCGCGCGTGCGCGCCCTGGCGGCCTGGACCCAGTCGCACCGGGCCAGGGGGGCTGAGTCGGTGCCGGGCGCGGCAGTGCAGGAGGGGACCGCGCCCGGCGCCGACATCGGACTCGTCGCCGCCCGCCGGGCCCTGAAGGTGACCCGCGGGGAGCGGCCGTACACCCCGGTGACCAGCGCTCCCTATGTGGCCTCCTTCACCCCGGTCGCGAACTTCGCGGTCGGCGACGAGACGCCCTGGGGCATCGCGGCGGAGCTGGAGCGCCTGCTGCCCGGCACGGAGACCGGCTCGTACGCCGAGGCCTCCGTGGACGCGATCCTCGCCGCCGCGGGGGAGCGCCGGATCGTCGCGGTCGTCCGCGACGCCCACCGCCACCCGTGGATGACCGAGGCCCTGGACGGTCTGCTCGCGGCCCGTCCCGACACCGTCGTGGTCGAGATGGGCCTCAACGAGGCGGAGCCCCGCGGGGCCCTGCACATCGCCACGCACGGCGCGGCCCGTGTCTGCGGCCGCGCGGCCGCCGAGGCCGTGGTCGGCACCGGCGCCTGAGCGCCGCCCGTACGCGAAGGGGCCCGGCACCTGGATCAGGTGCCGGGCCCCTTCGTCGTGCCCCTGGACGTGTCCGGCCCTAGATGCCCTGCCAGGCGGGCTTGTTCGCGAAGGTGTGGCGGAAGTAGTCCGCG
This sequence comes from Streptomyces venezuelae, assembly GCF_008642375.1. NCBI lineage: Bacteria > Bacillati > Actinomycetota > Actinomycetes > Kitasatosporales > Streptomycetaceae > Streptomyces > Streptomyces venezuelae. The sequence continues at coordinate 2,913,876 of NZ_CP029194.1, read as the reverse complement.
AGCTTCAGCTTGGAAGCCGCGGCCTCGTCCACGACGATCGTGGCGTGCGGGTGCAGCTGGAGCGCGGAGGCCGGCACGAGCGCGGCGACCGGGCCCTCGACGGTCTGCGCCACGGCCTCGGCCTTGCCCTCGCCGGTGGCGAGCAGCACCAGGTGCCGGGCCTCCAGGATGGTGCCGATGCCCTGGGTGATGACGTGGTGCGGCACCTGCTCGATGTCGTTGTCGAAGAAGCGGGCGTTGTCCACGCGGGTCTGCTCGGTGAGCGTCTTGATCCGGGTGCGCGAGGCGAGCGAGGAGCACGGCTCGTTGAAGCCGATGTGCCCGTCGGTGCCGATGCCCAGGATCTGCAGGTCCACACCGCCGGCCTCGGCCAGCGCCTTGTCGTACGCCTCGCACGCCGCCTGGACGTCCTCGGCGGAGCCGTCGGGGCCCATGAAGGCCTCCTGGGAGAGCCCGAGCGGCTCGACGACCTGGCGGAGCACGGTGGAGCGGTACGACTCGGGGTGCCCGGCCGGCAGGCCGACGTACTCGTCGAGCTGGGCGATCCGGGCCCGGGAGGCGTCCACGGAGCCGGCCGCGACCTGGGCGGTCAGGGCGTCGTAGATGGGGATCGGAGTCGAACCCGTGGCCACGCCGAGCAGCGCGTCGGGCTTGCGGCGCAGGAGGTCGGCGATGCCGTCCGCGATGAGCTCGCCGCCTGCCTTGGCGTCCTTGACGATGACAACTTCCACGCTGTGCCTGCCGATCTGGTGGAGGGGCTGGGGAGGGGCCATGTGGTATAGACCAATCAAAGCCAAATCTAGCAGAGGGGAGGCCGTCTCCTCATGCCGTTCCGACGTGCGGACGGCACCGCCACCATCGTCTGCCGCCCCCGTCCCTCCAGCCACTTGAGCCTCACCGGGCCCCCGGGTCGGCTCAGGTCAGTGAGCCGCCCGTGGCATCCATCCAGTGGCCCGTCACCCAGCGCGCGTCGTCGGAGGCCAGGAAGGCCACCACGTCCGCTATGTCCGCCGGGGTGCCGACCCTGCCGAGCGCCGACAGCCCGGCCGCCCCCGCCCAGGCCTGCTCGTCGCCCCGCAGCCAGCCGGCGTTGATGTCCGTGTCCACGACCCCCGGCGCCACCGAGTTGACCGTGATCCCCCGCGGTCCGAGGACCTTCGCCAAGTCCCGGGTGAACACGTCGAGCGCGGCCTTCGACATCGAGTACGCGATCAGGTCCGGCATGACCGCCGTCTTCGTCAGGCCCGTCGAGACGTTGATGATCCGGCCGCCGTCCCGGAGCCGCTCGGTGCCCAGCTGTGCGAGGAAGAACGGCGCCTTGGCGTTGATGCCGAAGATCCGGTCGTACTCCTCCTCGCCGAGCGTCGCGAACGGCGCCGTCGCCGAGATCCCCGCGTTGTTCACCAGGATGTCCAGCCCGCCGTCGCCGCCGGCGGCCGCGTCGAACGCCTCCCACAGGGCCGCCGCGTCCCCCGGAACCCCCAGCTCCTGGCCGATCGCGAAGGCCTCGCCGCCCGCGGCCTCGATCGCCGCGACCGTCTCCTTCGCCGCCGTCTCGTTGCTCCCGTAGTGCACCGCGACCCGCGCGCCCTCGCGGCCGAGCCGCTCCGCGATCCCGCGCCCGATGCCCCGGCTGCCGCCCGTGACCAGTGCCGTCTTGCCTGCGAGCACGCCCATGGTGACGCCCCCCTTGTTTGTGTAGTGGTCGTTACGAAAAGACCGTACCCCACTTTTGCTAGCGCGCGCTATAGAATTCACTCCATGGTGACGAGACAGCGCGGCCGCCCCCGCTCCTTCGACCGGCTCACGGCCCTGGAGCAGGCCACGATGGCCTTCTGGGAGCACGGTTACGAGACGACCTCCGTCGCCGACCTCACCCGCGTCATGGGCATCAGCGCGCCCAGCCTCTACTCGGCCTTCGGTGACAAGCGGACGCTCTTCGAGGAGGTCGTCGAGACGTACGCCGGGTCGTACGGGTCGTACGGCGGACGCGCCTTCACCGAGGAGCCGACGGCCCGCGCCGCCATCGGGCGCATCCTGCGGGAGTCGGCGGAGCTCTACACGGAGCCGGGTCACCCGCGCGGCTGTCTGATGATCTCCGCCGCGGTCAACTGCTCGACCCCCGAGGTCGAGGAGGCCCTGCGGGCGCGCCGGGAGGCCAACCTCACCTCCTTCGAGGCCCGGATCCGCCAGGGCGTCGAGTCGGGGGAGCTGGCACCCGGCACCGACGCCCGCGCACTCGCCCGCTTCAGCGGCGCCGTACTCCAGGGCATGTCCCAGCAGGCCCGCGACGGGGCGACGCGGGAGGATCTCGCGGCGGTGGCGGAGTGGGCGATGAGGTCCTGGCCGGCAGCGGCCCCGGGGGATACCCGGGAAGACGCCCCGGGGAATGCCGGGGAACACGCCCCGGAAGCCCCGGAAAAGGCCCCGGAAACACCCGCGGGCCGCGGCGCCTGACGGGACCCTCAACCCGTCCGGCACCGCAGCCCGGAGTTGCTCGGCCGGGGGTGTGCGGTCCCGCGGCCGTGTGGGAGGTCTCGACGCAGTCAGGGCAGAGAGCGTCGGGTACCTCGTTCCATCCTCCTGTGCGGGGAGGATGGAGGCTTGTTGCATTCATTGTGGACTAGACCATTCTTGTCTGTCCATCCACAGGAACGCGGCTCTTCCCGGCCCATCCTCCAACACGGACGCCCGGAGATCCAGGTTCACCGCCCCTGCAATTCCGCAGGTACCCTCGCAGCGTGCCCTCCATGAACGACCTCGTGCGCCAGCACACCGCCCTGAGCGACTCCGACCTCGAGTGGCTCCACCTGCTGGTGTCGGAGTGGCAGCTGCTCTCCGACCTCTCCTTCGCCGACCTCGTCCTGTGGGTTCCGACCCTCGACGGCACGCGATACGTCTCCGTCGCGCAGATGCGGCCCAACACCGGCCCCACCTCCTACCAGGACGACATGGTCGGCCACCTGGTGCCGCGCGGCCGCCGCCCCCTGCTCGACGCCGCCCTCGACGAGGGCCGGATCGTCCGCGAGGGCGACCCCGAGTGGCGGGAGGAGGTCCCGGTGCGGGTCGAGTCCATCCCCGTGCGCCGCGAGGGCCGGGTCCTCGGCGTCATCGCCCGCAACACCAACCTGCTCACCGTCCGCACGCCCTCCCGGCTGGAGCTCACCTATCTCCAGTCGGCGTCCGACCTCGCCCAGATGATCGCCGCCGGATCGTTTCCCTTCCCCGGCGAGCAGGTCGACATGGACTCCTCGCCCCGGGCCGGCGACGGCCTCGTCCGCCTGGACGCGGACGGCATCGTCCAGTACGCCTCGCCCAACGCCCTCTCCGCCTACCACCGGCTCGGGCTCGCGGCCGACCTCGTCGGCCAGCACCTCGGCCAGATCACCGCGGAGCTCGCCCCCTCCCGCGGCCCGGTGGACGAGGCCCTGGTCAAGCTGGCCTCCGGCTACGCGCCGCGCGAGTTCGAGGTCGAGGGCAACGGCGGAGTGATCCAGCTGCGGGCGATCCCGCTCAAGCCCAAGGGCACCCGGATCGGTTCGCTCGTCCTCCTCCGTGACGTCACCGAACTGCGCCGCCGCGAGCGCGAGTTGATCACCAAGGACGCCACCATCCGGGAGATCCACCACCGGGTGAAGAACAACCTCCAGACCGTGGCCGCCCTGTTGCGCCTCCAGGCCCGCCGGATGGACTCCGACCGGGGCCGCGAGGCGCTCAACGAGGCCGTGCGGCGCGTCGGTTCGATCGCGATCGTCCATGAGACGCTGTCCCAGAACCTGGATGAGCGCGTCGAGTTCGACGAGATCGCCGACCGGGTCATCGCGATGGTCGCCGAGATCTCCCCGGGCAAGGTCACCTGCCGGCGCAACGGCCGCTTCGGCATTCTCGACGCCGAGGTCGCGACCCCGCTCTCCATGGTCCTCACGGAGATCCTCCAGAACGCCCTGGAACACGCCTTCGCCCAGGGTGAGCAGGGCACGGTCGAGGTCACTGCCGTGCGCGGCGAGCCCCGCGCCGACGCCCGGCTCCTGATCACGGTCAAGGACGACGGCCGCGGACTGCCCGAGGGCTTCGACCCGCAGCGGGCCGGCAACCTCGGGCTCCAGATCGTACGGACGCTGGTGGAAGGGGAGTTGGGCGGAACGTTCGACATGGTCCCCGGCGCCGAGCGCGGCACGAAGGTGCTCCTCGACATCCCCGTACAGCCGCAGAAGTGACCCGCTGACACGGCCGGCAACAGCAGCGAGCCCCGGACCGAGAAGAACGGTCCGGGGCTCGAATGCTGTGGGTTACTGCTGCGCGCTGCGACTCGAGGGCGGTGATTGCATACGCGATGTATGCGCCGCTGGCCTCAGGCTTCGGTGGGGCGTCAGGCGCTGGCGTTACGCGCCCGGTTGCGAGCGGCACGGCGCTTCATCGCGCGGCGCTCGTCCTCGCTGAGGCCACCCCAGACGCCGGAGTCCTGGCCGGACTCGAGCGCCCACTGCAGGCACTGCTCCATGACGGGGCAGCGGCGGCAGACGGCCTTGGCTTCCTCGATCTGCAGCAGCGCAGGACCGGTGTTGCCGATGGGGAAGAAAAGCTCCGGGTCTTCCTCACGACAAACGGCGTTGTGACGCCAGTCCATGGCTGCTACCTCTCTCAGTGTTACGTGCGAGTTGCTTGTGAATGTGAACGCTTTCACGAATCCCCCCGCAAGGGAAGGGCCGACTGCCAGCTGAACTGGTGTGGTCCATGTTCTTTGGGGAGGGGTTCTGGCTCTCAGTGGAGGCCGGTCTTGCGGGCCGTCCCGATCGCCAAGAAGAGACTCCCAAACCCCAGCAACGGATACAACCCCTTCCGGAAAGTTTTTTTTGATTCCTCGGTGTCGGCTAGGTCACAGCCGTACTTCTAAGGGGTGGATGCGCGCCTAAACGTTCGAGTGAAAGGACTTTGGGCCCTTCCACTCACACAATCACACGCAGTGCACGGCGTACGCCTGTGAACGTCACGCTCGTACGCAGTCCCAGGTGGTCTCCGTCCATCTGCAGGGGGAGGGGGACCTTCGAATGCAAGGTGAAGTCGGTCAGGTCGTGCAGAGTCACAGCGTGCTTGCCCCGCGGGCCCCGCTCCGGGGTCGAGGTGAGCAGCTGAGTGGCGTACCGGGCCACGGCCGGGGTGGAAAGACGGCTCAGTCCGAGCACGTCGAGAGCGGTCTCGAAGGACGCCTCCGGGGACGCGTACACCGGACGATTGCCCAGGTAGGTCCAGGGGGAGGTGTTGCAGATTATGGAGAGGACGAGGTCCTCGACCGGCTCGGAGCCGGGGCGCTCCAGGGTGATCGTGCCGTGCCGCCGGTGCGGCTCGTCCAGGAACTGGCGGAGCACCTGGCGGAGATAGAGGGCGTGCGTGGACCGCTTCCCGCGTTCCCTCTGCTGTTCGACCCGGCCGATGACGCTCGCGTCGAATCCGAGGCCGGCGCAGAAGGTGAACCAGCGCGAGGGCACCGCCTCGTCCTCGGTGCCGGGCGTCCCGGCCGCGAGCCCGAGGCTCACTGTCCGTGTTCGCCGTTCACGCAAAGCGTCGAGCAGGGCGCCGGTCGCCTCGACGGCGTCGTTCGGCAGTCCGAGCGCGCGGGCGAAGACATTGGTCGAGCCGCCGGGGACGACCGCGAGCCCCGGAAGCCGGTCCGGGTCGGGCCCGCCGTGCAGCAGTCCGTTGACGACCTCGTTGACCGTGCCGTCGCCACCGAGGGCCACGACGAGGTCGATGTTGCCCGAGTCGACGGCCCGTCGTCCCAGGTCGCGCGCGTGCCCGCGGTACTCGGTGGTGACCGCCTCCAGCTTCATCTCGCTCGCCAGCGCGTGGATGAGCACGTCACGGGTGCGGGCACTGGTGGTGGTGGCTGCCGGATTGACCACGAGAAGTGCGCGCATGAGCGCCAGGGTACCTACCCGGCGGTACCGGGCGCAGTGCAGGCCCATCCGTCGGACACCCCGCGGGGGCTCCGGACGGGGACCCCGGCGGGCTCCCGGGGGGCCCGGTTACCCTGCCCTGTATGAGCAGCAGCAGTACGGAGCAGACCTCCCGCCCCAACCGTCTCGCCGCAGCGGCGGCCGTGGCCGGTGTCGAGGCCCTCGGGCTCCTCGCCGGCGGCGTGTACATGCTGGTGAAGGCGCTGACGGACGGGACCGGTGACCTCACCGGAGCCCTGACCGGCGCCGTGACGCTCGTCGCACTCGGCCTGATCCCGCTCGCCGCCGCCCGCGGCCTCTGGCTGCGCCGCTCCTGGAGCCGGGGCCCGGCCGTCATCACCCAGATCCTGGCCCTGCCGGTCGCCTGGCAGATGCTCCAGGCGAACAGCACGATGATCCCGGCCGGCATCGTCCTCGGCGTCCTCGCCGTCACCGGGCTCGTCCTCCTGGTGAACCCGGCCACGACCGAGGCGCTCGGCATCCGGCGCCCCGGCCAGGACACTCCGTAGGGTCTTCACTCCTCCACGAGGAGCTTCTCCCGCAGCTGGGCCAGGGTCCGGGCCAGCAGTCGAGAAACGTGCATCTGGGAGATGCCGACCTCCTGCGCGATCTGCGACTGGGTCATGTTCCCGAAGAAACGCAGCAGCAGGATCCGCTTCTCCCGGGGCGGCAGGTCCTCCAGGAGCGGCTTGAGCGACTCGCGGTACTCGACCCCCTCCAGGGCCTCGTCCTCCGCGCCCAGCGTGTCCGCGACGGCCGGCGACTCGTCGTCCGTGTCCGGGACGTCCAGGGAGAGCGTCGAGTAGGCGTTCGCCGACTCAAGACCCTCCAGGACCTCCTCCTCCGAGATCCCGAGCCGCTCGGCCAGCTCGTGCACCGTCGGTGAGCGGCCGTGCTGCTGGGAGAGCTCCGCCGTCGCCGTGGTCAGCGAGAGCCGCAGCTCCTGGAGGCGGCGCGGCACGCGGACCGCCCACCCCTTGTCACGGAAGTGGCGCTTGATCTCGCCGACGACCGTCGGGGTCGCGTACGTCGAGAACTCGACCCCGCGCTCCGGGTCGAACCGGTCCACCGACTTGATCAGGCCGATCGTCGCCACCTGCGTCAGGTCGTCCAGCGGCTCGCCGCGGTTGCGGAAGCGCCGGGCCAGGTGCTCCACCAGCGGGAGGTGCATCCGGACCAGCCGGTTGCGCAGCTCCGCCTTCTCCGGGGAGCCCTCCGGCAGCCCGCGCAGCTCGACGAAGAGGGCGCGCGCACCGCTCCGGTCGTTCGGCGCGGGGACGGCGGGAGTCTCCTCCGGGGCCTCGCCGGCCTCGGAACCCTCGCCGGCCCGGGCCGCCTCCGCAGCCTTCGCCGCGGCCGCCTTCATGTCGTCTTCGGTGCTCGGCATGCCCGAAGAGGCTCCGGTGGCCTCGGAGCCGTCGGAGACCCCGGCGGCCCCAGGGAGGCCGGGTGTCTCGGGAACCTGGTGGTGCTGCTCGTGCTCGCTCATCTGGTCCGCCTGCTCCGTAGCGACCTCATGCGGCCGCGCCTGCTGCTCAGGGATGCCGGCCGTCGCGTCCCCGCTCCTCACGCCGGGCCTGGCCCCGCGCCGCGCTGTTTGTACAGGCTGATCGAGACCGTACGGTCATCGGCCACCGACGACTCCACCTTCCCGGCCAGTGCCGACAGCACCGTCCAGGCGAAGGTGTCCCGCTCCGGCGCCCGACCGTCGGTCGTCGGGGCGGAGACCGTCACGTCCAGCGAGTCGTCGACCAGCCGGAAGACACAGCTGAGGACGGACCCCGGCACGGCCTGCTGGAGCAGGATCGCGCAGGCCTCGTCGACGGCGATCCGCAAGTCCTCGATCTCGTCGAGGGTGAAGTCCAAGCGCGCCGCGAGGCCGGCCGTGGCCGTACGCAGCACGGACAGATAGGCACCCGCAGCGGGCAGCCGGACTTCCACGAAGTCCTGGGTCCCGGGCTCGCCTGTGATCTGGGACACCCTCACCTCCAAGGTGGCACAAGCTCATTCGGGGTCCGGGGGGAGAGGCCCCGGACCGGGCGGTGCGCAGGGGGCTGCGCAGTCCGCCGTGACGCTATCGCGATCCGTCCCGCCGTGTCGCCGTGAGCCCCCCGGCCCCCGATCACGCTCGTCACCCATGGTAGGCCCATGGGTGCGGACGGTGGGTAGAGGTGTGCGGGGGGCGAAAACGAGCGACCGGCGGAGGGATGACGTACCCAACCGCGAGGCGGTCGAACCGCCCCTCCGGCCCTCAGACGATCGAACTGTCCACGAAGCACCAGCGCCAGGCCTCGCCCGGCTCGAACGTCCGCATCACCGGGTGCCCGGTGGAGGAGAAGTGCCCCGTCGCGTGCCGCCCCGCCGACGAGTCGCAGCAGCCGACGTGCCCGCAGCTCAGACAGATCCTCAGCTGCACCGGGTGCGTCCCGTCCGCCAGGCACTCCGGGCAGGTGTCGGCCAGCGGCGCCGGTTCGGGGCGCGGCATTTCGGCAACGTGCGGGCACTCGCTCATGATGGCCAGGTTACGTTGCGGCACGAGACGGGGACGGGCATGGACGCACTGCAGCTGGTGGCGCTGGTGGCGGCGAGCGCCGCGATCGCGGGGTTCGCGCGCAGGACCCCGGTACCGGCCCCGCTGCTCCTGGTCGCCGTCGGCCTCGCCGCCTCGTACGTACCCGGGGTCCCCGACTACACGCTCGACCCGCACATCGTGCTGCCGCTGATCCTGCCCCCGCTCCTCTACACGGCGGCCCTCGACTCCTCCTACCTCGACCTGCGGGCCAACATCCGCCCCGTCGCCCTGCTCTCCGTCGGCTATGTCCTCTTCGCCACCGTGGCCGTGGGCTGGCTCGCGTACGTCCTCGTCCCCGACCTGCCGCTCACGGCCGCGCTCGTGCTCGGCGCGGTGATCGCCCCGCCGGACGCGGTCGCCGCCACGGCCATCGCCCGCAAGCTCGGCCTGCCCCACCGGATCACCACGATCCTCCAGGGCGAGTCCCTGGTGAACGACGCCACCGCCATCACCGCCTACAAGGTCGCCCTCGCGGCGGCGGTCGGCGAGGGCGTCAGCTGGGCCGGCGGCATCGGGGAGTTCGCGCTCGCCGCCGTCGGCGGGATCGGCGTCGGCCTGCTCCTCATGGTCCCCATCCACTGGCTGCGCCGGGGCCTCGGCGACTCCCTCCTCCAGAACACCCTCTCCCTCCTCATCCCCTTCGTCGCCTACGCGGCGGCCGAGGAGGTCCACGCCTCCGGTGTCCTCGCGGTCGTCGTGGTCGGCCTCTTCCTCGGCCACCGTGCCTGGCAGGTCGACTTCGCGACCCGGCTCCAGGAGGAGGCCGTCTGGAAGATGGTCGCCTTCATCCTGGAGTCCGCCGTCTTCGCCCTGATCGGCCTCCAGCTGCCGTACGTCGTCGAGGGCCTCGGCCAGTACGGCATCGGAGAGGCTGCCTGGTACGCGGTCGGGGTCTTCGTGGCGGTCGTCGTCGTGCGGTTCGTCTGGGTCTACCCGGCGACGTTCCTGCCCCGATGGCTCTCCGCGCGCGTGCGCGAGCGCGAGCCGGGAGTGGACTGGAGAGCCCCGCTCGTCGTCGGCTGGGCCGGCATGCGCGGGGTCGTCTCCCTCGCCATCGCCTTCTCCATCCCCGTCGTCACGGACGGCGTCGAGTTCCCCGCCCGCAACCTCGTCCTCTTCCTCACCTTCACCACCGTCATCGGCACGCTCGTGGTGCAGGGCCTCACCCTGCCCCCGCTCATCCGGCTCCTGAAGCTCCCGGGACGCGACCGGTACGCCGAGACCCTCGCCGAGGCACAGGCCCAGAGCGAGGCCTCCCGGGCCGCCGAGGAACGTCTCGACGCGCTCCTCGCCGACGAGCGCAACGCCCTGCCCCAGCCCCTCGCCGACCGGCTGCGCACGGTCCTGGAACGGCGCAGGAACTCCGTGTGGGAGCGGCTCGGGGCGGTCAACGAAGCCACCGGGGAGACGGCGGACGACACCTACCGGCGGCTCTCGCGCGAGATGATCGAAGCCGAGCGCGAGGTCTTCGTGCAGCTGCGGGACGCGCGCCGGATCGACGACGAGATGATGCGTACGCTGCTCCGCCGCCTCGACCTGGAGGAGGCCGCCGCGTACCGCGAGGAGGTGGCGGACTAGCTTCCGTCGGGGCTCGTCGGCTCCGGGGCGCCCGTCACCACCGCCGCGAGCCGGGTACCCGCCGGGAACGCGCCCTCCTCCGCGAGAGTCACCAGCCCGTGGAGCATTTTGGCGACATACAGCCGCTCGATGGCGAGTCCGTGCCGCGCCTCGAAGTCCCGTGCGAACGACTCCAGGACCGGTCCCGTACGGGCGTAACCGCCGCAGTGGAACCGCTCGTCGAGGGCCCAGTCGCCCCGCGCCCCGCCGAACGCGGCCTCCTGGAGGGCGCGGACCTCCGTACCCAGGAACCCGCCCTTGAGGACCGGGATCCCCAGGGCCCTCTGCCCGGGGGAGAGCCCGGCCGCGAGGCCCGCGAGGGTGCCGCCCGTGCCGCAGGCGACGGCGACCACGTCGGCCGCTCCGGCGAGTTCGCGGCCGAGCTCCACGCACCCGCGCACGGCGAGCGCGTTGCTGCCGCCCTCCGGGACCACGTACGTCTCCGCCGGGGCCCGCTCGAGGAGCGCGGCGAGCGTGGCGGGATCGCCCTTCGCGCGGTACGTGGCCCGGTCCACGAACTCCAGCCGCATCCCGTCCGCCGCGCACCGCGCGAGGGACGGGTTGAGCGGCCGCCCGGCCAGCTCGTCGCCGCGGACGACACCGATCGTGGGGAAGCCCAGGAGCCGGCCGGCGGCGGCCGTGGCGCGCAGGTGGTTCGAGTACGCGCCGCCGAAGGTGAGCACGGGACGGCCGTCCGCCGCCCGCAGGTTGAGCGCGAGCTTGCGCCACTTGTTGCCCGGCAGGTCGGGGTGGATGAGGTCGTCGCGCTTGAGCAGCAGCGTGAGACCGCGCCGGGCGAAGCGCTCGTCCTCCACCGGCTCCAGGGGCGAGGGGAGCCGGGGCCGCAGGGGGGAGAGGTCGAACGCGTTCACCCGGCCATTGTCCAGGCCTTCCGGTCAGCGGAGCAGGTCGGCGACCCGTTCGCGCATCGAGGCCATCGTGAAGCCGCGCGGGTCCACCTTCCCCGGCTGCCATTCCCGGTGCCCGATGACCGAGCGCTGGGTCCAGCCGTGCGCCCGGCACACGGCGGCCGCCGCCTTCGCGATGGCCTCCAGCTGGACCTTCGGCCACGGGTCCTCGCCGTCGCCGAGGTTCTCGCACTCGAAGCCGTAGAAGTGCCGGTTGCCGTCCGTCGTGGCCTCGTCGTCCGGCGGCAGACGCTGCTCGGCGACGACCGCCCTCAGCACCTCGTCGTCGCCGAGGCCCGCGTGGTTGGTGCGGCCGTAGCCGACGAGGTGGACCGTTCCGTCCTTGGCGATCACGCCGTGGCAGAGCGGCCCCGGCAGGGCCGCGTAGCCGTCCCGGCAGAGCCGGACGGTGCTCGCGGTGCCCTTGGTCACGGTGTGATGGATCATCACGCCGTGCACCGGGCCCCACGGGCCCTTGTGGTTGCGGTTGTGGGTGGACCAGTCGCCGACCTGGACGACCGCGAGGCCCTCGTCACGCAGTGCGTCGAGGAACCTGCTCGCGGACATGGGTGAGGCCATGACCGACTCCCTTCGGGGGACGGGGTGAACTTCCGGAGTACCGGAGTCCGCCGCTCCGCGGCCATCCGTTCGGGTGGTGTGCGAGCCGATCCGGACACGGCGGGACGCGGCCCGCGACGCGCCGCCGCCCGGGGGAAATCGCACGACATGCCCCGAAGATCGTCGAACAGTCCCACCCGAATGTGTAATGGCGCGGACACGTTCCGTGCTGAAAGGCTTTCTCTCGCAACTCACGCATACGAGAGGGAGTTCCATGTCCGTTGGTTCGGTTGGCGACGAGGTCCGTACGGACCAGGCACCGCAGCAGAGTCTCGGTACCGCCGCCGCGCGGAACCTCGCCACGACCACCAAGTCCGCGCCGCAGATGCAGGAGATCACCTCCCGGTGGCTGCTGCGGATGATGCCGTGGGTGCAGGTGCAGGGCGGTACGTACCGGGTGAACCGCAGGCTCAGCTACTCCGTGGGCGACGGCCGCGTCACCTTCGTCCAGACGGGGCAGCGCGTCGAGGTCATCCCCGCCGAGCTCGGCGAACTCCCCGCTCTGCGTGGTTACGAGGACGAGGGCGCCCTGGCCGAGCTCGCGTCCCGCTGTACGCAGCGGGAGTACGCGGCGGGCGAGATCATCGCGGCCGTCGGCGCGGCCAACGACCGCGTGCACCTCCTCGCACACGGCCGGATCGAGCAGGTCGGCGAGGGACCCTACGGGGACGAGGCCGTCCTCGGCGTCCTCGCCGACGGCGCCTACCTCGGAGAGTCCGCGCTGGTCAGCGCCGACGCCGTCTGGGACTGGACGGCCCGCACCGCCACCGCCTGCACGGTCCTCGAGCTCACCCGGGCCGACGTGCTGAACCTCGCGGACCGGGCCCCCTCGCTCGCCGCCCACCTGGAGGCCGTCGCCGCGCTGCCCGACCAGCGCACCAACACCTACGGCGAGGCCGCCATCGACCTCTCCGCCGGCCACGTCGGCGAGGCGGTCATCCCGCACACGTACGTCGACTACGACCTCGCGCCCCGCGAGTACGAGCTGAGCGTCGCCCAGACCGTGCTGAAGGTCCACAGCCGCGTCGCCGACCTCTACAACCAGCCGATGAACCAGACCGAGCAGCAGTTGCGGCTGACCGTCGAGGCGCTCCGCGAGCGCCAGGAGCACGAGCTCATCAACAACAAGCAGTTCGGTCTCCTCGCCAACTGCGACTACGGACAGCGGCTCCAGCCCCACGACGGCGCCCCCAGCCCCGACGACATGGACGAGCTGCTCTCCCGCCGTCGCGGCTCGAAGCTCTTCCTGGCCCACCCGCGCGCCATCGCCGCCTTCGGCCGCGAGCTCAACAAGCGCGGCCTCGTGCCCGAGACGATCGAGGTCAACGGCAACCGCATCCCGACCTGGCGCGGTGTGCCGATCTTCCCGTGCAACAAGATCCCGGTCTCGGACGCCCGGACCACGTCGATCATCTGCATGCGTACGGGCGAGGCCGACCAGGGTGTGATCGGTCTGCACCAGACCGGCCTCCCCGACGAGATCGAGCCCAGCCTCTCGGTCCGCTTCATGGGCATCGACGAGCAGGCGATCATCTCCTACCTCGTCACGGCCTACTACTCGGCCGCCATCCTCGTCCCGGACGCGCTCGGCATCCTGGAGAACGTCGAGGTCAGCCGCTGGCGCTGAGCCGGTGACGCCCGGGGGCGGGGACCGAACCTCCCGCCCCCGGGCGTTCCCCAGCGCTCGCGCCGCGAAGGACATGAAGGAAGTGACCGTGACCACGACCAGCGCGGAAGCCGTCGCCGACGGTCAGGGGGCCGTGATGCTCCTGGACCAGACACGGGCCGCCGTCCATCCTCAACTCCGCTCCACCGTCGAGTCCCTGCCGGGCTCCATACGCCGGGTGGCGATGTACCACTTCGGGTGGGAGCACGCCGACGGCACCCCGGCCGCCGGGCAGGCGGGCAAGGCGATCAGGCCCGCCCTGGTCCTCGCGGCGGCCCGCGCCCTCGGCGCCGAGTCCACCCAGGCCGTGAAGGCCGCGGCGGCCGTCGAGCTCGCACACAACTTCACCCTGCTCCACGACGACATCGTGGACGAGGACCCGACCCGGCGGCACCGGCCCACCGCCTGGACCGTCTTCGGCATCCCGGACGCCCTCATCGCCGGTGACGCCATGAACGCACTCGCCCTGCGGCTGCTCGCCGAGGACCCGCACCCCGCCTCGCCGGCCGCCGCCGCACGCCTCGCCGCCTGCGTCATCGAACTCTGCGCGGGCCAGCAGGCGGACTGCGCCTTCGAGCAGCGCGGCCCCCGTGACGTCTCGCTCGACGAGTGCCTGGCCATGGCCACCGCCAAGACCGGAGCCCTGCTCGGTGCCTCCTGCGCCATCGGCGCGCTCTACGCGGGCGCGGGGGAGGAGGAGGTCGCGGCGATGGACGCCTTCGGCCGCGAGGCCGGACTCGCGTTCCAGCTGATCGACGACCTCATCGGGATCTGGGGCGACCCGGACCGTACGGGCAAGCCGGCCGGCGCCGACCTCGTCGCCCACAAGAAGTCGCTGCCCGTGGTGGCGGCGCTCGCCTCGGGGACCCCGGCGGGCGACGAACTGGCCGAGCTCTACTCCCGTCCGGCCCTCGACGCGGCGGCGGTACGGGCGGCGGCGGACGCGGTCGAGCGGGCCGGCGGCCGGGACTGGGCGCAGGCCCAGGCGGCCGAGCGCATGGGCCGCGCCGTCGAGTATCTGGCCGAGGCCGTCCCGGACCTGGCGGCGGCGGGGGACCTGCTCGCCCTCGCGGAGTTCGTCACCCGGCGCACGCGCTGAGGCGCTCCGGGGGCGTGGTCACTCCGCCGGGACGATCCGGTTGACCACGGTCTCGACCAGGTCGTCGAGGTCCCGCTCGGCGTGGAGGCCGGGCACGGTGAAGTGGTCGAGCAGCAGCCCGGTGAGGGCGAAGTAGAGCACCCGGACCGTGTCCGCGTCCCCGGGCATCCCCGAACCGACGTGCAGCCGGATGTTCAGGTCGAGGTCCTCCCGGAGCACCTGGGTGAAGCGGGCCTGGAGCTCGGGGCGGCGAGCGGCCTCCAGACGCAGCTCGAAGAGCCCCAGGTAGCAGGTGCGCTCGGCGGTCATGCGCCGGGCGACCCAGCGCATCAGCTCGACGACGAGAGCGCGGCTGGGCTCCGGGAGCAGTGCGGCGTCGATGGCGCCGGGCTCGGGGGTCAGCCGGACGAAGATCCGGTCGGCGACCTCGGACAGCACCTGGTCCCGGTCGCTGAAGTAGTTGGACGAGGTGCCCGTGGGGACCCCCGCCCGTGCGTCGACGGCCCGGAAGGTCAGCCCGCGGGCACCTTCCTCGGCCAGCACCTCGATCGCGGCGTCGAGCAGTGCCGTACGGCGCTCCGGATTCCGGGCCACGTGGGCCCCCTCTCTCTCAGGACTCTTCGGATTCTGCGAGTGCTCTTTCGAGCTCTTCGAAAATAGGTCTTGCGCAACCACTACAGATGAAGCACTATAGCCGTCGTGGTTGCGATCGCAGTCCACTCCCAGAGAGACAAGAGGACCGGTTTGCGCAAGCTCACCTACTTCATCGCCTGCACCATCGACGGCTTCATCGGTGACCCCAAGGGCGATGCCACGTCCATGTACCAGTTCGTGGACGCCGAGTTCCTGGAGTTCCTGACCGGCGAGTACCCGGAGACCGTCTCGGCCCAGGGCCGGGAGATGCTCGGGATCGACGCGGAGAACAAGCGGTTCGACACCGTCATCCAGGGCAGGGGCTCGTACCAGATCGCCCTGGACATCGCCGTCACCAGCCCGTACGGCCATCTGCGGGAGATCGTCGCCACCCGCTCGCTGTCCGAGTCGCCCGACTCCAACGTGGAGCTGATCGCCGACGACCTCGTCGGCCGCGTCCGCGAGCTCAAGGCCGAGGACAGTCCGCTGGACATCTGGCTGTGCGGTGGCTCGGCGATCGCCGGCGAGCTCATCGACGAGATCGACCAGCTGATCATCAAGACATACCCGCAGGTGTACGGCTCCGGCATGCCGATGTTCGGCGCCGGCTTCGAGCCGCGGGACTTCGAGCTGGACGACCTGCGTGTCTTCGGCAACGGCGCGTTCGTCCGTACGTACACCAGGAAGCGGTAGCGGCGGGGAAGCGGGTCCGTGCGAGGCGTCCTACCCTGGAAGCATGCGTCACGAGGTGCCTCACACGACGCGGGACCCCTTGGCCGAGCCCACGTGCCCGGCCTGCGGTGGACCGTGCGACAAGGTGGCCACCCGGCACAAGGTCCTCGGGGCCTGGGTGCCGGAGTGGGAGGTGCAGCCGTGCCGCAACCCGGACTGCTCGCTGTACGAGGGCGCGGAGCGGCGCGCCGACGGGGGGCGGGGTCCGGGGCGCGGAAGCCACTAGCACGCAGGTGACCGGCAAGAACGGCGAGATCGGGAGAAGTCCGGCCACCGGGTGACCGGCCGCGCGCCGGAGCCGGTCATACCGCTACAGTCCGCGCATGTCATCGGAGTCGACAGAAGTCTGGACCGGTTGGTACCGGGACCGCAGCGGCGCGGAAGCGATCGTCATCACGGCCACCGGGCGGCACGTCGCCACCCGGATCAGGGGGGTCGAGTACACGGGCGCGACCTTCGCCGCGCTCAGCGCCGCCGAGAGCGGCGGGCAGGCCCTCGGCGGCTGCGTCCTGGAGTGGGACCTGCCGCTCCCCGTCGTCGTGGACGGCGTGACCCAGCAGGCCACCCTGAGCTGTCTGCTGACGCTCGGTGAGCGCTCGGACCTCAGTCTGACGCTCCACTACGGTGGCGCCGCCTTCGAATCGTGCGTCGCCGGAGGTGACTTCGACGGGGCGCTCGACCGGGTCCGGCGTCAGCTGCCCCCCGGCGCCGACTTCGGCCGTCGCCTCCTGCAGACGGCCTGACGCAGCCCGGGTCCCGAACCCCACCCGAACGCCGGACGGCGGCGCCCTTCACGGGCGCCGCCGTCCTCTTCGTACCGGTTTCTCGCCTCGGCCTCGGGGATCAGAAGGTCTTGAACGCGGAGGCGAGTCCGTTCCGCCACAGCTGGTCCACGCGGGAACGCTCCTGGGCGTTCGGTGTGGCGTTCTGGCAGGAGGTGCCGGGGCCGCCGCCCGACATCAGCTCGCTGCACGGACCGCTGTAGTGGTCCGGCAGGCCGAGGACGTGCCCGGTCTCGTGGGCGGTCACGCGGGTCGAGTTGTACTGCTGGTTCTGGCGGTAGTCGAGGAAGATGTAGCCGCGGCCGTGGCCGTCGGTGCTCGCGTACGAACCGCGCGAGTCGTTGCCCTCGTAGTAGCGGAAGTCCGGGTTGCTGCCCTCGACGAGCCGGACGTTCACCACCGAGCTGTTCCATATCTGGGTGGAGCGGGCGATCTGGGTGCGGAAGCTCGGCGCGTTGGAGGCGCTGTAGACGACGGTGACGGCGGCGGCGCCCGGGTTGGCGGCCCGCTTCTTCGCCACCGACTTCACGACGGCGTCGAAGAAGGCCTTGTTGGCCTTCGCGTCCTCGGACGAACCGGCGTACGCGGCGGTGACGGTGCCGGCGGTCACGGCCCTGTCGGTGTCGGCGGCCACCGCAGGAGCGGCACCGAGCGAGGCGGCGAGACCGAGGCCGAGGGCCGCGGTCAGTACGGAGTTGAGGACCTTGGGGTGACGCATGGGGGGCTCCTCCTGTAGGGGGTCGGAGAGAGTCTCGGGGAAGCCGGGGCGCGTGGGGATGATGTCAACCGGCGATAGCCCGCCCACATCACCCGGTCCGGACCCCCCAACTGCCTTGCATACCAAGGCGTTTGACATGTACCGGCTGTCTGGTGCGACGCAGGCCGCCGCCCTACCCTCGGGCCATGGAGCTGGAGGTGAGGCATCTGCGGGCGCTCTGCGCCATCGCGGACGCGGGCAGCCTGCACAAGGCGGCGCGACAACTGGGCATGAGTCAGCCCTCGTTGACCACCCAGCTGCGCCGGATCGAGAACTCCCTGGGCGCCGAACTCTTCTCCCGCGACCGCACCGGCTGCCGGCCCACCCCGCTCGGCCGCTCCGTGCTCAGCCGGGCCCGCCCCCTCGTCGCGGACATGGCCGCGCTGGTCACCGAGACCCGGGCCGCGGTCGCCCGTACCGAGGGTCCCGGACTCCGCGTCGGCTCCACCGCGAGCCGGGCGCTCCCCGGCTGGCTGCGCCGGATCCGTGAGCGGCTGCCCGGCACGGACGTCGGCCTCCGCGTGGACGTCTCCGCCAACGCGCTGCTGCGCACGGTCGCCGCGGGCGGGCTCGACGTGGCCTTCGTCCACGAGGTCGAGGGCTGCCCCCTACGGGTGCCCGAAGGGCTCCAGCACCGGGTCCTGGTCGCCCGTGAACCGCAGTTCGTCTCCATGGCCCGCGACCATCCCGCCGCCGCGAGCCCCGTCGTCGACCTCGCCGACCTCGCCGGCGACCACTGGATGGTCGATCCGACCGTGGACGGCGAATGGGACGGTCTCCTGAGGGTCCTCGGGGCGGCCGGCATCGACCCGCCCCTGCTCCACGGCGACTACCACACGGCCGCGTCCCTGATCGTCCTCGGCGAGGCCGTCGCCCCCTGCCAGCCGACCTCCGTCCCCCGCGAGGACATGGCGATCCGGCCCCTGCGCGGCGACCCGCTGGCGGTCCGGCTGCTGCTGTACGCGCGCCCCGGGACGGCCCTGGACACGCTGTACGCGGAGCTGTCCGCCGCCTATCGCGAAGCGGCCGTGCGCGCCGCCCCGTACCGCGAGTGGCTGCGGCGTCAGGGCGCGGCCGCCGGGCTGTCGGTGGGGCCGTGCATGATGGCCGTATGAGCGATCGTGACAGCGGGGGCGGACGGGCCGTGGTGCGCCGCGCCCGCGTGGACGACCTGGGGCGGGTCGTCGAACTCGTCGCCGAGCACGCCGAGTACGAGAAGGCCACGCCCCCGGCCCCGGGCCTCGAAACCCGCCTGGCCGGCCTCCTCTTCGGCGGGGAGGGGCCGACCGGCGGGTCGCACGGACGGACGGGTTCAGGCGGCGCGTCGCCCCGCCTCCGCTGCCTCGTCGCGGAACTCCCGGACGGCAGCCTCGCGGGCTACGCCACCTGCGCGCCCGAACTCTCCACGTGGGACGGCGTCGCGTACCTCCACATGGACTGCCTCTACCTCACCTCCACGGCCCGGGGCCACGGCCTCGGCCCGCTCCTGGTCGACGCGGTCCGCGCGGAGGCGCGGGCGCTGGGCCTGACGGAGATCCAGTGGCAGACCCCCGCCTGGAACGAGGGCGCGATCCGCTTCTACGACCGCCTGGGCGCGACGTCCAAGGAGAAGCGCCGCTACACCCTCCCGACGGACCCGGCCTAGGGCCTGTCCGGCGGATCATGGCCGGGGCCGCGGCGTCTGGCACGGCACCTCGCCGCTCCTATCCGACCCTGATCCGTCGGACAGGCCCTAGCGTGCGTCGACGAGGCCCAGCTCCGGATCGGCCCGGAGACCGGCCTGCCAGACCGTGGGCCCGCAGCGCTCGCCGTTGGGCGTGGACTTGCGCAGCGTGACCTGGGCGGAGCGGTCGTAGACGGGGCGGCCGTCGGCCGGGTCGGTGACCCGGAAGCGCACGGTCACGCGCTGCTCTCCGGTGGCCTCGGGCAGGAGCACGTGGAAAGTCCCGAAGGGCGCGTCCTGCGCCACCCCCGTCGCGTCCCGGCAGACCTGGTCGACGCAGAGCCGGTACAAGGCCCCGGTGGGGAACTGCGGGACGTCCCAGACGACACTCACCTGGGAGTCGGCACCGATCAGCGTGCAGATCCTGGGCTCCTCGCCGCACCCGGCCACGGTCACCGAAGCCGCCGCTGCCACCACCCAGCGAACCGCTCTCTCCACCGTCATCATCGAAGTATCAGTCCGGTACCGACGGCGGCCAAGGGGCGTCGAGCAGCCGCTCCGCCTCCTCGACGACGGCTGCCGCCCGCAGTTCCCGCTCGGCGCGCGGCATCGCGGCCCAGTCGTTGAAGGCATCGGTCCTGTCGACCAGCTCCTTCAGCGACCGCGGCCGGCCGAGCGCGGACCAGCCTTCGTACGTGATCAGGTCGCCGCCGGCGCCGGGCGCCAGACTGCCGTTCACGATGAGCCGGAGCCACCAGCGGACGAGCTCCCAGCGGGCCGCTTCCTCGGGAAGGTCCTGGAGCAGACGGAGTTCGGCCAGTACGTCCTCGAACAGGCTGTCGGCCTGCCGGTGTTCGGCGCGGGAGAGGCCGGCGAGGAGAGGGAGGGACTCCGCCTCGACGTCGAGGACCAGGGCGGTGAGGCCGGCCTCGACGAGCTGCTCGGGGCGGTGGGTACGGCCGATCAGCCGCTCCAGGGCCAGCATGCGCAGGCAGTCGACGGCCTCCTGCGCGCTCACGGCGTACGGCGTGAACGGGGTGGGCGCGGTGACGTCGATGCCCGGCCCGCAGTCGACGAAGTACGACCAGAAGTCGACGCCAAGGCGGCCATGGGCGCCACTCGCCTGACCGAGGAACTCGTACCGGAGGTAGTCGCTGAGGTCATTGCCGTAGACGATGATGTCGGTCTGCCAGACCGACAGGACGGGCTGCCCGTACGCGCCCGCCGTACCGGGCAGGTAGCGGTGTCCGTAGACCGGAACGAGCCGCGGCGCGGTCGCCATCTCCGACCGCGCGAGCCGCAGCGCGTCGGACGTCTCCGCGGGCCGCGGCGGCCACGAGGGGTGCCAGAACCTGGCGTGCTCCACGTCGAAGAGCACACCCTCCACGGGCCGGGCGAGCCGCCCGGCCAGGTCCTCGGGATCGCCGTCCCGCCAGTCGGGCCAGCGCGACGAACCGAGGGGGAGGCCGGCGGCGAGGAACACCCGGTGATCCGCCGAGAACGTGAAGCCGAACCGCGCCTCGACCGCGTCCAGTTCCCGCTCGCCGAGCCCCGGACCGATCTCGGCCCCCAGCATGCCCTGAAGGCTTCGGGCGGCGTCCGGCGTCAGGGGCGAGGGCGGTGGGACGGTCATGACCGTCAGCGTAGTGAGGAGCGCGCACGCCCCGCGCCGGGGGCCGGAACGCAGACCGCACCCGGTCCGTCGGGACGCCGTGTCGGGCGGCCCGCGGAGCGGGTGCGGTCGGAGGGAGCGGCGAAGGTCAGGCCTTCTTCGTCTCCTGGTAATGGGCTGGGTCGGTGACCTGCGGGGACGGGTGCCGCAGGTCGCTGACCTGCCCTTTTGGTGATGGTTGGCGAGGGGGTGCGACGGTCCTGATCGGGTGTCCTGCGGACTGGGTGCGGACTGCTCTGCCGAGAGCGGACAGGAAGAGCTGCCGAGTTTCGCTGGTTCGCGTGCCGGATGGCGAACCCGGTCGTTACCGATCACGGTCCTCGGTGGTTGACCTGGGGCCTTGCGACGATGAAGGGCACCACAGGCCGTCATGACCCACCGTTTTCCTGACCTCGCTTCGACTCCGTGCGGCGAAGCCACCCCGCCTCCGGACCAGATGCTGCCGGGAGTCCACCCGAAGGTACTGCGGGACGAACTCGTCGCTGCGGCGGAGTGGGTGTCGCAGTACTTGAGCAGCCTCCCGGCGGGCCCGGTGAGCCGTCCGATGTCTCCGCGACGCCGGGCCCGGCTGCGTGAGTCACCGCTGGCCCGCACCGGCGCGGAGCTGGGAGAGGTGCTGGACTTCGTGCGCGAGGAGATCGCACCGTTCCCGACGGGCAACGGGCATCCCGCGTTCTTCGCCTGGGTCAACTCGCCGCCCGCACCGGCCGGGATCATCGCCGAGCTGCTGGCCGGCGCCGTCAACGCGACCTGCGGCATGGGCGAGAACGCGCTCATGGACCTTGAACGCGGCACCGTGCGAACGCTCGCGGACCTGGCCGGTCTGCCCGACGGGACGGGTGGGGTACTGACCAGCGGCGGCTCCATGGCCAACCTGCTCGCCCTGGCCACCGCCCGCACCTGGTTCCTCACCCGGCGCGGCTCCGGCGACGGCCCCGCCTACGACCGCGACCACGCCCGCCTCACCCTCTACTACGGCGCCCAGGCACACATGTCCGTCGCCAAGGCCGCCGCCTGCATCGGCCTGCCCGCGCACCGGCTGCGCCCCATCCCCACCGATGCCCATGACCGACTGGAGCCCGCCGCCCTGCGTGCTGCGGTCACCGCCGACCTGGACGCGGGCTTGCTGCCGTTCTGCGCCGTCACCACCCTGGGCACCACCGCCACCGGAGCCGTCGACCCGATCGAGCCCGTCACCGACCTGTGCCGCAGCGTCGGGATGTGGCACCACGCGGACGGCGCCTGGGGTGGGCTAGGCGCCGCCGTCCCGGCCCTGGCACCGCTGTACCGGGGCATCGGGGGAATCGATTCGCTGACCGTGGACCCGCACAAGACACTCAGCGTGCCGGTGGGATGCGGAGCCCTGCTGGTCCCGGACCCCGAGCACCTGCACACGGCCTTCGCCCACCGCGCCTCTTACCTCACTGCCAGCGAACCGGACACGCTGCCGTGGCTCTCCCACTCCACCGTCGAGCTGACCCGCCCCGGCACCCGGGCCCTGGCCCTGTGGGCCACCCTGCACCACCTCGGCCGCGACGGCGTCAGCACCCTGATCGAGTACTACCTCTCCCTCGCCGAGCAGCTGCGCGACAAGATCAGCGCTCAACCCGGACTGGAACTGCTGGCGGGGGGTCCCTGGCCGGTCGCCTGCTTCCGCATCACCCACCATGGCGGTGACCCGGACGCCCTCCACGTCCGCGTCGCCCAGCGCGTCCAGGCCGCCGGACGCGCCTACCTCGCCACCGTCTCCGTGCGGGGACACACCGTCCTGCGCGCCTGCCTGTGCAACTACCGCACCACCACGGACGACCTCGACCTGCTGATCCGCGAAGTCATCCACGCCGCCGACGCCGGCCACCAACCACCGCCTGTGGTGAACGAGCGGCCGGCACACCGTCAATGACCACCGGGGCCGGCGCCACCGTCTGGGTTCCCTTCGTCGGGCGGATTGTCGGGCATGTGGGGGCGATGGCCTCGTCAGCACTGGCTTGGGCGGCGAGGCTGCCGCCGAGGGTTTGATTGCGGGCGATGGGGTGCGACGGTCTTGATCGGGTGCGCTTCGGACCACCGCGCGGCGCTCCGCCGCTGGAGTGACGATGGGCCTGCTGCCGGAGCGGGAGGGCAACACCCTCGACGGCTTCCTTGAGGCGCTCGCCGCATGGGTGCACGACTCTTCAGGCGCGTACCGCCGCGGAGGAGAACGCATCCCGCCCGACGGGGACTGGACCTTCAAGGCCCGAGCCCTCCAGGCGGCCACCGTCGACGAGTGGAGAGGCGCTCATCGCGCACATCGGCGCTCACAAGATCAGCACGGTGAAGTAGTCGACTTCGTTGCGTACGGGCGGCGGCTACCGCGTACGCCTGCTCGCGCAGCCACTGGCGTGGGGTGATCTGCCGGCCCTGACGTTCGGCCTTGGCGCGCTCAGCGCCGGTCGGCGTGGGGTGGGGCGGTGAGGTCGCCGGACTCCAGGCGGCGTAGGCCGAACTCGATCTCGTTCTTGAGACATTCGGCTTGGGCGCGCCGGCCGTCGGCGTACGCGATCGTGAGCGCGGAGGCGGGAGGAGCGGATGGGGCACAGGCTGAAGGGCGTCGAGGGCACCTACTCGCACGCCTCGCCCGAGATGGAGCGCGCCGTCGCGAGGGGGCTTCAGAAGCTGTGGGAGGTGTCCGCGGGCGCCGAGGACTGGGCGCACCGGCAATTCTGGGTGACGCCCGGCTACCGTACCTCCCATATTTCTCCCATTGGATCTTGAAAACAGGAGCGGCCCGCGCCGGGATGACCGGGCGGACCGTTCCATTTGCCCTCTGACCTGCAACGGAGCAGATGGCGGGAGAGACCTGGATCAGGCCTTCTTGGTCTCCCAGAAGATGCGGTCGATCTCGGCGATGAGCTCCAGCGCCTTCTCGCCCGTCTTCGGGTCGGTCGACGCCTTGGCGGCCGAGAGGGCCTTCAGGGTGTCGTTGACCAGCTGGTTGAGCTGGGGGTACTTCTCGAAGTGCGGGGCCTTGAAGTAGTCGCTCCAGAGCACCGAGACGTGGTGCTTCGCGAGCTCCGCGCGCTGCTCCTTGATGACCGTGGCGCGGGCACGGAAGTGCGCGTCCTCGTTCGCCAGGTACTTCTCCTGGACAGCCTTGACCGACTCGGCCTCGATGCGGGCCTGGGCCGGGTCGTACACGCCGCAGGGGAGGTCGCAGTGGGCGCTGACCTTCACCTTGGGGGCAAACAGGCGGGAGAGCATTGAGCCGTCCTTCCTCGTGATCGTCTTCTCAGGTGGGACATTACTCGGTGAGAAGGGCGTTTTCGCGGGCGCCCCCTGGGGCTTAGGTCAAAAGTCCAGGGTCATCATGGGACTCGTGTACGAGTGGACGAGGCGTGTCGCGGGACGGGTGCTCGCACGGCGGGAGTGGCGATGAGGGAAGCGGGGCCGGAGCGGGTGGGTGCGGTCGGTGGGCCGCCGTTCGGGGTCGCCGAGGTCACGGGGGTGTCGATGGTGCCCACACTGCTCCACGGCGACCAGCTGCTCGTGCACTACGGCGCACGGCTGCGGCCCGGTGCCGTCGCCGTACTGCGGCATCCGCTCCAGCAGGATCTGCTCATCGTGAAGCGGCTGATCGAGCGACGTGACGGCGGCTGGTGGGTGCTGGGGGACAACCCGGACGCCGAGGGGGACAGCCGCGTCTTCGGAGCCGTACCGCCCGAGCTGGTCCTCGGGCGGGTGCGGGGGCGGTACCGGCCGGTGACGCCGGGGCGTCAGCGGTCGGCCTGGGTGGTGCTCTCCTGGCTCTTGTCCTCGGTCAGGCCCGTGTGGTCCGACCGCTCGGCCTCCAGGCGCTTGCGGGCCCGGTAGGCGGCCACGTTGGCCCGGGTGGCGCAGCGGTCCGAGCAGTAGCGGCGGGAGCGGTTGGTCGAGGTGTCCAGGTAGGCGTTGCGGCAGGGCGGTGCCTGGCAGAGGCCGAGCCGGTCGGCGCCGAACTCGGTGAGGTGGAAGGCCAGGCCCATCGCCGCGATCGCCGCGTAGCCCGCGGTCGCGTTCGAGGGGTGGTCGGCGAGGTGCATGTGCCAGCGGGGCCGGCCCTCCTCGTCGAGGGTGTCGTGGCCGGAGATCTGCGGGCTGACGGGGAACTCCAGGAGGAGGGAGTTGAGGAGGTCCACCGCGCCCGTGTGGTCGCCCTCGTCGGCCGCGGTGAAGACCGCCCGCAGGCGCGCGCGCACCGAACGGAAGCGCGTCACGTCGGAGTCGGTCGCCCGCCGGGCCATCTGGGTGGCCGGGCCGAAGAGCTCGCGGATCACCTCGACGGAGGTCAGGGCGTCCTTGCTGCGGGCCGGCTCCTCGGTGTTGACCAGACGCACGGCGTAATCCGAGTAATAGGCCAGTTCCACTTGTAGTCCTTACTCCGTCGGGCTAGGGTCTCGGTCGGGAGGGGTAACGGCTGTTTCCCCTTCGAGGGTATTACGAAGAGGGGATGGCGCGGCGATGACCGGAACCGACTGGGCGGGCTGGCAGCAGAGCTGGGACCGTCAGCAGGAGTGGTACATGCCGGACCGTGAGGAGCGGTTCCGGGTGATGCTCGACATGGTCGAGGCCTTGGTGGGACCGAAGCCCCGCGTCCTCGACCTCGCGTGCGGTACGGGAAGTATCACGGATCGGCTCCTCCAGAGGTTCCCGGAGGCCACCAGTACCGGAGTCGACCTCGATCCGGCGCTGCTCGCGATCGCCGAGGGGCACTTCGACGGCGACGAGCGCGTCACCTTCGTGACCGCCGACCTCAAGGACCCCGCGTGGGCCGAGCGGCTGCCCCACGGCTCGTACGACGCCGTCCTCACCGCCACCGCGCTCCACTGGCTCCACAGCGAGCCCCTGACCACCCTCTACGGGCAGGTCGCCGGTCTCGTCCGCGACGGCGGCGTCTTCATGAACGCCGACCACATGATCGACCAGGCCACTCCCCGGATCAACGCCGCCGAGCGCGCCCAGCGGCACGCCCGCATGGACGGCGAGAAGGCCGCCGGGGTGCTCGACTGGGCCGCGTGGTGGGCCCTCGCCGCCAAGGACCCCGTCCTCGCCGAGCCCACCGCCCGCCGCTTCGAGATCTACGGCGAGCACGCCGACGGCGACATGCCCTCCCCGCGCTGGCACGCCGACACCCTCCGCGCCGCCGGCTTCGGCGAGGCCAGGGCCGTCTGGGCCTCGCCCTCCGACACCCTGCTCCTCGCCGTGAAGTGAGTGACGGAGAGGGACAGACGGAAGGGGCGGTACGGGTCTTCCCGTACCGCCCCTTCCGTCTGTCCGCGCCGCTTACAGCACCTTGGACAGGAACGCCTTCGTCCGGTCGTGCTGCGGGTTGCCCAGGACGTCCCTCGGGTGACCCGACTCGACCACGACGCCGCCGTCCATGAACACGAGGTTGTCGCCGACCTCGCGGGCGAAGCCCATCTCGTGGGTGACGACGACCATCGTCATGCCCGACTCGGCCAGGTCCCGCATGACGTCCAGGACGTCACCCACGAGCTCCGGGTCGAGCGCCGACGTCGGCTCGTCGAAGAGCATCAGCTTCGGCTCCATCGCCAGCGCGCGGGCGATGGCGACACGCTGCTGCTGGCCTCCGGAGAGCTGCGACGGGTAGTTCCCCATCTTGTCCCGCAGGCCGACGCGGTCGAGCAGGCGCTCGGCCCGCTCGCGCGCCACGGCCTTGGACTCGCCCTTCACCTGGATGGGCGCCTCCATGACATTGGCCACGGCCGTCATGTGCGGGAAGAGGTTGAAGCGCTGGAAGACCATGCCGATGTCACGGCGCTGGACCGCGACCTCGCTGTCCTTCAGCTCGTAGAGCTTGTCGCCCTTCTGCCGGTAGCCGACCAGCTGGCCGTCGACGTAGAGGCGACCTGAGTTGATCTTCTCCAGGTGGTTGATGCACCGGAGGAAGGTGGACTTGCCGGAACCGGACGGGCCGACCAGGCAGAACACCTCGCCGTTGTTCACCTCGAGGTCGATGCCCTTGAGGATGTGCGCGGCGCCGTAGGACTTGTGGACGCCCTCGGCCTTCACCATGGCAGTCACTTGGCCACCGCCTCACGGTTGGAGAATCGGGAGAGGTTCGCCTTGATCTTCTGCCACGGCGTGGGAGGCAAGGACCGCAGGGAGCCGCGGGCGTAGTGCCGCTCCAGGTAGTACTGGCCCACGCTGAACACCGAGGTCAGGATCAGGTACCAGATCGAGGCGACGAAGAACATCTCCATGATCGCGAACGAGGTCGAGGCGATGTCCTGCGCGGCACGCAGCAGCTCCGGGTACTGCACGGCCACGACCAGCGACGAGGTCTTGAGCATGTTGATGAACTCGTTGCCGGTCGGCGGGATGATCACCCGCATCGACTGCGGGAGCACCACGCGCCGCATGGTCTTCGACTGGCTCATGCCCAGGGCGTGCGAGGCCTCGGTCTGACCCTCGTCGACCGACTGGATGCCGGCCCGGACGATCTCCGCCATGTACGCGCCCTCGTTCAGGCCGAGGCCCAGGAGGGCGGCCAGGAAGGGGGTCATGACATCGGTCATCTCGTCCTTGTAGAACCCGATGTTGAACACCGGGAAGATCAGGGCGAGGCTGAACCAGATCAGCAGCTGCACGTAGACCGGGGTGCCGCGGAAGATCCAGATGTAGAGCCAGGCGACCGAACTGGTCACCGGGTTCTTCGAGAGGCGCATCACGGCGAACACCACGCCGAGCACCAGACCGAGGGCCATCGAGGCCACGCTGATGAGGATGGTGTGCCAGAGACCGCTCAGGATGGTGGAGTCGAACAGCTTCTCCGGCACGGTCGCCCAGCGCACGTTGCCCTGGGAGAAGGCGTACCCCAGGAGCACCAGCAGGGCCACCACCACGACACCGGCGACCCAGCGTCCGTAGTGGCGGACCGGAATGGCCTTGATGGCCTCCGGCGGGACTCCCGCCGGGGTGGGGGACCCGGCGGGAACCTTGTCGAGCTTGTCAGTCACAGCGACTGCCCTTCAGTGGTACGTGGGGGTCAGGAGCCGCCGTTGATCTTGGCCGCGGGAATGGCGCCGTCACCGGCGTTCCACTTGTCGAGGGCGGCCTTGTAGCTGCCGTCCTTGATGGCCGCGTCCAGGGCTTCCTTGAGCGCGTCCCGCAGCTGGGAGTTCTTCTTGTCGACGGCGATGCCGAAGAGGCCCGCGTCCGTCTTGTTGGCGATCGCATCGAAGTCGTTGCCGCCACCGGCCGTCTGGGCGATGTAGGCGGCGACCGGCGAGTCGTTGAGGTCGGCCACCGCGCCGCCGGCCTTGACGCGGGTCTGCGCCTCGGCGTCGGTCGGGTAGGACTCGAAGGTCAGCTTGGGCTTGCCGTCCTTCTCGCACTTGGCGGCCTGGTCCTTGGCGGCCTGCTCGTACGTCGTGCCTCGCTGCACCGCGAGCTTCTTGCCGCACAGGTCGTCGAGGGACTTGATGTTCTCCGGGTTGCCCTTCTTCACCAGGATGCCGGTGGAGGCGGAGAAGTAGTCGACGAAGTCGACGCCGGCGCCGGTCTTCTGGCCCTTGTCGTCCAGGCCCTCCTGGCGGGCCTTGGTGTCCGTCATCGAGGACATGACGACGTTGGTGCGGCCGGTCGTCAGCGAGGTGAGCAGGGTGTCGAAGGTCCCGCTCTCGAACGTGAACTTCACGCCGAGCTGCTTCGACAGGGCGGCGGCGATGTCGGGGTCGAGGCCGACGATCTCCTCGCCCTTCTTGAACTCCATCGGGGCGTACGTGGCGTCCGTGCCGACCTTGATCACGCCGGCCTTCTGGATGTCGGCCGGGAGCTTGGAGAAGAGCGGGGCGGAGTTGACGGACTCGGAGCCCTTCGTCGGGGTCGCGGAGCCACCGCCCGCGGTCTGGTCGCCACAGGCGGTCAGCAGCATCGAGCCGGCGACCGCGACGGCGGCGACCGCGGCAAGACGGGACGTGCGGGTCTTGGCGGCGGTCGTGCAGCGCGTGGAGCGTGCGGTCATGGTCGGGTTCCTCCGGCGTGTGAGGGAGTTGCCAGTAGGTCACGTACACGTCTTCGAGCATCGCGACCTCGTGTGATTACGGCATCTTGCCATTCGGACCGCCTCAAACCGACGGCCACGGATGTCAAAATCGGATAACGGGTGACCCCCGAATCCCGACAGGCCGGTACATCAAGGCCGGACCTTCTACGGAAACCCTTCCCCGTCACCGGAAAATCTCCGGTTGATCTCGCCATTCGGACGAGCCGAAAGCGGCCATTCGGGTGCCGTAGGCATCTATAGGGACATCGGGTGACGTGTCGCTCTCCGTCCGCGTCCGGACGCACTCGGTATGAGTCGCGTCACCGAGAGGTTATGGACTCGTCTGCGGTGCCGTCTGTCCGGTAAGAAGGATCCTTACACCCCTCATCCGGGGCTCAGGGCGCGTTGTGCGGCGCGCCCGAGCGGCTGCCAGACAAGGCGGCCGCGGTGCCTCCCCACCCCTCCTCAACCAGGAGCGGCCACCCTCAAATGAAACAGACTTAAGGGGTCAACCCAATGGCAGCGGAGATCGTCAATCCTCGCAATGACAGCGGTACGGAAGGAGCTCCCGAGGAGCTCTTCGACCCTGTCTTCGCCCTCCACCGGGGCGGCAAGATGGCTGTGCAGGCCACCGTGCCCCTCCGGGACAAGGACGACCTGTCCCTCGCGTACACGCCCGGCGTCGCCAAGGTGTGCACCGCGATCGCCGAGCAGCCCGAGCTGGTCAACGACTACACCTGGAAGTCCCAGGTCGTGGCCGTCGTGACCGACGGTACGGCGGTGCTCGGCCTCGGCGACATCGGCCCGGAGGCCTCCCTCCCGGTCATGGAGGGGAAGGCCATCCTCTTCAAGCAGTTCGGCGGCGTGGACGCGGTCCCGATCGCCCTCGCCACCACCGACACCGACGAGATCGTCGAGACGGTCGTCCGGCTCGCCCCGTCCTTCGGCGGAGTGAACCTGGAGGACATCTCGGCGCCGCGGTGCTTCGAGATCGAGCGCAAGCTCCAGGAGCGCCTGGACATCCCGGTCTTCCACGACGACCAGCACGGCACCGCGATCGTCACCCTCGCCGCCCTGCGCAACGCCGCGAAGCTGACCGACCGGACCCTCGGCGACCTGCGCGCGGTCATCTCCGGCGCCGGTGCGGCCGGTGTCGCCATCGCCAAGTTCCTGCTGGAGGCCGGCCTCGGTGACGTCGCCGTCGCCGACCGCAAGGGCATCGTGAGCCGCGACCGCGAGGACCTCACCGACGTCAAGCGTGAGCTCGCCGAGATCACCAACAAGGCGGGCCTGACCGGCTCCCTGGAGACCGCCCTCGCCGGCGCGGACGTCTTCATCGGCGTCTCCGGCGGTACGGTCCCCGAGGCGGCCGTCGCCTCCATGGCCCCGAACGCCTTCGTGTTCGCCATGGCCAACCCGAACCCCGAGGTCCACCCCGACGTCGCGCACAAGTACGCGGCCGTCGTGGCGACCGGGCGTTCGGACTACCCGAACCAGATCAACAACGTCCTCGCGTTCCCCGGCATCTTCGCCGGCGCGCTCCAGGTCCGGGCCTCCCGGATCACCGAGGGCATGAAGATCGCCGCGGCCAACGCGATCGCCGACGTCGTCGGTGACCAGCTCGCCGCCGACTGCGTGATCCCGTCGCCGTTCGACGAGCGGGTCGCCCCCGCCGTCGCGGCCGCGGTGGCCGCCGCTGCCCGTGCGGAGGGCATCGCGCGCCGCTGAGCTCGTACCTGAGCCCCCGACAGGGCCCCGTTCCGGACTCCGGGACGGGGCCCTGTCGCGTGCGGGGGCGGAGCCCTGTGGCGTACGGGGGCGGGATTTTGCCGTGTGCGCGGCCCGTCGGCGTGTCGCCGGGCGGAGGTATGTGTCACACGGGTGCGTGGTTCCGCCACGCGCCCGTCGGACCCTAGGGTCGGGGCCATGTTCGCTGCCTACGCCGCCCGAATCGACCGCGACCAGCCCCTGAACGGACTCGAATTGGGCGAACGCCCCGAGCCCGAGGTCCGGCCCGGCTGGACCACCGTCACCGTCAAGGCCGCCTCGCTCAACCACCACGACCTGTGGTCGCTGCGCGGGGTCGGGCTGCCCGAGGAGAAGCTGCCGATGATCCTCGGCTGCGACGCCGCCGGCATCGACGAGGACGGCAACGAGGTCGTCCTGCACTCCGTGATCGGCCAGACCGGCCATGGCGTCGGGCCGGACGAGCCCCGCTCCATCCTCACCGAGCGGTACCAGGGCACCTTCGCCGAGCGGGTGACCGTCCCCCGCTGGAACGTGCTGCCCAAGCCGAAGGAGCTCTCCTTCGAGGAGGCCGCCTGCCTGCCCACCGCCTGGCTCACCGCCTACCGCATGCTCTTCACCAACGCCGGGGTACGGCCCGGTGACTCGGTGCTCGTGCAGGGCGCGGGCGGCGGTGTGGCCACCGCCGCGATCGCCCTCGGCAAGGCGGCCGGCCTGCGGGTCTTCGCCACCAGCCGGGACGAGGCCAAGCGCAAGCGCGCCGTCGAGCTCGGTGCCGTCGAGGCGTACGAGCCGGGGGCGCGGCTGCCGCAGCGCGTGGACGCGGTCATCGAGACCGTCGGCGCCGCCACCTGGTCGCACTCGGTCAAGTCGCTGCGGCCGGGCGGCACCCTCGTCATCTCGGGCGCCACGAGCGGGGACCGGCCCGCGCACGCGGAGCTGACGCGGATCTTCTTCCTGGAGCTGAAGGTCGTCGGTTCCACGATGGGCTCCAAGGGCGAGCTGGAGGACCTGCTGTCGTTCTGTGCGGCGACGGGCGTCCGGCCGGTCGTCGACGAGGTCCTGCCGCTGGACCGGGCCCGTGAGGGCTTCGAGAAGATGGCCTCCGGCGAACTCTTCGGAAAGATCGTCCTGACGACCTCTTGATGACTCGTCAGTACTCCTGATGGGATCTCCGGCACGGGAAACGTGAACATCACTCACCTTGTCGTGCCGGAGGTCCTACGTGTTGCGAACCACCCTTGCGGCGGCCGTCGTCGTCGCCGCGCTGCTCGCCCCGACCGCCGCCCACGCGGACCCCGCAGGACCGGAGAGTCCTCCGGGTCCTGCGAGCCCGGAGAGTCCGGCGGGGGCGGGCATACCCGCCCTCACCGACGACCGCGGCCGGACCCTCACCCTGCGCGGCTGGAACGTCGGGGACAAGGCGCACAGCGGCGACGCCGCCCTCTCCGCCATCACCGAGAAGCACTTCCGCGACATGCGGGCCAAGGGCTTCAACTTCGCCCGGGTCCTCGTCTTCTGGGACGACCTGGAGCCCGACCCCGGCCGGTACAGCCAGGCGTACCTCCGCAAGATCGAACGGGTCCTGGACTGGGCCGAGCGTCACGACGTCAAGGTCGTCCTCGATGCCCACCAGGACGTCTTCGGGCCGGCCTTCGACCACCGGGGCATACCCGCCTGGGCGACCAGGACCGACGGCCTGCCCTTCACCCCGCACCCCGACGACTGGTTCTCCGAGTACTTCGAGCCCGCCGTGCAGCGGGCCTTCACCCACCTGTACGAGGACGAGGACCTCCAGCGCGCCCAGGCCCGCATGTGGCGGGTGCTCGCCGACCGCTTCGAGGACCACCCGGCCGTCCTCGGCTACGACCTGATCAACGAGCCGATGGGCGAGCTGCGGGAGGGCGAGGACCTGGCGACGGCCGCCCGGCGCATCGAACGGGACCAGATCACCCCGATGTACAACCGGATCGCGGACGCGATCCGCTCGGTCGACGACGACAACTGGCTCTTCGTCGAGCCGACCCCGATCGTGGGCGAAGGGGTGCCCACGGGGCTCGGCCGGATCGACGACCCGAAGGTCGTCTACGCCCCGCACTTCTACAACGGCGGCATGGAGGCGGGCGGTGACTACGACCCGGACGCCGGCTGGATCGAGAACTACGAGCAGGCCGTCACCCTGTACCCGAAGGAGTACAAGGTGCCCGTCCTGGTGGGCGAGTGGGGACCCCTCAACAACTCCCGGCCGAACATGAACCGCTTCTACCGCGAGGCCATGGCCTCGCTCGGCCGCTACAGCTCCGGCTGGGCCGGCTGGGAGTGGTGCTACGGCGGCGGCTACTGCGCGGTGGACGGCACGGGCGCCTTCCGCACCAACAAGGAGCTGACCGCCGAGCCGTACGCCGAGGCGGTCGCCGGCACGGTCCGCTCCTCGGCCTACGACGCGGCGGCAGGGGTCTACCGACTCTCGTACGACGCCGCGGGGCGGCGCGGCCCCCGCGTCACCGAGCTCTCGCTCCCGCCCGGCGACTGGCGGGTGAAGGCCCGGGGCGCGGCGATGGTGCTCCGCAAGGACCGGGGGAGGGCCTGGGTCCTCGCGGCCCCGGGCGCCCGGGTGACGGTCACCGTCACCCGGGGCTGACCCGGTCCGCTCAGCTGTCCCCCCGGGGGTTCAGCACGTCCGTGATCCGCACCGCCGCCGTCGACAGATGGCGGCGGGTCGCGGCCAGCTGCTCCCCGGTCACCCCGTGGTCCCGGGCCGCGTCGCGGATCTCGTCCCGGAAGCGGTCGAGCAGCCGGTCGAGATCGCGGCCCGGATCGCCCGACCCCTCCGTGTCCCGCGCCCACTCCGGCGCCCACCCGGCCTCGTCGGCGGCTTCGGCCGAAGCGTCCTCGACGGTGGCTCTGTACGCTCCGGCGGCGCTGGCCGCCTGGGCCGCCGCCTTGGGGTGGGTCGTGCCCGCCACCAGGCCGCCGAGCTGCGCCGTGATGTCCGAGAGGCCCTCCCAGACCCCCTTGGGCCAGTCGCCCCGCGAGAACCGGTCCTGGACCTCCTCCTGCACCTGCTGGGCGATGCGCTGGAACTCCTTCGCCTGGTGGCGGGCCGACTGGGCCTCCGCCTTGGCCTGGCGGGCCTGCTCCTTCCACTCCTGCTTGGCCCGGCGCAGCTCCTCCTTGGCGTCCGCGAAGGACGAGCCCTCCGTCTTCTGCGTCTGGCCCGCCGCCGCGCGCATCTCGCTGCGCACCCGGCCGGCCGCGCCGCGCACGTCGTCGCGGATCTCCGCCGCCAGCTCCGAGACCGAGTCGCGGATCTCCCTCTCCAGATCGGTCAGTTCGGCCCCGCGGCCGGCCAGCTCGGCACGGCCCGCGTCCGTGATCGAGTAGACCTTCCGGCCGCCCTCGCTGGCGTGTGTGACGAGGCCTTCGGCCTCCAGCTTGGCGAGTCTCGGGTAGACCGTGCCGGCCGAGGGGGCGTAGAGCCCCTGGAAGCGCTCCTCCAGGAGCCGGATCACCTCGTAGCCGTGGCGGGGGGCCTCGTCAAGCAGTTTGAGCAGGTAGAGGCGGAGGCGGCCATGGGCGAAGACGGGCGACATGTCAGAGCACCTTTCCGGTCGCGGAGGAGGAGGCGGGAGCGCCGGTGGGGGAGGCCGCGGGGGCGGACTCGGTGTCCTCCGCCGTCTCGGGGCGGCGGAGCAGGGCGATGGAGCCGGACACGGTGGTCGCCTTGAGCGTGCCCCGACCGGAACCCAGGGTGCCGGTGATGGACTTGGTGCCCCACTGCCCGGTCACCCGCAGGTCCTCGAAGGCGTTCGACACGGAGCCGCTCGTCGTGCTCGCCTCCACCTGGGCGTCGGCCGGGTGCGGCAGCCGGATGGCGACCTGACCGGAGACGCTGGTGAGCCGGATGTCGGCGGGCGGGCCGTCGAGCTCGGCCGGGTCGAGGTCGATGACCATGTCACCGCTGACGGTCTCCGCCTTCACGGAGCCGCCCGCACCCTCGATCACCGTGACGGCGCCCGTCACCGAGGTGACCCGCAGCGCGCCCGTGACCGACTGGGCCTCCAGACTTCCGGAGACGGTCTCGGCACGGACCGGACCGGAGAGCCCGAGGAGGGTCGTGTCGCCCGTGACGCCGCGCACCTCCGTACGCCCTCTGATGCCGGAGACGACCGCCTCCGCGTCCACCGCGCCGACCTCGACGTCGACGCCCGCGGGGACGGCGACGGAGACGACGGCCCGGCGCTTGTGGCCCTTGCGGTCGAACCACTTGAGGAGGTTCTTCCAGTGCAGGTCCTCGTAGGTCACCGTCAGGGTGGAGCCGTCCTGCGTCACGATCAGCGGCGGCCCCTGGATCTCGGAGATCTCCACCCGGGCGGAACTCTCGTCCGTCCCCACCACGTTCACCGTTCCGTTGACGATGCGGACCTGCAGGCGCGTCACGGGGTCGGCCGGGGCAAGTTTCGTCGGCTCGGTGACGGACCACTCTGTCATGGTGCTGACCTCCCGTTTCGGCAACGCAACATATCGCGACTCTCGATAGACACGATATATCGCGGTCGGGCGAAGTCAACCCTGACTCTTCCCTGATGCGTAGGGGGCAATCGCCGCCGTACACGGACAAATTGGCTAGCGTGGAGGCATGAACGCGACATCCGGATCGAGCCCCTCAGGGGCGCTGCTGCTCTGCCGTGCCGACCCCGCGGCGGTCAGGCCACCGGCCCAGCTCCTGCGGGAACAGCTGCTCCTCGCCCCCGCGGGCGACGACTGGAGCGTGCTCGTACCGGAGGGGAAGCCCTGGCTGCACGGCGGGGAGTCCGTCGAACAGGTCGTCACCGGCTGGGCCACCGCCCTCGCCGTCTCCGCCGCGACCTGGCCCGTCCTCGCCCTGTGGTGGGACCGCGACCGGGCCGGGATCACGCTCGCCGCCGGCTTCCGCCGCACGGTCGGCTACACCTGGCTCGCGGACGGCACGCCCGTCGGCGAGGACGAGGCCATGCGTACCTTCGCGGCCCGGCTCGCCCTCGACCCCGTCCTGGACGTGCAGGCCCTGGAGCCGCTCACCGAGCCCGACGGGGACGCCGACGCCCACAGCCGGCTCGTCGGCATCGTCGCCGTCCTCGCCCGCACCGGCCTCGCCCTGCCGACCGGCCTCGTCCCCGGCGACAGCGCCGACCGGCTGCGCTCCGTCGCCCTCGCACAGGGCGCCGAGCAGCTCGAATGGCTCGGCTGGCGCGATGCCGTACGAGCCGAGCTGGACGTGATGGAGGAAGGGCCCCTCGGCCCGTACCTGCGCGGCCCCAGGGCGCGGGCACTCAACGGGGCGCAACTCGCGGCGGGCCTGCCGCTGCTGGCCTGGGGGATCGGCCGGCGCAGCGGCGGCTGGGCGGCGGCAGGGGCGCTGCTCGTCGCGCACGGTGCGCTCGGACTGGCCTACGACCGCCTGCGGGACCGCTGGCCGGGGGAGCGGAGCCGGATCCGGAAGCCGGAGCCGATGCCTCAGCAGGCCTGACGGCTGCCCGAGGACTTCCTACTCGTCGTCGTCCTCGTCGTCGTCCAGACGGGCCAGCCAGGTCGCGAGGCGCTCGACCGGCACCTCGAAGTCGGGGTTGAGGTCGACGAAGGTCCGCAGCTGCTCGGCGAGCCACTCGAAGGTGACCTCCTCCTCGCCGCGCCGCTTCTCCAGTTCCTCGATGCCACGGTCGGTGAAGTACATGCGACCAGGATAGGCAATCCGGAAACGCCGGAGGCCCGGCACCCCTCGCGGGATGCCGGGCCTCCTCCCGTACGCACACGTACGCGTACGGAGTGGTCGATCAGGCGTCGAAGACCTCGTTGACCAGCTGCTGCTGCTCCGCCTGGTGGCGCTTGGCCGAGCCGACCGCCGGGGAGGAGGAATGCGGACGCGAGATCCGGCGCAGGCGCTCGCCCGCCGGGATGTCCGCACCGACCGCCAGGTCCAGGTGGTCGATCAGGTTGAGCGCGATGAACGGCCAGGCACCCTGGTTCGCCGGCTCCTCCTGCGCCCAGATGTACTTCGCGGCGTTCGGGTACTTGGCGATCTCGGCCTGGAGCTCGGCACCCGGCAGCGGGTACAGACGCTCGAGGCGGATGATCGCGGTCTCCGTGTCGCCCCGCTTCTGACGCTCGGCCTCCAGGTCGTAGTAGACCTTGCCCGCGCAGAAGACGACCTTGCGGACGTCCGCCGGGTTCGCCGTGGCGTCGCCGATCACCGGACGGAAGCCGCCGGTGGTGAACTCCTCCACCTTGGACGCCGCGGCCTTCAGACGCAGCATCGACTTCGGGGTGAAGACGATGAGCGGCTTGTGGTGCGGGTTGTGGACCTGCCAGCGCAGGAGGTGGAAGTAGTTCGACGGCAGCGTCGGCATGGCGACCGTCATGTTGTCCTGGGCGCACATCTGGAGGAAGCGCTCCGGGCGCGCGGACGAGTGGTCCGGGCCCTGGCCCTCGTAGCCGTGCGGCAGGAGCAGCGTGACGCCGGAGGTCTGGCCCCACTTCTGCTCGGCCGAGGAGATGAACTCGTCGACGACGGTCTGCGCGCCGTTGACGAAGTCACCGAACTGGGCCTCCCAGATGACCAGGGAGTCCGGACGGGCCAGCGAGTAGCCGTACTCGAAGCCCATCGCCGCGTACTCGCTGAGCAGCGAGTCGTAGACGTTGTAGTGGGCCTGGTCCTCGGCCAGGTAGAGCAGCGGGGTGTAGTCCTCGCCGGTCTCCTGGTCCACCAGGACCGCGTGGCGCTGGCCGAAGGTGCCGCGGCGGGAGTCCTGGCCCGAGAGGCGGACCGGGGTGCCCTCCATCAGCAGGGAGCCGATGGCGAGGGTCTCGCCGAAGCCCCAGTCGATGGTGCCGTCGTCGATGGAGGCGGCACGGCGCTGCATCTGGGGCATCAGACGCGGGTGGACCGTGATCCGCTCCGGGACGCTGACCTGCGACTCGGCGATCCGCTTCACGACCTCGGCGGAGACCGCGGTGGTGACGCCGACCGGGAACTCGGCCCGGGCGTCCGGGACCTGGGTCGGGGTCGGCGCGGCGGTGGCCTCGCGGACCTCCGCGAACACCTTCTCCAGCTGGCCCTGGAAGTCCTGGAGCGCCTGCTCCGCCTCTTCGAGGGTGATGTCACCGCGACCGATGAGCGACTCGGTGTACAGCTTGCGCACCGAACGCTTCTTGTCGATCAGGTTGTACATCTGCGGGTTGGTGAACTGCGGGTTGTCGCCCTCGTTGTGACCGCGGCGGCGGTAGCAGATGAGGTCGATCACGACGTCCTTGTTGAACGTCTGGCGGAACTCGAAGGCGAGCCGCGCGACGCGGACCACGGCCTCCGGGTCGTCGCCGTTCACGTGGAAGATCGGCGCCTCGATCATGCGGGCCACGTCGGTCGCGTACATCGAGGAACGCGAGGACTCCGGGGCGGCGGTGAAGCCGACCTGGTTGTTGATGACGATGTGGACCGTGCCGCCGGTGCGGTAGCCCCGCAGCTGCGACATGTTCAGGGTCTCGGCGACGACGCCCTGGCCGGCGAAGGCCGCGTCACCGTGGAGGGCGACGGGCAGGACGGTGAAGTCCGTGCCGCCCTTGTTGATGACGTCCTGCTTGGCGCGGACGATGCCTTCCAGGACCGGGTCGACCGCCTCGAGGTGCGAGGGGTTGGCGGCCAGGGAGACCGTGATCTGCTCGCCGTCGAGACCGGTGAAGGTGCCCTCGGCGCCCAGGTGGTACTTGACGTCGCCGGAGCCGTGCATCGACTTCGGGTCGAGGTTGCCCTCGAACTCGCGGAAGATCTGCGCGTACGACTTGCCCACGATGTTCGCGAGGACGTTCAGGCGGCCGCGGTGGGCCATGCCGATGACGACCTCGTCGAGGCGCGACTCGGCGGCCGAGTCGATGACCGCGTCGAGCAGCGGGATGACGGACTCGCCGCCCTCCAGGGAGAAGCGCTTCTGGCCGACGTACTTCGTCTGCAGGAAGGTCTCGAAGGCCTCCGCCGCGTTCAGCCGGCGCAGGATCCGGAGCTGCTCCTCGCGCTCCACACGGGCGTGCGGGCGCTCGACGCGGTCCTGGATCCACTTGCGCTGCTTCGGGTCCTGGATGTGCATGAACTCGACGCCGGTGGTGCGGCAGTACGAGTCGCGCAGGACGCCGAGGATGTCGCGGAGCTTCATCATCGACTTGCCGGCGAAGCCGCCGACCGCGAACTCCCGCTCCAGGTCCCACAGGGTGAGGCCGTGCTCGGTGATGTCCAGGTCGGGGTGCTTGCGCTGCTTGTACTCCAGCGGGTCGGTGTCGGCCATGACGTGGCCGCGGACCCGGTAGGAGTGGATGAGCTCGAAGACGCGCGCGGCCTTGGTGACGTCGTCGTCGTGCGACGCGTCGATGTCCTTGAGCCAGCGGACCGGCTCGTAGGGGATGCGCAGCGCCTTGAAGATGTCGTCGTAGAAGCCCTGCTCGCCGAGGAGGTAGTTCGCGACGACGCGCAGGAACTCGCCGGAGGCGGCGCCCTGGATGACCCGGTGGTCGTAGGTCGAGGTCAGGGTCATGACCTTCGAGATGCCCAGCTTGTTCAGGGTGTCCTGGGAGGTGCCCTGGAACTCGGCCGGGTAGTCCATCGAGCCGACGCCCATGATGACCGACTGGCCGGGCATCAGACGCGGCACGGAGTGGACGGTGCCGAGGCCGCCGGGGTTGGTCAGGGAGACCGTGACGCCGGTGAAGTCCTCCATCGTCAGCTTGCCCACGCGGGCCCGCTTGACGATGTCCTCGTACGCCTGCCAGAACTCGAAGAAGTTGAGCGTCTCGGCCTTCTTGATGCCCGCGACGACGAGCTGGCGGTCGCCGTTGGGCTTCACCAGGTCGATCGCGAGACCGAAGTTCACGTGCTCCGGCTTGACCAGGGTCGGCTTGCCGTCCTTCTCCGCGAAGGAGTAGTTCATCGACGGCATGGCCTTGATCGCCTGCACCATCGCGTAGCCGATGAGGTGCGTGAAGGAGATCTTCCCGCCCCGGGCGCGCTTCAGGTGGTTGTTGATCACGATCCGGTTGTCGAAGAGCAGCTTCACCGGGACGGCGCGGACGGACGTGGCCGTCGGCACCTCCAGCGAGGCGTTCATGTTCTTCGCGACCGCGGCGGCGGGGCCGCGCAGCGTGATCAGCTCGGGGCCGACGGGGGCCTCGGCGGCCGGGGCGGCCTTGGCCGGCGCCGGAGCGGCGGCGGCGGGCTTCGCGACGGCCGGCGAGGGAGCCGCGGCGGGCTTCACAGGAGCCGGGGCCGCGGCCGGGGCGGGCGCGGGGGCCGGAACGACCGCGGGAGCCGAAGGCGCGGCCTGTGCGGGGCTCGCCTGCGGCGCGGCGGGCGCGCTCGGGGTGGTGGCAGCCGGGGCGGTCGGGGTCGCCGACGCTCCGGGCTTGTAGTCGGCGAAGAAGTCCCACCAGGCACGATCGACCGAATTCGGGTCCTGGAGGTACTGCTGGTAGATCTCGTCGACGAGCCACTCATTGGCACCGAAGGCGGCGGCAGGGTTCTTACCCTGCCCGTCTTGGTCGGTCGGGGAGCTCGGGGTACTGGGGGACTGAGACGACACGGCGGCAACCGCCCTCTTCCGCTTCACAAGGTGATGGACAGCGGAAATAAAGGCTACGCCTGTCCGGCCGGGAGGTGCAGGCCAGGCACTCCAACGTCGCGCAAGTCACACTTGACGAGGTGTTTCGGGACCGTGAATGGCGGGAAACAACCGTGGTTCCGCATGTGTGAGGGTACGGAAAAGCACGGGCACGGCCCACTTCGACCGCATCCCTGATCGCACCCCGTTCACGTGCGCGCAGGTCCCGCTCACGTACACGCAGAACGTGCTCTTCCGGTTCGAACCCTACGTCAATCTCTCGGGGGAAGGCTGCCCGGAAGAGTGACTCGGATGCGGCAGCCGCGTGACGATTCGGCCACGCCGATCCCGCCACCGTGCAGATCCACGGCCCAGCGGGCGATCGCGAGCCCGAGCCCGGTGCCGCCGTCGCTGCCCGGACCCTGCCGGTCCGGCACCGTGCCGCGGTTGAACCGCTCGAAGACCTTGTGCCGCTCGGACTCCGGGATGCCGGGACCCTCGTCCTCGACCACCAGCTCCAGCGAGTCCGGATACGGGCCGCGCCGGGCCCGGACCGTGACCCGGCCGTGCGGCGGCGAGTGCTTCACCGCGTTGTCGATCAGATTGGCCATGACCTGGTGGAGCCGTTCCGCGTCCGCGTGGGCGACCAGCTCGGGCGGCGACACGTCCAGGTGCAGATGGACGTCCGTGCGGTTGTGCAGCCCGGACGTGGAGAACAGGCCGCGCTGGGACGCGGCGAGGTTCGCCTCCCGCAGCACGCCCGACAGGTACGGCCAGACCTCGAAACGGCTCGCCCTCAGCGCCACGACACCGTTGTCAAGACGTGACAGGTCCAGCAGCGTCTCCACCAGCCGGCCCAGCCGTTCCGTCTGTTTCAGCGCCGAGCGCATGGTCTCCGGATCGGCCTCGGACACCCCGTCCACGACGTTCTCCAGGACGGCCCGGAGCGCGGCGATCGGTGTGCGCAGCTCGTGCGACACATTGGCGACCAGCTCCTTGCGGTGCCGGTCGACGGCCTCCAGGTCGTCCGCCATGCGGTTGATCGTCGAGGCCAGGTCGCCCAGCTCGTCCCGCCGGTCCGCGCCCCGCACCCGCCGGCTGAAGTCGCCGCGCGAGATCGTCCCGGCCACCGTGGTCATCTCGTCGAGCGGCGCCGTCAGGGACTGCGCCACGAACTGGGTGATCAGCAGCGTCGCGATCATCGCGAAGATCGTGATGTACCGGAACTCGGTGGACGTGCGGATCGCCACCAATGCGAGACACGAGGTCAGCAGGACCGCGCCGACGACCAGGGCGCCGAGCTTGGTCTTGATTGAGATCACGATCCGGCGCCGGGCTCCGGTGCGCCTGCCCGGCCGTCGCCTCACGGCGCCGGGGTCTCCAGCGCGTACCCCACGCCATGGACCGTACGGATGCGCTCGGCTCCGATCTTCCGGCGCAGCGCCTTGATGTGGCTGTCCACGGTCCGGGTGCCGGAGGCGTCCGCCCAGTCCCACACCTCGGCGAGCAGCTGCTCGCGCGAGAGGACCGCCCTCGGGGTGCTCGCCAGACAGACCAGCAGGTCGAACTCGGTCGGGGTCAGGTGCACGTCCTCGGAGCGCACCCGGACCCGGCGCTGCGCGTGGTCGATCTCCAGCTCGCCGAGGCGCAGGATCCCGCTGCGCGGGGTGACGGCCGCCAGCGCGGCCCGCTCGACCCGGCGCAGCAGGACGTGCACCCGGGCGGCGAGCTCGCGCATCGAGAACGGCTTCGTCATGTAGTCGTCCGCGCCGACGCCGAGCCCGACCAGCATGTCGGTCTCGTCGTCCCGGGCGGTCAGCATGAGGACCGGGACGGGGCGCTGGGCCTGGACCCTGCGGCACACCTCCAGGCCGTCGAAGCCCGGGAGCATCACGTCGAGGACCATCAGGTCCGGCTGCCAGGCCTCGGCGGCGTCGACGGCCGCGGGGCCGTCCGTCGCGGTCTGCACGAGGAAGCCCTCGGCGCGCAGCCGCGCGGAGATCGCCTCGACGATCGTCGCGTCGTCCTCGACCACGAGGACCCGTCGCTGGGCCCCGGGAGTGGCCGCCGCACCGTGGTGAGTGGTGTGTGTCTGCTCCATTGCCCCGCCTCGCGTCGCCGATGTCGGTGCAGCAGCCTAGAGGTACGGGTGGTGTCCCGGCTATCCAGGAGTTACCGGGGACGGATGCCGAGGTGGACCACGTCGGGGACGCCCCGGGCAACGGGGATCTCTTCGGTCCGTACCCCGCTGAATCCGGCATTCCGCAATGAGTCTTCGAAATCGGCCGAGGGCTGAGCGGACCAGACAGCGAGCACACCGCCGGGGTTCAGCCGGGCCGCGCAGGCCGCCAACCCCTCGGCCGAGTACAGGGTTTCGTTGTCCTCGGTGACCGTCCAGTCCGGCCCGTTGTCGATGTCCAGACAGAGGGCGTCGTACGTGTCGGAGGAGGTGCGGAGGTGGTCCACGAGGTCCGTGTGCAGGATCACGGTCCGCGGATCGGCCAGTGCGGGCCCGGAGACCGAGGAGAGCGGCCCCTCGCGGTGCCAGTCGATGATCGCGCCCTCACGCTCGGCGACGACGATCCGGCCCCAGCGCGGGTCGGCGGCCGCGTGGGCGAGCGAGAAGCCGACCCCGAGGCCGCCGACGAGGACGGAGGCGCCGGTGCGGGACTCCTCGGGCAGGGCGGCCAGGGCCGCGTCGACGAGGAGCCGCTCGGAGCGCCCGTCGGAGGTGTCCATGAGGAAGGTGCCGTTGGCGATGATCTCGAAGTGCTCGGCGCGGCGGCGCAGCACGACTTCTCCGTACGGACCGTCTCGGCGGTCGAGTGTCACGGGGCTGGTCAAGGTCGGTCACTCCGCTCTCGGCTCGGCAGGGGATGGCCCGGCCATCCTCGCGGGGCGCGGACGGCCGGGACAAACACTTAACGGAGCCGCGGGGTCGCGCGGTGCGATGACGCCTGGAGGGAGGCCGTCACGGGCGCGGGGCCTCGTGCTTCACGAATTGCTCGATCCGGTTCAGCTCGCGGCGGGCGTCGACCCGGGTGCCGTAGGTGCGGTCCCAGGTGATCGGGGCGATCGTGACGTGGCCCTTGTCGAGGAGCCAGGTGGAGTCGGCGTCCTTCCGCCCCTCCGCGCACTCGCCCTCGCCGCTGCCGTCCACCGGGCAGAGGCCGAGCGCGATGTCGAAGGAGTCGCTGTTCCCGCGCTGTTCGAAGGCGTGGTAGACGATGGCCCCGTCGCCGACGCGGGTCCAGACCGGGGCCTTGGCGGGGGTGCCGGTGCTGACGTCGGGGTAGTCGACCTTGAGGGCGAACTTCGAGGTCAGCAGCCCGCGCTGCTTGAGGCCGGCGACGAGGCGGGCCCCGAACTCGGCGTGGGCGCGGTAGTTGGCGCGGGGGAAGAAGGTGTTGCTCTCGTCGCCGGAGGAGGAGAAGGCGAGGGCCGGGACCTCCTGGTCGACGGCTGCGACGGCGGCGCCGACGGTGCCGGAGTCGTTGACGCTGGCGGAGATGTTGGGGCCGGAGTTGATGCCGGTGAGGACGAGGTCGGGGGCCCCGGTCCAGCCGGCCTTGGCCTTGAGGCCGCCGCGCAGGGCGAGCTTGACGGTGTCGGCGGGGGTGGCGCTCGCGGAGTCCTTCGTGCAGGGGACGTCGGAGAGGCAGACGCCGTAGACCGCGCCCTTGGCGGGGGCGCCCGCGCAGTCGTTCTCGTACCCGGCGGGCAGGGCGGTGCGGCGCTGGGCGGTGACGACGCCGCCGTTGGTGACGGCGGTGCCCTTTCCGGACTGGACCTGCCAGGGGGCCATCACGACGACGTCGGCGCCGGCGGCGCACATCGCGCGGCGGAGCTCGTACAGGCCGAGGCCGTCGGAGTTGCTCGCCTTCGCGGCCTGCATCGAGTCGTCGTTGGAGATCAGGATCCGCATCCCCGCGAGCGGCCGGGAGTCGGGGGCGGTGCCCGTGGTGGCGTAGGCGGTGGCGCCCAGGCCGGCGAGCAAGGCGGTGGCCGCGGACAGTGCTACGTACGTGCGCATGGAGAACCCTTCAGGTGCATGACATGCGGGCAGGGGAGATCCGGGGGCCCGGCCCCCCACGGGCAGGCCCCCGGATCGTGCGCGGGGTCGTTCAGGTCCCCCGCGGTCTGTGGGTGTTCCGGCCTAGAGGGCCAGATCCAGGCCGTGGCCGTGGGCGAAGACGGGGTCCGCCGTGTCGTTCGGGACGTCCGGGCGGGCCGCCTCCACCGCCGCCATCGAGCGCGGCAGCTCGAAGGGGAGCCGCCCCTCGGCCTTCGCCCGCCCGAAGGCCACGTCGAGCAGGGCCTCGTCGCTCGCGCCGAAGTCGGCGATCAGCGCCGCCGCCCGCTCGGCGATCTCCGGCAGGACCGCCGGCCGCTCCAGGTTGACGCAGACGACCGTCGGCACGGTGGCGAGCAGGCCCAGGATCCGGGTCAGCTCGGGCTCGGGGAAGGCGAGCGAGCCGGAGTGGAAGAAGGACTCGAAGAGGTTCGGCCGCTCCTCGTACGGGGTGCGCAGCCGCAGCACCGCGAGGTCCGCCGCGGCCGGGTCGGCGACGACCTCGCCGTACGCCGCCGCGACCGCCGGGTCGACGTTCTCCACGTACAGCCTCGGCCGTCCCGACAGGGGGAGCGGCCCGTCGGTGAGGACGGTGAGGGAGCGGCGCTGAGCGGCGGCGCCCGCGGCCGCGAAGTCGGCGCGGCCGACGGTCTCCGCGGCCTCGTCGGGGTCGACGTACCGCCGCTCGTCGAAGAGCCCGAGGAGGAACTTCTCGCGCAGGAGGCGGCGTACGGACGTGTCGACGCGGGCCTCGGAGATCCGGCCCGAGGCCATCAGCTCCACGACGACCTCGGGGCACTGCTCGCCGCCGAACTGGTCCGCGCCCGCGTCG
The DNA here is from genome assembly GCF_008642375.1 of Streptomyces venezuelae. NCBI lineage: Bacteria > Bacillati > Actinomycetota > Actinomycetes > Kitasatosporales > Streptomycetaceae > Streptomyces > Streptomyces venezuelae. The sequence continues at coordinate 2,868,913 of NZ_CP029194.1, read as the reverse complement.
AGGGCCTTCGCCGTCCGCTCGGCCACGCTCAGGTGCTCGACGCCCCAGGCCCGCGCCTCGTGCGGCTCGCCGAAGACCGTCGAGTCCGTGAGCAGGCCCCAGTCGGTGCAGACGATGCCGGTGAAGCCGAGCTCCTCGCGGAGGAGCCCCGTGATCACGCCCTTGTTGAAGCCGAAGCCGACCTCCTCCCAGTCGGTGCCGATCGGCTGGCCGTAGTACGGCATCATCTGCGAGCAGCCCGCCGCGATCGCGTGCCGGAACGGCTCCAGGTGGTACTCGCGCATCCCGCCCGGGTAGACCTGCTCCTTGCCGTGCGGGAAGTGCGGGTCCTCGCCGTCCTTCTGCGGGCCGCCGCCGGGGAAGTGCTTGATCATCGCGGCCACCGAGTCCTTGCCGAGGCTCTCGCCCTGGAGCCCGCGGACGTACGCCCGGACCAGCTCGCCCGTGAGCTTCGCGTCGGAGCCGAAGGTGCCGGACTGGCGGGACCAGCGGGGCTCGGTCGCGAGGTCGATCTGCGGGTGGAGCGCCGTACGGAAGCCGACGGAGAGGTACTCGCGGCGGACCGTGTCGGCGAAGGCGAGAACCAGCTCGGGGTCGCCGATCGCGGCGAGACCGAGGGCCTCGGGCCAGGCGGAGAAGGCGCCGGCGTTGAAGGATGCGCCGATGTTGTCGGTGAAGGCGTGGCGGGGGTCGGTGGAGAGCGAGACCGGGATGCCGAGGCGGGTGCCCGCGGCCATCTCCTGGATCGCGTTGTGCCAGAGCGCCATCTCGCGGGCGCCGTAGGTGCCGAGCAGGTTGAAGTGGGTGAGCCGCCGGTCCTCGATGAGGTCGGGGGTGGTGAGCGGCAGCGTCGAACCGTCCGTCTCGGTCACCGGCGTGCCGTCGGGATTCATCATCAGCATGGAGTGGAAGAGCTGGCCGGCCTTCTCCTCCGGGGTCATCCGGGAGAGGAGGTCCTCGACGCGCTCGCCGACGGGACGAGTGGCGTCCTGGTAGGGGTGCATGGCGTACGTCCCTGCTTGCGTGGCCGGATGACGGCGTCAGGCTAAGCGCGAAAACCGAGTGACCACTAGGTTTCTGGAATGTGTCCTGGATCACAGGCCGGAGCCTCTTCCGGGGCGGGGATCCAGCCCCGGGAAGGCGCCCCCGTAGGGTGGGGCGCATGCCGGAGAAGAAGGAACCGACGCCCCGTAAACCCGCAGGCCGGGGCAGTTACGCGGTCGGTGACGCGCGCCGCCGAAAGATCCTGGACACCGCCGTCGACCACTTCGGGCGCTGGGGGTTCCACGCCTCCTCGCTCGCCCGGATCGCCAACGACTGCGGGATCACCCAGGGCGGACTGCTGCACCACTTCCGGAGCAAGGAGGACCTGCTCCTCTCGGTCCTCGGGCAGAGCGAACAGCACGACATCGAGCGGCTGTTCAGCGTCGAGCCCGAGTCGTACGCCGCCTACCTGGAAACCCTGGTCGCGCTGATCGAGGAGAACACCCGGCGCCCCGGCATCGTCCGGATGTACAACGTCCTGGTGGGCGAGTCCGGCAACATCGGCCACCCCGCCCACGAGTACTTCAAGGAGCGCTACGCGCGCGTGCTCCGGCACACGGTCGAACTCCTGGAGGAGGCCGTGCGGCGCGGCGAGCTGCGCGCCGACATCGACTGCCGGGCCGTCGGGCAGGAGCACCTCGCCGTCATGGACGGGCTCCAGATCCAGTGGGCCCTCGACCCGGAGTCGATGGACATGCCCGCGCGCGTCCGGTCCTTCCTGGAGCGGCGGTACGCGGAGATGGCGGCGCCGCGGGGGTGACTCTCCCCCCTCCCGGGCTGTCGCCGTTCAGGACGCCGTCGCGGCCGGCGTCTTTCTGCCCGCCTCCCACTCCCGGCCGATCGCGTTCAGCAGTTTCGGGTACACGCCGAGGTACCGGAACGGCTTGATCCCCGCCACGTAGAGGGTGCCGAGCAGGCCGTTGGGCTTCACCAGGACGGCCATCCGGGCGCGGTGCCGGCCGGGATCGCCCGGGGTGGGGTCCGGGACCCAGCCGATGTGCATCACCGCGTGGGCGGTCCGGTTGGCGGTCTCCGCCACCCACTCCCGGTCGGTCTGGTAGACGGACGTGAACGGCACCACCTGCAGGTCGGGGCCGCGCGTCCCCGTGCGCAGGTCCTCCGGGAGCCGCTCCCGGAGGGAGCCCACCCGTGCGCTCAGGCCGGCGGCCGGCTTGTCCAGGCCGAGCAGGGCGCCCAGCTTCCAGCGCAGCGCGAAGAGCGCGCGGACCACGGGGGTGGAGAGGGCGGTGCCGTCGCCGTTCGTGAACTGCCGTACGAGTCGTTCGAGTTCGTCCGGGCCGCCCGTCACGGGCAGTGCCCACACGTCCTCGACGTGGAAGTCGTCCGCGAACTCGTGGATCCGCCACGGGCGGGAGGTGTGCGCGGTGCGGGGAAGTCTCATGGTCATGCCCCTGTTCCTCCGTCGGTTCCTACGCCCGGCCGCACTTGTACGGTGGCGTATAGATCAAGCGTAGACCCGTCTGTACGGCACCGTATAGTCGGGCGGAGGAGTGGCGAGGTGAGGAGGGACACACCATGGGCGCGATCCGCACACCGCGTGGCCGGTGGATCGAGGAGGGCCTCCGCGCGCTCGCCGAGGGCGGCCCGGAGGCCGTACGCATCGAACCGCTGGCCCAGGCCCTCGGCGTCAGCAAGGGCGGCTTCTACGGGTACTTCGCCAACCGCGACGCCCTGCTCGCCGAGATGCTCGACACCTGGGAGCGCGAGGTCTCCGAAGCCGTCATCGAGCGGATCGAGAGCGGCGGGGGAGAGGGCCGCGCCAAACTCGGCCGGCTCTTCGACTTCGTCCAGAACGTCGCCGACGGGCCGGTGACCGGCCTCGCCGTCGACCTCGCCGTCCGGGACTGGGCCCGGCGCGACGAGGCCGTCGCCGCACGGCTCCGGCGCACCGACAACCGGCGCATGGAGTACCTGCGTTCGCTCTTCCGGAGCTTCTGCCCCGACGAGGACGACGTCGAGGTCCGCAGCCTGCTCGTCTTCTCGCTGCGCGTGGCCGACCACTTCATCGCGGTCGACCACGGCGGGCGCACACAGGCGGAGATGGCGGCGCTGACGAGGGACTGGCTGCTCAGGTAGGTACGGTCGGGCTGTCGGGCTGTCGGGCCGGCGAGTCGAGCCGGCGTCCCGCTGCTCAGGACTCGCCGGCCGTACGTCGGCCGCCCCGCCACGCGTACAGCGCCGTGCCCACCACGAAGCAGACGGCGGCGACCGCCCACGCCTCGGCCTCCGGGCCCGGGCGCATCACCCAGGCCCACCAGACCGCGCCGCCGTCCGCCCCGGCGGGGGCCGCCAGATAGACCACGCCGGCGTAGAAGGTCGGCGGCAGCCAGCTCAGCCGGGCGCCGACCAGGGTGGCGGAGCCCGCCGCCATGCCCATCAGGCCCAGCGCGTTGCGCACGGCGGCGGGCGCGCCGAACTCCCCGGCGTGCCCCGGCAGGGCGAGGGCGAGCAGCGCCACGGCGAGCGCGGTCGGGGCGAGGACATGGCCGAGGCGGCGGGGCCACCAGGCCCGTACCGCCGTACGGTCCAGCTCGTCGCTCGGCGTGTGCAGGCTCGTCCCGATGACGCCCGCCGCGAGCAGCGGCCCGAGGACCACCACCGGCAGCCGCGCCGTGTGGTCGAAGTCCGGCAGCGACACCAGCCACCAGGCCGCCCAGGCGGCGGCCGCCGCAGTGCCGAGCAGGGCGGCCAGCGCGCCGGGCAGGCCGCGGGAGCGCAGATAGAGAACCTGCGGGGGGCGCCTCATGGGATCGGCACCTCGTCCGGGCGGCAGGTGTTCGCGGCCAGGTAGCGGGTCAGGTAGTCGCGCTGCTCGGCCGGGGACTTGGCTTCCAGCCGGTCGATGTACGGCTGGGCGCCGGTGGTGTCGGGGCCGTAGTCGTCCGGGGTCGGCGCCAGCCACTCCTGGACGGCGAGATTGACGTAGCTCGCCCGCTCGGCGTTGGGACCCGCGCCGTCGCCCGGCCGGCACGTGTCCGAGAACAGCCAGGCCGCGGCCGAGCTGAGGTACAGGTCGGGGCGGGCGAGCCGGTTGCGCTCCGCGTCCTGCCGGGCGTTGGGCAGCTCGACGTCGCCGGGGAGAGCCGGTCCGTTCATGCCGCCCACCCAGCGGGTCGGGGCGCCCGGCACCCCCTTGAGGCGGCTGTTCAGAGGGGCGAGGGCCGCCGACACCTCGGGCAACAGCGCCTCGTCCACGGCCGTCAGGCACACCTGCGGCGTGCCGTCGTCGCAGACCTGCCGGGACAGGGCCGGGTCCGGACGCCACGGTCCCTGATCCTGCGGCAGCCGCAGGATCAGGCCGGCGGCGGCGACCGCGACGGCCAGCGGGACCAGGGCGAACACTCTCAGGCGGGCCGGACGCAGCCCGTACGCGAGGAGTACGGCGAGCGTGAGCCCCGCCGTCCACGCCATCGACACCGGGCCGAACCACCACACCGGCCTGTCCCAGGAGAACTGGTGCTCGCCCGCCGGGCTGAGCCAGCGCGCGGTGCTCTGCGTGTAGGCGGTGAGCCCGAGGACGACGTACCCGACGATCCCGAGGAGCGGGGCCGTCAGCCGCCACCGGACGACCCGCCCGGCGAGATGGCCGAGCGCGCCGAGGGCGGCGACGGCGACCGCGTCGGCGGCGAGGAGCTCGAGGTAGGGGCGCCCCGCGGAGACGTACGGCCAGGTGGCGAGCAGGCAGACGGTGTCGGCGAGCAGCAGCCCGGCGGCGGGCCAGAGCGCGGAGGGGGCGACGGCGACCAGGAGGCGGCGCAGCGGGGAGCGGGGGACGGACTCCCACAGCTCCGTCGTCCGCCGCCGCCGGTCCCGGCCGCCCTGCCAGCAGCCCGCCGCGAGCGCGAGGGGCCCGCAGAGCAGTCCGGCGGCGACGTGCAGGAGGTTCGTCACGTCGGCCCAACGGCCCTGCCACTCCGGCGCCTTGCTGTACATCGTCACCAGGACGGTGAGCGCGACGGCGGCGCCGGACCACGGCCCGAGGCCGCGCAGCAGCTCGGTGCGGAGCGGTGCGGGCGCGCGTACGGGCGCAGGCTTCTCCGTACGGGGCGGGGTGAGGGTCGTCGTCATCGGAGCGACTCCTTCACGCGCTGTCCGGCGCCGCCCCCGGCGAGGCGGTCGCGGTGGGCGCGCAGGGCGGCCGTGTAGCCGCGCTCGATCGCGTTCGTCGTCGAGTCACCCGCATCCGCCGACTCGCCGCCGAGCGCGGCGAGTTCGGCGGTCGTGCCCCGGAAGGCGAGCACCCCCGACTCGATCAGCGCGACATCGGTGCAGGCCGCGGCCACGTCCTCCACCAGGTGCGTGGAGACCACCACCGTCGCCTCCGTGCCCAGCTCCCGCAGCAGCGCGCGGAAGTCGACCCGCTGCTCCGGGTCGAGGCCCGCCGTCGGCTCGTCGAGCAGCAGCAGCTCCGGCTCGTTCACGATCGCCTGGGCGATGCCCGCGCGCCGGACCATGCCGCCCGAGAGCGTCTTCATCCGCGCGTCGATCCGGTCGGCGAGCCCGACGCGCTCGACCGCCCGCTCCACGGCCGCCCCGGCCCGGTCCGCCGGCACCTCCTTCAGCCAGGCCACGTACGCCACGAACTCACGGACCGTGAAGGCCGGGTAGTAGCCGAACTCCTGCGGCAGATAGCCGAGTCGGCGCCGGATCTCGGTGCGCTCGCCATGGCTGCCGACGTCCCCGCCGAGCAGCTCCACCCGCCCGGAGGAGGGGGCGGCGACGGTCGCGAGGACCCGGATGAGCGAGGTCTTCCCGGCACCGTTCGGGCCGAGCAGGCCGTGGATTCCGGGGGAGAGGGACAGGTCGAGCGCGTCGAGGGCGACGGTGCGGCGGTGCCGGACGGTCAGTCCGGTCACCGCGACCGTGGCGGGCTGGTTCACCGGGTCTCCAAGTGGTCGAAGGAACGGCGCCGCAGCACGAGCAGGGCGGCGCAGGCCAGCGCGGCGACGGCCCAGCTCCCTTGTGCGACAGGACCGGAGAAGTAGCGGACGAGGACGGCCGCACCGCCCGTGTCGGCGCCCTGCTGCCCGAGCAGCGGGCCCGTCACGGCGAGGAGCCAGCCGCCGGCGAGCGTCGCGGCCGCCGCCCGGCAGCCGACGAAGGAGCCGAGCGCGAGGGTCGCCAGGGTCAGCGCGAGCCCCGGCAGCAGCCAGGCGGCCGCCCCCGGGAAGCCGGCCACCGGAGGCAGCAGCGCCCCGCCCGCGGTCAGCAGCGGTACGCAGACGGCGAGCACGGCGGCGGTACGGGTGAGGAGCAGCCGCAGCCCGCCGGACGGGGTGGCGGCGGTGATCTCGTACAGCGGGTCGGCGTGGCGTCCGTACGAGACGGCGACGCCGGCGAGCGGGAGGACCGGGGAGGCGGCGAGCAGCCAGCTCCGCGCGCCCTGGAACCCGGCGCCGTAGGCCAGGGCGAAGGCGCCGCCCAGGACGAGCGCCACCGCCACGACCCAGGAGCCGCGCAGGGCGGGCCCGGCGGCCCACCAGAGCCGCGCGCTCCGGCCGAGGGGGTGGCGGGCCGGCACGGGTGCAGCCGCCGGCGCGGGTGCCGGTGCCGGCCGGTGTCCCACGGAGGCCAGGAGCTCCGCCCGTACGGCGGCCAGGGCCGGGCCCGCGGCTCCGGCGCGTACGGCGGCCGAGACGCGCCCCGCGCAGGGGGAGCAGGACTCGACGTGCTTCTCCAGCGACCAGGCGTCCGTCTCGGCCGCGGCACCCTCCGCGTACCGGAGCGCCAGCGCGTCGGTGACGTGCCAGGGGGGTGGCGTCGGGGATGAGGCGGGGGACGTCATGCGGTGCCTCCCAGGGGGTACGGGCCACCGGCGCCGAGGGCGGCGCGCAGTTCGCGGCGGGCGCGCAGGGCGCGGGTCTTGACGGTGCCTTCGGGTATGCCGAGCAGCCGGGCGGTCTCGCGGGTCGTCAGGCCGTCGACGACGGTCGCCCGCAGGACCTCGGCGAGTTCGGGCGAGATCCGGTCGAGGGCGGCGCCCACCTCCCCGTACTCCAGGCCGGCGAGCACCCGCTCCTCGGCGGAGGGCGCGGGGGCGGGCGGTTCCGCGGGCACGGCCGCGCGGTCGACGCGGGCCCGCACCCGCTGGGCGTCCACGAGGCGGCGGGCGGCGATCACCCAGAGCCATCCGCCGGCCTCGCCCCGCCCCCGGTGGGTGCCGGCCGAGCGCCAGACCGTCACGAAGGTGTCCTGGAGGACCTCCCGCACGGTCTCCTCGTCCGGGCAGCGCCGGGCGAGCCGGGCGTGCAGCCAGCCGGCGTGCCGGTCGTAGAGGACGCCGAGCGCCTCGGAGTCCCCCCGGGCGACCGCGCGCAGCAGCGCCGCGTCGTCGTCCTCGTCTCCCCCTGCGGGGCCTGCCCCTGAGGGGCGCAACAGTCTCACGCACTCTCTATCGCGCCCGGACCCCGGTTCGGTTCACGGTGGTCCGGGTTCCGGCTCAGGGGCTCGTCGGCGGGCCGCCTTCCGGCAGGGCCGCGAAGACGCGCCGGAGGGCCGCGGGGCGTTCGCCGTCGCCCGCGACGACGAGGCGGTGGCGGTAGGTGATGAAGTACTGGAACCCGTCGGCGATCGGGCTCCCGGTCGGCCGGTTCGGCACGCGCGCGTACGCCGGGTCCTCCAGGGCTGCCCGCAGCTCGGCGGCCTCGGCGGGCGTCTGCTGCCCGGTGCGGGGAGGCTTGGTGCCGGAGCGGCTGGTCCAGCTGCCGCCGTAGTGGACGACGAGCTCGTTGCGGACCCCGGCGAAGCCGCCGCTGACGACCACCTCGACGAGGACCTCGCCGGGCCGGGGTTCGGCAGGGGGCGTGGTCGGGGTCGTACTCGGCGTCGGGGCCGTGGTCGTACTCGTGCCCGTGGCCGTACTCGTGCTCGCTTCGGGTGTACGGGTCGCAGTGCCCGACGTGCCCGACGTGTCCGGCGCATTCGGAGCCGGAGACACGGTCGCCCCCGATGCCGGTCCGCCCGGCGCGGGCGGCGTCTCGGGCCCGCACGCGCTCGTGCCGCCGGCCAGGACCACCGCCAGCAGCAGGGCCCCGCACCACTTCCCCCGTACGCCTCGGCCTCGCACCATGGATCGAGCATGCCCCGTACGGGGTGCCCGGCGCAGCCGGACGGTCAGGTTCCCGACCGGACGATCCCGGTGAGGGGCCCGCGGTAGCGCCAGTCGAGGGAGTCGTACAGCGCGAGGCCGTCCGTGGTCGCCGCCAGCACCCCGGTCTCGGCGCCGGCCTGTGCGGCGGCCGCCTCCAGCGTGCGCATGACGTTCGCGCCGAGGCCGCGCCGCCGGTGCGCGGGGTCGGTCTCGATCTGGTCGGCGACGGCGGTGGAGCCGGTCGGGGCGATCTGGCCGCGCGCGGCCAGGGTGCCGTCCGGGGCGAGGACGCGGACCCGGATGACCCCGTTCCGGACCTCGGTGGTCCGCGCGTACCCCTCCGGAGGCGCGGGGCGGGCGCCCGGGTCCAGCGGCTTGACCATCATGAAGCCCGGGTCGTCGGGGACCGTCCACCCCTCGGTGATCCACGGCGCCACCTCCTCCGGCGCCGCCATCACCTTGAGCCAGCTGTACGGCTCGGTGAGCCGCTCGCAGAGCGCGCCGACGGAGTCCGCGTCGGGGGCGGGCAGCACGTGCCGTACGACATGCCGCGGCAGGCCGACGTCGATCCGGTAGCCCCAGGGCTCGACGACGGCGGCCGGGGTCCCCCGGGAGACGGTCCACCCGGCCACCCACACGGAGGTAATGGCTGCAATATCCATAGAGGCATTACATCGGCAGCTCACGGCTCCGCGGAAGAGTGATCGCTCAGAGCGAACTACGGCTGGGGAACATTCCTGGGCTCATGTGCATTGAGTCCGTACAGCTCAACTTGACTGCCGAAGGGGAGATCATGGCTTCTGCGTCCAAGGCGTCCGCGCCGCTCACTCTGCCTGTGCTGCCGCTCGACGACGAGGTCGTGCTGCCCGGAATGGTGGTGCCGCTGGACCTCTCCGACAACGACGTACGGGCCGCCGTCGAGGCCGCCCAGGCCGCCGCCCGTCCGGGAGGCGGCAAGCCGCGGGTGCTGCTCGTGCCCCGCGTCGACGGGACCTACGCGGGGACCGGTGTCCTCGGCACCGTCGAGCAGGTGGGGCGGCTGTCCGACGGCGACCCCGGCGCGCTGATCCGCGGCCTCGGCCGCGTCCGCATCGGCGCCGGCACGACCGGACCCGGCGGCGCCCTGTGGGTCGAGGGAAGCACCGTCGAGGAGGCCCTGCCCGACCCGCTGCCCGGCTCCGTGAACGAGCTGGTCAGGGAGTACAAGGCACTCGCCACCAGCTGGCTGAAGAAGCGCGGCGCCTGGCAGGTCGTCGACCGCGTCCAGCAGATCGACGGCGTCGGCGCCCTCGCCGACAACTCCGGCTACTCGCCCTTCCTCACCGTCGAGCAGAAGGTCGAGCTCCTGGAGACCGCCGACCCGGTCGCCCGCCTCAAGCTCGCCACCGCCCAGCTCCGCGAGCACCTCGCCGAGCAGGACGTCGCCGAGACCATCGCCAAGGACGTCCAGGAGGGCGTCGACAAGCAGCAGCGCGAGTTCCTGCTCCGCCGCCAGCTCGAAGCCGTCCGCAAGGAGCTCCGCGACCTCAACGGCGAGGCCGAGGGCGACGAGTCCGACGACTACCGCGCCCGCGTCGAGGCCGCCGACCTGCCCGAGAAGGTCCGCGAGGCGGCCCTCAAGGAGGTCGAGAAGCTGGAGCGGTCCAGCGACCAGTCCCCGGAGGGCTCCTGGATCCGCACCTGGCTCGACACCGTCCTCGAACTGCCCTGGAGCGAGCGCACCGAGGACCGGTACGACATCCCGGGCGCCCAGGCGGTCCTCGACGCCGAGCACGCGGGCCTGGAGGACGTGAAGGAGCGCATCACCGAGTACCTCGCCGTGCGCAAGCGGCGGGCCGAGCGCGGCCTCGGCGTCGTCGGCGGCCGCCGCGGCGGAGCCGTCCTCGCCCTCGTCGGCCCGCCCGGCGTCGGCAAGACCTCGCTGGGCGAGTCCGTCGCCCACGCGATGGGACGGAAGTTCGTCCGCGTCGCCCTCGGCGGCGTCCGCGACGAGGCCGAGATCCGCGGCCACCGGCGGACCTACGTCGGCGCCCTGCCCGGCCGGATCGTCCGCGCCATCAAGGAGGCCGGGTCCATGAACCCGGTGATCCTGCTCGACGAGATCGACAAGGTCGGCTCCGACTTCCGGGGCGACCCGGCCGCGGCCCTCCTCGAAGTCCTCGACCCCGCGCAGAACCACACCTTCCGCGACCACTACCTGGAGGTCGAACTCGACCTCTCCGACGTCGTCTTCCTCGCCACGGCCAACGTCCTCGAAGCCATCCCCGAGGCGCTCCTCGACCGCATGGAGCTGGTCAGGCTCGACGGGTACACCGAGGACGAGAAGGTCGTCATCGCCCGCGACCACCTCCTCCCGCGCCAGCTGGAGCGGGCCGGCCTGGAGCCCGGCGAGGTCGTCCTGGAGGACGCGTCCCTGCGGAAGCTCGCCGGCGAGTACACCCGGGAGGCGGGCGTCCGCACCCTGGAGCGCGCCATCGCCCGGCTGCTCCGGAAGGTCACGGCCCAGCACGAACTGGGCGACCGCGAGCTGCCGTTCACGGTCACCCCGGAGGACCTGCGGGACCTGATCGGCCGGCCGCACCACGTGCCCGAGTCGGCCCAGGACCCGGCCGAGCGGCGTACGGCCGTGCCGGGCGTCGCCACCGGACTCGCGGTGACCGGCGCGGGCGGAGACGTCCTCTTCGTGGAGGCTTCCCTCGCCGACCCGGAGACCGGCGCCGCCGGGCTCACCCTCACCGGCCAGCTGGGCGACGTGATGAAGGAGTCCGCGCAGATCGCGCTCTCCTTCCTCCGCTCGCACGGCGCGGAGCTGGAGCTGCCCGTCACCGGACTCAAGGACCGGGGCGTGCACATCCACTTCCCGGCCGGGGCCGTCCCCAAGGACGGGCCGAGCGCGGGCGTCACGATGACGACCGCCCTCGCGTCCCTGCTGAGCGGCCGCCAGGTCCGTACGGACGTGGCCATGACCGGCGAGGTCTCCCTCACCGGCCGGGTCCTCCCGATCGGTGGCGTGAAGCAGAAGCTGCTCGCCGCGCACCGGGCGGGCATCACGACGGTCGTGATCCCCAAGCGGAACGAGGCCGACCTGGACGACGTCCCGGCCGAGATCCTGGAGAAGCTGGAGGTCCACCCGGTGACCGACGTCCGGCAGGTCCTGGAGATCGCGCTCGCTCCGGCGGCGGTTCCGGTGGCCGTCGCCGCGTAACTCCCCGGCCGTGAGCGGGGTGTCCTTCGGGGGCACCCCGCTCCGGCGTGTCCGGATGTCAGTCGGGGGTGTCATGCTCGTACGCATGAACGACGACGCCTTCTGGGCTCTCATCGACGAGTTGGGCGGCCGCCCGGGTGACCGGGACGAGCGGCTGGAGTGGCTGCGGGTGGAGCTGACACGGCGCCCGGCGGCCGAGAGCGTGGCGTTCCAGGTGTGTCTCGAGGAGGCGTGCGAGCGGGCGGACACCCGCGCGGTCTGGAAGGCGGCGAACCGCGTCGAGGGCGGCGGCTGCACGGAGGACGCCTTCCACTACTTCACGCTCTGGCTGGTCGGCCAGGGGCGGAAGGTGTACGAGTCGGTCGTCGCCGACCCCGACGCCCTGGCCGACGTGCCCGGGGTCCGGGCCCTCGTGGGGCGACACCGGGACGAGTGGGACGACGACGAGTGGCCCGAGTGGGAGGAGCTCGACTACGTCGCCCAGGACGCGTTCGACGAGCTGACCGGCCAGGAGGACGACGAGGGGGACGAGTTCCTCGACGCGGTCGAGGAACTCGCGGACGAGCGGGGCGAGCGGGAAGAGGACGACGTGCCCCTGGGGTCTCGGCCGGAGGGGTTGGCGATACCCCGGCTCACCGCCCTCTTCCCGCTCGGGTCGTCCGGCTCCTAGGAGGCGGACGGGTTCCGGCGGCGGCCCAGGAGCAGGGTGCCCCCGGCGAAGGCGGCGAGGGCGCCCGCGCCCGCGAGCGCCAGGGGGAGCGGCGAGGAGGGGGCGCCGGTGGCCTCGGCGGAGAGCGCCGGGGCCTGCTCGTCGCCGCCGTGGCCGGCGTGGCTGACGGTGGACAGGTCGGCGCCCGCGGCGATCTTCGCCTCGGTCGGGGCCTGGGCCGTGAGCTGGGCCGGCGCCGCCGCCGTACCGCCGAAGGTGACGTCCGAGCAGCTGTAGAAGGCCTCGGGGCTGTCGTTGCGCTGCCACACCTTGTAGACGATGTGGCGGCCGGTGCGGGCCGGCAGGTTGCCCGTGAAGTTGTAGTAGCCGTCCGTCGCCGTGCGGGTGGTGTTGTGGACGGCGACCGGGGTCGCGTCCAGGTCCGACCACTTCAGGGGCTGCGTCGGGTCGAAGCCGGCCTTGGTGATGTAGACCGTCATCGTGCCCGAGTGGGCCGCCGTCACGCGGACCTTGAAGTCGAAGGAGCCGGCCGCGACCGCCGTCGCCGGCCAGTCGGTGCGCGCCCAGTCCAGCGCCCGGTACTTGGCGCGGTTCGCCGAGCAGAGCTTGCCGTCCGGGATGAGGGCCTGGTGCTGCCCGTCGGCGTTGGCGATGTTGACCTCGTTCCAGTCGTAGAGCGGCTGGGTGCCGGAGTCGGCGACGAGGTCCTTGCACACCTGCGACTTGGGCGTCTCGGGGCCTTCGGCGTAACAGGCCGCCACCCGGCTCACGGGGTTGAAGACGGCGCCGTGGGCACCGGCCGTGGAGGGGGTGAGGCCGACGAGGGCGGCCGCGGACAGGGCGGAGGCGGCGACGGCGGAGGTGCGGCGGTACGAGGGCATGCGGGGGCTCTCTCTCGTGCGTGGGGGGATACGGAACGAGCAACGCGCGCTGGGTGCACGGAAGTTGAATTCCGCGCGACCGCCGTAGAGCGTCGCATTGGTCCATACCAATGGGCAAGGGGGAGGGCGGAAAAAGCCGAAGCGGCCCTCCGGGGTGCCGCACACCCGGAGAGCCGCCGTCGTCGCGAGGAGCGAGGAGCGAGAAGGGGAGAGGGAGGAGAGGGGGAGGGCGCCGGGTCAGCCGTTGGCGAGTGCCTGGACGCGCGAGAGGTCGCCGTTGAAGTGGTTGTGGTCGCCGACCGTCGGGCCCGAGGACGTGTACTGCCACATCGTGTAGTACTGCCAGCCGGCCGGGAGTTCGCCCACGGTCGAGGCGTACCGCGCGATCCAGAGCGGGTTCGTCGCGGCGAAGCCGGAGTAGTTGCCCGTGCACTGGGTCCACCAGCTGGTCGCCGTGTAGATGACCGCGTCGCGCCCGGTCCGGTACTTGTACCGGTTCAGGAAGTCGCGGATCCAGGTCACCATCCCGGACTGGGTCTTGCCGTAGCAGGTCGCGCCGTACGGGTTCCACTCGATGTCGAGGACGCCCGGCAGGGTCCTGCCGTCCTTCGACCAGCCGCCGCCGTTGTTGACGAAGTAGTCGGCCTGGGCGGCGCCGGTCGTCGTGTCCGGGGTGGCGAAGTGGTACGTGCCCCGGATCATGCCGACGTTGTACGAGCCGTTGTACTGCTGCGTGAAGTAGGTGTTCTTGTAGTACGTGCCTTCCGTCGCCTTGACGTAGGCCCACTTGACCCCGCTGTTCCACAGCGTGGACCAGGCGACGTTCCCCTGGTGGCTGGAGACGTCCACGCCTTCCGTCTGGACGGCCTGGACCGAGATCCCGCCGGGCTTGCCGTCGCGGCCGTCGTGCTTCAGGACGCCCATGCCCATGGAGGCGGAGCCGCGCACGGGCTCCTGCCGGGCACCCGGGTCCTGGGCGGCGCCGGCGGAGCCGGCGAGGGGGAGGAGGAGGGCCAGGGCCGCGAGGGCGGCGCCGGCGAGGGTCGTTCCGGATCTGTGCACACGCATGCGTGCCTCCGAAAGGCGGTGGGGGACCGGTCGACATGTCTGGTGTGAACATGTCAGGCATGACGCTACGCACGTAGACCCGTCCGGCGGAAGGGGGGCCGGATACCGCCGTTGGTCTACTCCTGCGAAATACTGAAGGAGCTGCGGCGATGGCCGTGGAGGGAAGAAACTTTCAGCGGCCGGGACGTCGCCGGAGAACGCGTGGGAGGTGCTGACGTGCACGGAAGCGGTACGGAAAGTGAAGGCCGGGCCGTCACGCCCCCCGGGGTGGACCCGGAATTCCTCGCTCTCGAACGGGAACTGGCGGTCTTCCTCCGCCGCGCCCGCGCCCAGTCCGGCGAGATGGCCCGCGAGGTGCACCCCGAACTGGAGCCGGCCGCCTACGGGCTCTTCGTGCGTCTCGACGACGCCGGCCCCCAGCGCGCCACCGAACTCGCCGGGTACTTCGGCGTCGGCAAGGCGACCATGAGCCGCCAGCTGCGCGCGCTCGAAATGCTCGGACTCGTCGTCCGCGACCCCGACCCCGCCGACGGGCGCGCCTCACTGGTGCGGCTCACGGAGGAGGGCCGCGACCGCTTCCGGCACGTCCGGGACGCCCGCCGCGAGCGGTACGTCCGCAAGCTCGTCGACTGGGACCGCGCCGAGGTGGCCGAACTGGCGAGACTGCTCCACCACTTCAACGTCCGCTCCGAGGGCTGACGCGGAGCCCCGGGAGGGGCATGAGCAGGGGCGGCCTCACCCGAGGGCGTCGCGCAGTTCCGCGTACACCGCCGTCGCGTCGTCATGCCTCTTCCAGCGGCGCAGGCCGCCCGCCTCCGCGTCCGCCCTCTCCAGCGCCCGCACCCGCCGGAGCAGACCCGAAGGGCCCTCCGCGCGCAGGACGCCGAAGCACTCGGCCCAGTCGCCCGCGCCGAACAGCTCCACCCAGCGGCTCGCCCCGTCCGTGAGCGCCGCCAGGGCCCGTACCTCCGCGCGCGGGGTCGTCCCCGTCACGGCCAGCGCGGCGACCGACGGGTCGGCCGCCGCCGTGAAGAAGCCGCCCTCCCGGTTCCGCAGCCGGTCCGTCGCCTCCAGGGAGCGCAGGATCTCGTCCGGGACCCGGTCGAGCCGGTCGTCGAGCACCGCCCGGACCGAGCCGTCGGGCGCTTCCAGGAGGAGAGCGGAGTCGGAGAGGACGAGATGTTCGACCGAGGCCTCGTCCCAGCGTGCGAGGACCACCGTCGCCTGGGGCGTGCGCACGTGAGAAAGGTCACAGGTGTCGCGATGGGCTTCCGCGGTGCGCCGGATTGCCGCGGACAGGATCTCCGGCAGGGGCATGTCCGGGCGGGAAGCGGACAGTTCGGTCAAAGCCCCGCCAAGGCGAGCGGTGAACCACGGCACGGTGTGCACACAACCGTCATCACCGGCCGGTGGTGTGACGCCGTCGAGGAGGACGACCGTCCCCCCGCCGCCCGAGGCGGGCAGAGCTGCGGCTGCCCAGTCCTCGTTGGGGCGTTCGGGGCTGCCGGGGAGGGTGGCGACGTCGCTGCGCATGACGCCCAGTGTGCCCGCCCGGCCGCACTCCTTCACGGCACCTCCAAACGGCCGTAAAAGGCCTGTACCAACCGGCCGGAGGCGGCGAGAGAGGCGGAACCGGGACCTCCGCAGAGCTGCGGGCGGGCATCCTGCCAAAGCCCGCGCGGAAGATCCAACCGGGGGCCCCCGGAGGGCCGTGGCCCCCGTCCTGGAGAGTTGTTCGCCAACTCATGAGTGTTGTTCACTCGTTCGGGTGGCGGAGCGGCCGATGCGCGTCCCCTTCCCAGAACCGCTGGAATGGTCGGAAGCCGTACCAGGGGTGGGGGCGCTCCACGTGACCGGCCGTCACCTCTGCTTTGTGGGCGGACGAGTCAAGAATGCGAGCACCGGTGGAGAAGAAGCGGCCTCGGAGCAAGAACGGCGCGCGGAGCCAGACCCCCGGTTCAGCGCCGACCCCGGTCGGCACCGCAGCCACGCCCGACGGCGGCCACCCCTCGGAGCCCGCCGCGTCGCCCGCCCCGCAGCCCCCGGCCGGCCGCTCCAAGCGCGTCCGCAACCGCCTTGTCGCCGGCGTCGCCCTCGTGGGCGTGACCGTCCTCGTCGCCGGCGCCCCCGCGATCCTCACGGCCTCCGCCGAGCTGTCCGACTCCCAGCGCCTGGTCACCCTCGCCGAACTCGACCGGCAGGCCGTCACCCTCGCGCACTCCCTCGCCGACGAGCGCGACGAGGTCGTCGCCTACATCGCCGCAGGCCGCGACGCGCAGACCGGCGCCGCCAAGGACAAGCGCCAGATCACCGACACCCGGTCCACCCGCGTCGACCGCCAGATCGACGAGATCCGGCCCGCGGCCGCCACCGAACTCCGCCGCGACCTCGCCGGCGTCCCCTCCATCCGCCGCGCCGCCCTCACCGGCAAGGGCACGGCCCTGGAGGCCCACAAGGCGTACACGGACGTCATCGGCAAGCTCCAGGCCCTCTCCGACGAACTCGCCGAGCAGACCCCGCCCCGCGCCGCCGGCAGCGCGCTCACCGAGGCCACCCGCGCCCCCGCCGCCCTCGGCCGCGCCGTCGAACAGGCCTCCGCCACCCGCGGCCTGCTCGTCGCCGCGCTCGCCGTGCCGCAGCCCGAGCCGACCGGCGAGGTCCACTACGACCCCGCCACCGGCACCTACGTCCCGGACGTCCCCGAGGGCGCCGACGAGGCCGAGCGCGCCCGCGACGCCCTCACCGCCGCTGCCCAGCTGGCCCGCGTCCGCGAACTCGCCGCCCTCGGCGACTTCGACCAGGCCGCCGGCTCCGCCGCCCGCGACGCGATCGCCACGACCGTCACCGGCCCCGACGTCAAGAGCGCCGAGCGCTCGCTCGCCACGCTCACCGACCAGCCCCGGCTGACCGAGGCCGAGAGCGGTACCGACCCGGCCGGCCTGGAGGCCGCCCTGTCCGCCCGCATCGAGCAGATGCGCGGCGTCGAGTCCCGCCTCGCCGCCGAGCGGGTCGAGCACTTCGCCGCCCTCCGGGACGACGACGTCACCGCCCTCGAACTGCGCATCGCCTTCCTCGGCGGCTGCCTCGTCGTCGCGATCGGCATCTCCACGTACGTCGCCCGCACCCTCACCCGGCCGCTCGCCGTGCTCCGCATCGGCGCCGCCCGGCTCGCGGCGGCACCCGAGCCGCACACCGAGGAGCCGGTCCGCTTCACCGGCCGCAACGACGAGTTCGCCCAGGCCGTCCGCTCCCTCAACACCCTCCACGGCAAGCTCGCCGGCCTCGCCGCCCACAGCGCGCGGCTCACCCGCGAGAACGCCGAACTCGCCGCCGCCAAGGAGTCCGTCGGCGCGGAGCTGGCCGCCCAGCGCGCCGACCTCCAGGGCCGGGTCGCGCTCCTCACCGCCGACCTGGAACGCCTCAAGGACACCGTCCACCACACCTTCGTGAACCTCTCGCTGCGCAGCCTCGGGCTCGTCGAGAGGCAGCTCGGCGTCATCGAGAAGCTGGAGGAGCGCGAGCAGGACCCGGACCGCCTCGCGACGCTCTTCCGGCTCGACCACCTGGCGACCGTCATGCGCCGCCACAGCGAGAACCTCCTCGTCCTCGCCGGCCACGAGCACGTCCACGGCCACGCCGGACCCGTCCCGCTCGTCGACGTCCTGCGGGCCGCCGTCAGCGAGATCGAGCGGTACGAGCGGGTCACCATCCAGTCCCTGCCGCCGCACGCCCAGGTCGCCGGCTTCGCCGCCGACGACCTGAGCCACCTGATCGCCGAGCTCCTGGAGAACGCCACGTCGTTCTCGCCGCCCGACGCCGAGGTCCAGCTCTCCGGCTGGCTCCTGGAGACCGGCGAGGTCATGCTCTCCGTCCAGGACGCCGGCATCGGCATGACCGGCTCCCGGCTCAACGAGCTCAACGCCCGCCTCGCCGAGGCCGACCCGGACGCCTTCGAGGGCGAGGGCCTCGGCATGCGGGTGACCGCCCTGCTCGCCGCCCGCCACGGGGTCCGCGTCGAGCTGCGCGAGCAGAAGCCGGGCGGCATCGCGGCCGTCGTGGTCCTGCCGCTGCCCCTGCTGCCCACGGCCCCGCCGACCGTCGTGTCGGAGCCGGTACGGGTGGCGGGCGCGGCGCCCACGCTCCACCTGCCGGGCTCGGCGGCGGAGGCCAACTCCAACACCCTGCCGTCCCGGAACCGCGACCCGCTGGTGGAGGCCGCGGAGCGCGCGTTCCTCGCGGCGGAAGCGGAAGCGGAAGCGGAAGCGGAAGGGGAAGCGGAGGCGGGAGCAGAAGCGGAAGCCATGGCGGAAGCGGAGGCCGCGCCCGTAGAGGCGTACGAGCCCGCGCCCGTAGAGGCGTACGAGCCCGCGCCCGCGGAGGCGTACGGGCCGGCGCCCACCGAGACGTACGAGCCCGCCGGATTCGGGGAGTCCGTCTCCGAGACGACGCTCCAGGTCCGGCTGCCCGACCCGCAGCCCGAGCCGGACGCCCATGAACGCGCCGCCGACGGAGACCCCGTCGCCGTCGCCGTCGCCGACGTCCCCGCCACGCCCGCAGCCGTCCCCGACGCGCCCGCCGCCCCCGAACCGGTCTCCGACCAGCCGGTTCCCGGACCCCGCGCCGCCCAGTGGGAGCGGGTCACCGACAAGGGACTCCCCAAGCGCACCCCGCAGGTGGTCCGCCAGCCCGGCGCCCCCACCGCTCCCCGTAAGGGAGGCGTGGACGCCGAGGCCCTGCGCCGCCGGCTCGGCGGCTTCCACCAGGGCGCCAAGGCCGGACGCCGGGACGTGGAGGCCGAGATCGGGACGGAGACGGACGCGGCGGCGCGGATAGCCGCCGCAAGGCCTGCACGTACAGAGGAGATGACGGGGGACACAGTCGAGGAGGCACGCAGTTGACTGCGACGGGAACGTTCGGACTGAGCACGGAGGCCCGCAACCTGCAATGGCTGCTGGGCAATCTCGTGGAGGAGGTACCGGGAGTCCGCTCGGTCGCCGTCGTCTCCTCCGACGGGCTGATGCTGCTCTCGTCCGACCCGGCCGTGCAGCAGGCCGGCGCGGCCGCAGCCGACGCCGTCCGGCCCGAGGGGCCGCGCGGCTCCAGCGCCGACCTGGCCACCATCGTCTCGGGCATCGGCAGCCTCACCATCGGCGCCGCCCGGCTGATGGACGGCGGCGGGGTCAAGCAGACCATGGTCGCGATGGAGGACGGCAGCGTCTTCGTGATGTCGATCAGCGACGGCTCGCTGCTCGGCGTGCACGCCACCCCTGACTGCGACATGAGTGTCGTGGCGTACCACATGGCGCTCTTCGTGGGCCGCGCCGGACACGTCCTCACCCCCGAAGTCCGCAGCGAGCTGCGTAAATCGATGGAGAGCAGCCAGTGAGGGAGAGCACCCAGTGACGTCTGCGTCCGCGGCCTTTCACGCCCACAAACTGCCGGTGCGCGGTGACGGGCGGCGCCCCGCGCGCGTGCGCCCGTACTCGCTGACCGGAGGCCGTACCCGCTTCGGCCACGTCCTGCTCGTCGAGACCTTCGTCGCCGCGCTCGAAGCGGCCCCCGTGCGCAAGGTCCTGACGGGCGGCGGGCCCGCCGCCCGCGGTCTGATGCCGGAGATGCGGGCCATCGTCGAGGTCTGCCGCCGCATGCGGACGGTCGCGGAGATCTCGGCGCTGCTGAAGATGCCGTTGGGAGTCGTCCGGGTGCTGCTCAGCGACCTGGCCGACCAGGGAAAGATCCGTGTGTACGGGACCGGTCACGGTACCGGCCAGCCCGACCGCGCGCTCCTCGAAAGGGTGCTGAGTGGACTCCGTCGTCTCTGACGCCACCGCCGTCTCCGACTCACCGGTGGAAGCCCCGGCGATAGCCGCCGGCATCCCCGCGCAGCCCCACGCCGATCCGCACGAACCGGAACAGGCGCAGGAACCGGAACGGGAACCGGATCCGGACGCCGAGGACGGCGCCCAGGACTGGCAGCTCGACCACACCCGGGCCCCGATCGCGACGAAGATCGTGGTCGCGGGCGGCTTCGGCGTCGGCAAGACCACCTTCGTCCGCGCGGTCTCGGAGATCACCCCGCTCCAGACCGAGGCGCTGATGACCCGGGCGAGCGAGGACACCGACGACCTCACGTCCACCCCGGACAAGCTCACCACCACGGTCGCGATGGACTTCGGCCGGATCACCCTCGACAACGACCTCGTGCTGTACGTCTTCGGTACGCCGGGACAGCAGCGCTTCTGGTTCATGTGGGACGACCTGGTGCGCGGGGCGATCGGGGCGATCGTGCTCGCCGACACGCGCCGGCTGACCGACTGCTTCCCGGCCCTGGACTACTTCGAGAGCTGCGGCCTCCCGTACATCGTGGCCGTCAACCACTTCGAGGGCACCGAGCGCTTCGAGCCGGAGGACGTCAGGGAGGCGCTGACGGTCTCCCCGGACGTGCCGGTGGTGATCATGGACGCGCGCAAGCGCTACAGCGTCGTCGAGACCCTGCTCTCCATGGTCGCGCACGCGCTCGAAGCCTCCCCTGAATAGCCCGTACCGTCGCACGCACCAGTCGCAGGAGCACCACCCATGCGGAAGATACTCATAGTCGGCGCCGGCCAGTCCGGTCTGCAGCTCGCCCTCGGACTTCAGACGCAGGGGTACGAGGTCACCCTGATGTCGAACCGGACGGCGGACGAGATCCGCGCCGGGCGGGTCATGTCCACGCAGTGCATGTTCGACACGGCCCTCCAGCACGAGCGGGACCTCGGCCTCAACTTCTGGGAGTCCCAGGCCCCCAGGACCGAGGGCCTCGGCGTCTCCGTCGCCGCCCCCGACGGCGGCCGCGCGATCGACTGGGTCGGCAGGCTCGACGGCTACGCGCAGTCCGTCGACCAGCGCGTGAAGATGGCCGGCTGGATGGAGACCTTCGCCCAGCGCGGCGGCCAGCTCGTCATCCACGGCGCGGCCGTGAGCGACCTCGACTACTTCTCCCGCAACTACGACCTGGTGCTCGTCGCGGCGGGCAAGGGCGAGCTGGTCTCCATGTTCGGCCGGGACGCGTCCCGCTCGCCGTACGCGGAGCCGCAGCGGGCGCTCGCCGTGGCGTACGTCCACGGCCTCGGCCCGCGCCCCGAGCACCCGGACTTCGACGCGGTCCGCTGCAACCTGGTCCCGGGCGTCGGCGAGCTCTTCGTCATGCCGACCCTGACGACCGGCGGCCGCGCCGACATCCTCTTCTGGGAAGGCGTCCCCGGCGGCCCGGTCGACGTCTTCCAGGGCATCAAGGACCCCTCCGAGCACCTCGCGCTGACGCTGGAGCTGATGGAGAAGTTCACGCCGTGGGAGTACGCGCGTGCCACCAGGGTCGAGCTGACCGACGCGGGCGGCACCCTCGCCGGCCGGTACGCGCCGACCGTCCGCCACCCCATCGGCAGGCTGCCCGGCGGCGGACTCGTCCTCGGTGTCGCCGACGTCGTCGTCGCCAACGACCCGATCACGGGCCAGGGTTCGAACTCGGCGTCCAAGTGCGCCGCCGCGTACCTCGCGGCCATCGTCGAGCACGGCGACAAGCCCTTCGACGAGGCCTGGATGCAGGCCACCTTCGACCGCTACTGGGAGACCGCACAGCACGTCACGAAGTGGACGAACGCGATGCTGGGCGTCCCGCCGGAGCACGTCCTGAACCTGATCGGCGCGGCAGGCGAACTCCAGCCGGTCGCCGACCGCTTCGCGAACGGCTTCAACGACCCGGCCGACTTCGAGAACTTCTTCTTCGACCCGGAGAAGACGTCCGCGTACCTGGCCTCGGTCTCCGGAAGCTGACAGGCCGCTGACCTGCGTTGGAGCGGTTGCCGTTGGTGGTTGTCGGTGACCATCGGCACCCCTCCGACGGCCCACAGACGGCCCGGCTTCGGCCGCCGGCCGCGCGTCAGGACGAAGAGCAAGAAGGACCGCCCTGCCGGGCGGACGACTTTCCAGCCGCCCACGGTCCGGGGCGGCGCGGGTGCGTTGGCGGCGGGGTGGTCTCTTCTCGCCCGGACGGCGGCATGCCGCCGAACAGCAAGAGGAGCACGCGGGGCCGGGTGCTCCTCTTGCTTTCAGGCTCCGAGCGGGCCCACGGCAGTCGAGCGCGCTCCGGCTGTGTGGGGCCGCACCACGGCTTTTCAAAGGGGCGGGGACGGCCGCGAGTACCTCCGGTCCGCCCGCTCTTGAAAAGCCTCTCTTCCTTCTCTTACTAGAGAGTTGAGAGAGAACAGCGTCCGCAGCGTCCGCGAGCCCTCCTGCGCACCCTCTGACCTGCGCCTTCAGCGCGGACGCTAAACATTTTGTTTAGCGTCCGCTAGCGTCCGCAGCGTCCGCAAGTCCCGCCCCCTCTCTAAGAGTGTTGTTGCAGGTCAGAGCGCTCTTAGTAGGGGAGGGGCTTGTGGACGCTATGGACGCTGAACCCTCGACGGCCGGGCGCCTGGGATGAAGAAGCCACTCCCCGCGCGGCCCGGGTCGTCTCTTCATCAGGACGCCGTACCGCGTCAGGCGTTCCGTGTTGCTCGCCGCTTCGCTTGCCGCTTGTCGCTTGTCTTGTCGCTTGTCGCCCCGCAGGTCAGAGGGCCGCTTCAGTCAGTCAGGCCGGTGTAGGTCACCCTGTGGGCAGACGACACGACAAGCGACAAGGCGAGGAGCGCGTATCGGTCCGACCCAGAGGGCGGTCACCGCAGCGCGAGTGAAGCGAGCTGCCAAAGGTCGTGTGCCCACGGGGCACTCCTTCTATCGCCCTCACGAAGAGCCGAGCACCCCGCTCTGACGCCTTCCCTGACGCCTGACACCGTCAGAGCCCCTGACACCCAAACCCTTAGGCGAACGGGGGTGTCACGCGCCCTGACACCCCGGCCTGACGTCGCCTGACACCCGCGCCTGGCACCCCGCCCACGTGCTCGTGACACTGCTAGACCTAGCACCCGTCACTGCTAGACCTAGCAGGGCCGCTAGCGGCATTCCGCACCCCTGACCTGCGCTCTAGCGTCTAGCGCCGGACGCACGAGAGCCCCGGTTCACGGGGGAATCCGGGGCTCAACGGCTGGCCGAGCGCGCTAGAACTTCTCCTACTGAGGCAGGAATCCAGGCTTCTCGCGCCCGAGTGCCTGAAGGTGTGCCAGATAGTCCTGTGCAGCCGGTTCACTGCTGTATCGCCGCTTCATCTCGGCGGCAAGTTCGCGGCTCGTCATGATGAGCGAGGGGACCGACTGCCTGTCGCCCTGGAGCGCTCGCTCGCCCATGATGAGCGCCTGCTCTAGGTCTCCCTCACGGGCTGCCGTCACGCCGAGCGTCACCCGCGCCTCGGCGTTGCGCATCGGCGAGCGCTCGGTTCCGTCGAAGTCTGTCCCCGCACGCAGGACTTCCTCGGCGAGATTCCGCGCCAGCTTGTCCTCGCGCACCAGGCGATAGCAGTCCATCGAGTAGAAGTCGAACTTCGCCGGGTCGACCACGAAGTGGTTATCCAGGTTCTCCGGGTGCGGCATGCCTTCGAGCAGGCGCCGTCCCCGGTCAAGGGCAACCTCCACCTGCCGGCGGTCACCGAGCCGCGCCCATGCCTTCGCTTCCTGCCCCGCGAGCTGTACGGCAACGCCATGGTTGGCGGCAATCTCCGTCCCGGCCTGAGCCGCAGCGATGACTCCCCGGTAGTCGCCAGTTGTGAGCGCGAACCAGGCCCGCATCTCGTGTGCCCACCCCGCGACTTCGGGGACATCGGCTTCTGTGGCGATCGAGAGGGCGGCCCGGCGTGTCGACTCGGCCGCATGGCGGTCGCCGGAGTCGTACTCCACGCAGCCCACAAGGAGGGCCAGCCAGCCGGAGAGGGCCAGCACTTCGCGGTGCTGAGCGAGCGTGAGGCTCTTTGAGTGCAGCTCCACGACCCTGCGGAGCCACTGCCGCCCTTCGATCAGGAGCTGGCCGCTCGGCATGAACGGGTACTCGGAGCACAGGCGATCCGTCGTGATCCGCAGGGCGTCGAGGGTCGCGTTGTCGACGTCGGATCGATTGAGTCGGCTGACGATCTCTAGCGTCTCCATGCCGCTCGCCGCCAGGATCTCCTTGTCTCCGTCCCGCCGCGACGGTGCCGGGAACAGCGCGTTCGTCACGGTGCCGAAGACGGCCGCGATGATGGGGCGGTAGAAGTCGTTCGGGAGAGCGCCGGACTCCCAGCGCTTCCACTGCCGGATCATGCTGTCGTCGGACGGAAGCTCCGTAGGTGCGTGGGCTCGGAGAGCCCGAACCGCATCCCGTTGTGACCAGTCGCGCGCCGCTCGTTCCGCAGCGATGCGCCGTGCCCATGCAGGCCTGTCGTCGCCCATGTGCCCTCTCTTCCGAGTGCTTACTGCGAGTCTGGTCGATCGCCCGGGGGGACACGCAAGGGACAGACCGGGGACACCGGTGCCGTCCCCTCGCCTGCCGCGATGCCCCCCACGTGTCACTTACTGCACACGCTCCGTTTCCCGCATGGTGGGCACAGATCAAGCACGGCCCGAATCGGAGCGCCCTTCCAGCGCTGCGACCCGTTCAGTCAACGCCTGAATCTGGGAGCGGATTTCCTTGAGCTCGTCGTCCTTATCGACCGCCTCGCCACCACTCACGAAGTTGCCCATGTTCCCCGCTGAGACGATCGCCCCCTCGGTGCGCAGGATCGCTAGTCCGTTCTGGATGGTCTGGCCGGCGAACCCGAACCGGTCGACCAACTCCCTCTGCGTGGGCAGCCGTTCACCCGGCTTCATCTTCTTGACTTCCTCGCGGAGTGCATCGGCCACCTGAGCGGCCTTCGACTTCGGAACCCCAGTGACGGTCATGCTCTGAGGGTACCCACTAGAGCGAACTAGTGCACGCTATCGCACAAGGCTTGACGACTAGTCTGCACTAGTGCACGCTAGTTAATAGATGGAGTCCGGCAAGGCAGGGCTCGATCAGTAGGAAACCCCTGGTCAACGGCCAGGGGTTAGCAGGGAGCGGCGCTCGCGGCCAAGCAAAGTCACCGCTCCCCGACCCACGAAGGGGTACCTCCATGATGCCTGGAATCGAGACGAGTGCGGTATTACGGCAGGGCAACGGTCCGTGTGGGCGCCGGCTGAAGCAGGGGGAGGACATCCCGCTGACGGCGGCGCAGTCCGCGCGGTTGGCGGAGCTGTACGAGGCGCACTCCGGGAGTGTGCTGCGGTTCGCTCTGTCCCGGCTGCGGTCGGACGGGCGGGTTGTGGGTCGGCTCGCGAGTGGTGACCGGTCGATGGCGGAGGACATCGCCCAGAACGTCTGGCTCAGCATGGCCCGGTCCGGGGCGAGCGGGTATCTCGACTCGGAGAGCGACGACATCGACGCGGCCCGTGGCCTGCTGTTCTACCGGGTGAAGAACGAGGTCGCCGCCTACCTCAACGTTTCCCGGAACACCGAACGGGTCGTCGACTGGTCCGACCAGGCCACCTGCAACGTCTACTGCCAACTGGCAGTGGAGCAGTGTGCGCTGGTGGAGCTGCCCGGCTACCTGGCTGACATGGTGGCGGGGCTGCCCGAGGCGGAGCGTGCGGCGCTGCTGCTGAAGCTGGACGGACTGCACCCGTCACTGATGGCGGAGCACCTGGAGTGCAGCGACGCGACCGCCGCCCGCCTGGTCGACGCCGCCGTGCTGCTGCTCAAGCTCGACAACCCCAACCTGTGCGGCCCGGCCGCCCTGGAAGGGGACTTGGCGCAGTGGGAGCGCGAGGCCCTGGCCGAACTGGGCGACGTCAAGCGCGAGGCGCTGCTGCGGCTCGACCCGGAGTCGCGGCGGATCCTGCTGCTCAAGGCGCAGGGCTTGACCGTTCACGAGATCGCCAAGCGTCTGGGCGTGACATGGGACAAGGCGGCGGGAGCGGCGCGGTGCGTGAGCGTGCTGCGGCCCTCCAGCGGCAAGAAGCCGACCGCCCCTCGCAAGACCGGGGTGCGCCGCAAGGCGTCGAAGGCGTCGCGGTTGGCCGAGACGCTGCGACACGAGGTCGCCCGGATGCAGCCCGGGGAACGTCTGCCCCGGAGGATCGAGCTGAAGGCTCGCTATGAGGTCTCCACGTCGACCGTGGACGACGCTTGGGCCATCCTGCGGCGCGAGGGGCTGATCGAGTCCAACGGCGTCCAGGGCTACCGCGTCACGATGGACGTTTCCCGCCTGGCGGTGGCCGCGTGAGCCTGCACGCTCGCCCGCACCTCAGCGCCGCCCGTCGCCGGAGCCGCAAGGCGCAGCTTGCGGCCCGCGACGGCTGGCGGTGCGCTTACTGCCGGCACCGCTTCCGCGACCTGCGGGAGGCGACGATGGACCACGTCGTGCCGATCTCGCTCTACCGGACCTGGTCCGCGAACGCGCTCGTCCTCGCCTGCCAGCCCTGCAACCAGGCCAAGGCCGATCGACTGTTCCTCTCGATCGCCCTGCTGCTGGTCTGGTCGACCGACCCCACGTTCACGGACATTCGGTCTACCCCTGGCCTGCCCGTCCCCGTGTTCACGGACGGCGACCGATCGACCCGGCCCGAGTCGATCGAACTGGGCCCGGAGCAGGTCGACTGGCTCATGCTCGCCCGGATCGTTCAGGCCCGTTCGAAGGACACGCATTTGGGATCCGACCAGGGCGAACGCGGCCGACTGGTCGAGCGTCACGTGCGGGTCGGTCGACTCGACCACCGCCGCCGATCGACCCGGATGAACACCTGTGAGCAGTCGACCGATCGAGGGGTGAGCGCGTGAACAGCACTGCCACGCCGGTGAACGGCCAGACCCGACCGATCGACCCCGACCAGTCGACCGACACGGCGCCCGTGAACACCGGACGGCCCGCCGTGAACACCCGACGCCCGGCCGTGAACAAGCCCCCGGCCGACGACGGCGGTAAGAAGCCGTCGGCCGCCGTGCGGCTGGTCGCGTTGGCGCGGGAGCGGTACCGATTCGTCATGTCGACCGACGGTCGGCCGTACGCGGTCGCGATCGACGGCCCGAACATCGCCCTCCCTCTCCGTGGCCGGTCGGGCGTGCGGCAGCGACTGGCCCGCCTGTACGCGGAGACGTTCGAGGGCGACGTGGCGTCGCAGTCGGCGCTGGCGGACGCGATGACGGTGCTGGAGGGGATCGCGGAGTCGGACGATCCGGTGCCGGTGCACCTTCGGGTCGGGCACGACGATGCCGGAATGATCGCGGTCGACCTCGGCACCGCCGACGGCCGCGCGGTCACTGTGACGGCCGGCGGCTGGCAGGTCGTGGAGCGCTCGCCGGTCCTCTTCCGTCGGTCTGGGGCCATGGCGACCATGCCCGCGCCGACGCTCGTCGGGGACGGGCTGACGATGCTTCACAGCCTGCTGAACATGGACCAGTCCTCGTTCCGGCGGCTCGTGGTGTGGCTGGTCGCCGCGTGGATGCCGACCATTCCCCACCCGGTGCTCACGTTCAAGGGCGAGCAGGGCACGGGGAAGTCGGCAGCCGCGCAGATGATGGTGAACCTGGTCGATCCCTCGCCCGCGGCTAAGCGCTCTCAGCCCAGGGACATCAAGGTGTGGGCCACGCAGGCGTTCAGCTCCTGGGCGCTGTGCCTGGACAACATCTCCGCCATCCCTCCGTGGCTGTCGGACACCCTGTGCAAGGCCGTCACCGGGGACGCGATCGTGGACCGGGCCCTCTACACCGACGACGACGTCGTAGTCCTCACCTTTCGCCGGGTGCTGGCCATGACGACGATCGACGCAGGAGCACTCGCCGGGGACCTGGCCGAGCGGCTGCTCATGCTCGACCTCCAGTTGATCGAGCCCGAGCAGCGCCGCACGGAGGAGGACCTGGCCACCGCGTTCGAGACGATCCGGCCGGCCGTCCTCGGCTCGCTCTTCGACCTCCTCGCGGCAGTGCTCGCCGTCCTGCCGCACGTGAAGCTGGATTCCCTGCCCCGCATGGCCGACTTCGCCCGCGTCCTCGCGGCCGTCGACCAGGTCATGGAGTGGAACACCCTGGACGACTACCTGGCCGCGTCCGCGAACATCGCCGGAGACGCCCTGGAAGGCGACCCGTTCGGCTCCACCCTCGCGGCCCTGATCGAACGCTGCGGGACCTGGTCCGGCACCGCCGCGCAGCTCCTGGAGCAGGTTCTGCCACCGGGCGGCATCCGGCCGCCCTCCTGGCCCAAGGACGCCACCCGGACCAGCGGGAAGGTCAAACGCCTCGCCCCGCTCCTACGGTCGATTGGCATCACGGTGGACGACACGCAACGTAGCCAGGACCGACACCGCAGCAGGCTCCTCGTCCTCACCCGGACCGACCTCACCGAGGAGGAAGAGTCCCCAGCGTCCGCACCCCCTCAGGGCGCCCTCTGGCCCGACACCGCCCCCATCGGACAGGGCCATAGGCCCCCTGAACTGCACTGACATCGCCGGACCGGGCCGCACACCAGCGGCCCGGACACGGCACGGAGCTGCGGACGCTACAGCCGTCCAGCGTCCACAGTGTCCGCACTAGCGTCCGTACCTCTCACCACCTCTGACCTGCGGGAACGAGAGGCTGCGGACGCTAGGGGGCTGCGGACGCTGCGATACACCCAATCTCTAGGACGGCCACCGGCACCACTCCCACCCCGCCGCACGACGGACACGAGGAGTCACCCAACCCCATGGCCAGCAAGCCGATCGAGACCCTGCGTGCCGGACTCCCGGACCGCTACCTCACCCCCGAGGACATCGCCGCGATGTTCTCCGTCCCCATCGACACCGTCTACCACTGGCGCAAGCAGCGCACCGGACCGCCCGGCTTCCGCGTCGGCCGCCACGTCCGCTACGACCCCGCCGCAGTCCGCACCTGGGTCCAGAACCAGGAAGCCACCGACACCGCCGCCTGAGACCGCCGGCCGAGCGGGAGGTAGAGCCCCCTCCCGCTACCCGTCACGGCGTCACACCCCCGTCACACCCCACCGTCACACCCCTACCGGGGCCGCTCAGGTAGAGGGAGCCCTTTACCCCGGTAGAGGGGGCGGTAAGGGCCGCCGACCTGGGAGGTAAGGCCGGTAAAGGGGGTGTGACGCGGCCCGTCACACCCCGGCGTCACGGCCGTCACGGCACCCGGTCGGCCACCCGGTACCCACCCGGTCGACGTCCTGAATGCCCCGGTTTGCCGCCCGGTCGCACGAGATCCCGAACCGGTCGCTCGACCACCCGAGCAAGATCTACGACCACCCGTCAAACCGGGGCCAACCGGACGCCGACCGGGGCTCGACCACCCGGGGAGGCACCGGGGAGGCGGGGAGAACTCCCCAACCCGCTCCCCGGGTCAACTCCCCCGCACCGGCCAGCGAAAACACCCCGTCGGGGAGGCGGGGAGGCACGTGCCAAGCCACCCCGAAACCCCGTCCACAGCCGCTTTCCGAGACCCCCTCACTGCCTCCCCCGAGCAAGGGAGGCGCCAGGGAGGCAGGGAGAACTCCCTGACCGCCTCCCTACTCCCCCTCCCTGCCAGTGACCTGCACAAACCCCCATCCAGGGAGGCAGGGAGGCGCCCCTTCCAAGCCGCTCGAAACCCCTCCACAGCCGTCTCCACGGCACCCCCATGCCTCCCTCCCTGACGAGGACGGCAGACCGCCAACCGAGAGGACGCAGCCCACATGGCTGGCCACATCCAGGACCGCTGGTACAAGACCGGGACCGCCACCGACGGGAAGGTCAGCCAGGTCAAGACTGACCGCTTCGGACTCGGGCTCCGCTACCGGGCCCGCTACGTCGGCCCCGACGGCACCGAGAAGTCCAAGAGCTTCCCCGACAAGCAGAAGCGCCTCGCGGCACAGTGGCTCGCCAACATCGAGGCGGACATGACGCGGGGCCAGTACGTCGACCCGAGGTCGGCCAAGACGACTTTCCAGCAGTTCACCGAGAAGTGGCTCAAGTCCCACAGCGTGGACCCGAGGACGCTCGAATCCATGACGTCGCAGCTCAAACTCCACGCGTTCCCTCACATCGGCTCGCGGCCCCTTGGGTCGTTCCAGCCGAGCCACATCCGGGAGTGGGTTGCAGTGCTCGAATCGACCGTGGCGGGGTCGTATGGGCGGGCCATCTACGCGAACGTGCGTGCCGCGTTCAGCGCGGCCGTGGACGACGGCCACCTGAGCCGGAATCCCTTCTCCGCAGGCTCCGTCCGGCCGCCGGCGCTCGACGCCAAGCGCGTCGTTCCCTGGACGGCTGAGAGGGTCTTCGTCGTGAGGCAGGCCATGCCCGAGCGGTACCGCGCCATGGTCGACCTGGGGGCCGGGTGCGGCATGCGTCAGGGTGAGATCCTGGGCGTGCCGGTGGACGCGATCGACTTCGATGCTGAGACGCTCCACGTCGGGCAGCAGCTCAAGCTCAGCCGGAGCAAGCCGGTGTTCGCCCTCCCCAAGGGCGGGAAGGTCCGTGACGTGCCGCTGCCCGGCCCCGTCGCCGATGTCCTGCGGGCGCACATGAAGCGGCACCCGCCGGTGGAGATCGCCCTTCCTTGGAGGACGGCCGACGGGCCGAAGGTGACCAAGCGCCTCATCTTCCTTGCTCCGGGCGGCAACCACGTCTGGCGCACGTCGCTGAACGAGGAGGCGTGGAAGCCCGCTCTCGTCGTGGCCGGCGTCATCGCCCCGCCGGAGACCAAGGAGGACCGGCATGCCGCCGCCCGCGAGCACGGGATGCACGCGCTGAGGCACTTCTACGCTTCCGCCCTCCTGGACGCGGGAGAGAGCATCAAGGCCGTCAGTGAGTACCTTGGGCACAGCAATGCGGCCCTGACGCTCCGGATCTACGCCCACCTCATGCCGAGCAGCCAAGAGCGCACCCGAAGCGCCATCGCGAGCGTCTACGAAGCGGCCCGGTTCGAGGCCTGACGGCCCACAGACGGCCCACGGCCCCGCTCAGGCACTCCAGTTGAGGGAAACCTGCTGGTAGAGCCGGTGCGGGGCCGTTCGGTGTTTTCTCCGACCCGGAGAAGACGTCCGCGTACCTGGCCGAGGTCGCCGGCGCCTGACGGCGAAATCCGGCCGTCGAAAACCGGTCGATCCATCGCGCCGGGGTGTTCGACAATGGGGCATGCCCGTCTCGAACACCCTGGCCCGCGTGGACGCGGACCTGGCCGCCGGCCGCGTGCCGATCGCGCGCCAGCGCCTGCGTGGCCTCGTCTCGTCCTTCCCGTACGACCTGACCCTCCGCCGCCGCCTCGCCGAGGTGTACCGCCTCTACGGCGACGCCGCCGAGGCGGGGCGCTGGATGTACCTCGAAGAGGACCGGGACGCGGACGAGACGGCGGCCTTCGAGGAGCGGTACGGGTCTCACGGGTGGCGCATGAAAGCCCTCGCGTGGCGCGGGCCGGAGGCGCTGGCCGGCACGGCGGTCGCCGAGGAGCGGCTCGTCGCGGTGCGGACCGCCCGCGCCGAGGAGCTCGGACGGCCGGTCGACTGGGACGACCCGGCCTCCTACGACGAGGACGCGGACGAGGAGTACGAGGCTCCGGACGGGGGCGGCCGGTTCGCCGCCGTCATCGTGGCGATCGGTGCCTTCCTCGGCGTCTCCGTGATGGTCGGGATCTGGATCCGCGGGGTCATCGCCCTGTTCGAATGAGGGCCGGGCGGATGGTGGTCACGGGCGCGGGCGCGGCCTCGGGAACCCGGTTCGCCTCCGCCCCGCGGACCGCGAGCGGGGTCAGGAGCCCGGCGACCG
This sequence comes from Streptomyces venezuelae, assembly GCF_008642375.1. NCBI lineage: Bacteria > Bacillati > Actinomycetota > Actinomycetes > Kitasatosporales > Streptomycetaceae > Streptomyces > Streptomyces venezuelae. The sequence goes on along the minus strand of NZ_CP029194.1, from coordinate 2,837,244 downwards.
CGAAGAGGGCTCCGGCGACGAACCAGCCGGGGCGCCCCCAGGTGATGCAGAGGGCGATCAGGAGCCCGGGGCCGATGGCCTCCGAGAAGCCCGCGCCGAGGCCGAAGACGCCCAGGTACTGGCCGGTGGCGTGGCGCGGGGCGAGGGCGAAGGACACCTCGAAGCCGCCCGCCGAGTGCCAGAGTTCGCCGATCGTGTGGACCACCACGGCGGTCAGGAGCAGCGCGACGGCGGCCCACGCCGGGACGCCCGCGGAGAGCGAGACCAGGCCGCAGGAGGCGAGGAAGGCCGCTCCGGCGCGCCGGTAGGCGCGGCCGCCGGCCCGGGGCGAGTCGATGCCCCTGCTCGCCCGGACCTGGAGTCCGACGACGATGACGGTGTTGGCGAGCATCGCGCCCGAGACCAGCCAGTGCGGGGCGGCCGTGGATCCGACGAGCCACAGCGGAACGGCCACGGTGAGCACCTTGAACTGGATGGCCATGACGCCGTCGAGCGCGGTGAGCACGAGATACGGCCGGTCCCGCAGGGCGATCCAGCGGGGCCCTCCGGCGGCTGGCGGGGGCGCGACGGGCGGCAGGAGGACGAGGACGGCGGCGGCCGCGAACGCGAGGGCGTTGCCGACGGCCAGGATCCGGTACGCGTCCAGGGTGCCGACACGGACGGCCCAGCCCGCGAGCAGCGCCCCGAGGGAGATGCCGACATTGGTCACGGCCCGCAGACAGGAACGGAACTCCTGCGGCCGCTCTCCTCCGTAGTGCCGGATCAGCGGCGCGCGGGCGGCGAGCCCGGCGGCCTTGGCCCCGGTGGCCGTCGAGACGGCGACGACGAAGGGCCAGAAACCGTCCGCGAGGACGAAGCCCGCCGTGGCGGCCGCCTGGACGACCAGGGTCGCGGCGTGGACGCCGCGTGCTCCGTACCGGTCCGCGAGATGGCCGACGGCGATGCCCAAGGCCAGCGAGAGGAGCCCGGCGATGCCGAGCCCGAGCCCGACGGTGGCGGCCGGGAGGTGCACGGCCTGGGTGAAGTACAGGACGCCGGCGGTCAGGAAGAGGCCGCTGCCGACCGTGTAGACGAAGTTCGAGGCGGCGAGCGTGCGCTGTGGACCGGTGTCCGGCAGCAGCTTGGGCATGGCGGGGCGCCCAGTCCGGGGCAGGCAACTGTAAGGATCCCTATAGCTTGGTGATTATTACGTGTGAGGGCAAGGGGCCTGCAGAGAGGGGGAGTTCAGGAGGAGCGGTCGTACCCCTCGTCACCGCCGTCCGTGGCCCCCGCCGGAAGCTCCGGCGGCGCGTACGTCTCCAGGGCCTCCCCGCCCGGATCGGGCCGGACCGCCCCGAGGAGCGGGTTCGCCGCGACGGGGGAGACCTTGACCTTCCCGCCGGGCCGCGGCGCCTGCACCACCAGGCCTTCGCCGAGATAGAGCGCCACATGGGTGGCGCCGGGGAAGTAGACCACCAGGTCGCCCGGCCGGAGCTCGGACAGCGGTACCCGGGGCAGCGTCGCCCACTGCTCCTGGCTGGTCCGAGGAAGCTCGCGCCCCGCCGCCGCCCACGCCTGCTGGGTCAGCCCCGAGCAGTCGTACGACTCCGGGCCCTCGGCCCCCCACGCGTACGGCTTGCCGATCTGGCCGATCGCGAAGCGCAGGGCGGCCGCGCCCGCCCGGGACGGGGTGCGGGGGCCGTCCAGGACGCCGGAGTCGAGGAGTTCACGCTGGGCACCCGCGGTCTGGACGCGCTCCAGCTCGGTGAGCCGGGCGAGCTGATCGGGGGAGAGCGACGCGAGCAGCTTCTCGACCTCGCGCAGCTTCGCCGTCACGTCGTCGCGCCGGACGCGCTGCGCGGCGGCGAGGGACTGCTGCCGGTCGAGGGCCTTGCGCGACGCGCTCGCCAGCGCGTCGGCGCGGCGCTCGGCTCCTTCCAGCCGCGAGACGGTGCCGGCCCGCTCGCGGGCCGCGCGGGCGAGCAGACGCCCCTGGTCCAGGGCCGACTGGGGATCCTCGGCGAAGAGTGCCCGGAGGTAGGAGGGGAACGAGGAGGACACGGCCCTGCCCTGGTACTGCTCCCTGGCGAGCCGCCCGGCCAAGGCCCGCCCCCGGGCGAGCTCGGTCCGGGCGGTGGTGAGCCGGGCCGTGACCTTCTTGGTGTCGGCGGCCTGGAGCTTGAGGGCCTCGTCGGCGGCGTTGTACCGCTCGGTGGCCTCCTCGGCGCGCTGGTAGAGCGTCCGCAGACGGGTGAGGAGCGCGGTGACGGAGTCGCCGCCGGGTGGGGGGAGAGCGGCGGCGTCGTCGTCGAGGGGGTCGGCGGGATCGGCGGGGTCGACAGGACCGGCGGGGTCGACGGGATCGCCTTGCGTCTCGAATGGCTCCGGAGTCACCCCGGCAGTGGGGCGTACGGGATCCACTGCGGCGGCAAGGTCGGCAGCGTCGGCCGGGCCGGTCGCGTCCGCCGGGTCGGCCGGATCCACGGAATCGGCTCCGGCCTCCGGGTCCACCGGGCCGACCGGTTCCGCCGCCGGGTCCGCCCAGGCGATCGGGGCCTCCGCCGAGGGATCCGCGGGTGGCGGCGGGTCCGTCGGCCCCGCTCCCGCCGCCGGGACCACCCCTGCGAGGGCCGTCGCCGCGGCCAGTGCCCCCGCGCAGACCGTACGCAGCAGCCTTCGCGACACGTCATCACCTCCACGGGGATGATGACGCGTCACTTCATCCGATTACCGTACGAATGGGAAGTCGTTCGGCGTGCTCACTCGTTCGGCGCAGTACCTGTCTGCTCTGTACCTGTCGGCTCTGTGCCTGTCGGCCCGGCGCCTGTGGGCCGCGCCCCGCCGCCCGGCTTGGACCACGGCCACTTCAGCTCGCGCCGCTCGCGGCCCTCGGGGACGTACTCGTAGACCCAGCCGCGCTGGATGCCGAGCCGTTTCGTGTGACCGGCGGCCTCGCGTCGGTACGCGTGCAGCATCGGCGGGCGTCCGTCATGGGCCGGGACCGGCACCTCGTACCACTTCGGCGGGTGCCCGGTCGGACCGAGCAGGATCGGCAGGACCCGGCCGTCGAGGGGGCCTCCGCGGAAGGGCGTGTTCTCGCTTCTCACCCCTCCAGTCTCTCCCGCCGCCCCGGTTCACAGCAGGTGGGCCGCCTCGCCCACGACGGGGGCCACCTTGCGGGCGAGCGCCGCGACCGGCCCCTCGGGTGTCTCCTGTGCGAGGAGCCGCCCGACGACCGCCGCCGTCTCCTCGTCGCTCGCGGTGGTCGCGGCGAGGAGGGCGACGAGATGGTCGACCAGCCACTCCCGGAGTTCACGCGCCGGGGGCTGCTTCTCCTCGTCGAGCCAGATGAGGGAGGCGGCCTCCACGGCCGCGATCCACGTCCGCACCAGCATGGAGAGCCGGCGGCCCGGCCGCTCGGCCCCGAGGTGGACGAGGATCTGCTCGGCGGCGGCCCGCCGGACCTCGTCCACGATCGCGCTGGTCCGGGAGGTCTCGGCGACGCTGCCGCCCCGCAGCAGGGCGCTGAACCCGGCGTCGTGCTCGTCGACGAAGGTCAGGTACCGGTCGAGGACCCGGCCGAGCCGCTCCGTCGGCGCCCCGACGGGCGGCTCGCTGAAGCAGCGGTTCAGGGCGTCGGCCGAGGAGCGCAGGGCGGCCTCGTACAGCTGCTGCTTGCCGCCGGGGAAGTAGCGGTAGACGAGGGGCCGCGAGACGCCGGCCGCCTCGGCGACGTCGTCGAGCGAGACGTCCTCGGGCGTCCGGTGGGCGAAGAGCCCCAGGGCGGCGTCGAGCAGCTGCCCGCGCCGCTCCTCGACACTGAGCCTGCGGTACGCGGGGGTGGCGGCGCCTGTCATGCCCGCAGCGTATCCGCGGAACGGGCCGGTCAGGCGGCCGGTCCGGAACCGGCAGCGTCCGGAGCCGGCGGCCGCCCGAACCGGCGGTGGCCGGAGCCGGCGGCCGCCCGAACCGGCGGCGGACAGGAGGGCGCCCCCGCCCCGTCAGGCGAGGAGCCCCGAGGACCGCCACAGGCGGCGCCCCGCCCCCCGCAGCACCCCGATGTCGTCGAGGAAGTCCGTCAGCCGCTTCGCCCCGGACTGCATGACCTCCCTCCGGTGCCCGCTCGCCCTCACCTGCGCCACGGCCTCGCGCCGGTCCAGACCCACGGCCTCGTACACCGCGGGGTTGACGAAGCAGGTGGAGAAGACGCGGGCCGCCTCCCCGCAGCTCAGCCGGGTGAACTCCTGCTCCCAGCGAGGCGCGGTCACCATCTGGCGGCGCAGCTCCTCGCGGGCGTACCGGACGTGCCGGGCCTCCTCCACCACATGGATCCGGGTCACCCCGCGGACGAGGGTCTGCACCCGCTCGTCCGGGAAGGTCAGCCGCTGCATCCAGTCGAGGATCTCCTCGCCGAGGAGGGTCGAGGCGAACGAGCCGGGCGTCGTGGAGACGGTCTTCAGGAGGCGCGCGAGGTTGTGGTAGAGCCTCGGCACCGGGTACGCGGGGGTGCCGCCCTGCTGGATCAGCCGGGCGAACATCATCGAATGCCGGCACTCGTCGGCGATCTCGGTGAGCGCGTAGCGGACGTGATGGCTGGTCAGGGACTTGTCGTAGATGTGCCGGACGAGCAGCTGCATCAGGATGATCTCGAACCAGATGCCGAGCGAGGCGAGCGAGGCCGCCTCGTGGCGGGAGAGCGCGATCCGCTGCTCCTCGGACATCCGGCGCCACAGCGGGGTGTCGTAGAGGGAGACGAGCTCGGGCGGCCAGAACCACTTGCCGTCCTCGAAGGGCGCGTCCCAGTCGAGTTCGGTGTCCGGGTCGTACGCGTGCTTGCGGGAGGACTCCAGGAGCCGCTCGGCGACCTGCTCACGGTCGCGCAGCGGCCCCAGGGCGTCCCGGAGGAGGCTGAAGTCGGGCCCTGGGGACTCGCGGAAGGGGGTCATGCGGACGCACCTCGCTGTGTTCGCCGTGGCGTTACGTTACCGGGGGTCACCAGCTATCAGACTGCTCGTCAGCAGGCCCGTCAATCCCTCGCGCGCGACTTGTTGACGATCCGTCTACCACCGTGTGAGCCTGACCGGAGAACGCGTACGAAGGGCTCGCACGAGGAACCGCACGGAGGACTCGTGCGAAGGACCTGCACGAAGGACTCGCACCACGGGAACGGCCATCCGACCCCCAAGGAGGCGTCAGTGTCGACGCGCGACCTCTACACCACGGCCCCGTCCACCCCGACCTGGCAGGTGCCCGCGGCCGGCGCCGCCCGGTTCTCCTGGGAGTACGAGGACGGCCGCGAGCGCCTCCTCGCCCTCTACCAGAAGGGCAAGGACAAGCAGTGGGACGGCGCCACCCGCATCGACTGGGACCTCGACGTCGACCCGTACGACCCGCTCGGCACCCCCGACGAGGTCCTCAACCTCTACGGCACCCGCCACTGGGCGAAGATGACCGAGAAGGACAAGGGCGACCTGCGCCGGCACTACTCCTCCTGGCAGTTCAGCCAGTTCCTCCACGGCGAGCAGGGCGCCATGATCTGCGCCGCCCGGATCGTCGAGTCCGTCCCCGACCTGGACGCCAAGTTCTACTCGGCCACCCAGACCATGGACGAGGCCCGGCACGCCGAGATCTACGGCCGCTTCCTCCACGAGAAGATCGGGATGCTCTACCCGATCAACGACAACCTCAAGGGCCTTCTCGACGACACCCTGCGCGACTCCCGCTGGGACATGCCCTACCTCGGCATGCAGGTCCTCATCGAGGGCCTCGCCCTCGCCGCCTTCGGCATGATCCGCGACACCACCGACAAGCCGCTCCCCAAGCAGATCCTCGCGTACGTGATGCAGGACGAGGCCCGGCACGTGGCCTTCGGCCGGATGGCCCTGCGCGACTACTACCGGCAGCTGTCGGACACGGAGCTCCGGGAGCGCGAGGAGTTCGTGATCGAGGGCTGTTACCTGATGCGCGACCGGCTGCGCGGCGTCGAGGTCCTGGAGAACTTCGGCATCCCGAAGCGGGAGGCGGAGGAGCTCAGCGAGCAGAGCGAGTTCCTGCACCTCTTCCGCAAGCTGCTCTTCAGCAGGATCGTCCCCTGCGTGAAGGACATCGGCCTCTGGGGCGAGCGGCTCCAGAAGGCCTACCTCGACATGGGCGTCTTCGACCTCGGCGACTCCAACCTGGATCTGCTGATGACCCAGGACGAGGAGATCGCGGAGCGGCTCGACGCGGAGCGCTTCGCGGCGGAGGAGCGGGCGCGGGTGACGGAGGTGGCGGACGCGATCGCGGAGGGGGCGGCGGGGGAGTAGCAAAGGGCCGGCCCCCCGCACCCCCAGGGGCCGCACCCCCACAGGCCGCACATCCGGAGCCCCTACCCCTACCCCCGCGCCTCCGCCTCCAGCCGCAGCGCCTCCTCCATCACCCTCCGGGCGATCGGCGCCGCGCTGCCGCCCCCGCTGATGTCCGTACGGGACGCCTCGGCGTCCTCGACGACGACCGCCACCGCGACCGCCGGCTGGGCCGTGCCCTCCGCCTGCGCCCAGGCGATGAACCAGGCGTACGGGGTGCCCGTGTTGCCGAAGCCGTGCTGCGCGGTGCCGGTCTTGCCGCCCACCCGGGCCCCCGGGATCGCCGCGTTCGTCCCCGTGCCCTCCTCGACCGCCTTCACCATCAGCCGCTGGAGCTGGACCGCCGTCGAGGGGGTCATCGCCTGCCGGTAGGTGCGCCGGCCCGTGCGGTCCACCGTCGTTCCGCCGGAGGTCGTGGTGCGGTCGACGAGGTACGGCCGGGCGATCTCCCCGTGGTTGGCCACGGCCGACGCGACCATCGCCATCTGGAGCGGGGTCGCCGTCGTGTCGAACTGCCCGATCGACGACTGCGCCAGCTGGTCCGGGCTCATCGCCCGGTCGAAGTTGGACTTCGCGACCCAGGACGGCACCCGCAGCCCCGTGTCGTTGAAGCCGAACCGCTCCACCGCGTCGACCATCCCCGCCAGGCCGACCTCCACCCCGAGCCCGGCCATCACCGTGTTGCACGACCACTGGATCGCGTACGCGAGGGAGGCGTCCCCGCAGCCCTTCGCCTCGTTCGGCAGCACCTGCCGGGTGCCCGGGAGGACGAAGGGGTCCGGGGTGTCGGTCGGCGCGTCCACGTCCCGCACCACCCCCGCGTCCAGGGCCGCCGCGGCCGTCACGATCTTGAAGGTGGAGCCCGGCGGGTACGTCGAGCGCAGCGCCCGGTTCAGCATCGGCTGGTTCGGCGAGGAGTTGAGCCGCTTCCAGGAGTCCTTGACCTTCCTGCCCGTCCCGGAGAGGACCCCGGGGTCGTACGAGGGCGAGCTGACCAGCGCCAGGATCCGGCCGCTGGACGGCTCGATCGCGACGACGGCGCCCCGCTTCCCGTCGAGCCCCCGGTAGGCCGCCTCCTGCATCGGGGCGCGGACCGTCGTCAGGACGTCGCCGCCGGGCTGCCGGCCCCGGGTGAGGTCGTTCCAGAGGGGGAGGGGCGCGAGCATCGGGTCGGTCCCGCCGAGGACGGAGTCCTCGGCGTGCTCGACGAGCGTCGTGCCGTACGTCTGGGAGGCGTAGCCGGTCACCGGCGCGTACAACGGACCCTGCCGGTAGGTCCGTTCCCAGCGGAGCTGCTGTCCGCTGTCCCGGGAACCGGTCACCGGCTTCCCGTCGACGACGATCTCGCCGCGCGGCTCCGCGTACCGGTCGATGGCGATGCGCCGGTTGGCCGGGTTGTCGTCGAGCTCCTCGGCCTCGAAGACCATCACGCGGGCCGCGTTGACGAGGAGGGCGGCGAGGAGGACGAGGCAGAGAGCGGCGGCCCGCCGGATGTACCGGATCACGATGCGCCCTCCCGGAAGGGCGTGTCCTCCCTGACCGGGGCGAGGGTCCCGGTGTCGGCGGAGTCCGGCTGCGGCGCGCGGGCCGAGTCGCTGACCCGGATGAGGAGCGCCACGATCACCCAGTTGGTGACTACCGAGGAACCTCCCTGGGCCAGGAACGGCATCGCCATGCCGGTCAGCGGGATGAGCCCCATCACCCCGCCCGCGATCACGAAGACCTGGAGCGCCACGATCGAGGCGAGCCCGATCGCGAGCAGCCGCCCGAAGGGGTCGCGCAGCGAGAGGCCGGCACGGTAGCCGCGGGCGACGAGGAGCGCGTACAGCAGGAAGAGGGCGGTGAGGCCGACGAGCCCGAGCTCCTCGCCCGCCGTCGCCAGGATGAAGTCCGACTTCACGGCGAAGCCGATGAGGACGGAATGGCCGAGACCGAGCCCCGTGCCGAGCATCCCGCCGGCGGCGAAGGCGAACAGCGACTGCGCGAGCTGCCCCGGTCCCTCGCCCGCCCGGATCGAGGCGAAGGGGTCGAGCCAGTCCTCCACCCTGCTGTGCACGTGCGGTTCGAGCGAGCCGACGAGGAAGGCCCCGGCGGAGGCCAGGACGAGCCCGACCGCGATCCAGCCGGTCCGGCCGGTCGCCACGTACAGCATGATCACGAAGAGCCCGAAGAAGAGCAGCGAGGTGCCGAGGTCGCGCTCCAGGACGAGGACGCCGACGCTCAGCAGCCAGATCGCCACGATCGGCCCGAGCACCCGGCCCGTGGGGAACTGGAACTTCCAGATCCGGCGGCCGGTGTACGCGAGGGCGTTGCGGTTGGCGGCGAGGTACGCGGCGAAGAAGACGGCGAGCAGGATCTTCGCGAACTCGCCGGGCTGGAAGGAGAGCCCGCCGATCCTGATCCAGATCTTGGCTCCGTTCACGGCGGGGAAGAAGATCGGCAGGATCATCAGGGCGAGCGCGGCGGCCACGGAGACGTACGCGTACCCCTGGAGCGTGCGGTGGTCGCGCAGCAGCAGGACGACCACGATGAAGAGCGCGACCCCGAGCGTCGACCAGACGAGCTGCGTCGCCGCGGCCTGGTCGTTCGGCGTCTCCAGGTCGAGGCGGTAGATCAGCACCAGGCCGAGGCCGTTGAGCAGGACCGCGATCGGCAGCAGCAGCGGATCGGCGTACGGGGCGCGGAAGCGGACCGCGAGATGGGCGACGAGCGCGAGCAGCCCGAGCCCGGCGCCGTAGCGGGCGGCGTCCGGCGGTACGGCGCCGCTGCGGGCGAGGCCGACGGCGGCGTAGCCGGAGACGGAGATGAGGACGGCGCAGACGAGGAGGGAGAGTTCCACGCCGCGGCGCTTCGGGATGCGTACCCCGGGCGGGGGAGCGTCCGTGCGCGGAGTGGTCATGGTCCGCAACGTAGCAAGCGGTATGCCCTATGTCCCTTTTGTGTGACGGTGTGCCGTGTGGTGCTGTTCAGTCCTCAGGTACGGGGTCGGGGTCGGGGTCGGCGAGGCGCACGTACTCCGGCAGCCGCAGCCGGGCGACGGCACCGCCACTCACGTCGTTCGCGAAGACGAGCTCCGCGCCGATCACCTCCGCCTGCCCCACGGCGATCGTCAGCCCGAGCCCGTGTCCCTTGCCCCCGCTCTCGGTACGGAACCGCTGCGGCCCCGACGCCAGCAGGTAGGCGGGATAGCCGGGGCCGTGGTCCCGCACGGTCACCGTCGGCCCGTCGACCGTCACCACCACCGGAGGGGCCCCGTGCTTGTGCGCGTTGGCGATCAGATTGCCGAGGACCCGCTCAAGGCGTCGCCGGTCCGTCTCCACCGTGACATCCCGGACGAGCCGCACCTCCGTCGGCGTGCCCGAGGCGCGGACCACCCGCGCGGCGAGCGGGCCGAGCTCGTGCACCGCGAGGTCCACGGCCTCGTTGCCGGCGTCGAGCCGCGAGATCTCCAGGAGGTCCTCGGTGAGGTCGCGCATGGCCTTCACCCGGTCCTGGACGAGCTCCGACGGCCGCCCGTCCGGCAGCAGTTCGGCGGCGGCCGAGAGCCCGGTCAGCGGGGTCCGCAGCTCGTGCGCCACATCGGCGGTGAACCGCTGCTCGCTCTGCAGCTTCCGCTGGAGCGAGGAGGCCATCGTGTCGAGCGCCCCGGAGACCGTCGCCACCTCGTCCTGGGGCCGCGAAGGGTCCTCGGTGCGGGGGTCGTTGACGCGCGCGTCCAGGTCCCCTGCGCTGATCCGGCGGGCCACCTGGGCGGTGAGGTGCAGCCGGCGCGTGACCCGGGTGACGGCGAAGGCGCCGACGAGCAGCGTCGCGCCGATCGCCAGGACGGAGGAGCCGAGGATCGACCGGTCGAGCGCGTCGATCGTCTCGGCGCTCTGCGTGTAGTCGACGCGGACGGCGAGTGCGCGGCCGTCCGCGGGGCCCGCCGCCCACATCGTCGGCCGGCCCTCGTGGTCCGCGACCATCGTGCCGTGCTCGCCCCGCGCGGCGAGCGCCCGCAGCGAGGCCGGGAGCCCCTCCGGGTCGATGCCGGAGAACCGGGGGAGCGGCTCGCCCGCCTCGTAGAGGCGGCTGACCTCGGTGAGCCGGGTGAGGGCCTTCTCGCGGGCGTCGTGCACGGTCTGGCCGGTCACCGAGACGTGGACGAGGACGCCGAGGAGCGCGGCGAGGGCGCAGCACATCACCGCGATGAAGACGGCGGCCTTCCAGGTGAGGGTCGCGGTCCAGGCGGGCAGCCGGAGCCGGGGCGCTTTCACGGTCCGGGCTCCAGGGAGAGGGGGGCGGGGCTGGGTACGGGTACGGGGCCCGGCGGCACGGCGCCGGACGTGGACGCGGGCGTGGGCGTCGGGCTCACGAGGCGGGGTGCGGGCGGCACGGGAGACGCCGCCCCGGTGCCGGGCGGCTTCACCCGGATGATCTCGTCCCGGGTGGGCAGCATGCTGTGCTGCTGCTCGTCCCAGGACCAGGCGGTGCGGTACTCGTACCCGGGAATGCCGGCCGAGCTCACCCGCATGATCAGGTCGCGGCCGGCCAGCTCCACACTGATGACCTGGTCGACGGTGGACATGATCCGGGTGAGGCCGCCGTTCTCGGCGAGGTAGACGCGCACCCCGACCTGCTGGTCGGGCATCCGGATCCCGACGATCAGCTCGTCCCGGCCGTTGCCGGTGAGGTCGTGGTAGTACGGCCGCAGGACGGGGCATCCGGCGGGCTTCGTGCCGCAGGCCTCGATCGCCCGGGCGGTCTGCTCGTACAGGCCGTCGGCACCGGAGTACGTGTCGGGGTGCGCGCGCACCTCGGCGAGGACGACGGCGGCGGGGGCGACGGTGTGGACGTCGTTGTCCGGCACCTTCACGCCCGGGACCCGCTGGGTGTCCGACTCGCCGTAGTCGATCGGCGGATCGGTGGCGGGCGGCAGGTCGGGCCAGAGCCGTACGGGTCCGACGGCGGTGGGCGTGGGCCCTGCGCTCTTGAGCCCGCCCTCGCCGCTGCCGCAGCCGGTGAGCAGGAGGGCGCACAGCAGGCCGAGGGCGGCGACGAGCTGCACGCGGTGCGGTCTCACACGGCTCCTCGGGGCGGACGGCGGTACGGCGGGGCTGACCGGTCTGACGGGGCTGACCGGTCTGACACGTCTGACACGTCTGACGGGTCTGACGGGTCTCCCCACAGACCTTATTCAACGGGACGCCCGTTTTGTTCACCCGCTGAGTCGCCTCAGCCCGCCCTGGTCCGCAGCACCCCGGGAAGTCCTGGGAAGTCCCGGGAATCATGGGAATCATGGGGAGCGCTGGGGAGCCCTGGAAAGTCACTGGCCGTTCCAGAAGTCTTGGACGCTCCGGAGGCCCCGGCCGTTCCGGCCGTTCCGACTGTTCCGGAAAGTCCGGAAGACGTTCTAGAACACGCCCCGCTCCATCCGCGCCAGGGCCGCCCTGCACAAGGTCAGGAGCTTCTCGTCCTGGTGGATGTCATGGCTCCCGGAGCCGCCCTCGCGGGCATTGTGGCGGCGCCTGCGGGTGAGCTCGGTGAGGATCGTGAGCTGGGCCTCCGACGCCGCCGGGCCCATCTCCGCCAGGCACTCCGCGATGTCCACGCGCGCGTGCCGGTTCTCCTCCCAGGCCGCGAGCAGCACCGGGAGCGCCTGGTCGGCGCGGCCGGAGACCCGCCACAGGGCCGAGGCGCTGCGGACCCGTACCCACAGGTCCCGCGAGGCGAGACCGGGCCGGAGGGCAGCCGCCGAACCCGCCGCGGCAGGCCCGATCGCCCCCAGGGCCAGCGCCGCGCAACACCACTCCGGGGCCGAGGAGCCCGGCCGCAGCCACCGCTCCAGGGCCGGCAGGACGTCCCCCCGGTCGCCCTCGGCGGCCCACAGCGCCCGCGCCGCGGCCGAGGACACCGCTGCCGAGTCGGCGGTCAGCAGCCCGCGCATGTCCGGTACGGCCTTCCGGGCGGCCGGGCCGAAGGCCGCCAGGGTCCGCAGGGCCGCCTCCCGCACCCAGTCGCGCCGGTGCTCCGGCGCACCGCGCAGCACCCGCAGCACCTCGGGGACGGCCTGCCCGCCGCGTACGGCCGCGAGGGCGTACAGCAGGGGCGCCGCACGGTCGAAGAGCCCCTCGTCGAGCTCGACCTCGGCGAGCCGGCGCCGCAGCAGCGGGGCGAGGCCCGCCGCGGCCGGCCCGAGGCCGTCCACGGCGTACAGCAGCTCGCGCCGCACGTCGGGCTCTTCCAGGGCGCGCGCGAGCAGCGGAACCGCGCGGGTGTCCCCGGCACGGGCCAGCGCGAGGAGCGCCCCGTCCCGCCCGGAGTGCCCGACGAGCCCGCAGGAGCCGTCCCGCGAGAAGCCCGGCAGCCCGGGGTCGCCCGCCAGCCGGGCTGCGAGCGAGTCGGCGGCGGGCCCGCCCAGCTCGAAGAGCCGCTCCAGGAACGAGGTGGCGGCCTCCCGGAGGCGCGGCTCCGGATCGTGGAGCTGCGCGCCGACGAGCCGGACGATCTCCTCGTACCGCCCGCGCCACACCCGGATCAGACCGCCGCACAGCCAGATCGCGTCGGACCGCTGCCACCGGTCGGGGCTGCGCAGCTGGGCGAGGATCAGTGCGATCCGGTCGTCGACGCGGTCGTCGAGGGCGGCGTGCAGGGTCCGGAGCAGCTCCTCGGTCCAGGGGGCGGGCCGTCCGGCCACGTGCTCCTCCAGGATCTCGCGGACCTGCCCGGCGAGCGTGGGCACACCGGGCCACCCGCCGTCGGCCCCGGCGCAGCCACCGCCCGCGACTCCGCTCCCGTCCCCGACCTCGTCCCGACCGACGGCCCCACTCCCGCTTCCGCTCCCACTTCCGCCTCCGTTCCCGCTCCCGTTCCCATCCCTGAGCGCGACGGTCCGGATCTCCTCCAGGAGCTCCGTCACCCACCGCACGATGTCGTCCGGGATCTCGCTCGGCGCGCAGCGCGCGAGCTGGGCGAGGGACGCGAGCCGGAGCCCGGGGTCCTGCGCGGCGCGGGCGAGCCAGTCGAGCCACTCGACGGTCTCGGCGCGCAGCGAGGCGTGCCGCAGGGCGATCCGCCCGACGGAGGACACGAGGGCGAGCCGCACCTCGGTGTCCCGCTCGACGGTGAGCCGCTCGCGCAGCAGGGTCAGGACGTGCGCGGGCTCGGGGTGCAGCGAGGCGAGCGCGCAGGGCGCGGCGAGCCGCACCTCGGGGTCGGGGTCCCCGACGAGCCCGAGGAACACGTCGGCCCCGGCGGCGATGGCGGCCGCGGCCATCGCGTAGTTGGCGGCAGGTATGAACTCCTCGTCGTCCGGGTCGAATTCGTCCAGTTCCTCGTCGTCGTCCAGCTCGATCCCGCCGATGCTGGTGAGCAGCTCGACGATGCCGCCCCGGTCCTGGACGGCGGGGTCGGCGACGAGCTCGATGAGGAAGGGGATGCAGGCGAGCGTGGAGTCGTAGACGTCACCCTGGTGGTGCACGGCGCCGTACATGCCGTCGAGGGCGGTCTCGCGCTCGGAGGGATCGGCGGAGGCGAGTCCGCGCAGCAGTGCCGGCACGTCGTCCGCGGGGCCGTAGGCGTGCCCCAGCGAGGCCCAGTCGACCTCCTCGATCCCCGTCAGCATTGCCAGGCCACCTTCCCCCGTGAGCGCTGTACCAGTGAGCAAGTGTGCACCACAAGAAGGGGAAGAATGCCGTGCCGACGCCACCAGCCGCGCGCGGAGGCCTGGTTGCGGCCTCTTTCCGCCATGTACGGGGCGGAGCAGGGTGGTTGCTCTCGGTGGCGACCCGGATGCCCCTCGCTTCCCACCCGTCACCCCTCCGACCGGACGCGGACGAAGGCCACGTTCTCGTGCCGTCCCGCGAGCCGGCGGAGCTCGACGGGAAGGGGCGGGTCCACCCACCGCACCGGCCCGTGCTCCGGGTCCTCGGCGAGGGCGCCGGCGCGGTCGGCGACCAGCGCGCCGACCTGTCGGGACTGGGCGGGGGTCAGCCGGGGCGAGGTCGTCACGGTACGGCCGTCGGGGAGCCGTACGAGCAGGTCACGGGGCCGCTCGGGCGGGCCGGTCACACCGAGGAGCACACCGTCGCTCGTGTCGGCGTGCCGGATCTTGCGCCAGGCCCAGGTGCCGCCGGCCCGGTAGGCCGAGCCGAGCGACTTCGCCACGATGCCCTCGACGCCGGCGGCCCGCAGGTCGCGGAACCAGCCCCGGGCGGTCTCCTCGTCCAGGGTGGCGAGGACGCGCTGAAGTGGAGGTTCCGCCTCCTGCAGGGCTGCTCCGAGCAGCTCCCACCGGTCGCGGAGGGGCAGCGCGCGCACGTCCCGCCCCGGCACGGCGAGGAGGTCGAAGGCGATGTACGAGACGGGCACCCCGGCCCGTACCCGGTCGCCGTGCGAGCGGAGCAGGTCGGTGAAGCTGAGCCGCCCGTCCCGGTAGGCGCACAGCTCGCCGTCGAGCACGATCCCGGGCGGCAGCTGATCGCGCAGGTGAGCGGCGATCTCGGGGAACTCGGGAGCGAGGTCGCGGCGCGAGCGGGACTGGAGGACGACCTTCCCTTCGGCGAGGACGAAGGCGAGGGCGCGGAAGCCGTCCAGCTTGAGGGAGTACTGGAGCTCCCGCGGCGGCTCCGCCTGCCCGGGGATCTCGTCGGCGGCCCGGGGGCGCATGACGTCGACGGGCGGCAGCAGCACCACCTCCGTCGCCCCCGCACCCCCGTTCACGGCAGGCCTCCGGCGCGCTCGGGCGCGAAAAGAGGCGCGAGGAGCTCTCCGTACCGCTCCAGACGTGGCGTGATGTCGTCCATGAGGAAGACGAGCTTCTCCGGGTCGGACGCGGGGGCGGCGCAGTCCGCGACCTCCTCCCAGGTGACGGGCGCCGAGACGGCGGGCAGGGCCCGGGCCCGCAGGGTGTAGGGGGTGGCGGTGGTCTTGGCGGCGGCGTTCTGGCTGTGGTCGACGAAGACCTTGCCGGGGCGCAGGGCGCGGGCCATCCGGTGCACGACGAGCCGGGGCAGCTCCGCCTCGGCCTCGACGGCGAGCTGTCTCGCGTACGCGGAGACCTGCCCGGAGGGTGTCGGGACGACCGGGACCAGCAGGTGGAGCCCCTTGGAGCCGGAGGTCTTGGCGAAGGCCTCCAGACCGTCGGCGGCGAGCCGCTCGCGCAGGTGCAGGGCGACCCGGCAGCAGTCGACGACCGTGGCGGGCGGCCCGGGGTCGAGGTCGAACACGAGCCGGTCGGCGACGGCGGGGGAGGAGGTCCGCCACTGGGGAGTGTGGAACTCGACCACGAGGTTCGCGGCCCACATCAGGGAGGCCAGGTCCTGGACCACGACCTGCCGCGCCCGCGGGTCCTCGGAGCGGGGGACGGGGGCGGTGCTCACCCAGGAGGGTGTGCCGGGCGGGGGATTCTTGGTGAAGAAGAGCTGCCCGTCCGGCCCGTCGGGATAGCGCAGAAAAGACACGGGCCGATCGCGCAGATGCGGCAGGATCGCGGCCCCGACGGTGGCGTAGTAGTGCAGCACCTCGCCCTTGGTCGTCCCGGTGAGCGGGTGGAGCACCTTGTCCAGGTTGCTGAGCGCCAGGCGCCGCCCCTCCACCTCTGTGATGGGCGTCATACGATGAGAATCCCACGTTTCCCTGACATTCCTCCGCGAAAGAGGAGAACCGTGCGATCCATCTGGAACGGCGCCATTTCCTTCGGGCTGGTCAGCATCCCGATCAAGCTGGTGAACGCCACCGAGAGCCGGTCCGTCTCGTTCCGGCAGATCCACACCGAGGACGGCGGCCGGGTCCGCTACAAGAAGGTGTGCGAGCTCGACGGCGAGGAGGTCGCCGCGGCGGACATCGGCAAGGCGTACGAGGAGGCCGACGGGACCATGATCCCGATCACCGACGAGGACCTGGCCGCGCTGCCGCTCCCGACGGCGAAGACGATCGAGATCGTGGCCTTCGTGCCGGCGGGGGAGATCGACCCGCTCCAGATGGAGGCGGCGTACTACCTCTCGGCGAACGGCGTAGCCGCCGCGAAGCCCTACACCCTGCTCCGTGAAGCCCTCAAGCGCAGCGACAAGGTGGCGGTGGCGAAGTTCGCGCTGCGGGGCCGGGAGCGGCTCGGGATGCTCCGGGTCGTGGACGAGGTGATCGCGATGCACGGCCTGCTCTGGCCGGACGAGATCAGGGCACCGGAGGGTGTGGCCCCGGAGACGCCGGTGACGGTACGGGAGGCGGAACTGGACCTGGCGGACGCCCTGATGGCAACCCTCGGCGAGGTCGACCTGAGCACCCTCCACGACGACTACCGCACGGCGGTGGAGGAGATGATCGCGGCCAAGGCCGAGGGCGGCGAGGCGGTGGCACCCCCGGCCCCGGGCGAGGAGGGCGGAGGCGGCCAGGTCATCGACCTGATGGCGGCCCTGGAGAACAGCGTGCGGGCGGCGAGGGAGGCGCGGGGGGAGGACGCGGAGGTGACGGAGCTGAAGCCGAGGGCGAAGAAGGCGACGGCGAAGAAGGCAACGGCGAAGAAGGCGGCCGCGAAAAAGACGACGGCGACAAAGAAGACGACACAGGCCAAGAAGACGACACGCAAACGCCCGGCCTGAATAGCCACCCCACTCCCAGCCCACACCACCCCACCCCACCCCCCACCACCCCCACCCTCCACGCCAAGAAGCCCCCGGACGACAAACCGGGGGCTTCTTGGCGTGCGAAGCACCGATACGCCCTGCGGACCAACTCCCCGCACACCGGACAGGAGTGACCGACCTTCGGACAACAAATGGTCAAATCCTTGTCGTAGACCTGCCAAAGATCCTTCTTCGCTGGCACGCTCACAGCCGCGCCACCCCCCCACGACCCCCACGTGCTTCAGCGAAGGAGCCCGCGTGACCCGCCAGCAGTCCTCGCACCGCCGCACAGCCCTTTCGACCGCCCTCATCGCCTCGGCGGCCATGATCGCCGTCGGAGTCCAGACCGGATCCGCCAACGCGGACGCCCAGCGGGAGGCGGGCGCCACCGCGCTCGTCCTCACCGGCCCGCAGCGCGCGGCTGCCGTCCAGGAGGCGCAGGCGGGAGCCGCCGCGACCGCCAAGGCGATCGGCCTCTCCGGCCAGGAGAAGCTGCTCGTCAGGGACGTCGTCAAGGACGCCGACGGCACCGTGCACACGCGCTACGAGCGCACCTACGAAGGCCTGCCGGTCCTCGGCGGCGACCTGGTCGTGCACCAGAAGAAGAACGGCACCCGCGCGACGACGAAGGCGACCGGCGCCCGGATATCGGTCCCGACGACGGAGGCCGAGGCCCCGGCGGCGAAGGCGAGGAGCACGGCCCGCAAGGTGATCTGGGCGGCGACGGGCAAGCCGACGCTGGCCTGGGAGACGGTGGTGACCGGCGTGCAGAGCGACGGCACGCCGAGCGAGCGCCACGTGATCACCGACGCGAGCACGGGCAAGGAGCTCTACGCGTACGAGGCGATCGAGACCGGCACGGGCAACACCCAGTACAGCGGTCAGGTCACGCTCGGCACGGCGCCCTCGTACACGCTCACGGACGCGGCGCGGGGCGGCCACAAGACGTACGACCTGAACGGCGGCACGAACGGCACCGGCTCGCTCTTCACCAACAGCACGGACACCTGGGGCAACGGCCTGGCGACGAACCGCGAGACCGCCGCCGCGGACGCCCACTACGGCGCCGCCGTCACCTGGGACTTCTACAAGAACGAACTCGGCCGCAACGGCATCCGCGGCGACGGCGTCGCGGCCTACTCGCGCGTCCACTACGGCAACGCGTACGTCAACGCCTTCTGGTCGGACTCCTGCTTCTGCATGACGTACGGCGACGGCGCGGGCAACGCGAAGCCGCTCACGTCCCTCGACGTCGCGGGCCACGAGATGACCCACGGCCTGACGGCCGCGACCGCGGGCCTGCGCTACAGCAAGGAGTCGGGCGGCCTCAACGAAGCCACCTCGGACATCCTGGGCACGTCGGTCGAGTTCCACGCGGCGAACGCCGCCGACGCGGGCGACTACCTCATCGGCGAGAAGATCGACATCCGCGGCAACGGCACCCCGCTCCGCTACATGGACACGCCCAGCAAGGACGGCAACTCCGCCGACTACTGGTCCACCAGGGTCGCCCGCCTCGACGTCCACTACTCCTCGGGCCCGGCGAACCACTTCTTCTACCTCCTCGCCGAAGGCAGCGGCACGAAGACGATCAACGGCGTGGTCCACTCCTCCGCGACCTACGACGGCTCCACCCTCACCGGCATCGGCCGCCAGAAGGCCTACAAGATCTGGTACAAGGCCCTCTCCACCTACATGACCTCCTCCACGAACTACGCCGGCGCCCGCACGGCCACCCTCTCCGCGGCCACCGACCTCTACGGCGCGAACAGCCCGGAGTACACGGCGGTGGCCAACGCCTGGACGGCGATCAACGTGAAGTAACCCCGCACGCCCACCAGCAGAAGACCCCGCCCCGGGCCACCACCACGGGCGGGGTCTTCCGCTGCGTCCATGCCCTCTTGCATGCCTCACCCCGCACCCGCACCGTGGTGGGGTGCAGCTCGGCGTTCCGGCAGCGCAGGGGGAGGGCAACGCATGGTGACTTCCGTGACGTCTTGGGCCAGGGAAACGTTCGGACCCGTCGCGGGCCGACTGGCCGAGACGATCCCGGCTTGCCTCGTGGAAGCGCACTCAAGGGCGCGTCAGGCCCATGAACAGGTGGGTACGCAAACGAGGGAGGCTTACGGCCACGGGCTCCACGCGGCACAGTACGAGACCCTCGCCGCCGGACTGGCACCGCTTCCCGGGGCAACACCTCGACGGCTGCAGGGCCGGACGGTGATGGTCGTCGGCAGACACGTCGTCTTCCCGCTCCTCTACGCGAAGAGGGATGTTCCCGTCACTGCCGCGCGACTGCGCACCGCCTATGGCCTCCGGGCCGACCTGATCCGCCGTCACGGCCCGGAACCGATGCAACTGGAACTCGACCTGGACCTCGACCTGCACGAAGCCGACCAGCCGGACCCGCATCCGGACGTGGCCCTCCTCCCACCGGAACTCCGCCTCGTCATCGTGGCCTACGCCTGCTCGATGGAGCAGGGAGTGATACGGGTCGAGTGGGGCTCGGCGGAGTTGCACCCCGAAGACCGCTCCCTGCTCTGGCACCACCACGAGCCCCTCCTCCCACAGGCCGCCCCTCGCACGACCTGACCGGCTTGCCGAGCCGAGCCGAGCCAAGCGAAGCTGCGTCACAGCCCGGCCGGCACGGAGCTTGCGGTAAGCGGCTGTTCACCCCACAGACACTGCCGACAGACGCAAGAAGACCCCGTCCTCAGCGTTTCCACTGTGAACGGGGTCTTCGGGCACTTCCTGCGAAGTGCCCCCGGCAGGATTCGAACCTGCGCACACGGCTCCGGAGGCCGTTGCTCTATCCCCTGAGCTACGGGGGCGTCCGCCGCGTTCGGCGGCGACGGGTAGAACCCTACCAGCTCGTGGGGCGTGCCTGTGAACAGGTATTTCCGTGGTGTCACCAGGGGCTGGTTCCCCCGCACGGGTCGGAAGTGGGCAAAACCCGGACGCAGCTCAACGGGGCGTCCTACTCTCATTCGTGTGTCAGGCATGTCCGGTCGGGTGCTCGTTGTCGACGACAACAAGGTGATCCGGCAGTTGATCAGGGTCAATCTCGAACTCGAGGGGTTCGAGGTCGTGACCGCGGCCGATGGTGCCGAGTGTCTGGATGTCGTTCATCAGGTCTGTCCTGATGTCGTCACCCTCGACGTCGTCATGCCCCGCTTGGACGGGATCAAGACGGCCGAGCGGCTGCGGGCCGACCCGCGGACCAGACATCTGCCGGTGGCGATCATCAGTGCCTGCGGTGAGCACGAGGCGGCCGGCGGGGTCGGTTCCGGTGTCGACGCGTTTCTCGCCAAGCCCTTCGAGCCCTCCGAGCTCGTCCGTGTCGTGCGTCAGTTGATGCACCACGAGCGCCGTGCGCGTCGGAAGGCCGCCGGGCAGGAGGGGGGAGAGGAGCCGCCCGCAGCCGACGGGCGGCAGGACAGTCGGCAGGACAGTCGGGAAGAAGCCCGGCGGGACGACCGAGATCGGGACCGGGATCGGGACCGGGATCGGGACCGGGATCGGGATGTCGCTCGGGAGGAGTTCCGACAGGACACCCCGAAGGACACCTCGCAGGACACGCCCCGCGACGCCTCGCGGGAGATCCGGGACCAGTCCCGGCGTGCCGGGAGTGCGCCCGGCGCTCATTGAGGGCCTCGCGGATCGGGGCCGGGTGCCCGCATGGCGAAACCGGTTCGCGTTCTGACCCCCCTCCTCCCCTAGGCTTGTCCCGTGACCCCCGCGGACCTCTCCCTCACCGTGCTGCACGCCGTGCGCCGTGCGGTCGACGACGGTGCGCTGCGGGTCGAGGTGCCCCCGCGGATCAAGGTCGAGCGGGCCCGGCCCGGCGGTTCCGGGGAGTACGCCAGTAACGTCGCCCTCACCCTCGCCAGGTCCGCCGGCCGCAGCGCCCGCGAGGTCGCCGGGATCATCGAGGAGCGGCTCCGCGACGCACCCGGGCTCCGCGGTGTCGAGATCACCGGACCCGGGTTCCTGAACTTCACCCTTCGCGGCGACGCGGGGAGCGAGGTCGTGCGTGCGATCCGCGCCGCAGGGTCGTCGTACGGGCACGGCACCGCACTCGCCGGCACCACCGTCCGCTTCGCCGAGGTGACAGAGTCGCGGGCCGCGCTCGTGACCGAGGTCGTCGAGCGGCTGCTCCGTTCGCAGGGCGCCGACGTCAGTACACGCGCAGCCGGTGGCGGTGAGCGGGTGTACGTGCATCCTGGCGCTTACGAGGCCGAGAGGTTCGGGAGCGACGCCGCCCGGTGGGCCCTCCTGCGTGCCGCGCCGCACGACCGGCCCCTCGACGGCGGGCCCCTCCTCGCCCAGCACGAGCGCAACTCCCTCTTCCGGGTGCGGTACGCGTACTCCCGGGTCCGGCGGCTGCTCGTCAACGGTGACCAGCTCGGCACGGCCCCCGCGTACGAGACATCCGTCCACGCACCCGCACTCCTCGGCGCCCTCGGCGACCACCCCGCCGTCCTCCTCGCCGCCGCCCGCCACCGCGCCCCCGACCGGCTCGCCCGGCACCTGGAGGCCCTCGCCGACGCGCTGCTCGCGTTCCAGCACACCGTCCTTCCGCTCGGCGACGAGAAACCCTCGGCCGCCCATCGCTCCCGGCTGGCGCTCGCCGAAGCCGCCGGGACGGTGCTCGCCGGTGGCCTCTCCGTGCTCGGCATCAGCGCACCCGACCGGATCTGAAAGAGCAGAAGACCAGACATGAGCCGTTCCGCCCACCCCGCAGGCCCCCGCCACGCAGACGTCCTCACCGAGGGCCACTACACCGCGCCGCCCGCCGACCTCAACGTCCTCGACCCCAAGGTGTGGGCCCGGACCGTCACGAGGGACGAGCGGGGGGTCGTCACCGTCGGGGGGCTGGGCGTCGACGCGCTCGCCGAGGAGTTCGGCACCCCCGCCTACTTCCTCGACGAGACCGACTTCCGCGCCCGCTGCCGCGCCTGGGCCGAGGCCTTCGGCAAGGACGCCGACGTCTTCTACGCCGGCAAGGCCTTCCTCTCCCGGGCCATCGTGCGGTGGCTCAAGGAGGAGGGGCTGAACCTGGACGTGTGTTCCGGGGGAGAGCTCACCACCGCGCTGTCGGCCGGGATGCCCGCCGAGCGGATCGCCTTCCACGGGAACAACAAGAGCGAGGAGGAGATCCGGACGGCCGTCGAGGCCGGTGTCGGGCGCATCGTGCTCGACTCCTTCCAGGAGATCGTCCGCGTCGCCCACATCGCCCAGTCGCTCGGGAAGCGCCAGCGCGTGCAGATCCGGGTGACCGTCGGCGTCGAGGCCCACACGCACGAGTTCATCGCCACCGCGCACGAGGACCAGAAGTTCGGCATCGCGCTCGCCGGCGGGCAGGCCGCCGAGGCCGTGCGCAGGGCGCTGAAGCTGGACGGCCTCGAGCTCATCGGCATCCACTCGCACATCGGCTCGCAGATCTTCGACATGGCCGGCTTCGAGGTCTCCGCCCGCCGCGTCGTGCAGCTGCTCGCCGAGGTGCGGGACGAGCACGGCGTCGAGCTGCCCGAGATCGACCTCGGCGGCGGCCTCGGCATCGCGTACACCTCCGAGGACGACCCGCGCGAGCCGCACGAGATCGCCAAGGCGCTCAGCGAGATCGTCACGCGGGAGTGCGAGTCCGCGGGGCTGCGGACGCCGCGGATCTCCGTCGAGCCGGGGCGGGCCATCGTGGGCCCCACCGCCTTCACGCTCTACCGGGTCGGCACCGTCAAGCCCCTCGAAGGGCTGCGCACGTACGTGAGCGTCGACGGCGGCATGTCGGACAACATCCGCACCGCCCTGTACGACGCCGAGTACAGCGTCAGCCTCGTCTCGCGGACCAGCGAGGCCGAGCCGATGCTCTCCCGGGTCGTCGGCAAGCACTGCGAGAGCGGTGACATCGTCGTACGGGACGCCTTCCTCCCCGCCGACCTGGCCCCCGGCGACCTCATCGCGGTGCCCGCGACCGGCGCGTACTGCCGCTCGATGGCCAGCAACTACAACCACGCACTCCGGCCGCCCGTCGTCGCCGTCCGCGACGGCGAGGCCCGGGTGATCGTCCGGCGCGAGACGGAGGAAGATCTTCTGCGCCTCGACGTCGGCTGATGAAATAGTTCGAGTAATTGCCGAGTGATGAAATAGATGTCTCAGGATCCGGACAGGGGCCGGAAACCCCCGTCCGGTGAGTGAGACTGGTTCCACCGTAGAAAACCGTAGAGATACGACGACGAAGTAGTACGAGAAACGAGGTCGGATGATGCGTACGCGTCCGCTGAAGGTGGCGCTGCTGGGCTGTGGAGTGGTCGGCTCAGAGGTGGCGCGCATCATGACGACGCACGCCGACGACCTCGCCGCGCGCATCGGCGCCCCGGTCGAGCTCGCCGGCGTGGCCGTCCGCCGCCCGGACAAGGTCCGCGGGGGCATCCCGGCCGAGCTCATCACCACCGACGCGACCGCCCTCGTCAAACGGGGCGACATCGACGTCGTCGTCGAGGTCATCGGCGGGATCGAGCCGGCCCGCTCCCTCATCACCACCGCCTTCGAGCACGGGGCGTCCGTGGTCTCCGCGAACAAGGCGCTCCTCGCCCAGGACGGCGCGACGCTCTACGCCGCCGCCGAGCATCACGGCCAGGACCTGTACTACGAAGCCGCCGTCGCGGGGGCCATCCCCCTCATCCGGCCGCTGCGCGAGTCGCTCGCCGGCGACAAGATCAACCGCGTGATGGGCATCGTCAACGGCACGACGAACTTCATCCTGGACAAGATGGACAATTCCGGCGCCGGATACTCGGAGGCGCTGGACGAGGCCACCGCCCTCGGTTACGCCGAGGCCGACCCGACCGCCGACGTCGAGGGCTTCGACGCCGCCGCCAAGGCCGCCATCCTCGCCGGGATCGCCTTCCACACCCGCGTGCGTCTCGACGACGTCTACCGCGAGGGCATGACCGAGGTCACCGCCGCCGACTTCGCCTCGGCGAAGCAGATGGGCTGCACCATCAAGCTGCTCGCGATCTGCGAGCGGGCCGCCGACGGCGAGTCCGTCACCGCGCGCGTGCACCCGGCGATGATCCCGCTGAGCCACCCGCTGGCCTCCGTCCGCGAGGCGTACAACGCCGTCTTCGTCGAGGCCGACGCCGCCGGGCAGCTCATGTTCTACGGCCCCGGCGCCGGCGGCGCCCCGACCGCCTCGGCCGTGCTCGGCGACCTCGTCGCCGTGTGCCGCAACAAGCTCAACGAGGCCACCGGCCCCGGCGAGTCCGCGTACACCCAGCTGCCCGTGAGCCCCATGGGCGACGTGGTGACGCGGTACCACATCAGCCTCGACGTGGCCGACAAGCCGGGCGTCCTCGCCCAGGTCGCGACGGTCTTCGCCGAGCACGGCGTATCCATCGATACGGTGCGCCAGCAGGGCAAGGACGGCGAGGCCTCTCTCGTCGTCGTCACCCACCGCGCGCCCGACGCCGCCCTCTCCGGGACCGTCGAGGCGCTGCGCAAGCTCGACACCGTGCGCGGTGTCGCCAGCATCATGCGTGTTGAAGGGGAGTAAAGGACCCATGACCAGCAAGGGCACCCATCAGTGGCGCGGCATCATCGAGGAGTACCGGGACCGCCTTCCGGTCACGGACACGACGCCGGTCGTCACGCTCCGTGAGGGCGGCACGCCGCTCGTCCCCGCTCAGGTCCTGTCCGAGCGCACGGGCTGCGAGGTGCACCTCAAGGTCGAGGGCGCCAACCCCACCGGCTCCTTCAAGGACCGGGGCATGACCATGGCCATCTCCAAGGCCAAGGAGGAGGGTGCGAAGGCCGTCATCTGCGCGTCCACCGGCAACACCTCGGCGTCCGCCGCGGCCTACGCGGTGCGCGCCGGGATGGTCTCCGCCGTCCTCGTGCCCCAGGGCAAGATCGCGCTCGGCAAGATGGGCCAGGCCCTCGTGCACGGCGCGAAGATCCTCCAGGTCGACGGCAACTTCGACGACTGCCTGACCCTGGCCCGCAGCCTCTCCGAGAACTACCCGGTGGCGCTGGTCAATTCGGTCAATCCGGTCCGTATCGAGGGCCAGAAGACCGCCGCGTTCGAGATCGTGGACATGCTGGGCGACGCCCCCGACATCCACGTCCTGCCCGTGGGCAACGCCGGCAACATCACGGCGTACTGGAAGGGGTACACCGAGTACGCCGCCGACGCCATGTCCACGCACCGGCCGCGCATGTGGGGCTTCCAGGCCTCCGGTTCCGCGCCGCTCGTGCGCGGTGAGGTCGTCAAGGACCCGTCGACGATCGCCACCGCGATCCGCATCGGCAACCCGGCCTCGTGGGACTACGCGATCGCCGCGCGCGACGAGTCGGGCGGCTTCATCGACGAGGTGACGGACCGTGAGATCCTGCGCGCCTACCGTCTGTTGGCCGCGCAGGAGGGCGTCTTCGTCGAGCCCGCCTCGGCCGCCTCGGTCGCCGGTCTGCTGAAGGCCGCCGAGCAGGGCAAGGTCGACCCGGGGCAGCGGATCGTCTGCACGGTCACGGGCAACGGCCTGAAGGACCCCGACTGGGCCGTGGCCGGCGCGCCGCAGCCGGTGACCGTTCCGGTCGACGCCGCAGCCGCCGCCGAGCGTCTCGGTCTGGCCTGATCCCACCGCTTCACCCCGCCCTCGCGCGGGGTGAAGCACTGATCGAAACCCGATCAGGAACGTACATAGGCGCACAGGTTGGCTCGCGACACGCATCGTGCGCCTCCTGTGCGCCCTATGTCGCCACAGAACCTTCCTTCGATAGGCTGTATCGAACCCGCCCCGACGCATATGCGCGGTGTTGTTGCCGTTGTCGCCTCCAAGGCCGAAACGGACCCCGGGTCCCCGAGCACCTGTCGTGAGCATCCGCTGTCCGAAACACCTGCAGTAACCCCAGCAGTCCGCAACACCCGCTGTCCGAAACACCTGCAGTCCGCAACACCCGCTGTCTGAAACACCGTTGTCGCAATCAAGGAGAGTCATCGAGCGATGGCCGGTCCAGCGTTCCGCGCCGCCGCCGTACGGGTGCGCGTCCCCGCCACCAGCGCCAATCTCGGCCCGGGCTTCGATGCCTTCGGCCTGTCGCTGGGCCTCTACGACGACGTCGTCGTCCGTGTCGCCGACGCCGGGCTGCACGTCGACATCGCCGGAGAAGGCGCGGAGACCCTCCCGCGCGACGAGAGCCACCTGCTCGTACGTTCCCTGCGTACGGCCTTCGACCTGCTCGGCGGGCAGCCGCGCGGCCTCGAGGTCGTCTGCGCCAACCGCATCCCGCACGGCCGCGGCCTCGGCTCCTCCTCCGCCGCCATCTGCGCCGGCATCGTCGCCGCCCGCGCCGTCACCATAGGGGGGGACGCCAAGCTCGACGAGGCGGCCCTGCTCGAACTGGCCACCGAGATCGAGGGCCACCCCGACAACGTCGCCGCCTGTCTGCTCGGCGGCTTCACGCTCGCCTGGACCGAGGCCGGCGCCGCGCGGGCGATCAGGATGGATCCCTCGGATTCCATCGTTCCGGTGGTTTTCGTTCCCGGAAAGCCCGTACTGACCGAGACCGCCCGCGGACTTCTGCCGCGCACCGTCCCGCATGTGGACGCCGCGGCCAACGCCGGGCGCGCGGCTCTCCTCGTCGAGGCCCTGACCCGTCGCCCCGAGCTGCTGCTCGCGGCCACCGAGGACCGGCTGCACCAGGAGTACCGGGCCCCCGCGATGCCGGAGAGCATCGCCCTTGTGAACCGACTGCGCGCGGACGGCGTCCCCGCGGTCATCTCCGGTGCGGGCCCCACGGTGCTCGCGCTGGCCGAACACGGGACGGCCGACAAGGTCGCCCTGCTGGCGGGCGAGGGCTGGGCCGCGAACCGGCTCGACCTCGACGCGTCCGGAGCGAGCGTGCTGCCGCTGGCGCCCTAGGCGCCGCGGCGGGGGCGCCGGGCAGCGTCCCCCGCGATGCTCCGGGCAACGCAGTGCTCCGGTGACGCGGTGCTGCGGATGACAGCCGGACAAGAGATTGCCGGTGAGGGAGAGGGGGAATGTTTGTTGGAGCCGGTAGTGTTAACCTCAAGTCTGCACCCGACCTCTTTGTGGAGCGGTGCGGAGTGTCCCCATCAGGGACCACCATTCTTCCGGGAGCCTCCTCAACTGCCTGAGCAGCCTGCCTGAGCAGTTTTGAGCACGCTCCGGAACCGGCGCGACACCCCTCGCTTTTTCCGGTGAGGGCCGAGCAGGGGGCCTCGGGCCGGACCCACAGCACGTTTCTCTCCGCCGTACCCGGCGGGACCACCGCCCCGGACACGGTCCACAAGCCAGGACCCTGTCCGGACAGCACAACCGGTCGCCGAGCCAGATGGCCGACGTCCGCTCCAGGGAAGGACCCTTCGTGAGCGACACCACCGATCTGATGGGCGTGACTGCCGACAGCAGTGTCGACGCCGCCGCGCCCGCCGCAGGTGCTGCCACCGGCGGCACCGCACGGCGCCGCCGCTCCGGCACCGGCCTCGAG
This sequence comes from Streptomyces venezuelae, assembly GCF_008642375.1. Lineage (NCBI taxonomy): Bacteria > Bacillati > Actinomycetota > Actinomycetes > Kitasatosporales > Streptomycetaceae > Streptomyces > Streptomyces venezuelae. The sequence continues at coordinate 2,809,814 of NZ_CP029194.1, read as the reverse complement.
GGCATGGTCCTGGCCGAGCTGCAGCAGGTCGCGTCCGGCCTCGGCATCAGGGGCACCGCGCGCATGCGCAAGAGCCAGCTGATCGAGGTCATCAAGGAGGCGCAGGCCGGCGGGGGATCCGCCGCGCCCGCCAAGGCCGCGAAGCCCGCGGCCGGCACAGAGGCCGTCGAGACCAAGCCGAAGCGCCGCGCCACCTCCAAGACCCGTACGGGCGAGACCGCGGCCGAGGCCGCCGCGCCCCAGGCGGAGAAGGCCGAGAAGGCCGTCGCCCAGCAGCAGATCGACATCCCGGGCCAGCCGGCCTCCGAGGACCAGCCGGCCGGTGAGCGCCGTCGTCGTCGGGCCACCGCCCCCGCCGGTTCGCCGGAGGGCGAGGCCAAGGCCGAGGCCACCCAGGTCGTCAAGGCCGAGGCGCGCACCGAGGCCCGCACCGACGTCAAGGCCGACACGCAGGCCGAGGCCGCAGTCGACGGCGCCGAGGGCCGTGGCCGCCGTGACCGCGGCGAGCGCGGGGAGCGCGGCGAACGCCGTGACCGCCGTGACCGTCAGCGCGAGCGCGGCAAGGGTGACGAGCAGCAGGGCGGTGGCCAGGGCGGCCAGCGCCAGCGTCAGGGCGGCCAGGGCCAGGGCCAGCAGGGCCAGGGCCAGGGCCAGAGCCAGGGTCAGCAGGGTGGCCAGCAGGCCGGCCCGCAGGACGACTACGACGACGAGGCGGGCGGCCGTCGCGGCCGTCGCGGTCGCTACCGCGACCGTCGTGGCCGTCGTGGCCGTGACGACTTCCAGGCCGGCGAGCCGCAGGTCTCCGACGACGACGTCCTGATCCCCGTCGCGGGCATCCTCGACATCCTCGACAACTACGCGTTCATCCGGACCTCCGGCTACCTGCCCGGCCCGAACGACGTGTACGTCTCCCTCGCCCAGGTCCGCAAGAACGGCCTGCGCAAGGGTGACCACGTCACCGGTGCCGTGCGTCAGCCGAAGGACGGCGAGCGCCGCGAGAAGTTCAACGCGCTGGTCCGCCTGGACTCCGCGAACGGCATGGCGGCCGACTCCGGCCGCGGCCGCCCGGAGTTCAACAAGCTGACCCCGCTCTACCCGCAGGACCGGCTCCGCCTGGAGACCGACCCGGGCGTGCTGACCACGCGGATCATCGACCTCGTGTCGCCGATCGGCAAGGGCCAGCGCGGTCTGATCGTGGCCCCGCCGAAGACCGGCAAGACCATGATCATGCAGGCCATCGCCAACGCGATCACGCACAACAACCCCGAGTGCCACCTGATGGTCGTCCTGGTCGACGAGCGTCCGGAAGAGGTCACCGACATGCAGCGGTCGGTCAAGGGCGAGGTCATCTCCTCGACCTTCGACCGTCCGGCCGAGGACCACACCACGGTCGCCGAGCTGGCCATCGAGCGCGCCAAGCGCCTCGTGGAGCTGGGTCACGACGTGGTCGTCCTGCTCGACTCGATCACCCGCCTGGGCCGCGCGTACAACCTCGCGGCGCCGGCCTCCGGCCGCATCCTTTCCGGTGGTGTCGACTCGACCGCGCTCTACCCGCCGAAGCGCTTCTTCGGTGCGGCCCGGAACATCGAGGACGGCGGCTCGCTGACCATCCTCGCCACCGCCCTGGTGGACACCGGTTCGCGCATGGACGAGGTGATCTTCGAGGAGTTCAAGGGCACCGGCAACATGGAGCTCAAGCTCGACCGGAAGCTCGCCGACAAGCGCATCTTCCCGGCCGTCGACGTCGATGCCTCGGGTACGCGCAAGGAAGAGATCCTGCTCGGCGCCGACGAGCTCGCCGTCACCTGGAAGCTGCGCCGTGTGCTGCACGCGCTCGACCAGCAGCAGGCGATCGAGCTGCTTCTCGACAAGATGAAGCAGACGAAGTCGAACGGCGAGTTCCTGCTCCAGATCCAGAAGACGACGCCTGGCGGCAAGAACGACGACTGACGCGTGACCTGCATCACGTGACGGTCACGCGACCGGAACGAGGCCTCGGTCTCGTAACCCTGTCGTGACCTGCTTGAACACCGCGCCCACCGTGCCCCGCACGGTGGGCGCGGTGCGTTGCTCATCGAAACCTCACAGGTCCGTATGCAACCCTTTTGGGTGCTTCGCCGTCACACATGGTGAACCGAGGGCCCGAGGGGAGACGATGACCGAGAAGAACAGCGGCCGAATAGGCGGCGCGGGCAGCGGCCGCCGCCGCAAGCCGCCCGCCAAGAGCCGGCGCCGCCTGACGATCCTCCTGTCGGGGGCCGCCGCGGTCCTCGTCCTGGGCGGGGCCGGTCTGGGGTACGTGTACGTCAAGCTCGACGGCAACATCAAGGGCGTCGACATCAACGCCCAGCTCGGCACCGAGCGCCCCGACGACATCGACAACGGCTCCATGGACATCCTCGTCCTCGGCTCCGACTCCCGCGCCGGCGACAACGCCGCCTACGGCGAGGACGAGGGCGGCGCCCGCTCCGACACCGCGATGGTCGTCCACGTCTACGAGGGCCACAAGAAGGCCAGCGTCGTCTCCATCCCCCGCGACACCCTCGTCGACCGGCCGCGGTGCGCCGACGGCAAGGGCACGCCCGTCCCCGGCGAGCAGCGCGCGATGTTCAACACCGCGTACGAGGTCGGCGGCCCGGCCTGCGCCGTCAAGACCGTCGAGGCGATGTCCGGCATCCGCATGGACCACTACATCGAGGTCGACTTCACGGGCTTCAAGAAGCTCATCGACGAACTCGGCGGCGTGGAGATCACCACCACCCAGCCGATCAAGGACTCCAAGAGCCACCTCGACCTCGGCCCGGGCACCCACACTCTCGACGGCGAGCAGTCCCTCGGCCTCGTCCGCACCCGCAAGAGCGTCGGCGACGGCAGCGACCTCGGCCGCATCCAGCTCCAGCAGGCCTTCATGAAGGCCTTCATCGACCAGGTCAAGGACGTCGGCGTCTTCACCAGCCCGGCCAAGCTCCTCGACCTCGCCGACGCAGCGACCAAGGCCATCACCCCGGACTCCGAGCTCGACTCGGTCCAGGAGTTGATGGGCTTCGCCAAGGGCCTCTCCGGCATCGGCCCCGAGAACGTCCACATGATCACGCTGCCGGTCGAGTACGACCCCGTCGACCCCAACCGCGTCATCCCGCTGGAGGCCCAGTCCCGGCAGGTCTGGACGGCCCTGAAGACCGACCGGCCGATCCCCGCGTCGGCGACGAAGGACGCCGCCACGGGCAAGGCCGACGGCGTCGTGAAGTAACCCCCCGGACAGCCGAGGAATACTTTCGGCCGGACCCCGGTTTGGGGAGATGCGGCCGGTCCTGGCAGACTGGTACGTCGGCCCCGGTTCACGCTGTCCGCAACACCGCGGCGGCGACCCGGAGCCCTCCCGAAACTAGGAGACACCTTGAAGCGCGAGATTCACCCCGAGTACGTCGAGACCCAGGTCAGCTGCACCTGCGGCGCGTCGTTCACCACTCGTAGCACGCTGACCGAGGGCACCATCCGTGCCGAGGTCTGCTCCGAGTGCCACCCGTTCTACACGGGCAAGCAGAAGATCCTCGACACCGGCGGCCGCGTGGCCCGCTTCGAGGCCCGCTTCGGCAAGGCCGGCTCCGCCAAGTAGCGAGCCCCTGCGCCGGTCCACGGTCGCCCCGCGCGGGTGGCCGGGACCGGCGCTTTGCCGTCCCCGTAGCAACTGACGAAAAACCCAGGAGCCCCCGATGTTCGAGGCGGTCGAGGAACTGGTCGGCGAGCACGCCGACCTGGAGACGAAGCTCGCAGACCCTTCGGTCCACGCCGACCAGGCGAACGCGCGCAAGCTGAACAAGCGCTACGCCGAGCTGACCCCGATCGTCGCCACCTACCGGGCCTGGAAGCAGACCGGTGACGACATCGAGACCGCCCGCGAGCTGGCACACGACGACCCGGAATTCGCCGCCGAGGTCAAGCAGCTGGAGAAGGACCGGGAGGGGCTCACCGAGAAGCTCCGCCTGCTCCTCGTCCCGCGCGACCCGAGCGACGACAAGGACGTCATCCTGGAGATCAAGGCGGGCGCGGGCGGCGACGAGTCCGCCCTCTTCGCCGGCGACCTGCTCCGCATGTACCTCCGGTACGCCGAGCGCGTCGGCTGGAAGACCGAGATCATCGACGCCACCGAGTCCGAGCTGGGCGGCTACAAGGACGTCCAGGTCGCCGTGAAGACCAAGGGCGGCAACGGCGCCACCGAGCCCGGCCAGGGCGTCTGGGCCCGCCTCAAGTACGAGGGCGGCGTCCACCGCGTGCAGCGCGTGCCCGCCACCGAGTCGCAGGGCCGCATCCACACCTCCGCCGCCGGCGTGCTCGTCACGCCCGAGGCCGAGGAGGTCGAGGTCGAGATCGTCGCCAACGACCTGCGCATCGACGTCTACCGCTCGTCGGGCCCCGGCGGCCAGTCGGTCAACACCACCGACTCCGCCGTCCGCATCACCCACCTGCCGACCGGCATCGTCGCCTCCTGCCAGAACGAGAAGAGCCAGCTCCAGAACAAGGAGCAGGCCATGCGCATCCTGCGCTCCCGGCTGCTCGCCGCCGCGCAGGAGGAGGCCGAGTCCAAGGCCGCCGACGCCCGCCGCAGCCAGGTGCGCACCGTCGACCGCTCCGAGAAGATCCGGACGTACAACTTCCCGGAGAACCGCATCTCGGACCACCGCGTCGGCTTCAAGGCGTACAACCTCGACCAGGTGCTCGACGGCGACCTGGACGCGATGATCCAGGCGTGCGTCGACGCCGACTCGGCCGCCAAGCTCGCCGCGGCCTGAGTGGCGTAAGTTCCGTAAGCCCCACCCCGCACCACGGAGGACCAGCGTGAACCTGCTGCTTGCCGAGGTGGCCCAGGCCACCCAGCGGCTGGCCGACGCCGGCGTTCCCTCACCGCGTTTCGACGCGGAGGAGCTCGCCGCGTTCGTGCACGGCGTCAAGCGGGGGGAGCTGCACAACGTCAAGGACGCGGACTTCGACGCCCGCTACTGGGAGACGATCGCCCGCCGCGAGGCCCGGGAACCGCTCCAGCACATCACCGGCCGGGCGTTCTTCCGCTACCTGGAGCTCCAGGTGGGGCCCGGCGTCTTCGTGCCCCGCCCCGAGACCGAGTCGGTCGTCGGCTGGGCCATAGACGCCGTGCGCGCGATGGACGTCGTCGAACCGCTCATCGTCGACCTCTGCACCGGCTCCGGGGCCATCGCCCTCGCCATGGCGCAGGAGGTCCCGCGCTCGCGCGTGCACGCGGTGGAGCTCTCCGACGACGCCCTCGTCTGGACCCGGAAGAACGCCGAGGGCTCCCGCGTCACCGTCCACCAGGGCGACGCGCTGACCGCCCTCCCGGAGCTGGACGGCCAGGTCGACCTGGTCATCTCCAACCCGCCGTACATCCCGCTCACCGAGTGGGAGTACGTCGCACCCGAGGCCCGCGACCACGACCCGGAGATGGCCCTCTTCTCCGGCGAGGACGGCCTCGACACCATCCGCGGCATCGAGCGCACCGCCCACCGGCTGCTGCGCCCCGGTGGCCTCGTCGTCATCGAGCACGCGGACACCCAGGGCGGACAGGTTCCGTGGATCTTCAACGAAGAGGCCGGCTGGGCCGACGCCGCCGACCACCCGGACCTGAACAACCGGCCGCGCTTCGCGACCGCCCGCAAGGCAATGCCATGACCAAGCACCATGCGAACGAGGAGGCCGGGAACTGATGGCACGGCGATACGACTGCAACGAGGCCACCGATCGTGTGACCGGTCTGCGTGAGGCCGCGTCCGCCGTCCGCCGGGGCGAGCTGGTCGTGCTGCCCACCGACACCGTGTACGGGATCGGGGCGGACGCCTTCAGCAGCGAGGCCGTCGCGGACCTGCTGGCCGCCAAGGGCCGGGGCCGCAACATGCCCACGCCCGTGCTCATCGGCTCCCCGAACACCCTCCACGGCCTGGTCACGGACTTCTCCGAGCACGCCTGGGAGCTCGTCGACGCCTTCTGGCCCGGTGCGCTGACCCTCGTCGCCAAGCACCAGCCCTCCCTCCAGTGGGACCTCGGCGACACCCGGGGCACCGTCGCCATCCGGATGCCGCTGCACCCGGTCGCGATCGAGCTGCTCACCGAGGTCGGCCCGATGGCCGTCTCCTCGGCCAACCTCACCGGCCACCCGTCGCCCGAGGACTGCGACGCGGCCCAGCAGATGCTCGGCGACTCCGTCTCCGTCTACCTCGACGGCGGCCCGACCCCCGGCATCGTCCCGTCCTCCATCGTCGACGTCACGGGCAAGGTGCCGGTGCTGCTGCGCGAGGGCGCGCTGTCCCCGGAGGAGCTCCGGAAGGTCGTACCCGACCTCGAGGTGGCACATTGACCGCCCCTGAGGGGCGTGGCATAGCGGGGTTCGACGACAGCAGCACCTTCCGCATCCTCCACGTCAGCACCGGCAACGTCTGCCGCTCGCCGATCACCGAGCGGCTGACCCGCCATGCCCTGTGCGACCGCCTCGGCGATCCGCTCGGCGGCGGCCTGATCGTGGAGAGCGCCGGCACCTGGGGCCACGAGGGCGCCCCCATGGAGGCCAACGCCGAACTGGTCCTCGCGGACTTCGGCGCGGACTACAGCGGTTTCGTGGGCCGCGAGCTCCTCGACGAGCACGTCATCCGCGCGGACCTCGTCCTCACGGCGACCCGCGACCACCGGGCGCAGGTCATCTCGATGGGCCACTCGGCGGGCCTGCGCACCTTCACCCTGAAGGAGTTCACCCGCCTGGTCCGCGCGATCGACCCCGCGACGCTCCCGGACCCGCGCGACGAAGGCATGGTCGAACGCGCCCGAGCCCTGGTCCGCGCTGCCGCGGCTCTACGCGGGTGGCTCCTCGCCCCCTCGGTGGACGCGGACGAGGTCAACGACCCGTACGGCGCCCCGATCACCTTCTTCCGCTCGATCGGCGACGAGATCAACCAGGCGCTGGATCCGGTGGTGACGGCCCTGACGGGCGTTGCGGCGCGCGACTGACGCCCGTACGGCAGGCGCGTCGGGAGCTCGGCGCGCGCCGTTCGGGGTGCGTGCCTACATTGGTGGCATGCCGGTCACCGCGCCCCCCGATGAGGATCTCGACGTCCTGCGCCGGCAGGACCCGGAGATCGCCGACGTGCTGCTCGGCGAGGTGCGGCGGCAGAGCGACAGTCTGCAGCTGATCGCGGCAGAGAACTTCGCCTCGCCCGCCGTCCTCGCCGCCCTCGGTTCCCCGCTCGCCAACAAGTACGCCGAGGGCTACCCCGGCGCCCGGCACCACGGCGGCTGCGAGTACGCCGACGCCGCCGAGCGGATCGCCGTGGAGCGGGCCACCGCGCTCTTCGGAGCCGACCACGCGAACGTCCAGGCGCACTCCGGCTCCTCGGCCGTCCTGGCGGCGTACGCGGCGCTTCTCAGGCCCGGTGACACGGTCCTGGCCATGGGCCTGGAGCACGGCGGGCACCTCACGCACGGATCGCCCGCCAACTTCTCCGGCCGCTGGTTCGACTTCGTCCCGTACGGGGTCGACGCCGAGACTGGTCTCGTCGACTACGAGCAGGTCGCCGCCCTCGCCCGGCACCACCGCCCCAAGGCGATCGTCTGCGGCTCCATCTCCTACCCCCGCCACCTCGACTACCGGATCTTCCGCGAGATCGCCGACGAGGTCGGCGCGTACCTGATCGCCGACGCGGCCCACCCCATCGGCCTCGTCGCCGGGGGAGCGGCCCCCAGCCCCGTCCCGTACGCCGATGTCGTCTGTGCCACCACCCACAAGGTCCTGCGCGGACCGCGCGGTGGCATGATCCTTTGCGGTGCCGACCTCGCGGGCCGGATCGACCGGGCGGTGTTCCCGTTCACCCAGGGCGGCGCCCAGATGCACACGATCGCGGCCAAGGCGGTGGCCTTCGGCGAGGCGTCCACTCCGGCGTTCGCCACGTACGCCCATCAGGTGGTGGAACACGCACGGGTGCTCGCCGCCGCGCTCGCCGCCGAGGGCTTCGCGCTCACGACCGGCGGCACCGACACCCACCTCATCACCGCGGACCCCGCGCCCCTCGGCGTCGACGGCCGCACGGCCCGGGCCCGGCTGGCCGCCGCCGGCGTGGTGCTCGACATCTGCGCCCTCCCGTACGGGGAGGGGCGCGGCATCCGGCTCGGCACGGCCGCCGTCACGACCCAGGGCATGGGCTCCCCGGAGATGGCGAGAATTGCCGCACTGTTCACCGCGGCGCTACGTGATGATCCCGCCGAGACCGCCCGCGTCAGGGCGGAAGTACGTGCTCTGACCGGCCGATTTCCCCCGTATGGACGCTGAGGAAGACCCGAGCGCAACCGTTCGGGTGGCCCGCGTGTCTCCAAGCACATGGACGGCACGGCTAGGGTGTGGGGCTGAGATGGCCAGCGATTCCTGTGGGGCAGCCCGTGCGTGATTACCTGCTGACGCTCTGTGTCACGGCCGCGGTGACCTATCTGCTCACCGGTCCGGTGCGGAAGTTCGCCATCGCGACCGGGGCGATGCCGGAGATCCGCGCCCGCGACGTACACCGAGAACCGACTCCGCGGCTCGGTGGCATCGCCATGTTCTTCGGGCTGTGCACAGGTCTGCTCGTCGCCGACCACCTGCAGAACCTGAGCAGTGTCTTCGAGCTGTCCAACGAGCCGCGCGCGCTGCTCTCCGGCGCCGCGCTGATCTGGCTGATCGGCGTCCTCGACGACAAGTTCGAGCTGGACGCGCTCATCAAGCTGGGCGCGCAGATGATCTCGGCGGGCGTGATGGTCGCGCAGGGTCTGACGATCCTGTGGCTGCCGATCCCCGGCGTCGGCGTGGTCTCCCTGACCCCGGGCCAGGGCACGCTCCTGACGGTCGCCCTGGTCGTCGTCACCATCAACGCCGTCAACTTCGTCGACGGTCTCGACGGCCTCGCCGCCGGCATGGTCTGCATCGCCGCCGCGGCCTTCTTCCTGTACGCCTACCGGCTCTGGTACGGCTACACGATCGAGGCCGCCGCCCCCGCGACGCTCTTCACCGCCATCCTCATGGGCATGTGCCTGGGCTTCCTGCCGCACAACATGCACCCGGCGCGGATCTTCATGGGCGACTCGGGCTCGATGCTGATCGGTCTGATCCTGGCCGCCTCGGCCATCTCGATCACCGGCCAGGTCGACCCGGACGCGCTGAAGATCTTCGAGGGCTCGACCCGCGAGGCCACCCACGCCGCCCTGCCCGTCTTCATCCCGCTGGTGCTGCCGCTCACGATCATCGCGATCCCGATGGCGGACCTGGTCCTCGCGATCGTGCGCCGTACGTGGAAGGGCCAGTCGCCCTTCGCGGCCGACCGCGGCCACCTGCACCACCGGCTCCTGGAGATCGGGCACTCGCACAGCCGCGCGGTGCTGATCATGTACTTCTGGTCGGCGCTGATCGCCTTCGGGACACTCGCGTACTCGGTCCACTCGGCGTCGATGTGGATCGTCCTCGGCATCACCGTGCTCAGCGCCATCGGTCTCGTCCTGCTCCTGCTGCCGCGCTTCACGCCGCGTGCGCCCCGCTGGGCGCAGGCCGTCGTCCCGCCGCGCTACCGCCGCCGCAAGCCGGCCCCCGTGGCCGAGGGTGTGGGCGCCGACCTGACAGAAGAGCGGGTTCCGGTGCCCGCGGGGCTCCACGGAGCCACCGCCATCGGCAACAGGGAGCGTTTCACCGATCGACGGAAGGCCGGAACGCCGAGTTGACGAAAGCCGCTTCGGTGGCCATTAGCAGACAACTCGCCCTCGTGTCATGCACACACGCGCGGACTAACTCTCATGTGTGACAGTTGGCACACCGTACGGGTAAAGAACTACTCAAATAGTTTGTGATACCGTTCACGAGACCCGGCGACAGTGCCGAAAGACCGTAGTGCGACGGTCTGTTGGCCCCGAGACCCACCTCGGACCGGGCTTACGCTCGTCCTTGACGACACCATCGCCCCCTTCAGCAAGCGGAGACACCGCCATGCCGTCCAACGACGCACGCATCCTTCTGCACACCGTCATCCCCACCGCTGCCGTCGGCGCGATCGCCACGGTCATCAGCGCTGTGGTCGCCGGTGGCAAGGGCGCGCTCGGCGCCGTCGTCGGCACCCTGGTCGTGCTCCTCTTCATGGGGATCGGGCAGGTCGTTCTGCAGCGGACGGCGAAGTCGTTCCCGCATCTGTTCCAGGCCATGGGGCTCATGCTCTACACGGCCCAGTTGCTGCTGCTCTTCATCTTCCTGGCTTTGCTCAAGGACACCGCGCTGTTCAACTTCAAAGCCTTCGCTTTCACGCTGCTCGCGGCGACCGTGGTGTGGGTTGCCGCACAGGCCCGTGCGTACATGAAGGCCAAGATCAACTACATCGACCCCGGAAACACGGGGTCGAAGTCGTGAAGGGTAGGGCCGGGATAAAGCCGCGTTCGGCTTCCTGCTATCGTCCGGTGCCAACTGCGGCACTGCGGGCGCGGGCATCCGAGACGCCTGTCCCAGCGCGAGGCTCGATGCCGAACCGCCGCCCCCTTATCCGTAAGACCAGTCCAGTGCCGACCCGCGGCTGCGTGCCGCGCCGACACAACGAGGTTGCCGTACCTATGCGCCACGCTGAAGGAGCCCGCGGTGAGTGCTGACCAGACGCTTGCCTTCGACCCGGATTGCCACATCTTCAGTGGATGTGGCTTCCCGGCGCCGGGCCTGCACACGTTCATGTACGAGCCCATCGCCACGGTGGGGGGCATCGAGTTCACCAAGCCGATGCTGCTCGCCATTCTCGGCTCCATCGTGGTCGTCGGGTTCTTCTGGGCCGCCTTCGCCAAGCCCAAGCTGATCCCCGGCAAGATGCAGATGGTCGGCGAGGCCGGTTACGACTTCGTGCGCCGCGGCATCGTCTACGAGATCATCGGCAAGAAGGACGGCGAGAAGTACGTCCCCTTCATGGTGTCGCTGTTCTTCTTCGTCTGGATCATGAACCTCTGGTCGATCATTCCGCTCGCCCAGTTCCCGGTCACCTCGCTGATCGCCTTCCCGGCCGGTCTCGCGCTGATCGTCTACGTCATGTGGATCTCGCTGACGTTCAAGAAGCACGGCTTCGTCGGCGGCTGGAAGAACATCGTCGGCTACGACAAGTCGCTCGGCGCGATCCTTCCGATGGTCGTCGTCCTCGAGTTCTTCTCGAACCTGCTGATCCGTCCCTTCACGCACGCGGTGCGACTGTTCGCGAACATGTTCGCCGGTCACCTGCTGATCGTGATGTTCTCGCTGGCCACCTGGTACCTCATGAACGGCCTGGGCTTCGTCTACGCCGGCGCCTCGTTCGTGATGGTCCTCGTGATGACCGCCTTCGAGCTCTTCATCCAGGCCGTCCAGGCGTACGTCTTCGTCCTCCTGGCCTGCAGCTACATCCAGGGCGCGCTCTCCGAGCACCACTGAGCCGATCCGTCCCGGATCGTAGCTTCACCCCCAATCCAACAGTCGTCCGGTGGCCAACCCCCACCGGGTCATTGAAAGAGAAGGAAGTAACGGCATGTCCGCTGCTCTCGAACTGGTCAACCTCGCCGCCCCCGGCGACTCCGCCAAGACCACCCTCGTCGGCAACGTCGCGTCCATCGGCTACGGCCTCGCCGCGATCGGCCCCGGCGTCGGCGTCGGCATCATCTTCGGTAACGGTACGCAGGCTCTCGCCCGCCAGCCCGAGGCTGCCGGCCTGATCCGCACCAACCAGATCATGGGCTTCGCCTTCTGTGAGGCGCTCGCCCTCATCGGCATCGTCATGGGCTTCGTCTACCAGTAAGCCGGACCGACAGCCCGATTCTTTTACGGAAGGCACTGATGTGAACGCGCTGCTTCTTGCGCAGGCGGAGGAGCCCCAGCCTCCTCTGATCCCGCATCTTGACGAGCTCGTCATCGGCCTGATCGCCTTCGTCATCGTCTTCGGCTTCCTCGCCAAGAAGCTCCTCCCGAACATCAACAAGGTTCTGGACGAGCGTCGCGAGGCCATCGAGGGCGGCATCGAGAAGGCCGAGTCGGCCCAGATCGAGGCTCAGAGTGTGCTGGAGCAGTACAAGGCCCAGCTCGCCGAGGCCCGCCACGAGGCCGCGCGTCTTCGCCAGGAGGCGACGGAGCAGGGCACCGCGATCATCCAGGAGATGAAGGCGGAAGGCCAGCGCCAGCGCGAGGAGATCATCGCGGCCGGCCACTCGCAGATCGAGGCCGACCGCAAGGCCGCGTCCGCGTCGCTGCGTCAGGACGTGGGCAAGCTCGCCACCGACCTGGCCGGCAAGCTGGTCGGCGAGTCCCTCGAGGACGTCGCCCGCCAGAGCCGGACGATCGACCGCTTCCTCGACGAGCTCGAGGAGAAGGCGGAGGCCGTCCGATGAACGGAGCGAGCCGCGAGGCACTGTCCGCCGCCCGTGAGTCCCTCGACGCGCTGACCGACAACACGTCGGTCGACGCGAAGAAGCTCTCGGACGAGCTGGCCGCCGTCACCGCGCTCCTCGACCGCGAGGTGTCGCTGCGCCGTGTCCTGACCGACCCCGCGCAGTCGGGCGAGGCCAAGGCCGAGCTCGCGCAGCGACTCCTGAGCGGTCAGGTGGGCGGCGAGACCGTCGACCTGGTCTCGGGCATGGTGCGCAACCGCTGGTCGTCTTCGCGCGACCTGGTCGACGCGGCCGAGGAGCTGGCGAACACCGCCGACCTCACCGCGGCGCAGAAGGCGGGCGCGCTCGACAGCGTCGAGGACGAGCTGTTCCGGTTCGGCCGGATCGTGTCCTCCAGCCACGAGCTCCGCTCGGCGCTGACGGACAAGGCCGCCACGGCCACCGCCAAGGGCGAGCTGCTCCGCAGCCTGCTCGGCGGCAAGGCCAACGCGACCACCGAGCGTCTGGTCGTCCGTCTGGTGACCCAGCCCCGGGGACGTAGCCTGGAAGCGGGACTCGAGTCCCTCTCCAAGCTCGCCGCGGCGCGCCGGAACCGGATGGTCGCCGTCGTCACCTCGGCGGTGCCGCTGTCCGACCAGCAGAAGCAGCGACTCGGTGCCGTACTGGCCAAGCTGTACGGCCGGGAGATGCACCTGAACCTGGACGTGGACCCGACGGTCCTCGGCGGGATCACCGTGCAGGTCGGCGACGAGGTCATCAACGGGACCATCGCGGAGCGCCTCGGCGAGGCGACCCGGCGACTGGCCGGCTGACGGCTGCAGCCACCACAGCAAAAAAGCATCACAGCATCACCAGCGGCCCGGTTGGGCCGTGCAGAGATTGCAGAAGATTCCTGGGGGTCGGCCCCCAGACCCCTTAAGAAACTTCGGGCCCAACAAGGAGAGCAGGGAACCCAGATGGCGGAGCTCACGATCCGGCCGGAGGAGATCCGGGACGCACTGGAGAACTTTGTCCAGTCGTACCAGCCGGACGCGGCCTCGCGCGAGGAGGTCGGCACGGTCAGCCTGGCCGGCGACGGCATCGCGAAGGTCGAGGGTCTTCCCTCGGCCATGGCGAACGAGCTGCTGAAGTTCGAGGACGGCACCCTCGGCCTCGCGCTGAACCTCGAAGAGCGCGAGATCGGTGCGATCGTCCTCGGCGAGTTCAGCGGCATCGAGGAGGGACAGTCGGTGCAGCGCACCGGCGAGGTCCTCTCCGTCGGTGTCGGTGAGGGCTACCTCGGCCGCGTTGTCGACCCGCTCGGCAACCCGATCGACGGTCTCGGCGAGATCGCGACCGAGGGCCGCCGCGCCCTCGAGCTGCAGGCCCCGGGCGTTATGGCCCGTAAGTCGGTGCACGAGCCGATGGAGACCGGCTACAAGGCCGTCGACGCCATGACGCCGGTCGGCCGTGGTCAGCGTCAGCTGATCATCGGTGACCGTCAGACCGGCAAGACCGCGCTGTGTGTCGACACGATCATCAACCAGCGCGACAACTGGCGCTCGGGCGACGTGAACAAGCAGGTTCGCTGCATCTACGTCGCCGTCGGCCAGAAGGGCTCGACCATCGCGTCCGTTCGCGGCGCCCTGGAAGAGGCCGGCGCGCTCGAGTACACGACGATCGTCGCCGCCCCGGCGTCCGACCCGGCCGGCTTCAAGTACCTGGCGCCGTACACCGGCTCCGCCATCGGTCAGCACTGGATGTACCAGGGCAAGCACGTCCTGATCGTCTTCGATGACCTGTCGAAGCAGGCCGACGCCTACCGCGCCGTGTCGCTGCTGCTGCGCCGCCCGCCGGGCCGTGAGGCCTACCCGGGTGACGTCTTCTACCTGCACTCGCGTCTGCTCGAGCGCTGCGCGAAGCTCTCGGACGAGCTCGGTGCCGGTTCGATGACGGGTCTCCCGATCGTCGAGACCAAGGCGAACGACGTGTCGGCGTTCATCCCGACCAACGTCATCTCCATCACCGACGGCCAGTGCTTCCTGGAGTCCGACCTGTTCAACGCCGGCCAGCGTCCGGCCCTGAACGTCGGTATCTCGGTCTCGCGTGTCGGTGGCTCCGCCCAGCACAAGGCGATGAAGCAGATCTCCGGCCGCCTCCGCGTGGACCTGGCCCAGTTCCGTGAGCTGGAGGCGTTCGCCGCCTTCGGTTCGGACCTGGACGCCGCCTCGAAGGCGCAGCTGGAGCGTGGACAGCGCATGGTCGAGCTGCTCAAGCAGGCTCAGTACCAGCCGATGCCCACCGAGAACCAGGTCGTCTCCGTCTGGGCCGGCACCACCGGCAAGATGGACGACGTCCCGGTCGTCGACATCCGTCGCTTCGAGGCCGAGCTCCTGGCGTACCTCCGCCAGAACCACTCGGGCCTCATGACCTCCATCCGTGAGGGCGGCAAGATGTCGGACGACACGCTGCAGTCCGTCGCCGACGCCATTGCGGAGTTCAAGAAGCAGTTCGAGACCTCTGACGGCAAGCTGCTGGGCGAGGACGCTCCGGCCGCCGTCAACGTCTCGAAGTGACGACGGAAGGGACCTGACTCATGGGAGCGCAGCTCCGGGTCTACAAGCGTCGCATCAAATCCGTCACCGCGACGAAGAAGATCACCAAGGCGATGGAGATGATCGCCGCCTCGCGTGTCGTCAAGGCGCAGCGCAAGGTGCAGGCGTCGACTCCGTACGCGACCGAGCTGACGCGCGCGGTCACGGCGGTGGCCACGGGTGCGAACGACAAGCACCCGCTGACCACCGAGGCGGAGAACCCCGTCCGCGCCGCGGTTCTGCTCCTCTCGAGCGACCGCGGTCTGGCCGGCGCGTTCAACTCCAACGCCATCAAGGCGGCGGAGAAGCTGACGGCGAAGCTGGAGAGCGAGGGCCGCGAGGTCACGATCTACGTCGTCGGCCGTCGTGGTATCGCGCACTACAACTTCCGTGAGCGGAAGCTGGCCGGCTCGTGGACCGGGTTCACGGACCAGCCGTCGTACGGCGACGCCAAGACGATCGCGGCACCGCTGATCGAGGCGATCGAGAAGGACACGGCCGAGGGTGGTGTGGACGAGCTCCACATCGTCTACACCGAGTTCGTCTCGATGATGACCCAGACGGCGGTCGAGGCCCGGCTGCTGCCCCTCAGCCTCGACGAGGTGGCGAAGGAGGCCGGCGACTCGGACACGCTCCGGCCGCTGTACGACTTCGAGCCGTCGGCGGAGGACGTCCTCGACGCCCTGCTGCCCCGGTACGTCGAGAGCCGTATCTACAACGCGCTGCTCCAGTCGGCTGCCTCCAAGCACGCCGCCACGCGCCGCGCGATGAAGTCGGCGACCGACAACGCGGGAGACTTGATCAACAACCTCTCCCGACTTGCCAACGCGGCCCGCCAGGCCGAAATCACCCAGGAAATCAGCGAGATCGTCGGTGGCACCGCAGCCCTGGCCGACGCGACCGCGGGGAGTGACAAGTAATGACGACCACTGTTGAGACGGCCGCCGCCACGGGCCGCGTCGCCCGGGTCATCGGCCCGGTCGTCGACGTGGAGTTCCCCGTCGACGCGATGCCGGAGATCTACAACGCGCTGAACGTCCAGGTTCCGGACCCGGCTGTCGAGGGTGCGACCAAGACGCTGACCCTCGAGGTCGCCCAGCACCTCGGTGACGGCGTCGTCCGCACCATCTCGATGCAGCCCACCGACGGTCTGGTCCGCCAGGCCCCGGTGACCGACACGGGCGCGGGCATCACCGTCCCGGTCGGTGACGTCACCAAGGGCCGTGTGTTCAACACGCTCGGTGAGGTGCTGAACGCCGACGCCTCCACCGTGGCCGACGCGCCGCGCTGGACGATCCACCGCAAGGCCCCGGCCTTCGACCAGCTCGAGTCCAAGACCGAGATGTTCGAGACCGGCCTGAAGGTCGTCGACCTTCTCACCCCGTACGTCAAGGGTGGAAAGATCGGTCTGTTCGGTGGTGCCGGTGTCGGCAAGACCGTTCTGATCCAGGAAATGATCGTCCGTGTGGCCAAGCTGCACGACGGTGTTTCGGTCTTCGCGGGCGTCGGCGAGCGCACCCGTGAGGGCAACGACCTCATGGTCGAGATGGAAGAAGCCGGCGTTCTGGACAAGACCGCGCTTGTCTTCGGCCAGATGGACGAGCCGCCGGGCACGCGTCTGCGCGTGGCCCTCGCCGGTCTGACCATGGCGGAGTACTTCCGCGATGTGCAGAAGCAGGATGTTCTCTTCTTCATCGACAACATCTTCCGCTTCACCCAGGCCGGTTCCGAGGTCTCCACGCTGCTCGGCCGTATGCCCTCCGCGGTGGGTTACCAGCCGAACCTGGCCGACGAGATGGGTCTCCTCCAGGAGCGCATCACGTCGACCCGTGGTCACTCGATCACCTCGATGCAGGCGATCTACGTCCCCGCGGACGACCTGACCGACCCGGCTCCGGCCACCACCTTCGCCCACCTCGACGCGACGACGGTTCTCTCCCGTCCGATCTCCGAGAAGGGCATCTACCCGGCCGTGGACCCGCTGGACTCCACGTCCCGGATCCTGGACCCGCGTTACATCGCGCAGGACCACTACGACGCCGCCACGCGCGTCAAGGGAATCCTGCAGAAGTACAAGGACCTCCAGGACATCATCGCGATTCTCGGTATCGACGAGCTGAGCGAGGAGGACAAGCTCGTTGTCCACCGCGCCCGCCGTGTCGAGCGCTTCCTGTCCCAGAACACCCACGCGGCGAAGCAGTTCACCGGTGTGGACGGTTCGGACGTTCCGCTCGACGAGTCGATCGCCGCGTTCAACGCGATCTGCGACGGTGAGTACGACCACTTCCCCGAGCAGGCCTTCTTCATGTGTGGTGGCATCGAGGACCTCAAGAAGAACGCCAAGGAGCTTGGCGTCTCCTGAGCCCCGTGCTCCCGAGGGGGGCGGGATCCTGTCCCGCCCCCCTCACCACGCCCATTAGAATTGACCCCAACACCCGGCACGACCGCCGGGTGGTGACCCGAGGAGCCACCCTTGGCTGCTGAGCTGCACGTCGAGCTGGTCGCCGCGGACCGGAGTGTCTGGTCCGGCGAGGCCACCCTGGTCATCGCGCGTACCACCTCCGGCGACATCGGCGTCATGCCCGGCCACCAGCCGCTGCTCGGTGTGCTGGAGTCGGGCCCGGTGACCATCCGTACGAGCGAGGGCGCGACTGTCGTCGCCGCCGTCCACGGCGGATTCATCTCCTTCGCCGACGACAAGCTGTCTCTGCTCGCGGAGATCTGCGAGCTGGCGGACGAGATCGACGCCCAGCGCGCCGAGCGCGCGCTGGAGCGTGCGAAGTCGGACTCCGACGCCGCCGCCGAGCGGCGCGCCGATGTCCGACTGCGCGCGGTAGCGGTCCGCTGACGGTCCGCGCCGAGTAGAAGTGCCCTCAGCCGCGGCACGGCTGGAATTGTCCAGACCGTGCCGCGGCTGAGGCGATGCAGATGCAGGTGTATTTCGGTTCGGTCGGCCCCGCCGGCTACGGGACGCAGCGAGGAGGTCGGTGAAGATGTTCCTCGCTCTGCTCGTGTGCGGCCTGGTCGTCGCACTGGTGGTGATCGGGCTCTTCGTCTTCGGCTTGCGCAGGAGGCTGATCCAGCGTGCCGGCGGCACCTTCGACTGCTCCCTGCACTGGAACGTCCCGGACGAGCCGGATCCGAGCGGCAAGGGCTGGGTGTACGGCGTCGCCCGCTACAGCGGTGACGAGATCGCCTGGTTCCGTGTCTTCTCGTACGCTCCCCGCCCGCGCCGGATCCTGGAGCGTTCGTCCATCGTGGCCCTGGAGCGGCGGATGCCCGAGGGCGAGGAGGAGCTCGCGCTCCTTTCCGACATGGTCATCCAGCCCTGTATGTACGAGGGCGTCCGCCTGGAGCTCGCGATGAGCGAGGACGCCCGCACCGGTTTCATGGCCTGGCTGGAGGCGGCGCCTCCCGGCCAGAGGGTGAACGTGGCGTAAGACGTGAAGAAGCGGGGGTCGGCGTGCTGCGCCGGCCCCCGCTTCGTCGTCCCCGGTCGTCGTGGTCAGTTCAGACCGGTGTTGATGGCGCCGACGAGCTCGCCGTTGGTCGTGTCACCGCTGAACTCCCAGAAGAACGCTCCGCCGAGGCCCTGGTTCTTGGCCCAGCTCATCTTCGAGTTCACGGTGGCGGGGGTGTCGTAGCTCCACCAGTTGGTGCCGCAGTGGGCGTACGCCGTGCCCGCGACGGTGCCGTTGGCCGGGCAGGAGGCCTTGAGGACCTTGTAGTCCTCGATGCCCTGCTCGTACGTGCCCTGCGCGGGGCCGGTCGCCGTGCCGCCGGGGGCGGACTGGGTGACGCCGGTCCAGCCGCGGCCGTAGAAGCCGATGCCGAGGAGGAGCTTGTTGGCGGGGATGCCCTTCGCCTTGAACTTGGCGATCGCCTCGGCGGAGTTGAAGCCCGCCTGCGGGATGCCGGCGTAGGAGGTGAGCGGGGAGTGCGGGGCCGTCGGGCCCTTCGCCGCCCAGGCGCCGAAGAAGTCGTACGTCATGACGTTGAACCAGTTCATGTACTGCGCGGCGCCCGCGTAGTCGGCGGCGTCGATCTTGCCGCCGGCGGAGGCGTCGGCCGTGACGGCCGCGGTGACCAGGTTGTTGGCACCGAACTTGGCGCGCATGGCCTGCATCATGTTCTTGAAGGAGGCCGCACCGCTGGTGTCGCAGGAGAGGCCGCAGGCGTTCGGGTACTCCCAGTCCAGGTCGATGCCGTCGAAGACGTCGGCCCAGCGCGGGTCCTCGACCAGGTCGTAGCAGGACTGGGCGAAGGCGGCCGGGTTCTGGACGGCCTGGCCGAAGCCGCCGGACCAGGTCCAGCCGCCGAAGGACCAGAGGATCTTGATGTTCGGGTAGGCCTTCTTCAGCTTGCGCAGCTGGTTGAAGTTGCCGCGCAGCGGCTGGTCCCAGGTGTCGGCGACGCCGTCCACGGACTGGTCGGCGGTGTAGGCCTTGTCGTAGTCGGCGTAGGCGTCACCGATGGTGCACTTGCCGCCCGTGACGTTGCCGAACGCGTAGTTGATGTGGGTGATCTTGGACGCGGAGCCCGAGGTCACGATGTTCTTCACGTGGTAATTGCGGCCGTAGACGCCCCAGTTCGTGAAGTAGCCCATCTTCACCACGTTCGGGGGCGGGGTGCCGTCCCCGCCGGTGGTGCGGACGGGGACCGGGCCGGCGGCCGGGCCGGTCTGGTCGATGGTGTCGCGGGCGACGACCGTGTAGCTGTAGTCGGTGCCGGCGGTCAGGCCCTGGTCGGTGTGGGTGAGGCCGGTGACCGTGGCGACCTTCGTGCCGTCGCGCAGGACGTCGTAGTTCTTGATGCCCTTGTCGTCGTTCGCGGCGGTCCAGGTCAGCTTCACCGAGGTGTCGGTGATGTTGGAGGCGACCGGGGTGCCGGGGGCGGAGGGGGCGTTGTCGCCCGGCTGGGAGGTGCCGTCGCAGGCGGCGCCGTTGATCTTGCAGCCGGTGGGAGCGCCGGGGCCGGATCCGTTGTAGCCGAAGGAGACGGAGGCGCCGGGTGCGAGGGTCCCGTTCCAGCCGACGTTCTTGGCGGTCCAGTGGGTGCCGGAGCTGGTGACGGTGGCGTCCCAGGCGGAGGTGACGGCGGTGCCGGCGGGGTAGTCCCACTCGACGGTCCAGGAGGTGATGGTGGTGGTGCCGGTGTTCTTGACGGTCCAGTTGGCGCCGAAGCCGGTGCCCCAGTCGGACGTCTTGGTGTAGGTCGCCGTGGCCGAGGTGGCCGCTTCGGCGGGGCTCGCGAGGCCGACCATGGCGGCCAGCGGCAGGATCAGGGCGGTCAGGCCGGCGGCGGCCCGATGTCTGAACCCTGTTCTGCGCGTCGGTGCTTGAGTGCTCAACGGTGCTCCTCAAGTTGCGGACGGACAAGGTGGGGGTGGTCCGTGAAGATGCGCGCGCCCCGCGAGCGTAGGAAGGTCTGGACCAATCGTCAAGAGGTCCAGACCAACGTCGCCGAGTTCGTCTAGACGCCCAACTCCTGTGCCAGGACCGCCGCTTGGACCCTGCTGCGCAGCGCCAGCTTGCTCAGCACCTTGCTGACGTGCGTCTTCACCGTCGCCTCCGCCATGTCGAGGCGTACCGCGATCTCGGCGTTCGACAGCCCGCCGCCCAGCGCCGACAGCACCTCCCGCTCCCGGGGCGTCAGGGCGTCGAGCACCGCCGGGTCCGCCTTGGCCGACGGCCGCGCCGGGCGGCCCGTCGTGGCGAACTCGGCGATCAGCCGCCGGGTCACCGCCGGGGCGATGAGTCCCTCGCCGCGCGCCACCGTCCGCACCGCCTCGATCAGCTCCCGCGCCTCCGCGCTCTTCAGCAGGAAGCCCGAGGCGCCCGCGCGCAGCGCGCCGAACACGTACTCGTCGAGATCGAAGGTGGTCAGGACGAGGACGTCCGCGAGCCCCTCCGAGACGACGATCCCGGTCGCCGTCACCCCGTCCATCCGCGGCATCTGCACATCCATCAGGACCAGGTCCGGGCGCAGCTCGCGGGCCAGCTCCACCGCCCGCTCCCCGTCCGCGGCCTCCCCGATCACCTCGATGTCCGGGGCGCTGCCCAGGATCAGGACGAGTCCCGCCCGTACCGCGCTCTGGTCCTCGGCGACCAGCACCCGCACCGTCATGTCCGCTCCCCGCCCGTCCGTACCGTCATGTCCGCTCCTCGTCGCTCGCGCCCACGGGCAGTTCCGCCCGGACCCGCCAGGTCTTCCGTCCGCCGTCGTCCGATACCGGGCCCGCCTCGATGACGCCGTCGAGCAGGGCCACCCGCTCCCGCATCCCCACCAGGCCCGCCCCCGAACCGGGCGCGGTCGGTCCGGAGCGCTCGCCGTACGGGCTCGTCACCTCGATCCACAGCGCGCCCGGATCCTGGCCCAGGGTCACCCGCACCTTTCCGGGCGCCGCGTGCTTGAGCGCGTTCGTCAGGGACTCCTGCACGATCCGGTACGCGGCCAGCTCCACCGGCGCAGGGAGGGCCGTCGGGCTCTGCCGCGTGTCGTCGAGGACGAGGGCGAGGCCGCTCGGCTCGGCGTTGGCCGCGGACTGGGCCACCAGCGCGTCCAGACCGGCGAGCGTGGGCGCGGCGGCGGGCTCCGTGTCCCCGCCGCTGTCCCGCAGCAGGCCGATGAGCCGCCGCATCTCGGCCAGACCCGCGACGCTGTTCTCCCGGATCACGGTCAGCGCCTGCCGGGTCGTGGCCGGCTCGTCGAGCGAGAGCGCGGCCGTGGAGTGGATCGCGATGGCGGAGAGGTGGTTCGCCACCATGTCGTGCAGCTCGCGTGCCATCCGGGACCGCTCGGCCACCACGGCCTGCGTCCGGTCCATCTCGGCGAGCAGCGCGGTCTGCTCGGCGCGCAGCCGGGCCGCCTCCGCGGCCTCCCGGTGGTTGCGCACGATGGAGCCCGTCACCGCGGGCATGAAGGAGATCATGCCCGTGATGACCCCGATGAGCAGGGCGACCGCGTTCTGCCACCAGACGAGGAAGCCGACCGTCACGGCGACCGTGATCAGCCCGGTGCTGTACGGGACGCGGCGGGCGACGGCGGGCGAGCCGTACACGACGGCCGCGTAGACGATGTCCGTGAACATCAGGACCGTCACCAGGTTCCCGTTGGTGAACTGGTCCGCGACCAGCGCGAGGGTCCCGACGATCAGTGCCGTCTGCGGCAGGGTCCGCCGCAGCGCCTCCATCGAGGCCATCACCGTGAGCGGCACCAGTGCCGCCCACCGCTGGTCGAGGATGCGGTCGCCCGTCGTGTACAGCCCGAAGGACCAGAGGAGCACGCCGCAGGCGAACCCCGAGAGGGCGATGAACAGGTCGAGGCGGTGCGGGCGGGGGAGTGTCACGTACTCATCCAACACGCCCCTGCCGGCCCCGGCCTCCTCGTCCGGGCCGATCCGTCCCTCCGTCGAAGGATGTAGGCGTACTTCGTCACCGACGACGACGAACGCGGCCGGATCCCACGGGACGCTGAAGGGGAACGGAAAGGGGAACCGTC
This sequence comes from Streptomyces venezuelae, assembly GCF_008642375.1. Taxonomy (NCBI): domain Bacteria; kingdom Bacillati; phylum Actinomycetota; class Actinomycetes; order Kitasatosporales; family Streptomycetaceae; genus Streptomyces; species Streptomyces venezuelae. The sequence continues at coordinate 2,787,348 of NZ_CP029194.1, read as the reverse complement.
GTGATCGTCACGCTGATCGTCGTCTGCGAGGTCGGGTTCTGGGTCCTGCTCGCCGCCGGACTCGGTGCCCGCTATGTGCTGCGGATGCCCAGACTGGGCATGGCCCTGCTGCTGTGCGAGCCGCTCCTGGAGATCCTGCTTCTCGTCGTCACCGCGATGGACCTCAAGAACGGCGCGGAACCGGCCTGGCGGCACAGCCTCGCCGCCCTCTACATCGGCTACACCGTGGGCCACGGCCACCGCACGGTGAAGTGGCTCGACGGCCACGCCGCCCACCGGTTCGGCGGCGGCCCGCCCCCCGTGAAGGCGCCGAAGTACGGCATGGCGCGCGCCCACCACGAGGGGCGGATCTGGCTCGGCTCGGTGGTGATGGCCTCCGTGGCGACCGGCCTCCTGCTCGCCGCGATCTGGTACGTCGGCGGCGACGGCGACACCTCGAAGCTGGAGGCCTCGGTCGGCGGCATCTGGCGGCTGGTCGGCATCCACGGCCTGATCGCGCTCACCTACGCGATCTGGCCGAGGAAGGCACCGGAGGGCGAGGCTCCCGCCGAGGGCGGCGAACCGGCCCGCAAGGACGGATCGGCGGCCCGCAAGGACGGACCGGCGGGCCGGAAGGACGGATCAGCGGTCGCCGCCCGGGACCCAGAGCACGTCCCCGACCTCCTTGTTCGCCGTCCGGGCCAGGATGAAGAGCAGATCCGATAGCCGGTTGAGGTACGTGGCGGTCAGGGCGTTCATCGTCTCGCCGTGCACCTCCAGGGCCGCCCACGTGGAGCGCTCCGCCCGACGGACCACCGTGCACGCCTGGTGCAGCAGAGCCGCACCGGGCGTGCCGCCCGGCAGGATGAAGGAGCGCAGCTTCTCCAGTTCCTCCAGAAAGCGGTCGCAGTCGGCCTCCAGCTTGTCGACGTACGCCTGCTCGACGCGCAGCGGCGGGTACTTCGGGTCCTCGACCACGGGCGTGCAGAGGTCGGCGCCCACGTCGAACAGGTCGTTCTGGATGCGGACGAGGACCTTCACGACCTCCTCGTCCAGCTGCCCGAGCGCGATGGCCGTGCCGATGGCGGCGTTGGCCTCGTTGGCGTCGGCGTAGGCCGAGATCCGCAGATCCGTCTTGGCGGTCCGGCTCATGTCACCGAGGGCCGTGGTGCCCTGGTCGCCGGTACGGGTGTAGATGCGCGTCAGATTGACCATGGGCCCAGCCTAGTTAGGCACCGGCGCTTCGGAACGTCCGTGTGCCGACCGTCACGGCGAGCGCCGTCAGTCCGAGGGCGACGAGCACCCCGTACAGCATGGCCGGTGTCGTGTAGTGGCCGATGTACGCCTCCCGGACCGCGTCCACCAGATAGCGGAACGGCGTGAGGCGCGAGAGCACGTCCAGCCAGCCGGGGGCGAGGGCCATCGGCAGCATCAGGCCCGACAGCAGCATCGCCGGCATCGCGAGCGTGTTGATCGCGGGGCCGAACTCCTGCGGGCTCGGCAGCTTCAGCGCCAGCGCGTACGAGAGCGAGGCGAGCGCCGCCGAGAGCAGGGCGACGAAGCCGAAGCCGGCCAGGATCCCGGCGAGCGGGGCCCGCAGTCCCATCGGGACGGCCACGACGACGAGCAGCACCGCCTGGAAGACGAAGAGCGCGGCGTCGCGCAGGACCCGTCCGAGCAGCAGGGCCAGCCGGCTCACGGGCGTGACCCGCATCCGGTCGAACACGCCCCAGCTCTTCTCCATGATGATCGAGAATCCGGCGAACGAGGCTCCGAAGAGGCCGAGTTGGAGCAGCAGGCCGGGAACGAGGATCTGCCAGGAGTCGCCCTCCCGGCCCAGCGGGAGACCGGTCAGCAGGGGGCCGAAGAAGAAGAGGTAGAGCAGCGGCATCAGGGCGCCGAAGAAGATCTGGAACGGGGAGCGCAGGGTCTGGCGGGCGTAACGCCCGAAGAGCAGCGCGGTGTCGTGGAGAAGCATCAGGGGTCCTAGACGGCTACGGGGGTGGTGTCGACGGGGGCGGGGCCGCGCCCGGTGATGGCGAGGAAGGCGTCCTGGAGGGTGGCGGCGCCGTGGGCGGCCTTGAGGGCGGCGGGGCTTCCCTCGGCGACGACCGTGCCCTTGTCCACGATCACGATGCGGTCGGCGAGGGCGTCGGCCTCGTCCAGGTAGTGGGTGGTGAGGACGACGGTCGTGCCGTGCTCGTCGCGCAGCCGCCGCACCAGGGCCCACAGGTCCGTGCGGCTGGCGGGGTCGAGGCCGGTCGTCGGTTCGTCGAGGAAGAGGATCTCCGGCCGGTGGGTGAGACCCATCGCGAGGTCGAGGCGGCGGCGCTGGCCGCCGGAGAGCGCCGGGGTCGGCCGATCGAGGAGTTCGGTGAGGTCGAGGTCGACCGCGAGCTCCTCGGCGCGCGCGGACGCGCGGGTCCGGTCGAGGCCGTAGAGCCTGCCCTGGAGGACGAGCTCGGAGCGGGCCGTCTCCTGGGGGTCGAGGCCGCCGGACTGAGCGACGTACCCGATGCGGCGGCGTACGGCCGCGGGGTCCTTGACGAGGTCGTGGCCGGCGACGGTGGCGACGCCGGCGGTGGGCGGGAGCAGGGTCGTGAGCATGCGCAGGGTGGTCGTCTTGCCGGCGCCGTTGGGTCCGAGGAGTCCGAGGATCTCGCCTGGCCTGACGGTCAGGTCGATCCCGCGGACGGCCTCCACGGGCCCGTGCTTGCCGGTGAAGGTCCGGGCGAGCCCGGCCGTGCTGATGATGGGCATGACGACCACAAAAACAGAGTCACTGAAATTTTGCAATGCCACCAAGTTTTCGCATGGTCCAAAATTTCAGGGAGCCTAGGATGTGGGCATGGCCGAGGGACTCAGGGAACGCAAGAAGCGCGAGACGAAGCAGCGGATCTCGGACATCGCGACCGGGCTCTTCCTGGAGCACGGCTTCGTGACCGTGACCGTCGCCGACGTCGCCGAGGCGGCGGACGTCTCCGTCAACACCGTCTACAACTACTTCCCGGCCAAGGAGGACCTCTTCCTCGACCGGATGGACGGCGTCACCCAGCGCCTCGCCCGGATGATCCGCGGCCGCGACCGGGGCGAGTCCGCCGCCGCGGCGGTCCTGCGCGCGCTGCGCCAGGACATCGGCGCCGTCTCGCCCGCGTACGGACTCATGGACGGCTTCGACGCCTTCATGAACGTCATCGAGCACGCCCCCACCCTCAAGGCCCGGCTCTTCCACGTGCAGCAGCAGGTCCACGACGCCGTCGTCGCCACCCTGCGCGAGGAGACCGGGGCCGCGGACGACGACCCGCTGCCGCTGCTCGTCGGCGGCCAGCTCGCCTGGATCGAGAGCACGGTCGTCGCCTACATCACCCGCGAGATGACCGCGGGGCGCAAGGCGACGACCGTCTCCCGTGAGGCCCTCGTCCTCCTCGACGAGATCGAGGAACTGCTCGGCGAGAAGGTCCTGACGTACGCGGTGCGCGAGGGCTGAGCGAGACGTCCAGGGGCCCGGCCCGCCGGAACGGGCCCCTGGGAGCCGCCTTTCCGGTCAGGCCGGACTCACGGCGGTCAGGCGACCCGGACCGCCCGGCTCGACACGCCGGCCGCCAGCGCGTGGGCCGCGCGGACGACGTCCTCCTCGGTGGTGAAGCGGCCGAGGGCCACCCGGATGCTGCCCCGGATCCGCTCCGGCGACAGACCGGTCGCCGTGAGGACGTGCGAGGGCTCCTGCGCCGCACTGTTGCAGGCCGAGCCCGTCGACACGGCGATGTCCGTGACCTCCAGGAGCAGTTGCTGGGCGTCCGCGCCCTCGAAGGACAGGTTCACCGCGTGCGGCAGGAACCCCGGGCCCGTGCCGCTGTTCAGCTCGTACGGGACCAGCTCGGCGAGCGTGGACAGGAACCGCTCCCGCAGGCCGGCCAGCCGGGCGGACTCCTCCTCGCGGCACGCCGTGAGCACACCGACGGCCGCGCCGAGACCGATGACGGCGGTCGTGTTGACGGTGCCCGCGCGCAGCCCGCGCTCCTGGCCGCCCCCGTGCAGGAGAGGCGCCAACGGGGCGCGGTCCGACAGGTCGTTGGAGACGTACAGCGCGCCCACGCCCTTAGGCCCGTAGATCTTGTGCCCCGAGAAGGTGAGGAGGTCGACCCCGAGCGCCCGGACGTCGACGGGCAGCGAGCCCACGCCCTGCGTCGCGTCGCAGTGCAGGGGCACACCGGCGGCCCGCGTGACCGCGCCGATCTCCGCCACCGGCTGGACGGTGGAGATCTCGTTGTTCGCCAGCATCACGGAGACCAGCGCGGTGTCCGGCCGGAGCGCCGCCGCCACCTGGCGCGCGGAGACCCGGCCCTCGGCGTCGACGGGCAGCACGGTCACCTCGTGCCCCGCGGTTCTCAGGGAACGGCAGCTGTCGAGGACGGACTTGTGCTCCACCGCCGTGGTCACCACATGGCGCCGCCCGCCGGGCGTGACGACCCCCTTGATCGCGAGGTTGTTGCCCTCCGTCGCGCCCGACGTGAAGCAGATCTCGCTGCGGGCGGCCCCGATGAGCCGGGCGACGGCCCCGCGCACCCGCTCGATCTCGCGGAAGGCGCGGATCCCGGCGGCGTGCGGGCTGGCCGGATTGGCGTAGCAGTGGGTGGCGGCGAAGGTCATCGCCTCGACGACCGCCGGGTCGGGCGGAGTCGTGGCCTGGTGGTCGAGATAGATCGTGGCCATGCCAGTACTCCCTGTCAGAAGTCGTACGCGGTGTAGGGCAGGGCGATCGGATCGGCGCAGGCCGCGTCGGCGAAGACGAGCACGATCTCCTCGTCGGGGCCCGCCTGCGTACGGAGGTAGATCTCGGCGCCCTTCGTCACCTTGTCCCGGTCGGCGAGCGAGTTGATGTCGATCACATGGCGGTGGGCGCAGTCGGGGAAGGCGGCCCGCAGACGGGCGAAGTAGCGAGCGAAGTACTCGGCGACGATCAGCGGACAGCGCGGGACGACGTGGTCGTCCTTGACGACCCCGGCGAGCACCTTCTCGTACTGGCGGGAACGGAAGAGGATCTCGTCCCCGTCGCGGACGAACAGCGGGTGCTCCGCCGGTTCGCGCAGCCTGCGCTTCATGGCGCGTGCGGCGCGATTGCGCAGGGTGCGCTCGCGGGTGACGGTGAGGGAGGTCCCCGCGGCGGTGGCCATGGCGGTGAGCGGGGTGACGTCGGTCGTGGCGGGTCCGGCGGCCGGCAGCGTACAGACGTCGTCGGAACAGGACATGCCGAGGTCGTTGACGATCACGTCGTACAGGACCTTGTTGCCCCGGTGCAGACGGCGGGCGGCGGCTCCGGTCTCCAGCGCCAGGGTCAGGGAGCTCAGCGAGAACTCCCCGATGCCGGCGGTCGATTCGAAGTAGCCGCCCGCGACGAGTAACGCCGAGCGGGTCGAGGTACTGACGGTTTCCAGGAGGGGCGCGACCCGTGGCGGGACGGCGGGCTTCCGTGAGGTGGTGAGGGTGGTCATCTGTGCATTCCGTTCTTCCGTGAACGTGAAGGGGTTCGATCGGTTGGTGCGGGGGTGTCCTCGGGTGAGGTCGCCGCGGGTGCGGTCGACCGGCGGGCCGTGCCGAAGGCGGCGGCCACCACGCAGAGCACGGCGGCCCATTGGGCGGGGGAGAGCCGCTCGCCGAGGAGGGCGAGGCCCACGAGGGCCGCGATGACCGGCTCCACCGTGGCCAGCACGGCGAAGACCCGGGGCGGCATCCGCTGCAGCGCGGCGAACTCCAGCGAGAAGGGGACGACGGTCGTCAGGACCGCCACCGCCAGCGCGGCCCCGAGCACCTCCGGTTCGAGCAGGACGCCCGGTGAGGGCAGCCCGAGCACGGGGGCGGTGGGCAGCGCGAGGACGGCGGCCACGGTCATGCCGAGCGCCAGACCGGAGCCGCCGGGCACGGCGCGGCCCACCCGGGCGCCGAGCAGGATGTAGCCGGTCAGCGCCGCGCCGGTGAGCAGGCTCGCGGCGAGGCCGACCGGATCGTCCATGCCCCGCGTCCCGCCGAGGACGAGCAGCCCGACGGCCGCGACGACCACCCAGAACCGGTCGCGCGCGCGCCGCGCGGTGAGTGCGGCGAGCAGCAACGGCCCGCTGAACTCGAGCGTCACGACCACGCCGAGCGGCAGCCGGGAGGTCGCCTCGTAGAAGGCGAACTGCATCACGGTGAAGACGGTGCCGTAGGGGAGCAGCAGCCGCCAGTGGGCCTTGAGCAGCCGCGGTGCGGGCCGGGACAGCAGGCAGAGCAGGGCGGCCGCGATGAGCAGGCGCAACAAGGTCGCGCCGGCCGGGCCGATTGCCTCGAAAAGGCGTTTCGCGAAGGCGGACCCGAACTGCAGACTGACCATGCCGGTCAGGAGCAGCAGGGGTGCGGGGACGGTTCCGGGAGCGTACGGACGGATGACGGCACCTCCTCTCCAGGCCTCGGCTCCGGGCCTCGGCTCCGGGCCTCGGTTCCGGGCCTCGGTTCCGGGCCTCGGTTCCGGGTCTTTGATCGCCGGGGACGTCGAAGACGTTATACCCCCGGGGGGTATTGCGCGACCGGATTGGCGCGGGGAAGAGGTGTCGCGAGTGTGACGTCCGTCAAAGAGGGCGTGACGCGCGTTACTTAGCGGTCACATGGCGCCCCGGGCCCGCTAATCTCCGCCGGAGAGTCAGAAGTGAACAGGCGTTAAGGGGTGGAACATCGTGGCCAGGAAGCTCGCCGTCATCGGGGCCGGACTCATGGGATCCGGCATCGCGCAGGTCTCGGCACAGGCGGGCTGGGACGTCGTCCTGCGTGACGTCACCGACGCCGCGCTCACCCGCGGCACCGACGGCATCAAGGCGTCGTACGACCGCTTCGTCGCCAAGGGCAGGCTGGACGCGGCCGACGCCGAGGCCGCCCTCGGCCGGATCACCGCCACCACCGAGCTCGAGGCCGTCGCCGACGCCGACATCGTCGTCGAGGCCGTCTTCGAGAACCTCGACGTGAAGCACGAGATCTTCCGCTCGCTCGACAAGGTCGTCAAGGACGGCGCGGTCCTCGCCTCCAACACCTCCGCGATCCCGATCACCAAGATCGCCGCGGTGACCGAGCGCCCCGAGTCCGTCGTCGGCGTCCACTTCTTCTCGCCGGTCCCGATGATGCAGCTCGTCGAGCTCGTCCGCGGTTACAAGACCAGCGACGAGACCCTCGCCGCCGCACGGGAGTTCGCCGAGTCCGTCGGCAAGACCTGCATCGTCGTCAACCGCGACGTGGCCGGCTTCGTCACCACGCGCCTCATCTCGGCCCTCGTCGTCGAGGCCGCCAAGCTCCACGAGTCCGGCGTCGCCACCGCCGAGGACATCGACATCGCCTGCAAGCTCGGCTTCGGCCACGCCATGGGCCCGCTCGCCACCGCCGACCTCACCGGCATCGACATCCTGGTGAACGCGGCCAACAACATCTACACGGAGTCGCAGGACGAGAAGTTCGCGGTGCCCGAAGCGATGCGCCGGATGGTGGACGCGGGTGACATCGGCCGCAAGAGCGGGCAGGGCTTCTACAAGTACTGAGCCGTACCCGCCACCCCGCCTCACCCCGTGGGGTGAATTTCGGTATCGGTTCGCTGACAAGGCGCAACGTATCTGCCAGTGCGGCAGTCAGTTGTTGCGAAGACGGAGCACTCTCGGGGAGCGCATATGCACATCAGGGGCGACCATGTCGAGCTGGTCGTCGGGGGCCGCCTCGACGTCCGGAGCGCGGCGGACGCCCGTACGGTCCTGCACTCGGCCGTCGACGACGGAGTCGGCGATCTCGTACTCGACCTGACCGGCCTCGACTCCTGGGACGCCACCGGACTCGGCGTGATCATGGGCGCTCACCGGAGGGCCGGCCGCTGCGGCCGGCGCCTCGTCCTGCGCGGGGTACCGCCCCAGATGCAGCGACTGCTCGTGGCCACCCGGCTCCACCGCATCCTCGCCATCGAGGGCGGCCTCGCCGCGGAGTCGCTGCCCCGGGTGTGACACCCGGGTGCGATCCCCCGGGCGGGCCGCTGTGCGTGCTCCCCGGGGGCGTCACCGTCTGTGAAGCAGCTGTGTGATCCAGGCGTCACGCTCAATCCTCACAAGACCGTGACGTCTTGGTCTCCGTGGCACCCCGCCTGTTCCCGAGCGCCTGACCACGGTCTAGGGTTCGGTCGCCTGCACATTGACGGACCCATCCGGCGGGCACCGGACACCGCTTCTTGGGGGCTTGCACCATGGACCCGATCAACCCTGGGTCGGAGCAGTACGGGCACGACACCGAGGGTGACGAGGCCCGCCAGGGCAGGGGTGTGCCCGCACCCGCACCCGCGGCCCCCGCGCGCGCCCGCGTCGTCAAGCTGGTCTCCGGCGACCTGCTCCTCACCGTCAACCCCGTCGACGGCAGCGAGATAGAACCCTGCCCGCCGGGACAGGAGCCCGCGGCCCCCCGCCGCCGCACCGCCGAGGAGCGCGCCGAGGCCGCCCGCGCCGTCGCCCCGCCCGTGCCGCCCGGGCCCGCCGCACCCGCGCTGCCCCTCCTCGAACGCCAGGAGCAGCGCGATCGGCTCGCCGAGGTCCTCGGCCGCGGCCGCTCCGCCCGCCTGACCGGACCCGCCGGATCCGGCCGGACCACTCTTCTCGACGCGGTCGCCGTCGACTGCGCGGAGCTCGCCCCCGACGGCGTCGTCCGCCTCTCCGGCCACCACCGCACCCCCACCGAACTCCTCCACGAACTCTTCACCGCCGTCCGGTACGCCCCGAACCACCGGCCCGACCGGACCGAGCTCCTCGACCGGCTCCGTGACATCGGCGCCGTCGTCGTCGTCGACGACCTGGAATTCGGCGGCGCCGCCCTCGACGAGCTCCTCGCCGCCGCCCCCGAGTGCGCCTTCCTCCTCGCCGCCGCCCCCGACGCGCCCGCCCCCACGGCCGGCGCCCACGTCGAGGAGGTCGCCCTGGAGGGCCTCGGCCGCGGCGCGTCCCTCAAGCTCCTGGAGAGCGCCGTCGGCCGCACCCTCACCGACGAGGAGGCCAACTGGGCCGGCGACCTGTGGTTCGAGTCCGAAGGGCTGCCCCTCCGCTTCGTCCAGGCCGGGGCGCTGCTGCGGCAGCGCGACCGGCTGCGCGTCACCCCGGCCGAGTTCGACGCCTTCGGCGCCCTCGAAGAGGCCTTCGGCCCGACGGACCCCGCGGCTGCCGCCGCCGCCGCGGCCGCCGCCTTCGACGGCGTCGAGGACGCCGACGTCGAACTCCGCGAGATACCCCTGCCCACCCTCGGCGAGGGCGCCGCCCCCGCCGCCCTCCTCGCCTCACGGCTCAGCCGCTCCGCCCAGGCCGCCCTGCGCTTCACCGTGGCCCTCGGCGGAGAGGTCCCGCACCAGGCCCACCTGCCGGCCCTGGTCGGCGACACCCACGCCGACGCCGCCCTCGGCGAGCTCGTGGCCTGCGGGCTGCTCTCCCCGGTCGGCACCCGCTACCGGCTCGCCGCCGGAGTCCTGACCCAGCTCCTCGCCCACGGCTACGAGCACGACGCCGCCGACCGCGTCCACACCGCCGCCCAGCACTACGCCTGGTGGGCCGGACACCCCTCCGTCACGCCCGAGCGCGCCGCCGCCGAATCCGACGCCCTCCTCGCCGCCCTGGCCGCGCTCGTCCCCGGCACCGAGACCGGCACCGACGGAGAGCGCCGGGCCACCGCCGTCCTCCTCGCCCGCGCCGCCGCGCCCGCCTTCGCCGCCGGTCTGCACTGGGGCGCCTGGGAGCGGGCCCTGCGCGCCGGACAGGAGGCCGCCAGGCTCGCCGGAGACGTCGCCGAGGAGGCGTACTTCCACCACGAGCTGGGCGTCCTCGCGATCTGCGCCGGAAACCTGGAGCGGGCCCGCGCCGAGCTCGAGGCCTCCATCGGGATGCGCGGGGTGCTCGCCGACAAGCGCGGCACCGTCGCCGGCCGCAGGGCGCTCGCGCTCGTCGCCGACCTCTCCGGAGAGCACCCCACCCCGGTCGCGGCCCGCGCCGAGGAGCCCGTCTCGCCGCCCCGCGGCACCCCGGCCCTGCGGCGTACGCCCGCCCGGCCCGCGCTCGCGGCCCCGGAGCCGCCCACGGCCCCGCTGCCCGGCGGCCCCGTGCGGAGCCCTGCGGGCCCCGCGGTCCCTCCGGTTCCCGCGTTCCCGGACTTCGCCGACGAGGGCCCGACGCTCATCACGCGCCCCGGCACCGGCACCGGCCCCGGCGGCCGCCGCCCGGGCTTCGCGGGAGGCATCCTCACCGGCGCCCGCCGCAACCTCGCCGCCGTCGGCGCGGGCGCGCTCCTCGTGGCGGTCCTCGGCACCGTCGTCACCCTCGGCGCGACCTCCGGTGACGGCGAGGACCCCGCCACGAACCGCGTCACCTCCGACAGCACGGCGACCGACGGCACCCTCGACGACGGCATCGACGGCGACGAGCCGCCCGCCGAGGGCGAGGAGGGGGAGGGCGGCGAGCCGGGCGACCCCGGCACGACGGGCGACCCCACGCACTCCGGCTCCCCGAGCCCCTCCGGCTCCGACGGCACCTCCCCGTCGAACGCGCCGACGAGCCCCGGCGACACCGGCTCGCCCGGTTCCTCCTCGGCCCCGCCGTCCTCGTCCTCCTCGTCGTCCGCCACCCCGCCGTCGCCCACGGGCAGCCCGACGGGCACCACCCCGCCGTCCACGACCCGGCCGCCGTCGAGCCCCTCGGCCACCACCGGCGGACCGCGTCCGACGACGTCGAGCCCGACGACCACTCCGCCGACGACCACGACTCCGCCGACCACGGCCCCGCCGACGACCACGCCCCCGCCGACGACGGCCCCGCCGACGACCACCGCTCCGCCGGCCGAGGAGAACTCGCCGAGCAACTCCGCGTCGGCGACCCTCGGCGGCGGTCCCTCCGCCTCGGACAGCCCCGCCACCTCGGAGACGGCGATCGTCTGACCCTGCTCACGGCAGACGGGGACGGCCCCGGGCGCGCTCACCGCACCCGGGGCCGTCCCCGTACTCGTACCGCTTCGTCCTCTCCGTCAGAAGAGGCGGAGCTTGTCGTCCTCGATGCCGCGCAGGGCGTCGTAGTCGAGGACCACGCAGCCGATCCCGCGGTCCGTCGCGAGCACCTTCGCCTGCGGCTTGATCTCCTGCGCCGCGAAGACGCCCTTCACGGGGGCCAGGTGCGGATCGCGGTTGAGCAGCTCCAGGTAGCGGGTTAGCTGCTCGACGCCGTCGATCTCGCCGCGCCGCTTGATCTCCACCGCGACCGTCCCGCCGTCCGCGTCGCGGCACAGGATGTCCACCGGGCCGATCGCCGTCGGGTACTCGCGGCGGATCAGCGTGTATCCCTCGCCGAGCGTCTCGATGCGGTCGGCGAGCAGCTCCTGGAGATGGGCCTCCACGCCGTCCTTGATCAGACCGGGGTCCACACCGAGCTCGTGCGAGGAATCGTGGAGGATCTCCTCCATCGTGATGATCAGTTTCTCGCCCGCTTTGTTGATCACGGTCCAGATGCCCGCCTCACCGTCGGCGCCCTCCTTCAGGGTGCACGGCGGCGACATCCAGTTGAGCGGTTTGTACGCCCGGTCGTCCGCGTGGATCGAGACGCTCCCATCGGCCTTGATCAGGATCAGACGGGGCGCGGAGGGCAGGTGGGCCGTGAGCCGACCCGCGTAGTCCACGGAGCAACGGGCAATGACGAGACGCATGGTCCGCAACGCTACAAGACGGGCGCTCTTCCGCGCGATTCGGGCATCATCCTTAGCCGAACACCCGTCGGTTATCAGCCTGTTGTGTTCCCAATCTTCTGGTGCGACCAGGTCTGCGCGCTTACCGTGGAAGCTGGAGGTCGTCGTCCGTGCACGCTGCGTGGCGCACGGCCCGGCCTTCGTCCCTGCCCGCAAGACCCCGTCCGCGGGGTCGCGAGAGGAGAACCCATGTCGCTCGACGTCTCACCGGCACTGTTGGAACAGGCCGAGCGAGGCGAGGTCGACGAAGCCGACTTCGTCGACTGCGTCCGGACCTCCCTGCCCTACGCATGGGAGATGATCAGTTCCCTGGTGGCCCAGCTGAAGGTCGACGGCGGAGAGTTCGCCGACAACCAGACGCCGCCGCCGAACGAGCAGGCACGCGGTCAGCTGCTGCGCGCGCTCGCGAGCGATGCCATTCGTGGCGCCCTGCAGCGGCATTTCGGGGTGCGTCTCGCCTTCCAGAACTGCCACCGCGTGGCCGTGTTCCCGCTGGACCCGGCGGTGGACGAGCGGCTCGCCCGTTTCACGTCCGTACGGGGGCAGCTGCTCAATCAGTCGCCGGAACTGCGCGACTGCTGAGACATGGTGCTGCCGCTCCGCATCGCGGGAGACGTGGTCGACGCGTGCCGACACGCGTCGACCACGAAGAGATGCCGGAGCGGCGGCACACTCTCTCCGCCGGGCCTCAGCCCAGCTGGGGGAGCACCTCGGAGCCGAGCCGACGGACGTTCTCCTCGGTCGCCGCGAGATCGCCCGAGCCCTCTGCGAGCAGAGCGAACCGCGTGATGCCCGTACGCTCCGCCGTCGCCGCGAGCCGGTCCGCCGCCCGCCGCGGCGTGCCCACCGGGTGCAGCCCGCACAGCAGCTCCGTGTACGCCACGGGGTCCCGCATCGCCCGGTGCCGGCCGTCGACCGTCACATGCGCGTCGAGCCCCTGCTTCAGCCATCCCGGCATCGCCTTCACCAGCGACTCGGCCGCGTCCGCCCCCCGGTCCGCGAGCTGCACGACCCCCGCCGAGACGTGCCCGGCGCCGATCCGCGCGATCTCGTCCGGGTCTCGCCCGGCCTCCCGGGCACAGCGCGCCCAGGCCGCGACCATCTCGGCCTTGTCCTCGTCGCCGCAGTGCATCCCGAGCAGCATCGGAAGCCCGCGCTCCGCGGCGAGCCGCACGCTCTTCGGCGAGGTGCAGGCCACCACGACCTCGGGCCCCGACTCACCCCCGATCAGCTCGTCGGCACGGGGCACCACCGCCACCTCGCGGAAAGCGAATCGTTCCCCCTCGGCGCCGACCCGGGACTCGCGCAGCCATCGCAGCAGCAGATCGAGCGATTCGGGGAAGCCCTCCTCGTACGCCGCCAGACCCGCGCCGAACACCTCCAGGTCGACCCACGGCCCGCCCCGGCCCACCCCGAGGGTGAACCTGCCGCCCGAGGTCAGGTGCAGCAGCGCCGCCTGCTCTCCCAGGGCGACCGGGTGGACCGTCGGCAGCACACTCACCGCCGTGCCCACCCGCAGCCGCCGCGTGCGCCCGAGGAGCAGCGCGGCGAGCGTCACGGCCGAGGGGCAGACCCCGTACGGCACGAAGTGGTGCTCGGCGAGCCAGACGGAGTCGAGCCCCGCCTCCTCGGCCACCTCGGCGGTCCGCACCGCCCGGTGCAGAGCCTCCCCTTGTCCCTGGCCCGGGAACTGTGCGGCCAGAACAAACGTACCCACGCGCATCGCCTTCTGCCTCCTTGCGGCCGACGCGTATCTCCCCTCGCACTGGCAACAACGTCTGACACGTGCCAAAGGCAACGGCCGTTCATGAAGTTCTTGCGATTTTCGGCTAAGCCGTCACGGGCGGGGCCCGGGGCACCGCGTCGCGGCCCGTAGGCTGGACAGAACGGTCCGTGTTCCCAGACCCCGTGAGGTGTGCAAGTGTCCCCGCGCCACAACCGCTCCCGAGGCGGCGAGAAGCCCGAGCAGCAGCAGGGCGAACCCGGCGACCGGTACGGCGGCGCGCAGCGCAGCGAGACGTGGCAGGGCGAGGAGTGGTACGTCCGCCTCGTCGCCGGAGCAAGCTCGCCGGGCAAGCGCTACCGCTGCCCCGGCTGCGACCAGGAGATCCCCTCCGGCGCCCCGCACGTCGTCGCCTGGCCCGAGTACGGGGGCGTGGACGACCGGCGCCACTGGCACAAGGCCTGCTGGAACGCGAAGGACCGCCGCACCAGCAGGGTGCAGCGGTCCCGTAACGCGCCGAGGTACTGAGGCAGGCCCTTCGGGGCCCTTTGCCCTCCCGGTCCCTTTACACGTCCCGGCTGTTCAGCAGGGCGTAGGCGCCGGCCAGGGCCGCGGCCGTGACACCCGCCATGATCAGCAGGGGCTCCCAGCCCGACGGGCCGCTGTCGCCGAACGGCGGGCGCTCGGTGTACAGCGCGATCATCTGCGAGGGGATCGCGTAGGTGAAGAGCGCCTCCTGCACGGACCGGAGCGCCTCCGAGAACATGAACAGCGCCGCCACCAGCGGGAGCAACAGCAGACCGATCATGACGGTGATCGCGCCGGCCGAGTGCCGGATGAGCGTCCCGAGCGCCAGCGACAGCAGACCGAGCATGGCCAGGTACGCGCCCGCCCCGACCGTCGCCCGCAGCCACTCGGCGCCCGTCGGCTCCGACGCGGTGTCGACCATGGCGACCTGCGCCACCGCCACCAGCGCCGCGAAGACGGTGGTGACCGTGAAGACCAGCAGGAAGAAGACGATCGCCTTCGCCGTCAGCACCCGCGCGCGGCTCGGGCAGGCGGTCAGGGTCGTACGGATCATGCCCGTGCCGTACTCGGACGCGATCGTCAGGACCCCGAGCGTGATCACGCAGATCGACGCCGGAAGCATGCCGAAGAAGCCGAAGCCGAGCGCGGACTCGTCGCCCATCGGTGCCTCGGAGGCCGAGGCGATGGCCGCCACACCCAGGCCGATGCCCAGCATCAGCAGGATCATGACGCCGAGCGTCCACATCGTCGACCGCACCGAGCGGATCTTCGTCCACTCGGAGGCGAGGGCGTCACCGAGGTGCGCCCGGCGGACCGGGATGGGGGAGACGTAGGCGTGCGGCGCCGGTGCGTGCTGGTGGGTGGGGGCGGTCATCGGGCGTCCTTGGTGGTGTCGCTCGGCTGCGGGGTGGCGTGCGGGCTCTGCGCGGGCGGCTGGGGAGCCCCGGCGTACGGGCTCTGCGCGGGCGCCTGCGGAGCCCCGGCGTACGGGTTCTGTCCGGGCGGCGGCGGGGCGTACCAGCCCTGCTGCGACACCTCGGGCGCCACCGGCTGCTGCTGCGGCATCCCGTACCCCGGCTGGCCGGGCTGGAGCGGCGCCTGGAGGTGGGCGAGCCGGTCGTCGGTGGAGCGGTAGTCCACGGCGGCCTGCGTCATCCGCATGTACGCCTCCTCCAGGGAGGCCTGGTGCGGGGAGAGCTCCCAGAGGCGTACGCCCGCGTCGAACGCGAGGTCGCTGATCCTCGGCAGGGGCAGGCCCGTCACGCGCAGCGCGCCGTCCGGCTCCGGCATCACCTGGCCACCGGCCTCCGTGAGCGTCGTCGTCAGCTTCTCGCGCTGCGCCGGCTCGGTCTGCGGCGTTCGCACCCGGGCGAAGTCGGCGGAGTTCGCCGAGATGAAGTCGGTGACGCTCATGTCCGCGAGCAGCTGCCCCCGGCCGATCACGATCAGGTGGTCCGCCGTCAGCGCCATCTCGCTCATGAGGTGGCTGGAGACGAAGACGGTCCGGCCCTCGGAGGCCAGCTTCTTCATCAGGTTCCTGACCCAGAGGATGCCCTCCGGGTCCAGGCCGTTGACCGGCTCGTCGAAGAGCAGCACCTGCGGGTCGCCGAGGAGCGCCGCCGCGATGCCGAGCCGCTGGCCCATGCCGAGCGAGAAGCCCTTGGAGCGGCGCTTGGCCACGTCCTGGAGGCCGACCACGCCGAGGACCTCGTCGACCCGCTGCGCCGGGATGCCGGCCAGCTGGGCGAGCGACAGCAGGTGGCTGCGCGCGCTCCGGCCGCCGTGCACGGCCTTCGCGTCGAGCAGCGCGCCGACCTGCCGGGGCGCGTTCGGCAGCTGCCGGAAGGGGTGGCCGCCGATGGTCACGTGCCCGGAGGTGGGCCGGTCGAGCCCGAGGATCATGCGCATCGTCGTCGACTTGCCCGACCCGTTGGGCCCCAGGAAGCCGGTGACGACACCGGGCCTCACCTGGAAGGAAAGGTTGTACACGGCCGTCTTGGCGCCGTAGCGCTTCGTCAGGCCGACTGCCTCGATCATTCTCCAGCCCCATCGACAGGTCGGTCGCATCCATGTCGGGGCGTGGCGGCCGTCGGCCGGAGCCCCCCGTATGAATGAGGAGCTTATCCAGCCGTTGACGGTTCCCGCGAAGTGGAAGAGATGCGGAAGGGAACGTGGGGGAGATTTCCAGGTCGTCCCCTACGGGTCGGGCCCCAGGGCCAGGCCCCGGGGCCCGACCCGGAGTCCGGCCCCGGGGTCAGGCGTCGCGCTTCTTCAGCACCAGGTACCCGCCCAGGAGCGCGGCCCCCACCCAGAGCAGCATGATCCCGAGCCCGCCCCAGGGCCCGTACGGGGCCTTCTCCGTGTCCAGGGCGTCCGGGACGACCTGCATGATCTTCGAGCCGGCCTGGTCGGGGAAGTACTTGGCGACCTCCTTGACCTTCGGCACGGCCGCCAGGATCTGCGAGACCAGGAAGAAGAACGGCATCAGGATGCCGAGCGACAGCATCGAGGAGCGCAGCATCGCCGCCACGCCCATCGAGAAGATCGCGATCAGCCCCATGTAGATCCCGCCGCCGAACACCGCCCGCAGCACGTTCTCGTCGCCGATCGACGCCCGGTGCTCGCCGAGCAGCGCCTGCCCCAGGAAGAAGGAGAGGAAGCTCGTCACGACGCCGACGAGCAGCGCGAGACCGCCGGCCACCGCGATCTTCGAGAAGAGGAAGGTCGCGCGCTGCGGCACGGCGGCGAGCGAGGTGCGGATCATGCCGGAGGAGTACTCGGTGCCGACCACCAGGACGCCGAAGACGACCATCGCCAGCTGCCCCAGGGTCATCCCGAAGAAGCTGACCAGGGTCGGGTCGAAGGTGAGCTTCTCGGCCGTGCTGAGGTCGTCGAAGGTGGAGTTGAACACGGCGGACAGCGCCGCGCCGACCCCCACGGTGACGATCAGGGCGCTCGCCAGCGTCCAGACGGTCGACGACACCGTCCGGATCTTCGTCCACTCGGACTGGAGGACCGCGGATACCGCTGCCATCGTGTCAGTCTCCCTCGGAGGTCGAGCCCCAGCGGGGGCCGGGCGCCGACACGGCGCCGTGTACGTCGGTGCCGTGCGCGTGGTACTCCACCGCACCGGCCGTCATCTGCATGAACGCTTCTTCCAGCGAGGCGCGCTGGGAGCTCAGTTCGTGCAGGACGAGCTGGTTCGCGCCCGCCAACTCGCCCAGCTTCTCGGTGGTCGCCCCGTCCACCTCAAGGGTGCCGTTGCCCGCCTCGACCGCGATAAATCCGTTGGCGTGGAGAACGTCCCGCAGGCGTTCCTGCTCCGGCGAACGCAGCCGCACATAACTTCGTGAATTCTGGTGGATGAAATCCGCCATCGACGTGTCGGCCAGCAGCTTTCCCTGCCCGATGACGATCAGATGATCGGCCGTCAGCGCCATTTCACTCATCAGATGGCTGGAGACGAAGATCGTCCGGCCCTCACCGGCCAGCGCCTTCATCAGATTGCGGATCCAGTGAATTCCCTCGGGGTCCAGACCATTGACGGGTTCGTCGAACATCAGGATCTCGGGATCGCCGAGCAGTGCCGAGGCGATACCGAGCCGCTGCCCCATGCCCAGGGAGAAACCCTTCGACTTCTTCCGCGCGACCGGCGTCAGACCCACGAGGTCGAGCACCTCGCCCACCCGGCTCTCCGGGATCCGGTTCGACTGCGCGAGACACAGCAGGTTGTTGTACGCGGAACGCCCGCCGTGCATCGCCTTGGCGTCGAGCAGCGCGCCGATGTACTTCAGCGGCTCCTGGAGCTCCCGGTAGTGCTTGCCGTCGATCCGGACCGTACCGCTGGTCGGGTTGTCCAGGTCGAGCATCATCCGCATCGTCGTCGACTTGCCCGCCCCGTTCGGCCCGAGGAAGCCGGTGACGACGCCCGGCCGGACCTGGAAGGAGAGATGGTCGACCGCTGTCTTCGTCCCGTAGCGCTTGGTCAGGCCCTCAAGCTCGATCATGCGTACCAACCTAAGGGCGCGAAAAACCCCCCGCCACCGGAATGACGGAGGGTTTTGCGCGGTGTTGCTCAGGCGTTACCGCGACTGCTGGGCCGGGACGCCGGCGGCGCGCTCGTCGTCGATCGGGGAGCCGGCCGCCGCGACCGCGGCACCCGTCAGGGTCGCCAGCATCTCGCGGACGTTGGTCAGCTGGGCGTTGATCGAGTCGCGGCGGTTCGTCAGCGCAGCGAGCTCGCGCTCCGACTCGCTGCGGATCCGGTCGGCCTTCGCGTTCGCGTCGGCCACGATGTCCTCGGCCTGGCGCTGCGCGGTCTCCACCGTCTGACGGGCCCGGCGCTCCGCGTCCGTGCGCAGCTTCTCGGCCTCCAGGCGGAGCTGCTCGGCGCGGTGCTCGATCTCGGCGAGACGCTTCTCGGCCTTCGCCTGACGCGAGGCCAGGTCCCGCTCCGACTGCTCGCGGCGCTTCGCCAGGTTGGTCTCGAAGTCCGCGGCGGCCTGGGCGGCCTTGGCGCGGGTCTCCTCGAAGAGGGCGTCCGCCTCCTCGCGCTTCGACTGCGCGTCCTTCTGCGCCTCGGCACGCAGCGAGTTGGCCTCGCCCTGCGCCTTCTCGACGATCCGGACGCCCTCGTCCTCGGCCTTCGACTTCCGCTCGGCCGCGAAGGACTCCGCGTCGTTGCGCACCTGCTGGGCGGCCGACTCGGCCAGCTCGCGGTGCTGCTCGGCGGCGCGACGGGCCTCCTCGCGCAGGTCCTTCGCCTCCTCCTCGGCGAGCCGGAGGATCTTCTCGACACGGGCGCCGAGGCCGGCGTACGACGGCTCGGCGTCGGTGACCTGCGCCTGTGCGTTCTGCGTTTCGAGGTGGAGTTCCTCGATGCGCTTCTCCAGGGAAGTGATCCGGGAGAGAGCACTGTCACGGTCGGCGACGAGCTTGGTAATGCGGTCGTCCACCTGACCGCGGTCGTAACCACGCCGCACGAGCTCGAAGCCGAAGGGGGAGGAAGTGTCGCTCATGGGGTTCCTGTCGAATGAGACCGGTGAGGTGTTAGAGGGAATCCTAGGGGCCGAAGCGGCGTGTCATCGAGCGTATGCCCGTTTGATCTGGAGAATGTCCAGCCTTTCGAGTGGCTAGCCGTCCTGGGACTTGCCACCCGAACGGGTGATCCCCGACGACGCACCGGCCTTGACCCCGTCCTTTGAGCCCGACGGAGTCTCGAAAGACTCCAACGCCTCCAGCACGTCCTGGACACGGGAGATCTCGGCATTGATGTCCTCGCGCCTGCGCACGAGCACGCCCAGCTCCCGCTTCCCCTCCTCGACCGTCTTGTCGGCCTCCGCCTGCGCCTCGGCGCGGATCCGCTCCGCCTCCGCCTTGATGCCCTCGGCCTCCGCGACGAGCGACGCCTTCTTCTGCTCGGCCTCCTTGAGGAGCGCCTCCGCCTTCCGGACGGCCGCGATGCGGACCTTGCTCGCCTCGGAACTCGCCTCGGAGACCAGCTCCTTCGCCTTCTCCTCCGCCTCGGTGCGCTGCTCCGTGGCCGCCTTGACCAGTTTGTCGACGCGCTCGCCGGCCGTCTTCATCTGCTCGGCGGTCTCGCGTCGCGCCCGGTCGTGCAGTTCCTCGATCTCGCCCTCGACGCGGCTCCGCAGCTCCTCGGACCGGTCCCTTATGGCCGTCGCGTCGCTGCGCGCCCCGACCAGCAGCTCGTCCGCGTCCGTACGGGCCTTCTCCACCAGCGAGTTGCCCTCGACGGTCGCCTCCGCGACGATCCGCTCGGCCTCCTTGCGGGCCGCGCCGACCATGGTGTCCGCCTGCGTCTCGGCCTCGGTGGTGGCGCGCAGCGCCTCCTCCTGGGCCTTGGCGATGAGCTGGTCCGCCTGCTCGGCCGCGTCCGAACGCTTCCGCGCGCCCGCGTCCCGGGCCTCGTCGAGCGTCCGGTCCGCCTCCTCGCGGGCCTCCGAGCGCATCTGCTCGGCCGCCGCCGCGGCGTCCGCCTTCAGCTGCTCCGACTCCGCGCGGATCCGCTCGGCGTCCTGCTGGGCGGCCTCGACCGCCGCGGTCGCCTCCGCCTCCGCCTCGGCCTTGTGGCGCTCGGCCTCCGCGACGGTCCGGGCCGCCTGCTCGGTGGCCTCCGCCGCGATCCGCTCGGCCTCGGCCCGGGCGTCGGCCGTGACCGCGTCGGACAGCTCGCCCGCCTCGCGGGTGAGCCGCTCGGCCTCGGCGGTCGCCTCGGCGATGAGCGCGTCGGCCTGCTCGGCGGCGTCGCTGCGGCGCTTGTCGGCGGCCTTGCGGGCCTCGTCGAGGACCTGCTCGCCGTCCGCGAGGGCGGCCGTCCGCAGCGCCTGGGCGTGCGCCTCCCCGTCGATCTTGACCTGCTCGGCCTCGGCACGGAGCCGCAGCGCGTCCTGCTCGGTCGTCTCCATGAGCTCGACCGCCTCGGCGGTGAGCCGCTCGGCCTCGGCGGTCGCCTCGGCCATGAGCGCGTCGGCCTGCTCGGCGGCGTCGCTGCGGCGCTTGTCGGCGGCCTTACGGGCCTCGTCGAGGACCTGCTCGGCCTCGGCACCGATCCGCTCCGCCTCCGCACGCGCCTCGCCGACCACCGTCTCGGCGCGCTCGGCGGCCTCCGAACGGATCCGGTTCGCGTCGTCCCGGGCGTCCGCCCGCGTACGGGCCGCGTCCTGCTCCGCCGAGGCGAGCGAGTCCGTCACCTCGGTGCGTACCCGCTGCGCGTACTCCGCGGTGTCCGCCCGCAGCTTCTCCGACTCGGCGATCGCGTCCCCGACGGTCCGCTCGGCCAGCGCCTTCGCGGCCTCCGACTCCTCCTGGGCGCGCGCCCGGGTGCGGGAGGCGTCCTCGGACGCCCGCTCCCGCTCCTCGTAGGCGTCGGCCCGGACCCGGTCCGCCTCCTCCTGCGCCTCGGTGCGGGTCCGCTCGGCCGCGTGCTCGGCGGCGCTGCGCAGCCCGGCGATCTCCTCCTCGGCCTGCTCGCGCAGACCGGCCACCGAGTCCCGTACCTCCTGGGCGGCTCGCGAGGCGGCGGTGACCATCTCGGTCGCCCGCGCGTCCGCCTCCTCGACCAGGCGCTGCGCCTCGGTCTGGGCGTCCTCGACGCGCTTGCGGGCGGCGGCGAGAAGCTCCTCGGACTGCTCGCGGGCGTGCTCGCGCTCGCGGCCGGCCTCGGAGCGGGCCGAGTCCAGCGTCTCCTCGGCCTCCCGGCGGCGCCGGTTGGCCTCCTCCTGCGCGGCGGCCAGGGCCTCGGCGGCCTCGGCGGCCACCCGCTCGGCGGCGGCCGCGGCCTCGGCCCGCACCCGGTCGGCGGTCTCCTGCGCCTCGGACCTCAGGCGCTCGGCCTCGTCCGAGGCCTCCGTGCGGAGCCGTACGGCCGCGGTCTCGGCCTCGCTCCGTGTCGTGGAGGCGTCCGAAGCGGCCTCGGCGCGCAGCCGCTCGGCCTCCTGCTCGGCCTGCTCCTGGAGCGTACGGACGCGCTCGGCGGCCTCCGTGCGCAGCCGCTCCGTCTCCTCGGCGGTCTCGCGCCGGATGCGCTCGCTCTCGGCGCGGGCGTCGGTCAGCTCCTGTCCGGCCGCCGCCACCTTCGTCTCGGCGTCGGTGTGCAGCCGGGCCAGCTCGTCGGCGGCCTCGGCGCGGCGGGCCTCGGCGGCCCGCTCGGCGTCCGCGCGCAGCCCGGCGGCGGTCTCCTCGGCGGCGTCCTTGACGGACTCCGCCTGCTCCTCGGCCTCGGCGCGCAGCCGCTCGGCCTCGGCGCGGGTGCGCTCCAGGGTCTCCTCGGCCTGCGCGCGGAGCGTCTGGGCGCGCTCGACGGCCTCCGACTTGACCCGCTCGCTCTCGGCACCGGCCTTGGTGCGGAGCTCCTCGGCGTCCGTACGGGCCTTGGTCAGCAGCTCCTCGGCGGTGCCGGCCGCCTCCTCGATCTGCTGGAGGGCCTCGCGGCGGGCCTCGCCGCGGATCCGCTCGCCCTCCGCGATGGCCTCGGCGCGCAGCTGCTCGGCCTCGCCGCGCAGCCGGCGGGCCTCCTCCTGGAGCTCGACCGTCTTGGCGCGGTACTCCTTGGTGTCGTCCTTCGCCGAGCCGAGCAGTTCGTCGGCCTGCTCCTCGGCCCTGGTCCGCAGCCGGTCCATCTCGGTCTCGGCCTCGCGGCGGATCCGCTCGGCCTCCTCGGAGGCCTTGCGGGTGGTCTCGCGGGCGTCCTCGGACGCCTTGGTGAGGATCTCCTCGGCGCTGCGGGCGGCCTTGGCGAGCGCGGCGGCGGAGTCCTCGGCCACGGCCGTACGGGCCTTCTCCGAGGCCTCCGAGACCAGCTTCTCGGCCTGGGCGGTCGCCTCGCGGAGCTTCTCCTCGGCCTCGGACCTGAGGGCCTCGGCCTCCTTGGTGGCCTCGCCGACGAGCCGGGCGATCTCCGTCTTGGCGGTGCGGGTGCGCTGCTCGTTGACCGATTCCGCGGAGGCGAGCTGCTTGGCGGCGGCCTCCTTGGCCTCCGTGAGGGCCTTCTCGGCCTCGGAGCCGGCCAGCCGGAGCTTCTCCTCGGCCTCCTGCAGGCGCTGCTCGGCGGCGCGGGAGAGTTCGGTGGCCTGGCGGCGGGCCTGGTCCGTCTCGGCGGTGGTCGTCGAGCGGAGCTGCTCGGCGTGGGCCGTGGCCTCCTGGGCCTGGCTGGAGGCGGCGCCCAGGAGCCGCTCGGCGTCCTTGCGGGCGCGCAGCAGGATCGCCTCGGCCTCGGCGCGGGCGGACTCGGCCTCGGCGCCGACGCGACGGCTGGTCTCCTCGGCGAGCCGGGTGGCCTCGGCGCGGGCGGTGGCGAGCGACTGCTCGGCCTCCGCGCGGGACTCCTCCATCAGGCGGCGGGCCTGGGACTCCGTACGGGCGCGCAGCTGCTCGGCCCAGGCGACGTTCTCGTTGACGTGCGCCTCGACGGTCTGGCGGCGCTCGTTGAGCTCCTGGTCCAGCTGCTGACGGCGCTGGACCGCCTCGTTGTGCAGCTCGGCCTGGAGCCGGGACTGGTGCTCGGCGTGCTCCTGGAGGATGCGCTGTGTCTGGGCGCGGGCCTCGCGCAGCTCGCGCTCGGCGTCCTGGCGGAGCTGCTCGGCCTGCGCCTGCGCGTTGCGCAGCAGCTGCTCGGCCTGGTAGCCGATGTCCGCGCTGTCGTACGCGGGCCTGGACGCGATCGTGCGGCGCGCCTCATGGAGCTTGGCACGCAAGACCTCGACCTGGTAACCGAGATCCTCGGCGTGCTGGACGGCCTTCTCACGCTCGGTCTTCAGCCGGTCCATCTCGGCTTCGAACCGGGCGAGATGGTCGTCTTCAGCTCGGTGGCTCTCCTGGCGTTCGTAGCCCCGCACTGCGCGGTCCATCCTTCCCCGAGCTCTCCGAGCAGGGGAGACCCCAACCCTGTCCGCAACTCCAACGAGCACCGTCCTCACCGACGAGGACGGACCCCCGGGGAATCGTGGCAGATCGGACGACCCCGACATCCCGACTTCGGTGCCACGTGGAGCAGCCCCGACCGGCCCCGGCCCGGAGTCGCCCACTCTACCGGGCCAGGAATCCGGAGGTCAGTGCTCCGCTGAGGAGTGGTCAGCGGACGGCTTCGCCGAGGTGACCAGTTCCGTGAGGACGCCGTGGCAGTCCTTGGGGTGGAGGAAGGTGATGCGGGAGCCCATCGAACCGATGCGCGGCTCGTCGTAGAGGACGCGGACGCCCTTGGAGCGGATGTCCGCGGCGTCGCCGTCGACGTCCGCGGTGCCGAAGGCGATGTGGTGGACGCCCTCGCCGTTCTTGGCGAGCCACTTGCCCACCGCCGAGTCCTCGCGGGTCGGCTCCAGGAGCTGGAGGTAGGAGGCCCCGCCGTCGTCGGTCTCGTTGATCTTGAGCATGGCCTCGCGGACACCCTGCTCTTCGTTGACCTCGGTGTGGAACACCTCGAATCCGTACGTCGCACGGTAGAACTCGACAGTCTTGTCGAGGTCGAAACAGGCGATCCCGATGTGGTCGATACGCGTCAGCATGCCCCCTAGTCCAGCGCCAGAAGGGCGGTTACGCAACGTGCGCGCGATCACACCGGCTGCCCGGTGACCGTATGCGCCGCCCCTCAGTACATTGGCGGTAAACCCTCGTTCACTCCTCATCCCTAGGGGCCGTGCCTCATGTCTGGAACGACCGGTACCACCTCAGTGATCGTCGCGGGCGCCCGCACGCCCATGGGTCGCCTCCTCGGCTCGCTCAAGTCCTTCTCGGGCGCGGACCTCGGCGGGTTCGCGATCAAGGCCGCCCTCGACCGTGCGGGCATCGGCGGCGACCAGGTGCAGTACGTGATCATGGGCCAGGTGCTCCAGGCGGGCGCCGGCCAGATCCCCGCCCGCCAGGCCGCCGTCAAGGCCGGCATCCCGATGAACGTCCCGGCCCTCACCATCAACAAGGTGTGTCTGTCCGGTCTCGACGCCATCGCGCTCGCCGACCAGCTGATCCGCGCGGGTGAGTTCGACGTGGTCGTCGCCGGCGGCCAGGAGTCGATGACCAACGCCCCGCACCTGCTCCCGAAGTCCCGCGAGGGCTACAAGTACGGCGCGATCGAGATGCTCGACGCCATGGCGTACGACGGCCTCACCGACGCCTTCGAGAACATCGCCATGGGCGAGTCCACCGAGAAGCACAACACGCGCCTGGGCATCCCGCGCGACGTGCAGGACGAGATCGCCGCCCTCTCGCACCAGCGCGCCGCCGCCGCCCAGAAGAACGGCATCTTCGAGGCCGAGATCACCCCGGTCGAGATCCCGCAGCGCAAGGGCGACCCGGTGATCTTCGCCAAGGACGAGGGCATCCGCGCCGAGACCACCGCCGAGTCCCTCGGCAAGCTCCGTCCGGCCTTCGCCAAGGACGGCACCATCACCGCCGGCACCTCCTCGCAGATCTCCGACGGCGCCGCCGCCGTCGTCGTGATGAGCAAGGCCAAGGCCGAGGAGCTGGGCCTGGAGTGGATCGCCGAGATCGGCGCCCACGGCAACGTCGCGGGCCCGGACAACTCGCTCCAGTCGCAGCCCTCCAACGCCATCCTGCACGCGCTCAAGAAGGACGGCCTGGCCGTCGAGGACCTCGACCTGATCGAGATCAACGAGGCGTTCGCCGCCGTCGCGCACCAGTCAATGAAGGACCTCGGCGTCACCCCCGAGAAGGTGAACGTCAACGGTGGCGCCATTGCCCTGGGTCACCCGATCGGCATGTCCGGCGCCCGTGTGGTGCTGCACCTCGCCCTGGAGCTCAAGCGGCGCGGCGGCGGCATCGGCGCGGCGGCCCTGTGCGGCGGTGGCGGCCAGGGTGACGCGCTGATCGTCCGTGTCCCCGGAAACGGCAAGTAGTTCCGTACTGAAGGAGCAGCGCAGATGGTGGACGTCCCCGAACTCGTCGCCCAGGCACGTGAGGGCAGGCCGCGGGCAGTGGCCCGGCTGATCTCGCTCGTGGAGGGGGCGTCCCCGCAGCTGCGCGAGGTGATGGCGGCGCTCGCGCCGCTCACCGGCGGTGCGTACGTGGTGGGCCTGACCGGCTCGCCCGGCGTCGGCAAGTCGACGTCGACCTCCGCGCTCGTCTCCGCCTACCGGCGGGCGGGCAAGCGGGTCGGCGTCCTGGCCGTCGACCCGTCCTCCCCGTTCAGCGGGGGAGCGCTGCTCGGCGACCGGGTCCGGATGTCGGAGCACGCCTCCGACCCGGGCGTCTACATCCGCTCCATGGCCACCCGCGGGCACCTGGGCGGCCTCGCCTGGTCCGCCCCGCAGGCCATCCGCGTCCTGGACGCGGCCGGCTGCGAGGTGATCCTCGTGGAGACGGTCGGCGTCGGCCAGTCCGAGGTGGAGATCGCCTCGCAGGCCGACACCTCGGTCGTCCTCCTCGCGCCGGGCATGGGCGACGGGATCCAGGCCGCGAAGGCGGGCATCCTGGAGATCGGCGACCTGTACGTGGTGAACAAGGCCGACCGGGACGGCGCGGACGCCACCGCCCGCGAGCTCAACCACATGCTGGGCCTGGGCGAGGCGCGGACCGCCGGCGACTGGCGGCCGCCGATCGTCAAGACGGTCGCGGCGCGCGGCGAGGGCATCGACGAGGTCGTGGAAGCCCTGGAGAAGCACCGCGCGTGGATGGAGGAGCACGGGGTGCTCGCGGACCGCCGCCGGTCCCGTGCCGCGCGCGAGGTGGAGACCATCGCGGTCACCGCCCTGCGCGAGCGCATCGGCGACCTGCACGGCGACCGGCGCCTCGACGCGCTGGCCGAGCGGATCGTCGCGGGCGAGCTCGACCCGTACGCGGCCTCCGACGAGCTGGTCGCGAGCCTGACGGGCAACTGACCCCGTACGGCCCCGGTCCGTACGGGAAAACGGGAAGGGCCTCTCCGGTCGTCCGGAGAGGCCCTTCCCGTTCTTTGTCAGGTCACGGCTTGCCGCGCCGTCCGCGGAGCTGCTCCGCGATCGGCTTCAGGGACTCGTGGAGGTCTCCGAGGGCCTCGGGGCCGATCTGGTCGATGAAGTGCCTGCGCACCGATTCGACGTGGTGCGGGGCGACCTTGCGCATGGTCTCCATGCCCTCGTCCGTGAGGACGGCGTACAGCCCGCGCCGGTCCGACTCGCAGTTCTCGCGCCGGACGAGGCCGGCGTTCTCCATCCGGGTGATCTGGTGGGAGAGCCGGCTCTTCGACTGGAGGGTGGCCATGGCGAGGTCGCTCATGCGCAGCCGCCGCTCCGCCGACTCCGAGAGGTTCACCAGGATCTCGTAGTCGTTCATCGTCAGTCCGAAGGGCTGGAGGTCCTTCTCCAGCTGGTGCGTCAGCATCCTCTGGACGTCCAGGAAGGTGCGCCAGGCGCACTGCTCGCCGTCGCTGAGCCAGGGGGTGGCGGTCTCGGTCTCCATGTATGGATTCTACCTAAGAAGTTGAATACTTGACGAAGTCTGGGAGCGTGCGTTCGAAGACGTCACACTCCGCAGACTACCGCTCACAGACCGAAGCGCCGCTGGAGGTCACCGAGCTGGCCGGGAAGGCGCGGTACCGAGCCCGGCACGCTCTGGCCGGAACCGTGCCCACCGTGGCCGCCCGGGACACCCGCCTGCGCGGGCGGCCCGCCGATCGCCCGGTCCGGCATGAGCAGCTCCGTCGACTGGAGCAGCACCGTGCCCGCGCCCACGAACTCGAACTGGTGCTCCTCGCCCGAGGTGCCGCCGATGCCCGTCAGGGCCCGTACGCCGCCCATGACGCCCGTCATGTAGCCGTGGTCGTAATGATGACAGGGGGAGGGGCAGTCGGCCCAGCCGACCAGGGCCTGCGGGTCCACCCGCATCGGCGGCTCCATGAAGACCACCGGACCGTTCGACGCGGCCACGAACTTGCCCGTGCCGATCAGCGTCACGAAACCCGGCACGATCGACTGCTTCAGCGCGAGCGTCGGCTCGTAGGCGAGCAGGTTGCCCGAGCGGATCGTCAGGTTGCCCTGATCCAGGTCGAAGGAGTTCACGTCGAAGGCCCGGTCCGCGAGCAGCATCTTGCCGCTGCCCTCCGCGACCACCCAGTCGCTCGCGTGCAGCGGCGAGTGGAAGGACGTGCGGACCAGCCGGTCGAGCCGCCCGTGCCCGATGCCGTTGAACTCGATCCGCCCGTAGTAGGCGATCATCTTGCCCTTCTGCAGAAACCACTGGGAGCCCTTGAGCTCCACGCAGAAGGTGTACGGGTTGACGTTGTCGTCCGACGGAAGCGTCGTCGGGTCGTGGATCACCGGGGTGCTCACAGCTTCTCCTCCGAGGCCTGGACGTACACCGCGCCGCTGCCGCTCAGCTCCAGCTGGAACGCCTCGCCCGAGCCGCGCCCCACCATGTCGCGCCAGCCCAGCGCGGTGGAGAGCTTGTTCCGTACGTCGCCGTGGTGGGCCACGTACGCCTGCGGGTCGACATGGACCGGGCGGCCCGGGGCGATGGGCAGCTCGACGACCCCGCCGTGCGCCATGACGGCCACCGAGCCGTGCCCCTTGAGGGTGGTGGTGAAGAGGCCCTGGCCGGTCACCTGGCCGCGGACCATGCCCATGACCCCGCCCTGCGAGCCCATGAACATCGTGCCCTGCTCCAGGCTGCCGTCGAAGGCGAGGAGCCGGTCGGCCTCCACGTACAGAGTGTCGCCGGTCAGTCCGATCACCTGGATGTGGTGGCCGCCGTGCCCGAACATCACCGTGCCGTTGCCCTCGACCGTCATCAGCGGCGTCGCCTCGCCGGCCACCCTGCGGCCGATCATCGACATCACGCCGCCCTGGCCGCCGGCCATGTTCGGCGTGAAAGTGACGTCGCCGCGGTACGCGAGCATCGCGCCGCGCTGGCTGAACATGCGCTGCCCGGGGACGACGGTCGCCTCGACCATCTTCGAGTTGATCTCGCGGAACGGCATCAGACGTCGCCCCCGATCGTGTTCCGCTCGCTCGGCTGGACGTACACGAGGCCGTCCCCCTCGAAGCGGATCTGGAAGGCCTCGCCGCCGCCCTCGCCCATGAGGGTGCGGAAGGTCACACCCGACTGGAAGTGCTGCTGGAGGTTGCCCTGGTGGGCGATGTACGCGCCGGGGTCGACCTGGAGCGGGTACTGCGGGGTCACGCGCAGCACGACCGCCGGGCCGTCGGACATGATCGCCGCCTGGCCGGTGCCCTCGACGGTCGTCGTGAAGAGGCCGTTGCCGGTGGCGCCGCCGCGCATGCCCGTGAAGGTGGTGCCGGTGCGCAGCCCCGCGTCGGTGCAGAGCAGATTGCTCGCCTCGACCCAGAGCTTCTCGCCGTGCAGGGACACGAGGTTGATCTCGGAGGCCCGGTCGGCGAACCAGCAGGTCCCCTGGCCGCGTACCTCCATCACCTCCATCTGCTCACCGGTGAGCCGGCGGGTCACCATGCCACGCAGACCCTCACCACCACCGCTCATCTTCTTGAACGCCATCTGGCCGTCGTAGGCGACCATCGAGCCGTTCTTCGCCTTGACGGCGTCGCCCGTCATGGAGACGGCGAGCACCTTGCTGCCTTGGAGTCGGAACGTTGCCACCCAAGGAAGGTACTGGGGACCCGGATAAAGAGACAGCAAAGTCGGCGTGCACAATGGACGGGCCCTTGTGCATCCGTTCACAAGATCGAACGAAGGTGACCCCCTCCGTGGACATCAAGACCGCTTCCTCCCTCCACCGGCTCCGGCTCGTCTCCGCGCCGGAGGCCGTCTCGTTCCTGCTTCTGCTCGTCTGCTCGGTGCTCAAGCGGACGACGGACTTCAACGCGGTGCCGGTCATGGGCGCGATCCACGGCGTGCTCTTCATCCTGTACGTCCTCTTCTGGCTGGACGCCTGGAACCGCACCAAGTGGAGCTTCGGCACCGCCGCGCTGTACTTCGCTCTCTCGGTGCTGCCTTTCGGCGGCTTCTACGCCGAGCGGAAGCTGAAGAGCGAGGCCGCCGAGGCGGTCAGCGCCTCCCGCGCCCGCGCCGAGGCGGCCGAGGGTGCGGTGAAGGCGTGATCCTCGCGTTCTCGGTGACGCCGCTGGGCGTGGGGGAGGAGGTCGGCGAGTACGTCGCCGACGCCGTCCGGGTCGTGCGCGAGTCCGGGCTCCCGAACCGTACCGACGCCATGTTCACGAGCATCGAAGGCGAGTGGGACGAGGTGATGGACGTCGTGAAGCGCGCCGTCGCCGCCGTCGAGGCCCGCGCGCCGCGCGTCTCCGTCGTCATGAAGGCCGACATCCGGCCCGGCGTGACGGACGGCCTGACCTCCAAGGTCGAGACGGTGGAGCGCCACCTCGGCGCCTGACACCGCACGGCGCAGCCGCCGGGACCCCCGGCCCTGATCCAGGGGCCGGGGGTCTCTTTCCGTCCGCTGGTTGAGCGAGTGCTCAAAGTCGGCTACCTTCACTCGCGGGCAGTTTTGAGCAGTCGCTCAAGATACCGGACGACCTGGGGGAACGCCGATGGGCCTCTACATCGAGACGCGGGTGCGCGCGGACCTGGAGACGCTCTGGGAGCGCACGCAGGAACCCGACCGCCACCAGCGGTGGGACCTGCGGTTCACCGAGATCGCCTACCTCCCGCGCGCCGAGGGCGAGCCCCAGCACTTCCGCTACGCGACCCGCGTCCTGCCCTTCCTGGTCGTCGCCGGCACCGGTGTCTCCGCGGGGGAGCGCCACCGGGCCGGCGGCGACCGGGTCTCCGCCCTCCGCTTCGCCTCGCCCCACCCGCTCTCGCTCCTCGCCGAGGGCAGCGGCTACTGGCGCTACGTCCCCACGCCCGACGGCGTCCGCTTCCTCACCGGCTACGACTACCGGCCCCGCTGGGGCCGCCTCGGCCGCGCCGCCGACCGGCTCGTCCTCCGGCCCCTCATGGGCTGGGCCACGGCCTGGTCCTTCGACCGGCTGCGGCTCTGGTGCGAGCGGGGGATCACCCCGGAGCGCTCACGGAACCGCTGGCTGCTCGAACTCGCCGCCCGGGTGCTGGCCGTGGCCGTGCCGTTCGCCGCCACCTCGCTGCCGCTGGGGTCCGTGTCGCTCGCCGCCGTGCCGCTCACCGTCCTCGGGCTCGCCGCCGCCGTCCTCGTACCCCCCTCGTCGCGTACCCCCGCGGCCCGCCGCTGTCTGCGCACCGCGCCCGCCCGCAGCCGGGAGCCCCGGCTCCTCGCCACCCTGGAGCAGCCGTGACCGCGAGTCCCGCCTCGATCTTCCGCACCGCCATGGGGGACGCCGAATTCGAGCGGCTCCACCCCGAGCTCCGGCGCCGCTTCTCGGTCGGGCTCGCGAGCGGGGAGCTGTGCGTCGGACGGGGCGTCATGGACCGCGTCTGGCACGGCCGGGCCTTCGTGAAGCCGTTCCTCGCGGCCGGCGGGCTGCGGAACATCCTGCTGCCCCGCACCGGCCGGAACGTCCCCTTCATCATCGAGAACGTGCCGTACACCGACTCGTACGGCCGCGAGACCGTCACCTTCGTCCGCACCTTCGACCTGCCCGGCGGCCCCCGGCGCTTCGACGCCACCATGGTCCACAGCCCCGAGCGCGACTGCGTCCTCGACTACCTCGGCACCCACCAGCACCTCGCCAGCGACCTCCACCTCGCCGCCGAACCCGACGGCTCGCTCCTCATCACCTCCGGTGAACACCGCTTCCGCGAAGGCCCGTTGGACGTGCGCGTCCCCGAACTGGTCGGCGGCCGGGCCGAGGTCCGCGAGTCCTTCGACGAGCGCACCGGCCGCTTCCGCATCGCCGTCCGGGTGGTGAACCGGTACGTCGGGCCGCTCTTCGGCTACGAGGGCTCCTTCACCGCCGAGTACGCCGACGTACGCTCCCGGGGGGTGCGCGCGGGGCTGCGCCCGGTGCGCGAGGAGGTACGGGCATGAGCGGGAAGACCGCCGGAAGCGTGAAGGCGCAGGACGCCCGGAGCCAGGAGACCCGGGACAAGCTCCTCGAAGGCGCCCTGCGCACCCTCGTCGAGCAGGGCATCGCCAAGGCCTCCGCGCGGGCGATCGCGACCACCGCCGGCGTCAACCAGGCCCTGGTCTTCTACCACTTCGGCTCCGTCGACGAGCTGCTCGCCGCCGCCTGCCGGCACGGAGCCGAGCAGCGGGTCGCCCGCCACCGCGAGCGGCTCCGCTCCGTCGGCAGCCTCTCCGAGCTGCTCGCCTTCGGACGCGAGATGCACGCCGAGGAGCGGGACGCCGGGCACGTCGCCGTCCTCGGCCAGCTGCTCGCCGGGGCCCAGACCCACCCCCGGCTCGCCCCGGCCACCGCCGCCGGGCTCGACCTGTGGATCGCCGAGATCGAGCAGGTCCTCGTCCGGGTCCTCGCCGGGACCCCGCTCGCGGAGTTCACCGACCCCGCCGGGCTCGCCCGCGCGGTCGCCGCCTCCTTCGTCGGCCTCGAACTGTACGAGGGCGTCGACCCGGCCGGCGCGGAGGCGGCGCTCACCGCGCTGGAGCAGCTCGGCGCCCTGATGGCCGCGGTCGAGGAGCTCAATCCGGTCGCGCGGAAGGCCGTTGCGTACACCCTGCGGCGGCAGGGCGGTCGCGGCCGGTAAAGACGCCCACTCGGACTACTCCAGTCGACACGCCGAACGATGTCCCCTTTTGTTGGGGTATCGACCCGTTCGACGACAGCTGGAGGCACCGTGCGGCCGGGAGGCTACGACTACGACACCTACAGCCGACTCGCAGGTCCCCTCACGGACCCGGACCCGGCGGCCTACACGGTGCAGTACCGAAGTCTGCTCTCCAAGGAGCCGCACCGAATACGAGCCGTCCTGCTCATGTGCCTCGCGCCGCTCCTGTCGGCGCTGCTCCTCGCCTATCTCGTCTGGCCGAGCCACTGGACCGTCCGCGAGGGCGGCGACCGCTGGCTCGTCCACCTCGACACCGTGATGCTCGTGTCGATCGGCCTCATCTGCTTCTTCATGCTGGTGAACGTCACGTCGATCGCCCACGCCACGATGGTCGCCCGCGACCCGATACCCGTCCACGCCGAGCCCGGCACCCGCGTCGCCTTCCTCACCACGTACGTCCCGGGCAAGGAGCCGCTCTCCATGGTCCGCGGCACCCTCGAAGGCGCCGTCCGGCTGCGGCACGACGGACCGATGGACGTCTGGCTCCTCGACGAGGGCGACTCCCCCGAGGCCAAGGCGCTCTGCGCCGAGCTCGGCGTACGCCACTTCACCCGCGCCGGCGTCCCCGAGTGGAACCGTAGGAAGGGCGTCCACAAAGCGAAGACCAAGCACGGCAACTACAACGCCTGGCTCGCCATGCACGGGGACGACTACGACTTCTTCGCCTCCGTCGACACCGACCACGTCCCGCTCCCCAACTTCCTGGAGCGGATGCTCGGCTACTTCCGCGACCCCGACATCGCCTTCGTCGTCGGACCGCAGGTGTACGGCAACTACACCAACATCGTCACCAAGGCCGCCGAGTCGCAGCAGTTCCTCTTCCACGCCCTCATCCAGCGGGCCGGGAACCGCTACCGCGCGCCCATGTTCGTCGGCACGAACAACATCGTCCGGATCTCCGCCCTCAAGCAGATCGGCGGCCTGTACGACTCCATCACCGAGGACATGGCCACCGGCTTCGAACTGCACCGCAGGAAGAACCCGCGCACCGGCCACTTCTGGCGCTCCGTCTACACCCCCGACGTGCTCGCGGTCGGCGAGGGCCCGGCCTCCTGGACCGACTTCTTCACCCAGCAGCTGCGCTGGTCCCGGGGCACGTACGAGACGATCATCAAGCAGTTCTGGAAGGCACCCTTCCGCACCCCGCCGGGCCGCTTCCTCAACTACACCCTGATGCTCGTCTACTACCCGATGACGGCCGTCAACTGGTTCGTGGGCATCCTCAGCTGCGTCCTCTACCTCTGGCTCGGCGCCTCCGGCACCCAGGTCTCCACCTCGGTGTGGCTGATGATCTACAGCGACGCCGTCGCCCTCCAGATCGGGCTCTACCTCTGGAACCGGCGCCACAACGTCTCGCCCCACGAACCCGAGGGCTCCGGCGGCCTCGCCGGCATGGCGATGTCCGCGCTCTCCGCGCCCATCTACCTCAAGTCCCTCGGCTCGGCGGTCCTGCGCACCCGCGGCCGCTTCGTCGTCACCCCCAAGGGCGGCGAGGCCAGCCCCGACCGCCTGCTCACCTTCCGCATCCACCTCTACTGGGCGGCGATCCTCATCGCCTCGCTCGTGGCCTCCGTCCACTTCGACCACACCCACGCGGCCATGCGCACCTGGGCGTCCCTCGCCCTCGTCGTCGCCCTGGCCCCGGTCACCCTCTGGGCGTTCACGAACATGCGGGACCGGCGCGCCCGGACCGTCAGGGAGCGCGCCCGCGCCCGGGCCCGCGCGCGTGGTCTCGCCGACGCCCGCGAGGGGGTCGAGGTCATCACGGCGGCCACGCCGCACCCGACCGCCCCCGTCACGCCCGCCCCGACGACGACCGGAGGGAACTGAGCCATGGCCTACCGGCCGTCGAAGAAGTTCAAGAAGACCCTGCTCGGCAGCGGGGCCGTCGTGGTCCTCGCCGCGCTCAACGCCCCCGCCGCCGTCTCCTTCGCCGAGGAGAAGTACCACGCGTACAAGATCGCCCAGCCCGGCTACAAGAAGCAGTTCGGCTCCTGGGCGGAGGTCGACGTCCCCGCCGAGTACCGCATCAACGCCATCCACGCGGCCCTCCTCCGCACGGGGAAGGTGCTGCTGATCGCCGGCTCGGGCAACGACCAGAAGAACTTCGACGCCGGGACCTTCGAGACCATCCTCTGGGACCCCGCGAAGAACACCTTCAAGAAGATCCCCACCCCCGTGGACTTCTTCTGCTCCGGCCACACCCAGCTCCCCGACGGGCGCCTGCTCGTCGCCGGCGGCACCGCTCGGTACGAGGTCCTCGAGGGCGGCGTCGAGAAGGCCGGCGGCGGCATGCGGGTCAAGAACGAGAGCCCCGACAAGGCGGTCACCCTCAAGAAGGGCACCGTCTTCCGCTCCCCGTCCGGGGTCGAGTACGTCTCCAAGTTCGACGTCACCGTCCCCAAGGCCAAGCGCGAGTTCGAGATCTCGTACTTCAAGAGCGGCCAGATGAAGCCCTGGAAGACCAAGGTCACCGCCGCCGAGGCGCGGGTCTTCGTCGAGGCCAGGAAGGCGGGCCCGCAGGCCCTCACCACCGAGGCCGCGCAGTACGAGGTCGTCGGCCTCAAGGGCGAGGAGGCCGACAACGTCTACGGGCTCGCGCAGAAGCTCACCACCGAGAAGCAGGACTTCCAGGGCATCAAGGGCGCCTACGAGTTCGACCCCCGGGCCGAGAGGTACATCCCCGTGGCCCCCATGAAGGACGCCCGTTGGTACCCCACCCTCGTCACCCTCCAGGACGGCAAGGTCCTCGCCGTCTCCGGGCTCAACGACGTCGGCGACGTCGTCCCCGGCGACAACGAGATCTACGACCCCCGGACCAAGAAGTGGACCAAGGGCCCCTTCCGCTACTTCCCCACCTACCCCTCCCTCTTCCTCACCAAGGGCGGCAAGCTCCTCTACACCGGCTCCAACGCCGGCTACGGCCCCGCCGAGAAGGGTCGCGAACCCGGTCTGTGGGACCTGAAGAAGAACTCCTTCACGAAGCTCGGCGGGCTCACCGACCCCGACCAGCTGGAGACCTCCGCCTCCCTGATGCTGCCGCCCGCCCAGAACCAGAAGGTCATGGTCCTCGGCGGCGGCGGGGTCGGCGAGTCCCCGAAGTCCACTGCCCGCACCTCGATCGTCGACCTGTCCGCGGACAGCCCCGTCTTCACCGACGGACCCGCCCTCCCGCAGGGCACCCGCTACCTCAGCAGCGTGCTGCTCCCCGACGACACCGTCTTCACCAGCGGCGGGTCCGAGCAGTACCGGGGCCGCAGCGGCAGCGACATCCTCAAGGCCCAGTTCTACGACCCGAAGAGCAACGCCTTCACCGAGGCCGCGGAACCCACCGTCGGCCGCAACTACCACTCCGAGGCGCTGCTGCTCCCCGACGGCCGGGTCGCCACCTTCGGCTCCGACCCGCTCTTCGACGACAAGGACAACACCAAGCTCGGTACGTTCGAGCAGCGCATCGAGGTCTTCACCCCGCCCTACCTCCACCAGGCGGGCACCGACCGGCCCGCACTGGGGGAAGGCCCGCAGGAGCTCGACCAGAACGGCCGCGCCACCTTCAGGACCGACGACGCCGGACGGATCGTCAAGGCCCGGCTGATGCGGCCCAGCGCCGTCACCCACACGACAGACGTCGAACAGCGCTCGGTGGAGCTCGGCCTGACGAAGGGGCAGGACGGGAAGTCGGTCACCGTCGACGTACCGCAGGACCGCACGCTCGTGCCGCCCGGCTGGTACATGCTCTTCGTGACGGACGCGAACGGCATCCCGAGCGAGGCGAAGTGGATCCAGGTGGAGTGAGAGCGCTCAGGCCTTCGCCCTGCGGGCCAGGCCCAGGGCGTACTCCGGCCACCACGTCCCGGCGGCCGGGCCGCCCCGGCACTGACCGTCCGAGTCGCCGGGGCGCTTGATCCACAGATACGCGTCGACCAGCTCGTCCCCGGTCCGGTCCGTCGGCGGTACGCCGAGGGCCCGGCCCGGCGGATTGCACCAGGCCTCCGCCCGGTCACCCGGGAGGGGGCCGTCGCCGTTTCGGCTGGTGTCCACCGTGAAGTGGATGCCGCCGAGCAGCCCCGACAAGGTCGAGCCGAAGCCCTTCACCGTGTCGTTCGTCTGGAAGTTGGAGACGTTCAGCGAGAAGCCGTCCGCGCGGGCGACACCCGCCCGGCGCAGCGGCTCCACCAGCTTGCCCGGGTCGTCGATCCACGCCGGATTGCCCGCGTCCAGATAGACCCGGGTGCGCGGCTGCCGCTTGAGCCGCTCGATCGCTCCGGCGAGCAGCTCGTAGCGCTCGTCGTGGTACTGCGCGGGGGTGCAGCCGTCCACGATGTGCGGCACCGCGTCCGGCTCCAGGACGACGATGGCGGGGGAGTCGCCGATCGCCGAGGCGAAGGAGTCGACCCAGCTCCGGTAGGCCTGGGCGTCGTGCGAGCCGCCCGCCGAGTACATCCCGCAGTCGCGGTGGGGGATGTTGTACGCGACGAAGACAGGGGTCCGGCCCTCGGCCGCCGCGCCCCGCACCGCACGCGTGACCTCGGGGACGGGGTCGTCCCCGGCCGGCCAGTCCGCGACCGGCCGCTCCGCGATCCGCTTCAGGATCGCCGCGTCCTCGGTCCTGCCCTCCGCCTCGTACTTCCTGACCTGCTTCGCCGCGTCGCTCTCCGGGTCGACCCAGAAGGGCGAGCCGGCCGAGGGGGCCGGCGTCTCGCCGCGCGCGGACGGCGGGCCGACCGGGGTCTTCGGGGGCTCGTCCACGGAGCATCCGGTCAGGAGCAGCGCGGAGACGAGGGTCAGTGCGGCGGCGGTGACGGTGCGGCGGGACATCCGGCCCCCAAGGTCGGGTACGTCGGTGCGGCGGGGCGTACGGGTGCGGGGTTCAGGACATGCGTTCAGGACATGCGTTCAGGACATGGGTGCAGGGCCTGGGTCAGGGCCTGAGCGCAGGGCGTGGGTGCAGATTCAGGACAATCGGCGTCATCGTGACATGTCGGTCAGTCGGTTCCGGGCTGCGACACCGCGATCCCCAGCGGCGTCCGCTCGTACAGCACCTGGTGGCCGTACCGCCGGGAGGCCAGCAGCCCCGCGTCCCGCAGCACCGACAGATGCGAGGAGACGGAGGAGGGCGCGAGGCCCAGCCGGTGCGCGAGCGCCGTCGTCCCCGTCGGCTCGTCCAGGGCGCACAGGACGTCCGCCCGCGCGCGGCCGAGCAGCCGGGCGAGCGCCTCGGGCGTACGGTCCCGGGGCTCGGCCCACAGCCCGCCGATCCCGCGCGCCGGGTAGACCACCGTCGGCTGCCACGGCGGATCGAAGCCGCTCACGACGTCGGGCCAGGTGAAGACCGAGGGCATGAGGACGAGCCCCTGCCCGTCCAGCGGGCGGTCGTGCTCCCCGGCGTAGGCGACCTGGAGGGTGGCGGTCTCGGCGGCCCAGGCGAAGGCCGGGTGCAGCTCGCTCAGGAGCCGTTCGAGCCCGCCCTCGGCCAGCCGGCGCGAGTGGTACGCCACGTCCGCCTCCAGGAGCGCCCGCAGCCGGGGCCACTCGGGGGCGACGAGCGCCTCCCAGGCGGCCTCCAGGAGAACGCTCAGGCGCCGCAGCCCGTCGGCCGGATCGGCAAGGAGACGCCGACCCTCCTCGGTGCCGGCCGCCCCCGGCGTCTCGGCGAGCGCCCGCTCGAAGTCGTCGAGCGCGAGGGCCGGGTCGGTCTCCCGTACGGCGGCGATCTCCTCCTCGAAGGTGGCGGCGGGCCCGAGCGGCGGCGGGTAGAGGAAGTCGGGGCTGTGCCCGCGGAGCGGCATGAGGAGCTGGAGCGGACCGAGGTCGAGCCCCCGCGCGGCGCCCGCGATCCGCCGCAGCCACGGCAGGTGGTAGTTCTGCTTCCCGGGCCGGGCGAGGACCCGGACGGCGGAGTGCGTCTCCCAGAGCGGCGAGACCGCGAACCGGATCCGCAGCGGGTCGGCCTCGCCGAAGCGCAGGTGGTACGGCACGGGGCCCTCCCCGGGGAAGCGGAAGCGACGGAACATTCGTGTGGGGCCGAAAGTCTAGGGCTGGGCCCCCTCGCGGCGGCACGCTGCCGCCATGCCGAAGCACGACTCCCCGCACCCACCCCTGCCCACCGCGCCGACGCCTCCCGCCGACCCCGCTCCCGTTCCGGTTCCCGGCCCGACCCTGACCTCCGCCGGGGCCGGCCGCCCCGGCTACCGGGCCGTGTTCCGGGTGCGGGAGTTCCGGTTCGTCTTCGTGGCGCACCTCTTCTCGCTCCTCGGGGTCGTCGTCAGCGAGCTCGCGCTCACCGTGCTCGTCTACGACCTCACCAGCTCCCCGCTCCTCTCCTCCCTCACCTTCGCCCTCGGCTTCCTCCCCTACCTCCTCGGCGGCACCCTGCTCGCCGGGCTCACCGACCGGCTCCCGCCCCGCCGGATCCTCGTCGTCTGCGACCTGGTCTGCGCCGCCTGCGTCGCCGCGATGGTCGTCCCCGCGACCCCCGTCGCCGTCCTGCTGGCCCTGCGCTGCGCCATCGCCGTCGTCTCGCCGGTCTTCAACGGCACCCGCATGGCGACCCTCGCCGACGTCCTCGGCGAGGGCGAGCTCTTCGTCCTCGGCCGTTCCCTCCTGCGGATCGTCTCGCAGAGCGCCCTCCTGGCCGGCTTCGCCGTCGGCGGCGTCCTCCTCACCGTCGTCCCACCGCGCGGCGCCCTCGCCGTCACCGCCGGCACCTTCATCGCCTCGGCGCTGCTGCTGCGCCTCGGCACCGCCCGCCGGCCCGCCCGCGCCGCCGGGAAGGCCGCCGCGAGCGGGCTCTCCGGGACCTGGGCCGTGCTGCGGAACCGGCGGGTGCGCGCCCTGATGCTGATGTTCTGGGTGCCGCCGCTCTTCGCCGTCGTACCGGAGGCGCTCGCCGCGCCCTACGCCGACGAGGCAGGTGTCTCGACCGCCGCCCTCGGCCTCCTGATGTGCGCGCTGCCCGTCGGCACCATCGCGGGCGAGCTCTTCGCCGGGTCCTTCATCGGAGCGGCGACCCGGTCCCGGATCGTGCTCCCGCTCGCGGTGACCGGCGTCCTCCCCTATCTCCTCTACGCCGCCGAGCCCGGCGTCGCCCTCGCGGTCGTCGCGCTCCTCCTGGCGGGCACCACCGGCGCGTACACCCTCGGTCTCGACGCCTGGTTCGTCGCCGCCGTCCCGGAGGAGCAGCGGGGGAGGGCCATGACCCTGATGACGGCGGGCATGATGACCGTCCAGGGCGTCGGCATGGCGGGCGCCGGGATCGCGGCCGAGTTCGCGCCCGTGCACACGGTCGTCGCGGGCACGGGCGTCGTCGGGACGCTCTGTCTGCTCGCCGCCGCGGCGGAGCTGAAGGCCTCCGGGAGGACCAACGGGGAAACCTCGGGCGGGACCTCGGGCGGGACCTCGGGCGGGACCTCGGGCGGGACCTCGGGCGGGACCGAGAAATGAGACGGGGCTGACCGTCAAGTTCCCCATGGGTAAGGTCGACGCGTGCCGAAGCCGCTCAGTCTCCCCTTCGATCCCATCGCCCGTGCCGACGAACTGTGGCAGAAGCGCTGGGGCCCGGTCCCGTCGATGGCCGCGATCACCTCGATCATGCGCGCCCACCAGATCCTCCTCGCGGAGGTCGACGCCGTCGTCAAGCCGTACGGGCTGACCTTCGCGCGCTACGAGGCCCTGGTGCTGCTCACCTTCTCCAAGGCCGGCGAGCTGCCGATGTCCAAGATCGGCGAGCGGCTGATGGTGCACCCCACCTCGGTGACGAACACGGTCGACCGGCTCGTGAAGTCGGGTCTGGTCGCCAAGCGCCCGAACCCCAACGACGGCCGCGGCACCCTCGCGACCATCACCGAGAAGGGGCGCGAGGTGGTCGAGGCAGCGACCCGCGACCTGATGGAGATGGATTTCGGCCTCTCCACGTACGACGCCGAGGAGTGCGGCGAGATCTTCGCGATGCTGCGCCCGCTGCGGGTCAGCGCGCACGATTTCGACGAGAGCTGACCCGCGCGAAGATCGCCCGGAACGTGCCGTTACGCTCGACGGCATGAAATCCAGCGTGCTGACCCGCTACCGCGTCATGTCCTACGTGACCGCCGTCATGCTGCTCGTGCTCTGCACCTGCATGATCTTCAAGTACGGGTTCGACAAGGGCGAGGACGTGACCTTCATGGTCTCCCAGGCCCACGGCATCCTCTACATCATCTACCTCGTCTTCGCCTTCGATCTGGGCTCGAAGGCGAAGTGGCCCTTCGGCAAGCTCCTGTGGGTGCTGCTCTCCGGGACGATTCCCTTCGCCGCGTTCTTCGTGGAGCGCAAGGTCGTCCGCGAGACGTTGCCGCTGGTCAGCGGCGTGCAGCCGGAGCCGGTCAAGGCCTGACCCCCACCTCCGCACGTATGTGCGGAGGTTTGCCATCGACATTTACTAGGACGTCCTAGTAAATTCGAGTCATGGACGCTGACGCCATCGAGGAAGGCCGCCGTCGCTGGCAGGCCCGTTACGACAAGGCCCGCAAGCGGGACGCCGACTTCACCACGCTCTCCGGCGACGCCGTGGAGCCCGTCTACGGGCCCCGGCCGGGCGACGCCTACGAGGGGTTCGAGCGCATCGGCTGGCCCGGTGAGTACCCCTTCACCCGGGGACTCCACGCGACCGGCTACCGGGGCCGGACCTGGACCATCCGCCAGTTCGCGGGCTTCGGCAACGCCGAGCAGACCAACGAGCGGTACAAGATGATCCTGGAGGCCGGCGGCGGCGGCCTCTCCGTCGCCTTCGACATGCCGACCCTCATGGGCCGCGACTCCGACGACCCGAAGGCGCTCGGCGAGGTCGGCCACTGCGGCGTCGCCATCGACTCCGCCGCCGACATGGAGGTCCTCTTCAAGGACATCCCGCTCGGCGACGTCACCACCTCGATGACGATCTCCGGGCCGGCCGTGCCCGCCTTCTGCATGTACCTGGTCGCCGCCGAGCGTCAGGGCGTCGACCCGGCCGTGCTCAACGGCACGCTCCAGACCGACATCTTCAAGGAGTACATCGCGCAGAAGGAGTGGCTCTTCGAGCCCGAGCCCCATCTGCGTCTCATCGGCGACCTGATGGAGCACTGCGCGCAGGGCATCCCCGCGTACAAGCCGCTCTCCGTCTCCGGCTACCACATCCGCGAGGCCGGGGCGACGGCCGCGCAGGAGCTCGCGTACACCCTCGCCGACGGCTTCGGCTACGTGGAGCTGGGACTCAGCCGCGGCCTCGACGTCGACGTCTTCGCCCCCGGCCTGTCCTTCTTCTTCGACGCGCACCTCGACTTCTTCGAGGAGATCGCCAAGTTCCGCGCGGCCCGCCGGATCTGGGCGCGCTGGATGAAGGAGGTGTACGGCGCCAAGACCGACAAGGCCCAGTGGCTCCGCTTCCACACCCAGACCGCCGGGGTCTCCCTCACCGCCCAGCAGCCGTACAACAACGTCGTCCGCACGGCGGTCGAGGCCCTCTCCGCCGTCCTCGGCGGCACCAACTCCCTCCACACCAACGCCCTCGACGAGACCCTCGCGCTGCCCAGCGCACAGGCCGCCGAGATCGCGCTGCGCACGCAGCAGGTGCTGATGGAGGAGACGGGCGTGGCCAACGTGGCCGACCCGCTGGGCGGCTCCTGGTACGTCGAGCAGCTCACCGACCGCATCGAGGCCGACGCCGAGAAGATCTTCGACCAGATCAAGGAGCGCGGCCGCCGCGCCCACCCGGACGGGCAGCACCCGATCGGGCCGATCACCTCGGGCATCCTGCGGGGCATCGAGGACGGCTGGTTCACCGGCGAGATCGCCGAGTCCGCCTTCCAGTACCAGCAGTCCCTGGAGAAGGGCGACAAGCGGGTCGTCGGCGTCAACTGCCACCACGGCTCCGTCACCGGCGACCTGGAGATCCTGCGGGTCAGTCACGAGGTCGAGTGGGAGCAGGTCCGCGTCCTCGGCGAGCGCAAGGCGCGCCGCGACGACGCCAAGGTCCGCGCCTCGATCGACGCGATGCTGGTGGCGGCCCGGGACGGGTCGAACAT
The DNA here is from genome assembly GCF_008642375.1 of Streptomyces venezuelae. Classification (NCBI taxonomy): domain Bacteria; kingdom Bacillati; phylum Actinomycetota; class Actinomycetes; order Kitasatosporales; family Streptomycetaceae; genus Streptomyces; species Streptomyces venezuelae. The sequence continues at coordinate 2,745,180 of NZ_CP029194.1, read as the reverse complement.
GATCGCCCCGATGCTGGAGGCCGTACGCGCCGAGGCCACGCTCGGCGAGATCTGCAACGCCCTGCGCGACGAGTGGGGCGTCTACACGGAGCCGCCGGGCTTCTAGGGCGCGGGACAAGCGGCAGGGGCGGTACGGGAGTTCCCGTACCGCCCCTGCTGTCTTGCTGTCTTGCTGTCGTGCCGTCGTGCCGAGGTGACGGACTTCGGGCCCGCCCGGACTCACTCGCCGAGCGCCGCCACCGCGCCCAGGCCGCCCACCAGGAGGGCGGAGAGGCGGGTCACCCACTCACCGTCGACCGGTTCGGCGCTCACCAGGGCGCGGTGGACGACCGCCCCCGCGATGACGTCGAAGATCAGGTCGTCCGTGGCGTCCACGGCGACCGGATCGCGGTCCGAGGGGAGCTCGCCGCGCTGCTGCGCGCGCCGGCGGCCGTCCAGGACGAGACGCTTCTGGCGGTCGACTATCGAGGCGCGGATGCGCTCGCGCAGCGGGGCGTCGCGGGTCGACTCGGCCACCACCGCCATCAGGGCCGTCTTGGTCTCCGGGCGTTCGAGGAGCGCCGCGAACTGGAGGACGACATGCTCGATGTCGGCCTGGAGGGAACCAAGGTCGGGCAGTTCGAGTTCATCGAAGAGGACGGCAACGGCGTCCACCACGAGCTCGTTCTTGTTGGCCCAGCGGCGGTAGAGCGTCGTCTTCGCAACCCCGGCGCGGCCGGCGACGTCCCCCATCGTGAGCTTGGACCAGCCGAGATCGACCAGGGCGGCGCGGGTCGCCTCCAGGATGGCGGTGTCGGCCTCGGTGGAGCGGGGGCGTCCGGTACGGCTGTTGCGGGGGGTACTGCTGCACATGGACGACGACCATACCCGTCGGTAGGTACGGCGCCAGGGGTGCGTGATGTGAGGCAGTTCACCGATCGGATCGCTCCCGCGCCCTCCCCGCCGATCCCCCCGGAGAGTTACGCTACGACCTGTAGCGAAAGGCTTTGAGCGGCCCGAGCGACAACCAAGTGCCGGGTGGGGACCCGGCGCGCACCGGGTGGGGATCCGGTGCGGAACGAAGACGAAGAACCGTGTTGCCCGGGACGTCTCGCACACCGGCGGGAGGCGTACGGGCGGCACGGTTCCGCCATGACTTACCGGTTACGCGCGCGGAAGGGGGAGGATGTACGCATGCAGCCCCGAAACATGTCCATGAGCGGCGTCGTCGACCTTGCCGCGGTGAAGGCGGCCGGAGAGGCCAAGGCCAAGGCGGAGCAGGTCCGGGCCGAGGCCGCCCGGACGGGTGGCCCCGCCGCGGTGCCCCCGTCAGCCCTGGTGATCGACGTCGACGAGGCCGGCTTTGAGCGCGATGTCATCCAGCGCTCCGCCGAGGTCCCGGTCGTCCTCGACTTCTGGGCCGAGTGGTGCGAGCCCTGCAAGCAGCTCGGCCCCCTCCTGGAGCGCCTGGCCGTCGAGTACCACGGCCGCTTCCTGCTCGCGAAGATCGACGTCGATGCCAACCAGATGCTGATGCAGCAGTTCGGCATCCAGGGAATTCCGGCCGTTTTCGCGGTGGTCGCCGGCCAGGCGCTGCCGCTCTTCCAGGGTGCGGTGCCCGAGGCGCAGATCCGCGAGACCCTCGACCAGCTGATCATGGTCGGCGAGGAGCGTTTCGGCCTCACGGGCATCGCCGTGGACGCCGGCGCGGACGCCGAAGGACCGGCCGCCGCCGCACGCCCCGTCGGCCCGTACGACGCCCTCCTCGAAGCGGCCATGTCCGCGCTCGACGCAGGTGACCTGGCGGGTGCGGTCCAGGCGTACAAGAACGTGCTCGCCGACGACCCTGCGCATCCGGAGGCCAAGCTGGGCCTCGCCCAGGCCGAGCTCCTCGCCCGGGTCCAGGACCTCGACCCCGCCGTCGTACGCAAGAACGCGGCGGACGACCAGTCGGACGTCGCCGCGCAGATCGCCGCCGCCGACCTCGACCTGGTGGGCGGTCATGTGGAGGACGCCTTCGGGCGCCTCGTGGAGACCGTGCGCCGCACGGCCGGCGAGGACAGGGACGCGGCGCGGCTGCGGCTTCTGGAGCTCTTCGAGGTGATCGGCGCCGACGACCCGCGAGTGACGTCGGCCCGCCAGGCTCTCGCCCGGGTCCTTTTCTAGAACGCTCCCGAGTTCCCCGCAGTGCGCCGAATCCGCCGACGATTTGGCGACACGGCGACAAACGGCGGCCGCGCTTTACCAAAACTTGGTAATCGCGGCCGCTGTTACTTGCAGTAAGTCGAACCGAGGATTCTGTCCGCCTTCATCCGGCTATCTGATGATATTCGTCGGCACTCGACCGCACCCTGCGTGCCCGCTCGGCCCCGCCCCGCCATGCCCCGGTTATCCACCCGTTACTAGCCGGTAACGAACCCCCTTGTGCGAGCGCCCGGAATGGACAACGATCGGCGACGCTCGGTCCGAACCGCACACCCCGGCAACCACCCGGGTAAGAGGGGAGGGTCCCCACCGGGCGGGCCGGTGCCCCAAGCGCCGGCCGTGGACAGGGGGGTTCCCGCTCTCACCGAACGGGGCCTGTCCAATCCGGTCACGCGCAAAGCGTGGCTCATGGTTGTCGCTCGGGGGTGATCGCCGGTGATTCGGACGCGCAGCGCGCCGCCTGATGCCTCGGTGCTTCCCTTCCCGAGGACGTAGCTCTTCTCCCATCCCGGGACGGGCCCCGGCCCTTCCCGGAGATGTACGTCCGAGAAGGAGGAATTCTCATGAAGTCCCAGGTTCGTGGCGGAACCAGATGGAAGCGGTTCGCCGTCGTCATGGTCCCGAGCGTGGCCGCGACGGCCGCGATCGGCGTCGGCCTGGCCCAGGGCGCGCTGGCCGCGTCCTTCTCGATCTCCGGCCAGGAATTCAAGGTTAAGGCGAAGAGCCTCGTCGGCGAGGACTTCGTCCAGTACGGCAGCGTCAACGGCGCCAAGGACCTGGACGGCAACAACTTCGCCGCTCCGGTCGCCGTCTCGGGCTTCTCGAAGGCCTGGATCACCGACATGTGCCAGTCGGTCGTGACGCCGAAGGTGCCGTTCATCGGTGACGTCACGCTCCGGCTCACGGCCGGTGACGGCAAGGACAAGGTCTACGCCGAGGACATCTACCTCGATGTCTCCAAGCTCAAGACCAACGCCGAGTTCAAGCAGATCGACATCGGTGTCGCGGCCGGCGCGCTCAACACGGGGCCTGACGGCAAGCCGATCGAGGGCAAGCCGGGCATCCAGCCCAACACCAAGGCGAACCCGTACGGCTTCGGCCAGCGCGCCAAGGAGGCCGTGCTGAACGACGTCGAGCAGAAGGCGTGGGCGACCACCGCCGCCACCTTCAAGCTCCCGAACCTGAACCTGTCGCTGCACAGGGGCACGTCGCAGGAGTGCTTCAAGGACTGACCCGGTCCGGAGGGTGTGGGCCGTCCCGTACGGCCCCACCCGTTCCGGCCCGTCAGCACCACCTTCTTCACCTTTCTCAGCAACACCGCTTCCAGGGAGCTGTTTCCATGAGCGCCGAGATCCCCGCCTCCCGCGAAGTCCCCAAGGAGAACCGGTTCAAGGTCTGGCGGCAGACCCGGCCCTTCTGGGCGGGACTGTTCACCATCATCGGCGGCGTACCGATCGCCTATCTCCCGTACGGGGACTTTCGGCTCGGCAACGCCACGCTCGCCATGCAGACGACCGCCGGAGCCGGCGCGCTGATCATCGGCGTCCTGCTCATCACCCTCGGCCTCACGATGTGGTTCCAGCCGATCGTGCGGGTCTTCGCGGGCGTCGCGTCGATCATCCTGGCGCTGGTCTCCATCCCGGTGTCGAACTTCGGCGGTCTGGTCATCGGGTTCCTGTTCTCCCTGATCGGAGGTGGCATGTCCGCCGCCTGGGCGCCGGCGCCCCCGGTCGAGGAGACCGACGACGACGCACAGCACGACGGTCAGCTTGAGGCCTCCGAGGAGGCCGGCGCCGAGCTCGAGACCGAGGTCGTGGTGGCGGCCGGCGTCCCGGAGCAGCGCGAGACGTACGAGTCGGCGGCCGAAACGACGACCGACGCCAATGGCGGGAGGAACAGTGCGGGGTGACGAGACTCAGTCGGCGCTCGCGAAGGAGGGCCCGCGGCACGCGGCCCCGCGCAAGTCGCTGCTGAACAGGATCCAGGGCCCCGCGGGCAAGGCGATGGCGCTGGCCGCCATGCCGACCGCGGTGTTCGTGGGCATGGGCCTCACGCCCAAGCTCGCCCTTGCCGACGAGAAGGACATCCCCTTCGCGCCGGGCCCCTGCGTGACCCGCTCGGACGAGCCCACTCCGGAAGCCACGGAGACGGCGACGGCGAAGCCCACGGAGAGCGCGAAGCCGACGGCCACCCCCTCGGCGACCGCTTCCGCGACCGCGACCCCGAGCGCCACGGCCACGACCGGCCCGACGGCCACGGCCTCGGCGACCGCTTCGGCGACGGGGACCACTGCCCCGACCGCCACCGCGACCCCGGCGCCGACCGCGACGGAGACCGCTCAGGCGGCCGCGCAGCAGGCGCAGGAGCCCGCGCCGACCGCGACCCCCTCGGCGGCGAAGTCGACGAACCCGCTCGACCCGCTGGGCTGGGGCGACGCGCTCAAGGACCTCCTCGACGGCCCCGAGCCGAAGCCGACGGCCACGACGGCGGCACCGACCACGGCACCCACCACGGCCGCCCCGGTCCAGAAGACCGTGACGGACGACGAGCCGACCGCACCGGCTTCGCCGACCGCGACCGCTTCGGCCACGACCCCGGCCACCGCGCCCGCCAAGCCGAAGACGACCGAGGCCCCGGCCACCGACCCGGCCGCCGAGGCGACCAGGAAGGCGATCGAGAAGGCGGCCGACAAGGCCGGCGTCACCGTCAAGGAGCTCCCGGAGAGCTCCAAGGGTCTCGACCCCAAGAAGGACGAGTCCATACCCGACGGGGCCAAGCCCCGCTTCCCGTGCCCCGAGCTCGACGCCGAGGCACTCGCGGCGGCCGAACTGGAGCCGGGCATCCCGCTGCTCCCGGACGAGCCGTGGCGGCTGGAGAGCACGCTCCTCACCCTCAAGGGCCTGAAGTACCACGGCATCGTCGAGGTGAAGACGGGCAGTGGCAAGATCAAGAAGGTCCTGAAGTTCACCGCGACGGGCATCGACATCAAGGACCTCCACCAGCTGACGGTCCACTCGCCCGGTTTCACGGGCCACGTCCGCTCCGACAGGGGCTCGACGTCGACCATCACCGACGGCACGGTGACGATGTACACGGAGGAGCTGAAGGGCAACCTCTTCGGCCTCATCCCGATCACCTTCGGCCCGGAGTCCCCGCCCCCGCTGGACGTCCCCTTCGCCTTCTTCACCAACGTGAAGCTCAAGCAGGCGGGCCAGTTCGGCGGCACCCTCAAGGTCCCGGGCCTCCGCAACACGGTCGAGCCCGGCTGACAGCCGGCACAGACCTGTGGGCCGCACCCCTTCTCCAAGGGGTGCGGCCCACAGGCGTTACGCGTCAGGCGGGGCGTCAGGCGTGGTCGCCGCCGCCCAGGTGGTGGACGCGGACCATGTTCGTGGTGCCGGGGACGCCGGGGGGCGAGCCGGCCGTGATGACCATGGTGTCGCCCGCGTTGTAGCGCTGGAGCTTCAGGAGCTCGGCGTCCACGAGGTCGACCATCGCGTCCGTGGTCTCCACGAACGGGACGAGGAAGGACTCCACGCCCCAGCTCAGGGTGAGCTGGTTGCGGGTGTTCTCGTCCGTCGTGAAGGCGAGGATCGGCTGCTGCACCCGGTAGCGGGAGAGGCGGCGGGCCGTGTCGCCGGACTGGGTGAAGGCGATCAGGGCCTTGCCGCCGAGGAAGTCGGCGATCTCGCAGGCCGCGCGGGCGACGGAGCCGCCCTGCGTACGCGGCTTCTTGCCCGGGACCAGGGGCTGGAGGCCCTTGGAGAGCAGCTCCTCCTCGGCCGCGGCGACGATCTTCGACATCGTCTTCACGGTCTCGATCGGGTACGCGCCGACCGAGGACTCGGCCGACAGCATGACCGCGTCCGCGCCGTCCAGGATCGCGTTGGCGACGTCGCTCGCCTCGGCGCGGGTCGGCCGCGAGTTGGTGATCATCGACTCCATCATCTGGGTCGCGACGATGACCGGCTTGGCGTTGCGGCGACACATCTCGACGAGGCGCTTCTGCACCATCGGGACCCGCTCGAGCGGGTACTCGACGGCGAGGTCGCCACGGGCCACCATGACCGCGTCGAAGGCCGCGACGACGGCCTCCATGTTCTCGACGGCCTGCGGCTTCTCGACCTTGGCGATGACGGGGACGCGGCGGCCCTCCTCGTCCATCACCTTGTGGACGTCCTTGACGTCGTTGGCGTCGCGGACGAAGGAGAGGGCGACCATGTCGCAGCCCATGCGGAGCGCGAAGCGGAGGTCGTCGACGTCCTTCTCCGACAGGGCCGGGACGTTGACGGCCGCGCCGGGCAGGTTGATGCCCTTGTGGTCGGAGATGACCCCGCCCTCGACGACGATCGTCTTGACCCGGGGACCGTCGACCTCGACGACCCGCAGCTCGACGTTGCCGTCGTTGATGAGGACCTGGTCGCCCTTGGAGACGTCGCCGGGCAGACCCTTGTAGGTGGTGCCGCAGATGGACTTGTCGCCGGGGACGTCGTCGGTGGTGATGGTGAACTCGTCACCGCGCACCAGCTCGACCGGGCCCTCGGCGAAGGTCTCGAGGCGGATCTTGGGACCCTGGAGGTCGGCGAGGACGCCGACGGCGTGCCCGGTGTCCGCGGAGACCTGCCGGATGCGGTCGTACCGCTCCTGGTGCTCTGCCTGGGATCCGTGGCTGAAGTTGAATCGGGCCACGTTCATGCCGGCCTCGATGAGAGCCTTCAGCTGCTCATACGAGTCGACGGCGGGGCCCAGCGTGCAGACGATTTTGGAACGGCGCATGAGGCGGATCCTATCGGTTTGTTTCACTGCGGAATATTCCGACTGGCGGAAAGTACAAATGGGCGCGGGCCCGCTCAAGCGTTCACTCGTTCGAGCTCACCGAGCTCTGAACGAGCGCGAAACTCTGCCGCGCGATCTCCAGCTCCTCGTCCGTCGGCACCACGGCGACCGCCACCCGCGCGTAGTCCGGGGAGATGATCCGCGCCTCGTCGGAACGTACGGCGTTGAGGTCCGCGTCCACGGCGAGACCCAGCTCCTCCAGGCCCGCGACGGCAGCCTCCCGCACCGGGGCCGCGTTCTCGCCGACCCCCGCCGTGAACACGACCGCGTCCACCCGGCCGAGCACCGCGTAGTAGGCGCCGATGTACTTCTTCAGCCGGTGGATGTAGATGTCGAAGGCCAGAGCCGCCGCCGGATCGCCCTCGTCCACCCGGCGGCGGATCTCCCGCATGTCGTTGTCGCCGCAGAGCCCGACCAGCCCGGACCTCTTGTTGAGCAGTTCGTCGATCTCGTCGGCCGACATGCCCGCCACCCGCTTCAGGTGGAAGGTGACCGCCGGGTCGATGTCGCCCGAGCGGGTGCCCATGACCAGCCCCTCCAGCGGCGTCAGGCCCATCGAGGTGTCCACGCACCGGCCGCCCGCCACCGCCGAGGCGGAGGCGCCGTTGCCCAGGTGCAGCACGATCACGTTCACCTCCTCGGGCGTCCTGCCGAGCAGCTTCGCCGTCTCCCGCGACACGTACGCGTGCGAGGTGCCGTGGAAGCCGTACCGCCGGATCCGGTGCTCGTCCGCCGTCGCCACGTCGATCGCGTACCGCGCCGCCGCCTCCGGCATCGTCGTGTGGAAGGCCGTGTCGAAGACCGCCACCTGCGGCAGGTCGGGGCGCAGGGACATCGCCGTACGGATGCCGGTGAGGTTCGCCGGGTTGTGCAGCGGGGCCACCGGCACCAGGCGCTCGATCTCCGCGAGCACCTCGTCGTCGACGACCGTCGGGGCGGTGAAGCGCAGCCCGCCGTGCACCACCCGGTGGCCGATCGCGGCCAGTTCGGGGGAGTCCAGGCCGAGGCCGTCCGCCGCCAGCTCCTCGGCGACCGCCTTCAGCGCCGAGGCGTGGTCGGGGATCGGACCGTTCTGCTCGCGCTTCTCCCCGCCGCCGCCCTGGAGCGGGGTGTGGACCAGACGGGACGTCTCCTCGCCGATCCGCTCCACCAGGCCGACCGCGAGCCGGCTGCCGTCCGCCATGTCGAGCAGCTGGTACTTGACCGACGACGAGCCGGAGTTGAGGACGAGGACACGGGTGGGGGTGCCGGTCATGCGGGGAGCTCCTGACCCTGGGAGGGAACCTGCGACGGAGGGGAGGGCAGCTGGGACTGGATCGCCGTGATGGCGACCGTGTTGACGATGTCGCTGACGAGCGCGCCGCGCGAGAGGTCGTTCACGGGCTTGCGCAGACCCTGGAGCACCGGGCCGACGGCCACGGCGCCGGCCGAACGCTGCACGGCCTTGTAGGTGTTGTTGCCGGTGTTGAGGTCCGGGAAGATCAGCACGGTCGCCTGGCCCGCCACCTCCGAGTCCGGCAGCTTCGTGGCGGCGACGGAGGGCTCCACCGCCGCGTCGTACTGGATCGGACCCTCGATCCGCAGCTCCGGGTGCGCCTCGCGGACCAGCTTCGTCGCCTCGCGCACCTTGTCGACGTCGGCGCCGGAGCCCGAGGTGCCGGTGGAGTACGAGAGCATCGCGATCCGCGGATCGACACCGAAGCGGGCCGCGGTGGCCGCCGACTGGGCGGCGATGTCCGCGAGCTGCTCGGCGTTCGGGTCGGGGTTGACCGCGCAGTCGCCGTACACGAGCACCTTGTCGGCGAGGCACATGAAGAAGACCGACGAGACGATCGAGGCCTCGGGCTTTGTCTTGATGATCTCGAAGGCCGGGCGGATCGTCGCGGCCGTCGAGTGCACCGCACCGGAGACCATGCCGTCGGCGAGACCCTCCTGCACCATCAGGGTGCCGAAGTAGTTGACGTCCGAGACGACGTCGTACGCGAGCTCGACGGTGACGCCCTTGTGGGCCCGGAGCGCCGCGTACTTCTCCGCGAACGAGTCGCGCAGCTCCGAGGTCTGCGGGTCGATCAGCTGCGTCTCGCGCAGGTCCACGCTCAGGTCGGCGGCCTTCTTGCGGATGGTCTCCACGTCGCCGAGGAGCGTCAGGTCGCACACGTCACGACGGATCAGGACGTCGGCGGCGCGCAGCACCCGCTCCTCGGTGCCCTCGGGGAGCACCACGCGGCGCCGGTCGGCTCGGGCCTGTTCGAGCAGTTCGTGCTCGAACATCATCGGCGTGACGCGTCCGCTGCGGGCGACCGAGATCCGCTTGAGAAGGTCGGCGGTGTCCACGTGCCGCTCGAAGAGGCCTAGTGCCGTCTCGGCCTTGCGCGGGGTGGCGGCGTTCATCTTGCCTTCGAGAGAGAAGAGTTCGGCCGCGGTCGGGAAGCTGTTGCCGGGAACCGAGATGACCGGGGTGCCGGGGGCGAGCCGGGCCGCCAGGGTCAGGATCTCCGGGCTGGGCCGCTCGTTGAGCGTGAGCAGCACGCCCGCGATCGGCGGGGTGCCGGCCGAGTGCGCGGCGAGCGCGCCGACGACCAGGTCGGCCCGGTCCCCGGGGGTGACGACGAGACAGCCGGGCGTCAGCGCGTTCAGGAAGTTCGGCAGCATCGCGCCGCCGAAGACGAAGTCCAGGGCGTCGCGCGCGAGACCCGCGTCGTCGCCGAGGACGACGGAGGCGCCGAGCGCGTGGGTGATCTGGGCGACGGTGGGCGCGGCGAGCGCCGGCTCGTCGGGCAGCACGTAGCAGGGCACGGGGACGCGGGTCGCGAGCCGCTCCAGCGCCGAGAGGTCCTCGGCGGCCACCCGGTTGACGACCATCGCGAGCACGTCGCAGCCCAGCCCGTCGTACGCCCGGAAGGCGTTGCGCGCCTCGGCCCGTACCGACTCGGCCGTCTGACCCTTGCCGCCGACCACCGGTATGACGGAGGCGCCGAACTCGTTGGCCAGCCGGGCGTTGAGCGCGAGCTCGTCGGGGAGCTGCGTGGCGGCGAAGTCGGTGCCGAGGACCAGGACGACCTCGTACTCGCGGGCCACGGCGTGGAAGCGGTCGACCAGCTGGGAGACCAGCTCGTCGGTGCCCCGCTCGGCCTGGATGCCCGAGGCCTCGTGATAGTCCATGCCGTAGACCGTCGAGGGGTCCTGCGAGAGCCGGTAGCGGGCCCGCAGCAGGTCGAAGAGGCGGTCGGGGCCGTCGTGCACCAGCGGACGGAACACCCCCACCCGGTCCACCTGACGGGTGAGGAGCTCCATGACTCCCAGCTCGACGACCTGGCGGCCGTCACCGCGGTCGATCCCGGTCACGTACACGCTGCGCGTCACGCCGTGGTCTCCTGTCCAGTCCTGCGGAAAGGGGCTCACCCGGGGAGCGGACGGGCGATGCCGCAGGGCACCGGTGGGCCCGTGCAGCTGCGCCGACCTTCGCGTCGGCGTCAATCCGCTGTCCTCGGGAAGCCCCTAAAGGGCGGCATTACCCCCTTGACAATACCCCCGCCACTGGTTAGGTCGCCCGCCGGACGAAGGGCCTGGAACCCCGGGACGAAAGCCCTCCGCGAGGGCTCCGGCAGGGACGCGCGGAGCGGCGACGAGCGATCCCGTCAGGCCGGGCGTGTGAGAATTGCCGTGGCTCATCTGGACCGCGACCGAGCAGGAGACACAGCACGATGCGCATCGGAGTTCTCACCGCAGGCGGCGACTGCCCCGGCCTGAACGCAGTGATCCGGTCGGTCGTGCACCGGGCGCTGACCGGCCACGACGACGAAGTCATCGGCTTCGAGGACGGGTTCAAGGGCCTCCTCGACGGCCACTACCGCCCCCTCGACCTCAACGCCGTGAGCGGCATCCTCGCCCGCGGCGGCACGATCCTCGGCTCCGCGCGTCTCGAGCGCAACCGGCTCCGCGAGGCCGCCGAGTCCGCCCCCGACCTCGCCAGGCAGTACGGCATCGACGTCCTCATCCCGATCGGCGGCGAGGGCACCCTGACCGCAGCCCGGATGCTCTCCGACGCGGGCATGCCCGTCGTCGGCGTCCCGAAGACGATCGACAACGACATCTCCTCCACGGACCGCACCTTCGGCTTCGACACCGCCGTCGGCGTCGCCACCGAGGCCATGGACCGGCTGAAGACCACCGCCGAGTCCCACCAGCGCGTGATGGTCGTCGAGGTGATGGGCCGCCACGCCGGCTGGATCGCGCTGGAGTCCGGCATGGCCGGCGGTGCGCACGGCATCTGCCTCCCGGAGCGCCCCTTCGAGGTCGACGACCTCGTCAAGATGGTCGAGGAGCGCTTCGCGCGCGGCAAGAAGTTCGCCGTCATCTGCGTCGCCGAGGGCGCGCACCCGGCCGAGGGTTCGATGGACTACGAGAAGGGCGAGATCGACCAGTTCGGTCACGAGCGCTTCCAGGGCATCGGCAACCAGCTCGCCGTCGAGCTGGAGCGGCGCCTCGGCAAGGAGGCCCGTCCGGTCATCCTCGGCCACGTCCAGCGCGGCGGCACGCCGACCGCGTACGACCGGGTGCTCGCCACCCGCTTCGGCTGGCACGCGGTGGAGGCGGCGCACCGCGGCGAGTTCGGCCGGATGACGGCGCTGCGCGGCACGAACGTCGAGATGGTGCCGCTGGCCGAGGCCGTGACCCAGCTGAAGACCGTTCCCGAGGACCGCATCCGCGAGGCCGAATCCGTCTTCTGACCGGTACGCCGGTACGCCGGTACGCCGACGCGCCGGCACGCCCGTCGAACGTCCTTCCGGCCGGGGCCTGCGTCCCGACCTGTCCCGGAACCGCTCCGGGACCCGGACCCAGCCGAGTGGCCCCGACCCTCCCCCCGTGGAGGGTCGGGGCCACTCGTCCGTGACCGGCGTCACCACCGGAATTGCCGGGTTCCACTCTTTCGCCGGAGCACGAGATCAACAAGGCTTGAGGCTTGTCCCGGACATGTCCCAACCCTGTCCGGCGGAAGGGGGAGAGGCGGATGATGCCGGCGGAACGGGCACCCGACCCGCGGGAGGTACGGAACGCCACGGAGTTCGTCGCGTGCCTCCAGGCGCTCAAGGACTGGTCCGGCCTGACCTACCGCGAGCTCACGGCCCGGGCCGAGGCGAACGGCGAGATCCTGCCCCGGTCCACCGTCGCCAACATGCTGGCCCGCGCCACCGTCCCCCGAGAGGAGCTCCTCGTCTCCTTCGTCCGCGCCTGCGGGGTGGGACCGGGCGGCCTTGAGGAGTGGCAGGCGGTACGGAAGGAGCTCGCGGTACGGGGGGTGTACGAGCGCACTGAGCCCGTGGAGAGCGCCGAGCCCGTGGAGAGCGCCGCGCCGGTGGGGAGCGCCGAGCCCGGGGAAGCCCTCGCCCCCTCGGACGTCGTCTGGCCCGGGGACCCGGCGGCGGCGGAGTCACCGGACGGCGCCCCCCGGCCCGGACCCCGGTCCCGGATACGGCGCGCCCTCGTCGCGACGGTCGCCCTGGCGGGGCTCGTGCTCGCCGGCGTCAGCGTCGTCGCCGTCGTGCGGGACGGGCACGGCGCGCACCCGCCCCGTACCCTCACCGCGCCCGCCGCCGGGGACGTACGCATCCGGGTGATCGGCCGGGACATGTGCCTCGGCGAGCGGCGGGGCTCCCGCAGCGGGCAGATCCACCAGGTGCCGTGCGCCGACGCGAAGGTGCCGCTCTACTCGCTGAAGGAGCTGGGCGGCGGCCGGTGGAGGATCGTTTCGGACCACCCGGACTACGGTCCCGGCTGCTCCGGCATACCCTCCGGCGGCCGGATACCCGACGCCGCGTACGAGGACTCCGAGTGCGGCGACCCGAGCCGGGTGGAGCAGTTCACCCTGGAGCCGTACGGCACTCCCGTCGAGGGCTATCGGATCGCTCCGGCGGACTCCGCGACGCCCGGCAGCTGCGTCACCGTCGTCGGCGACCGCTCGGCGGCCTGGGCGCGACTGGCCCAGGCCCCCTGCGCGCCGGACGCGGCGGGCCAGCTCTTCAGCTTCGACCGCAGGAACTAGGCGACCGGGACCTCCCTCGCGGCGGGCTCCACCAGCCGGTCCCTGAGCGCCGTCACCACCGCCGGGTCGAGCCCGACGTGGCCGGTGACGTACCCGTACACCGAGCCGTACCGCTCGCGCAGGTCCGCGAGGAACAGCCGGAGGATCTCGGCCGGCGCCCGGCCGTACCCCGGCCAGCGGAGCTCGCGGCCCGGGTGCGACGCCCGCCAGTCGGCGATCAGCCGCTCCGTGGCCAGCTCCGTGAGCGCGAAGTCCGCGAGGATCTCCTCGTCGGGGACGTCCAGGAGCGCGAGGACGAGGGCGGCGACGAGCCCCGTCCGGTCCTTGCCGGAGGCGCAGTGGAAGACGAGCGGGCCGTCGGCCGCGGCGATGACCTCGAGGGTGGTGCGGATCTCCTCCGTGCCGTCCTCGGCGACCTCGGCGAACCGGTCGGCCAGGTAGCGCCAGGGGTCGAGGTCCGGGTCGATCTCCGCCTGGTCGTACGGCCGGTGCTCGATGGACAGGTTGTGCCAGGCGACGTCCTCGGTCTCCGGCAGCCGGCCCTTGGCGTCGATCTCCCACGGGTAGCGCAGGTCGATCACGGAGGCCACACCCAGCGCGCGGAAGCGGGCGAGGTCGTCGGGTCCGGCTCCCGCGAGCTTGGCCAGGGAGTCGGAGCGGTAGAGGGTCTCCCACCGCACGGTCCCGCCGTCGGCGGTCCGATAGCCGCCCAGGTCACGGAAGTTGTGGAGTCGTTCGAAGGGTACGTGTCGTCTCACGGTGGCCAATCTACGGCCCGACGCCACCGGCCGGCCGCTACTGGCCCACGGCCGCCCAGAAGTGCCCGGTGATCTCGTCCAGGTACACGCGCCCCTCGTCGCCCGTCGCCCCCGAGGCACCCCAGCTGCTGGTCGCCGCCATCCGCGCGTGGTACTCCGCGTGCAGGCGCTGGAGCGCCGACTCCACGGTCTTCTTGGGCAGCGGCACCATCTTCACGGCCGGTTTCACATAGGCCTGCCAGCGCGTGGTGGCGGCGTCGCGCAGCAGCTCGGCGAGGCTGTCGTCACCGCCGGTCGCCGTGATCAGCGCGCGCGGGCCGAGGCCGAGGACCTCCGCGAGGGTGGCCGTCTGGCGTTCGGTGCCGCGCCAGCGGCCCTCGTCCTCCATCCGCTGGTACGCGTGGGCCGCCACGCCGACCCGCCGGGCCAGCTCCTCCGCCGAGAGCGCGCGGGCCAGGCGGTGCTCGCGCAGGGTCGTGGCGGCGGCGATGAGCTCGGCCGGGGCGCACCACAGGACGCCCGCGAGGGCGGTGAGCTCCTGCTCGCTCGGACGGAGGCGGCCGCGTTCCCAGGCGACGACGGTCTCGGGGTCGACGAACATGCCGTACTGGGCACGGAGGCCGTACGCGACGTGTCCCGGGGCCATGCCGAGGCCTTCGCGCAGACGGCGGGCAGCCAGGCCGTTGAAAGGGGGAGAGGGTTGGTGCACCCGCGTCACGGTAGGTGCGGAGGGTGACGGCTGGCTACGGTTCGTTCGCCCAACGTGAAACGTCGTAGGAACGTGGGAACCGATCAGTAACCGCGGGCCCGGCCGTCGAGCCAGCGGTACTGGAGCTCGGGCCGCCCGATCTGCCCGTACTGAGGGGCGCGCACGGCCCGGCCCTCGGTCACGAGGTGCTCCAGATAGCGGCGGGCGGTGATCCGGGAGATCCCGACCGCCGTGCCCGCCTCGGCGGCGGTGACCCCGGCCGGGGTGTCCCGGAGGGTGCGGGTGACCGCCTCCAGGGTCGGGGCGCTGAGCCCCTTCGGCAGCGTGGCGGGCTGCGGGGCCCGGAGCGTGGCGAGCGCCCGGTCCACCTCGTCCTGCCCGGAGGCCTCCCCGGCGGACGCCCGGAACTCCGCGTACCGGGTGAGCCGGTCCCGGAGGGTGGCGAAGGCGAAGGGCTTCAGGACGTACTGCACGACACCGAGGGACACGCCCTCCCGGACGACCGCCAGATCGCGGGCGGAGGTCACGGCGATCACGTCGGCGGAGTGCCCGGCGGCGCGGAGCGCGCGCAGCAGGTGGAGGCCGTGGCCGTCGGGCAGGTAGAGGTCGAGCAGGATGAGGTCGACCGGCGTCCGGTCGAGGATCCGCACGGCGGCGGCCCGGGAGTGGGCGACGCCGACGACGGTGAAGCCCTCGACCCGCCCGGCGTAGAGCGCGTGGGCGTCGGCGGCGACGGGGTCGTCCTCGACGACGAGGACACGGAGGGGACGCGTACTCACGGGGTCACCTCCACCCGGGCCGCGGCGGCGGTCATGGCGGCCTTGCCCGCACCGCCCTCCCTCGGCAGTGGCAGTCGTACGGTGAACTCCGCGCCGCCCTCCGTCGCGTCCGTCAGCTCCAGGGTGCCCGAGGCGCGCGAGACCGCCTGGCCCACCAGCGCGAGGCCGAGACCGCGGCCCGGGCCGCGGGTCGTCCAGCCCCGGCTCAGGACCGCGTCCCGGTCGGCCGGACGGACACCGGGGCCGTTGTCCCCGACCCGCAGCAGCAGCTCGCCGTCGCCCGCGCGGGCAGCGACCGTGACCCGCACGCGCGCGTGCGGGGTCCCGCCCACCGCCTCCACGGCGTTGTCGATGAGGTTGCCCAGGATCGTGACCAGGTCGCGGGAGGGCACGGCCGCCGGCACCCGGCCGTCGTCGATCCGGCTGTCCTCGGTCAGCACCAGCTCCACGCCCCGCTCGTTGGCCTGCGCCGCCTTGCCGAGCAGCAGCGCCGCGAGCACCGGCTCACCGACCGCGTCGACGACCCGGTCGGTGAGCGCCTGCGCGAGCTCCAGCTCCGCCGTGGCGAACTCCACCGCCTCCGCCACCCGGCCCAGCTCGATGAGCGAGACGACGGTGTGCAGCCGGTTCGCCGCCTCGTGCGCCTGGGAGCGGAGCGCCTGCGTGAACCCCCGCTCGGAGTCCAACTCCCCGGACAGCGCCTGGAGTTCCGTGCGATCGCGGAGCGTGACGACCGTGCCGCGCCGCTCCCCGCCCACCACCGGACGGGTGCTGACCACGAGCACCCGGTCGGCCGTCAGATGGGTCTCGTCGACCCGTGGCTCGGAGGAGAGCAGCGCGCCCGTCAGCGGCGCGGGCAGGCCGAGTTCGGCGGCCGGGCGGCCGATGACGCCCTCGTCCAGACCGAGCAACTCCCGTGCCCCGTCGTTGATGAGGGCGATCCGCCGCCGCCCGTCGAGCATCACGAGACCTTCCCGCACGGCGTGCAGCGCGGCCTCGTGGTAGTCGTGCATCCGGCTCAGCTCGGCCGCGTTCATGCCGTGCGTGTGGCGGCGCAGCCGGGCGTTGACGACGTACGTCCCCGCGCCGCCCAGCGCGAGCGCCGCGCCCGCCATGCCGAAGAGGGCGGTGACCTGCTCCCGTACCTGCTCGCTGATCCGCTCGATCGTGATGCCCGCGCTGACGAGCGCGACGACCCGGCCGTCCTCGTCGTGGACGGGGGCCACCGTCCGCACGGACGGGCCGAGCACCCCCAGGTGCGTCTCGGAGAAGGTCCGTCCCCGCACCGCCTCCTCGATGTGACCGAGGTACGTACGCCCGATCTGGTCCGGCTCCGGATGCGTCCAGCGCGTCCCGTCCGGCGCCATGATCACCACGAAGGCGACGTCCGCGTGCCGGCGCAGCGACTCCGTGTACGGCTGGAGCACCGCCGACGGGTCGGCCGAGCGGGCCGCGGCCACCACGGAGGGGGAGTGGGCGACGGCCGCGGCGGTCGCGGTGGACTGGCGCCGCGCCGTCTCCTCGGCCTGGGCCAGGTCCGTGACGTACGCGAAGACCGCGCAGCCCGCCACGACGAGGGCCACGAGCACGACCTGCATCGCGAAGAGCTGGCCGGCCAGGCTGCGGGGGCGGGGACGGGGGAGGCGCATGCGGGTAAGTGTGCACGGCGGAATTTGCGCCGGGTCATTGCGTTCCCGAATCGTTCTCTTCCCGGGGGCGCTCCAGGCAGCGCTCCCGGCGGCGCTCCCGACCGCCTCCCCGGGCGGACGTGATGTTCCGGTCGTGAACGAAACGAACGTAACCGTGACCCCGGTCACAGGCTGATGGATAGTCGCGGAGTCCACCGGGACGTGGACACCCATCAGCGCGAGGAGGACCCCGTGGCCGCACGACGGGACCGTACCCACTATCTGTATCTGGCCGTCATCGGCGCCGTCCTGCTCGGCATCGCCGTCGGCTTCCTGGCGCCGGGCGTCGCCGTCGAGCTGAAGCCGCTGGGCACCGGCTTCGTCAATCTGATCAAGATGATGATCTCGCCGATCATCTTCTGCACGATCGTCCTCGGCGTCGGATCGGTCCGGAAGGCCGCGAAGGTCGGCGCGGTGGGCGGCCTCGCCCTCGGCTACTTCCTCGTGATGTCGACCGTCGCACTCGCGATCGGTCTGCTCGTCGGCAACCTCCTGGAGCCCGGCTCGGGCCTCCACCTCACCAAGGAGATCGCCGAGGCCGGCGCGAAGCAGGCCGAGGGCGGCGGCGAGTCCACACCGGACTTCCTGCTCGGGATCATCCCGACCACCTTCGTCTCCGCCTTCACCGAGGGCGAGGTCCTGCAGACGCTCCTCGTCGCGCTGCTCGCGGGCTTCGCGCTCCAGGCGATGGGCGCCGCCGGCGAGCCGGTGCTGCGCGGGATCGGCCACATCCAGCGGCTCGTCTTCCGCATCCTCGGCATGATCATGTGGGTCGCCCCGGTCGGCGCGTTCGGTGCGATCGCCGCCGTCGTCGGCGCGACCGGCGCCGCCGCGCTCAAGTCGCTCGCCGTCATCATGATCGGCTTCTACCTGACCTGCGGGCTCTTCGTCTTCGTCGTGCTGGGCGCGATCCTGCGTCTGGTCGCCGGGATCAACATCTGGACCCTGCTGAGGTACCTGGGCCGCGAGTTCCTGCTGATCCTCTCCACCTCCTCCTCGGAGTCCGCGCTGCCGCGGCTCATCGCGAAGATGGAGCACCTGGGCGTCAGCAAGCCGGTCGTCGGCATCACCGTCCCGACCGGCTACTCCTTCAACCTCGACGGCACCGCGATCTACCTCACGATGGCCTCGCTCTTCGTCGCCGAGGCGATGGGCGACCCGCTCTCGGTCGCCGAGCAGATCTCGCTCCTCGTCTTCATGATCATCGCCTCGAAGGGCGCGGCGGGCGTCACCGGCGCGGGCCTCGCGACCCTCGCGGGCGGCCTCCAGTCCCACCGGCCCGAACTGGTCGACGGGGTGGGCCTGATCGTCGGCATCGACCGCTTCATGAGCGAGGCCCGCGCCCTCACCAACTTCGCGGGCAACGCCGTCGCCACGGTCCTCGTCGGCACCTGGACCAAGGAGATCGACAAAGCGAGGGTCGCGGAGGTCCTCGCCGGGCACATCCCCTTCGACGAGAAGACCCTCGTCGACGACCACGCCCCCGCGCCGGTCCCGGACCAGCGGGTCGAGGACGGCGAGGAGAAGGCCCGAGCGGGCGTCTGACCCGGACGCCCCCATGTACCCCGACGGGGGGTCGCGTCCTTCCGGATCCCGGGCCTTGAGCCGGATCCGGGCCCCGGGAGGACGCGGCCGTACGGAGCGTGCGGCCGTACGGAGCGTGCGGCTGTACGGAACACACGGCCGGTGGGGCCGGCGCTCAGGCGCCGCCGGGACGGCCGTCCAGCAGCGCCAGCTCCTCCGCCCCCAGGTCGAGACCGGCCGCCGCGGCCGAGTCCCGTACCGTCTCCGGCCGGCTCGCGCCCGGGATCGGCAGCACCGTCTCCGACCGGGCGAGCAGCCAGGCCAGAGCCACCCGCTGCGGACTGACCCCCCGCTCCCGCGCCACCCGGTGGAAGCCCCCGAACTCCGGGTCCGCCTCCTGGGCGGACGCCCCGTCGAGCGAGCTGCGCGAGATCCCGCCCAGCGGACTCCACGGCATGAAGGCGAGACCGAGCTCCGCGCAGAGCCGCAGCTCCGCCTCGCTCTCCCGGACCGCCGGCGAGTAGCGGTTCTGCACGGAGACCAGCCGGTCGCCCAGGATCTCGCGGGCCAGCAGGATCCGCTCCGAGTCCACATTGGAGATCCCGGCCAGCCTGACCGTGCCGGCGTCGAGCAACTCCCGTACCGCGCCCAGTGATTCGGCGTAGGGGACGGCCGGGTCCGGCTTGTGCAGCTGGTACAGGCCGATCGGCGTACCGCCGAGCCGCCGGGCCGAGGCCTCCGCCGCCCGCCGCAGATGCGCGGGCCGCCCGTCCACGGTCCAGCCGCCGTCCGCCGTCCGGCCCCGCCCGCCCTTCGTCGCCACGAGGACGTCGTCCGTGCGGCCCCCGTACGAGGCCAGGGCCCGCGACACGAGCAGCTCGCCCTCGCCGGGCGCGCCGTCCGGCGGGTGGTAGGAGTCGGCGGTGTCGAGGAGGGTCACGCCCGCGTCCAGGGCCGCGTGCACGGTCGCCACCGCCCGGGCCTCGTCCGGCCGGCCCTCGATGGAGAGCGGCATCGTGCCGAGGCCGACCGCCCCGACCCGTACGTCCCCCAGCGTCCTGAGCCGCATCAGTTCACCGCCCCGCGGTCCGTCGCCTCGAAGCGCATCGCCCCGACCGTCTCGGACACCGCGCGCGGAAGCCACTCGGCGCTGTGCCGGAAGGAATAGCCGAGCGCCGTGGCACGGGAGTTGTCCATCCCGTACGAGCGCGCGAAGGAGAAGGGCGAGACCCGGCCGACCTCCACCTCGTGGAAGACCGTCCGGCCGCCCGTCAGCTTCTCGATCTCCGCGCAGATGTCGGCGGTGGAGAGCAGGCCGTGGGAATGGGCGTTCACCGGCCCGGTGAATTCCGCCTCGACCGCCCAGGCGAGAAACGCGGCGATCTCCTCCACGTACACATAGGTCGCCGGATGGTTGACCGCCGGCACGGCGATCGGCTCGCCCGCCCGGATCCGGCGCGCGTAGTGGTCGATCCGGCCCGTGAAGTCGTCCTCGCCGCCCAGCACATGGGTGACCCGCACCGAGGTCCAGGCGAAGGGCGAGCCGGCCGCCGCGAACACCGCCTCGGCCTGCCGCTTCCCCTCCCCGTAGTGCTCCTCGCGGAACTCCGGGTCCTCCCAGGCCAGACCCGTGTCCACGGTGACCGAAGCCAGGTCGAGGGCGGACTCGGCGACCGGCACGGCCGTGTCCTCGTACCCGTACACCTCCACCGTCGACGTCATCACATAGCGCCGGGCACGCGTCCCGAACACCCGCCGGGCGATCTCCGCCTGGCGCGGGGTGTAGCAGACCTGGTCCACGACGACGTCGAAGGAACGGCCCGCCAGAACCGATTCCAGCGCGGCCTCGTCGTCCCGGTCGGCCACGAGGTGTTCGATTCCCCCGGGGGCACCGGAAGAACCCCGATTGAGCACCGCGACCCGGTGCCCGAATTTCCGCAACAGCGCGATGAGCCGCTTTCCGAAATAGCGGTTCCCGCCGATGACCAGAATGTCCAACGCTCTCAACTCCCTTGATCCGCAGGACAAGTGTTACGTTGTGCGCTCGCTGCCTGAAGGGGGAATCATGGGAGTCCTGGCCGCCGCACCGAAGGAACCACGGTCCGCGCGCCCGGCCGCCGACAATTTCACGGCGGCCGCTTTCGACACCGTCGACCGGCAGATCCTGGACCTCCTGCAGACCGACGGCCGGATCAAGCTCAGCGAGCTCGGCCGCCGCGTCCGGCTCAGCCCCGCGGCCGTCACCGAGCGGGTCCGCCGGCTGGAGGCGAGCGGGGCGGTCACGGGCTACGGCGCCCATGTCTCCCCGGCCCGGCTCGGCTACGGCATCCAGGCCTTCATCCGCGTGAACCCGCACGGCGGCTACACCCTGAAGCACCCGCGCACCCTGGAGCTCACCGCGCGCCCCGAGGTCCTGGAGGTCCACCACGTGGTGGGCGAGGACTGCTGGATCCTCAAGGTCGCCGTCACCGACACCGTCCACCTCGAAGAGGTCCTGGAGCAGACCTCGGCGCTCGGCCGGACCACGACCTCGGTCGTGCTGTCGTCGCCGGTGGAGCGGAAGCCCCTGCTTCCCCGCTGAGGCCCCTCTCCTTCCCTCTTGCCTTGACGTCGGCGTCAAGGCTTACGTTCGAGGACATGCGCATCGGAGAACTGGCCGAACGGGCGGGAACCACCACGCGGACTCTGCGGTACTACGAGTCCCGCGGCCTCCTGACCGCACGGCGCACGGAGCAGGGGTACCGCACGTACGACGAGGACGACCTGCGGCTCCTCCAGCAGATCAGGACCCTTCAGGACTTCGGGTTCGAGCTGGAGGAGACGCGGCCGTTCGTCGACTGCCTGCGCGCGGGGCACCCGGCGGGTGACGCCTGCCCCGCCTCGATCGCCGTCTACCGGCGGAAGGTCGCCGAACTGGACGGCCTGATCGAGCGGCTCCAGGCGGTACGCGCCCAGGTGGGCGCCCAGTTGCTGCGCGCCGAGGCGGAACTGCCGCACGGCCCGGAGCCCCGGTGCGAACTGGACACGGTGACGGACACGGAGGGGTGACGGGGATGACGACGTACGACGAGGGCGTGGGCGAGGTCACGGACGCGGACTTCGGCGCGGAGGTGCTGGGGGCCGGACTGCCGGTCCTGGTGAAGTTCACCGCGGAGTGGTGCGGGCCGTGCCGGCAGCTGAAGCCGGTGCTCGCCGCGATCGCCGCCGAGGAGGCGGAGCGGCTGCGGATCGTCGAGATCGACGTCGACCGCAATCCGGAGACCACGGTGAAGTACGGGGTGCTCGGGACCCCGACCCTCATGGTCTTCCGCGCGGGCGAGCCGGTGAAGTCCCTGGTCGGGGCCCGCCCGAAGCGCCGCCTCCTGGCGGAGCTGGAGGACGTGATCTGAAGCCTGTCTTTCGGATCATGCCGGGCTCGCGCGGCCTGTCGCCGGCCGTCAGCGCAGGGCGATCCGCACCCGTCGCGTGACCAGGTTGACCGCGGTGACCTCGAAGGTCAGCTCGTCGCCCTCCCGGGGCGTCCGGGCGTCGAGGTCGTCGCGGTGGACGACCGCCTCCACCCCGTCGGCGACCAGCACGAGCGCGCCGAAGGGGACGAGCCGGGTGACCCGGCCGGTCCGGACGCCGCCGAAGCCGGAGCGGGCGAAGGCAGCCATCGGGTCGGGCTCCAGGGCCTTGAGGGAGAGGAAGACGCGGTCCCGGCTCTCGTCGACGCCCAGCACCTGGAAGACGAGCTCCTGCCCTTCGGCGATCACGTCGCCCGGGAGGTCGAACGGCCGCCAGGAGACCTCAGGTATGTTCATCATCCCCTCGACCCCGCCCAGGTCCACGAAGGTCACGTGGAAGTCCGCGATCTTCGAGACGACGCCCACACGCAGGTCTCCCGGCTCCAGACCGCGCAGGAACGCCTCCCGCTCCTCGCCCCGCAGCGTCAGCACCTCGCGGGCGGCCTCGGCGGCCGCTTCGCCGAGCAGGGGGCTCCAGCGGGTGAAGAGGCGCGACAGCGCGCCGCCGTACCGCGTCCGGAGCTCTTCGTTCTCCTGGAGCACGTCCAGTTCGTTGGCCGCCGTGAGTTCCGCGAGATCGGCGCGCCGCCGTCCCGTCGGGACGAAGACCGCTCCCGTGAAACGGTCCCGGAACGGGCCGTCGGATTCCGGCAGGCCCGGGTAGGAGAATTCCCTGTCGCAGCTCGCGTAGAAGTACACGAGCTCCTCGGCCTCCGGGCCGATCGCCGCGGCGAGTTCGTCGCGCCGGGACAGGGGGAGCAGACTTTTCGCGAAACCGTCCGTACCGTAGAAGGCGTGGCAGAGGCCCGCGAGTCGCAGTTCTTCCCGGGCGCCCCACGCCGCCAGGCGGGATGCGACCCGCTCCAGGTGGGCGAGAAGGGTGCCGCCGGGGTGGGGGAGGATGTCCGCGCCGCAGGCGCGCAGCAGGGACCGTGCCGCGTCGAAGGCATTCATGGGGCACAAAAATACCCCGGCTCGGAATTGACAGCCGGGGGAATGCGAGGCGTATATTGATGAGTTCCTGTGCCTGCACGCCAAAAGGGCATCGAAAGGCTCAGGAGAAGTTCACTAAACGCACTGTATCGCGCCGGGAGTCGAATTGTCAACCGAGGAATTTCGGAACGAGCAGCAATTCATCACCGATCTCTATGCTCGACTCGACGAACTCAGGGACGAGGCCGAGGCCGCCGTCGGGAAGGCCCTGCGCACCCCCGGGGTCGGCAGCAACCAGGGCCGGCTCGAACGGGACGTGATCGTCGCCGAGCAGTCCGGGCTGCTCGCCGCCTTCGACGCGGGCGAGAGCGGACTCTGCTTCGGCCGGCTCGTCTTCCGCGACGGCCGCGACCACCACATCGGCCGGATCGGCATCCGCAAGGACGACCCGCACCGCACACCCCTCGTCGTCGACTGGCGCGCCGAGATCGCCAGGCCCTTCTACCTCGCCACCGGCTACGAGCCCATGGGCCTCTCCCGCCGCCGGCACATCAGCACCCGGGGCCGCGAGGTCACCGCCCTCCACGACGAGGTCCTCGACCTCGCCGACGCCACCCGCACCGGACACGAGAGCCACGACGCCGACGAGGTGCTGCTCGCCGCGCTCGACGCCGCCCGCACCGGCCGCATGCACGACATCGTGCAGACCATCCAGGCCGAGCAGGACGCCATCATCCGCTCCCCGCACCAGGGCGTCCTCGTCGTCGAGGGCGGCCCCGGCACCGGCAAGACCGCCGTCGCGCTGCACCGGGCCGCGTACCTCCTCTACGCCCACCGCGAGCAGCTCGCCAAGCGGGCCGTCCACATCGTCGGCCCCAACCCCGCCTTCCTCGGCTACATCGGGAACGTCCTGCCCTCCCTCGGCGAGACCGGAGTCCTGCTCGCCACCCCCGCCGAGCTCTTCCCCGGCGTCCGCGCCACCGGCACCGACACCCCCCGCGCCGCCGCCGTCAAGGGCTCCGCCGCCATGGCCGGAGCGCTCGCCGCCGCCGTACGCGACCGCCAGCAGGTCCCCGAGCGCGGCGCGCCCCTCCTCGTCCCGCACGAGGACGGCGACCTGGTCATCGACTGGGACATGGCCCTGGAGGCCCGCCACAAGGCCCGCGAGACCGTCCTCCCGCACAACCTCGCCCGCCCCTACTTCGTCTTCCGGATCCTGGACGCCCTCGCGGAGCAGCTCGCCGACCGCATCGGCGCCGACCCGTACGGCGGCCCCAACTTCCTCGGCCCCGACGACCGGGCGCTCCTCGCCAAGGGCATCGCCGGCAACCCCGACGTGCACGCCGCCGTCGACACCCTCTGGCCGGAGCTCACGCCCCAGGAGTTCCTGGCCGGCTACCTCGCCGAGCCCACCCACCTCGACGAGGCCGACGCCGCGGCGATCCGGCGCGCCACCGGCGAGTGGACCCCGGCCGACGTGCCGCTCCTCGACGAGGCGGCCGAGCTGCTCGGCGAGGACGACTCGGCCGCCCGCGCGGCCCAGGAGGCCGAGCGGCAGCGCCGGATCCAGTACGCGCAGGGCGTCCTCGACGTCAGTTACGCCTCGCGGACCTACGAGTTCGAGGACAAGGAGGAGCTCGACGAGGACGCCTCCGAGGTCCTCTCCGCCCACGACATCATCGACGCCGAGCGGTTCGCCGACCGGCACGAGGAGGCCGACCACCGGACCGCCGCCGAGCGCGCCGCCGCGGACCGCACCTGGGCCTTCGGCCACATCATCGTCGACGAGGCCCAGGAGCTCTCCGCGATGGCCTGGCGGCTCCTCATGCGTCGCAGCCCG
Organism: Streptomyces venezuelae; assembly: GCF_008642375.1. Lineage (NCBI taxonomy): Bacteria > Bacillati > Actinomycetota > Actinomycetes > Kitasatosporales > Streptomycetaceae > Streptomyces > Streptomyces venezuelae. The sequence goes on along the minus strand of NZ_CP029194.1, from coordinate 2,720,380 downwards.
ACCCGCTCCATGACGCTGGTCGGCGACCCCGCCCAGACCGGCGACCCGGCCGGCGTCGGCACCTGGGAAGGGATCCTCGACCCGTACGTGCAGGACCGCTGGGAGCACGTACGCCTCGGGGTCAACTACCGCACGCCCGCCGAGATCATGGAGGTCGCCGCCGAGGTGCGGCGGACCGCCGACCCGGCCTTCGAGCCGCCCCGGTCCGTCCGCTCCACCGGCGTCGCGCCCTGGGACCGCACGGTCGACGACCCGGTGAAGGAGGCCGCCGACGCCGTCGCCGCCGAGCTCCGCACCGAGGGCCGGCTCGCGGTGATCGCCCCGCCGGAGCTGCTCCCCGGCCTGGTCGCCGCCCTGCCGGACGCCGCCCACGGAGCCGCCCCCGACCTCACCCGGCCGGTGGTCCTGCTGGACCCCCGGCAGGCGAAGGGCCTGGAGTTCGACACGGTCCTCGTCGTCGACCCGGACGGCATCGTGGCCGGCGCCCCGCACGGGGTCAACGACCTGTACGTGGCGCTGACCCGGGCGACTCAGCGGCTGGGCGTCATCAGGCCGGCCTGAGCCAGACCGTCGCCAGCGGCGGCAGCGTCATCCGCAGGCTCGCCGCACGGCCGTGCCACGGCACCGACTCGGTCTTCACCGGGTCGGTGCCCACCACGTGCCCGCCGCCGTACCGGGCGTCGTCCGTGTTGAGCACCTCCGACCAGGCGGCGAAGGTGTCCGGCACGCCCAGCCGGTAGTCGTGCCGCACGACCGGCGAGAAGTTGGAGACCGCGAGCAGCGGGGAGCCGAAGCCGTCGAAGCGCAGGAACGCGAAGACGTTGTCCTCGGCGGCGTCCCCGACCACCCACTGGAAGCCGTCCGGGGCGGTGTCCCGCTCCCAGAGCGAGGGACTCGCGGAGTACACCGTGTTCAGGTCCCGCACCAGGTCCCGTACGCCCCGGTGGTCGGGCTCCGCGCCGTACGCCGGGTCGAGCAGCCACCAGTCGGGCCCGTGCTCCGCCGACCACTCCCCGCCCTGCGCGAACTCCTGCCCCATGAAGAGCAGTTGCTTGCCGGGGTGTGCCCACATGAAGCCCAGGTAGGCCCGGTGGTTCGCCCGCTGCTGCCACCAGTCGCCCGGCATCTTCGACACCAGCGACCGCTTGCCGTGCACGACCTCGTCGTGGGAGATCGGCAGGATGTAGTTCTCGCTGTACGCGTAGACCATCGAGAAGGTCATCTCGTGGTGGTGGTACTTGCGGTGCACCGGCTCCTTCGCCACGTAGCCGAGCGAGTCGTGCATCCAGCCCATGTTCCACTTCATGCCGAAGCCGAGGCCGCCGAAGCCGCCGGGGCCCACCTGGTCCGTCGCCCGCGTCACCCCGTCCCAGGCCGTGGACTCCTCGGCGAAGGTGACGATCCCCGGGCAGCGGCGGTAGACCGTGGCGTTCATCTCCTGGAGGAAGGCCACCGCGTCCAGGTTCTCCCGGCCGCCGAACTCGTTCGGCAGCCACTCGCCGTGCTCGCGCGAGTAGTCCAGGTAGAGCATCGAGGCCACCGCGTCCACCCGCAACCCGTCGAGGTGGAACTCCTGGCACCAGTAGACGGCGTTGGCGACGAGGAAGTTCCGCACCTCCTTGCGCCCGTAGTCGAACTCCAGGGTCCCCCAGTCGGGATGGTGCGAACGGCGCGGGTCCTCGTGCTCGTACAGCGGGCGGCCGTCGAACTCGGCGAGCGCCCAGTCGTCCTTCGGGAAGTGCGCCGGGACCCAGTCCATCAGGACCCCGATCCCGGCCCGGTGCAGGGCGTCCACCAGGTACTTGAAGTCGTCGGGGGTGCCCATCCGGGCCGTCGGCGCGTAGAAGCCGGTGACCTGGTAGCCCCAGGAGCCGCTGAACGGATGCTCGGCGACGGCCATGAACTCCACGTGCGTGAAGCCGAGGTCGCGCACGTAGTCCGGCAGCTGCTCCGCGAGCTGCCGGTACGTCAGGCCAGGCCGCCAGGACGGCAGATGGAGCTCGTAGACGGAGAGCGGCGCCTCGTGGTGCGGGCGGGAGCCGCGCCGCGCCAGCCACTCGGCGTCGTCCCACTCGTGGTGCGAGGCGGTGACGACCGACGCGGTGTTCGGCGGGCACTCGGTGCGGCGGGCCATCGGGTCCGCGCGCACGGTGTGCGACCCGTCCGGCCGGGCGATGTCGAACTTGTAGACCGCCCCCTCACCGATGCCCGGCACGAACAGCTCCCACACGCCCGTCGAACCCAGCGAGCGCATCGGCAGCGCCGTGCCGTCCCAGTGGGTGAAGTCGCCGGTGACGCGGACGCCCCGGGCGTTCGGCGCCCAGACCGCGAACCGGGTGCCGGAGACGCCCTCGTGGGTCAGGACGTGGGCGCCGAGCGCCGTCCACAGCTCCTCGTGCCGCCCCTCGCCGATGAGATGCAGGTCCAGCTCGCCGAGGGAGGGCAGGAAGCGGTACGGGTCGACGACGGCGAGCTCCTCGCCGCCGTCCTCGTACCGCACGCGCAGCTCGTACGCGGGCACCTTCCGCAGCAGCGGCAGCAGGCCCGAGAAGAGGCCGTCGCCCTCGTCGTGGAGGGTGACGCGACGGCCCTTCGCCAGGACCGTCACCTCCTTGGCCCACGGGCGGAGCACACGCACGACGACGCCGCCCTTGACCGGATGCGCGCCCAGCACGCTGTGCGGGTCGTGGTGCTCGCCCGCGAGCAGCCGGGCCCGGTCACCCGGACCGATGGGTGGCGCCTTCCGTACGGCGGTCCGGTCCGGTGCGGGCGTCTTCCGGGCGCGGGACGTCTTGCCTGCGGATCGGGCGGTCACGGGGGTGCCTCCTGGAGGGCGGGAACGAGGGGTACGGGTGTACGGGTCTACGGTGTAGGAAACGGCGTCCCGCGCGCGCGGGACACTCGGCCGAACGGGGCGCGTGCGGGTCGCCGCAGGCGGGAGCGGCGCGAGCGCCCCCGGCGACTGGGCCGAACGGGTCCGGCGCCCCGCCCGTCGGGGCGGGGCGGCCGGCCGTGTGGGCGGGTCGGATCACCGGGGTGCGGCGAGACGTTCGATCGCGGACATGGGCACCGGGAGCCAGTCCGGACGGTGCCGGGCCTCGTACACGACCTCGTAGACCGCCTTGTCGGTCTCGTAGGCGCGCAGGAGCGCCGGGTCGGCGCGCGGGTCGACGCCCGCCGCCTCGGCGTAGCCCGTGCAGTACGCGGCCCGGCAGCGCGCCGCCCAGTCCGCGTTCCACGGCCGGTGGGTGCGGGCCGCGTAGTCGAAGGAGCGGAGCATGCCCGCGACGTCCCGGACCGTGGGCTGCGGACTCCGCCGCTCGTCCAGCGGCTTCGCCGGCTCGCCCTCGAAGTCGATGACGGCCCAGCCGCCGTCCGATCCCCGCAGGGTCTGCCCCAGGTGCAGGTCGCCGTGGATGCGCTGGAGCGCCCCCGCGCCGGGCGCCTCGCCCGCCGCCGCGAAGACGGCCCGCAGCCCCGGCACGTACGGCAGGAGCGCCGGCACCGCCTGCGCCGCGGCGTGCAGCCGCCGGTCCATCGCCGCGGCGAGGTGCTCGGTCTCGGACCGCGGCAGCCGCAGGGTCGGCAGTGCGCCGGCGAGCGCGAGGTGCACCTCGGCCGTGGCCCGGCCGAGCGCCCGCGCCTCGGTGGTGAACTCCCGGCCGTCGGCGAGCGCGTCGAGCGCGAGCCGCCAGCCGTCCCGGGAGTCCCGGAGGTACGGCTGGAGGACGCCGAGGGTCGCGGCCCCCGACTCGAACCAGGCGACGGGGGCCGGTACGCGCGCGCATCCGGCCCGGCTCAGGGCGAGAGGCAGTTCGAGGTCCGGGTTGGCCCCTGGGCTGACCCTCCGGAAGATCTTCAGGATGAAGGAATCCCCGTACACCAGGGACGAGTTGGACTGCTCCGCGTCGAGCATGCGAGGGGCGAGCGCGGGCGGGAGCGCGGTGGTGGCGTGGAAGCGCAGGGGGCCGGTCCGGCCCGGGGAGCGCAGCCGCTCGTAGAGGAGTCCCGCGAGCCGCGGGTCGCGCAGCCCCTCGTAGACCGCGCGTCCGGCGAGCGGGCCCTGCCGGATCCGCCCGATCAGGGCGGGGGCGAGGCGGGGCGGCAGCTGGGTCCGTACGCCCAGGAGCAGTTGGTAGCAGTCGGCGGGCGTGCCGGCCGGGCGGCCGGGCTGGTCGACCCGTACGAGCAGATGGAGGAGACCGGGTCCCGCGCCGTCCAGGGGGAGCAGCTCGGTGGCCGCGTCCAGCGTGAATCCGATGACCCGGCGGCCCTTGCCCGCGAACCAGCGCTGCCGAGGCAGCCATTCGTGGAGCAGGGGAGCGAGGGACGGAAGGAGGGCGTCCGGGGCCCGGGTGGTGGATGCGGTCTCCGGCATGGCATCGCGTCCTTTCCCCGGGGCGCGCAGTTGGCTGTTGTATGCGTTCAAATGCGCAGAGTGTCCCGGATGGCGGCTTGGACTGTCCGGAAGTGCGGGACGTGTCGGAAGGGGAAGATCCGTATGGGCCCGGCAAGAAGGCCCGTATGGACCTGAATCGTGACGTGGAACGTGTGTGGGACACAGTGCCCAGAGGGGGACGGGGGAAACCGTCCCACCCCGGACGAAATCCGAACTGACCGGCGGTCAGCCCTTCTTGAGACGGAACCAGTAGAAGCCGTGTCCCGCAAGGGTCAGGAGGTAGGGCAGCTCGCCGATGGCCGGGAACGTCACCCCGCCGATCAGCTCCACCGGCTGGCTGCCGGCGAAGCGCCGCAGGTCGAGCTCGGTCGGCTGCGCGAACCGCGAGAAGTTGTTCACGCAGAGGACGAGGTCGGCATCCATTCCCTCTTCGGGGGTGGTCTCGCGGAGGAAGGCGAGCACCGCCGGGTTGGACGCGGGGAGTTCGGTGTACGTCCCCGTGCCGAACGCCCGGTTCTGCTTACGGATCTCGATCATCCGCTTCGTCCAGTGCAGCAGCGAGGACGGCGAGGCCATGCCCGCCTCGACATTGGTCACCTGGTAGCCGTGGACCGGGTCCATGATGGCCGGCAGGTAGAGCCGCCCCGGGTCGCAGGAGGAGAAGCCGGCGTTCCGGTCGGGCGTCCACTGCATCGGGGTGCGGACCCCGTCCCGGTCGCCCAGCCAGATGTTGTCGCCCATGCCGATCTCGTCGCCGTAGTACAGCACCGGCGAGCCCGGCAGCGAGAAGAGCAGCGCGGTGAACAGCTCCATCTGCTTGCGGTCGTTGTCCAGGAGCGGGGCGAGACGGCGCCGGATGCCGATGTTGGCCCGCATCCGCGGGTCCTTGGCGTACTCGGCGTACATGTAGTCGCGCTCTTCGTCCGTGACCATCTCGAGCGTGAGCTCGTCGTGGTTGCGCAGGAAGATGCCCCACTGGCAGCCGGAGGGGATCTCCGGGGTCTTCGCCAGGATCTCCGAGACCGGGTACCGAGACTCGCGCCGCACGGCCATGAAGATCCGTGGCATGACCGGGAAATGGAAGGCCATGTGGCACTCGTCGCCGCCCGAGCGGAAGTCCCCGAAGTAGTCGACGACGTCCTCCGGCCACTGGTTCGCCTCGGCGAGCAGCACCGTGTCCGGGTAGTGGTCGTCGATCTCCTTGCGGACCCGCTTGAGGAAGCCGTGGGTGGCCGGGAGGTTCTCGCAGTTGGTGCCCTCCTGCTGGTACAGGTACGGCACCGCGTCGAGCCGGAAGCCGTCGATCCCCAGGTCCAGCCAGAACTTCAGCGCGGACAGGATCTCCTCCTGCACCGCCGGGTTCTCGTAGTTGAGGTCCGGCTGGTGCGAGAAGAACCGGTGCCAGTAGTACTGCTTGCGCACCGGGTCGAAGGTCCAGTTGGAGGTCTCCGTGTCGACGAAGATGATCCGGGCGTCCGCGTACTGCTTGTCGTCGTCCGCCCAGACGTAGTAGTCGCCGTACGGCCCCTCCGGGTCGCGCCGGGACTCCTGGAACCACTCGTGCTGGTCGCTCGTGTGGTTCATGACGAAGTCGATGACCACCCGCATCCCGCGCTGGTGGGCCGCGTCGACGAACTCCACGAAGTCGGCCAGGTCCCCGAACTCGGGCAGCACGGAGGTGTAGTCCGCGACGTCGTAACCTCCGTCCCGCAGAGGGGACTTGAAGAACGGCGGCAGCCAGAGGCAGTCCACGCCCAGCCACTGGAGGTAGTCCAGCTTGGCCGTGATGCCCTTCAGGTCGCCGACGCCGTCGCCGTTGCTGTCCTGGAAGGAGCGGACCAGGACCTCGTAGAAGACGGCCCGCTTGAACCAGTCGGGATCGCGGTCCTTGACGGGGGTGTCCTCGAAGGTGTCGGGGACGGGCTCGTTGACAGTCATGATGTGGGTGACCCTCCGGTCTGCGGGGACGGTCGCAGGACGAGGACGTGCGCGGGTGTGACACCCGGTTCCAGGCGCACGTAACTGGCCCTGCCCCAGTGATAGGTCTCGCCGGTGAGCTCGTCGCGCACCGGCACGGTCTCGTGCCAGTCGAGGCCGAGTTCCGGCATGTTCAACGAGAGTGAAGCCTCCTGGGTGTGGTGCGGGTCGAGGTTGACGACCACCAGAACGATGTTCGAACCCGAGCGCTTCGAGTACGCGATCACCTGCGCGTTGTCGGTCTCGTGGAAGGTGATGTTCCGCAGCCTGCGGAGGGCCGGGTGGCGGCGCCTGATCCGGTTCAGGGCGGTGATGAGCGGCGTGATCGTCGCCCCCGCCCGCTCCGCCGACTCCCAGTCGCGGGGCCTGAGTTCGTACTTCTCCGAGTCCAGGTACTCCTCACTCCCGGCCCGCAGCGGGGTGCCCTCGCACAGCTCGTACCCGGCGTACATGCCCCAGGAGGGCGAGAGGGTCGCCGCGAGCACCGCCCGCGCCTCGAACGCGGGCCGGCCGCCCTCCTGGAGGTAGGCGTGCAGGATGTCGGGGGTGTTCACGAAGAAGTTCGGACGCATCTGCGCCGCCGTCTCGCCGGACAGCTCGGTGACGTACTCCGTCAGCTCCTCCTTGGTGTTGCGCCAGGTGAAGTACGTGTACGACTGCTGGAAACCGATCGCCCCGAGCGTCCGCATCATCGCCGGCCGCGTGAACGCCTCCGCCAGGAAGATCACGTCCGGATCGGCCCGGTTGATCTCGCCGATCACCCGCTCCCAGAACACCACCGGCTTGGTGTGCGGGTTGTCCACGCGGAAGATCCGCACCCCGTGGTCCATCCAGAACCGCAGCACCCGCACGGTCTCCGCGACGATCCCGTCCATGTTGTCGGCGGCACCGTCGAAATCGATCGGATAGATGTCCTGGTACTTCTTCGGCGGGTTCTCCGCGTACGCGATCGAACCGTCCGGCCGGTGGCGGAACCACTCCGGGTGCTTCTCCACCCACGGATGGTCCGGCGAACACTGGAGCGCGAAGTCCAGCGCGATCTCCAGACGCAGCTCCCGGGCCCGCGCCACGAAGGCGTCGAAGTCCTCGAAGGTGCCGAGGTCCGGGTGGAGCGCGTCGTGCCCGCCCTCCGGGGAGCCGATCGCCCACGGCACGCCCACGTCGTTCGGGGACGCCGAGAGGGAGTTGTTCGGGCCCTTGCGGTGGGTCTCGCCGATCGGGTGGACCGGCGGCAGGTACACCACGTCGAAGCCCATCGCCGCGACCGCCGGCAGCCGTTCGGACGCGGTGCGGAAGTTCCCCGGCACCGTACGGCCCTTGACCTTCCGCGCGCCCTCCGAGCGCGGGAAGAACTCGTACCAGGAGCCGAACAGCGCCCGCTCCCGCTCCACCTGCAGCGGCAACGCGGGGGAGGAGGAAAGGAGTTCGCGCAGCGGGTGGCGGTCGAGCGACTCGACGACGCGCGGCGCGAGCGCCGCCGCGAGCCGGACCGCCGCCGGGCGGGAGACATCGCGCAGCGCGTCCGCGGCGGCCAGCACGGCCTCCCGGCCGCCGCCCTTCTTCGGGACGCCCTTCGCGGCCCGCTCGTGCAGCTCGGCGCCCTCTGCGAGGACGAGTTCGGAGTCGATCCCGGCCGGGATCTTGATCTTCGCGGTGTGCCGCCAGGTGGCCACCGGATCGCTCCACGCCTCGACGGTGTACGTCCACGAGCCCTCGGCGTCCGGGGTGACCTCGGCGCCCCACCGGTCGGTACCGGGGGCCAGTTCGCGCATCGGGGTCCACGGGCCGGGGCGGCCGGACGGGCCGCGCAATACGACATTGGCGGCGACCGCGTCGTGCCCCTCGCGGAAGACGGTCGCCGTCACCTCGAAGGTCTCTCCTGCCACCGCTTTCGCGGGGCGCCGGCCACAGTCGACCAGCGGGCGTACGTCCAGTACGGGAATGCGTCCCATGAGCGGATTCACAGCATCACCTGACGGGTTACGGGGGTGCGGGTGGTGGTGCGCTCTTTCTAGCTCCGTCGGCGGCCGGCGGGTTGCGGGCATGACGGCTCCTGTCCGCGTTCACTCGAATGGCGGGTCCACAGGGAGTACGGGTTTCAGGGGGTCCGGGGGTCTGGGTACCGGAGGAGCCTTCCCACAGTTCTCGGGTGGGCAATCCGGCGCTTTGTTAACTACTAGGACGTAGCCGTACCGGCAAGCGAACGGACGACCGAAAAAGCCCCGCCTCGGCGGAGGCGGGGCTCTTCACGAGCGGGCCGGAGACACGGACCGGCGGTGGGACGGCGGGCGGGACGACGGGTGGGTCAGCGGCGCGGGGAGGCGTCCGGTTCCTCCGCGTCCGTCGACCAGACCTGCCACGGCTGGCGGGCCACCCACTCCTCCACCGGGGCCTGTTCGAGCGCCAGCGCCTCCGCCGACACCCCGTCGTCGTCCGCCATGAGCAGCGGATCCGCGCCGCTCGCCATGTAGTGGTAGATCCCCGCCACCCCGGCCGCCGCCGCCGGACCGAGGAGCCCGGCGAGCCCGTGCTCGAAGTCGACCGGATCCAGCTCCTGATAGCGCACGGCCCGGCCGAGGCCCCGGCCGAAGGCCGCCGCGAGCTCCCCGCCCGTCAGCGCCGCCGCACCGCCGATGTCGAACGTCCGCCCCTCCAGGCCCTCCCGGGTCAGCGCCGCCAGCGCCGCCTCCGCCAGACCCCGGTGCGAGAGCCACGCCGTCCGCGCCGACTCCGGCAGCGGATAGGCGAGCACGCCCTCGTCGACGAGCGCGGGACCGTTCCACGGCGAGAAGAGGTTGTCGAGGTAGACCGGCGGCCTGACCACCACGAGCGGCACCCCGCTGTCCCGCAGCACCCGCTCCGCGAGGCGCCGCGTCTCGAACGCCGGGAACCCCGTCGGGGCGTGCGGGACACGGGTGTTGGTGTTCAGGACCAGCCGGACCGTGCCCGCGCGCAGGGCCGCGTCCGCGATGTTCCGCGCGTACGCCTCCACCCGCTCCGGGTCGTACACCAGCGGCATCGTGACGAACGCGTGCGTCGTCCCCTCGAAGAGCCGCCGCACGTCGCCCGGCCGCCCCAGGTCGCCGGCGAGGAAGAAGGCCCCCGGCAGCGGCGGCCGGTCGGCCTCCGGGCGCCGCGTCAGGGCGCGGACCCGGTGGTGCCGCTCGGCCAGCAGACGGGCCACCGCACCGCCCTGGAATCCGGTCGCGCCCACGACCGCCACCCGCATCGGAATCTCACTGGACATGTCTTTCTGAGGCCCTTCGATAGGCTGTCGCTGCTGTCGTGCCGGCTGCCTTCCAGGCTCGTCGCGGCGGCTTCGGCTGTTCAATTAACAAACCGGGGCGGAAGTTGAAGGATCGTCCATGGATACCGTGGGAACCGACCGTCACGACCGGCGCGAGCACGATGCTCAGCCCGGTGCCGAGCACGAGGACCTGCTGACCGAGCTCCTGAAACCCCTCCGGCTCACCGGCGTCTTCGACAGTCGCTGGCACGTCCGGGCCCCCTGGGCCATCGAAGGCGACGCCGAACGCAGCTGCGCCGTCCTCCACTACGTCGTCGAGGGCGACTGCTGGATCACCACCGACGGAGAGGCCTCCGTCGAGCTGCACGCCGGCGACCTCGTCGTCTTCCCCACCGGCACCGCGCACCGCCTCGCCGACCGCCCCGAGCGCCAGGGCGTCCCCCTCAAGGCCGTCCTGCCCGAACGGCAGCCCGGCACCTCCGGCGAGATCGTCATCGAGGGCACGGGCCCCGAGGCCCGGCTGCTCTGCGCCGGACTCCACTACGACGCCGGCGCCGCCACCGGCCTCTACACCTCCCTGCCCTGGGCCCTCGTCCTCGACCGCGCCCAGGTCGACCGCGAGCCGCTGCTCCGTGACACCCTCAGGCTGCTCGCCTCCCCCGACCGGCCCGTCGGACCCGGCGACCGGCTCATCACCCTGCGCGCCTTCGAGATGGCGCTCGTCCTCGCGCTCCGCCCGCTGCTGCGTGAACTCGCGGGCAGCCCGGCCTCGTTGCCCATGCTGCGGCACCCCGGCATCAGCCGGGCGGTGGTGATGATCACGACCCGCTTCGCCGAGCCATGGCGGATCGACTCCCTCGCCCGGGAGGTCGGCATGTCCCGCTCCGCCTTCACCGCCGCCTTCCGCGAGCTCGTCGGCGAGTCCCCGGCCCGCTACCTCGCCGCCCGCCGCATGCAGGAGGCCGTACGGCTCCTCACCGAGACGTCGCTCCCGCAGTCCGCCCTGCCCGCCCGTATCGGCTACCAGAGCGCCGTCGGCTTCCACCTCGCCTTCCGCAAGTGGTTCGGGGTGACGCCGGGCGAGTACCGCGCGGGGGGCGCAAGGGCCGCCTGAACCGGCCGGGCGCCGCCGCCGCGGGTCCCCGCGGGTGCCCCGCGGCGGGTGTCCAGGCGGCGCGCCGGGCCTGGACGGTTCTTAAGGACCCCTGGACGGACGTTCATTGCCCGGACGCTCCTCGCCGGACAGGCTCGGGACGGCAGAGCCGTGACACCCGAGGAGAGGCGAGCGACCGGTGACGAGGTCCGGGCAGGAGTATCTGGAGGCGCTGCGCGACGGGCGCGAGATCTGGCTCGACGGGGAGCGCGTCAAGGACGTCACCGCCCACCCCGCCTTCCGGGCCTCGGCGGCCTCCTTCGCCGGCCTGTACGACCTCGCCGACGACCCCGCGCACCACCCCGTCCTGGTCCAGGGCGGGGTGCGGCGCGCCTACGCGGTGCCCCGCTCCTACGAGGACCTGGTGGCCCGGCGCCGGGCCTTCCGGACGACGGCCGAGGCGAGTTACGGCTTCCTCGGCCGCACCCCCGACTACATGGCCGCCGGCGCGGCCGGCTTCGCCGCCGCGCCCGCCGTCTTCACCGGCGACGCCTTCGACGGTGCCGAGCACGCCCTCGGCTTCCACCGCCGGCTCGCCGAAGGCGACCTGCACGCCGCCTTCACCCTCACCAACCCGGCCTCGGGCCCCGGCGAGGACGACCTCACGCTCCGGATCGTCGCAGAGCGCGACGGCGGGATCGTGGTCCGCGGCGCCAAGACCATCGGCACCGGGGCCGTCTTCGCCGACGAGCTCCTCGTCGGCACCATCGAACCGCTGGCCGACGACGACCTCGACCACGCCGTGACGTTCTCCTTACGCCTCGACACCCCCGGTCTCAAGCTGATCTCCCGCACCTCGTACGAGGGGCGGTCCCGGTCCGTCTTCGACCACCCGCTCTCCTCCCGGTACGACGAGAACGACGCGATGCTCGTCTGCGAGGACGTGTTCGTGCCCTGGGAACGGGTCCTCACCTACCGGGACCCCGCCACCACCGGCGCGATCTGGTGGCGCACCCCCGCCTACCTCAACTTCGTCCACCAGTCCGCCACCCGCTTCTGGACGAAGCTGGAGTTCCTCACCGGCCTCGCGATCCTCGTCGCCCGCTCGCACGGCACCGACAAGCTGCCGCCCGTCACCCAGGCCCTCGGCCGGCTCCTCGGCATGGTCGCCCAGGCCAAGGCCTTCGTCCTCGGCTCCGAGGCCTCGTACGAGGAGGTCGACGGGGGCCGCGGCGGTGTCCGGCCGGGCCAGGAGATCTCCTTCGCCCAGCGGATCATGGCCGGCGAGCTCTACCCGCGGGCCGTCCAGGACATCAAGCTCCTCGCGGGCGGCGCCCTCGTCCAGCTCCCCGCGAGCGGCCGGGACCTCCTCCACCCCGAACTCGGCCCGCTCGTCCGGCAGTACTTCCGCACCCCGGGCCACCCCGCCGAGGACCGCCTCAAACTCCTCAAGCTCGCCTGGGACGCGCTCGGTTCCGAGTTCGCCGGCCGCCACGAGCAGTACGAGCGCTTCTACCACGGAGCCCCCCACGTCTACCTGACCATGCAGACCTGGGCCGGGTCCGCCGACACGTGCGAGCGGCTCGCCCGGACCTGTCTCGACGGCTACGGCCTGGGGACGACCCGGTGACGACACCCCGACCGGGGCCGCGGCGCGGGGCGCTCGCGCTGCTCGCCTCCACACAGCTGCTCCTGATCACGGACACCGCGATCGTCAACGTCGCCCTGCCCTCCGTCGGCGCGGACCTCGGGTCCGGCTCGGCCGGCCTCTCCTGGGTCGCCAACGCCTACCTGATCACCTTCGGCGGGCTGCTCCTCCTCGGCGGACGCGTCGCCGACCTCCTCGGCCACCGCCGGGTCTTCCTCGCCGGCCTCGCCCTCCTCGCCGCGGCCTCCGCCGCCGGCGCCCTCGCCCCCGGCGCGCCCGCGCTCGTCGCCGCCCGCGCCGCGCAGGGCGTCGGCGCGGCCCTCGCCGCGGCCGCCGCCTTCGCCCTGCTGCTCCTGCTCTTCCCCGACGGTCCCGCCCGGCACAAGGCGCTCGGCGTCTTCGCCGCGATGGGCGGTCTCGGCGGCGTCCTCGGCACGGTCCTCGGCGGCGCCCTCACCGGCCTCCTCGGCTGGCGCTCCACGTTCTGGCTGAACGTCCTCCTCGCGGCCGTCCTCGCCGCCCTCGCGCTCCGGCTCCTCGACCACCGGGCGGGCCGGCTCCGGACCGGCGGCGGCTTCGACCTCGCCGGGGCGCTCACCGCGACCGGCGGACTCGGACTGACCGCCTACGCGCTCGTCGGCGGGACCGAGGCCGGCTGGACCTCCGCCCGCACCCTCGGCGCCGGGGGAGCGGGCCTCGCGCTGCTGCTCGCCTTCGCCGCCGTCGAGACGCGCGCCGCCGCGCCGCTCGTCCCGCCCCCGGTCCTCCGCCGCCCGGTGCTCCGCCTCTCCAACGCCCTGGCCGCACTAGCCCAGATCACCCTCTTCCCGATGTTCTTCCTGGTCAGCCTCTACCTCCAGAGCGTCATCGGGTACGCGCCCCTCGGCGGCGGCCTCGGCCTGCTGCCGCTCTCGCTCGTCGTCGTCGCGGTCGCCCCGCAGGCCGGCCGGATCATCTTCCTGATCGGCCTGCACCGGGCCATGACCCTCGGCTTCGTCCTGCTCTGCGCCGGGACCCTCTGGCTGGCCCTCGCGCTCACCCCCGACGGCACCTTCGCGAGCACGGTCCTCGCGCCCAGCCTGCTCATCGGCGCCGCCCTGCCGCTCGTCATGGTCACCACCAACGTGGCCGCGACGGCCGAGGCGGCACCCGAGGAGACCGGACTCGCCTCCGGACTCGTCAACACCAGTCAGCAGTTCGGCTCCGTCCTCGGCCTCGCCGTCCTGGTGGCCGTCGCCACCTCCCGTACCGAAGCCGCTTCCGGGCCCGGTGCCGGGGCCGTGGCCGCCGCCCGCGCCGCCGCCGAGACCGCGGGCTTCCGTGCCGCGCTGCTCACCGGCGCGGCCTTCGCCGCCCTGGCCGCCCTGCTCTCCGTACGCCTCCACGTCCCCGAGCCGGCCCCTGTCCCCGACGACCCCGGGGTGTTGGACCTCCGGTGACCGGAACCACTCCTTGACCGATGCCCACGACCACCCGGCGAGTGACCCGAAGGGGCGCGCGGCCGTCGACAGCCGCTGAAGCGCCCCGGAGGTGAACGAGCCCCAGAAGAAGAGGAGCGCCCATTGTTCGGCGATCCACGTCATCGCACCGAGGACATACGTGCCGCCGACCCGCTGGGCGCCGACGCCCTGCTCGCCGCGGTGCCCGCGATGAACGCCCGGCGCGACACCGCCGCCCTCACCGTCGCCCTGCGCGCCCTCGTCCCCGATCAGGAACTGGCCGCGCAGTGGAGCGTGGCGGGCGCGCTGGCCGCGATGCGGGACCTCGGCATCCTGCTCGGCTCGCTGAAACGCCACGGCGTGCAGCCCCTCGCCGCCGTCCCCGAGGCACTGCCGGTCCTCGAACTCCTCGGCCGCCGGACGGACATGGTGCCCCGGGACACCGTCCACCACTACACGACCTGGAACCCGCCCGGGCGGCGGCGCCGCTCGTACACCGGCCATCCGACCGAGGCCCTGCTCCAGGAGGCGGTCCGCATGGTCTTCCCCGGCCTCGTCGCCGCGATCGAGGACTGCTCCCGCGTCGCCCGCCTCGAACCGTACGACCCCGGATTCGCCTCCGCCCTGGACCGGGTCGCCCGCCACGTGCAGGCGATGGTCGACTCGATCGACCTCACGGCCGCGCAGGTCCCGCCCGAGTACTTCGCGGTGACCCTGCGGCCGTACTTCGAGGAGGTCGAGGTGGCGGGCCGCGACTACCTGGGTCCGGCCGCCGCGCAGGTCCCCCTCTGGCTCGTCGACCTGACGCTGTGGCAGTGCGACCGCTCGGACGCCGCCTACGACGCCTTCCTGGCCGAGTCCCTGCCGTACGCGCTGCCGGGCTGGCGGGAGTTCCACGCCCGGCACCGGGGCGGAGTGTCGGCGGTGAGCAAGCTGTCCGCGGCGGTCAGCTGGGAGCCCATGGACCGGCTGCCGCCCGAGCTCGTCGACTCGGCGGCCGCGCTCGGCAGGGTGCTGCGGATCCTCAAGACCTTCCGGGCCCGGCACCTCGGCGTCGCCCGCAAGGCGTACAGCGACGACCTGCGCCTGTACGAGGAGGGCAGCGGCGGCGCCCCCGTCGCGCTGCTCCGCTCGATCCTGGACCTGACCAGGGAGAACGAGACCATGGTGCGCCGCACGGCCGTGCGGCACCGTCCCGCCGGGGCCCCTGTCGGGCCCGCTGCCGCGTAACGGCGCGAAGGAGCAGTCGATGTCCCCGCACACTTCCTCCCCTGCCCACTCCCCGGCCCGCTCCCCCTACGGACGGAGCCCGCACGTCGTGATCGCCGGCGGCGGCATCGCCGGGCTCACCACCGCCCTGTCCCTGCACGCCGCCGGATTCGAGCGCGTCACGGTCGTCGAGGCGGCCGCCGCGATCCGCCCGGTCGGTGCGGGGCTCAACCTGATGCCGAACGCCGTCCGCGAACTGGACGCCCTCGGCCTGCTCGACGCGCTCGAGGCAGGCGCCCTGCGCACCCGCGAGCTGCGCTACTACCACCGCTCGGGCGGCCTGATATCCCGCGAGCCGCGCGGTCTCGGCGCGGGCTACCGCTGGCCGCAGCTCTCGGTGCACCGCGCCCACCTCCAGCAGGTCCTCGCGGGCGCGGTCCGGGCCAGGCTCGG
The DNA here is from genome assembly GCF_008642375.1 of Streptomyces venezuelae. Classification (NCBI taxonomy): domain Bacteria; kingdom Bacillati; phylum Actinomycetota; class Actinomycetes; order Kitasatosporales; family Streptomycetaceae; genus Streptomyces; species Streptomyces venezuelae. Next base: position 2,704,915 of record NZ_CP029194.1, on the reverse strand, counting down.
CGCGGCGGCGCTCGTGACGGGGGTCCGGGTGAGCGGCGTGGAACCGCTGCCGGACGGCCGGCCGCGGCTGCGCCTTGAGCACCGCTCGGGCGCCGTCCGGGGCCGGGCCTCGCTCGAACCGGACGTGCTGGTCGGCGCGGACGGCATCCGCTCCGCCGTCCGGGCGGCGCTGCACCCGGGCGAGAGCGGGCCCCCGTGGAACGGGATGCTGGTGTGGCGGGGGGTGTCCCGGATGCCGGCGCGGGCCGTCGGCTCGTTCATGCTCATCGCGGGCGACGACCGGCAGAAGGCCGTGGTCTACCCGATGAGCCGCCCGACGGGACCGGGCCGGGAGGTCCTGGTGAACTGGGCACTGGCCCGCCCCGCGGACTCCGGATGCGCCGCGGCGGAGGAACGGCTCCGCGGCGACTGGGACCGTTCCGTACCCGTGGAGACCTTCCTTCCCTTCTACGAGGGCTGGGAGTTCGACGGCGTCCGCGTCCCCGACATCCTGCGGGCCGCCGACTCCGCGCACGAGTACCCGATGGTCGACCGCGAACCCCTCGACCGCTGGACCCACGGCCGGACCACCCTCCTCGGCGACGCCGCCCACGCCATGTACCCGACCGGCTCCAACGGCGCCACCCAGTCGATCGTCGACGCCCGGGCCCTCGCCCACGCCCTGGCCCGGCACGACGACCCGGCCGAGGGCCTCGCCGCCTACGAGGCCGAACGCCGCCCCGCCATGACCGCCCTCCAGCGCGCCAACCGGCGGCTCGGCCCCGAGGTCGTCATCAACCTCGCCCACGAGCGCGCCCCGCACGGCTTCACCGACATCCACGACGTCGTCCCGGCCGCGGAACTCGCCGCCGTCGCCGGGCGGTACGCCACCGCGGGGGCCTTCGACGCGGAGACCGTCAACCAGGGCTCCCCGTACGAGGTGCCGCTGCCCGCCATCGGCTGAAAGACGCCCTGCCGACACGCCACGTGCGCCGACGCGCCGTGGCCCGGCCGGGCGACATGTCCTAACGTCGGAGCGGAACGACGGACGCACAGCGTGGTGCGTCCACTCCGCTCCGTACTCGCCTGCGAAGGTGGAACACGTGAAGGCAATCCGTCGATTCACCGTGCGTCCCGTCCTCCCCGACACCCTTCGACCCCTCGCCGACCTCGCGCACAACCTGCGCTGGTCCTGGCACGAACCCACCCGCGCGCTCTTCGACTCCCTCGCCCCGGAGAGCCGGACCGGCGCCGACCCCGTCCGGGTCCTCGGCGCCCTCGAGGGCCCCCGGCTCGCCGAGCTCGCCGCCGACCGGGACTTCCTGGCCCGGCTGACCGCCGCCGCCGAGGACCTCGACACCTATCTGTGCGCCCCCCGCTGGTACCAGGGCCGGCCGGGCCGGCCGCCCGTGGCCGTCGCGTACTTCTCGCCGGAGTTCGGCGTCGCCGCGGCCCTGCCCCAGTACTCCGGCGGCCTCGGCATCCTCGCCGGGGACCACCTCAAGTCCGCCAGCGACCTCGGCGTCCCCCTCGTCGGCGTCGGCCTGCTCTACCGCCACGGCTACTTCCGTCAGTCCCTCGGCCGCGACGGCTGGCAGCAGGAGCAGTACCCCGTCCTCGACCCCGGCGAGCTGCCGGTCACCCTGCTTCGCGAGGCCGACGGCACCCCTGCCCGGGTCACCCTCGCCCTGCCCGGCGGGCGCAGCCTGCACGCCCACATCTGGATCGCCCAGGTCGGCCGCGTCCCGCTGCTCATGCTCGACTCCGACGTCGAGGAGAACGCCCCCGGCGAACGGAGCGTCACCGACCGGCTGTACGGCGGCGGCAGCGAGCACCGGCTCCTCCAGGAGATGCTCCTCGGCATCGGCGGAGTCCGCGCCGTCCGCACGTACACCCGGCTCACCGGCACCCCCGACCCCGAGGTCTTCCACACCAACGAGGGCCACGCCGGGCTCCTCGGCCTCGAACGCATCCGCGAACTCCAGGGAGAGGGACTCGACTTCGACAGCGCCCTGGAGACCGTCAGGGCCGGGACCGTCTTCACCACCCACACCCCCGTCCCGGCCGGCATCGACCGCTTCGACCGCGGCCTGGTCGCCCGCCACCTCGGCGAGGACGGCGCCCTCCCCGGCGTGGACACCGGACGCGTCCTCGCGCTCGGCGACGAGACCCCGCTCGGCGGCGAACCCGGCGTCTTCAACATGGCCGCCATGGGGCTGCGACTCGCCCAGCGCGCCAACGGCGTCTCCACCCTCCACGGCGCCGTCAGCCGCGCCATGTTCGCCGGGCTCTGGCCGGGCTTCGACGCCGAGGAGGTGCCCATCACCTCCATCACCAACGGCGTCCACGCCCCCACCTGGGTCGCCCCCGAGGTCGGCCGGCTCGGCCCCGACGCCACCGACGGCGAGCTGTGGGAACTGCGCCGCACCCTGCGCGAACGGCTCGTGACCGACGTACGGGAACGGCTCCGGGCGTCCTGGCGCCAGCGCGGGGCGGCCGCCGCCGAACTCGGCTGGACCGACTCCGTCCTCGACCCCGACGTCCTCACCATCGGCTTCGCCCGCCGCGTCCCCTCGTACAAGCGGCTCACGCTCATGCTCCGGGACAAGGACCGGCTGCGCGCCCTGCTGCTCCACCCCGAGCGGCCCGTACAGCTCGTCGTCGCCGGCAAGGCCCACCCGGCCGACGACGGCGGGAAGCGGCTCGTGCAGGAGCTGGTCCGCTTCGCCGACGACCCCCGGATCCGGCACCGGATCGTCTTCCTCCCCGACTACGGCATGGAGATGGCCCGCGGCCTCTACCCCGGCTGCGACGTCTGGCTCAACAACCCGCTGCGCCCCCTGGAGGCCTGCGGCACCAGCGGCATGAAGGCCGCCCTCAACGGCTGCCTCAACCTCTCCGTCCTCGACGGCTGGTGGGACGAGTGGTTCGAGCCCGACTTCGGCTGGGCCATCCCCACCGCCGACGGGGCCGCAGCCGCCGACGAGGACCGCCGGGACGACCTGGAGGCCGCCGCCCTCTACGAGCTGATCGAGCGTCGGGTCGCCCCCCGCTTCTACGACCGGGGCCCCGACGGCGTCCCGGCCGGCTGGACGGCGATGGTCCGGCGCACCCTCGCCGACCTCGGCCCGAAGGTCCTCGCCGACCGGATGGTCCGCGAGTACGTCGAGCGGTTGTACGTCCCCGCCGCCGACGCCCGCCGGGCGCTCACCCCGGACCGGGCGCGGGAGCTCGCGGCCTGGAAGGCACGGGTCAGGGAGGCCTGGCCCAAGGTGACCGTCGACCACGTCGAGGTCGGCGACGGGCTCGCGGACGACCTGGAGGACGCGGAGCTCGGCTCGACCCCGGTCGTCCGGGTCAAGGTCTTCCTCGACGGGCTGCGGACCGACGACGTCGAGGTGCAGGCCGTCACCGGCCGGGTCGACGCCGACGACACCCTCGCCGACACCCGTACGGTCCCGCTGAAGCCGGCGGGCCGCCCGGACCTGGAGGGCCGGCAGCCGTACGCGGGCACCCTGGAACTCGACCGCACCGGCTCCTTCGGCTGCACGGTCCGCGTCCTGCCCGCCCACCCGCTCCTCGCCCACCAGGCCGAACCGGGGCTCGTGGCGCTGCCGGAGGAGACGGCGGGGGAGGGCGCGGGCTGCCTGCTGCGGTAGGCGGGCTGCACGGGGCGGCCTCAGCGCACCTCGGCCTTGTCGGCGAGGTGCCCTGCGGTGAAGCAGAGCCGGTACACCGGGACCGCGGCGAGCAGCGTGGAGCGGTAGTACCGGCACTCGTCCATGCCGGGCGGCTCGGCCGGGACGCCCTTCGGCGGGCCGTCCAGCGGATGGTCGGGCAGGTCCTCGGCCTCCGTGATCGCGGTGAGCGTCTGGCCGATCCGCATCCGCTCGTAGTCGTCCGGCTCCAGGTACGACTGGTGCTGGGTCCACAGCGCGACCCCGGCCATGAGCAGGCCGAGCGCGGCGAGCAGCGCGAGCGGGATCCAGATGGCCTGGGCGAGGCCCTTGCGGACCTCGCGGCGGACCCGGTCCAGCTCCCGGGCCGAGGTGGGCGCGGCCGGCGCGGGCGTGGCGGCCGGGCCGCCGGGGGGCGTCCGGCGCGGCAGGGCCGCGCGGACCGCGAAGCCCCCCTCGGGCGTGGGGCCGTGGGTCAGGACCCCGCCCGCGAGCCGGACGCGCTCGTCGAGGCCGACGAGTCCGGTGCCGCCCGAGGCGAGCGGCGACCCCGCCGTGCCGGGACCGCTCACGACGTCCACGGCGACGCGCTCCGGGGCGGCGTCGACGCGGACGTCCACGCTGCCTCCCGGCGCGTGCTTGGCCGCGTTGGTGAGCGCCTCCCGGACGACGCGGTGCAGCGCCCAGCCGGCCATCCCGTCCGGCTCGTGACCCTCCCCGGTCACCGTCAGGGTGACCGCGAGGCCCGAGGCGCGGGCACGGGAGACGAGCTCCTCGACGGGTTCGCCGCCCGGGGCCGTGGGCGCCGGGTCCTCGTCGGGCTGGCGCAGGACGCCGATGACGTCCCGGAGGCGGGCGGTCGCGTCGGCCGCTGCGCGGCGCAGTTCGCCGGCCGCGTGCTGCTGGTCGGGACCGAGCGCCGGATCGACCTCCAGGGCGCCCGCCCGGACGGCGATCAGGGCCAGGTCGTGGCCGAGGGAGTCGTGCATGTCCCCCGCGATCCGGGAGCGTTCCCGCAGCCGCTCCCGGTCGGCGACGGCCGCCTGCTCCGCCTCCATCCGGACGGCGAGCTCCCAGCCGCTGTGCACGAGGCGGTCGTACTGGCGGACGTAACGGCCGATCAGCCACGGCGCGACGATCGCCAGGGCCAGCGCGAGCAGCAGCGTGAACCACTGGCCGAGCGAGGTGGCGGTGATCCGGGTCAGGAGCAGCCCCACCGCCGCCACCGCGCCGAACAGCCACAGCGCGCCCCGGGTGTGCTCCTGGCGGCGCCCCGCGAGATAGCCGAAGGCGACGAGGCCCAGGCTGTACGAGGGCGTGAACAGCTCCAGGGTGGCGGGCAGGCTCAGCGCGACCGTCACCGCGATCGGCACCAGCGGCCACCTCCGGCTGACCGCGACGCAGCCGCCGAGCACCACGACGCCGACGGCGACCTGCGACCAGCTCCCGCCGTCGTTGGGGTCCGACCTCAGCAGCACCGGGACGCACAGCAGCAGCCACAGCCCCAGGTCGAAGAGGCGCTCACGCATCCGGGTCCCCGGTGACGCCGCCCGGCACCATGCCCGCCTCGTACGCGAGGACCGCGAGCTGGACGCGGTTGCGCAGCCCCAGGCGTCCGAGGACCGCGCTCACATGCGCTTTGACGGTGCCCTCGACGACGTACATGCGGTCCGCGATCTCCTGGTTGGAGAGCCCGGCGCCGAGGAGGCCGACGACCTCCCGCTCGCGGCCCGTGAGCGGTTCCAGGCGGGCCCGGGCCTCGGCGGCCCGGCCGAGGCGCTCGCCGCCGAGGGTGTCGATGACCCGGCGGGCGACGGCGGGGGAGAGGGCGGCGCCGCCGGCCGCCACGGCCCGGACGCCGGCGATGAGTTCGCGCGGGTCCCCGGACTTGAGCAGGAAGCCGCTGACGCCGAGGGCGAGCGCCCGGGCGATGTAGGCGTCCTCGGAGAAGGTGGTGAGCATGACGGCGGCCGTGTCGGGGAGGGTCCCGCGCAGCTCGGCGGCGGCGCCGAGACCGTCGAGCCGCGGCATCCGGATGTCGAGCAGGGCGACGTCGGGCCGGTGGAGCCGGGCGAGTTCGACGGCCTCGTGGCCGTCGCCGGCCTCGGCGACCACCTCGATCCCGGGGTCGGTGGTGAGGATGGCCCGGACCCCGGCCCTGATCATCGTCTCGTCGTCCGCCAGCAGCACCCTGATCATGTGCTCCAGGGTATGCAGACAGGGGTGCGCAGACGCGCGGAAGCCCGGAGGGAACGTTCCCTCCGGGCTTCCGTGGGTGGTGCGCCGGCCTTACGGGAAGGTCAGCTTGAAGTTGTTGATGTAACCGGTGTCGATCGAGGCCTTGTCCTGGACGCGGAGCTTCCAGGCGCCGTTGGCGACCTCCGAGGAGGCGTTCACGGTGTAGGTCTGGACGATGTTGTCGGCGCTGCCGCCGGACCGGTTGCTCAGGCTGTAGGCCGAGCCGTCGGGGGCGACGAGGTCGACCACGAGGTCACCGCGGTAGGTGTGGACGATGTCCACGTCCACCTTGAGGGTGGAGGGGGCGTTGCCGGTGATGCCGGTGACGTTGACCGTCGAGGTGACCGCGGCGCCGTTGTCCGGGATGGACACGTCGGCCGCGTTCTCGAAGACCTTGCCGGGCTGCGGCTCGCCGCCACCCGGGCGGGTACCGACGTTGACGCCGGCCCAGGCGTGCTGGACGGCGAGGACCTCGGGGCTGTTGGCGCCGTACAGCTCCGTGGCCACCGCGACGGTGCCCGTGCGGGCGCCGGCGTAGTTGGTGGAGGAGTTGAACTTGGTGGTGAGCGCCTTGAACCAGATCAGCGAGGCCTTGTCCCGGCCGATGCCGGTGACGGGCAGGCCGTCGGAGGTCGGCGAGTCGTAGTTCACGCCGTTGACGGTCTTGGCGCCGCTGCCCTCGGAGAGCAGGTAGTACCAGTGGTTCGCCGGACCCGAGGAGTAGTGGACGTCGACGCTGCCGATGCCCGAGTACCAGTAGTCCTTGGACGAGCCGTCCTTGCTCGGCTTGTCCATGTAGCGCAGCGGCGTGCCGTTGCCCCGGATGTCGATCTTCTCGCCGACGAGGTAGTCACCCTTGTCCTGGGCGTTGTTGCCGTAGAACTCGACGGCCGCGGCGAAGATGTCCGAGGTGGCCTCGTTGAGGCCGCCGGACTCGCCGCTGTAGACCAGGCCGGCGGTGACGGACGTGAGGCCGTGCGTCATCTCGTGCGCGGCCACGTCGATGGAGGTGAGCGGCTTGGCGTTGGCCGCGCCGTCGCCGTACGTCATGCAGAAGCAGGAGTCCTGCCAGAAGGCGTTGACGTAGGCGTTGCCGTAGTGGACCCGGGAGTACGCGCCGACGCCGTCACCGCGGATGCCGGAGCGGCCGTGCACGTTCTTGTAGTAGTCCCAGGTGAGCGCGGCGCCGTAGTGCGCGTCGGCGCCCGCGGTCTCCAGGTTCTGCGGAGTGCCGTCGCCCCAGACGTCGTCGGAGCCGGAGAAGAGCGTCCCGGTGCCGGACGTACCCCGGTTGAGGTTGTACGTCTTGTGGTTGCCGCGGGTCGTGTCGGTCAGCGTGTACGAGGGCGCCGTGCCGAGCGTGACCTGGCCGCTGTACTGGGTGTTGCCCGTGCCGGTGTGCACGGCCTGCCACTCGTACAGCTTCGCGCCGGACTTGGCGTCCGTCACGACGTGCAGCTCGTTCGGGGTGCCGTCGTGCTGGAGGCCGCCGACGACGGTCTCGTACGCGAGGACGGGGGCGCCCTTGGCCATCCAGACGACCTTGCGCGGGGCGCGCTCGGCGTCCGTCTCCTTCGAGCCGTCCGCCGCGGCGAGGCCGACGGCCTGCTTCTCGGCGGCGGCCGGGGCGACGGTGGCCGTGAGGTCGACGTTCTTCAGCTCCGCGCGGGAGGACTTGGTGACCGAGGCGGTCGTGCCGCCCTTGGTCTCGGCGACGATCAGGTCACCGCCGAGGACCGGCAGGCCGGCGTAGGTGCGCTCGTAGCGCGTGTGGGTCGTGCCGTCGCGGTCCTGCACGACGTCACGGACGACCAGCTTCTCCTGGGCGCCGAGGCCGAGCGCCTTGGCCGTGGCGGCCTTGTCGGCGTCGGCGGCCTTGATGAGCGCGGCGCGCTCGGCGGGGGTGAGGTCGGCCGGGAGCTTGCCGGGGTTCGCCGCGGTGCCCTGCAGGGCCTTGGGAGCGATGGACGCCCCGTTGACCGCGGCATCGGCCGCGGTGGCGGAGCCGGTCTGGACGCTCACGGCGAGCATGGCGGCGGCAGCGATCAGAGCGCCGGTCGCGGTGGCGCGACGGCTGGGCGTGGATCTCACGCAGACTCCTTTTGCGAGGGGGGTACCGGCGGACTGGGTGAGGTCCGTCCGGGCGGAGCAAGGAGAGCTGTGGAGCACGTTCGGAGCTGTGCAGCACGTTCGGGTGAAGCGGCGAACAGTGATGCGAAGAACCGGGGAGAGAGTGACAGGACTGACGGGTACCTGTCATGAGTGCGTCGACAAGTTGGCCGGAACTCGTCCGCTGCCCGTACGTCCGTGTTCGTTAACCGGACGTTTCGTCGATCATGGACGCGATGCCGTCCAGCGTTCGCTGAAGCCCGAATTCGAAGAGCGCGTCGAGGTCGAGACCGAACCCTCCGTCGCTGGTGACCGAGTTCAGCTCGGGGTAGGAACCGCCCGCCTGGATCGCGTCGAAGCGTGGCTCATTCTGTTCCATCCACTCGCCGTCGGAGATCCCCGTGTCCTGGCGCGCCTGCTCCTCCAGATCGTCCGCCATCGACAGCCCCTGCACATAGGCGAAGATCAGCAGATGCGCGTGGAGCTTCTCCGTGTGCGTCAGCGGAGTGCCCCGCAGCGACCGCAACACCCACTCCGTGTACGCCATCGCGTTCGGCGTCGCGACCGGCCGCGTGAACGAGGCCATCGCGTGCGCCATCCACCGGTGCCGCGCGTACACCCCGCGCAGCCACCGCGCCCCCCGCTCCAGACCCACCCGCCACTCCGGCGGCACCGGCCCCAGAGGCACCTCGCCGCACGCCGCGTCCGCCATCAGCCGCACCAGCTCCGCCTTGCCCGGCACGTGGCGGTAGAGCGCCATCGTCGAGACGCCCATGACCGTCGCCACCCGCCGCATCGTCAGCGCGTTCAGCCCCTCGGCGTCGGCCAGTTCGAGCGCCGCCGCCACCAGTCGCTCCCGCGAGAGCGGCTCCGGCTCCGGGCCCGCGCCTGATCCCGAGCCTGATCCCGCGCCCGGTCCCGTCCGTGCGACGACGACCGTGCCCACCCCAGGCTCCGGCCGGACCAGGCCCTCCTGGCGCAGCACCGCGAGCGCCTTCGTCGCGGTCGCCATCGCCACGCCCCACTCGCGCGTGATGGCCCGCGTGGACGGCACCCGGTCGCCCGGGGACAGCTCGCCGGCCCGGACGCGGCGGCGGAGCTCGGCGGCGATGGCGAGGTAGGGCGGCTCGGTCGTCACGGGCGGAGTGTACTAGTGCGACCAGGACGATGTACGCACTGCTGAGCTGTGGGTTTGTGACGTCGCTTCAGCGCGCACTAGGGCGGTGGTGGCGGTGTACGCCGACTGCTGCTTCCTTGCCCGTATGACACTCACCGCACACCCCGGACACCCGGCACCGCCCGTCCGCGCCGGGCGGCGCGAATGGGCCGCGCTCGGCGTCCTCATGCTGCCGCTGCTCCTCGTCTCCATGGACGTCTCCGTCCTCTACTTCGCCATCCCGTCCGTCAGCGCCGACCTGGCCCCCGGAGCCACCGAACAGCTCTGGATCCTCGACACCTACGGCTTCGTCCTCGCCGGTCTCCTCGTCACCATGGGCGCCCTCGGCGACCGCGTCGGACGCCGCCGGCTCCTCCTCGGCGGCGCCGCCCTCTTCGGCGCCGCCTCGGTGGCCGCCGCCTACGCCCACACTCCCGGCGCCCTGATCGCCGCCCGCGGCCTCCTCGGTGTCGCCGGGGCCTGCCTCATGCCCGCGACCCTCGCCCTCATCCGCAACCTCTTCCAGGAGCCCGCCCAGCGCGCCAAGGCCGTCACCGCGTGGACCTCCGTCATGGCGAGCGGCATCTCCCTCGGGCCCGTCGTCAGCGGCGCGCTCGTCGAGCACTTCTGGTGGGGGTCCGTCTTCCTGATCAACCTCCCCGCGATGGCGCTCCTCCTCGTCCTCGGGCCCCTGCTGCTGCCCGAGTCCAAGGGGGCGGCCGCCGGTCGTGGGCCGTTCGACCTGGTGAGTGCGGGGCTTTCCCTGGCCGCCCTGCTGCCGCTCGTCCACGGCATCAAGGAGCTCGCCAAGGACGGGTGGGCGCCCGTGCCCGCTCTGGCCGTGAGCGGTGGGCTGTTGCTCTGCCTGGTGTTCGTCCGGCGTCAGGCCCGGCTCACCCACCCCATGGTCGACCTCGCGCTGATCCGCACCCGGGCCTACGGCGGCTCCGTCCTCGTCAACCTGCTCGCCATGGTCGCGACCGTCGGCTTCGCCGTCTTCCTCACCCAGTACCTGCAGTCCGTCCTCGGCCAGAGCCCCTTCGAAGCGGCCCTGTGGAGCCTCGTCCCCGCCCTCGGAGTCCTCACCGCCGCCCCGGTGGCCGCGGTGCTCGCCCGGCGGGTCGACCGGGCGTACGTCATGGGCGGCGGCTTCCTCGTCTCCGCCGGAGGCTTCGCCTGGCTCGCCGCGATCGACCGCACCACGCCCTTCTGGGCGGTCCTCGTGGCCAGTGCCGTCTACGCCGCCGGGCTCGTCTCCGCCATGACCCTCGCCAACGAACTCGCCCTCGGCGCCGCCCCGCCAGAGCGTGCGGGGTCGGCCGCCGCCGTCCTCGAATCGGGGCAGGAGCTGGGCGGGGCGCTCGGCATGGCGATCCTCGGGTCGATCGGGGCGGCCGTCTACACCGCGGCCATGCCCCTGTCGGCTCCGGCCGCCGCCCGGGAGACGTTGGGGGGTGCGCTGGAGGGACCCGCGGATGTTCTTGACGCCGCCCGTGCTGCCTTCGTCGAGGCCATGGGGGGTGCCGCCTTGGGGGCTGCCGTGTTGATGGCTCTTGCTGCCGTGGTGTCCGTGGTGTTGCTGCGGGGGCGCTCCTGAGGGGTGGTGCGTGGGGGACGCTCCGGGGGTCGCGTTCGGGACTGCATGATTTGCGGCGCCCTCGGGTGCCGGATGGCTTGAAGCTCCGCTGCGCCACACATCACGCTTCACGTCCCGAACACGACCCCCTCCGCGTCCCCCGATCCCGTCGGTGGAGCGGTGGCCGTCAGTGGGTTCGTTCTCATCCCACCAGGCTGTCCCGCCATGCCTTGTGCAGGCCCGCGTAGTGGCCTTCACCCGACACGAGGGTCCCGGGCGTGCCGTCCTCGACGATCCTGCCCGACTCCATGACGAGGACCCGGTCCGCCACCTCCACCGTCGACAGGCGGTGGGCGATGACCACCGCCGTGCGGCCCGCCAGGACCGTGTCCATCGCCCGCTGCACCGCCCGCTCGCCCGGCACGTCCAGCGAGCTCGTCGCCTCGTCCAGGATGAGGACCGCCGGGTCCGCGAGAAGTGCCCTCGCGAACGCCACCAGCTGGCGCTGGCCGGCCGAGATCCGGCCGCCGCGCTTGCGTACGTCCGTGTCGTAGCCGTCCGGGAGGGTGGTGATGAAGTCGTGTGCGCCGATGGCCTTGGCCGCTTCCTCGATCTCCTCGCGGGTCGCGTCCGGGCGGCCGATCGCGATGTTCTCCGCCACCGTTCCGGAGAAGAGGAACGCCTCCTGGGTCACCATGACGACCCCGCGGCGGAGGGCGGGTGTGGTCAGGTCCCTGAGGTCGACGCCGTCGAGGAGGACCCGGCCGTCCGTCGGGTCGTAGAAGCGGGCCAGGAGCTTGGCGAGTGTCGACTTGCCGGCGCCCGTCGCGCCCACCACCGCCACCGTCTGGCCCGCCGGGATCCTCAGGTCGAACGCGGGCAGGACCTCGCCGCCCGTCCGGTAGGCGAAGCGGACCTTCTCGAAGACCACCTCGCGGCCGGGGTTGCCCTCGCGGTCCGGCAGTTCCTTCGGGGCGGTCGTCTCCGGGACTCCCGGCTCCTGCGCCAGGAGGCCCGCGATCTTGGTGAGGCTGGCCGCCGCCGACTCGTACGAGTTGAGGAACATGCCCAGGCGGTCGATCGGGTCGTACAGGCGCCGCATGTACAGCACCGTCGCCGCCAGGACACCCAGCTCCAGGGTGCCGCCCGCGACCCGGTACGCGCCCCACAGGACCATCCCGGCCACCGCCGTGTTCGCCACGAGCCGCGAACCGACCACGTAGCGGGCCATCTCCAGGAGCGCGTCGCCGTTGCTGCGCTCGTGGCGGTGGTTCAGCACCGCGAACTCGGCGTCGTTCTGCTGCTCGCGGCGGAAGGCTCTGACCGGGCGGATTCCGTTCATCGTCTCCGCGAACTTCACGATCACGCCCGCGATCGCCGTGGACCGCTCCGCGTAGACCGCGCCCGCGCGGCGGCGGTAGAGCCGTACCAGGAGGTACAGCGGGACGAAGGACGCCACGGCCACCGCTCCGATGCCCAGGTCCAGCCAGAGGAGGATCACGGCGATGGAGACGAAGGACAGGACCACCCCGATCAGTTCCTGGAGCCCCTCCGAGAGCAGCTCGCGCAGCGACTCGACGTCCGTCGTGGAGCGGGAGATCAGCCGGCCCGAGGTGTAGCGCTCGTGGAAGTCCACGCTCAGGACCTGGGCGTGGCGGAAGATCCGGCCCCGGAGGTCCAGGAGGACGTCCTGGTTGACGCGGGCCGCCACGCGTACGAAGGCGTACTGCAGGAGTCCCGAGAGCGCGGCGCACAGGAGGTAGCCGAGCGCGACCGCCACCACCGGGCCGTGGTCGCCCGCGCGGAAGGCCGGGACGCCCCGGTCGATGGCGTACGCGACGAGCAGCGGGCCCGCCTGGACCGCCGCCTCCTTGAGGAGGAGGACGAGCGCGGCGGCCGTGACCCGCAGCTTGTGGGTGGCGAGGAGGGAACGCAGCAGCCCGCCCGTCGCGCCCTGGGGCGCCGGCAGGTCGTCGCGGTCGAAGGGGTCCGTGGGCGGTGTCTCGGGGAGCGACGCCGGGGGTTTGTTCTTCGTCGCGACGGTCGTGTCCGTCATCGGTTCTCGTTCCCCTCGTCCTCGCCCGACATCAGCCAGGCGTACTCCTCGCTGCTCCGCAGCAGTTCCTGATGGGTGCCCACGGCCGTGATGCGGCCCTGGGAGAGCAGCGCCACCCGGTCGGCCAGCATCACCGTCGACGGGCGGTGTGCCACGACCAGTGCCGTCGTCTCGCGGAGCACCTCCCGCAGAGCTGCCTCCACCCGTGCCTCCGTGTGCACGTCGAGCGCCGACAGCGGGTCGTCGAGGACCAGGAAGCGGGGCTTGCCGACCACCGCGCGCGCCAGCGCCAGGCGTTGGCGCTGACCGCCGGAGAGGCTCAGACCCTGTTCGCCCACCTGCGTCGCCGCACCCTCCGGCAGCCGGTCCACGAAGCCGTCCGCCTGGGCCACGCCGAGGGCGCGCCGCAGCTCCGGCTCGCCGGCCCCGGCCCCGGCGCCCATCAGGACGTTCTCCCCGACGCTCGCCGAGAACAGCGTCGGCTCCTCGAAGGCCACCGACACCAGGGTCCGCAGCCGCTCCTGCTCCATCAGGGCGATGTCCTCGCCGTCCAGCAGGATCCGCCCGCCGGTCGCCTCGTGCAGGCGCGGCACGAGCGCGGTGAGCGTCGTCTTGCCGGAACCGGTGCCGCCGACCAGTGCCAGGGTCTCGCCGGGGCGGATGTGCAGGTCGATGCCGTCCAGGACGGGCGGAGTCCCTTCCGGGGCGTCCGGGTAGCGGAAGGACACCCCCTCGAACCGGACCCCGTCAGGGCCGTCCGCCGCCGAGGGGGCGGAGGTGTCCGGCTCCTCGGTCGCGTCCATCACCTCGAAGTACCGTTCCGTCGCGGTCGCCGCCTCCTGGCTCATCGCGAGCAGGAAGCCGATCGACTCGACGGGCCAGCGCAGCGCGAGCGCCGTCGACAGGAACGCGACGAGCGTGCCCGCCGACAGGTCCCCGTCCGCGACCTGCACGGTGCCGAGGACCAGCGCCGCCCCGATGGCCAGCTCGGGTACGACGGTGATGACCGCCCAGATCATGGCGAGCAGCCGGGCCTTGACCAGTTCCGTGCCGCGGAGCTGTCCGGCGAGGTCGCGGAAGGCCCTCGCCTGGCTGCGGTGCCGGCCGAAGCCCTTGACGATCCGGATGCCGAGGACGCTCTCCTCGACGACCGTCGTCAGATCGCCGACCTGGTCCTGGGCCCGCCGCGCCACGGCCCCGTACCGGCCCTCGAAGAGCGAGCAGACGATCACCAGCGGTACCACGGGCGTCAGCAGCACCAGGCCGAGCGACCAGTCCTGGGCGAGCAGCAGGACGTAACCGGCGAGGATCGTCACGCCGTTGACCAGCAGGAAGGTCAGCGGGAAGGCCAGGAACATCCGGACCAGCATGAGGTCGGTCGTGCCGCGCGAGAGCAGCTGCCCCGAGGCCCACCGGTCGTGGAAGGCGATCGGCAGCCGCTGGAGCCTGCGGTACAGATCGGACCGCATCCGCGCCTCGACCCCGGAGAGCGGCCGCGCCACCAGCCAGCGCCGGTAACCGAAGAGGACGGCCTCGGCCATGCCGAGGAGGAGCAGGTAGAGCGCCCCCAGCCAGACGCCGCCCGGATCGCGGTCGGTGATGGGTCCGTCGACCATCCACTTCAGGACGAGCGGGATGACGAGCGACAGACAGGAGGCGACGATCGCGACGACCGCCGCGGTGAACAGCCGCACCCGGACGGGCCGGACGTACGGCCACAGCCGGAGCAGTACGCGTATCGCCGAGCGGCCGGGGGCGGTCTCTGGGGGCATGGGTTTCTCGGGCATCAGGTCCGACCATACGGTTCACCACTGACACGTCTCATCCGGTTTTCGGCCGTCCCCCCACGCCCCGGAAGTCGTACCGCCATCAGCCGATCGGTTGATGCCGCTTCGAGCGCGATGGCCGATACCGGCGATCCGCCCGGATCGACAGCCTTGGGGCATGACAGCGATCGAGGTGCGCGGACTGCACAAGACGTACGGCGACCGGAAGGTCGTCTCAGGGGTCTCCTTCGACGTCGGCGAGGGCGAGATCTTCGGGATCCTCGGGCCCAACGGCGCCGGCAAGACCACCACCGTGGAGTGCGTCGGAGGACTGCGGACCCCCGACGAGGGGCAGGTGCGCGTCTGCGGGTACGACCCCGTCACACAGCGCGCCGAGCTCACCAAGGTCCTCGGCGTACAGCTCCAGGAGAGCGAACTGCAGGCGAAGCTGACCGTCCGCGAGGCGCTCGACCTGTACGCCTCCTTCTACGAGCGGCCCGCCGACCGGCACGAGCTCGCGGAGCGGCTCGGACTGCTGCCGCATCTGAGAACCCGGTTCGGGAAGCTGTCCGGTGGCCAGAAGCAGCGGGTCTTCATCGCCCTCGCGCTCCTCGGCGACCCCCGGGTCGTGGTCCTCGACGAGCTCACCACCGGCCTCGACCCGCGGGCCCGCCGCGAGGCCTGGGAGCTCGTCGAATCGGTCAGGGACAGCGGGGTGACCGTCGTGCTCGTCACCCATTTCATGGAGGAGGCACAGCGCCTCTGCGACCGGATCGCCGTCCTCGACCGGGGACGGATCGCCGCGCTCGACACCCCGGAAGGGCTGATCGGGCGGTCCGCCGCCGCCAAGGAGATCTCCTTCGCCGCCGACACCCCGCTCGACCCGGCGGAGCTGCGGGCGCTGCCCGGGGCCGCCGGCGTCACGACGAAGGACCACCGGACGGTCGTCAGCGGCACGGAGGAGACCGTCGCCGCCTTCGTCTCCCTCCTCGCCCGCCGGGGCGTCACCGCCGGGCAGCTCCGGGTCACCGACGCCACCCTCGACGACGCCTATCTCGACCTGACGGGAGCCGAACTCCGATGAGTACCACCAGCCCTGCCGCGGCCGTCCTGCGGACCGAGGTCCGCCTCTTCACCCGCGAACCCGCCGCCTTGTTCTGGGTGATGGCCTCACCGACCGTGCTCATCGTGATCCTCGGTCTGATCCCTTCCTTCCGGGAGGTCGAGGAGGACCTCGGCGGTCGCCGCGTCATCGACCTCTACGTCCCCGTCTCCGTCCTCTTCGCCCTCATCATGGCCGCGGTCCAGTCCATGCCCGCGGTCCTCTCCGGCTACCGCGAACGCGGCATCCTGCGCCGCATGTCCACCACCCCGGTCCGGCCCGCGACGCTGCTCGCCGCCCAGATCGCGCTGTACGCGGCGGCCACCCTGGTCTCCGCGGCGCTGGCGATCACGGTGGGGCGGTTCGCCTTCGGTGTCGCCCTGCCGGGGAACATCGCGGGATACGCCCTCGCCCTGCTCCTGACCGTGGCGTGCGGTCTGGCCCTCGGCGCCACCGTGTGCGCGGTCTCCCGGACCCAGGGCATCGCCTACGCCGTCGGTTCGGCCGTCGCCTTCCCCGCGATGTTCACGGCCGGCGTCTGGGTGCCGGTCCAGGCCATGCCGGATACGCTGCAACGGATCGTCGGACTCAGCCCGTTCGGCGCTGCCTCGCAGGCCCTCGACGCGGCTGTCTCGGGCGGCTGGCCCGGCTGGACGGAGCTCGGCGTGCTGGCGCTGTGGACGGCCGTGCTGACGGGCGCCTCGGTGCGCTGGTTCCGCTGGGAATGAGAGGGGGCGGCGGGGTGCCCACCACCGTCGAGGAGCGCTGGCGCCAGTTCTTCCGCTGGGGGCCGTACGGCCTGCTCGGCGTCGCCTCGGCGATCGCCGCGGCCTCGGCGAACGTGTTCATGGACCGTACGGAGCAGGTGGCGGCCGGTGTCCTGACGGCGGCGGTGCTCCTCCTCCACGTGGTGTGGGACCAGCGCTGCCGGCGGGTGGTCGCGGCCGACGGGTGGGGGCCCGAGCAGCCCGACGGCGGACCCGTTCTCGTGCCGGGCGCGCCGGGGCCCGCCTCCGTCGGCCACTTCGTCCTCCGTACCGCCCTCGCCTTCGCGTTGACCTGGCTCAACCCGTTCTTCGCGATCTACGCGTGCGTCGGCTACTTCGACGCCGTCCACCTGCTGCCCCGCCGTCTCGCCCAGGCCGGACTCCTCGTCACCGCCGTCACCATGGCCGGCTCGCAGTCCGGCGGCCTGCCGCCCGCCTCGCTCACGCAGTGGCTCGCCTTCGGCGGCCTGTTCGCCCTGAACGCCTGCCTCGCCATGGGCTTCTCGCACCTCGCCACGAAGGACGCGGAGAAGGCCGCCGAGCGCGCCGCCACCATCGCCGAACTCGGCCGCGCCAACAGCCGCCTCGAACAGGCCCTCGCGGAGAACGCCACCCTCCAGGCCCAGCTCCTCCTCCAGGCCCGCGAGGCCGGGATCGCCGACGAGCGGCGGCGGCTCGCCGCGGAGATCCACGACACCATCGCGCAGGGCCTCACCGGAGTCATCACCCAGCTCCAGGCCGCGAACGCCACCCGCGACCGGGAGCGCGCCGAGGCGCATCTCCGGCGGGCCGCCGACCTCGCCCGGCAGAGCCTGGGCGAGGCCCGCCGCTCCGTGCGGAACCTGAGCCCGGCCGCCCTGGAACACGACGCCCTCCCGGAGGCGCTGCGCAAGACGGTCGCCGAGTGGGCCGAACGCACCGGTATCGAGACCCGGTTCACCGTGACCGGGGCCGAGGAACCGCTCCACGACGAGGTCGCCGCCACGCTGCTGCGGATCGCCCAGGAGGCCCTGTCCAACGCGGCCCGCCACTCCGGGGCCGGCCGGGCCGGCGTCACCCTCTCCTACATGGGCGACGAGATCACCCTGGACGTACGGGACGACGGCCGGGGCTTTGACCCGCTCGCCCGGCCCGAACGCGGGGGCGACGGCGGAGGGTTCGGCCTCGACGGCATGCGCGCCCGCGCCGAACGCCTCGCCGGCTCCGTCGCCGTGGAGACCGCTCCGGGCGAGGGCACGGCGATCTCCGCTCGCGTACCGTTGGGCGCGCCATGACTGACATCACGCTCCTGATCGTCGACGACCATCCCGTCGTACGGGACGGCCTGCGCGGCATGTTCGCCGCCGAGGGCTCCGGCTTCCGCGTCCTCGGCGAGGCCCCCGACGGCGTGCGAGGAGTCGAGCTCGCCCGGGAGCTCGACCCCGACGTCGTCCTCATGGACCTGCGCATGCCCGGGGGCGACGGCGTCGACGCCATCGCCGAGCTCACCCGCCTCGGCGCCCGCTCCCGGGTCCTCGTCCTCACCACGTACGACACGGACACCGACACCCTCCCGGCGATCGAGGCGGGCGCCACCGGCTATCTCCTCAAGGACGCCCCGCGCGAGGAGCTGTTCGCGGCCGTCCGGTCCGCCGCCGAGGGCCGCACCGTCCTCTCCCCGGCCGTCGCCACCCGCCTCGTCACCGCCGTCCGCAGCCCCGCATCCGTCGCCGACACCACCCTCTCCGCCCGGGAGAGCGAGATCCTCGGCCTCGTCGCTAAGGGCACCGCCAACCGCGCGATCGCCGCCGAGCTCTTCATCAGCGAGGCCACCGTCAAGACCCATCTGACCCACATCTACGGCAAGCTGGGGGTCAAGGACCGGGCGGCCGCCGTCGCCGCGGGCTACGACCGGGGCATCCTGGGCCGCAGCTGACCACCCCCGTCCCCCCTCATGCCTTCACCCGCAGCAGCACCGTCGAGCGCGCGCCCACGGTGATCGTCCCGCCGCCCCGGTGCACCGTGCCCGGCGCCCGCGACTGGTCCTCCCGGGTGGTGTCGACGAGGAGTTCGTACGACTCCGCCCAGGGCGGGCCCGGCAGCCGGAACTCCAGCGGCGTGTGGCCGGCGTGCAGGACGGCGAGGAAGCTGTCGTCGGTGATCTGCTCCCCTCGCTCGTCCCGGCCGGGGATGTCCCGGCCCGACAGGTAGAGGCCGAGCGTCGCCGTCGGCGCGTACCAGTCCCGCTCCGTCATCTCACCGCCGTCCGCGCCGAACCAGGCCAGGTCCCGCAGCCCGTCCGCGCCCTGCGCCCGCCCCGAGAAGAAGGCCCGGCGGCGCAGCACCGGGTGGCGGTGGCGCAGGGCGAGCAGCCGGCGGGTCAGGGCGAGGAGCTGGGCCCGCCCCGGGTCCTCCGGCAGCGACCAGTCGAGCCAGCCGATCTCGTTGTCCTGGCAGTACGCGTTGTTGTTGCCGCCCTGGGTGCGGCCCATCTCGTCGCCGGCGACGAGCATCGGCACCCCGGTCGACAGAAGGAGGGTGGTGAGGAGGTTGCGGAGCTGGCGGCGGCGCAGCGCCTGGATGGCCGGGTCGTCCGTCTCGCCCTCGGTCCCGCAGTTCCAGGATCGGTTGTCGTGGGTGCCGTCCCGGTTCCCCTCGCCGTTGGCCTCGTTGTGCTTCCGCTCGTAGGTGACGAGGTCCCGGAGGGTGAAGCCGTCGTGCGCGGTGACGAAGTTGACCGAGGCGTACGGCCGTCGCCCGCCCCAGGCGTACAGGTCGCTGGAGCCGGAGAGCCGGTAGCCGAGGTCCCGCACGTCGGGCAGCGCGCCCCGCCAGAAGTCCCGTACGGCGTCCCTGTAGCGGTCGTTCCACTCCGTCCACAGGGGCGGGAAGGCACCCACCTGGTAGCCGCCGTTGCCCACGTCCCAGGGCTCGGCGATGAGCTTGACCCGGCGGAGCACCGGGTCCTGGGCGATGACCGCGAGGAAGGGGGAGAGCATGTCGACGTCGTGCATCGAGCGGGCCAGGGCCGCCGCCAGGTCGAAGCGGAAGCCGTCGACACCCATCTCCGTGACCCAGTAGCGGAGGCTGTCGGTGATGAGGCGCAGCACCTGCGGCTGCACCACGTGCAGCGTGTTGCCGCAGCCCGTGTAGTCGGCGTACCGGCGGGCGTCGGACTGGAGGCGGTAGTAGCCGCGGTTGTCGATGCCCTTGAGGGAGAGGGTGGGACCGAGCTCGCCCGCCTCCGCCGTGTGGTTGTAGACGACGTCGAGGATGACCTCGATCCCGGCCGCGTGCAGCGCCCGCACCATCCGCTTGAACTCGCCGACCTGCTGCCCGGTCGTCCCGGAGGAGGAGTAGGCGGCGTGCGGGGCGAAGTAGCCGAGGGAGTTGTACCCCCAGTAGTTGCTCAGCCCGCGCCGCAGCAGATGGTCCTCGTGCGCGAACTGGTGGACGGGCAGCAGCTCGACCGCCGTCACCCCGAGCCGTACGAGGTGCTCGATCGCCGCGGGGTGCGCGAGCCCCGCGTACGTGCCGCGGAGCCGCTCGGGGATGCCGGGGTGCTGTTGCGTGAAGCCCTTCACGTGCAGCTCGTAGATGACCGAGTCCTGCCAGGGCGTCTTCGGTCTGCGGTCGTCCGACCAGTCGTCGTCGTCCTGGACGACGACTCCCTTGGGGACGTACGGGGCGGAGTCCCGGTCGTCGCGGACGGTGTCGGCGACATGCTGCTGCGGCCAGTCCCGCACGTGCCCGTACACCTCGGGCGGCAGCGAGAAGTCCCCCTCGACCGCACGCGCGTACGGGTCGAGGAGCAGCTTCGCCGGGTTCCAGCGGGCACCCGTCCACGGGTCCCAGCGGCCGTGCACCCGGTAGCCGTACCGTTGCCCGGCACCGATACCGGGCACGAAGCCGTGCCAGATCTCGTGGGTCAGCTCGGTCAGCGGCAGCCGCCGCTCCGTGCCGTCCGCGTCGAAGAGGCACAGCTCCACGGCCTCCGCGCCCCCCGCCCACAGGGCGAAGTTGGTGCCCGTCACCCCGCCAGGACCGACCCGGCACCGGGCGCCGAGCGGCGTCGGCGCCCCCGGCCACACCGGCGGTCGGGCCCGCTCCAGGGCATGTTCCTGTACCGCCTCCTGCTCGGCTGCGCTCGACACCGTCCCGGCCTCCCGCGGCTCGTGGGGCTCGTGGGGCCCGCACCCGGGGGAGCGGCGGCGTCCCGGCCGCCGCTCCCGCGCGTCGTTCTTTCCCGTCGTCCTCCCTGTTCTGCCCGCACGGCCGTGCTCCCAACATGGCCCGCACGCACGTTTCCCCTGGAGGGGGGCTGTCGTTGGGCCGAGCGTGAATCGTGTATGGAAGCGGGCGAGGTACGCCCTCGCGGTGGCGGGACTGATGGCGGGCCTCGTGGGCTGCACAGGAACGGGCGGCGAGGGGGGCGTCGACATCTCCCTGCCGGGCAAGGCGCGGGCCCCCGGGGACGTCATCCGGGTGAGTCCGGAGGACGGCAGCCGGGGGGTGTCGGCCGAGGGCCCCGTCGAGGTACGGGTGGACAGCGGGCGGCTCGAACGGGTGACGGTCGTCCAGGTCGAGGACGCCCAGCGGACCCGGGTGCCCGGCGAGATCTCGGCGGACGGGCTGAGCTGGCGGCCCCGGGCCGACGCCCGGCTCGCGCTGGCCGCCAAGTACAGCGTGGACGCCGTCGCGCTCGACGCCCACGGCCGCCGCTCGGCCCGGCACACCACCTTCACGACCGTGGTGCCGGAGAGCCGGTTCATCGGCTACTTCAAGCCGGAGAACCGTTCCACTGTCGGCACCGGCATGATCGTCTCCTTCTCCTTCAACCGGCCCATCGAGAACCGCGACGACGTCGAGCGCGCCGTGCGCATCACCTCGGACCCGCCGGTCGAGGTCGTCGGCCACTGGTTCGGCAAGGAGCGGCTCGACTTCCGCCCCGCCGCGTACTGGCAGCCGGGCACGAAGGTCACCGTCGACCTCGCGCTCCGCGACGTCGAGGGGGCGCCCGGCGTGTACGGCATCCAGCGCAAGAAGGTCGGCTTCACGGTCGGCCGCTCCCAGGTCTCCGTCGTCGACGCCGCCGCGCACACGATGGAGGTCCGCAGGGACGGGAAGGTCCTGGCCACGGTACCGATCACCGCGGGCGCGCCGAAGACCACCACGTACAACGGCAAAATGGTCGTCACGGAGCTGTACGACGTGACGCGGATGGACGGGCGGACGGTCGGCTTCGGAGGCGAGTACGACATCAAGGACGTCCCGCACGCGATGCGGCTCACCGAGTCGGGGACCTTCCTGCACGGCAACTACTGGGCCTCGCCCTCCACGTTCGGCTCGGCCAACGTCAGCCACGGCTGTGTGGGGCTCCGGGACGAGAAGGGCGGCAGCGCGGACTCCCCGGCGGGCTGGTTCTTCGACCGGACGCTCATCGGCGACGTGGTGGAGGTGGTCAACTCGCGTGACCGGAAGGTCGCTCCCGACAACGGGCTCGGCGGCTGGAACATGGACTGGGTCCACTGGAAGGCCGGTTCGGCGCTGAGGTGAGGGGTCCCCGTCGTCCCTCTTGCGCCCCTTTCGCCACCAGGTCATCACCTTCTCGCCCTAGCACGCCGATCGGGACGGAACGGTGACATTCGCGAGGATCTTTCGTGTCCTGCGGTGTGATTATCTAGCGCCGTGTGCGCGAGCGGATGCGCACGGGGGTGGGGCCGTGGCAGTGCCAGGCCGTGCGAGGGGAGACGACCACAGTGAACGGGCAGCCGATATCGGGGGCATCGGTAGGAGCTACGGGCCGGCGCGGCCGACGACGCGGGGGCGTCCGTCTGCAGGCGCTGGCCGCGGGGGCTCTGCTCCTCGTCCTCACCGCCTGCGGCGGCGGCGAGACCGGCGGCGCCAAGGGGGGCCAGGACCCGGCATCGCAAGGGAGCGGCAAGCCGGAGAACGCCGCCTCCCAGGCGGTCGTGACGATCCTTCCGAAGGACGGTGCCGACTCGGTCGCCACCAGCGGGGCCCTCAAGGTCACCGCCGCGCAGGGCAAGCTGGCCACGGTCACGGTCGCCGACTCCAAGGGCATCGCGGTCGAGGGCAAGATCGCGGCGGACGGTGCCAGCTGGGCGCCCACCGCCCACCTGTCCGCGGGGACCCAGTACAAGGTCCACGCGGTCGCGAAGGACGCCGAGGGCCGCGAGTCGGCGAAGGACACCACCTTCACCACCCTGGTCCCGAAGAACACCTTCATCGGCCACTACACGCCGGAGGACGGTTCGACCGTCGGCGTCGGCATGCCGGTCTCCATCAACTTCACCCGGGGCATCACCGACCCGGACGCCGTCGAGAAGGCCATCAAGGTGACGGCCGAGCCGGCCGTGGAGATCGAGGGGCACTGGTTCGGCAACGACCGCCTCGACTTCCGCCCGGAGGAGTACTGGGCCGCGGGCACCAAGGTCACGGTCGACCTCAACCTGGACGGCGTCGAGGGCCGCCCGGGCGTCTACGGCAAGCAGAAGAAGACGATCAGCTTCACCATCGGCCGCCGTCAGGTCTCCACCGTCGACGCCAGCGCCAAGACGATGAAGATCGAGCGGGACGGCTCGATCATCAAGACGCTGCCGATCACCGCGGGCGCCCCGTCGACGACCACGTACAACGGCCAGATGGTCATCAGCGAGAAGTACAAGGTGACCCGCATGAACGGGGCCACGGTCGGCTTCGGCGGCGAGTACGACATCAAGGACGTCCCGCACGCGATGCGGCTCTCCACCTCGGGCACCTTCGTGCACGGCAACTACTGGGCCCCGAAGAGCACCTTCGGCTCCTCCAACGTCAGCCACGGCTGCGTCGGCCTGTCGGACACGCGCGGCGCGGGCGACAGCTCGACCCCGGCCGCCTGGTTCTACGACCGCTCGATCATCGGTGACGTGATCGTCGTCAAGAACTCCAAGGACAAGCAGATCCAGCCGGAGAACGGCCTCAACGGCTGGAACATGCCGTGGTCGGAGTGGACCAAGTAAGTCGTCGAGCAAGTCGTTCGTGAGGGACCCGGTGCTGTGAGCAACAGCACCGGGTCTCTTCACGTTAACGCCGACTAACCTTCCCTCCATGACTGTGAACCTCGAAGTCGCCGACGGCGTCGGCACGATCCGCCTCGACCGCCCCCCGATGAACGCGCTCGACATCGCCACCCAGGACCGGCTGCGCGAGCTGGCCCAGGAGGCGACCGACCGCGACGACGTGCGGGCCGTGATCCTCTACGGCGGCGAGAAGGTGTTCGCGGCCGGCGCGGACATCAAGGAGATGCAGGTCATGGACCACGTGGCCATGGTCAAGCGCTCGCGCGCCCTCCAGGACTCCTTCACGGCGATCGCCCGCATCCCGAAGCCCGTCGTCGCCGCCGTCACCGGCTACGCCCTCGGGGGCGGCTGCGAGCTCGCGCTCTGCGCCGACTACCGGATCGCCGCCGACAACGCGAAGCTGGGTCAGCCGGAGATCCTGCTCGGCCTCATCCCCGGTGCGGGCGGCACCCAGCGGCTCTCCCGGCTGGTCGGCCCCTCCCGCGCCAAGGACCTCATCTTCACCGGCCGCATGGTGAAGGCGGACGAGGCCCTCACGCTCGGCCTGGTCGACCGGGTCGTCCCGGCCGCCGAGGTGTACGAGCAGGCGCACGCCTGGGCCGCGAAGCTGGCACAGGGTCCGGCCGTCGCCCTGCGGGCCGCGAAGGAGGCCGTCGACCAGGGTCTGGAGACCGACATCGACACCGGTCTCGCGATCGAACGCACCTGGTTCGCCGGGCTGTTCGCGACCGCGGACCGGGAGGCCGGGATGCGCAGCTTCGTCGAGGAGGGCCCGGGCAAGGCGAAGTTCGCCTGAGGCGCGCTCGAGGACGGGACCGCGGGGGCCGATTCCGCCGGAACGGCCCCCGCGGGCGGCTCCGTGCGGCCATGATGGGGGCATGGCGGGCCTGGAGGGTAGGGAACAACCGTGGCAGCGCGGCAGCGCCGCCGCCCCACGGTGGTCACCGACCGTGGATGAGGAACAGGTCCCCGACGTACTGGAGTTGTACGGCAATCCGGCGGAGGAGGACGTGCGGCTGCCGTCCCGCCCCGAGTCGGCCTGGGTGGCCCGCCGGCTCACCCAGGGCGTGGTCCAGCGCCAGTGGGGGCTCGGCCCGCAGATCGCCGAGCACGCGGTGCTGCTGGTCTCGGAGCTCGTCGGCAACGCCGTCCGGCACACCGGAGCCCGGTCCTTCGCGCTGCGGCTGCACCGGCGGCGCGGCTCGATCCGGATCGAGGTCCGTGACCCCTCGCGCGGGCTGCCCTGTCTGATGCCCGTGGGCGAGCTCGACATCAGCGGCCGGGGGCTCATGCTCGTCGACAAGCTCTCCGACCGCTGGGGTGTGGACCTCGGGCCGCGCGGCAAGACGACCTGGTTCGAGATGAGGGTCGCCGACCGCACCTGAGGACGGCCCAGGACGCACGAAAGCCCCCGTCCGCCGTAGTGGGGCGCCTGGGGGCTCTCGTCTGCTGCGCCGTGGACGGGGGGGTGTATCCACGGCGCCTATGTCGACCTGTGCCCGGGTCAATGGGGGTCGTGTCTCCGACTATGACAGACGGGCGGCCTCGTCGCCAAAAGTCCCTACCGGGATGAATTCGGTCAAATAGGGATTGATCGTCTATGAATCATTGGTGACCTGCGGCACTCGCCTTGCAAACATTGAATGGCTATGCGGTTCATCGATTGTTTCCCCGGCTCGTCCGCATGCTGGACGCCCCGGTGTGGCCCGCAAACGTCCTGAATCGGCCTAATCATCACGATTCGGTCGAGATCCTTCTTTACTGGTCGCGTGAAGCCGACCGACCGCCGCGGTGCCCTCCGGGTGGGCGCGGCCGCCGCCCTCGCGGGAGCCCTCGCCACCGGCTGCGGTACGGAGCCCCGCCCCGCCCCGCCTCCCGCCGCCCCGGAGCCGCGCCGGGCACGGCGCCCGCCGCCGCCCCGGCCGCCGCCCCCGCCCCGCGCCGCTTCCCCGGCCGGCCCGCCGAGATCGGCCACGGGCCCCGCGACCGGCCCCGCGTCGCCCTCACCTTCCACGGCCAGGGCGACCCCGCCCTCGCCCGCACCCTCCTCGGCCAGGCGGAGAAGGCCGGCGCCCGCGTCACGGTCCTCGCCGTCGGCACCTGGCTCGACGAACACCCCGGCATGGCCCGCCGCATCCTCGACGGCGGCCACGACCTCGGCAACCACACCCAGCACCACACCGACATCAACACCATGACCGAGGCGGAGGCCCACGCGGAGATCGAGGCCTGCGCCACCCGCCTGCGCCGCCTCACCGGCTCCGTCGGCACCTGGTTCCGGCCCTCCAGGACCCAGCACGCCTCCCGGGCCGTCCTGCGCGCCGCCCACCGCGCCGGATACCCGCACACCCTCTCGTACGACGTCGACTCCCTCGACTTCACCTCACCCGGCGCCGCCGCGATCGTCCGCAACGTCACCGGCCCCCTCCGGCCCGGATCGGTCGTCAGCCTGCACTTCGGCTACCCGGAGACCGCCGCCGCGCTGCCCCTCCTCCTCGCCGACCTCGACCGCCGCGGACTGCGCGCGGTCACCACCACGGAGCTGCTGACCTGATGGCACACCTCACCGCGCGCAGCGGGGCCCTCCTCGCCACGGCCCTGCTCGTCACTCTCGCGGGCTGCGGCGGCGCGAACCAGGCCGGGGACGGCGCCACCGGGGTCAAGAAGGCCGCCGCCCCCGCCGTACCGAAGCCCGCCGCGGCCCCCGCCGGGCTCCCCGGCATGCCGCCGCTCCTCGACCCCAACGACGTCTACGCCGCGGACCGGCCGAACAAGCTCTCCCCGGTCGTCAGGAACTTCCCCTCCCGGGTCTACGTCCCCAACACCAACTCCAACACCGTCTCCGTCATCGACCCGACGACCTACCAGGTCGTCGAGACGATCCCCGTCGGCATCCAGCCCCAGCACGTCGTGCCCTCCTGGGACATGAAGACCCTCTGGGTCAACAACAACCGGGGCCACACCCTCACCCCCATCGACCCCGCCACCGGCGTCGCGGGCAAGCCGGTCGAGGTCCACGACCCGTACAACCTCTACTTCACGCCCAACGGCAAGTACGCGATCGTCATGGCCTCCCTCGACCGCGAACTCGTCTTCCGCGACCCGCACACCATGGAGCGGAGGAAGACCGTCCCGGTGAGCTGCTACGGCGTCAACCACGCCGACTTCTCCGCCGACGGACGCTACTTCGTCGTCTCCTGTGAGTTCTCCGGCGAGCTGCTCAAGGTCGACACGGAGAAGATGGAGGTGATCGGCCAGCAGAAGCTGCCCTTCGAGGGCGCCATGCCCCAGGACGTCAAGATCTCCCCGGACGGCAAGACGTTCTACGTCGCCGACATGATGGCCCACGGCATGTGGGTGCTCGACGGCGAGAAGTTCACCACCCCCACCCTGCTGCCCACCGGCAAGGGCTGCCACGGCCTCTACATCAGCCGGGACTCCCGCGAGATGTACGTCCCCAACCGCGGCGAGGGCTCGGTCTCCGTCTTCGACTTCGGGAAGAACAAGCTCACCAAGAAGTGGTGGCTCCCGGACGGCGGCTCACCCGACATGGGCGGCGTCTCCGCCGACGGCAAGGTCCTGTGGCTGTCCGGGCGATACGACTCCGAGGTGTACGCCATCGACACGACCAGCGGCGAGCAGCTCGCCCGCATCCCCGTCGGCGGCGGCCCCCACGGCCTCGCCGTCTACCCGCAGCCCGGCCGCTACTCCCTCGGCCACACCGGCATCTTCCGGTAGGGGCGTCCGGGTCGCCCGACGTGGCCGCCGGCTCCACCCGTGCCCACTCCGGATCGACGTCCGTGAACACCACCGAATGGGCGGTGAAGGCGAGCACGCCCGCGTCCTGCCGGTTCGGCTGCGGCACGACCGTCGTGGAACCGTCCGGGGGAGGGAACTCCCCGAGGCGCGGGCCCGCTAATCTGACCACCGTCAGTGAAGCACCAAGAAGGGGCGGAAGCAGTGGCGGACATCGACGCGGCACGCACGGCATTCAACAAGTTCGACGCCGACGGGGACGGTTTCATCACCGCCGCGGAGTACAAGAGCCTCATGGCGCAGCACGGCGACTTCAACGTCACCGAGTCGGTCGCCGAGGTCCTCATCAAGCAGCGCGACGACAACGGTGACGGCGTGCTGTCCTGGGACGAGTTCTGGGCGCACTACAGCAAGGCCTGATCCGCCCGCCCGGACGGGCGGCGCCAGCTTGAGTTGCCGCCCGTCCGGGGCTCGGTGACGATCGTCCGGTGACGCTTCCCGGACCCTTCGGTACCCCGAGCCGTCTGACCGCGGCGGTCCTCGCCGCGGTCGCCGCCCTCGCCGTCATAGGCCTCGCCCTGCTGGGCGCCGGCCTCGCCCAGACGGGCACCGGCGAGCTCCGGATACCCGCCGCCGGCACCACCGCGCTCCTGCGCTTCCTCGTCCTCACGGGCCTCGCCGTCCACGTCGGCGAACTCGCCGGACGCCGTCTCGCCGGGGAAGGACCCCGGCCCCGCGCCCTGTCCGTGCCCGCCGCCCTGCTCGCCTCGGCCGCCTCCGCCGGACTCCTGCTGCTCCTCGCCGCCGTCAGCGGGCTGAGCCTGCCCGTCGTGTACGGGCTGCGCGAGGGCCGCCTCCTGCTCGTCACGGCCAACGCCTTCGCCCTCGCCGCACTGTGCGCCGCCTCCCGGCGCCCCGTCCTCGCCGTGGTGCCTTTGGCCGTCGCGGTCGTCGCCGAGGCGCTGCGCGCCCACACGGAGACGTACACCCCGGCCGTGGGCATCGGGCTCACCGTCGTCCACCTCACGGGAGCCTCGCTCTGGCTCGGCACGCTCCTGTACGTGCTGCGCACCATGAAACTGCGGCGCGGCGGCCGAGACGTGCTCCTCCGCTACGCCCGGATGGCCGCCGTCGTCTACGCGGCCCTGGCGGTCACCGGCACGGCCTCCACCCTGCGCAGACTGCCGCTGGACGCCGTCCTGACCACGGCCTACGGCCGGATCCTGCTGGTCAAGCTGCTGATCTTCGGCGGGGTGAGCCTGCTGGCCCTGGCGGCCAGGAGCCGCATGCTGTCGGGCGGCGCCGCCGAGGCCCCGGCCCGGATCGAGGCGGCCGCGCTGATGGTGGTCATGGTCGTCTCGGCACTCCTCACGGTGGTCCCCGACCCGCACTGGATCGCGCCCTAGGGGGTGCCTTGCCCCCTAGGGGGTGTCCGGAAAGTCCCGCCTGGCCCGCGACACCCCCTAGCCCCGCAGGGCCACGTGGAACGACGAGCCCCACAGCACGGCGGCCGCGCCCAGACCCACCACCGCACGGGTCGTCTCCGCCGAGGCCCCGGTCGCGAGGACGGCGAGACCGGCCAGGGCGAGCGCCGTCAGGAGGATGGCGGTCCACCGGTACTGCGGCTGGTCGAAGAGGCGCGCCAGCGGGAAGAAGTGCAGACCGACGACCAGGCAGATCCCGACCGGGATGAACTCCGGGTGGCCCGACGCGTTCGACGCGGCGATCACCGCGAAGATCGCCAGCAGCTCGGCACCGTTGACCAGGCCGACCCCGCGGTTCCACTTCTCCGGCAGCCGCACCAGGCGGGTGACGGGGCCTTGGGTGCCCCGGAAGGCGACCACGACGGCGCCGGCCGTCACGGCCGCCGCGACGACACCGAGCGCGATCGACACCGGGGCCGCCGCCACCCCCGAACCGCCCGCGAGGGCCCAGACGAGGCCGAAGCCGGCGAGGACGATCGCACCGCGGCGGCGCAGACCGCGTGTGAGGGCGAGGCACTCCGCGTCGGTCGTCTCTGTCGGTGTGGTCATGACGCGGACACTACAGGCGGCTCCGGGGCGGCGAACCGCTTTTCGACCGACAGGGACCGGCCGCCAGGGACCTTGAGGGACAGGCGCTACCGGGCGGTGACGGGGGCCTCGATCCGGCCGGTGAAAACGCCCCGGGTGTCCGCCCCGAGCTCCTGCGCGTAGCGGAGCTGCCGGCCCTCGTGCGGGACGGCGAAGCCGAAGGAGGAACGGTAGGACCTCATCCGGTGCGTCTTCGCGTCCAGGACGAGGCTCTCCTCCAGCCCGGTCAGGACGATCTTCTTCTCGCCCGCCGTGACCCCGGCCTTCCGCAGCTTCCTCAGAGTCGGCAGGAACTCCCGGGCGGCCCGCGCGACCGCCGGCCGTTCCTCGCGCTCGGCCAGGGTCGCGGAGGGCACCCGCAGCCGGAGCCGGATCTCGCCGCCGGACCTGACGACCTCGATCCGCTCGCCCCGTTCGGCGTAGTCGGCGAAGGAGGCCAGGGCGTCCAGCGGGTCCTCCACCTTGGCGGCGATCTCCGGGTCGGTCAGGGGTCCCTTGGTCCAGGGAGCGCCGGGTGCGCCTTCCCGCACGTACCCGGTGCCGCCCGCGGAGACGACCTCTTCGGCCTTGCTTCCGTTCTTGCCGGTGACCGTGCCGGTCTGGTGCAGGGCCTCCGGGCCGGCCGTCCGGTCCACCCTGGCGGAGTACGAGGCCCTGCTGCCCTGCCCCTCCGGGGCGCCGGACTGCGTCAGCGACTCCTTGCCCGTCACCGTGAAGGTCCAGCCGGCCTCGGCGCCCATGGCCGCCTCCGCCCGCGCCAGCAGCTCCGTCGCGCCCGCCGGAGCGCGGGAGGCGGACGGGGGAGCCGTCACGGACCGGGGAGCCGTCACGGACGGGGGAGCCGTCGTGGTCCCGGCCGCCGGGCCCGAGGTCTGTGGCGCCCCGCAGCCGCTCGCGGCGGCGATCCCGGCCAGGCCGGCCGCCACCCACAGGAGTTTCCGCATCGCTTCTCCGCCTCGTCCGGTGCTCGTGATCATCAGCGGTCGCGGATTGTAGGCCGCGCGCCGCCCGCGATCACCTCACCGGACAAAGCGGGACGAGTCAGGGGCAGGCCTCAGCACTCGATGATGTTCACCGCGAGACCGCCACGCGCGGTCTCCTTGTACTTGACGCTCATGTCCGCGCCCGTCTCCTTCATGGTCTTGATGACCTTGTCGAGGGAGACCAGGTGGCTGCCGTCGCCGCGCATGGCCATCTTCGCGGCCGTGACCGCCTTGACCGCCGCCATGCCGTTCCGCTCGATGCACGGGATCTGCACGAGGCCGCCGACCGGGTCGCAGGTCAGGCCCAGGTTGTGCTCCATGCCGATCTCGGCGGCGTTCTCCACCTGCTCCGGGGTGCCGCCGAGGACCTCGGCGAGCGCGCCCGCCGCCATCGAGCAGGCCGAGCCGACCTCGCCCTGGCAGCCGACCTCGGCGCCCGAGATGGAGGCGTTCTCCTTGAAGAGCATGCCGACCGCGCCGGCCGCGAGCATGAAGCGGACGATGCCGTCCTCGTCGGCGCCGGGCACGAAGTTCGTGTAGTAGTGCAGGACCGCCGGGATGATGCCGGCCGCGCCGTTCGTCGGGGCGGTGACCACCCGGCCGCCCGCCGCGTTCTCCTCGTTCACGGCCATCGCGTAGAGGGTGATCCACTCCATCGCCAGCGCCGCCGGGTCGCCCTCGGAGCGCAGCTTGCGGGCCGTGTTCGCGGCGCGCCGGCGCACCTTCAGACCGCCCGGCAGGATGCCCTCGCGGGACATGCCGCGCGAGACGCAGGCCTGCATGACCCGCCAGATCTCCAGGAGGCCGGCGCGGATCTCGTCCTCGGTGCGCCAGGCCTTCTCGTTCTCCAGCATCATCGAGGAGATCGAGAGGCCGGTCTCCTTGGCGAGGCGCAGCAGCTCGTCGCCGGTGCGGAAGGGGTACTTCAGGACGGTGTCGTCCGGGACGATCGGGTTCTCGCCGGCGACCGCGTCCTCGTCGACGACGAAGCCGCCGCCGACCGAGTAGTACGTCTTCTCCAGGACGAGCGCGCCCTCGGCGTCGTACGCGAAGATCGTCATCCCGTTGGCGTGGTACGGGAGCGCCTTGCGGCGGTGCAGGATCAGGTCGGCGTCGAAGTCGAAGGGGATCTCGTGCGCGCCGAGGAGGTTGATCCGGCCGCTCGACTTGATGCGCTCGACCTCGTCGTCCGCGGTCTCGACGTCCACCGTGCGCGGCGAGCTGCCCTCCAGGCCGAGGAGCACCGCCTTGGGGGTGCCGTGGCCGTGGCCGGTCGCGCCCAGGGAGCCGTACAGCTCCGCCCGTATGGCCGCGGTGTGGGCGAGCAGGCCCTCGTTCTTCAGGCGGCGGGCGAACATCCGGGCCGCGCGCATCGGGCCC
Source organism: Streptomyces venezuelae (assembly GCF_008642375.1). Lineage (NCBI taxonomy): Bacteria > Bacillati > Actinomycetota > Actinomycetes > Kitasatosporales > Streptomycetaceae > Streptomyces > Streptomyces venezuelae. The sequence goes on along the minus strand of NZ_CP029194.1, from coordinate 2,673,237 downwards.
ACCGTGTGGGAGCTGGACGGGCCGATGCCGATCGAGAACAGGTCGAAGACCGAGATGGCCACGGGGGACTCCTTGTGGGGGCTAGACGCCGTTGTCTGCCGGGGTGGTGCAGAAACGTTGATCATGGGGCGGGGCACCGCGCTCACTGTCCAGTGTGCGCGGTGCCCCAGAGGTTTCGTACGAACGGCCGCGGACGGGCCGCAGAACAAAAGGGTACGAAATTACTTCAGGCCGGGGTACAGCGGGTGCTTGTCGGCCAGCGCGGTGACCCGGGCCTTGAGGGCCTCGGCCTTGTCGCCGTCGAAGCCCGGCTTCAGGGTCTCCGCGATGATGTCGGCGACCTCGGTGAAGTCCTCGGTGCCGAAGCCGCGGGTCGCGAGCGCCGGCGTGCCGATGCGCAGACCCGAGGTGACCATCGGCGGACGCGGGTCGTTCGGAACGGCGTTCCGGTTGACCGTGATGCCGACCTCGTGGAGACGGTCCTCGGCCTGCTGGCCGTCGAGCTCCGAGTTGCGCAGGTCGACGAGGACCAGGTGCACGTCCGTGCCGCCGGACAGGACCGAGACACCGTGCGCGGTGACGTCGTCCTGGACCAGGCGCTCGGCGAGGATGCGGGCGCCGTCCAGGGTGCGCTGCTGGCGCTCCTTGAAGTCCTCCGAGGCCGCGACCTTGAAGGAGACGGCCTTGGCCGCGATCACGTGCTCCAGCGGGCCGCCCTGGAAACCGGGGAAGACCGAGGAGTTCAGCTTCTTCGCGAACTCCTTCTTCGCGAGGATGATGCCGCCGCGGGGGCCGCCGAGCGTCTTGTGCGTGGTGGAGGTCACCACGTCCGCGTACTCGACCGGGTTCGGGTGCAGACCGGCCGCGACCAGACCCGCGAAGTGGGCCATGTCGACCCACAGGTACGCCTCGACCTCGTCGGCGATCCGGCGGAACTCCGCGAAGTCCAGCTGGCGCGGGTAGGCGGACCAGCCCGCGATGATGACCTTCGGGCGGTGCTCCTTGGCGAGGCGCTCGACCTCGGCCATGTCCACCAGACCGGCCTCGTCCACGTGGTACGCGACCACGTTGAACTGCTTGCCGGAGAAGTTCAGGCGCATGCCGTGGGTGAGGTGGCCGCCGTGCGCCAGGTCCAGACCCAGGATCGTGTCGCCCGGCTGGGCGATCGCGAAGAGGGCGGCCTGGTTCGCGGAGGCGCCGGAGTGCGGCTGGACGTTGGCGTACTCGGCGCCGAACAGGTCCTTGACCCGGTCGATCGCGATCTGCTCGGCCACGTCGACGTGCTCGCAGCCGCCGTAGTAGCGGCGGCCCGGGTAGCCCTCGGCGTACTTGTTGGTGAGGACGGAGCCCTGGGCCTCCATGACCGCGACCGGAGCGAAGTTCTCCGAGGCGATCATCTCGAGGGTGGACTGCTGACGAAGGAGCTCGGCGTCGACGGCGGCGGCGACGTCGGGGTCCAGCTCGTGGAGGGGAGTGTTCAGAAGCGACATGAATCGATCCCTAGGGGTCTCGGGCCCGGTCTCAGCCGGCGGAGAACGCGGTGTACTCGTCGGCGGAGAGCAGCTCGTCCGGCTCGCCCGCGACACGTACCTTGAACAGCCAGCCACCCTCGAACGGAGCCGTGTTCACCAGCGACGGGTCGTCCACCACGTCCTGGTTGGCGGCGACGACCTCACCCGTGACGGGGGAGTACAGGTCGCTCACGGACTTCGTCGACTCCAGCTCGCCACAGGTCTCGCCCGCGGTGACGGTCGAGCCGACCTCGGGGAGCTGGGCGTAGACGACGTCACCGAGCGCGTTGGCCGCGAACTCCGTGATGCCGACCGTCGCGACGCCGTCCTCGGCGGCCGACAGCCACTCGTGCTCCTTGGTGTAGCGCAGCTGCTGGGGGTTGCTCATGACCTGATTCTCCTGGATCGGGGGGGTACTGATGAACGCGGGTCTCGCGGGGTGAGACCCGGGGTGAGACGACTGCGTCACTTCTGGCGCTTGTAGAACGGCAGCGCCACGACCTCGTAGGGCTCGTGGGTGCCGCGGATGTCCACACCTACACCCTCGGTGCCCGGCGCGGCGTGCGCCGCGTCCACGTACGCGATCGCGATCGGCTTACCGAGCGTCGGGGACGGGGCGCCCGAGGTCACCTCGCCGATCACGACACCGTCCTTGACGACGGAGAAACCGGCGCGCGGGACCCGGCGGCCCTCGGCGACCAGGCCGACGAGCTTGCGCGGCGGGGCGGTCTCGGCTCGCTCGGCGGCCTTCTCGAGCGCCTCGCGGCCGACGAAGCGGCCGTCGTTGGTCGTCTTCTCGAACTTGACGACCCGGCCGAGACCGGCGTCGAAGGGGGTGAGGGCGGTCGTCAGCTCGTGGCCGTACAGCGGCATGCCCGCCTCCAGGCGGAGCGTGTCGCGGCAGGACAGGCCGCAGGGGATCAGACCGACCGGGGCGCCCGCCTCGGTCAGCGCCTTCCAGACGCCCTCGGCGTGCTCGGGCTTCAGGAAGAGCTCGAAGCCGTCCTCGCCGGTGTAGCCGGTACGGGCGATGAGGGCCGGGACGCCCGCGACGGTGCCGGGGAGGCCGGCGTAGTACTTCAGGCCGTCCAGGTCGGCGTCGGTGAGCTGCTTCAGGATGCCGGGGGACTCCGGGCCCTGTACCGCGATCAGGGCGTACGCGTCACGGTCGTCGCGGACCTCGGCGTCGAAGCCCTCGGAGCGGGCCACGAGCGCGTCCAGGACGATCTGCGCGTTGGAGGCGTTGGCGACGACCATGTACTCCGTCTCGCCGAGGCGGTAGACGATCAGGTCGTCGAGGATGCCGCCGTCCTCCTGGCAGATCATCGTGTAGCGGGCGCGGCCCACGCCCACCGTGGAGATGTTGCCGACGAGGGCGTGGTCGAGGAGCTCCACGGCCTGCGGACCGGTGACGGTGATCTCGCCCATGTGGGAGAGGTCGAAGAGGCCCGCCTTGGTCCGGACGGCGACGTGCTCGTCCCGCTCGCTGGCGTAGCGCAGCGGCATGTCCCAGCCCGCGAAGTCGGTCATGGTCGCGCCCAGCGAACGATGCAGCGCATCGAGGGCGGTCAGACGGGGGGCAGTGCTCATGGGGTGGCTCCCGGATCCCAAGGGCGGTTCGGTGACGAAACACATGACGGGCGAGGACGTCCTCCCCATCTGTCATGGAACCTGAGAGGTTCACCGAGAGCATCTCGTCGACGAGAGATCGGCTTGCACCTTGGGTGGGGACACGGAAGGGTGTCCCGCTTTTCAGATCTGCCTCATCCACGCGGTACGGGGCCTGAGAGATTCAAGGGAGGGTCTTGCTCCTTCGGCGTCCGGACGCCTGGGGCGGTCCGGAACTCTCCCGCGCGGATTCGAGCGGCCGGTATGAGGTTGTGTGGCGACTGTGCGCGCCTGGCGCGCACATCATTGCACGCGTCCTCCGCGTGGCACATCACTTGTATCTCATTACCGCTTCTTTACACTTTGTGGGCAAGGGTCTCCTGAGGCCCGGCAGGGGGAGCAGCGATGAGGATCCAGCACACCGGCGCATACGCGACGAGTACCGGCATACCGCCCCAGCGCGCCCGGGCCCGCACCAGGGCGGGGAGCGGGACGCGCCGCCGCCGTGGCCGGATCCTGCGGGACCTGCGCGAGCGCGGCGGCCGGGGGCCCCGGGGCCTCACCTTCGCGGTCGGCGACCTCGTCGTCGTCTCCGGGCTGCCCGGCAGCGGCAAGTCCACCCTCATGAAGCGCGCCGCCGACGGCCGGGGCATCGACTCCCAGGACGCCCGCGAGCGCTGGGAGGCCCGCATGCCGCGCCTCCTGCCGTACGCGGTCTACCGCCCCCTGGTCCGGATCGCGCACTACGCCGGGCTGCGCCGCGCCCTGCGCTCCGGCGCGAGCGTGATCGTGCACGACTGCGGCACCCAGTCCTGGGTGCGCGGATGGCTCGCCCGCGAGGCGCGGCGCCGCGGCGCGGCCCTGCACCTGATCCTGCTCGACGTCACCCCGGACACCGCACGGGACGGCCAGCGCGCCCGGGGCCGCGGAGTCTCCGCGTACGCCTTCGCCCGGCACCGGCGGGCCGTCGGCCGGATGCTGAAGGCCGCCGAGTCGGGCAGCCTGCCGCACGGCTGCGCCTCGGCGACCCTCCTCGACCGGGACTCCGCGGACGCCCTGCGGAAGATTGGCTTCCGCAACGCGGCCGCCTGAGGACCGCCATCGGTGCGGTCCGAGGGGCGTCCCCGGGCGCCGTGTGTGGGCCGTCCCTCACTCGTACCCCCTGCTTTTGGCCACGGCGGTGTCAGGGCGGCGTTAGGGTGCTGCGGGGCGGCGCGGGAGGGCGCGCAACCCGCGAGACATGGGGAAGAGGGACCGTGGACGTGACGTGGCCGGGCAACGAGCTCGAAGAGGTGCTGGCCGCCTCGCTCGGCAACCCCGCGGCAGGGGGCCGACTGGTCGAGGTGCTGGGCCGCAGCCCGGTCTGGGTGCCCCTGCCCAACGGCGGCAGCACCGAGAGCTCCGACCTGGACCTCGCCACCATGGAGATCGACGGCGCGGCCTTCGTCCCCGTCTTCAGCTCCGAGCAGCAGTTCCTCGCCTGTGTCGGCACCCACATGTCCTACACCGTCGCCCCCGCCCGCGACTTCGCCCGCGGCCTGCCCCCGCAGCTCGGCATCGCCGTGAACCCCGGCGGCACCGTCGGCGTCCCGCTGCCCCCGCCCGCCGTCGCGGAACTCTGCCGCGTCGGCCGCACCCCGCTCGACGGCCCCGCCAGCGGCGGCCGCGTCCGGCTCTTCGAGCCCGACTGGCAGGACGACCCCGTCGACTTCCTCGCCGCCGCCTCCACCGAGTTCGAGGCCACCGGAGTCGTCGCCACCGCCCGCCGCGCCCTCGCGAGCGTCGAGGGCACCGAACCCGCCCTCTTCATCGGCGTCCAGCTCGTCGCCTGGGACGGCGTCGACCGCAACGCACCCCTGGACGCCCTCGGCCGCGCCCTCGGCCGTGTCGAGGCCGCCTGGCCGGTCAACCTCATCCTGCTCGACATGGCGCAGGATCCGGTCGGCGACTGGATGCTGGAGCGGGTACGCCCCTTCTACCAGCGCGCCGCCGGGTGAGCGGCACCCTGTTTAAGCTGAACTGAACTGGACCGAGCGCGGCCGAACCGAATCAGCGGCCGGCCGGACGTGGTGAACGGAAGAGGGGCGGGACCCAGGGTGAGCGCGTCGAGCACCGCTGCGACCGGAGGGGTCGAGCACATGCTGCGCCAGGTGGCACCCGGACGCTACGACGCGTACGAGAGGCTGCTGCACGCCCTGGCCGACGGCGAGGTCTGGATGCTGCTCTGGCAGGGCTCGCCCGGCTCTCCCGACGCCCAGTACGGGAACATGGAGGTCGACGGCTTCGGCTACGCGCCCTGCGTCACCTCCGCCCAGGAGCTCGCCGCCTCCGGCTGGAACCGCGCCCACGAGCTCGTCACCGGCCGCGAGATGGCCCGCGCCCTCTACCCCGACCGCTGGGGCATCTGGCTCAATCCGCACGCTCCCGGCGGCGGCGTCGGCATCCCCTGGGCCGACCTGCGCCGCATCGCCACCGGGCTCGACCGGATGCCCGCCGGGCCGCTGCGCGTCAGCGAGCCCGCGCTGGAGATCCCGCAGTTCTACGCCCTGCTCACGCAGAACGCGCACCGCACCCCGGCCGTCCGCTCGCTGCGCCGCGGCTGGGTGCAGCCCGCGCTCGGCTCCCCGTACCTCGCCGTCGGACTCGACCTGTACGACACCTCCGCGGCCGCCGTCGACTCCGTCCGCGCGATGATGCGCCAGTCGATCTCCGCCGTCCCCGACGGGCTGCCCGTCTCGACGGTCGCGCTCTCCGACGCGTACGACCCGGTGGCCCTCTGGCTGAGCGCCCACGCGCGCCCCTTCTACGACCGCGAGGCGCACGCGGGCCGCGGATCCGCCCCCGCGCCGGGCTACGGCTACCCGCCTCCGGCCCCGTCCGGATACTGAGACGCCACCCTTCTCGCCTCACACCTCGACGGCCTCCGGAGTCCTCTCCGGAGGCCGTTGTTCGCCCCAATACCGCACCTCGAACGCCTAGTTGTGCGACATGTCCGATTGGGGGGAAGAGCGCCCGAGATGGTCCGCTCAGGTGATCACGACGTCCGGATAACGGAAGTCGCAGCACCGCATCACGTTTGAGCAAACATTCCCCGTCAGGGCTGGCGGGTGATCGCAAACGCATTGAAGACTCCCCGGAACACAGGGCGTTCGGCTCCTTTCGAGCCGGTGCCCAGCAGGTTGTTCCACCGAGCCGCTACCCGCGGCGGGCAAGGGCCGGCTACCGGCGGCCGAGAGGGGTCCTCACCACGATGACGGCACCACTGCACGAGACGAGTGCGGGCGAGTCGACCGCCACCGTCGTCGGCGCGCCCGACGCTCCCGGCACACCGGACAACTCCGGCACCTCCGCCAAGGCCATCCAGGGCCGCTCGCCCTGGCAGATCGCCTGGACCCGCCTCAAGCGCGACAAACTCGCCCTCGCGGGCGCCTTCGTCGTCGTCTTCCTCATCCTGGTCGCGATCTTCGCCCCGGCCATCGTCGGTCTCCTCGGCCACCCGCCGAACGAGTTCCACGAGGACCAGATCGACCCGCTCTTCGGTACGCCGATCGGGTCGTGGGGCGGCATCAGCTCCGAATACCTGCTGGGCGTCGAGCCGGTCAACGGCCGCGACGTCTTCAGCCGGATCGTCTACGGCGCCCGGATCTCGCTGCTCGTCGCCTTCCTCGCGGCGGTCTTCGCGGTCGTCCTCGGCACCGTCCTCGGCATCATCGCGGGCTACTTCGGCGGCTGGATCGACGCCGCCCTCAGCCGCGTCATGGACGTCATGCTCGCCTTCCCGCAGCTGCTCTTCACGATCGCCCTGGTCTCGGTGCTGCCCAACGAGCTCCTCGGCCTCGACGGTTCGGGCGTGCGCATCGCCGCCCTGGTGCTCGTGATCGGCTTCTTCGGCTGGCCGTACGTCGGCCGCATCGTCCGCGGCCAGACCCTCTCGCTGCGCAACCGCGAGTACATCGAGGCCGCCCAGAGCCTGGGTGCCGGCCGTCTCTACATCCTGCGTCGCGAGCTGCTGCCCAACCTGATCGCCCCGATCATGGTCTACGCGACGCTCATGATCCCCACCAACATCCTCACCGAAGCGGCGCTCAGCTTCCTCGGTGCGGGTGTGAAGCCGCCCACGGCTTCCTGGGGCCAGATGCTGTCGACGGCCATCACCACCTACGAGGCGGACCCCGTGTTCATGGTGATCCCCGGCCTCGCGATCTTCATCACCGTCCTGGCGTTCAACCTCTTCGGCGACGGCGTGCGTGACGCGCTCGACCCGAAGGGCTCCCGCTGACCGCTCACCGACGACACCCAAGACCCGCCCCTGCCGCTGGCGACAGGAGGCTCATCCCCCAACGGCGGACCGACATGACGGCCGTCACTACTCCGGAGGTTGCGAGACCCATGACTCTGATGAGCTCTCAGAGGCGCAGAATCGCCGCGGGCGCACTGCTGGCGGCGGCCACGATGGTCGTCACCACGGCGTGCGGCGGTGACGGTGGCAGCAAGACGGGCGACAAGGGCCCGAAGGGCACGGCCGGCTTCAACGCCGCCGTCAACAAGGTCGCGAACCCCTCGGACAAGAAGGGCGGCGAGCTGAAGTTCATCGGCTCGCAGGAGGCCGACTCGTGGGACCCGCAGCGCGGTTACTACGGCTTCGTGTGGGACTTCGCCCGCTACTACACCCGCCAGCTGGTCACCTTCAAGGCCGAGCCGGGCGCCGCCTCCACCGAGCTCGTCCCGGACCTCGCGACCGACGCCGGCAAGGTCTCGGCCGACGGCCTCACCTACACCTTCACGCTGAAGGACGGGGTGACCTGGGAGGACGGCAAGCCGATCACCTCCAAGGACATCAAGTACGGCATCGAGCGCATCTGGGCCCAGGACGTCATCTCCGGCGGCCCGATCTACCTCCAGCAGGTCCTCGACCCCAAGAACGAGTACAAGGGCCCGTACAAGGACACCACCCCGGACAAGCTCGGCCTGAAGGCGATCGAGACCCCGGACGACAAGACCATCATCTTCAAGCTGCCGGTCGCCAACGGTGACTTCCTGCAGATGCTGGCCATGCCCGCCGCGTCCCCGGTCCGCCAGGACAAGGACACCAAGGCGAAGTACCAGCTGAAGCCCTTCTCCTCCGGTCCGTACAAGTGGGAGTCGTACACCCCGAACAAGTCCATCAAGCTTGTCCGCAACGACAAGTGGGACGCCAAGACGGACACCGTCCGCAAGGCCCTGCCGGACAAGATCAGCGTCACGTTCACCACGAACGCCGACGACATGGACAACCGCCTCGTCGAGGGCGAGTACGACCTCGACATCAACGCGACGGGCGTCGGCGCCGCCGCGCGCCAGAAGGTGCTCCAGCAGCACAAGGGCAACGTCGACAACCCGCAGACGGGCTTCATCCGCTACGCGGTCTTCCCGCAGACGGTGATCCCCAACGTCGAGTGCCGCAAGGCCATCATCTACGCGGCCGACTCCAAGTCGCTGCAGACCGCCCGTGGTGGCCCGCAGGGCGGTGGCGACATCGCCACCAACATGCTGCCGCCGGCGCTCAAGGGCGCCGACGCGAAGGCCGACCCGTACGGCAAGCTCAGCGGCGCGCCGGACCTCGCCAAGGCGAAGGACGCCCTGAAGAAGTGCGGCAAGCCGAACGGCTTCAAGACCACGATCGCGGTCCGCAACAACAAGAAGGTCGAGATCGCGACCGCCGAGTCCCTCCAGCAGTCGCTGCTGAAGGTCGGCATCGACGCCCAGATCGACCTGTTCGACGGCGCCCAGACGTCCGGCATCATCGGTTCGCCGAAGGTCGTCAAGGACAAGGGCTACGGCATCATCATCATGGGCTGGGGCGCCGACTTCCCGACCGGCCAGGGCTTCCTCCAGCCGCTGGTCGACGGCCGCTTCATCCTCAAGAGCGGTAACAACAACTTCTCCGAGCTGAACGACAAGGCCATCAACGGCCTCTTCGACCAGGCGCTGAAGGAGACCGACCCCGACAAGGCCGGCGAGCTCTACAAGCAGATCAACACGAAGGTCTCGGAGGCCGCGGTCTACCTGCCCTTCACCCACGAGAAGAACATCATCTGGCGCAGCTCCCGGCTGACCAACGTCTACACGGCGGACGCCTACAACGGCCGCTACGACTACGCGTCGCTCGGCGTCGTCAAGTAATCCGACCCGCTCCACCGGCGCACCACCCGCCGCCAGGTCCGAAGGGCAGGTGATGGCCGAAGGCGGCGGCCGGGGGACCCGATCGGGTCCCCCGGCCGCCGACCGGCCGACCGCATGCTTGCATACATAGTCCGACGACTCTTCGCAGTCGTCGTGATGCTGCTCGTCGTCACGCTCGTGACGCTCAGCATCTTCTTCCTCATCCCCAAGATGACCGGCAGCGACCCTGCCGCGATGTTCGTCGGCAAGCAGGCGGATCCGGCTTCCATTGAGGGCATCCGTCAGAAGCTGGGCCTGGACGAGCCGATCCTGGTTCAGTTCTGGCACTTCGTCTCCGGCATCTTCGTCGGCCGGGACTACACGGGCGGTGGCGACACCATCCACTGCGCGATGCCCTGTCTCGGCTACTCGTTCCGCACCGAGCAAGAGGTGTGGACGATGGTGGTCGACGCCTTCCCCGTCACCCTCTCCATGGTCATCGGCGCCGCGGTGCTGTGGCTTGTCCTGGGTGTCTCCACCGGTGTGATCTCCGCGCTCAAGCGCGGCACGATCATCGACCGGGCGGCGATGATCACCGCGCTCGCGGGCGTCTCGCTCCCCATCTTCTTCACCGCCATGCTGGCGATGCTCGTCTTCCGCACCCAGCTCCAGTGGGTCGACGCCTCGTACACGCCGATCACGGAGTCCTTCACCGGCTGGTTCGGCGGCCTGCTGCTGCCCTGGGTGACCCTCGCCTTCCTGTACGCGGCGATGTACGCGCGGCTCACCCGCGCCACCATGCTGGAGGTCCTCGGCGAGGACTACATCCGTACCGCACGGGCCAAGGGTCTGCCGGAGCCCGTCGTGCTCGGCAAGCACGCGATGCGCTCCACCATGACCCCCATCCTGACCATCTTCGGCATGGACCTCGGCGCCCTCGTCGGCGGCGCGATCCTGACCGAGACCGCGTTCAGCCTCCACGGCCTCGGCGGCCTGGCCATCAAGGGCGTGAGCGAGCGTGACCTGCCGCTGATCCTGGCCGTCACCCTCATCACCGCCGCCTGTGTGGTCGTCGCCAACCTCGTCGTGGACCTCCTGTACGCGGTGATCGACCCCCGAGTGAGGCTCGCATGACCGACAAGCTGACGAAGACGGGCGCGGCGCCCGGAGAGCCGGTCGTGTCCTCGGGCGCCCCGTCCGACGCCTTCCTCGACGTACGCGACCTGAAGATCCACTTCCCGACCGACGACGGTCTGGTCAAGTCGGTCGACGGCCTCAGCTTCCAGCTGGAGAAGGGCAAGACCCTCGGCATCGTGGGCGAGTCCGGCTCCGGCAAGTCGGTGACCTCGCTCGGCATCATGGGTCTGCACACCGTCGGCCAGTACGGCCGCCAGAAGGCGCGGATCTCCGGCGAGATCTGGCTGAACGGCCGCGAGCTGCTCTCCGCCGACCCCGACGAGGTCCGCCGGATGCGCGGCCGCGAGATGGCGATGATCTTCCAGGATCCGCTGTCCGCGATGCACCCGTACTACACGGTCGGCCACCAGATCGTGGAGGCGTACCGGGTCCACCACCCCGTCGACAAGAAGACCGCGAAGCGGCGGGCCGTCGAACTCCTCGACCGGGTCGGCATCCCCGAGCCGGCCAAGCGGTTCGACAACTACCCGCACGAGTTCTCCGGCGGCATGCGCCAGCGCGCGATGATCGCCATGGCGCTCGTCAACAACCCCGAACTGCTCATCGCGGACGAGCCGACCACCGCGCTCGACGTGACGGTGCAGGCGCAGATCCTCGACCTGATGCGGGACCTCCAGAAGGAGTTCGGCTCGGCGGTCGTCATCATCACCCACGACCTCGGCGTCGTCGCCGAGCTCGCCGACGACATCCTCGTGATGTACGGCGGGCGCTGCGTCGAGCGCGGGCCGGCCGAGCAGGTCTTCTACGAGCCGCAGCACCCCTACACCTGGGGTCTGCTCGGCTCGATGCCGAGGATCGACCGCGAGCAGACCGAGCGGCTCATCCCGGTCAAGGGCAACCCGCCCAGCCTGATCAACATCCCGAGCGGCTGCGCCTTCAACCCCCGCTGCCCGTACGCGGACGTCCCCAAGGGCGGCATCACGCGCACCCAGCGGCCCGAGCTGGCCCTCGCCGGCGACCGCCACTTCTCGGCCTGTCACATGCCGCAGGAGGAGCGCACCCGGATCTGGACCGAAGAGATTGCGCCGAAACTGTGAGCGAGACCATGGAACCCCTCCTCAAGGTCACCGGCCTGAAGAAGCACTTCCCCATCAAGAAGGGGCTTCTCCAGCGTCAGGCCGGTGCGGTCAAGGCGGTCGACGGGATCGACTTCGAGGTCCTGCCCGGTGAGACGCTCGGCGTCGTCGGCGAGTCCGGCTGCGGCAAGTCCACGATGGGCCGGCTCATCACGCGGCTGCTCGAACCGACCGGCGGCACGGTCGAGTTCCAGGGCAAGGACATCTCCCACCTGGGAGTCGGCGGGATGCGCCCGTTCCGCCGCGACATCCAGATGATCTTCCAGGACCCGTACGGCTCGCTGAACCCGCGCCACACGGTCGGCACGATCGTCTCCGCCCCGTTCAAGCTCCAGGGCGTCGAGCCCGAGGGCGGCGTGCGCAAGGAGGTCCAGCGCCTCCTGGGTCTGGTGGGCCTCAACCCCGAGCACTACAACCGCTACCCGCACGAGTTCTCGGGTGGTCAGCGCCAGCGCATCGGCATCGCCCGCGCCCTGGCCCTGAAGCCGAAGCTGGTCGTGGCGGACGAGCCGGTGTCGGCTCTGGACGTCTCCATCCAGGCCCAGGTGGTCAACCTGCTGGACGACCTCCAGCAGGAGCTCGGCCTCACGTACGTGATCATCGCGCACGACCTCTCGGTCATCCGGCACGTCTCGGACCGCATCGCGGTGATGTACCTCGGCAAGATCGTCGAGCTCGCGGACCGCAAGTCCCTGTACGAGAACCCGATGCACCCGTACACCCGGGCCCTGATGTCCGCGGTCCCGATCCCGGACCCGCGCCGCCGGGGCGCCAAGAGCGAGCGCATCCTGCTCACCGGCGACGTCCCGTCCCCGATCGCCCCGCCGCCGGGCTGCCGCTTCAACACCCGCTGCTGGAAGGCGACGGAGGTCTGCAGGACCCAGGAGCCCCCGCTCGTGGAACTCCGCCCGGGCCAGCGAGTGGCCTGCCACCACCCGGAGAACGCGGACTCGCTGACGATCCCGGTGGCCCGGGAGTCGGTCGAGATCGCGAAGCCGAAGCCGAAGGCTGCGGCCGAGTCCGAGTCCGAGTCCGAGTCCGAGTCCGAGGTCGAGGTCGAGTCCGAGGCCGAGACGGCCGAGCCGTCGACCGAGGGCGACGAGTCGCCGAAGGCGTGACACCAGGAGGCCCCTGCCGCACACCCGCGGCAGGGGCCTCCGGCGTGCCGCCCGCCGGCCCGGCTCGCGCACGCCTTGCCCACCGCCGTGCGGCCGTGCCGCCCGGCGCGGCCCGCCCATGCGACGGCAACCGGCACAATTGGGCGGTGCTCCACGATCTGTTCAGCCCCGATGTCCAGCACGCCCTGGACCTCGTCGGCATCTTCGTCTTCGCCATCTCCGGCGCCCTCCTCGCCGTCCGCAAGAACTTCGACGTCTTCGGCATCGCCGTCCTCGCCGAGGTCACCGCCCTCGGCGGCGGTCTCCTCCGCGACCTGATCATCGGCGCCGTACCCCCCGCCGCCTTCACCGACCTCGGCTACTTCGTCATGCCGCTGGTCGCGACCGTCCTCGTCTTCTTCCTCCACCCGGAGGTCGAGCGGACCCAGACCGCCGTCAACGTCTTCGACGCCGCGGGCCTCGGCCTCTTCTGCGTGACCGGCACGACGAAGGCGTACGACTACGGCCTCGGCCTCACCTCCTCCGCCGCGCTCGGGCTCGCGACAGCCGTCGGCGGCGGCGTCCTGCGCGACGTGCTCGCCAACGAGGTGCCGTCCCTGCTCCGCTGGGACCGCGACCTGTACGCCGTCCCCGCGATCGTCGGAGCCACGATGGTCGTCCTCTGCATCCGCTTCGACATGCTCAACGCCTTCACCAGCAGCGCCGCCGTCCTCACGGCCTTCGTCCTCCGGCTCCTCGCGATGCGCTACCACTGGCGCGCGCCCCGCGCCTGGAACCGCCGCTCGTCCGCGCGCGAGGAGCCCGAAAAAGCTACCGCTCAGTAATGAGCTGCGGTACCGTCGGAAGCATGAGCACGAGCACCGAGACGACCGCCGCCGCGACGACCGCCGTCGCCGCCGCGAGCGAGTTCGACCGCGACACCGCCGTCACCCTCCGGACTCCCGGTGTCTACGACGCCGACCTCTCCGCCGGCTGGACGATCATCCAGGCCGTCAACGGCGGCTACCTCCTCGCCCTGCTCGGCCGCGCCCTCGGTGACCACCTCCCGCACTCCGACCCGTTCACGATCTCGGCGCACTACCTCACGCCGTCCGTGCCAGGCCCCGCGGTGATCCGGACGGAGACCGTCCGTACCGGCCGGACCCTCTCCACCGGGCAGGCCTCGCTCTTCCAGTACGCCGAGGACGGCACCGAGGTCGAGCGCATCCGCGTCCTCGCCTCGTACGGAGACCTCGACGCCCTCCCCGACGACGTCCGCACCACCGCGACGCCGCCCGCGATGGCCGCGATCGAGAACTGCTTCAGCGCCGCCGACAACCCGGCCCCGAGGATCCCCGGCTCCTCCGCCATCGCCGACCGCCTGGACCTCCGCCTCGACCCGGCCTGCGTGGGCTGGGCCGTCGGCGCCCCGTCCGGCAAGGGCGAGATGCGGGCCTGGTTCGGCCTCGCCGACGGCCGCGCGCCGGACGCGCTCTCCCTGCTGCTCACGGTCGACGCGCTGCCGCCGACCTCCTTCGAGCTCGGCCTCAAGGGCTGGACCCCGACCGTGGAGCTCACCACCCACATCCGCTGCCGCCCGGCCCCCGGCCCCCTGCGCGTCTCGATCACCACCCGCAACCTCGCCGGGGGCTTCCTGGAGGAGGACGCCGAGGTCTGGGACAGCGCCGACCGGCTGGTGGCCCAGTCCCGCCAACTGGCCCGCGCCCCCCGCGGCTGACCACCGGCCCGCACCCCGCGCGACCGAGGGTTCTTGCCGTTCAGGCCGGATCCGAGGACGGAAGTCCCCGGCCCCCGGCCTGAACGAGGGCGTAAACCGGCCAGGCGCCGGGGCCGCCGCGGTGGACTCGTAGAATCGACCCACCATGGCTTACCTCGACCACGCCGCGACCACGCCGATGCTGCCCGAGGCGATCGAGGCGATGACCGCCCACCTCGCCGTCACGGGCAATGCCTCCTCCCTCCACGCCCCCGGACGGCGCGCCCGGCGGACCGTCGAGGAGGGGCGCGAGACGCTCGCCGCCGCGCTCGGCGCGCGGCCCAGCGAGGTCGTCCTCACCTCCGGCGGCACCGAGGCCGACAACCTCGCCGTGAAGGGCCTCTACTGGTCCCGCCGCGACGCCGACCCGCGCCGCACCCGCGTCCTCGCCAGCCCGGTCGAGCACCACGCCGTGCTCGACGCCGTCGACTGGCTCGCCACGCACGAGGGCGCCGACGTCGAGTACCTCCCCGTCGACCGCTACGGCCGCGTCCACCCCGAGGCCCTGCGCGAGGCCATCGCCCGCGACCCCGGGTCCGTCGCCCTCGCCACCGTCATGTGGGCGAACAACGAGATCGGCACGGTCATGCCGGTCCGCGGACTCGCCGACGCCGCCGCCGAGTTCGGCGTCCCCCTGCACGCCGACGCCGTCCAGGCCGTCGGCCAGGTCCCCGTCGACTTCGCCGCCTCCGGTCTCGCCGCGATGACCGTCTCCAGCCACAAGATCGGCGGCCCGTACGGGATCGGCGCCCTGCTCCTCGGCCGCGAGTACACGCCCGTACCCGTCCTGCACGGCGGCGGCCAGGAGCGGCACGTCCGCTCCGGCACCCTCGACGTGCCCGCCGTCGCCTCCTTCGCCGTCGCCGCCCGGCTCGCCACCGAGCGCCGCGAGGAGTTCGCCCGCGAGGTCGGCGCCCTGCGCGACGAGCTCGTCACCGCCGTCCGCACGGTCGTCCCCGACGCGATCCTCGGCGGCGACCCCGACGAGCGGCTCCCCGCCAACGCCCACTTCACCTTCCCGGGCTGCGAGGGCGACTCCCTTCTCCTGCTGCTCGACGCCGCCGGCATCGCCTGCTCCACCGGCTCCGCCTGCACCGCCGGCATCGCCCAGCCCAGCCACGTCCTGCTCGCCACCGGCACCGACCCGGACCTCGCCCGGGGCACCCTGCGCTTCTCCCTGGGCCACACCTCCACCGAGGAGGACGTGACGGCGGTCGCCGAGGCCATCGGCCCGGCCGTGGAGCGGGCGAGGACCGCGGGCCTCAGCTAGGGCCTGTCCGACGGATCACGGCCGGGGCCGACCGTCACACCGGCTTCTTCGGCGCCTCGCGCACGAGGCGCAGATAGCGGTCCCAGTCCCAGTGCGGACCGGGGTCGGTGTGGTCGGTGCCCTCGACCTCCACGTGCCCGATGATGTGCTCCCGGTCCACCGGTATCCCGTACCGCGCGCAGATGTCGGCCGTCAGCCGCGCCGACCCCGCGTACATCGCCGCCGTGAAGTCCTGCGGCCGGTCGACGAAGCCCTCGTGCTCGATGCCGATGCTCCGCTCGTTCATGTCGCGGTTCCCCGCGTGGAACCCGACGTCGAGCTCGCGGATCATCTGCGCCACATGGCCGTCCTTGCGGACCACGTAGTGCGCGGCCGCCCCGTGCCCCGGGTTCTTGAAGACCTTCAGCGCGGTCGCGTAGCTGCCCTGCACGACATGGATCACGACCCGGTCTATGCCGTAGTCGTCCGGCCGGTCGGCCCGCCGCCAGTTCGCCCGCGCCGCCGACGTCCACTCGGCGCCCTTGTGGTCGAGCTCGCCCTCGACCCGCTTCTTCTCCATCCCCGGCAGCCGCCACCACGCGCGCGCCAACTCGTCCCTGGCCAGCGCCGCCGTGCCCAGCACGGCGACCCCGCCGCCGAGCAGCACGGCCCGCCGCCCCACCCGCCTGTCCGAACCGCTTCCCCTGCTCCCCATGCACCAGAGAACGCTTACTCCCGCGACCTTGGTTCCCGGGCCCCGTACCCTGGTAGGGCTATGACTGAGACTTCGCCCCCGCGCCCCCGCACCCAGCCCCTCCGGGTACTTGCCGCAATGTCCGGCGGTGTGGACTCCGCCGTCGCCGCCGCCCGGGCCGCCGAGGCGGGCCACGACGTCACCGGCGTGCACCTCGCGCTCTCCGCGAACCCGCAGTCGTTCCGTACCGGAGCGCGCGGCTGCTGCACGATCGAGGACTCGCGCGACGCGCGCCGGGCCGCCGACGTCATCGGCATCCCGTTCTACGTGTGGGACCTGGCCGAGCGGTTCCGCGAGGACGTCGTCGACGACTTCGTCGCCGAGTACGAGGCGGGCCGCACGCCCAACCCCTGCCTCCGCTGCAACGAGAAGATCAAGTTCGCGGCGCTGCTCGACAAGGCCCTCGCCCTCGGCTTCGACGCCGTCTGCACCGGCCACTACGCGACGGTCGTCCTGAACGAGGACGGCACGCGTGAGCTCCACCGGGCCTCCGACATGGCGAAGGACCAGTCGTACGTCCTCGGGGTGCTCGACGAGAAGCAGCTCGCGCACGCCATGTTCCCGCTCGGCGACACCCTCACCACCAAGGACGAGATCCGGGCGGAGGCCGAGCGGCGCGGGCTCGCGGTCGCGAAGAAGCCCGACAGCCACGACATCTGCTTCATCGCCGACGGCGACACCCAGGGCTTCCTCGCCTCCCGCCTGGGCAAGGCGGAGGGCGACATCGTCGACGAGGCCGGCACCAAGGTAGGCACCCACGAGGGTGCCTACGGCTTCACGATCGGCCAGCGCAAGGGCCTGCGGATCGGCCACCCGGCCGCCGACGGCAAGCCCCGCTACGTCCTCGACATCTCGCCCGTGAACAACACGGTGACGGTCGGCCCCGTCGAGGCCCTGGACGTCACCGCCCTCACCGCGATCAAGCCCCGCTGGTGCGGCACGGCCCCCGAGGGCCCCGGCCGCTACACGGCCCAGCTGCGTGCCCACGGCGGCGAGACCGAGGTGACGGCCGCCCTGGCCGACGGCGAGCTCACCGTCACCTTCGCCGAGCCGGTCCGCGGCGTCGCCCCCGGCCAGGCGATCGTGCTCTACGACGGGACGCGCGTCGTCGGCTCGGCCACGATCGCCACCACCACCCGCCGCACGACCGAGCCCACGCCCGCGTAGCGGGTCAGCCGGGCGGAGGCCCTACGCGGCCTCGCTCGTCTCCCGCTCCTCCGCCAGGAACTCCTCAAGGACCGGCGCCAGGACGTGCGGGGCCACCTCGTGCGTCTGGCCCGTCAGGGTCCGGTGGCGGGCGCGGGGGAGCGCCGCCGTCAGCGCACGGGCCGCCCGGCGCGCCCACACCGGACTCGCGCCCCCGTCGACGACCAGCACGCGCGCGTGGACCCCGGCGAGCCGCCGCTCCGGCACCGTCCCGTCGCCGAGGACGGCGTGGTCGTACGCGAGGGTCGACGCCAACGCGTCCCCGCCCGGCCACGCCTCCGCCGGTACGCCCGAATCCGCGAGGAACAGGTCGAGGGCCGCGCCCCGCTGCCCCCGCCCGAGCAGCTCCGCGGCCCGGCCGTGCCGCGCGGCGGCCTCCGCCGAGTACGGCGGCTCGTACACCGACACCGGCCCGGCCGAGAGCCCGGCGGCCACCGCGGCGAGCGCCAGGGCGCCCCCCGTGCCCACCCCGTGCAGGGCCGCGCCGCTGCCGGCCTCCCCGGCCACCGCGGCCAGGTCCTCGATCTCCCGCTCCACCGCGTACGGCCCCGTGTCGCCGCTCCCGCCGCGCCCCCGCCGGTCGTACGCCACGACCGAGAAGCGACGGGCGAGGAGCTCGGCGAGGGGCCGCTCGCTCGCGGCCGTGCCCAGGGCCCCGCTCACCAGGACCAGCGGCGGCCCCGCCCCGTCCCCGTACCGCTCGTACGCGATCGTCGTCCCGTCCCGCGACACGACCCGTCCCCCGACCCTGCCCAGCGTGGTCTTCACCTCGTCCATGGCAGTGCAGACCGGGCCCGCCCCCGGAACTCATCGTCGCGCGGAGGGAATTCCCGAAGAATCTTCGAAGCCGCTGGTCACCCCCTACGGTGGAGCGCATGAACATCTGCGTCTTCCTCTCCGCCGCCGACCTCGACGACCGCTACACCGTCCCCGCCCGCGACTTCGCCGAGCGCCTCGGCAAGGCCGGTCACACCCTCGTCTGGGGCGGCTCCGACGCGGGACTCATGGGGGTCGTCGCGGACGGCGTCCGGGGGGCGGGCGGCCGGCTCGTCGGCGTCTCCGTCGACTTCCTCCAGCACAAGGCCCACCCGAGCACGGACGAGATGGTCGTCGCCCGCGACCTGGCCGAGCGCAAGGCGCTCCTCCTGGCGAAGTCCGACGCGATCGTGGTCATGGCCGGCGGCATCGGGACCCTCGACGAGGCCACCGAGATCCTGGAGCTGAAGAAGCACGGCAAGCACACCAAGCCGGTGGTCCTGCTCAACACGGCGGGCTTCTACGACGGCCTGAAGATCCAGCTCCGCCGCATGGACGACGAGGGCTTCCTGCCGCTCCCGCTCACCGACCTCGTCTTCTTCGCGGAGGACGGCCCGACGGCCCTCGCGTACCTGGAGGAGAGCCTGGGGGCGGGCAGCGGCGCTCGCTGATGGGAGCATGGCTCCCATGGCTACACATGTGATCACCGGAGCCGGCTCCGGCATCGGCGCGGCCGTCGCGCGCCGCCTCCACGCGCGCGGGGACGAGCTCGTGCTGCACGCGCGCGACGCGGGCCGCGCCAAGGAGCTCGCCGCGCAGTTCCCGGGCGCCCGGACGCTCGTCGGGGACCTGGCCGACCCGGACCGGCTGTCCTGGGCCTTCTCGCACCAGACCATGCCCGAGCGGGTGGACAGCCTGCTGCACATCGCGGGCGTCGTCGACCTCGGTCCGGTCGGGGACCTCACCCCGAAGACCTGGCACCACCAGCTCAACGTCAACCTCGTCGCCCCGGCCGAGCTGACCCGGCACCTCCTGCCCCAGCTGCGGGTCTCCCAGGGCCACGTCGTCTTCGTGAACTCGGGCGCCGGGCTCGCCGCCCACGCCGAGTGGAGCGCGTACGCCGCCTCCAAGCACGGGCTCAAGGCCCTCGCGGACTCCCTGCGCCACGAGGAGCACGCCAACGGCGTGCGGGTCACCTCCGTCTACCCGGGCCGCACCGCGAGCCCCATGCAGGCGAAGGTGCACCAGCAGGAGGGCAAGGAGTACGACGCGTCGAAGTGGATCGACCCGGAGTCGGTCGCGACGGCGATCATCACCGCGATCGACCTGCCGCGCGACGCCGAGATCAACGACCTGACCGTCCGTCCGGGGCGATAGGCGTGAGCGACGAAGCAGACAAGGGCGGTACGAGGCCCTTCGGCCCCGCCACCGGTGTCGGGTCCATGCCCGGCGGCGACGCCCGCGAGGCCGCGAAGACGGTCGCCGGCTCCTTCGAGGACTTCCCCTTCCTGGCGGAGCTGCCGGCGCGGGGGCCCGGCGCCGACATGATCGGCCGGACCATCGGGATGCTCGTCGACCTGTACGCGCACGTCGAGCCGAGCGGCTGGCGGATCAGCGACCGGCCCGGCCGGGACACCAAGCGGGCCCGCTCCTGGCTCGGCGAGGACCTGGACGCCCTGGAGGAGTTCACCCAGGGGTACGAGGGCCCGCTCAAGGTCCAGGCCGTCGGCCCGTGGACGCTCGCCGCGGCCCTGGAGCTGCGCGGCGGCGAGGCGGCCCTCGGTGACGCGGGCGCCTGCCGCGACCTGGTCGGCTCCCTCGCGGAGGGGCTCCGCGCCCACCTCGCGGAGCTGGCCAGGCGCGTCCCCGGGGCCCGGATCGTCCTCCAGCTCGACGAGCCCTCGCTCACGGCGGTGCTGCGCGGACACGTCCGTACCGCCAGCGGCTACCGCACCTACCGGGCCGTCGACCGGCAGGTCGTGGAGAGCGCCCTGCGGGACGTGATCGCGGCCCACGACGGGCCGGTGGTCGTCCACTCCTGCGCCCCCGACGTCCCCTTCGCGCTGCTGCGCCGGGCCGGCGTCACCGGGGTCTCGTTCGACTTCGGACTCCTCACCGAACGTGACGAGGAGTCGATCGGCGAGGCCGTGGAGGCCGGCACGAAGCTCTTCACCGGTGTGGTGCCGTCCACCGACGGCCCGTTGTCGGACCCGGGCGGTAGCGTCATGGGTGTCAGGACGCTGTGGCGCAGGCTGGGGCTGAATCCGGGGACTCTCGCGGAGTCCGTGGTCGTCACCCCCACGTGCGGGCTCGCGGGCGCTTCGCCCGCCTATGCCCGCGCGGCCCTCGCCCACTGCGCCCGGGCGGCGAGATCGCTCGCGGACAACCCAGAGTGACCGGGTTTCGAGGCACGGGAGGACGGACGAAGGTGGCAGTCGAACAGGGGGCCCTGCCCGCCGAGGCACGGGAGAAGCACGCCGACCTTGCGGAGCGGGTCGAGGAGCACCGCTTCCGGTACTACGTGAAGGACCAGCCGGTCATCAGCGACGGCGAGTTCGACAAGCTCCTGCGCTCGCTGGAGGCGCTGGAGGAGGAGTACCCGGAGCTCCGGACGCCCGACTCGCCGACCCAGAAGGTCGCCGGGCAGTACGAGACGGACTTCACCTCCGTCGAGCACCGGGAGCGCATGCTCTCCCTCGACAACGCCTTCGACGACGAGGAGCTCGCCACCTGGGCCGAGCGGGTCGCGCGGGACGTCGGCACCCCCGACTTCCACTACCTGTGCGAGCTCAAGGTCGACGGCCTCGCCGTGAACCTCACGTACGAGCACGGGCGGCTGACCCGCGCCGCGACCCGCGGCGACGGCCGCACCGGCGAGGACATCACGCCCAACGTCCGGACGATCGCCGACATCCCCGACCGGCTGCGCGGCGACCGCGTCCCGGACCTCGTCGAGATCCGCGGCGAGGTCTACTTCCCGATGGAGGGCTTCGAGGCGCTCAACGCCCGCCTGGTGGAGGCGGGGGACAAGCCCTTCGCCAACCCGCGCAACGCGGCCGCCGGTTCGCTGCGCCAGAAGGACCCCAAGGTCACCGCCTCCCGCCCGCTCCACATGGTGGTGCACGGCATCGGCGCCCGCGGGGGCTTCGACATCTCCCGGCTGTCGCAGACGTACGAGCTGCTGCACGAGTGGGGCCTGCCGACCGCCCGGCACAACCGCGTGGTCGACTCGCTGGACGGGGTGCGGGAGTTCATCGCGTACTTCGGCGAGAACCGCCACTCCGTCGAGCACGAGATCGACGGGGTCGTCGTCAAGCTCGACGAGATCCCGCTCCAGGGCCGGCTCGGCTCCACGGCGCGCGCGCCCCGCTGGGCCATCGCCTGGAAGTACGCGCCGGAGGAGGTCAACACCAAGCTGGTCGACATCAAGGTCGGCGTCGGCCGCACCGGGCGCGTCACGCCGTACGCGCAGGTGGAGCCGGTGACCGTGGCCGGCTCCGAGGTCGAGTTCGCCACCCTCCACAACCAGGAGGTGGTGAAGGCCAAGGGCGTGCTGATCGGCGACACGGTCGTGCTGCGCAAGGCCGGTGACGTGATCCCCGAGATCCTCGGGCCCGTCGCCGACCTGCGGGACGGCAGCGAGCGGGAGTTCGTGATGCCCGCCGAGTGCCCGGAGTGCGGGACGCCGCTGAAGCCGATGAAGGAGGGCGACATCGACCTCCGCTGCCCGAACGCGCAGACGTGCCCGGCCCAGCTGCGCGAGCGGCTCTTCTTCCTCGCCGGGCGCCAGTGCCTGGACATCGAGAACTTCGGCGCGGTCGCCGCGGCGGCCCTGACCCGCCCCCTGGAGCCGGCCGAGCCGCCGCTCGTGGACGAGGGCGACCTCTTCGACCTCACCATCGAGCAGCTGCTGCCGATCAAGGCGTACGTCCTGGACCCGGACAGCGGGCTGCCCAAGCGGGACCCGAAGACGGGCGAGGAGAAGATCGTCACGGTCTTCGCCAACCAGAAGGGCGAGCCGAAGAAGAACGCCCTGTCGATGCTGGAGAACATCGCGGCGGCCAAGGCGCGGCCGCTCGCCCGTTTCATCAACGGCCTGTCGATCCGGCACGTGGGGCCCGTCGCGGCCGAGGCGCTGGCCCGTGAGTTCCGCTCCCTGGAGCGGATCGAGCAGGCGAGCGAGGAGGAACTGGCAGCCGTCGACGGCGTCGGCGGGATCATCGCGACCGCCGTGAAGCAGTGGTTCGCCGAGGAGTGGCACCGCGAGATCGTGCGGAAGTGGCGCGCCGCCGGGGTGTCGCTGGAGGACGAGGGCGCCGGGGAGGAAGTGGGGCCGCGTCCGCTGGAAGGTCTCACGGTCGTCGTGACCGGCACCCTGGAGAAGTTCACCAGGGATGGCGCAAAAGAGTCCCTCCAGAGCCTCGGAGCGAAGGTCACCGGTTCCGTTTCAAAGAAGACCGCCTTTGTGGTCGTCGGCGAAAACCCTGGTTCGAAGTACGACAAGGCGATGCAGCTGAAGGTTCCGGTTCTGGACGAGGAAGGCTTCTCGGTCCTGCTCGAACAAGGTCCCGAAGCCGCTCGCGAGGCCGCGGTACCGGTCGCCGAGTAGCCTCCGCCGGCCCCGCGAAAGGTCACCCGTTCGGCGCATACCAGATCGTTACGGGTGGCCGGGTCGCATTCGGGCAAGAGAGGGAGAGCGCTGCCCGTCGGAGCCCTCGGCGGCCTACTGTGGTGACCGTGCGTCCTGTCCCGCACGTCCGCGCGAGGGCTGCCGGTCGTGCGCGCCAGGACGAACGGCCCAGTGGCATGAGGAACGGCCGCCCGGTGGCGGCCGCATGGCGGACGGCCCGACGCCGGACGGCCGCGCGAGCGCGGCCCATCACACACCGACGGCACCGCTGCTTGTGAGAGGGACGGGAATGGAACCGACCGAGAGCGTCGCCCCGGCCCCACGGCCGTTCGGCCGTGTGGTCCCCACGGGCCTCACCTCCCGGCTGCCCGCAGCCGTGGTGGGCCTCGCCGCCGTCGTGCTCGTCGCCGGCCTCCAGCGGGCCCTGAGCACCGGACACGGACTCTTCCCCGGCGGCGCCGCGGGCTGGTCCCTCGCCGTCCTCACCGGCCTCATCGTCGGTCACCTGGTCGCGCTCGGGCGCGACCGCTGGTGGGGCGGCACGGGCTCCGGCGCCGCCCTCACCCTCGCCGTGCTCCTGCTGTACGGCTGGGTGCCCGCCGGACTCGTCTCGCTGACCGTCGTCGCCCTCGTCGGCGCCGCCCGCCGGCACCGCTGGCGACAGGGCCTGCTGCACGGCGCCGCCGACGTCCTCGGGGTCGGCGCCGCCGCCCTCGTCCTCGCCGTCTTCGGAGACGTACCGACCGTCGAGGAGCCCTGGCAGCCCCTCGACTGGACCATCGGGGACCTCCCGGAAGTCGTCCTCGCCGCGGCGGCCTACCTCGTGGTGACCCGGATCCTGCTGTGGTACACGCTCGCGCCCCAGGGCCGCGGACTGCCCACCATCGCCCGCACCGCCCTCCTCCGGCAGGGGCTCGTCGCCGTCGCCCTGCTCGGCATCGCCCCGCTCATCTGCGTCGTCGCCGCCACCCGGCCCGTCCTCCTGCCCCTCTTCGCGTTCCCCCTCATCGCCCTCGACTCCACCCTCTGGATCGCCCGGGCCCGCGCCGAGGAACAGCTGCGCGACCCCCTGACCGGACTCCCCAACCGCCAGTGGCTCCTGGAGCGGGCCTGGACCGCCCTGGAGGAGGCCGAGGGCGAAGGCGCCCGCGCCGCCCTCGTCCTGATCGACCTCGACCGCTTCCGGTCGGTCAACGACACCCTCGGACACCTCGCCGGCGACCGGCTGCTCCTCCAGATCGCGGAACGGCTCCGCCTCGCCCTGCCCCACGGCGCCGAGGCCGCCCGGCTCGGCGGCGACGAGTTCGCCGTCCTGCTGCCCACGGCCGACTCCACCACCAGCGCCCAGCGCGTCGCCCGCCACCTCGTCGCCGAACTCTCCTCCCCGCTCGACCTCGACGGACTCACCCTCGTCCTGGAGGCCAGCGCGGGCGTCGCCGTCTTCCCCGACCACGCCCTCGACGCCGAGGGCCTGCTGCGCCGCGCCGACGTCGCCATGTACCAGGCCAAGCGGGACCGCACGGGCGTCGAGGTCTACGAGTCCAAGCGCGACTCCAACACCCCCGACCGGCTCGGCCTCCTCGGCGACCTGCGCCGCGCCCTCGACGCGGGCGAGGTCGAACTCCACTACCAGCCCAAGGTCCGCTTCGACGGCCAGGTCGCGGGCCTGGAGGCGCTCGTCCGCTGGGTCCACCCGGAGCGCGGGAAGGTTCCGCCGGACGAGTTCATCGCCATCGCCGAGTCCTCCGGCCTGATGCCCCACCTCACCGAGTACGTCCTGGAGACCGCCCTCGCCCAGGTCGCCCGCTGGCGCAGCCAGGGCCTCAACGTCCCGGTCGCCGTCAACGTCTCGCCGCGCGACGTCCACACCCCCGGCTTCGCGGGTGCCGTCGCCGCCCGCCTCGCCCGCCACGGCGTCCCGGCCGGCGCCCTCCAGCTGGAGATAACCGAGCACGTGCTCCTGGAGGACCCCCAGCGGGCCGCCGACACGCTCAACGGCCTCACCGGCCACGGCGTCAAGATGTCCCTCGACGACTTCGGCACGGGCTACTCCTCCCTCGTCCACCTGCGCCGGCTGCCCGTCAGCGAACTGAAGATCGACCGTTCCTTCGTCGCCCGGCTCGCCGTCGACACCGAGGACGCCGAGATCGTCCGCTGCACCCTCGACCTCGCCCACTCCCTCGGCCTCCTCGTCGTCGCCGAGGGCGTGGAGGACGACGAGACCTGGGAGCGCCTCCGCGACCTGGGCTGCGACGCGGTCCAGGGCTGGCTGGTCGCCGCCGCGATGCCGCCCGCCGAGGCGACCGCCTGGCTCCTGGCCCGCGGCGAGCACGGCTGGCGCCGCCCCGCCGACATCGCCGCCGAGGTCGCCCTCGACCAGCCCTCCGGCCAGGTCGTCCCGTAGGACGTGTCACGCCCCGGGCCGACCGTTTCACGGGGAGCGGCACCGGCCCCATAGGATGGACCAAACCATCAAGCTCACCCCGTGAGGAACCGCATGCCTGGCATCACGCGCGAGGAGGTCGCCCACCTCGCCCGGCTGGCGCGTCTGGAGCTGAAGGGCGAAGAACTCGATCACTTCGCCGGCCAGCTCGACGACATCATCGGCGCGGTCGCCCGCGTCTCCGAGGTCGCCGACCAAGACGTTCCGCCGACCTCCCACCCGCTGCCGCTGACCAATGTCATGCGCGCGGACGAGGTCCGTCCGTCGCTCACCCCTGAGCAGGCGCTCTCCGGCGCCCCGGCCCAGGAGCAGCAGCGTTTCAAGGTGCCGCAGATCCTGGGGGAGGACTAAGAAGTCATGACGGACAACATCATCATCAAGCTCACGGCCGCCGAGATCGCCGGGAAGATCGCCGCCGGCGAGCTCACCGCCGTCGAGGTGACCGAGGCCCACCTCGCCCGTATCGAGGCCGTCGACGAGAAGGTCCACGCCTTCCTGCACGTCGACCGCGAGGGCGCTCTCGCGCAGGCGCGCGCCGTCGACGAGAAGCGCGCCCGCGGCGAGAAGCTCGGCCCGCTGGCCGGCGTCCCGCTCGCGCTCAAGGACATCTTCACCACCGTCGGCATGCCGACGACCGTGGGCTCGAAGATCCTCGAGGGCTGGATCCCGCCGTACGACGCGACCCTGGTCAAGAACCTCAAGGCCGCCGACGTCGTCATCCTCGGCAAGACCAACATGGACGAGTTCGCGATGGGCTCCTCCACGGAGAACTCCGCCTACGGTCCGACCGGCAACCCCTGGGACCTGACCCGGATCCCCGGCGGCTCCGGCGGTGGCTCGTCCGCCGCCCTCGCCGCGTACGAGGCCCCTCTCGCCATCGGCACGGACACCGGCGGTTCCATCCGCCAGCCCGCCGCCGTCACCGGCACCGTCGGCGTCAAGCCGACCTACGGCGGCGTCTCCCGCTTCGGCATGGTGGCCTTCTCCTCCTCCCTCGACCAGGGCGGCCCCTGCGCCCGTACGGTCCTGGACGCGGCCCTCCTGCACGAGGCGATCGCCGGGCACGACCCGCTCGACTCGACCTCCATCGACGCCCCGGTCCCGCCGGTCGTCGAGGCCGCCCGGAACGGCTCGGTCGCCGGCATGCGCGTCGGCGTCGTCAAGCAGTTCCGCGGCGAGGGCTACCAGGCCGGTGTCGTGCAGCGCTTCGACGAGTCCGTCGAGCTGCTCAAGTCGCTGGGCGCCGAGATCGTCGAGCTGGACTGCCCGACCTTCGACCTCGCCCTGTCGGCGTACTACCTGATCGCGCCGTCCGAGTGCTCCTCGAACCTGGCCCGCTTCGACGCCATGCGCTACGGCCTGCGGGTCGGCGACGACGGCACGCGGTCCGCCGAGGACGTCACCGCCCTCACCCGTGAGGCCGGCTTCGGCGACGAGGTCAAGCGCCGCATCATCCTCGGTACGTACGCGCTGAGCTCCGGCTACTACGACGCGTACTACGGCTCGGCCCAGAAGGTCCGGACCCTCATCACCCGCGAGTTCGAGAAGGCCTTCGAGGAGGTGGACGTGATCGTCTCCCCGACGACCCCCACCACCGCCTTCCCGATCGGCGAGCGCGCCGACGACCCGATGGCGATGTACCTCGCGGACCTGTGCACCATCCCGACCAACCTGGCCGGCAACGCCGCGATGTCGCTGCCCTGCGGCCTCGCGCCCGAGGACGGTCTGCCGGTCGGCCTGCAGATCATCGCTCCCGCCATGAAGGACGACCGGCTGTACAAGGTCGGCGCCGCCGTCGAGGCCGCCTTCGTGGAAAAGTGGGGGCACCCGCTGCTTGAGGAGGCTCCGTCGCTGTGAGTGCCATGGCAAAGAAGGCCAAGAACTTCAAGAAGTCGAAGACCGGCATCTACGTCTCGCTGGCGACCACCGCGTTCGGCGCCGTCAGCGTCGCGAAGCAGGCCAAGCTGGCCCGCAACGACAACGACATGCTGCGGCTGATCGACTCCGCCGTGTCCGCCGCCGCCATCGTTACCGGCCTGGCGATCCTCTACCGGGAGCTCAAGCGCCTGGGCGACGACGACGTCCTGCTGGGCTGAGAGGGAAAGTCTCACCGTGACTGTCACTGAACTGCTGTCGTACGACGCGGCCCTCGCGGCGTTCGACCCCGTCATGGGCCTGGAGGTCCATGTCGAGCTCGGCACCAAGACGAAGATGTTCTGCGGCTGCTCGACCGAGCTGGGCGCCGAGCCGAACTCGCAGACCTGCCCGACCTGCCTCGGCCTGCCCGGCTCGCTGCCGGTGGTCAACGCGATCGGCGTCGAGTCCGCGATCAAGATCGGCCTCGCGCTGAACTGCGAGATCGCCGAGTGGTGCCGCTTCGCCCGGAAGAACTACTTCTATCCGGACATGCCGAAGAACTTCCAGACCTCCCAGTACGACGAGCCGATCGCCTTCAACGGCTACCTGGACGTCCAGCTGGAGGACGGCGAGATCTTCCGCGTGGAGATCGAGCGCGCCCACATGGAGGAGGACACCGGCAAGTCCACCCACATCGGTGGCGCGACCGGCCGCATCCACGGCGCCTCGCACTCGCTGCTCGACTACAACCGCGCCGGCATCCCGCTCATCGAGATCGTCACCAAGCCGATCGAGGGCGCCGGCGAGCGGGCCCCCGAGGTCGCCAAGGCGTACGTCGCCGAGCTGCGCGAGCTGATCCGCGCCCTGGGCGTCTCCGAGGCGCGCATGGACAAGGGCCAGATGCGCTGCGACGTGAACCTGTCGCTGCGCCCGAACGGCACCAAGACCTTCGGCACCCGCTCGGAGACGAAGAACGTCAACTCGCTCCGTTCGGTCGAGCGTGCGGCGCGCTTCGAGATCCAGCGCCACGCGGCCGTGCTCACCTCCGGTGGCACGATCGTGCAGGAGACCCGTCACTTCCACGAGGACGACGGCTCCACCACCTCCGGCCGTATCAAGGACAACGCCGAGGACTACCGGTACTTCCCGGAGCCCGACCTCGTCCCCGTCGCCCCGGCCCGCGCGTGGGTCGAGGAGCTGCGTGCCGGTCTGCCCGAGCTGCCGCGGGTGCGCCGCAACCGCCTGCGCGAGGAGTGGGGCGTGTCCGAGCTGGACATGCAGTCCATCCTGAACGCGGGCGCGGTCGACTCGATCGTCGCCACGATCGAGGCGGGCGCGGACTCGGCCTCGGCCCGCAAGTGGTGGATGGGCGAGCTCGCCCGTAACGCCAACGAGCAGGGTGTCTCGCTGGAGGAGCTGGCGATCACCCCGTCGGACGTGGCCCGGGTCTCCGCCCTGGTCTCCGCCGGTGATCTGAACGACAAGCTGGCCCGTCAGGTCATCGAGGGCGTCCTCGCCGGCGAGGGCACCCCGGACGAGGTCGTCGAGAAGCGCGGTCTGAAGGTCGTCTCCGACGACGGCGCGCTCGGCACGGCGGTCGACGAGGCCATCGCGGGCAACGCGGGCATCGCCGACAAGATCCGCGGCGGCAAGGTCGCCGCGGTCGGCGCCCTGGTCGGCGCGGTCATGAAGGCCACCCGCGGCCAGGCGGACGCGGCGAAGGTCAAGGACCTGATCCTGGAGAAGCTGGGCGTCAGCGAGGGCTGATCCCCGCCCCTTCCGTACGACGGCGGTGCCCCGGGTTCCGAGAGGACCCGGGGCACCGTCCTGCTCACTTCCAGAAGTGGTCGAGCCAGCCGCCGCAGCCGAACTGGATGACGGCGGCCCCGTCGTTCTTGCTGCCGTTCAGGACGGCGAGGCACTTGCCGCTGTTCCAGTTCACGAACTGGTTGGCCTGCTTGGCGCTGTCGTAGCGCAGGGTCCAGTACTGGTCCACGTACAGGCCGCAGGGGTACTGGGTGGCGCGGGCGTAGTCGGCGGTACTGGCGGCGTCGACCGACAAGCACATGCCGCTGTTCATGTTCCGGACGGAGTACCAGCGCCGACCGTCGCCGGTGGTGACCTCGTGGCGGATGTCCCAGTAGTGGTCGGCCCAACTGTCGCAGCCCCACTGGATCAGCCCCTCGGCGGGCTGGTGGCTGCCACCGGGGACGGCCAGGCAGCGGCCGGAGTTGGCGTTCTTGAGCCAGCCGAAGGCGTTGACGCCGAGGGGTGCGACGGACGCGGGGTCGCCCCCGGCACGCGGAACGGACTTGCCGACGGCGCCGGGCCTGACGTCGACGGGGACCGGGGCCTTCGGCTCGGCGGCGGAGCCTGTCGCACCGGAGCCCAGGAGCAGGGCCGCCGCGGCGGCGAGCGCGAGGGCGGGGCGGGCGAGCGATCGAGCGATCAGTCGGGTGTTCACGAGTCCTCCAGGTGAGGTTCGACGACCCGGAAAGGCTGGCAGTCCCCCGAGAAGGAAGCCAACGCTCCATCAGATATGGCTCGTTCCCGAAGCCGCCCCGGCTCTCCGACCTCGGGCGCCGGGGCGGGAGCCGTCCGTGCTCGCCCTCGCCGGGCGGCCGGAAAGCACTTGGACTCCCGTTCCGTTCCCTTGGACGTTCATCGCCGCGCCCTCGCCGGGTCTTCTCTGTGTCATCCCGGCTCACTACCGTCCCCGTCGTACCACCAATGGCTCGAAGGCGAACCATTGGCCGTCGACTGGAGGTCGGTCTTGTCATCCGAGAAGTCTCCCGAGCTGTCCCGCAGAAGGCTCCTCGCGCTGGGCGGCGGCGCCTTCGGTGTCGCCGCGGCCGGCTCGTTGCTGCCGCCGTCCCTGCAGGCGGCGATGGCCGCGGAGCCCCCGGCCGGCGGCATGGAGGCGGTGCGGCACGTGGTGATCCTCATGCAGGAGAACCGTTCCTTCGACCATTACTTCGGCACCCTCCGCGGTGTCCGGGGATTCGGCGACCGCAACGCCATCGAGCTGCCTTCCGGAAAGCCGGTGTTCGAGCAGCCCGCCGCGCTCGGCAGGACCGTGCTGCCGTTCCCGATCCGCGGCGCCGCCGAGACGCAGCAGAAGGACCTCCAGTACATCGGCGACCTCGACCACTCCTGGAGCGGCGGCGGCAAGGCCTGGCGCGGCGGCTGGATGGACGGCTGGGTCTCGGCCAAGACGGCCGCCACCATGGCGTACTACGACCGGCGCGACATCCCCCTGCACTACGAGCTCGCCGACACCTTCACCATCTGCGACGCCTACCACTCGTCCGTCCACACCTCGACGAGCCCGAACCGCAACCACCTCTGGTCCGGCTGGACCGGCTTCGAGGCCGACGGCACCCGCGCCGTCACCAACGCCGCGTACGCCGAGGGCACCCACCCCGGCTACGGCTGGCCCACCTACGCCGAGCGGCTCGAAGCCGCCGGGCGGAGCTGGAAGACGTACACGGAGTGGGAGAACTTCACCGACAACAACATCGAGTTCTTCACCACCTTCAAGAAGATCGCCCGGAAGGCGCTCGCGCCCACTGGCGGGCACACCTTCATGGAGTCCTTCTACGCCGCGGTCCGCGACACCGGGGACCCCTCCGAGCGGACCCGCCTCCTCGGGCTCCTGGAGGAGGGCGTCGCGACGCTCACCGAGGGCGAGCGCTCCCTCTTCGAGCGCGGACTGCGCCGGGTCGAGAGCGGCACCCTCGCCGACGCCTTCCGCGCCGACATCGCCGCCGGCACGCTCCCCGAGGTCTCCTACCTCGTGCCCTCCGCGATCGACTCGGAGCACCCCGGTTCCTCCTCGCCGATCGCCTCCGCGAGCCTCGTCTACAAGGTGCTCGACGCCCTCGGCTCGCACCCGGACGTCTGGCGCCACACCGTCGTCCTGATCAACTACGACGAGAACGACGGCTTCTTCGACCACGTGCCGCCTCCGGTCCCGCCCGCCGAGAACACGGACGAGCGCTGGAAGGGGCAGCCCACCGGACTCGGCATCCGCGTCCCGCTGCTCGTCGTCTCCCCCTGGTCCGTCGGCGGCTACGTCTGCTCCGAGACCTTCGACCACACCTCCGTGATCCGCTTCCTGGAGAAGCTGACCGGCATCGCCGAGCCCAACATCACGCCCTGGCGCCGGGCCGTCACCGGCGACCTCACCTCCGCCTTCGACTTCAAGCGCGGCCGCCGGCAGCCGCCCGTGGAGCAGCCCGGCCCGATCCCGCCCTTCACCGGCCGCTGGCGGCCGCAGCCCCCGGCAGTCCAGCAGATGCCGGTCCAGGAGCCCGGCACCCGCCCGGCCCGGCCCCTGCCGTACCAGCCGGACGCCTCCGCGACCGTCGCGCCCGGTGCCGTGACCGTGGCCCTGCGCAACACCGGCAGGGCGAGCGCGCACTTCGCCCTCTACCCGTACGCGGGCGAGTTCGCCGTCCCGCAGCACCGGGACGTCAGGGGGACGGGGGAGTGGACCGTCCCCGTTACGGGTGATCATTACCGCTTCACGATCACCGGCCCGAACGGCTTCCGCCGGGAGTTCGAGGGCCCCGCGGCCGGCGGCGCCGAGCTCGCCACCCGCCTCGACCACCACGACCGTGACCTGCACCTCACCGTGCGGAACACGGGCACGGCCCCGCTCGCCTTCACCGTCCGGCCGCTCGGATACGTCGACGAGCGCGACCTCGCCGACTGGACCCGCACGGTCAGGGTGAAGCCCGGGAAGACCCGTACGGTCGTGCACTCGGCCGCCGACGCGCACGGCTGGTACGACGTCGAGGTCACCGCGCCCGGTGGCTTCCGCCGCCGCCTCATGGGTCACATCGAGAACGGGCGCCCCAGCGTCTCCGGATGACCGCAGCGTCTCCGGTCGGTTCCCCTCCGTGCGCGGGGGTCAGGACCTCGGTCCCGAACCCCCACGCACGGCTGTGAGCATCGACACGAAAGGGGCAAACGATCACGTTTGGCTGCAAGAGTGGGCGCAATTAGGTCATGCGTTCTTCTCGGGCCGCTCCCGTGCAAGATCCACGAACCACCCAGGGAGCACGTCACTTGGCAGCCATCGCCCGATGGTGCATCCGGCACCGTCTCGTCGTCGTCCTCCTCTGGCTTCTCGCGCTCGGCGGGGTCGGCACCGGCGCGGTTCTCGCCGGCAGCGCGTACTCCAACGACTACGAGGTCCCCGGCACCGAGTCGGGCCGGGCCACCGCCCTCCTCGACCGCGGCTTCCAGGGCCTCGGCGGCGACAGCGGCACCATCGTCTGGCACACCGAGCAGGGCAGCGTCCGCGCCGACGCCGTCGAGCAGCGGACGACCGCGATGCTCGACAAGGCCGCCGAGCTCCCCGGGGTCGCCGCCGTCACCTCCCCGTACGGGGACGCGGCCGGCCAGATCAGCGAGGACGGGCACACCGCCTACGCCACCGTCACCTTCGACGCGCAGGCCGACGACATCCCCGAGGCCCAGGCCCAGGCCCTCGTCGACACCGCGAAGGCCGTCGCCTCCGACGACCTCCAGGTCGAGCTCGGCGGCACCGCCGTCGCCCTCACCGAGGCCCCCGGCGGCCACATCGCCGAGGTCGTCGGCGTCGCCGTCGCGGCCGTCGTCCTCTTCCTCGCCTTCGGCTCGCTCGCCGCCTCCGTGCTCCCCATCGCGACCGCGCTGGTCAGCGTCGGCATCGCGTACTCCGGGATCGTCCTCCTCGGCCACCTGATGACCGTCGCCGACTTCGCACCCATGCTGGGCATGCTCGTCGGCCTCGGGGTCGGCATCGACTACGCGCTCTTCATCGTCACCCGGCACCGGAAGGGCCTGAAACGCGGGCTCCCCGTGCCCGAGGCCGCCGAGATCGCCGTCGCCACCACCGGCCGCGCCGTCGTCTTCGCCGGAGCCACCGTCTGCATCGCGCTGCTCGGCATGCTGATCCTGCGGCTCAGCTTCCTCAACGGCGTCGCCATCGCCGCCTCCCTCACCGTCGTCCTCACGGTCGCCGCCTCCGTCACCCTGCTGCCCGCGCTGCTCTCGCTCATCGGCATGCGCGCCCTCTCCCGGCGCGAACGGCGGGCCCTCGCCGAGCACGGGCCGCAGCTCGAGCTCCCCACCGGCTTCGCCGCCCGCTGGTCCGCCTTCGTCGAGCGCCACCCCAAGCTCCTCGGGGCCGTCGCCGCCGTCGTCATGGGCGTCCTCGCGCTGCCCACGCTCTCGCTCCACCTCGGCACCTCCGACCAGGGCAACGGCCCGGCCACCGCGACCACCCGGCAGGCGTACGACCTGATCGCCGAGGGCTTCGGGCCCGGCGTCAACGGCCCCCTCACCCTCGTCGCCGGGCTCGACGGCGCCGACGACCGGGTCGCCCTCGACCAGCTGCCGGCCGCCCTGTCCGCCACCAAGGGCGTCGCGTCCGTCTCCCCGGTCACGTACAACAGCTCCGGCGACACCGCCGTCCTCACCGTCGTCCCCGACTCCTCGCCCCAGTCCAAGGCGACCAGCGAGCTCGTCGACCGGCTCCGCACGGACGTCCTCCCGAAGGCCGAGGCCGGCACCTCCCTGGACGTGCACGTCGGCGGCGTCACCGCCTCCTACGACGACTTCGCCGAGATCATCGTCGGCAAGCTGCCGCTCTTCATCGGCGTCGTCATCGCCCTCGGCTGCCTGCTGCTCCTGCTTGCCTTCCGCTCGATCGGCATCCCGCTCAAGGCCGCCGCCATGAACGTCGCCGCCGTCGCCGCGGCCTTCGGCATCGTCGTGGCGATCTTCCAGTGGGGCTGGGGGAGCGAGCTCCTCGGCCTCGGCAGCGCGGGACCGATCGAACCCTTCCTTCCCGTGATCATGGTCTCCGTCCTCTTCGGGCTCTCCATGGACTACCAGGTCTTCCTGGTCAGCCGGATGTACGAGGAGTGGCTGGAGACCGGTGACAACCGGCGGGCGGTCCGGGTCGGCCTCGCCGAGACCAGCCGGGTGATCAACTCCGCGGCCGTCATCATGATCGCGGTCTTCCTCGCCTTCGTCCTCTCCGGCGACCGGGTCATCGCGATGTTCGGCATCGCGCTCGCCTCGGCCGTCGCCCTCGACGCCTTCGTCCTGCGCACCCTCCTCGTCCCCGCCCTCATGCACATGCTCGGCGGCGCGAACTGGTGGCTGCCGAAGCGGCTCGACCGGATCCTGCCCAGGATCAGCATCGAGCCGCCCGAGAGCCGCGCCGCCGCGGACGCCCGTGCGAAGATCCCAGGGCAACGTGTGACGGCGGTCGAGAAGGAGAACGACGATGTTCGCGATATCGCTGGGTGACGACGGCGCCGAACTGCGGCCCCTGGAGCCCTGGCAGGCGGAGGAGTTCCTCGCCCACATGGACCGGGGCCGGGAGTTCGTCGGAGAGCACATCGCGCTCCCGGACTTCGTCGCGGACCTCGACTCCGCCCGCTCCTTCCTCCGCTCGTACGCCGAGAAGGCCGCGAACGACGCCGGACGCATCTACGGCATCTGGACCGAGGGCACGCTCGTCGGCGGGGTCCTCTTCCGGACCATGGACGTGACGCACGGGATCGCCGAGGCCGGCTGCTGGCTGGAGCCCTCCGCCGCCGGGAAGGGCCTGATCACCCGGGCCTGCCGGGTCATCATCGACTGGGCGGTCGAGGAGCGCGGCATCCACCGCGTGGAGTGGCACGCCTCCTCGAAGAACGGGCCGAGCGTCGCCGTCGCCCGCCGCCTCGGCATGACCAAGGAGGGTGTGCTGCGCGAGAACTACCCGCACCGCGGCACCCGAGCCGACACCGAGGTCTGGGCCGTCCTCGCCCCCGAGTGGCGCGCGGCGAAGGAGCGGCCGGCGTCTTAAGGCGGTTCTCATGTGGGCCGCCTAGCGTGCGCCGCATGGACATCACGAAGACCGACGAGAAGACCGCCGAGACGGCGACCGAGCCGAAGACCGAGGCCTCCTCGGAGGTCGAGACGGCCACCGAGGCCGGCCAGGAGCCGGCCGCGCCGGCCGAGCCGGACGCCCGCGCCGCCTCGGCCGAGCCGGCCGACGACGCCTCGGCCGACGACGCGCCTGATGACGAGCTGGATGACGACGAGCTGGACGAGCTTCTGGCCGAGTCGCCCGCCGGCACCGGCGTCGGCGCCGGCGGCGCGGCCGTCGTCTCCGCCGCCCTCGGCGCCGTCGCGCTCACCGGCACCTGGACGGGCAAGGTCGTCTCCGAGCGCGAGACGCTCATCGGGCAGATCAGCAGCCAGAACGGCCCCCCGGCCCAGCAGATCTCCGAGATCTACGGCGACGCCTGGCACAGCACCGCCCTGGTCAACGGCCTCTTCTCGCTGCTCGCGCTCGTCACCGCCGTCCTCGTCCTGGTCCTCGCCCGCCCCGAGCGCCCCGTCTGGGTCCGGGCGGTCGCCCTCGGCGGCGCCGTCCTGGGCGGCCTCGGACTGCTCCTGTCGGCCGGTACCTACTTCGACCTCTTCCTGAGCCTGCCCACCACCGGGTCCTGAGCGGGGTACCCGTACCGCCTAAGGACCCCCTGAGGCACGTCTAAGGCCCCCCGCAGCCCGAACATGCGGCACTCGCCCGATGTGACGGGACCCCCTGGGAAACGAGAGTAGAGGCATCGCAAGGAGCGATACCGAAACCCGAAACCACCAGGGAGCACCCGATGTTCGCGTACGAACTCCACCGCATCAACCACGCCCAGCTCGTCCGTGAGGCCGCCGCCCAGCGCCTCGGCCACCAGGCCGCCGGGGCCCCCCGGGGCCTGCGTCTCTTCGGGCGCCGGCATGGCGGCCACGGCACGGAGGGGCGGGTGACCGGCGGCGACCGGGGCCGCTTCGTCCGGGCCGCGTGACCCCCGTATGAGCGACCGTACGGATGGCTGTGCGATGCTCGGCGCCGTGGAGACCAGGTCAGTCAGCCCCGTCTTCGTCGGCCGCGCCGGCGAACTCACCGCCCTCACCGAGGCGCTCTCCCGCGCGACCGCGGGAGAGCCCCAGGCGCTGCTCGTCGGCGGTGAGGCGGGCGTCGGCAAGACCCGGCTCATCGAGGAGTTCCTCGACACGGCCTGCGACCGGGGCGCCGTCGTCGCCCTCGGCGGCTGCGTGGAACTCGGCGCCGACGGCCTGCCCTTCGCGCCCTTCGCCACCGCCCTGCGCTCGCTCCACCGTCAGCTGCCCGACGAACTGACCGCCGCCGCCGACGGCCAGGAGGGCGAACTCGCCCGGCTCCTCCCCGAACTGGGCGACCCCGGCAGCCACGAGCCCTCCGACGAGGACGCCACCGCCCGCCTCTTCGAACTCACCGTGCGGCTCCTGGAGCGGCTCGCCGCCGACCGCACCGTCGTGCTCGTCCTCGAAGACCTGCACTGGGCCGACACCTCCACCCGGCACCTGCTCACCTACCTCCTCCGCACCCTTCGCCGCGGCCGGATCGTGGTCGTCGCCAGCTACCGCGCCGACGACATCCACCGCCGCCACCCGCTGCGCCCCCTCCTCGCCGAGCTCGACCGGCTCCGCACCATCCGCCGCATCGAGCTCTCCCGCTTCACCCGCACCGAGGTGCACCGCCAGCTCACCGGCATCCTCGCCGCCGAACCCGCCCCCGGGCTCGTCGAGGAGGTCTTCGAACGCTCCGACGGCAACGCCTTCTTCGTCGAGGAGCTCGTCGTCTCCCACGAGGCCGGCTGCGCCCTCGGCCAGCTCAGCGACTCCCTGCGCGACCTCCTGCTCGTCCGGGTCGAGGCGCTCACCGAGGACGCCCAGCGGGTCGCCAGGATCGTCGCCGAGGGCGGCTCCACCGTCGAGTACGGACTGCTCGCCGCCGTCGCACGGCTCACCGAGGACGAACTCATCGAGGCGCTCCGGGCCTGCGTCGGCGCCAACATCCTGCTCGCCGTCCCCGACGGCGACGGCTACCGCTTCCGCCACTCCCTCGTCCGCGAGGCCGTGAGCGACGACCTGCTCCCCGGCGAACGCTCCCGCCTCAACCGGCGCTACGCCGAGGCCCTGGAGGCGGACCCCTCGCTCGTCCGGCCCGACGAGCGGGCCACCCGCCTCGCCACCTACTGGTACCACGCGCACGACCCGGCCCAGGCCCTCCCGGCCGTCCTCCGCGCCTCCGTCGCCACCCGAAAGCGCCACGCGTACGCCGAGCAGCTCCGGCTCCTGGAGCGGGCCATGGAGCTCTGGGACGAGGCCCCCGCCGAGATCCGCCGCGGGCTGCGGCCCATGGACTACGCCGAGGCCTACCCGCCCTGCGGCTGCGACCCCGAGACGACCCCGCTCGGCTACCTCGACCTCCTCGCCGAGGCGGCCGTCGCCGCCCGTCTCTGCGGCGAACACGAACGCGCAGTGAAGATCGGCCGGATGGCGCTCCGCCTCCTCGACGGCGAGGACGTGCACGACCCCCTGCGCGCCGCCTGGTTCTGGAGCGAGAAGGCCCGCCTCCAGTCCAACCTCGGCCGCGGCGACGGCTCGGAGGAGATCGCCCGCGCCCAGGAACTCGTCAAGGGCCTCCCGCCGTCCGCCGTCCACGCCGCCGTCCTCGTCGGCGCCGCCGGCTGGGGCATGCTCCGCAACCCCGGTCCCGATGCCCTCGCCGCCGCCGAACGCGCCGTCGAGTACGCCCGGCACGTCAAGGCCGAGTCGATCGAACTCAACGCCCGCCTCACCCTCGGCACCATCATGACCGCCGCCGGGGACGTCGAGGCCGGTCTCGCCGAGATGCACGAGGTCCGGGAACGGACCACGGCCCTCGGCCAGTTCAGCGAGGCCTCGCGCGCCCACATCAACATCTCCTCTTCCCTCGAAGCCCTCGGCCGCTCCCGCGAGGCCGTCGAGATCGCCGACGCCGGCATCCACCTCACCCGCTCCTACGGACTCGTCGGCAGCGTCGGCTGGATCGAGGCCAACCGCGCCGAGTCCCTCTTCTCTCTCGGCCGCTGGGACGAGGCGCAGCAGGCCGCCGAGCGGCTCCAGCACTCGGTGACCAGCATCAAGCCCCGCGGCTCGGCCTCCCTCCGGCTCGCCCAGCTCGCCGTCGCGCGAGGCGACCTCGAAGCGGCCGGCCGCCACCTCGCCGACGCCCGCGCCGTCTACGGCACCCGCGACCCGATCCCGCAGTACACGCTGCCCATGGCCCAGGTCGCGATCGCCGTGGCCGCCGCCGAGGGCCGCGTCCAGGACGTCCGGGCGCAGCTCGCGACCGCCGCCGAGGGCGGCTTCCCGCCCGGCACCCACCGCTACGGCTGGCCGCTCGTCCTCACCGCCGCCGCCGCGGAGGCCGACAGTCGGGGACTGCCCGCCGCCGCCGAGGGCCGCGCCGAGGCCCTCGCCCTGATCCGCCGCTGCGTCCGCGACCTCGCCGCTCCGGCCCCTGTCTGGGCCGCGCACTCCCTCCAGGTCTCCCAGGAGCTGGCCCGGGCCGAGGGCAGCGATTCCGCCACCCGCTGGGCCGAGGTCGTCGCCGCCTACGAGCCGCTGGACCGCCCCGCCCATCTCGCCCGCGCCCGCCACCGCCACGCCGACGCCCTGCTCGTCGAGGGCGGCCGCAGGGAGGAGGCCACGGCCCTGCTCCGCGAGGCCCACACCACCGCACTCCGTCTCGGGGACCGCCCGCTCCGCGAGGACGTGGAACTCCTCGCCGCCCGCGCCCGCCTCTCCCTGGCGCCCGAGAAGCAGCTCCCGGCGCCCGCGGAGCCCGGCGACGACGGCTTCGGCCTGACCCCGCGCGAGCAGGACGTCCTGCGCCTGGTCGCGGCAGGCCGCACCAACCGGCAGATCGCCGAGGAGCTCTTCATCTCACCGAAGACGGCGAGCGTCCACGTCTCCAACATCCTCGCCAAGCTCGGCGTCGCCGGCCGGGGCGAGGCCGCCGCCCTCGCCCACCGTCTCCACCTCCTCGACACGGCCCTCTGACCCCGGCCGGGGGATCCGTATCGTCACGCGGCCCGAGGTGAGGTCTATCGGGCCGCGCCCCGGGGCCATGTTCTTGGGGTCTTCCGGGTCCTCCCGGGTGAGGGCCTGCCGGCGCATCTCGTCCTCGGCGTGCCGGCGTCCCGGCGCGAAGAGCTCCGCGATCGGATCGAACACGGTCACCGCCTCCCTCACCTCACCTCCAGCCGGAGGATCCTGTCGTCGCCGGGCTCGGGCGTGCCCCGGGTGTCCGTCTCGCTGCTCACCAGCCAGAGCCGGCCGCCGCCCCCGGCGAGAACCGTGCGCAGGCGTCCGTACTCACCTGACAGGAACGCCTCGGGCTCCCCTGACCGTTCCGCGCCGGAGAGCGGAATCCGCCACAGTCGCTCGCCCCTGAGCCCGGCCATCCAGATCGCGCCCCGCGCATAGGCGATGCCGCTCGGGGAGGCCTCCGAGGTCGGCCACTGGGCCACCGGATCCACGAACCCCTCCCGGCCCGCCTGCCCCTCGGCCTCGGGCCAGCCGTAGTTCTTCCCCGGCTCGATCAGATTCAGCTCGTCCCAGGTGTTCTGCCCGAACTCGGCCGCCCACAGCCGCCCGTCCGCGTCCCAGGCGATTCCCTGCACATTCCGGTGCCCGTAGGTGTAGACGACCGAGCCGGGGAAGGGGTTGCCCGGTGCCGGTCTGCCCTCCGGCGTCATCCGCAGGATCTTCCCGCCGAGCGAGGCCCGGTCCTGGGCCAGACCGGTCACGCCCGTCTCGCCCGTGCCCGCGTAGAGCATCCCGTCCGGCCCGAAGGCGATCCGTCCGCCGTTGTGCACGGACGCCTTCGGGATGCCGGTCAGCACCGGCTCCGGCGCCCCGAGCCGGTCGCCGTCCCCGCCTCCGTACCGCATGCGCACGATGCGGTTGTCCGAGGCGGCCGTCAGGTACGCGTAGACCCAGCCGTCGTGGACGGCGAGTCCCATGAGCCCGCCCTCACCGCCCGGCACCACCCCCGGCACCTCGCCGAGCGAGGTCTTCGCGCCGCTTCTCCCGTCGACCCGGGTGATCGTCCGCTCGTCCCGCGAGGAGACCAGCAGGTCGCCGCCCGGCAGCTCGGCCAGGCCCCAGGGCGACTCCAGGCCCTCGGTGAGCGTGCCCGCCACCGACACGCGCCCACCCGGGGACGTGGCCCCGGAAGCCGGTGCCGAGGCGGAGGCCGACCCCGAGGCCGACGCCGACGCGGGCGGAGCCGTACCCGGACGCTCCCCGGAACCACCCGAGGAATCGCCCGAGGAGCAGCCCGCGACGAGCATCAGCGCGGCGGCGCCCCACAGGGCCTTCAGCACAACAGGACGGCTCATGGTCAACGGTCCCCTTCGACGAGTCGAGCGGCATCCCTTCACTCTTCATACACCGCTCGACCCGATCGGGTTCCCGCCCGCGGACGCCGATTCCCGCGTGGCGCTCAGTCCCACGACCCCCGGGGCGCCGGCAGCGCCGCGATCTCCGCGAGATCCCCCGCCGTCAGCCGCAGCCCGGCCGCCCGAGCGTTCTCCACGACCCACCGCTCCCGCTTCGCTCCCGGCACCGGTACGACGTGCCGCCCGCGGCCGAGCACCCACGCCAGCGCGACCTGCGCCGGGGTGACATCGGCCCCGTGCCGCGCGGCGACCCGCCGCAGGCCCGCCACGAGCGACTGGTTCGCCGCCATCATCTCGGCCGTGAAGCGCGGGTGCCGGGCGCGCGGATCGTCCGACTCGAAGCCGCCGCCCGGGGTCAGCGTCCCCGTGAGGAAACCGTTCCCCAGCGGCATCGCCGCCAGGAAGCCCACCCCGCGGGCCGCGCACCACGGCAGCAGGCGGACGAGCGCCTCGGGCGACCACACCGACAGCTCGGCCTCGACCGCCGCCACGGGGAAGACCTGTTGGATCCGCTCCAGTTGACGGATCGTTCCCTCATAGCCGTCGCGGGCGGTCCCGGTCGCACCCCTGCGGGCCGACCGGGCGCCGACCGCGCACAGCCCGAGCGCCCGCACCTTGCCCGCCGACACCAGCTCGGCCATCGCGCCCCAGGTCTCCTCGACCGGCACCTCGGGGTCGGCGCGGTGCAGCTGGTAGAGGTCGATCACATCGGTCTGGAGCCGCCGCAGCGAGGCGTCGCAGGCCCGACGCACGTACCCCGGCCTGCCGTTGGCGACCACGTGGCGGCGCTCGCCGCCGTCGCCGACGAGCAGTCCGCACTTCGTCGAGACGAAGGCCTCCGCCCGTCTCTCCTTCAACACCCGCCCCAACAAAAGCTCGTTGGTGAACGGCCCGTACATGTCGGCGGTGTCGAGGAGGCTCATGCCGGCGTCAAGTGCCGCGTGCACGGTCCGCAGTGAGCGGTCCCCCCGTTGCTGCGAACGGCTGTACGCCCAGTTCATCGGCATGCACCCCAGGCCGATCGCACCCACGTCGAGCGCCGTCGCCCCGATAGTCCTGCGCTCCACCTGCCGGTACCCCTCCCTGTGCCGTCCCCCAAAGTAACCAATGGAGCGCGGGATTCTTCGCATAGCCTCCCGGTCATGAGATTCGAAGACAGCGCCGCCGACGTGTGGCTTCCGGTTCCCGCGGACGAGATCGAAGGACTCCCCGCACCGGGCGACTCCGGCCTGAACTACCGCTTCTGGGACGGCGGACCGGACTTCCCGGCCGATCCCGCTCGCTGCGCCTTCTACGTCGTCCCGTACATGAAGGGGTCGGAGATCGCCGTACGGCCGCTGGCGGCGATGACCTCCCTCCGGGCCGTGCAGACGCTCTCCGCGGGCATCGACCACGTCACGCCCGGCATTCCCGCCCTGCGTCCCGGGGTCGCCCTCTGCAACGCCAAGGGCGTGCACGAGGCCAGCACCGCCGAGCTCACGCTCGCGCTGATCCTGGCCTCGCTGCGCGGCATCCCCGGCTTCGTGCGCGGCCAGGACGCCGAGGAGTGGCGGGCCGGCTTCTATCCCGCGCTCGCCGACAAGTCCGTGCTGATCGTGGGGTACGGGTCGATCGGCGCCGCCATCGAGGACCGGCTCGCGCCGTTCGAGTGCGCGCGGGT
Source organism: Streptomyces venezuelae (assembly GCF_008642375.1). NCBI lineage: Bacteria > Bacillati > Actinomycetota > Actinomycetes > Kitasatosporales > Streptomycetaceae > Streptomyces > Streptomyces venezuelae. The sequence goes on along the minus strand of NZ_CP029194.1, from coordinate 2,630,956 downwards.
GGCGCGCGTCGCGCGCTCCGCGCGCGCAACGGAGCGCGGTCCGGTCCACGCTCTCGCGGAGTTGCCCGCCCTGCTGCCGGAGGCCGACGTGGTCGTCCTGTCGACTCCGCTCACGCCCGCGACCCACCACCTCGCCGACGCCGGCTTCCTGGCCAGGATGAAGGACGGGGCGCTGCTCGTGAACGTCGCCCGCGGGCCCGTCGTGGACACGGCCGCGCTGCTCAAGGAGGTCGAGAGCGGGCGGATCACGGCGGCGCTCGACGTCACCGACCCGGAACCGCTGCCGGCCGGGCATCCTTTGTGGCACGCTCCCGGTGTCCTGATCAGTCCCCATGTGGGCGGTTCCACTTCGGCGTTCATGCCACGCGCGAAGCGGCTGATCGCGGGACAGCTGCGGCGGTTCGCGGCGGGGGAGGGGCTGGCCAACGTCCTCCTCACGACCGGTTGAGCCGCGGGGAAAGCGGCCGGCCGGGGCGGGTGGCGTGCGCCCCCGACGCGCGCCGCTCACAAGCCCCCAGGTAGTCACGGAGAGTACTGCGACCCTGTCCCTGAGTGACGGTCCTGGTGTATCGTCCCGAAGCGGGGGGACTGCGTCGATGACGGGCTGACGCTGGGGAGCGAAGTGACGGGTCATCAGATTTCGAGGGGGGCGACGGGTGAAGCACGGCCGGAGGACCGACGATCCGACGCGGCGGCGACGCCGCCGGCAAGCCTCCCGCGCCTCGCTTCCGGCCTCGCGCGTTCGGTGCCGGACCAGGCCAAGCCGTTCCGTGCGCCACGCGCCGCCGGACCGCACGACTGTGACGGGCACGCCCCCGGGGGTGCCGAGGAGCCGCCCGCGCGCCCGCACGAGCCGTCCGGGTGCGGTGGCGCGGCGCCGGAGGGGCCGGTGAGCGCGCCCGGGGCCGTCATCGCGCGCAGCCCCGTCGGCGGCGACCCCGGGCATCCCGGCCGGGATCGTTCCGGAATCGGCTCGATCGTCGCTCAAGTCGCCCTGGGACTCATCTGCGCCGGCTACACGACCGGCGCCTCGCTCGGCTGGGGATCGCCGGAACTGGCCCTCTTCATGGGTGACTTCGGACTCAGCGCCGCCGCGCTCACCGCCGCGGTCTCCTGCTTCCTCTACGCCCGCGCCCACCGCGGCAGCGACCGCCCCGCGTGGCTGCTCTTCGCCTTCTCCTCCCTCATGGCCGCCTCGGGGAACGCGGTGTGGGGGTGGTACGAGGTCGTTCTGCGGACGCAGGTGCCCGACTCATCCATCGCGGATCTCTTCTTCTTGCTCTTCGCGCCGCCCGCCGTCGTCGGGCTCCTCGTCCTGGCCAAGAAGCCCGTCACCCGGGCCGGCTGGGTCTGTCTCGGACTCGACGCCTGGCTCATCGGCGGCTCCCTGCTCACCCTCTCCTGGAGCCTCGCCCTCGCCCGTACCGCGCACTTCGAGGGCGAGTCCGTCGCCCAGGCCGCCCTGTCGCTGGCGTACCCGCTGCTCGACATCGTCCTGGTCAGCATGGTCCTGGCGCTGCATTTCCGGCGCTCCCAGGCGAACCGCTCGGCGACCAACACCGCGATCGCCGCGCTCGCCCTGACCGTCCTCTGCGACGCCCTGTTCACCTCGCCGCTGCTCCGCGAGAACTACGCCTCCGGCCAGCTCCTCGACGCCGGCTGGTTCGCCGGCTCCCTGCTCCTGGCGTACGCGCCCTGGGGCGTGCGGCGGCTGCCCGACAGCAGCGCCGCCGGCCGCGGGCCCTGGCTGCACAGCCGCCCGGTCGCGGGCTCGCTCGCCGCCCTCACCCCGTACCTCGCCGCCGCCGTCTGCACCCTCGGCATCCTGTACAACGTCGTCGAGGGCCGCAGGGTCGACCGGGTCGTCGTCCTCACCGGCTGCGCCGTCGTGCTCGCGCTCGTCGTCCGGCAGGGCATCATGCTCCTCGACAACATCGCGCTCACCCACGAACTGGCCCAGAAGGAGAACCACTTCCGGTCCCTCGTGCAGGGCTCGAGCGACGTCATCATGATCGCCGCGCCGACCGGGATCCTCCGCTACGTCAGCCCCGCCGCCGCCGGCGTGTACGGACGCGAGGCCGACGAACTCATCGGCTCCGAGCTCGCCTCCCTCATCCATCCCGAGGACCTCGGCGCCGTCGTCCACGAGGTGCGCCGCTTCCTCGCGGCCTCGCCCGCCGACGAGCCCACCACCCGCATCGAGTGCCGCTTCCGCTCGGGCCGCGGAGACTGGCTCAACGTCGAGTCGACCGTCAACCGCCACCAGGGCGGCCTCATCTTCAACAGCCGGGACGTGACCGAACGGGTCCGCCTCCAGGCCCAGCTCCAGCACAACGCGGAGCACGACCCGCTCACCGACCTGCCCAACCGGGCGCTCTTCACCCGGCGGGTCCGGCAGGCGCTCAGCGGCCGCAGGTCCTCCGACCCCGGCACCGCCGTGCTCTTCATCGACCTCGACGGCTTCAAGGGGGTCAACGACCGCCTCGGCCATCAGGCCGGCGACGACCTTCTCGTCCAGGCCGCCCGCCGCCTCCAGGAGTCCGTGCGGGCCGGGGACACCGCCGCCCGGCTCGGCGGCGACGAGTTCGCCGCCCTGATCCTCGGCGACGGCGGCCGCGAGCAGGACGCCCGGGAGACCCAGGTCCAGGAGATCGCCGACCGGCTCCGGCTCACGCTCTCCCGGCCGTACCGGGTCGACGGCGGCAACGAGGTGCGGGTCGCCGCGTCCATCGGTGTCGCCTTCGCCGAGCCCGGCATGGAGGCGGGCGACCTCCTGCGCAACGCCGACCTCGCGATGTACCGGGCCAAGGCCGCCGGCAAGGACCGCGTCGAGCTGTACGCGCCCCAGATGCAGGCCGAGGTCGTACGGCGGACCGAGCTGGCCGCCCGGCTGCGCACCGCTCTCCACGACGGCGAGTTCGCCCTGCTCCACCAGCCGGTCGTCGACCTCGCCACCGGCCGGATCTCCGCCGTCAGCGCCCAGGCGCGCTGGCGCTCGACCCAAGGCATCCTCTTCACCCCCGCCGAGTACCTCCGCGTCACCGACGACGGCGAGCGCACCGCCGAGCTCGGCCGCTGGCTCCTCGAAGAGGCGGTGGAGCAGGCCGCCGAGCGCGCCGGAATCGGTCACCGCACACCCGTGTCCATCCGGCTCTCGGCCTGCCGTCTTCTGGACCGCTCGCTCCCGCTCGGCTCCGTCGAGTCGCTGCTCACGCGGCACGGGCTGCCGTCCGGCTCGCTGATCATCGAGCTCGCGGACAGCGACACGCGGACCTCGCTCGACGAGCTGGAGCAGCGCCTCGTGACCCTGCGCCGCCTCGGGGTGCGGATCGCGCTCGACGGATTCGGCAGCGGACATGTGGCGATCGACGCCCTTCGGCGGCTTCCCGTCGACATACTGAAGCTGGACCGAGGGCTCGTCGAGGGCGTGGTCGAGTCCGCCCGGCTCCGCAAGATCACCCGAGGGGTGCTCCGCATCGCCGGCGAGCTCGGCCTGCAGACCGTCGCCGAGGGCGTCGACGTACCGGAGCAGGTGCTCGCGCTGCGTGCCATGGGCTGCAGTCACGCCCAGGGCATGGCCTTCTCGGGCCCGCTCGACGAGTACCGCCTGCGCAGGGCCCTCGTACGGGACGAGTACCCGCTCCCCGGAGCGGTCCCCGTGAGGGCCGGAAACCGTCCCCCGTTCCGCTCAAATACTGAGACGCCCGTCCCACCCACTTGACACCGGTGAGGTGGGAGAGGGAGGGTCAGTGCCATGCGCACCCGAATTCTCGTACTTGGAAAGCGCGTCGGCTGAAGCAGGGCCACCGTAGGCCCGGCTGAGAAAGCATCCGACGCGCTCCCCTCGCTTGCCTCACGGCACGAGGGGTTTTTTGTTGCACTGGATCACCCCCAAGTCGACGTAAACCCTCTCAAAACACCTCGCAAAAACCCTCTGCTTCGAGAAGAGATGCTGATGACCGACCAGGCCACCGGGCACCATCCGCAGCCGCGGCCCCGTAGCGGCGCGCAGCCGACCGTCGAGCACGTCACGGGCGCGCAGTCCCTCATCCGTTCTCTCGAGGAAGTCGGCGCCGACACCGTCTTCGGCATTCCGGGCGGCGCGATCCTCCCGGCCTACGACCCGATGATGGACTCGCAGAAGGTGCGCCACATCCTGGTCCGTCACGAGCAGGGCGCGGGCCACGCCGCGACCGGCTACGCACAGGCCACGGGCAGGGTCGGCGTCTGTATGGCGACCTCCGGTCCCGGTGCGACGAACCTCGTCACCCCGATCGCCGACGCGCACATGGACTCCGTCCCGCTCGTCGCGATCACCGGCCAGGTCGCCTCGAAGGCGATCGGCACGGACGCCTTCCAGGAGGCGGACATCTGCGGCATCACGATGCCGATCACCAAGCACAACTTCCTGGTCACCAAGGCCGAGGACATCCCGCGGACGATCGCCGAGGCCTTCCACATCGCCTCCACCGGCCGCCCCGGCCCGGTCCTGGTCGACATCTCCAAGGACGCCCTCCAGGCGAAGACCACTTTCAGCTGGCCGCCGCAGACCGACCTGCCCGGCTACCGCCCGGTGACCAAGCCGCACGCCAAGCAGATCCGCGAGGCCGCGAAGCTGATCTCCGCCGCCAAGCGGCCCGTCCTGTACGTCGGCGGCGGTGTCATCAAGGCCGGCGCCACCGGCGAGCTGAAGATCCTCGCCGAGCTCACCGGCGCCCCGGTCACCACCACCCTGATGGCCCTCGGTGCCTTCCCCGACAGCCACCCGCTGCACGTCGGCATGCCCGGCATGCACGGCGCGGTCACCGCGGTCACCGCGCTCCAGAAGGCCGACCTGATCGTCGCCCTGGGCGCCCGCTTCGACGACCGCGTCACCGGCAAGCTCGACAGCTTCGCCCCGTACGCCAAGATCGTCCACGCGGACATCGACCCGGCCGAGATCGGCAAGAACCGCGCGGCCGACGTCCCGATCGTCGGTGACGCCCGCGAGGTCATCGCCGACCTGGTCCAGGCCGTCCAGGCCGAGCACAGCGAGGGCAACAAGGGCGACTACACCGCCTGGTGGAGCGACCTGAACCGCTGGCGCGAGACCTACCCGCTCGGCTACGACCTGCCGGAGGGCGGCAGCCTCTCGCCGCAGCAGGTCATCCAGCGCATCGGCCAGCTCGCCCCCGAGGGCACGATCTTCGCCGCGGGCGTCGGCCAGCACCAGATGTGGGCCGCCCACTTCATCGACTACGAGCAGCCGGCCACCTGGCTGAACTCCGGCGGCCTCGGGACGATGGGCTACGCGGTCCCCGCCGCGATGGGCGCCAAGGCCGGCATGCCGGACCGCACGGTCTGGGCGGTCGACGGCGACGGCTGCTTCCAGATGACCAATCAGGAACTCACCACCTGCGCGCTGAACAACATCCCGATCAAGGTCGCCATCATCAACAACGGCGCCCTCGGCATGGTCCGCCAGTGGCAGACGCTGTTCTACAACCAGCGCTACTCCAACACGGTCCTGCACTCCGGCCCGGACGACGTCAACCCGGATGCCAAGGGCACCCGCGTCCCCGACTTCGTCAAGCTCTCCGAGGCCATGGGCTGTGTCGCCCTGCGCTGTGAGGACCCGGCCGACCTGGACAAGGTCATCGCCGAGGCGAACGCCATCAACGACCGCCCGGTCGTCATCGACTTCATCGTCCACGAGGACGCCCAGGTCTGGCCCATGGTCGCCGCGGGCACCTCGAACGACGAGGTCATGGCCGCGCGGGGCGTGCGTCCCGACTTCGGCGACGGCGAAGACGACTGACAGCGAAGAGCGAAAAGGAAGAGACCCAGACATGTCCACCAAGCACACGCTCTCCGTCCTCGTCGAGAACACGCCCGGCATCCTCGCCCGGATCGCCGCGCTCTTCTCCCGCCGTGGCTTCAACATCGACTCGCTCGCCGTCGGTGTCACCGAGCACCCCGACATCTCCCGCATCACCATCGTGGTCAATGTCGAGGACCTGCCCCTGGAGCAGGTGACCAAGCAGCTCAACAAGCTGGTCAACGTCCTGAAGATCGTCGAACTCGAGCCCAGCGCTGCGATCCAGCGCGAGCTCGTCCTGGTGAAGGTCCGCGCCGACAACGAGACCCGCTCCCAGATCGTCGAGATCGTGCAGCTGTTCCGCGCCAAGACCGTGGACGTCTCGCCCGAGGCCGTCACCATCGAGGCCACCGGTTCGAGTGACAAGCTCGACGCGATGCTCAAGATGCTGGAGCAGTTCGGCGTCAAGGAGCTCGTCCAGTCCGGCACGATCGCCATAGGGCGTGGTTCCCGGTCCATCACGGACCGGTCCCTGCGGGCCCTCGACCGCAGCGCCTGAGAGTCATCGGAGGTCAACCGCAGGTCCATCCGGCGGTCCGACTGACGAGACCCCAAAGCTTCCCTCAAGCGCTCCCCCGTACGGTGGGACGCAACATCAGCACCTCAAGGAGAATCCCAGTGGCCGAGCTCTTCTACGACGACGATGCCGACCTGTCCATCATCCAGGGCCGCAAGGTCGCGGTGATCGGCTACGGCAGCCAGGGCCACGCCCACGCGCTGTCCCTCCGTGACTCCGGTGTCGACGTCCGCGTCGGCCTCCAGGAGGGCTCCAAGTCCAAGGCCAAGGCCGAGGAGCAGGGCCTGCGCGTCGTCTCCGTCGCCGAGGCGGCGGCCGAGGCCGACCTCATCATGATCCTGACCCCGGACCCGATCCAGGCCAAGGTCTACGAGGAGTCCATCAAGGACAACCTGAAGGAGGGCGACGCCCTCTTCTTCGGTCACGGCCTGAACGTCCGTTACGGCTTCATCGAGGTCCCCGCGGGCATCGACGTCGCCCTGGTCGCCCCGAAGGGCCCGGGTCACCTGGTCCGCCGTCAGTACGAGGAGGGCCGCGGCGTTCCGTGCATCGCCGCCGTCGAGCAGGACGCGACCGGCAACGCCTTCGCGCTGGCGCTCTCGTACGCCAAGGGCATCGGCGGCACCCGCGCCGGCGTCATCAAGACCACCTTCAAGGAGGAGACGGAGACCGACCTGTTCGGTGAGCAGGCCGTCCTCTGCGGTGGCACCGCGGCGCTGGTCAAGGCGGGCTTCGAGACCCTGACCGAGGCCGGCTACCAGCCGGAGATCGCGTACTTCGAGTGCCTCCACGAGCTGAAGCTCATCGTCGACCTCATGTACGAGGGCGGCCTGGAGAAGATGCGCTGGTCGGTCTCCGAGACCGCCGAGTGGGGCGACTACGTCACCGGCCCGCGGATCATCACCGACGCCACCAAGGCCGAGATGAAGAAGGTCCTCGCGGAGATCCAGGACGGCACCTTCGCCAAGGAGTGGATGGCCGAGTACCACGGCGGTCTGAAGAAGTACAACGAGTACAAGACCCAGGACGAGAACCACCTCCTGGAGACCACCGGCAAGGAGCTGCGGAAGCTCATGAGCTGGGTGAACGACGAGGAGGCGTAAGCCTTCGGGGCGGGGGCCGGACGGTGTGTCCGGCCCCTTCCCGCATCGTTGGACACCTCGTCCAACCACGGACGGGTGATCCTTCCAACGAGGCGTATGAGGTGCGCCGACGCACCACTACACTTCTCAACAACATACGCGTCAGGCCCACAGCGTCGTGCGCTTTCACGCGGCAAGCCCCCTCCACCGCCTGCGGCCGTCGGGACGGCCGTCCGCACTGGATCTGTGAGGACTCACGTGAGCTCGAAACCTGTCGTACTCATCGCTGAAGAGCTGTCGCCCGCCACCGTCGACGCGTTGGGCCCGGACTTCGAGATCCGGCACTGCAACGGCGCGGACCGCGCCGAGCTGATCCCCGCCATCGCCGACGTGGACGCGATCCTGGTCCGCTCCGCGACCAAGGTCGACGCCGAGGCCCTCGCCGCCGCGAACAAGCTCCGGGTCGTCGCCCGTGCCGGCGTCGGTCTGGACAACGTCGACGTCTCCGCCGCCACCAAGGCCGGCGTGATGGTCGTGAACGCCCCGACCTCGAACATCGTCACCGCCGCCGAGCTCGCGTGCGGTCTGCTGGTCGCCACCGCGCGCAACATCCCGCAGGCCAACACCGCGCTGAAGAACGGCGAGTGGAAGCGCAACAAGTACACCGGCGTCGAGCTGAGCGAGAAGACCCTCGGTGTCGTCGGCCTCGGCCGCATCGGCGTCCTGGTCGCCCAGCGCATGTCCGCCTTCGGCATGAAGATCGTCGCGTACGACCCCTACGTGCAGCCGGCCCGCGCCGCCCAGATGGGGGTGAAGCTGCTGGCCCTGGACGAGCTCCTGGAGGTCGCCGACTTCATCACCGTCCACCTGCCCAAGACCCCCGAGACCATCGGTCTCATCGGTGACGAGGCGCTGCACAAGGTCAAGCCCGCGGTCCGGATCGTGAACGCCGCGCGCGGCGGGATCGTGGACGAGGCGGCGCTCTACACCGCCCTCAAGGAGGGCCGGGTCGCCGGTGCGGGCCTCGATGTGTACGCGAAGGAGCCCTGCACGGACTCCCCGCTCTTCGAGCTCGACCAGGTCGTGTGCACCCCGCACCTCGGCGCCTCCACGGACGAGGCCCAGGAGAAGGCCGGTATCGCCGTCGCCAGGTCGGTGCGCCTCGCGCTCGCGGGCGAGCTGGTCCCGGACGCGGTCAACGTCCAGGGCGGCGTCATCGCCGAGGACGTGAAGCCGGGTCTGCCGCTCGCCGAGAAGCTCGGCCGGATCTTCACCGCCCTCGCGGGCGAGGTCGCGGCCCGGCTCGACGTCGAGGTCTACGGCGAGATCACCCAGCACGACGTCAAGGTGCTCGAACTCTCGGCGCTCAAGGGCGTGTTCGAGGACGTGGTCGACGAGACCGTGTCGTACGTCAACGCCCCGCTGTTCGCGCAGGAGCGCGGTGTCGAGGTCCGTCTGACGACGAGCTCCGAGTCGCCCGACCACCGCAACGTCGTGACCGTGCGCGGCACCCTCGCCAGCGGCGAGGAGGTCGCGGTCTCCGGCACGCTGGCCGGCCCCAAGCACCTCCAGAAGCTCGTCGCGGTCGGCGACTACGACGTGGACCTGGCGCTCGCCGACCACATGGTCGTGCTGCGCTACGAGGACCGCCCGGGCGTCGTCGGCACGGTCGGCCGGATCCTCGGCGAGGCCGGTCTGAACATCGCGGGCATGCAGGTCTCCCGCGCGGAGGAGGGCGGCGAGGCGCTCGTCGTGCTCACCGTGGACGACACGCTGCCGGCGGCCGTCCTGGCGGAGATCGCCGAGGAGATCGGTGCCGCTTCGGCCCGCTCGGTCAACCTGATCTGACCCTGCTCGCAGGGACTGTGCCCGGTCGCTAGACATTCGTCTTACACGATTGTCTAGCGGCCGGGTACAGTGCTGTCATGGGACACAAGGAAGACCTGCTCGCGGGCGCCAAGCGCTGCCTCCTGGAGAAGGGGTACGGGCGCACCACGGCCCGCGACATCGTCGCCGCCTCGGGCACCAACCTCGCCTCCATCGGCTACCACTACGGCTCCAAGGACGCCCTGCTCCAGCAGGCCTTCCTCTCGCTCACCGAGGAGTGGGGCGAGCAGGTCGGCCCCGCGGGCGGCGGCGAGGAGAAGCGGGAGCTGCCGGCCGACCCGTACGCCCGCTTCCACGCCGTGTGGGAGCAGGTCATCGGGGCGGCCGAGGCCAGCCGGCCCGTCTGGAAGCTCCAGACCGAGATCGTCACCCGGCTCGACGACGACGAGAAGCTGCGCGACGCGATCAAGGAGCCGCAGCGGGAGGGGCGCCTCGGCATGGCCGAGGGCTTCCTCGGCATCGACCCGGAGGCGGACCCGGAGAAGGCCCGGGTGGCGGGCCTGCTCTGCCAGGCCCTCGCGACCGGCGTGATGATCCAGTGGATGGTCGACCCGGAGACCGCGCCGAGCGCTGAGGACCTCACCGCCGGGCTCAGGGTCCTGATGGGGGAGGACAGCTGAGGACCACCTTCGCGCGGGCGTGCTCCTCCTCGACGTACCGGAGGGCCCGCGCCGCCTCGGCCAGTGGATAGGTGCGCTCGACCACCGGGGTGACGGCGCCGCTCTCGGCGAGCTCCCGCAGTGCCGCCAGGTTCTCCCGGCGGGGCTTGGCCGTCAGGACGTGGAGCCGGCGGCCGGGGAGCAGGGAGAGCAGCTGGCCCTTGAGGATGAGCCCCATCGGCCCGAAGACGCTGCCGCCCTCGAAGACGCCTCCGCCGGACAGGACGAGCACGCCGGTGGGGGAGAGGACCCGCCGGAGCCCGGCCAGTGACCGGTTGCCGACCAGGTCGAACACCAGGTCGTAGCGGTCCTGGCCCGTGGTGAAGTCCTCCCGGGTGTAGTCGATCACCCGGTCCGCGCCGAGTCCCAGGACCAGCGGCGCGTTCCGGGCGCTGCACACCCCCGTCACCTCGGCGCCGAACGCCTTCGCGAGCTGTACGGCGAAGGTGCCGACTCCTCCCGAGGCCCCGTTGACCAGCACCTTCATGCCGGGGCGTGTCTTCCCCAGGTCGCGCAGCCCCATCAGGGCGGTGTTGCCCGCCAGCGGGATCGCGGCCGCCTGCTCGAAGGTGAGGCCGGCGGGCTTGCGCTCCGTCGCCGCTTCCGGGGCGCACACGTACTCGGCGAAGGACCCGGGGGCCTCGCCGTAGACCTCGTCGCCGGGGCGCAGAGCGGTCACCCCGGCACCCACCGCTTCGACCCGGCCCGCGAAGTCCCGGCCCCGGATCCGCTCCTTCGGTCTTCGGAGCCCGAGCGCGAGCCGGGCCAGGTACGGATCGCCGCGCATCAGGTGCCAGTCCGCCGCGTTGACGGCGGCGGCGTGGACGCGGACGAGCACCTCCCGCTCGCCCGGTACCGGCCTCTCGACCTCCGCGAACTCCAGTACGTCCGTCGATCCGTACCGGTCCTGCACCCAGGCCTTCATGACGCCCCCTCACTCTCTCCCGCTCGCACAAGGACGACGGTAGGGCGCCCGGGGGCGGCGGGATATCAGGGGCGACCCCGACATCACCCTGAGGGGCCGTCAGCCCGGAGGCTTACAGCTTGGCGGACTTCAGCGACATGTGGAGCAGGAGGCGGTCCTCGCCGTCGTCCAGGTCCAGGCCCGTGAGCTGTTCGACCCGGGACAGCCGGTAGTAGAGGGTCTGCCGGTGGATGCCGAGGGCGGCCGCCGTGCGGCCCGCCTGGCCCGCGTTGTCGAGGAACACCTCGGCCGTGCGGGCCAGTTCGCTGTGGGCGGGGGCGAGCAGCGGCGCGACGACGGGGTCGATCTCGGGGTGGTAGAGCGCCGCGAGCAGGCGGTACGGGCCGATCCCGGCCCATTCCGCGACAGGCCCGAGCTTCGGCTGCGCCGTCGCGGCGCGGGCCGCCGTGCTGGCTTCGCGCCAGGCGGCCGGGAGCTCCCCGAGGCCCCGGCGGGGGCTCGCGATGCCGGCCGGCACGGCGCCGCGCAGCCGCTCCGCGGCCGTGTGGGCGGGGGCGAGGTCCTCCGCCGTGCGCAGCCGTACGAGCACGGCGAGGGACTCGGCCTCCGGGAGGGTGGCGACCGCCGCCGCGCCGGGGAGCGCCCGGATCGCGGGGGCCTCGCCCTGCCAGGGGGTCACGCAGACGACGGTGTGCAGCCCGTCCGCGCTGGGGCCCAGGGCCGCTCGGAGCGCCGCGACGGCCATGTCGCTCTGCCAGCCGCGCCCGGCGGTCAGGACCGCGGCGAACTCGCGGGAGAGGTCGGCGTCGGCGCGCTCCTCGTCGGCGAGGAGCCCGCCGATCCGGGTGGCGACCTCCATCGCGGCCGTGAGCTGGGCGGGCGTGGGTCCGGGCTCGGCGTCAAGCAGCCAGACGTACCCCAGGACGACGCCCCGATGGCGTACGGGAAGGCAGATCCGGTCCCGGAACACACCGGCGTCCGGAGCGGCCGGGATGCGGACCGGGCCCGTCGCGCGGGTGATGCCGAAGCCCTCGAACCAGGCGCGGACCGCCGGGGTCGACTTCCTGGTCAGGATCGACCGCGTCCGGACGGGGTCCATCGCGGTGTCGTCGTCGCTGTCGTGCGCCCCGAAGGCGATCAGCCCGAAGTCGCGGTTCTCCAGTGTCGCCGGGGCGCCGAGCAGCGCGGAGATCTCGTCGACCAGTTCTTGGTAATCGCCCTTCACAGCGCCATTCTCGCACCCCTTCAGACATGTGTATGAGATGCCGCGCACGGATGCGTGACAGCTGTCGATGGCAGAGGATCGGAGCGATCCATAGGTTTCACGGTGGTTCTCCGTGCTGTTCCTGATTTCTTACGAAAGATCGGGTAGAGCACCCTTCGTCACCCTGTCCTTCTGGAGGTGCCCCGTGCTGGGTCCCGTGATCCTTGCTGCGTCGCGCAGCGACAAGATGCGCCGTCTCGTGTCGGCCGCCCCCGGGACCAAGCAGGTCGTCGCCCGCTTCATCGCCGGCGAGACGGTCGGCGACGTCGTCCCGATCGTCCAGGAGCTGACCGACCGCGGCCTGGAGGTCACCCTCGACGTCGTCGGCGAGGACATCACCACCGTCGAGCAGTCGTACGCCGCCCGGGACGCCTACCTGGAGCTCATCGGCCGCCTCAAGGAGCTGGGCCTCGGCGCCCGCGCCGAGATGTCCGTGAAGCTGTCGATGTTCGGCCAGTCGCTGGAGAACGGCCATGAGCTGGCCCTCGCGAATGTCCGCCCGGTCGTCGAGGCCGCCGCCGAGATCGGCACCACGGTCACCCTGGACGCCGAGGACCACACCACCCTCGACTCGATGTTCGCCATCCACGAGGAGCTGCGGAAGGACTTCCCGCAGACCGGCTGCGTCATCCAGGCCTACCTCTTCCGTACCGAGGACGACGCCCGCCGCCTCGCCGAGAACGGCTCCCGCGTCCGGATCGTGAAGGGCGCCTACAAGGAGCCCGCCTCCGTCGCCATCCAGGACAAGCCCGAGATCGACAAGGCGTACGTCCGGATCATGAAGATCCTGATGGACGGCGAGGGCTACCCGATGATCGGCTCCCACGACCCGCGCCTGATCTCCATCGGCCAGGAGCTGGCCCGCCGCGCCGGCCGCAAGCTGGACGAGTACGAGTTCCAGATGCTGTACGGCATCCGCAGCGAGGAGCAGAACCGCCTCGCCGCCGAGGGTCACCGCATGCGTGTCTACACCGCGTACGGCACCGACTGGTACGGCTACTTCATGCGCCGTCTCGCGGAGAAGCCGGCCAACCTGCTCTTCTTCGTCCGCTCCATCCTCACCAAGGGCTGAGCCCCCCACCTCTCACAAGGAGTACTGCGACTCATGGACGCTGTCACCCAGGTCCCCGCTCCGGTCAACGAGCCGGTGCACAGCTACGCCCCCGGCTCGCCCGAGCGCGCCCGTCTCGAGGTCAAGCTCAAGGAGCTGGCCGAGAACCCGCGCGAGCTGCCGATGACCATCGGCGGCGTGAAGCGCCTCGGCGGCGGCGAGGAGTTCAAGGTCGTCCAGCCGCACAACCACAAGGCCGTCATCGGCACCTTCCGCGGCGCCACCACCCAGGACGCCCAGGACGCCGTCGACGCCGCCCTCGCCGCGGCTCCGGCCTGGCGCGCGATGGCCTTCGACGACCGCGCCGCGATCATCCTGCGCGCCGCCGAGCTGCTCGCAGGCCCGTGGCGCGAGACGCTGGCCGCGTCCACGATGCTCGGCCAGTCGAAGACCGCCCAGCAGGCCGAGATCGACACCCCGTGCGAGCTCGTCGACTTCTGGCGCTTCAACGTGGCGTACGCCCGCCAGATCCTGGCCGAGCAGCCGCCGGCCAACTCCCCGGGTGTGTGGAACCGTCTGGACCACCGCCCGCTGGAGGGCTTCGTCTACGCGATCACGCCGTTCAACTTCACGGCCATCGCGGGCAACCTGCCCACCGCCCCCGCCCTCATGGGCAACGTGGTGGTCTGGAAGCCGTCCCCGACGCAGACCCACTCCGCCGTGCTCCTCATGGAGCTCCTGGAGGAGGCCGGCCTGCCGAAGGGCGTCATCAACCTGGTGACCGGCGACGGCATCGCCGTCTCCGAGGTGGCCCTGAACCACCCCGACCTGGCCGGCATCCACTTCACCGGCTCGACCAAGACCTTCCAGCACCTGTGGAAGACGGTCGGTACGAACATCGAGAAGTACCGCTCGTACCCGCGGATCGTCGGCGAGACCGGCGGCAAGGACTTCGTCGTCGCCCACCCGAGCGCCGACCGCGCCATCCTGAAGACCGCGCTGACCCGTGGCTCCTTCGAGTTCCAGGGCCAGAAGTGCTCCGCGTCCTCGCGCGCCTACGTCCCGGCCTCCATCTGGAACGACGGCTTCAAGGAGGAGTTCGCGGCCGAGGTCGACGGCATCACCATGGGTGACGTCACCGACCTGTCGAACTTCATCGGCGCCGTCATCGACGAGCGCTCGTTCGCCAAGAACAAGGCCGCGATCGACCGTGCCGCGGCCGACCCGACCTGCACGATCATCGCCGGTGGCACCTACGACGACTCGGTGGGCTACTTCGTCCGCCCGACCGTCATCGCCTGCACCGACCCGGAGAACGAGGTCTTCAAGGCCGAGTACTTCGGCCCGATCCTCGCGATCCACGTCTACGAGGACGAGAAGTACGACGAGATGCTGACCCAGATGGAGTCGGTCTCGGACTACGCCCTCACCGGCTCGGTCATCTCCGGCGACCGCGCGGCCGCCGCGTACACGATGGAGAAGCTCCGCTTCGCGGCGGGCAACTTCTACATCAACGACAAGTCGACCGGCGCCGTCGTCGGCCAGCAGCCCTTCGGCGGCGGCCGTGCCTCGGGTACGAACGACAAGGCCGGCGCCCCGCAGAACCTGATGCGCTGGACGCTGACCCGCGCCATCAAGGAGACGCTGGTCCCGCCGACCGAGTACGGCTACCCCCACATGGGCTGACGCCCCCCGCCTCGTAGAGGCCCCTGATCACCGCCCCCCTCCTCGGTCCCCCAACTGAGGACGGGGGCGGTTCTCATTCCCCGACCCGCCGCTTCAGGAAGTCGCCGATCAGCGCGGCGATCCGCGGTGCGTGGGTCTCCAGGGCGAAGTGGCCCGTGGGGAGCAGGTGGATCTCGGCGTCCGGGAGGTCGCGGCGGAAGGCCTCGGCGCCCGCCGGGACGAAGACCTGGTCGCCCTCGCCCCAGACGGCGAGAAGCGGGACCCGGGAGGTGCGGAAGTACTCCTGGAAGGCCGGGTAGAGGGCGAAGTTGGAGCCGTAGTCGGCGATGAGGCCGAGCTGGATCTCGTCCTGGCCCTCGCGGGCCATCAGGGCGGCGTCGTGGTGCCAGGCGTCCGGGTCGAGGAGGTCGAGGTACTCGGTGGGGACGCCCGTCTCGTACTGCCAGCGGATGCCGTCGAGGGAGCGGATGCCGCGGACCGGCTCCTCGGTCCCGGGCGTGCGGTTCTCGATCAGGGCGAGGACCGGGGCCCAGGCCTCGGCGCCGAGGCCCTCCTCGTAGGCGTTGCCGTTCTGGCTGATGATCGCGGTGATCCGCTCGGGGTGGGCGAGGGCGAGGCGCAGGCCGATGGGGGCGCCGTAGTCCTGGATGTAGAGCGCGAACCGCTCCAGGCCGAGGGTGTCGGTGAACTCGGCGGTGAGCGCCGCCAGTTCGGCGAAGGTGTAGTCGAACTCGGCGGCGGAGGGGGCGGCGCTGCGGCCGAAGCCCAGGTGGTCGGGGGCGATGAGCCGGTAGTCGCCGGCGAGCAGCGGGATCAGGTCGCGGAACATGCGGGAGCTGGTGGGGAAGCCGTGCAGCAGGAGCAGGGCTGGGGCGTCGGCCGGGCCGGCCTCGCGGTACGCGATCTCGTGGCCGCGGACGGTGGCGGTGCGGTGGTGGATCGGCAGCACGGACATCGTTCTAACCCCTTAAGTGCGTCTCACTGGTTGCGGCTTGATGGATCGACCCAATCAGGCCCTGGCTAACCTGTCAATGGCATTTAAGGGGTTAGGCGAGATGGTGGGAGGGTGAGCGCATGACCTTGAGGATCGCGCCTACCCATGAGCTCGGGGCCGACCGGCTCCGTTCCGTCCGCGAGATGCTGGACTCGGCCTTCGACGGCGACTTCGACGACGAGGACTGGGACCACGCGCTCGGCGGTGTCCACGCCTGGATCGAGGACGGGCGCGGCATCGCCGCGCACGGCGCCGTCGTCCTGCGGCGGGTGCTCCACCAGGGGCGTTCGTACCGGATCGGGTACGTCGAGGGGGTCGCCGTCCGGGGCGACCTCAGGCGGCGGGGGCTCGGCGGGGCGGTCATGGACGGACTCGAGCGGGTCATCGACGGCGCGTACGCCTTCGGGGCGCTCAGCGCCTCGGACGAGGGCGCCGCGCTCTACCGGGCGCGCGGCTGGCGGCTCTGGGAGGGACGGATCGAGGTCCTCGCTCCCGAGGGGATCGTCCGGCTCGCGGAGGAGGAGGGGTCGACTTTCCTGCGCCCCGCCGCAGGGCGCCCGCTGCCCGACCGCGCCGCCCCGCTCGTCTTCGACTGGCGGGACGGCGACGTGCTGTGACGTGGGGTGAGGGAGGGTCAGGCCTTGGGGCGGTGCTGCTCCTCGCGTCCCTTGGTCGTCTCCAGATGGGACGTGACCAGGGACGAGAACATGGAGACGAGGGCGATCGTGATCGCGAGCCCGCCCATGCCGAGCACCCCGATGAAGCAGGCCGCCGCCGCGGCGCTGACCACCACGAGCCACACCGCGAGCGCCAGCTTGCCGCGGCGGCTCAGGAACAGCGTCCGGAGAGGGGTGGCAGGCGGGGCCTCCAGGGCGCCCTCCGGGCCCGCCGTCGCCGCGCGGGGCCGCTTGAAGTAGCCGTACACCAGCCACTCGCCGCACAGCTCCCAGCCCTCGGGCTCCAGCTCGGCCAGGACCTTCGTCCGGCGCCGGCCGGTGACGACCTCGCGGCGGTACTCCCACCGCAGCGCCGCGGTCGTGGAGCGGCGGCAGACGAACCGGCCGATCGAGTCCAGGGACTCCACCTCCCAGCCCTCGTCGCCGTGGACGGCGAGCATGCGGACGTCGTTGAAGATGTCGGCCGTCCAGGTCCAGCTCTCCGCCCGCTCGTCCGGCTCGGCGGGCCGCGGGGCGAGCCCGCCGAGCTGCGCCGCGAAGGCGGCGGCCGGGCCGAACTCCTCCTCCGGGTGCGCACCCGTCTCGGCGAGGTGGCCCCGGAGGTCCTCGACCGTGGCGGTGATCTGCTCCTCCGGCACGCCCGCGGCGCGCAGGGCCTCGGCCAGCTCGGTGAAGTACGGCTCGGAGTCCGTGGTCGTGCTCATGTCGTCTTTCCCCCTGGGTGCAGCGTGGTCTCGACGGCGCGGTGGAAGCGCAGCCAGTCGCGGCTCTCGGTGGCGAGGTGCTCGCGCCCCCGCTCGGTGAGCCGGTAGTAGCGGCGGCCGGGACCGCGCTCGGCGGCGCGGAACTCGGCCTCCACCAGACCGGCTTCCTCCAGGCGGTTCAGCACGGGATAGAGCGTCCCGCCCTTGATCTCGCCGAGGCCCGCCTCGGCGAGCGCCTTGGCGATCTCGTACCCGTAGCTCTCCCCGTCGGTCAGGCGGGAGAGGACGAGCAGGTCGAGGACTCCCTTGAGCCAGCTGGATCTGCGGTCTGCGGCCATGGCTGTATTGGAGCACCAGCTAGGTAGGAATGCAAACTAGATAGGAGTGCCGGGCTCGCCCGGCCTCACGCGGCGACCAGCATCTTTCCGAGGTTCTCGCCGCGCAGCATCCCCAGGAACGCCCCGACGATGTTCCCGAAGCCCTCCACCACCGTCACGTCCAGGGGCAGCGCACCGCTGCGCAGGTGCGGGACGGCGAGCTCGTACAGCTCCTCCAGGGCGTCCGTGTGGTTGCCGACGAGGAAGCCTTCGAGCCGGATGCTCTTGCCGACCACGTCGAAGAGGTTGCGCGGGGCCGGCGGGGGAGCGGAGAGCGAGTGGTACTGGCCCACCGCGCCCACCCAGGCGATCCGGCCGAACGGGCGCAGCGCGGCGATCGAGGCCTCCAGGTGCTCGCCGCCCACCCCGTCCAGGACCGCGTCGAGCCCCGTCGGGGCCGCCTTCGCGAGCAGTTCGCCGACCGGCCCGTCGTGGTAGTCGAAGGCCGCGTCGAACCCGACCCGCTCCGTCAGGTACGCCGCCTTCCGCGCCGAACCCGCGCTGCCCACGAGCCGCCCCGCGCCCAGCAGCCGGGCGAGCCGGCCCGCCGCCGTGCCCACCCCGCCGGCCGCCGCGGAGACGAAGAGGTCCTCGCCCGGCTGGAGCCGCGCGATCCGGGTCAGGCCCACGTAGGCCGACAGGCCCGTACCGCCGAGCAGGCTCAGGTGGGCGGCGAGCGGGACGCCGGGGCCGAGGTCCGGGACCGGGCGCGCCTCGTCCCTCGTGACCAGGGCGTGGGTGCGCCAGCCCCTGCGGTGCAGGACGAGGTCGCCGGGGCGCAGGGCCGGGTCGCGGGAGTCGAGCACGCGGCCCAGCGTGCGGCCCTCCATGGGGGAGTTCAGGGTCCAGATCTCGTCCGTGTCCATCGCCTCGCGGTGGTACGGGTCGACGGACCACAGGACGTTCTCGACGAGGGCGGTGCCCGGCTCGGGGGCCGGGACGGGGGACTCGACGAAGGCGAAGTGGGCGGGCGTGGGGAAGCCGGCGGGGCGGGCGGTCTGCTGGACGGTGATCATGGTGTCGTTCGTCATGGGCCCGACCGTAGGAGGCGATCCGCTGCCCGGGCAGGGGGTAGCGTCGATGGCTGCGGCCCATCCATGAATGCCGCTCATACGACGAGGTGGGAGCCGTGATGACCGAGGACCTGGCCCCGCGCGAACTGCGCGTCCTGGTGGCCGTCGACCGCGAGCGGGGCTTCTCCGCCGCCGCCGTCGCCCTCGGCATGACCCAGTCGGCCGTCTCGCACTCGGTGCGGGGCAGCGAACGCAAGCTGGGCGCCGTCCTCTTCGAGCGGGGCCGGAGCGGCGCCACTCCGACGGCGGCGGGCGAGCGGGCCCTCGCGCACGCCCGGCGGGTGCTCCGGCTCCTGGACGTCATGGCGGCCGAGGTGCGCGGCGCGGGAAGCGGCACCGGACCCGCCGCCCTCGCCGGGCCGCTGCGGATCGCGGCCTTCCGCAGCGCGGCGCTTCATCTGCTGCCGCGTGTCCTCGGGCGGCTGACGGAGCGACACCCGGAGCTCGTGCCCGAGGTGCGGATCGTACGGGAGGTCGGGCGCGGCACGGCCGGTGAAGTCCTCGACGGGCGGGCGGACCTGGGGATCGCGACCATCGGGACCACCTCGCCCGTGCCGCCCGAGCTGGTCGGGGGCGTCCTGCTCGAGGAGGGGTACGCGCTGGTGCACCCGGCGGGGCATCCGGCGCCGCGCTCGCTGCCGCTGGTCGACTGGACCGAGAACTGCACCTCGTACACCAGGGAATGGTGGGCCGGGCAGGAGTGGCTGCCGCCCGCGACGGTGCAGGCGGAGGACGACGGAGCGGTGCTCGCGATGGTGAGCACCGGTTACGGGATGGCCGTGATGCCGGAGCTCTCCCTGGCCGGAGCACCGCCCTCCGTCGAGATCACCGATCTCGGCCCGGAGCGCCCGACGCGTTCGGTGGGCTATGTCACCACTCCCGAGCTGGCGGCCTCGCTCGCCGTGCGCGCCCTCATCCGGGAGCTGCGGGCTGTCGCGGGGTGACCCTCGGGAGGCCCTCGGGGGACTCTCGGTCCCACGCCGTCTCAGATAGTAGGAAGTCCGAGTAATTGTGGAGACAGATGCGGCGCCCTGCCCTAGCTTTGTAGAAGCCGAACGTCTCGCTACATCAGCGAATGGCGGTCGAGAGCGCGACGCCCCTGTGCAGGCAACCCCTGCGGCGGCGCTCCCCGCCCCTGCCGGCGCCTTCGATCACCACTGATCTCCGCACTTTCGGATCATCACTGATCTCAAGGAGTCGATCCCTCATGGCAACTCAGACCGCCCGCCGCGTCCGCCACTCCGCCGCCCGTTCCAACGACGAGGCCCGCCGGAACGCGGCCGCCGCCCTCCAGCGCGCCCTCGACCGCCGTGACAACGGCGGCTCCACCGGTCACTGATCCGCAGCTGCGCCGGGGCCTCCGCACGGGACCCGGCGCGGCTCCGGTCGCCCGTTCGGGCTGTCCGTTCGTCCACATGATGGACGGAACGTGTCAGACGATGGGACGAAGAGTAGGGTGCCGACATGTCTCACAGCATCAATCTCGCAGTCATTCCCGGCGACGGCATCGGCCAGGAGGTCGTGGCCGAGGGCCTCAAGGTCCTCTCGGCCGTCCTTCCCCAGGACGTGAAGCTGGAGACCGAGGAGTACGACTTCGGCGCCAAGCGCTACCACGCCACCGGTGAGACCCTCACCGACGCCGATCTCGCCTCCCTCAAGAAGCACGACGCCATCCTGCTCGGCGCCATCGGCGACCCGTCGGTGCCGTCCGGAGTCCTGGAGCGCGGCTTCCTGCTGAAGCTCCGCTTCGCCTTCGACCACCACGTCAACCTGCGCCCCTCGAAGCTGCTCCCCGGCGTCGCCACCCCGCTCGCCGGCCAGCCCGAGATCGACTTCGTCGTGGTCCGCGAGGGCACCGAGGGTCCGTACACCGGCAACGGCGGCACCATCCGCAAGGGCACCCCGCACGAGGTCGCCACCGAGGTCTCGGTCAACACCGCCTTCGGTGTCGAGCGGGTCGTCCGGGACGCCTTCGCCCGCGCCCAGGCCCGTCCGCGCAAGAAGCTGACGCTGGTCCACAAGAACAACGTGCTGACGTTCGCCGGCCACCTCTGGACGGACATCTTCACCAAGGTCGCCGCGGAGTTCCCCGAGGTCACCACGGACTACCTGCACGTCGACGCCGCGACGATCTTCCTCGTCACCGACCCGGCCCGCTTCGACGTCATCGTCACCGACAACCTCTTCGGCGACATCATCACCGACCTCGCCGCGGCCGTCTCCGGCGGCATCGGCGTCGCCGCGTCGGGCAACATCAACCCGAGCGGCGAGTTCCCGTCCATGTTCGAGCCGGTACACGGCTCCGCGCCGGACATCGCGGGCCAGGGCAAGGCCGACCCCACGGCCACCGTCCTCTCCGTCGCCCTCCTGCTGCGCCACCTCGGCTACGAGACCGAGGCCGTCCGGGTCGAGGAGGCCGTCTCGGCCGACCTCACCGAGCGGGGCAGCGCCGTCCGTACGACGGCCGAGGTCGGCGACGCGCTCGCCGCGCGAGTAGCGAGCTGACCCGCGCAGCCGACTGACATCTGACAGCAGCCGCCGGGTCGCACCTGCACCCGGCGGCTGTACCTGTGCGGCCGCAGGGTGCCACCATCGAACCCTGGACCGCGTTCACCCGTTTCCCGCACCGGTCCCCGCGAGCGATAATCGGACGTGGGGCCGTGGCATACGGGCATGCTCGGACGTCCACGCAGTCATGGGCCTCGGTCGCTGACCGAGGCGTGTGCGCGGTCCTACACACACAACCGGTGAAGGACACGCACTCATGATGACGCCCACGATCGAGCTCAAGCCCTCCTCCAGCCCGCTGTCCGACGCGGAGCGCGAGGCGATCCTGGCCAACCCGGGATTCGGCCGCCACTTCACCGACCACATGGTCACCATCAAGTGGACCGAGGGCCGCGGCTGGCACGACGGCCAGCTCGTGCCGTACGGCCCGCTGCACCTGGATCCGGCCACCAACGTCCTGCACTACGCGCAGGAGATCTTCGAGGGTCTGAAGGCCTACCGCCGCCCCGACGGCTCGGTCGCCAGCTTCCGCCCGGACGCCAACGCCCGCCGCTTCCAGGCCTCGGCCCGCCGGCTGGCCATGCCGGAGCTGCCCGTCGAGACCTTCGTCGAGGCCTGTGACCTGCTCGTCAAGCAGGACAAGGCGTGGGTTCCGGCGCACGGCGGCGAGGCCTCGCTCTACCTGCGTCCGTTCATGATCGCGACCGAGGTCGGCCTGGGCGTCCGCCCGGCCAACGAGTACCTCTTCGTCGTCATCGCCTCCCCGGCCGGCCCGTACTTCCCCGGTGGCGTGAAGCCCGTCTCGATCTGGCTCTCCGAGAACCGCGTCCGCGCCGTCCCCGGCGGCGTCGGCGACGCCAAGACCGGCGGCAACTACGCGGCCTCCCTGCTCGCGCAGGCCGAGGCGGCGGCGAAGGGCTGCGACCAGGTCGCCTACCTCGACGCCGTGGAGCACAAGTGGGTCGAGGAACTCGGCGGCATGAACCTGTACTTCGTGTACGGCGACAAGCTGGTCACCCCGACCCTCACCGGTTCGCTGCTCGCCGGCATCACCCGTGACTCGCTGCTCAAGCTGGCGGCGGACCTCGGCCTGAAGCCGGAGGAGGGCCGCGTCTCCATCGACCAGTGGCAGGCCGACACCGCCAACGGCACCCTGACCGAGGTCTTCGCCTGCGGCACCGCCGCCGTCATCACCCCGGTCGGCACGGTCAAGTCCGAGCGGGGCGAGTGGCAGCAGTCGGGCGGCGAGCCCGGCGAGGTCACGATGAAGCTGCGCGACGCGCTGCTCGCCGTCCAGACCGGCCGGGCCGCGGACGCCCACGGCTGGATGCACGAGCTGGGCTAGTCGCCGCTCGCCGGAGCGGCAGCCGCTACTCCGTGGCAGCCAGGGCTTCCGGGGCCGTGACGGTCCCGGGAGCCCTGTTCGGCGTCAGTACGGCGTACAGCGCGCCGCCCGCCACCCCCGACAGCACGAAGCTGCAGTCGATCCCGCCCGTCAGGGCGAGCAGCGGCCCCTCGTAGAGCGGCGTCGACACCCCGGCCAGCCCGACCGCCGCGCCGATCGCCCAGGAGGCGGTGGCGCGCGGGTGCCAGCCCGCCGAGAACCAGTAGATCCCGCCGCGCGAGCGGTTGTTGTAGACCTGGAGCGCCTCCGGGTCGTACGTCCCGCCGCACCGCACGTGCCCGATCAGGGTGATCACGGCCCACGGGGTGCCGATCGCGGTGAGCAGCAGGACGAACGAGGTCATCGCCGTCTGGGCGTCCGAGGCGAAGTGGCCCAGGAAGACGAAGGCCGTCGCCACCGCCGCGACCACGAGCGTGGCGCGCGCCCGGGTGGCGCGGGGCAGGATCGCGTCGAGGTCGAGCCCCATCGAGTACAGCATCAGCCCGGCGTTGCCGACGGAACCGGCCGTCGCCGCGAGGAGCAGCGGCACCAGGTACCAGGCGGGCGAGGCGGCGACGAGCGGCCCCGCGTAGTCGAGGGCCCCGCGGGACGCGAGAGCGGTGACCGTGCCGAAGAGCTGGGGGATCAGGAGGCCGACGAGGAGGCCGAGGCAGGTGGCGTACCAGACCTTCTTCGCGCTGTGCCGCGCGGGCGAGACGTACCGGGTGTAGTCGCCGAGCAGGGTGATGAAGGCGACCGGCCCGCTGAGTCCGGCGGCGACGGCGGAGAGCAGCCACGTCGGCCAGAACGAGCCGAGCAGGTACGGGGTCTCCGGTACGGCGGCCGTGGTGAAGTCCCCGGCGTACGCGACGAGACCGACCGCGAGGAGCACGGTCATGCCGACCGCGAGCGTCTTGCTCAGCTTGAGCAGCAGCCGGTAGCCGTAGACCGCGGCGACGGCCGTGGCGGCGGCGAGCAGGGCGTAGACGACGGCGTGCGAGGCGCTGCCGGTCGGCAGGCCGACCAGCCGGGCCAGCGTCCCCACCATGACGTCCCCGCCGATCCACAGCGTCAGCGCGGTGTAGCCGAGCGACAGCAGCAGCCCGACCACGGAGCCGACGAGCCGGCCCCGGACGCCGAAGAAGGCGCCGGAGGAGGTGGAGAGGTTGGTGGCGGTGCGGAGGGAGACGAGCGCGAGCGGGGCGGTGACGGCGATGCCGACGACGGTCCCGGTGACGACCGAGGTGACCGAGGCCCAGAGGTCGAGGCCGAAGGAGACCGGGAGCCAGCCGAAGACGATCACCCCCAGACAGAGGTTGGAGCCGAGCAGGATCGCCACGAGATCGCGGGGGCCGCTGGTGCGTTCGGCCTCGGGGACGGTGTCGACTCCGCGCTGTTCTATCGGCATGAGGACTCCTGGGGAGGGGAGCGGGGCGAGAGCGGTTCGCGCTTCCAGACATTTAGAGTGACGCTCAATGTGACCTATGCCCGTCGGCCACGTCAATGCTTGGCAGCGGGCTTCTCAACATTTAGAGTGACGCTCAAACAGGAGGTGTTTCGGACGTGCGACTGACCCCCACGGAACGCGACCGGTTGCTGCTCTTCGGCGCCGCCGAGCTCGCCAGGGCCCGCCGGGCCCGGGGCCTGCGGCTCAATGTCCCCGAGGCGACCGCACTCATCGCGGACACCGTCTGCGAGGCGGCCCGCGACGGCAAGCGACTCGCCGAGGCGATCGCCGAGGCCCGCTCGGTCCTCGGCCCCGACGACGTCCTCCCGGGCGTCGCGGACGTGGTCACCGAGGTCCATGTCGAGGCCGTCTTCGACGACGGCTCCCGCCTCGCGGTCGTCTCCGACCCGATCGGCTGGGGGTCCCCCCGCGAGGCAGGGGGAGGACGGCTGGGTGAGGCGGCGCCGGGCGCGCTGCTGCCCGGCCCCGAGCACCCGGAGCCCGCGCCCGCGCTCACCCTTCCCGTACGGAACACGGCGACCGTGCCCGTGAGCGTCACCTCCCACTTCCACTTCTTCGAGGCGAACCCGCGCCTCGACTTCGACCGGGCCGCCGCCTACGGCATGCGGCTCGCCATCCCGGCCGGCGCCTCCTTCCGCTTCGACCCGGGCGGCGCGGCCGAGGTCGGCCTCGTGCCGATCGGCGGCGCGCGCGTCGCCATCGGTTTCGCGGGTCTGGTCGACGGGCCGCTGGACGCGCCCGGCGCGAAGGAAGAAGCCCTGCGCAGGGCGCGGGCATGCGGCTACCTGGGCGTTCTGCCCGGCGAGGAGGACGACTGATGGACCCGTACGAGTACGCCTCCGTGCACGGCCCCCGCGCCGGGGACCGCGTCGTCCTCGGCGACTCCGGGCTCGTCGTCCGCGTCGAGTCCGACTCCCAGAAGCACGGCGACGAGTTCCTCGCCGGCTTCGGCAAGACCGCCCGCGACGGCCTCCACCTCAAGGCGGCCGCCGTCCGCGAGACCTGTGACGTCGTCATCAGCAACGTCCTGGTCATCGACGCCGTGCTCGGCATCCGCAAGGTGTCGATCGGCATCCGCGAGGGCCGGATCCACGCCATCGGACGGGCCGGGAACCCCGACACGCTCGACGGCGTCGACGTCGTCGTCGGCACCGGCACCTCGATCGTCTCCGGCGAGGGCCTCATCGCCACCGCCGGAGCCGTCGACACCCACGTCCACCTGCTCTCGCCGCGGATCATGGAGGCCTCGCTCGCGAGCGGCGTCACCACGGTCATCGGCCAGGAGTTCGGCCCGGTCTGGGGCGTCGGCGTCAACTCGCCCTGGGCGCTGCGCCACGCCTTCAACTCCTTCGACGCCTGGCCCGTCAACATCGGCTTCCTCGCCCGGGGCTCGTCCTCCGACCCGGCGCCGCTGGTGGAGGCCCTCGCGGAGGGCGGCGCGTCCGGCTTCAAGGTCCACGAGGACATGGGTGCCCACACCCGGGCCCTGGACACGGCCCTGCGGGTGGCGGAGGAGCACGACGTCCAGGTCGCCCTGCACAGTGACGGCCTGAACGAGTGCCTCTCCGTCGAGGACACCCTGAGCGTCCTGGAAGGCCGGACGATCCACGCCTTCCACATCGAGGGCTGCGGCGGCGGACACGTCCCCAACGTCCTGAAGATGGCGGGCGTGCCGAACGTCATCGGCTCCTCCACCAACCCCACCCTGCCCTTCGGCCGCGACGCGGTAGCCGAGCACTACGGGATGATCGTCTCCGTCCACGACCTGAAGACCGACCTCCCGGGCGACGCCGCGATGGCGCGCGACCGGATCCGGGCCGGGACGATGGGTGCGGAGGACGTCCTGCACGACCTCGGCGCGATCGGGATCACCTCCTCCGACGCGCAGGGGATGGGAAGGGCCGGCGAGACCGTACGCCGGACCTTCGCCATGGCCGGGAAGATGAAGGCCGAGCTGGGGCCCCTGGAGGGCGACGGCGCGCACGACGACAACGCGCGCGTGCTGCGCTACCTGGCCAAGCTCACCATCAACCCGGCGATCGCCCACGGCCTCGCACACGAGATCGGCTCGATCGAGGTCGGCAAGCTCGCCGACATCGTGCTGTGGCGGCCGGAGTTCTTCGGAGCCAAGCCGCAGCTGGTGCTCAAGTCCGGCTTCCCCGCGTGGGGGGTCGTGGGCGATCCGAACGCCGCCACCGACACCTGTGAACCACTCGTCCTGGGGCCGCTGTTCGGCGGGCACGGCGCCACGGCCGCCGACCTCTCCGTCGCGTTCGTGGCGCAGGCCGCCGTCGACCTCGGCTCCGACGCGATGCCGACCCGCCGCCGCCGCGTCCCCGTGCGCGGCACGCGCGGCATCGGCCCCGCCGACCTGCTCCTCAACTCCCGGGTCGGGGACGTACAGGTCGACGACCGTACGGGCCTCGTCTCGCTCGACGGCTCCCCGATCCGCTCCGAGGCGGCCGAGTCCGTCTCCCTCAACCGCCTCTACTTCCTCTAGGACCCGAACCATGACGTACCGCATGCCCGCCGAGTGGATGCCGCACGAGCGCACCTGGATGGCCTGGCCCAGCCCCAACCCGACCTTCACCAACGACGAGGAGCTCGCCGAGGCGCGCGCCGCCTGGGCGTCCGTGGCCCGGGCCGTACGCCGCCACGAGCCGGTGACGATGGTCGTCGCCCCCGGCGACACGGACTCCGCCCGCGCCCTCCTCGGCGAGGACGTCGAGCTGGTCGAGCGCGACCTCGACGACGCCTGGATGCGGGACATCGGCCCGACCTTCGTCACGAACGGCGCCGAACTGGCCGCCGTGGACTGGGTGTTCAACGGCTGGGGCGGCCAGGACTGGGCCCGCTGGGAGCACGACTCGAAGATCGCCCGCCATGTCGCGGACCTCGCCGGGGTCCCCGTGCACTCCTCCCTCCTCGTCAACGAGGGCGGCGCGATCCACGTCGACGGCGAGGGCACGGTCCTGCTGACCGACACCGTCCAGCTCGGCTCGGGCCGCAACCCGGAGTGGACCCGCGCGCAGGTCGAGGCCGAGATCCACGCCAGGCTCGGCACCACCAAGGCGATCTGGCTCCCGCACGGCCTCGCCGGCGACTACGGCCTCTACGGCACCCAGGGCCACGTCGACATCGTCGCCGCCTTCGCCCGCCCCGGCACGGTCCTGGTCCACAGCCAGCAGGACCCGGCCCACCCGGACTACGAGCGCTCGCGGATGTACGTGAGCATCCTCCGCGGCCAGACGGACGCGCAGGGCCGCCCCCTGGAGGTCGTCGAGATCCCGGCCCCCACCGTCCTCAAGGACGAGGAGGGCGACTGGGTCGACTACTCCTACATCAACCACTACCTGTGCAACGACGGCGTGATCCTGTGCGCCTTCGACGACCCGCACGACGAGCTCGCCGCCGAGATCTTCCGCCGCCTCTTCCCGGAGCGCACGGTCACCCTCGTCGACGCGCGCACGATCTTCGCGGGCGGCGGCGGCATCCACTGCATCACCCAGCAGCAGCCGCGCGTGTAGGCCGCAGCGCGGCGACCAGAGCCAGGACGCTCAGGGTGAACATCACGATGCCCAGCGGGACGTGGAGCGCCGACATGTGCGCGACGCCGAGCACCACCTGCACCGTGGCGAGCGCGAGGAAGCCGGAGGCGTACAGGATCGGGCGGGGGGAGCCTCCGCCCGGTCGCCACGCCAGGACCGCGGCGAGCACGTACACCATCGAGGCGCCGTACAGCACCTTCGATCCGATGTCGTGCATCTGGTAACCGAGGGACGAGGACAGCAGGGCTCCGGCGGTGACGGCCTGGAAGAAGAGGGCCAGGGTCTGCAAGGCGATCGCGACCTGCGCGAACGTGAACCTGCCCGGTGCCGGAGTCGTCTGTACGGCCATGATGTGGTCCTCTCTTCTGCCTCGCGGCGGTGGATCGGTACTCTCTCGACTGTCCGACGACACAGCCCCGCGAAATGTGAGGCGAGCCGTCGGTCTCACGGGGGAACAGGGAGCGGTCGGCACCATGAGCACACAGTCCGAGTCGGGGCCGGACCGGAGCGCCGTCGTCGGCGAGCGGCGCCATCTCACCAACGTCGCCTACCGGTTGCTCGGTTCACTCGCCGAGGCCGAGGACGCCGTGCAGGAGACGTACGCCCGCTGGTACGCGATGTCCCCGCGGCAGCAGCAGGCCATCGCCTCGCCCGGTGCCTGGCTGACGACGGTCGTCGGCCGGGTCTGCCTCGACGTGCTCGGCTCGGCGCGGGCGCGGCGCGAGCGGTACGTCGGTGCGTGGATACCCGAGCCGCTTCCCGACCGCGCGGAGTGGGGCGGCGCGGACGACCCCGCCGACCGGGTCACCCTGGACGAGTCGGTCGGCATGGCCTTCCTCGTCGTCCTGGAGTCGATGACCCCCGCCGAGCGCGTGGCCTTCGTCCTCCACGACGTCTTCCGGTACTCCTTCGCGGAGATCGCCGAGACCCTCGACCGGACACCCGCGGCCTGCCGGCAGCTCGCGTCCTCGGGCCGCCGGCGCATGCGGGCCGCGCAGGCCCCCGCGGCCCCGTCGGCGGGGCAGGCCGGTCTGGTGCGGCACTTCAAGGAGGCGTGGGAGGCCCGGGACATCGAGGCCCTCGTCGGCCTCCTCGACCCCGACGCCGCGATG
Source organism: Streptomyces venezuelae (assembly GCF_008642375.1). Taxonomy (NCBI): domain Bacteria; kingdom Bacillati; phylum Actinomycetota; class Actinomycetes; order Kitasatosporales; family Streptomycetaceae; genus Streptomyces; species Streptomyces venezuelae. Next base: position 2,602,183 of record NZ_CP029194.1, on the reverse strand, counting down.
GTCGCCGACGGCGGCGGCCTGGTCGGCACCGTCCTCGACCCGGTCGAGGGCGGCGAGCACATCGCCGCGTACCTGATCCACATCGCCGACAAGGCCCCGGGGCTGCGGCTCCTGGAGCGGACGGTCAACGGCCGGCCCGGGCTCGTCGCCCAGCACACCGGGGTCACCGTGACCGTCGCCGCGTTCGATCTCGAAGGGGGCCGGGTCACCCGCATCTGGGCCGTCCGCAACCCGGAGAAACTCCGCGCGTGGACCGGGAACGGACCCGCTCGGGCCATCCTGTAGAACATACGGGTGAGTCAGAGCAGCGACCCGACCCCACCCCACCCCCGCCGCCGCAACCAGGCCGCCCCGCCCCGCGAGGACGTGCTGGCCGCGGCCATGGACACCATCGCCGAGCGCGGGCTCGACGGGCTCACCATGGCAGGGCTCGGGCGGCAGGTCGGGATGAGCAGCGGGCACCTGCTCTACTACTTCCGGACCAAGGACGAGCTGCTGCTCCAGACCCTGGAGTGGAGCGAGGGGCGGCTCGGCGCCGCGCGGAGCGCGCTGCTGGCCCGGCCGGGGACGGCGCGCGAGCGGCTCGACGGGTACGTCGACGTGTACGTGCCCACCGGCCCGCGCGACCCGCACTGGACGCTGTGGCTGGAGGTCTGGAACCGCTCGCAGAACGCCGACGACGACGCCCGCGTCCGGCAGGCCGCCATCGAGGGCGCCTGGCACCGGGACCTGGTCGCGATCCTCGCCGAAGGGGTCTCGCGGGGGGAGTTCCGGGCGGTCGACCCGGACCGGTTCGCCACCCGTACGAGGGCTTTGCTCGACGGCTTCAGTGTGCATGTGGCGGTCGGGATCCCGGGCACGGGACGGGAGCAAGTCCTCGACCACGTACGGGAGTTCATCGAGCAGGACCTGCTTCCGCGACCGTAACGCACGTAAGTACACAGGATCGTTGTGCGCTACAGCCTTGTTGCCCGTGCGTGACCTCCGGCACGGTTCCGGTCCATGGGACGAGAGCACTGGAAGAAGATCTGGGTCGGTTCCGCCGGCAACATGGTCGAGTGGTTCGACTGGTTCGTGTACGCGAGCTTCGCCACCTACTTCGCGGGATCCTTCTTCCCGGAGGGGAACGACACCGCCAAACTCATGAACACCGCCGGCATCTTCGCCGTCGGCTTCTTCATGCGGCCCGTCGGCGGCTGGCTCCTCGGCCGGGTCGCCGACCGCAAGGGCCGCAAGACGGCGCTCACCCTCACCGTCACCCTGATGTCCGCCTCGGCGCTCCTGATCGCCGTGGCCCCCACCTACGCCGTCGCCGGCTACGGCGGCGCCGCCGTCCTCCTGATCGCCCGCCTGCTCCAGGGCCTCTCGGTCGGCGGTGAATACGCGGCCAGCGCCACCTACCTCACGGAGGCCTCGGCGCCGGAGCACCGCGGCTTCGCGTCCAGCTTCCAGTACGTGTCGATGACCGCGGGGCAGGTCCTCGGCCTCGGCCTGCTGATCGTCCTCCAGCGCACGATGTCCGACGCGGCCCTGCACGGCTGGGGCTGGCGCATCCCCTTCGTCATCGGCGCCCTCGGTGCGGCCGTCGTCTTCTACCTGCGCCGAACGATGCTGGAGACGGAGGTGTACGAGGAGAGCGCGGGCGACGGGGTCGCGAGCGGCGAGCAGGGCACGCTCAAGGCGCTCTGGGCGCACCGCCGCGAGGCCTTCCTCGTGGTCGCCCTCACGATGGGCGGGACCGTGGCCTACTACACGTACACCACCTACCTCACCAAGTACCTCTCCAACTCCGCCGGACTGCCCAAGCAGACCGCGACCCTGGTCTCCTTCTGCGCCCTCATCGTCTTCGCCTGCCTGCAGCCGCTGGCCGGCCGGCTCTCCGACCGGATCGGCCGCCGCCCGCTCCTCATCACCTTCGCGGTCGGATCCACCGTCCTCAGCGTGCCGATCCTCGCCATGCTGAAGCACGCGGGCTCCTTCTGGCCGGCCCTCGGCCTCTCCCTGCTCGCGCTGCTCGTCGTCACCGGCTACACCTCCATCAACGCCTGCGTGAAGGCCGAGCTCTTCCCGACCGGCATCCGCGCCCTCGGCGTCGCCCTCCCGTACGCCGTCGCCAACGCCCTCTTCGGCGGCACCGCCGAGTACGTGGCGCTCTGGTTCAAGAACGCCGGCATCGAGTCCGGCTTCTCCTGGTACGTGGCGGGCTGCGCGGCCGTCTCCCTGGTCGTCTACCTCGTGATGCGGGAGACCCGGGACATCGACCTCGGCCGGGTCGGCGCCACGGGCCCCGGCGGCCCCGGCACCCTGCCCGGACAGAAGCGGGATCAACTGCCCGTATCGTGAGACCGTCGTCCCGGCGGCCCCCCACCTGTGTCAGACTTCCGGCGTGCTTGCTACCACGATGATTATCGGCAGCAGCGCGCCGGTCCGCAGTGGCCACTGAACCGCGGCACAACCCCCGCGGCAGTGGACACCGTGCCTCAGACCCGCGCGCAGACCTCTCGCACCCGCGAGGGGTTTTTTCGTTTTCCGGCCCCACCCATGCCGGAGGCGGACAGCGCGTGAGAATGGGGGCAAGTGGATCCAGACCTTCCGGAGCCACATCCGACAGGAGCCATCACAGTCATGACCACGGAGAACGGCGAGAGCCCGCGCCTCGACGACCGCCATGTCGACGACAGCTTCCACGTCTTCGACACGACGCTGCGCGACGGGGCGCAGCGTGAGGGCATCAACCTCACGGTCGCCGACAAGCTGACCATCGCGCGCCACCTCGACGACTTCGGCGTGGGCTTCATCGAGGGCGGCTGGCCCGGCGCCAACCCGCGCGACACGGAGTTCTTCGCCCGCGCCCGCCAGGAGATCACGTTCAAGAACGCGCGGCTCGTGGCCTTCGGCGCGACCCGCAGGGCCGGCGGCAACGCAGCCGAGGACCCGCAGGTCAAGGCGCTGCTCGACTCCGGCGCCCCGGTGATCTGCCTCGTCGCCAAGTCGCACGACCGGCACGTCGAGCTCGCGCTGCGCACGACGCTGGAGGAGAACCTGGAGATGGTCCGCGACACCGTCGCCCACCTGACCTCCCAGGGCCGCCGGGTCTTCGTCGACATGGAGCACTTCTTCGACGGCTACAAGGCCAACCCCGACTACGCCAAGGCCGTCGTCCGCTCCGCGCACGAGGCGGGCGCCGACGTCGTCATCCTCTGCGACACGAACGGCGGCATGCTCCCCGCCCAGATCCAGGCCGTCGTCTCCACCGTCATCGCCGACACCGGCGCCCGCCTGGGCATCCACGCCCAGGACGACACCGGCTGCGCCGTCGCCAACACCCTGGCCGCCGTCGACGCGGGCGCCACCCACGTGCAGTGCACCGCCAACGGCTACGGCGAGCGGGTCGGCAACGCCAACCTCTTCCCCGTCGTCGCGGCCCTGGAGCTCAAGTACGGCAAGAAGGTCCTCCCCGACGGCGCGCTCGCCGAGATGACCCGGATCTCGCACGCCATCGCCGAGGTCGTCAACCTCACGCCCTCCACGCACCAGCCGTACGTCGGCGTCTCCGCCTTCGCGCACAAGGCCGGTCTCCACGCCTCCGCGATCAAGATCGACCCCGACCTCTACCAGCACATCGACCCCGAGCTCGTCGGCAACACCATGCGGATGCTCGTCTCCGACATGGCCGGCCGCGCCTCGATCGAACTCAAGGGCAAGGAGCTCGGCGTCGACCTCGGCGACGACCGCGCCCTCGTCGCCCGCGTCGTCGAGCGGGTCAAGGAGCGCGAGCTCCAGGGATACACGTACGAGGCCGCCGACGCCTCCTTCGAACTGCTGCTCCGCGAGGAGGCCGAGGGCCGGGCCCGCCGCTACTTCCGTACGGAGTCCTGGCGGGCGATCGTCGAGGACCGCCCCGACGGCACCCACGCCAACGAGGCCACCGTGAAGCTCTGGGCCAAGGGCGAGCGGATCGTCGCCACCGCCGAGGGCAACGGCCCGGTCAACGCCCTCGACCTGGCGATGCGGGTGGCCCTGGAGCGGATCTACCCGCAGCTCGCCAAGTTCGAGCTGGTCGATTACAAGGTCCGCATCCTGGAGGGCCGCCACGGCACCGAGTCCACGACCCGCGTCCTGATCACCACCAGCGACGGCCACGGCGAGTGGGCCACGGTCGGCGTCGGCGAGAACGTGATCGCGGCCTCCTGGCAGGCCCTGGAGGACGCCTTCACGTACGGGCTGCTGCGGGCCGGGGTCGACCCCGCCGAGTAGTTCCCCGTGTTCCGTTTCGCCTGGTTCGGGTAGCTTCCAGGTATTTCGGGTAGCTTCGATACATGAGGACCAGGCCGCTCACCGCACTGTCGGCCCTCGCCGGGCTGATACTCCTGCTGCTCCTGGCCCTGGCCCCCTCCGTGGGCGCCAGGGCCGCGGGGATTTCCGACGCGGCCGCCGCCCTGAAACAGGGCCCGGTGTACGTCGACCCGGGCGCCGCCGACCAGCTCTCGCAGGCCGAGGCGGACGCCCTCGCCCAGAAGATCAAGGACGCGGACAAGCCGCTCTTCATGGCCGTCCTGCCGGCGAGCGCCGAATACCCGCCGCAGGGCCTCATCGACAACCTGCGCGCCCAGACCGGGGCGGCCGGTCTCTACGCGGTGCGCCTCGGCGAGCGGTTCGACGCGGGAGTCGACCCCTCCGTGATGTCCCCGGCCGCCGTACAGAACCTCGTCACCTCCGTACATCAGCCCGGCGTCGACGCGGCCACCGAGCTGAACAACTTCGCCGACCAGGCCCTCCCCGCCCTCCGCGGCTCCGCCCCCGCCTCCTGGGGCACCGCCGCCTCCGACTCCGGGGTCCCCGTCGCCGGACTCGTCACCCTCGGCGCGGTCGTCGCCGTGAGCGGCGGAGCCGCGTACGCCGTCGTCCGCCGCAAGCGGCTCCGCAAGGAGGCCGAGGAGCGGGAGGCCCTCGACAAGCTGCGGGTCGTCGTCGACGAGGACATCACCGCCTTCGGCGAGGAGCTCGAACGCCTCGACTTCCACCCCGCCGAGCCCGGCGCCGACGACGCCAGACGCGGCGACTACGAAAGCGCCCTCGACTCGTACGACAAGGCCAAGTCCCTCATGGCCTCCGCGGCCCATCCCCACGACGTCCGCGGGGTCACCCAGGCCCTGGACGACGGCCGCTTCTCCCTCGCCCTCCTCGCCGCCCGCCGCGAGTCCCGCCCGCTGCCCGAGCGGCGTGCCCCCTGCTTCTTCGACCCGCGCCACGGCACCTCCACCGAGGACCGCACCTGGAGGCCGGCCGGCAGCGCCGCCCGCGAGGTCCCGGTCTGCGCGGCCGATGCCGCCCGCCTCGACGACGGCCACGACCCGCTCGCCCGCACCGTCGAGACGGACTCGGGCCGCCGCCCCTACTGGGAGGCGGGCCCCGCCTACGGCCCCTGGGCCGGCGGCTACTTCGGCGGCGGCCTCCTCCCCGGCCTCCTCGTGGGAACGATGCTCGGCTCCGCACTGGCCACTCCCGCGTACGCCACCGAGTACGGCGGCGGTGACTTCGGGGGCGGCGACTTCTCCGGAGGCGACTTCAGCGGCGGCGACTTCGGATCGGGCGGCGGCTTCGGCGGCGGCGACTTCGGCGGGGGCGGCGGATTCGACGGCGGTGGCGGATTCTGACCGCGGTGTGACGCCGCGACCTGCCGAGCGGGGTGATCAGACCAGCGGCTTCACCGACATCAGCAGGTGTCGGTGGGCCGGCTCCTCGGCATCGGTGAGCAGGGCCCGCTGGCCCGGGCCGAGGAGGTGGAAGCGGACCTCGGCGGCGTCGAGGGAGGTCAGCGCGTCCAGGAGGTAGGCGGGGTTGAAAGCGACCGTCATGGAGTCCGCCCCGGTGAGGCTGCCCGGCAGGTGCTGGGAGGCCACGTCGTCCTCGTACCCCGCCTGGAGGTGGACCCCCGAGCCGGTGAAGGTCAGTTGGACCGGGCTGTCGCCCTCGGCGACCACCGCCACCCGCTTGACGGCCTCGGTCAGCGTCGACCGCTCGGTGACCGCCAGGGCGTGGTCGCCGAGGGCGAAGAGCTTGTCGTGGCGGGGGAGCCGGCCGTCCAGCAGCCGGGTGGTGGTGCGCATGCCGCCGCTCTCGAAGCCGATCGACCCGGAGTCGAGCGCGAGACGGGCCGGCCCGCCGCCCGCGAGGGAGCGGGCGATCTCGGTCAGCCGACGGGCGGGGACGACCACGTCGGCGGGCTCGCCGGGCTCCGCGCCCGGGGTGGCCGTTCCCAGGCCGAAGTCCGGGTACCACTCCAGCGTGCGGACCGCGTACCGGTAGCGGTCGGTGGCCGCCACCGTCATCGTCGAACCGTCCAGGGCGAGCCGTATCCCGGTCAGGACCGGCAGCGAGTCGTCCCGGCCCGCCGCAACGGCCACCTGACCGACCGCCGCGGCGAAGGCGTCCCCGTCCACCCGGCCGCGGACCTCGGGCAGCGCGGGCGCGGCGGGGTAGTCGTCGAGCGGCAGCAGGGAGAGGCCGAAGCGGGCGCCGCCCGAGGTCACCGCGAGGCGGCCGCCCTCCACCGCGAGCTCCACGGGCCCGTGCGGCAGCACCTTGCAGATGTCGAGGAGCCGGCGGCCGAGGACCAGCGCCCGGCCCTCGGCGCCCGTGTCGGCCTCGACCTCGACGCGCGCGGAGGCCTCGTGGTCGAGCCCGGACACCCTCAGCCGCCCCTCCGCCGCCTCCAGGAGCAGGCCGCCGAGGACGGGCATCGGGGAACGGGCCGGCAGGACGCGCGCGGCCCAGGCCACGGCATCGGTCAACACACCGCCGTCGATACGGATTTCCATGCCACCGACGCTAGGTGCCGCCACTGACAATGGCGTTGACCAGCAGTTTCAGACGTCTCTCGGTGTTCTCGGCGGCGAACTCGAGCGCGGCGTCCACGATCAGGCGGTGGTGCTCGGCTCGTTCGCGCTCTCGGCGCTGCCGGTGCTCGGACACACGAGAACGCTAGCGCCGCTAGACAAGGAGGCGGAGACGGGTCTAGCGTTGCTGTCAATCCTAGCGGCGCTAGACGCTAGATCGATGTTCTGGGGGAACCATGAACCTGCACCGCGTCGCGAACGTCCTCTCCGTCCTCCTCGGCCTCGCCTGCCTCTGGTTCGGCATCAACTTCCTGTTCCTCCCGGAAGCCGCGGCCGCCGGCTTCGGCATCCCGTCCTGGCCCGAGGGCGACGCCGCCGGGTACTTCACGGTCAAGGCGGGCCGCGACTTCGCCAACGGCGCGATCGTGCTCACCCTGCTGGCCCTCGGCAAGCGCCGCCCGCTGGCCTGGGTGATGCTGCTCCTCGCGATCGTCCCCTTCATGGACGCCTTCGCCGTCCTCGGTCACCGCGGCCCGTACGCCGCCGCGCTCGGCATCCACGCGGCCACCGGCGTCGTGGTCCTCCTCGCCGCGGGCCTGCTCTTCGCGACGTCCCGGGACGCGGTCGAGGCGAACTCGGCCGTGCGGGAAGGGAATTCCGCCCTCCGGCGTTCCACCGTCTGACCGCGACGACAGCACACAGGGGGAAGAGCACGATGAGCGACGTCCGCATCCTCGGCACCGTGGAACCCGGATTCGAGTCCGTACGAGAGGCCTTCGCGGAGGTCGCCGCGCACGAGGCGCGGGACGGCGGTGCGCAGCTCGCCGTCCACCACCGCGGCCGGCTCGTCGTCGACCTCTGGGGCGGTGACGGCGTCGACGGGGACTCCCTGCTCGGGCTCTACTCCTCCTCCAAGGGCGTCATGGCCCTGATCGCCGCCCTGCTCGTCCAGGAGGGCGTCCTCGACCTGGACCGCGAGGTCTCCTCCTGGTGGCCCGAGTTCGCCGCCGAGGGCAAGGAGCGGATCACGCTCCGCCAGCTGCTCGCCCACCGCTCCGGCGTGATCGGCGCGGACGGCGGCCTCTCGGCCGGGGAACTCGCCGACGACCGCCTGATCGCCGCCCGCCTCGCGGGCCAGCGCCCCTACTGGGAGCCGGACACCGGGCACGGCTACCACGCCCTGGTCATCGGCGCCCTGGTCGGCGAGGTGGTCCTGCGGGCCACCGGCCGGTCGGTCCAGGAGCTGTACGAGGAGCGGGTCCGCGCCCCGTACGGCATCGACTACCACCTCGGCCTGCCCGAGGCGCTGGAGCCGCGCTTCCGTACGGCCCTGCCGATGCTGCCCACCCCCGCCGAGCAGGCGTTCCTCGCGGCGAATCCGATCGCCCCGGACAGCCTCCTGGCCATCGCGTTCAACTTCCACGCCGACCCGCCCTTCGACATGGTCGGCTACGCCAACTCCCGGGAGGTGCGGGAGCGGGCGCCGCTCTCCGGCGGCGGGGTCGGCACCGCGCGCGGCCTCTCCCGGATGTACGCGGCGATCGCCGGCGAGCTCGACGGCCGGCCCCCGCTCCTCGCGCCCGACACCCTGGCCGAGGTCGCCCGCATCCACTCGGCGGGCAAGGACCTGGTGACCGGGCAGGAGAACGCCTTCGGGCTCGGTTTCGTCCCGCTGGCCACCCGCTACCCCTCCCTGAGTCCGGCCGCCGTCGGCCACAGCGGCGCCCCCGGCTCCCAGGCCTTCGCCGACCCGGCTACCGGCCTCGCCTACAGCTACGCCCGCCGCCGCTTCGGCTTCATGGCGGGCCCGGGCGCCGCCGAGAACGACCGGCTGGTCCCGGCGGTCGTCGAGGCGGCGGCGAAGGCCGCCTGACCCGGGCCGCTCGTCCCCGCCCCGGAGAAGGCGTCCGGCCCTGCCGCGGAACGCCGAGCGCCCGCCTTCCGCTGCTGCGGAGGGCGGGCGCGCTCATGTGTCCGGAAGGTCGTCCGGGTCGTCCGCGGGCGTCCCGGGTCGCTCGGGGGCGTCCAGGGGCGTCCGGGGTCAGGCGGCGTTCTTGATCGCGGAGATGTCGAAGTTCAGCTTGACCTTGTCGCTGACCATCACGCCGCCGGTCTCCAGGGCCGCGTTCCAGGTGAGGCCCCACTCGGAGCGCAGGATCTCGGCCGAGCCCTCGAAGCCGACGCGCTCGTTGCCGTAGACGTCGGTGGCCGTGCCGTTGAACTCCAGGTCGATGGAGAGCGGCTTGGTGACGTCCTTGATCGTGAGGTCGCCGGTGATCCGGTACTTGTCGCCGCCCAGCTGCGCGGCCTCCGTGGAGCGGAAGGTCATCAGCGGGAACTGCTCGGCGTCGAAGAAGTCGCCGCTGCGCAGGTGGCCGTCACGGTCGCCGATGCCGGTGTCGATGGAGGCGATCTTGACGTCGATGGAGGCGGTGGAGGCGCCCGGGTTTGCACCGTCGAGCTTCAGTGCGCCCTCGTGCTCGGCGAAGGTGCCGCGGACGTTGGTGACCATGGCGTGACGGACGGTGAATCCGATGCTGCTGTGCGCCGGGTCGATGTTGTAGTCGCCGGTCAGGGCGGCCAGGGCCGGGTCCACGGGGAGGGTGGCGGTGGCGACGGCGGACTCGTTGTTCTTGCGGTTGAAGAGACCCATGACGTACAGCTCCTTGATCGGTGTTTGTTGAACCTTCAACGAGAATGACTGTAGACCTATTCCGTTCAAGTTTCAACATCTCTGGAAGAAGTTCACCCGCACGGCCCCGGAAGACGCCCGAGGCCCTCTATCGGACGCGCGTAGAACTGCGGCACCATCTCCCTGCGCGACGAGCACCACCTGCACAGCCGTCCCCACCCGTCACGGTCACCAGCAGGAGGAACCCCCGTGAAGCTCCGCTCCGTCCTCACCGCACTCGCCCTCGTCCTCGGCGCCCTCTTCGCCCCCGGCTTCGGCGCCCTCTCCACCGCCACCGACGCCCACGCGGTCACCAAGATCAGCCACGCCACCGCGACCTCGATGTTCCGCTCCTCCGGCATCACCTGGTCGTCCTCGGGCAACTGCTCCAACCGCAACGTCCCGACGTGCACGTCCTTCGAGCAGCTCAACCTCGCCACCGCCCAGGGCGCCCAGACCCTCAGGAGCGCCAGCGGCTGCGCCCTCAACATCACCGGCGGCACCGAGACCGGGCACGCGGGCGGCACGTACTCCCACTGGAACGGCTACAAGCTCGACTTCAGCAAGTACACGTGCGTCGGCAACTACATCAAGAACACCTTCACCTACATCGGCGTACGCGGTGACGGCGCTCCGCAGTGGAGGTCCGGCGCGGGCAACGTCTACGCCGACGAGGGCAACCACTGGGACGTGACCTTCTACAACTGCGGCGGCTGCTGACCGTTCCCCGCCCCCCCCCAGCAACCGGAAGCACCCTCAAGGAGCCCCCTCCGGCCGTCACTTGGACTAACCGGAGGGGGTTCTTGGACTGGAGGGGCCCGCGCGGCGCGATCTCGTTGACGGTGCCGCCGGGGCGCGGCTGACTGGTCCGCATGTCCCTCCCCCCTTCGCGAAGAATCCGTGCGGCCTGCGCGCTCGCGGTGGCCTCGGCCACCGTGCTCGCCCTGTCCGGGCCCGCCCTCGCCGACGCCGCCGTCACCGCCGCCACGGACCGGGCGGCCGGCCCGGTCCCGGCCACCACCCCCGTCACCGGCCCCGTCATCGCCTCCGCCCGGCTCTCCGTCGCCGTCGCCGAGGACTTCCCCCGCGTCCTCTCGTACACGGACCGCGCGACCGGTGCCCGCCTCCTCGGCAGTACGGCCCCGGTCACGCAGGTGGTCCTCAACGGCACGCCCCACGCCGTCCAGGCCAAGGGCGCGCCCGTCCTGACCGCCTCCGCGGCCGCGTACACCCTCGTCTTCCCCGGCCTGCCCGGCGTCGAGATCGACGCGAGCCTGCGCGTCGAGGGCCGGACCACCACCTTCCGGGTCACCGCCGTCCGCGACACCGACGCCTTCCGCGTCGGCACGCTCGACATCCCCGGCCACGACCTCGTCTCCGTGGGCTCGGCGGACGACGGCGCCGCCACCGCCTTCACCCGCCTCGACCCCGACTCCACCCGCACCGCCGACGTCTTCGCCCGGGTCACCGACGCCACCGCCGCCGAGGCGAACCCGGTCGGCGCGAGCTACGCGATCGTCAGCACCGGGCAGCTGGCCGCCGCCGTCGAGTCCAACTCCAGCTACGACAAGCCCGCAGGCGCCTCCGCCCGCGACGGCGCCCGCTTCTGGCACCAGGCCCGCAAGAGCGGTACGGAGACCCGCGTCGGCGTCTGGTCCGGCCAGTGGACCTACCGGGGCGCGGGCGCCCCGCAGCCCGAGAGCGGCGACGGCCTGCCCTGGGCCAAGGTCGTCGTCACCCCCGACGCCAACGCCGACGGCGCCACCGACTGGCAGGACGGCGCTCTCGCCTTCCGTACGATCGGGATCAAGGCGCCCGGCAGCGAGCAGACCCCCGACCGGGTCGTCGCGCACATCCCCTTCAACTTCGCGTCCCAGGCCACCCACCCCTTCCTGCGCACCCTCGACGACGTCAAGCGGATCTCGCTCGCCACCGACGGGCTCGGCCAGTTCGCGCTGCTCAAGGGGTACGGCTCCGAGGGCCACGACTCCGCCCACCCGGACTACGGCGGCAACTACAACAAGCGCGCCGGCGGCCTCGCCGACCTCAACACCCTCCTCGAGGAAGGCCGGAAGTGGGGCGCGGGCTTCGGCGTCCACGTCAACGCCACCGAGTCGTACCCGGAGGCGAAGAACTTCAGCGAGACCCTCGTCGACAAGACCAAGCCCGGCTGGAACTGGCTCAACCAGAGCTACTACATCGACCAGCGCAGGGACATCAACAGCGGTGACCTCGCCCGCCGCTTCAAGCAGCTGCGCGACGAGACCGACCCCAACCTCTCCACCCTCTACATCGACGTCTACTACACGCACGGCTGGATCGCCGACAAGACGATGCAGGCCGTCCAGGCGCAGGGCTGGAACGTCGCCACCGAGTGGTCCGAGAAGTTCGAGCGGGCCTCCCTCTGGTCCCACTGGGCCAACGACCTCGACTACGGCGGCGCCACCAACAAGGGCCTCAACTCGCAGATCGTGCGCTTCATCCGCAACGGCGAGAAGGACGTCTGGAACAACCACCCGGTCCTCGGCCAGACCGCCCTCGTCGACTTCGAGGGCTGGACCGGCGAGACCGACTGGAACGACTTCACCGCCAACATCTGGCAGCGCAACCTCCCGGCCAAGTACCTCCAGCAGCAGAAGATCACCCGCTGGAACGGCAACGACCTCACCTTCACCGGCGGCGTCCGCGGCACCGTCGAGAACGGCAGCCGCACCTTCCACGAGAACGGCCGCAAGGTCCTCGACGGCGAGAACTACCTGCTCCCCTGGAGCAACGGCAAGAAGCTCTACCACTACAACAAGTCCGGCGGCACGACGAGTTGGGACGTCCCCGCCGGCCCCCGCTCGTACGCCGTGTACAAGCTCACCGACAACGGCCGGGTGAAGACCGGCACCGTGCGGCCCGTCGGCGGGAGGATCACCCTCGACGCCGTCGCCGGGCAGCCCTACGTCCTCTACCCCGACCGCGCCCCCGCGCAGCGCCCCGCGCAGTGGGGCCAGGGCACCCCGGTGAAGGACCCCGGCTTCAACGACGCCGGGCTCGGCGCCTGGGCCACGTCGGGCACCGTCACCCGGGACACCGACACCCAGGGCCGCAACAGCGCCAGGCTCGGCGGCGCGGCCACGGCCTCCGTGAGCCAGCGGATCACCGGCCTCACCCCCGGCGCGCGGTACACCGCCTCCGCCCTCGTCGAGGTCGAGCGCGGCAGGACCCGCCCCACCACTCTCTCCGTCGCCGGGCGGACCGTCACCGTCGAGCGCTCCGCCCTCGACGACCGGGTCGCCGCCTCCGACTGGAACGGCACCCGCTTCCAGCGCGCCAAGGTCACCTTCACCGCCCCCGCCGACGGGTCCGCCCCGCTGCGGATCGAGGCCGCGGGCGGCAGCGCGGCGACCGTCCGGATCGACGACGTACGGATCGTGGCCAACGCGCCGGCGACGAAGGCCGGAGCCGCCGCGTACGAGGACTTCGAGGCCGTCGACCAGGGCTGGGGCCCCTTCCTCAAGGGCGACTCCGGCGGGACGACCGACCCGCGCACCCACATCGCCCAGCTGCACGCCCCGTACACCCAGGCCGGCTGGAACGGAAAGCCGATCGACGACGTCATCGGCGGCGCCGAGTCCCTCAAGTCGCACGACGAGAACAGCGGCCTCGTCTACCGGACCGCGCCCTGGACCGTCCCGATGAAGGACGGGCACAGCTACCGCGTGGAGTACGACTACCAGTCCAGCCACGCCGGCGCGTACGAGTGGGTCACCGGCTACGACCGGACGAGCGGCGACGGGCCGGCCGTCGAGACCCGCCGCACCCCGATCGGGCAGCAGCGGACCACCGGGCACTTCGCCGAGACCGTCACGGCCGGCTGCGGCGACACCTGGACCGGGCTCCGCAAGCGCGGCGACGCCCCCGACGGCGCCGACTTCGTCCTCGACTCCTTCACCGTCACCGACCTCGGCCCGGCCGCCGAGCGGGCCGCCTGCGGCACCCTCGCCGTCGACGCCCCGGAGACCCTGGAGCCCGGCCGCGCCAACGAGGTCAGGGCGACCTTCGGCAACGACGAGGCCGCCGCGGTCACCGGCGCCCGCGCCACGCTCACCCTCCCCGAGGGCTGGACCGCCGAACCGGCCGCGCCCGTCGCCCTCGACCCCGTCGCGGCGGGCGGCACGACCACCGTCACCTGGCGGGTCACCCCGCCCGTGGACGCCGCCTACCGGCCGTACACCCTCGGCGCCGAGGTCACGTACGACCTCGGGGGAGGCGCCCGCAAGCTCACCGCCGCCACCACCGTCCGCACCCTGCCCCCGCCGCCCACCGCCGACAGCTGGGCGAGCGACCTCGACTGGACCTCCGCCACCAACGGCTGGGGCCCCGTCGAGCGCGACCTCTCCAACGGCGAGACCGGCACCGGGGACGGCTCCCCGCTGCGGATCGGGGGAGTGACGTACGCCAAGGGGCTCGGCAGCCACGCCCCCGCAAAGGTCCGCTACTACCTGGGCGGCCGCTGCACCTCCCTCACCGCCGAGGTCGGGGTCGACGACGTCCAGACCAGCCGGGGCACCGTCCAGTTCAGCGTCCTCGCGGACGGTACGGAGAAGGTGAAGTCCCCGGTCCTCAAGGCCACCGACACCGCCTGGTCGCTGACCGCCGACGTCACCGGCGCCTCCTACGTCGAGCTCGTGGCAGGCGATGGCGGCGACGGGAACGGCAACGACCACGCGGACTGGGGGAACGCCCGCTTCCACTGCGCCCCCTGACTGGACTGGAGAAGGCAGTAAGCGCTTTCGCCGCACCTTGGCGCAAGCCCTGCCGTGCTCATTGATTGCGTCGGAAAACCGGTGTTACACCAGGCGCCGAACGGTCTCCACCACTTCCCCCGGGAGGCTCCCGTGCCCGTCCCCGCCTGGTCCCGCCGTACGTTCCTGATCACCGCTTCCGCCGCCGCGGCGGCCCTCGGACTCCCCCTCCCCGCAGCCGCGGCGGAGCCGGAGTTCGAGGCCCTCCGCCTCCGGTGGCTCGACCTCCAGCTCGGCTCCGGCTTCGACGCCGGGGCCGAGCCCTACGCCTCCCGCCTCGCCGAGACGGGCACACTCGCCCGGGCCTTCCGCGCCACCATGGCCCCGGCTCCCGCCTCGCTCTGGCCCGGGGTCCCCTTCGACCCGCCGGCCGGCATCACCCAGAGCTACAGCCGCCTGTGGACCATGACCCAGGCGTACGCACAGCCCGGCACCGGCCTGACCGGCGACGCCGGCCTGCTCACCGACGTCCTGCGCGGCCTCGACCACCTCTCCGCCACGGTCTACCGCGCGGGCGCCCCCCGCCACGGCAACTGGTGGGAGTGGCAGATCGGCAGCCCCCGCCTCCTCATGGACGTCGTCGCCGCGCTGCACCCGCACCTCGGCGCCGAACGCATCGCCGCCGCCTGCGCCGCCGTCGACCACTTCGTCCCCGACTCGGTGCTCACGAACTACACCGGCACCTCCACCGGCGCCAACCGCGTCGACCTCTGCCGCTCGGTCGCCCTGCGCGGGGTCCTCGGCGCGAACCCCGCCAAGATCGCCCTCGCCCGGGACGCCCTCTCGCCCGTCTTCCCGTACGTGACCAAGGGCGACGGCCTCTACGCCGACGGCTCCTTCGTCCAGCACACCTGGGTCGCCTACTCCGGCACCTACGGACAGGTCATGCTCGACGGCCTCGGCCGCCTCTTCTCGCTCCTGGCCGGGTCCACCTGGGCCGTCACCGACCCGAACCGGCAGATCGTCCTCGACAGCGTCGAGAAGGCCTACGCGCCCCTGATCTACGACGGCCTGATGATGGACAGCGTCAACGGCCGCGCGATCAGCCGCGGCCTCCTGAAGAACGACGACCGGCAGATCATGCGCTCCGACCACTTCCACGGCCAGGGCGTGATCGCGGCGATGACCCTCCTCGCCGGCGGAGCCTCGCCCGCCGAGCGCGACCGCTGGCACGCGCGCGTGAAGGGGTGGATCCAGCGGGACGCCGTCTCCCCGATCCTCGCCGCCCGCCAGTTCGGCGTCGCCGACCTCGCCCGGCTGCACGCCGTGGCCGCCGCCCCCGTCCCCGCCGCGCCCGAACCCACCGGCCACCGGCTCTTCACCGCCATGGACCGGGCCGTCCACCGCCGCCCCGGCTGGGCCGCGAACATCGCCATGGCCTCGGACCGGATCTCGTACTACGAGTGCGGCAACGGCGAGAACCCGCGCGGCTGGCACACCGGCGCCGGCATGCTCTCCTGGTGGACCCCGGACCTCGGCGACCAGTACACCGACTGGTTCTGGCCCACCGTCGACCCGTACCGCCTCCCCGGCACCACCGTCTCCACCAAGCGCCTCGCCGACCGGGCGGGTGGCGAGTGGGGCGCGCCCAAGCCGTCCGTGCGCTGGGTCGGCGGGGCCACCGACGGCGAGTACGCGGCCGTCGGCCAGCACCTCAAGGGCCTCGGCTCCACTCTGGAGGCCCGCAAGTCCTGGTTCTGCGCGGCGGACGCCGTCATCTGCCTCGGCGCCGGGATCACCGCGACCGACGGCGTGCCCGTCGAGACGGTCGTCGACAACCGCCTGCTCGGCGAGGCCGGGACGGGGGCCTTCGCCACCGGCGCCGGCTGGGCGCACCTGGAGGGCCACGGCGGCTGGGTCCTCCCCGACGGCACCGGGAACCTCCGCACCGTCCAGGAGGACCGCACCGGGGCCTGGAGCGACATCAACACCACCAGCTCCACCGAGCGCCGCACCCGCCGCTACCGGACGCTCTGGCTGGACCACGGGACGGACCCGGTCGCGGCCTCGTACGCGTACCTCCTGATGCCCGGGGCCTCCCGGTACCGGGTCGCCGCCCGCGCCGCCGACCGGGACTGGCTGCGCGTTCTCGACAACACCGCCGAGCGGCAGGCGGTCGCCGTCCCGTCCCTCGGACTGACCGCGGCGAACTTCTGGCAGGCCGGTACGGTGGGGCCCCTCACCGTCACCGCCCCCGCGAGCGTCCTGGCCCGCAGGCGCCGCTCGGTCCTCGACCTGAGGATGGCCGAACCGCCCCGCACGGGCCTGCCGCTGGAGCTGGTCTGGGACCGCCCGGTCCGCCGGGTGCTGGCCCACGACCCCTCGGTGGAGGTGCTCGGCACGGGCGGATCGCTCCGCCTGCGGATCACCCCCGGTGCGGCCGGAGCCACGCACCGTTGCGAGGTCCTCCTCTAGCGCTATGTGGGAACCCCACAAACACGGGGGGTGCCTGGCTGTTGACTCGGGCTGGATGGGCGGCGCTTCTGTCCAGCCCCACCAGGAATCGACACGGGAGACTGTACGGAGTCGACGGCGGAGTTTTCTTGTTCGACTTCGTAGGGTCGGTACATGACCGTTGTGGACCAGATCCCGAGCGAGCCCGCTGATGCCCGTGGCCGAGTGGCCGAGCTGCACGTCCTGCGCGAGCAGGCGCTCCGCGGCCCGAGTGACCGCGCCACCGAGGCGCAGCACGCGAAGGGCAAGCTGACCGCTCGCGAGCGCATCGAGCTGCTGCTCGACGCGGGTTCCTTCAGCGAGGTCGAGCAGCTGCGCCGCCACCGGGCGACCGGCTTCGGCCTGGAGGCCAAGAAGCCCTACACCGACGGTGTGATCACCGGCTGGGGCACGGTCGAGGGCCGCACGGTCTTCGTCTACGCGCACGACTTCCGGATCTTCGGCGGCGCGCTGGGCGAGGCCCACGCGACGAAGATCCACAAGATCATGGACATGGCCATCGCGGCCGGTGCCCCGCTGGTCTCCCTGAACGACGGCGCCGGCGCCCGTATCCAGGAGGGCGTCTCGGCGCTCGCCGGCTACGGCGGCATCTTCCAGCGCAACACCAGGGCCTCGGGTGTCATCCCGCAGATCTCGGTGATGCTCGGCCCGTGCGCCGGCGGCGCGGCCTACAGCCCCGCCCTGACCGACTTCGTCTTCATGGTCCGCGAGACCTCGCAGATGTTCATCACCGGCCCGGACGTCGTCAAGGCGGTCACCGGCGAGGAGATCAGCCAGAACGGCCTCGGCGGCGCCGACGTGCACGCCGAGACCTCCGGCGTCGCGCACTTCGCGTACGACGACGAGGAGACCTGCATCGCGGAGGTCCGCTACCTCCTGTCGATGCTCCCGCAGAACAACCGCGAGAACCCGCCGACCGTCACCTCCGAGGACCCGGCGGACCGACGCTCCGACGTCCTGCTCGACCTGGTGCCCGCCGACGGCAACCGCCCGTACGACATGCACAAGGTCATCGAGGAGCTCGTCGACGAGGGCGACTACCTGGAGATCCACGAGCGCTGGGCGCGCAACATCATCTGCGCGCTGGCCCGGCTCGACGGCCAGGTCGTCGGCATCGTCGCCAACCAGCCCCAGTCGCTGGCCGGTGTCCTGGACATCGAGGCCTCCGAGAAGGCCGCCCGCTTCGTGCAGATGTGCGACGCCTTCAACATCCCGATCATCACCCTTCTGGACGTACCCGGCTTCCTGCCGGGCGTCGACCAGGAGCACGGTGGAATCATCCGGCACGGCGCCAAGCTGCTCTACGCGTACTGCAACGCGACCGTGCCCCGGATCAGCCTGATCCTGCGCAAGGCCTACGGCGGCGCCTACATCGTCATGGACTCCCAGTCCATCGGCGCCGACCTGACGTACGCCTGGCCCACCAACGAAATCGCGGTCATGGGCGCCGAGGGCGCCGCCAACGTGATCTTCCGCAAGCAGATCGCCGAGGCCGAGGACCCCGAGGCCATGCGCACCCGCATGGTCAAGGAGTACAAGGCCGAGCTGATGCACCCGTACTACGCGGCGGAGCGCGGCCTGGTCGACGACGTCATCGACCCCGCCGACACCCGCCAGGTGCTCATCCGGTCCCTCGCGATGCTCCGCACCAAGCACGCCGACCTGCCGTCCCGCAAGCACGGCAACCCGCCTCAGTAAGAGGAGCCACACGTGACCACCCCTGCCAACCTCCTCCGCGTCGAGAAGGGGCACGCCGACCCCGAGGAGCTCGCCGCCATCACGGCGGTCCTGCTCGCCCGGGCCTCCGCCCAGCCCACCGAGGCGCACGACGGCCGCTCCACGGCCGGCTGGCGCCGTCTGGAGCGCCAGTCGGGCTTCCGCCCCTCCCACTCCTGGCAGGGCTGACACCCGCCGCACCGAAGGCCCCCGCTCCCACCCGGAGCGGGGGCCTTCGGCCTGCCCGCCCTCCGCGGGGCGTCTTCCCGCGGAGGACACGGCAAAGGCCCCGCGCACCGACCGGTGCGCGGGGCCTTGACGAGAATCCGTACGGACGTCCGTCGGGACTACCGCAGGCGGGCCATGAGGGCGTGCTCGACGAGGGTGATGAGCGCGCTCTTGGCGTCCGCGCGGTGGCGGGCGTCGGTCGTGATGATGGGGGTGTCCGGGCCGATCTGGAGCGCCTCGCGGACTTCCTCGGGCTGGTACGGCTGGTGTCCGTCGAAGCCGTTGAGGGCGATGACGAAGGGGAGGCCGCTGTTCTCGAAGTAGTCGACCGCGGGGAAGCAGTCGGCGAGACGACGGGTGTCGACGAGGACGACGGCGCCGATGGCGCCGCGGACCAGGTCGTCCCACATGAACCAGAAACGGTCCTGGCCCGGCGTACCGAAGAGGTACAGGATCAGGTCCTGGTCCAGGGTGATGCGGCCGAAGTCCATGGCGACAGTCGTCGTCGTCTTGTCGCCGGTGTGCGTGAGGTCGTCGATGCCCGCGGACGCAGACGTCATGACGGCCTCGGTACGCAGCGGGTTGATCTCCGAGACGGCGCCGACGAACGTGGTCTTGCCCACGCCGAAGCCGCCCGCCACCACGATCTTCGCGCTGGTGGTTGAGCGGGCTGCACCGCCGCTAGAGCTTGCGAAGTCCACTGAGCACCCTTTCGAGCAGTGTCACGGCTGGCTGGCCGCCGGCGGCCTCGTCGCCGCCTGGCTGGTGAATGGCGACAAGTCCGGCCTCCGCCAGGTCGGCGACGAGGATCCGGGCAACGCCGAGAGGAATGGAGAGAAGGGCCGAGATCTCGGCGACCGACTTGATCTCGATGCACAGCCGGCAGATCCGCTGGTGCTCGGGCAACTGCCCGTGCAGCCTGGCCGGATCGGCCGTGGTGCTGACCAGTGCCTCGATGGCGAGCTGGTAGCGCGGCCGGGTCCGGCCGCCGGTCATCGCGTACGGACGCACGAGCGGGTTGTGCCCACCCGAACCGCCCGAGGAGGACGCGGCACGCGGGGCGCTCGGCGAGCCCGCCGGCGTGTGCTGCTGGGCCTGAGGCTGCCGATAGGGCTGCGAAGCGCCCTGTCTGCTCGGGGTGGAGGGAAAGTTGAACCGGTTCTGCGCGGTGTCGCCCAGCGGCGCCTGGTGCGCGTCATATCCGTTGTAGTGGCTTGCGCCCGGGGGTGTTCCCACGTCTCCTCCTCCGACTGCCTCGCGGTCCATGTCCCTTGGAACCGCGCCACCGCACCTTACGGTGCGGTGACGTGAAACGCACTGTCTGTCTGTTAGTTGAGAAGACTTCCCTGAAGCTCCGCCCGGAGGTCGGGAGTGAGAACCGTGCCCGCTCGGTCCACGAGCAGGGCCATCTCGTAGCCCACGAGGCCGATGTCGGCCTCCGGGTGGGCGAGCACGGCCAGCGAGGAGCCGTCCGAGATCGACATGATGAAGAGGAAGCCGCGCTCCATCTCCACCACGGTCTGGTTGACCGCACCGCCCTCGAAGATGCGGGACGCGCCCGCGGTCAGCGAGGTCAGTCCGGAGGCGACGGCCGCCAGCTGGTCGGCGCGGTCCCGGGGGAAGCCCTCGGACATCGCCAGCAGGAGTCCGTCGGCGGAGACCACCACGGTGTGGGACACCCCGGGGGTGTTGTCCACGAAGTTGGTGATCAACCAGTTCAGATTCTGCGCCGCCTGGCTCATGCTCACACTAACGCTCCTGGTTGTAGGTACTGCCCGGGCCGAGGCCCGATCCGTTCGTGTCCGTTCCCGCGCTGCGTCCCTGCTGGACGCCGCGGCGCAGGTTGCTCAACCTGCCCCGCACGTCCTCGGGTGCGCGGGAGACCTGGGGGCCGCCCTGCGGCGTCTGCTCCGCCGTGCCCTCGACCAGGTTGGCCTTCGGGACCCGTCGGGGCAGACCGGACGAGGTGACCCCGCCCGCCTTGGGGTCCTTCAGCTTCCCGGCCCGCTGCCAGCGCTCGTCGTTCGCCGAGCGCCATGCTTCGGAGCCTTCGGCTTCGCCCTGCTGCTCCACCGACCCCGCCGGCTGCTCGGCCTGCGCCGGCTGGGGAGCCTGCGCGGGCTGTTGCGTCTGCGCGGGCGGTGCCTGTCGCGGCGCCTGCTGCGTCTGCGGGGCGACGCTGCCGCGACGCGGCAGACCTGCGTCGGTCAGTGCGTGGCCGGCGTCCGGGGCGGGGTTCGGAGTGGGACCCGGACGGTCGAAGCCTACGCGGTCGCGGGCCTGTTCGGGAGCGGCCGGAGCAGATTCCGGTTCGGCTCCGTACTGCTGGCCGTAGCCGCCCTGGTAGGCGCTCTGGTCCTGCCACTCACCCTGCTGGGCCTGGGCATCGAACGCATTGCCGTACTGCTGGTGTTCGACTGCCGGGGTCTCGTACGAAGCTTCCGCATAGCCGGCCTGGGGGTACGGCTCGTAGCCTTGCTGCGGGTACTCGCCGGCGTACTCCTGACCCTGGCCGTACTGCTCCTGCGGCTGCTGCGCGTACTCCTGGTGCTGCGCGTACGCCTGCTGCTCCTGAGGCTGCTGCGCGTACTCGCCGCCGTACTCCTGGCCGCCGTACGCCTCGGTCTGCGCGTACTCCTGACCCTGGCCGTACTCCTGAGCCTGGTCGTACTCCTGACCCTGCCCGTACTCCTGCGCCGCGGGCTCCGCCTCGTCCCGGAAGAGCGGGCGGTCGCCGCCCTGCGCCCGGTCGCTGAGTGTCGCACGCCGGTCCTCGCGCATCAGGGAGCGGTTGACCGGGTCGAGCGACTGCTCGCCCTCGCCCTGCTCCTCGTAGCGCGAGTCGTCGAAGCCGAGGTCGGCCGCGGTCAGCATCGCCTGCGGGGCCGGGGCCTCGAAGGCGCTCTGCTGCTGTTGCTGCGGGATGATCTGCGAGACGGTGAAGTCGTCCTGGACCGGCTGCTCGCCGCCACCGCCGTGCGTGATCGCGTCCGGCAGCATGACGAGCGAGGTCGTCCCGGCCTGCTCGCCCGAGGGGCGCAGCTGGACCCGGATGCCGTGGCGGTCGGCGAGCCGGCCGACCACGAAGAGGCCCATGCGCTGCGAGACGGCGGCGTCCACGGTCGGCGGGTTCGCCAGCTTGTGGTTGATGTCCGCGAAGTCCTCGGCGGTGAGGCCGATGCCCTTGTCGTGGATCTCGACCATCACACGGCCGTCGGGGAGACGGGTCGCGGTGACGCGCACCTTGGTCTGCGGGGAGGAGAACGTCGTGGCGTTCTCCAGGAGCTCGGCGAGCAGGTGGACGAGGTCGGTCACGGCCTGGCCGTGGATCTCGGCCTCCGGCACGCCGGCCAGCTCGATGCGCTCGTACTGCTCCACCTCGGAGGAGGCGGCGCGCATGACGTCGACCAGCGGGACCGGCTGGTCCCAGCGGCGGCCCGGCTCCTCGCCGGCGAGGACGAGGAGGTTCTCGCCGTTGCGGCGCATACGGGTCGCCAGGTGGTCCAGCTTGAAGAGGTTCTCCAGCTGGTCCGGGTCGGCCTCGTTGTTCTCCAGGTCGGTGATGAGGGTCAGCTGGCCCTCGATCAGCGACTGGTTGCGGCGCGAGAGGTTGGTGAAGATCGCGTTGACGTTGCCCCGGAGCATGGCCTGCTCGGCGGCGAGCCGGACGGCCTCGCGGTGGACCTGGTCGAAGGCGCGGGCGACCTCGCCGATCTCGTCCTGCGAGTCGATCGGGATCGGCTGTACGCGGGTGTCGACCCGGCCGGGCTCGGTAC
Source organism: Streptomyces venezuelae (assembly GCF_008642375.1). Taxonomy (NCBI): domain Bacteria; kingdom Bacillati; phylum Actinomycetota; class Actinomycetes; order Kitasatosporales; family Streptomycetaceae; genus Streptomyces; species Streptomyces venezuelae. Next base: position 2,579,706 of record NZ_CP029194.1, on the reverse strand, counting down.
GGGACAGCTGGTCGACGAGCATCGGCAGGCGCTGCTCGGCGATGCCGAAGGCGGCGGTGCGCAGCTCGCGCATCGAGCGGCTCATCTGGCGCGCCATCATCCCGGCCAGGATGAAGGCGGTGAGCAGGGCGACGACGACGATGGCGCCGATGACCCAGGCGTCCGTCTTGGCCTCGTCGGAGATCCTGACGGCCTCCGTCACGGCCTTGTCGACGAGGGACTTCTCGACTTCGGAGTAGCCCTCGAACTTGGCGGTGGCGACGGCCATCCAGGTCTCGGCCGTGATGCCCTTCGACTTCAGGGCCGCCAGCGCCTCGGGGGTCTTGGCGGTGCCGATCGCCGAGGCGACGCCGGAGTAGACGGAGCCGTCCTTGCCCTTGGGCAGCTCGACGTCGGCGGCCTGCATCTGCTTCGCGCCCTCGGCGGCCTTGCCGGCCATGACCTTCTTGAGGAGGTCGACGTCCTCGGGCAGGGCGCCGGAGCCGTACTCGCCGAGGGCGATCTGCTCCAGGTAGTTGTACGAGTTGAACGCCACGGACTGCTGGGCGAAGACCTCTTCGGTGCGGCTGGGCCGGACCAGGAGCTGCGTGCCGATCGAGCGCTGGAGCGACTCGGCGCCCTTGGCGAGCTGGACGGCGTAGACGCTGCGGCCGTAGGTCGTGACGTTGCCGGTGCCGAGGCCGAGCTCGTTGGAGAACTCGGTGAGGTAGTGCTGGACGCCGGTGTACCCGAGCTGGGTGTTCACGGGGTCGAGGGAGCGGCTGTAGGCGGCCTTGCGGAGCGCTTCGAGCTTCGGCTCCTCGTCCTTGAAGAGCCGGAGACGGCGCTCCAGGCCCTGGCCCGAGGGAAGGTTCTTGGCGGCCTCGTCGAACTTGAGACGGGCGGCGTCGGTCGCGGCGTACGCCTGCTCGACCGCGTCGGCCTTGCGGTCCTCGGGGGTCTTCGCGGCCAGCAGGGGAGCGGCGGTGAGGTCGCGCTCGTTGAGGAGCGCGGTGCTGTACTCCGAGGCGGCCCGCACGATGAGGGCCGTCTTCTCGGCGTCCTGCGCCTCCTGCCAGGTGTCGATCGCACCCTTGACCTGGAAGCCGCCCATGACGAGGCCGACGAGCACGGGTATGAGGAGGATCGCGTTCAGTCGGGTGGGTACCCGCCAGTTGCGCGGCGACAGCTTGCTGGAGCTGCCCGGGGCGGCCGCCGGGGGCGGTGTCACGGGCACGTCCGCGGGCGACACCGCTGTGCGCGACGGCGGGGTGAAGTTGCCCCGTGTCTCCTGCTCCGCGGAGCTTTCCTTGCTGCGCCTCACTCGACCAACAACCTCTCGGCGTCGGCACCTACGTTGTGCCGGTGTTTCGTTCAGGGCCGTACTACTCGGGAGTTCATGAATTGCAGCACGTGAAGGGGGTCCGTTCCAAACAGTGGGAAGCGACCGCTTTCCGTGCTCCAGGCCTGACATAAAACGGGCATAAAGAGCGAGCCCCGCCAAATGGCGGGGCTCATGTGAGCGCAGTGACACCGATCGGATGCGTCGGGTGTCCGAGGCGCCCCAATTCTCTGTCGAAACGTTATGAACGCGGGGGCGGTCGTGTCGAAGGACACAGATCACCCCACACGGCAGGCATATGACAAAAGCATGGGCCCGAACGCGGTCGGACGAGCCCTCCGGCCCTGCGGCCCGTTACTTCAGGCGGGCCATGAGGGCGTGCTCGACCAAGGTGATGAGCGCGCTCTTGGCGTCCGCGCGGTGGCGGGCGTCGGTCGTGATGATGGGGGTGTCCGGGCCGATCTGGAGCGCCTCGCGGACTTCCTCGGGCTGGTACGGCTGGTGTCCGTCGAAGCCGTTGAGGGCGATGACGAAGGGGAGGCCGCTGTTCTCGAAGTAGTCCACCGCGGGGAAACAGTCGGCGAGACGGCGCGTGTCGACGAGGACGACGGCGCCGATGGCGCCGCGGACCAGGTCGTCCCACATGAACCAGAAACGGTCCTGGCCCGGCGTACCGAAGAGGTACAGGATCAGGTCCTGGTCCAGCGTGATGCGGCCGAAGTCCATCGCCACCGTCGTGGTGGTCTTGCCCCCGGTGTGGGTCAGGTCGTCGATCCCCGCCGAGGCGGAGGTCATGACGGCCTCGGTACGCAGCGGGTTGATCTCCGAGACGGCGCCGACGAACGTGGTCTTGCCCACGCCGAAGCCGCCAGCCACGACGATCTTCGCGCTGGTGGTTGAGCGGGCTGCACCGCCGCTAGAGCTTGCGAAGTCCACTGAGCACCCTTTCGAGCAGTGTCACGTCCGGCGTGCCGCCGGTTTCTCCGTTGCCCGGCTGGTGGATCGCCACCATGCCGGCCTCTGCCAGGTCGGCGACGAGGATCCGGGCGACGCCGAGCGGCATCGACAGCAGCGCCGACACCTCGGCCACCGACTTGACCTCACGGCACAGGTGGCAGATGCGCTGGTGCTCCGGCAGCAGGGTGGCGAGGTGCGCCGGGTCGGCCGTGGTGCTGACCAGCGCCTCGATGGCGAGCTGGTAGCGCGGCCGGGTCCGGCCGCCGGTCATCGCGTAAGGACGCACCAGCGGCTGGTCGCCCTCATGCCCGTACTCGTCGACTGAGGCGCCGTACGGATCGTGAGAGGCGGGGGGCGGGGTCATGAATCCTCCGGGCGTGACAGCGAGACTTCCGCCGTCGGATGGGGCCGGTGGGGGGCCGGGTGGGGCGGCCGGACGATGAACATGTTCAGGGCGGTACGGAGGGGCGTACCGCCCTGTCGTGATGACGGTCCGCTAGTGGAGCAGACTGCCCTGGAGCTCCGCGCGGAGATCCGGGGTGAGCACGCTGCCGGCCCGGTCGACCAGCAGCGCCATCTCGTAGCCCACGAGGCCGATGTCGCACTCGGGGTGCGCGAGCACGGCCAGTGAGGATCCGTCGGAGACCTGCATGAGGAAGAGGAAGCCGCGCTCCATCTCCACCACGGTCTGTGCGACAGGACCGCCCTCGAAGATCCGGGACGCCCCCGCGGTCAGCGAGGTCAGTCCGGATGCGACCGCCGCCAGCTGGTCGGCACGGTCGCGGGGGAATCCTTCGGACATGGCCAGCAGGAGTCCGTCGGCGGAGACCACCACTGTGTGGGACACCCCGGGGGTGTTGTCCACGAAGTTGGTGATCAACCAGTTCAGATTCTGCGCCGCCTGGCTCATCGCGTTCAACTAACGCTCCTGCTGATGGTTCGGACCGAGGTGGTGGTTACCCGTGGTCGAGTTTCCGGCCTGTCGGCCCTGCTGGATGCCGCGGCGGAGGTTGGTGAGCCGGCCGCGGACGTCGTCGGGTGCACGCGAGACCTGGGGGCCGGCGGTGTGCGCCTGCTCCTGTGCGGTCCCGGGTACGAGGTTGGCCTTCGGCACGCGCCGGGGGAGGCCGGAGGTGGTGACGCCGCCGGCCGCGGGCTTGCGCACCCGCTCGGCCTGACGCACCAACTCGTCGTTGGGGGAGGTCCGCCAGGCGGCTCCGCCGTTCTGCCGGCCGTCACCGGCACCGGCCGGGCCTCCGGCCGGATGCTGCGCCACCGGAGCGGCCGGGGCCTGCGCCTGCGGGGCGGCGGGGGTCTGACCCTGCTGCCCGGCCTGCTGCTGGGCCTGCTCCTGGTGGAACCAGTTGGTCTCCAGCGTGTCGTACAGCGGGGTACGACCGTCACCCGAGCCGGGGGCCGGGGGCAGCGCCTCCGGACGGCGGGGCTGCTGGAGCTGCGGCTGACGCGGCTGCTCGGCCTGCTCGTTCGCCGGGCGCGGGGCACCGAGCTCCGAGCCGCCGGTCCGCTGCCGCGGGGCCGGAGCCTGCTGCGGGGCCTGCTGCGCCTGCGGTACGTAGGGCTGCCGGCCGAACTGCTGCTGCTGGCCGCCCTGGTAGCCCTGCTGCTGTGCCTGCGGGGCCTGCTGGGGCGTCTGTCCCCCTGGACCCTGCGGCCCGGCAGGTGCCCCCAGCTGAGCACCGAAGTCGGGGCGCGGGAACTGACCGGTCGAACCGGGACCCTGCTGCGCACCGAAGTCAGGCCGCGGGAACTGGCCCGTGGAGCCGGGACCCTGGGCCGCGCCGAAGTCCGGGCGCGGGAACTGCGCCGTCGACGCCGGGTCCTGCACACCGCCCGGGTACGCCTGGATCTGCGGGGCCTGGGGCGCCTGCGGCTGCTGGCCCTGCGGCGCCTGCTGCGGCGCGCCGAAGTCGGGACGCGGGAACTGGCCCGTGGAGCCGGGGCCCTGGGGGGCCGCCGGAGCCGCGTACCGGCCCGTCGTCTCCGGGTCCTCGTGACCGCGGGGAGCGTCCAGCGGGGTCATCTCCTGCTGCGGGCGCCGGACCGGCTGCTGCGCCGGGTCGTTGCCCCAGCTCGCGGCCTGCGGACGCTGCGGCTGGGCGTTGCCGCCCGGCAGTTCGGCGCGCGGGGCGCCGTAACCGGCGGCCTGCTCGCCCTGCGGGGCCTGCCGTTGGGCACCGGGGCCGGAATGCCGGCCCGCCTGGTTGCCCTGCGCGCCCTGGTTGCCCTGGTTGCCCCACACGTCCGTGCGGGACGGGATGGCGCTCGCGGCGCCGCCGATGAGACCGCCCGCGCCGGGGGCCGGACGCAGCGGGTCCTGCTGCGGGCCCTTGGACGCCTGGGGCAGCTGCCCGCTCTGGTCCAGCTGCGCCTGCTGGGGCTGCTGGGTACGGGACGGCTGGGGGCCACCCGTGAGCGGGGCGCCCTCACGGCCGGGCAGCGCGGCGCGCGGAGCGCTCGTACCGACCTGGCCGCGTCCGGCACCGGCGGCTGCGCCGAGCCGGCCGGCCGCGGAAGGGGCACCGCCCGGACCGCCGGGACGTCCGCCGCCGGGGCCGCCGGCCGCGGGACCGCCGGGGAGCCGTCCGCCGGGAGCCTGGGCACCCTGGGGCATCGCGCCCTGGCCGCCGGCGCCCGGGTTGGGCATGGGCTTCCTGCCGCCCTGGGCGACGTCGACCGGCAGCATGACGAGCGCGGTGGTGCCGCCCGAGTCGGAGGGACGCAGCTGGATGCGGATGCCGTGTCGCAGGGACAGGCGGCCGACCACGAAGAGACCCATGCGACGGGAGACCGAGACGTCCACGGTGGGCGGCGAGGCGAGCCGCTCGTTGATCGCGGCGAGGTCCTCGGGGGAGAGGCCGATGCCGGTGTCGTGGATCTCGACGAGCACACGGCCGTCGGGCAGCGCGTGACCGGTCACCCGGACCTTGGTCTGGGGGGACGAGAACGAGGTGGCGTTCTCGAGCAGCTCGGCGAGGAGGTGCACGAGGTCGTTGACGACCCGGCCGGCGACCTCGGTCGCCGGGACCGCGGCCAGCTCGATGCGCTCGTACTGCTCCACCTCGGAGGCGGCGGCACGGAGCACGTCGACCAGCGGGACGGGGCGGGTCCAGCGACGGCCCGGCTCCTCACCGGCGAGGACGAGGAGGTTCTCGCCGTTCCGGCGCATACGGGTCGCGAGGTGGTCCAGCTTGAACAGCGAGGACAGCTGGTCCGGGTCGGCCTCGCGGGACTCCAGCTCGGAGATGAGCGAGAGCTGACGCTGGATGAGGCCCTGGGAACGGCGCGAGAGGTTGGTGAACATCGCGTTGACGTTGCCCCGGAGGAGGGCCTGCTCGGCGGCGAGACGCACGGCCTCGCGGTGCACGTCGTCGAAGGCCGCGGCCACCTGGCCGATCTCGTCCCGGGAGTGCACACCGACGGACTCGACGGAGGTGTCGACGTCCTGCGGGTCCGACTCGGAGAGCTGCTTGACGAGCTCGGGCAGTCGGTCCTGGGCGACCTTGGTCGCGGTGTCCTGGAGCCGGCGCAGCGAGCGGATCATGGACCGGGCCACGACGAAGGCGCCGATGAGCGAGACGCCGAGGACGAGGAGGATCAGGGCACCGTTGATGATGGCCTCGCGCTGGGCTTCCTGCCGCAGCTCGCGCGCCATGGTCTCCATCTCGCCGAGCAGGATGCTCTCGGTCCGGTTCATGGCGGTGATCTTGGTGCCGTACTCGTCGGTGAAGTTCAGGTGACCGCGCTTGGTGCCACCGGGCATCGCCGCGTCCGACTTCAGCACGCGCTCGGCGTACTTCTCGGCGGCGGTGATCGACGGGTCGCCGTTGTTGAGGGCGGCGGTGAGCTCCTCGGCGTCCCCGCCGGTCGTCTCGTAGATCGCCCGGAAGGACTTGAGCTCGACGCCCTCGGAGTTGAAGGCGGCCTCGCCGTAGAGCCGGTCACCCTGCTGGATCCTGCCGGGGCTCTGGTCGTTCGGGGGGAGCGCTCCGGCGATGATCGCCTGCTGGATGGAGGCGTACTCCTTGGCGGACGAGAAGGCGGCGAGCGCCCGGGTCCGCTTGATCATCTCGGGGTTGCTGGTCGCCTGGGCCATGTCCTGGGACAGGCTGAGCAGCGAACGGATGAGACGGCTGTACGCCTCGACCGTCACCGAGTGGGAGACGCCCTTCGTGTAGGCGTTGCCGCGGATCAGGTGGAGACCGGTGACCTGGGAGGCGATCTGGCTGACGTTCTGGCGGATGCTCCGCAGCGCGTCGTCGTCCTCGGTGCTCGGGATCTCGTCGGTGGCGGCGAGGAAGGCCTTGTACTCGCGGTCGGTCTTCTTGCGCGGGTTCGCGACCTGGTAGTCGGTGACGGGCCTGCCGTTGGCCAGCGGGCCGGCGGAGAGGTCACGCTCGGCCTGGAGGGCCACGGCGAGGTCGGTCGCCTCACGGGTCAGCTTGGTCAGCAGCTGCATGTGGTCGAGCTGCTCGATGTCCGCGAGCGACTCGCTGATGCGGATACCGCCCAGCGAGGTGGCCGCGACCACGGGCAGGGTCAGCAGAGCGACCAGACGCGTGGAGATGCGCCAGTTGCGCAGGGCTATTCGGGGGCCGACCGAGTTCTCGGGCTGGGGCTTGTCGGGAGCCTCGGCGGCCTCGGCGGATGCGGTCCCGGCGCTCGCGCGCCTGCCGTCACCGCCGTCGCCGGAAGGTCCCTGACCCTGGTTGGGGGTGTGCGAGGCCGAGGGACCGCGGTCGGTCCCGGCACGCGGTTCCTGCTCCGCCGGAGCTTCGGCTCGGCCCTGACGGGCCTGGGGAGACCCCGAGCCATCCCTCTTGAAACGTCCCTGCACTAGCGTCGCAACCTCTGGACCAGGCGTCCTTCCGGGTGAACGGAGAGGACGGTGTCGGCGTCGTATGGGACGCGTGGTGCGTCCCATGGTGGTCGTCGGTGACCGGCGCAGTTCCCCCTTCCCCGCCACTCGGAACCGGCGCTGCGTTGCGCCCCCTGCGCGCCGGCTTGAAACCCGCGACGGTGCGTGGAATTCCAGCACAGTGCCGGACCTCCAACAAGGGCCGCGTGTCGGACCCGGAGCGGGATGACAACCCGTACTCGACGTGTCACCCCATGTAGAAGATGATCACGGAGGAACCGGACTTTTTCGCCCCAATGGCACCGCGTGCCCGTGTGTCCCAGTCGCGATGATCAGGAGCGGAATAGAGCATTCAGTGCCGGAATGCCCGTTTCCGTGACGGCTCGCGACAGCCCGTAATGTCGGGAATGTGGAGTGATTGGTGAGCAAACTCACACGATGATCGATGTCTTAGCCATGCATTCGAAGGGAATCGCATGTTTAGCCTGACGCTTTACACGATGCTCGCGCCCGCACGGGCGCCCCTCCCGGGACAGGGTCTGAAGAACGCCATGAACCCCACGAAGACCGCGCAGCTGCTCACCACGGCCAACCCGCGCCGCTCCACCCTCGCGCACCTCGAGGACGCCGCACAGCTCGGCCGGGGCGCCCTGCCGGAGTACGCCGCCGAACTCCCCGGGCAGACGGCCAACCCCCGCCGCACCGTCCTCATGACGGCCCCCGCCCCCTTCGAGCCGGCCCCGTACGTGTCCGCCTCCCGCTGACACCGCCGATACCGCCGGTCGGCCGCCCCCTCGCCGCGTTAGCCTGGAGCGTCAGACTCCAGCCAGTACCAAGTGAGGGGCGACAGCACTCGTGCGCATCGCCAGATTCTCCATCGACGGCAATGTGGCCTTCGGCGCCGTCGAGGGCGAGGGAACCGTCGAGTCCGGCGGCCTCGTCCTCGACATCATCAAGGGCATCCCGTACACCGACTTCGAGCTGAGCGGCACCAAGGTCCCGCTCAGCAAGGTACGGCTCCTGCCGCCCGTGCTCCCCAACAAGGTCGTGGCCATCGGCCGCAACTACGCGGAGCACGCCGCCGAACTCGGCAACGAGGTCCCCGACGTGCCCGTCGCCTTCTTCAAGCCCACCACCTCGGTGATCGGCTCCGGCGACGCCATCGAGTACCCCTCCTTCTCCAACGAGCTGCACCACGAGGCCGAGCTGGCCGTGGTCATCGGCCGGATGTGCCGCGAGGTGCCCCGCGAGCGCGTGAAGGACGTCGTCTTCGGCTACACCTGCGCCAACGACGTCACCGCCCGCGACGCCCAGCAGCGCGAGAAGCAGTGGGCCCGCGCCAAGGGCTTCGACACCTCCTGCCCCCTGGGGCCCTGGGTGGAGACCGACCTCGACCCGAGCGACCTGGCCATCCAGGCCACGGTCAACGGCGAACAGCGCCAGCTGGGTCGGACGAGCGACATGATCCGCTCCATCGAGGACCTGGTCGTCCACATCACCGAGGCCATGACGCTGCTCCCCGGCGACGTCATCCTCACCGGCACCCCCGCCGGGGTCGGCCCCCTCAACGTCGGCGACGAGGTCGCCGTCACCATCGAAGGCATCGGCACTCTCACCAATAAGGTGATCAAGCGTGGCTAACGCGAACATCCGCGTCCGTTTCTGTCCCTCGCCGACCGGCAACCCCCACGTGGGCCTGGTCCGCACCGCTCTCTTCAACTGGGCCTTCGCCCGGCACAACGAGGGCACGTTCGTCTTCCGCATCGAGGACACCGACGCCGCGCGCGACTCGGAGGAGTCGTACCAGCAGCTGCTCGACTCGATGCGCTGGCTCGGCTTCACCTGGGACGAGGGCCCCGAGATCGGCGGCCCGCACGCGCCGTACCGCCAGTCGGAGCGGATGGACATCTACAAGGACGTCGCCGACAAGCTGCTCGCCGGCGGCTACGCGTACCCCTGCTACTGCACCACCGAGGAGCTCGACGAGCGCCGCGAGGCCGCCCGCGCCGCCGGCCGCGCCTCCGGCTACGACGGCCACTGCCGCGACCTCACCGACGAGCAGAAGCAGGCGTACGAGGCCGAGGGCCGCAGCCACATCGTCCGCTTCCGGATGCCGGACGAGGCGACCACCTTCACCGACCTGGTCCGCGGCGAGATCACCGTCCAGCCGGAGAACGTCACCGACTACGGCATCGTGCGCGCCAACGGCGCCCCGCTGTACACCCTGGTGAACCCGGTCGACGACGCCCTGATGGAGATCACCCACGTCCTGCGCGGCGAGGACCTGCTCTCCTCCACCCCGCGCCAGATCGCGCTGTACAAGGCGCTGATCGAGCTGGGCGTCGCCAAGGAGATCCCGCAGTTCGGCCACCTGCCGTACGTCATGGGCGAGGGCAACAAGAAGCTCTCCAAGCGCGACCCGCAGGCCTCCCTCAACCTCTACAGGGAGCGCGGCTTCCTCCCCGAGGGCCTCCTGAACTACCTGTCGCTCCTCGGCTGGTCGTTCTCCGCCGACCAGGACGTCTTCTCGATCGAGGACATGGTCGCGAAGTTCGACATCGCCGACGTGAACGCCAACCCGGCGCGCTTCGACCTCAAGAAGGCCGAGTCGATCAACGGCGACCACATCCGCATGCTGGACGTGAAGGCCTTCGCCGAGGCCTGCGAGCCCTGGCTCAAGGCCCCGCACGCCAACTGGGCCGCCGAGGACTTCGACCGCGCCGCCTGGGAGGCCATCGCGCCGCACGCCCAGACGCGCATCACCGTCCTCTCGGACATCACGGCCAACGTCGACTTCCTCTTCCTCCCGGAGCCGGTCTTCGACCAGCCCTCGTGGGACAAGGCGATGAAGGGCGAGCCGGCCGCGCTGCTCACCACGGCCCGCGAGAAGCTCGTGGACGCCGACTGGAGCGACCCGGAGTCCCTCAAGAACGCGGTCCTGACCGCCGGCGAGGCCCACGGCCTCAAGCTCGGCAAGGCCCAGGCCCCCGTCCGCGTCGCCGTCACCGGCCGCACGGTCGGCCTGCCCCTCTTCGAGTCCCTGGAGATCCTGGGCAAGGAGAAGTCCCTGGCCCGCATCGACGCGGCCCTGGCGAAGCTCGCCGGCTGAGCCCCGCTCTTCCCTCCCCGGGGGCGGCGACCGGACCTCCGGTCGCCGCCCCCGGGGCGTTTCCGGCGCCGGGGAATCACCCGCGCGTGACCGGGGCGCGGCGGTACGGTCGTGGCATGAGCATCCGCGCCGTCCTGTGGGACGTGGACGACACGATCTTCGACTACGCGACAGCCGACCGCGCCGGCATGAGCGCGCATCTGACGGCCGAGGGCCTGCTCGACGGATTCGACTCCGTCGACCAGGCCCTCGCGCGGTGGCAGGAGCTCACGGAACTGCACTGGCGCCGCTTCGAGATCGAGGGCGGCGACTTCCAGGACCAGCGGCGGGCCCGCGTCCGGGAATTCCTCGGGGTGCCGGAGCTCACGGCCGCCGGGGCCGACGACTGGTTCGACCGGTACGTCGTCCACTACCAGGCGGCCTGGGAGCTCTTCCCCGACGCCCTGCCCGTCCTCGACCTGCTCGCGGCCGACTACCGGCAGGCGGTGCTGTCGAACTCCAGCATCCACGCCCAGGAACCCAAGCTCCGCGCCCTGGGCGTGCGCGACCGCTTCGAGGCCGTCCTGTGCGCCGCCGAGCTCGGTGTCGCCAAGCCCGCTCCGGAGGCCTTCCACGCGGCCTGTACGGCCCTCGGCCTGGCCCCGGAGGAGATCGCGTACGTGGGGGACCAGCCCGACACCGACGCGCGGGGCGCGGTCGAGGCGGGGCTCCTGGGGGTCTGGCTGGATCGCGCGGACACGGGCGGCCGACCCGAGCTGGCGCGGATCACGGACCTCCGCCAGCTCCCCGCCCTGCTCCGGGGGGATACCCGTTTTGGAGCACCGTCCACCTTCAGGTAATGTTCTTTCTGCGCCGAGGGGAACAAGCCGAAAGGCAAGAACCCGGAAAGCGCAAGCCGAGCAGGATCCTCCCTGGTGGGGGACGTTGCCACGGTGGCCTATGGTGTAATTGGCAGCACGACGGTTTCTGGTTCCGTTAGTCTTGGTTCGAGTCCAGGTAGGCCAGCTCGCAGAGCTTTATCTGCAACCTGTGGATGGCATCCACAAAGCCCCCGTTGTGTAGCGGCCTAGCACGCCGCCCTCTCAAGGCGGTAGCGCCGGTTCGAATCCGGTCGGGGGTACAGATCCATCCTGCGGAACACCTGGGTAGCTCCCGGTGAATCCGCGGTGACATCACCCGGCTCATGCCGGGTGGGATCGCTAGGGCCCCCGTTGTGTAGCGGCCTAGCACGCCGCCCTCTCAAGGCGGTAGCGCCGGTTCGAATCCGGTCGGGGGTACGGTGCAACCACCATGGCCTATGGTGTAATTGGCAGCACGACGGTTTCTGGTTCCGTTAGTCTTGGTTCGAGTCCAGGTAGGCCAGCTCGCAGAGCTCATCTGCAACCGCGGATCTCATCCGCAAGGCCCCCGTTGTGTAGCGGCCTAGCACGCCGCCCTCTCAAGGCGGTAGCGCCGGTTCGAATCCGGTCGGGGGTACAAACGAGGAAGCCCTTCCCTTCGGGGGAGGGCTTCTTCGCTGTTCCGTGCCGTCCGTAAGCGGACACAACTCCGGCCCACCGCTGCGGCGTTGAAGCGGTGGGCCGGGGACGGACAGAGGGACGGGGAGATCAGCCGTTGCGGCGGAGCGCCTCGGAGAGACGGGCGGCGGCGTCGATGACCGCCTGGGCGTGCATACGGCCCGGGTGGCGCGTCAGGCGCTCGATCGGACCCGAGACCGACACGGCGGCCACGACGCGGTTCGAGGGGCCGCGTACGGGCGCGGAGACGGACGCGACGCCCGGCTCCCGCTCACCGATCGACTGGGCCCACCCGCGGCGCCGTACGCCCGACAGGGCCGTCGCCGTGAAGCGGGCGCCCTGGAGGCCGCGGTGCAGCCGCTCGGGCTCCTCCCAGGCCATCAGGATCTGCGCCGAGGAGCCGGCCTTCATGGTCAGCGTCGAGCCGACCGGGACGGTGTCCCGCAGGCCCGAGAGCCGCTCGGCCGCCGCCACGCAGATGCGCATGTCGCCCTGCCGCCGGTAGAGCTGGGCGCTCTCGCCGGTGACATCGCGCAGATGCGTCAGCACGGGGCCGGCGGTCGCGAGCAGGCGGTCCTCGCCGGCCGCGGCCGCGAGCTCCGAGAGGCGCGGTCCGAGGATGAACCGGCCCTGCATGTCACGCGCCACCATCCGGTGGTGTTCCAGTGCCACGGCCAGTCGGTGTGCCGTGGGTCGTGCGAGTCCCGTCGCCGCGACCAGTCCTGCGAGGGTGGCCGGACCGGACTCCAGAGCGCTCAGGACAAGGGCTGCCTTGTCGAGAACGCCTACGCCGCTAGAGTTGTCCATGCAACGATATTCGCGTCTCACTCTGTGAAACGCAAGTTCAATTTTCCGAGGACCTTGGCACTCTGGTGATGCGGCCGCACAACGGCCCGCGAAACGGGTCTCTAGTTGTGTCGGCGAAGACGTCGGCCGGAGGGAAAGCGATGGGTAGGACACTCGCGGAGAAGGTCTGGGACGACCACGTCGTCCGGCGCGCCGAGGGCGAGCCCGACCTCCTCTTCATCGATCTGCACCTGCTGCACGAGGTGACCAGCCCCCAGGCCTTCGACGGCCTGCGCCAGAACGGCCGGCAGGTGCGGCGCCTCGACCTCACCATCGCCACCGAGGACCACAACACCCCGACCCTCGACATCGACAAGCCCATCGCGGACCCCGTCTCCCGCGCCCAGCTGGAGACGCTGCGGAAGAACTGCGCCGAGTTCGGCGTCCGGCTGCACCCGCTGGGCGACGTCGAGCAGGGCGTCGTCCACGTCGTGGGACCGCAGCTGGGCCTGACCCAGCCGGGCACGACCGTGGTCTGCGGCGACTCGCACACCTCCACGCACGGCGCTTTCGGCGCGCTGGCGTTCGGTATCGGCACCAGCCAGGTCGAGCACGTGCTCGCCACCCAGACGCTGCCGCTGGCCCGCCCGAAGACCATGGCCATCACGGTCGACGGCGAGCTGCCCGAGGACGTCACCGCCAAGGACCTGATCCTCGCGATCATCGCGAAGATCGGCACCGGCGGCGGCCAGGGCTACATCCTGGAGTACCGCGGCTCCGCCATCGAGAAGCTCTCGATGGAGGCCCGGATGACCATCTGCAACATGTCGATCGAGGCCGGCGCCCGGGCGGGCATGATCGCCCCCGACGAGACCACCTTCGCCTACCTGGAGGGCCGCGCCCACGCCCCCGAGGGCGAGGACTGGGACGCCGCCGTCGCGTACTGGAAGACCCTGAAGTCCGACGAGGACGCCGTCTTCGACGCCGAGGTCGTCATCGACGCCGCCTCCCTGGCGCCGTTCGTCACCTGGGGCACCAACCCCGGCCAGGGCGCGCCGCTTTCGTCGAACGTCCCCGACCCGGCTTCGTACGAAGACGCTTCGGAGCGCCTCGCCGCCGAAAAGGCCCTGGAGTACATGGGGTTGACCGCCGGACAGCCGCTGCGCGACATCAAGGTCGACACCGTCTTCGTAGGCTCCTGCACCAACGGCCGCATCGAGGACCTGCGCAACGCCGCGGACCTCCTCAAGGGCCGCCAGGTCGCCGACGGCGTCCGCATGCTGGTCGTCCCCGGCTCCGTCCGGGTCGCCCTGCAGGCCGTGGAGGAAGGCCTGGACAAGGTCTTCAAGGAGGCCGGCGCCGAATGGCGGCACGCGGGCTGCTCGATGTGTCTGGGCATGAACCCCGACCAACTGGCGCCCGGTGAGCGCTCCGCGTCCACCTCCAACCGCAACTTCGAGGGCCGGCAGGGCAAGGGCGGTCGCACCCACCTGGTCTCCCCCCAGGTCGCCGCCGCCACCGCCGTCCTGGGCCACCTGGCCTCCCCGGCCGATCTGTCCGACGTCGCCACCACCGCGGGGGTCTGAGGAACCATGGAAGCTTTCACCACGCACACCGGCCGGGCCGTCCCGCTGCGCCGCAGCAACGTCGACACCGACCAGATCATCCCGGCGCACTGGCTGAAGAAGGTCACCCGCGACGGCTTCGAGGACGGGCTCTTCGAGGCCTGGCGCAAGGACCCGGAGTTCGTCCTCAACCGCCCGGAGCGGCAGGGCGCCTCGGTCCTGGTCGCCGGCCCCGACTTCGGCACCGGCTCCTCCCGCGAGCACGCCGTCTGGGCGCTCCAGAACTACGGCTTCCAGACGGTCATCTCCGCCCGCTTCGCCGACATCTTCCGCGGCAACTCGCTGAAGAACGGCCTGCTCACCGTCGTCCTGCCGCAGGAGACGGTGGACGCGCTGTGGGAGCTGACCGAGGCCGACCCGACCGCCGAGGTCACGGTCGACCTGGAGCAGCGCAAGGTCCTGGCCGCCGGGATCGAGGCGGACTTCGAGCTCGACGAGAACGCCCGCTGGCGTCTGCTGAACGGACTCGACGACATCAGCCTCACCCTTCAGAACGAAGCCGACATCGCGGCCTACGAGGCGGCACGACCGTCCTTCAAGCCCCGTACAATTACGGTCTGAGCAGCGCTTTTCCAAGACTGCGCCCCCCACCGACAGGTGGGGGGCGCAGTCGCTTGTTGGGACCCTGTCGGGCGACAACTCGCCCTAGATGGCACAATCGGTGCATGGAACGCGACAGCCAACTCGAGCTCTACGAGTCGGTCGCCGCCCGATTGAAGGAAGCGCACACAAGAGTGCGCTCACTGCAAGTCCCGGAGGGCGTAAGGATGGCGCTGTCCCGGAAGCTGCTGGTCGTGACGGCCGCGGCGAAGCACGATCTCAAGGACGCGGCTACGCGTCTGGACCGGTTGATGAAGGACCTCGACGAGGGCCGATTCCCAGAGGACGACTGACACCAGGAACTCCGCAGCGGGTCTTTTGCGTTGCGGCACTAGGGTGATTAGCCCGTTTCGTGTTTGATTTGCGGTATATACATGCCTAACGTGCGAAAAAGCTTGAACACTTTCGTTCTGGCAATGTCTCCGAAGGGGAAGACGTGAACAAGGCGCAGCTCGTAGAAGCGATTGCCGACAAGATGGGCGGTCGCCAGCAGGCCGCCGAAGCCGTCGACCACGTGCTCGACGCCATCGTGCGTGCCGTGGTCGCGGGCGACCGGGTCTCGGTCACGGGCTTCGGCTCGTTCGAGAAGGTCGACCGTCCGGCCCGCTACGCCCGTAACCCGCAGACGGGCGAGCGCGTCCGGGTCAAGAAGACCTCGGTTCCGCGCTTCCGTGCAGGTCAGGGCTTCAAGGACCTGGTCAGCGGCTCGAAGAAGCTCCCCAAGGGTGGCGAGGTCTCGGTCAAGAAGGCCCCCAAGGGCAGCCTCACCGGTGGTGCCTCCGCGACCGTGAAGAAGGCCGCGGCCAAGAAGGCCACCACCGCCAAGAAGGCCGCCGCGAAGAAGGCGACCCCGGCGAAGAAGGCCACGACGGCCGCCGCGAAGAAGGCGACCCCGGCCAAGAAGACCACCACCGCGGCGGCGAAGAAGACCACCGCCGCGAAGAAGGCCTCGACGGCGGCCAAGAAGACCACGACCGCCGCCGCGAAGAAGACCACCACGGCCGCGGCGAAGAAGGCCGTCAAGGCCACGGCCAAGAAGACCGCGCCGGCCGCGAAGAAGGCCACGGCGACGAAGGCGCCCGCGAAGAAGACCACGGCGCGCAAGACGACCGCCAAGAAGGCCGCCGCCAAGAAGTAGGACGAGCGGTACCACCCGCCGGGCCGGGCTCCCCACCAAGGAGAGCCCGGCCCGCGGCGCGTTCACGGATGCCCCGAAGATCTCCGGAAGCGCGGAAGCCCCGAAGCCCGGGAGGCTCAGAAGGTCTGGAGCGTCACCAGGGTGATCCGCAGGCCGGCCCCGGACGTCCCGGGCTCCGCCTCGATCCGCACCCGCTGCCCCGGCCGGAGCAGCCGCAGCCCGCCCGCGTCGAAGGCCTCCGCCCCGAACTCCACCGGGGTGCCGTCGTCGAGCAGCACACTTCCGCTGCGGGTCTCGGAGTCGTACGTGAACGCGGTCGCCTGCATGGACCGCAGCCTATCCGGCCGCCGGCAGCCACCGGGCGGCCGTCCGCGGGCCGAGCCCCAGCGCCCGGGCCTCCGCCAGATCCTCGCCGGTGTCCACGTCCCGGCGTACGGAATCCACCCCGGTCAGCCTGATTTCCACCGCGCCCGACGACAAATGGCGCCGTCTCGACGCGCCTCCGAATGCCGGTTCCAATTTCACACCCGGACCCGCCGAGAGGAATGTCGTACCTATTTCGGCGGCATCCGCGAGAAATGCCCTCGGAAATGTCCGAGCGGTGTCCAGGACACGGGCCAGCTCGGCGGCCCGCAGAGCAGGCAGATCGGCGTTGAGCGCGGCCACGCGCGCGTGCGGCCGCCGCTCCCGTATCGCACGGACCCCGTGCTCCAGAGCCGCGTTGAGCCCGGCCGCCGGGAGGTCCGGCACGATCCGCGCCCCCAGGGCCGCGAGGGCCGCCCCGGCCGTCGGATCGTCCGTGACGACCACCACATCCCGTACGCGCGCGCAGTTCAGCACCGCCCCCACGGTGTCCTCGGCGAACGCCAGGGCGAGCCGGGGGCGCAGCAGGGCGCCCGTCGCCGCGGCCAGTCTGCTCTTCGCCAGGGCAAGGGGTTTCAGCGGTAACACGAGGTGCCAGCCGTCGTTCGCGTCACTGTTCATCGTGGCCCATTCTGTCCCGCCCGATCGGTCCGCCGGAGGCCCCGGGGCGTACCGTGTCCTCGACAGAGCAGGAGCATGGGGCGACACTTGACCCCCTGCCAGCCAGTCCCGGAGAAAGGTGTCCGAGTGCCCCGCCGCAGAATCGGCTTCTGGTACCGCCTCGCGGCGGTCATCGCCAAACCCCCCCTGGTGGTTCTGTTCAAGCGGGACTGGCGCGGTATGGAGCACATTCCGGCCGACGGCGGATTCATCACCGTGGTCAACCACAACTCCTACCTGGACCCGCTGTCCTACGCGCACTACCAGTACAACACCGGCCGCGTTCCGCGCCTTCTGGCCAAGGCGGGCCTCTTCAAGAGCCCCTTCGTCGGCATGATGCTGCGCAACACCGGACAGATTCCCGTCTACCGCGAGACCACCAACGCGCTGGACGCCTTCCGGGCCGCCGTCGACGCCATCGAGCGCGGCGAGTGCGTCGCCTTCTACCCCGAGGGCACCCTGACCAGGGACCCCGACATGTGGCCCATGGCCGGCAAGACCGGCGCCGCCCGTGTCGCGCTCCTCACCAAGGTCCCCGTCATTCCGGTGGCCCAGTGGGGGGCCAACCTCGCGATGCCGCCGTACGCCCGGGAGAAGAAGCTCAGCCTGTTCCCCCGCAAGACGCTGACCGTCCAGGCCGGTCCGCCGGTCGACCTCTCCCGCTTCGACGGCCTGGAGCCGACACCCGAGGTGCTCCGCGAGGCCACCGAGGTCATCATGGCCGCCATCACCGCCCTGCTGGAGGAGATCCGCGGCGAGAAGGCGCCCGCCGAACCGTACGACCACCGCAAGGCCCGCCTCGAACAGCGGCGCAAGGCCGCCGAGGGAGGCACCAAGTGACCAAGGCAGCAGTCTTCGGCAACGGATCCTGGGGCACCGCCTTCGCCATGGTGCTCGCCGACGCGGGCTGCGAGGTGAGCCTCTGGGGCCGCCGCGCGGAGCTCGCGAAGGAGATCAACGCCACTCGGGTCAACCCCGACTACCTCCCGGGCATCGAGCTCCCGCGGTCGATCACGGCCACCGCCGACCCGGCGGAGGCAGCCCACGACGCCGACTTCACGGTCCTCGTCGTCCCCTCGCAGACCCTGCGCGGCAACCTCGCCGCCTGGAAGCCGCTGCTCGCCCCCGACACCGTCCTCGTCTCCCTCATGAAGGGCGTCGAACTCGGCACGGCCGAGCGGATGAGCGAGGTCGTCATGGAGGTCGCGGACGTGCCCGCCGAGCGCGTGGCCGTCCTCACCGGGCCCAACCTGGCCCTGGAGATCGCCTCCCGGCAGCCCGCCGCAGCCGTCGTCGCCTGCGTCGACGAATCGGTCGCTCAGCGGTTCCAGTCGGCCTGCATGACCCCGTACTTCCGCCCGTACACGAACACCGACGTCGTCGGCTGCGAGCTCGGCGGCGCGGTCAAGAACGTCATCGGGCTCGCCGTCGGCATCGCCAACGGCATGGGTCTCGGCGACAACTCGAAGGCGACGCTCATCACCCGCGGCCTCGCCGAGACCACCCGCCTGGGCCTCGCCATGGGCGCCGACCCGCTCACCTTCTCCGGCCTCGCGGGCCTCGGCGACCTGGTGGCCACCTGCTCCTCGCCGCTCTCCCGGAACAACACCTTCGGCACCAACCTGGGCCGCGGGATGACCCTCCAGGAGACCATCGCGGCCACCAAGCAGACCGCCGAGGGCGTCAAGTCCTGCGAGTCCGTGCTCGATCTGGCCCGCCGCCACGGCGTCGACATGCCGATCACCGAGACCGTCGTCTCGATCGTCCACGAGGGCAAGCCGCCGGTCGTCGCCCTCAAGGAGCTCATGTCCCGCAGCGCGAAGTCCGAGCGCCGCTGACGTACGCGGGAAGGCGCGGCGGCGACACCGCTGCGCCGTACGAGCGCGGCGGCAGCGGGGCGCTCAGGAGTTCGGGAGCCGCAAGGTACGCTCATCGCGATATGAGCGAGAACACCCAGAGCCCCCGCAAGCCGCGCGTGGCCGTCGTCTTCGGCGGTCGCAGCTCCGAGCACGCCATCTCCGTCGTCACGGCGGGCGCCGTCCTGCGCGCCATCGACCGGGACAAGTACGACGTGCTGCCCATCGGCATCACGACGGACGGGCGCTGGGCGCTCACCGCCGACGCCCCCGAGCGCATGGCCATCGCCGACCGCGCCCTGCCGAACGTCGCCGACCTGGCCGAGTCCGAGGAGGGCGGTGTCGTCCTCTCCGTCGACCCCGCCAACCGCGAGGTCGTCCTCAGCGAGCCCGGCTCCGTCCCGCGCGCCCTCGGAGAGGTCGACGTGGTCTTCCCGATGCTGCACGGCCCGTACGGCGAGGACGGCACCCTCCAGGGCCTCCTGGAGCTCTCCGGCGTCCCCTACGTCGGCGCGGGCGTCCTCGCCTCCGCCGTCGGCCAGGACAAGGAGTACATGAAGCGGGTCTTCGTCTCCTTCGGACTGCCGGTCGGCCCGTACGAGGTCATCCGGCCGCGCGAGTGGGAGCAGAACCCGGCCGCCGCCCGCAAGAAGATCGTCGAGTTCGCCGCCGAGCACGGCTGGCCGCTCTTCGTGAAGCCGGCCCGCGGCGGTTCGTCCATGGGCATCACCAAGGTCGACGACCTCTCGGGCCTGGACGAGGCCATCGAGGAGGCCCGACGCCACGACCCCAAGATCCTCGTCGAGTCGCTCCTGCGCGGCCGCGAGATCGAGTGCGGCGTCCTGGAGTTCGAGGACGGTCCGCGCGCCAGTGTGCCGGCGGAGATCCCGCCGGTCACCGACCACGACTTCTACGACTTCGAGGCCAAGTACATCGACTCGGCCTCCGGCATCGTGCCCGCGCCGATCGGCGAGGAGGCCACCGCCGAGATCCAGCGCCTGGCCGTCGCCGCCTACGAGGCGATCTCCTGCGAGGGGCTGGTCCGCGCCGACTTCTTCCTCACGGAGAACGGCGACTTCGTCATCAACGAGGTCAACACGATGCCCGGCTTCACCCCCATCTCCATGTACCCGCGTATGTGGCAGGAGAGCGGCGTGAGCTACCCCGAGCTCGTCGACCGGCTGATCCAGGCCGCGCTGAACCGCTCGACGGGCCTGCGCTAGCCCTCTCGGACAGCGGCCGGGAACGCGCGATCCGGGGTGCTCCTAGAAGCACTCCGGATCGATCCCGCAGGGGATGGTCCTCGCCACGGAGGCGGCGAGATCCGCGAGCGGTGTGGCGTCGTGCCGGTACCGCTCGTCCATCGTCACCTCGACGTAGGTCTTCCGGTACACCGACGTGAAACGGGTCCCGCCGTCCTCCGGACGCTCCAGCATCCAGTTCACGCCGTTCGCCTCGACGGCCTGAGAGTTCGGATCGCTCATCTTTTCGGGCCGGGGGACCCCGCAGCGCAGTACGATCGCACCGTCACCCCAGCCGGCGGTCAGCTCGGAGCCCGGCTCAGGATCGCTCCGCTCCAGCTCCGCCACGGTGTCGGGCAGCTCCTTCTCCAGCGCCTGGCAGAGGGCCGCCTCCGCCGCCGGGGGGCGGGGAACCGCCACGGACGCCCCGGCGTCCGTCCAGGAGCAACCGGTGGCGGCCAGCAGCAGGACGGCCGCCGTGACGGCGGCGGGCAGGCCGAAGGGCCGGTGGGATGACATCACCGGCCAAGCGTAGACGGGGGCTACAGATGAACGACCGGGCAGGTGAGGGTACGCGTGATGCCGTCCACTTGCTGGACCTTGGCGACCACCATGCGGCCCAGCTCGTCCACGGTGTCCGCCTGCGCGCGCACGATCACGTCGTAGGGACCGGTCACGTCTTCGGCCTGAAGCACCCCCGGGATCTTGGAGATGGTGTCGGCGACGGTCGACGCCTTGCCCACCTCGGTCTGGATGAGGATGTACGCCTGTACCACGGAACCTCCAGGGCGACCACGAGGATCTTGTGGGAGAAAGGGACGCCACGGTACCGCGTCGCCGCGGGCCACGGGGAGACCCGCGCGTCCCGGGGCACTCGCGTTGTGGCGTACGCACGACAGAAGTTGACGGTCTACTTGACGGTACCCAGCACGGTGACGGCCCGCGACCCGCGGCGCGCCCAGGCGCGCCCCCGCCCGCCGGCCGGCACGAAGACACGAGGTGAGACGCGGTGAAGGGCACAGTCGGAGAGCTGGGCGAGTTCGGGCTCATCAGAGAGCTCACGTCCCGGCTCACCTCCACCCCGGCGGTACGGATCGGGCCCGGCGACGACGCCGCGGTCGTCTCCGCACCCGACCGGCGCGTGGTGGCCAGCACGGACATCCTCCTCGAAGGACGTCACTTCCGCCGCGACTGGTCGACGGCGTACGACGTCGGCCGCAAGGCCGCCGCGCAGAACCTCGCGGACATCGCCGCCATGGGCGCGGTCCCCACCGCGCTCCTCCTCGGCCTCGTCGTCCCCGCCGAACTCCCCGCCACCTGGCCCGTCGAACTCATGGACGGACTGCGCGACGAATGTCAGGTCGCGGGTGCGGCCGTCGTCGGCGGCGACGTCGTCCGGGGCGACACCATCACCATCGCCATCACCGCCCTCGGCGACCTCCGCAACCACGACCCGGTGACCCGGGGCGGGGCCCAGCCCGGCGACGTCGTCGCGTACACCGGCTGGCTCGGCTGGTCCGCCGCCGGATACGCCGTCCTCTCCCGCGGCTTCCGCTCGCCCCGCGCCTTCGTCGAGGCCCACCGCAGGCCCGAGCCGCCGTACCACGCCGGCCCCGCCGCAGCGGGACTCGGCGCCACCGCCATGTGCGACGTCAGCGACGGCCTGATCGCCGACCTCGGCCACATCGCCGAGGCCAGCAAGGTCCGCATCGACCTGCGCTCCGGGCTCATCGACATCCCCACCCAGATGAACGACATCGGCCAGGCCGTCGGCGTCGACCCCATGCAGTGGGTGCTGACCGGGGGAGAGGACCACGCCATCGTGGCCACCTTCCCGCCGGACGTGAAGCTCCCCGCCCGCTGGAAGGTCATCGGCGAGGTCCTCCACCCCTCGGCGCTGCCCCAGGTCACCGTGGACGGCGCCCCGTGGCACAGCGCGGGCGGCTGGGACCACTTCGGAGAGACGGAGTGACCGCTCGGCCCCCGGCGCCCGCCGCGGTGCCCCCGCTCGTGCTCACCGTCGCCGGATCCGACTCCGGCGGCGGCGCCGGCATCCAGGCCGACCTGAAGACGATGCTCGCGCTGGGCGTCCACGGCATGAGCGTGCTCACCGCCGTCACCGCCCAGAACTCGCGGGGCGTCCAGGGAGCCTGGGAGCTGCCCGAGGAGGCCGTACGGGCCCAGTACCGGGCCGTCGTCGACGACATCGGCGTCCAGGCCGTGAAGACGGGCATGCTGGCCTCCGCCGCGCTCGTCGAGACGGTGGCGGAGCTGCTCGCCGGGACGCCCGCCCCGGTGGTCGTGGACCCCGTCGGTGTCTCCAAGCACGGGGACTCGCTGCTCGCCGCCTCGGCCCTCGAATCCGTCCGGACGAAGCTGCTGCCGGTCGCGACCGTCGCCACACCCAACCTGGACGAGGTGGCGCAGCTCACAGGCGTCCACGTCGTGTACGAGAGCGACATGCGGGTCGCCGCCGAGGCGATCCTGTCGTACGGGGCGCGCTGGGCCCTCATCAAGGGCGGGCACCTGCCCACCGGCCAGGAGGCCGTGGACCTGCTGACGGACGGTGCCGAGGAGCACTGGCTGCGCGCGCCCCGGCACGACAACCGCCACACGCACGGCACGGGCTGCACGCTGGCCTCGGCCGTGGCCTCGGGGCTCGCCAAGGGCCTGGCGGTGCCGGAGGCGGTACGGCAGGCCAAGGAGTACGTCACGGGGGCCATCGCCGCCGGATTCGCGCTGGGCTCGGGCATCGGCCCGGTCGACCACGGCTGGCGGTTCAGGTCCTAGTCCCCGCCGGCCCCCGGAAGGACTCCGGGCTTCCGGAAAAAGATTCCGGGTACGGCAAGAGGCCGGTTCACCTAGGTGAACCGGCCTCTCAAGGCAACCGCAGGGGCTGCGCTACGACGGAACGTCGCAATTAGCGCGAGACCTTGCCGGCCTTGATGCACGAGGTGCAGACGTTGAGCCGCTTCGGCGTCCGACCGACCACGGCACGCACGCGCTGGATGTTCGGGTTCCAGCGACGGGACGTACGGCGGTGCGAGTGCGAAATGTTGTTGCCGAAGCCCGGCCCCTTGCCGCAGACGTCGCAGTTGGCAGCCACGGGTCACTCCAAAGACTTCAGAATTACAGTGAAATCCGGCGCACCGGAATCAGGAGTCTGAAGTGGCTTGCCGGGGGATGGCCCGGTGTGAACCGGGCAACCGAAGCAGCATACAACGCCTGCTTCGGTGGAACGAAACTACCATGGTCTCCGCGGACCTCGCCCCCGGCCCAGGTCACGAGCAGGACACCCCGGGTCTACCCTGCGGTGAGCTCACCGCCGAAGGAGGCCCCCTGTTGTCGCGAGCCCTTCAGCCTTTCGAGGAGCTCGTCGAGCTCGACGCCGAAGCACTCCGGACCTGGTCGGCGCGGGCGCTGGACGCCCTCGGGCGGGAGCGCGAGGAGATCGACGCGATCAACGTCTACCCGGTCGCTGACGGGGACACCGGCACCAACCTGTACCTGACGGCGGAAGCCGCCCACCAGGCCGTGGAAGACGTCTTCGCCGCCGCCGAACCCGACGCCGCCGAGACCGTACGGGCCATGGCCCACGGGGCCCTGCTCGGTGCCCGGGGCAACTCCGGCACCATCCTCGCCCAGCTGCTGCGCGGCATGGCGGCCGTCCTCGCCGAGGGACGTGACGGTGATCACCTCGCCCGCGCCCTCGCGGCGGCCGCCGACGCGGCCCGCCGGGCCGTCGCCCGCCCCGTCGAGGGCACGATCCTCACGGTGGCCTCCGCCGCCGCGCGGGCCTGCGCCGGAGGCGGCGGACTCGCGGAGGTGGCGGGATGCGCCTACGAGGGGGCCAGGACCGCCCTGGCGACCACCCGGGGCCAGCTGGACGTCCTCACCCGCGCCGGGGTCGTGGACGCCGGGGGACAGGGCCTGGTGACCGTCCTCGGAGCGCTCGTGGAGACCGTGACCGGCCAGGCGCCCGACCGACCGGAGGCGGAGCCGCACGGCCTGCTCGTGCCGCTCGGTGCCGCCGCGCCCGAGCGCTGCGGCACCGAGGACGGCCCCGCGTACGAGGTGATCTACCTCCTGGAGGCCGGGGACGCGGCCGTGGACCTGCTGCGGTCCCGCCTCGACGCTCTGGGGGACTCCCTGGTCGTCGTCGGCGGCGACGGACTGTGGAACGTCCACGTGCACGTCGACGACGCCGGAGCCGCGGTCGAGGCCGGCGTCGAGGCGGGGCGCCCCCACCGGATCCGGATCACCCACTTCGCGAGCGCCGCGGCCGAGGCGGACACGGACGCCCACGGGGCGCGGGCCCAGCGCGCGGTCGTCGCCGTCGTCCCCGGCGAGGGCCTGGCCGGACTGTGCGCCGAGGCGGGCGCCACCACCGTCCAGACCCGCCCCGGCGAACAGCCCGCGGGCGACGAACTCGTCGACGCGATCCGCCGGGCGCACGCCCGCGAGGTCGTCCTCCTGCCCAACGACACCGAGCTCCGCCAGACGGCCGCCGCCGCGGCCGAACGGGCCCGGGCGGAGGGCATCCGCGTCGCCCTCATCCCGACCCGGGCCGCCGTCCAGGGCATCGCCGCCCTCGCCGTCCACGAACCGGACCGCCGCTTCGACGAGGACGTCGTCGCCATGACGGCCGCCGCCGGCGCCACCCGCTACGCCGAACTCGCCGTCGCCGAACGCCAGTCCTTCACCTCGGCAGGCGTCTGCCAGGCCGGCGACGTCCTCGGCCTGATCGAGGGCGACGTCGCCGTCATCGGCCAGGACCTCACCGAGACCGCCCGCACCGTCCTCGACCGGATGCTCTCGGCGGGCGGCGAACTCGTCACCCTGATCGTCGCCGACGGCACCCCGCCCGACCTGGCCGCCGCCCTCGAAAGCCACGTCCGCCGCGGCTACCTGGCCGTCGACACGACCACGTACCACGCGGGCGAAGGAGCGCCTCCGCTGCTCATCGGAGTGGAATGACCCGAGGGGAACCACCCGGTTGTCGGTCCCGTGGTGTGCAATGGAACGCGTGCCCGCGCTCGACGAACCACTCAAGAAGTCCCTCGGCCCCGCCACCGCCAAGGTCATGGCCGAGGCGCTGGACCTGCACACGGTCGGTGACCTGCTCCACCACTACCCCCGCCGGTACGCCGAGCGGGGGGAGCTGACCACGCTCTCCGATCTGCCGCTCGACGAGCACGTCACGGTCGTCGCGCAGGTCGCCGACGCCCGTGTGCTCACCTTCAACGGCTCCAAGGGGCGCGGCCAGCGCCTCGAGGTGACCATCACGGACGGCAGCGGCCGGCTCCAACTGGTCTTCTTCGGCAAGGGCGTGCACAAGCCGCACAAGGACCTGCTGCCCGGCACCCGCGCGATGTTCTCCGGCAAGGTCTCGCTCTTCAACCGCCGCCTCCAGCTCGCCCATCCCGCGTACGAACTCCTCCGCGGCGACGGCGACGAGGCCGCCGACAGCGTCGGCACCTGGGCCGGGGCCCTCATCCCGATCTACCCGGCCACCACCAAGCTGGAGTCCTGGAAGATCGCCAAGGCCGTCGACGCCGTCCTGCCGCACGCCGAGGACGCCGTCGACCCCCTGCCACCCGCCCTGCGCGAGGGCCGCGGCCTCGCCGAGCTGCCCGAGGCCCTGCGGAAGATCCACCGCCCCCGTACCAAGGCGGACATCGCCGACGCCCGCGACCGGCTCAAGTGGGACGAGGCCTTCGTCCTCCAGGTCGCCCTCGCGCGCCGGCGGCACGCCGACACCCAACTCCCCGCCGTCGCCCGTCGGCCCGTCCCCGAGGGCATCCTCGACGCCTTCGACGCCAAGCTCCCCTTCACCCTCACCGACGGCCAGCAGAAGGTCTCCAAGGAGATCTTCGACGACCTCGCCACCGAACACCCCATGCACCGGCTCCTCCAGGGCGAGGTCGGATCGGGCAAGACGATGGTGGCTCTGCGCGCGATGCTCGCCGTCGTCGACTCCGGGGGACAGGCCGCGATGCTCGCCCCCACCGAGGTCCTCGCCCAGCAGCACCACCGCTCGGTGACCGAGATGATGGGCGAGCTCGCCGAGGGCGGCATGCTCGGCGGCGCCGAGCGGGCCACCAAGGTCGTCCTGCTCACCGGCTCCATGGGCACCGCCGCCCGCCGGCAGGCCCTCCTCGACCTGGTCACCGGCGAGGCCGGCGTCGTCATCGGCACCCACGCGCTGATCGAGGACAAGGTCCAGTTCCACGACCTGGGACTGGTCGTCGTCGACGAGCAGCACCGCTTCGGCGTCGAGCAGCGCGACGCCCTCCGCGGCAAGGGCAAGCAGCCGCCCCACCTCCTCGTGATGACCGCCACACCCATCCCGCGCACGGTCGCCATGACCGTCTTCGGCGACCTGGAGACCTCCGTCCTCGACCAGCTGCCCGCCGGCCGCTCCCCGATCGCCACCCACGTCGTCCCCGCCGCCGACAAACCGCACTTCCTCGCGCGTGCCTGGGAGCGGGTCCGCGAGGAGGTGGAGAACGGCCACCAGGCGTACGTCGTCTGCCCCCGGATCGGCGACGAGGAGGACCAGAAGAAGAAGTCCAGGGCGTCCGCCGAGGACGAGGCCGAGAAGCGCCCGCCGCTCGCCGTCCTCGAGGTCGCCGAGAAGCTCCGTACCGGCCCCCTCGCGGGCCTGCGGATCGCCGTCCTGCACGGCCGCATGCACCCCGACGACAAGGACGACGTCATGCGGCGCTTCGCCGCCGGCGACCTCGACGTCCTCGTCGCCACCACCGTCATCGAGGTCGGCGTCAACGTTCCCAACGCCACCGCCATGGTGATCATGGACGGCGACCGCTTCGGCGTCTCCCAGCTCCACCAGCTCCGCGGCCGGGTCGGCCGCGGAGCCGCCCCCGGCCTCTGCCTCCTGGTCACCGAGATGCCCGAGGCCAGCCCCGCCCGGCAGCGCCTCGGCGCCGTCGCCGCCACCCTCGACGGCTTCGAGCTCTCCCGCATCGACCTCGAACAGCGCCGCGAGGGCGACGTCCTCGGCCAGGCCCAGTCCGGGGTCCGCTCCTCCCTGAAGGTGCTCACCGTCATCGACGACGAGGAGGTCATCGCCGCCGCCCGCGAGGAGGCCACCGCCCTCGTCCTCGCCGACCCGGACCTCACCGCCCACCCCGGACTGCGCACCGCCCTCGAAGCCCTGCTCGACAAGGACCGGGAGGAGTACCTGGAGAAGGGCTGACCCCGGCGGACCCCGGCGCGGGCGCAACCGCCATAAGCTGTTGCGTACGCAATGGCTCATGGAGAACGAGGAAACCGATGACCCGCGTGATCGCCGGCACCGCCGGCGGACGCCGAATCGCCGTACCCCCCGGCAACGGCACCCGACCCACCTCCGACCGGGCGCGCGAAGGCCTCTTCTCCACCTGGGAGGCGTTCCTCGGCACCCTCGAAGGGACCCGGGTCGCCGACCTGTACGCGGGCTCCGGCGCCGTCGGCCTCGAAGCGCTCTCCCGGGGCGCGGTCCATGCGCTCCTCGTCGAGGCCGATCCGCGCGCCGCGAAGACGATCCGCGACAACATCCGGACACTCGCGCTGCCCGGCGCCGAGCTCCGGACCGGCAAGGCGGAGCAGATCGTGACGGGGGCGGCCCCGGCCGACCCGTACGACCTGGTCTTCCTCGACCCCCCGTACGCCGTCGCGGACGACGATCTTCGCGAGATCCTCCTCACACTCCGCTCGGAAGGCTGGCTCACGGACGACGCTCTCGTCACCGTGGAGCGCAGCACCCGAGGCGGGGAGTTCGACTGGCCGGCCGGATTCGAGCCACTGCGGGCCCGTCGTTACGGCGAGGGAACGTTTTGGTACGGTCGCGCCGCCTCTACGTGCGAAGACGCACGATGACCGGACCGGAGAGCGAGGGACTCAAGTTGCGCCGCGCCGTCTGTCCGGGGTCATTCGACCCCATCACCAACGGACATCTCGACATCATCGCCCGCGCCTCCAAGCTGTACGACGTCGTACATGTCGCGGTGATGATCAACCAGTCCAAGAAGGGACTGTTCACGGTCGAGGAGCGGATCGAGCTGATCCGCGAGGTCACCTCCGACTTCGGCAACGTCGAGGTGGAGTCGTTCCACGGACTGCTCGTCGACTTCTGCAAGCAGCGGGACATCCCCGCCATCGTCAAGGGCCTGCGCGCCGTCAGCGACTTCGACTACGAGCTGCAGATGGCCCAGATGAACATCGGCCTCACGGGAGTGGAGACCCTCTTCGTCCCCACCAACCCCACGTACAGCTTCCTCTCCTCCTCGCTGGTCAAGGAGGTGGCGGCCTGGGGCGGCGACGTCTCGCACCTGGTTCCGCCGCAGGTCCTCGGCAGGCTGAGCGAGCGCCTCGCGCAGAAGTGACACGCGGCCACCGCCGCTGACGCTCCGTCATCTGGTGTCGGACGGGAGCCGACTGCCCTTACAGTCGTCCCGTCCGTCTCCATCCAGCTGTAGAGAGTGGCGAGCACCCGGTGGACGTGCAGAAGAAGCTCGACGAGATCGTCGCGACCGTGCAGGGCGCCCGCTCCATGCCCATGTCGGCATCCTGTGTGGTCAACCGCGCCGAGCTGCTCGCCCTGCTCGAAGAGGTACGGGACGCCCTGCCCGGCTCCCTCGCCCAGGCCCAGGAGCTGATCGGCGGCCGCGAGCAGATGGTCGAGCAGGCCCGCCAGGAGGCGGAGCGGATCATCGAGGCGGCCCACGCCGAGCGCGGCTCGATCGTCTCCGACACCCAGGTCGCCAGGGAGTCGCAGGGCGAGGCCGACCGGATCCTCGCCGAGGCCCGCCGCGAGGCCGAGGAGGTCCGCGCCGAGGCCGACGACTACGTCGACTCCAAGCTCGCCAACTTCGAGGTCGTGCTCAACAAGACCATCGGCTCCGTCGACCGTGGCCGCGAGAAGCTCCTCGGCCGGGGCCCGGGCCTCGACCAGGACGGTTACGCGGACGAGGACGCCCCCGAGTACAGCGCGGACCCGCAGACGCTGATCAGCCGGGCCGACGAGTACGTGGACGCCAAGCTCGGCGCCTTCGAGGCGGTGCTCAGCAAGACCCTGGAGGCCGTCGGGCGCGGCCGGCAGAAGCTGCACGGCCGGATCGCCACCGACGACCTCGGCGAGCACATGGCCGCGCAGGACGGCCTCGGCGGCACGGTGCACACGAGCGACGCCGACTACCTGGCCGGGCTCGCGGAGCTCGCCGACCCCCAGCCGGTCCCGGTCGCCGCACAGGCCCCCGCGCACATCCCGACCCAGCAGCCCGACCCGTACGGCTACCCGCAGCAGCCGCAGCAGGACCCCGCCTACGGCTACCAGCAGCAGGACCCCGCCTACGGCTACCAGCAGCCCGACCCGTACTCCGTTGCAGGCACCGGCTCCACCGGAGCGGCCTACGCCGCGCACTATGACGGCCAGTACGGCTACGAGCAGCAGCAGCAGCACGAGTACCAGCCCCAGGCCCCGCAGCAGCAGCCGGCCGCCGCGCTCGACGAGACCAGTTTCTTCGACACGAGCATGATCGACCTGGAGCAGCTGCGCCGGTACGAACAGGGGCAGTAGAGGGCGCGGGGCCCGGATTGGGCCCTGAGCGAAGCGTCCAGTATCCTGGCTCTTCGGTCGCGCCTGTTCCGCGATCCTTGCTGCCCACTTCTGGCGGCCCCCTCACGATTCGAAAGCAGGAAGAGCCCTGAGCACGCGCCTCGACCACCGCAACCCCCTCGTGTTCGACACGCACGAGCTGGGGCGGCGTCCTGGTGCCCTCCAGCGGCTCTCGCGCTCCGTAGAGGCCCCCGCGGCCCTCGGTGTCGAAGGGGTCATCGGGGTGCCCGAGGGCGCTCCGGTGGAAATCGATCTCCGTCTCGAATCGGTCATGGAAGGGGTGCTTGTCACAGGCACCGCCCGTGCATCGGCCGAGGGGGAGTGCGTAAGGTGTCTGGAGCCCGTCGAGCTCGAGCTCGACGTGGACTTCCAGGAGATGTTCTCGTACCCCGACTCCGACGACCGGGGCCGCTCCAAGGCGGCCGCGGACGACGAAGCCGAGGAAGGCGAGGACATGATCCCCCTCGAGGACGGCATGTTCGACCTCGAGCCTCTGCTGCGTGATGCGGTGGTGCTCGCACTGCCGATGCAGCCGGTGTGCCGGGACGACTGTGCGGGTCTGTGCTCCGAGTGTGGAGCCAACCTGAACGAGGACCCGGACCACCACCATGATGCCGTCGACGCCCGTTGGGCGGCATTGCAGGGACTCGCCGGTTCGCTGGGAACCGATGAGAAGGACAACATGAGCGGCAAAGCCTCTGACGGGGACGTCCGAAGCGCCGCCGAGAAGCAGGAGAAGTAGCCGTGGCTGTTCCGAAGCGGAAGATGTCGCGCAGCAACACGCGCCACCGCCGGTCGCAGTGGAAGGCTGCGGTCCCCACCCTGGTTTCGTGTGAGCGTTGCCAGGAGCCGAAGCTGCAGCACATCGCGTGCCCGAGCTGCGGCACCTACAACAAGCGCCAGGTCCTCTCGGTCTGATTGGGCTGGTGAGAGGCGCAATGTCTGAGTCCCGCAAGACGGACGACAAGACGGACCATGCCTCGTCCCACACGCTTCTGGAAGGGCGGCTCGGCTATCGGCTCGAGTCCGCCCTTCTGGTGCGTGCACTGACCCACCGTTCGTTCGCGTACGAGAACGGCGGCCTGCCCACCAACGAGCGTCTCGAGTTCCTCGGGGACTCCGTGCTCGGCCTGGTGGTCACGGACACGCTGTATCGCACCCACCCCGACCTGCCCGAAGGCCAGCTGGCCAAGCTGCGGGCCGCGGTGGTCAACTCACGCGCACTTGCGGAGGTCGGTCGCGGCCTCGAACTCGGCTCCTTCATCCGGCTCGGCCGGGGCGAAGAGGGCACGGGCGGCCGGGACAAGGCGTCCATCCTCGCCGACACCCTTGAAGCGGTGATCGGCGCGGTCTATCTCGACCAGGGCCTCGACGCGGCGTCCGAGCTGGTTCACCGGCTCTTCGACCCGCTGATCGAGAAGTCCTCAAGCCTCGGTGCCGGCCTGGACTGGAAGACCAGTCTCCAGGAGCTCACCGCGGCCGAGGGCCTGGGTGTGCCGGAATACCTCGTCACCGAAGAGGGCCCGGACCACGAGAAGGTCTTCACTGCTGCCGCCCGCGTCGGTGGTGTCTCGTACGGCACCGGCACCGGCCGCAGCAAGAAGGAAGCGGAACAGCAGGCGGCGGAGTCCGCGTGGCGTGCGATTCGCGCGGCCGCGGACGAGCGAGTGGCGGCGGCCAAGGCCGCTGCCGAAGCCGGTACGGGAGAGGTCGCCGACCCCTCTCCGACCACGGACGGGGCGACGGCCTGAGGGCCTTCACCCACCGCTTCCCGAGAACCCCGCCCCAGGGCGGGGTTCTCGTTTTTCCTCGGCGTGTACGCCGGTAGGGTTGAGGCGCTGTCGATCGACGTCGTCCGGAGGAGTCCCGTGCCCGAGCTGCCCGAGGTCGAGGTCGTACGGCGCGGACTGGAGCGCTGGGTCGCCGGGCGGACCGTGACCGAGGTCGAGGTGCTGCACCCGAGGGCCGTACGGCGCCATCCGGCCGGCGGCGCGGACTTCGCGTCCCGGCTGAAGGGGCAGCGGTTCGAGGTGGCGCGGCGCCGCGGCAAGTACCTCTGGCTGCCGCTGGCCGACACCGGTACCTCCGTCCTCGGGCACCTGGGCATGAGCGGCCAGCTGCTCGTCCAGCCGGAGGGTGCCGCGGACGAGAAGCACCTCCGCATCCGGATCCGCTTCGACGACGCCGCCGGCACCGAGCTCCGCTTCGTCGACCAGCGCACCTTCGGTGGGCTCTCGCTCCACGACCAGACCCCCGACGGACTGCCGGACGTCATCGCGCACATCGCCCGGGATCCGCTGGACCCCGAGTTCGACGAGGCCGCGTTCCACCGCGCGCTGCGGCTGCGGCGTACGACCGTCAAGCGGGCCCTGCTCGACCAGTCGCTGATCAGCGGCGTCGGCAACATCTACGCGGACGAGGCGCTCTGGCGGTCCAGGCTGCACTACGACCGGCCCACCGGCACGCTCACCCGCCCGCGCTCGGCGGAACTCCTCGGGCACGCCCGGGACGTCATGAACGAAGCCCTCGCGGTCGGCGGCACCAGCTTCGACAGCCTGTACGTGAACGTCAACGGCGAGTCCGGCTACTTCGACCGCTCGCTCGACGCCTACGGGCGCGAGGGCGAGCCGTGCCACCGCTGCGGCACGCCGATGCGCAGGCGCCCCTGGATGAACCGCTCCAGCTACTTCTGCCCGCGCTGCCAGCGGCCGCCGCGCCCGAGCGCGTGACGATCCCGCCCGCGTGACGACGAGGGCGGTCAGCTCGTGACCGGGGCCGTGCGCTCCGCGTCGTAATTCTCGCGTGCCGCCTCGACCTGCGGCATGCGCCCCTCCACCAGCTCGATCAGGCCGATGAGCCGCTCCGCGATCTCACGGCCGAGCGGCGTGAGGCGGTAGTCGACCCGCGGTGGGTTCGTGGGCTGTGCGTCCCGGTGGACGAGACCGTCGCGCTCCAGCGCGTGGAGCGTCTGCGACAGCATCTTCTCGCTCACGCCGTCGACCCGGCGCCGCAGCTCGTTGAAGCGGAACGTCCCGTCGTACAGGGCGCCCAGGGTCAGGCTGCCCCAGCGGCCCGTCACGTGCTCCAGCGTGCCGCGCGAGGGACAGGCCCGCGCGAAGACGTCGTAGGCGAGATCGTCAGTCATGCCCTCTACCGTACTCGCGCACAGCGCTTACCGACAGTGGTGCGCTTTCT
Source organism: Streptomyces venezuelae (assembly GCF_008642375.1). Taxonomy (NCBI): domain Bacteria; kingdom Bacillati; phylum Actinomycetota; class Actinomycetes; order Kitasatosporales; family Streptomycetaceae; genus Streptomyces; species Streptomyces venezuelae. Next base: position 2,546,843 of record NZ_CP029194.1, on the reverse strand, counting down.
GATTGCTTGCGCTTTCCAAAAGTTAGTGCTCTACTTCTGGTCATACCCCCGCAGACCTTTCGAGGAGCTTCTTGTGACCACCCCCGTCGTCTCCATCGCCTACCACTCCGGCTACGGCCACACCGCGGTCCTGGCCGAAGCCGTCCGCGCCGGTGCCGTCGACGCGGGTGCCACCGTCCACCTGATCAACGTCGACGGGATCACCGACGCCGAGTGGGAGCTGCTCGACTCCTCCGACGCGATCGTCTTCGGCTCCCCGACCTACATGGGCACCGCCTCGGGCGCCTTCCACCAGTTCGCCGAGGCCACCTCGAAGCGCTGGTTCGCCGACGCCTGGCTGGACAAGCTCGCCGCCGGATTCACCAACTCCGGCTCCAAGAGCGGTGACAAGCTGCACACCCTGCAGTTCTTCCAGACCCTCGCCGGCCAGCACGGCATGACCTGGGTCAACCTCGGTCTGAAGCCCGGCTGGAACAGCAGCGAGGCCTCCGAGAACGACCTCAACCGCCTCGGCTTCTTCTCCGGCGCCGGCGCCCAGACCCACACCGACCTCGGCCCCGACGGCGTCCACAAGGCGGATGTCGCCACCGCCGAGCACCTCGGCCACCGCGTCGCCGTGACCGCGCGCACCTTCGCGGCCGGCAAGGTCGCCGCCTGACCGCAGGCCCCGCCCGGTCCCGCGCCTGATCCCGCGCCTGATCCCGTGCAACGAAAAGGGCCCCGTCACCGCAGTGGTGACGGGGCCCTTTCCGTGTGCGGGAACGGCCTCAGCGGCCGAAGTCCTGGGTCCACCAGGGGCCGCCGTCGGCGAAGTGCACGCCGACGCCCAGCGTCGTGTAGTCGCAGTTCAGGATGTTGGCGCGGTGGCCGTCGCTGTTCATCCAGGAGTCCATCACGGCCGCCGCGTCCGCCTGGCCGCGCGCGATGTTCTCGCCGGCCAGGCCCGTGACGCCCGCCTGCTCGGCGCGCGCCCACGGGGTGTCCCCGTCCGGGTCCGTGTGGTCGAAGAAGCCGCGCTCCGCCATGTCCGTGCTGAACGCCCCGGCCAGCGCCGCGAGCTGCGCGTCCGCGCGGACCGGGGTGCAGCCCACCTTGGCGCGCTCGACGTTGACCAGCCGGAGCACCTCCGCCTCGGCCGCCGTTCCCCGGTTGGCCGTGGAGGGGGCGGCCGGGGTCTCGGCCGGCGCCTCGGTGGTCGGGTCCGGGGTCGGGGTCGGGGTCGGTGTCGGCGTCGGCGTCGGCCGCGGCGCGGCCGGCTTCGTCGTGGGCGCGACCGGGACCTTCGGGGTCACGGGCTCGGCCTTGGCCGTCGCCTTCGACGGGGTCGGCTTCGGAGTCGGCTTCGCGGAGGTGGAGGGGGCGGTGGAGGGCGAGGCGGACTTGCTCGCGCTCGCGCTCGGGCGCGCGCTCGGGCTCTTGCCCGAACCGGAGCCCGCCGTGCCGGCCGTGCCCGTGCCGCCCGACCCGCCGCCGGTCGGGGTCTGGGTCGCCCCGCCCTGTGTCGTCAGCTCCGGGGCCTGCCGGGACTGGACCTGGCGCTCGTCCGAGCCGGCGTTCCCGACGGTGAAGGTGTCCCCGCCGGGGAGCAGACCCGAGGCGACGGCCACGGCTCCCACCGCGACCGCCGCGGAGGCGCCCAGGAGTCCGGTGCGCACGGAGGTGCTCCGCCGCTTGCGGCGGTCACCCCGGTGTCGGTGGTCCGAACCGGCCGCGTAGTCTTCTGCGGCGGGTGCGGAGCCGGAGCGACGGTGGCGTCCCATGTGCTGCCTGCCTTCCTCTGCGGAGCTCCGCCGTTCCCTGCGGATCCTTGCTGGTGTGTGCCGGTCTTTGCTGTTCTTTGCTGATCTTTGCTGTCAGCGCGATGTGGACCGAAAGTCGAATGGCGCGCGCCCGAACGGGTGAGCCGCATTCCGTCGGGACTGTACGCGATGAGAAGCCGGGGCGACGTGCTCATCGGGGGATCCGCCGGTTAGCGTGCAGCCATGAGTGACGACGTACGGATGACCGCCTGGGTGCGCGGCCGGGTACAGGGAGTGGGCTTCCGCTGGTTCACCAGGGCAAACGCACTGGAGATCGGCGGCCTCGTGGGCTTCGCCCTGAACCTCGACGACGGCCGGGTCCAGGTGGTGGCCGAGGGGCCGAGTGAGAATTGCCACCGTCTTCTCGACTGGCTCCGCACGGGCGACACACCCGGCCGCGTGGACGGCGTCACGGAGATATGGGGCACCCCGCGCGGAGGCTACGAGACCTTCGCGATCCGCTGACGTTCGTGGCGGTGGCCCCTCCCCGGTGACCGGGAGGGGTGCCGGCGGAACGCGCCGTGACGAGGGCGGGACGGGAGAACTGCCTGGTGGTTGCCAAGAAGTGCGCGCCGTGGAAGGCTGCCCGTTAAGGATGATCGCCACGCCCCGAGGCACCGGGTCGAGAGGCACCGCTGCTTGTCGCGCGGCCGCCGACTCCCCGGGCGCCCCTTCGAACGGGGCGTGATCGTGTTGACCGTCAAACTTTTTGGTGAGACGCTGGAATCCCCGCGCACCTTAGCTGTTTGGCAGTAAGAACCGGCACGATGCACTGCCGAGCACCGCGGGTGCGAATCCCTCACGACCCACACCGCAATCGGTCGGTCACTCAGTGTGGAGGACCATCCATCATGGCAAAGGCGCTTCTCGGTTACGTCGGCGGCTCCGACCCGCGACTCCTCGCCGAGATGCGACGGCTTCAGCAGCGTGTCCAGGACCTGGAATCCGAGCTGGTACGGATCCAGTCCGAGAACGACACGCTCGCGGCTGCCGCCGCTCAGCACCAGGGAGAGTCGCTGCTCGACAGCATCGATCTCGACGTACCCCAGGCGGAGCCTGCGCTCACCTGACAACCAGCCCCCAGGGGCCAGGTGGGAAACACTCCGTCCGGCATCGCCGACCGGGAAGCCGCGTCGGCGTAGCAGGACAAGGCACAGCTGGATATGCAAGGGGCGCTTCGGCGTCCCTTCTTTCTTTCACCCGCCGTTTCCCCCACGGCCCACCCCAGGCTCACCCCTCCTCACCCGGTGATCTGCCCTGCACCTTCGCGAGTGAAACGCGCGGGCCCCGGTAGAGTCCCCGGGGTGCACCTCAAGGCCCTGACCCTCCGCGGATTCAAGTCGTTCGCCTCGGCCACGACCCTGCGGTTCGAACCCGGCATCACCTGCGTCGTGGGCCCCAACGGATCGGGTAAGTCCAACGTCGTGGACGCCCTGTCCTGGGTCATGGGAGAGCAGGGCGCCAAGTCGCTGCGCGGCGGCAAGATGGAGGACGTCATCTTCGCCGGCACGACCGGGCGCCCCCCGCTCGGCCGCGCCGAGGTCTCGCTGACCATCGACAACTCCGACGGCGCGCTGCCCATCGACTACGCCGAGGTCACCATCACCCGGATCATGTTCCGGGGTGGCAGCAGCGAGTACCAGATCAACGGCGACACCTGCCGGCTGCTCGACATCCAGGACCTGCTCTCCGACTCCGGCATCGGACGCGAGATGCACGTCATCGTCGGACAGGGCCAGCTCGACTCCGTCCTGCACGCCGACCCGATGGGCCGCCGCGCCTTCATCGAGGAGGCCTCCGGCGTCCTCAAGCACCGCAAGCGCAAGGAGAAGGCGCTGCGGAAGCTGGACGCGATGCAGGCCAACCTCGCGCGCGTGCAGGACCTCGCCGACGAGCTGCGCCGCCAGCTCAAGCCCCTCGGCCGGCAGGCCGCCGTCGCCCGCCGCGCCGTCGTCATCCAGGCCGACCTCCGCGACGCCCGCCTCCGGCTCCTCGCCGACGACCTGGACCGGCTGCAGCGGGCCCTCACCGCCGAAGTCGCCGACGAGGCGGCGCTCCTCGCCCGCAAGGAGGCCACCGCGGCGGAGCTGCGCGAGGCGCTCGCCCGCGAGGCGGCACTCGAAGCGGAGGTCCAGGCCCTCGCGCCCCGCCTCGAACGCGCCCAGCAGAGCTGGTACGCCCTCTCCCAGCTCGCCGAACGTGTCCGAGGCACGATCTCGCTCGCCGACGCGCGCGTGAAGAGCGCCGACGACGCCCCCGCCGAGGAGCGGCGCGGCCGTGATCCCGAGGACCTGGAGCGGGAGGCCGCCCGCGTCCGTGAGCAGGAGGCCGAACTCGAAGCCGCCCTGGAGGCGGCCGAGCGCGCCCTGGAGGACACCGTCGCCCACCGCGCCGAGCTCGAACGCGCGCTGACCGCGGAGGAGCGCCGTCTCAAGGACGCGGCCCGGGCCATCGCCGACCGGCGCGAGGGCCTCGCCCGCCTCCACGGCCAGGTGAACGCGGCCCGCTCGCGCGCCGCCGCCGCCCAGGCGGAGATCGACCGGCTGACCGCCGCCCGGGACGAGGCGGCGGACCGGGCGGTCGCCGCCCAGGAGGAGTACGAGCAGCTCACGGCGGAGGTCGAGGGCCTCGACGCCGCGGACGGCGAGCACGGCGAGCGGTACGAGGCGGCCCGCCGCGAACTCGCCGAGGCGGACGGCGCGCTGAGCGCCGCCCGCGACGCGCTCGGGACCGCCGAACGGAGCCGGGCCGCGACCCGCGCCCGGCACGACACCCTCGCCCTCGGCCTGCGCCGCAAGGACGGCACGGGCGCCCTGCTCTCCGCAGGCGTCACCGGACTCCTCGGCCCGGCCGCCCAACTCCTCACCGTCACCCCGGGATACGAGATCCCCGTGGCCGCCGCCCTCGGCGCCGCCGCCGACGCGGTCGCCGCCACCGGACCGGCCGCCGCGGCCGAGGCCCTGCGCCTCCTCCGCAAGCAGGACGCGGGCCGCGCCTCCCTTCTCCTGGCCGACGCCCCGGAGCCGCCCCCCGGCCCCGGCGCCGACCTCGGTGCCGAAGGCTGCCCGAGCGCCGCCGACCTGGTCCGCGGCCCCGCCGAACTCCTCCCCGCCGTACGCCGGCTGCTGGCGGGAGTGGTCGTCGTCGACGGCCTCGACGAGGCCGAGCGGCTGGTCCGGTCCCGCCCAGGGCTCACTGCGGTCACCGCCGAAGGAGACCTGCTCGGCGGGCACTTCGCGCACGGTGGGTCCGCCGGCGCGCCCAGCCTGCTCGAAGTCCAGGCCTCGGTGGCCGAAGCCGCCGCCGAGCTGGACGAACTGACCGTACGGTGCGAGGACTTGACCACCGCGCAGCGCGAGGCCGACGAGCGTCGCCGGCGCGCGGGAGCGCTCGTCGAGGAGCTGGACGCGAGCCGCCGGGCCGCCGAGCGGGAGAAGTCGGCCGTCGCCGCGGAGCTGGGGCGGCTCGCCGGGCAGGCCAGGGGAGCGGCGGGGGAGGCCGAGCGGACCGCCGCGGCCGTCGCCCGCGCCCAGGAGGCCCTGGAGAAGGCCGTCGCCGACGCGGAGGAGCTGGCCGAACGGCTCCTCGTCGCGCAGGAGGCCACCGCCTTCGGGGACGGTGAAGACGAGCCCGACACCTCCGTCCGCGACCGGCTCTCGATCGACGGCTCCAACGCGCGCCAGACCGAGATGGAGGCGCGGCTCCAGGTCCGTACGCACGAGGAGCGGGTCAAGGGCCTGGCCGGGCGCGCCGACTCCCTCGACCGGGCCGCCCGCGCCGAACGCGAGGCACGCGCGCGTGCCGAACAGCGCCGGACCCGGCTCCGGCACGAACGGCGGGTCGCGGGCGCGGTCGCCGCCGGGTCCCGCGGCCTCCTGGCCCACGTGGAGGTCTCGCTCGTCCGCGCCGAGCGGGAGCGAGTGGCGGCCCAGGAGGCGAGGGCCGATCGTGAACAGGGGCTCACGGTGGCCCGGGCGGGCGCCCGGGACCTCAAGGCCGAGCTGGACAAGCTGACCGACTCGGTCCACCGCGGCGAGGTGCTCGGCGCGGAGAAGCGGATGCGGATCGAGCAGCTGGAGGCGAAGGCCCTGGAGGAGTTCGGGGTGGAGGCGGCCGCGCTGGTCGCCGAGTACGGCCCCGACCAGCCCGTACCCCCGTCGCCGTCCGTCGACGGCGAAGAGCAGGAAGGGGCGGAGACCGCCCGGCCGTTCGTCCGTTCGGAGCAGGAGAAGCGGCTCAAGGCCGCCGAACGGGCGTACCACCAGCTCGGGAAGGTCAACCCGCTGGCCCTGGAGGAGTTCGCGGCGCTGGAGGAGCGGCACCGCTTCCTCTCCGAGCAGCTGGAGGACCTGAAGAAGACCAGGACGGACCTCCTTCAGGTCGTGAAAGAGGTCGACGTACGGGTCGAGCAGGTCTTCACGGAGGCGTACCGGGACACGGCCCGGGAGTTCGAGGGCGTCTTCTCGCGGCTCTTCCCCGGCGGCGAGGGCCGGCTGATCCTCACCGACCCGGACAACATGCTCACCACCGGCGTCGACGTGGAGGCCCGCCCGCCGGGCAAGAAGGTCAAGCGGCTCTCGCTGCTCTCCGGCGGCGAGCGGTCGCTCACCGCCGTGGCGCTGCTGGTCTCGATCTTCAAGGCCAGGCCCAGCCCGTTCTACGTCATGGACGAGGTCGAGGCGGCGCTCGACGACACCAACCTCCAGCGGCTCATCCGGATCATGGAGGAGCTCCAGGAGTCCTCGCAGCTGATCGTGATCACGCACCAGAAGCGGACGATGGAGGTCGCGGACGCGCTGTACGGCGTGTCCATGCAGGGCGACGGTGTCTCGAAGGTGATCAGTCAGCGACTGCGCTGAGCTTCATCTCTTCAAGTCTTGAACCTTCGGCACACCCTTACGTTCTTAAAGTCATACGACATCGACTATTGACTTCGAAACTTGAAGGCATAGTCTCTGCAACGTTGCTTTTACCTTCACGTGGTGAGCGGCGTGAAGTTGTGCGCCACTGGAAGGGCTTGCCCCCCACCCAGGAGTCCATGTGACCAGTACCGCGCAGGCGCCCACGCCGCCGCCGTCCGAAGGCCGAGCGGCCCATCCTGACCACCTCGGCCACGTCATCTTCATCACGGCCTCCGCCGCGATGGGCGGATTCCTCTTCGGCTACGACAGTTCCGTCATCAACGGCGCCGTCGAGGCGATCCGGGACCGCTACGACATCGGCTCCGGCACCCTCGCCCAGGTCATCGCCATCGCGCTGATCGGCTGCGCCATCGGCGCCGCGACCGCGGGCCGGATCGCCGACCGCATCGGCCGCATCCGCTGCATGCAGATCTCCGCGGTCCTCTTCGCCGTCAGCGCCGTGGGCTCCGCGCTCCCCTTCGCCCTCTGGGACCTGGCCCTCTGGCGCGTCATCGGCGGCTTCGCCATCGGCATGGCCTCGGTCATCGGCCCCGCGTACATCGCCGAGGTCGCCCCCGCCGCCTACCGCGGCCGCCTCGGCTCCTTCCAGCAGGCCGCGATCGTCATCGGCATCGCCATCTCCCAGCTGGTCAACTACGGCATCCTCCAGCTCGCCGACGGGGACCAGCGCGGCGAGATCGGCGGCCTCGAGGCCTGGCAGTGGATGCTCGGCGTGATGGTCGTCCCCGCGCTCCTCTACGGCATGCTGTCCTTCGCCATCCCCGAGTCCCCGCGCTACCTGATCTCCGTCGGGAAGACCGACCGGGCCAAGGAGGTCCTCGCCGAGGTCGAGGGCCACGGCATCGACCTCGACGCGCGCGTCGCCGAGATCGACCGGGCCATGCGCAGCGAGCACAAGTCCACCTTCAAGGACCTGCTCGTCGCCGGCAGCAAGTCCAAGCTGCTGCCCATCGTCTGGGTCGGCATCGGACTCTCCGTCTTCCAGCAGCTCGTCGGCATCAACGTCGCCTTCTACTACTCCGCGACGCTCTGGCAGTCCGTCGGCATCGACCCGTCCAGCTCGTTCTTCTACTCGTTCACCACGTCGATCATCAACATCATCGGCACCGTGATCGCGATGGTCCTGGTCGACCGCGTCGGCCGGAAGCCGCTCGCCCTCGTCGGCTCCGTCGGCATGGCGATCGCCCTCGCCTTCGAGGCCTGGGCCTTCTCCGCCGACCTCGTCGACGGCAAGCTCCCCGAGACCCAGGGCGTCGTGGCGCTCGTCGCCGCCCACGTCTTCGTCCTCTTCTTCGCCCTCTCCTGGGGCGTCGTGGTCTGGGTCTTCCTCGGCGAGATGTTCCCCAACCGGATCCGCGCCGCCGCCCTCGGCGTCGCCGCCTCCGCGCAGTGGATCGCCAACTGGGCCATCACCGCGAGCTTCCCGTCCCTCGCGGACTGGAACCTCTCCGCCACCTACGTCATCTACACGGTCTTCGCCGTGCTCTCGATCCCCTTCGTGCTCAGGTACGTCAAGGAGACCAAGGGCAAGGCGTTGGAGGAGATGGGCTAAACCCCGCTGCCCCGCTCCTCACCCACGGAACTGCCCCGGCCCGAGGCCCTGTGCCTTGAGCCGGGGCAGTACGCCGTCGCAGAAGAGCCGCAGGCTCCGCCACCCCTCCTCGACCGGCATCCCGCCGCACAGCGGATGCAGCACCAGGCTCTCCAGTCCGAGCGCCACGCACTCGTCCGGCGTCACCACCCGGTACACCCCCTCCGCGCGCAGCTCCTCCACCGTCGTCGCCGTCGAACGCACCGCCGAGCGGATGTCCTTCGACTGCCAGGAGGCGTACGTCCGCGCCTCGTGCAGGAAGTGCTCCCCGTGCTCCGCCCAGGTCCGGTCCGGGTCCTCCGACAGGTGCAGCAGCGGAGTCTCCTCGGCCGGCATCATCGTCCAGCCCTCCGTGCCGTACTCGGCACACCGCTCCTGGTAGTACGTCTCCAGCTCCGGCAGGTGCGCGCTCGGGAAGAAGGGCAGTCCGAGCCGGGCCGCCCGCCGCGCCGCCGCCCGCGACGAGCCCCCGACCAGGAGCATCGGATGCGGCTGGGTGAGCGGCCGCGGGGTGACCCGTACCGTACGGCCCTGATACGTGAACGGCTCCCCGGTCCAGGCGGTGAGCAGGGTCTCCAGGAGCAGGTCCTGGAGCTTCCCGCGCCGGCCCCAGTCGACCCCGCGCTCCTCGTACTCCTCCGGCCGGTAGCCGATCCCCGCCACCGTGACCAGGCGCCCCCCGCTCAGCAGGTCGAGGACCGCGATGTCCTCCGCGAGCCGCAGCGGGTCGTGCAGCGGCCCGATGATCGCCGAGACGGTCACCGCGATCCGCCGCGTCGCGCCGAAGACCGCGCCCGCGAAGGCGAAGGGGGAGGGCAGCCAGTTGTTCGCGACGCCGTGGTGCTCCTCGGTCTGGACGGTGTCGACCCCGTGCGCGTCGGCGTGGGCGGCCATCTCGACGGCCGCCCGGTAACGGGCCGCGAGGGAGACGGGGGTCGCCCGCGGGTCGACGAGGTTGAACCGTACGACTGTGAAGGGCATGGGAAGTCCCCCTCCGCTCGTGGGATCCGGCGAAGGGGGACGTTATCTGACGTAGCGTCAGATGGAAACGGTCTCGCGCACCTCGACGGGCGCCACCGGAGCCTTCTCGGGCGTCCGCGGCAGCACGGCGTAGAGCACGCCCGCCACCACGATCGTCGCCGCCCAGCCCAGGCCGTTCTCACCGATCCACGAGGAGGCGAGCGGGCCCGAGAACCATTCGACCTTCGTGAACAGCAGGCCCACGAGCAGCGCCACGGCCCACGCCGTCATCGCCTGCCAGGCGAAACCGCCCCGGTACCAGTAGGCGCTGGTCCTTGTGGTGTCCATCAGCGCCACCGCGTCGTACGTCCTGCGGCGCAGCATGTCCACGCCGAAGACGCCGATCCACGCCGAGAACGCCACCGCGAGCAGGGTGAGGAAGGAGATGAACGAACCGATGAAGCTGGTCGCCACCACCATCAGCAGGAAGCCGAAGACCAGGCTGATCAGGGCGTTCACGCTGACGGCCGCCGCCCGCGACACCTTGATGCCCAGGGTCTGCGCGGTGAAGCCGGCCGAGTACATCGACATCGAGTTGATCAGCAGCATCCCGAGCAGCGCGATCACCAGGTACGGCACGGAGATCCACATCGGGAGCAGCTCGCCGATGAAGGAGACCGGGTCCTGCGCCGAGGCCAGGTCCGGCGTCGACACGGCCATGACCGCGCCCATCAGCACCATCGGCAGGACCACGATCCCGGCGCCGCCGACCGTCGAGCCGACCATCGCCTTCGAGGAGGCCGTACGGGGCAGGTAGCGGGTGAAGTCCGGCCCCGACGGGACCCAGCTGATGCCGCCGGCCGCGATGGTGCCGATGCCCGCGACCATCATCGCGGTCGAACCGGCGGGCTTGTCGAAGACCGCGGACCAGTCGGTGTTCGCCACCAGGTAGACCAGGACGAGGACCGAGAAGGCGCCGAAGAGGTAGGTGGACCACTTGCTGCACACCCGCAGCGCGTTGATCCCGAGCCCCGAGACCAGGAAGGTGCAGGTGACGAAGAGCAGCAGCGTCACCACGATGAGGAGCGTGTTCGACTTCACGCCGAAGAGCAGGTCGAGCACGGTCAGCACCGCGTAGGCGCCGGTCACCGCGTTGATGGTCTCCCAGCCCCAGCGGGCGACCCAGATCAGCGCACCGGGAAAAAGGTTTCCGCGCTGACCGAACACGGCCCGCGACAGCGCCATGCCCGGCGCGCCGCCGCGCTTCCCCGCGATCGAGATCAGGCCGACGATCCCGTACGAGAGCACGGGCGCGGCGATCGCCACGGTCAGGACCTGCCAGAAGTTCAGGCCGTTGAAGACGATCAGGCCGGCGCCCATCGTGAGCAGAAGCACACTGATGTTGGCCGCGACCCACGTCGGGAAGAGCTCGCGGACCCGACCGGTCCGCTCGGCGTCGGGGACGGGTTCGAGACCGCGTGTCTCCATCGCGCCGTCGTGCGTCGCGCCTGCGGCTTCGGAGGCGTCGTGGGGCATGGGGGTACTCCGTCGAAGAGGTGGGGGAGCCATCCAGGGTACGTGCTCCGCCTTTGTGCCCCTCGTGTCCGATACTGGTCGGGTTATGGAACTCATCCTTGCTGTAGTCATCGCTCTGGTCGTCGTGGTCGCCGTGACGAGCGGGCTCGTGATCAGCGGCCGCAAGAAGAAGCAGCTGCCGCCCGCCGAGCCGCCGTCCACCACGCCGACCATCACCGCTCCGCCCGCCGAACCGCACGTCGGCGAGGAGGCGGAGACGCCGCGGGAGGAACCACGCCGCACGGTCGAGGAGGTCGAGCTCCCGACGGTCGAGGAGGCCGTCGAGACGCCGGCCGCCGTCGAGGACCCCGTCGTCGCCGCGCCCGAGGCCCCCGAGATCGAGGTCCCGGAGCCGACCGCCGGCCGTCTCGTACGGCTCCGTGCCCGGCTCGCCCGCTCCCAGAACTCGCTCGGCAAGGGGCTCCTGACGCTCCTGTCCCGCGAGCACCTCGACGAGGACACCTGGGAGGAGATCGAGGAGACCCTCCTCACGGCGGACGTCGGCGTCGCCCCCACGCAGGAGCTCGTCGAGCGGCTGCGCGAGCGGGTCAAGGTGCTCGGCACCCGCACCCCCGACGAGCTGCGCGGCCTGCTCCGCGAGGAGCTCGTCGCCCTCCTCGGCCCGGACCTCGACCGCACGGTGCACACCGAGAGCCCCGCCGACGTGCCGGGCGTGGTCATGGTCGTCGGCGTCAACGGCACCGGCAAGACCACCACCACCGGCAAGCTGGCCCGCGTCCTGGTCGCCGACGGCAAGTCCGTCGTCCTCGGCGCGGCCGACACCTTCCGGGCCGCCGCCGCCGACCAGCTCCAGACCTGGGGCGAGCGCGTCGGCGCCCGCACCGTGCGCGGACCCGAGGGCGGCGACCCGGCGTCGATCGCCTTCGACGCGGTCAAGGAGGGCATCGCCGAGGGCGCCGACGTCGTCCTCATCGACACCGCCGGCCGCCTCCACACCAAGACCGGCCTCATGGACGAGCTCGGCAAGGTCAAGCGCGTCGTCGAGAAGCACGGCCCGCTCGACGAGATCCTCCTCGTCCTCGACGCCACCACCGGACAGAACGGCCTCATCCAGGCCCGCGTCTTCGCCGAGGTCGTCGACATCACCGGCATCGTCCTGACCAAGCTCGACGGCACCGCCAAGGGCGGCATCGTCGTCGCCGTCCAGCGCGAGCTGGGCGTCCCGGTCAAGCTGGTCGGCCTGGGCGAGGGCCCGGACGACCTGGCGCCGTTCGAGCCGGGCGCCTTCGTCGACGCCCTGATCGGCGACTGACCCGCGGTCCACGTACGCGTGAGGGCCCCCGCCGAACTCCGGCGGGGGCCCTCACGCATGCCGGAGGCTCAGAAGTGCGTCCGGTGACAGATGTACGCCAGCGTACCGAGCAGCAGCCGCGCCTCCGGCGGCGCGCCCGCCGTGTCCAGCGTCGGCGGTCGCAGCCAGCGCACCGGACCGAGCCCCCCGAGGTCCGACGGGGGAGCGGTGACGTGGGCGCCGGGCCCCAGGCAGTGCAGGTCCAGATCGGCGTCGTCCCAGCCCATCCGGTACAGCAGCCGCGGCAGCTCGGCCGCCGCGCCCGGCGCCACGAAGAACCGCGCCCGGCCGGTCGGGGTCGCGCACACCGGGCCGAGCGGGAGCCCCATGCGCTCCAGCCGGACCAGCGCCCGGCGGCCCGCCGGCTCCGCGACCTCGATCACGTCGAAGGCCCGGCCCACCGGAAGCATCAGCGCCGCGCCCGGGTACTCCGCCCAGGCCTTCGTCGCGTCGTCGAGACCGGCGCCCGCCGGCACCGGTTCGGCGAAGGAGAGGGGGTGCGCGCCCGGAGCCGTGCACGCCGGATCCCCGCAGGAGCACCGGCCGGACGCGGCCCGCGCTCCGGGGACCACGTCCCAGCCCCACAGTCCTGTGTACTCGGCCACCGCTGTGCACTCCGTGGTGCGTACGCGGCGGCGCGAGCCGGACCGCATCTCACGAATGCCGCCGATCGTGAAGCCCATGCCCCCTCCAACGGGTCGAACGCGCCGGTGGTTACGACCCGGAGCGCCGTCGTCACCTTTGGTCACGGTCCGTCGCCGTATGTGGCGTGCGGTCGTGGGCGGGGTGGTGCGGGCCGTCGCGCGCGCCTCTCCGCGCATCCGTCCGCCGTACTCCGGTTCGTCGCATGTCAAGTGAATCGCGTCCGGCGCGTGGCGAGTTCATTCGAAGGGGTGGCGAATGGTGGCGTTTCTTGAATCGCCCTCACCGGAGGGGTGATCGTAGGATTACTTTCGGTACTCGAACCCCGGGGCCGCTCGCGCGCACGGGTATGCCGGAGGCAACCCGGTTTCCAGTTCGAAGGAGTGAGAACCCCGGACGGACGGCCCTGCGAGGCGGCATTCTGATAGGGGTTCGCATGACAAGCAATCAGGTGGATGGGGGCGTTCCAGTGGGCGGCAACGGCGCAGACGGTACGACTGCCGGCAAGCGCCCGAACGAGCAGCTGGGCTCGTGGTTCGTGCGCAGCGGCTGGTCCAAGGGCGAACTGGCACGGCAGGTGAACCGCAGGGCGCGCCAGATGGGCGCGCACCACATCTCCACGGACACCTCGCGGGTCCGCCGCTGGCTCGACGGCGAGCAGCCCCGCGAACCCATCCCGCGGATCCTCTCCGAGCTGTTCTCCGAGCGCTTCGGCTCCGTCGTCGCCGTCGAGGACCTCGGCCTGCGCACCGCCCACCAGTCCCCGTCCGTCTCCGGCGTGGACCTGCCCTGGGCCGGGCCCCAGACCGTCGCCCTGCTCAGCGAGTTCTCGCGCAGCGACCTGATGCTCGCCCGGCGCGGCTTCCTCGGCTCCTCGCTCTCGCTCGCCGCCGGACCCGCCCTCATCGAGCCGATGCAGCGCTGGCTCGTCCCCACGCCGGTCACCGACATCGAGCGCCCCGAGTCCCCGGCCGACAGCCGTCGCTCCAACCGGCTCTCCGACATCGAGCTCGACCTCCTCGAATCCACCACCGCCATGTTCCGCAAGTGGGACGCCCAGTGCGGCGGCGGACTGCGCCGCAAGGCCGTCGTCGGACAGCTCCACGAGGTCACCGACCTCCTCCAGGAGCCCCAGCCCGCCGCCACCGCCAAGCGCCTCTTCACCTGCGCCGCCGAACTCGCCGAACTGGCCGGCTGGATGAGCTACGACGTGGGCCTCCAGCCCACCGCCCAGAAGTACTTCGTGCTCGCGCTGCACGCCGCCAAGGAGGCCGGGGACAAGCCCCTCGGCTCGTACATCCTGTCCTCCATGAGCCGCCAGATGATCCACCTCGGCCGGCCCGACGACGCCCTCGAACTCATCCACCTCGCCCAGTACGGCAGCCGAGACTGCGCCACCCCCCGCACCCAGGCCATGCTGTATGCGATGGAGGCCCGCGCCTACGCCAACATGGGCCAGCCCTCCAAGTGCAAGCGGGCCGTCCGGATGGCCGAGGACACCTTCTCCGACGTCGGCCTCGACGGCGAGCCCGAGCCCGACTGGATCGGCTTCTTCTCCGAGGCCGAACTCAACGGCGAGAACTCCCACTCCTACCGCGACCTCGCCTATGTCGCCGGCCGCTCCCCGACCTACGCCTCCCTCGCCGAACCCGTGATGGAGCGGGCCGTCGAGCTCTTCGAGAAGGACCCCGACCACCAGCGGTCGTACGCGCTCAACCTCATCGGGATGGCCACCGTCCACCTCCTCAAGCGCGAGCCCGAGCAGTCCGTCGTCCTCGCCGAGAAGGCCCTCGGCGTCGCCCGGAGCATCCGCTCCGAGCGCGTCAACACCCGGCTCCGCAAGACCGTCGACCACGCCGCCCGCAACTACAGCGACGTCGCCGAGGTCGTCCAGCTCACCGACCGGCTCACCCAGCTCCTGCCGGAGGCCGCCGAAGCGGTCTGACCCCGCCCAGGACGCTCTCCCAGGACTCCCCTGACCCCGGCCGCGCCGGACGTCCCGTACTGCCCGACTCGGCTCCCCCGCCGCAAGGTCACACGGACGCCCGACGCGGCCGGCTTCGTGCGCCCGCGAGGAGATCCCGGGCGGATCCCGGGCGGATCCCAGGCGGATCCCGGGTGGCTCCAGGGCCGATCCGGTGGCGGACCCCGGGTGGGTGCGCCCGTGATCCGGCCGTTCACGGCCGCGTAACACGCCACACCCCTTCGTCACCGTCGCGAAACATCGTGCGGCATCGACCGAAACCGCGCTGCGCGAATCTCTGGCCCATAACCGGCCACGCCCCTCGCGGCCGGCCGCTCTCTCCGGCCCCGCCCCGCACAGGCCGCACCGACGACGAGGAGACGCCGATGGCACCAGCCATCACGACCCTGGCAGCAGACGCCCCCGAGCTGTCCGCCGCCAACACCGGGTTCATGCTCATCTGCTCCGCCCTGGTCATGCTGATGACCCCGGCTCTCGCCTTCTTCTACGGAGGCATGGTCCGCGTCAAGTCCACCCTCAACATGCTGATGATGAGCTTCATCAGCCTCGGGATCGTCACGATCCTCTGGGTGCTCTACGGCTTCAGCCTCGCCTTCGGCACCGACTCCGGATCGATCATCGGCTGGTCCTCCGAGTACGTCGGCCTCAGCGGCATCGGCGTCAACGAGCTGTGGGACGGCTACACCATCCCGGTGTACGTCTTCGCGGTCTTCCAGCTGATGTTCGCCATCCTGACGCCCGCCCTGATCAGCGGCGCCCTCGCCGACCGCGTGAAGTTCACTGCCTGGGCCCTCTTCATCGCCCTCTGGGTCACCGCCGTCTACTTCCCCGTCGCCCACTGGGTCTGGGGCTCCGGCGGCTGGCTCTTCGAGATGGGCGTCATCGACTTCGCCGGCGGCACCGCCGTCCACATCAACGCCGGTGCCGCGGCCCTCGGCGTGATCCTCGTCATCGGCAAGCGCGTCGGCTTCAAGAAGGACCCGATGCGCCCGCACAGCCTCCCGCTGGTCATGCTGGGCGCCGGTCTCCTCTGGTTCGGCTGGTTCGGCTTCAACGCCGGCTCGTGGCTCGGCAACGACGACGGCGTCGGCGCCGTGATGTTCGTCAACACCCAGGTCGCCACCGCCGCCGCGATGCTCGCCTGGCTCGCGTACGAGAAGATCCGCCACGGCTCCTTCACCACCCTCGGCGCCGCCTCCGGCGCGGTCGCCGGCCTCGTCGCCATCACCCCGGCCGGCGGCGCCGTCAGCCCGCTCGGTGCGATCGCCGTCGGCGCCATCGCCGGTCTCCTCTGCGCCATGGCCGTCGGCCTCAAGTACAAGTTCGGCTACGACGACTCCCTCGACGTCATCGGCGTCCACCTCGTCGGCGGTGTCATCGGCTCCCTCCTCGTCGGCTTCTTCGCCACCGGCGGCGTCCAGTCCGAGGCCAAGGGCCTCTTCTACGGCGGCGGCCTCGACCAGCTCGGCAAGCAGGCCGTCGGAGTCTTCGCCGTCCTCGCCTACTCTCTGATCGCCTCCGCGATCCTCGCCCTGATCATCGACAAGACGATGGGGATGCGGGTCAGCGAGGACGACGAGGTCTCCGGCATCGACCAGGTCGAGCACGCCGAGACCGCGTACGACTTCAGCGGAGCCGGCGGCGGTGCGTCCTCGCGCTCCACCGCCGCCCCCGCCCCGGCCGTCACGGAGAACAAGAAGGTGGACGCATGAAGCTCATCACCGCGGTCGTCAAGCCGCACCGGCTCGACGAGATCAAGGAGGCCCTCCAGGCCTTCGGCGTCCACGGCCTCACGGTCACCGAGGCCAGCGGATACGGACGCCAGCGCGGCCACACCGAGGTCTACCGGGGTGCCGAGTACACCGTCGACCTCGTCCCCAAGATCCGCATCGAGGTCCTCGTCGAGGACGAGGACGCCGAACAGCTCATCGACGTCGTCGTGAAGGCCGCCCGAACCGGCAAGATCGGAGACGGCAAGGTGTGGAGCGTGCCGGTCGAGACCGCCGTACGGGTCCGCACCGGCGAGCGCGGTCCGGACGCACTGTAAGCAACGAAGGAGCCGCCGGGTGACGAGCCTCGAAGCGCGTACGCAGAACGAAGATTCGGGACCCGGCGGTTACGCGGCGGCCCGGCTGCTCCTCCTCCACGAGAAGGAGCGGTCCGGGCCGCCGCGCCGTGCCGCCCTCGCCCAGATCACCGACGACTGGCTGGCCGGCCTCTTCGCCGCCGCCGCACCGCCCCGCGGGACCGCCCTCGTCGCCGTCGGCGGCTACGGGCGCGCCGAGCTCTCCCCGCGCAGCGACCTCGACCTCCTCCTGCTCCACGACGGCAGCGCCGACAAGGCCGCCGTCGCCGCCCTCGCCGACCGGATCTGGTACCCCGTCTGGGACCTGGGGCTCGCCCTCGACCACTCCGTCCGCACGCCCGCCGAGGCCCGCACCACCGCCGGCGAGGACCTGAAGGTCCAGCTCGGCCTCCTCGACGCCCGGCACGTCGCCGGAGACGCCGCCCTCGTCGCCGCCCTGCGCACCACGGTCCTCGCCGACTGGCGCAACCAGGCACCCCGGCGCCTGCCCGAGCTCGACGAACTCTGCCGTGAGCGCGCCGACCGCATGGGGGAGCTGCAGTTCCTGCTCGAACCCGACCTCAAGGAGGCGAGGGGCGGACTGCGCGACGCCCAGGTGCTCCGCGCGGTCGCCGCCTCCTGGCTCGCCGACGCCCCCCGCGAGGGCCTGGACGCCGCCCGCCGCCGTCTCCTCGACGCCCGCGACGCCCTGCACCTCGCGACCGGCCGGGCCACCGACCGGCTCGCCCTCCAGGAACAGGACGCCGTCGCCCAGGAACTGGGCCTCCTCGACGCCGACACCCTGCTCCGCGAGGTGTACGAGGCCGCGCGGATCATCTCGTACGCCACCGACGTCACCTGGCGCGAGGTCAACCGCGTCCTCAAGGCCCGCTCGGCCCGGCCCCGGCTGCGCGCCCTCCTCGGCGGCAGGGCGGGCGGCGGACGGACGGGTGGCGGCCGGGCCGGTGGCGTGAAACCGCCCGTCGAGCGCACCCCCCTCACCGAAGGCGTCGTCGAGATGGACGGCGAGGTCGTCCTCGCCCTCACCGCCAAACCCGACCGCGACCCCGTCCTCCCCCTGCGGGCCGCCGCGGCCGCCGCCCAGTCCGGCCTGCCGATCTCCCTCCACGCCGTACGCCGCCTGGCGGCCGCCGCCAAACCCCTGCCCGTCCCCTGGCCCGCCGAGGCCCGCGAGGAGCTCGTCACCCTCCTCGGCGCGGGGGAGTCGACCGTGCCCGTCTGGGAGGCCCTGGAGGCCGAAGGGATCATCACCCGTCTGCTCCCGGACTGGGAGCGCGTGCGGTGCCGTCCCCAGCGCAACCCCGTCCACACCTGGACCGTCGACCGCCACCTCGTCGAGACCGCCGTACGCGCCGCCTCCCTGACCCGCCGCGTCGGCCGCCCCGACCTCCTCCTCGTCGCCGCCCTCCTCCACGACATCGGCAAGGGCTGGCCCGGCGACCACTCCGTCGCCGGCGAGACCATCGCCCGCGACCTCGCCGCCCGCATCGGCTTCGACCGCACCGACACCGGCACCATCGCCACCGCTGTCCGCCACCACCTGCTCCTCGTCGAGACCGCCACCCGGCGCGACCTCGACGACCCCGCCACCGTGCAGGCCGTCGCCGACGCCGTCGGCACCCTCGGCACGCTGGAACTGCTCCATGCCCTCACCGAGGCCGACGCCCTCGCCACCGGCCCCGCCGCCTGGTCCTCCTGGCGGGCCTCCCTCGTCGCCGACCTGGTCAAACGGGTCGCCGGCGTCCTCGCGGGGGAGCCCCTCCCCGACCCCGAGGCGGCCGCCCCCAGCGCCGAACAGGAACGCCTCGCGATCGAGGCCCTGCGCACCGGCGAACCCGTCCTCACCCTGCGCACCGAACCGGTCGCCGCGGAACCGGAGGAACCCGAGCCCGTCGGCGTCGAACTCCTCATCGCCCTCCCCGACCGGCCCGGCGTCCTCCCCGCCGTCGCCGGCGTCCTCGCCCTCCACCGGCTCACCGTCCGCGCCGCCGAGCTCCGCGCCGTCGACCTTCCCACCGGGATCGGCTCGGGATCCGGCGCCGGAGGTGTGCTCGTACTGAACTGGCGCGTCGCCGCCGAGTACGGCTCCCTGCCCGAGGCCGCCCGCCTCCGCGCCGACCTCGCCCGTGCCCTCGAAGGCTCCCTCGACATCCCCGCCCGCCTCGCCGAGCGCGAGGCCGCCTACCCGCGCCGGCGGGGCCTCACCGCCCCACCGCCCCGCGTGACCGTCGCCGCAGCCGACTCCCGCCTCGCCACCGTCATCGAGGTCCGCGCCCAGGACGCCCCCGGCCTGCTGCACCGCATCGGCCGCGCGCTGGAGGGCGCGGCGGTACGGGTCCGCAGCGCCCACGTCTCCACGCTCGGGGCCAACGCCGTCGACACCCTCTACGTGACCCGTCCGGACGGGTCGCTGCTCCCGGACGAGGAGGCCGTCGACCTCGCCCGCACCCTGGAGGAGGCACTGCGCTGACGCCGGGACCGACCCGTTCCCGCCCACCGGATCCGGTGGGCGGGGGCACATCCTCCGAGCGGCCCGATACCCTGGAGGGCAATCCGACCGCCCCCGACACCTGAGGATCCGCGACCGCCGTGTTCGATACCCTCTCCGACCGCCTTGCAGCGACCTTCAAGAACCTCCGCGGCAAGGGCCGTCTGTCCGAGGCGGACATCGACGCCACCGCGCGCGAGATCCGTATCGCGCTGCTCGAAGCGGATGTCGCCCTGCCGGTCGTCCGGTCCTTCATCAAGCAGGTCAAGGAGCGCGCCCTCGGGCTCGAGGTCTCGCAGGCCCTGAACCCGGCCCAGCAGGTCATCAAGATCGTCAACGAGGAGCTCATCGCCATCCTCGGCGGCGAGACCCGGCGCCTGCGGTTCGCGAAGACCGCGCCGACCGTGATCATGCTCGCCGGCCTCCAGGGTGCCGGTAAGACCACCCTCGCCGGAAAGCTGGGCGTCTGGCTCAAGAGCCAGGGCCACTCCCCGCTGCTCGTCGCCTGCGACCTCCAGCGCCCCAATGCCGTCAACCAGCTCTCGGTCGTCGCCGACCGCGCGGGCGTGGCCTTCTACGGCCCGCAGCCGGGCAACGGCGTCGGCGACCCGGTCCAGGTCGCGAAGGACTCGATCGAGTACGCCCGGACCAAGATGTTCGACGTCGTCATCGTCGACACCGCCGGCCGCCTCGGCATCGACCAGGAACTGATGCAGCAGGCCGCGGACATCCGCGACGCCGTCAGCCCCGACGAGGTCCTCTTCGTCGTCGACGCCATGATCGGTCAGGACGCGGTCAACACCGCGGAGGCCTTCCGCGACGGCGTCGGCTTCGACGGCGTCGTGCTCTCCAAGCTCGACGGCGACGCCCGCGGTGGTGCCGCGCTCTCCATCGCGCACGTCACCGGCAAGCAGATCATGTTCGCCTCCAACGGCGAGAAGCTCGACGACTTCGACGCGTTCCACCCGGACCGCATGGCGTCGCGCATCCTCGGCATGGGCGACATGCTCTCCCTCATCGAGAAGGCCCAGCAGACCTTCGACGAGGAAGAGGCCGCCAAGATGGCCTCGAAGCTCGCGTCGAAGAAGGGCCAGGACTTCACGCTCGACGACTTCCTGGCGCAGATGGAGCAGGTCCGCAAGATGGGCTCCATCTCCAAGCTGCTCGGCATGCTGCCCGGCATGGGCCAGATGAAGGAGCAGATCGCCAACATCGACGAGCGGGACGTCGACCGCACGGCCGCCATCATCAAGTCGATGACCCCGGGCGAGCGCCAGGACCCGACCATCATCAACGGCTCCCGCCGCGCCCGTATCGCCAAGGGCTCGGGCGTCGAGGTCAGCGCCGTGAAGGGCCTGGTCGAGCGGTTCTTCGAGGCCCGCAAGATGATGTCCCGCATGGCCCAGGGCGGCGGCATGCCGGGGATGCCCGGCATGCCCGGCATGGGTGGCGGCCCCGGCCGCCAGAAGAAGCAGGTCAAGCAGGCCAAGGGCAAGCGCAAGAGCGGCAACCCGATGAAGCGGAAGGCCGAGGAGCAGGCCGCGGCCGACCGCCGCGAGCAGGCGCAGCAGGGCGGCGCCTTCGGCCTTCCGGCCGCGGGCCAGAGCCCGAAGGACTTCGAGCTCCCGGACGAGTTCAAGAAGTTCATGGGCTGACGAAGCCATACGAGGGGCCCGGGGCGGTGCGAAACCGCCCCGGGCCCTTTTTCATTCCTCCGGCCCCGCCCGCAATGCCGGGTCTGCCCTGCTCTTCGATACTGGGGCCACTGCCGCCGCGCCCCGAGGAGAGTCACGTGGCCAACCCCGTACCCCCGCGCGACCGGACCGATCAGCCCTGGCGCTCGGAAGGGGCCCCGCCGCCTCCCTCGCCGAAGCGGAAGATGCCGGGCGGCTGGGGCGGCCTGATCCTCACCGCACTGGTCGTGTACCTGATCGCCAACATCGTGCTGTCGTTCTTCAACGACGGCGACGGGCCGACGATCTCGTACACGGAGTTCGACAAGCAGGTCGCCGCCGGCAACGTCACCAAGATCTACTCCAAGGGCGACGCGATCCAGGGGCAGCTGAAGAACGAGCAGCCCGTCCCCGACGGCGACGGCGACTACACCAAGTTCACCACCCAGCGGCCCGCCTTCGCCGACGACGACCTGTGGGCACAGCTCACCAAGCAGAACGTCACCGTCACCGCCGAGCCGGTCGTCCAGGAGCGCAGCTTCCTCGCCAACCTCCTCATCTCGCTCGCGCCGATGCTGCTGCTCGTCGTGCTGTGGATCTTCATCGCCCGCCGGATGAGCTCCGGGATGGGTGGCGCCGGCGGCATGCTGGGCCGCAAGGCCCCGCCCAAACCCGTCGAGCTGGAGGCCGGTGCCAAGCGCACCACCTTCGCCGACGTCGCCGGCATCGACGAGGTCGAGGGCGAGCTCAACGACGTCGTCGACTTCCTCAAGAATCCGCAGGCCTACCGCGAGATGGGCGCCAAGATGCCCCGCGGCGTGCTCCTCGCCGGCCCTCCCGGCACCGGCAAGACCCTCCTCGCCCGCGCCGTCGCCGGCGAGGCCGGGGTGCCCTTCTTCTCCGCCTCCGCCTCCGAGTTCATCGAGATGATCGTCGGCGTCGGCGCCTCCCGGGTACGGGAACTCTTCGCCGAGGCCCGCAAGGTCGCCCCGGCGATCATCTTCATCGACGAGATCGACACCATCGGGCGCGCCCGGGGCGGCGGCTCCGGCATGGGCGGCCACGACGAGCGCGAGCAGACCCTCAACCAGATCCTCACCGAGATGGACGGCTTCACCGGCTCCGAGGGCGTCATCGTCCTGGCCGCCACCAACCGCGCCGACGTCCTCGACCCCGCCCTCACCCGGCCCGGCCGCTTCGACCGGATCGTCCACGTCAACCCGCCCGACCGGGGCGGACGCGAGGCCATCCTGAGGATCCACACCCGGGAGATCCCGCTCGCCAAGGACGTCGACCTGGAGCACGTGGCCCGGACGACCCCCGGCATGACCGGCGCCGAACTGGCCAACCTCGCCAACGAGGCCGCCCTCCTCGCGGTCAAGCGCGACCAGAAGACCGTCACCCAGTCCGACCTCTCCGACGCCCTGGAGAAGGTCCAGCTCGGCGCCGAACGCCCCCTGGTGATGCCCGAGGAGGAGCGGCGCCGCACCGCGTACCACGAGAGCGGGCACGCCCTGCTCGGCATGCTCCAGCCCGGCGCCGACCCGGTCCGCAAGATCACCATCGTGCCGCGCGGCCGGGCCCTCGGCGTCACCCTCTCGACGCCCGACGCCGACAAGTACGCCTACACCGAGGAGTACCTGCGCGGCCGGATCATCGGCGCGCTGGGCGGGATGGCGGCGGAGCGCGTCGTCTTCGACACGATCACGACGGGCGCCGAGAGCGACCTGGAGCAGGTCACCAACATCGCCCGGGGCATGGTGGGCCGTTGGGGCATGAGCGAACGGGTCGGCAGGCTGACCGCCATCCCCGGCGACGCCCAGCAGGCCTACGGCCTCTCGGCGGCGCCGGCCACCCTCGACGCGGTCGAGCACGAGATGCGGCGGATCGTCGACGAGTGCTACGAGAGCGCCGTACGGCAGCTCCACGACCACCGCCCCCAGCTCGACGCCCTGGCCGCCGCCCTCCTCGCGAACGAGACCCTGGAGGAGGAAGCTGCCTACCGCGCGGCCGGCATCACCCGCCCCGGCCGGGAGGGGGACTGACCCGCGTGCGGGGCGCCTACGGCACCCGCGCGAGCACGTACCGGAAGACGTTCGGCATCCACACCGTCCCGTCCGCCCGGACGTAGGGGGCGAGTGCCTCCTCGATCTCCTTCTCCACCTGCGAGAGCTCGGTCGCCCGCACGGCCTCGTCGAACGCGCCCGTCGACAGCAGGCCGCGCACGGCGCTCGCCCCGTCCGCGTACCCGAAGGGGCACGCCACCCGCCCCGAACCGGCCGGCCGGAGCCCCGCCCCGGCCACCAGACCGTCCAGGTCGGCCCGTACCGACGGCGCCCGGTCCGCGAGCCGGTCCGCGACCCGGAGCACCGGATCCGTGGCGCACCGCTCCGGCGGCCCCCAGCCCGCGAGGACGACCACCGCGTCCGATTGCGCCGTACGGGTGAGCGCCGCGAGCTCGGGGAGCAGTCCGTCCGTCGCGTGGAAGGCCGTGATCACGTCGTACGGGAGGTCGCCCGCCGGTACGTCCGCCGCGTCCTCCGCGACCGGTACGTCCTCCGGGAGACGCTCCCTGGCCAGCTCCACGCGCGCGTGGTCCCGGTCCACGCCGGCCACCCGCGCGCCCCGCGCCGCCGCCATCAGCAGGGCCAGGCCGGTGCCCGAGCCGAGGCCGAGCAGCCGGGACCGCGCACCCACACCGACGCGGTCGTACACCGCTTCGTAGAGCGGGACGAGCATGCGTTCCTGGATCTCGGCCCAGTCACGCGCGGGGTGGTGCGGGACGAGCGTAGGTGTCATGGAAAGAGCCCCAATCCGTGCCTGGACGACAGCCCCCCGTAGTCAGGGAACTGCGCAACCCCGGCCGCGTCCAGTGCTCGCGCCGCACGGATTCACCCGGGGGAGGGTCGGTGCGCGCCCGCGCGCGCCGACCCGGTAATGTCCCTGCAACGATTCCCGCGCCCGTCCCGGGACGTCCCGGGAGCCCCTCAGGGGGGCGTGCGCACCACGGCTACGCGCCGGGGCGTATGCGTCACTACGCACCGGCTTGACGCCTCCTGCGCGACTTCTCCGCAGATCGGCGCACTGGCCCTCGTCAGGACGCATCAATGGCAACTGACGGGTAAGTGCAAAATATTTGGGATGCCCCGGAATGGAACCCGGGGGCACATCGGCTCGTTGTACACGACGTGAGCACGACACCACCTGTTCTCGCCGCAGAGCTGGCACAGGCGTGGGCCGACATTCAGCGGCACCACCCCGAGCTGCCCGATCTTGCCGCGCCCGAGTCCCTGATCGGAGAGTCCTCGTCCGCCTGCGGCGCCGAGCTCTCCTTCGAGCGACTGCTCCACGAGGCAGTCCACGGCATCGCCGCCGCCCGAGGGGTCCGTGACACCTCCCGCGCCGGCCGCTACCACAACCGCAGATTCCTCGCGATCGCCGAGGAGATGGGGCTCGACCACCCCGAGGAGCCGCACGCGAGCAGCGGTTTCTCCCTGGTCACGCTCAACCCGGAGGCGCGGCGGCGGTACCGCCCCACCATCGAGCGCCTTCAGCGGGCCCTCAAGGCCCACACCGTCGCGACCGCGGCCGACACGAAGCGCTCCTTCCGGGGACCGGCCGCCCGGCACGGCTCCTCCGGCGGCGGCGTCCGCGTCAAGGCCGTCTGCGACTGCGGACGCAACGTCCGCGTGGTGCCGTCCGTGCTGGCCCAGGCCCCGATCGTCTGCGGCGGCTGCGGCAAACCCTTCCGCATTCCCGAGACGGTGGGCGCCGCCAGCTGACCCGGCGGCGTGTGGCACAATGGACAGCTGTACTCGACAGTCGCATAGGACCCCTCTCTCCTCCGGCTGACGCGTCCATCGGGCATCCGAGTACCGCAACCCCACGTGGCATCTCAAAGTGCCCAACCACGTCAAGACCAGGAGACACCACTCCAGTGGCAGTCAAGATCAAGCTCAAGCGCCTCGGTAAGATCCGCCAGCCGCACTACCGCATCGTCGTCGCCGACTCGCGCACCCGCCGCGACGGTCGCGCGATCGAGGAGATCGGCCTCTACCACCCGACGTACAACCCGTCGCGTATCGAGGTCGACTCCGAGCGTGCGCAGTACTGGCTGTCCGTCGGCGCCCAGCCGACCGAGCCCGTCCTCGCCATCCTGAAGCTCACGGGCGACTGGCAGAAGCACAAGGGCCTCCCGGCCCCCGAGAAGGCGCTGCTCGTCCCCGCCACCAAGGAGGCGAAGCGCGCGTCGTTCGACGAGTTCGCGAAGACCCTCGAGGGCGGCGACGACAAGGGTGAGGCCATCACCCCCAAGGCCAAGAAGGCCGACAAGAAGGCTGACGAGGCCGAGGCCGCGTCGACCGAGTCGACCGAGGCCTGAGCATGCTCGAGGAGGCTCTCGAGCACCTCGTGAAGGGCATCGTCGACAACCCCGACGATGTGCAGGTCGCCTCGCGCAACCTGCGCCGTGGCCGCGTGCTGGAGGTCCGGGTGCACCCCGACGACCTCGGCAAGGTGATCGGCCGCAACGGCCGCACCGCGCGTGCGCTGCGTACCGTCGTGGGCGCCATCGGCGGCCGTGGGATCCGGGTCGACCTCGTCGACGTGGACCAGGTCCGCTGAACAAGTCGGCCGCATCGGTTGAATGATGTGCCGGCACGGGCCGGGGAGGGCTTCAGAGCCCACCCCGGCCCGTTGTCGTTTTCGTCGTACGAGCTGTGTGACAGGAGAGTGTGGAGCAGTGCAGTTGGTAGTCGCGCGGATCGGCCGCGCCCACGGCATCAAGGGCGAGGTCACCGTCGAGGTGCGGACCGACGAGCCCGAGCTCAGGCTCGGCCCCGGCGCCGTCCTGCTCACCGACCCGGCCTCCGCCGGGCCGCTGACCATCGAGTCCGGCAAGGTCCACAGCGGCAAGCTGCTGCTGCGCTTCGAGGGCGTCCGCGACCGCAACGCCGCCGAGGCCCTGCGCAACACCCTCCTCATCGCCGAGATCGACCCCGAGGAACTGCCGGAGGAGGAGGACGAGTACTACGACCACCAGCTCATGGACCTCGACGTCGTCCTCGCCGACGGCACCGAGATCGGCCGGATCACCGAGATCTCCCACCTGCCGTCCCAGGACCTCTTCATCGTCGAGCGGCCCGACGGCACCGAGCTGATGATCCCCTTCGTCTCGGAGATCGTCACCGAGATCGACCTGGAGGAGCAGCGGGCCGTCATCGACCCGCCGCCCGGCCTCATCGACGACCGCGCCGAGATCGTCTCCTCCCGGGACGAGGGCGAGGAGCAGGCATGAGGCTCGACGTCGTCACGATCTTCCCCGAGTACCTCGAACCCCTGAACGTCTCCCTCGTGGGCAAGGCGCGCGCCCGGGGTCAGCTCGACGTCCACGTCCACCACCTGCGCGACTGGACCTACGACCGGCACAACACGGTCGACGACACCCCGTACGGCGGCGGCCCCGGCATGGTCATGAAGACCGAGCCCTGGGGGGACGCGCTCGACGAGACGCTCGCCGACGGCTACGAGGCCGGTGCCCACGGCCCGGTCCTCGTCGTCCCGACCCCCAGCGGCCGCCCCTTCACCCAGGAACTGGCCGTCGAGCTCTCCGAGCGGCCCTGGCTGATCTTCACGCCGGCGCGGTACGAGGGCATCGACCGCCGCGTCATGGACGAGTACGCCACCCGGATGCCGGTCTACGAGGTCTCCATCGGCGACTACGTCCTCGCCGGCGGAGAGGCCGCCGTCCTCGTCGTCACCGAGGCCGTCGCCCGCCTCCTGCCCGGTGTCCTCGGCAACGCCGAGTCCCACCGCGACGACTCCTTCGCCCCCGGCGCCATGGCCAACCTCCTGGAGGGGCCCGTCTACACGAAGCCCCCCGAGTGGCGCGGCCGGGGCATCCCCGACGTCCTGCTCAGCGGGCACCACGGGAAGATCGCGCGCTGGCGGCGCGACGAGGCCTTCCGGCGTACGGTCGCCAACCGGCCCGACCTCATCGAGCGCTGCGATCCGGCCGCCTTCGACAAGAAGGACCGCGAGGTGCTCTCCATGATGGGATGGGCGCCCGAGCCCGGTGGCCGATTTTGGCGCAGGCTCCCGGACGTGGAAGAATAGGCCGCTGTCGTCCGTCCGGCGCGCGCCCCTGCCACAGGGGGACCGACGCCCGCCTGGGACGCACGGCATCCCGATCATCCGAACGTACCGCTGATGACCTGTGGCATCAGCGAGGAAAGAGACCTCCATGGCCTCCCTGCTCGACCAGGTCAACGCGGGTTCCATCCGCTCCGACCTCCCCGCCTTCCGCCCCGGCGACACCGTGAACGTCCACGTGCGCGTCATCGAAGGCAACCGCTCCCGTATCCAGCAGTTCAAGGGCGTCGTCATCCGCCGCCAGGGCTCGGGCGTCAGCGAGACCTTCACGGTCCGCAAGGTCTCGTTCTCCGTCGGCGTCGAGCGCACCTTCCCGGTGAACAGCCCGATCTTCGAGAAGATCGAGCTCGTCACCCGCGGTGACGTCCGTCGCGCCAAGCTCTACTACCTGCGTGAGCTGCGCGGCAAGGCTGCCAAGATCAAGGAGAAGCGCGACCGCTGAGCCCCGGCTCTTCGCTCACGCGACGCTTGAGGTCCTCGCACAGACGGGCCGGATAGGCTCTGTCCCCGATGGACACCGAAGCACAGCACACGGAGCGCGACCCCTCCACCGACACGGAGGACGGGTCGCGCTCCGTGCGCGTTTCCTGGCGCCGCACGGGCCTCGCCGGCGCGGCCTGTGTGGCCTTTCTGCTGCTCCTGAGCCACTTCGTGATCCAGCCGTTCCTGATCCCCAGCAGCTCGATGGAGCCGACGCTCCAGGTCGGCGACCGGATCCTCGTGAACAAGCTGGCGTACCGTTTCGGCAGTGAGCCGCGCCGGGGCGACGTCGTCGTCTTCGACGGCACCGGCTCCTTCGTACGCGAGGACGTCGGCGGCAATCCGCTCACCGGGCTCCTGCACGACGCCGCGGCCGCCCTCGGGTTCGCCGAACCCGACGAGACCGACTTCGTGAAGCGGGTCGTCGGCGTCGGCGGCGACCGGGTGGTCTGCTGCGACAAGGACGGACGGCTCACCGTCAACGGCGTCCCCGTCGAGGAGCGGCACGTCATGCTCGGCGACCGGCCGTCCGGCGTCCCCTTCGACATCGTCGTCCCCCAGGGCAGGCTCTGGATGATGGGCGACCACCGGAGCCAGTCCAGCGACTCCCGCGACCACCTCGGCAGCCCCGGCGGCGGCATGGTCCCCGTCGACAAGGTCGTCGGACGCGCCGACTGGATCGCCTGGCCCTTCGGCCGCTGGTCCACCGTGCCCGCGACGGGCGCCTTCGACGCCGTACCGGCCCCGCCGCCCGGCGGGCACGCCACGGGCCCCCGTGGGTAGCCGCGGACGCCCGCCCGGCGGGCCCGCCCAGGGCCCCGGCACCGCGCCGCTGCCGGGCCGGGCCGAGCGGCGCAGGCTCGCCCGCAAGGTCAAGCGCCGCAGGCAGCGCTCCGCGCTCCGCGAGATCCCCATCCTCGTCACCGTCGCCGTGCTCATCGCGCTCGTCCTCAAGACCTTCCTGGTCCAGGCCTTCGTCATCCCCTCCGGGTCCATGGAACAGACGATCCGCATCGACGACCGGGTCCTCGTCGACAAACTCACCCCCTGGTTCGGCTCCCGGCCCCAGCGCGGCGACGTCGTCGTCTTCAAGGACCCCGGCAACTGGCTCCAGCAGGAGACCGTGCCGGCCGCCGAGGACCCGGTCGGCGTCAAGCAGGTCAAGCAGGCCCTGACCTTCATCGGACTGCTGCCCTCCGCCGACGACCGCGACCTCATCAAGCGGGTGATCGGCGTCGGCGGGGACACCGTCCGCTGCTGCGGCAAGGACGGGCGCCTCACCGTCAACGGCGTACCCCTGGACGAGCCGTACCTGCACCCCGGGAACAAGCCGTCCACGATCCCCTTCGAGGTGAAGGTCCCGGAGGGCCGGATCTTCGTGCTCGGCGACCACCGCTCCAACTCGGCCGACTCCCGCTTCCACCTCGACGAGAAGGACCACGGCACCGTCTCCGAGGAGCAGGTCGTGGGGCGCGCCGTCGTGATCGCCTGGCCCGTCGGGAACTGGCGGCGCCTGGAGGAACGGCAGACCTTCACCGCCGTACCGGACGGGCGTGCGAGTTCCGGGCCCGCGCTCGGTCTGTCGCATAGTGTTGCCCCGCGCGATCTGAACGGATTGCCCGGGCTCCCGACCCCTGCGGAACTTCTGCTCGTTATGGGAGTGATGGGCCTGTCCCTGTTCCGGGGCAGGCGATCGCACGGAGTGAGGAGTTGATGTGGGGGATTTGGCCGTCGGCGCACGATCCGGACACGATGAGCCCGAGAAGAAGGCCGGTGTGGCCATCGGCGACGATGTGACGGGTGACGATGTGACGGATGACGAGCGGGCGCACGACGACGGCGGCGACGGGGACGGCGAGGCGGCGGGCAGGTCGGGCGCGAGCCCGAAGAAGCCGCGTTCCTTCTGGAAGGAGCTGCCCCTCCTCATCGGCATCGCCCTGGTGCTCGCGCTCCTGATCAAGACCTTCCTGGTGCAGGCGTTCTCGATTCCCTCGGAATCGATGATGAACACCCTCCAGCGCGGTGACCGGGTCCTCGTCGACAAGCTCACCCCGTGGTTCGGCTCCGAGCCGGAGCGCGGCGAGGTCGTCGTCTTCCACGACCCGGGCGGCTGGCTGGAAGGCCAGAAGACGCCCGACCCGAACGTCGTCCAGAAGTTCCTCAGCTTCATCGGCCTCATGCCGTCCGCCGAGGAGAAGGACCTCATCAAGCGAGTCATCGCGGTCGGCGGCGACACGGTCTCCTGCAAGGAGGGCGGCAAGGTCGTCCTCAACGGCGTGCCCCTGGACGAGAGCGCGTACCTCTACCCCGGTTCCATGCCCTGCCAGGACTCCTTCGGCCCGATCAAGGTCCCCGAGGGCCGCATCTGGGTCATGGGCGACAACCGGCAGAACTCGCTGGACTCCCGCTTCCACCAGCAGCTCCCCGGCGGCGGCACCGTCGCCAACGACCTGGTCGTGGGCCGCGCCGTCGTGATCGCCTGGCCCGTCACCCGCTGGGCCACCCTCCCGGTGCCCGACATCTTCGACCAGCCGGCGCTCAACCAGGCCGTGGCCGCCGCACCGCTGGGCGCGGCGGGTCTGGCCGGTGCTCTTCCGCTGGTCCTGTGGCGTCGGAAGAAGCGCACGGCAGGGCATACCGCCGAGTAGTGACCCGCGGGTAGATTGCCGTCCCGGACCGTCGACAGACCTCTGGGGTGCGCATGAGCGGAAACAGAAGTGCAGCGGGCGGCCACGGCCGCCTCGGCAGCGTGCTGTCGGGGCTGGCCGTGGCCGTCGGCTGTGTGCTCTTCCTCGGGGGCTTCGTCTGGGGAGCGCTGGTCTACCAGCCGTACACCGTTCCCTCCGACTCCATGACCCCCACCATCGCCGTCGGCTCCCGGGTCCTCGCCGAGCGCATCGACGGCGACGAGGTGCGGCGCGGTGACGTCGTCGTCTTCACGGACGCCCAGTGGGGCTCCTCCCCGATGATCAAGCGGGTCGTCGCGGTCGGCGGCGACACCGTCGCCTGCTGCGACAAGGACGGCAGGATCACCGTCGACGGGACGGCGGTCGACGAGCCCTACCTGCGACCCGGACCCGGCGGTGACGTCGTCGCCTCCGGCCAGGACTTCTCCGTGACCGTGCCCGAGGGGAGCCTCTTCCTGCTCGGCGACGACCGCCACACCTCTCTCGACTCCCGTTCGCACATGGAGGAGGCCGGAAAGGGCTCCGTACCCCGCTCCGCGGTCATCGGCAGGGTCGACGCCGTCGCCTGGCCCGCCGAGGGCCTCCTGGAGCCCGCGAAGGGCTTCGCCGCCCTGCCGGGCGGGACCTCAGGACCGGGGCCCTTCACGGCTCTCCTCACGGCGATCGCGGCCGGGACCGCACTGATCCTCGCGGGGGCCGCCTACGGGCCCGTGGCACGCCTCCTGACGCGGCGTCCGGGCGGGACGGGGTCCGGGAAGCGGTCCGGGCCGGGGGCTGCCGCCGGGGCCCCCGCAGGGGAGAAGGTGGGGACATGACGGATCACGCTTCCGCCGCGGCAGCGGAGCCCGCCGTGCGCCAGGTGGCCAGGGTCGTCCTCCTCGACCCCGACGACCGCATCCTGCTCATGCACGGGTACGAACCGGACGACCCCGCCGACACCTGGTGGTTCACCCCCGGCGGCGGCCTGGAGGGCGACGAGACCCGGGCGGAGGCCGCGCTGCGCGAACTCGCCGAGGAGACCGGCATCACCGACGCCGAGCTCGGGCCGGTCCTGTGGCAGCGGTACTGCTCCTTCCCCTTCGACGGGCGCCGCTGGGACCAGGACGAGTGGTACTACCTGGCCCGCATCCGCCGGACCGGGACCGATCCCCGCCCCCAGGCCCTCACGGAGCTGGAGACCCGCAGCCTCGCGGGCCTCAGATGGTGGACCTCCGCCGAACTGTCGGCGGCCCGTGAGACGGTGTACCCGACCAGACTCGCCGAGCTGCTGCGCACGCTGCTCGACGAGGGACCTCCGAGTGCACCGGTGGTTCTCGCCCCGGAAATCGTTTAGGGGCGCGGCCGACTGGCGCACAATGGGTGGACGCACGGCTGAAGGGGAACATGCCATGAGCGCCGAGGACCTCGAGAAGTACGAGACCGAGATGGAGCTGAAGCTCTACCGGGAGTACCGCGACGTCGTCGGGCTGTTCAAATACGTGATCGAAACCGAGCGGCGCTTCTACCTCACCAATGACTACGAGATGCAGGTGCACTCGGTCCAGGGCGAGGTCTTCTTCGAGGTCAGCATGGCCGATGCCTGGGTCTGGGACATGTACAGGCCGGCCAGGTTCGTCAAGCAGGTCCGCGTGCTGACCTTCAAGGACGTGAACATCGAGGAGCTCAACAAGAGCGACCTCGAACTTCCCGGCAGCTGACTCACCCCCAGGGGTGAGCGAGTTCTCCACAGCACCCCGGCCCTCCACAGGCCCGCACGCGGTCCGGTGCACTCCGTCACAGTCGGTGACGGAGGTGGTACCGCATGAACAGGACCCAAGCCCTCGGACGGTACGGGGAAGAGCTGGCGACCCGTCGGCTCACCGCGACCGGCATGCACATCCTCGCCCGCAACTGGCGCTGCGGCCGGGCGGGCGAGATCGACATCGTCGCCCGTGACGGCGACACCCTCGTCATCTGCGAGGTCAAGACCCGACGCCACGGCGCCTACGAACACCCGATGGCCGCCGTCACCCCGACCAAGGCCGAGCGGCTCCGCCGTCTCGCCGCCTGCTGGCTCGACCGTACCGGCACTCCCGCTCCCACGGGCGGGGTCCGCATCGACCTCGTCGGCATCGTCCTGCCCCGCAAGGGCGCCCCCGTCCTCACCCACGCCCAGGGGGTGGCCTGATGGGATTCGCCCGCACCTGCTCCGTCGCCCTCGTCGGCGTCGAAGGCGTCGTCGTCGAGGTCCAGGCCGACCTCGAACCGGGCGTCGCCGCCTTCACCCTCGTGGGACTCCCCGACAAGAGCCTCAGCGAGAGCCGCGACCGGGTCCGGGCCGCCGTGGTCAACTCCGGCGCCGAATGGCCCCAGAAGAAGCTCACCGTCGGACTCAGCCCCGCGTCCGTCCCCAAGAGCGGCAGCGGCTTCGACCTGGCCGTCGCGGCCGCCGTCCTGGGCGCCGCCGAGCGGATCGACCCCCGCACCATCGCCGACCTCGTCCTCATCGGCGAACTCGGACTCGACGGCCGCGTCCGGCCCGTCCGAGGCGTCCTGCCCGCCGTCCTCGCCGCCGCCGAGGCCGGATACCACCAGGTCGTCGTCCCCGAACAGACCGCCGGTGAGGCCGCGCTCGTCCCCGGCGTCTCCGTCCTCGGCGTCCGCACCCTCCGCCAGCTGATCGCCGTCCTCACCGACGAACCCGTCCCCGACGAGGAACCCACCGAGGAGGGACGGCCCGACGCCATGCTCGCCGGACTCCTCGTCCCCGGCGCCGGCATCGGCACCGGACTCGCCGCCGATCCCGCCGAAGGACCCGACCTCGCCGACGTCGCCGGCCAGCACCGGGCCCGCCACGCCCTGGAGATCGCCGCCGCCGGCAGCCACCACCTGATGCTCTCCGGCCCTCCGGGCGCCGGGAAGACCATGCTCGCCGAGCGCCTCCCCGGCATCCTCCCGCCCCTCACCCGGCAGGAGTCCCTCGAAGTCACCGCCGTCCACTCGGTCGCCGGCATCCTCCCGCCGGGCGAACCCCTCGTCCGCCGCGCCCCCTACTGCGCGCCGCACCACTCCGCCACCATGCAGTCCCTCGTCGGCGGCGGCAACGGCCTCCCGAGGCCCGGCGCCGTCTCCCTGGCACACCGCGGCATTCCCTTTCTCGACGAAGCCCCCGAGTTCTCCGGCAAGGTCCTCGACGCACTCCGTCAGCCCCTCGAATCCGGACACGTCGTCATCGCCCGCGCCGCGGGCGTGGTCCGCCTCCCCGCCCGCTTCCTCCTCGTCCTCGCCGCCAACCCCTGCCCCTGTGGACGGCACACCCTCCAGGGCGACGGCTGCGAATGCCCCTCCTCCGTCATCCGCCGCTACCAGGCCCGCCTCTCCGGCCCCCTCCTCGACCGCGTCGACCTCCGCGTCGAGGCCGAACCCGTCACCCGCGCCGACCTTCTCGGACAGGGCGGCCGGGGCGAGGCCACCGCCACCGTCGCCGCCCGCGTGCACGAGGCCAGAGCCCGTGCCACCGACCGCCTCGCCGACACCCCCTGGAGCGTCAACAGCGAGATCCCCGGACACGAACTCCGTACGCGCTACCTCGCCGCACCCGGCGCCCTCGCCGCCGCCGAACGAGACATCGAACGCGGACTCCTCACCGCCCGCGGCCTCGACCGCGTCCTCCGCGTCGCCTGGACCGTCGCCGACCTCGCCGGGCACGACCGGCCCGGCAGCGGGGACATCGCCCTCGCGCTCGAAATGCGCACCGGCATCGCCCGCGGCGTGCCCGTGGGAGCGGGGGAGCGCGCATGACCGCCACGGACGAGCGAATCGCCCGCGCGACCCTCACGCGAACCGTCGAACCCGGCGACGAGCACGCCGGACGCTGGCTCCGGCACCACGGAGCGGCCGGCTTCCTCGACCGGCTCCTCCACCCGGGCGACGACCCCTTCCCCGGCACCGGGGCGAAACGCGTCGACAGCTGGCGACGACGCGCCACCGCCGCCGAACCCGCCCGTGACCTCGACACCGTCCACCGGCTCGGCGGGCGCTTCCTCATCCCCGGCGACACCGAATGGCCCCGTCAACTCGACGACCTCGGTCACTCCCGCCCGTTCGGCCTCTGGCTCCGGGGCCCCGCCGACCTGCGGACCTGGGCCCTGCGCTCCGTCGCCCTCGTCGGAGCCCGCGCCTGCACCCCGTACGGCGCCCACATCGCGGCCGAGCTCGCCACCGGCCTCGCCCGACAGGGCTGGGTCGTCGTCTCCGGCGCCGCCTACGGCATCGACGGCGCGGCCCACCGCGGCGCCCTCGCCGCCGGCGGAGCCACCGTCGCCGTCCTCGCCTGCGGCGTCGACACCCCGTACCCCCGAGGCCACGGCGGGCTCATCGGCCGCATCGCGGAACAAGGACTCGTCGTCGGGGAACTGCCACCCGAAAGCCACCCCACACCCAGCCGCTTCATCCTCCGCAACCGCGTGATCGCCGCCCTCACCCGCGGCACCGTCGTCGTCGAGGCCCAGCACCGCAGCGGCTCGCTCGTCACGGCCCGCGCCGCCGCCCGCCTCGGCCGCCACACCATGGGTGTCCCCGGCCCCGTCACCAGCGCGCTGTCCGCCGGCGTCCACGAGCTGCTCCGGAGCGACGCCACCCTCGTCACCGACGCACAGGAGATCGTCGAACTCGTCGGCGACATGGGCGAACTCGCCCCCGCCCGACGCGGCCCCGTCCTGCCCCGCGACCTGCTCGCGCCCGCCACCGCGCACATCCTCGAAGCCGTCCCCGCCCGCGGCCCCACACCCACGACCGTCATCGCCCGACGAGCCGGAAACACCCCCGACGACACCCTCGCGAAGCTGTACGAACTGCACTCCCTCGGCTTCGTCGAACGGTACGGGGAGGGCTGGCAGTTGACGAACACGGCCACAGACCGGTCGAACGCGCGGCGAGGCGATACTTGACCTGGCGCATTCGGGTGACAGGGTGAAGCCGATGAGCAACCGAGTTCTCTCGGCCGAATCCGAGGGGCCTGCACGCGCCACGGCCCGGGTTCGAAGATGTGGCCGACGGCGTCCACCCGGACCGGCGCGATCCACCGATGTTCGCGCACCGCGACAGCGCACTCACGCTACGCTCACCAGGATTCCCCTCAGGACACCCCACAGGACACCCCCACCGACACACCCGACAGCAGAACGGCTCAAGGCAACGCATGCCCCAGCACACCTCCGGGTCTGACCGCGCTGCGGTGCCCCCAGCAGCCCGGGGCGCCGTGCGACCACCCGCACCGACCTCGCTCGACGAGCTGTGGCGCTCGTACAAGGACACCGGCGACGAGCGGCTGCGGGAGCAGCTGATCCTGCACTACTCGCCGCTCGTCAAGTACGTCGCCGGACGCGTCAGCGTGGGGCTGCCGTCCAACGTGGAACAGGCCGACTTCGTCTCCTCCGGGGTCTTCGGCCTCATCGACGCCATCGAGAAGTTCGACGTCGAGCGCGCCATCAAGTTCGAGACGTACGCGATCACCCGCATCCGCGGCGCGATGATCGACGAACTCCGTGCCCTCGACTGGATCCCGCGCTCCGTCCGCCAGAAGGCGCGCAACGTCGAACGCGCCTACGCGACCCTCGAAGCCCAGCTCCGGCGCACGCCCTCCGAGAGCGAGGTCGCCGCGGAGATGGACGTCACACTGGAGGAACTGCACGCGGTTTTCAGCCAGTTGTCCCTGGCGAACGTGGTCGCCCTGGAGGAGCTGCTGCACGTCGGTGGTGAGGGCGGCGACCGCCTCTCCCTGATGGACACCCTGGAGGACACGGCGGCGGACAACCCCGTCGAGGTCGCGGAGGACCGCGAGCTGCGCCGGCTGCTCGCCCGGGCGATCAACACGCTCCCCGAGCGGGAGAAGACCGTCGTCACGCTCTACTACTACGAGGGCCTCACGCTGGCCGAGATCGGCCACGTCCTCGGCGTCACCGAGAGCCGCGTCAGCCAGATCCACACCAAGTCGGTCCTCCAGCTCCGCGCCAAGCTGGCCGACGTCGGACGCTGAGCCGCCCGGAGCCGGTCGTACAGTGGAGCCGTGCCCAGGATTCGAGCGGCCTCCGTGGCCGAGCACCGGACGATGCAGCGAGGCGCCCTGCTGGACGCCGCGCGTTCCCTGCTGTCCGAGGGCGGTACGGAGGCGTTGACCTTCCCCGCACTCGCCGAGCGCACGGGCCTGGCCCGGTCCTCGGTCTACGAGTACTTCCGCTCGCGCGCGGCCGTCGTCGAAGAGCTGTGCGCCGTGGACTTCCCCGTCTGGGCCGCCGAGGTCGAGACCGCCATGGCCGGCGCCGAGACGCCCGAGGGCAAGGTCGAGGCGTACGTCCGCACCCAGCTGGCCCTGGTCGGGGACCGGCGGCACCGGGCCGTCGTCGCGATCTCGGCGAGCGAGCTGGACGACGGGGCCCGCGAGAAGATCCGCGCGGCCCACGGCGGCCTCGTCGCCATGATCGTCGAAGCCCTCGCCGCCCTCGGTCAGCCCGAGCCCCGCCTGGGCGCCATGCTCCTCCAGGGCGTCGTCGACGCGGCCGTCCGCCGCATCGAGCTCGGCGCGGCGGAGGACCCGACGCAGATCGCCGAGGCGGCGGTCGCGATGGCCCTCCACGGCGTCAACGGCTCCCCGGCCTGATCGACAGGACACCCCCCGGCCCCCCGTCGACCGGCAGGAGCCGTGACGGGGCCCTCCTGATCAGGAGCAGCGGGTTCAGATAGGTCTTGCCGCGGAGCAGGCCCCAGTGGAGACAGGTCTCCGGGCAGTGCGTCCCCGGTGCGACCCGGGCGACGGGAGCGCCGGCGGCGACCCGGGTGCCCGCCTTCACCAGCGGGGTCACCGGGGAGAAGGTCGTACGCAGCGGGGGAGCGCCCGTGCCCGGGAAGGTGAGGGTGAGCACCCCCCGGCCGCCGACCGGGCCCGCGAAGGAGACCGTGCCCGCCGCCGGCGCGCGCACCTCGACGCCGGGCGGCGCCGCCAGGTCGACGCCGCGGTGGCCGGGGCCGTACGGGCCCGCCGGGGGCTGCCAGCCGCGAAGGATCTCCGGCGGGGGCGGACCCACCGGCCACAGCAGGCCGAGGGTCAGGAGCAAGGTCATGAGACGCATGGGGGAAGACTCCCCGGGGTGACCGGTCCACGGGGGTCGGGGACGGTTTCTGTGGACTACCCGCCGGTTGTGGACAGTGCCGTCACCCGCCGCTCCCGGGGTCCCGTACACTTCCTATGGCGACTCGGGTCACCGGGTCGACTTCGCACGCCCCGCCATAACCCTCACCGGCTGTGGCAGCGCCTTTCGGTCCCTTGTGGGCATGGCGCGTCGGGGCGTCAGGAAAACAACCGAGAAACCCAAGGAGATACGGCCATGGCCGTCGTCACGATGCGGGAGCTGCTGGAGAGCGGCGTCCACTTCGGTCACCAGACCCGTCGTTGGAACCCGAAGATGCGTCGCTTCATCTTCACGGAGCGCAACGGCATCTACATCATCGACCTGCTCCAGTCGCTGTCGTACATCGACCGCGCCTACGAGTTCGTCAAGGAGACCGTCGCGCACGGCGGCTCCATCATGTTCGTCGGTACGAAGAAGCAGGCCCAGGAGGCCATCGCCGAGCAGGCGACGCGTGTCGGCATGCCGTACGTCAACCAGCGTTGGCTCGGTGGCATGCTCACCAACTTCTCCACCGTCTACAAGCGTCTGCAGCGCCTCAAGGAGCTCGAGCAGATCGACTTCGAGGACGTCGCCGCCTCGGGTCTCACCAAGAAGGAGCTCCTGGTCCTCTCGCGCGAGAAGGCCAAGCTGGAGAAGACCCTCGGTGGTATCCGCGAGATGTCCAAGGTGCCCAGCGCCGTCTGGATCGTGGACACCAAGAAGGAGCACATCGCCGTCGGCGAGGCTCGCAAGCTCAAGATCCCGGTCGTCGCGATCCTCGACACCAACTGCGACCCCGACGAGGTCGACTACAAGATCCCGGGCAACGACGACGCGATCCGCTCCGTCACCCTGCTCACCCGCGTGATCGCCGACGCCGTCGCCGAGGGCCTCATCGCCCGTTCCGGTGCCGCGACCGGTGACTCGAAGCCGGGCGAGAAGGCCGCCGGCGAGCCCCTCGCCGAGTGGGAGCGCGACCTGCTCGAGGGCGAGAAGAAGGCCGACGACGCCGAGGTCCAGACCTCCGCCGAGACCGAGAAGGTCGCCGACGCCGAGGCCGCCGACGCCCCGGCCGAGGCTGCTGCCGAGGCCGAGGCTCCGGCCGCGGACGCCGAGCAGGCCTGACCCTTCAGGACCTTCGGGTGACGACGGCGGGGGCTCACGAAGCCCCCGCCGTCCACCCGTGGACCCGCCCGATCTTTCAGACTTCGAGAGAGAAACAGACTCATGGCGAACTACACCGCCGCTGACGTCAAGAAGCTCCGCGAGCTCACCGGCGCCGGCATGATGGACTGCAAGAAGGCCCTGGACGAGGCCGACGGCAACGTCGACAAGGCCGTCGAGGCGCTGCGCATCAAGGGCCAGAAGGGTGTCGCCAAGCGCGAGGGCCGCTCTGCCGAGAACGGCGCCGTGGTCTCCCTCATCGCCGACGACAACACCTCCGGTGTCCTCGTCGAGCTGAAGTGCGAGACGGACTTCGTCGCCAAGGGTGACAAGTTCCAGGCCGTCGCCAACCAGCTGGCCGCGCACGTCGCCGCCACCGCCCCGGCCGACATCGAGGCGCTGCTCGCCTCCGAGATCGAGGCCGGCAAGACCGTGCAGGCGTTCGTCGACGAGGCCAACGCCAACCTCGGCGAGAAGATCGTCCTGGACCGCTTCGCGCAGTACGCCGACGGCTTCGTCTTCGCGTACATGCACCGCACGATGCCGGACCTCCCGCCGCAGATCGGTGTCCTCGTCGAGTTCGACAAGGCCGACGCCGCCGTCGCCAAGGGTGTCGCCCAGCACATCGCCGCCTTCGCGCCGAAGTACCTCACCCGTGAGGACGTTCCGGCCGAGGTCGTCGAGACCGAGCGTCGCGTCGCCGAGGAGACCACCCGCGCCGAGGGCAAGCCCGAGGCCGCGCTCCCGAAGATCGTCGAGGGTCGCGTCAACGGCTTCTTCAAGGACGCCACGCTGCTCGGCCAGCCGTACGCCCTGGACAACAAGAAGTCCGTCCAGCAGGTCCTGGACGAGGCCGGTGTCACCCTGAAGCGCTTCACGCGCATCAAGGTCGGCATCTGAGTCCGTCCGCGAACGCGACGGACACCGGACCCCGGTAGGGTCTGAGGCAGTCGTCCGCCACCGCGCAGGACGACCGCAGATCTGACGAGGAGGCCATTGCCGTACGGGATACCGCGAGGACCCAAGGCAATGGCCTCCTTCGTATGTGCACGAGGAGATCTCCATGAACCAGGGCGCCGTACAGGGCGACGACAACAACGGCAAAAAGGCCGGCCGCTAC
The DNA here is from genome assembly GCF_008642375.1 of Streptomyces venezuelae. Lineage (NCBI taxonomy): Bacteria > Bacillati > Actinomycetota > Actinomycetes > Kitasatosporales > Streptomycetaceae > Streptomyces > Streptomyces venezuelae. The sequence continues at coordinate 2,507,065 of NZ_CP029194.1, read as the reverse complement.
ATGCTGAAGCTGTCCGGAGAAGCCTTCTCCGGCGGTACCGGCCTGGGCGTCGACCCCAACGTCGTGCACGCCATCGCGCGTGAGATCGCGGCGGTCGTCCGCGACGGCGCGGAGATCGCGGTGGTGATCGGCGGCGGCAACTTCTTCCGTGGCGCCGAGCTCCAGCAGCGCGGCATGGACCGGGCCCGCTCCGACTACATGGGCATGCTCGGCACCGTGATGAACTGCCTCGCCCTCCAGGACTTCCTGGAGAAGGAGGGCATCGACTCGCGCGTCCAGACCGCCATCACCATGGGCCAGGTCGCCGAGCCGTACATCCCGCTGCGCGCCGTGCGCCACCTGGAGAAGGGCCGTGTGGTCATCTTCGGTGCGGGCATGGGCATGCCGTACTTCTCCACCGACACCACCGCGGCCCAGCGAGCCCTGGAGATCGACGCCGAGGCCCTGCTCATGGGCAAGAACGGTGTGGACGGCGTCTACGACTCCGACCCGAAGGCCAACCCCGGCGCGGTGAAGTTCGATGCGCTGGAGTACGGCGAGGTGCTCTCCCGCGACCTCAAGGTCGCCGACGCCACCGCCATCACCCTGTGCAGGGACAACAAGCTCCCGATCCTCGTCTTCGAACTGCTCACCGAGGGCAATATCGCTCGCGCGGTGAAGGGTGAGAAGATCGGCACGCTCGTGAGCGACCAGGGCACCCGGGCCTGACAGCCGAACCGGGAACCGCCCCGCAAGGGGATGGACAGAGCCCTGCCGGTCGTACCCACCGTGCAGGACACAAAGCGACGACACGCAGGAGCATGTGGTGATCGAAGAAATCCTCCTCGAGGCCGAGGAGAAGATGGAGAAGGCCGTCGTGGTGGCCAAGGAGGACTTCGCCGCGATCCGCACCGGCCGTGCGCACCCGGCGATGTTCAACAAGATCGTGGCGGACTACTACGGCGCCCTCACCCCCATCAACCAGCTCGCGTCGTTCTCCGTGCCGGAGCCGCGCATGGCGGTGGTGACCCCGTTCGACAAGACCGCGCTGCGCAACATCGAGCAGGCCATCCGCGACTCGGACCTGGGTGTGAACCCCAGCAACGACGGCAGCATCATCCGGGTGAACTTCCCCGAGCTGACGGAGGAGCGCCGCCGCGAGTACATCAAGGTCGCCCGCGGCAAGGCCGAGGACTCGAAGGTCTCCATCCGCGCCGTGCGCCGCAAGGCCAAGGACGCCCTCGACAAGCTGGTCAAGGACAAGGAGTCCGGCGAGGACGACGTGCGTCGCGCCGAGAAGGAGCTCGACGACTCCACCGCGAAGTACGTCGCGCAGGTGGACGAGCTGCTCAAGCACAAGGAAGCCGAGCTGCTCGAGGTCTGATGAACGACTCTTCCTGGGGGGCCCCGGGCGGCACCGGCCGTCGGGGACCCGACCAGGGACCTGCCCCGGCGGGTCCCGCATACGATCGGCATCAGGCGGCGCAGACTCGGCCCATGCCCATCGTGCCCGACGTTCCCGCCGGCGGATTCCAGGACGGTCACGGCCGGGGGGCCGCTCACCAGAGCGGTCCCCTGTTCCGTGACGAGACGCCGCACGAGCACCCGCAGGAGCCCATGTCCAGCCCCACCCCGCCTCCGCCGCCCGCGCCGACGGCGCCACGGCAGAAGAAGAGCGCGGGGCGGGACCTGGGCGCGGCCATAGGGGTCGGAGTCGGCCTCGGCGCCGTCATCATCGCCTCGCTGTTCATCTGGAAGCCGGCGTTCGTCGGAGTGATCGCGGTCGCCGTGGTCGTCGGTCTGTGGGAGCTCACCTCCCGCCTCCAGGAGCGCAAGGCCATCAAGGCTCCGCTGGTGCCGCTCGCGGTCGGCGGTGCGGCGATGGTCGTCGCCGGCTACGTCAGGGGCCCCGAGGGCGCCTGGGTGGCGATGGCGCTCACGGCGCTCGCGGTACTCGTCTGGCGGATGACGGAGCCCCCCGAGGGCTACCTGAAGGACGTCACGGCGGGTGTCTTCGCCGCGTTCTACGTGCCTTTCCTGGCGACGTTCGTGGCGATGCTGCTCACCGCGGACGACGGCCCGCAGCGGGTGCTGACCTTCCTGATCCTGACGGTGGTCAGCGACACCGGGGCGTACGCGGTCGGCTGGCGCTTCGGCAAGCACAAACTGGCTCCGAGGATCAGCCCCGGCAAGACCCGCGAGGGCCTCGTCGGTGCCCTGGCCTTCGCGATGGCGGCGGGCGCGCTGTGCATGGAGTTCATGATCGACGACGGGACCTGGTGGCAGGGCCTGCTCCTCGGTCTCGCGGTGGCGGCGAGCGCGACGCTCGGCGACCTCGGCGAGTCGATGATCAAGCGCGATCTCGGCATCAAGGACATGGGCACGCTGCTCCCGGGCCACGGCGGGATCATGGACCGGCTGGACTCGTTGCTGCCGACGGCGCCGGTGGTGTGGCTGCTGCTGGCGTTGTTCGTCGGTACGAGCTGACCGGCCGGTCGGTTTTCGTCCGTCGGAACGGGTTGACGGACAGCGGGTACTCTGGAAGGGCTCGTGGCGCGTGCGCCGCGGGCCCTTCCGTCGTCCTCGCCGCCGCGAGGGCGCTCCAGTGAGGTCTCCTGGCTTCGGCATCGTCATGCCGCGCTTCCCGCCGACGCGGGGCTGTCCGGACCTCGTGCCGTCTGAGGAGACACCCGATCGTGGCCCGTCCCGTGCCCGGAGAACTGACTTTCATCGCCCCCAAGGGAGCCAAGAAGCCGCCGCGCCACCTGGCAGACCTGTCGCCCGCCGAGCGCAAGGAAGCCGTCGCCGCGATCGGCGAGAAGCCGTTCCGCGCCAAGCAGCTGTCCCAGCACTACTTCGCGCGGTACGCGCACGACCCGGCGCAGTGGACCGACATCCCGGCGGCCTCGCGGGAGAAGCTGGCCGGCGAGCTGCTCCCCGACCTGATGTCCGTCGTCCGGCACATCTCGTGCGACGACGACACCACCCGTAAGACCCTGTGGCGGCTGCACGACGGCACGCTCGTCGAGTCGGTGCTCATGCGCTACCCGGACCGGGTGACCATGTGCATCTCCTCGCAGGCCGGCTGCGGGATGAACTGCCCGTTCTGCGCGACCGGGCAGGCCGGGCTCGACCGGAACCTGTCGACCGCCGAGATCGTGCACCAGATCGTGGACGGCATGCGCTCCCTGCGGGACGGGGAGGTGCCCGGGGGACCGGCGCGTCTCTCGAACATCGTCTTCATGGGCATGGGCGAGCCGCTCGCCAACTACAAGCGGGTCGTCGGCGCGATCCGCCGCCTCACCGATCCCGAGCCCGACGGTCTGGGGCTCTCGCAGCGCGGGATCACCGTCTCCACGGTCGGTCTCGTGCCGGCCATGCAGCGCTTCGCCGACGAGGGCTTCAAGTGCCGCCTCGCGGTCTCGCTGCACGCCCCCGACGACGAGCTGCGCGACACCCTCGTGCCGGTGAACACCCGCTGGAAGGTGCGCGAGGTCCTCGACGCCGCCTGGGAGTACGCGGAGAAGTCGGGCCGCCGGGTCTCCATCGAGTACGCGCTCATCCGCGACATCAACGACCAGGCGTGGCGAGGCGACCTCCTCGGCCGGCTGCTCAAGAACAAGCGGGTGCACGTCAACCTGATCCCGCTGAACCCGACCCCCGGTTCGAAGTGGACGGCGTCCCGTCCGGAGGACGAGAAGGCCTTCGTCGAGGCCATCGCCCGCCACGGCGTTCCGGTGACCGTCCGGGACACCCGGGGCCAGGAGATCGACGGTGCCTGTGGACAGCTGGCGGCCTCCGAGCGCTGACCTTGTACTCTGAGGTCGAACACATCTCCATATTCCGACAGGGGAGCGCCACAGCGCTGAGAGTGCGGTCACCGTAGGACCGCAGACCCTCTGAACCTTGCCCAGGTCATTCTGGGTAGGAAGTTCGGTCGTTAACTCAAGCTGTTGCGCCCTGCCCGCGTCCGGTCTCCGCCGGACGCGGGCAGGGCCGCGTCTCTTCCTGGTCACACCCAGGAGGAATCTCAGTGAGCACCACCATCTCGTCGAGCACGAAGAGAATGGCCGCCGCCGCGCTCGTCGCGGCGCTCGGCGTCACCACCCTCGCCGCGTGCGGCACGGAGGACGTTCGCGACGCCGCGGGCAAGACCGGCGCCCCCGCGCCGAAGACCGTGACCCTCGTGAGTCACGACTCCTTCAACGCCTCCAAGGAGGTGCTCGCGGACTTCACGAAGGAGACCGGCTTCAAGGTCAAGGTCCTGAAGGCCGGCGACGCGGGCGAGGCCGTCAACAAGGAGATCCTGACCAAGGGCTCCCCGCAGGGCGACGTCTTCTTCGGCGTCGACAACACCCTGCTCTCCCGCGCCCTCGACAACGGGATCTTCGTCCCGTACGAGGCGAAGGGCGTCGACCGGGTCCCGGCCACGTACCGCCTCGACAAGGAGAACCGGGTCACGCCGATCGACACCGGTGACATCTGCGTCAACTACGACAAGAAGTACTTCGCGGACAAGAAGCTTGCGCCGCCGGTGACCTTCGACGACCTGGCGGAGCCCGCGTACAAGGACCTGCTCGTGGTCGAGAACCCCGAGCGGTCGTCCCCGGGGCTCGGCTTCCTGCTCGGCACGGCCGCGAAGTACGGCGACGAGGGCTGGCAGGACTACTGGACGAAGCTCAAGGCCAACGGCGTGAAGACCGTCGACAGCTGGGAGCTCGCCTACAACCAGGAGTTCTCCGGCTCGGCCGGCGGCAAGCAGGCCAAGGGCGACCGGCCGCTCGTCGTCTCCTACGCCTCCAGCCCGCCGGTCGAGGTGCTGTACGGCGAGCCGCAGCCGAAGGTGGCTCCCACCGGGGTCTCCACCGGCACCTGCTTCCGGCAGATCGAGTTCGCGGGCCTGCTGAACGGGGCGAAGAACCCCGAGGGCGGGAAGGCGCTGATCGACTTCCTGATCTCGAAGAAGTTCCAGGAGGACATGCCGCTCCAGATGTTCGTCAACCCGGTGGCGAAGGACGCGGCGCTGCCGGAGCTCTTCACCAAGCACGGTGTGGTCGTCGAGAAGCCGGAGACCATGGCGCCCGAGAAGATCGCCGAGAAGCGTGACCCGTGGATCCAGCAGTGGTCGTCGCTCGTCCTGAAGTAGGGCGCGGCCGTCGCGACCTCAAGGGGAGCGCGGCGCGGCTCGGGCTGATGGCCCTGCCCGTCGCGTTCTTCGGGGTCTTCTTCGCCTGGCCCGTCGCGTCCATCGTGGAGCGTGGCCTCCGGCCCGACGGCGCCTGGGAGTTCGGCCGGATCGGCGAGACGCTGACCCGGCCGGACATCCTCGACGTGCTCGGCTTCACGGTGTGGCAGGCGCTCGCCTCCACCGGACTCACCCTGCTCCTGGCGCTGCCCGGCGCGTACGTCTTCGCGCGCTTCGACTTCCCCGGGAAGAACGTGCTGCGGGCCGTCGTCACCGTCCCCTTCGTGCTGCCGACCGTCCTCGTCGGCACGGCCTTCCTGGCGCTCGTCGGCCGGGGCGGGCTGACCGACGAGCTGTGGGGGCTGCGGCTCGACACCAGCGTGTGGGCGATCCTCCTCGCGCATGTCTTCTTCAACTACGCGGTCGTCGTACGGACCGTCGGCGGCCTCTGGTCGCAGCTCGACCCGCGCCAGGAGGAGGCCGCGCGGGTCCTCGGCGCCTCGCGCTGGACGGCCTGGCGGACGGTCACCCTGCCCGCGCTCGTGCCCGCCGTGTCCGCGGCCGCGCTGATGGTCTTCCTCTTCACCTTCACCTCCTTCGGCGTCGTACAGATCCTCGGCGGGGACGCGTACTCCACCCTGGAGGCCGAGATCTACCGGCAGACCGCCCGGCTCCTCGACCTGCGGACTGCGGCTGTCCTCACCCTCGTCCAGTTCGCGGCGGTCGGGGCGATCCTCGCCGTGCACGCCCGGACGGTGCGGCGGCGGGAGACCGCGCTGCGGCTCGTACCGCCGGAGCGGACCGCGCGCCGGCCGCGCGGGATCGGGCAGTGGGCGCTGCTCACGGGCGTCCTCGTCTCGGTGGCGCTGCTGATCCTGCTGCCGCTCGGTGTGCTCGTGGAGCGCTCCTTCGCCGGGCCCCAGGGCTACGGCCTCGGCTACTACCGGGCGCTCGGCTCGCTCGACGAGTCCGGCACCTTCCTGGTGCCGCCGCTGGAGGCGATCGGGAACTCGCTGCGGTACGCGGTGGCCGCCACCGGCATCGCGGTGCTGATCGGCGGACTCGCGGCGGCGGCGCTCACCCGGCGCGCCGGAAGGGTCGTACGGGGTTTCGACGCGCTGCTCATGCTGCCGCTCGGGGTGTCGGCGGTCACCGTCGGCTTCGGGTTCCTCATCACGCTCGACGAGCCGCCCTTCGACCTGCGGGCCAGCTGGATCCTCGTACCGCTCGCGCAGGCCCTGGTCGGCGTCCCCTTCGTCGTACGGACGATGCTGCCGGTGCTGCGGGCCGTGGACGAGCGGCTGCGGGAGGCCGCGGCCGTGCTCGGTGCCTCGCCGTGGCGGGCCTGGCGGGAGGTGGACCTGCCGCTGGTGCGGCGGGCGCTCCTCATCGCCGCCGGGTTCGCCTTCGCCGTCTCGCTCGGCGAGTTCGGCGCGACCGTCTTCATCGCGCGGCCCGACAGTCCGACGCTGCCGGTGGCGGTGGCCCGGCTGCTCGGGCGGCCGGGGGAGCTCAACTACGGCCAGGCGATGGCCCTCTCGACGATTCTGATGGTGGTGTGCGCGGTGTCCCTGCTCCTGCTGGAACGGCTGCGCACCGAGCGGACCTCCGGGGAGTTCTGATGCTTTCGATCGAGGACGCGACCGTACGGTTCGGGGAGCGGGCCGCGCTCGACGCCGTGGACCTGGAGGTCGCCGAGCACGAGATCGTGTGTGTGCTCGGCCCCAGCGGCAGCGGCAAGTCCACGCTCCTCCGGGTCGTCGCGGGGCTCCAGGCGCTGGACGGCGGCCGGGTGCTGCTGGCCGGCGCCGACCAGGCGGGCGTGCCGGTGCACCGGCGGGGCGTCGGCCTGATGTTCCAGGACCACCAGCTGTTCCCGCAGCGGGACGTCGGCGGGAACATCGCCTTCGGGCCGCGGATGCGCGGGGCCGGGAAGGCCGAGCAGGCGGAGCGGGTACGGGAACTGCTCGAACTCGTCGGGCTGCCCGGGGCCGAGCGGCGCTCCGTCGCGGCGCTCTCCGGCGGCGAGCAGCAGCGGGTGGCGCTGGCGCGGGCGCTGGCGCCGCGGCCCCGGCTCCTCATGCTGGACGAGCCGCTCGGGCAGCTCGACCGGGGGCTGCGGGAGCGACTCGTCGTGGAGCTGCGGGAGCTGTTCGGGCGGCTCGGGACGACGGTCCTCGCCGTCACCCACGACCAGGGCGAGGCCTTCGCGCTCGCCGACCGGGTCGTGGTGATGCGGGACGGGCGGATCGCCCAGTCGGGTGTACCCGTCGAGGTGTGGTCACGGCCGGCCTCGGAGTTCGTGGCCCGCTTCCTCGGCTTCGACAACGTGGTGGCGGCGCGGGTGAGCGGGACGGTCGCGGAGACCGTGTGGGGCCGGATCCCGGTGCCCGAGGGCTCGCCGCAGGGTGAGCGGCGGCTGCTCGTCCGGCCGGGCGGGGTGCGGCTCCTCCCGGGGGAGTCGGATGCGTGGACCGTCGAGTCCCGGACCTTCCGGGGCGACCGCGTCGTCGTACGACTCCGGCCTGTGGACGGGCCGCCGCTGGAGGCGGAGTTCCCGCTGAGCGGGGCGCCGGCGGAGGGGGCCGGGGTGGACGTGGGGTTCGCGATGGAGGACGTCGTGGTGCTGGGCGACTGACCCGGACGGGGACGGGGCTCAGCAGGCGGCGCACGTTCTGCGGGTCGCGCGCTGATAGGAGCGGGTGGCGCGGGCCAGGGCGAGGCCGTAGCAGGAGAAGCCGCCGTAGGCGACGGCGACCACCCACGGGGCGTGGTCGTCGAGGCCGGAGCCGGTCAGTCCCGTCCAGGCCAGCACGCCCACCGCGGCGAGGAGCGCGCCGAACGGTGCGAGCGCGCCGGCCCCCGCCCAGCCGAGCGCGAGCAGCGGCGGGCGGGGCAGGCGCCGGCCCCAGGGACGGGTCAGCGCGAGGGCGAGGGCCATGCCGACGACGGCCAGGACCGCGGTGAAGTCGACCCCGTGGTCGTACAGCCAGATGCCCAGGTCGCTGGTGTACTCCGGGTCGACGCCCGGGCGGCCGATGCCGGTGTACCCGACGGTGAGGCCCAGCGCCCAGGCCGTCTTCAACGCGGTGTACGGGACGAGGGCGGCGACGGCGACGAGCCCGGCCCGCGTGGAGTCCGCCGCCACGGCGGTGCGGCGCGGGTCGCCGGTGCGGCCGTGTCCGCCGCAGTGCGGGCAGGTGCCGAGGGCCCGGCGCCGGTGCGCGAGGGCCGCACACCCCCACAGCACGGCGCCGAGGACGGCGAGGAACTGGTTGGTGAGAGCCGCCCAGTCGACCGGCGACTGGTTGCGGGACAGGAAGGACAAGAGGTGGAGGGGGCTGAGCAGGGCGGCGAAACCCGAGGTCAGACAGAGCGCGACGACCGCCCAGGCGGCTCTGGACGGCCACCGGGCCATCGGGCGGCGCAACAGGGCGTACCCGAGGACGGCGGAAGCCCCGTACAGCACCGCCGCGGCCGTCTCGGCGCCCGTGCCGGTTCCCTTGCCCAGGACCGCGTACCCGAACGCGGGCCCGGTGAGGGCGGCGAGGGTCGCGCCCGCCGCGTACAGCAGCGACCAGGCGAACGCGGCGGCGACCGCCCAGGACGGCCAGTCGGCCAGGAGTCTCTTCGGCGTCATGTTCCGAGCCTCCCGGCGGGAGGGCCCTGGGGGCGTCAGCACGTGGTCGGGTCCCGCTCCGCCGTGCGGGGGAGCGGGACTACGCCTTCGCCAGCCGCTCCAGCGCCTCCGGGGCCTCGTCGACCGAGTCGACCAGGGCGACGCGCGACGCCATCGGGCGGTCGGCGGCCAGGGCCTCCAGGAGGGGCCAGGCCGGGAGGCGCGCGGTCCAGTGGGCGCGGTCGACCAGGACCATCGGCGTGGGGGCGCCCAGCGAGCCGTAGTAGTTCGGGGTGGCGTTCGCGAAGATCTCCTGGACCGTGCCGGCCGCGCCCGGCAGGAAGACGATGCCCGCCGTGGAGCGGGCGAGCAGGCCGTCCTCGCGGAGCGCGTTCGCGAAGTACTTGGCGAGGTGCCCGGCGAAGGCGTTCGGCGGCTCGTGGCCGTAGAACCAGGTGGGGATGCCCAGCGAGTCGCCGCCGTGCGGCCACCGGGCGCGTACGGCGAAGGCGGCGCGGGCCCACTCCGTCACGGAGGGGGTGAAGGAGGGGGCCGCCGACAGGACGGCGAGGGCCTTCGGGAGGGTCTCGTCGGGGAACGGGGCCAGATAGGCGCCGAGGTTCGCCGCCTCCATGGCGCCCGGCCCGCCGCCGGTCGCCACCGTGAGGCCGGAGCGGGCCAGCGATCTGCCGAGCCGGGCGGCGCCCGCGTACGCCTCCGTGCCCCGGACCGTCGCGTGCCCGCCCATCACGCCGACGACCCGCTTCCCTTCGAGGAGTTCGGCGAGGGCGTCGGAGACCGCGTCGTCGTGGAGGGAGCGGAGCATCGACGAGAAGATGTCGCCGTCGGCCCTGGTCCGGCCGAACCACGCGTACGCGAGGGCGTCGGGCGTCGATCCGTACCCCGTCTCGCCGATGCCGGCGTAGAGCTCGTCCGGGGTGTAGAGCCGCGAGCGGTTCGGGTCGAACGGCAGGTCGGGGACGGGCGGGAAGACGAGCGCCCCGTCGGCGCCCACCTTGGCGGCGGCCTCCGGCTCCATGGCGCAGCCGAGGAAGACGGCGGCCGCGGCGGAGGCGGAGAGCAGGGCGAACGTCCGGTCCGTCAGGTCGACGGACTGCACCCGGAGCCCGGCGAGGCCGCCGGGCCCGGCGAGGGCCGCGTCGAACTCGCCGAGCGTGTGGATCTCGCGCCCGTGCCCGCGCGGACCGGGCGGCCGGTGTGCGGGAGGAGGCATCGCCATGGGCCCACGATAGGGGCCCGTCCCCCGGACGGCCCGTCAGCCGGCCAGTGGTCAGCCGGTCAGGGGTCGGTCAGCCGGTCAGCCGGTCAGGCGTCAGCCCGTCAGGGGGAGGGCCGCCAGCTTCGCCACGATCCAGGTGAGCGGCAGGAAGACGGCGACGAGCGCGCCCGCCCGCATGAGGGCCGCCGTCCGCAGGACCGTGGGCGGGGCGCCGAGGCGCAGGAGCGCCTCGGTGGTGTGGGCGCGGCACTGCTTGGACTCCAGCGCCGCCGTGAGGAGCGTCGCCGTCGTGCAGGCCATGACCAGGGCCGCGCCGAGGCCGGTGAGCGGCCCGAAGGCGGTGGGGCCCGAGTCCGAGGCGTACAGCGCGGCCGCCGCGAGCGTCCCGGAGAGGACGGCGGAGACCACCCCGAGCGGGCGGCCGATACGGCGGGACTCGTCCATCAGGACGCGGCCCGCGAGCAGCCGGGTGGCGCCCGGCCGGACGGCCTGGAGGAGTCGGCCGCAGCCGTACGTGAGTCCGGGGCCCGCGAGGGCGAGACCGAAGGCGGTGAGCACCCAGCCGGCGAGGACGCCCGCGGGGTTGCCGTCGAAGCGGCCGGGCAGCGGGAGGCCGTCCCCCGGACCGCTGCGGCCCGCGTACGTCTCGATGGCCAGGCCGACCGCGACCAGGGCGACGCCCCAGGGCAGACCGGACGGCACCGGCTTCTCGACGCCCTCCGGCTCGGCGGGAGCGGAGCGCGGGCGCAGTGCGAGGCCCGCCGCGGTGGCGGCGACGACCGGCAGGATCGCCAGAAGGGTGAGGGCGGCGGCGAGCGGCAGCGGCTGGTCGGCGGCGAGCAGCTCGGCCGCCGCCCCGTCGAAGGGAAGGCCCGTGATGTCGCCGCGCAGGTGCAGGTAGAAGAGGAGCGCGACCATCGAGCCGAGCGTGCAGGCGACGGCCGTCGACGCCGCCGCGACGGCGGTGAGCCGGACCGGGCCGAGGCCGATCGCCGAGAGTCCGGGGCGCGGCCGGGTGCTGGGGTCGGTGCGGGCCACGGCCACGGCGAACTGGACCGTGGCGGCGAGCGGCAGGGCGCACCACAGCAGGCGCAGGACCGAGGCCGAGGACTGGGCGGGGTGCCCGACGGCGTATCCGAGGGTGCAGAGCAGCAGGAAGCCCACTCCCGCGGCCGCGGCGGCGACGAGGAGCCGCCGCGTCAGGACGAGGGGGTGGGTCCCGCGGGCTAGACGGAGAGCGAGCACGCGGTGACGCCCTCCGCCCCTGACGCCGGGGGGACGGCGCCGACCCGGCGTCCGTCGAGGAGCGCGACCGTACGGTCGGCGAGCGCCGCCACCTCACCGTCGAGGGTGGCGAGGAGCACCGTGATGCCGTGCGAGCGGGCCGCGGCGGTCAGGGTGCGCAGGACCTGCGCCCCGTCGGCCCGGTGCAGCGCGGCGGTGGGTTCGTCGGCGAAGAGCACCGACGGGGTGGTGACGAGGGCGCGGGCGATCGCGATCCGCTGGCGCTGGGAGTGGGTGAGCACGTGGGGGCGCTTGCGGGCGCAGACGCCGATGTCGAGGCGCTCCAGCCATTCGACGGCCGCGGTCTTCGCCGCCCGGTGGGAGGCGCCGCGGAGCAGAAGGGGGAGGGCGACGTTCTCCCAGCCGGTGAGTTCGGGGACGAGGCCGGGCTCCGGGGCGATCCAGCCGAAGCGGTCGCGGCGGAGCCGTTCGCGCTGGGCCTGGCCGAGGGTGTGGACGGGGCTGCTGTTGAACCAGACCTCGCCCTGCTGGGCGACGAGCTGCCCGGACAGGCAGCGCATGAGGGTGGTCTTGCCGCTGCCGCGCGGGCCGACGAGGGCGAGGATCTCGCCCTCGCGGACGCCGAGGGAGACGCCGCTGAGGGCGTCCGAACCGCCCAGGGCGCAGTGCAGGGAACGCGCCCAGAGCACGTCGTTGTCCGGTGGGGCCATCGCGTACACCTCGATGTCGGATCTGATGTGTATTCCCCCGTGTTCCCCCGTACGGGGGAACGAGGAGACGGGCCTGTGGGTCACTCGGCACCGTAAGGATTCAGATCCGCTTGTACGGACAGCACGCGGCCCGGGCCGCCGCCATCCACTCGGATGGCGGCATGCCCGGGCCGATGTCACGCCGTGAGGGCGGCGTGATGCCTGGGGGACCGGCGAGAGCCGGGTCCGCGGCTGCTACAGCTTGGTCCACGCCTCCGTCAGCACCGACCGCAGGATGCCCTCGATCTCGTCGAAGGTGCCCTGGTCGGCGATGAGCGGCGGGGCCAGCTGGATGACCGGGTCGCCACGGTCGTCGGCCCGGCAGTACAGGCCGTTCTCGAAGAGCGCCTTGGAGAGGAAGCCGTACAGGACGCGCTCGGTCTCCTCGTCCGTGAAGGACTCCTTGGTGACCTTGTCCTTGACGAGCTCGATGCCGTAGAAGAAGCCGTTGCCGCGGACGTCGCCGACGATCGGCAGGTCGTGCAGCTTCTTCAGGGTGTCGAAGAAGTTGCCCTCCTGGTCCAGCACGTGCTGGTTCAGGCCTTCCTTGTCGAAGATGTCGAGGTTGGCGATCGCGACCGCCGACGACACCGGGTGGCCACCGAAGGTGTAGCCGTGGAGGAAGGTGTTGTCGCCCTTGTAGAACGGCTCCGCGATGCGGTCCGAGACGATGCAGGCGCCGATCGGGGAGTAGCCCGAGGTCATGCCCTTGGCGCAGGTGATCATGTCCGGCACGTAGCCGAACTTGTCACAGGCGAACATCGTGCCGAGGCGGCCGAAGGCGCAGATCGTCTCGTCGGAGACGAGGAGCACGTCGTACTGGTCGCAGATCTCGCGGACGCGCTGGAAGTAGCCGGGCGGCGGCGGGAAGCAGCCGCCGGCGTTCTGCACCGGCTCCAGGAAGACGGCCGCGACGGTCTCGGGGCCCTCGAAGAGGATCTGCTGCTCGATCTGGTCGGCGGCCCAGCGGCCGAAGGCCTCCGGGTCGTCGCCGTGGATCGGGGCGCGGTAGATGTTGGTGTTCGGCACCTTGTGCGCGCCGGGGACCAGCGGCTCGAAGGGGGCCTTCAGGGCGGGGAGACCCGTGATGGACAGGGCGCCCTGCGGGGTGCCGTGGTAGGCGACCGCACGCGAGATGACCTTGTACTTGGTGTGCTTGCCCTGCAGCTTGAAGTACTGCTTGGCGAGCTTCCAGGCGGTCTCGACGGCCTCGCCGCCACCGGTGGTGAAGAAGACCTTGTTCAGGTCGCCCGGGGCGTAGTGGGCCAGGCGCTCGGCGAGCTCGACGGCCTTGGGGTGCGCGTACGACCACACGGGGAAGAACGCGAGCTCCTGGGCCTGCTTGTACGCGACCTCGGCCAGTTCGTGGCGGCCGTGTCCGGCGTTGACGACGAACAGACCCGCGAGACCGTCGAGGTAGCGCTTGCCCTTGTCGTCGAAGATGTAGGTGCCCTCACCACGCACGATGGTGGGAACGGGCGAGTTCTCGTACGACGACATGCGGGTGAAGTGCATCCACAGGTGGTCGTACGCGGTCTTGGACAGGTCCTGGGTCACGATTATCGAGTTCCCCACATATAGGTCTGCTTCTTGAGCTTGAGGTAGACGAAGCTCTCGGTGGAGCGCACGCCGGGGAGGGTGCGGATCCGCTTGTTGATCACGTCCAGCAGGTGGTCGTCGTCCTCGCAGACGACCTCCACCATCAGGTCGAAGGAGCCCGCGGTCATCACCACGTACTCGCATTCGGCCATGGCCGTCAGGGCCTCCGCAACCGGATCGAGGTCACCCTCGACGTTGATACCGACCATCGCCTGGCGCCGGAATCCCACGGTGAGCGGGTCGGTGACGGCGACGATCTGCATGACGCCCTGGTCGAGCAGCTTCTGCACGCGTTGGCGTACCGCGGCTTCGGAGAGGCCCACGGCCTTGCCTATCGCCGCATAGGGACGGCGACCGTCCTGCTGGAGCTGTTCGATGATTGCCAGGGAGACGGCATCGATCGTCGGGGACGAACCGGTTCCGGTTCTGGAGTCTGTGCTTCGACTGGCCACGGCTTCACTGTGCACCGAGATGGGCAGTCATGCAAGCCCGGAGTGATGAAATTCGTTGCGAGCGGCTCCGAATCTCACTGAATCCGAAGTTGCGGGGGGTCGGGGCTATGGAAAGCGTCTGTCGAGCGACTAGGCTGAGGTGTCTCGCCCATCGGGACGCCGCACAAGGACGTGCGAAGGACAGAACGTGACAGGAGGGGTGGCAAGTGACCACCGAGCTGCGCCGGCTGCGTAACTACATCAACGGGGAGTTCCGCGACGCGGCCGACGGCCGCACCATCGAGGTGGTCAACCCGGCCACCGGCGAGGTGTACGCGACCTCCCCGCTCTCGGGCCAGGCCGACGTCGACGCCGCCATGGAGGCCGCCGCGGCGGCCTTCCCCGCCTGGCGCGACAGCACCCCGTCCGAGCGCCAGAAGGTACTCCTCAAGATCGCCGACGCCTTCGAGGAGCGCGCCGAGGACCTCATCGCCGCCGAGGTGCTGAACACCGGCAAGCCGACCGCCCTCGTCGGGAGCGAGGAGGTACCGCCGATGGTGGACCAGATCCGCTTCTTCGCCGGCGCCGCCCGCCTGCTGGAGGGCCGCTCGGCCGGTGAGTACATGGAGGGCATGACCTCCATCGTCCGCCGCGAGCCCGTGGGCGTCTGTGCCCAGGTCGCGCCGTGGAACTACCCGATGATGATGGCCGTGTGGAAGTTCGCCCCGGCCCTCGCCGCGGGCAACACGGTCGTCCTCAAGCCCTCGGACACGACCCCCGCGTCGACCGTCCTGATGGCCGAGATCATCGGGCAGATCGTCCCCAAGGGCGTCTTCAACGTCATCTGCGGTGACCGCGAGACGGGCAAGGCCATGGTCGAGCACCCGATCCCGGCGATGGCCTCCATCACCGGCTCGGTCCGCGCCGGCATGCAGGTCGCCGAGTCGGCGGCCAAGGACGTCAAGCGCGTCCACCTGGAGCTGGGCGGCAAGGCCCCGGTCGTCGTCTTCGAGGACACCGACATCGAGGCGGCCGTCGGCGACATCTCCGTCGCGGGCTTCTTCAACGCCGGCCAGGACTGCACGGCCGCCACCCGCGTCCTGGTCCACGAGTCCATCCACGACGAGTTCGTCGCCGCCCTCGCCAAGGCCGCCGCCGAGACGAAGACCGGCCAGCCGGACGACGAGGACGTGCTCTACGGCCCGCTCAACAACGCCAACCAGCTGAAGCAGGTCTCCGGCTTCATCGAGCGCCTCCCGGCCCACGCCAAGGTCGAGGCCGGCGGTCACCGCGTCGGCGACAAGGGCTACTTCTACGCCCCGACCGTCGTCTCCGGCCTCAAGCAGGACGACGAGATCGTCCAGAACGAGGTCTTCGGCCCGGTCATCACCGTCCAGTCCTTCACGGACGAGGCCCAGGCCCTGGAGTTCGCGAACGACGTCGAGTACGCGCTCGCCTCCTCCGTCTGGACCAAGGACCACGCGCGCGCGATGCGCATGTCCAAGTCCCTCGACTTCGGCTGCGTGTGGATCAACACCCACATCCCGCTCGTCGCCGAGATGCCCCACGGCGGCTACAAGAAGTCCGGCTACGGCAAGGACCTCTCCGCCTACGGCTTCGAGGACTACACGCGCATCAAGCACGTGATGACCTCCCTGGGCTGACCCCCTCGGTTCCTCGCGTCAACGCGGCCCCGGCATCCTGGTCGACAGGGTGTCGGGGCCGCGTGCCGTCGCTCGACGGAGCGTCCATTGCCGCAGGTGGCCGCGGGTCGGGATGCTGTCCGGGTGAGAGCGATAGCCAGGAACACCCTGTCCCGACGGTCCCTCCTGCGCGGCATCGGCGGTGTCGGAGCGGTCGCGGCGCTCGCCGGGTGTGGCGTCCCCGCCGCCTTCGTCGACGAGCGGGACCGGGCCGGCCGCGACCTGTCCGCGCGCGACCGGACGCTCGACTTCGCCAACTGGCCGCTCTACATCGACACCGATGACGACGACACGTCCAAGCGCCCGACGCTGAACGCCTTCCGCGCGCGCACCGGGATCTCCGTCCGCTACACGGAGGAGATCAACGACAACGACGAGTTCTTCGGCAAGATCGGCCCGTCCCTGATGAACCACCAGGAGACCGGCCGCGACCTGATCGTCGTCAGCGACTGGATGGCCGCCCGCTTCGTCCGCCTCGGCTGGGTCCAGGAGATGGACCGCGCCGCCCAGCCCCACGTCACGAAGCACCTCAACCCGCAGCTGCTCACCCCCGCCTTCGACGCGGGCCGGCTGCACAGCGTGCCCTGGCAGTCCGGGATCACCGGCATCGCGTACAACCGCAGGAAGCTCGGCCGCGAACTCCGTTCCACCAAGGAGCTGTGGGCCGACGACCTGCGCGGCAAGGTCACACTGCTGTCCGGGCTCGACGAGTCCATGTCCCTGCTCCTCCAGGGCAACGGCGTCGACGTGACCCGGTGGACGCGCGACGACTTCCACGCCCTGTGCGAGCAGGTCGAGGGCCTCGTGCGGAAGAAGCACATCCGCCGCTTCACCGGCAACGACTACATCAAGGACCTGTCCACCGGGGACGTGCTCGCCTGTCAGGCCTACTCCGGCGACGTCATCCAGCTCCAGGCCGACAACCCGGACATCGAGTTCGTCGTCCCCGAGGAGGGCGGCGAGCTCTGGGCCGAGTCCCTCCTGATCCCCAACAAGGCCCGGCACAAGGCCAACGCCGAGAAGCTGGTCGACTACTACTACGAGCCCGAGGTCGCCGCCGAACTGGCCGCCTGGGTCAACTACGTCTGCCCGGTGCCGGCCGCGCAGGACGTCCTCGCGGACTCCGGCGACGAGGAGCTGGTCGCCCTCGCCGAGGACCCGCTGATCTTCCCGGACGCCGAGATGCGGAGCCGGCTCGCCATAGCCCGCGACATCCGCGCCGACGAGCGCCAGGAGTTCGCGAAGAGGTGGAACGCGATCGTCGGGCTGTGAGGAGGACCGACCCCCGTTTTTGAACGCGTTCATGTCGGGCGTAGGCTGCCGTCATGAGCGACACGAACGGGCCGAGAGCCCTTCTCACGCGCATCCGCGTCTGGCTGGTCGTCTTCGTCGTCTGTCTGGTGCTGAGCGGGGTCACGGCCTTCCCGCTCGTCACCGAACTCCGGCTCCTGGACTCCTCGCTGGACGGCTGGGCGGCGCCGGTGGCCGATCTCTTCCCGGGACTCGCCGAGTGGATCGAGCGAGTGCGGGGCGGTCTCGACACCGCCGACGCACAGGCGCCGTACCTGCTCTACGGCACCGACTGGCTGGCCTTCGCACACCTCGTCATCGCGGTCGCCTTCTACGGCGTGTACCGCGACCCCGTCCGCAACATCTGGGTCGTCGAGTTCGGGATGATCGCCTGCGTCGGCATCATCCCGCTCGCCCTGATCTGCGGGCCGATCCGGGGCATCCCCTTCTGGTGGTCGGTCATCGACATGTCGTTCGGCGTCATCGGCATCCTGCCGCTGCTCCACGTGCGTCGGATGATCAAGCGCCTGGAGGCCGTGACGACGGCCCCCGCCAGGACCGTCGTGCCGAGTGCGCCGTGATCAGTCCGGGAGGCCGTACGCGGCCATCATGACCTTCAGCGCCGTCCTGTTCATGTCCTGACCCTTGGCGTCGGTGGAGTTGACGCTGTAGACGAGGGTGCGCTCGCCGTTCCGGGTCGAGGCGATCGCCGCGTTGTAGCCCCAGCGGCCGCCCGTCTTGCCCCACACCTCACGCCCGCCGAGCCGCTTCATCGCCAGGCCGGAGGAGAAGGCGGCCGGGGCGCCCGACTTCACGTCCGGGACCTCGGGCAGCGTGAACATCTCCTCCAGGAGCGGTCCGCGCACCACCCGGCCCGCGAACAGGGCCCGGGTGAAACGCTCCAGGTCGGCGGTGGTCGACACGAGGTCGCCGGCCGCCCAGCCGTCCGTCGTCCCCCACACGGTGACGTCCCGCAGCCCGGTCGTCCCGTCGTCGAGCCGCATCGTCTGGTAGCCGTGGTTGTGGGGACCGGCGATCCTCGGGTCCGTGCCGGGGAAGTAGGTGTCACGGAGACGGAGCGGGCGCAGGATCCGCCGCTCCACCTGCCGCTCGTAGGTGTCGCCCGTGACCCGCTCCACGATCAGGCCGGCGATCGTGTACCCGATGTTGAGGTAGTGCTGCTTCTCGCCCGGCCGGAACTCGCGCGGCTTCGCCGTCGCCGAGCGGACCATCTCCTCCGGGGTGTGGATCCGGAAGCGGTTCTCGTACCACTCCTCGACGGTCTCCCCCTGGAAGTCCGGGGCCGGGATGCCGTGCGTGTGGTTCAGGAGCTGACGCACGGTCACCGTCGCGTACCGGCCGGGGATCAGCTTCGGGAGGTACGAGCGGGCCGACCGGTCCAGGTCGATCCGGCCCTCGGCGGCGAGCTGGAGGACGGTCGCCGCCGTGAAGACCTTCGTCACCGAACCGGCCCGGAAGCGGGCCGCCGGGTCCGCCGGGGAGCCGCTCTCCAGGTCGTGGACGCCCGAACTCCCCTGCCAGGAACCCTCCGTGCCGCCGACCCGGACCAGCGCGGCCGTCGCGTCGGCGCGGGGGAGACCGGCGATCGCGGCCGGCATCGCCGCCTCCAGGGACGGGGACGGGGCCGAGGCGGTGGCCGTGGGCGGGGTCGTGGCCGCGGCCGGGACGATCGCCGGCCCCGCCGCCACCCCCAGGACCAGGGCGGCGGCGAGCAGCGTGCGGGTGGTGTTTCTCATGGTCAACTCCCGTGGTGTGAGCCGTTGTTCTTGATGGCTCCATCCTGCTGACCAGGGAGGATCCGCGGATCGCCCGTACCGGCGGTCTCGTGGGGGAAGGTTTCTCGCCGACGCGGGGGAGTGCCGGGCTACCGGCCTCCCCCGGGCGGGGGAGTGCCCGCCGCGACCAGGCCCGTCTCGTACGCGCAGATCACCGCCTGGATCCGGTCGCGCAGCCCCAGCTTGGCCAGCACGTTCCCCACATGGGTCTTCACCGTGTGGTCGCTCACCACCAGCTCCGCCGCGATCTCCGCGTTCGACAGCCCGCGCGCGAGCAGCAGCAGCGTCTCCCGCTCGCGGCCGGTCAGCACGTCGAGCCGGGGGTCCGGGGCCGTCCTGCGGGGGCCGCCCGCCGTGTACTGCTCCACGAGGCGCCGGGCCACGGACGGGGCGAGCAGCGACTCGCCCGCCGCCACGACCCGGACCGCGTGCACCAGGTCGTCCCTGCGCACGTCCTTGAGGAGGAAGCCGCTCGCCCCCGCGTGCAGCGCCTCGTACACGTACGCGTCGGTGTCGAAGGTCGTCAGGATCACCGTCCGGCAGCGGGACTCCGCACCGATCGTCCGGCAGGCCTCGATGCCGTCCGTCCTGGGCATCCGGATGTCGAGCAGCGCCACGTCCGGCGCGAGCCGGCGCACCGCCTCGACGGCCTCCGTCCCGTCCCCGGCCTCCGCGACCACCTCGATGTCCGGCTGCGCGTCCAGGATCATCGCGAAACCGCTGCGGACCAGCTCCTGGTCGTCGGCGACCACCACACGGATCGTCATCTCCCCGCCTCCGCCGTGGAGGGTACGGACCCGGCGGGTACGGACCCGGCGGGTACGGGCAGCCGGACCCGGACCTCGAAGCCCCGGCCGCCGGGCCCCGGGCCCATCGCCGCCGTGCCGCCGTGCGCGGCCGCCCGCTCCCGGATGCCGACGAGGCCGTGGCCGGTCGGTCCTGCCTGCGGGCCGCGCCCGTCGTCCGTGACCGTCACGCGCAACACCCCTTCCTCATGCGTCAGCCGGACGTCGACCGTGCGGGCGCGCGCGTGCTTGACCACATTGGTCAGGGCCTCCTGGACGATCCGGTAGGCGCTCGCGCCGGTCGCCGCGGGAAGGGCCCGCACCCCGCCCTCGGTGGTGTAGGTGACGGTCGGACCGCCGCTGATCCGGACCCGCTCGACCAGCTCGGGAATGCCCGCGAGGCCGGGCTGCGGCTCGCGCGGGGCTGCCCCGCTCTCCGAGCCCTCGCGCAGCACCCCCAGCATCTGCCGCAGTTGGGCCATCGCGTCGCGGCCCGTCGCCGAGATCGCGTCGAAGGCCGCCTCGGCGCGCTCCGGGGCCGTCCGCACCGCCACCGGTCCCGCCTCCGCCTGCACGACCATCAGACTGACCGCGTGCGACAGGATGTCGTGCATCTCCCGGGCGATCCGGGACCGTTCGCGGGACGCGGCCCGCTCGGCCTCGATCCGGTGCTCCCGCTGCCGGGCGTCCTGGAGCCTGCCGAAGACGTACGCGGCGCCGAACACGAAGAGGGAGAAGGTCAGTTCCCGCGCCGAGCGGGTGTTGAGCCCGACCGAGGCGGGCACCGCGACCACGAGCAGGGCCGCCGTCGCCAGCCGCTTCCACGGCGGCGACAGCACGGCGATCGTGTAGACGCTGACGAGCCCGGTGTACGGCAGCGGCTGCCCCGGCCCCTCCATCGCGAGCTTGTAGAGCGTGCTCGCCGCCAGGATCGCGAGCAGGACGGCGAGCGGTGCGCGCCGCCGCCAGACCAGCGGCAGCACGGTGAGCGACGTCAGGCCGTACGCGGGCCAGGTCGCCGGCTCCAGCTCGGGCCCGCGCGGCACCACGAACGGCATCGTCATCGCCGCCTGCACGAGCAGCGCGATGCCGATGTCCACCGCCCACGGATTCGCCGCGCCCCAGCTCCGCGTCCGCTCCCAGCGGCTCCGCACGGCTCTGGGTATGTCGCCGCGCGTGGCGCCCGGATCGTCCCCCCGTACGTCCATTACGGCTTGCGGCCCACCGCGCCGAACTGCGCGACCACGGCAGCCTGTTCGGAGCGCCAGCGCGCGCAGGACACGACGCCCGGATCCAGCACGTCGAGCCCGTCGAGGAAGGAGGTGAAATCGGCCCGGCTGCGGGCGGTGATCGGCGGGGTCGCGTTCTCGTTCCAGAACGCCATCGCGGCCTTGTTGCCCTCGCCGCCGAGCTCCGGCTCCAGCGTCGGATGGGTCAGGACCAGGTAGCTGCCCGAGGGGAGGGCGTCCATCAGGGTCTTCACGATCGCCCGGGCCTCGCCGGTGTCCAGGACGAAGTTGAGGATGCCCAGCATCAGCACCGCGACCGGACGGGAGAAGTCGAGCGTCGTGCCGGCGGCCGCCAGGATCGTCTCCGGATCCCGCGCGTCCGCGTCCACGTACTCGGTGACCCCCTCCGGCGCGCTCGTCAGGAGCGCGCGGGCGTGGGTGAGGACGATCGGGTCGTTGTCGACGTAGACGATCCGGGAATCGGCGGACACCCGCTGCGCCACCTCGTGGGTGTTGTCGGCGGTCGGCAGGCCCGTACCGATGTCCAGGAACTGGCGCACGCCCGCGTCGGCGGCCAGATGGGTCACCGCCCGGCCGAGGAACGCCCGGTCGGCGCGGGCCACTTCGCCGATGCTCGGGTAGAAGGCGGTGACCTGGTCGCCGACGGCGCGGTCCACCGGGTAGTTGTCCTTGCCGCCCAGCCAGTAGTTCCACACCCGGGCGTTGTGGGCGATGTCGGTGCGGATCCGGTCGTTCATGCGCGAGCCTTTCGCAGGGCGGCGGCCAGTGCGTCGACCCGGTTCGTGGTGACCGCGTCGACCCCGTTGAAGATCAGCTTACGCATGGTCCGGGTGGTGTCCGCGGTCCAGGCCGAAACGAGCAGTCCGTCCCGGTGCACCCGCTCGGTGAGCTCCCGACTCACCAGTCCGAAGCGGTAGTTGAGCCATCTCGGCCGCACCGCGTCGAGCAGCACCGGCCGGGGCGGGGCGAGCGTGGTCCACGTCAGGGCGATCTCGGCGGCCGGGTCGGCGGCCCGCACCTGGAGCATGGCGACGGCCCCGGCGCAGTAGTACACGCGCTCCCCGGCGCCGCACTCCCGGACCGTGCCGACGATCCTGCGGACCGAGTCCTCGTTCCCGCCGGGCAGGTCCAGCATCAGCCGGTGCTCCCCCGCGGTGAGGAGTGCCTCGCGCAGGGTCGGCACACCGTCGTACGTCAGCTCGCGCAGCTGCTCGTACGAGAGGCCGGACAGGGGACGGTCGTGGCCCCAGAGCCGCTTGAGCGTGTCGTCGTGGAGGAGGACGGGCACGCCGTCCTTCGTGAGCCGGACGTCGACCTCGACCGCGTCCGCCCCCCGCTCGATCGCCGAGGAGATCGAGGGGAGCGTGTTCTCTCGGACGCGGTACGGGTCGCCGCGGTGACCAACGGCAGTGACAGGGCGCATGGCCCCATTCTCGCCGTCGTCAGCGAGCGAGCCAGCCGTCCGTGTACGTGTCGATCTCGGCGGCGATCCTGGCCTTGCCGGCCGCGTCGAGGAAGGAGGCCTCCACCGCGTTCTTCGCGAGGGCGGCGACCCCGCGTTCGTCGAGGCCGAGGAGCCGGGCGGCGACCGCGTACTCGTTGTTGAGGTCCGTGCCGAACATCGGCGGGTCGTCGCTGTTGACCGTGACGAGGACGCCGGCGTCCACCATCTGCCGGATCGGATGCTCGTCGAGCGTGGCGACGGCCCGCGTGGCGATGTTGGAGGTCGGGCAGACCTCCAGGGCGATGCGGTGCTCGGCCAGGTGGGCGAGGAGCGCCGGGTCCTGGACCGAGCTGGTGCCGTGGCCGATGCGCTCGGCGCCCAGGTCGTTGATCGCGTCCCAGACCGTCTCCGGGCCGGTCGTCTCGCCCGCGTGCGGGACGGAGTGCAGACCGGCGGCGCGCGCCAGGTCGAAGTACGGCTTGAACTGCGGGCGCGGGACCCCGATCTCGGGGCCGCCGAGGCCGAAGGAGACCAG
This sequence comes from Streptomyces venezuelae, assembly GCF_008642375.1. Lineage (NCBI taxonomy): Bacteria > Bacillati > Actinomycetota > Actinomycetes > Kitasatosporales > Streptomycetaceae > Streptomyces > Streptomyces venezuelae. Next base: position 2,484,215 of record NZ_CP029194.1, on the reverse strand, counting down.
ACCCTCGGGGCGGATCCCGTCGGTCGTGGCGAGCCGTGCGGTCTCCTCGGCGGAGACGAGGCCGGCCTCGCCGGGGATGTCGAAGCACCAGCGCAGGATCGTGCCGAACTCGGCCTCGGCCGCCTTGCGGGCGTCCTCGATCGCGGCCATGAAGGCGCGCTCGTCGATCCCGCGGCGGGTGGAGGAGTACGGGGTGATGGTGAGCTCGGCGTAGCGGATGTTCTGCCGGGCCATGTCCCGGGCGACCTCGAAGGTCAGCAGCCGGACGTCCTCGGGGGTGCGGACGAGGTCGACGACGGACAGGTAGACGTCGATGAAGTGCGCGAAGTCCGTGAACGTGAAGTAGTCGGCGAGGGCTTCGGGGTCCGTGGGGACCTTGGAGTCCGGGTGGCGGGCGGCGAGCTCGGCGACGATCCGGGGCGAGGCGGATCCGACGTGGTGGACGTGCAGCTCGGCCTTGGGGAGTCCGGCGATGAAGGGATGGAGGTCGGTCATCGGATCATCGTAGGCCGGGCGGTTCCCTCCCAGGGGTGAGGTCGTAGCATGGCGTGACCACAATGGGGGAGGCCCATGTCTGACAATCGAGAACAGCCGCGGGGCGGGTACGACCCGGCGGACCCGTGGGCTCCGCCGAACCGCGACGGCGTGGAGCTGAGCAAGCCCGTGTCGCCGTCGACCCCGCCGGTGCACGACCAGATGACGGTCACGTCCATGCCGGCGGTGAACGACGTCCCGCCGCCACCGGTCGCCCCCGGCGGCCCCGCGGCCACGCCCGGCTACGGCTACCCGGCGGCCACCCCGCCTGCCGGCGCCTACGGGTACCCGTCCGCCGCGAGCACGCCGGCCGCCGCGCCGGTCCCGCCGGCCGGGGCGGGGTACTCCGCGTACCCCTCCTACGGCGCGGGCTACGGCAGCCAGCCGCCCGGCTGGCAGCAGCCGGCCAACGGCATGGGCATCGCCTCGATGGTGCTCGGCATCATCGCGGTCGCCGGCTTCTGCATGTACGGCCTCGGCGTCGTCCTCGGCATCCTGGCGCTGATCTTCGGCATCATCGGCATGAAGAAGGCCGGCCGGGGCGAGGCGACCAACCGGGGCATGGCGCTCGCGGGCGTCATCCTCGGCTCCATCGGCATCGTGGTGAGCGGCGTCTTCCTGGGCTTCGTCATCTGGGCGATCGCCGAGGGCGGCTCGGCCTCCTCGGACGGGGACCCGTACAACAGCCTGGTGGTCGAGAGCACCCGCTAGCCGCACCGGCACGTGACGGGGCCCCGCACCTCACGAGGTGCGGGGCCCCACGTGCTCTCAGCCGCTCCGCAGCCGGTCCCGGGCCTCCATCAGGGCGAAGCCCAGGAGGTTCAGGCCGCGCCAGCGGGCCGGGTCGTGAGCGCCGGGGGCGTCGGCCGCCAGGCCGATGCCCCAGACCCGGTCCACCGGGCTCGCCTCCACGAGAACGCGGGTGCCCGTGCCGAGGAGGTACGCCCGCAGGGCCTCGTCCGAGGAGAACTTGTGGACGCTGCCCTCGACGACGATGCCGAGGCGCTCCCGCGCCCACACCGTCTCGTCGAAGCCCCGCACCAGCCGGCCGGCCTTCTTCGCCTCCGCCGGGGTGCCGGCGGCCAGCGCCGCGCGCTCGGCCCCGGCGTCGCCGAAGAGGCGCGCCTTGGACGCCATCATCCAGTGCTCGGCGGTCGCGTACCGCACGCCGTCGACCACGAAGGGTGCGGGCCACCACTGGCTCAGGCAACTCGCCGAGAGCCGCCCGTCGGGGTGCGGGCGGTGGCCCCAGAAATGCAGCCATTTGACGCGCTCACCGTCGTTGACCTGCTGCGTCAGCTCCTCGATCTTGTTCATGCACGCGAGTCTGGCATCCGCCACGGACACTCCGTACGGAGATTTTCCGGCCACCTCGACACATGGTCGACCGATTCCGTTGCGTAACCAAAAGGCAACAACGGAATCACTTGTTGGGGTGGCAACCGCATGTCAGGATCGGCACTCAATTCGAGCTGGGACAACGGAGAGCGTCATGGGCAACCGCTTCCAGGTGACGGACCGCTTCGCGGACGGCGCACAGTACATCGGCGGACGGCTCCGGGCCGGAACCTCCGACCGAGAACACACGATCATCAACCCCGCGACCGGCGAGGACGTCTACACCTACCGCCTCGCCTCCGTCGCCGACGTCGACGAGGCCGTCGCCGCCGCCAAGGCCGCCTTCCCCGGCTGGTCGGGCGCCACCCCGGGCGAGCGCTCCGACGCCCTCCACCGCTTCGCCGGGGTCCTCGCCGACTGGGCCGAGGACATCGCACGGGTCGAGTCGCTCCAGGCGGGCAAGCCGCTCCGGCTCACCACCGAGTTCGACGTACCGGGCACCATCGACAACACCGCCTTCTTCGCCGGCGCCGCCCGCCACCTCCAGGGCCAGGCGGCCGCCGAGTACAGCGGTGACCACACCTCGTACATCCGCCGCGAGGCGATCGGCGTCATCGGCTCCATCGCCCCCTGGAACTACCCGCTCCAGATGGCTGCCTGGAAGATCCTCCCGGCGATCGCCGCCGGCAACACGATCGTCCTGAAGCCCGCCGAGATCACCCCGCTGACCTCGCTGATGTTCGCGCAGGCCGCGACCGAGGCCGGCATCCCCGACGGCGTCATCAACATCGTCAGCGGCTCCGGGCGGGTCGTCGGCGAGCACCTCGTCGGCCACCCCGACGTCGTCATGACCTCCTTCACCGGCTCCACCCCGGTCGGCAAGCGCGTCGCCGAGGTCGCCACCGCGACCGTGAAGCGGCTCCACCTCGAACTCGGCGGCAAGGCCCCCTTCGTCGTCTTCGACGACGCCGACCTGGAGGCCGCCGCCAACGGCGCCGTCGCCGCCTCCCTCATCAACACCGGCCAGGACTGCACCGCCGCCACGCGCGCCTACGTCCAGCGCCCCCTCTTCGACGCCTTCGTCGCCCGCGTCGCCGAACTGATGGAGTCCGTCCGCGTCGGCGACCCCTTCGAGGCCACCACCGACCTCGGCCCGCTGGTCAGCCACGCCCAGCGCGACAGCGTCGCCGGCTTCGTCGAGCGCGCCCGCGGCTACGCCACCGTCGTCGCCGGCGGCGAAGCACCGGGGGGTGACCTCAAGGACGGCGCGTACTATCGTCCGACTCTGATCATCGGCGCCGCGCAGGACAGCGAGGTCGTGCAGTCGGAGATCTTCGGACCGGTCCTGGTGGCCCTGCCCTTCGACAGCGACGACGAGGGCATCCGGCTCGCCAACGACACCCCGTACGGCCTCGCCGCCTCCGCCTGGAGCCGTGACGTCTACCGGGCGAACCGCGCCACGCGGGAGCTCCGGGCGGGCTGCGTCTGGGTCAACGACCACATCCCGATCATCAGCGAGATGCCGCACGGCGGCACCAAGGCATCGGGATACGGAAAGGACATGTCGGTGTACTCCTTCGAGGAGTACACGCAGGTCAAGCACGTGATGTTCGACAACACGGCGGTCGCCGCGAAGGACTGGCACCGCACGATCTTCGGGGACCGATAGCAGATCCGCCGCCCGACCAGCGGCCCACCCCTCCCGAAAGGGCACAGCGCATGGAGCAGTACGAGCCCGAAAGCCTGTCCGCCGCGCAGCTGGCGGCTATGCGGCGCAGCATGACGAGCGGCCGCGGCGCACTCAGCCGCCGTTCGATGCTGCGCGCGGGCGGCGTAGGCGCGCTCACGGTCGGCGGTCTCGCCGGCCTGAGCGCCTGTGGCATCCCGCCGGCCAAGCGGGAGGGACAAGGTCCCGCCTCCACCGACGTCTCGGCCAAGGAGAAGAGCCTCGCCTTCTCCAACTGGACCGAGTACATGGACATCAGCGAGGACGAGAAGTCGCGTCCCACGCTCGAGGCGTTCACGAAACGCACCGGGATCAAGGTCAAGTACACCGAGGACATCAACGACAACGTCGAGTTCTTCGGCAAGATCAAGCCGCAGCTCGCGGCCGGCCAGGACACCGGCCGCGACCTGATCTGCGTCACCGACTGGCTCGCCGCCCGGATGATCCGGCTGGGCTGGGCGCAGAAGCTCGACCCCTCGAACCTGCCCAACGCCTACGCGAACCTCTCCGCCCAGTTCCGGCGCCCCGACTGGGACCCGGGCCGCGCCTATTCGTACCCGTGGACGGGCATCTCCACCGTCATCGCGTACAACTCCAAGGCGACCGGCGGCAAGAAGGTCGACTCGGTCACCCAGCTCCTCGACGACCCCTCCCTCAAGGGCCGGGTCGGCTTCCTCACCGAGATGCGCGACACCGTCGGCATGACCCTCCTCGACATGGGCAAGGACCCGGGGAAGTTCACCGACGCCGAGTACGACGAGGCGATAGGCCGGCTCCAGAAGGGCGTCGACAAGAAGCAGATACGTCGCTTCACGGGCAACGACTACACCTCCGACCTGGACAAGGGCGACCTGGCGGCCTGCCTCGCCTGGGCCGGTGACGTCATCCAGCTCCAGGCGGACAACCCGGACATCAAGTTCGCCATCCCGTCCGCCGGATACATCACCTCCAGCGACAACCTGCTCGTCCCCGCCCAGGCCAGGCACAAGACCAACGCCGAGAAGCTCATCGACTACTACTACGAGCTTCCCGTCGCCGCACAGCTCGCCGCGTACATCAACTACGTCTGCCCCGTCGACGGAGTGAAGGACGAGCTCGCCAAGATCGACCCCGAGCTCGCGAGCAACACGCTGATCCTCCCGGACAAGGCCATGGCCAAGAAGTCGCGCGCCTTCCGCTCGCTCACCAGCGCGGAGGAGACGGCGTACGAGGAGAAGTTCGCCAAGCTCATCGGCGCCTGAGCCCGACGTCGTCCACCTCTCTCACTCCCTGGGACAGCAACCCATGACTGACAAGACTGCTCACACCGGAAAGAACACTGGCGGCGGCGACGTCCGTCTCACCGGGATCAGCAAGGCGTACGGCTCCTTCACCGCCGTCCACCCGCTCGACCTCACCGTCCCGCAGGGCTCCTTCTTCGCCCTGCTCGGCGCGTCCGGCTGCGGAAAGACCACCACGCTGCGCATGATCGCCGGCCTGGAGGACCCCAGCACCGGCACCATCTTCCTCGGCGACAAGGACGTCACGGACCTCCCGCCCTACAAGCGGCCGGTCAACACCGTCTTCCAGTCCTACGCGCTCTTCCCGCACATGGACATCTCCGAGAACATCGCCTTCGGTCTGCGCCGGCGCGGCATCAAGTCCGTGAAGAAGCAGGTCGACGACATGCTGGAGCTCGTCCAGCTCGGCGACAAGGCCCGCCACAAGCCGCACCAGCTCTCCGGCGGCCAGCAGCAGCGCGTCGCCGTGGCCCGCGCGCTCATCAACCACCCGCAGGTCCTGCTCCTCGACGAGCCGCTCGGCGCGCTCGACCTCAAGCTGCGCCGCCAGATGCAGCTGGAGCTCAAGCGGATCCAGACCGAGGTCGGCATCACCTTCGTCCACGTCACCCACGACCAGGAGGAGGCCATGACCATGGCCGACCAGGTCGCGGTGATGAACGGCGGCCGAGTCGAACAGCTCGGCGCCCCCGCCGACCTGTACGAGAACCCGCAGACCACCTTCGTCGCCAACTTCCTCGGTACCTCGAACCTCATCGAGGCCGAGGTCGTCGAGACCGGTTCCGACGTCGTGGTCACGGCCGGCGGCGGCAAGCTCCGGGTGCCCGGCGACCGCTGTACCTCCGCCGTCCGCCAGGGCGGCAAGGTGCTCGTCGGCGTCCGTCCCGAGAAGATCTCGCTCGCGCACGCCGACGACGCGGGCTCGATAGCCGACGGCCGCAACCGCGTCACCGGCCGGATCGCCGACTCCTCCTTCATCGGCGTCTCCACGCAGTACGTGGTGAACAGCCCGGCGGGCGCGGAGCTCCAGGTCTACGAGCAGAACATCGAGCGGGACACGCGCCTCGTGCCCGGCGCCGAGGTCGTCCTGCACTGGAACCCGGCGCACACCTTCGGGCTCGACGCCGCCCAGGACATCGACGCGGGTGTGGAGACGGTGGAGGACGCCGGATGAGCACTCCCACTCTCACGAAGGAGGCGCCGCAGCCGGTCGCGGAACCGGTGCTGCGCAAGCCCTCCGCCCGCAAGCGGCTCGTCCCGTACTGGCTGCTGCTGCCCGGCATCATCTGGCTGCTCGTCTTCTTCGCGCTGCCGCTGGTCTACCAGGCGTCGACCTCGGTCCAGACCGGCTCCCTCGAGCAGGGCTTCCAGGTCACCTGGCACTTCCAGACGTACTGGGACGCCTTCACCGAGTACTGGCCGCAGTTCGTCCGCTCCCTGCTGTACGCCGGGACCGCGACCCTGCTCTGCCTGCTGCTCGGCTACCCGCTGGCGTACCTGATCGCCTTCAAGGCCGGCCGCTGGCGCAACCTGCTCCTGGTCCTCGTCATCGCCCCGTTCTTCACCAGCTTCCTCATCCGGACGCTCGCGTGGAAGACGATCCTGGCGGACGACAGCCTGGTCGTCGACGTGCTGAACGCGCTGCACGTCCTCGACGTGACCAGCTGGCTCGGCTGGACCGAGGGCGAGCGCGTGCTCGCCACGCCGATGGCGGTGGTCTGCGGTCTCACGTACAACTTCCTGCCGTTCATGATCCTGCCCCTCTACACCTCCCTGGAGCGGATCGACGGCCGGCTGCACGAGGCCGCGCAGGACCTCTACGCCACCCCGGCGACGACCTTCCGCAAGGTGACCTTCCCGCTGTCGATGCCCGGCGTCGTCTCCGGCACCCTGCTCACCTTCATCCCGGCGAGCGGTGACTACGTCAACGCCGAACTGCTCGGCTCGACCGACACCAAGATGGTCGGCAACGTCATCCAGTCGCAGTTCCTGCGGGTCCTCGACTACCCGACGGCCGCCGCGCTCTCCTTCATCCTCATGGCGATCGTGCTGGTCATGGTCACCGTCTACATCCGCCGAGCGGGCACGGAGGACCTGGTCTGATGCGTTGGCTCCGGAAGAACCTCGTCGTCATCGCGGGCCTGCTCACGCTCGCGTACATGATCCTGCCGAACATCGTCGTGATGGTGTTCTCGTTCAACAAGCCGAACGGCCGCTTCAACTACTCCTGGCAGCGCTTCTCGCTGGACGCCTGGAAGGACCCCTGCGGCGTCGCCGACATGTGCGAGTCGCTCTCCCTCTCGCTCCAGCTGGCCGCCTGGTCCACCGTCGGCGCCCTCGTCCTCGGCACGATGATCGCCTTCGCGCTCGTCCGCTACCGCTTCCGGGCGCGCGGCGCGATCAACTCGCTCATCTTCCTGCCGATGGCGATGCCCGAGGTCGTCATGGCCGCCTCGCTGCTCACGCTCTTCCTCAACATGGGGATCGAGCTGGGCTTCTGGACGGTCCTGATCGCCCACATCATGTTCTGCCTGTCGTTCGTCGTCACGGCGGTCAAGGCCCGGGTCATGTCCATGGACCCGCGCCTGGAGGAAGCCGCGCGCGACCTCTACGCGGGCCCCGTGCAGACCTTCCTGCGCGTGACCCTGCCGATCGCCGCGCCCGGCATCGCCGCCGGCGCGCTGCTCGCCTTCGCGCTGTCGTTCGACGACTTCATCATCACCAACTTCAACGCGGGCTCCACCGTCACCTTCCCCATGTTCGTCTGGGGCTCGGCGCAGCGTGGAACCCCCGTTCAGATCAACGTCATCGGCACCGCGATGTTCGTCCTCGCGGTACTGATGGTGGTGGCCGGGCAAATCATCACGAACCGGCGCAAGAAAACAGCAACAGCCTGAGCGAAACGCAGCTCAGGCACCGAAGGAGTTGGAAACCATGGCCCCAGCTGCCATGCGTCTCGCTGCACAATCTCTCTCCGACGCCCAGCCCGTCCCCTTCTGGCTGGAAGACCCCGGCAAGCCCGGAGCCCTGCCCGCCCTCACCGGCACCGAGAAGTGCGATCTCCTCGTCGTCGGCGGCGGCTACAGCGGACTGTGGACCGCGCTCCTCGCCAAGGAGCGCGAACCCTCCAGGGATGTCGTACTGATCGAAGGCCGCGAGGTGGGCTGGGCCGCCTCGGGCCGCAACGGAGGCTTCTGCGCCGCCTCCCTCACCCACGGCTTCGGCAACGGCCTCGCCCGCTGGCCGGGCGAGCTGCCCAGGCTGGAGGAGCTCGGCGAGCGCAACCTCGACGGCATCGAGGCGGCGGTCGCCCGCTACTCCCTGGACTGCGACTTCGAGCGCACCGGCGAGATCGACGTCGCCACCGAGCCCTACCAGGTCGACGAACTCCACGAGATGTACGAGGAGATCGACCGGCTCGGCCTCGCGGACGGCCTCGAACTCCTCGACCGGGACGCCGTCCGGGCCGAGGTCGACTCGCCGACCTTCCTCGGCGGCCTCTGGGACCGCCGCGGCGTCGCCATGCTCAACCCGGCCAAGCTGGCCTGGGGCCTGAAGCGGGCCTGCCTCGACCTGGGCGTCCGGATCTTCGAGAACACCCCCGGCCTGGAGCTGGTCTCCGTCGGCGCGGGCATGGGCGTGCGCACACCGTACGGCCGGGTCCTCGCCCGCCGGGTCGCGCTCGGCACGAACGTCTTCCCGTCGCTGGTCAAGCGGCTCCGGCACTACACCGTCCCCGTGTACGACTACGCCCTCATGACCGAGCCGCTCAGCCCCGAGCAGCTCGCCTCCGTCGGCTGGAAGAACCGGCAGGGCCTCGGCGACTCGGCCAACCAGTTCCACTACTTCCGGATCACGGCCGACAACCGCATCCTGTGGGGCGGCTACGACGCGATCTACCCCTTCGGGGGGAAGCTCGACGCCGAGATGGACCACCGCCCGGAGACCTACCTCAAGCTGGCCGAGCACTTCTTCCGCTGCTTCCCGCAGCTGGAAGGCCTGCGCTTCAGCCACGCCTGGGGCGGTGCGATCGACACCTGCTCGCGCTTCTCGGCCTTCTTCGGTACGGCGTACAAGGGCAAGGTCGCGTACGCGGCCGGGTTCACCGGCCTCGGTGTCGGCGCGACCCGCTTCGGCGGGGACGTCATGCTCGACCTGCTCGCGGGCGAGCGCACCGAGCGCACCGAGCTGGACATGGTCCGCTCGAAGCCGCTGCCCTTCCCGCCGGAGCCGGTCGCCTGGGCCGGCATCGGCATCACCAAGTGGGCGATGGCCCGCGCCGACGAGAACGGCGGCCGGCGCAACCTGTGGCTGAAGACGATGGACCGGCTGGGACTGGGCTTCGACAGCTAGGGGGTGTCCGGAAAGTAGCGCCGTCTGCCCGCAGGGCAGGGCCCGCGGCGTCTGGTGCGTGCGATGGCAAGGCGCCGGGATGCCCTCGTAGCTCGCTCCGTGGGCATTTCGGCAACGCGGCGAGCGTGCGTGCGTGCCAGGCGTCGAGGGCCAGGCGGGACTTTCCGGACACCCCCAGGGCCTGCCCCTGCCTCTGTCCGGCGGGGTCACGGCGTGCGCCGTGGCCCCGCCGCGCCGTTCGTACCCGCCTGCGCCAGCTCGCCCTCGCCCTCCGTGTCGACGTGCGGCAGGATCCTGTCCAGCCAGCGCGGGGTCCACCAGGCCCACTTCCCGAGCAGGGTCATCACGGCGGGCACGAGCAGCAGCCGCGCGACCGTCGCGTCGATGAGCACGCTCGCCGCCAGACCGAGCCCCATCATCTTGACCACGATGCTGTCGTTGAGGACGAAGGCCGCGAAGACGCTGACCATGATGAGGGCCGCGCAGGTGATGACCCGGGCGGTGATCTCCAGGGCGTGGGCCACGCTCGCCTTCGCGTCGCCGGAGCGCAGCCACGCCTCGTGGACCCGGGACAGCAGGAAGATCTCGTAGTCCATGCTGAGGCCGAAGACGATGGCGAACATCATCATCGGCACGTAGCTCTCGATGGGCACGTCTCCGTTGACCCCGAGCGCCGGGCCGCCCCAGCCCCACTGGAAGACGGCGACGACGACCCCGTACGAGGCGGCGATGGACAGCAGGTTGAGCAACGCCGCCTTGAGCGCCACGAGCGGGCCGCGGAAGACGACCAGGATGACGAGGAACGCGAGTGCGACGACCACCGCGATGATCAGCAGCAGCCGCCCGGAGACGATCTCGAGGAAGTCGACCTGCGCGGCGGTGGTGCCCGTGACGTAGGTGGCCGCGGTGGTGCCGTCGACCGCCTGCGGGAGGACGTCGTCGGCCAGGTGCTCGGTCAGGGACGTCGTGTCCTGGTCCTGCGGGGCGGCGACCGAGTAGGCCGTGGCGATCAGGACGTCGCCGTCCGAGGTCGGCGTCAGCGGGGTGATCAGGGCGGCGTCGGGGACGCCGGTGAGCGCCTTCTGGGCCTGGCTCGCCAGGGCGGAGCGGTCGGCCGCGGGGACCGATGTCTGGTCGATCACCAGCGTCAGCGGCCCGTTGGAACCGGGGCCGAAGGCCGAGGACATCAGGTCGAAGGCGCGCCGGTCGGTGAAGGACTCCGGGTCGGCGCCGTCGCCGATGTGCCCGAGCTGGATGGAGAACAGCGGGATGGAGAGGACGGCGAGGACGGCGACGCCCGCGGTCAGGAACCACCAGGGACGTCGCTCCACGCGGAGCGCGTAACGGTGCCAGGTGCCGTGCACCTCGCCGGGCCCGGCCTCGCCGGACGCGTCGGTGGTCGTCGGCTCGGTCTCGGCGACGGGGGTGCCGATCCGCACCCGGTCGATGTGGCGGCCGATCAGCCCGAGCATCGCCGGAACGAGCGTGAGCGCTCCGGCGACGGCCGTGACCACGGTGGACGTCGCGGCGAGACCGAGCAGTCCGATGAAGCTCAGCCCGGAGACCCACAGCCCGGAGAGGGCGATGACGACCGTGCAGCCCGAGACGAGGACGGCCCGACCGCTGGTCGCGGTGGCGAGGCCGGCCGCCGCGACCGGATCCTGACCGTTCATCAGCAGCTGCCGGTGCCGGGTGATCAGGAAGAGCGCGTAGTCGATGCCGACGCCGATGCCGATCATCGTGGCCAGGGTCGGTGAGACGGTCGCGAAGGTCCACACGGCGGCGAGGAGGCCGAGGACCGCGAGGCCGCAGACGGCCGCCACCAGGGCGGTGACCAGGGGCAGCACGGCGGCGATCAGGCTGCCGAAGCCGATGATCAGGACGATGATCGCGACCCCGAAGCCGATCGCCTCGCTGGTCCGGTCGTCCGCCTCGGGCCGGGCCAGCTCACCCAGCGAACCGCCGTACTCGACCTGGACCCCGGCGGCGCGCAGCGGCTCCACCGCGCTGTCCACGCCGGTCAGGTAGTCGTCGCCGAGGGTGCCGGGCTGCACGTCGAAGCGGACGGTGATGTAGGCGGTCTTCCCGTCGGTGGACAGCGGGCCGACGTTCGGGGTGCCCGGGGGAGGGGAGGGCGGCGTGGTGCCGGGCGCCGGCAGCGGGTCCGTGGCGTTCAGGACGTGCGGAAGCTTCTTCAGCGAGGCGACCGCGGAGGAGATCTGGTCGCTGACGTCCGTGAGCGGCTTGGCGCCGTCGTACAGCACCACCTGGGCGCTGTAGCCGCCGGCGGCGGGCTCGTGCGCGCGCAGCACGTCGAGTCCGTCCTGGGACTGGGTGCCGGGCAGCGCGTAGTTGTCCGAGTACTCGCCGCCGTACGCGTGGTTCAGCGCGACCAGGGCGCCCAGGGCCAGCACCCAGGCGACCAGGACGACGACGAAGTGCCGGGCCGACCACTCGCCCGTCCGCCGCAGCAGCCCCTTGCCGGAGCGCCGGCCGCCCGGCGCGGTACCACCCGGTGCGGCACCACCCGATGACTGCGGAAACGGCATGGGTTCTCCCGTGGCAAGGGCGGTGCGACTGGGCAGGACGGAGGCCCATCCGAACACGGAGGGGCGGGCGACCGGGGGAGCCGGCCCACCCGGCCCGCCGCCGTCCACCCGATCGGACGCCCGCGGCGCGTCACGTGATCCGGATCACTTTCAACTGGTGGCCCGAAGTCGCGTAAGAGAAGGCGCCGACCCCGCTCTCTCCGGGTGGACACCGTGTCCACGCGGAAGGAGACCGTTGCGATGACTGGTACGGGGGCCACTGGCGCCAGGAGTGCGGTGGAGTGGCTGGCATCGGTGGCGCCGGATCCCGACGCCTGCCGGTGGGAGTGGGAGCGCAACCCCCACGGGGTCGCGCTGCTGCCCGCCGGCCGGCGCTGGGACGTCCTGATCCTGCCGGGGGAGCTCGGCCATCCCGCCCTCGACGTGCTGAGCCGCCTGGTGGACCGGCCGGGGCCGGTCCTCGCCGACTTCGGCGACGCCCGGATCGGCTTCTTCGTCCCACCGGGCACCGCCGCTCGCTGGCTCGGCACCGGGGTGCGCAGCGCGGGCGCCGGCACCTGGATCGTCGTCCCGTACCCGGGGCGGGCGACCGGTGGCGTCCGCTGGCTCGTGGCACCGGACGGGGTGGGCACCCTCAACGACACCTCGCTCCTGGAGCTGGCGATGCACGAGGCGGCGGGCCGACTGGCCAGGGGGGAAGGGGGATCGCCGGGGGTCTGACCGAGCCGGGACCGGGATCTGGCACGAGCCGGGACCGGCGTCGGCGCGATTCGGGGCCGTCGCCGGCGCGAGTCGGGACCGGCGGCTGTGTGGGGCGGGGCCGGCGGCTGCGCGGGTCGGGACCGGCGTCGGCGCGAGTCACGTACGAGACAGAGGTCTTGACCACTTGATTGGTCTGGACCATGCTGTGGCGCGCTCGCTCCACCTCGGATTCCCCCACCCCCGGAGGCAGTTGTGGACCGCACCAGACCCCTCACCCTGCTGTTGGCGGGCGTCCTCGCCGCCGGCGGGCTCCTGGCACTCACGCCCGCGGCGGCCGTGGCCGCCGACGCCGAACTCGCCCGCAACGGCGGCTTCGAGGCCGGCCTCGACGGCTGGACCTGCACGGCGGGCAGCGGCGCCGCCGTCTCGTCGCCCGTCCACGGCGGGACGAAGGCGCTCCAGGCCACCCCGGCCGGCAGCGACAACGCCAAGTGCTCCCAGACCGTCACCGTCAAGCCCAACTCCTCGTACGAGCTGAGCGGCTGGGTCCGAGGCAGCTACGTCTACCTCGGCGCCGCCGGCACCGGCACCACCGACGTCTCCACCTGGACCGCCTCCGCCCCCGACTGGCAGCGGCTCTCGACGAGGTTCACGACGGGCGCCTCCACCACCTCGGTGACGATCTACACCCACGGCTGGTACGGCACCCCCGCCTACCAGGCCGACGACCTCTCCCTCTTCGGACCCGGCGGCGACCCGGTCCAGCTCCCGGCCACGCCCGCCGGTCTCGCGGCCGGCTCCCCGACCTCCACCTCCGTGCCGCTGACCTGGTCCGCGGTCTCCGGTGCCACCTCGTACCACGTCTACCGGGGTACGACGAAGGTCCAGACGGTCACCGGCACCTCGGCCACCGTCACCGGGCTCACCCCCTCCACCGCGTACACCTTCCAGGTCAGCGCGGTGAACAGCGCGGGCGAGTCCGCGAAGTCGACGGCCGTGAGTGCGACGACGACCAGCGGCGGGGGCGGCAACCCCGGCCTGCCCGCGCACGCGCTCGTCGGCTATCTCCACGCCAGTTTCGCCAACGGCTCGGGCTACACCCGCATGGCCGACGTCCCCGACTCCTGGGACGTCATCAACCTCGCCTTCGGCGAACCGACCTCCGTGACCTCCGGCGACATCCGCTTCAGCCTCTGCCCCGCCACCGAATGCCCGAACGTCGAGTCCGTCACGGACTTCAAGGCGGCGATCAAGGCCAAGCAGGCCGCGGGCAAGAAGGTCCTCATCTCCATCGGCGGCCAGAACGGCCAGGTCCAGCTGTCCACCACGGCCGCCCGCGACACCTTCGTCTCCTCCGTCTCGAAGATCATCGACGAGTACGGCCTCGACGGCCTCGACATCGACTTCGAGGGCCACTCCCTCTCGCTCCAGACCGGCGACACCGACTTCCGCAACCCGACGAGCCCGGTCATCGTCAACCTGATCCAGGCGGTCAAGACGCTCAAGGCCAAGTACGGCGCCGGCTTCGTCCTGACGATGGCCCCGGAGACCTTCTTCGTCCAGCTCGGCTACCAGTACTACGGCTCCGGCCCCTGGGGCGGCCAGGACCCGCGCGCCGGCGCCTACCTGCCGGTCATCCACGCCCTGCGCGACGACCTCACCCTGCTGCACGTCCAGGACTACAACTCGGGCTCCATCATGGGCCTCGACAACCAGTACCACTCGATGGGCGGCGCCGACTTCCACATCGCCATGACCGACATGCTGCTCACCGGCTTCCCGGTCGCGGGCAACAGCGAGCGCTTCTTCCCGGCCCTCCGCCCCGAGCAGGTCGCCATCGGCCTCCCGGCCTCCACCCAGGCGGGCAACGGCCACACCAGCCCGGCCGAGGTGAACAAGGCCCTGGACTGCCTGACGAAGAAGACCGACTGCGGCTCCTACCAGACCCACGGCACCTGGCCCGCGCTGCGCGGCCTGATGACCTGGTCGATCAACTGGGACCGCTACAACCAGTGGCAGTTCTCGAAGAACTTCGATTCGTACACGTGGAGCTGACCGCCAGGATCAGTACCCCCAGGCACAGGCTTGCCAGCACGTCCAGGGGCCAGTGATAGCCGCGCAGGATCAGTCCGGTCCCCGTCACCGCCGTCAGGACGGCGGCGACGGGGATCAGTCGCTTCGAGACGAGGAAGGCGGCGCCGAAGTACGCGACCATCGCGGTGGCCGTGTGGCCCGAGGGGTAGTAGCCGGCGGCCCAGGGCTCCAGAGGGCCGGGGCGGGCCGTCCACTCCTTCAAAGGGATCACCAGGAGCGGTACGAGGACCATCGCGAGCCCCGCGTACAGCGCGGCGATCCGTCGGCCGCGCCCTACCGCGTACGCCATCGCACAGCCGAGGACGGGCAGGGCGACCGTCATGTTGCCGAGGTCGGAGGCGAGTTCGCTCAGCGAGCGGGGGACGATGTCCACGAGTGCGCGGGACACCCGCTCGTCGAGCCTGGCCAGGGGGCCGTGGACGAGCACCTGCCAGGTCACGACGGCGAGGGCGACGAGCGCCGAGAAGAGAGCCGGCCGCCCTGGAACAGGGGGGGTGGTTCCAGGGCGGCCGAGGGGATCGGGCTGCCGCGCGCCCCGGGGGGTGTGGGGCGGGCGGCCATCCGATCGGTGAGGAGTCCCGGAGCACGAAGCTCCAGCGGTGTGCGCCAAGGCACGGTGTGGGCGGGGCTGGGGAGGCTCCGCCCGGGGTGTTTCTCTCATCTGCAGAAACCGTACGTCAGAGAAGAGGGGGCCGACAGCAGGAACGGCATCCCGCCATCGGCCCCCCACAGAGTCTTCACACGATGTGTGAGAAGCAGGCCCTGATCCGGGCTCAGATCTGGGCGAGCGCGCTCTCGATGATGTCGAGGCCCTCGTTCAGGAGGTCCTCGCCGATGACCAGCGGCGGCAGGAAACGCAGGACGTTGCCGTAGGTGCCACAGGTCAGGACCAGCACGCCCTCGGCGTGGCAGGCCTTCGCCAGCGCGCCCGCGGCCTCCGCGAACGGCTCCTTGGTCGCCGGGTCCTTCACGAGCTCGATGGCGATCATGGCGCCGCGGCCGCGGATGTCACCGATGATCGGGAACTTCTCCTGCATGGCGGTGAGGCGGCCCTTCATGACCTCCTCGATGCGCTTCGCCTTGCCGTTGAGGTCGAGCTCCTTCATCGTCTCGATGGAGCCGAGCGCACCGGCGCAGGCGACCGGGTTGCCACCGTAGGTGCCGCCCAGACCGCCGCCGTGGACGGAGTCCATGATCTCGGCGCGGCCGGTGACGGCGGCGAGCGGCAGACCGCCCGCGATGCCCTTGGCGGTGGTGATGAGGTCCGGGACGATGCCCTCGTCCTCACACGCGAACCACTGGCCCGTACGGCAGAAGCCGGCCTGGATCTCGTCGGCGACGAAGACGATGCCGTTGTCGTTGGCGAACTTCACGATCGCCGGCAGGAAGCCCTTGGCCGGCTCGATGAAGCCGCCCTCGCCGAGGACCGGCTCGATGACGATCGCGGCGACGTTCTCGGCGCCGATCTGCTTGGTGATGTTGTCGATCGCCTGGGCGGCGGCCTCGGGGCCGCAGTTCTCGGCACCGGTGGGCCAGCGGTAGCCGTAGGCGACCGGCACGCGGTAGAGCTCGGGGGCGAACGGACCGAAGCCCTGCTTGTACGGCATGTTCTTCGCCGTCATGCCCATGGTGAGGTTCGTACGGCCGTGGTAGCCGTGGTCGAAGACGACGACGGCCTGGCGCTTGGTGTACGAACGGGCGATCTTCACCGCGTTCTCGACGGCCTCGGCGCCCGAGTTGAAGAGCGCGGACTTCTTGGCGTGGTCGCCCGGGGTCAGCTCGGCGAGCGCCTCGCAGACCTCCACGTAACCCTCGTACGGCGTCACCATGAAGCAGGTGTGCGTGAAGTCCTGGAGCTGCGCGGAGGCGCGGCGCACGACGGCCTCGGCGGAGGCGCCGACGGAGGTCACGGCGATGCCGGAGCCGAAGTCGATCAGGCGGTTGCCGTCGACGTCCTCGATGATGCCGCCGCCGGCCCGCTTGGTGAAGACGGGCAGCGTCGAGCCGACGCCACCGGCGACCGTGTCGAGCCGACGGGCCTGAAGCTCCAGCGACTTCGGACCGGGGATGGCGGTGACGACGCGCCGCTCCTGCGGGACAGCGTTCATGCGGGGCTCCTGGGGGTGTTCTGGACGCACTTGCGGGTTTCCTCCGCAGGCTAGGCGCGGGGGAGGGGGTGAGGCATGCGCCGATCGGGAGTGGTCGCGGGTGTGTCGTTGTCCGGGATGGACATGGCGACTCCCCTTCCACCCTCAAGGGTGCGGGCTGACGCCGCCCGGCGGCGATCGGCCGTACGGGTGGGCGAAACCCCTCCGGGGCGCTTCGGGCCCACTAGATTGACGAGGGCACAGAGGCGGCGACCTGGCTGGTCAGGGGGCAGGGGTACATGGAGACCGACGGCACGTACGAGTCACGAGACACCAGAGAGGGCGCGGTACCACGCCCGGCGGGGCCGCCCCCGTCCTCCACACCTGCCGCGGCCCCGGCGCACCCGCGGGTCCCCCCGACACCCCCGGCCTACGAGGTCCGGCCCGCCACCCCCAGCAGCGTCCCGCCCCCGCCTCCGCCGAGCATCCCGCCTTCGCCGAACGTCCCGCCCCCGCCGTCCCGGGCTCCCGAGGCGCCCGGCTCCTCGCCTGTCGTCGCCTGGCTGGACGCCCCGCGTCCCAAGGCCGGCCTCGGCATCTGGCGGCTCCGGCACGTTCCGCCGCCCGAGGTGCCCACGCGGCTCGCGCCGGTCACCTTCGTCGGGATGCTGATCCCCGCGGCCGTCGGCCTGGTCATCTGGTCGGCCTGGCGGAGCAACACCCTCCCGTACGCGGACCTCCTCCTGCGGACCCTCACCCCGAACGACTGGTGGTACCCCCTCACCACCTCGCCGAAGGACTGGGAAGGCGTCGCCGCGCACAGTGTCTTCGACGGCGCTCTCTTCCTCGCTCTCGTGTGCGGCGTCGGCGCCCTCGGCTCCTGGGGCAAGGTCACCCGTCACTACCTGGACCGGTGCCGTCCGCCCGTGCGCGCGGCGGTCGCCGCGGCGGGGGCCCTGCTCGTCCTGGCGTTCGTGTTCTCCGAGACCCTCGGCCTCGGATGGCCCCCGTTGCCCGTCGTCGACCCGGTGGCCTGCCTCGCCGCGCTTCTGACGGGCAGCTGGGACGTCCCCAGTTCGCCGCTCTTCGTCTACCCCATGCGCGCGCTCATCACGGCGGCGGTCGTCTGGCCGTTCGCCAGGGTCGGCGAGTGGCCGAGCCTCTTCGGGCAGTGGCGCGCCCGGTCCGCCTCCGGTGGCGTTCCGGTCCCCACCGCCCCGGTCGGACCGGTCACCCCCCGCTCCCAGTGGCCCGAGCTCAGGGGCGCCGGCGAGCACGCCGCCGCCGACCTGCTCACCGGAGAACTGGCCGCAGGCCGCATGAACGACGTCGACTGTGCGCGCGTGCGCCGCGGCTGGCGGAAGAGCGACCAGGACGTCGAACGCCGCACCGCCCTCGTCGACGGGCTCCTCCGCAAGGGCGCCGCGGCGGGCGCACACCCCTCGGGCGACCGCGACCTGCCGAGCCGTGCGGCCACCCACGACCTGCTCCTGGGCCAGGTCCGCCTCGGGCGCTGGGCGGCCGCCGAGCGGACCCCGCACGCCTACCGCGGTGCCGGCCTCGCGCTCGACCCCGGCCTCCTCGGCACCTCCCTCCTCGCCGTCGGCCCCTCCGGAGCGGGCAAGACACGCTCGCTCGTCGCGCCCGTCGTCGAGTCGCTCACCCTCCAGGCGCTCACCGGGGCCGTCGCCGTCGTCGCCGTCGGCACGGCCGGGGCACCGCTCGGCCCCGACGAGGCGTACGACGTCGTGATCCGCCTCGGAGACCCCTCTTCCCGGTACGACCTCGACCTGTACGCGGGCGCCACCGACCCGGACGAGGCCGCCGGCTTCCTCGCCGAAGGACTCGTCGGCGACATGGAGGGCGTGGAGACCCGACGCGCGGCCACGGTCCTCGCCCAGCTCATCGGCCCGTACAGAGCCGCGTACGGGAGCTTCCCGACTGTCCCGGTCCTGCGGGAGCTGCTCGAAGCCCGTCCCGAGGTCCTGGAGGCGCTGCTCGACCTGCTGCCGGCCGACGGAGCGCACGCGATGCGCCGTGAACTGGAGTCCCGGATCCGACAGGTCGGCACCGCGACCGACGTGGGCCCCGTGCTCGCCGACCGCCTCACCGCGCTCGACCGCCCCGCCTTCGCCGAGTTCTTCGGCGGCGGCCGCGACGTGCGGCCCTTCTCCCTCCGGGCCGTCGCCCAGCACCCGATGCGGGTCCGGGTCAGCCTTCCGGACGGCGGCCACGAGGAGGCCGGGCGCCTGCTCAACCGGCTGCTGCTCGCCCAGTTCCAGCAGGTGACCCGGGACCGCGCCGGGAGCGGGCACTTCGCCTGCCTGGTGCTCGACGACGCGGCCGGCGCACTCACGGCGGGGACCGTACGGGCCTTCCAGCGGCTGCGCCCGCAGAACGCGGGCGTCGTGCTGGCCCTTCGTACCCTCGCGGAGGTCCCCGAAGCACTGCACGGTCCACTCCTCGCGGGCGTCGGCTGCCGGATGGCCTTCGCCGGGCTTCCCACCTGGGACGGCCGGGCCTTCGCCGAGGCGTGGGGCACCGAACGGGTGGAGACGACCGAGGTGGCCCACCACACCGTCTTCGCCGACCAGCCGATGACCCGGGCCTTCCACGCCCTGCGCAAGCTGGTGACCGGCAAGGCCGTGACGACCGAGGCCGTCACCGTCCGCGAAGTGGAGCGCCAGCGGTGGTCCGCGTCCGATCTCGCGCATGCCGTGCCGCCCGGCCACGCCGTCCTCTCCCTCACCCATGTGCGCGGCGAGCACACCCCTCCGCTCCTCGTCGAGCTCCGCGGCTGAGCGGAGGACTTTCGGCCCTGGCACAATCGGGGGCGCCGCTCGGCTGAGCGGCGCCCCCTCGCCCAAAGGTCCGACGGTCCCCAATGCCGCCCACCCTCGCCTCGCTCGTGCAGCACTCCTCCCTCAAGCTGATCGTCCGCGCGGGTGAGGACCGCCTCGACACCCCCGTCCGCTGGGCCCACGTCAGCGAGCTGGCCGACCCCGTCCCCTACATGGAGGGCGGCGAGCTCCTCCTCACCACCGCGCTCACGCTGGACGCCGAGGACCTGGAGGCGATGCGGCGGTACGTGCGGCGGCTGCTCGGGGCGGGGGTCGTCGGGCTCGGCTTCGCCGTCGGCGTGAACTACGAGGAGATCCCGCCGGCCCTGCTCGAAGCGGCCCGCGAGGAGCACCTGCCGCTCCTCGAGGTGCCGCGCAGGACCCCGTTCCTCGCGATCAGCAAGGCGGTCTCGGCGGCCATCTCCGCCGACCAGTACCGCGCCGTCACCGCCGGCTTCGAGGCCCAGCGCGAGCTGACCCGCGCCGCGCTCGCCGAGGGCCCCGAGGCCGTCGTCACCCGGCTGGCCGCGCACGTCGACGGCTGGGCCGCGCTGTACGACACCTCCGGCACGGTCGTCGCCGTCTCGCCCGAGTGGGCCGCCCGCCGGGCCGCCCGGCTCACCCCCGACGTGGAGCGGCTCCGCGACCGCCCGGCGCCCGCGAGCGCCGTCGTCGGCGGTACGGACGACCGCGTCGAGCTCCAGTCGCTCGGCACCGGCCGGCGCGTGCGGGGCGCACTCGCGGTCGGCACGGGCGCGCCCCTCGGGACGGCCGAGCGGTACGCCGTCCACTCGGCCATCGCCCTGCTCACCCTCACCACGGAGCGGTCCCGCTCGCTCCAGGCGGCCGAGCAGCGGCTCGGCGCCGCCGTCCTGAAGCTGATGCTCGCCGGCCAGCCGGACCACGCGCGCGCGGTGGCCGGCGAGGTGTACGGCGGGCTGCTCGACGCCCCCTTCCGGCTGCTCGTCGCCGAGCCCGCCGGGGGCGAGCCGACGGGCGAGGCCCCGCTGCCCGCCCTCGCCGAGACCCTGGAGACGGCCGCCGCCCGGGCGGGCGAGGCGGTGCTGACGGTCCCGGAGAGCGAGGGGCGGCTCGTCGTCCTCGCCGGGGACGGGGGCGCCGTCGTCACGGCCTGCCACGGGTACGCGGAGCGCGAGGCGGAGGAGACCGGGATCGTCGTCGGCCTCTCGGCCCCGGCCGGCCCGGTCGCCGCGGCGACCGCGTACAAGCAGGCCGAGCAGGCCCTCGCGGTGGCCCGGCGGCGTGGCCGCACGCTCGTCGAGCACGAGGAGCTGGCCGCCGGTTCGGTCCTGCCGCTCCTCGCCGACGACGCCGTCCGCGCCTTCGCCGACGGCATGCTCCGCGCGCTGCGGGAGCACGACGCGACCGGGCGCGGTGACCTCGTGGCCTCGCTGCGCGCCTGGCTCTCCCGGCACGGCCAGTGGGACGCGGCCGCCGCCGACCTGGGCGTCCACCGGCACACCCTGCGCTACCGGATGCGGCGCGTGGAGGAGATCCTGGGCCGCTCGCTGGACGACGCGGACGTACGCATGGAGCTGTGGCTGGCGCTGAAGGCGACGGGCGAGGACACGCCCTGAGAGGGGTGCCCCGCGGTCACGTCCCTACTCGCCGCCGCCGGTGACGGTGCCGCCGTCGCCCTGCTGCGTACGGCTCCGCTTCCGGTTGTCGCGCACCAGCTCGCCCCCGAGCAAGGTCACCTTCGCCACCGCGCGGACCCAGGGCGGGCCGCCGCGCGACGCCCACACGACGCAGACGCACCCTCCGACGGCGAGCACCAGGACGCCGATCAGAACCGCCAGAACCATGTTCTTCCCCTATTTCCCCGCGAGTTGTCGTGGTCGGGGCCATCCTTTCACCCCGCCTGCCGAGTGACTCTTGGCCAGGTTCGCCCACCCGAATTCCGGTTTCCCTGCCCGAATCCGGGCAGTTTTCTTGGTCAACCACCCGTGAACTGCCTACTCTCCTGCTCATGACAAGCCCCGCCGTCGATCCGGCCCCCGAGACGCAGCAGGCCACCACCACGCAGGCCACCACCACGCAGGCCGGCACCCGCACCGCCGCGCCCGCCGCCCGCCGGATCACCGGCGCCGTATGGGCCGCGCTCGGCATCGTGTACGTCGTGTGGGGCTCCACCTACCTCGGCATCCGGATCGTCGTCGAGACGATGCCGCCGTTCCTCTCCGCCGGCGTCCGCTTCGTCACCGCCGGACTGCTCCTCGCCGGGATCATCGCCTGGCGCCAGGGCCCCGCCGCCCTCAAGGTCACCCGCCGGCAGCTCGGCTCCGCCGTCCTCATCGGCCTGCTCCTGATACTCGGCGGCAACGGCCTCGTCGTCCTCGCCGAGACCTCCATCCCCTCGGGCCTGACCGCCCTGCTCATCTCCGTCGTCCCGGCCTGGGTCGTGCTCCTGAAGGCCGCCACCGGTCAACGGCCGACGGCCGGCGGCCTCGCCGGAGTCGCCCTCGGCCTCGTGGGACTCGCCGTGCTCACACTGCCCGGGCTCAGCGGCGAGGTGAAGGTCGGCGGGGTCGTCCTCGTCGTCGTGGCGACGCTCCTGTGGTCCGTGGGCTCCTTCTCGTCCGCCCGTCTCCCCATGCCCGCCAACCCCTTCACGGCCAGTGCGTACGAGATGATCGCGGGCGGCCTCGGCGGCCTCGCCGTCGCCTTCGTCCGGGGCGAGCAGCACGGCCTCGACGTGACCGCGGTCTCGGGCCGCTCGTGGGCCGCGCTCGCGTACCTGATCGTCTTCGGTTCTTTGATCGCCTTCACCGCGTACGCGTGGCTCCTCCAGGCCGCACCGCTCTCGCTGGTCGCCACGTACGCGTACGTGAACCCGGTCGTCGCCGTCGCCCTCGGCGCCCTCGTCCTCGGCGAGGCCCTGTCCTGGCCCATCGTCCTCGGCGGCGCGGTCGTCGTCGGCGGTGTCTGTCTCATCGTCTCGACCGAGCGGCGAACCTGACGGGGGCCTGCCACAGGCGACCGGGCCGGTTCGGCCAAAGCGGACAGAGGTTCACCCTCACCACTCCACACCGGACAAACGCCCCTCCGTCCTCCCGGCCCTACCGTGTCAGGAGAGCGATCGCTCGCACCCCCGATACGGAAAGGGCCGGGACGCAATGACGACCACCCACGCCTTCTGGCTCGCCGGCCGCGAGGCCACCGGCGAGGCCACCTTCGACGTCACGAACTCCTTCGACGGACGTCTGGTCGGCAAGGTCAGCGTGCCCACCGAGGCCCAGGTCGAGGAGGCCGTCGCCGCCGCGCACGCCGTCGTCGACGAGTTCGCCGCGACCCCGGCGCACGTCCGTGCCGCCGCCCTCGACCACGTGTCGAAGCGGCTCGCCGAGCGCACCGAGGAGATCGCCCTCCTGATCTCCGCCGAGAACGGCAAGCCCATCAAGTGGGCCCGCGGCGAGGTCGGCCGTGCCGTCTCCGTCTTCCGTTTCGCCGCCGAGGAGGCCCGCCGCTGGAACGCCGGCGAGGCCCAGCGCCTGGACACCGAGGCCGGCGGCGCGGGCCGCCTCGCGCTCACCCGCCGTATCCCCAAGGGCGTCGTCCTCGGCATCGCGCCGTTCAACTTCCCGCTGAACCTCAGCGCCCACAAGGTCGCCCCGGCCATCGCCGTCGGCGCCCCCATCATCCTCAAGCCGGCCCCCTCGACGCCGATCTCCTCCCTGATCCTGGGCGAGATCCTGGCCGAGACCGAGCTGCCGGCCGGCTCCTGGTCGATCCTGACCGTGCCGAACGACCGCATGCCCGCCCTGGTCAAGGACGAGCGCCTCCCGGTCATCTCCTTCACCGGCTCGGACAAGGTCGGCTACGCCATCCAGGAGTCGGTGCCGCACAAGCACTGCACCCTGGAGCTCGGCGGCAACGCCGCGGCCGTCGTCCTCCCCGACTGGTCCTCCGAGGCCGACCTGGACTGGGCGGCGAGCCGCATCGCCACCTTCTCCAACTACCAGGGCGGCCAGTCCTGCATCTCCGTGCAGCGAGTGATTGCCGACGCCTCGGTCTACGACCGCCTGGTGCCGAAGATCGTCGCCGCCGTCGAGGCCCAGGTCACCGGTGACCCGTCCGACGCCGCCACCGACGTCGGCCCGCTGGTCGACGAGGCCGCCGCCCAGCGCGTCGAGTCCTGGGTCGACGAGGCCGTCGCCGCCGGCGCCAAGCTCCTCACCGGCGGCAAGCGCGAGGGTGCCACCTACGCCCCGACCGTCCTCGCCGAGCTCCCCGCCGACGTCACCCTGGCCCGCGCCGAGGTCTTCGGCCCGGTCCTCACGATCGCCAAGGTCGACGGCGAGGCCGAGGCCTTCGCCGCGGTCAACGACTCCGACTTCGGCCTCCAGGCGGGCGTCTTCACGCGCGACCTGCAGACCGCCTTCCGCGCCCACCGCGCGCTGGAGGTCGGCGGCGTGATCGTCGGCGACGTCCCCTCCTACCGCGCCGACCAGATGCCGTACGGCGGCGCCAAGCGTTCCGGCGTCGGCCGCGAGGGCGTCAAGTTCGCGATGGACGACTACACGTACGAGCGCGTCCTGGTCCTGACGGGCCTCGCCCTCTAAGGCGTACGTCTCACCGAACCAGACGGTCCGAGCCCACTGTGCGGGGGCTCGGACCGTCTTTCGTCATGCGCTTTCGTCGGGCGGCCCGCGTCACGCCACGGGCGCGTCGACGAGCCGCACGACCTCGGCGGGCTTCGCGCGGAAGGCCTTGTTCGCCGCGTCCGCCGCCGTCATGTGCGGGGCGACGTCGTGCGCGGCGAGGGCCCCGGCCGAGGCCCAGCGCTCGATCAGGACGAAGCGGTCGGGGTCGTCGGCCACCCGGTGGAGGTCGTACCGGAGGCACCCGTCCTCGGCCCGTACGAGGGGCGCGAGGGCCTTGAAGGCGGCGACCTGCTCCGCGCCCCGGCCGGGCAGGGTGGTGATGTGGATGATGAGCTTGATCGGCTGCGACATGGCGCGGACCCTACGCCGTACCTTCACCGGCGGCCCGGGCGTCTCACCTGGAGGACGCCGCGCGAACGCTCCCCCCCCCGTCTTTCCGAACCCGCGGAAATCGGGTACGACGGACAGGGAAGCCCCGAGCAGGAGGTGTCCATGTCCGCACCCGCCCAGCAGCCGCCCAAGGTCACCGAGCGCGAGGCCCGGCAGACCGCCGAGGCCGCGCGCGAGCAGGACTGGCACAAGCCGAGCTTCGCCAAGGAGCTCTTCCTCGGCCGCTTCCGGCTCGACCTCGTCCACCCCCACCCGCTCCCCGCCGACGAGGACGTACGGCGCGGGGAGGCCTTCCTCGCGACCCTCAGGACCTTCTGCGAGACCCGGATCGACAGCGCCCGCATCGAGCGCGAGGCCCGCATCCCCGACGAGACGATCACCGGCCTCAAGGAGATCGGCGCGCTCGGGATGAAGATCGACCCGAAGTACGGCGGGCTCGGTCTCACCCAGCTGTACTACAACCGCGCCCTCGCCCTCGTCGGCTCCGCGAGCCCCGCCGTCGGCGCCCTGCTCTCCGCGCATCAGTCGATCGGCGTACCGCAGCCGCTGAAACTCTTCGGCACCCAGGAGCAGAAGGACGCCTTCCTGCCCCGCCTCGCCCGGACGGACCTCTCCGCCTTCCTCCTCACCGAGCCCGACGTCGGCTCCGACCCGGCCCGCCTCGCCACCACCGCCGTGCCCGACGGCGACCACTACGTCCTCGACGGCGTGAAGCTCTGGACCACGAACGGCGTCGTCGCCGACCTCCTCGTCGTCATGGCCCGGGTGCCCGCCTCCGAGGGCCACCGCGGCGGCATCACCGCCTTCGTGGTCGAGGCGGACTCGCCCGGCATCACCGTCGAGCACCGCAACGCCTTCATGGGGCTGCGCGGCCTGGAGAACGGCGTCACCCGCTTCCACGGCGTCCGCGTCCCCGCCGCACACCGCATCGGCCCCGAGGGCAGCGGCCTCAAGATCGCCCTCACCACCCTCAACACCGGCCGGCTCTCCCTCCCCGCGTCCTGCGCGGGCGCCGGCAAGTGGTGCCTGAAGATCGCCCGCGAATGGTCGGGCGTCCGCGAGCAGTGGGGCAGGCCCGTCGGCCGCCACGAGGCCGTCGGCACCAAGATCTCCTTCATCGCGGCCACCACCTTCGCGCTGGAGGCCGTCGTCGACCTCGCCTCGCAGATGGCCGACGAGGACCGCAACGACATCCGGATCGAGGCCGCCCTCGCCAAGCTGTACGGCTCCGAGATGGCCTGGCTGATCGCCGACGAACTGGTCCAGATCCGCGGCGGCCGCGGCTACGAGACCGCAGCTTCCCTCGCCGCCCGCGGCGAGCGCGCGGTCCCCGCCGAGCAGGTCCTGCGCGACCTGCGGATCAACCGGATCTTCGAGGGCTCGACCGAGATCATGCACCTCCTGATCGCCCGCGAGGCCGTCGACGCCCACCTCTCCGTCGCCGGCGACCTCATCGACCCCGACACCTCCCTCGCCGACAAGGCGAAGGCCGGGGTGCGGGCCGGCGGCTTCTACGCCCGCTGGCTGCCCGGACTCGTCGCCGGGCCGGGACAGCTGCCCGGGGCGTACGGGGAGTTCGGCGGCCTCGCCGGCCACCTCCGGTACGTCGAGCGGACCTCCCGCAAGCTCGCCCGCTCGACCTTCTACGCGATGTCCCGCTGGCAGGGGCGCATGGAGCTCAAGCAGGCCTTCCTGGGGCGGATCGTCGACATCGGCGCGGAGCTCTTCGCGATGAGCGCCGCCTGCGTACGGGCCGAACTCCTCCGCACCACCACGGACCACGGCCGCGAGGCCCACCAGCTGGCGGACGCCTTCTGCCGGCAGGCCCGCCTCAGGACCGAGGAGCTCTTCGGCCGCCTCTGGTCCAACACGGACGACCTCGACCGCAAGGTCGTCGACGGCGTCCTCTCCGGAGCCTACGCCTGGCTGGAGGCCGGCATCGTCGACCCGAGCGGCGAGGGCCCCTGGATCGCGGACGCCACCCCCGGCCCCTCCACCGAGCCCGACCTCCACCGCCGCCTCCCCTGACCCCGGCCGTTGCGGGCACACGCGTCCACGTGGCGGACCGTGGCACGACCGCGCCGCAGGTCACGGCAGGATGGTCGCCGTGACCGTCATCGACATCCCCGGCTCCAAGTCCGTCACGGCCCGCGCGCTCTTCCTCGCCGCCGCCGCCGAGGGCATCACGACCCTCCTCAGGCCGCTCGTCTCCGACGACACCGAGGGCTTCGCCGAAGGCCTCACCGCCCTCGGCTACGCCGTGCGCCGCGAGCCCGGTGCCTGGCACATCGAGGGCCGCCCCGACGGCCCCGGCGCGGACACCGCCGAGGTCTACTGCCGCGACGGCGCCACCACCGCCCGCTTCCTGCCCACCCTCGTCGCCGCGGGCCGCGGCACGTACCGCTTCGACGCCTCCGCCCAGATGCGCCGCCGCCCGCTCGGCCCCCTCAGCACCGCGCTGCGCGACCTCGGCGTCGACCTCCGGCACGGCGAGAAGGAGGGGCACCACCCCCTCGCCGTCCACGCCTCCGGCGTGAAGGGCGGCGCGCTCACCCTCGACGCCGGGCAGTCCTCCCAGTACCTGACGGCCCTGCTCATGCTGGGCCCGCTCACCGCCGAGGGCCTCGACATCACGGTCACCGATCTGGTCTCGGAGCCGTACGTCGAGATCACCCTCGCGATGATGCGCGCCTTCGGCGCCGACGTGCGCCAGGAGGGCCGTACGTACCGGGTCGCCCCCACCGGCTACCGCGCGAGGACGTACGGCATCGAGCCCGACGCCTCCACCGCGAGCTACTTCTTCGCCGCGGCCGCCCTCGAACCGGGCCGCTCCGTCACCGTCCCCGGCCTCGGCACCGGCGCCCTCCAGGGCGACCTCGCCTTCGTCGACGTCCTGCGCCGCATGGGTGCCGAGGTCGAGATCACCGACACCGGCACCACCGTCCGCTCCACCGGCACCCTGCGCGGACTCACCGTCAACATGCGGGACATCTCCGACACCATGCCCACCCTCGCCGCCCTCGCCCCCTTCGCCGACGGCCCGGTCCGCATCGAGGACGTCGCCAACACCCGGGTCAAGGAGTGCGACCGCCTCGACGCCTGCGCCGAGAACCTGCGCCGCCTCGGCATCACCGTCCGCACCGGCCCCGACTGGATCGAGATCCACCCCGGCACCCCGGCCGGACCCGTCGAGATCGCCACCCACGGCGACCACCGGATCGTCATGTCCTTCGCCGTCACCGCCCTGCGGACCCCCGGGATCACCTTCGACGACCCGGGCTGTGTGAAGAAGACCTTTCCCGACTTCCACCGGGTCTTCGACACGTTTGTCCACACCCCGTGAAGTCCGCACAGCGTTTGGCGCAAGAATGGGGGGCATGAGCGACCGCCCCTCTCCTCTCGCCGATCCCCATATCGCCTTCGACGTCTCCGAAGGACGCCGGGACATCGTCGTCCTCGGCTCGACCGGGTCCATCGGCACCCAGGCCATCGACCTGGTGCTGCGCAATCCCGACCGCTTCCGGGTCACCGCCCTGGCCGCCTCCGGCGGCCGGGTCGGACTGCTCGCGGAGCAGGCGCACCGGCTGAAGGTCGCCGCGGTCGCGGTCGCCCGCGAGGAGGTGCTGCCCGAGCTGCGCGAGGCGCTGAAGGCGCTGTACGGCTCCGAGCCGCTCCCCGAGCTCCTGGCGGGCCCGGACGCGGCCACCCAGCTGGCCGCCTCCCCGTGCCACACCGTGCTCAACGGCATCACCGGCTCCATCGGCCTCGCGCCCACGCTCGCCGCCCTCGAAGCGGGCCGCACCCTCGCCCTCGCCAACAAGGAGTCGCTGATCGTCGGCGGCCCGCTGGTCAAGGCGCTCGCCAAGCCGGGGCAGATCATCCCGGTCGACTCCGAGCACGCGGCCCTCTTCCAGGCGCTGGCCGCCGGCACCCGGGCCGACGTCCGCAAGCTGGTCGTCACCGCCTCCGGCGGCCCCTTCCGCGGCCGTACGCGCGAGCAGCTCGCCCATGTCACCCGCGAGGACGCGCTGGCCCACCCGACCTGGGCCATGGGCCCGGTGATCACGGTCAACAGCGCCACCCTGGTGAACAAGGGCCTGGAGGTCATCGAGGCCCACCTGCTGTACGACATCCCCTTCGACCGCATCGAGGTCGTCGTGCACCCCCAGTCGTACGTGCACTCGATGGTCGAGTTCACCGACGGCTCCACGCTCGCCCAGGCGACTCCGCCCGACATGGGCGGCCCCATCGCCATCGGTATCGGGTGGCCGGAGCGGGTCCCGGACGCGGCCCCCTCCTTCGACTGGACCAAGGCCTCCACCTGGGAGTTCTTCCCGCTCGACACGGAGGCCTTCCCGTCGGTCGGCCTCGCCCGGCACGTCGGCGAACTGGGCGGCACGGCCCCCGCGGTCTTCAACGCGGCGAACGAGGAGTGCGTCGAGGCGTTTCTCGCCGGACGCCTGCCGTTCAACGGAATCATGGATACGGTCACAGCGGTCGTCGCGGAGCACGGCGTTCCCGGTACGGGAACCTCCCTCACCGTCCCGGACGTCCTCGAAGCGGAGACCTGGGCCCGGGCCCGGGCCCGTGAGCTGGCGGCGAAGGCAACGGCGGAGGCGCGCGCATGACCGAAGTGCTCCTGTACATCCTCGGCATCGTGCTGTTCGCGCTGGGACTGCTCGTCTCCATCGCGTGGCACGAGCTGGGCCACCTCTCCACGGCCAAGCTCTTCGGCATCCGTGTGCCGCAGTACATGGTCGGCTTCGGCCCCACGATCTGGTCGAAGAAGCGGGGCGAGACCGAGTACGGCATCAAGGCGATCCCGGCCGGCGGCTACATCCGCATGATCGGCATGTTCCCGCCCGGCGAGGACGGCAAGATCGAGGCCCGCTCCACCTCGCCCTGGCGCTCCATGATCGAGGACGCCCGCGAGGCCTCGTACGAGGAGCTGAAGCCCGGCGACGAGACCCGGCTCTTCTACACGCGCAAGCCGTGGAAGCGCGTGATCGTGATGTTCGCCGGCCCCTTCATGAACCTGGTCCTGGCGGCGGCGCTCTTCTTCGGCTCGATGATGACGCTGGGCATCGAGGGCCAGACGACCAAGGTCGCCGGCGTCCAGAAGTGCGTCATCGAGCAGAGCGAGAACCGCGAGAAGTGCGAGCCGGGTGACCCCGTCTCTCCGGCTCACATGGCGGGTCTCAAAGAGGGCGACAAGATCGTCGCCTTCAACGGCGCGCCGGTGGGGGACTGGGACGCGCTCTCGGACCGCATCCGCGACACCATCGGCACGGCGACGATCACCGTCGAGCGGGGCGGCCAGCGCGTCGACCTGCACCCGACGCTCGTCTCCAACAAGGTGCCGATGAAGGACGAGGACG
Source organism: Streptomyces venezuelae (assembly GCF_008642375.1). NCBI lineage: Bacteria > Bacillati > Actinomycetota > Actinomycetes > Kitasatosporales > Streptomycetaceae > Streptomyces > Streptomyces venezuelae. The sequence continues at coordinate 2,454,319 of NZ_CP029194.1, read as the reverse complement.
GCCAGGTCGTCCAGCCGGTCCGGTACATCGACGCCGGCTACCTCGGCTTCGCCTCGAAGACCGAGGTCGGCGCCCTCAGCTTCGGCGAGACCACCGAACGGATGTCCGACCTGCTGGAGAACGGCGTCGAGTCGGTCGTCGCCCTCCCCGGCAAGATCCCCGGACTCTGGGACGCCACCTTCGGCGACGGGGAGCGCGCTGCGGACTCCCCGGTCGGTGTCGTCGGCGCCGCCCGGCTCACCGGCGAGCTCATGAACGTCGACGCTCCGCCGGAGCGGATCATCGTCTGGTTCATGAACCTCCTGGTGTTCTTCAACGTCTCGTTGTTCCTGTTCAACATGCTCCCGCTGCTGCCGCTCGACGGCGGTCACATCGCGGGCGCCCTGTGGGAGTCCGTACGCCGCCACACGGCCCGGATCTTCAAGCGCCCCGACCCGGGCCCGTTCGACGTGGCCAAGCTGATGCCCGCCGCGTACGTGGTGGCCGGTGTCTTCGTCTGCTTCACGCTGCTCGTCCTCGCCGCCGACATCGTCAACCCGGTGCGGCTGACCTAGTTCCGGACACAGCTCCCGGGGGCCCCGACCCGCTGGTGTCGGGGCCCCCGCCCCCGGGGCGGTAACCTCGGAGACCTGAGCCCGCCGACGCACAACCTTGAGGTTGCACAAAAGATGACCGCGATTTCTCTCGGTATCCCGACCGTCCCGACCCGGCTCGCCGAGCGGCGCAAGAGCCGCCAGATCCAGGTCGGCAGCGTGGCCGTCGGCGGTGACGCCCCCGTCTCCGTGCAGTCGATGACGACGACCCGCACCTCCGACATCGGCGCCACGCTCCAGCAGATCGCCGAGCTGACCGCCTCCGGCTGCCAGATCGTGCGCGTGGCCTGTCCCACCCAGGACGACGCCGACGCCCTCGCGGTCATCGCGCGGAAGTCGCAGATCCCGGTCATCGCCGACATCCACTTCCAGCCGAAGTACGTCTTCGCCGCCATCGACGCGGGCTGCGCGGCCGTCCGGGTCAACCCCGGCAACATCAAGCAGTTCGACGACAAGGTCAAGGAGATCGCCAAGGCGGCCTCCGACGCCGGTACCCCGATCCGCATCGGCGTCAACGCCGGTTCGCTCGACGCGCGGCTCCTGAAGAAGTACGGCAAGGCCACCCCCGAGGCGCTCGTCGAGTCCGCCCTCTGGGAGGCCGGCCTCTTCGAGGAGCACGGCTTCCGCGACATCAAGATCTCGGTCAAGCACAACGACCCGGTCGTGATGGTCGAGGCCTACCGCCAGCTGGCCGCCCAGTGCGACTACCCGCTGCACCTCGGCGTCACCGAGGCCGGTCCGGCCTTCCAGGGCACCATCAAGTCGGCCGTCGCCTTCGGCGCGCTGCTCGCCCAGGGCATCGGCGACACCATCCGCGTCTCGCTCTCCGCTCCGCCGGCCGAGGAGATCAAGGTCGGCATCCAGATCCTGGAGTCGCTGAACCTGCGCCAGCGCCGCCTGGAGATCGTCTCCTGCCCGTCCTGCGGCCGCGCCCAGGTCGACGTCTACAAGCTCGCCGAGGAGGTCACCGCCGGCCTCGACGGCATGACCGTCCCGCTGCGCGTCGCCGTCATGGGCTGCGTCGTCAACGGCCCGGGCGAGGCCCGCGAGGCCGACCTCGGCGTCGCCTCCGGCAACGGCAAGGGCCAGATCTTCGTGAAGGGCGAGGTCATCAAGACCGTCCCCGAGTCGAAGATCGTCGAGACCCTCATCGAGGAGGCGCTCAAGATCGCCGAGCAGATGGAGAAGGACGGCGTCGCCAGCGGCGAGCCGTCGGTCGCCATCGGCGTCTGACACCACGGCCCGACGTCACCCTCGGTGCCTGCCGCCACGGGTAGGGCATCACCGTCGGCGCCTGCCGCCACGGATCCGACGTCACCTCCGGCGTCCGTCGTCCCCGTCGCCGCGGGTGTCCGGAATTCCTCCCCCACGAACCCCTCCGCCCCACCGGGCCGAGGGGTTTCGTGCGCTGTGACGGGCCCCGTCACAGCACACGGGGGTAAAGTGCGGAGACCAGCAGATCCGTACCGTGAGGCCCCCTCGTGCTGACAGAGACCACCACCCGGGTCCTCGAACCCGCCGACCTCGGCGCCGCCCTGGCCGTCCTGGAGAGCTCCCCCGTCGAGAACGCCTTCGTGACCGCACGCGTCCAGGTCGCGGGGCTCGACCCCTGGCGGCTCGGCGGCGAGATGTGGGGCTGGTACACCGAGGGCCGACTGCGCTCGCTCTGCTACTCCGGCGCCAACCTCGTCCCCATCTGCGCCACGCCCGAGGCCGTCCGCGCCTTCGCCGACCGGGCCCGCAGGATCGGCCGCCGCTGCTCCTCGATCGTCGGCCCCGCCGAGTCCACCGGCGAGCTGTGGCGGCTCCTGGAGCCCAGCTGGGGCCCGGCCAGGGACGTCCGCGCCCGCCAGCCGCTGATGATCGCCGAGCAGCCCTCCACCACCGTCGCGCCCGATCCGCTGGTCCGCCGCGTCCGCAAGGACGAGATGGAAGCGATCATGCCCGCCTGCGTGGCCATGTTCACCGAGGAGGTCGGCATCTCCCCGCTGGCCAACGACGGCGGACTGCTCTACCAGGCCCGGGTCGCCGAGCTCGTCGGCGCGGGCCGCTCCTTCGCCCGGATCGAGGACGGCAAGGTCGTCTTCAAGGCGGAGATCGGCGCCGCCACCCGACAGGCCTGCCAGATCCAGGGCGTCTGGGTCGCCCCCGAGCACCGCGGCAAGGGCCTGTCGGAGACCGGCATGGCCGCCGTCCTCCAGTACGCCCTCGCCGACGTCGCCCCCGTGGTCAGCCTGTACGTCAACGACTACAACACCCCGGCCAGGGCCTCGTACCGCCGCGTCGGCTTCCGTGAGACCGGCGCCTTCATGAGCGTGCTGTTCTGAGGCCCCGGCCGCTTGTAGGGTGCGCCGCATGGATGACGCAGAGGTCATGATCGGACCGGTCAATCTCGCCGCCAAGGTGGACGAGGCCCTCGCCGTGCAGGCGGTCGCCTTCGGCCTGGACCAGGACGAGGTCGCCGTACGCCGCCACATCGTGCTGCGCCACCTCATGAGCCCCGGCGCCCGCTCCTACGGCGCCACCACGCCCTCGGGGCGGCTCGTCGGCTTCGTGTACGGCATGCCCAACGACCGTACGCACTGGTGGTCCACCGTCGTGGAGCCGTACCTGCGCGCCACGGGCACCGCCGACTGGCTCGACGGCTCGTTCGTCATCACCGAACTCCATGTCCACCCCGCCTACCAGGGGCGCGGCGTGGGCCGCGGACTGATCACCACGATCACCGACGAGGCCGACGAGCAGCGCTCGATCCTCTCCGCCATCGACACCGACTCCCCGGCCCGCGGCCTCTACCGCGCCCTCGGGTACGAGGACCTCGCCCGCCAGGTGCACTTCCCGAGCGCGGCCCGCCCGTACGCCGTCATGGGCGCCCCGCTGCCCCTCCCGCGACGGAACTGATTTCCCCGGTCCGGGGCCGCCCGGCTAACCTCGGGGCCATCACCCTCCCCCGAGCTCTCGGCTGCGCTCGAGCAGGGGGGACCCCCATCCGGCAGGAGTACGAGAACCATGGCCAACGCACCGGTCCAGCGCATGTCGAAGTTGATGGCGAAGACGCTGCGCGACGACCCGGCGGACGCCGAGGTCCTCAGCCACAAGCTCCTCGTGCGCGCCGGCTACGTCCGCCGCACCGCCGCCGGCATCTGGAGCTGGCTGCCCCTCGGCCTGAAGGTCCTCGCCAACGTCGAGCGCGTGGTCCGCGAGGAGATGGACGCGATCGGCGCGCAGGAGGTCCTGCTGCCCGCGCTGCTGCCCCGCGAGCCCTACGAGGCGACCGGCCGCTGGGAGGAGTACGGCGCCGAGCTCTTCCGCCTCCAGGACCGCAAGGGTGCCGACTACCTCCTCGGCCCCACGCACGAGGAGATCTTCACCCTCCTGGTGAAGGACCAGTGCTCGTCCTACAAGGACCTGCCGGTGATCCTCTACCAGATCCAGAACAAGTTCCGCGACGAGGCCCGCCCCCGGGCCGGCATCCTGCGCGGCCGCGAGTTCCTCATGAAGGACTCCTACTCCTTCGACACCGAGGACGAGGGCCTCGCCCAGTCCTACGCCCTGCACCGCCAGGCCTACCAGCGCATCTTCGAGCGCCTCGGTCTCGACTACCGCATCTGCGCCGCCACGGCGGGCGCGATGGGCGGCTCGAAGTCCGAGGAGTTCCTCGCCCCGGCCGAGGCCGGCGAGGACACCTTCGCCGACTGCCCGAACTGCGACTTCGCGGCCAACACCGAAGCCGTCTACCAGGCGGTGAAGCCGGTCGACGCCGCCGCGGTCCCCGCCGCGGAGGAGATCCCGACCCCCGACACCCCCACCATCGAGACGCTCGCCGCCTCGCTGGGCGTCCCGGCCTCCGCCACGCTCAAGAACCTCCTGGTGAAGGTCGACGGCGAGATCGTCGCCGTCGGCGTCCCCGGCGACCGCGAGGTCGACATGGACAAGGTCGAGGCACACTTCGGTCCGACCGCCACGGTCGAGCTGGTGACGGAGGAGGACTTCGCGCAGCGCGCCGACCTCGTCCGCGGCTACGTCGGTCCGCAGGGCCTGGAGAAGGTCACGTACATCGCCGACCCGCGCGTCGCGCCGGGCACGGCGTGGATCACGGGCGCCAACAAGGACGGGATGCACGCGAAGAACGTCGTCGCGGGCCGTGACTTCGAGGTCGAGGAGTACGTCGACGTCGTCGTCGTCCAGGAGGGCGACGCGTGCCCCAAGTGCGGCACCGGCCTGAAGCTGGACCGCGCCATCGAGATCGGCCACATCTTCCAGCTGGGCCGCAAGTACGCCGACGCCCTCAAGCTCGACGTCCTCGGCCAGAACGGCAAGCCGGTCCGCGTGACCATGGGCTCGTACGGCATCGGCGTCACCCGCGCCGTGGCCGCGCTCGCCGAGCAGACCGCCGACGAGAAGGGCCTGTGCTGGGCCGCCGAGGTCGCCCCGGCCGACGTCCACGTCGTCGCCGCCGGCAAGGCCCTCCAGACCGAGCTGGCCCTGGAGGTCTCCGACAAGCTGGCCGCCGCCGGCCTGCGCGTCCTGACCGACGACCGCGCGGGCGTCTCCCCGGGCGTCAAGTTCACCGACGCGGAGCTCATCGGCGTCCCGAAGATCCTGGTCGCGGGCCGCCGCTCCGGCGAGGGCGTCGTGGAGCTGAAGGACCGCCGCACGGGCGAGCGCGAGGAGCTCACGGTCGACGAGGCGATCGCCCGCCTCACCGCCTGACCGCGGGGCACATGACACGACGGAGGGGCGGGGCCTCGGGCCCCGCCCCTCCCTCGTGCGCTGCTCGTGGACGCGTACCGCCTGCCCGTGACGGGCTCAGGTCACGTCCTCGTGCGGTACCGGATCCACCGACGCGCCCGTCAGGTCCTCGACCGCGTCCATCGCGGCCGCCCGACCCCTGAGATACGCCTCGCTCAGCGGTGGCGGTGGCGGTGGCGGTGGTGGCGACAGCGCCTCCGCGTGCTCGCCCGCTTCCCCGGCCGCCGGTGTCGCGCGCTCCAGGAACCTCAGGAGCTCCACCGGGATCGGCAGGACCAGCGTCGAGTTCTTCTCCGCCGACACCGCCATCACCGTCTGCAACAGCCTCAGCTGCAGCGCCGCCGGCTGCTCCGACATCACCGCGGCCGCCTCCGCCAGCTTCTTCGACGCCTGGAGCTCCGCGTCCGCGTTGATCACCCGCGCCCGCCGCTCCCGGTCCGCCTCCGCCTGCCGGGCCATCGAGCGCTTCATCGTCTCCGGCAGGGACACGTCCTTGATCTCGACCCGGTCGATGGCGACGCCCCAGCCCATCGCCGGGCTGTCGAGCATCAGCTCGAGGCCCTGGTTGAGCTTCTCCCGGTTGGACAGCAGATCGTCCAGGTCGCTCTTGCCGATGATCGACCGCAGCGAGGTCTGCGCCATCTGCGAGACGGCGAACTTGTAGTCCTCCACCCGCACCAGCGCGTCCGCCGCGTCGACCACCTTGAAGTACACGACCGCGTCCACCCGCACCGTGACGTTGTCCCGGGTGATGCCCTCCTGCGCGGGCACCGGCATCGTGACGATCTGCATGTTGACCTTGTGGAGGCGGTCGACGACCGGCACGATCATCGTGAATCCGGGCGGGCGGATCTCCTGGCGCAGCCGGCCGAAGCGGAAGACGACCCCGCGCTCGTACTGCTTCACGACCCGCGCCGCCGCGCCCGCGTACACCGCGACCGCCGCGGCCGCGCCGGCGGCCGCCATCAGCAGCTCTTCGATCATCACGGCCCCCTGGAGCCGAGCCGACAGTACGCCGAGAACCGGCGAACGTTACAAGAAGGGTATTCCCCTACAGCCAGCTCGCGAACTCCATGAGCAGCTCGGCGTCCTGCCGCCGCCCCGCCGTGAACGCCCGCGTCCCCGACTCGACCGCGCGGAACAGCGTCCAGCCGCGCAGCCGCTCCCGGTCCATGTCCAGCGAGTCCGCCAGCTTGTTCACCCGCCGCCGGGCCGTCGAGGCGCCCGCCGACGCGCCCACCAGGTCCTCGACCCGGTCGCGGACGAGCCGGGCCAGGTCGTAGGCGCGCTCGCCGACGAGCGGCTCGGGTCCGACGGCGAGCCAGGGGGCGCGGTCGCCGCCCAGCACCTTGCCCTGGCGGAAACAGCCGTGCAGCAGCAGCGACTCGTCCGGGGCGGCCACCAGCTCCTCACGGGCGGCGAGCGCCGCCGCCGTCAGCTCACCGGCCGCCGGGTCCGCGCGGTACGGCTCCATCGCCGCGGCCTGCCGCTCCGTCCGCTCGGCCACCGACTCGAAGCCGTGTCCGGCCGGCGGCTCCACCCACAGCTTCCGTACGGTCCCGGCGGCCTCCAGGAGCGCCTTGGCCTCCGGCAGGGAGCGCAGCGACACCTCGGGGTGCAGCCGTTCGAGGACGAGCCCGCCGTCCGGGGTCTCGTCGAGCAGCCGGACGGCGCCCCAGCCGTTCCAGTGCGCGAGCGCGTCCCGCTCCAGCTCGGGCCGGGCGAAGGGCGGTGCGATCTTCAGCGCGGCGGGGGAGTCGTCGGGGCGCCGGACGAGGAGGACCAGACTGCTCCGCCCGCCCGGGGCCATCACCCGCTCGGCGTCGAGGGACGCGTGGTCGAGCACGGTCCGCGCGTGTTCCGGCAGCGGCCCGAGCCACTCGGTCGCCGCGGTGTCCCCGTACGTCTCACCGAGCGCTCGTACGAGTCGCTGCGGCGGTTCGAAAGCCATGCGTGCGTTGTCCTTCTGACGTTCGGTCTGACGGTCCGTCCGACGATCGGCCGGCCCGGTCGGGGCCGGACTCACATCCGCTCGGCGAGCCCAGGAAAGGTTACGTCGCGGCCGCGCCAGCGGACGGCACGGACCGCCGCCTCCCGCAGCGCGGCGGCCGCCTCGCTCCGCAGCGGGCCCCGGCCGGCCCGGACGAGGTCGGAGTACACCCCGGCCACCCGGTCCTCCAGGACGGCCGCGAGCCGTACGGCGCCGGCCGTGTCGGCGACCGGGAACGGCAGCTCGTACGCGGCCGCCGCGGCAACCGGCGTGCCGCCGAGGTCGCGCACGGTGCGGCGCAGCGCCTCCCGGCGGGCCCGGTGGGCCTCGAAGGCGGTGGTGGCCTCGGCCTTGCGCGCCGTACCGATCCGGCCGCCGACGACCCCGTATCCGTACACCGCCGCGTGTTCGGCGGCCAGGGCCGCCTGGGCGGCGTCGAGGGCGCTCATGCCGGTGCTCCTTCGGTCAGCAGGTAGGCGTGCGCGGCGCCCGCGGCCGCCACGGAAGCGAGCAGTCGCGCGTACTCGGGCGGGGCCGCGACCAGGGCGTTCGTGTGCCTGTCGGAGGCCTCGCGCTCGGCCGCCGCGAGTTCCTTGAGGGCCGCGCGGGGATCGGCGGGCACCGGTACCGGCGGCGGCTTCGGGCCGGAGGAGGCGGCGGCGGAGGCCGACGGGGAGACCGTCGCGGAGGCCGAGGGGGACGCGGCCGCCGGGGTCACCGGGGTCACCGTCGTCCCGCCCTCGCCCAGGGCCTTCGCGTGCGCCGCCACCGAGCGCCGCAGCGGCGTCAGCCGGGGCGCGAGCGCGGGATGCGCGGCGAGCACCGCGTCGTAACGTTCCAGCAGGCCCCGCGCGGCGGTCACCGAGCGGAGCCGCAGCGCCGCCTCGGCGCGCGCCACCCGTTCGGCCTCCAGTCGGGCGGCGCTCGGCTTCCTCGTACCGCCGTCGCCGCCGGCGTCGGAGGTGCAGCCCACGAGGGCCGCCGCGCCCGCCGCCGCGCCCGCCCTGAGGAGTGCGCGCCTGCCCGTCGTCGTCACGCTCTCTCCCTCGTCCGTCGTGCGTCGTCGAAGATCGTCGAGATCACCGCAGGCGAGCGTACCCGCGGGCCCCGGAGCGGTGGACGGCAACACCCTCCGGGACCGGATACCCTTTGGTCTGACACGCGACGAAACCCACAACAGCACACGCGGCCGAGGAGTCACCCGGATGAGCACCACCCAGAGCGACAGGCTGCGCGGACTCATTGAGCCGCTCGTCCACGCGAAGGACCTGGATCTGGAAGAGATCGAGGTGTCCCGGGCCGGCCGTCGCGGACTGCTGCGCGTGGTCGTCGATTCGGAAGAGGGCGTCGAGCTGGACGTCTGCGCCGAGCTGAGCCGTGAGATCTCCGAGAAGCTCGACGAGACCGATGTGATGGGCGAGGGCGAGTACGTCCTCGAAGTCAGCTCTCCCGGCGCCGACCGCCCCCTGACCGAGCACCGCCACTACGTGCGGGCCACCGGCCGGCTGGCCAAGCTCCAGCTCGCCGCGGGCGAGGAGTTCGTCGCCCGGATCCTCGCCGTGGACGAGGACGGCCTCGACCTCGAAGTGCCGGGCGTGAAGGGGCGCAAGCCCACCGCCCGCCGGGTCGAGTTCGCCGACATCGCCAAGGCGCGTGTCGAGATCGAGTTCAACCGCAAGGACAAGAAGGAAGAGGAGGCGTAGCCGTGGACATCGACGTGAAGCTGCTCAAGGGCTTGGCGAATGAGAAGGAGATCTCCTTCGACCTGCTGGTCGAGGCGATCGAGTCGGCCCTCCTCATCGCCTACCACCGCACCCCCGACGCCCGCCGCCACGCGCGCGTGGAGCTGAACCGGCAGACCGGTCACGTGACGGTGTGGGCGAAGGAAGACCCCTCCGAGCTGGAGGAGGGCCAGGAGCCCAAGGACTTCGACGACACCCCGTCGGACTTCGGCCGGATCGCGGCGAGCACCGCCCGCCAGGTGATCCAGCAGCGACTGCGGGACGCCGAGAACGACGTGACGTTCGGCGAGTACGCGCGCCGCGAGGGCGACGTCGTCGCCGGTGTGGTGCAGCAGGGCAAGGACCCGAAGAACGTCCTGGTCCGGCTGGACGACAAGCTGGAGGCCATCCTCCCGGTGCAGGAGCAGGTGCCGGGCGAGGACTACTCGCACGGTCTGCGGCTGCGCACGTACGTCGTCCGGGTGGCCCGCGGTGTCCGCGGTCCGTCCGTCACCCTCTCGCGCACGCACCCCAATCTGGTGAAGAAGCTCTTCGCCCTGGAGGTGCCGGAGATCGCCGACGGTTCCGTCGAGATCTCGGCCATCGCCCGTGAGGCGGGTCACCGCACCAAGATCGCCGTGCGGGCCACCCGTTCGGGTCTGAACGCCAAGGGTGCCTGCATCGGCCCGATGGGCAGCCGCGTCCGCAACGTGATGGCGGAGCTGCTCGGCGAGAAGATCGACATCGTCGACTGGTCGGACGACCCGGCCGAGATGGTGGCGAACGCGCTCTCCCCGGCGCGGGTCTCCAAGGTCGAGGTCGTCGACCTGGCCGCCCGGTCCGCCCGGGTGACGGTGCCCGACTACCAGCTGTCGCTGGCGATCGGCAAGGAGGGGCAGAACGCCCGCCTGGCCGCGCGCCTCACCGGCTGGCGGATCGACATCCGTCCGGACACCGAGCCGGCCGGTCCGGAGGACTGAGACCGTTTTTGGCCATCAGTTGTTCGATTCTTGCCCCGAACGGGTGAGGTCGGTACGGGGAGGTAGACTTAATCGTGTCTGGCCGGACGCAAGCCCGCGTATGCCCTGAACGAACCTGTGTGGGATGTCGGGAGCGAGCGGCCAAGAGCGATCTGCTGCGGATCGTGGTGAATAAGGACGAGTGTGTTCCGGATCATCGCGGTACGCTGCCCGGCCGGGGTGCGTACCTGCACCCCGCCGTGGTCTGTCTCGACCTGGCGGTCCGCCGCCGAGCGTTCCCCAGGGCCTTCAAGGTCCAGGGCCCGCTCGACACAGCGGAACTCCGTCACCACGTCGAGCCATCGGCACCGCAGTGAAGAAGTACGGCACGGATCACCGTGCGGTCAGGTACCTCGCGAGTTGGAAGTAGGTCGAGATTGCGATGAGCACTCGATGAGTACGCGATGAGTACGCCCATGAAGTAGCGACGGTCCGGCGGTAACCGGACCTAAAAGGAGCGAAGTGGCTAAGGTCCGGGTATACGAACTCGCCAAGGAGTTCGGCGTAGAGAGCAAGGTCGTCATGGCCAAGCTCCAAGAACTCGGTGAATTCGTCCGTTCGGCGTCCTCGACGATCGAGGCGCCGGTCGTGCGCAAGTTGACTGACGCTTTGCAGGGTCCCGGTGGCAACGCCGGCAAGACCGCTGCCAAGCCCGGCGCGCCCCGCAAGGCAGCGCCTTCCCCCGCCGCGCCGAAGCCGGCGCCGGCATCCCCCGCCGCGCCGTCCCCGGCGCAGGCTGTACGTCCCTCCGCCCCGAAGCCTGGAGCGCCCGCCCCGGCGGCGCCCAAGCCCGTGGTCGCGGAGAAGCCCGCCGCGGCGCCCACCTCGGGCTCGCGTCCCACCCCGGGTCCGAAGCCCCCGGCCGCGCCGAAGCCGGCGCCGGCCTCCCCGGCTCCGACGACCCCGGAGTTCACCGCGCCTCCGGCGGCTCCGGCCGCCCAGCGTCCCGCCGGCGCGACCCCGGGCCCCCGCCCGGCCGCCCGCCCCGCCCAGCAGGCCCCGCGCCCGCAGGGTCAGGGTCAGGGTGCCCCGCGTCCGCAGGGCCAGGGCGCCCCGCGTCCGGGCGGTGCCCGTCCGGCCGGTCCGCGTCCGGGCAACAACCCCTTCACCTCGGGTGGCTCCACCGGAATGGCGCGCCCGCAGGCGCCCCGTCCCGGCGGCGGCGCCCCGCGTCCGCAGGGCGGCCCCGGCGCCGTTCCGGGCGCTCCGCGTCCGCAGGGTGGCCCCGGTGGCGCCCCGCGTCCGCAGGGCCAGGGCGGCGCGCGTCCCACCCCCGGTGGCATGCCGCGTCCGCAGGCTCCCCGTCCGGGCGGCGCGCCCGGCGGTAACCGTCCGAACCCGGGCATGATGCCGCAGCGTCCCGCTGCCGGCCCGCGCCCCGGTCCTGGCGGCCGTGGTCCCGGTGGCCCCGGCGGCCGTCCGGGTGGTCCCGGCGGTGGCGGCGGCGGTCGTCCCGGCTTCGCCGGTCGTCCGGCCGGTCCCGGCGGTGGCGGCGGCGGCTTCGCCGGCCGTCCCGGTGGTCCCGGTGGTGGCGGCGGCGGTCGTCCGGGTGGTCCCGGCGGCGGTGGCGGCGGCTTCGGCGGTCGTCCCGGTGGCTTCGGTGGCCGTCCCGGCGGTCCGGGTGGACGTGGTGGCACGCAGGGCGCCTTCGGTCGCCCCGGCGGTCCCGCGCGTCGTGGTCGCAAGTCGAAGCGGCAGAGGCGCCAGGAGTACGAGGCCATGCAGGCCCCGTCCGTGGGCGGCGTGATGCTGCCTCGCGGCAACGGCGACACCATTCGCCTGTCGCGCGGTGCCTCCCTCACCGACTTCGCCGAGAAGATCGGCGCCAACCCGGCGTCGCTCGTCGCGGTGATGATGAACCTCGGCGAGATGGTCACGGCCACGCAGTCCGTCTCCGACGACACGCTGCAGATGCTCGGCGACGAGATGAACTACGTCGTCCAGATCGTCAGCCCGGAGGAGGAGGACCGCGAGCTCCTCGAGTCCTTCGACATCGAGTTCGGCGAGGACGAGGGCGGCGAAGAGGCTCTGGTCTCCCGTCCGCCGGTCGTCACCGTCATGGGTCACGTCGACCACGGTAAGACCCGACTGCTCGACGCGATCCGCAAGACGAACGTCGTCGCGGGCGAGGCCGGTGGCATCACCCAGCACATCGGTGCCTACCAGGTGGGTACCGAGGTCAACGGCGAAGAGCGTCGCATCACCTTCATCGACACCCCGGGTCACGAGGCGTTCACCGCCATGCGTGCCCGTGGTGCGAAGTCGACCGACATCGCGATCCTCGTGGTCGCGGCCAACGACGGCGTCATGCCGCAGACGATCGAGGCGCTCAACCACGCCAAGGCCGCCGGCGTCCCGATCGTCGTCGCGGTCAACAAGATCGACGTCGAGGGTGCGGACCCGACCAAGGTCCGCGGTCAGCTGACCGAGTTCGGTCTGGTGGCCGAGGAGTACGGCGGCGACACGATGTTCGTCGACATCTCCGCCAAGCAGGGTCTGCACATCGACTCCCTGCTGGAGGCCGTCGTCCTCACCGCCGACGCCTCGCTCGACCTGCGGGCCAACCCGAACCAGGACGCGCAGGGTATTGCGATCGAGTCCCACCTCGACCGTGGTCGTGGTGCCGTCTCGACCGTCCTGGTCCAGCGCGGAACGCTGCGCATCGGCGACACCGTGGTGGTCGGCGACGCGTACGGCCGCGTCCGGGCGATGCTCGACGACAAGGGCAACAACGTCGAGGAGGCGACCCCGTCGACTCCCGTCCTGGTGCTCGGTCTCACCAACGTGCCGGGTGCCGGCGACAACCTCCTGGTCGTCGACGAGGACCGTACGGCGCGTCAGATCGCCGAGAAGCGCGCTGCGCGTGAGCGCAACGCCGCCTTCGCCAAGCGCGTCCGCCGGGTGTCCCTCGAGGACCTCGACAAGGTGCTCAAAGCCGGTCTCGTCCAGGAACTCAACCTCATCATCAAGGGCGACGCGTCCGGTGCGGTCGAGGCCCTCGAGGCTTCGCTGCTCCAGCTCGACGTCGGCGAAGAGGTCGACATCCGCGTCCTGCACCGCGGTGTGGGTGCGGTCACGGAGTCGGACATCGACCTGGCCATGGGCTCCGACGCCATCGTCATCGGCTACAACGTCCGTGCGGCCGGCCGTGCCGCGCAGATGGCGGAGCGCGAGGGCGTCGACGTCCGGTACTACTCGGTGATCTACCAGGCCATCGAGGAGATCGAGGCGGCCCTGAAGGGTCTCCTCAAGCCGGAGTACGAAGAGGTCGAGCTCGGTACGGCGGAGATCCGCGAGGTCTTCCGCTCGTCCAAGCTGGGCAACATCGCCGGTGTTCTCATCCGCTCCGGCGAGGTCAAGCGCAACACCAAGGCGCGCCTCGTCCGCGACGGCAAGGTCATCGCCGAGGACCTCACGATCCACGGTCTGCGCCGCTTCAAGGACGACGTCACCGAGATCCGCGAAGGCTTCGAGGGTGGTATCAACCTCGGAAACTTCAACGACATCAAGATCGACGACGTCATCGCGACGTACGAGATGCGCGAGAAGCCCCGCGCCTGATCGCGTCCGATCACAGCAGTGAGCCGGGGCCGGTCGGTGGGAGTTATTCCGTCGATCGGCCCCGGCCGTTGCGTGTACGGTTCTGGTGTCCCTGCCGAGCGACGGCCCGGCAGGCCACCGAACCCGAACCGGCGGGACATCCGGCACCGCATGTACGTGGGGACTCTGTCCTTCGATCTGCTCCTCGGCGACGTCCACTCGCTGAAGGAGAAACGCTCCGTGGTCCGCCCGATCGTCGCCGAGCTCCAGCGCAAGTTCTCTGTGAGCGCGGCCGAGGTGGGCGACCAGGACCTCCACCGCAGAGCCCGGCTGGGCGTCGCGCTGGTGTCCGGGGACCCGGGGTTCGTATCGGACGTGCTCGACCGCTGTGAGCGGCTCGTCGCCGCGCGTCCCGAGGTGGAGCTGCTCTCGGTGCGCCGAAGGCTCCACACTGATGAAGACTGAATTGAGCAAGGCAAAGAAGGAGAAGGACCAGTGGCCGACAACGCGCGGGCGAAGAAGCTGGCAGACCTCATCCGGGAGGTGGTCGCCGAGAAGCTGCAGCGCGGCGTCAAGGACCCTCGCCTGGGTACGCACGTGACCATCACGGACACCCGCGTCACCGGTGACCTGCGGGAGGCCACGGTCTTCTACACGGTCTACGGCGACGACGAGGACCGGGCGAGCGCCGCAGCCGGTCTGGAGAGCGCCAAGGGCGTCCTCCGTTCGGCCGTGGGCCGCGCGGCAGGGACCAAGTTCACCCCGACCCTGACGTTCATCGCCGACGCCCTCCCGGAGAACGCGCGGACGATCGAGGACCTCCTCGACAAGGCGCGGGCCTCGGACGCCCAGGTGCGGGAGGCGTCCTCGGGCGCCACCTTCGCGGGCGACGCCGACCCCTACAAGAAGCCGGGCGAGGACGAAGCCGCCGAATGAGCAACGCAGCAAAGACGCCCGACGGACTTGTCATCGTCGACAAGCCGTCGGGCTTCACTTCGCATGACGTCGTGGCCAAGATGCGCGGGATCGCCAAGACCCGTCGGGTCGGCCACGCGGGCACGCTCGACCCCATGGCCACGGGCGTCCTCGTCCTCGGCGTGGAGCGGGCGACCAAGCTTCTCGGTCACCTCGCGCTGACCGAGAAGGAGTACCTGGGCACCATCCGCCTGGGCCAGACCACGATCACCGACGACGCCGAGGGCGAGATCACGGCGTCGGTCGACGCTTCGAAGGTCACCCGGGAGCAGATCGACGCGGGCGTGGCCGAGCTGACCGGTGCCATCATGCAGGTGCCGTCGAAGGTCTCCGCGATCAAGATCGACGGCAAGCGGTCGTACGCGCGCGTGCGCGGCGGCGAGGAGTTCGAGATCCCGGCCCGCCCGGTGACCGTCTCCTCCTTCCAGGTGTACGACGTCCGCGAGGCCACGGCCGAGGACGGCACCCCCGTCGTCGACCTGGTCGTCTCGGTCGTCTGCTCCTCCGGTACGTACATCCGGGCGCTCGCCCGGGACCTCGGAGCGGGGCTCGGTGTGGGCGGCCATCTGACCGCGCTGCGCCGCACCCGGGTCGGCCCGTACAAGCTCGACGCGGCCCGGACGCTCGACCAGCTCCAGGAGGAGCTCACGGTCATGCCGGTCGCCGACGCGGCCGCGGCGGCGTTCCCGCGCTGGGACGTCGACGAGAAGCGGGCCAAGCTGCTCCTGAACGGTGTCCGGCTGGAGATGCCGGAGTACCCGGCGGGTCCCGTCGCGGTCTTCGGACCCGAGGGGACGCTGCTCGCGCTCGTCGAGGCCCAGCGGGGGAAGGCCAAGAGCCTCGCCGTCTTCGGCTGACGCCGGGACCGGCGCTGCGGCCGGGGTCCTTGGGGACCGGATCGTCGCTTGTAGGGCGGACACGCACGCGTGTCCGCCCTACACGTGTCTTCCGCGAGATTTCACCCCATCGGGGAGGCGCTCGGAGTGAACCGGGGGAGCGCCGGGGGGCGCGTTTCCCGACGGGGTTCTCCCGGTGATCACTGTCGACCTACCGTCGACACCATGGGACGCGGGGACCTGGCGACGCTGGTGGAAATCTGTGATCCGGCAGGCCGGCCGCGCGGTACCGGATTCCTCGCCGATCATCACGGCACGGTCGTGACCAGCCACGAAGCGGTCGAGGGGCTCGCCCGCGTCGTCCTGCACGCCCCGGGCGACCTGACCTGGCTCGCCGAGGCCGAGGCCGTCACCGCCCTGCCGGAGCGCGGCCTCGCGCTCGTACGGACCGAGGGGCTCGGTGTCCGCCCCGTCGCGCTCGCGACCCGCCCCGAGATCGAACCCGGCACGTACGTCCGGATCGCCGCCCACGGCTGGCGCGAGGCCCGGGTCCTCGGACCCGCCGCCGTCACGTACGCCGCCGCCGACCGCTTCCACGTCCTCGCCGACGCCCTCGAACTCGCCATCGGCACCGAGGGCGCAGAGGCGCTCCGCCGCGGCGGCCGGGCCGCGGGCGGCCCCGTCCTCGACGCCGCCACCGGCACCGTCGTCGCCGTCCTCGGCACCGCCCTGCACGGCGAGCGCCCCGCCGCCGGATACGCGGTGCCGCTCCGGCCCGACGGCCCGCTCGCCGCCCTCCTGCGGCGCAACGCGGCCACCGTCCCCGCCTACGGGCCGGACCTCAACCTCGCCGGGATCCTGGAGCTCACCGCCACCTCCACCGGCCCCGCGAGGGAACCCGACCCCTGGCCCGAGCCCGTCGAACGTCCCGAGTGCGCACGGGAGTTCGCGCGCTTCACGGCCGGGGAGGCGCTCGTCCTCGCGGTCGTCGGGGCCCCCGGCACCGGCCGCACCACCGCCCTCGCCGCGCTCTGCGCCCGCCGCGCCCAGGGCGTCGCACCCGCCCCCACGGTCCGGCTGCGCGGCGCCGACCTGCGCGCCGAGGACTCGTCGCTCGCCGACGCCGTCGGCCGCGCCCTGCGCCAGGCGGGCCGGATCGTCGCCGCCTCCGGGGCGCTCGGCGACACCGCGACGGCCACCCCGGAGCGGGCCGCCGCCCTCGCCAGGGACGCCGGCCGCCCCCTCCTCGTCGTCCTCGACGGCCCCGAGGAGATGCCGCCGCTCCTCGCCCACCGCCTCGCCGAATGGACGGCGGCCACCGAGCAGTGGCTGCGCGCCCACGGGGCCCGCCTGGTCACCGCCTGCCGCCCCGAGCACTGGGACCTGGCCGGCGCGCTCTACGGCCCGGAGGCCCTGCACCGGCCGGTGCAGGGACACGAGGACGGCCTGCCCGCCGCCCTCGTGCTCGGCCCGTACACCGAGGCGGAGGCGCGGGCCGTCAGGGAGGGGTACGGGATCGGGGAGACCGACCTCGCCGAGGCGGACGCCCGCCACCCGCTCGCCCTGCGGCTGCTCGCCGAGGTCCGGGCGGCGCTCCCCGGCGACGTCCCCGGGCGGCCCGGCCGGGAGGAGATCTTCACGGCCCACGTGGACCTGATGTGCCTGCGCGTCGCCGTCCGGGTCGCCGCGGGCTCCCGGCCCCTGGTCCGGGGGACCGCCGTGCGACTGCTCGCCGCCCGGGTCGCCGGACAGGTCCACGAGGCCGCCCGCCGCTGCCTGGGCCCCGGCCACGGGGTCCTCGACCGGGCCTCCTTCGAGGAGCTCTTCCCCTGGCGGGAGGGCTGGGCCTCGGCTGTCCTCACCGAAGGCCTCCTCGTCCCCGCGGGCTCCGGCTACCGCTTCGCCCACGAGGAACTCGCCGACTGGCTCCAGGCCGCCCACCTCGACCTGGACACGGCCCTCCACGCCCTGATCCACAGCCGCGGCGACCAGCCGCCGGCACCGGCCGGGGGCGAGGCCGCAGGCCCGGGCGGGCTCGGGGGCCCGGACACGACCACGGGCGGTACGGCTCCGGGGGGACAGCAGGGCGCGGCTCAGGGGCGCGGTGCGGCCGAGGGGCCCGGGGCGCCCCGGGGACGTGGTTCCGCGCCGGGAAGCGGCCGAGGAGCCGGAAGCGGTTCCGTCGCGGGGCGCGGACTCGACCCCGGGCGCGGTGCGGCCCAGGCCTCCGGTCCGGACCCGAGCTCCGGCTTCGCGCCTGGTTCCGGATCCCTCGCGGGGGCCGGCCCTGACCTCGGGCGTGGTTCCGCGCCGGGCTCCGGTTCTGTTCCGGGGCGTGGCTCCGACTCCTGGTTCGGCGCGGCTCCCGCCCCCGGAGCCGGAGCCGTTCCCGGGGCCGGGGCCGCCCCCGGAGCCGCTCCCGGGGCCGGAGCCGTGTCCTGGTCCGGTGGTGAAGCGGCGCGTCGTTTTGATTCCCCCGCCGGGGCCGCCTCCCCGGCGGGGGTCCGGGACGGGGTGCCGGTACCTCTGGCGGGTCAGCACGGGGCCGTACCCGCCACGCGTCCGTCCGACGGGGACCCCGTCCCTCCCGCGCCGGGCGGGCGGCACCGGGCCCGCCCGGAGCGCGTCGGTGCGCACCCCGTGGACGTCCCCCGGCAGCGGACCCCCGCGCCGGCCGGGACCGCCGCCGATCACCTGCCCGTGCCCCGTCACCGCATCGGGCCCGTCCTCCAGGCGCTGCTTCGGCTCCACCGCGAGCAGGGGCCCGGCGCGCTCGCGCCGCGCCTCGCCGCGCTCGTGGAGTCCCTCGACCGGTTCGCGGACGGGGGAGCGAGGGGCGGGCCCGAGATCCCCAGTCCGTACGCCGACGCGGTCTGGTGGGCGGTCCGGCTCCTCGGGGAGAGCGTGCGCCGGGTGGGTGACCCCCGGCCGTACCTGCCCGTCCTCCGGCTCCTCGCCGACCGCATCGGCGGCCGTCCCGCGCCCCACCCCGTCTTCGCCGCCTTCGGCGCCGCCTTCTGGCAGGGGCTCCCGCTCTGCGAGGACGAGCGGATCGATCTGCTGCGGCGGCTCGTGCCCGCCGACCCGCCGCCGACCGGGACGCCGGGCGGCGACCGGTGTCTCGACACCGTCGCCGGGCTGCTCGTCGCCGACCCCCGGGGCGTCCAGCCGCTGCTGTGCCGCTGGTTCGGCGACGAACGCCCGCTGCCCGCCGCCCCGCACGCCACCGTCGCCACCGCCGCCCAGGCCCTCCTGCACACCCACCGGGGGCTCGCCGTCGACGACCTCTGCGAGGCGCTGGTCTCCACCGCCCATCCGCTCGCCGACGGACTGCTCGCCGCCCTCGCCGAGGACGAGCCCTCCGCGCTCTGCCGGGCCGTCGACCGCTGGGCCCACGACGACGGCCGCCCCGAGCGCCGGGTCGCCGCCGCCGCGTACGGCCAGCTGGTCGCCGGCCGCCTCACGGCCCCCGCCGACCGCGAGCTCCTCCGCTACGCCGCCCTCGCCCTGCTGGCCCGCCCCGCCGACCAGACCCTCCACGGCCCCGCCCTCGGCCTGCTCGTCCGCGACCCGCACACGCGGGCCCGCCATCTGCCCCGCGCCATCGCCGAGCCCCGGGTGCCCGCCACCGCCCTCGCCGAGGCCCTCGCGACCCACCCGGGACCGGTCCTCACCGCCTTCAGGTCCCGGCTGCACGGCACGGGGGAGGAGGCCGCCGCCGCCCTGCGCGCCCTCGCGGAGATCGACACGCCCGCCCTCACCCGGCGCGTCGCCGCCCTCGTCCGCGACTACGTCGCCCGCCTCCCCGAGGGCGCCGCGCACGTCGCCCGCTACGTGGACCGGCGGTTCGAGGACGGCCCCGCCGCCCGCGCCGTCCTCTTCCCGCTGGTCTCGGGACTGATCCGGGGCCGCCCAGCCGTGGTCCGCCGCGCCCTCGCCCCGGTGCTCGCCGCCCCCGGCACGGGCGCCTCCCGGCATCTGCGGGCCGAGCTGCTCGACGTACTCCTGGAGCACGAGCGGTACGAGGCCGAGGCCGGCGAGCTCTCCGTCCTGGACGCCCTCCTGACGGCCGCCGCCGAGGGCGCCGGGGAGCGCAGCGTGCCCCGCACACGGGAGCTCGTCCACCGGGTCGCCGCCCTCTACACCCGCACCCCCGAAGGCGCGGGACGGCTCGACCGGGCCCTGGCCGGGCTCGTCGGCCGACTCCCCGGCTTCGCCGCGCTCCTCGTCGCCTGGACCGTCGCCGTACCGGGGGAGTGGGCCCCGCTGCTCGGTCCCGAGACCCTCCGTGCGCTGCGGGGCCCCGGCACTTCCATGCCGATGCGTACCGACGGGCGTGGGCATGGCAGTCTTAGACCTGCGTAATCGGCGAACAGGGCGAACAGGCGGACGAGGAGCGGTCACAGTGCAGCGCTGGCGTGGCTTGGCGGACATCCCCCAGGACTGGGGGCGCAGCGTCGTCACCATCGGCTCCTACGACGGGGTGCACCGCGGGCACCAGCTGATCATCGGACGCGCCGTCGAGCGCGCCCGGGAGCTCGGCGTCCCGTCGGTCGTGGTCACCTTCGACCCGCACCCCTCCGAGGTCGTGCGGCCCGGCAGCCACCCTCCGCTGCTCGCCCCGCACCACCGGCGCGCCGAGCTGATCGCGGGCCTCGGTGTGGACGCGGTGCTCGTGCTGCCGTTCACCGCCGAGTTCTCCCAGCTCTCCCCGGCGGACTTCATCGTCAAGGTGCTCGTCGACAAGCTGCACGCCAGGGCGGTCATCGAGGGCCCCAACTTCCGCTTCGGGCACCGGGCCGCCGGGAACGTCGCGTTCCTCACCGAGCTCGGCGAGACCTACGACTACGAGGTCGAGGTCATCGACCTGTTCGTCAGCGGCTCGGCCGGCGGCGGCCAGCCCTTCTCCTCCACCCTCACCCGCCGGCTCGTCGCCGAGGGCGACATGGCCGGAGCGGCCGAGATCCTCGGCCGCCCGCACCGCGTCGAGGGCATCGTGGTCCGCGGCGCGCAGCGCGGCCGCGAGCTGGGCTTCCCGACGGCCAACGTCGAGACTCTGCCGCACACGGCGATCCCGGCGGACGGCGTCTACGCCGGCTGGCTCACCGCCGACGGCGAGCGCATGCCGGCGGCGATCTCCGTCGGCACGAACCCGCAGTTCGACGGCACGGAGCGGACGGTCGAGGCGTACGCGATCGACCGCGAGGGGCTCGACCTGTACGGGCTCCACGTGGCCGTGGACTTCCTGGAGTACGTGCGCGGCATGCTCAAGTTCGACACCCTCGACGACCTCCTCCTGGCGATGGCGGCGGACGTGAAGCGGTCCCGCGAGCTGACGGAGACGTACGACCGGGAGCACCCCGCCGCGTAGCAGCCCGTTTGGTGGCGCCCCGGCGCCGCCTCACCAGGTGACGAGGAGCTCCCTCGGGCCGCGGATCAGTCCCTTCGACTGCCACACCACGTCCTCGGGGCGGCCCGCGAGCCGCAGCTCCGGATAGCGGCGCAGCAGCGTCGACAGCATCACCTCGGACTCCATGCGGGTGAGCATCGCGCCCATGCAGTGGTGGGGTCCGTGTCCGAAGGAGACGTGGCCGATGCCCTCGCGGTCGAAGTCGAGGGTGTGCGGGTCGTCGAAGGCCTCCGGGTCCCGGTTGGCGGCGAGATAGGAGGCGTAGACCGCCTCACCCGCCCGGATCAGCACCCCGCCGACCTCGACGTCCTCCGTGGCGATCCGCGGCAGCCCCACGCCGTTCCGGTGCGGGATCCAGCGCAGCAGCTCGTCCACGGCCTGCGGGAGCAGGTCGGGCTCGGCGCGCAGCCGGGCCGTCAGCTCCGGCCGGGTGAGCAGCGTGTAGACCATGTTGGCGCTGTTGTTCCGTACCGCGTGGGCGCCGCTGATCAGGATCGCCATGGCCAGCGAGACGGCCTCGTCGGTGGTGACGTGGCCCTCCGCGAGGGACTCCGCGAGCACCCCCGCCAGGTCGTCCTGGGGCTCGGCGCGCCGCCGGTCGAGCAGCCGGCTGATGTAGCCGTGGATCTGGGCCTTGGCCGCCCGGCTGCTCTCCGGGCCGGGCCCGGAGGACAGGATGAGGTCGGGCCAGGAGGCCAGCTCCGCCCGGTCCTCGTCCGGGATGCCGAGGAGGTCGCACACCACCTCCATCGGCAGCGGGCCGTGCAGGTGCTTCATCAGGTCGGCCGGACGGCCCGCCTCCTCCATCGCGTCCAGGAGCCGGTCGGTGCTCGCCTGGGCGAGCGGCCGCAGCCGCTTGGTGCTCTGCCCGGTGAAGGCCTTGGTCACGGCCTTGCGGAGCTGCGTGTGGTACGGCGGATCGGCGTAGTTCAGGGCCGCCTTCGAGGCCACCATGTGGCCCGTCATCTTGGTGACCTGGTGGTCGAGCAGGGCCGTCCGGCTGAACCGGGGGTCGGAGGTCACCGCGCGGACGTCCTCGTACCGCGTCACGAGCCAGGCCTCGTTCTCCGCGGCGAACGGCAGCCGGATGCGGGCCACGGGCTCCTTGTCGAGGAGTTCGACGAGCAGCGGGTCGAAGTCGAGGCCGGGAAGGTCGTCGACGGCCCAGGTGCGGGCGGGCCGCGGCGCGGCCGTGGGGTCTGAGGTCATGAGGTGCGTGTTCCCGGCGGCGGAGGGCCGCGACACGCCGGGCGCCGACAGCCGCCTGAACGGAGCACGCCCGTACGCCGCGCGGGTCACTCTCCGTGAGCATTCCGTGGCGCTCGCGGTTGCGGGGTCGCGATCACCGGGTGAGTGTGGGCGGCAGTTCACGCGAACGAGACGAAGGAGCGAGTGTCGTGGTGACCTTGTGCAAGCCCGCGGTGTCCGTGCCCGAGCACGTGATCACGATGGAGGAGACGCTCGACCTCGCCCGGACGCACCATGCCGGTCATCCCCAACTGCCCCTGGCACTGCGGCTGATCGGCAACACCGGGGTGACGCAGCGGCACATCGTGCAGCCCATCGAGGAGACCCTGAAACACCCGGGGTTCGAGGAACGCAACATCCGGTACGAGGCCGAGGCGAAGGCCCGGGTGCCGGCGGTCGTCGAAGAGGCCCTGAGAAACGCCGCCTTGCGCCCGGCGGAGATCGACATGATCGTCTACGTGTCGTGCACGGGCTTCATGATGCCCTCGCTGACCGCCTGGCTGATCAACACCATGGGCTTCCCCAGCCACACCCGGCAGGTGCCCATCGCCCAGCTCGGCTGCGCGGCCGGCGGAGCGGCGATCAACCGGGCGCACGACTTCTGCACGGCCTACCCCGAGGCCAACGTCCTCATCGTGGCCTGCGAGTTCTGCTCGCTCTGCTACCAGCCCACCGACCTCGGCGTCGGATCGCTGCTCTCCAACGGCCTGTTCGGCGACGCCGTCGCCGCCGCCGTGGTCCGCGGTCAGGGCGGCACCGGCATCTCCCTGGAGCGCAACAACTCCTACCTCGTGCCCGACACCGAGGACTGGATCGCCTACAGCGTCCGCGCCACCGGCTTCCACTTCCTGCTCGACAAGCGGGTGCCCACCACCATGGAGCCGCTGGCCCCGGCGCTCCGCGAGACCGCGGGCGCGCACGGCTGGGACGCCGGGGACCTCGACTTCTACATCATCCACGCGGGCGGGCCGCGCATCCTCGACGACCTCAGCCGCTTCCTCGAAGTGCCGCCGGAGGCCTTCCGGTTCAGCCGCGCGACCCTCACGGAGTACGGGAACATCGCGAGCGCCGTCGTCCTGGACGCGGTCCGCCGGCTCTTCGAGGAGGGCGGCCAGCCGGAGGGCGCGCGCGGCATCCTCGCCGGCTTCGGGCCGGGCATCACCGCCGAGATGTGCCTCGGCCGGTGGACGAAGTCCTCCCCCGTCGTCGACCCGGGCCTCGGCACCCGCCGCATCGTGGGCTACTCGCCTTCGCTCCGGCCCGCCCGCACCCCCTCGGCATGACCCCAGTCAGCGTCCCCCGTTCGTAGCAGAGGAGAGCCGTATGTCCCCCACGCCACCTTCCCGGCACCGGAACCGCCGCAAGCGCCTGCGCGGTCCGGCCGCGATCACCGCGCTGCTCGCCGGAGCGACCGCCGCCTCGCTCGCCGGCGCACCCGCCCAGGCGTCCGCCCCGCAGGCCGTCCGGGTGCCGATGCACCAGTGCTGGGTGAACGAGGTCGCCGCTCCGCCCGGCGACATCGTCAGCGGCACCAGCGGCGACGACCACATCTTCTGCGACAGCGACCTGGAGAACGTCACCGTATGGGGCGGCGCCGGGAACGACATGATCGAAGTGCGCGGTCTCGTCATCGACTCGGCCATCATGGGCGGCGAGGGTGACGACGTCATCCGCGCCAAGCACCTGGTGCCGCAGAACGCCTCCAGCATGGTCCGCGGCAACCGCGGCAACGACGTCATCAAGGTCGCCACCGTCTCCGGCGACGGAGCGGCCCACGGCGCCGTCGTCCACGGCGACGACGGCGACGACAAGATCACCACCGGATCGGTCACCGGCGCGCCCGGCAAGTTCAACCGCGGCGGCGGGATCGTCACCGGGAACGACGGAGCCGACACCATCAAGGTCGGCACGATCGACTTCTCCGGCCGCGTCCTCGGCGGCAGCGAGGCCGACGTCATCGAGGCGGAGGCCCTCGGCCCCGAGTCCGGCGGACTCATCCAGGCCGGGCCCGGCGACGACACGATCAGCGGACCCGGCGGCGTGGTGCTCATCGTCGGCGAGCACTGGGGGACGGTGGACGCCGGCGTCGGCAAGGACACCTGCACGGTGAAGTCGGTCTCCACCCGGACCTCGATCAGCTCCTGCGAGACCCTGCCGAAGGCGGCCCCCGCCGACGGAACGGAGAAGCCCGCGGGCAAGCCCGAGGCCCCGGCCGGCAAGCCGGCCACGCCGACGGGGGCACAGGACCAGCAGGCACAGCCGGCCGAGCAGGCCCAGCAGGCACAGCCGGCCGCGCCGGACGCCCCGGCCAAGCCCGCCACGCCGTGAGGTGAGTCAGGCCGGCCCGGGGCCGCTCCCGGCCCCGGGCGCTCGGGAGCCGCGAGCCGCGCCCCGGCCCCGCCCGTACCCCAGGCCCGAGCCCGTCGCCCCCCGAGGCGGCGGGCTCAGCCCGTCGTCTCCGCCGCCACCCAGTGGCATGCCACCGCACGCGCTCCGCCGCCGTCCAGGACGGGCAGGCTCTCGCCCCGGCAGAGGTCCGCGACCGCGGCCGCCTCGCCCGAGGCGAGGACCTGGCAGCGGGCGTGGAAGCGGCAGCCGGACGGGATGCGGGACGGGTCCGGCGGCTCGCCGGTCAGCACGACCGGAGCGCCCTCCGATTCGGGCAGCACCGACAACAGTGCCCGCGTGTAAGGATGCTGGGGGGCCGTCAGTACGGACTCCACGGGGCCCGTCTCCACCACCCGGCCCAGATACATCACCGCCACCCGGTCCGCGATGTTCCACGCGAGCCCCAGGTCGTGCGTCACCACCAGCGCCGAGAGCCCCAGTTCGTCCCGCAGGCGCAGCAGCAGCGCCAGGATCTCGCCCCGTACGGACGCGTCGAGCGAGGCCACCGGCTCGTCGGCGACGATCAGTTCCGGTTCCAGGACGAGCGCGCCCGCGATGACCACGCGCTGCCGCTGACCGCCGGACAGCTCGTGCGGATAGCGCAGGAAGAAGCGCTCAGGCGGCCGGAGCCCGGCCCGCGAGAGCGCTCCGGCGACCGCCTCCCGCTCGTCCCCCGCGTACCCGTGGATCCGCAGCCCCTCCGCCACCGCGTCGTACACCGTGTGCCGGGGGTTCAGCGAACCGCTGGGGTCCTGGAGGACCAGCTGCGCCCGCTTCCGGTAGCTCTTGAGGGCCCCGGAGGAGTACGCGAGCGGCTTCCCGTCGAAGGAGACCGTGCCCGAGGTGGGCCGCACCAGGCCCAGGAGCGAGCGGGCCAGCGTCGTCTTGCCGCACCCCGACTCGCCGACGAGCGCGACGATCTCGCCGGCGCCGATGTCGAGGTCCACGCCGTCCACCGCGCGCGCGGGCGGCGCGCCCCGCCGCCCGGGGAAGGTGACGTGCAGCCCGCGAGCCGAGAGCAGCGACCTCGTGGACGTCTTCGTGGTCACGGCCGTGTCCGTACTCATGACGTGCTCCCCACATGGACGCACGCGGCCCGGTGGTCCGCGCCCGCCTCCCGTAGCTCCTGGTCGAGTTCCGTACAGGCGTCCACGGCCACCGCGCAGCGCGGATGGAAGGCGCAGCCGCCCGGCAGGTCCGCCGGGTCGGGCGGGTCGCCCGGCAGACCGCGCGGCGCCCGCCGGGACGCGAGGTCCCCGATCCGGGGGAACGCCGAGGACAGTGCCCGCCCGTACGGGTGCTGTGCGGCTTCGTACACGGCCCGCGCCGGGCCCTCCTCGACGACCCGCCCCGCGTACATCACGGCCAGCCGGTCGCAGGTGTCGGCGAGGACGGCCAGGTCGTGGCTGATCATCAGGAGGCTGATGGACTCCTCGGCGACGAGCCGCTCGATCAGCCGCAGGATCTGCGCCTGGATCATCACGTCGAGCGCGGTCGTCGGCTCGTCGGCGACGATCAGCCGCGGGTCGCAGGCGAGCGCCATCGCGATCATCACGCGCTGCCGCTGGCCGCCGGACAGCTCGTGCGGGTAGGCGGACGCGCGGGCGGCGGGCAGTCCGACGTGTTCGAGCAGCTCGCCGACGCGTCGCCGGGCCGCCGCCGGGGTGGACCTGCCGTGCACGAGCAGCGGCTCGGCGATCTGGTCCCCGATCCGGTGCACCGCGTTGAGCGAGTGCATCGCGCCCTGGAAGACGATCGACGCGCCCGCCCAGCGCACGGCCCGCAGCCGCCCCCACGACATGGAGAGGACGTCCTCCCCGTCGAGCAGGACCTCGCCCTCGATCCGCGCCGAGGCCGGGAGGAGCCGGAGCAGTGCGAGTGCGAGCGTCGACTTGCCGCAGCCCGACTCGCCCGCCACGCCCAGCTTGCTCCCCGCCTCCAGGGTCAGGTCGACCCCGCGCACGGCGGGCACGGCGGCGGCCCCGGAGCCGTACGTCACCCGCAGGTCCTTGATTTCGAGCAGGCTTCGAGCGCTCAACGACCCACCCCCAGCTTCGGGTTAAGAACGGCCTCGACGGCCCGGCCGCAGAGGGTGAACGCGAGCGCGACCAGCGCGATCGCGAGGCCGGGCGGGGCCAGGTACCACCAGTGTCCTGAGGAGACCGCGCCCGCCTCCCGGGCGTCCTGGAGCATCCCGCCCCAGGAGACCACCGTCGGGTCGCCGAGCCCGAGGAAGGCGAGGGTCGCCTCGGTGAGGATGGCCGTCGAGATGCAGAGGGTGGTCTGGGCGAGAACCAGCGGCATCACGTTCGGCAGGACGTGCTTGCTCATGACGTGCCCGTGGCCGCCGCCGAGCGCGGTCGCGCGCTCGATGTACGGGCGGGACTCGACCGCGATCGTCTGCGCCCGCACGAGGCGGGCCGTCGTCGGCCAGGAGGTCACGCCGATCGCCAGGACCACCGTCCACATCGACCGGGACATGACGGTCGCGAGCACGATGGCGAGGACCAGCGTCGGCATCACCAGGAACCAGTCCGTGATCCGCATGACGACGGTGGAGAACCAGCCGCCGTAGTGTCCGGCGATGATCCCCACCACGGTGCCGATGGCCACCGAGAGGCCCGCCGCGAGCAGCCCCACGAGCAGCGAGATCCGGGCTCCCCAGATCAGCAGCCCGAGCAGTGAGCGGCCGAACTGGTCGGTGCCGAGCGGGAATTCGGCGCTGGGTGACTCCAGTGCCGTGCCGGGCGCCTGCGTCACCGACTGGACGTCCGCGCCGACGGTCAGCGGGGCGGTGACGGCGAGCAGCGCGATGAGCGCGAGCGCGGCGAGGCCGTAGAGCCCGGCGCGGTGGGTGCGGTACTGCTTCCAGAAGCGGGCCACCGAGGCCCGGCGGCGCTGCCACACCAGCGAGGTCGTGGTGGCGGGCGTCTTCGCGGTCGTCATCGGCCCACCCGGGGGTCGAGCATCGGATAGAGCAGGTCGGCGATCAGGTTCATCAGGATCATCGCCCCGGCGAAGACGACGAACAGGCCCTGGACGAGCGGCAGGTCGGGCACGCTGAGTGCCTGGTAGAAGAGGCCGCCGAGTCCCGGCCAGGAGAAGACCGTCTCCACCAGGATCGAACCGGCCGCCACATGGCCCAGGTTGATGAAGATCATGGTGACCGTCGGGAGCAGCGCGTTCGGCACGGCGTGCCGGCGCCGTACGACGTCGTCGCGCAGCCCCTTCGCCCGCGCCGTCGTCAGATAGTCGCCGCCCATCTCGTCGAGGAGCGAGGAACGCATCACGAGCAGGGTCTGCGCGTAGCCGACGGCCACGAGCGTCACGACGGGCAGGACCAGGTGATGGGCGACGTCGAGGACGTAGCCGAAGCCGGTCTCGCCCGTGCCCGACTCCATGCCGCCGGTCGGGAAGAGTCCCGGGATCGGGCCCATGCCGACCGAGAACACGATGATGAGCAGCAGCCCGAGCCAGAACGACGGCACCGACCACAGGGTCAGCGCGATCCCGGTGTTCAGCTTGTCGCCGAGACCGCCGTGGCGCCAGGCCGAGCGGGTGCCGAGCCAGAGCCCGAGCGCCGAGTAGATCACCACGGCGACCCCGGTGAGCAGCAGCGTCGCGGGGAGCTTCTCCGCGATCAGCTCCCCGACGGGGGCGCGGAACTGGAACGAGGTGCCGAGATCGCCGCTGAGCGCCTTGGCGCAGTAGTCGGTGAACTGCTGCCAGAGCGGCAGGTCGAGCCCGAACTGGCGTCGGAGCGTGGCCAGTTGCTCGGCCGTGGTGGGCACGCCGTGGGTCATCGCCTTCACCGGGTCACCGGGGATGATCCGGAAGAGGAAGAAGCTGGTGACCAGGACGGCGAGGAGCGAGACAAGTGCGCCGCCCAGCTTCCCCGCCGCGTGGCGGAGATAGCCGAGGGAGGAACCGGTGCGGGAGGCGCCGTCCGTGGCGCGGGCCTGTTCGGCCCGCGCCACGTCGGCGGGAGTGCTTGCCGTCGTCACGGACTACTCGCGGTCGTCGGCGCCGGCGCGGCGGCGCCGGGCGGCCCAGACACCCACTCCGACCAGGACGACCGCGGCGGCGCCGACGCCGAGGATCACCCCGGTGGCCGAACTGTCGTCCGAGTCGTCGGACGAGGCGGCGGAGGCGGTGGGCACGGCGGACCACCAGCTCCAGTAGCCGTCCTGCCCCCACAGGTTGCCGGCGGCCTCCGGCATCGTCGTGATGGACTTGATCTGGTCCGTGCGGTACGCCTCCAGGGCGTTCGGGTAGGCCATGATGTTCATGTACCCCGTGTCGTACAGCCGGGACTGCATCCTCTTGACCAGATCCGCCCGCTTGGCGGCGTCGTACTCCACCGCCTGCTGCGCGTAGAGCGCGTCGAACTCCTTGTCGCAGATGAAGTTGTCGGTGGCGCCGCTGTCCTTCGGCGTCGCCGGGAGCGTGCCGCAGGTGTGGATCGACAGGACGTAGTCCGGGTCGGGGTTGACCGACCAGCCGTCGAAGGCCAGGTCGTAGTCGCCCTTGACCCACGGGTCGGAGACGCTGTCCAGGCACTCGACCTTCAGCCCGATGCCGAGCTTGCCCCACCACTCCTGGAGGTACTTGCCGATCGCCTTGTCGTTCGGGTCGGTGGCGTGACAGAGGATGCGGAAGTCCAGCGCCTTGCCGTCCTTGCCGACCCGCTTGCCCTCGGCGTTCTTCCGGTACCCGGCGGCGTCGAGGACCTTCGCCGCCGCGGCCGGGTCGTAGGCCCGCTTCTGCGCGGCCTCCGGCTTCCAGAAGTACGAGCCGAAGCGCGG
This sequence comes from Streptomyces venezuelae, assembly GCF_008642375.1. Taxonomy (NCBI): domain Bacteria; kingdom Bacillati; phylum Actinomycetota; class Actinomycetes; order Kitasatosporales; family Streptomycetaceae; genus Streptomyces; species Streptomyces venezuelae. The sequence continues at coordinate 2,425,042 of NZ_CP029194.1, read as the reverse complement.
CGGGATGTACCCCTCGCCCTCGACGGCGTGGCCCTGGAAGACCTTGTCGACGATGGTCGTCCGGTCGACCGCGAGGAAGAGCGCCTTGCGCACGGCCGGGTCGAGCAGCGCCTTGTGGCCGTTGCCGAAGGTCCTGCCGTCCTGGGAGCGGGCCCCCGGGTTGGTGGCGATGGCGAAGAAGCGCCGGCCGGGAGCGTCGTTCACCTTGATGTTCTTCTGCGACTTCAGCGCCGCCGCCTGGGCCGGCGTCAGATTCGGCACGAAGGACACCTCGCCCTTCTGGAGCGCGGCGACGGCGGCGTCACCGTCCTTGTAGTACTTGAACACCAGCTCGTCGAACTTGGGTGCGCCCCGCCAGAACGTCTTGTTCGGCTTCAGCTTGATGTACTGGTCGACCTTGAAGTCGGTGATGACGAAGGGGCCGTTGCCGACGATCGGGAACTGCTGGTCGTTGTTGAACTTCGAGAAGTCGCCGACCTTCTCCCAGACGTGCTTCGGGACGATGGGCACGTCGAGCGCCGTCATCGTCGCCTGCGGCTTCTTGAGCTCGATGACGAGCGTCCGCGGGTCGGTGGCGGTGACCTTCTTGAAGTTGGCCGTGAAGCTGCCGTTCGCGGTGGCGGCGTTCGGGTCGGTCATCATCTTGTTGAAGGTCCAGGCCGCGTCCTCGGCGGTGGCCGGCTTCCCGTCGGACCACTTCGAGTCCTCGCGGATCGTGTACGTCCACGTCAGCTTGTCCGCCGAGGGCGTCCACGCGGTCGCCAGGCCGGGGATCGTCCGGGCGTCCTTGGCGTCGTAGTTGGTGAGGTACTCGTAGGCCAGACGGTGGATGCTGGTCGAGGTGAGCTTCTGGGCGAGGAACGGGCTCAGCGAGTCGATGCTCTGCGAGACGGCCACCGTGAGGGTGGCGCCGCCGCTCTTCGCGTCGGCGGTGGCCTGCGCGACGGGGGCGGCGGAAGCGGCCGGTGAGGCCTGCGCGGCCTGGGGGACGGCCGAGAGCGCGGTGGCGGCGACCCCCGTGGCGAGAAGCAGCCGGAGGAGTCTTCGGGGGGCGGCCGGACGGGAAGGGACCTTCGTGACCATGACCATAGGACGTGACCTCGTGTCGTGGATCTTGGGGGCGCCAACTGGTGAAGCGAAGGTCTATCAGCGGCGGCCGACCGCGTCAACGATGCGTCAAACCCCTTGTGGGCTGCGGGAATGCCAAGAGGCTCCGCATCGGACGACCGATACGGAGCCTCATTGGTCTAAGCCTGTGACGCCTTACTGCTGAGGGGCTGGCGGAGCCTGCGGCGGCCCCTGGGGGTCGGCCTGCGGGGGCAGCGGCTGCCCGGCCTGGGGCTGCGCCGGATCCTGCGGAGGCTGCTGCTGCCAGGCCTGCGGCACACCTGGCTGTCCGGGCTGGCCCGGCTGTCCGGGCTGCTGCGGATACGGCTGCGGGGCCTGGGCGGGGTACGGCTGCCCGGGAGCGGGCTGCCCCGGCGCGTACTGCCCCGGCAGCGGCTGACCCGGCTGGGGGTACGGCTGCCCGGGCTGCTGGCCCTGCTGCGGGTACGGCTGTCCGGGCTGCGGAGCCTGGGGCGCGTACGGCTGCCCCGGCGCGGGCTGCCCGGGGGCGTACTGCCCCGGCATGGCATGCCCCGGCATGGCCTGCCCCGGCATCGGCTGCCCGGGAGCGTACTGCCCCGGCACCGGCTGCGCGGGCGGGAACTGGCCGGGCGGGAACTGGCCGGGCGGGAACTGCCCCGGCGGGACCTGACCGGGCATCGGCTGTCCCGCCCCGTACTGCTCAGGCGCGTACTGCCCCGGCGCGTACTGCTCGGGCATCGGCTGGCCCGGCATCGGCGGGGCCATGTGCGGTGGCAGCCCGCCCTGGCCGTCACCGGTCCACAGCCCCTGCGCCTGCTGAGCGCGGGAGAAGTCCTCGGCCACCATCGCCGACAGGTGGAAGTACGCCTCGCGCGTCTTCGGCCGCATCATGTCGAGGTCCACCTCGGCGCCGGCCGACAGGTGCTCGTCGAAGGGCACGACCACGACACCGCGGCAGCGGGTCTGGAAGTGCTGCACGATGTCCTCGACCTTGATCATCTTTCCGGTCTCGCGGACCCCCGAGATGACCGTGATCGAGCGCTGCACGAGGTCCGCGTAGCCGTGCGCGGAGAGCCAGTCCAGCGTCGTCGACGCGCTGGAGGCGCCGTCGACGGACGGCGTGGAGATGATGATCAGCTGATCGGCGAGGTCGAGCACCCCCCGCATGGCGCTGTACAGCAGACCCGTACCCGAGTCCGTGAGGATGATCGGGTACTGCTTGCCGAGGACGTCGATCGCGCGCCGGTAGTCCTCGTCGTTGAAGGTCGTCGAGACGGCCGGGTCCACGTCGTTGGCGAGGATCTCCAGACCGGAGGGCGCCTGCGAGGTGAAGCGGCGGATGTCCATGTACGAGTTCAGGTACGGGATCGCCTGCACCAGGTCGCGGATGGTCGCCCCGGTCTCGCGCCGCACGCGGCGGCCGAGGGTACCGGCGTCCGGGTTGGCGTCGATCGCCAGGATCTTGTCCTGCCGCTCGGTCGCCAGGGTCGCGCCGAGCGCGGTCGTCGTCGTGGTCTTGCCGACACCGCCCTTGAGCGAGATGACCGCGATCCGGTAGCAGGAGAGGACGGGCGTCCGGATCAGCTCCAGCTTGCGCTGCCGCTCCGCCTCCTCCTTCTTGCCGCCGAGCTTGAAGCGGGCCGCGCTGCCGGGGTTGCGGCTCGACTTCGCCTTCTGCTTGTTGTTGCGCAGGAGCCGGTCGGAGGACAGTTCCACCGCCGCGTTGTAGCCGAGCGGGGCGCCCGGCACGGACCGCTCGCGCTGATCGTGCGTCACGGGCGAGGGCCAGGCGGCCCCGGTCCGCGGGTCGACGGGCGGCTGGTTCTCCTGCGGCGGTACGGCGCCGGGGTGCGGGTAGCCGTACCCGTCGGCGGCCTGCGGCTGGGGCTGCGCCTGCGGCGGCACACCGGCGGCACCGGTGTGCTGCGGGTAGCCGTAACCGCCCTGGGGCGGCTGCGGGGGAGTGCCCGGGTGCGGGAAGCCGTAGCCGCCCTGCGGGGCCTGCGGGGGTACGGCGCCGGGCTGCGGGTATCCGTACGCGCCCGGGGCCTGCGGCGCGACGGGAGCCTGCGGCGGTACGGGAGCGGGGGCGGGGACGCCGGGGGTGCCGGGCGCTGCCGGGGCGGGCAGGCCCGCCGTGGGCGGCAACGGCGCGGCCTGGGGCACCGGCTGGGCACCCGGAACCGGCTGCGCGGGCCACTGCTGGGCGGGCGCGGGCGCGGCGGGCTGGAACGACGGCGGCAACGGCGGCAGACCGGCTCCGCCCTGCGGTGCGGCGGGCGGGTAGGCACCGGGTGCGGGGTCGGCCTGGGGCGCGGCACCCGGGAACGGCCCCGGAGCCGCCGCGGCGAAGTCGGGCTGCGCGGCACCGGGGAAGGCTCCCGGAGCGGCGTCGGCGGGAGTTCCGGTGCCCGGGAAGGCTCCCGGAGCCCCGGTGTCGCCGGCCTCGGAGTCCCCGGCAGGTGCGGTGACGACGACGTCGTGCTCCGTACCGCTGTCCGGGTCGGCAGAGGCGTCGACCTCGGCGCCGGACTCGCTGCCGCCCTCGGCGTCCGCCACGGGAACCGACGGGGTGTCCGCCGTCCCCTCGTCACCGTCACCGTCACTGTCGGCGTCGGGCGCGGCCGTCACCGCGTCGTCCGAGCCCGTCGCGTCCGCGTCGGCGGCGGCAACCGTCGTACCGGCGGAGGCATCGCCCTCGACGGCTCCCGGCGTCTCGGCACCGTCCGTCTCCGGGGCTTCCCCGTCGGCGGCCTCGCCCCGCGCGGCCTTCGCCGCGGCGGAGCGCTCGGCCATCTCGCGCTTGAGCGCGCCGGGGGAGAAGCGCATGGTCGCGCCGCTCTCCACGTCGCTTCCGCCGAACGGCGCACCGGCGACGGGTGCCGCTGCGGGAGCCGGCATCTCGGGCGTGGCCGAGGGCGCCGGAATCGGCAGAGGCGCGGGCGCGGGCACGGGCGAGGGAAGCGGCGCGGGCGGCGTCACGGCGGCGGGCATCTCCGGCGCGCCCATCCCGGACACCACCGGAGCCACCGGAGCCACCGGGGCAACAGGAGCAACCGGCACCCCAGGGGCCATCGGGGCAACAGGATTCACCGGAGCAACAGGATTCACCGGAGGCACCGGCGCCGCCGGCGGCTGCGCCCCCCAGCCGGGCTCGAAGCCGCTTCCCGCCGGGAGCCCTGGCACCGCGACCGGCGCCCCGCTCGGCGGCGGGGGAGTGGCACCGCCCGCCGCCGCACCGCCCGACGCGTTCTGCGTGTACCAGGCGGGCGGGGTGTAGTCGATGGTGAACTCACCCGTCATCTCGGCGGGATCCGCGTCGGACTGATCGTCGGCGGGCGGATTCCAACCCCCGTGGATCTCGTCGCGATCGCCGTTCACTTTGCCTCCTGGTGTGGTCGAGCACCCTTGTGCCGTTGTGGGCGGGGCTCATCCAGCCTAATCGGCGCGGCATCCCGCGGGCAGGCCCGGCAGCCGCTCCGCGACCGCCGTACCGACCGGGTCAAGCCCCCAAGTGACCCGGTCGCGCCGCAGAGTGAGAACCTTGACCGTTCAAAACGTTGCAAAAGCGGACGTACTTGAACGAGTTCGTGCCGCTCAGTCCATTCTGCGCGCGCCGCCCAACAATCCGGTCTCGGCGTCCGTCGCCTGCGTCATCACGAACTGGCGGTCGCCCGGGGTGCACCAGAGGGTCACTCCGTCCGCGAGCGTCGACAGCGCCTCGTACTCGTGGCGCGGAAGGCCCATGATGCGGCCGATCTGCGCGGCCTCGTCCGGAGAGACCCGCTGCACGCCGACCAGTGAGGACTTCTCCAGGAGGCGGGGCGCGACCGGGCTCAGATACGGCAGCAGCGTCACGACCGACTGCCAGGGCGCCGACACGACACGGCCGCGGGGCGGCCGCATGCCGCAGTCGCGCACCACGACCACCGGACTGCCCGCCGAGGCGCCCTGCGGCGGCACCCGGCCCACGTCGTGCAGCGAGACGCACGGCTGCCCGCCGCCCGCCGCCTGCGCGAGCGGGGTCCACGCCTGCGCGCGGCCGGTCTCGACGGCCACCCGCGCGCCCGTGGCGGCCGCGCGCAGCGCGAGCACCTGGGCGGTCCACAGTCCGCCGATGAGCGTGACGTCGTACGGGACGGGCCGGTTGATGCCGAGCACGGCCGGCCGGCTCTCGGCGTCCACGCCGATCACCACACCGTCGTCGCCGACGGGCAGGGCCAGCGCGTCGAGCTGGTCGAGGGGTACGGAGTGCCGGTCGCGGCGCGGCCCGACGAGCCCGAAGCCGAAGCGGGGCTTCGTGTCCCGCCCCGTACGCCCGGCGGCGCGGGAGGAGCGGGAGCCACGGCGAGAGGGCGAGGCGCCGGAAGGCGCACCGGGACCCGACGACGTACCGAAGGAGTGGGACATCAGCGCGCACCCCCCAGCGGCAGCGAGGCGAGCATGCCCGGCCCCTGTTCCCGGTCGAGCCGCACCAGGCCCGTCCGCACACCGCGCGCCGCGCGCTCCAGCTCGTGCCGCGCGGCGACCAGTTCCTCGTCGCTGCGCCCGGTGATCCGTACGTGTCCGGTCACCGTCACCTCCTGCCGGTCCCCGCCGCTCAGCGTCAGGCTGAACGTCGTCGCGAGCGCGGGCAGCGAGGTCAGCAGGGCCACGAGCTGCGGCATCGAGGCGCCCGCGCTGCCGCCGGGACCGCCCAACTGGGGCCAGCGCCCCACCCAGTACGTCGTGTGGCGCCGGTCGTCGACCCGCCAGGTCCGCGCGGTCTCCTGCGTCCGCCGGGCCTGCGCCTGCCCCCGGCCCGCCTGCGTGATCGCCATCGGGCTCGCGCAGGTCGAGGTCGCGAGCGCCGAGGTCAGCTCCTGCTCGGTCAGCACGCTCGCCCGGAAACCGGCGCCCGCGAGGCGGCTCGCCAGCTGGTCGGCCGCCCGGACCACGCACTTCTGCGCACCCGTCATGCCGCCACCGCGCGCGGCGACCGCCTCCGGGCACAGCTCGGGATCCAGCTTGAGCGCGATCCAGGTGATCCGGACCGCGGGCGAACCCGTCTGCGCCTGGAGCGGCCCGTAGTTGCGCGCGGCCATCGACTGCGCCGGCAGATGCGGCGCGGGAGCGGGCTGCGTGTGCTGCACGATCTGCGCCGACTCCAGCCGGATGCCGTCCACGCTCAGGACGTCCCGCACGAGCCCGACCGGCAGCGGCCGCGCCCCGCGGTCCGGCCGCAGCGCCGTGTTGTCCGACTCGACCCGCAGCACGGCGGTGAGGAAGGTGCCGTCACCGATCATCCCGACGGGCCGGCGGTCACGATCGCTGTACGCGTACGTCCGCAGCGCCGGGTCGCACTCCACGACCGGCGCGAGCCCCGGCTCCGTACCCTCCGGCACGGTGAAGGAGGCCGCCCGGCGCGAACGGGCGCGCAGCGCGAGGAAGGTGCCGAGCCACTCGGGCAGGGAGCGCCGGTGCCGGCGCACGAGCGCCAGCAGGACGAGCACGACGGCGACCACGCCGGCGGGCACCAGCATCAGCTGGTCCACGACCCAGGCGACGGCGAGCAACGCCGCCGCCACCTCTATCAGTACGAGCTGTTGCAATCGGAACGAACCGAAGTGTCCGGGACGTGCCTGGAGCCTCGGTGAGACCGAGGAAACGGATCCCGTGGAAGGGGGTGAGGAAGCGGTGGCCGCGCCGGGCCGCGTCCGCGTGGCGGAAGCCATGATGGAGAATCCCCTCAATTCGTCCCGATCGCCCTGGCCCGCCAGGGCTTTGGCGGCCGGATCACCCTACCCGCCCCACGAACCCCACGGGACAGCAGGCATAGTAGGGGGCCGGTCCGACAGCCGGGGCCCGGGTGTCACCTCCCCCGGACCCCGCGCGAAGACTGCGCCTGACGAGAATGGGGACTCATGGCATCGCGCCGGGACGAGCTGAACGCGTACACCTTTGCGAAGAAGCGCACGGTGGCGGCATTCCTCCAACCCTCGCCCTCCGGCACGGAGGAGGGGGCGCCGAGGCCGCTGCGCGCGATCGTCCCCGGCCTCATCGTCGCCGCGCTGGTCGTCGCGGGATTCGGCGCCTGGGGCATGTTCAGTCCACGGGCGCCCAAGGGCTGGGACGTCCCCGGCACCCGGGTGATCGTGGGCAAGCAGTCGACGACCCGTTACGTCGTCCTGGAGACCGGCACGGGCAAGGACGCGAAGACGCTGCTCCACCCCGTCCTCAACCTCGCCTCCGCCCGTCTCCTGCTCAACCCCGACCAGTTCCAGGTCGTCCAGGTCGACGACAAGAAGCTCGACCAGGACAAGCAGCGCGGCCCGATCCTCGGCATCCCGTACGCCCCCGACCGATTGCCGACCGCGGACGACGCGGGCGCCAAGAAGCGCTGGGCCGTCTGTGAGCAGCCCGGCGGCGGCAAGGGCGCCAGCGTCCAGAAGGCGACCTTCCTCTTCGCCCAGCGCGACCTCCCGCGCACCGAGGACGCGAACAAGCTCGACGACGGGGAGATCCTGTACGTCAAGGGCCAGAAGGACTCCGCCCAGTTCATCGTCGACCACACCGGAACCAAGTACCCGGTGAAGGCCGACCGGCCCGGACTGCTCTCCGCCCTCGTCGGCCTCAGCAAGGGCCTCGTCAAGGAGCCGCAGCCCGTCACCGACGACTGGCTCGCCACCCTGAAGACCGGCGACACCGTCGACTTCCCGCGCCTCGAGGGCGAGGTCGGCACCCCCACCGAGATCCCCGGCAGCACGCTCGACGGGACCGAGAACCGGATCGGCCTGGTGCTCCTCGCCCAGACCGGCTCCGGGCCCCAGCACTACGTCGTGCTGCCCGGCCGGGTCCAGCCGGTCTCCGCGTTCACCGCCTGGCTGCTCATCCACTCCCCGGAGACCGGCTCGCTCGACATGGACGGCGCGCCGACCACCGTCGACGCCTCCTCCTTCGTCCCGAACCCGAAGGTCTTCAACGGGGACGCACGCTGGCCGCAGCAGAGGTCCCACCCGGTCAACTCCACGACCGGCGACGCCGCCCGCGACACCGTCTGCAGCGTCCTCACCGACGTCGACGAGAAGGGCGAGACCACCCTCGCCACCTGGGCCGGCCCCAAGTACCCCGCCGAGATCACGGCCGGCGGCACCAGCACGTACGTCACGCCGGGCAGCGGACTGCTCTACACCCAGATCCAGGGCCAGGGGCAGCAGAAGACGCCCGACGGCTCCCTCTTCCTCGTCACCGACACCGGACTGCGCTATGCCGTCCAGGCCAACGGCGACAGCGACGCCGCCCGCTCCGAGATCGGCACCGGGGACCAGGAGAAGCAGACCGACGGACGCCCGGAACCCTCCGAGGCCCAGAAGCGTCTCGGCTACGACAAGGTCGTGCCGGTGCCCGTCCCGATCGAATGGTCGGAGTTCCTCTCCAAGGGCCCGCGACTCGACACCAACAGCGCGCGTCAGCCGCAGGGTTCCTAGGGGGTGGCACCGGTGACGACGACGTACCGCACGGCGGCCGCCCTGCTGACCGCCGCCACCCTGACGGGCCTGCTCGCGGCACCCGCTGCGGCGTCTGCGGCCCCGGGGCCGAACTCCCCGCGCCCCGACGCCTGGGCGCTCGACGGCAGCGGCGAGTGCACCTTCCCCATGAAGAAGCAGATCGAGGGCACCCCCTGGCCGCTCCAGCGCGTCCTCCTCGACGAGCTCTGGCAGCACACCAAGGGCAAGGGCGTCAGGGTCGCCGTCATCGACACCGGGGTCGACGACGTCAACCCGCAGCTCCGCGAGGCCGTCGACGCCAAGGCGGGCAAGGACTTCCTCAAGCCCGACAAGAACAACCCCGGCTTCGGCGACGAGAAGCGCGGCAAGACCGACGGCACCGTCGACGAGGTCGGCCACGGCACCAAGGTCGCCGGCATCATCGCGGCCCGCCCCGGCAAGGGCACCGGCTTCGTCGGCCTCGCACCCGAGGCGACGATCATCCCGATCCGCCAGAACGACGAGAAGAACAGCGGCGACTCCGACACGATGGCCAAGGCGATCGACTGGGCCGTCGCCAAGGGCGCGCACGTCATCAACATCTCGCAGGACACCACCAAGACCCTCAAGGCGGACTCGCCCATGGCCGTCTCGATCGCCAAGGCGATCGAGAAGAAGATCGTGGTCGTCGCCTCCGCCGGCAACGACGGCATGGACGGCAAGCTCAAGAACACCTACCCGGCGGCCTTCCCCGGGGTGCTCGCCGTCGCCTCCTCCGACCGGAACAACGAACGGGCCGCCTTCTCCCAGCCCGGCACCTTCGTGGGCGTGGCGGCTCCCGGCGTCGACATGGTCTCCACCGTCCCCGGCGGCGGCCAGTGCGTCGACAACGGTACGAGCTTCTCCGCCCCGTACGTCGCCGGCGTCGCCGCCCTGCTGCGGGCCAGGTACCCCGAATGGTCCGCCGCCCAGATCGTCACCCGTATCGAGCAGACCGCCACCCGTTCCATCAACGGTCGTGACAGCTACGTCGGTTGGGGGGTGGTCGACCCGGTCAAGGCGCTCGCCGACGTACCGCCGGGCACGCCGCCCTCCACGCCCACGGCCGACCCGGTGCCGCCCAAACCGCCGGCGCCCGAACCGGCCCGTCTGGCGCTGTCGGAGACTCCCCAGGAGCGCTCCGAACGGCTCGCCACCTATGCGTTGGGGATCGGCGGTGTGCTGGTGGCCGTGGTCGCCGGAACGGCCGTCGTGATCCGCGACAGCCGCCGCAGGAGAGGGGCTCGGTGAACAGCGTCACGACCAAGTATCCGGTCCCCGCTTTGCAGTTGGAACTGCCGCCGTCAATGGCTAAAGTGACCGTCGGGGGCACGGCAGTGCGAACCCAGCACGGGGGCGGCATCAGAAGATTCCCGTCCGCATCACGAGCGGAAGGCCCGACGGCCCGGCCGTCGACGCCACCGAAGGAAGAAGGGGCAAGATGTCGAAAGACCTGAACGTAACCAGTGCCGAACAGGTTCGGCTCGCAGGCCGGATCCAGGACTTCTCCGACGAGCTCCAGTCCCGCATCACCAACCTCAACGGCGTGGTCGACCGCGTCCAGGCGGGCTGGCAGGGCGCTGCGAGCAAGGAGTACGACCGGGTTCAGAACGACCTGAACCAGCGGCTGCGCAGCATGCGCCAGGAGCTCTCCAAGCTCGAAGAGATGATGCGCATGAGCGCCGACGGGTTCTCGCGTGAGGAGGAGGACCGTCTGCGGTCCTTCCGCACGATGGACGCAAGCGGTGGCGCCGGCGGCGGCGGCAACCAGAGCGCCATCCTCGGCGTCTGAGCCATCCCGCTCGACCAGTCCTCCGCGCCACTCTCACTCCAGGAGTCAACACCATGACCACTGCGGTCAATTACGACACCGTGACGCAGGCGGCGGCCGACACCCGCCTGACCTCCACGACCCTCACCCAGAAGCTGGACGACCTCATGGCCGAGGTCAACCGCGTCGCCAACAACTGGGAGGGTGAGGCGAAGATCGCGTACCGCGAGACGCAGGACCGCCTGACCCGCGACATGGCCGGCATGAACCAGGACCTGGCGCGCATCGCCCAGCTCCTCGACGAGTCGGTCGCCGGCTACCAGGACACCGACAAGGGCAACGCCGCCCGGTTCCGCATGTGACATCCGGCGTACGCACGTGAGGGGGTGGCCCGTTCCGACGGGCCACCCCCTCACGCGTACCGCCCGCTACCGCAGGTCGAACTCGCCGTCCCGCGCGCCGAGGACGAACGCGTCCCACTCGGCCTTCGTGTAGCGCAGCACCGTCTCCTTGTCGAGCGACGAACGCATCGCCACCGCCCCCTCGGGCAGCCGCGCGATCTCCACCCGCTCCTCGTCGGGGCTGGTCCCCGGAGCGCCCTCCCACTCGACACCCGAGATGTCGAGCGCGTACAACTCGTCCTTCTGCCGCTGCTTCTCGGCGGCGAGGGACTCGTCGGTCGTGGTGGCGTGTGCGTCGGTCATCGGCGCTTTCCCTTCGCGGTGGTACGACGGTCCCTTCCACAGTAGTGGGACCGCCGTACCCGAGCGGCGGGAAATCACTCAGTGCTGCTCCGGCAGCCAGCCCAGCTGCACCAGCGGCGTCCCCCGCTTGCGCGAGACGAACGTGCCCCGGCCCGGCGGCATCGGCCGCGCCCGGACGTTGCTGAGGATGTCGCCCTCCTGCGGATCGCCGGAGAGGATCACGCCCTGTGCGCCCAGCTCCCGGACGCGCTGCATGAACGGCTCGTACATCGCCCGCGAGGCGCCCGCCTGGCTGCGCGCCACGATGAACCGGATGCCGACGTCCCGCGCGAACGGCAGGTTCTCGACGAGAACCGCCAGCGGATTGCCCGAGTTGGTGGCCACCAGCTCGAAGTCGTCGATCAGCACGAACAGCTGCGGACCCGTCCACCAGCTCCGGTCACGCAGCTGCTGCGGCGTGATGTCCGGCTTGGGCGCCCGCTTCGTCATCACCGTGTTGATGGCGTCCATGTGCATCTGCATGGCCGAGGCCATCGGCGCGTACTCCAGGAGATGCGAGGGCGCGACCGCCTCCAGCATCGTCCGCCGGTAGTCGCCCACCACGATCCGCGCCTGCTCCGGCGTGTACCGCTCGCACAGCTGCTTGGCGATCAGCCGCAGCAGCCCCGTCTTGCCGGACTCGCTCTCACCGAAGATCAGGAAGAACGGATCCGACTCGAAGTCGACGAACACCGGCTCCAGGTTCGTCTCGTCGATACCGATCGCGATGCCGTGCTGCGGGTACTCGAAGCCCTTCGGCAGCTGCTCCGCCGGCAGCCTGCGCGGCAGGAGCCGTACGGCCGGGGCCGGAGCCCCGGTCCAGCTCGCCCGCACGGCCTGGACGAAGGCCGACGTGCCCTCCGCCAGGTCGGCCGCCGAGCTCGATCCGTCGATCCGCGGCAGCGCGCCCATGAAGTGCAGCTTCTCCGCCACCTGGCCGCGCCCGGGCACCCCGGGCGGCACGTTCGCCGCGACCTTGCGGTCGAACTCGGAGTCCATGACGTCGCCGAGCCGCAGTTCGAGCCGGCCCAGCATCTGGTCCTTGAGCGCCGCCCGTACCTCCATGTACCGGGCGGCGGTGATCACCACGTGGATGCCGTAGCCCAGACCGCGCGCCGCGATGTCGGAGACGAAGGGCTCCAGCGTGTCGTAGTCGTTGCGGAAGCTGCCCCAGCCGTCCACGACCAGGAAGACGTCGCCCCAGGCCTCACCCGGGAGTTCGCCCGCGGCACGCTTGCGCCGGTAGGTCGCGATCGAGTCGATGGAGTGCGAACGGAAGAACTCCTCCCGCCGGTTGAGCACCCCCAGCACCTCCGCGACCGTCCGCCGCACCCGCTCCGGGTCCAGTCGTGAGGCCACCCCGCCGACATGCGGCAGATCGGCCAGCGACACCAGGCCGCCACCACCGAAGTCCAGGCAGTAGAACTGCACTTCGGCCGGCGTGTGGGTCAGCGCGAACGACGAGACGAGCGTCCGCATCAGCGTCGACTTGCCGGACTGCGGACCGCCGACCACCATCATGTGACCGGCCGCGCCGGAGAAGTCCCGGTACAGCACCTCACGCCGCTGCTCGAACGGCTTGTCGATGAGCCCGAGCGGCACCGTGAGCCCGCCCTGCCGGGTGTACTCCGTCGCCGTGAGCCCCCGGTCCGCCGTCTGCGCGAGTCCCGGCAGCAGCTGGTCCAGCGAGGGCGCCTGGTCGAGCGGCGGCAGCCACACCTGGTGCGCGGGCACGCCCTGGCCCTCCAGACGGCGCACGATCACGTCGAGGACCGTGTCCGCGAGCGCGTCGTCCTCCTCGGAGCGCCGCTCGGCGAGATACGCGGGGTCGGGCGCCGCGTACACCACGGGCACCGGAGCCGCCGTGAACAGCGCGGGGCGCCGCTCCACCGGCAGGTGCCCGATCTCCAGGCGCGGCCCGCCCGACCGGTGCGTCCCCGAGACGTACGCCGCCTTGAAGCGGGTCATCTCGTCCGTACCGAACTTCAGATAGCCCGAACCGGGCACCGAGGGCAGGTGGTAGGCGTCCGGCACACCGATCGCCGTCCGTGACTCCGCGGCCGAGAAGGTCCGCAGACCGATCCGGTACGAGAGATACGTGTCGAGGCCGCGCAGCTTGCCCTCCTCCAGGCGCTGCGAGGCGAGGAGCAGATGCACACCCAGCGAACGGCCGATGCGGCCGATCTGGATGAACATGTCGATGAAGTCGGGCTTGGCCGTGAGGAGTTCGGAGAACTCGTCGATCACCAGGACGAGGGAGGCGAGCGGCTCCAGCGGAGCACCCGCGGCCCGCGCCTTCTCGTAGTCGTGGATGTTGGCGTAGTTGCCGGCCGAGCGCAGCAGCTCCTGCCGCCGCTGCAGCTCGCCGCGGATCGCGTCGCCCATGCGGTCGACCAGCGTCAGGTCGTCCGACAGGTTCGTGATGACCGCCGCCACGTGCGGCATCTGCGACATGCCCGCGAAGGTGGCACCGCCCTTGAAGTCCGCGAGGACGAAGTTCAGCGTCTCCGAGGAGTGCGTCACCGCGAGACCCAGCACCAGCGTCCGCAGCAGCTCCGACTTGCCGGAACCCGTCGCACCCACGCACAGACCGTGCGGGCCCATGCCCTCCTGCGCGGCCTCCTTCAGGTCCAGCATGACCGGCTGGCCGTCCTCGCCGACACCGATCGGCACGCGCAGCCGCTCGGCCACCGTCCGCGGCCGCCACGTCCGCGCCACGTCCACCGACTCGGCGTCCCCGAGGTTCAGCAGATCCGTGAAGTCCAGGTTGGCGAGCAGCGGCTCGTCGTCGTCCCCGCCGCCCATCCGCAGCGGCGCCAGCTGCCGGGCCAGCGCCTCGGCGGCCGGCAGCGAGATGCCGTCCGGCAGCCCCTCGTACGCGAAGCCGCCGCCGAACTCCAGGCTCAGCCGCCCCGGCCGTACCACCACCGACAGACCACCGCGCGGCTCGTCGAGCTCGCCCGAGACGACCTCCACGATCGTCACGCCCTGGAGACCCTCGGCCGCCGCGAGCAGCGAGTCCGGCGGGACCATGCCGCCGTCGAGGACCACGACCACGTGCGGCTGGTCGAGGACCGGCTGGCTCTCCCGGGAGAACCGCGTCCGACCGTCGAGCTTCGAGCGGATCAGGTTCTCCAGCTCGCCGAGGTCGTCACCGAACAGCCGCTTCGTACCGGCCCCGTCGACCTGCCCGGGCACCTGCGTGTGCGGCAGCCACTTCGTCCAGTCCCACCGCTCCTGCGAGGCCCGCGCCGCGACGACCGCGAGCATCAGGTCGTCGGGGGAGTGGAGCGTCACCAGCTGCGCCACGAGGGCGCGCGCCGCCGCCTGCGCCGACTCGGGCTCGCCCGACACCGTCACGTGGTAGAAGGCCCGCATCGAGACCGCCATCGGCAGCCCGTCCAACGTGCCGTGCACCGCGAGGAACTGCTGCATCGCACCCGCGCACAGCGGCTCCAGCTCGTCCACCGGAGCCGTGTCCGGCGCCACGAGCGCCGTCGCCAACTGCTGCGCCCCGAGCCCGATCCGCGCCTGCCCGAAGTCGTGGTCGCCGACCCTGCGCTCCCACACCCGCGAGCCCTCGGCCACGACCGACCACAACTGCTCGGGGGAGGGGTGCAGATACAGCTGCGCGTCCCGCTGCTTGCGCGCCGTGCGCCGGACCGTACGCCGTGTCTGGGCGAGGTATTTGAGGTAGTCGCGGCGGACATCGGCCATTTGCCCCTGCGTACCGCGACGGAATCTGACGAACTGGGCGACGGCCATCGCGACCGTCGACGCGAGCATCAGCACACCCATGATCCGCATGATCGGCGACGGCGTCATGAAGAAGAAAACCACCGAGGAACCCATGCCGAGCATCGGCAGGAGCTGCATCAGCGCCGACTCCTGCTGCCCCCGCGGAAGTTCCGGCGGAGACTCCAGGACCAGTTCCTCACCGGGCACTTCCGGCGGAAGCGCCCTCGGCGGGCGTTTGACGACGATCTGGCTCACCGGCGCATCAATCCCTCGTAGGAGGCGGGCTCGTGGCGGGAGCTTCCGCGCCGACACCCCCGACGGCGGCCGGGCGCGCGGACTTCCCCCATGGGACGGCGATCCTACTTGCAGCCCCCACCGGCCGTCCCCGGTAGGGTGGCGCGCGCATCGTGCGCAACCGCGAATCAGGGGGTCCACACACGTGAGTACGACCGCAGCGACCGGCTTCTGCCGCGTCACCGTCGTGGCGCCGGACAGCCGCATCGACGTCGCGCTCCCGGAGGACATCGCCGTCGCCGACGTCTATCCGGAGATCCTGCGGCTCACCGGGCAGACGCAAACGGCGGGCACCCCGACCGGCTATCACCTGGTCCGCCGCGACGGTTCCGTCCTCGACGGCGCCCGCACGCTCGCCGGCCAGCAGGTCCTCGACGGCGAGGTGCTCTCCCTGCGCCCCTTCGCGCAGTCCCTGCCGCCCGCCGTCTACGACGACGTCTCCGACGCCGTCGCCTCCGCCGTCACCCGCGACCGCCACCTGTGGGGCGACGAGCTGCTGCGCGGCGCCGGACTCGTCGGCGGCGTCCTGCTCCTCGTGCTCATGGGCTTCGTGCTCTGGTTCGCGGACCCGGTCCGCCACGACATGCACAGCCTCCCCGGGATCATCGCCGGCGCCGCCGGCCTGCTCCTCACCGCCTTCGCGGGCGTCCGCGCCCGGGTCTACGGAGACCGGGCGACCGCCGTCGCCCTGGGCCTCGGCGCCCTGCCGCTGCTGCTCATCGCGGGCTCCGGCATCGTCGGCCCCGACGCGGGCGCGGGCCCCGGCCGCCTCCAGTTCCTGCTGGGCTGCGTCACCGTCCTCGTCGCCTCGGTGGCCCTCGTGGCGCTCACCCCCAGCGGAGACGCCCCGTTCGTCGCCGCGACCTTCCTCGCGACCGTCGGCACCCTCGCCACCTTCGTGATGATCCTCACCGAGAGCACCGCGACCGAGACCGCGGCGGTCTGCGCCCCCGTGGCCATCGGCATGGTCGCCTTCCTGCCGGGCCTCTCGGCCCGCTTCGCCCGGCTCCCGATCGGCTACGCCGCACCGCGCAGCGCCGCCGACGACGAGTTCCTCGGCGAGCAGCACCAGACCGGCGACGACGACCGGGCCGTCGACGGCGAGCGCATCGCCCTCCAGGCCCGCCGCGGCCACGAGATGCTCCTCGGCCTGGTCGGCGGCTGCGCCGCCGTCGTCGTCGGCTCCGCCGCCGTCCTCGGCTTCGCCGGAAACCTCTGGGGCCAGCTCCTCGCCCTCGCCTCCGGCCTGGCGATGCTGCTCCGCGCCCGCCTCTTCCGCTACACCTCGCAGGTCGCCTGCGTCCTGGTCGCCGGCATCGCCGCCATCGCGCTGCTCATCCTCGGCCTCTCCCTCAACCCGCCGGTCGACCTGGTCAAGGACCTCCTCATGTACGGGGACCGCGGCGGCCTCGACATCCGTACGATCTGGCTCACCGCCTCCGTCGCCGCCGGCGCCGCGCTGATCACCGCCATCGGCCTGATCATCCCGAAGAAGGGCCTCTCGCCCTTCTGGGGCCGCCTCCTCGACCTCGCCGAGGGCTTCGTCCTCCTCTCCCTGGTCCCCCTCTGCCTCGCCGTCCTCGACATCTTCATGTCGGTCCGCTCCCTCACCAGCAAATAGCGGCGGGAACCACCGGCGAGCAGCGGAGCGGGCCCGGCACCGGGCCCGCTCCGGCGAACTGGTACGCTGTGTGACGGCCGTTTGTGTACGCGCTCCCGGAAAGCCACCCGACATGCTCGGGAAGCCTCTGGAAGCTGCGCCCATCGGACCTTCGCCCGCCGAGTCACGGAAGCTTCCCCTGAGACCTAGACCAGGGGCACTCGCGGGCGCACGAACACCTAAGAGGAGACCAGCGTGGCTCTCGACGCCGCTGTCAAGAAGCAGATCATGTCCGAGTTCGGCCAGAAGGAGGGCGACACCGGCTCTCCCGAGGTCCAGGTCGCCATGCTCTCCCGTCGCATCTCGGACCTGACCGAGCACCTCAAGCAGCACAAGCACGACCACCACTCCCGTCGTGGCCTGCTGATCCTGGTCGGCCAGCGCCGCCGCCTGCTGCAGTACCTGGCCAAGAAGGACATCCAGCGCTTCCGTGCCCTGGTCGACCGCCTCGGCATCCGCCGCGGTGCGGCCGGCGGCGCCAAGTAAGGACGCCGTGAAGGGAGCGGTTCCCACTTTCAGGGGGCCGCTCCCTTTGCTGTACGTGCACAAAGTGCACACAGGCACTTAGTCTGGTCGCACAACCCCATACGACGGACGAAGCGAGGAGCCGCCGGCTCGCCGCCGGTCCTCGGTAGTGGCCCCCGGAACATGCCGGGTGCTTCGATCGAAGACCGGCCCGCACCCAAGGCGCGTCTCTCCGCCCCCGTCGACACCGTCCCCGGCCACACGGGCCCCGGACGCAAAGACGAACACGTAGGAGAAACCACTAGTGGAGAACGAGACCCACTACGCCGAGGCCGTCATCGACAACGGCACCTTCGGTACCCGCACCATCCGCTTCGAGACGGGCCGTCTCGCCAAGCAGGCCGCCGGCTCCGCCGTCGCCTACCTGGACGACGACACGATGGTCCTCTCCGCGACCACCGCCTCGAAGAAGCCCAAGGACCAGCTCGACTTCTTCCCCCTGACGGTCGACGTCGAGGAGCGGATGTACGCGGCCGGCAAGATCCCCGGCTCCTTCTTCCGCCGGGAGGGCCGCCCCTCCGAGGACGCGATCCTCACCTGCCGCCTGATCGACCGCCCGCTGCGCCCCTCCTTCCAGAAGGGCCTGCGCAACGAGATCCAGATCGTCGAGACGATCATGGCGCTCAACCCCGACCACCTGTACGACGTGGTCGCGATCAACGCCGCCTCCTGCTCCACGCAGCTGGCCGGCCTGCCCTTCTCCGGCCCGATCGGCGGCACCCGTGTCGCGCTGATCAACGGCCAGTGGGTCGCGTTCCCGACGCACACCGAGCTCGAGGACGCCGTCTTCGACATGGTCGTCGCCGGTCGCGTCCTGGAGGACGGCGACGTCGCGATCATGATGGTCGAGGCCGAGGCCACCGAGCGCACGATCGAGCTCGTCAAGGGCGGCGCCGAGGCGCCGACCGAGGAGGTCGTCGCCGCCGGTCTCGAGGCCGCGAAGCCCTTCATCAAGGTCCTCTGCAAGGCCCAGTCGGACCTCGCCGCCAAGGCCGCCAAGCCCACCGGCGAGTTCCCGGTCTACCTCGACTACCAGGACGACGTCCTGGAGGCGCTCTCCGCCGCCGTCAAGGGTGAGCTCGCCCAGGCGCTCACCATCGCCGGCAAGCAGGAGCGCGAGACCGAGCTCGACCGCATCAAGGAGCTCGCCGCCGACAAGCTCCTCCCGGCCTTCGAGGGCCGCGAGAAGGAGATCGCCGGTGCGTACCGCGCGCTGACCAAGAAGCTGGTCCGCGAGCGCATCATCAAGGACAAGGTCCGCATCGACGGCCGCGGGCTCACGGACATCCGTACCCTCGCCGCCGAGGTCGAGGCCATCCCGCGCGTGCACGGTTCCGCGCTGTTCGAGCGTGGCGAGACCCAGATCCTGGGCGTCACCACCCTCAACATGCTCCGCATGGAGCAGCAGCTGGACACCCTCTCCCCGGTGACCCGCAAGCGCTACATGCACAACTACAACTTCCCGCCGTACTCCGTCGGCGAGACCGGCCGCGTGGGCTCGCCCAAGCGCCGCGAGATCGGCCACGGCGCGCTCGCCGAGCGCGCCATCGTGCCGGTCCTCCCGACCCGCGAGGAGTTCCCCTACGCGATCCGTCAGGTGTCCGAGGCCCTCGGCTCCAACGGCTCGACGTCCATGGGCTCGGTCTGCGCCTCCACCATGTCCCTGCTGAACGCCGGTGTGCCCCTCAAGGCCCCCGTCGCCGGTATCGCCATGGGTCTGATCTCCGAGGAGATCGACGGCAAGACGCACTACGTCGCCCTCACGGACATCCTCGGCGCCGAGGACGCGTTCGGCGACATGGACTTCAAGGTCGCCGGCACGAAGACCTTCGTCACCGCGCTCCAGCTCGACACCAAGCTCGACGGCATCCCCGCCTCGGTCCTGGCCGCAGCGCTGAAGCAGGCCCGTGACGCGCGTCTGCACATCCTCGACGTGATGAACGAGGCGATCGACGTTCCGGACGAGATGTCCCCGAACGCGCCGCGCATCATCACCGTCAAGATCCCGGTGGACAAGATCGGTGAGGTCATCGGCCCCAAGGGCAAGATGATCAACCAGATCCAGGAGGACACCGGCGCCGACATCACGATCGAGGACGACGGCACCATCTACATCGGTGCCGCCCAGGGCTCGCAGGCCGAGGCCGCCCGCGCCACGATCAACGGCATCGCCAACCCGACCATGCCGGAGGTCGGCGAGCGCTACCTGGGTACGGTCGTCAAGACCACCACCTTCGGTGCCTTCGTCTCCCTGCTCCCGGGCAAGGACGGCCTCCTGCACATCTCGCAGATCCGCAAGCTCGCCGGTGGCAAGCGCGTGGAGAACGTCGAGGACGTGCTGGCGATCGGCTCCAAGGTCCAGGTCGAGATCGCCGAGATCGACCAGCGCGGCAAGCTCTCCCTGATCCCCGTGATCGCGGACGAGGACGGCGCCGACGCGAAGGACGACACCGACCAGTGACGTCCCGTAGTTCCGTGACGACGGCCCGCCCCTCTTCGGAGGGGCGGGCCGTCGCCCGTACCCAAACGCTTCTCCCGGGCAAGGACGGCATCGGCACGGTCCGCCGCACGACCCTCCCCGGCGGCCTCCGGATCGTCACCGAGACCCTGCCCTCCGTGCGCTCCGCCACCTTCGGCATCTGGGCCCACGTCGGTTCGCGGGACGAGACGCCGAGCCTCAACGGCGCCACCCACTACCTGGAGCACCTCCTCTTCAAGGGCACCCACAAGCGGTCCGCCCTCGACATCTCCGCCGCGATCGACGCGGTCGGCGGCGAGATGAACGCCTTCACGGCGAAGGAGTACACCTGCTACTACGCCCGGGTCCTCGACACCGACCTGCCGCTGGCGATCGACGTCGTCTGCGACATGCTCACCGGTGCGCTGGTCCTCGAAGAGGACGTGGACGCCGAGCGGGGAGTCATCCTCGAAGAGATCGCGATGACCGAGGACGACCCCGGCGACGTCGTGCACGACCTGTTCGCGCAGACGATGTTCGGCGACACCCCGCTGGGCCGCCCGGTCCTCGGCACCGTCGACACGGTCAACGCCCTCACCCGCGGCCAGATCGCCCGCTTCTACAAGAAGCACTACGACCCCACCCACCTGGTCGTCGCCGCCGCGGGCAACGTCGACCACGCCACGGTGGTACGCCAGGTCCGCCGCGCCTTCGAGAAGGCCGGCGCCCTGACCCGTACCGACGCCGTCCCCGTCGCCCCCCGCGACGGCCGCCGCGTCATCCGCACGGCGGGCCGCGTCGAGCATCTGAACCGCAGGACCGAGCAGGCGCACGTGGTCCTCGGCATGCCGGGCCTGGCCCGCACCGACGAGCGCCGCTGGGCCCTCGGCGTGCTGAACACCGCCCTCGGCGGCGGCATGTCCTCCCGCCTCTTCCAGGAGGTCCGCGAGAAGCGCGGCCTGGCCTACAGCGTGTACTCGTACACCTCGGGCTTCGCCGACTGCGGCCTCTTCGGGGTGTACGCGGGCTGCCGCCCCAACCAGGTCCACGACGTGCTGAGGATCTGCCGGGACGAGCTCGACAAGGTCGCGAACGAGGGCCTCACCGACGAGGAGATCGTCCGCGCCGTCGGGCAGCTCTCCGGCTCGACCGTCCTCGGCCTGGAGGACACCGGTGCCCTCATGAACCGCATCGGCAAGAGCGAGCTCTGCTGGGGCACCCAGATGTCGGTCGACGACATGCTCACCCGGATCGCCGCGGTCACCCCGGACGACGTCCGGGCCGTCGCCCGCGATGTACTGGACCAGCGGCCCTCCCTGTCGGTGATAGGACCGCTGAAGGACAAGCAGGCGGACCGTCTCCACCAAGCGGTCTCCTGACCCCGAGCCCCTTTAAGGAAAAAGAGCAATGAGCAAGCTGCGCGTGGCGGTCCTCGGAGCCCAGGGCCGTATCGGCTCTGAGGCGGTCAGGGCCGTCGAGGCCGCCGAGGACATGGAACTGGTCGCGGCCCTCGGCCGCGGCGACAAGCTGGAGACGCTCACGGAGACGGGCGCCCAGGTCGTCGTCGAGCTGACCACCCCCGGCTCGGTGATGGACAACCTCGACTTCTGCGTGCGCCACGGCATCCACGCGGTCGTCGGCACCACCGGCTGGACCGAGGAGCGCCTCGCGCAGCTGCGGACCTGGCTCGCGGCCTCCCCGGAGACCGGTGTCCTCATCGCGCCGAACTTCTCCATCGGCGCGGTCCTCACCATGAAGTTCGCCCAGATCGCGGCCCCGTACTTCGAGTCGGTCGAGGTCGTCGAGCTGCACCACCCGCACAAGGTGGACGCCCCCTCCGGCACCGCCACCCGTACGGCTCAGCTCATCGCCGCGGCCCGCGCCGAGGCCGGCCTCGGCGCCCAGCCGGACTCCACCGCGACGGGCCTCGAAGGGGCCCGGGGTGCCGACGTCGACGGCGTCCGCGTCCACTCCGTACGCCTGTCGGGCCTCCTCGCCCACCAGGAGGTCCTGCTCGGCGGCGAGGGCGAGACCCTCACAGTCCGCCACGACTCCCTGCACCACTCCAGCTTCATGCCGGGCATCCTCCTGGGCGCCCGCCGCGTGACCACCGCTCCGGGCCTCACCTTCGGCCTGGAGCACTTCCTGGACCTGGGCTGACGGGCATGGGCGGAAAGATCACGTACGTCTTCCTCGCCAGTGTCCTCGTCCTCGTCTTCGGCGTGGTGGCGATGGAGGGCGTACTGCTCCTCCTGACGGGCGAGCCCGCGGCCATGGGCATGGGCGCGGTGGCGTTCCTGCTGCCGGCCGTGGGCGGCTGGTTCCTCTGGAAGAACACCAGCTTCGCGCGCCGGGCCAACCGCCTGGCCGCGGAGCTGGAGGCGGAGGGCGGCCTGCCCGTCGACGAGCTGAAGCGGACCGAAGGCGGCCGGATCGACCGGGACTCGGCCGACGAGGTCTTCGCCCGGCGCAAGGCCGAGGCGGAGGACTCCCCGGAGGACTGGCGCTGCTGGTTCCGGCTCGCGGTCGCTTACCACGACGCCCGGGACACCCCCAGGGCCCGCAAGGCGATGCTGCGGGCCATCGCGCTCCACGAGGGCCGTACGGTCAGCGCGTAGCCGCCGGGGCGACGCCGTACTCGGCGTTCCAGGCCTCGACCGTGTCGGCCGCGCGGTCGAAGGCCTCGACCCGGGAGAGGAAGTCGGCATTGTGGTCGGTGAGCAGCAGCAGCTGCTCACCACCCTGCCGGCCGAGCACCAGAGCCTGGCCCTGGACCGTGCGGGGGAGCCCCAGCCAGCGCACCGGCTGCTGCACGGTCCGCACGGAGGTCACCTTCGCCCACGGCACGGTGGAGGTCGTCAGGAAGGCCACGCGCCGTACCCCGGCGCGGCTCACCCACGTGCCCACGCGGAGCATCCGCAGGGCGGCGAGGATGACGAGCACGGCGATCCCGAGCGTGACACCGGCGGCGGCGAAGCCACCGGCGGCGACGATGATCACGGCGGCGAGCAGCACGAACGAGGCGAGCAGCAGCGCGAGCGCCGCCGCTCCGACCCGCCACGACCCCGGCCGGTACGGACGGCGCCACTGGTCGTGGTCGTCGAACGGCAGGGCGACGTGGTCGGTCGTGTCAAAAGCACGGTCGGCCGTCAAGAAGGGCAGGGGCACGACAGGTCCTCACTCACAAGCACGCTCGAAGGGGCGGTGCCCGGTGAGGCTACCTCAGCGGTTGTCGGAGGCTTCGGACTGCTGCTGATGAGTGGCGGCGTCCCCCGACTGGAGCGAGGGCATACCGAAGATCAGCGACCCGGCGAGCCCCGCGACGACGGTCAGCCCGATCAGCGTACGACCCACGATCTGCGAGGCGCTGAGGCGCTCCCGGGGTGGTGGAGTGACGTTACTGCGGAAGTGGTCGGCCTCCGCGACGAACGCGAACGGTACGGCCTCTCGCCGGCGGAACATCAGGGCCACTCTCCTCGGTAGTCGATGTGCTTCACAGGGACAGACGACAGAACCGAGGGTTTGGTGCCCTATTTCACCAAAGCGGCCGAATCTCATCCTCGGGTAGGACGTCGCAAGGACGACGTGGGGACGTCGTTAAAGTGGGCGCTGCAACACCCCGACTGGAAGGACCGCTGGTGACCGACACCCCCACCGAGAACGTGAAGATCGACTTCCGGAGCGACGTCACCGTTGATCTGGTCAAGAGCGCGGCGACCGACTCCGACGTCCTCTGGGCCGCACGTGTGTCCACGGCGGGGGAGCAGTCCCTCGAAGAGCTCCAGAAGGACCCGGAGCGCTCGAAGGGCCTGATCAACTACCTGATGCGGGACCGCCACGGCAGCCCGTTCGAGCACAACTCGATGACCTTCTTCATCAGCGCCCCGATCTTCGTGTTCCGCGAGTTCATGCGGCACCGCGTGGGCTGGTCGTACAACGAGGAATCGGGCCGCTACAGGGAGCTCCAGCCGGTCTTCTACGTCCCCGACACCTCGCGCAAGCTGGTCCAGGAGGGCCGCCCGGGCAAGTACGTCTTCGTCGAGGGCACCCAGGAACAGCACGACGTGGTCAGCCGCACGATGGAGGAGTCGTACCGGACGGCCTACGCGACCTACCAGGAGATGCTGGCCGCCGGCGTCGCCCGCGAGGTCGCCCGCTCGGTCCTCCCCGTCGGCCTCTTCTCCTCGATGTACGCCACGTGCAACGCGCGCTCGCTCATGCACTTCCTGGGCCTGCGCACCCAGCACGAGCTGGCCGCGGTCCCGTCCTTCCCACAGCGGGAGATCGAGATGGTCGGCGAGAAGATGGAGGAGCACTGGGCCCGGCTGATGCCGCTGACCCACGCCGCCTTCAACAAGAACGGCCGTGTGGCCCCGTAGAGCACACATGTCCGAGCCACTCGCGCGAAGTGTCCGTATTGCGACGTTTCGAGAAGTTCATCTAGGCTGATCAAACGGACCCGGCACTGCCTGAACCCCCGAGCAGGCAGTGCCGGGCTCCTCTTCTTCCTGTCCCCCTCGGGGACACCCGGCGCTGAGCAGCGAGTAGCGTGTTACCCATGGCTCCGATCTCCACTCCGCAGACCCCCTTCGGGCGGGTCCTCACCGCCATGGTCACGCCCTTCACGGCTGACGGCGCACTCGACCTCGACGGTGCCCAGCGACTGGCCACCCATCTGGTCGACGCAGGCAACGACGGCCTTGTCATCAACGGCACCACCGGCGAGTCCCCCACCACCAGCGACGCGGAGAAATCGGAGCTGGTACGAGCTGTGCTGGACGCGGTCGGAGACCGCGCCCACATCGTCGCCGGCATCGGCACCAACGACACCCACCACTCGCTGGAACTCGCCCGCACCGCCGAGCGCGACGGCGCCCACGGCCTGCTCGCCGTGACGCCGTACTACAACAAGCCCTCGCAGGAGGGTCTCTACCGGCACTTCTCGGCCATCGCCGACGCCACCGAGCTCCCGGTCATGCTGTACGACATCCCCGGCCGCAGCGGCGTCCCGATCGACACCGAGACGCTCGTCCGCCTCGCAGAGCACCCCCGGATCGTCGCCAACAAGGACGCCAAGGGCGACCTCGGCCGCGCCAGCTGGGCCATCGCCCGCTCCGGCCTCGCCTGGTACTCCGGCGACGACATGCTCAACCTGCCGCTGCTCTCGGTGGGCGCCTGCGGCTTCGTCTCGGTCGTCGGCCACATCGTCACCCCGGAACTCCGCGCCCTTCTCGAAGCCCACCTGGGCGGCGAGCCCCAGAAGGCCACCGAGATCCACCAGCGCCTCCTGCCGATCTACACCGGCATGTTCCGCACCCAGGGCGTCATGACCACCAAGGCCGCCCTCGCCCTCCAGGGCCTCCCGGCCGGCCCGCTGCGCCTCCCGCTCGTGGAGCTCTCCGCCCAGGAGAGCGAGCAGCTCAAGGTCGACCTGGCCGCCGGCGGGGTAGAACTCTGACAACGGACTTCACAACTGAACACTGACAACAGCAAGTGCACGAATGTCATGCGCGCCACGTGCCCGACCGGCACGTGGCGCGCGTGGTGAGGAGAGTCTTTTGAGTCATCCGCATCCTGAACTCGGCGCTCCGCCGAAGCTCCCGAAGGGCGCCCTGCGCGTCACCCCGCTCGGCGGGCTCGGCGAGATCGGCCGGAACATGACGGTCTTCGAGTTCGACGGCCGCCTGCTCATCGTCGACTGCGGCGTCCTCTTCCCCGAAGAGGAGCAGCCGGGCGTCGACCTGATCCTGCCCGACTTCAGCATCATCCGGGACCGTCTCGACGACGTCGAAGGCATCGTGCTCACGCACGGCCACGAGGACCACATCGGCGCCGTCCCCTACCTGCTCCGGCTCAAGCCGGACATCCCGCTCATCGGCTCCAAGCTGACGCTGGCGCTGATCGAGGCCAAGCTCCAGGAGCACCGCATCCGCCCCTACACCCTTGAGGTGAAGGAAGGCGACCGCGAGATCCTGGGCTCCTTCGACTGCGAGTTCATCGCGGTCAACCACTCCATCCCGGACGCCCTCGCGGTGGCCATCCGCACCCCCGCGGGCATGGCCGTCGCCACCGGCGACTTCAAGATGGACCAGCTCCCGCTGGACGGCCGCCTCACCGACCTGCACGCGTTCGCGCGTCTGAGCGAGGAAGGCATCGACCTCCTCCTCTCGGACTCCACGAACGCCGAGGTCCCAGGCTTCGTCCCGCCGGAGAAGGACATCTCGAACGTCCTGCGGAACGTCTTCGCGAACGCCCAGAAGCGCATCATCGTGGCCAGCTTCGCCAGCCACGTGCACCGCATCCAGCAGATCCTCGACGCCGCCCACGAGTACGGCCGCCGGGTCGCCTTCGTCGGCCGCTCGATGGTCCGCAACATGGGCATCGCCCGCGACCTGGGCTACCTCCGCGTCCCGGCCGGCCTCGTCGTCGACGTGAAGACCCTCGACGACCTCCCGGACGACGAGGTCGTGCTGGTCTGCACGGGCTCCCAGGGCGAGCCCATGGCGGCCCTGTCCCGCATGGCCAACCGCGACCACCAGATCCGGATCGTCCCCGGCGACACGGTCATCCTGGCCTCGTCCCTCATCCCGGGCAACGAGAACGCGGTCTACCGCGTGATCAACGGCCTGACCCGCTGGGGCGCCAACGTCGTCCACAAGGGCAACGCCAAGGTCCACGTCTCGGGCCACGCCTCGGCCGGCGAGCTGCTGTACTTCTACAACATCTGCCGCCCGAAGAACCTCATGCCGGTCCACGGCGAATGGCGCCACCTGCGCGCCAACGCCGAGCTCGGCGCGATGACGGGTATCCCCAAGGACCACATCGTCATCGCCGAGGACGGCGTCGTCGTCGACCTCATCGACGGCAAGGCCAAGATCGTCGGCAAGGTCCAGGCGGGGTACGTGTACGTCGACGGCCTCTCGGTCGGCGACGTCACCGAGGCTCACCTCAAGGACCGCCGGATCCTCGGCGACGAGGGCATCATCTCGGTCTTCGTGGTCGTGGACTCCTCGTCCGGCAAGATCGTGAGCGGCCCGAACATCCACGCCCGCGGTTCCGGCATCGAGGACTCCGCCTTCGACGCCGTGATCCCCAAGGTCGACCAGGCCCTGAACCGGTCGGCCCAGGACGGCGTCGTGGAGCCCCACCAGCTCCAGCAACTGATCCGCCGCACGGTCGGCAAGTGGGTCTCCGACACCTACCGCCGGCGCCCGATGATCCTCCCGGTCGTCGTCGAGGTCTGACTCTGACCTGCGCCACACCGGAGCGGGGCCCCTCGATTTGCATCGGGGCGCCCCGCTCCAGTACGTTTACGGCTCCGCCAGATCGGGAACCCCCGGTGCCTTCGTGCGCCTGAACGGTTCTCCGGGAGGCGGGAAATCCGACTCAGAACTTCTGATAAAGTCGGAACCGCCGAAAGGCCCCCGGAGTGAAAACAAAAGGGACCGGAAAGCACCGAGGAAATCGGATGGAAAACATCTGATAAGCTTCGGAACGAAGGAAAAGCCCGGAGGAAAGCCCGCGAGGGTGAGTACAAAGGAAGCGTCCGCACCTTGAGAACTCAACAGCGTGCCAAAAATCAACGCCAGATTAGTTGATACCCCGTCCATCTTCGGATGGCGAGGTTCCTTTGAAAGTCCTGCCGGCCTTTGTGGCGGGTAGGCAACATACACAGCGAGGACGCTGTGGACGGTCGGCCACATTCCGGCATGACCGTCCCGCTCAACGCGAGTGTCACCCGATTACGGGTAAACATTCACGGAGAGTTTGATCCTGGCTCAGGACGAACGCTGGCGGCGTGCTTAACACATGCAAGTCGAACGATGAAGCCCTTCGGGGTGGATTAGTGGCGAACGGGTGAGTAACACGTGGGCAATCTGCCCTTCACTCTGGGACAAGCCCTGGAAACGGGGTCTAATACCGGATAACACCGGCCTCCGCATGGAGGCTGGTTGAAAGCTCCGGCGGTGAAGGATGAGCCCGCGGCCTATCAGCTTGTTGGTGGGGTAATGGCCTACCAAGGCGACGACGGGTAGCCGGCCTGAGAGGGCGACCGGCCACACTGGGACTGAGACACGGCCCAGACTCCTACGGGAGGCAGCAGTGGGGAATATTGCACAATGGGCGAAAGCCTGATGCAGCGACGCCGCGTGAGGGATGACGGCCTTCGGGTTGTAAACCTCTTTCAGCAGGGAAGAAGCGAAAGTGACGGTACCTGCAGAAGAAGCGCCGGCTAACTACGTGCCAGCAGCCGCGGTAATACGTAGGGCGCAAGCGTTGTCCGGAATTATTGGGCGTAAAGAGCTCGTAGGCGGCTTGTCACGTCGGGTGTGAAAGCCCGGGGCTTAACCCCGGGTCTGCATCCGATACGGGCAGGCTAGAGTGTGGTAGGGGAGATCGGAATTCCTGGTGTAGCGGTGAAATGCGCAGATATCAGGAGGAACACCGGTGGCGAAGGCGGATCTCTGGGCCATTACTGACGCTGAGGAGCGAAAGCGTGGGGAGCGAACAGGATTAGATACCCTGGTAGTCCACGCCGTAAACGTTGGGAACTAGGTGTTGGCGACATTCCACGTCGTCGGTGCCGCAGCTAACGCATTAAGTTCCCCGCCTGGGGAGTACGGCCGCAAGGCTAAAACTCAAAGGAATTGACGGGGGCCCGCACAAGCAGCGGAGCATGTGGCTTAATTCGACGCAACGCGAAGAACCTTACCAAGGCTTGACATATACCGGAAAGCATTAGAGATAGTGCCCCCCTTGTGGTCGGTATACAGGTGGTGCATGGCTGTCGTCAGCTCGTGTCGTGAGATGTTGGGTTAAGTCCCGCAACGAGCGCAACCCTTGTCCTGTGTTGCCAGCATGCCCTTCGGGGTGATGGGGACTCACAGGAGACCGCCGGGGTCAACTCGGAGGAAGGTGGGGACGACGTCAAGTCATCATGCCCCTTATGTCTTGGGCTGCACACGTGCTACAATGGCCGGTACAAAGAGCTGCGATGCCGCGAGGCGGAGCGAATCTCAAAAAGCCGGTCTCAGTTCGGATTGGGGTCTGCAACTCGACCCCATGAAGTCGGAGTTGCTAGTAATCGCAGATCAGCATTGCTGCGGTGAATACGTTCCCGGGCCTTGTACACACCGCCCGTCACGTCACGAAAGTCGGTAACACCCGAAGCCGGTGGCCCAACCCCTTGTGGGAGGGAGCTGTCGAAGGTGGGACTGGCGATTGGGACGAAGTCGTAACAAGGTAGCCGTACCGGAAGGTGCGGCTGGATCACCTCCTTTCTAAGGAGCACAATACCGATTGCAGACAAACGTTCTGCACGGTCAGCTCATGGGTGGAACGTTGATTAGTTGGCACAGTCAGTGACACGAAAGACCGCTAGTACTGCTTCGGCGTGGAAAACGGGATTCGTGGAACGGACTGTGCTTGGCACGTTGTTGGGTGTCTGAGGGTACGGCCGTATGGTTCGTATCTTCGAGGATGCCGGCCCCAGTAAAGCTCTGTTTCGGCAGGGTGTGATGGGTGGCTGGTCGTTGTTTGAGAACTACACAGTGGACGCGAGCATCTGTGGCCAAGTTTTTAAGGGCGCACGGTGGATGCCTTGGCACCAGGAACCGATGAAGGACGTGGGAGGCCACGATAGTCCCCGGGGAGCCGTCAACCAGGCTTTGATCCGGGGGTTTCCGAATGGGGAAACCCGGCAGTCGTCATGGGCTGTCACCCATGCCTGAACACATAGGGCATGTGGAGGGAACGAGGGGAAGTGAAACATCTCAGTACCCTCAGGAAGAGAAAACAACCGTGATTCCGGGAGTAGTGGCGAGCGAAACCGGATGAGGCCAAACCGTATGCGTGTGATACCCGGCAGGGGTTGCGCATGCGGGGTTGTGGGATCTCTCTTCTGTCGTCTGCCGGCGACAGGACGAGTCAGAAACCGTATGGATAGGCGAAGGACATGCGAAAGGTCCGGCGTAGAGGGTAAGACCCCCGTAGCTGAAATTCATACGGCTCGTTTGAGAGACACCCAAGTAGCACGGGGCCCGAGAAATCCCGTGTGAATCTGGCGGGACCACCCGCTAAGCCTAAATATTCCCTGGTGACCGATAGCGGATAGTACCGTGAGGGAATGGTGAAAAGTACCGCGGGAGCGGAGTGAAATAGTACCTGAAACCGTGTGCCTACAAGCCGTGGGAGCGTCGGACGTAGCTTGCTATGTCTCGTGACTGCGTGCCTTTTGAAGAATGAGCCTGCGAGTTTGCGGTGTGTTGCGAGGTTAACCCGTGTGGGGAAGCCGTAGCGAAAGCGAGTCCGAATAGGGCGATTTAGTAGCGCGCTCAAGACCCGAAGCGGAGTGATCTAGCCATGGGCAGGTTGAAGCGGAGGTAAGACTTCGTGGAGGACCGAACCCACCAGGGTTGAAAACCTGGGGGATGACCTGTGGTTAGGGGTGAAAGGCCAATCAAACTCCGTGATAGCTGGTTCTCCCCGAAATGCATTTAGGTGCAGCGTCGTGTGTTTCTTGCCGGAGGTAGAGCACTGGATAGGCGATGGGCCCTACCGGGTTACTGACCTTAGCCAAACTCCGAATGCCGGTAAGTGAGAGCACGGCAGTGAGACTGTGGGGGATAAGCTCCATGGTCGAGAGGGAAACAGCCCAGAGCATCGACTAAGGCCCCTAAGCGTACGCTAAGTGGGAAAGGATGTGGAGTCGCAGAGACAACCAGGAGGTTGGCTTAGAAGCAGCCACCCTTGAAAGAGTGCGTAATAGCTCACTGGTCAAGTGATTCCGCGCCGACAATGTAGCGGGGCTCAAGCGTACCGCCGAAGTCGTGTCATTGCAGCAATAGGGCCAACGCCCGCTGTGATGGGTAGGGGAGCGTCGTGTGCCGGGTGAAGCAGCCGCGGAAGCGAGTTGTGGACGGTTCACGAGTGAGAATGCAGGCATGAGTAGCGATACACACGTGAGAAACGTGTGCGCCGATTGACTAAGGGTTCCTGGGTCAAGCTGATCTGCCCAGGGTAAGTCGGGACCTAAGGCGAGGCCGACAGGCGTAGTCGATGGACAACCGGTTGATATTCCGGTACCCGCTTTGAAACGCCCAATATCGAGCCCATTAATGCTAAGGCCGTGAAGCCGTTCCGGACCCTTCGGGGAAAGGAAAGTGGTGGAGCCGTCGACCCAAGGTGGTAGTAGGTAAGCGATGGGGTGACGCAGGAAGGTAGTCCAGCCCGGGCGGTGGTAGTCCCGGGGTAAGGGTGTAGGGCGTGTGATAGGCAAATCCGTCACGCATTAAGCCTGAGACCTGATGCCGAGCCGATTGTGGTGAAGTGGATGATCCTATGCTGTCGAGAAAAGCCTCTAGCGAGTTTCATGGCGGCCCGTACCCTAAACCGACTCAGGTAGTCAGGTAGAGAATACCGAGGCGTTCGGGTGAACTATGGTTAAGGAACTCGGCAAAATGCCCCCGTAACTTCGGGAGAAGGGGGGCCATCACCGGTGATAGGACTTGCTCCTTGAGCTGGGGGTGGCCGCAGAGACCAGCGAGAAGCGACTGTTTACTAAAAACACAGGTCCGTGCGAAGCCGTAAGGCGATGTATACGGACTGACGCCTGCCCGGTGCTGGAACGTTAAGGGGACCGGTTAGTCACATTTCGGTGTGGCGAAGCTGAGAACTTAAGCGCCAGTAAACGGCGGTGGTAACTATAACCATCCTAAGGTAGCGAAATTCCTTGTCGGGTAAGTTCCGACCTGCACGAATGGCGTAACGACTTCTCGACTGTCTCAACCATAGGCCCGGTGAAATTGCACTACGAGTAAAGATGCTCGTTTCGCGCAGCAGGACGAAAAGACCCCGGGACCTTTACTACAGTTTGATATTGGTGTTCGGTTCGGCTTGTGTAGGATAGGTGGGAGACTTTGAAGCCGTGACGCCAGTCATGGTGGAGTCGCCGTTGAAATACCACTCTGGTCGTGCTGGATGTCTAACCTCGGTCCGTGATCCGGATCAGGGACAGTGTCTGATGGGTAGTTTAACTGGGGCGGTTGCCTCCCAAAGGGTAACGGAGGCGCCCAAAGGTTCCCTCAGCCTGGTTGGCAATCAGGTGTTGAGTGTAAGTGCACAAGGGAGCTTGACTGTGAGACCGACGGGTCGAGCAGGGACGAAAGTCGGGACTAGTGATCCGGCGGTGGCTTGTGGAAGCGCCGTCGCTCAACGGATAAAAGGTACCCCGGGGATAACAGGCTGATCTTCCCCAAGAGTCCATATCGACGGGATGGTTTGGCACCTCGATGTCGGCTCGTCGCATCCTGGGGCTGGAGTCGGTCCCAAGGGTTGGGCTGTTCGCCCATTAAAGCGGTACGCGAGCTGGGTTTAGAACGTCGTGAGACAGTTCGGTCTCTATCCGCTGTGCGCGTAGGAATATTGAGAAGGGCTGTCCCTAGTACGAGAGGACCGGGACGGACGAACCTCTGGTGTGCCAGTTGTCCTGCCAAGGGCATGGCTGGTTGGCTACGTTCGGGAGGGATAACCGCTGAAAGCATCTAAGCGGGAAGCCTGCTTCAAGATGAGTATTCCCACCTCCTTGAGAGGGTAAGGCTCCCAGTAGACCACTGGGTTGATAGGCCGGATGTGGAAGCCCAGTAATGGGTGGAGCTGACCGGTACTAATAGGCCGAGGGCTTGTCCTCAGTTGCTCGCGTCCACTGTGTTAGTTCTGAAGTAACGAACACGCCCCCCTTCGGGTGGTGCGGCGGTTCATATCTTCATAGAGTTTCGGTGGTCATAGCGTTAGGGAAACGCCCGGTTACATTCCGAACCCGGAAGCTAAGCCTTTCAGCGCCGATGGTACTGCAGGGGGGACCCTGTGGGAGAGTAGGACGCCGCCGAACAACCCGCCCTTTTAGCTCAGTCGGTAGAGCGTCTCCATGGTAAGGAGAAGGTCAACGGTTCGATTCCGTTAAAGGGCTCCATCGAGAAGGCCCCCGCCAATGGCGGGGGCCTTTTTGCGTTGGTGGACTTCTGAGGAGCCGGAGGGCCGGAGCGATTGAAGACGGCCCCTTTTCAGGGGCCGCCTTCTTGTGTCAGCGGGGGTCCGGCTCTCGGAGGCGCATCGCCAGGATGGCCATGTCGTCGGAGGCCGGGGCGTGGGCGAAGCGTTCGACCGCGCGGAGGACGCGGGAGGCGACCGCGCCGGCCGTCAGGCCCGTACACGTCTTGAGGACTTCGGCGAGGCCGTCGTCGCCCAGCATGCGGGTGCCTTCGCGGCGCTCCGTCACCCCGTCCGTGACGCAGAGGAGGACATCGCCCGGGTCGAGCGTGATCGTCTGCTCGTAGAGTTCGAGGTCTTCCATCACTCCGAGGAGGGGCTGGGGTTCGGCCGCGGGGCTTACCGTGCCGTCCGGGCGGAGGCGCAGGGGCAAGGGGTGGCCGGCGCAGACGACCTTCAGGATCGCGGAGCCGTCCTCCTGCGGGCGCATCTCGCCGTAGAGCAGGGTGAGGAAGCGGCTCCGGGCGCCCTCGTCGAGGATCGCGGCGTTGAGCCGCTCCAGGACGGCGGGGCCGCCGAAGCCCTCGCGGGCCAGGAGGCGCAGGGCGTGGCGGGCCAGGCCGGTGACGGCCGCGGCTTCCGGGCCCGTGCCGCAGACGTCGCCGATGGCGAATCCGTACGCGCCGTCGCGGATCGGGAAGAGGTCGTAGAAGTCACCGCCGACCTCGTTGCCCTCGCCGGCCGCCCGGTAGATGACGTCGACCTCGACGCCGGGGATCACCGGGAGGCCGGGCGGGAGGAGGCTGCGCTGGAGGGACTGGCTGATCGCCACGCGCTCCGAGTACAGGCGGGCGTTGTCCAGGGCCAGGGCCGCTCGGCGCGAGAGGTCCTCGGCGAGCTCCAGGATCTCCTGGCGGAAGTGGTCCTCGGAGGGGCGGCCCAGGGTCAGCATGCCGATGACCCTGTTACGGGCGACCAGTGGCAGGACGACCGTCTCGCCGGCGACCGTGCTCGCGGTGGCCAGGGTGGTGTCGATGCCGGAGGAGAGCGGGCTCGTGGGGTGGTCGAGGGCGCGGACCGAGGCGGAGAGCGCCGCTCGGTGCGCCGCGTCGCCGGGGGCCGTCCAGACACGGGCGCCGGGTGTCGGCACCGGGTCGGGCGGCGCGATCGACGAGAGCAGGTCCTTGAGGCCGTCGATGCGGTCCTCGTCCTCGTGGAGCACGTACGAGAGGTACGGGTCCGAGGCCTGGTCGGCGATCGTGTAGACGGCGCACCAGGTGGCGAGGGTCGGGACCGTCATCTGGGCCATCAGGGCCAGGGTCTGGTCGCGGTCGAGGGTGCCGGCGAGGAGGTCGGAGGCCTCGACGAGGAAGCTGAGGGATCCGCGGCGGAGGCGTTCGAGCTCGCCGAGGCGGGCCGACTCGACCGCGAGGGCGATGCGGTCGGCGGCGAACTGGAGGCGGAGGGCCTCCTCGTTGGAATAGCGGTTCGGGGACTCCGCGGCCACGCCGAGGGAGCCGGTGAGCCGGCCCTCGACCTTGAGCGGGACGGTGACCACCGAGCGCATGCCCGTGGCTTCGAGCAGAGGGACGGCGCCGGGGACGGCGGCCAGGTCCTCGTGGACCGCGGGCATGCGGGCGGAGCCGTAGCGGCTGGCGCCGGTCTCGACCGGGACGCGGGCGAAGCGCTGGCGGGCGGCCGGGAGGCCGGTGGTCGCCCGTACCTCGAGCTCGGTCTCGTCGTCCGTGGCGAGGAGGAGGAAGGCGGCGTCGCCGTCGAGCATGTCGCGGGCGCGCTCGACCGTGCGCTGGAGGAGGCCGTCGAGGTCGTCGGGGGCGGGGGAGCCGATGAAGACCTCGAAGGGGTCCGCCGTGCGGCTCTCGGAGCCCGGTTCGGCGGCGGGGCGCTGCGGGGTCTGGAGGACGGCCCGCTCGTGTTCCCGTACGAGGAGGCAGACGGTGGAGGGTTCGCCCTGAGTGTCGCGGACCCGGAGGTGCGAGGCGTAGACGGGGACGACGCGGCCGTCGGCGCAGCGGATGCCGTAGCTGCCTTCCCAGCGGGAGAGGCGCAGGGCCTCGGCGAGGCCGGTGCCGATGCCGGGGGTGTGCGGCCAGGCGGCGAGGTCGCCGAGGGGCTTGCCGGTGACCTGGTCGGCCTCGTAACCGAAGAGCTCGGCGGCGTCCTCGTTCCAGGCGGTGACTGCTCCGCCGCGGTCGATCTGGGCGACGGCGACGCGGACGCGGGTCTCGGCGGCCGGGAGGAGGGCGTCGGGGAGGACGGGGCCGGCGGAGCGGGTGCCCACCGGGCGCTGGGGGAGGTCGAGGTGGAACCAGACGTGTTTGCGAGTCGGGGAGTAGTCGACGCCCCACCGGTGGGCGAGGGCCGCGCAGAGCAGCAGGCCCCGGCCGTTCTCGCGGTCGGGGTTGGCGAGGGCGCGGCCGCTCTGGACGGGGATCTCGCGCTCGGGGTACTGGTCGGCGACCTCGACGCGGATGCTGTCCTCGGAGCGAAGGCAGAGGACTTCGGCGGAGGTGCCGGCGTGGATGACGGCATTGGTGACGAGCTCGCTGGTCAGGACGACGGCGTCGTCGACCAGTTCGGAGTGTCCCCAGCCCTGGAGGGTGTCCCTGACGAACGCGCGGGCGGCCGCGACGGACCGCCCGACGGGCTCGAAACTGGCAGTCGCCCGCGCGGTGATCACAGCACTCCTCGTACGCGTTTCGACGCCCGGCTCTGCCATGCTCGGTCTGTCCCTCCCACTGCCCGGTGGTCGTGCGCGCACCACACCGCCCCCGCCGGGCGGACCGGGGCGGTTGGACAGCCGGATGCCAGGTTACTTACCTTCACTGTCCGCGCGGATGCCGGTCGTCGCAGTTTCCGTCCTCCGGAGGTGGGGACGCTGTGCGAAGCTGCCGAACTGTTATCGCCTGGTTCGGTTGCGGTGAAACACTGGGCAGGCTATCGGCGAGAGCCGGAAGCGTACGGTCGACCCCTTTCGGGAGGGACACGGTGGAGTCTGGCACGGCGGCGCGGCGTGGCGGCGGGAGCGGCACGCGCGCGAGGGGCGGGCGTCCTCGTGGGGGGACGGTCCAGGTGGACGAGGCGTCGTTGGAGCGGTTGCTGGCTGCGCTGGTGTCGATGCGGGACGGGAACTTCCGCAAGCGGCTCACGGTGTCCGGTGACGGGGTCATGGCGGAGATCTCCGCCGTGTTCAACGAGGTCGCGGACCGGCAGATGCACGTGACGGGGGAGTTGTCGCGGGTCCGGCGGGTCGTCGGGCGCGAGGGAAAGCTGTCCGAGCGTCTGGAGGCCGGGGCGACCGAGGGGGCGTGGGCCGCGGCGATCGAGGCCGCGAACGCGCTCGTCGACGATCTGGCCAGGCCCGTGTCCGAGGTGGGGCGGGTGCTTTCGGCGGTGGCCGAGGGTGACCTCGACCAGCGGATGGACCTGCGTTCGGAGGGTGCCGACGGAGGCGTACGGCCGCTGCGAGGGGAGTTCCTGAAGGTCGCGCGTACCGCCAACAACCTCGTCGACCAGCTGTCGGTCTTCGCGTCCGAGGTGACGAGGGTCGCCGTCGAGGTGGGTACGGACGGCAAGCTGGGCGGGCAGGCGCAGGTGCGTGGGGTGTCCGGTTCGTGGAAGGACCTCACGGACTCGGTCAACACCATGGCGAACCGGCTGACGGCCCAGGTGCGGGACATCGCGCTCGTGACGACGGCGGTCGCGGACGGTGATCTGTCGCAGAAGGTCACGGCGAACGTCGCCGGCGAGATGCTGGAGCTGAAGAACACCGTCAACCGGATGGTGGACCAGCTGTCGTCGTTCTCCTCCGAGGTCACGCGTGTGGCCCGTGAGGTGGGTACGGAGGGCGAGCTCGGCGGTCAGGCCGAGGTGGCCGGGGTCGCGGGTGTGTGGAAGGACCTCACCGATTCCGTCAACACGATGGCGGGAAATCTCACCAATCAGGTGAGAGGGATCGCCGAGGTGACGACGGCGGTCGCCAACGGCGACCTGTCGCAGAAGGTGCGGGTCTCCGCGCGCGGTGAGATCGCGCAGCTCGCGGACACGATCAACCAGATGACCGAGACGCTGCGGACGTTCGCCGACGAGGTGACCCGGGTGTCGGGCGAGGTCGGCGCGCAGGGTCTGCTGGGTGGTCAGGCGCAGGTGCCGGGCGCCGCGGGGACGTGGAAGGACCTGACCGACTCGGTCAACACCGTCTTCCGGAACATCACCACGCAGGTGCGGGACATCGCGCAGGTGACGACGGCGGTGGCCAACGGTGACCTGTCGCAGAAGGTCACGGTCGACGTGGCCGGCGAGATGCTGGAGCTGAAGAACACCGTCAACACCATGGTCGACCAGCTGTCGGCCTTCGGTTCCGAGGTGACCCGGGTCGCCCGGGAGGTCGGTGTCGAGGGTCTGCTGGGTGGTCAGGCCGAGGTGCCGGGCGCCGCGGGGACCTGGAAGGACCTCACGGACTCGGTGAACACGGCCTTCCGGAACCTGACGGGTCAGGTGCGGGACATCGCGCAGGTGACGACGGCGGTGGCCAACGGTGACCTGTCGCAGAAGGTCACGGTCGACGTGGCCGGCGAGATGCTGGAGCTGAAGAACACCGTCAACACCATGGTGTCGCAGCTCTCGTCCTTCGCGGACCAGGTGACGCGGATGGCGCGGGACGTGGGTACCGAGGGCCGGCTCGGCGGACAGGCGCGGGTGGACGGTGTCTCCGGCCGCTGGCGTGAGCTCACCGACTCCGTGAACTTCATGGCCGGCAACCTGACCTCGCAGGTGCGGCAGATCGCTCAGGTGACGACGGCGGTCGCCCGTGGTGACCTGTCGCAGAAGATCGACGTGGACGCCCGGGGCGAGATCCTGGAGCTGAAGAACACCATCAACACGATGGTCGACCAGCTCTCCGCCTTCGCGGACCAGGTGACCCGGGTCGCCCGCGAGGTGGGTACCGACGGCCGGCTCGGCGGGCAGGCGCAGGTGCCGGGTGTGGCCGGTGTGTGGCGTGATCTGACGGACTCGGTGAACGGCATGGCCGGGAACCTCACGACCCAGGTCCGTAACATCGC
This sequence comes from Streptomyces venezuelae, assembly GCF_008642375.1. NCBI lineage: Bacteria > Bacillati > Actinomycetota > Actinomycetes > Kitasatosporales > Streptomycetaceae > Streptomyces > Streptomyces venezuelae. Next base: position 2,387,188 of record NZ_CP029194.1, on the reverse strand, counting down.
GCAGGTCGCCACGGCGGTCGCCCGCGGCGACCTGTCGCAGAAGATCGACGTGGACGCCCGGGGCGAGATCCTGGAGCTGAAGAACACCCTCAACACGATGGTGGACCAGCTCTCGAACTTCGCCGAGCAGGTGACACGCGTGGCCCGCGAGGTGGGCACCGAGGGCATCCTCGGTGGTCAGGCCGAGGTGCAGGGGGTCTCCGGCACCTGGAAGGACCTCACCCAGTCGGTGAACTTCATGGCGAACAACCTCACCATCCAGGTGCGGAACATCGCCGAGGTCACGACGGCGGTCGCCATGGGCGACCTCTCCAAGAAGATCACGGTCGACGCCCGGGGCGAGATCCTGGAGCTGGTCACGACCGTCAACACGATGGTCGACCAGCTGTCGAACTTCGCGGACGAGGTCACGCGCGTGGCCCGCGAGGTGGGTACGGAGGGCATCCTCGGCGGCCAGGCACGCGTACGCGGTGTCACGGGTACGTGGAAGGACCTCAGCGACAACGTGAACCTGATGGCCAACAACCTGACGAGTCAGGTGCGGAACATCTCCCGGGTCTCCGCGGCCGTCGCCAACGGCGATCTGACGAAGAAGGTGACGGTCGAGGCGCGCGGCGAGGTCGCCGAGCTCGCCGAGACCGTCAACACGATGGTGACGACCCTGTCGTCCTTCGCCGACGAGGTCACGCGTGTGGCCCGTGAGGTGGGTACGGAGGGCGAACTGGGCGGTCAGGCGCGGGTGCCGGGTGTCTCCGGCACCTGGAAGGACCTGACCGAGTCGGTGAACTCGATGGCCGACAACCTCACGGGCCAGGTGCGGCAGATCGCCGCCGTCACCACCGCCATCGCCAAGGGCGACCTGACCAAGAAGATCGACATCGACGCGCGCGGTGAGATCCAGGAGCTGAAGAACACCATCAACACGATGGTCGACCAGCTGTCGAACTTCGCCGAGGAGGTCACGCGTGTGGCCCGCGAGGTGGGCACCGACGGGCAGCTCGGCGGCCAGGCCCGGGTCCGGGACGTGGAGGGCACCTGGAGCGACCTCACCGAGTCCGTGAACGAGATGGCCGGGAACCTCACCCGGCAGGTGCGGGCCATCGCGGCCGTCGCCACCGCGGTGACCCGCGGCGACCTCAACGTCAAGATCGACGGTGTGGACGCGGCCGGTGAGATCCAGGCGCTCCAGGACAACATCAACACGATGATCGCCAACCTGCGCGACACCACTCTCGCCAACGACGAGCAGGACTGGCTCAAGAGCAACCTGGCCCGAATCTCCGGCCTCATGCAGGGCCGCCGGGACCTCGACGACGTCGCCTCGCTCATCATGAGCGAGCTGACGCCGGTGGTCTCGGCGCAGCACGGTGCCTTCTTCGTCGCCATGCCGACCGGTCACGCCCACAGCGACGCCGAACTCGTCGGTGAGGGCGACGGCTCGTACGAGCTGCGGATGCGCGGGAGTTACGGATACTCCACCGGGTCCATGCCGACCTCGTTCCGCCCCGGCGAGACGCTGATCGGGACGGCCGCCGAGGAGAAGCGGACCATCCAGGTCAACGTGCCGCCGGGCTACCTGAAGATCTCCTCGGGGCTCGGGGAGGCCTCGCCCGCGCACGTGATCGTGCTTCCGGTGCTCTTCGAGGGCAAGGTCCTCGGTGTGATCGAGCTGGCGTCGTTCCAGCCGTTCGCGCAGATCCAGCGTGACTTCCTCAACCAGATCGCCGAGTTGATCGCGACCACCGTCAACACCATCAGCGTCAACACCAAGACCGAGGTGCTGCTCCAGCAGTCGCAGGAGCTCACGGAGCAGCTGAAGGAGCGCTCGGCCGAGCTGGAGCACCGGCAGAAGGAGCTCCAGGGCTCCAACCTGGAGCTGGAGGAGAAGGCGGAGCTGCTCGCCCGGCAGAACCGCGACATCGAGGTGAAGAACACCGAGATCGAGGAGGCCCGGCAGGTCCTGGAGGAGCGTGCCGAGCAGCTCGCCGTCTCCATGCGGTACAAGTCGGAGTTCCTGGCGAACATGTCGCACGAGCTGCGCACCCCGCTCAACTCGCTGCTGATCCTCGCCAAGTTGCTCGCGGACAACGCCGAGACCAATCTGACGCCGAAGCAGGTCGAGTTCGCCGAGACCATCCACGGCGCCGGTTCGGACCTGCTCCAGCTGATCAACGACATCCTCGACCTGTCGAAGGTCGAGGCGGGCAAGATGGACGTCTCGCCGACCCGGATCGCTCTCGTCCAGCTCGTCGACTACGTGGAGGCCACCTTCCGGCCGCTCACGGCGGAGAAGGGGCTCGACTTCTCGGTGCGGGTCTCGCCCGAACTGCCGGCCACGCTCCACACCGACGAGCAGCGCCTGCTGCAGGTGCTGCGCAACCTCCTCTCCAACGCGGTGAAGTTCACCGACTCCGGCGCGGTGGAGCTGGTGATCCGTCCGGCCAACGCGGATGTGCCGCAGTCGATCCGCGAGCAGCTCCTGGAGGCGGGTTCGCTGCGCGACCCGGAGGCCGATCTGATCGCGTTCTCCGTCACGGACACCGGGATCGGGATCGCGGCGAGCAAGATGCGGGTCATCTTCGAGGCGTTCAAGCAGGCCGACGGTACGACCAGCCGGAAGTACGGCGGTACGGGTCTGGGGCTCTCGATCAGCCGGGAGATCGCGCGGCTGCTCGGCGGCGAGATCTTCGCGGCGAGCGAGTCGGGCCGCGGTTCGACGTTCACGCTCTATCTGCCGCTGAGCCCGACGGAGCTGCCGTCGCACGGGTACGGGCAGGGGGCGTCGGACGCCGAGGACGCGCAGCAGGGTGCCGAGGAGGGGGCGGCCGGGGCCGTGCACGCGTTCCCGCACTTCCCGCCTGCGCCCGTACGGACCGAGGCGCGGTCCGGGGCCGGGGCGCTGTTCCGGCACCGGCGGAAGGCAGCGGCGGAGGCGACCGGGGCGCGGACGGCCGTACCGGGGCAGTCCGGTCAGCAGGGTGCCGTGGACCGGACGGAGCCGGAGGCGGAGGTCGAGCCCCGGCGCACCTTCAACTTCTCGGGCGAGCGGGTGCTCATCGTGGACGACGACATCCGTAACGTCTTCGCGCTCACGAGCGTCCTGGAGCAGCACGGGCTCGCGGTGCTGTACGCGGAGAACGGGCGCGAGGGGATCGAGGTCCTGGAGCAGCACGACGACGTGACGGTCGTGCTGATGGACATCATGATGCCGGAGATGGACGGGTACGCGACGACGACCGCGATCCGGCGGATGCCGCAGTTCGCGGGGCTGCCGATCATCGCTCTGACGGCGAAGGCCATGAAGGGCGACCGGGAGAAGGCGATCGAGTCGGGTGCCTCGGACTATGTGACGAAGCCGGTGGACCCCGACCATCTGCTGTCCGTCATGGAGCAGTGGATGCGGGGGGAGTGAATCCGGTCCGGGGGCCCGCGCGACATGTCGCGCGGGCCCCCGGGCTTCGCTGACGGACTGTCGCCATGGGGGTGTGAGAGGGCGGGATACGGGGAACCTTCTGGTCTCCCACCGCGTTTCTGCTACGTGCACAGTGACATCGCGGTGACAGGGTGTGGCGACGGGCGGGGTGCGGCTACGATGACCGGCACAAGGACGGACGGCGCTAGGGAGTCGTCTTCTGGGGCGGCGCCCGGTGCTTCCCCCGGTCACGGGACCAGGGGAGAGCCGTTGCCGGGGCGAGGAGGACGGGGCATGGTGCAGAAGGCCAAGATCCTCCTGGTCGATGACCGGCCGGAGAATCTGCTGGCGCTGGAGGCCATTCTCTCCGCGCTCGATCAGACGCTGGTGCGGGCATCGTCCGGGGAGGAAGCGCTCAAGGCGCTGCTGACGGACGACTTCGCGGTCATCCTGCTGGACGTCCAGATGCCGGGTATGGACGGTTTCGAGACGGCCGCGCACATCAAGCGGCGCGAGCGGACGCGGGACATCCCGATCATCTTCCTCACTGCCATCAACCACGGCCCCCACCACACCTTCCGGGGGTACGCGGCGGGGGCGGTCGACTACATCTCGAAGCCGTTCGACCCGTGGGTGCTGCGCGCCAAGGTCTCCGTCTTCGTCGAGCTCTACATGAAGAACTGCAAGCTGCGCGAGCAGGCCGCCCTGCTGCGGCTGCAGTTGGAGGGCGGTGGCGAGGGCGGCCACGGCAAGGAGTCCGCCGGGCTGCTCGCCGAGCTCTCCGCCCGCCTCGCCGCCGTCGAGGAGCAGGCGGAGGCGCTGTCGAAGCAGCTCGACGACGACTCCGCCGACGCGGCGGCGGTCGCCACCGCCGCCCACCTGGAGCGCAAGCTCACGGGGCTGCGGCGCGCCCTGGACGCCCTGGAGCCGGGTACGGGCGCCGCGCCGACGCTGCCCGCCCAGACCTGACGTACCGTCACGACGAATGGTGTGCCGTGACCCCGCGTCAGCTCCGGTCCCCGGCAGGGATGACACGATCGGGTGAGACGGACACCCGTCCGGTCAACGGCGGGTGAGAGCGGACAGCCCGTCCCCTCACCGGTAACCTCAGCATCATGGCTTCACGTACGTCCGGCAAGGGTTCTCAGGGCACGGCGGGCGCCGCAAAGCCGCGCGCCGGCCGGACGACGGCCGCCGCGAAGAAGGCGGCGCCCGCGAAGGCGCCGGCCAAGCCGCCCGCCAAACCCGCGAAGAAGGCGACGGCCAAGAAGGCGGCGCCGTCCAAGCGCGCGCCCGCGCGGAAGACCGCCGCGAAGAAGGCCCCGCCCCGCCCGGCACCGTCCCCCACCGGAGGCGTGTACCGGCTCGCCCGTGGTGTCTGGCTGGGCCTCGCCCACGCGATCGGGGCGATGTTCCGGGGGATAGGGCGGGGCGCCAAGGGCCTGGACCCCGCCCACCGCAAGGACGGGCTCGCGCTGCTGCTGCTCGGCATCGCGCTGATCGTCGCCGCGGGCACCTGGTCCAATCTGCGCGGACCGGTCGGCGACCTCGTCGAGATGCTGGTCACCGGGGCCTTCGGCCGGCTCGACCTGCTGGTGCCGCTGCTCCTCGGCGCGATCGGGGTCCGGGTGATCCTCTACCCCGAGAAGCCCGAGGCCAACGGCCGGATCGTGATCGGGCTCTCCGCCCTCGTCATCGGCGTCCTCGGCCAGGTCCACATCGCCTGCGGCTCGCCCGGCCGCGGCGACGGCACCGAGGCCATGCAGGACGCGGGCGGCCTCATCGGCTGGGCCGCGTCCCAGCCCCTCGTCTTCATGATGGGCGAGGTCCTCGCCGTACCGATGCTGGTGCTGCTCACCATCTTCGGGCTGCTCGTCGTCACCGCCACCCCGGTCAACGCCATCCCGCAGCGGCTGCGCGCCCTCGGCGCCAGGCTCGGCCTCGTCGAACCCGCCGACGACCCGGCGGAGGCCGAGGGATACGAGCGGTACGAAGGGTCCGACGCATACGACGAGGAGTGGCGCGAGGCCCCGCCGCGGACCGCCCGGCCCGTCCGGCGCCGGGCGACCGGCCCGGCGGAGCCGTACGACGTGGACCGGGCCGAGGCCGAGCTCCTGGAGCGGCGCGCCGGCCGTGCCCCGCGCAGCGCCGCGCCCGAGCCCTTCGACCACGGCATGGACCCGGTGGACATCGCCGCGGCCGCGGCGGCCGCGCTCGACGGCGCCGTGCTCAACGGCATGCCGCCCTCCCCGATCGTCGCCGATCTGACCAGGGACGTCACCGCCGAGCGGGACGCCGCCCTGGCCGCCGACGCGGAGACCTCCGGGCCCGTCGCCCCGGCGGCGCCCGTGCCGGGGGCGCGTGGGGGCGACAAGCGGTCGGGCGGGGGCGTACCCGACCTGACGAAGCCCGCGCCCGAGCCGACCGATCTGCCGCCCCGCGCCGAGCAGCTGCAGCTGGCCGGCGACATCACGTACGCGCTGCCGTCGATGGACCTGCTGGAGCGCGGCGGGCCCGGCAAGACCCGGAGCGCGGCCAACGACCTCGTCGTGGAATCGCTCTCCAACGTCTTCACCGAGTTCAAGGTCGACGCGGCCGTCACCGGCTTCACCCGCGGTCCGACGGTCACGCGGTACGAGGTCGAGCTCGGCCCCGCCGTGAAGGTCGAGAAGATCACGGCCCTGACCAAGAACATCGCGTACGCCGTGGCCTCGCCGGACGTCCGGATCATCTCGCCGATCCCCGGCAAGTCCGCCGTCGGCATCGAGATCCCGAACAGCGACCGCGAGATGGTCAACCTCGGGGACGTGCTGCGGCTCGCGGACGCGGCGGGCGACGACCACCCGATGCTGGTGGCGCTCGGCAAGGACGTCGAGGGCGGCTACGTGATGGCCAACCTGGCGAAGATGCCGCACATCCTGGTCGCCGGCGCCACGGGCTCCGGCAAGTCCTCCTGCATCAACTGCCTCATCACCTCGGTGATGATAAGAGCGACGCCCGAGGACGTCCGGATGGTGCTCGTCGACCCCAAGCGGGTCGAGCTCACCGCCTACGAGGGCATCCCGCACCTGATCACCCCGATCATCACCAACCCCAAGCGGGCCGCCGAGGCCCTCCAGTGGGTGGTGAAGGAGATGGACCTCCGCTACGACGACCTGGCCGCCTTCGGCTTCCGGCACATCGACGACTTCAACCAGGCCATCCGGGACGGGAAGATCAAGCTGCCCGAGGGCAGTCAGCGCGAGCTCAACCCCTACCCGTACCTCCTGGTGATCGTCGACGAGCTCGCCGACCTGATGATGGTCGCGCCGAGGGACGTCGAGGACTCGATCGTGCGCATCACCCAGTTGGCCCGCGCCGCGGGCATTCATCTCGTCCTCGCCACCCAGCGGCCGTCCGTGGACGTCGTCACCGGCCTGATCAAGGCGAACGTGCCCTCGCGGCTGGCCTTCGCCACCTCCTCGCTCGCCGACAGCCGGGTCATCCTGGACCAGCCCGGCGCCGAGAAGCTCATCGGGAAGGGTGACGGACTGTTCCTGCCGATGGGCGCCAACAAGCCCGTCCGTATGCAGGGTGCCTTCGTCACCGAGCACGAGGTCGCGGCCGTCGTGCAGCACTGCAAGGACCAGATGACGCCCGTCTTCCGGGAGGACGTCACCGTCGGCACCAAGCAGAAGAAGGAGATCGACGAGGACATCGGCGACGACCTCGACCTGCTGTGCCAGGCCGCCGAACTCGTCGTCTCGACGCAGTTCGGCTCCACGTCGATGCTCCAGCGCAAGCTGCGCGTCGGCTTCGCGAAGGCCGGCCGGCTGATGGACCTGATGGAGTCGCGGAACATCGTCGGACCGAGCGAGGGCTCCAAGGCGCGTGACGTGCTGGTGAAGCCGGACGAGCTGGACGGGGTTCTCGCCGTGATCCGGGGTGAGTCGGGGGTGTAGCGGAGAGGCGACCGGGTAGGCGGTCGGCATCGGAGAGGTCGGTCGCCGGCCGCGTACCCCCGGTCGTCACTCGTTTCACCCGCGTCCTCGACCGACGCCTTCGTGCCCGGGCGGCACCGCCGTACCCGATCGAGACCGGGCCGAGACTCACTCGTAAGGGAACGGGGGCAACCGTTTCCCCTGGCCGTACGTCAAGTTGGACGGTGGGACAGATGGATGTCCCAGCCTCATGGCGTACAAACAGCACCCGCCCGGTTGCCCCACCCTTTCGTACCACCCATAGACTGAACGTCCAGCAGGTGGCTACACGCTCGAAAGGCGCTCTCGTGTCCATCGGCAACTCCCCCGAAGACGACCGGACGTTCCCGGCAGACGACCGGGACTCGATCGGTCGCGCTCTCCAGCAGGCCCGAATCGCCGCCGGTCTCACCGTCGAAGAGGTCAGTGCCTCCACCCGTGTCCGGATCCCGATCGTGCACGCGATCGAGGAGGACGACTTCTCGCGCTGCGGCGGCGACGTCTATGCCCGCGGGCACATCCGCACCCTCGCCCGCGCCGTCGGTCTCGATCCGGCCGATCTGATCGAGCAGTACGACGCCGCCCACGGCGGCCGCCCCGCGCCCACCCCCGCCGCCCCGCTCTTCGAGGCGGAACGTATCCGCCCCGAGCCGCGGCGGCCCAACTGGACCGCCGCGATGGTCGCGGCGATCGTCGCCGTCGTCGGCTTCGTCGGTTTCACGATGTTCGACGGGAACGACGCACCCAAGGGCACCACGACCGCCGACGGCGGTCCGGCCCCGGCACCGGAGAAGGCGACCGCCGCCGCCAAGCCGAAGCCGGTCAAGCCGGTGGCCCCCAAGCCCAGCGAGAGCGCGATCGCCGCGGTCCCGCAGGACAAGGTCACGGTCAAGCTCACCGCCGTCGACGGCAAGAGCTGGATCTCGGCCAAGGCCGAGGACGGCAAGCTGCTCTTCGACGGTCTCCTCCTGGAGGGCGAGTCCAAGACCTTCCAGGACGACGAGCGCGTCGACCTGGTCCTCGGTAACGCCGGCGCCATCGAGCTCTACGTCAACGGCAAGAAGGTCGAAGAGAAGTTCGAATCCGGTCAGGTCGAGCGGCTCACCTACACCAAGGGCGACCCTGAGGCCGGATGATCCGTCCGGACCCGGCGGATCCCGCGCCGTGACCACGGTGATGTGACCTCTGTCGCGCAGGTGAACCCTGCGCGACGGGGGAACGGCCGGGACGAAGTAGTCTTGAGCTCATGCCCGAACGCCGTACCGTCGCCCTTGTCACTCTTGGCTGCGCCCGTAACGAGGTGGACTCGGAGGAGCTCGCAGGCCGCTTGGCAGCGGACGGCTGGGAGCTCGTCGAGAACGCCGAGGAAGCGGACGTCGCCGTCGTCAACACCTGCGGATTCGTCGAAGCCGCCAAGAAGGACTCCGTCGACGCCCTCCTCGAAGCCAATGATCTGAAGGATCACGGCAAGACCCAGGCCGTCGTGGCCGTCGGCTGTATGGCCGAGCGGTACGGCAAGGAGCTCGCCGAGGCCCTTCCGGAGGCCGACGGCGTCCTCGGCTTCGACGACTACGCCGACATCTCCAACCGCCTCCAGACCATCCTCAACGGTGGCAGTGTCGAGGCCCACACCCCGCGTGACCGGCGCAAGCTGCTGCCGCTGTCGCCCGTGGAGCGCCAGGAGGCCGCCGCGGCCGTGGCCCTGCCGGGACACGGCGACGCCGCCGAGGCCCCCGTCGACGCGCCGGCCGACCTCCCCGAGGGGCTCGCGCCCGCCTCCGGGCCCCGTGCGCCGCTCCGCCGCCGGCTCGACACGAGCCCCGTCGCCTCGGTGAAGCTCGCCTCCGGCTGCGACCGCCGCTGCTCCTTCTGCGCCATCCCCTCCTTCCGCGGCTCCTTCGTCTCGCGCCGGCCCTCGGACGTGCTGAACGAGACGCGCTGGCTCGCCGAGCAGGGTGTGAAGGAGGTCATGCTGGTCTCCGAGAACAACACCTCGTACGGCAAGGACCTCGGCGACATCCGGCTCCTGGAGAGCCTGCTGCCCGATCTGGCCTCCGTCGACGGCATCGAGCGCGTCCGCGTCAGCTACCTCCAGCCCGCCGAGATGCGCCCCGGCCTCATCGACGTCCTGACGTCGACCGACAAGGTCGTGCCGTACTTCGACCTGTCCTTCCAGCACAGCGCCCCGGACGTGCTGCGGGCCATGCGCCGCTTCGGCGACACCGACCGCTTCCTGGAGCTCCTGGAGACCATCCGCTCCAAGGCCCCGACGGCGGGTGCCCGCTCCAACTTCATCGTCGGCTTCCCCGGCGAGACCGAGGCGGACTTCGCCGAGCTGGAACGCTTCATCACTCACGCCCGGCTCGACGCCATCGGCGTCTTCGGCTACTCCGACGAGGACGGCACCGAGGCCGCCACGTACGAGCACAAGCTCGACCAGGACGTCGTCGACGAGCGGCTCGCCCACCTCTCCCGGCTCGCCGAGGAGCTCACCGCGCAGCGCGCGGAGGAGCGGATCGGAGAGACCCTGGAAGTACTCGTCGAGTCCCTGGACGAGGAGGACGGCTGGATCGGCCGCGCCGCCCACCAGGCACCCGAGACCGACGGACAAGTGGTCCTCACCACGGCCGACGGTACGAGCCCCGACCTGGCCCCGGGCCGTATGGTCAGTGCGAAGGTCGTCGGCACGGAGGGCGTCGACCTGGTGGCCGAGTGTCTTTTCGAGGAGGCAGGCAGATGACCGGAGTCCCGGCATCCGCGACGGGCGGGACCGGTAGGCCGGCGCCCCGCGGCAAGCTGGGCGCGGCGGCCGTCAACCAGGCCAGCCTGTGGAACATCGCCAACATCCTCACCATGATCCGGCTCGTGCTCGTGCCGGGCTTCGTGATCCTTCTGTTCCAGGACGGCGGGCACGACCCGGCGTGGCGGGCCTGGGCATGGGCGGCTTTCGCGGTGGCCATGATCACGGACGTGTTCGACGGGCACCTGGCCCGTACGTACAACCTCGTCACCGACTTCGGGAAGATCGCCGACCCGATCGCCGACAAGGCGATCATGGCCGCCGGACTGATCAGCCTCTCCCTGCTCGGAGACCTGCCCTGGTGGGTGACCGGGGTCATCCTCGCCCGCGAGCTGGGGATCACACTGATGCGGTTCTGGGTGATCCGGCACGGGGTCATCCCGGCGAGCCGCGGCGGCAAGATCAAGACGCTCGCGCAGGGCACCGCGGTCGGCATGTACGTGCTCATGCTCACCGGCCCGCTGGCCACATTGCGCTTCTGGGTGATGGCGGTGGCCGTCGTGCTGACGGTCGTCACCGGTCTGGACTACGTGCGACAGGCGATCGTCCTGCGCCGCGAAGGCCTCGCCGAGGAGCGGGCGGCCGCGCGGTCGGAGGCGGCGACGCGATGACCGAGGCCGCCCGGGTGCTGGCGCTGCTCGCGGAGCGTGGTCACACGCTGGCCGCCGCGGAGTCGCTCACGGGTGGTCTGGTGGCCGCCGAGCTCACCGGCGTACCCGGGGCCTCGAAGTCCTTCCGGGGGTCGGTCACGGCCTACGCCACGCCCCTCAAGCACGAGCTCCTGGACGTCGACAAGGCCCTCCTCGCGGAGCGCGGCGCCGTCGATCCGGAGGTAGCGCTGCAGATGGCGGCCGGTGTGCGGGCCCGGCTCGGCGCCGACTGGGGGATCTCCACGACGGGGGTCGCGGGGCCCGAACCACAGGACGGGCAGGCCGTCGGAACCGTCTACGTGGCGGTCGCGGGGCCGGCCGGAGTGTGCGCCGGAGCCGGGAAAGTGGTCTCGTTGAGATTGAACGGCGACCGCGCGGACATCCGTAGAGAGAGTGTACGGAGCGTGTTGGCACTGCTCCATGAGGAACTCTCGGGAAATGCGCGGGCACAGGATACGGAACACAACGGGGGGAATTGATGTTTGCAGCCCTGAGTGAACACGACATCGCTCCCCGCACGGCCGCAGCGCGAGGCGGTACGGTGGGGCGTGAAGGATGCGGCTACGCGGTCCGAGGAGGGAGCCACCGATGATTCTGCTCCGTCGCCTGTTGGGTGACGTGCTGCGTCGGCAGCGCCAGCGCCAAGGCCGTACTCTGCGCGAAGTCTCCTCGTCCGCCCGAGTCTCGCTCGGCTATCTTTCCGAGGTGGAGCGGGGGCAGAAGGAGGCGTCCTCCGAACTGCTCTCCGCGATCTGCGACGCGCTGGACGTACGGATGTCCGAGCTCATGCGTGAAGTGAGCGACGAGCTGTCACTGGCCGAACTGGCCGAGTCGGCAGCGGCGAGCGAACCGGTGCCGACGCCGGTGCGCCCGATGCTCAACTCGGTGTCGGTGACGTCGGTGGGCGGTGTGCCCACAGGGCGCGTGACCATCAAGGCGCCCGCGGAAGCGGTCGACGTCGTCGCTGCCTGAACCGAAGTGGGGCGGAGCCCCGGTCGATGCCCCTGCGGGGGCGCCGACCGGGGCTTTTCTCGTTCCCGCTCGACATGCCGGGTTCCGGTGGGGCTGCCATCGTGGGGGGACGTACGACTGGTTGGAGATCCCGCATGTCTGTCGTGAAGAGCCCGCTGTCCGAGACCGACCTCAAGACGGTCGGCGAGGCGCTCCAGGGGGCGCTGGTCGATCTGGTCGACCTCGCCCTGGTCGCCAAGCAGGTGCACTGGAACGTCGTCGGGCCCCGGTTCCGCTCCGTCCATCTGCAGCTCGACGAGGTCGTCGACGTCGCGCGGCTGCACTCCGACACGGTGGCGGAACGTGCCTCCGCGCTCGGCGTCAACCCGGACGGGCGGTCGGCGACCGTCGCCTCCTCCAGCGCGATCGGGGCGGTCCCGGAGGGGTGGATCAAGGACGGCGACGCGGTCCGGATCCTGATCGCCGCGCTGGGGGCCGTCATCACCCGGATGCGGGAGCGGATCGACGCCACCGGTGATCCCGACCCGATCAGCCAGGACATCCTGATCGGTCTGACGGGCGATCTGGAGAAGCACGCCTGGATGTTCCAGGCGGAGAGCGCGTAGGGCGGGATGGCTGTACGTGCGGTGCGTGCCGTGCCGGCGGCGGGTTCGGCGGTGTGCGCCGGGTCTGCCTCCGGTGCGCCCTCCCGCTGGGTGATCCTGTCGGTCTAGCGTCGACCGCGGGAGGCGGCCATGGTACGGCGACGTGTTCCGCCGGCGACGCTCGCGCTGGTCGCGGTCGGGCTGGTGGCCGGGGGGCTCTGGTGGTGGGCGGTGCTGCGCCTGCTCCTCGTGCCGGGAGAAGCCGGGATCGTCGAGGGGGCGGTGGCCGCGGGCGGCTGGGGACTGAGCCTGCTGCCCGTGCACGTGGCGGCTTCGGCGCGGCGGTCCTGTGGTGACGGGAGCGGTGGTCGCCGGGGCAGGAGCGGTGGTGGCAGGAGTGGCGGTGGCCGGGGCGGTGGGTCCTGGGTCACCAGGGCATCGCGACGCCGCCGTTCGGGCGCAGGATCTGGCCCGTCGTGAACGAGGAGGCGTCGGAGGCGAGGTGGAGGACCGCGTGCGCGATGTCCTCCGGCTCGCCGACCCGGCCGAGCGGTGAGTGACGGACCATCGCGGCCTCCGCCTGCTGCTGGGCGGCCGGTTCGTGGCGGTCCGTCATGGGCGTGCGGATCCAGCCCGGGGCGACCGCGTTGACCCGGATCCCGTGCGGGCCGACCTCCACCGCCAGGGTCTTCGTGAGCTGGACGACGGCGGCCTTGGTGACGCTGTAGCAGAGCAGTCCCGGGCTCGCGGTGTCCATCGCGCCCGAGGCCATCGTGACGATCGAGCCGGCGGTGCCGGAGGCGATCATCGAGCGGGCCGCTTCCTGGCAGGCGTAGAGGACTCCCTTGAAGTTCACCGCGAGGACGCGGTCGAGGTCCTCGTCGCGGGTCTCCAGGACGGTGCTCGTGTGCATGATCCCGGCGACGGCCGCCATGACGTGGAGCGGGCCCGCGGAGCGGACGGCGGCGGCCAGCGCGGCCCGGTCGGTGACGTCCAGGGGGTGCGTGTGCGCGGCGCCTCCCTCGCCGGTGGCGAGTGCCGCGGTCTCCTTCAGGCCGTGCTCGTCGCGGTCGGCGCAGTGCACGACCGCGCCCGCCCGGGAGAGGAGCAGCGCGGTGGCACGGCCGATGCCGCTCGCGGCGCCGGTGACGAACGCGGTCCGGCCGGTGAGGTCGTACGCCTTGAGGGTCATGTCCGGACGGTACGACTGGATCTGACGGGTCGTCAATTGGTGGGGCCCTGTTGGCAGCCCGGGCACCAGTACGTGATCCGGTCGCCGAGCTCCGCCTTACGGATCCGGGTGCCGCAGCGCAGACAGGGCTGTCCCTCGCGGCCGTAGACGTGGAGCGGGGTGCCGGGGCGGCGCGTCGTGGTGGTGCGCCGGTCCGGGCGGTCCTTGTTCGCCTCCAGGAGGCGGTGGGCGGTGGCCACCAGGCGGGCCGGGACGTCGGGGGCGAGCTCGCCGACCGGGAGCCAGGGGGTGACGGCGGCCAGGAAGGCCAGCTCCGACTTGTACACGTTGCCGATGCCGGCCAGGTTGCGCTGGTCGAGCAGCGCCTCGCCGAGCGGGCGGTCCGGATCGGCCCGCAGCCGGCTCACGGCCTCCTCCGGGTCCCAGTCGGGGCCGAGCAGGTCAGGGCCGAGATGGCCGACCGCGCCGGCCTCGTCCGCGGTGCGGATCAGTTCCAGGACCGGGAGCCGGTAGCCGTACGCGGTGGACTCGGTGTTTCCGAGGATCGCCCGGATCTGGTGGTCGGGGCCGCCGCGCGGGCGCTCCCCGGTGGCGTACACCCGCCAGGCGCCGTCCATCCGCAGATGGGAGTGGAGCGTGAGCCCGCCCTCGATGCGGGCGAGGAGGTGCTTCCCGCGCGGGGTGACGTCGAGGAGCGTGCGGCCGGTGAGGTCGGAGGTCGCGAACCGGGGCACGCGCAGGTCGGAGCGGGTCAGGACCCGCCCGGCCAGCGCGGAGTGCAGGCGGTGGGCGACCTGCCAGACAGTGTCTCCTTCGGGCACGGTTCCATGATGCCGGGTGGGTGGTGCCGGCGAGAGATGCTCGGTGGGTGGTGCCGGGTGGGCGGGGCTGGGTGGTGCCGGGTGGTGGGCGGTGCACGGGCCGGGTGGGGCTCAGGCGCGGAGGCGGAGGCCTCTCGGGGTGGCCACGAAGCCCGCGGCCTCCAGAGGGCGGGCGAGAGGGGAGGTCAGGGCCGTGGCGCCGTTGATCCGCTCCACCGTGACCGTGCCCAGCGATCCCGCCCGTGCCGACGCGGCCAGCGCCTCGGCCGCCGCCGTCAGGGCGGGATCGTCCGGCTCGGTCGGCCAGGAGAGGAGCGTCTTGCCGCCCCGCTCCATGTAGAGCGTGAGCTCGCCGTCGACCAGGACCACCATCGCGCCCGCCTTGCGACCGGGCTTGTGCCCGGCGTCGGTCGGCGGCTCGGGCCAGGACAGGGCCGCCCCGTACGCGTTCGCCGGGTCGGCCGCGGCCAGGACCAGCGCGCGCGGGCCGGCCGCGGCCTCCGCACCCCGGTCGCGGGCCGTCGCAGTCGCCCGCAGCCGGTCCACGGCCCCGTCCATCGCGAACTGGGCCGCGCCCAGACCCTCGACCACATAGCCCCGCCTGGCCTGACCGCTGTCCTCGAAGGCGGACAGGATGCGGTACGTCGCCGAGAAGCCGCCCTCCACACCCTCGGCGGCGACCGCGCCCCGGGTGACCACGCCGTGCCGGTCCAGGAGGGTACGGGCGAGGGCGTGCGCCCTGTGGGTCGGCTCCGGCTCGGGCGGCGGCAGCAGCGCCCAGCGGCCGGAGACCGTCGGCGGACCCGTACGCGAGGCCGGGCGGGCGGCGGCGCCCAGCGTGCCGTACCGGCCGCGCGGCACCGTCCGGCGCGCGCGGTGGGCGGTCGCCCCGGCCGTCCGGCCGGAACCGAGGAGCGAGCGCAACGGGGCGAGGGTGTCGTTGGTGAGCCGGCCCGACCAGGCCAGGTCCCAGAGCGCGTCCGCGAGCTGCGGATCGGTCGCGTCCGGGTGGGTGGTCACCCGGACCTGGTCGGCGATCTGCCGGAAGAACAGCCCGTACCCGCCGGAGAGGATGGTGAGCACCGACTCGTGCAGCGCGGACAGCTCCAGCGGGTGCGGCGGAGGGAGGAGCAGCGGGGCCGCGTCCGCGAGGTAGAGCGACACCCAGCCGTCCTTGCCGGGCAGCGAACCGGCACCGGCCCAGACCACCTCGCCCGTGGTGGTCAGCTCGTCGAGCAGCGCGGGGGAGTAGTCCCGCACGCGGGACGGCAGGATCAGCTTCTCCAGCGCGGAGGCGGGCACCGGCGCGCCCTGGAGCTGCTCGATCGCGCGGGCGAGGCCGTCGATGCCCCGCAGGCTGCTGCCGCCGAGGTGCTGCCACTGGGGCAGGAAGGTGGCGAGCGCCGCCGGGGGCACCGGCTCCAGCTCGTGGCGCAGGGCCGCGAGGGACCGGCGGCGCAGGCGGCGCAGCACGGCCGCGTCGCACCACTCCTGGCCGATGCCGGAGGGATGGAACTCGCCCTGGACGACCCGGCCAGCGGCGGCGAGCCGCTGGAGCGCGCCGTCCGTGACGGCGGCGCCGAGACCGAAGCGGGCGGCGGCCTGCGAGGAGGTGAAGGGGCCGTGCGTCCGCGCGAAACGGGCGAGGAGGTCGCCCAGCGGGTCCTTCACCGGCTCGGTGAAGGCCTCGGGCACACCGACCGGCAGGGCCGTGCCCAGAGCGTCCCGGAGCCGTCCGGCGTCCTCGATCGCCGCCCAGTGCTCGGCCCCTCCGATCCTGACCCGGATCGCGCGCCGGGCCCGGGCCAGTTCGGGCGCCCAGCCCTCCTCCGCGCCGCGCTCGCCGAGCTCGGCGTCGGTGAGCGGACCGAGGACCCGCAGCAGATCGGCGACGCCCTCCACGTCCTTGATCCGCCGGTCCTCCGTGAGCCACTGGAGCTCCCGCTCCAGCTCGGTGAGGACCTCGGGGTCGAGGAGCTCGCGCAGCTCGGCCTGGCCGAGCAGCTCCGCGAGGAGCCGGGAGTCGAGGGAGAGGGCGGCCGCCCGACGCTCGGCGAGCGGCGAGTCGCCCTCGTACAGGAACTGCGCCACGTAGCCGAAGAGGAGCGAGCGGGCGAAGGGGGACGGCTCGGGGGTGGTGACCTCGACGAGCCGGACCCGGCGGGCCTCGATGTCGCCCATCAGCTCGGTCAGACCGGGGACGTCGAAGACGTCCTGAAGGCACTCGCGAACGGCCTCCAGGACGATCGGGAAGGAGCCGAACTCGCTCGCCACCTGGAGGAGCTGGGCCGCGCGCTGCCGCTGCTGCCAGAGCGGCGTGCGCTTGCCCGGGTTCCGCTTGGGCAGCAGCAGGGCGCGCGCGGCGCACTCGCGGAACCGGGAGGCGAACAGCGCGGATCCGCCCACCTGGTCGGTGACGATCTGCCCGATCTCGCCCTTGTCGAAGAGGGCGTCGGCCGCGCCGATGGGCGCCTTGTCGGCGTCGTACGTGGTGTCCAGGTGCCGGCCGGGGTCCACGGGCTCGTGGTCGAGGAGGTCGAGACCCATGTCCAGACCCATCAGATCGGCGTCCGGGAGGCGCAGCACGATGCCGTCGTCCGCGTGCATCACCTGCGCGTCCATGCCGTACCGCTCGGCGAGCCGCGCGCCGAGCGCCAGCGCCCACGGGGCGTGCACCTGCGCGCCGAACGGGGAGTGGATGACGACCCGCCAGTCCCCGAGCTCGTCCCGGAACCGCTCGACCAGGATCGTCCGGTCGTCGGGCACGTGGCCGCAGGCCTCGCGCTGCTCGGAGACGTACGCGAGGACGTTGTCCGCGGCCCAGGCGTCCAGGCCCGCGGCGATCAGCCGCAGCCGCGCGTCCTCCGGTCCGAGGGCGCCGAGCTCCCGGAGGAAGGCGCCCACCGCGCGTCCCAGTTCGAGCGGGCGGCCCAGCTGGTCGCCTTTCCAGAACGGCAGCCGCCCCGGCACCCCGGGGGCGGGGGTGACCAGCACCCGGTCACGGGTGATGTCCTCGATCCGCCAGGACGTGGTGCCCAGCGTGAAGACGTCGCCGACCCGTGACTCGTACACCATCTCCTCGTCGAGCTCGCCGACCCGGCCGCCGCCCTTCTTCGGGTCGGCGCCCGCGAGGAACACGCCGAACAGGCCCCGGTCGGGGATCGTGCCGCCCGAGGTGACGGCGAGCCGCTGCGCGCCCGGCCGGCCCGTCACCGTCCCGGCGACCCGGTCCCAGACCACGCGCGGGCGCAGCTCGGCGAAGGCGTCCGACGGGTAGCGGCCGGCGAGCATGTCGAGGACGCCCGTGAACGCCGACTCCGGCAGCGAGGAGAAGGGTGCCGCACGCCGCACCACGGCGAGCAGCTCGTCCACCTGCCAGGTGTCGAGCGCGACCATCGCGACCAGCTGCTGGGCCAGGACGTCCAGGGGATTGGCGGGGATCCGCATCGACTCGATCGAGCCGGACCGCATGCGCTCCGTGACCACGGCCGCCTGCACCAGGTCACCGCGGTACTTGGGGAAGACCACGCCCGTCGACACCGCGCCGACCTGGTGCCCCGCACGGCCCACGCGCTGGAGCCCGGAGGCGACCGAAGGCGGTGACTCGACCTGCACGACCAGGTCGACCGCGCCCATGTCGATGCCCAGCTCGAGGCTGGAGGTGGCCACCACGGCGGGCAGCCGGCCCGCCTTCAGGTCCTCCTCCACCTGGGCGCGCTGCTCCTTGGACACCGAGCCGTGGTGGGCCCGGGCGAGCAGCGCCGGGGCACCCTGAGCCGCACCCGACTGGGCCATGACCTCGGCCGGGGGAGCCCCCTCGGGGAGGGGCTCGCCGGTCGCCCGCTCGTACGCGATCTCGTTCAGCCGGTTGCAGAGGCGCTCGGCGAGGCGGCGGGAGTTGGCGAAGACGATCGTCGAGCGATGGGACTGGACGAGGTCGGCGATCCGCTCCTCGACGTGCGGCCAGATCGACGGCTTGTCGCCGCCGTCCTTGCCCTCCGAGGCAGGGGAGCCTCCGAGCTCGCCCATGTCCTCGACGGGGACGACGACGGAGAGGTCGAACTCCTTCCCCGACGGCGGCTGCACGATCTCCACCGCGCGGCCGGGGGACAGATAACGGGCCACCTCGTCCACCGGGCGGACCGTGGCCGACAGACCGATCCGGCGCGCGGGGCGCGGCAGCAGCTCGTCGAGCCGCTCCAGCGACAGCGCCAGGTGCGCGCCCCGCTTGGTGCCCGCGACCGCGTGGACCTCGTCCAGGATGATCGTCTCCACCCCGGACAGGGCCTCCCGGGCGGCGGAGGTCAGCATCAGGAACAGCGACTCGGGCGTGGTGATCAGGATGTCCGGCGGCCGGGTCGCGAGGCTACGGCGCTCGGCGGCCGGGGTGTCGCCGGAGCGGATGCCGACCCGGATGTCCGGCTCGGGCAGGCCGAGCCGGACCGACTCCTGCCGGATGCCGGTCAGCGGGGAGCGCAGATTCCGCTCGACGTCCACGGCGAGTGCCTTCAGCGGTGACACGTACAGCACGCGGCAGCGCTTCTTCGCCTCGGCGGGCGGCGGGGTGGACGCCAGCCGGTCCAGGGAGGCGAGGAAGGAGGCCAGTGTCTTGCCCGAGCCCGTCGGCGCGACGACGAGCACGTCGGAGCCCTCGCCGATGGCCTTCCAGGCGCCTTCCTGAGCCGCTGTGGGTGCGGTGAAGGCCCCGGTGAACCAGCTGCGGGTCGCGGGGGAGAACGAGTCGAGCGCGGACCTGACCATGTCCCCCA
Organism: Streptomyces venezuelae; assembly: GCF_008642375.1. Classification (NCBI taxonomy): domain Bacteria; kingdom Bacillati; phylum Actinomycetota; class Actinomycetes; order Kitasatosporales; family Streptomycetaceae; genus Streptomyces; species Streptomyces venezuelae. The sequence continues at coordinate 2,368,029 of NZ_CP029194.1, read as the reverse complement.
TCGTGCACCCGCCCACTGACAACCGCCCGGACCTGGGGAAATCCGCTTGTGGCCGGGTGCGGGTGCGGGTGAGGGGGCCGGGGCGAGGTCCGGTGAGGGGGGCCGGGGTGGGCCGCCCGAGGGGGCCGGGGTGGGCGCCCGAGGGGGCTATGGCGGGCGCCTGAGGGGGCTGGGGCAGGCGCCCCGGTGAGCCCCTGGCGCAGAATGGAGGAATGGCGAGCGGGGAGCGGGCACGGTACTGGCAGTACTCCGAGCTGCCCGGGGTCGACCTGCTGCACGCCCACTACATCCACAAGGCCTTCGCCCGGCACACCCACGAGAGCTTCGTCTTCGCCGCGATCACCGAGGGCGTCGAGGCCTTCCACTACCGCGACGAACTGGTCCACGCCGGGCCCGGACAGATCGCCCTGGTCAACCCCGACACCCCGCACACCGGGCACGCGGGCGTGCCCGAGGGCTGGACCTACCGCACGATCTACCCGGACGCCGGGCTGGTCCGGTCGATCGCCGCCGACACCCTGGCACTGCGCGGCTCGGTCGGCTTCACCTCTCCCGTCGTCGACGACCCGTACGCCGCACGGCTCGTCGTGGGTGTCCACCGGGCCGCGGAGGAAGGCAACGCGCTCGCCGCGGACAGCCTGCTCCGGCTCGTCACGGCGCGGATGCTGCGCAGCCACGGCGGGCTGGTCACCCCGCTCCCGGCCCGTTCCGCCGGCGCGCGGAACGCGGCACGCGCGCGTGCTGTCCTGGAGGAGCGGATGGCCGACCCGCCGACCCTGGAACGGCTCGCCACCGACCTCGGCACCAGCCCCTTCGCCCTCCTGCGGGCCTTCCGCGAGGCGTACGGGATGCCGCCGCACACCTGGCTCACCGACGCGCGCGTGCGGCGGGCCAGGCGACTGCTCGACGCGGGGACGCCGCCGGCGGACGCGGCCGTCGCCGTCGGCTTCACCGACCAGCCACACCTCAACCGGCACTTCACACGGAGCGTCGGGGTGCCGCCGGGGGCCTACCAGCGGGCACGGAGCGTTTGAGGCGGCTCCGGCGGACTCCAGCGGCTCTGCCGGCTCCAGCGCCTCCGGTCGCTCCCGTGGCTCCGGTGCCGAGGCGATAGCACGGGCGGCGGTGCAAGAACGTACAAGACCGGGCAGCGGTCGCGTACGTAACGTCGCTGACGTGGCAGAACAGACAGCACCTCCCGTCATACGGGACGACGGCGCGACACGGGCGAAGCCCGACGCGGCCGTCGTCCGCGACGCCCTCGGCGTCGGCGTCGCCGTCGGACTCTCCGGCTTCGCCTTCGGCGTGACCTCGGCCGGCGCCGGCCTCACCCTCGCGCAGACCTGCGTGCTCAGCCTCCTCGTCTTCACGGGCGCCTCCCAGTTCGCCCTCGTCGGCGCGCTGGCCGCGGGCGGCAACCCCTTCACGGCCGCCGCCGGTGCCTTCTTCCTGGGCACGCGCAACGCCTTCTACGGGTTGCGGCTCTCCCAGCTGCTCGCCCTCCCGAAGGCCGTCAGGCCGTTCGCCGCGCACTGGGTGATCGACGAGACGACGGCGGTCGCGCTCGCCCAGCCGTCCCGGCGGGCCGCCCGGCTCGGCTTCACCCTCACCGGTCTCACGCTGTACGTCCTGTGGAACCTGACCACGTTCCTCGGCGGCCTCGGCGCCGAGGCGATCGGCGACACCGCCGCCTGGGGCCTGGACGCCGCCGGGCCCGCCGTCTTCCTGGCTCTGCTCGCCCCGATGCTGAAGTCGTCAACCGAGCGTGCCACCGCCGGGATCGCCGTCCTGCTCGGCCTCGGGCTGCTGCCCGTGCTGCCGGCCGGGGTCCCGGTCCTCGCGGCGGCCTTCGCCGCGCCCTTGGTGCTGTGGTTCCAGGGCCGCCGCATGAGCACGGACGCCCGAGAAGTGGATCCACGAGAAGAGGGCACACGAGAAGAGGGCACACGATGAACGTGTGGATCGCGATCGGCCTGACCACCGTCGGGTGCTACCTGGTCAAGCTCCTCGGCCTTCTCGTCCCCGCGGGCGCGCTGGAACGACCGCTCGTCCAACGGCTCGCGGCGCTGCTTCCCGTCGCCCTGCTGGCAGCGCTCACCGCGCAGCAGACGTTCAGCACGGGTGGCTCCCTCGTCCTGGACGCCCGGGCCGCCGGCCTCGCGGCCGCCGCCCTCGCGCTCGTCCTGCGCGCTCCGTTCCTGGCTGTCGTGGGTGTGGCCGTCGTCGTCACGGCGGGGGTACGCGCACTGGGCTGGTGAATCCCCGGACCGGGCCGCGCCCAGGGAGGCTCCGTCAATCGAGGGGGCGGCCGTGTGCGCGGAGGGTGCGCAGCGCCTCGACGGTGACGATCGGGCGCCACTCCAGGGCCGATCCCGGGGCCCAGGCCCGCCAGCGGATCGGCCAGCCGCCGTCCTCCTCCTGGTCGGCCGCGAGCCGGTCCAGCGAACGGGTCATCTCCTCGTCCGTGAACCAGCCGGCCGCCAGCGAGTGCGGCACACGCGCGTAGTCGTGCGGGAAGTGGTGCTCGCCGGGCGCGTAGCCGTCCGGGACCGGGTAGTCCTCCGGCCGGTCCGGGTCCAGGACGACGAGCCGCTGCTCGCGCACCAGCCTCCCCAGCCGGTCGGCGGCCGCCTGCGCGCGCGAGCGGTCCGGGGCCCCGTCCAGGAAGGCGACGGCGGCCTGGATCTCGTACGGATGGGACTTCTCCAGCGACTCCACGGCGGCCCAGCAGTACTCGGTGGCCCGGAACAGCCACGCGTGCCACACCTGGTTGCGGTGGAGCAGCCCGACCACCGGGCCGGTCGAGAGCAGCGAGCTCGGCGGGGAGTCGACGACCGGGACGAACGGCGCCGAGGGGTAGCCCCGCTGGGAGGGGTGGATCGCCGGGAGCGCCCCCTGGTGCGTGGAGATGTCGGTGAGGTAGCGGCAGATCCGCTCCACGCGCATGCCGCCGCAGCGGCCGATCGACTCCAGGACCCGGAGCGCGTGCGCGGTGTGGAGGGGCTGGCTGACCGGTCCGCGCAGATCGGGTTCGAGGGCGTGGCCGTAGCCGCCGTCCGCGTTCAGATACGCCGTGAGGGCCGTTTCGACCTGGTCCGCGCCACCGCGCAGGAAGTGGTACGCGAACCGCCGCTGTTCGAGGACGCGGGCAGTCAGCCAGACGAATCGCTCGGCACGGGCCAGGGGAGTCGGGGACGGCGGAGAGAGGGGTTTTTCGGCCATGCTCCGACGGTAGGGCGGAAAGTCGCGGTGACAAGGCCTGCGGAGCGGGCTGCACTCTTGGGAGCGTGATACTGGGGTCATGCGGTTGACGATTTTCTGGGAGCGGATGGCGGACCACTTCGGTGCGTCCTACGCGGATTCCTTCGCACGTGACCATGTGATGGCGGAGCTCGGCGGGCGGACGGTGCGGGACGCCCTGGACGCGGGCTGGGAGGCCAAGGACGTGTGGCGGGCCGTCTGCGCCGCCGTCGACGTCCCGGCCGACAAGCGGTGAACGGCCGGTAGACGATGGCGTGACCAGTAACCGGTGCGGATGTCCGGGGTCCCGGGGGGAATGTCCGCGCGGTGCGCGAGACTGGCGGGGTGGCCCCGACTGACGACAACGAAAAGACAGCCCCGTCCGATCCGACCGATCCCACCGAGCCGACCGATCCGACGGATTCGGTGGAGCCGACCGTCCCGGCAGGCGCGGCCGTGACGTCCGCGAAGTCCGCGACGCCGGAGACGTCCGGGACGCCGGGGACGGCCGGGACGTCCGGGACCTCCGTCCCCGGAGGCCCGACCGCCCCGCCGGCGGATCCGCGGCAGGCCGCGCGGATGCCCCGCTGGCTGCCCCGTGCGATCGTCCTGGCCCTCGCGCTCTACGCCTGCTTCCTGCTGGGCAACTGGGCCTTCCACCAGCTCGTCGGCCTGCTCGTCAACATCCTGCTCGCGTTCTTCCTCGCCCTCGCCATCGAGCCGGCGGTCGGGCGCATGGCGGCGCGAGGGATGCGCCGGGGTCTCGCCACCTTCCTCGTCTTCATCGGCGTCCTCGTCTTCAGCGTCGGCTTCGTCGTCCTCCTCGGCTCGATGCTCGCCGGGCAGATCGTGGACATGGTCGAGAACTTCCCCAAGTACCTCGACTCGCTGATCAACTGGATCAACGAGAGCTTCCACACGGACCTTTCCAGGGTCGAGGTCCAGGACAACATCCTGAGCTCCGACTGGCTGCAGAAGTACGTGCAGAACAGCGCGTCCGGTGTGCTCGACGTCTCGGCCACCGTCCTGGGCGGCCTGTTCCGGCTCCTGACGATCTTCCTCTTCGCGTTCTACTTCGCGGCCGACGGGCCCCGGTTGCGGCGTGCGCTCTGCTCCGTACTGCCGCCTGCCCGCCAGACCGAGGTGCTGCGGGCCTGGGAGATCGCGGTCGACAAGACCGGCGGCTACCTCTACTCGCGCGGCCTGATGGCGCTCATCTCCGGCGCCGCCCACTTCGTCCTCTTCGAGATCCTGGACGTGCCGTACGCGCCGGCGCTCGCGGTCTGGGTCGGCCTGGTGTCGCAGTTCATCCCGACCATCGGCACCTACCTGGCCGGCGCTCTGCCGATGCTCATCGCCTTCACCGTCAACCCCTGGTACGCGCTCTGGGTGCTCTGCTTCGTCGTGGTCTACCAGCAGTTCGAGAACTACGTGCTCCAGCCGAAGCTCACCTCCAAGACGGTGGACATCCACCCGGCGGTGGCCTTCGGCTCGGTCATCGCGGGGACGGCGCTGCTGGGTGTCGTCGGCGCGCTGATCGCGATTCCGGTCGTGGCCACCTTGCAGGCCTTCCTCGGTGCCTATGTGAAGAGGTACGACGTGACGGACGACCCGCGCGTCCACGGCCACCGGAGGTACGGCGAGGCGGTGGTGGCCCGGCTGCAGAAGGCCCTCCAGCACAAGAAGGAGGCCCCGTCGGAGGAGTCCTGACAGGGGACGTCCGACGGCCGGTCCTCCGGCGGGACGTCCGTCGTGGCTCAGAGGTACGACGGGCGGGTGACCCGGTGCCGGAAGGCGTGCCAGGTCCAGGCCTGGACCGCCACGAGGAGCGGGGTGACGACGAGAAGGGCCGGGACGAGCAGGCTCAGTGTGGCGGGGGAGGCCGTCTTCTCGGCCAGCGGGAGGGCCGTGCCCGCCGCGAGCGGCAGCCCGCCGAGGAGGACGCCGGTCAGGGCGAAGGGCTGCCACGGACGTCCGGCGCGTCCGACGAGCCGGCGGGCCCGCTCGTACGGGAGTCCCGCGAGCCGGAGCGCGGCGAACCCCAGCCCGTGCGCGGCGAACAGGGCGGCCACGGCCAGGGCGGTGAGCACGGCCGTCACGCCGGTCGCCGGTGCGTAGGGCCGTCCGGTGAGCAGGGCCGCGAGCAGCCAGCCCCAGGAGAGGGCGACCGTCCAGCTCCCGCACGTCACGGCGGTGTCGCAGCCGGCGCGCCAGCGCGGCCCCGGGCCCCGGCCGCGCGACCAGAGCCCCACGTCGCGGACGATCCAGCCGGTCAGAAGGGCGACGAGCACCGGGGCCTGGCCGCTCAGGAGCTCTCCTTCGAGGGCGGGGAAGCAGCCGACGAGCACTCCCGCGGTGGCGACCAGCCAGACCTCGTTGCCGAGGAAGAAGGGCGCGAAGGAGGTGAGGACGAGGCGCCGCTCGTGGTCCCCGCGGCCGAACCACGGGGTGAGCATGCCGGTGCCGATGTCCGCTCCGGCGAGCACGAACCAGCCCGCGGCGAAGAAGGCGAGCAGGACGATGGCCAGGGTCTCCACGGGGGCTCCTCGGGGGTCGGTGGCGGGGGCTCAGTAGCGCGGGGCGGGCAGTGCGTCCGAGGGGTCGGAGGAGGGCGGGCCCTCGCACTCACGCCCGTCGGCGCCGTCCGGTCCGGGATCGTCGTGTCCCGGTCCCGGACCGTCGCGCTCCGGCCGCTCGTCGTGGCCGAGCCCGGACTCCACGGGGCCGCGGCGCGCGTGCCGGGCGAGGAGCCAGGCGTTGAGGACGGCGAGCAGGGCGAAGACCGTGGTGAAGACGGTGAGGGAGAGCCGCATGGTGCCGGGGGAGAGGTCCGAGACGGCGTCCTCCGTCTTCAGCAGCCCGTAGACGACCCAGGGCTGCCGGCCCGACTCCCGGAAGACCCACCCGCTGATCATCGCGAGGTACGGCAGAGGCACAGCGGCCATCAGGACGAGGTGCCAGAGCCGGAACCGGAAGACGACCTTCTTGAAGCAGGCCAGGATCACTCCGGCGAAGCACAGGTACATCATCAGGGCGAAGCTGATCAGCATCGCGAGGCCGCCGCCCCGAGTCCACGCCTCCGAGGGCACGTAGTCGCCGGGCCCGAAGCGGGCCGAAAGCTCCGCCTGAAGCCGGGCGATCTCCGCCGTCTTTCCGCTGAAGACGGCCGACTTCATCGGCTGGAAGGTGGTGAGGGTGGCGAACTGGATCCCGCCGAAGACCGCGGCGGCCATCAGCGCGGGGGCGGAGACGAAGACCCCGATCCGCAGGCTGCGCCCGAAGAGCTCCCACTCGGGGCTGCGGCGGAAGAGGTGGTACGCGCTCACCCCGGCCATGAAGAACCCGGCGGTGAGCAGCGCCCCCGCGAGGACGTGCCCGAAGGCGAGGAGGGCGGAGGGGTTCGTCAGGACGGCGACCGGGTCGTCGAGGACGAGCTCGCCGTTCTCGGAGGAGTACCCCACGGGGTGGTTCAGGAAGCCGTTGGAGACGAGGATCCAGTACGCCGAGAGGTAGGCGGTGAGGGCGACGATCCAGATGGCGGCCAGGTGGGCCCAGCGGTTGAGCCGGTGCCAGCCGAAGATCCACAGACCGAGGAAGGTCGACTCGACGAAGAAGGCCACGATGGTCTCCACGGCGAGGGAGGCGCCGAGGATGTTGCCCGCCTCATGGGTGAGCCCGCTCCAGGCCATGCCGAACTGGAACTCCATCACCAGCCCGGTGACGATCCCGACCACGTAGTTGATCACGTACAGCTGGCCCCAGAAGCGCACCATCCGTGCGTCCTGCGGCTTGCCACTGATCGTGGCCCGTGTCTGGAGCGCGGCCACCACGGTGACCAGACCCAGGGTGAGGGCGACGAAGAGGAAGTGGCCGCCGGCGGTGAGCGCGAACTGCAGCCGTGCGAGATCGAGTACGTCCTGATTCACCCCGACAGTGTCGGTGTGCGGTCACGGGCGCGGCGTCGGCCCGGGGAGGACACCTGCCGTACCCCACGGGTTGTGCCGGTCCACGCGCGCGTACCCCCGGAGTTGCGGCTCCGGACCGCGACCCCTAGGGGTCAGGCCAGCCAGCCGGGGGTGATCATCCCCGACTCGTAGGCCAGGACGACCAGCTGCGCGCGGTCACGGACGGCCAGCTTGGTCATGATGCGGCTGACGTGGGTCTTGGCGGTGGCGGGGGAGAGGACGAGCCGGCCGGCGATCTCGTCGTTGGAGAGTCCCGCGCCCACCAGGCCGAGGACCTCGCGCTCCCGCTCGGTGAGGGCGTTCAGCCGGGGGCTCGGGTCCGGCTGCCGTCCGGCGCCGCCGGCGCGCTCGGCGAACTCGGCGATGAGGCGGCGGGTCACGGCGGGGGCGATCAGGGCGTCGCCGCGCGCCACCACCCGTACGGCGTGCAGGAGTTCCATCGGCTCGGTGTCCTTGACCAGGAAGCCCGACGCGCCCGCGCGCAGCGCCCCGTACACATGGTCGTCGGCGTCGAACGTCGTGAGGACGACCACCCGGACGCCTTCGAGCCGCTCGTCGGCGGTGATGCGCCGGGTGGCCTCGAGGCCGTCGAGCACGGGCATGCGGATGTCCATCAGGACCACGTCCGGGAGGAGTTCGCGGGCGAGGGCGACGGCCTGTTCGCCGTCCCCGGCCTCGCCGACGACCTCGATGTCGTCCTCGTCGGACAGGATCGACCGGAAGCCGGCCCGGACCAGGGTCTGGTCGTCGGCGAGCACGACACGGATCATCGGGGGTCCTCTTCGGGGGCGGGAGTTGTGGGTGGTGTCTCTGGTGTCTCTATTGCCTCTGGTGCCGTGTGTGTCGCGGCAGGTGTGGCGAGCGGGAGGCGGGCGTCGACGACGAAGCCGCCGTCCTCGTTCCCGGTGGTGAGCTCGCCGCCGAGCGCGCGCGCCCGTTCCGCCATGCCCCGGACGCCGCTGCCCGTGTGGCCGCCCTCGGGCGCGCCCCCGCCGTCGTCGGCGATGCGCAGCCGCAGCACGCGCGCGCCCGCGTGCGTACGCGCGGCCGCCGGGTCGGAGCGATCGTCCCAGTCGAGGGTGATCCGCACCGTACGAGCTCCCGAGTGCCGGGTCACGTTCGTCAGGGACTCCTGCACGATCCGGTACGCGGCGAGGTCGACCGGCGGCGGCAGCGGTACGGGAGTGCCCGTGACACTCGTGACGACGTCGAGTCCCGCGCTCCGGGCCCGCTCCGCGAGCTCGCCGAGGAGGGCGAGGCCGGAGGCCGGGGAGGTCGGCGTCGCCTCGTCGGCCCGGCGCAGCACGCCGAGCGTGGCCCGCAGTTCGCGCAGCGCGTCCTTGCTGGTGGATTTCACCGCCTCAAGGGCCTCGGCGGCGGTGACGAGCCCGGCCTCGGGGGCCGGATTCTTGCTCAGCCGGTGCAGCGCGGCGCCGGACTGGACGTTGATCAGCGAGACGCTGTGGCCAAGGATGTCGTGCAGCTCCCGGGCGATCCGCAGCCGCTCCTCGGTCGCGCTCTGCCTGGCCCGGGCCTCCTGCTCCCGCTCGGCGGCGAGCGCGCGCTGCTCGACCTCGTGCAGATACGCGAGCCGGGTGCGCTGGGCGCGGCCCACGGCGACGAGGCTGATCAGCCAGCCGGCCAGCATGACGAGCGAGGTGTCGTCGATCTGCCGGTGCCCGGGCTGCTGCCGGATCTCGCCGAGGCCGACCGCGAGCAGGGTGACGGCGGCGAGCGCTACGGCGGCGGCGAACCGGCCCTCGGCGGCGGTGGTGTAGAGCGCGAGCGCGAAGGCGATCATCAGAGGGCCGTCCTGGGCGGACAGCGGGTAGTAGACGACGCAGGCGAGCAGCGTGACGACGGCGACGGCGACGGGCTGCCGTCGCCGGAAGCAGAGGGCTCCGCAGCCGGTCAGGATGAGCACCCAGCCGAGCGCCGAGCGGAGCGCCGATTCGCTCGAGTACCGCGCGGAGACGAGGGTCCAGATCGCCACGACGACCAGGACGGCGCATGCCACGAGCGCGTCGGCGGTCCGTGGTGGCAGACGGCCGCCGGGGCGGTCCTGGAGGGCGAGGGGCATGCGTCGAAGGATAGGCGCGGGTGCGTCGTGGGGCCCGTGGCCGGTCATGTCCGGTGTCCGGTCCTTGTGCGGTCTCGGCGCTCGGCAAGAATTGAGTTGTATAGTCAAAAAAGTTAGTAAGGCGGGGCGTCCCGGGGGCGCGACGAAGACGGAGGCCTCATGTCGGACGGCACGTTTCTGCGGTACGTCGCCCTGGGGGACAGCCAGACCGAAGGGGTCGGCGACGGCGACGACACCGCAGGCCTGCGCGGCTGGGCCGACCGGCTCGCCGAGCTGCTCGCCCGTGACGAACCGGACATGCTGTACGCCAACCTGGCCGTACGCGGCCGGCTCGCCGGCCAGGTGCGCGCCGAGCAGATGGCCCCGGCGCTCGCGCTGCGGCCCGACCTGGCCACGGTCGTCGCGGGGGTGAACGACCTGCTGCGGCCCGGCTTCGACGCGGAGGCGACGGCCGGGCATCTGGAGGCGATGTTCGCGGCTCTGACCGGCCAGGGCGCCCGGGTCGCGACCCTCACCTTCCCCGATGTCGGCCGGCTGATCCCGGTGGCCCGCCCGCTCGGGGCCCGGGTGCGGCACCTCAACGAGCTCATCCGGGAGGCCGCGCGCCGGCACGGCGTCACGGTCGCCGAGGCCGCGCAGCACCCGGTCGTCACCGACCCCCGGATGTGGAGCGTCGACCGGCTGCACGCCAGTCCGCTCGGCCACGAGCGGATCGCCGCCGCGGTCGCCCACGCCCTCGACCTGCCCGGCAGCGACGACTCCTGGTCCCGGCCGCTGCCCCCGCCGCCGCACCCTCCGCTCACGGGCCTGCGTGCGATGGGAGCCGAAGTGCGCTGGGCCGGGGCCTTCCTCGGCCCCTGGCTGGGCCGCCGCCTCCGCGGCCGCTCGTCGGGCGACGGCCGCCGGGCCAAGCGCCCGGAGCTGTCGCCGGTGACGGCGGTCCCCGGCGGGTCGCTGCCGGTGGAGGAAGGCCGCCGGTAGCGGGCCGACGCTCAGCGGGGCAGGGTCTGCGTGACGCGCCACAGGCGGCGGGGCAGGTCGCCCTCCTCGAAGGGGTGGACCTCGTCCAGGGTCCAGCCCTCGGCGAGGGTGTCGACCAGCTCGCGGGGGAAGAAGTGCACGGCGAAGCCGCCGTGCTCGTGGATGTCGTCGCCGTGGGCGATTCCGGTGCCGTAGTGGGCGTCGCCGGTGTGGCGGACGGTGTACACGAAGGTGCCGCCGGGCCGCAGGACCCGGGCGACCTCGGCGACGAGAGCCCGGATCTCCTCGGTGGACAGGGCCATGCACAGCAGCATGTGGGCGAACACGGCGTCGACCGACGCGTCCGGCAGCGGCAAGGGGTCGCGGACGTCGTGGACGGCCGTGGTGACCCGCTCCGCCGTCCCCCGGGCGAGCGCGGCGCCGCGCAGCTGCTCCAGGCCGGTCGCGGAGAAGTCGGTGGCCTTCACGGTGAAGCCCTCGTCGGCGAAGTGCAGGGCGTCACGGCCGTGTCCGGCGCCGAGTTCGAGCAGTTCCCGGGCGCCGGCGGAACGGAAGAGGGAGGCGGCGTGGACCGCGGGCGCGGACGGCTTCTCGCCGTACATGCCGGGATGGGTGGAGTACGTGCTCTGCCAGTGCGCCCGCTGGGCCTCGGCCAGTTCCCGCTCGTCGCCCGCCATGTTCCTCGTCCTCTCCGCGCCCCTGGTCAGTGGGCCTCAATGGGGCCTCGGTGAGCCGATCGTAGGCCCGAGAGCCGGGGCGGTGAACTCGGCGGAGCGGAGTGCGGGGGCGGGTCGTGCCGGTGTGCGTGGCGCGCTTGACACTAAAATCGAACATCCATTCTGATGGAGGTCCGGCCCCGGAAAATCAGGGCTTGTCGGCGGCTCGCCGGCGAGTTGTCCACAGGTCGGAGGGGACGCCGGGGCCCATTGTCAGTGGCAGGGGTTAGCGTCTTTCACATGAAGCGATCGACTCAAGCAAACCGGGTGGAACCCATGGCAGGAACCGACCGCGAGAAGGCGCTCGACGCCGCGCTCGCACAGATTGAACGCCAATTCGGCAAGGGCGCCGTGATGCGCATGGGTGACCGCGTCCAGGAGCCGATCGAGGTGATCTCCACCGGATCGACCGCGCTCGACATCGCGCTCGGTGTCGGCGGCCTGCCTCGCGGCCGCGTCGTGGAGGTCTACGGACCGGAGTCCTCCGGTAAGACGACCCTGACGCTGCACGCCGTGGCCAACGCCCAGAAGGCCGGCGGCCAGGTCGCCTTCGTGGACGCCGAGCACGCCCTCGACCCCGAGTACGCCAAGAAGCTCGGCGTCGACATCGACAACCTCATCCTGTCCCAGCCGGACAACGGCGAGCAGGCGCTCGAGATCGTCGACATGCTCGTCCGCTCCGGCGCCCTCGACCTGATCGTCATCGACTCCGTCGCCGCGCTCGTCCCGCGTGCGGAGATCGAGGGCGAGATGGGCGACTCGCACGTCGGTCTCCAGGCCCGTCTGATGAGCCAGGCGCTCCGGAAGATCACCAGCGCGCTCAACCAGTCCAAGACCACCGCGATCTTCATCAACCAGCTCCGCGAGAAGATCGGCGTGATGTTCGGTTCGCCGGAGACCACGACCGGTGGCCGTGCCCTGAAGTTCTACGCCTCGGTGCGCCTCGACATCCGCCGGATCGAGACCCTCAAGGACGGCACGGACGCGGTCGGCAACCGCACCCGCGTCAAGGTCGTCAAGAACAAGGTCGCGCCCCCCTTCAAGCAGGCCGAGTTCGACATCCTCTACGGCCAGGGCATCAGCCGCGAGGGCGGTCTGATCGACATGGGCGTGGAGCACGGCTTCGTGCGCAAGGCAGGTGCCTGGTACACGTACGAGGGCGACCAGCTCGGCCAGGGCAAGGAGAACGCCCGTAACTTCCTGAAGGACAACCCCGACCTCGCCGACGAGATCGAGAAGAAGATCAAGGAGAAGCTCGGCGTCGGCGTCAAGCCCCAGGACCCGTCGGCAGAGCCCGCTGCGGACGCGACGGCCGGTGCCGACGCGGCCGGCGCGGACGACGCCGCCAAGACCGTCCCGGCACCCGCGACCAAGACCGCGAAGGCGACCAAGGCCACCGCGGCCAAGAGCTGAACCGGTGACCGGTCGCACCGAATGGCCGGGTGACGGCCCCGACTCGTCGAGGGCCGAGAAGGAGCCGTCACCCCAGGATCCGGCTGAGCGGGCGCGGGCGATCTGTCTGCGCCTGCTCACCGGGACCCCCCGCACGCGCAAGCAGCTGGCCGACGCCCTGCGCAAGCGGGAGATCCCCGACGACGTGGCGGAGGAGATCCTCTCCCGCTTCGAGGACGTCGGGCTCATCGACGACGCCGCCTTCGCGGGGGCCTGGGTGGAGTCCCGCCACCACGGCCGGGGCCTCGCTCGCCGGGCCCTCGCCCGCGAGCTGCGGACCAAGGGCGTCGAGCCGGCGCTCATCCAGGAGGCGGTGGACCAGCTCGACTCCGAGCAGGAGGAGAGCACGGCGCGCGAGCTCGTCGACCGCAAGCTGCGCGCCACACGAGGTCTCGACAGAGACAAGCGCCTGCGCCGCCTCGCCGGGATGCTCGCCCGCAAGGGGTACCCGGAGGGCATGGCACTCCGCGTCGTCCGCCAGGCGCTGGAGGCCGAGGGTGAGTCCACGGACGGGCTGGACGAGTCCTTCTGACCGGGGGGCAGAAGGACTCGTCCGGCGCGGTCAGCCGGGGGTCGTCGGGAGCAGGACCGGGAGGCCCGCCGCCTTCCAGGCCTGGAAGCCGCCGATGAGGTCGGTCGCGCGGTGCAACCCCAGGCGGCGGAGGGACTCGACCGCGAGGGAAGAGGCGTAACCCTCGTTGCAGAGGACGACCACCCGCAGGTCGTGGCTGTCCGCCTCCGGCGCGCGGTGGCTGCCCAGCGGGTCGAGCCGCCATTCCAGCTCGTTGCGCTCCACGACCAGCGCGCCCGGGATCAGCCCGTCCCGTTGTCGCAGGGCCGCGTAGCGCGTGTCCACGAGGAGCGCGTCACCCGCCTCGTACGCCTCGTGGGCGGCGCGGGGCTCGATCCGGTCGATGCCCGCCCTGACCCGTTCGAGCAGTTCGTCGATGCCCACTCGTTCCGGGGCGACTTCCCCGGCCACCCGCTCCTCGCTCACTGCCAGTCCTCCGGACGCTCGACCTGCTCCAGGCGGAGCACCGCGTCCGTCCGGCTGAACCGCCGGATCAGCGGGAGTGGCGGGTAGTACGCGTGCACGGACACCGCGTGGGTGTCCGGGGACTCGTTGAGCACCTCGTGCACATGGTGGCGGCCGAAGGCCCGGCCGTCACCCTCCGACAGCCGCCGGGAGCGGTCGAGGCCGTCCGCCAGCTCCAGGGTCTTCCAGCCGCTCGCAGGCAGCCGGACCGCGAGGGCGTTCTCGGTCAGTGCCCCGCGTGCGGTGGCGAAGGCGCCCAGGGACTCGGCGTGGTCGTGCCAGCCGGTGCCCGTGCCGGGCGGCCAGCCGATGAGCCAGGCCTCGCTGCCGCCGGGGCCGTCGAGCCGTACCCAGGTGCGGCCCTCGGGGTCGAGCGGCAGGGAGTCGACGAGGTCCCGGTCGGCGGCCGTCCGGCGGACGAAGTCGAGGAGTTCGGCCGCCGTCGGGGCGGCGGAAGCGAACGTGGAGACGACAGGGGAGGGAGCGGGGGCAGGCTGGGGCACGGATGACCGTCCTGGAGTTCGCGAGGAGGGCGCGACGGCACCGGGCACACGGACGGACGTCAGTGGCGGGGCGCGCGCGGGGAAGGGGGCGAAGTCAGCAGGAGGGGCGACACATGCAGCCCGCATAGCGGACGAGGTCCATATGGACCCTCCGCCACAGGCGCACATCGGTGTCGGTCACGCTCCGGAGTACACCATGCGCGCCCGCGCGGAATCAATGCATGTCCACCGTGTGGTCGGTTTCGGCGGACACGGACACCTCGACGGACACCTCGGTGGGGACGTCGGTGGGGAGCTCGCGGGGAACTCCGGCGGGCGTTTCGCTCGTGTCCTTCGCCCCGCCCGCGGACGCGCCCTTGGCGCCGGCCTTCTCCGGGGGCTCCTCGGTCGGTGCCTCGGCGGTGGGGGATCCGCCGCGGGCCGCGTCGGCCGCCGCGTACAGCTCCTCCGGGCGGACCCCGGCGAAGGACGCGACGAGGTGCCCGTCGGGCCGGACGAGCAGGACGGCGTGGGCCGGGGCGCCGGGATACGCCTCGGTGACCAGGACCTCCGCCTTCGCCGGGAGGGCGCGTACGGCCTCTTCGAGCCGGGGCATCACACCGGCGGTCCGCCAGTGGCGGCGGTCCCACACGCCGGTGCCGGGGGCGACGAGCAGGACCAGGAACCGGCCCTGACCGAGCCTGTCCCGGAGCCGTACGGTCGTGCCGTCCGGGGCGGTCACCCGGACGTCCTCGACCGGGGCGCCCGTCGGCGTGCCCACCGGGGTCTGGCCCTCGGCGCTCGGAGGCGCGAGGGGGGAGTGCGGGTATGCGGGAGGCGCTCCGAGCGGACCGCGCCCCACATGGCCGTCGGTCAGCAGGGCGTCGTGGACGCGCGCCGCCCCGAGGAGGTACGTCCGCAGGCCACCGCCGCCGCGCAAGGCCGGCAGGGACTGGTCCGCCGCGCGCAGCCGGGAGGCGATGGCCGTCCGCCGCTCGCTCTGGTAGCTGTCGAGCAACCGCTCCGAGGCGCCGTGGTGCCAGGTGTGGGCGAGCTTCCAGGCGAGGTTGTCCACGTCCCGCAGGCCCTCGTCGAGGCCCTGGGTGCCGACCGCGCCGAGCAGATGCGCCGCGTCCCCGGCAAGCAGCACCCGGTCGACCCGCCAGCGCCGGGCGAGCCGGTGGTGCAGGGTGTGGACGCCGGTGTCGATGAGTTCGTACGGGGGAGTCACCCCGTCGCACCAGCCCGCCAGGGTCTCGCGGATGCGGGTGACCAGCGCGTCCGGCGTGACGAGCTCGCCGCGGGGCGGCAGCAGCCAGTCGATCCGCCACACCCCGTCGGGCAGCGGGCGGGCGGCGATCTCCTCGCCGGCGCCCCGCCACGGGGGCTGGCGGTGCAACAGGGCCTCGCCGGGCCAGGGGAGTTCGGTGCGGAGCGCGGCGACCGCGTGCCGCTCCACCGCCGTACGGCCGGGGAAGCGGATGCCGAGCAGTTTGCGCACGGTGGACCGGGCCCCGTCGCAGCCGACGAGGTGGCTGCCGCGCCACCAGGTGCCCTCCGGGCCGCGGGTGTGGGCGACGACGCCGTCCCGGTCCTGCTCGATCGTGTCGAGCCGGGCCTCGGTGACCAGCCGGACGAGCTTCTGCCGGCCGATCGCGTCGCGCAGCCCGCGCGCCAGGGCGTGCTGCGGGATGTGCAGGGGGGCGGCCGGGACGGACGGGGCGTCCGGGTCCTCCGCCCACTCCTCCGTACCGCTGAGCCCCAGGTCGAGCGGGGTGTGGCGGACGAGCTGGCGGCGGCGCACGCTGCGCCAGCCGACCCAGCGCACGCCCTCGTCGCGGAGGGTGGTGCAGCCGAGACGATCGACCATCGCGGCCATGTCGGCGCGCAGGACGGCGGTGCGCGCGGGGCGCGGTTCCTCCTTGCCGGAGCCCTCGTCGAGGACGACGCTGGGCACGCCCTGCGCGGCGAGCGCGAGGGAGAGCGCGAGGCCGACCGGCCCGGCGCCCACGATGATCACCGGGTCCACGGCGCGGCTCCTGAAGGCCGGACGGTCATGAGGGCAGCACAGCTGAGTGTGGCACGAGCCCGGTGGTTGATCACAGACCGTATGCAACCCACTGAGGGTGCTTGCGTCAAGCGACGGGGTGGGCGCGGTGCGGTTGACATGAAGTCAGTACCGCTCCGGCCCACCCCTGTTGTCCCACGGACCCCGTCGGACCCCAGCGGTCACAGCCGGTGGGGTCCGACCTCGGGTCAGGCTCCGCTGATGGTCTTCGCCTCGATCTCGGGCGCTGCCGACTGGGCCGGGATGGCCGCCGCGGCGGACTTCTTCCCCTGCCGCAGACGCTTCTCCACACGTCCGGCGAGGTTGGTGAGGATGCCGTTGAGGACGATGTAGATCAGCGCGATGACCACGAGGGTGGCGATCGTGTTGGCGCCGTAGTTGGCCGTGATCTGTCGGTTCTGGCTGAGCAGGTCCTCGAAGCCGAGCAGCGCGCCGCCGAGCGCCGTGTCCTTGACGATCACGACGAGCTGGCTGACCAGGGCCGGGAGCATCACGGTGACGGCCTGCGGGAGCAGGACGTACAGCATGGTCTGGCCCTTGCGCATGCCGAGCGCGACGGCCGCGTCGCCCTGGCCCCGGGGCAGCGAGAGCACACCGGCGCGGACGACCTCGGCGATCACCGAGGCGTTGTAGAGCACCAGACCGGTGACGACCGCGTACAGCGGGCGGAAGTCGGAGCTGATGGTCGTGAACTCCCGGTACAGGGCGGCCGCGAACATCATGAGGAGCAGCACCGGGATGGCGCGGAAGAACTCCACGACCGCGCCGACGGGCACGCGTACCCAGCGGTGGTCGGAGAGCCGGCCGATGCCGAGGGCCGCGCCGAGGGGGAGCGCGATCAGGATGGCGAGCGCGGCGGCCTTGAGGGTCTCGACGAGACCGGGCAGCAGGTACGTCGTCCAGACCTTGGAGTCGGTGACGAACGGACTCCACTTGTTGGCGTCCAGCTGGTGCTTGTCGTTCAGGGCGGCAAGCACCCACCAGCCCACCAGGGCGAGGACCGCCACGAACCCGATCGTGTAGACGAGGTTGCGCCGCTTCGCGCGCGGGCCGGGAGTGTCGTACAGGACGGAGCTCATCGCTTCACCGCCAGTCGCTTGGCCGCCCAGCCCAGGATCAGGCCGGTGGGGAGGGTGAGAACGATGAAGCCGAAGGCGAAGACGGCGAAGACGGCGAAGAGCGCGTCGGCCTCGTTCTCGATCATCTCCTTCATCAGGAACGCCGCGTCGGCGGCACCGATGGCGGCCGCCACGGTGGTGTTCTTGGTGAGGGCGATCAGGACGTTGGCGAGCGGGGTCACCGCCGCTCGGAAGGCCTGCGGGAGGACCACCAGGGTCAGCACCTGGGTGAAGCTCATGCCCAGTGCGCGGGCGGCCTCGGCCTGGCCCGCCGGGACGGTGTTGATGCCCGAGCGGAGCGCCTCGCAGACGAACGTGCCCGTGTAGGCGACGAGGCCGAGGACGGCGAGCCGGAAGCCGATGTCCTCGGAGCGCTCTCCGCCGAGCGTGATGCTCAGCGTCTGGTTGAGGCCCAGCAGGCATCCGACCAGGACCACCGTCAGCGGGGTGTTCCGGACGATGTTGACGTACGCGGTGCCGAAGGAGCGCATCAGCGGGACCGGGCTGACCCGCATGGAGACGAGGGCGGTGCCCCAGATCAGCGAGCCGATCGCCGAGTAGAGGGCGAGCTTCGCCGTCACCCAGAAGGCGCCGAGCAGGTCGTACTGCCCGGAATCAAGAAAGTCGAACACGATGCCCGCGCTCTCCCCTGGTGGTCGGTCGGTGGACGGCCGGTGCGTGGGCAGCGGCCGGTGCCGGTGCGACGGCCGCCCCGGATCGGGGGCGGCCGTCACGGCCGGAGCGGGTCAGGTCAGTTCTCGACCTTGGGGGCGGGCTCGTACTTGTAGCCGGACGGGCCGAAGTGCTCCTTGACGAGCTTCTCCCAGGTGCCGTCGGAGACCATCTTCTCCAGCGCCTTGTTGATCTTGCCGCGCAGCTCGTCGTCGCCCTTCTTGACGCCGATGCCGTACTTCTCGTCGCTCATCCGGAGACCGGCGAGCTTGAACTTGCCCGCGTGGTCCTTCTGCGAGGCGTAGCCCGCGAGGATGGAGTCGTCGGTGGTCAGGGCGTCGACGGCCTTGTTCTCCAGGCC
Organism: Streptomyces venezuelae; assembly: GCF_008642375.1. Lineage (NCBI taxonomy): Bacteria > Bacillati > Actinomycetota > Actinomycetes > Kitasatosporales > Streptomycetaceae > Streptomyces > Streptomyces venezuelae. The sequence goes on along the minus strand of NZ_CP029194.1, from coordinate 2,349,858 downwards.
GGTGAGGCACTCGGAGTAGCCGCCGAGCTGCTGCAGGTCGGCCTTCGGGGCCAGCTTGTCCTTGACGTTCTGCGCGGAGGTCGAGCCGGTGACCGAGCAGAGCTTCTTGGAGTTGAGGTCCTCGACCTTGGTGATCGAGCTGTCGTCGGCGCGCACGAGCAGGTCCTGGTGGGCCAGGAAGTACGGACCGGCGAAGTCGACCTCCTTCTTGCGCTTGTCGTTGATCGAGTAGCTGGCGACGACGAACTTGACGTCACCGTTCTTGATCAGGTTCTCGCGCTCGGCGCTGGGCGCCTGCTTGAAGTTGATCTTGTCCTCGGCGTAGCCGAGCTCCTTGGCGACGTAACGGGCGACGTCGACGTCGAAGCCGGCGTACTTGCCGTCCGGGGTCTTCAGGCCGAGGCCCGGCTGGTCGAACTTGATGCCGACGTTGATCTTGTCGCCGTTGCTGCCGGAGTCGGACCCGGTGCCACAGGCGGTGGCGGTCAGCGCGAGGACGACGGCGGCCGCGGCGGCGGCGGAGGTGGTGCGAAGCTTCATGGTGAAACGTCCCTTGAGTAGGCGTGAGTTGGGAAGAATAGGTCCGAACTCGCTCAGTGGTGAAGGATCTTGGAGAGGAAGTCCTTCGCCCGGTCGCTGCGCGGGTTGCTGAAGAACTCCTCGGGCGACGCCTGCTCGACGATGCGTCCGTCGGCCATGAAGACGACCCGGTTGGCGGCGGATCGCGCGAAGCCCATCTCGTGGGTGACGACGACCATCGTCATGCCGTCCCGGGCGAGCTGCTGCATGACCTCGAGGACTTCGTTGATCATCTCGGGGTCGAGCGCGGAGGTCGGCTCGTCGAAGAGCATGACCTTCGGGTCCATGGCGAGCGCGCGGGCGATCGCCACGCGCTGCTGCTGGCCGCCGGACAGCTGCGCCGGGTACTTGTCCGCCTGCGTGCCCACCCCGACCCGGTCCAGCAGGGCACGGGCCTTGGCCTCGGCGGCCTTCTTCTCCGTCTTACGGACCTTGATCTGGCCCAGCATCACGTTCTCGAGCACCGTCTTGTGCGCGAAGAGGTTGAACGACTGGAAGACCATGCCGACGTCGGACCGCAGCCGGGCGAGCTCCTTGCCCTCCGCGGGCAGCGGCTTGCCGTCGATGGTGATCGTGCCGGAGTCGATGCTCTCCAGCCGGTTGATCGTCCGGCACAGCGTCGACTTGCCGGACCCGGAAGGTCCGATGACGACCACGACTTCGCCGCGGGTGATCGTCAGGTCGATGTCCTGGAGGACGTGCAACGCGCCGAAGTGCTTGTTGACCTCGGACAGGACGACCAGCTCGTCCGCGCCGCGCGTGGCGTCCTCGGGACCCTTGGACACTGACACTCCGCTCATGGGCCTCTTGCTCCGTCCTGCTTGGTTGGGGAGGACACTAGAGACCCGATGAGACGACCGTCATCACATCTGAGCGGAAATTGAGGATAACGATCCGGCCGCAAACGGACACACTGTGTGAACGCGGCGCCCCGGGCGTACCGGGTGGATAACAGAAGCGTCGGCGTAACAGGGGGAGACTTGACTGTGATGCCGATGATCGGCGTTCATGCCCTGGTACCACCTGGTACACAGAGAGCCGCCGCCGAGGCGCGCACGACGACCACGACGACCGCGAAGATCACGGAGGAGGTACGCATGCGACTGCTGCTCGTGGAGGACGACGACCACGTCGCCGCCGCCCTCTCCGCCATCCTGGCCCGGCACGGTTTCACCGTCACCCACGCCCGCAACGGCGAGGAGGCGCTCCAGGCCGTCCTGCCCACCGCGCAGGGCGCGCGGCCCTCGTACGGCGTGATCCTGCTCGACCTGGGTCTCCCCGACCAGGACGGCTACCAGGTCTGCGGCCGCATCCGGAAACTCACCGCCACTCCGGTGATCATGGTGACGGCCCGCGGCGATGTGCGCTCCCGGATCCACGGCCTCAATCTCGGCGCCGACGACTACGTCGTCAAGCCCTACGACACCGGCGAACTCCTCGCCCGCATCCACGCCGTCAGCCGGCGCAACGCCGGGACCGAGGAGGCGACGGCGGGCACCGCCGGATCCGCCGACGGCACCCTGCTGCGGCTGGGCTCCGTCACCGTCGAGCTGCCCACCCGGCGGGTCAGCGTCGACGGCGAGGCCATTCCTCTCACCCGCAAGGAGTTCGACCTGCTCGCGCTCCTCGCCCAGCGCCCCGGCGTCGTCTTCCGCCGCGAGCAGATCATCAGCGAGGTCTGGCACACCAGCTGGGAGGGGACCGGCCGCACCCTGGAGGTGCACGTCGCCTCCCTGCGCTCCAAGCTGCGGATGCCCGCCCTGATCGAGACCGTGCGGGGCGTCGGCTACCGCCTGGTCGCCCCCGTCGCGTAACCCCCGGCCGGCCCACCCGTGCGCACCCGACTCCTGCCCCTGCTCATCGTCCTGATGGCGGGGGTCCTGCTCGCCCTCGGCTTCCCGCTCGCCGCCAGCCTCGCCGCGTCCGAGCAGCAGCGGGTCGTCGTCGACCGGCTGGACGACGCCGCGCGCTTCGCGGCCCTCGCCCAGTTCGTCAGCGAGAGCAGCCCCAGCACCGACGAGCGGCGCAGCACGCTCAACGGCGAACTCGCCAGCTACCACGACGTGTACGGCATCCGCACCGGCATCTTCTACCGCGACGACCGCTCCATGGCCGCCGCCCCCGAGGACTGGGTCGTCCCGTACGAGGGCGAGGGCCGCCGCGCCTTCAAGGAGGCGCTGCTCGGGCGCCGCAGTCACAACCCGCCGCAGGTCTGGCCCTGGCAGGGCCACGCGCGGCTCACCATCGCCTCCCCGGTCGTCCGGGACGGAGACGTCGTCGCCGTCGTCGTCACCGACTCGCCCACCGGGCAGCTCCGCTCGCGCATCCTGCGCGGCTGGCTGCTGATCTTCGCGGGCGAGGCTGCGGCGATGCTGGTCGCCATCGGCGCCGCGTTCCGGCTCACCGGCTGGGTCCTGCGGCCCGTCCGCGTCCTCGACTCCGTCACCCACGACATCGCCACCGGGCGGATGAACTCCCGGGTCGCAGCGACCGGTGGCCCGCCCGAACTGCGGCGCCTGGCCCTGTCGTTCAACGAGATGGCCGACAACGTCGAGGACGCCCTCGAGCAGCAGCGGGCCTTCGTCGCCGACGCCTCGCACCAGCTGCGCAACCCGCTGGCCGCGCTGCTCCTGCGGATCGAACTGCTCGCCATGGAGCTCCCCGAGGGCAACGAGGAGATCGCCTCCGTGCGGACCGAGGGCAAGCGCCTCTCGCAGGTCCTCGACGACCTCCTCGACCTGGCGCTCGCCGAGCACGCGGCGGCTGAGCTGCGGCTCGTCGACGTCGGCGCGCTGGCGGCGGAGCGCATCGCGTCCTGGCGGCCGGTCGCCGACGACAAGGGCGTCCTGCTGACCGGGGAGTGCGGGGCGGTCACGGGGTGGGCGGACCCGGTGGCCCTCTCCAGCGCGCTCGACGCGGTGATCGACAACGCGCTGAAGTTCACCCCGGCGGGGGAGGAGGTCACGGTCACCGTCTCGGTGCCCCCGGACGGGGCGGGCGTCGACGTCGTCGTGGCCGACCAGGGCCCCGGCCTCACCGAGGAGGAGCTCGTCCGCGTCGGCGACCGCTTCTGGCGCTCCGGCCGCCACCAGAACATCAAGGGCTCCGGGCTCGGCCTCTCCATCACGCGCGTCCTGCTGACGGCGGGCGGCGGCGGCCTCGCGTTCGCCCCGAACGAGCCGCACGGCCTGCGGGTCACCGTCACCGTTCCGCGGCACGCTCCGGGCGAGCGGGGCGGACGGGGCTACGGCGAGCGATAGGGCGGGGAGCGGGGCCTCAGGACCTGGAAGGGCGGAGCTCAGGGCCTGGAGGGCGGAGCTCAGGGCCTGGAAGGGCGGAGCTCAAGGTCTGGAGGCGGGGATCAGGGCTTCACCGAGCGGTAGTAGCGGCGGGCGCCCTCGTGGAGAGGGAGGGGTTCCGTGTAGACGGCCGTCCGCAGGTCCACCAGCTGGGCCGGGTGGACCTGGCTGCCGATGCGGTCCCGGCTCCTGATCACCGTACGGGTGAAGCCCTCCACCAGGTCGGTGTCGGCCTCCACGGTGGTGACCAGGAGGTTCGCCACGGCCAGGGTCTCTATCGGCCGGCCGTCCTGCGCGCGGGTGTACGCGTCGGCGGGTATCACCGCCGAGCGGTAGTGGCGCGTCTCCTCGCCGAGGTCGTGGAGCCGGTCGACCAGGGCCGCGTCCAGCGGGATCAGCCGGATCTGGAACCGCTCGGACAGCGCCTGCACCGCCTGGGTGGGCAGCCCGCCCGACCAGAAGAAGGCGTCGAGCCGGCCGTCCTCCAGGAGCCCGGGCATCGTGTCGATGCCCGCCGAGACCGCCTGGACGTCCTTGGAGGGGTTGAGGCCCGCCGCCGCGAGGACCCGGTCGGCGATCAGGCGGACGCCGGAGCCGTCCTGGCCCACCCCGACCCGCAGGCCCCGCAGGTCCTGCACCGTCTGCAGCGAGGACCGCTTGCGGACCACCAGCTGGACGTAGTCGTCGTACAGCCGCGCGCAGCCGCGCAGCCGCTCGAAGCCCGGCTTGCGTTCGCGCTGGTACTGGGCCACCGCGTCGGCCGTCGCGACGGTGAAGTCCGCCTCGCCCGAGGCCACGCGGGCCAGGTTCTGCTGGGAGCCCTCGCTGTCCGTGAGCTTCACCGACACCTCGGGGAGGTCCTCGGCGAGGGCCTGCTTGAGGAGCTCGCCGTACCGCTGGTAGACGCCGGTGGGCACACCCGTACTGAACGTGACGGAGCCGCTCGGGACGGGGGAGCCGAAAGGAACCAGCCACCAGACCAGCACCCCGCACACCACGAGCAGCGCGGCCGAGAGCGCCAGCAGGCGGCGGCGGGCGGCACGGGAGAGGGAGGCGAGCATGGGAGCGATCCTGCCAGCTCACCGCCGCCGCTGGCCAGGGACGGCAGGTGTGAGGTCGACCGGCTCGTTGCTGGCCGTAGCCGTAGCCGTAGCCGTAGCCGTAGCCGTAGCCGTAGCCGTAGCCGTAGCCGTGGCCGTAGCCGTGGCCGTGGCCGTGGCCGTGGCCTGCCTGAGGTGTTCGCGCCCGTCCGACGGCCGCCCGACCGGGGGTCGCGTTCCGCCCGCGCACTCGTGCGCTCCGCCGAAGCGGTGAGCGGCCCCCGCCCTGTGCACCGCGCCGTGTGTCCTGCCGTGGCACCGGGGCTCGGCAGATTAGCGTCGGCATGCGCTCGGTGATCTTGAGGGCAGTCCCCTGCCCGCCCCTGGCGTCCCACCCGAGCGCACCACTCGCCTCCCCGCCCAGGGAAGCCACGGGACCCCGAAGCCACCGCGGTGATCGTGGTGCTCGCGGTCCTCGCCGCGACCCGGTCCGCTCCGGCGCGGGCCGCAATACGCCGTTCATCCAACGGGCCGGAGGCCGGTGGTAGCGTCGAAAACGGAAACGCCCGGGACCGATGGGGGAGTCGCGCGTGGCCTTCGTGGTCGATCTCGTGTTCCGCGGGAGCGAGCCGGACCGGGCGGTCTTCGTCGAGGCGCACCGGACGTACTGGCGGAGAATGGCGGCCCTCGGAATCCTCCTCGGAGGCGGCCCGTGGCGGGACGGCACCGGGGAGTTCCTCCTCTGCGAGGCCCCCGACCGCCGGACGCTCTTACAGGTGCTCCACGCCGACCCGTACGCACGAGCCCGGGTCGTCGGGGAGCCACGCATCCGGGAGTGGAACGCGGCGCTGGGGCACATGACCCCCGCCCGCCGCGAGCGGCCCGTACCGGCGGCCGTCGCTGCCCTGACCCCTCATGAGCGGCGGATCGCCGCGATGATGCTGGACGGTCTCACCAACAAGCAGATCGCCGCGTCCTTCACGGTGTCGACCCGGGCCGTGGAACTGCACATCACCCGCATCTACCGAAAGCTCGACATTCGTCGGCGGGCCCAACTGGCCGCGGTCATCGGGTTGTAGAGGCCGTCGCCGGGCATCAGTGGCTTCTTGCCGGGACTCGGGCGTCAGGACTCCAGATAGCGCAGCACGGCCAGGATCCGACGGCTGTATCCGTCCGCCCTGCGCAGCTCCAGCTTGTCGAAGACGGCGTTGAGGTACTTCTCCACCGCGCTGAGGGACAGGTGCAGCTGCCGCGCGATGGCGGCGTTCGTGTACCCCTGGGCCAGTACCTCGAGGACCTCTCGCTCGCGCGGAGTCAGCCTGGCCAGCGGATCGCCGTGCGTGCTGCGGACGACCAACTGCCGTACGACCTCCGGGTCGATCGCCGCCCCACCCTCATGGACCCGCTCCAACGCGTCGAGGAACTCCTCGACCTGCGCCACCCGGTCCTTGAGCAGATAGCCGACCCGCTCCGCTCCCGCGGCGAGCAGCCGGGCCGCGTAGCTCCGCTCGACGTGCTGCGAGAGGACCAGGACACCCGTCTCCGGCCACCGCTCGCGGATCTCCACGGCCGCCCGCAGCCCTTCGTCGGTGTGCGTCGGGGGCATCCGGATGTCGACGACCGCGACGTCCGGACGCAGCGCTCCGACCTCCGCGACCAGGGTCCCGGCGTCGCCGAGCGCGGCCACGACCTCGTGACCCTCCTCGGTGAGCAGGCGGACGAGGCCCTCCCTCAGCAGGGTCGAGTCCTCGGCAAGGATCACGCGCACGGCAGCTCCGCGACAAGAGTGGTGGGTCCCCCGAGGGGGCTGTCGACACGCAGGACGCCGTCGAGCGCGGCGACCCGGCTCCGCAGGCCGGTCAGCCCGCTGCCGGCCGGGTCGGCCCCGCCCCGCCCGTCGTCCTCGATCCGCAGCGTGAGCAGCGGCCCCCCGGGCGGGCCGCCGAGCGAGACGTGGACGGAGACGGCGGAGGCCGAGGCGTGCTTGGCGGCGTTCGTGACGGCCTCGGAGACCACGAAGTAGGCGGCCGTCTCCACGGGCCGGGGCAGCGGCCCGGCCACCTCGAAACGGATGCGCAGCGGGACGGAGCACCGCTGTGCCACCCCGCCCAGGGCCTCTTCGAGACCCAGGCTGTCCAGCGCGGACGGATACACCCGCCAGGCCACGTCCCGCAGTTCGGCCAGTACGTCCCTGGCCTCCCCGTGGGCCTGGAGGAGCAGCGCGTCCGCCTGCTCCGGGTCGCGGTCCCGGCTCCGGCGCGCCCGGCCGAGCAGCATGGCGAGCGCCACGAGCCGCTGCTGCACCCCGTCGTGGAGATCGCGCTCGATACGGCGGCGCTCGGCGTCCACGGCCTGCACGACGGCGGCCCGGCTGACGGCGAGTTCGTCGATCCGGCGCCGCAGCAGCTCGCTCTCGGAGGGCCCGAAGCACTCGCGGGCGAGCCGGGCGTCCAGGGCGGCCAGCGCGTACAGGCCCTGGAGGTCGAGGAAGAGCAGGACTCCGCCGAGAAGCAGCTGCGCGAAGAGCTCCGCCCGGCCGAGCGTGCCGCGCACGACGCCCCCGACGAGCAGCACGGCCAGGACGGCGCCGAAGCCGAGGAGACCGAGGACGATCCCGTACACCAGGCCCGTCCAGCTCCGGACCGCGAGGTAGCGCAGCAGCCGCCGGTCGGAGACCGTGTACGGGCCGGGGAAACGGTCCCCGAAGAAGGCGGAGCGGCGGTGGCGTTCGAGCGCCGCGAGGCGCCGCGCGCCGGCCGTCAGGACCTCACGGGCCCGCGGCCGGGTCCGGGGCCACAGCAGGAAGGGCCCGAGGACGGCCCCGGAGGCAAGGAAGAACAGGACGCCGAGCAGGGCCGTGGGGCAACCGAGGAGGGACCCGGCCAGACGGCGCGGCGCCGATCCGGGCACCGTGTCACCGCGCTCGATCCGCTGTCCGGCCCCGCGCCCGGCTTCCCGGCCGGCGCTCCGGTCGCTGTCCAACTCCCCGCCCGCTCGCACGCTTCCCGAGGCTAGTGCCGGCCCCGGACCCGTACAAGATCGCTTGGAGGGGTCGTGTCCCCGCGCACCGGTCACGAGGCGCGGCGGTGCTGGGCGCGTCCACGCCCCCGGAGCCGTACGGCCAGGTACGCGGCCACGGCCACGAGCGCCAGCACCAGGACGGCCTTGGACAGCACGCCGACGTACCCCTCGACCAGGTCCCAGCGGTCCCCGAGCCAGTAACCGGCCATCACGAGCACGCTGTTCCAGACCAGGCTGCCGACTGTCGTGAGCAGGAGGAAGACGGGCAGCGGCATCCGTTCGACACCGGCCGGCACGGAGATCAGACTGCGGAAGATCGGCACCATCCGCCCCAGGAGCACCGCCTTGGTGCCGTGCCGCGCGAACCACTCCTCGGTGCGCTCCAGATCGGAGACCTTCACCAGCGGCAGCCGCGCCCAGAGCGCGTGCATGCGCCGCCGCCCGAACAGCGCGCCGATCCAGTACAGGGCCACGGCGCCGACCACCGAGCCCAGGGTCGTCCAGAACAGTGCCGAGGCCAGGCTGATCACGCCCTGCCCGGCGGCGAAGCCGGTCAGGGGGAGGATCACCTCGCTCGGCAGCGGCGGGAAGAGGTTCTCCAGCGCGATGGCGAGCCCCGCGCCGGGCCCGCCCATCGTCTCGACGAGCCCGGCGGCCCACCCGGCGACACCGTCGGCGGGTTCCTGGGCGGCCTGGGCGAGCAGCAGCTGACGGGTGAGCGGCATGACGCGGTCTCCAGGTGGTGAGGAAGGCGTACCGTGGCGATCTCCCCGGTACGGCTCCACGCTAGAAAGCCCAGCTCAGCATCGGTATGGGGCTTCCCGCCCACCTTCCTGCGGAAAACCGCAGTCCCGCTCACAGCGGTCGGAACGGTCCGTCGAGTGCCGCCCACTGGAGCAGCATGATGGTCTTGGCGTCGGCGATCCGGCCGTCGCGGACCATGGCGAGCGCCTCGGAGAAGGGGAGCTCCACGGTCGTGATGTCCTCGCCCTCGGCGGCGATTCCGCCGCCTCCGCCGGCGAAGTCCGCAGACTCGTAGGGGGCGGCGAAGAAGTGCAGCCGTTCGGTGACCGAGCCGGGGCTCATGTAGACGTCGAAGACGTGCTCCGCGGCCCCGATGGTGTGCCCGGTCTCCTCGGCGGCCTCCCGCCGGATCGCCTCTTCGGGGCTCTCGTCGTCCAGGAGTCCGGCGGCGGTTTCGAGGAGCATGCCGTCGGGGTGCCCGTTCACGTAGGCGGGGAGGCGGAACTGGCGGGTCAGGAGCACCGTACGGCGTGCGGTGTTGTGGAGGAGGACGGTCGCGCCGTCGCCGCGGTCGTGGGTCTCGCGCTGCTCGCGGCTCCAGTGCCCGTCGCTGTGCCGGTAGTCGAAGGTGGTCTTGCGCAGGACGAACCAGTCGCAGGAGAGCACCTCCACGTCCCGGATCCGTACGCGCGGATTGCCGGTCAGGTCGCGGCCCTGCCGGTCGAGGCCGGTGCGGCCGCGGCGGTCGGGGGTGTCGATGCCGGCGGTCATCGAGCGGTGGGCGGGACGACGGCGGGGGTGAGTGCCGGGACGGCGGGGACGAGGGCCGGGACGGCGGCGAGGGAGCCGTAGACGTCGAGGCCCTGCTCGCGGGCCCGGGCGACCATCATGTCGGCTCCCTCCGAGGGCCCGCCGATCCGCAGGACCGCGTCGCAGCGGGAGAGCAGGCGCTCGGCGACCGGGTGGAAGACCTCCTGGAAGAGCGCGTCGCCGGGGCGGGCGCCGCCGGCGGCCTCCAGGAGCGGGAGGGCGAGGGCCTCGCCGGTGACGGGCAGGTGCCCGGCGCGGAAGAGGACGAGGGCGACCTCGTTCATGGCCCGTACGTTCGCTTCGAGCTTGTGGGGGTCGTCACCGGTGCCGGAGCGGTACGGGCCGGCGACGAGGATCATCAGCGGGCGGGGAACGGTGGTCACGGGCGGATCACTCCTCGGTACGAAAGCGGAGACGGCGGAGAGAGCAGAGACAGCCGGCGGTTTCAGGCCAGCTGGACGTCGACGCCCGCCTCCCGCAGCGCGTCCAGCGTCTGGGGCCCGCCCGGGTGCGTGGCGGGGTCCTCCGCGGCCCGGTCGGTGACGAAGTGGTGCGCCGCGCCGAGCGGGGCGACCCGGCTGAACGCCCGTACGCCGAGCTTGGTGGCGTCGGCCACCGCGACCGTGCGGCCGGCCCGGGCGAGGCCGACCTGCTTGACGGCCGCGTCGTCCAGGGAGAACTCCGACCAGCCGTGCTCGGCGTGGATCCCGCCGATGGACATCAGGAAGCAGTCGAAGGCCAGCGACTCCAGCGTGCGCAGGGCGAGCGGACCGACGAGGGAGCGCTCACCGGGACGGGAGCGCCCGCCGACGACCAGGAGGTCGATCCCGGGTTTGTCGGCCAGGACCACCGCCGCCTGGATGCTGAGCACGGCGACCGTCAGCGGGCCCCGGGCCGCCAGGTGCTCGGCCACGTGCACGGTCGTGGTCCCCGCGTCCAGGAGGACGCGCGACCCCGGCTCCACCAGTGCGGCCGCCGCCGCACCCAGCCGGTCCTTCGTGGCGGCCTGCCACGGCTCGCGCGCCGAGAAGCCGGCCTGCTCGTCCCGTACGCGGGTGGCGACGGCGCCACCGTGCACGCGCCGCACGAGTCCCTGACGCTCCAGCGCGTCGAGGTCCCTGCGCACGGTCATCTCCGATACGCCCAGTCGATGGGAGAGCTCCGACACGGAAACCCGGTCGGAGCCCTGCACCAATCGCAGGGTCAGGTCCAGACGATTGGCGACACCCATGACTCATTTCTATCACAGCGATGTTCGAATGAACTGCCCTGTGTGTGAATGCTGTGTTGTGGGACCGCGAAGACCCGGAGGGCTGGTCGATCCGGGTGCTGAGGGTCGTGGCCGACGGCGACGAGGTGGTCTCCGAGGTCGAGGTGCCGCACGGCGATCTCCGGAGCCGATCCGCGCCCGGAGTGGCGGGCCGGTCTGGTCGAGCCCATGTGAGGCGTGGACGGCTGTGCGGGGCGGCGTCCGCGGGTGCTCCGGAGCGCCGCCCTCGACCGGGATGCTCGTCAGTTTCCGATGCCGTACGGGGAAGCGCCCGCGGCCGTACGGATTGCGGGGAGCGCCGAGTACAGGCTCGCGCCGGGGCAGAGCGTGGCGTAGCCGTCGCGGTGTCCGGAGACGGTGTTCAGCGTGGCGGCCTGGCCCTTCGTCCACACGCCGGTGTCGGCGGCGGCGGTGAGCGTCACCTTCGACTCCGGGTCGACGCCGTGCAGACCGAGCTTCCAGGCGGCGAGGTCGGCGATGGCCTGCTTGGCCGCGGCCGTCGGCGTGCCGCCGTTCTCGTAGTCGCCGAGCAGGGAGATGCCCGAGGAATAGCTGTTGAACCCGTAGGTGTGGGCCCCGAGGACGGGCCGGTCCACGCCGCCCGCGCGGCCCTCGAAGACCGTGCCGCACTTGTCGACGAAGAAGTTGTAGCCGATGTCGTTCCAGCCGTTCGTCTTCACGTGGAACGTGAGGATCGCGCGGATGATGGCGGGGGAGTCGGCGCAGGTGTAGTCGTTCGTCCCGGCGGTGTGGTGGACGAAGACGGCGTCGACCTTGTTCAGGTACGTGGGCGGGTTCTGGACGAGCGACTCGTCCGCGCCCCAGTCGGCACGGCTGACGACGGCGGGAGCGGCCGGTGCGGTCGGTGTGGCCGGTGCGGTGGTGGTCGGAGCAGTGGTGCTCGGCTCGGTGGTGCTGGGCTCGGTGGTGCTCGGCCCGCTGGTGCCGGGCTCGGGGGTGATGCTCGGCTCGGTGGAGGGCACGGGGCCGGTGGGCTCCTCCGTGGGCACCGTACTGGGGGTCGCGTCCGTGGGGGCTTCGCTGGTGGGAGGCTCGGTCGAGGGCGCCTCGGTCGAGGGCGCCTCGGTCGGAGCCCCGGTGGGTTCGCCCGTCGGTCCTTCCGTCGGGTCCGTGCCCGGGGCGGACTCGGTCGGTGTGGTGGACGGAGCCGGCTCCTCGGGCGCACCGGCCGAACCCGTCGGGTCCTCGGTCGGGGCGGGGTCGGAGGGCTCCGGCGCGGGGTCGGTGGAGGTGGTCTGCGTGGCGTCGGGGGAGACGGTGGGCTTGCCGTTCCCCTTCGCGCTCCCCTTGTCGCCGCCGTTGACGGCGCCCTTGCCCTGGCCCTTGACGGTCTCGCCGGGGTCGATCATGTCCAGGCGGAGTGCGTCGGGCACCGCGGTCTCTTCGCCGTTCGCGACGACCCGCGCCTCGACCCCGTCCGACGGGCCGACCCACAGCGGCTCCGAGGCGCCGCGCGCCTCCGACTCGTCGCCCTCGGTCGACTCCGGCGCCCGTACGCCGAAGTCGAGGTCGCGCCAGTCGCTCCACTCGCCGGTGGCCGTCTTGCGGGTACGTATCTGAGCGGTGCCCTCGAAGGTGTCGCCGCTGTCCTCCCACGAGACGCCGATGAGCGAGAACGTCTGCGTCCCGGTGCGCGGGAGCGCGCGCCTCTTCGGGTCCTTGCCGTCCAGGGCCAGTACGTGCGCCTTCGCCGGCCGTGTCCCGTCACCCTGTCCGGCGTCCTCGACACCTCCCGACGCGGCGACGGCGGTCACACCCGTGCCTCCCAGGACGACGACTCCCGCCGCGAACCAGATGGCGTGCTTCTTCCCGCTCGCCCGCCTGGCGCGGGCTCCTCTCGGACTCATGTCCCATCCCTCGTTCGCAGCTGATCAGTATCCGCGGCCGGTCACGGGCCGACGGCAGGTCATGTCGTGGGACGGAATCGAGCGGGCAGCACGGTTTCGGAGGCCGTGAGGCCCCAATCACGCTTCTACTGCGAAGAGTTCGCATCCGCATTCCCGCCGCACACCGGTGCGTTATACACGACGCGATTGCCTTGACACACCCGGGCGGACAAACCGGACGGCGGCTGATTCCGAGTGCCCCGCGTCACCCCTCGCCGTCGCCGGAGGGAAGCTCGCCGGTGCACGTGGTGCGCCCGAACTCCCCCATAGCGGTGGCGCGCTGGACGTGTCTGCCGCGGATCGCGAGTGTGCAGGTCGCCTGTCCGCCCTTTTCGTCGAGGACGACGGCGACGGTCGGGGCCTTGCCGAGGGGCGCCTGGACCGACTTCTTCCAGGGAAGCGTGACGCCCTTCTCGACCGTGGCCGTGCCGTCCTCGCTGCGGGCGAGGTAGGAGATCTCGGCGGTCCCCGTCCCCGTGACCTCGTACGCGACCTCGGCCGTCGGCATCGCTCGCGGCTTCGGCTGCTCATCGGTGTCGAGCATGCCGTTGCCGACGAGCCCGAGGCAGGCGAGCAGGACGATGCCGGCGACCAGCAACCCCCGCCGGTCCGGCGAGCCTTCGGCGCTCTCGTGTTCGTTCTCCCCGTGCGCTGCGCTTTCGACGAGTTCATTCGATGACATGAAAGAGCCCGGCTTTCGGTGGGCTGGCAGATGGACCGGCCGGTTATACACCATGTCGTCGATCACGCGCGAGCGAGCGGAAGAATCGGGCGAACGGCATCTCTTCCAGTCACTTGATTGCCCTGTATGTCCCCAGGGTTGACCGGGCGTCAGGGGAGTGATTAGAAAGCCCCCCGCGAGCCTCGTGAGGTCGCTGTTTGCCGCCTCCTCGTGGGCGGTTCGCAATTTCACCAAGCCGGGCAGAAATTTCCGCTCCGGCTCGTTCGTCGTGCCCATTTCACCTACAGCGATACGGGTGCGTCGATACCGAAAGGTATGGAAGTGAAAGTTCCACACAGGAGGCTTCTCTCCTGTCTTGTCGTATCGGCGGTAGCGGGCGCGCTATTGCCGCAGGTCGCGTATGCGGCTCCCGAATCGCCGTCGCAGAACGGTGAGGACAAGGGCGTCTTCGACACGATTTCGGGCTGGTTCTCGGACGACGGGGGCGAGACGAAGGCCCCGGCCGGCGGGAACCTGGAGATACCCAGCCGGGAGAAGCTGCCGAAGGGCGAGAAGCTCCCGAAGGCGAAGCGGGTCAAGGAGCTGACCGACAGGCGCACCTCGCAGGCGCGTTTCTGGCAGCTGTCGGACGGGCGGGTCGAGGCCGAGCTGACGGCGGTGCCGACGGCGTACCGGTCCGGGGCGTCCTGGAAGCCGGTCGAGACCGCGGTGCGCGCCACCCGGGACAAGGGCTTCGACTTCGCCAACACCACGAACACCGGCAAGAGCTGGTTCGGCTCCGACGCCGGCCGGTTCATGCGCTTCGAGGCGGAGAGCGGCGGGGCGGTCACGTTCGGCCTGACCGGCGCCGGTGCGCTCAAGCCGGAGGCGAAGGGCGACCGGGTCGTCTACAAGGACGCCGTCTCCGGCGCGGACCTGTCGTACCGGGTCGGCAACGGCCAGGTGAAGGAGGACATCGTCCTGGCCGAACGCCCGGCCGGACCGGTGTCGTTCACCTTCACCCTGGACACCGAGGGCGGCCTGACGCCGAAGACCCGCAAGGACGGCTCGATCGCCTTCTTCGGTGAGGCCCCCGGCACTCCGGTGATGGTGATCCCGGCCCCGTACATGACGGACGCCAAGAAGGATCCGCAGTCGGTCACCGGCGGCACGTACAGCACCAGGGTCAGCCAGAGGCTGGTCCGGGACGCCGACGGCAAGGGCTGGAAGCTGACCGTCACGCCGGACGCCAAGTGGCTCGCGGCGAAGGAGCGCCAGTACCCGGTCGTCATCGACCCGACGATCACGATCACGCCGATCGCCTCGGTCTCCGAGGACACGATGGTCCTGTCGGACCAGCCGGCGGTGAACTTCAACAACACCTGGAAGCTGTCGGTCGGCAAGACGGACACCGGCATCGCCCGTTCGCTGATCAAGTTCCCGCTGAGCGAGATCCCGGCGGGGGTGAAGGTCGACGCGGCTCGCCTGAGTCTCTACTACGACCAGTCGCACACCACCAACGCCAACGCCGTCGTGCTCGAGGCGCACCGGGCCACCGGGGCCTGGAGCGAGGCGGGTGCGACGCCCGCGAACTGGTCCAACACCAGCGCGCTGGTGGGCGAGCTGTCCGGCACCACGGTGTCCCTGGACGACGGTGACGCCGGCACGGCGGCGGTCGGCGAGTGGCCCAAGGGCACCACGACCGGCGGCGCGGCGACCAACGACGACTACGCCTCCAACAAGAACGCGCTCACGGGCGAGTCGTACACCTGGCAGCCGAGGGTCCCGGAGACCGACACCTACCGGGTGGACGCGCACTACCCGGCCGCGGCGGACGCGGCCACGGCCGCCCCGTACACCGTCACCCACAATGGCGGCACCAAGAACTACACGGTCAACCAGACCGGCACCGGCGGCGTCTGGAAGACCCTGGACGCGGCGGAGCTGAGCTTCGCCAAGGGCAACGCCGGCAAGATCGTCCTCGGGGACACCGGCTCGGCCACGACCCGTACCCTCGCCGACTCGGTGCGGCTGGTGAACCCGGCCGAGATCACCAAGGCCGCCTGGGACTACAACAAGTGGCACGACTTCCCCGTCGCCGACACCGTCCAGAAGTGGGTCTCCGGCACGGCCGTCAACCACGGCTTCGTGCTCAAGGCCAAGGACGAGTCGGGCACCGCGCCGACCGGCGGCCCGCGCTACGAGGCGGCCGACGGCAACCTCTACGGCGGTGAGACCTCCACGTACCCGCGCCTGACGGTGACGTACGGGGCCGTCGGCACCTCGCTGAACTCGCCGACCGTGGTCCATTCCACCGGTCCCGAGCTGTCGTGGCCGGCGTACGCCAACGGCAGCGGTGACGCCGGTCTGGACATCGTGGAGTACCAGCTGCACCGCTCCACGCAGCAGGTCTTCACGCCGTCGGCCGCGACGCTGATCGCGCCGATCGCCTCGACCGCGACGACGTACACGGACACCACCGCGGTGCCGACCCCGGACTCCAGCTCCAGCGAGATCGGGAAGTCGTACTACTACCAGCTCGCGGTCAAGACCGGGAACGGGCAGCTCCTCGGCTCGCCGACCCGCATCGTGGGCATCCCCAAGGCCGGCCGGACGATGAGGATCATCCAGGCGGGACAGGCCGACACCACGCTCTCCTCGCAGCAGCCGACCGTCAACCACGACGGTCTGGTCTCCGGCAAGGCGCAGACCTGGCTGAGCGTGGGCAACAACTCCGGCACGTACGGCAAGACCCGCGCCGCCCTGAAGTTCCCCACCACATCCATCCCCACCACCGCCACGGTGCTGGAGAACAAGATGTACATGTGGGGCGCCGAGACCACCAGCACCACCAACGGCGCGATCTACGAACTCCACTCCCTGACCCGGGACTTCACTGAGACCCAGGCCACGTGGAACAACGCGAACTCGACGACGCCGTGGACCACCGCCGGCGGTGACTTCTCCGCCGCCGTCTCCGACACCGTCCCGCAGATCACCGACGAGGTCGGCCGCCACTGGTGGGACGCCACCGGACTCATGCAGTCCTGGGTCAAGACCCCCGCCAACAACAAGGGCGTCCTGGTCAAGCTGAAGGACGAGACCACCACCGGCCCGCAGGAGCGCACGCTGTTCCTGTCGTCCGAGGCCTCCGACCCGCAGCTGCGTCCGTACATGCAGGTCATCTACGTCGACGCGACGACCGAGGACACGTACTACGCGCCGACCACCCCGGCCCGTATGACCCCGAACACCACGTACACGGTGGAGTTCACGGTCACCAACACCACGTCCACGGCCTGGGCGGCCGGTGAGCGGGTGCTCTCGTACACCTGGAAGCTGCCCGACGGCACGGACGTCACCACGGGCGGCAACCAGCTGTCCACCGCGGTCCCTGCCCTCCTGCCGGGCAAGTCGGCCACCGTCCAGGCGCAGGTCAAGACCCCGATCAACTCGGACTCCGGCAACAAGCGCAACGAGTACGTGCTCGGCTGGGACATCAAGAAGGTCGCCGACGGCACCTGGCTGTCCGCCGGCACCGGCGCCATCCCGTCGCTGAAGCAGAACGTGGCGGTCGAGGACCCCACCTCCAACACGCTGGGCCTGGAGAAGTTCTACGCCTACGCGGGCAAGAACACCGGCGCCGGGTCCACGGTGATGAACAACCTGGCCTCGGGCAACAACGTGTGGCAGTACAACGCGTTCAACAACCCCGGGCGGGGGCTGAACACGTTCTTCCGCATGGCCTACAACAGCCTCGACACGAGTGACACGGTCGCCGGCCACGGCTGGTCGTTCCAGGCGTCGGGCCCGATCCGGCTGGGCGCCCCGCTCGAGTTCCACCCCAAGCCCAACCCCACCGAGATCCGCCTCCCGGACGGCGACGGCACCACACACGTCTTCCGCTGGGACGCCACCGACAGCGTGTGGAAGGCCCCCGCGGGCGTCCACTTCAAGCTGACGATGAAGTCCGGCCTGGACTGCCGGCCCACGAAGGACGCCATCCCGGACGCCTGGACCATGACCAGGCCCGACGGGACCCGGTTCCTGTTCGGCTGCGACGGCTACATGACGTCCACGGTCGACAGGAACGGCAACACCATGTCGTTCACCTACGAGGAGCGGAAGTCCAACAACAAGCCGACCAAGTTCCTCAAGTACATCACCGACCCGGCCGCCCGGCAGACCCTGGCCGTCGACTACTGGGAGAAGGGCCAGAACGGCTACCAGTACGTCAACGACTCCGGTGTCCTGACCACGGACACAGGATCGCTCAACAACTCGAAGATCTACGATCACATCCGCTCGGTGACAGACATCTCCGGCCGGAAGATCGAGTTCTTCTACACCACCAAGGGCCTGCTGGGGCAGTTCACCGACGGAGCGGGCTCGGCTCAGCCGAAGGTCTTCGCGTTCACCTACGACGCCACGCAGGGCAACAAGAACGTCAAGCTGGTCAAGGCCACGGACCCGCGCGGCAATGCCACGCAGCTGGCGTACTACGCCCCGCAGGCCGGGGACGACCCGAAGTACCACTGGTGGACGAAGACCGTCACGGACCGACTCGGCCACAACACCGGCTTCACGTACTCCGTCAACGCGTCGAACACGAAGTTCACCGACGCCAAGGTCACCGACGCCGAGTCGCACGCCACCTCCTACGTGGTCGACGACTTCGGCCGCTCGGTGCAGGTGACGAACGCGAAGTCCGAAATCACCAGGATCAACTGGGACGCGGACAACAACGTCACCTACCTGGAGGAGCCGAACGGCGCCAAGACGACCTTCTGCTACGACCCCAAGACCGGCTACCCCCTGCGGCAGTGGCACGCGGAGACCACCAAGTCCTGGTCGTCGGAGCAGCTGGTCGCGACGTACTTCTGTGATCCGGCGAACGAGGCCGGCCTGCCGAACGCCACGAAGTACGCGTACCAGACCCGCGTCGACGGCTACGCCGCCGATCTGTCCACCAAGACCTCGCCCGAGGGCCGCAGGTGGCAGTTCGGCTACGACAGCTTCGGCAACCTGACGTCGGTCACCGACCCCAAGGGCGTCGCCACCGCCACGGTCGGCGACTACACCGCGAAGCACGAGTACGACGGCTTCGGGCAGGAGACCAAGTCCACCGACGCGAACGGCAACGCCACGACGTTCGGCGGGTACGGCTCCGTCGGCTACCCCGAGACCATCACCGACCCGGAGAGCCACGTCACCACGACGGCGTACGACGTGCGCGGCAACGTGCTCTCGGTCACCGACGCGCTGGGCAAGGTGACCACGCAGACGTACGACACCTTCGGACGCCCGCTGGTCAGCAAGGTGCCGAAGGACCAGGCGGCCGGCGCGTACATCACCACTCCGGCCCCGGAGTACGACGCCAACGACAACGTCCTCAGGACCACCGGTCCCAACGGGGCGGTCTCGTTGGCGGCCTACGACGCGGCGGACCAGGTCACCACGGCGACCGGGCCGGACAACAACACCACGAACCGCAGGTCGACGTACACGTACGACAAGGTCGGCAACGTCAGGACGACGACCGAGCCGAAGGGCGTGGCGACCACCGCGGACGCCACCGACTTCGTGACCACGAACAACTACGACGCGATCTACCAGCTCGTCAGCGTCGTCAACGCGCGTGGTGACAAGGTGTCGTACGAGTACGACAACGCGGGCAACCCGGTCCGGGTGATCGACCCCAAGAAGAACGCGACCGCCGACACCACCGACTACACGACCAGGACCGACTACGACCTGAACCACCGCGTCGTCAAGGTCACGGACGCGCTCGGCAAGTTCACGACCACCACGTACGACAAGGACTCCCTCGCCGTCGCGACCACCGACAAGGAGGGCAACAAGTCCGAGGTCGTCTACGACGACCGGGCCAAGGTCGTCGAGCAGAGGACGCCGTACGAGGGCACGACGATCCGCACGACGCGGTTCGAGTACGACCAGGTCGGCAACACCCTCAAGGTCGTCACCCCGCGCGGTACGGCCACGTCGAACACAGAGGACTTCGCCTCCCGTACGGAGTACGACAAGCTCAACCGACCGGTCAAGAAGTACCAGCCGTACGACCCGGCGGACGCCCGCTACAACGACCCCAACGTCTACACCCAGACGGTGTACGACGAGATCGGCCGCGTGAAGAAGGTCTCCGCGCCGCCGTCCGAGGGACAGTCGACGCGCAACGAGACCGACTACACGTACTTCGACAACGGCTGGACCAGGACGTCGGTCGACAGCTGGGACATCCGTACCGAGTACGACTACGACAACAACGGCAAGCAGACCAGGCGGACGCTGACGGGCGCCGGTGGCTCCCCGTCCCGGACGCAGACCACGGGCTACTGGCCGGACGGCACGCTGCGGACGCGTACGGACGCGCCGTCGGCCGGCGCCGACCGGAAGAACTTCGCGTACGCCTACGACGCGAACGGCAACCTGACCTCGATCGACGACACCTCCACGGGTGCACGGGTCGACGCCTACACGATGACCTACACGGGCCTCAACCAGGTCGACAAGGTCACCGAGGCGCTGGCCGGTCAGGAGCGGAAGTCCACCGCCTACACGTATGACGTGAACGGCCAGCCCGAGACGGTCAGCCACCCCGACCAGTACTCGTCGTACCTCTACGACCTGAGGGAAATGGTCAAGACGGTCAAGGTCGGCAAGACCGCGGCCGACGCCTCCCCGAAGGTCTCCGCGTACACGTACACCGACCGCGGCCAGCGTCTGAAGGAGACCAAGGCCAACAGCAACACCGTCGACTACACCTACTACCTCAACGGAGCGGTCAAGACCCAGACCGAGAAGAAGCCCAACGGCACCCTCGTCTCCTCGCACGCCTACGCCTACGACCCGAACGGGAACAAGGCCCAGGACGTGGCGAAGAAGATGAACGCCGACGATCACGCGGCGCTTCTCGCCTCGACCACCGACTACACCTACGACCCGGCCGACCGGCTCGCCAAGTCGGTCAAGACGGGCAACGGCGCCGGCACCGAGACGTACGTCCACGACGACAACGCCAACGTCATCAGCCAGAACGTCAAGGGTGTCGCCTCCACCTTCACCTACGACCGCAACCGGCTGCTGACCGCCACCACCGGCGGGGCCACCGCGAACTACGCCTACGACGCCTACGGACGGCTGGATCAGGTCACTTCGGGCGGTCGGACGATCGAGGACAACACGTACGACGGCTTCGACCACGTCATCGAGCACACCAAGATGCAGAGTGACGGCACGTCGAAGAAGACCACGTACGTCTTCGACCCGCTGGACCGCACCACCACCAAGACCGAAGGCACGAAGACCACCGACTACAACTACCTCGGCACCAGCACCGAGGTGCTGGACGAGCAGGTGGCAGGGGCGGTCACCAAGTCGTACCAGTACAGCCCCTGGGGCGAGCGCCTCTCGCAGATCAAGCACACCGGCGGTGGCGGCGAGGAACTCGGCGTCTACGGCTACAACAGCCACACCGACGCCGAAACCCTCACCGACAGCGCCGGTGACACCAAGGCCACCTACGGCTACACCGCCTACGGCTCCGACGACAAGTCCGAGTTCACCGGCATCGACAAGCCCGAGACGGCCGACCCCGACAAGGAGGCGTACAACCCGTACCGCTTCAACTCCAAGCGCTGGGATGCCGCCACCGGCACCTACGACATGGGGTTCCGCGACTACAACCCGGGGCTGAACCGCTTCACCACCCGGGACATGTACGACGGCGCACTCGCCGACATGAGCCTCGGCTCCGACCCGTACACCGGCAACCGGTACGCCTTCACCGGCGGCAACCCCGTCACCAACGTCGAGCTCGACGGTCACAGGACCGACGACGGCGGAAGCGCCCCCACCAGCGGATGCGGTTCGCCCGGTTTCATCGGGCCGTGCCCGACGACGTCGACCCCCAAGGCCGCGGCATCCTCCATCACGTCGAACACGCACTACATGGCCCAGCTGATCATGTTCGGCTGGCTCGAAGCCCAGGCCATCAAGAAGTACGGCCCCACCGGCGGATGGCGCGTTCAGATGGAGGCCCCGGTCGCGGGTGGCGCGAAGGACGGAAAGGGCGGCGAAGGAGCCGCGGACATCACCTACCGGGACGGGAACACGCTTTATGTGTGGGAGCTGAAGCACAAGGCGAAGCTTCCGTGGCTGAACAACCAGTACGCACCCGCGGAGGGATACGGCATCGATGATGTCGACTGGTACGTCGACTTCATGAAGCGGGATTCGCGTTATGCGGGGCTGGACGTCAAGCCGGGATTCCGGCTGCCGCACCCCCTCGTCGGTCCCGGCGGGAAGCGAGGTCAGTTCCTCGAACTCGAGAACTCCGACTTCTTCTCCGGTCAGCACGGAGTCGTCACGTATCAGGCGTTCTATCTGCCGACGTCCCGTACTCCCGGTCCCGCCACGGAACCGGCGACCGAACCGATGACGGTCCCGAACGAGGTCAAGGCAGGTGCCGGCGCCCTCGCGGTGGGCGGCACGCTGTGGTGGCTCGGGAAACTCCTCTCCCCGGCCTGCGGGCCCGCGATGCCTGCTTGCGCCGTGGTCCTGTAACACTGAGCACGAACCCGGTCGGGCACACTGTCCGTGTGCCCGACCGGGCCTTATCCGCCTCGCCCAGGGCGATTTCGCAACGATGGGAGCCACAGTGGGAGCATCCCGGTGGATTTACTTCACCGACAAGCACGACGATCCTCAGGCTGCGCTCGAAGAACTCCGTCAACAGGTTTTCGAAGAGTCATGGCGGAATGAGGATCCCTACCCGGAATCGATCGAAGAGCTGATCGAGGGCGGAGGTCTGGAAGCCGAGGGGGCTCATTCCATCCTCGATGTCGACCACGTGATCGTGTCGGACGACAGCGATTACGAGGAGACCGGTGCGATCAGGATCGTCAATCCTGAGGAACTGGTCGAATACTTCGGTACGGATCACCCGACCCGAGAGCGCATCGAGGACGTCTATCGCACGTCCGCCTCGGACCTTCCCCCCATGTTCCGCGGCTCGGGTTGCTGCGCACCCGTTTACCACGGTCAGGGAAACTGCGTCGGGTTGGTCTTCTGGGGAATGTCAGGGGACTGACCGCATGATTCAGCACTTCAGGCTCGCGCTGGCCCGGTTCGCGGCGGGCAAAGGTCACCAGGCGGTCCTGTCCCGCCTTCTCACCGGCGAGGATCTTCCCGGCCGATGGAAGACGGTCGACGAGCGCACCTGGCTGACCGGACGGGCGGGAGCGCCGACGCCCTGGGCCGATCGCGCGCGGGAGAGCGGCAGCGTCACCGCCTGGCGGTCCTTCCACGACGGCCACGACCGATGGGCCTGGATCCAGGTCGTGCCGCTGGCCTCCGAGTCCGACGCGCATCGCGCGCTGCACGAGGCAGGTGACCGGCTGCTCACCAACCCGCGAGCCGCGGTCGGGGTCGTGGACGAGCGCGATGTCGAGGCGAAGCCGTTCGCCGGAGCGACCGCGGTCTGGGCCCGCGAACAGCGAGCCGAGCGTGCCACCACGGGCGAATTCGCCGGACTCACCCTGCTCCTCGCCGGCGTGGTGGGGACGCACCTCGTCGTCCTCAGCCTCAGCGGCACTCCGGCCTGGGACTGGGAGGCGGCATCGGCGCTCGCCGGGCGCCAGGCGGAGCTGCTCACCCGCGACGCCGGCCGGGACTGAGCCGGTCACCGCGCGACAGGGACGGACCGTCCGGTCGAGCTGCCCGCCGATCCGGTCGATCGGCGGGCACACCGCGTTTCCGGGACGCCCGGGCCCCGGGCCGTCCAGGTCCTGTGGCGCCGAACCTCGGGCCTGGCAGCTTCCGGGAGCACCTACCCTTGAGCCATGACCAGCAGCAGCGACCGGAGTCCCGCAGTGAGCGTTGAAGGATCCAAGACCTACGAGGTTCGCACCTACGGGTGCCAGATGAACGTCCACGACTCCGAGCGGCTCTCCGGTCTGCTGGAAGACGCGGGGTACGTCCGGGCCCCCAGCGGGTCCGACGGCGACGCCGACGTCGTGGTCTTCAACACCTGCGCGGTCCGCGAGAACGCCGACAACAAGCTGTACGGCAACCTCGGCCGGCTCGCCCCGATGAAGACCACGCGTCCCGGCATGCAGATCGCCGTCGGCGGCTGCCTCGCCCAGAAGGACCGCGACACCATCGTCAAGAAGGCCCCCTGGGTCGACGTGGTCTTCGGTACGCACAACATCGGCAAGCTGCCGGTCCTCCTGGAGCGCGCCCGCATCCAGGAGGAGGCGCAGATCGAGATCGCCGAGTCGCTGGAGGCCTTCCCCTCCACGCTGCCGACCCGGCGCGAGTCCGCCTACGCCGCCTGGGTCTCGATCTCCGTCGGCTGCAACAACACCTGCACCTTCTGTATCGTCCCCGCGCTGCGCGGCAAGGAGGAGGACCGCCGCCCCGGCGACATCCTCGCCGAGGTCGAGGCGCTGGTCGCCGAGGGCGTCTCCGAGATCACCCTGCTCGGCCAGAACGTCAACGCGTACGGCTCGGACCTGGGCGACCGCGAGGCCTTCTCGAAGCTGCTGCGCGCCTGCGGCCAGATCGAGGGCCTGGAGCGGGTCCGCTTCACCTCCCCGCACCCCCGCGACTTCACCGACGACGTGATCGCGGCGATGGCCGAGACGCCGAACGTGATGCCGCAGCTGCACATGCCGATGCAGTCCGGCTCGGACTCGATCCTGCGGGCGATGCGGCGCTCGTACCGGCAGGAGCGTTTCCTCGGCATCATCGAGAAGGTCCGCGCGGCCATCCCGCACGCCGCCATCTCCACCGACATCATCGTGGGCTTCCCCGGCGAGACCGAGGAGGACTTCGAGCAGACGATGCACGCGGTCCGCGAGGCCCGCTTCGCGAACGCCTTCACCTTCCAGTACTCCAAGCGGCCCGGCACCCCGGCCGCCGAGATGGACGGGCAGATCCCCAAGGACGTCGTGCAGGAGCGCTACATGCGCCTCGTCGCGCTCCAGGAGGAGATCTCCTGGGAGGAGAACAAGAAGCAGGTCGGCCGCACGCTGGAGATCATGGTCGCCGAGGGCGAGGGCCGCAAGGACGGCGCCACGCACCGCCTCTCCGGCCGCGCCCCCGACAACAGGCTCGTCCACTTCACCAAGCCGGAGCAGGACGTCCGTCCCGGCGACGTCGTGACCGTCGAGATCACCTACGCCGCCCCGCACCACCTGCTCGCCGAGGGCCTGACGACGTCGGTACGCCGTACCCGCGCCGGCGACGCCTGGGAGAAGCGCAACACGGAGGCCGCCGCGAAGCCGGCCGGCGTGCTGCTCGGCCTCCCGAAGATCGGCGTCCCGGAACCCCTTCCGGCCGCCGACGCACCGGCCTGCGGAAGCCACTGAGCCGTCGGGGGCCGGTGACCCCGGGGCTCCGCTGAGCCACCGGGGGCGGGTGGCCCGAGGGCCCCGGTGACCCACCGGCCCGCGGCCCCAGGGCCTGTCCGGGTGGGCGTGGTGCGGCGGCGCAGTAGGGTGCGGATCATGCTTGTCGCCGCAGCCGTCTGCCCCTGTCCGCCGCTCCTCGTCCCCGAGGTCGCGACCGGCGCCGCCCCCGAACTGGACGCCGCGCGCACCGCCTGCGCCGACGCCGTCGGACTGCTCGCCGCCTCGCGTCCCGACCGGCTGTACGTCGTCGGCCCCGCCGGCGCGGGTGCCACCGGTGTTTTCCCGGCCGGTTCGACGGGCTCCTTCGCCGGCTTCGGGGTCGACCTCTCCGTACGCCTCGGCGACGGTCCCGCCGCCGACCGCCCGCTGCCCGCGAGCCTCGCCGTCGGCGCCTGGATGCTCGGCCGCGCCGACTGGGCCGACGCGCCCGTCGAGGGCCGGGGCGTGGACGAGCGGGAGGCGGCGGAGGCCTGCGCCGCGACCGGCCGTGAGCTCGCCGCCTCCGCCGACCGGGTCGCGCTCCTCGTGATGGGTGACGGCAGCGCGTGCCGGACCGTGAAGGCCCCCGGCTACCTGGACGAGCGGGCGGCCGGCTTCGACGCCGGGGCGGCCCGCGCGCTGGGCGCGGCCGACGTGGCCGCGCTGCTCGCGCTGGACGAGGAGCTGGCGTACGAGCTGAAGGCGGCCGGCCGCGCGCCCTGGCAGGTCCTTGCGGGCGCCGCCGAGGGCGCGGGGCTCGAAGGCCGGCTCCTCCACGAGGACGCGCCCTACGGCGTGGAGTACATCGTCGCCGCCTGGTCCTGACGGACCGCGCGACAGCGACGGACCGCGCGACAGCGACGGACCGCGCGACAACGCAGGACGCAGGAACGGCGGACGGCCGCGGAGCGCGATGCTCCGCGGCCGTCCGCCGTGCGGAGGGGCTGCGTCGTGGGGGTGACGCCGGTCGTCAGGCGGTCGGCGGCGGGGTCGTGCCGCCGCTCCCGGGCGTGCCGTCGTCCTTGTGACCGATCCGGTCCACCACGTTCTTGGCCTTGCCCGTACCGGACTGGATCTTGTCGCTGTACTTGCCCTTGGTCTTCTCGTCGACCAGCTTCGCGGCCTTGTCGAGACCGTTGTCGATCTTGCCCCCGTGCTGCTGCGCGAGGTCGGCCACCTTGTCCTTGGCCGGGGCGAGCTTGGCCTTCAGTGAATCCAGGAGACCCATGGGGCACCTTCCCTCCGCGGACCCTCGGGGGATCCGTGTTCCGTGTCCTGCCCCCAGGACCCCGGGGGCCTACTTGCGGGCGCCTTCGCCTGCCTCGTTGTCCGCGGCGGCCTCGGCCGACTGCTGCTTCGGGATCTCCACGACCTCGGAGGCCACCGTTCCTGCCGCCCGCTCGTCCGCGTCGACGCCTTCCGTGGCTTCCACGTCGGCCGCACCGTCCACCGGGTCCGCCGTCCCGGCTGCCGGAGACGCCGAGTCGTCGGCCGCGATCTCGGCGACGTCAACGGTCTCGGCTGCGACATCGACGTCACCATCGGCATCACCGTCGACCTCGACCTCGACCTTGACCTCGACGTCAACACCGACATCGGCCGCGACCTCGGCATCGGCTCCGGCCACGGCGTCCGTCTCGGTCGCGTCGGCGGCGTCGGCAGTCGGCGTCGCGACGGCCCCGGTCTCCTCCGACGAGGCCTCGACCACATCCTTCTTCTTACGGCGAAACACTGCAAAAACGCCCATATTCACTCCATAGCGTACTCGGATGGGAGGGGCTCGGCGGTGACCGACGGCCGGAACCTCGCAACAGGCAACGAAGCCGGAGGGGGCTCGTCACGTAGCTCATTCGGGGACGGGTCGGGAGGTTTGCGAGACTGGTGCGGTGAGAAGTGCAGCTCCCGCCCCGCGGGTCATCGCCGTCGTCGGTCCCACTGCAGCCGGAAAGTCCGATCTGGGGGTATATCTGGCTCAACAGCTCGGCGGCGAGGTCGTCAACGCCGACTCGATGCAGCTCTACCGGGGGATGGACATCGGGACCGCCAAGCTGACGATGGAGGAGCGGGACGGCGTCCCGCACCACCTCCTCGACATCTGGGACGTGACCGAGGCCGCCAGCGTCGCCGAGTACCAGCGACTGGCCCGCGCCGAGATCGACCGGCTCCTCGCCGAGGGCCGCAGCCCGATCCTCGTCGGCGGTTCCGGCCTGTACGTACGGGGGGCCGTCGACGCCCTGGAGTTCCCCGGCACCGACCCCGTCGTCCGGGCCAGGCTGGAGGCCGAGCTGGAGGAGCGCGGCTCGGGCGTCCTGCACGCCCGGCTCGCCGAGGCCGACCCCGAGGCGGCCCGCGCGATCCTGCCGAGCAACGGCCGCCGCATCGTCCGCGCGCTCGAGGTCATCGAGATCACGGGCAAGCCCTTCACCGCCAACCTGCCCGGACACGACTCCGTCTACGACACCGTCCAGATCGGCGTCGACGTGGCCCGCCCCGAGCTGGACGAGCGCATCGCCCTGCGCGTGGACCGGATGTGGGAGGCCGGCCTCGTCGACGAGGTGCGCGCCCTGGAGGCGCGGGGCCTGCGCGAGGGCCGTACCGCCGCCCGCGCCCTCGGCTACCAGCAGGTGCTCGCGGCGCTCGCGGGGGAGTGCACCGAGGACGAGGCGCGCGCCGAGACCGTGCGCGCCACCAAGCGCTTCGCGCGCCGCCAGGACTCCTGGTTCCGGCGCGACCCGCGGGTCCACTGGCTCAGTGGAGCCGCCGATCACCGCGGGGAACTCCCGCGGGAGGCGCTGTCGTTGGTCGAACGAGCGGTTACAGCCTGATCACGTGATGGCATCGGGACGCCCTGCCCGTCAGTTCGGCGGTCAGGAGCGTGCCATCATCGAGCATCGATCGACCAAGTGGAGTCCGAGTGGGGAGGGCGCGTGGCGATGGAGGCCGGCCCTCGCGACAGAGAACAGCAGGAAGCGGTCCTGGGTGACTCGACGGGCGCAGCCCCGGTCGGGGCCTCGGGCCTGACACCGGACGGTCCTGACGACGCGGAAGGCACCGCCGTCGAGGTGGACGCCGACGAGGTCGAGGTCGAGCTCAGACCGCAGCGGCGCCTGCGGATCTGGCAGCTCGCCCCGATCGTCGGCCTCGCGGCCGTCGGCTCCCTGATGTTCGCGTTCCCGCTCGCCTTCGGCTCGGGTGACGGCGGCGCCGTCCTCGCCATGCTCGGACTGCTCATCAGCTCCTGCGCGGCCGGCTGGGGCATGATGGCCGCGCGAAAGGTCGGCTACACCTGGCCCGGGCTCCCGCAGCGCGGCTCGGGCGAGCGCCCCGACTGGCGCGTCCTCGCCCTGTACGTGGCGACGATCACCGTCCTGGTCGCCCTGGCCGTCTGGCGCGTCGCCCGCCTCCGCTGAGTTCGTCCGTTCCCGTACGCCTCCGCACGCACGCCCCTCGCACGGCTCCCGTGCGACACGCAGCCCCTGCGCCTTTCGTGCGTGGACGCCCGCGCGGTCTGTCGGACAGGCCCCGTACAGTTGATCGCGTGACCAGCACGCAGACCTCGCCGCTCCCCTTCCTCAAGGGCCACGGCACCGAGAACGATTTCGTGATCGTCCCCGACGCGGACAACGCCGTCGAGCTGAGCCCCGCCTCCGTCGCGCGGCTCTGCGACCGACGGGCCGGCATCGGCGGGGACGGACTGCTGCACGTCGTGCGCAGCGCCGCCCACCCCGAGGCGCGGCACCTGGCCGACGAGGCCGAGTGGTTCATGGACTACCGGAACGCCGACGGCTCGGTCGCCGAGATGTGCGGGAACGGGGTCCGGGTCTTCGCCCGCTACCTCCAGCACGCCGGCCACGTCACCGCGGGCGAGGTCGCCGTCGCCACCCGCGGCGGCATCAAGCGCGTCCACCTCGACAAGGACGGCTCCGTCACCGTCTCCATGGGCCGCGCGGTCCTGTCCGAGGCCGAAGTCACCGTCACCGTCGACGGCCGCAGCTGGCCCGCGCGGAACGTGAACATGGGCAACCCGCACGCGGTCGCCTTCGTCGAGGACCTCGGCCACGCGGGCAACCTCTTCACCGAGCCGCCCTACGAGCCCGCCGCGGTCTACCCGGACGGGGTCAACATCGAGTTCGTCGCCGACCGCGGCCCCCGGCACGTCGCCATGCGGGTCCACGAGCGCGGCGCAGCCGAGACCCGCTCCTGCGGTACGGGCGCGTGCGCCGTCGCCGTCGCCACGGCCCGCCGCGACGGCGCCGACCCCCTCGCGAGCGGCACCCCCGTCACGTACACCGTCGAGGTCCTCGGCGGGACCCTCGTCATCACCGAGCACCCCGACGGCGAGATCGAGATGACGGGACCCGCCGTCATCGTCGCCGAGGGCACCATCGACCCGGAATGGCTGTCGGTGCCCACCGGAGTCCAGGAAATCGAAACAGTCAACGACTGATTTGTCGCTCGAATGGGTGATCCGGTTCACGCTGAGCGAGAGCGTGACTGCGCCACGTGGTGGGGTCGGTAGCATCAAGCACCGGCCCCCAGGGCTCGCCTGGCCCGCCCACCGCCGGTCGACGTTGCCGGAGGTGCCCCATGAGCGCAGAGGCCACCAACCCTGTGAGCGCGGCCGACGCCGCCGTCACCGACACGACCGTCCGCAGACGCGGACGCGCCCGCATCGACCTGCGCCGCCTCGGCCGCGCCGCCTTGCTGGGCGCCACCGCCGGACCTGCCCCCCGTGACCGGCTGCCCGACGCCATCAGCCATGTCGCCGAGGCACACCGGGCCCACCACCCCGAGGCCGACCTCGCGGTGCTGCGCCGTGCCTACGTCCTCGCCGAGTCCTCGCACCGCGGCCAGTTCCGCAAGAGCGGCGAGCCGTACATCACGCACCCGCTCGCGGTCACCCTCATCCTCGCCGAACTCGGCGCGGAGACCACCACCCTGACCGCCTCCCTCCTCCACGACACCGTCGAGGACACCGACGTGACCCTCGACCAGGTGCGCCGGGAGTTCGGCGACGAGGTCGCCTACCTCGTCGACGGCGTCACCAAGGTGGAGAAGATCGACTACGGCGCCGCCGCCGAGCCCGAGACCTTCCGCAAGATGCTCGTCGCCACCGGCAACGACGTCCGCGTCATGTCGATCAAACTCGCCGACCGCCTCCACAACATGCGGACCCTCGGCGTGATGCGCGCCGAGAAGCAGGCCAGGATCGCCAAGGTCACCCGGGACTTCCTCATCCCCCTCGCGGAACGGCTCGGGGTCCAGGCCCTCAAGACCGAGCTGGAGGACCTCGTCTTCGCGATCCTCCACCCCGAGGAGTACGAGAACACCCGCGCGCTCATCGCCGGCAACTCCCACGCGGGGGACGCCCTCGACGCCGTGGCCGAACAGGTCGGCGCCGTCCTGCGCGAAGCCGGCATCGGTGCCGAGGTCCTCGTCCGGCCACGGCACTTCGTCTCCGTGCACCGCGTCCGCCTCAAGCGCGGCGAACTGCGCGGCTGCGACTTCGGGCGGCTCCTCGTCCTCGTCGCCGAGGACGCCGACTGCTACGGGGTCCTCGGTGAGCTCCACACCTGCTTCACTCCGGTGATCTCCGAGTTCAAGGACTTCATCGCGGCCCCCAAGTTCAACCTGTACCAGTCGCTGCACACCGCGATCGCCGCCCCCGACGGGGCCGTGGCCGAGATCCTCATCAGGACCCACCGGATGCACACGGTCGCGGAGGCCGGAGTCGTCGCCCTCGGCAATCCGTACGCGGGTCAGGAACCGTACGCCGGTCCGACACCGCCCCCGGGGCGGCCCGCCCCTCCCGCCGCCTCCGGCCCCGTCCCGGCCCCCGTCCCGGCCCCCGTCCCGACCCTCGACCCGCAGCCCGAGGACGGCGAGCGCGTCGACCCCACCCGCCCCGGCTGGCTCTCCCGACTCCTCGACTGGCAGCAGTCCGCCCCCGACCCCGACACCTTCTGGAGCTCGCTCCGCGCCCACCTCGCCGAGGACGACGAGATCACCGTCTTCAGCGCCGACGGCAGCGCCCCCGGGCCGATCAGCCTGCCCGCCGGAGCCAGCTGTGTGGACGCCGCCTACGCCCAGCACGGCGAGGCCGCCCACGGCTGTCTCGGGGCACGGGTCAACGGCCGCCTCGCCCCCCTGAGCACCGTCCTCGGCGACGGGGACACCGTCCAGCTGCTGCTCGCCCAGGACACCGTGTCCGGGCCCTCTCCCGAGTGGCTCGACCACGCCCGCACCGCCGCCGCCCGGATCGCGATCAGCGGCTGGCTCCAGGCCCACCCCGAGGCCGCCGCGGCCCCCGCCGACGCGGGCCCCAGGCCCCGGGTCAACGTCCCGGCCGACCGGCGCTCCGGCGCCGTCCTCCACGCCGACCTGGACGGCGAGCCGCCCGCCGTCGTCCGCCCCGCCGGCTGCTGCACCCCCGTACCGCCCGACGAGATCACCGGATTCCGTGTCCGCGGCGGCTCGGTCACCGTCCACCGGGCCGGCTGCGCGGCCGTCGAGACCATGCGCGGCGTGGGCCGCGAGCCCGTCGCCGTCCGCTGGGGCGACACCGCCCAGTGCCGGGTCACGCTCGTCGCCGAGTCCTTCGGCCGGCCCCGCCTCCTCGCCGACCTCACCGAGGCCATCGCCACCGCCGGTGCTGCGGTCGTCGCCGCGACCGTCGAGCCGCCCAGCGAACAGCGTGTCCGTCACACGTACACCCTCCACCTCCCCGACGCGGCCGGTCTCCCCGCACTGATGCGCGCCATGCGGGACGTGCCGGGCGTGTACGACGTGAACCGCGCCCGGCGACGGGGGAGGACGGAGCCGCGCGATTCCTGACGCCGCACGCCGACCCACCCACCCACCCACCCACCGCGCGGCACGACACGACACGATCAGGCATGACCCCTTCGGGTGGCGGGCGAGCGCGCCGCCCCGTGCGGCGGGGAATCCCCTGGTAGCCGTAGGGCCAGTCCTCCGGAAAGGCCTGGCCCATGCCGCTCGTCCGAAACCCCCTGCCCCGTGCGCGCTGGCTCCGTGCCGCCGTCCTCGTCGCCGCCTCGACCGGGCTCGTCGCCGCCGCGCTGCCCGCCCCGGCGCCGCTCGGCATCGGCGACCCGCTCTTCCCGCACCTCGGCAACCCCGGCTACGACGTCCTCGCGTACGACCTCGACCTCACCTATCCGGGGGTCAACACGAAGCCGCTCGCCGCCGTGACCAGGATCGACGCCCGCGTCACCGCGGACCTGGAGCGGCTCAACCTCGACTTCACCCACGGGACCGTCTCCGCCGTCACCGTCGACGACATCCCGGCCGCGTACACCGGCCGCGGCGAGGACCTGATCATCACCCCCGCCGTGCCGGTCGACGCCGGCGAGCAGATCGAGATCACCGTCACCCACACCAGCGACCCCACAGGACCCGCCGACACCGGCGGCTGGGTGCGCACCGGCGACGGCCTCGCCATGGCCAACCAGGCGGACGCCGCCCACCGCGTCTTCCCCTCCAACGACCACCCCGCCGACAAGGCGTACTTCACCTTCCGGATCACCGCCCCCAGCACGCTCACCGCCGTCGCCAACGGCCTGCCCGCCGGCCGTGTCGACCACGGCGCCACCACCACCTGGACGTACCGCACACGCCACCCGATGGCCACGGAGCTCGCCCAGGTCTCCATCGGCAGCTCCACCGTCGTGCA
This sequence comes from Streptomyces venezuelae, assembly GCF_008642375.1. Classification (NCBI taxonomy): domain Bacteria; kingdom Bacillati; phylum Actinomycetota; class Actinomycetes; order Kitasatosporales; family Streptomycetaceae; genus Streptomyces; species Streptomyces venezuelae. The sequence continues at coordinate 2,317,423 of NZ_CP029194.1, read as the reverse complement.
CCGGACCGGCCCCGGCGGCCTGCCCCTGCGGGACGTGGTGCGGACCGCCGACCGGGAGCTGATGGAGCCCTGGCTCCGCAAGACCCCCGGCCAGCTGGAATGGATGGAGCGGCAGGTCGGCCCGTACCCCTTCGAGACGTACGGCGTGCTCGTCGCCGACGCCGACACGGGCTTCGAGCTGGAGACGCAGACCCTCTCCCTCTTCGAGCGCGGCCTCTTCACGGAGCCGGGCTACCCGGAGTGGTACGTCGACTCGATCATGGTCCACGAGCTGGCCCACCAGTGGTTCGGCGACAGCGTCTCGCCCCGCACCTGGTCCGACCTCTGGCTCAACGAAGGACACGCGAGCTGGTACGAGGCCCTCTACGCGGAGGAGAAGGCCGGCAAGTCCATGGAGCAGCGCATGAAGGCGGCCTATGCGGCCTCCGACGGGTGGCGGGCCGACGGCGGCCCGCCCGCCGCCCCCGAGCCGCCCTCGCCCGGCCACAAGATCAGCCTCTTCCGGCCCGTCGTCTACGACGGCAGCGCCCTCGTCCTCTACGCCCTCCGCCAGGAGATCGGCACCGAGGCCTTCGGGCGCCTGGAGCGCCGCTGGGTCGCCGACCACCGGGACTCCACGGCCACCACCGCCGACTTCACGGCGCTGGCCGGCGAGATCGCGGGACGGGACCTCACCGCCTTCTTCCGTGACTGGCTGTACGCGGCCAAGACCCCGCCCATGCCCGGGCACCCCGACTGGCGCTCCCGCCCGGCCGAGGCCGTCAGGACGGCGGCGAAACCCGGGTGACGGGCACGGCAGGGCCGTGCCACCATCGTCAGGTCGGCGACGCGGCCGGAACCGGGAATCTTCCGGTGCCGTCACGCGTTGCGACGGATACAGATTCAACTTCGTCGCTGTCAGGCGACGTCATTTCGACGTAAGGACCCAATGACCTCCTCTTCTTCCCCTTCCCAGGACGAGCAGCGCTTCGCGGAGACGAACCGTACCGAGAGCCTTCGGGCCGATGCCCTGATGGAAGAGGACGTCGCCTGGAGCCACGAGATCGACGGAGAGCGGGACGGCGACCAGTTCGACCGCTCCGAGCGTGCGGCCCTGCGCCGTGTCGCGGGCCTCTCCACCGAGCTCGAGGACGTCACCGAGGTCGAGTACCGCCAGCTGCGCCTCGAGCGCGTCGTGCTGGTCGGCGTCTGGACCTCGGGGACCGTGCAGGACGCGGAGAACTCCCTGGCGGAGCTCGCGGCCCTCGCCGAGACGGCGGGCGCCCTCGTGCTCGACGGCGTGATCCAGCGCCGTGACAAGCCGGACCCGGCGACCTTCATCGGCTCCGGCAAGGCGCGCGAGCTGCGCGACATCGTCGTCGAGACCGGCGCCGACACCGTCGTCTGCGACGGCGAGCTCAGCCCCGGCCAGCTCATCGCCCTCGAAGACGTCGTCAAGGTGAAGGTGGTCGACCGGACCGCCCTCATCCTCGACATCTTCGCCCAGCACGCCAAGTCCCGAGAGGGCAAGGCACAGGTCGCGCTCGCGCAGATGCAGTACATGCTGCCGCGACTGCGAGGCTGGGGTCAGTCGCTGTCCCGTCAGATGGGTGGCGGCGGCGGTGGCGGCATGGCCACCCGTGGTCCCGGTGAGACCAAGATCGAGACCGACCGGCGCCGCATCCGCGAGAAGATGGCGAAGATGCGCCGGGAGATCGCGGAGATGAAGACCGGCCGCGACATCAAGCGGCAGGAGCGCCGGCGCAACAAGGTGCCGTCGGTCGCCATCGCCGGATACACCAACGCGGGCAAGTCCTCCCTGCTCAACCGCCTCACCGGGGCGGGCGTGCTCGTGGAGAACGCCCTGTTCGCGACCCTCGACCCGACCGTGCGCCGGGCCGAGACGCCCACCGGCCGCGTCTACACCCTGGCCGACACCGTCGGCTTTGTCCGGCACCTGCCGCACCACCTGGTCGAGGCGTTCCGCTCCACCATGGAGGAGGTCGGCGAGTCCGACCTCATCCTGCACGTCGTGGACGGCTCCCACCCGGCTCCGGAGGAGCAGCTCGCCGCCGTGCGCGAGGTCTTCCGGGACGTCGGCGCGGTGAACGTCAAGGAGATCGTCGTCGTCAACAAGGCGGACGCGGCGGACCCGCTGGTCCTCCAGCGTCTGCTGCGGATGGAGAAGCACTCCATCGCGGTCTCGGCCCGTTCGGGTCAGGGCATCGAGCAGCTGCTCGCGCTCATCGACGCCGAACTGCCGCGCCCCGAGGTCGAGCTCGAAGCCCTCGTGCCGTACACGCAGGGCGGTCTCGTCTCGCGGGTGCACGCCGAGGGCGAGGTGGAGTCCGAGGAGCACACCCCGGAGGGCACCCTGCTGAAGGCCCGGGTGCACGAGGAGCTGGCGGCGATGCTCGCGCCGTACGTTCCCGCCGCGCACTGACCCACGGCGAACGATCACAGAGGGCGCTGCCCCCTCCCTCGACGGGGAGGGGGCAGCGCCCTCTTTGGTGATGCGGTGCCGTACGCGGTGTCCCTCGGGTCAGCGGGCGAACTTCTTGCTGACCATCTCGTGCGCCGCCTTGGCGCCCCGGCCCAACTGTGGTCCGGCGAGCCAGCCGTTGCCGCCGGCCGGGCCGATCGAGGTGTTCGACACGAGGGCCGTCTTCCCGTTCGGCAGGACACGGAACCAGCCGCCGCCCGAGGAACCGGCGGTCATCGTGCAGCCGATCCGGTACATCGTCGGCGTGGCCGGGGCCGTGGTGAGCCGCGTCGCGCGGTCGAGGCACTTGTGCATGATCAGGCCGTTGTACGGCGGCGCCTGCGGGTAGCCCCAGGCGCCCATCGTCCCGGCCTGCGCGGCCGTCGGCGCGGAGAAGTCGACCGGCAGCGCGGCGCCGACGGTCTCCTCCAGCGACTTGCCGCCCCGCTCGGGCTGCACGTGCAGCACGGCGTAGTCGTACGGCCAGGCCTGGTTCGAACCGCCGCGCTGGATCCAGTCACCCGAGGTCACCGCCCAGTCGGCCCAGTACTGGCCGTAGGGCGCGATCTCGTGCGGCTGCGCGTTGCGCAGGGCCGAGGGCGACTTGCCGAGGTCGTTGTAGGCCGGCACGAAGGTGATGTTGCGGTACCAGCCGCCGCTCTTGCCCGCGTGGACGCAGTGTCCGGCCGTCCAGACCATGTTGGACTTCCCGGGCCGGCGCGGGTCCTTCACGATGGTGCCGGAGCAGACCATGTGGCCCTCGGGCGAGTCGAAGAAGATCTTCCCTACCGGGGCCGCGTTGCGATGGTAAGGCGTCTTCTCGCGCTGCGCGTTGACGGGCCGGGGCGTCGGGTCGGTGCCGCTCGCGCCGGCCTGCGCGGTGATCGTCTGATCCGGGCTCTTCGCCGACTGCATACGCGTCGGATCCCAGAGGCCGTCGATCACCGGGTTGACGAAGTCCTCGGCCTCACGGAGCCAGGTCGCCTTGTCCCAGTTCTTCCACTCGCCGTCCTTCCACTTGTCCAGGTCGACGCCGTGCTTCTTCAGCTTGTCGGCGAGGTCCTTGGCGAGGTCGTCACCGTCACCGGCGCCGTCGGCGGCGGGCGTGGAGCTGCTCGCCCCCACGGCCGGCGCGTCGGCGGCCGGGGTCTCGGTGGGGCCGCAGGCCGTGGCGGTCAGCGCGAGCGCCGTGGCCACGCCGAGTGCGGCGGATATGAGTCGTACAGAACGCATGAGGTGCATTCCCCCTGTGAGGTGTTCCGCGTCCGGGACGCGGGCCGTCGGCCGGACATGGGTGGAGGCGGGACCCATGGGCCCCGCCTCCGTGCCGTGCCTACTGCCCGGCGTACTTCTTGCTGACCTCGTCGAAGATCGCCTTGGCCTCAGGTCCGAGTCGCGGACCCGCGAGCCAGCCGGCCGTCGCCGGGCCGATCGAGGTGTTCGACACCAGCGCCGGCTTGCCGTCGCTGCCCTGGGCCACCCAGCCACCACCGGACGAACCACCGGTCATGGTGCAGCCGATCCGGTACATCGTCGGCTGCTCCGCCTTCAGCGACAGCCGGCCCGGCTTGTCCTGGCACTGGAACATCTTCTGGCCGTCGAACGGCGGCGCCGCCGGGTAGCCGGTCGCCGTCAGGCTCGCGATCTTCGGCACGGCCGGCGCGTTGAAGTCCACCGGGAGCGCCGAACCGACCGTCTCCTCCAGCGACTTGCCCGAGCCGCCCTTCTCCGGCGTCACCTGGATGACCGCGAAGTCGTACGGGGCACCGGCGCCGCCCGTGGACGCGCCCTCGGCGATCCACTCGTCGGAGGTCTTGACCCAGTCCGCCCACCACACGCCGTAGGGAGCGACCTGCTCCCGCGTCGCCTTCTCCAGTGCGGAGGTCGGCAGCGCGGAGTCGTTGTACGAGGGCACGAAGGCGATGTTGCGGTACCAGCCGCCCTGCTTGCCCTTGTGCACGCAGTGCCCGGCCGTCCAGACCATGTTGGACTTGCCCGGGTGGGCCGGGTCCTGCACCACGGTGGCCGAGCAGACCATCGAGCCCTCGGGGCCGTCGAAGAAGACCTTTCCGGCCTCGGCGGCGTTGCCGTGGTACTTCGGGGCGACGGCCTTCGCCTTGACCGCGGCCGGAGTCGGGTCGGTGACACCCTCGTCACCCGAGATGTCCTCCTCCTCGACCGGCTTGTCGGGGCGCTCGGCGTCCCGCATGCGGTCCGGGTCCCAGAGGTCCTCGATGATCGGGTTGACGAAGTCCTTGGCCTCACGGAGCCACTTGTCGCGGTCCCAGTTCTTCCACTCGCCGTCGCGCCACTTGTCGAGGTCGATCCCGTGTTCCTTCAGACGCTCCTTCAGGTCCTCCGGAATCTTGATCTTGTCAGCCGGGTTCAGGCTCGTGGGCGCGCTGGGCTTGTCTCCCGCGCCCACGTCCTCGGTCGGGCCGCAGGCCGTCGCGGTGAGCGTCAGCGCCGCGACGGCGGAAGCCGCCATCAGCAGCGGACGAATCGATCGCATCTCGTGATCCCCCTGGGACTACATCTACGTGTGTGCAATGGGTGAACGGCGGTCCCCGACCTCACGGACGGCGACCGACGGCCCCCAACTATGCCGGTGCCGGAGGGGACGGTACCCGCCCCGCCGCCGGTTCCGACTGTCGTTCAGCCGTTGCCGTGCCGTGATCCGGGACACGCCAAGTTCTTGCCACCGGCCCGTGATCCCCGGCAGTTCCCGTCGTTGGTACGTACGGGGGACACAACGGCGGCGTTCAGGAAGGCCCTTGCGGCGGCTCCACGACGCCCCGATGTGCAACGCAACCGTTACAGCGGGAGGACACCGAGCCGTGGCCGTGACCGAATCAGCTCCTGCCGTCGCACCGGCCGCGCAGGTGCGGAGCACGACGGGCGACGCGACGGACCAAGGCGGTGGGTACGAGGCGATCCTGCGCCGCCAGTCGCAGCGAGAGTCCGCCGCCCGCACCTACGCCCGCTCGCTGCCGATCGTCCCCGTGCGGGCTCGCGGCCTGACCATCGAGGGCGCCGACGGCCGCCGTTACCTGGACTGCCTCTCCGGCGCCGGGACCCTCGCCCTCGGCCACAACCACCCCGTCGTCCTGGAAGCGATCAGGAAGGTCCTCGACTCGGGTGCCCCGCTCCACGTCCTCGACCTCGCCACCCCTCTCAAGGACGCCTTCACCTCGGAGCTGTTCGCCACCCTGCCGGCCCGACTCGCCGACGACGCCCGCATCCAGTTCTGCGGGCCGGCCGGCACGGACGCCGTCGAAGCGGCCCTCAAACTCGTCCGCACCGCCACCGGCCGCGACGGACTCCTCGCCTTCACCGGGGCCTACCACGGCATGACGGCCGGAGCCCTCTCCGCCTCCGGCGGAGCCACCGACGTCCGCGTGACCCGGCTGCCGTACCCGCAGCAGTACCGCTGCCCCTTCGGCGTCGGCGGCGACCGAGGCGCCGAACTCGCCGCCCGCTGGACCGAGAACGTCCTCGACGACCCCAAGAGCGGTGTCACCACCCCCGCCGGAATGATCGTCGAAGCCGTCCAGGGCGAAGGCGGGGTCATCCCCGCCCCCGACGACTGGATGCGTCGGATGCGCAGGATCACCGCCGACCGCTCCGTCCCGCTCGTCGTCGACGAGGTCCAGACCGGCGTCGGCCGCACCGGCGCCTTCTGGGCCGTCGAGCACAGCGGCGTCGTGCCCGACGTGATGGTCCTCTCCAAGGCCATCGGCGGCTCCCTCCCGCTCGCCGTCATCGTCTACAGGTCCGAGCTCGACGCCTGGGAACCCGGCGCACACGCCGGCACGTTCCGCGGCAACCAGCTCGCCATGGCCGCCGGGACGGCCACTCTCGCGTACGTCCGCGAGAACAAGCTCGCCGAACGGGCCGGCATCCTCGGCGCCCGTATCCTCGGCCAACTCCAGGGCCTCGCCGCCGCCCACCCCTGCGTCGGCGACGTCCGCGGCCGGGGACTGATGATCGGCGTCGAACTCGTCGACCCCGAAGCGGCCGGCCCGGACGACCCGGTCCCGCCCGCCGCCCCGGCCCTGGCCCTCGCCGTCCAGCAGGAGTGCCTCGCCCGCGGACTCATCGTCGAACTCGGCGGCCGCCACTCCGCGGTGGTCCGGCTCCTGCCCCCGCTCACCCTCACCGACGAGCAGGCCACCGCGGTCCTCGACCGCTTCGCCGACGCCCTGGCCGCGGCCGAACGGGCCCACATCCCCGCGACGGGCGCCCTCCGGAACACCCCCGGACCGTCCCACTGACCCCGGACCGCCCCCGGCCCCACCCCAAGGAAGCCCCCGTGAACGCCACCCCCATCTCCCCGGCGACCGAGACGACCGCACCCCTCGCCGTCGAGGAACCCACCGTCCCGCGCCAGCACATCGGACCGTACGACCCGCGGCCGCCCCGCCCGGCCGCCGCCGACGCCACCGTGCCGGACCCGCTGGACGACCCCGACCCGCAGCGCGCCGCCGACGTGGCGACCGTCGAGAACCTGCTCCGCTGCTGGATCCGGGAGAAGAACCTGCCCGCCCCCGACTCCACCACCCTGCGCGTACCCCTCGACGCCAGCGGCACCGCCCTCCTCGTCCCCGTCCGCTACTGGTCGGCCACTGGTTGGCACCGCTTCGGCGCCCCCTCCCTCGAAGGCCTCCCGGCCTCCGCGCCCACCGCCGACGCCGTCACCGTCGCCGCGCTGCTCAGCCGCGAGACCGGCCGCCCCGAAGGCACCGAACTCGTCGGCCGGGTCGCCGACTCGGCCCGGCGCACCGCCGACTTCCTCACCGAGAGCCGCCGCGATCCCCACCCCCACCCGGACGCCGACCTCTTCCTCGCCGCCGAACAGTCCCTGCTGCTCGGTCACCCCCTGCACCCCACCCCCAAGAGCCGCGAAGGACTCTCCGAGGCCGAGGCGCGGCTCTACTCACCCGAACTCCACGGCTCCTTCCCGCTCCACTGGGTCGCCGTCGACCCCACCGTCCTCGGCTCCGACTCCGCCTGGACCGAGCAGGGCCGCCACGTCACCGCGGAACAGCTCACCGCCGGCCTCGCCGAGGGACTCACCCTCCCCGCCGGCACCGCACCCCTGCCCCTGCACCCCTGGCAGGCCCGCGAGCTCCTGCACCGCCCCGACGTCCGCGAACTCCTCGACGCCGGCCTCCTCCACGACCTCGGCCTCCACGGCAGCCCCTGGCACCCCACCTCCTCGGTCCGCACCGTGCACCGCCCCGGCGCCCGGGCGATGCTCAAGCTCTCCCTCGGCCTGCGCATCACCAACTCCCGGCGCGAGAACCTCCGCAAGGAACTCCACCGCGGCGTCGAGGTCCACCGGCTCCTGCGCACCGGCCTCGTCGACGAGTGGCAGGCGGCCCACCCCGGCTTCGACATCGTCCGCGACCCCGCCTGGCTCGCCGTGAACACCCCGGACGGCACCCCCGTCCCCGGACTCGACGTCATGATCCGCCACAACCCCTTCGGGCCCGGCGACGACGCCGTCTGCATCGCCTCCCTCACCACCCCCCGCCCCTGGCCCGGAGCCACCACCATGCGCTCCCGGCTCGCCGACATCATCGGCAAGCTCTCCACCCGCACCGGCCGCCCCACCACGGCCGTCGCCGCCGAGTGGTTCCTCCGCTACCTCGACCAGGTCGTCCGCCCCGTCCTCTGGCTCGACGGACACGCCGGCATCGCCCTGGAGGCCCACCAGCAGAACACCCTGGTGCTCCTGGACCCGGACGGTTGGCCCATCGGCGGCCGCTACCGCGACAACCAGGGCTACTACTTCCGTGAGTCCCACCGCGCCGAGCTGGAGAGCCGACTTCCCGGCATCGGCGCCCACAGTGACACCTTCGTCTCCGACCAGGTCACCGACGAGCGCTTCGCCTACTACCTCGGCATCAACAACATCCTCGGCCTGATCGGCGCCTTCGGTGCCCAGCACCTCGCCGACGAGCGCGTCCTGCTCGCCGCCCTCCGCAGCTTCCTCACCTCCGCCACGAGCCTGGGCTCGCCCCTGCCGCACCGACTCCTGGAGGCCGCGACCCTGCGCAGCAAGGCCAACCTCCTCACCCGCCTGCACGGCCTCGACGAGCTCGTCGGGCCGGTCGACACCCAGTCCGTCTACGTCACCGTCACCAACCCCCTCCGCACGTGAACCCATCGCCGGAGCACCCCCCCCGAGCACACCGCCGAGAGGAGAGCGACACCGTGCCGCCCACAAGACCCCCGGGAGAACCCCTGGGGGACGACACCCTCGACCTCAGGGTCGACGACCTCGTCGCCCTCCTCACCACCGGAGCCCCGCCACCGACCCCGAACGGCGACGCCTCCGGCGGAGACCTCCTCGACTCCGTCGCCGACTGGACCCCGACCACCACCCGATTCGGCACCTTCCAGCTCGTACCCGTACGCCTCGACCGTGACCTGCCGCTCCTCACCCGGTGGATGAACGACCCCGCGGTCGCCGCCTTCTGGGAGCTCGCGGGCCCCGAGACCGTGACCGCCGAGCACCTCCGCGCCCAGCTCCAGGGCGACGGGCGCAGCGTCCCCTGCCTCGGCGTCCTCGACGACGTGCCCATGAGCTACTTCGAGCTCTACCGCGCCGACCTCGACCCGCTGGCCCGGCACTACCCGGCCCGCCCCCACGACACCGGTATCCATCTCCTCGTCGGAGACGCCACCGACCGCGGACGGGGCGTCGGCACTGCCCTCCTGCGCGCCGTCGCCGAACTCGTCCTCGACCACCGCCCCCGATGCACCCGGGTCGTCGCCGAACCCGACATCCGCAACACCCCCTCCGTCTCGGCCTTCCTCCGCGCCGGCTTCCGCAACGCGGCGGAAGTCGACCTCCCCGACAAACGAGCCGCGCTCATGATCCGCGACCGCACCCTTCGTCACTCTCTGTGAAAACCCCTCTGCCTTACATACACCGCTCGACCCACAGCGGTTCCCACTCCGAGGAGTCCTCGTGTCGACGTCCCCTGCACCCCACGACTCCGCACAGCCCGGCACGCCCCTCGCCACCACGCCGGCACCCGAGCTGCTCGCGCCCCCCGAGCTGACCTCCGCCACCTGGACCAGGGTCTCCGCGCGTCTCCTCGCCAAGGCCCTCGGCGAGTTCGCCTACGAGGAGATCGTCGAACCCGTCCCGGCCGAAGACGGCGAGCCCGACCATCACGCCCTCACGCTCGACGACGGCACCACGCTCACCTTCCGAGCCCGCCGCGGCGCCTACGGAAGCTGGCGGGTCGACGCCGACTCGATCAGCCACGAGGGCCGGCCCATGACCGACCCCCTCGACTTCCTCGTCCGCGCCCGCAACCTCCTCCGGCTCGACGGCGCCACCCTCGGTCACCTCATCCGTGAACTCTCCGCCACCCTCGCCGCCGACGCCCATCTCGACCGCACGGCACTCACCGCCGACCGGCTCGCCGACCTGTCCTACGCCGAGCTCGAAGGCCACCAGACCGGCCACCCCTGGCTCGTCCTCAACAAGGGCCGCATCGGCTTCTCCGCCACCGACGCCGCCCGCTGGGCCCCCGAGGCCCGCCGCGCCACCCGACTGCCGTGGATCGCCGTCAGCAACCGCATCGCCGCCTACCGGGGCGTCGCAGGCCTCGAAACCCCCGACCGCCTCTACACCCAGGAACTGGACCCGGAGATCCACGCCGCCTTCCGCGCCGAGCTCGCCGCCCGCGGCCACGAACCCGACGGCTACCTTCTGCTGCCCGTCCACCCCTGGCAGTGGGACGAGGTCCTGCTCCCGCTCTACGCCCCGGCCGTGGCCGCCGGCACCGTCGTCCCGCTCTTCGCCGACGGCGACCTCCGTCTGCCCCAGCAGTCCGTCCGCACCTTCCTCAACACCAGCCGACCCGACCGCCACACCGTCAAACTCCCGCTGTCGGTGCTCAACACGCTGGTCTGGCGCGGACTGCCCACCGACCGGACCGTCGCCGCCCCCGCCGTGACCGCCTGGGTCCACGGACTGCGCGACGGCGACGCGTTCCTGCGGGACGAGTGCGGAGTGATCCTCCTCGGCGAGGTCGCGTCCGTCACCGTGGAGCACCCCCTCTACGACCGGCTCCCCGAAGTCCCGTACCAGTACAAGGAACTCCTCGGTGCGATCTGGCGCGAGCCGCTCCGGCTGCCCCCCGACGAGCGCGCCCGGACCCTCGCCTCGCTCCTCCACACCGATCCGAACGGCCGCGCCTTCGTCGCGGAACTCGTCGAGCGGTCGGGACTCGCTCCCGCCGTCTGGCTCCAGCACCTCTTCGGCGCCCTGCTGCCCCCGCTGCTGCACTTCCTCTACCGGTACGGCACGGTCTTCTCGCCGCACGGCGAGAACGCGATCGTCGTCTGCGACGGACAGGACGTCCCCGTACGCCTGGCGATCAAGGACTTCGTCGACGACGTGAACATCAGCGCCCAGCCGCTCCCCGAGCACGACGCCATGCCGGACGACGTCCGCGCGGTGCTGCTCACCGAGGAACCCGACTTCCTCACCCAGTTCATCCAATCGGGGCTCTTCGTCGGCGTCTTCCGCTACCTGGCGCCGCTCTGCGAGGAACAACTCGCGGTCCCCGAGACGGAATTCTGGGCCCTCGTCCGCGCGGAGATCCTGCGCCACCAGGCACGCTTCCCCGAGCTGAAGGAACGGTTCGAGCTCTTCGACCTCCTCACGCCCCGGATCGAGCGGCTCTGCCTCAACCGCAACCGTCTGCACCTGGACGGCTACCGCGACCGGCCCGAGCGCCCGCACGCGGCCGTCCACGGGACCGTCCCCAACCCACTCGCGTGAAGCGTGCGTGTGACCGGGCTGTCAGTGCCGCCCCGTAGGCTGGAAGCGCTATGACGAAGCCATCCCTCCCCGACCTCCTCCACGCCGCCGTCTCCGCCGTCGGCGGCACGGAGCGCCCCGGCCAGGTCACCATGGCCGAGGCCGTTGCCGAGGCCATCGACGACAATTCCCACCTCCTCGTCCAGGCCGGAACGGGCACGGGCAAGTCGCTCGGCTATCTCGTGCCGGCGCTGGCCCAGGGGGAGCGGGTCGTGGTCGCCACCGCCACACTGGCGCTCCAGCGCCAGCTCGTCGAGCGCGACCTTCCCCGGACGGTCGACGCGCTGCATCCGCAGCTGCGCCGCCGCCCGCAGTTCGCCATGCTCAAGGGCCGGTCGAACTACCTCTGCCTGCACCGGCTCCACGAAGGCGTCCCGCAGGACGAGGAGGACGGCCTCTTCGACCCCTTCGAGGCGGCCGCCCCCTCCAGCAAGCTGGGCCAGGACCTGCTGCGCCTGCGTGACTGGTCCGACGAGACGGAGACGGGCGACCGGGACGACCTGACCCCGGGCGTATCCGACAAGGCCTGGTCCCAGGTCTCGGTCTCCTCCAGGGAGTGCCTGGGCGCGAGCAAGTGCGCGTACGGCGCGGAGTGCTTCGCCGAGGCGGCCCGTGAGCGGGCGAAGCTCGCCGACGTCGTCGTGACCAATCACGCGCTGCTCGCCATCGACGCCATCGAGGGCGCTCCGGTGCTCCCGCAGCACGAGGTGCTGATCGTCGACGAGGCCCATGAGCTGGTCTCCCGGGTCACCGGCGTCGCCACCGGCGAGCTCACGCCCGGCCAGGTCAACCGCGCCGTGCGCCGGTCCGCGAAGCTCGTCGACGAGAAGGTCGCCGACCAGCTGCAGACCGCCGCCGAGGGCTTCGAGCGGGTCATGGAGCTCGCCCTGCCGGGCCGTCTGGAGAAGATCCCGGAGGACCTCGCCTACGCGCTGATGGCGCTGCGCGACGCGGCCCGCGCCGTGATCACGGCACTGGGCTCCACCCGGGACCGGTCCGTGCAGGACGAGGACGCCGTCCGCAAGCAGGCCATGGCCTCCGTGGAGACCGTGCATGGTGTCGCGGAGCGGATCACCCAGGGCTCGGAGTACGACGTCGTCTGGTACGAGCGTCACGACCGCTTCGGAGCGTCGCTGCGGGTGGCTCCGCTGACGGTCTCGGGCCTGCTGCGGGAGAAGCTCTTCACGGAGCGCTCCGTGGTCCTCGCCTCGGCCACCCTCAAGCTCGGCGGCGACTTCAACGGGGTCGGGGCGTCGCTCGGCCTCGCGCCCGAGGGCATCACGGGGGACGACCTCCCGGTCTGGAAGGGCATCGACGTCGGCTCCCCGTTCGACTACCCGAAGCAGGGCATCCTGTACGTCGCCAAGCACCTGTCGCGGCCCGCGCGGGACGGTGAGCGGGGCGACATGCTCGACGAGCTCGCCGAGCTGATGGAGGCGGCCGGCGGCCGCACGCTCGGCCTCTTCTCCTCGATGCGGGCGGCCCAGCAGGCTGCGGAGGAGCTGCGGAGCAGGATTCCGGAGCTGCCCATCCTCCTGCAGGGCGAGGACACCCTCGGCGAGCTGATCAAGAACTTCGCCGCGGACCCGAAGACCTGCCTCTTCGGCACACTGTCGCTCTGGCAGGGCGTGGACGTCCCGGGCGCCAGCTGTCAGCTGGTCGTCATGGACAAGATCCCGTTCCCGCGGCCGGACGACCCGCTGATGAGCGCGCGACAGAAGGCGGTCGAGGAGGCCGGTGGCAACGGCTTCATGGCGGTCGCCGCCACGCACGCGGCTCTGCTGATGGCGCAGGGCGCCGGTCGGCTCGTGCGGGCGACCGGCGACCGGGGTGTCGTCGCGGTGCTCGACCCCCGGCTGGCCACGGCGCGGTACGGCAGCTATCTCAAGTCCTCGCTGCCCGACTTCTGGTACACCACGGACCGCAACCAGGTGCGGAAGTCGCTGGCGGCGATCGACGCGGCCTCGAAGGCGGCGGCGAGCGACTGATCCCCCTGCCGTGCGTCACCGCGCACGACAGGGCCCCGGGACCGGCGCAGTGGGTCCCGGGGCCCTGTCAGGGCCGGCGAGGTGTCACACCCGCCGGAGGACCGCCACGACCTTGCCGAGGATGGTGGCCTCGTCGCCAGGGATCGGCTGGTACGCCGCGTTGTGCGGGAGGAGCCAGACGTGTCCGTCCTCGCGCTTGAAGCGCTTGACCGTGGCCTCGCCGTCGAGCATGGCGGCGACGATGTCGCCGTTCTCCGCGACGGGCTGGCGGCGGACGGTGACCCAGTCGCCGTCACAGATGGCGGCCTCGATCATCGAGTCGCCGACGACCTTCAGGACGAACAGCTCGCCGTCGCCGACCAGCTGCCGGGGGAGCGGGAAGACGTCCTCGACGGACTCCTCGGCCAGGATCGGCCCGCCGGCCGCGATCCGGCCGACCAGGGGGACGTACGACGCGGCGGGCTTGCCCGTGGTGTCCGTCGGCTGCGTGCTCGGCTGGTCCGAGCCGCGCACCTCGTACGCCCGGGGGCGGTGCGGGTCACGGCGGAGGAAGCCCTTGCGCTCCAGCGCCATGAGCTGGTGAGCCACCGACGACGTGCTGGACAGTCCCACGGCCTGGCCGATCTCGCGCATCGACGGCGGGTAGCCGCGCCGCTGGACCGAGTCGCGGATGACCTCGATCACCCGGCGCTGCCGGTCGGTGAGGCCGGAGCTGTCGGCCCTGATGCCTGGAGGTCGCCCGGGGAGGGCGCGGGCGGGTCGCCCGGGCTCCTCGCCGTTCATGGCTGCGTCATTCATGGCGTGCACCGGCTCGAGTCGGCCCTGGGAGCGGTCCTGGGCGGTGATGGTGGCACTGTCTGCGGTGGTGGTCACGTCGTCGGCCCCTCTCGAATTTGTCTCCCTGGCTGGCACAACGGTAGTGGCTTTCGAAAGGTTGCGCCAAACACACGTTCGAGTGAAAATTCGCAGATTGCCTTACGCGTGTATGTGTGGGGGTGTATGAGTACCGTCACTCCGCAGCACCCCGCGAACCCAATTCGGTCATTACGGTAGCCTTCGCCGCTGGGTCGCGGACATCCGGTGTGCCCTCCCAGTGTCGCACCCGGGAGGGGTGGGCCGTGGGAGCGTGGGATCCGCGACACGCGCAAGCGTCGGAATCGTCCCCAACCCAAGATCTAGTGGTTGGATGGCATCGACCGCCCAGGGGTAGTGGTCCCCGGTCTGCCGGGGCTGCTCGCATCGCCTATGCTGGAGGTCGCTTCGCAGGGCCTTGACGGGCCGGGCGAGGCTCATCAGTCGTGCCGTGAGGGAGGGTCGGAAGCCATGCACTGCCCCTTCTGCAGGCACCCCGACAGCCGTGTCGTCGACAGTCGCACCACCGACGACGGGACGTCGATCCGACGCCGTCGCCAGTGCCCCGACTGCTCCCGCCGCTTCACCACGGTGGAGACGTGCTCGCTCATGGTCGTGAAGCGGTCCGGTGTCACCGAGCCCTTCAGTCGCACCAAGGTCATCTCGGGCGTGCGCAAGGCGTGCCAGGGGCGACCGGTCACCGAGGACGCCCTCGCCAAGCTCGGCCAGCGGGTCGAGGAGGCGGTGCGCGCCACCGGCAGCGCCGAGCTGACCACCCACGACGTGGGTCTGGCCATCCTCGGCCCCCTGCAGGAGCTCGACCTCGTCGCGTACCTGCGCTTCGCGTCCGTGTACAAGGCCTTCGACAGCCTCGAAGACTTCGAGACCGCCATCGTGGAACTCCGCGAGCGGTCTCCCGCTGAGAACCGCGGGACCGGGGCGACCCCTGAGGTCCCCGTTCCCGCCACCGCCGCCGACTGATCGGCGGTCCGGGTCGACCACGGCCCGGCGATCGGCCGCCGAGCGGCCCGACAGACGTGCCCCGGGTGACCCGCGCGGTCCTCGTGGCAGCAGTACCGAAAGACGTACAGAAGACGGTGCCCTGGGACTTTCTGGGTGCCAAAGTGTGTTTTGCCCGTATATGGGAGGCGGCATGACAGAGACGGCGAGCGGCCCGGCACGTGGTTCCCGCAACAAGGGAGCCAAGTCGGCGAGCAAGGGCCTGCGTATCGAGCGCATCCACACCACCCCTGGCGTGCATCCGTACGACGAGGTGGCCTGGGAGCGTCGTGACGTCGTCATGACCAACTGGCGCGACGGCTCGATCAACTTCGAGCAGCGTGGCGTCGAGTTCCCCGACTTCTGGTCGGTGAACGCGGTCAACATCGTCACCAGCAAGTACTTCCGCGGAGCCGTCGGCACCCCGCAGCGCGAGACCGGTCTCAAGCAGCTCATCGACCGGATCGTGAAGACGTACACGAAGGCCGGCGAGGAGTACGGCTACTTCGCGTCGCCCGCCGACGCCGAGATCTTCGAGCACGAGCTGGCCTATGCCCTCCTGCACCAGATCTTCAGCTTCAACTCGCCGGTCTGGTTCAACGTCGGCACCCCGCAGCCCCAGCAGGTCTCCGCCTGCTTCATCCTGTCCGTCGACGACTCCATGGAGTCCATCCTCGACTGGTACAAGGAAGAGGGCATGATCTTCAAGGGCGGCTCCGGCGCCGGCCTGAACCTCTCCCGCATCCGCTCCTCCAAGGAGCTGCTCTCCTCCGGCGGCAACGCCTCCGGCCCGGTCTCCTTCATGCGCGGCGCCGACGCCTCCGCGGGAACCATCAAGTCGGGCGGTGCGACCCGCCGTGCGGCCAAGATGGTCATCCTCGACGTCGACCACCCCGACATCGAGAACTTCATCGAGACCAAGGTCAAGGAGGAGGAGAAGATCCGCGCCCTCCGTGACGCGGGCTTCGACATGGACCTGGGCGGCGACGACATCACGTCCGTCCAGTACCAGAACGCCAACAACTCCGTCCGCGTGAACGACACGTTCATGAAGGCCGTCGAGTCCGGTGGCAAGTTCGGTCTCACCTCCCGCATGACGGGCGAGGTCATCGAGGAGGTCGACGCCAAGTCGCTCTTCCGCAAGATGGCCGAGGCCGCCTGGGCCTGCGCCGACCCGGGCATCCAGTACGACGACACGATCAACCGCTGGCACACCTGCCCCGAGTCCGGCCGTATCAACGGCTCGAACCCGTGCAGCGAGTACATGCACCTGGACAACACGTCCTGCAACCTCGCCTCGCTGAACCTCATGAAGTTCCTCAAGGACGACGGCAAGGGCAACCAGTCCTTCGACGTCGAGCGCTTCGCCAAGGTCGTCGAGCTCGTCATCACCGCGATGGACATCTCCATCTGCTTCGCCGACTTCCCGACCGAGAAGATCGGCGAGAACACCCGCGCATTCCGCCAGCTCGGCATCGGCTACGCCAACCTCGGCGCCCTGCTGATGGCGACCGGCCACGCGTACGACTCCGACGGCGGCCGCGCCCTCGCCGGTGCCATCTCCTCCCTGATGACCGGCACCTCGTACAAGCGCTCCGCCGAGCTCGCCGCGGTCGTCGGCGCCTACGACGGCTACGCCCGCAACGCCGAGCCGCACCAGCGCGTCATGCAGCAGCACGCCGACGAGAACACCAAGGCCGTCCGCATGGACGACCTGGACTCGCCGATCTGGGCCGCCGCCACGGAGGCCTGGCAGGACGTGATCAGCCTCGGCGCCAAGAACGGCTTCCGGAACGCCCAGGCCTCGGTCATCGCCCCGACCGGCACCATCGGTCTCGCGATGTCCTGCGACACCACCGGCCTCGAGCCCGACCTCGCCCTGGTCAAGTTCAAGAAGCTCGTCGGCGGCGGCTCGATGCAGATCGTCAACGGCACCGTCCCGCAGGCCCTGCGCCGCCTGGGCTACCAGGAGGAGCAGATCGAGGCGATCGTCGCCCACATCGCCGAGCACGGCAATGTGATCGACGCCCCCGGCCTGAAGACCGAGCACTACGAGGTCTTCGACTGCGCGATGGGCGAGCGCTCCATCTCCGCGATGGGCCACGTCCGCATGATGGCCGCCATCCAGCCGTGGATCTCGGGCGCCCTCTCCAAGACCGTGAACCTGCCGGAGACGGCCACGGTCGAGGACGTCGAGGAGGTCTACTTCGAGGCCTGGAAGATGGGCGTCAAGGCGCTCGCGATCTACCGCGACAACTGCAAGGTCGGCCAGCCGCTCTCCGCCAAGAAGAAGGAGAACGAGAAGGCCGAGGTCACCGCGAAGTCCGAGGCGACGATCCGCGAGGCCGTCGAGAAGGTCGTCGAGTACCGCCCGGTCCGCAAGCGTCTGCCCAAGGGCCGTCCGGGGATCACCACCTCCTTCACCGTGGGTGGCGCCGAGGGCTACATGACCGCCAACTCCTACCCGGACGACGGTCTCGGCGAGGTCTTCCTGAAGATGTCGAAGCAGGGCTCGACCCTCGCAGGCATGATGGACGCCTTCTCCATCGCCGTCTCCGTCGGCCTGCAGTACGGCGTTCCGCTGGAGACCTACGTCTCGAAGTTCACGAACATGCGCTTCGAGCCGGCCGGGATGACGGACGACCCGGACGTCCGGATGGCGCAGTCGATCGTCGACTACATCTTCCGTCGCCTGGCGCTCGACTTCCTGCCCTTCGAGACCCGCTCGGCCCTCGGCATCCACTCGGCCGAGGAGCGTCAGCGTCACCTGGACACCGGCTCGTACGAGCAGTCCGAGGAGGACGACCTGGATGTCGAGGGGCTGGCCCAGTCCGCTCCCCGCGCCCAGGAACTGAAGGCCGTCGCGGCCCCGGTCCCGGCCCCGCAGGCCGAGGTCCCGGCCGTGAAGCAGGCGCACACCTCGGCGGAGCTCGTCGAGATGCAGCTCGGCATCAGCGCCGACGCCCCGCTCTGCTTCTCCTGCGGTACGAAGATGCAGCGCGCCGGCTCCTGC
The DNA here is from genome assembly GCF_008642375.1 of Streptomyces venezuelae. Classification (NCBI taxonomy): domain Bacteria; kingdom Bacillati; phylum Actinomycetota; class Actinomycetes; order Kitasatosporales; family Streptomycetaceae; genus Streptomyces; species Streptomyces venezuelae. The sequence goes on along the minus strand of NZ_CP029194.1, from coordinate 2,299,262 downwards.
TACATCTGCGAGGGCTGCGGCTCCACCAGCGGCTGCAGCTGACAGCGAGCGGAACCGCGTCCGGGGCGGCGGTGAGCAACCACCGCCCAGGGCGCAACCGCCCAGGGCGCTGAGCCTCACCTGAGAGAGGGTGTCGACCATCGGTCGGCACCCTCTCTCGCGCATCGGGAGGGGGAGCGTCCTCAGGCGGGCGTGGAACCGAGGAGCGTCGCGAAGGCGCGGGGGTCGGCGTCGAAGCCGCGGCTGATCGCGCGGTACGACCAGCCGTCCGCGCCGTCCCGGGTGAACTCCACGACCGTCGCCGACAGGGCGCCCGCCACGTCCGAGAAGTCGTGGGTCAGGAGGTCGGTGTACCCCTCGCGGACGCGTATGCCGGTGTTCGCTATGTCGCCGAAGACCAGCCTGCCGCCACCCTGTTGCACGGTCACGCCCACCACCACGCGCGCGTAGTGGGGTGCCAGCCGGTCCAGCTCCAGCGTCATCGCCTCGTCGTAGCCGAAGCCCTGGCCCGTACGGCTGTCACGGTGGAGCGTGATCGTGCCGTCGGGGGAGCGGCTGCCGAAGTGCACCAGGTAGACCGGGGAGCCGTGCGGGTCGTCGGCCGTGAACACGCCGGCGACGAGGTCCAGGTCGTGGGCCGGCGTGCCCGTCGGGGCCGGGTCCCACTTGAGCGTCACCTCGACCTTAGCGACGCCCTTGTTGAGTCCGCTCACGGTGCTTCCCCTCTCCACGCACGCCCCCGCGTACGCCTCGCCTCGACCGTCGCCCCGCCACGCTCGAAAGCCCGTGGTGGCGGGGAGATTGCTCATGGTGTCATGGGCTTACGACAGTGGACCCGACGGTGGAGGGGGAGAGCGGTTTGTGGAGTGGTGACGAGCTGGATCTCGACGCTTATCTGGCTCGAATCGGCTACGACATCGGGCGGGACGGGGAACTCTCCACCGATCTGCGGACGTTGAAGGCGATACACCGGGCTCATGTCCGGTCCATTCCCTTCGAGAACCTCGACGTGGCTCTCGGCCGACCGGTCCCCCTTGATCTGAAGAGCCTTCAGAGGAAACTCGTCGGCCGTCGCCGAGGTGGCTACTGCTACGAACAGAACTCGCTCCTTGCGGCGGCGCTGGAGCGGATCGGCTTCCCGGTGGCCGGGCGTGGAGCCCGCAACCGCACCCGGGGTGCGGCGCTGCTGCCCGTCACGCACGCGCTGCTGGTCGTCCAGGCGGAGGGCGAACAGTGGCTCACCGATGTGGGGTTCGGCTGGCAGGGGCCGTTGGAGCCGGTGCCTCTGCGGGACGGCGCTCGCGTGGAGCAGGGCGGTTGGACGTTCGGGATCGGGGCCGAGGACGAGGGCATCCACGTCCTGCGCTCCCTGCGTCCGCACGGCTGGACCGATCTGTACGCCTTCTCCCCGCAAACCCTGTACCCGGGCGACTTCACGGTCATGAACCACTTCAGCTCCAGCCACCCGGAGTCGCGCTTCCTCGGACAGGTCGTGGCACAGCAGCCCGGGGCCGAGGTGCGCAGGGCGCTGGTGCGCGAGACGCTGACGACCACGCGGACGGACGGTGTCACCGAGGAACGGGTGGTGACCGTCGGCGAGTTGGCGGCAACGCTGGAGAAGGACTTCGGCATCGAGATGGACGACGAGGAGCGCGCGGGCCTCGAACGGCTGCATGCGATGGGAGTCTGACGCGTACTGCCGGGGCGCTCCCGGGGCCCGTACGATGGCGCGGTGCTGGTCAAGTGGATTCGCTGCACCGTGGTGGACCGTCGGGGGTTCGAGCGGGGACAGCGAAAATGGGCGGGGCTGCTCGGTGAGCCGGGATTCCGGGGCCAGGGCGGCGGGTGGAGCCGGGCTCGGCCGGACGTCGCCCACATCTTCGCGTTCTGGGAGAGCCGGGCCTTCTACGACTCGTTCATGGCGCGGTCGCACGATCGTCTGGCGGCCTCGCAGGTGGGCACGTTCAAGGACAACCAGGTGAAGCTGTTCGACCACCGCTTCGACGTGAAGACGGGATTCGAGCCGAAGTTCACCGACGCCGACGTGGCACGGGTGGCGCACTGCCGCGTCCACGAGGACCGGGCCGAGCATTTCGCGCTCATGCAGGAGAAGGTGTGGAACCCGGCGATGGCCGGATCCCCCGGCATGCTGCGGGGCCTGTTCGGCGAGGCGCCGGGCAGCGAGTTCCTGGTGCTCTCGATGTGGCGCTCCGCCGCGGAGCACGGCAAGTACCGGGTGGAGCGGGTCGAGCGGCTCGGCCTGCGTGCCAGGACCGATGCCGACGTGGCGGCGCTGTCCGGTGACGTGGTGCAGCTCGATCCGGCCTGGACGGTCTGAGGGCGAGTGGGGCCGCCCGGTCCACGTGCCGGGGCCTCCACCGGATGGGCTCCGACGGGGACCTCGGCCGAGCCTCCCACCGGCCCGCGATCTAGGGTCGGGGTATGGCACGACCGCGGCGCATCGTTCTCGTACGGCACGGAGAGTCCGAGGGCAATGTCGATGACACGGTGTACGAGCGCGAGCCCGATCACGCGCTCCGGCTCACCGAGACCGGGTGGCGGCAGGCGGAGGAGACGGGGGAGCGGTTGCGGGACCTGTTCGGGGACGAGCAGGTCAGCGTCTACGTGTCGCCGTACCGCCGCACGCACGAGACCCTCCGGGCCTTCCGGCTGCCCCGGGAGCAGATGCGGGTGCGGGAGGAGCCACGCCTGCGGGAGCAGGACTGGGGCAACTGGCAGGAACGGGAAGACGTACGCCTGCAGAAGGCGTACCGGGACGCGTACGGGCACTTCTTCTACCGCTTCGCCCAGGGTGAGTCCGGGGCGGACGTGTACGACCGGGTCGGGGCCTTCCTGGAGAGCCTCTACCGCAGTTTCGAGGCTCCCGACCACCCGCCGAACGTCCTCCTCGTCACCCATGGGCTGACCATGCGGCTGTTCTGCATGCGCTGGTTCCACTGGACGGTCGCGGACTTCGAGTCCCTGTCGAACCCCGGCAACGCGGAGACCCACACGCTCCTGCTGGGCGAGGACGGGAGATACCGGCTGGACAGGCCGTTCGAACGCTGGCGTACCCCGGAACCGTACGGGCACACCGGATAGAGTGGTTGAGCGATGACCGCTGACTCCTCACTCGACCGGCGCTTCGACCGCGCCCTGGCCAGCCTGCGCGGGCTGTCCGTGGGAGACGCCCTGGGCTCCCAGTTCTTCGTACCCGCCCACTACCCCCTGCTGAAGCGGCGCGAGCTGCCGCCCGGCCCCTGGCAGTGGACCGACGACACCGAGATGGCGTGCTCCGTCCTCGCCGTCCTCGCCGGCCACGACCGCATCGACCAGGACGCCCTCGCCCTGTCCTTCGCGAACCACCACGACTTCGACCGCGGCTACGGTCCGGCGGTCAACCGGATGCTCCGGCTCATCAGGGAGGGCGAGGACTGGCGGGAGCTGTCCGCCGCCCTCTTCAACGGGCAGGGGTCCTGGGGCAACGGCGCCGCGATGCGGATCGCCCCGCTCGGCGCCTGGTACGCGGACGACCCGGAGCAGGCGACGCACCAGGCCGAGATTTCCGCGTACACGACACACCAGCACCGCGAGGCCGTGGTGGGCGCGATGGCCGTGGCGGCCGCCGCCGCCCTCGTCGCCGACCCGGCCGGACCGCCCTCGCCCGAGGCGCTGCTCGACGGCGTCGTCGCGCTGGTGCCGCGCAGCGCGGTGGGGGCGGGCCTGCGCCGGGCGCGCGACATGCTCGACTACGGGGACGCGGGCACGGTCGCCGCGGTGCTCGGCAGCGGCCGGCGGACCAGCGCGCACGACACCGTGCCCTTCGCCCTCTGGTCGGCGGCGCGGGCCCTGGGCGACTTCGAGCGGATGTTCTGGACGACCGCGCAGGTCGGCGGCGACGTCGACACGACCTGCGCCATCGCCGGGGGCGTCGTGGCCTCCGCGGTGGACGGAACTCCGCCGGCCGAGTGGCTGCGGCAGACCGAGGACCTTCCGGGGTGGGTCCCGGACGGGTCGGCCGTCTGAGACCTGCGATGCCCCCGGCCCGGGCCGGGGGCATCGGCTTGCTCGGAGGCGTACGGACGCGCTCGGAGGCGTACGGGTGTACTCGGGGATACGGGCGTCCTCGGGGGTACGGGCGGGCCGACGTGGTGCCGCCCCGGTCAGGCCGCCGGGCCTGCCGCCTCCGCCCGGCCGCTGAGCGCTTCCAGGTCGCTCTTGCGGACCCGGATCACCAGCACCGCCGTGATCAGCGCGATCAGCACCATCCCGACGGCGGCGGTGAAGGCCGAGGAGATGCCCGAGGTCAGTACCTCGTGGCCCCAGGGCGGGGGCAGCTCCCCCGTCTTCGCGACCTCCGCCTGCTGCTCGGGCGTCGCGTTCGCGAGGAAGTCAGGCGCCTGCTTCACGCCCTCCTCGCGGCTCGCCGTGCCGAAGACCGTGACCAGGATCGACAGGCCGAGTGAACCGCCGACCTGCTGGGTGGCGTTGAGCAGGCCCGACGCGGCACCCGCCTCGTGCTGGGCCACCCCGGAGACGGCCGTCAGCGTGAGGGTCACGAAGTTGAGCCCCATGCCGAAGCCGAACAGGACCATCGGGCCGAGGACGGCCCCTGCGTAACTGCTGTCCGAGGTGATGAACGTCAGCCAGAAGAGGCCGATCCCGGTGATCGCGGAGCCGCTCACCATGAACGGCTTCGGCCCGAGGACCGGCAGCAGCCGCTGGGCCAGCCCCGCGCCCGTGACGATCGCGACCGTCACGGGAAGGAAGGCGAGACCGGACTGGATCGGGCTGTACCCGAGGACGTCCTGGACCCACAGGACGATGAAGAAGAACATGCCGAACATCGCGGCCGAGAGGCTGAGCATGATGACGTACGTGCCCGAGCGGTTGCGCTCGGCGAACATCCTCAGCGGGGTGATCGGCTCCTTGGCCCTCGACTCCACGAGCCCGAAGGCCACCAGCAGGACCACGGCGGCGACGAACGAGCCGATGGTCAGCGAGTCCTTCCAGCCCTTCTCGGACGCGCGGATGAACCCGTAGACCAGCGCCGCCATGCCGAGCGTCGACGTCATGGCGCCCGCGATGTCGAAACGGCCGGGGTGGCGCTCGGACTCCGCGATGTAGCGGGGCGCGAGGAAGGCGATCAGCAGGCCGATCGGTACGTTGACGAAGAGGACCCAGCGCCAGTCGAGCCACTCGGTGAGCATGCCGCCCGCGAGCAGTCCGATCGCGCCACCGCCGGCGGACACGGCGGCGAACACGCCGAACGCGCGGTTCCGCTCCGGCCCTTCGGGGAACGTCGTGGTGATCAGCGCGAGCGAGGTCGGCGAGGCGATGGCGCCGCCGACTCCCTGCAGGGCCCGCGCGGCGAGCAGCTGCCAGGGCTCCTGAGCGAAGCCGCCGAGCAGCGAGGCCAGGGTGAAGACGAGGATGCCGGCCATGAAGACCCGGCGGCGCCCCAGGATGTCTCCCGCGCGTCCGCCGAGGAGCAGCAGCCCGCCGAAGGTGAGCGTGTAGGCGCTGAGCACCCACGAGAGGTCGGTGGTCGAGAAGGAGAGCGCGTCCTGGATGTGCGGCAGGGCGATGTTCACGATGGTGGCGTCGAGGACGACCATGAGCTGGCAGGCGGCGATGACGGCCAGGGCGATGCCCGGCCGGCCTCCGGCGCGAGCAGGGCTGTTCTTGGTCTGTGTGTCCACCGGAGAAGTTGTCACTATGGATCCCCCACGGAAGAATTAGTGAACGTACCCGTTCACTGTTTTCCACGGTAGTGAGTCCCCCTCAGTGAACGCAACCGTTCACTGGGCGCTGCCGGTGCCCCGATCGACTTGCTCAACGGAGAGATCCTGATGGTTACTTCGCGCTCCACGGTCGCCGCTCGGCCGGAGGGGGTGTCTCCGCGGCGCCGCGGCGCCGTACTGGAACGGGCCATTCTGGAGGCCACGCTCGAACAGCTGGGCAGCGTCGGCTGGAACGGCCTCACGATGGAGGGTGTCGCGGTCGGCGCTCAGACGGGCAAAGCCGCGGTGTACCGGCGCTGGCCGTCGAAGGAAGACCTCGTCGCGGAGGCCCTCCAGGCCGGGCTGCCGAAGCTCGACGCGGCGCCGGACCTCGGGAGCGTCCGCGAGGACCTCTACGCGCTGTGTCTCAGGGTCCGTGACGTGATGTTCTCCAAGCCCGGCCACGCCCTGCGTGCGGTCCTTCACGAATGCGATGCGGAGTCCGCTCAGAGGTTCCATGAACTGATCGTCGCTGGTGTGACCGAACCCTCCACCCGACTCTTCAAGGACGTTCTGCGGCGCGGAATCCAGCGCGGTGACGTGCGGGCCGACGCGATCGGCGAGCTGGTGCTCGACGTGGTCCCCGCCCTGATGATGTACCGCTCCAAGGTGTGCGGGAGCGAATGGCCGGATCGCGAGATCGCCGACATGATCGACCGGGTCATGGTGCCGCTGCTCCGGGCCGGGGCCGCCTGAGGGGAATCCGGGTATCGCGGGCGGCACCGGGCGGCGTAACCTGGCTGGCGCCATGCCGTACCAACCTCCCACCCACACTGTCGAGCGATCGCTCCGAGCGACCACCGGCGCCAGGATCGTCGCCGGAGTCGACGAGGTCGGGCGCGGGGCGTGGGCCGGTCCCGTCACGGTGTGCGCGGCCGTCACAGGACTGCGCCGCCCACCCACCGGACTCACCGACTCCAAGCTGCTCACCCCCAAGCGCCGCACCGCGCTCGCCGCGGAGCTGGAGCAGTGGGTCACGGCGTACGCGCTCGGCGACGCCTCCCCGCAGGAGATCGACGAACTCGGGATGACCGCGGCGCTCCGGCTCGCCGCGGTCCGGGCCCTCGAAGGGCTCCCCGTCCGGCCGGACGCCGTGATCCTCGACGGCAAGCACGACTATCTCGGCAGCCCCTGGCAGGTCCGTACGGTGATCAAGGGCGACCAGTCCTGTGTCGCCGTGGCCGCCGCCTCCGTCATCGCCAAGGTCCGGCGGGACACCGTCATGGCGGAGCTGGAGGCCGGCGCGGAGGACTGCGCCGCGTTCGGCTTCGCGGCGAACGCGGGCTACCCTTCGCCGGTCCACAAGGCCGCGCTGGAGGAGCTGGGGCCCACCCCGTACCACCGTCTCTCCTGGTCGTACCTGGACGCGTTGCCCCGGTGGCGCCACCTCAAGAAGGTCCGCCTCTCCGCGGAGGCGGCCGCGCTGGAAAGCGGGGGCCAACTCGGCTTCGACTTCTGAACTTCCGGCTGCCGAGCCCTTCTCCAAGGCCGTCCGAGCAGCCGGGGCGCACCTGTGCGCCCACCCGCCGATGCCCCGCGCAGCGGCGTTTGATAGACATCCACCCATGCCTCTCACCCCCGAGGAGCCTCAGATTCACGAGAGCGCCCAGGGTCCCCGCGCCACCGCGGCCGCCGGCCGCCCCGCGTCGACCCCTCGTCCCGTACCCGGCCCGCGTTCCGCGGCCTCTCCGCGACCCGGACGTCCGGTCCCCGGCCCGGCGAAGCCCGCTCCGCCGGCCCCCCGCCCCGGAGCCGGGCAGTCCCCGGCCACCGGTCCGGAGAATCGTTCCGACCAGCGGTCCACCCCGCAGCTCCAGGTCATCCCGGCCCCGGCCGACGGTGCGCTGGACGCCGCCGAGGAGGCCCTGGACCTGCTCCTGGAGAGCGGCCGGGCGCCCGGCGAGGTCCTGGTCCTGACCACCGGCGACCAGCACCCGTGGACGGCTCACGAGCTGTCCTTCGGCGAGGCCGCCTACTGGGCCCAGCAGGACACCGGCGACGACGTGTTCTTCGCGGACGCGGCCGCCGTCGAGCGGGCCGCCGCCCGGCCCGTGGTGATCGTCGCCGTCAACGGCGGCGACGACGAGACCGCTGCCCGGGCCCTGCCGTCGGCGATGGCCCGCGCGGGCGCGCTGCTGATCGTCTGCGGCGAGCCGGAGCGGGTCGCGGCGCTCGTCGGCGCCGGGGTCTGACCGGTCCGGGGTCGACCGGCCTCTGCGCATGCCTGGTGAGTCTTTCCTCCCCGCCGAACCGGTCTCCGGTCCGGCGGGAGGGGTGACCGTCAGCGGGCGGCGGCGCGGCGCAGCGGCTCGGACGCGCCGCTCGCCGTTCTCGGCGTGTGGTGGCCCAGTTCGGCCGTCTCGCTCCCGAGCGGGACCGGGCGCGAGTCGGAGCTCGGCCGACGGCCTCCCCGGCCCTCGCCGAGCACCTGCCAGCCCCCGTGCGTCAGCGTGATGTACGCGCCGCAGCGGAGTCCGTGCAGTGTGCAGGCGTCCCGGAGCCCCCACATCCAGGCTCCGTCCTCCTCCGTCCAGCGCTCGTCGCCCTCGCGGCAGTACAGCAGGACCGCGGTCCGCACCGGGGTGCGGCGCCGGAGGTCGTGCGGAATGACGCGGCGCAGGGCCGCGAGGAGCGCGTTGCGGAACTCCCAGCCGTCCGCGGGCATGGCGCGCCGGACGAACGAGGCGCTGGCGGTGAGCCGCTCCTCGTGGTCCAGGACCGCCACGATCGCCGTCGAGGGCGTGGGGGTGTGGCGCGAGTGCAGGCCGCTGACGACCTCACGCGGATTGCCGAGCAGGGGGATTCCCGCCGCGGCCCACTCGGCCGGTTCGAGCGTCCGTGAGAGGCGGCTGGCGGACCCTGGCGACGAGGTGGTCGAGGTGGCTGTGGGCGGAGCGAATCCGAGGGTCACGGTCCTCCCTTCGGATACGCGCCCGCGCGGCGGGCAAAGTCGGGTGAGGGCGCACCACGGCACGGTCCTTCAAGGCCGCTGACGGGCCGTGCGGGGCGGTTTCCCAATTCTGGCGTGGCCCGTGCGCGAGCGGCAATGAGCAATTGAGGTCACTGACGGGATTGCGGCGGTATGCCTTTCATATCCCTGCCCAGTTGCCCATTGTTCACTCCCCGTTTCCCCTCCTGTTTCACCCCGAGGGCGCGAGCCGCAGCGGAAACATTCGTTCCGCCCTCAGGCTGTCCCCGACCGCTCGCGCGGCGGTCGAGCGGCGTGCGAGCAGAGGGTCACACTGAGTGAGTTGGGCGATTGTCCGTGCCATCGGGTTGCATGGAGGCATGGACAACCAGGAGCTCCGTGCCGAAGCCGATGCCATCCTCGCTGAGCTCGTCGGTGCGCCGGGAGGTTCGGCGCGGCTGCGGGAAGACCAGTGGCAGGCGGTGGCAGCCCTGGTGGAGGAGCGGCGCCGGGCCCTGGTGGTGCAGCGGACCGGCTGGGGCAAGTCGGCCGTGTACTTCGTCGCCACCGCGCTCCTGCGGCGGCGCGGCTCCGGCCCCACGGTGATCATCTCGCCGCTGCTCGCCCTGATGCGCAACCAGGTCGAGTCGGCCGCGCGCGCGGGCATTCAGGCGCGCACGATCAACTCGGCCAACCCGGAGGAGTGGGACACCATCTACGACGAGGTCGAGCGCGGCGAGACCGACGTCCTCCTCGTCAGCCCGGAGCGTCTCAACTCCGTTGACTTCAGGGAGCAGGTGCTGCCCAAGCTCGCGGCCACGACCGGTCTCCTCGTGGTCGACGAGGCGCATTGCATCTCGGACTGGGGCCACGACTTCCGGCCCGACTACCGCCGGCTGCGGGCGATGCTCGCCGAGCTCGCCCCCGGAGTGCCGGTACTGGCCACCACCGCGACGGCCAACGCGCGCGTGACCGCTGACGTGGCCGAGCAGCTGGGCACCGGAGCCGGCGAGGCCCTCGTCCTGCGCGGCCCGCTGGAGCGGGAGAGCCTGCGCCTGGGCGTGGTCCGCCTTCCGGACGCCGCGCACCGACTGGCCTGGCTCGCCGAGCACCTGGACGAGCTGCAGGGGTCGGGGATCATCTACGCCCTCACCGTGGCCGCCGCCGAGGAGGCGACCGCCTTCCTGCGGCAGCGCGGCTTCACCGTGGCCTCCTACACGGGGCGGACGGAGAACGCCGACCGGCTGCAGGCCGAGGTCGACCTGCAGGAGAACCGGGTCAAGGCCCTGGTCGCGACCTCGGCGCTGGGCATGGGCTTCGACAAGCCCGACCTCGGCTTCGTGGTGCACCTGGGGTCGCCGTCGTCCCCCATCGCCTACTACCAGCAGGTCGGCCGTGCGGGACGTGGCGTCGAGCACGCCGACGTCCTCCTGCTGCCGGGCAAGGAGGACGAGGCCATCTGGCGCTACTTCGCCGATACCGCCTTCCCGCCCGAGGCCCTGGTCCGGCAGACCCTCTCGGCCCTCGCCGACGCGGGACGGCCGCTGTCCGTACCGGCTCTGGAGGCGGCGGTGGATCTTCGCCGCACCCGGCTGGAGACCATGCTGAAGGTCCTCGACGTGGACGGGGCCGTCAAGCGGGTGAAGGGTGGCTGGACCTCCACCGGACAGCAATGGACCTACGACGCCGAGCGGTACGCGTGGGTGGCGCGGCAGCGGGCCGCCGAACAGCAGGCCATGCGCGACTACGTGAGCACCTCCGGGTGCCGAATGGAGTTCCTGCGCCGGCAGCTGGACGACGAAGGGGCCGTGCCGTGCGGCCGCTGCGACAACTGCGCGGGGCCCTGGGCGGATTCCTCCGTCTCCTCGGAGACGCTGACCGGAGCCACGAAGGAACTGGACCGTCCGGGCGTGGAGGTCGAGCCGCGCCGGATGTGGCCGACGGGGATGCCCGCACTGGGCGTCAACCTCAAGGGACGCATCCCCGCCGGAGAGCAGTGCTCCACCGGCCGCGCCCTGGGGCGGCTCTCGGACATCGGCTGGGGCAACCGACTGCGCCCGCTGCTCGCCGACAGCGCTCCCGACGGCCCGGTCCCCGACGACGTCCTGAAGGCCGCGATCGCCGTCCTCGCCGACTGGGCGCGCTCCCCGGGCGGCTGGGCGCCGAACGTCCCGGACGCGTCCGCCCGGCCGGTGGGAGTCGTCGCCCTGCCGTCCCGGACACGCCCGCAGCTGGTCGGCTCCCTCGCCCAGGGAATCGCCACCGTCGGACGCCTCCCCTTCCTGGGCACCCTGGGCTACACGGGGCCGGACGGTGCCCACGCGGCACGCCGCAGCAACTCCGCCCAGCGCCTCAGGGCACTCTCCGGCGCCTTGACCGTCCCCGAGGACCTGGCGGGCGCGCTGGCCGGAACCCCCGGGCCCGTCCTGCTCGTGGACGACTGCACCGACTCCGGCTGGACCCTCGCCGTCGCCGCCCGCCTGCTCCGCCAGGCCGGTGCCGAACAGGTCCTGCCGCTGGTCCTCGCCGCCGCGGGCTGAGCCTCCGATCCCGCCACCTCACGCACCGTCAAACCCTCACGAGCATAGGGGTTTCGAAGCCGCCAAGCCGTCGGCCCTGTGGACAACTCCACAGGGCAGGCGGTGTCGCGTTCCGGGAGTTATCCACAGGGGTTTCGCGATTCGGGAGATCACGAGACCGTCGTGACCATGAACGCGAATCACCACGAAACCAGCGGACCCTCCCACGGCCAGCGGGTCACCCTGCGCAGCCCGGCGGAACTGGCCGACGCCTTGCCCTACATGCTGGGCTTCCACCCCACCGACTCCGTCGTCCTGGTCGGCCTCCATGGCGAGCGCGGCCGCTTCGGCGGCCGGGTCAGGCTCGGCATTCCGCGCTCACCCCGCGAATGGGCGTCCACGGCGGACCACCTCGCCGAGTGCCTCGTCGAGAGCGGCGAGCGGAACGGCGACCGGCCGGACGGGATCGTCGTCTTCCTGTGCCAGGACCCGGAGCCCGGTGAGACCGGCAGCAGGGTCATGGAGCGGCTGCGCCCCTTCGCGCAGCGGCTGCGGACCGCCTGCGGAGCCCTCGACATCCCTGTCTACGAAGCCCTCTGCATCTCCGACGGGTTGTACTTCTCCTACTGCTGCCCCGACGACCGGTGCTGCCCGCCGGGCGGGACGCCCATGGGGCTCGTCGGCACCTCGGTGGCAGCGGCGACCGCCGCGTACGCCGGAATTCAGGTACGGGGCTCGCTGCGTGACATGGAGGCCCGGCTCAAGCCCCAGGGCGCGCCCGTGGACGAGCCGCAGCGCGCCGCACTCGACGCGGCCGCCGCCTCGATCGTGCCCCGGATCCTCGAAGGCCCGCCCGGCCGGGGACGGGAAGAGGTGCGCGAGACGACGCTGCGCACCGCCCGTGAGATCCTCCGCCGGTTCGCCGGCCCGGACGCCCGCACACAGCCTCCCGGCGGGGTGGCGGCGGCCGACGCGGCCGACGACGCCCTGATCGGTACGGAGGAGGCCGCCGCGCTCATCCTCGGACTTCAGGACCGGGCCACCCGGGACCGCGCCGCCGAATGGATGGAGGGCTGGGAGGGCACCGCCGCCCTGCGGCTCTGGCGGGTCCTGGCCCGCCGTTGCGTCACCCCGTACCAGGAGCACGCCGCCGCGCCGCTCACCCTCGCGGGCTGGACGGCCTGGTCCACGGGCGACGAGCCGACCGCCCGGGTCGCCCTGGGACTCGCCCTCGACGCCGACCCCGAGTACGTCTTCGCCCGACTGCTGCACCAGGCCTGCAACGAAGGACTCGACCCGGAGTCGCTGCGCTCCTGCCTGAGGAGCGAGCGGGACTCCCGCGCCGCGGCGGGTCAGGCCGCTCCCGCGTCCGGCCGACGGATCGCGCCCCGGGCCGCCGCCAGCCCCCGGCCCCCCCGGCACAGCCTCAGGAAGCCCGGACGCCAGACCGGCGGGGAGCGCCGGGCACCGGCCGGTGCCCGGCCGAGCGGCCCGGCCACCGGCAGGCCGAGGAGCGCGGCCCCGCGCCCCGGCGGGCAGCGCGGCAGCAGGAGCGGCCGATGACGACCGTGACCCGGCCGCCCGCGCGCGCGTTCACCTCTCTGGCGGAGTCGGACGCACCGTCCCGCCGACACCGCGCCGGCCGCCCGGACCGCACAGAGAGCACCCCACACCCGCCATGGCCCTCAGCCCCGTCCCGGCCCCCGGGCGCCCCGCAGGACACCCGATGGCGTCCCCGCACGGACACCCGTCCGGCGTGGGCGCCACGCCCCCACGGGCGGTGCGGCCTGGCGAACTGCCTTCGGTGCACGGCGCACTCCTCTGTGTGGCCCTGCCGGCCCTCGCCGTCTGCGCCGAACATGGCCAGCTCACGGGAGACGGACCCGAGGGCGTGTACGCGGCGGGACGACGGCTCCTCTCCCGCTGCGTCCTGCGGGTGGCGGGGCGCGAACCCCTCGCGCTCCAGGGCCGGATGGCGGGCGCCGACCGGGCGGTCTTCCTCGGGGTCCTGCGCGTCCCCGGGGACGCGGGACCCGATCCCGGGCTCGCCGTCGAGCGCTCGCGCGGCGCCGACGGAAGCGAGCGCATCACCCTGCGCAACGCGACAGGCCGCATCCTCCGGCTCCCCGTGGAGATCGCTCTGGGCACGGATCTCGCGGACCTGGGCGCGGTGGCGTCCGGGCGGACAGGACCCGACCTCACCCCGAGCGTCCACGGCACCGGACTGCGCTGGACCGCGGGAGACGGCCGATCCGTCGCCGTCACCGCGGACCCGCCGCCCATGGACTCCCTGGCAGCGGCCGGTGTTCTCCGGTGGGAGGCCGAGCTGGCGCCCGGCGCGCCCTTCACGATCCGGCTGCAGGTGCGCGGCGACCGGGCGGCCGGCTCCGCCGCCGCCTCGGGAGCCGGCGCAGGGCGACCCGGCGGCCATCTCGTCGCCGAGGCACGGGCAGAGGGCGACGATCCGCGCCCGGGGGAGCTGCTCAGAGCCTCCGTCGAGGACCTGCGGGCGCTCCTCCAGCGCGACCCCGCCCACCCCGCCGACGTCCATCTCGCGGCCGGCGTCCCCTGGCGCTGCGGACCGGTCACCGCCGAGGCCCTCTGGGCGGCCCGCATGGTCCTCCCCCTCGGGACCCGGCTGGCCGCGACCACGCTCCGCGCACTGGGCCGCACCCAGCTTCAGGGCACCGGACCCGAGTCCGGACGCCTCCCCGGCCCCCTCCGGGACGCAGGCCCGCATCTCCCGCCCCGCTGCACGGGCGTCGAGGCCACGCTCGCCTTTCCCGTCGTGCTCGCGGAGGCCCGCCGCTGGGGGCTGCCCGCCGCCGACCTGGAGGAGCTGCTTCCCGTGGCCGAGCGATGCCTCGGCTGGCTGCGCCGCACGGCAGCAGGCACCAGCGGCCTCGTGCCCGACCCGGGGCCCGCCGGGCCCTGGCGGGCCGAGACCCAGGCCCACGCGCACCGTGCGGCCCTGCTCGGCGCAGACCTGCTCTATGCCTGCGGGCGGCCTGGGGGAGACGCCCTGCGCGACGGCGCGCGAACACTGCGGGAGCGGTTCCGGCGCGAGTTCTGGCTCGACGACCGGGCGGGGGGCCGGCCCGCCGTCGCCCGCGCGCCGGACGGCCGGGCCTGGTCCCAGCTGGGCGGCTGGGCGGCGCACCTGCTCGACACCGGCCTGCTGGGCGGCGGCAGGTACGCCCAGGGCCTGCTGGACAGGGCAGAGGCAGAGCAGCTGGCCAGACTGCTCGCCACCCCGGCCCTCGACTCCGGCTGGGGACTGCGCGGACTGGGGACCAAGGAGCCCGGCCACAACCCCTTCGGGCACCGGGCCGGCGCGGTCCGGGTGCACGAGACGGCGGTTGCCGTGGCCGGTCTCGCCGCCGCCGGCCACGAGAAGGAGGCCGCCTCCCTGCTGCGCGGGCTGCTCGACGCCTCGGCTGCCTTCGCGTACCGGCTTCCCGAGATGTACGCGGGAGAGCAGCGGACGGCGGGAGGGCGTCCGGTGCCGCACCCGGCCGCCTGCAGACCGGCGGCCGTCGCGGCGGCCGGAGCGGTCCAGGCTCTCGTCGCCCTCGCCGGGATCCGCCCCGACGTGCCGGGGCGCTCCGTCTCGGTGCATCCCATGCCCTCGGCCCCGCTCGGAGCGATCCGGCTGTCGGGACTCGTGGTGGCGGGAGAGCCCTTCGCCGTGCGGGTCGGCAGGCTCGGTCTCGGTATGGTCGAGGAGGCCGCAGAGGGCCTTCAACTGGGGGTGTGACGGGATGCCGGGCGCAGACACGACGGAAGCTTCACGGCGCGGCGAAGAAGTCGTCGCAGATCCTTCCGCGAGGCGTGTTTATCGTCAGGGAGACGACTATGATCGCGGCATGCCTCCCTACGACCCGTCGGCCTACCCGCCTTTCGCTGTCACCGTCGATCTGGTCGTGCTCACCGTGCGGCGCCATGCGCTGTGCACCTTGATCGTGAAGAGAGGGGAACCGCCGTTCCAGGGACGGTGGGCACTCCCCGGCGGCTTCGTCCGCGAGGGCGAGGACCTCGGCGCCGCGGCCGCCCGCGAGCTGGTCGAGGAGACCGGCCTGCGCGCCCACGATCCGGGCGACCCGCCGCCCGTACCGGGCAACGGCGCACACCTGGAGCAGCTGGCCACCTACGGGGCTCCCGACCGCGACCCGCGCATGCGGGTGGTCAGCGTCGCGCACCTGGCGCTGGCCCCGGACCTTCCCGCGCCGCGGGCGGGCGGAGACGCGAACAGCGCCCGCTGGGCCACGGTCGGGGAGCTGCTCGGTGAGGACGGGCCGGTCGGTGACGAGGGGGCCGCGGGCGGGGGAGCCGAGCCGCTCGCCTTCGACCACGCCCAGATCCTCGCCGACGGAGTGGAACGGGCCCGTTCCAAGATCGAGTACTCCTCCCTGGCCACAGCTTTCTGTCCGCCGGAGTTCACCGTCGGAGAGCTGCGGCGCGTCTACGAGGCCGTCTGGGGTGTCGCCCTCGATCCGCGCAACTTCCACCGCAAGGTGACCGGCACGCCCGGCTTCCTGGTCCCGGCCGGCGGCACCACGACCCGTCAGGGAGGCCGTCCCGCCCAGCTCTTCAGAGCAGGTGGAGCCACCCTTCTCAACCCGCCGATGCTGCGCCCCGAGGTCTGACCGACCCGGCCGCCCGGTGCCCAGGACGCCAACCCTGCACCGAAAGTCCGAAATGTAGCGTTATCTTGCTGCGATAGCGCCGCCCTGCCGCGGAGCGGTGTCACCTACCGCGAGAGAAGCGATGCTCCAGGCAATCGGACTGACCAGTACGCCCCGCCGCGATCGCCCGCCCGCCGTGGACGATCTGACCTTCGAGGCGCGGCCGGGGGCCGTGACCGCGCTCCTCGGCCCCCCGGGCTCCGGCAAGACCACCACGCTGCGGCTCATGCTCGACCTCGATCCGGGCCGGGGGATCACGCACTTCCGGGGCCGGCCGCTGCACGGCGTGGCCCATCCGTCGCGCGAGGTCGGTGTGTTCCTCGGCGACGTCCCCGGGCACCCCTCCCGCACGCTCCGCGGGCAGCTGCGCATGCTCGGCGCAGCGTCCGGAACTCCCCGCGCGCGGGCCGGTGAAGTGCTGCGGGCCGTCGGGCTCGCGGGTCTCGAAGGGCGACGGATCGGCACCCTTCCGCTCGCGGCGGAGCGTCGACTCGGCCTGGCGTGCGCGCTGTTGGGCACCCCGCATGCCCTGCTGCTCGACGAGCCGGGCGCCGGACTCTCCCTCGCCGACAGCGCATGGCTGTACGAACTCCTGCGCGCACACGCGGCCGGCGGGGGAACAGTGCTCTACACGACACAGGACCCCAAGGACGCGGCGCGCAACGCCGACCGGGTCGTGACCCTCGACCGCGGCCGGATCGTCGGAGACCAGGATGCGACCGAGTTCGCGCGCACCCGGCTGCGACCCCGCGTCGCCGTCCGCACCCCCCACGTCGCGCGCCTGGCCGCCGCCGTGACCCAGGAGGCCAGGGCCGCCCGCCGACCGGTCGAGGTGGTGGCGGAGAACGGCAACCTGCTGTCGGTCTACGGCAGCGACTGCGCCGCCGTCGGCGACACCGCGTTCCGGCACGGCGTCGTGGTCCACCGGCTCGCCGACGAGATCGGCGACACGGCCCCCGCGCCCCGATCGCAGGAGGACGGCGCGTCCGCGCGTGACACCTCCGGGCAAGAGGCCCCCCAGCGACCGGTCCCGCCCTCCCGGGACGCAGGGCAGGCGTCCGGCGCCACCGCGACCGGCGACTCGGCCGAGGAGAGGCCTCGCGCACGGAAACCGGCGCGCTCGCCCTCGCGCCCCCTGCGGTACGAGCTCCACCGGCTCGTCGGCGTGCCGAGCACCCCGCTCGTCGTGGCGATGGTCCTGCTCGTCTCCGCGACCCTCGCCCTGCTCCTCGCGCGCGGGGGATCGGCCGCCCTGCCCGTCGTCCTCGCCGGATGGCCGGCGATCTCCCCGCTGCCGCCCGCCGCCCTCGGGGCGGGGCTGATCGGCGCCTTCTCCTTCGGCGAGGAGTACCGCTACCCCGCGCTCACCGTCGGCCGCGGCGCCGTGCCCCGACGGCTCGGCCTGCTGTTCGCCAAGCTCGTCGTGGCGGCGGCCGTCGCCCTCGGTCTAGGGGTGCTCGTCGCGGCGGCGGACCTGGGGGCCCTCAGGCTCGTCTACGGTGCCGAGTTGATTCCCGTACCGTCCAACTGGCCATCGCTCTGTGCGAGTTGGCTGGGACTGCTCGTGGGGTGTGCCTGGGCGGGGGTACTGGGCGCCGGGGTGTTCCGGGCGGCCGCCGCCGGTGTGGCAGCGGTCCTCGCCGTACCCGTCGCCTTCGTTCCGCTCCTGCAGCAGGTGCTCACCGGTCCGTCGGTGCGCTCGGTCGCCGGGCTGCCGGCGCGGTTGCGCGAGATCGCCGGTCCGCAGTGGTCCCCGGGGGCCGACCGGTGGTTGGCGGGTGCGCTGCGAGTGGTCGGTCAGCCCGCGGGAGTGGCGCTCTCGCTGGTGTTGACGGGCCTGCTCTGTGCCTATGTGTTCACGGGGCTTCGCCGGAGGGCCCGTTGGTGATCACTTTCGGACCGAAAGATTCCGGTCTTCGGGCAACTCCCTTAAAAATTGCCCCCTATGTCCGAATAATCGTCAATTGTGTAGGGGGTGCCGATCACCCTTTCGTGTGCTTTTCACCAAAGACCTCAAGGGTCACGGAAGCAACGCCGACAAAGGATGCGTGAGTACCCTTGCGCACACCATGATGACCGCCGCCCGTCCCGTCGAGTCCGGCCTCGGCGCCCCGGGCGATCTCGACCGCTACCCCTACGCGGAGGCGCCCGGCGCCGGTCGCGTGGGCCCGCCCTCCTGGGAGGGTGTGGACACCGACCTGGGCCGCGTCGGCCGCCGCAGCGCCGGCAGCCGGGGCCGCGGGCTCCACGGCCAGCTCGTCCAGCAGCTCGGTCAGATGATCGTCTCCGGCGACCTCGGCGCCGACCGCCCCCTCGTCCCCGAGGAGATCGGCCAGCGCTTCGAGGTCTCACGCACCGTCGTGCGCGAGTCGCTGCGCGTGCTGGAGGCCAAGGGCCTCGTCAGCGCCCGCCCCAACGTCGGCACCCGCGTGCGGCCCGTCAGCGACTGGAACCTCCTCGACCCCGACATCATCGAGTGGCGCGCCTTCGGCCCGCAGCGCGACGACCAGCGCCGCGAGCTGAACGAGCTGCGCTGGACCATCGAGCCCCTGGCCGCCCGCCTCGCCGCCGGGCACGGCCGCGAGGACGTCCAGCAGCGCCTCGCCGACATGGTCGAGATCATGGGGCACGCGTACGCCCAGGGTGACGCGATCACCTTCTCCCGCGCGGACACCGAGTTCCACTCCCTGCTCATCCAGCTCGCCGGGAACCGCATGCTGGAGCACCTCTCCGGCATCGTCGGCGCCGCGCTCCAGGTCTCCGGCGGTCCCGTCACGGGCTGTGACCGCCCGAGCGAGGCGTGCCTCGGCCACCACGCCCGGATCGTCGACGCGCTGGCGGCGGGGGACGCGCAGGGCGCCGAAGCCGCCATGCGCCAGCTGCTGACGGTCCACCCCGAGGTGGAGCGCGTCGTCCCCGCCCCCCGCGAACACTGACCGCGGGCCGTGGCCGGGAGCGCGGAGGCGCACACATCGCGTGCCGCCGGGTCCGAGCGCGGTCCGGGGAGCCCGGTCGGGTCTCCCCGGATGGCGCCAGGGTTCCGGCGGCGCGAATGTGCCATGATCTACCGCTTCGGCCGTTTCGCCGCGAATGAGGTGTGACTCGGGCCACGAAGATTGGGCGTAACACTCCTCCGAGCCGTGCGATGACCTAAGAGGTGACAGCCGAGGAAGGAATACAGCAGCCGCTCGAGGCGCTGTGCAGTTCCCCGGCCCAACCCGCGCCGTCGGCACACTTCCCGCCGACGGTCGTCGGCCCAGTCCCTATCCAGGGCGGGGCCGGAAGCCGTTTCCATCGTTCCGAGAGGTTGTTCGTGTCGGCCAGCACATCCCGTACGCTCCCGCCGGAGATCGCCGAGTCCGAGTCTGTGATGGCGCTCATCGAGCGGGGAAAGGCTGATGGGCAGATCGCCGGCGATGACGTGCGTCGGGCCTTCGAAGCCGACCAGATTCCGCCAACCCAGTGGAAGAATGTTCTGCGCAGCCTCAATCAGATCCTCGAGGAAGAGGGTGTGACGCTGATGGTCAGTGCAGCGGAGTCGCCGAAGCGCGCCCGCAAGAGCGTCGCTGCGAAGAGCCCGGCCAAGCGCACCGCCACCAAGACCGTCACTGCCAGGACGACCGTGACGAAGACCACCGTCACGGCCGCGACGGCTGCCGCGACGGACGGCGACGACCTGGCCGACGAGGCCGGATCGCCTGCCAAGAAGGCGGCCGCGAAGAAGACCGTCGCCAAGAAGACGGTGGCCAAGAAGACCGTCGCCAAGAAGACGGCGGCCAAGAAGACCACGTCCAAGAAGGACGCAGACGAGCTCGCCGAGGGCGAGGAGCTCCTCGAGGACGTCGCGCCCGGCAAGGGCGAAGAGGAAGAGACCGAAGGCGAGAGCAAGGGCTTCGTCCTGTCCGACGAGGACGAGGACGACGCTCCGGCGCAGCAGGTCGCCGTCGCCGGTGCCACCGCCGACCCGGTCAAGGACTACCTCAAGCAGATCGGCAAGGTCCCGCTGCTCAACGCCGAGCAGGAGGTCGAGCTCGCCAAGCGCATCGAGGCCGGCCTGTTCGCCGAGGACAAGCTGGCGAACTCGGACAAGCTCGCTCCGAAGCTCAAGCGCGAGCTGGAGATCATCGCCGAGGACGGCCGCCGGGCCAAGAACCACCTCCTGGAGGCCAACCTCCGTCTGGTGGTCTCCCTGGCCAAGCGCTACACCGGCCGCGGCATGCTCTTCCTGGACCTGATCCAGGAAGGCAACCTGGGTCTCATCCGCGCGGTCGAGAAGTTCGACTACACCAAGGGCTACAAGTTCTCCACGTACGCCACCTGGTGGATCCGTCAGGCGATCACCCGCGCCATGGCCGACCAGGCCCGCACCATCCGTATCCCGGTGCACATGGTCGAGGTCATCAACAAGCTCGCGCGTGTGCAGCGTCAGATGCTCCAGGACCTGGGCCGTGAGCCCACCCCGGAGGAGCTGGCCAAGGAGCTCGACATGACCCCTGAGAAGGTCATCGAGGTCCAGAAGTACGGCCGTGAGCCGATCTCCCTCCACACCCCGCTGGGTGAGGACGGAGACAGCGAGTTCGGCGACCTCATCGAGGACTCCGAGGCGGTCGTGCCCGCCGACGCGGTGAGCTTCACGCTCCTCCAGGAGCAGCTGCACTCCGTGCTCGACACCCTCTCCGAGCGTGAGGCGGGTGTCGTCTCGATGCGCTTCGGCCTCACCGACGGCCAGCCGAAGACGCTGGACGAGATCGGCAAGGTCTACGGCGTGACGCGAGAGCGGATCCGCCAGATCGAGTCGAAGACGATGTCGAAGCTGCGCCACCCGTCGCGTTCGCAGGTCCTGCGCGACTACCTCGACTGATCCTTCCGAGGTGTAGAGCGGTACGCGAAAGACCCGGTTCCCCGAGAGGGAGGAACCGGGTCTTTCGCGTGTGCGCGTATGCGCGGGGCGGGTGCGTGCAGGACGCTGGGTGAACCGACATCACCGGAGAGTCAGGAGGCTCCATGCGTGGTCCCTTCACCCGCGCCTTGACGGGTGCCCTGGGCCTGATCACGGCTGCGGCGGGGCAGCTCGCCACCGCCGCCCCCGCAGCCGCCGACAGCGTCGTCGTGGGCGGCCGGCAGGCACTGATCACGGACGCGCCGTGGGTCGTGGCGCTGTCCAGCCGTGACCGGTTCGGGGGTACGCGGGCGGGCCAGTTCTGCGGCGGCGTGGTCGTCGCGCCGACCAAGGTGCTCACGGCGGCCCACTGCCTGGGCCGAGAGGTCCTCGGCGGAGAGCCGTGGGAAGTGCGCGACTTCGTGGTCATCGCGGGCCGTGCCGCGCTGCGCGGGCAGGGCGGGCAGGAGGTCGGGATCTCGGACACCTGGGTCGATCCCGACTACGACCCGACGTCGAACTCGGGCGATCTCGCGGTGCTGACGCTCGCGAGCGCGCTGCCGCAGTCGTACGTGATCGGTGTCGCCCCCGCGGGGGACCCGGCGCACACGCCCGGTACGGAGGCGGACGTCTACGGCTGGGGTGACACGACCGGCAACGGGACCTACGCCTCCACGCTGCGGACGGCCCGGATCCAGGTGCTGCCGGACACGGCGTGCGAGCGGGCGTACCCGGGCGGTTTCGGCGTCCGGTACCGCAGCGACACGATGCTGTGCGCGGGCGACCCGCAAGGCGGCAGGGACGCGTGCCAGGGGGACAGCGGCGGACCGCTGGTGGCCAACGGGCTTCTCGTCGGCCTGGTGTCGTGGGGGAGCGGCTGCGGGCAGGCGGAGAACCCGGGTGTCTACACGAGGGTCTCGGCGGTGCTGCCGGAGCGGATCTGACGAACACCCGCGCTCGGGGTCACGAGAACGGGCGGCCACCCCCCTTGCTTGCGGGGGTGGCCGCCCGCCGTCCGGTCAGCGACCGGCACTGGGCTCGTCGTGCAGGGTGTCAGGCGTGGTCTTCACCCATCGTGCGGGCCGGCACGTCGGTGAGCCGGTCCGTCTCATCCTGTATCTCAGCGGCGATCTTCTTGAGTTCCGGCTCGAACTTGCGGCCGTGGTGGGCGCAGAAGAGCAAGTCACCTCCGCTGGTCAGGACGACACGCAGGTATGCCTGGGCGCCGCAGCGGTCGCAGCGGTCAGCGGCCGTCAGGGGGCTCGCGGGGGTCAGAACAGTAGTCACGTCGCCTCTTCTCTAGCTCGACGAGCTGTCGTACCAGGGTCAACATCCAACCAGGCCGGAAACGTTCCCGCTCGTGGCTTTTCCTCGAAACTTTTTCCCAAGGTGGCTGTCTGCTGCCGGTTGGCGGCGAATGAGCCGTATTGCGTTGCTCTACGGATTTCGCGTTGCTTGTGTCGGTGCGTCCTCCCGGCGTGGTTGCCGGTTGTTGATGAGGACGTGCCCGGAGCCTAAATGGTTCATGCCTGGAAGGGAACGTGATGTTCGCGTCACCCCTTCGAGGGATCGAACATCCATACGACTCTGGACTAGCATGAGGAAACGGGGAGGGTGGCGTGACAACGGCTCTACCAGGCATCGGTACCCTCTGACCGGTGAACGACGCCGGGCCTTACCCCACCGGGCCAGTTTTCAAATTCAGCGAGGAGCGAACCGCGTGACCGCCGAAACGTCCGTGCCGTCCAGTGCGCTGCTGACCGCAGACCGTGACGCTTCCAACTACACCGCGCGGCACCTGCTCGTACTCGAAGGGCTCGAAGCGGTCCGCAAGCGCCCCGGTATGTACATCGGGTCCACCGACAGCCGCGGCCTGATGCACTGCATCTGGGAGATCATCGACAACTCGGTCGACGAGGCCCTCGGCGGCTACTGCGACCACATCGAGGTCATCCTCCACGACGACGGCTCCGTCGAGGTCCGGGACAACGGCCGGGGCATCCCGGTCGACGTCGAGCCGAAGACCGGGCTCTCCGGCGTCGAGGTCGTCATGACCAAGCTGCACGCCGGCGGCAAGTTCGGCGGCGGCTCCTACGCGGCCTCCGGTGGTCTGCACGGCGTCGGCGCGTCCGTGGTCAACGCCCTGTCGGCCCGTCTCGACGTCGAGGTCGACCGGAACAGCTCCACGCACTCCATCAGCTTCCGCCGCGGCGTGCCCGGCATCTTCACGGAGCAGGGCCCCGACAGCCCCTTCGACCCGGGCAACGGCCTGCGGAAGGGCAAGCGCGTCCCCAAGACGCGTACGGGCACGCGCGTCCGCTACTGGGCGGACCGGCAGATCTTCCTCAAGGACGCCAAGCTCTCGCTGGAGACGCTCCACCAGCGCGCCCGGCAGACCGCCTTCCTCGTGCCCGGCCTCACGATCGTCGTCCGCGACGAGCGGGACCTGGCCGGGATCGGCAAGAGCGAGGAGACCTTCCGCTTCGACGGAGGCATCAGCGAGTTCTGCGAGTACCTCGCGCAGGACAAGGCCGTCTGCGACATCCAGCGCCTCACCGGCCAGGGCACCTTCAAGGAGACCGTCCCGGTCCTCGACGAGCGCGGGCACATGACCCCGACCGAGGTCACCCGTGAGCTCGCCGTCGACGTCGCGCTCCGCTGGGGCACCGGCTACGACACCACGGTCAAGTCCTTCGTCAACATCATCGCCACCCCCAAGGGCGGCACCCACGTCTCCGGCTTCGAGCAGGCCATCACCAAGACGGTGAACGAGGTCCTCCGCTCGGCCAAGATGCTGCGCGTCGCCGAGGACGACATCGTCAAGGACGACGCCCTGGAGGGCCTCACGGCCGTCGTGACGGTCCGCCTCGCCGAGCCGCAGTTCGAGGGGCAGACGAAGGAGGTCCTGGGCACCTCCGCCGCCCGCCGGATCGTGGCCGCCGTCGTCGCCAAGGAGCTCAAGGCCTTCCTGACCTCCACCAAGCGGGACGCCAAGGCGCAGGCCCGCGCCGTCCTGGACAAGGCCGTCGCCGCCGCCAGGACCCGGATCGCGGCCCGCCAGCACAAGGAGGCGCAGCGCAGGAAGACCGCGCTGGAGTCCTCCTCGCTGCCGGCCAAGCTCGCCGACTGCCGCAGCGACGACGTCGAGCGCAGCGAGCTCTTCATCGTCGAGGGGGACTCCGCCCTCGGCACCGCCAAGCTCGCGCGCAACAGCGAGTTCCAGGCGCTGCTGCCGATCCGGGGCAAGATCCTCAACGTCCAGAAGTCCTCGGTCTCGGACATGCTCAAGAACGCCGAGTGCGGCGCGATCATCCAGGTCATAGGAGCGGGCTCGGGCCGCACCTTCGACATCGACGCCGCCCGCTACGGAAAGATCGTCCTGCTGGTCGACGCCGACGTCGACGGCGCCCACATCCGCTGCCTGCTGCTGACGCTCTTCCAGCGCTACATGCGGCCCATGGTCGAGGCCGGACGCGTCTTCGCGGCCGTGCCCCCGCTGCACCGGATCGAGCTCGTCCAGCCCAAGAAGGGCCAGGACAAGTACGTCTACACGTACTCGGACAACGAGCTGCGCCAGACCATCCTGGAGTTCCAGCGCAAGGGGGTCCGCTACAAGGACTCCATCCAGCGCTACAAGGGTCTGGGCGAGATGGACGCCGACCAGCTCGCGGAGACCACGATGGACCCGCGCCACCGCACCCTGCGCCGGATCAACATCGGCGACCTGGACTCGGCGGAGCAGGTCTTCGACCTCCTCATGGGCAACGACGTGGCGCCCCGCAAGGAGTTCATCACGAGCTCGGCGGCGACCCTCGACCGCTCGCGCATCGACGCCTGACGCGGGCGGGCCTCGCGGGATCGGGCCCGGCGCAGACGAATGCCCGGTGACCGAAAACGGCCGGGCCGTGCGGTACGCATATCAGCACGGTCCGGTCAGGCCAACCACGAGAACTGTCACCTGATGGGGTGAAGAGGGGGAGGAGAAGAGTCCGGGATCTTCCCGCTCTGTCCATCCTTGGGCACGCGGCCGAAACGGTTCGCTGACAAGGAGAGTTGGCCGGTGGAGCAGGTGGACAAGCAGGAGGGGTCCGACGTCTCGGCAGTGCCGATCGAGGACCCCTGGCACGACACGGCAGTGCCGCGGCAGCGCGAACCCGGCGCCGCGGAGATCTACCTGGAGGTTCAGCGGAGCCCCGCCTTCCAGGAAGTACGCCGCCGCTACCGCCGGTTCGTCTTCCCGGCCGCCCTCGCGTTCCTCCTCTGGTACCTCGCCTACGTCGTCGCGGCGACCGCGGCGCCCGGGTTCATGGCGCGGCCCGTCGCCGGCGCGGTGAACGTGGCGATGGTCGCGGGCCTCGGGCAGTTCCTCACCACCTTCCTCCTGACCTGGGCCTACGCGCGCCACGCGCGGCTGCGCCGGGACCGGGCGGCCCTGGAACTCCGCTGGGACACCCAGGAGATGACCCGAGGGGTGGCGCAGCGGTGACCGGAGACCACCAGACCCTGGCGCTCGTCCTCTTCAGCGTCTTCATCGCCGTCACGCTGGGGATCACCACCTGGGTGAGCCGCAACCGGCACGGGTCGGCGGAGGAGTTCTACGCCGGAGGCAGGCTGTTCTCTCCTCTGGAGAACGGTTTCGCCATCGCCGGCGACTACATGTCCGCGGCCTCCTTCCTCGGCATCTCCGGGCTGATCGCGCTCTACGGCTACGACGGCATGCTGTACTCCGTCGGCTTCCTCGTCGCCTGGCTGGTCGTCCTCCTGCTCGTCGCGGAACTGGTCCGCAACTGCGGGCGGTTCACGCTCGCGGACGTCGTCGCCGCGCGGATGGCCGAACGGCCGGTGCGGATCGCCGCCGGAACGTCCTCCGTGGCCGTCTCCGTGCTGTACCTCGTCGCCCAGATGGTCGGGGCCGGCAGCCTCGTCGCGCTCCTCCTCGGCGGCACGAGCGAGGCGGCCCGCTCCTGGACCGTGATCGGTGTGGGCGCGCTGATGGTGATCTACGTGTCGCTCGGCGGCATGCGGGCCACCACCTGGATCCAGATCGTCAAGGCGGTCCTGCTCATGGCGGGGACGATCACGCTCACCGTCCTCGTCCTGCTCCGCTTCCACGGCGACGTGAACAGCCTGCTCTCCGCCGCGGCCGACCGCAGCGGTCACGGACGGGACTTCCTCGCCCCCGGGCTGCGCTACGGCGGCGACTGGACCTCACGCCTCGACTTCATCAGCCTCGGCATCGCCCTCGTCCTGGGCACCGCGGGACTCCCGCACATCCTGTCGCGCTTCTACACCGTGCCCACCGCCAGGGCGGCCCGCCGCTCCGTCGTCTGGTCGATCGGCCTCATCGGCAGCTTCTACCTGATGACCATCGTGCTCGGCTTCGGCGCGGCCGCGCTGATCGGGCCGGCCGAGGTCCGCGCCTCCAACGCGTCGGGGAACACGGCCATCCCGCTGCTCGCCCTGGACCTCGGCGGCGGCGCGGGCTCCACCGGCGGCACGGTGCTCTTCGCCGTCGTCGCCGCCGTCGCGTTCGCGACCATCCTCGCCGTCGTCGCCGGGATCACGCTCGCCTCCTCGGCCTCCGTCGCCCACGACCTGTACAGCTCGCTGCGCCGCCGGCACGCGAAGCGGCAGTACAGCGAGGTGACCGTGGCGCGGCTCGCGGCCGCCGGGATCGGCGCCGCCGCCATCGGCCTCGGGCTGCTCGCCCGCGATCTCAACGTGGCCTTCCTCGTCGGCCTCGCCTTCGCGGTCGCCGCCTCCGCCAACCTGCCCGTCCTGCTCTACTCGCTGTTCTGGCGGAAGTTCACCACCCGGGGCGCGGTCTGGTCGGTCTACGGCGGGCTCGTCCCCGCTGTCCTGCTCGTCCTGCTGTCGCCGGTGGTCTCGGGCAGCCCGGAGTCGCTGTTCCCCGGTGTCGACTTCCATGTCTTCCCGCTGCAGAACCCCGGAGTGATCTCCATCCCGCTCGGATTCCTCGCGGGCTGGATCGGTGCGGTCACCTCGGCCGAGCCGCCCGACGCGGCACGGCACGCCGAGACGGAGGTCCGGGCGCTGACGGGGGCGGGGGCTGCGTGAGAGGGAGGGCTGCTGCGTCGGGCGGGGCCACGTGAGCGGGCGGAGCCGGGCTCAGGCGGCGGGCGGTGAGGACGTCCAGGCGTAGCGATGCTCGGGGCGGCCCGTCTCGCCGTACCGGAGGGAGAGGCTCACCCGGCCCGTGCGTTCGAGGAGCTTGAGGTAGCGCTGGGCGGTCTGGCGGCTCACACCGGCCCGCTCGGCGATCTCCTGCGCGGAGAGCGGGCCGCCGGCGGCGAGCAGGACCTGCCGGACCAGCTCGGCCGTGGTCGGGGAGTGCCCCT
This sequence comes from Streptomyces venezuelae, assembly GCF_008642375.1. Lineage (NCBI taxonomy): Bacteria > Bacillati > Actinomycetota > Actinomycetes > Kitasatosporales > Streptomycetaceae > Streptomyces > Streptomyces venezuelae. The sequence continues at coordinate 2,272,129 of NZ_CP029194.1, read as the reverse complement.
TCGGCAGGTCGGGGGCGACGGTGCCCGCCGCCAGGACACCGAAGATCCGGTCGACCTCGGCCTGTTCCGCCTCGCCGCCGGCTCCTCCGAGGGCGCGGCGGAGCGCCGCGTACGCCTCCAGCTTGGAGCGCAGCCCGGCGAAGTTGAAGGGCTTGACCAGGTACTGGAGGGCGCCGTGGCGCATCGCCGCCTGCACGGTGGCGACGTCCCGGGCGGCGGTCACCATGATCACGTCGCACTGGTGGCCGCGCGCGCGGAGCTCCCGTACCGCGGCGAGGCCGTTCTCGTCCGGCAGGTAGTGGTCCATGAGGATCAGGTCCACCGGATGCGCGTCCAGGGCGGCCAGTGCCTCGGCGGTCGAGTGGGCGGTGGCGGACACCCGGAAGCCCGGGACCTTGGCGACGTACGCGGCGTTGATCCGCGCCACGAGTACGTCGTCGTCCACGACGAGCACGTCGATCATCGCGACTCCCCGGCCGGCTCGGCTGCGAAGGACTCTCCGGGGGCGGGAACATCGGGTTCGGGATCGGTCAGGGCGTCCGGGAGGACGACGGTGAACTCCGCGCCTCCGTCCGGGCCCCCGGCCACGCGGGCCGTGCCGCCCCTGCGCTCGGCCAGGCGGCGTACGAAGGCGAGGCCGAGCCCGCGCCGGCCGTGGGACGGCGGCTCCTTCGTCGACCAGCCCTCGGTGAAGATCATCTCGCGGCGGTCCTCGGGCACGCCGGGGCCGCTGTCGGTGACCCGCAGCACGACCGTACGGCCCTCGGTGCGGAACGCGACCTCGATCTGGGCACCCGGCGTGCCCGCGACGGCGTCCAGCGCGTTGTCGACCAGATTGCCGACGACCGTGACCAGCTCGCGGGGGTCGACGAGGCGGTCCGGAAGCAGGGACTCCGGGGAGATCCGCAGGGGCACCCCGCGCTCGGCGGCCACGGTCGCCTTGCCGACCAGGAGCGCGGCGAGCAGCGGGTCGTGGACCTTCTCCGTGACCTGCTCGGCGGTGGCCCGGTGGACTCCGACCACCTCCGTGACGAACTCGACCGCCTCCTCGTGCATGTCCAGCTCCAGGAGGCCGAGGAGGGTGTGCAGCCGGTTGGCGTGCTCGTGGTCCTGGGCGCGCAGGGCGTCGATCAGGCCGCGCGTCGAGTCCAGCTCGCGCCCGAGCCGCTCCAGCTCGGTGCGGTCGCGCAGGGTCGCCACGGCGCCGCCGTCGTCGGTGGGCATGCGGTTGGCGATCAGGACCCGGTGGCCCTGGACGGTGACGAGGTCCTCGCCCGTGACCCGGCCGGCGAGGACGTCGGCGGTACGGCCCTGGCCGAGGACCTCGTCCAGGGGCCGGCCCGCGGCCTCGGGGCCGAGGCCGAGGAGGCGCTGCGCCTCGTCATTCACGAGCCGCACGGAGCCGGTGCGGTCGATGGCGACGACACCCTCCCGGATGCCGTGCAGCATGGCCTCGCGCTCGGCCAGCAGCGCGGAGATGTCGGAGAAGGCCAGGTCGTGCGTCTGGCGCTGGAGGCGCCGGGAGATCAGGTACGCCGCGAGGGCCCCGACGGCGAGCGCCCCGCCCGCGTACGCGAGGAGACCGGGGATCGCGGCCAGGAGCCGGTCGCGGACGCTGTCGTACTCGATGCCGACGGATACCGCGCCGACGATCCTGCCGTCGGCGTCGCGCAGCGGTGCCTTGCCGCGCGCCGAGCGGCCGAGCGTGCCGCTGTCGATCTCCATCACCTCGCGGCCCGAGAGGGCGGCGCTCGGGTCGGTGGAGACGCGCCGGCCGATCTGGCCGGGGTCGGTGTGCGACCAGCGCACTCCGCGGGTGTCCATGACCACGACGTACTCGGCGCCCGTGGACACCCGGATCCGTTCGGCCTCGGTCTGCACCGGGCCCCGCGCGGAGGGCGGGGTGCCGACGAGGTCGGCGGCGAGACCGGGGGAGGCGGTGGTCTCGGCGATGGCCAGGGCCCGTCGCATGGCCTGGTCGTCGAGCTGGTCGCTGAGCGGGGCGAGGAAGAGACCGGTGGCGAGGACGGTCACCCCGGTCGCGATGGCCAGCTGCATCAGCAGGACCTGCGCGAACACCCGCCGGGGCCACCCGAACCGCCGACGGCGCGCGAGGGGCCGCGCGGGGCTGGTCTGTGCGGGTCTCATGCCGAAAAGGTACGGGGCGGGCCCCCGGGACCGGAAATACCGGTCCGGGGGCGAACCGACGGCCGTCCCGCCCTCGGGCGGATTCGGACGCCCCCGGATGATCCCGCCTATCCTGGGGCCTTCCCACGGCCGTGGGAAGGAATCCCGCTACCGGAGGCACGACCCTTGAGCACGCAGCAGATTCCCGTCGTCGTCCTCGCCGGGTTTCTCGGGGCCGGGAAGACGACGCTCCTCAACCATCTGCTGCGGAGCGCCCGGGGTACCCGGATCGGGGTCATGGTCAACGACTTCGGGGACATCGGCATCGACGCGATGACCGTCGCCGGGCAGGTGGGCTCCACCGTCTCGCTCGGCAACGGGTGTCTGTGCTGCGCGGTCGACGCGAGCGAGCTCGACGAGTACCTGGAGGTCCTGACCCGGCCCGAGTCCCGGCTCGACGTCATCGTGATCGAGGCCAGCGGGCTCGCCGAGCCGCAGGAGCTCGTTCGCATGGTGCTCGCCAGCGAGAACGAGCGGATCGTCTACGGGGGGCTCGTCCAGGTCGTCGACGCGGCCGAGTTCGGGGCGACCCGGCAGCGCCACCCCGAGACCGACCGGCACCTCACGATCGCCGACCTCGTCGTCGTCAACAAGGCGGACCGGGTCTCCGAGGACGAGCTGTCGGCCGTACGCGAGACGGTGGGCGCGCTCGCCGGGAAGGCCGTCGTGGTCGACGCCTCGCACGGGCGGGTCGATCCGGAGCTGCTCTTCGACCGGGTGGTGCCCGAGGACGAGATCGAGGGCCAGATGTCCATCGAGGACATCCTGTACGGCCCCGAGGACGAGGCCCACGCGCATCCGCACGCAGAGTACGAGACCGTCTCCCTGAGCGCCTCGACCCCGCTCCACCCGCGCCGCCTCATGGCCTTCCTGGACGCGCGGCCCGAGGGCCTGTACCGGATCAAGGGCTTCGTGGACCTCGGTGCCGCCGACCCGGACAACCGCTACGCGGTCCACGCGGTCGGCCGCTTCCTGCGCTTCTATCCCGAGCCGTGGCCCGCGGGCGAGGAGCGGCTCACGCAGCTCGTGCTGATCGGCTCCGGCGTCGACTCCGCCGCGCTGCGCAAGGAGCTCGCCGCATGCGAGCAGAACGGCCCGCAGGACGCCCCCGACGAGCACAGCATGTGGGGCGTCCTGCGGTACGTACAGCAGACGGAAGAGGAACCGGACGAGCGCTAGGCCCTGTCCGACCCTGATCCGCCGGACAGGGCCTAGGGGGCGTCCGGAAAGCCCCGCCTGGCCTGCGGGCAGACGGCGCTACTTTCCGGACACCCCCTAGCTCGCCGGGCCCGCCAGCACCTCCACCGGCTGGGGGAGCGGCGTGCCCGAGCCGTCGCGGCGCGGGTCGACCTCCGGCAGTGGTGCCGGGGTGCCGTTCTTCTGCGCGGCCCGTGCCGGGGTGGCGCCCGCCCAGGCCAGGATCAGGACGTCCTCGCCCTTCAGGAACCGCTGGCAGCGGACACCGCCCGTCGCGCGGCCCTTGCGCGGGTACTGGTCGAAGGGGGTCAGCTTCGCCGACGTGCCCGCCGAGGCGTCGAGGGTGCCCGTGGAACCCGCGACGGTGAAGACCACGGCGTCCGCCGCCGGGTCCACGGCCGTGAACGAGAGCACCTCGGCGCCCTCGGTCAGCTTGATGCCCGCCATACCGCCGGCCGGGCGCCCCTGGGGCCGTACCTGCGCGGCCGGGTAGCGGAGGAGCTGGGCGTCGGAGGTGATGAAGACCAGGTCCTCCTCGCCCGACCGCAGCTCGGTCGCGCCGACGATCCGGTCACCGTCCTTGAGCGTGATGACCTCCAGCTCGTCCTTGTTCGCCGGGTAGTCCGGGACCACACGCTTCACCACGCCCTGCAGCGTGCCGAGCGCGAGACCGGGCGAGGACTCGTCGAGCGTGGTCAGGCAGACCACCGACTCGTCCGTCTCCAGGGACAGGAACTCCGAGAGCTGCGCGCCGCCGGCGAGGCTGGGGACGCTCGCGGTGTCCGGGAGCTGCGGCAGGTCGATCACCGCGATCCGCAGCAGCCGGCCGGCCGAGGTCACCGCGCCGACGTCGCCGCGCTGGGTGGCGGCCACCGCCGACACGATCAGGTCGTGCTTGGTGCGCGGCGCGTCCGGGTCGGCCGGCGGCAGCTCCGCCGTCGCCGTACGGGCCAGCAGTCCCGTCGAGGAGAGCAGCACGCGGCACGGGTCGTCCGCGACCTCAAGGGGGACGGCCGCGACGGGCGCGCCCGCGGATTCGAGCAGGACCGTCCGCCGGTCGGTGGCGAACTTCTTCGCGACCGCGGCCAGTTCCCCCGAGACCAGCTTCCGCAGCTCCGCGTCGGAGTCGAGGATCCCGGTCAGCTCGTCGATCTCCCCGTTGAGCCGGTCGCGCTCGGTCTCCAGCTCGATGCGGTCGAACTTGGTGAGGCGGCGTAGCGGGGTGTCCAGGATGTACTGCGTCTGGATCTCGCTCAGGGAGAAGCGCTCCATCAGGCGCTCCTTGGCCTGGGCGGAGTTCTCGCTCTCCCGGATGATCCGGATGACCTCGTCGATGTCGAGGAGCGCGACGAGAAGGCCGTCGACCAGGTGGAGCCGGTCGCGCTTCTTGGTACGGCGGAACTCGGAGCGGCGGCGGACGACCTCGAAGCGGTGGTCGAGGTAGACCTCCAGGAGCTCCTTGAGGCCGAGCGTGAGCGGCTGGCCGTCCACCAGCGCCACGTTGTTGATGCCGAAGGACTCCTCCATCGGCGTCAGCTTGTAGAGCTGCTCCAGGACCGCCTCCGGCACGAAGCCGTTCTTGATCTCGATGACGAGACGCAGGCCGTGGTTGCGGTCGGTGAGGTCCTTGACGTCCGCGATGCCCTGGAGCTTCTTGGAGCCGACGAGGTCCTTGATCTTGGAGATGACCTTCTCGGGGCCGACCGTGAAGGGCAGCTCGGTCACGATGATGCCCTTGCGGCGGGCGGTCACCGTCTCCACGGTCGCCGTGGCGCGGATCTTGAAGGAGCCGCGGCCCGACTCGTACGCGTCCTTGATGCCGGACAGGCCGACGATCCGGCCGCCGGTCGGAAGGTCGGGGCCGGGCACGAAGCGCATCAGGGTCTCGAGGTCGGCGCCCGGGTGGCGGATCAGGTGGCGGGCCGCCGCGATCACCTCGCCGAGGTTGTGCGGCGGCATGTTGGTCGCCATGCCGACCGCGATCCCGGACGCGCCGTTGACCAGCAGGTTCGGGTAGGCGGCGGGCAGCGCCACCGGCTCCTGCTCCTGGCCGTCGTAGTTCGGCGAGAAGTCGACCGTGTCCTCGTCGATGGACTCGGTCATCAGCAGCGCGGCGGGGGCCATGCGCGACTCCGTGTACCGCATGGCGGCGGGCGGGTCGTCGTTGCCGAGGGAGCCGAAGTTGCCGTGGCCGTCGACGAGGGGCAGCCGCATGGAGAAGGGCTGCGCCATGCGGACCATGGCGTCGTAGATCGACGCGTCGCCGTGCGGGTGGAGCTTGCCCATCACCTCGCCGACGACGCGGGCGCACTTGACGAACCCCCGGTCGGGCCGGAGCCCCATCTCGCCCATCTGGTAGACGATGCGGCGCTGGACGGGCTTCATGCCGTCGCGGGCGTCGGGGAGCGCGCGCGAGTAGATCACCGAGTACGCGTACTCGAGGAAGGAGCCCTGCATCTCGTCGACGACGTCGATGTCGAGGATCCTCTCCTCGTACGCGTCGTCCGGCGGCGGTGTCTTCGTGCTGCGGCGGGCCATCGCGGCTGCGGCTCCTTCACCAACAAGGTTGATCTGACGCGGACCATTGTGGACCGTGCCACCGACAACGCCGACCGCGACCCGGAAGAGGGACATCTGGAAGGGACGGGAACTTCGCGAGGTGTCGGCGCGCTTGCATACAGTGGCAGGACTTTTTCACATCGCGATCGAAGGGACGTACATGCCCATGGGTCACACGGCCACGGCCGAGGCCGGCTCCGGCGGCCTGACAGCGACCGAGCACCGGTTGGCGAACGGCCTGCGCGTGGTGCTCTCGGAGGACCACCTGACCCCGGTCGCCGCGGTCTGCCTCTGGTACGACGTCGGCTCGCGGCACGAGGTCGAGGGGCGCACGGGCCTCGCCCACCTCTTCGAGCACCTGATGTTCCAGGGCTCGAAGCAGGTCCACGGCAACGGGCACTTCGAGCTGGTGCAGGGCGCGGGCGGCTCGCTCAACGGCACGACGAGCTTCGAGCGCACCAACTACTTCGAGACCATGCCCACCCACCAGCTGGAGCTCGCGCTCTGGCTGGAGGCCGACCGCATGGGCTCGCTGCTCGCGGCCCTGGACGACGAGTCCATGGAGAACCAGCGGGACGTCGTCAAGAACGAGCGCCGCCAGCGGTACGACAACGTGCCGTACGGCACGGCCTTCGAGAAGCTGACCGCGCTGGCCTACCCGGAGGGCCACCCGTACCACCACACACCGATCGGGTCCATGGCGGACCTGGACGCCGCCACGCTGGAGGACGCGCGGAACTTCTTCCGCACGTACTACGCGCCGAACAACGCGGTGCTGTCGGTCGTCGGCGACATCGACCCGGAGCAGACCCTCGCCTGGGTCGAGAAGTACTTCGGCTCCATCCCCTCCCACGACGGCAAGCGGCCCCCGCGCGACGGCTCGCTGCCCGACGTCATGGGCACGGAGCAGCGTGTGGTCCTCGTCGAGGAGGTCCCGGCGCGCGCGCTCATGGCCGCCTACCGGCTGCCGCACGACGGGACGCGCGAGTGCGACGCCGCCGACCTGGCCCTGACGGTCCTCGGCGGTGGCGAGTCCTCCCGCCTGCACAACCGCCTGGTCCGCCGGGACCGGACGGCCGTCGCCGCCGGCTTCGGCCTGCTGCGGCTCGCCGGGGCCCCCTCGCTGGGCTGGCTGGACGTCAAGACCTCCGGCGGCGTCGAGGTCCCGCAGATCGAGGCGGCCGTCGACGAGGAGCTGGCCCGCTTCGCCGCCGAGGGCCCGACGCCCGAGGAGATGGAGCGCGCGCAGGCCCAGTTGGAGCGCGAGTGGCTCGACCGGCTCGGCACCGTCGCGGGCCGCGCCGACGAACTGTGCCGCTTCGCGGTGCTGTTCGGCGACCCGCAGCTCGCCCTCACCGCCGTCGACCGGGTCCTCGACATCACCGCCGAGGAGGTGCGGGCGGCCGCCGCGGCCCGGCTGCGCCCCGACAACCGCGCGGTGCTCGTCTACGAGCCGGTGACGACCGAACAGAGCGACAGCGACGAGGAAGAGGGAGCGGACCAGTGACCGACGCTGCCGTGTCTTTGACGAGCATGGACTTCCACCCGCAGCCCGCGCCGGGCGTCGCCAGGCCCTGGGCCTTCCCGGCCCCGGACCGCGGCTCCCTGGCCAACGGCCTGACCGTGCTGACCAGCCACCGCCCCGGCCAGCAGGTCGTGGCCGTGGAGCTCTTCCTGCCCGCCCCGCTGGACGCCGAGCCGGCCGGTCTCGACGGTGTCGCCACGATCATGGCCCGCGCGCTCTCCGAGGGCACGGACCAGCGCGACGCCGAGGAGTTCGCGGCCGAGCTGGAGCGCTGCGGCGCCACGCTCGACGCGCACGCGGACCACCCGGGCGTGCGGGTCTCCCTCGAGGTGCCCGTCTCCCGGCTGCCCAAGGCGCTCGGGCTGCTCTCCGAGGCGCTGATCGCCCCGGCGTTCCTGGAGACCGAGATCGAGCGCCTCGTGCGCAACCGCCTCGACGAGATCCCGCACGAGACGGCCAACCCGGCCCGCCGCGCGGCCAAGCAGCTCTCCAAGGAGCTGTTCCCGGCCGAGTCGCGCATGTCCCGGCCGCGTCAGGGCACGGAGGAGACGGTCGCCGCGATCGACGCCGCCGCGGTCCGCGCCTTCTACGAGGCGTACATCCGCCCCGGCACGGCCACCGCCGTGGTGGTGGGCGATCTGACGGGCGTCGACCTGGACAAGGTCCTCGCCGAGACGCTGGGCACCTGGACCGGAGAGCCGGCCGAGGCGCTCGCGATGCCGCCGATCACCGCCGACGACACCGGACGGGTCGTCATCGTGGACCGTCCCGGCGCGGTCCAGACCCAGTTGCTGATCGGCCGGATCGGTCCGGACCGCCACGACAGCGTCTGGGCGGCTCAGGTCCTCGGCACGTACTGCCTCGGCGGCACGCTGACCTCGCGGCTCGACCGGGTCCTGCGCGAGGAGAAGGGCTACACGTACGGCGTGCGGGCCTTCGGGCAGGTGCTCCGCTCCGACGCCGAGGGGAACGGCGCGTCGATGCTCGCCATCAGCGGCTCGGTCGACACCCCCAACACCGGTCCGGCACTTGACGACCTGTGGAAGGTGCTGCGGACCCTCGCCGCGGAAGGTCTTAACGACGCGGAGCGAGAGACGGCCGTGCAGAACCTGGTGGGTGTGGCACCGCTCAAGTACGAGACGGCCGCCTCGGTCGCCGGGACGCTCTCCGACCAGGTCGAGCAGCACCTCCCGGACGACTACCAGGCCCAGTTGTACGCGCGCCTGGCCGAGACGGGCACGGTCGAGGCGACCGCGGCCGTGGTCAGCGCCTTCCCGGTGGACCGGCTCGTCACGGTGCTCGTGGGCGACGCGGCGCAGATCGCCGAGCCCGTGCGCGCGCTCGGCATCGGTGAAGTCACCGTGGTGACCGGCTGATCGCACCCGCCGGGCCGCGGGGTCGCACCCGCCGGGCCGGCGACGGAAGGCCTCGACGTCATGATTTCGTCGAGGCCTTCCGCTTTGTCCGGATTAGAGGGCAAGGGTGGCTGTCTGCCCTGTGGCATGTCTTACAAACTGACGTGTCTGTTTGGCGATTGAAAGGCGATCCGCATAGCGTCGGTGCGTCTGTTCGTCAGTTGCACGCGCCGCACTCGCGGCAGCGGACAGTCATCGCCGAGTCCCCGTCAGGCGCGAGCCTGGGGAGCCGGGGACCCACACAGTCCCTGGGGTGAATCGGGCGCCTTCGTCGCGTACGGAGGGGCCCGTAGGAGACCTTCCTGCTCCGAACCCGTCAGCTAACCCGGTAGGCGAGAAGGAAGGAAAGGATCAGCCCCTACATGGCGTTCACCCGTGCCACCGGGAAGCATCGTGGTCCGAGCCGGATGGCGCGCCGCAGCGTGGGCATCGCCGGCGCCGCGACGCTCGCCACCACCGGCGTCATCGGAACCCTCGCCTCCCCGGCGCTCGCCGCCGACACGGAGAGGCGCTCCCCCGAGGACACCGGGCTCACGCAGGTGATCACCGAGGACTCGCTCGCCGACCGGATCGACGCCCAGGCTGCCGCCCAGGAGCAGGAGGCCTTCGAGGCCATCGCCAAGGAGAAGGCCCAGGCGGAGGCCCGCGCCGAGGCGAAGCGCAAGGCCGAGGCCCGTGCCAAGGAGGTCCGCGAGGAGCGCGAGCGCGCCGCCCGCGAGGCCGAGCGCAAGCGCCTCAACTCCTTCCAGCTCCCCGTGGCCGGCTCGTACGTGACCACCGGCTACAAGACCGGCGGCTCGCTCTGGTCCTCCGGCAGCCACTCCGGCATCGACTTCCACGCCTCCTACGGCAGCTCGGTCGTCTCCGTCGGCTCCGGCACCGTCGTCGAGGCCGGCTGGGGCGGCGCGTACGGCAACAACATCGTCATCCGGATGAACGACGGCACGTACACCCAGTACGGTCACCTCTCGTCCATCGGGGTCTACGTCGGCCAGAGCGTCGAGCCGGGCCAGCAGATAGGCATCTCGGGCTCGTCCGGCAACTCGACCGGCCCGCACCTCCACTTCGAGGCGCGGACGGGCTCCGACTACGGCTCGGACCTGAACCCCATCTCGTACCTGCGTGCCCGCGGCGTCAGCCTCTGACGCCACGCCGATCACGTCGCAGAAGCCCCGGCTCGCACTGAGTCGGGGCTTTTTGCCGACCGGAACATATGCCTGGATTCCGGAGGGGCATCGGAATTTCCGGCCTCCTGCAATAGAGTCGCGGAACGGACGCAGAACAGGCGTCGCTCGAATTGTCTCTCGCGGACCAAGGCGGAGGTCGGACATGCGCGTTCCCGCGCAATCGGTATGCACGGCGATCCGGGACGACATCGTCTCCGGTGTCTTCGAGCGGGGTGGGCGGCTGACCGAGGAGCAGCTCGCGCGCCGCTACGGGGTCTCCCGTGTCCCGGTCCGCGAGGCCCTGCGCACCCTGGAGTCCGAGGGCTTCGTCGTCACCCGCCGCCACGCCGGCGCCCATGTCGCCGAGCCCACCGAGCAGGAGGCGGCCGATCTGCTCGACATGCGGGCCCTGCTGGAACCGCTGGGGGCGGCCCGGGCCGCGCAGCGGCGCACCGAGGCACACCTGAAGGTGCTGCGGGGCCTGGTCAGGCTGGGGCAGGAGCGGGCCAGGCGCGGCCAGGGCGAGGATCTGCGCTCGCTCGGGGGCTGGTTCCACGAGACGCTGGCGCAGGCCTCCGGCAGCCCGGCCCTGACCGCGCTGCTCACTCAGCTCCGGCACAAGATCGCCTGGATGTACGCGGTCGAGCAGCCCGCCCATCCCGTGGAGGCCTGGACCGAGCACGGTGCCATCGTGGACGCCGTCGCGCGCGGCGACGCCGAGCGGGCCAGGGCCCTGACGGCGCTGCACGCGGAGCGCTCGCTGGCGCTGCACCGGCTCAAAAGGCCGGAGCGCGGCCGTGTGAGGGTTTCGCAACATGTCGTCAACACGGCGAGCGGCCAGAATTAACGCGCGCACCGTATACAAAGAAGAGTAATTCGGGGGAGCCATTTTGTGCTGCCCGGAAATGCCGGGAAATGCAGACTCCGAAAACGCGAGAACCGCGGCCGCCGGAATTTCGGCAGCCGCGGTTCTCGTCGTACGGGAAAGTGGGGTCAGACGGTCTCGGGGAGCTCGTCGAGGCCCTCGGCCACCAGCTTCGCGAGACGGTCGAGCGCGGCCTCGGCGCCGTCGGCCTCCGAGGCCAGGACGATCTCCTCGCCGCCCTGCGCGCCCAGGCCGAGCACCGCGAGCATCGAGGCGGCGTTCACGGGGGTGCCGTCGGACTTGGCGATCGTCACCGGAACGCCGGAAGCCGTGGCGGCACGGACGAAGATGGACGCGGGGCGGGCGTGGAGGCCCTCGGCCCAGCCGACGTTGACGCGGCGCTCAGCCATGGTGTTGCCCTTCAAGTCTCAAGCGGGTTGTCTAGACCAGTCTCTCACGGGATGCGTGATGCTCGTGCCGACCTCCGGCCCGGGCGGGACCGCCTTTCGGCCCTCCCCACCTTGCACGGCACGCACCCGCCGCGCGACCGGTGCCGGTGTCGTGCACCGGCCGTAGGCTGACCCCATGCAGAGCGCGTCGGAGCAGTCGGAAGCGGCGGATCGACCGGCACCACCGGCATCACCGGAGCACGCCTATCCCGATCACTGGGAGGCGGACGTGGTGCTCCGGGACGGCGGCACCGCGCGCATCAGGCCGATCACCGCCGACGACGCCGACCGGCTGGTCAGCTTCTACGAGCAGGTGTCGGACGAGTCGAAGTACTACCGCTTCTTCGCGCCCTACCCACGGCTCTCCGCCAAGGACGTCCACCGCTTCACCCACCACGACTTCGTCGACCGGGTGGGCCTCGCCGCGACCGTGGGCGGCGAGTTCATCGCCACCGTCCGCTACGACCGCATCGACGACCGAGGCATGCCCGCCTCGCACCCGGCCGACGAGGCCGAGGTCGCCTTCCTCGTCCAGGACGCCCACCAGGGACGCGGCGTCGCCTCCGCCCTCCTCGAACACATCGCGGCGGTCGCGCGGGAGCGGGACATCCGGCGCTTCGCCGCCGAGGTGCTCCCCGCCAACAACAAGATGATCAAGGTCTTCACCGACGCGGGCTACACCCAGAAGCGGAGCTTCGAGGACGGCTCCGTCCGGCTCCACCTCGACCTCGAACCGACCGACCGCTCCCTCGCCGTCCAGCGCGCGCGGGAGCAGCGCGCCGAGGCCCGGTCCGTCCAGCGGCTCCTCACCCCCCGCTCCGTCGCCGTCGTCGGCGCGGGGCGCGCCCCCGGCGGCGTCGGCCGGACCGTCCTCCGCAATCTCCTCGGGGCCGGCTTCACCGGCCGAGTCCACGCGGTGAACGCGGCGCTCACCGACGGGCCCGCGGAGCTCGACGGCGTCCCCGCCCACCCCTCCGTGGCGGCCATCGGCGAGCCCGTGGACCTGGCGATCGTCGCCGTCCCCGCCGAGCGGGTGCCGGAGGTCGTCGCCGACTGCGGCGAGCACGGAGTGCAGGGCCTCGTCGTCCTCTCCGCCGGATACGCGGAGAGCGGCCCGGCCGGCCGGGAGCGGCAGCGCCAGCTCGTACGGCAGGCCCGCTCGTACGGGATGCGGATCATCGGACCCAACGCCTTCGGGATCATCAACACCTCCGAGGACATCCGGCTCAACGCCTCCCTCGCCCCCCACATGCCGGCCGCCGGGCGGATCGGGCTCTTCGCCCAGTCCGGGGCGATCGGGATCGCCCTCCTCGCCGGACTCCACCGGCACGGCGCCGGGCTCTCCTCCTTCATCTCGGCCGGAAACCGCGCCGACGTGTCCGGCAACGACTTCCTCCAGCACTGGTACGACGACCCGGGCACGGACGTCGTCCTCCTCTATCTGGAGTCGATCGGCAATCCCCGGAAGTTCACCCGGCTGGCCCGCCGCACCGCCGCCGTCAAACCGGTCGTGGTCGTCAAGGGCGCCCGGCACAGCGGCAGCGCGCCGCCCGGCCACCGGGTGCCCGTCACCCGCATCCCGCACGCCACGGTCTCCGCGCTGCTGCGCCAGGCCGGGGTGATCCGCGTCGACACCGTCACCGAGCTCGTGGACGCCGGACTGCTCCTCGCCGCCCAGCCGCTGCCCGCCGGGCCCAGGGTCGCGATCCTCGGCAACTCCGAGTCGCTCGGCCTGCTCACGTACGACGCCTGCCTGACCGAGGGACTGCGCCCGCTGCGCCCGCTCGACCTGACGACCGCGGCGGGCCCGGCGGACTTCCGGGACGCGCTCGCGGCGGCGCTCGCGGACGAGACGTCCGACGCGGTCGTGGTGACGGCGATCCCCTGGGTCGGGGAGAACGGCGCCACCGAGTCCGGCGACGGGGAGGTCCTCGCGGCCTCCCTGCGAGAGGCCGTCGCGTCGGTCCCCGCCCCGGCGAAGCCCGTCGTCGTCGTCCACGTCGAGATGGGCGGCCTGGCGGAGGCCCTCGCGGTCGCGACGAGCACCCGACCGGCACCGGCGGGGACCCGTACGGCACCTGCATCGACATCGGCACCCGCGTCGGCATCGGCCTCCGCGCCGTCCCCGTCCCCGGCCCACCCCGGGAAGCCCACCGGCGACGCCGCCGCGCCCCCGGCGCAGACCGCCGCCCCGGCCGGCCCCGAGAGCACCGCCGAGGCCGACGCCTCCCAGGCCGCCGACCGCCACACCACCATCCCCGCCTACCCCGCCGCCGAGCGCGCCGTGCGGGCGCTGGCCGAGGCCGTGCGGTACGGGCAGTGGCGGCGCCAGGCCGCCGAGCCCGGGCGGGTGCCCGAGTACGAGGACATCGACGAGGCGGGAGCCGCCTCGCTCATCGAGCGCGTGCTCGGCGCCGGCGGCGACACGGACACGCGCGGTGTGACCCTCGACACCGCTGACGCGGGGGAGTTGCTCTCGCGGTACGGGATCACGGTCCTGCCCACCCTCCCCGCGCCCACCCCGGACGCCGCCGTCGACGCCGCCCGCCGGCTCGGCTACCCCGTCGCGCTCAAGACGACCGCGCCCCACCTGCGCCATCGCCCCGACCTCGGCGGCGTCCGGCTCGACCTGGCCACCGAGGAGCAGCTCCGCACGGCCTACGCCGAGCTGACCGAGGTCCTGGGCAAGCCCGAGGAGCTCCAGCCCGTCGTCCAGGCGATGGTGCCCCGGGGCGTCGACACCCTCGTCCGCTCCGCCATCGACCCCGCCGTCGGGGCCGTCCTGTCCTTCGGCCTCTCCGGCGCGGCCTCCGAGCTCCTCGGCGACACGGCCCACCGGCTGGTCCCCGCCACCGACCGGGACGCCGCCGAGCTCGTACGCTCCATCCGCACCGCCCCGCTGCTGTTCGGCTGGCGCGGATCCGCCCCGGTAGACACCCCCGCCCTGGAGGAGCTCCTGCTCAGGGTCTCCCGGCTCGTCGACGACCACCCGGAGGTGGTGGCGGTCTCCCTGGAGCCGGTCGTCGTGGCCCCACGCGGGCTGTCCGTCCTCGGGGCCACCGTCCGACTGGCCCCGCCCCCGCCCCGCACCGACCTCGGCCCGCGCCGCCTGCCGAGTTACTGAGGCTCTGAGGGGGCCCACGGCCCCGTAGGATGGAGTCCATGGCGAAGAGCGGTACGACGACCCAGGGGCTGCGCGCGGCGATCGAGCGCAGCGGCTACTACCCGGCCCTCGTGGCCGAGGCGGTGGAGGCCGCTGTCGGCGGCGAGGCCGTGGCGTCGTACGTGGTGCACCAGGAGACCACCTTCGACGCGAACGAGGTCCGGCGCCACGTCACCGTCCTCGTCCTGACGCCGCACCGCTTCATCGTGAGCCACACCGACGAGCAGGCCGCCGACACCAGCTCCCCGACGCCGTACGCCACGACGTCCACCGAGTCCGTGAAGCTCGACCGGATCTCCTCGGTCGTCGTCAGCCGGGTCGTGGCCAACCCCGAGTCGTACACCCCGGGCACGCTGCCCCGCGAGGTGGTGCTCACCATCGGCTGGGGCGCCGTCTCCCGCATCGACCTGGAGCCCGCCGCCTGCGGTGACGCCAACTGTGACGCCGACCACGGCTACACGGGCAACGCCACGGCCGACGACCTCAGCCTGCGGGTGAGCGAGGCCGGCGACGGTCCGGACACCGTCCGGCAGACCCTGGCCTTCGCCCAGGCGCTCTCCGAAGCGATCGCGGCCACCGCCGCCACCGCTCGCTGATGGTGCAGCCCACCGCCTTCGCCCACGGCTGGCCCGACGACCCGGTCCCGCTGTCCCCGGACACCGCGCCGGTGCCCGAGTACACCTTCGGCTCCCTCGGCGACCTGCTCCCGACGCTCGTCGCGGCGCAGGGCGTGCCCGGCTTCGCCCCGCGGATCGCGGAGCTGGCCCCGGCCGACCGGAACTGCGTCTTCCTGATCGACGGGCTCGGCTGGGAGCAGATCGCGTCCCATCCGGACGAGGCCCCGTACCTGACCTCGCTGATCGGCTCCTCGCGCGGCGGCACGGGCCGCCCGGTCACCGCCGGGTTCCCCGCCACCACCGCGACCTCGCTCGCCTCCGTCGGCACCGGCCGCTACCCCGGTACGCACGGGCTGCCGGGCTACACCGTGCGCAACCCCGACACCGGCGAGCTGATGAACCAGCTGCGCTGGCGGCCGTGGACCGAGCCGCGCGTCTGGCAGCCGTACCCGACCGTCTTCCAGCTCGCGCACGCGGCCGGGATCCACACCGCCCAGGTGTCCTCCCCGATCTTCGAGCAGACCCCGCTCACCCAGATCGCGCTCAGCGGCGGAACGTTTCACGGACGGCTCAGCGGCGAGGAGCGCATGGACTTCGCCGCCGAGCAGCTCGCCGCCGGCGACCGCTCGCTGGTGTACACGTACTACAGCGAACTCGACGGCGCGGGACACCGCTTCGGCATCGACTCCGACGCCTGGCGCGGACAGCTCATGTTCGTCGACCGGCTCGTGCAGCGTCTCGCGGAGCAGCTGCCGCCCCGCTCCGCGCTGTACGTCACGGCCGACCACGGCATGGTCGACATCCCCTTCGACGAGCAGCACCGCATCGACTTCGACGAGGACTGGGAGCTGCGCGCCGGCGTGGCCCTGCTCGGCGGCGAGGGCCGTGCCCGTCATGTGTACGCGGTCCCCGGCGCCGAGGCGGACGTCCTCACCTGCTGGCGCGAGGTGATCGGCGAGCAGTTCTGGGTGGCGAGCCGGGACGAGGCCATCGCCCTGGGCTGGTTCGGCGACGAGATCGACGACCGGGTGTACGGGAGGATCGGCGACGTGGTCGCCGCGGCCCACGACGACGTCGCGATCACCGCGTCCGTGAACGAGCCCCACGAGTCGGCGATGGTCGGCATGCACGGGTCCATGACCCCCGCGGAGCAGCTCGTCCCGCTGCTCGAAGTCCGTTCCTGACGTCTTCTCGAAACCCCTCCGGACACCCTCCCCCCGACCTGAAAGGTCCCCGACCCGTCATGCCCGAGCTGGTCTTCTTCTCCGGAACCATGGATTGCGGGAAGAGCACCCTGGCCCTCCAGATCGCCCACAACCGCGACGCGCGCGGGCTCCAGGGCGTGATCTTCACGCGTGACGACCGGGCGGGGGAGGGCAAGCTGTCCTCCCGGCTCGGCCTGGTGACGGAGGCGGTCGAGGCTCCGCAGGGCATGGACCTGTACGCGTACCTCGTCACGCAGCTGTCCCAGGGCGGCAAGGCCGACTACGTGATCGTCGACGAGGCGCAGTTCCTCGCGCCGGAGCAGATCGACCAGCTCGCCCGTATCGTCGACGATCTCGGCCTCGACGTCTTCGCCTTCGGCATCACGACGGATTTCCGGACCAGGCTCTTCCCCGGGTCGCAGCGCCTGATCGAGCTGGCGGACCGGATCGAGCAGCTCCAGGTCGAGGCGCTGTGCTGGTGCGGTGCCCGGGCCACGCACAATGCCCGTACGGTCGGTGGAGAGATGGTGATCGAGGGCGAGCAGGTCGTGGTCGGGGACGTGAACCGGCCGGCGGAGGAGATCGGTTACGAGGTCCTCTGCCGCCGCCACCACCGCCGGCACATGACCTCGGCCACGGCCCACGCCGGCGCCCTCTCCCCGGACGTCCTCCCGGTGAACCACGCCTGACTGCTCCGAGGTGCTGTCGTCGGCCGTGTCTTTCTCCGCAGCTGAGCTCGATCGGTCGCGCGCATGCTCGTAGCGCCGTGCCGGCGGCCTCAGCGGGTCTCCCGCCTGGTGGGGCGAGACCGGCTGACGGAGGCGGGGCCCCGGCCGACGACGTCGGCCGGGCCCGGGCGGATCTGGGCGCTGGCGGGGGCGGGTCAGTCCTTGATCTCGCAGATCGCGGCGCCGGAGGTGAGCGAGGTACCCACGGCCGCACTCAGATCCTTGATGATGCCTGCCTTGTGCGCGTTCAGCGGCTGTTCCATCTTCATGGCTTCGAGGACGACGACCAGGTCGCCCTCGGCCACCTCCTGGCCCTCTTCGACGGCGACCTTGACGATGGTGCCCTGCATCGGGGAGGCGAGGGTGTCGCCGGAGGCGGCCGGGCCGGACTTCTTGGCGGAGCGGCGCTTCGGTTTGGCGCCGGCGGCCAGACCGGTGCGGGCCAGTGCCATGCCCAGGCTGGAGGGCAGGGAGACCTCCAGGCGTTTGCCACCGACCTCGACGACGAGCGTCTCCCGTCCCGCCCCGTCCTCCGCCTCCACGTCGGATCCGGTGGAGAAGGGTGTGACGGCGTTGACGAACTCCGTCTCGATCCATCGTGTGTGGACACGGAAGGGATCGGCGGTGAACGCCGGGTCGACGACGACGGCCCGATGGAACGGGATGGCGGTGGCCATGCCCTCCACCGTGAACTCGGCCAGGGCGCGGGCGGCGCGCTGGAGCGCCTGCTCGCGGGTCGCGCCGGTGACGATCAGCTTGGCCAGGAGCGAGTCCCAGGCCGGGCCGATGACACTGCCCGTCTCCACGCCCGCGTCCAAGCGGACGCCGGGGCCGGAGGGCGGGGCGAAGAGGGTGACGGTGCCGGGCGCGGGCAGGAAGCCGCGGCCCGGGTCCTCGCCGTTGATACGGAACTCGAAGCTGTGGCCGCGTACTTCGGGGTCGCCGTAGCCGAGGGCCTCGCCGTCGGCGATCCGGAACATCTCGCGGACCAGGTCGATGCCGGTGACCTCTTCGGTGACCGGGTGCTCGACCTGGAGGCGGGTGTTGACCTCCAGGAAGGAGATCGTGCCGTCGAGGCCGACGAGGAACTCGACCGTGCCGGCGCCGACGTAGCCGGCCTCCTTCAGGATCGCCTTCGACGCCGCGTACAGTTCGGCGTTCTGTGCCTCCGTCAGGAAGGGCGCGGGGGCCTCCTCGACGAGCTTCTGGTGGCGGCGCTGCAGCGAGCAGTCACGGGTCGAGACGACGACCACGTTGCCGTGGGTGTCGGCGAGGCACTGGGTCTCGACGTGCCGGGGCCTGTCGAGGTAGCGCTCCACGAAGCACTCGCCACGGCCGAAGGCCGCGACGGCCTCGCGAACCGCCGATTCGTACAGCTCCGGGACCTCCTCCAGGGTGCGGGCCACCTTCAGGCCACGCCCGCCACCGCCGAAGGCGGCCTTGATCGCGATGGGCAGGCCGTGCTCCTGCGCGAACGCCACGACCTCCTCGGCGCCCGACACCGGGTCCGGCGTACCGGCGACCAGCGGGGCACCGGCGCGCTGCGCGATGTGACGGGCCGCGACCTTGTCACCCAGGTCACGGATCGCCTGCGGCGGCGGACCGATCCAGGTCAGCCCCGCGTCCAGCACCGCCTGCGCGAACTCGGCGTTCTCCGACAGGAAGCCGTAGCCGGGGTGGACGGCGTCCGCGCCCGAGTCCTTCGCAACGGCCAGCACCTTGGCGATGTCCAGGTACGACGCCGCCGGCGTGTCGCCGCCCAGGGCGAATGCCTCGTCCGCGGCCCGCACATGCAGCGCGTCCCGGTCCGGGTCGGCGTAGACGGCTACGCTCGCGATCCCGGCATCCCGGCAGGCCCGGGCAACACGGACAGCGATCTCGCCTCGATTGGCTATGAGTACCTTGCGCACGATGGCTCCCTCCTCCGGACGCTCCGGATACCTCGCTCACCCTCACCGGAGGCCGCTTCAGGGATCAACGCCCTTGAGTACAGACCTTGGTCAACTCCCTCACTCAGGGATGGCCGAGCCGGAAGCCGACCCCTCGTACGGTGATGACCCAGCTGCTGGCTCCCAGCTTGTTGCGCAGGCTGCTGACGTGCGTGTCGATGGTGCGCCCCGGCCGCGACCAGGAGTCGTCCCAGACCTGGGTCATCAACTGCTTGCGTGAGATGACCGTTTCGGGCTGGGAGGCCAGCAGGTGCAGCAGGTCGAACTCCTTGCGTGTCACCTCGACGGACCGGCCGTCGAGGCGGATCTCGCGCGTACCGGCGTCGATCCTCAGCGGACCGCGCATGATGACCTGTTCAAGGGGCTGCGGCGGCCTGACCCTGCGCATGATCGCTTCCATCCGGGCCATCAGCTCACGGAAGCCGTAGGGCTTGACCATGTAGTCGTCCGCTCCGGCCTGCAGGCCCAGCACCCGGTCGAGTTCGGAGTCGCGCGCGGTGACGGCGATGATCGGGGTTTCGCAGGTGGCCCGGACGCTGCGGCACACCTCGAGACCGTCCAGGTCGGGCAGATCGAGGTCGAGCAGGATCAGGTCGGCACTCCGGTGCACCTGCAGCGCCTTGGCGCCGGTGGCGACACTCTCGGCCTGGTATCCGTGTCGGCGCAGGCCGAGCACCAAGGAGTCGGCGGCTCGGGCCTCGTTCTCCACCACGAGGATCCGCAGCGCCTCCCGACGGGGACGGGCGGCGGGTTCCGCCGCTGGTACGTAGGGATCCTGCCCCACCGGGGACTCCGAGTCGCGGTGTCGCGATATCCGCGGTGCCAGCAGGTCTGTCGGCTGCCCATCCATTCGTCTCTCCCCCATGTCAGCGCACCGGGCGCATCCTAAGTAGACGTTCGACAAGAGAATACAAACCGCGTTGGCGGTTTGTCAAAGTTCCCCGGGCCCCGCCTGGGGCTTTCGCGAGTCCCCACTCGCACTGCTGTCCGAATTGAACCGGTTGGCCACATTTCTCGGGACCCTTGTGCGATCCTTCATGCAAACATGACCGTCACTTGGTCGACCATGCGTTCCGTCAAGCGGAATGATCGGTACTCGGCCATTCGGGAGCAGCGGGGCCCAACTGGTAGAGATCAAACCAGCGTGCTGGTTTGATACATCCGTGAGGCATACGTTCGCGACGGGAGTCAAACAGTGAGCAAACAGGAGCGGGCCGCCCGTACCCGCAACGCGCTGATCCGCTCGGCGGCCGATCTCTTCGAGCGGCACGGCTACGTCAAGGCCAGCCTGGACGAGATCAGTTCGGGCGCCGGCGTGAGCCGTGGCGCCCTGCACTTCCACTTCGCGAACAAGGCCGCCGTGGCCGACGCCGTCGAGACGGCCGCCGCCCTCTCCCTGCGCAGGGCGGCGGACGACGCCGGGCCGGCGCACGTGAACGCCCTGCAGGCGCTGGTGGACCTCTCGCACGCGCTGGCGCGCCTGCTGCACAAGGAGGTGGTGGTGCGCGCCGGGTTCCGGCTCAACTGTGAGACGGGGCTGCACACCGACCTCAGCCTCCGCCGGCAGTGGCAGCGATGCGTGCAGAGGCTCGTGGCCCAGGCCGCGCGCGAGAAGGTGCTCGCCGCGGGGGTGTCGCAGGAGCGATTCGTCGCCACCGTGGTGGCCGCGACCACCGGGTTCGAGGTGCTGAGCAGGAGTGACAGGGACTGGCTGTCCCCCTACGCGCTCGCGGGGTTCTGGCAGTTGCTGCTGCCGGCGGTGGCCTCCCCGCGTGTGCTGGGAGGGCTCGATCCGAGCGGTACGGACTCGGTGCGCGACGGTGCGCCGGGTCTGCCCGGGCAGTTCGCGCCCATCAGGGACGTGCGGCCCCACTGACACGCGTGGGCCTCGATGCCGCGGGGGAGCGGGGCCCCCTCGGTGCTGCCCGGTGAAACCGGGTGACCGGTTTCACCGGGGCGTTTTGTCCATGTATAGGCATATCGGCGAAGGATGAACCCTGGGTCTCTCGCATGCCGGGTGCTTGACAAACAGGCAGACCGGTTTGTTATTTTTCCGTACCCGCCCTACTTCAACCTCAGCCGTCGGAGACCACCGTCGGCATACTCGAACGAGGCTGATCATGGAGATACGACCTCTTCCGGCCGGCCGGTCCGGGATCGGCATGCTGGAATCCTTTGTGGGACAGGGGTTCGCAGCCGCCCTGCAGGACGGCCTGAGCCGGTCCGTCTCGCCGTACGCCTCCGCGCCCCGCAGCGGGTCCGGACGCCGCTTCGGTCCGCTGCAGCGCCATGACCCCGCCCAACAGCACCTGGAAGGTGCCGAGTTACCTGATGGCGTGCTGCTGCCCCAGGAGACCGGCGCGATCCTTCGTCTCTTCGAGCAGCGGCTGCACTCGGCGCTCCAGTCCGACCGTGAACTCGAACTGGACACCCTCGCGGTGCGGGCTGCGCTGACCGCCTGCGCCCACCGGATCCTCGACGACGCCGGGGTGAAGGCCGACGGCGCGGGCGCCGAATCCGCACCCCACGGAACCGGCTTGCCGGCCCTGACCCCGGAGCTGATCTCTGCGGCGGGCAGTCTGCTGACCGAGTGCGCCCTGCTGCATGTCCTCGCGGGCACGCACTCCACGCAAGCCGTCGCGCGCGCGATCGCGCTGATCCAGCCGATCGGCCGGGCCATCCGCAGACAGAGCGCCGCCCGGCCCGTGCCGGCCGACGCGCACCGCGACCTGTGGCACGAACGGCGCAGACTGGCCCGGGAGATGCACGACGGGCTCGGCACCAATCTCTCCGTGGCACTCCGCCGCCTGGAGCTCCGCGCCGAACACGACGAGGACCCCGACGGGCATCTCGCCGCCGCCGGAACCTGCCTGCGCTCGGCCCTCGGCCACGCGCGCGACCTGGTCACCGGCCTGCGCGAGGAGACCGTGGTGCCGCCACTCCGGGAGGCAGTCGAATCCTTCGCCGCGCAGGCGGCGCCCGACTCGGTCGACGTCACCTTCTCCGCCACCGGTGCCGAGCGCCTCGTGCCCGACTCCTCTCGGCACCAGATCTTCCTCGCCGTACGTGAATGCCTGCGCAACTGCTTCGAGCACGCGGCGGCCGACCAGGTCACGGTGACCAGCCGCGTCACACGCCGCTGGGCTCACGTCCGGGTGAAGGACAACGGCATCGGCTTCGACGCCGACGGCATCGGCCCGGACACGCATGAAGGCAACGGGCTGCGCTGCATGTCGGAACGCATCGCGGAGATCGGTGGGCGCATCACGGTCGACAGCAGGCCCGGAGAGGGGACCAGCATCGACATCCACCTTCCCCTCCACGCGCGGCCGTAGACACGGAGGAGTCAGGGCGAGCGGCGCAGGGCGTTGAGCGTCCGCAGCACGTCGGCGTGGTGGTAGTAGGTGCGGCCCTGCTTGCTGTGGCGGCGCCACTTCTGCTGGCTCGCGTGGCGGTAGACCGTGCCCGACGGGATGCTCCACAGCCGGGCGACATCGGCCGCGGTGAACCAGGTCACCGGCTGAGCCTCGGGCTCGCCCGTCTCGCGCCGGTCGGCCTGTGCCCCGCCGGCGTCCTCCCCGCGGGTGGTCAGGGCCGTACGGGCGCTGAGCCGACGGCTCAACTGCAGCCACTGGTGGCCGAGCCAGTGGTGTTCCGGGGAGGCGTCACAGCTGATCTCGGCCGGCACCGCCGGACGGTCCGGGCGGACCACGGCGGTGAGGCCGCCGGGGCAGCCGTGCTCCACGCAGTCGCCGATGGTCACGCGGCGCTGCGGGCCGGGGTCGATCACCCGCCAGGCGCCGCGCGCCAACCGGGCGACCTCCAGGGAGAGATCGCCCGCCGCCTCATGGGTGGTGAGCCAGTCGGCGTGCCGCCGCAGAAACGCGGTGAGCAGCGGGACCGTGCGCCGCGGCCCGGGAACGCGGCGCTGTTCGGCGACCACGCCGGCCCATGAGGACAGCACCGCGAGAATGGACGAACGGACCTCCAGGGCCGCGGTGTTGAGGGGCATGCCCGGCAGCGCGCCACCCGAGGTCTTCTCCCGCGTGCCGTTCGAGCTGCCGTCGATCCGCCGCGCGCACTCCTCGTACAGGGCGGGCAGTCGTCCGAGCTCCTGGAAGAGGCGTTCCCGGCAGGTCGGGCACAGCCGGGTGCCGGTGACGGCGAGGCGCCTGGCCCGCCCCGCGGACTCGCGGCGCCGGCACTCCGCGCCCGCGCACACCGTGGTCCCCCTGGCCGTTCGGATCGTTCCGTGGATCACCGTAGCCCCCACTCGTCATTGTCTGCAGGAATGGCAACGTAATTCCTGCATTCAGTACGGGACAAGCGCCCGAGGGCAATCTGTGGAATCTCTGACGTGCATTTCAATGTTCTCTCGCATGGCTTGGGAGAGCTGACGTCGGCCGTCTGCGGCGAGTCGAGTTTGCATTTCCCTGTAACTCTTCTGACCAGCTGATTCCCGTCATGTAGCTGCGTGACGGAACATTACGGAGACCTGAACGGAGAGGTCTTGTGGTTCCTTTCCGGAGCGAAGAAGCTCATTACTAGCTTCCGATGTTCTGTCTTGAGACGCGAGTGCTTCCGTATTCGTACGACCGGGAAGCGTGAATGCCTCAATCCCTGAAGGAAACCCCGAGATGGCCAAGGAGAGGTACATGGACGCAGCAGTGATTGTCGTGGGCGCGGGCCCCGCCGGAATGATGCTGGCGGGCGAACTGCGGCTCGCGGGAGTCGATGTCGTCGTCCTGGAGCGCCTCGCGCAGCGCACCGGGGAGTCCCGGGGGCTCGGCTTCACCGCCCGCACCATGGAGGTCTTCGACCAGCGGGGCATCCTGCCGCGCTTCGGTGACGTCGAGACCAGCAACCAGGGGCACTTCGGCGGTCTGCCGATCGACTTCGGTGTCCTCGAAGGCGCCTTGCAGGCGGCCAAGACGGTCCCGCAGTCCGTCACCGAGACGCACCTGGAGCAGTGGGCCGGCAGCCTCGGCGCCGACATCCGGCGCAGCCACGAGGTGCTCTCGCTGACCGACGACGGCGACGGCGTCACGGTCGAGGTGCGCGGCCCCGAGGGCGAACACACCCTGCGCGCCGCCTACGTGGTGGGATGCGACGGCGGACGCAGCCTGGTGCGCAAGGCCGCGGGCTTCGACTTCCCCGGCACCCCCGCCACGATGGAGATGTACCTCGCCGACATCAAGGGCATCGAGCTCGCGCCCCGCATGATCGGCGAGACACTGCCCGGCGGCATGGTCATGGTCGGCCCGCTGCCCGGCGGCATCACCCGCATCATCGTCTGCGAGCGCGGCACCCCGCCGCGGCGGCGCGAGACCCCGCCCTCCTTCGAGGAGGTCGCCGACGCCTGGAAGCGGCTCACCGGGGACGACATCTCGCACGCCGAGCCGGTCTGGGTCAGCGCCTTCGGCAACGCGACCCGCCAGGTCACCGAATACCGTCGCGGCCGCGTCATCCTGGCAGGCGACTCCGCGCACATCCACCTGCCCGCCGGCGGGCAGGGCATGAACACCAGCATCCAGGACGCCGTGAACCTCGGCTGGAAGCTCGGCGCCGTGGTCAACGGCACCGCGCCGCAGGACCTGCTGGACACCTACCACAGCGAGCGGCACGCGGTCGGCAAGCGGCTCCTGATGAACACCCAGGCCCAGGGCCTGCTGTTCCTCAGCGGACCCGAAGTGCAGCCGCTGCGCGACGTACTGGGCGAGCTCATCAAGTACGAAGAGGTCGCCAAGCACCTCGCCGCCATGGTGAGCGGTCTGGAGATCACGTACGACGTCGGCACCGGCAGCCACCCGCTGCTCGGCAAGCGCATGCCCCACCTGGAGCTGCTGACCGGCTCGGGCCGCACGACCTCCAGCACCGAACTGCTGCACTCCGCTCGCGGTGTGCTGCTCGACCTCACGGACAACCCCCGCCTTCGCGCACGCGCCGGGGCCTGGTCCGACCGTCTCGACATCGTCACCGCCACCCCGGGCGCCGGCTCCGCGGCCGCCGAGCTCGAGGGCACCACGGCCGTGCTCGTACGCCCCGACGGCTACGTCGCCTGGGCCGCCCCCGGCAGCCACCACGACCTGCCGATGGCGATCGAGCGCTGGTTCGGCAAGCCGTCGGCCGCCTGAACACCGCCGCGCATCCGCTCAGACCAGCACGTCAAAGGGAGGAACACCGAATGGCAACGCCGCAGGCAACGATCGCGCGGGTCCAGGCCGGTCCGGCGGAGGAGCGCCAGGCCGTCGTACGGGCGGCGCGCACCGTCTTCGCCCGGGAGGGCTGGACCCACACCACCGTCGAGGCCATCGCCGTCGAGGCCGGCCTCGAACAGGCCATGGTCGAGCACTACTTCAAGGACAAGGAGCAGCTGCTGCTCTCCGTCCTGCTGGACAGCGCCGCCTCCGTCGCCGCAGCGCTGACGGTCGTCGCCGAGGAGCACCTGGGCCAGGTCACCGACCTGGAGCGGGACCTCACCGCCCTGGGCCACGCCTGGCTGACACCGCTCACCGCCTTCCCCGAGCACTTCGCCATCGTGCGGCACCTCAGCGCCGAGGTGACCAGGCTGCCGGCCGGAGTGCTGGAGATGTGGCAGACCGCGGGACCTCGCCAGGCCCAGCGTGAACTGGCCCGCCGACTCGCGCTCATCGCCGTCGAAGGACTCCTCGACATCGCCGACGCCGACCACGCCGCCGGCCGCTTCATCCAGCTGGTCGCCGGTCAGGTCGTACAGCGGTCGTTCCATGGCGCGCTCCCGCTCGCGGACTTCGAAACCGACGCGCTGATCGCCGACGGGGTGGCGGACTTCATCCGCCTCTTCAGCCCCGCATCCGTCCGCTGAAAGGCGAACAGCCGCCCACCCACGGAAGAGAGAAGACATGCACAGCACCCTGATCGTGGCCCGGATGGACGTGGAGTCCAGCGTCGAGGTCGCCAAGCTCTTCGGCGAGTTCGACCGGACCGAGATGCCGCACCGCATGGGTACCCGGCGCCGCCAGCTGTTCTCGTACAAGGGCCTGTACTTCCACCTGCAGGACTTCGACGGCGAGAACGGCGGCGAGCTGATCGAGGACGCCAAGACCGACCCGCGGTTCGTCCAGATCAGCCAGGACCTCAAGCCGTTCATCGAGGCATACGACCCGGCGACCTGGCGGTCCCCGGCCGATGCCATGGCCACCCGCTTCTACAACTGGACGGCAGCTCAGTGATGCCGGTCCGCGCCAACACGAGGGGAGGCCACCGCTAGTGGGCCGCCGGGTAGTAATCACAGGTCTTGGAGTGCTCGCGCCGGGCGGAATCGGCGCCAAGAACTTCTGGAGTCTGCTCAGCGAAGGACGCACGGCGACCCGGGGGATCACCTTCTTCGACCCCTCCTCCTTCCGCTCCAGGGTCGCGGCCGAGGCCGACTTCGACCCCGCGCTGCACGGACTGACCCCGCAGGAAATCCGCCGCATGGACCGCGCCGCCCAGTTCGCCGTGGTCACCGCACGTGAGGCGCTCGCGGACTCCGGGCTCGACCTCGCGGGATTCGACCCGCACCGCACCGGTGTCACCATCGGCAGCGCGGTCGGCGCGACCACCGGGCTCGACGACGAGTACCGCGTGGTCAGCAACGACGGCCGGCTCGACCTGGTCGACCACACCTACGCGCCGCCGCACCTGTACAACCACTTCGTACCGAGCTCCTTCGCCGCCGAAGTGGCCTGGGCCGTGGGCGCCGAGGGCCCGGCCACCGTGGTCTCCACCGGCTGCACCTCCGGTCTCGACTCGGTCGGCCACGCCGTCGAGCTGATCCGCGAGGGCACCGCCGACATCATGATCACCGGCGCGACGGACGCCCCGATCTCGCCGATCACGATGGCGTGCTTCGACGCGATCAAGGCCACCACGCCGCGCAACGACGACCCCGAGCACGCCTCGCGGCCCTTCGACGGCACCCGCAACGGCTTCGTCCTCGGCGAGGGCAGCGCCGTCTTCGTCCTCGAGGAGCTCGAGAGCGCGAAGAAGCGCGGCGCGCACATCTACGCCGAGATCGCCGGCTACGCCTCGCGCTGCAACGCCTTCCACATGACGGGCCTTCGTCCCGACGGCCGGGAGATGTCGGAGGCCATCGACGTGGCCCTCGCCGAGGCCCGGATGAACCCGGACCGGATCGACTACATCAACGCCCACGGCTCCGGCACCAAGCAGAACGACCGGCACGAGACCGCCGCGTTCAAGCTGAGCCTCGGCGAGCACGCGTACCGCACGCCGGTGAGCTCCATCAAGTCGATGGTGGGTCACTCGCTCGGCGCGATCGGCTCGATCGAGATCGCCGCGTCCGTGCTGGCGATGGAGAACCACGTGGTGCCGCCCACCGCGAACCTGCACACCCCCGACCCGGAGTGCGACCTCGACTACGTCCCGCTCACCGCGCGTGAGCACCGCACGGACGCGGTCCTGACGGTCGGCAGCGGCTTCGGCGGTTTCCAGAGCGCGATGGTGCTGGCCCGTCCCGAGAGGAGCCAGGCGTGAGCGCCAAGACGATCATCACCGGTATCGGCGTCGCCACCCCCAACGGGCTCGGCGTGGACGACTTCTGGGCTGCGACCCGGGTCGGAAAGAACGCCATCGACCGGATCACCCGCTTCGACGCCTCGTCCTACCCGTCGCAACTGGCGGGTGAGATCAGGGGGTTCGAGGCGTCGGACCACCTGCCCAGCAGGCTGATCCCGCAGACCGACCGGATGACCCGGCTCGCCCTCGTCGCGGCGGACTGCGCCTTCGAGGACGCCGGGGTCAAGCCGGGCGACATCCCCGAGTTCGACATGGGCGTCGTCACCGCATCCACGTCGGGCGGCTTCGAGTTCGGCCAGAACGAGCTGCAGAAGCTGTGGAGCCAGGGCAGCCAGTACGTCAGCGCGTACCAGTCCTTCGCCTGGTTCTACGCCGTCAACAGCGGCCAGATCTCCATCCGCAACGGGATGCGCGGCCCCAGCGGTGTCGTCGTCAGCGACCACGCGGGCGGTCTCGACGCGATCGCCCAGGCGCGCCGGCAGATCCGCAAGGGCAGCAAGCTGATCTTCTCCGGCGGCTTCGACGCGTCGATCTGCCCCTGGGGCTGGGTCGCGCAGATCGCCGGCGGCCGGCTGTCCACCAGCGACCAGCCGGAGCGCGCCTATCTGCCCTTCGACGCGGCGGCCGGCGGCTATGTGCCCGGCGAGGGCGGCGCGCTGCTCATCCTCGAGGACCGGCAGTCGGCCCTCGAGCGCGACGCCGAGAACGTCTACGGCGAGGTCGCCGGCTACGGGTCGACCTTCGACCCGAAGCCCGGCAGCGGCCGTGAGCCCGGGCTGCGCCGCGCCATCGAGGTGGCGCTCGCCGACGCCGGTGTCGAGGCCGGCCAGGTCGACGTGGTCTTCGCCGACGCCGCCGGCACCCCGCAGCTCGACCGCGAGGAAGCCGACGCCATCACCGCGGTGTTCGGCCCCGCCGGCGTCCCCGTCACCGCGCCCAAGACGATGATCGGCCGCCTCTACTCCGGCGCGGGCCCGGTCGACGTCGTCTCCGCGGTCCTGGCGATCCGCGAAGGCCTCATCCCGCCGACCACCAACGTGGTGCTGTCGCCCGACTACGACATCGACCTGGTGACCGGCCAGCCGCGCACCGCCTCGGTGCGTACCGCGCTGGTGCTCGCCCGGGGCTACGGCGGCTTCAACTCCGCCGTGGTGATCCGCGCCGTCGACTAGACCGCGCCGCCCACCAGATCTCCGCCGCCGCCCCTCTCCCCCCGGGGAGCGGCGGCGGGTACTCCACGGCATCCGCCCTCCTTCCCCCACAGGGGCGGCGGGTGTTCCACCTGACCTCGCGCCCGTCCACCAGGCGCGGCACCTTACGAAAGGACCCCCATGTCGAAGCAGGAATTCACCATCGAGGACCTCAAGCGCATCCTGCTGGAGGGCGCCGGCGCCGACGAGGGCGTCGACCTCGACGGCGACATCCTCGACGCCGACTTCGAGGAGCTGGGCTACGAGTCCCTCGCGCTCCTGGAGACCGGCGGCCGCATCGAGCGGGAGTACGGCATCTCCCTCGACGACGAGATATTCACCGAGAACCGCACCCCGCGCACCCTCGTGGTGGCGATCAACACCTACCTCGGGGAGCTCGCGTCCGCCGCGTAGCGCGGCGCCCGGCCCATGCACCCCCTTGTGGCACCGCCGCGCCGTAGCGCGGCGCGGCGGTGCCACAAGCCACCGAGTCACCCCATTTCCCATGGAGAAGAGAGTCATGTCGCAGCAGGACAAGCGGGTCGCCCTCGTCACCGGTGCCACCAGCGGAATCGGGCTCGCCGTCGCCCGCCTCCTGGCCACCCAGAACCACCGGGTGTTCATCGGCGCGCGCAACGCCGAGAACGTCGCCGAGACCGTCAAGCAGCTCCAGAGCGAGGGCCTCGACGTCGACGGCACCACCCTGGACGTCCGCTCCACCGCCGACGCCCGGGCCTTCGTCCAGGCCGCCGTCGACCGCTTCGGCACCGTCGACGTCCTCGTCAACAACGCCGGACGCAGCGGTGGCGGCGTCACCGCGGACATCGACGACGAGCTGTGGAACGACGTCATCGACACGAACCTCAACAGTGTCTTCCGGCTGACCCGCGAGGTGCTCACCACCGGCGGTCTGCGCGACAAGGACCGCGGTCGCATCATCAACATCGCCTCCACCGCCGGCAAGCAGGGCGTCGTGCTCGGCGCCCCCTACTCGGCCTCCAAGCACGGTGTCGTCGGCTTCACCAAGGCCCTCGGCAACGAGCTGGCCCCGACCGGCATCACCGTGAACGCGGTCTGCCCCGGCTACGTCGAGACGCCCATGGCGCAGCGTGTCCGCCAGGGCTACGCGGCCGCGTACGACGCCACCGAGGAGGCCATCCTCGAGAAGTTCCAGTCGAAGATCCCGCTGGGCCGCTACTCGACGCCCGAGGAGGTCGCCGGCCTGGTGGGCTACCTGGCCTCCGACACCGCCGCCTCCATCACCTCGCAGGCGCTCAACGTCTGCGGCGGCCTCGGCAACTTCTGAGCCGACCGTCCGCACGGGCAGCCCGTCGAGCGGGCCGTCCCGATCCGTATCCGATCTTTGAACCGAGGAGCATGAGCATGTCGCAGCCCGGCCTGCGCGAGGTGGAGCACGAGATCACGGTCTCGGCCCCGGCCGCCGCCGTCTACCGTCTGATCGCCGAGGTGCAGAACTGGCCCCGGATCTTCCCGCCGACCATCTACGTCGACCACGTGGAGCAGGGCGAGGGCGAGGAGCGCATCCGGATCTGGGCCACCGCCAACGGCGAGGCCAAGAACTGGACCTCGCGCCGCACCCTGGACCCGGAGCAGCTGCGGATCACCTTCCGCCAGGAGGTCTCCGCGCCCCCGATCGCCTCGATGGGCGGCACCTGGATCATCGAGTCCCTCTCCGCCGACGAGTCCCGTGTCCGGCTCCTGCACGACTACCGGGCCATCGACGACGACGCCGACAGCCTCGCGTGGATCGACGAGGCCGTCGACCGCAACTCGCGCTCGGAGCTCGCCGCGCTGAAGCAGAACGTCGAGGCGGCGCACGCGGCCGAGGACCTGACGTTCTCCTTCGAGGACACCGTCCAGATCAACGGCTCGGCCAAGGACGTCTTCGACTTCGTCAACGAGGCGGGGGAGTGGCCCGAGCGGCTGCCGCACGTCGCCACCGTCCGCTTCTCGGAGCCCTCCCCGGGCATGCAGGAGCTCGAGATGGACACCCGCGCCAAGGACGGCTCGGTGCACACCACCAAGTCGTACCGGGTGACCTTCCCGCACGACAGGATCGCCTACAAGCAGGTGACGCTGCCGGCGCTGATGACGCTGCACACCGGCTACTGGACGTTCGCCCCGAACGACCAGGGCGTGGCCGCCTCGTCCCAGCACACGGTGACCATCAACACCGAGAACATCACCAGGATCCTCGGTGCCGACGCGACCGTCGACGACGCCAAGCAGTACGTCCAGAGCGCGCTGAGCACCAACAGCCGCGCCACCCTGGGCCACGCCAAGGACTACGCCGAGCGCAAGGCGGCATGACCATGGCCGGGGACTGCACCGAAACCCAGGTGATCGTGGTCGGGGCGGGCCCGGTCGGGCTCTTCCTCGCGGGCGAGCTGCGGCTCGCCGGTGCGGACGTGGTGGTCCTCGAGCAGCTCACCGCGCCGACCACCGAGTCGCGCGCCTCCACCCTGCACGCCCGCACCATGGAGATCCTCGACACCCGCGGCCTGCTCGCCCCGCTCGGTGAGATACCGAACGAGCCGAAGGGTCACTTCGGGGGGATCCCGCTCGACCTCACACTTCCCAGCCCGTACCCGGGCCAGTGGAAGGTCCCGCAGACCCGCATCGAGGAGCTGCTCGGACAGTGGGCGAAGGACCTCGGCGCGGACATCCGGCGCGGTCACGAGGTGACCGGGCTGACCGTGACCGAGGACCACGCCGAAGCCGAGGTGCGCACGGCCCGGGGAACGACGGAGTTCTTCCGGGCCGGGTTCATCGTCGGCTGCGACGGAGAGAACAGCGCCGTACGCCGCCTGGGAGGCTTCGACTTCCCCGGCGCCGACGCGGAACGCGAACTGCTGCGCGCCGACGTGGCGGGCATCGACATCCGCAACCGCCGCTTCGAGCGGCTCGACGGAGGACTCGCCATCGCCGCCCGGCGTCCCGACGGGGTGACCCGGGTGATGGTGCACGAGTTCGGTGCCCGGCCGCAGGGCAGGCAGCCGCGGTTCGAGGACATCGCCGACACCTGGAAGCGCGTCACAGGGGAGGACATCAGCGGCGGCACACCGCTGTGGGTGAACTCCTTCGGTGACGCCTCCCGGCAGGCGGCCACCTACCGCGCCTCCCGGCTCCTCCTGGCGGGCGACGCGGCACACCAGCAGATGCCGATCGGCGGCCAGGCCCTCAACCTCGGGCTGCAGGACGCCGCCAACCTCGGCTGGAAGCTCGCCGCGCAGGTGACCGGGCGAGCCCCGGACGGCCTGCTCGACAGCTACCACGGCGAACGGCACGCGGTCGGCCAGGAAGTCCTGAGCAACATCAGGACCCAGGCGCTGCTGCTGCTCGGCTCGCAGCAGGTCGACGCGGTCCGGCAGGTCTTCGCCGAACTGGCCGAGGAGAGCGAGAACGTCCGGGCCCACCTGGCCGGAATGGTCTCCGGCCTGGACATCCGCCACGACATGGGTGCGGGCGATCATCCCCTGCTCGGCGTGCGACTGCCGCACTGGCAGCTCAGCACCGACGAGGGACCGCTCACCAGCACCGAGATCCTGCGCCCCGGGCGCGGCGCCCTGCTCCTGCTGCCCGGCGACACCGCCGGGCAGCAGGAGCTGCGCACCGTCGCCGCCCGCTGGGACGGCCCGGTCCACACGGTGACCGCCGTCCCGCACCCCGACGCCGTGGCCGGCGCCGACGCCCTGCTGGTGCGCCCCGACGGCTACATCGCCTGGGCCGGCACCGGGGGAGCGGACCTGGAGCAGGCGCTGAACCGCTGGTTCGGCGCGCCGTCGTCCGCGCAGTCGGCCGAGTCCCGGCAGGCCCAGGGGGATCCGGCATCCGCCGGGTCCCGGAAGACCCCGGCGACTTCGCTACCGACGAAGTCGTCGGACACAGCAACGGTGAAGAAGTGGAGAACAGATATGGGCAGGCTCACGGGCAAGACCGCGCTCGTCACGGGCTCGAGCCGGGGCATGGGCCGCGCGGCCGCCGTACGCCTCGCGGCGGAGGGCGCGCTGGTCGCCGTCCACTACACCTCTCGCAAGGACGCGGCCGACGAGGTCGTCGCCTCGATCGAGAAGGACGGCGGCCGGGCCTTCACGGTCCGTGCCGAGCTCGGCGTCCCCGGCGACGTGCACGAACTGTTCCTCGGGCTCGAGAGCGGCCTGCGGGAGCGCACCGGTGGCACCGACCTGAACATCCTGGTCAACAACGCCGGTGTGATGGGCGGGGTCAAGCCCGAGGACACCACGCCGGAGAAGTTCGACGAGCTGTTCGCGGTCAACGCCAAGGCGCCGTTCTTCCTCATCCAG
This sequence comes from Streptomyces venezuelae, assembly GCF_008642375.1. Lineage (NCBI taxonomy): Bacteria > Bacillati > Actinomycetota > Actinomycetes > Kitasatosporales > Streptomycetaceae > Streptomyces > Streptomyces venezuelae. The sequence continues at coordinate 2,239,030 of NZ_CP029194.1, read as the reverse complement.
CGGGCCCTGAAGAACATGCCCGACGGCGGCCGCATCATCAACATCACCTCCGGCCTGACCCGCTTCGCGAACCCGGACGAGATCGCGTACGCGATGACCAAGGGCGCCGTCGACCAGCTCGCCCTGCACTTCGCGAAGCACCTCGGCTCGCGCAACATCACCGTCAACTCCGTCGCGCCGGGCATCACCCGTAACGACAACCCCGTCTTCGGCATCCCCGAAGTGGTGGAGCAGATGGCGCGGATGTCCACCTTCAACCGCGTCGGCGAGCCGGAGGACGTCGCGGACGTCGTGGCCTTCCTCGCCAGCGACGAGGCCCGCTGGATCACCGGCTCCTTCGTCGACGCCACGGGCGGCACGCTGCTCGGTTGAGCAGCCCGGCCCGACGGACCGCCGGCGCGTCACCCCCCCTCGCGCCGGCCGGGCCGGCCGCGGAACCCCTTCCGCGGCCGGCCCGCCCCCTGACCGAAGCCCCTCACTCACCCTCTACGGCGGACGGGACCATGACACGTTCGAGGACACCCCGGGCCCCTGCTCAGGCCGAGACAGAAGCCGACGGGCGGTGGAGCCCTGCCCTGTGGGGCCTGCTGTTCGTGCTCGCCGGAAACATGCTCATCGACGCCCTCGAGGTGTCCGTGGCTCTGGTGGCACTGCCCTCCATCGGCGAAGACCTCGGCCTGGCCACATCCCAACTCCAGTGGATCGTCTCCGGATTCGCCGTCGGCTTCGGAGCGCTGCTGCTCTTCGGCGGCCGGGTCGTCGCCCTGCTCGGCCGCCGGCCGGTCTATCTGGCCGCGCTGCTCGTGTTCGCCGCGGCATCCCTCGTGAGCGCCCTCGCGGACAGCGCGACGCTGCTCGTGGCCACCCGGTTCGTGAAGGGGTTCTGCGCCGCGCTGACCGCGCCCACCGGGCTCGCCATCATCGCGTCCACCTTCCCCGAGGGCCCGGCGCGCAGCCGTGCGCTCTCGGTCTACACGCTCTTCGGCGCCAGTGGCTTCTCGGTGGGGCTGCTCCTCTCCGGGGCGCTCACCGAGGTGAGCTGGCGCTGGACCTTCGCCTTCCCGGCGCCGGTCGCCCTGCTCCTCTTCGTCGCCGGGCTGCGTCTGATCCCCCGGGACAGGCCCGACCCGAAGACGCCGCGGCGGTACGACGCCGCGGGCGCCCTCAGCCTCACCGGGGCGATGCTGCTCCTGGTGTACGCGATCGCCTCCGGGCCGGCCGCCGGCTGGGACCATCCCCGCACCATCGGCGCCTTCCTGCTCGCGGCGCTCCTCGCGGTGGTCTTCGTACGCGTGGAACTGCGCGCCGAGCAACCGCTGCTGAAGCTGGACCTGCTCGCCCACGAACCGCTGGTGCGCTCCGCGCTCGGCGCCGGCGCCCTCAACGGCTCCTACCTGGGGCTGCTCCTGGTGAGCACCCTGCACCTGCAGCAGCAGGCGGGCTTCGGGCCGCTGCGCACCGGGCTCGCCTTCCTGCCGGCCGCCGTACCGCTCGCCCTCACCGCGCTGCACTCCGGGAGGCTCGTCACCCGCTTCGGGCCCGCCCGGCTGATCGCGGCGGGAGCCGCGGCCGCACCCCTCGGCTATGCGCTCTACCCGCGCGAGGGCGGCACGGTCGACTACGCCACGGACGTGCTCCCCACCCTGCTGCTCGTCGGCGCCGCGTTCGTCCTCGCCTTCACGGCCTTCCATGTGCAGGCCACCGGATCCGTTCCGGCTCCGCAGCAGGCGATGGCCGGCGGCCTCTACCAGACCGCCGTCCAACTGGCGGCGGCGCTCATGACCGTGCTCTGCGCCGCGCTGTACTCGGCGGGCCGGGGGCCCGTGCTCGCGCTGATCACGGCCGTCGGCGTCGCCGGCCTGCTCGTCGCACTCCGCGGCCTCGCGAGACGGCCGGTGGCGGACACCGCCGCCCGGGCAGTCCCTTCGGCCGGACCCATGAACGAACCACGTCACCCAGCTCAGGACAGAACATGACAGCGACGCCACAAGCCAGCCGGACACGCCCGTCCGCCGTCGAGGTGCGCGTGCCCGATCGCGCCGCCCTGGCCGCGGCGGATCACCGCGAGCGCAGCAGCATGCTCGACACGTACGTACGCCAGGAGCTCGGCCGGCTCCTGGGGATTCCGCCGCAGAGCGTGGACACCACGGGCCGGCCGATGAACAGTCTGGGCATCGGCTCGATCGCCGGCCTCGAACTCCAGCACCGGATGGAGGCCGCCCTCCAGGTCGAACTGAACCTGCAGATGCTGTTGCTGGCCAACAGCGCCGCCGAGCTGGTCGACTGTCTGGCAGGCCAGCTCGGAGGGGACCGCACCTCGCACTGGAGCGACTCCGGAGTCATGGCATGACGGCGGCGCACAGAGCGCCGACCGGCCGGCCCACGCGTCACCCCGACCCGCAGGAGCAGGAGTTCACCGTCTCCGAGGGCCGGCTCGACCTGTGGCTGGTGCGCCGCCCGGACGAGACGGCCGGGGCGGTGCTCGACACCTCGGAGCTCGACTGGGCGGAGCGGCACAGAGCCGCCTCGTTCATCCGCCCGGCGGACGGGCTGCTGTACGCCACCGCCCACGTCGCCCTGCGCAGACTGCTCGGCCGCTACACCGGCACCCTGCCCCAGGACATCCGCTTCGTCCGCGAGCCCTGCCCGGGGTGCGGCGGAGCGCACGGCCGGCCGGCGGTCGCTCCGACACCGGCCCGGCCGCCCCTGCACTTCTCCCTGTCCCACAGCAGCGGAGTCGCCCTGGTGGGCGTGGCGGCCGCCCCGGTCGGGGTGGACGTGGAGAGACTGCCGCGCCAGGAGAGTGTGGAGATCTGCGGCGAGGCCCTGCACCCGGACGAACAGAGCGAGCTGGCGGACGCCACGGCGGAGGAGCTGAAGGCGGCTCTGTTCGGCCGGATCTGGACCCGTAAGGAAGCCTTCCTCAAAGGGATCGGCACGGGGCTGAGCCGTTCCCCCGCCGAGGACTACCTCGGCGCCGACGAGCGGCGCCACCCGCCCGGCTGGACCGTACTCGACATCCCCTGCACCGCCACGCACTCCGCCGCGGCAGCGGTCCGGGGGGCGGCTCCCCGCTCGGTCAACGTCCGCTGGCTGAACGGGGACTGGCTCCGCACCCACGACACCGGCGGCGGAGCGGACCTATCCGAGCCGGCCGTACCGGCCCTCGCCTGCTGAGGCGCACCGGCCGCCCGGCGACCCCGGCTGACCGACGACAAGGACGTGACTGGATGAACCGCACCGCATTCGTCTTCCCCGGGCAGGGCTCACAGCGCGTGGGCATGGGCAGGCACCTGCTCGCCCAGCGGCCCGATCTGGTGGAGACCTACTACCGCACCGCCGACGACGTGCTCGGCATCCCCCTGTCGAGGCTGAGCTGGCACGGTCCCGGCCGGGACCTCGACGACCCGGCGGTCTCGCAGCCGGCCATCCTGCTCACCAGCCTGGTCACCCTGGAGGTGCTGCGCGGGCAGGGTGTCGAGCCCGACGCGGTCGCCGGACACAGCCTCGGCGAGTACGCGGCGCTGGTCGCCGCGGGCGTCCTGGAATGGACGGACGCGCTGCGTCTGGTACGGCTGCGTGGCGAGCTGGTCGCCACGGTCGACGACCGGGTGCGGGGCGCCACGGCCGCGGTGCTCGGCCTCGACCGCCCCGCGGTGGCCCGCCTGTGTGGCGAGGTCGCCGCGGACACCGGTCGCACGGTCGAGATCAGCGGCGACAACGGCCCCGGCCAGACGGTCGTCTCGGGCGAGGCGGAGGCCGTGACCCTGCTGACGCGAGCGGCGCACGCCGCCGGGGCCACCCGGGTGGCGGAGCTGCGGGCCGGCGGCCCCTTCCACTCCAGCCTGCTGCGCGGCATCGAGGCGGAGTTCACCGAGGCGCTGATCACCACCGAGTTCCGGGACCCGGAGATCCCGCTGGTCTCCAGCGTCACCGGAGCCCGGGTGTCCACCGCCGCCGAGGCGATCGTCGCCCTGGCCGGCCAGCTCACCCGCCCGGTGCGCTGGACCGAGGCGGTCGAGGAGCTCGGCGCGGCGGGCGTGGACCGCTTCATCGAGGCCGGACCCGGCCTGGTGCTCGGCGGCCTGGTCCGGCGCATCGCACCGCACGCCCGCGTCCACGCGACGAGCAGCGCCCGCCAGCTCGCCCTGACCACCGGTGCTTTCACTGCCACAGACAACGCCGTCTGACCATCGACTTAACGAGAGTGTGGACCCGCATGTCCCCAGTAGACGAGACGATCCACGGCCGCATCACCGAGCTGGCCGACATCAAGGAGTCGGCGCGCAGCGGCCCCGACCCGGCCGCCACCGAGCGCCAGCACGCCAAGGGCAAGCTGACCGCCCACGAGCGGATCGCGCTGCTCCTGGACAAGGGCTCGTTCAACGAGGTGGAGCCCCTGCGCCGGCACCGGGCCAGCGGCTTCGGCCTGGAGAACAAGAAGCCGTACAGCGACGGAGTGATCACCGGCTGGGGCAGTGTCCACGGCCGCACGGTCTTCGTGTACGCCCACGACTTCCGGGTCTTCGGCGGCGCGCTCGGCGAGGCGCACGCGCAGAAGATCCACAAGATCCAGGACCTGGCCGAATCGGCCGGCGCACCGCTGGTCTCGCTCAACGACGGCGCGGGAGCCCGCATCCAGGAGGGCGTGACCGCGCTCGCCGGCTACGGCGGCATCTTCCAGCGCAACACCAGGGCCTCGGGTGTCATCCCGCAGATCTCGGTGATGCTCGGCCCGTGCGCCGGCGGCGCGGCCTACAGCCCCGCCCTGACCGACTTCGTCTTCATGGTCCGCGAGACCTCGCAGATGTTCATCACCGGCCCGGACGTCGTCAAGGCGGTCACCGGCGAGGAGATCAGCCAGAACGGCCTCGGCGGCGCCGACGTGCACTCCGCCGTCTCCGGCGTCTCGCACTTCGCGTACGACGACGAGGAGCACTGCATCGAGGACGTGCGCTACCTGCTGTCGCTGCTGCCCGCCAACAACCGCGAGCTCTCGCCCGTCGAGCGCTCGGGCGACCCGGCCGACCGTCTCAACGAGTCGCTGCTCGACCTGGTCCCGGCCGAGCCGGGACAGGCGTACGACATCCGCAAGGTCATCGAGGAGGTCGTCGACGACGGCGAGTACTTCGAGGTGCACCCGGCCTGGGCGACCAACATCGTCTGCGCGCTGACCCGGCTCGACGGCCATGTCGTCGGCATCGTCGCCAACCAGCCCGCCTCCATGGCCGGCGTCCTCGACATCGAGGCCTCCGAGAAGGGCGCGCGCTTCGTGCAGTTCTGCGACGCCTTCAACATCCCGCTGGTCACCCTGGTCGACGTGCCCGGCTTCCTGCCCGGCGTGGACCAGGAGCACAACGGCATCATCCGGCGCGGCGCCAAGCTCCTGTACGCGTACTGCAACGCCACCGTGCCGCGCGTCTCGCTGGTGCTGCGCAAGGCCTACGGCGGCGCCTACATCGTCATGGACTCCCGCTCCATCGGAGCCGACCTGGCCCTGGCCTGGCCCACCAACGAGATCGCGGTGATGGGCGCCGAAGGCGCGGCCAACGTGGTCTTCCGCCGGGAGATCAACGCGGCCGAGGACCCCGAGGCCGTACGGCAGCAGCGCATCGCGGAGTACAAGGACGAGCTCATGCACCCCTACTACGCGGCCGAGCGCGGACTGATCGACGACGTCATCGATCCGCGCGAGACCCGTTCGGTGCTGATCCGGTCGCTCGCCATGCTGCGGGCCAAGCACGCGGACCTGCCCTCGCGCAAGCACGGCAATCCGCCGCAGTGAGCCGAAAGAACCCTGTCAGCCCGCGTCATTCCTTGGTCAATTCCCTTGCCCGGGCAGCGGGTGCCGCAGAAGCTCAAATCTGTCTGCCTCCCTCTGAATTCCCCTCTCTCCTCCAGGTCTTAAGGATGTCATGACTGCAGCACAAAGTGGTGAGCGTTCCTATGAGCAGCGCTGTGCGCAGGCGGTGAATGCGCTGCATTCGATCTCGTATTTCACCCCGGATCTGGGAGTGGAACTCGAGCGATTCGGCGTCACCGATCCCCTGAGCGTCTACATGGCGTGCCGCTCGGCACCGCTCGGCGCGGTGGACGCCCCGGTCGTGACCGCGGTCTTCCACGGCTTCGCCCCCGCCTTCGTCGCGGAGCGCGTGCCCGCGGTCTGGGACTCCGTTTCGCCGAAGCAGGCGATCCTCGCGCGCCAGAAGGCCATCGGCACGGCGCTCGAACGCCTCCTCGGCCCCGAGGTCATCCGGTCGGAGCAGATGGCGGAAGCGGCGAAGCTGGCCACGGCCGCGGCGTGGGGGGCCTCCTTCCCCGGGCGCCCGCTCTACGCGGCCAACGTCGCCCTGGAGCAGCCCGACGAGCCGCACATCGCGCTGTGGCACGCCGCGACCATGCTCCGGGAGCACCGGGGTGACGGGCACGCCATCGTGCTCGGCCACCTCGAACTGATCGGGGCCGAGGCGCTCGTCCTCGACTGCGCCAGCGAGCTGGGCATGCCGAAGGAGGTCGTGATGCCCCAGCGCGGCTGGTCCGAGCAGGACTGGTCGGCCGCGCAGGAAAGGCTCGTCGACCGCGAGCTGATCGACGGTGCGGGGACCCTGACCGCCCGTGGGGTCGCGCTGCGGGAGGAGATGGAGCGCGAGACGTGCCGGCTGGACCGGGCACCGTACACGGCTCTGAGCGACTCCGACGTCGAGAAGCTGGCCCTGTACGTCCGCGAACTGGTCACCACGGCGGCCGGATCCGGGGCCTTCATGCCGCAGCTGCGGGAGTTCTTCGCCCCGAAGGCCGAGGCCTGGAACCGGCTCTGACGCACATGGCCGTGCGCCGCTCCTCCGCGCGGCCCCGCCGAGCGAGAACCGAAGACCCGACCACACCAGGAGAGACGACAACCATGCCCAGTTCCACCGCCCCGATGGCCGTCGACCCGGACATCACCCGCCCCGACTCCCACGCGGTCTACATGAGCTACTGGTTCGTGGAGGGAGCGGACCAGGGACGCGCGGTGCTCGACGAGATCATGGACGCCTGGGACAGCACGCCCCGGCCCGACGGCATCCTGTCGTTCGCCTGCTACCTGAGCACGGGGAACGATGTCGTCCTGACCTACGCGCAGTGCACGGACGACTCCGTCTACCGGCCGTTCACGCGCGGCCTGAACCTGCCCGAGGGCCCGGCGAGCACGGACGCGATCGAGTACCGCCTGCACCGCGACGTGCTCATCGACCCGACGGGGCAGGCTCCGGGCGCCATGGTCGCCGCCAGCTTCGACGTGGACGGTTCGGAGCGGCAGCGGAGCATCGTGGACGCGATCGTCAGCAACGTGGAGAGCGCTTCGGTGGACGAGCAGGCGGGCCTGATCGCCGCGCACTTCCACCTCAGCGTCGACGGCAGCCGCGTGCTCAACTTCGCCGAGTGGACGGACGACGAGGCGCACATCGAGTTCCTCGGCGGCGAGTTGAGCCGCAGGTCGCTGGAGATCGCCAACGAGATGCCGGGAGTCCGTCCCCTCGGCTTCAGGCGCTACCACCTCCACCGGAGCCTCGCCGTCTGACGGCACCCCCCACCGGCTGACAGGGCCGGCCGGCCGAGCAGGCGCTCGCGGCACCCCCCACGTCATGTGTCGGACAGGACCTGTCAGCTCTGCGGCAATTCGATTGCTTCTCCCGGACGGTCCGAAGAGGCTGGTCCACAGAGTCCGACACCCAGGCCGTCCGGTCGGTGAGGACGAGCTGTTCTCCGGCCGTGGACGAGGCCCGAGCCCCTGGAGACCGGCGCCTTCACCCGAGCGCGAATGCGGCCCCGTCATCGACGACGGCTTCGCCGGAAGCCGCGCCCCGCGGGCCCTCGGCACCACCACGAACGCGCACCCCCACCCCACCCCCACCCCCCACACCGCGGCGGACAGCCCGGCCTTCTCCGTACGCCCATGACGTGTGCAGACACGACAAGGAGACCCGAATGACTTCCCTCCCTTCCGCTCTCGCTCCCGCTCCCGCCGATCTGGAGGAGAGACTGCGCGCCCTGGAGGACCGGAACGAACTGGTCGGCCTGGTCGACCGGTTCGTGCACGGACTCGACGAGCCGGCCCCCCTGACCGAGGACTGGTACCGCGCGCTGCTCACCGAGGACGTCCTGCTGGTCCTTCCCAACGGCACCCACCAGGGCATCGACGGGCTGTCGGCGTTCATGAGCGCCCCCAAGGCGATGTGGGCCGGCACCCAGCACTACGCCACCAACTGCGTCGTCGACTGCGCCGTCGACGCGGACGGCGACCGCGCCTCGATACGCGCCAACGTCCACGCCGTGCACGTCCCGCACGACGGGTCCGCCCCGCTCTTCACCGGCGGCGCCCACTACGACGTACGGGCCGAGCGGACCCGGGAGGGCTGGCGCATGGCGGAGCTGAACGTGACCGTGCTGTGGACCCAGGGAGGGCGCGGGTGACCCCCGGCCCCCGGAACCTCATGTATTCGCCCAGCGAGAAAAGTCGAGCATGCCCCCGAAACAGGGGCGAGAGGAAGTTTCTGCGATGAAAGCCCTGGTGTTGTCGGGCGGGTCCGGGACCCGTCTGCGGCCGTTCAGTTACTCCATGCCGAAGCAGCTCATACCCATTGCCAACAAGCCGGTTCTCCAGCACGTCCTGGAGAACATCTCCGATCTCGGCGTCACCGAGATCGGCATCATCGTGGGCGACCGGCTGCCGCAGATCAGCGCCGTCCTCGGAGACGGTTCGGCGCTGGGCGTGAAGATCACCTACATCCCGCAGGAGAAGCCCCTGGGCCTCGCCCACTGCGTGAGCCTGGCCCGGCCCTTCCTCGGCAACGACGACTTCGTGATGTACCTCGGTGACAACATGCTCACCGGGGGAGTCAAGCGCATCGCCGAGGAGTTCGCCGCGAGCCGCCCCGCCGCGCAGATCGTCGTCCAGAAGGTCGCCGACCCCTGCGCCTTCGGAGTCGCCGAACTCGACTCCGAGGGCCGGGTGGAACGGCTGGTCGAGAAGCCCAAGGAGCCGCGCAGCGATCTCGCGCTGGCCGGCGTCTACTTCTTCACCCCCGCCATCCACGCGGCGGTCGACGCCATCGAGCCCAGCGCACGCGGCGAGCTGGAGATCACCGACGCCATCCAGTGGCTCGTGACCGAGGGGGCCGACGTCCGCGCCAGCGAGTACGACGGCTACTGGAAGGACACCGGCCGCGTCGAGGACGTCCTGGAGTGCAACCGCACCCTCCTGGACGACCTCAAGCCGCACACGGCCGGCCAGGTCGACGAGAACAGCACCCTCGTCGGACCGGTCGTCGTCGAGGAGGGCGCCCGGGTGGTGCGCTCGCGCATCGTCGGCCCGGCCGTCATCGCCACGGGCACGGTCATCACCGACAGCTACATCGGCCCGTACACCTCCATCGGCAAGGACTGCGTGCTCAGCGACACGCACATCGAGCAGTCCATCGTCCTGGACGGCGCGACCGTCTCCGAGGTGCGCGGTCTGCACCACTCCCTCATCGGCCGCTCCGCCGCCGTGGTGCCCGCCGAGAACGACACCGTCCACCACCGGCTGGTCGTCGGCGACCACACCCGGGTCGAGGTGGCGGCATGAAGAAGATCCTGATCACCGGCGGTGCGGGCTTCATCGGCTCGCACTACGTCCGGACCCTCCTGGACGACGGGTTCGAGGACTGGGCGGGCTGTCATGTCACGGTCCTCGACAAGCTGACCTACGCGGGCAACCGCGACAACCTCCCGCCCGCGCACCCCCGCATGACCTTCGTCCAGGGCGACATCTGCGACACCGAGCTGCTGAGCGAGCTGCTGCCCGGCCACGACGCGGTGGTCCACTTCGCCGCCGAGTCGCACGTGGACCGCTCCCTCGAATCCGCCGAGGAGTTCGTCCGGACGAACGTGACCGGCACACAGCGGCTCCTCGACGCGGTCCTCGCCGCCAAGGTCCCCCGTGTCGTGCACGTCTCCACCGACGAGGTGTACGGCTCCATCGACGAAGGCTCCTGGACGGAGGAGTGGCCGCTCGAGCCCAACTCCCCCTACTCCGCGTCGAAGGCCTCCTCGGACCTGCTGGCCCGCTCCTACTGGCGCACCCACGGGCTGAACCTCTCGATCACCCGCTGCTCCAACAACTACGGGCCCTACCAGCACCCGGAGAAGCTCATCCCGCTGTTCGTCACCAACCTCATCGAGGGCGAGCAGGTCCCGCTGTACGGCGACGGCGGAAACATCCGCGAGTGGCTGCACGTCGACGACCACTGCCGGGCCATCGACCTGGTGCTCAACCGGGGCCGGGCGGGCGAGATCTACAACGTCGGCGGCGGAAACGAGCAGACCAACCTGGCCATCACCGAACGGCTCCTGGAGCTGACCGGGAGCGACTGGTCCAAGGTCCGCCGCGTCGCCGACCGCAAGGCGCACGACCTGCGCTACTCGCTCGACGAGACGAAGATCAGCGAGGAGCTCGGGTACGCCCCGCGCATCCCCTTCGAGGAGGGCCTCGCGTCCACCGTCGACTGGTACCGCGACAACCCGAACTGGTGGAAGGGCACCAAGCACGGCACGGACGCGGCCGGCGCGCCCGGGACGGCCGGGTGAACAGCGGTGCCCCCACGGTGCTCGTGCTGGGCGGCACGGGATTCCTGGGCCGCCACATCACGGCCGGCTTCGCGGCCGCGGGCGCCCAGGTCGTCCCGTCCGCCCGCCACGGCGCCCACCGGGTCGACCTCACCGCGGCCGACCCGGGCCCGCTGGCCGCGCTGCTGCGCGACGTCCGCCCCGGCGTCGTCGTCAACGCGTCCGGCCGGGCCTGGGGGGCCGGCGCGGAGGAGATGGCCGCGGCCAACTGCGACGCCGTCGTCACCCTGGCCGCCGCCCTCGCCGAGCTTCCCGCCCCGCCCCGCCTCGTCCACCTCGGCAGCGTCCACGAGTACGGCCCCGGCACCGTCGGTGCCGGAACCCGGGAGGACCACGAGCCCGCCCCGGTCACCGACTACGGGCGCTCCAAGCTCGGCGGCACCCGGGCCGTGCTCGACGCCGTACGGACCGAGGGGCTGGACGCGATCGTGCTGCGCCTCGCCAACGTCTGCGGACCCGGCACCCACCGAGGCAGTCTGCTCGGCGCGGTGGGGGCCCGCCTGGCCGAGGCCCAGGTCGCGGCAGGACCGACGGCGGACCCGGTGGAGCTGCGCCTGGCGCCGCTGCGGGCGCACCGTGACTTCGTCGACGTACGGGATGTGGTGGACGCCGTCCTCACGGCGGCCGGGGCGCCGCGCCAGGACCACCCGGTCATCAACATAGGCAGCGGGGCGGCCCGGCCGATGCGCCGGATCGTCGACCGGCTGGTCGCGCTGAGCGGACTGCAGGTGCGGATCGTCGAGGACGCGGGCGACCCGCGCCGTACCGACGCCGAGTGGCAGCAGCTCGACATCACCCGGGCCCGCCGGGTCCTGAAGTGGTCGCCCGCCCGCGACCTGGACACCTCGCTGAGCGACCTGCTCGGCGCCGCACGCACAGAGCTCACCACGCAGACAGCCATGGAGAGGAAGACATGAGCGTCCACAAGGACATCGCCCTGGACGAGGTCCGCAAGTTCCACCAGGACACCCTGCCCGACGGCAGGTTCGTCCCCGGTACCACGGAGATCTGGCCCGCGGGCGCGGTCCTCGACGAGAGCGACCGCACGGCCCTGGTCGAGGCCGCCCTGGAGATGCGGATCGCCGCCGGACCGAGCTCCCGCAAGTTCGAGTCGCGGTTCGCCCGCAAGATGGGGCGCCGCAAGGCGCATCTGACCAACTCCGGCTCGTCCGCCAACCTCCTCGCCATGACGGCGTTCACCTCGCACCTCCTGGAGGACCGCCGGCTGAGGCCCGGCGACGAGGTGATCACCGTCGCGGCGGGCTTCCCCACCACGGTCAACCCGATCATCCAGAACGGGCTCATCCCCGTCTTCGTCGACGTGGAGCTGGGCACCTACAACACCACCGCCGCCCGGGTCGCCGCGGCGATCGGCCCGAAGACCAGGGCCATCATGATCGCGCACGCTCTGGGCAACCCCTTCGAGGTCGCGGAGATCGCCCAACTCGCCGAGGAGCACGACCTGTTCCTGATCGAGGACAACTGCGACGCGGTCGGTTCGACCTACGACGGGCAGCTGACCGGTACCTTCGGCGACCTCGCGACCGTCAGCTTCTACCCGGCCCACCACCTGACCATGGGGGAGGGCGGCTGCGTACTGACGTCGAACCTGGCCCTCGCCCGGATCGTGGAGTCGCTGCGCGACTGGGGCCGGGACTGCTGGTGCGAGCCGGGCGAGACCAACAAGTGCCTCAAGCGCTTCAAGTACCAGATGGGCACGCTGCCCGAGGGCTACGACCACAAGTACATCTTCTCGCACGTCGGTTACAACCTGAAGGCCACCGACATCCAGGCCGCCCTCGGGCTGACGCAGCTCGAGAAGCTGGACACCTTCGTCGACGCCCGCCGCCGCAACTGGCGCCGGCTGCGGGACGGCCTGGAGGGCGTTCCGCACCTGGTCCTGCCCCGCGCCACCGAGCGCAGCGACCCGAGCTGGTTCGGGTTCGCGCTCACCGTGGACCCCGAGGCGCCGTTCAAGCGGGCGGAACTGGTGGACTTCCTGGAGGACCGGAAGATCGGCACCCGTCGCCTCTTCGCCGGCAACCTGACCCGCCACCCGGCCTACATCGACGCGCCGCACCGCGTCGTCGGCGACCTCACCAACAGCGACATCATCACCGAGCAGACCTTCTGGGTCGGCGTCTATCCGGCACTGACCGACGAGATGATCGACTATGTCGCCTCCTCCGTGCGGGAGTTCGTGGCGGCTCGCGGATGACATCGGAGACCCCTCCCGCGGCGCCGGCCGGCGGGAGAGCGGCGGTCCCGGTCTCCCCGCCCACGAGCCCTGTCGGCCCGCCCCCGACCAGCGTCGGCCCGCCACCGGCCTGACCAGGTCGCCGTCACCGGCGCCCCCCGGACGGCCACCGAAAAGCCCCACCACGATTTCCCAGGAGTGCGCGATGCGCGTCATGTTCACCATCCTCCCGGCGACGGCCCACCTCTACCCCGTCGTGCCGCTGGCCTGGGCGCTCAAGAGCGCCGGGCACGACGTCTGCGTGGTCAGCCAGCCGGATCTGGCCGGCCCGATCACGGCGGCCGGACTCACCGCGGTGGGCCTGGGCGATCCGCTCGACCACACGCCGAAGACGGAGGGGGAGGAGGAGAGCGAGAGCGAGCAGCCGGACCCGTGGGACAACGTCGTCCCCTCGGCGTCCGAGGCACACCTCTGGGACTTCTTCCACCGCCGGATACTTCCCGCCCTGCCCTTCTACTACCCGGCCGAGCCGGGCCCCGGCGGCGTCACCTTCACGGACGAACTGGTCGCGTTCGCCCGCCGGTGGAAGCCCGACCTCGTGCTCTGGGACCCCGCGTGCATCCCCTCACCGATCGCCGCGCGGGCCGCCGGTGCGGCGCACGCCCGCCTGCTGTGGGGCCTGGACTACTTCGCCTGGTCGCGGACGCTGTTCGCCCCCGGTGAGGACCCGCTGACCGGTGTGGTCCGCCCCCTCGCCCGGCGACACGGGTACGAGGTGGACGAGGAGATGCTCCTCGGACAGTGGACCGTCGACCCGGTGCCGCCCCGGCTGGCGCTGCCGCTGGGCCTGCCGACCGTGCCGGTGCGCATGGTCCCGTACAACGGCGGGTCGGAGATACCGGAGTGGCTCCTCGAGCACCCGGAGCGGGCGCGGGTGTGCGTCTCGCTCGGGGTCACCACCCGCGAGCGCTCCAAGGAGGGCCACATCCCGCTCGGCGAGCTCCTCGAAGGGCTCGCGGAGCTGGACGCCGAACTGGTCGTCACCGCCAACGCGCAGCAGCTCGCCTCCCTGGGCACCCTCCCCGAGAACGTCAGGACCGTCGACTACGTCCCGCTGACCCTGCTGCTGCCGAGCTGCGCGGCGATCCTGCACCACGGCGGCGGCGGCACCTTCACGGCGGCCGCGACCCAGGGCGTTCCCCAGCTCATCGCCCCCGGTGTGCGCGGTGACTTCCTCGACACCGCGCGGTACGTCGAGGAGCGCGGGGCCGGGCTCGTCGTCGACACGCCCCGCTTCACCGTGGGAGCGGTCCGGGACCAACTCGCCCGGATCCTCACCGAGCCCGGCTTCCGCAAGGGCGCGGACGTGCTCCGCCAGGACCTCCTCGACCAGCCGGGCCCGGCCGACATCGTGGCCGAACTGGAGCGCCGCACCTTCCCGTTGCGACGTGACGAAGGCGACGGAAACGCAGTCTGACGCCGACCGCCACGGCATGATCGAACCCGCCACCGCTCACTCACTCCCCACCGTCCTTCCCTGAAGCAGGAGACCCCCATGCCGGCACAACCGCAGCCCGTACGCATCGAGATGGTCCTCGACGTCATCTGCGCCGCGTCCTACATCGGATACACCAGGCTCGCCAAGGCGGTCGCCAAGCACCGCGCGTCCGGCGGCGACGTCGAATTCACCTTCAGCCCCTTCCAGCTGGCACCGGAGGCGACCGGCGAGGGCGAGCCGCTGCTCGACGCGCTGCGCGAGGTGTTCGGCGAGGAGGCCGCCGCGCACACCACCCAGGTCGCCGCGGACGCGGTGCGCGACGGCCTGGAGCTGAACTACGACCGGGCCATCGCCACCAGCACCTTCGGCGCGCACCACCTCATCGCGGTGGCGAGCGGGCAGGGCAAGGGCGAGGAGGCCGTCGAGCGGCTCTTCCGCGCACACTTCACCGACGGGCTGAACATCGGCGACCCGGCCGTCCTCGCCGCCCTGGCCGAGGAACTCGGCGTCATCGTGCGGGAACCGGCCGGCGCGGCGCTCCAGGCGGAACTCGACCGGGTGCGCCGGCTCGGCGTGCGGGGTGTTCCGGTGTTCGCGTTCAGCGCGGGCCCCACCGTCACCGGCACGCAGAGCGAGGACTTCTTCCGGCAGATCCTCGTCAAATCGAGCAACTCTTCCGTCAACTGACGTGAAACCTCCGGCAATTCACTTGCCTCCGGTTTTCGCCGAGTAGAGCGTAGCGGCACGTGTGCGCCGCATCCCCTGGCAGACGTCCGTGCGGCGCCATCTGAGGAAATCACCTCGACAGGGATGTGGAACGGCAGTGCACATAGCAGAGTTGGAAATTCCCGGGGTGTTCGTCGTCACTCCGGAACTCCGTAAGGACGAGCGCGGATCCTTCTTCGAAGGAATGCGGGCGGACGAGTTCGAAACGGTCATGGGGCGGACTTTCGTACCGCGCCAGATCAACTACTCGGTGTCGCAGGAGAACACCCTGCGCGGCATCCACAGCGTGACCAGCCCCCCGGGACAGGCGAAGTTCGTCACCTGCGTCCGGGGGGCACTGCGTGACTTCGTGGTGGACCTGCGGCCGGGCTCGCCCACCTTCGGACAGTCCGCGAGCAACGTCCTGGACCCCGAGTCCGGCCGGTCGGTCTTCGTTCCCGAAGGCGTCGGCCACGGCTTCCTCGCCCTCGCCGACGACTCGTGCATCTCCTACGTCCTGTCGAGCGTGTACGTGCCCGGCACCCAGATCGACATCAACCCGCTCGACCCCGACCTGGCCCTTCCCTGGGGCTGGACCCGGCCGCCCCTGATGTCGCAGAAGGACGCGAACGCCATGTCGCTGCGACAGGCCGAGGAGGCAGGCCTGCTCCTGCCGTACAGCGCCCCGGACGCCAGGCCGGCCTGATCACCCGTCATATCCCGTCATCCCAACCTCAGGAGTACGCCATGTCGGCTACGTTCGTCACGACCGCAGTCGGCCAGACTGCCCTGCAAGCCCGCGAGGACGCTGCGATCGCCGACCGGATAGCCCGGTCGGCGGCGAGCACGGCCGGCGCGCAGCTGAGCACGGAGGCCTTCCCGGACTGGCTCGAGGAGCGCCGCAGGGCGCACCGGTTCCGGGTCGACCGGATCCCGTTCGACGCCCTCGAAGGCTGGTCGTTCGAGGAGGGCACCGGGAACCTGGTGCACCGCAGCGGCCGGTTCTTCTCCGTGGAGGGACTGCACGTCACCCACGAGGGGGGCGCGTTCCCCCAGTGGCACCAGCCGATCATCAAGCAGCCCGAGGTCGGCATCCTGGGCATCCTGGTCAAGGAGTTCGACGGAGTCCTGCACTTCCTCATGCAGGCCAAGATGGAGCCGGGCAACCGCAACCTGCTCCAGCTCTCGCCGACCGTGCAGGCCACCCGCAGCAACTACACCAAGGTCCACGAGGGCGCGGACGTCAAGTACATCGACTACTTCGTCCGGCCCGGCAAGGGCCGGATCCTGGCCGACGTGCTCCAGTCCGAGCACGGCTCGTGGTTCCTGCACAAGAGCAACCGCAACATGATCGTCGAGGCCGTCGGCGACGTCCCGCTCGACGACGACTTCTGCTGGCTGACCCTGGGGCAGATCGGCGAGCTCCTGCACCGGGACAACGTCGTCAACATGGACTCCCGTACGGTCCTGGCCTGCGCGCCCTTCCCGGACCAGGCCACCGGCGCACTGCACTCCGACACGGAGCTGCTGTCGTGGATCACCGCCGAGCGCTCCCGGCACGACGTGAGCGCCCGCCGGGTGCCGCTGGACGGGCTCCCCGGCTGGCAGCGGAGCGAGGAGGCCATCGACCGCGAGGACGGCCGGTACTTCCGTGTCGTCGCGGTCTCCGTCCAGGCGGGCAGCCGCGAGGTCTCCGGCTGGACCCAGCCGCTGTTCGAGCCGTACGGGCTCGGCGTCGCCGCCTTCCTCACCCGGTGGATCGACGGGGCGCTCCACGTCCTGGTCCACGCCCGGGTCGAGGGTGGCTTCCTCGACACCATCGAGCTCGGCCCCACCGTCCAGTACACCCCCGACAACTACTCCCACCTGGACGGCGACGGCCGCCCCCGCTACCTCGACGAGGTCCTCGCGGCCGGGCCCGACCGGATCCGCTACGAGGCGCTGCACTCGGAGGAGGGAGGCCGGTTCCTCAACGCGGAGAGCCGCTACCTGCTGGTCGAGGCGGACGAGGAGACCGCCCCGCTCAACCCGCCCGCCGGGTACCGCTGGGTCACGCCCGGCCAGCTGACCTCCCTGGTCAGGCACGGCCGCTACGTCAACGTCCAGGCCCGCACCCTGCTCGCCTGCCTCCACGCGACCGGGGCCGGTGCCTGATGGACGCCCTGCGGATCGGCGTCCTCGGCTGCGCGGACATCGCACGCCGCCGCATGCTGCCGGCGATGGCGGCGGCGCCCGGCGTGCGGGTCGCCGCGGTCGCGGGCCGCGACGCCGACCGGGCGCGCGAGCTCGCCGGACGGTTCGACGCCCGCCCGGTGCACGGCTACGCCGCCCTGCTGGCCCGGGACGACGTCGACGCGGTGTACGTGCCGCTGCCCGCGGCCCTGCACGCCGAGTGGGTCGAGGCGGCGCTGCGCGCCGGCAAGCACGTCCTCGCGGAGAAGCCGCTCACGACCGACCTTGCCGCCACGGAGCGACTGTTCGACCTGGCGACGGAGTCGGGCCTGTTCCTGATGGAGAACGTCATGTTCGTCCATCACCCCCAGCACGCAGCCGTCGAGAAGCTCGTGGCCGAGGGTGTGATCGGCGAACTCCGGGGATTCCAGGCGTCGTTCGCTGTGCCCCGACTGCCCGACGGTGACATCCGCTACCGCCCCGAACTCGGCGGCGGCGCCCTGTGGGACACCGGTGTGTACCCGCTGCGGGCCGCCCTGCACTTCCTGGGCGAGCGGCTCGGAGTCGTCGGCGCCACCCTCTCGCACGGCCCCGCCGACGCGGTCGACACCTCGGGCGCGGTGCTGCTGCGCACCCCGGAAGGGGTCGGCGTGCAGCTCTCCTTCGGCCTCGACCACGGATACCGGTCGATGTACGAGCTGTGGGGGAGCGAGGGCAGAGTCACCGTCGAGCGGGCGTTCACCCCGCCCGCCGACCACCGCCCCCTGGTCCGTGTCGAGCGGCGCGGCGGCAGCGAGGAAGTGGTCCTGCCCGCCGGCGACCAGGTGGCCGGCACCGTGGCCGCGTTCGCCCGGGCCGTGCGCTCCGGAGCGGCCCCCGATCCGGTGATGCTCACCCAGGCCCGGCTGCTCCAGGCCGTCCGGGCGAGGGCGGCGGTGTGAGCGCGACCGCCGGGTGATCCCCCCCCAGCATCCCCCTTCGCACGACCTGACGCAGCGCCGTCCGCCCTTCCGTACAGGGCGGGCGGCGTCTGTCCGTCCGGGGCCCGCTCAGTCGGCCCGCTCGGTCGGCCCGCTCAGCCGGTCCGCTCAGCCGGCCCGACCGCCCGGCCCCCACGGATCCGAACCAGGACTCGTCCGGAAAGGACAAAGAACGTGACCACCCAGACTCCCACTCCCGCTCTCGACGCCGAGCACCTCTTCCGCGTGGAACGAGGTGTGCCCACCGAGGAGGAGACGGCCGCACTCGCCGTGGTCCTCCTCATGCGCATGTCCGGCACGCCGGGCGCCGGAGAGGAGCAGGGCCCCGCCCCCGCCCACTGGCGCAGCCGCGACCGCGCGCACGGCCACCGCGTCGCCCCCCGCAGCTGGCGCGCCGGAGTGCGCCGCCCCGAGCCGGGCGCAGGAGAGCCCGGATGACGACACTCGAGAAACCCCCGACGATGCCTTCCGACACCGGCCTGGCCACACGGTCGTACACCGCGACACCCCTGCGCACGCTCGTACGCCGCCGTATCGCGTGGAGCCTCGGCCGCCGCCAGGGGCCGCCGGGCAGGGCCGACCGCCGGCTCCCCGGTCACCCCTCCCCGGGACCTTCCGATCCGTCCGTGCACGAGGAGTACTGATCACATGGCGCAGCCACCACATTCCGGTGCCCCGGAGATCCGTGAGATCACCCTCGATGCCGGCGGCGTCCCGATCTCCGCGCTGCTCGCCGAACCGGCCACGCAGCCGCCGCGTGCGGTGGTGGTCGCCATCCACGGCGGCGGCATGCGGGCCGGCTACTTCGACAGCCGGTCCCGCCCCGGCCTCTCACTCCTGGCCCTGGGGGCCGAGCTCGGCTACACCGTGCTGGCCGTCGACCGCCCCGGCTACGGTCTGTCCCTCGCGCAGCTGCCCGACGGGCAGGGCGTCATCGACCAGGCGGTCACCCTGCACGCCGCGCTGGCCGACTTCGCCGCCACCCGTGACATCGGGGCGGGCTTCTTCCTCGTCGCCCATTCCAACGGCGGCAAGCTCGCGCTGGCCGCCGCCGCGGACGAGCGCGGCGGCGACCTGATCGGCCTGGACATCTCCGGACTCGGCAACCGCCTCGCCGTGGCCCCGCACCAGTTGCCCGGCACCGGCAGGCACGGTGACTGGCGACGGCACTGGGGAGCCCTGCGGCTCTATCCGCCGGACGCCTTCCGGCTCGGCCGCGCGCTGATCTGCCCGGTTCCGGCCGCCGAGGCGCAGCAGGGGCCGCTGTGGCCGGAGCTGTATCCCGGCATCGCGGCGCTCGTGCGGGTGCCCGTGCGCTTCACCTTCGCCGAGCAGGAGCAGTGGTGGCTGTTCGACGAGGAGGCCATCGCCGCCCTGCGGCGCCCCCTGTCGGGGGCGAAGACGACGGTGGACCTCCAGCCGGACGCCGGCCACAACATCAGCCTCGGCTGGGCGGCCCGCACCTACCACCTCAGGGCGCTCGGGTTCCTGGAGGAGTGCCTGCTGGCGAAGGACGCGGCACCGCCCGGGAACCGGATGCGGAGCAGACAGGCACAACCCGACAGCGGAGGAGCGGACACCCGACATGCAGACGCCCATCGAGCACACACGTACGCGTGAGAACCGGCCGGCGTGCCGCACCGGCCGGAGCGAGGCCCCGGGAAGGCCTGCCGCCGAGCTCGGATCCGGGCGGCCCGTCCTCCTGGCCGGCGAGGAAGGGGACATCCCCGACCGCCACATCTTTCGCGGCATCGACTGAACCGAGAAGGCGGGAGGATCCCTTTGACGCATTCGCCGCGGTCGCCGTGGCGAGAAATAGGCATTCGAAAAGGGGCTGAAAACCGAGGTCCCGTCATGTGCCGAAATCGTGGCCCGACGCTCGCCACGCCGCCGCGGCCCAGGCGGCGCAGGGGGCGGCCGGCACCCCCGGACGGCCGTCGGCCGACGTGGACCGGACGTTCCTCTGACGTGCATGACAAAGATCTGTAGAACTCCACGCGGATATGAACTGCATTCCCTTGACCCCGGATTCCAGGTCGAAGATGCTAACTAATGGTTTCGGTTGAGCTGGGGGAATCTGGATTCCAGAGATCGCGCGCCTGGCATCACACTCTACGCCGATCAAAGGTAGCGGAATCCGGCGATTGTCCCCTCGGACCAAAATCTCTCGGCCCCGGCCACGCAGGACGCTACACAGATTGGAAGAATTTCCTATGCAGGAGAACCCCATCAAGCTCGCCGTGATCATCGGCAGCGTACGCGGCGGCCGTTTCGGCCCGACAGTCGCCAACTGGTTTGTCGAGCAGGCGAAGAAGAGCGGCGAATTCACCGTCGACCTCATCGACCTGAAGGACTTCCCGCTCCCCATGGAGATGCCGGCGTTCGGCGAGGAGCCCGACGCCGAGACGAAGGCGGTCTCGGACCGGCTCTCCGCGCGCCTCCACGACGCCGACGCCTTCGCGGTCGTCACCCCCGAGTACAACCACACGGTCGGCCCGTCGCTGAAGAACGCCATCGACTGGTACTTCGAGGAGTGGAGCCTGAAGCCCGTCGGCCTGGTCTCCTACGGCGGCATGGGCGGCGGCCTGCGCGCCTCCGAGCACCTGCGCCAGATCTTCGCCGAGGTCCACGCCACGACCGTGCGCGACATGCTCAGCTTCCACAACGCCTGGGGCGACTTCGAGAAGGACGGTCAGCCCGCCAGCCCCGCGGGCAGCGAGGACGCGGCCGCGAACCTGCTGAAGCAGGTCGCCTGGTGGGCCGACGCGCTGCGCGAGGCGCGCAGCAAGGGCATGTACAAGCTGCGCTGAGGCCAGGCCCGTTCCGTACGAAGTTCCGGGCACCGGTCACCCCACTGGTGCCCGGCGCTGTTTCCCGTATGTCGTGCCCAAGACCTTGCCATACCTGGGAGTACCCCGCCATGAAAGCACCGACGAGCACCGGCCGCAGCGGCGTGCTCCCCATCCTCATGCTCGCCTCGACCCTCTCCGTCATGGCGGGGGCCGTCATCTCCCCCGTCCTGGAGATCATCCGGGGCGACCTCGAACTCAGCGCCACGGCCGCCGGCCTGATCCTCACCACCCACGGCCTCTCCATCGCCCTGGCCAGCCCGGTCGTCGGCTGGATGATCGACCGCTGGGGCGTCCGGACCCCGCTCGTCTGGGGACTGCTGCTGTACGGGATCGCCGGCGGCGCCGGGGCGTTCACCAGCTCCTACGCGGCCCTCATCGCCACCCGCGTCCTCTTCGGCGCCGGTGCCGCCGCGGTGTTCGCGGGCACCACCGTCGCTCTCCTGTCGCTGTACACCGGGGATCAGCGCAACCGCGTCATGGGCTGGCGCTCCACGGCCATCAGCCTCGGCGGCGTCACCTGGCCACTGCTGGCCGGAGCCATCGGCGGCTTCTCGTGGCACGCCCCCTTCGCGATCTACTTCGTGGGCATCCCGCTGGGCCTGGCCGCGCTGGTGATGCTGCCGGCCACGACGAGCGCCGGCGCCGGGTCGGGCGCGCCCAAGGAGCGCATCCTTCCGCTGCTCGGCCGGCGCCCCGCACTGCTCGGCTACTACGCCCTGTTCGCCGTCAGTTCCGTACTGCTCTACGGCCTGGCCGTGTTCCTCCCCATCCGGCTCGGGGAGATCGGCGTCGAGCAGCCGTTCCTCGTCGCCGCCATCGGCGCCACCGTGTCGGTCGCCATGAGCGTCATCGGCTTCGCGTACGCCAAACTCCGGGCCTCGATGGGCTACGGGCCCCTGCTGCGGCTGACCGCCGCCTCCTGGGTCCTCGCCTTCGCCTCGCTCGGTCTGACCGGCAACGTCCCGATGATCGTCGTGGGCTCGGCCCTCTTCGGCCTGGGCATGGGCATCCTGATGCCCGCCGTCACCGTACTGATCGGCGACACCGCGCCGCCCTCCCTGCGCGGCCAGGCCACCGCCCTGTCCGGCACCGCCTCCTTCGCCGGGCAGTTCGCCTCCCCGCTCGTCCTCGGCCCGCTGATCGACAGGACCTCCGTGCAGACGGGATTCCTGGCGGCGGGCGGCGCGGCCACGCTGCTGCTCCTGATCCTGCTGGCCGTCCGGATCGACGATCCGGCCCTGGCGCGGGACGGCGAGGCCGAGCAGGCCCCCCGTGAACCCGTCACTTCCGAGGAGAAGTCATGAAGGTCCTGTTCATCCCCGGCGGCAGCGCGGCCACGGTCTTCGGACTGGTCCCGCTCGCCCATGCGCTGCGCGGCGCCGGCCACGAGGTGATCATGGCCTCGACCGAGGACATGATGCCGGTGATCACCGGCACCGGCATTCCCGCCACCGCCGTGACCTCGCGCGACATCTGGCACTACGTCACCACGGACCGCGAGGGGAACCGCAAGGAGGAGACGCCTCTCGACCTGGAGGGGCAGGCCCTTTCCACCGGCCGCTGGTTCGCGCAGATGGGCGCCGACTGGCTTCCCGCTCTGCTCGACATGGCCAAGGGCTGGACGCCCGACCTGGTCGTCGGCGGATCCATGTCGTACGTGGCCCCGCTGATCGCCGCCCACCTGGACATTCCCTACGTACGCCAGGCCTGGGACATCGACGACTCCAACATCCAGGACCGCGGCGCCGAGCTCGAACTCCGCCCGGAACTGGACGCCCTGGGCCTCGACCGGCTCCCCGAGCCGGACCTGCGGATCGAGCTCGCCCCGCCGAGCCTCACCCCGCCCGAGGTCGCCCCGGCCGAGCTCATGCGCTGGCTCCCCGGCAACGTGCAGAGCGCGCTGGAGCCCTGGATGTTCACCAAGGGCGAGCGACGCCGGGTCTGCGTCACCTCGGGGAGCCGCGCCAGCAAGGAACGCGAGCACACCTTCGAGTTCCTGCAGGCCGTGGCGCGGGACCTCGCACCGCTGGACGTCGAGATCGTCATGCCGGCGCCCGAGAAGCTCGCGGTCGAACTGCGCAAGGTGATCCCCGGCGTCCGTGCCGGCTGGATACCGCTCGACGTCCTCGCGCCGACCTGCGACCTGGTCGTCCAGCACTCCGGCGGCGCCACCACCCTGACCGCCCTGAACGCCGGCGTCGCCCAGCTCATCATCCCGGAGGCCGTGGTCTTCGAGGCGCCGGCACGGCGCATCGCCGACTACGGCGCCGCAATCATGCTGCAGCCGGCCGAGGCCACGCCGGAGCGAGTGGCCTCGGCCGTCGCCGAACTGCTCGCAGACCCCTCCTACACCGAGCGCGCGCGGGAACTGGCCCAGGAGATCGCCAGCCTGCCGCTGCCGTCCGACATGGTCGGGCGACTGGAGAAGCTCGCCGCCCGGAACCAGGGCTGACCGTCTGCCCCCGAGCGGACCGCCCCGACCCACTCATCCAGGAGACAGACGTGATCAATCTCTTCCAGCCGCAAGTGGGCGAGGAGGAACTCGCCGCCGTGGCCGAGATCTTCGAGAGCAGGTGGCTGGGGCACGGCCCGCGCACCAAGGCGTTCGAGGCCGAGTTCGCCCAACACCTGGGAGTCGAAGCGGACCGGCTGGTCTTCCTCAACTCCGGCACGGCCGGGCTCTTCCTCGCCATGGAGATGCTGAACCTGTCCGAGGGCGACGAAGTCGTGCTGCCGTCGACGAGCTTTCTCGCCGCGGCCAACGCCATCGTCGCCCACGGCGGGCGCCCGGTCTTCTGCGATGTGGCCGCGGAGACCCTCAACCCCTCCTGGCAGGACATCGAGGCGGCCGTCACGCCGCGCACCAAGGCCGTGATCGTCCTGCACTACGGCGGCTACCCCGGTCACATCGTGGAGATCGCGGAGCGCTGCCGCGCCCTCGGCATCCAGCTGATCGAGGACTCCGCCTGCTCCCCGGCGTCCCGCGTCGACGGCAAGGCGGTCGGCACCTTCGGCGATCTGGCCATGTGGAGCTTCGACGCCGCGAAGGTCATGATCACCGGGGACGGCGGCATGCTCTACGTCCGCGACGCCGAACAGGCCGCACGGGCCAGGCGACTGGCCTACCACGGTCTGGTGCAGGCGACCGGGCTGGCCTACGCCAAGGTCTCGCACCGATGGTGGGAGCTGGAGGTGCCCGAGATCGGGCGCCGGGTCATCGGCAACGACCTCACCGCCGCCATCGGCCAGGTACAGCTGCGCCGGCTCGACGAGTTCATCAACCGGCGCCGCGAGATCGTGGACCTGTACAACACCGAGCTGGCCGACATCGACGGCATCCGGCTCCCGCCGGAGCTGCCGGCCGGACACGAGTCCTCGTACTACTTCTACTGGGTGCGGATGAGCGCGGCCATCCGCGACCAGGTCGCCTCCGACCTGCTCGCGGCCGACATCTACACCACCTTCCGGTACGCCCCGCTGCACAAGGTGCCCACCTACGGCTCCGATGCCGTGCTCCCCGGCAGCGACCAGGCCGCCGGGGAGACGCTCTGCCTGCCGATCCACCCCGGGCTGAGCGACGCCGATGTGCTGACCGTGGCCGCCGCCCTGCGCAAGGCGGTCGAGGCGCACAGCAAGGAACCGGTCCCGGGCAACGACGCCTGAGGCCCGCACGGCCGTACGAGTGGTGCCTGCCCGGCACCCTCGTGGGGGCACTCCTCCATGACGACACCAGGGGCACACTCGGCAGGCCGGGTGTGCCCCTGGTGCCGTTCGCCCGGTCCTGCGCCCGGTCGTGTGGCCGGACCTGCGCCCGGCTCCGCTCTGCACCGGCTTTGACCGTCTTCTGACGCCCTCCGAACCCAGTTGAAGGGCACCGCAAGAACCTCACCGAAGGCTGATCCGGGACGTATTGAACCGGGGTCCGGGACCGAACAGGGTAGATGCTGTCGCCTGTGCCCCAAGCGACTCCGGGAAGCAACACGGTGAGGAGAACAGTGAACGTGAAGGAAGTCCGCAGGTTGGACCGGGTGATCATCCGGTTCGCGGGTGACTCCGGTGACGGTATGCAGCTCACGGGCGACCGCTTCACCTCGGAGACGGCCTCGTTCGGCAACGACCTCTCGACGCTGCCCAACTTCCCCGCCGAGATCCGGGCACCGGCCGGCACCCTGCCGGGGGTGTCGAGCTTCCAGCTGCACTTCGCCGACCACGACATCCTCACCCCGGGCGACGCCCCGAACGTGCTGGTGGCGATGAACCCGGCGGCGCTGAAGGCGAACATCGGGGATCTGCCGCGGGGCGCGGAGATCATCGTCAACACGGACGAGTTCACCCCGCGGGCGATGCAGAAGGTCGGCTACGCGACCTCGCCCCTCGAGGACGGGTCGCTGGACGCGTACCAGGTGCATCCCGTGCCGCTGAACACGCTGACCGTGGAGGCGCTGAAGGACTTCGCCCTGTCGCGCAAGGACGCGGGCCGCTCGAAGAACATGTTCGCGCTGGGGCTGCTGTCGTGGATGTACCACCGGCCGACCGAGGGCACCGAGAAGTTCCTGCGGAGCAAGTTCGCGAAGAAGCCGCAGATCGCCGAGGCCAACGTGGCCGCCTTCCGGGCCGGCTGGAACTTCGGCGAGACCACCGAGTCCTTCGCCGTCTCCTACGAGGTGGCGCCGGCGGCGAAGGCGTTCCCGCCGGGCACGTACCGCAACGTCTCCGGGAACCTGGCCCTCTCGTACGGGCTGATCGCCGCCGGCCGCCAGGCGGACCTGCCGCTGTATCTCGGCTCGTACCCGATCACGCCGGCCTCGGACATCCTCCACGAGCTGTCCAGGCACAAGAACTTCGGGGTGCGCACCTTCCAGGCCGAGGACGAGATCGCGGCCATCGGCGCCGCGCTCGGCGCGGCCTTCGGCGGCTCGCTCGCGGTGACCACCACCTCCGGGCCCGGCGTGGCCCTCAAGTCGGAGACCATCGGCCTGGCGGTCTCCCTGGAGCTGCCGCTGCTGATCGTGGCGATCCAGCGCGGCGGGCCCTCGACCGGGCTTCCGACCAAGACCGAGCAGGCCGACCTCCTGCAGGCCATGTACGGCCGCAACGGCGAGGCGCCGGTGCCGGTGGTGGCGCCCAGGACACCGGCCGACTGCTTCGACGCGGCGATCGAGGCCGCACGGATCGCGGTCACCTACCGCACCCCGGTCTTCCTGCTCTCGGACGGCTATCTGGCCAACGGCTCCGAGCCGTGGCGGATCCCGGAGCTCGACGAACTGCCGGACCTGCGGACGCAGTTCGCGCAGGGCCCCAACCACACCCTGGACGACGGCACCGAGGTCTTCTGGCCGTACAAGCGCGACGAGGAGACCCTCGCGCGCCCCTGGGCGATCCCCGGCACCCCCGGCCTCGAACACCGCATCGGCGGCATCGAGAAGCAGGACGGCACCGGCAACATCTCCTACGACCCGGCCAACCACGACTTCATGGTCCGCACCCGGCAGGCCAAGATCGACGGCATCGACGTCCCGGACGTCGAGGTCGACGACCCGGACGGCGCGAGCACCCTGGTCCTCGGCTGGGGCTCCACCTACGGGCCGATCACCGCGGCGGTACGCCGGGTCAGGGCCGCCGGCGGCGTCGTCGCCCAGGCGCACCTGAACCACCTCAACCCCTTCCCCCGCAACCTCGGCGAGGTCCTCGCCCGCTACGAGCGCGTGCTGATCCCGGAAATGAACCTGGGTCAGCTCGCCACTCTCATCCGCGCCAGGTACCTGGTCGACGCCGAGTCCTTCACCCAGGTCAACGGCATGCCCTTCAAGGCCGAGCAGCTCGCGGTCCGTATCCAGGAGGCCAACGATGCCCGCTGAGGCCCTGTCCCTCGTACCCCGCGCCGAAGCCGCCCTCGCGGCAAAGGACTTCAAGTCCGACCAGGAGGTGCGGTGGTGCCCCGGCTGCGGTGATTACGCGGTCCTCGCCGCCGTCCAGGGCTTCATGCCCGAACTCGGCCTGGCGAAGGAGAACATCGTCTTCGTCTCCGGGATCGGCTGCTCCTCCCGCTTCCCGTACTACATGAACACCTACGGGATGCACTCCATCCACGGCCGCGCCCCGGCCATCGCCACCGGCCTGGCCACCTCCCGCCGCGACCTGTCCGTCTGGGTCGTCACCGGCGACGGCGACGCCCTGTCCATCGGCGGCAACCACCTCATCCACGCCCTCCGCCGCAACGTCAACCTGAAGATCCTGCTCTTCAACAACCGGATCTACGGGCTGACCAAGGGCCAGTACAGCCCCACCTCCGAGGTCGGCAAGATCACCAAGTCGACCCCGATGGGCTCGCTCGACGCACCCTTCAACCCGGTGTCCCTCGCACTCGGCGCGGAGGCCTCCTTCGTGGCCCGCACGGTCGACTCCGACCGCAAACACCTCACCGAGGTCCTGCGCCAGGCCGCCGACCACAACGGCACGGCCCTCGTCGAGATCTACCAGAACTGCAACATCTTCAACGACGGCGCCTTCGAGGTCCTCAAGGACAAGGACCAGGCCAAGGAGGCCGTCATCCGCCTGGAGCACGGGCAGCCGATCCGCTTCGGCGCGGACGGCGCGAAGGGCGTCGTCCGCGACCCCGTCACCGGCGAGCTCGAGGTCGTCGCCGTCACCGAGGACAACCAGTCACGGATCCTCGTCCACGACGCGCACGCGCCGTCCCCGGCCACGGCCTTCGCCCTGTCCCGGCTCGCCGACCCCGACACCCTGCACCACACCCCGATCGGCGTGCTGCGCAGTGTGGACCGGCCGGTCTACGACACCCAGATGTCCGACCAGCTGGACGCCGCGATCGAGCGGGACGGCAAGGGCGACCTGGGAGCGCTGCTCGCGGGCGGCGACACCTGGACGGTCGCCGGCTAGGGCGTGCCGTGAGGAGAGGCCCGCCGACAGGGCCGGCCGACGGGGCCGGCCGACGGGACCGGCCGACGAGCCGGTCTGCGGGGCCGGCCGGGGCCCGTGGGAGGGCCCCGGCCACCTGGAGCGGTGGGCCGCTCCGAGGCGCGTCACTCCCAGAGGGGAGCCGGACGGGCCCACTCGTCCGCGTCGTCCCCGAGCCGCCGGCCGGCGGCGATCGGGACGGCCTGAAGGAACTCGGAAGGCAGGTCGAAGGCGTCGGCCAGGGCCATCATGTGGGGGGCCAGACCGGCGACGACCCCGTTGACGAGGTAGGGGAGCGCGCGGACGTGATCGGCGCTCACGTGGCCCTCCGCGAGCAGATCGCCCGTGTGACCCTCGATCTGGCGGAGCAGGAACAGTCGGCACAGCTGCTCGAGGAGCGCGCGCGTCTCGTCGCTCTCCGCCCGCGCCACCGCTTCGACGAAGGAGTCGGCCGCCTTGAGGGCGGCATAGGCCGAGACCATCTCCAGGGCCGGGCCGGACGCCTCGTTCCACCGGCCCAGCGGGTCGCCCTTGGGACCCTGACGCAGCGCCGTACGCGCCCGCGTCTGCCAGAGCGCCACGACCTCGACGAGGAGATCGCGGAGGCAGTGAAGGCTGGTCAGCGACATGTCGGAGGGCAGGTCGGGGTGGACGGCACCGCGCTCCACGTCCTGCCCGAAGAGCATCTCGGATCCGGCCTTCACCCAGATGACGAGGTTGTCCCCCTCGGCGGTGATCCCGCCTTCGATGTTCTGGGTCAGCTCGGAGATGCCGTTGACGGGGAAGAACCCCTGCGCCCCGCAGCGCTCGCGGGCCTCGGTCGTCAGGGCCCGGGCCTGCCAGGTGATCCAGCCCTTCGCGATGGCGACGAGCCGCTCCACGTCCGCCCGCTCCTCGGGGGCGTGCTCCGTCCAGCGGGACACCGTCGCGCGGTGGAGAAAGGTCATCGCGTACGCGGTGGCGAGGCCGTGAAGGAGTCGGCCGTGGTGACTGCGGTGCGCCGCCAGGGGCACCCGCTCACCGAGCTTCGGGCCGCTGATGTAGCGCGAGTGGGCGTGGCGTACGGCGATGGCAAGGGCCGCGCGGGACATGCCGAGGGTGCCTGCGCTCATGCAGAGCTTTCCGGCGGTGACACGGCCGACCGACGCGAGGAAACGCTTGCGCGCGCTGCCGATCTCGCTGTCGAGGCGGCCCTCGCCGTCGAGGCGGCCGTGGGCTCCCTCCAGCAGGGCCTCGCGGGGGAGCCGCACGTGCTCGAAGGCGGTGAGGCAGTGGTCCACGGGAGTGCCGGTACGGTCGGGGAGCTTGCGGACGTGGACCCCGGGAAGGTGGCCGTTCCGGTCGCTCAGCCGGGTGAGGAAGAGGAAGACTCCCTGGTCCTCGCCGTCGATCACGAGGCGGGCGGCGACGACGGCGCTCTTGGGCCCGCCGGTCAGGCTCGTGTTCGGCATGAACTTCTGGGCGCCCGGCGTCGGCGTGTGCAGGATGAAGCCCCCCGTCTCGGGGTCCGGCACGGCCGTGGTCCGGAGTGCCGCAGCGTCGTTGCCGTGGTCAAGCTCCGTACAGAGAAACGTTCCTGTGCTGCGCATCGAGGTGAACTCGGAGAGGTCGCGGCCGGCGGTGCCGTTCCGGTGGTCGAGCAGGCTGCCCAGGAACAGGTTGTAGTGGATGCTGGCGAGGGTGCACACGCCTCCGTCCGCGACTCCGACCCACTCGTGCAGGGCGGCGAGCGACCGCACGTCCCCCGCGAGGTCCAGGGGGGAGTCGACGAGGGTGTTGACCATGCGCAGCCGCTCGTACCCGAGGGCCGTGCGGGCGCCGGTGGACAGGCCGGCGCGGTGGCGGAACTCCTTCGCGGCGAGCAGGCGCCGCCATGTGCCGTGGACGCGGTTCCTGTCCTCCTGGTCGAAGAGCAGGTGCGTCAGGTCCTGCTGTAAGCGAGAGGCGCCGTCGACCGGTTGGACGCTCGTGCGGCGCTCCGGGCGGCGCTGCTCGGGTATGCGCTGCGGCTCCGTGTCCCGGGCCGGATGCTCGGCGCGGAAGGTCAGGATGCTCATGATCAAAGTCCCCCTCTGAACACTGTCAGCATTGATGGGACCATAAAATACCTACCAACCGGTTTAATCAACAGGAGGACGTGCTTGAAAAACCGGCTGACTGGTTTTATCCTGAGGGTCGACCGCAGCGCTCCGTGACCACTGGGTGTCCATAAACGCCCTTTTGGAGCGTCTGAGGTGACTGAGCGTTCGCCCTGTAAGGGTCCGTCAGGCCTGAGTAAGATTGATACCGGATGGTTTCTTTCTCTGGAGGTGGACCGTGGTACGGCAGGAACGGGCTGTGAGAACACGCCAAGCGGTGCTGGTGGCGGCTGCGGAGGTCTTCGACCAGGTCGGGTACGACGCGGCGTCGATCTCCGACATCCTCACCCAGTCCGGTGTGACCAAGGGGGCTCTGTACTTCCATTTCCCGTCCAAGAAGGATCTGGCGCAGGGGGTCCTGGACGCACAGGTCGACGCTCTGCCGGCCGTACCCGAACGGGAACTGAAGCTCCAGCAGTCCATGGACGAGGCGATGCTGCTGGCCCATCTCCTCCGGAAGGAGACGGGTGACCCGATCGTCAGCGGCAGCGTGCGCCTGACCGTGGACCAGGGGTCGAGCAAGGACGGCCTGGACCGGCGTGTGCCGATGCAGCGCTGGATCGATCACACCCAGGGCCTCTTCGAAGCGGCCAAACAGGCGGGGGAGATCCTGCCGCACATCGACGTGGAGGCCATCACCAAGCTGGCCGTCGGCGCCTTCACCGGAGTCCAGGTGCTGTCGAACATCATGACGGAGCGCGAGGACATGCCGGAGCGGGTCGTCGACCTCTATCAGAACCTCATGGCGGCCATCGCGGCACCCGCGGTCCTCGCCCGTCTTCAGTTCGACGTGGGGCGAGGCGCGGAAGTGTTCGAGGAAGTCGTACGACTACGGGACGAGAAGGCCGAGCTCGCCTCACCGTGAGCCGGTCGGCGCGATCCGTCACGGGAACACCCACGCCGAAGGCGGAGTGTCCCCGTGGGGGAACCGGATCGCGCTCACACCACACCAACACGAACGGGGACAGCACGATGACAGCACCTGCATGCCCTTACGCACTCGACGTCCTGGGACGTGACCTCGCCGGCGAGGCCGTCATGTTGCAGGGGCAGGGCGCAGCGGTGGAGGTGGAACTGCCCGGCGGAGTCCTCGCCTGGGCAGTCACCCGGCAGCGGTACGTCAAGCAGGTCCTCGGTGACCCGCGGGTCTCCAAGGACGCCCGTAAGCACTGGCCGGCGTTCCGTGAAGGACGCATCACCGAGCAGTGGCCCCTCTACCCCTGGGTGGCGAACGAGAACATGCTCTTCGCCTACGGCGAGGACCACTCCCGTCTCCGCCGCCTGGTCGCGGGAGCGTTCACCGCCCGCCGCACGGAAGCGCTCCGCCCGCGCGTGGAGGCGATCGTCGAGGAACTGCTGGACGGACTGGAGCTCCTGCCCGGCGGTGAACAGACCGACCTGCGGGCGGTGTTCGCCAAGATCCTGCCCGTGCGGGTCATCTGTGAACTGTTCGGGGTCTCGGAGGCCGACAGGAACCCCCTGTGCTCCGCCCTGGACACCGTCTTCGACACCACGGTCAGCGGCGAGGAGATGGCCGCGGCACGGCTGCGGGTCTTCGGGATACTGGGCAAGATCGTCCAGGAGAAGCGGTCCGAGCCCGGTGACGACCTGACGTCCGCCCTGATCGAGATCCGCGACAACGGCGAGGGGCTCCAGGAGCAGGAACTCCTCGGCACCCTGTACCTCATGATCGCGGCGGGCCAGGAGACGACCTGCACGCTGATCGTCAACGCCCTCGCCGCCCTGCTGCCCCGTCCCGAGCAACTGGAGCACGTCCGGTCGGGCCGGGCCGGCTGGGACGACGTCATCGCCGAGACCATGCGGACCCACAACCCGGCGGCCTTCTCGCCCATGCGGTTCGCCGTGGACGACATCGACCTGGACGGTGTGTCGATCAAGAAGGGCGACCCCATCGTGGTGTCCTTCGCCGCCCCCGGGATCGATGCGGAACACCACGGGGCCGACGCCGCCACCTTCGACCTGATGCGCGCCGGCCGCCGCGAGAGTCTCGGCTTCGGCCACGGTGTCCACCACTGTGTCGGAGCCCCGCTGGCCCGGCTGGAGGCGTCCGTCGCCCTGGCCCGGCTCCTGGAGCGTTTCCCGCGGATGACGATGGCCCGCCCGGTGGAGGAGCTCGACCCGATGGGGTCCTTCATCGTCAACGGATACAGCTCGCTCCCCGTCCTCCTGGACCCGGTGGCCGACTGACCGCGATCCCCGCTGTCCGGCGATGACACATACCCGACACCACTCGGTAAACCGAGCAGCCGGTTTGTTAGTCCGGCAGGTGAACAACGGAGCCGGGCAGGCGCCGGACGGCCGGTGGCACCGGCGAGGAGAGCCCGGACGGTCACGTGAGGGACAGCGAAGCCTGCTCGGTCAGCGCGCGGAGGAAGTCGGGCGCGTCGAAGACGGCACCGGCGGAGGCGACGCCGACCGTCCTGATCCGGCCGGCGAGGACGCGGTGGACCGCTTCCACCGCGAGCGGTGCGCTGAAGGCGTAGATGTCCCGGCCGCTCGCCGTGGCGCGCCGCTCCTCGCCGCCGGAGCGTACGACGACGTCGACGAGGAAGGTCTGGGCCGAGCGCCCGGACCCGTCGGCCGCGGTCGGCGCCGGCGTCTCCGGGGCCACCACGTCCCTGGCCGCCTCGACCGTCATGTAGGTGCGCACCTCGGGGACGGCCAGGTGGCTCGGGACGGTGACGACGTCGGCCATGGTGAACTCGCCGATCACGGACCGGACCCCCATCGGTTCGGGGAAGGACCACGTCGTCGTC
Source organism: Streptomyces venezuelae (assembly GCF_008642375.1). NCBI lineage: Bacteria > Bacillati > Actinomycetota > Actinomycetes > Kitasatosporales > Streptomycetaceae > Streptomyces > Streptomyces venezuelae. The sequence goes on along the minus strand of NZ_CP029194.1, from coordinate 2,206,146 downwards.
GGCGGAGCGTCGTCGCGGTACTGCATCCGGCCCTCGCTGAACACGGCCCGCCGGCCCTCCCTGCGCTGCCGGGAGACGGTGCCCGCGCTGCGGGTTCCGGCGGTGGGGTGCCAGCTGCTCAGGGCGTACGCGACATGGGCCTCGTCGGCCGAGGTCCAGTCGCCCATCGCCGCAGTGACCAGCAGGTCGCCCAGGCCGCCGAAGAAGGCCATCGCCGGGATCACGACCGTGCCGGCCTCGGCGGCGCGCTCCGCGAACCGCGCGAACGTGTCGGCGTTGGCCTCGAGTTCGGCGGCCACGTCCACGTACGGGATCCCGGCGCGCAGCGCCGCCTCGATCACCGGGGCAGCCGTCGAGGCGAAGGGCCCGGCGGCGTTGATCACGGCGGCCGCGCCGGCCAGGGCGCGGTCCAGCGAGGCCGCGTCGTCGACCGTGGCCGGCCGGACGGCGAGCCCCGGGTGGGCCGCGCCGAGCGCCGCCAGCTTGCCCGCGTCGCGTCCGGTGAGGATCGGCACGAACCCCCGGTCCAGCAACTCCGCCACCACGAACCGCCCGGTGTGCCCGTAGGCACCGAACACCGCTACCGCCTGACCTGCCGTCATCGACTTCTCCCGCCGCCCGCTTGCCGCTCTTGCCGTTGCCCGTTTGTTCAACTGTGAACATCTTGCGGGGTGATGAGCGGCCGGCGTGAGTGTCCGGAACGACATGCTGCGTACAATTACGGACATGAAGACCGTCGCGCTGGCCGTCACCGAGGGCATGCTGCACTTCGAACTCTCCGTCGCGTACGAGGTCTTCGGAGCCGACCTGACCCATCTGGTCGACCCCTGGTACGACTTCGCCGTCCACGGACCCGGAGCCGTGCGGGTCGGCAGGTTCCGACTGGAGCCCGACCACGGGCTCGACCGCCTCCCGTACGCCGACACGGTGATCGTCCCCGGCTGGGCCGACGTCGACGTGGCACCGCCCGCCGAGCTCGTCGACGCCGTGCGCGCGGCCCACGAGGCGGGCGCGCGGGTGGCCTCCCTGTGCACGGGCGCGTTCGTCCTCGCCGCCGCCGGGCTCCTCGACGGGCGGCGCGCGACCACGCACTGGGCGCACACCCGGGCCCTCGCCGCCCGCCACCCCCGGGTCGAGGTCGATCCGGACGTGCTCTACGTGGACAACGGCACCGTGCTCACCTCCGCCGGCAAGGCCGCCGCGATGGACCTGTGCCTGCATCTGGTCCGCCTCGACCACGGCTCGGCGGTCGCCAACACGGTCGCCCGCCGCCTGGTCGTGCCCCCGCACCGGGCCGGCGGACAGGCCCAGTTCGTCACCGCTCCCGTGCCCGCCCAGGACGACCACCCGCTCACCGCCCTGCTGCCCTGGGTCGTCGAGCGCCTCGACCGGCCGCTGACCGTGGAGGACCTGGCCCGCCGCGCGCGCATGAGCTCGCGCAACCTGGGGCGCCACTTCAGGGCGGCGACCGGGACCACCCCGCTGCAGTGGCTGCTGACGCAACGCATCCGCCGCGCCCAGGAGTTGCTGGAGGCCACCGACGACAGTGTCGAGGCGATCGCGACGGCGACCGGCATGGGCACCGCCACGACGCTGCGCCGGCACTTCAACCGCACGGTCGGGGTGCCCCCGGACACGTACCGCCGCACCTTCCGCGCACGGTCGCGCCCCGCAGGACTCGGCCCCGCAGGACTCGGCCCCGCGGGGTCGGGACTCGTTACGCCTCCGGGGGCGTGACCGGCGGCGTCAGCGCGCGGGTCAGCCGGTCGAGGGCGGTCGCGTCGACGGGTGCGGTGCCCGTGAGGGTGCCGACCAGGGCCTGGGCGAGGACCGTCGCCGTACCGATCCGGGAGTCCTCGCGCTCGTCCCCGGTGGCCTTGCCGATCACGGCGTCGCGCACCGCCCGCGAGATCTCGTCGTCCGCGAACAGCTCGGGGAACGACAGCGCCATCATGCACACGCCCACGTTGGCGGAGAGGATCGACTGTCCGGCCAGCTCGGGGGCCATGCGCAGCCGCCCGGCGTCCCGGCAGCGCTCCACGGCCGTCAGGAGGATGGCCTGCGCCTCCTTGATCGCCTGCGGCTTGGCGTCGCCCGTCGGCGTGAACATCAGGCGGTACAGATACGGGTTGCGCAGCGCGAACGCGACATGGCTGTCCCAGGCCGTCCGCAGGTCCGCCACGGGGTCGTCGGTGAGCGGATTGCGCCTCTTGGCGGCGAGGAAGCGCTCGAAGCCGATGTCGGCGACGGCGGTCAGCAGCCCCTGCTTGTCGCCGAACTGGCGGTAGATCTCGGGCATGCCGACCTTCGCGCGGTCGCAGATGGCCCGGGTCGAGATGGCCAGGGCGTCCTTGGTGGCGAGCAGTTCCTCGGTGGCTTCCAGGATGCGCTCTCGTGCCGTCGACATGGCTCCCACGATAACAGCGCTAACACCGGGACCTGGGGGTTTGCGTCATCCGGGGCCGCCAAGGGTCGCCCGGGGAGGTTCCCGCACACGTCGTTGTTATCGATGATTACGTGATGTGTTAGCGTGATGAACGTCCCAGGGTGGCCGCCTCAGGGACGCCGTCGCCCGTCCGCAACCAGAGAGCTGGTAATCCCCGATGAACCGTTCGACGTTCCTGCGCGCCGCCACCGGCGCCGTCGCCGCCACCGCGGGCATGGCCCTCCTCGCGGCCTGCGGCGGCAGCGAGGACGCCGCGGGCTCCGCCGGCGGCGCGAAAGCCCCGTACGGAGCCGGCGACGCGAAGGCGTTCTCCGTCACGCACGTCGGCGGGCCGACCACGATCCTGGAGATCGCCGGTCTGCGGCTGCTGCTCGACCCGACCTTCGACGCGCCGAAGACATACAAGAGCGGCCTGGAGAAGATCCAGGCCCCGGCGTTCGGCGTCGACGGGATCGGCGAGATCGACGCCGTACTGCTCTCGCACGACCAGCACGACGACAACCTCGACGACAAGGGCCGCGAACTGCTCAGGACCGTGCCCGTCGTGCTCTCCACGCCCGGCGCGCGACAGCGCCTCGGCGACCACGTCACGGGCATGAAGGCCTGGGCCACCCACGAGCTGAAGACCTCCGGCGGCGGCGTCACGGTCACCGCCGTCCCCGCCCTCCACGGACCGGACGGAGTGGACCGCGGCGCGGACGGCGAGGTCACCGGCTTCGTCCTCAGCGGCAAGGGCGTCCCCACCACCTACATCTCCGGAGACAACGCCTCGGTCAAGGTCGCGAAGCAGGTCGGGGACCGGATCAAGAAGGAGATCGGCCCCGTCGACACGGCCGTCCTCTTCGCCGGCGCCGCCCGCACCCCCGCGATCCTCGACAACGCGCCGCTGACTCTCACCTCCAGGAACGCGGCCCTGGTGGCGAAGGACCTCGACCCCCGCAAGGTCGTCCCGGTCCACACCGACAGCTGGAACATCTACTCCGAGGACCTGGCGTCCCTGGTGAAGGCCTTCCGGGCGCAGGGCGTCGACGGGAAGCTCGTCGACCTCGCGCCCGACGGCACCAAGAAGGACCTCTCGTAGGCGCCCGGCGCCGCCTCGCCCCGTAACCGACGTACCGACGTCCCACGAACCCACGAACCCGCGAACCGACGTACCGAAAGGAACTCGCCATGACCGCGTCCACCACCCTGCGCGATGTGATCGGCCTGCCCCAGGACCTCCCGCGCCTCGCCGAGTCCACCCTGATCATGATCGACTTCCAGAACACCTACCGCACCGGCGTCATGCGGCTCGACGGGGCCGAGGAGGCCGTGGCCGCCGGCGCCCGGCTGCTCGCCGCCGCCCGCGCGGCCGGCGCGTCCGTCGTGCACGTCGTCAACGACGGCGGCGAGGGCACTCCCTACGACATCAGGGCCGAGATCGGCTCGATCAGCGCCGAAGTCGCCCCGGTGGAGGGCGAGAAGGTGGTCGTCAAGCAGGTCCCGAACGCCTTCCACGCCACGGACCTGGAGCAGACCCTCAAGGACCTCGGCGTCGGGGCCGGCGCCGACCTGGTCCTCGCCGGATTCATGACGCACATGTGCGTCCTCTTCACCGCGCAGGGCGCCTTCAACCTCGGCTACCGCCCGACCGTGGTCGCCGAGGCCACCGCCACCCGCCCCCTGGCCGCCCCGGACGGCACCGTCCTCGCGTCCGCAGCGCTCCAGACGGCGAGCCTGACGACGGTCTCCGACCTGTTCGGCACGGTCGCCCGCACGGTCGACGAACTCGCCGCCGCGACACCGGCCGGCTGACCCACGCACAACTGACCCACGCACGGCCGGCCCACCTATAGCCGATCCACGCACAGCCCACCCATGAAAGCACCGACCGCACCGGGAGTTCACCCGGGGTGTACCGGAAAACCGCCTGATGATCGGTTGCGGGTCGCCCGCCTCGGCGGTAATGGCGGTCGGCCCGTGACGACTCCACCTCCGGGCGTTCCCGCTCCGTGCGCCCCCTGGAGGACGTGTGCCCCCCGCCGCCGAGACCGTGCTCGACGAGGTCGACGGCGAGGAGGGGGACGGCGGGGCCCGGCGCCGGCCGGGACCTCGGCCGTGGTACCGACCGGTCCCGGCCGTCGCCGCCCCGCTCGCCGCCTCCCTGTTCACCGCCGTACTGCTCTGCCTCGCGACCGCGCTGTCCCGCACGTACCCCTTCGGGCCCGTGACCAGGAACATCGTCGACCTCGGCCAGCAGTACCTGCCGTTCCACGCGTACTGGCGCGCCCTGCTCCTCGGCGAGACGCACGGCGACGCCTTCCTCAACTGGAACTCCGGCTTCGGCTCCAACTTCCTCGGCGACATCGGCACCTACCTGAGCAGCCCCTTCGCCCTGCTGGTCGTCGCCTTCCCGGCGGACCGGATCGAGCTCGCCCTGTACGTCGTCACGGCCGCCAAGATCAGCGCCGCCGGCGGCGCGGCCGCGCTGCTGCTCGTACGGCTGCGCCCCGGCCCCTGGCCCGTCGCCGCCGTGCTCGGCACCGCTTATGCCCTTTCCGGCTGGACCCTCGACCACGGCGCCACCGTCCCCATGTGGCTCGACGGGCTCCTCGCCTTTCCGCTGCTCTGCCTGGTCGCCGAGTGGGCCCGCACCGGCCGCCGGCCCGTCCTCGGCCCCGTGATCGTCGCCCTGGCCTGGATCGCCAACTTCTACACCGCGTACATGGCCACCCTCGGCGCGGCCGTCTTCCTCGCCGTCAGGCTCCTCACCACGGAAGGGACCGCGACCTCCAGGCAGCGGATCGCAGGGGCCCTGCGCGCCGCACGGAGCGTGCTCATCGGCATCGGGCTCGCCGCACCGCTCGTCGTGGTCGTCTTCCTCGGCACGAAGGTCGCCGACCCGACACCCGCGACCACCTTCGCGCCCGCCGCCTGGACGGATCTCCTCGCCCGGTTCCTGCCCGCCACGTCGGGCGTGATCAGCCCCGCCCTCTTCATCGGTACGCCTGCCCTCGCGCTCGCCCTGACCCTGCCCTTCAACCGGGCCGTCGCCGTGCGCGTCCGGGCGGGCTGGACGGCGGCGGTGGTCCTGGTGACGCTCTCCCTCCAGTGGGAGCCCACCCATCTGCTCTGGCACGCGGGCGCCTCGCCCAACGGCAATCCGTACCGTCAGACCTTCGTCCTGAGCGGCCTCCTGCTGATCGCCGCCTGGCTGTCGGTCGCCCGGGGAGTGCCCCGGCCGCCCGCGCTCCTCGCCGGCGGCGCACTGCTCGGGGCCGTGGCGTGGGCGGCCCGCGACAGCGTCGAGATCGACGACCGGACCTTCCTCGCGTTCCTCGTCGCCGCGGCCCTGACACTCGCGGCGGCCCTCCTCGCCGGGGCGGCCGCCCGCCGGAAGGCCGCGGGCGCCCGTGCGACCGCTACCGGCCTGACCATCGGCCGCACCTGGCCCGCCGCCCTGGCCGTGGTCCTCTTCGTCGCCGCCCAGGCCGGCGAGACGGTCGTCACCGGCAAGCGGATCGACGAACAGCAGCGGAGCGAGGTCTTCTGGTCGCCCCGGACCGGCCCCTGGCACACGTCCGCCGCCCGCGAGGTCGCGCGCGCGGACGCCTGGCCCCGCTACCGCACGGACCCCGGAGAGGTGCCCGGCGGCAACGACGTCCTGCTCGTCGGAGGCCAGGGCGCCGACTACTACAGCAGCCTCACCGCCGACGTGACCTCCTCCACCCTCGCCGCCCTGGGGTTCGGTTACTACGCCAAGGGCCGGCACCCGGTCACCCTCGACAACCCGGTGACCGACGTCCTCTTCTCCATCGGCACCCGGATGCGTTCGGAGCCCACGGAGCCGGTACGGCAGGACGCGCGGCCCCGCGCCGAGGTCACCGCCGCCACGACCCCCGTGCCACCCCTGGTGACCGTCCGCCCCCGCACGGCACGTGCCCCGCGCCCGGGAGACTCCGCCTTCGTCCGCCAGGAACTCCTCCTCGGCTCCTCGGTGTACGAGCTGCCGCGGGACACGCGCCGCACCGGACGCACCCTCACCGCCCGCTGCCCGGCGGGCTCCGAAGTCTGGCTCTGGGCACCCGAGTACAAGGGCTCGGCGACACTCACGGGGGAGGAAGCGGGTGCCGTACCAGCGGGGGAGGGGACGCGTGCCGTACCCGCGGGGAAGCGGACGGGGCCCGTCGACTTCGACGGCAGGCCTCCCGCCGTACGCGCGCCCATGCAGGCCCTCGGGACCGTGCCCGCCTCCGGCGAGGTGCGCATCGACCTGCTGCCCGAGGAGGCCGGGATCAGGCTGCCCCGGCAACCCGTCGGCTGCCTCGTCCGGGCCCGGCTCGACTCCGCCGTACGTCAACTCACCGCCACCGGCGCCACCCACGTGAGCGCCGGCGGCCACAGCGTCACGGCCGAACTGCCCCCGGGCAGCACGGGCGTCGCCGTGCTCGCCGCGCCCCGCATCTCCGGCTGGCGCTGTGCCGCGGGCGACGCGGACGCCGTACCCGCCCGCGCGTACCAGGGGCTCGTCGCCGTTCCCCTCGACGGGCGGGCGACCGAGGTGAGCTGCTCCTTCCGGCCGCCGGGCCTCCGTCTCGGCGGCGCCGTCGGGGCGGCCGCCCTCCTCGCCCTGGCCGCGACGGCGGGTTTCCACCGGAGACGACAAGAGTTCACCCGGAGTGCACCCGAGGATCGTTCGGCCGGAAAATCGGACGGCTAACCTGCCCGCCGTACCGGCGTTTGATCTGTTCGATTCAGTGTGGGGATTCCGAGTGCCAAAGCTGTCCGTCGTCGTCCCGTTCCACAATGTCGGGCCCTATGCGCCCGACACCCTGCGCAGTCTCGCGAACAACGCGAACCCGGAATTCGAGTTCCTGCTGATCGACGACTGCTCGACCGACGACACCCCGGAAATCCTCGACCGCTGGCGTGACCGCCTCCCGAACGCCACCGTCATCCGCCACGAGACGAATCTCGGCGTCGCCCAGGCTCGCAACACCGGAATCGACGCGGCGAAGGGCGACTACCTCACCTTCCTGGACGGCGACGACTGGTACGCGCCCGGCCACCTGAGCGCCGCCGTGGCCGGAATCTCCCGCCTGGACTGCGATTTCGCCCGTACCGACCACGTCCTGGCGGAAGGCCGGAAGCGGCAGATCCGCTACGCCCCCGCCAAGCTCCGCGACGCGGTGATGGACCCCAGGGACGGCATCTCGCCCGCCAGCATGGTGACGATGGTCGACTATCCCTTCGTCCCCTTCGGCATTTACAGCGGACGGCTCTTCGAGAACGGCGCCTCGCGTTTCGAGACCTCGCTGAAAACCGCCGAGGACCGTCTCTGGGTCTGGCGCCTCCACCTCAAGGCCCGGACGTTCGCGGCGCTTTCCCTTCACGGTGTCTTCTACCGCCGGGGCGTCACCACCTCGCTCACCCAGATCACCGACAACCGGCAGCTCGACTTCATCACCTCGTACGACCTCCTGCTCGAAGACGTCTCCCGGGATGCCGAGGCGGACCGCTTCCTGCCGAAGGCCGTCCGCACCTACTGCGCGATGATCGCCTTCCACATGGGCAAGGTCGGGAAGTACGAGCCCGAGGTCGCCGCACGGCTGCGCACCGACGTCGGCGACGCCCTGCGCCGCATGCCGCAGCAGGTCCTCGACGAGACCCTCACCACCATGGACACCCCTCGCAGCACCCTCCTCCGGAGCCTGCGCGAAACCGGAAGGACCGCCTGACCCATGGCTCCCGACACGAACTCCGCCATGGCCTCCGGCTCGGCCCCCGACCCCCGCCGGGTGCAGATCTTCCAGGTGTCCACCCTCTACGGCGCCGCGACCCTCGCGGCCGCGCTGGACGCCGGACAGTTCGGCCCCCGCGAGGACGCCCGCCGGCTCCTGCTGATCTCGCACAACGCCGAGATCCCGGAGACCGCGCTGCGCCTGGAGACGATGACCGGTTACGAGCGGATCGCCGCCCGCTTCGACGGCACGCTCGACTGGAACGAGACGATCCACCCGTACCACCCCGCCGCCTGGGCGCCCCGGCCCGAGGAGAGCCCGCTCTGGCAGCGCGTGCTGCGGACCGCCTGGGGCCTCGGCACGGCGCGGGTCGAGCTGGTCGTCGAGTCGATCCAGGTCAACCCGGCCAAGGCCCTCGCCGCCGCCTTCCCCGAGAGCTCGGTCGACGTCTACGCGGACGGCCTCATGAGCTACGGCCCGACGCGCTCCGACCTCGCCCAGTCGATCGCCATCCGCATCCGCCGGGTCCTCCACCTCGACCTCGTACCGGGGCTGCGGCCCCTGCTCCTGAGCGAGTACGGGGTCGAGCCCGAGCTCGTCCCCGACAGCGCCTTCCGGGCGGTGCTCGCCGAGATCGCCGAAGCCTCCCTGGCCGACGAGCGGGCGGGCGCGGAGGCGACCTCGCCGGTCGCGCGGGCCGTCGCCGCCGAGCCCACGGCGCTCCTGCTCGGCCAGTACCTCGCCGCCCTCAACCTCCTCACCGCCGAGGAGGAAGAGGAGCTGCACGTACGGATGCTGCGCGGCGCGGCGGCGGCCGGACACGACTCGGTGGTCTTCAAGCCGCACCCGACCGCGCCCGTGCGCTACTCGCAGGCCCTCGACGAGGAGGCGGCGGAACTCGGCGTGCGGCTGACGGTCCTCGACGGGCCGCTGCTCGCAGAGACCTTCTACGAGCGGTGCCGGCCGCGGCTCGTCGTCGGCTGCTTCTCCACGGCGATGCTCACCGCCGCCGTCTACTACGGCATCCCGATCGCCCGCGTGGGCACGGTCGAGGTCCTCGAACGGCTCACCCCGTTCGAGAACAGCAACCGGATCCCCCTCACCGTCGTCGACCACCTGGTCGCGGACCTGGAGGCGGGCGAGGAGCCGGCGGTCCCCGGCACGGCTCCGGACTCGCTCTCGCCCCTGGTGCGGGCCGTCGGCTACTGCATGCGGCACAAGAGTCACCCGGGGCTCCGCGAGGAGGCCACCCGCTTCCTGGCCGGGCACCACGCGGAGCCGGGCATCGCGCACCACTTCACCGAGCTGCGGCTGACCCAGCTCGGTCTCCCGGGAGCGCCCGAGCCCACCACCCCGGAGCCGACGGCCGTCCCCGCCCCCGCCACCGGCACGTCGCTGTTCCGCCGCGGCTTCGCCAGGGCCCGCCGGACCTGACCCGGAGGGCAGGGGCCGGGGGACCGTGACGACTCACTGGTGGTCGACGGACCTGACGAGCGTGAACACCGCGCCCTCAGGGTCCGTCACCAGCGCCTGCCGCCCCGCCGTGCCCTCCCTCGGCGGCTTCAGCACGTGCCCGCCGAGGTCCGTCACCAGCCGCGCGGCCCCGTCCGTGTCCTCGACCTCGAAGTACGTCATCCAGTGCGCGCCCCGCTCCCGGGGCAGCGCGTTCCCGACGCCGTGCAGGGAGGCCACCGGGCGGTCGTCCAGGTGGAGCGTGGCGAAGTCGAAGTCGGCCGAGACGACCGGTTCCACCTCGTAGCCGAAGATCGACCGGTAGAACTTGGCGACCGAGGACGTCTCGTACGTGAGGAGCTCGTTCCATACGGGGGTCCCCGGCGGTCCGGCGGTCGCCGTGCCGTGGTGCGCCTCCGCCTGCCAGATGCCGAAGACCGCGCCGACCGGGTCGGAGCAGAGCGCCAGGCGGCCGGCCTCGCCCGCGTCCAGCGGGCCGACCGCGACCGTGCCGCCGCAGCAGCGGATCGTCTCGGCGGTCTCGTCGGCGTCGTCGGTGGCCAGATAGGGGGTCCAGGCGATGGGCAGATGCCGGTCGGGCGGCAGCTGGCCGATGCCCGCCACCTCCTCGCCGTCGAGCAGTGCCCGGACGTACGGGCCGAGGTGCTGCGGGCCGGGCACGAACTCCCAGCCGAAGAGCGCGCCGTAGAACTCCTGTGTCCCGTCAAGCCCGTGCACCATCAGGCTCACCCAGCAGGGCGTGCCGGGTGTGCGCCGGGTCGCCTCGGTCATCGTCACCCTCTCCTCGGACCATCGTCGTGGCCGTGCCGCGTGCCTCATGGCCGATGGTCGCACCGACGGGCGGGCCGCGCGTCCCGGCCGCACCGACCGTGGGGGGCGCGTTGTGGCGCGAGGGCGCCGGGATGTCCCCCCGCGGCCGTGCCGGCTGCGCGAGGATGGCACCCATGAACCCCATCATCTCCGCAAGCGAACTTCTGAGCGAGTCGGCCGGGGCCCGGCCGCCGGTTCTCCTGGACGTCCGCTGGACGCTCGGCGGCCCGCCCGGACGGCCCGCGTACGAGGCCGGTCACCTCCCCGACGCGGTCTACGTCGACCTGGACAGTGAACTGGCGGGACCGCCCGGGCGCGGTGGGCGGCACCCGCTGCCCGACGTGGCGGCCTTCGGGGCAGCGATGCGGCGAGCGGGTGTCTCGGCGGGCCGGCCCGTCGTCGTCTACGACGGCGGCCTCGGCTGGGGCGCCGCCCGCGCCTGGTGGCTGCTCCGCTGGACGGGCCACCCCGACGTGCGGGTCCTGGACGGCGGCCTCGCGGCCTGGACGGGAGAGCTCTCCGAGAAGACCCCCGAGCCGGAGCCGGGCGACTTCCGGCCGGAGCCGGGCGCCCTGGGGCTGCTCGACGCCGACGGGGCCGCCGAGCTGGCCCGAGCCGGGCTGCTCCTGGACGCCCGGGCGGCGGAGCGCTACCGGGGCGATGTGGAGCCGATCGACCGGGTCGGCGGGCACATCCCGGGTGCGGTCTCGGCCCCGACGACGGAGAACGTGGACGCGGACGGCCGTTTCCTGGACGCCGCCGCCCTGCGGGACCGCTTCACCGCCCTGGGCGCGGCCGAGGGCTCCCCGGTGGCGGTCTACTGCGGCTCGGGCGTCTCGGGTGCGCATGAGGTCCTGGCCCTGGAGATCGCGGGCATCCCCGCGGCGCTCTACGCCGGGTCCTGGTCGGAGTGGTCCGGCGACCCCGCCCGCCCGGTGGCCACGGGCCCGGACCCGCAGTAGGACCAGGAGGGCCACGCGTCCGTACGCAGGACGCACCCGTACGCAGGACCAAGCGCGAAGGGGCCCGCGCCGACCAGCTGCCCGGCGCGGGCCCCTCACGTCTCCCTCACATGTTCCTCATCCGCCTCCGCGGATCACTCCTGCTTCTTGCGCCGGGTGCCGAAGACGATCTCGTCCCAGCTCGGCACCGCGGCGCGGCGGCCGGGGCGGACGCCGTCGGCCTCGGCCTGGCGGTCGGTGGTGCCGGTGAGGCGGTCGCGGTGGCCCGAGACGGCGCGCGGCATCAGGACATCGGCGTACGCGGCACCCGCGCCCGCCGAGGCGGCCGGGGCCGGGGGCTCCTCCGCCTCCGGCTCCTCCGAGGGCTCCGTCTCCGGAGGCTCGGGCACGACCATGTCGCCGCGGAAGTTCGGGACGGCCTCCAGGAGGCTCGTCAGCGTGTCCCGCTCCTCCTCCGGCTCGGGCGCCGGGGCCGGGGCCGGCCGCTCCAGCCGCTCCAGCTGGCGGTCGAGCGCCCGGTCCAGGGGCCTGTCCCGGGGCAGCCGGGCGATGCGCGGCACGAAGGGGAAGCTCGGCTCGGGCGCGGCGGCGATCGTGTCGTCCGTCTCGCCGATCAGCGCACGCGCCTCGTCGTCCACGGCCTGGACGAGCCGCCTGGGCGGGTCGTACGTCCAGCTGGCCGTGTGGACCTCGCCCGCGACGCGGTAGACGAGCAGCACCTCCCAGGTGCCGTCGTCGCGCCTCCACGAGTCCCACTGCACGGTGTCCTTGTCGGCGCCGCGCAGCAGCAGCCGCTCCTGCACCGCCTCGCCGAGCTGCGGGCCGCTGTTCTCCCCGGGCCTGCGGACCGGGGTCTTGCGGGCCCGCTCCGCCATGAAGGCACGCTCCGCGAGGACGGGGCCCTCGAAGCGGCGCACGCGGTCGACGGGGATGCCGGCGAGCTGGGCGACCTCCTCCGCGGAGGCACCGGCTCGTATCCGCGCCTGGATGTCGCGGGGGCGGAGGTGGCTCTCCACCTCGATCTCGATCTGACCGAGGCGCGCGCGGTCGTTGCGCACGGCGGCGCGGAGGCGCTCGTCGATCGGAAGTGTGTACTCCGTGCTGTCAGCAGCCTTCAGCACCAGTCGTGTGCCGTCGTTGGAGACGGCCACGACACGCAGTTCGGGCATGGGGACCTCCCGGGTGGTGCCTGCCGACGTCACGTGCGTCGCTGCTTCCGCTAGTCGAGTGTGGCCTGCCCGGGTGCAGCCTGCCACTACCTTGCCGAGTTGCCCGGCGTGTCGGGCATGGACCCTGGAGCGCCGTTATGGCACGGTTACCTGTTCGCCACTCAGAGTGACTGACGGTCACGCTGTGCAGCGGGTCTCCGTGCGGTGCAGCGGCGCCGCCGGTTCGAGTGCCACGTTCGGCCCCCTCCCCGATCCCGGGCACCCGTGAAGGCGTCCGGTCCCAGGGTTCGCCAATGTACTCCATTCGGGCCACTTGGGTGGACCGGCGCGCCGCCCAACTTCTCGGGCGGTACGGGAGTTGAGTCTCCGCGATCTTGCCCCGCACGTGTCCCTCTTCACAGAACCGGCGGAACCGGAACTATTCCCTTCGCCTATTTGTCCCTTCTGGGTGCAAGGCGAACGGATGAGCCATCAGGGGTTGGAGATGCGTCACAGGCCGGAGACCGACACGGACGAGCCGGGGAATCCGGAGAAGGCGGAGGTGGGACGGGGCACGGACACGGCGGGGGAGAGCGGTCCCGGCAGGAGAAGGATCGACCTGAGCGTGGCTCAGGTCTCGGGCAGCGCCCTGGCCGCCGTCATCGCCGCCAAACTCGCCTCGACCCTCGGGGTGTACGGCACGATCCTGGGCGCCGGAGTGATCAGCGTCATCGCCACCTGCGGCGGCCCGCTCTTCCAGCACCTGTTCAGGCGCACGGGCGAGCAGGTGCGCGACGCGACCGCCGCCGCCAGGCCGAAGGCCCGTCAGGTGCCGTTCCCGGCCGCCCGCGCGGCGGGTGACGGGGACCGGCACACCCTGATGCTCGGCACGGTCCCGCCGCCCGGTTCCGCGGACTCCGTCCCGTACGACGAGGAGTTCGGCGCCGCGACCACGCACGGCACCCGCGTCCGCGGCTGGAAGCGCCCGGCGATCGCCGCGGCCCTGGTCTTCGGCGTCACCATGGGCGGGATCACCGCCTACGAGCTGGTCTCGGGCCGGGACTTCAGCGGCACCCAGGGGACCACCACCTTCGGCTCCGTCGTCCGAGGCGGCGGGAGCTCCGGGCAGGACGCCCCGGACCGGGGAGAGAACCCCGCGCCGACGCCCTCCGGCTCCGCCGGCGACACCGGGCAGCGGGAGGACGGCGACGGCACGCCCGCGACGGGCGCCACGCCGGACCCGGAGAAGCCGGGCACCGGCACCGCGACCCCCGATCCGGACCCGACGTCCTCGGGCACCACCGACGGCGGGCCGACTCCTGCGCCGGACCCGACCGGCCCGACCACCGGCCCCACGACCGGTCCGACCGACCCGGCCGGGCCGACGGAGCCCACGACCGGTCCGACCGGACCCACGGACCCGGTGACGCCGACGGCGCCGACCGAGGCCCCGACCACAGGCGCCGCCGCCCCCGGGACCCCGACGGCACCGGCCGCGGGCGACGCCGGCTGACGGTCAGTCGCCCAGGACCCGCCGCAGGTAGTCGTTGGCGAAGAGCCGGTCCGGGTCCAGCCGGTCGCGCAGCGCCGTGAACTCGGCGAAGCGCGGGTAGACCTCGGAGAAGTAGGCGGCGTCACGGGTGTGGATCTTGCCCCAGTGGGGGCGCCCCCCGTGCGCCGTCATGATGCGCTCCACCGCGGTGAAGTAGCCGCGGTGGGGCGTTCCCTTGTAGAGGTGGACGGCGATGTAGGCGGTCTCCCGCCCGGAAGCCGTGGACAGCGCGATGTCGTCCGCCGGGGCGGTGCGCACCTCCACCGGGAAGCTCACCTTGAGCGGCGAGCGCTCGACCATCTCCTTGACCTCGCGCAGCGCGGAGACCGCCGCCTCACGCGGCAGCGCGTACTCCATCTCCAGGAAGCGCACGCGGCGCGGCGAGGTGAAGACCTTGTACGGGATGTCGGTGTACGTACGGGCCGACAGGGCCCGGCTGGAGACCTTGGCGATCGAGGGGATGACCGGCGGGACCGCGCGGCCCACCGAGCAGGCGAGCTGGAAGAGCCCGTTGGAGAGGAGCTCGTCCTCGATCCAGCCGCTGACCTTCCCGGGAGGAGCGGCGGGGCCGGCGCTGCGGTTGTTGCGCTTGGTGTTGCAGTTGTCCGTGTGGGGGAACCAGTAGAACTCGAAGTGCTCGTTCTCCGCGTGCAGCGCGTCGAACTCCGAGGTGACCCGGTCGAAGGTCATCGGCTCCTCGCGGGCGGTCAGCAGGAAGACCGGCTCCACTGCGAAGGTGATGGCGGTGACCACGCCGAGGGCGCCGAGCCCGATCCGGGCGGCCGCGAAGACCTCGGGGTTCTCCTTCTCGGAGCAGGTGAGCAGCTCGCCCGATGCCGTCACCAGCTCCAGCTCGCGGATCTGCGCCGCTATCGAGGCGGAGTCACGGCCCGTGCCGTGGGTGCCCGTGGAGGTGGCCCCGGCGACGGTCTGCTCCATGATGTCGCCCATGTTCGTGAGCGACAGGCCCTCCCGGGCCAGTGCCACGTTGAGCCGCTTGAGCGGGGTGCCCGACTCGACCGTGACGGTCATCGCCTCGCGGTCGATGCGCCGGATGCCGGTCAGCAGCCCCGGCCTGATGAGTACGCCGTCGGTGGCCGCGATCGAGGTGAAGGAGTGGCCGGTGCCGACCGTCTTCACCCGCAGCCCGTCCGCGGCCGCCCTGCGCACCACCTCGGCCAGCTCCTCGGCCGAGGCCGGGCTCGCCTCCCGCACAGGCCGGGAGGTGACGTTCCCCGCCCAGTTACGCCACGGGCTGCTCGCCGTCCTGGTGCTCCCCGACCCCGCTGCTGTCGTCCCGCTCACGCTTCCCCTCCCGGTCCGGCGCCGGCCTGCTCAGCCGGCGGTGTCCGAGGAGACCCACCGCGACCGCGAGCGCACCCGAGACGACGGGCACCACGTACCCCGCCTCCGCCCCGGACGCGTCGACCACCCAGCCGGCGGCCGAGGAGCCCAGCGCCACGCCGATCGCGAGCCCGGTACCCGTCCAGGTCATGCCCTCGGTCAGCTTGGTGCGCGGTACGTGCGCTTCGACGAGGGCCATCGTGGTCACCATCGTCGGTGCGATGGACAGGCCCGCGACAAAGAGCGCCACGGCCAGCAACGGCAAGTTCCCGGCCAGTAGGAGGGGGATCATACTCACGGCCATCGCGCAGACGCCCAGGAGCCAGCGGCGGGACGGCTCGCCCTTGAGGTGCAGGAGTCCGAAGACCGCGCCGGCGAGGCAGGAGCCCAGGGCATAGACGGCCAGGACGAGGCTCGCGGCGGCCTTGTGCCCCTGCTCCTCGGCGAAGGCCACGGTCACCACGTCCACCGAGCCGAAGATGGCTCCGGTGGCGACGAAGGCGAGGGCCAGCACCTGGAGACCGGGGGAGCGGAGCGCGGACACGCTCTTCTCGCCGCTCACCCGGGGGTGCGGCACCGGCTCCGTGCCGCGCTGGGAGGTCAGCCAGAAGACGCCGATGGCCAGGAACACCGCGGCGAACAGCGGTCCGGCCTCGGGGAACCAGGTCGTGGACAGGCCGATGGAGATGATCGGGCCGAAGATGAAGCACACCTCGTCGACGATCGACTCCCACGAGTACGCGGTGTGCAGGCGCCGCTCGTCGCCCCGGTAGATCTCCGCCCAGCGGGACCGGGTCATCGCGCCGATGCTCGGCACACAGCCGATGACGGCCGTGAAGACGAAGAGCGTCCAGTCCGGGGCCTGCTGCTGCACGCAGACGAGGAGTCCGGCGGCAGCGGCGAGCGAGATCAGCGTCACCGGGCGGAGCACCTTGCGCTGTCCGTGCCGGTCGACCAGGCGCGAGACCAGCGGACCGAGGACGGCGGCGGACATCGCGAGCGTCGCCGAGAGGGCGCCCGCCAGCCCGTACCTGCCGGTGACCTGCGAAATCATGGTGACGACGCCGATGCCCATCATGGACAGCGGCATGCGCCCGAAGAATCCGGCGACGGAGAACGAGGTGGTGCCGGGCGCGGTGAAGATCGCGCGGTAGGGGCTGGGCAAGAGGATCTCCGGATCTCCGTGCTTCGGAGCGGGCTCCGCGCGACGAATCAACACGTGTAATTAATAGCTAAAGCCTACGGTGTTGAAGTCGATCGGTCATCCCCCTTTTTTCGGACGACGACCGCCTTTTCGGACGAGTACCGCTCCGCGCGCGCCGTCCGACGGGCCGCGCCCTCCGGCACCGGAGTCGGGTGGGAGGATCGGGCCATGTCCGATCAGCACGATCCCGCCCCGTACGACGCCCTGCTGCTGCTCTCGTTCGGCGGCCCCGAGGGCCCGGACGACGTGGTCCCGTTCCTGGAGAACGTGACGCGCGGCCGAGGCATTCCGAAGGAACGGCTCAAGGAAGTGGGGCAGCACTACTTCCTCTTCGGCGGCGTCAGCCCGATCAACGACCAGAACCGCGCGCTGCTCGACGCGCTGCGGACGGACTTCGCGGAGGCCGGCCTCGACCTCCCGGTCCACTGGGGAAACCGGAACTGGGCGCCGTACCTCACCGACACCCTCCGCGAGATGATCACCGACGGCCGGCGTCACATCGCCGTCCTCACCACCAGTGCGTACGCCTCCTACTCGGGCTGCCGCCAGTACCGCGAGAACCTCGCCGACGCGCTCGCCACCCTGGAAGCGGAGGGGCTCCCGCTGCCCCGCGTCGACAAGCTCCGGCACTACTTCAACCACCCCGGCTTCGTCGAGCCCATGGTCGAGGGCGTCCTCGCCTCCCTCGCGGAGCTCGACCCGTCCGTCCGCGACGGGGCCCACCTCGCCTTCACCACCCACTCCATCCCCGACTCCGCCGCAGACAGCTCGGGACCGGTCGCCGAGCACGGCGAGGGCGGTGCCTACGTGCGCCAGCACCTCGACGTGGCCCAGGTGATCGTCGAGGCCGTCCGCGAGGCGACCGGCATCGCGTACCCCTGGAAGCTCGTCTACCAGTCCCGCAGCGGCGCCCCGCACATCCCGTGGCTCGAGCCCGACATCTGCGACCACCTGGAGGAGCTGCACGGTGCCGGGGCGACCGCGGCCGTCATGGTCCCCATCGGCTTCGTCTCCGACCACATGGAGGTCCTCTACGACCTCGACACGGAGGCCACGGCCAAGGCGGCCGAACTCGGCCTGCCCGTCCGGCGCTCGGCGACCGTCGGGGCCGACCCGCGGTTCGCCGCGGCCGTCCGCGACCTCGTCCTGGAGCGGGCCGCGGGCGAGCGGGGCACGCGGGTGGAGCGGTGCGCCCTGGGCGCCCTCGGAGCCTCCCACGACCTGTGCCCCATCGGCTGCTGCCCGGCGAGGGCGGAGCGCCCCGCGGCGGCCGGCGCCGACAGCCCGTACGCGTAAGGAGCCCCTGTGACCGACCTGAACGGCGTGACCGACGTGAGCGACCCGCTGCTCGCCAAACTGCTCGACCTCGGCCTGGAGGCCGCACGGCGGGCCGGAGCCCTCCTCCGCGACGGCCGGCCGGACGACCTGGCCGTGGCGAAGACCAAGTCGAGCCCCATCGACGTCGTCACCGAGATGGACATCGCCGCCGAGAAGCTGATCACCGGCTTCCTCTCCGAGCACCGCCCACAGGACGGCTTCCTCGGCGAGGAGGGCGCGTCGAGCCCCGGCACCAGCGGGATCCGCTGGGTGATCGACCCGCTCGACGGCACCGTGAACTACCTCTACGGCCTGCCCACCTGGGCGGTCTCCATCGCCGCCGAGCGGGACGGCGAGACCGTGGTCGGCGTGGTCGCGGCGCCCATGCGCGGCGAGACGTACCGCGCGGTCCTCGGCGGCGGCGCGTACGCGGGGGAGCGGCGCCTCGCGGCCCGTCCCTCGCCCGAGCTCGGTCAGGCCCTCGTGGGCACCGGCTTCGGATACGTCCAGTCCCGCCGCGCCCACCAGGCCGACGTGGCTCGGCGCGTGATCCCGCGCGTCCGCGACATCCGCCGCGGCGGCTCGGCCGCGATCGACCTCTGCGACGTCGCGGCCGGCCGCCTCGACGCGTACTACGAGCGCGGACTCAACCCCTGGGACCTCGCCGCGGGAGCGCTCATCGCCCGCGAGGCCGGCGCCCTCACGGGTGGCCGGCCGGGAGAGCCGGAGTCGGGCGACCTGACCCTGGCCGCCTCCCCGGGCCTCTTCGCGCCCCTCCAGGAGCTCCTGGAGGAGCTCGGCGCCTGGCACGACTAGCGGATTCCGGGTCTCCCGCGAGGCCGGACGCGCGAGGGCCCGGAGCCGCTACGGCTCCGGGCCCTCGCGCGTGTGAGGCCGGTCAGTGGCCCGGCGAGGCGACCTCCACGCCGTGCTCGGCGGCCAGGCGGTGCAGGTCGTCAAGCTCGGCCTGCTCGACATCCGCGAGGAAGTCGTCGCCCGTCTCACGAGCGCGCGTGAGGTCGGTCTGCGTGGCCCTGATCCGGTGCAGCAGTCCTGCGGTGAAAGCGTCCATCGTGCGCCCCCTCGTCGTGGGTCCGGTGGCACGGGGGTGTGCCGAGGGTGGGTGGATCACACACTGCTGCCTCTGGGGGACAGAAGGCGGTAGGTGGCGCGCCACATACAGGGCGTGATCACGGGGTGTGCAGTCGTCCTCCCCACCCCCTTCCTCACAGAAACCTCAACTGGCCCGTGAATCAGGTGAATTCTTCGCGAGCCGCTGACGGAGGGGCTCGCGCCCGCCGCGCGCCCCCGCCCCACCACCCCCGCGCCCCGAGCCCCGCACATCCGTCTTACAGCCGGTTTACGCGCGTTCGGGGCAGGATGGACACGCACAGTCAGTGCTCAGGTTTTCAGCCGGTCCCCCTTCGGACCGCGGCTCAAGGGAAGGACTACGACGTGCGCGTACTCGTCGTCGAGGACGAGCAGCTGCTCGCCGATGCGGTGGCCACCGGACTGCGCCGGGAGGCCATGGCCGTCGACGTCGTGTACGACGGCGCCGCGGCCCTGGAGCGCGTCGGGGTGAACGACTACGACGTCGTCGTCCTCGACCGCGACCTCCCGCTCGTCCACGGCGACGACGTCTGCCGCAAGATCGTCGAGCTCGGCATGCCCACGCGCGTGCTGATGCTCACCGCGTCCGGGGACGTCAGCGACCGCGTCGAGGGCCTGGAGCTCGGCGCGGACGACTACCTGCCCAAGCCCTTCGCCTTCACCGAGCTCACCGCCCGCGTCCGCGCGCTCGGCCGGCGCACCACGGTGCCGCTCCCGCCCGTCCTGGAGCGCGCCGGCATCAAGCTCGACCCGAACCGCCGCGAGGTCTTCCGCGAGGGCAAGGAGGTCCAGCTCGCGCCGAAGGAGTTCGCCGTCCTGGAGGTCCTCATGCGCAGCGAGGGCGCCGTCGTCTCGGCCGAGCAGCTCCTGGAGAAGGCCTGGGACGAGAACACCGACCCGTTCACCAACGTCGTGCGCGTCACTGTCATGACCCTGCGCCGCAAGCTCGGCGAGCCCCCGGTCATCGTCACCGTGCCCGGCTCCGGGTACCGGATCTGACCCCGATGCCCACGACCTCCGCGCCGCACCCCCAGGCGCCGCCGAAACCGACCTGGGACCCCCGGGACCCCGTCCGGCCGCTGCTGCGCCCGACCATCCGGATACGGCTCACGCTGCTGTACGGCGGGATGTTCCTGATCGCCGGCATCCTGCTGCTCTCGATCATCTACCTCTTCACGGCGCAGACGCTGGGGGAGAGCGCGGCCAAGCTGCCGTTCGAGATCGTCGAGGGGAAGGTGCAGCCCACCACCTCCTGGTGCGACCTGCCCGTCCAGGGAACCGGCCAGCAGTTCAACGACGCCGTCTCGGTCTGCCTGCGGCACCAGACCGACCTGGCGCTCGACGACCTCCTGCGCCGCTCGCTCTTCGCCCTGCTCGGCCTGAGCATCATCGCCTTCGCCTTCGGCTACGCCATGGCGGGCCGGGTGCTCTCCCCGCTGGGCCGGATCACCCGCACCGCCCGCCAGGTGGCCGGTTCCGACCTGGCCCGCCGGATCGAGCTGGACGGCCCCGACGACGAGCTCAAGGAGCTCGCCGACACCTTCGACGAGATGCTGGAGCGCCTGGAGCGGGCCTTCACCGCCCAGCAGCGCTTCGTCGCGAACGCCTCGCACGAGCTGCGCACCCCGCTCGCGATCAACCGCACGCTCCTGGAGGTCCACCTCTCGGACCCCGGGGCACCCGTGGAGCTCCAGCAGCTCGGCAAGACCCTGCTCGCCACCAACGAGCGCAGCGAGCAGCTCGTGGAGGGCCTGCTGCTGCTCGCCCGGAGCGACAACCAGATCATCGAGCGCAAGGCCGTCGACCTCGCGGAGGTCGCCTCCCGGGCGATCGACCAGACGCACGCCGAGGCCGTGGCCAAGGGCGTGGAGATCCGGGGCGAGCGCGAGCCCGCCGTCGTCCAGGGCAACGGCGTCCTGCTGGAGCGGATCGCGCTGAACCTGCTCCAGAACGCCGTGCGGTACAACGTGCCGGAAGGAGGCTGGGTCGAGGTCACCACCGAGACCGAGCACGGACAGGCCTTCCTGATCGTCTCGAACACAGGACCGGTGGTCCCCGCGTACGAGATCGACAACCTCTTCGAGCCGTTCCGGCGGCTCCGGCAGGAGCGCACCGGCAGCGACAAGGGGGTCGGTCTCGGCCTGTCGATCGCCCGGTCCGTGGCTCGCGCCCACGGCGGCCGTATCATCGCGGAGCCCCGCGAGGGAGGCGGTCTCGTGATGCGCGTCACTCTGCCGATCTGACACACTGCACGAGCCGACCGGTTCCGTTCGCTTTGCGCGGAATTCCCGGGCCCCGATTCTGAGACGCTCATGTGTGATCGATCACAGGAGAGGGTGTCCGGACCTCCACTCTCCGTGACCGAGAAATCCCTCGGAAAACCAGGAAAAGTCCGGGTTTCCGGGGCCCGGAATGACGGGAAGTACACGGGGTGGCGCCTGTGAAGGGCGCCCGGAGGACCGTGTACGGTCCGGTTCGCCACCCGAAGCCGATCACTCGTGAGAGCGCGCGACGGGTGTCGATTGAGTAACAGACCTTGATGTGAGGCAAAATCTCCGCCTCAGGTCGGGCACAAGTCCGACCTCTCACGCGTTACGTGCGCTGGAGACACCGCAACTACCCAGAGGGGGAGAGCGACATGGCAACGGATTACGACACCCCACGCAAGACCGACGACGACGTCGACTCGGACAGCCTTGAAGAACTGAAGGCCCGCCGGAACGACAAGTCGACCTCGACGGTCGATGTCGACGAGTTCGAGGCCGCCGAAGGCCTGGAGCTGCCCGGCGCCGACCTCTCGAACGAGGAGCTGGCCGTCCGGGTCCTGCCGAAGCAGGCCGACGAGTTCACGTGCATGAGCTGCTTCCTCGTGCACCACCGCAGCCAGCTGGCGCGGGAGAAGAACGGCCAGCCGATCTGCCGCGACTGCGACTGAGACCGCTCGGCCGTGGCAGGCGAGACACCGTCCCGGAAGCGGCGTCTGCGGCTCCCTGGGAGCCCGCTGACGCACAAGGGCGGCACGAGCCCGGCAGAGGGTGCCCTGGAGGCCCCTGACGCCGAGCAGGCCGCCCCCCTGCCCTCCCTCGGCGCACGTGACGACGAGCGGGGCCCTTCGGCCTCGCTCGAAGCGGTCGTCGCGGACATCGAGGCGATAACGGGTGTGCGCGTCGAGCCGGGCCCCGGTCAGGGCGCCGGGCCGGACGCGGCGCCGCTCCCCGCGGAGCGGACCGAGGGTGACCGGGGCGAAGCGCGCAACGGGCGACTGGACGCCGTCAGGCGGCTGGCCAACCCGACGCGGGCCCGACTCGACAAGATCAAGATTGATTCCGACCGGATCGAAGCCGTCCGGCGCGGCGTCGCGCGCAGCGTCAAGGACGGCGTGAAGCGCGGCGGCGACAGCGCCAAGGCCGGCATCGGCCATCTGGCCGACCGGCTGATCGACCTCGCCCCGCGGATCCCGGTCCGCGACCTGGCGACCCTGCAAAGACAGTTCCCCGGGCTCGGTCCCGAGGCGATCGCCGACAAGCTCGTCCTGGGCGCGGCGAACGCGAGCTCGACCGTCGGTGCCGGCATCGGCGCCGCCGCCATGCTGCCCGTACCGCCGGCCATGCCGGCCGAACTGGCGGCCGAGATCACCGGCGTCGCCGCCGTCGAACTCAAACTCATCGCCGAACTGCACGAGGTGTACGGACTGCGCCCGCAGGGCCGGCTCACCCAGCGTTCGATGGCCTACCTGACCTCCTGGGCCGAGGAACGGGGCATCGACCCCTCCAAGCCCACCACGGTCAACGCGGCGCTCGGCGGGCAGCTCAAACGCGAGCTGCGCCAGCAGATCATGAAGCGCATGGTGCGCAACCTGCCGAACCTCACACCCTTCATGGTCGGCGCCGCCGTCGGCGCGGTCATGAACCGGCGCGACACCAAGAAGCTCGCCGCACACATCCGCAAGGACCTGCGCGCCCGCCAGGTCCCCTGGGACGTCCTCGGGGACCTGCCCCCGCTGGAGCAGCCCGAGAACCCGAAGGAGCTCGGCTTCTAGGGAGAGTGCCTTGTCGATCAGGCCGGATCAGGGCTCACGGCCGGGCCGGACGGGAGCCCGGCCCGGATCGCGGTGCCGGGATCAGGCCTCGGCGCGCACGGCGTCCAGGGCGGCCACCAGGGCCTCCGGCTCACGGCTCGACAGGTACGCATACGGCGTCGGGTCCGTCGGGTCGGTGATCTCGACCCGTACCGCCCGCGGCACATAGCTGCGCATCAGCATGAAGGCGCGCGGGTCCGCCTTGTAGGTGCGCCAGGCGCGCGCCTCCTCCTCGTCCAGCACCTCGGCCGCCCCGAGCGCCGAGACCGGGATCCGGGCGTCGCCCGCCACGAGCGAGCCCGCCACCACCCGGATCCGGGCGGAGCCGTACGAGGAGACCGCGGCGCCGGCGAGCACCGCCGCCACGATCAGACCGCCCAGCGTCGGGACCGTACCCAGCGGGAACATGACCAGGCCGCCGGAGAGACCGAGCAGGCCCGTGATGACCCACCACGCGCGGGGCGCCGTCAGCCGCTCGTCGAAGCGTGGCGCGACCGCCGCCGAGGCCCCCACCGGGGACGACGCGACGGGCGCCTCGACGGGTGTCCCGGCGGACGGCACCGCCGAGGGCTCGGAGGAGGGGGCGGGGGACGGCACGGAAGGCTGCATGCGTCCAAGCTTGGCACGGCGCGACCCGCGCCCGGCCGCGCGGGTAAGGTCTGCGCCTGTGACTGCAACATCTGCCGCCCTCACCCCGCCGGCCGACGCCATACCGCCGGTACGCCACCCCGACGCCCCGGCCCCCGGCGAGCTGCTCGGTGCCCACTACGAGTACTGCTTCGGGTGCGGCGGCGGGCAGCCCCACGGCCTGCACCTGGAGGCCCGGGCCGGCGAGGGTGTGACCGTCACTGCCGAGTTCACCGTGACCACCGACCACCAGGGCGCCCCCGGCCTCGCGCACGGAGGCGTCCTCGCCACCGCCCTCGACGAGACCCTCGGCTCCCTGAACTGGCTGCTGCGGGTCATCGCCGTGACCGGCCGGCTGGAGACCGACTTCCGCCGTCCCGTCCCGGTCGGCACCGTGCTCCACCTGGAGGCCGCGGTCACCGCCGTGCACGGCCGCAAGATCTTCTCGACCGCCGTCGGCCGGATCGGCGGGCCCGAGGGCCCCGTCGCCGTCCGCGCCGACGCCCTCTTCGTCGAGGTCAAGGTCGACCACTTCATCGACAACGGCCGGCCGGAGGAGATCCAGGCCGCCATGTCCGACCCCGACCAGGTCCGGCGCGCCCGCGCCTTCGAGGTGAACCCCTGATGCGCAACCCTGTCGACGTACTGATCCGCCGCGTGGACCCCGACGTGCCGATCCCGGCCTACGGGCACCCCGGCGACGCCGGCGCCGACCTCGTGACCACCGAGGCCGCCGTCCTCGCCCCCGGGGAGCGCGCCGTGCTGCCCACCGGGGTCTCCATCGCGCTGCCGGACGGGTACGCGGCCTTCGTGCACCCGCGCTCCGGCCTGGCCGCCCGCTGCGGAGTCGCGCTCGTGAATGCCCCGGGGACGGTGGATGCCGGGTACCGTGGAGAGATCAAAGTGATCGTGGTCAATCTCGACCCGCGCGAGAGCGTGCGGTTCGAGCGGTTCGACCGGATTGCCCAACTGGTCGTCCAGCAGGTCGAGAAGGTTCGCTTCCACGAGGTGGCGGAGCTTCCCGGCTCGGCGCGGGCCGAGGGGGGCTTCGGGTCCACCGGCGGCCATGCCGCCGTGGACGGCGCAACGGGTGGGAATCGATACGCTTCGGTCGTATCCGACCGGGAAGGACAGTGACGTGTTCGGACGTCGCAAGAAGAGCGGTGCCGCTGAGGACGCAGCGGGCGAGGCCGAGCAGGTCGTCGAGGAGGTCGGGTCCCGCGACGGTGAGGCCTCGGCCGAGGCGCCGCGTCGGGTGAACCTTCCGCCGGCGCCCCGGCCCGACGGGCCGTGGGACATCTCCGAGGTCACGACGCCGGAGGACGGCCGTGTCGACCTCGGTGGCATCTTCGTGCCCGGAGTCGAGGGCATGGAGCTGCGGGTCGAGGTGGCGGGCGACGCGATCGTCGCGGCCACCGTCGTCCTGCGTGACAGCGCCGTGCAGCTCCAGGCCTTCGCCGCCCCGAAGAAGGAGGGCATCTGGGGCGAGGTCCGTGACGAGATCGCCACGGGCATCGTCCAGCAGGGCGGAGTGATCGACGAGGTCGAGGGCCCCCTCGGCTGGGAGCTGCGGGCCCAGGTCCCCGTCCAGCTGCCGGACGGCAACCGCGGCGTGCAGCTCGTGCGCTTCGTGGGTGTCGACGGACCCCGCTGGTTCCTGCGCGGAGTGATCTCCGGGCAGGGCGCGGTGCAGCCTGAGGCTGCCGGGCTCCTGGAGCAGATCGTGCGGGACACCGTGGTCGTCCGCGGTGACGGCCCGATGGCCCCGCGCGACCCGATCGTCCTCAAGCTGCCGAACGACGCGCAGATGGTGCCGGACGGTGTCCAGCAGGAGGAGCAGGCGAACTCCCGCTTCTCCGGCGGCATGGGCCAGCTCCAGCGCGGCCCGGAGGTCACCGAGATCCGCTGAGCCGCGATCGAGGTCCATCGAGGTCCGATGATCGCGGACGCGCATCGACGAACGAGCGGTGGGCCGCTTCCCGTACGAGACGTACGGGAAGCGGCCCACCGGCCGTTTTCGCGCCGCTTCCTCCACCCCTCTCCCTGTCCGTACGGTCGTGGGCTCTGGCCCTGGGGCCCGGCGGCGGACCATACTGGCGCGCAGGTGTTCGAGGAGGGGGAGCGCGCGGTGAGTGAGAGCAGCACACGGTCCGGAACGGCCGTCGCCGAGGACCCGGCCGGCACGCCGATGGTCCGGGTCGAGGACCTCCGGCGCTCGTACGGCAGGGGCGAGGCCGCCGTCCACGCCCTGCGCGGGGTCACCTTCGACATCCCGCGCGGCGAGCTCGTCGCCCTGAAGGGCCGCTCGGGCTCCGGCAAGACGACCCTGCTCAACCTCGTGGGCGGCCTCGACACCGCCGACGGGGGCCGGATCGTCATCGACGGCACCGACCTCTCCACGGTCGGCGAGAACGGACTCCTGGAGCTGCGCCGCGACCGGATCGGCTTCATCTTCCAGTCCTTCGGGCTCCTCCCGATCCTCTCCGCCGCCGAGAACGTCGGCGTACCGCTGCGGCTGCGCAGGGCCGACCCGAAGGAGCGCGAGGAGCGGGTCGCCCTGATGCTCGGTCTGGTGGGCCTCGCCGACCACGCCGACCAGCGGCCCGGCGAGCTCTCCGGAGGCCAGCAGCAGCGGGTCGCCATCGCCCGTGCCCTCGCCAACAAGCCGGCCCTGCTGATCGCCGACGAGCCGACCGGCCAGCTCGACGCGGAGACCGGGCTCGCCGTCATGGAGCTGCTGCGCGCGGTGGTGCGCAGCGAGGGCTGCACGGCCCTGGTCGCCACGCACGACCCGCAGCTCCTGGGCCTGGCGGACCGGGTCCTGGAGCTCAGCGACGGCGAGATCATCGAGCACTGAGGCCGGGCCGCCCGACCGGGGCCGCCCGACCGGGGCCGCGGTCCAGGTCGGCCGATCCGGGGCTGTCGGCCTTCGGACATCAGAATCACGTCAATACCGCGCCCGGCCCTCCGCCCGCGTGCGGAATGTCCGATTGGCTGGACGTATGGTCGTGTCCATGGGACGCGGCAAGCTTCGGATCTACCTCGGCGCTGCGCCGGGCGTCGGCAAGACGTACGCGATGCTCTCCGAGGGACATCGCCGCATCGAGCGCGGCACGGACTGCGTCGTGGCCTTCGTGGAGCACCACGGACGGCCGCGCACGGAGGTGATGCTGCACGGTCTGGAGCAGGTCCCGCGGCGGACCCTGGAGCACCGGGGCGCCGGCTTCACCGAGATGGACGTCGACGCGGTCCTGGCCAGGAGGCCGGCCGTCGCGCTCGTCGACGAACTCGCCCACACGAACGTCCCCGGCTCCCGGAACTCCAAGCGGTGGCAGGACGTCGTCGAGCTCCTCGCGGCCGGCATCGACGTCGTGTCGACGGTCAACATCCAGCACCTGGAGTCGCTGGGGGACGTCGTCGAGTCGATCACCGGCGTACGGCAGAAGGAGACCGTCCCCGACGAGGTCGTCCGCCGGGCCGACCAGATCGAGCTGGTCGACATGTCACCGCAGGCCCTGCGCCGCCGCATGGCCCACGGCAACATCTACACGTCCGACAAGGTCGACGCGGCCCTCTCCAACTACTTCCGCCCCGGCAATCTCACCGCCCTGCGCGAGCTCGCGCTGCTGTGGACGGCCGACCGGGTGGACGAGTACCTCCAGCAGTACCGCGGCGAGCACAACATCCGCTCCACCTGGCAGGCCCGGGAGCGCATCGTCGTGGGCCTCACCGGCGGCCCCGAGGGCCGCACGCTCATACGCAGGGCCACGCGGCTGGCCGAGAAGGGCGCGGGCGGCGAGGTGCTCGCCGTCTACATCGCCCGCAGCGACGGCCTGACCGCCGCCTCGCCGAAGGAGCTGGCCGTCCAGCGGACCCTCGTCGAGGATCTCGGCGGAACGTTCCACCACGTCATCGGCGACGACGTCCCCTCCGCGCTCCTGGAGTTCGCCCGCGGGGTCAACGCCACCCAGATCGTCCTCGGCTCCAGCCGCCGCCGCACCTGGCAGTACGTCTTCGGCCCCGGCGTCGGTCAGACGGTGGCCCGGGAGTCCGGTCCCGACCTCGACGTCCACATCGTCACCCACAGCGAGGTCGCCAAGGGCCGGGGGCTGCCCGTCGCGCGCGGGGCGCGCCTCGGCCGGTCCCGGATCATCGCCGGCTGGCTCGTCGGCGTCGGGGGGCCCGCCGCCCTGGCCCTGCTCCTCACGCACGTCGACGCCGACCTCGGTCTCGCCAACGACATGCTGCTGTTCCTCGCCCTGACCGTCGCCGCGGCGATGCTCGGCGGCTTCCTGCCGGCGCTCGCCTCGGCCGCGGTCGGCTCCTTCCTCCTGAACTGGTTCTTCACCCCGCCCGTCCACCGGCTCACCATCGCCGACCCGAAGAACATCGTGGCCATCAGCGTCTTCCTCGGCGTCGCGATGGCCGTCGCCTCGGTGGTGGACCTGGCGGCCCGGCGCACCCACCAGGCGGCCCGGCTCCGCGCCGAGTCCGAGGTCCTGTCGTACCTCGCGGGCAGCGTGCTGCGCGGCGAGACCAGCCTGGACGCCCTCCTCGAACGGGTCCGCGAGACCTTCTCGATGGAGTCGGTGACCCTGCTGGAGCGGACGGACGAGATCGAACCGTGGACCCCGGCGGCGAGCGTCGGCCCCCACCCGGTGGCACGCCCGGAGGACGCGGACGTGGACATGCCGGTAGGCGACCATCTGGCCCTGGCGCTGAACGGCCGGGTCCTGCCCGCCGAGGACCGGCGCGTCCTCGGCGCGTTCGCGGCCCAGGCCGCGGTCGTCCTGGACCGGCAGCGGCTCGTCGGCGAGGCCGAGGAGGCCAGGAAGCTGGCCGAGGGCAACAAGATCCGTACGTCGCTCCTCGCCGCCGTCAGCCACGACCTGCGCACCCCGCTCGCGAGCATCAAGGCCTCCGTCACCTCCCTCCGCTCCGGCGACGTCGAGTGGTCCGAGGAGGACCGCGCCGAACTCCTGGAGGGCATCGAGGCGGGCGCCGACCGGCTCGACCACCTCGTCGGCAACCTCCTCGACATGTCCCGCCTCCAGACCGGCACCGTCACCCCGCTGATCCGCGCCGTGGACCTCGACGAGGTCGTCCCGATGGCCCTCGGGGGAGTGCCCGACGGCAGCGCCGAGCTCGACATCCCCGAGACGCTGCCGATGGTCGAGGTCGACAAGGGCCTCCTGGAGAGGGCCGTCGCCAACATCGTCGAGAACGCCGTCAAGTACAGCCCCGAAGGCCGACCCGTCTCGGTCGCGGCCAGCACCCTGGGAGAACGCGTCGAACTGCGCGTCGTCGACCGCGGCCCCGGAGTGCCCGACGAGAGCAAGGACGGCATCTTCGAACCGTTCCAGCGCTTCGGCGACGCGCCCCGCGGCGCCGGCGTGGGCCTCGGCCTCGCGGTCGCCCGCGGCTTCGTCGAGGCCATGGGAGGGACCCTCGCCGCCGAGGACACCCCGGGCGGCGGGCTGACCATGGTGCTCACCCTCAGGACCGCGCGGGGCGCGCCCCCGGAACCGGCCGCGGAGCTCCCGGCGCATGCCGTGAGCTGAGCCGGGCGGCGCCCCCGCCGCCGTACCGCCCGCGTTCCGCCGCCGTACCGCCCGCGCCGCCCCGTATCGCTCCCGTCCCACCCTCCGCTCCCGTACCGCCCGGCAAGCCCCACCGCCGCAAGCGCCACCGTCATCACCCAAGCCGCCCGCAACGGGCACCGAAGAAGGTAGGTCCCCCTCCATGACCCGGGTCCTCGTGGTCGACGACGAGCCACAGATCGTCCGCGCCCTGGTGATCAACCTCAAGGCGCGGAAGTACGAGGTCGACGCCGCCCCCGACGGCGCCACCGCCCTCCGGCTGGCCGCCGAGCGCCACCCCGACGTCGTCGTCCTCGACCTCGGCCTGCCCGACATGGACGGCGTCGAGGTGATCAGGGGCCTGCGCGGCTGGACGAGGGTGCCGATCCTGGTTCTCTCCGCCCGCCAGACCTCCGACGAGAAGGTCGAGGCGCTCGATGCCGGCGCCGACGACTACGTCACCAAGCCCTTCGGCATGGACGAGCTGCTCGCGCGGCTGCGCGCGGCCGTGCGCCGCGCCGAGCCGGTCGGCGGTGCCGAGGACGGCGTGGTGGTCGTCGAGACCGAGGGCTTCACCGTCGACCTCGCGGCGAAGAAGGTCCACCGCGACGGCCGCGACGTCCGCCTGACCCCCACCGAGTGGCACCTCCTGGAGGTCCTCGTCCGCAACGGCGGGCGGCTGGTCAGCCAGAAGCAGCTGCTCCAGGAGGTCTGGGGCCCCTCGTACGGCACGGAGACCAACTACCTCCGCGTGTACATGGCGCAGCTGCGGCGCAAGCTCGAGGCCGACCCCTCGCACCCCCGCCATTTCGTCACCGAACCGGGCATGGGTTACCGCTTCGAACGATGAAGCGGACGTCGTGTGTGCGGCCGGTCCCGGTGGGGGTGGAGGCCGGTACGCTTTCTGTATGAGTGCTGCACCGCGTACAGAGAAGCCGGCCGGAAGGTTCCGCCGGATGCTCGACCGGCTCTCCTCCACCCCGGAGGACCTGGAGTCGGAGGAGCTTCAGGAGGACGCCGAGGCCACCGGGTGCACGCGTATCTGCGACTGCTCCGACCGCCAGATAGTCAAGGTGACTGGTACCTTGCGCACGGTCACGCTGCGCCCCCGCGCCGGTGTGCCCGCGCTGGAGGCCGAGCTTTTCGACGGCACGGCACCGCTGGACGTCGTCTGGCTGGGCCGCCGCTCCATCGTGGGCATCGAACCGGGCCGCAAGCTGATCGCCTCCGGCCGGATCTCCCTGAGCCACGGCCGGCGGGTCCTCTTCAACCCCAAATACGAGCTCCGACCGCTCGGACAGGAGTAGCCGGTGACGTCCCTCGACAAGCCGACCACGGATCAGGGCGCCGAGGCCCCACAGGACGCCCAGGCCTCGAAGGAGGTTACCGAGGCCGCGCTGTTCGAGGCCTTCGGCGGGCTGCGGGGCATGATCGAGACGGTCGTGCCCGGCCTGCTCTTCGTCACGATCTTCACGATCAACAAGGACCTGCACGTCTCGGCGATCGCCGCGCTCGCGGTCTCGCTGGTCCTGGTCGCGGTCCGGCTGATCCGTCGCGACACCGTCAAGCACGCGTTCAGCGGCGTCTTCGGTGTCGCCTTCGGTGTCGTCTTCGCGATGATGACGGGCAACGCCAAGGACTTCTACCTGCCGGGCATGCTGTACACCCTGGGCCTCGCCCTCGCGTACATCATCACCACGGTCGCGGGCGTCCCGCTGATCGGCCTGATCCTCGGCCCGGTGTTCAAGGAGAACCTCTCCTGGCGCACCCGTAACCCCGGCCGCAAGAAGGCCTATGCGAAGGCGAGCCTCGCCTGGGGCTTCATCCTGCTCGCCAAGTGCGCGATCCTCTTCCCGATGTACTGGTGGGCCGACACGACCAAGTTCGGCTGGGTCCTGGTCGCCCTGAAGATCCCGCCGTTCCTGCTCGCGGTCTACCTCACCTGGATGTTCCTCGCGAAGGCGCCGCCGCCGATCGACGTCTTCGCCGAGATGGAGGCCGAGGAGCGCGCCGAGAAGGAGCGCAAGGCGGCCGCGGCCGCCGCGCAGAGCGGCACGCCGGAGGCCTGAGCCTCGTACCGACGCGGCACGCGGGAGGGCCCGGACCTGTTCGTCAGGTCCGGGCCCTCCCGCGTATCCCGTCTGTCCCGGGTATCCCGCGGGGCTTGTCAGGACTCGGTGGTCTCGCGGCGGACCTGCAGCAGGTCCTCCAGCTGCTCCTCGCGGGCCTGCGCGGCCACGAACAGCAGCTCGTCGCCGGCCTCCAGGGTCTCCTCGGGGCTCGGCGTCAGCACCCGCGAACCGCGGATGATCGTCACCAGCGAGGTGTCCTGCGGCCAGTCCACGTCCCCGACCGCGGTACCGGCGACCGCCGACTCCGGAGGGAGCGTCAGCTCGACCAGGTTCGCGTCGCCGTGGCTGAAGCGCAGCAGCCGGACGAGGTCGCCGACGCTCACCGCCTCCTCGACCAGGGCCGACATGAGGCGCGGGGTCGAGACGGCGACGTCCACGCCCCAGGCCTCGTTGAACAGCCACTCGTTCTTCGGGTTGTTCACCCGGGCGACGACCCGCGGCACGCCGTACTCGGTCTTGGCGAGCAGCGAGACGACCAGGTTCACCTTGTCGTCGCCGGTCGCCGCGATCACCACGTTGCAGCGCTGGAGCGCCGCCTCGTCGAGGGACGTGATCTCACAGGCGTCGGCGAGCAGCCACTCCGCCTGCGGCACCCGCTCCACCGAGATGGCGGTCGGCGCCTTGTCGATCAGCAGGACCTCGTGCCCGTTCTCCAGGAGCTCGCCCGCGATGGAACGGCCCACCGCACCCGCGCCCGCAATAGCGACACGCATCAGTGACCGCCCTCCTCAGGACCCTCGGCGAAGGCCTCCTCGACCTTCGCGATGTCATCCGTACGCATCATCACGTGCACCAGGTCACCCTCCTGGAGCACCGTCTGCGAGGTCGGCAGAATCGCTTCGCCCAGTCGGGTGAGGAAGGCGACCCGGACGCCGGTCTCCTCCTGGAGGCGGCTCACCTTGTGGCCGATCCAGGCGGGAGAGGTGTGGACCTCCGCGAGCTGCACACCGCCGCTCGGGTCCCGCCACAGCGGCTCCGCGCCGGAGGGCAGCAGCCGCCGCAGCATCTGGTCGGCGGTCCAGCGGACCGTCGCGACCGTCGGGATCCCGAGGCGCTGGTAGACCTCGGCACGGCGCGGGTCGTAGATCCGCGCCGCCACGTTCTCGATGCCGAACATCTCGCGCGCGACCCGCGCCGCGATGATGTTCGAGTTGTCGCCGCTGCTCACCGCGGCGAAGGCACCGGCGTCCTCGATCCCGGCCTCACGCAGCGTGTCCTGGTCGAAGCCCACACCCGTGACGCGACGACCGCCGAAGCCGGAGCCCAGACGACGGAAAGCCGTCGGGTCCTGGTCGACGACCGCGACGGTGTGCCCCTGCTGTTCGAGGGTCTGCGCGAGAGCGGCTCCCACTCGCCCGCAGCCCATGATGACGATGTGCACGTCCCCTTACCCCGCACTCCTGATCGCCCTACTGACCTGCGAAAACACCCTGCCCACAACTTTCCTCGCCCGATCGGCCCGGGCCGCGGCGGACAACTCCCTGCCGGGTTGTCCGGTCCGAGCTTATGCGGCAACGCTGGCGGGGACCGCATCCGAGGTGGTACTCAGGGAGATTCCGTGCTGATCGGGGGTGCCGGTGAGCATGGCGGATTTCGAACGCTTACGATCCTCTCCGTGTCCAAACTGACCGACGTGCCCAAACGGATCCTGATCGGGCGGGCCCTGCGCAGCGACAAGCTCGGGGAAACCCTTCTCCCCAAGCGGATCGCCCTCCCCGTCTTCGCCTCCGACCCGCTGTCCTCCGTGGCGTACGCGCCAGGCGAGGTGCTGCTGGTCCTCTCTGTGGCAGGACTGTCGGCGTACCACTTCAGTCCGTGGATCGCGCTCGCGGTCGTCGTCCTGATGTTCACGGTCGTCGCCTCGTACCGGCAGAACGTGCACGCGTACCCGAGCGGCGGCGGCGACTACGAGGTCGCCAACACCAACCTCGGGCCGAAGGCCGGACTCACCGTGGCGAGCGCCCTGCTCGTCGACTACGTCCTGACCGTCGCCGTCTCGATCTCCTCGGGCATCGAGAACCTGGGCTCCGCGATCCCCTTCGTCGTCGAGCACAAGGTGGCCTGTGCGGTCGGCGTCATCGTCCTGCTGACACTGATGAACCTGCGCGGGGTGAAGGAGTCGGGCAGCCTCTTCGCCATCCCCACGTACGTCTTCGTCGCCGGCGTCTTCCTCATGATCGCGTGGGGCGCCTACAAGGGGATCGTCCTCGACGAGACCATGAAGGCCCCCACCGCCGACTTCGAGATCAAGCCCGAGCACGAGGGGCTGGCCGGCTTCGCGCTGGTCTTCCTGCTGCTCCGCGCCTTCTCCTCCGGCTGTGCCGCGCTCACCGGTGTCGAGGCGATCTCCAACGGCGTCCCCGCCTTCCGGAAGCCGAAGTCGAAGAACGCCGCCACCACGCTCGCCCTCATGGGCGGCCTGGCCGTCACCATGTTCTGCGGCATCATCTTCCTCGCCATGGCCACCGACGTGCGGATGGCGGAGAAGCCCGCCCAGGACCTCCTCCACAACGGAGTGCCGGTCGGCGAGGGCTATGTCCAGGACCCGGTCATCTCCCAGGTCGCGGCCGCCGTCTTCGGCGACGGAACGTTCTTCTTCGTCGTCCTCGCCGCCGCCACCGCGCTCGTCCTCTTCCTGGCCGCCAACACCGCGTACAACGGTTTCCCGCTCCTCGGCTCGATCCTCGCCCAGGACCGGTACCTGCCGCGCCAGCTGCACACCCGCGGCGATCGCCTCACCTTCTCCAACGGCATCGTGCTCCTCGCGGGCGCCGCCGCGCTCCTCGTCTGGGTCTACGGGGCCGACTCGACCAAGCTCATCCAGCTCTACATCGTCGGCGTCTTCGTCTCCTTCACGCTCAGCCAGATCGGCATGGTCCGGCACTGGAACCGGCACCTGAAGACGGAGAGGGACCCGGCCAAGCGCCGCCACATGATCCGCTCCCGCGCGATCAACGCCTTCGGCGCCTTCTTCACCGGCCTCGTCCTCGTCGTCGTCCTCGCCACCAAGTTCACCCACGGCGCGTGGGTCGCCCTGCTCGGCATGGTGATCTTCTACGGGACGATGACCGCGATCCGCCGGCACTACGACTCCGTCTCCGCGGAGATCGCCGCCGCCGAGGAGCGGCCGGACGAGTACGTGCGCCCCTCCCGGGTCCGCTCCATCGTCCTGGTCTCCAAGCTCCACAAGCCCACCCTGCGCGCCCTGGCCTACGCCAAGCTCATGCACGCGAACGAGCTGGAGGCGCTGACCGTCAACGTCGACCCGGCCGAGGTGAAGGCGCTCAAGGAGGAGTGGGAGCGGCGTGGCATCAACGTCCCGCTCAAGATCCTCGACTCCCCGTACCGCGAGATCACCCGGCCGGTGATCGAGTACGTGAAGAGCATCCGCCGCGAGAGCCCGCGCGACGCCGTCTCCGTCTACATCCCCGAGTACGTCGTCGGCCACTGGTACGAGCACCTGCTCCACAACCAGTCCGCGCTCCGCCTCAAGGGCAGGCTGCTCTTCACCCCCGGCGTCATGGTCACCTCGGTCCCGTACCAGCTCCAGTCCTCCGAGGCCGCGAAGAAGCGGGCCCGGAAGCGCCAGGAGTGGAACGCGCCGGGCTCGGTCCGCCGCGGCCCGGTGGAGAAGGGCCAGAAGGAACCGGCCGCGAAGAACAACCGGTAAAGAACAACTAGACTGGTGGGCTGCCGTCCGAACTGTCCCGAACGGCGGCCCACCGTCACTTCCTCTTGGAGTCCCCCCGCCATGCAGAACACCCCTGTTTCGTCGTTGGTCGGGGAAGAGTACGAGGTCGAGGTCGGTCCGGTGGCCCACGGCGGGCACTGCATCGCCCGCACCGAGGCGGGCCGCGTCCTCTTCGTCCGCCACGCGCTGCCCGGCGAGAAGGTCGTCGCCCGCGTCACCGAGGGCGAGGAGACCTCCCGCTTCCTGCGCGCCGACGCGATCACGATCCTCGAACCCTCCAAGGACCGCGTCGAGGCCCCCTGCCCCTTCGCCGGCCCCGGCAAGTGCGGCGGCTGCGACTGGCAGCACGCCAAGCCCGGCGCCCAGCGCCGGCTCAAGGGCGAGGTCATCGCCGAGCAGCTCCTGCGCCTCGCCGGCCTCACCCCCGAGGAGGCCGGCTGGGACGGCACCGTCATGCCCGCCGAGGGCGACAAGCTGCCGTCGGGCGAGGTCCCGCAGTGGCGCACCCGCGTCCAGTACGCGATCGACGCCGAGGGTCACGCGGGCCTGCGCCGCCACCGCTCGCACGAGGTCGAGATCATCGACCACTGCATGATCGCCGCCCAGGGCGTCTCGGAGCTCGGCATCGAGAAGCGCACCTGGGAGGGCATGGCCTCGGTCGAGGCCATCGCCGCCTCGGGCTCGAACGACCGCCAGGTCATCCTCACCCCGCGCCCCGGCGCCCGCCTCCCCCTCGTCGAACTCGACAAGCCGGTCTCGGTCCTGCGCGTCGACGAGAACGACGGCGGCATCCACCGCGTCCACGGCCGCGGCTTCGTCCGCGAGCGCGCCGACGAGCGCACCCACCGCGTCGGCAGCGGCGGCTTCTGGCAGGTCCACCCGAAGGCCGCCGACACCCTGATGAAGGCCGTCATGCAGGGCCTCCTCCCGCGCAAGGGCGACTCCGCCCTCGACCTCTACTGCGGCGTCGGCCTCTTCGCGGGCGCCCTCGCGGACCGGGTCGGCGAGCAGGGCGCGGTCCTCGGCATCGAGTCCGGCAAGCGCGCCGTCGAGGACGCCCGCCACAACCTGGCCGGGTTCCCCCGCGTCCGCATCGAACAGGGCAAGGTCGAGTCCGTCCTCCCGCGCACGGGCATCACGGAGGTCGACCTCATCGTCCTGGACCCGCCCCGCGCAGGCGCCGGCAAGCAGACGGTCCACCACCTCGCGGGCCTCGGCGCCCGCCGCATCGCCTACGTCGCCTGCGACCCGGCGGCCCTGGCCCGCGACATCTCCTACTTCGCGGAGCGCGGCTACAAGGTCCGGACACTGCGCGCCTTCGACCTCTTCCCGATGACGCACCACGTGGAGTGCGTGGCGATCCTTGAGCCTGCTGAAAAGGGCCGGTGACCTGCCACTTTGCCGAGTGTGCATGATGTGCGGCACGTGCGTTACGGGCGATATCTCGACACATGTCCGACGCGCGTGACGCACGTGTGACGCACAGACGGCGCGGTTTCTGATGGGTCGTCATATGTATGGCCCGCGCCGCAGTTGCGGAAGGTGCCCGAGGGCAGGCCACGCCCTCGGCGCGTCCGTCATCCGGCCCGGCAACCGCTCCGCCACAGCCGGCACCAAACCCCCTCCATCGACGTCCAGGCGGCAAACCTTAGGACGCAGGGACGCGGCCGGTCAGGCAAATGATCACATCGCCACGGCGGCCGACACCGACGACGGTGTCGCGCACCGCGGGCGGTCGCGCCGCCACAGCCCGCGGCGGCCGGTTCGTTCAGGAGCTGGGAACGGAGTCCTTGAAGGCCGTTCCGGACGCGCGGAAGCCGGTGACCTTTGCCGCCACTTGGGCAGGGGTGAGGACCTGGTCCTTCACGTGGAGCATGTAGTCGATCCGCTCCTCGTAGACGCGGGGGGTCGTGGAGGTCTGGCCTGCGAGGTCGATCAGCCACTGGTTGAAGTGGACCGACATGGGCCGCTCGGGCAGGTAGTGGGCGTCGTGCCGGGCGAACTGCTTGCCGTCGATGTAGTAGACGAGCGCCTCGTCGTCGATGGTCAGGACCAGGTCGTGCCAGCCGGCCTGGCTCGTGCGGCTCTCGGTGTGCTGGTTGACGGCCTCCCAGGGGTCGGGTCGGAAGGTCTCCCAGGAGGTGGTGTAGAGGACGTTCGCCGTCTCGCCCCAGCCGCCGTTGGGGAGGTACTCGAAGTCGTACTCGGCGTAGTCGTCCGCCATCGGTGCGGTGAGGTCGTTGATGGTGAAGAAGCTCTGGACCAGGTGGTCGCCGTCCGGACCGCTGGTCGGGGTGTCCGTGAAGCGCACCCGGGCGGCGTAGGTCCCGTTCTTGAACTTCCGCGCCGCGGTGTGCACTTCGGTCTGTCGCGTCGACGCGCCGGTGCCCGCGGTCGACGTGCGCAGCGTCATGACGGAGTTCGTGCCCTCTTTGGCGAAGGTGACGTTCTCGGGTGCCCACGTCGCCGCGCCGACGCCGGGGCCGCCTCCGCCTGAGCGGATGGTCCAGCCGTGTGCGGCGATCGCAGGGTCGGTGTGGCCGGTGTAGTCGAAGTCGTCGAAGAGGACGCCCTGTTCGGCCGGGGGCGTGGTCGGAGGCGTGGGGGACGGGTCGGTCGGGGTCGGGGTCGGCGTCGGGGTCGCCTCGTTGCCGGCGGGGGCGGTGCCCCAGACCTGGACTCCGCCGACGGTGGCGGTGACCTTGGTCCAGTTCTCGTACGTGGTCTGGGTGGGCCCGAAGGAGTAGTCGTCGGACTGGTCGAGCGGCTGCCAGTCGGAGCGGTGGAAGCGCAGTTGTACGTCCCCGGTGTCGGCGCCCGGCGCCAGGGAGCCCGCCCCCGCCGTGAACCCGACCTCCAGGTACCGGTCCGCCGTGGCGGTGGGGCTGGCCGGCGTGCCGAACGTACCCGTCAGATGCGTGCAGCCCTTGACGGCCCAGTCGCAGGCGTAGCTGTACGAGGCACCGGGATCGGCCTTGAAGTAGTAGCGCAGCTTGACCTGGCTCAACGGGATGTTCGTCGTCCCGGTGTTGACCACGGTGAACCAGGGCGCCGCCTGGTCGCCGCCCGAGCCGCCCTGCCGGTAGCGGACGGCGACGCTCTCCTCCGCGGCGGCGGCAGGGAGGGCGGTCAGCGCGGTTGCGCCGAGACCGATCGCGGCGGTGACGGCGGCGAGCGCGGTGCGCATGCCGGGCTTCCGGCGGCTGGCTCCATTGCGCATGGGGGTTCCTCTCGGGGAGGTGATGGGGGGAAGGCAGCACGGTGCAGCGGGTGTGGTCCGTTGCTTCAACACCCTTGTGGGGAA
The DNA here is from genome assembly GCF_008642375.1 of Streptomyces venezuelae. NCBI lineage: Bacteria > Bacillati > Actinomycetota > Actinomycetes > Kitasatosporales > Streptomycetaceae > Streptomyces > Streptomyces venezuelae. The sequence goes on along the minus strand of NZ_CP029194.1, from coordinate 2,167,649 downwards.
AGGCTGACCATGCGCCGAGGAGAAATTGGCATAGACCAATGCTGGCGTCAACCCCTCGTACCGCGACCGGACAGCCGCTGAGCGAGCGTCAGCTCCGCAGGGCGGTGCAGAGGGCGGCACGGGCGGCTCTGCCTTCGGGGATCGGCAGGAGGGGGTAGACGTGCAGCATCTCCGGTGCCTCGTGGAAGTCCAGCTCGACGCCCGCGGCCGTGGCGCGGGCGGCCAGGCGTCGGGCGTCGGCGTTGACGATGTCCCGGGTTCCGCTGAACAGCGTGATCGGGTTCAGTCCGGTCAGGTCGGCGAGCAGAGGGCTGACGTGCGGGTGGTCGACGGGGAGCGTGCCGCGGTAGAGGTCCCCGGCGAAGCGCGCACCGGGGACGGCGAGCCAGGGGTCGCGGTCTTCGAGCAGGGCGATGCGCGGGTCGGTCAGGCTGATGTCGAGCCAGGGGGAGATGAGGATGGTGCGGGCGGGGGCGGGAAGTCCTCGGTCCCGCAGGTGGACGGCGACGGCGAGGGCCATTCCGCCGCCGGCGGAGTCTCCGATGAGGCTGAGGGTCGTGGTGGCCGCGTCGTCGAGGATCTCGGCGGCCAGGCCGGTGACGGCCGGCACCACCTCGGATGCCGTCGCCAGGGGAGCGAGGGGGTAGATCGGCACCGTGACCCGGGTGCCGGTCTCGGCGGCCACGTGGGCGATCAGCTTCCAGTGCTGGGGTGCTATCTCGTTGATGTACGCGCCGCCGTGCAGATAGACCGCCCGCCGTCCGGCGTCGGGAGCACCGCGAGGGGTGACCGCGTAGACGGGCCATCCGGCCACCCGGCGTACGGCGAGGTCGACCGTGCGTTCCAGTCCGGCCGGTGGGGCGTACCCGGTCGGCCGCAGGGAACGGGCGAGGACCTGTTCCCGGACGGCCTCCGCCGAGCTGAAAACCTTCTTGGCCCCACGGAGCCGCACCACGGTCGGCATCGCTCTGCTGGTCAGGCTCGGCACGGTACGGCTCCGTTCCCACAGTCCGGGTTCTCCGGCGTTCTGCGGTGTCACGTCAGGTCGGTGTTCTTCGTCTCCGGCATCCGGTGCACCACGGCCAGGGCGAGGAGCAGCAGAACCACCGTGTAGCCGAGGAAGAGGTCACCATTCCCGTTGCTGGTCAGCCAGGTCTGAAGATACGGGGCACTGCCGCCGCAGGCGGCCACGGCGATGGCGTAGGGAAAGCCCACACCCGTCGTGCGCAGCCGGGTCGGGAACATCTCCGCGAACACCGCGGGGGTGATCGCCGCGCCGGCGGACATGAAGAGCATGGCCGTCGTCATGGACACAGCCAGCTGCCAGGCCTGGTCCTGGATGAACCAGTTCAGGGGGAAGGCCAGGAGGGCTCCGCCGATGTAGGAGCCGTACAGGATGGGCTTGCGGCCCACGCGGTCGGAGAGGGCGCCGAACAGCGGCAGCGTCACGAGGAAGACCAGGTTGGCGAGGACTCCCGCCCACAGCGCGGAGGAGGCCTCGATGCCCTTGAGGGAGATGGCCTGGGCCGGGGCGGAGACGGCCCAGGTGTAGTAGACGACCGTGCCGCCCAGGGTGAGGCCGATCACGCGCAGGCACGCCGCCCGGTTCTCCCAGAAGCCGCGCCACACCGACGTGCGCGGTTCGTGGTCCGGGGTGTCGGCCTGCTTCTCGAACGCGTCGGTCTCCTCAAGGCGCAGCCGCATGATCAGCGCGTACAGGCCGAGAAGTCCACCGATGACGAAGGGCACGCGCCAGCCCCACGCGTGGAGCTGGTCCTCGCTGAGGAAGGAGGAGAGGACCGCCGCGAGCACGGTGGCGACCATGATGCCGCAGGTGCCGGAGATGTAGATCAGGCTCGACCAGAGCCCTCGCCGTTCGCGGGGGGCCATCTCCGCCACGTACGTCTGGGCCGCGGGAAGCTCCCCGCCGTGGGCCAGGCCCTGGACGAGCCGCGCGAACACCAGCAGGGCCGAGGCGCCCACGCCGATCGTGGCGTAGGTCGGTGCGAGGCCGATCAGCAGGCTTCCGGCGGCGGCCAGCGCGATGGAGCCGACCATCGCCGCACGCCGACCCTTGCGGTCGCTGAGCCGGCCGAAGACCAGGCCGCCCAGGGGACGCATGAGGAAGCCCACGGCGAAGATCGCCAAGGTGCTCAGCAGGGCCGAGGTCGGATCGGCGGAGGGGAAGAACTGCGAGGCGAAGAACGGGGTGAAGATCGCGTAGACGTTCCAGTCGTACCACTCCAGGGCGTTGCCCACGCCGGTGCCGACGACGGTGCGCAGCCGGGAAGGGGCGGGCGTGCTCTCACTCGTGGCACTCGTGGCACTCGTGGCGCTCGTGGCCGAGACGTCGGGAGCGTCGGATCTGGTGGCCGGGGACGGGGATGCGTGGTCGGGCACGGGGTTCTCCTGGGGGACGGGACGCAGCCCGGATGAGCTGCGTCCGGCGGAGCTGCGGGCGGGGCGTCAGGAGGTGGGGGCGGGTGTCGCCTTCGCCAGGCGGCGCAGGGCGAGTTCGGCGTAGAGCGCGGCTCCGTCACCGAGCACGCTGTCGTCGAAGACGGCCAAGGGCGAGTGGTTGTACGGGGCGCGCTGCACGTCCTGGTCAGGCGGGCAGGCGCCCAGGACCACGAACGCGCCGGGGACCTCGTCCAGCACCCGGGAGAAGTCCTCCGATCCGGTGGCCGGCCGGGGCGCCCACGTGTAGCGCTCCTCTCCGTGCACCTCCGACACCACGTCGGCGACGAACTCGGCCTCGGCCGGGTCGTTGACGGTGAGGGGGTACAGCTCGGCGAAGTCCACCTCGACGTCGAGACCGTGGGCGGCCGCGATACCGCGGCACACCTGCGCGGCGCCGTCCTTGATCCGGCCGTGCGACGACGCGGAGAACGACCGCACGGTCGCCGTGAACCGGGCCTCGTCGGGAATGACGTTGCCGGCCGTGCCCGCGTGGAAGGCGCCCACGGTCAGCACCACGGGGTCGAAGGGATCGAACCTCCGGGTGATGAAGGTCTGCAGCGCGGTGACCATCTCGCACGCCGCCGGTACGGGGTCGTTGGCCAGGTGCGGCATCGAACCGTGGCCACCCGCACCGCGGACGGTCACGCGAAGGCTGTCGGAGGATGCCAGGACCGGGCCCCGACGGGTCGCGAACAGCCCGCTCGGCTGGCCCGCCGACGTCACGTGCAGTGCGTAGGCGGCCACCGGTCGTTCACCGGAGGCGTCCAGGACCCCTTCGGCGAGCATGTGGCCGGCCCCGTCCTGCCCCTCCTCGCCGGGCTGGAACATGAAGACCACATCGCCCGCGAGCTCGTCCCGGCGGGCGGAGAGGAGCTGTGCCGCGCCGGCGAGCATGGACGTGTGCAGGTCGTGACCGCAGGCGTGCATGATCCCGTCCGTGCGGGAGGCGTACGTGAGATCCGCGCGTTCGGTGACGGGCAGCGCGTCCATGTCGGCGCGCAGGAGCACCGTGGGGCCGGGACGAGCGCCCCGCAGAACCGCGGTGACCGAGGTCAGCCGGTTCCCCGTGGTGACCTCCAACGGCAGTCCGTCCAGGGCGGCCAGGACCTTGTCCCGCGTACGTGGCAACTGCAGGCCCAGCTCGGGCTCGACATGCAGCGCCCGCCGCAGGCGGACCAGCTCACCCTGCACACTCCGTGCGTCCTCGCGCACCGACACCGGCATCCCCTTTCACTGACGTTCACCTCGCTGTCGCTCGGTTGCCAGTGATGATGGATACTCGGCACTCATGCCCACTGAAAACGCAGGATCTTTCTTCCATGCCTGATCGTTTGCAGGAATCTGCATCCCTGGACGAGCTCGACCTCAGCCTGGTCAACACGCTGCAGATCGACCCCCGAGCCCCCTGGTCGCGCATCGGACGGGCACTCGACCTCGATCCCGTCACCGTGGCCCGGCGCTGGTCCCGGCTGACCGGGACGGGTGTCGCGTGGATCACGGCACAGCCCGGGCGCGCACAGATCTCCCAGGGCTGCCTCGCCTTCGTCGAAGTGGACTGCCAGGCCGGCCGGGCGCTCGAGGTGGCCAACACCCTCGCGCAGTGGCCCCACGTCCTGACCGTGGATCACACCAGCGGCGGCCGGGACCTCCTGCTCACGGTGTCGATGCCCACGCTTCCCGCGCTCTCCGTATACGTGCTGGAACGTCTGGGCACGCTTCCCGGAATCAGCGCCACCCGCACCCAGCTCGGCACCCATGTCTTCACGCACGCCACCGACTGGCGCCTGCGTGCCCTCGACCCCCGCCAGCGGGCCCGCATCACCGCCGAGCGGCCGGCCAGGTCGCCGTCGACGCCCCAGACGCTCACCGCGAGGGACCGCCTCCTCGCCGTGCGCCTCGGGACCGAAGGACGTACTTCGCTCACGGACCTCGCGGAGGAACTGGGCGTCGGGATCACCACCGTACGCAAGCGGCTCGCCCTCCTCATCGCCAACGAGGACCTGGAACTGCGCTGCGAGGTCGCCCAGCCCCTGTGCGGCTGGCCGATCTCCACCACGATCTGGGCCCAGGCCCAGATCGACGACCGCGATGCCCTGAACAGACTCCTGGCCGCCGTCCCCGAGATCCGGGCGTGCATCGGCCTCGCCGGAGGGAGGGCGAATCTCCTCATCAGCGTCTGGCTCCGCTCCCTTCCCGACATCCGCGGCCTTGAGGCCCGCCTCACCAGCGCACTGCCTCAGCTGAAGGTGCTCGACCAGGCGGTCTCCCTGCGCTTCGTGAAGCGCATGGGCCGCATCCTCGACCCGGCCGGCCGCAGCGTGAGCACCGTCCCCATGGACATCTGGTCCGAGCCTTCCTGAGGCGTCGGATCAGGCGGGTGCGCGGCAGACTCGCGGACGGCCCGGTTGACGTGCTCCGGCTCCTCGAGGTTGCTGACATGGCCCGTGCCGGGGAGAACGACGAGCGTGACGTCCGCAATCGCCTCCTGGAACGTCCTGACCAGCGCCGAACGGCGACGACGGAGTTCCAGTACGACGGTCCCGCCCCAGGAGAGACCTGCGACGTGGGCGGGGCCGAGCCGCAGATCGTCGACCTCCGGTCACCTCGGGAAGAGGCTCCCGCTCCGCAAGCGGACGAGAGCGTCCGCTCCGTCCCGGGCTATCCGGCGAGAGCCGCCTGCCGCCGGCTTTCGAGTGCCTGCTGGACGCGGGCCACATCGGTGGCGTAGGTGCGATAGAGCAAGGTGAGGAAGGCGCCGTTGACGACCACGAGTCCGACGAGAACCCACAGGAACACCGCGCGCAGTCCGAAGGCGTCGCCGAGGAAGCCGGCTCCGAGGCTGAACGCGGCGATGGCGACGGCCTCGAAGACGCTGAGGTAGATGGCGAAGGCCACGCCGCGGAGTTCGGGAAGCGTCACGGCCATGATCATGGGCCGGTTGACCACCGGGTTGACGCCCTGGACGAGGCCCATGAGGGCGAAGAAGACAGCGAACACACCGATCCCGCCCCAGTCGAGCTGGGTACCGAAGAAGGCCACGGTCGCGAAGGCGAACTGAGCGGTCTGGAGAACGACCACGAGGCCGTGGCGCGGGTTGCGGCGGACGGCCCAGTCGGCGAGGAAGCCGCCGAGCACGGTGCCGGTGAAGAAACCGATGCCCATGGGGAAGAGGACGACGGAGGCGACCTGGGTGCTGAATCCGTAGACGTCCACCAGGAAGATCACACCGAACATCGCGGCGAGAAGTTGCCCCGACAGGAGTCGGGAGACGAGCAGGACCACCAGGCTCGGGATCCGGAAGAGCGCGGTCACCTGCTTCATGGTGACCTTGGTGTGGGCCTCGCGGGTCCGTCGGTCGAGGCCGGCGAGCTGGTGCTCGGACGCGCCTCTTCCCGGGTCGCGCATCCAGATCAACAGGGCGACACCGCACAGGACGTTGACGGCGCCGATGCCCCACAGACCCCAGCGCCAGCCGTCGTCGAACGCGGCGAGCTGTCCCTTCAGGGTGGCGAAGAGGGATGCGGCGAGGTTGATGACCCCGTACAGCATGCCGACGGCGCGGCCCCGGGACTCGCTGTCGAAGAGGTCCCCCAGGATTTCCGTGGTGAGAGGTCCGGAGGCCGCGTACCCGGCGGCGAGGATGGTGATCAGGATGAGGAGCTGGGTGAAGTTCTGGGCGAAGCCCGCGGCTATGCCCCACACTCCCCAGAACCCGGTGGCCAGGACGAGGACGCCCTTGCGGGACCAGCGTTGGGCGGCCCACACCCAGAACGGGCCGGCGAACACGCCGACGATCCGGCCCGCGGCGGTCAGGACGCCGAGCGCGCCGAGCGAGACTCCGAGCGAGTGGCGGATCACCGGGAACAGCCCGCTGATCAGACTCGCCTCTGTGTTCTCGACGAGCATGGTGCCGCCGAGCAGGGACAGCTGGCGCCAGCGGCCCTTCACGAGGACGGCCTTTCTCTCCTTCGTCGTGCAGACGGGTGCCTCGGTAAGATCGGGCAAGACGCCACCTCTTCTTCGTCTCGTTCTTCACTGGATGGGCAGGGGGAGGAAAGGCGGGCCGGTGACGGGGTAGCCGCCCCGTCACCGGCGTTCATCTGTGGTCCGACGACCGGCTCTCAGAGTTTCGCGAGTTCCTCGGCGACCAGGCGCAGCCGGTGGGGCGGGATCATTCCGCCCGACATCGCGGCGATGTCGATGAGCGGGGTCGGCCCCAGGAACTGCAGGAGTTCCGAGTCGGCGATCCCCGGCAGGTGGCGCTTGAGAACCTCCAGCGCCACCGGATCGCCGATCAGCGTCGCGACCGGCGTTCGCAGCGAGAGCCGCCCCTCGGGATAGTCCTCGGCACGAGGCAGGGGCACCGCGGCCCGCTGGGCCTGGTCGCGCTGGACCCGTACGAGGAGGTGCGCGCCGGTCACCGGACCCGTGGCGGGCAGCCCGAGACGTTCGTACTGACTGGGGGGAGCCTCCGTATCCCGCATCAGCTCCACCAGCAGCGTCGCGAGCCGCAGCTCCACCTCGTCGTCGACGAGCGGATCCAGCTGCTCGGGGTCGTTCTCCAGATCGAAGAGCAGGCTGCCGTGGTGGTACGGATTGACGAAGGTGCGGCCCGGCACTCGCAGGGGGCGGACGCCCTTGGTGAAGCCGAACGGCTCGGCCAGCTCCACGTCGGCGAGTTCGGCGGGGGTGAAGCGGCCGCGCATGTGGGTCGGCATCAACGTGTGCTCTAGCAGGGGGGTGTTGCCTGGGGAGGCGGGCGCGCGCATGTAGACGTACCGGCCGTCGGTGATGTTCACGTGACCGCCGTGGATGCCGAAGAGGCCGGCCTCGCGTACGGGGTCGTCTGCGGCGGTGACGGGCAGCGGTGCGCCCTGCATGTCGGCCGGGCGCTCGACGCCGAAGTACTCCAGGAGCGTGGGGGCGAGGTCGATGGTCTGCACGAGGGTGTCGCGCCGCTCGCCCGCGCCGCCGGAGCGCGGGTCCCAGACGAACAGCGGCAGATGGACCAGCTCGTTGTACCAGGGCTGGACGCCCTTGCCCCACCAGCCCTTCTCGCCGAGCAGCAGACCGTGATCGGTGTTGACGATCAGGAGCGTGTCGTCCCACAGCCCGTGCTCGTCCATGGCGTCCAGGACCCGGCCCAGGGAGTGGTCGCACATGGAGAGCAGTGCGGCGTACTCGTAACCGGCGTGCGCGACCTGCTCGTCCGTCTCCACCACCTGCTTGTAGTCGGGCCAGTCGAAGTGCGGCCCGTCGTACGCGTGCGGGTAGAGGTCCTTGTAGCGCTGGTGGGAGAAGAACGGCTCGTGCGGGTCGAAGGTCTCGATCTGGACGAACCACCGGTCCGCGTCCTTGTTCGTCCGGATGAACTCCAGGCCGGCGTCGAAGGTGAGGGTCTGCGGATGCCGGTCCTCGGTCGCCATGTGCGGCCGGTTCACCCAGTCCTGCCGGTACGCGGCCGAGCGCATCCGCTTCAGGTCCTCGGGCATCTCCGGATCGGCCACCTGACCCTTCCACGGATCGCCTTCCTGCCCGCGGAAGAACTCCCAGGAGTTGTAGCGGCCGTGGTACGTGGCGCCGCCGTCCTCCCAGTAGTGCGGGTGGTCGCTGGTCAGATGGGTGTACACGCCGTTCTGCTTGAGCAGTTCGGGCATCGAGTCGTCGAAGGGCTCCAGCGGTCCCCAGCTGCGGTGCAGGAAGTTGTAGCGCCCCGTGTGCAGTTCGCGGCGGGCCGGCATGCACGGCATCGACCCCGCGTACGCCTTGTCGAAGGTCACCGTGCGCTCGGCGAGGCGCGCGAAGTTCGGGGCGTGCGCCCAGTCCCCTCCGTACGGCGGCAGCATGCGCCGGTTGAGACTGTCGAACATCACCATGATCGCCCTCACCGGACGGACTTCCCTTCTGCCGGCTCTGCTGTCGCCGTCTTCGTGGCGCGTTCCTGGAAGATCTCCATCCAGCGCCCGAAGAGCTCCGCGGAACGTGGTGGTGCCGGTGCGTGCCAGGGAACCGGCACCGAGGCACGGGGTACGGCCAGACGCTGTTCCAGGTCCTCGGCCAGGTGGGACCGGCCGGTGTCGCGCAGATGCCGGGCGTAGCGGGTGGGGTCGGCGTAGTAGACGGGGCCTGCCTGGAGACTGCTCAGCATCGGATCGGGCAGACAGCCGGGGCGGCCGGCGTGCTCGTGCCACCACTCGGCCAGGTGGGAGCGCATCGTCCCGGCGAGAGCGGGCTCCTCGTCCAGGAGGTCACGCGTCAGGTACGGGTCGTCGGTGACGTCGTACAGCTGCTCCCAGGCCGTCTTGAAGCAGCCGGGGTGATAGGTGCGGATGTAGAGGTGGTCGCGGGTGCGGACGGCACGCTGGTAGGTGTGGGCGCCGTGGCCGAGGACCAGGTACGGGCGGGAGTCGGTCTCCTCGCCGCGTACCGCGCCCGCGAAGGAGGCGCCCTGCCAGCCCTCGGGCGCGTCGAGGCCGAGCAGGTCGCACAGGGTGGGCGCCAGGTCGATGTTGTACAGGAGGTCGTCGTTGCGCCGGGCCTCGGCCGGAAGGGTGTCGGTGACCCCGGGCCAGTACACGACGAGGGGGATCCGCTGGACGGACTCCGTGGCCAGCCCGTGTTCCGCGTACATGCCGTGCTCGCCGAACGCCTCGCCGTGGTCGGCGCTGACGACGATCGCCGTCTCGTCCGCGATGCCCAGCTCCTCCAGAGTGGCCAGGAGTCGGCCGAAGTGGTGGTCCCAGTAGGCGATGGCCCCGTCGAAGCCGTTGATCAGGTGCTCGAAGTCGGCGCGGGAACGGATCGCGTCGGGCATGTTGTGCGGCACGGGCGAGGTGCCGCCGCCCCCGGTGAGCGAGTAGTGCAGGTCCAGGGCGCTGCGGGGGCCGTAGATCTCGGCGTGCTCCCGGATCGCCTGCTCGTCCGGCCAGGGCTGCACAGGGGCGGAGGCCGCCATGCGTTCGGTCCACTCGGCGGGCTGGGTGTAGTCGGTGTGCGGGTCCCAGTAGGTGAGGTGGAGGTACCAGTCGTCGTCCTCGGCGTGCCTGCGGATCCAGTCGAGGGCGGCGCGGTTGACGTCGGCGGCGTCCTCGTCGCCCCAATTGCCGGTGGCGCGGACGGACTCGCGGAAGTTGCCGTGGAACCAGTACGCGCGATGGCGCTCGGCGAAGACGGAGACGGCCGCGGTGTAGTAGCCGTCGAGCTGGAGGCGCTGCCCGAGGAGAGGCCGGTCGGGCTCGGGGCCGTGGCCGGAGTCGAGCCGGAACTGGGCGTCGGCGCCGTAGTGGCCGATCACGCCGTTCGTGATCCCGAACTGTCCGCTGGTCAGAGCGGTCCGGGACGGCAGACAGGGCGAGTCGGAGCAGTAGTAGCGGTCGAAGACCACCGACTTGTCGGCGAGCTTCTGGAGGTGGGGCGTGGTGGGCCGGTGGTAGCCGTACGGGGTGGTGTGGTCGGCCCGCAGGGTGTCGACGTCCACATAGATGATGCGCAAGGGGAACTCCGGGGGACAGACGGGGGCCGCAGGCGGGCGGCATTCGATGAGCGCTCAGGACATATGTGCGTCAGCAGCTATGAGTCTCAGGTTTCAGGGCTGTTGCCGACGGTGTCAAGATGTCGCACATCAGTTCTCAAATCCGCAACACTCCTGCATCAACTCGCTGATCGTGTCCGTTCGGGAAGAGAGTGCCGATGCTCGACCCGCTTGCCGGGTCATGAGTTCTGACGTACATATAAAGCTGTCTTGGAGTCACAACCGAGGAGCGAGGAGAAGTCCGCCGTGGACAGCTGTTGCACCCCGGGCCGCACGGCCGCTCGCGAGAACACGACGCTGCCGGTGCCGTCCGTACCGGCCCCGCTTGCCACGTCGCGGGGGAGACGGCCGGAGGAGCAGGACGAACCAGAGTTCGTGGACCTTCCCGGCGGAGAGTTCCTGATGGGCGACAGATTCGGTGAGGGCTACCCTTCGGACGGGGAACAGCCGGTGCACCGGGTGGAACTCACCCCCTTCGCCATCGCCACCACCACCGTCACCAACGCCCAGTTCGCCGCCTTCGCCGCCGCGACCGGCCATCGCACGGACGCCGAGCGCTACGGCTCGTCCGCCGTCTTCCACCTCGCACTGCGCGCCCGCGCCCGGGACGTCAGAGGGCAAGCTCCCCGTACCCCCTGGTGGCTCGACGTCGCCGGCGCCGACTGGGCACACCCCGCCGGCTCCCTCTCCCACTGGGAGGAGGTTCCGGACCACCCCGTCGTGCACGTGTCCTGGGACGATGCCCTCGCCTACTGCCGCTGGGTCGGCGCCCGCCTGCCCACCGAGGCGGAATGGGAGTACGCGGCCAGGGGCGGGCACCCGGGTCGCCGCTACCCCTGGGGCGACGCCCTCACCCCCGACGGTGAGGACCGGTGCAACATCTGGCACGGCATCTTCCCCACCCACAACACCCTGAGCGACGGCCGCCTCACCACCGCGCCCGTACGCTCCTACCCGCCCAACGACCACGGCCTGTACGAGACCTCCGGCAACGTCTGGGAATGGTGCGCCGACTGGTTCTCCCCGGCGTACTACCATCGCTCGCCCCGGTACAACCCGCTCGGCCCGCGCACCGGCACCGCCCGCGTCACCCGTGGCGGCTCCTACCTCTGCCACGACAGCTACTGCAACCGCTACCGGCTCGCCGCCCGCTCCGCCAACACTCCCGATTCCTCCGCCGGCAACTGCGGCTTCCGGATCGCCCGCGGCTTCAGCGAGGACGAGCGGCCCGCCCCGGCGGATGGACCGCGGTGAGCCGCCCCCCAGCCGGCCCCTGAGACAATCCGCACCGACCCCGCTCTGTTGAGGACCCGCCATGCGTCTGGAACACGTCATTCTCGGCCTGCTGGCCCTGCGCCCGCTCTCGGGCTACGACATGCGCAAATGGATGGACGGCCCGGGCAAGTACATCGGCTACGGCGTGCAACTTCCCCAGATCTACCGGGTCCTGCCCCGCCTCGTCGCCAACGGATGGGCGGAGTTCGCGGTCGACCCCCGCGACGGCAAACCCGACGCCAAGGTCTACCGGCTCACCGACGCCGGCCGCGACGAACTCCTGGCGTGGGCCCGATCTCCGTACGAACCCTCCCCCCGCCCCATGGACCCCGACTTCAGACTCCGGTTCCTCTTCGCCGGACAGCTCGGCCCCGAGGTCACCGTCCAGATCCTCCGCACCGAACTCGACCACCGTCTCGCCCAGCTCCGCGAACCCGGCTGGATGGACTTCACCACCGTCGAACTGGACCCCGTCCCCGAGATCGACCAGGAGTGGGCGCGCACCATCCAGCTCGCGGCCCACGAGTTCGGCTACAGCAACACCGCCGCGTACATCGCCTGGCTTCAGCTCACCCTCGCCAAGGCAGAAGTCGCGGCAGGGCGGGCCCTCGGTAACACCCCCTATCGGGGCCCCGGAACCACTGCCGACTAGGGTCACTCAGCTTCATGGTCGAGGTATGTCCAGCGGTAACGCCGTTGACCGGACTCACCGGAAGGCCGGCGTAGCGGGCGGTGGTGAGCCACTCGTGGACTTCGCGGACGCGCTGTACGGCCTTGGCCAGGCCCTCGCCGTCCAGGACGAGTGCGCCGCTCACACGGCCACCCCGGCCCCGGGGGAAGTGCCGCCAGCGAGCTTGGCCCGCTTCGCGGCCACGGCTTCTGGATCGGCGGGGCCGTGGGTGCCGTCAGTGAGGGAGACGGAGATGCCGCTGCTGGGGCCGTCTCCGGGAGCGAAATCGGTGTCGTCGTCAGCCACGGCAGGTCGTATGGCATTCCGGATGCCATAGGGCGAGACCCTTCCGGCGGTGACCCCGAGGGCTCTCGCGCAGGGTGGAGCGTGCGTCGAGAGGCTGCACGTAGTGCTCATGGTGCCCGCAATGCACGTCGATCCCGCTTCCGATTTCCCACCGCGCGTGGCCTTCCGAGACCATCGGCTTGAAGGGGCCGTCAGCGAGTTGGCCGAGTAGGACCGGACACACCTCCGGGCACCGGGCCTTCCATGTCGGAACGGGCCGGACCGTCCGCCCGAGACGCAGGCTTTGGCCGTATGCCTTCGTCGAGGCTAGGGTGTGCCGCCGTACTCGGCGGATCGCTCCCCTGAAGAGGTGGGAATGGGGCTCAAGGACGCAGACCACGCGGGGTTGGTCGTCGCGGCGCAGGCCGGTGACGATCGGGCGCGCGAGGAGCTGATCGCCGCGTACCTGCCGTTGCTGTACAACATCGTCGGGCGAGCACTGAGCGGACATGCCGACGTCGACGACGTCGTCCAGGAGACCCTGCTGCGCGTGGTGCGTGACCTGCCCGCCCTGCGTGCCCCGGAGAGCTTTCGGTCCTGGCTGGTGTCGATCACGCTCCGCCAGATCAACACCCACTGGCACCGGCAGCACGCCCTCGCGGACCGGACCACGGTCATCGACGAGGCACGCCGGATACCGGACTCCGGCGCCGAGCCCGTGGACGTCACGATCCTGCGGCTGCACGTGTCGGACGAGCGGCGCCGGGTCGTCGAAGCCGGCCGGTGGCTCGACCCGGACCACCGGGTGCTGCTGTCGCTGTGGTGGCAGGAATGCGCCGGCCTGCTCAGCCGGGAGGACATGGCCGCCGCGACGGGGCTCACGGTCGCGCACGTCGGAGTGCGCCTCCAACGCATGCGGGAGCAGCTGGAACTGTGCCGGACGATCGTCGCCGCGCTGGAGACCGACCCGCGCTGTCCGCAGCTGGGGGAGACCGTCGTCGGCTGGGACGGTCACCGTGCATCGGTGTGGCGCAAGCGGATCGCGCGGCACACACGTGACTGCCCGGTCTGCATGGCGACGTCGGCGGAACGGGTTCCGGCCGAACTGCTGCCCCTCGGCCTCATGACGCTGGCCGTCCCGGCCGCACTGATCGCCGCGCTGGCCACCAAGGGCTTGCTGTCGGGTACGGCAGCGAGCGCCGCCGGGCTGGCCGCGGCCCCCGTCGCGGTCGGCGCGGCGACGGGGGGAGGCGGTCTGCACGGCGCTCTGATCGGCAAACTCCAGACGATGACCGCTCATCCGCTGGTGAGCCTCGCGACCGGCGCGGTGCTCATCGCCGGGACCGCCACCTATGCGACCTGGCCCGAACCGGCGCCTCGTTCGCCCGGCGCCACTGCCGCTCCCACGGCCGGCACGCCCACGCCCCTTCCCTCGCGTACCACCACCTCGGCGGGACCGTCCCCGACGAGTCCGTCGGCGAGCCCGCCCTCGGTCGGCCCGTCCGCCGTCGCGGGCACCGTTCCGCTGGGCGCACAGTCGCTGGAGGCCGCGGACAGTCCCGGCCTGTTCGTCACGTACACGGGCGACTTCGCGGCGCTCGGCAGCGTCGCCGCGTCCAGCAGCGCGCAGGCACGTCAGCGGGTCACCTTCACGGTCGTCGGGGGACTGGCCGACATGCGGTGTGTCACCTTCCGCGCCGCAGACGGCCGGTATCTTCGCCACCACTACCTGCGGCTGCGGCTGAGCACCGACGACGGCAGCGCACTGTTCCGTGAAGACGCCACCTTCTGTCCCCGTCCCGGGGCGGTCGCCGGGTCCGTGACCCTGCACGCGCACAACTATCCGGGATCGGTCCTCCGCCACCGCGACGGCGGCATCTGGCTCGACGGATCCGACGGCACGCGGGCCTTCGCCGGCCAGGCTTCCTTCATCGTGCGCAGCCCCGGGGCCTGAGCACCGCTCCTCGGGCGATCCCGACCCATTCGCACAGTCACAGCCGGTGCTCCTCCAGCCGGATCCCCCGCGGTTCCTGCCCCACGCCGTGACCGGCGTTCACCGCAGATCGGTGCGGCGCCCCTCTTCCACGGGCGCGACCAGGCCACGGCGGCCGGCATAACGCTTTCTGCCTGCGAGATGCCGCACGGGGCAATCCTGCGGACGGCGCGACTTTTCTGTTACGAGACCGGGAGCTCGGAAGCCTCCACTTCAGGGGTGTCCTTCCCGCCGCCTGTCATGACGTGCCGGCGCGGCCGGGTCCCGACGTCCCCCACTGACGTATCCCCCTGAAGAAAGCCCCTCACATGTCACAACACACCCACGAACCCAGGCCGACCGGTACGCAGGGCACCCGAGGAGAATCATGAAGGGCCTGCACCGGCTCCGCCGGCGACGCCGGACATGGGCGATTGGACTGTCGGCCACGGCGCTGGTGGCCGGCGTCGTGACGCTCCTCCCCAGCTCCGCCGGAGCCGCGGGCCTGGGCACCCAGGCTGCCCCCTCGGGCAGGTACTTCGGCACGGCTGTGGCCGCCGGCAGGCTCGGTGACTCCGCGTACACCGCGATCGCGGACCGGGAGTTCAACATGATCACCCCGGAGAACGAGATGAAGTGGGACGCCATCGAACCGTCCCGCGGCCGTTTCAACTTCGGCCCCGCAGACCGGATCGTCGATCGTGCCCTGGCGCGCGGCCAGCGACTGCGCGGCCACACCACGGTCTGGCACTCGCAGCTCCCCTCCTGGGTCGGCTCCATCCGCGACGCGAGCACTCTGCGTGATGTGATGAACCATCACATCACCACCCAGATGACCCACTACAAGGGCAAGATCTACGCCTGGGACGTGGTCAACGAGGCGTTCGCCGACGGCGGCAGCGGCCGGCTCCGCGACTCGGTCTTCCAGCAGGTGCTGGGCAACGGCTTCATCGAGGAAGCGTTCCGCACCGCCCGTGCGGCGGACTCCTCGGCCAAGCTCTGTTACAACGACTACAACATCGAGAACTGGTCGGACGCCAAGACCCAGGGCGTCTACCGCATGGTCAAGGACTTCAAGTCCCGCGGCGTGCCCATCGATTGCGTCGGGTTCCAGAGCCACTTCGGGGCGGGCGGCCCGCCGGCGAGCTTCAAGACCACCTTGGCCGGCTTCGCCGCCCTGGGCGTCGACGTCCAGATCACCGAGCTGGACATCGCCCAGGCATCACCCACCCACTATGCGAACACGATCAGCACCTGCCTGTCCGTGCCCCGATGCACCGGCATCACGATGTGGGGCGTCCGGGACAGCGACTCCTGGCGCAGCGGCGAGAGCCCGTTGTTGTTCGACAGCGGCGGCAGGCCCAAGCCCGCGTACACCGCCGTCATGAACGCTCTCCAGTCCGGCTCCGGTACCACCCCAGGCAAGCCGGCCGACGGTACGGGGGAGATCAAGGGCGTTGCCTCCGGCCGCTGTCTCGACATCCCCGGCTCCGCCACCGCCGACGGCACCCGGGCGCACCTGTGGGACTGCAGTGGACAGGCGGGTCAGCGCTGGACCTACACCGCCGCCAAGCAGCTGAAGGTGCACGGCGACAAGTGCCTGGACGCCAAGAGCAAGGGCACCACCAACGGCACCTCGGTGATCGTCTGGGACTGCAACGGCGGCGCCAACCAGCAGTGGAACATCAACACCAACGGCTCGATCACCGGCGTCCAGTCCGGGCTGTGCCTCGACGCCGTCGGCGCCGCCACCGCGAACGGCACCACGATCCAGCTGTACGCCTGCGCGTCCGTCAACAATCAGAAGTGGACCTGGACCGCTCCGTCCGGGACGGGCAGCGGCACGTGTGATCTCCCGACGACGTACAAGTGGAGGTCGACGGGTCCCCTCGCACAGCCGTCGAACGGATGGGCCGCGGTGAAGGACTTCACCCACGCCGTGCACGACGGCAAGCACCTCGTCTACGCGTCGAGCGCGTCGGGAACCTCGTACGGCTCGATGGCGTTCCGCCCCTTCACGAACTGGTCGGACATGGCATCGGCCGGCCAGATCCGGATGAGCCAGAACGCGGTGGCGCCCACCCTGTTCTACTTCGCACCCAAGAAGATCTGGGTGCTGGCGTACCAGTGGGGTGCCTCGCCCTTCAGCTACCGCACGTCGAGCGACCCCACCAACCCCAACGGCTGGTCCGCGCCGCAGCCGCTGTTCACCGGCAGCATCCCCCGCACCGAATCCGGCACCGGCCCGATCGACCAGACCCTGATCGCCGACGAGAAGAACATGTACCTGTTCTTCGCCGGTGACAACGGCAAGATCTACCGGGCGAGCATGCCGATCGGGAACTTCCCGGGCAACTTCGGCTCGTCGTACACGACGGTCATGAGCGACACGGCGAAGAACCTCTTCGAGGCGCCGCAGGTCTACAAGGTCCAGGGCCGGAACCAGTACCTCATGATCGTCGAGGCTCGGGGCGCGAACGAGCGGCGCTACTTCCGCTCGTTCACGGCCTCCAGCCTGACCGGTGCGTGGACCCCGCAGGCCGGCAGCGAAAGCAACCCCTTCGCGGGCAAGGCCAACAGCGGCGCGACCTGGACCGACGACATCAGCCACGGTGACCTGGTCCGCACCAACCCCGACCAGACCATGACCATCGACCCCTGCAATCTGCAGTTCCTGTACCAGGGCAAGTCCCCCACCGCGGGCGGACCCTACGACCGACTGCCGTACCGGCCGGGTGTCCTCACCCTGCAGCGCTGACCTGCCCTGTCCACGGTTGCACAAGGAGAAAAACCCCCCCATGAACAACCCCACCAACGCCGGGCCACGCGGACGTCACCGCCGTCGCAGGACCGCCACCGCTCTGCTGCTCGGTGTGCCCGCCACCGTCGTGCCGTACCTCCTGTTCGTGCAGGACGACTCGCAGGCCGCGACGGTCGACGACAGTGCCTACTACAAGCTGGTCTCGGTGCGCAGCGGCAAGGTGCTGGACGTCAACGCCTTCTCCACCGCCGACGGCACCCGCATCCAGCAGTGGACCGATCAGACCACCGCCAACCAGCAGTGGAGGCTGAGGTCCACCGGTGACGGCTACTACGAGCTGGTGAACCGCAACAGCGGCAAAGTGCTCGGCATAGCGGGCGATTCGACCGCGCAGGCGGCTGCCGCCGAGCAGCAGACCGACAGCTCCTCCGCCTCCCAGGAATGGCGGGTCGACGAGGTGAGCGGTTCCGACGCCGTCACCTTCACCTCCCGCAGGAGCGGCCAGGTCCTGGACGTCTCCGGAAGCTCCACGGCCGACGGCGCGGCGGTCATCCAGTTCGGCGGCCATGGCAGCACCAACCAGCAGTGGAAACTGGTGAAGACGGCCGAGGCCCCGGCCACCGGCACCGGACCGTACGCGTGGAAGAACGCCCAGGTGGTGGGCGGGGGTTACGTCACCGGGCTGGTGTTCAACCCCCGGGAGAGGGGGCTGCTGTACGCGCGTACCGACATGGGCGGCGCCTACCGCTGGGACGCCGCGGCCGAGCAGTGGATCCCGCTGACCGACTGGCTCGGTGAGAAGGACTGGAACCTGCTGGGCATCGACGCGCTGGCCACCGATCCCGTCGACCCCGACCGGCTCTACCTCGCGACCGGCACCTACACCAACGAGTGGGCCGGCAACGGCGCGATCCTGCGCTCCACCGACCGTGGCCGCACCTTCCAGCGCACCGCTCTGCCGTTCAAGCTGGGCGGCAACGAGGACGGCCGCGGGGCCGGTGAACGCCTGGCGATCGACCCCTCGGACAACCGCACCCTGCTGCTGGGCACCCGTAAGAACGGCCTGTGGCGCAGCGCCGACAGCGGTGCGACGTGGCGACAGGTCTCCTCGTTCCCCGTCAAGGACGGTGCGGGCAGTGGTGCGGGCATCTCCTTCGTGACGTACGGCCCGGCCGGCAGCAGGACGATCTACGCCGGCGTCGCCGACAGGTCCACCTCCCTCTACCGCTCCACCGACGGCGGCAGCACCTGGCAGGCCGTCCCCGGCCAGCCCACGGGCCAGTTGCCGCAGCACGGCGTGCTCTCCGGTGACGGCTCGCTGTACCTGACGTACACCAACGCCCTCGGACCCAACGGCGTGACGGCGGGCTCGGTCTGGAAGCACACGCCGTCCGGTGGGACTTGGAAGGACATCACCCCGTCCCGCGGCTCGTACGGGTTCTCCGGCCTGGCCGTCGACCCGCGCAAGCCGTCCACCGTGATGGTCACCACCCTCGACCGCTGGTGGCCCGAGGACGAGATCTACCGCACCACCGACGGCGGCACGACCTGGAAGGCGCTGGCGGACAAGTCGGTGCGGAACGCCTCCGCCGCTCCCTACATCGGCACCCACACCGGACACTGGATGACCGCCCTGGCCCTCGACCCCTTCGACTCCGGGCACGTGCTGTACGGCACCGGCAACGGCATCTGGCGCAGCAAGGACGCCAACGCCACGGACAACGGCGGCACCAGCCACTGGACCGCGGGGGCGCGGGGCCTTGAGGAGACCGCGCTGATGGACGCCATCGCCCCGCCCGGCGGTGCCACCGTCATCACCGCCATGGGCGACCAAGGCGGTTTCCGCCACGACGACCTGACCAAGGTCCCGGCCGGGCGGCTGAGCAATCCGATGATGACCAACAGCACGGACATCGACTTCGCCCAGTCCACGCCCTCGATGATGGTCCGCGTCGGCCGCGGCGGCGCGCAGGACGGCGCCTACTCCACCGACGGCGGCATCAGCTGGAACGGCTTCAAGGCCGAGCCGGTGGCCGGTGCCCAGGACGGCCGCGTCGCGCTCGCGGCCGACGGCTCCACCATCGTCTGGACCCAGGCCGGCCAGGTCCCGCACCGATCGACCGACAAGGGAGCGACCTGGTCGAGGGTCGGCGGACTGGGTGCCGACGCCGTCGTCATCGCCGACCGCGCCTCGGCCAGGACCTTCTACTCCCTGTCCCTCGGCACGCTGCAGGCCAGCACCGACGGCGGGGCGACCTTCACCGCCCGGGCGACCGGCCTGCCCGCCGGCCGGCTCACTGCGGTCCCCGGCGTCGCCGGAGACCTGTGGATCGCCGGCGGCGGCCAGGGGCTGCTGCACTCCACCGACGGCGGCCGCACCTTCACCGCGCTCACCACGGTGAAGTCCGCCTCGGCCCTCGGCTTCGGCAAGGCCGCACCCGGCGCCTCCTACCAGGCGCTGTACCTGATCGGCACCGTCAAGGACGTCACCGGCGTCTTCCGCTCCACCGACAAGGGCGCCACCTGGCTCCGCGTCAACGACGACGCCCACCAGTGGGGCAGCATCGGCGGCGTCGGCGTCATCACCGGCGACCCGGACACCTACGGCCGCGTCTACATCGGGACCAACGGCCGCGGCCTCCAGTACGGCGACCCCTCCTGACCCCGGCACAGGATGCACTCACGTCCGGCGTGTGAGCTGACGCGCGATCACTGACAGACTGCCGCCCTCCGGCCGATGGGACATCTCGGCCGGAGGGCGGCTTTCCGCTGGAGAGCGGCCCGGGTGCGTCGGCGGTGGCACCGTCCTTGACCGCGGCGGAGCCGCAGGTGCCTGGCTCCGGCTCCGCCGACCCCGCCACCACCTTCGCCGGCGTCGTCTGTTCCAGTCACTGCGTGCGGGCGGCTCCAGCCACTTGGCGGGGGTCCGCCCGACGATCGACGGATGGCCGGAGAGACCTCTGGTCTTCCAGGCTGGGGCATGACACGCCACGCACGAGCAGGCGCTCGCCACCTCACACCGGCCACCGGCCGGGGCGGCTGATCAACACGACGTCACGGCTGTGATGCCCGCCTGCCGCAGCGGCAGAACACGTAGGAAAGGAATCTTGTGAACACCGCACCCGCCCCGGAGACGACGGGTGCCGAGTCGCATCGCGCCCGCGAGACGCTCACCGCCCTGTACGGGTATGTCCGCCCGCACCGGTGGACCGTCGTGCTCGGCCTGCTCCTGGCGCTCGCCGGGTCCGTCGGCGGGCTGCTGCAGCCGCTGGCCACGAAGGCGCTCGTCGACCGGCTCTCGTCCGGTGGCACGCTCGCCACCGTCCTGCTGGCGCTGACCGTGCTGGTGCTGCTGAGCACGGTGGCCGAGGCGTTCGGCGCCTACGTCCTGGAGCGGACGGCGGAGTCGGTGGTCCTGGCCGCCCGCCGCAGCCTCATCGGCCGGCTGCTGCGGCTGCGGCTCTCGGCGGTGGACCGGATGCAGCCGGGCGATCTGATGTCCCGGGTCACTTCCGACACCACGCTGCTGCGGGCCGTCAGCACCCAGGCGGTGGTCAACGCCGCGACCGGGGCGCTGACGCTGATCGCGGCGGTCGTGGTGATGGCGTTCCTGGACGCCGTCCTGCTCGGCGTCACCCTCGTCGTGGTCGCGGTCGTCGGGGCGGGCGCCGCCCTGGTGATGCCGAAGATCGGACAGGCCGCCGAGCGCTCCCAGGCCGCGGTCGGGGAGATGTCCACCGGCCTGGAGCGGGCCTTCGGCGCGTTCCGCACGGTGAAGGCGTCCGGCGCCGAGGAGCGGGAGACCGCCCGCGTCGAGGCGTCGGCCCGGCGGGCATGGCGCCACGGCGTGCGCGGCGCGAAGTGGGAGGCCCTGCTGGGCACCGCGGACAACCTCGCCGTCGAGCTGGCGTTCCTCGCGGTGCTCGCGGTCGGCGGAGCGCGGGTGGCGTCCGGCGACATCCCCGTCTCTACGCTGATCGCCTTCCTGCTGTACCTGTTCTACCTGATGGAGCCGGTGTACAAGCTGGTCGAGGCCGCCTCCGCGTACCAGGAGGGCGCGGCCGCGATCTCCCGGATCAAGGAGGTGGACCGTCTGGCGGCGGAGCCGCCGGCCACGTACGAGCCGGTGCGGACCGAGGTGCGTCCGGCGTCGGTCCGCTTCGAGGACGTGTCCTTCCGCTACGGGCCCGGGCTGCCGTGCATCCACCAGCAGGTGGACTTCGAGGTGCCGGGCGCCGGGATGACCGCCTTCGTCGGGCCTTCGGGCGCGGGCAAGTCGACGGTCTTCTCGCTCATCGAGCGGTTCTACGAGACGACCGGAGGGCGCATCCTGGTCGACGGCCAGGACATACGGCAGTGGCCGCTGTCCGAACTGCGGTCCGTCATCGGGTACGTGGAGCAGGATGCTCCGGTCCTGGCCGGCACGCTGCGGGAGAACCTGGTCTTCAGCGCGCCTGGCGCGACGGACGACGACATCCGCGCCGTCCTCGCCCGGACCAGGCTCGACACCCTCGTCGACCGTCTCCCGCACGGCCTGGACACCCTGGTCGGGCACCGCGGATCGAAGCTGTCCGGCGGTGAGCGCCAGCGCGTCGCGATCGCCCGCGCACTGCTGCGCAGGCCCCGGCTGCTGCTCCTGGACGAGGCGACCTCTCAGCTCGACGCGGTCAACGAGCTGGCACTGCGGGACGTCATCGCCGAGACGGCACGCGAGACCACCGTCCTGGTGGTGGCGCACCGCCTGTCCACGGTGACGGACGCCGACCGCATCGTCGTCATGGACGCCGGCACGGTCCGTGCGATCGGCACCCATAGGGAACTGGTGGACGGGGACGAGCTGTACGCACAGCTGGCAGCGACCCAGCTCCTGATCCCGGCCGAGCGCCCCGCCGTGTGAGTGGAGTGCTCCGCAGGGCTGCCCCGCCATGCGGTGGATGCAGCCCTGCCAGGGGGCGGAGTGGCGCCGGACAGCAGTCGGGTACCGGCGCACCATACGGCGCGTGAGGCTGAGGACAGCGCCGCGCGTCACCGCGCGGTTCGCTCCTGCACGCCCTCTGTCCGCCACCTCACCTGGAGCCCCATGCCCGTCCTCATGGCCAAGGGCCGGCGGGTCCCGCTGAACAGGGCGGACGGCCGCCCGCTCGACCTGATGCGGGTGGCCATCGGCTGGCGGTCCGCCAAGAAGCGCGCTCCACGGGACGTCGTGAGCCCGGCCGGAGCGCCGCCCTGTCCGACCCTAAGATCCACCGTCCGTGGACGGCGGCGCCGAGCGCTCCCGTCCAAGCCGCTCGGGCCTGTCTCAGCCGTTCGGCGGGGTGCGGAACCGGACGGCCGATGTGAGCGGG
This sequence comes from Streptomyces venezuelae, assembly GCF_008642375.1. Lineage (NCBI taxonomy): Bacteria > Bacillati > Actinomycetota > Actinomycetes > Kitasatosporales > Streptomycetaceae > Streptomyces > Streptomyces venezuelae. The sequence goes on along the minus strand of NZ_CP029194.1, from coordinate 2,145,350 downwards.
CCGTCGGAGCCGGGGCGGGCCGTGAAGGACTGCCCGCCCCGGCCGGCGTCATCGGACGTGCTTCGCCGGCTTGGTGGCGGCGTTGAGCAACGCCTCCAGCGGTCCCCGGCGGAAGAAGCGGGACCAGCCCGCGGCGAACACGATCGCCCCGAGGACGAACGTGAGCACGGGGATCCAGGACGTCTGGGTGCTTTCGCCGGCCGATACGCCGAGCATGGACTGGGCGAGGAAGTGGCCGACGTAGGCCGTCAGGGACATGGTGCCCACGGCGATGACGGGCTTCGCGAGGCTGCGCAGGCGCGGCAGGCGGTCCATGAGCACCGTCGCACCGACGATCACGAGGATGGCGACGCCGACGCTGCCGATGATGTCGAAGGTGGTGCCGCTGTGCGGCCCGGCGGACAGCAGTTCCGAGGCCGCCCGCCGGGGGGCCTCGAAGGATCCGCTGCCGAAGGACGACTCCTTCTCGAACCCGGCGGACGACTTCCCGCCCTCCGCCGTGCTGCGCAGAGCGTCCTTGCCCGCCAGGAGCAGGGACAGGCCGTACGCGCCGACGGTCAGGGCGGCGCCGAGCGCGGCCAGGCGCCGCTGGACGGAGTCGGCCGAGAGGTCCAGGCGGGCCAGTGCCATGCCGGCGACGACGAACGACATCCAGGTGATCGTCGGGTAGAAGCCGGTGAGCAGCAGGTCGAGGACGCCGACCTCGCTGATCTTCTTGAGCGGGTCGTAGGCGTCGATCGTCTGCTGGACGGACTCGCTGAGCTGCGAGTTCAGGATGAACGCCAGCTGGGGTGTGACGAGCGCGAGCCCGGCCGCGGTGATCGCCAGTGCCTTGGCGGACAGCCGTAGCAGGGGCAGGGCGAGGAGGAAGTAGACGCCGTAGAAGCCGAGGATGATCACGCCCCCGTATTCCATCGCCAGCACGCTGCCCAGGGCCAGCAGGACCACGGCGCGGATCGCGATCCGGGCTTTCGCCTGTCGGCCCGCCAGGCCGGTCTTCGGCTCACGACGGCCGGCGATCAGCATCAGCGAGAACCCGGCGAGGGTGGCGAACAGGACCGACGAGTGCCCGTCGGCCAGATACCGGACCCAGGTGCCGACGCCGTGCGTGGACGAGAGCACCGGGCCGATGTGGACGATGTACATGCCGAACACCGCCAGTGCGCGGGCCAGGTCCACGCCGACCAGGCGTCCCATCGAGGGGCCGCCCGAGGATTTCCCGGCGGAGTCGGGCGAGGCTGCGGGCACGCGAGACGCGTTCTCCCGTGGAGCTGACGTCGCCTGCGGCGGCTGTATCTGTGTCATACGAGGAATCTCCCGGGGCTACAGGGGAGCGGACCATCCGGCAGGCTTCGGCGGCACCCCCGCCGACCGGCCGGGACCACCCCGCCGACCGGCGGGCCAGGGCGGACGGGATCAGAGGTGGCGGTCGATGGCGGGCAGGAGGTCTTCGCCATGATCTGGGCGGTGTGGCGGCCACCGCCGGACAGGGCGCACCGGGCGAGTTCGACCCCCGTCGATTCGTCCACCAAGCGGCGGTAGGCGTTCTCGACCTCGTCGAAGGTCGCGCCGGTGAAGCAGTTCACGGTGAAGACGATCTGGTCCGCTTCCGCCGGCATCCGAGTGAAGTCGACCGTGATGGCCTCGTCGTCCCCCGGTCCGTCTCCGCCGGTGCGGTTGTCGCCGGAGTGCTTCACGGCACCGAAGATGCCGGTCCGGTGCTGGAAGGAGACGACCTCCACCGGAGTGGATCAGCGGCCGGCTCGACGCGAGGTGAGACCGCGCGGACCGACCGGTTCTACTTGATGAGGGCGTTGGCCACGACGACCACGAGTCCGAGCAGCGCGTCCACCATGCCGATCCGCAGGGCAGAAGCCCAGGTGCGGCCCGCTGCGCGGGCCGCGAGCAGGCCCCAGGCGAACAGCAGGACCACGTTCACGGCGAAGACCACGTACTCGACGCCCTCCGAGGGCCACCATCCCCAGGCCGCGCCGAGCAGCAGGAACAGCGTCGGTGCCGTCGCCGCCACCAGTGGCCACTCGGACAGCAGCATCCGTACCCCGGCGCGTACGCCGTGGTGGGTCCGGTCGCCGCGCAGGGCGATCAGGTGGGCGTAGCCGTGCGCCAGGGCCGAGGCGACGGCCGTGACCAGGAGCCACTGGGCGCTGGTGAACCGGTCGGCCGCCGCCGTCTCCCCCTGCTCCGACAGGGCAGCCACCATGGAGCTGGCCAGCACCGCCCCGTACACGCCCCCGAACAGCACGTGGGGACGCGCGGCGAGGCGGCGCAGGGCACGGACGGACTGACGCAGGTATGAGCCGGGCATGGCGGGACGGTCCTCGAAACGGTACGGGCATCGGCTGCGGCCCTCGGACTCGGCGCGGGGCCACGGACCGATCCCACGGTACGAGCACGGCGGGCGCCATCCGCCGAGCCTCGCCCTCCGGCCTGCCGACCGGCGGGAGCGCACCCCCCGAACGGTTGGAGCCGACCCGCCGGGTGTCCACGGTCCTTGGGTGATCACGCCACCACGTACCCTGCCGGACGTACGGTCGACGTCAGGCGGACCCGTACGAGCACGCGAAGCCCCCGGGTCTACGGGTCGCCGAGCAGCGGGACAGCGCGGACGAGAGTGTGAGGCGGGACGCCGGTGATCCGGGTAGTGGTGGTGGACGACGAGGCCCTGGTGCGGTCCGGTTTCCAGATGATCCTGAACGCGTCCGACGGCATCGAGGTCGTGGCGACAGCGGCAGGGGCGCAGGCGGCCGACGTGGTCCGGCGCGAGTTGCCGGACGTCGTGCTCCTCGACATCCGCATGCCGGACGTGGACGGTCTGACCGTGCTGCGGCAGATCCAGACGCTGCCCGAACCGCCGCACGTGGCCATGCTGACCACCTTCGACACCGACGAGTACATCCTCACCGCCCTGCGCTCGGGAGCCTCCGGCTTCCTCCTCAAGGACACCGAGCCCGAACAGCTCGCCCAGCTGGTCCGCACCCTGGCCGCGGGCGGCATCGTCATGTCGCCGAAGGCATCACGCGCGCTGCTCCGCAGCCACCCGGGGGCCGGAGCACCCCAGGACTCGGACGTCGCACGCGTCGGCCTCCTCAGTGATCGGGAACGCAACGTCCTCGTCCTGGTCGCCGAAGGACTCTCCAACGCCGACATCGGCACCCGCATCCACCTGAGCGCGGGCACCGTCAAGGACCACGTCAGCTCGATCCTGACCAAGCTGCGGGTCACCAGCCGTGTCCGGGCGGCACTGCTCGCCGAGCGCGCAGGACTGCTCACCCACGACGACGACAACACGGCAGGGGACAAAGGACGATGAGCGCGGGCCGGGCATGGTGGCGGCCCGTACCGCCCTGGGCCGTCGACACGGGGCTCGTGATGCTGGCCGCACTCGACGCCTGGATCAACCTCCTGGGCGAGGGCACCCCTGTGATGTGGGCCTGCGCCGCCGTGGGCTCCGCCGGCCTGTTTCTCCGCAGGCGCTTCCCGCTGACCGTCTTCCTGCTGACCCTGCCCATGACCCTGTTCATGGACGTCGCGGTCGCCCCGATCGCCGCCCTGTACACACTGGCCGCGTCCACCCGCAGCCGCCCGTTGCTCGCCGGCTGCGCGCTGCTGAACGCCGCTGCGGGCACGCTCGCCTGGCCGCTGTCCGACGCGTTCGACGGGGACCGGACCTGGACACTCGTCCAGTTCGTCTACACCCTGGCCACGGCCTTCGCCCCCGTCCTGTTCGGCCAACTCGTGCAGGCCAGGCACGACGTGGCCCGCCAGCTCGTCGAGGTCGAGGAGGCCCGGGAACACGAACGCGCCCTCTACGCCCAGACCGTCCTCGCCCGCGAACGTGCCCAGCTGGCCCGCGAGATGCACGACGTCGTCTCCCACCAGGTCAGCCTCATCGCCGTCCAGGCCGGAGCCCTGCAGATGGCCGCCAAGGACCCCGACGCCCGCGAGGCCGCGCGCACCATCCGCACCCTGAGCGCGAACACCCTTGACGAACTCCGCCACATGGTCACCCTGCTCCGCGCCTCCGGCGGCAAGGCGACCGAACTCACCCCCCAGCCCACCCTCGCCGACCTCCAGCAGCTCATCGCCAACAGCGGCATCGAGACCACCCTGACCGGAGAGCTTCCTCCCGGCATCAGCACCACCGCCCAGCGCACCGTCTACCGCACGGTCCAGGAAGCCCTCACCAATGTACGCAAGCACGCCCCCGGAGCCCGCGCCGAGGTACGCCTCCGGCACGACGCGCACCACTTCGGCGTCACCGTCACCAACACCGCCCCCAGCCGCCCGACCGTCGCCCTGCCCAGCGCCCGCCACGGCCTCATCGGCCTGAGAGAACGCGCCGAACTGCTCGACGGCACCCTCACCGCCGAACCCACCCCAGAAGGCGGTTACAAGATCGAACTACGAGCCCCCACCCGGTCCGACTGAACACAATTCGCCCGAGGCAGCCGGCGCCAGTTCTCGCAATGCCTCAAGCAGGGACCTTTCGGCCGAGGCGCTGGCGATGATGCGAGAGCCTGTGGGACGGGCTCGCCTCGCAGCCGGGAGAGCACCGCACTCCAGGGCGGCATCCGTGATCCGGGGAGTGATCACCGCCGCAGCGGTACTCAGGGTGCGGCGGAACACGTTGATCTCGTCGGCGTGGGCCAGCTTCGTCTGCTTACGCCCTTTCAGGGGCGCAAGCGCCGATCGGAAGGTGACCTCGGAGGCGCCGTCGATCTTCCGGTCCGCCGGGATCGAGGTCTGCACCCCGTCGGTCGCCGGCCACCGGCCCGGGTTGTGCTCGGCGAGGTGGATCTGTCGGTACTCCTCCAGGCCCGGGGTGGCGGAGATGATCCCTGAGTGCGGTCCCTTCCAGTGATCCATGCCGGTCTGACGGGGCTGGTCGGTGCGTACCCGGAGCAGGATCGAGGAAGTGAGGTGCTTCTTCTCCACGCCCGGCTGAGCGGCGGACGATGAGGCGCTCCTGGTGCTGCTCTTCTCGCCGACACGTGCAGTGGTGGAGTTCGCCAGAGGTCAACGGGCGAGGAACTCGACCGCGAGGGGGGCGAACTGCTGGTGGTGCTGGAAGATGCCGCCGTGGCCGGAGTCGGGGTAGATGATCAGCTCGCTGTCCTTGATGCGTCGGTGCAGGTCCTCGGAGAGGACCGAAGGCACCATGCGGTCGTTGTCGCCATTGGCGATCAGGGTGGGCTGGGCGAGCTGCGACAGGTCGTCGGGGGTGGAGCGCCCCCATTTCTTGATCGCCTTCAGCTGCGTCCGGAACGCTTTGATCTTGATCTTCGCATCGCGGCCGGCAGTGCGCTCTTCGAGCCGGTTGACGAACGCGCGCGCGGCGAGCTTGCCGGTGGTGTTGCGGTTGAAGAACAGGAATTCCTTGGGGTCCAGCCGGGTCAGGGTGGCGCGCAGCATGTCCTGGTACGTGATGGCGGCGACCTTGTCGATGTCCTTGCCGCCCTTGGGTCCTGTGCCGGTGAGAACGAGTCTGCGGACGAGCTCGGGGTGCTTCACCACCAGGGCCTGGGCGATGAAGCCACCGAGGGAGAAGGAGAAGACGTCGATCCTGTCGAAGCCGAGCGCCGTGACGAAGGTGTAGGCGTCATCAGCCATCGCCTCGATGCTGTCCGGCACCTGGCCCGTGGAGGCCCCGACACCGCGCTGGTCGAAGGCGATGACGTGACGGCCCTTCGCGAGGGGGTCGACGATGCGCGGGTCCCAGTTGTCCAGGGTCGCGGCGAGGTGCACGAAGAACACGACGGGGACGCCGCCCTTGGGTCCCAGCTCGCGGAAAGCGTAGGTGACCTCGCCGGCGGTGACGGTGCGGGTCGGGGCGTGGGCGTACGAGGTGATGACGGGTTCGTTCGGGGTGCCGGTGCTGCTCATGATGGTTTCTCCCGGTGTGTTTCTGGTCGCCCGCCGCGGGGTGGCGGCGGGTCCGCCGGGGCTGATGACGGCCCTGCCGAAGCCGGCGCCAGCCCCGTGACCAGGCGCATCACGCCTTGCCCGGCATGGACGGTGAGCTGGTGGAGCTGGTCGGTGCCGGCGGGTCTGCCCTACGTCATGGAGACGACGACCTTGCCGGCCTTCGCCCGGCCCTTCTCGACGTACTCCATGGCGTGGAGGGTGTCGACGAACGGGAAGACGGTGTCGACGACGGGGCGGATCTTCCCGGAGTCGAGGAGCGGTGCGAGTTCGCGCAGTTGGCCACCGCTGGCCTTCATGAACAGGAAGGAGTACGTCACACCGAGACGCTTCGCCCGGCGCCGGGTCTTGGCGCTGAGGGCGGTGATGGCCAGACGCAGGACCGGGTTCGAGCCGAGTTCGCGGGCGGTGGCCGGGTCGGGCGGGCCCGCGACGGAGATAGCCAGGCCGCCGGGCTTGAGAACGCGCAGGGACTTGGCGAGGATCTCGCCGCCGAGGCTGTCGAGGACGACGTCGTAGCCGTCGAGGATCTCCTCGAAGTTCTGCGTGCGGTAGTCGACGACGACGTCCGCGCCGAGGTCCTTCACCAGGTCGACCTTGGCGGTACTCACGGTGGTGGCCACATGAGCGCCCAGCGCCTTGGCCAGCTGGACGGCGAAGGAGCCGAGACCCCCGGCGCCCGCGTGGACGAGGACCTTCTGGCCCGGCTGTACGCGGGCGCGCTCGACCAGTGCCTGCCATGCGGTCAGGGCGACCAGGGGCAGGGAAGCGGCCTCGGTCATGGTGAGGGTGACGGGTTTGGGCGCCAGGTCGTCCTGGTGGACTGCGAGGAGTTCGGCGAAGGTGCCGATGCGGTCCTTGTCGGGCCGGGCGTAGACCTCGTCACCCACCGCGAAGCGGGTGACGGAGGACCCGACCTGCAGGACCTCTCCGGCGAGGTCGTTGCCCAGGACGAGGGGGAGACGGTAGGGCAGGACCGCCTTGAAGTCCCCGTTGCGGATCCTGAGGTCCAGCGGGTTGACGCTCGCCGCGTGGATCTTGACCAGGACGTCGTCGGCGCCCACCTGCGGGTCGGGCATTTCGGCGGCGCGCATCCCCGCCTGGCCGCCGTACTTCTCGACCATGAAGGCCCTCATCGTCGTCTCCGTTCCGTGTCCCGTCCCTGGAAGGGGCCGGGATCTGTGCTCGCCCCGGGCTTCTCCCGGTACGAGATAGTTCGTGTTGTCTTCCTGGCTGCGGCTGGGCGCACCGCGTCCTCAGTGGCGTTCACCCGTCAGGCCACCGGCACGTCAGGGGCGGTGACGCGGTCGGCCGAGCCTCCCTGGAGGCCGTCCAGGGAGGCGCCGATCCCTTCGTGGGGCGCGCCGAGCGGCACCGCGCTGACCTCGGGCAGTCGGGTGTACTGCGGCGCGCTCGCGCACCCGGGCCACCGCCGCCTGGGCGGGTGTCACGCCGGTCTCCCCCACCAGGTCGTCGAGCCCGCGCAGGAGTTGTGCCGCCGGCCTCGGCGAACCGGTCGAAGATCCGGCGTGCCTCGTCCGGCTCGGCGCCCGCGCCCCAGCCGGTGCCGAAGTCCGCGGTGCCGAGCGCGTACTCGGACACGCGCAGTCCGGTCAGGCGCCCGAAGGTCGTACAACGCATGAAAGGTCCTTGCGCGAGGGGTGGGAAGGGGGCGCGCCGCGGTGGCGGGGTGAGCGTCAGCCTGCGTTCGGCTGGGGCGCCGCGGACAGGCTCTGCTTGACGTACCGGCTGGTCTCGTCGGCGAGGATCTCGGGCAGGCCGGTCTCGATGCCGTACAGGGCCTGGGCCGCGACGTCGGCGGCGGCGACCTTCTGGTCGGCGGGCACGCCGGCGGCCATGTCGGTGTCCATGTAGCCGACGTGCAGCGCCGAGACGGCGATGCCCCGGGGCGCCAGCTCGTCGCGGGTCGCGTCACTCAGTGCCCAGGCGGCGGCCTTGGATGCGGCGTAGGAGCCGAGGGCGGCAGGGTGGAACCAGGACAGGGCGGACAGGACGTTGAGTACGGCGCCGCCGCCGTTGCCCTCGATGACGGGGGCGAAGGCGCGGGTCGCGGCGAGCGGGCCGTAGAAGTTGGTCTCCATCTCCCGGCGCACCTCATCGGTGTCGCCTTCGATCAGCGTCGCGCCGGTGGAGATGCCCGCGTTGTTGATCAGCAGGGTCGCGTCCGACGCGATGCGGGCGGCCTCCCGTATCGACGCCTCGTCCGTCACGTCGAGGCGCAGCGGGACGGTGCCCGGCACATCGACCGTCTCGGGGCGGCGGGCCGCCGCGTACACCTTCGCGCCGCGCTCCACGAGCTGGGCGGCCAGGTGCCGCCCGAGGCCCCGGTTGGCGCCGGTGACGACCGCGACCGCGTTCTTCAGTTCCATGCCTGCTCCTGGTCTTCGGCGGGCGCCGTCGAGTCGCACGCCCCATGTTTAGATTACGAACCCAATCTAAACATGGGGATACGATAGATGCCAGTCGACATCCAAATGGGAGGTGGCCATGGGCCGCGTATCGCAGGCGCAGGCGCAGGAGAACCGCAGGCGGGTGGTGGACACCGCCTCCCGGCTGTTCCGGGAGCAGGGCACCCAGGTGAGCGTCGCCGACCTCATGAAGGCGGCCGGCCTGACCCACGGCGGCTTCTACAAGCAGTTCGCCTCCAAGGAGGCGCTCGTCGACGAGGCGACCGCCCACGCCTTCGCCGAGCTCGCCCGGCGCCATACGGCCGGGCTCGAGCAGTACGACGGGCGGCGGGATACCGCTCAGCGGGCCCTGATCGACGCCTACCTCTCCGTCGAGCACCGTGACGACCCGGCGGGCGGCTGCCCGGTCGCGGCCCTCGCCGTCGACGTCGCACGCGGAGATGAGGACTGCGAGGCCCGTCGCACCTACACCGAGGGGGTGGCCGACTTTGCCGCGTTCCTCGCCCCGGTCGGGGCCGCCGGGAAGGGCGAGGACGGCATCGCCCGGCTGTGCACCTTGTTCGGTGCGCTGGTGCTGTCCCGGGCCACCGCGGGTTCCCCACTCTCCGAGGAGATCCTCGCCGCCGCGCACGCGGCCCTGACGGAAGCCGGCTGACCGGGGTCAAAGCCCCTGGCACCGTGCGGCGTGTGCGCGCCGGTCGCACCCGCAGTCGAACACTTCGGGCACCGCGAGGGGCTGTGATCACCCCCCGGCCGGCGGTGGCGCTGCCAGTCGGAGCGTCACCGGCGCCGGCGCGGCAGTACGACCACCGGCTGGTCCCGGATGTCACGCGGGACCTCGTCGACGCTCGCGGTCGCGTTCACGCTCGCGGCCCGCGCGAGGAAGAGTACGGCGGACGCGACGCGCGCCAGCGTCGCGACATCGCTCTCGTTGAGCCGCCCGGCACGGCCCATGTGGGCGATGGCCTCCTCGGTGCGCGCGGTGACCGCCAGGGCCTGCTGGTGACGGGGCTCAGTGGGGTCACCGAAGACCATCTCGCGCTCGCCCTTGGTCTTGGCGGCCAGGAACAACGTGGCAGTGCCGATGTCGGCCTCGTCGGCGATCTGCTGGTTGGTGACCTCGTCGACGCCGCGATCGGCAAACGGCTCACGGGTCGCGGCGGAGATGCGGTCGAGCTCGACCTGCTTGTTCCGCTCGTGCCGGCCGGCCGACTGGGGAGCAGGTGGCATGAGGGCCTTTCAGGGGTGGTCCGGAATCATGTCGCCGGGCGGGAAGTCGGGGGGCTGCCCGTTCCCCCGATCCGGGCAGTCCCTCGCGATCATTGGCTCCGGGCGGTCACGGCTTCTGGAAGCCGGCGTCCTGGAGGATCTTCTGGCCCTCGGGGGAGGACAGCCAGGTGACGAAGGCGGTGGCGGCCTCCGTGTTCTTCGAGTCCTTCAGGGTGGCCGCGGGGTACTGGGCGATGGCGTTCTGGGTGTCGGGGATCTCGACGGCGTCGACCTTGTCCTTGGCGCTGTCGGCGTCGGTCTTGTAGACGAGGCCGGCGTCGGCCTCGCCCAGTTCGACCTTGCTGAGCACGGCGCGGACGCTGGGCTCCTGGGAGACCGGCTTCACCGTGATCTCCTGGGCGTCGAGGATCTTCTTGCTGTACTTGCCGGCCGGTACCTCGGGGGCGGCGAGGACCACCTTGAGCTTGGTGTCCGCGAGGTCCTCCAGGGCATCGATCTTGAACGGGTTGCCCTCGCCGGTGGCGATGACCAGGCGGTTCTTCGCGATGACCGTCGGCGTGCCGGTGTCGGCCTTGACCTTGTCCATGCTCTTGGTGTCGGCCGTGACCAGGACGTCGGCGGGCGAACCCTGCGAGACCTGGGCGACCAGCTCCTGCGAGCCCGCGAAGGAGAAGGTGATCTCCGTGCCGGGGTGGGCCTTCTCGTACGCGGCCCCCGCCGTCTTGAAGACGTTGGTGAGCGAGGCGGCGGCGAGGACCGTCAGATTCGCCTTGGGTACCGCGCTCGCGGAGCCGGAGGCGGGGGAGCCGTTGGTGTCCTTCTTGGTGTCGTCCTCCGACGAGCAGGCCGCGAGCGGGACGAGGAGGGCGGCGGTGAGGACGGACGCGGCCGTACGGCGTCTGGTGGCGGTGAGGAACACGAGGGTCTGAACTCCTTGAGGAGGAACGGAAGGTGCGGTGCGAGGCCGGCCGCGCCGACGGCCGAGGTCTCTCGGTACTCCGTGAGGGGTCAGGTGCGCTCGATGTGCACGCCGGTCGACTTCACGCGGGCGGTGGCCCGCATGCCGACTTCCAGTCCCCGCCCGATCACACGCCGGCCGCTCTCGTCGCGATGGGTCGCGACCCGGTCGGTCTCCCGGCCCGGTCGAGGGTGTGGGACTGCATATGCGACACGGTAGGGCGCTTTCGTGCTCATCTGCAACAACGTAGTGCGAGTCTCCATGGTGAATGCGAGGGGGTTGGAGGAAGGGATGAGGGGGACTGTCCGGCGGTCTCGGTCCTTGGACTGTGGGGTTCCGGGGAGTCGGTGCGCGCCGATCCAGATCCCGGTCACCGCGCTGACACAGCGGGCGCCGCAGCGGTCGGAGGGGACGACGAGCTGGGCGCCGGCCGTGTCGAGGTCCGCGTCGTCCATGCGGGTCGCGAGCGGCACGGGGGCGTTGCCGAAGTCCCCGTCGATCTCCGCCCACGACAGGACGGCGTGGTGCCCGTCGCCGCCGCTGGTCGCCGTCGGCACCGCCGAGTTCGGCAACGGCACCACCACCGTCCACAAACCCGGTGTCGTGCGTGCCCTCGCGTGGCCGGAGTCGACGACCTCGACGGGCTGGGCAAGCTGATGGCCTGCATCCCCGTCGACGTACGGAACGTGTACCGCGATACGGTCCTCGGACCGCTCCTCGGCGCCGGCCGAGGGCCGGGCACGATGCTCATGGAGACCTTGGAGGTCTTCCTGGCGCACGACTGCTCGTGGGCGAGGACCGCCGAGGCCCTCCACGTCCACGTCAACACGGTCCACTACCGCGTCGAACGCATCGAGACCCTCACCGGCCGGGACCTGTCGCGGCTCGAGCACAAGGCGGACCTGCGAGCGGCGCTGCTCTGCCACTGACGGGCACTGCTCTGCCACTGACGGCACTGCTCTGCCACTGACGACCCACGCGCCCGAAGCGGTCAGGGCAGGTCGATGTGCACGCTCGTCGACTTCACCCGGGCGGTCACCGTGACCCCGACATCGAGCCCCAGCTCCTCCACGGCCTCACGCGTCACCAGCGAGACCAGCCGGTGCGGGCCCGCCTGGACCTCCACCTGGGCGGCCACGTCGTCGACCCGTACCCCCGTGACGATCCCCACGAAGGAGTTCCGGACGGACGTGGGCACGTCGTCCTCCGGGACGGCATGGAATCCGGCGCCCCGCTCCCGCGCGAAGCCGGCCAGGGCCGCGCCGTCGATCACCCGCTTGCCGGAGCCGTCCCGCTCCATGGCCAACTTGCCGCCGTCCGCCCACCGGCGGACGGTCTCCGAACTCACTCCGAGCAGCTGCGCTGCCTGCCCAATGCTGTATGACGGCACCGTCGCACTCTAGGCCACCCACCGAACGCTCCCATTGACCGGCGTGCGGGCGGTACGGCCGACTCCCGCAGGACAAACGGTTCGGATACGCATAAGTTCGGAGATCATGAGGCGGGCCGATGCCGGTGCCGCAGCGTTCGAGCGCTTCGACGAGGAACGACATGGCCCGAGCCGACACTCACGACGACACCGGAGCGGCGCCGTCGGCACCGACCGCGAAACTCACCCTGCTGACGCTCACCGCGATGGTCGTCGGCTCCATGGTGGGTGCCGGAGTGTTCTCACTGCCACGGCGTTTCGCGCAGGAGACCGGTGTCGCGGGCGCGCTGATCGCCTGGACGGTGGCGGGTCTCGGCATGCTGATGCTCGCCTTCGTCTTCCAGGCCCTCGCCGTGCGCCGGCCGGACCTGGACGCGGGCGTCTACGCGTACGCCAAGGCCGGCTTCGGGGAGTATTTGGGCTTCTTCTCCGCCTTCGGGTACTGGGCGAGCGCGTGCGTCGGCAACGTGACGTACTGGGTGCTCATCATGTCGACGGTCGGCGCCATCGCGCCCGCCCTCGGTGACGGGGACACCGCCCTCGCCATCATCCTGTCGTCCGTCGGACTGTGGGGCTTCTTCCTCCTCATCCGCCGAGGCGTGAAGGAGGCGACGGCGATCAACAGGATCGTGACCGTCGCCAAACTCGTCCCCATCATCGTCTTCGTCATCCTGGCCCTCTTCTACTTCGAGCCGTCCGTGTTCGCCGACAACTTCGGCGGCGAGGACTACGCCGGCTCACTCTTCAACCAGGTCCGCGGCACCATGCTGGCCACCGTGTTCGTCTTCCTCGGCGTGGAGGGAGCCAGCGTCTACTCCCGCCACGCCAAGCGTCGGGAGGACGTCGGGCGGGCGACCCTGCTCGGATTCCTCAGCGTCTTCGCGATCTTCGCCTCCGTCACCATCGTGTCGTACGGCATCCTGCCCATGAGCGAGATCGCCGAGCTCCGCCAGCCCTCCATGGCCGGCGTCCTGGAGGCGGCGGTCGGCACCTGGGGCAAGGCCTTCGTGAGCGTCGGCCTCATCATCTCCGTCCTGGGCGCCTACCTTGCCTGGTCCCTCATGGCGGCGGAGGTCCTGTTCGTCGCAGCCAAGGACGAGGACATGCCCCGCTTCCTCGGGCGGTCGAGCGGGGACGACGTACCCGTCCCGGCCCTGCTCATGACGACGGCCCTCAGCCAGGTCGTCCTGGTCGTCACGGCCTTCTCCGACGACGCGTTCGGCTTCGCCCTCGACCTGACCAGCGCCCTGAGCCTGATCCCGTTCCTGCTGGCCGCGGCCTTCGCCGTGAAGATCGCCCTGCGGCCCCAGCAGGAGAGAGTCGTGGGGCGGAGCACCCGGTGGGAACTCGTCGTCGCCGTCCTCGCGACCGTCTACACGGCGTTCCTCCTCTTCGCGGCCGGGCTCAAGTTCGTCCTCGTCTCCTTCATCATCTACGCCCCGGCCACCTTCCTGTTCGTCAAGGCCCGCCGGGAACAGAACCGGCGCCTGTTCTCCCCGAAGGAGGCCCTCATCTGCGCCGTCTCCGTCGTGGGGGCCGTCGTCGGCATCGTCGCCCTGGCCGTCGGCTGGATCGAACTGTGACCTGCCGGGCCCCCGCCCGTCCCGCACATCGAGCCTCTCGTACCCGCCGCTTCACCGGAAAGGCTGCTCATGACCCTCCCCGAGACCGGTACCGGTACCCGTACCGGTGCTGGTGCCGCGACCCCCGCCCTCGGCGTTCACTCCGAGGTCGGACGCCTGCGCAAGGTGCTCGTCTGCTCCCCGGGACTCGCCCATCGCCGGCTCACCCCGGGCAACTCCGACGACCTGCTCTTCGACGACGTCATGTGGGTGGAGAACGCCCAGCGCGACCATGCCGACTTCGTCAACAAGCTCACCCAGCGGGGCGTCGAGGTCGTCGAACTGCACAACCTCCTCGCCGAGACCATGGCCCTCCCCGAGGCAAGGAAATGGCTCCTCGACCGGAAGATCGTCCCCAACGAGGTCGGGCTCGGCCTGGTGGACGACACCCGCGCCTACCTCGAGTCCCTCGCCCCGCGCGACCTCGCCGAGTTCCTCATCGGCGGCCTGTCCACCGCCGATCTGCCGGACGACTTCCGCTCCGGATACGTGGCGCTCGCCAGGGAGGGCGTCGGCGCGCGGGAGTACCTGATGCCCCCGCTGCCCAACACCCTCTACACCCGTGACACGACCTGCTGGCTGTACGGGGGAGTCACCCTCAACCCGCTGTACTGGCCCGCCCGGCACGGCGAGACCCTCCTGATGAAGGCGATCTACACCTTCCACCCGGACTACAAGGCAGCCACCGTGTGGTGGGGCGACCCCGAACAGGACTGGGGTCAGGCCACGTTCGAGGGCGGCGACATCATGCCGGTCGGCAACGGCGTCGTCCTCATGGGCATGAGCGAGCGCACCTCCCGTCAGGCCATCACCCAGGTCGCCCGTGCACTCTTCGACAACGGTGCGGCCGAGCACGTCGTCGTCGCCGGCATGCCGAAGCTTCGCTCCGCCATGCACCTCGACACCGTCTTCACCTTCGCGGACCGCGACGTCGTCACCCTCTACCCGAAGATCATGGACGCCGTGCACACCTTCTCCCTGCGGCCGTCCGACAAGGCGCCGGGCGTCGAGATCACCGACGAGGGCGGTGCCGCGTTCGTGGACGTGGTGGCCAAGTCCCTCGGCCTGCCCCAGCTACGGGTGATCGGGACGGGCGGTGACGTCTACGCCTCGGAGCGGCAGCAGTGGGACAGCGGCAACAACGCCGTCGCCCTGGAGCCGGGCGTCGTCTTCACGTACGACCGCAACACCCAGACGAACACGCTGTTGCGCAAGGCGGGTGTCGAGGTCATCACGATCGTCGGTGCCGAGCTGGGGCGCGGCCGCGGCGGCGGCCACTGCATGACCTGCCCCCTGGTCCGCGAGCCGGTCACGTTCTGACGCGCAGGCGGCGGCACGAAGTGGCACGAAGTGGCCGGGTCCCGGTGGGACCCGGCCACTTCGTGCGCGAACAGAACGCGTCGGGCAGTGCGTCAGGCAGCGTGTCAGGCAGCCGTCTCGGAGCCGGCCAGCTGCTCCGCGAGCTCCCGCTCGCGCTCCTCGGAGAGCGAGGTCTTGAGCACCTCTCCGCCGAAGGCTCCCATCGCGGCGGCGAACCGGTCCTCCGTGACCTTCGTGGCCATGATCACGACGGCGGCCGAGCCGGGCCGGAGCAGCTCCTGGACCTTCTTGCGGAACTTGTTGTCGACCCCCATCTGCTGGAGCTTGCCGATCAGCCCTCCGGCGGCCGCACCCACGACGCCGATCCCCGGGGTGAGGATGAGGATGCCGAAGACCATGCCCCACAGAGCGCCGGCGGTGGCCGACATGGCGATCTCCTCGGTCCTGGCCGGTGTGTCCACATGGGTCTTGCCGTCCTCGTCGACCGATACGACGGCGAGTCCGGACAGTTCGACCACGTGATCCTTGGTCAGCCGCTGCACCTCGGCGAACGCCTTGTCGGCGACGGCACGGTCCTCGTAGCCGAGGACGATGAGTTCGGACATGCGCAATCTCCTTGTGAGAGGGCGGTCAGTACCGCTGGGCCTTGGTGAGCCTCGCTGTGAGGACGGGCTCGGGCGGCTGCCG
This sequence comes from Streptomyces venezuelae, assembly GCF_008642375.1. Taxonomy (NCBI): domain Bacteria; kingdom Bacillati; phylum Actinomycetota; class Actinomycetes; order Kitasatosporales; family Streptomycetaceae; genus Streptomyces; species Streptomyces venezuelae. The sequence continues at coordinate 2,129,732 of NZ_CP029194.1, read as the reverse complement.
GCTGATGACCAAGGGCTGTCGGCGCTCGCCGGGAGCGAGATCCTCCTCGCCGACGAACTGGGTTTCGACGACCTTGCCCGCCGAGTCGATGAAGTCGACCTGGACGGCGTACGAGGCGGTGTCCTGCGTCTTGTTGGTGATGCTGACGACGGCGGTCGTGACGCCGCCGGTATCAGCGCGGGGCTTGCCGGTCAGCGCCACTTCGTCCAGGGCGTTCCCCCGGCCCTGCACGTCCTTCAACGCGTCCTCGGCCGCCTGGCGTGAGCGTTCGATCTCGGTCCCGATCGAGGCCTTGCGCGACGCCTCCCTGGCGGACGCGGACGCGGCGGCCGACGAGGCGGACGCGCGGGCGGACTCGACGGCTTCGGAGGCCGAGGAGGCGAGTGCGGAGGGCGGTGCTCCGCTGAAGGACTCGGTGACGGGTGGCGTCGGGCGTTCGCTGAAGGTCGGTCCGCTCGTGTCGTCGCCGCCGGAGTCGCAGGCGACGACGGCTGTCGTGCCGAGGGCGACGAGGACGACGGCGGCGGCCGCGGTCGCGGCGCGAGAACGGACCGGGCGGCTGAGCCGCTCGGGTGAGTGATTCACGGTCGTGTCTTCTCGGTAGGGGGATCACGGGTGGTGTCACGGGTGGTGTCGGTGGTCGTGCAGGGTTCGGTCGTGGCGTCCCGGGACCGGACCCTTGAGAGGCGGTCAGTACCGCAGCACTCCGGCGATGTGCCCTTGGCCGGCCAGCGCTTCGTCGGGTACGAAGCGGATCTCGGCCCCCCTCTCCAAGGCCTGCTCGACGATCTCGTCGACCATGTCGTCCCGCGCCCCGGGCTGGCCGGCGTCCGCGGGCTCCAGGTGGCCTCCCTCTTCCCGTACGACGGTCCGGTAGTGCTCCTCGACGGCCAGCAGCCGCACCCGCCCCTCCTGCACGGCCTGCCACACCTCGTCGAGTCCGCCCGCGAACTCCCGTCGGCCGCGTGCCGCTTCCAGCTCGGCGGCGATCGTGGCCGTCGAGGCCGCCTCGCGGGCGGCGCGCACGGGCTCCACGGCCTTGGCGACGGCACCGGCCGGCCCGTCGGCGAGCCCTCCGTGCTGGACGGTGACCGCGCCCGGGCCCAGCGGGCCGAGCTCCTCCAGGAGCGCGAGTGCGGCGGCCGACCCGATCACGTACAGCGGGCGGGGTGCGCCGGCGAGGACGGCACGCAGCCCGTCGTGCCCCTCGCGCAGGAAGTGGCGGGTGGCCTCGTCCTGGAACGTGCTGGGCAGGTCACCGATACGCTGCTTGCGCTCGGCGTCCGGGTCCTCCAGGCTCCGCGCGAGCGGGAAACCGTCCCCTGAGTACTCGGTGACCTGCTCGGGGCTGCCGTCCCACAGGGAGACCCGGTCGGCGGCCACGGCAAGCGCCCAGTACGGCTGCTCGGCTGCCTGCGCGGCCACGAGGTTGCGGGTGAGGAAGGTGTCGGAGAGCACCACACGCTCGGGCACGGTCCGGGCGACCGACCATACGTGGTGCTCGCCCTGGGCCACGAAGATCACCAGACCGTCCTGCGCGTGGGTCGGATCCAGCTCGGCGACGGCTCGCCTCAGCCGGTCGACCATCTCCGTGCGCCGCTCGCGCGGCACGTCGGGGTCGCTCTCCAGCGCCTTCTCCGCCTGGGCCACCAGGTTGCGCAGACGCACAGGGTCCTGCGCGTTCCCCGGCTCGCGCCGGTGGGTCGGCATCAGCAGCGAGAGTGCGGGATAGGGCCGGGGCCGACGCAGCTCGGCGAGCTGGTCCGAGGTGAGCTGGGGATCCATCGGATGCCTTCCTGGTGGTCGGGGGGAGGGGAGGGATGGAGGAGGCGCCCGTGGAGCTGGTGGGGGCCCGGTGCGGCGGGGCCCCGCTATTGCGGGCCGGCGAGCTGTTCGGAGAGTTCCTTCTCGTCCTCGTCGCTGAGCGAGGTCTTGAGGACGGTGCCGCCGTGCTGCTGCATCGCCGCCGTGAACTTGTCGTCGGTGACCTTGGAAGCCATGATCACGACGGCGGCGGATCCGGGTTTCAGCAGATCCCCCACCTGTTGACGGAATCGGTCGTCGATGCCGGATCTGCTCAGCCTGCCCACGAGACCACCGATCGCGGCTCCGGTCAGGAGGCCGAGCCCGGGGACGAGGAACAGCAGGCCGAAGATCGCGCCCCATACGGCTCCGGTGGCCGTGGTGGCGCCCATGACACGGCTGTCCGAGTCGACGTGGGTCTGTCCGTCCTCGTCGATCTCGACGACCGCGAGGCCGTTGAGGTGCACGACGTAGTCCCGTTGGAGTTCCCGTACCGTGTCGAACGCTCTGCCGGCCACGTCGGGGTCGTCGTATCCGATGACGATGAGCTCGCCCACTGCCGCCTCCTCGGTCCGATGCCCCTCCCGACGGACCGCTACCGAGCGATTCCGCCCGAAAGGGCACACATGGATGAGCTTGACCCGATATCGGTGAGGGCGCGACTCGATGCGCCCGAAGGCCTCGCGCCTGAAGACCGACCGCCCCCCAGTGCGCCGGCGCCGGCGGCCGGTCTGATCATGGCCGCGTTCGTGGTGCATCTCCTCGACGCAAGCCGCCGGCGACACGGCAGCCCGGGGCATGGACGTGGCAAACCCCTGTGACGTGGGTGGCCCCCCGCTCCTTTCCTTGTCTTCCCGTGTCCTCGTCGTCCTCGTCCTACGCGCGGCCCACCGGGTCCTGGGCAGGGTCCGGGTCCGGATCTTGGGCCTGGTCCTGGTCCTGGTCCTTGAGGTCTTCCCGGGACGCCGCCGGGGAAGGCACCTCGGTCAGGAGCGGGCCCGACGGGGTGCGGCGGCCGGTGATCCAGGTGGCCGCGGGTTCGGTGTAGCGGGCGGTGAGCGGTCCGATCACCACGAGGATCAGGACGTACGCGGTGGCGAGCGGACCCAAGGCGGGTTCGATGCCGGCGCTGACGGCGAGGCCGGCGATCACGATGGAGAACTCGCCGCGGGCCACGAGCGTGCCGCCGGCGCGCCAGCGACCCTTGACCCCGACGCCTGCGCGCTTCGCCGCCCAGTAGCCGGTGGCGATCTTCGTACCCGCCGTGACCAGGGCGAGAGCCAGGGCAGGCAGCAGGACCGGCGGGATGCTGGCGGGGTCGGTGTGCAGGCCGAAGAAGACGAAGAACACGGCGGCGAACAGGTCGCGCAGCGGGCTCAGCAGGGTGTGCGTGCCCTCCGCCACCTCACCGGACAGGGCGATGCCGACGAGGAACGCGCCGACGGCCGCGGAGACCTGGAGCTGCTGGGCGATGCCCGCGACGAGCAGCGTCAGCCCGAGGACCACGAGGAGGAGCTTCTCGGGGTCGTCGCTGGAGACGAAGCGGGAGATGTGGCGCCCGTAGCGCACGGCGACGAAGAGGACCGCTCCGGCGACGCCGAGGGCGATGGCCAGGGTCGCGCTGCCGGCGGCGAGGCCGACGCCGGCGAGGAGGGCGGTGACGATCGGCAGGTAGACGGCCATCGCGAGGTCTTCGAGGACCAGGATGCTGAGGATGACCGGGGTCTCGCGGTTACCGACCCGCCCCAGGTCGCCCATCACCTTGGCGATCACGCCGGAGGAGGAGATCCAGGTGACTCCGGCCAGGACGACGGCGGCGACCGGGCCCCAGCCCATGAGCAGGGCGGCGACCGCCCCGGGCACGGCGTTCAGGCCGAAGTCGACGAGACCGGCCGGGTATTGCGTCTTGAGGTTGGAGACCAGATCGGTGGCGGTGTACTCCAGGCCCAGCATCAGCAGCAGGAGGATGACGCCGATCTCGGCGCCGATCGCCACGAATTCCTCGCTCGCGCCCATCGGCAGCAGTCCACCCGTACCGAACGCGAGCCCGGCGAGCAGGTAGAGGGGGATGGGGGAGAACTTGAAGCGGCCGGCGAGCCTGCCCAGCAGGCCCAGGCCGAGAATGATCGCGCCGAACTCGATCAGGAAGACAGCGGAGTGCACAGGCGATCACTCCCGTCCGAGTATCGCCGCGGCGGCGTCGACACCCTCGCGGGTGCCGATGACGATGAGGGTGTCCCCGCCCGCGAGGCGGAAACCGGGCGCGGGGGAGGGCCGGGCCTCGGCCCGGCGCAGTACCGCCACGATCGAGACGCCGGTCTCCGTACGCATCCGGGTCTCACCCAGCACCCGGCCGTTCCAGTACGAGTGCGGGGACAGCTCGATGCGCTCGGCAACCAGGCCGAGATCGGTGGTGTGCAGCAGGCTCGGGCTGTGGTGCGCGGGCATCAGCGCGTCGATCAGCGAAGTCGTCTCCGCGCCGGTCAGGTGCAGCGACTGGGCGCAGGCGTCCGGGTCGTCGGCCCGGTAGACGTTCACCGTCCGTGTTCCGTCGCGGTGCGCGACCACGGACAGGTGGCGGTGCTCGCGGGTGGTGAGGTCGTACTGCACCCCGATGCCAGGCAGTGGTGTGGTGCTCATCCGTGAAGCCGGCACAGCCGTCCCCCCTTGGATTCGTTCGGGTTCGTCTCTACGAGGTGCCGTCGCGGCGAACCATCGAGCTCAGGCAGGGCAGGAGGCGCCGCTCGGCGGGCTCATCGTGCCACTTTCCGTGTGTCCGAAATATGGGTGTCGGCACGGATGGACGGCCGCGTTCCGCCGGCGTGAGGATGGAGACGGGACGGCCGTAAGGTCATTCAGAGTCATTCAGAGTCATTCAGAGTCATTCAGAGTCATCGAGGCCGTGAGGGCCGTGAAGGCCATGAGGTCATGACGGATGCTGGGAGAGACCGGCTGGAAAGGTGTATGCGGCCGTGTCGCTGTACTGGCGGATCTTCCTCCTGAACACCGGCGTTCTGGCCATCGCGGTGGCCCTGCTCCTCGGGCCGGTCACGGTCTCCACCCCGGTCCTGTTCGGCGAGGCCCTCGTCCTGCTCGGCGGGCTGGTCGCGATGCTGGTCGTCAACGCGGTGCTCCTCAGGGTCGGACTGGCCCCGCTCGCCCGGCTGAACCGGGCCATGGCCACCGCCGACCTCCTCAAGCCCGGGGCCCGCCCGGCCGTCACCGGAGACGGCGAGGTCGCCGCACTCACCCAGACCTTCAACGCCATGCTCGACCGCCTCGAAGCCGAGCGGGCCACCAGCAGCGGCCGGGTGCTCACCGCCCTGGAGGCCGAACGCCGGCGCATCGCCCAGGAGCTCCACGACGAGATCGGCCAGACCCTCACCGCCGTCCTCCTCCAGCTCAAGTACGCCGCCGACCGCGCCCCCGAACCGCTCCGCACCGACCTGCACCAGGCCCAGGAGACCACCCGCGCCAGCCTCGACGAGATCCGCCGCATCGCCCGCCGGCTGCGCCCGGGCGTCCTGGAGGAACTCGGCCTGCACAGCGCCCTGCGCTCCCTGGCCGCCGAGTTCACCACCCCGCGCCTGGGCGTCACCGCGCACATCACCCCGGGCCTGCCCCACCTCGACGCGGCCACCGAACTGGTCCTCTACCGCGTCGCCCAGGAAGGCCTGACGAACGCCGCCCGCCACTCCGGCGCCACCCGCGTCGAGGTGCACCTGCGGCCCCTGCCCGGCGGCGGCACCGGACTGCTCGTCCGCGACGACGGACACGGCCTCGGTGAGGCGCCCGAGGGCGCCGGCATCCGCGGGATGCGCGAGCGCGCCCTGCTGATCGGCGCCGAACTCCTCGTCGGCGCTCGCCCGCACGGCGGTACCGAGGTCCGACTCGACATCGCCGACACGACGAAGGCCGCACGATGACCCAGCCCGCCGCAGGACCCGCCCGCATCCTGCTCGCCGACGACCACACCCTCGTACGCCGCGGTGTACGGCTCATCCTCGACTCCGAACCGGACCTCACCGTGGTCGCCGAGGCCGCCGACGGAGCGGAGGCCGTCGCCCAGGCCCGCAGCCTCGACATCGACCTCGCCGTCCTCGACATCGCCATGCCCCGCCGGACCGGCCTCCAGGCAGCCCGCGAACTCGCCCGCATCCGGCCGGGGCTGCGGATCCTGATGCTGACCATGTACGACTACGAGCAGTACTTCTTCGAGGCCTTGCGCGCCGGAGCCTCCGGCTACGTACTCAAATCCGTCGCCGACCGCGACCTCGTCGAGGCCTGCCGCGCCGCGCTGCGCGACGAACCCTTCATCTACCCCGGTGCGGAGACCACCCTCGTCCGTACCTACCTCGACAGCGTCCGTTCCGGCGGCCGGATCCCGGACCGGCCCATCACCGAGCGCGAGGAGGAGATCCTCAAGCTCGTCGCGGAGGGCCACAGCTCCAAGGAGATCGGCGACTTCCTCGTCATCAGCCCCAAGACGGTGGAGCGTCACCGGGCCAACCTGCTTCAGAAGCTAGGCCTGCGCGACCGCCTCGAACTCACCCGCTACGCCATCCGCGTCGGCCTCATCGAGCCCTGACCGCAACTGGTGCGAGCAAAGGGCGAGATGGGTTCGTCGGATAATGTGGACGTCCGTCGTTGATCTCCGTTGCTGTGCTTGCAGCTGTTGCCGTTGCCGTTCCAGTTGCCGTTGCAGTTGCTCGAAAGGCCTCCATGTCCGTTCCTTCGCTCGACCACTCCGCATCCGCCATCGTCACCCGGCTCCGGACCGCGGGGTGCGTCTTCGCCGAGGACGAGGCGGAGATGATCATGGCTGCGGCCGGTGACGCCGCGGAGCTGGAGGCGATGGTCGAGCGGCGTGTCGTCGGGCTGCCGCTGGAGCACGTCGTCGGCTACGCGGAGTTCCGCGGCCTGCGGATCGAGGTCGACGCCGAGGTCTTTGTACCCCGGCGGCGTACGGAGGCGCTCGTCCAGCAGGCGGCGGAGCTCGCTCCGGAGCGCGCGGTCGTCGTCGACCTGTGCTGCGGCTCCGGTGCGCTGGGTGTCGCGCTCGCCGCTGCCCTGGGCGAGGTCGAGCTGCACGCAGCGGACGTCGACCCGGCCGCCGTCGCCTGCGCCCGGCGAAATGTGACTCCGGCCGGCGGCGAGGTCTACGAGGGCGACCTCTTCGAGGCGCTGCCCGCCGGGCTGAAGGGCCGCGTGGACGTCCTGCTGTCCAACGTCCCGTACGTGCCCACCGTGGAGATCGAGCTGCTGCCCTCCGAGGCCCGCGACCACGAGGCGCGCGTGGCGCTCGACGGGGGAGTGGACGGTCTGGAGATCCTGCGGCGCGTCGTCGCCGAGGCCGGCGAGTGGCTGGCCCCGGGCGGCGTCCTGCTGTTCGAGACGAGCGAGCGGCAGGCCGACGAGGCCGTGGCCGCGGTCTCCGCCGCCGGGCTCGTCGCCCGGGTGGCCACCGACGACGAGCTGGACGCCACCGTGATCATCGCGAGCCGCCCCGACGCCGCCTGAGGGAACGCCGCCTGAGTGGACGCCGCCCGAGTGGACACCGCCGGAGAGGGCGCTGTCCGAGAGAAAGAGGTCATCCGTGACGCGATCCGTGACTCCATCCGTGACGTTATCCGTGGACGTCGATCCCTCTGATCGTCGGCCGCAGCTCCTCGCCATCAGCGACCTGCACGTCTCCCACGAGGAGAACCGGCGGATCGTCGAAGAGCTCCGCCCGACGTCGGACGGCGACTGGCTGATCGTGGCCGGTGACGTGGGGGAGATGTCCGAGCAGATCACCTGGGCGCTGCGGACGCTCAGCGAGCGCTTCGCCCGGGTCATCTGGAGCCCGGGCAACCACGAGCTGTGGACGCCGAACGAGGACCCCGTCCAGCTGCGGGGCGTCGAGCGGTACGAGTACCTGGTCGACGTCTGCCGCGGCCTCGGCGTGCTGACCCCCGAGGACCCGTACGCCCTGTGGGAGGGCGACGGCGGCCCGGTCCGCGTCGCGCCCCTCTTCCTCCTGTACGACTACAGCTTCCGCACGCCGACCGCCGCGAACAAGGCGGAGTCGCTGGAGCAGGCCTACGAGGCGGGGGTGGTGTGCACCGACGAGTTCTTCCTGCACCCTGACCCGTACGCGGGCCGCGAGGACTGGTGCGCGGCCCGGGTGGCCCTCACGGAGCGACGCCTCGCGGAGTGCGACCCCGACGTCCCGCTCGTCCTGGTCAACCACTGGCCCCTGCTCCGCGAACCGACCAGGATCCTGCGCTACCCGGAGTTCGCCCAGTGGTGCGGGACGGAGCGCACGGCGGACTGGCACCGCCGGTTCAACACCGCCGTGGCGGTCTACGGCCACCTCCACATCCCCCGGACCACCTGGCACGACGGCGTGCGTTTCGAGGAGGTGTCGGTCGGCTACCCGAGGGAGTGGAAGCGCCCCGGCCACCCCAGGAACGTGCCGCGCCCGGTCCTCGTCCCGTGAGCGGGCGCGCCTTCCCATAGGGGCGGCGCGCCCGTCCGGCTGCGGAAGTCGTCTCCGGCCGCGGAAGACGTCCCCGGCCACGGCAGTCGTCCGGCCAGGCCATGGAACTCACCTCTTGTGGCGATACCGACGATCGGTAAAATGTCACACACCATACAAGGGAGTTCCTCCATGACCCACGAGCATGCCCCGGCGCACCGTGCCCACCCCTGGCACGGCATCATGGTCGCCACCGCCCTCCCCCTGCGCGACGACCGTTCCGTCGACCTCGACGCGTACGCGGAGCACGTGGCCTGGCTGATCGCCAACGGGTGTGACGGGGTCGTCCCGAACGGCTCCCTCGGTGAGTACCCGACCCTGACCGACGAGGAGCGCGGCCGGGTCGTCCGTACCGCCGTCGAGGCCGCGGGCGACGGGGCGCGGGTCATGCCCGGCGTCTCCGCCTACGGGAGCGCCGAGTCGCGCCGCTGGGCCGAGCAGGCCGCCGAGGCCGGGGCCGGGTCGGTCCTGCTCCTGCCGCCCAACTCCTACCGCGCCGACGAGCGGGCCGTACGCGCCCACTACGCAGAGGTCGCTGCCGCCGGCCTGCCCGTCGTCGCGTACAACAACCCCCTCGACACCAAGGTCGACCTCACCCCCGACCTGCTCGCGCGCCTGCACCGCGACGGAAGCATCGTGGCGGTCAAGGAGTTCAGCGGCGACGTCCGCAGGGCGTACGAGATCGCCGAACTCGCCCCGGAGCTGGACCTCCTGATCGGCGCCGACGACGTCCTCCTGGAGCTGGCGCTCGCCGGCGCGGTCGGCTGGATCGCCGGCTACCCGAACGCCCTGCCCCGCAGCTGCGCCACGCTCTACCGGGCCGCCGTCGCCGGCGACCTCGCCGTCGCGCTCCCGCTCTACAAGTCGCTCCACCCGCTGCTGCGCTGGGACTCCAAGGTCGAGTTCGTCCAGGCGATCAAGCTCTCCATGGACCTCGCCGGACGCCACGGCGGAGCCACCCGCCCGCCCCGCATGGCGCTGACGCCCGAGCAGGACGCGGTCGTGCGCGCCGCCACGGAGAAGGCCCTCGCCGAGGGGCACGCGTGAGCTCCTGACCCTCTGAGCTCCTGCCCGAGTTCCTCAAGCTCCTCCGTACCTCCGTACCTCCGTACCTCCGTACCTCCGTACCTCCGTACCTCCGTACCTCCGTACATCCGTACGTCAGTTCCTCAGCTCCTCAGCTTCCGTCCGAAAGGGACCTCATGCGCACGCGCCATGTCTTCCATGCCGTCGACTCGCACACCGAGGGCATGCCCACGCGCGTGATCACCGGTGGTGTCGGGGTCATTCCCGGCGCCACGATGGCCGAGCGCCGGCTGCACTTCATCGAGCACATGGACCACCTCCGTACGCTCCTCATGCTCGAGCCGCGCGGTCACGCCGCGATGAGCGGCGCCATCCTGCAGCCGCCCACCCGGCCGGACGCGGACTACGGCGTGCTGTACATCGAGGTGTCCGGGCTGCTGCCGATGTGCGGTCACGGCACGATCGGGGTCGCGACCGTGCTCGTCGAGACCGGGATGGTGCCGGTCGTCGAGCCGGTCACCACCGTCCGCCTCGACACCCCGGCCGGACTCGTCAGCGTCGACGTCCAGGTCGAGGACGGCGCCGCGAAGGCGGTCACGCTCACCAACGTGCCGGCGTTCTCCGTCGGGCTCGACCTCAAGACGGAGGTGCCCGGGTACGGCACCGTCACCTACGACCTCGCCTACGGCGGCAACTTCTACGCCTTCGTCGCTCTCGACTCCCTGGGGCTGCCGTTCGACCGCGACCGCAAGGACGACCTCCTCGCCGCAGGACTCGCCGTCATGGAGTCGATCAACTCCGGTCCCGACCGGCCCGTCCACCCCCTGGACCCGGCCATCGCCGGGGTGAAGCACGTCTATCTGGCCGCACCCGGTTCGGACGCGACCCGCTCGCGGCACGCGATGGCCATCCATCCGGGCTGGTTCGACCGTTCCCCCTGCGGCACCGGGACCAGCGCCCGCATGGCCCAGCTCCACGCGCGCGGCGAGCTCCCGCTCGACACCGACTTCGTCAACGAGTCCTTCATCGGTACGGAGTTCACCGGCCGGCTCGTCGGCGAGACCGAGGTGGGCGGCGTGCCCGCCGTCGTTCCCACGGTGACCGGCCGCGCCTGGATCACCGGCACGGCGCAGTACTTCCTCGACCCCGACGACCCCTTCCCCGCCGGGTTCCTCCTCTGACCCGCCCTGCGGGCCTGCCCCGCACGGGCCGGCGGAGAAACGTGACATTGTACGATGCTCCTCCGTGACATCTCGGAGGGCGCACGATGGGTGACCTGAAACAGTACGGCCTCGTGAGGGCGCAGGAGCGGCTCCGCGACCAGGTCGGGCACGCCCTCCGGGCCGCCCTGATAGCGGGTGAACTCCGCCCCGGCCAGGTCTACTCGGCCCCCGGGCTCGCCGCCGATCTCGGTGTCTCGGCGACCCCGGTCCGCGAGGCGATGCTCGACCTCGCCCGCGAGGGTCTGGTCGAGCCCGTACGCAACAAGGGCTTCCGCATCACCGAGGTCAGCGAGCGCGACCTCGACCAGTTCACCGAACTGCGGACCCTCATCGAGGTCCCCACCATCGGCCGCGTCACGCGCAAGGCCACCAAGGCCGAGCTGGAGGAACTCCGGCCGGTCGCCGAGGAGATCGTCTCCCGCGCCAGGGAGCACGACCTCATCGGCTACCTGGAGGCCGACCGCCGCTTCCACCTCGCCCTGCTCGCTCTGTCCGGAAACGATCGCCTCGTCGAGACCGTCGGAGACCTCCGCAAGCGCTCCCGCCTCTACGGCCTCACCGGCCTGGACGAGGCGGGCAAGCTCGTCTCCTCCGCCGAGGAACACCTCGAACTCCTCGACCTGGTGCTGGCCGGTGACGCCCAGGGCGCCGAGGACTGCATGCGCCGCCACCTCGGCCATGTCCGCTCCCTCTGGGCCGACGCCCGCGACGAGCCCGCCGGGCAGGCCACGGCCGTCTGAACACGGGGCCGGGGTGGCGCGATCCCGCCGTCGGACGACATGCGGGAGAGCGCCAACTCGGCTTTGCCCAGAGGGATTCCGCGAAGTCTGGACAGCCGGCGGGTGATCTATATGCTGACGCCATGCATTCCGCCGCCCCGACCCCCGCGAACGCCGCCACCACCTCCCGTACGCCCGGCCAGGCCGTACCGGTCCCCGCCACCGCCTCCCGGCTGGCCGGTGTCGCGTCGTCGCCGGTACGGGACATCCTGGCGCTCACCGCGCGCCCCGAGGTGATCTCGTTCGCCGGCGGACTGCCCGCCCCCGAGCTGTTCGACATCGCGGGGATCCGAGCGGCGTACGACCGCGTACTGGCCGAAATCCCGCGACAGGCCCTCCAGTACTCGACCACCGAGGGCGACCCGGAGCTGCGCGCCGCCGTCGCGGGCCGGCTCACGGAGCGTGACCTGCCCACGGACCCCGACGACCTGCTGATCACCACCGGCTCGCAGCAGGCCCTCACCCTCCTCACGGCGGCCCTCGTCGAACCGGGTGGTGTCGTCCTCGTCGAGGACCCCTGCTACCTCGCGGCCCTCCAGACCTTCTCTTTCGCCGGCGCCCGGGTCGTCCCCGTACCCACCGACGACCAGGGCGTCATCCCCGCCGCGCTCGAAGAGATCGCGGCACGCGAGAAGGCCACCCTCCTCTACATCATCCCCACCTTCCAGAACCCCACGGGCCGCACGCTCCCCGCCGAGCGCCGCGCCGCCGTCGCCGAAGCCGCCGCGCGGCACGGATTCTGGATCGTCGAGGACGACCCGTACGGCGAACTCCGCTACGACGGCGAGCGCGTCCCCTGCATCGCCGCCGACCCCGCGGCCGCCGACCGGACCGTCCTGCTCGGCTCCTTCTCCAAGGTGATGGCCCCGGGGCTCCGGCTCGGCTTCCTGCGCGCCCCCGCCGGACTGCGCCGCGCGTGCGTGATCACGAAGCAGGCCGCCGACCTGCACACCTCCTCCATCGACCAGGCCGCGGCCGCGCGCTATCTGCGCGACAGCGACCTCGACGCGCACGTCGCGGGGATGCGGGCCGCGTACCAGGAGCGCAGGGACGCCATGCTCGAAGGCCTGCCGGCCGCCCTGCCCGAAGGCAGCCGCTGGAACCGGCCGCAGGGCGGCATGTTCATCTGGGTCAACCTCCCCGACGGCCACGACGCGACGGCACTCCTCAGGACCGCCGTCGGCCACGAGGTGGCGTACGTGCCGGGGGCGCCCTTCTTCTCGGGCGAGCCGGACCCGGGCGCGGTGCGGCTGTCGTTCACCACGCACCCGGCCGAGGAGATCAGGGAAGGCCTGCGCAGACTGGCGAAGACCTTCGCCTGAGTACCGCCCGCTTCCCTTGAGGCCCATGACCTCGTGTCGTTGTTGGGCCGAACGGGTGAGGAGCGGGAGGATGTGCGCATGAGTAGGTACGAGAGCTACGACGTCACCGACGAACAGTGGGAGGGCCTCGCCCAGGTCCTGCCCCTGCGCGGCCGTGACGAATGGCCGTCCAGGGTCGACCATCGCACGATCCCCGAGCAGTACGAGTCCGCCGAGCAGCGCCGCATGATCGTGCTGCGGGTCCAGGTGTTCGCCGACGCCCGTGAGGTCGCCGAGTACCTCATCGCCCAGATCCCGGTCCTCCTCGATCTGACGAGTGCCGACGCCGATGTGGCCAAGCGCATCCTCGACTTCAGCAGCGGGGTCGTCTTCGGCCTCGGCAGCGGGATGCACCGCGTCGACCGGAACGTTTTCCTTCTTGCCCCCGCCGGTACGGAGGTCGAGGGCGCGGAGGGCGGCGACGGGGAGGAGGTCGTGGGCGGCCGGACCGCCGGCGTCCCCCGTTCGTAGGAAGGTCATCTGGACGTAACGGTTCGTCACGGAGTGGGCTGCGTACGGTCCGGGCATGGACCTCACCGGCGGCAGCACGCTCGCCCGCACGTCACACGCGCCCTCCTCCGACGCCGTCCCCTCCCAGGCCCGCTCCTCCGAAGCCCGCTCCTCCGGAGCCCCCTCTTCCGAAGTCCGCACCTCCGAAGTCCGTACCTCCGACGTCCGGTCTTCCGAAGTCCGTCCTTCCGAAGTCCGGCCCTCCGGCGGTCGCGGGGGCGGGGGCCGGGGCGAGGGCGGGCGGGCGTGCGCCCGGCCGGTGGTCACCGAGCTGCGGCTGTCCGCGTTCGCCGGCCACCGTGGCGCCGTCCACGCGCTCGGGCCGGTCACCCTCTTCGCCGGGCCCAGCGGAAGCGGCAAGTCCACCATGCTCCGGGCCTACGAGGCCCTGGCCCGGCTCGGCGCGGGCGACTCCCTCGACGAGGTCTTCCCCGACGCCGGCGACTGCGTGCCCGAACGCGCCCGCCCCGACGCCCAGGGCCGCCGTGGATTCCGGATCGGCTGCACGGTCGACGGCCCGGCCGGCCCGGTCCGCCTCGACCTCGCCGTCCAGGCCGAGCCCCGGCTCCGCATCGTCGGCGAGCGGCTCACCGGCCGGGGCCGCACCCTGCTCGCGACCGCCCTGCGCGACCCGAGCCGCAGCACCGTCCAGGCCGAGTGGCACACCGCCGGCGCCACCCCCGTCACCCGGGCACCGCTCCCCGACGACCTGCTCGGTACGGCCCTGCTGCCGCTGCGCGTCGCCGGCAAGACGCCCGGACAGCTGGAGGTGCTGGCCGCCGCCGAGCAACTGGTCATCGGGCTGCGGTCCGCCTTCCCCTGCGACCCGCGGCCCTCAGGGATGCGGTCCTCCGTCCTCCCCGGCGAAGGGCGGCTGCGGCGCGACTGTGCCAACCTCGCAGAGGTCCTGCACCGCACCCACACGGACTGCCCGCGCAGACACCACCGCCTCGCGGCCATGGCGGGTGCCGGCTGCGCGGGACCGGTCACGGGGCTCGGCGTGCGGGAACTCCCCGACGGCACCGTCCGCGCCGTCCTCGAAAGGGGCGGCCGGTCCGCGACCCCGCTCGGCCGCCTCGCCGACGGCGAACTGCGCTACCTGGCCCTGGCGCTCACGCTGCTCACGGGTCCAGGAGTGCTCGCGATGGACCGGATCGCCGAGGTGCCGGACGCCATGCAGAGCCTGACCCTGCTCGCCGACGGCCTGGACCGGGGGCTCGACGGGCGCCAGCTGCGCGAACTGCTCGGCCTCGCCGTGGCCATCGCCGCCGACGGGCACATCCGGGTCGCCGGGACGGTAGGGGAGCGAGGGGTGGGGGAGGCGCGGAGGACGTCCGGGGTGACGGTGGTAGACCTGGGCGTGTGACGGAGAAGAGGACGGAGTGCGAGACGGTGGACGGCGTGGACGGCGTGGACGGCGTGGACGGCGTGGACGGCGTGGACGGCGTGAGCGGCGTGAGCGGCGTGGACGGGGGCGTGGGTGTGGGCGGTGAGTCGACGGACAAGAGTGAGGCCGGCGGCGGTGACGTGGTGCGCCATGACGAGATGCGCCACGACATGGCGGCGCTCCAGCGCAGGCTGGCCGAGTTCGCGGCCGCCCGTGACTGGCAGCCGTACCACACGCCCAAGAACCTGGCGGCGGCGCTCAGCGTGGAGGCGTCCGAACTCCTGGAGATCTTCCAGTGGTTGACCCCTGAGCAGGCGGAACGGGTGATGGAGGACCCCGAGTCGGCGCATCGCGTCGCGGACGAGGTGGCCGACGTGCTCGCCTATCTGCTGCAGTTCTGCGAGGTGCTCGGGGTCGATCCGCTGGTGGCGCTCGCGGCGAAGATCGACAGGAACGAGGTCCGATTTCCCGCCCGACGGCGGGACGGAGGGGATGCCGGCGGGGCCGAGACGGGGGATCGTCACTCTTCGGAGTGATCGACTTTTCCCCATCGAGCCTACTGTCCACAGATTTCCGAATTCCCCTGGTGTCGGGGCTCAGTCGGCCTCACTCTGGGTAGTGGAATGAGTGGGCGGTAAGTCGTAGGAACGGGGGCGGCGTTGATGGAAGCAGAGCGGCTCATCGCGGCCGGGCGGCACGCGTTGGCGGGGAGCGGGACAGCACAGGACATCGTGGCGGAGGCCTGGCAGGCGCAGGCGCTCGCCCAGGCGATAGGAAGTCATCTCGCGCTCTGCGGGCCGCTGGAACTGCGCGGCGAGGCACGGGGGCTGAGCGAGATCGGGGAGTACCCGGCGTGGGGGGCCGGTGGGCCGCGTGCGGCGCAGTTGACCGAGGTCGGCGATCCGGTCGCGGCGCTGACGGCGCTCGGGGCGCTGCTCGGGGAGGTGGGGATCGCGCTCGTCGGGGTGGCCTGTGCCACCGACGAGGAGGGGCTCTACTGGCAGTGCATCGAGGCCATCGACGCGGTCGACGAGTCGAGCGACAGAGTGGGCGGGATGCTCCGGCGGCTCGCGGTGCGCGACGACCGGGAGCGGGCCCGCCCGCCCGACCCGGCCCGAGGCCGGGCGGGCCCCGGGCCGCGTCCGGCGTGAACGGCGGACGGCGATCGGCCGGGGGCGGTGCGGCGGTCTCGGTGGCGCTAGTAGAGGGGTCGCGGATCGCCGAGGGACGGGTGGTGATCGCGCCCGTGGCCGGAGCCCTCGCGGTGCTCGGTGCCGTGGTGCTCGGTGTCGTGGTGCTCGGGTCCCTGGCCGCTCTCGGGACCGCGGCGGTCGGTCCGCTGGTGAGCGGAGCCATCGTGCTCGGAGTGGTCGCCCTCGGCGTTCGGCCGGTCGGCGCCGGGGTGCGGGGGCTCCGGGTCCAGGCGTTCGGCCGTGGACTGGATGTCGGCGTCGAGCTGGGAGAGGTCGGCGGAGAGCGCCGCCATCAGCTCCTCCATCTGCTGGAGCAGGCCCTTGGGGGCATCGGCGTCCTTCTGCTCGGGCACGGACGGCGGCGCGGACTGCTCGGGCACGGCCCGCTCCGGCGCGGCTTCCTGGGACATGGCGGCCTCCTCGGCCCGGACCCCGCCGACGGCGGCGGGGACACGAGAGAGAGCGACGCACCGGCAGCGGCCGCCGGCACGCGGGCCGGGCGGTCCGGCTCCGCCCGAGCCAACGACGGGTCCCCGGCCACGGTCACTGGCCAGGTAGGACGCGGCCCGCCACGGGCCGGATATTCACCCGACCGGGACGGAGCCGCCCGCGAGCTGACGGAGAGGTTGACACGCACCCGACGGTGCAGGATGGAGGTATGGATCTCCGCATCTTCACCGAACCCCAGCAGGGGGCCGACTACGACACCCTCCTCACGGTGGCCCGGGCCACCGAGGAGCTCGGCTTTGACGCCTTCTTCCGCTCGGACCACTACCTCAGCATGGGCTCGTCCGACGGGCTTCCCGGGCCGACGGACGCCTGGATCACCCTCGCCGGTCTGGCCCGGGAGACGAAGCGGATCCGTCTCGGCACCCTGATGACCGCCGGTACGTTCCGGCTCCCGGGAGTCCTGGCCATCCAGGTCGCGCAGGTCGACCGGATGTCCGGCGGACGGGTCGAACTGGGCCTCGGCGCGGGCTGGTTCGAGGAGGAGCACAAGGCCTACGGCATTCCGTTCCCGAAGGAGAAGTTCGGCCGGCTGGAGGAGCAGCTGGCGATCGTCACCGGCCTGTGGGAGACCGAGCTCGGCAAGACGTTCTCGTACGAGGGGGAGTACTACCGCCTCACCGACTCGCCCGCGCTGCCGAAGCCCGCGCAGGACAGGATCCCGGTGCTGATCGGCGGGCACGGTGCGAGCCGTACGCCGAGGCTGGCCGCGCGGTACGCGGACGAGTTCAACATCCCGTTCGCCTCGCTGGAGGACAGCGAGCGGCAGTTCGGCCGGGTCCGGGCGGCGGCGGAGGCGGCGGGGCGGCAGGCCGGTGACCTCGTGTACTCCAACGCGCTGGTCGTCTGTGTCGGCAAGAACGACGCGGAGGTGGCCCGCCGGGCCGCCGCGATCGGGCGGGACGTGGACGAGCTCAAGGCGAACGGTCTCGCGGGTTCGCCCGCCGAGGTCGTCGACAAGATCGGGCGGTACGCGGCCATCGGCTCCTCCCGGGTCTACCTCCAGGTCCTCGACCTCGACGACCTGGACCACCTGGAGCTGATCTCCGCGCGGGTCCAGTCGCAGCTGGGATGAGCGGGGCGAGACGATGAAACCGGTCCGTACGCTCGCCGAGGCCCTCCGGGAGGGGCCGCTCGTCCTCGACGGCGGGCTGTCCAACCAGCTGGAGGCGCAGGGCTGCGACCTCTCGGACGCGCTCTGGTCCGCGCGCCTCCTCGCCGACGGGCCCGAGCAGATCGAGGCGGCGCACGCGGCGTACGTACGGGCCGGTGCCCGGGTGGTCACCACCGCCTCCTACCAGGCCACCTTCGAGGGCTTCGCCCGGCGGGGTGTGGGCCGGGCCGGGGCGGCGCGGCTCCTCGGCCGGAGCGTGGAGCTCGCCAGGGAGGCGGCGGAGCGGGTCGGGGCGGATGTCTGGGTCGCGGCGTCCGTCGGGCCGTACGGCGCGATGCTCGCGGACGGGAGCGAGTACCGGGGACGGTACGGGCTGTCCGTGCGGGAGCTCGAGCGGTTCCACCGGCCCCGGATCGACGTGCTCGCCGAGGCCGGGCCCGACGTCCTGGCCCTGGAGACGGTGCCGGACGCGGAGGAGGCGGAGGCGCTGCTGCGGGCGGTCGACGGGTGCGGGGTGCCGGTGTGGCTCTCGTACACGGTCGACGGCGGGCGGACCAGGGCCGGGCAGGAGTTGGCGGAGGCCTTCGCGGTCGCCGCCGGGAACGACCAGGTCGTGGCCGTGGGCATCAACTGCTGTGACCCGGAGGGGGTGGGGTCCGCCGTGGAGCTCGCCGTCGCCGTGACCGGGAAACCGTCCGTGGTCTACCCGAACAGCGGGGAGCGGTGGGACGCCGTCGCCCGGGGCTGGCGTGGCGACGGCACCTTCGACCCGCCCCGGGCCACCGCCTGGGCGGGGGCCGGGGCCCGGCTGATCGGTGGCTGCTGCCGCGTCGGTCCGTCGCTCGTCGCCGAGCTGGCCGAGGCGCTCGCCGGTGGGGCGGGTGAGTCGCCCGAGTAGCCGACGGGCGGCGGGTGCGTCGAAATTGCCTGGTGGGGCGGGCGGGGCACGCTCATACTCGAGCGTGTGTTCCTGACGATCAGTACAACCGGCACCCCGGAGCGACCCGCGACCGATCTCGGATTTCTGCTGCACAAGCATCCCGAGCGGGCACAGGCGTTCTCGACCTCGCACGGCACTGCGCACGTCCTCTACCCCGAGGCGAGCGCCGAGCGGTGCACCGCGGCACTCCTCCTGGAGGTGGATCCCGTGGCGCTGGTGCGCCGCGGCAAGGGCAAGGGCCGGGGCGGCGCCCCCGACGCCGCGCTCGCGCAGTACGTGAACGACCGGCCCTACGCGGCGTCCTCGCTGCTTGCCGTGGCGCTCGCCAAGGTCTTCAAGACCGCGCTGCACGGCGTGTGCCAGGCGATGCCCGAGCGGGCCGCCGCTCCGCTGCCGCTGCGGATCGAGGTCCCCGCGCTCCCCGCCAGGGGCGGCGCCGGCCTCGTGCGCGCCCTTTTCGAGCCGCTCGGCTGGAGCGCGGTGGAGGCCGAACCGGTCGCGCTGGACGCGGAGTTCCCCGAGTGGGGCG
Organism: Streptomyces venezuelae; assembly: GCF_008642375.1. Taxonomy (NCBI): domain Bacteria; kingdom Bacillati; phylum Actinomycetota; class Actinomycetes; order Kitasatosporales; family Streptomycetaceae; genus Streptomyces; species Streptomyces venezuelae. The sequence continues at coordinate 2,110,840 of NZ_CP029194.1, read as the reverse complement.
CCTCCCGGTACGTGCGCCTGGTGCTCGAAGGCGAGCTGCGGCTCGCCGACGCGCTCAACCAGCTGTACGTCCTGCTGCCCGTCCTCGACGACGCCAAGCACTACTGGGTCGCGCCCGACGAGGTCGACAAGCTGCTGCGCGCCGGGGACGGCTGGCTGGCCGGCCACCCGGAGCGGAAGCTGATCACCGAGCGCTACCTCTCGCGTCGCTGGGGCCTGGCCCGTGAGGCGACGGAGCGCCTTGAGCTGGTGCGGCTCGCCGAGGCCGAGGGGCTCGACGTCGAGGACGTCGACAACGCCGTGGACGAGGCCACCGACACGGAGGAGCGGCCGGTGCCGCTCGCCGAGCAGCGCCGGGACGCGATCCTCGCCGCGCTCCACAGCGCCGGCGCGGCCCGCGTGCTCGATCTCGGGTGCGGACAGGGCCAGTTGGTGCAGGCCCTGCTCAAGGACGTCCGGTTCACCGAGATCGTCGGCGTGGACGTGTCCGTCCGGGCGCTGACCGTCGCCGCCCGCCGGCTGCGGCTCGACCGGATGGGGGAGCGGCAGGCCGCCCGGGTCACGCTGCTCCAGGGCTCGCTCGCGTACACCGACAAGCGGCTCGCCGGCTACGACGCGGCCGTGCTCAGCGAGGTGATCGAGCACCTGGACCTGCCGCGGCTGCCGGCGCTCGAGTACGCGGTGTTCGGCGCGGCCCGGCCCCGTACGGTCCTCGTGACCACGCCGAACGTCGAGTACAACGTGCGCTGGGAGTCGCTGCCCGCCGGACACGTCCGGCACAACGACCACCGCTTCGAATGGACCCGGGAGGAGTTCCGGGAGTGGGCGGCGGGAGTCGCCGGACCGTACGGGTACGGCGTGGAGTTCGTTCCCGTCGGACCCGACGACCCCGAGGTCGGGCCGCCGACGCAGATGGCCGTCTTCACCCGGACGGACAAGACCGACGAGACCGACGAGACCTTGAAGGAGGTCGCGGCATGACCACCCGCACGCTGCCTGTCACCGACCTGTCCCTCGTGGTCCTCGTCGGTGCCACCGGCTCCGGCAAGTCGACCTTCGCGCGGCGCCACTTCAAGCCGACCGAGATCGTCTCCTCCGACTTCTGCCGGGGGCTCGTCGCCGACGACGAGAACGACCAGTCCGCGAGCAAGGACGCCTTCGACGTCCTCCACTACATCGCCGGCAAGCGGCTCGCGGCGGGACGGCTGACCGTCGTCGACGCCACCAACGTGCAGCCGGAGGCCCGCCGCCAGCTGGTCAGGCTGGCCCGGGAGCACGACGTGCTGCCCATCGCCATCGTGCTCGACCTGCCCGAGGAGGTGTGCCGCACGCGGAACGCCGGCCGTCCCGACCGCGCCGACATGCCCGCGCACGTCATCCAGCGCCACCGCCGCGAGCTGCGCCGCTCGCTGCGCGGACTGGAGCGCGAGGGCTTCCGCAAGGTGCACGTCCTGCGTTCGGTGGAGGAGGTCGAGGAGGCCGAGGTCGTCCTGGAGCGCCGCTTCAACGACCTGCGGCACCTCACCGGCCCCTTCGACATCATCGGTGACATCCACGGCTGCCGGTCCGAGCTCGACACCCTCCTCGCGCGGCTCGGCTATGTGGACGGCCACCACCCGGAGGGGCGCACGGCGGTCTTCGTCGGCGACCTCGTCGACCGGGGCCCCGACTCGCCGGGCGTCCTGCGGCGCGTCATGGCCATGGTCGCCTCCGGCGACGCCCTGTGCGTCCCCGGCAACCACGAGAACAAGCTCGGCCGCTGGCTGAAGGGCAGGAAGGTCCAGCAGACCCACGGACTCGCCGAGACGATCGAGCAGCTGGAGGGCGAGAGCGAGGAGTTCCGCGCCCAGGTCGCCGAGTTCATCGACGGGCTCGTCAGCCACTACGTCCTCGACGGCGGCGCCCTCGTCGTCTGCCACGCCGGGCTGCCGGAGAAGTACCACGGCCGCACCTCCGGCCGGGTGCGCTCGCACGCGCTGTACGGGGACACCACCGGGGAGACCGACGAGTTCGGGCTGCCGGTGCGCTACCCGTGGGCGGAGGACTACCGGGGCCGGGCCGCCGTCGTGTACGGCCACACGCCCGTACCGAACACCTCCTGGATCAACAACACCATCTGCCTCGACACGGGGGCCGTCTTCGGCGGGAAGATGACCGCGCTGCGCTGGCCGGAGCGCGAACTCGTCGACGTACCGGCCGAGCAGGTCTGGTACGAGCCGGCCCGGCCGCTCGCGACCGAGGCGCCCGGCGGGCACGAGGGACGCCCGCTGGACCTGGCCGACGTGCACGGCCGACGGATCGTGGAGACCCGGCACCTCGGCAACGTCGCCGTGCGCGAGGAGAACGCGGCGGCGGCCCTGGAGGTCATGAGCCGCTTCGCCGTCGACCCGCGGCTGCTCGCCTACCTGCCGCCGACCATGGCACCGACCGCCACCTCGCGCACCGAGGGGTACCTGGAACACCCGGCAGAGGCCTTCGCCCAGTACCGGGCGGACGGCGTCGAGAGGGTCGTGTGCGAGGAGAAGCACATGGGCTCGCGGGCCGTGGCCCTGGTCTGCCGGGACGAGAAGGCGGCCCAGGAGCGCTTCGGCGTCACCGGGGTGACCGGCGCCCTGTACACCCGTACCGGCCGCCCGTTCTTCGACGACCGGACCGTCACCGAGCAGGTCCTCGACCGGCTGCGGACCGCGATCGACGCCGCCGGGCTGTGGGACGAGCTCGCTGCGCCGGACAGCACCTCCGGCGCGGGCGACTGGCTCCTCCTCGACGGCGAGCTGATGCCGTGGTCGCTCAAGTCGGCCGGGCTGCTCCGCTCGCAGTACGCGGCGGTCGGCGCAGCCTCGGCCGCGGTCCTCCCCGGGGCGGTCGAAGCCCTCCGGAGCGCGGTGGCGCGCGGCGTCGAGGGCCTCGACGGACTTCTCGCCAAGCAGCGGGAGCGGGAGGTGGACGCGGCCGCGTTCACCGAGGCGTACCGCAGGTACTGCTGGCCGACGCAGGGCCTGGAGGGCGTGCGGTTCGCGCCCTTCCAGCTCCTCGCGGCGCGCGGCCGCTCGCTCGCGGCCGTCCCGCACGACCAGCAGCTGGCCTGGCTCGACCGGCTCGTGGAGCACGACCCGACCGGGCTGCTCCAGGTCACCCGCAGGCTCGTCGTCGACACCGGCGACGAGGCCTCGGTCCGCGCGGGCACCGACTGGTGGCTGGAGCTGACCGGAGCCGGCGGCGAGGGGATGGTCGTCAAGCCCCTGGCCGCGCTCGTCCGCGACGCCAAGGGGCGCCTCGGGCAGCCGGGTGTGAAGGTGCGCGGCCGGGAGTACCTGCGGATCATCTACGGCCCCGAGTACACCCGCCCGGAGAACCTGGAGCGGCTGCGGCAGCGCTTCCTCGGCCACAAGCGCTCGCTGGCCCTGCGCGAGTACGCGCTCGGCCTGGAGGCGCTGGACCGGCTCGCCGACGGCGAACCGCTCTGGCGGGTCCACGAGGCCGTCTTCGCGGTCCTCGCACTGGAGTCGGAGCCGGTCGACCCGAGGCTCTGATCCGGGGAATCCGGGCCGCTTCCCCGGCGGTTCCGTGATTCTTCCGTGCAGCTCCGACGGGGGGCGCAGGGGTGCCGTGAACGGCGCTCCCCTGCGCCCCCCGTGCTCGTTGACGTTGTCGTTCCGCACCTCTAGCGTTCTTCACCCCACGAGGTGACACAGCGTCAACAATGTGGCGGGGTGCGCCACATGAGGTGTGAACACACGCGCGAGCGGTGCCGGTCGACGACCGGCGGGCGGCCTTCTCCGAGGGGTCGCGGAACGGTACGGGGGTGAGCGGGTGATGAGTCTCTTCGGGCAGGACCGCTCCTTTCTGCACGCCCTTCCGGCGGCCGACCGCCGCTCCCTCATCGCCGAGGGCGCCCACCGCTCCTACGAGCCCGGGGAGGTGATGATCCGCGAGCACGACACCACCGCCTACGTCCTCGCGCTGCTCTCCGGCTGGTCCGTCGTCTCCGTCGGCACCGAGCGCGGCTCCCGGCTCATCCTCGCCCTGCGCGGCGCCGGCGAGGTCGTCGGCGACCTCGCCGCCGTCGACCTCCGCCCGCGCAGCGCCACCGTCACCGCGCTCGGCGCGGTCGAGGCCGTGGCCGTCTCCGGCGACCGCTTCCGGCGCTTCCTCGCCGCCCGGCCGCACGCCACCTCGCTGATCATGCGCCAGCTCGCCACCCGGCTGCGCAGCGCCGACGTCGAACGCCGCGCGCTCGCCTCCGAGACGGTCCTCCAGCGCCTCGCCGCCCGCCTCGTCGAACTGGCGGAGCGCGCGGGCCGACCGGCCGACACCGGGACCGTCCTGCAACTCCCGCTGCCCCAGCACGACCTGGCGGCCGCCATCGGAGCCACCCGGGAAGCGGTGGCCAAGGCGCTGCGCCTGCTGCGGGAACAGGACGTCGTCCGGACCGCGAACCGCACCGTCATCGTCATCGACATGCGGGTCCTCGTGCTGCTCGCCGAGGGGCGCGCACGCCCCCGCGCGGAACAGGCGGACGAATCTCCGCCGGATGTGTAAACGGCTACATCGCAGGTCGCACGGCGCGGCCACGCTGGACATCACACCACCACGGCACCAACACCACCACGGCACCAACACCATCACGGCACCAACGGCACCACGGCATCCAACAGGGAGTCCGAGTGAGCAGTGCGGGAGTGAACGGGGCGTACGAGGAGGCGGTTTCGCGCCGCGAGGCCTCCTCCGGCGGGATCCACCGGTTCGTCGTCTTCGGCGACATCTGCGGATCCGGCACCCTGAACATGGCCGAGAAGGAACTGCACCGCACGGCGATGTACGCGGCGTTCGACGAGGCCTACGCCTCCGTCGGGGTCGAGCCCGGCACCTACCACCAGGAGGACCGGGGGGACGGCATCCTCGCCGCCCTGCGCCCCGACATGCCGCCGCGGCTCATGGTCGGACGGTGGATCGACACCCTGTACGAGAGCCTCCGCACCCACAACACGGGCCGGAGTCCGCGACTGCGCCTGCGGATCGGCATGAACGCCGGGCCCGTGGTCCAGGACCGGCACGGGCTCGTCGGACGGGCGGTGGACCTCGCCGCCCGGCTATGCGACAGCCCCACGGCCAAGCGGATCATGGCGGAGGCCCCCGACGTCGACCTGCTCGTCGTGGTCTCCGACTGGCTGTACGGGAACGTGGTCGCCGAGGGCGGGCGGTACGTGGAACCGGACCACTACCGGCGGGCCCGGATCCGGTCGAAGGAGACCGACGAGGCCGCCTGGTTCCATGTGCCGCGGCGTGCCGCGCCGCCGCTGATCGGGCCCGAGCGGGAAGCCGCGCCGGGGGACGCGGACTCGGGGCGGCGGGTGCCCGGGGTGGGTTCAGGAGCCGGCGTTGGGCCGTCGCGGGGGGACGGCCCAACGCCCCGAACCGGCGGGGGGAACCGCACGTACCACGTCGGGGGAGACCTGCTCGACGTCCACGGCAACACCATCCACGGCGGGTTCACCGGCATCCGCAAGGACACGGGGGCGGGTGAGCGGGAGTGAGCGACGACCGCGACGACGGCGCCTCGTCGCACGACGCACACGACGCACACGACTCGCACCACTCGCACGACTCACGCGACGCGCAGGACGGGGGCCGCGGCTCGGACGACCGGGGAGGGGGCAGGGGCTCCGGGCGGGGCGCGGACCGGGGCTCCGGGCGGGGTGGCGACCGGGAGGGCGACCGCGCCGGTGACCGCTCCGGCGAGCGGCCCGGCGGCGCCGACCGGGGCGAAGGCGCCGGGGAGCAGCCGCGCGAGGTGAGCGTCTTCGCGTCCGCCGACCGGAGCCCCCTCGGCGGCGACGGCGACACCGGAGGCGCCGCCACCGCGCGCCGGGCCCTGCGGACCTGGGCCGCCGCCGAGGGCGACCGTCACACCACCTTCCTCGGCGACGGCACCCTCTTCGAGGGCAACCAGTTCTTCAACGTGTTCGGCTCCGACCACTCGGCGCGCTTCGTCCGGGGACCCGTACCGACCGAGACGCTCACCGAACTCGGGCAGGTGTACTGCGAGATCGCCGGCTACCAGGAGATGAAGCAACGGCTCCGCGACCACCGGGTCCTCGTCCTCTGCGGCGAGCCCGGCAGCGGCCGCAAGGCCACCGCGCTCGCCCTCCTCGACGAACTCACCGGAGGCAACGTCTTCCGCCTCGACCCGCGCCACGGCGTCGACGAGATCACCGAGGAGGCCCTCCAGGAACGCTGCGGCCACCTCATGGAGCTGCTCACCGAGGACGTCAGGACGGAGAGCGAGTCACGGCACGCCCGCTCCGGCCGGGGCGAGGGCGCCGACTCCGCGCGCCGGCCCGCCACCCGTCTCTCCGAACTGCACCTGGACCGCTTCGGGGATCTGCTGCGCGGCCGTGACGCCTATGGCATCGTCCTCGCCGAGAGCGGCGAGCTCGCCGACCGGATCCTGCGCGGCCGGTACGGGATGCCCTGCGCGCCGCCGCCCGCCGACGAGGTCCTCCGGCGCCACCTGAGGGTCCGGCTGCGCGGCGAGCCGCCCGAGGCCCTCGCCGCCGCGTGGGAACTCTCCGAGCGCCCCGACGTCGTCAGGGCCGTCGGCCTGGAGGAGCTGCGCCCGCGCGAGGCCGCCCGCTTCGCCGACCACCTCGCCCGCCACTGGCGCGGCGAGGCCACGGACGAACAACTCCTCGGCGAATGCGCGACCTTCGTGGCCTCCCAGGCCCGCGAGTGGTTCTCCGGCGCCGACCGGCCCGGCACGCTCCCCGAGGCACTCCCCGCCCTGAACACCGGAGCGTTCCGCATCTCCGTCGCCGTCTTCGACGGCTCCGCCTACAGCCTCGCCGCCGAGGCCGCCGAACTCCTCGCCTGGGAGCTCGCCGTCGCCCTCGACCCCGAACACGCCCCGGGAAGGCGCCTGTTCGGCACGCGCGCCGAGCACCGCCCGATGCGGGCACGCGCCGTCCTGGAGGACGGCGAGCTGGACCTCGGTCCGGCGAAGGTGCCGGCGCGCGCCGTCCGCTTCCAGGGCGAGGCCCTCGCCGGCGCCGTCCTCGGAGAGGTCTGGCACGGCTACCACAACGCCCGTGGCCCGATCGCCCGTTGGCTGCGGGCTCTCTGCGACGACCCGCGCGCGGAGGTGTGGGTGCGGGCCTCCGTCGCCGCCGGAGTGCTCTGCTCCTGGGACTGGATCCACGGCTTCCGCGAACTGATCGTCCCCCTCGCCGTGACGGACGTGCCCGTCGCCCGGCTGGCCGCCGCGACCGCGCTCGCCGAGTCCGCCCGCGACCCCCGGGTCAGGCCGGCCGTCGCCTCCGTCCTCAAGGACTGGGCGGTGTCCGCGGACTCCACACTCGTCGGGACCGCCCTGCTGACCCACGGCTACGTCCTGGCCGCCGGGGGAGTGTCCGGCTCGCTCGACGCCCTTGCCCGGGTCGTCAGGTCCCACGAGGCCTCCGACAGCGAGGTGCTGGTGCTCGCCGCGTTCAGCGTGGCCCGGCTGCTCGCCTCCGGCGAGCCCGAGACCGTGCTGCGACGGCTCCACCACTGGCTCGACGACGGGCGGCTCACCCTCGCCAACGTGGTCCATCTCGCCGTCATCCGCGCACTGAGCACCCGGACCACCCACCTGTGGGGACTGCGGGACGTGCCCGAACTCGACCCGCACGCGGCCCGCCCGCTGCTCGTCGCGCTGCTCGCCACCCGGCCGGGACTCGCACCCGAGCTGGCCCGGCTGCTGCGGACCACGCTCGCCACGGCCCGCGCGGGGGCGGCGGCCCTGGAGGCCCTCGGCGGTCTGCTCCGGCGGGCGGCCAAGGACGAGGAGGCGCTCGGCCACGTCTGCCGCTTCCTGCCGCTCCTCGCCGTGGACCGCCGCGACCGCGACCGGCTCAGGGGTCTGCTCAACGAATTGGTCCGGGACCGCGACCGGCCCCTGGACAGAGGCGCGGCGCGCCGCATGTGGGACGCCGTGACGGAAGGAGCGAACCGATGAGCGGGCCCGAGCAGAACAGGCGCGCGCGGCCGGACGAGCGGGCGCGGTGGGACGAGCGGGCACCGGACGGACGGGTACCGGACGGCCGGGCCCGGCAGCGGTACGAGGAGTCGCCCGGGCGAGCGCGGGACGACAGGGCACGGCAGGGGCAGGGGTACGAGCGGGAACGCCAGGGACAGGGTGACGACGCTCGGCGCGAGGCCCGGGGCGGGGAGAGGTACGGCGACCGGGAGCGGTACGGCGACCGCGAGCGGTACCGCGACGGTGACCGGGACCGGCGGCGGGAGCCGGGGCGTGAACAGGAGCAGGGAGGCGCGCGGGTGCCTGAGGGCAGGGAACGGGACGCGGAGCGGGGCAGTGGCCAGGACAGGGAGTACAGGGACCGGGACGGGGGGCGCGACGAGGCCTGGGACGACGTACGGGACGCGGCGCGGGACGGCGCGCGAGGCGGAGGACGGGTGAGGGAGCAGGGGAGCCCGGAGGCCTACGGCCGGCCGCGCGGACCGCTCCTGCGTGAGTACGCGCCCCCGTACCGCCGCCGGAGCGGCCGGGTGGCCGCCGTGCTCCTCTACCGCAACGGCGGGCACCGCGTGGCCTGGCCGGATCGCAACGAGGACGTCAACAAGCCGCTGCTCGGCTCCCCGTACACCGTCTTCGAGGTCCAGCTCGGCCGCAACGTCACGGAGTTCCGGCTCCAGCTGCCCGCCGCCGGGGACGGTGTCTTCTTCGAGGCCGTCGCCCGGGTCCAGTGGGTGGTCACCGATCCGCACCTCGTCGTCCAGGAACAGGTCGAGGACGTCGCCGAGCTGCTGCACGACGAGCTGCTCGACCGGCTGCGGCGGCTGTCCCGGAGGTTCCGGATCACCGAGGCGCAGCGCGCCGACGAGGCGGTGCGGGACGAGCTGAACGCCGGACGCTTCGTCCTCGGCCGCGACATCGGTCTGAAGACCCGCGTCCATGTCTTCATCGACCTCGACGACCTGGTGAAGGCCGAGGTCTACCGGCGGGACCGGGTCGGCGTGACGATGGAGGCCGACGCGCGCGAGGCCGAGGCGGAGCGCCGCAAGGACGCCGCCGAACGGGCCCGGATCGCCGACCGGGCCCGGGAGATCGAGGCCCTCTTCCGACGAGGCGACCTGGCCCAGATCGCCCACCACATGGCGATGCACCCCGACAAGCAGTGGGAGATCAGGACACAGCTCCAGCGGGAGCGGCGCGAGGGCCAGGAGGACTACCTCGCGGTCTTCAACCGGCTCCTCGACACCGGTGTCCTGGAACGGCACGACATCGGCGAGCAGATGTACCAGGTCCTGATGTACCTGCGGACCCAGACCAGCACCGTCGTCGGCGGGATCACCGACCACGTGCTCAACCCCTCGGGCGGATCGGGGGGCGCCCGTGCGCGGCGCGCCCTGGAGGAGGGGAATCCGGAGCCGGTCCGGCCGGACTGGGGCGACGAGCACCCGGAGAGGGCGGAACACACGGACCGCACGGAGCGCCCGGAACGCACGGAGCACGACGAGTCCCCGCACGACCGGCGGGTCTACGAACCGACCCGCGTCGAGTCCGGATCCGACCGGGAGCGGGGGGAGTACCGCGACAGGGACAGGGACAGAGACCGGGGCAGGGACGGCGACGGGTACCGGAACGAGGACCGCGAGCGGGGCTCCGCCCGGCGGGACGCCGACCGGGACCGGTACGACTCGTACGACCGGTTCGACCGCGACGATCCGTACGACCGCGAGGGCACCGACCGGGCCCGGCGGTCCTCCGGGCCCGTGCGCCCCGGGCGGCACAGCGAGGAGTTCGACGACTGGGAGGACGAGTGACGACCCCGGACCGCACGGCCCCCACGCCGACCCCGGACCGCACGCCGGCTCACGACCCCGCGCCGGCTCACGACCCCGCGCCGGCCCCGCCCCGAGCGGACTCCACGGCCGCCCCGGTGGCACCCGAAGAGCTGCGGTTCATGGCCGAGCGGCTGCTCGCCACCGTCCGCGAGGACATCGGGCGGGCCGACACCAAGGCCGCGATCCTCCTCTCCGGCGCCCTCGCCTTCCTCGCCGTCGTGTTCTCCGGCGACCGCGCCCCGATGCCCACGGCCGGCGTCGGGCTCGGCCTCCTGCTCGTGGCCGGGGCGTTGTGGACCGCGGGGGTCCTGATGCTCGTGTCGGTGGTCCTGCCCCGCACCCGGATAGGGGCGGAGCGCACGCTCCTGCGCGACCTGGCGGCCGGGCCCTCCGAAGGCGAACTGCGCGAGCGGCTCGCCCCGCCCGGCGCGGACGCCACCGGCTGGCTCCTCGAACAGGCCAGCGTGCACGGGCTCGTGCTCGCGGCGAAGTACCGGTGGCTGCGCCTGGGCGTGTCCGCGCTGGCGCTCGGCGCCCTCCTGGCCCTCCTCAGCGAACTGTGGTGAGAGTGACGATGCGTTGGACGAACAAGGGGAGCGCCCTGCTCCTCGCCGGTGCGCTGCTCGCGCTCACCGGCCCGCTCGCGACCGCCGGAACCCCCGGCGCGCCGCGCGGATCCCAAGCGGCCGCCGAGCCGGGCGAGGGACCCGAACCGATCGACTTCGCCGTCGTCGTCGACCAGTCGAAGAGCCTGGCCGACAAGGACCTCGCGCGCGAGACGGAGGCGGCGGGACTGCTCAGCCAGGGCGAGATATCGGAGCGCTCACGGGCGACCGTCATCGGCTTCGGCAGCTCGGAGAAGCCCGGCCAGTCGCCCGTACGCGAGGTCTGCGAGCTCACCGTCGCCGACGCGGCGGGCCGTGAGCGGCTCAGCGACTGCGTCCAGCTCCTCGACAAGCGCGACGCGGCCCGGATGGGACCGGGCACCGACTTCCCGGCGGCCATTCGCCAGGCCGTCACCCGCCTCACCCAGAAGAGCGGCACCGGCGGCGCGGCCGCGCAGGCCTCCGCCAAGCACAAGGTCGTCTTCCTCCTGACCGATGGCAAGCTCGACGTCTCCGACAGCCCCGAGTACGGCAGGGATCCCGCCAGCCGCCGCTCCAACGGCGAGCGGCGGCTCAAGGAGGAACTCGCCCGTGCCAGGGCGGCCGGCGTCCAGATCTGGCCCCTCGGCTTCGGCACCGGGATCGACCGCGCCGCCCTCACGGCCATGGCCGAGGGCGGCTACCGGGGCACGTGCTCCGCCGTGCCGGGCTCCGCCCCCCACATGCGGATCGTCGCGAGCTCCGCCGACCTCGACAAGGCGCTCCAGGAGACCTTCGCCGCCGCCCGCTGCGCGCGGATCTCGCACGGCACCGCGGGCAAGCCGCCCGCCGACCTGACGGTCGTCATCCCGCCCATCGCCACCGACGGCTCCCTCACGGTCTCCAAGCACGACCCGAAGGTCCGCGTCACCTACTACGACCCGGCGAACCGCCCGGTCCCCACCCGGGGCGAGTTCGACGGCTCCACCTTCGAGGTCGGCGGACAGGACGGGCCGGTCGAGGCGCTCCGCGTGAAGAACCCGCTGCCGGGCCGCTGGCGCGTGCACATCGAGGCGCCGGAGGGCCACCGCGACCGCGAGGTCGTCGTCCGTGCCATCTGGCAGGGCAGGCTCAGTTCCGACGTCACCCTGGACCCGGCCTCCCCGCGCCCCGGCGAGCAGGTCACCGTGGCCGTACGGATGCAGACCCGGCGCGGGGTGACCATCACCGACCCCCGGCAGCTCGCGGGGCTCGCGGTCACGGCCGAACTGCGCGGCGCGGGCTTCGCCCCCGTGACGTTCCGGCTCGCCGACGACGGGAAGGCCCCCGACCGCAGGGCGGACGACGTCCGGTTCACCGGCTCGCTCACCGTGCCCGCGGGCGCCACCGGCGACCTCCGCTTCACGACCCGCATGTCGGCGCCCGGCGTCACCTCCGACCTGCGCCCGCTGAACGCCCGCATCACCCAGGGCACACCGCTCCTCACCGCCGGACTCGCCTTCGACCGGGCGACCGCGCACCCCGGGGGCACCGTCCGCGGCACCCTCGACGTCACCAACAACGACTCCGGACCGCGCGTCCTGCGGCTCGCCGTCGAGAACCCGACGCCCGGGGCCGAACTCTCCGTCTCCCCGGCGACCGTCACCGCGCCGCCGGGCGGAAGCACCCGCATCCCCTTCACGGTGCGCCTCGGCGGCGGCACGCCCCTCGGTGAGCTGGGCGGCCGGATCGCGGTCGTGGACACCGGCGACGACGACCGCGTCGTCGACGCCGACTTCCTCGACGTCCTCGTCGTGGCCCCGCCGACCTGGTGGGACCGCTGGTGGAAGCTCGTCGTCGGCGGAGCGGCGGGCCTCGCCGTCCTCGCCGCACTCCTCGTCGCGCAGGTGGTGGCCCGGAACCGCCGCCGCGACCTCACCGGGGTCACGCTCGAACTCCGCGAGGACGGGCGCGTCCTCGACTCGCTCACCGTCCGCCGGGGCCAGAGCGTCCGCGGGTCCTTCCCCTTCGCGATCGACGACGGGGGCGGCGCGCCGGCCACCCTCCGCCGCGCCCGCGACGGCTCCTCGTCCTCCGCCCACGTACTGCGCCGCACGGGCACCGGCCAGCTGCTGCTGCGCCCCCGGGGCGGAGCGCAGGTGCCCCTGCGGCCGGGCGAGCCGGCCGGCCTCGGCGCGTACGAACTCGTCGTACGGGGCGGGGGCGGAGTCAGGGGCCGTGGCGGCAGGACGGGCCGCGCCGGCTCCGACAGCGGATACGGCTCCGGGTACGGCACCGACACCGACACCGACACCGACTCGGCATACGGATACGGATACGGGGCCGGTCACGGCCCGGGCGCGGCCACCGGCTTCCGTACGGCCGACGGCTTCGGTACGGACGACGACGGCTCCGGATTCGGTACGGGTGACGGAAGCGGGGCGCGTACGGGCGACGGCACCGGGTCCCGTACGCGTACCGCACAGGAAGGCCGCGTTCCGCGGCCGCGCCGGTTCGGACGGCCCCGACGGTCCGGCCGCTCCGGCGCCGGAACCGGCGACCCCATGACGACCGACGCCGGACCCGGCGGCGGAACAGGCGACAGCGGAACAGCACGCAGTACGGGCACGGGCGGCTCGACCGCCGGGGACCCGGACCCCAACTTCTGAACGGGCCCCCAAGGGAGACGACATGAAGATCTACCAGCCCATGCTCTTCGTCGGGCTCGGCGGCACCGGCGGACGCATCGGCACCGAACTCGAGCGCAGCCTCCGCCGGGAGCTCTGCGGCCCCGACGGCACCGACCTCGTCGACGGCGGCCGCCGGATGCCCTTCCAGCTGCCGGACTGCCTCCAGTTCGTCTACGCCGACTTCAGCGAGGCGGAGCTCACGAAGCAGCCGCAGTTCAAGGCCAAGGGCGCCGAGGGCGCCGCCTTCGCCCGGACCTCCCGGATGATCCGGGACCTGCTGCCCACCGACTTCGACTCCTCTCCCGAGGTCACGGAGATGCTCCGCGTCTCCGTCCCCGAGGAGACCCGGCTCTGGCTGCCGCCCCGGATCCGGCAGCCGCGCGTCGCCCCCCTCAACAGCGGTGCGGGGCAGCTGCCGACCGTCGGGCGCTCCGCGCTCTTCGCGACCCTGCGCTCCGGCCTGGAACCCGTCCTGCGGCAGCTCCGCGAGGCGATCGGCGCGATCGGCCAGTCGGCCGGCGACCTCCAGCGGGTCGGCGGCGGCAAGATCCGGGGCTGCGACGTCTTCGTCGCCTTCTCCGTCGCCGGCGGCACCGGCGCCGGCATCTTCTACGACTTCATCCACCTCGTCGGGCACGAGTTCCGCAACGCCAAGGTGCCCGGGGTGAAGATCTACCCGCTCGTCGTCATGCCCTCGGCGTTCCCGCCGGAGGCGGGCGGCGGACGCGAGGCCGAACTCAACGCCGCCCGCGCCCTCGTGGACCTGTCACGGCTCGTCGACGACCAGAACATGCCCGACTCCACCGACTCCGTCGGCGACGTCGAGCAGCGCGGCCGGCTCAGCGTCACGTACCCCAGGGACGGGGTCGTCGCCCTGCGCCCCGCGACCATGCAGACCGCCTTCCTCTTCTCCAAGCCGTCCGTCATCGGATCCGAGGACCTGCGCCGCTCCATCACCGCCATGGTGATGTCGCTCATCGGCACCGAACTCAGCGAGTCCAACGGCACGGTGGCCCACGCCGACGACGACTACCAGTCCTTCGCGGAGCGGTTCGTCAACAAGGCCGTCGAGCGCTCGACGCCCGCCCGCTCCGGCATCGGCTACCGGGGCATGTCCACCAGCCTCGCCGCCTCCCTCACCGTCCCCGTCGACGACCTCGCCGAGATCGTCGCCGCCCGGCTCCTGGCCCAGGCCGTGCGGGGCATGGAGGAAAGGGCCCGGCGGCCCGCCCGGGACGGCTCGGAGGCCGTCCGCGACCTCTTCGTCCGCTCCGGCATCGGCCGGCTCTGGAACCGCGAGGCACCGGACGTCCCCGGACCGGAGGAGCTCCCCAGGGGCCGCAAGGACATCGCCCAGGAACTGCAGCACCGGCTCGGGGACATGGAGGACGCGCTGCGCCGTCTCGACGCCAACCTCGCCCGCGAGATACCGCGCCTCACCGAGGACTTCAGGCCGGGCTACGGCGCCCGCGAACTCCTCGGTCTCATCGGCCCGTTCCAGCTCGAAGCCGTCCTGCACGGTCTGCCCGGCCACCCCGAGAGAGTCGCCAGGGTGGGCTTCACCGGCATGCTCGACAACCGGCGCAACGAACCCGAGCGGCCCTCCCACGTCCAGAGCGCCGCCCCGCCGATCCCCCCGATCAAGGGCGGCTTCGGCGGCGTCGTACCGGCCCGGTGGAACGACCCCGACGTCCAGGACACGCTCGCCGCGCAGCAGGCCTGGTACCAGTGGCGCGCCCGGAGCCTCTGGCACCGCGGCTGGCAGGCGGGCGAGGCCCAGTGGCGGCTCTCCCTGACCCGGACCGTCAACGAGCTCGGTGAACTCACCAAGGCGCTCCGCGCCCACGAACAGGACGAGGCACGCAACTTCGCCGACCGCCGCCGCGAGCTCTACCGCGACGACCGCGCCGGCATCGCCTACCTCCTGCCCCCGCAGAACACCCTGCGCGCCTTCTACGACGACGTCGTCGACCGGCTCGCCCAGAGCGAGGGCCTCCCCGAGGCCACCGACGCCGCGACCCTCCTCGACAAGCTGATCCGGCCCGACGACTGGCGCAGCGCCTTCGACGCGGTCCGCCGCTCGCCGGGAGCGCCGGTCAAGGAGATCAAGCAGGTCCTCGAACGCCGGGTCAAGAAGCTCTTCGGCGAGGCCAACGAGGCCAAGTTCACCCGCCCCCTGCTGCCCTCCATGGAGCTGCTGCTGAGGGCGGCGGCGGGTGACGAGGGCGCCGAGTCGAAGGTCGACCCGCGCTGGCTCGACCAGTTCCGCGCCCGGCTCGCCGGGCTGCTGCCCGTCGGCTTCGTCCCGGACGGCAGCGGCCCGATGAAGATCCTCATCGTGCACCCGGCCAGCGAGTCCGACGGGCGGGCCGCCGGCTTCCTCCGGCAGGCGCTCAACCTGCCCGCCAAGGCCGACCAGGAGTACCGGGCCGTCGACACCCACTCCCTCACCGTCGTCCTCTTCCGCAGCGGCATGAACCTCACCGACATCTCCGAGGTCCGCAACGTCCTCAGCCTCTGGTCCGAGGCCCGCGACTCGGCCGGGGAGGACGACTTCCTGCACTGGCGGCAGCGGCTCGGCTACCAGGACGACTGGCTCGTCGCCACCGAGCAGGACCGTCAGCGGATCATGCACCGGCTGCTCTGCGCGATGTGGAACGGCGACATCGCCACCGAAGGACCGGCCGACTCGCCCGACCTCGTCCGGATCAGGCTCCGGGAGGGCGAGTCAGCGACCATGTCGCTGCGCCTGGAGGCCTTCGACGGCTCGCTCTCCAGCTGGGCGGGGATGCTGCGCGCGTACGAGCGCTGGGCGCTGCTCGACGAGGGGCAGATCATCGAGGTGTTCTGCGAACGCCTCATGCGCACCCTGCCCAAGGGCCTCACGCAGGTGCCGCAGCCGCCGTCACGGCTCTTCACCCACTTCGTGGAGGAGGTCGCGCCGCGCCAGCTCGTCCTGCTCGACCGGCTGGAGGCCGAGTACCGCGAGTACGGCGACACGGACATCGAATGGCTCGCGCCGCTGCGGCAGTTCTGGGAGGTCACCTACCCGGGCGCCCTCGACATGCGCTTCCCGCCGGGGACCCGCGCGACCCGCTCCACCCTCCGCGCCCTCTTCGACCGGCACGGGCCGGCGGGGGCGGGCCGGGGGCGGGGCCGGGGTCCGGGCGTGGGAGCCGCGGGTCGTGGGCAGGGTCAGGGCCAGGGGCAAGGCCAGGGCCACGGGCACGCGACGCAGGGCCACGGGCACGGCCACGCGACGCAGGGCCACGGGCAGGGGCACGGGCAGAGTCAGGGGCACGGCCAGGCTCACCGCAACGGCCAAGGGCCTGACCAGGCGCCTCCGCCGGGAGCCGGGGGGTACGGACAGTCCGACCCCGGCCGGTCCCTCTACGACGAGGACTGGGACCTGGAGCCCGAGCCCGAGTTCGAACCCGACGGGTACCCCTGGGACCTGGAAGAGGAGGAGCAGTGAACGACCGGGTCCTCCCCGAACGCCCCCTGCCGGGCCACGCCGTCTGCCTCGACCTGCGGGCGGGCGGCCCGGACGACCCCGGCGCAGCCGTCCGAGCGGCGCTGGACGTCCCCCAGCCCGGCGGTGAGCGACGCTTCCTCGTCGTCGACGAGGCCGACGGGCTGGTCGGCCACCAGCTCCTCTACGAGCGCCTCTCCTCCTACGGCCCCGCCCAGATCGTGTGTCTGGCCGTCGGCGCCCGTGGCGACCGGACGCTGCGCCGCACCCTGACCCTGCGCCCGCCCGCCGCCGGAGTCCTGTGGCTCCTCGACACCGGGGGCGACGACAAGACCGACGGGCGGCACGCCTCGGACGACGCCGCCCTGCGCCCGCTCGTCGAGGTGCTGGCCACTCCTGAGGTCTTCGACGCCGTCCTCGGCTCGCTCGGGGAGGTGGTGCACGGCGTGGCCGTACCCGCCGTGCGCGTCCTGGAGCACGACCTCACCGACGAGGCCCGCGCGCGGGCCTGGCGACAGGCCGTCGAAGGGCTGACGGGCCCCGAGGTGCCGGCCGGGTCCGCCTCACCGGAAGACGTGCCGGGCGCACTCGCGCTGCTCCTCGGCGAGAGTGTGCCGCGCTCCCTGTCCGGTCACGACTGGCTCCCCGCGCGCGGTCGCGCGGGGGCCCGGCTCGCCGCCTGCCAGGAGGCCCTCGACGACGCCGTCGACGGCCACGACCGGGTGCGGGGCGCGGCGGGGCTCCTCACCGGGGCGGGCCGTGACGTCGACCTGCCGGGGGACATCGAGCGGCTCACGGAGGAGCTGGCCCGGCTCCGTACCGCCGTCGCGGACGCGTTCGGAGCGGCGGGCGGCACCCGGCTCACGGCGGAGCACCGCGGGGTGCTCCGCGACCGGGGGATCGAGCTCCCCGAACTGCCCCGGGAGATCACCCGGGCCGGGATCGTCCCGGCGCTGCGGGACCACACGTACGACCTGATCGGCCGGGGCCTGCCGCTTCGCTCCGTGGCGGCCCGGCTCTCCGCGCTCTCCGCGCGCACCGCGCCGGCGGGCAGCTCCTCCCGGCTCGCGCGGCTCGACGCGATCTGCGGTCCGGAGCGGCTGCGGCGGCTCGGGCGCCGGTATCCCTTCACGGCCGGCGGCTCGCGGCCCGCGGCGTTCGCCCTGACCGGCCTCCTCGCGCTGCTCGCCGGGGTGTGGCCGGTGCTCGGCTGGGTCCTCGGACCGGCCGTCGGCGGCCTCGCCGCCGCACTCGCCTGGCTGATGCTGCGGCGCAGGCCGAACCGTTCGCCGGACGGGCGGATCGACGGCGGCGGTGCCACGGGCGCGGCGCCCCGGCTGGTCGGCGGAGTCCTCGGCGGCCTCGCCGGGGCGGGCCTCGGCCAGTTCCTGGGCCCGCCGGTCTGGGCCGGGGCCGTGGCCCTGGCCGTGTCCGCCGCGGCCGTGGTGCTGCTCGCGCTGCGCGACTGGACCCGGGCCGTGGACGACTGGTGGGCGCGGGCGGACCCGGAGGAGGCGGGCCGGATCGTGCGGGAGATCCACGCCCTGGTCGTGACGACCGCCGTGCACGACTGGCTGTTCGCCGACGTACGGCACCACTGCTCGGCCGGTGCCGGTGCCGTGTCCCGGCTGCTGCGCGATCTCGCGGGGACCGCCGACGCGTACGGCGGTGGGTGGACGCCGGACCGGGGGCCGGAGAGGGCGTCGGCCTGGACGGCGGACCGGACGTCGGATCCCGTGTCGGACTGGGCTTCCTGGGACGACGAACCTTCCGAACCCACGTCGGGTCCGGGCCGGGGCCCGAACCCGGGTGGTGGCGCCGACACCGGCACGGGCACCTGGAGTTGGGACGACTGGAGCGATGCCGGGGAGGAGGACGGCTGGTCGGACATGGCCGAGGAGCCGCCGGTGCGGGACCCGGCCGCGTCCTCGTACGCGCCGCCGTCACCCCCGCCGCCCTCGCGCGCGCCGTCCCCGTACCCGCCGTCGTCCCCGCAGGCCGCGCCCGCTCCGGCGTGGCTGGAGCGGCGGTACGGGGACGGGGGCTCCGCGCTCGTCGACACACTCGTCGGCGATCTGGTCGCCGGCGCCGTCCTCCTCGTCGACGGGTGCTGGGCAGGCATCGAACGCGACCCCGGCGCCACGGATCACACGGCGCAGAGACGGCGGCTGACGGAACTCCTGGACGAGACCCGGATCAGGCTGGAGCGCGATGCGGCGGCCTCGCCGCCGCCCCCGTACGAAGGCCTCCGCGACCTCGGCGCGCTCACCTCGCTCGCCGCGCTCACCGACCGCTCCGAGCGGCCCGACGCGGCCCGCCTCACCGGTGTCGCCCCGGACGCGGTGGCCCGGCTGCTGCGCACCGAGGACGACCCCGGCAGCACGGTCGCGCTCTGCGGCCCCGCGCACCTGCGGCTGCTCTCCCACGACCCGCTCGCCGCCCGGCAGGTCCGCTTCGTGCCCGAGGCGATGCGGCGCGGCACGGCGGGGGACGACATCTGGCGGGGCACCGCCGAGGGCGTGGTGTGGACCGGTGCGGGGCGGCACGCCGGCATCCTCCGCCTCGTACCGCTGCGCGCGGACGTCGTGCACACCGTCCGCGCCGAGGAGGCGGGAGAACCGTGACAGACCCGAACCACCCGAACCACCCGAACCACCCGAACCGCCCGAACCGCCCGAACGACCCGAGCCGCCAGGACGACCCGAACCGCCCGGACTACCTGGACCGACTGGACGACGCGCGCGACCCGGACGAACTCGGCTCGGACGCCATGCAGAGCCCGCAGCACCACCCCGTCGATCCCCACCACCCCGACCACCTGAGCGAGCCCATGAGCCCCCCGCACCCGTACTACGAGGAACTGGAGTTCCTCAGCCACCGCGAGGAGCCGGTCCGCTTCACCGTCCGGTTCGGCGACGACCGCAGGCCGCCCGGCCGGCCCGGAGTCCTCGCGCGCCGGGCCACACTGGGCGCGGGATGGCCGGTCCTGCAGTTCCGGCTGGCGGCCTCCGCGCAGGCCGACCCCCACGCGTACGACCTCCTCGAACGCGAGGTCGCGGCCGCCGTCTCCCTCGAACGGCGATACGGGGAGGAGAAGTTCGGTGCCGTCTTCGCCAGGATCGTCGGCTTCGACCTGGCCGCGCCCGAGCCCTTCGTGCTGTACCGGATGCCCGGCGGACGGCCGCTCGCCGAGTGGGCGGGCCGCCTCGGCCCCGAGGAGCAGGAGCGGATCATCGGCCAACTGGCTTTCGCCGTACGGCTCCTGGAGAGGGTCGACCTCGTGCACCGGGCCGTCACGCCCGACACCGTACGGTGGGACGGCGCCCACGTGCGGCTCTGCGAACCCTTCGCCGCGCTGCGCGCGGGCGAGGCGCGCGAGCCGTTCGGCGGCCCGCCGTGGGCCTCGCCCGAGCAGCGCGAGGGGCTCGGGCCCGCCGACCCGCGCGACGACCTGTGGTCCGTCGCCCAGCTCGGCTACTACCTCCTCTCCGGGCGTCCCGCTCGGGGCGAGGGCCCGCCGGGGGACCTCGCCGACTACCGTCGTCTCGCCGCGCTGGCCCAGAGCGGGCTCTTCTCCCCGAGGGCGGCCGACCGGCCGCGCCCCGTCGAGCTCATGCGGCTCCTGAACGTCCCCGATCCGCTCGCCACCGCCGCCGGAGCGGCCGACCGGTTCGCCCGGGGCCGCGCCGAGTACGACCGCCAACTGGCCAGGAAGCGGGCCGTGTTCGAAGGGGGTGCGCCGCCGGCAGCGGAGCCGTACGGCGGCAGCGGCGACGACATGGGGGATCCGGCGCTGGATCCGCGCTCCTCGCGCACCACCCTGATCGACCGGATCTTCGGCGGCGGGGAAGGACCCGGCCGCCCCGCCGCTCCGGCGTCGCCGCTCGAACCGTCACCGGCCCCGCCCTCGCGGAGCCGGATGTGCCCGCACTGCCTGCTGCCCGTCGAGTACGACGAACGCCTGCTCGTCACCATCGACGCCAAGGGCAACCGGATCCCGCTCGACCTCAGCGGCGAACGGCGCCCCGCCCACATCGCGGACGCCCTCCGCAAGGCCTACCACCTGTGCCCGCACACCGTGGAGGGCGACGAGGAGCACGAACTCCCCGTGCCCTACCTCACCAACGGCGAGCCGCTCTCCGTCGCCCTCGTCGGCAGCTCGTCCGTCGGCAAGACCCACCTCCTCGCCGCGATGCTCGGCGAGATCGAACTCGGCGGCCTCGCCCCGTACGGACTGCGGAGCCGTCCCCTCAACCCCGAGGCACACCGCACCTATCTGCGCGAACGCGTGCAGAACCTCCAGCAGGGGCGGCAGCTGGGCCGCACGGGACAGCAGACCTTCGCCCGCTTCGCCGACGGCCTGCTCGTCTCCGCGGGCGGCGGGACGCCCCGGCCCGTCGTCTTCTTCGACCTCGCGGGCGAGGACCTCGCGCAGGACGGCGAAGTGGCCCGCTTCCTCATGGGGGTCGACGCCTTCGTCTTCGTCCTCGACCCGCTGCGCGCACTCCGTCTCGGCTCTCTCGACCCCGTCCGGGACCAGAGCGGGCTGCGCCGCCGCGACCTCGGCGACGAGGCCTTCGCCACGGTGCTCGACCGCATCCCGAGGCAGCGCGGCGGTCTCGTCGCGGCGCCCGCGGCGCTCGCCGTCAACAAGAGCGACCTCGTGCGCTTCGAGCCGTCCGTCGACCGGTGGCTCGGCCGGGCCCTGCCCGGCCGATACGACCCCGCCGAGGCGCACGACGAGAGCCGGGACGCGTACGCCTTCCTCGCCCACCACGCCAGCGCCGCCTGGCTCAAGCCCTTCGACGACTGCGCGAACTGCTCCCTGCACTTCGTCGCGGCCACCGGCGGGCAGGCCCGCGGCGACCGCTTTCCGCACGGGGTCCGGCCGCGCCGGGTCCTGGCGCCCCTGCTGTCCCTGTTCGCCATGTGCGGGCTGCTGCCCGGGGCGGAGCCTATGGAGGGAATCGTCCGATGACACGGTCGGAGAACGAGGTCGACCAGATCGTCTTCCGCTGGGACAGCGAGAACGCCTCGGGCAGCACCGGCTTCGGCCCGGTGGCCTGGTCCGGGCCCCGTGAGGAGACGGAGAGCCTCTTCCGGATCTCCGGTCCCATGCTGCGCGCGAGTGGCGACGAGACCAGGTCCGCCCTGATCCGGCTCCATCGGCGGCCGGGCGTGATGCTGATCCGGCGCATCCCGTTCACGGCAGCCGACGGAGCGTCGTCCGTGCTCTGCCACGCGCTCGTCGGCTCGCCCGCCCTCCTCGACCCCGCCGTCTGCCTCGGCCTCCACGCCTGGGACTGGCCGGGCGTCGACGTCGCGCACCTCGCGGTGGTGCGCGGCCGGCTGCCGGCGGTGCGCGAGGAGGCTCTGTTGCCGTCGACGGGCCGGGGACAGTGGAAGCTCGACGAGCTCTTGCCGTACGCCGCCACGGAACTCACCGGAGCGGTCGCAGAGTTGCTGCGCAACCCCGAAGCCCGCTTCACGGTCCTCGACGAACGCGGCGACACCGCCTGCCCCGTGCTGTGGGGGCTGCACAGCATGTTCGGCGCACTCATCGACCGCCGGTGGACCTTCGCCAGCCACGACACGTCCGAACTGCCCGATCTGCGCTTCGTGTTCGTCGGCCGCTGGTCGGGCGCCGCGAGCCCCAACACCGGGCGCTGCCGTGTCGACCCGCGCGAGCGGGTCGGCGACCGCGAGGAGGAGATCGCGGCCCGGCTCGTCCGGCACCACCTGCGGGGCGTCGAGGAGGGCGACGGCCGCGAGTACGCGGTCAGCAGCGCCCTCCACGAGGCGGCGTCCGCCCGCAGCACCCTCCTCCTCGACACGGTGACCCGAGCCCTGGACACCCTCGACACCCAGGCCCGCCGCGGCGCCCCACGCCCCCGGGAACCGCGCTTCCCGCCCGGGGGGAGGACCGGGTACGGGGCCGATCCGACGCCGGGGTACGGAAGCGGGGAGGACCCACGGCGCGGGTCCGGGCCGGAGCCTCGGCGCGGGCCGGAGCCGGAGCGGGAGCCGCGGTACGGCTCCGAGCCCGACCCGTGGTCGGAGGCGGCGCCGGAATCGCGGCGCGCGCCAGGACCCGAGCCGCGGTACCGGTCCGAGCCGGAGCCGCGGTACGAGGCCGAGCCGGACCCGTGGTTCGAGACGGCGCCCGAGCCTCGGCGAGGGGCGGACCCGCGGTCCGAGCCGACGCCCGAGCCGCGCCGCGGGGCGGGGCCGGACGCGAGGTCCGGGGAGAAGCCGGACCCGCGGTCCGGGTCGTTGACGGGCCCGCGGTCCCGCTCCGTACCGGAGCAGGTGTACCCGGCCGGGCCCGAACCTGGCGATCCGGCTGTGCCGGGGTCGCGATACCGGGCCGAACCGGAGCCGGAGTACGCGCCCGCCGCGCCGGAGCCGTACACGGACACGTCCCACGGGGAGGCTCCCGGCGGGGCCGACCCCTGGGCCAAGGGCACGCAACCACGCCAGGCCGGCCTCGGTCCCGCTCCCGACCCCGTACGCGAACCCGACCCCGCCCCGGACCGTCCCACCACCCCGGCCCCCGACCCGGGCGCCGTGCCTGCCCCCGACTCCGAACCCACCCCCACCCCCACCCCCGCACCCGTCCGGTCCCACCCCGCCCCCGAGCGGGTGGACGACCCGTACCCCCGTCCCGTCCTGCCGTTCGTCGGCGCCCAGTGGACCGGTCCGGCCGGTGGCGGCCGGCGGGTGTGGGCCAGGAAGCCGTGGGGGCGGGAGCGGGAGGTGGAGACCGGGCTCGTCCACCGGCTGCCGACCGCGTACGACGTGGCGGAGGCCCGCGGCTTCGTCGAGCGGGCCGGCAGCCGCGAGCTGCTCGACGCCCTGCGACGCCCCCAGATGTACGTGGTCGTCACCCTGCTCCTCCAGGAGATCGCCAGGCGCCTGCCCACCTGGGAGCATCCGGCGCGCCGCGAACTCTGCGAGGTGGTCCTCGGACGCGAGCTCTGGGCGGCCGCGCTGCCCGGCGCCGAGCACGACCGTTCCGAGCCGCCCGAGGAGCAGCGCGCGTCCAACGCCGCCGAGCTGCACCGCTGGGCCGTCCGGCCCCTTCTCGGCGGCGGTGACGCCCCGGTCGGCACGGTCGCGGCCCTGCTCGTCCGGCTCCGGACGAGCCCCGTGCCGTCGGCCCGGGAAGCCTTCTGGCAGATCGTCGACGGCGACCGCCCGGGCCTGCCCGACGCGGTCTGGCTCACGCTCCTCAAGGAGGCGCACGGCGTCCGGCGCACCCCGCCGCCCCACCAGGACCGGCCGCCCCACCATGCCCCAGCGCCTCACCACGCCCCGTCGCCCGGCAGGCCGACTCCCCCGGGCGCACCCCGCGCCGTGCCGTACACGCAGCAGCCACAGCCACAGCCACACCCACAGCCGCCGCCGCCGTCCGACGAATCGGTCAACGGCTACACCCGGCGCTTCCTGAGCCGTACCGCCGTCGTGCTCGCCCTCCTCCTCGCCGCGATCCTCGTCGCCACCGTCATGAGGTGATGCCACCGGCCCGTGCGGTCGGAACCCGTCTCCGCAACCCCAGGCCCGAAGGCCCGAAAGACGGGCCCGGGCCGCCGCGCTCCGTCAGGATGGGCCCATGGGATTCCACGTCGATTCCGAGACCGGGCGGCTGCGCCGCGTCATCCTCCACCGCCCCGACCTGGAGCTGAAGCGGCTCACGCCGTCGAACAAGGACGCCCTTCTCTTCGACGACGTGCTCTGGGTGCGCAGGGCCCGCCAGGAGCACGACGGCTTCGCCGACGTGCTGCGCGACCGAGGGGTCGAGGTCCATCTCTTCGGCGACCTGCTGCGGGAGTCCCTGGAGGTGCCGGCCGCCCGCGCGCTGGTCCTGGACCGGGTCTTCGACGAGAAGGAGTACGGGCCGCTGGCCGCCGATCACCTGCGCGCCGCGTTCGACTCGCTGGACGCGGGGGCGCTCGGCGAGGCGCTCGTCGGCGGCATGACGAAGCGGGAGTTCCTGGCGGCGCACCGGGAGCCGACGTCGGTGCGGTTCCACGCCCTCGACCTGGACGACTTCGTCCTCGGGCCGCTGCCGAACCACCTCT
Organism: Streptomyces venezuelae; assembly: GCF_008642375.1. Lineage (NCBI taxonomy): Bacteria > Bacillati > Actinomycetota > Actinomycetes > Kitasatosporales > Streptomycetaceae > Streptomyces > Streptomyces venezuelae. Next base: position 2,086,189 of record NZ_CP029194.1, on the reverse strand, counting down.
TCACTCGGGACACCTCGGCCTGGATCTACGACGGCGTCTCGATCAACGCGATGCGCTGGCCGGCCCGGCAGCGCGAGACGGTGCACTTCGAGGCGATCTACGGGCACCATCCGCTCTTCGCCGGCCCGGAGGCGGGTCCCTTCCACCACTGGTCGGAGGGGCAGCGCGACTACCCTTCGACGATCGAGGGCGGCGACGTCCTGGTCATCGGCAACGGCGCCGTGCTCATCGGGATGAGCGAGCGCACCACCCCGCAGGCGGTGGAGATGCTGGCCCGGGGCCTGTTCGCGGCCGGTTCGGCGCGCACGATCGTCGCGCTCGACATGCCGAAGCGGCGCGCGTTCATGCACCTGGACACGGTGATGACGATGGTCGACCAGGACACGTTCACGCAGTACGCGGGGCTCGGCATGCTCCGGTCGTACACGATCGAACCCGGCGACGCGGGGCAGTCCCTGCGGGTGACGGACCATCCGCCGGAGCAGATGCACAGTGCCATCGCCGCGGCCCTGGGGCTCCAGGACGTCCGGGTCCTGACGGCGACGCAGGACGTGCACGCGGCGGAGCGCGAGCAGTGGGACGACGGGTGCAACGTCCTCGCCGTGGAGCCGGGGGTGGTCGTGGCGTACGAGCGGAACGTCACCACCAACACCCATCTGCGCAAGCAGGGCATCGAGGTGATCGAGATCCCGGGGAGCGAGCTGGGCCGGGGGAGGGGCGGCCCGCGCTGCATGAGCTGCCCGGTGGAGCGCGAAGCGAGCTGAGTCCTTCCCGCGGACGGCCGCGGACCCGACTCCCCCAGGCGAGAGAGCACCAGGGCTGTATATAAATGCTGATGTACGTATAGACTTCCAGCGTCGCGGCCGGTCGTCGCCCGTCGGTCGTCGCGCCGTCACCTCTGCTGCCACCGTCCCGTCGACCCGTACCCCAGGAGCGCGTCCCATGGCCACCACTGACCTCATCGGCCGCCACTTCCTCAAGGAGCTGGACTTCACCGCCGAGGAGTTCCGCGGCCTGATCGCGCTCTCCGCCGAGCTCAAGGCCGCCAAGAAGGCGGGCACCGAGGTCCAGCGGCTGCGCGGCAGGAACATCGCCCTCATCTTCGAGAAGACCTCGACCCGCACCCGCTGCGCCTTCGAGGTCGCCGCCGCGGACCAGGGCGCCTCCACGACCTATCTGGACCCCTCGGGTTCCCAGATGGGGCACAAGGAGTCGGTCAAGGACACCGCCCGTGTCCTCGGCCGGATGTTCGACGGCATCGAGTACCGGGGCGACAGCCAGGCCGCGGTCGAGGAGCTCGCCGCGTTCGCCGGGGTCCCCGTCTTCAACGGCCTCACGGACGACTGGCACCCCACCCAGATGCTCGCCGACGTGCTCACCATGACCGAGCACACCGACAAGCCGCTCGACGGGATCACCTTCGCCTACCTCGGCGACGCCCGTTTCAACATGGGCAACTCCTACCTCGTCACCGGGGCCCTGCTCGGCATGGACGTGCGGATCGTCGCCCCGGAGGCGTACTGGCCGGCCGAGGGGATCGTCGCCGCCGCCCGCAAGCTCGCCGAGACGAGCGGCGCCACGATCACGCTCACCGATTCCGTGGCGGACGGGGTTCGCGGCGCCGACTTCGTGGCCACCGACGTCTGGGTGTCGATGGGCGAGCCCAAGGAGGTCTGGGACGAGCGCATCGCCGCCCTCGCCCCGTACTCCGTGACCATGGACGTGCTGCGGGCCACCGGGAACCCGGGCGTCAGGTTCCTGCACTGCCTGCCGGCCTTCCACGACCTGGGCACGGCCGTCGGCCGCGACATCCACGCCCGGCACGGTCTGACCGAGCTGGAGGTCTCCGACGAGGTCTTCGAGTCGGAGCACTCCGTCGTCTTCGACGAGGCCGAGAACCGGATGCACACGATCAAGGCGGTCCTGGTGGCCACCATGGCGGGCCGCGCCTGAGGCGCTGGTCGTCGGAGCGCTCGTGTACGCGCTCCACGGCCGCCGCCACTCACGGCTGGGCCGAGCGGCTCCGCTCAAGGCTCCTGGCGGCGGCGCTGGGCCGGAATCCCGGGGAGCGTGAACCACACCGCCTTGCCGTGCGCGGTCGGGCGATGGCCGCAGTCGCTGCTGAGCGCGCGGATCAGGAGGAGGCCGCGGCCGTGTTCCTGCCAGGGGTCGACCTCGGCCCCGGGGGCGGGGCAGACGAGCGCGCCGGCGCGGGCCGGCTCGGAGTCGTGGACCTCTATCTGACAGCCGCCCGGTGCGGCGAACAGCTCGACGACCAGCTCGATCGGGCCCCGGCCCGCGGTGTGCTCGACGGCGTTGGCGACGAGCTCGGCGGTGAGCAGCTCCGCGGTGTCCCCGTCGGGGAGGGAGGCGGCGCCGGGGTCGATGTCGTTGAGGGCGGCACGGATCAGGGCGCGGGCGATCGGCACGGCGGCGGTCGTGTGAGGCAGGCGGACGCGCCAGGCGGCGGCTCCGGCCGGGTGGTCGGCGGATTGGGCGGGTCCGGCGGGTCCGGCGGGGTGGTCGGCGGGTCCGGTGGCTTCGGGCATGGCTGGCAGGGCTCCCTTCGCCGAGGTCGGCAGGTGGGCGAGTGGGGTGGGGGCATCCCGAGACGTCCTGGTTTCAACCTTACGAGGCACAAGATCCCGTTCCCAGGGCCCCCCTCCCCGGGCGCCAGGGACTTCGGTCACCTGTCTCCCGGGACCTTGTGGGGCCTGGGCACACACCCCCTTTATCGCGTACTCGTGACGACGGTCACAGTTCAGTGATACCCTCCGGGAGGAGGAAGGAGGCCGTTCCGGATGAGCCCCTTTACCGGCTCCGCGACCCGCACCGAACGCTGGCGGCACCTGCGTCTGGACCTCGACGAGGGCGTCGCCACCGTGACGCTCGCGCGCCCCGCGAAGCTCAACGCCCTCACCTTCGGCGCCTACGCCGACCTGCGCGACCTGCTCGCCGAGCTCTCCCGGGAGCGGGCCGTCCGCGCCCTCGTGCTCGGCGGCGAGGGGCGGGGCTTCTGCTCGGGCGGTGACGTCGACGAGATCATCGGCGCCACCCTCTCGCTCGACACCGCCCGGCTCCTCGACTTCAACCGGATGACCGGCCAGGTCGTCCGGGCGCTCCGCGAGTGCCCCTTCCCGGTCGTCGCCGCGCTGCACGGCGTCGCGGCGGGCGCCGGGGCCGTCCTCGCCCTCGCCGCCGACTTCCGGGTCGCCGACCCCACCACCCGCTTCGCCTTCCTCTTCACCCGGGTCGGCCTGTCCGGCGGAGACATGGGCGCGGCCTACCTCCTGCCCCGCGTCGTCGGGCTCGGTCACGCCACCCGGCTCCTCATGCTCGGCGAACCGGTCCTGGCGGCCGAAGCCGAACGCATCGGCCTGCTGAGCGAGCTGACGGAGGAAGGTGCCGCCGACACCCGCGCCGCCGCGCTCGCCCGCCGGCTCGCGGACGGCCCGGCGCTGGCACTGGCCCAGACGAAGGCGCTGCTCTCGGCGGAGCTGGACATGCCGCTCGCGGCCTCGATCGAGCTGGACGCGGCGACGCAGGCCCTGCTGATGCACGGCGAGGACTACGCGGAGTTCCACGCGGCCTTCACCGAGAAGCGCCCCCCGAAATGGCAGGGCCGCTGACCATGAGCCCCGAGCCGACGCCCGCGACGCCCGCGCGGCCCGTGCGGATCGCCGTCATCGGGGGTGGCCCCGGTGGTCTCTACGCCGCCGCGCTGCTCAAGCGGCTCGACCCCGCCCGCGAGGTCACCGTCTGGGAGCGGAACGCGCCCTCCGACACCTTCGGCTTCGGGGTCGTCCTCTCCGACGAGACCCTCGGCGGCATCCGGGACGCCGACCCCGCCGTGTACGAGGCGCTCCGCCGCGAGCTCGTCCGCTGGGACGACATCGACGTCGTCCACCGGGGCCATCGCACGACCTCCACCGGCCACGGCTTCGCCGCCCTCGGCCGCCGCCGCCTCCTGGAGCTCCTCCACGCCCGCTGCGCCGAGCTCGGCGTACGGCTCCGCTTCCGCGCCGAGGCCCCGCCCGCCGCCGAGCTCGCGGCCGCCCACGACCTCGTCGTCGCCGCCGACGGCGTCCACAGCCGCACCCGCGAGGCGCACGCCGACCACTTCCGACCCACCGTCACCACCCACCGCTGCCGCTACATCTGGCTCGCCGCGGACTGCCCCTTCGAGGCCTTCCGCTTCGAGATCGCCGAGACCGAGCACGGCGTGATGCAGCTCCACGCCTACCCCTTCTCCGGTGACTCCTCCACCGTCATCGTGGAGATGCGCGAGGAGGTCTGGCGGGCCGCGGGGTTCGACGAACTCGACGAGGCGGAGTCCACCGTCCGCTGCTCCAAGATCTTCGCCGAGGCGCTCGGCGGCCGGGAGCTCCGCGCGAACAACTCCACCTGGACCGCGTTCCGCACGGTCGTCAACGAGCGTTGGTCGTTCGGCAACACCGTCCTCATCGGCGACGCCGCCCACACCGCGCACTTCTCCATCGGCTCCGGCACCAAGCTCGCCGTCGAGGACGCCCTCGCCCTCGCCCGGCACGTCGGCGAACACCCCACCCTCGACGAGGCGTTGACGGCATACGAGGCCGAGCGCCGTCCGGTCGTCGAGTCCACCCAGCGCGCCGCCGCGGCCAGCCTCCGCTGGTTCGAGGAGCTCGCCGGCCGCGTCGACCGCCCGCCCCGCCGCTTCGCCTTCGACCTCCTCACCCGCAGCCGCCGCGTCACCCACGCGAACCTGCGGCTGCGCGACCCGGCCTTCACCGACACGGTCGAACACGACTTCGGCTGCCCGCCCGGGACCCCGCCCATGTTCACCCCCTTCCGCCTGCGCGGACTCACCCTCCGCAACCGGATCGTCGTCTCGCCCATGGACCTGTACGTCGCCGAGGGCGGCGTCCCGGGCGACTTCCACCTCGTCCACCTGGGAGCCAGGGCCCTCGGCGGCCCCGGACTCGTCATGACGGAAATGGTGTGCGTGAGTCCGGAGGGCCGCATCACCCCCGGCTGCTCCGGCCTGTGGACCGATGAACAGGCCGAGGCCTGGGCCCGTATCACCGCCTTCGTCCACACCCAGGCGCCCGGCACGGCGCTGGGCGTCCAGCTCGGCCACTCCGGCCGCAAGGGCTCCACCCGGCTCATGTGGGAGGGCATCGACCAGCCGCTGCCCGAGGGCAACTGGCCGCTCGTCGCCGCCTCACCCCTCCCGTACCGGCCGGGTGTCAACCAGACCCCGCGCGCCCTCGACCGCGCCGGACTCGCCGCCGTACGCGAGGAGTTCACCGCAGCGGCCCGCCGCGCGGCCCGCTGCGACTTCGACCTCCTCGAACTCCACTGCGCCCACGGCTACCTGCTCTCCGGCTTCCTCTCCCCCCTCACCAACCACCGCACCGACGCCTACGGCGGCACCCTCGAAGGCCGGCTGCGCTTCCCGCTGGAAGTCTTCGACGCCGTGAGGGAGGTGTGGCCCGAGGACCGCCCCATGACGGTGCGCGTGTCGGCCACCGACTGGGCCGAGGGCGGCACGGACACCGAGGACGCCGTCGCGATCGCCCGCGCCTTCGCCGCGCACGGGGCGGACGCGATCGACGTCTCCACCGGCCAGGTCGTCCCCGAGGAACGCCCCGAGTACGGCCGCTCGTACCAGACCCCGTATGCCGACCGGATCCGCAGCGCGGTCGGCATCCCCGTCGTCGCCGTCGGTGCGATCTCCTCCTGGGACGACGTCAACTCCTTGCTCCTGGCGGGCCGCGCCGACCTCTGCGCCCTCGCCCGCCCGCACCTCTACGACCCGCACTGGACGCTCCACGCGGCGGCCGAACAGGGCTACGAGGGCCCGGCGGCGCCCTGGCCCGCCCCGTACCGCGCGGGCAGTCGCCCACCCCCGACGGGCCGCCGCGAGTAGGGGGACCGGCCGGTCGGCCGTGGACGCTCGCGCATGCGGGTGCGACGCGGAACCATGGTCCGCGCACCTCCGCTGCCCTTGAGTAAGGACATGACACAAAACAGGGGCGGGAAGGGTGCCGGGGCGGTCCTCGGCGCGGCGGCGGTGGTGACCGGACTGGTCGCCGGGGTCTTCTTCGCGTACGCCTGCTCGGTGATGCCGGCGATGGCCCGTAGCGACGACCGCGTCTTCGTGGAGGTCATGCGGAACATCAACGACGTGATCCAGAACCCGGTCTTCCTCGCCGCGTTCTTCGGCGCACCGATCCTCGCGGGCGCAGCCGCCTGGCAGCACCGAACGACCGGGGCCCGCGCCTGGACGCTCGCCGGGTTCGTCCTGTGCGCGGCGGTCTTCCTGGTCACCACGGCGGCGAACGTCCCCCTCAACGAAGCCCTGGCGACCGCGAGCGACCCGTCGGCGGCCCGCGCCGCCTTCGAGGACTCCTGGGCCGCCTGGAACACGGTCCGCACCGTCCTGTCCGCGGCGGCACTCGCCTCCCTGGTCAGGGCGATGTCGGCGCGGAAGGCCGCCTGCCGCGAGAGCACCCGGGGAGGCCGCCCCACCGCGCCGCACGCGCCTGGCGGCCCTACGGTGGCCCCATGAGCGACCCGGAGAAGAACAAGGCCACGGCCAAGGCGTTCTACGACCTGATGTTCAACGAGTGCCGTCCCGCCGAGGCCGTCGAGCGGTACGTCGGTGACACCTACATCCAGCACAATCCGCACGTCGGCGACGGCAAGCAGGCGTTCGTCGACTACTTCGAGCGCATGGCCGCCGAGTATCCGGGCAAGCGCGTCGAGTACCGGCGGGCCTTCGCCGAGGGGGACCACGTCGTCCTGCACTGCCGCCAGGTCTGGCCCGGCGAGGAGTACGCGGGCATCGACATCTTCCGCTTCGACGCCGACGGCAGGATCGTCGAGCACTGGGACGTCCTCCAGGTCGTCCCGCCCACCTCGAAGAACGACAACACCATGTTCTAGGACGACACCGTGCTCCAGGACGACACCGCGATCTAGGGGGTGTCCCCGCCGACGAACGGGCGCACGAAGTCCGCGCCCCGGTCCCACAGCAGCTCGTGCAGGGCCGCGAAGACCTCCGCCGAGCGGCGGCCCGGCCAGTCGTCGGGGAGCAGTTCCGCCGGCAGGACCGGGTCCGCGTACGGCAGGCGGCGCCAGGAGTCCAGGACGAGCAGGTACGCCCGGTAGGCGTCCTCCGGGCCGCCCGGCGCCGAGCGCCAGGACCGCAGGACCGGCTCGTGGACCGCGAGGAACTCCTCGTGCAGCCCCGCGATCGCCGGCAGGTCCCACCATCGGGCCACCGCCTCGGCCGTCGCCGCGTACCCCAGGTGCTCGCCCCGGAAGAGGTCCACGTACGTCGAGAGCTCCAGCCGCTCCAGGGTGTTCCGCGTCTCCTCGTACAGCCGGGCGGGCGCGATCCAGACGCCCGGCGCCGCCGTGCCGAAGCCCAGCCGGGCGAGCCGGGAGCGCAGCAGGTGCCGCTTGTGCCGCTCCGCCTCGGGCACCGAGAAGACGGCCAGGACCCACCCGTCGGACAGCTTCGGCTCCGTACGGGCGTAGATCCGGCGGTCGCCGTCGTCGAGGAGCCGCCGCGCGTCCTCCGACAGGGCGTACCCGGCGGCGCCGTCCGCCGTCCGGCGTGGCAGCAGCAGCCCGCGCCGCTTCAGCCGCGAGACCGAGGAGCGCACCGAGGGCGCGTCCACGCCGAGCCCCCCGAGCAGCCGGATCAGCGCGGCCACCGGCATCGGGGACTCGTCGGGCCCTCGGCCGTACGCGCCGTAGAGGGAGACGATCAGGGATCGGGGAGTGTGCTGCTCGGCCACGTGATCACTTTAGGGGGTCGGCCGGACGCGCCCGGCGCCGGATCAGACCGGATCGCGCAGCCGGAAGCGCTGCAGTTTGCCCGTCGCGGTGCGGGGCAGCGCGTCGAGGAAGACGATCCGGCGGGGCGACTTGTACGGGGCGAGGCGGGCGCGGACGAAGGCCCGCAGTGCGGCGGCCGTGCCGGAGTCGCGCGGCACCCCGTCCCGTACGACCGCGTACGCGACGACGATCTGGCCGCGCAACTCGTCGGGGCGGCCCACGACCGCCGTCTCGACGACGTCGGGGTGGTCGAGGAGCACCTCCTCGACCTGCGGACCGGCGATGTTGTACCCCGCCGAGATGATCATGTCGTCGGCCCGTGAGACGTACCGGAACCAGCCGTCGGGCCGGCGGACGTACGTGTCGCCCGTGACGTTCCAGCCGTCCCGTACGTACTCCGCCTGGCGCGGATCGGCGAGATACCGGCAGCCCACCGGGCCGCGCACGGCGAGCAGGCCCTCCTCGCCGTCCGGGACCTCCCGGCCCTCCCGGTCCACGATCCTGGCCTGCCAGCCGGGCACCGGGCGGCCCGTGGTGCCGGGGCGGATGTCGCCGTCGGCGGCCGAGATGAAGATGTGCAGGAGCTCGGTCGCGCCGATGCCGTTGATCAGGCGCAGGCCCGTGCGGCCGTACCAGGCGTTCCAGGTCGCCTCGGGGAGGTTCTCGCCGGCGGAGACGCAGCGCCGCAGCGAGCCGACGTCGGGGGCGCCCTCGCCGGCCAGCTCGTCGAGCATGACACGGTAGGCGGTCGGGGCGGTGAAGAGCACCGAGACCCGGTGCCGCTCGATCGCGGCGAGGAGCTGCCGGGGACCGGCCTGTTCGAGGAGCACCGCGCTCGCCCCCGCCCGCAGGGGGAAGACGACGAGCCCGCCGAGGCCGAACGTGAAGGCGAGCGGCGGCGAACCGGCGAAGACGTCGTCGGGCAGCGGGCGCAGGACGTGCGCGGAGAACGTGTCGGCGACGGCGAGGACGTCCCGGTGGAAGTGGACGCAGCCCTTCGGCTGTCCGGTGGTGCCGGAGGTGAAGGCGATGAGCGCCACGTCGTCGGCGGCCGTCGCCACCGCCTCGTACCGGCCGTCGCGGCGGGCTGCGAGGGCGAGCAGGTCGTCCGGGCCGTCCCCGCCGAAGGGGGTGACGCGGAGGCCCGGGATCCGGGCCGAGAGGAGCTCGTCGAGGGAGTGGGTGTCGCAGAGCGCGTGGGTGCAGCGGGCCGCCTCGGCCATCACGGCGAGCTCGGGCGCGCGCTGCTGGGCCAGGACGGTGACGGCGACGCCGCCGGCCTTCATCACGGCGAGCCAGCAGGCGGCGAGCCAGGGGGTGGTCGGGCCGCGCAGGAGCACGCGGTTTCCCGGCCGGACCTTCAGGTCGGACGTGAGGACGTGGGCGATGCGGTCGACCCGGTCGAGGAGGTCGCCGTAGCTCCAGATCCGGCCCTCGGCGTCGTGGAAGGCGGGCCGGTCCGTGCCGAATCGTTCCACCGTACGGTCGAGGAGTTCCGCCCCGCAGTTGAGCCGGTCGGGGTACGCGAGCTCCGGCAGCTCGAAGACGAGGCGCGGCCAGCGCTCCGGCGGAGGCAGTCCGTCGCGGGCAAAGGTGTCGAGATGGGCCGAGGGCGTCAGCTCCATGAGTCCGTCCCCCTGTCGTGGTGGGGTCGCTCAACGCCACACGAGCGTATCGTGTTGGTGACGGCAGTCAACGGTTCGCGACAAGAGCGTCGGGCGGAAGGGTACGGAAGGACGTACCCGGCGGCGCGGGGACGAACGCGCCGACCGGCGCACGGAGGAAAGCGCCGGAGGGCGCAGCGACAAGGGCGCCGCAGGGCGTCGGAGAGGGCCCACATGCCCGCATTCTCGCTCGATCCGGGACAGATCACCTGGTGTGCGGAGCTCCGCACCCTCGCCGCCGACCACCTCGCGCCGCTCGCCGCGAAGGGCGAGCCGGGCCGCGTCAACCGCCCCCTCGTCGCCGCCCTCGGCGAACTCGGCCTCCTCGCCCGACTCTTCGACGCCGGCGCCCTCGACCTCTGCCTCCTGCGCGAATCCCTCGCCCAGGCCTGCACCGAGGCCGAGACCGCCCTCGCCCTCCAGGGCCTCGGCACCCACCCGGTCGCCGCCTTCGGCACCACAGCGCAGCGCGCCCGCTGGCTCCCCGAGGCCGCCGCCGGCCGGGCGGTCGCGGCCTTCGCCCTCTCCGAACCCGGCGCCGGCTCCGACGCCGCCGCCCTCGCCCTCGACGCCGTCCCCGACGGACGCGGCGGCTGGCGCCTGCACGGCGAGAAACGCTGGATCTCCAACGCCCCCGAGGCCGACTTCGCCACCGTCTTCGCCCGCACCACCCGGGGCGCGGGCGCCCGCGGCGTCACCGCGTTCCTCGTCCCCGCCGACCGCCCCGGACTCGGCGGCGAGGCCCTCGACATGCTGTCCCCGCACGCCCTCGGCACCCTCACCTTCGACGGTGTGCCCGTCGGCCCCGAGGACCTCCTCGGCGAACCGGACCGGGGCTTCCGGGTCGCCATGCACACCCTCAACCTCTTCCGCCCCAGCGTCGGGGCCTTCGCCGTGGGCATGGCGCAGGCGGCCCTCGACGCCGCCGTCGCCCACACCGCCGCCCGCCCCGCCTTCGGCGGCGTCCTCGCCGACCTCCAGGCCGTCTCCCACCGCATCGCCGAGATGGCCACCCGCACGGAGGCCGCCCGCCTCCTGGTGTACGCGGCGGCCACCGCGTACGACAGCGGCGACCCGGACGTGCCGAGGCGCTCCGCGATGGCGAAACTCCTCGCCACCGAGACCGCGCAGTACGTCGTCGACGCCGCCGTCCAGGTGCACGGAGCCGCCGCCCTGCAACGCGGCCACCTCCTGGAACACCTCTACCGCGAGGTGCGCGCACCCCGGATCTACGAGGGGGCCACGGAGGTCCAGCGTGCGATCATCGCCAAAGAGCTGTACGCGACCCACGCGACCCACGCGAGCCGCCCGACGGTCACGGACGCCCCTCCCGAGAGGACGGTCTCCGCATGAGCCTCCACCGCCACAACCCGGCCGAACTCGCCCCGCCCACCGGCTTCTCCCACGCCGTCACCGCCACCGGCACCCGCCTGGTCTTCCTCGCCGGGCAGACCGCGCTCGACAGCGAGGGCAAGGTCGTGGGGGAGACCCTCCCCGAGCAGTTCACCACCGCCCTCGGCAACCTCCTCACCGCCCTGCGCCACGCCGGCGGCACCCCGGCCGACCTCGCCCGCGTCACGGTCTACACCACCGACGTCGACGACTACCGCGCCCACGCCGCCGAACTGGGCCGTGTCTGGCGCAGGTTGGCGGGCCGCGACTATCCGGCGATGGCCGTCATCGGAGTCGTACGGCTCTGGGACGAACAGGCGCGGGTCGAGCTGGACGGCTTCGCGGTCCTGGAGGAACCCACCCACGCTTGATCAACTGGTCACCCGAACGGCCCTGGCTTAGTGTCGAAAGGTGGACTGACCGGCCCACGGCTCCCCACGGTGAGGGCGCGATGCGCCATGAGAAGCCATGACGAGTGATCCGAAGCCGACGACCCCGACGGCGACCACCCCGCACAAGAGTGACGGGGACGGCAAGGGCATCGCCCTCTTCGTGATCGCCTCCTGTCAGTTGATGGTGGTCCTCGACATCACCATCGTGAACATCGCTCTGCCGGACATCCAGCAGTCGCTGGACTTCTCGACCACCAGCCTGTCCTGGGTCGTGAACGCCTACACGCTCACCTTCGGCGGACTGCTGCTCCTCGGCGGACGCGCGGGCGACATCCTCGGGCGTCGCAGGGTCTTCATCTTCGGCGTCCTGCTCTTCGGACTCGCCTCCCTGCTCGCCGGCTTCGCCCAGTCCGAATGGCAACTCCTCGCGGCCCGCGCCCTCCAGGGCGTCGGCGGCGCGATCGCCTCGCCGACCTCCCTCTCGCTGATCACCACGACCTTCGACGAAGGCCCCGAACGCAACCGCGCCTTCGGCGTGTTCGCGGGTGTCTCGGCCGGCGGCGGAGCCATCGGCCTGCTCGCCGGCGGCGTCCTGGTCGAGTGGCTCGACTGGCGCTGGATCTTCTTCGTGAACGTGCCGATCGCCCTGCTGATCGCCTTCCTGACACCTCGCCACGTCAAGGAGTCCGCACGCCAGCCGGGCCACTTCGACGTGACCGGGGCGCTGACCTCGACGCTCGGCATGGTGGCGCTGGTCTACGGCTTCATCCGCGCCGCGCAGGAAGGCTGGCGGGACCCGTACACGATCGCCTCCTTCGCCGCCGCGGTCGTCCTGCTCGTCACCTTCATCCTGGTGGAACGGCGCTCGCGGCAGCCGATCACCCCGCTGCACATGTTCGCCGACCGCAACCGCGCGGGCACCTACGGCATCATGCTCTGCCTCGCGGCCGCGATCTTCGGCATGTTCTTCTTCCTCACGCTCTTCGTGCAGCAGGTCCTGGACTTCAGCCCGCTCGAAGCCGGCCTCGCCTTCCTCCCGGTGAGCGCGGTCATCGCGGTCGCCGCCGGCATCACCTCCCAACTCCTGCCCAGGTTCGGCCCGAAGCCCTTCATGGTGCTGGGCTCGCTCTGCCTGGCGGCCGGCCTGTCCTGGCTCACCCTGACCGACGTCGACTCGACCTACCTGGGTTCGATCCTCGGTCCGATGCTGGTCTTCAGTTTCGGCATGGGGTTCATGTTCGTCTCGCTGACCCTGATGGCCCTCTCCAACGTCGCCCTCAAGGACACCGGAGCCGCCTCCGGCCTGCTCAACGCGACCCAGCAGGTGGGCGGTTCGCTCGGCCTCTCGATCCTGGTCACGGTCTTCGGAACGGTCAGCCGCAACGAGGCCGACACCCAGGTCCCGGCCTTCCTCGCCCAGGCGAGCCCCCTGGAGAAGGCCCGCTTCGCCGAAACGGGCCAACTCCCCCCGCCCTGGGGCGACGAGGTCCTCACCGCCGGAGTCTCGGCCGGCTTCATCGTGGCGGCGGTCTTCGCGATCCTCGCCCTCGTGATATCCGTCTTCGCCATCCAGGTCCGCCCCTCGGACCTCGAACGCCTCAAGGGCGGCGTGGTCCCGGGCGCCTGACCGGGTCCCCCTCGGCGATGTGCGCTGAAGCGGTCAGCCCTCCCGAGACGGGGAGGGCTGACCGCTGCGTCACCTTCGGCCGGACTTCCTAGATGTCCCGGAAGATCTCGATCTGCGCGCCGACCGAGTTGAGGCGCTCCGCGAGCTCCTCGTAGCCGCGGTTGATGACGTACACGTTCCGGAGGACCGACGTGCCCTCGGCGGCCATCATCGCCAGGAGGACGACCACCGCGGGGCGCAGGGCCGGCGGGCACATCATCTCGGCGGCGCGCCAGCGGGTGGGGCCCTCGACCAGGACGCGGTGGGGGTCGAGGAGCTGGAGGCGGCCGCCGAGGCGGTTGAGGTCGGTGAGGTAGATGGCGCGGTTGTCGTAGACCCAGTCGTGGATGAGGGTCTTGCCCTGAGCCGTGGCCGCGATGGCCGCGAAGAAGGGGACGTTGTCGATGTTCAGGCCCGGGAAGGGCATCGGGTGGATCTTGTCGATCGGCGCCTCCAGCTTGGAGGGGCGGACCGTCAGGTCGACGAGGCGCGTGCGGCCGTTGTCGGCGGCGTACTCGGCCGAGCGGTCGTGGTCGAGGCCCATCTCCTCCAGGACCGCGAGCTCGATCTCCATGAACTCGATCGGGACCCGGCGGATGGTCAGTTCGGATTCCGTGACGACCGCCGCGGCCAGCAGGCTCATCGCCTCGACCGGGTCCTCGGAGGGGGAGTAGTCGACGTCGACGTCGATCTGGGGGATGCCGTGGACGGTGAGGGTGGTGGTCCCGATGCCGTCGACCCGTACGCCCAGGGCCTCCAGGAAGAAGCACAGGTCCTGGACCATGTAGTTGGAGGAGGCGTTGCGGATGACCGTCACGCCGTCGTGGCGGGCGGCGGCGAGCAGCGCGTTCTCGGTCACCGTGTCGCCGCGCTCGGTCAGGACGATCGGGCGGTCGGGGGAGACCGAGCGCTCGACCTGGGCGTGGTAGATCCCCTCGGTGGCCGTGATGTCCAGGCCGAAGCGGCGCAGCGCGATCATGTGCGGCTCGATCGTGCGCGTACCGAGGTCGCAGCCACCGGCGTACGGCAGCTTGAAGCGGTCCATGCGGTGCAGCAGCGGACCGAGGAACATGATGATCGAGCGGGTGCGGATCGCGGCCTCGGCGTCGATGGACTCCATGTCCAGCTCGGCGGGCGGCACGATCTCCAGGTCGACCCCGTCGTTGATCCAGCGGGTGCGTACGCCGATGGAGTTGAGGACCTCCAGAAGACGGAAGACCTCCTCGATGCGGGCGACGCGGCGCAGGACCGTGCGGCCCTTGTTGAGGAGCGAGGCGCAGAGCAGCGCGACACAGGCGTTCTTGCTCGTCTTGACGTCGATGGCTCCGGAGAGCCGGCGGCGCCCGACGACGCGGAGGTGCATCGGTCCCGCGTAACCCAGGGACACGATCTCGCTGTCGAGGGCCTCGCCGATCCGGGCGATCATCTCAAGGCTGATGTTCTGGTTGCCGCGCTCGATCCGGTTGACGGCGCTCTGGCTCGTGGCCAGCGCCTCGGCAAGCTGCGTCTGTGTCCAGCCGCGGTGCTGCCGGGCGTCACGGATGAGCTTGCCGATGCGTACGAGGTAGTCGTCTGCCATGGCGTCACGTTATCTCAGATATGAGATGGTGATCGTCATTGGGGTAGGCCGTCAGGGTGACAGGGTGTGCGCGGTCGGGTGACGCGGTTCGTACAGGGGGAGTTCGGCGCCGCTCGGCAGCCGGACGGCACCGAGCAGGCCCCAGCCCTGGTCGGTGATGGGGCGTGAGATCTCGGCGCCCCGGTCCTCCAGGGCCGTCAGGGTGGCGGCGATGTCCTCGCACATCAGATAGACCTCGTGCCTCGGTTCGCCCTCCGTGGGGTGCACGGCGATCTCGGAGGGCGGCAGCTTGAAGACGAGCCAGCCCCGGCCGGCGTCCACATGGTCGAAGCCGACGACGTCCTTGAGGAAGTCGCGGTCTGCCTCCGCGTCCCGGGTGTAGAGAATCACGTGCGCGCCGTTGAACATGGCTCGATCCTCGGCCCGCCGGCCGCCCCCGGCCAGCCGTGCGCCGCCGTCCGGGTGCCCCCGCCCCCTGTCGCCACCGTGCTACTCGGCGGTAATCTGCGGGCCCGTCCGCAGCATGGGGGGCATGGGGAGGAGAGGCATGGGCTTCGTCGCGACGTTCGATCCCGTCTCCGAGCACGAGAGGACCCGCGCCGCGCTGGCCGCCGCGATCCCGCGCCTCGCGCGGCTTCTCCGCGAGGTCCCCGACCTGGACGCCGCCTCCGGTGTCCCGAGGTGGAGCGTCGGCGACGTCGGCGCGCACCTCACCTCCGTGTACCTCGCGTACGGCTCCGTCGTGTCCCCCGACGCGGCCGACACCGCCGTGGACTGGGGGAGTGTCCTGCCCTCCGGCGATCTGCCCTTCGTCGAGCGGATCACGGCCATGAACGACGCCTCCGTCGCCGTCGTCGACGGCGAAGGGCGCGCCCGGCTCGGCGACCTCATCGCCGAGCGGGGTGAGACGTTCCTGCGGATCACCGGGAACCTCGCCCCGGACGCCCCGGTCGCCGCGCCCTGGTACGGCCCCGGGCCGACGCTCACCGTGGCGGTGGTGACCGGGCTGATGCTCGGCGAGAGCCTCGTGCACGGCCTGGACATGGCGCGCGGCGCCGGACTGCCGTGGTCGATCGGCGGGGACGAGGCGAGCCTGGTGATCGGCCAGTCGATGCCGACGATGATGAGCCTGGCCCTGGACACGGCGAAGGCGCGGGGCGTCCGCGTCGCCTTCGACCTGGTGGTCGAGGGCGGCCCGCGCCTCGCCGTCGTCGTCGACGACGGAGCGATGACCGTGACCCGCGACGCCCCGCCGCGCGCGTACGACTGCAGGCTCACGGTCGACCCGGCCGCCTTCCTGCTCGTCTCGTTCCGGCGCACGCCGATCTGGAAGGCCGTCGCCCTGGGCCGGATGCGGGCCGGCGGCCGCAGGCCGTGGCTCGCCATGCGGCTCGGCCGACTGGTCGCCACCCCCTGACCGCCGAATTGCGGCCGGGCGGGCATGACCGAGCGGCGGGGATGCACTAGAGTTATCTCGACATCGAGATAACTGCTTACGGCGCACCGCAGCCGCCCATTCGGTAAGGGTTACCTAACTAAGTCTTACCTTAGCGGATCGGCGTGGAGCCGTGGCGGCAGCATGGCGGTAGTACGCGCACATTGATGAAGGAGACTGTCGTGTCGGCGAACAGCTTCGACGCCCGCAGCACGCTGCGCGTGGGCGACGAGTCGTACGAGATCTTCAAGCTGGACAAGGTCGAGGGCTCCGCGCGCCTCCCTTACAGCCTGAAGGTCCTCCTGGAGAACCTGCTCCGCACCGAGGACGGCGCGAACATCACCGCCGACCACATCCGGGCGCTCGGCAACTGGGACTCGCAGGCTCAGCCGAGCCAGGAGATCCAGTTCACGCCGGCCCGCGTGATCATGCAGGACTTCACCGGTGTGCCGTGTGTCGTCGACCTCGCCACCATGCGTGAGGCCGTCGCTGCGCTCGGCGGCGACCCGGCGAAGATCAACCCGCTCTCCCCGGCCGAGATGGTCATCGACCACTCCGTCATCGCCGACAAGTTCGGCACCAGCGACGCGTTCGCGCAGAACGTCGAGCTGGAGTACGGCCGCAACAAGGAGCGCTACCAGTTCCTGCGCTGGGGCCAGACCGCCTTCGACGACTTCAAGGTCGTCCCCCCGGGCACCGGCATCGTCCACCAGGTGAACATCGAGCACCTGGCCCGTACGGTCATGGTCCGCAACGGCCAGGCGTACCCCGACACCCTCGTCGGCACCGACTCGCACACCACCATGGTCAACGGCCTGGGCGTGCTGGGCTGGGGCGTCGGTGGCATCGAGGCCGAGGCCGCGATGCTCGGCCAGCCGGTCTCCATGCTCATCCCGCGCGTCGTCGGCTTCAAGCTGACCGGCGAGCTCCCGGCCGGCACCACCGCCACCGACCTGGTCCTCACGATCACCGAGATGCTGCGCAAGCACGGCGTCGTCGGCAAGTTCGTCGAGTTCTACGGTGAGGGCGTCGCCGCCACCTCCCTCGCGAACCGCGCCACCATCGGCAACATGTCGCCGGAGTTCGGTTCCACCGCCGCGGTCTTCCCGATCGACGGCGAGACCCTGAACTACCTCAAGCTGACCGGCCGCTCCGCGCAGCAGGTCGCGCTCGTCGAGGCGTACGCCAAGGAGCAGGGTCTCTGGCTGGACCCGGCCGCCGAGCCCGACTTCTCCGAGAAGCTGGAGCTCGACCTCTCCACGGTCGTCCCCTCCATCGCCGGCCCGAAGCGCCCGCAGGACCGCATCGTCCTCGCGAACGCCGCCCAGCAGTTCGCCCTGGACGTCCGCAACTACGTCGACGAGGTGGACGAGGCGGGCAAGGAGTCCTTCCCGGCCTCCGACGCCCCGGCGAACCACCCCATCGGCGCTCCGTCGAAGCCCGTCACCGTCACGGCTCCCGACGGCTCGACCTACGAGATCGACCACGGCGCCGTCACCGTCGCCGCGATCACCTCCTGCACCAACACGTCGAACCCGTACGTGATGGTCGCCGCCGCGCTCGTCGCGAAGAAGGCCACCGAGAAGGGCCTGACCCGCAAGCCGTGGGTCAAGACCACCCTCGCCCCGGGCTCGAAGGTCGTCACCGACTACTTCGACAAGGCGGGCCTCACCCCGTACCTCGACAAGGTCGGCTTCAACCTCGTCGGCTACGGCTGCACCACCTGCATCGGCAACTCCGGCCCGCTGCCGGAGGAGGTCTCCAAGGCCGTCAACGAGCACGACCTCGCCGTGACCTCGGTGCTCTCGGGCAACCGTAACTTCGAGGGTCGTATCAACCCCGACGTCAAGATGAACTACCTGGCCTCCCCGCCGCTGGTCGTCGCGTACGCCATCGCGGGCTCCATGAAGGTGGACATCACCAAGGACGCCCTCGGCGTCGACCAGGACGGCAAGCCCGTCTACCTGGCCGACATCTGGCCGTCGGAGGCCGAGGTCAACGACGTCGTCGCCAACGCCATCGGCGAGGACATGTTCAACAAGTCCTACCAGGACGTCTTCGCGGGCGACGCCCAGTGGCAGGCGCTGTCGATCCCGACCGGCAACACCTTCGAGTGGGACACCGAGTCCACCTACGTCCGGAAGCCCCCGTACTTCGAGGGCATGACGATGGAGACCACCCCGGTCACCGACATCGTCGGCGCGCGCGTCCTGGCGAAGCTGGGCGACTCGGTCACCACCGACCACATCTCCCCGGCCGGCGCCATCAAGGCCGACACCCCGGCCGGCAAGTACCTCACCGAGCACGGTGTGGAGCGTCGTGACTTCAACTCCTACGGCTCGCGCCGAGGCAACCACGAGGTCATGATCCGCGGCACGTTCGCCAACATCCGCCTGCGCAACCAGATCGCGCCGGGCACCGAGGGCGGCTTCACCCGCGACTTCACCCAGGCCGACGCGCCGGTGTCGTTCATCTACGACGCCTCGCAGAACTACCAGGCCGCCGGCACCCCGCTGGTCATCCTGGGCGGCAAGGAGTACGGCTCCGGCTCGTCCCGCGACTGGGCCGCCAAGGGCACCGCGCTCCTCGGCGTCAAGGCCGTCATCACCGAGTCGTACGAGCGCATCCACCGCTCGAACCTCATCGGCATGGGCGTCCTGCCGCTGCAGTTCCCGGCCGGCCAGTCGGCCGACTCGCTCGGCCTGACCGGCGAGGAGACCTTCTCCATCGCGGGCGTCACGGAGCTGAACGAGGGCACCACGCCGAGCACGGTCAAGGTCACCACCGACACCGGTGTCGAGTTCGACGCGGTCGTCCGCATCGACACCCCCGGTGAGGCGGACTACTACCGCAACGGCGGCATCATGCAGTACGTGCTCCGCAACCTGATCCGTGGCTGACACGATCTGATCGGGTAGTCGTACGAAGTACGGAAAGGGCCCCGCTCCTCGGAAGAGGAGCGGGGCCCTTTCGCTTGTCCTGATGCCGAGGCGCTCAGAGGCGCCCGGGGACGACTAGAACAGCTCGCGGAAGCCGTTCCAGCCGGACGTGCCGATCTTCACACGGCCGGTGTACGGGGTCGTGGCGTTGCCACGGCCCTTGTACAGCCACAGCGCGCCGGCGCCGTCGCGGGCGACGAGGTCGGCCTTGCCGTCGAAGTTCAGGTCACCCGAGGAGACGATGGCGTTGTACGTGTTCCAGCCACTGCCGACACGGGTGCGGGAGGCGAAGGGCGTCCGGTAGTTGCCGGTGCCCTTGTAGAGCCACAGGACGCCGTTGCGGTCACGCGCGACGACGTCGGGACGCCCGTCGCCGGAGACATCGCCCTTGCCGGCGATCTGCGTGTACGCGTTCCAGCCGGAACCGATGCGGTAGCGCTGGGTCAGCGAGCCGTTGCCGTTGCCCAGGTAGTGCCACAGCACACCGGAGCTGTCGCGGGCGAGAACGTCGTCGGCCGTGCCGCCGCCGGTGTTGGCGGCGGAGATGACCTCGTTGTAGATGCCCCAGCCGCCGCCGATGAAGCGGGGCGAGCCGCCGTACGGGGTGTAGGTCAGGTCGCCGCTGTTGACGGTGTACATACCGTTGGCGGAGCCGTTGCCGTCCAGGTCGGCCTGCGAGAAGTGCTTGTCGTAGTTCCAGCCGGAGCCGGACTGGGTGTTGAGACGCTGGATGGCGCCGCCACCGACCGGCTCGTAACGCCAGATGATGCCCGCGCTGTTCACGCCGCTCAGGTAGTTCACCGGAGCGGCGGCGGAGGCGGCGTCGGCCGCGAAGGCGCTCGCGCCGGAGGTCTGCTCGGCGGCGGCGATGCTGGGCTTCGGCGCGTCCGCTGCGACCGCGGCCGTCGTGGTGCCCACCAGGGCCGCCGTTATCGCCGCGACCGTGACACGGGACAGGACGCCCGTGCGATTCAGGCCAGAAGACTTGGCCACGTAGTACTCCAAATGCGTAGGGAACCAGGCAGATTCGCCGCGCCTCCGTCGCGAGGACGGGCGTCGGCGAGACCTCTATGATCCCGGATCCTCCTTATGGAATCTTCACTTGGTGGGGGGTCTGTGACACAACTGTTTCGGTCACGGACGTTTGTCCCTGTTTGCCCCTCCGTCGCCCCGGTCGGCATGGTTCGGTCCCACCGATGGCGTAGCGCGGCCTCCCAATATGTGGAGCTCTGATGTGCTGTCAAGGGTGTTACAGGGCCAACGGTTGGACGAAACGCCGCAGATTCGGCGCGCTTATCGCGGAGGTCTCAACTCGGGAAAGATGGTTGCTGAAACCTGCTTTCGATCTTGCTCAGGAGAAGGGAAGTGGACTATACCTGTCGGCGTCCAGCCAGTCGGAGCACTCCTCGGAGACTCCTCGGAACACTCCGGCGACGGCCCGACGCGTGCACGACCCGGCTGCAAATGACCGCGGTGGCGGGGCCCTTCGCCTGTGGCGAGTGAGTACGGGCGACCGGTACACCGCCTGAGTCCTGAATGAAGGCGAGGACTTGAGCATGGGATCCACCTCCGCTCAGACCAATGAGGGCCTTGGCCGTCGCGATCTGATCAAGCGTTCCGCCGCGATCGGCCTGATTTCGGTGCCGACCATGGGCTTCCTCTCCGCCTGCGCGAGCGGCAGCGGTGACGGAAACGCAAAGGTCGAGAAGGGTACGAAGTCCGACAAGAACCCGCTCGGGGTGAACGAGTCGGCCCCGCTTGATTTCGTCCTCTTCGACGGCGGATTCGGACAGCAGTACGCCAAGGACGCGATCAAGGTCTACGAGACGAATTACCCCAAGGCCAAGGTCAAGTTCACGCCCACCCAGAAGATCACCACCGAGCTCCAGCCGCGCTTCAACGGCGGCAACCCGCCGGACCTCATCGACAACTCCGGCGCGGAGCAGATGGACATGGGCGTCCTCGTCGGACAGAAGCAGCTGACCGACCTCACCGCCCTCCTGGACGCGGCCTCCGTCGACGACCCGAACAAGAAGGTCCGCGACACCCTGCGGCCCGGCATCATCGAGATGGGCCAGTTCGACGGCGCCCCGGTCTGGGTCCTCTACTACGCGTACACCGTCTACGGCGTCTGGTACTCGCAGAAGCTGCTCGACTCCCTCGACGCGAAGTACCCCGAGACCTGGGACGAGATGCTGGCCGTCTGCGAGAAGGCCAAGAAGAAGGGCATCGCCGGCTGGACGTACGCGGGCAAGCACCCGTACTACCTCCCCTTCTCGCTGTACCCGATGATCGGCAAGGTCGGCGGCCGCGAGGTCCTGGACGCCATCGACAACCTGGAGCCGAAGGCCTGGGAGCACCCCGCGGTCAAGGCCTGTTTCGAGGCCTACTACGAGCTCTACCGCAAGGGCTACATCCTCAAGGGCACCCCCGGCCTCGACCACATCCAGTCGCAGACCGCCTGGACCGAGGGCAAGGCGCTGTTCATCCCGAACGGCTCCTGGGTCGAGAACGAGGCGGCGAAGACCATGCCGGCCGACTTCGACCTGGCCGTCTCCGCCCCGAGCGGCCTCGACGCCTCCGACAAGATGCCCTTCGGCACCATGTGGGCCTCCGGCGGCGAGCCCTTCATCGTCCCGGCCAAGGCGGCCAACCCCGAGGGCGGCATGGAGCAGCTGCGCATCATGCTCAGCGAGGCCTCGTCCAAGAACTTCACGCAGTCCGTGAAGTCCCTCTCGGCGTTCAACGGCGGCACCGACGGCATCGAGCTGACGCCGGGTCTCAAGTCAGGTGTCGCGGCCCTGGAGAAGGCCGGCCAGAACGTCGTCAACCCGCGCCTCCAGGACTGGTACGTCGCTCTCCAGAAGGAGAAGATCGGTGTCGCGGGCATCGGCGAGATGATGGCCGGCCGCGCGACCCCGGCCGAGACGATCAAGAAGATCCAGAAGTTCGCCGACGAGGCGGCCCAGGACTCCTCGATCAAGCACTACAAGCACCAGTGAGCAGTGCCGGGGCCCCTTCCCGCCGACCGGGAGCGGGCCCCGGCCCCTTCGCGCGCGGCACCCGCGGCGCGCCTCCGCGGGAAGATCGGGGTCGGTAGGAATGCAGCACGGCAAGTACCGTTTCATCGTGGGGTTCCTGGCGGCACCCCTCGCGCTCTATGCGCTCTTCGTCATCTGGCCGTTCATCCAGTCCATCTACTACTCGCTCACGGACTGGAGCGGACTGAGCCCCGAATTCGGGTTCGTCGGATTCGACAACTACAGCAGAATGCTGGACGACGAGATCTTCTGGAAATCGCTCCAGCACAGTCTGACCCTCGCGGTGGTGCTGCCGCTGGTGACCGTCGGACTCGCGCTGTTCTTCGCATTCATGCTCAATGTCGGAGGTCGGCGCCGCCGTGGAGCGGCCATCGCCGGTGTGCGCGGATCAGCCTTCTACAAGATTGTGTACTTCTTCCCGCAGGTGCTGTCGATCGCGATCGTCGCGCTGCTCTTCCAGTTCGCCTACAACCCGAATAGCGGAGCCATCAATTCCGCTCTGAAGCTCGTGGGCCTCGGCAGTATTCAGCCGGACTGGCTGGGCGATCCGGATCTCGCCCTCATCTGCGTGATGGCGGTTCTCGTCTGGTCCACGGTCGGCTTCTTCGTCGTCCTCTTCTCGGCCGGCATGGCGTCCATTCCGAGGGACTTCTACGAGGCCGCGCTGCTCGACGGCGCCAGCCGTTTCACGACCTTCTTCAAGATCACCCTGCCGCTGCTCTGGGACACCGTGCAGTCCGGCTGGATCTACATGGGCATCCTCGCGCTCGGCGCGGAGTCCTTCGCCGTCGTCCAGATCATGACCGTCGGCCCCAACGGCGGCGGGCCCGACTACTCCACCGTCGTCCTTCCGCTGTACGTGTACCAGAAGGCGTTCCGGGACGGTCAGGCCGCCTATGCAACGACCATCGGTGTCGCGCTCCTTCTCGTCACCCTGGCCTTCGCGGCCGTCGTGATGAAGCTGGGCCGGCGCGAGCGGCTGGAGTTCTGATGAAGACGACCGACACTGCCACCCCCGGCGTCGAGACCCCCGGCCCCTCGGGGGGCTCGGGGCCCGTGGTCACCAAGACGGCGGCGCCCACGTCCCGCAAGGAGTCCAAGAGCGAGGGCGCGGTCCTCAACGTCTTCTCGCACGGCGTCCTGATCATCTGGGCGATCATGGTCGTCATGCCGCTGCTCTGGGCGGTCATGACCTCCTTCAAGACCGACCGGGCGATCTTCACCTCCCCGTGGTCGCTACCGGACGGCCTGCACTTCGAGAACTGGTCGCGCGCCTGGTCCCAGGCACACATGAGCGACTACTTCATGAACACGATCGTGGTCGTCGGCGGTTCGCTCGTCGGCACGCTGCTCCTCGGCTCGATGGCGGCGTACGTGCTGGCCCGCTTCGACTTCCCGGGCAACCGCTTCATCTACTTCCTCTTCATCGGAGGAATGAGCTTCCCGATCATCCTGGCGCTCGTGCCGCTCTTCTACGTGATGCAGAACCTGGCCCTGCTCAA
Source organism: Streptomyces venezuelae (assembly GCF_008642375.1). Taxonomy (NCBI): domain Bacteria; kingdom Bacillati; phylum Actinomycetota; class Actinomycetes; order Kitasatosporales; family Streptomycetaceae; genus Streptomyces; species Streptomyces venezuelae. Next base: position 2,062,749 of record NZ_CP029194.1, on the reverse strand, counting down.
CACCCCGCACGGCCTGATCCTCGTCTACATCGCGTACTCGCTGCCCTTCACCGTCTTCTTCCTGACGGCCTTCTTCCGCACCCTGCCCTCCTCGGTGGCGGAAGCGGCCTTCGTGGACGGGGCCTCGCACACCCGGACCTTCTTCCAGGTCATGCTGCCGATGGCCAGGCCGGGCCTGATCAGCGTCGGCATCTTCAACTTCCTCGGTCAGTGGAACCAGTACCTGCTGCCCACCGTGCTCAACACGGAGCAGGACCAGAAGGTGCTCTCCCAGGGCCTCGTCCAGCTCGCCACGAGCCAGGGCTACAAGGGCGACTGGTCCGGCCTCTTCGCCGGCCTCGTGATGGCGATGCTGCCGGTCCTGGCCGCGTACATCATCTTCCAGCGGCAGGTGGTGGCCGGTCTGACCGCCGGCGCCGTGAAGTAGCCGCACCGCTCCCAGGAGGGGTGCCGAAGCCCCGCTCTCCCGCCCCGAAAGGCCCCCGGCGCCGCCGCGCCGGGGGCCCTTCGTGTGCCGTGACACCCGACGCCCACCGCTCAAGGTCTTGACGGGGAGCAAGCCGAAAGCGTCCCCTTAGAGTTCACATGTTGGAGAAATCGGTGGGAGTGAGTGAGTCGATGGAGACTCCGGGGTCGCAGACGTCTCTGCACAGGGCCAATCTCGAACGGGTCGTCCGGGCGGTACGGATGGCCGGCTCGCTCACCCAGGCGGAGATCGCCCGGGCGACGGGCCTGTCCGCCGCCACGGTCTCCAACATCGTGCGGGAGTTGAAGGACGGCGGGACGGTCGAGGTCACCCCGACCTCCGCGGGGGGCCGCAGGGCCCGCAGCGTCTCGCTCTCCGGGGACGCCGGCATCGTCATCGGCGTCGATTTCGGCCACACCCACCTGCGGGTCGCCGTCGGCAACCTCGCCCACCAGGTGCTGGCCGAGGAGGCCGAGCCGCTCGACGTGGACGCCTCCGCGGCCGAGGGCTTCGACCGGGCGGAACAGCTGGTCACACGGCTGATCGCGGCCACCGGGATCGGCCGCGACAAGGTCATCGGCGTCGGTCTCGGCGTACCGGGCCCCATCGACGTCTCCTCCGGCCTGCTCGGGTCGACCTCGATCCTCCCGGGCTGGAGCGGCATCAACCCCGCCGAGGAGCTCTCCGGCCGCCTCGGCGTCCCCGTGCACGTCGACAACGACGCCAACCTCGGCGCGCTCGGCGAGCTGGTGTGGGGGAGCGGGCGGGGCGTCAAGGACCTCGCGTACATCAAGGTGGCCAGCGGCGTCGGCGCCGGCCTCGTCATCGACGGGCGGGTCTACCGGGGTCCCGGCGGCACCGCCGGCGAGATCGGGCACATCACCCTCGACGAGTCGGGACCGGTCTGCCGCTGTGGCAACCGCGGCTGCCTGGAGACCTTCACCGCCGCCCGCTACGTCCTGCCGCTGCTCCAGCCCAGTCACGGCCCGGACCTGACCATGGAGCGCGTCGTCCAGCTGGCCCGCGCGGGCGACCCCGGCTGCCGCCGGGTCGTCGCCGACGTCGGCCGGCACATCGGCAGCGGCATCGCCAACCTCTGCAACCTCCTCAACCCCAGCCGGGTCGTGCTCGGCGGCGACCTCGCCGAGGCCGGTGAGCTGGTCCTCGCGCCCATCAGGGACTCCGTCTCGCGGTACGCGATCCCCAGCGCCGCCCGGCAGCTCTCGCTGGCCCAGGGAGCGCTCGGCGGACGCGCGGAGGTGCTCGGCGCCCTCGCCCTCGTCCTGAGCGAAATGGGCGATTCGACCCTTTTGGAGAGCCCCCTGCCGACGGCCGCCCCGCTCTCCACGCCTGCCTTCACTTAGATAACGAACGGCACCGTTGTCATCTCGTTAAGAATTTACTTCTTGACGACGGTGTTGCGGCCGAGTTGACTTCGGGCATCCTCGGCCGCAACGTCGCGGCCTCGTCAGGGAGGCAACCCCAATGAACGCAGTGACGCGTCGCGCCGTCATAGCCACGGCCGCGGTCTCGATGGCCCTCTCCCTCGCCGCCTGTGGCCAGGCGGGCGGCGGAGACGGTGAAGACAAGGGCAGCTCGACCAAGATCGGTCTGCTCCTTCCCGAGAACAAGACCTCGCGCTACGAGGCCCTGGACAAGCCGCAGTTCGAGAAGGCCGTCAAGGCCGCCTGCTCCGACTGCGAGATCGTGTACAACAACGCCGTCTCCGACGTCGTCAAGCAGAAGCAGCAGTTCGACCAGCTGATCGCCGACGGCGTCAAGGTCATCGCCCTCGACCCGGTGGACTCGGCCAAGGCCGCGGGCTGGGTCAAGGACGCGAAGGCGAAGGGCGTGAAGGTCGTCGCGTACGACCGTGCCGTCCCGGGTGCCGACGCCTACGTCAGCCACGACAACAACAAGGTCGGCGAGCTCCAGGGCCAGGCGCTCCTCGCCGCCCTCGGCGCCAAGGCGGCCACCGCCAACGTCGTGATGATCAACGGCGACGAGAAGGACCCGAACGCCGCCCTGTTCAAGAAGGGCGCCCACACCGCGCTCGACGGCAAGGTCGGCAAGATCGCCTACGAGGCGTCCGGCGAGTGGGACCCGAAGGTCGCCGGCGAGAAGATGTCCGCCGCGATCTCCTCGGTCGGCAAGGACAAGATCGGCGCCGTCTACTCCGCCAACGACGGCATGGCCGGAGGCATCATCACCTCCCTCGAGAACGCCGGCGTGAAGAACGTCCCGGTGGGCGGCCAGGACGCCGAGGTCGCGGGCATCCAGCGCATCGTCGCCGGCTCGCAGACCTTCACGATCTACAAGTCCCCGCTCCAGCTGGCCCCCGAGGCCGCCAAGTTCGCCGTGAACCTGCTGCAGGGCAAGGAACTCGGCGCGCAGGGCGCGACCGACGGCGTGCCCTCCACGCTCTTCCCGCCGGTCGTGGTCGACAAGACCAACATCCAGACCACGGTGATCGCGGACGGCATCTACAAGGCCGCGGACATCTGCACCTCGGACCTCGCCGCCAAGTGCACCGAGCTGGGCATCAAGTAACGCCCCCCCGGGCCTCCTCCCGAGCCCGGCCGGGCCCGCGAGGGCCCGACTCCCCGGCGACGGACCCCGGTGACCCCCGTGGTCCCGTGATCCGCGTACGACCGCCCCGTCCCCGCCTCCCCGCCCGTGCGACCGGCCTCCCGGCCGGGGCGCCACGTGCAAGAGGTGAAGGATCGCGCGGCGGATACGCACCACGAACGGGCTCCGTCCCCACCCACCCGTCCGGTTCCCGGCCGACCCAGACCCCGCTGTCGGTCCGGGAGCCGGACGCGCAAGCCCCCCTCAGATCTCGGCGCCGCCCGGGCGGCGCGCCTTGCCCGCCGCCGCACCGGCGGCGAAGGAGTTGGTTCACGTGTCCCAGACGCCCGTGTTGGCGTTGCGCGGGATCTTCAAGCGGTTCGGAGCGGTTCAGGTCCTCTCCGGTGTCGATCTCGAAGTCCACGCAGGAGAGGTCGTCGCGCTCGTCGGCGACAACGGAGCGGGCAAGTCCACGCTCGTCAAGACGATCGCCGGCGTGCACCCCATCGACGAGGGCGTCATCGAGTGGGAGGGCGAGCCGGTCGAGATCAACCGCCCGCACGACTCCCAGAACCTCGGTGTCGCGACCGTCTACCAGGACCTCGCCCTCTGCGACAACCTCGACGTCGTCGCCAACCTGTTCCTCGGCCGGGAGATCAAGAAGGGCGGCGTCCTCGACGAGGTCGCCATGGAGAAGCGGGCGAAGGACCTCCTCTCGACCCTCTCCATCCGCATCCCCAGCGTCCGCATCCCCGTCGCCGCCCTCTCCGGCGGCCAGCGGCAGGTCGTCGCCATCGCGCGCGCCCTCGTCGGCAACCCCAAGATCGTGATCCTGGACGAGCCGACCGCCGCCCTCGGCGTCGAGCAGACCGCGCAGGTCCTCGACCTGGTCGAGCGCCTGCGCGAGCAGGGCCTCGGCGTCATCCTGATCAGCCACAACATGGCCGACGTCAAGGCCGTGGCCGACACGGTCGCCGTGCTGCGCCTGGGCCGCAACAACGGCACCTTCCCGGTCGCCAGCACCACGCACGAAGAGATCATCGCCGCGATCACGGGAGCCACGGACAACGCCGTGACCCGCCGTCAGGCCCGCAACGCGGAGGTAGCGAAGTGAGCACGACCCCTCCCACCGCGAGCGACGAGACGGCCGTCCCCGAGCCCCGTACGGGCCAGGACGCCCCGGCCGCCGCGGCGATCCCCGCCGTCGACCCCCGCCTTCTCGTCCGCCAGCAGGGCCTCAAGGGCTACGTCGACGAGTTCAAGCGCAAGATCCGCTCCGGCGAGATCGGCTCGCTGCCCGTCGTCGTCGGTCTCATCGTCATCGGCATCGTCTTCCAGGCGCTCACCGGCAACTTCATCACCTCGTACAACCTCGACCAGATCACGCTGTACGCGGTCGGCCCCGGCATCATGGCCGTCGGCATCGTCTTCGTCCTGCTGCTCGGCGAGATCGACCTCGCCGTCGGCTCCGTGGCGGGTCTGGCCGGCGCGGTCTGGGGCGTCCTCGGCACCGACATGCCCGACGGCCTCGCGATCGTCCTCGGCATCCTCTCCGGCACCCTGATCGGCGCCTTCCACGGTCTGGTCTTCGCCAAGATCGGCGTGCCCGCGTTCGTCGTCACCCTCGCCGGCTTCCTCGGCTGGGCCGGCCTGCAGACCTGGGTGATGGGCGACCGGTCCACCATCCCCACCCCGATCGGCAGCTTCGTCGGCGACCTCACGAAGTACTACTTCTCCGACGTCGCGGCCGCCTACGGCCTCGCCGTGGTCGTCGTCGCCGCCTTCTACCTCGCCCAGCTGCGCGACTCCCGCCGCCGCAAGGCCGCCGAGCTGCCGCACCGCCCGCAGAGCGAGATCATCCTGCGCACCGCCGTCCTGGCGGTCCTGGTCCTCGTCGCCGCGTACGGCTTCAACCAGGAGCAGGGCCTCCCGCTCTCCCTGGTGATCTTCCTGCTGATCCTGCTCGTCACCGACTTCGTGCTCCGCCGCACCACGTACGGCCGTCAGGTCTTCGCGGTCGGCGGCGGCATCGAGGCAGCGCGCCGCGCCGGCATCAACGTCTCGTGGATCCGGATCTCGGTCTTCATGATCTCCGGCACCATGGGCGCGATCGGCGGCCTCTTCCTCGCCTCCGCGACCGGCGGCGCCGACCGCTCCCTCGGCGGCGGCAACCAGCTCATGATGTGCATCGCCGCGGCGGTCATCGGCGGCACGTCCCTCTTCGGCGGACGCGGCAAGGTCTGGTCGGCGCTCCTGGGCATCCTGGTCATCCAGTCGATCGTCCAGGGCCTCAACCAGATGAACCTGTCCTCGAACGCGATCCAGTACATGATCACCGGAGCGGTCCTGCTCATCGCCGTGATCATCGACTCGGTCTCCCGCAAGACGCAGAAGTCGGCGGGCCGCGCCTAGGGACCTCGATCCCGCGCGCGTAACGCTCGCCACACCGCCCGGCGCCGCGAAACCGGCGCCGGGCACTGCTGCGTCCGGAGCAGTGCACGAGGGCGTACGAGAGCGGTGCGCGCGGGCGTACAGAGCCGTACAGATCAGCGGCATGTCGGCCATGAGGGTGACGCCTCACCCCCCGGCCCGATGCCCACGATCCAAGACGGAACATTAGACTCGACAAATCGGCAAGCTCGACCAGCTCAAACGCAAGGAGGCACGGGTGGCTCTGCTGACCCGTATCAGGGGACCGCGAGATCTGGACCGGCTTTCCCCGGAACAGCTGGATCAGCTGGCCGACGAGATCAGGACGTTCCTCGTGGACGCCGTCTCCAAGACCGGCGGGCACCTCGGCCCCAACCTCGGTGTGGTCGAGCTGACCATCGCCCTGCACCGGGTGTTCGACTCCCCGAAGGACAAGGTCCTCTGGGACACCGGACACCAGAGCTACGTCCACAAGCTGCTCACGGGCCGCCAGGACTTCTCCAAGCTCAAGATGAAGGGCGGCCTCTCCGGCTACCCCTCGCAGGCGGAGTCCGAGCACGACGTGATCGAGAACTCGCACGCCTCGACGGTCCTCGGCTGGGCCGACGGCCTCGCCAAGGCCAACGAGGTCCTGAGGAAGGACGACCACGTCGTCGCCGTCATCGGCGACGGAGCCCTCACGGGCGGCATGGCCTGGGAGGCGCTGAACAACATCGCCGCCGCCAAGGACCGCCCGCTCGTCATCGTCGTCAACGACAACGAGCGCTCCTACGCGCCCACGATCGGCGGCCTCGCCAACCACCTGGCGACCCTGCGCACCACCGACGGCTACGAGCGCTTCCTCGCACGCGGCAAGGACATCCTGGAGCGCACCCCCGTCGTCGGGAAGCCGCTCTACGAGACCCTGCACGGCGCCAAGAAGGGCCTCAAGGACTTCATCGCCCCGCAGGGCATGTTCGAGGACCTCGGCCTCAAGTACGTCGGCCCCATCGACGGCCACGACATCGAGGCCCTGGAGTCCGCGCTGACCCGCGCCAAGCGCTTCGGCGGCCCGGTCATCGTCCACTGCCTCACCGAGAAGGGCCGCGGCTACCAGCCGGCCCTCCAGGACGAGGCCGACCGCTTCCACGCCGTCGGCAAGATCCACCCCGACACCGGCCTGCCCATCGCGTCCTCCGGCGCCGACTGGACCGGCGTCTTCGCCGACGAGATGGTCGCGCTCGGCAAGGAGCGCGAGGACGTCGTCGCCATCACGGCGGCCATGCTCCAGCCCGTCGGCCTCGACAAGTTCGCCAAGGCGTTCCCCGAGCGCGTCTTCGACGTCGGCATCGCCGAGCAGCACGCCGCCGTCTCCGCGGCCGGCCTCGCCACCGGCGGTCTCCACCCGGTCTTCGCCGTCTACGCGACCTTCCTCAACCGCGCTTTCGACCAGGTCCTGATGGACGTGGCGCTGCACAAGTGCGGCGTCACCTTCGTCCTGGACCGGGCCGGCGTCACCGGCACCGACGGCGCCTCCCACAACGGCATGTGGGACATGTCGATCCTCCAGGTCGTGCCCGGTCTGCGGCTCGCCGCGCCGCGCGATGCCGACCAGGTCCGCGCCCAGCTCCGCGAGGCCGTCGAGGTCACCGACGCCCCGACCGTGGTCCGCTTCTCCAAGGGCGCCGTCGGCCCCGCCGTACCGGCCCTGCGCCGCGTCGGCGGCATGGACGTGCTCCGCGAGCCCGGCAGCGATCTCCCCCATGGCCTGAACGGCATGGGAGGTACCCCCACCGACGTCCTCCTCGTCTCCGTGGGCGCCCTGGCGCCCATGTGCCTGGAGATCGCCGATCTGCTCGACCGTCAGGGCATCTCCACCACCGTCGTCGACCCCCGTTGGGTCAAGCCCGTCGACGAGGCGCTCGCCCCGCTCGCCGAGCAGCACCGGGTCGTCGTCACCGTCGAGGACAACAGCCGCGTCGGCGGCGTCGGCTCGGCCGTGGCCCAGGCGCTGCGCGACGCCGGCGTGGACGTGCCGCTGCGTGACTTCGGCATCCCGCCGCGCTTCCTCGACCACGCCTCGCGCGCCGAGGTCATGGCCGAGATCGGGCTGACCGCCCCGGACATCGCCCGCCAGGTCACCGGTTTGGTCTCACGTCTGGACGGGCGTTTCGAGTCCAGTGCGCAGGCCGTGGAGCCCGCCCGCGACTGACGGATCGCCGTCACCCGGCGTCACCATGGGGCCGGTCGGTTCACTCTTCGGAGTGCCGACCGGCCCTTTCGCGTGCATTCTGACCACAGGGCGGGCAGCCCCATGGCAGGGAGGTACGACCGTGAGTTTGGACCAACAGCCACGCGCGAACTCCGGAGTGTTCCGGACCAAGTCGGTCGAGCAGTCGATCCGCGACACCGAGGAACCGGAGCACGCGCTCAAGAAGTCCCTGTCCGCCTGGGACCTGACCGTCTTCGGTGTCGGCGTCATCATCGGCACCGGCATCTTCGTCCTCACGGGCAAGGTCGCCAAGGAGAACGCCGGTCCGGCGACCGCCCTCGCCTTCGTCGCAGCCGGCATCGTCTGCGCCCTCGCCGCCCTGTGCTACGCCGAGTTCGCCTCGACGGTGCCGGTGGCGGGATCGGCGTACACCTTCGCGTACGCCTCGATCGGCGAGCTGCCGGCCTGGATCATCGGCTGGGACCTCGTCCTGGAGTTCGCCCTCGGTACGGCGGTGGTGGCCGTCGGCTGGTCCGGCTACGTCCGCTCGCTGATGGACAACATCGACTGGCATCTGCCGAGAGCCCTGGAAGGCCCGGACGCGGTCGGCGGCACCTTCGACATCCTGGCCTTCCTGCTGGTCCTGGTGCTGACCGTCGTCCTCGTCCTGGGCATGAAGCTCTCCGCCCGGATCACCGCGGTCGTCGTGGCCATCAAGGTGACCGTGGTGATGATCGTGATCATCGCCGGCCTGTTCTTCATCGTCGGCGACAACTACGACCCGTTCATCCCGCCGGCGGTCACCCCGGAGGGCGGCGGCTCCAACTGGGACTCCCCGCTCGTCCAGACGATTTTCGGCTACGAGCCCACCAACTTCGGCGTCATGGGCATCTTCACTGCCGCCTCCGTCGTCTTCTTCGCCTTCATCGGCTTCGACGTGGTGGCCACCGCCGCCGAGGAGACCAAGCTGCCGCAGCGGGACATGCCCCGGGGCATCCTCGGCTCCCTCTTCATCTGCACCGTGCTGTACGTGGCGGTGGCCCTCGTCGTCACCGGTATGCAGCACTACACGGAGCTGTCCGTGAGCGCGCCGCTCGCCGACGCCTTCAAGGCCGCGGGGCATCCGTTCTACGCGGGCGTGATCAGCTTCGGCGCCGCCGTCGGCCTCACCACGGTCTGTCTGATCCTGCTCCTCGGCCAGACCCGTGTGTTCTTCGCGATGAGCCGCGACGGTCTGCTGCCGCGCTTCTTCTCCGTCACGCACCCGAAGTTCAAGACCCCGTACCGCCCGACGATCCTGCTCGGTGTGGTCATCGCGATCGTCGCCGGCTTCACCAGCATCAACGAACTCGCGACCCTGGTGAACATCGGCACGCTCTTCGCCTTCGTCATGGTGGCCGTCGGCGTCATGGTGCTCCGCAGGACCCGCCCCGACCTGCATCGCGCCTTCCGCACCCCGTGGGTGCCGGTGCTGCCGTGCCTCTCCATCGCGGCCTCGCTGTGGCTGATGCTCAACCTGCCGGGCGAGACCTGGTTCCGCTTCGCCGTGTGGATGGCGATCGGCATTGTCGTGTACTTCCTGTACGGGCGCGGGCACAGCCGGTTGGGCCGGGAGGGCCGGGAGGCGAAGTACTGAGCGGGCGGGGTACCGGGCCGACGGAGGGGTTCGGGCGGGCGACTACAGTCGGTTCGTACCCGAACTCCTCCCGACGACCGGAGCGCTGGATCCCCCCATGGCGAATCGATCCCAGGCCCCCACAGCCTCTGCCCACGGTTCCACTTCCGCCCCTCTCCTCCAGGGTGGCTGGCTGACCAGAGGGGAGGAGGGACGGTTCAGCGTCTACCTGCCCCGGGACGGTGAGGTGGTGCGCTGGACCGAGGAGCCCGAAGGCGGCTGGAGCGGTCCGGTCTCGCTCGGCGGCGACGGCCTGACGCCCTTCCTGGCGGTCGGCCAGGGCGCCGACCGCTACGTCCACCTCGTCGGCCTGCGGCCCACGGCCGGGGAGGAGGGACACGTCGAGCTGGTGCACAGCGTCCAGTTCCAGACGGGCCGTCCTGCAGTCGCGTGGCGCTCCATCGGGCACTCCAACGGCAAGGGGCCGTGGACGGGCAACCCGGCCGTCGCGGTGGACGCCGAGGGCCGCGCCTACGCCTTCGTACGCAACGGCGGCGGCGGGCTGAGCGTCCGGGCGCAGAAGGACGCGGGCGGCTGGCACCCGTGGTGGGACCTGCACGGCTCGGGCACCGACCCGTCCCCGGTCGCGGCGGTCAACGGCCAGGGGCGCGTCGAGCTCCTCACGGCCACCGCGAAGGGGCTCCTCCGCTACGTCCAGGAAGAGCCGGGGGCCAGGCCCGTGCGCCAGGACGTCGTGCCCGCGGAGGTCACCCTCGGCACGCTCGCCGCGGTGACCGGCCCGTCGGGGCACGTGACGCTCTACTACTGCGACAAGGACGGCGGGGTCCGCGCCTGGTCCCCGGGCCGCGGCCTGGCCCCGACCCGCCTCGCCGACGCGGTCGGTACGGGACGGCTCGCCGCGACCCGCTGCCTGATCGACGGCTTCGACTGCACGGTCCTCGCGCAGCAGTCGGCGGACGGCCGGCTCGCGCTCGCCGCCTACCCGAGCGAGCAGGAGGAGTCGGGCGCCCGCTGGTCGGAGACCGGTGAGCCGCGCGGACAGCTGACCACGGTCCTCACCCGGGGGCTCGACGGCCGCCTGGTCGCCATGGCTCTGGCCGGTGCGGGGACGCTGGTCACCACACGTCAGAAGGCGGCGGCGGACGGCCTCCTCCTGGAGAGCTGGCGCCCCGTCGGCTGACCCCCCGGCAGGGCATACGCCGAACGGCCCCGGCACCTTCTTCAGGTGCCGGGGCCGTTCACGTACGCCCTGCGGGGCGCGCTCCGGTGTTACGCCGGGACGCTCGCCACGCCCTGCGCCAGGAAACGCTTGCCGTTGACGCGCTCGGAGACGCCCTCACGGTCCAGGTACGGCGTGATGCCGCCCAGGTGGAAGGGCCAGCCCGCGCCCGTGATCAGGCAGAGGTCGATGTCCTGCGCCTCGGCGACGACACCCTCCTCCAGCATCAGGCCGATCTCCTGCGCCACCGCGTCGAGGACGCGGTCGCGGACCTGCTGCTCGGTCAGGACGGAGTCGCCCTGGACGAGGAGAGCGGCGACCTCGGGGTCGAGCTCCGGCTTGAAGCCGTTCTCCGGCTTGTAGACGTAGAAGCCGCGCTTGCCGGCCTCGACGACGGCCTTCAGGTTGGGGGAGACGATGAAGCGCTCCGGGAAGGCGCGGTTCAGGGTCTCGGAGACGTGCAGACCGATCGCCGGGCCGACGAGCTCCAGGAGGACCAGCGGGGACATCGGCAGGCCGAGCGGCTCGATCGCCTTCTCGGCGGTCTCGACCGACGTGCCCTCGTCGATGACGTTCTGGATCTCGCCCATGAAGCGGGTGAGGATGCGGTTCACGACGAACGCCGGGGCGTCCTTCGTCAGGACCGCGGTCTTCTTCAGCTTCTTCGCGACACCGAACGCGGTGGCCAGCGAGGCGTCGTCCGTCTTCTCGCCGCGGACGATCTCCAGGAGCGGGAGGATCGCGACCGGGTTGAAGAAGTGGAAGCCGACCACGCGCTCCGGGTGCTGGAGCTTCGACGCCATCTCGGAGACCGACAGCGAGGAGGTGTTGGTGGCGAGGATCGCGTGCGCCGGGGCGACCGCCTCGACCTCCGCGAACACCTTCTGCTTGACGGACATCTCCTCGAACACGGCCTCGATGATGAAGTCCGCGTCCGCGAAGCCCTCGGCCTTGTCCAGGACACCGGAGACCAGGCCCTTGAGACGGTTGGCCTTGTCCTGGTTGATGCGGCCCTTGCCGAGCAGCTTCTCGATCTCGGCGTGGACGTAGCCCACACCCTTGTCGACGCGCTCCTGGTCGATGTCGGTCAGGACGACCGGCACCTCGAGGCGGCGCAGGAAGAGCAGGGCGAGCTGGGAGGCCATCAGACCGGCGCCGACGACACCGACCTTGGTGACCGGGCGGGCCAGCGACTTGTCCGGGGCGCCGGCGGGGCGCTTGCCGCGCTTCTGCACCAGGTTGAAGGCGTAGATGCCGGAGCGGAGCTCGCCGCCCATGATCAGGTCCGCGAGGGCCTGGTCCTCGGCGTCGAAGCCCTTCTGCAGGTCCCCGTCCTTGGCGGCCTCGATGATGTCGAGGGCGCGGTAGGCGGCCGGGGCGGCGCCGTGCACCTTGGAGTCGGCGATGGCGCGGCCCTTGGCGACGGCCTGGTCCCAGCCCTCGCCGCGGTCGATCTCGGGGCGCTCGACGGTGACGGAGCCGTTCAGGACGGAGGCCGTCCAGATCAGCGACTGCTCCAGGAAGTCGGCACCCTCGAACAGCGCGTCGGCGATGCCGAGCTCGAAGACCTGCTTGCCCTTGAGCTGGCGGTTCTGGTTCAGCGAGTTCTCGATGATGACCGAGACGGCCTTCTCGGCACCGATGAGGTTCGGCAGGATCGCGCAGCCGCCCCAGCCGGGCACCAGGCCGAGGAAGACCTCGGGCAGCGAGAAGGCCGGGAGGGCCTTCGACACGGTGCGGTAGGTGCAGTGCAGACCGACCTCGACACCGCCGCCCATGGCAGCGCCGTTGTAGTACGCGAAGGTCGGCACGGCGAGTGCGGACAGACGCTTGAAGACGTCGTGGCCGCCCTTGCCGATGGCGAGGGCCTCGTCGTGCTGCTTCAGCAGCTCGACGCCCTTGAGGTCGGCGCCGACGGCGAAGATGAACGGCTTGCCGGTGATGCCGGCGCCGACGATCTCACCGTTCGCGGCCTCGGCCTCGACCTGGTCGATCGCCGTGTTCAGGTTGGCCAGCGACTGCGGGCCGAAGGTGGTCGGCTTGGTGTGGTCGAAGCCGTTGTCCAGCGTGATCAGCGCGAACCGACCCGCACCGGCGGGCAGTTCGAAGTGCCGTACGTGGGCGCTCGTGACGACCTCGTCGGGGAAGAGCGCGGCGGCGCCCTTCAGAAGCTCGGCGGTGGTGCTCACTTGCCCTCCCAGTGGGGGTTTTCCCAGATGACCGTCGCGCCCATGCCGAAGCCGACGCACATGGTGTTGAGGCCGTAGCGGACCTGCGGGTTCTCCTCGAACTGGCGGGCCAGCTGCGTCATCAGGCGGACGCCGGAGGAGGCGAGCGGGTGGCCGTACGCGATGGCGCCGCCGTACTGGTTGACGCGCGCGTCGTCGTCGGCGATGCCGTAGTGCTCGAGGAAGGCCAGCACCTGGACGGCGAAGGCCTCGTTGATCTCGAAGAGGCCGATGTCCTCGATGGACAGACCCGCCTGGGCGAGCGCCTTCTCGGTGGCCGGGATCGGGCCGTAGCCCATGACCTCGGGCTCGACGCCGGCGAAGGCGTACGAGACGAGGCGCATCTTGACCGGGAGGTTGTTCTCGCGGGCGAAGTCCTCGGAGGCGATGATCGAGGCGGTGGCGCCGTCGTTGAGACCGGCCGCGTTGCCCGCGGTGACGTTGCCGTGGACGCGGAACGGCGTCTTCAGGTTGGCCAGCGACTCCAGGGTGGTGCCCGGGCGCATCGGCTCGTCGGCGGTGACCAGGCCCCAGCCGGTCTCACCGGCCTCGGCGTTGGTGCGGCGGACGGAGATCGGCACCAGGTCGGGCTGGATCTTGTTGTCCGCGTAGGCCTTGGCGGCCTTCTCCTGCGAGCGCACGGCGTACTCGTCGGCGCGCTGCTTGGTGATGCTCGGGTAGCGGTCGTGGAGGTTCTCGGCGGTCATGCCCATGAACAGGGCGGACTCGTCGACCAGCTTCTCGCTGACGAACCGCGGGTTCGGGTCGACGCCCTCGCCCATGGGGTGACGGCCCATGTGCTCGACACCACCGGCGATGACGGCGTCGTACGCGCCGAAGGCGATGGAACCGGCGACGCTCGTCACGGCGGTGAGGGCGCCGGCGCACATGCGGTCGATCGAGTAGCCCGGCACGGACTGCGGCAGCCCGGCGAGGATGCCCGCCGTGCGGCCGAGGGTCAGGCCCTGGTCACCGATCTGCGTGGTCGCGGCGATGGCGACCTCGTCGATCTTCGCGGGGTCGAGGCCGGGGTTGCGGCGCAGCAGCTCCCGGATGGCCTTGACGACGAGGTCGTCGGCGCGGGTCTCGTGGTAAATGCCCTTCGGGCCCGCCTTGCCGAACGGGGTGCGGACGCCGTCGACGAAGACGACGTCCTTGACGCTACGAGGCACGATGGCTCTCCTCCAGGGTGCGGGATGGCACTGCTGCTGCGACGCACACCTAAGCGTGCGCTTGCTTCCCCCATGCTACTTGTGGGTAACCAAGCTGCCCAGTCCCTGGGGCCCAAGCGGCGAAGGTCACATCCCGAGCCCGTCGCCGAGACCCCGCGCGCCCCCCGCGTACGCCCGACCGATCGGCGCGCTCGTGGTGACCCGATCGGGTCGGCCGCCCGGCAACCCCGGTCACGTCGGCCCTGCCCGGGCGTCATCCGGGCGGAACCTGGCCGCGCCCGGGGCGCCCGTCCCGGGCCGGATCCGAGCGAAACGGAGCACCCATGGCGGCCACGGTCACCCAGGCGGTATCCAACGTCACCGATCTCTACGTGGATCACATCTCGACGATTCCGGCGAACGTCGGCCACAAGGTCAAGCTCTTCGTCCGGGAGCACGAGGCCACCTCCCACGGCGCCGGCCCGCGCCGGCCCGTTCTGATGCTGCACGGCCGCAGTGTCGCGGGCGTGGCGGCCTTCGACCTGCCGGGCAAGAACAAGAGGTACAGCTGGGCCGCGCAGCTGGCGAAGGCCGGCCACGACGTGTACGTGATGGAACTGCAGGGCTCAGGCCTGTCCACCCGGCCGAAGATGGACGACCACCGCAACGTCAGCCCGGCCGAGGCCCAGCGCAGACTCCTCGTCCCGAACCCGAACCCCGAGATCTACACCGGCCCGGTGGAGTACGGGAAGCAGCTGAACAACTCGCAGAGCGACTGGGACGAGGTCGGCGCCGTCGTCGACTTCGTCCTCGACCGCACCGGCGTCACGAAGCTGGACCTCATCGGCTACTCCGCGGGCGCCCAGCAGCTCGGGCCCTACGCCATCAAGAACCCCGGCAAGGTGCGCAGCCTCTTCCTGGCGGCGCCGATCTTCCCGCCGAACGGCAGGAAGAGCAAGGCCGGGACCGACTTCGACGCCCCGGTGCCCATGCCGGTGTCCCTTCCCGAGGGCGCCTTCGCCTATCCGATGACGGTGGGCACCAAGGACGGTCTCAAACTCTCCTGGGAGAGGGACCTGAAGTGTCCCGACCAGCGTGAGCCCGACATGCTCGACGAGGCGTGGAAGGCGATGATGGCGGCCGACCCGATCGGCGCCACCTGGGGAGGCACGGTCCCCGGCTCCCCGGACGGGCTGAACCGGATCCGGAACTCCTACTGGTGGGGCTGGAACTCCACCACCGTGCAGCTGCACAAGGTCCTCGGCGACAGGGTGCCCGTGTGCATCGTGTACGGGGAGCACGACTCGATCATCAACACCTCGCCGGACCTCGGCCTGACGTACTTCTCGACGCCCGAGCTCTACCGGAAGATCCCCGGGACGAAGAAACTGATGTTCCGGATCTCCTGCGCGGGCCACCAGCTGCTCTGGGAGCGCCAGGCCAAGCTGGTGCACACCATGTCCGAGCACTGGCTGAAGCACGGCAAGGTCGAGGGCGCGACCAGCGGAAGCTACGACCGGGATGCGGACGGGGCCCTCACCCTGCTGGAGGAGTGAGGACCCCGTCGTGAGGATCCGCTCGTGAGGCTCCGTCGTACGGGCCTCAGGGCCGCCGGCTCAGGCCTCCGCGGCCAGCGCCTCGACGAGCAGCGGGGTCACGAGCCCGACCTGCCAGGGACGCGCGCCATGGCCCGCCAGGGCGGCGGCGACGGCGTCCGCGTCGGCCGGGGACGGCGGCTCCCAGCAGACGCGGCGGACCGTGTCCGGGGTGATCAGGTTCTCCTGGGGGAGGTTCAGCTCCTCCGCGAGCGCCGAGACCGCCGTGCGGGCCGCCGCGAGACGGGCCGCCGCGACCGGGTCCTTGTCCGCCCAGGCGCGGGGCGGGGGCGGGCCCGCGACCTGCGCGCCCGGCTGGGGGAGCTCGCTCTCGGGCAGGGCCCTGGCCCGGTCCACCGCGGCCTGCCACTGCTCCAGCTGCCGGCGGCCCATCCGGTTGCCGAAACCGGGCAGCGTGGTGAGCGCGGCCACGTTCACCGGCACCGCGAGCGCGGCCTCGACGATCGCCGCGTCGCTCAGCACCTTGCCGGGGGAGACGTCCCGCCGCTGGGCGACCTTGTCACGGGCCGTCCACAGCTCCCGTACGACCGCCATCTGGCGGCGGCGGCGCACCTTGTGCATGCCGGAGGTGCGGCGCCACGGGTCCTTGCGCGGTGGGGCGGGCGGGGCGGAGGCGATCGCGTCGAACTCCTGGTGCGCCCACTCCAGCTTCCCCTGCCGGTCGAGCTCCTTCTCCAGCGCGTCGCGCAGGTCGACGAGGAGCTCGACGTCCAGCGCCGCGTACCGCAGCCAGGGCTCGGGCAGCGGGCGGGTGGACCAGTCGACGGCGGAGTGGCCCTTCTCCAGGGCGTAGCCGAGGACGGACTCGACCATCGCGCCGAGGCCGACGCGCGGGAAGCCCGCGAGCCGTCCGGCCAGCTCGGTGTCGAAGAGCGAGGTGGGGAGCATGCCTATGTCGCGCAGGCACGGAAGGTCCTGGGTCGCGGCGTGCAGGATCCACTCGGTCCCGGCGAGCGCCTCGCCGAGCCCCGAGAGGTCGGGGCAGCCCACGGGGTCGACGAGCGCGGTGCCCGCGCCCTCGCGGCGGAGCTGGACGAGATAGGCGCGCTGCCCGTAGCGGTAGCCGGAGGCACGCTCGGCGTCGACGGCCACCGGGCCGGTCCCGGCGGCGAAGGCGGCGATCACCTCGGCGAGGGCGTCCTCCGTCTCGACGACGGGCGGGATCCCCTCGCGGGGCTCCAGCAACGGGATCGGAAGCCCATTCGCAGGGACATCGTCGTCCGGGGGGCCGCCCCCGGTGGTGCGCAGTGCTGTGTCTGCTGCGGTCTCTTGGGCGTCGGTCACCTGTCAAGGGTATCGGTGAACGGCAAGCGCCTGTCGACGGAACGTTCCGTCGACAGGCGCTTGCCTTCCCGCGGCCTCATGTCAGTGGATGATCCCCGTCCGCAGGGCCACCGCGACCATGCCGGCGCGGTCGCCGGTGCCCAGCTTGCGGGCGATGCGGGCGAGGTGACTCTTGACGGTGAGGGCGGAGAGGCCCATGGAGACGCCGATCGCCTTGTTCGACTGGCCCTCCGCGACGAGCCGGAGAACCTCGACCTCACGGCCGGAGAGCTCGCGGTAGCCGCCCGGGTGGCTCGGGGCACCCGGGGGGCGGCGGTGGCCGAGACGCGCGGCGGCGGAGCCGATGGGGGCGGCTCCGGGCCGGGTCGGGTGACCGATGTTGGTCCGGGTGCCGGTGACGACATAGCCCTTCACGCCGCCCGCCAGGGCGTTGCGTACGGCGCCGATGTCATCGGCGGCCGAGAGGGCGAGGCCGTTGGGCCAGCCCGCGGCGCGGGTCTCGGACAGCAGGGTCAGGCCGCTGCCGTCGGGCAGGTGGACGTCGGCAACGCAGATGTCGCGCGGGTTGCCGACGCGGGGACGTGCCTCCGCGATGGACGAAGCCTCGATCACGTCGCGTACTCCGAGGGCCCACAGGTGGCGGGTGACGGTGGAGCGGACGCGCGGGTCGGCCACGACGACCATGGCCGTCGGCTTGTTCGGGCGGTAGGCGACCAGGCTTGCGGGCTGCTCGAGGAGAACGGACACCAGGCCTCCTGGGGGGGAAGGATGCGGGACGGAGCCGGCTCGGGGATGAAGCCGGGGGCGAACCCGTGCTGCTGATGGGGTCACTGACTCCTTCGGCAGCTGGGCCGCCCTCCTTTAGGGAAAGATCACGATTTGGTGAGTAACAATTAGGGCAATTCGGACGCGTGATCGATCATCCTACGAGCGGACCCCCTTCCGAGGGCCCTCGGAAGGGGGTTCCGGACCCGCTCCTACGCCTGCTGCGGGCCCCGTCGCTGGGGCAGCGAGACGACCCCCGCGCCCGTCACCGTCCCCGTCGGCCCCGCCCCCGGCTCGGGCGCTGCCGGAGGCAGTCCCGCGATCTGGCAGAGCAGATCGCACCAGGCCGCCAGGTGCGCCCCGGTGTCCGGCACCCCGCCCAGCCCCTCGTGCGGCGTCCAGGAGGCCCGGATCTCGATCTGGGTCGCCGGCCGCCGGTCGGCCAGCCCGCCGAAGTAGTGCGAGCCGGCCATCGTGACGGTCCCGCTCGCCTCCCCGTACGCGAGCCCGCGCGCCTCCAGTGCCCCGGTCAGCCAGGACCAGCACACCTCGGGGAGCAGCGGGTCCGCCGCCATCTCGGGCTCCAGCTCGGCCCGGACGAGCGTCACCAGCCGGAACGTGCCCTTCCATGCCTCGTGGCCGTCCGGATCGTGCAGCAGCACGAGCCTGCCGTCCGCGAGGTCCTCCTCACCGTCGACGACGGCCGCCTCCACCGCGTACGCGTACGGGGCCAGGCGCTGCGGGGGCCTGGTCGGGTCGATCTCGATCTCGGAACGCAGTCGCGCCGATCGCAGCGCCTCCACCGCACGCCGGAAGGCGGGGGGTACCGGGTTCGTCTCCGTACTGTCCGCTGTCTCGTCCGTCCCTCTTTTGCCGTCGGAATGATCGGAAAAATGTCCCTGAGCCGCAGCCATGCGGGGAAGAGTAGGCGGAACGGGGCCTCTGTGCGGGGAGGGACACCCGCCCCGCACGAGCGGCTTCCCGCCACATGCGAAGATTCTGGGCGTGAGTGCCAATGACCGCCCGCAGGGCCAGCAGACGAAGCAGCAGTCGCGGACGTACGACTCCGCGTTCCTCCGGGCATGCCGGCGCGAGCCCGTGCCGCACACCCCCGTCTGGTTCATGCGGCAGGCCGGGCGCTCCCTCCCCGAGTACCTGAAGGTCCGCGAGGGCATCCCGATGCTCGAGTCGTGCATGCGGCCCGAGCTGGTCACCGAGATCACGCTGCAGCCGGTGCGCCGCCACAAGGTCGACGCGGCCATCTACTTCAGCGACATCGTCGTCCCGCTCAAGGCCATCGGCCTCGACCTCGACATCAAGCCCGGCGTCGGCCCGGTCGTCGCCGAGCCGATCCGGACCCGCGCCGACCTGGCCCGGCTGCGCGACCTGACCCCCGAGGACGTCCACTACGTCACCGAGGCCATCGGGATGCTCACCGCCGAGCTGGGCGAGACCCCGCTCATCGGCTTCGCGGGCGCGCCTTTCACCCTCGCGAGCTACCTCGTCGAGGGCGGCCCGTCGCGCAGCCACGAGCGCACCAAGGCGATGATGTACGGCGACCCGCAGCTCTGGGCCGACCTGCTCGACCGCCTCGCCGAGATCACCTCGGCCTTCCTCAAGGTCCAGATCGAGGCCGGCGCCTCCGCCGTGCAGCTCTTCGACTCCTGGGTGGGCGCCCTCGCCCCGGCCGACTACCGCCGCTCGGTGATGCCGGCCTCCGTGAAGGTCTTCGACGCGGTCGCCGGTTACGGCGTCCCGCGCATCCACTTCGGCGTGGGTACGGGCGAGCTGCTCGGCCTCATGGGCGAGGCCGGCGCGGACGTCGTCGGCGTCGACTGGCGCGTCCCGCTCGACGAGGCCGCCCGCCGCGTCGGCCCCGGCAAGGCGCTCCAGGGCAACCTGGACCCGGCCGTGCTCTTCGCCTCGACCGAGGTCGTCGAGGCCAAGGCGGACGAGGTCCTCGCCGCCGCGAAGGGCCTGGAGGGGCACGTCTTCAACCTGGGCCACGGCGTCATGCCGTCGATGGACCCGGACGCGCTGACGCGTCTCGTCGACTACGTGCACACGCGGACGGCCGTCTGACGGCCGCCCGCGCGGCGGGATCGGGACGGAGGCGCGGGCTCAGCCCTCGCAGTTGATCGGTGCGTTGCCGGCGCCCACCCGGCAGAAGTCGACGCCGAGGCTGCCGTCGACGACGCCCGTGTTGACGGAGACCCGGAGGAGGTCGCTCCCGGCCCCGCCCGTCACGGCGCCGGTCGGGGCGACGGTCCCGGCCGTGAGGTAGTCGGACGAGTCGCCCCCGGACACCGTGCCGGAGACCGTGCCGGGGGTGCTGAGGTAGTCGGCGCCGGGACCGCCGGTCACCAGACCGGCGACCGATCCGGTGACGACGATCGTGTCGTTGCCGCCGAGACCGTTCACCTGGTCGCCGTTGGCGACCGACGCGCAGCGGATGAAGTCGCTGCCCGCGGTGCCGGACACGACCGTGCCGGTCACGGGGAAGCCGTTGACCGTGCAGGTCGTGACCGCGTGCGCGGGGGCGGCGGCGAGGGCGAGCGGGGCGATGACGAGCGAGGCGGCGCAGAGCGCGCGCAGGGTGTGTCTGATCATGTGACCACTCACGCACGGTGAGGAATTTCTCGCAAACGGTCACCCCGTGTCACTCTGCCGCTCGGGTCATCCCGCCGCCCGAACAGCCGCCGTGGCCTTGCGGGCGGCGATCAGCACCGGGTCCCACACCGGCGAGAACGGCGGCGCGTACCCCAGGTCCAGGGCCGTCATCGCCTCCACGGACATCCCCGCCGTCAGCGCGACCGCCGCGATGTCCACCCGCTTCGCCGCGCCCTCCCGCCCCACGATCTGCACCCCGAGCAGCCGCCCCGTACGCCGCTCCGCCAGCATCTTCACCGTCATCGGCGCGGCCCCCGGGTAGTAGCCCGCCCGGCTCGTCGACTCCACCGTCACCGTCACGAACCGCAGCCCCACCTCGCGGGCGTCCTTCTCCCGCAGGCCCGTCCGCGCGATCTCCAGGTCGCACACCTTCGACACCGCCGTGCCCACCACACCCGGGAAGGTGGCGTAGTCGCCGCCGACGTTCGCCCCGATCACCTGGCCGTGCTTGTTCGCGTGCGTCCCCAGCGGCACGTGCCGCTCCCGGCCCGAGACCAGGTCCAGGACCTCCACGCAGTCGCCGCCCGCCCAGATGTCCTCGTGACCGCGCACCCGCATCGCGAGATCGGTCAGCAGCCCGCCGTACTCGCCCAGCGGCAGCCCCGCCGCCCGCGCGAGCGAGGTCTCCGGCACCACACCCGTCCCCAGGACCACCACGTCCGCCGGATACTCGGCGGACGCCGTCGCCACCGCCCGCACCCTGCCGTCCGCTCCGGTCAGGATCTTCGTCACCTCCGCCGAGACGACCGTCGTGATCCCCAGGCCGTCCATCGCCCGGTGCACCAGCCGGCCCATGTCCGGATCGAGCGTCGCCATCGGCTGCTCGCCCCGCGTCAGGACCGTCACGTCGTAGCCGCGGGCGAGCAGCGCCTCGGCCATCTCCACGCCGATGTAGCCCGCGCCGACCACGACCGCCCGCCGGCCCGGCGTCCGCTCCAGCGAGTCGAGCAGTGCCTGCCCGTCGTCGAGGGTCTGGACGCCGTGCACGCCGGGCGCGTCGATCCCCGGCAGCGGCGGACGCAGCGGCCGGGCCCCGGTCGCGATCACCAGCTTGTCGAAGCCCGTCCACGCCTCCGTACCCGCGTCGAGGTCCCGGGAGAGGACCCGCCGCCCCGGCACGTCGATCGCGGTCACCTCGGTCCGCATCCGCAGATCGATGTCCCTCGCCCGGTGCTCCTCCGGGGACCGGGCGATCAGCTCCCCCCGTGCGGCGACGTCCCCGCCGACCCAGTACGGGATGCCGCAGGCCGAGTACGAGGAGAAGTGACCGCGCTCGAAGGCGACGATCTCCAGCTCCCCGGCGGACCTGAGCCTGCGCGCCTGCGACGCGGCGGACATGCCCGCCGCGTCGCCCCCGATGACCACCAGTCGTTCGCTCATGAGAAGAAACTACTTCTCGGGAGACTCCCGGGTCTCGGGGATCCCGGCACCCGCGGGGACACCCGCGGCGTTCGCCTCCGGCAGGGGCCGCGTCTCCGGAGCCGCGGCCGGGCGCGCCGCGAGGCGCGGACGGACCAGGCGGCGCCACACCACGAAGACGATCAGCGCGACCGCGAGCCACGGCGCCAGCGCGGCCAGCACGACCACGACCCAGGCGGCCGCGCCCACCAGCGCGTTCCACCCGCCGCTCAGCGCGTCACCGAAGCCGGGGCGGCTCTCGTCCTGCTCCTTGTCGGCGCCCGGCTTCTCCTTCTCGGTCAGCTCCAGGGTGATCGTCGCCAGCGAGGTCCGGTCCTTCAGGGAGGACTGCTGGGCGAGCAGCGACTCCAGGTCCGCCTGGCGGCGGCTCAGCTCGCCCTCCAGGGTCACCACGTCGGCCAGCTTCTCCGCCCGCTGCATCAGCGCCCGTACGCGCCCCACACTCGCCCGCTGGGTGGCGATCCGGCTCTCCACGTCCACCACCTGCTCGGTGACGTCCTTGGCGTCGGCCTTGCGGGCGAGCAGCCTGCCGGTGCCCGCCAGCTCGACGAGGACCGCGTCGTACTGCTCCTGCGGCACCCGCAGCACCACACGCGAGGTGACGTACGAGTCGTCGAGCCGCTCCGTCGACTCGTTCTCCACCCGTCCTCCCGCGCCCGCCGCCACCCGGCGAGCCGTGACCAGGGCCTTCGTCGCGTCCTCGACCTCCACGGAGAGCGAGGCGGTACGGATGACGTGCTGCGGCTGCGCGGCCTTGCCCGGCGCCGTGGGGGCCTTCTCGCCGCCCGACGCGGCGTCGGCGGCACCCTCCACGACCGCCTTGCTGCCGTTGGCGGGCTTCGCCGCGCTCACGCCCCGCTTGGCGTCGCCTGCCGAGTCGTCGGAGCTCGCGCCGCAGCCGGTCAGGACGAGCGAGGCCGTCAGGAGCGCGGCGGCCGTCGCCGTCCGGGCCCGCGACGCCGTTCGTGTTCTGCTCATGCGTTCCCCCCAGGGAGTGGTGGTGAGTCGTGCCCGTTGGACGTGGGAGGTGGCCGTGCGGGTTGCCCTCCGGCGGTAGCGATGCGGTCACGTTCCGGCCTCGGAAAGGGAGCGCGGGCGATTTGAGAGAGTGGTCCCATGAACGCGGACACCACGGGACCCCACGTCGTCGTCGCCGGAGGCGGAATCGCCGGACTCGCGGCCGCCCACCGGCTCGCCACCGCAGGCCACCGGGTGACCCTCCTCGAAGCGGACGACCGCCTCGGCGGCAAACTCCTCGCCGGGGAGATCGCCGGCGCGCCCGTGGACCTCGGCGCCGAGTCGCTGCTCGCCCGCCGCCCCGAGGCCGTCGCCCTCGCCCGGGCCGTCGGCCTCGGCGACCGGCTCCAGGCACCGGCCACGACCACGGCCTCCGTCTGGTCCCGCGGCACGCTCACCCCCATGCCCAAGGGCCATGTGATGGGCGTCCCCGGTGACGGCCGCGCGGTCGAAGGGCTCCTCTCCGAGGAGGGCGTGCGCCGGATCGGCCTCGACCGCGAACTCCCCCCGACCGAGATCGGCGACGACATCGCCATCGGCGCGTACGTCTCCGAGCGCATGGGCCACGAGGTCGTCGACCGGCTCGTCGAACCCCTCCTCGGCGGCGTCTACGCCGGCGACGCCTACCGCATCTCGATGAAGGCCGCCGTCCCCGCCCTCTTCGAGGCCGCCCGCCGCCACCCCACGCTCACCGCCGCCGTCCACGCCGTCCAGCAGGCCGGAGCAGCCGTCCCGGCCGACGCGGCGGGCGCCGCCACCGGCCTCGGCGGCTCCGTCTTCCTCGGCGTCGAGGGCGGTGTCGGCACCCTGCCCGGCGCCGTCGCCGACGCCATCCGCGCCGCCGGGGGCGAGATCCTCACCCGTACCGCCGTCACCGCCCTCCGCCGCACCGGTCCGGCCGGCTGGGAGGTCGTCGCGGGAGACAGGGGCGTGGCCGCCGACGCCGTCGTCCTCGCCACCCCCGCCGGGCCCGCCGCCGCGCTCCTCGCCGACCACGCGCCCGCCGCCTCCGCCGAGCTCGCCGGCATCGAGTACGCCTCCATGGCCCTGATCACGCTCGCCTTCCGCCGCACCGACCTCCCCGCCCTGCCGGGCTCGGGATTCCTCGTCCCCCCCGTCGACGGCCACACCATCAAGGCCTCCACCTTCTCCAGCCGGAAGTGGAGGTGGGTCGCCGACGGCGCCCCCGACCTCTTCGTGCTGCGCACCTCCGTCGGCCGCCACGGCGAGGAGGAGCAGGTCCACCGCGAGGACACCGACCTCGTCGCCGCCTCCCTCAAGGACCTCGCCGCCGCCACCGGGCTCGCCGCGCGACCCGTCGCCACCACGGTCACCCGCTGGACCGGCGGCCTGCCCCAGTACCCCGTCGGTCATCTCGCCCGGGTCGCCCGCCTCCGTGAGGCCGTCGCGGCCCTGCCCGGACTGCGGGTCGCGGGCGCCGCGTACGACGGCGTCGGCATCCCCGCGTGCATCGCCTCGGCGCACCGCGCGGCCGACGAGATCGCGGGCGCGTTCGGGGACGAGATCATCGCCACGTCGAAAAGGACCCACCCCGGTGCGGGGCACTCCTCGTGACGGGCGAGAATAGGCGTATGAGTGCGCCCGAAAAGATCCCGAACGCCGGTAAGAAGGCGAAGGACCTCAACGAGGTCATCCGCTACACCCTGTGGTCCGTGTTCAAGCTGCGCGACGTTCTGCCCGAGGACCGCGCCGGCTACGCCGACGAGGTCCAGGAGCTGTTCGACCAGCTCGCCGCCAAGGACATCACCGTCCGCGGCACGTACGACCTCTCCGGTCTGCGCGCCGACGCCGACGTCATGATCTGGTGGCACGCCGAGACGAGCGACGAGCTCCAGGCGGCGTACAACCTCTTCCGCCGCACCAAGCTGGGCCGCGCCCTGGAGCCGGTCTGGTCCAACATGGCGCTGCACCGCCCCGCCGAGTTCAACAAGTCGCACATCCCGGCCTTCCTGGCCGACGAGAACCCGCGCGACTACGTCTCGGTCTACCCCTTCGTGCGCTCCTACGACTGGTACCTGCTGCCGGACGAGGACCGTCGCCGCATGCTCGCCGACCACGGCAAGATGGCCCGCGGCTACCCCGACGTCCGCGCCAACACGGTCGCCTCCTTCTCGCTCGGCGACTACGAGTGGCTCCTCGCCTTCGAGGCCGACGAGCTGCACCGCATCGTCGACCTCATGCGCCACCTGCGCGCCTCCGAGGCGCGGATGCACGTCCGCGAGGAGGTCCCGTTCTACACCGGTCGCCGCAAGAGCGTCGCCGACCTGGTGGCGGGCCTGGCCTGACACGGCCGTACGAACCTGGTGGCGGCCCGGCTCCCGGCCGGGTGCGCCACCCCTTGACCCGGAAGATCAGACGGTGGGCGTCTTCATTGCCCTCCGCTCCAGCGACACCGGGTCCGGCTCCGGGTGCGGCGCGCACGACGCGCGCCGCACCGGCGTCATTTCCGGGGTCTTTTCGCTCCGGACACCCGTTCACGCAGGCGTGGATCCAAGGGCCTACGCCAGACGTACGGGAGCGTGTCCGCGGAGGGCCGCGCGGAGCTCGGGCTCCAGGACGGCGGGGCCGCGCGTCGCGAGCGCGGTGAGCGGATCGGCGGGGGAGAGGCCGGAGAGCAGCCGCTGCCCGGCGGGGGACGCCCAGCGGGTGTACGGGTACACCTCGATCCGGCCGATCAGCAGGCAGAGCGCCGAGGCGAGCAGAGGCAGCGAGAACGCGGCGACGACCGGTGCCCGCTCCGTGCCGGGCACGAGGAGCGCCGCCGCCGTCCCGAGCGCCAGGGAGAGCAGGAAGGCGGCCCGCACCGCCCGTACCCCGGCCGCGACCTCCCGGCGGCCGGCGTCGGGGACGGCGAGCCCCCGGTCGACGAGTCGTTGGGCGAGCGACCGCACCGCATCGGCGGCGGCCACCGCCGGCCGGACAGCGGGGATCGGGGACTGGCCGCCGGGCCCGATCGCGCCGAGCACGGCGCTCTCCCACTCGTCCCGGGAGCCGGTGGCGGAGTCCACGACGGTCGCCCAGCCGGTGTGGGCGAGGAGCAGCCGCCGCTCCCGGTGCATCGCGACGAGGGTGAGGTCGGTGACCCGGAGCGGACCGCCGGCGAGGTAGGCGGCTTCGAGGACGGTGAGCTCGTCCTCCGCGGCGGACGCGGTCGTGGGCCGGGCCGCCGCGAGGGAGGCCCGGCACAGCCGTGCGCAGCCGACGCCGGCCACGACGCACGCCACGAGGAGAAGCGGAACCCAGACCATGTCCGAGTTCTACGACAGGACAGGCGGGCCCGCCACTCGAATGGGTGATCAGCTGCTGGAACTGGAGCACGAACTCCCGCTGGAACTGGAGCTGGAGCACGAACTGCCGCTGGAGCTCGAACAGGAACTGCCGCCCCCGCCTCCGCCTCCGCAGCTCGACCCGGACCCGCCGCCCGAGCACGAACCGGAGGAGCAGGAGCCGGAGGAACACGAACCGGAGTTCCCGCCGGAGGAACCGCCGCCGCAGAAGCTGTTCTGCGCGCACCACACGAGGGCCACACCGGCGGCGGCGTGGTCCGTGGCGTGGTGACGCGAGGCCGCGGGACGGCGTCCGCGCCCGCGGGGCGGCGCGTACACCCGGGCGGCGGCGAGGAGTTGCTCCCGCAGCACCGGGTCGGGCAGCCCCCGCAGCCCGTACAGGGCCACGAGGTGACCGGCGTCCGCGAGGTGACCGTGGGCCCGCCCGTACGAGGCGACGGCCGCCTGCCCGGCCGAGGTGATCCGCCGTCCGGCGACCGCCCCGCACGCGATGGCGGTGACGCCGACGGCGAAGAGGGCGGGCAGCACCTTCACGACGAACGGCACCGACATCTCCGGTGCGGTGGAGAGATCGACCATCGTGAGGGCGACCGAGACGGGGAAGAGGAAGAAGGCGGTGAGACCGAGCCCGAGGCACCAGGCCTGGGTGGTGCGCCGCCTCGACGGCTCGACGATCAGCCCGCGCCCCGCGAGCCCGTCACCGATCTCCTGCACCGCCGGGTGCCGCATCACGGCGACCCGCAGGTGGTGCAGGGCCCCGTGCGGGGCGGCCGCGTGCTCCTGGAGCACGGCGCGCTCGACCGGGTCGTGCGCGACGGGCCGGACGACCGCGACGATGCCGGGGCCGCCGATCGCGATCCGGCCGTCGTACTGGAGGGCGGCGACGGCGGTGTCGACGACCCGGGCCGGGCCGCCGTTCAGGAAGGCGGCCTCGTACCGGTCGTGGACCGGCCCGCCGGGGCCGCCGCGCGACCGGACGACCCGGGTGACGAGCAGCGCGATGCCGGTGGCGGCGGCCACGTAGAAGACGACGACCAGAGTGTTCACGGTCACCTCCTGGCGAGGGCGGCCCGGGCGGCCCGGGCGAGTCGGACGGCGCGGCCGGGCGGACGGCTGCCGGAACGGTCCTGCCACCACTCCGTGAGCGCCCGCCGGGCCGCAGGGTCCTCGGGGCGGTCGGCGAGCAGCAGGTGCTCGGCGAAGTCGAGGGCGTCACGGCGGTAGCCGCCGGTCATGGGGCGGGTCCTGGCGTAGGCGAGGAACGCGGGCCGGAAGCCCTTGCCGAGGATCTCCGGCAGCTCGGGGGCGACCTTCGCGACGACCCCGGCCCGCTTGGCCGCGAGGGCCCGGCTCTGGACACCGAGGCGCCGGCTGTCGAACCCCTCGGGCGCGGGCGTCCCGGCGACGAGCGCCGACAGCAGCGCGGCCTGCGCGAGCCCGACCCGCTGCCGGGCGCCCTCCCGCGGCGCGGACTCCTGTCCGGGAGCGGGCGTCTGCACGGGCACGGACGCCTGGGCGGATGCCTGTACGGGCACGCGTACGGGTACGGGCGAGGGCTCCTGCGCGGGCGAGGGCCCCTGCGCGGGCGCGAGCTCCTGCACGACGGGAGCGCCCGGCATCGGCCCGCCCGACACGCGGGCACCGGCGCCGATGAGCAGCGGCGTCCCCCGGGCCGCGAGCACGGACGAACGGGCGCCGCGCGGGCGGATCGTTCCCCCGATGCTCACCGCCCTCCCGGCGGCCACGGTCTCCCGGATCACCGTCAGCTCCGACGCCAGCTCCTCCGCCGGCGGGAAGTCGTCGTCCCGCTCCAGGAGGACCCCGGGCGGCGAGACCCGCGAGGCGAGGTCCGCGAGGACGTCGAGCACGGCCCTCGGCACCGGGTGGGCGTGCGTGTCGTGCCAGACCCCGTCCCGCTCGACACCGCCCGCCACGTGCACGTACGCGATGGCCTCGACCGGCAGCTCGGCCAGGGCCTTCGCGGGGTCCTCGCCGCGGTTGACGTGGTTGGTGTGCAGGTTCGCGACGTCGATGAGGAGCCGTACCCCCGTACGCTCCACCAGCTCCGCCAGGAACTGCCCCTCCGTCAGCTCCTCCCCGGGCCAGGCGATCAGGGCCGCGATGTTCTCCAGGGCGAGCGGCACGGGCAGCGCGTCCTGGGCGATGCGCACGTTCTCGCAGAGCACGTCGAGCGCGTCCCGGGTCCGGGGCACGGGCAGCAGGTGCCCCGCTTCGAGGAGCGGGGATGCGGTGAGCGTCCCCCCGGCCCGTACGAACGCGATGTGCTCCGTGACCAGCGGCGCCCCCAGCGCCACCGCCTTCTCGCCGAGCGCCGCGAGCCGCGCCGGGTCCGGCCGGTCCGCGCCGCCGAGTCCCAGCGACACCCCGTGCGGGACGACCGTCACGCCGCGCTCGCGCAGCCGGGTCAGCGAGTCGGGCAGGTGGTCGGCGCAGATGTTCTCCGCGACCACCTCGACCCAGTCGACGCCGGGCAGCGCCTCCACCGCCTCCGCGATCTCGGGACGCCAGCCGATGCCGATGCCGAGTTCCGTCATGTCCCCCTCCTTCGGTCCTCAGTCATCCACGTGATGACCCGGGGAGACACCGTCGAACCCGGAGAGGGGGACGTTCAGAGCTACATTTGAGGTTCCGGCCTCGAACGGGGTCCTGAACAGGTCCTGAACGGGGTCCTGCCCGAGCCCCGCTACATGCCGTGGACGGTGTGATAGCCGGTGTGCAGCGTCCATTCCAGCAGGGTGCCGGGGCGCTCCCGCAGCGCGGCGAGCGAGACGCCGGAAGGGTCGGACACGCAGGTGGCGATTCCCCCTGCGGGGCCGGCCGATGCCGTCGAGCCCCACCAGGAGGAAGAAGAGCGACAGGCCCGTGGCGTGGCCCGCCCGCCGGGCCACATGTGGCGTCATACGCCGAGTCTCCTACGCCTGCGGCAGCCGCAGGTGAGAAGCGAAGAGGCGGCTTCCCTCGGAGACGACCGTCTTTCCGGGCGCGATCTCCGTGAAACCGGCGTCCCGCACGACGGGCAGCCCGCTGCCGCTCGCCGTGAGCGCGGCCCAGTGCTCGGGCGTCGCGGTGCGCACGGCGAGCGGGAAGCCCGCCTCCTTCCAGGCCTTCCGGTCCGCGTCCGCCATCGCCCACCACAGCAGCTGCGCGCCGTGCCCGGTCTGTGCCATCGTCTTGCCCGCCGACATGTCGAGCCCGGGGTTGATCCAGAGCACCACGGCCCCGTCCGCCACGGGACCGGGCGTGGCCGGGTCGTCGAGGTCGGTGCCCGACACCTGGAGCTTGGCCAGCTCCTTGGGCCAGCCGTCGAGCGGCACCGGCGGGAAGACCCGCACCTCCGCCTCCGCGCCCGTCACGGTGATCCCCGGGAGCGTCCCGGCACGCCGCCACTCCGCTCCGCGCGCCCGGCGCACGACCTTGCGGATCCGGGCGTCCTGCCAGTCCGTCATGGCCTGCGCCCACTCGCCCTCACCGAGGGAACGGTCGTCGTCGAGGATCTCCAGGACGGCGCGCGCGGCGGTCTCCAGGGCGTCGGTACGGGTCGGGGGCGCGTCACGCTCGATCCGCACCACCAGGGGGAGGACGAACTGGGGCTTCTCATCACGGAGGTCGGTCTCTTCACTGCTCACCCGGCAAGTCTGCCACCGCGGCGCGGAGTGAATCTTGTGGGAATCCTCGCTTCCGGGTCAGGATGCCCCGCATGACGAGCGATCTTCTCGGATGAGGCTGGAGCGGGTGGGACGCCGGTACGGCCCGCGCGGGCCATGGGTCCTGCGCGGGGCCGACCTCGACCTGCCCGGCTCCTCCCTCGTCCGGGTCGTCGGCACGAACGGCACCGGCAAGTCGACGCTGCTCCGGCTGATCGCCGGGATCGACGCCCCGAGCGAGGGCCGGATCACCGGCCGCCCGCCCCGCACGGCGTACGTCCCCGAGCGCTTCCCGGCTGCCCTGCCCTTCACGGCCGCGGACTACCTGGTCCACCTGGGCCGCGTCCAGGGCCTCGGCCGGGCGACGGCCAGGGCACGGGCCGGGGAGTGGCTGGAGCGCTTCGGGGCCGGCGAGCACGCCCGTACGGAACTGGCGGAGCTCTCCAAGGGCACCAGCCAGAAGGTCGCCGTCGCCCAGGCCCTCCTCGCCGGCCCCGGACCCGGCCTTCTCGTCCTCGACGAGGCCTGGACAGGCCTCGACACGGCGGCCCGCACCGAACTCGACCGCGCCGTCCGGGAACGGGTCGCGGCGGGCGCCACGGCCGTCTTCGTCGACCACGACCCGCGGCGCCTCGCCGGGGAGGCGGACGCGGTGTACGGCGTGGAGCGGGGGGCGGTACGGGCCGTGGCGGCCACGGCCCGGGACGTACCGCCGGAGCCCCGGGTCCGGATCACCGCCTCCGGCGGCAAGCCGCTCCCGGAGGGCCTGCCGGGCGCCCCCGCCACCGAGCCGCCGGACCCGGACGACCCCACGCGCCCCCTCGTCCTGACGGTGGACGCGGCGCACTCCGACGCCCTGCTCGGCGCGCTCCTCGCGGCCTCCTGGCACATCCACCACCTCGGCACGGAGGAGGGCGTACGGGTATGACGGCGCTCCTGCGCTACCAGTCGGGTCTGCTGCTCCGCTCGCAGCGCTGGCTCGCGCCCCTCCTGCTCCACGCGGCCGTCCTGGCCGTCGGCGTCCGTGCGGGCGAACCCGTGCTCGGCGCCCTCGGCTTCTCGGCGGCGGCCCTGGTGCCGGTGACGGCCTGGTGCGTGCGGATCTGCCTCACGCAGGAACCGCCCGCCGCCCGTGACGTGGTCGCCGCTGCCGCCGGCCGGGGCCGGGCCCATCTCGCGACACTCCTCACCGGGGCCGCGCTGCCGGGGCTCCTCGGGACGGTCGCCGTCCTCGGTCTCACCGCGATCGGCGACCGGCGGGGGGTCGGCGCGCTCGCCGCCACGGGTGCCGGGCTGCTCGCGACGGCGGCCTGCGTCCTGACGGGCGCCTCGGTCGGCGCGCTGGCGGCCCGCCCGTTCCTCAAGGCCACCGGCTGGTCGGTCACGGCCCTCGTCACCGGCTCGCTCCTCGCCCTCGTCGCCACGGGCTCCCCGGCGAAGCACGCCCTGACCGCCCTGGTCACCGGCTCCCGTACGACCACCGCGCACCTGCCCTGGTTCGCCTGCGCCGGTGCCGTGCTCCTCGCGGCGGCGACGGCGGCCCTCGCCTGCAGGGCCACGGCACGCCTGGAGTGAGCGGACCCCGGGGGCGTAGGCTCGAAGACATGACCGAGTCGACGTCGTACTGCGGCATCCCCGAGCCCGCCGGACCGAAGCCCGAACCGGCGGCCGAGGGTCCCTTCGCCTCCTGTGTGCTGTGCCAGGAGCCGACCGAGTACCCGGAGTCGACCAAGGGGATCACGCTCTGCCCTGTCTGCGAGTGGCAGGAGGCCGAGCGCACGGCCTGCTCGGGCTGAAAGGCCCGGCGTTCTAGCCGTTCCTCATCAGCTCGGAGACCTTCACGAAGCGGTAGCCGCGCGCCCGCAGCTCCGGGACGATCCGGCGGATCGCCTGCTCGGTGACGGGGGCGGCGCTGCGCGTGCAGTGCATGACGACGAGCGAACCGGGCTTCACCCCGTCGAGCACCTGCTCGGCGACGGCGTCCGCGTCCTTGGCGAAGGCGTCGCCGCTGACCACGTCCCACTGGACCGCCGTCACCCCGGCGGGGCCGAGCGCGCGCAGGGCGGCGTCGTCGTAGCAACCGCCGGGGAAGCGGAAGTACGGGACGACGTTGACGGCCCCGGCGTCACGGAAGGCGTCGAAGGCACGCTGCACGTCGGCCGTCATGTCGGGCCCGGCGACGGTCGGGAGGCCGTAGCAGGGGGACGCGAAGGCGTAGTGGCTGTAGGAGTGGTTGGCGATCTCGAAGCGCGGGTCGCCGCCGATGGACCTGGCCTGGTCCGGGTACTCCTCCGCCCAGCGGCCCGTCATGAAGACGGTGGCGTCCACCTTGAGGCGGCGCAGGGTCGCGATGAGCTGCGGGTTGTCGAACCGCTCGCCGCTCGCGGCCCGGGGGCCCTGATCGGCCGTCATGTCGGCGTCGAAGGTGAGCGCGACGACCTTCTCGCTGCCCTGTGCGCGGCGGCTGTAGACGGGGGTCAGCCCCCCGGGCCCCGGCGCCATGGTGGGCACGGCGGCGGGCACGCGCGCGGGCTTCGGGCCGGCGGCCGCGCTCGCCCGGGGCGACGGGCTGTGGGACGCGGTCGGGGTCTTCGCCTTCGGAGCGGGAGCCTCGGCGGCGCCCCCGCCGCAGCCGACGAGAGCGGCGCCCAGAAGAACGAACGCCGCCATGTTTCGTACAGGAATGTTCACGATCGGAAGTTATCCGATCAAAGTGTCTAACGCTCGCGACTCGACAGCAGCAGCCCCCGAGTCCACGCACTGAGCTGACGCACCATCGCCTGGGCGTGCGCGGCCCGATCGCGACGGAAGGGGAGGACGAGCAGAGCGGGGACGAAGGCGAGGGTGACGAGGAGCAGGGGCAGGGTCGCGACGAGGACGATGAGGGCGCGCTGCGCCCAGCGGAGAGTACGCACGGGGTTCCTTCGTGAGCGGTGGGATCGACGAGCCCCCACCGTCGGCCGCGTCCGGTACGTTGCGACAGCCGCAACCGTTGCCGGTACGGCGTCAACACCGCGCCGGGGGAGGCACCATGACGGAAATGGCCCGCACGCAGGGCACCTCGTCGGAGGTCGAGCGGGGCGAGGTCGCGGAGGTTGCGGCGCTCGGCAACGTGCTGACGGGTCTCTTCAACAGACTGGGCATCCCGCAGACCCAGTACGCCCACCGAGTCCACCTCGACAAGTCCGCCGTCTCCCGCTACCTCTCGGGCCGGCGGCTCGCTCCCCAGGAGTTCGTCGACCGCCTGGTGAGGGAGGTGGAGGAGCACGTCGGAGCGCCCCTGCAGCCGGAGGCCAAGGAGGCGATCCGGAACCAGCGACTGGAGGCGCTGCGGGTCTGCAATCCGGCCGAGTTCCGGCTGGAGAGCCTCCGGGGCGAACTGGACCGCTCCCGCCGCGACACGGAACGCGCCCACCGCAACATCGAGGCCCTGCACGCCCTCCTGGAGCGGAAGGAGTCCGAAGTCCGCCACGCCGCCGAGGACCTCACTCGGGTCCGCCTGGACTGGGGCGCCGAGCGGACCGCCGCGGTCCGCGCCCAGGAGGACCTCCTCCGCCAGGTGCTCCGGCTCCGCCAGGACCTCCACGACGCCGAACGCCTCCGGGCGGATGCCGAGCACCAGAGCCGGGAGCTGCGGGATCAGGTGCTGAGACTTGAGGAGGAGTTGTCGCGGCGGTCGGTGGCCGGGGCCGGGAACCTTCCGTTGGCTGCGCTCCAGGCCCAGCTGGCAGCGATGTGGGAGGAGGGGAACACCCCGGAGGCGGCGCGGGAGCTGACGGAGGCAGCCTGGTCGCGCCCACTGGGAGAGGTGACGTTGCTGCTGGGGTGGCTTGAGAAGCGAGGTGCCGTGACGACGGACGAGACGTTCGTGGCGGATGTGGCCCGGCTGAGGCCGCTGGACGAGGTGCTGGCCTTCGCCCCGCACGTGGTGCGGATCGGAATCCAGGGAGCCTGGACGTCCGCCGTCGCCGCCCGGGTCACCGAGCGCAACGCAGCTGTCGTCTACCAAGGACTGCAGAGCCGCGAGGCCGACAGGGTGCTGGGTGGGGCGTTGAGACGTGTGTCGAGTGACGCGGACGCCGTAGCCCTCGTACTGGCAGCACTGGCGGGCGCGTCGCCCCCGCTGCAGCTCAGGAGTACGGCGGCGGCGTTGATTCGGGGGCGTGGGGCCGACCGGATGGAACTGCGGGTCCTGGCAGGGCTCGCGGAGGCAGGCAGGCCCGACGTGGCAGCCGGCCTGCTCGACTGCTTCCTGCGGATCCAGCGGCTCGTCAAGCTGGCCCAGCGAGTCGGGGCGCTTGACGATGCGCAGATCGACTCACTGTTCGACCTGGTGACCTGGTTGGACGACACGAGCCTCATGACCGCGTTCGCCATGGGCCTGACTCTCGACCGCACCCTCCTCGACCGCCTGCTCACCATGCTGGCCGAGCAGGGCCGGCTGAGCCTGCTCGACCGCACCGCCTTCAAGGAGCTGAACACGGCCGTCGACCGATGGCGCCGCTCACGTGGCCAGTAGCCGCCGCCGGCACTCCGCCACGTCGAAGTCCCCCGGCGGGTACGTCGGGTCCAGTGCCTCCAGGTGTTCGAGCAGCAGCTTGCTGACCGCCCAGTTCCGGTACCACTTGCGGTCCGCCGGGACCAGGTACCAGGGCGCCTCGTCCGTCGTACAGCGCTCCAGGGCGATCTCGTACGCCTCCTGGTAGGCCGGCCACACCGACCGCTCCTCGATGTCGCCCACGTTGAACTTCCAGTGCTTCTCCGGGTTGTCCAGGCGCTCCAGGAGGCGGTTGCGCTGCTCCTCGTACGAGATGTGCAGGAAGACCTTGACGACCGTCACGCCGTCGTCCGCGAGGGACTTCTCGAAGCGGTTGATCTGGGCGTAGCGGCGGCCGAGCTGCGAGCGCGGGGCCAGGTCGCGGACGCGCGCGATGAGGACGTCCTCGTAGTGCGAGCGGTCGAAGATGCCGATCTCGCCCGGCTGGGGGAGCGCCTTCATGATCCGCCAGAGGAACGGATGGCCTCGCTCCTCCGGGGTCGGGGCCTTGAAGGCGCGGATACGGCAGCCGGACGGGTTGAAGAGGCCGATGACGTGCTTGACCGTGCCGCCCTTGCCGCTGGTGTCCATGCCCTGGAGGACCAGGAGCAGCCTGCGCCGGTCGCCCGCCGTGCTCGCCGCGTACAGGCGTTCCTGGAGGGCCGCGAGGCGCGGCGCGAGGGTGGCGGTGGCGGTCAGACCGGCCGCCTTGCCGACGGGGCCGGCCGGGGTCGCCGAGGCGTCGTACGCGGCGAGGTCGAGGCGCTCGCCCTCGGGCACGCGCAGTACGTCACGCAGGGGAGTGTCCGGTATGCGCCGCGGCTCCTTCCCCTGCCGGTCGCCCTGCTCGCGGTCGTCCCTCTTCTTCTTCGCCACCGCGTGACCCTTCCGCCGCGCCCCGTTCCGTCCCGTCCTCGTCCCTTCCCGATCCTGCTTCGGAACCGGCGCGCCCGCGACCCCGGCCCCTCCCGTCAGCTCAGCACCACGGGCCCGTCACCGCGAACGTCGTCCCCGGCGTGTAGCAGTTCACGTACATCGTGGCGCCGTCCGGGGAGAAGGTGACGCCGGCGAACTCGCCCCACTCCGGCGCCTCGGGCGTCCCCGTGTTCTGGGCCCCCCGGGCGACCGCGTACACCTCGCCCTTCCTGCTCACCCCGTAGACGTGCTGCGCCCCGTCGCCGTCCTCGCTCACCATCAGGCCGCCGCTCGGCGTCAGACAGATGTTGTCCGGGGACTCGCCCGGGAGCTGGATGTCGGTGCTCGGGCCGAAGACGACGACGAGCGTGAGGCGGCGCCGGTGCGGCTCGTACTTCCAGACCTGCCCGAAGTGGGTGGCGCCGGAGCCGTCCTTCTGCCGGGCGAAGGAGGACACGAAGTACACGGCCCGCCCGCCCCAGTAGCAGCCCTCCAGCTTCTGGGCGTGCGTGATGCCCCTCGGCCCGAAGTCCTGGAGCCTGATGGGGGTCCCGGCCGCCTGCGGATCCGGTACGGGGACCCACTCGACGCCCTCGAAGCGCGCGCCGGTCTCCTGGATCACGGAGAGGTCGGGGACGCCGGGCACCCGCATGGCCTCCAGGGCGCCGCCCGCGCGCAGCGAACCGGTGCCGCCGAGCGGCTTGTGCGGGAGGAAACGGTAGAAGAGGCCGAAGGGCTGCTGGAAGGCGTCCTCCGTCTCGTAGACGATGCCGCTCGACGGGTCGACGGCGATCGCCTCGTGCTGGAAGCGGCCCATCGCGGTGAGGGGGACGGCGCCGGTGCGGTGCGGGTCGGCCCCGTCGACCTCGAAGATGAAGCCGTGGTCCTTGGTGTAGCCGTTCGTCCCGGCCTTGTCCTCGGTCTCCTCGCAGGTCAGCCAGGTGTTCCAAGGGGTGGGCCCGCCGGCGCAGTTGACGGCGGTCCCGGCGATGGCGACGCGCTCGCCGAGGACGTTGTTCCGGCCGTCGAGTTCGAGCGCCGTGCAGCCGCCCTTCGCCGCCGGGTCGTACGTCAGGCCGGGGACGGTCGGGACGCCGATCTTCCCGGTGACCCGGTTCTCGTGGTTGCGGACGAGGTGCACGCGTCCGCGCCGGCCGGCGAGGGCGGCCATGCCGTCGAAGTTGCTGGGGACGGGCCCCTCGCCGGAGCGGAGCGGGTCGCCCTGCCGGGAGAGGACCTCGTAGCGGAAGCCGGCCGGGAGGTCGAGGAGTCCGGCGGGATCGGGGAGGAGGGGGCCGTAGCCACCCCGCGACCCGAGCCTCCCGAGGTCCCCGGCGGCGGACGCGCTGCCGGCGAAGAGTTCGGAGAAGGCGCCGGTGAAGGCGATCCCGGCGACGGACGCGCCGGTGCGGGAGAGGATCTGACGTCGTGTTGCGGACATGAGGCAACCCACTTTTCCTGTTGGCGGACAGGTGTGTGATGTGACGTGTGACCCGCATGTGTGTATCACGCACTGTGGTGACACGTGAACCATGCGGGCCACAACTGCCTCGTGTGGCGCGTGTTCTGACCGGGGGTCAGGCCAGTTCGGCGGTGAGCGTGATCGTCACACCGGTGAGGGCCTGGCTCACCGGGCAGTTCTGCTTGGCGGTCTCGGCCAGCTCCTGGAACTTGTCCGAGTCCAGGCCCGGGACCGTGCCGCGCACGGTGAGGTGGCTGGTCGTGATGCCCGTGCCGGGCACGAAGGTCACGTCGGCCTTGGTCTCCAGGCGCTCCGGCGCGTTGCCTGCCTTGGCCAGGATGTTGGAGAACGCCATGTTGAAGCACGAGGAGTGCGCGGCGGCGATCAGCTCCTCCGGGCTGGTCTTCCCGTTCGGCTGCTCGGTGCGGGCAGGCCAGGAGACGTCGAACTTGCCGAGACCGGAGGAGTCGAGCGTGACGACACCGGAGCCCTTGAGGAGGTCGCCCTCCCAGACGGCGTGAGCGCTGCGCGTTGCGGCCATGGTGGATCCCTTTCGATCGGGTATGGCCCCAACCTACTGCCCGACAAGCCCCTTTGCGTCGCGCGCGAGCGCGGTGAGCCGGGAGATCGCCCGGAAGTACTTCTTGCGGTACCCGCCGTTCAGCATCTCGTCGCTGAAGAGCCGGTCGAAGGGCAGTCCGGAGGCGAGGACGGGTATCTCGCGGTCGTAGAGGCGGTCGGCGAGGACGACGAGCCGGAGGGCCGT
This sequence comes from Streptomyces venezuelae, assembly GCF_008642375.1. Classification (NCBI taxonomy): domain Bacteria; kingdom Bacillati; phylum Actinomycetota; class Actinomycetes; order Kitasatosporales; family Streptomycetaceae; genus Streptomyces; species Streptomyces venezuelae. The sequence goes on along the minus strand of NZ_CP029194.1, from coordinate 2,025,436 downwards.
CGACTGGTCGGGGACCGGCTGGACGTCGGTGAGGCAGACCGCCGCGAGGTCGTCGGTGAGCGCGCCGTACCGGCTCGGGTGCACCTTGGCCAGGTGGCCGAGCAGGTGCGGGAAGTCGTCGAGGGAGGCGCCCGGCGTGCGGTACGCGGTCTCCGTCACGACCTGGTCGGTGTACGGGGCGGGGGCCTCGGGCAGACCGCGGTGGCGGTAGTCCTCGCCGTCGATCCGCAGCGGCATGAAGTGCGCGGAGAGGCCCTGGATCTCGCGGAGGAAGTCGGCGGCGGCGAAGCGGCCCTCGCCGAGCTTGCCCGGGAGCGTGTTGGAGGTGGCGGCCAGGGCCACGCCCGCCTCGACGAGCTTGCCGAGGAGGCTGGAGACGAGGACGGTGTCGCCCGGGTCGTCCAGCTCGAATTCGTCGATGCAGAGGAGACGGTGCCCGCTGAGGGTCTTCACCGTCTGCTGGAAGCCGAGCGCGCCGACCAGGTTGGTCAGCTCGACGAAGGTGCCGAAAGCTTTCAGCGAGGGCTCGGCGGGGGTCGCGTGCCAGAGGGAGGCCAGCAGGTGGGTCTTGCCGACGCCGTATCCGCCGTCCAGGTAGACCCCGCGCGGCCCGCTCGGGGCGGCCGCCTTCTTGGCGAACCAGCGGCGCTTACCGGCGCCGGAGGCGTGTGCCCCGCCGAGGCCCTCGGCGAAGCCGCTCAGCGCCTTGACGGCGTCCGTCTGGCTGGGCTGGTTCGGGTCCGGGAGGTACGTGTCGAAGCGCACGGAGTCGAAGCGCGGCGGCGGCACCATCTCCGCGACGAGACGGTCGGCGGGGACGTGGGGCTCTCGGGAGCAGAGCGAGAGCGGGGCCGCTTCGGTGGAAGCCGCTTCGGTGAGGGCGTGGGTCGACACAGTTCCCCACTGTAAGCGCCATGTCAGACTGCGAGGATGCGACGCCTGCTCCCTGTGACGGACATGACAGCCCACGAGACCGCCGCGGGGGAGGTCCACGAGACCGCCGCGGGGAGGGCCACAGCGGCCGCGGAGGCCACAGCGGCCACCGCGGGGGCGACTCCGGCGACCGCCACCGGCGAGGCCCCGGCCGGCGGCCGGGAGTGGACCCTCGACGAGCTGGCCGACGCCTACGCGTATCCGGAGGGTGACGCCGTGTGGCTGCGGGCCAACATGGTCTCGTCCCTCGACGGGGCCGGCCAGCACGACGGCCGCTCCCAGCCGCTCTCCTCCGAGACCGACATGCGGATCTTCGGCACCCTGCGCGGCCTCGCCGACGTGATCGTCGTGGGCGCGGAAACGGTACGCCTCGAGGGGTACCGCCCCGCCCGGGCGCGGGAGGCCTTCGCGGCCCGCCGGGCCGCCGCAGGGCAGGGCCCCGCACCCGTGATCGCCGTGGTGACGGCCTCCCTCGATCTTGACTTCTCGCTGCCGCTCTTCACGGACCCGCTCGTCCCGACCCTGATCCTGACGGGGGCCGCCGCGCCCGCCGAGCGCGTACGGGCCGCCCGGGAGGCGGGTGCCGAGGTGCTGATCGCGGGCGACGGGGCCGGGGTGGAGCCCGCCCGTGCGGTGGCGGTCCTCGCGGAGCGCGGGCTGCGGCGCCAGCTGACCGAGGGCGGGCCCCGGCTGCTCGGTCAGTTCGTGGCGGCGGGGGTCCTCGACGAGCTGTGTCTGACGATCTCGCCGACGATGACCGCGGGTGGCGCCCAGCGGATCGCCGGGGGCCCTTCGGTGGCCGTCCCGACACGCTTCTCGGTGGCTTCCGTGCTGGAGCAGGACGGCTTCCTCTTCACCCGCTACCGTCGGATCTGACAATCAGCGGAATTTGTCGTTCCGCTTTCCGTCCGCTGGGCACACTTATGTCGCAGACCCCGTGCGGGCACGGGGAAGGATGGTTTCCGCAGAAGGGCTCCAGAGGTGTTCACAAGCGTTCTGATGATCGAGAAGCCCCTGACGTCCGTCGACGTGGAGTTCGTCACCACGCTGCACGGCGACGAGGGCGTGTCCTTCATCGTCCTTATGCAGCCGCGTGGTGACCAGGCCGATGTGCTCTTGCGTGCCATCGACGACGTCGCCATGGGCGAACTGAAGGAAGCCGCCCACGAGGGAGGGGAACCGGAGGGCAAGGCCGCCCGGGGCCCCGCCGAGCAGGCCCTGGAGTACTCGCTCCGGGCCCTGAGAGACGCCGGCTGCGAAGCGGTCGGCCAGGTCGTCGAGGACCACCCGCTCACCAAGATGAAGGCGGTGGTCGAGGAGTCGGAGGCGGACGAGGTGATCGTTCTCACCGCCCCGCACTACGTGGAGGAGTTCTTCCACCGGGACTGGGCCTCCCGGGCCCGGCACAAGGTCGGCGTCCCGGTGCTCAAGCTCTTCGCCCACAGCGAGCAGGACGGCGCCTAGGGCCTGTCCGGCGGATCAGGGCCCGACAGGCCGTGACGACCGGCCCCGGGCCGCGCCCCGTGCAGGGGGCGCGGCCCGGGGCGGGCCCGCCGTCAGCGCACCGCCCGACGTGCCTGGCCCGGGTCCGGCAGACCGGAGCCACTAGGCTGGTCCTTCCAGTACGAGACAGCCAGACGCACCCCCGGGGAGAGATCCGCATGGCACCCGCCATCCCTGCCGCCATGGAACGACCGCACTTCATCGGTATCGGCGGTGCCGGAATGTCGGGCATCGCGAAGATCCTCGCCCAGCGGGGCGCCAAGGTCGCCGGCAGCGACGCCAAGGAGTCCCCGACCGCCGAGGCCCTGCGCGCCCTCGGCGCCACCGTGCACATCGGGCACGCCGCCGAGCACCTCGCCGACGACGCCTCCGCCGTCGTCGTCTCCAGCGCCATCCGGTCCGACAACCCCGAGCTGGCCCGCGCCGCCGAGCTCGGCATCCCCGTCGTCCACCGCTCCGACGCGCTCGCCTCCCTCATGGACGGCCTGCGCGCGATCGCCGTCGCCGGCACGCACGGCAAGACGACGACCACCTCCATGCTGGCCGTCGCGCTCACCGAGCTCGGTCTCGACCCCTCGTACGCCATCGGCGGCGACCTCGCGGGCCCCGGCACCAACGCGCTGCACGGCGACGGCGAGGTCTTCGTCGCCGAGGCCGACGAGAGCGACCGCAGCTTCCAGAAGTACGACCCCGAGGTCGCGATCGTCCTCAACGTCGAGCTGGACCACCACGCGAACTACGCCTCCATGGACGAGATCTACGAGTCCTTCGAGGCCTTCACCGCCAAGATCCGCCCGGGCGGCACCCTGGTCGTCGGCGAGCACGCGGGCGCCCGTGAACTGGCCCGCCGCGTCGCGGACCGCGACGGCCTGAACATCGTCACGGTCGGCGAGTCCGAGGACTCCGACGCCCGGATCCTGAAGATCGCCCCGAACGGCATGAAGAGCGAGGTCGTCGTCCTCCTCGACGGCGTCGAGCACACCTTCACCGTCTCCGTCCCCGGCCGCCACTACGCCCACAACGCCGCCGCGGCCCTCGCCGCCGGCGCCCGCGTCGGCATCGACCCGGCCGAGCTGGCCCAGGCCCTCACCGCCTACACCGGCGTCGGCCGCCGCCTCCAGCTCAAGGGCGAGGCCGCGGGCGTCCAGGTCATCGACTCGTACGCGCACCACCCCACCGAGATGACCGCCGACCTGGAGGCCATGCGCGGCGCGGCCGGAGCCGCCCGTCTGCTCGTCGTCTTCCAGCCGCACCTCTTCTCCCGCACGCAGGAGCTCGGCAAGGAGATGGGAGACGCGCTGGCCCTCGCCGACGCCTCCGTCGTCCTCGACATCTACCCGGCCCGCGAGGACCCGATCCCGGGCGTCACCAGCGAGCTGATCATCGCCGCCGCCCAGCGGGCCGGCGCCGACGTCACGGCCGTCCACGACAAGGCGACCGTCCCGGACGTCGTCGCGGGAATGGCCAAGCCCGGCGATCTCGTTCTGACGATGGGCGCGGGCGACGTCACGGACCTCGGACCGCGGATCCTGGACCACCTGGCGAACTGAGGAGCAGCTGATGTCGGCGTACGAGGTAGAGAAGCCGGACGAGCAGTGGCGGGCGGAGCTCACCCCGGCGGAGTACCAGGTGCTGCGCCAGGCGGGCACCGAGCCGGCCTTCCGCGGGGAGTACACGGACACGAAGACGAAGGGCGTGTACTCCTGCCGTGCCTGCGGCGCGGAGCTGTTCACGTCGAACGAGAAGTTCGAGTCGCACTGCGGCTGGCCCTCGTTCTTCGACCCCAAGGACTCCGGGGCCGTCGAGCTGATCGAGGACCGCTCGCACGGCATGCTCCGCACCGAGGTCCGCTGCTCGCGCTGCGGTTCGCACCTGGGTCATGTCTTCGAGGGTGAGGGCTACCCCACCCCGACGGACCAGCGGTACTGCATCAACTCGATCTCGCTCCGCCTGGAGCCGGACGAGGGCTGACGCCCGGACGCCTCGTCACCCGCCCCTTGTGGTAGGACTATTGCGGATTGCAAACAGTCTTCAACGGGGGGCGGGGGAACGTGGCAGTCACGGTTCCGGACTGGGCGGACACTCTTCTCGACTTGATCGGCGTGGCCTGGCCGAACGTCGACGAGGACGCGTACCGCGAGATGGCGGACGCGCTCAGGGAGTTCGCTGAGGACCTGGAGGACGACGGTCAGCTCGCGAACAACCACTTCGAGCGGTTGTTGTCGTCCGGTGAGGGCGAGGCGCTCGACGCGCTCAACGAGCACTGGGCGAAGATCAAGACCAAGCACCTGAAGGACATCTCGGGTGCGGCGCGGACGGTCGCGGGCGGCCTGGACACGGCGGCCGGCGCGATCGAGGGCATGAAGCTCGCCGCACTCGTCCAGCTGGGCTATCTCGCGGCCGAGGCCGGTATCGCGATCTCCTTGATCCCGGTGACGGGCGGTCTGTCGGCGCTGATCGGCGCGGCGTCGATGCGGGCCACGCAAGAGGTCATCAAGCGGCTGATCAAGGAGTGCGTGGAGGAGGCCGTCGGTTACGTCGTGGCCGCGATGACCGAGCCCGCGGTGGCCGCCCTCGAGGGCATGGCCGCCGATCTCGTCGTCCAGCTCGGCGCGGTGGCGATCGGCCTGCAGGACGGGGTCGACCTCGACCAGACGAAGGACGCCGGACAGGAGGGCTTCAAGGAAGGGGTCCAGTCCGGCAAGGAGGCCATGAACCTGGCCTCGGCCGGCGGCGGTGGCGGCGGCTCGAAGGGCGGCGGGCTGAAGAACCTGCACATCGAGCACGCCGAGCACACCCACGCCTCCACCCAGCTCAACACCGTCTCCGCGGGCATCCACGGCAAGACCGCGGGCAAGCTCACGAAGGCGAAGACCGCGCACGGCCGGACGCGGGGCCGCGACTCGATCGCCGACGCGATCGACCCGATCGCCGACAAGGCGCTCGAAGCCCTCACCAAGGCCGCGAAGAACATGGGCGACCACGTCGGCCAGACGCTGCCCAAGGCCGTCAAGCAGATCTCCGTCGACCACAAGAACACCGACGACAACCTCCGCGACCGCTTCGCCCGCCAGCGCAAGGGCGACCACGACAACGGCGGCAGCGGTGGTGGCGGTGGCGGTGGGAACGGCAATCCCCCCGGCGGAAACGGCAACGGCGGCTCGGGGAACAACCCCGGCGGCAACCGCATCACCCCGGCCCCGCCATGGCACGGCAGCTCGGCCGGCGGCATGAATCACCACCGGACCGACCCGCTTGACGTACGCCACCTCACCCCGGAGCAGCAGCGGGCGGCGGTCGTCCAGGAGGCGCGCGACCTCGCCGACAGGGCGCGCAGGGCCGATCGCAACAACCCGGACGATCCCAAGCACAAGATCGACATGGCCAAGACGCACTTCCCGCCCGGCGAGAACCTCCTCAAGGACGGCGCGTGCTCCGGCAGCATGCTCCACGACGGCGTGATCACCAGCCATTCCAGTGCCACGAAGGGGGTCGATCAGGAGAAACCCGATCTGCACCCGGCCGCACAGGACATCTACGATCAGGTGAAGGCCCGGATCGAGGGGGAAGGGCGATTTCCCGGCGGGGGACACGGTCAGTGCGCGGAGGCCAACCTCATCTCGGACCGGCTGCGCCACCTCGATCCCACAGGGACGTCCATCAGCAGCCTCGACGATGTACGCGAGGCGCTGAAGGGTGCGCAGATGTACACCGTGCAGATCGGCCAAGACCGGAAGAAACTCTTCGACCACAACGAGTACAAACCGCCGTGCCGCTCGTGCGGGATCGCCCTCGAAATGGCCGGCATCACCGCCTACACCGGCTAAGGAGCCCGCGTGCCTCACCTCAACACCCCGGCCGACGTCGATGCCTGGTTCGGCGAGTACGGATGGTTCCCCGGGCGGAACGTGGCCGACCAGGTACCTGCGATCGTCACGGAGATCACGGAGGAGTGCCGCAGCGAAGGCTTCCCTCTGGAGCCCTTCGCCGCCGCGACGGATTTCCTCACCGAACACGCGGGACTCCAGGTGGCCATCGACGTCCCGCGCAAGGAGTACCTCGAATTCGCGCCGGCCCTCGTCTGGGACTCGACCTCCGAGGACATCGCGGAGCTGAGCCGCAACCTCGGCGTCCGGCTCTTTCCGATCGGCTGGGACTCCTCGGAGGGATCCCCCCTTGTCATCGACGAACAGGGCCGCTGGTTCTTCATGCACCACACCGGCAACTACTACATGGGCGCCGACAAGTACGAGGCGATGATCGCCCTGGCCCACGCCCCCATGCAGGATGCGGAGGACTACTTTGTCTGACCCCGTCCCCGGCACAGCGGCGGGCGGGGCGCCCCGCGCGTCCCGTCCCCGCGTCCCCGTGGATGTCGACGCCTGGTTCGGCGTGTACGGCTGGTTCCCCGGCCGGAACGCCGCCGAGCAGGCTTCGGCGTTCGTGGCGGAGGCCGTCGAGGAGAGCCGGAAGCGCGGATTCCCGGTGGTGCCCTTCCCTGCCGCGACCGACTTCCTCACCGAGCACGTCGGGCTCCGGGTGACGCACGACGTCCAGCGCGACGACTACATCGACTTCACGGCCGTGCCCGTCTGGGGCCATCTCTTCGAGGACATGGCGGAGCTGAGCAGCAGACTGGGTGTGCGACTGTTTCCGGTCGGTTGGGACTCCACGGACGGCGAGGTGTTCGTCATCGACGAAGGGGGCCGGTTCTTCTGCATGCACCACACCGGCGACTACTACATGGGCACCGACAAGCACGAGGCGATGATCGCCCTCTACCGGTCTCCCATGCAGGACGCGGAGGATTTCTATGTCTGACCTGATTCCCGGAACGGCGGCCTCGCTGCTCATCCACGGCACGATCACCAGCCACACCAGCCTCACCGGTGACGGCGAGCCGCACCTCCACCCCGCCGTCCAGGAGTTCTTCGACGGGCTCCCGCCCGCCCTGCGCGAGCAGTTCATCGGCTACTGCGCCGAGTCCGCGCTCGTCTCCGACGAACTCCTCGGATGGGACAGGAAGCGTGGCGACGGCCGTGCCGCCACCCTCGACGAGGCCGTCCCGCACTTCGCGGGAGCCGCGATCGTCGCCCGTAAGATCCGCCCGCACGGGGACCCCGAGCACGGCACCGAGGCCGAGGTCTGCCGCTCCTGCTCGGCGCTCCTCGACCGGCTGGGGATCACGATCATCCACGACGAAGCATGACCGGCGTGCTGACGCGGGCCGGGTGGCAGCCGGACCGCGACGCCGGGGACGCCGCCATGCTCGCGATCCTCACCGCCGTGGCGGTCGGCGCGAGGCTCTTCCCCGCCGCCGAGCTGGCCCTGCGGGAGTTCCACGGCCTGACCGTCCTCCCCGCCGACACCGGTGGCCGTGACGTCGCCGCCATCGGCAGCGTCGTGGACCCGCGCGAAGCCCGCTTCGACGTCCCGTCCCTGCACCGGGTCGCCGACTCCCTCGGCGTACGCCTCTTCCCCCTCGGCCGTACGGACACGGACGCGCCGCTCGCGGTCGACGAGCACGGCCGGCTTCTGATGCTCGGAACCGGCGGGCCCTGGCTCCTCGGCGAGACGGTCCACGACGGCCTCACGGCGCTCGCGGAGGGGATCGCGCCGGTCCGGCTCCGCGCACCCCGCTGGAGCTTCCCGCTGCCCGGCGGGTCCGCCGATCTCGGCGCCGCCGTACGGGCCGCGCTCGTCGCCGTCTACGTCCTGCACAGCGCGGGCGTGTACAGCGGCCGCGCGCTGCACCTGCGGGCCACCACCCTGCGGGGGATCGGCGTCGTGGCCGTCGACGAGGACTTCCCGCTGGGCCCGGGGTCCCTGGACAGCAGCGCCGAACCGCTGGTCGCGGCGATGACCGCGCGCCTCGACGCCTCGGGCGCCCGCGCGGCCGCCTGCGAACTGACCCTGACGATCCCCGTCCCGCCCGGCACGGAGGGCCCGCCCGCCACGGTGGAGTGCACCGTGACGGTGGGCAACCCGGCCGAAGCCCCCGCCCTGACCCTCACGGCCGGCCTGTCCGCGTCCGCGGGTCCCACGGCGACGGCCCTGGACCACTGCGCACGGTCCCTCACCGCCTGGTCGGGGACGCCCCCCGGCGCCTGATCGGCTCAATGGACGGAGAAGCCGCCGTCCACGAAGAGGGACTGGCCCGTGACGTACGCGGAGGACGTGCTCGCCAGGAAGACCGCCGCGCCCGCGAAGTCCTCGGCGAGGCCGTTGCGGCCGACCATCGTGCGGGCCGCCAGGGCCGCCACCTTCTCCGGGTCGGAGGAGAGCCGCCGGTTGAGCGCGGTCATGACGAAGCCGGGGACCAGGGTGTTGGCCGTCACGCCGTACGGCGACCACGCCTCCGCCTGCGAGCGGGCCAGCGACTCCAGGGCGCCCTTGGAGACCCCGTACGCACCGCTCTGGACGAACGCGCGGTGCGCCTGCTGGGAGGTGATGTGGATGATGCGGCCGAAGCCGCGCTCGGCCATGCCGGGGCCGAAGCGCCGGCCGAGGAGGAAGGGGGCCTCCAGGTTCACCGTCATGGTGGTGTCCCAGACCTCGTCGCCGAGTTCGCCGAGCGGCGGACGGAGGTTGATGCCCGCAGAGTTGACCAGGATGTCGGGCTCACCGAAGACGGCCGCCGCCGCCTCCGCCCCGGCCTTGATCCCCTCACGGGTGCTCAGGTCGGCACTCACCCACGCGGCCCGGCAGCCGTCGGCCGTCAGCTCGTCCACCGTCGCGGCGAGCTCGCTCTCCTTGCGCGCCAGGACCACGACCCGCGCCCCGGCCCGGGCCAGGGCCCCGGCGATGGCCCGGCCGATGCCCGAACTGCCGCCGGTGACAAGGGCGGTGCGTCCGTCGAGCGAGAACAGCCCGGAGAGGTAGGGGCCGGAGGTCGTGGTCATCGTGTCGCTCCTCGAGTCGTACGGCACCGGGCCGTCCGCGTGCGGTGGACGGCCGTCCCCGCATCCTGGCACAGGGCCCTCACGGGCAGCGGACCTGTCCGGTCCGCACGGACGGAGCGGGAGCTGCGCGCCGTGCCGTCACGTCACCAGCCGAGCTGTGGCTCGCCCAGGACCTGGCCGCCGATGCTCGCGGCGAGCTCCTGGGCCCTGGTCAGGGCCCCGGGGGTGCGGGCGCAGCCGTGGACGAAGACGGTGTGATGCTCGGTCCACCCGCGGATCTGGGCCCTCTCGCCGTGGAACACGACCTGGACGCCGTCGTCGTTCGCGCTCGCGTACTGGCCAAGCTCCGGGCGCGCCGGCCACAGCCCGCGCCAGCAGATGTCGGCCAAGCCCTGGCCGAGAGCCGCGACGAAACGTTCCTCCACCGTTCCTGTCGGCACTTCTGCATCGGCATCCAGCGGCAGGTGTGCCTCCAGCGCGGTGGCTTCCGCGGTCGTCACGTCGAGGTCGAACCAGACGTACTCACCCGCAGGATCGGTACGGATGTCCAGATAGTCGAAGCGTGCCTCGGGCAGGACCGCAGCCATCCGCTGCACGTCCTCGACCGTTCGCAGCTCGGCGTAGAGCTCGGCCTTGGCCTCGCACTCGGCCATCTGCCGACGCAGACGATCGGCCCGCGCGAATGCGGTGGCCGCGTCGGTGGTCCGGTAGACGGGATACGCCCTGGAGTTGCCCATGGGCCGAACCGTCACACACCCGCGCAGGCCGCCGCCACCGTGTTTCGTGCGGTCTCCGGACTCGGTGCCTGCCCGGGCGGTGCGTGAGCCGACGCTCACGCACCCGCCCGGGCCGTCCCCCGGCGGCGTGCGCCGGCCGCCCGGCCTCAGCCCTGCGACTGCGGGGCCGCGGCGTACCCCGCCGGGCGGGTGGTGAAGGTGCCGCGGCCCTGGGTGCGGCTGCGTAGGCGGGACGCGTAGCCGAAGAGTTCGGCCAGCGGGACCGTCGCCGAGACCACCGCCGTGCCGGAGCGGGTCGTCTGGTCCGTCACCCGGCCCCGGCGGGCCGCGAGGTCGCCGAGGACCGCGCCGACCGACTCCGCAGGGACGGTGACCGTCACCTCGGCCACCGGTTCCAGGAGGGTCATCGCGCTCGCGCGGAGCGCCTCGCGCAGGGCGAAGCGGCCCGCCGTGCGGAACGCCATCTCCGAGGAGTCCTTCGGATGCGTCGCGCCGTCCGTGAGCGTGACCCGGACACCCGTCACCGGGTGGCCGCCGAGGGGGCCCTCGACGAGGGCGTCCCGGCAGCCGGCCTCGACCGCGCGGACGTACTCCTGCGGTACGCGGCCGCCCGTGACCGAGGAGGAGAAGGCGAAGTCCTGCTCCTCACCGGCCGGTTCGACGTCGATGACGACATGGGCGAACTGGCCCGCGCCGCCGTCCTGTTTGACATGGCGGTACAGCAGGCCCGTGACGCCCTTCGCCACCGTCTCCCGGTACGCGACCTGCGGACGGCCCACCGTCACCTCAAGGCCGCGGTCGCGCCGCAGCTTCTCCACCGCGACCTCCAGGTGCAGTTCGCCCAGGCCCGAGAGGACCGTCTGGCCCGTCTCCGGGTCGGACCGCACGACGAGCGAGGGGTCCTCCTCCGAGAGTCTCGCGAGGGCCGTCGCCAGGCGGCCCGTGTCCGTGCTCCGGCGGGCCTCCACGGCGACCGAGACCACCGGGTCGGCGGTCGTCGGCGGTTCGAGGAGGACCGGCGCGTCCGGAGCGCAGAGCGTCGCGCCCGGTCGGGCCGTCTTCGGGCCGACGACGGCGACGATGTCCCCGGCGCGCGCCCCGTCCAGCTCCGTCGTCCGGTCGGCCTGGACGCGCAGGATGCGGGAGATCCGCTCGGTGCGGCCGGTGGTGGTGTCGAGCACGGTGTCCCCCTTCGTGATCGTGCCCGCGTAGACGCGGACGTAGGTCATGCGGCCGGTGGCCGTCGCGCTCACCTTGAAAGCGAGCGCGGTGAACGGCGCCGCCGGGTCCGCCGGCGTCCCGCCGCGTACCGGCGGCATGTCGGACGGCGCCGGGAGGTACGCGACGACGGCGTCGAGGAGCGGTTCGACGCCCCGGTTGCGGTACGCCGAGCCGCACAGGACGACCACGGCGTCGCCGGAGAGGGTGAGGTCGCGGAGCGCGCCCCTCAGTGTCCCTTCGGAGAGCGCGGACTGCGCGCAGAACTCCTCCAGGGCGGCCGGGTGCAGCTCCGCCACCGTCTCCTCCAGGCGTCGCCTGCGGTGCCGGGCCTCGTCCGTCAGTTCGTCCGGGACCGGCTCCTCGGTGTACGTGTCGGCGCCGTCGGGCCACACGTACGCCCGCATCCGGACCAGGTCCACGACGCCCGTGAAGCCGTCCTCGCGCCCGATGGGGAGCTGGACGGGGAGCGGGACGGTGCCGAGGCGCGTACGGATCGACTCCACGGCGCCGTCGAGCTCCGCGCCCGCCCGGTCCAGCTTGTTGACGAACGCGATGCGCGGGACGCCGTGCCGGTCCGCCTGCCGCCACACCGTCTCGCTCTGCGGCTCGACGCCCGCGACGGCGTCGAAGACGGCGACGGCGCCGTCGAGGACGCGCAGCGAACGCTCGACCTCGTCGGAGAAGTCGACGTGCCCCGGGGTGTCGATGAGGTTGATCCGGTGCCCGGTCCAGTCGCAGCTGACGGCCGCGGCGAAGATCGTGATGCCCCGGTCCCGCTCCTGCGGGTCGAAGTCGGTGACGGTCGTGCCGTCGTGGACCTCACCGCGCTTGTGGGTGGCGCCGGTGAGGAACAGGATCCGCTCGGTGACGGTGGTCTTGCCCGCGTCGACGTGGGCGAGGATGCCGAGGTTGCGGATGCCGGTGGTGAGGTGGGTACGCACGGTGTCGTGCCTTTCGCTGCTGCGTGGAGACAGGGCAGCGCGATTCCCGGACGGATCGAGAAGGGATCAGGATCAGGACGTCACGGGTCGGCGATGGCGGGCGCGCAGCCGCCACCGGCCGGGGGAAGAGGCGAGGATCACGTCGAACCGGGCACGGGAGGGCGACACGGCGACGGCACGGTGGCTGCGCACGGTCATCTCCCCTCGGACGGACGTCTCACGGCGCACCGATCGGTGCGCCGTGACGTGAGTGTAGGGAGCCGAACCGCGCGTGCGACAGCGGTTTTTACGCGGTGACGGTGGTGGCGTCGGTGACGTCGGCCGGCTGGAGAAGGTCCCAGCGGTTGCCGTAGAGGTCCTCGAAGACGACGACCGAGCCGTACGGCTCGTGGCGCGGCTCCTCCTTGAAGACGACCCCGGCCGCCGTCATCCGGGCATGGTCGCGGGCGAAGTCCTCGGTGTGGAGGAAGAAGCCGACCCGGCCGCCCGTCTGGTTGCCCACCGAGGCCGCCTCGGTCTCGTTCTTGGCGCGGGCCAGGAGCAGGCCCGCGTTCCCGAGGCCGCCGACGCCCGCCGCGCCGCGCGGACGGACGACGACCCAGCGACTGCCGTCGCCCCGGTCGGTGTCCTCGACGAGTTCAAAGCCGAGGGCGTCGGTGAAGAAGGCGATGGCCTCGTCGTATTCACGGACGACGAGGGTGACGAGTGCGATGGACGGCATTACCCCAACGTAATACGTGGAAGCGGTAGGAATCTACTCGCGTCAACCCGCGTCGTCGCAGGTACGACCCTCGTCGCAGCGAGGGTGCGAACGAGGGGTCGGGGAGGGTCGGGCGAGGGTCCGGGGGAGGGGTGGCGAGGGGTGCGAGAATGCCCGACATGGACGCGCAACAATTCGAGCGCCTCGCCGCACGTGCGCGTGCCCTCGCCGAGCCGGGGTCCGGCCCGCGCCACCGGCGGATACTCGGCCTCGCGGGCGCGCCCGGGGCCGGGAAGTCCACGCTGGCCGCACGGCTCGTCGCCCGCCTCGACGGGCTCGCCGTCCTCGTCCCGATGGACGGCTTCCACCTCGCGCAGGCCGAGCTGGAGCGCCTCGGCCGGGCCGGCCGGAAGGGCGCGCCCGACACCTTCGACGCCGCCGGGTACACGGCGCTCCTCACCCGGCTGCGCGCCCCCGAACCGGGCACCACCGTCTACGCCCCGGCCTTCGACCGCTCCCTGGAGGAGCCGATCGCCGGAGCGATAGCCGTCCCGCCCGAGGTCCCGCTCGTCGTCACCGAGGGCAACTACCTCCTCCACGACGAGGGCGCCTGGGCCGCGGCCCTGCCCCTCCTCGACGAGGTCTGGTACCTGGACCTGGACGACCGCCGCCGCGTCCCCCGGCTCGTCGAGCGGCACGTCCGCTTCGGCAAGGAGCGGGCCCAGGCCGAGCGCTGGGTGCACGACTCGGACGAGGTCAACGCCCGCCTGGTGGCCCGGAGTCGGGACCGCGCGCACCTGGTCGTCCGGATGACCTAGCGGAACAGTACGATCCCGTTCCATGGTCATGGACTCGGGGCACGACGGCAGGCAGGGCGACATACGGAGCACGGTCGAGCTGGTGTACCGGCCGACCCGTGCCGACATCCACACGGCCGTCCTGGTGCGCGAGCGCTGCCGGCGCCTCCATCTGGTCCGCTGGGGTTTCGCGGGACTGTTCGCGGCCGTGGCCCTGCTGGTCCTGGCCGCACCGACGAGTGCCGCGTCGTCGTCCCTGCTGCCCGCCGTCCTCGCCGTTCTGGTCTGGTCGGTCCCTCACGCCCAGAGCCACCACGCGCTGAAAACGGTCTCCTGGCAGGGCGAGTACCGCCTGTCCGTGAGCGGGACGGGAGTCTCCGCCGAGACCGAGCACGTGACGCTCCTCCAGCGCTGGTCGGTCTTCCGCGGCTACCGCGAGACCCGTGACCACGTGGTGCTCCTCAGCCGCGACCCGAACATCCTGCTCGTGGAGGTGCTCCCCAAGCGCGGACTGCGCTCCCCGGAGGGCGTGGAGGGGCTCCTCGACCTCGTCGGCCGCCACCTGCCCCGCATCTGAACCCTGAGTCCCTCTCAGGGCGTGGCGTCCTCCGCGTGCCGCACCGCCGCCGTCGCCAGGGCGCGGATCAGCGGGTGCGGGCGGGTGCCGTCGCCCGCCAGCTCCGGCTGGAAGAGGGTCGCCAGGAAGAAGGGGTGCCCGGGGAGTTCCGCGACGCGGACCCCGCCCTCCTCGTCGGCGCCAGTGAACCGGATGCCGTGGGCGCGCAGGGCGTCGAGGTGCCGGCTGTCCGGGCCGTAGTTGCAGTGGTAGCGCTCGGTGGTCCGCTCCGCGCCGAGGGACTGCTCGGCGAGCGAGCCGGGGGCGACCCGGACGACGCCCTCGTGGCCGACGAGCGAGCAGGCGAGCGGCGCGATCAGCAGGTCTCCGGAATCCGCCGCCGGGTCGTTCTCGGCGTGCGCGGCGCGGGACAGTCCGCAGACGTTCCGCGCGTACTCGAGGAGGGCGTGCTGGAAGCCGCCGCAGGTGCCGAGGAAGGGGATGCCGTCCTCACGGGCCGTACGGATCGCGGCCAGCGCCCCCGCCTCGCTCGCGTACGGACTGCCCGGCAGCACCCACACCGCGTCGAAGCCCCTGACGGCGCCGGGCGCCTCCGCGTCACCCGTCGGGATCCAGTACGCGTCGAGCGCGAGCCCGTCCCGTTCGGCGAGGGCGTCGAGGAGGACGGGGATACGGACATGGGACCTGACGTGCGGGGAGCGGTCGCCGACCAGGGCGATGCGGGGGACGGGGCGGGAGGTGTTCGCGTTCATGGCGACCATGCTGGTGGGCGCCGCCTGTTCACGTCCAACGATGATTCCTGCACTCTCCATCACGCATGCTTATGTCGCCGTCAGTAGGGTGTCCGTATGACCAGCCATCACTCGGTGGAGCAGGAGTGGGAGCTCCGGGTCGCCGCGCTCTGGGAGCGCCTCGACGACCACGAGCCCGCCGACTTCCGCGCCGCCGTCGCCGCCCTCGCCGCCGAGCGGGCCGAAGACGACCCCGCAGCCCTCTTCGAGCTGGGCGCCGCCCACGACTCCACCGGCCTGCCCGTGGAGGCGGTCCGCCTCTACGAGCGCGCCCTCGACGCCGGTCTCACCGGGCTGCGTCGCCGCCGGGCCGTCGTCCAGCTCGCCAGCAGCCTCCGCAACCTGGGCCGGCCCGACCGCAGCGTCGAACTCCTCACCGCCGAGCGCGACATCCCCGCCGACCGGCTCGACGCCGACGAACTCGCGCTCTCCGGCGCCGTCGACGCCTTCCTCGCCCTCGCCCTCGCCGACACCGGCCGGGACCGCGAGGCCGCCTCCCTCGCCCTCGGCGCCCTCGCACCCCTGCTGCCCCGCTACAACCGCTCGCTCGCCCACTACGCGCGCGCCCTCCTCACCGCCCCCGACGGCTCCTGAGCGACTTCGTGGACCCGCATCTCCTCCGTACGTACGTCACCGTCGCCCGGCTCGCCTCCTTCTCCGAGGCCGCCCGCGAGCTGGGCTACACCCAGTCGGCCGTCTCCCAGCACATCGCCGCCCTGGAGGCCGACCTCGGGCTGCCGCTCCTCGGCCGGCGGCCCGTCGCACCCACCCCCGCCGGGCAGCGGCTCCTCGAACACGCGGGGGCGCTGCTCCTGCGCCTCGACGCGGCCCGCGCCGACCTCGGCCGGTTCGCCGCCGCGCCCCGCGCGACACTGAGCGTCGCCGCCTCCCCGCTCGCCCTGGCCGCCCGTACCCTCGCCGCGCTGCCCGCCACCGGGGTCACCCTGCGCGCCCTGCCCGGCGAGCGAGTACCCGAGGCCGTCGCCACCGGCGAGGCCGACGCCGGGCTCGTCGACGGGATCACCGCACCCAGCGACCCGCTGCGGCTGCCCGACGTCGCGCCGCTCACCGCGACCGGGATCGCCGAGGAGCCGCTCGCCGTCGTCCTGCCCGCCGGCCATCCGCTCGCCGGGCGCGCCGGGCTGCGGCTCGACGACCTCGTGGACGCGCGCTGGCTCGACGCGCCCGCCGCCGGGGTCCCCCTGGAGCAGCTCCGGGCCGTCCACGCCGGACCGGCCGGCCGGGGCTTCCGTACGGCCCTGCGCTACGAGGGCACCGACACCCGCACCCTCGCCGCCCTCGCCGCCGCCGGGCACGGCCTCGCGCTCCTGCCGCTCCCCGTGGCCGCCGGAGTCCCCGGCGCCACCGCCGTCCCGCTGGTCGCGCCCCGCCTCGTCCACCGCATCGAACTCCTCCTCCCGGGTCTCGGCGGGGGCGCAACCGGTGAAGGAGGCGAACCCGCCGGGCCGGCTGCCGAGTTCGCGCGACGACTCAAGAGCTGACACCCGCACTCGCTACCCTGTGCGCAACGGCGACGGAAGGCGGGCTGACGTGGGCTGGCTGAGGCGAGGACCCAAGCGGGACGGCGAGGACACGCCGAGGGATCCCGAGTTCACGTACTTCTCGGAGCGCGAGGCCGCGCTCTTCCGCGGCCGGGTCCGCGCCACCTTCGCCGAGCTCGGTCTGGAGGTCTCCGTCTACGCGGACCACGTCGTCGACGACAGGAAGCGGCGGTTCGGCCTCGGCAACCTCGCCGCCGTCTGCCACCAGGACCGCCGCGGCATGCGCGTCTGGCCCGAGCTGATTCATCGTCATGTCGACCTGGTCGTACGGGCGATGGAGGGGCCGTCCGCTCTGGAGACCCTCCCGCCCGAGCAGATCCGGGCCCAGCTCTACCCCCGGGTCGTCAGCGGCGACGGCATCGACGCAGGGGCCTTCGGCTACGCGCGAACCGTCGCCCCCGGGCTGTACGAGGTCCTCGCGCTCGACCTGCCGGAGAGCGTCATGATGCTCACCGACGAGGCCCTGGACCGGCTCGGCGACCACGCGCAGCTCCGCGACCGGGCGCTGCGCAATCTGCGCGGGCTGCCCGTGGAGGAGCACGAGACCGTCCGCGACGCCGACGGCATGTGCTTCGAGATCATCCTCGGCGACTCCTTCTACACCGCGAGCCGCGTCCTCGACCTGGACGGCGTGGCCCGGCGCGTCACCGGACTGCCGCTGGGCGAGCACGGCGCGCTCGTCGCCCTGCCCTTCCGCCACCAGCTCGCCTTCCACCCCATCCGGGACACCTCGATCATCCCGGCCCTCGGCGCGATGGCCTCCTTCGCCGCCTCCGGGTACGAGGACACGCCGGGGGCCATCAGCCCGTACGTCTTCTGGTGGCGCGGCGGCACGCTCACCCAGCTCAGCGAGCACGACGAGGAGCGCGGCGATCTGCGGATCGTCGTCGGCGACGACTTCCAGGAGCTTCTGGAGCGGCTCATCGCCCAGGGCCCGGACCACCGCTGAGCGGTCGCGTCGGGGCCCGGCCGGGGGCAGGATGCTGTACGTCGCCGCCGCTGCCGCCGAGAAGGAGCCCCCATGTCGCGCACCCCCGCCCTCGATGAGGTCGTGCCCTTCACCGCGGACGACTACCGGGCCCGGATGGCCCGCGCCGCCGAGTCCGCGGCCGACGCGGGGCTCGCGGGCGTTCTCGTCGCCCCGGGACCCGACCTCGTCTACCTCACCGGCTACCAGCCGACCGCGATCACCGAACGGCTCACCGTCCTGGTCCTCGCCGCCGGCCAGGAGCCGGTCCTCGTCGTCCCCACCCTGGAGGCGCCCGACGCGGAGAAGGCCACCGGGGCCGCCGCGCTCACGCTGCGCGACTGGACGGACGGCAAGGACCCGTACGCCGTCACGGCGCCGCTCCTCGACGTCGAAGGGCGCTTCGGCGTCAGCGACAACGCCTGGGCCATGCATCTGCTCGGCCTCCAGAAGGTCCTGCCCGGCACCTCGTACGTCTCCCTCACCGAGGCCCTGCCCATGCTCCGCGGCGTCAAGGACGCCCACGAGCTCGCGCGGATCGCGGCGGCCGGGGCCGCGGCCGACCAGGCGTACGGGGAGATCCTCAAGGTCCGGTTCGCCGGCCGCAAGGAGACCGAGGTCGCCGCCGACCTGGCGCGGCTGCTCATGGAGTTCGGCCACTCCCAGGTCGACTTCACCGTCGTCGGCTCCGGTCCCAACGGAGCCAACCCGCACCACGAGGCCGGGGACCGGACCATCGAGCGCGGCGACATGGTCGTCCTCGACTTCGGCGGCCTCAAGCACGGCTACGGCTCCGACACCACCCGCACCGTCCACGTCGGCGAACCGACCGAGGAGGAGCGGAGCGTCCACGACCTCGTCCGCGAGGCCCAGCAGGCCGGCTTCGAGGCGGTCCGCCCCGGCGCCGCCTGCCAGGAGGTCGACCGCGCGGCCCGCAAGGTCATCACGGACGCCGGCTACGGCGAGTACTTCATCCACCGCACGGGCCACGGCATCGGCGTCACGACGCACGAACCCCCGTACATGATCGAGGGCGAGGAGCTCCCGATCGTCCCCGGCATGTGCTTCTCGATCGAACCGGGCGTCTACCTCCCCGGCCGCTTCGGCGTCCGCATCGAGGACATCGTGACGGCGACGGAGGACGGTGCGGGGCGCCGCTTCAACAACACCCCGCACGAGATGGCGATCGTCGAGTAGGTCCCGGCTCCCCCCCGGGCTCCCTCCCCGGCAACCTTTCGGGCTTCCCGGCTCCCGTCAGCCGTCCGTCAGGACGACCGCCGACTCGCCCGGGAGGCGCAGGACCCCGTCCGCGCCCGGGGCCTCGATCGGGTCCCAGGCCGCGAGGACCCGGTCGCGGCCGTTCGAGCCGAGGGGGATGACGGCCGGCTCCTTGCCCAGGTTGACCGCCACCCGCAGGTCGCCCCGGCGGAAGACCAGCCAGCGGGACTCCTCGTCGAAGGCGACCTTCACGCCCCCCAGGTCCGGGTCCGTCAGGTCCGGCAGGGTGCGGCGGAGGGCGATGAGCTGGCGGTGCCAGGCCAGCAGGCGCTTGTGGGGGTCCCGCTCCCGCTCGGCGCGGTCGAGGACCGAGCGGTCGCGGGTGGCCGGTTCCTGCGGGTCGGGGACCTCGTTCTCCGACCAGCCGTGCTCCGCGAACTCCCGCCGCCTGCCTCGCCGTACGGCCTCCGCGAGCTCCGGATCGGTGTGGTCGGTGAAGTACTGCCAGGGTGTCGTCGCCCCCCACTCCTCGCCCATGAAGAGCATCGGCACGGAGGGGCCGGTCAGGACGAGCGTCGCCGCGCAGGCGAGGAGACCGGGGGAGAGGGAGGCCGAAAGACGGTCGCCCAGCGCCCGGTTGCCGATCTGGTCGTGGGTCTGGGCGTATCCCAGGAAGCGGTGTGCGGGGGTGCGCTCCCGGTCCACCGGGCGGCCGTGCCGGCGGCCCCGGAAGGTCGAGTACGTACCGTCGTGGAAGAAGACATGCGTGAGGGTCTTGGCGAGCGCCGCCATCGGGGCCCGCGCGAAGTCACCGTAGTAGCCCTGGGATTCACCGGTCAGGGCCGTGTGCAGCGAGTGGTGGAAGTCGTCGTTCCACTGGGCGTGGACACCGAGGCCGCCGAGCGTGCGCGGGGTGGTCGTGCGCGGGTCGGCGAGGTCGGACTCGGCGATCAGGAAGTGCTGGCGGGCCTGCTCCTTCGCCAACTCGTCCACCGCCGAGGAGAGTTCCTCCAGGAAGGTCAGCGCCCGGGTGTCGGCGAGGGCGTGGACGGCGTCGAGCCGCAGCCCGTCGATCCGGTAGTCCCGCAGCCACGCGAGCGCGCTCCCCAGGAAGTACGCCCGGACCTCGTCCGAGCCCGGCGCGTCCAGGTTCACCGCGGCGCCCCACGGGGTGTGGTGCGTGTCGGTGAAGTACGGGCCGAAGAAGGGGAGATGGTTGCCGGACGGGCCCAGGTGGTTGTGCACCACGTCGAGGACCACGCCCATGCCGAGACCGTGCGCCGCGTCCACGAACCGCTTGAGGGCCTCAGGGCCCCCGTACGGCTCGTGGACCGCCCACGGCGCCACGCCGTCGTACCCCCAGCCGCGGACCCCGGGGAACGGGCACAGCGGCATCAGCTCCACATGGGTGATGCCGAGGCCCGCGAGCTCCCCGAGGCGTGCCGTCGCCGCGTCGAGCGTCCCCTCGGGGGTGAAGGTGCCGACGTGCAGCTCGTACAGGACCGCGCTGCGCAGCCGCAGCCGCGGGGACTCGTGCCGCCAGACGTACGAGGAGTGGTCGACGACCGCGCTCAGGCCGTCGGGCCCGTCGGGCAGCCGGCGCGAGCGCGGGTCCGGCAGGACGTGCCCGCCGTCGAGGGCGAAGCCGTAGCGGTCGCCGTCCTCGGCGGGGACGACCCCGGTCCACCAGCCGGCCCGCTCGGCGTCCCTCTCCAGGGCGTGGCCGGTACCGTTCAGCTCCAGTGTGACCTGGTCCCGGGCGCTCGGCGCCCACACCTCGAAGAGCACGCGCATCCCCTCGTCGACGGTTCCACCACTCAACGACTGACTACCGCGTCCATCCTGGCAGTCAGGACTCCGACGCGCCCGGCGCGTCCCACACGTAGTTGATCGCCCGCTCGAAGGTGACGTAACCCGTCCGGCCGAAGGACGCCGCCATCGGCACGTTCCCCAGGTCCGTCGCCGCCCTGATCCGGGGCACGTCCGTGGCCGCCAGGATGCGGGTGCCCTCCGCCAGGATGTCGTCGATGTAGCCGTGGCCGCGGTGCGCGGGCAGCACGCCGATGTACGCGATGGTGTGGTGGTAGTTGTTCCGGGCGGGGACGACGAAGCCGACCGGCTCGCCCGTCTCCGGCAGCTGCGCGACCTGCCACCACTCGCGGGGCGAGGTGTAGTGCTCGAACTCCTCGTCGTAGTGCAGCTCCGCCGCCTCACGGGCCGACAGGCCGGACGCCATGTCGGCCTGCCCGTGCGCGTCGAGGGTGCCCTCCATGACGGGCGTCATCAGGGCGACCAGATCCTCGCGGTCCCGGACGGGGCGGAACTCCAGGCGGCCCTTCGGCTCCGGCACGGGTGTGCCGGGGCGCCACTCCAGGCGCAGCCGCTCGACCAGGGGCCGGGCGCCCGAGCGCTCCAGGACGCCGAAGAGCGACTCCAGGACGGACCGGGTCTCCGGGACCTCGCGCCAGTCCGCCGGCATGAAGCGGCCGAATTCCGGGCGCTGCGTCCCCGCCGGCACGACCGAGGCCGTCGCGGTCTCCAGGAGCCGCAGGCCGATGTCGGCGCGCTCCTCCTCGGCCAGCTCCGGGGCGAGGTCGAAGAAGTCGAGCGCCAGCGGCTGGGCGCCCGCCTTGTTCGTCCACCAGGCGATCCGTCCGAGCAGCCGGTCGCCGTCGAGGGCCACCCACATCCACCCGGGCAGGCGGCGGCCGGTGGCGAGGTCGTCCGCCAGCTCGTGGTCGAGCGAGTACGTGAGACGGAGGAACAGGTCGAGTTCCTCGGGCCCGGCGAGCGGACGTATGACGAGGTCGGGAGCGGCGGAGGTCGTCGCGGAGTCAGAAGTGGTGCTGGAAGATGACGCGGTCACGTCGTGGTTCCCCCTGGGAATCATCTCTGGTGTGGAGACCGCAGACCGTAGCAGCGATCTTGTCGGACGGGTACGGAGTTCCCAGGTCGGGGGCCCTTCTGGACACTTCGGGCCCGCCGGGCCGACAATCACGTGTGTGACGACCCCCTTCGAGCTCCCGGCGAACACCCCTCGGCTGACAGACGCCGAGCGGGACCGCGCGCTCGGGCTGCTCCGTGAGGGCGCCGCTCAGGGACGCCTCTCGCACGACACCTTCCTCTACCGGATGGAGCGCGCGCTCCAGGCCCGCCGGCCGGACGAGCTCGACGTGCTCGTCGCCGACCTGCGCACCGAGGGCGCCTGGACCAAGCGGGTCGTCGGCGCGGTCGAGCGGATGTCCGCGTTCACGGCGCGGATCGGCCGTGCCTGGAGCGCGGAGCGGCTCCCGAAGCTGCTGCTGCCGCTCCCCGGCCCGCATCCGCTGCGGATCGGCCGCGACCCGGTCAACGGCCTGCGGCTCAGCCACGAGACCGCGTCCCGGCTGCACGCCGAGCTCTCGCTCCAGAGCGGGATGTGGGTGCTGCGCGACCTCGGCTCGACGAACGGGACGACCGTCAACGGCCGACGGGTCACCGGCGCGGTCGTCGTACGGCCCGGGGACGTCGTCGGCTTTGGACAGATGTCGTTCCGGCTCTCCCACGGCTGACACCGCACCGCACGTCCTCTTGCGTCGTCGCAGGTCGCCGTAGGCCGCCACGCGTCCCGTATCACCCGTTCGGCGGTACGTGACGCGCCGCGCGGGCCGCCCGGTGATGGGGTGGGGAGACGCGCGCCACACTTCTCCGGCCGCGGCACCCACCGCCGATCGACAGGGGGCGCGATGAGCGACGAGCCGAACCGCGGAGCACCGGACCGAGGCATAGGGAACGCCCGGCCGGAGGAGTCCGGGGACCCCTGGACGCGCTTGCCGTCCATGGCCCCCGGCGCGGCGTCCGCAGCGATCCCGACCGTGACGTCCGGCGCGGCCCCCGCGCGGGGCAGCACCGCGGGCCGCGTGCGGACCGTCGCCGAGCCGACAGCCGGGGGGCCCATGGGCCCGGCCGGATCCGCGGGCCCGGCCGACGGACCCTTCGCGCCCACCGGGCGGACCGTCGCGCCGAGCCCCCTCGACCCCGGCGCCACCCGCGACCCGCACGCGATCCACCGGACGCTGCGCGAGGAGTTCCCGCTCACGTACGACCCGCTGCTGCGCGCCTGGGTCCTCAGCCGGTACGCGGACGTCGCCACCGCCCTCACCGACACCCGATTCACCCACGGGCACCGGCCGGGGGACCCCCCCTGCTCACGGGCCCATGTCGACGTCGACATGGCCGAGTTGAGATCCGTCACCGAACGCACGGCGTACGTCCTCGCCCGCCGCATCGCCGAGCGCCCGCAGGCCGACCTCGTCGCCGACTTCTGCCACTGGCTGCCCGCAGGGACCGTCGCCGCGGCCGTCGGCGTGCCCTACCGCGACATGATGCGGCTCGTGCGCGGCCGGGCCGCCGGCGCGCTCGCCGGGGAGTGCGGCGGCCAGATCGCCGTACGGGAGAAGGCGCTCGCCTCCTTCCTCGGCAACGTCCTCGCCGACCCCGACCAGGTCGCCGCCCTCCGTGACGCCCCCACCGCGCTCGTCGCCCGCGCCTGGGCCGAGTCGCTGCGCCGCGACCCGCCCGTGCAGATCGCCGTGCGCCGCACCCGCTCCGAGGTCCGGGTGAGCGGCGGCATCATCCCGTCGGGTGCGTCCGTCGCCCTGCTCGTCGGCTCCGCCGGCCGGGACCCGGAGCGCTTCCGCGACCCCGACCGCTTCGACCCGTTCCGCGACGACCCGGGCCAGCTCACGTACGGCAGCGGCTTCTGCCCCGCCGTACTGCTCGCCGGCTTGGAGGCCGAGTACGCCGTGCGCGCGCTCTTCTCGGCGATGCCGCGGCTGCGGCTCGCCGACGGCTTCCGGCCCGACTCCACCGGCCTCATCACCCGGGCGCCGCGCAGCCTGATCGTTCGCCCGGGCGGCTGATCCGAGAGTGGAACGAGCTGTCCGACACCGCTGCTAGGGTGACGTGCGCTCGTCAAAAGAGCCCTTCTCTTTACCACTTTCAACGGGGATTGAAACATGAATAAGCGTCATGTCCGCGCCATCGCTGTCGCCGCCGTCGCCGTCGTCGCCCTGACCGGTGCCCGCGGCTCGGGCGGAGGCGGCTGCGACAACAACAGCAGTGGCAGCAGCGGCAGCTCCGGCTCCAGCAACCACAACGACAGCGACAGCTCCGGCAGCTCCTCCGGCGGCTCCCTGCCCGGCGGCTCCAGCAGCGCCGACAAGGCGATCCGCGACGTGACCATCGACGAGTGCAAGTACGACCAGGCGACCAAGAACCTCGTCGCCCGGGTCACCGTCAAGAACGACGGCTCGATGGACTACGACTACAACGTCACCATGAAGTTCAAGGGCGCCGCGGGCGGCAGCGTCGTTCCGCGGACCGCGATCAAGGCCGGCATCGCGGTCGCGGCGGGCGCCTCCCAGAGCGCCGAGGTGACCACCCCGTACATCGGAACCGGTGACGGCTCCGAGTACACCGACTGCGAGGTCTCGCGAGTCTCCCGCTTCTGACCGTTCGGGCGCTCCCGGGCCACCGGGAGCGCTCAGCCGTCCAGCCTCGCCAGCAGCGCCACCGGCCGGTCCGCGAAGAGCTCCGCGAGCTTGAGCTCGGTCGCCGGACCGCCCGTGAACTCCCGTACACCGTCGAGGAGATCGGCCCAGCGGCCGTCCGGCAGAACCAGCTCCGTGTCCTGCCAGCCGCCTGCCTCCGCGAGTCGCAGGGAGAGCCGGGTCACGGCCGTCACCACCGCACCGGAGCGGGCGAAGGCCAGACAGTGCGCGGCGGCGGGGCCGATCGCCGCCAGGGGTGTGTACGCTCCGCCCGGGCCGAAGGCCGCCGGGCGCTCCCGGCGCAGCCCCAGGGCCGCCCGGACCAGGACCGTCCGGTCGTCGTCCGGGCCCGCCGCGAACGGGGCCCGGTTGTCCGGGTCGACGAGCGCCCGGTACTCCCGCTCCGTGTTCTGGTACAGCTCCGGCACGCCCGGCATCGTCAGCTGCACGAGCGCCGCGCCCAGCGCGTGGGCCCGGATGTGCGGTTCGAGGGCGAAGGCCGCCTCCGAGGCCGAGCGCAGCGGGATCCGGCCCGGTCCGGCCGCCGTGAACTCGGCCACCGCCCGCTCGTACGCCGCGTCCGGCTCGGTCCAGCTCGTCCGGAGCCCCGCCTCCCGCACGGACTTGAGGACCGCGGGACCGAGCCGCTCCGCGTCCGGCGCGCCGAAGCCGAAGGCCGTCTGCCAGGCCGTCCACGCCAGGTGCGGATCGGGCGCCGGCACCCCCGCGACCTCCGTCAGGAGCGCCGCCCACACCTCCGGGCACTGGGCGAGCACCGCGATCGCGGCCCGCACGTCCGCGCTGCGCTTGGTGTCGTGGGTGGACAGCACGGTCCCGGTGCCCGGCCAGTCCCGGGCGATCCGCAGGCAGTACGCGTGGAACTCGTCGACCGACACGGCCGGACGCCCCGCGTCCCCGCCCACCTCGTTCGCCGAGAGCAGGGGTGTGTACCGGTAGAAGGCCGTGTCCTCCACGGACTTGGCCCGCAGCGCCGATGACGTCTGCGCGAACCGCGCCCGGAACGCCCGGTGTTCCGGTCCGTCCCCCAACGAGCCGAGCGCCAGCTCCCGTACCAGGTCGACGGCCGAGGCCTCCTCCGGCACGGCGAACGCGGCCTTCGCGCCCCGCGCCGCCGCCGGGGTCAGCACCTCCTCGCCGCCCGTCCGGTAGCTGCGGTAGACCGGCACCCGGACGAGCAGCTCCCGTACCGCCGTCCGCACGGCCCAGGGCGCGTGGTCCCGCAGTGCCGGGTCGGCCGCGCAGATCCGCTCCGCGAGCCGGGTCAGCGCGGCCGTCTCGGCGGCCAGGTCGTGCGTCACCACCTCGTACGCGGCGCGGCGCGCGGTCGCCTCCCACCGGCCGCCCCGGTCCCCGGCGGCTCCCGTGAACTCCCGGTACACATCCGCCAGTTCGTCGGCACCGACCGGGTCCGTGAGGACTCCCTCGACCTGCCGCAGCGCGTCGTACCCGGTGGTGCCCGCGACGGGCCAGGCGGCCGGCAGGGGCTCCGTCCCCGTGAGGATCTTCTCCACCACGGTCCAGCAGCGCCCGCCGGTCGCCGCCGCCAGGTCCTCCAGGTACCCCTGCGGGTCCGCGAGACCGTCCGGGTGGTCGATGCGCAGCCCCTCGACCACCCCGTCCGCCACCAGCTCCACGATCTTCGCGTGGGTCGCCGCGAACACCTCGGGGTCCTCCACCCGCACCCCGATGAGCTCCGAAATGGTGAAGAAGCGACGGTAGTTGAGATCCGTGCGGGCCAGGCGCCACCAGGCGAGGCGGTACCACTGGGCGTCGAGCAGCTCGTCGAGCGGCAGCCCCTCCGTGCCCTCCCGCAGCGGGAAGTCCTGCCCGTCGAGGTGCAGCGCCCCGTCCGAGACCCGCAGCCGATCCCGTACCTCAGGGAGCCGCGCGGGCAGCACCGGCAGCAGCAGCCGTCCGTCGCCCGCCGCCCAGTCGACGTCGAACCAGCGGGCGTACGGCGAGTCCGGGCCGTCGCGGAGCACCGACCGCAGCGCGTGGTTGTGCCGGGGGGAGGCCGCCATGTGGTTGGGGACCAGGTCCACGACGAGGCCGAGGCCGTGGGACCGCGCGGTCGCCGCCAGGGCCCGCAGCCCCTCCTCGCCACCCAGCTCGGCCCGTACGGACCGGTGGTCGGTGACGTCGTAGCCGTGGGTCGAGCCGGGCACCGCCTCCAGGACGGGGGAGAGGTGGAGGTGCGAGACCCCGAGCCCGGCGAGGTGCGGCACGGCCCGCTCGGCGGCGGCGAACGGGAACTCCGGCTGGAGCTGGAGCCGGTAGGTGGCGGTGGGGAGCGCGGAAAGGGCCGAGGAGGAGGTCATGCGAACGTACGTACCCCGCGCGAGGGCTTCTGTGTCATCGCCCTATGCACTCGTTCGTGTGCATCGCGTTACGGTCGCGTGATGCTCCGGATGTATCGCGACACGCTGTCCCTGCTCGGCCCGGCCCTGCCGGTGATCTCCTTCCTCGGCCGGCTGCCCACGGCCATGTGTCAGCTCGGCAGCCTGCTCCTGGTCGCCGAGACCAGCGGCTCGCTCGCCACCGCCGGGCTCGCCGGCGGCGCGCTCGCCGCCGGACAGACCGTCGCGGGACCGGTCATCGGCCGCCTCGCCGACCGGCACGGCCAGCGAGGGGTCGTCCTCGCCGCCTCCCTCGCCAACGCGGTCGCCGTCGCCGTCCTGGTCGCCGCCGCGCTCGCCCACGCGGCCACCGGCTGGCTCATGCTGGCCGGCGCGCTCGCCGGCGCCACCGTCCCCCAGATCGGGCCGCTCGCCCGGACCCGTGCGGTGGCCCTCGCCCGCCGCTCCGGGAGCCGCGACGAACGGACCGTCGGCGCGCTCCTCTCCTTCGAAGGCACCCTCGACGAGGTCTCCTTCGTCCTCGGCCCGGCCCTCGTCGGCCTCGCCGCCGCCCTCGCCCACCCCGCCGCCGCGCTCCTCACGGCCGCGCTCCTGCTCGCCGTCTGCGGCTCCGCCTTCGCCCTGCACCCCACCGCGGAGGTCACCGCGCCGGACCCGGGCCGGGCCACCCGTACGGACGCGGCCGAGCGGGGGCGGCTGCCCCGATCCGCGTACGCGCTGCGGGGCACGATGGTCCTCCAGGGCGCGATGTTCGGCGCCTCCCAGGCCGGGATCACCGCGCTCACCGAGGAGCTCGGCGCGCCCGCCCAGGCGGGGCTCGTCTACGCGGCGATGGGCGTGATGAGCGCCGCCGTCGGCCTCTCCCTCGCCGCGCTGCCCGCCCGCATCGGGCTCACCACCCGCTGGCGCGCGGCCACCGTCGCCCTCGTCGTCCTCTCCGTGCCCCTGCTCTTCGTCGGCTCGCTCGGCGCGCTGTACGTGGTCGTGGTCGTCCTCGGCGCCGCCTATGCCCCGCACCTGATCACGGTCTTCGGGCTCACCGAGCGGACCGTGCCGGCGACCCGGCTCTCCGAGTCCATGGCCTTCCTCACCAGCGGGATCGTCGCCGGTCAGGCCCTCGCCCTCGCCCTCTCCGGCCGGCTCGCCGAGAACCACGGCGCCCCCGCCGCCTTCGCGGTGGCGGTGGGGGCGGCCGTGGCCTGCGCGGCGCTGTCCTGGTCGGCGCGGGTGGCGGCTCCCGTGCCGCCGGTACGGGAGCTCAGGCCGGCCGGCGCAGAACGGTCAGGCTGAGCGGCGCCAGCGTCACCCGCTCGCCGCCCGCGAGCTCAGGCCCCTCCTGCGGCGGCATGCCCTCCGGGTCGGAGGTGTCGACCACCATCCGCCAGTACCGGCCGTGGCTGTCCGGCACCACGAACTCCAGCTCCTTCGCGGAGGCGTTGAACATCAGCAGGAAGGAGTCGTCGGCGATCCGCTCGCCCTGCGTCCCCGGCTCCGAGATGGCGTTGCCGTTGAGGAAGACCGTCAGCGCCTGGGCGTGCGCCGCCTGCCAGTCCCTCGACGTCATCTCCTCGCCCTCGGGCGTGAACCAGGCGATGTCGGTCAGCTCGTCGTGGGTGCCCTCCACCGGCCGCCCGTGGAAGAAGCGGCGCCGCCGGAAGACCGGATGCTCCCGGCGCAGCCGCACCATGGACCGGGTGAAGCGCAGGAGCGTGGCCTCGGCCTCGCTGTTCTCCTTCGGCCACCGCACCCAGGACACCTCGTTGTCCTGGCAGTACGCGTTGTTGTTGCCGCCCTGCGTCCGCCCGAACTCGTCGCCGTGGCTCAGCATCGGCACGCCCTGCGAAAGCATCAGCGTGGCCAGGAAGTTGCGCATCTGGCGGGCGCGCAGCTCGGTGATCCCGACGTCCTCCGTCTCCCCCTCCTCGCCGCAGTTCCACGAGCGGTTGTAGTTCTCGCCGTCCCGGTTGCCCTCGCCGTTCGCCTCGTTGCGCTTCTCGTTGTACGAGACGAGGTCCCGCAGCGTGAAACCGTCGTGGCAGGTCACGAAGTTGACCGAGGCGAGGGGGCGGCGACCGTCGTCCTGGTAGAGGTCCGACGAGCCCGTCAGCCGGGACGCGAACTCGGCGAGCGTGCGGGGCTCGCCCCGCCACAAGTCCCTTACGCAGTCCCGGTACTTGCCGTTCCACTCGGTCCACAGCGGCGGGAAGTTGCCCACCTGGTAGCCGCCCTCGCCCACGTCCCAGGGCTCGGCGATCAGCTTGACCTGGCTGACCACCGGATCCTGCTGCACGAGGTCGAAGAACGAGGACAGCCGGTCCACCTCGTGGAACTGCCGGGCCAGGGTGGCCGCCAGGTCGAAGCGGAAACCGTCCACGTGCATCTCGGTCACCCAGTACCGCAGGCTGTCCATGATGAGCTGGAGCACGTGCGGGGAGCGCATGAGCAGCGAGTTCCCCGTGCCCGTCGTGTCCGTGTAGTACCGGGGGTCGTTCGAGAGCCGGTAGTAGGAGGGGTTGTCCAGGCCCCGCATGGAGAGCGTCGGACCCAGGTGGTTGCCCTCGGCGGTGTGGTTGTAGACCACGTCGAGGATGACCTCGATGCCCGCCTGGTGGAGCGCCCGGACCGCCGACTTGAACTCCAGGACCTGCTGGCCCCGGTCGCCCCAGGACGCGTAGGCGTTGTGCGGGGCGAAGAAGCCGATCGTGTTGTAGCCCCAGTAGTTCGAGAGCCCCGCGTCCACGAGCCGGTGATCGTTCACAAACTGGTGAACCGGCATCAGCTCCAGTGCCGTGACGCCGAGTTCCTTCAGATGGCCGATGACCGAGGGGTGCGCGAGCCCCGCGTACGTCCCGCGCAGCTCCTCCGGGAGATCCGGATGGAGCATCGTCAGGCCCTTCACATGGGCCTCGTAGATCACCGTGTGGTGGTACTCGGTGCGCGGGCGCCGGTCGTCGCCCCAGTCGAAGTACGGATTGACCACGACCGAGGTCATCGTGTCCGGGGCCGAGTCGAGGTCGTTGCGCGCGTCCGGCCGCCCGAACGGATAGCCGTACACCGCCTCCCCCCAGCGGATCCGCCCCGACACCGCCCGCGCGTAGGGGTCGAGGAGCAGCTTCGCCGCGTTGCAGCGGAGCCCGCGTTCGGGGGCGTACGGGCCGTGCACCCGGAACCCGTACCGCTGGCCCGGCATCACACCCGGCAGATAGGCGTGCCGGACGAAGGCGTCCGTCTCGCGCAGCTCCACCGCCGTCTCCGAGCCGTCGTCGTGGAGCAGGCACAGCTCGATCCTGTGGGCGGCCTCCGAGAAGACCGCGAAGTTGGTTCCCGCTCCGTCATAGGTGGCGCCCAAGGGGTACGCCTGTCCCGGCCAGACCTGCATGGATACGACTCTTCCTCTTCTGTCCGGGTTTAGTGGGTGTTCTTCGGCCAGATCCTGCCCGAAAGAGGCGCAACCTCCTAGGACTTCGCCCCGTCCTACCGGGTGACCGCACATCAAGAGGGGGATAGAGGGGGAAGTGTGTACGAAATAGCGCGCCGCCACCTGGGGAAGGTGGTGGCCGGAGCGGCCATGGCGGTGACGGGAACCGCCGTCGCGGTCGCGATCAGCCTGCCGGGCAGCGCGGGAGCGAACGGCGCCGCGGGAACAGCGGGTACGGCGGGGGTCGCCGGTACCGCCGGATCCGGCGGTACGTCGGCAGGGGGCGGATCGGCCGGCGCGACCGGCCAGGGGCAGGCCGGGACCACGGCGGACGGCGCGGCGGAGGCCGGCGCCCAGGCGGCCGGCTCCGCGCCGCCGCCCGCGACCGTGGCCCCGGCCGCGGCCGAGGGGGACAAGGGCATCGGGAGCGACCCGCTCACCGACGACGAGCTCACGCGGGCCGAGGAGCTGGCGCTCGCCCCGCCGGCCGCCGCCGCCCAGGAGAACGTCGAGGGAGGCAAGGGCCCGCAGCACCTGGGCACCGTCCTCGCCGACCCGCTGCCGGGCGACGGCTCGCGCCGCGCCGAGGTCCGGTTCTACGACTACGCGCGGGACGAGCTCGTCACCCGCACCGTCAACCTCGGCACGGGGAAGGTCGAGAGGTCCGCGGCGCAGCGCGGCGTCCAGCCCTCCGCCCACCCGGAAGAGCTCCGCGAGGCCCTGGAACTGATCCTCGCGAGCCCGCTCGGCAAGGGCGTCAAGGAGGACTACAAGGACGCCACGGGCAAGCAGCTCACCTCCACCGGGCAGCTGTGGTTCAACGGCGACGTCTACCGCCCCTACCGCGAGAAGAACGTGCCCGCGCAGCTCGCCAAGTGCGGAGAGCACCGCTGCGTCCGCCTCGTCACCAAGGTCCTCAACGGGGCCTGGATCGACACCCGGAACCTCATCGTCGACCTCTCCGCGAGGACCGTCACGCGCGTCGGCTGATCACCGCCGCCCCCGGTCCTCCCGATCCACGACATCTCCGTACGAGGGAGTACGTTCCCATGTCCACCCAGCGCACGACGCGAACCCGCCGGAAGGGCGCCGTCCTGACCGCGGCCGTCCTGCTCGGCACCGCCACGGCCGCCGCGGGACCCGCGACCGCCGCCCCGCCCCGCCCGTCGGCCCCGCCGCTGCCCACCGCCGCGCCGCCGCCGCCCGCCCAGCCCGCCTGCTCGGCCGCCTACCGCATCACGCAGAAGCTCGAAGGCGGCGCGGTCTGGAACATGTGCTGGCGCTACAACACCGACGCCGGGCTCACCCTGGACCGGGTCACCTACCAGGCGCCCGGCGCCGCGCCGATCAAGGTCCTCACCAGCGCCCGGCTCGCCCAGATCCACGTGCCGTACGACGACGGCGTCGCCGAGTACGACGACCTCACCGGCGCCGGCTTCGGCTGGGGCCTCCAGAACCTCAAGCCCGCCGAGTGCCCCGGCGGCACCATCTCCACCGTCAAGGTGCCCGAGGTCGGCCAGGTCAAGGGCCTGTGCACCACGACCAGGGCGCGCGGCCACGCGTACCGCATGGCCGCCGACGGCGGCGACAAGGTCTATCAGGTCCAGGGCAAGGACCTGCTCGTCTACACCGTCAACAAGGTCGGCTGGTACGAGTACATCTCCGAGTGGCGCTTCTCCGCCGACGGCACCATCGGCGCCAACGTCGGTGCCACCGGCAGCCTTTCGCCGGTCGACTACAACGCGACCGACGGCCGTGGCTGGCCCATCGGCAAGGGCGCCCGCGCCTACGCCACCAGCCACGCCCACAACGTCTTCTGGAAGCTCGACTTCGGCCTCGACGGCTCGACGAAGGACCGGATCGAGCAGTTCGACTCCACCGTCACCGCGCCGCCCGCGACCGGCGGCGGACCGACCGTGAAGACGAAGCGCACCGTCGTCACCAAGGAACTCGCCGGCGACGCGAAGAACATGCGCTGGTGGCGGGTGGTCAGCGGCACCGGCAAGAACGCCGACGGCCACGCCCGTTCGTACGAGATCGTGCCCGGCCACACCGACACCCACGCCGGCCGCGGCTTCACCAAGCACGACGTGTACTTCACCCAGTCGCGGGCCTGCGAGCAGTTCGCGAGCAACAACATCGGCAACTGCGGGACCAACGCCGGTGACAGCGTGGACAAGTGGGTCAACGGCGAGACGCTGACCAAGCCCTCGGTGTGGGTCAACATCGGGTTCCACCACATCGCCCGGGACGAGGACCAGCAGCCCATGCCGGTCCACTGGCAGGGCTTCCAGCTCGCGCCCAGGGACCTTACCGCTATGAATCCGCTCACTCCGGCCGATCTCGCCTCCGAGAACGGGCAGCCCGATCTGGGTAGTTGAGCAAGGAGCCTGACGATCCTGCTGCACCGCCTCCCGCTTGCGGAGTACCCTTCCTTGATCGTTGTCGGAATGGTCGAAGAAGCGGGCTTCCAGGAGCAGAAGGCGGTGCGCGGGTGAGCTCGGGAGGTCGGGAGCTGCCCCCAGGTGACGCGGGTCACGAGGGGGGTCCGGCCGACCCCGCCGAGGCACCGCCCGGCGCGGTCGTCCCGCCCGGCGCGGCGATCCCGCCGGGGACGGTCGTGCCGCCCGGGACGGTCTCCGTCGCCCGGCCGGTGGAGATCGGGGCGGAGCTCGACTGGGGTGCCGAGGCCTGGGGCGAGGTGCGCACCCGCGCCCAGCGCGCGGGGCGCGCCTACATCTGGCTCAACCTGGTCGAGCAGCGGCTGAGGGCCGTGGTCGCGGCCGTCCTGCGGCCCGTGTACGAACCCGTGCACGGCGAGGAGTGGGTCGTGGCCGCGGCCGGTCCCGCCGGCCAGGAGTGGGTGCAGAGGGCGGTCGCCGTCCGCGAGGTCTCCCGGCGCAAGGGCTACCTCCTCGACCCGGCCGACGACAACGTCCTGAGCTTCCTCACGCTGCCGCAGCTGCGCGAGCTGATGGTGCAGCACTGGCCCTGCTTCGAGCCCTACTTCGACGACCGGCGCGAGGTCGAACTCGCTCTGGACGAGCTGGAGGTCACGCGCAACGTGGTCTCCCGCAACCGGGCGCTCTCGCTGACCGTGCTCGCCCAGTCCGAGCGGGCGTCGGCGCGGCTCCTGGAGATCCTCGGCAGCGGGGCCGGGGTGCCGTCCGCCGACCGGCTGCCCGTGGACGCGGTCGAGGACCTCGTAGGCGACCGGTACGCGGACGTGGTCTCCGTCCACCCCGACCGGGTGCGGCTCCAGCGGCAGCTGCCGGCCGAGGACCTGTTCGGCGGCGCCCGGCGCCTCGACGCCACAGGCATAGGCCTGAACCTCCTCGTGCAGAACTTCTCCGGCCGCCGCATGGTCCGGCTCGCGGAGTCCGGCTGCCGGACGCGGCTGCTCTTCCTCAACCCGGCGAGCAG
Source organism: Streptomyces venezuelae (assembly GCF_008642375.1). Classification (NCBI taxonomy): domain Bacteria; kingdom Bacillati; phylum Actinomycetota; class Actinomycetes; order Kitasatosporales; family Streptomycetaceae; genus Streptomyces; species Streptomyces venezuelae. The sequence goes on along the minus strand of NZ_CP029194.1, from coordinate 1,991,837 downwards.
CGCGGTCAAGCGGCGCGAGCGGGAACTCGGCCTCAAGAAGGGCGAGCTCAGCCGCTCCGTCGAGATGAACATCCTGCACATGCGGCGGGTCCGCTCGAAGCTGCGCGACCCGGGCGCCTTCCAGATCCACGTCTTCGACGAGACCCCGCGCTTCACCGCGTACCTGGTGGACGGCGACGGCCCGGACGGGGTGGGCGTCGTGCAGTCCTATCTGCGCAAGGCCCGCGGCATGGAGGCCCCGGTCCTCGTCCTGCGGGGCGGGGGGCGGAGCGTGGTGCGGCACGGTCAGCCCGGCGCCGACGGTGAACACGGACTTTTCCAGACATACCGGGAGGAGTTCGAGTCGGTGTGGCTCGACTCCCGCCCGGTCTCCTGACCACCACCCAGGGGCGTTGTCAGTGGTGCGTGCGAGGGTGGTCACCACCACGGGGGAGATCACGTAAGGAGGACCCGATGGCCTGGCACGGCGACACGCTGGTCGGCTTCGACCTGGAGACGACCGGCACCGATCCGCTGGAGGCCCGTATCGTCACGGCCTCGATCATCGAGGTCGACGGCGGGGGAGACGTCGTCCGACGACAGGACTGGCTCGCCGATCCCGGCATCCGCATCCCGGAGCAGGCCTCCGCGATCCACGGCATCAGCACCGAACGCGCGGCGGCCGAGGGCCGGCCGGTGCGCGAGGTCGCCGACGAGATCGCGAGGACCCTCGCCGCGTACTGGGAGGACGGCGTCCCGATCGTGGCGTACAACGCCTCCTTCGACCTCACGCTCCTCTCCGCCGAGCTGCGCCGGCACGGGCTGCCCTCGCTGAGCGAGCGGCTCGGCGGCGTCGAGATCGGGCCGGTCGTCGACCCGTACACGATCGACCGGGCCGTCGACCGCTACCGGCGCGGCAAGCGGACCCTGGAGGCGGTCTGCGGGGAGTACGGCGTGGTCCTCGAAGCCGCCCACCAGGCCGCGGCCGACGCGCTCGCCGCCGTCCGGGTCGCCGTCGCGATAGCCGAGCGGCACCGCCAGGTCGCCGAGCTGGACCCGGCCGAGCTGCACGAGCGGCAGATCTCCTGGTACCGCGTCTGGGCCGAGGACTTCCAGGCCTTCCTGCGCCGCAAGGGAGACCTGGAAGCGGTCGTCGAATCCACCTGGCCCCTGCGGCCGGCGGTCCTGGCGGCCGGCTAGGAGTTCTCCCCGGCTAGGAGTTCTCCTTGAAGAAGGAGAGCAGCAGCTCGTTGACCTTCTCCGGCTGGTCCAGCTGAAGCCAGTGACCCGCCTCCTCGACGCGCTCGTAGCGCCAGGACCCGGCGACGTACTCGCCCGTGCCCGACATCGAGCTCTCCGTGAGGAAGCGGTCGCCCGTCGACCAGAGGCCCATCACCGGGATCGACTCCGCCAGCGGGGGCAGCACCGGATCGGGACCGAACTGCACCTCCGGCGGCAGCCCCGCGCGGTAGATGTCCAGGGCGGCCGTCAGCGCGCCCGGCGCACGCAGGGGTTCGAGGACGGCCTCCGCGTCCGGGTGCTCGGCGAGCATCTCGCGGAAGTTGGCCCAGTCGTCCCGCACGAGCCACTCCTCGGCCACCCCGGCCAGCTGGAACAGCACCATGTACCAGGACAGCTGCCGCTGCTTCCAGCCCGCCGCCCGGATCGCACCCAGATGCCCCACCGACAGCAGGCTCAGGCTCCGCACCCGGTCCGGCGCGAACTGCGCGAGCACCTGGGCGATGCCCGAGCCCCAGTCGTGGCCGACGAGATGGACCCGGTCGAGCTCCAGCCGGGCCAGCAGTTCGAGAAGGTCGCGGACGTGCTTGGCCGGGTGGTACGCCTCCGGGCCGCCCTCGGGCCGGTCCGAGGCGCCGAAGCCCCGCAGGGTGGGCGCGACACAGGAGAAGCCGGCCGCGGTCAGCGCCGGGATCTGACGGCGCCAGAGGTCATGGCTGTCGGGGAAGCCGTGCACCAGGAGGACGGCCGGTCCCTCGCCGCTCACCCGGACGTCGAGCGTCACCTCGGAAAGTTCCACACGCATCGCAACACCCCGTTCGGCAGAGGGAATCCGGGCCGGCCACCCGGCCCGGACATGATGTCAGAACGGGTACCAGCGGACCTCCGGGTCATCGTCCCGCAGCGAGCGGACCCGCCGCTCGAATTCGGCCAGCGCCTTCGGGTTCGCCGGCGCGTGCTGGGCCACCCACGCGCAGCTCGCCGTCTCCCGCGCGCCCCGCAGCACGGCGCACCCCTCCCACTCCCGCACGTCCCAGCCGTACGCCTCCGTGAAGGCGTCGTAGGCGGCCGGGTCGACGCCGTAGCGGTCCCGGGAGAGCGCGAGCACCACGAGGTCGTGCTCGCGCAGGTCGGAGGAGAAGGTCTCCAGGTCCATCAGGACCGGTCCTTCGGGTCCGACGAGGACGTTCCGGGGGAGGGCGTCGCCGTGGACCGGGCCCGGCGTCAGGCGCGGGGTGAGCGCGGCGGCCGCCGGGGCGAAGGCGTCGCGCCGCTCCCGGAGGAAGGCCGCGTCCGCCGGGTCGATCGCCTCTCCCGCGAGCCGCAGCCACCGCTCGACCCCGCCGAGCAGGTCACGCCGGGGGAGCGTGAACCCCACCGGCTCGGGCAGGGCGTGCACGGCCCGCAGCAGCGGCGCCAGATCGCGGGGCTCCGCCGGCCGGACCGCGTCGGGCAGCCGGTGCCAGAAGGTGACCGGGTGCCCCTCGACCAGCCGCGGCTTCTCCTCGGCGGCCCGCGGAGCCGGGACCCCCGCCCCGGCGAGCCAGTCGGCCAGTGCCATCTCCCGCTCGGCCCGCTCGAACAGCTCGGCGTCCCTGCCGACCTTCACCACCAGGTCGCCCACGGCGAAGACCGCGTTCTCCCCCAGCGCCAGCAGCCGCGCCTCCGCGACCGGCAGCCCCGCCGCCGCCAGGATCTCCCGGGCCCGCGCCTCGTCCATCGACCTCTCCCTACCTGTGCGTTTGAGCCAAAGTCTCGCATCCGCGCCGGTCGCCGCGCCGGTCGCCTTGACGGCCCCACGGCCCGTCAGGACCATGACGGGGTTCCTCACCGGCGGCGCGGCCGGCAGACGGGGGGTCGGATCGATGAGCTCGGCGACCGCGACGAAACGGCCGGACGGGACGCGGGCACCGCGGACCGTCCGCTCGGCACGACCCCGGGGGCCCGACTTCGGCGCCTGGTTCCTGGTGCTCCCGGCGCTCCTGCCCATCCTCGTCCTCAGCGTCGGTCCGCTCCTCTACGGCATCGCGCTCGCCTTCACCGACGCCCAGTCCGGCCGCACCCAGGCCACGCGCTGGGTCGGCACCCTCAACTTCCAGGACCTGCTGCACGACACCCTCTTCTGGGACTCCTTCCGCATCGGCCTGCTCTGGGCCGTCGGGGTGACCGTCCCCCAGTTCCTGCTGGCCCTCGGCCTCGCCCTCCTCCTCAACGAGAAGCTCCGCTTCCGCTGGCTGGCGAGGGCCCTCGCGATCGTCCCCTGGGCGATGCCCGAGGTCGTCGTCGGCATCATGTGGCGGCTCGTCTACAACCCCGACGCCGGCATCCTCAACGAGACCGTCCGCGACCTCGGCCTCGGCCAGGGCCACGACTGGCTCTCCGGCCTCGCCACCGCCCTCCCCGCCGTCGTCGTCGTCGGCATCTGGGCCGGCATGCCCCAGACCACGGTCGCCCTGCTCGCCGGACTCCAGAACACCCCGCGCGAACTCCACGAGGCCGCCGCCCTCGACGGCGCCGGCACCTGGCGCCGCTTCCGCACCGTCACCTGGCCCGCGCTGAGACCCGTGGCCCTCGCGATCACCGCGCTGAACCTCATCTGGAACTTCAACTCCTTCGCCCTGGTCTACGTCCTGACCAGCGGCGGACCGGGCGGCCGGACCCGGCTCCCGATGCTCTTCGCCTACGAAGAGGCCTTCCGGTACGGACAGTTCGGCTACGCCGCCGCGATGGGCTGCGTGATGGTCGCAGCCGTCTCGGTGCTCATCGCCCTCTCCCTCGTACGCCGGCTGAAAGGGGACCAGGACCGGTGAGCGCCCTCCGGACGAGCAGACCCGCGCGGATCGGCCAGTACCTCGCCCTCCTCGCCTACCTGGTCTTCCTCGCCTTCCCCTTCCTCTGGCTGGTCTCCACCGCCTTCAAGCCCGCCCCCGAGCTGGCCTCGCTCCACCCCACCTGGATCCCCGAGGAGCCGACCCTCGTCAACTTCCGGCAGGCCTTCGACGAGCAGCCGCTGCTCAGGGCGGCCGGGAACAGCCTGGTCGCCGCGCTCGCCGCGGCCCTGATCGCGGTCGCCATCGCCACCCCGCTCGCCTACGTCACCGCCCGCCACCGGGGACGGCTCGCGACGGCGGCCACCGGCTGGGTCGTGATCAGCCAGGCCTTCCCCTTCGTCCTGGTGATCATCCCGCTCTTCCTGATCCTCAAGAACCTGCACCTGATCAACAGCGTGCCCGGCCTCGTCATGGTCTACGTGGTGTGGTCGCTGCCCTTCGCGCTCTGGATGCTCATGGGGTACGTCAGGGCCGTGCCGGCCGAACTGGAGGAGGCCGCGGCCGTCGACGGCGCCGGCCGGCTCCGTACCCTCGTCTCCGTCACCGCCCCGCTGCTCGCCCCCGGCATCGTCGCCACCGCGCTCTTCGCCTTCGTCACCGCCTGGAACGAGTTCTTCTTCGCGCTCGTCCTGCTCAAGACCCCCGAGAAGCAGACCCTGCCGGTCGTCCTCACCCACTTCCTCGGCGCCGAGGGCGTCGCCGACCTCGGCCCGCTCGCCGCCGCGGCCTTCCTCGCCACCCTGCCCTCCCTCGTCGTCTTCGCCGTCCTCCAACGCCGCATCGCCGGCGGCATGCTGGCCGGGGCGGTGAAGTCATGAGGCGCCTTCTGACCTGCGCCGCCGCACTCACCCTGCTCCTCACCGGCTGCGCCGGCGGCGGCGAGCACCCCGACGACGGCGTCGTACGGCTCCGCTTCCAGTCCCTCGCCTGGCAGAAGGAGTCCGTCGACGCCAACAAGCAGCTCGTCGCGGAGTGGAACGCCGCCCACCCGAGGGTCCAGGTCGACTACGTCCAGGGCAGCTGGGACTCGGTCCACGACCAGCTCCTCACCTCCTTCGAGGGCGGCGAGGCGCCGGACATCATCCACGACGCCTCCGACGACCTGGCCGACTTCGCCTACGGCGGCGACCTCGCCGACCTGCGCCCGCTCCTGTCCGAGCGGCTGCGCGCCGACATCCCCGCCCGCAGCTGGGAGACCACCACCTTCGGCGAGGGCATCCACGGCATCCCGTTCCTCCAGGAACCGCGCATGATCATCGCCAACCGGAAGGTCCTGCAGTCCTCCGGCGTCCGCCTCCCCACTCCCGAGAAGCCCTGGACCTGGGGCGAGTTCCGGCAGATCGCCCGGGACCTCACCACCGCCATGGGTCCCGGCAGGTACGCGGTCGCCTGGCCGCTCAAGGAGCCCGTCTCCGTCAGCCTCAACCTCGGTGTCTCGGCCGGCGGCGGCCTCTTCCACCGCGGCGCGGACGGCCGGGTCACCATCGACTTCACCGACGCGGACGCCGTCGTCCCCGGCACCGTCCACGACCAGGTGGTCACCGACCGGACCGCCCCGCGCACCACCCTCGGCAGCGGCGGTTCCGACACCCTGCCCGGATTCTTCGCCGGCAAGTACGCCATGGTCCCGCTGGGCTTCGCCTACCGGCAACAGATCGCCCAGCAGGCCCCCGAGGGCTTCGAGTGGACGGTGCTGCCCGCCCCCGCCGGGAGCGAGGGCCTCGCCCAGGGCGTCTCCCCGCAGACCCTGTCGATCGCCGAGGACAGCCCGTACAAGAAGGAGGCGATGGAGTTCCTCGACTTCTTCCTGCGGCCGGCGAACATGGTCCGGCTCGCGCGCGGCGACTGGATGCTGCCGACCGGCAGAGCCGCGCTCGCCGACCCGTCCCTGCGGACCGCCCGCGACGGCTGGGCCGTCGGGGCCGAGGTCGCCGAGCGGCTGCGGCCCGCCGCCGCCCAGGGGGTGCGCGGCTATCCGGAATGGAAGGACAAGGTGGCGACGCCGGCCTTCCAGGAGTACTACAGCGGCGCCATCGACATCGCCGAGCTCCGCAGACGGCTGGTGGAGGACGGCAATCGGGTCCTCGCCCGCTATCAGCGCAAATGATGGATTCGTCATTACGAAACCTTGTTGAATAAGTCACAGATGAGTGAAGGGTCTTCTCCGGATCGCTCCCATCGGAGAGTGTTCGAACCGGCCACCGTGCCGCCCCCCACGAGGCGCGGTGGCCGCCCTAAGGTGAACCCCATGGCGAAGACATACGCGGCCCTTCTCCGCGGCATCAACGTGTCCGGACACCGCAAGGTCCCCATGGCGGAGCTCCGTTCCGTCCTCGAAGACCTCGGCCACCGGGACGTCCGCACCTACCTCCAGAGCGGGAACGCCGTCTTCACCACGGACTCGGGCGCCTCCGACGCCGAGCTCACGACCGCGCTGGAGGACGCGATCGAGCGCCGATTCGGCTTCCGCGTCGACTGCCTCGTCCGCGACGGCGACTACCTCGCGGCCGTCGCCGAGGCCTGCCCCTTCCCGGCCGCCGAGCTCGAAGGCAAGCAGCTCCACGCGATCTACTGCTCGGGACCCGCCGAGCCCGAACGCTTCGCGGCGATCGACCGGGAGGCGTACCTCCCGGAGGACTTCGCCCTCGGCGACCGCGTGCTCTACCTCTACGTCCCCGAGGGCCTCGGCCGGTCCAAGCTGGGCGACGTGCTGACCCGCCCGTCGATCGTCAAGGGGCTCGTGGCCACGGCCCGGAACTGGAACACGGTGGTCAAGCTCGTCGAGATGACCCGCGAGGAGTGAAGCCGCGAAGTGGCCCAGCCGACCGCGCGCCGATTGGCCCACGGCGACGGGCCACCCACTGACTAGATTCAATGGCATGACGAGCACCGCGACCGCCACCGAACCCCGCACCACCGTCGACTTCTTCTTCGACCCCGCCTGCCCCTTCGCCTGGGTCACCTCCCGCTGGATCCTGGAGGTCGAACGCCTGCGGCCCGTCGACCTCCGCTTCCGGGTCATGAGCCTGTACGTCCACAACGAGGGCAACACCCTGCCCGACTGGTACCGCGAGCTCGTCGACGCCTCGATCGGCCCGGTGCGCGTCGCGGTGGCCGCCGCCGAGCAGCACGGCGAGGAGATCCTGCGCCCGCTCTACACCGCGTACGGAACCCGCATCCACGAGAAGAAGCAGCAGGACTTCGACGCCGTGATCGCCGAATCGCTCACCGAACTCGGTCTGCCGCCCGAACTCGCCGCCGCCGCCCACGACCCGGCGTACGACGGGGCCGTCCGCCGCAGCCACGACGCGGGCAAGGATCCCGAAGCCGGAGCCTACGTCGGCACGCCGACGATCCACGTCGACGGCACCGTCTGGTTCGGCCCGGTCCTGCGGGCGATCCCCCGCGGGGAGAAGGCGGCCGAACTCTTCGACAGCTTCCGCGTCCTGGCCGCCCACCCCGACCTCTTCGAACTGAAGAGGACCCGCACGGGTGGCCTCGACTTCAGCTAGGGCCTGTCCGCAGGACCGACCGAGAAGCCGTCTCCGTCGGTGACGACCCGGTGCCGGGTCACCGTGCCGTCCGCGGCGAGGGCGTAGACGCCACCGTCGGACACGACGCGCAGACCCGCGGCCCGCACCTCCGAGAGCGCGGCCCCACCCGTGGGAGGCATGGCCGCGAGCCGGCCCTCGGAGAGGAAGACTCCGCCGCCGCCGGCGGCGCCGAGCCCGCCGCCGCTCGACGTGCCCGCCCGGGCCGTCCGGCTCCCGGTCGTTGAGCGGCTGCGGGCGTCGTTAGCGTCAGGTCCATGCCAGTGGAGTTCTTGACCGACGAGCAGGCGGCGTCGTACGGGAAGTTCAACGAGGAGCCGACCCGGCCGGAGCTGGAGCGGTTCTTCTTCCTCGACGACGAGGACCGCAAGCTGGTCGCGAAGCGGCGCGGTGATCACAACCGGCTCGGGTTCGCTCTCCAGATGTGCACCGTGCGCTACATCGGCCGCTTCCTCCCGGACGACCCGCTGGACGTTCCGTGGGCGGTGGTGGAGTACCTCGGGGACCAGCTCGGCATCGAGGACGTCAGCTGCGTGAAGCAGTACACCGAGCGCAAGCCGACGGCGTACGAGCACGCGTGGGAGTCCGGGACGCGTACGAGTACCACGAGTACGAGGATGCGGAGTGGGGGCGGAAGTTCCGTAGGGCTACAGGCGCCGCGCTTGGCGATAGACCGGGGTCTCGGGCGGGCCCGACGCCATGTGGCTGGCTAGTGCATCAGCTCGGAGTGGGGGTGCTCGGGCGTCGCCGGGCACACGTAGAGCTGCTGGTCGTAGCCGCTTCCGATCTGGACGGCAGTGGGCTGGCGACGTTCGTAGGGGTCGAAGCCCGGGAGTGATTCATCCGCCGGTTCCTGGTGCGGGAGCCAGCTGCTGTCGTCGTCGCTCTCGAACGTGGCGATCGTCAGTAGGGCATCCATGTCACTGCCGCACGCAGTGCAGAGCCGAGGGCCGGGGTCGGTGGAGGTCCACCGCGGCCAACCGCCGACTTTCCAGCCGGGCGCGCCCGCCAGTTCACTGTCATAGAACTCCTCCGGGCACGACTCGTAGTCACTGTCTATCTCCACGTCGGCGGCCTGCCACATGCGCCAGTTCCCGAGCTGCTCCTGCAGTTCCTTGCTCACCTCCAGGTGGTCGGGGTATTCGGTGACCTGCTCGGGGCGGAGCAGGCACGGCTCGGGGAGGTAGTCGTCGAACTGCATCGCGGGCGGTTCGGGGGGCGTGGTGAGGATGTCGGTGACCGTGGCTGTCGACCGCCAGAACAGGGCGGTCTTAGGCATGATCGGGTGGTCGAAGGGGCACCAGAGGACCCGGAGCAGGTCTGCTCCTTCGGGTGTGGGCAGATCGGGCACGTCCCGCTTGTACAGCTGCGCGACCGGCAGCATCGCGATGGAACCCTCATACGGGGCGACCGCGACCTTCACTGGGTACTTCCGAGGAGGGGTGATCCGCTCCAGGGTTTCTCGTTCCTGATCGGTCAGGCTCCGTCCGCGGGAGGCGGTACTGATGCGCCGCTTCAGCCTCACGTCCGTGGGCGGCAGCGCCCGGTTGATCCCGTCCACTACATGAGGTTCCTCGCAGTGCGGCCACGGCTCGTCGGCGGGCCACAGCAGTGGTCCGCCGATGGAACTGTCCTGCGGTGACGGGGTCCCCCGGCGGGGGTGCAACCGGGTCGCCGTGCGGGCCAGCGGAGCCAGCTGAGGGAAGACCGTGGTCACATCGAACGGCCGCGGCGGAGTGGTCGGGGTACTGTTCATAAACTCGATCTTGCCAACTGGCTATGACAATGGGACCCGCAACCGCGTGCCCCAAGGCCGGACATGGCGCACTCGCTGGAGAACTCCCCGAGGTCCCCGGACCCTGCGTCCCGAACCGAGGGTGACGAGGGCCGGCTTCTCACCCACGGTGGCGGCCCGGTCGGCGGCGAGGCCGAGGCAGCCGACGGAACCGGGAAGGCGGTCGGCGGCGAGCCGGGGACGGCCGGCCGCCTGCCGGAGACGGACCGCGGGGGTCAGGCGGTGTGGGCGACCGGCCGGCGTGCCGCGCGGGCGCCGTCGTACCGCTCCACGAGGAGCGCGGCCAGTTCGGGGGAGGGGCCCAGGACGTCCGCGAGGACGTCCGCCTCGGCCGCACCGGCGGCGATGCGGTCCGGGAGACGGCCCGGGGCGATCACGTACGGGGCGACGGCCACCCGGCGCACGCCCGGGTCGGTACGGACGAGCCGTACGGCCTCCTCCGTGCGGGGGAGAGATGCGGAGGCGAACGCGGGCCGCACGGAGCACCAACCGGTGCGCCGCAGCTCCCGCGCCGTTTCTGCGATCACCGCGATCGCCTCCGGGTCGGTGGAGCCCGCCGAGGCCAGGACGACCCCGGTCGTGCTCTTGTCGCCGGGCCTGAGCCCGGCCTCGTACAGCCGCCGTTCCACCGCTTCGATGAGGAGGGGAGAGGGGCCGAGGACCTCCGCCTGGTGGATCCGCAGGGACGGCGGAGCCTTCCGAAGGACGGCGGGGATGTCGGCCTTCGCGTGGAAGGCCCGGGTCAGCAGCAGCGGCAGCGCCACCACGTCCCGTACCCCGTCGGCGGCGAGCCGGTCGAGGACACCCGCCACCGACGGCAGGTTGAAGTCCAGGAACGCCGTCTCCACGCGCAGCCCCGGCCGCAGCGCGCCGGCCCGGCGCACGAGCGCCTGGACGGTCGCCGCGTGCCGCGGGTCGCGGCTGCCGTGGGCGATGACGAGGAGGGCGGGCCTGTTCACGGTGCGGCTCAGCCCTTCGCCAGCAGGCCGCGACGACGGAGCACCGTGCGCTCCAGCGGGCTGAAGATCAGCAGGTCGATGGCGATACCGACGATCAGGATCAGGATGATCGCCAGGAAGATCCCGGCCATGTCGATGTTGTTGCGGCCGTGCTCGAGCAGCTGGCCGAGGCCGACTCCCAGGTCGGGGGAGGACGCGATGATCTCCGCGGCCATCAGCGAGCGCCACGAGAAGGCCCAGCCCTGCTTGAGACCGGCCAGGTAGCCGGGGAGCGCGGCCGGCATCACGATGTGCCAGGCGCCCCTGAGCCCGGTCGCGCCGAGCGTCTGGCCGGCCCGCAGGTAGAGCGGGGGGACCTGGTCGACGCCGGCGACGAGGCCGTTGGCGATCGACGGGACGGCGCCCAGCAGGATCACCGCGTACATCATGCTGTCGTTGAGGCCGAGCCAGAGCACGGCCGGTGCCACCCAGGCGACCGAGGGGAGCGACTGGAGGCCGGAGAGGATCGGGCCGATCGCCGCGCGCACGAACTTCACCCGGGAGACGAGGAGTCCCAGCGGGGTGCCGATGGCGAGCGCCATGAGGAAGCCGAGCAGCGCCCGGGACACGCTGGTCCACAGGACTTCGAGGAGCGTGCCCTCCAGCCACATCGTGGTCAGGCTGTCCCAGACGGCGGACGGGGCGGGGAGCTTGTACTCCTCGGTGACCTTCCCCCAGACCAGCAGCTGCCACACGACCAGGATCAGCGCGACCGCGATGACCGGCGGGAGCACCTTCTTGAGGAGGACCTCACGGACCGGGGTCCGCCGGATCTGCACACTGTCCAGGGCGTCCAGACCGGCTTCCAGACCGGCGAGGTCGTCGGCCTTCCCCGTCCTCGGGGTCTTAGGAGTGGTGTCAGTGCTGGCCATGACGGCGGATCTCCCCACGCAGGTGCTCGGTGATCTCGACGGAGAGCTCCGCGACGTCGGAGTCCTCGATGCGGCGCGGCTGCGGGATGTCGATCGTCCACTCGTGGGCGATCCGGCCGGGCCGGGACGAGAGGAGGACGACGCGCTCGGCCAGCCGCACGGCCTCGCGGACGTTGTGGGTGACGAAGAGCACCGACAGCTTCGTCTCCCGCCAGATCCGGGTCAGCTCGTCGTGCAGCACGTCCCGGGTGATGGCGTCGAGCGCGGCGAACGGCTCGTCCATCAGGAGCAGATCGCTGTCCTGGGCGAGCGCGCGCGCCAGGGCGACCCGCTGGCGCATGCCGCCGGACAGCTCGTGGACGCGCTTGCCGTACGAGCCGCCGAGCCGCACGAGGTCGAGCAGCCGCTCGGCCTCCTCGCGCCGCTCGGCCTTGGGTACTCCGCGCAGCCGCAGGGCCAGTTCGATGTTCTTGCCCGCGGTGAGCCACGGGAAGAGGGCGTGCTCCTGGAACATCAGGGCCGGCCGGCCGCCGGGGGTCTCGATGGACCCCGCGGACGGCCGGTCGAGCCCGGCGACCAGGTTGAGCAGCGTGGACTTGCCGCAGCCCGAGGCACCCAGGAGGGTGACGAACTCGCCGGGGGCGACATCGAGCGAGATGTCGTCGAGGACGAGCTGTCCGCCGGCGGGTCCGCCGAAGGACTTGGAGACATGCTCGATACGGGCGGCATGGGTCACCGCCGTGCGGTCCTCGGCCTTGGCGAGCGTCGCGGTCGTGGCCATGGTCGTCACCTCCTGGGTATGAGCTGCGGCTGGTTACTTCGCGCCGAGACCGGCGTCGGAGACCTCGGGCTGCCCCGCGGCCTTCAGGACCTTGTTGAGCGGCTTCAGGTCGTAGATGCCGGACAGCTCGGGCTTCTCCAGGAGGCCTGCCTTCACCGCGTGGTCGGCCTGGGCCTGGAGCGTGGCCGCCAGCGGATCGTCGGTGAACTGGATGGACGGCCACGCGGCGTCGATCACCTTGTCACCGAGCGCCTTGCCGGAGATCGTCTTGAGCTTGGCGTTGGCCGAGGCCTTCGCCTTGTCCGGGTTGGCGTTGATCCACTCGTTGGTCTTCACCGCGCCGCGCAGGAAAGCCTCGACGACGTCCGGGTGCGCCGTCAGGAACTTCTGCGACACGATGATGTTCGTGATGACGAACTTCTTGTCCGGCCACAGGTCGGACTCGTCGAGCAGGACCTTCGCGCCGTCGCTGACCAGCTTCGACGCGGTCGGCTCCGGCACCCAGGCGCCGTCGATGGCGCCGGAGCCGTAGGCGTTCGGGGTCACCTTGTTGTCCGTGCGGACCACGGAGACGTCACCCTTGCCGCTCTTGGCGTCGACCTTCCAGCCCTTCTCGGAGATCCAGTTGAGGAAGGCCACGTCCTGCGTGTTGCCGAGCTGCGGCGTGGCGATCTTCTTGCCCTTGAGGTCGTCCAGGGTCTTGATCTTCGCGGGGTTCACGACGAGCTTCACGCCACCGGAGGCCGAGCCGCCGATGATGCGGAGGTTGGTGCCCTTGGTCTTGACGTAGCCGTTGATGGACGGCGAGGGGCCGATGAAGCCGATGTCGATCGAGCCCGCGTTGAGGGCCTCGATCTCGGACGGACCGGCGTTGAAGGTGGTGGGCTTCAGCAGGGTGCCGCCCAGTTCCTTCTGGAGGATGCCCTCCTGGTCACCCACCAGCGCGGTGGCGTGCGTCAGGTTGGGGAAGTACCCGAGCCGTACGGTGTCGGCGGAGAGCTTCTTGCCCTCGGCGGCCACCTTCTTCTCGTCGTTCTTGGCCTCGGAGCCGTAGCCGCAGGAGGCGAGTGCGCCGATCAGCAGCGGCAGGACGGCGGCGGCGGCCAGGCCGCGGCGCAGGGTGGTACGGGTGGTGGCAGGCACGGGAAGTGTTCCCCTCGATGTCAACTTCTGCGAAGTCTGCGTCTATGTCGTTCGGGGTGGATCGGGTGGAGCCGCGTCGCACCGCTCGCGCGGTGCGTGGAGGTCGGCGCGCAACATCGCGCAACGCCTCCCTGGCCCGTGCCGAGGGTGCCGCCGCCCACGCGACCACCCTCCTTGGCGAAGGTGGCGTAGATGTCCTGGAACATCAGAAGTCCCACCCCTCCACGTCCTCGACGACCGAGACGGCCTTGGTGGTGGCGAAGGACTCGCCCGCCATGCCCGCCGCGAGCGTGGTGCCGTCCGCCGGGTCGATCAGCAGGAAGGAACCGGTACGGCGCGAGTCCGCGTACGCGTCGAGCGCGAGCGGCTCGGCGGTGCGCACGACGACCCGGCCGATGTCGTTGGCGACCAGCTGCCCGGGGTTCGGGTGCTGGGAGAGATCGTCCAGGGTCAGCCGCGAGGGGATCTCCTTGACGATGGCCTTGACCGTGCGGGTCGTGTGCTTGAGCAGCACCCGCTGGCCCACGGCGAGGGGCTGGTCGGCCACGTGGCAGACCGTCGCCTCGACGTCCTGGCTGGTCGCCGGGGCGTCACCGACCGGGGCGAGCAGGTCGCCGCGCGAGATGTCGATGTCGTCGGCGAGCCGGATCGTGACCGACTGCGGGGCCCAGGCGATGTCCACGGACTCGCCGAGCGCGTCGATCCCGCTGATCGTGGAGGTCTTGCCCGACGGCAGGACCGTGATCTGCTCGCCGACGCGGAAGGCGCCCGCCGCGATCTGACCGGCGTAGCCCCGGTAGTCGGGGTGCTCGGCGGTCTGCGGGCGGATCACGTACTGGACCGGGAAGCGCGCGTGGCAGGCCGTCAGGTCGTGGCTGACCGGGACGGTCTCCAGGTGCTCCAGGACCGTCGGGCCGCCGTACCAGTCCATGTTCGCGGACGGCTCCACGACGTTGTCGCCGGCGAGCGCCGAGATCGGGATCGCGGTGATCTCCGGGACGCCGAGCTCGGAGGCGTACGTCGTGAACTCCTCGGCGATCGCGGCGAAGACGGGCTCCTGGTAGTCGACCAGGTCCATCTTGTTCACGGCCAGGACCACGTGCGGGACGCGGAGCAGCGCGGCGACGGCGGCGTGCCGGCGGGTCTGCTCGACCACGCCGTTGCGGGCGTCGACCAGGACGACGGCCAGCTCGGCGGTGGAGGCGCCGGTGACCATGTTCCGGGTGTACTGCACGTGGCCGGGGGTGTCCGCGAGGATGAAGCGGCGGCGGGCGGTGGCGAAGTAACGGTAGGCCACGTCGATCGTGATGCCCTGCTCGCGCTCGGCCCGCAGGCCGTCGGTCAGGAGTGCCAGGTCGGGCGCCTCCTGGCCGCGCTTGATCGACGCGGCCTCGACGGCCTCCAGCTGGTCGGTGAGGACCGACTTGGAGTCGTGCAGGAGACGGCCCACCAGCGTGGACTTGCCGTCGTCGACGGAGCCGGCGGTGGCGAAGCGCAGCAGGGTGGTCGCCGAGACGTCGGCGAACTCGGCGAACTGGTCGGTCGTGTTCGTCATGGCTAGAAGTACCCTTCGCGCTTGCGGTCTTCCATCGCGGCCTCGGACATCTTGTCGTCGGCGCGGGTCGCGCCCCGCTCGGTGAGGCGGGAGGCGGCGATCTCGGCGATGACGGCGTCGAGCGTGGTGGCGTCGGAGTCGACGGCACCGGTGCAGGACATGTCGCCGACGGTGCGGTAGCGGATGAGCCGCTTCTCGACCGTCTCGGTGTCCTTGGGGCCGCCCCACTCGCCGGCGGTCAGCCACATGCCGCTGCGCGCGAAGACCTCACGCTCGTGCGCGAAGTAGATCTCCGGCAGCTCGATGCCCTCGCGGGCGATGTACTGCCAGACGTCCAGCTCGGTCCAGTTGGAGAGCGGGAAGACCCGGACGTGCTCGCCGGGCGCGTGGCGGCCGTTGTAGAGCTGCCACAGCTCGGGGCGCTGCCGGCGCGGGTCCCACTGCGAGAACTCGTCGCGCAGCGAGAACACCCGCTCCTTGGCGCGGGCCTTCTCCTCGTCGCGGCGGCCGCCGCCGAAGACCGCGTCGAAGCGGTGCTGCTGGATCGCCTCGGTCAGCGGGACGGTCTGCAGCGGGTTGCGGGTGCCGTCCGGGCGCTCGCGCAGCTTGCCCGCGTCGATGTACTCCTGCACGGAGGCGACGTGCAGCCGCAGCCCGTGCTCGGCCACGACCCGGTCGCGGTAGGCGAGGACCTCGGGGAAGTTGTGCCCGGTGTCGACGTGCAGCAGCGTGAAGGGGACCGGCGCCGGGGCGAAGGCCTTCAGCGCCAGGTGCAGCATGACGATGGAGTCCTTGCCGCCGGAGAAGAGGATCACCGGCCGCTCGAACTCGCCCGCCACCTCGCGGAAGATGTGGACGGCCTCCGACTCCAGGGAGTCGAGGTGCGACAGCGCGAACGGGCTGTCGGTCGTCTCGTGGACGTTGACGACGGTGGTCACAGCAGACCCCTCTCGGTGAGCAGCGCGTGGAGCTGCGCCGCGGACTCCTGCACGGTCTGGTTCTGGGACTCGATCCGGAGATCGGGCGTCTCGGGGGCCTCGTACGGGTCGTCGACGCCGGTCAGGCCGCTGATCTCGCCGGCGGCCTGCTTGGCGTAGAGGCCCTTGACGTCGCGGACCGAGCAGACCTCGACGGGGGTGGCCACGTGCACCTCGACGAAGGTGGTGCCCTCGGCGGCGTGGCGCTTGCGGACCGCCTCGCGGCTGTCGGCGTACGGGGCGATGACCGGCACCAGGACCTGCACGCCCTGCGAGGCGAGCAGCTCGGCGACGAAGCCGATGCGCTGCACGTTGGTGTGCCGGTCCTCGCGGGTGAAGCCGAGGCCCGCGGAGAGGAACTCGCGGATCTCGTCGCCGTCGAGGATCTCGACGCGGTGGCCCTCGTCGCGGAGGCGGCCGGCCAGCTCGTACGCGATGGTGGTCTTTCCGGCGCTCGGCAGGCCGGTGAGCCAGATGGTGACACCGGTCACGTGGTTCTCCTGGGAGGTGTGGGAGATCTCGGGGGAGGTCTGAGGGGTGGGGGTCATCAGCCGTGCAGTCCGCACTCGGTCTTGTTGCGGCCCGCCCAGCGTCCGGCGCGGGCGTCCTCGCCCTCCAGGACACGACGGGTGCAGGGGGCGCACCCGACGGAGGCGTAACCGTCCGTCAGGAGCGGGTTGGTGAGGACCCCGTGCTCCATGACGTACGCGTCGACGTCGTCCTGCGTCCAGCGGGCGATGGGGGAGACCTTGACCTTCTGCCGCTTCTCGTCCCAGCCGACGACCGGGGTGTTCGCCCGGGTCGGGGACTCGTCGCGGCGCAGGCCGGTGGCCCAGGCGCTGTAGGCGGTCAGGCCCTCCTCCAGCGGCTTGACCTTGCGCAGCGCGCAGCACAGGTCGGGGTCGCGCTCGTGCAGCTTCGCGCCGTACTCGGCGTCCTGCTCGGCCACCGTCTGGCGCGGCGTCAGGGTGATGACGCTGACGTCCATGACGGCGTCGACGGCGTCCCGGGTGCCGATGGTCTCCTCGAAGTGGTAGCCCGTGTCGAGGAAGACGACGTCCACGCCGGGCCGGACCCGCGAGGCGAGATGGGCGACGACCGCGTCCTCCATGGAGGACGTGACGCAGAAGCGCGCGCCGAAGGTGTCCACGGCCCACCGGAGGATCTCCAGGGGCGAGGCGTCCTCCAGGTCACGGCCGGCCTGCTCGGCGAGTGCCTTGAGGTCGGCCGCGGTGGCGTCCTGATCGATCTGGGTGACCGTCATATCTCTTCCCTTCCAGGGGTGTTGCCCGAAGTGCCCGGGGCGAGCAGCCCCAGGAACTTCAACTGGAAGGCACGGCTGCACGTGGCGCATTCCCAGGCGCCGTGACCCTGCTCGTTCGGACGCAGGTCCTCGTCCCCGCAGTAGGGGCAGTGGAACGGTGCGGCTCGCTCGCTCATGAGAGGGATTCCTCCGAGGCGCGGGCCGTCCAGGTCGCGAACCGCTCGCCGTCCTCGCGCTCCGCCTGGAAGCGCTTGAGGACCCGCTCCACGTAGTCCGGGAGCTCGGCGGCGGTGACCTTGAGGCCGCGGACCTTGCGGCCGAAGCCGGCCTCCAGGCCGAGGGCGCCGCCCAGGTGCACCTGGTAGCCCTCGACGCGGTTGCCCTCGTCGTCCAGGACCAGCTGGCCCTTGAGACCGATGTCCGCGACCTGGATACGGGCGCAGGCGTTCGGGCAGCCGTTGATGTTGATCGTCAGCGGCTCGTCGAACTCCGGGATGCGGCGCTCCAGTTCGTCGATGAGCGAGGAGCCGCGGCCCTTCGTCTCGACGATCGCGAGCTTGCAGAACTCGATGCCGGTGCAGGCCATCGTGCCCCGCCGGAACGGCGAGGGGGTGACCCGCAGGTCCAGCGCCTCCAGGGCGGAGACGATGCCCTCGACCTGTGCCTCCTCGATGTCGAGGACGAGCATCTTCTGCTCGGCGGTGGTGCGGACCCGGCCGGAGCCGTGCGTCTCGGCGATCTCGGCGATCTTCGTCAGCGTGGCGCCGTCGACCCGGCCGACGCGCGGCGCGAAACCGACGTAGAACCGGCCGTCCTTCTGCCGGTGGACGCCGACGTGGTCACGCCACTGGCCGGCGGGCTGCTCGGGGGCGGGGCCGTCCGGCAGCTTGCGCTTGAGGTACTCGTCCTCCAGGACCTGGCGGAACTTCTCCGGGCCCCAGTCGGCGACCAGGAACTTCAGACGGGCGCGGTTGCGCAGCCGGCGGTAGCCGTAGTCGCGGAAGATCGAGATGACGCCCTCGTACACGTCCGGGACCTCGTCGAGCGAGACCCAGGTGCCGAGCCGGACGCCGAGCTTCGGGTTGGTGGACAGGCCTCCGCCGACCCACACGTCGAAGCCGGGGCCGTGCTCGGGGTGACGCACGCCGACGAACGCGATGTCGTTGATCTCGTGCGCCACGTCGAGCAGCGGCGAACCGGAGACCGCGGACTTGAACTTGCGGGGCAGGTTGGAGAAGTCCTTGTTGCCCACGATCCGGCGGTAGATCTCGTCGATGGCGGGCGTGCCGTCGATGATCTCGTCCTCGGCGATCCCGGCCACGGGCGAGCCGAGGACGACACGCGGGGTGTCACCGCAGGCCTCGGTGGTCGACAGGCCGACCGCCTCCAGGCGGTTCCAGATCTCGGGGACGTCCTCGATGCGGATCCAGTGGTACTGGACGTTCTGCCGGTCGGTGATGTCGGCCGTGCCGCGGGCGAACTCCTCGGAGATCTCACCGATCACCCGGAGCTGCTGCGTGGTCAGCCGGCCGCCGTCGATGCGGACGCGGAGCATGAAGTACTCGTCGTCCAGCTCCTCCGGCTCCAGGACGCCGGTCTTGGTGCCGTCCAGACCCTGCTTGCGCTGGGTGTAGAGGCCCCACCAGCGCATGCGGCCGCGGAGGTCGTTGGGGTCGATGGAGTCGAAACCGCGCTTCGAGTAGACCGTCTCAATGCGTGTCCGCACATTGAGACCGTCGTCGTCCTTCTTGAACTGCTCATTGCCGTTCAGCGGGGTGAAGTGCCCCACGGCCCACTGACCCTCGCCACGGTGGCGCCCGGCCTTGCGGCGGGCGGCGGCGGGTGTGGGGTTTTCCGGGGTGGCGGCCATGGCGTTTTGTCCTTCGGGACTGCGAGAGGGCGGCTCTGACCTGCACACTCGCGCTGAGGTCAGAGGGTGGCGCGTCAGTGCGCAGCAGGGTCGGGCAGAGGAGAGATCGCGGCGGTGCTGGTGGTGTCAGCGCGCCGGACAGATGGCGCTGGACATGCGGCCGAGGTCGACGTGCCGCCGACTCACCAAGGCAGTTCCAGTTCCAGACATGACGGAAGCGTGTCACGGGACTTTGGACGCAGTCCAGCATCGTCCGTTATTTGGACAGAACTGTCTCGGTGTGCGAGATGCTGTGTTCCAGGTCACGTAAAAGGGGCCCCGGCGGGGCCCCTTCAACGTAATCGCTGCGTGGTTCAGGCGTGAGCCCCGGGCCACGGGCCGGGGGTCTCCGACTCCTCGACCTCCTCCACCTTCGTGTCGAAGAGCCGGAAGCCGCGCCGCTCGTAGTTGGCCATCGCGTGCGGACCGTCGAGCGAGCAGGTGTGCAGCCAGACACGCTTCGTGGCCTCCCGGTCCGGCCAGCGCTCGGCCAGGTCCCAGGCGCGCCGCACGCCCTCGGAGAGGAGGTGGCCGCCGATCGCGCGCCCCCGGAAGGCGGGGATCAGGCCGAAGTAGACGATCTCCACGACGCCGTCGGGCTGCGGGTCGAGCTCCACGTATCCGGCCGGTGTCCCCCGGTCGTACGCCACCCAGATCTCGGCGCCCGGCTTCTCGACGATCTCCTGCCACTGCTTGTACGTGAGCGAGAGCCGGTCGTTCCAGCGGATGTCGCCACCGACCGCCGTATAGAGGAAGCGGCTGAACTCCGCCGAGGGCACCTCGGCCCGGGCGATCGTGATGTCGTCGCCCTCCGGGAACCGGGCGGGCCGGAGATCGGCCGGGGAGGTCTGTTCGAGGGACCAGGTGGTGAGCGTGATGTGCATGGGCCCATCGCATCACGAGCCCCGCCGGGGAGGCGACCGGGGTCGGCCGCCGCGGCCGGGGGCCCGGTGGTCCCGGTGGTCCCGGTGGGAGAGGTGGGAGAAGTGAGCGGAGTGGGCGGAGTGAGCGGGGTGGGCGGGGTGTCCAAGGAGTGGGACGGAGGTCCGCGGGGGCCCGGCCGCGCTACGCCTCCGTGGCCGTCCTGGCCGCTCTGACCGCCGGGGCCGTCGAGTGGGGGAGGAGGTCTGCCGGACGCTCCGGGCGGCGGAGCTCCACCGCCACCTCTTCGCGGAAGCGGTACGGGCGGTGGGCCAGGACGCCCGCCAGGTTCCGGCGCACCCGCGACATCTCCGCACGCACGGTCACCGTCCTCGTACGGTCGCCGAAGACGTCGTCCGCCAGCTCCGCGGCCGTCCGGCCGTCGCGGTGCAGCGCCAGGACGTAGAGGAGCTCCGCGTGCCGGGGGCTGAGCTCCTGCTGCCAGCTGCCCGCCTCCCCCGAGACGTCCACCGTCCAGCGGCGCGGCCGGCTCAGGTCGAGGACCACGCGGCTCGCCGCCGGTGCGCCGGACTCCACCGGCCGGGGCTCCTCCTCCACCCGCAGCAGCCAGCCGCCGGGCAGCGGCTCCACCGCGCACAGGCCCAGCGAGGGCAGCCAGACCCGCCCCGCGCGGAACGACTTGGGCAGCGGGATCCGGTCCACCGGCGCGAGACCCGTCACCGCCGCCGTCCAGCCGTGGATGTCGACCGCCACGGCCCGCCCGCCCACCCGGCACAGGATCGGCGCGGCCACCGCCCTCAGCCGCTCGACCGACCCCCGGTGCCGCTCCCGCATCTCGGCCTCGGCGAGCTGGGCGACCGAGGCGACCAGCGCCAGCATCGCCGGATGGAAGCTGGACGCGGGACCGCTCACGTCCAGGATCCCCAGGAGCCGCTGGTCGCGCGGATCGTGCACGGGCGCGGCGGCACAGGTCCAGTTGTGCAGCGTGTGCACGTAGTGTTCGGCGGAGTGCACCTGCACGGCCCGGCCCATGGCGAGGGCCGTGCCGACCGCGTTCGTCCCGGTCGCGTGTTCCGTCCAGGCCGCGCCCTCCTCCAGACAGATGCCGTTCGCCTGGCGCAGCACCGCGAGGTTCCCCTGGCGCCACAGGACCCGGCCGTGCTCGTCGGTGACCACCATGATCTGGAGAGAGGTGTCGGCGATGCCGGCGAGGCCGCCGCTGAGCGTCTGCATCACCTCGGCCAGGAGCGTGCTCCTGCGCCGCTGCTCCAGCTCGTCCCGCTGGAGCAGCACGCTGCTCGTGCCCTGGTCCGGGTCGAGTCCCAGCCGGGCCATCCGCTGCCACGACGCGTCGATCACCGCGCGGGGCGCGATCGGCGGCGTACGGCCCGCGAGGGTCTCGTCGCGGACCCGGTGCAGCAGGCGGGCGGCCTGAGCGGCGTCCATGGCGGCCAGCCGCTTCATGTCGAGCTGAGTGTTCTTCATCGGTCTCTCCCAGCCACCCGTGGTGCTGTATCGGTTCTGCATAGGGCAGATGTCCGGAGTGTCGCTGCCCATGGTGCCGTTCGGGGCCGCCCGGCGCGGCCCGGTTCGGGTAATCCTGCAACCCTTTGCAACTCTGGCGACCCACCGGCCGCGTGCCCGAGGGTGGAACGAGCGGTGGGTGGTGCCGTGTCGGCGCAGCACCACCCCCGCTCTCCGCTCTCCGCGCGTGCCGACCCTCCGGGGTCCACCCCTGGTACGCGCGGCTCAACTCCTCAGGCCCGCGGGAGACGCTGCCGCCCGGGCCGGCCGTACGACGTGTCAGACCGCCACCCGCGCCCGCTCCACCACCGCCCGCAGGTCCAGCGTGTGCGGCAGCGTCCCGAACGTCGACCCCCCGTCGCCGCCGAGCCGCGAAGCGCAGTACGCGTCGGCCACCTCTGGGGGCGCCCACCGCACGAGCAGCGCCCCCTGGAGCACCAGTGCCATCCGCTCCACGAGCCGACGCGCCCGCGCCTCGACCCCCTCCAGATCGGCCAGTTCGCCCAGCAGGTCCCGGATCGCCCGGTCGAGGCGATGGTCCGCGCCCCGCGCCGCCCCCACCTCCCGCAGGAACGCGTCGAACGCGCCGGGCGCGGTCCGCAGTGCCCGCAGCACGTCGAGCGCCTGCACGTTCCCCGAGCCCTCCCAGACCGAGTTGAGCGGCGACTCGCGCAACAGCCGCGGCAGCCCCGACTCCTCCACGTACCCGTTGCCGCCCAGGCACTCCAGGGCTTCCGCCACCACCGGCGTGCACCGCTTCGTCACCCAGTACTTCGCCACCGGCACGGTGATACGGAGGAAGGCCCGCTCCCGTTCGGCGCCCGGGCCGTCCGCGTCCACCGCGTCGTACGCCGCCGCCAGACGCATCCCCAGCACCGTCGCCGCCTCCGACTCCAGCGCCAGATCGGCGAGGACGTTCCGCATCAGCGGCTTCTCGATCAGCACCCCGCCGAAGGCCTCGCGGTACGCGCAGTGGTGCACGGCCTGCGCCACCGCCTGCCGCATCAGCGCCGCCGAGCCGAGCACACAGTCGAGGCGCGTCGCCGCCACCGCGCCGATGACCGTCCGGACCCCGTGCCCCTCCTCGCCGATCCGGCGCGCCCAGGTCGTCCCGTCGAACTCGACCTCGGCGGAGGCGTTCGAGCGGTTGCCCAGCTTGTCCTTCAGCCGCTGGATCGCGAACGCGTTGCGCGAGCCGTCGGGCAGGACCCGCGGCAGCAGGAAGCAGGTCAGCCCCGCCGGAGCCTGCGCCAGGACCAGGAAGGCGTCCGACATCGGCGCCGAGCAGAACCATTTGTGCCCGGTCAGGACGTACTCCCCGTCGGCCGCCAGCGGACGCGCCTCCGTCGTGTTCGCGCGTACGTCGCTGCCGCCCTGCTTCTCCGTCAGTGCCATCCCCAGCAGCGCCCCGGGCTTCTCGGCGACGGGACCCGGCTCCCGCTCGTACACGTGCGAGGTCGCCGCCGGCTCCCACACCTCCGCGAGCTCCGGTTCGGCGCGCAGCGCGGGCACCGACGCGTGGGTCATGGACAGCGGACAGACGTGCCCCGCCTCCGCCTGGGACACCACGAGGAGCCCTGCGGCGCGCCGCACATGACCACCCGGACGGCCCCACGCATCCGTGAGCCCCGCCGCCACCGACTTGCCGAGCAGCCGGTGCCAGGACGGATGGAAGTCGACCCGGTCGATCCGGTTCCCGTACCGGTCGTGGGTCCGCAGCCGCGGCGGGTACGTGTTCGCGAGCTCTCCCCACTCCCTGACCTGCTCGGATCCCCACGCCCTGCCCAGCATGCCCAGCTCGTCGCGGACCTCCGCCAGGAGCTCGGGGGCGAGATGCCGCTCGACCGCCTCCGTCAGCGTCCGATCGCACGTGAAGACGTCGTATCCCACCAGGGGCGGAGCCTGGTTGGTCACGGTGTGGGTGCTCGCTGCCATGCCGATACGGTAAGCAGGTGCAGGCAGCAAGCGAAACACCCGATCGGCCCGAGCGGCGGCCCTGGAGCAGGCTCCACCGAGCGCGCGTCCTCTACCGCAACGTCTCCAAGCGGAAGATGGTCTGGCTCCTCCTCAAGGACACCGTCAACTCGTGCATCGAGTACCGCATCCTCGGCCTCGCCGCCGAGGCCGCGTTCTTCACGCTGCTGTCGCTGCCGCCCCTGCTCCTCGGCCTGATCGCCCTCCTCGGCTACGCCGACGACTGGACCAACACCGACACCGTCGCGAGCATCGAGGAGAACATCCTCCGCGCCGCCGGAACGGTCCTCTCCGACCGGGGCGTCCGCGACATCGCCAAGCCCCTCCTCGACGACGTCACCCAGGGAAAACGGCCCGAACTCGTCTCCCTCGGCTTCGCCATCGCCCTCTGGTCCGGCTCACGCGCGGTGAACGTCTTCATCGACACCATCACCGTCATGTACGGACTCGACGGCCACCGCGGCATCGTCAAGACCCGGCTCCTGGCCTTCCTGCTCTACATCGTGGCCCTGATCATCGGAGCCGTCGTCCTGCCCCTCGCGGTCGTCGGTCCCGACCGCGTCGTCGAACTGGTGCCCTGGGGTACAGAAGTCGTCGCCGTCCTGTACTGGCCGGCCGTCATCCTGCTCTCCGTCGCCTTCCTCACGACGCTCTACCACGTGTCCGTACCCGTCAGATCGCCGTGGATCGAGGACATCCCCGGCGCCCTCGTCGCGCTCGGCATGTGGGTCCTCGGCAGCTTCCTGCTGCGGATCTACCTCACCAGCCAGGTCGAGGGACCGACCATCTACGGCTCCCTCGCCGCGCCCATCGCCGTCCTCCTCTGGATCGGCATCTCCGCCTTCGCGGTCCTCGTCGGCGCCGCGGTGAACGCCGCGATCGACCGGGTCTGGCCCTCGGTCGCCACCGCCGCGGCCCGCGAGGCCAACGAACGCGCCCGCGCCGTCCAGGCCGCCGAGCTGGTCGCCCGCGTCCGCGCGGAGGCGGAGGACGTCGACGAGGACGACCCGGACATGCCCTCCGAGTTCCCCGAGCGCTGGTCCAAGTTCCTGCCCCCGGACGACGTGAAGTCGCGGATCCACTCGGGCTGGGAGAAGGAATGAGGCGGCGCGCCGCCGGGTCGTAGGCTCGGAGGATGTACGAGGAGCGCCCGGCCCTGCTCGACGGAGCCGTCCTGTGGACGAGCGTCCCGGCGAGGGACACCCGTCCGGTACGTCCCGTCCTCCCCGACGGCTGCATGGACCTGATCTGGGCCGACGGC
Organism: Streptomyces venezuelae; assembly: GCF_008642375.1. Classification (NCBI taxonomy): domain Bacteria; kingdom Bacillati; phylum Actinomycetota; class Actinomycetes; order Kitasatosporales; family Streptomycetaceae; genus Streptomyces; species Streptomyces venezuelae. The sequence continues at coordinate 1,967,302 of NZ_CP029194.1, read as the reverse complement.
CGGCTCCTCGTCGCCGGGCCCGACACGCGCGCGTACGTGTCCGGGGAGACCGCCACGCGGTACGCGGGCATCCGCTTCGCACCCGGAGAGGCGCCCGCGATCCTCGGCGTACCGGCCCACGAGCTGCGCGACCGGCGGGTCGCCCTCGGCACGCTCTGGGGCGAGGCCGAGGCGCGACGGCTCGGCGAACGGATCGCGGAGGCCCCCGACCCGGGCGCGGCCCTGGAGGCCCTGGCCCTGCGCACGGCGGCCGGCGCCCCCGCCCCCGACCCGCTGCTCCGGTCCGTCGTCGCCCGCCTGGACGCGGGCCGTCCGGTCGCGGAGACCGCCGACGCGGTCGGACTCGGCGCCCGGCAGCTGCACCGGCGCTCCTTGGAGGCCTTCGGCTACGGCCCCAAGACACTCGCCCGGATCCTCCGCCTCCAGCGCGCCCTGGCCCTGGTCAGGGCCGGCCTGCCGTACGCCGAGGCCGCCCTCCGCGCGGGCTGCGCCGACCAGGCCCACCTCGCGCGCGAGACGAGGGCCCTGGCCGGCACGACACTGAGCGACTACGAGGCGTCCGCCGGAGCGTCGGCCTGAGCTGTCACGAGGCGTCCGCCGGCGCGTCCGCGAAGAGGGACACCCCGTTGCCGTCCGGGTCCAGGACCACCGCGTAACGCTGTCCCCAGACCGCGTCCCAGGGCTTCAGATGCCCGCCGTGGCCCGCGCCCACGAGCTCCTCGTACAGCGCGTCCACGTCCTCGGGCGTGGCGCACCGGAAGGCGAGCTCGATCCGGTTCCCGCCCTCGGGGCGCCGCCAGGAGGGATCGAAGGAGCGCACCGTCTCCTCCGTGTCCCAGGCGATGCGCAGCCCGCCGGGCAGCGCGGCCTCCACGTGCGGGGCGGTCTCCGCCCCGGCCGGGACGTCCAGGCCGAGACGGCGGTAGAAGGCGAGCGAGGCGGCCATGTCCGAGACGACGACGCCGACGAGGTCGAGGCGGGGCGTGATGCGAGGTGCTGTGTCCATGCCCCGCACGCTAGGACCTGCGGGGCGGCTCCGTCTTGAACGAAACGGACGCGCGCGCCGACCTCCCGGGAGCCCGGGGAAATCCGCCGCGAAAGACCCGTGACGGGTCCGCGGAGGCCCCCGTGAAGGTGCTTCTTGTACAAGATCGCTTGTACGAGATCGCTTGTACGAGATCGCTTGTACGAGAGCGCGACAAGACACAGGAGGTGTGACCGATGGCTGTCATCACGAAGGGCCTCGCCCACACGCGGATGCTCGTCCACACCACCTCCGCGGCCACCGGCTGACCTCACTCTCCGTCTTTCAGCGCCGGGGCCGCCCCTGTGCGGGGTCCCCCTTGTCTCTCCGTTCTTCGGTTCCGTCTTCTTCTTCGTCTTCCTCCCTCGCCGCTTCCTCCTCGCTGCTCGACGTCCACGGCTGGGACGCCGGCTGGGCCGAGGCCTTCGCCCCGTACGAGGCTCAGGGACCGCTCCCCGGCCGGGTCGTCCGGGTCGACCGAGGACAGTGCGACATCGCCACCCCCGAGGGGATCGTGCGCGCCGACACGGCGTGATCCTCGCGGCCGACGTCGACACGCGGTCATCGCCGTCTCGCTCGCCGTCGAGCTGGACCTCGGCCGGATCGAACGCTTCCTCGCACTCGCCCGGGAGTCCGGCGCGAACATGCATCGGAGAGTGATCTCCTCAGAGCGCAGCCCAGGCTCGTGTGGACCTCACCTTGTGCGGGCCGGGAGTCGAGGTTGAGGGCGGTGACGGTGAGCGCGCACCGTGCGGTCTCGCGTCGGCCGTGCCCTTTCTGGCGGTCGTGGCGACGCATGGTCACCTCCGGCCAGAGCGGGACATCGACCGGCGAGTGACGCCGTCCGCGTCGGTCACGCGGGTTGGCCAGGGTGTTCAGTCGGGTTGCCGGCGCGAGGACTGTCCGGAAGTGAAACTGACACTCCCTCCCCAGGGACGCGAGTGCGCAGACCGTGCCCGTGTGTCCATGCAGGTCCCCAACGGCCTCGCACCCGCGTGACCTGAAGCGTGTTGCAGAAGGTCGCGTTCAGGCAGGTCAGGACCTGGTTTGGTGCCGGTCTGGTCATGTGGTGAGGGCGAGGTTGTGCATGTGGGCGACGGCCTGGACCGCGTGATGGAGGCCGTTGCCGCGCTGGCGGCAGTCGCGGAGGATCTTGTAGTGCTTCATGCGGGCGAAGGCGTGCTCGACACGGGCCCGGACCTTTCGGTGCTCGGCGTTGTCCTCCTCCTCTCCCGGCAGGAGGGCTCGGCCGGGGCGTTTGCGGTGCGGGACGACGAGCCCGGTGCTGATGTAGGCGCCGTCGCCCAGCACGGTGACCCCCTTGTAGACGGTGGCCAGGCCGGAATCCCGCCACACTTTCGCATCCGCGGTGGTGCCGGGCACCGGCCGGGCCGCCGCGATGACGAGTTTCGTGTCGGCGTCGATGATGACCTGCACGTTCGCCGAGAACCGGTAGTTGCGTGAGGACGCCCCGGTCTTCCGGTCGCGGACAGGGATGAGAGTGCCGTCCACGATCCACAGCCGTTCCACCGCATCGGTGGGACGGGTGGCCGGCTCGATGACCAGCAGCGGCCGCAGCCGCTGGATCACCCGGCAGGCCGTCGCCGACGAGGCGCCGAACAGCGGAGCGAGCTGCCGCATCGTGAGGTTCGTCCGGTAGTAGACAGCCACCAGCAGCACCCGGTCGGCCAGCGGCAGGCACCACGGACGGCCGCCACCAGGCCCGTTCCCGCCCCGTTCCCGGACCACCTTCAGCAGCCGCTCGAACTGCCGCATTCGCAGACCCGTGAACGTCTTCACCCACAACGGCTCGGCCCTCAACACCCCACGCATGCAAGGGAAATGTCCACCCCGCAGCCTTCTGTGACACGCTTGGGTCCGGCCGACCGTGCCGGGCTCGCGGGCCCGGCACCGCACCGGCCGGGTCCGCGCCCTGCCCCGGACGACGGCTTCGACACGAACGCGACGGCGGTGGGGCCGCTGCGACGGTCCGTGGCGAGACGTACGGTACGCAGGTACGAGCACGGGAGGGGAGACCATGGGCGACTGGTTCCAGACGATCGTCGACACCGAGGCCACGCCGGAGGAGGTGCAGGGGCTCGCGGCGAACGTACTCGACTGGCTGATCGCAGACGGCTTCGTCTCGGCGGAACGCACCGACTGCGTCCTCGGCGCCGACGCCGGGCACGCACCGGGGCCGCGGTACGGCGAAGCCGTCGAGGACCCGGATCCCGAGCTGGTCCATATGTGGAGCAACGGCCTGCACGTCACCGTGGAGCGTACGGTCTTCGATGCCGGGCAGGGTGAACCCTCGGCCGTCACCTGCCCGCACTGCGCAGCGGAGGTACCCCTCGTCGACGAGCGCTGGTCGCCCCTCGACGAGAAGTGGGCACTGTTCGCGGACGCGGTGGGCTCCTGGGCCGAGGGGGAGGACGAGCCCGTCGCGTGCCCGTCCTGCGGCCGGACGGCTCCCGTGCACACGTGGCGCTGGGCGGACGACTACTTCGCGTTCGGCCATCTTGGATTCACGTTCTGGAACTGGCCTACGCTGCGCCCCGAGTTCGTCGCGGACTTCTCGCGCCGCCTCGGTGGCCACCGCACCGTACTGCTCGAAGGCAAGCTCTGACGGGACATGAAGAGCGAGGGCCTCGTCCGCCGGCGCGTGACCGACGGCATCGAGATCGCTTTCGCCCGCGCGCTGCACGGCCGACTGCGAAAGCCCCGCGCCCGCCGCCTGCTCGACCGGATCACGGGAACCGTCATCGCCGCCTTCGGCGTCCGACTCGCCCTCGGCGACTGAGCGGCACACCCGGGAAGCGGCACGGGACCGGATCAGGACGTCGGCCGGTCCCCGTTCCCTTCTCCTGCGTCGGAATCGGCACCGGTATCGAACGACGTGGCCGGGGCCAGGCGCTCGACGAACGTCCGGAAGTCCGGGGCCAGGGGAAGTTCCATGCCCTCCTCCACATCGAACCACGTCACGGACGGTTCCCCGTCCCTCCCGCACGCCCGGTAGTCGAGGGCGATCCAGCAGTGGCCGTCACGGGACAGCAGGACCAGAGGGGAGGGAAGACCCCACTCCTCGACGAGGTAGGGGGTGTCCAGCAGGGACAACTGGTCCTCGTGGCGGCCGATGCCCATCAGGTCGTCGAACGGGACGTGGTCCTCGCTCCACGACGTCGGTACGTCGGTCGGGAACGCGTTCCACGACTCCGCCACCGCGCCGCCGTTCCGGACCTGCAGGACCTCCAGCAGCGACGCCGGCAGACGGACGCCGAGCCGACGCTCCGCGTCCTGGACGGCGGTGTCCGTCAGTGGGGGCTGGACCCCGTACCGGCCCTCGCCCCAGAAGTCCGCCCCGACCTCGTCGAACCGTGCCATGAACGCATCCTACGGATCCCCGCCCACGGATCCCCGCCCACGGGTCTGCCGACCCCTGTCGTCCGCAGGGGCGGGCAGGCGTCACAGCTCCCGGTCCCCAGGGGCGAACGGGCCGGTCGCGGGGGCCACGCACTTGTCGACGACGGTCTCCGCGCCGGCCGCCGTGCCCTCCAGGCAGAGCTTCCCACCCTTCTCACGCAGGTCGACGAAGAACAGGGTGGTCGCACCGGACTGCTTCAGGCCGTGGACGCGGTCGTCGGCGTAGTCGAGGCCACCGAGAATCGTCCTGACCTTCGCGGGGGTGGGGTCGGCCAGGTCCAGGAGGGCCTCGGCGACGCGCTGCTCGTGGTGGACGCCCGCGCACCAGTCACGTCCGTCCAGCTCCACCTCCGGCCCCGCCGTGGGCATGACCGGTTCGACCGGAGGCCGCTCGCCGGGCGGCAGTGCCGTCGGCATGCTCGACGGGCCGCCCGCCGGGGGGCCGGGGACCGGCGGGGCGACGGGCGGGGTGCCCGGAGCGGGGCACGTCCGCTCGATGTACTCCCGCAGCTCCGCGAGGGTCGGAGCGGACTGCCGGCTCTCCCCGGTCTGCGGGCCTTCCGCGCTCTGGCGGCTCCCCACGGCCTCCGCGCGCACGGCCTGCTCCCCGCCAGCGTCCGTCTTCGCGGTACCGCACGCACCGAGCGCCAGCACGGCGAGGGTCGTCACGGCCAGGGCGAGCCGTGTCCGACGTGCGGAGCGTGGGAACGTGCTGGTCGAGGAAGGAGTTCGTCTCATGGACACAGCTTCTGACCGAGCCGCCTTCCCGTGCGTGAGTACGCGTACTCACATGGGCGGGATCGTGCACTCAACTCGATGAGAGGTGGGGAGACTTCAACTTGGCCTTCGGCCGCCCAGTACGTGCCACAGACAAAGCCTATACATCTGAACAGAATTCCTGACTCAGAAGACTAGGGGGCGGTCGTCAGTCGGCGCCGCTGAGGTAGACCCGGCTGGTGTGCGCGTCGACCTGCGTCACCGCGATCTTCAGCCAGTCGAGATCTTCCTCGCACGGTGCGCACACCTGACCTTCACGGACCTTCGCCGACAGGTCGGGTTCCGGCAGCCCCAGGTGCGAGAACGGCGTCGACGGGTTCGTGTTGCGGGCGAGTGGCTGTTCCCGCAGGCTGAGCGGTTCCTCCGGCTTCAGCTGAGCGACGAAGCCGTCTACCTCGGTCGTAGGGAGGACGAAAGCCATGATCAGACCGTCGTCCTGGAACCCCGCCAAGTGCGCCGCCTTCGCCTCCGTCGCCGTGGCGGGCGTCCGTACGTGTAGCGTCTTGGCCACCGACTCCACGGTGGCCGTGTCCACCCAGTGCGACACCTGCCCTGAGGAGCGGCCGGCCGCCGGAGTTCGGTTCTCCGCCGCCCCCGAGCATCCGGCCACCTGCAGAGCAGTGAGGATGCTCATCGCCCCAGTAAGCGGGGGGTGTCACCTGCTTCGCGGGTCCCTCGCCCCGTCTCTGGCCGAGGCGATGAAGGCGATCCGGGTGAAGGGGTTCGTCATCCTCGACGGCACCCTGCTGCCGATCGACCGGATCGCCGCCGACACCCCGTACTGCTCCGGGAAACACAAGCGCCACGGCATGAACGTCCAGGTCCTCACCGACCCGTGCGGACGGCGGCTCTGGGCCTCGCCGGCTCTGCCCGGCTCGACTCGTGACCTGACCGCCGCGCGACACCACGGGATCGTCGAAGCCCTCACCGAAGCAGGACTCAAGTGCTGCGCGGACAAGGCGTATCAAGGTGCCGGCGGACCCGTCCGGGTACCGTTCCGAGGCCGCCGGCTCAAGCGGTGGAAGCGCCGCCACAACACCACCCACGCCAGGATCCGCTGTCTCGGCGAGCAGGCCATGGCCACCCTCAAGGGGTGGCGTCTCCTGCGGAAGCTCCGCTGCAGCACCAATCGAGTCACCGACGTCGTGAAGGCCGTCCTCGTCCTTTACCACGCATCAACGTGAGGTTGGAAAAAGCTCATTGGATCACGGCGCCACGAGGTTTCCCTCGGGGCGTAACGACGGAGCGTCCGCGGCCGCCGATGTCGGGCGGGTGAGGTCTCGGATTTAATCGGTGGTGCCGCGCCCTGGGACGGGGTTATGGTTCTGCTCATCCGCTCCCAAACAGGGCGCGGTGTTGGTTCGTTGAGAAGAAGCAGGAGGTGAGGACATTGATGACTGTCACGGTGACGGGCTCTGCCCGCATTCAGGAGTTCATCGTTCCCACCCCTGTGGTCTCCGGCTGACACCCACTCGACTTCCGCGTGCTCGGAGCGCGCCGCCGGGGCCACCCTTTGAAGGGTCCCCCTTGTTCAACGCTTCGCTTCACCCGTTTTCCTCTTCCGCTGTCCAGCACCCGCTCGCCGTCTACGGCTGGGACGAGGGCTGGGAGGCCGAGTTCGCCCCGTACACCGCCCAGGGCCTGGTCCCCGGCCGGGTCGTCCGGGTCGATCGCGGTCAGTGTGATGTGGCCACCCCTGACGGCGTCGTTCGTGCCGACACCGCGTTCGTCGTTCCCCATGACCCGATGAAGGTCGTGTGTACAGGGGACTGGGTCGCCGTCGACCCGGAGGGTTGTGATCCGCGGTATGCGCGGACGATCCTGCCTCGGCGGACCGCGTTCGTGCGGTCGACGTCGTCCAAGCGGTCCGAGGGCCAGGTGCTGGCCACTAACATCGACCACATCGTCATCTGTGTGTCGCTCGCGGTCGAACTCGACCTCGGGCGGATCGAACGGTTCCTCGCGCTCGCCATGTCCAGTTCGAGCGGTGAGGCACTGCTGCGTACGTCGGCGGACTCCTGGGAGTCCGGCGCGCAGCCGATCATCGTCCTCAGCAAGGCGGACCTCGTGCCCGACCCGGTCGGTCTTTCCTACCTCGTCGAGGACGTCGAGACCGTCGCCCCCGGTGTCCAGGTCGTGCCCCTCAGCTCGGCCACCGGCGAGGGACTCGACGTGCTCTCCGCGGTGGTCGCGGGCGGCACGACCGTACTCCTCGGCGTCTCCGGCGCCGGGAAGTCCACCCTCGCCAACGCACTCGTCGGCCAGGACGTCATGACCGTCCAGGCCGCCCGCGACGTCGACGGCAAGGGCCGCCACACCACGACCACCCGCAATCTCTTCGTGCTGCCGGGCGGGGGCGTCCTCATCGACACCCCCGGACTGCGCGGCGTCGGGCTCTGGGACGCCGAGGCCGGCGTCGGCCAGGTGTTCTCCGAGATCGAGGAGCTGTCGGCGGAGTGCCGCTTCCCCGACTGCGCCCACGAGGCGGAGCCCGGCTGCGCGGTGCTCGCGGCGATCGACGACGGCACCCTGCCCGTGCGACGCCTGGAGAGCTTCCGCAAGCTCCTGCGCGAGAACCAGCGGCTCGTGGCCAAGACCGACGCCCGCCTGCGCAACGAGATCCGCAAGGACTGGAAGCGCAAGGGGGACGCGGGCCGCGCCGCCGGGGAGTTCAAGCGCAGCGGCCGGCTGCGGTAGTCCGGACGGGCACGGCGACGGTCGTACGGCCCCCGGGGAGCGCTGTGTCCGAAAACCGCGAGCCGGGTGTCGTCGGCCGCCGCACACTGGGAGACGTGAAGGACGACGACACCCGCTACGAGGCGGTCAGCAGCAGGGACGCACGGTTCGACGGAGAGTTCTTCTTCGCCGTCCGCACCACCGGCATCTACTGCCGGCCCAGCTGCCCCGCCGTCACCCCCAAGCGGCAGAACGTCGCCTTCTTCCCCACGGCCGCCGCCGCCCAGGGCCACGGCTTCCGCGCCTGCCGCCGCTGCCGGCCGGACGCCGTGCCCGGCTCCGCCGCGTGGGACGTACGGGCCGATGTCGTCGGCCGTGCCATGCGCATGATCGGCGACGGGGTCGTCGACCGCGAAGGCGTGCCCGGCCTCGCCGGCCGCCTCGGCTACAGCACCCGACAGGTGCAGCGCCAGCTCACCGCCGAGCTCGGCGCCGGACCCGTGGCCCTCGCCCGCGCCCAGCGGGCGCACACCGCGCGGCTGCTGCTCCAGACGACGGGCCTGCCCGTCACCGAGATCGCCTTCGCGGCCGGCTTCGCCAGCGTCCGCCAGTTCAACGAGACCGTCCGCGCCGTCTACGCCCGCACCCCCACCGCCCTGCGCGAGGAGGCGGGCAGCGGCGCCGGAGGCCGTACCGCGCTCGCCGCCGGGGTCCCGCTGCGGCTCGCCCACCGGGGGCCGTACGCCGCCGGGGAGGTCTTCGACCTGCTCGCGGCCGAGGCCGTGCCCCGCGTCGAGGAGGTCGCCGGCGCCCCCGGCAGCCGCACCTACCGGCGCACGCTCCGCCTCCCGTACGGCACCGGGATCGTCTCCGTCGACGAGCGGTCCGCGGGCCGCTGGCTCGACGCCCGCATCCACCTCACGGAGCTGCGCGACCTGACCACCGCCGTGCACCGGCTGCGCCGCCTCTTCGACCTCGACGCCGACCCGTACGCGGTCGCCGAGCGGCTCGGCGCCGACCCCGGGCTCGCCGCCGAGGTGACGGCCCGGCCCGGCGTGCGGTCCCCGGGGACGGCCGAGCCGGAGGAGTTCGCCCTGCGGACGCTCCTCGGGCCCGCGGAGTCGGACCGGCTCGTCGGAGCGCACGGTACGCCCCTGGCCACCGCCTGCGGCGGCCTCACCCACCTCTTCCCGGCCCCGGCCGACCTGACCGGTCACCCCGTCGCGGGGCCGCTGGCCCGGGCGCTCGCCGACGGAGCCGTACGCCTCGACCCGGGCGCCGACCGCGACGAGGCCGAGCGTGCGCTGCTCGCCCTCCAGGGCGTGAGCCCCGAAGCAGCCGCCCTCATCCGGATGCGGGCCCTCGGCGACCCCGACGTCCTCCCCGGGGGTGCCCCGGAGGCGGAGGAGTGGCGCCCCTGGCGCTCCTACGCGGCGCGCTACCTCCGGACCCCTGTTCCGAGCGCCTCCGTTCAGGCCGCCTCCGTCCAGGCCGCCTCCGTTTAGGGTGCCTCTTCAAGGCCCCAGCTGTGGATCCGGCGCGGATGGATCCGGATGACCTCCTCGCTGAAGTGCGGGCCCAGTGCGTGCGGGCCCACGCGGAGCTCCGCCTCGCCGCGGATCTCCACGCCCCGCACCCGCCAGGGGCGGACGCTCGCGAGATCGTCGACGACCAGGGCCACCTTCGGGTTCTGCCGCAGATTGCGCCACTTCTTCGTACGGCCCATGGCCAGACCGCCCACCAGGACGGTGCCGTCTTCCTGCGGGAAGAAGCCCACCGGGTTGACCTGCGGCTGGCCGGACGGGTCGACCGTGGCCATGCGGGCGAGCTTCCGGCCTTCCGTGAGATAGGCGCGCTCCGCCTCGTTGAATCCCTCGAAATCCCTCATGGATCCAGGATCGCCCCGGGACCCGCTCGACGGGTCAGCCCCAGAGCACCGCACCCGCCCACGCCCCCACGATCAGCAGACACGAGAAGAGCTCGACGAGGACGCTCGTACCGGCCGCCCGCATGACCGTCCGGGTCGCCGCCCTGGCCTGGCCGTGGCCGCCGAGGCGGAGCCGTTCCGAGAGGTAGACCCCACCCACGAAGCCGGGGATCGCACCGAGGACGGGGACCAGGACGAAGCCCAGGAGCGCGCCGAGGCCCGCGTACACGATCATCCGCCGGGTGATGCCGACACCCCGGAACCGGCGTGGCGGGAGCTGCCAGACGACCACCTGCGTGAGGAGCAGCAGACCGGTCGAGGAGGCCAGCAGGATCCAGGCGAGGTCCGACCGCTCGTGCAGCGACCACCAGAGCATGGCGGCCCACACCAGCCACGTTCCCGGCACGCCGGGGGTCAGCACCCCGAACAGACCGAGCAGCATCACCGTCGCGACCATCAGGAGCTGCCACACACCCACGCTGCCCAGCGTCCCCCAGAAATCGCGTCCCCGCAGGTCGCGCGACCCGTACGGGGTCCCGAGCGCGCCCCGGGCCCGTGCGGGAAATCCGGTGGATCCGCGGCGGCGGGCGAGGCACAATCCCGAGGAATCGGGGCGAGGGGGAGCTTGTTTGTACGTGTTCACGTGTGCCGGGTGCGGCACGGAGCTGACGGCGCCGGTGTCCCGGGTCGCCCTCCCCGTCCACACCCACTACGGGGCGTGGGAGGAACTCCACCCTCCGCTGATGGAGCCCGCGACATACGCCGTCGAACCCCGGCCCAGCGGACCGCCCTGGCGGTCGTGGGAGGAGACCGGTGAGGACGAGGCCGCCCGTCAGGGCGTGTACGCGCGGGTGTACTCCGTCTCGTTCGGCGCGCGGAACAGGATCGTCATCGCCCCCGGCGACTCCCGGTCCATGGCCCTGATCCCCGAGAAGTGCGCCGGCTACTGCATGGGCGTGGACGGCCGGGACGGCCCCAACCTGGCGTGCGAGGGCTGCGGGCGGGCCGTGGCGACCCGCAGGGACGACTGCGGCATGTGGCAGACGGTGTGGCTGGAGCCCGACGCGGTCGAACGCCGCCCCTCGGGGCTCCCGGCCGGTCCGCCTCCCGACTGGGACGACCTGGAGCGCGCCGAGCACCGCGTCGCGCCCGTCGAGCCCGACGGGTCATGGAGCCGCCGGTGGGAGGCGGCGCTCGGGGTCGCGCTGGCCCACCTCGTGGCCGTCACCGGGAACCGCCCGGTGACTCTCCCCTCCGGCCCGGTCGCCGAGCTGCTCGGCCACGCGGTCGACCGATGCCTGCCCGCGGGGCCGGGGTCCGGGACCGCGGACGGTCCCGAAGCCGGGCTAGGTCCCGAATCCGGGCTCGCGACCTGGTCCGTGGAACTGGCCGGTCCAGGGATCCGTACACCCCGGCCCCGCCCCGACGTCCTCCTCGTCCCCCGCCACCCCCTCACGGGCGACCCCTGGCGCCCGCCGGGCGACGAAGGGGCCGTGGTCCCGCTGGACAGCGGGGTCTGGGCGTACCTCGTCCACCCGGGCGAGACCTCGCCGCTGCCCGCGACCGGGGTGCTCCCGGCGGGAGTCCTGCGCGACGACTACCCCCTGCCGAGGCGGCCTTGGCGCCTGCTGACGGCCGACCGTGCCGCCTTCGAGGGCACCCTGGTGCGGCTGCCCGCCGTACGCCACCCCCGGCTGCGCGGGTTCCGCGACGCCCGGCACACCCCGTAAGGACTCCCCGGCCCTGACCCGGGACACCCCCTAGCCGCGAGCCACCCAGCCCTTCTCGTACGCGTGCCAGCCCAGCTGGAGGCGGGTCGTCACGCCGGTCAGTTCCATCAGGCCCTTGACGCGGCGCTGGACCGTCCGCAGGCCCAGGTCCAGCTGCTTGGCCACGCTCGCGTCCGTCATCCCGGCGAGGAGCAGCGACAGGATCTCCAGGTCCATCACGTCGGGGCCGGGCGCCTCGTCCTCGGTGATCTGGGCGCCCGCCCCGAGCCGCAGCGGCAGGGCCTCCCGCCACACCGACTCGAAGAGGCCCATCAGCGATTCGAGGAGCCCGCTCGCGTGGACGACGATCGCCGCGGGCTCCGCGCCCCGCCCCGTCAGCGGGACCATGGCCAGGGAACGGTCGGCGACCACCAGCTTGGTGGGGACCCGGTCCGCGACCCGGATGCGCTCCTCGCGGCTGAGCGCCGCCGAGAGTTCCAGCAGCCCGGACGGCAGGCCGAGCACCTCGCGCTCGATCACCACCCGGTAGCGCACGCCCCGCCCGGCCGCCTGCTCCTCCGCGTCGTTCTCCATGCCGGTGACCGCGATCGGCTTGCCCGTCACCAGGGCGCAGACCTCCTCCTGTGCGCCCAGCTGGAGCTGGAGGAAGCGGTGGGTGACCGCGCTCGCGCCCGTCACCACCTCCACCAGGTCGTGGACGGCCGCCTCCGCCGCCTCCGCCCGGTACTCCTCGGCCAGCAGCTTCGCCGCCAGCTCCGCCTGCTCCAGCTCGTGGCGCTGCTGCGTCAGCAGGGCGCCCAGGGCCACGCCCGGCGGCGCCGCCACCCAGCGTCCGGTCCTGGCCGAGGACTGCGCGGCGAGCCCCTGGGACTCCAGCCGGCGCAGCGCGCGCTCCGTGTCCTGCTCGGGCAGGGCGAGCCGGTGCGCGAGATCGGTGACCTCGGCCGCGCCCAGCGCGACCAGGGCGCGGTACGCGGACTCCTGGCGCTCGTCGAGCCCTATCGCTCCCAGCATGGTTGCCCCACCCCTCGCCGTACATCCGATGGGCGCCCCGGATCTTCCCGGGACCTTCACCGGAGGCATTCGTTCCGTTGGTGACCTGGCGGGAAACGGCCACGGCGTATTCCCGCCTTGCCCATCATCCCTGTACCGCCCTCACCTCTGCCAATGTGGCGCCACCGCAGCACCAACAGCCTCCGGAGACGGGTGCCTTGTGTGCCTTTTTCCGGAATCAGATGGGGAGAGCGATGCGCCCGATTTCGCGTACGGCCCTGGGGGCGGCGACCGCCGCCGTACTGGCCGTCACCGCGGTCGCGCCGTCCATGGCGAATGAGCCGCAGGACGGCACGGCCGGCAAGCGACCGCTGGTCGGCAGCGAGGCCTCGGCCCGCGCCGGTGACCGGACCGCCACGGTGACCCTGGTCACCGGGGACCACGTCCTGGTCAGCCACGACGCCGACGGGAACCCGGCGGCCACGGCGCTGCCCCGAGAGGACGGCACCGTCCCGCTCGTCCAGACCCGCCGCTCCGGCCAGGACCTGTACGTCTACCCCGAGGGCGCCACCGAAGCGCTCACCGCAGGCCGTGTCGACGAGGAGCTCTTCAACGTCACCGGCCTCATCCGTCAGGGTTACGACGACGCCTCCGCAGCCACCCTGCCCCTCATCGCGGTCTACGCCTCCGACCTCGCACGCTCGGCCCCCGCCGCCCCGCGCGGCGCCGAGCGCGGCCGGATCCTGCGGACCGTCGACGGCGTCGCGCTCAAGGCCGACAAGAAGCAGGCCGCCACCTTCTGGGCCGACGTGAACACCCCGCAGGCGCGCTCCGCCGCCGGCATCGAGAAGCTCTGGCTCGACCGCAAGGTTCAGGCCACCCTGGAGCAGTCGACGAAGCAGGTCCACGCCCCCGAGGCCTGGGCCGCCGGCTACGACGGCACCGGCACCAAGGTCGCCGTCCTCGACACCGGCGCCGACACCGAGCACCCCGACCTCAAGGGACGCGTCACCGCCTCGGAGAACTTCACCGACTCCGAGACGGCCGACGACCGCCAGGGCCACGGCACCCACACCATCTCGACCGTCGGCGGCTCCGGCGCCGCGAGCGACGGCAAGAAGAAGGGCGTCGCCCCCGGCGCGGACCTCCTCAACGGCAAGGTCCTCAACGACTCGGGCTCCGGCGCCGCCTCCTGGATCATCGCCGGCATGGAATGGGCCGTCGCCCAGGGCGCCGACGTCGTCTCCATGAGCCTCGGCAGCTCCGTCCCCACCGACTGCACCGACCCGATGAGCGTCGCCGCAGAGCAACTCGCCCAGAACAAGGGCACGTTGTTCGTCATCGCCGCCGGAAACTCGGGCCCGACCCTCAACACCGTCTCCTCGCCCGGCTGCGCGCCCAGCGTCCTCACCGTCGGCGCCACCGACCGCGACGACTCCACCGCGTACTTCTCCAGCCGCGGCCCGACGACCGTCAACCACACCCTCAAGCCCGAGATGGCCGCGCCCGGCGTCGGCATCTCCGCCGCCGCGGCCGGCGGCCGGGGCGTGTACGCCTACCAGTCCATGTCCGGTACGTCGATGGCCACCCCGCACGTCGCGGGCGCCGCCGCCATCGTCAAGCAGCGTCACCCCGACTGGACCGCCCAGCAGATCAAGGCCGCCCTCGTCTCCTCCGCGGAGAGCGACCTCCCCGGCGACGTCCGCGAGGTCGGCGGCGGCCGCCTCGACGTCAAGGCGGCCATCGACCAGACCGTCCTCGGCGCCCCCGCCGTCCAGGGCGGCACGTTCGACTGGCCGCAGGACAGGACCGACCGCACCACGGTCTCCGTCCCGTACAGCAACACCTCCGGCACCCCCGTCACCCTGAACCTCTCCGTCGAGAAGGTCACCGGCAACGACGGTTCCCGCGTACGGAGTTCGGTCGCCCGCCTCGCCAAGCGCACCGTCACCGTCCCGGCCGGCGCCACCGTCCAGGTCCCGCTGGAGCTCGACCCCGCCGCCCGCCTGGACCGTGCCCAGTACGGCGACGCCACCGGCCGCGTCCTCGCCACCGGCCCCGGCGGCATCCACGTCTCGACCCCCTTCTCGCTCCACGTCGAGCCCGAGACCGTCACCCTCCGCGTCAAGCTGATCGACCGTCAGGGCAAGCCCGCCGACGGCGCGTCCTCCCTCGACGTCATCGGCACCGACGTCGCCAGTGGAGAGCGCCGCTTCAACGAAGGCGCCGCGGACCAGGTCTACCGCCTGCGCCCCGGCAGCTACTTCCTCTCCTCCTTCGTCACCACGCCCGACGCCGGCGAGGGCGCCACGCTGAACGACTCGCTCAGCTACCTCGGCCGCCCGCAGATGGAGCTGAAGAAGGACACCACCGTCGTCCTCGACGCCCGCAAGGCCCACAAGCTGTCGGTCACGACCGACAAGGCCTCCGAACTCCGGGGCGCCACCCTCGCGTTCTCCCGCTCCTGGGACGACTTCTGGCTGCACGCCGGCACCGCCGCCGGACCGCGCACCATCCGCGGCTACTACGCCTCGGTCGAAGGCGCTGCCGACGAGGGCGACTTCGAGTTCGGCAGCTACTGGCGCGCCGCCGCCCCGCAGATCACCTCGCTGCGCACCGCCGACGGCCTGACCCTGCACCCGCTGACCGGCTCCATCGCCTCCGACAACCTCGACGGGACCGGCTCCGCCCGCCTCGTCGACGCCGGAGCCGGCACCCCGGAGGAGCTCAAGGCCGCCGGGGTCCAGGGCCGCATCGCCCTCGTCCGGCTCCCGGACGACTCGACCTCGGCGGGCACCCTCGCCCGTAACGCCAAGGCCGCCGGCGCCGTCGCCGTCATCGCCCACCACTCGGCCTCCGGCCGCTGGTACCCGACCGGTGGCTTCACCGGCCTCGGCCTGCCGGTCCTCTCCGTCCCGTCCACCGAGGCGACCGCGCTCCTGGGCAAGCTGGCGGCCGGCGAGGTCACCCTCGCCTGGCAGGCCACCGCGAAGAGCCCGTACGCCTACAACCTCGCGTTCCCCGAGACCGGCGCGATCCGCGACGACAAGGACTACCGGGTCCGGGACCGCGAGCTCGGCCGCACGGACTCCACCTACGGCTCGGCGGGCATCGCCACCGACTTCATTGACTTCCCGGCGGCGCGCCGCCCGGACGGCGTTCGCGTCGGCTTCGGCTCGCTGGAGACGGTCCCGGCGCCCGGCGCCCGCACCGAGTACTACTCGGCCGGCGACACGAGCTGGGAGCCGATGGTCGGCAGCAGCTTCCCCTTCGGGGAGATCATGGTCGGCACTCCGCACACCTACACCCCCGGCGAGAAGCGCACCGAGAACTGGTACGACGGGGTCATCGCCCCCACCGCCCCGCGCGACGCGGCCGGCGAACCGGTGCTCGTCGCCGAGCGCCAGGGCAACCTGCTCGGCTTCGCCAACGCCATGTGGGGCGACGGCACCCACCACGCCGTGCCCGGCTCCTTCGGAGACATCGGCAACGTCAGCCTCAGCCGCGACGGTGAGGTCCTCGGCACGAGCAGCTGGCCGTTCGGAGTGTTCGAGGTACCCGCGGAAGCCGGGACGTACACGCTCGAACAGAACACCATGAAGATCGGCAGCAAGGTGTGGGCCCGCTCCACCTCCGTCAAATCGGTGTGGAAATTCACCTCCAAGCTTGACGAGAGCGTCTATTCTCAGGGCATCCCGATTCTCTTCCCCCGGTACAACCTTCCGGAGGACGGACTCAAGACCCTCGCCGCGACCGACGGCCAGCAGATCGGCCTCACCGCGACGGGTCACGCGGGCTACACCCCCGCAGCGCTCACCTCGGCCAAGCTCTCGTACTCCTACGACGGGGGCACGACCTGGACGGAAGCGCGGGTCTCTCAGCAGGGCGGTCAGTGGACCGCGACCGTGAACCACGCGGGCGCGTCCGGTGAGCCTGTCACCCTGAGGACCGAACTGACGGACGCCAACGGCAACTCCGTCACCCAGACCGTGGTCCGCGCTTACGACGTGCGCTGATCACGACGGTCCGCCGGGCGTCCTTCCCGTGGGGGGTGGGGCCGCCCGGCGGACCACTCTTTTCGCGTCACTCATTCGCAGCAACGGTTTTCCTGATGTCCGTTTTCGGGCGCCGTGCGCGGTGGACAATAAGGGCATGACTCAGCAGGGGGACAACTGGTGGGACAAGCTCTACGACGAGTCGGCGCCGGACACGGCCCCGACGGTCCCGGGTGAATCGCTCGACGACCACTTCGCCACGGCGCCCCGCGCCACCACGGGCCCGCCGGGCCGGAGCCCGGCCCTTGAGCCGGAGCCGGAGCCGGATCCTCGGGCCGTCCTCCCCGACAGGGCGCCGGCGCCCTGGGAGGCCCCCGAGCAGGGGCCGCGCTCCTTCCCCGGGCCGCCGCCCCCGGCCGCCCCGCCGACCGAGACGCCCACCGTCCAGGTGGCGGTGCCGGAGCCCCAGGCCGACGCCGAGGCCGGTCCGGAGAACGACCCGGAGACCGGTTCGGAGAACGACCCGGAGACCGGTCCGTACGCCGATCTCACCGTCCAGGTGCCCGTGCCACGCCCCCGGGCCGCCGGGTTCGTCGGCAGCAGACCGCCGACGTACGAGGCCGAGCCCACCGCCCTCCCCGTCGCCCGCCCCGGCGAGCTCGCCGAACTGGTCGCCGACACCGTCCTCGACGGCGCCCGCTACGGCACCTGCACCCTGCGGGCCGCCTCCGTCCGCGGCGACTCCGCCCGCTACCGCGGCGAACCCCGCCGCGACGCCCTGCTCACCGCCCGCTTCGGCCACGACGAGGCCGCGCTCGTCCTCGTCGCCGTCGCCGCCGGCTCCCGCGCCGCCGAGGACGCCCACCTCGCCGCCGCCGACGCCTGCCGGTGGATCGCCGAGGCCGTCGGCCGCAGCCACGCCCGGCTCTCGGAGGACATCAGGAGCGGCCGCCGCGGAGACCTCAAGTCCGGACTGCACCGGCTCACCGACCGTACGTACGGCAAGCTGCGCGCCCGCGCCGCCGACCGGGGCCTCGCCCCCGACGAGTACACCGCGACCCTCCGCTGCCTCCTCGTCCCCGCCGACCCCGAGTGCCGCACGCGCGTCTTCTTCGGGATCGGCGGCGGCGGCCTCTTCCGGCTCCGCGAGGGCTCCTGGCAGGACATCGAACCGCTCCTGCCCGAGCCCGCGGCCGTCACCGGCGCCCCCGTCGTCGGCTTCGGCTCACCGCCCTCGCCGAAGGACGCGGCCGAGACCGAGGAAGGGGACCGGCTCACCATGAACCTCGGCGTCACGACCCCGCCGGGCCCGCTCGTCGAGGAGCCCGTCCCGCCGCCCGCCGAACCGTTCCGCTTCCGGGCCTCCGTCGCCCGCCCCGGGGACACCCTGCTCCTCGCCTCACCCGGACTCGCCGAGCCGATGCGCGGCGAACCCGCCCTCGCCCGCGAACTCGCCACCCGCTGGGCCGACCAGGAGCCTCCCGGTCTCGCCGCCTTCCTCGCCGACACCCAGCTGAGGGTGACGGGTTACGCCGACGACCGTACGGGGGTGGCCGTCTGGGAGGCGTAACGCGCCGGGCCGTGTGTTGATGGAGCCATGGCCAAACAGAACGTCGCAGAACAGTTCGTCGACATCCTCGTGCGCGCGGGCGTGAAGCGTCTGTACGGCGTCGTCGGCGACAGCCTGAACCCGGTCGTCGACGCCATCCGCCGCACCCCCGCGCTCGACTGGATCCAGGTGCGGCACGAGGAGACGGCCGCCTTCGCCGCCGGTGCCGAGGCCCAGATCACCGGCAGCCTCGCCGCCTGCGCGGGCTCCTGCGGCCCCGGCAATCTGCACCTGATCAACGGCCTGTACGACGCCCACCGTTCCATGGCCCCGGTCCTGGCCCTCGCCTCGCACATCCCGTCCAGTGAGATCGGCCTCGGCTACTTCCAGGAGACCCACCCCGACCAGCTCTTCCGCGAGTGCAGCCACTACAGCGAGCTCATCTCCAACCCGAAGCAGATGCCCCGGCTGCTCCAGACGGCGATCCAGCACGCCGTCGGCCGCAGCGGCGTCAGCGTCGTCTCGCTGCCCGGCGACATCGCCTCCCTGCCCGCCCCCGACAAGGCCGTGGAGACCGCGCTCGTCACCTCCCGCCCCACCGTCAGGCCGGGCGACGACGAGATCGACGCGCTCGTCCGGATGATCGACGCGGCCGACCGGGTGACACTCTTCTGCGGCAGCGGCACGGCGGGCGCGCACGCCGAGGTGATGCAGTTCGCCGAGCGGATCAAGGCACCCGTCGGCCACGCCCTGCGCGGAAAAGAATGGATTCAGTACGACAATCCCTTCGACGTCGGCATGAGCGGGCTGCTCGGCTACGGCGCCGCCTACGAGGCCACCCACGAGTGCGACCTGCTGATCCTGCTCGGCACGGACTTCCCGTACAACGCCTTCCTGCCCGACGACGTGAAGATCGTCCAGGTGGACGTCCGGCCCGAGCACCTGGGCCGGCGCTCCCGGCTCGACCTCGCGATCTGGGGGGACGTCCGGGAGACCCTGCGCTGTGTCGTCCCGCGCGTCCGGGCCAAGACCGACCGTCGCTTCCTCGACAAGATGCTCAAGAAGCACGCCGACGCACTCGAAGGCGTCGTGAAGGCGTACACCCGCAAGGTCGAGAAGCACGTCCCGATCCACCCCGAGTACGTCGCCTCCGTCATCGACGAACTGGCCGACGGGGACGCCGTGTTCACGGTCGACACCGGCATGTGCAACGTCTGGGCGGCCCGTTACCTCTCGCCCAACGGACGGCGCAGGATCATCGGCTCGTTCAGCCACGGCTCGATGGCGAACGCGCTCCCGCAGGCCATCGGCGCGCAGTTCACCGACCGGAACCGGCAGGTCGTGTCGCTCTCCGGCGACGGCGGATTCTCCATGCTCATGGGCGACTTCCTCACCCTCGTCCAGTACGACCTCCCGGTGAAGGTCGTCGTCTTCAACAACTCCTCGCTCGGCATGGTCGAGTTGGAGATGCTGGTCGCCGGACTGCCCTCGTACGGGACGACGAACAAGAACCCGGACTTCGCGGCCATCGCGCGCGCCGCCGGGGCCTACGGCGTCCGCGTCGAGAAGCCCAAACAGCTCACGAGCGCGCTCAAGGACGCCTTCAAGCACCGGGGCCCGGCTCTCGTGGACGTCGTCACCGACCCCAACGCCCTCTCCATCCCGCCCAAGATCAGCAGCGAGATGGTCACCGGCTTCGCCCTCTCCGCCAGCAAGATCGTCCTGGACGGCGGCGTGGGCCGCATGCTCCAGATGGCCCGCTCCAACCTGCGCAACGTCCCCCGTCCCTGAGTCCCCCGGCTCCGAGGGAATGCGGGCGGCCTCGTGGGGCATGCATCCCCGTGAGCCTGTTCGACGACGTGTGGGTGGGGGATATGGCCGGGGAGGCACGACAGCCGACTCAACTGCTCAGGAAGGTGGGATGCGCGGATCTCACCGCGGTGCCGGAGGTGCGACACGCGTTACGGAAGATGCTGCGGAAGTGGGGCGGGCCGGGCGCCTCCGACGTGGCCGAACTGCTCACCAGCGAGCTGGTGACCAATGCCCTGGTCCACACCGAGCACGGGGCCGTCGTGACCGCGACGGTCGTCCCCGAGCAGCTGAGGGTCGAGGTCCGCGACTTCGTCCCGGGACTCGACCGGCCGCACGCACCGCCCGCCGACGACGGTACGCACGGCAGGGGACTCGTCCTCGTCCAGGCCCTGGCCGACTCCTGGGGGGTCGAGGAGCACGGGGTCGGCAAGGTGGTCTGGTTCGAACTGAACGGCGGGGCCGCCTGAAAGGCGACCCCGCCGGATTCCTTGTGTTTCCCGTGGTTCAGCCGAACTGCTGCTCCAGGTCCTTGAGCTTGCGCTCCAGGGAGTCGAGCCGGGGCAGCGTCTGGGTGTCGTCCTCGGCGGTGAGGTCCACCGTCCGGGAGTCTCCCGCGCGGGGCTCAGCGCCCCTTACGGCTTGCAGGGAGGGCCGGGGTCGAAGCGGCAGTTGTCCCGGATCCGCTATGGCGGGCTCCGCGACGGCGGCCTGCACGGCCGCCGTCGCGGAGCCGGAGCCCGCACCCGATCCGGAACCCGGGCCGTGGCCCGTACCGGCGCTCCCCGCGGCGCCCAGTGCCGCCATCTCGACCTGGCGGGCGTCGCCGCCGCGGCCGAGCCCGAAGGCCCGGTGCTGGCGGTTGATGGCCTTGAGGCGTGCCCGGTCGAGCTTGACCTGGTCGCGCCGGCGGATCCGGTTCTGCTCCTTCTCCCGCCGGTCCTCGCGGACCTCGTCGACCGCCTCGTCCAGCGTCCGTACGTTCTCCAGGAGCATCAGCGACCAGGCCGCGAAGGTCTCCCGGGGCGCGCGCAGCCAGCGGACGATCCGGATCTGCGGCAGCGGGCGGGGCACCAGGCCCTGCTCGCGGAGCGCGGCCCGGCGGGTCTGCTTCAGCGCGCGGTCGAAGAGGACCGCCGCCGAGAGGGACATGCCCGCGAAGAACTGCGGTGCCCCGTCGTGGCCGAGCCCGCGCGGGGCGTGCACCCAGTTGAACCAGGCGGCCGCGCCGGCGAAAAGCCAGACGAGGAGCCGCGAGCCGAGCGCCGCGTCGCCGTGGCTGGCCTCGCGGACGGCGAGGACCGAGCAGAACATGGCGGCGCCGTCGAGGCCGAAGGGGACGAGGTACTCCCAGCCCCCGGAGAGGCTGAGGTTCTGCCGGCCGAAGCCGACGAGTCCGTGGAAGGAGAGCGCCGCGGCGACCGCGGCGCAGCAGAAGAGCAGGACGTAGGAAGCCGTTCCGTACACCGCCTCCTTGCGTCTGCGGCGCTCCTCGCTGCGCTCCCAGGAGTCCTCGGCCGCGGCCTGGTCACCGGCGCGCTTCCCGCGCGCGAGCACCGCCACCGCCGTCAGGACCCCGGCCACCATCACGCCGCCCGGAAGCAGCCAGTCCAGCGATATGTCGGTCAGTCTCATGCGGTGTCCCTTGCATCGCAGTAGGGCGTTTGGCGGCCCATACTGGCCGACCTCGTGCGGCGCTCAAGCGGTTTCGGGGCAAGAGCACGCCATCGGGGTCCCAGGGCATACGAATAGGTGCGATCTGCTCGAACGCCCGTGCAGGGAGAGGGGGTTGAGTTCGATTCACGCCACCCTTCCGGGTGGCGTAATCACTCGGGAGCCTCAGGCGGTCGCGGCCAGACGACGGACACGCTCGGTGTCGCACGTGCGCGGGCAGGTGAGGCAGGTGTCCTCGGGGCGCAGCGTGTAGAAGAAGCAGCAGGTCGCCCGGTCGCGGGTCGCGCGCGGGGTGCCGTCCGGGCCCTCGGAGCCGGTGAGCTCGCGGAAGCCCGCCGAGCCGGCGTACGGCTTGTGCTGCTTGCGTGTGACGGTGGTGCCCGGCAGGAGCAGGTCGAGCTCGGCCATCGCCCGCTCCTCCTCGCCGAGCAGGGCGCCGATGTACCAGAGGCCCTCGACGATCTCGTCCGTGGCCATCCCCCACAGGGCCCGGCGGCCGCGCTTCATCCGGGGGCCGAAGCCGCCGAGGACCGCCTCGAAGTGCTCGGCGAGCGAGGCGCGCACCTCGGTCCGCAGTGCCTCCTCGTCGGGGACGACCCGGGCGCCGGGCAGGGCGGCCGCGGGGTCGCCGGGCAGGCAGGCGAACTCCTCGACGCGGACGGACATGCGGCCGAGCGCGCGCTGGAACGAGACGTTCGCGGCGGGCAGCCGGGGCACCCGTCGGTCCAGGAACCAGGGGACGGTGACGAGGAGGCAGGCGGGCCAGGCGTACCGGTGCAGTCCGAAGCTCGCGACGACGTCGGGGCGGGCCTGGGTGCCGTAGTCGCGCAGCACCTGGGCGTTGTCCCAGGCGAGGAAGGCGTCGAGGGCGGATCCGCCGGCCGCGAGCTCGTCGGCCCCGACCCAGCCCGCGCCGCGCGGCAGCCGTTCGTCCACGGCCGCTTCCTCTATCCGCAGGCCGGAGAAGACCTCCGCGAGCCGGGCGTACGAGGCCGCGACGGGGGAGGTGAGGGGTGCGGACAGCAAGGCGGGGACGGTCATGCGGACCACCGAATCGCGATCGTTAGCAGGTTAGCCTTACCTTACCCGAATCTCGATCGCCTCTCACCACCGCACGGGACGCAGCTCCCGCGGGTCCGACGGATCGGCCCCCGGTGCCCCATATGTCGGCCCGTTCGCCTATGGTGCACAGGGGACCCGGGTATCGCGAGCCGGGCCCGGCACGAGGCCGCAGGAGGACCCGGGTGGAGCAGGGCGCAGCGCGCGAGCGGGCGACGGAGGGGCCGTACCCGCCCTTCGGCGACGCCGTGCGCGTACCGGAACAGGCCCGCGGCGAGCATACGCACGGCGAGCAGGCGGCACCGCGCCGTGAGGCCGCCCCGGCTCCGGCACCGGGCCGTGAGGCCGCCCCGGCCCCGGCCGCGCGTCGTGAGGCCGCCCCCGCCCCGCGTGTCGTCCAGCGGCACTCCGTCCGCGACCAGATCCTCCAAGCCCTCCGGACCGCCCTCGTCGGTGGCGAGCTCGTCCCCGGCGAGGTGTACTCCGGCCCCGCCCTCGCCGAGCGCTTCGGCGTCTCGGCCACCCCCGTCCGCGAGGCCATGCAGCGCCTCGCCGTCGAAGGGGCCGTCGAGGTCGTCCCGAACCGCGGCTTCCGCGTCACCGAGCGCACCCCGCGCGAGCTCGCCGAACTCGCCGAGGTCCGCGCGCTCATCGAGGTCCCCGTCATGCTGCGGCTCGCCCGCACGGTCCCGGCCGCCCGCTGGACCGAGCTCCGCCCGCTCGCCGAGGCGACCGCCACGGCAGCCGCCCGCGGCGACCGCGCCCACTACGCCGAGACGGACCGCGCCTTCCACCGGGCGGTCCTCTCCCTCGCCGGGAACGCCTCGCTGCTCGCCGTCGCCGACGACCTCCACCGGCGCTCCCAGTGGCCGCTGATCAGCGCGCCCGCCTTCCGCCACGGCGAGCTCGTCGCCGACGCCGCCGAGCACACGGCCCTGCTCGACGCCCTGATCGCCGAGGACCTCACGGTCGTCGAAGCCCTCGTCCGCGAGCACTTCGCCGGGTCGAACGCCTGAGATCCACCCCGCGAAGGGGGTGTGAAGGAGCCGTCGAGCGGTCCGTCCGGTCCCTTCCTCCCGCGTGTGCAGCCCCGTTCCCGGCGTCGAAAGGGCGGAGCGCGCCGCCAGGATCCGGCTCGACCGGATCGGCACCGTCGCGGCGGCCGGCGACTCCGGCCACCGGCCCGCTCCGAGGAACCCGCGGAAGCTACGGAGACCGTCCCCGCGACGGGGCGGTCCCCGGGGCCTTCGCGCACTAAAGTCAGGGGCGACAGCCGCCCGTACCGCGTCGCCCGTGAGGTGTCCCATGCCGTCCGCGAGCTCACCCCCGGCATGGGAGGGACGCCGAGCCGTCTCCGGTACGGAAGCCGAGGCCGCGGCCCTGCTCGGCTGGCTCACCGACCCGGAGGCGCCCCGGCTCTGCCTCGTCACCGGCGCCCCCGGCAGCGGCAAGACGGCCCTCCTCGACTGGCTCGCCGCACACGGCCCGCGCGCCGGCGGCCGGCGCCGCCGCACGCCCCGGGTGCTCGTCCCGCTCGCCGGGCAGAGCGCGCTCGGCGCGACCTGGACGATCGCCGACCTGCTCGGTGTGGTCGCCAGGTCCCCGGACGAACTCGTCCACGCCCTCGCCACCAGCGAGGCGCGTCCCTCGGGCCGGGCCGTCCTCCTTCTCACGGACCTCCACGCCGCCGCCGAACCCGCCGCGCTCACCGAGCTCATCGGCGAACTCGCCGGAGTGGGCCGGGTCCGGCTCGTCGTCGAGGCCCGGACCGGCAGCCCGGCCCCCGATACCCTGCGCTCCGCGCGCCGGGCGACGGTCGTCGACCTGGACGGCGAGCCCGCCCCCGACCGCAGCGCCCCCGCGGAGCGCCCGCGCCCGCTGCCGGACCTCTCCGATCCGCTCGCCGTGTGCGCCGCCGACCCGCTGCTCGTCACCACGGCGTACGTCACCGGAACCGGTGAAGGCTCCGGCGAGACCGGAGTTGACGATCACGGCGGGCTCAGGACCGCCTGGCTGCGCGCCGGGCAGTCGCTCTGCCGCGCACAGGACCCGGCGGAACGCGCGCTGGTGCTCCTCGCCGCGCTCGGCGACGGCGCCGACCCCAGGCTCCGGCCCGCGCTGGCCGGGCTCGCCGAAGGCGCCGCCTGGGGGCTCCGCTGGGCCCGCAACCGCGGCGACCTCGCACCGGCCTGGCCGGGACCCGTCGCCGTGCTCGGCGCCGCCGGCGGCCCCTTGGAGGGCACGCTGCTCGTCGGCGACCGCACCGGCACCGTCCGCCTCCTCCACGAGGCCGACGCGAGCTCCGCCGGGCGCCTCCCGCACACCGTCCCCGGCCGGGTCACGGCGCTCGCGCCCGCCCCCGACGGCACGGTGCTGCTCCTGGACGACCGGGGCAGGCTGCACTCCGTCCGGGGGACGGTGCCCAGGGCCCCGTACCTGGAGCGGCTCACCGAGGCCGTCTCGAAGACCCTGGCCCGCCACCCCGGCACGGCCCTCGCGGCGATCGCGGGCTCGGTCGTGGTGGGGGACCGGCTCGGCTCCGTGCACGCCTTCGGCCTCACGGGCCTGCACCAGGCGGCCTCGCACAGCGGCCGCGTCACGGCGGTCGCCGCCGTCGACTCCGAGACCCCGTTCGTGTGCTCCGGCGGCGCCGACGGGACCGTACGGCTCTGGACACCGGGCCGCGATCCGCTCCCCGAACCGCTGGCGGAGCGCCGCTCACCGGTGGTCTCCCTGCACGCGACCGAGACGCCGCACGGCCCCCTGGTCGCCGCGGCCTGGGCCGACGGCCTCGTCGAACTCCACCGCCCGGAAGGCGGCGCGACGCTCTCCTTCCGCCCGGGACCGCCGGTCCGCGCGGTCGCGGTCACCGGGGCGGGAGCGCTGCTCGTCGGCACGGACGAGAGCCTGGTCTGCCTCGTACCGCGCTCCCACAGCGGAGGGTGACCTCGGAGGGGTCGCGGCGGTTGAGCGGGTGACTATGCCGCTGACATGTGGGAGGGCGACCGTGACGGTTGACAGTGACACCAGGGACAGCAGGGACAGCAAGGCCGGATTGGGTGGAGGGGCCGACCTCGCCGTGCACGACGACTGGTTCCCCAGCGGGTGGACGCGCGTACTGCCGAGGCACCAGGCCCTCCTGATGTGCCTGCTCCTGAGCACGGCCGCGTCGCGGCCGGTGACCGGGACGCTCGACGAGGTCGTGCAGGAGGTGTTCGGCGACTCGCTGGGCGACTTCCTGCGGGAACTGGGAGAGGACCTGGACTCGCCCGTGCTCTGGCTCCAGCCCGACGACCTCGCCTGGGCGAAGGGCGCGGGGGAGGAGGACCGGGTCCGCGCGGAGGCGGAGGCACGGAGGGAGGCCTGCGAAGGCGCCCTGCGCGCAGGCGGATTCCCCGTCCCGACGACGATGCGCGAGCTCGTCGGCACCATGCTCGCGCTGGGCATCGCCCACACGGCCGAGGGCCGATGGACCATGCCGGAGCGGCTGCCGCTCCCCGAGAAGGTCCTCCGACTCCCGCAGGACCTGAGGGAGATCTTCCGGAAGCTGCGGCACAGCGAGGCCGTCGCGCCCTGGAAGCAGGCCCTGATCCGGTACCTCGACGAGGGCCTCGGCCGCCCCGGGGACATCTTCACCACACCGGGCCGGCTGGCCGAGGCCGTACGCCTGAGCACCGGCGAACTCCGCGCCGCGCTCGACTACTTGGCGGACGACGGGCATCTCCGCCTCTACCGGGGAATCCCCCGCGTCCCGGTCGCCTCGGCGCGGGACCTCCAGGACCACCAGCGCTTCCACCTCGTACCGGACTGGGAACGGTACGACGAGGACCACATGTTCGTCGTACGTCACGACGACACGGAGGACCAGGGCCCACGTCCGTGAACGAATAATCGGTTGCCGTCGGCGATGCCGGTGGTTCCAATGACCGGCATGAGCACTGAGGTGAACACGCCGACATCGCCGTCCGGAGCGGAGGGCGCGGAGAAGGCGCCTGTACGGCTGGGGGCTCTCGTCCCGCTGACGCGGCCCGGCTGGGTCGGAGCGGGGCGGCATCTGCTCGCGGGACTCGAGCTGGCCGTCCAGGAGGTCAACGGCACCGGCGGGATCGGCGGCAGGCCGCTGGAGCTGGTGGTCCGGGACACCGCGGCCGATCCGGAGCGGGCCGCCGCGGCCGTGGACGAACTGGCCGGTCTCGGGGTGGCCGCCGTGGTGGGCGAGTACCACAGCGTCGTCGCCCGCGCGGTCGCCGCCCGGGCCGACGCCCTCGGGGTGCCGTACCTCTGCTCGTCGGCCGTGCTCGACGTGCTCACCGATGAGCCGACGGAGTGGGTCGCGCGGCTGGCTCCGGCCCAGTCCCACGGCTGGCGGACGTACGCGGACTTCCTCCTGGGCGCGGGCCGGCGGCGGATCGCCGTGGTGACCCAGCCGAGCGTCTACTGGGCGACCGGGACCCGTCTCCTGCGGGACCACGTCGCTCCCCGCGGCGGCACCGTCGTCGAGCTCGACGCGAACGGGCTCACCCCCGAGGCCCTGTGCGACGCCCTCGTCGGCCACGGCACGACGGCGCTCCTTCTGCTCGTCGGCCATCCGGAGCCCGCGGTGCCGATCGTCAGGGCCGTCCGGAGCGACCCGCGGCTCGCGGAGCTCCTCGTCGGCGCTCCGGCCGGACAGCCGGAGTTCGCGGAATGGGCCGGACTGCTGGGCCGGGACGGCGCCGGGATCCCGTTCCTGCGCTACCTGCCCGATCGCCCCGGCCCGCTCGGCGAACGCGTGGGGAAGGAGCTCCGCGAGCGGCTGGGCGAAGCGCCCTCCTTCGTCGCCTTCGAGGGCTGGGACACCGTCACCGTCCTCGCCGAGGTGCTCCGCGGCCACGGCACGGACCGGTCGGCCGTTGCCGGCGCATGGCCGCACGTGGCGGTCGAGGGCACCCGGGGACCGATCCGCTTCTCCCGCACACCGGGCATCGGCGTGTGGCAGTGGACGTGGCCCCCCGTCCAGGTGGCCGACCGGGACCCGGCGGAACCCGATCGCTTCCGCGTCCTCCACACCGGCTGAGCGCGCGGAGATCGAGCCGGCCGGCCGAAACGGCGATGTGCCCCCGGCCCCGGGGGCATGGAGGGCACATCGCATCAGAGCTGGCGGAGCGTCACCTTGGTGTTCCTGCCGACGATTTCACGTCACCGTACGCGGTGTCAGCTGAGCCGACAGCCAGGTCGGTACGCCGCCGAGGAGGCGGAAGAGACGTCGGGCCTCCGCGCGCAGCCGGCCCGCCTCCGGTTCGGTCTCCGTGTCGGCGAGGGCGGTGAGGGCCGGGGCCGTACCGACCAGGTAGCCCAACTCCTCGCGGATCCGGAGGGATTCGGCGAATCCGTGCCGGGCCTCCGCCAACTCGCCCTCTCTCAGGGCGAGTCCGGCGAGATGACGCCAGGTGGAGGAGAGCAGTAACGAGTCCCCCTGGTCCTCCGCCCCCGCGTGCGCCCTGCGGTACGCGGCGCGGGCCGCCTGCGGGGAGTCGCCGAGGTTCTGGGCGATGAGACCGCGCCGGAAGTCCAGCAGGGGCCGCCCCCCGGCCGAGGGGCCGATGAGGGCAGCCGCCCGGCCCAGTGCCATCCGGGCCTCGTCGGCCCGGTCGCGTACCCCGAGGAGCGTGGACGCGTAGGCGAGATAGCCGCGTTCACAGGCCGCGGCCCCACGCTCCTCGTCGGTACGGGCGACCGCCTCGGCCGCCCGGAGGGCCTCCTCGGCGTCGGCCCAGCCCTGTTCGGTGTAGAGGCAGCGCTCGATCAGCAGGGCCGCCCGTTCGAGCGCGGCGGCCGGTTCGGTCGCGTACGGAGCGAGCAGTGCTGCCGCGTCCGTCCAGCAACCTCGGGAGCGGAGCCGCCATATGGCGGTCTCCACGGGAGTCTCCTTGCCGTAGGCGAGGGACGGATCTTCGCCACCCCTTGATTCGGAACCAGACATGGCGGTATCCGCCACATTGCCCTCCCCGAGCGCGCCATTGAGCTGTTGAGTAGACCCGCATCTCAGCACGAAGGGCAGCACCTGGCCAAGGGGTCAGGTGAAAGAATTCACAAGAGTCCGGCGCATGCGGACGTCGCCGCCCGGGCAGTGGCCGACAGCCCGTCAGATCGCCGTCGGGCCCGGGATCAGGCCTCCGCGCGGCCCGCCGGCCACCCCGGCCGACGGGCTGCCACCAGCCCCGATGTCACTCCCCTGGACTCCACCGAAAGAGTGAACAGGCGACGTCGAACACTCCTGGATCAGCTCATCCGGAGCGCGAGGAAGAAGTCGAGCTTGTCCTCCAGGCGGGAGAGGTCGCGGCCCGTGAGCTGCTCGATCCGGCCCACCCGGTAGCGCAGCGTGTTCACGTGCAGGTGCAGCCGAGTGGCGCAGCGCGTCCAGGAGCCGTCGCAGTCGAGGAACGCCTCCAGGGTCGGGATGAGCTCCGCGCGGTGGCGCCGGTCGTAGTCGCGCAGCGGGTCGAGCAGCCGGGCCGTGAAGGCGCGGCGGACGTCGTCCGGGACGAACGGCAGCAGCAGGACGTGCGAGGCCAGCTCGTGGTGGCCAGCGGCGCAGACCCGGCCCGGACGGGCCGCGGCGACCCGGCGGGCGTGCCTGGCCTCCTCCAGGGCCCCGCGCAGGCCCTCCGCGGAGTGCACGGCCGCGCTGACGCCGAGCGTGAGCCGCCCGTCGTCCGCGAGGCCGGCGGCGAGCGGAGCGCGTACGGCGGCGAGCAGGGCGTCAGCGTGGAGCCCGAGCGCGGTCGCCGGACCTTCGTCCTCGCTGTCCGGCAGCGGCGCGGCGGCCAGCGGGACCAGCGCGATCGCCTCGTCGCCGCTGTGTGCGACGGCGATCCGGTCCGCGGACTCGGCCCCGACGGTCGCCGGGTCGACGAGGATCTCCTCCAGGAGCGCCTGGGCGACCGGACCGCCGTCCACGGGGGTGCCCTGACCGGCCTCCTGCTCCCAGTCGACACGGGCCACGACGACCTGCCAGTGCGGGGCCGAGCCGAGCCCGGGCAGCAGCACCGGGGCCGCGACCCGCAGGCGGGCCGCGATCTCGGCGGGCGCGGCGCCCGTCTGCACCAGCTCCAGGACCTCCTGGGCGAGCCGGCGGCGTACCGTACGGGCCGCGTCGCGCCGGTCCCGCTCGACGGCGATCAGCTGCGTGACGCCCTGGAGCAGGTCCAGGCGGGCCGCGGGCCAGTCGCCGGCGTCCGCCTCGACGGCGAGCAGCCAGTCCGACAGGACCGTCTCGCGCACGTCCCTGGAGGCGGGGGCGGGGCCCCGCCCGGTGTTGCGGATCGGGAACAGCGAGTACGTGGCTCCGGCGACGCTCAGCCGGTGCGGGCCGCGCCGCCCGGTCCGGGTCGCCGCCAGGTGCTCGCCCGCCAGGGTCGCCGCGAGGCCGCTGTCGAGGGGCTCGCCGGCGCCCGCGATCTGGCGGCCGGTGGGGGAGAGGACCCAGGCCCGCAGGTCCAGGTCGGAGCCGAGCAGGTCGAGGACGACCTCGGGGCCGCCGCCCGCGGGGCCGGAGGTCATCAGCCGCCGGTGCCGGTCCACGACGGCGGCCAGGTCGCCCGCCCGCTCGCCGGAGACCTGTCGAACAACGTGCTCGGTGATCGTCGCGAACGCAACGGACTCGTTCACCGCGAAGAGCGGCAGCCGATGGCGTGAACACGCCTGTACGAGATCGTCGGGGATGTCGCCGAGCTCCGCCTCGCCCGCCGCGAGGGCGGCCACCCCGGCCGAGGCCAGGATGCGGACGAAGGGCTCCGCGTCGGTCGGGTCCGTCCGCCAGGCGAGGCCGGTGAGCACCAGCTCGCCGCCGGAAAGGTACCGGCTGGGATCCTTGAGGTCCGTCGTCATCACGCCGCGGACCGTGCGGTCCAGCTCGTCCTCGCCGCCGAGCAGGCGCAGCCCCAGCGCGTCGTTCTCCAGCAGTGCGCGCAGCCGCATCGTGTCGCCGCCGTTCCTTCGAGTGGGTGATCGTGGGTGTCGCGTTGTCGACGGTGGCGTGGTGCCACCGTTTCCAGGGGAAAACGGAGAGGTTCCTGTTTCCCGCCTTTCGTTCGAATCTACAAGACGACAACGGGAGCCAGCCAACTCCTTCATGTTTTCGGTGACTGCACCCGGGCGAAGGTGGGCTTGTGTACTAGGCCACACACCGCGTTAACAGCACATGAACATGACGTCGAGGGCCGGCCGTCCCCCCGGGCCCATCAGTTCGACCCCCGATCATCACTAGAAGAGAGCCACCATGGACTTCCTTCGCCCCGCCAGCTGGGAGGAGGCGCTCGCCGCCAAGGCCGAGCACCCCACGGCCGTGCCCATTGCGGGTGGCACCGACATCATGGTCGAGATCAACTTCGACCACCGGCGGCCCGAGTACCTCCTGGACCTGAACCGTATCGAGCTGCTGCGTGAGTGGGAGGTCGGGGAGGAGAACGTCCGCCTCGGCGCGTCCGTTCCGTACACCCAGATCATGGAGAACCTGCGGACCGAGCTTCCGGGTCTGGCGCTCGCCTCCCACACGGTCGCCTCCCCGCAGATCCGCAACCGCGGCGGCGTCGGGGGCAACCTCGGCACCGCCTCGCCCGCCGGCGACGCCCACCCGGCCCTGCTCGCCGCGGGCGCCGAGGTCGAGGTCGAGTCGGTCCGCGGCAGCCGGTTCATCCCGATCGACGAGTTCTACACGGGCGTGAAGCGCAACGCGCTCCAGCCCGACGAGCTCATCAAGACCGTCCACGTCAAGAAGGCGGACGGCCCCCAGCAGTACTCCAAGGTCGGCACCCGCAACGCGATGGTCATCGCCGTCTGCGCCTTCGGCCTGGCCCTGCACCCGGAGACCCGGACGGTGCGCACCGGCATCGGCTCCGCCGCGCCGACCCCGATCCGCGCCAAGGAGGCCGAGGCCTTCCTGAACGCGGCTCTGGAGGAGGGCGGCTTCTGGGACAACGGCAAGATCATCACCCCGTCGATCGCGAAGCAGTTCGCCGACCTCTGCTCGGGTGCCGCCAACCCGATCGACGATGTCCGAGGCACCGCCAAGTACCGCCGCCACGCCGTCGGCATCATGGCCCGCCGCCAGCTCGGCTGGACCTGGGAGCAGTACCGCGGAACCGGCCGCACGCTTGAGGGAGCTGCATAACCATGCGCGTCAATTTCACGGTCAACGGCCGTCCCCAGGAAGCCGACGACGTCTGGGAGGGCGAGTCCCTCCTCTACGTCCTGCGTGAGCGGATGGGCCTCCCCGGCTCCAAGAACGCCTGCGAGCAGGGCGAGTGCGGTTCCTGCACGGTCCGCCTCGACGGTGTGCCCGTCTGTTCCTGCCTCGTCGCCGCCGGCCAGGTCGAGGGCCGCGAGGTCGTCACGGTCGAGGGCCTCGCCGACTTCGCCAAGGAGCGTGCGGAGCACGCCGGTTGCGCCACCGGCACCTGCGGCACCTCGCTCGACGCCGCCAAGAAGTGGGAAGCGAAGCCCGGTCAGGACTCGCAGACCGGCGAGGGTGTCGAACTCTCCCCGATCCAGCAGGCGTTCATCGACGCCGGCGCCGTCCAGTGCGGCTTCTGCACCCCCGGTCTGCTGGTCGCCGCCGACGAGATGCTGGAGCGCAACCCGTCCCCGACGGACGCGGACATCCGCGAGGCGCTCTCCGGCAACCTCTGCCGCTGCACCGGTTACGAGAAGATCCTCGACGCGGTCCGCCTCGCGGCCGCCCGTCAGGGAGAGGCGGTCTGATCATGGCTGGTACCACCACGGGCATCCCCCGCGACGTCACCCAGAACCACGTCCAGGGCGGCATCGGCGAGTCCACCCTCCGCCCCGACGGCACGCTCAAGGTCACCGGCGAGTTCGCCTACTCCTCGGACATGTGGCACGAGGACATGCTGTGGGGCCAGATCCTGCGCTCCACCGTCGCGCACGCCGAGATCGTGTCCATCGACACCTCCGAGGCCCTCGCGATGGACGGCGTCTACGCCGTCCTGACCCACGAGGACCTGCCGGCCGCGAAGAACTACGGCATGGAGTTCCAGGACACCCCGGTCCTCGCCTACGGCAAGGTCCGTCACCACGGTGAGCCGGTCGCGCTCGTGGCCGCCGACCACCCGGAGACCGCCCGCCGCGCCGCCGCCAAGATCAAGATCGAGTACCGGGAGCTCCCGGTCATCACGGACGAGGCCTCGGCCATCGCCCCGGACGCGATCCTGGTCCACGAGAACCGCGACGACCACCACTCCGGTCACGTCCCGCACCCGAACATCGTGCACCGCCAGCCGATCATCCGCGGCAACGCCGACGAGGCCGCCAAGCGCGCCGACGTCATCGTCAAGGGCGAGTACACCTTCGGCATGCAGGACCAGGCCTTCCTCGGCCCCGAGTCCGGCCTCGCCGTACCGGCCGAGGACGGCGGCGTCGACCTGTACGTCGCCACCCAGTGGCTGCACTCGGACCTCAAGCAGATCGCCCCCTGCCTCGGCCTGCCCGAGGAGAAGGTCCGCATGACCATGGCGGGCGTCGGCGGCGCGTTCGGCGGCCGCGAGGACATCTCCATGCAGATCCTCGCCTCCATCCTCGCGCTGCGCACCGGCAAGCCGGTCAAGATGGTCTACAACCGGTACGAGTCCTTCTTCGGGCACGTCCACCGTCACCCGGCGAAGCTCTACTACGAGCACGGCGCCACCAAGGACGGCAAGCTCACGCACATGAAGTGCAAGATCGTCCTCGACGGCGGCGCCTACGCGTCGTCCACGGCGTCGGTCGTCGGCAACGCCTCCTCCCTCTCGGTCGGCCCGTACGTCATCGACGACGTCGAGATCGAGGCGATCGGCCTCTACACCAACAACCCGCCCTGCGGCGCCATGCGCGGCTTCGGCGCGGTCCAGGCCTGCTTCGCCTACGAGGCCCAGATGGACAAGCTCGCGGCCAAGCTGGGCATGGACCCGGTGGAGCTGCGCCAGCTCAACGCCATGGAGCAGGGCACGATCATGCCGACCGGCCAGGTCGTGGACTCGCCGGCCCCGGTCGCCGAGCTGCTCCGTATCGTCAAGGCCCGCCCGATGCCGCCGGAGCGCCAGTGGGAGACCGCCGGTGAGAGCGCGGACGTCCGCGCGCTGCCGGGCGGCCTGTCCAACACCTCGCACGGCGAGGGTGTCGTGCGGGGCGTCGGCTACGCGGTCGGCATCAAGAACGTCGGCTTCTCCGAGGGCTTCGACGACTACTCGACCGCCAAGATCCGCATCGAGGTCATCAACGGCGAGGCCGTCGCCACGGTCCACACCGCCATGGCGGAGGTCGGCCAGGGTGGTGTCACCATCCACGCGCAGATCGCCCGTACCGAGCTCGGTGTCCAGCAGGTCACGATCCACCCCGCCGACACCCAGGTGGGCTCGGCCGGTTCGACCTCCGCGGGCCGCCAGACGTACATGACCGGCGGCGCCATCAAGAACTCCTGCTCGATCGTCCGGGAGAAGGTCCTGGAGATCGGCCGGCGCAAGTTCGGCTCGTACCACCCGGCCTGGGCCAACGCCGAACTCCTCCTGGAGGGCGGCAAGGTCGTCACCGACGGCGGCGAGGCCCTCGCGACCATCGCGGACGTCCTCGAGGACCAGGTCGTGGAGGTCGAGGAGGAGTGGAGGCACCGTCCCACCCAGGCCTTCGACCTCGTCACCGGCCAGGGCGACGGCCACGTCCAGTACGCCTTCGCCGCGCACCGCGCGGTGGTGGAGGTCGACACCGAGCTCGGCCTGGTCAAGGTCATCGAACTGGCCTGTGCCCAGGACGTCGGCAAGGCGCTCAACCCGCTCTCCGTGATCGGCCAGATCCAGGGTGGCACCACCCAGGGCCTGGGCGTCGCGGTGATGGAGGAGATCATCGTCGACCCGAAGACCGCGAAGGTCAGGAACCCCTCCTTCACGGACTACCTGATCCCGACCATCCTCGACACGCCGACCATCCCGGTCGACTACCTCGAGCTGGCCGAC
Source organism: Streptomyces venezuelae (assembly GCF_008642375.1). Lineage (NCBI taxonomy): Bacteria > Bacillati > Actinomycetota > Actinomycetes > Kitasatosporales > Streptomycetaceae > Streptomyces > Streptomyces venezuelae. Next base: position 1,932,685 of record NZ_CP029194.1, on the reverse strand, counting down.
CCCAACGCGCCGTACGGCGTGCGGGGCATCGGCGAGGCCCCGACCCTGTCGTCCACGCCGGCCGTCCTCGCGGCGATCCGGGCGGCGACGGGCCTGGAGCTCAACAAGACGCCGGTCCGCCCCGAAGCGCTCACCGGCACCCTCTAGGTCTCTCCGGGCGGTGCGTGCCTCCCAGGAACGTCACACTTCCACCGCCCGCACCGCCCGGAGCAACCCCTCAGCACCGCCCCGCAGTACCAGCGTCACCCCCCCCCGCAGTACCAGCGTCACCCCCCCCGCAGTACCAGCAGGACCGATTCATCCCGTTCGCCTCGGGCCGTCCCCCGGGTCGTGCAGCCCACGCAGCATCCCAAATCCCGCAGCTTCAACCAGATCAGAATCCCTTCGAAGTCTGATGCGGGTGCCCCTTTGAACCTTGGGAGTAGGCCCCATGACCCAGTCGTCTGTGGAGCCCAAGACCGCATCGGAGGACGCGGGCTCCGGCTCCAACGTCCCCGCCGGCCGTTCTTGGCTCGACCGGTACTTTCACATCTCGGAGAGAGGATCCACCGTCGCGACGGAGATCCGCGGCGGCGTCACCACCTTCATGGCGATGGCGTACATTCTCCTGCTCAACCCGATCCTCCTCGGCGGCCCGGACGTCGAGAAGAACGTCCTCGGCTCCTCCGCCGTCATCACGGCGACCGCCCTCGCGGCGGCGGTGACCACCCTGCTGATGGGCTTCATCGGCAAGGTCCCGCTGGTCCTCGCGGCCGGTCTCAGTGTCTCCGGTGTGCTCGCCACCCAGGTCGTGCCCACGATGACCTGGCCGCAGGCCATGGCGATGTGCGTCGTCTACGGTCTGGTGATCTGCCTCCTGGTGGTCACCGGTCTCCGTGAGATGATCATGAACGCGATTCCCCTCGCGCTCAAGCACGGCATCACCATCGGCATCGGCCTCTTCATCGCGCTGATCGGCTTCAACAAGGCCGGCTTCGTCGGCGCCGGCCCGCAGTTCGGCCCGCCCATCACCATGGGCTCCGGCGGTGAACTCGTCGGCTGGCCCGTCCTGATCTTCGCGATCACCCTCCTCGCGATCTTCGCTCTGCAGGCCCGCAAGATCCCGGGCGCGATCCTCATCGGCATCGTCGCCGGCACCGTCATCTCGCTGATCGTCAACGCGGTCGCCGACATTCCGGCCAAGGGCCCGGGCTCCTGGGCGAACGGCTCGCCCGAGCTCAAGGGCAGCGCGGTCTCGACCCCCGACTTCTCGCTCTTCGGCGACGTCGACTTCGGCGGCTGGGGCGACGTCGGCTACATCACGGTCGGCGTGATCGTCTTCACCCTGGTCCTCGCCGGCTTCTTCGACGCCATGGCCACCATCATCGGCGTCGGCACCGAGGCCAACCTCGCCGACGACAAGGGCCGCATGCCGGGCCTGTCCAAGGCGCTGTTCATCGACGGCGCGGGCGGCGCGATCGGCGGCGTCTCCGGCGCCTCCGGCCAGACCGTGTTCGTGGAGTCCGCCACCGGCGTCGGCGAGGGAGCCCGTACCGGCTTCTCCTCCGTCATCACCGGCCTGTTCTTCGCGGCCTGCCTCTTCTTCACCCCGATCACCCAGATCGTGCCCCGTGAGGTCGGCTCCGCCGCCCTGGTCGTCATCGGCGCGATGATGATGATGAACGCCAAGCACGTGAACTGGGGCGACAGCGCCGTAGCAATCCCGGTCTTCCTGACCGTCGTGCTCATGCCCTACACCTACAGCATCACCCCGGGTGTCGCGGCCGGCGTCATCGCCTACACCGTCATCAAGGTGGCGCAGGGCAAGGCCCGCGAGGTCGGCGCGTTCATGTGGTGCCTGACCGCGATCTTCATCGTGTTCTTCGCGCTTCACCCGATCGAAGGCTGGCTGGGCGTCAGCTGACGTCGTACCGTCGCCCTCCGCACACACCCAAGGAGACCGAAATGCTGGACATCGCCGAAGAGCTTCACCGGTGGGTCGAGCAGGGACGCGCGTTCGCCGTCGCCACCGTGGTGGCCGTCGGCGGCAGCGCGCCCCGGCAGCCCGGAGCCGCCCTCGCCGTCGACAGCGAAGGCACGGCGATCGGCTCGGTCTCCGGAGGATGTGTGGAGGGCGCGGTCTACGAGCTGTGCCGGCAGGCCCTCGAAGACGGCAGGACCATCGTCGAGCGCTTCGGCTACAGCGACGAGGACGCCTTCGCGGTCGGCCTCACCTGCGGCGGCATCATCGACATCCTCGTCACCCCGGTGCGCGGCGGGGTCTTCCCCGCCGCGCTCGCGGCCGCCGCCACGGGGGAGGCGGCGGCCGTGGCCCGGATCGTCTCGGGCCCCGACGACCTGATGGGCAGGGCCCTCCTGGTCTACCCCGACGGCTCGTACGAGGGGCAGCTCGGGGGCCACCCCGAACTGGACCGCACCGCGGCGAGCGAGGCCCGCGCGATGCTCGACGCGGGCCGCACCGGCACCGTGGAGATCGGCGAGGACGGCAGCCGCTGCGGACAGCCGCTGACCCTCCTGGTCGAGTCCTCCGTCCCCGCCCCCCGCATGATCGTCTTCGGTGCCATCGACTTCGCCGCCGCCCTCGTGCGCGTCGGCAAGTTCCTCGGCTACCACGTCACCGTCTGCGACGCGCGGCCCGTCTTCGCGACGCCGGCCCGTTTCCCCGAGGCCGACGAGATCGTCGTCGAGTGGCCCCACCGCTACCTGGAGTCGACAGAGGTCGACGGCCGCACCGTGCTGTGCGTCCTCACCCACGACGCCAAGTTCGACGTGCCGCTCATCAAGGCCGCCCTGAAGCTTCCCGTCGCGTACATCGGCGCGATGGGCTCCCGCCGCACCCACGAGGACCGCAACAAGCGCCTGCGCGAGGTCGGCGTCACCGACCTCGAACTCGCCCGCCTGCGCTCCCCGATAGGCCTCGACCTCGGCGCGCGCACGCCCGAGGAGACCGCTCTCTCGATCGGAGCCGAGATCGTCGCCAACCGTCGCGGCGGCAGCGGCGCCTCCCTCACCGGCGCCCACACCCCGATCCACCACGACGGCCCCCGCGAGCCGCACGGCCGCATAGGGTCCGTCGCCTAGGACCTGCCTGTCTGCCGGGTCACGACGGCCCGGCGGCCAGAAGGGGGGCGCGCGGTCAGTGCGCCTCCCGTCCCCGTACGGTCGGGGCCCAGGCCGGCTCCTCCTCGGCGAGCTCCGGTTCGGCGCGCCGGCCGCCGCGGGCGAAGAAGTCCGCGAGCGGCAGGATCGCGGCGCCGACCGTCACCGCGTCGGGGCCGAGCGTTCCCATCGTGATGTCGACCCGCGCCGCCGGGTACGCGAGCGCGTACTCCTTCGCGTGGCCCGCGACCGTCTCCAGGAAACGGGCGCCGAGCTGGAGCCCCGCCCAACCGCCGACGAGGATCCGCTCGGGCTGGAAGAGGTTGATCAGGTCGGCGAAGCCGGCGCCGACGTACTCGGCCGTCTCGGCCAGGACGGCCAGCGCCGCCGCGTCGGGCGTCCGCCCCGCGTCGGCGGGATACGCCGCGGCGAGCATCGCCGTCAGCGCGGTCTCCTCGTCCGCCCCGGCCGGTACCGCCCCGCCCGCCTCGCGCCACCGGTCGAGGAGCGCGCCCGCGCCCGCGTACGCCTCCAGGCATCCCCGGGAGCCGCAGCGGCAGCGGCGCCCCCTGACCTCTACCGTCAGGTGTCCCCATTCGAGCGCCCGGCCCGGCCGCATCGGGTCGGTGACGACGCAGGCGCCGACGCCCGAGCCGAAGAGCGCGACCACGGCGCTCCGCGCACCCCGCCCGGCCCCGAACCACATCTCCGCCTGACCGAGCGTCTTGGCGCCGTTGTCGATCCGGTACGGGACCGAGGCCGGCAGCTCCACGGCCTCCCGCAGGAGCAGCTCCAGCGGGACGGCGTCCCAGCCGATGGTCTGGCCGTGCACGACGGCACCGTCCTCGGGGGTACGGGCCACGATGCCGGGCACGCCGACCCCGACCCCGAGGAGCCGCTCGGCGGGCACCTCCGCCGCGGCGAGCACCTCCGCGACGGCGTCGCGGACGAGACCGACGACGAGCCCGACCTCGTACCGCTCGTTCGGATGGGCACTCTCGACAGCCAACGGGCGTTCGGCCCGGGCGAGTTCGGTGAGCGTGAGGTCGAACAGCTCGACCCTGACCCGTGTTTCGCCGACGTCGACGCCGATCATGCAGCCGCTGCCGGGCGTGATCCGCAGGAGGATACGAGGCCGCCCGCCGGCCGAGTCGACGCTGCCGGCCTCCTCCACGAGGCCCTCCGCGACGAGTTCGCCCACCACGTTGCTGACCGAGCCCGAGCTCAGCCCGGTCGCGGGCCCCAGCGAGAAGCGGCTCATCGGCCCGTCGAAGTACAGACGGTGGAGGACGGCGGTGCGGTTCTCGCGCCGCAGGTCACGTACCGTGCGGCCGTTCCGCGTGGTCACTGGGCCCCCTGGTGAAGTAGTCCGGCCGAAGCCGAAACATACCGTCCTCGTGCTTCAGGCCTTGCGCAGGCCGCTGAGCAGCAGCTCCGCCAGCTGCTCGTACGCCTCGGCGTCGGCCAGGCCGGTCGCCGCGGCCACCTGGCGCCGCTGGATGCGGACCATCACCGAGGAGATCACGTCCGCCGCGAAGGTCACGTGCACCTCGCGGAAGACACCCGCGCGCACGCCCTCCTCGATGAGCTGCTGGACCCGGCCGGCCGCCGCGCGGGTGTTCCGCTCGTACACCTCGGCCGCCGGCTCGAAGGCGGCGACGTCGTCGAAGAACTGCGGCGAGACCGGCGCCAGCTCGGCCGAGACGGCGCGCAGATAGGCCGCCAGCCGCTCGGCGGGGTCGGTCGCGGCGGCGAGGACCGCCTCGACCCGGGCCGTGGCCCGCCGGAAGAAGTGCACGACCGCCGCCCGGACGAGCTGCTCCTTGCTGCCGGCCAGGCCGTACAGCGTGCGCTTCGAGCAGCGCAGCCGGGCGGCCAGGTCGTCGAGCGTCAGGCGGGCGAAGCCCTCGCCGACGAGCAGCGCGACGAGCTCCTCGAAGAGGGCGGAGCGGCGCGCCGCTCCGCGGCCCGTCAGCTTCGGGGCGTCGGCGGAGGAGGTCTCGATCACCCGGCCAGTATTCCAGGCCGCCCCTCGCCGGGGCCTCGAGCCCCGGTGAGGGGGGTTACGTCCGGACCCGGCTGCGCTACGCTAAGCGGTACTGCAGTACCTGCCCCAGTACCACTTTGCGCGCCGCTGGAGTCGCCATGGATGTCGACCGCCTGCTTCCCACCCCCGAAGCGGCGGACCTCATCGCCCTCACCCGGGAGATCGCCGACAAGGAGCTCTCTCCCCGGGTGAACGAGCACGAGGCCGCCGAGACCTATCCCGAGGGTCTCTTCACCACCCTCGGCGAGGCCGGGCTCCTCGGCCTCGCCTACCCCGAGGAGTACGGCGGCGGAGGCCAGCCGTACGAGGTCTACCTCCAGGTCCTGGAGGAGCTCGCCGCCCGCTGGGCGGCCGTCGCCGTCGCCACCAGCGTCCACACGCTGGCCTGCCACCCGCTCCACACCTTCGGCACCGCCGAGCAGAAGGAGCGCTGGCTGCCCGCGATGCTGGAGGGCCGCACCATCGGCGGCTACAGCCTCTCCGAACCGCAGGCCGGCTCGGACGCGGCCGCCCTCGCCTGCAAGGCCGAGCTCCAGGAAGACGGCAGCGGATACCGCGTGACCGGCACGAAGGCCTGGATCACCCACGGCGGCAAGGCCGACTTCTACGCCCTCTTCGCCCGCACCGCGCCCGGCAGCCACGGCATCTCGTGCTTCCTCGCCCCCGGCGCCGCCGAAGGGCTGAGCTTCGGCCAGCCCGAGCGCAAGATGGGCCTCCAGGCGGTCCCGACCACCTCCGCGTACTGGGACGGAGCCCTCCTCGACGCCGACCGGCGCATCGGGGAGGAGGGCCAGGGCCTCCAGATCGCCTTCAGCGCCCTCGACAGCGGCCGCCTCGGCATCGCCGCCTGCGCGACGGGCCTCGCCCAGGCCGCGCTGGACGCCGCCGTGGACTACGCCAACGAGCGCACCACCTTCGGCCGCCGGATCGTCGACCACCAGGGCCTCGGCTTCCTCCTCGCCGACATGGCCGCCGCGGTCGACGCGGCCCGCGCCACCTACCTGGACGCGGCCCGCCGCCGTGACCTCGGCCGGCCCTTCAGCCGCCAGGCCAGCGCGGCCAAGCTCATCGCCACCGACACGGCCATGAAGGTCACCACGGACGCGGTCCAGGTCCTCGGCGGCTACGGCTACACGCGCGACTTCCCGGTGGAGCGCTTCATGCGCGAGGCGAAGATCATGCAGATCTTCGAGGGCACCAACCAGATCCAGCGGCTGGTCATCAGCCGGGGCCTGGCGCGCTAGGCAGCGGGCTTACGTTCTGCGCTCCGGTGGAATCACGCATGGTGATTCCACCGGAGGGCCGGGATGAGCAGCGAACCGTGGCGGCAGCCGCGGCGCGACGGCCAGGGCCGTGCCCTCGGCGTAGGTCACCTGCTGCGGCGGGAACGGGATCCCTCGGGGACGATCCGTACGGCCCAGACGAGTTCCGCCAGGACGAGCACACCCACCGCCACGAACGACAGCGTCATGGGACCCAACGGTCCGGTCCCCCCTCGGCCTTCCCGTGTCGGTCGGCGCAGTTTCGCAGAACTGGCCCAGGGGGCACAGGCGTTGGGGGAGGTGGGAGAGGGCGTGGGTGAGGCCTCCGGCCTACTTGCCGAGGGTGGCGACGCCGGCCTGGGCGAACTTCTCGTCGAGGTCGCCGGAGGGGGCGCCGGCGACGCCGATGCCGGCGATGGGGGCGCCCTTGGCGGTGACGGGGGCGCCGCCGCCGAGGAAGAGGGTGCCGGGGATGTCCTTGAGGTTGGGGGCCTGGGCGAGGCGCTTGGCGAGTTCGGAGGTGGGGGCGTTCCAGGAGACCGCGGTGAAGGCCTTCTTGGCGGCGGACTCGTAGGACTGGGGGCCGGCGCCGTCGCCGCGGAGGGTGACGAGGGTGTTGCCGTTGCGGTCGACGACGGCGACGGAGACGCGCTGGTTCTCCTTCTCTGCGGCGTCGAGGGTGGCCTGTGCGGCCTTGGTGGCGGCCTCGATGGTGAGGTGCGTCGACCGGGTGGTGTTCTTGTTCTTGGCGTCGGCCTCGGCGACGGCCGCGGCTGGAGCGGCCGCCGTTTCCTCGCCGGTGGCGTTGGCGGAGTAGGCACCGAAGGCGCCGAGCGCGATGGCCGCGGCCAGTGCGCCGCCGGTCACGGCACGGGTGCGCGTCGAGGCCTTCTTCACGTGCTTCATGGGGTCCGCTCCAGTGAACTCGGGGAATCGCGAGGGCCGTCGGGAGGACGCCGCCCGCTCTCTCCCTTCCATCCTGGTGTCGTACCGCGCCTCACCCCGTCGGCGTCCCGGCTGCACCCGGAGGGCTCAACGGGTGACCCCCGGGTCAGCCGATCGGATGACCCCGATCCGACTCGTCGCCCGCTACGGCCGGTTCGGCCCCGGTGTCCCACTCGCCGGTCTCACCCGCCATCGCCAGTTCGGCGAAGGCCTCGGCTGCCGTGCTCCGGTAGCCGCCGGTGCGGCGCAGCAGGGCGACGCCGCGTGACGGGAGCGCGGGGGCGAGCGGAACGGGTGTCAGGTACGGGTGGTCGCGCGTCACGGCGTCGGGGAGGACCGTGGCGAGGGCGGTCCGCCGGACGATCTCGGTGAGCGCGCTGACGGAGTTGGCCTCCACCGCGATCCGGGGGCTGACCCGGTGCTCCGTCACATACGCGTCGACATGCCGTCGGGTCGCGAAGTCCTCGCTCAGCAGCGCCAGGTGACGGTCGGTCAGCTGCGCCACCGGCAGCGGCTCGGTGCGGCCGGCGTATGGGTGCGCCGGGCCGACGACCAGGCCGAGGGTCTCCGTGAAGAGCCCCGTCGCCTCGACGCCCGCGAGGTGCGCGCCGTCGAAGGCGATGCCGAGATCCACGCGGTCCGCGAGGAGTTCGGCCTCGATGCGGTCCTGTGTCAGCTCCCGCACCTCCACGGTGATCCCCGGGTGGCGCGTGTGGAACGCGGCGACGAGCGGACCCGTGAGGTACGCGGTGAAGGTGGGGGTGACCGCCAGCCGGAGGTGGCCGCGGGACAGGTCCCGTACGTCCAGCACCGCCCTTTCGCCCGCCGCCAGGTCCCGGAGAGCGCGCCGGGCGTACCGCGCGTACGTCTCCCCGGCGTCCGTGAGGCGGACGGTCCGGCCGGTGCGGTCCAGGAGCTGGGCCCCGAGGGCCTTCTCCAGCTGCTTGATCTGCTGGGACAGCGTCGGCTGGGCGATACGGAGCTCTTCCGCCGCGCGCGTGAAGTTGGCGTGCTCGGCGACGGCGAGGAGGTAGCGGAGGTGGCGGAGTTCCGGCTGCATGAGACAAGTGTAGACAGGCTATAGATGCCATCTATGGCAGAGATCGATGACCGGTCTTGGACGCTATAGGCACTGGTCGGGCAGGGTGAAGGCATGCCTCATCTCGCCGAGGGAATCGACCGCTTCCAGCGGGAGGTCTTCCCCGCCAAGGCCGGCCTCTTCGCCCGCCTGGCCACCGTCCACCGCCCCCGAACCCTCTTCGTCGGCTGTTCCGACGCCCGCGTCGTCCCCGAGCTGATCACCCAGACCGACCCGGGCGAGCTCTTCGTCATCCGTACCGTCGGCAACCTCCTCCCCGCCCACACCCCGGGCGCGGACGCGGTCTCCGCCGGCGTCGAGTACGCCGTCGCGGTCCTCGGGGTACGGGACGTCATCGTCTGCGGGCACTCCGCCTGCGGAGCGATGACCGCGCTCGCCGAGGGTCACGACCTCGCCGCCGCGCCCGCCGTCGCCGCCTGGCTGCGCCACGCGGACGCCTCCCTGGCCCGCGCCGCGGCGGCCGGACGCCAGGGAGACGTGGCCGCCCTGGTCCGCGAGAACGTCGCCGCCCAGCTGGCCAACCTCGCCACCCACCCCTCCGTCGCCCGCGCGCTCGCCGAAGGCGACGTACGGCTGCACGGCTGGGTCTTCGACATCGCGGCGGGCTCCGTCGAGGAGCTCGACACCACCGCCCGCCCGGCCGTCACCGCCGCCTGAACCCGCCCACCCCCCCATAGATTCACGACGAAGGACGTATCTCTCATGGTGCACGCCCAGTTCGACCCCACCGCCCGTCGCGAGCTCGCCGTCGCCGCCGTCGAGGCCAAGACCGTCAAGGACCTGACCTGGCAGCGGATCGCGGACGCCGCAGGGCTCTCCGTCGCCTACACCACCGCCGCCGTCCTCGGCCAGCACCCGCTGCCGGATGAGTCCGCCCGGGCGGTCGCCGAGCTCCTCGGCCTCGACGAGGAAGCGGTACGGCTGCTGCGCACGATCCCCACCCGGGGCTCGATCGACGGCGGCATCCCGACCGACCCGACGATCTACCGGTTCCACGAGATGCTCCAGGTGTACGGCACCACCCTGAAGGCCCTGGTCCACGAGCAGTTCGGCGACGGCATCATCTCCGCGATCAACTTCACGCTCGACGTGAAGAAGGTCGCCGACCCGGAGGGCGGCGAGCGCGCCGTCATCACGCTGAACGGCAAGTACCTGCCGACAAAGCCCTTCTGACGGTCATTCAGTCAAAGTGGAGGCCCTCGCGCCCAGCAGGGCCAGGGAGTTCGGCCAGAGGACGTCGAGGCGCCCCACGTCGTCGTACAGCTTGGCGAAGAGGACCTGGCCCTCCAGCTGGGCGACGAGGGCGCGCGCGGCCTCGTGGGCGTCGGCGACGGTGACCTCGCCGCGCCCGCGGGCCTCGGCGACGGTCTTCTCCACCAGGGCCACCTGCTCGTCGAAGATCTCCCGCAGGCGCTCCCGCACGGCCGCCGTCCCGGTGCTCATCTCCAGGGCCAGGTTCCCGAGGAGGCAGCCCGTGACGGTGCCGCAGCTCCGCTGCCCGTCCCGCAGTTCGGCGGCGGTCGACTCGTACAGCCGCCGCAGCCCCCGGAGCGGCCGGACGCCCCCGTCTCCGTCCATGCCTCCGTCCTCGTCCCCGACGCCGTCCCCGTCCAGCGCTCGCGTCCAGTCGGCGCGCTGGTCCGTCCAGTGCTCGTCGATCACGGCGAGGGCCAGCTCCTCCTTGGAGGCGAAGAAGTAGTAGAAGCTGCCCTTCGGGACCCCGGCGGCCTTGCAGATCTCCGCCACGCCCAGGGCGGAGTAGCCGCGCGACAGCATCAGCGTCTTCGCGGCGGTCAGGATGCGCTCCCGCGCGTCACTCGTTCGCCCCATGGCGGAAGTCTACGACCGGTCGGCCACCCCTGGAGGATGTCCTGCTTCCGCTTCCGGGGGCACTGCCTGCGGTTCTATGGTGGGCGGCGCAGATCGCGCGGACCGCGCGGTCCCCCGCGGGCACGCGCCCGATCCGGCGGCCATCCCGGCGGCAGGGTCCCACCCGCACGATACGAACGAGGAGTTCCATGGACATCGCCGGCTCCGCCGCTCTCGTCACCGGCGCCGCCTCCGGCCTCGGCGCCGCCACGGCCGCCGCGCTCGCCGCTCGTGGCGCCACCGTCTACGGCCTCGACCTGGACAAGGCCGTCGCGGCCGCCGGGCCGCTGCCCGAGGGCGTCCGCCTGCTCGCCGCGGACGTCACCGACGAGGACCAGGTGCGCGAGGCCCTGGCCGCGATCGACGCCGACGGCGCCGAACTCCGGCTCGCCGTGAACTGCGCGGGCATCGCCCCCTCCGCCCGGATCCTGGGCCGCAAGGGACCGCACGACCTCGACCTCTTCCGCACGGTCCTCGACGTGAACCTGCTGGGGACGTTCAACGTGATGCGGCTCGCCGCCGAGGCCATCGCCCGGCACGAGCCCGACGAGCACGGGCAGCGCGGCCTCGTCGTGAACACCGCCTCGATCGCCGCCTTCGAGGGCCAGGTCGGCCAGATCGCTTACGCCGCCTCCAAGGCGGGTGTCGCGGGCATGACCGTCACCGCGGCCCGCGACCTCGCGCAGTTCGGCATCCGGGTCGTCACCGTCGCCCCCGGCATCGTCGACACCCCGATGATGGCCGGCTTCGGCGAGGAGGTCAGGGCGGGTCTCGCGGCGAGCGTCACCTTCCCGCAGCGCCTCGCGCGCCCGGAGGAGTACGCCCGACTGGTCACGATGATCGTCGAGCACGACTACCTCAACGGGGAGACGATCCGCATGGACGGCGCCCTGCGGATGGCCCCGCGCTGAGTCCGTGGCGACCGGCCGTGCGGCAGGCCCCGCGCTGAGCCCGCACTGACCCTCCGTACCCTCGATGCGGTACTCGGTGCCGGATTCTCTCGGCACCAAGTGCCGCATCGAGCGGTTCGAGTGTTAGGTTCGGGCCATGGGAACAGCCTCGACGAACTCTCCGAAGCCCGCGATGCGGGACTCCCTCATCGCCGCGGCCTTCCAGCTCTTCCTCGAGCGCGGCTACGAGCAGACCACCGTCGACGACATCGTCACGCTCGCGGGTGTCGGCCGCCGCTCCTTCTTCCGGTACTTCCCGTCGAAGGAGGACGTGGTCTTCCCCGACCACGAGCAGTGCCTCGCCGACATGACCCGCTTCCTCGCGGCGAGCGCCGACTCCGACGACCCGATCGTCCGCGTCTGCGACGCCGCCCGCCTCGTCATGCGGATGTACGCCGAGAACCCGACCTTCTCCGTGCAGCGCTACCGCCTCACCCGCGAGGTGACCGGACTGCGGACGTACGAGCTCTCCGTCGTCTGGCGGTACGAGAAGACCCTCGGCGACTACCTGCGCACCCGCTGGGCCGACCGCCGGGACGGCACCCTGCGCGCCAACGTGGTCGCCGCGGCCGTCGTCGCCGCCCACAACCACGCCCTGCGCCACTGGCTGCGCTCGGGCGGCGAGGGCGACCCGCTGGCGGAGGTGGACCAGGCCCTGGAGTTCGTCCGGGCGACCTGGAGCCCGGACGCGGTCGCGGTCGCGCCGGCCGAGGAGAACGAGGACGTCGTGGTGGTCATCACCAAGCGGTCCACCCCGATGTGGCGTGTGGTGCGCGAGGTGGAGTCGAGCCTCGGTGAGGACTGAGGGCGGGATCTCGCGCCTCTCGTGAGGGGTTCCCGCGTCCTTCGTGAGGGGGCCCCGCCCTCTTGTGACGGGATCACGCATCCCCTGTGAGGGATCCCGGTATCTCGAATTGAGGGAACTCAGGTCTTTATTTGATGGCACTCAGTGCCATATCTTTGCTCCATGCACGGTCGAGCCGCCGAGTGCAAGGAGAACCCATCGTGTTCCACACCGGACTGAGGAGCGGGGCCGCCGTCCAGGCCGCCGAAGAGGCGGGCCCCGACGCCGAGCTCTACTTCCAGCGCTGCCGCTGGTGTCACACCACGACCTTCCAGCGACTGCTCTGCCCGACCTGCGGGTCGACCGAGCTCTCGCCCGAACTCAGCGAGGGTGAGGGCGTGATATCCGTACGTCGCGGGGTCGCCGCGGCCGACGCGGACCTCTGGCCGGTGTACATGACGGAGGGCTTCACGGTCCGCTGCCGCGTCGACGGGCCGCTGCACGCGGTGCGCCCCGGCGTCCGCGTGAAGGTCTCCTCGGGAGTCGGCCTGACCGGTCGCAGGCCGGTCGTCCGGCTCTGCGAAGAGGTCCCGCTCGACGGCTGGATCTGACGCGAGGCACACGGAAAGGGGGCGGTGAGTGGCACAGAGTGCCACTCACCGCCCCCTTTCGCGTCGGGCGACGGAACGGTCAGCGGGCGCCGATCTCGTCCGTCAGCTGCGGCAGCACCTCGAAGAGGTCGCCGACCACGCCGTAGTCCACGAGGTCGAAGATCGGGGCTTCGGCGTCCTTGTTGACGGCCACGATCGTCTTCGACGTCTGCATGCCCGCCCGGTGCTGGATCGCGCCGGAGATGCCCGCGGCGACGTACAGCTGCGGCGAGACCTGCTTGCCGGTCTGGCCGACCTGGTTGGCGTGCGGGTACCAGCCGGCGTCCACGGCAGCGCGGGAGGCGCCGACGGCCGCGCCGAGCGAGTCGGCCAGCTTCTCGACGACCGCGAAGCCCTCGGCCGCGCCGACGCCACGGCCGCCGGAGACCACGATCGCGGACTCGGTCAGCTCGGGGCGGCCGGTGGAGACGCGCGGGGTGCGCGAGACGACCTTGGCGGCGTTGCCGGTGAAGGCGACGGCGACGTTCTCGACCGAGCCGGCGGCCGGGGCGGCCTCCGGGGCGGCGGAGTTCGGCTTGACGGTGATGACCGGGACGCCGTGCGAGACCGTCGAGCGCACCTGGTACGAGGCGGCGAAGACGGACTGGGTGGCGACCGGGCCGTTCTCGCCGGCCTCCAGCTCCACGGCGTCGGTGATCAGACCGGAGCCGAGGCGCAGCGCGACGCGGGCGGCGATCTCCTTGCCCTCGCCGGAGGAGGTCACCAGGACGGCGGCGGCCCCCTTCTCCTTCGCGAGCTGGGTCAGCGCGTCGACCTTGGGGACGACCAGCTGGTCGGTGAACTCGGCGCCGTCCGCGACGTACACGGTGGCCGCGCCGTACTCGCCGGCCGTGGCGGCGATCGAGGCCGCGGCCTCGCCGGCGCCGAGCACGACGGCCGAGGGCTCGCCGATGCGGCGGGCCAGGGTCAGCAGTTCGAGGGCCGGCTTGCGGACCGCACCGTCGGCGTGGTCCACGAGAACCAGGATCTCAGCCATGATTCATTGCTCCTGAGTGGGTGTCTGGCTGACGGTGGGTCAGATGAACTTCTGGGTGGCGAGGAAGGCCGCGAGCTGCTTGCCGCCGTCGCCCTCGTCCGTGACGATCGTGCCCTGCGTACGGGCCGGACGCGCGGCCACGGCGTCGACGAGGGTCCAGGACCCGGCGAGGCCCACCTCGTCGGCGTCGATGTCCAGGTCGTCCAGGTCCAGCTCCTCGACCGGCTTCTTCTTGGCAGCCATGATCCCCTTGAAGGAGGGGTAGCGGGCCTCGCCGGACTGGTCGGTGACCGACACGACGGCCGGCAGCGGGGCCTCCAGGAGCTCGGTGGCGGAGTCGCCGTCGCGGCGGCCCTTCACCGTCCCGCCGTCGACCGAGACCTCGGACAGCAGCGTCACCTGCGGCACGTTCAGCCGCTCGGCCAGCAGGGCCGGCAGGACGCCCATCGTGCCGTCGGTCGAGGCCATGCCGCAGACGACCAGGTCGAAGCCGGTCTTCTCCAGGGCCTTGGCCAGGATCGCGGAGGTGGCGATGACGTCGGAGCCGTGGATGTCCTCGTCGTTGACGTGGACGGCCTTGTCGGCGCCCATCGACAGCGCCTTGCGCAGCGCGTCCTTGGCGTCGTCCGGGCCCACGGTCACGACGGTGACCTCGGCGTCGTCGGACTCCTCCGAGATGCGGAGGGCCTGCTCGACCGCGTACTCGTCCAGCTCCGAGAGCAGGCCGTCGACGGCCTCGCGGTCGGTCGTCAGGTCGTCGGCGAAACCGCGGTCGCCGGTCGCGTCGGGGACGTACTTCACACAGACTGCGATCTTCAGGGTCACGGCCTGTCTCCTTTCGAGGGGCTGGTGGTTACGGGAGGTTGCGGGCCATGACGATGCGCTGGACCTGGTTGGTGCCTTCGTAGATCTGGGTGATCTTGGCGTCGCGCATCATGCGCTCGACGGGGTAGTCGCGGGTGTAGCCGTAGCCGCCGAGGAGCTGGACGGCGTCGATGGTGACCTCCATGGCGACGTCGGAGGCGAAGCACTTGGCGGCGGCGCCGAAGAAGGTGAGGTCGGCGTCGGTGCGCTCGGACTTGGCGGCGGCGGCGTAGGTGAGCTGGCGGGCGGCCTCGAGCTTCATGGCCATGTCGGCGAGCATGAACTGGACGCCCTGGAAGTCGGCGATGGGCTTGCCGAACTGCTTGCGTTCCTTGACGTAGCCCTTGGCGTAGTCGAGGGCGCCCTGGGCGATGCCGATGGCCTGGGCGGCGATGGTGACGCGGGTGTGGTCGAGGGTCTTCATCGCGGTGGCGAAGCCGGTGCCCTCGGCGCCGATCATGCGGTCGGCGGGGATGCGGACGTTGTCGAGGTAGACCTCGCGGGTCGGGGAGCCCTTGATGCCGAGCTTCTTCTCCGGGGCGCCGAAGGAGACGCCCTCGTCGGACTTCTCCACGACGAAGGCGCTGATGCCCTTGGAGCGCTTGTCGGGGTCGGTGACGGCCATCACCGTGTAGTACTCCGAGACGCCGGCGTTGGTGATCCACCGCTTGACGCCGTTGAGGACCCAGAAGTCCCCGTCGCGCACCGCGCGGGTCTTCATGCCGGCCGCGTCGGAGCCCGCGTCGGGCTCGGACAGGGCGTAGGAGAACATCGCGTCGCCCTTGGCCAGCGGGCCCAGGTACTTCGCCTTCAGCTCCTCCGAGCCGGACAGGACCACCGGCAGCGAGCCCAGCTTGTTCACCGCCGGGATCAGCGAGGACGAGCCGCACACCCGCGCGACCTCCTCGATCACGATCACCGTCGCCAGCGCGTCCGCGCCCGCGCCGCCGTACGCCTCCGGCACGTGCACCGCGTGCAGGTCGTTGGCGACCAGCGCGTCCAGCGCCTCCTGCGGGAACCGGTGCTCCTCGTCCACCGCCGCCGCGAACGGAGCGATCTTCGCCTCCGCCAGCGCGCGCACCGACTCACGGAGCATGTCGTGCTCCTCGGAGGGCCGATACAGGTCGAAGTCCTTGCCCATGATGTGGAGCTCCCCTAGACGCTTGTGGCACTGAGTACCCTCAGCAAAACACACTCAGTGCCATGACGCCAGAGCGCCCCGACACTGTTCCGTGTCGGGGCGCTCAAGCGACCGTGTGGTCTGTTTTGTTTAACGGAGTGTGTACGCGGGGTTATTGCTCCTCGCGGCGCTTCTGGCTCGCGTCGTACTCCGCCGCCAGCTGATCGGCGCGGTCCTCGTTCAGCCGGAGGCCGGTCAGTAGGGCCGGCGTGCAGATGCTCGGCATGAGGTACCTGAGCAGGACCGAGATCCGATGGTTCAGGTCGTTGCGATCGCGCAGGATCTGGGACATCGTCTGGATGCCGGCGTACGCGCCGGAGAAGAGTTCGGCGGCGTCGGACACGTCCACGTGACCGAGGATCTCGCCCCGGGTCTTCGCGACGGTCAGGATCTCCGACACCTGGTCGATCCACGCCTTGAACGGCGCGGCCCTGTCGACCCCGGTGGCACCGCTGTCCAGGGCCAGTGCGACGCTCGCCCGGACGAGAGGGTCGCGCTGGAGCCGGTGGGCGAGCAGGAAAGCCTGGTCCGCGAGTTCCTGGAGCTTGATCGGCTGCGGGGACATCGGCTCGTCGAGCATCTGGGCGTCGAGTACACCGAGGGCGAGGTCTTCCTTGGAGGTGAAGTGGAAGTAGAGCGCTCCCTTGGTCACCCCGGCGCGCGCCAGGATCTCCCCGATGGTCGTCCGCTCGTAGCCGCGCTCGGCGAAGACCGTGGCGGCCGCCTCCAGAATGGCCCGTCGGGTCTTGATTGCACGCGCTTGCTGCGCCAAGGCGCCGCCTCCTGCTGTGTCGCTGTCTGTGCTCACCATGTGACGTGATGCGTTGAAAAGAAAACCGGACTGTACGTATTCTATGTTTGGCGGACACATCCGCTTGGGGTGTGGGATGCAAGGGGGATCCATGGACCAGAAGTGGCGAGGAGTGACGACGCACGTCCCCGGGGAGTTCGTCCACCGAGCCGATCCCGCGGACATCTTCCCCACGGACTGGACGCGACTGACCGAGAACCGGTTCTCGGTCTCCGCCCGCTGGCCTGCTGCGCATCCCTTCTTCTCTCCGGTGGCGGGGGACCGGCACGACCCTGTCCTGGTGGCCGAGACGATACGCCAGGCCACCATGCTCGTCGCTCATGCCGAGCTGGGGGTACCCCTGGACGAGCAGTTCGTCATGTGGGGTCTCGGTTACACCGCGGACCCCGAGGCGCTCGCCGTGGGCGGCCGCTCCTCGGACATCGCCGTCGACCTCGTCTGCTCCGACGTGGTCCGCCGAGGCAGCGGCCTCCGCAGCATGCGCGCCACTCTGGTGCTCACGCGTGACGGCCGGCACCTCGCCACCGGCAGTGCCCTGACCCGCTGCACGTCCGCCCTCGCCTACCGCCGGATCCGCGGCGAGCGCCTGGCCGCGCTCGGCAGGCCGGTCCCGCTCATACCGGGCGTGGCCCCGCAGCTCGTCGGCCGGGAGAACTCCAAGGACGTCGTCCTGGGCGCGGGTGCCAGGCCCGGCCAGTGGCAGCTGCGGATCAACACCGGGCACAGCACCCTCTTCCGCCGCCCGAACGATCATGTACCGGGCATGGTGCTCCTCGAAGCCGCCCGTCAGGCGGCGACCCTGGCGACCGGGAGCAGCGCGTTCCTGCCCGCCGTCATGGAGTCCTCCTTCACGCGCTACGCCGAGCTCGACAGCCCGTGCTGGATAGAGCCCCAGATCGTGCGCACCGCCGATCCCTCGACGACCACCGTCCTGGTCACCGGCCGGCAGGACGGCAACGAGGTGTTCCGTTCCGTGCTCTCCTCCCCGTCGTGTGGCCTCGCGGTCACCGGTGGCGGCATCCGCAGCCGACTGGCCGGTTGAACAGGACGGAAACCATGGGTCCCCGCGTTCTGATCACCGGCACGACCGGCTTCGTCGGCAGCCGGGTCGCCGCGCTGGCCGCGGCCCGTCCGGAGACCGGCCACCTCCGGCTGCTCACCCGCGGCCCGCTGCCGCCCGCGACGGCGTCCGCGACGGCGCCCGAGACGCCGACCGAGACCGTCACGGGTGACCTCCGCGACGCCGACTCCCTGCGCCGGGCCTGCGAGGGTGCCGACGTGCTGATCCACTGCGCCTCGGCGATCGGCGCGGACGAGGAGCTGGCCCGCAGCGTCAACGACCAGGGCGCCCGAGCCCTCGTCGACGCGGCCGTACGCGCCGGCGTGACCCGGATCGTCGCCCTGAGCACCGCCTCCGTCCACGGCCGCGGCCCCTTCCGTGCCGCCGCCCCCGGCACCCTGCCGCTGGCCCCCGGTTCGGCGACCAGCCGCACCCGGGCGGCGGGCGAGCGGTACGTCCTGGACGCGGGCGGGGCCGTACTGCGACCCCACCTCGTGTACGGAGCGGGCGACCGGCAGGTGGTTCCCGGCCTGGTCCGCCTGCTCGACGCGCTGCCCGGCCCGCTCGACGCGGGCACCTCGCTGCACTCCCTGATCGATGTGGAGAGCCTGGCGGGCGCCCTGCTCGGCGCGGCGCTCTCGCCGCGGACGGAGGCGGGCGCGTACTACGTCAACCACCCCGAGCCGGTGCCGGTCGCGGAGCTGCTCGCGCCCTGCGAGGAGCTCCTGGCCGGGCGGGCGGGCCGGGAGAGCCGGTCCCGGGCGGCGGCGGTCGACCTCGCGGAGGCCCACGAGCTGCTCGCCGGCCACCCCTTCGGCCGGCACCACCTGGCCATGCTCGCCACCGACCACTGGTTCGCCGACGACCGCCCCTGGGGGGAGCTCGGCTGCGACCCGGGACCGGGCTTCACCGCCGGCTTCGCGGCCCACGCGCAGTGGTACCGGAATCTTCTCGCCCCTTCCTGAGCACATCGCAGACCCGTACCGAAAGAAGGCACCACCGACATGTCCCCGCTGACCGGCAGGACCGCGATCGTCACGGGCGCGAGCCGAGGCATCGGAAGAGGCATCGCGGAGCGTCTGGCCAGGGACGGAGCCCTCGTCGCCGTGCACTACGGCAGCAGCGCCGACGCCGCGCGCGAGACGGTGGAGGGCATCGAGAGGCGGGGCGGCCGGGCCTTCGCCTTCCGCGCGGAGCTCGAAGCGCCGGACGTCGTGGACACGTTCTACGCGGCGCTGGACGCCGGTCTCGCCGAGAGCGGCGCGGAGCCCGGGTTCGACATCCTCGTGAACAACGCGGGCGCGAGCGGCTCCGGCCGCATCCACGAACTGACCACCGAGGTCTTCGACCGGCTGTTCGCGATCAACGTGAAGGCCCCGCTGTTCCTGATCCAGCGCGGCCTCGGCCGGCTGCGCGACGGCGGCCGGATCGTCAACGTCTCCTCGGCGGCGACGAGGATCGCCTTCCCGGACTCCGTCACGTACGCGATGACGAAGGGCGCCGTCGACACGATGACGCTCGCCCTCGCCAAGGAGCTGGGGCCCCGCGGGATCACGGTCAACGCCGTGGCGCCCGGCTTCGTCGCGACGGACATGAACGCGCGACGCAGGGCGACCCCGGAGGCGAGCGCCGCCCTCGCCGCCTACTCGGTCTTCAACAGGATCGGGACGCCGGCCGACATCGCGGACATCGTCGGGTTCCTCGTCTCCGACGACGCCCGCTGGATCACCGGCCAGTACGTGGACGCCACGGGAGGAACCGCCCTCTGAGCCCTGGCCGACCGGCTTCCTCCGGCGAGGACTTCGGTGTCTTCGGCGGGCGGGCGGTCGCGCTCCCATGGATAAAGTGGGGCCACGATGACACGTTTCCGCGAGAGCGTCCGATCCCTGCTGCGCGAGCAGGTGCTCGACGCCGCCTACCGCCTTGTCGCCGCCGACGGCTGGGGCGGGCTGCGCATGACCGCCATCGCGCGGGCGGCCGGGATCAGCCGCCAGACGCTCTACAACGAGTTCGGCTCGAAGGAGGCCATCGGCAAGGCCCTGGTCCAGCGCGAGCTGGAGGGCTTCCTGCTCGGCATCCAGCGCGAACTCGACGCCCACCGGGGCGAATTGGAGGCAGCGGCCGCCGCCGGGGTCGGCTACACGCTCCAACAGGCCGCGGACAACCCCCTGATCAAGGGGGTCCTGGTGGCCGCGCGGGGCGGCGAGGACGACCTCCTCGCCTATCTGACCACGCGCCCGGAGCCGGTCTTCGGGACGGCGATGACGATGCTCGACGCGTACGCGATCGAGGCCTGGCCCGATGTGGACGAGGAGTCGCGGGGACTCGCGGTCGAGACGATCGTCCGGCTCACGGTCAGCCACATCGTCCAGCCGGTGGCGTCCCCGGAGGAGTCCGCGCGGCGCATCGCCCGGATCACGGCCCGGACCGCGTACCCCGGCAGGCGCTGAGGCGCCGGGGCCGGGAGGAATCGCGAAGTCGGCGAGGCCCGGTGGCGGACACGGGGGATCTCCGGCACCGGGCCTCTGTTGAATATTCTACGAGACGGTCGAGGGTGGCCCGTACACCGGGACCGCCCCGGTCGTCCTCCGGCGGTCTCCCGTGACGGGCGAAGCGCGGACCGGCGGGGTAGATCTCACCTGAGAGGCACATCGCCGGTGACGACAGGGAGGCCGCCGTGGAAGGCAGAAGCAAAGGGTTCGTGCAGTCCTTCAACCGTCTCGGCGGGTACGGCTTCGTCGTCCCCGTGGGCTCCGAGGAGCAGGTCTGGTTCAGTGCGGAGGACATCGAGGACGAGACCCGGACGCTCTCCGAGGGCCAGCAGGTCACCTTCGTCCTCGTCCTCGGCGACGGCCGCTTCGAGGCCAAGGAACTGCGCCTCTGACTCACCCGGACGGACGAGCGGCGGCGCCGCGTCCGATACGAGGGCGATGGCGCGGGTGCGGGCATGGGCCCGGCCGGGTCGCTCGCGAGGCTGCCTACGATGACCCCATGTCCGAGCGCGCAGACCCGGCTGACGCCGCAGATCCCGACGGCCCCACGGCGGGCACCGAAGCGCATGCCGGGGCGGCCGCCGTGCCCCGTACGCACGAGCGGACCCCCGGAGCACGGGAACTCGCCGCGGCGGCCGAGGTGTTCGCCCTCCTCTCCGACCCCACCCGCCTCCACCTGCTGTGGCTGCTCACGCACGGAGAGGCCGACGTCAGCGCCCTGACCGAGGCCTGCGGGGCCGCGCGACCCGCCGTCAGCCAGCACCTGGCCAAACTGCGCCTCGGCGGACTCGTGCAGTCCCGCAAGGACGGGCGCCGCGTCGTGTACGCGATGCCGGACGGGCATCTGAAGCGGCTGGTCGTCGAGGCGATCAGCCGTGCCGACCACGTCGTGAGCGGCGAGCCCTGGCACGACTGAGGCCTTCCGCGCCAACATGTGCGCACCTGTGCACATGTCGGCTACGGTGAAGAGGCCGGAGAAGTCAGCCGACCGCCGTGGCCGACCGGGGGCGCCCTCATGCTGTCCGTGCTGCGCAACCGCACCTACCGACGCCTCTTCACCGCCCAGGTCGTCGCCCTCGCCGGCACCGGCCTCGCGACCGTGGCGCTGAGCCTCCTGGCCTACGACCTCGCCGGGGCGAACGCCTCCGCCGTGCTCGGCACCGCCCTCGCGATCAAGATGGCCGCGTACGTCGGCATGGGTCCCGTCGTCGGCGCCCTCGCCGGCCGGCTGCCCCGCCGGACCCTGCTCGTCACCCTGGACCTCGTACGGGCCGGGGTCGCCGTGTCCCTGCCGTTCGTCACCCAGGTGTGGCAGATCTACGTCCTGATCCTGCTCCTCCAGACCGCCTCCGCCGCCTTCACGCCGACCTTCCAGGCGACGATCCCCGAGGTGCTGCCCGAGGAGCGCGACTACACCCGGGCGCTCTCCCTCTCTCGGCTCGCCTACGACCTGGAGAGCCTGCTCAGCCCGGCGCTCGCCGCCGCGCTGCTCACCCTCGTCCCGTACGACCGGCTCTTCACCGGCACCGCCGCCGGTTTTCTCCTCTCGGGCGTCCTGGTCCGCGCGACCGCCCTGCCCGCGCCCGCACCCGCCGCGCGCGGGGGAGGCCTCCGGGCCAGGGCCGCCTTCGGTACGAGGCTCCTCCTCGGCACTCCGCGCCTGCGCGCCCTGCTCGCCCTCGACCTCGCGGTGGCTGCGGCGGGTGCGACGGTGTTCGTCAACACCGTCGTGCTGGTCCGCGACACCCTCGGCCGCGCCTCCGGGGACGTCCCGCTCGCCCTGGGCGTGTACGGAGCGGGCTCGATGACGGTGGCACTCCTCCTCCCGCGTGCCCTGGACCGCCGGCCCGCCGAACCGGCCCGCGGGCGGGCGACCGCCCTCTGGCCGGCGCACGCCATCCGGCGGGCGAGCGTCCTTCGGCGGGTGCGCGTCCTTCGGTCGGCGCGCGTCCTTCGGCCGGCCGGGGAACGGACGCTCATGCTGCGCGCCGCCTTCGTCCTGGCCGGGGGCCTCGGGCTGCTCGCACTCGGGCTCGCGTCGACACCGGGAGGCTGGACCTGGTCCGGGCTGCTCGTGGTCTGGGCGGTCCTCGGCGCGGCGACCTCGGCGATCCTGACGCCCGGCGGCAGGCTGCTGCGCCGCTCCGCGCGGAGCGCCGACCTGCCGGCCGTCTTCGCCGCCCGGTTCTCCCTCTCGCACGCCGGCTGGCTGCTCACCTACCCCCTCGCCGGCTGGCTGGCCGCGCGCGCCGGACTCGCGGCCTCGGCGGCCGTGCTCACCGGGGTCGCCCTGATCGGTGCCCTGACCGCCGCCCGCCTGTGGCCCCGTACCGATCCGGCCGCGCTCGAACACGCCCACCCGGAGCTCCCCGCCGGCCACCCCCATCTCGTGGCGGCGGGCGGCGGCGGCCGCCATGCGCACGACTTCCACATCGACGAACTCCACCGCCGCTGGCCCCGCCGGGAGGTCGCCTCCTAGCGAGGGAGGCGCATCTCCAGGCCGTCGAGGACGACGTCCAGGCCGTAGGCGAACTTCGCGTCGCGGAGGGCGACGGGGTCGACGGGCGCCCGGACGGCGGCGTCGGCGTACGCCTCGGCGAGGTGGTCGTGGTCGGCCGCGGCCTGCTGGGCGGCGGGCATCAGCCGGGCGATGAAGTCGCCCTCGCTGTCGCCGGAGCGGGCGACCGTGGTGAGCCAGGCGGCCTCCGTCGTGCTCATCCCGATGACGTACGACAGGAGGGTGTCGATCGCCCGGCTCGGCTCCGGGAAGCCGGCCGCCGTGAACAGGGCGGCGAGCCGCTCCGAGTACGACATCAGGTTCGGGCCCAGGTAGGCGAGGCCCGCCTGGCCGAGGACGGACGAGAGCCAGGGGTGGCGCAGAGCCGTCGCACGGAAGGAGCCCGCGGCCTCGGTCGCGGCGGCGCGCCAGCCGGCCCCGCCGCGGGCGGCCTCCGCCGGGGGGACGGAGATCTCGCCGGCGACCTCGTCCACGGCGAGCTCCATGAGCTCGTCCTTTGTCGCGACATGACGGTAGAGCGAGGTGGCGCCGGCGTTCAGGCGGGCGCCGAGCTTGCGCATGCTGAGCGCCTCGATGCCGTCGGCGTCCAGCATGACGACCGCCTCGCGGACGATCGCGGTGCGGCTGAGCGCGGGCTGATCGGGTGCGGACTGCTGCCGCGTCCATACGGACGGGACGGGATTCGCCTTGGCGGCCATGGGCCCTCCTTCGCTGCGTACGGCGTTCGCATCAAGCGTACAGGTGCATGGGGTTGCGAACACTGTGCGCGCCTGCGTACAGTGTTCGCATCGAAGGAAGACGACAAGCGAAAGACGAAAGTCGAGGGGGAAGTCCGATGGAAACCCGCAACCCACGCCGCTGGTGGATCCTGGTCGTGCTGTGCCTCAGCACCCTGGTCCTGGTGGTCGACAGCATGGCGCTGACCGTCGCGGTCCCCTCGATGACCGAGGACATCGGCGCGAGCGCCCAGGACATCCAGTGGATCCTGGACTCCTACATCCTGGTCTTCGCGGGGCTCCTCCTCACCTCCGGAAGCCTCGGTGACCGGTTCGGCCGACGGAAGATCATGATCATCGGCCTGCTGCTCTTCGGCGCGGCGTCGCTGGCCGCGACGGTCTGCACCAGCCCCGGCGAGGTCATCGCCGCGCGGATCACGATGGGCGTCGGCGGCGCGCTGATCATGCCCTCGACGCTCTCCATCCTCATCACCGTCTTCGACGAGGACGAGCGGCCCAAGGCGATGGCGGCCTGGGGCTCCGTGTCGATGCTCGGCCTCGTCGGCAGCCCGGTCCTCGGCGGCGTCCTGATCGACCGGTTCTCGTGGCAGTCGATCTTCTTCATCAACGTCCCGGTCGTCGCCCTCGCCGTCGTCGCCGCCCTCACCCTCATGCCGGAGTCGAAGGGCCCCTGGCAGAAGCCGGACCCGCTCGGCGCGATCCTCTCCGCCGTCGGCATGACCGCGCTGATCTGGTGGATCATCGAGATCCCGCAGCACGGCGCCTTCGAGGGCCGCTCGCTCGTCACCCTGGCCGTCGCGGTCGTCTCCCTCGTCGGCTTCGTGATCTGGGAGAACGTCACCCCCGAGCCGATGGTGCCGCTGGTCCTCTTCAAGCACCGCAACTTCAGCGGAGGTTCGCTCTCGCTGACCCTCGTGCAGATCGGCAACGGCGGGCTGCTCCTCGTCCTCACCCAGTACCTGCAGTTCGTCCTCGGCTACTCGCCGGTCAAGGCGGGCCTCGCCTTCGTCCCGCTCGCCGTCGCCGCGCTCATCGGCAACGGCGCCGGCGCCGGACTCGCGGCCAAGGTCGGCAACCGCGTCCTGATCCTCGCGGGCATGCTCGTCATGGCCGGTTCGTTCGCCCTGCTGACCACGGTCGACGCGGCCTCCGGCTTCACCGTCCCGGCCGTCGCCCTGGGCCTGCTCGGACTCGGCGCCGGCCTCGCGATGCCGGCCGCCGTCGGCGCCCTGATGAGCACCATCCCCGAGGAGAAGGCGGGCGTCGGCTCCGCCCTGAACGACACGATCCAGCAGGCCGGCACCGCGCTCGGCATCGCCATCCTCGGCTCGCTCCTCACCAGCACCTTCTCCCGTGAGATGCCGGCCGACGCCCCCGAGCAGGCCAAGCAGTCGATCGGCGGGGCGCTGGCCGCAGCCAAGGGCGACCCCGCGATGATCGAATCGGCCCGCGAGGCCTTCACCACCTCGATGTCCACCACCTTCACCATCAGCGCGATCGGCGTCCTCGCGGCGGCCGTCCTCGCCACCCTGGTCATGCGGGACGGCAAGAAGACCTCCGCCGACGGCGAGACGGCCGGGACTCCCGGGGCGGCGGACGGACAGGACACAGAGGGCAAGGAGAAGTCCGAGCTCGCGGTCTGACCCGCACGCCGACGACAGGAGCCGGTGCCCCCTCCGCGGCGCCGGCTCCTTCCGTGTGGCGAGAAGCTTCCGCGAACACCCGCGTCCACCCGCCCCGGCCTGGCACGCTTTCGTCCGTGACCTATGTCGTAACCGTGGAAATACGCGTTCCGGAGGGTGCTCCGGAGCTGGACGGGCTCCACCGCGTGGGAGCCACCGCCCTGCTGGAGCAGGGCTTCGCGTCGGTGGCCGGAATCGAAGGCGCCGACGGCATGGAGATGGACCTGTTCGACGTCGCCGTGGCCGTCCATCCGCGCGGGGCGACCCTGAAGGTGATGGTCGCGGCGCCGTCGCTGGAGTTCGCGGAGGAAGCGGTCGGCTCCGTGAGCGAGGAGGTCCTGGAGCGTTCGGAGCTGCTGGCCGAGTGGACGGTCGAGAGCAGCGAGGTGCAGCTGCACACCGACGCGGCGCGCGAGAGCCTCGAAGCGGCCGACGGGCCCGGCGCCCCGCCCAGCGACCCGCAGGCCCGCCGGGCCCATCACACGGCGAAGCCCGACACCGCCGACGAGCCGGAGCAGGAGGCGCAGGACCACGAGGCCGCCTTCCGCGCCCTGGCGGCCCGGCTCCGCTCCTTCGGTCCGGCGGCCTTCGGTGTCGCGGAGGCGCGAGCGGAGGCAGGAGCTGTGGCGAGGGCGGGGTCGGGTGCAGAGACCCGCCCGGAAGACGAGGGGACGGAAGGCGCGGGAACAGGGGAATCGGGGGACGGGCTCCCGGCCATCTCTCCCGAGAGCGCCGAACTCGCCGCCGGCTCCCTCGTCTACGGTGCCGAGGTCCTCATCGACGAGCTGTACGACGACGTCCAGACCCTCGCCGAGGAGGACACCACCGTCGCCGAGTGCCAGGGGCACCTGTGGCACTTCGACCAGCTGCCCTCGCGCCACGCGCTGCAGTACAACGAACTCTTCGCGCGCCGCTTCCTGGTGACCGCGATCGCCCTCACCACCCGGTTCACCGACGGCAGCTTCCGGCGGCTCGGCTGCCTCGCCGAGGAGCTCGTGCTGAAGCTCCTCCTCGAACAGGCCCATGTCACCCTCGACCTGCACGGACTCCTGGACGAGGAGGTCGCGGCCGCCCTCGGGCGCTTCGCGGGCGAGGTCTACGAGGACATGGACTTCGCGTGGCTCCAGGACACGGGGGAGGACGGCGCCGACGGGGGTGGCGGTGGCGGTGAGGGGGCGGCGAGCGGCTTCGGCACCTGGTTCACGCCCTTCGACGACGCGCGGTACGTGCACCCGTACGCCCTCGACGAGATGCCGGAGACCGGCGTCCCCGACACGGCGGAGAACTGAGCCGTAACCGAGCCGGCCACGGCCGGGCACAATGCGCTCATGGCGCAGTCCTTCCAGCAGTCCTTCCTGCCCGTACTCGAACGCATCGGCGAGGAGATCGAGGGCCTCGCCGGCCGGGGCCGCCCGGCCGACTACATCCCGGCCCTCGCCGCCGTCGACCCGAACCGCTTCGGGATGGCCGTGGCGGAGCTCGACGGCACGGTGTACGGGGTGGGGGAGTGGCAGCAGCCCTTCTCCACCCAGTCCGTCACCAAGGTCTTCACGCTCGCCCTCGACCTCGCCCGGGAAGGCGACAGCCTCTGGGAGCACGTCGGCCGCGAACCCTCCGGCAACCCCTTCAACTCGCTCGTCCAGCTGGAGTACGAGCACGGCATCCCCCGCAACCCGTTCATCAACGCCGGCGCCCTCGTCGTCACCGACCGCCTGCACCGCATGACCGGAGACGCCTCCGGCAGCCTCCTCGAATTCCTGCGTGCGGAGTCCGCCAACCCGGACCTCGACTTCAACCGGGACGTCGTCGCGTCCGAGACCGCCCACGGCGACCGCAACGCCGCCCTCGCCCACTTCATGGCCTCCTACGGCAACATCACCACCCCCGTGCCGACCCTTCTCCGCGAGTACTTCCGGCAGTGCTCGATCGAGGCCTCCTGCGCCGACCTCGCCGTCGCCACCGGCTTCCTCGCCCGGCACGGCATCCGCTCCGACGGCTCCCGCCTGCTCCCCCGCAGCCAGGCCAAGCAGGTCAACGCCGTGATGATGACCTGCGGCACGTACGACGCGGCGGGCGACTTCGCCTACCGGGTCGGGCTCCCCGGCAAGAGCGGGGTGGGCGGCGCCATCATCGCCGTCGTCCCGGGCCGCTGCACCCTCTGCGTCTGGAGCCCGGGCCTCGACGACCGCGGAAACTCGGTCGCCGGCGTCGCCGCCCTGGACCGCTTCACCACCATCACGGGTCTCTCCGTCTTCTGAAGTGACAAGTACGGGACCGGAGGGAGGGGGGCGGCATGAACGACCGGGGCGGAAACCGGGGCGGAGACGGGACGCGGCCCTCGCAGAGCAGGCGCGGCCAGGGAGAGCTGGAGGCGCACGTCCTCTCCGTGCTCAAGGGCGCCGCCGAACCGGTGCCCGTGGCATGGGTGCAGGAGCGCCTCGGCGGCGACCTCGCCTACACCACCGTGATCACGATCCTGACCCGGCTGCACGGCAAGGGCGCGGTGGAGCGCGAGCGGGCGGGGCGCTCCTTCGTCTGGACGGCCGTGTCCGACGAGGCGGGGCTCGCCGCGCTCCGGATGCGCAAGGTGCTGGACGCGGAGGCGGACCGTCAGGCGGTACTCGCCAGCTTCGTCACGGCACTCTCCAAGAACGACGAGCTGCTCCTCCGTGAACTCCTGGCCGCAGAACCGGAGTCCCCGGACCTCTCCGACGCCTCCGACCCTTCCCGTGCCTCCGGCCTCTCCGCGTCCACGGCTTCCCCCGAGGAAGACCGCTGACACGAACCATGGGACTCTTCGTCTTCCTCCCCCTCGTCCTCCCGCTCACGGCATGGCCCATCGCCCGGCTCGCCGAGAGCCGGCTCCATCCCCGTACCGCGACGCGCCTCCTCTCTGCCGTCGCCGGCGTCCTCGCGGTGTGCAGCACCCTCTGCCTCGGCCTCCTCATGATCGTCGGTACGGCCCAGCTGCCCGGCAACCCGCTGCCCGACGCCTGGTCGGACCCCGAGGTGCGCGCGGCCCTGCCGTACGACGAGGTGGCCGGCCGGGCGGCCATCCCGGCCCTGCTCGCCGTCCTCGTCTCGTGCGGCATGGCGGCCCGGCGCCAGGTGCGGGCGCGCCGACGGGCCGAGGCCGCGCTCGCCGGTCTGCCCGAGACCTCCGTGACCGTCCTGCCGGACGGCGCCCCCTACGCCTACGCGCTGCCCGGCCGTCGGCGCGGCCGGGTCGTCGTCAGCACCGGCATGCTCGCCGCGCTGACGTCCCGCGAACGCAGGGCGCTTTTCGCCCACGAGCGGGCCCACCTGGCGGGGCGCCACCACCGGCACCTCCTGACGGTCCATCTCGCCGCCCGCGCCAACCCGTTCCTGCGCCCGCTCCGTACCGCCGTCGCCTACACCGCCGAACGCTGGGCCGACGAGGAGGCCGCCGCCGTGGTCGCCAGCCGCCGCTGCGTGGCCCGGGCGATCGGCACGGCGGCCCTCCTGGCCCCGCCGACGACCACCCCTCTGCTCCCCGCGGTCACCGGCGCGGGCCCCGTACCCCGCCGAGTAGCGGCTCTCCTGCGCCCGGCCCCACAGCCCCGCACCTGGCCGTCGCTCTTCACCGCGGTGGGTCTCGCGGCATGGACCGCGGCCTTCGGCACGACGGCCTCCGCCCTCTCCTCGGCGAACTCGGCAGTCACCCTCTTCCTCACCCTCCGCGCGGCCACCCCGATGTAAGGCCCCGGCCCCCGCGGACCGGGCCCCCGGCTAGAGGTCGAATTCGTGGGGCGGCAGGCCGAGGGCGAAGCAGGCCTCGCGGACGACGGACTGTTCCGTCTTGTCGAAGTCGCCGTCGGCGCCGCCGATGACGATGCCTATCTGGACCACCGCGCGGGCCTCGGCGGGCTTCTTCTTCGCCTTGGCGATCTCCTGGAGCACGCCGACCCGGCCGAAGTCGAAGTCGGCCGTCAGCTTGTTCAGATTCTCGTCGAACCGGCGCTGGAGGTCGGTCGCGTCGAAGTTCTGCAGGACCTCGTTCGTCGAGATGAGCTGAGCGACCCGCCGGCGCTCGGCCGGGTCGATCGTCCCGTCGGCGGCGGCCACGAGTGCGCACATCGCCATGCTGGCGTCCCGGAAGGCGCCGCTCTTCAGGTCGTTCTTCCTCGCCACCAGCTGGGTCTGCATCCCCGATGCGGATTCCTTGATGCGGTCCCACAGGGCCATGTTCCGTCACTCCAGTCGTCGTCGGCTGTTTCTACGCTTCTGTAGAACGTGACGGGGTGGGGGAAGGTTCCCGGGCTGGTCGCGATCGCGTAGAGGACGCGTCAAGAGGGCGCCGCGGGACGTATGAGGGGCGTTAACGGAAGCCGCGACCCCGTCCGAGCAGGGGTTTGCTCATCTCGTCCGAGAATCCGTTCTTCCTTCTTCCTGCATCCGGGAGCTCACGATGGCCGACGTGGCCTTCGTCGTCACCACGATCGCGGTCTTCGCGCTGGTGGCCTTCATCGCCAAGGGGGTGGCCAAGCTGTGAGTGCCGAGAACATCGTCGGTCTGCTTGTGGCCGCCGCCCTGCTGGTCTATCTCGTCCTCGCCCTCGTCAAGCCGGAGAGGTTCTGAGTGCGGAGATGAGTCCTGTTCTTGCTGGAGTCCTCCAGCTTCTGGCGTTGATCGTCGCCCTGGGCCTGTCGTACCGGCCGCTGGGTGACTACATGGCGAAGGTGTACTCCTCGGAGAGGCACTACAAGCCCGAGAAGTGGATCTACAAGGCCATCGGGGCCAACGCGAACACGGAGATGCGCTGGCCCGCCTATCTGCGCGGCGTCCTGGCCTTCTCGGCCGTGAGCGTCCTCTTCCTCTACCTGCTCCAGCGGGTGCAGGGTTCGCTGCCCGGCTCGCTGGGCTTCGTGCCGATCGACCCGGACCAGGCGTTCAACACGGCCGCGTCGTTCGTGGCGAACACGAACTGGCAGTCGTACTACGGCGAGCAGGCCATGGGCCACGTCGTGCAGACCGGCGGCCTGGCGGTGCAGAACTTCGTGTCGGCGGCCGTGGGTATGGCCGTGGCCGTCGCCCTCGTCCGTGGCTTCGCCCGGTCGCGTACCGGTGAGCTGGGCAACTTCTGGGCCGACCTGGTCCGCGGCACCGTCCGCATCCTGCTGCCGATCGCCGTGATCGGCGCGCTCGTCCTCGTCGCCTGCGGTGCGATCCAGAACTTCTCCGGCATTCACGAGGTCGGCCAGTTCATGGGCGGCACGCAGCAGTGGAACGGTGGGGCGGTGGCTTCGCAGGAGGTCATCAAGGAGCTGGGCACGAACGGCGGCGGTTACTTCAACGCCAACTCGTCCCACCCCTTCGAGAACCCCAACGGTCTGTCGAATCTCTTCGAGATCTACCTGATCCTGGTGATCCCCTTCGCGCTGACGCGGACCTTCGGCCGCATGGTCGGGAGCATCAAGCAGGGGTACGCGATCCTCGGCACGATGGCCACGATCTGGATCGTGTTCACGGGCCTGATGCTGTGGACCGAGTTCGCCCACAACGGCCCCGCCTTCGACCTTGCCGGCGGGGCGATGGAGGGCAAGGAGACCCGGTTCGGTATCGGCGGCTCGTCGATCTTCGCGGTCGCCACGACGCTGACCTCGACGGGTGCGGTGAACTCCTTCCACTCCTCGTACACCGGCTTCGGTGGCGGGATCACCATGCTGGGCATGCAGCTGGGTGAGATCGCGCCCGGCGGTGTCGGCTCGGGTCTGTACGGCATGCTGATCATGGCGGTCATCGCGGTGTTCATCGCCGGTCTGATGGTCGGCCGCACCCCCGAGTACCTGGGCAAGAAGATCGGCACCCGTGAGATCAAGTTCGCGGCCTGCTACATCCTGATCACCCCGGCCCTGGTGCTGTGCTTCACGGCGGCCTCGTTCGTCCTGGACACCCCGTCGAACTCGATGACGAACTCCAACGCGCACGGCTTCTCCGAGATCCTCTACGCCTACACCTCGGGCGCGAACAACAACGGGTCCGCGTTCGCGGGTCTGAACGCCGACACGCAATGGTTCAACTCGACCATCGGCATCGCGATGCTGCTGGGCCGGTTCCTGCCGATGGTGTTCGTCCTCGCGCTCGCCGGCTCGCTCGCCGAGCAGACGCCCGTACCCGAGACCGCGGGCACGCTCCGTACGGAGAAGCCGCTGTTCACGGGCCTGCTGGTCGGCACCATCATGATCATCGCCGGTCTCACCTACTTCCCGGCCCTCGCGCTGGGACCGCTCGCCGAAGGGCTCGCAGCATGAGCACCATCACCCCCACCCGGCCCACGCGGCCGGAGGCGCCGACAGACGGGCCGGCCGAGGCCGGACGCGTCGGCGGCGGACTGTTCGACCCCAAGCAGCTGGTGAAGTCCTTCCCGGACGCGCTGCGCAAGCTCGACCCCCGGGTCATGGTCAAGTCGCCCGTGATGTTCGTGGTGCTCGTCGGCTCGGTGGTCACCACCGTGCTGGCGGTCAGGAACCCGGGGGACTGGTTCGGCTGGGCGATCACCGTCTGGCTGTGGCTGACCACGATCTTCGCCAACCTGGCGGAGGCGGTCGCCGAGGGCCGGGGCAAGGCGCAGGCCGACACCCTGCGCAAGGCCAAGACCGACACCGTCGCCCGCCGCCTGACCAGGACGGGCGAGGAGCAGGTGCCCGGCACCGAGCTGCGCATCGGCGACCTGGTCGTCTGCGAGGCCGGCGACATCATCCCCGGCGACGGGGACGTCGTGGAAGGCGTGGCCTCCGTCGACGAGTCCGCCATCACCGGCGAGTCCGCCCCGGTCATCCGCGAGTCCGGCGGCGACCGGTGCGCGGTCACCGGCGGCACGAAGGTCCTCTCCGACCGCATCGTCGTCAAGATCACGACGAAGCCCGGTGAGACCTTCATCGACCGGATGATCAACCTGGTCGAGGGCGCGGCGCGGCAGAAGACCCCGAACGAGATCGCCCTCAACATCCTGCTGGCGTCCCTCACCATCGTCTTCCTGCTCGCCGTCGTCACCCTGAAGCCGTTCGCGATCTACGCGCAGGCCGACGAGCAGACCTCGCTCATCGTCCTGACGGCCCTGCTCGTCTGCCTGATCCCGACCACGATCGGCGCGCTGCTGTCCGCGATCGGCATCGCGGGCATGGACCGGCTGGTCCAGCGCAATGTGCTGGCCATGTCGGGCCGTGCGGTCGAGGCCGCCGGTGACGTGTCGACGCTGCTGCTCGACAAGACCGGCACCATCACGCTCGGCAACCGCCAGGCGTCGGAGTTCGTGCCCGTCAAGGGCACGACGGCGGCCGAACTCGCCGACGCCGCCCAGCTCTCCTCCCTCGCCGACGAGACCCCCGAGGGCCGCTCGATCGTCGTCCTCGCGAAGGAGAAGTACGGCCTGCGCGAGCGCCACCAGGGCGAGCTCTCCCACGCCACGTGGATCGAATTCACCGCCCAGACCCGCATGTCGGGTGTCGACGTCGACGGCAGGAAGACCCGCAAGGGCGCGACCGGCTCGGTCGTCGCCTGGGTGAAGGAGCAGGGTGGCACCGTCGCCGATGACGCGCAGGCGCTCACGGACCGGATTTCCCAGGCCGGTGGCACGCCGCTGCTGGTGGCTGTGGAAGACGACAAGGGCGCGCGGGTTCTCGGTGTCGTCCACCTGAAGGACGTCGTCAAGGAGGGCATGCGGGAGCGGTTCGACGAGCTGCGCCGGATGGGCATCAAGACGGTCATGATCACGGGTGACAACCCGCTGACCGCGAAGGCCATCGCGGAGGAGGCGGGTGTCGACGACTTCCTCGCCGAGGCCACCCCCGAGGACAAGATGGCCCTCATCAAGCGCGAGCAGGCGGGCGGGAAGCTGGTCGCGATGACGGGCGACGGCACCAACGACGCCCCCGCGCTGGCCCAGGCGGACGTCGGCGTGGCGATGAACACGGGCACGTCGGCCGCCAAGGAGGCCGGCAACATGGTCGACCTCGACTCCAACCCGACCAAGCTCATCGAGATCGTCGAGATCGGCAAGCAGCTCCTCATCACCCGGGGTGCGTTGACGACCTTCTCGATCGCCAACGACGTGGCGAAGTACTTCGCGATCATCCCCGCGATGTTCACCGTCGCCTACCCGTCCCTCGACAAGCTCAACATCATGGGCTTGACCTCGCCCGAGTCCGCGATCCTCTCGGCCGTCATCTTCAACGCGCTGATCATCATCGCCCTCGTGCCGCTGGCGTTGAAGGGCGTGCGCTACCGGCCCTCCAGTGCGGACTCGATGCTCCGCCGCAACCTCGGGATCTACGGACTCGGCGGCCTGATCGCCCCGTTCATCGGCATCAAGATCATCGACGTGCTCCTCTCCCTCATCCCCGGAATCGGTTGATCCACGATGAACAACTCAGCAGTGAACACCGGCCGAGTGCTGTGGGCGGGACTCCGCGCCCTCCTCGTCCTGAGCGTGATCACCGGCGTCCTCTACCCGCTCGCCGTCACCGGCATCGCCCAAGTGGCCTTCCCCGGCGAGGCGAACGGCTCCGAGATCAAGAGCGAGGGCAAGGTCGTCGGATCCGAACTCATCGGCCAGACCTACAACCTCCCCCTCAAGGAAGGTGAGGAGACGGCGGCGCCGGACCTGAAGTGGTTCCAGCCCCGCCCCTCCAACGGCCTGGGCACCAACAGCGTCAACGGGCAGTACAAGCTGATCCTCTCCGGCGCGACCAACCGATCCGGTGACAACGAGGACCTGATCCAGTGGGTCAAGGACGCCAAGGCCGCCGTGGTGAAGGACAATTCGGTCGGCGGCTACAAGGTGAAGCCGTCCGACGTGCCCGCCGACGCGGTCACCTCCTCCGGTTCGGGCCTCGACCCGCACATCTCCCCGCAGTACGCCGAGATCCAGGTCCACCGGGTCGCGGAGAGGAACCACCTCACCGTCGCCCAGGTCGACAAACTGGTCGCCGACCACACCGACGACCGCATCCTCGGCTTCATCGGCGAACCCCGGGTCAACGTCCTCCAACTCAACATTGCCCTGAAGGAGTTGGCGAGTCGCTAGTGCTGTGACCGCATAGGTTCGGCGGGTTGGTTGTCGTGGCGGTTGGATGTGCGGTGACGTCCGATCCAACCGCCGGAGGCGCGGTGGCCGAGCCTGTCCGTGTGCGCAGACCGACCGACCAGGAGGGGCAGCGGCTGCAGCAGATCGTGCGCCGGGGCAGCACCAACTCGGTGCGCTATCGGCGCGCGATGATGCTGCCGGCATCGGCCGGCGGGAACCGGGTGCCGGTGATCGCCCAGCTGGTGGCGGCCGACGAGGACACCGTGCGCGATGAGATCCGCGGGTTCAACGAGAATCGAGGCCCACTTCGGACCGCTGAGGCCCAGCGTAGATAGGCGTGCAGGGCTCTGACGGCTCGATCTCCCCCGCGAAGACGATGACCTGGTCGATGAGGCTCCGCCTCAGATGGACCACGTCCGTTCCCGCCAGGCGGGGGCCTCCATCCGGCGTCGTGAAGACCCACTGGTACCGGGCCCACTCGTCCGGCATGTCCACCGCCGAACAGCGCACCATCGTGCCGGTCCCCGCGGGGTGGCGCCGGATGTCCAGCACGAACCGCTCGACCGCCTCGATCCCCTCACTGCGGCCCAACGGTCCCCAGAAGACCACGTCCGAGGTTAGGGCCTGGGAGAGCAACGCAGTCACATAGCTGTCGTCCGAGGCGTTGAACGCGGAGATGAACGTGTCGATCGCGGACCGCGCGGTCTCTTCCTGCATGCACCAGTAATACCAGTCGCCTGGCGGAACGCGCTCGTCCCGTGAGCCGTCCTCCGGCCACGGTGAACCATCCCGGTCACAGCACTAGGGAGCGCGGGGATGGCCGGCTCCACCTCGCGCCGGCTCAAGCCGGATCTCCGGGACTCTGACCGGCGCCCGTCCCCTCGCCAGGGCCAGGACGGGCACGGCCGCACCGGTGGCGACGGTGCCGACACCGGCGCCGTCGGACAGGTCGAGCAGTCCGCCGAGGACGAGGAGGGAGGTGACGGTGTGCTCGGAGAAGCCGCCGAGGACGCGGCGATCGGGCTCCGCCACGACGACAGATGCAGCAGGCGATACATCTGCTCCCTCGGTCGGTGCCGGCGTCACCCGAGTGCGAGGCAACCGGCCCCAGGACGTGGGCCACGTGGGCGATCCGTCGGCCCGGGCTTCGCCCGGCACCGGACGTCGTGTCGTCGTGTGGCTGTGTGCCCGCGTCGCCATGACCGGCTGCACGGCCGTCCGTCTGTTCGGCGCCGCGCTCGCCGGCGCCTCGTGCCCACCAAGGAGAGATCCATGTCCCGAGTCCCGCGCCTGGCTGCCACCGCCACGGCCGCCCTCGCCCTCACCGTGCTCGCCGCGGGCCCCGGCGCGGCCGGTGAAACGGTCGTGACGGACCCGCGCATCGTCGCCCGCTTCGACTTCGCGCTCGGCCAGGCGCCCGAGAACATCGCCCTCGAACCGGACGGTTCCGCGAACCTGACCATGAGCTTCGCCCGGCAGGTCGTCAATGTCGACAAGAAGGGCGGGAAGCGGAGCGTCGCGACCCTGCCCGTCGTCACCGACCCGAACACCCCCGTCATCGGCGTGGCCGCCGTCATGGGCATCACACGCGCCCACGACGGCACGCTCTACGTCACCTACGCCACCGGCACGAGCGAGAACGGCATCTGGCGCATCGGGGCCGACGGCAGCGCGCCCGTCCAGATCGCGAAGCTGCCGGCCGACGGCTTCCCCAACAGCCTTGCCCTCGACGAGAAGTGCGGTGTGCTCTACGCCGCCGACTCGGTGCTCGGAACGGTGTGGCGCGTCCCGGTGGAAGGTGGGACGCCCACCGCCTGGGCCACGGGTACCGCGCTCCAGCCCCTGCCCGCCCCCGACGGCCTCGTCGGCGCCAACGGCCTCAAGGTCCACAACGGTGCCGTGTGGGTCTCCAACACCGACCGGCGGACGCTGTTGCGCATCCCCGTCCGGGCCGACGAGAGCGCGGGCCCGATCGAGACCAGGGCGACCGGGCTCGCCTGGATCGACGACTTCGCCTTCACCGGTCACGACGACACGGCGCTGGCGGCGCTGATCATGGACAACGCCCTCGCGCTCGTACGCCCCGACGGCACGCACAAGGTCGTCCTCAACGCGCAGGACGGCCTCTCCAACCCGACCTCCGTGGCGGTGCGCGGGAAGACCGTCTACGTCCCCAGCGCGTCGTTCTTCACCGAGGTGAAGGACCCGAACCTCCTCCTCGCCCAGCTGCGAAAGGGCCGCTGACCCGGCCGGAAGGCCGGCCCGCAGTCCGGGCCGCAGGTCAGGCCGCGGGCTTGCCGGGCTGGTCGTGGGTGGCGCAGTGGATCCCCCCACCGCCGGAGGCGATGGTGTCGATCTGCAGCTGGACGACGTCCCGGTCGGGGAAGTGCTCGCCCACGATGGCCTTCGCCCGCGCGTCGGCCTTCTTGTCACCGAACTTGGGCAGGAACACCGAGTCGTTGGCGACGTAGAAGTTCGCGTACGTGGACACGAAGTCGTCTCCCTCGCCGGTGATCCTGTCCAGGTCGGGCTGCGGCAGGTCGACGATCTCGAAGCGGCGGCCCCGCGCGTCGGTCGCCTTGCTGAGCACCGAGCGGGCCTGGTCGGCCGAGCGGGACCAGGAGTCCGGGGGAGTGCCGGGGAACGCCTGGTCGAGCAGGACCACACCGGGCGCGGTGAAGCGTACGAGGCTGTCCACGTGCGCGTCCGTGATGTCCTCGCCGCGGACGCCCGCGAGCCAGACGACCTTCTCCACGCCGAGGTACTCGATCAGCTCGTCCTCGATCTGGTCCCGGCTCTTCCCGCGGTTGCGGTTGTCGTTGACGATCGAGCTCTCCGTGACGAGGAGGGTGCCCTCGCCGTCGGTCTCGAAGGAGCCGCCCTCGGCGACGAGCGGTGCCTGCTCGCGGGGGATGCCGTACCGCGCGAGCAGCTTGCGGCCGACCTGCGCGTCGTCGGTGTGCTCCTGCTTGTTGCCCCAGCCGTTGAACTTGAAGTCCACCCCGACGAGCTTGCCGTCGTCCTCGACGAAGACGGGGACGGTGTCACGGGCCCACAGGTCGTCGACGGCGAGCGGGATGACCTCGACCTGCCTGCCGCAGGCCCGCTGCGCCGCCGCCACCTGCTCCGGGCGGGCCATCATCACGACCTCCTCGTACTCCCCGATCGCGCGCGCGATGCGGGCGATGTCCTCCCGTACGTAGGACAGGTCGTCCTCCCAGACGGAGGCGAGGGCGGGCCAGGACATGAACGTACGGGTGTGGCTGTCCCACTCGGCGCCGAAGTGGCGCTCCCCGTCGGCCGAAGGGGAGCGGGAGGGGGTGCCGGCCGCGCCGCCGAGCGCGGGGTCCTCCGGGCCGCAGGCGGTGGCGCCGAGGCCGAGGGCGGCGCCGATGCCGGCGAAGCCGCGCAAGGCGGTGCGACGGGTGGGAAGGAAGGGGGACACAGCGTGCTCCGATCGTGGGCTGGCGAGAGTATCCGGCGGTGGCCGTGGGATCTCGGGGACGCGGCGCGGTGACGGAATCGCGGGCCTTGGCTTCACGCGTACGGCGGCCGTGAGGACGGCGCCGTGGCGGCGTGAGTGGGGGTGGGCCGTGATCCCACTGTGGCACTGACTGGATTTTCAGTCAAATATGAGGGGAGGGGTTGGGGGAGGGTGTGGGCCGCTGTAGGGTTGATGTCGATATTGACTGAAACTTTAGTCAAGAGGCACCCTCGGCGCGGGGCGCGCCGTGCACCCCACCGGCCCTGCCGTTCCGTACCGCCGAAAGAGCCGCTCATGTCCTCCCCTCTGCCACCCGTGGTCCAGCCGGCCCACCTGCCGCTGACGCCCGCCGACCCCCACGAGATCGGCGGCTACCGGGTCCACGCCCGGCTCGGCTCGGGCGGCATGGGGGTCGTCTATCTCGCCCACACCCCGGGCGGCCGGCCCATCGCCCTGAAGGCGGTGCGCGAGGACTTCGCCGCCGACCCGGAGTTCCGCAGACGGTTCTCCCAGGAGGTCGCGAGCGCGCGCCGCATCCACGGCCTGTTCACCGCGCAGGTGGTGGACGCCGGCCCCGACGACGTCGTCCCCTGGCTGGCCACCGCCTACGTCCCCGGTCCTTCCCTCCAGCAGGTGGTCCAGCGCCACGGGCCGCTTCCGGCGCCCGAGGTGCTGCGCCTGGTCGCCGGGATCGCCGAGGCCCTGCAGGCCATCCACGGGGCGGGTGTGATCCACCGCGACCTCAAGCCCGCCAACGTCCTGATCGCCGAGGACGGCCCGCGCGTCATCGACTTCGGCATCGCGCGCGCGGCCGACGCCACCGGGCTCACCGGCACCGGCCTGCGGATCGGCACCGCCGCGTTCATGGCACCCGAGCAGGCCCTCGGGCACCCCGTGACCCCCGCGACCGACGTCTTCGCGCTCGGTGCCACGGCCGCGTACGTGGCCGGGGGCGTCCTGCCCTTCGGGGCGGGGCCCGAGTCGGCGGCCCTCTACCGCGTGGTCCACGAGCCCGCCGACCTCTCGCACCTGCCGGCGGAGCTGCGCGAGCTCATCGGGCACTGCCTGGCCAAGTCCCCGGAGCGCCGCCCCACCCCGGCGGAGCTGATCGCCGCCGTGCGCGCGCAGCTCGCCGTCGGCCCCGGCCAGGACCTCGGCGGGGCCCTGCCCTCCGGCGGGCACCGACCGCCCGTGCCCGACGGCGGGCTCTCGCCGCACGACCGTCCCACGCGGGCGGCGGCGCCCGCGGTCCGTGTGCCCACGGAGCGGGTCGCGACGGGCAGCGGTGCGCCGGGCGGGGGTGCGCCGGGCGGATCGACCGCGGAGCGGGATGCGGAGCCCGTACGGAAGGGCGGATCGGCGACGGGTGGTTCGGTGAAGGGTGGATCGGCCGCGCGGCGGGGCCGGCGTCGTGGGCGTACGGCTCTGGTGGCCGGGTGCGCCGCGGTCGTCGCCGGTCTTGTGGCGGCGGCCGGCGTCGCGTACTGGCTGACGTCCGGTCCGGACCTGGGCGGCGCGGGACGGGCCGCCGGGTACACGCCGGGCTACGCGGACATGGAGCTGACCGTCCCGGACGACGGCTACGAGTTCGACCTCGGCACCGGGAAGGTCGCGCCCGCCGAGACCGCCGTGTGGTACCTCGCCCGGGACAAGAGCGGGTTCGTGCTTCCGGAGGACGCCGACGCCTTTGTCGCCTCGGGGTACGCGCTCGGTCCGGCCGACTGCGAGCGCGGGGTCGACGCGGAGCCGGTGACGAGCCTGCCGTTCGACGAGCTCGCCGACGAGCGGCCGTTCTGCGTGCGCAGCGCCGACGGCGAGCGGCTCGTCGTGGCGCGCCTGGTCGAGGGGGGTTCCGGCACCGGTCCGGTCACGGTCGTGCTGAGCCAGTACCGGCGGAGCGGCTCAGCCGGCCGGGAGCAGGCAGGGAGCGGGCCGGGATCGAGTGCCGCCCGGCGGTCCGGATAGGGTTCGTGACATGGCATCTCGTAGTACTCAGATCCTGGAAGCGGCCGCCCGGGTGATCGCCCGGCGCGGGGTCCGCGGGCTCCGCGTGGAGGAACTCGCCGAAGAGGCCGGGGTCTCCACCGGTCTGATCTACTACCACTTCAAGGACCGCACCGGAATCCTGCGCCACACGCTGGAGTTCATCAACAGTCGCGCCGAGCGGTACACCGCGGCGCAGGACGAGGCGGCGGAGCCGCTGAGCCCGCGCGAGGAGCTCGACCAGGTGCTGATTCTGGAGCTCCAGGACACGCCGGAGGTGCGGGAGAACAGCACGGCCTGGGGCGAGCTCCGCGCGAGCGCCGTCTTCGACCCGGTCCTGCGCGAGGACCTCGCGCGGGCGACCCTGGTGTGGGTGCAGGAGGTGGCCGGGCTCCTCGGCCAGGTGGAGCCCCTGGCGCCGGCGGTCGGGCTCGCCGCGTCCGCCGAACGGCTCACGGCTCTGCTGGAGGGCCTGAGCATGCGCTGGCTGAGCGGCGGCATCACGATCGACCACGCGCGCACGCTCATGGCGGAGGCCGTCGAGGTGGAGCTGGCCCGGCTGCGACAGTCGTAGCCTCCGGCCTTTCTCCCTTCCGGCCTCCTCCCTCCTGACCCGACTTTCTCGCGCCGCACGCAAAGTCCAAGCGCCGCGGTCGAGTGTCCATGTGCACGGCCCGCGCGGCGCGCTTCTGTGTATCCAGCCGCCTTGAAGGGCTGCGCACGGAGACCAGTCAGGAGTCCCCCATGTCAACTCCTCGAAGAAGCCTGCTCGGTACGGTCGTCGCCGCCGTCGCCCTCGCGGTGACCGCGGGCGGCGCCGAAGCGACAGCGCCCGCACCCGCCCCCGTATCGGCACCCGCCCCCGTACCCGTACCGGCGCAGGCGTCCGGGGCCGCGGCAGCCGCCACGTACAGCGTCACCGTCGGTGCGAAGGGGGCGTGGTCCCAGCCCGACGACACCCCGGCCTCCCCCTACATCGACAAGGACGGCACCTTCTACTTCCAGCAGGCCCACGCGCTCTACGGATCGACGCAGCAGCGCAGGTGGAACTTCTTCACCGGGACGAACTTCGACACGGCGGTCCGGTCGACCGCCCTCAGCGACGCCGTGAACCCGGCGAACCCCAACGACCGCAACAACGACACGACATGGCGGTGCAACAACAGCCCGACCGGCCTGGAGTCCACCTACGCGCCGGTCGGATCGTCGTACTCCCAGCGGAACTTCTGCGACCTGGCCGGGGTGTGGGTAGACCCGGACACCGGCGACTGGTACGGCCTCGTGCACAACGAGTTCACCCCGCAACCCTTCGGCGACGGCGTCCACTTCGACGGGATCGACTACGCGGTCTCCACCGACCAGGGCAGGACGTGGGCCATCAAGGACCACGTCATCACCTCCCCCTTCAGCACCCGGCGAGGCGACACGGCGGCCTTCCCGCAACAGACGTACCACTACGGCGACGGTGACCAGCGCCTGTTCGTCGACACCGCCTCCGGGTACTTCTACGCCTTCTACGGCTCGCGGATCGTGGAGAAGGGCGGCGGCTGGAAGGCCTTCCACGCGCACGTGGCGCGCGCCCCCATCTCCGGGAAGATGGCGCCCGGTTCCTGGAGGAAGTGGTACGACGGAGCCTGGACCGAGCCCGGAGTGGGCGGTCGCGAGAGCAACATGACACCGGTGACGGCGTCCGACACGACCGGCCACACCCCTGTCGGCGGTGAGTACGACCCGACGAACACCGGCACCGTGAGCCAGCAGGTCGCGGCGGGCAAGATGCCCCCCACCTCGCCCCTGTTCGTCATGGACATCACCTACAACGCCCACCTGGGGCTGTACATCGGGGAGCCGCAGGCCGTCGACCAGAGCGGCAACGCGCCCCAGGAGATCTACGCCACCGACGACCTCACCACCCAGAAGTGGTTCCGTCTCGGCGACACGGGCAGCTACCGGAACGCGTCGTGGTACCGCTGGTTCCTCGACGGCGTGAACAAGACCGGTTCCGGGATCGTCGGCAGGAACTTCCGCTCCTACTGCTCCTTCGGCTGCTCGGGCGGAGCGTCCAGTGAGTACGTCAACCTCGCCGTCGACTCCTCCGCACCCGCCGCGCCCGTCGACACGAGCAAGGCGTACCGGATCTCCGCCGCGGGCGGGCGCGTCCTCGCCCAGGTCGCCGGCGGTTCGGCGACCACGTCCGTACCGACAGCAACCGGAGCCGACCTGGAATCGTGGATCTTCACGGCCAACGGAGACGGTTCGCACCGGATCGCCAACGCCGCCACCGGGCAGCTCCTCGGTGTCGACTCGGCCACCACGGGCAGCCGCGCCTGGGGCACCAGGCCGACGGTCACCCCGGCCCCGGCGGGCGGCCCCTCCGTGGGGCAGCAGTGGTTCGTGATCCCCGGCACCTCCGCCGCGGACGGCTCGCCGAACGGCACGTACCGCCTGGTCAACCGCTACAGCGGCCTCGTGATCAGCCTGTCCGGCACGGCGAACCGCCTGGCCGAGACGACTCCCACCCGGAGCTGGAGCAACACCACGGGCAACGCCGTGGGCGGGACGCGGACGGCGGGCGAGCAGACCCTGACGCTCACCGCGGTCGGCCAGGCCCCCGTCGTGATCGCCGACGGCAACCACACGCTCGCCGCGAGCGGCAAGGCCCTCGACAACCCCGGGCACAGCACCACGGCCGGCACGCAGCTCGTCACCTGGACCCCGAACGGCGGCGCCAACCAGGCCTGGCGCTTCACCCGCGGCGCCGACGGCACCTACCAGCTCGCCAACGCCGAGTCGGGACTCTGCGCCGACGTCGACGGCGGGTCCACGAGCGCCGGGGCCAAGGTCATCCAGTGGAACTGCACCGGCGGCGCCAACCAGCGCTGGACCGTCACGCGGCTGGCGAGCGGCGCGTACACCGTCGCCTCCGTGAAGAGCGGACTGCTGCTCACCACCGCGTCCACCGCCAACGGCGCCGCGGTCACCCAACAGCCGAACTCCGGCTCGGCGTTGCAGCAATGGACGATCGGCTGAGGCTTCGAGGGGTCCGGGCTTGTCAACCCGCCCGCCCGACCGCCCCTCGGGTTGGTCATGCGCCTGACAGTATGAGCGCCGCAGCACCCCATCCGCGGCATCACACCCGAAGGGAGCGATCGGCGCATGACCAAGCCTGAGAGCCCGGTTCACGACTACGACGTCGTCATCAGCGGGGCCGGCCTCGCCGGCAGCGCCGCGGCGATCCTGCTCGCCCGGCGCGGTGTCCGTGTCGCCCTGCTGGAGCGCCGCTCGGACCCCGGGGCGTACAAGGTGCTGTGCACCCACTCCCTCACCGCCAACGCCCACCCGGTCCTCGAGGAGCTCGGTCTCGTCCCCGCGCTGGAGAAGGCGGGGGCCGTCCGCAACGAGGCCCGCTGGTACACCCGTTGGGGATGGATCCACCCGAAGCCCGCGCCGGCGGGGCCCCCGCTGCCGTACGGGTACAACGTCCGGCGCAGCACCCTCGACCCGCTGATCAGGTCCCGTGCGGCGGAGACCCCCGGCGTCGACCTGCTCCTCGGCCATCAGGTGACCGGCCTGACCCGGGAAGCGGGGCGCACGGTCGGAGTGCGCGCGTCGACACCACAGGGCGAGCGCGAGATCCGCGCCCGCCTCGTGGTCGGCGCCGACGGCAGGGACTCGCCCGTGGCGAAGTTCGCCGACGTGCCGACGCGGGAGTACGAGAACACCCGGTTCGGCTATCTGGCGCACTTCCGCGACCTGCCGCTGCGCGACGGGATCGCCCACACCTGGTTCCTCGAACCCGACATGGCGTACGCCTTCCCGAACGACGGCGGGGTGACGGTCGTGGCCGTGGTCCCGGACAAGAAGTGGCTGCCGGCCTTCCGGGCGGACCTGGAGCGCAGTTTCCTCGACTTCGTCCGCGACCTGCCCGACGCGCCGCCGATCGACTCCGCCGAGCGCGTCACGAAGATCATCGGCACGGTCGACTACCCCCTCCGCAGCCGCAGGCCCACCGCCCCG
Source organism: Streptomyces venezuelae (assembly GCF_008642375.1). Lineage (NCBI taxonomy): Bacteria > Bacillati > Actinomycetota > Actinomycetes > Kitasatosporales > Streptomycetaceae > Streptomyces > Streptomyces venezuelae. The sequence goes on along the minus strand of NZ_CP029194.1, from coordinate 1,889,109 downwards.
GGCCTCGCCCTCGTCGGCGACGCGGCCCTGACGAGCGACCCCCTGTGGGGAGTGGGCTGCGGGTGGGCCCTGGAGACCGCGAAGTGGCTGACCGAGGCCGTCGCCCCGGCCGTGACCGGCGCGGGCGACCTGGACAGGGCGCTCGCGGCGTACGGGCGCGGCCACCGGCGCCGCCTGACCGGCCACCAGAAGCTGGCCGTCGACTTCGCCAAGGCCCGCCCGTTCAACCCCGTGGAGCGGCTGATCTTCTCGGCGGCGGTGCGCGACGATTCGCTGGCCCGGCACATGCACCTGTTCGCTTCCCGCCTGATCGGCCCGCTCCGGTTCGTGAACCCGGTGATCATGGCCAAGTCCTGGGCCGTCAACATCAAGCACCGCCGGGCGTGACCCTGCCGGGCCCATGAGCGCTGACCGGGGACCCGTCCATCACTCATCCGTGTGGAATCTCCTGCGCACCGGCGCACAGCAGGGTCCGGGAGCGCCCCCGCTGATCACGGGCGCGCTCGCGGGGTGACCGGAGCGCGCCCGGCGTACTCGCCCTCCGGGGGCGGCTCCGGCGCGCGTGCCCGGTCCCTACACTCCCCGCACATGTCGCTCTGGCTGCTCAACCACTTCAGCACCACCACTCTCGCCGTGGTCACCGTCGGCGGGACCGTCGTCCTGGCCGTCACCGGCAGCGTGCTGCTCCGCCGCAGGTACCCCTCGCTGGCCGAGGGGGAGCACAACGACATGGTCGGCGTGACCCTGGGGATGTTCGGCGCGATCTACGGGATCATCCTCGCCTTCGTCATCGTCACCCTCTGGACGCAACTGGAGAACACCCAGACCATCGTCGCCACCGAGGCCACCGACATGGCCCTCATCGCCCGGGACGCCGCCGCCTTCCCGCCCGACGTCCGCGCCCGCCTCGACACCGCCCTGAGCGCCTACGTCCACGGGGTCGTGGAGGACCAGTGGCCGCTGATGCGCGAGGGACAGCCGAGCTACGGGGCCACGGCGAACCGGTTCCAGACCGTCTTCGAGGTGCTCCAGTCGTACGAGCCGAAGACCGTCCGCGAGGAGGTCTTCTACGAGCAGGCCGTCAGCCACCTGAACGACGTCGCCTCCCAGCGCCGGGCCCGGATCACCATGGCCGAGCAGGAACTCCCGCCGCTGCTCCAGGTGCTGGCCTTCGGAGGCGCGCTCGTCCTGATCCCGCTCACCTTCCTCTACGGCATGCGCAAGCTGCGGATCCAGATCCTCTTCGTCTCCTCCGTCGCCGCCCTCATCGGCTTCAGCCTGCTCCTGGTCTTCGTCCTCGACCGCCCGTTCGCCGGCGAGCTCAGCGTGAGTCCCGCGCCGTACCGCGAGGGAGCACTTGAGCGGTACTGGACGGAGTGAAGGTCGGGCCCGCTCTCAGTCGACGGCCTGGTAGAGCGTGGTCCAGAAGTCGTTCATGACGCGCGGGGAATCCGGAGTGGACAGTCCGACCTGGGTGAGCAGGACTCCGGTGAGCCGGTTGGTCCTGTCCGCGTAGGCGGTGGTGCCGGTACCGCCGAACCAGCCGAACCGGCCGGCGGGCGCGTAGTCGCCGCGATAGGTGCGTACCGCCATCCCGAAGCCCCAGCCGCCGCTCGACCCCTGGCCGGACGACAGGTGGGCGACGGTGCCGAACATGGCGTCCCGGGCCGCCAGTTGCCCGGGCGTGAGGCGATTGGTGGTCATCAGCTCGACGGCCGCCCGCGACAGGATGCCTGGCCGCGGAGCCGGACCGCGACCGCTCCGGCTACCGCCGCTACCGATCGGGCGAGCTGTTCCGGCTGGTCCAGGTCCGGACCCTGGCAGCGGCCGGCGTGCCGCTGGCCGAGATCGGCGACCTGCTCGACGCCGATCCCGAGGCGTTCGCCGCCACCCTGGACGACGTCCGTCACCGGCTCACCGAACGGATCGACGAGCTGATCGCGCGCCGCGACAGACTGCACCGTCTCGACCACGGCGACCGGGCCCTGCTGCCCGACCGGGCCTGCGCGGTCCTGGACCGACTCGCCGAACTCGGCTTCGGCCCCGACCACGTGTCCGGACAACGGGAGGCACTGGTGCTGACCCGCGCACTGGTCCCGGAGATCTTCGACGGCTTCCTGACCCGGCTCGAACACTCGCTTGACGATCCCGAGTCCGTCGAGCTGACCAAGCGCGGCTGGGACGCGAGGACTTGGGACCCGGACGACCCGCGGATCGAGGAACTGGCCTCCGCGCTGGCCGACAAGCTGCTGGCCGACCGCGCGCTCCTGGCGATGCCGACCGGGTTCCAGAACCGGTCCGACGCCGCCTCCCGGTACGGAATGGTCGACCACCACCGGGAGGACCGGGCACCGTCCATCGCCCGGTTGAACACGCTGAGCGAGGCGAAGCTGCGTGCGGCCGGCATCGCCGTTCCGCAGCAGTGACGTCGACGTCGGCGCGCTGGTTCAAGTGCTGCCTCGGTGTCCTTCGAGCTCGCGCCGACCGGTCGGCGCGAGCCCCCTTCGGACTCGGCCGCGAAGGTCGAGACCCCCGGGCCGGTGAGACGGGGCGTCTCAGTCCGTCCGCTCCCCGAACGCCCCGAGGATGCGCTCCGCCGCGAGCGTCGCGGTCAGTTCGCCGTTCCTGACCAGCCGCTCGACGTCCGGGGCGAGCGCCCGTACCGCCGGATGGGAGTTCAGCCGGCCCAGCAGCTCGTCCTTGACCATCGTCCAGGCCCAGTCGACCTGCTGGTCCCGGCGCCGGGCGTCGAGGCGGCCCGCCGCGTCGAGGATCGAGCGGTGGTTCTCCAGCCGCTCCCACACCTCGTCGAGGCCGCTCGACTCCCGCGCGCTGCAGCTGAGCACCGGCGGGGTCCACACCGCCTCCCGGCCGTGCATCAGCCGTAGTGCGCCCGCCAGTTCCCTGGCCGCGGCGCGGGCGTCGGTCGCGTGCGGACCGTCCGCCTTGTTCACGGCCACGACGTCCGCGAGCTCCAGGACGCCCTTCTTGATGCCCTGCAACTGGTCTCCGGTGCGCGCCAGCGACAGCAGCAGGAAGGAGTCGACCATGTTCGCCACGGCCGTCTCCGACTGGCCGACGCCGACCGTCTCGACCAGGATCACGTCGTAGCCGGCGGCCTCCATGACCACGATCGACTCCCGCGTCGCCTTGGCGACGCCGCCGAGGGTGCCCGCGCTGGGGGAGGGGCGGATGAAGGCCGCGGGATCCACCGCGAGCCGCTCCATCCGCGTCTTGTCGCCCAGGATCGAGCCGCCGGTCCGCGTCGAGGACGGATCGACGGCGAGGACGGCGACCCGGTGGCCGAGGCCCGTGAGCATCGTGCCGAAGGCGTCGATGAAGGTCGACTTCCCGACGCCGGGCACGCCGCTGATGCCGATCCGCCGCGCCCGGCCGCTGTGCGGCAGCAGCCGGGTGAGCAACTCCTGGGCGAGCGCCCGGTGATCGGGCCGGGTGGACTCCACGAGGGTGATGGCGCGCGCCACGAGGGCGCGCTTCCCCTCGCGCACGCCCTTCACGTACGTGTCGATGTCGATGGCCATGGGATCAGAGATCGTGTCCCAGGTCGGAGGCGAGCCGGCGCACCAGGTCCGCGGCCGCGTCCGGGATCACCGTGCCGGGCGGGAAGACGGCGGCGGCCCCCATGTCGAGGAGCGTGGGCACGTCCTGGGGCGGGATGACACCGCCGACCACGATCATGATGTCCTCCCGGCCCTCGGCGGCAAGCTCCTCCCGAAGTGCCGGGACGAGCGTGAGGTGACCGGCCGCCAGCGACGAGACACCCACGATGTGGACGTCCGCCTCGACGGCCTGCCGGGCCACCTCGGCCGGGGTCTGGAAGAGGGGGCCCACGTCGACGTCGAAGCCCAGGTCGGCGAAGGCGGTGGAGATCACCTTCTGGCCGCGGTCATGACCGTCCTGGCCCATCTTGGCGACCAGGATGCGGGGGCGCCGGCCCTCGGCCTCCTCGAAGGCGTCGACGAGCGCGCGGGTGCGGTCCACGGTGGGGGACTCTCCTGCCTCGTTGCGGTACACGCCGGAGATCGTACGGATCTGGCCCGCGTGCCGCCCGTACACCTTCTCCAGGGCGTCGGAGATCTCCCCGACGGTGGCCTTGGCCCGCGCGGCGCGGACGGCCAGCTCCAGGAGGTTCCCGGAGCCGCCGGCGGCCCGGGTGAGGTCGTCGAGCGCGTCCTGGCAGGCCCGCTCGTCGCGCTCGGCGCGCAGCCGCCGCAGCTTCTCGATCTGCTGGGCACGGACGGAGGAGTTGTCGACCTTCAGGACGTCGATCTGCTCGTCCCCGTCGACCCGGTACTTGTTCACCCCGATGACCGGCTGGCGCCCCGAGTCGATCCGCGCCTGGGTACGGGCGGCGGCCTCCTCGATGCGGAGCTTCGGGATGCCCGCGTCGATGGCCTTCGCCATGCCGCCGGCCGCCTCGACCTCCTGGATGTGCTGCCAGGCGCGGCGGGCCAGGTCGTACGTCAGCTTCTCCACGTACGCGCTGCCGCCCCACGGGTCGATGACCCGGGTCGTCCCCGACTCCTGCTGGATCAGCAGCTGGGTGTTGCGGGCGATGCGCGCAGAGAAGTCCGTCGGCAGCGCGAGCGCCTCGTCGAGGGCGTTGGTGTGCAGCGACTGCGTGTGGCCCTGGGTGGCGGCCATCGCCTCCACGCAGGTGCGGGTGACGTTGTTGAAGACGTCCTGGGCGGTCAGCGACCAGCCGGAGGTCTGCGAATGGGTGCGCAGCGAAAGGGACTTGGAGTTCCTCGGGTCGAACTCCTTGACCAGCTTGGCCCACAGGAGACGGGCCGCGCGCAGCTTGGCCACCTCCATGAAGAAGTTCATGCCGATCGCCCAGAAGAACGACAGACGCGGCGCGAACGCGTCCACGTCCAGGCCGGCCTCGCGGCCCGCCCGGATGTACTCGACCCCGTCCGCCAGCGTGTACGCCAGCTCCAGGTCGGCCGTCGCGCCCGCCTCCTGGATGTGGTAGCCGGAGATCGAGATGGAGTTGTAGCGCGGCATGTTCTGCGAGGTGAAGGCGAAGATGTCGGAGATGATCCGCATCGACGGCTTCGGCGGGTAGATGTAGGTGTTGCGGACCATGAACTCCTTGAGGATGTCGTTCTGGATGGTCCCCGTGAGCTTCTCGGCCGACACTCCCTGCTCCTCGGCCGCGACGATGTACAGCGCGAGGACGGGCAGGACCGCGCCGTTCATCGTCATCGACACCGACATCTTGTCCAGCGGGATGCCGTCGAAGAGCTGCCGCATGTCGTAGATCGAGTCGATGGCCACGCCCGCCATGCCGACGTCGCCGGTGACGCGCGGGTGGTCGCTGTCGTAACCGCGGTGCGTCGGCAGGTCGAAGGCGACCGACAGGCCCTTCTGGCCGGCCGCCAGGTTCCGCCGGTAGAAGGCGTTGGACTCCTCGGCGGTCGAGAAGCCCGCGTACTGGCGGATCGTCCACGGCTGGTTGACGTACATCGTCGGGTACGGGCCGCGCAGGTACGGCGCCGTGCCCGGGTAGGTGCCGAGGAAGTCGACGTCCTCCAGGTCGTGCCCGGTGTACAGCGGCTGCACCGCGATGCCCTCGGGCGTCTCCCAGAGCGAGCCGTCCCCGTCGGAGGCCTGCTTGGCGGCGGCGCGCCACTCCTCGGTGCTGCCGGCGGCGGACGGCGACCCCAGTTCGATCCCGGTGAAGTCCGGGATTCCGATTCCCATCAGGACACTCCCATGCGGTCGAGGGCGGCGGTGAGCACGGCGACCGCGTCGCACCCCGCGAAGACGTACGTGTCGACACCGGCGTACGAGCCGGGCCGGCCGGCCAGTGCCACGTGCCCGGCCCCGGCCTCCCGGAGAGCGGCGGCGGCGGACTCGGCCTGCTCCTCGTACAGGGCGTCGCTGGAGCAGAGGCAGGCCTCGGTGGCGCCGCTCTCCTCGAACGGCCCCTCGGTGACGGGCTCGATACCGCCCGCCTGGAGGAGGTTGGCGGTGAAGGTGAGGCGTGCCGTGTGCGCGGCGGCGGGCCCGAGGGCCGCCAGGTAGACACGCGGCCGGGCACCCGTCGCGGCGAGGTGGGCGTCGGAACGGGCGCGCAGCGCCTCGTACGCCTCGTCACGCCGGACGCGCGGCAGGCCACCGCCCGGCGCGGCGGGCGCCGGCTCGCGCACCACGGGCTTCTCCGCCAGGTGCGGGAACTCGCTGACGCCGGTGACGGGTTCGCGGCGCTTGGCGAGCCGCTTGCTGCGCTCCTCCCAGTTGGCGGCGAGCTCCCGGCCGACCAGGCCCGAGCGCAGGGCGGCGGCCAGGCCTCCCGCACGCTCGATCTCCTGGAAGAACTCCCAGGCTGCCCGGGCGAGTTCGTCGGTCAGCGACTCCACGTACCAGGAGCCGCCGGCCGGGTCGATCACCCGGGACAGGTGCGACTCCTCGATGAGGATCGTCGAGGTGTTCCGGGCGATACGACGGGAGAAGGCGTCCGGCAGGCCCAGGGCGTGGTCGAAGGGGAGCACGCTGACCGAGTCGGCGCCGCCGACGCCGGCCGCCAGTGTGGCGATCGTCGTCCGCAGCATGTTCACCCACGGGTCGCGGGCCGTCATCATGACCGAGGACGTCACCGCGTGCTGGCGCTGCGCACCGGCCGCCGGCGCGCCACAGGCCTCCGCGATCCGCGCCCACAGGCGCCGGGCGGCCCGGAGCTTGGCGATGGTCAGGAACTGGTCGGCGGTGGCCGCGTAACGGAACTCCAGCTGCCCGAGGGCCTGTTCGACGGTCAGGCCGCCCTCGGTGAGCGCCCGCAGATAGGCGACGCCGCCGGCGAGCGCACAGCCGAGCTCCTGCGCGGTGGAGCCGCCGGCCTCGTGGTACGGCAGGGCGTCCACGGTCACGGCCCGCAGCTGCGGGTACGTCTCCGCGCAGCGCCGCGCCAGAGCGACGGTGCCGGGGAAGTCGTCACCGTCGTAGGCCTGCCCGGTCCGGGCCTCGGTGCCGAGCGGGTCGGCGCCGAGATTGCCGGCGGCGGCCTCGGGCGCCACGCCACGGCGTTCGTAGATCGCGAACAGCTCGTCCGCGGCGGCCGAGGTCTCCGGGCCGGCGTCGAGGGCGACCGGGGCCAGGTCGAGGTAGACGCCCTGGAGGAGCCGGTCGAGTTCCGGCACCGGTACACCGGCCGGCCCGACGGCCAGCCACAGCGAGGTGACGCCGTTCTCCAGGTCGGTGAGGACCGCCTCGGGGTCGGCGGCCACGTGCCGCTGGCGCACGTCCCAGCCGCTCGCGGTGTTGCCCTCGGCCCGGCCGCCGCGAACGAACGGGGCGAAGCCGGGGAGGCCGGGATCGGGGGCGGCGTCGGCGGCCGTGTACAGGGGGCGGGCGCGCAGGCCGTCCTCGAGGGCGGTGGACAGGACGTCCTCGGCCTCGGCGTCCGGCACGTCCTTGCCCGACCTGCTCAGCACGCCCGCGACGAGGCGACGCCACTGGTCGTGGGTCGCTGCGGGGAACTCGGCGGCCAGGGAGAGGCCATCGTCAGGCAGCACAGTCATGCCTCGGATGCTAGGTGAAGGCCCTTGAGCGACAGCAGAGTGATCGACTGTGACCTTGACCTCTCCGGATCGGCCTTGCTCGGGGCGCGCCCGACGCCTACGACCGTCACCTCCGCACAGGCTGCGGCCGGGGAGCCGTTCGGTGAGAGCGCCGTACAGCTCGGGGCGGCGGGTGCCCATCAGGCCGAAGTCGAGCCAGTCCCGGCGCTGGTCGAGGTCGAGGTCGGCCACGAGGACGGCGGGGGTGTTCCGCGGGGCCCGCAGCATGATCCGGCCGTAGGGGTCGGAGATGGACGAGGAGCCGTAGAAGGTGGAGCGGCCCGCTGTCGCCGGGGCGGAGGCACAGGTCCTCGCGGTAGCCGGGGAAGGCCGGGATGTGGTTCTTGCGGGTCCGGGCGAAACCCGCGCGTCCACGCTCGGTACCCGCCTGATCCGGGGCGGGTCACGGGGGCCCGGACGCCGTACACGTCCGGGACGAGCCGCGCGGTGAGGATCGGCGCGGACCCGCGCCGGGGACCGGACGCGATCGTCCGGGATCGTCCAGGGGCGGGCGGCCCCGCTCCCGCGCAGCGGATACGGCCGCGCGGCGGCGGTGCGTCAGCTCTGTGCGGTGCCGTCGCCCGTCTGCCCGGCGCCCTCGGCCGCGCGTGCCTTCTCGCGCATCTTGCGCACCAGCTCCGCCTTCCGGTCGGCGGCACCCTGGCGGTCGAGGTTGCGATGCGGACCGTTGTTCTGCCGCTCGGCGCGGGACAGCCTCTTGCGCTGGCCGCCGCCCTGGCCCACGGGGTTGTTGATGTTCTTGCTGTCGGTCACGGGTTCTCCCGGTGGTGAGGTGAAGTGATCTACGAATTCATCGGTGGGGGGACGTCAGCCGGAGCCCGTCACGCTCTCACTCGTGAATCGGCATCTGGAAGAACATGACAAGGACGTTACCCGGTCCCGCCGGCCCCGCGCGCCAGGCCCTTCGCCGTGCGGCCGACTCCTTGACCGGTTGTGCGCTGTCGTGCCAACCCCTGGGCGCCGGAGGTCAACGCGGTCGTTCGGGTCGCTCATAGCTTGAGGAGGTGCCGAGCCGCGGACGCGGCGGGCACGTTACCGATTGCTTCGAGAGGACCCCTCATGTTCGACATCGACAAGGTGCAGGCCGCCCCGAGCAAGGATCTGCTCACCCCCGACAACTCGGTCATGCTCTTCGTGGACCACCAGCCGCAGATGTTCTTCGGCACCGGTAGCGGAGACCGCACCGCGATCATCAACAGCACCGTGGGTCTCGCCAAGGCGGCGCGGGCGTTCGATGTGCCGGCCGTCCTGACCACCGTCGCCGCCGAGTCGTTCTCCGGGCCCCTGCTGCCCCAGCTCGCCGAGGTGTTCCCCAAGCAGGAGGTCGTCGACCGTACGAGCATGAACGCCTGGGAGGACGAGGCGCTCGTCGCGGCGGTCAAGGCGACCGGGCGTAAGAAGATCATCCTGTCGGGCCTGTGGACCGAGGTCTGCCTGGTGCTGCCCGCGCTCTCCGCCCTGGAGCAGGGTTACGAGGTGTACGTGGTCTCCGACGCGTCCGGCGGCGTCAGCCCCGCGGCCCACGAGCACGCGCTGCAGCGGATGATCGCGGCCGGCGCGGTGCCGGTGACCTGGGTGCAGGTGCTCCTGGAGCTGCAGCGCGACTGGGCGCGTCAGGAGTCGTACGGCGCGGTCATGGAGATCGTCAAGGCGCACGCGGGCGCGTACGGCCTGGGTGTCGTGTACGCGCAGAGCGTCATCGGCGAGCACGCCGCCGGCTGACGCCTGTGGACACCGGCCTTCTGATCCTGCGCCTGCTGGTGGGGCTGCTCGTCGCCGGCCACGGTGTGCAGAAGATCAGCTCACACCTGGGCGGCAAGGGGCTCGGGGGCGGCACCGAGGAGTTCCGCGCCGACGGTTTCCGCGGCGGTGCCCTCACCGCCCTGGCCGCGGGCGGTGGTCAGATCGGATCGGGCCTGCTGCTCGCCGCAGGTCTCCTCACCCCGCTCGCCGCGACCGGCGCCATCGGCGTCATGACGGTCGCGCTCACCGTGAAGTGGCGCCACGGGCTCTGGGTGCAGAACGACGGATACGAGTACCCGCTCGTCCTCATCGGTACCGCCGCCGCTCTCGCCGCCACCGGACCCGGCGCCTGGTCCCTGGACGCGGCCCTCGGCCTCACGCCGTACCCGCTGTGGTGGGCGGCCGTCGCGCTCGTGGCCGGTCTCGGCAGCGGGCTCCTCACCCGGCTCGTCCTGCACCGGCCCCCCGCCCCGGCGGTCGCCGACCGCTGAGCGCGAGCCGCACGGACCGGGTCCGGCCGCCGCGTACCCCCCGACCGGCCGGCCGGGCCCTTCCCACCCTCTCTCCCGAACAGGAGCACCCGATGGACACCCTCACGACCTCGCACGGCGGCGGCCAGCCTCTGCTGCACCAGAAGGGCGCCGAGACCCAGGCGTTCGGCACGCTCAAGCAGGTGCCGATCGGCCTCGGCCACGACACCCGCATGTACGCCTGCCAGCGGCTGAACCGCGTCCTCGCCGACACGCAGATTCTCTACTCCCTCTACAAGAAGCACCACTGGCTCATGCGAGGGGCGACCTTCTACGCGCTCCACCTGATGCTGGACAAGCACGCGGAGGCCCAACTGGCCATCGTGGACGCGCTGGCCGAGCGGGTTCAGAGCCTCGGCGGCGTCGCCGTCGGGGACCCGCGCCACGTCGCGGAACTCACGGCGATCCCCCGTCCGCCGGACGGCGTCGAGCCGGTGCCCGTCATGCTGTCGCGGCTCCTCGACGCGCACGAGCGGATCCTGATCGACGCTCGGGACGCCGCCGCCCGGCTCTCAGGGGAGGGCGACGAGGGCAGCGCCGACCTGCTCGTCTCCGATGTCATCCGCACCGGCGAGGCGCAGGTGTGGTTCCTCGCCGAGCACCTCGTGGACACCCCTCTGGTGCGCGGCTGATGGACACGTACGACGTCGTCGTGGTCGGCGGCGGTCCGGCCGGCGAGGTCGCCGCCGACCGGGCCGTCCGGTCGGGGCTGACCGCCGTCGTCGTCGAGGCCGAGGCGGTCGGCGGCGAGTGCTCCTACCGTGCCTGCGTGCCGAGCAAGGCCCTGCTGCGACCCGGCGCCGCCCGAGCGGCGGCCCTGTCGGTCGACGGGAGCCGGCAGGCGGTCACCGCGGCACTCGACCCGGCGCGCGTCCTGGCCCGGCGTGACCGCTTCACCGGCCGCGGTGACGACACCGGCCAAGCGGACTGGCTCGACGGCGCGGGCATCGCGCTCGTACGGGGGCACGGGCGGCTCGCCGGCGAGCGCCGGGTGGAGGTGACCGGGGCCGACGGCACGGTCCGTACCCTGCGGGCCCGGCACGCGGTCGTGGTCTCGACCGGCACCGAGCCCGCCCTTCCGCCGGTCGAAGGGATCGACCGGATCGGTGTGTGGACCAACCGGCAGGCCACCACGGCCGAGGCGGTGCCCGATCGGCTCGTCGTCATCGGCGGGGGAGTGGTGGCCTGCGAGATGGCCACCGCGTGGAGCTCGCTCGGCGCCTCCGTCACTCTGCTGGTCCGTGACCAGGCCCTGCTGACCGGCTGGGAGCCGTGCGCCGGAGAGGAGGTCACCCGGGGGCTGAGCGATCTGGGCGTCACGATCCGCTTCGGGGTGTCGGCCGTCCGGGTCGCCCGCGACGCCGACACCCGCACGGTGACCGTGAACACGGACGACGGCATCGGCCTCGTCTGCGACGAGGTCCTCGTCGCCGTCGGCCGCCGCCCGCGCACCGCGGACCTCGGCCTGGACTCCGTCGGACTGCCGTCAGGGGACCGGCTCCCGGTCGACGACACCTGTCGGGTCACCGGGGTCGAGGGCGCATGGCTCTACGCCGTCGGCGACGTGAATCACCGTGCGCCGCTGACCCACATGGCCAAGTACCAGGCCCGCGCCTGCGCGGCGGCGATCGCCGAGCGGGCAGCGGGTCGCCCGGCCGTCACCGGCGGCCTGCAGCCGTGGAGCGCGGAGGCCGACCACATCGCCGTCCCCCAGGCCGTCTTCACCCGTCCCGAGGTCGCGAGCGTCGGTCTCACGGAACGCGCGGCACGCGAAGCGGGTCTCGCGGTACGCGCGGTGGAGTACCGCATCGACGACGTCGCCGGCGCCGCGCTCCACGCGGACGACTACCGCGGCCTCGCCAAGCTCGTCGTCGACGAGACGCGGGGAGTCGTCGTCGGCTGCACGCTCACCGGCCCGATGGCGACCGAACTCGTCCACACCGCCACCGTGGCCATCGTGGGCGAGGTCCCCCTGGACCGCTTGTGGCACGCCGTGCCCGCCTTCCCGACGGTCGGCGAGGTGTGGCTCCGGCTCCTGGAGGCCTACGGCCTCTGAGCCGAGCCCCGCCCGCCGCACCCGAATGCTTCACCACCCGACAAGGACCCCCATGCATCCCGAGAGGCGCACGCTCGCCCAAGCCCTGCCGGCCACGCCTGCCGCCGGACGGCGGATGGCCCGGCGCGCCGGCTCGCACATCACCGAAGCGGACGCGTCGCACGCCGTGGCCGTCTCCCGTCCGGCCGTGGTCACCGCCGTGATCCTCGACGCCGTACGCACGACCCGCTGATCCCCCGGCCCGCGCCCATTCGTACGTCCCGGAAGGAAGAGAACCCCTCATGAAGAACCGTCCGATCCTCGAACCCGCCGCCCAGGCCTTCGCCGACGCCACCGCCCAGCCGCCGTACCTCTACCAGATCCCCGTCGCCGAAGGCCGCAAGGCCGTGGACGGTGTCCAGAGCGGTGAGGGCGTCCCGCTGCCCGAGGTCGACGAGGAGTGGATCACCGTCCACGGCGGCCCGACCGGCGACGTCCGCGCCCGGATCGTCCGCCCCCGCGGCGCCACCGGCCCGCTTCCCGTCGTCCTCTACATCCACGGCGCGGGCTGGGTCTTCGGCAACGCCCACACCCACGACCGGCTCGTCCGCGAACTCGCCGTCGGCGCCCGGGCGGCCGTCGTCTTCCCCGAGTACGACCTCTCGCCCGAGGCCCGCTACCCCGTCGCGATCGAGCAGAACTACAGCGTCGTCCAGTGGATCGCCCGCGAGGGCCACCACAAGGAGCTCGACGGCACGCGGATCGCCGTCGCGGGCGACTCCGTCGGCGGCAACATGACCGCCGCCCTCACCCTCATGGCCAAGCAGCGCGGCGACGTCACGCTCGTCCAGCAGGTCCTCTTCTACCCGGTCACCGACGCGAGCTTCGACACGGACTCGTACCACGCCTTCGCCGAGGGCTACTTCCTGCGCCGCGACGCCATGAAGTGGTTCTGGGACCAGTACACGACCGAGGAGGCCGAGCGCGCCCAGATCACCGCCTCACCCCTGCGCGCCACCACCGAGCAGCTGACCGGCCTGCCGCCCGCCCTGGTCGTCACCGCCGAGGCCGACGTCCTGCGCGACGAGGGCGAGGCGTACGCGGCGAAGCTCCGCGCCGCCGGAGTCCCCGTCACCGCCCTGCGCGTCCAGGGAACCATCCACGACTTCGTCATGCTGAACGCACTGCGCGAGACGCAGGCCGCCGAACTCGCCATCGGTCTCGCCACCGACACCCTGCGCAAGGCCCTCGCATGACCGGCCCGTCGACGAGCATGCCGGTGGCGGGCCTCGTCCCCGCCCCGCGCCGGGAGCAGGAGCAGGCCGACCTCCTCGTCCGCAACGCCAAGGTCTTCACCGGTGACCCCGACCGGCCCGAGGCCCGCGCCGTCGCGATCCGCGACGGCAGGGTCGCGGCCCTCGGCGACGACCACGACGTCGCCCACCTCGTCGGGCCGGGAACGAAGGTCGTCGACGCCCTCGGCCGCCGGGTGATCCCCGGCCTCAACGACTCGCACCTGCACGTCATCCGGGGCGGCCTGAACTACGTCCTGGAGCTGCGCTGGGACGGGGTGCGCAGCCTCCGCCACGCTCTTGCCATGCTGCGGGAGCAGGCCGGCCGTACGCCCAAGGGGCAGTGGATCCGGGTGGTGGGCGGCTGGACCGCCGAGCAGTTCGCCGAGCGCAGGATGCCGACCGTCGCGGAGCTGAACGCCGCCGCTCCCGACACCCCGGTCTTCGTCCTGCACCTGTACCAGTCGGCGCTGATGAACCGGGCCGCGGTGCAGGCGGCCGGATTCACCCGCGACACCCCGGATCCCCGCGGCGGGCAGATCGTCCGGGGCCGGGACGGCGAACCCAACGGCGTGCTCCTCGCGGCGCCGAGCGCCCTCATCCTGTACTCGACCCTGGCCAAGGCGCCGGCTCTCGACGAGGCGGACAAGCGGACGTCGACGCGCCACTTCCTGCGCGAACTGAACCGTTTCGGACTGACGTCCGCGGTCGACGCCGCCGGCGGCTTCCAGAACTTCCCCGACAACTACGCCACGGTCGCCGACCTCGCCCGGTCGGGGGAGCTGACGCTCCGTATCGCCTACCACCTCTTTCCGCAGACGGCCGGTCAGGAGCTCGCCGACCTGAAGCGCTGGACCGAGATGGTCAAGCCCGGGGACGGGGACGAGTGGCTCCGGCTCAACGGCGCGGGAGAGAACCTGACGTGGGCCGCCGCCGACTTCGAGAACTTCTCGGAACCCCGGCCCGAACTCGCCGCCGGCTACGAGACCGAATTCGAGAGCGCCGTACGGCTGCTGCTCGAGAACGGCTGGGGCTTCCGGCTCCACGCGACCTACGACGAGACGATCCGCCGTGACCTGGCCGTCTTCGAGAAGCTCGCGGCCGAAGGGCTCTTCCCCGGCGGCAACCGCTGGCTCTTCGACCACGCGGAGACGGTCTCGGGCGACAGCCTGGACCGGATCGCGGCCCTCGGCGGCGCCGTGTCCGTGCAGAACCGGATGTCCTTCCAGGGCGCCGCGTTCCTCGACCGCTACGGCGCCGAGGCCGCCGCCCACACCCCGCCGGTCCGGGCCATGCTCGACCGGGGCCTGACCGTCGCCGCCGGAACCGACGCCACCCGCGTCTCCTCGTACAACCCGTGGGTCTCGCTCCACTGGCTGGTCACCGGGCGCACCGTCGGCGGCACGGCCCTCTACCCGGCCGGCAACCTGACCGACCGGGAGACCGCCCTCGGCCTCTACACCCGAGGCGGGGCGGAGCTCACCGGCGAACAGGACGTCAAGGGCACTCTGCGGGAGGGGTGTTACGGCGACCTCGCGGTCCTGTCGGACGACTACCTCACCGTGCCCGAGGCCGTCATCCCCGACATCGAGTCCGTCCTCACCGTCGTCGGCGGCCGCATCGTCTACGCGACCGCCGAGTACGAGGGCCTCGACGAGGCGGTTCCTCCGGTGAGCCCCTACTGGAGCCCGGTGGCCCACTTCGGCGGTTACCGGAGCGGTGCGCAGCAGGCGGTGTCCGTGGCCGAGGCCGTGGCCGAGTCCGAGCAGCACCGCCGCTGGCGCGTCGCCCGCGGCGCCGTCCCCGACACGGCGCCGTCCTTCGTCGACCCCTGCTTCGAGCACTGAAAGAGAGATCCACCCGATGTCCGCAGCCTCCCCCGCCGCCGACGGCGGCGACACCCCGCCGGCCTTGCCGGACGCGCCCCCGGGACGCCGTTTCGAACCGGACCTCCGGTCGATGACACGGATCAACCTGCGTCCCATCGCCTCACCCATGCCGCTCGGCTTCTTCACGATAGCCATCGCCTCCGTGATGACGGGCTGCCTGCAGCTGGGGATCTTCGACGAGACGGCCCGCAGCGCCGTCGCCTTCACCGTGCTGCCGGCCTTCGTCCTCCAAATCCTGGTGAGCTTCCTGGCCTTCGGCGCCCGTGACGTGATCGCGGCGACGCTGATGGCGGTCTTCGCCGGCAGCTGGCTGCCCTACTCGCTCATCATGCTCAGCGGCGCGGCCGACGGCCTTCAGGTCCTCGGCGTGTTCAACCTGGCGCTCCTCTGTTTCGGGGCCCTGATGACCGCCGTGACCCGGCCCAAGCGCGCACTGTGGCTCGTCCTCGCGGTCTCCCTGCCCCGCTGGGCGGCCACGGGCCTCGCGGGTATCACCGGCGCCGAATGGTTGACGCGCACATCCGGCGCGCTCGGCCTCGTGGTGGCGCTCGTCGCGATGTACACGGCGTTCGCCCTGATGCTCGAGGACATGCGCAGCGAGCAGGTCCTGCCCATCGGCCGCAGCGGCCCCGCCCACCTCGCCGTGGAAGGCGACCTGTCCGTCCAACTCCGCAACCTGGAACGCCAGGCGGGCGTACGCCGCACGCTGTGACCGCACCCACCCACCCCGTCACACCACCACCGCACAGGAGCACCCATGGAACCGCAGGTGACGGACCGGCCCGAGAAGTCCCGGTACGAGATCCTCGCCGGCGACGACGGCACCGAGACCGCGGGCTTCGCCGAGTACCACCTCTCGGAGGGCGAGATCGCCTTCATCCACACCGAGATCGACAGCCGGTTCGCCGGCCGGGGCCTGGGCGGGCTGCTCGCCCGCGCGGTCCTCGACGACGCCCGGACCCGAGGGCTGCGTGTCCTGCCGTACTGCCCCTTCATCCGGGGCTGGATCGGCAAGCACCCCGAATACACCGGCCTGGTGCCCGAGGCGAGGCGTGCCCGCTTCGGCCTGTGAAGAACGACACCGACGCCACACATCCGTCTCCCGCATCCCCCGTCACGCACCGAGGAGTTCCCCCATGCCCCGACACGCCCGCCCCACCGTCGTCCTGGTCCACGGCGCCTTCGCCGACGCCTCCAGCTTCGCCCGCGTCATCCCCGAACTGGCCGCCGCCGGGATGGACGTGGTGGCCCCGGCCGTGCCCAACCGCGGCCTCGTCGACGACGCCGCGTACATCGCCTCGGTGATCCGCGCCGTCGAAGGCCCCGTGATCCTCGTCGGGCACTCCTACGGCGGTGCCGTCATCACCCTCGCCGGCACGGAGGACAACGTCCGCGCACTGGTGTACCTCGCGGGATACGCGCTGGAGGAGGGCGAGAGCCTGGGCGAGCTGCAGGGCCGCTTCCCCGACTCCGGTCTCGCCGACGCGCTCGTCCACACCCCGTTCCCGGTGGCCGGCTCCACCGAGACGGGCATCGACGTCTCGGTGGAGACCGAGAAGTTCCCCGCCCTCTTCGCGGCGGACGTCGACCCCGGCCTCGCCGCGGTGCTCGCCGTCTCCCAGCGCCCCCTGGCCGCACGTGCCTTCTCGGAGGCGGCGCCCGTCGCGGCGTGGAGGACCAAGCCCTCGTGGGGCCTCGTCGCCTCCTCCGACCGCACGATCAACCCCGATGTGGAGCGCTTCGGGTACGAGCGCGCCGGCATGACCACCGTCGAGGTCGACTCCTCCCATCTGGTCATGCTCGCCCGGCCCAAGGCCGTGGCGGAGCTGATCCAGGACGCGGCCCGGGCCACCGCCCACTGACCCGATCGTGCAGGATCGAACGATTAGTCGATAATGTTCGAGCGCTGATAGCTTCTGATCGCCCCCAAGGACCCTTCGGTGGGCGATCGGAGGAGATCCACCCATGAGGTTCGGCGCGAGGCTCGCGCTCGCCGTCACCGCCCTCGCCGCCCTTGCCACCGCCTGCGGTGTTCCCCAGGACAGTGGTTCGCCGTCGCACCCCGCCGTGGACTGTGGGCCGTACGCCAGGTACGGCAAGCACCCCGGCGCCGAGGTCACCGTCTACGCGGAGAACCGGGACCGGGAGGCCGACCTGTTCGAAGAGACCTGGGCGGACTTCGCGTACTGCACGGGAATCGACGTCCAGTACGAGGGGGACGGGGAGTTCGAGACTCAGATCCAGCTCCGGGTCGACGGCGGGAGCGCGCCGGACGTGGCGTTCTTCCCCCAGCCCGGGCTCCTGGAACGCTTCGCGCGGGCGGGGAAGCTCAAACCCGCGAGCGCCGGGGTCGTGGCCCTCGCGAAGCAGGGCTGGTCGGCCGACTGGAACAGCTACGCGACCGTGGACGGCACCCTCTACGGCACGCCGCTGGTCGCGAACGTGAAGTCGTTCGTCTGGTACTCGCCGAAGTTCTTCCGTGACAGGGGACTGAGCGTTCCCCGCACGTGGTCCGAGCTGATGGCCGTGACGGAGAAGGTCGCGGCGTCGGGCGTCAAGCCGTGGTGCGCGGGCGTCGAGTCCGCCGAGGCGACCGGCTGGCCCGTGACGGACTGGATCGAGGACGTCCTGCTGCGCCAGCAGGGCACGGACGTCTACGACCGATGGGTCGCTCACAAGATCCCGTTCAACGACCCGCGCGTGATCAAGGCCATGGACACCGTCGGGTCCATCCTCAAGAACGACCGGTACGCCAACGGCGGTTTCGGTCCGGCCCGTTCGATGGCGTCGATCTCCTTCCAGGAGGCCGGCACACCGGTTCTCTCCGGCGACTGCGCGATGCACCGCCAGGCCTCGTTCTACGCCGACATGTGGCCGAAGGGCACCGAGATCGGACCGGACAAGGACGTCTACGCCTTCCTCCTGCCGGGGGCCGACCCGGCCGACCGGCCCGTACTGGGCGGCGGGGTGTTCACCGCGGTGTTCGCCGACCGTCCCGAAGTGCGGGCGTTCCAGGAGTATCTGGCCTCCGCGGACTTCGCGAACGCGCGTATGAAGAAGGGCCCGTTCGTCTCGGCGAACAGGGGCGTGGATCCGGCGAACGCCGCGACCCCGGTCGACAGACTCTCGATCCGGCTGCTCCAGGACCCCGGCACACAGTTCAGGTTCGACGGTTCGGACCTGATGCCCGCGTCGGTCGGCGCCGGCACGTTCTGGAAGGGAGCCGTCGACTGGATCGGCGGCGCGAGCACCCGACAGGTCGCCGACTCCGTCGAACGGTCCTGGCCGAGCCACTGATGTCGTTCGACGCCTTCGCCCAGCAGCCCAAGCTGCTCTACCTGCTCCAGGGCGTCGCCGCCTTCGCGGCGGTGGTCTCCCTGATCCTGCTCGCGCTGCACCGGGGGCCGGTCAGGAGCAGGGCCGCGGCCCTGCTCCTGCTGGCCCCCGCGCTGCTGCTGCTCACGGTGGGTCTCCTCCTGCCCGGTCTGCGCACCCTGGCGCTGTCGTTCACGGAGAACGGGGGAGACTCCTGGGCCGGCTTCGACAACTACGTGTGGATGGTCACGGACCCCCGGGCGCTGGTCGCGCTGCGCAACACCCTGGCGTGGGTGGTGCTCGTGCCGTCGCTGGCGACCTCGGTCGGTCTGCTCTACGCGGCGGCCGTCGTACGGTCGCGGTTCAGAGCGTTCGCGCTGCTCCTCGTCCTGACGCCGATGGCGATCTCCTTCGTCGGCGCGGGCGTCGTCTGGAAGTTCGTCTACGCCTACCGTCCCGCGGAGGCCGGGCAGATCGGGCTGCTGAACCAGCTCGTCGTCGCGTTCGGCGGCGAACCGAGGCAATGGCTCGTGGACTCTCCCTGGAACGTCCTGTTCCTCGTCGTGGTGATGGTGTGGACACAGGCGGGCTTCGCGGCCGTCCTGCTGGCCGGCGCGATCAGGGCCGTTCCCGGAGAGCTCACCGAGGCGGCCCGACTCGACGGCGCATCCCCCCGGCAGATCTTCTGGCGGATCACCATGCCGTCGATCAGGCCCACTCTGCTCGTCGTGGTCCTCGCCCAGGCGATCGGCACCTTCAAGGCCTTCGACATCGTCAAGACCATGACCGGCGGAC
The DNA here is from genome assembly GCF_008642375.1 of Streptomyces venezuelae. Lineage (NCBI taxonomy): Bacteria > Bacillati > Actinomycetota > Actinomycetes > Kitasatosporales > Streptomycetaceae > Streptomyces > Streptomyces venezuelae. Next base: position 1,869,906 of record NZ_CP029194.1, on the reverse strand, counting down.
AGTTCGGCACCGGCGTCATCGCCCACGAGATGTACGACCAGGCCTTCCGCTACGGCGAGACGGGCCGCGGCGCGGCGCTCGCCGTGCTCCTCTTCGTCCTCGTCACCCCCTTCGTCGCCCACCAGGTCCGGGCACAGCGGAGGGCGGCGTGAACGGCGTCCGGGAGCGTCTGGCCTCCCGCGCCTTCACGTCGGTCGCCGTGGTGATCGCGGTCCTCTGGACGACACCGACCCTCGGTCTGCTGCTCTCGTCGTTCCGTCCCGAGGAGGAGATCAAGACGACGGGCTGGTGGACCGTGTTCGGTACGCCGCACCTCACGCTCGACAACTACGGCGAGGTGCTGACCGCCGGCGGGAACGGGTCGGGGCGGCTCGCGGAGCACTTCGTCAACTCCGTCGTCATCACCCTTCCCTCGGTGCTGTTCCCGCTCGTCCTGGCGTTCTTCGCGGCGTACGCCCTGGCGTGGATCGACTTCAGGGGGCGGGACGCGCTCGTCGTCGGCATCTTCGCGCTCCAGGTCGTGCCGCTCCAGATGGCGCTCGTCCCCCTCCTGAAGCTGTTCTCCCAGGGCTGGCTGTTCCTGCCCGCGTGGAACCTCACCGGCCCCGCGCGTTTCGGCCAGATCTGGTTCGCCCACACGGTCTTCGCGCTGCCGTTCGCGGTGTTCCTCCTGCACAACTTCCTGGCCGGGCTGCCCAGGGACCTGATCGAGGCCGCCCGCGTCGACGGCGCGTCGCACGGGACGCTGCTGCTCCGCATCGTGCTGCCCCTGGCCCGCCCGGCCCTGGTCTCCTTCGCCGTCATCCAGTTCATCTGGGTGTGGAACGACCTCCTCGTGGCACTGACGCTGTCGGGCGGGACCGCCGAGACCGCGCCGATGACGGTCAGACTGGCGAGCCTGGCCGGGACATACGGCAACGAATGGCAGCGGCTCACCGCAGGAGCCTTCGTGGCGGCGTTCGTCCCCCTGCTCGTCTTCGTCTTCCTCCGACGGCACTTCGCACGGGGACTGCTCGCCGGATCGGTCAAGGGATGAGCCCCGACCGGCTGGAGGGAGAAGCCATGGCGGTGCCCGGCAGCGCGGCGCTGAGCCGGCCCGGACTGCGGGGCCGCGAAGCCGAGCTGGAGAGGCTGCGCGCCCTGATCGAGGCGGTGCGCGACGGCGAGGGAGGAGCGATCGCGCTGCTCCTGGGCGAGCCCGGGATCGGGAAGACCGTACTGCTCCAGGAGACCGTCTCGATCGCTCGGGCTCACGGGTTCGTCGTCAGCCATGGACGCGCCGAGGAACTGCACGAGCTGGCACCGCTCGCCTCACTGGCCTCCGGCCTCCTGCGCGGTGACCCGCCGCTGTTGTCCAGCACGGACTTCGCCGACCTCGCGGGCCATCACGACCAGCGCATCTGGCTCGTCGAACGACTGGCCCAGCTGATCGAGGAACGCTCGGCGGGCACGCCCGTACTGATCGCGGTCGACGACGTCCAATGGGCCGACCCGCTCAGCCGGTTCGCCCTGAGTGCCATGCCGGCACGGCTGCTCAGCTCCCCGGTCCTCTGGCTGCTCACGGGCAGGAACGACCCGGAGCTGTACGGGCAGGGGCCGCGGACGACGACCCTCCCGCTCCGGCCGCTGTCCGACACGGCCCTGGCCGAGCTGGCACGGGACGTCCTCGGCGGGGGCGTACCGACGCGGGTCACGGAGCTTCTCGACGGGGCGGGAGGCAACCCCTTCCTCGCGGCCGAGATGCTCAGGGGCATCGCGGCGTCGGGCGCGGGCGCGGGTGTGGACACGGACGCGCCGGAGCCGCCGGAGCGACTGGTCCTCGGCGTACGCGACCGGCTGGCCGGACTCCGGCCGGAAACCCTCCACTTCCTGCGCATCGGCTCGGTCCTCGGCCGCGCGTTCTCGCTCGCGGACGCCGCCGCCCTGAGCAGCCGGCCGGCCTCCGGACTCAGCGCCGAAGTGGACGAGGCGATCGCGGCCGCCCTCCTCCACGACGACGGCGAACGCCTCCTGTTCCGCCACGACCTGCTCCGCCAGGCGGTGTACGCCGATCTCGCCCCCTCCGTACGCCGGGCGCTCCACCGTGAGGCCGCGAGCCGGCTCGTCGCAGCGGGCCGGAGCTCCACCGACGCGGTCCCGCACCTGCTGAAGAGCGCCGAACCCGGCGACCAGGAGGCGATCGGGCTGCTCGGCACGGCCGCCACGGACGTGATCGCCGTGATGCCCGACCTCGCCGCCGACCTGGCCGTACGCGCCCTGGAACTCGTACCGCCCCATGCGCCCATGGCGTTCGACGTGGGAGAACGAGCCATCGTCGCGCTGACCCGCGCGGGCCGGTACACCCAGGCACGGGACACCGGCGACACGCTGCTCGCCCGGCAGCCGCCCCTGGACGTCTTCGCCCGCCTGCAGTCCGTGCTCGGCGACACGCTGTGGCACCTCGACGACATCCACGAGCTGACCCGACGGTCGACGGCAGCACTGGCCGCCGTCACCGACCCGACGATCCGCGCCCGGCTCACCGCCCGGCAAGCCCTCGCCCGGTCCCGCGGGCGCGACCTCGGGGCCGCTCGCGAGACCGGCGAACGGGCACTCGCCGAGGCGGAGCGGTCCGGGGACCGGGAGGCCCGGGTCCTCGCGCTGTGGGGCCTCGGCGAGATCGCCCTCAACGCCGGCGACTGCGCCGCCGCCGTCGAGCACCACACGGCGCTGAGCGTGTTCGACACGGCCTTCCTGCCGGAGGAGGCCGTCGCCCGGATCCACATGGACGACTTCGACGCCGCACGGCGACTGCTCCGGACGGCGGGCGGCGCTCCCCTGCGCCCCGCCATGCTGACCTGGGCCCAGGGAACCCTGAACATGGGGCTCGGCCGGCTCGACGACGCGGACGCCGACCTCGTCACCGCCGAGCGGCTCGAAGCGGACCTCCACGTGCCCGGCAACCTGGTCAACATCCGCGTCAACCGCGGCCTCCTCGCGATGCTGCGCGGCGACCGCGACGCCGCGCGGGAACACCTGGACATCGTGCGGGCGACCGTGGCCGAGCGGCCGAACACGGGCAACCACGCCACACACCGGTACTTCGAGGCCGTGGTCGCCGACGCCGACGGCGACCACGCGGCAGCGGCCGAACTGATCCGATCCGTGCAGCGTGACCATCCCTTCCTCCGATGGCGGCTCCTGCGCCCCCATGTCGTCCAGGCCGTGCGGATCGCCCTGCGCGGCGGGGAACGGAACCTGGCCGAGGACCTCGCGGCCCAGGCCGCCGAACACGCCACCCGCAACCCCTCCGTGCCGACCGCACGGGGGACGGCCGCCCACGCGGCCGGTCTGGTGAACGCCGACCACGGACTCCTGGAGCGAGCGGTCCGCGTCCTCCTCACCGGCCCCCGGCCGCTGCCCCTCGCCGCCGCATCCGCAGACCTCGGGCGCGCACTCCTCACGGCGGGCGACCCCGCCGCGACACCCGCCCTGACCAGGGCCCACGACCTCTACGCCCAGGCGGGAGCCGACGCCGCGGCGGACCGGGTCCGGGCCGCGCTGGAACGGGCCACGAGCCGCTCCGGCCGACGCACCGGAGGCTTCCGGCCGCGCCCCGGCCAGGGCTGGGACGCCCTCACGGCCTCGGAACGCAAGGTGGCCCGGCTGATCGCCGCGGGTCACACCAACCGGTCGGCCGCGGAGACCCTCGTCGTCTCCCCGCACACGGTCAACACCCATCTGGCGTCGATCTTCCGCAAGCTCTCGGTGCGCTCGAGGGTCCACCTGGCCCGGATCGTGCTCGCGGAGGGCGCCGCCGGAACGGTGACCGGCGACTGAGTGACCTCTGCGCCCGCGTGCAAGGCGTCGTGCGCGGCGCGTCAACAGGAGGCGCGGGACCGGTCCTAACGTGACGGGCGTACCGCGCCGCTTCGACGCGCGGACCAGCCGACCCGAATCGAGGAAACAACCCCATGCCGTACATCACCGTGGGCCAGGAGAACACCAACCCCATCGAGCTGTACTTCGAGGACCGGGGTGCCGGGCAGCCGGTCGTCCTCATCCACGGCTTTCCGCTCGACGGCCACTCCTGGGAGCGCCAGAGCGCCGCACTGCTCGACGCCGGCTACCGCGTGATCACGTACGACCGCCGCGGTTTCGGGCAGTCCTCCCAGCCGGCCGTCGGCTACGACTACGACACCTTCGCGGCCGACCTGAACACCGTGCTGGAGACCCTCGACCTGAAGGACGCCGTCCTGGTCGGTTTCTCCATGGGCACCGGAGAGGTCGCCCGCTACGTGTCCACGTACGGCTCCGGCCGCGTCGCCAAGGTCGCCTTCCTGGCCTCGCTCGAGCCCTGCCTGCTCAAGACCGACGACAACCCGGACGGCGTCGCGCCTAAGGAGTTCTTCGACGGAATCGTCGCCGCCGTCAAGGCCGACCGCTACGCCTACTACACCGCCTTCTTCAACGACTTCTACAACCTCGACGAGAACCTGGGCACCCGCATCAGCGAGGAGGCCGTCCGCAACAGCTGGAACACCGCGGCCGGCGGCGGCTCCTTCGCCGCGTCCGCCGCGCCGTCGACCTGGTACACCGACTTCCGCGCCGACATTCCCGCCGTCGACGTGCCCGCCCTGATCCTGCACGGCACGGCCGACCGCATCCTGCCCGCCGAGAACACCGCGCGCCCCTTCCACAAGGCGCTCGCATCCGCCGACTACGTCGAGATCGAGGGCGCCCCGCACGGCCTGCTGTGGACCCACGCCGAAGAGGTCAACACCGCGCTCCTCGCCTTCCTGGCGAAGTGACGCCACACCGTTGCCCCGCCGGGTGACGCCGGAGCCCCCGGCGTCACCCCGGCCCCGGCCCCCCGTCCCCGGTTCCCTGCGCGGGAGCCGGCCGAGCTCAGGAGAGCGGACACCCCATGCAGTTCGGCATATTCACCGTCGGGGACGTGACCCCCGACCCCACCGACGGTCGCACTCCGACCGAACACGAGCGCATCAAGGCGATGGTCGCCATCGCCCTCAAGGCCGAGGAGGTGGGCCTGGACGTCTTCGCCACAGGCGAGCACCACAACCCGCCGTTCGTCCCGTCGTCGCCGACGACCATGCTCGGCTACATCGCGGCCCGCACCGAGAAGCTGATCCTGTCCACGTCCACGACGCTGATCACCACCAACGACCCGGTGAAGATCGCCGAGGACTACGCGATGCTCCAGCACCTGGCCGACGGCCGGGTCGACCTCATGCTGGGGCGCGGCAACACGGGTCCGGTCTACCCGTGGTTCGGGCAGGACATCCGCCAGGGCATCGACCTCGCCAAGGAGAACTACGCCCTGCTGCGCCGGCTGTGGCGTGAGGACGTCGTGGACTGGGAAGGCACGTTCCGTACGCCGCTCCAGGCCTTCACCTCGACACCCCGGCCCCTGGGCGGCGTCCCGCCGTTCGTCTGGCACGGATCCATCAGGTCGCCCGAGATCGCGGAGCAGGCCGCCTTCTACGGAGACGGCTTCTTCCACAACAACATCTTCTGGCCGGCCGACCACACCCGGCGCATGGTGCAGCTCTACCGGCGCCGGTTCGCGCACCACGGCCACGGCCGGCCGGAGGACGCCGTCGTCGGCCTGGGCGGACAGGTCTTCATGCGCAAGAACTCCCAGGACGCCGTTCGGGAGTTCCGCCCCTACTTCGACAACGCTCCCGTGTACGGCCATGGCCCGTCGCTGGAGGACTTCACCGAACAGACCCCGCTGACGGTGGGCTCTCCCCAGCAGGTCATCGAGCGGACCCTGTCGTTCCGGGAGAGCGTCGGCGACTACCAGCGCCAGCTGTTCCTGATGGACCACGCGGGCCTGCCTCTGAAGACCGTCCTCGAACAGCTGGACATCCTCGGCGAAGAGGTCGTGCCCGTGCTGCGGAGCGAATTCGCCAAGGGGCGTCCGGCCGACGTGCCGGAGGCCCCCACGCACGCGTCCCTTCGGGCCGTCCGGGAGGTGTCCGCAGCATGAAGCTGATCGTCGTCTCCGCGGGGCTGAGCACCCCCTCCTCCACCCGCCTGCTCGCGGACCGGCTGGCCGAGGCGGCCCGCGACGAACTCGCCGCCCGGGGGCAGGCGCCGTCGACCGAGGTCGTGGAGCTGCGGGATCTCGCCGGCGACATCGCCAACCACCTCGTGACCGGCTTTCCGCCGCCGCGACTGAGCGCCGGGATCGACGCGGTGACGGCGGCCGACGGCCTGATCGTGGTGACTCCCGTGTTCGCGGCTTCCTACAGCGGTCTCTTCAAGTCCTTCTTCGACGTGATCGATCCGGACGCCCTCTCCGGGAAGCCGGTCCTGACCGCGGCGACGGGCGGTACCGCCCGCCACTCCCTGGTCCTCGAGCACGCCGTGCGCCCGCTCTTCGCCCATCTCCGTGCCGTCGTCGTCCCCACCGCCGTGTTCGCGGCCTCCGAGGACTGGGGCTCGGGGGGAGACGAGTACACCGACGGTCTTCCCCGCCGCGTCCGCCGGGCGGGCGTCGAGCTCGCCGCGCTCATGGCGGCGCGCCCGGTCGGTGAAGAACCCGAGGACGACGTCACGGTCCTCGAACGGCAACTCGCCGACCTGCGCTTCGACTGAGGCGAGCCCCCGGGCCCGGCGACGGTGGGGTGGCTCATATCGTTCATACTGTTCCGCCGTATGAGCGTGAACCGAGTGACGACAAGGACCGTGCCCGAGGAAACCGAGGGTCTACGGACACCCCTCCGCGGCAGGGACGCCGAACTGGCGTTCATCGCGGCGCGGCTCGACGCGCTCGACCGGGGCGAGGGCGGAATCATCCGCGTCGAAGGCCCCGTCGGTATCGGCAGGTCCAGGATCCTCGCGGAGGCCGCGGCAGCCGCGAGGCGGCGCGGGACGAGGGTGTTCGAGGGTGCGGCGGACCCCGACGAACAGTTCGTGCCGCTCGGCCCGCTGCTCGACGGTCTGCTCTCCGGCGAGGAACCGCTGCCGGGCGCCGTCCGCCTCAGGGACCTTGCCACGACACCCGGCCAGCGCTTCTGGCTGCTCCAGGAACTGGGGGACCGTCTGAGGGAGACCGCTCGAAACGGCCCCTTGCTCGTCGTCCTCGACGACCTCCAGTGGTGCGACGATCTGACCCTTCTCACCTTCAACACCCTCGCGGCCGGACTCTCGTCGCACGCCATCCTGTGGCTGGTCGCCGTGCGCGGCGGCAGCGTGCCCTCGGGAGTGCGCACGACGCTGGACAGGATCCGGCAGGCAGGCGCACACGAGCTGGTGCTGGGAGCGCTGGACGACCAGGCCACCACACGGATCACCGAGGACGTCCTGGGCGCCGCCCCCGGCCCGGACGTCCTCCGCGTCGTCCGCCGCGCCGAAGGGGTCCCGCAGCTGCTGGTCGCGCTGCTCGGCTCGCTGCGGGAGTCGGTGACGATCGAGAACGGCACGGCCGGACTGCCGGCCGGACCACCCGCCCCACGGGAAATCCCCTCGGTCGTGCGTCGCCTCGACCAGCTGTCCGACGAGGCACGGGCGCTGGTCCAGACGGCGGCCGCCGTGGGCGCCCCGGTCACCGTCGCGCTGCTGGCCGAACTGCTCGGCAGGTCCTCGGCGGCGCTCATCACCGCGGTACGGGAATCCCTCGACGCCGATCTGCTCACCGAAAGCGGCGATCGCCTCGCCTTCCGCCACGCACTGATCCGCGAGGCGGTGGAAGCCGGCCTTCCGCTGTCCCTGCGTCTGGCCCTGCGCGGTCAGGCCGCCGAGCTGTCGCCGGGGAGCGCGGCCTCCTCTGTCGAGCAGCCCGGGCCGTCGGCAGGGAGAGCACCGGAAGACGCGGCGGAGGCCGGGAGAGCGGGGCCGGGAGACGCGGCGGAGGCCGACCGGCTGCGCACCGCCGCGGCGGAACTCGCGCCCACCGCTCCCGGACCCGCCGCGGAACGGGCCCTCAAGGCCCTGGAACTCACCGCGGCGGACGCTCCGGAGCGGCCGCGGATCATCGCCGAGGCGATCCCGCTGCTCTGGCAGACGGGCCGGGCGGCCCAGGCGCGCGAGCTGGGAGCATCCGCCCTGGCGACCGGCGGTCTCGCACCCGAGGACGAGGCGCGCGTACGCCTCGCCCTGGCCCGCCTCGCCGTACCGTTCGACTTCTCCGAGGCGGCCCGGCAGGCCCGCGCCGGGGCGGCACTGTCCGGGATCCCCGTGGACGTCAGGGGGCGGCTGCTCGCCATGCTCGCCGTCGGCCTGTCGATGGCGGGCGAGCACGCGAAGGCCGAGCGGGTCGCCGCGGAGGCGTGGGAGGCCGCGGCGGCAGCGGGGGACCGCTCCGCGGAGGCGACGCTGACGACGGTCCGCTCCGCCGTGAGTTTCCACCGCATGGACCTGACCGAGGCGTTCCGGCAGGCCGAGAGGGCCGAGGCGCTGGCCGACGCACTGGGCGTCAGCACCTCGCTGTGGGTTCCGGAGGCCTTGTGGCACGCTCTCCTGTCGAACACCACCGGACGCTCGGCGGAGGCGCTCGCCGCCGCGGACGAGGGCATCCGGATCACCAGGGAGCAGGGCCGGACGGCGGCCACCGGCATGTGGCTCATGACCCGGTCCCGCATCCTCCTGGAGGCCGGACGGCTGGCGGACGCCCGGGCCGACGCCGAAGCCGCGTCCGCGACGACCGACGATCTCGGCCCGGGCAACCTCGCCGACGTCACGCTCCGGTACGTGATGATGCGCGTCGCCCTCCACACCGGCGACCGGCGGACCGCACGAGCGTACGCGGCGGAGGCGAGGCGCATGCGGAGCGACGGTGCCCCCGTCGTCCGGCACTTCGGTTCCTGGATGCTGGCACTGATGGCCGACTCCGAAGGCCTGCCCGACCGTGCCATGGCCGAACTCGACGAGGTGATGACGTCGCCCGCCGCGGACCGGCCGGCCTACGCCGGCTTGGTCGACCCCGCCGACGCCCCGGTCCTCGTCCGCCTCTCCCTGCGTGCCGGCGCGCACGAACGGGCCGCGCAGGCAGTCGCCCTGGCCGAGCGACTGGCCGTGCTCAACCCCGGCCTCACGTTCCTCGCCGCCACCGCCGCGCACGCCCGGGGGCTCCTCGACAACGACCTCGCCTCTCTCGTACGCGCCGTCCGGCTGTACGAGGACTGCCCTCGGCCGTTGGCCCGGGCGTCGGCACTGGAGGACACCGGACGCAAGCTGGCCGCCACCCGCAAGCCCGAAGCGGTGCCGTACTTCGACACGGCCCTCGCGCTCTACGCGCGAGCGGGCGCCGAGCGGGACGCCGAACGCGTCCGCCGACGCCTGCGGGCCGCCGGTGTCCGCCGCCGGCCCTCGGCGGCCGGACTCTCCGCTGCGTGGCCCGAGCTGACGGCCGCGGAGATACGGGTGGTACGGCTCGTGGCCCGGGGGCTGACCAACCAACAGGTGGCCGAGCACCTCTCCGTCTCGCCGCACACGGTGAGTTCGCACCTGCGCCGGGCCTTCACCAAGCTGGACATCACCTCGCGCGCGGAGCTGGCCCGGCTGGTCAGGCATCGTGACAGCGGAGAGTAGCCGCTTCGTATCCCCTGTGGGCCTCATGGCAATGGACGATTCGTGCGATGTGCCGACGTCGTCGCTTCCTCAGAATGATCAAGAGCCGCGGAATGGCGAAGCCCGCGGGGAATCGTTGGTCGAGAGAGGAACAGCGCATGACCGTAAGGCTCCAGCGAGCCCGCCCCGGCAGCCCCGAGCTCCAGGCGCTTGTCGACGAGCTCGCGGAGCGGCTCGGCCGGTCCGTCGCCGTCGACGACCCGCTGGTCCGCATGGTCTGCACGAGCCGCCACTTCGGCGACGAGGACCCGGTCCGCATCGGCACCCTGTTGCAGGGCCGCGCCGACAACGCGACGATCCGCTACGTCCTCGCCCAGGGCGTGACCCAGTGGTCCCGAGCCGGATTCATCGAGGGCCGTGACGATCTCGGACTGCTGCCCCGTTACGTCGTGCCGCTGCGCGAACGCGGGCATCTCCTCGGACTGCTCGTGGTGGTCGTGCCCGAGAAGACGCTCACGGAGCACGAGACACGTGCCATCGCCCTGGCCGCGGACGCCATGGCCGCCCAGATGCACGGAGAGCACATCGCCACCGACACCCGGAAGGCCGACGAGCGGGACCTCGTCCTCGAACTCGTCGGCGCCGACGCCGCCGCCCACACCGCCGCACGGCGGCGAGGCAGGGAACTCGGACTGCTCGGAGCAGCCGAGCACGTCCTGGTCACCGTCGTCCGGCTGAGCCGCGCGACCGAGCTCGTGCGGCAGTCCGAGGCGGCCTTGTGGGGGGCGCTGGAGGGGTTCCGGCAGACGCGTTCCGCCCAGGGCCTCATCGCGATCGGGAAGGAGCGGGCGACGCTGCTCCAGCTGCGGGACCGCCCGCCCGGCCAGGACGAGGTCACCGCACAGTCCGCTCGCATCCTGGACGAACTCCACACCTTCCTGGGCCCGTCGGCGGACCCCGTGATCGGCGTCGGCGGCCGGCACCCCGGCCTGGGCGACGCACGGACGTCGTACGAGCAGGCGCTGGTGGCGGCACGCGCGGCACGCCGGCTGCCCACCCTGAAGGGCGCCGGTGACTGGGAGCTGCTCGGGGAGCTCGCGGTGCTGCTCCAGCTCCCCGAGCACGCCCTGAACGCGTCGCTGGTCCCGAAGCCGCTCCGCGCCCTGAGCGACGCTCATGGCGGCGACCGCCTGCGGGACACCCTGCGCTGCTTCCTCGAACACGCGGGATCGATTCCCCGCACCGCGGACACGCTGGGAATCCACCGCACCTCGCTCTACTACCGCCTGCGCCAGATCCAGGAGATCACCGGTCTCGACCTCGACGACGGCGCCCACCGGCTCACTCTGCACCTCGGCCTCAGGATCGAGGAACTCCTCGCCCCGGGCGGCGCCGGAGCCGTCTGACCCGTGGGTCCGCTTCGACAAAGCGAGGAGGATCCACGGCCCGATTCCTACAGCTCGCGGTGGTGGGGGCGGCGGGCCCCATTCGATGATGTTGGGACGGGCGGGACCGATGTACCGCCTCTGACCAGGGGAGAGGTCATGAAGGAACTGATCACGACGGACGGCGTACGGCTCGCGTACCGGGACACCGGCGGCGAGGGCGTCCCGCTGGTGATGCTGCACGGCTGGGGGCAGACGCAGGTGATGTTCCGCCACCAGACCGAGGGGTTGGCACCCGGCCGTCGCGTCGTCACCGTCGACCTCCGCGGCCACGGGGAATCCGGCAAGCCGCATCACGGCTACCGCATCGCCCGCCTCTCCCGCGACGTGCTCGAACTCGTCGACCATCTCGGGCTGGCCCGTTTCGACGCACTGGGCTGGTCCATGGGCGTCTCCGTGTGGTGGAGCTTCATCGACCAGTACGGGACCGGACGGATCCGTCGCTTCGTCGCCGTCGACCAGCCCGCGGCGGTCGCCGCCGTGCCCTGGATGACCGAGCGGGAACAGCGGGACTCCGGCGCCATCTTCGACGTGTCGGGGCTGTTGTACCTGGGTGCGGCCCTCGCGGGGCCGGAGGGCGACACGGTCCGCGCCGACTTCGTGCGCGGCATGTTCTCCGGCGAGCCCGACCCCGAGGTGCTGGCCTTCGTCGGCGAGCAGATCCGGTCGACACCCGCCTACGCGGGCGTACCGCTGCTCTTCGACCACTGCGCGCAGGACTGGCGCGACGTGCTTCCCCGGATCGATGTGCCGACCTTGGTGATCGGCTGTGAGGGAAGCCATGTGCACCCCGATTCGCAGCGCTTCGTCGCCGAGCGGATTCCCGGCGCACGCCTGCACGTCTTCGCCTCCGACGTCGCGAGCTCGCACTTCCCCTTCCTGGAGAACCCGCCGGCCTTCAACGCCGTGGTGGAGAAGTTCCTGGCCGAGGAGCCGTCGAACGGGGTGTGAATCAGCCCTCCGCCCGCACGCACCTACGCTAGGACTCCCCATGACCCCCACAACGATGTCCCGTGCGCCCGAACGGGTACCCCGGCAAGCGTCCGGACCGGCCGCGCCCTCCTCCCGCTCGGGGTGGCTGGTCCAGATGCTTTCAGAGATGCCGGAGACGAACGACCGTACCCACGTCTACCTCGGCGTCCATGTCCGTGGCTCCGTCACCGTCGTCCACGAACGCGCCAGGACCCTGCTGGAGCCGAACGACCTGGTCTTCTGCGACCCGGCCCGGCGGCATCTGCTGCGGTTCGGCGAGGACTGCCAGATGATCTTCTTCCGGGTGCCCCGGTGCTACCTGGGCGTCACGGAGGCGGAACTGGGCCGGGTGCTCGGCGTACCCGTACGAGGCGGGGAGGGGATCGGGGCGCTGGCGTCCGACTTCCTGACCGCGCTCGCCGCCAAGGAGGAGTTCCGCCGGTCCACGATCGGGGACCGGCGTGCCCGGACGGCCGTACACCTCCTCTCCGTCCTGGTCATGGAGCTCCTCGAAGCGGACACGACGGACGAGGCCGGCGACGCGTCCGGGACCGTCAACGAGATGCTGTCCCGGATCCGCGCCCACATCGAAGAACATCTGATGGACCCGGACCTCTCCCCGGAGTCGATCGCACGCGCCCACCACATCTCCGTCCGGTACCTGCAGAAGCTCTTCCAGAACGACGGCAGCACGGTGAGCCAATGGGTGCGGCGGCGCAGGCTCGAGTTCTGCCGGCTCGAACTGGGCCGCTCCAGCCGGAGGATCACCATGGCCGCGGTGGCACAACGCTGGGGCTTCAGCAGCCCCTCGCACTTCAGCCGCACCTTCCGTGGCGCCTACGGCATGAGCCCCAGCGAATGGCAGGCGCTGGCGACCTCGGCCTTCGCGCCGACGCCCAGGACGAGCGAAGGCGCTGAGCCGTGAGTGCGCCGTCATGACAGCGCAGAGGCACGCACGGACAAGAGGTGCCCCTTCCACGGCTCTACCGTGAGTGACAGTCGCACGGGCCTCCAGCCGAACTCCGGGCCGCACCCGCACCGTGACCGTCGTGACGACGCCCCACACGCGGCCCGACACCGAGAAGAGAACTCGCATGACCAACCCCACCGTCGTCCTCGTACACGGTGCCTTCGCCGACGCGACGGGCTGGATAGGCGTCATCGCGGAACTGCGGAGCAGCGGCATCCCGGTGATCGCTCCGTCGAACCCGCTGCGGGGCCTGACGCCGGACTCCGCCTACCTCTCCTCCGTCCTGGCCCAGCTCGACGGCCCGGCCGTACTCGTCGGCCACTCTTACGGCGGCGCGCTGATCACCGTGGCCGGCACCGCGCAGAACGTCGTGGGGCTCGTCTACGTGGCCGCCTTCGTACCCCACGAGGGCGAGAGCATCGGCGAGCTCCAAGGGGCCTTCCCCGAGCCCCCGTCGACGGGCAGCCTGAAGCAGTGGACCTACCCGCTCCTCGACGGCGACTCCGGGGTCGAGGTCACCATCGAGGAGACCGCGTTCTCCGCGGTGTTCGCGGCGGACGTGCCCGAGGACATCTCCGGCGTCCTGGCGGCGGCCCAACGCCCGCTCGCCACGGTCGCCTTCACCGAGACCGCGTCCGCGGCGGCGTGGCGGACCAAACCCTCCTGGGCCCTGGTGGCCGGGGCGGACCGCGTGATCAGCCCCGAAGTCCAGCGCTTCGGCGCCGCACGGGCCGGCGCCGTCGTCGTCGAACTTCCGGACGCCTCCCACGCAGTCGTCCTCTCCGAGCCCACACGGGTCGCCGACCTGATCAGGGACGCGGTACGAGCGTCGAGCTGACCGACCGGCCCCCCGCGACGACACGGAAGGCAACGGAGGCGTCGGAGGCGAGCTCCGGAACAAGTCGGCCAAGCGCGGGGGAAAGGTGCGGGCAGGCGCCCTGGTGGCAGTCGCAGCGGTCGCGCACATCCGCCCGTACCGTCGGGCCGCGCGGTCTGGGGTGGGTGGCTACAGCCAGTCCTTCTTCTTGAAGATCACGTACAGGCTCGTGCACACCACCGCCATCAGCACCACCGCGAACGGATAGCCGCCCGCCCGGTGCAGATGGCCGGGTGAGTCATGCTGACCTGTGGCTTTGCTCATTTCCGGGGCTTTCACGATGACACCGATTCACGCGGTCGATTCTCCCCAGGCGCTCCCCGGAGCTGCATGTACTCGCCAGATTCTCCCCACTGAGAGACTGTGACTGGGGATCCAGTACCGCCATGCCCAACCTGGCAGGCGCCTCGCAGGTGTTGCGGCGCCGCGAGGGATGCCTGCTCGTGCAGCGAGCCAACCACCCTTCCGCACCGTCAGGTTGGAAAGAACTCACTGCCCACTGCGTCACGGCCGCCGGGTGGCTCAGCGGCCTGGGCTCTCGCCCGCGCTTGGGCACCGGCGGCAGTGAGGCACCCCTTCTGCTTGTCGACGACCCGAGGTGAGGCCCCGCCCGGTGCGCCCTCCAAGGTTCACCAGGAGTCTCCATCGATCGACCCCGGCGGACGTACGGGTGGCTCGTCCGGCCTACTCCGGAGGGTGCCGGGGCACACCGTACGGGAGCCAGCCGGCCAGTACCGCGAGGATGCCCGCCTCGAATCGGCTGCGCGCGTGCAGGCGGTGCAACAAGCCGGCGACGATCCGGCGGGCGCTGCGTGAGGAGATGCCGAGTCGCTTGGCCATCGACTCGTCCGTGTGCCCCTCGGCCAAGAGCCGGAGCACCTCCTGTTCCCGCCGATCCAATGCTTTGTCCTTGAGTCGTGGTTGGTCGGGAGTCGGGCAGTCCAAGGGACGGGCGTCGGACCAGGTCTGCTCGAAGAGGGCACAGAGAGCCGCCACGAGACTCGGTTCCCGCACCACGATCGCCGCGTCACGGGCGTCGGCGACGTTCATGGGGAGCACGGCCGTTTCCCGGTCGACGATGATCATCCTGAGGGGGAGGGAGGGCACGGTGCGAACCTTGGCACCGCAACGTCCCAGCCATTCCACGTGCTCCCGGGTAGGGCCGTGATTCCGCGCGCTGTCCAAATAGACTGTCCGTGAGCGGACGCCACGGGCCAGTAACGCTTCGTTGGGGCCGCGGCTGGCCTTCAGGTCATCCTCGCTGTGCCCACCGCCCGCGGCGAAGGTCATCACCGAGCATCGTGCGTCGGCGCCCAGCTGGGCGAGTTGTCGTCGAATCGTATGGATTCCGTGGAGGCGCTCGACTGTGTCGCCTTCGGCGTAAGGATGGGCTGAGTCGTACTCGGCGACGAGTCGGGCAGCCGCGACCCGGGCCTCTTCCGTGCGCTGCCGCTGGGCCGCGAGCGCGGCCTCCTGACGGGCGAGCAGTATTCCCGCCGCCGTCTCGGGCCGGAGCGCCCTGGGTGCCTCGGACTCGCGGGCGTCCGGATAGATCAAGGAGAGTTCACTGAGCTTGTCGAGAGCCGGCCCCAGAGCGTCGACCGATAGGTGCAGCCGGGCCGCGAGCTGGGGCGCGTCCTCGTCAGGGTGGGCCAGCATCGCTCGGTACACCCGCTCGGTGACGGGATCCAGCCCTAACGCCCGCAACATCGATGTGCCTGTCATTGATAGTGGCATGCCAAGGATTCTGTCGTAACTGACATGCCTGCGGAAGGCGACTCCGGCACATCTGCCCCAGCGTGCCCCGGAGCCTCCGCATCCATTTCGATCGCCCCGGAGGATCTATGTATCTGGTTCATGCCCAGTTCGCCCCACCCGCCGTCGGCGGGATGTGGGGCGAGGAGATGCACCTGGCCGGGGAAGAGATCCGGAGGGACCCTCGGGTACAGCATGTCTCGTGCCATCCCGACGGGCCGTCGGGACCCGTTCTCGGCGTCTTCGTCCTGGCCCGCACCGTCGAAGCGGCCGAGGAACAGGTGGCCGAGCTGTGCCATACCGCTCTCCGTGCCAGCCCTGGCCTCAGCGGTTGGCGGCTCGCCCGGTGCGAGGTCGTGCTGAGCGTCCTCAGCTGATCACCGGTCCGGCCCCGCGACGGGCATGGCCGGTTTGGGACATGGCCGGATGAGGAAACACCGATCGCTTCCGTGTCTTTCCGCCTCCCCCACACCATGAGGGCACCTCCGACCAACCCTCGTGAGTGGAGACCCTCCATGCACCGGAACGTACCCCGATCCGAGAGCACTGCCGGCCTCATCGCGCCGTACGACCTCACCTGGGGAGGCTGACCGGGGGAGGAGGTGGCAGCCGCCCGACCGGGCGCGCTCCATACCCCTGGCGCGACAAGGGAACCGGACGGAAGAGGTTGATTGGCTTGCCGCAACACTCCCAGCGCACAAGACGCTTCCGAAGGGCAGCGACTCTCGCGGCGGCGCTCGCGCTCGCCACCACCACCGCCACCACCGCCGCCACCACCGTGGGCGCGGCCACCGGCGACGGGCTTGCCGCCGCGGTCGCCGGATCGCAGCGGACCCCCGGCGGGCTGTCTGCCGGCCTCGCGCCTCGGCCGACCCACGACGAAGGCCGTGCCACGGTGTTCGTGGAGCTCGCTGTCGGCTCCGCACTCGACGCGTCCACGGCACAGACCCGTCGTGGCTCCGGCGAGCAGGCGGCGCGGCGAGCAGCCAAGGACGCCCGCCGCGCCGTCGACAGCCACGCCGAACGAGTCGCCGACATCCTGCGCGACGCGGACCGGACCACGAAGGTTCTCGCGGTCACCGGCAATGCCGTACCCGGTCTCCTCGTCGAGGCCGATCTCGACGGTGTACGGCTCCTCGCCGAGCGTCCCGACGTACGCTCCATCCGCCCGATCACCGCCCAGGAGAAGAGCAGCACCAGTTCCGTGCAGCTCACGGGGGCCCTCAATGCCTGGCAACAGACCGGCAGAACCGGTAAGGGCATCCGCATCGGCATCGTCGACGACGGAATCGACTACACCCACGCGGCATTCGGTGGACCCGGTACCCCGGCCGCGTACCGCGCGATCGATCCCACCGTGGTGGCCCCCGGTACCTTCCCCACCGCGAAGGTGATCGGAGGCACCGACTTCGTGGGAGACGCCTACGACGCGTCCGGGCGGCTCGGCTCCACCACCCCGGTGCCCGACCCCAACCCGATCTCCTGCGGCCATCACGGCACGCACGGCGCCAGCATCATCGCCTCCCAGGGCGTCAACGCCGACGGGTCCACCTTCACCGACGACTACGCCGATCTCACCCCGGAGACCGTCCGCTCGATGCGCGTCGGCCCCGGCATGGCCCCGGAGGCTTCCCTCTACGCTCTGAAGGTCTTCGGCTGCAACGGACTCACCTCCGCGCTCACCGCGAAGGCCTTGGACCACGCGCTCGATCCCAACGGGGACGGCGACTTCGGCGACAAGCTCGACATCGTCAGCCTCGCTCTCAGCAGCAACTACAACAGCGTCGACGACCCCCTGTCGCTGTTCGTCCGCAAGCTCGCGCAGCACGATGTGCTGACGGTGTTCTCCGCCGGCAACGGAGGCGACCTGTACGATGTCGCCGGCTCACCGGGCAGCCTGGCGCCGGAGGCGCTCACGGTCGGCAGCACCCGCGACTCGTACTTCCTGCGCGACGGGGCCCGAGTCGAGGGGCCCGCCGCACAGGCCGGTGTCCAGCAGGGCCAGTTCAGTCTCGCGTTCACCGGCATGGACGCCCTCGATCTGAGCCGTGACGTCGTCCCCCTCCCGGCACACAACGCGCAGGGCTGCAAGGCGTACACGCCCGAGGAGACCGCGGCCGTCGCCGGGAAGACGGTCTGGCTGGAGATGAACGGCCAGCGGACCATCGAAGGCCTCGAGTGCGGATCGGTGGCCCGTGCTTCCCACGCACGGAAGGCCGGTGCCGCGGCCGTGGTGCTCAGCTCCGAACTGGACCACTTCACGGCCCGGATCACCGGGACGGCGGACATGCCGATGTTCCAGTTCACGATGACGTCCAGCGAGGCGCTCCGGCCCGCCGTGGAGGCGGGAACCCTGCGGCTGCGGCTCGTCGGATCCGACCGGGCCAGCGTTCCGACGTACGACGAGCGGCTCACCGACACCGCCTCCGTCTTTACCTCGCGCGGCATCCGCGGCCCCGTCGTCAAGCCCGACATCTCGGCGCCCGGTGACACCATCGCCGCTGCGTTCAGCGGCAGTGGGACCGACCGCGCCGTCTACTCCGGCACCTCGATGTCGGCCCCGCACGCCACCGGCGTCATGGCCCTCATCCGCCAGGCCCATCCGGAGTGGACCTACGAAGAGGCCAAGGCCGCCGCGATGAACACCGCGGGACATGACGTCACGGCCGACGACGGCACCCCCCTCACCCCGCAGCGGGTCGGCGCCGGAAGGATCGACGCCCTCGCCGCGCTGCGCACGGGAACCCTCGCCTACGTCACCGACGATCCCGGCGCCGTCAGCGCGTCCTTCGGCGTCGTGGAGGTGGAGCGGCGGCTGAAGCGGACGAAGACCGTGCGTGTCGTCAACAAGAGCGGCCACGCCCAGGTGTTCGACGCCTCGTACCAGACGATCGCGACCATGCCCGGCGTGCGCTTCACCGTCTCTCCCACCCGGGTACGCATCCCCGCGCACGGATCGGCGAAGGTGACCGTCACCCTGCGCGTCGACGACGCGCGAGAGCTCCGCAAGGCCATGGAACCGGCCATGGAACCGGTCCAGGGCGGACTCGCCCGTCAGTTCGTCGGCGACGCCTCGGGCCGCCTGTTGCTCACCCCGCGTCAGGGCGCCGACCAGACTCTGCGGGTCCCGGTCGCGGCCTCGCCCAAGCCGGTTTCCACGATACGGGTTCCCCGCACCGTCACCCCGCGCGGCGAGAACGCGCGCGCTCTGCTGAAGCTCACCGGCCGCGGTCTCGATCAGGGCGAGGGAGCCTCCGCCTACCGCTCACTGATCAGCGCCTTCGAACTCGGAGCCCGGTCACCGCGGATGCCCGACTGCGCCGACAGTACCGGTGGACGCTGTGTTCTCAACGCCACCGCCCGTGGCGGGGACCTGCGCTACGTCGGAGCCACCAGCACCGCCCCGCAGGCCCGCGCGGCGGGAAGGGCACAGGACGCACTGGCCGCCTTCGCGGTGGTGACCTGGGGCGACTGGGCCAACATCGGCAGCAACACGGTTCCGTACGTCCGGATCGACACCACCGGCGACGGAACGCCCGACTTCGAGTCCTACGTGGTCAAGGCGCCTCGCAGCGACGTCCTCCTGGTCAACACCGTCGACCTGCGCAAGCCGCGTCCGGGCGGCGGCTTCACCTCGGTCGACACTCAGCCCGTCAACAGTCACTTCGGCGATGTGGACACCAACACGTTCGACACCAACGTCGTCGTCCTGCCGGTCAGACTGAGCGCTCTGGGCATCGACCCGGCCGCCGCTTCCCACCCGATCAGCTACACCGTGGCGGTGGGCGGCTTCTACCGTGCCCCTGGCAGCGCGGTCGTCGACGAGCTCGACGCACCCGTCGCCTACGACCCGCTCGCCCCCACCTACCGGGTCGAGGGCGCAGGCGACCCCGCGGTGACCCACCTCGCCCTGCCCGGCACCTCCCTCGCGGTCCACGCCGCACCGGGGGCCCGCGGTGGCGAGTTGCTGACCGTCCTCCACCACAACGGCGGCCGGCACCGCGCCGACGTCGTCACCGTGCACAAGACCCGCCGCTAGGTCCTGTCGTCGAACTCCCGTCGTCGCCCGAAGGGCGGACCCGCGGCGTCAGGTGCGTGCTCTCGGTGTGCCGGGCTCAAGCCCTCGTACTGGACGTACTCGGGCTTGTGCCCGGTGCGGCGAGAGCGCGTGCATGGCGTCGTGGGGCAGATGGGAGTTCGACGGTCCTGGGGCCTGTCCGACGGATCAGGGTCGGACAGGCCCTAGGCCACGCCGGACGGAGGACGACGTCCGCGTCCCACGGCCTCGTATGCCCTTCGGGGGCGAGACAGGCGAGGGCCTCGGACTTTCATCCGGATCCGACCAGTGCCCGCCCCGCTTCCCGGGGCGGGCACCCGTCACACGCGAGCGAGAAGGAGGACAACGTCATGTCGACCGCCGTCCGCGCCCCCGAGGCCGTGTCGTTCCTCGGTACCGCCCTCGCCGGGGCGGACCACCCGACGACCGGGGTGACGTTCCGACTCCTGGGCGACTTCGACGTCCGTATCGGCGGCGTCCGCTGGACGCCGCCGTCCCGCAAACCCCGGAGGCTGCTCGCCGCCCTGCTCCTCGAACCGCGCTGCCACGTCGCCAAGGAGCGCTTGGTGGCGGCCGTCTGGGACGGGGAACCACCGCGCTCGGCGACGAGCGCCATCCAGGTGTACGCCTCGCAGCTACGCCGTGCCCTGCCCGGCCACGCCCTCGTCTGCTCAGGCGACGGGTATCTCCTGGACGTCGACCCGTACTCCGTCGACCTGCACCGCTTCCGTCTCCTCGTCACCCGAGCGGAGACACGGCCCGCCGAGCAGGGCGCAGTGATGCTGCGCGAAGCCCTGGAACTCTTCCGCGGCGAACCGCTCGCCAACATCGGGTCCGATCACCTGCGCCGTGACGCGGAACCCGTCATCATGGAGGAACACCTCAGCGCGTACGAGCGCCTGGCGGAGCTCGAACTCGCCCTCGGCCGCAGTGACCGGACGGTACCCGAACTCCTGCGTCTCACAAGCCTCCACCCCCTGCGTGAGCGTCTCTGGGAGCTGCTGATCCGCTGCCAGAGCTCCCTGGGCCGCCACCGCGACGCGGCCGACACGTACGCCCGCGTCCGCCGGGTCCTGCACCAGGAGCTCGGTGTGGAGCCGGGCGCCGAGCTCCGGAAGGCAGGGCGCCAGGCGGACGCCCGGGCGGGGCACGGCCGGCCACGAAAAGGAATGATGGACATGGGGCGTTCCGCGATGCCGCCGGTCCTCCGGGAACCGGAACGGGAGAGCGGACACGAGCCGGCTCCCGGCCCCGGAGCCTTCGCCCCACGGGCCGGGGGCACAGGCGAGCCGGTTCCGGGCTCCGTACGGCCCTCGACCGAGCCGACACGGGAACCGGGAGACGCCGGGGCGGCCCCCTTACCCGGGCCCGATCCGGACTCCTCCCCGGAGCTCCTGTCCACGGGCTGCCATGGACCGAACATGCTGCCCGGGGACCTCACGGACTTCGTCGGACGGGGCGCCGAACTCGAGCGGGCGCGTGTGCTGACGGCGGACACCCCCCGGGGCAGCGTGATCCTGGCCGTCACCGGTATGCCGGGAGCGGGGAAGACCGCGCTCGCCACCCGCATCGCCCACCACGCCGCGGCCGCGTACCCGGACGGACAGTTCTACGTCGACCTGCATGGTCACAGCGACGAGCGGGATCCGCTGTCCCCGTACGAGGCGCTCGACCTGCTCCTGCGGATGGCCGGAGAGCCCGGTGATCTCGCGAATGCCGATGGGGCCGGGAACGTCGCGCTCGCCGCCGCTCGCTGGCGCGCCCTGCTCGGCCGTCGCCGTGTGGTCCTCCTGCTGGACGACGCCGCCGACGCCGCGCAGATCCGCCCCCTGCTGCCGGGCGATTCCGCCAGCCTCGTGGTCGTCACCGGCCGCGGCCCCCTCGCCGAACTCGACGGCGCCCATCCGATCCGCCTGGGCATGCTCTCCACCGCCGAGGCAACCGCCCTGTTCACCGGTGTGGTGCCCAGGGACGAGGCGTACGGCGCCGTGGTCGCCCGGCTCTGCGGCAACCTGCCGCTCGCCGTGCGGATCGCCGCCGCTCGCCTGCGCCACCAGGCGTCCCAACCGGCCGCGGAGCTCGTCCGGAACCTGCGAGGAGGCACCGCGTTCGACGAACTCCGACTCGGCAGCCGTAGCGTCGCGCGGACCTTCGACGCCTCCTACCGTTCCCTGTCCCGGCCCGCCCGGCACGCCTTCCGCATGCTCGGCCTGCTGCCCGGCCAGGACACCGACCTCCCGGCGACCGCCGCGCTGTTCGGAGTTCCGCGCGAGCGGGCGCGCCGGCTCCTGGACGGTCTGGTCGACCGCAACCTCCTGGAACAGCACACGCGCGGCAGGTTCCGGATGCACCCGCTGCTCCGCCGTTACGCGCTCCTGGCCGCGCACCGCCAGGACCCCGGACCCGAGCGTCGCGCCGCACTGGGCCGACTCTCCGAGTACTACCTCCGCCATGCCCGTGCCGCGCTCCGCCTGATGGTGCGGCCACGCCCGATGGCCGCCGACGACGAGGCCGGGCGGCTCTTCGCCGATCGTTCGGCCGCCGCCCGGTGGCTGGCCGCCGAGCGCGTCAACCTGGCCGCCGTCGCGCACGGCCCCGCGTACGCGCTGCCCCCGGAACAGACACAGGCCCTGGCACGCCTGCTACTGGGCCACGTCCGGGGGCCCGGCTCCCCGGGGCCGGGTGGCGTCGAGCGCCTACCCGGTGGTGTCGAGCGCCAGGTCCGCGAGGAGGCGGACCTCCGCCGCCAGCGGGCGGTCATGGGTGAGGGGCGCGGCGGCTTCGGTCAGGATTCTCCACAGTCCGTGCGCCCGTGACCCGGTACGTCGGCCCGTCTCGGTGAGGGCCAGCAACAGCGCGCCGGAGATCCAGCGCAGACGGGTCAGCATCTCGGACACGGCCGCGGCGCTGTTCAGGGCCAGCGGCACGTGATCCTGGTTGTCCAGGTTGGTGGGAATCGTGGTCATCGACGCCGGATAGCCGAGCTGGCGGATCCGCGACAGATGTGAGGAGGCGGCGATCTGCACTCCGGCGAGCCCGCTGTCCCGGCCCGGTCGCGCCGCGAGCAGCGGGGGTAGCCCCCCGTTGGCGCGCGGGTCGAGGAGGAGAGCCAGTTGCCGCTCCATCAGCAGAGCCACCTGATGGACGGAGCTCGCGTGCGCCTCCGAGGCGAGGACGACCGGCGCGGCGTGGAAATTGCCGCCGTGCCGGATCACGCCGTCCACCGTGACGGGGTTGTCCGTGCAGCCGTCCGCCTCCGCCGTCAGCACCGTCTCCTGAAACCGCAACTGGTCCAGGACGGCGCCCAGGACCTGAGGAGCGCAGCGCAGCGAGTACCGCTCCTGCAACGGCCTTTCCGGCGACCGGACATGACCGGGCGGCAGCTCCGCGCGGATCAGCGCGGCGGCCCGCCGCTGCCCAGGCTGGCCGCGCACTCGGCTGAGCGCGTCGTGGTACGGATCAGGATCGGCCCCCAGCACCTCGGCGAGCCTGCCGGTGACGGCGGCCGCGAGCCGCGCCGTCGCCTCCAGCTCCCGGTGGTTGTGCAGCGCCAGCGCGAGACCGGCACTGGTGCCGTTGACGAAGGCCAGCGCCCCTCGGGCGTCCCACACCAGAGCCGGGACACCGAGCCGGCGCAGCACCTCGGCCGGCGGGTGGTGCCCGCCGCCCGCCGCCTCCTTCGGGTCCGCCCAGGCGAGCTGGGACTGGTCATCCCCGGTCGCGGCCAGTGCGGCATGGGCGAGGGGCACGAGGTCCCCACTGGCGCTCAGGCTTCCGTCGCGCGGGACGACAGGGGTGAAACCCGCGTTCCACTGGTCGGCGAACAATTGCCACAGAGCTGGATCGACCGCCGAGTGTCCGGCGGCCATCGACCGCAACCGCAACCAGAGCATCGTCCGGGTCACCGCCGGGGTCAGGGGTTCGCCCTGCCCGGTTGCCAGGTGCCGGATCAGACCGAGCCCTTGTACGCCCGGGTCGGGGTCCGCGGCGTACGTGACCAGGGGGCCGAAGCCACGGGTCGTGCCGTACACGTCCCGTGTGCGGCACGACCGCTCGAACGCGTCCCGGCTCCTCGCCATCCGTTCCCGCGCCGAGTCGTCGAGCGTGATCCGGCTCTCCCAACCGCTTTCCGCGAGCAGACGTGACACCGTGCCGCTCACGACGTCCGTCCCGCCATCTCCCGAAGCCGCTCGATCAGAACGATGTCACCGGACCGTGGCACCTCACGCACCTGGATCACCGACCGGGGACCGGGCACCACGGTGCCCAGCACGGCCGCGAGGCGGGAGCGGAACTCGGCCGTCCCGGTCCCCGAGGGGCTGGCGTAGTACATGGCGTAGTGCTCGCCTCGGATCTCGTCGTCGAGTGGTACACACACGGTGTCCGCCTCCGGGAACGCCTCCCGCGCCAGCAGCTCCACCAGGCCGAGGTCACAGCGGACTCCGTTCACCTTCACCAGTCCGGGCGACCGGCCGAGGCGTCTGAAGCCGCGCGGTCCGGCGGGCACGACCAGATCCGGCATCGTGACCGTGTCCGGTCGCGGCGCCCCGGGACGCCGTGCCAGCCGGGATCCGCCCACGGTCAGACGCACCGGACCGGCGCGCCGGTCGGTTACGGGACCGCTCTCCCCGCAGGCTGCCGGACCGGCCTTCGCCCCTGCTCCCGGGCCGACCCACGAGCCCATGCCGGCTTCCGCGGCCGCGTCGGGCCACGTGTCGTCCGCCGGTGACGGGCGTATTGCCGCCGCGCCGGCCCAGGAGACGTCAGGCAGGAGCTGCCACACCCCGTCCTCACGCAGCGCGGGGTCCAGGGGGCGGGTCGCCACGGCACCGGTCTCGGTCGAGCCGAGCACCTCGAGAGCCCGGAATCCGGTGCCGGCCAGGCGCCTGGTCACCTCGTACGCGGCGCCCGGAACCCGGGCGGTGCTGTGCACCGCCACCACCTCCCGGCACGCGGCCAGTTCCGGCAGCCGGCGCAGCAGCAGTTGCCAGCTGGAGGGCAGGCACACCAGCACGGTCCGTGCACCGGGGTCGAGCGCCGGCGGTACCAGCGGAGTGTCCCCGTGATCGGTCACGGAGGCACCGAGGAGACGGGGGAGTTCGACGCCGAAGACCCGGCCGTACAGATGGTGCGGCGGTGCGTACGAGACCACCTGGTCGGCGGGCCCGGTCAGTCCGGCCAGGAGCTCGCCCTCCGCCCGGAGCTGCCCGGCGGTCCGCAACCAGGTGACCGGCCTGCCGGTGGTTCCCGAGGTCCTGAAGACGATGTCCGGGCCGGGCTCGGAGCGACGGACGGTCACCGGCCGGAACCCAGCGCCGCGGCGTCCTCCAGTCGGTCCGCGACGAACCGAGCCATCCGCTCGGTCGTGGCGAACCAGTAGCGTACGTCGTCCCCGACGAGGTCCACCTCGATGCCGAACTCGGCCTCCACCCCGGTGATGCACTCCAGAGCGGTCAGGCTGTCGTATCCCTCACCGAGTGAAACCCGCAGGTCGGCCCCGTCCGGGAACGTGGCGTACTCGGGTCCGAGCCGGGCCGCGAGAAGCGCGCGCAGCCGGGTGAGCACGGTGTCCGGGGATGGTGTGGTCATGTGTCGCTCAGTCCTTCGCTGCCTTACGCTCCGACCGGCCGGTCGGAGCGGTGAAGTGGTCCGGCCGCCGCGATGTACACGTCGGACGGCGAGGCGGTGCGGAACTCCAGGTAGAAGAAGGCCGTGCGCTCCGTCACACCGAGCGCGTGGGCGATCCGGGCAGCGAGCGCCGCCCGGAACTCCTCGTCCCGCTCGGGGGAGATGCAGCAGACGACCGAGGCATGGCGCAGGTCTCCTTCGGCGGGCCGCGGCGGCAGCGAGGCCACCGGCCAGCCGCCCGCGAGCACCCGTTGTTCATCCGCCGTCTCGAACTGGACCACGACGTGCCGGGCCTGCACGTCGTGGTCGGCCAGCCAGCGAGTGATGGTCAGCGCGACCGCGCGCTGACGGGAGGCGGACATCTCCGCACTGGCGATGGTGATCGTCGGCATGGCTGGCCTCGCTTCCGTCGTCCGGAGGTGATGTGGTGTCAGGAGAGAGTGAGGGCCGGGAGCCGTCCGGCCGAGGAGCGACCCACGCCGGCGGCCCGCGCTCGCAGGAGTGCGCCCAGCACCTCGGCGAGAGGTCCACCGCCGACCGGGGACAGCGGGGTCCACGCGGTGCCGTCGGGCCGGTCGGCGGCCTTCAGAAGGAGCTCCAGATGGTGCGTGTCCACGGGTATCCCGGCCCGCTGGGAGGCCACCACCGCCTCGTAGGTGGACAGCAGGTCGGGCAGCCGGTTGCCGGTGTCGGCGAATCCACCGCCCCTGACCCGGTGGCGATCGAGCGCCGGAGCCGGGTCCGGCGGGCGCTGCCCGGCGGCAGTGAGTACCCGGTACGCCTGCAGCGTGGCGCGCAGCGACATGGGGGCGCCCGGTACCTGACCGTACCCGCCGCCCGGCGCGGCGCAGGCGTCGGTGAACGCCACCAGCGCCCTGGCGTCGAGCGAGACGGCTGCCCGGACCCCCAGTAGTCGCAGCGTCTCCACGGCGGAGGCCGTGGACACCAGGTCCGAGCCGCGCCCGCTCCAGTACCCGAAGCCGCCGTCCTCGTTCTGCAGCCCGGCGAGCCAGTTCACCACCTTCACGCGACCCGCCGGGTCCTCCCTGAACGCGCCGGCGGCCACCGCCCACAGAGTGCAGCGAACCTCCGCGCCCCGACCGGGCATGTACATCACCCCGCCCTCGTTCGGCAGTTGGCAGGCCTCCAGCCACCGCACCAGCTCCGTCCGCCGCGCCGGAGGCGTATCCGGACGCAGCGCGAGCGCCGCCGTGGTCAGCGCGTCGTCGGCCCGCTCCGGCTCCCGGTAGGTGAACCCGCCTCCTGGAGTGGCCAGTTCGGTGATACGGCGGACCACCGGATCGGCCACCTCGTCCGTCGGCACACCGAGTGCCCGCAGCGATCCGACCGCGCAGAACGACGCCCACACGTCCTCCACCGGGTAACCCTCCCAGCGGACGAAGGCCCCGGCGGAGCCGCGCAGCCGCAGCACCCACCGCAGACACGCCTCGGGCAGCGCGGGCGCCGCGCCGAGGGTGGCCAGGGCGCCTGTCGCCCGGTACGTCGCCCACATGCACGGGACGTCGGACGACGCGGAGAAGTGGAAGCCGCCGCTGGTGTCCTGTCGGTCTCGCAGCCAGGCCACCAGCGCCGGCACCTGCCACGGAGGGGCCTCTCCAGCGCGGGCGACCGCCGCCCAGGCGTGCACGCCGTAGAAGCAGGCCCGCACGTCGGTGCGGTTGCGCCGCGCGTCGGCCGGTGTCCAGCCGAGACCGCCGTCCGGGGCCTGAAGCGCACCGAGCCAACGCAGCAGCCGGCTCCGCTCGCCCGGAGGGGGCGTCAGGCCGACCAGGCCGGCGGTGCGGGTGCTGAAGTGGGTCGCCCACACCTCCGCGCCCTGACCGGGCAGCATCCCGTACGCCTCGCCGGTCCAGGTGGACTCCAGCCACCGGGCGGTGCGCTCCGGACTGTCCTGGGTACAGCCGAGGTCGGCCAGGCCCTGGGTGCAGTAGAAGGTCGCCCACGCGTCGGAGGCCATGCCGGCGCTCCACGCGTGGCCACCGTCGTGGTTGCGGCGGGAGCGCAGATAGCGCGCCGTGGCCTCGGGTGCGGGCAGCTCACCGGACCGCCCGAGCCATGCGAGGGTACGGACGGCGGCGTAGGTGCACCACAGGTCGGGCTCGCCAGTGGCCGCCCCTCGTACACCGGACCCACCGACAGGCTGGAGCCCCCCGCCGGTCACTGGGCCGCCGCCAGGATGCGTACGTTGGAACGCTTCCAGCTCTTCTGCGAGGCGCCGCTCTTGGTCAGCTGAGGCAGCGAGTTGACGAAGACGACACGGTCCCAGGAGAGGTCGAGCCGCTCCTTGGAGGCCCTGCGGACCTCCTCGACGGCGGCCGGTTCCGCGGCGCGGTCGGCGCCGGGGAGGCGCTCCAGGAGCAGTCCGGCGTACGTACCGGATGCGTCCACCTCGATGAGGTAGCCGGTGGCGTCCGCGGTGGCGAACACCACCTCCTCCACGGCGCGAGGCGTCAGCGAGATCCCGTGGACGGCCAGGGTGTCGGAGTCGCGTCCGTGCACGGTGACCGTGGGCGTCACCAGCCCGCACGGGCAGTTCCGGCCGAGGGTGACCACATCACCGGTGGCCAGGCGGAGCAGCGGCCTGGCATAGGAGTTGAGCGGCGTCACCACAAGCTGCCCGGTGCGCGGGGCATCGGCGTACGCCCCGGCCGGGACGACGCCGTCGGGGCCCTGGGTGTCCAGTTCGAAGTAGGCGCTCGCGGTCAGTAGGTGCTGGCGGCCCGCCTGGCACGTGGTGGCCAGCGTGCCGGTCTCGGTGCTGCCGTAGCTCGCGTCGTGGACGTCGGCCTCCCACCACCGCCCCAGCCGCTCCCGGAACGGTTCCGTGTTCACCTCGCCCAGGAGCATCATGCGACGCAAGCCCGATCCGAGGTCGGCCAGAAGCCCGCGCCCGGCCGCCAGTCGAGTCCAGTCCAGGGCCACGCCGGGGGCGAGAAAGACGGTGGTCGGCCGGTAGGCGAGCCACAATTCCGTCAGCCGGTCCCAGCCGGTGATACCGGTCGCGAACGGATAGGCCCGCAGATGGGACAGGTCCAGGTAGTCGGCGACCTGGGCGATCAGGTCACCGATCGGGACCACGTCCGAGGGCATCAGGCTGAGGACGCGTTCGTCCTCACCCAGCACGGACCGCCAGGCCTCGGCCACCGCGACCGTGTTCCAGATGACGTCCTCGGCGAGTCGGGGCGTCGGGGTGGGCCGGCCGGTGCTCCCGGTCGTCTCGTAGTAGCGCAGTGCCGTGCCGGGCGTCACGGTCGCGAAGTCGAGCGGCCGGGTCTTGAGCTCTTCGCGAGGCAGGAGAGGCTGGGCGGAGAACGCCTCGGCGGAGAACGGACCGAGGTGGCGATAGGCCGGAGCCGGCGTGGCCCGCGACCAGAGTTCGCCGAGCTTGCGCAGGTAGAAGTCCGGACCAGGATCACCGGCCGTCGCCAGGGTCTCCTGCCTGGCCGAGCGCCAGATATCGACATGCCGTTCCTGATGCCACATCGGAAGATCCCCTGACAGCCGCTGGGAGTGAGAGTCGTGCGGCATCAAACCCCGGCCTTCTTAAGATCCCCCGAACCACCGTCCGGACGGCTTCAGCGGATGTTAAGCGTGACCCTCCACTGTTGCGGCGGCCTCACGGCAAGGCGGTACCCACTGCGGGGATCGGCGTCCGCTATCGAAGGAGTACGTGTGACCAGAGTCGTTGTCACCGGTGGAGGAACAGGCATTGGCCGCGCCACGGCACGCCTCTTCGCTCGCGATGGTGCCGAGGTCGTCCTCGTCGGCCGCCGCCGTGACCTCCTTGAGAAGGCGGCGGCCGAGCTGGAACCCGCCTCGGTACGTGTCGTGGCCGCGGACCTGTCCGGACCGGACGGCGCGCGGCTCGTGCTCGACGCCCTCCCCGACGGATCCGTGGACGTGCTCGTGAACAACGCGGGTGGCGTGGACCGGGACAGGCCGGGAGGCCTGGACGGGTATGCCGACTCGTTCCGCCGTACCCTGGCTGCCAATCTGCTCTCCGCCGCCGTTCTCACCGAAGCCCTCTGGCCACGGCTCGCCCGTCCCGGAGCACGCGTGATCAGTATCGGATCGGTCGCGGCCCGCCGCGGGGGCGCCGACGGCTACACGGCCGCGAAGGCCGGCCTGATCGGCTGGTCCCAAGGGCTCGCCCGCAAGGGCGGCCCCGACGGGATCCTGGTGAACCTCGTGGCGCCGGGCTACGTCCAGGACACCGAGTTCTTCGGCCCCACCGGGCGTTCGGCGCGCCACGACGTCCTGGTCGCGGAGACCTTGCTGGGCCGGGCGGGCGTTCCCGACGACGTGGCCCCGCTCATCCACTTCCTGGCCTCACCGGGTGCCGGCTGGATCACCGGCCAGGTCTTCGACATCAACGGCGGAAGCGTCCTGGGAAGGTGACGGCGGGCATGCAGCGCAGACGGATTCTGTATCTCTTCCCCGATCGCAGCTCGGCTCTGCTCCGCGCTTACGAGGAGGGGGAGTTCTGGGTGGACTACCGCCTCGCCGCGGACCGGGCCGGTCTCGACTTCGACGTGGCCGCCCCCGACCACTTCGCCATCGCCCGAGGAAGGGTGTACTGGCGGGATGAACCGCTCTCCCCGAACCGGGACATCATCGTCTACGGCATCCGCACGGGCCCCACCCACGAGGTCGACCTGTGGGCGGGCCTCTCCCTGATGCGTTCCCTGCAGACCCTGGGCTTCTGGCTGCCGATCCCGCTGGACACCGGCATCCTTCTCAACGACAAGTACGCCACCCTCAACGCCTTCCAGGACTCACCGGTTCCGGTCGTGCCGACCATCCGCCTCGCTGCCGACCGCGACGTGCACCGGCTGCGGCACCTCAGCCTGGTGCCGAACGACTGGTACCCGGTCTTCGTCAAACCGCTTTCCTGGAGCGGCGGGCAGGGCTGTGTGGCCTGCCCCGACCGGGACAGCCTGGAGGCGGTACTCGGCCTCGCCGCCGGCAGCCGGACCGGGGTGGCCATCCAGCCCAGACTGCCCCAGGTGGCGGCCGACATCCGGGTGGTGAGCGTCGAGGGCACCGTCATCGCGATGTTCGACCGGATCCCCCGACAGGGGTCACACGTCGCCAACGTCAGTCGCGGAGCCGGCTACGCCGTGCGCACCGAGATCGACCCGCGCGTGCACGAGCTGGCCAAGCTCGCTTCGAACCGGCTGGGTGTCTCCTATCTCTGTATCGATCTGCTGCTCGCGGACGGCCAGCTGTGGCTGTCCGAGTTCGAAGCGGACGGGGCGGTGTCCCGGCTGCTCGCTCCGGCCGACCTGGTTCACCACGTGGTCGCTACACGCTTCGCCGCCTACGAGCGACGGCTGGACGCCTTCCTGGCCGGGCGTTGACCCCGGCCCTGGCCTCGTGCCCGAACGACCGTTCCGCCCGCTCCCTGCCCGAGAGAGGCACGCCCGTGACCAGTGCCGCCGCACGCGGATACCTCCGGCACACCCTGTCGCCCGACGACGGCCCGGCCCCCGTCGGCCTGCTGCTCGGCCCCGTCGAAGGCCGGGGAAAGGCGCTGGCCGCGGCCGGGCTCGATTCGGACGCCTGGCGTGCGGCCCGCCTCCGTTGGGTCGGCGAGGCCGACCGGATCACCCGCGCCATGACCTGGCTCGACACGAGCGCCGACCTCGCCGCGACGACCGTCGGGGTCAAGGACACCCTGGATGTGGGCGGGATGCCCACCACGTTGGGACACGCGAACCATCGCCACTACCCCGCCGTGGACGCCCTCGCCGTGGCCCGGATCCGCGCGCTCGGGCTGGTCGTCAACGGGAAGGCCTGTGCCACCGAACTGAACATCGGCGCTCCTGGTGATGTCCTCAACCCAGTCTTCCCGGACCTCTCCCCGGCAGGATCCAGCACCGGTTCAGCGGTCTCTGTCGCGGCCGGGATCTGCGACTACGCCCTCGCCACCGATGTACTCGGATCGGCCCGCTGGCCCGCCGCGAACTGCGGCGTCGTGGGGCTACGGACCACCTGGCGGCCAGAGCGGCTCGCGGGCGGCCTGCCGGTCTCGCCCACCCAGGACGCCCTGGGACTGATGGCCCGGACCGTCGGCGACCTGCGTCTGCTGTGGCGGCGCGGAGCGGTGGACGACGCCGGACCGGGCGGTACGGCGGCCGACGGGCAGGGCCACCGCACGACGCGGGTGGCGACGGTGGACAACACCGGTGGCTGCGCGCCCGGCCTGGCCGACGCCCAGGCCCGGGCCGTGGCGGCACTCGGCGAACTGGGCCTTCCGCACCTTGCGACGGAGCTGCCGGAAGAGTTGTGGCGGGCCCGTGCCGACGCCTGGGAACTGTGCGGCATCGATGTCGCCGAAGTGGTGGGCGAGGTCGAGAGCCGGCTCGCGCTGCGCATCTCACCGGTCGCCCGGGCCTCGCTCGCCCCGGAGCCGGAGCCTGGCCGCCGGGCGGAACTGCTTGCTTCCCAGCGTCGGTTCCGCCGCTCGCTGCTCGCGCATTTCGACCGTGAGGGGATCGACGTGCTGCTCATGCCGGTCAGCTCCACTCCTCCCAAGCGGGTGGTCGAACGCGCGGGGAAACCGACTCTGCCGAAGCCCGGGGACATCGACTACGCCGACCGGCTCGGCTACACGCCGATCGCCAGTTTCGCCGGGCTGCCCGCGCTGGTCCTGCCTGCCGCAGTCAGCGCCGACCACGGACCGCTCGCCGTCCAACTCGTCGGCCGTCCGGGAGAAGAGGCCCGGCTGCTCGATCTCGGCGCCGCCCTGGAGCGAGTCCTCGACACCCGTACGGAGCTCACTTCCCGCGTGGCACGCACCCTGCGGGAGGCGCGGTGACCCGCATCGGCCGGCTCGACCCCGAGCGGATCCGGGCGGAGACCGCTCGGCTCGCCACGCTCGGTGGCGCCCCCCAGGGCGGCGGCGAGAGCGGACCGGACCAGGTCGCCGCCGTGACGCGGGCACTGGCCGCTGGTGCCGGCGGTCAGGTCGTGGCCAGCGGCGGCACCACCGGACGGATCAAACTCACCACCATCGCACCCGACCAGGGCATCCCCCGCCTGGTGCGCAGCTGGCGGCCTCTCGGCCCCGGGGACGTCCTGCTCAACCTCTTCCGCCCCGGCCGGCTTTGGGGTGCCCACTACTTCTACAACACGCTCGCCACCCACTGCCGCGCGTCCGTGCTTCCCATGGGGCCTGTGTCCAGAAGAGAACTCACCGAGTGGGCAACGGTGTTCGAAGTGAGCGGAGTCAACGCCCTGGCCGGTGCGCCCAGCGTTCTCGCCGACTTCGCCGACGTCGTGAGGGAGACCGGCATCACGCTTCCCGTGTCGAAGGTGGTGTGGGCCGGTGAACCCCTCACCGAGGCACGGCGCCGCGCGGTCGAACTCGCCTTCCCCGGAGCACGGACGTGGGGGAACTACGGCTCCATCGAGACGTATGTGATCGCCACCAGCGGCCCCGACTGTGCCCCCGGCCTCGTGCATCTCCTTCCCGATCAGGAACTCGAGTACGACACCGAGCACACCTGGCTCAGCCGGACGGGGGACGGCTGGCCCGCACCCGCGATGCGCTACCGCCTGGGCGACCGGATCGATGCGGCGTCCGCCTGTCCGTGCGGAGGCGCTGACGCCTTCCGGGTGCTGGGTCGCACCGACGACCGGCTGAAGTTCTACAACACCATGGTCCGCCTCGGTGATCTGCTGGAGGTCGTACGCGGTGTGCCAGGCGTTGCCGACGCCCAACTACTTCTCGTCCCGGACCCGTCCGCCGCCTCCGCGCTGGGCGGCGTCGTCATCCGGTGGACCGCTCACGAGTCCGGCGCCGCGGGGCCGGCGCCGACCGGGTCCGACAGGGTGCGTGCCGAACTCCTCCGTCGCGTCTATGCCCTGGAAGTGATTGCCGCGCAACACCCGGACAGTGTCGCGGTCGAGTGGACGGACCTGCTCGACCGGAACGCCCGCACCGGCAAGGTGATCCCGTATCTGTGGCAGCGCACGCCCACACAGGCCACCCGATGACGGGTGCCGGAACGAGCCAATACCGAGCGAAGACGAGAAGGGACGGTGCCATGGAGCACGGCACGCCGGTCGAGAACCGGATCACCAGGGAGTTCCTTGACGAGAGTCGCGGGCCCACTCGCGCTGTCGCCACTACGGACCCGGCCTTCGACCGCACCCACGCCTGGCTGGGCCGTCCCGTCTTCGGCCGGCCCGCCTTCCTGGAAGCCGTCGAGGTCCGCTCCCTCGACCACGACCTCGGTGTGTTGCTGCGGCTGCTGTCGTCGCTCCCCGAGCGCCTCTACGGAGGTGACGTCGGCCGGATGGCCCGAGCCCTCGGTCTGCCACCGGCCCAGGCCAAGGCGGTCGCCCGCTGTGTGGTGCCCGGTCCAGCGGTACCGGTGGGGCGTGCCGATCTCCTGCGGGAGCAGGGACGGTTCCGTCTCGTGGAGTTCAACACCACCAGCTCGCTCGGCGGGTGCGAGATCGCCGAGATGAGCCGCGCGATGCTCGCCGACCCGGCACTCACGGACTTCGCCGATCGCCACGGCCTCGGCTACGCCGATCCCGTCGCCGGCATGGCGGCCTCCATGGACGCGGCCTGCCCGGACCGTACCGGCCTCCCCATCGCGGTCGTGAAGTGGCCCAACAGCCCCGAGACGGCCGACGATTTCGGGCACATGCGGCTCTTTCTCGAGCAGCTCGCCGAGCTCGGCCGCGAGGCGTTCCCCTGCCACATCGGGCAGCTCGACTATCGCGACGGCGTGCTCACCGCCCGCG
The DNA here is from genome assembly GCF_008642375.1 of Streptomyces venezuelae. Taxonomy (NCBI): domain Bacteria; kingdom Bacillati; phylum Actinomycetota; class Actinomycetes; order Kitasatosporales; family Streptomycetaceae; genus Streptomyces; species Streptomyces venezuelae. The sequence goes on along the minus strand of NZ_CP029194.1, from coordinate 1,835,905 downwards.
GCCGACGTGTCGACCGGGTCTTCCGCACCTTCCAGTTGAGCCGACTCACCGACACGCCCGAGACGCAGGAGCTCGCCGGGCCGCTGCTGGACGCGGTCGCCGACGGCAACGCCGCACTGTTCACGCCGCTGCCCTCGGACCTGTACGGGATCAAGGACTGCCTCGCTCTGCTCAGCGACGACACGCGGCACGGTGACTTCACCGCCGAGGAGCAGGACGTCATCGACCGGCTGCTGCCCTGGACGCGTCCGCTCCGGCCAGGTCCCGTCACGTATCAGGACGGCCGGACCGAACTTCTTGGTCTGCTGTCCGCCCGACGCGAGAACCTGCTGCTCAAACCGAGCGCGGGGTTCGCCGGACAGGGCATCACGGCAGGCTGGATGGTCGGCCCCGACGAGTGGGAGCGTCGGATCTCGGACGCCCTACGGGGCGGCGTGCCGTACGTGGTGCAGGAGCGGGTGGTCGGCGACGCAGAACGGTTCGTGGACGACGACAAGCCCGACACGCTGGCCTCCACCCTGCTGAACTGGGGCGTCTTCCACACCGTTCGCGGATACAGCGGTGCCTTCGTCAAGGGCGTTCCGCGCGCCGCACAGGACTTCCGGTTCCTCGGCGACGGCTCTCATGTGGGCTGTGTCCTTCACCAGGTGGCCGCCCGTCCGCAGGAGGGAGGCCGATGACCGGGCCGGTCACCGGAGTCGTCGTGGACGCGTACACCACCGGCAACCTGCTGCCCGCGGCCTTCGCGGCCCACGGAGTGCGGCTGGTACACGTCCAGGCCGGAAGGACGGTCTCCACCGCGCTGCCCGGCCCGGACCTGGCCCGCTTCGCCGAGAACATCGTCCACGACGGGGTTGCCACCCTGGCACGCCTCCGTGCCCTCGCGCCCGGATTCGTCATCGCCGGTCAGGACTCCGGCGTGGCCCTCGCCGACCGGCTCAGCGAAGAACTCGGTCTGCCGACCAACGGAACCGCGCTTTCCGCTGCTCGTTGGGACAAGTACGTCATGGGGGAGCGGCTGCGAGCCCGCGGGCTGCACTGCGCCCGCCAGTTCCGCTCCGCCGACCCCGCCGACCTGATCCGCTGGCGCAAGGAATCAGGTCCGGACGCCGATCAGCCGGTGGTCGTCAAGCCGGTCGCGTCCGCCGGCACCGACCGGGTGCGCGTCTGCCGGACCGAAGCCGAGATCGAGGCCGCGGCGGCCACCGTCCTCGCCGGCCCGGACGTCTACGGGCGGCCCCCCGCCGAGGTCCTCGTCCAGTCCTACCTGGAGGGCACGGAGTACATCGTGGACACCGTCAGTCGCGACGGTGCCCACTTCTTCTGCGGGGTGTGGCGCTACCACAAGCGCCTGGTGGCCGGTCGCCCGGTCTACGACCGGGACACGCTGCTGGCCCCGGACGAGGAGCCGGTGCCTGCGCTCCTCGACTACGTCGGCACCGTCCTCGACGCGCTGGGGATCCGGCACGGCTCCGCACACGCGGAGGTCATCGTCACCCCGCGGGGCCCCGCTCTGGTGGAGATCGGGGCCCGGATGAACGGCAACATGAACCCAGGACTGCACCGGCTCTGCCTCGGCCACGACCAGGCCGCGCTCACGGCGCTGGCCTACCTCGCCCCCGAGGAGTTCCACGCGCGTTGGGCAGCCCGGGTCTACCGGCGACTCCGTCCCGCCGTGGTCTGCAACACGGCCACCGAACGATCCGGCGTCGTCACGCGGGTGGACACCGAGACCATACGCCGGATCGAGGGCCTCCCCTCGGTCCACGCGGTCGCCCCGAAGCTCGCTCCGGGGGACCGGATGCGCCCCACCACCGACCTGCTCTCCAGCCCACTGCGGGTCTTCCTCACTCACGAGGACAGCGCGGTCCTCGACAGGGACGTGCGGACCGTCCGCGCACTCGCCGACCGGGTGTACGAGATCGGTGACGTGGCCGGTGTCGGAGGGGTCGCGTGAGCCGGCCGGAGGTGACGGAGGACGCCACTTCCGGGAAGCCTCCCGAGGGCCCTCCCGAGCCGAGCCTGTGGCGACACCGAGACTTCGTCTCCTACTGGTTGGGGGAGAGCGCGGCGCGGGTCGGCGTCCAGGTGAGCGCGCTGGTTTTGCCGCTGCTCGCCGTCGTCGAACTGAATGCGACCTCCTCCCAGGCGGGCCTTCTCAACGGTGCCCAGTTCGTGCCGTACCTGCTGTTCACGCTGTTCGCCGGGGTGTGGGTGGACCGGCTGAGGCCACGGCCCTTCCTGATCGGCACCAACCTCGTGCGGGCGGTCCTGCTGACGCTCGTGCCCCTGCTCTTCTGGCTCGATACGCTCACGCTCGGTGTCCTGTACGTCGCGGGCTTCGCGATGGGTCTCCTCGCCGTCCTCTACGACCTGTCCTCCTCCGCCTACCTCCCCTCGCTCATCGGCAAGGACCGACTCGCCGAAGGCAACAGCCGGATCCAGGGCAGCGGTTCGGTGGCCCGCATCGCGGGTCCGGGCCTCGGTGGGGTACTGGTCCAGCTGGCCTCGTTGCCGGTCACGATGGTCGTGGGGGCCGCGATCCACCTGCTCTCCGCGCTCGCGCTGGTCGCCGTGCGGACACGCGAGGACCGGCCGGCCACCGCCGGAAAACCGATGCTGAGGGAGATCGCGGGCTCACTGCGGTTCGTCGCCCGAAACCCCTACCTGCGAGTCTCGGCCTTCCGGGCGGGCTTCAACAACCTGTTCTTCATGGCCATGCAGACCTTGTTGCCCCTCTTCGTCGTCCGGGAACTCGGCCGGCCCAGCGGCACGTTGGGGCTGGTGCTGGCCACAGGGGCAGTCGGCTCCCTGATCGGCGCGGTCCTTGCAGTCAAGGTGGCGCGCCGCCATGGGCCGGGACGCGCCATCGTCGTCGGCTTCGGTCTCGGCTCGCTCTCCCAGGCACTCGTCCCACTGGCGGGTGGGCCCACCGCGCTCGTCCTCGCCGTGCTGCTGGGTTCCTTCCTGCTGGGCGGTATCGGCACCACCATCGGCAACATCCACCTCTCCACCCTCACCCAGACCGTCACCCCTTCCCGAATGCTCGGCCGCACCAACGCGGCTCTGCGCTTCCTCACCTGGGGGACCATGCCCGTGGGCGCACTGATGGGTGGCTGGCTCGGTGACCTGATCGGCCTGCGCGCGGCTCTCCTTGTCACCGCGGTGGGCTTCACGATCTCCCTGCTCCTGGTGGCCTTCTCGCCGGTGGGCAGGCTCAAGGAGCTCCCCCCGGAGGCCGAGTGGACGGAGTGAGCCGCCGCTGCCCCGAGGCTGCTGTATCAAGTCAAGCTGCTCGAGGGAGATCGTCAACGGTGATCTTCCGTGCGGGCCGATCTCCTCGTTCGGGAGGCTGTGTGCGAGACGCTCGGCTTCCGTGTGCTCGGAGACCGACGTCCCGACCATGGGCAGGACGGTGGAGAGGGGGCGGACGTGTGGCTCCGCTCAGAACCCAGTGTCACTGTCTGCCATCTGTTGGGGGGCGGCGAGGGGCGACCGGCGAGATGTTGAGCAGGAAGCAGGATGGGGACGAAGCCGCAGACGCAGGAGCTGTGTCGTCAGCCGATTCTCCCCGGATTCTCCCCAGCGCCTACAGGAGGGTAAAAGTCCTGGTCAGGGGCTTGCTGGAGGCAGGTGGACGAGATCACCCGCATCACTTCCCCCCAGGGACTCCTCGGAGCCCGGATTGGGCGCTCGTGTGGGAGGTGCAGACGCAAACCATGCACGCTGCTCGACCGGAGTCGGCCGACTCTAGAGCCAATCCCGTCGCTTGAAAATCACGTACAAACTGACGCAGACCATCCCCATCAAGCCGACCGCGAAGGGGTATCCGAGGCTCCAACCCAACTCAGGCATGGACTCGAAGTTCATACCGTAGATAGTTCCAACGAGTGTGGGTGCAAAGAGAATGGCCGCCCAGGCTGAGATCTTCTTGATCTCCTCGTTCTGCTCGAAGCCGGCTTCCGCCAACGCGCGCATCTCGGCGTTCTGTTGTTGGGTGACCAGGGTCGCGTTGACCGTGAGGATGTCCGTGAGGGCCTGACGGAAGCCGTCCACGCGTTCGCTGGTGTGGGTGACGTGGTCGGCGACGTCGCGGAGGTAGCGCTGGAGTTCCTCGTCCGTGCCGTACTTGGCGAAGCCCGCCATCAGGCCGTGGAGCATGCCCACCAAGGGGCGGGTGGCGCGCTGGAACTCGACCATTTCCCGGGAGAGTTCGTAGATGCGGCGGGAGACCGCCGGGTCGCCGCCGAAGACCTCCGTCTCGATCTCGTCGATGTCGTTCTGGACGCCCGCCACCACCGGGGCGTAGCCGTCGACCACCGCGTCGAGGATCGCGTACAGGACCGCTTCCGGGCCGAGAGCGAGGAGGTCCGGGTTCCCCTCCATGCGGTGGCGGACCGTGGAGAGGTCCGGGGCCGCGCCGTGGCGGACCGTGATCAGGAAGTCCGGGCCCACGAAGATGTGGAGCTCGCCGAACTCGACCTCCTCCTGGGCGTCGAGATAGCGGGCGGCGCGCAGGACCACGAAGAGGGTGTCGCCGTACCGCTCCAGCTTGGGGCGCTGGTGGGCCTCCAGGGCGTCCTCCACCGCCAGCTCGTGCAGGTCGAACTCCGCGGCCAGGGAGTGGAGTTCAGCCTCCGTCGGGCGTTGCAGGCCGATCCATGCCATGCCGTCGGGGTGCTCGCGCAGCTGACGGAACGTGTCCGCGAGCGTGGCGGGGGAGGAGACCCGTCGGCCGTCGCGGTAGAGGCTCGCCTGCACCACGCCCGGCCGGTCGGTGGAGTGCGGCGTCGACGCGGGCTCGGGTTCCGGTTCCGGATGGCGGCGCCAGGCCGCGCGGGGACGACGTTCGGGCACCGGATCTTTCGCCTTTCGGGTGGGGACGGGCGGGCAGTGTGGGGCTTTGCGTATGGTATCTGGCAGTTTGTGGTTGGTGCTGTGGCTCGTGATGCTTTCCGGCATCGACTTTCCCCGCGGCCTTTTCCCGCGGCTTCCCTTCGACTTCCCGCTCCTTGCGGACCGAATCTGTCCGCAAGGAGCAGTAGCGTCCTCGTATGGCCTCCACGACGAAGCACCCGGTCCTCAGCCGCCGCGCCCTGAACCGCGCCACCCTCGACCGTCAGCTCCTCCTCCGCCGCGCCCCGCTCGGTGTCGAGGACGCCGTGGCCCATCTCCTCGGCCTCCAGGCGCAGAACACCAAGCCCCCGTACTACGCGCTCGCCGCCCGCCTCGACGGGTTCCGGCCCGAGCAGCTGTCCGACCTCATGGAGTCCCGCGCCGTCGCCCGCATCGTCACCATGCGCTCCACCGTCCACACCCACACGGCCCAGGACGCCGTCGCCCTGCGCCGGCTCGTGCAGCCGGGGGCCATCGACCGGGAGCTCGCCATCTTCGTCGCCCGCAAGGGCCTCGACGGTGTCGATCTGGAGCGGCTCGCCGCGCTCTCCCGCGAGCTCGTCGAGGAACGGCCCCGCACCCCCAAGCAGCTCCGCGAGGAGCTTCTCAAGGAGTGGCCCCACGCCGACCCGCAGTCCCTGTCCCTCGCCGCCCGCTGCCTCCTCCCGCTCGTCCAGGTCACCCCGCGCGGTCTGTGGGGGCGTGGTGGGCAGGTCGCCCTCACCACCACCGACGTGTGGTTCGGGGACGCGGTCCCGAAGGTGAGCGAGGCGACCAAGGGGAGGAAGGCAGCGAGCAAGGAGGCGGGAAGTGCGGAAAGTGCGGAGAGCGCGGAATGCGCGGAGAGCGTCGACCGTGACGCCGCCGTGCTGCGTTATCTCCGCGCCTTCGGGCCCGCCTCCGTCAAGGACATGCAGACCTGGTGCGGTCTGACCCGCCTCGGCGAGGCCTTCGAGCGCCTCCGGCCCCGGCTCCTCGTCTTCCAGGACGAGCGCGGCACCGAGCTCTTCGACCTCCCCGACGCGCCCCGCCCCGACGAGGACACCCCCGCCCCGCCCCGGTTCCTGCCCGAGTTCGACAACCTGCTCCTGTCGCACGCCGACCGCACCCGGGTCGTCACCCCCGAGATCCGCTCCCGCACCTGGCAGGGCAACCGTGCCTTCTCCGTCTTCCTCCTCGACGGCCTCCTCGCGGGGCTCTGGCACCTCGACGAGGCCAAGGACGGCGCCACCACCCTCACCGTCGAGCCCTTCGCGCCCGTGACGCGGGCCCAGCGCGCCGAGCTCGCCGCCGAGGCCGAGCGGACCCTCCGGATCATGACGCCGCCGGGCACCTCGTGCGACATCGTCCACCAGGAGCCGAGCGAGAAGCCCGCGTGACGCCCCGCATGACGCCCCGCATGACCGCGCGGGAGGTCGAGGCCGTCCTCGCCGGGGCCGGCTGGGTCCCGGGCCGGGACATCGGCGCCCGGCTGCCCGCGCTGCTCGGGTTCGTGACCGACCGGTTCGCCGCGGAGGGCCATCCGGTCGAACCGTTCCCCGCCGCCCGGGACTTCGTCCGGGAGTTCGGCGGGCTGCGCCTGGAGATCCCCGGTACGCCCGCGGACGCCGTCGGCTTCACCCCGCACTGGATCTACGAGGACAGCGCCGAGGACGTCGCCGAGCTCGCCGGGAACCTCGGGCAGAGGCTCTTCCCCGTCGGGTACGAGACCTTCGACGGGTCCATGCTCCTCATCGACGAGACCGGGCGCTTCTTCCTCCTGCACCACACCGGTCCCTACTTCCTGGGGGAGAGCGCGCACGAGGCCGTCAGCTGTCTGCTGCGCGGGCCGCAGCGGGAGGCCCGGGACCACTACCGCTGATCCGGGCCCTGCTCGTGGCTCACGGCAGTACGCCTGCCCGGCGGGCCGCCACGACCGCCTCCAGGCGGGTGTGCGCCCCGAGCTTCCGCATCGCCGAGCGCAGATAGCCCTTCACCGTCTCCGGCCGCAGCCCGAGCCGCTGCGCCGCCGCCGCGTTCGTCGCCCCCGAGGCCACCGCCGCCAGGACGTCCGTCTCGCGCGGCGTCAGCGACACCACCGGCACGGGCTGCCCCGAGGCCGGCGCCGCCGCCGTGCCGGAGGCCGCCTCCAGGCGTCCGCACACCACGAGCAGCCGCTCCCGCAGCTCCGCGTCCGGCACCCGGGGAGCCAGCGCGCGCAGCTCCCCGTACGCCTGCCGCACCTCCTCCCAGGACGGCACCGAGGGCGGCGGGGCCGGCAGCCGCTGGACCTCGTCCCGCACCGCGAGCGCCTGCTCCACGTCCCGGGCCGCCGCCACCGCCGCGTCGAAGACCCGCTCGCCGATCGGCAGCGCGTCGCGCAGTGCCCCGTACAGCACCCCGCGCACCTTCCGGCGGACCACGACCGGCACGGCGATCACGGACCGCAGCCCCTCCGCGGAGACCGGCGCGTCGTACTCGTGCGTGATGTGCCGGGCCGAGGGGTAGTCGGTCACCGCGCACGGCCGCGACAGGGCCAGGCACTTGCCCCCGAGCCCCGAGCCGGCCGTGATCGCGAGCCCGCGCAGCGCCGGGGTCACCGCCCCGCTCAGCTCGGCGATCCGCAGCGCGCGGCCGTCCTGGAGCAGCCCCCCGAAAACCACCGGGAGACCGGTGGTGCGGCGCAGCCGCAGCAGCGCGCCGCGCAGCTCCACCGATTCGCCGTGCTCGCGCACCGTTCTCTCCCGGTTGTCCGTTGTATGGCCGGCTGGTTCACCCCCGAACGGGGGTAGTGAGACCTGGGTCACCGATTACACGATGTCCGGGACCGGTCCCGCAACGAGGAGGACACATGACGGCAGCGAGCGCGACCAGCGCGACGGAGAGGTTCCGGGCCGCCCGGGACTTCCTGCTCCACCATCGCGAGGACTACGACACGGCGTACGAGGGCTTCGCCTGGCCCCGGCCCGACCGTTTCAACTGGGCGCTCGAATGGTTCGACGTCATCGCCGCCGGCAACGACAGAACCGCCCTGCACATCGTCGAGGAGGACGGCTCCGAGACGAAGCTGAGCTTCGCCGAGATGTCCGCCCGCTCGAACCGCGTCGCGAACTGGCTGCGCGCCCAGGGCGTCCGCGCCGGGGACCGGATCATCGTCATGCTCGGCAACCAGGCCGAGCTGTGGGAGACCATGCTCGCCGCGATGAAGCTGCGCGCCGTCGTCATCCCCGCCACCCCCCTCCTCGGCCCCGCCGACCTCCGCGACCGCGTCGAGCGGGGCCGCGCCCGTCATGTTCTCGTGCGCGCCGAGGACACCGCCAAGTTCGACGAGGTCCCCGGCGACTACACCCGGATCGCGATCGGCGGCGACGGCGTGACGTGGCTCGGTTACGAGCACGCCGCCCAGGAGTCGGCCGACTTCGAGCCCGACGGCGTGACCTTCGCCGGGGACACGCTGATGCTGTACTTCACCTCCGGGACGACGGCCCGGCCGAAGCTCGTCGAGCAGACCCACACCTCGTACCCGGTCGGCCACCTCTCGACGATGTACTGGATCGGCCTCAAGCCCGGGGACGTCCACCTCAACATCTCCTCGCCCGGCTGGGCCAAGCACGCCTGGTCCAACCTCTTCGCGCCGTGGAACGCGGAGGCGACCGTCTTCATCCACAACTACACGCGCTTCGACCCGGCCCGGCTGATGAGCGAGATGGACCGGCACGGCGTCACCAGCTTCTGCGCCCCGCCGACCGTGTGGCGGATGCTGATCCAGGCCGACCTCGGGCAGCTGAAGACCCCGCCGCGCGAGGTCGTCGCCGCCGGCGAGCCCCTCAATCCCGAGGTCATCGAGTCGGTGCGGCGCGCCTGGGGCGTCACCATCCGGGACGGCTTCGGCCAGACGGAGACCGCCGTGCAGGTCTCCAACAGCCCCGGTCAGCGTCTCAAGGAGGGCTCCATGGGCCGCCCGAGCCCCGGCTTCCGCGTCACGCTCGTCGATCCGGTGACCGGCCGGGCGGACGTGGAGGAGGGCGAGATCTGCCTCGACCTGTCCGTCAACCCGGTGGGACTCATGACCGGTTACCACGGGGACCCGGAGCGTACGGCCGAGGCGATGGAGGGCGGCTACTACCGCACCGGCGACATCGGGTCACGGGACGCGGACGGGTACATCACGTACATCGGGCGCGCCGACGACGTCTTCAAGGCCTCCGACTACAAGATCAGCCCTTTCGAGCTGGAGAGCGCCCTCCTGGAGCACGAGGCCGTCGCCGAGGCGGCCGTCGTCCCCGCCCCGGACCCGCTGCGGCTCGCCGTTCCCAAGGCGTACGTCGTCCTCGCGGCGGGCTGGGAGCCGGGAGCGGAGACCGCGAAGGCCCTCTTCGCCCACTCGCGCGCCGTCCTCGCCCCGTACAAGCGGATCCGGCGCATCGAGTTCGCCGAGCTGCCCAAGACCGTCTCCGGCAAGATCCGCCGGGTCGAACTGCGCCGGCTCACCGCCGAGGGCGGCGGCAAGGAGTACGTGGAAGGGGACCTCGGATGACGGCGACGGCTGAACTCTCCTACGCCCACGGGGTGTCCGGCAGCGCCCTCCTCGGCGACACCGTCGGCGCCAACCTCGACCGGGCCGTCGCCGCCTGGCCCGACCGGGAGGCGCTCGTCGACGTCCCCAGTGGCCGACGCTGGACCTACGCCCAATTCGGCGCCGACGTCGACCGGTTGGCCGGGGCGCTGCTCGGCAGCGGCGTCCGGAAGGGTGACCGGGTGGGGATCTGGGCGGTGAACTGCGCCGAGTGGGTCCTCGTCCAGTACGCCACCGCCCGCATCGGTGCGGTCATGGTCACCATCAACCCCGCCTACCGTTCACATGAGTTGGCGTACGTGCTCAACCAGGCGGGCATCTCCCTGCTCTTCGCCTCGCTCGCCCACAAGACGAGCGACTACCGGGCCATGGTCGAGGAAGTGCGGGAGGAGTGCCCCGGGTTGAGGGAGGTCGTGCACTTCGGCGACCCGACCTGGGACACGCTCCTCGCCCGCACGGCGGGAGACCTGCGACCCGAGCCACTCTCCTGCGACGAACCGGTCAACATCCAGTACACCTCGGGGACCACCGGCTTCCCGAAGGGAGCCACCCTCTCCCACCACAACATCCTCAACAACGGTTACTTCGTCGGGGAGATGATCGCCTACAGCGAGCAGGACCGGATCTGCATCCCCGTGCCCTTCTATCACTGTTTCGGCATGGTGATGGCCAATCTTGCCGCCACCTCGCACGGCGCCTGCATGGTGATCCCCGCGCCGTCCTTCGAGCCCGCGGCCACCCTCAGGGCCGTGCAGGAGGAGCGCTGCACCTCGCTGTACGGGGTGCCGACGATGTTCATCGCCGAGCTGGGCCTCCCCGACTTCGCGACGTACGACCTCTCCTCCCTCCGCACCGGGATCATGGCCGGCTCGCCGTGCCCGGTGGAGGTGATGAAGCGGGTCGTCGCCGAGATGAACATGGCGGAGGTGTCGATCTGTTACGGCATGACCGAGACCTCGCCCGTCTCCACCCAGACCCGGCGCGACGACGACCTGGAGCGCCGTACCGGCACCGTCGGCCGGGTCCTGCCGCACGTCGAGGTCAAGATCGTCGACCCGGCGACCGGGCTCACCGTGGAGCGCGGCACGGCGGGGGAGCTGTGCACCCGGGGCTACAGCGTGATGCTCGGCTACTGGGACGAGCCGGAGAAGACCGCCGAGGTGATCGACGCGGGCCGCTGGATGCACACCGGAGACCTGGCGGTGATGCGGGACGACGGCTACGTCCAGATCGTCGGCCGCATCAAGGACATGATCATCCGGGGCGGGGAGAACGTGTACCCGCGAGAGATCGAGGAGTTCCTCTACGGGCACGCCAAGATCGCCGACGTCCAGGTCGTCGGCGTGCCCGACGCGCGGTACGGCGAGGAGATCCTGGCCTGTGTGATCCCCCGCGACCCGGCCGACCCGCCGGGCCTGGAGGAGATCACCGCCTTCTGCCGCGACCGGCTCGCCCACTACAAGATCCCGCGCAGGGTGGAGATCCTCGGCGAGTTCCCCATGACGGTCAGCGGCAAGGTGCGGAAGGTGGAGCTGCGGGAGCGGTACGGGAACGGGTGAACGAGCCCCGTGATCCGCCGTGATCCGCTGAGGCCTGCTGAGGTCCGCTGACGTCCGCAGACGTCAGCGGACGGGCCCGCGTCAGCAGACCTCCCGACGCATGCACACCCGGGGCCAGACCGAGAGGCCGTGGGCCGCCTCCGCGCGGCTGATCGCGCGCAGCCCCTCCGTGAGCTCCGGATCGGATTCGGCGAGCGGGCGGAAGCCGAGCCGGGTGTAGTACGGGGCGTTCCACGGGACTTCGGTGAACGTCGTCAGGGTGAGGGCCGTCAGGCCCTGCTCCCTGGCGGCCGCCGCCAGGTGCTCGATCAGCTCCCGTCCGACGCCCCGGCGGGCGGCGTCCGGGTGCACCGACACCTGCTCGATGTGGGCGGAGCCGTCGACCGTGTCGGCCAGCAGATAGGCGACCGGACGGTCGGCGGTGTCCACCGCCACCCAGGCCCGGCCCTCGCGGCGGTACGCCTCCAGAACGTCCAGGGGCAGCGGGTCGTCGTCGGCGATCGCCGCCATGCCGAGAGAACGGAACGGCTCGCCCGCCGCCCGTTCGATGTCCTGGAGCAGCGGGAGTTCGGCCGGAGCGGCCGCTCTGATGCGCATACGACAGTATGGCGCGAGGTCAGCGAGCGGTGCGGCCCGTCCCCCCGCCCGGCTCCGGGGACGGCCGGTTCTCGTCCGCCTCGCCCGGGCGGTCGAGCAGCCCGCCGTCCCGGGAGAAGCGGGGCAGGAACATCGCGAGCGCGGGATCCCCGTACAGCGCCACGTACAGCTGGACGAGGCGTCCGTCCGTCACCTCACGACGGTGGGCGGGCAGCGGATGCCGCTCCCGCAGGCCGTCGAGCAGGTCCCGGGCGGCCGGTGTGGCCGGCCGCAGGCGCAGCAGCAGCGCCGTGGCCGCGAGGACGGGCGGCACGGCGACGGCCGCGACGAGGCCGGCACCGCCGGGCCCGCTCTCGTACCCACCGCCGTGTCCGTGGCGCGCCCACGTGACGAGCAGCCCGGCGCCGACCGTCAGCGGTACGCAGGCGAGCAGGACGCGGGCGGCCCGCAGCCGGGCGGGCGGCCGCAGCAGCCCGGCCCGGCCGAGCTCGCCGCGCAGGGCGTCCACGGCCCGGCGCGCCTCGGGCCGCAGGGCGAGCGCCCGCAGCGCCAGGGCCCGGTGCAGCGACCCGTGGACCCCGAGCTGTACGGGGTCACGGGTCCGGCCCGGCCCTCCGTTGGCCCGAATCGTACGTTTGCGGCCCGCGGCGACCGCCCCGCGCTGGTGCAGGGCCACGAGCGCGACCGTGACGGCCGCCCGGCGCCCTCCGCGCAGCAGCGCGAGCGCCTGCGGCGGCGGCTCGGCGTCCGCGGGCCACGCCCCGCTTTCCTGGCTGCGGGTTCGCAACAGCACGGCGGCGAGCACCAGTTCCGTGCAGGCCACCCCGATGAACCACCACATCGCCGTCGTCATTGACGCCACCCCCGAGAGTGTTGTGCCCGGGGGAGCGTGATCGTCACGCGTGAATGGCCGGTTTCGGATGACGATCGGACAGCGAGGCGCCCTGGGCGGGCGCCGTGGCCTCGGCGGGGGTGTCAGGCGCCGGTGGCGGCCAGTTCGTCGGCGGCGTGGTTGACGGGCTGCGGGGTGCCCGTCAGGTCCAGGACGAAGAGCGGGAGGCCTATCTCGGCGGCGCGCTCGCGCGCCTCCGGGGTGTAGCCGGCCAGCGAGAAGAACACGCTCACGCTCGTGGCGGGGGTGCTCAGACCGTTGAGCCAGAGGCATTCGACGGCCCGCAGCCCGGCGGGCCGGGTGCTCGGGTCCACCTGGGCGACAAGGCCAGGAGCCCGCAGGTCCACCCCGGAGACGGGGCGGTCCTCGGGCTGGACCACGTCCCGGAAGCCGAGCCAGCGGAGGTACCCGGCGGCAGCGGCCACCGCGTCCCTCGCGGTCCGGATCGTCACCGGCCGGAAGGCGCCCCGCGCCGGCGCCGGGCGCGGGGCCGTGGGCGGCAGCGGGATGTGCGCGGGGTACCGCTCGGCGAAGGTGCGGTGCGCGCCGCGGGCCCCGGGCGGGACGTCCCGGCCACCGGGGGTGCGGTCGTCGCGCCCGGCGGGGCCCGTACCGAACCACTCCGAGCCGGGCTCGACCGCCCGCGGCCTGACCGGGCCGCCGGGCCCGCGCGTACCGATCCCGTCGGCGCCGAGGCCATCCGGGCTCAGCCCGTCCGCGCCGAGCCCGTCCGTGCCCAGCCCGTCGGCGCCGAGGCCGTCCGTGCCCAGCCCGTCGGCGCCGAGGCCGTCCGTGCCCAGCCCGTCGGCGCCGAGTCCGTCCGCACCGAGTCCGGCCGTCCCGAGCCCGTCCGTGCTCAGCGCGTCCGTGCCGGGGCGGAAGGGCGCCGTTTCCGGCCGGGCGCCGCCGAAGGTGCCACCGGCGGCCGTCGGGGGCGTGAGTCCGGGACCACCCGGGTCACGGGGTGCCGCGCCGTGGCCGCCCCGCGGGTCGGCCCCCGGGGACGTACCGGAGGGCGACGCACCGGACGACGGCCCGCCCGGGGAAGGCGGGGTCAGAGAGCCCTGAGGGCTCTGAGGAGCATGCGGAGCTTGTGGGACCTGTGGGGCGGAAGGCGGGGCAGGGGGCCACGTCGGGGTGTGCCCCGGGCTCCCCGCCGCTCGCGGTTCCTCCGTCCCGCCGGCTGCGCCGGGCTCCGTGCCGATCTCCGCGCCCACCGGTCGGACCGGGACCCGGAGGACCGTGCCGCAGGCGCAGCCGAGCTCCGGGTGGGGCCAGTCGTCCTCGCGGCCGCAGGCGCCGCAGCGCACGGTGACCCACTCGTCCGTCCAGTTGCGGTGCGTGATCGGTTCCGCCGTCGCGCCCGCCGTCACCGGCGGCGCGACCGGGCTTCCGCACGCGCAGGGGAAGACAGGCGCCGCGTACGCCTGCGTCCGCTGGCACTCCGGGCAGCGCACCGGTACCGACTCAGCCACAACCCCTACCCCCTGTCGTTCGGTCCCATCGTCCACCCATCGGCCACCTCGGGGGAGGAGTTCGGCCACTTCGCTGATCCCGCGCTGCGGACTTCTCTTGACGGCTCTCCGCGAGCCGACCTACATTGCTTCCGTATAGCAGAACAGTATTTCCGCATTACGGAAACAGGCCTCCCGGGCTCACCGAGCAGCCGGGTGCGCCACCTTCCGACCGGCCGAAGCAGGAGCACTCCCATGCCTCGTATGACCGCCGCCGCAGCGGCCGTTGAGATCCTCAAGCGCGAAGGCGTCACCAACGCGTTCGGCGTGCCCGGCGCGGCGATCAACCCCTTCTACCGCGAGCTCAAGAACGTCGGTGGCGTCAGCCACACGCTGGCTCGTCACGTCGAGGGCGCGTCCCACATGGCCGAGGGCTACACGCGTGCCAAGGCCGGCAACATCGGCGTCTGCATCGGCACCTCGGGCCCGGCCGGCACCGACATGATCACCGGCCTGTACTCGGCCATCGCGGACTCGATCCCGATCCTCTGCATCACCGGCCAGGCCCCGGTCTCGAAGCTCCACAAGGAGGACTTCCAGGCTGTCGACATCGCCTCGATCGCCAAGCCGGTCACCAAGGCCGCCACGACCGTCCTGGAGGCCGCGCAGGTCCCCGGCGTCTTCCAGCAGGCCTTCCACCTGATGCGCTCCGGCCGTCCCGGCCCGGTCCTCATCGACCTGCCGATCGACGTCCAGCTGGCCGAGATCGAGTTCGACCCGGAGACCTACGAGCCCCTGCCGGTCTACAAGCCGCAGGCCAGCCGTGCCCAGGCCGCGAAGGCGCTGAGCTTCCTCCTGGAGTCCGAGCGCCCGCTGATCGTCGCGGGCGGCGGCATCATCAACGCCGACGCCACCGACCTCCTCGTCGAGTTCGCCGAGCTCACCAACATCCCGGTCATCTCCACCCTCATGGGCTGGGGCACCATCCCGGACGACCACGAGCTCGCCGCCGGCATGGTCGGCGTCCAGACCGCGCACCGCTACGGCAACGCGACCTTCCTGGAGTCGGACTTCGTCCTCGGCATCGGCAACCGCTGGGCCAACCGTCACACCGGCTACAACCTGGACGCGTACACCAAGGGCCGGAAGTTCGTCCACGTCGACATCGAGCCCACCCAGCTCGGCAAGATCTTCGCCCCGGACTACGGCATCGCCTCCGACGCCAAGGTCGCGCTGGAGCTCTTCATCGAGATCGCCAAGGAGCTGAAGGCCGAGGGCAAGCTGCCCGACTTCTCCGCCTGGGCCGCCTCCGCGCAGGAGCGCAAGGCCACCCTCCAGCGCCGCACGAACTTCGACAACATCCCGATCAAGCCCCAGCGCGTCTACGAGGAGATGAACAAGGCCTTCGGCCCGGAGACCCGCTACGTCACCACCATCGGCCTCTCCCAGATCGCGGCCGCGCAGTTCCTGCACGTCTACAAGCCGCGCCACTGGATCAACTGCGGCCAGGCCGGCCCGCTCGGCTGGACCATCCCGGCCGCCATCGGCGCCGCCACCGCCGACCCGGAGACCCCGGTCGTCGCCCTCTCCGGCGACTACGACTTCCAGTTCATGATCGAGGAGCTGGCGGTCGCCGCCCAGCACAAGGTCCCCTACGTCCACGTCCTCGTGAACAACGCCTACCTCGGCCTGATCCGCCAGGCGCAGGGTGGTCTGGGCATCAACTTCGAGGTCAACCTCGAGTTCGAGAACATCAACACCCCGGAGATCGGCGTCTACGGCGTCGACCACGTCAAGGTCGCCGAGGGCCTGGGCGTCAAGGCCATCCGCGTCACCGACCCGGACAAGCTGGGCGAGGCGCTGGAGGAGGCCAAGAAGCTGGCCGTCGAGTACCAGGTCCCGGTCGTCGTCGAGGCCATCCTGGAGCGCATCACCAACATCGCGATGAGCAAGACGGTCGACATGAGCGACGTCACCGAGTTCGAGGAGCTCGCGACCGAGCCCGGCCACGCGCCGACCGCGATCAAGGCCCTCAAGGTCTGATCGTCCCCCTCGCCAGAGGGACCGACCCCCGCCCCGAGGAGCACCGGGGCGGGGGTCTCCCGCGTCTCAGCGCTGTGCCCGTACGAGTACCGCGCCCGCGTCCGTCCACTCGTACAGCACCGAGCGGCCCGCCCGCCCCCGCCGTACGAGTCCGGCGTCGAGCAGCACCTTCAGATGCCGGCCCACCGAGCCGAGGCCCTGCCCGGTCAGCGCCACCAACTGGCTGGTGGACAAAGGCGATCCGAGGCGTACGAGCACGCCGGCCCGCGCCGGTCCGAGCAGCGTGCCGAGCGCCTCGGGCACGACGGGTCCCGCCGTGTCGGCCAGAACTCCCGCGCAGGGATAGACGATCGCGCTCCGCTCCGTCCCCTCCCATGACACCCAGCCGGTCACCGGCGTCACCGGGACGAGCAGCAGCCGCCCCTTGACGATCGAACGCACCGGATAGTCACGGGTGTTGACCTGGAGCCGCCCGTCGCCGAGCCAGCGCATCTTGCCCGGGCACAGCTCGTCGAGCGCCGCCGCCCAGCCGTCCCGGCTCAGGCGGGCCGTCCGCGCCGTCACGTCGGCCTCCAGGATCCGCCGCCGCCGCGCCCACTCCGGCAGCACCGTCTCCCGCCACACCCAGCCGAGCACCCCCGCGAGCCGCTCCGGCAGGTCGCGCGCCGAGCGCAGCGGCTCCGGCACCGGTCCGCCGATCGCCACCGCCAACTGGTCGACGGCATCGGCCGGTTCGGTCGCGAGGACCGCCTCGACCTCCTCCTCGAAGGTCCGCTCGCGGTCGCCCAGCGGAGTGGGGGTGAGGAAGTCCGCGTTCCAGGTGGGCCCGATGGCGGCCCGCACGAGCCGCGCGTCGAGCGGTTCGGCCGCGAGCCGCTCGCGGTAGGCGGGCAGATGCCGGTCGAGCCAGGCCCGCTCGCCCGGGTGCGTCGACGACCCGGCGTGCAGCTTCTTGAGCGAGGCGACCGTCTCGGCGAGCGGCGAGAACACGAACGCGCTCCCCGCCAGGGTGTCCGTGCCGATCTGCCACCAGCCCATGTTTCGCCTCCCCGCGAAACAATACCGGCGGTCGAGGGGCTCACCGAGACTCCCCGCATGCCCCGCTACCGCGACCTGTTCCGCACCCCCGAGTTCACCCCGCTCTTCCTCACCGGATCCGCCCAGATCGCCGCCCAGACGGTGGCCGGGCTCGGGCTCGCCACGCTCGTCTTCCGCGCGACCGGCTCCCCGCTCCTCTCCGCCCTGGCGCTCTTCGGGCCCTCGCTCGCCCAGCTGCTCGGCGCCACCACCCTGCTCTCGGCCGCCGACCGGCTGCCGCCGCGCGCCGCGCTCGCCGGGATCGCGCTCTTCTTCGCCCTGGGCACCGCCGTCCTCGCGGTCCCCGGGCTGCCGACCTGGGCGCTCTTCGGGATCCTCCTCGCCGAAGGGCTCGCTGCCTCGCTCGGCGGAGGCGTGCGCCACGGGCTCCTGAACGAGATCCTCGCCCGCGAGGACTACCTCCTCGGGCGCTCGGTCATGAACATGGCCTCCGGCATCTGGCAGATCGTCGGCTTCGCCACCGGCGGCGTCCTGGTCACCCTGCTCTCGCCGCGCGGCACGGTCCTCGTCGGCGCCGGCCTCTACCTCGCCGCCGCGCTCCTGTCCCGCCTCGGCCTCGGGGAGCGGCCGCCCCGCGCCGCCGGCCGGGCCTCGGTCGCCGAGACCTGGCGCACCAACCGGCGGCTGCTCTCCTCGCCCGCCCGCCTCCGCTGCTACCTCGCCCTGTGGGTGCCGAACGGTCTGGTCGTCGGCTGCGAGTCGCTCTTCGTGCCGTACGCCCCCGAGCGCGCCGGGCTCCTCTTCGCCTGCGGCGCGCTCGGGATGCTGGCCGGGGACGTGGCGGTCGGCCGCTTCGTGGCGGCACGGCTGCGCGGCCGGATCCGCTTCCCGCTCCAGGCGCTGCTCGCGGCCCCGTTCCTGCTCTTCGCCCTCGACCCCGGGCTGCCGGTCGTGCTCGTGCTCGTGACCGTCTCGGCCGTCGGGTTCGGGGCGAGCCTGCTGCACCAGGAACGGCTGATGGCCCTGGTGCCGGCCGAGCTGGGCGGTCACGCGCTCGGGCTGCACACCTCCGGGATGCTCGCGCTCCAGGGGCTGAGCGCGTCTCTCGCGGGCACCCTCGCCCAGTTCACGTCACCGCGCACGGGGATGGTGCTGCTCGCCCTCGCCTCGCTCACCGTGACCCTGGCGCTCGCCCGGGCCGACCGGAGGGCCGACCGGACCGCCGACGGCCCGGCACTCCCTACCGAGGCGCCGTCGAGCGCATCACGACCGTCTGCTCGCACGGGCCGTCGGCGAACAGCTTGAGCGCCTCCATCTCGTCCTTGTCGACGGAGAGGCCCCAGCGCAGCTTGGTGCTCACCCACTCGCCGACGTAGCGGCAGTAGCGGGAGTCCTCGGCGGGCACCCACTCGGCGGGGTCGCGCCCGGCCTTCTCCTTCTGGCTGCGGGCGGTGACGGCGACGAGCGTCGCGGCGGCACCCTGGTCGTTGGCGTACTGCTCGCGCCGGGCGGCCGTCCAGCCGGAGGCCCCCGACTGCCAGGCCTCCTCCAGCGCGACGACGTGGTCGACGCGGAGCGAGGCCGGGTCGGTGACGCTCTGGCCGTCGTAGTACGAGGTCCACCGGCCGCCGGTCAGTGCGCAGTCCTTCCCGGGCTTCGGGGCGTCCTCCGCCTCGGCGATGAGGACCTCGGAGCGGGTGTCGCAGCCGTCCGCCGCGTCGAGCCCCTGGTTCCAGTGGCGGAACGCCGACTCCTTGTAGCCGTCCGGGTCCTCGGAGGCCTCGGTGAGTTCGGCGAGCGCGTCGGGGAAGAGGATGACGCCCGCGGAGAGCGCGGGGGAGGGGACGGCGAGCGGGGACAGGATCAGGGCGAGCGGTGCGAGACCGCGCATCAGGTTCTTGATCATGTACCAGTGGATAGCGCCGGTGGCGGGGCGCACGGGGTGAGAATCGCGGTGCGCTCCTCCGAGCGGGTGTGGATCTTCACCGCAGAAACGATGCGCTGGGCGCCCGTATGCCCGCGCATACGAAGAAGAGCGTGGAACCAGGGACCGTAAACCTGGTTCCACGCTCTCCCGTTGTACCCGTCCGACGGCACGAGGCTGGCGCGACAGGACGTTCGCGCCGCCGGACGGAGTCTGTGGGTGCACCTGCTTCCGGGGTCGGCGGACGGAGTCCGACGCAGCCGCCCGAAGCCTGCGGCGCAGTGCGAGGGCGGCGTCGGGAGTGGGACGTTCGCGCCGCCGGACGGAGTCTGTGGGGCCCCTGGGGGAAGGGGCTGGGCGATAGGACCGCGGCGGCGGCGACGGGCGTGCCGGCTGTCCTCTTCCTTCAGGTCAAGAAGAGGGCCCGACGCCCTTACCACCGCACTGGCTCGACGCCGCCGCGGTCCTCACGCTTGTCCGGTCCGCCGACCACCCCTCATCCGGGCCGGCGATCCGGACCGCGTAGGGCACTGACCTCCCGTCAGATGCCTTACGCAGTCTGGGTGGTGCTGGAGGATCAGTCCTCGCGCAGGGCGCGGACCGCCTCTTCCACGCGCTTGCCGTAGTCCGCGTCGGCGGCGGCGAAGTGCGCGAGGTTCTTCTCGATGACGTCCTCGCGGGACACCTGGGAGAGACCGCCGGCGATGTTGGCGACCAGGCGCTTCTTCTCGTCCTCGGACATCAGGCGGTAGAGCTCGCCGGCCTGGAAGAAGTCGTCGTCCTTGGTGTGCGCGGGCGCCTCGTGGGTGCCGGTCCAGCCGTGGATCGCGAGCGGCGCGGAGAGCGCGGCGTCGGTCTGGGCCGGGCCCTGGTACGAGTTGGGCTCGTAGTTCTTGTCGTGGCGCGAGCCGTTGCGCGTGGCCATGAAGCCGTCGCGGCCGTAGTTCTCGGCCGTGGTCGCCTTGGGGGCGTTGACCGGCAGCAGGGTGTGGTTCACGCCCAGGCGGTAGCGGTGGGCGTCCGCGTAGGCGAAGAGACGGCCCTGGAGCATCTTGTCCGGCGAGGGGCCGATGCCCGGGACGAAGTTGTTCGGGGAGAAGGCGGCCTGCTCGACCTCGGCGAAGACGTTCTCCGGGTTGCGGTCGAGGACCAGGCGGCCCACGCGCTGCAGCGGGTAGTCGCTGTGCGGCCACACCTTGGTGAGGTCGAACGGGTTGAAGCGGTACTCCGCGGCCTCGGCGGCCGGCATGACCTGGACGTAGAGGGTCCAGCTCGGGTTCACACCGCGCTCGATGGCCTGCAGCAGGTCGGTCTGGTGCGAGTTCGCGTCCTTGCCGACGAGCTCGGCGGCCTGGTCGGCGGAGAGGCTGCGGATGCCCTGGTTCGTCTTGAAGTGGTACTTGACGAAGAAGGCCTCGCCGGCCTCGTTGGTCCACTGGTAGGTGTGCGAGCCGTAGCCGTTCATGTGGCGGTACGAGGCGGGGATGCCGCGGTCGCCCATGAGCCAGGTGATCTGGTGCGTCGCCTCGGGGGCGTGCGCCCAGAAGTCCCAGACGTTGTCCGCCTCCTGCTTGCCCGTGAAGGGGTCGCGCTTCTGGGAGTGGATGAAGTCGGGGAACTTGATCGGGTCCTTGATGAAGAACACCGGGGTGTTGTTGCCGACGAGGTCGTAGTTGCCCTCTTCGGTGTAGAACTTCAGGGCGAAGCCGCGGGGGTCGCGCACCGCGTCCGCGCCGCCGAGCGAGTCGGCCACGGTGGAGAAGCGGATGAAGGTCTCGGTCTTCTTGCCGACCGCGCCGAGGAAGTCCGCCTTGGTGTACGCGGTGACGTCGTCGGTCACCTCGAAGTATCCGTACGCACCGGAGCCGCGGGCGTGGACCACGCGCTCCGGGATCCGCTCACGGTTGAAGCGCGCGAGCTTCTCCAGAAGGTGCTGGTCCTGGAGGAGGATGGGGCCACCGACGCCGGCGGTGGCGGAGTTCTGGTTGTCGGCGACGGGGGCGCCGGACTCGGTCGTAAGCACGCGCTTCGACATCGTGACCTTCCGTACGGGAGCTCTGCTGACGGTCCGAGGAGCGTAAATTCGGCCCGAACGTAACGTCAACAGTTTGTTGAAAATGAAGTGTGGTGTTCCGGCCGGCGGCGACGCCTGGGCGCGACAGGACAGGTGTCAGCGCCACCGCCGGCCGGAATTCAGGGGCCCCGGTGAAGGGGCTGGGGCCCGGCCCGAAGGCGGGCCCCTGGGATCAGACCTGCTGGCCGGAGAGGCGCTCGACGGCGCGCAGCAGGGCCGAGTGGTCCAGGCCGCCGTCACCCTGGGCGCGCAGGGAGGCGACGAGCTGGGCGACGACCGCGCCGACCGGGAGGGCCGCGCCGACGTTGCGGGCGGCGTCGGTGACGATGCCCATGTCCTTGTGGTGGAGGTCGATCCGGAAGCCGGGCTTGAAGTCCCGGTTCAGGAAGTTGTCCTTCTTGCGGGTCAGGACCGTGGAGCCGGCCAGACCGCCGTTGAGGACGTCCAGGGCGGCCTGGAGGTTCACGCCGGACTTCTTGAGGAAGACGACGGCCTCGGCGCAGGCCTGGATGTTGACCGCGACGATCAGCTGGTTGGCAGCCTTCACCGTCTGGCCGGAACCGTGCGGGCCGCAGAGCACGATGGTCTTGCCGAGGGCCTCCAGGATCGGAAGGGCCTCGTCGAAGTCGGCCTGCTCGCCACCGACCATGATCGAGAGCACGGCCTCGATCGCGCCGGCCTCGCCGCCGGACACCGGGGCGTCGATGACGCGGATGCCCTTCTCGGCGGCGTTCTTGGCGAGGTCGACCGAGGTCTGCGGGGTGATCGACGACATGTCGACGATCAGCGCGCCCTGCTTGGCGTTCTCCAGGATGCCCTCGGGGCCGTAGGAGATGGCCTCGACCTGCGGGGAGGCGGGCACCATCGTGATGATGACGTCGGCGTCCTTCACGGCCTCGGCGATCGACGAGGCGGAGGTGCCGCCGGCCTTGGCGAGCCGCTCCAGCTTGTCCTGCTCCAGCGTGAAGCCGGTGACCGAGTAGCCGGCCTTCAGCAGGTTCTCGGACATGGGCGAGCCCATGATGCCGAGGCCGATCCAGGCAATCTTGGGAAGGTTGCTCATGAGGGTGCCTCTCAAAAACTGGTGGTACGTGGGGAGGGGGACGGCGGGCCGCGCGTCAGCGGGCCGCGCGGGCCTCGGCGGGGAGCCAGGCGAAGGACGCGGCGGCGTCGGCGGCCTTGTACTCCAGGCCGACCCAGCCGTCGTAACCGGCCTTCTTGAGTTCGTCGAGGAGCTGCTCCAGGGGGAGCTCGCCGGTGCCCGGGGCGCCGCGGCCCGGGTTGTCCGCGATCTGGACGTGGCCGGTCTTGGCCGCGTACTCCGCGATGACCTGGCTGACGTCCTCGCCGTTCATCGACAGGTGGTAGATGTCGAGGAGGAACTTGGCGTTGCCGAGACCGGTCGCCTCGTTGACCTTGTCGACGACCTCGATCGCGGAGGGGGCGCTCACCAGCGGGTAGAGCGACGACTCCGGCTTGTTGAGGGTCTCGATCAGCAGGATCGCGCCGGCGCGGTCGGCGGCCCGGGCTGCCAGGACCAGGTTCTCCAGGGCGAGGGTGTCCTGGATCGCCGGGTCCACGCCCTCGACGCGGTTGCCGTAGAGCGCGTTGAGCGCCTTGCAGCCGACCGAGGCGGCGAAGTCCGCGGCGACGTCGATGTTGGCCCGGAAACGCTCGGACTCCTCACCGGGCACCGAGACCGCGCCGCGGTCCGGGCCGGGGAGCTGTCCGGCGTAGAAGTTCAGACCCACCAGCTGGGTGCCGGCGTCCTCAAGGGCTTTCTTGAGGGCGTCGAGCTCGCTCTGCTCGGGGGTGGCGGTGTCGATCCAGGGCCACCACAGCTCGACCGCGGTGAAGCCCGCCGCGGCGGCGGCCGCGGGGCGCTCCAGGAGCGGGAGTTCCGTGAAGAGGATCGACAGGTTCACATCGAAGCGCTGGTCCGTGTATCCCATGAGGGGCGGCGCTCCTTCCGTATCGCGGAAGTAAGTTTCTGTCTGACGGAATGTTGCAAGGGGGTTGCCTCAGTTGTCAAGAGGTCCCCGCAGGTCCGGGGCTCCCGCGCGCCGGAGCGGGGCCGTACTTTGGGTCCATGGTGCGTTTGAGAGTGGAGTTCACGACCGAGCCGTTCGACCTCGACGAGGCGCCGGCGCACGCGGTCGTGGCCCGAGAGGTCATCCAGTCGGCCGAACTGGACGCGGTCGACGTCGGCCCCTTCGGCAACACCGCGGAAGGCGGTGCCGACGAGGTGCTCACCGCGGTCGACGCGCTGCTGCGCAGATCGCTCGCGGCCGGTGCCACCCGGGTCTCCCTCCAGGTGAATGTGATCGGGGAGGGCGAGAAGTGACCGAACACCCGCTGGTCGCGGCAGTGAAGCCGCTGGTCGACGCCATGGGCGCGGAGCTGCTGGTCCCCGCGCAGGCGGAGGCCGACGACGTCGTCCTCTCCTGGGAGGGGGAGGACGTGCTCGCCGTGCGGCTCCCGCAGCTCTCGGATTCGCTGGACCACATCCTCGCGGCGATGGAAAGACGGCACGGGATGCCGCTGGCCGAACTCGACCGCAAGGCGAAGCAGGAAGCGGTGCGTCATCTGGAGGCACGCGGTGCCTTCTCGGTGCGCCATGGGGTGGAGACGGTGGCGGGGGCGCTGGGTGTCAGCCGCTTCACCGTGTACAACTACCTGAACAGGGAGACCGCCCTGAGCAGGGAAAAGGCCGCCGAGGGCAGCTAGTTGATCTTGTGTGGCCGGAAGCCGTCGTCCAGATGTCGGGACGACGGCTTTTGTGTGGCCGAGTTTTCAACAAAGTGTTGACGTCGTGTTGCGGAGGGCGTTAGCTATCCGCAGCCCGTCCGACGCACAGCGAAGAACAGCCACGGAGGCTTCCCGTGACTTCAGGTACGACACCGGGTCTCACCCGGTTCAACACCTCGGCGGACAGCGAGGCCCTCGCCACGCTCCACGAGGTGTGCTCCAGCTCGGCGTGGGGGAGCAAACTGCTCGCCCAGCGCCCGTACGCCACCGCCGAAGCCCTCTTCCTCGCCAGCGACGCCGCCATGGCCGAGCTGACGACCGAGGATCTGGCCGACGCGATGGCGGGCCACCCGCCGATCGGTCGTCCGAAGGCAGGGGACCCGACCTCCTCCCGCGAACAGAGCGGGATGGCCGGCGCCTCCACGGAGCTCAAGGCCGAGATGCTCGAGCTCAACCTGGCCTACCAGGAGAAGTTCGGTCATGTCTTCCTCATCTGCGCCACCGGCAGGACCGGCGAGCAGATGCGCGACGCGGTCCGTGAGCGGATCGGCAACTCGCCCGAGACGGAGCGGGAGATCGTCCGCACCGAACTGGGCAAGATCAACCGCATCCGGCTGAACCGTCTCGTAGAGACCTCCGAGGAAGAGAACTCCGCATGAGCACCGACACCACGGCCTCGGTGTCCACCCACATCCTGGACACCAGCATCGGCCGCCCGGCCGAGGGCGTGACCATCACGCTCGCGGCCCGCAGCGGCTCCGACGCCGAGTGGGTCGCGCTCGGAGGCTCCGCCACCGACGCCGACGGGCGCTGCAAGGACCTGCCGGCCCTGCCGGAAGAAACCACCCACGTGCGTCTCGACTTCGAGACCGAGACGTACTTCGCCAAGAAGAAGCAAGCCGAGGCGCAGCAGGACGCCCCCCGCGTAAGGGACAGCGGTGCGTTCTTCCCGGAGGTGGCGATCACGTTCGCCGTCGAGCCGGGCGAGCACTATCACGTACCGCTGCTGCTCAACCCGTTCGGCTACTCCGTTTACCGAGGGAGCTAGCAGACATGCCCACGATTCTCGGCCAGAACCAGTACGGCAAAGCAGAGAACCGCGTCGTCAAGATCACGCGGGACGGCGACACCCACCACATCAAGGACCTGAACGTCTCCGTCGCCCTCTCCGGCGACCTCGACGACGTCCACCTCACCGGCTCCAACGCCCACTGCCTCCCCACCGACACGACGAAGAACACCATCTTCGCGTTCGCCAAGGAGTACGGCATCGAGTCCGCCGAGCAGTTCGGCATCCACCTCGCCCGCCACTTCGTGACGAGCCAGGAGCCGATCAAGCGGGCGCGCATCCGGATCGAGGAGTACTCCTGGGAGCGCATCGCCTCCTCGGACGCCAACTCCAAGTTCATCGGCGCCGAAGAGGTCAACCACTCCTTCGCCCGCAAGGGCCAGGAGACCCGGGTCACCCAGGTCACCTACGACGGCGAGAAGTGGGAGGTCATCTCCGGCCTCAAGGACCTCGTCGTCATGAACTCCACCAACTCGGAGTTCTGGGGCTACATCAAGGACCAGTACACCACGCTCCAGGAGGCGTACGACCGCATCCTGGCGACGCAGGTGTCCGCCCGGTGGCGCTTCAACTGGACCGACGACGACCAGCGCATGCCCAACTGGGAGCGGTCCTACGAGCAGACCCGCAAGCACATGCTCGAGGCCTTCTCGGAGACGTACTCGTACTCCCTCCAGCAGACGCTGTACCAGATGGCCACGCGCATCATCAACCACCGCTCGGAGATCGACGAGGTCCGCTTCTCGCTCCCGAACAAGCACCACTTCCTGGTCGACCTCGAGCCCTTCGGCCTGAAGAACGACAACGAGGTCTACTACGCCGCCGACCGCATGTACGGCCTCATCGAGGCCACCGTCCTCCGTGACGGAGCGACGGCGCAGATCCCGGTCGACATGACCAACCTCTAAGCGGCATCCGTGTGACCGGCCCCGCCCGCCCGCAGTCGGGCGGGGCCGGTGCACCGGACCGGAGGGATTCTCATGGCACAGCCCGCAAAGGGGCCGGCGCACGCCGAAGGCCCGTGTTCCACCCCGCCGGACACGACCCACCAGGTCCACCCGGTGGACGAAAAGCTTCCCGCCTCGCGGCTCGTCCCCGCGGCACTCCAGCACATCGCCGCCATGTACGCGGGCGTCGTCACCCCTCCGCTGATCATCGGCCAGGCCGTCGGCCTGGACACGGCCGGGATGACCCGGCTCATCGCCGCCAGCCTGCTCATCGCCGGCTGCGCCACGATCCTGCAGACCCTCGGCATACGGACCTTCGCCGGCAACCGGCTCCCGTTCGTCAACGCCGCCTCCTCGGCAGGCATCACCCCGATGCTCGCCATCGCCGAGACCAGCTCCCCCGGACACCAGCTCCCCGCCATCTACGGCGCGGTGCTGGTCGCCGGAGCCCTCTGCCTCGCCGTCGGCCCCTTCTTCGGGAAGCTCCTGCGGTTCTTCCCGCCGCTCGTCACCGGTGTCGTCATCACCCTCATCGGGGTCACCCTGATGCCCGTGCCCGTCGGCTGGGCCCAGGGCGGCGACAAGCACGCCGCCGACTTCGGCGCCATGAAATACCTGGCGCTCGCCGGCTTCACCCTCGTCGTCGTCCTGCTCTTCCAGCGCTTCGGCAAGGGTTTCGTCAAGCAGATCGCCCTGCTGCTCGGCCTCTTCATCGGCACCCTCGCCGCGATCCCCTTCGGGATGGCCGACTTCACGGCCCTGCGGGAGGCGCCCGTGGTGGCCATGCCCACTCCCTTCGCCTTCGGCGCCCCCGAGTTCCAGCCCGCGGCGATCCTCTCCCTGTGCATCGTGATGCTGGTCCTCATGACCGAGTCCAGCGCCGGCATGCTCGCCCTCGGCGAGATCTGCGACCGCCGCAGCGACGGACAGACCATCACCCGGGGCCTGCGCACCGACGGCATCGCGACCCTGATCGGCTCCGTCTTCGGCGGCTTCCCGACCTCGGCCTTCGCACAGAACGTCGGCGTCGTCTCGCTCACCCGGGTCCGCTCCCGGTACGTCGTCGCCGTCGCCGGCGGCGCCCTGCTGGTCCTCGGCACCTCCCCGGTCCTCGGCGCGGTCGTCTCGATGGTCCCGATGCCCGTCCTCGGCGGCGCCGGCATCGTCCTCTTCGGCTCGATCGCGGTCAGCGGCATCCGCACCCTGTCGGAAGCCGGACTCGACGACAGCTCCAACATCATCCTGGTGGCCGTGGCGCTCGGAGCGGGCATCATCCCGCTCGCCGCCCCCACCTTCTACGCCGACTTCCCGGCCTGGGCGCAGACCGTGCTCGGATCCGGCATCAGCGCGGGCGCGCTCGTCGCCGTCCTGCTCAATCTGTTCTTCCACCATCTCGGCACCCGGAGCCGTCACGCGGCTCCGGCACTCAAATCCTCCTAGGGTCCTGCCGTGCCCACACCACCCCCGAGGAATGAAGGAAGCACCGCCATGGCAGCACCTTCGGCAGCCCAGCGCATCGTCATCGAGAACGCGGCGATCGCGACCGTCGACGCGAACGACACCGAGTACGCCTCCGGCTACCTGGTCGTCGCCGACAACAAGATCGAGTCCATCGGTGCCGGCAAGGCGCCCGAGGGGCTGGAGAACGTGGTCCGGCGGATCGACGCCACCGGTCATCTGGTGACGCCCGGTCTGGTCAACACCCACCACCACTTCTACCAGTGGATCACCCGTGGCCTGGCCACCGACCACAACCTCTTCAACTGGCTGGTCGCGCTCTACCCGACCTGGTCGCGCATCGACGAGTCGATGGTCCGCGTGGCAGCCCAGGGCTCCCTGGCGATGATGGCCCGCGGCGGTGTCACCACCGCCATGGACCACCACTACGTCTACCCGAAGAACTCGGGCGACCTGTCCGGCGCCATCATCGGTGCCGCCTCCGACATGGGCGTCCGCTTCACCCTCGCCCGCGGCTCGATGGACATGAGCGAGAAGGACGGCTTCCTGCCGCCCGACTTCGCCGTCGAGTCCACCGAGGGCGCGCTCGCCGCGACCGAGGAGACCGTCAGGAAGTTCCACGACGCCTCCTTCGACGCGATGACCCAGGTCGCCGTCGCCCCCTGCTCCCCCTTCTCGATCTCCACCCAGCTCCTCAAGCAGGGTGCCGAGCTGGCCCGCCGGCTCGGAGTGCGCATGCACACCCACGGCTCGGAGACCGTGGAGGAGGAGAAGTTCTGTCACGAGCTCTTCGGCATGGGCCCGACGGACTACTTCGAGTCCACCGGCTTCCTCGGCGAGGACGTGTGGATGGCGCACTGCGTCCACATGAACGACTCCGACATCGCCGCCTTCGCCCGCACCGGTACGGGTGTGGCCCACTGCCCGTCCTCCAACGCGCGCCTCGCCGCCGGCATCGCCCGCGTACCGGACATGCTGAAGGCCGGCGTGCCGGTCGGCCTCGGTGTCGACGGCACCGCGTCCAACGAGTCCGGCGAGCTCCACACCGAGCTGCGGAACGCGCTCCTCATCAACCGCCTCGGCGCCCACCGCGAGGCCGCGCTCAACGCCCGCCAGGCCCTGCGCCTCGGCACCTACGGCGGTGCGCAGGTCCTCGGCCGCGCCGACAACATCGGCTCCCTCGAAGCCGGCAAGCTCGCCGACTTCGTCCTCTGGAAGATCGACGGCCTCGGCCACTCCTCGATCGCCGACCCGGTCACCGCGATCGTCTTCGGCGCCGCGGCCCCGGTCACCGCCTCCTTCGTCAACGGCAAGCAGATCGTCGAGAACAACCGACTGCTGTTCGCCGACGAGGAGCAGATCGCGCGCGACGCGCGCGCGGAGGCGCAGCGCCTGGCCCGCATCACGGCCCAGGGCTGACCCTCCCCATGGAGTCCGACCGAGGGGGACGGCCCTCGGTCGGTCGCCGCGGACCCGAGCGGGGTCCGCGGCAGCCCGACCGGGAGGTGGCGTACGAAGAAGACGTACGGCACCTCCCGGGAAGGTGAACCCCGCCCGACCACCCTTCGGGCACCCCGTCCCCGCGCAGCGCCTCCTCCCCGCGCGCACCCGCTCCACCCCAGCTTCGCTACGAGCCGCACCTCCTGTACTTCGCACCGCATCGCACCACCTCCCTGAACCCCGCGTCACCGCCGACGTGTAACCGACCGGAGGAACCGCCGTGGCCGCCAAGCCCCAGGTTCGCAATGCACAAGACACAGGCTCCGCCCCCGAAGACCGCGAGAAGCATCCGGTCGACGAGACGCTGCCCCCACTGAAGATGGCTACGAGCGGCCTCCAGCACGTGGCCGCCATGTACGCGGGCGTCGTCGCCCCGCCTCTGATCGTCGGAGCGGCCGTCGGCCTCTCCGGCACCGAACTCACCTTCCTGACCGGCGCGAGCCTCTTCACCGCCGGCCTCGCGACCTTCCTCCAGACGCTCGGGGTCTGGAAGATCGGCGCCCGGCTCCCGTTCGTCAACGGTGTCACGTTCGCCGGTGTCGCCCCGATGCTCGCGATCGTCGACACGACCGACGACAAGAAGGACGCCCTGCCCGTCATCTTCGGCGCGATCATCGTCGCCGGACTGCTCGGCTTCCTCGCCGCCCCCTGGTTCTCCCGGCTCGTGCGGTTCTTCCCGCCGGTCGTCACCGGCACGGTCATCACCCTCATCGGTGTCTCCCTCCTCCCGGTCGCCTTCGGCTGGGCCCAGGGGCCCAATCCCAAGGCCGAGGACTACGGTTCGACGACCTTCCTCTCCCTCGCCGCCATCACGCTGGTCGTGGTGCTGCTGCTGCGCCGCTTCACCCGCGGCTTCCTCAAGCAGGTCGCCGTCCTGGTCGGCCTCGTCATCGGCACACTCATCGCCATACCGTTCGGCGTCACCGACTTCTCCCCGGTGACCGAGGCGGACATCGTCGGCTTCCCGTCCCCCTTCCACTTCGGCGCCCCGCAGTTCGCGCTCGCCGCGATCATCTCCATGTGCGTGGTCATGCTGGTCTCCATGACCGAGTCGACCGCCGACATGCTGGCGCTCGGCGAGATCGTGGAGCGGCCCGCCGACGAGAAGACCATCGCGGCCGGCCTCCGTGCCGACACCCTCGGCTCCGCCATCAGCCCGCTCTTCAACGGCTTCATGTGCAGCGCCTTCGCCCAGAACATCGGCCTGGTCGCCATGACCAGGATCCGCAGTCGCTTCGTCGTGGCCTGCGGCGGTGGCTTCCTGGTCCTGATGGGGCTGTCCCCGGTGGCCGCCTCGCTGATCTCGGTCGTGCCCCGGCCGGTCCTCGGCGGCGCGGGCGTCGTCCTCTTCGGCTCGGTCGCCGCGAGCGGCATCCAGACGCTGGTCAAGGCCGGCCTGGAGAAGGACAACAACGTGCTGATCGTGGCCGTCTCGCTGGCCGTCGGCATCATCCCGATCACGGCGCCGGAGTTCTACCACGCCTTCCCGGAGACCGCGAAGATCATCCTGGACTCCGGCATCTCCACCGGCTGTGTCGCGGCCGTCCTGCTCAACGTGGTCTTCAACCACCTGGGCAGCGGCAAGGACGACGACCAGGTCACCGCACCGATGGAGCCGGGCGAGGAGATCTCCGGCAGCGCCACGGCGAAGGCGGCGCACGTCCACTGAACCCGCTCGTCGCCCCGTCGCCAGCCCCGGTCCCCGCGCCCGCCGCGGGGCCCGGGGCCGTCGTGCTGATCAACCCGAACACCTCCACGGCGACGACCGCGATGATGACCGCGATCGCCCGGCGGACCCTGGAGACGGACCCCCGCGCGGTACGTGGGGGCGCCGGGGTCCCTTCCGTCCGCGGCGTCACCGTCGCCCGGGGCCCGCTCATGCTGACCGACCCCGCCGCCCTGCGCGCCGCCGCCCCCGAGGTCCTCGCCGCCGGACTCAGGGCCGCCTCCGAGGGCGACTGCGCGGCGCTCCTCGTCGGCGCCTTCGGCGACCCCGGCCTGGAGGCGCTGCGCGCCGCGACCGGTCTGCCCGTGGCCGGACTCGGCGAGGCGGCCTTCCTGGAAGCCGCCGCCGACGGCAGGCCGTTCGGCGTCGCCACCACCACGCCGCTCCTGGCCGACGCCATCGCCGAGCGGGTGGCGGCCCTCGGCCTCGGCGCCCGGTACACGGGCATCCGGCTCACCGCCGGCGCCCCCGAACGGCTCTCCGCCGACCCCGTGCTGCTCCTCGACCGGCTGGAGCGGGCGGTCCGGGCCTGCGCCGAACGGGACGGGGCGCGCGCCGTCGTCATCGGCGGCGGACCGCTCGGCGAGGCCGCCGAGGCGCTGCGCGCCCGGTGCGCGGTCGAGGTCGTCGCCCCGATCCCGGCGGCCTGCCGCGCGCTCACCCGCCTGCTGACGACGGCCTGACCGCTCCTCACCGCCGCACTCCGCACGGCTCCCTCCTTCACCGCTCCACCGCGATCCGCCGCAGACACTCCCGGGCCAGCGCCGGGTAGGCCGCGGCGATCGCCTCGTACAGTCGCCGCCGCAGCAGCCGCTCGGCGTCCCCGCGGCCGGTCTCCCCGTACAAGCCGTCGAGCAGCGACTCGTACCGCGAGAGGGCGTGCCGCAGATAGCTCACCTGCCACCGCACGAGCGCGCCCCGGGGTGCCTCCCCGGGGCCCCGCGCGCCCAGCAGGTGCCGGTGGCGCACCGCCCGCCGCTCCAGTTCGGGGCCGGGGAGCAGCGGCACCTCGATCGGCGCGGCCCGGATCGCGGTGAGCACGGCGGCCCGCCGCCGCTCCGCGTACACCCCGGCGGCCGCGGACCGGGCCTTCGAGAGCAGGGACGCCGCGGCGAACTCGGCGGTCCGCTCCACCGTCTCCACCCGGACCAGGAGATAGAGCCGCACGGGCGCGAGGGACCAGCGGCGCGGATCGCGGCCCTGCACGTCGGGCGAGCCGAGCAGGTCCCTGACCATCGAGTCGGTCCAGCCGCGGCGGCGCACACCGGTGAGCGTCACATAGGTCGTACGGTCCGTCATGATTCCCCCTGGTTCGGCTACTCAGCGTGACGATTCCAGTGAAGCGGACGCCACTGACAACGCCCTCCGGCACACCCCCTTGCCGGGCCGCCCGAGCTGTGCGATATAGGTCTGGACCTTTTCGACGGACGGAAGGCTTCCCGTGCAACGCCCGCTCGCCGCAAGCCTGTTGGCCATCCTGCTGCTCGCGCTCTCCGCCTGCTCGGGCACCCCGGAACCCCCGCCGAAGGACACCGCCGCCCCCACCGTCCCGATCGGGGTCACCGCCACGGCGGGCAGCGCGAGCACCGTCCACGTCATGTGGAGCGCCGCCACCGACGACCGGGCCGTCACCGGCTACGCCGTCTACCGCGAGGGCCGCAAGGTCAAGGACCTCCCCGCCACCACCCTGATGACCGACGTCGTCGGCCTCGCGCCCGCCACCCGGCACGCCTTCACCGTCCGCGCCCGCGACGCCGCCGGCAACACCTCGGCCCCGAGCGCCACCGTCACCGCGACCACCCCCGCCGCGGACACCGAGGACCGCACGCCCCCCACCGCCCCGAGGGCGCTCCGCGCCACCGCCGACGGCAGCCGCGCCGCCACCCTCACCTGGACCCCGTCCCGCGACGACACCCGCGTCACCGCCTACGACGTCTACCAGGCCGACACCCGCGTCCACACCGCCCCCGGCACCGCCACCACCGCCCACGTCACGGGCCTGCGCCCCGGCACCGCCTACGCGTTCACGGTCCGCGCCCGCGACGCCGCCGAGAACTCCTCCCCGGACAGCCCCCGCGTCGAGCTCACCACCACCCCCGCACCCGGCGCGCCCCCGAACACCGCACCCCAGGACCTCACCGCCATGGCCGCCCGCGGCGAGATCACCCTCACCTGGACCCCGCCGGACACCGGAGCCCCCGTCACCCACCACCAACTCCACCTGAACGGCCGCTTCGCCACCACCATCGTCTGGGGCACCACCCCGCCCCCGGCCCGCGCCACCTACACCTTCCCCGTCCAGGACCCCCCGGGCACCCGCTACACCGTCACCCTCCGCGCGCAACTTCCCGACGGCACCTGGGGCGACTTCTCCGCACCCCGCGTGGTGGCGGTGCGCTGACCTGGATGTCTCGCATGTCCGGAATCCCCTCCCCGGAATTACCCTGGGAAGCGTGGCCGAGACCGTTCTCACCAACACCGGGCTCGACAGCTTCCTCGACGGAACGCCCGAGCGCCGCGACCCCGCCTTCACGCGTGCCGCCGAAGCGGTCCTGGGACTGCTCGCCCTCCGCGGGGCGGACCGGCGGACCGGGGTGCCCGAGCCGACGCCAGGGCTCGTGCGGCACCTCCTCGTCGAGGACCTGCCCTCGTTCGTGTACGCGGCGCCCGCGGACCTCGGCGCCTATCCGGCCGTGCTCGGGGCGCTCGCCGCGCGGTTCGACGGAGGGCGCGGCGAGCAGGTGGTCGCCGTCGTCGCGGAGTCGGGGCCCGACTTCGAGCGCGCCATGAACGACCCCGGAAACCTCACCTGGCACCGCTGGTACGCCTCCCTCCTGAGGTCCTGCGGCACCGACCTCACCGACCCCGACGACGTACGCCGACGGCTCGCCGCCCTCGACGGCGCGCCGCTCCCCGCCGGCGTACGGCGGGCCGACCTCATGGGCCGTACGGCCCTCGCCGACGTCCTGCTCTCCGAGGCGCTCACCCGTGCGTACGTACGCGACGCAGAAACCGCACCGACCGCCGGGCCGCTCCTCAGCGACCACGACGTCGCCACCGGCATCGCGCAGGTGGCCGCCGCGCTCCTCGACCGGTGGACCGCCGCCGGGCTCGCCGAACAGCTCGCCGGGCCCTACGCCCGCTTCGCCCCCGGCCCCGACGCCTTCCCCCACCTCGTCCTCGCCGACGCCCTCCTCGGCGAGCACCTCGACTACTACGGCGACACCGCCGCCCCCGTGCCCCCGCCGCCCGCCCTCGAGGAACCGACCGCGCCCGGGGCCATCGAGGCGGACGCCGACATGCTCTCCGCCGCCGTCGAGGCCGTCGCCGAGGAGGGCGGCCCCTACAGCGGCGAGGCCGCGCACCTGCTGTACGTCGTCTACCAGCGCGGCTGCTCCGCCGAGTCCGTCGCCCGCAAGGCCGCCGAGTACGAGGACTGGGCCGTCGACCCGGCCGGGGAGGACCTGCCCGTGCCGGTGCCGGACGAGGCACCCGACGCGTACGCGACCCCGCCGGCGGAGGAGCTCGTACGGCTCCTCGGCGCCCCCGAGCTGACCGCGGCGGACCGGGAACGGCTCATCGGGCCCGCCCGCGACCTCGCCGCGGTCGTCGACCGGCTCGCCGCCACCGGCCTCCTCTTCCGTACCGGCGACGCCTTCGGCCTGACCCCGCGCGGCGCCGGCGTCCTGCGCTACCTCCTCGGCGTGCGCGGCATCGCCGCTCCCGCCGCCGCCGAGACGGCCGCCTGGTCCGCTTCGGCCCTGGTCGCCGCCGCCACCGGCTGGCCCGTGCCGTCCGCCGCGCGCGTCCTCGCCGACTGGCTCCACGTGCGCGTGAACACCGCCGAGGCCTGGTCCCAGCTGCTCGCCGCCCTCGGCACCGCCCACGCGGGCACCGCCGACGCGGCCGCCGCCCGGGGCCTCCTCGCCGTCATCGACACGGCCTCCGCCCCGGCCGAGGCCCTCCGCGGCGCCCTGCGCGACCCCGTGGTCGGCGAGTACGCGTACGAGATCCTGCGTGCCAGGGGCGAGCGGGCCGACCACATCCAGGTCCCCACCTCGGCGCGGGCGCTGCACGTCCTCGACGGACTGCCCGGCAAGCAGGGGCCCCTGGAGTCCCGCCGGGCCGCCTTCGACGCGGCGGCGGCGGCCTGGCCGGGGGGCTCGGCCGCCCTGGTCAAGGCGATGACCGAGGCGGACCGCCACGAGACGGCCCGGGTCCTCGGCCCCCTCGGCATCGTCGGCGTCACCGCGCCGTGAGGAGGGCCCTCACCCTGCCGTGAAGCGGGGCCTCACCCCGCCGTGAGGTACATGCCCGAGGCTCCCGACCCCGCGGTGTTCCTGCAGCTGTGGTTCCCGGTGGGCCGGGCGTGGACGAGGGCGAGGCAGCGGCCCAGGGCCTGCTGGCCGTAGGCGTTCGGGTGCATCGACTCCTGGACCAGGCCCTGCGTGCTCTGGCTGTCGATCCAGCGCGCCCACTCGCTCGTCGTCGCGGACGCCGGCACGGTCGACGTGACCTGCTTGCTCGCCTTCGCGCAGACCTCGCGCCCCTGGAGGGCGTCCCGCAGGTCCATGAACTGCACGCCCTTGGCCGCCGCGACGCCCTTCAGCCGGTTCGCGAGCTGCGGCACGAGGGAGTCCCGCGCCCAGTCGGCGTCCGCGTTCCAGAAGGGGCAGCCGCCGGTGTTGGTGCGGGTCCAGCCGCTCTCCGAGTAGCGGTTCTCGCTGGCGCGCGGGATGGGGGAGGGGTACGACTGGAGGACGATCCGGTAGTCCGACGAGGAGTAGCCCGCGCCCGTCATCACGGCCCGGATCTCGTCGACCGAGCGGCCGACGTCCGCCATCACGCCGTCGATCCTCGCGTCGACCTCGTCCTGCTGGTCGTCGTGGCAGTACGAGTACCAGACGATGTAGTCCTTCGCGCAGGCGGCGATGATGTCGGCGAAGCCGAGGTCGTTGCCGCCGATGGAGAGGGCGATGAGCTCGACGTCGTGCGAGGCGGCCACGGCCGCCAGCTGGTCGGCCTGCGGGGCCTCGCCCTTGTAGGCCTGGCCGCCCTGGGAGGCCCGGACGACGTTCTTCGTGGTCGCCCCCGAGCAGGCGAGGTTGATCAGGGAGGAGGCGATCGGTCCGGCGCTCTTCACCTCGGAGACGTCCGAGCGGTGGCAGCCGCCCGCGGTGGCTCCGTAGACCCGGGAGGGGTCGTAGCCGCTGCCCGTCCAGGCCCGGTCGGTGCCGGTGCGGCTGCCGGAGTTGGTCAGGCTGTTGCCCAGCCAGCGCCCGGCCTCGCCGGAGATGTAGCTGTCGCCCATGGCGACGACGGCGGTCGGGCCGGTGCCGGGGGAGGCGTGGGCGGACGGAACGGCGACGGAGGCGAGCCCGGCGGCGGTACACAGAGCCAGGAATCCGCGCAGCGCACGGTGGGGGGTCGAAGGCATGGCTGTGCTCCTGCGGTATGCGGTACGCAGTGACGTGGGGGACAGCCGCCGGCCGGTGGCATGGCGGAATCTCGCACGCCCTGGCTTGTTACCGCTAGGTAGCTGCATATCTCGGTTGCGTCACGTCGCCTGTGAGGAGCCAGGGAACGGGACAGGGCCCGGCCTCCGGAGTCCGTGCGGACACCGGGGGCCGAGCCCTGTTCGGTACGTCGTGCGGGGAGCTGTTCGGCAGCTGTGCGGGCAGCCGGACCAGCCGGTTCTCCTACGGGTCAGCCGACCAGCTGCTCGTAGGCGGGGAGCGTCAGGAAGTCCGCGTAGTCCGCGTCGAGGGAGACGTGCAGGAGCAGGTCGTGCGCCTGCTGCCACTTGCCGGCCGCGAAGGCCTCCTCGCCGATCTCCGCGCGGATCGCGGCGAGCACCTCGGTGGCGACCTCGCGGGCCAGCTCGGGGGTCGCCGTCTTCCCGTTCTCGAAGACGACACCGGCGTTGATCCACTGCCAGATCTGCGAGCGCGAGATCTCGGCCGTGGCGGCGTCCTCCATGAGGTTGAAGATGGCGACGGCGCCGAGGCCGCGCAGCCACGCCTCGATGTAGCGGATGCCGACCTGCACGGCGCTGACCAGGCCCTCGTACGTGGGCTTCGCGTCGAGCGAGTCGATCGCGATCAGCTCGCCGGGCGCCACGGAGACGTCCTCGCGGAGGCGGTCCTTCTGGTTCGGCTTCTCGCCGAGGACGGCGTCGAAGGAGGCCATCGCGATCGGGACCAGGTCGGGGTGCGCGACCCAGGAGCCGTCGAAGCCGTCGCCGGCCTCGCGGTCCTTGTCGGCCTTGACCTTCTCGAAGGCGACCTTGTTGACCTCGGCGTCCTTGCGGGACGGGATGAAGGCCGCCATGCCGCCGATCGCGTGCGCGCCGCGCTTGTGGCAGGTGCGGACGAGGAGTTCGGTGTACGCGCGCATGAACGGGGCCGTCATCGTGACCGCGTTGCGGTCCGGCAGGACGAACTTGGCGCCGCCGTCACGGAAGTTCTTGACGATGGAGAAGAGGTAGTCCCAGCGGCCCGCGTTCAGGCCGGCGGCGTGGTCGCGGAGCTCGTAGAGGATCTCCTCCATCTCGTACGCGGCCGTGATGGTCTCGATGAGGACCGTGGCGCGGACGGTGCCCTGCGGGATGCCGACGTAGTCCTGGGCGAAGACGAAGATGTCGTTCCAGAGGCGGGCCTCCAGGTGCGACTCCGTCTTCGGGAGGTAGAAGTACGGGCCCTTGCCGAGGTCGATCAGACGCTGGGCGTTGTGGAAGAAGTACAGGCCGAAGTCGACGAGCGCGCCGGGCACCGGGCGTCCGTCGAAGGTGAGGTGACGCTCCTCCAGGTGCCAGCCGCGCGGCCGCATGACGACCGTGGCCAGCTCGCCGGCGGGCTTGAGGGCGTACGTCTTGCCCGACCTCGGGTCCGTGAAGTCGATGTTCCGGGTGTACGCGTCGATCAGGTTCACCTGGCCGAGGACCACGTTCTCCCAGGTCGGCGCGGAGGCGTCCTCGAAGTCGGCGAGCCAGACGCGGGCGCCGGAGTTGAGCGCGTTGATCGTCATCTTGCGGTCGGTCGGGCCGGTGATCTCGACACGGCGGTCGTTCAGGGCCGCCGGGGCCGGTGCGACCTTCCAGGAGTCGTCGGCGCGGATCGCGGCGGTCTCCGGGAGGAAGTCCAGGGTGGACGTACGGGCGATCTCGGCGCGACGCTCCGCCCGGCGGGCGAGGAGCTCGTCCCGGCGCGGAGTGAACCGCCGGTGCAGTTCGGCGACGAAGGCCAGGGCGGCCTCGGTGAGCACTTCCTCCTGACGCGGCAGGGGCTCGGCATCGACGACGGCCAGGGGGGACGGCGCTGGTGCGGACATGAACTGTCACTTCCTTCAGCGAACTTCACGGGCGGTGCCAGGCGGCCGCCGGGCGTCGCGGGACGGCACGCAGTGCCGCAGGCGCCGAGATACGGCCGCGAGCGCCTCCGAACTGGCAGGCGCTTCTGAACAGTGGATACTAGTTTCCTCATGGTGGAAGTTCAATGGTTTGTTGATGTCGAGATTCTCTGGATCGACACAACGTGGCGCTGCGTGCCACACCCGTGTCCCACCGCTCACTCCAGGTGGGCCAGATCCGCCTCCGTGTCGATGTCATAGGGCTCGGCCACATCCGAACAGTCCACCGGGGTGATCGCATCCCGGTGCGCCGCCAGATAGTCCCGCGCGCCCCGGTCGCCCACCGCCGTCTTCTCGATGCCCGCCCAGTGCCCGGCGCCGAACAGCACGGGATGGCCCCGCTGCCCGTCGTACGAGGCGGCCGCCAGCGAATCCCGCGAGCGGTACGCGGACCGGACCCGGGCCACCGCCTCCACCCCGATCCCCGGCTGGTCGACCAGCAGGACGAGCGCCGCGTCCACCCCGCGCGCGTCGGCCGCCAGCGAGGCGAGCCCGGCCCGCAGCGAGGACCCCATCCCCTCCGCCCACTCCGGGTTGTCCACCAGCACGCACCCGGGCAGCTCCGCCCGCTCCCGTACGGCGCCGGCCGACGCCCCGAGCACCACGTGCACCACCTCGCACCCGGCCCCGCGCAGCACCCCCACGGCGTGCTCGACCAGCGGCCGCCCCCGGTGCGTGAGCAAGGCCTTGGGCCGCCCTCCCAGGCGCCTCCCGCCCCCGGCGGCGAGGAGCAGTCCGGCGACGACGGGGCTTCGATCTTCTGCAGCTGTCATGGGGACTGCATACCTCATGGGGCGGAATCACACGGTCGCCTGAATTCCGTTCACCAAGGGTGGCGCGCCGGGGTGGCGAAGGAGTTAACTGGCCCGCGACTCACGGCGCCCGGCCGCCGTACCGGGGGGTCGGCTCGGGATGCTCGGAGAGTCCGGAGTGTTCGGAGTGGAGTTCTGCGCACAGTGTCGTGCGAGGGGGAGAACCATGTTGCGAAGCGTGGGGCAGAGGCGAGTGACCGGCGAGGGTGTGGACCCCAGGGTGACCGAACTGCGGTTCGCCGTGTCCCGGCTCCGACGCGAACTGGCCGCACACCGGGTCGAGTTCGCCGACCGGGGGATCGCCGAGGACGAGCTGGCCGCACTGGACGCCATGGCGCTCAGCGGCGACCCCGAGGTGCGGCGGCTGCGCCGCTCGCTGCTGATCGTCGCGGGCTCCGTCGGTTCCGTCAGCGCGCTCGCCGAGGGCCTCGCGGGCGTCCGCCGTGCCGTCGAGCTCTTCGGACCCCCGCCGGCCGCGCAGTAGGCCCCCGCCGCCAGGGCGGCCGGGGCCGCTGGCCCTTCCGGTGGCTGGGGCGCGCCCTTTCGGATGTGATGGCGGAGGGAGAGCTCACCCCTCCCGCCGTCGGTGGCACCGGCGGCCGAGTCCGGCGAGGTGGCGACCATGGGACGTTGGCGTGCTCTGATCGTGCTGGGGACGGCCCAGTTCCTGATGGTGCTGGACACCTCCGTCATGAACGTCTCCATCAGCCAGCTGGTCGAGGACTTCGACACCGAGGTGACGGCGATCCAGGCCGTCATCACCCTGTACGCCCTGGTCATGGCCGCCTTCATGATCATCGGAGGCAGGTTCGGGGACATCCTGGGCCGTCGCCGCGTCTTCCTGATCGGCATGGCGGTCTACGGCCTCGGATCGGCCCTGACCGCCGTCGCGCCCACCCTGTGGGTCCTCACCCTGGGCTGGTCGATCATCGAGGGGCTCGGCGCCGCCCTGGTGCTCCCCTCCATGGCGGCCCTCGTCGCCGAGTCCTACCGGGGCCGCGACCGCTCCGTCGCGTACGGCGTCATCGGCGGCCTGGCCGGCGCGGGCATCGCGGTCGGTCCGCTGCTCGGCGGCTGGGTGACGACGTACCTCACCTGGCGCCTGGTCTTCGCGGGCGAGGTCGTGGTGGTGCTGGCCGTCCTGCTCCTGCGGCGGGCGATCCCGGAACCGGCCCCGGTGAGCCGGCGTCCCGGGCTCGACGGCGTCGGCGCCGTGCTGTCGGCGGCCGGTCTGGGCCTCGGCGTGCTCGGCGTGCTGCAGAGCAGCACCTGGGGATGGGTCGAGCCGCGCAACCCGCCCTTCACGGTCTTCGGCTTCGCCCCCACGCTGTTCGTGATCGGGGCCGGAGCGGTGGTCCTCTTCCTCTTCCGGGCGTGGGAGGAGCGCCGGGAGGCCCGCGGCGCCGACCCCCTGGTCCACCTGGCCCTCTTCCGCAGACCCACCCTGAGCGCGGGGCTGATGACCCTGCTCAGCCAGAACCTCATCCTGCTCGGGCTGTTCTTCACCATCCCGCTCTACCTCCAGGTGGTGCAGGGACTCGACGCCTTCGAGACGGGACTGCGGCTCCTGCCGGTCTCCGTCACCATGCTCGCGGCCTCTCTGGGCGCGGCGAAGCTCGGCCGCAGGCTTGGCCCGCGGCGGATCGTCCGGCTGGCCCTGGTGCTGCTCCTCGCCGCCATCGCCTGGCTCCTCGCCACCATCGACCCCGTCATCGACGACGCCCAGTTCTTCTGGGCCATGGCGCTCCTCGGCCTGGGCATGGGGCTGCTCGCCTCGCAGCTCGGCAACGTCGTGCAGTCCAGCGTGGGGGAGGAGGAGCGCAGCGAGGTCGGCGGCCTGCAGTTCACCGCGCAGAACCTGGGCTCCGCGCTCGGCACGGCCCTCATCGGATCCCTGCTGATCGGAGCCCTGGCCCAGGCCTTCACCACCCAGGTGGAGGACGACGCGAGACTCTCTGACGAGGCGCGCGCGCAGACGAGCGTCGCGCTGGAGGCCGGGATCAGCTTCGTCCCCACCGAGCAGGTCCGCGCGGCGGCGGAGAGCGCGGGGCTTCCGCCGCAGGAGGTGGACGCCGTCACCGACTCCTACGCCTCGGCCCAGCTCGCCGGCCTCAAGGCGGCCGTCCTCGCGACCGGGGGCATCACCCTGGCGAGCTTCCTGGTGACGCGTGGACTGCCGGGCGCCGGCGGGGCCGGACGCGCGAGCCGCGAACGGGGCGCCGCGGGTCCCAACCCGCCGGAGCGCGACCCGGACCGGCCGGAGCGCGACCGGGACCGGCCGGAGCGCGACCCGGACCGGCCGGAGCGCGACCGGGACCGGCCGGAGCCCGGCCCCCACCCGCCGGAGCCCGGCTCTCCGGAGCCCGGCCCCACGCCGAAGACCGGTCCTGCCGGCCCGTGACGGTTCACCCGAACGGCCGGGCCGCCGTGCCGGGGCCGCCGGGCACGAGTTGGGTGGAACCCGGACACCGCACCCGGAGAACGGAAACTGCCATGTACGAGATGCACATCGCGCCCGACGACTCCAGCGGCCTTCTGGTCTGGCACGTGATCGCCAAGGAGGCGGGCAACAGCCTCTGCGGTCAGAGCGTCGACCGCGACGCCGACGGGGTGCGGACGGACCGGCACTGCCTGCCGTGCATGCAGTCCTTCCAGGACCTGATGGGCGCCCGCGCCGACTCGTCGGCCGCGGGCCGGCAGGGCGGGCTCACCGCCTGATCAGCCGCCGGGCCGTCGCCGCCGCCACCGCGGCCGTCCGCGAGTCCACGCCCAGCTTCGCGAAGATGTGGACCAGGTGCGACTTCACCGTGGCCTGGCTCAGGAACAGCGCCTTGCTGATCTGCTGGTTAGACAGGCCCTCGCCCACCAGCTGGAGCACCTCGAGCTCCCGCTTCGTCAGCGCCTCCGCCGGGGTCCGCATCCGGTCCATCAGCCGGTGGGCCACCGCCGGGGCGAGCGCCGACTGGCCGGCCGCCGCCGTCCGTACCGCCGCCGCCAGCTCCTCCGGCGGCGCGTCCTTCAGGAGGTAGCCGGAGGCGCCCGCCTCCACGGCCGCCAGGATGTCCGCGTCCGTGTCGTACGTCGTCAGGACCAGCACCTTCGGCCCGCCGGGCGCGGCCGTGATCGCCGCCGTCGCCTCCGAGCCGTGCATCCCGGCGCCGAACTGCAGGTCCATCAGGACCACGTCCACGCCCCCCGCGGCGGCCAGCTCCACCGCCCGCTCGGCCGTCGCGGCCTCGCCGACCACCGTGAAGTCCGGCTCCGTGTCCAGGACCGCGCGCAGACCCGCCCGTACCACCGGGTGGTCGTCGGCGAGGAGAAGCCTGATGGTCGTCATGCGGAGACTCCTGCGGGAAGGGGGAGGGAGACGGCCACCGCCGTGCCCTGGCCGGGTGCCGATTCGACGGTGAAGGTGCCGCCCAGCGACTCGGCCCGCGAGCGCATCGCCGGAAGCCCGAAGCCGCCCTCCGAGGACTGCCGTACGGAGCCCGGGTCGAAGCCCTTGCCGTCGTCGACCACGTCCAGGGTCACCGAGGCGTCCATGAACGAGAGGGTGATCTCCGCCCGCGAGGCCGAGGCGTGCCGCACCGTGTTCGCGAGCGCCGACTGCGCGATCCGCAGCAGCGCCACCTCGTACGGCGTCGGCAGCTCGGCCGGCGTCCCGCTCACCGAGAAACGCACCCGGGGCCCGGCCGCCCCGGGCTCGTCGGAGCCGTACCCACCGGAACCGGCCACCGGCTCGCACAGCCGCTCCAGCGCCGCCGCCAGCGAGCCGTGCTCCAGGTCCGGCGGCGACAGCGCGCGGACAAAGCGCCGCGCCTCCGCCAGGTTGTCCTGCGCCGCCTGCCGCGCCCGGTCGATGTGACCGGCGGCCGGGGAGCCCGGCGGCAGCGCCCGCTCGGCGGCGCGCAGCAGCAGCTGGATCGAGGACAGGCCCTGCGCGAGCGTGTCGTGGATCTCCCGCGCGAGCCGCTCGCGCTCGGCGAGCGTCCCCGCGTGCCGCTCCGCCGCCGCCAGCTCCGCCCGGGTCTCGATCAGCTCCTCGATGAGCCGGCGTCGCCGCTCGCTCTCCCGGTACAGGGCCTGGTAGCCGAGGACGGTCGCCACCGCGACCGCGCCGCCG
This sequence comes from Streptomyces venezuelae, assembly GCF_008642375.1. Taxonomy (NCBI): domain Bacteria; kingdom Bacillati; phylum Actinomycetota; class Actinomycetes; order Kitasatosporales; family Streptomycetaceae; genus Streptomyces; species Streptomyces venezuelae. Next base: position 1,793,083 of record NZ_CP029194.1, on the reverse strand, counting down.
AGCAGCGGCCCGATGAAGACGCCCGGATTCAGGGCGGCGCCGTGGCCCACGTACGAGAGGATCGCCGCGCCCGCCGTCAGGGCGACGGCCGGCAGCGACCAGCGCGGGGGCAGCAGGTGGAGCTGGAGGAAGTACAGCGGGAACGCCACCCACAGCGCGTCGGGCGTCAGCCAGAGCAGCCCCAGCCAGGACGCGCACAGGACGCCCAGCCAGACGGCCGCGGCCCGCTGGGAGCCGGCCACGGACGGCAGCAGCGAGCCCGCCGCGTAGACCGCGCCCACGACCGCCGCCATCACCGTCCCGGCGGCGGTTCCGCTCCGCACCGCCGCGAGGACGAGCAGGCCCGCCATCAGCAGGTGCAGGCAGAGGCGCAGCGCGCGCAGGACGGGGGTGAGAGAACGCCGGGCGGGGTGGAGGGAGGAGTGCCGGGCGGGGTGGAGGGAGGAGTGCCGGGCGGGGTGGAGGGAGGAGTACGGATCCATGTCCCCACCAGCGTAGACAGCGGGAGCGCGGGGAACGGACAATCCGGACTCAACCGAAAGTTTGATTGTGGAGCCATCCGTGGCGCGATGCCCGGACGGCCCTCCTCGGACCACTCTGGTCAGCATGTTCGTGGCATGGAGAGACCTGAGATTCGCCAAGGGGCGGTTCGCCCTCATGGGCACCGTGATCGTCCTGATCACCCTGCTCGTGGGGCTGCTGTCCGGGCTGACCGCCGGGCTCGCGCGAGAGAACATCTCCGCGATCACCGGACTGCCCGCCGACCGGCTGGCCTTCGCGGCGCCGCCGTCCGGGCAGTCGGTCTCCTTCACCAACTCGACGGTGACGGAGGACCAGTGGAACGGCTGGGCCGAGCGGCCCGGCGTGACGGAGGCCGCGCCGCTCGGCATCCGCACCCTCAACGCCGCCGCCGGGGACCGGACGGCCGCCGTCTCCGCCTTCGGTACGGAGCCGGGGTCCGGGCTCGCCCCCGGTGCTGTCGGCGCCGGGAAGGCGGTCCTGTCGGAGTCCGCGGCGGAGGAGCTCGGCGTGGGCGTCGGCGACGCGCTGCGCCTCGGCCCCCTGGAGGCCACCGTCACGGCCGTCTCCGGCGACGCCTCGTACAGCCACACGCCGGTGGTGTGGACCTCCCTCGACGACTGGCAGCAGCTCGGGCACAGCGGCACCACCCCCGAGGCGCAGGCCACCGTGATCGCGCTCAGCGGCGACGGGGTCGACTGGGCCGCCGGCGACGAGGCCGCGAAGACCGAGGCGCGGACCGTCGAAGGGGCGCTCACCGCCATAGGGTCCTACCAGGCCGAGAACGGCTCGCTCCAGCTCATGCGGGGCTTCCTCTTCGCGATCTCCGCGCTCGTCATAGGGGCCTTCTTCACCGTCTGGACGATCCAGCGCAGCGGCGACGTCGCCGTCCTCAAGGCGCTCGGTGCCTCCACGCCGTACCTCCTCAAGGACGCCCTCGGGCAGGCCGTCCTCATGCTCACCGCGGGCACTCTGCTCGGCACCGCGCTCGCGGTCGGCATCGGCGCCCTGGTCAGCGGCGGGAACGTGCCCTTCGTCCTGGAGCCGCTCACCGTGCTCGGGCCCGCCGCCGTGATCGTCGTGCTCGGGGTCCTCGGCGCCGCCCTGTCCATCCGGCGGATCACCGCCGTCGACCCCCTCACCGCCCTCGGGAGCGCCCGATGAGCCTCGTCCTCGACGCCGTCACCCTGACCTACCCCGACGGAGACGGCCGGCTCACCGCCCTCGACTCCGTCTCGCTGACCGTCCCCGCGGGCACCCTCACTGCCGTCGTCGGCCCTTCGGGGTCCGGCAAGTCCAGCCTGCTCGCCGTGGCCGCGACCCTGGTGACCCCGGACCGGGGGCAGGTCGTGGTCGCCGGTACGGACACGGGGCGGCTCAGCCCGGCCGCCCGCGCCGAGCTGCGGCGCGAGCACATCGGGATCGTCTTCCAGCAGCCCAACCTGCTGCCCTCGCTGAGCGCGGCGGAGCAGCTCCAGGTGATGGCGCACCTGTCGGGGCGCGCGCCGAAGTCGGTACGGGGCCGGGCGATGGACCTGCTCGACGCGGTGGGCCTCGCGGACCAGGCGCACCGCCGCCCGCACCAGCTGTCGGGCGGCCAGCGGCAGCGCGTGAACATCGCGCGGGCCCTGATGAACGAGCCGTCCGTGCTCCTGGTCGACGAGCCGACGAGCGCACTGGACCACGAGCGGGGCGCGGCGGTCATGGACCTGCTCGCCGGTCTGACGGCCGAGCGGGGCACGGCGACGGTGCTGGTGACCCACGACCGGACCCATCTGGCCCGCACGGACCGCACGGTGTCGGTCCAGGACGGGCGGCTGACGGAGGCGGTGCGGGCCTGAGGCACGGAAGACGCGAAGGCGCCCGGAACCTCGAGGGTTCCGGGCGCCTTCGCGTGTGCGGCAAGGCTCCGGGTCAGGCGCCGCCGTTGCCCGTCGTGTTGGCGAGGGCCGCCGACAGTTCGCGGGCGACCTGCTGGAGGATCGGGACGATCTTCTCCGTGGCCGCCTCGGTGACCCGGCCGGCCGGGCCCGAGATCGAGATCGCCGCGGCGGTGGGGGAGTCGGGGACCGGCACCGCGAGGCAGCGGACTCCTATCTCCTGCTCGTTGTCGTCGACGGCGTACCCGGTCGCGCGGACCGCTTCGAGGGCGTCGAGGAAGCCGTCGGGCGTGGTGATGGTCTTCTCGGTGGCGGCCGGCATGCCGGTACGGGCGAGCAGCGCGCGCACCTCCTCGGCCGGGGTGTGCGCGAGGAGCGCCTTGCCCACGCCGGTGGAGTGCGGCAGGACCCGCCGGCCGACCTCGGTGAACATGCGCATCGAGTGCTTGGACGGCACCTGGGCGACGTACACGATCTCGTCGCCGTCGAGCAGCGCCATGTTGGCGGTCTCGCCGGTCTCCTCGACGAGCCGCGCCAGGTAGGGGCGGGCCCAGGTGCCGAGGAGGCGGGACGAGGACTCGCCGAGCCGGATGAGGCGGGGGCCGAGCGCGTACCGCCGGTTGGGCTGCTGGCGCACGTAGCCGCAGGCGACGAGGGTGCGCATCAGCCGGTGGATGGTGGGGAGCGGCAGTCCGCTGCTGGCGGAGAGCTCGCTCAGCCCGACCTCGCCCCCGGCGTCGGCCATCCGCTCCAGGAGGTCGAAGGCACGCTCAAGGGACTGGACGCCACCGCTCGCTGCGGCGGGCTTGGCGGCGTCGGTGGTGCTGGCGCTGGACGTCGGCACGTCAACGGTCCTTTCGAGGCAGGCGGGCAAGTCAGCAGCCTACCGGGCCACCGGCCGGGGCACCTGGTCCCGGTACCGGCGTACGGGCCGGTCAGGGGGTGTTTGTCCGGTGTCGGGGAGGGCCTGGAGGGATCCTGGTCTGCCCCACATGTGCGGAGCTACGTTCTACTGTACGGAATTTCCATTCCACTTTGTGGAAACCTCTAAGTCGGGTTCGCTGAAGGCCGATGCTGGAAGTGTGCCCTTGACGACATGTCGCCAGGAAGTGAAGACTCCTTTTCAACAGTTCGTTGAATTTCTCGCCGAAGTGCTCGAAGCCGGAGCACTTGAAGAAGGGGTACGGGTGGACGTCAACCTGGTCCTGCGCTCGACTCGCGTCATCACCCCCGAGGGGACGCGTCCGGCGTCGATCGCCGTCTCCGGAGGGACGATCGCGGCCGTGCTGCCGTACGACGCCGAGGTACCGGCCGGTGCCCGCCTGGAGGACGTCGGCGACGACGTCGTCCTGCCCGGCCTCGTCGACACCCACGTGCATGTGAACGACCCGGGCCGGACCGAGTGGGAGGGCTTCTGGACCGCCACCCGCGCGGCGGCCGCCGGCGGCATCACCACGCTGCTCGACATGCCCCTGAACTCCATCCCGCCGACGACCACCGTCGAGAACCTGCGGGTGAAGCAGGAGGTCGCCCGCACGAAGGCGCACATCGACGTCGGCTTCTGGGGCGGCGCCCTGCCCGACAACGTCAAGGACCTGCGCCCGCTGCACGACGCCGGGGTCTACGGCTTCAAGTGCTTCCTGTCGCCGTCCGGCGTGGACGAGTTCCCCTCGCTCGACCAGGAGCAGCTGGCGAACTCGCTCGCCGAGATCGCGGGCTTCGACGGTCTGATGATCGTGCACGCCGAGGACCCGCACCACCTCGCGGCCGCGCCGCAGAAGTCCTCCAGCGAGTACGCCGACTTCCTCGCCTCCCGTCCCCGGGACGCGGAGAACACGGCGATCGAGAACCTGGTCAACCAGGCCCGCCGGCTGGGCGCCCGCGTCCACGTCCTGCACCTCTCGTCCTCCGACGCGCTGCCCGCCATCGCCGCCGCCAAGGCCGAGGGCATCAAGATCACCGTCGAGTCCTGTCCGCACTTCCTCACGCTCACCGCCGAGGAGATCCCGGACGGCGCCACCGAGTTCAAGTGCTGCCCGCCCATCCGTGAGGCCGCCAACCAGGACGCCCTGTGGCAGGGGCTCGCGGACGGCACGATCGACTGCATCGTCTCCGACCACTCCCCGTCCACCGCCGACCTGAAGACCCCGGACTTCCTCTCCGCCTGGGGCGGCATCTCCTCCCTCCAGCTCGGCCTCCCCGCGATCTGGACCGAGGCCAAGCGCCGCGGCCACTCCCTGGAGGACGTGGTCCGCTGGATGTCCGAGGCCCCCGCCCGGCTCGCGGGCCTCTCGCGGAAGGGCGCCATCGAGGCCGGCCGCGACGCCGACTTCGCGGTCATCGACCCCGACGCGACCTTCACCGTCGACCCGGCCGAGCTCCAGCACCGCAACCGCATCACCGCCTACGCGGGCAAGACCCTCAGCGGCGTCGTCGCCTCCACCTGGCTGCGCGGAGAGCGCATCGTCGACCACGGCACCCTCGCCGAGCCCTCCGGCCGCCTCCTCGAAAGGAACAACTGACCCGTGAGCACCGGCATACCCTCCTTCACCGGCGACGCCAGCCCCTTCGGAGGCGGCGACCCGTACGCCGACTACCGCACCGCCGACTTCCCCTTCACCCAGTACGCGGACCTCGCCGACCGACGACTCGGCGCGGGTGTCGTCGCGGCCAACGACGAGTTCTTCGCCGAGCGCGAGAACCTCCTCAAGCCCGAGCCCGCCGAGTTCGACCCCGAGCACTTCGGCCACAAGGGCAAGATCATGGACGGCTGGGAGACCCGCCGCCGCCGCGGCGTCTCGGCCCAGCAGCCGCACCCCACCGAGGACGACCACGACTGGGCGCTCGTACGGCTCGGCGCCCCCGGCGTCGTCCGCGGCATCGTCGTCGACACCGCCCACTTCCGCGGCAACTACCCGCAGGCCGTCTCCGTCGAGGCCACCTCGGTCGCCGGCTCGCCCTCGCCCGAGGACCTCCTCGCCGACGACGTGAAGTGGACGACCCTCGTCCCGCGCACCGCCGTCGGCGGCCACGCCGCCAACGGCTTCGCCGTCGACGTCGAGCAGCGCTTCACGCACCTGCGCGTCAACCAGCACCCCGACGGCGGCATCGCCCGTCTCCGCGTGTACGGAGAGGTCGCCCCCGACCCGCGCTGGCTCGCCGTCCTCGGCACCTTCGACCTCGCGGCCCTGGAGAACGGCGGCCAGGTCGAGGACGCCTCGGACCGCTTCTACTCGCCGGCCACCAACACCATCCAGCCGGGCCGCTCCCGCAAGATGGACGACGGCTGGGAGACCCGCCGCCGCCGCGACAAGGGCAACGACTGGATCCGCTACCAGCTCGTCGCCGAGTCCGAGATCCGCGCCGTCGAGATCGACACCGCCTACCTCAAGGGCAACAGCGCGGGCTGGGCCGCCCTCTCGGTCGCGGCCGAGGGCTCCGAGGACTGGACCGAGATCCTGTCCCGGACCCGCCTCCAGCCCGACACCAACCACCGGTTCGTGCTCGACACGCCGGCGGTCGGCTCCCGGATCCGGATCGACATCTACCCGGACGGCGGCATCTCCCGCCTCCGCCTCTTCGGCTCCCTCACGGAGTCCGGCGCGGCCCGACTGACCGCCCGCCACCAGGAGCTGGGCGGCTGACGCCACCGACTCCTCCATGAACTGGGCGGGTACGACACCCCGCCCGGCCCGCGAGGGCGCACCGGCCCGACAGCACCGGTGCGTCCTCGCGTCCCCCTTCTTTCGGGCTCGGTTCGCCTCCGGGGCGCTACAGCCGGGCTCACAGGGCCGACCGTGCTCGCCTCCTTCGTTCCTCAGGAGGCTCCGCGCGCTCGACCCTGTTCCCCCGACGCGCCCCTTCGGCTCACTCGCCACCATCGCGTACGGGTCCTCCCGGCCCGGCCCCACAGGCAGGTGCCTCCCGCGGGGTCCGGACCGGCCCGGCCTACGCCGCGTGCCCGCCGTCCACCGCGAACTCGGCCCCCGTCACGTACCGCCCCTCCGGCCCCGCCAGGAACGCGACCATCGCCGCCACCTCGTCCGCCGTGCCGAAGCGGCCGAGCGCCGTCATCGCCGCCTGGCCCTCCGCGTGAGGCCCGTCCGCCGGGTTCATGTCGGTGTCGACGGGGCCGGGGTGGACGAGGTTGGCCGTGATGCCACGGCCTCCCAGCTCCCGGGCGAGCGCCTTCGTCAGGCCGGTCAGCGCCGCCTTGCTCGTCGCGTACAGCGTGGCGCCGGGCCCGGGGACCCGCTTCGTCATGCAGGTGCCGATCGTGACGATCCGCCCGCCCTCCGGCAGGCGCCCGGCCGCCGCCTGCGAGGCGAGGAAGGCCGCCCGGACGTTGACCGCGAGGACCCGGTCCACGTCCGCCAGGGTCAGCGACTCCAGCGGGCCGAGGACCCCGACGCCGACACTGTTCACGAGGACGTCGAGCCGGCCCAGGGCATCCGCCGCCCACTCCACCGCACCCGCCGCGTCACCGGCGTCGGCCGCGTCGGCGCGCAGGGGCAGCGCCGTGCGCCCGGCCGCCTCGATCCGCGCGACGACCTTCTCGGCCGCCGCCTCGTCCCGTACATAGGTGAAGGCCACGTCGGCGCCCTCCCGGGCCAGGCGGACGGCCGTGGCCGCGCCGATCCCGCGGCTGCCGCCCGTCACCAGTACCGCCGTGCCGTGCATCGTGGACATCCGAAACCTCCGTGAGAAGCGGTAAGTGGTTGCGGTTTCAAGGAAACTCGGGTGCGAGCCCGGACGCTGGCGGGAAACGGACGCCGACTCCGCCCCCGATCGCCGACTCGGCCCCGCGGCGCGCCCGTCCGGCGTCCCTCGGAGCCCGGCGTGGGGTGGAGCCCCCTTCGGGGTTCCCCGCCTGCTTGAATGCGAGCGTGATCGAACTACTGTTTCTCGCCGCAGTCGCCGCCCTCGTCGGGTGGCTGATGGACCGGAAGCGGCGGCAGCGGTCGACCGCCCTCGCCGCCGGGGAGACGGCCGGGGTTCCCTGCATGCTCAAGTGGCCGGTGCACGGCTCCCGCTGGCGGGCCGGACGCCTGCTGATCGACGCGGGTCCTCCGGTCTGGCGGGCCTCCTGGGGCTCGCGGGAGCTCGCGCTGCCGACCGATCTGCGCCGGACGGGAACGCGCCCGCCCTCCGCTCGCGAGGGGATGTCCATCAATCCGGGATGCCGGATCCTGGAGTACGCCTCGTCCGGCGGGGTCGTCCTGGTCGCGGTCATGCCCGGCGAGCTGGACCTGGTGGCCAAGGCCCTGGAGAGCGCGTAGCCGCGCCTCCCCGTCCGTCAGGACAGCAGCCCTTGACCGGCGAGGCCCGGAAAGGTGTAGCCACCACACGCCTCTCCCGGTACCGTGATCGCTCCACGTGCGAGCCGTCGAAGTCTCCACCTCGTCCCGACAGTTGGAGAAACGGCCGTCATGTCCTCCCTCGCTGCCCCCGTGTCCCTCGGCGCCCCGCGCCGCGCCTGGCTCATCGACCTGCCCGTCCTGCTCGTCGCCGTCGTCTGGGGCGCCAGCTACCTCGCGGCCAAGGGCATCACCACCACCCACACCGTCATCGCGGTCCTCGTGCTGCGCTTCGCGGTGGTGCTGCCCGTCCTCGTCGTCGCCGGACGGCGCAAGCTCCGCGCGCTCACCGCGGCCCAGTGGCGCGGCGCCGGCACCCTCGGGCTGATCCTCAGCGGGATCTTCCTCCTGGAGACGTACGGCGTCGTCCACACCTCCGCCACCAACGCGGGCCTGATCATCAGCCTCACCATGATCTTCACCCCGCTCGCCGAGGCCGCCGTCACCCGGGTGCGGCCGCCCCGCGCCTTCCTCGCCGCCGCCGCGCTCTCCGTCACGGGCGTCGTCCTGCTCACCCAGGGCGGCGGCTTCACCGCACCCTCCCTCGGCGACCTCCTCATGCTGCTCGCCGCCCTCGCCCGTACCGTCCACGTCCTGGCGATGTCCCGGATCAAGGCGGTCCGGTCGGCCGACTCGCTCTCCCTCACCACCGTCCAGCTCGGCTCCGCCGTCGCCGTCTTCGCCGTCATCGCGGCCTTCCCCGGGACGGGTGCCTCGCCCTGGGCGACCGCCCTCGACTTCGGCCCCCGCGAGTGGGTCGGGCTGCTCTTCCTCTCCGTCTTCTGCACGCTCTTCGCCTTCTTCGTGCAGATGTGGGCGGTCCGCCGCAGCTCCCCGTCCCGGGTCAGCCTGCTCCTCGGCACGGAGCCGCTCTGGGCCGCCGCCGCAGGCATCGCCCTTGCCGGCGACCGCCCGGGGATCCTCGGTCTCCTCGGCGCGGTCCTCGTCCTCGCGGGGACCAGCTGGGGCCGCCGCACGGCCGACGAGGACGCCCGCTAGGGCCTGTCCGACGGATCAGGGCCGGACAGGCCGCGGCCCCGGCCATGATCCGTCGGACAGGCCCTGGGCCGTCCCGAGGGTCAGGACTTCCGTACGCGGTCCGACACGATCATGAGCACCAGGCCGAGGGCTGCGATCACGATGTTCACGAACACCTCCCTGCCCTCCATGAACCACACGTTCCCGGTCAGGAAACGGGTCAGGCCCATCAGCTTGAACCAGCCGTCGGTCAGCTCGCGGATCACTCCGCAGACGCCGAACACGACGAGCAGGAAACCGGTGACCTCAAGGAATCTCTTCATGTCTTGATCATCATCGGGTGACGGCTCCGGCCGCGTCCGACTGCGGTCCACGGCCACTGCGACCGAAGTATCGACCTCCGCGACTTAGGTAGCGTCCGGCGCCGACCCTCACCCGCGCGGGGCCCTCAGCTGCGTACATTGCCGATATGACCCGTACGGAACGACAGCGCTGGCTGTTCCCCTCCCACCTGGTCGCACCGGGCGAGAGCGGCGCGGCAAGGCCCCGCCGTACCGTCCGTGACTGGATCGTCGACACCTCCCTCTTCCTCCTCGCGGCGCTCGTCGGACTCATCGCCGCCGACGCCGGCGCGGAGTACAGCAGCGAGCCCGTCATCCTCTTCGACCAGATCGCCGGCGCCGCCGCCTGCTGCGCCCTCTGGCTGCGCCGCCGCTGGCCCGTCGGACTGGCCGTCGGCCTCTCCCTGCTCAGCGTCGTCGCCCCGGTCGCCGGCGGCGCCGTCCTCGCGAGCCTCTTCAGCGTCGCCGTCCGCCGCCCCTTCCGCGAGGTCGCCTGGATCGGCGCGCTCGCCGTCGCCGCCTCCACCGTCCAGGTCTTCGTCCGCCCCGACCCCACCCTCAACGCCGGGATCGCGGTCGTCCTCGGCTTCGTCCTCATCCTCCTCGTCACCGCCTGGGGCATGCTCGTCCGCTCCCGGCGCCAGCTCGTCGAGGCCCTCCGCGAGCGCGCCCGCCGCGCCGAGGCCGAGGCCGAGCTGCGCGCCGCCCAGGCCCAGCGGCTCGCCCGCGAGGCCATCGCCCGCGAGATGCACGACGTCCTCGCCCACCGGCTGACCCTCCTCAGCGTGCACGCGGGGGCCCTGGACTTCCGGCCGGACGCCCCGCCCGAGCAGATCGCCCGCGCCGCCGGCGTCATCCGCGACAGCGCCCACGAGGCCCTCCAGGACCTGCGCGAGATCATCGGGGTCCTGCGGGCGCCCGGCGAGAACGGCGACGGCGACCGGCCCCAGCCGACCCTCGCCACCCTCGACGCGCTCGTCGCCGAGTCCCGCGAGGCCGGCGCGGACATCGTCCTGGAACTCGACGTCGACACCGCCGAGGGCGCGCCCGCCGTCCCCGCCTCCACCGGCCGCACCGCCTACCGCATCGCCCAGGAGGGCCTGACCAACTGCCGCAAGCACGCCCCCGGCACCAAGGTCACCGTCACCGTGAGCGGCCGGCCCGGCGAGGGCCTCGACGTCACCGTCCACAACCCCGCGCCCGCCGGACCCGTCCCGCACGTCCCCGGCTCCGGCCAGGGCCTCATCGGGCTCACCGAGCGGGCCGCCCTCGCCGGGGGCCGACTGGAGCACGGACCGGCCCCCGGCGGCGGGTTCGCCCTGCACGCCTGGCTACCGTGGCCCTCATGACCATCCGGCTGATCATCGTCGACGACGACCCCCTGGTCCGCGCGGGCCTCACCTTCATGCTCGGCGGTGCCGAGGACCTGGAGATCGTCGGCGAGGGCGCGGACGGCCGCGAGGTCCCCGAGCTCGTCGACCGGCTCGCCCCGGACGTCGTCCTCATGGACATCCGCATGCCCCAGGTCGACGGGCTCACCGCCACCGAACGGCTCCGCGCACTCCCCGGCGCCCCCGAGGTCGTCGTCCTCACCACCTTCCACGCCGACGAGCAGGTGCTGCGCGCCCTGCGGGCGGGCGCCGCCGGCTTCGTCCTCAAGGACACCCCGCCCGCCGAGATCGTGGCCGCCGTCCGCCGGGTCGCCGCCGGGGACCCGGTGCTCTCCCCGGCCGTCACCCGCCAGTTGATGACCCATGTCGCGGGGGAGCAGGACCGCCCGGACCGGCGCGAGGAGTCCCGGCGCGCCGCGATCACCGCGCGCCTCGCCGAACTGGCCGTACGGGAAAGGGAAGTGGCCGTCGCCGTCGGCAAGGGCCGCTCCAACGCGGAGATCGCCGCCGAGCTGTACATGAGCGTCCCCACGGTCAAGACCCATGTCTCGCGCGTCCTCGCCAAGCTCGGCCTCAACAACCGCGTCCAGATCGCCCTCCTGGTCCACGACGCGGGCCTCCTGGACGAGGAGGAATAGCCGGAGCGGTCGTCGGCCGGTCGGATAGTCTGCGGAGATGTCCGTCATCGAACTGGGGGAGTACGGCGCGGACTTCACCGCGAACCCGTACCCCTACTACGCCAAGCTCCGTGAGTCCGGCCCGGTCCACGAGGTCCGCATGCCCGACGGCTACCAGTTCTGGCTGGTCGTCGGCCACGAGGAGGGACGCGCCGCCTTCGCCGACCAGCGGCTCGCCAAGTCCCCCTCCGTCGTCGGCGTACGGCCGCCGGAGGAGGACGTCATCGGCGTCCACCTCCTCGCGGCGGACGCCCCCGACCACACCCGGCTCCGCCGACTGGTCACGGGTGTCTTCACCGGTCGCCGGGTCGAGGCCCTGCGCCCCCGCATCGAGCGGCTCACCGGGGAACTCGCCGACGCCATGGAACCGGCCGGACGCGCCGACCTCGTCGACGCCTACGCGTTCCCCCTGCCGATCACCGTCATCTGCGAACTCCTCGGGGTCCCCGCCGAGGACCGCGACACCTTCCGCGACTGGTCGAACGAGCTCGTCACCCCCGCGGGCGAGGACGGCTACCTCGGCGCCCTGCAGGGCTTCGCCGGCTACCTCGACGCGCTCATCGAGGACAAGCGCGCCGCGGGCCCCGCCGACGACCTGCTCTCCGGTCTCATCGCCGCCCGCGCCGAGGACGGCGACCGGCTCTCCGGGCCCGAACTCCGTGCCATGGCCTACCTGTTGCTCATCGCCGGCCACGAGACCACGGTCAACCTCATCTCCAACACCGTCCGCAACCTCCTGGCCCACCCGGAGCAGCTCGCCGCCCTGCGCGCGGACCCCGAGCTCCTCGACGGGGCGATCGAGGAGTCCCTGCGGTACGACGGACCGGTGGAGACCAGCACCTTCCGCTTCACCCGCGAGCCCGTCACCATCGGCGGCACCGAGATCCCGGCGGGCGCGAGCGTGCTCGTGGCGATCGGCGCGCTCGACCGCGACCCGGCCCGCTTCCCCGACCCCGACCGCTTCGACATCCGCCGCGACACCCGCGGCCACCTCGCCTTCGGCCACGGCATGCACTACTGCCTGGGCGCTCCGCTCGCCCGCCTGGAGGGCAGGATCGCCCTCCGCACCCTCCTGGACCGCTTCCCCCGGCTCGAACTGGACGCCGAGGCCGACCCCTGGGAGTGGGTTCCCGGCCTCCTCATCCGCGGCGTCCGCCACCTGCCGGTGCGGTGGTGAGCGGAGAGACCGTGTTACGGAGCGGCCGCGAGACCGCGTTACGGAGCGGCCGCGTCCACCCGGACCGGACGCCGCTCCCGGCGGGACAGTTCGCACGCCTCGGCGATCCGGAGCGCAGCCAGGGCCTCGGGGCCGTCGCACGGATTGGGCACCTCGCCGCGCACCAGCCGGACGAAGGCGGCGAGCTCCGCCTCGTACGCGGGGGCGAACCGCTCCAGGAAGCCCTGCCAGGGCTTCCCCGGCGCCGGCGGCCCCTGGGGCTCCACCGAGGTGAGCGGGGTCCGGTCGTCCAGGCCCACCGCGATCTGGTCCCGCTCGCCGGCCAGCTCCAGCCGCACGTCGTACCCGGCGCCGTTGCACCGGGTCCCCGTCACCGTCACCAGCGTGCCGTCGTCCAGGGTGAGGAGCGCGGCGGCCGTGTCCACGTCCCCCGCCTCCCGGAACATCGCGGGACCCGCGTCCGAGCCCGTCGCGTACACCTCGACGACCTCCCGCCCGGTCACCCACCGCACGATGTCGAAGTCGTGCACCAGACAGTCCCGGAAGAGCCCGCCGGAGAGCGGCAGGTACGTGGCGGGCGGCGGCTCCGGGTCGGACGTCGCCGCCCGTACGGTGTGCAGCCGGCCGAGCCGCCCCGACCGCACCGCCTCCCGCGCCGCCCGGTACCCCGTGTCGAAGCGGCGCATGAACCCGAGCTGGAGCTCGGTGCCCGCCTCCGCCACGGCCCGCAGCGCCGCCCGAGTGCCGGGCACGTCCAGGGCGATCGGCTTCTCGCAGAAGACCGGCAGACCCGCCCCGGCGGCGCGGGCGATCAGCTCCGCGTGCGCGGCCGTCGCCGAGGCGATCACCACCGCGTCCAGGGGGTGCCCGAGCAGCGCCGTCACGTCGGGCGCGGCCTGTGCCCCGAGCGCCCCCGCGACCCCGGCCGCCCGCGTAGCGTCCGCGTCCGCCACGACCAGCGAATCGACCTCCGGGTGGCGGGCCAGTACCCCCGCGTGGAAGCTCCCGATCCGTCCCGTACCGATGAGTCCGATGCGCATGGCCCCACCGTGGAGCGGTACGACCCCGGTGTCAAGGATTGTCAGGACAACCGGACGTCACGACGTCATGTCGTCCCTGCCCGCCGTCGGCTTCCGGTCGTCTGCGTGCGCGGATACGCTCCCCCCGTGGCCAAGCAGTCCGGTTCCCCCCTGCCCCCGCTCTCCGTGGACCGCACCAGTCCGGTCCCGCTCTACTTCCAGCTGGCCCAGCAGCTGGAGGCCGCGGTGGAGAACGGGACGCTGCCCCCGGGCACCCTCCTCGGCAACGAGATCGAGCTCGCCACCCGCCTCGGCCTCTCCCGCCCCACCGTCCGCCAGGCCATCCAGTCCCTCGTCGACAAGGGCCTCCTCGTCCGCCGCCGGGGCGTCGGCACCCAGGTCGTGCACAGCAGGGTCCGGCGCCCGCTGGAGCTCAGCAGCCTCTACGACGACCTGGAGGCCGCGGGCCGCCGCCCCGCCACGCGGGTCCTCGCCAACCGCCTCGAACCCGCCACCGCACCGGTCGCGGCCGCCCTCGGCGTACCCGAGGGCAGCGACGTCCACTACCTGGAGCGGCTGCGCACCGCGTACGGCGAGCCCATGGCGTACCTGCGCAACCACCTGCCCGCCGGGCTCCTCGGCCCGGACGAACCGGACACCGGACGCCTTGAGACCACCGGCCTCTACCGGATGCTCCGCTCGGCCGCGCTCACCCTGCACAGCGCCCGTCAGTCCATCGGCGCCCGCGCCGCGACCGCGGAGGAGGCCGCGCTCCTCGACGAGCGGGCGGGTGCCCCGCTGCTCACGATGGAACGCACCACCTACGACGACACCGGCCGGGCCGTCGAGCACGGCTCCCATCTCTACCGGGCCGCCCGCTACTCCTTCGAGCTCCAGCTGATGGTCCGCCCTTGACAGCACACGCCGCCCGACGGGCCCCGAGCGCCCCCCTGACCAGTGCCACGACCCGCATGACCGATACTGCAATGCACGCAGAAGGACACAAAGGAGGGCACGGCCTCGTGACCAGGCTTCGGACAGGAGGGGTGCGGGCCGTCATCGGCGCCGTGCTCGCGCTCGCGCTCACAGGAGCCCTCGCGGGGTGCAGCAGCACCGGCGGGAAGCGGGCGGAGGACGCGCGCAAGGCCGCGGCGGCACAGGGCAGGGCGGCCGTCGGCACCCCCCGCTGGACCTTCGCCATGGTGACCCACTCCGGTGACGGGGACACCTTCTGGGACATCGTCCAGAACGGCGCCAAGCAGGCCGCCGTCAAGGACAACATCAACTTCCTGTACGCGCACAGCGACGAGGCCCAGCAGCAGGCCCAGCTCATCGACTCGTACGTCGCCAAGGGCGTCGACGGACTGATCGTCACCCTCGCCAAGCCCGACGCGATGAAGGCCTCCGTCGAGAAGGCCGTCAAGGCCGGCATCCCGGTGATCACCGTGAACTCCGGCGCCGAGCAGTCCAAGGCCTTCGGCGCCCTCACCCACATCGGCCAGGACGAGACCGTCGCCGGCGAGGCCGTCGGCGACGAGCTGGACCGGCGCGGCAAGAAGAAGGCCCTCTGCGTCCTGCACGAGCAGGGCAACATCGGCCACGAGCAGCGCTGCGCCGGAGCGAAGAAGACCTTCGGCGGCGAGCTCGTGAACCTCTACGTCGACGGCACCAACATGCCCGACGTCAAGGCCTCCATCGAGGCCAAGCTCCAGTCCGACAAGGCCGTCGACGCCGTCGTCACCCTCGGCGCCCCCTTCGCGGACACCGCCGTCCAGGCCGCGAAGAGCGCCGGGAGCAAGGCCGAGGTCGACACCTTCGACCTCAACGCCAAGGTCGCGACCTCCCTCCAGGCCGGCACGCTCGGCTTCGCCGTCGACCAGCAGCCCTACCTCCAGGGGTACGAGGCCGTCGACCTGCTCTGGCTCTACCGCTACAACGCCGACGTCCTCGGCGGTGGCAAGCCGGTCCTCACCGGCCCCCAGATCATCACCAAGGACCAGGCGGGCGCGCTCAAGGAGTACGCGGAGCGGGGTACCCGATGAGCTCCACCGCCCCACCGTCCGACGGCCTCGACCACGTCGACGAACGGCTCCTGCGCACCACCCCGCTGAAGAAGCTCCTCGCCCGGCCCGAGCTGGGCTCGGTCGTCGGCGCGATCGCCGTCTTCGTGTTCTTCTCGATCGCGGCCGACAGCTTCCTGCGCCCCGCGAGCCTCGGCACCGTGCTCTACGCGGCCTCCACCATCGGCATCATGGCCGTCCCGGTCGCCCTGCTGATGATCGGCGGCGAGTTCGACCTCTCCGCCGGCGTGCTGGTCACCAGCTCGGCGCTGGTCTCCTCGATGTTCAGCTACCAGATGACGGCGAACGTCTGGGTCGGCGTCGGCGTCTCGCTGCTCGTCACCCTCGCGATCGGCGTCTTCAACGGCTTCATGCTGACCCGCACCAAGCTGCCCAGCTTCATCATCACGCTCGGCACCTTCCTCATGCTGACCGGCCTGAACCTCGGCCTCACCAAGCTCATCAGCGGCACCGTCTCCACCAAGACCATCGCCGACATGGAGGGCTTCCCCTCCGCCCGGAAGCTCTTCGCCTCCCAGGTGACCGTCGGCGGCGTCGAGCTCAAGGTCACCATCCTGTGGTGGCTCGGCCTCGTCGCCCTCGCCACCTGGATCCTGCTCCGCACCCGCTTCGGCAACTGGATCTTCGCCGTGGGCGGCGGCGCCGACGCCGCCCGCGCGGTCGGCGTCCCGGTCTACCGGACGAAGATCGGCCTTTACCTGGGCGTGGCCTTCTGCGCCTGGATCTCCGGCCAGCACCTGCTCTTCTCCTTCGACGTCGTCCAGTCGGGCGAAGGAGTCGGCAACGAGCTGATCTACATCATCGCGGCCGTCATCGGCGGCTGTCTGATCACCGGCGGATACGGCTCCGCCATCGGCTCGGCGGTCGGCGCCCTCATCTTCGGCATGACCAGCAAGGGCATCGTCTACGCCGAGTGGAACCCCGACTGGTTCAAGTTCTTCCTGGGAGCGATGCTCCTCCTGGCGACCCTGCTGAACGCCTGGATCCGCAAGCGCGTGGAGGCCACCAAGTGACGACGGCGACGAAGACCGAGGCCGTTCCGCTCGTCGAGCTCGACGGCGTCAGCAAGTACTACGGCAACATCCGCGCCCTCGAAGGGGTCTCCCTGGAGGTCCGCTCCGGCGAGATCACCTGCGTCCTCGGCGACAACGGCGCCGGCAAGTCCACCCTCATCAAGATCGTCGCGGGGCTCCACCGGCACGACGCCGGCTCCTTCCGCATCGAGGGCGAGGAGGTCACCCTCGCCAACCCGCGCGACGCACTCGACCGGGGCATCGCCACCGTCTACCAGGACCTCGCCGTCGTCCCCCTCATGCCCGTCTGGCGGAACTTCTTCCTCGGCTCCGAGCCCACCAAGGGCTCGGGCCCCTTCAAGCGGCTCGACGTCGACCTGATGCGCACCACCACCCGCGAGGCACTGCTCCGCATGGGCATCGACCTGCGCGACGTCGACCAGCCGATCGGCACCCTCTCCGGCGGCGAGCGCCAGTGCGTGGCCATCGCCCGCGCCGTCCACTTCGGCGCCAAGGTCCTCGTCCTCGACGAGCCGACCGCCGCGCTCGGCGTCAAACAGTCCGGGGTCGTCCTGAAGTACGTGGCCGCCGCGCGTGACGAGGGCCTCGGCGTGGTCCTCATCACCCACAACCCCCACCACGCCTACCTCGTCGGCGACCGGTTCGTCCTCCTCAAGCGGGGCGTGATGGCCGGCAGCCACACCAAGAGCTCCGTCACGCTCGACGAGTTGACCCGCCAGATGGCCGGCGGCACCGAGCTGGAGGACCTCCGCCACGAGCTGGAACGCCCGTCCGCGACGTAACGGCCGCCACACACCCCACCTGGCAGAATCGGAACCGATGAGTACCTACCGCGACCGCACCCTCCCCCAGGCTCTCCGAGCAGGGGGGACCCCCAGATCTGCCCGGGGCACGGTGTTGAGGACCGTCGGGACCCGGGAGCGGCGCTCCCACCTGACGGCGCCCCGCGTGCCGACCGTCGGCATCGACATCGGCGGTACGAAGGTGATGGCCGGGGTCGTCGACGCGGACGGCAACATCCTGGAGAAGCTCCGCACCGAGACCCCGGACAAGTCCAAGAGCCCCAAGGTCGTCGAGGACACCATCGTCGAGCTCGTCCTCGACCTCGCCGACCGGCACGACGTGCACGCCGTCGGCATCGGCGCGGCCGGCTGGGTCGACGCCGACCGGGCCAGGGTCCTCTTCGCCCCGCACCTCGCCTGGCGGAACGAACCCCTCCGGGACTCCCTCCAGTCCCGGCTCGCGGTCCCCGTCATGGTCGACAACGACGCCAACACCGCCGCCTGGGCCGAATGGCGCTTCGGCGCCGGACGCGGCGAGGACCACCTCGTCATGATCACCCTCGGTACGGGCATCGGCGGCGCGATCCTGGAGGACGGGCAGGTCAAGCGGGGCAAGTACGGCGTCGCCGGCGAGTTCGGGCACATGCAGGTCGTCCCCGGCGGCCACCGCTGCCCCTGCGGCAACCGCGGCTGCTGGGAGCAGTACAGCTCGGGCAACGCCCTCGTCCGCGAGGCCCGCGAGCTCGCCGCCGCCGACTCCCCGGTGGCGTACGGGATCATCGAGCGGGTCAAGGGCAACATCCCCGACATCACCGGACCGCTCATCACCGAGCTCGCCCGCGAGGGCGACGCCATGAGCATCGAGCTGCTCCAGGACATCGGCCAGTGGCTCGGCGTCGGCATCGCCAACCTCGCCGCCGCCCTCGACCCCTCCTGCTTCGTCATCGGCGGCGGTGTCTCCGCGGCCGACGACCTCCTCATCGGCCCCGCCCGGGACGCCTTCCGCCGCCACCTCACCGGACGCGGCTACCGCCCCGAGGCCCGCATCACCCGCGCCCAGCTCGGCCCCGAGGCCGGCATGGTCGGCGCCGCCGATCTCGCCCGGCTCGTCGCCCGCCGCTTCCGCCGCGCCAACCGTCGCCGCGTCGAGCGGTACGAGCGTTACGAGCGCTACGCCCAGGCCCTGCGCAGCGGGACCGCGGGCAAGACCGCCCGTACTCCCGAGGACCCCACTTCATGACCCTGCCCCACCAGTCCCTTCAGTCCCACCCGCCCCACGTGCCCGAGGGAAAGCTGCCGGAGGACCGGCGCCACATGATCCGGCGCCGCTGGATCACGGCCGTCATCATCGTGCTGCTCGTCGGCATCCCCGCCGGCTACCTCGTCGTCTCCGCGGGCCAGAGCCGCGACAGCGGCCGCGACAAGGAGATCGAGTCCTCGGCCGTCGGCCTCCAGACCAACCCGCCCTCCTGGATGAAGCGCCGGGTCTTCGAGGTCCCGGTCCCCTGGGGAGCCTGGGACGTCGCGTACTACGAGACCAGCAACTGGAAGACGAGCCGGCTCTACGTCCAGTTCACGACGGACGCCTACGGCCTCGACTTCTTCCTCTTCAACGCCGGCATCTCCCGTTCCCAGCTCACCCCGGGGCAGATCACCATCGGCGACCGGGACGCCGAGATCGTCGGCTGGACCTTCGGCGAGGGAACGATCTGGTCGGGAACCACGGTCAAGCGCGAGGAACCGCGCCCGACCACCGACATCACGGTCGACCTCACGGACCCCTCGTTCCCCCGCGTCTACGCGGTCTCCACCACCAGCCCCTGACCCCCCACGGCGGATATGCTTCGGGACTCCGTGCCTGGAGGGGGAAAAGGGAATGGGGCGCGCAAGCGGGTACCTGTGGCTGGCCGGTGACCACCACGTCCACACGCAGTACAGCGGCGACGGGAAGTACCGGGTCGTCGACCAGGTGCGCCAGGGCCGGGCACACGGTCTGCGCTGGCTCGTCATCACCGACCACGGCGGTACCACCCACGCCAAGCTCGGTGTGGAGAAGGTGCACCCGGACATCGTCCGGGCCCGCGAGGAGTACCCGGACACCCTGGTCTTCCAGGGGCTGGAGTGGAACGTCCCGGCCGCGGAACACGCCACGGTCTTCGTCCATCCCGGGCGCGAAGAGGTCACCGTCCTCAAGGAGTTCGAGACGGCCTACGACGGCGGGGTGACGGGTACCTCCGCCGTCGCCGACGCCCACAAGGCGCTCGCGCTCTCCGGACTCGGCTTCCTGGCGGACGCGTTGGAGGACGGGCGCGTCGAGGACGCCCTCTTCCTCGTCAACCACCCTTCCCGCCGCGGCCTCGACGCGCCACGGGACCTCAGGAACTGGCGCGACGCCCAGCCGCACATCGCCGTGGGGATGGAAGGCGCACCCGGCCATCAGGCCGCCGGACTGCCGGCGTCGCGCGGCCCCGGCAGGCACCGCGGCCACTACGGAGCGAACCCGGGCCCGGGCTCCTACTCCCCCTATCCTCCGGAGAGTTACCGCACCTTCGGCGGCTTCGACTGGATGACCGCGACCGTGGGAGGCCTGTGGGACAGCATGCTCGCCGAGGGCAGGCCGTGGTGGATCACGGTGAACTCCGACTCGCACGACGTCATGGGTGACACCTCGGTCCGCGGACCCGGCAGCGACTTCGCCGCCGACGGCAGGCACGCCGACCCCGTCTACGGCGCGGAGCCGAACCGGACGACCGGCGATCACTGGCCGGGCCAGTACAGCCGTACGCACGTCGGCGCGGCGGCCTTCTCGTACCAGGCGGTCATGGACGGCCTCCGGGCGGGCCGGGTGTGGGTCGACCACGGCGGCCTGCTGAGCGGACTCCACGCGCGGCTGCGGGCGGGCGACCGGACGGCCGGCCTCGGCGGGACACTGACCGTGCGGCGTGGCGAGCACGTCGACCTCGTCGTCGACGTCACCCCGGCGACCGCCCCCAACTGGACGGGGAACGTACCGCGTCCGGCCCGTGTGGACGTCGTCCAGGGAGACGTGACCGGGGCCCCGGCCGATCCCGACGGCTTCCGCGCGCCCGGCACCCGAGTGGTCCGGTCCTTCGAGGTCGACGGGTCCGCCGGCACGGTACGGCTGACGTACCCCCTCGGCCGGGTGGACCGGCCCGTGTACGTACGGCTGCGCGGGACCGACGGCAACCGTGGAGCCACGGGGCTCCACGGTGCCGCTGTCGATCCCCACGGCCCCGCCGTCGACGTACGGGGCGACGCCGACCCGTGGCAGGACCTGTGGTTCTACTCCAACCCGATGTGGGTCGTTCCCTCCTAGTTCGAGTGGAGCGCCCACGTGCTGCCGTCGACCGGCGTGGTTCCGGGCAGAGCGATCAGCTCGGGCTTGAAGAGCGGCGGCGAGTCCATCGCGGGCTCCCAGGTCGCCAGCTTCTCGTCCTGGGGGACCTCGATCCGCCGGCCCTCGGCGAGGTCGGCGACCACCTTGAGGAGCAACCGGACGCCGAGCGGGGCCAGTTGCTCCCGCCACAGGCTCCGCGCGGTCGCACCCGGGGGCACGAACACGTGCTCCTGGGCGGCGAGCGGGCCGCCGTCGGTGCGCTCGGTGAGGTGGTACACGCTCCCGCCCGTCACCTTGTCGCCGTCCCGGACCGTCCACCGGATCGCGTCCCGGCCGCGGTGCAGCGGCAGCAGGCTGGGGTGGTAGCCGATGGTGGCGATCGTGGCCCGGGCCCGCGTCCTGCGGCCGAGGAAGGCGTGCGAGTGCGCGGCGACGATGACGTCCACCCCGTCCGGGACGTGCATCGCCCGCAGCTCGGCCGAGTCCGTCCACGGGATGCCCCGGGGGAACGCCCAGGCCCGCAGACGGTCCCAGGCCATCGCGTTGCTCTCGTCGGACTGCCCCTTGCGCAGCCGGGGCGCGGACACGCCGGAGATCTTGTGCCCCTCGTCCAGCAGGGCGTCCGCGACCTGGACCGCGAATGCCCCCCGTCCCGAGATGAAGATGTTCACTCGTCCACCGCCATGGCGAAGTGCCGCTCGACATGGTCGAGGGCGCTCTCGCGGTCCGGGCCCGAGTGGACGACCCGCCAGCCCTTCGGCACGTCCAGGTGGGGCCGCCACAGTGCGCACTGCCCGGCGGCGTTCACCACGACCAGCCAGTCGCCCTCGCCGGCGTCGAAGGGGCTACCGTTCATCAGTCGACCTCTTTCAGTCCGGAGTGATCGGGCAGGAACCGCACCGGCAGTGTGGAGAACCCGGTCAGGAAGTTGGACCGGATCGGCAGCGACTCCGCCGTCTGCTCGAATCCGGTGGTGAAGTCCCGTAACGCCATGAGGAGTTCGGCGATCTCCACCTTGGCCAGGTACGAACCGACGCAGAAGTGCGGGCCGTAGCCGAAGGCCAGGTGCTTGTTGGGGGTGCGGCCGAGGTCGAACGTCCCGGGCCGGTCGAAGACCCGCTCGTCGCGGTTGCCCGAGGCGTGCCACAGCGTGACGATCTCGCCGGGCCGCAGCCGTACGCCGTGCAGCTCGGTCTCACGGACGACACTGCGCCCGAAGTGCATCGTGGGCGAGGCCCAGCGCAGCACCTCGTCCACAGCGGTGTCGACCGCGACCTCACCGTGCTTGAGCCGCCGCCACTGCTCCGGCTGCGCCGCCAGGGTGCGTACGCAGTCGATCATCGTGAGCCGGCTGGTCTCGTCGCCACCGATGATCAGGCTGTAGCAGTTGAGCACGACGTCTTCGTCGGACAGCGGCACACCGTCGATGGAACTGGCGACGAGCATGCTGATCACGTCGTCGCCCGGCGACTCGCGCCGCTCCTCGACGATGTCCATGAAGTACATGAGGATCTCGTTGCGGGCCATCTCGGAGTCGACCTCGCCGACGCCCTCGTCCTCGGTCGACAGCGCGGCCTTGGTGAGGGAGAGCAGGAACTCCCGGTCCTCCTCGGGCACACCGAGCAGACTGGAGATCGTCGTCATCGGGATCCGCCCGGCGATCTCCTCGGCGAAGTCGCAGCCGCCGCTCTCGACCGCCTCGCGGATCCACCGCCGGGTGTTGACCCGCACGGTACGCGCCACCTCGTCGAGCACCCTCGGCGAGAGCACCCGTTGGAGGATCTTGCGCAGCTCGTGGTGCCGGGGCCCGTCGGTGACGGCCAGCATCCGGCCGGCGCCGGCGTCCCCGCCGCCCAGGAGCGTGACCAGCACGTTCCCGCGCTCGGACGTGAAGTGCACGTCGTCCCGGTAGGTGGCCATGATGTCCTCGTGGCGGGAGAGCACCCAGAAGCCCTTGCGGCCGCCGGCCGGCGGGTTCCAGTACACCGGCGCGGTGTCCCGCAGGGCGCGCCAGAACGCGCCGAGGTCGTGCTCCGCGAAGGTGGCCGGGTCGCCCAGGTCCACGGTGTCCGTCCCGACGTACGGTGCCGTCGTCCTCACGGTCACCAGTCCGTACGCCAGAAGCGGCGCGGCCGGAAGGGGTACGTGGGCAGGGGCACGCGGCGGCTGGCCTCCCCGAGGTGCAGGGAGCCGAAGTCCACCCGCCGGCCCGTCACCCACGCCGCGGCCAGCGCGGTCAGCTCGGGCAGCGCCTGTGCGTCCCGCCCGGACAGCACGATCCCGTCGTCGTTGCTGCGGAAGGACTCCGCGTCCACCCGCGGCGCCGAGGCGGTCGTGACGGCCGGACCCCCGGAGGAGCCGGCGGCCAGCGCGTCGATCAGCTCCTCACGGCTGCGGACGACGGCAGCCCAGCGGCGGTCCATCACCTTGCGGCCCAGATTGAGGCTGAAGCAGATGTCGTCGAGCCGCAGCTCGGGGCGGGCGATCAGCCACTCCCGCAGCCGTGCGCGCTGACGGTCGAGCGCCTCGTCGTCCAGGGCGGACAGGGTGGCCAGGCGCGGCCTGCCGGCGGCCTCGGGGGCGCGCTCGGCGACCGTCGGCGGCTCCTCCAGGACGAGGTGCGCGTTGTAGCCGCCGCCGCCGATCGAGGTGATGCCCGCACGGCGGATGCCGGACTCCGACTCCCAGTCGGCGGTCTCCAGCTGCGGCACGAACGGCGTGCTGGGGAAGTCGAGGTCCTGGTTGACCTCGGTCAGGTTGATCGTCGCCGGCAGCTTCCTGTGGAAGAGGGCGAGCGCGGCCTTCATCGCGCCGAAGCCGCCGGACACCACGCCGCCGTGGCCGACGTTGCCCTTGACCCCGCCGATCGAGGTGGTGCCGGTCTGCTTGCCGAACGCCATGCTCGCCGCGTGCACTTCGAGCTCGTCGGTCATCGGCAGGCCCAGACCGTTCGCCTCGTACATGGACACGGTGTCCGGGCCGACGCCGCCGACCTCCATGGCGCTCGCGATGCACGCGCTGAGCCGCTCGGGCTGGGCCAGGCCGTAGGCCATCGCGCTGACACCGTTGTTGTTGACGGCCGAGCCCTTGACCACGGCGTAGATGTGGTCGCGGTCGGCGACGGCCTGCGCCAGCGGCTTGAGCAGGACGGTGACGACACCGCTCGACAGGGCCGTGCCGGTGCCGTTGGCGTCGAAGGGGCGGCAGTGGCCGTCCTTGGAGAGGATGCGGTTCTCCTCCCACAGGTGGCCGCGGGGGTGCGGCAGACGGACCATCGCACCGCCCGCGATCGCCATGTCGGTCTGGCCGAGCAGCAGCGACTGGCAGGCCAGGTGCACCGCGTAGTGGAAGCCGGCGCAGACGGCGGCGACGGTCACGGCCTCACCGGTCAGCCCCATGTAGTAGAGCGCGTTGGAGGTCATGGTGTCCGGCGACCACGCCAGACTCGCCTCGATCGCCTCGGGGCCGACCGACACCCGGTCCGGCGGGGAGCTGTAGAGCGCGGCGGTCTGCGGGTTGTTGGCGCCGTACATGCCGATCTCGGCCCTGACCCGGTCCGGGTCGTAGCCGCCGTCCTCGAGCGTCTCCCACGCGCTCTCCAGGAACAGCCGGTTCTCCGGGGTCATCGCGGCCGCCATCCGGTCGCTGATGCCGAACACCGAGGGGTCGAACTTGTCGTACGTGTCGAGCACGCCGCAGGCGCGGACGTAGAACGGGCTGTGGATCAGGGTCTCGTCGACGTGGATGTCGTCCTTCTCCAGGAAGGACACGGACTCCCTGCCGTGGACGAGGTTGTCCCAGAACTGTTCCTTGGTACGGGCTCCGGGCGACCGGAGGGACATGCCGATGACGGCCACGTCACCCGGGTCGTAGTCCTGCTCGGGGCTGTCGGTCATGGGGAAGCTCCTGCTTCGAGGCGAATGCCGAGCGGCAAGTGGTGGACGGTGGGCGACAGATGACGGTGAGTCAGCTGTCGGAGGGGGCGGCGCGGCCGCGCAGTGCGGCGCGGCGGGCGCCGGCGCGGCGGCGGGCCGACTCGACGATCTCGGGGGTGGCGCCGCTCTCGGCGTCGAGCCAGCGGGCCAGCGAGGCGATGTCGCGGAAGCTGAAGAGGTCGGGCACGCGGACGCGGCGGTCGAACCGCCGGGTCATCAGCCTGGCCAGCCGGACGAGCAGCAGCGAGTCGCCGCCGAGGTCGTAGAAGGCGGCCTGGACGTCGATGCCCGCCGGTTCGAGGTCGAGCAGCTGGCCCCAGATCTCCGCCAGCGCCACCTCGGTCGGCGTGCTCGCGGCCCTCAGGGGTGTGCCGGGGTCGGCGGCCGGCGGTTCGGGCAGCGCGCCGCGGTCCAGTTTTCCGCCGGGCGCCAGCGGGAGCGCGGTCAGGAACACGATCGTCCCCGGCACCATGTAGTCGGGCAGCTCGGCGGCGAGCCCGCCGGTGAGGGCCGTCTGACGTTCGGCGTCCAGCCACACGGCGTCGCCGTCCCGGGAGTCGGCCTCCGGGGAGCCCGCCTCCGGCACCACGTAACCGATCAGCCTGTTGCCCCGGACGACGGCGGCGGCCTCGCGGACCCCGGGCCGGCCGGTCAGCCGGGCCTCGACCTCCTCCAGCTCGATGCGGAAGCCGCGCAGCTTGACCTGGTGGTCCGAGCGGCCGCCGAACCGGAGCTCGCCGTCCTCGGTGAGCGCGACGACGTCACCGGTGCGGTACATGCGCTCGCCGTCCAGGAACGGGTCCGGCACGAACCGCTCGGCCGTGGTGCGCGGCCGGTTGACGTAGCCGTGGGCGAGCCCGACCCCGCCGACGTACAGCTCGCCGGGCACGCCGGCCGGCAGCGGCTTCAGGTTCTCGTCGAGGACGTACGCGCGGGCACGGGACGACGGCGTGCCGATCGAGGGCTCGTCGGTCCCGTCCTCCGGCACCCACTTGTGCGAGGTGAAGACGGTCGCCTCGGTCGGACCGTAGGCGTTGTAGACCCGGTCGGCGCCGGTCTCCCGGTACGCCCGGTCCACGAGCTTGCGCCGCAGGGGCTCGCCGCCGAACACGACCGTGCGCACGTTCGGCGGCAGGCCGCCGGCGTCGAGCAGGCTGTTCATCACCGACGGGACGACGTTGAGGTGGGTGATCCGGTCGGCGTACGGGCTGTCCGGCAGGTGCACGGCGCTCTCCACGAGCACGACGGCGCCGCCGCGGCACAGCGCGGGGAAGATCTCCATCACCGACATGTCGAAGCAGACCGAGCTGGCCGCCGAGATGCCGCTCATGTCGCGGCCCTCGAAGATCCGGTCCATCTCGGACAGCATGGCGACGCAGCCGCCGTGGTGGATGGCCACGCCCTTCGGGAGGCCGGTGGAGCCCGAGGTGTAGATGACGTACGCGGTGTCCTCGGGCACGACCGGCACGGGCCGGTCGCCGGGCTCGGTCGTCACGGTGTCGCCGAGCACGACCACGGTCGGTCCGGCCGGACAGTTGGCCCGGGAGGCGGGCGTGGTCAGCAGCAGCCGGGTCCCGCTGTCCCGGACCATGAAGGCCAGCCGCTCGGCGGGGTAGTTCGGGTCCAGCGGTACGTAGCAGGAGCCGGCGCGCAGCACGGCCAGGACGGCGACGAGCAGGTCGGGCGTGCGCTCGACGCACACGCCGACCGGGACACCGGGTCCGGCGCCGTCGGCCACGAGCCGCTCGGCCAGCAGACGGGACCGCTCGTTCAGCTCGCCGTAGGTCAGGACGCCGGCGTCGGAGTAGACCGCGGGCGCGCCCGGGTTCTTGACCGCTTGCTCGACGAACTCGGAGTGCAGGGTCTCGGTCACCGGTCCGACTCCTCGGCCTCGGCCTCGGGGAGCCCGCTCGGCGCGATGTCCCGCAGCGCCAGGTCGGGTCGGGCGATCGAGTCGAAGAGCACGGTGCGGTAGAGCGCGAGCAGTGCCGTCACGGTTTCCTTCTCCAGATAGCTGGGTTTGTACTGGATGTGGCCGACGACCTCGCCGTCGATGTCGGCCATCGAGATCTCCAGGTCGAACTTGGCGAGGTGCCTGCGCACCTGGAGCGGTTCGAGCGGGAGGGCGCCGTCGGGCGCGATGGTGTCGCCGATGCCGTGGAAGAGCTTCACGGACCGCGGGAAGGCCTCGGACGAGAGCCAGTTCACGACCACGT
The DNA here is from genome assembly GCF_008642375.1 of Streptomyces venezuelae. NCBI lineage: Bacteria > Bacillati > Actinomycetota > Actinomycetes > Kitasatosporales > Streptomycetaceae > Streptomyces > Streptomyces venezuelae. The sequence continues at coordinate 1,766,338 of NZ_CP029194.1, read as the reverse complement.
CGAACCACGGGGAGCGGCCCTCGGCCCGCGGCGGCTTCAGCTGGGAGGCCAGCAGGTCGAGCGGGTAGTTCATGTGCTCGACCAGGCCGAGCGAGAAGGCGTGGACCTCGCCCAGCAGGTCGCGGAAGGTGCGGTCGCCGGCAGGCTCCGCCCGTACCAGTACCGTGTTGAGGTAGTAGCCGATGGCGGATTCCCAGCCGGACTCGGCGCGTTGGGCGATGGCGGTGGCCAGTACGGAGTCCTCGACCCCGGCCGCGCGGTTGAGCGTGGCGAAGAAGCCGGCCAGCACGACGGTGCTGATCGACACGCCCTCGCGTACCGCGAACTCCCGGAGCAGACGCGTCTCTTCCGCGCTCCAGCGGAGCGTGAGGTCACGTCCTTCGTAGGTGACGCCCGGGGGCCGCTCCCGGTCGGACAGGTCGAGGTGGGTGGGCGGGTCGGCCAGCTTCCGCGACCACCAGTCCAGCGCCGCGCCGGCCGCCGGTCCTTCCAGCCACTGCCGCTCCCACTCCACGAACTCGGTGTAGGGGGCGACCGGTTCGCGGGTGGCGGGGTCGGCACCCTCGTAGAACTCCTGGAGTTCGCGGATCATCACGTCGGCCGAGGCCGCGTCCGAGGCGATGTGGTGGACGAGTACGAGCAGGTAGTGGTCCGCCGGGCCGCGTGTCATCAGCACCACCCGCACGAGGGGGCCGTTGTCCAGGTCCAGCGGCTCGTGCCCGTACTCGGCCAGCTCCTCGCGGGCCTCCTCGTCGTCCAGTTCGGAGCTGTCCACGACGAGGAACTCGTACACCGGCTCGTCCAGGACGACCTGGTGCGGTCGGCCGCCGGCCTCGACGAAGAGCGTGCGCAGCGCGGGGTGCCGCTCCATCACGGCGCGCACGGCGCCGTCGAGCGCCTTCTCGTCGACCTCGGTACGGATCCGGGCCGCGACCATGAAGTTGTACGGCACGGAGTCCGGCGAGACCTGCTGCATGAACCACAGGGAGGCCTGGCCGTGCGAGGCCGCCGCCACCTCGAACCCGAGGCCGTCGGTGCGCAGCTGCTCCGACGCCGGTGCGCCGGTGGGCTCCAGGAGCCCGCGCGCGGCCAGTTCCTCGACCAGCTCCTCGGCGTCCAGCGCGGACAGGTCGTCCAGGAACGACCGGGCCGGCCCGGCCTCGGGAGCCGTCGGCGCCGGCCTCACCTCGACCGCCGGCGCGGGAGCGGGCCCCGCTGTGGTGCCGGGAGGACCGACGGTCTCGACGACGTGGGCGACGACCTCGGAGATGGAGCGGCCGTCGAGGAACACCACCGGCGACACCCGGTGGCCGAACAGCGACTGGAGCCTGTTCACGAGGCGGATCGCGAGCATCGAGTCGAGGCCGAAGTCCCGCAGACCGGCGCCCCCGTCGAGCAGGCCCGACGGCACGCCCAGCGCCTCGGCGAGCTCGTCGAGGACCACCTCCGCGAGCGGCCTGTCCGGCACGGAGACGGCGACGGAACCGGCGACGGAACCGGCGACGGGCGCGGTGGCGGTCGTGGCCGCGCTCGCGGCCACGGACTCCGTCACGGCCGCGGTCCCGGCGGCCGCCGTGGACCCCACCTGGGGGAGCGGCGCGGCGTCCAGCCAGTAGCGGTCCTTCTGCCACTGCACGAGCGGGGTCTCCACGACCTCGGCGTCGTCGGCGAAGAGCGAGTCGAAGGCCAGCGGCAGACCCCTGACGTACAGCGACGCGGCGGCTCCCAGCAGACAGCGGACGTCGCTCTCCTCGCGCCGCAGGGAGTTGATCGTGTGCACCTGCGCACCACGGGTCAGCGCGATCTCCTCGACCGCGCCGCGCAGGGTCTCGTGCGGGCCGATCTCGATGAACGTGCCGACGCCTTCGTCGACCAGTGCACCGATCGTCTCGGCGAACCGCACCTGGTTGCGCAGGTTGTGCACCCAGTAGTCGACGTCCGCGACCGGGTCCACCGTGTCGGCGAGCGCGGTGGAACGGAACTCGATCGTGTTGCTCAACGGGCTGATTCCGTCGATGAGTTCGCGCAGCGGCTCGATCAGCGGGTCCATGCCGGGGCTGTGCACCGGCCGTTCGACGCGGATCCTCCTGGTCGAGACCCCTGCCTCGCGGAGATCGGCCTCCAGGGCGTCGATCGCCTCGGGCGAGCCGGACACCGCCGCGCTGGTGGGGCTGTTCACCACGGCGACGGCCGCGTGCTCCGCGTACGGGGCGAGCCTCGGCATCAGCTCCTGCTCCGGCAGGTCGACCGAGATCATCGCCCCGGCCGCCGCCTTCCGTTCGAGCAGGTGCGAGCGGGCGACCACGACACGGGCGGCGTCCTCCAGGGACAGCGAACCGGCGACGCAGGCGGCGGCGACCTCGCCCAGACTGTGTCCGACGACCGCCGTCGGCTCGATGCCGAGGCCGAGCCAGACCTTCGCCAGCGAGACCTGGAGGGCGAACAGCACGGGCTGCTGGAAGTCCATCTCCTCGTACCGGGCCTCGTCGGCCGGGGCGGCGAGCCGGTCGAGCACCGAGCAGCCGCCGGCCGCCCGCACGGCGGCGTCGCAGGCGGTCATCCACGTACGGAACCCGGTGTGCGAGCGCAGCAGCTCCCGGCCCATGCCGACCCACTGCGTCCCCCCGCCGGAGAAGACCAGCGCCACCCGGCGGTCGCCGTTCCCGGAGACCGTGCCCGTGACGATGTCGGGGTGCGGCTGGCCCGCGGCGACCCGCGCGAGTCCGTCGAGGACGTCCTGACGGTTGCGGGCGAACAGCGCGATCCGCCGGCTGTGCTGCGTACGCCTGGTCGCGAGCGTGTACGCGAGATCGGAGACCCGCAGGCCCGGGTCGCGTTCGACGTGGTTGGACAGCTCGCGGCAGGTGTCGGCCAGCGCCTCCTCGGTGCGTGCCGTGACGGGCACGAGGTGCACCCGGTCGTCGGGCGCGGCCTCGCCCCGGCCGGGCGTGACGTGCCGTCCCCGGTCACCCGCGAGGAACGGGGTGGCCGTGACGGGGTGACCCGCGGCGTACAGCGCGCCGAGCGAGTCGAGCAGGGTCCAGGCCTCGTCGGTGCCGCGCCGCATAGAGGGCAGGGTGGCCGCCGCCGGCAGGATCTCCGCCACGGACTTGAGCAGGACGGGATGCGGGCTGATCTCGACGACCGCGTCGATGTCGTGGTCGCGCAGGGTCGTCAGGGCGTCGACCACCCGGATCTCCTGGCGCAGGTTGTCCGCCCAGTAGTCCGGCCCGAGCTCCGTGCCGTCGACGAGTGCGCCGGTGACCGTCGAGACCATCGGGACGCGGGTGGACCGCGGCCTGATGCCGTCGAGCTCGACCTTCAGCGGGGCGAGGACGTGGTCGACCAGCGGCGAGTGCGGGGCGTGGCCCATCCGTACCCGATGGCTCGTGACGCCCTCGTCGGTCAGCCGCTGGACCAGTTCGTCGATCTCCTGCGGTGTGCCGGTGACCAGCGTCGAGTTCAGGCCGTTGTGGCCGGCGATCGTGAGCTGTCCGGTCAGATACGGCCGGACGGCGTCGGCGCCGGTCGTGACCACGATCCCGTCGCCGCGCCCCACGGCCAGCTGCTGGAGGAGGCGGCCGTGGTGGGCGGCCAGCCGGGACGCGTCCTCGAAGTCGAGGGCACCGGCGATGTGGGAGGCGGCGAACTCGCCGACGCTCTGGCCCACGACGACGTCCGGCTCCACGCCCAGGGACCGCCAGGTGTCGGACAGGGCGACCTGGAGGGAGAACAGCAGCGGCTGGAAGACGTCCATGTCGTCGATCCGGCCGTCGGCCGCCATCAGCTGCTCGACGAGCGAGAAGCCGAGCAGCTCCCGCATCCGCTTGTCGGAGCGGGTCATGGACCGGCGGAACACCGGATTGCCGGCGAGCAGCTGTCGGCCCATGCCCACCCACTGCGAACCGTTGCCCGAGAAGAGGAAGGCCACCCGCGGCTTGCGCGCGGCCGCCTCCCCGGCGTTCAGCCCCGCGACGGGGGCGCCGGCGGTGAAGGAGTCGAGCTGCGTCCTGAGCTCGGTCAGGTCACGGGCGGCGGCGGCGAGCCGGAACCTCCCCTCGCCGGGGGTGCGCCGGCAGATCGCCCGCAGGTCGTTCCCGTCCCGCAGCAGCGCCGATGCCTCATCGGCCAGCGCCTCCCGGGAGTCCCCCGAGAGCAGGAGGAGGCTGCCTTCGGACCGCGGCAGCTCCTCGACGACGACATGGCAGATCGCGCCGCCGAAGCCGAACGAGCTGACGCCTCCGCGGCGCGCGTCGGAGCGCCGGGGCCAGGGCGTGAGCCGGTCCTGGACCGTGAGGTTGTACTCGTCGAACAGGATCTGCGGGTTCGGGGAGGAGTAGTGCAGGCTCGGCGGCAGCACGCCGTTGCGGATCGACAGCGCGAGCTTGACCAGGCCGACGATGCCGGCCGCCGCCTCCAGGTGCCCGACGTTGGACTTGACGGAGCCGAGCCGCAGCGGCTCCGCGCGGTCACCGCCCAGGACCGCGCCGATGGCGTTGGCCTCGATCGGGTCGCCGAGGGGCGTCGCGGAGCCGTGGCACTCGATGTAGTCGACGAGGGAGGGCGCGATGCCGGCCCGCCGGTAGGCGTTGCGGAGCATCAGCTCCTGCGCCTGGGGGTTCGGCGCGGTCATGCCGTTGCTCAGACCGTCGTTCTGGGAGGAGCTGCCCTTGATCACGCAGTACACGGGGAGATCGCGTTCGAGGGCCACGCTCAGCGGGGCGAGGACGACGACCCCGGCGCCCTCACCGCGTACGTACCCGTTCGCGCGGGCGTCGAAGGACTTGCAGCGGCCGTCGGGGGCGAGCGCGCCCATCGCGTCCATGGCGGTGTAGTAGTCGGAGACGAAGCTCAGGTTCACGCCACCGGCGAGCACCAGCTCGCTCTCGCCCAGCCAGATCGACTGGCAGCCCGCGTGCACCGAGACCAGCGACCCGGCGCAGGCGGCGTCGATGGCCATGCTCGGGCCCTGCAGGCCGAGGACGTAGGAGACGCGGTTGGCGATGATGCCGTCGTGCATGCCGGTCGCGGTGTGCGGGGTGATCTGGGTGTCGGGCCCGCGGTAGTGGGCCAGCGCGGCGTAGTCGCCCCAGCAGGAGGCCATGAACACACCGGTCTCGGTGCCGACGAGGCTGTCGGGGGCGACCCCCGCGTCCTCCAGCGCCTCCCAGGCCAGTTCCAGGATCAGCCGCTGCTGCGGGTCCATCTGGACGGCTTCACGGGGTGAGATGCCGAAGAACAGCGGATCGAACTGGTCGATGCCGTCGATGAACCCGCCCCAGCGGGCCGAGCCGCGCAGCAGCTCCCGGCGCGCGGCCGGCACCGGGCCGACGGCGTCGCGGCCTTCGGACAGCAGCTTCCAGAAGGCGGAGGGGTCCGGTCCGCCGGGGAACCGGCAGCCGATGCCCACGATCGCGACGGGCTCGTGCGAGGCGGCACGGCGCTCGTCGCCCGGGGCGGGGCCGGGGGAGGTCCCTGCGGTACGGGGACCCTCGACGAGCGCACGGCACAGCTCGTCGACGGAGGGGTACTGCCACATCCAGGTGACAGGGACTTTCCAGCCAACGAATTCGGATAAGGAGGTGGCGAGACGGGTGAATTTGAGTGAGTCGAGACCGTATCGGTGCATCGGTGTCCAGCGGTCCACCGCGTCCTTGGGCAGATCCATCAGCTCGACGACGTGAGAAAGAAGAAACTCCGTTATGGCACGCGGATCTGGTTCTGCGCGCTCTTGGGGCATGACGGCTCCTCAGCAGGGCTGGTGGGGGTGACCGCGGCGCACCTGCGGCCGTGCCGGTGGGCACGGTCGGGGCCGGCGGTCTCGAAATGACTCCCGTTGAGTCATCGTGGCTGATGCGGATCGGGATCTGATTCAAGACTGCTTTCCGGCGGTCCGGCCGCCGGGCATGCATCGCGCGTCTCCTGGTCGCGTCGCTCCGCGACTGCGATTCCAGGACTGGAACTAGCGGGCTGACATGGCCCGTATGACGAAGTAGTTGCCCCGACCGACCAACATCACGATGCCACTCTGGGAATGGCGAGACAAGGGTGCTTGACGGGTCGGATGGTGCGCTGGCGTGATCTGGCCCCGGACTGACCGGATCGACTCGCTCAATGGCCTTGAAGCGGTTCGGAGATGACAGGAAACGAGGCGGACTGGACAGCGGGCGAACGACCTTGCAAGCTGCTCGCCATGAAATACATGAACCACACACCGGTGTCGGCCGACATCGACATCGTTTTATCCGGGCGTCCCCCGTACACGCCTGTCACGGTGGCGGGTGACGCATGACCGGTACCGACGTGATGCCACGGCACAGGCCGGGCCTGGCCCTCGGCGTGCTGGCCGGAGCGCTCGCGCTCGACGTGAGCGGACTCGGCGTCCTGAACGCCGCTCTGCCGTCCGTCGGCGCACGTTTCGGCCTCGACGACACCACGCTCCAGTGGGTCATGATCGCCTACGCGGTGACCTTCGCCGGCTTCCTCCTGGTGGGCGGCCGCCTGGCCGACGTGCTCGGCCGCCGGCGCGTCTTCGAGTGCGGAGTCGCCCTGTTCACCCTGGCCGCCCTGGTCGGCGCCGTGGCACCGGACACGGCCGTGCTGCTCGGCGCGCGGGCGGTCCAGGGCATCGGCGCGGCCCTGTCGGGCCCGGCCGCGCTGGCCCTGCTCACCGAGGTCTTTCCCGCCGGACCGGCACGCAACCGGGCACTCAGCGTGTACGCCGCGGTGGGCGCCGCGAGCTTCAGCGGCGGGGTGCTCCTGGGCGGCGTACTGACCCAGTTCCTCGGCTGGCGGTCGGTGCTGTGGTTCTCGGTCCTCCTTGGCCTCCTCGTGCTGGCCGCGACGCGCGCCGGCCTGCCCGGCGGTGCCGGGCGCGGCGGCGGCCTCGACCTGCCCGGCGCGATCTCGGGCACGCTCGGCCTCACGCTGCTGGTCGTCGGCGTGAGCACCCACGGCGCGGCGGCCTGGACCGCGCTCCTCGCGGCGGCGGCCTGCCTGGTGTTCTTCGTGGTGCGCGAGCACCGCACGCCCGACCCGGTGCTGCCCCTCGGCCTCTTCAGGACCGCGTCCGTCCGGGCCGCGAGCCTGGCGGCGTTCCTGCAGTACATGGGCTCGGTCGGGATGCTGTTCTTCGCGCCGCTCTACCTGCAGGGCATGCTGGACTACACGCCTCTCGAATCCGGTCTCGCGCTGGTCCCGATGTCGGCGGCCGTCTTCCTCACCGCCAACTTCGCCACCGGACGGCTCCTCGCCCGGCACACTCCGCGCACGCTGATGGCCGTCGGACTCGTCCTGATCGGTGTCGGTACGGGGCTGTGGCTGAGCACGCCGGACGACGGCGCCTACCTGCTGCACGTGCTCCCGGGCCTGGTCGTCAGCGGCATCGGCCAGGGACTGAACTTCCCCTCGATGACCTCCGCCGCACTCACCGGGGTCGAGCCGGAGCGGCACGCGGTCGCCGGCGCGGTGAACGTCGTGGCGCAGCAGATCGGCGCCAGTGTCGGAGTGGCGGTCATGGTGCTGATCGCGGCGACCAGCGGCGACCAGCTCACGGGATACCACCTGGCTTATCTCACGGCGGCCATTGCCTGCGTACTCGGAGCGGCGTTCATCGCCGCGGTGAGACGTCCCTGACAGCGGAATACCCGAGAACACCGTTCCGGCCCTCCGGAAATCCGTCGGGACATGCGGATGCGGTCGTGAGCCGCGCGCGGGTGACGCATTCTCGACGGTCGGCCGCAGGGCCGGTACGAGAAGGCCGGACCGGTCTCGCCCCGTACGCCGCCGAAACGGCCGGAGTCGGCCGGGCGATGAGTCAATTCGCCGTACGCGTACGGTACGAGTGCGCCATTCGCGTACCGTACGCGTCCCGGAAACCTATCGGCCCGCCGTTCCGGATATCTCGGCAGCCGAATTTCCCGTACCGATACCCGGCCGGCCGAACTCGCGGAAACCGGCGACGCTTTCGGCCGCGTCCTCTCTCGACCACCGGTCCGAATGGCGTCTCGTGCTCCGAGGCGAAACCACGCTCCCGTTCCGGAAAAGTCCTCGTGAAGTTCTGCTCACCAGCTCATGACCCGGAGGTGATCGACAGGACGGAATGCTTCTCGCGAATCCCGATTCCTCCTGCTCCGCCGCCCGTCGCGGTCGCCCGCGCGCGCCGGCTCGCGGCGCCGCCACCGCCCCCGCTCCCCTGGAGGCCGGTGCCATATGAGAGGGTCTGGCGAATGAGCGAGACACCACCGAACACCTTGCAGTACCGCTCTGACGGGCGAGAGGACGCTCCGGTCCTCGTGCTGGGGCCCTCGCTGGGGACCACCTGGCACATGTGGGACCGGCAGATACCCGAGCTCACGCGTGAGTGGCGGGTCGTGCGGTTCGACCTCCCCGGTCACGGCGGCGCCCCGGCCGAGCCCTTCACCTCCGTCGCCGAGCTCGGCGACCGGCTCCTCGCCACCCTCGACGCGATCGGCGTCCAGCGCTTCGGCTACGCGGGCTGCTCCCTCGGCGGCGCCGTCGGCCTCGACCTCGCGCTGCGCGCACCCCAGCGGGTCGCCTCGCTCGCACTGGTCGCCACCTCGCCGCGGTTCGGCACCGCCGACGAGTTCCGCCAGCGCGGGGTCATCGTCCGGACCAACGGCCTGGAGCCGATGGCCCGCACCGCCCCCGAGCAGTGGTTCACCCCGCTCTTCGCGGGCGCGCAGCCGGCCATCGTCGACTGGGCCGTCCAGATGGTCCGGACGACCGACCCCGCCTGCTACGTCGCCGCCTGCGAGGCCCTCGCGGTCTTCGACGTCCGCGAGGCACTCGGCAGCATCGGCATCCCCGCCCTCGTCCTCGTCGGCTCCGAGGACCAGGTGACCGGCCCCGCCGAGGCCCGCACCCTGGTCGCCGGCATCGCCGACGCCCGGCTCGCCGTCGTCCCCGGTGCCTCCCACCTCGCCCCGGTCGAGCAGCCCGCCGCCGTCACGGACCTGCTCACCGAGCACTTCGCGGGCACCGCCCAGGAGTCCAGCGGCACCCTGACCGTGCCGCCGATGCCCGCCGTCCCGGTCCCCGCCGCCGAGCCCGCCCCCGTGGCCGCGCCCGCCGAGCCCGAGACCGAGAGCCGGCCCGACCCCTACGAGACGGGCCTCGGCCTGCGCCGCGAGGTCCTCGGCGACGCCCATGTGGACCGGGCCCTCGCCGACGATTCCGACGGCGACCTCCAGGCACTCCTCACCCGCTACGCCTGGGGCGAGGTCTGGAGCCGCGAGGGCCTCGACCGGCGCACCCGCAGCGCCGTCACCCTCACGGCCCTCATCGCCGGCGGCCACCACGAGGCGCTCGCCGACCACACCCGGGCCGCCCTCCGTAACGGCCTCTCGCCCGACGAGCTCCGCGAGATCGTGCTCCACACCTCCGTGTACTGCGGCTTCCCGGCCGCCGAGTCCGCGCTGCGCGTGGTCACCCGCGTCATCCGGGAGGAGACGACCCCGCCCGCGTAACCTGGCCGCGTGAAGCTGACGAAGAAGTCCCACGCCTGCGTCCGGCTGGAGAAGGACGGACGGACGCTCGTCCTCGACCCGGGGATGTTCACCGAGGACGACGCGGTCCTCGGGGCCGACGCCCTGCTCGTCACCCACGAGCACCCGGACCACTTCGACGAGAGCCGGCTGCGCGCCGCCCTGGAGGGCAACCCGGCCGCCGAGATCTGGACGCTGCGGAGCGTCGCCGAACAGCTCTCGGCGGCCTTTCCCGGCCGGGTGCACACCGTCGGCCACGGCGACACGTTCACGGCCGCCGGCTTCGACGTCCAGGTCCACGGCGAGCTGCACGCGGTGATCCACCCCGACATCCCGCGCATCACCAACGTGGGCTTCCTCGTCGACGACGGCACCGTCTTCCACCCCGGCGACGCGCTGACCGTCCCGGACCGGCCGGTCGACACCCTGCTGCTGCCCGTCATGGCCCCCTGGAACAAGATCTCCGAGGTCATCGACTACGTCCGCGAGGTCCGGCCGCGCCGGGCGTACGACATCCACGACGTCTACCTCGCCGATGTCGCCCGGCCGATCTACGACCGGCAGATCGGCGCCCTCGGCGGCACCGACCACTCCCGCCTCGCCCCCGGCGCGTCCGCCGAGCTCTGAAGCCGGGCACGGAGACCGGGCACCGGGGCCGAGTGCTGAACCCGCCGACTGTCACACCCCGCCAGTAGGCTTGCGTCCATGCGCATCGCCACCTGGAACGTCAACTCGATCACCGCCCGGCTGCCCCGCCTCCTGGCCTGGCTGGAGAGCACCGGCACCGACGTGCTGTGCATCCAGGAGACCAAGTGCACCGCCGAGCAGTTCCCCACCGAGGAGCTCCGCGCGCTGGGATACGAGTCGGCGGTCAACGCCACCGGCCGGTGGAACGGCGTGGCCCTGGTCTCCCGCGTCGGCCTCGCGGACGTGGTCACCGGCCTGCCCGGCGGCCCGGAGTACGAGGGCGTGGAAGAGCCGCGGGCCATCTCCGCGACCTGCGGCCCGGTCCGCGTCTGGTCGGTCTACGTGCCGAACGGCCGCGAGGTGGCCCACGACCACTACGCGTACAAGCTGCGCTGGCTGGACGCGCTCAAGGCGGCCGTCGCGGACGACGCGGCGGGGGAGCGCCCCTTCGCCGTCCTCGGCGACTACAACATCGCCCCGACCGACGAGGACGTCTGGGACATCGCCGAGTTCGAGGGCCTCACGCACGTCACGGAGCCGGAGCGGGCCGCGCTCGCGGGCCTGCGCGAGGCCGGTCTGACCGACGTGGTCCCGCGCCCCCTCAAGTACGACCACCCGTACACCTACTGGGACTACCGCCAGCTGCGCTTCCCGAAGAACAAGGGCATGCGCATCGACCTGGTGTACGGAAACAAGCCCTTCGCCGAGGCGGTCTCGGACAGCTACGTGGACCGCGAGGAGCGCAAGGGCAAGGGCGCCTCGGACCACGCTCCCGTCGTGGTCGACCTCGACGTCTAGAGCGCCTCGCACACCCGCCGATCGCTCCCCGGGACACTTCGCCGCAGGTGAGGCCCGGGGCGCGCGCCGGGATGATCTCCGCGCGCCGGGTGGTCGACCCGCAGGTGACGGTGCGAGGCTGTTCGGATGAACATTCCGTTTCTGGACCACTGGCGCAAGCGTCATGAGACCTCGGACTCCGAGGGGCCGCTGGCCGCGGCCTTCGACCGTGACCCCGAGGGAGTGGGGGAGCTGCTCTCCGAGTGCGAGCTGCTCCGCGCCCGCGTCGAGGAGTCCGGGGTGGTGCTCGACGACAGCCCCCGCTCCCTCCAGGATCTGGACCAGCTGCCGCCCCGTTGGCGGGACGACCCGGAGGAGCTTCCCTGGATCGGCAACGACGCCGGTCTCTACCTCGGCACCGTGATCGTCCGTAACGTCCCCGGGGCCCGCTGGCAGGTCTGGCCCGGTGGCGGCCCCGTCGTGCGCCTCGCCTCGGGCCGGGAGATCCAGGTCGTCGAGGCCGGTCTCGACTGGGCGATGACCGGTGCGCCGGAGCTGTACCAGGTGTACGCGGAGTCCGCCGAGTACTGACCCGGCGCACCCCCCGACCCCTCCGCAGCCGTGCCGACCGCCACCCTTTTGCAGTAAATACGGCTTATTCCGGTTTCATGCGTGTCGGGCGTGAAGTCCCTTTTTCTGGTGGATAGTTTGCGCTGACCGCGACACCGCTGAGAAACGGGGCAGGGCAGCGTATGGCCGTCGTCGATCCGCTGATCGAACTGCGTGGCGTCAACAAGCACTACGGCGCGCTGCACGTCCTCCAGGACGTGGACCTCACTGTCGGCCGCGGCGAGGTGGTCGTCGTCATCGGTCCCTCCGGCTCCGGGAAGTCCACTCTGTGCCGGGCGATGAACCGGCTGGAGCGCGTCGAGTCGGGCGAGATCGTCGTCGACGGGCAGCCCCTCCCCGACGAGGGCAAGGCACTCGCCCGGCTGCGGGCCGAGGTCGGCATGGTCTTCCAGTCCTTCAACCTCTTCGCGCACAAGACCGTCCTCGCCAACGTCTCCCTCGCGCAGATCAAGGTCCGCAAGCGCAAGAAGGAGGAGGCCGACCGGCGTTCGCGCGAACTCCTCGACCGGGTCGGCCTCGCCGCGCACGCCGAGAAGTACCCGGCGCAGCTCTCCGGTGGCCAGCAGCAGCGCGTGGCGATCGCCCGTGCCCTCGCCATGGACCCCAAGGCCCTCCTCTTCGACGAGCCGACCTCCGCGCTCGACCCCGAGATGATCAACGAAGTCCTCGAGGTCATGCAGCAGCTCGCCCGGGACGGCATGACGATGGTCGTCGTCACCCACGAGATGGGCTTCGCCCGGTCCGCCGCCAACCGGGTCGTCTTCATGGCCGACGGCAGGATCGTCGAGGACCGCACCCCCGAGGAGTTCTTCACGAGCCCGCGCAGCGAGCGCGCCAAGGACTTCCTCTCCAAGATCCTCACGCACTGAGCGGGGCGGAGACCATGCAGCGTACGCACCGGACCCTCGCCGCGCTCGCCCTGCTCCTCGCCACCGCGGCGGCGCTCGGCGGCTGCGGCCGGCCGGGCAGCCCGCCCGTCAAGGGCCCGCAGCCCGACCGACTCCCCGTCTACCAGGTCCAGTCGGACTTCACCCTGCCCGGCTCGAGCACCTGGAACCGGGCGAAGAAGCGCGGCCGGCTCGTCGTCGGCGCCAAGGAGGACCAGCCGTACATGGGCGAGAAGGATCCTGCCACCGGCCGCTACTCCGGCTTCGACATCGAGATCGCCAGGATGATGGCGGCCTCCCTCGGCTTTGAACCGGCCGGCATCGACTTCCGCACGATCGCCTCGGCCAACCGCGAGACCGCCCTGCAGAACGGCCAGATCGACTACTACGTCGGCACCTACACCATCAACGACAACCGCAAGAAGCTCGTCGGCTTCGCCGGCCCCTACTACGAGGCGGGCCAGTCCCTCCTCGTCCGCACCGACGAGCACGACATCGACGGCCCCCAGGACCTCGACGGCAGGACGGTCTGCTCGGCCGCCGGATCCACCCCGTACCAGCGCATCGAGAAGGACTACCCGGAGGCCGAACTCGTCGCCTACGACACCTACTCCGTCTGCGTGGACAACCTCCTGACCTACCAGGTCGACGCCGTCACCACCGACGACACGATCCTCATGGGGTACGCGGCCAAGGTCCCCGACGAACTCAAGGTCGTCGGCGAGCCGTTCTCGAAGGAGCCGTACGGCATCGGCGTCCCGCACGGCGACAACGCCCTGCGCTTCGCCCTCGACGACGCCATCGCCGCCCACGAGAAGAACGGCGACTGGAAGAAGGCCTACGACGCCACCCTCGGCCTCTCCGGGGTCCCCGCCCCGACGCCGCCCGCCATCGACCGTTACCCGGCGAGCTGACCGGAGGAGCCTCCCGACATGGACGTCCTGACCGACAACTTCTCGCTCTACGGCGAGGGCTTCCTCGGCACCGTCGAACTGACCGTCTACGCCTCGGCGCTGGCCCTCGTCCTGGGCTTCGTCATGGCCTCCTTCCGGGTCGCGCCCGTGGGCTCCTTCCGGGTCTTCGGCACGGTCTGGGTCACCGTCCTGCGCAACACCCCGCTGACCCTGCTCTTCTTCGCCGTGATGCTGGGCCTGCCCCGCTTCGGGCTCGTCCTGCCCTTCGAGGTGTTCGCGGTCCTCGCGCTCGGCTGCTACACCTCCGCCTTCGTCTGCGAGGTCCTGCGCTCCGGCATCAACACCGTGCCGCGCGGGCAGGGAGAGGCGGCCCGCAGTCTGGGCATGACCTTCACGCAGACCCTCGGGGCGGTGGTCCTGCCGCAGGCCTTCCGCACGGTCATCCCGCCCATCGGCTCGACCCTGATCGCCCTCGCCAAGAACTCGGCGATCGCCGGGGCGTTCAGCGTCACCGAACTCCTCGGCACCTACAAGACGTTGAGCGAGCTCGGCTACAACATCGTCTGGGCCTTCGTCTGGATCGCCGTCGGATACCTGATCATCACCCTCACCATCAGCGCCCTCTTCCACGTCCTGGAGAAGCGCTGGGGAGTCGCCCGATGACCGAGTCCACCGCCCTCTACGACATCCCCGGACCGCACGCCCGGCGGCGTCACCTCCTCTACGGCCTCGCGTCCACCGTCGTGATCCTCGCCCTGGCCGGCTGGATCCTCTACCTTCTCTTCGACACCGAGCAGTTCACCTCCACCAAGTGGTCGCCCTTCCTGTACGAGGGCATCCAGGAGCTGCTGCTCGAAGGCCTCGGCAACACCCTCAAGGCCTTCGCCTACGCCTCGGTGCTCTCGCTCGCGCTCGGTGCGGTCCTCGCCGCCGGACGCCTCTCCGAGCACCGGGTGCTGCGGTGGACCTCGACGCTCCTCGTCGAGTTCTTCCGCGCGATGCCCGTCCTCGTGATGATCTTCTTCATCTTCGTGGCCCTGAAGGTCCAGCCGCTGCCCGCGCTCGTCGCCGGACTGACCCTCTACAACGGCTCGGTGCTCGCCGAGGTCTTCCGTACCGGCGTCCACGCCGTCGCGCGCGGCCAGGGCGAGGCCGCGTACGCGCTCGGCATGCGCAAGACGCAGGTCATGACGTACGTCCTCGTGCCGCAGGCGGTCCGCGCGATGCTGCCGGCCATCATCAGCCAGCTCGTGGTGGCCCTCAAGGACACCTCGCTCGGCTTCCTCATCACCTACGAGGAGTTCCTGCACGCGGGCAAGCTGATCGCGTCCAACCTCGACTACGACCTGCCGTTCATCCCCGTCGTGCTGGTCATCTCACCGATCTACATCGGGATGTGCATACTGCTCTCCTGGTTCGCCACCTGGGTGGCCCGCCGAGAGCGCCGCAGCCCGAAGACGAAGGCCGTGGACGTCGCGCCGGCCGAACCGGGAACGCTGCTGCCGGGAGCGCAGTAGCTGCTGTGAAGCCCTGCCCGCCCGGCAGCAGCCGGTGATCACTTCTCCCGCAGCGGTACCGACACGTACGACGGGTCGGCCGACGGGGAGGAGAAGGTCAGCTGCGCGCCGGTCGGGTTGTGCTCGATGTAGAGCGCGTCGACGGTGTCGACGACCAGGGCGAGGCGGTGGCCGGCCGGTACGTCGTACGCCGTGGAGAACAGCTCCAGATCGACGGTGAACGGCTGCCCCGGAGTCTTGCCGTGGAAGGTGTACGGGGCGTTGCTGACCAGCTTGCCCACGCCGAGCGGGCCCACGTCGTAGAGGTACGCGACGAGGGTGCCGCTCTCCTTCGTGGAGGTGACCGTGGTGTGCACCTTCGCCGTGCCGCGCACCCGCTGCGGGGTGGCGTACCGCTCGGACTGCCAGACGCCGGCGAAGGCGCGGGGGAGCAGGGGGACGGAGACGGTGGGCGGGGTGCGGAGGAACTGGTCCAGGAGGTTGGTCAGCAGGGTGATCCCGCCGTTGGCGCCCGAGTCCACGTTCGCCCAGATCCGCTGGGTGCCGCCGAGGTCGAACTTCCGCTGGTTCGCGTGGACCGACTTCCAGTCCGGGTAGCCCTCGTAGCCGCTCGTGGAGCGGGACTTGAGCTGGACGGGCTGCTCGCGGTCGATGCCGTTGTCGACGCCCTTGAGGTGGCGGTCGAACCAGCGGTGGGCGCTGGTCCAGGTGTCGTTGGGGAGTCCGAGGATGCCGGTGGCCTCGGCGGTGGCGTGGTCGCCGGGGCGGAACTCCAGCCGCTTGGGGCCGGTGAGCTTCTCGTAGAAGCTCGCGTACTGGTTGGGCGGGAAGATGGTGTCGCCCCAGGCGTTGCCGAGCATGATCGCGGCGCCGTTGGCGTTGATCCGGTCCAGGTAGGTGGCGGGGGACCGCTTGCGGCCCCAGGCGATCATCTCGTCCTCCTTGTCGAGGTTCGACGAGAGGAAGTCGCCCAGGATCTCCTTGAGTTCGGGGCCTGGCCGCCCGGTCAGGTAGCCGGCGCCGCCGAGCAGGGCGGCGGCCTGGAGGTGCTGGGTGCGGCCGCTGTAGATCGACTCGATGAGGTCGGCCCAGCCACTGAGGGCGGCGACGGCCTTGATCCGGGGGTCGTGCGCGGCGGCGAGCAGGCTGATCCCGGCGCCGTACGAGACCCCCGCCATGCCCACGTGGCCGGCGTCGGCCGGGGTGTTCGCCAGGGCCCAGTCGATGACCTTCGAGGCGTCGGCGACGTCCTTCGGTCCGGCGGTCTCGATCTCGCCGCCGGACTGCCAGAAGCCGCGGGAGTTGTAACTCACCACGACGTAACCGGAGTCGGCGAGCTTCTGGGCCTGGGCGAGGTACTCGATCTGGGGCATGGCCCAGCTCGTGGGCAGCACGATCAGGGGAAGGCGGGCCGAGGGGCCGGCGCCGGCGGGGGTGACGACGTTCGCCTTGAGGACGGTGCCGCCCTCCCCGGCGATGTCGACGAAACGGATGCCGGTGTCCGCGGCCTGGGCGGCGGGGGCCAGGCCGAGGGCCGTCCCGGCCACGAGAGCGGCCGAGACGGCGAGTGCCAGGGATGTGCGCACGGGTCACTCCTCACTGGGGGCACTGATGGGGGGCAGTGAAAGTGACCCGACGGTAGCCGTGGGGCCGTACCCGGGGTAACCGGTGAGTAAGTTACGTGCGGGTAACGATTGGGGTCGGGGTGGGGGCCTCCGCGTCCAGGAGGGCGACGGCTGCCAGGAAGTCGGCGTGGGCCTCCTCGTACCGCCCGACGGCCACGAGGAACGTCGAGCGGTCGGTCAGCGCGCGGACGCGCGCGCCCGGGTCCGCCGCCCGGCGACGGGCGCGCGCCACACCCCCGTCGCAGAGCCGACGGAGCGACTCCTCGAATTCCCGGGGGCGGCGAAGCCGGAAGAGTGCCGACCGGAGCGTCAGCCGGCGGTGGTCGAGTGGCGGGGTGTCGAGTGCCGGGTCGCCGCCCTCCGCCGCGCGTGCGGGGAGGCCGTCGAAGTGCGCCTTGAGGGTGTCGTTCGACCAGTCGCGGAGCTTATGGCCGAGTGGCGGCCCCGGCGCCTCCCGGGACCCGGCCGGCTCGACGGCCCGGCCCGACAGGGCGAGCAGGGTCGCCCACCGCGCGAGGAGGTCGCCAGGATCGCTCGAGCCGCCGTCCCGTGCGAGCCGGGCCAGGAGCGCGAGGACCTCCCGCCGGTCCGCGTCCGCCTCGGTACCGCGCCCGGCGGCGTCGAGCATCCTGGAGCGGTGGACCAGCGCCCACACCTGGAGGGCCCGTGGAGCCGAGCCCTCCTCGGCCTCGCGCCGGGGGCCGTCCACGGGCCGGGCGCGCACCTCCAGGGCCTCCTGGTGCCGCCCTGCGGCATCCAGCGCGGCGGACCACGCCACCAGGTCATCGGAGGAAGGCCCGGACCGCGCGGCCCGGGCGTCCAGCGCGCAGACGTCCGCCGCCTCGCTGTGCCGCCCCTCCTCGGCCGGAACCGCCGCCAGCCGGCCCCCGAACCCGTTCCTCGCCGCACCCCGAAGATCCAGACCGTGCCGCGCCACCGCGGCCAACTCCTCGCACACCGCCGGCCCTTCGGCGCGCAGTCCGAGGGCGAACAGCGCTTGCTGGTACGAGTGCAGGGGCCGAGCAGAGGAGCCTCGCCCCCTGCTGCTCGGAGGTGTCGAGGGCCCGTGCGGCCTCCACCTGCTCGGCGTGCACCACGATCCGAAGGTCCGGACGGTCCCGGAACCCCGGCTCGTAGCAGTACGAGGCCAGCGCCTGCACCAGCTTCGGGAGACAGGCGGCCGGGCTCACCTTCGCCAGTACGCGGTACGCCGGCGATTCCGGGAGCCGGGGACGGGCCGGACAAGGCCGGACGACTGCGCGATCAGTCCTACGAAGACCGCCCCTGAGCTGTCATGATGGACACGTCATCATCATCACCCTTGGACCACTCCTGACGGGAGGCGCGGTGGGGGACGCGAGCGAGGTGCCGGACGTCTTCGACCCGCGGATCTACGCCGCCGGGATCCCGCACGACCGCTTCCGCGCGCTGCGCGACCTCGCGCCCGTCGCCCGACAGGCGGAGCCGGAGATCCTGGGGTGGCCCGCCGGACCCGGATTCTGGGCCGTCACGCGGCACGCCGACGTCGTCCGGGTGCTCAAGGACTCCCGTACGTACTCCTCGTCCCTCGGCGCCACGCAGATC
Source organism: Streptomyces venezuelae (assembly GCF_008642375.1). NCBI lineage: Bacteria > Bacillati > Actinomycetota > Actinomycetes > Kitasatosporales > Streptomycetaceae > Streptomyces > Streptomyces venezuelae. The sequence continues at coordinate 1,748,211 of NZ_CP029194.1, read as the reverse complement.
CGGGACCCCGACCCCGCCGACCTGCCGTTCATCCGTCGCATGATGCTCAATCAGGACCCGCCCGAACACGGCCGGTTGCGACGGGTCGTCAGCCGGGCCTTCACTCCGGGCCGCATCGAGCGGTTCGCTCTCACCGCACGGGAGCGGGCCCGGACACTCCTCGCGGAAGCCGTCGCGGTCGCGGAGGGTGCCGGTGGCGAGGCCGACCTCGTCCGGACCGTCACCGACGACTACGCCCTGCTCAACCTCACCGACCTGCTCGGCGTCCCCGCGAGCGACCGGGGACTGCTCCACGCCTGGACCGAACGCGTCATCGCCTACCAGGACCCCGACGAGCCGCCCGTCCTCGACGCCGAGGGACGGCCGGTCAACCCCCGGTCGCCCGCGATGCTCGCCGAGATGTTCGGGTACGCCCAGGAGCTCGCCGCGTACAAGCGTGCGCACCCCGCCGACGACGTGATGACCTCGCTCGCCACCTCCGAACTCGCCGACGCCGAACTGGAGATGTTCTTCTTCCTGCTGACGGTCGCCGGCAACGACACCGTCCGCAGCGCCGCCCCCGGCGGACTCCTCGCTCTCGCCGAACACCCCGGGGAGCAGGCCCGCCTGTGGGACGGGAAGGTCCCCATGGAGACGGCCGTCGACGAACTCCTGCGCGTGCACCCGCCCGTGCTGTCCTTCCGCCGGACGGCCGCCCAGGACACCGTGCTCGCGGGGCGGGCGGTCCGGTCGGGCGACAAGGTCGTCGTCTTCCATGCCTCCGCCAACCACGACGAGCGGGTCTTCGCCGCACCCCACCGCCTCGACCTCGGCCGGAGCCCGAACCCGCACGTCTCCTTCGGCGACGGACCGCACGTCTGCCTCGGCGCCCACTTCGCCCGGCTTCAGCTCCGGGTGCTGTACGAGGAGGCGCGCGAAGCCTGCGGAGGCGTGGAGCTCGCCGGGCCGCCCCGCAGGCTGGTGTCCAACTTCATCAACGGGATCAAGTCGCTGCCGGTGCGGCTGAAGGAGCCGACAGCGCGACCCGCGTGACGTCGGCGACGAGCTCCACGACGTCGGGGCCGTAGGCCTGCGAGTTGACCACCTTCAGGAGCAGTGCGAAGGAGCCGTCCGACCCGTACTTGCCGGCCAGTTCCTTGTGGTGGCGGGCCAGATGTCTCGCCGCGGCCTGATTGGTGACCGCGGCCTGGCCGCAGAGCAGGAACACGGGACGGACGCCCTCGCCGCGGGTGAGGCGGGCGAGGACGACGTACTCCCTCACGCCCCACTCCGGGCGGTAGCCCTCGCCCGCCACGGTGATCATCCCCCGGTCCTCGCTCGGTTCCTGCTCGACGTTCATCGTGAGTCCCGGCAGCAGGTTCGGCAGATGGGCTGCCATGCGCCGGTTGGAGTAGGGGCCGCCGATGCAGAACTCCGCTATCTCGCCCAGACCCTGACGGGCCGTGTCGTGCTGCACGATGCGGGGGCGTGCCCCGCAGTCCTTGACCAGCGCCGACAGTTCGAGCAGCGCCGAGACATCGGTAGCGTGCACGCCGCGCTCGCTGCCGGCCAGACGGTTCACCACGAGCAGGCACTCCGAGCCGGAGGGCAGGCCGAAGAAGGCCTGCTTGCGGCGGAGCCCCCGCCGCCAGAGGTACGTGCGGGCCAGCCATCCCAAGGAGGCGCTGACCCCGGTCGCCAGGACCCCGAGCACGATGTTCCGCACGTCTTCGTTCATGGGCGCGCATGCTATCGGCCGGACCGGCCCCTTGTTCGAGGCGGTCCTGACGGGAGGGGCGGAAGGAAGTTACGCTGCGCGGACGGTCGTTGACTGGAGGTTGCGCATGCGTCGATCCGCCGCCCGGAAGGTCTCCGTTCTCGCTGTCGCGGCGACGGTCCTCTCGATGGGCGCCGCCGCGCCGTCCCCGGCCCCGCCGGGAGCCCCGCCGGGACCGGGCAAGGAACCCGTCGCCGTCGGCCACGGCGGAGCGGTCGCCAGCGTCGACGCCGACGCCTCGGCCGCCGGAATCGAGATCCTCCGCAAGGGCGGCAACGCCGTGGACGCGGCCGTCGCGGTCGCGGCGGCCCTCGGCGTCACCGAGCCGTACTCCGCGGGGATCGGGGGCGGCGGCTACTTCGTGTACTACGACGCCAAGAGCCGTACGGTCCACACCGTCGACGGCCGGGAGACGGCACCCCGCTCCGCCGACGCGAACCTCTTCACGGAGAACGGCAAGCCGATCCCCTTCGAGGAGGGCATGACCAGCGGCCTCGGCGTCGGCACCCCCGGCACCCCGGCGACCTGGAAGACCGCCCTCGACGCCTGGGGCAGCAAACGCCTCGCCACCCTCCTCGCGCCCGCCCAGCGGCTCGCCCGCGAGGGATTCACCGTCGATCCCACCTTCCGCGCCCAGACCGCCGCCAACGAGGCCCGCTTCCGCGACTTCCCGGCCTCGTCCGAACTCTTCCTGCCCGGCGGACAACTGCCCGTGGTCGGCTCGGTGTTCAAGAACCCCGACCTGGCCCGTACGTACGAGACGCTCGGCCGCCAGGGCGTCGGCGCGCTCTACCGGGGGCCGCTCGCCCGGGACATCGTCGACACCGTCCGCACGCCCCCGGTCCGGGCGGGCGCCACCCGGACCGTCCGCCCCGGTGACCTGACGGAGCGTGACCTCGGTGCGTACCGCACCGAGTTCCGCAGGCCGACGAAGGTCGCCTACCGCGGACTCGACGTCTACGGCATGGCCCCGTCCTCCTCCGGCGGCACGAGCGTCGGCGAGGCGCTCAACATCCTGGAGGGCACCGACCTCGCCGCCGCCACCCGGGCCGGCTATCTCCACCGGCACATCGAGGCCAGCCGGATCGCCTTCGCCGACCGGGGCCGCTGGGTCGGCGACCCGGCCTTCGAGTCCGTGCCGACCCGCGAACTGCTCTCCCAGCGGTACGCCGACTCCCGCGCCTGCCTGATCCGCGACGACGCCGTCCTGACCAGCCCGCTCGCGCCCGGCGACCCCCGCGACCCCGCACCCTGCGCGAGCGGCGGCACCGCCGCCCCGACCACGTACGAGGGAGAGAACACCACCCATCTGACGGCCGCCGACAAGTGGGGCAACGTCGTCGCCTACACCCTGACCATCGAGTCCACCGGTGGCAGCGGGATCACCGTGCCCGGCCGGGGCTTCCTGCTCAACAACGAGCTGACCGACTTCTCCTTCGCCCCGGCGAACCCGGCCGTGCACGACCCGAACCTGCCCGGCCCCGGCAAGCGCCCGCGCTCCTCGATCTCCCCGACGATCGTCCTCGACGGGCACGACCGGCCCGTCCTCGCCCTCGGCTCGCCGGGTGGCGCGACCATCATCACGACGGTCCTCCAGACCCTCACCGGGGTCGTCGACCGGGGCCTGCCGCTCGTCGAGGCGATCGCCGCGCCCCGCGCCAGCCAGCGCAACCAGGCCACCACCGAACTCGAACCCGGCCTGTGGAACAGCCCGCTGAGGGCCGAGCTGGAGGGCATCGGGCACGCCTTCCGGCAGAACCCGGAGATCGGCGCGGCCACGGGCGTGCAGCGGCTGCCGGACGGACGCTGGGTGGCCGCCGCGGAGAAGGTCCGCAGGGGCGGCGGCTCGGCCATGGTCGTCCGGCCCGCGGGCGGCCGGTAGCGGCCTTCCGGCGGCCGACAGGGGCGCGCGTCCACTCGGCGCGCGTCCATGCGGCGCCCGTCCATGCGGCGCGCGTCCATGCGAGGTGCGTCCCGGCGCCGTGGTCCTGAGGGCGCGCGTCCTACAGGGCCGTGAGCACGCGCGGGCCGTCGTCCGTGATCGCGACCGTGTGCTCGGCGTGGGACGCGCGCGAGCCGTCGAGCGTACGGATCGTCCAGCCGTCCCGCGCCGTGTAGTGGTCGTCCGTACCGCCGCCGATGAGCATCGGCTCGATCGCGAGCACCATGCCGTGCCGCAGCTTCATGCCGCGACCCGGGCGTCCCTCGTTGGGGACGCCCGGGTCCTCGTGCATGGTCCGGCCGATGCCGTGGCCGCCGAAGCCGTCCGGGATGCCGTACCCCGCGCCCCGGCAGACCCGGCCGATCGCGTGCGCGATGTCACCGATCCGGTTGCCGACGACGGCCGCCGCTATGCCCGCCGCCAGCGCCTCCTCCGCCGCGGCGATCAGCCGCGTGTCCTCCGGGCGGGCCCGGCCGACCGTGAAGCTGACGGCGGAGTCGCCCGCCCAGCCGCCCAGGAGCGCCCCGCAGTCGGCGGAGACGAGGTCGCCGTCGGCCAGCCGGGTCCCGTCCGGGATGCCGTGCACGATCGCGTCGTTCACGGAGACGCACACGACCGCCGGGAACGGCACCGGAGCCCAGTCCGGGTGGTAGTCGAGGAAGGGCGAACCGGCCCCAGCCTCCGCCAGCACCTCCCGCGCCGCCCGGTCCAGCTCGGTGAGCGCGACACCGGGCGCCGCCTTCTCCCGTACGGCCGCGAGGGCCCGGGCCACCACCCGCCCCGACTCGCGCATCGCCGCCAGGGACTCGTTCGTCTTGATCTCCACCATGCCAATTACTATACCGGTATTAGAATGGCGTCATGGTGCGCACACCCCTGACCCCCGAAGAGCGCGAGCGCGGCGAACGCCTGGGCCTCCTCCTGCGCTCGGCGCGCGGCGAGCGGTCCATGGTCGAGATCGCGGCCGCGGCCGGCCTGTCCGCCGAGACCCTCCGCAAGATCGAGACCGGGCGGGCCCCTACGCCGGCCTTCTTCACCGTCGCGGCCCTCGCCCGGGTCCTCGGCCTCTCCATGGACGAACTCGTGGTGCTCTGCACCCCGACCCCGGCTCCGGCCCTGGCCCCGGCTCCGGCTCCGCATCCGGGCCCGGTCCCGTCCGCCCACCCGGCTCCGGCCCTGGCCCCGGCCCCGGCCTGACGGGGCCGGGCCTGGCCGGCGCCCGGCCGGGCCGGCGTCTCAGAGGGACACGGCCAGCTGCACCCGGCTGTGGCGCGGGCGCTCGATCTCGTCCAGGAGCGCGAGCGCCAGATCGGCGTGCCCGATCCGGCCCGGCCCCTCGACGACCGTGCCCACGGCCGTCCGGTACGCACCGGTCCGCTCCGCCTCCGCGTTCAGGTCCAGCGGTGGCACCACCATCAGCCAGTCGAGCTCCGCCCCCGCCTCGGCCGACAGCAGCTCGAACTCGGCCACATGCCCCTGGGCGAAGGCGCGCCATGCCTCGGGGAACTCGGGTGCGTCCATGAGCCGCACCCCGGGCGCGGTCTCCAGCGTCGTCGCGATCCCGAGGGTGAGCAGCCGTACCACCCCCGCCTCGGTCAGGCCCGCGACCAGGGCCTTCGCCGCAGCCGTGAAGTACTCCTCCGAGGGCAGGTCCAGACGGGCCGCCGCGTGCACCGCCGCGTCGTGGCCGGCCACGAGCGCCGCTACCGAGGCGGCGTCCGTCGCGTCACCCCGTACGAGCGTGACCCCTTCGCGCTCCAGATCGCGGTACGCGGCCGGGTCGCGGACCACGGCCGTCACCCGGTGGCCCCGGGCCACCGCCTCCGCGACGGCCGCCCGGCCGACCCGCCCGCCGGCGCCGAAGATCGCGATGCTCTTGCTGTGGATGCTGTTGCGGTTGCCGCTGTCGGCCTTGTTGCCGTTCTCGATGTCCATGCCCGGACCGTAGAACGGAGGTACCTGGTTACTTCAACGGTACTGGGCTAGCGTCGGCCCCATGCCTGATCAGCCCACTCCTGCCGCCCCGTTGGACCCCGCCCGCTTCGGCGACCCCGACTGCGCCGCGAGCCCGGCCCAGCCCTTCCGCGTCGGCGACAAGTGGACCGGCATGGTCCTGCGCTGCCTGGAGGACGGCACACCCCGGCGCTTCTCCGAACTGCGCGTGCCCCTGCACTGGATCACACCCAAGGTCCTCACCGAGACCCTCCGCTCCATGGAGCGGAACGGCTTCGTCACCCGGACCGTCCACGACGAGAACCCGCCCCGCGTCGAGTACGCCCTCACCCCCCTCGGGCGCTCCCTCATCGGACCGCTCGACACGGCCTGCGACTGGGCCCGCGCCCACGCCCCCGCCATCACGGAGGCCCGGGCCTCGTACGAGCAGGACAGCCCGGTGGCGTAGTACCGGATGAGGGTCCCGACGGCCGGGGCGAGCGTGGAGCCGTGCACCTTCGTCGGAAGCGCCTCCTCGCCGCTCCGGGCCTGGTCCGGGCCTGGCTACGGTCCGGCTCGTGCCGGTGGAATTTCTGAGTGATGAGCAGGCCGAGGCCTACGGGACGTTCGCTGAGGAGCCGACGAGGCCCGAGCCGGAGCGGTTCTTCTTCCTGGACGACGTGGACCGGGACCTGATCGCCCTGCGGCGGACGGAGCATCACCGGCTCGGGTTCGCGCTCCAGATGTGCACGGTGCGGTACGTCGGCCTGTTCCTGGAGGACCCGCTCGCGGTGCCGTGGCCAGTGATCGAGCACCTGGCCGTGCAGCTCGGCATCGAGGACCCGTCGGTGGTCGAGCGGTACACCGAGCGGCGCCAGACGGTCTGCAAACGCCGCAACGAGGTCGAGCGCACGATCAACCGGCTCAAGAACTCCCGGGCCGTCGCAACCCGCTACGACAAGAGGGCCTTCGTCTTCCACGGCACCATCACCATCGCGGCGATCCGCCTATGGCTCCGACCCTGATCCGCCGGACAGTGCCTAGGAGACCTGGTCCTTACCTGCCCTCCCGCATCGGTACCGCCAGCGGCGTCACCCTCGGCCTCACCGTCAGCATCGGCGGCCTCATCAGCCCCCTGCTGGGACACCTGGCCGACTCCACCTCCCTGAAGACAGCCCTCACCCCCCCTGATCGCCATGCCTGCCCTGAGCTGGCTCCTCTTCCGCGCCCTGCCCGAACCCACCGCCCCCCAAGCCTCAAGCCGACGCACCCGCGCCCGCATCCGCGCGGCAGGACGCGTAGAGCTGCACGGATCAATGTGCATGAACAAGGGCAACCGACGGAACTGACCGACCTGCAGGAACGTGGCTTCCGCCAGGCGCCGATCCCGCGCGGCTGTGTCCGCGATCCCGGGTGATGACCGCTATCGGGAGCCAGCTGTGGTGGAGCGCAGGCAGAGCCGTGATGCCCGGCCGGCCGTCGACCGCGTTTCGTCACCTGGGCAGGCCCATTCCGTCGGTGGCACGCTTCTCCCGCGTGGGCACGAGACGGCCACGACACCTCGCCGCGAGCGGGAATCGGATCGCCACGACCGGAGTTGGTGAGGGAAGTTAGCCGTTTCAGGAGGGGATATGCGAGCGATTCAGGTTTCCGAAGTGGGCGGTCCCGAGGTGCTGCGACTGGTCGACATTGATCAACCGATGCCGGGCCCGGGCCAGGCGGTCGTGGAGGTCGCCGCGTCCGGCGTCAACTTCCTCGACGTATACCACCGCCAGGGCCGGTACACCCTCCCGCTGCCCTTCACCCCGGGCACTGAGGGCGCGGGCACGGTCCTCGAGGTTGGACCCGGCGTCACCCACGTCGCTGTGGGAGACCGGGTCGGCTGGGTGGAGATTCCCGGCACCTATGCCGAGCAGGCCGTCGTGGACTCCTCCCGGCTCGTGCCCCTGCCCGACGGCGTCGACTTCGAGGCCGCCGCCGCCGTGCTGCTGCAGGGCATGACGGCGCACTACCTCGTCAAGGACGCCTACCCGGTCCAGCCAGGCGACACGGTGCTCGTGCACGCTGCTGCCGGCGGCATGGGGCTTGTGCTGACTCAGCTCATCACCCATCTCGGCGGCAGAGTGATCGGCACGACCTCGACACCGGAGAAGGCCGAGCTGGCGCGGCGCGCCGGGGCCGCCGAGGTGATCCTCTACTCTGCAGTGGACGATCTCGCGGCCGAGGTGAAGCGGCTCCATGGCGGCCAGGGCCTGCCTGTCGTCTTCGACGGCGTCGGCAGGGACACCTTCGAGGCGAGCCTCGCCAGCCTGCGAACCCGCGGCCACCTGGTGCTCTTCGGCGCCGCGAGTGGTGCAGTGCCGCCCTTCGACCCCATCCGGCTCGCCCAGGGCGGTTCGCTGACCCTGATCCGGCCAAGCCTCGGGCACTTCATCGACGATCGGTCCGAGCTGCTCCGGCGCGCCGCCGACGTGCTTGAATTGGTGCGCACCAAGGTGCTTGAGACCACCGTGACGGCCCGGTACCCGCTCGCCGAGGTCGCCCAAGCTCACCGCGATCTGGAGGCTCGGCGTACCACCGGCAAGCTACTCGTCATCCCCTAGGGCAACCGACGGAATTGACTGACCAGCAGGAACGTGGCCTCCGCCAGGCGTCGATCCCGCGCGGCTGTGTCCGCGATCCCGGGTGATGACCGCTCACGGGAGCCAGCTGCGGTGCGAGCGCAGGCAGAGCCGAGATGCCCGGCCGGCCGTCGACCGCGTTTCGTCACCTGGGCAGGCCCATTCCGTCGGTGGCACAACAAGGCCCGCACAGCGAAGGAGGGCGTGCCCGCACTCCAGATCGCTTCCCTCATCGGCTGGTTCGGTGAGCTTGTCCGAGATCAACCCGGACACGACCCGCAGCCTCCCACCGCCCGACCCGCCCGACCCGCCCGGACAGTCCGCTGTCAAGCACAGTGGACCCGGGCGGGCGGATCCAGCCGGCCCGGCCTGTCGGTAAACGATCGTTTGACGACACGGAGGCGTCGTGTCCGATGAACCCGTGCAATCCGGGGGTTCGAGGCGGTGCGAATCCCATTAGATCCGATGGTGATCGCTGACAGGGTTTGACGACGGAAAGGGGCCGATCCTCCGTAAGGAAGGGGCCCTTCGGTGGCGAACCTGGTCTACAAGCGGGGATCGACCGACCAGCAGTCCACCGCCCGGCAGAACCTCGTCCTGGCCGAGGCCGGGATCGAGGACCCGGTCGTCTTCGAGGAGGACCCGGGCACCTCCAGCCGCCGCCACCCCCTCCAGCGCCCGAAGTCCGGCGAACTGCTCACCTCCGCGCGGCCGGGCGACACCGTGCACATCTCCGAGATGTTCCGCCTCGTACACGGCAGCGGCCACATCCTCGACGTGCTCGACGTCCTCCACCGCGACCAAGTGGCGCTGCGCATCCACGACGGCGCGTTCTCCGCGATGGACCTCACCGCCCGCCACCCCCGCACCGGCGAGCTGCTGTCCGCCGTGAAGTTCATGGTGCAGACCCTCGCCGCCGCCGGCGAACTCCAACGCGACCTTCAGCGCGAGCTGACCTACGACGGACTGCGCGCCGCCGAGGCCAAGGGCAGCAAAGGCGGACGCGGCCCCGCCGTCCCGGCCGGCAAGACCGCCGACGTGCGCACCGCGCACCTGGAAGGCCGCTCCATCGCCGCCCTCGCCCGCGACCACCGGGTCAGCCGCGGCGCGATCCGCACGGCCGTCGCCGACCTTCTGCCCGACCACACCGCCACCGAGGAGGACGCCCCCGCCCCGGAGTCCCCGGTCACCCTAGACATGCCGGGCGAAGTCGCCGACTTCCTCCGCACGCCGAACTGGAGCCCGCCGAGCGGGCCGCGCTCGACCGAGGGGCGACCGTACGGCGCGGCCAGGGCTACCCCCTGCGCGTCAGCGCCGTCCCCGCCGTGCACCGACAGCTCCCCGCCCGCTGCCAGCCGCTCGACGGCAGCCAGGGTCTCCCGGCCGTCGGAGCCGCCGACCCGCCCCGGTCCGTCGCACCGGACGGCGAGGAGGCCGAACGGCTGGGCGTGGCCGTGGAGTTCCATGCCCGCTACCAGCTCGGCGAGACCGCCCCGAAGTGGCTCTGCGGCGGAAAGGCCGAGCGGACCATGGGCCCGGACGTCGAGGCAGCCCTCAGCCACCTCGAAGGCCGGATTGGGCATGAAGCTCCCGCAGACCGCGAAGCTCGCCCGGAGCCAGCGGCCGAGCGGCACCGACGACCTCTTCGTCGCCTATGAGACCCTCGCCCACGCCTCCGACCCCGGCCCGACCGTGACCCCGGCCTGCGCGTGGCCCGACCCCGGCCCGACCGCGGCCCTGGCCTAGGCTCCCGCCCATGATGCCCGAGGAACTGCGGCGCGGCCGCTACGTGAGCCTGACGACCTTCCGCAAGAACGGCACGGGGGTCGCGACACCCGTCTGGTACGCGGTGGAGGGCTCCGAGCTGTACGCGTGGACCCGTACCGACTCCTGGAAGGTCAAGCGGCTGCGGAACGACCCGCGGGTCGAGGTCGCCGTCTGCGATGTGCGCGGCAACATCGCCGCGGGCGCGACGCGCTTCACCGGCGAGGGCCGGCTGGTCGAGGGGGAGGAGCTGAGCCGGATCCGGGGCCTGCTCTCGCGCAAGTACACCTGGCAGTACTGGCTGACCGACGTGCCGGCCATGATCGTCCGTCTCGGCAAGCGTCCGCACACCGGGATCGTCGTGCGCCTCGGCGCCGGAGAATCCACCGGGTGAGGCACCCGCCCGAAAACGGACCGTAGTCGTCCCGTAACACGACTGCGGTCCAATACCCGCGGACCGGAAGGTTCCAGTCGACGGCGGGGCAGGTGCGGAACGCATGACGGTACATCAACTCCCGGTGGAAGTAGCGAACTTCGCGCAATGGCTGACGGAGCTCGCCTCCCGTCTCCGGCCGGACGCCGGCTGGTACGGCGTCTTCGCCGAACGCGACCCTGAGGGGCTGCGGGCCTGCTTCGACGGCGCGGAGATCCTGCCCTGGGACGTCGTCGAGTCGCTGCTCCAGGACGCCGGGGAGCAGGCCGACGGGCCGCTCGCCGGCCGGGGCCGGGCGCTGCACGCGGCGGCGGCCACCGCCCACGACCGGCGCCCCGGCGGGGCCGCCGCGCTTGCCGAACGCCGCGACCTGATGGAGCACGAACGCCGGTACGCCGAGTCCCGCGCCCGCGAGCTGGGGGATCGGCTCCGCGCCGCCGCCGGGACGGCGGAGGCGGCCGGCCTGGAGAGCGACCTCGCCTGGATCCGCGACGACCACGCCCGCGCCGCCGCCCGCGTCACCGAACTGACCGCGCGACTGGCCCGCCTCGGCGGAACCGCGGGGGCCGCACCTGCCCCGGCGGCGCCCCCGTCCGCCAAGCGCCGCCCCCGGGGCGCCCGGTACGCCTGGCTGGAGGAAAGTGCCGAGGGGGCGACGCCCGCGGTGGCCGTTCCCGCACTGCCGACGGGGGGAGCGGCCCCCCGGGGCGCGCGGTTCGGGGGTGGCGGCGAGTCCGGCGCGGCCGCCGCCCAGGCCCCCGCCCCCTCGGGCGAGACGGCCCCCGCACAGGCCGTGCGTGCCGCCGCCAATGCCGTCTACGCCCTCCAGCGGCTCCGCGCCCAGGGCCGTAGCGGCGAGGCGCACGCCCTGCTCTGCGAGGCGCTCACCGGTCCGCCGGACCGGCTGCCCGCTCTCGCGGCGGAGCTGCACCGGGCCGGGCTGCACGCCGACTGGTCCACCCTGCTCTGGGAGGCGGCCTCGCTGCCGCCCGGCCGGCTCGCAGCCGTCGCCGGGGTCCTCGCCGACGCGGGCCGGGCCGCCGACTGCGACCAGCTGCTCCGGCAGGGCGTGGCCCGCCCCGTGGAGGAGCTCGCCGGGGCGTGCGCCGCGCTGCGCGCCGACGGCCACGACCGCGAGGCGCACGCCCTGCTCACCGCCTTCGTCCGGGTCCGGACCCCCGAGGACGCCGCCCGCCTCGCGGTCGCGGACCCGCGCGGGCTCGTCCCCCGGCTCATCGGCGCGGCCCGCGCGGTGTCCGCCGCGCGGGAGCGCGACCTGCTGCACGCCCTGCGCGTGGCGGGCCTGGCGGGTCTGGCGGGCGCCTGACGGGGAGCGGCGACGGCCGCCCCACCGGCGCTTGTCATTACTTGCGGGTACGTGTCGGTACGTGTCCGACGTGGACCACTCGGGTATGAAACATGATCGACGCCGCCGCTTCGCGACGGTGGTCTTGCTCCGGGGTGTGACGGGGCTTACGTTCTCCTCCTACGCCCCGCGTCTACGGGCGTAGAGGCTCTCTGACGCCGTGCCGAAGGAGCAGCTCATGACCGACGTCGTACGCGCCGCGCTCGTCCAGGCGACCTGGACCGGCGACACCGAATCCATGATCGCCAAACATGAGGAGCACGCCCGGGAGGCCGCCCGGCAGGGCGCCAAGGTGATCGGCTTCCAGGAGGTGTTCAACGCCCCCTACTTCTGCCAGGTCCAGGAGCCCGAGCACTACCGCTGGGCCGAGCCCGTCCCCGACGGCCCGACCGTCAGCCGGATGAAGGCCCTCGCGAGGGAGACGGGGATGGTGATCGTCGTCCCCGTCTTCGAGGTAGAGGGCGAGGGCTTCTACTACAACACCGCGGCCGTCATCGACGCCGACGGCACCTACCTCGGCAAGTACCGCAAGCACCACATCCCGCAGGTCAAGGGCTTCTGGGAGAAGTACTACTTCCGCCCGGGCAACGCCGGCTGGCCGGTCTTCGACACCGCCGTCGGCAAGGTCGGCGTCTACATCTGCTACGACCGTCACTTCCCCGAGGGCTGGCGCCAACTCGGACTCAACGGAGCCCAGTTGGTCTACAACCCCTCGGCCACCTCGCGCGGCCTCTCCTCCTACCTCTGGCAGCTGGAACAGCCCGCAGCCGCCGTCGCCAACGAGTACTTCGTCGCCGCGATCAACCGCGTCGGCCAGGAGGAGTACGGCGACAACGACTTCTACGGCACCAGCTACTTCGTCGACCCGCGCGGCCAGTTCGTCGGCGAGGTCGCCTCCGACAAGACCGAGGAACTCGTCGTCCGCGACCTCGACTTCGGCCTCATCGAGCAGGTGCGGCAGCAATGGGCCTTCTACCGGGACCGCCGCCCCGACGCGTACGACGGGCTGGTGCAGCCGTGAGCAGCCTCTTCGACCGGCACAAGGCCGTCATCCCCGACTGGGTCGCGCTCTACTACAAGGATCCCGTCGAGATCACCCACGGCGAGGGCCGCCACGTCTGGGACGCCGACGGACGCAAGTACCTCGATTTCTTCGGCGGCATCCTCACCACCATGACCGCCCACGCCCTGCCCGAGGTCACCAAGGCCGTCGCCGAGCAGGCCGGGCGGATCATCCACTCGTCCACGCTCTACCTCAACCGGCCCATGGTGGAGCTCGCCGAGCGGATCGCCGGCCTCTCCGGCATCCCCGACGCCCGCGTCTTCTTCGCCACCTCGGGCACCGAGGCCAACGACACGGCCCTGCTCCTGGCCACCGCGTACCGCCGCTCGAACCAGATCCTGGCGATGCGCAACAGCTACCACGGCCGCTCCTTCTCCACCGTCGGCATCACCGGCAACCGCGCCTGGTCGCCGACCGGCCTCTCCCCGCTCCAGACGCTGTACGTGCACGGCGGCGTCCGCACCCGTGGCCCCTATGCCCAGTACAGCGACGAGCGGTTCATCGAGGCCTGCGTCGCCGATCTCGAAGACCTCCTCGGCCACACCCGGGACGTCGCCGCCCTCATCGCCGAACCCGTCCAGGGCGTCGGCGGCTTCACCTCCCCGCCCGACGGCCTGTACGCCGCCTTCCGGCGCGTCCTCGACCGGCACGGCATCCTCTGGATCGCCGACGAGGTGCAGACCGGCTGGGGCCGCACCGGCGACCACTTCTGGGGCTGGCAGGCCCACGGCCAGGCCGGACCGCCCGACATCCTCACCTTCGCCAAGGGCATCGGGAACGGCATGTCCGTCGGCGGCGTCGTCGCCCGCGCCGAGATCATGAACTGCATCGACGCCAACTCCATCTCCACCTTCGGCGGTTCGCCGATCACCATGGCCGCGGGCCTGGCCAACCTCTCCCACCTCCTGGAGCACGACCTCCAGGGGAACGCCCGCCGCGTCGGAGGCCTCCTCATCGAGCGCGTGCGGGCCGCGGCGGCCGGTGTGGACGCCGTGCGGGAGGTACGGGGCCGCGGCCTCATGATCGGCATCGAACTCACCGAGCCGGGCACCGACCGCGCCGACCCGGAGGCGGCCTCCGCCGTCCTGGAGGCGGCCCGGGAGCGCGGCCTGCTCATCGGCAAGGGCGGCGGCCACAACACCAGCACCCTGCGCATCGCCCCACCGCTCTCGCTCACCGTCGCCGAGGCCGAGGAAGGCGCCGCGATCCTCGAAGAGGCGCTCGGAGTCCTGTAGTCCACCCTTTCTCAGGCAGGAGAGTCCCGTGAGCACCCGTACCCTCGTCCGGGGCGGTCTCGTCGTCACCGCCGCCGACGAACTCCACGCCGACGTGCTGATCGAGGACGGCCGGATCGTCGCCCTCGCCGCCCACGGTTCGGACGTGGCGGCCGGCTGGACCGCCGACCGGACCATCGACGCCACCGACCGCTACGTGCTGCCCGGCGGCGTCGACGCCCACACCCACATGGAGCTGCCCTTCGGCGGCACCGCCGCCTCCGACACCTTCGAGACCGGCACCCGCGCCGCCGCCTGGGGCGGCACCACCACCATCGTCGACTTCGCCGTCCAGACCGTCGGTCAGAGCCTGCGCGAGGGACTCGACACCTGGTACGCCAAGGCCGACGGCAACTGCGCGATCGACTACGGCTTCCACATGATCCTCTCCGACGTGAACGAGCACACGCTCAAGGAGATGGACCGCCTCGTCCAGGAGGGCGTGAGCTCGTTCAAGCTCTTCATGGCATACCCGGGCGTCTTCTACTCGGACGACGGCCGGATCCTGCGCGCCATGCAGCGCTCCGCCGACAACGGCGGGCTGATCATGATGCACGCCGAGAACGGCATCGCCATCGACGTCCTCGTCGAGCAGGCGCTCGCCCGCGGCGAGACCGACCCCCGCTACCACGGGGAGGTCCGCAAGGTCCTCCTCGAGGCCGAGGCCACCCACCGCGCGATCCAGCTCGCCCGGGTCGCCGGCGCACCGCTCTACGTCGTCCACGTCTCCGCCGAGGAGGCGGTCGCCGAGATCGCGGCCGCCCGCGACAAGGGGCTGCCCGTCTTCGGCGAGACCTGCCCGCAGTACCTCTTCCTCTCCACCGACAACCTCGCGGAGCCGGACTTCGAGGGCGCCAAGTACGTGTGCAGCACCCCGCTGCGTCCGAAGGAGCACCAGGCGGCGCTCTGGCGCGGCCTGCGGACCAACGACCTCCAGGTGGTCTCCACCGACCACTGTCCCTTCTGCTTCGTCGGCCAGAAGGAGCTGGGCCGGGGGGACTTCTCGAAGATCCCCAACGGTCTGCCCGGCGTGGAGAACCGCATGGACCTCCTCCACCAGGCCGTCGTCGACGGGCACATCACGCGGCGCCGCTGGATCGAGATCGCCTGCGCGACCCCGGCCCGGATGTTCGGCCTCTACCCGCAGAAGGGCACCATCGCGCCCGGCGCGGACGCGGACGTCGTCATCTACGACCCGCACGCCACCCAGGTGCTGTCGGCCGAGACCCACCACATGAACGTCGACTACTCGGCGTACGAGGGGAGGACGGTCACCGGCCAGGTGGAGACGGTCCTGTCGCGCGGCGAGGTCGTCATCGACCAGCGCAAGTACGTCGGCCGCGCCGGCCACGGCACGTTCGTGCCCCGCTCCACCTGCCAGTACCTGGGCTGAACCACCCCGGAACCTCACCGCACCGACTTGAACTTGGAGGTCCCCGCGTGGACTTCGGACTCGTCCTGCAGACCGACCCGCCCGCCTCGCAGGTCGTCGGCCTGATGCGCCGGGCGGAGCGCAACGGCTTCCGCTACGGCTGGACCTTCGACTCCGCCGTGCTGTGGCAGGAGCCGTTCGTCATCTACAGCCAGATCCTCGCCAACACCACGAAGCTGCACGTCGGCACGATGGTGACCAACCCGGGGACGCGGACCTGGGAGGTGACGGCCTCCACCTTCGCCACCCTCAACGACATGTACGGCAACCGGACCGTCTGCGGCATCGGCCGCGGCGACTCCGCCATGCGCGTCGCCGGCCGCAAACCCAACACCCTGGCCCGTCTCGGCGAGGCCATCGAGGTCATCCGCGATCTGGCGGAGGGCCGCGAGGCGGAGGTGGACGGCAATCCGGTCCGCATCCCCTGGATCAAGAACGGCAAGCTGCCGGTCTGGATGGCCGCGTACGGACCCAGGGCCCTGGCCCTCGCGGGCCAGAAGGCCGACGGCTTCATCCTCCAGCTCGCCGACCCCTTCCTGACCGAGTGGATGGTCAAGGCGGTGCGGCAGGCCGCCGCCGACGCGGGCCGCGACCCCGACGCGCTCACGATCTGCGTCGCCGCCCCCGCCTACGTCACGGCCGACTACTCGCCCCAGGCCCTGGCGCACGCCCGGGACCAGTGCCGCTGGTTCGGCGGCATGGTCGGCAACCACGTCGCCGACCTGGTGTCCAAGTACGGGGAGCACTCCTCGATGGTCCCCGAGGAGCTGACGGCGTACATCAAGGACCGGCAGGGCTACGACTACTCCCACCACGGCCGCGCCGACAACCCCGACACCACGTTCGTCCCCGACGAGATCGTCGACCGCTTCTGCCTCCTCGGCCCCGCCGAGGCCCACATCGACAAGCTCCGCCATCTCAAGGACCTGGGCGTCGACCAGTTCGCCGTCTACGACATGCACGACAACCGCGAGGGCACCATCGACGCCTACGGCGCCGAGATCATCCCCGCCTTCCGCTGACGGCCGGCGCGGGCGCCAGGCGTTCGAGGGCGGAACGGACCGGAGCCCAGGAAACGGTCAGTAAGATCTTGCCGGTCGTACGGCCCGTCTCGCCCAGGGCGTGGGCCCCGGCCGCGTCGGCGAGCGGGAAGACGGCCTCGATGTGGGCGCGCAGGGAACCGGCGGCGGCCAGCTCGGCGACGGCGTTCATGCCGGCGTGGTCGGCCTCGACGAGGAGGTTCTCGACGCGGACCTCGCGGGCCGCGGCCTTCGCGACCTCGTCGGGGTCGGTGCACGGCAGGAGGGCGTACCGCCGCACCTTCCGGGGCGCCGCCGATCCGGCGAGGTGAGCCCGGCTCGGCCCGCCCCCCCGCCGCCCGCCCGCGGACGGCGAAGGCGTGGTGACGGGCCGACCGGGAGTTCACCGAGGTGCCGGCTGCAGCCAGGGTCGTCGTCCCGGTCCGGTCGGGTGCGAGCCGGTGACACCCATGACCACCGAGTACAGACTGGTCTCCGCGGTGATGAAGAGGCGGTTGCGCTTGGCGCCGCCCCAGGAGATGTTGGCGACCGCTTCGGGGACGTTCAGGCGGCCGATCAGGGTGCCGTCGGGGTCGTAGCAGTGCACTCCGTCGTCCATCGCGGCGGCCCAGAGCCGGCCGCCGTCGTCGAAGCGGAGGTTGTCGAAGCGGGCCCTGCCACGGGCCCCGGCCTCGGCGAAGACCTTGCCCTCGGACAGGGTGCCGTCGTCGCGCACGTCGAAGACCCGGATGAAGCCGGCCCGGGTGTCGGAGACGAACAGCTGTCGCTCGTCGGCCGAGAAGACCAGGCCGTTCGGCGCGCCGAAGCAGTCAGCGACCAGGCGCACTTCGCCCGTCGCCGGGTCGATCCGGTAGACGTTGTTGGAGCCGATCTCGCTCTCCGCGCGGTACCCCTCGTAATCGCTGGTGATGCCGAAGTCCGGGTCGGAGAACCAGATCGAGCCGTCGGACTTCACCGTCGCGTCGTTCGGGCTGTTCAGGCGCTTGCCCTGCCAGTGCTCGGCCAGCACGGTGAGGGTGCCGTCGTGTTCGGTCCGGGTCACCCGGCGGTTTCCCTGCTCACAGGTGATCAGCCGGCCCTCGCGGTCGAGGGTGTTGCCGTTGGTGTGCCCTGCGGAGCGGCGGAAGACGCCGACCGAGCCGGTCTCCTCGTCCCACCGCAGCATCCGGTCGTTGGGGATGTCGCTCCAGACCACCTGGCGCCAGGCCGGCACGTAGATCGGCCCCTCGGCCCAGCGGCAGCCGGTGAACAGGACCTCCAGCGCTTCGTCACCGTTCATGCACCTCCCGGTACGGAACCGGTCGTCCAGCATCTCGTACAGCCCCGGGCGCTCGCCGCTCATGGAGTCCACTCCTCACGAATCCTGCCACGTACCGAATCTGAATCGGCATCAGGTGCATGTTGCAAGATGAGGTACTGTTCTGGCCAGTCGATTCCGAATGGAGAGTTGTGGATCACATCGATCGGGCCCTGCTGGCCCAGCTCCAGCAGGACGCCACCCAGCCCTACGCCGCGCTCGGTCAGGCCGTCGGCCTGTCGGCCGGTGCCGCCCACGAGCGGGTACGGAAGCTGCGCGAGCGCGGCGTCATCCGGCGCACCACGGTCGAGGTGGACCCCGCCGCCGTGGGCAGCGCCGTCCTGGCCTACGTCATGGTCGACTCGACGTCCTGGATGGGTGATTCGGCGCAGGACTTCGCCGCACTCCCCGAGATCCTGGAGGCGCACGTCATCGCCGGCAGCGCCTCCGTGCTGGTGAAGGTCAGGACCGCGACCACCGAGCAGCTGCAGGATGTGCTGCGCCGCATCTACGCCATCGACGGCGTAAGCGGAACGCAGGCCACGGTGGTCCTGGAGACCTTCTTCGAGCGGCCGCTCTCACCGCTGACCGCCGACCGGCCGTGACCACCCCCGCCCGGACGCCCGCCCCCCGGACACGAGCGACATCCGGACTCTGGACGGGCCCGGTCGCCGCTCCCGCCGTCGAGTTCGGTGGCAACCGAGGACTACCCCGCGCGTCACGTCGAGTGGGACAATCGGTCACCCACTCCTTCTCCTTGGCCACAATCAGTTCTTGACAGTGCGCCATGGAGCCCTACCGGTATGGCACCCCCCTCGCCCTTCCCCGGGCGACACCTCGTTCCGTCCTCCCCGCCGAACGAAGGGTTCCTCCGTATGACCGCAACCGTCCCCCCGGGAAGACCGGGAAGTCCTTCCGGACCCGCCGCCGTCGACGGCCGGATCGAACTCGCACCCGGCACCGCTCCCGCGGACCCCCGCTTCGTCAACGACGACCTGCTCCCCGTCCCCGTCGCCGAGCGCCGCTGGACCACCTACAACTTCGCCGCCCTCTGGGTCGGCATGGCCCACAACATCCCCTCCTGGATGCTCGCCTCCGGTCTCGTCGCCCTCGGCATGGACTGGAAGCAGGCCGTCCTCACCATCGCCCTCGCCAATGTCATCGTCCTGCTGCCGATGCTCCTCACCGGGCACGCCGGACCCAAGTACGGCATCCCCTTCCCCGTCCTCGCCCGCGCCTCCTTCGGCCTGCGCGGCGCCAACCTGCCCGCCCTCATCCGGGCCGGCGTCGCCTGCGCGTGGTTCGGCATCCAGACCTGGATAGGCGGCCAGGGCGTCTTCATCCTCCTGGACAAGGTCTTCGGCGGGAACTGGGCCGAGGCGTCGAGGATCGGCGGCCAGCCGTGGACCCTCTGGCTCTGCTTCGTCCTCTTCTGGGCCCTCGAACTGGCCATCATCTACCGGGGCATGGACGCCCTCCGCCGCTTCGAGAACTGGGCCGCGCCGTTCGTGATCGTCGGCGCGCTCGCCCTTCTCGTCTGGATCACGGTCAAGGCCGGCGGCCTCGGCCCGCTCCTCGACCAGCCCTCCCGGCTCGGCTGGGGCGCGGACTTCTGGCCGGTCTTCTTCCCGGCCCTCATGGGCATGATCGCCTTCTGGGCGACGCTCAGCCTCAACATCCCCGACTTCACACGCTTCGGGGCGGGGCAGCGGGCCCAGGTGTGGGGCCAGACCCTCGGCCTGCCCACCACCATGACCCTGTTCGCGCTGCTCTCGGTGCTCGTCACCTCCGGCTCGCAGGCCGTGTACGGCGCGCCCGTCTGGGATCCGGTGGCGCTCGCCGCCAAGGCCGACAACGTCTTCGGCCTGCTCTTCGCCCTGGTGACCGTCGTCGTCGCCACCCTGTCGGTCAACATCGCGGCGAACGTCGTCTCCCCGGCCTACGACCTCGCCAACCTGGCGCCGAAGTTCGTCGACTTCCGTACGGGCGCGCTGATCACCGGGGTCGTCGGCGTCCTCATCATGCCCTGGAAGCTCACGGCCACCCCCGAGCTCTACATCTTCACCTGGCTCGGTCTGGTCGGCGGCCTCCTCGGCACGGTGGCCGGCATCCTGATCGCCGACTACTGGCTCGTCCGCCGCACCGCCCTCGACCTCGAAGGGCTGTACCGGGCCGACGGACCGTACTGGTACCGGGGCGGCTGGAACCCGGCGGCCGCCCTCGCGTTCGCGGTCGGCGGCGTCCTCGCCGTCGGCGGCTCCCACTCGGCCCCGGGTACCGGCCCCTTCCCCGAGGACGGTCTCGTCCCGCTCCTCGAGCCGCTCGCCGACTACGGCTGGGCCGTGGGCCTCGCCGCCTCCCTGCTCCTCTACACCGCCCTCATGAGGAGGCGGGGCGCTGCCCCGTCGTCCGCCCGATCCAGCTGAGATAGGACCAGACACGGGTGTTCACGGCAGGGGTGTCGGTCGCGCACCCCTTCCCGTAGGAGACCAGGCCGACCAGGTACGGCTTCCGCCCGACCTTGCGGACCAGGGGGCCGCCGGAGTCGTACAGGCAGGTGTCCCGCCCCGGCGCGTAGGTGCAGATCTGCGGGGAGGCGACGTGCGACATGCCCCGGTCCACACAGGTCGGGTTGCTCATCGTGCCGAGGACCACGGTGCGCAGGACGTCGGAGGTCCGGCCGCCGAACGAGGTGGCGCCCCAGCCGGGCACCTCGACCTGCGTGTGGTCGAAGGTGCCGTGGGAGTACGGGGCGGGCAGCCCGACCGGGCTCACGCCGCGGTTGTACGCGACCGGTTCGGCCAGCCGGACGAGCGCGATGTCGTTCGCCTGGGTCGCCGGGTCGTAGTCGGGGTGCACGACGAACCGTTCCGGCGTCGCCATGAGGGTGTACGGGCTGTCCTCCCCGGTCGTCAGGTCGTGGTCGCCGAGGAGGACGCCCACCCGCGCGGTGCTGCTGTAGGAGCCGGTCAGGCAGTGGGCGGCGGTCAGCACGTACCGGTCGCCGACGAGCGCCCCGCCGCACATCACCCGCTGCTCGGCGAGGTCCACGAGCCCCGCCATGAACGGGTACTGGTGCGGCGTCGCCTCCTGCCCTCCGACGATCGCCTGCGCCGGGACGGGGCCGAGCGGGCTCAAGGCCAGCACCGCCCCTGTGACCGTGGCCATGAGCCTTCTCATCCGTCCCACGAGATCTCCGAACTGTCCGGCGGCGGTTTCCCGGGGCCGGCGGCGGCATGCGGAGACGTTTCCTCTGCCCGTCACCACGGCCTGTTCCGGCCCGTCCGGACTTCAACGATCAAGGCGGGACGCGGTCACCGCTCCGCGTCGGGGGCCCAGCCCGGGACGTGCGCGGCCACCGCCGCGTCCCAGCCCGCGGGTCCGCCGGGGAAGGGCCAGGCGCGGGTCACGGCCGGGGTCTGGTCGATCGACCGGAGCGTGTTCGCG
Source organism: Streptomyces venezuelae (assembly GCF_008642375.1). NCBI lineage: Bacteria > Bacillati > Actinomycetota > Actinomycetes > Kitasatosporales > Streptomycetaceae > Streptomyces > Streptomyces venezuelae. The sequence continues at coordinate 1,726,844 of NZ_CP029194.1, read as the reverse complement.
AACTGTCGGCTCACGTGCGCGACGCGGGTCGGGCCGAGCGGTCCGTCCAGAGCGGCCACCCGGCGCTCGTACTCCGCCACGGGCCGTTCCGCCCAGAGCGCGATCCGGGCGGCGTCCATGGCCCGGGAGAGGAGCAGGACCCGAGGGCGGCCGCCCTCCGCGAGCGCCGCCGTCAGCCGGTCGTGGCCGTCGAGGACGACGGGGGAGTTGAGCCCGCTGATCCACCACCCGAACACCGGCGGCAGGACCCCCTCCCGGTACTGGCGGCGGTACGCCTTCACCCGGGGCGCCTCCCGGTGCGACAGGGCCCGCAGCGGCAGCAGGTCCCGCGCGTCCTCGTCGGGGTCGCCGTACCCGAACCACGTGAGGTGGCCCCGGTCCGGGTCGTGGGCGAGAAGTTTCGGCCAATTGCGGTCCACGAACCAGCGGTCCGCGTCCGGGGCGAGATGCCACTCGCCCTCGTGGAGCGGCCCGTCGTCCGCCGCGCGCAGCGCCGCACCGCCGTGCGCGGCCCAGCGCTCCGTCCACTCCTCCGAGCCGGGCTCCGCGAACTCGGCGACTGTGCGGGCCAGTTCCGCCCGCAAGGGCGCCAGCGGCGAGACGTACCGGCCCGTCCGCGCGTAGTGCAGCCCGTACCAGGTGACCCGCTGCCGGGCGAACAGCACGGGAACCCCGCCCTGCATCAGCACCAGCCGCCGCCCGTCGGCGCTCTCCATCCGCAGGCCGGGCTTCACGGGACCCTCGACACGCATCAGCATGCCGACAGCCTAGGCAGCCGGCACCAAGGGCGTTACGGCACCCGGGCCGTCCACTCCGCCGTGCCGAACTTCGTCTCAGCCAGCTCCTTCGCCCGCGTCAGCTCGTCCTCCGTGAGACCGCCCTCCGACAGGCCGTACCGGCCGCGGAAGGAGGCGACCATCCGCTCGATCACGGCCTCGCGCGGCAGCCCCGTCTGCCGCCGCAGCGGGTCCACCCGCTTCTTCGCGCTCCTCGTGCCCTTGTCGGAGAGCTTCTCGCGGCCGATCCGCAGCACCTCCGTCATCCGGTCCGCGTCGATGTCGTACGCCATCGTCACGTGGTGCAGGACCGCTCCGCCGCCCCCGACCATCCGCTTCTGCGCCGCGCCCGCGATCTTCCCCGCGTCCGTCGCGATGTCGTTCAGCGGCTGGTACCAGGCCTTGATCCCCATGTCGCCGAGCGCGCCGAGCACCCAGTCGTCGAGGTAGGCGTAACTGTCCGCGAAGGAGAGCCCCTGCACGAGTGCGTCGGGCACGGAGAGCGAGTACGTGATCGTGTTGCCCGGCTCGATGAACATCGCGCCGCCGCCGCTGATCCGGCGCACCACCTGGATCCCGTGCCGCTCCGCGGCCACCGGGTCGACCTCGTTGCGCAGGGACTGGAAGCTGCCGATCACCACCGCCGGCGCCCCCCACTCCCAGATGCGCAGCGTGGGCGGACGGCGCCCGGCCGCCACCTCGGCCGTCAGGACCTCGTCGAGGGCCATGTGCAGGGCGGGCGGGCGCGGCGGCTCGTGGATCAGCTGCCAGTCGTAGTCGGTCCAGTCCGTTGCGTGCGCGAGGGCCCGCCGGACCGCCACCCCGACGCCCTCGGCGGTCAGCCCGAACATCTGCGTGTCCGGCGGGAGGGCCGCGTCGATCCGGGCCGCGAGCCCGGCGGCGTCCGTGTCGGCCGGAGCGCCCTCCAGGGCCCGGTCGATCGCCAGGATCGCCTCGTCGGGCTCCAGGAAGAAGTCACCCGCGACCCGGACGTTGCGCAGGGCGCCGTCCTCGGTGTCGAGGTCGACGACCACCAGCTTGCCGCCGGGGACCTTGTACTCGCCGTGGAACGCGCCGTGCACGGAACCTCCCTGTCGGTAAGGGGTGAACTCGGCCAAAGGGTACTCCTCAGGAGAACAGCGGGTGACAAGCGCGGCATTCCGGTTGTCAGCGCCCCGTGCTTAGCTGGAGGCATGATCGAAGACTTCCTTGAGCACATCCTCGGCGGCCGTACGACCGAGGTGGAGGAGGCGGTCCGCAAGGCGGCCGCCGCCGAGATCATGCCGCGCTTCCGGCAGCTCGCCGCCCACGAGGTCCTGGAGAAGAGCGGGCCGCACGACCTGGTCACCGTCGCCGACCGGTCCGCCGAAGCCCACCTCACCGCCTCGCTGACCGCGCTGCTGCCCGGCTCGGTCGTCGTCGGCGAGGAGGCCGTCGCCGAGGACCCCGCGGTGTACGAGGCGGTGCGCGGCGACGCCCCCGTCTGGATCGTCGACCCGGTCGACGGCACCCGCCAGTTCGTGAACGGCGACCCCGCCTTCTGCACGCTCGTCGCCCTCGCCGTCCGCGGCGAGCTCCTCGCCTCCTGGACCTTCGCCCCGGCGCTGGACGAGATGGCGGTCGCCGTACGAGGCCGCGGCGCCACGCTCAACGGGCAGCCGATACGGTCGGGTTCGCCGGCTGCCGGCGCCGTCCTTGAGGTCGCGGCCTCCCACCCCGACTACACCACCCCGGACCAGAAGAAGGCCCTGCTCGGCCTCCGGGTCGAGGGCGTGGCGCCGCGCCCGTGCGGCTCGGCCGGACTCGAGTACCTGTCCGTGGCCCGCGGCACGCTCGACGCCACCGCCTTCTCCTGGGAGTACGCCTGGGACCACGCGGCCGGACTGCTTCTCGTCGCCGAGGCGGGCGGCGCGCAGACGACGATCGCGGGGGAGCCGTTCCGGATCATCGGAGGGAACGCGCTGCCGTTCACCGCGGCCAGGGACGCGGCGACCGCCGAGCGGATCCGGCGTCTCCTCGGGGGCGTGTGAGGCGGCGGCGACCACCGGCCTATCCTGAGAGCCCTGGCCATCGGCTGACGAAGGAGTCCGAAGGTGACGAACGAGACGTCGATGCTCGATGCCGTCGTCGTGGGGGCGGGGCCCAACGGACTCACCGCGGCCGTGGAGTTGGCCCGGCGCGGCTTCTCCGTCGCCGTCTTCGAGGCGAAGTCCACGGTGGGCGGCGGCGCCAGGACCGAGGAGCTCACCCTTCCCGGTTTCCGCCACGACCCCTGCTCCGCCGTGCACCCCCTCGGCGCCGGCTCGCCCGTCTTCAAGACGATGCCGTTGCAGCGGTACGGCCTGGAGTGGCTCCACCCCGAACTGCCCATGGCCCACCCGTGGGACGACGGCACCGCCGCCGTCCTCGCCCGCTCCGTCGCCGAGACCGCCGCCTCCTTCGGACCGCGCGACGCCGGCGCGTACCGCCGGCTCGTCGCCCCCTACCTCGGCAAGTGGGACACCCTCGCACGGGACTTCATGCAGCTGCCGCTCACCGCACTGCCCCGCGACCCCCTCACCCTCGCCCGCTTCGGAATCGACGGACTGCCGCCCGCCACCTGGCTCATGCGCCGCTTCCAGGACGAGAAGGCCCGCGCGCTCTTCGCCGGCCTGGTCGGCCATGTCATCGCCCCGCTCGGCGGCTTCGCCACCGGAGCCGTCGGTCTCGTCTTCGCGCTCGCCGCGCACGCGGGCGGCTGGCCGATGCCCCGGGGCGGCTCGCAGTCGATCTCCGACGCCCTCGCCGCGTACCTGAAGGACCTCGGCGGCGCGGTCCACACCGACTTCGAGGTGAAGCGGCTCGACGACCTGCCGCCCGCCCGCGCCTATGTGTTCGACACCTCGCCCACCGCTCTCGCCCGGATCGCCGGCTTCGGCGGGCACTACGACCACTACCGGTACGGCGCCAGCGCCTTCAAGATCGACTACGCGCTCGACGGCCCCGTGCCCTGGACCGCCGAGGAAGCCCGGCGCGCCGGCACCGTCCAGGTCGGCCCCACCGCCGGCGAGATCGACACCGCCCTGCACCAGGCCTCCTCCGGCACCGCCCCCGACGCCCCCTTCCTCATCACCGCACAGCCCAGCCTCGTCGACCCCTCCCGCGCCCCCGAGGGGAAGCACGTCTTCTGGGCCTACGGACACGTGCCGAACGGCTGGCGCGGCGACCTCACCGACGCCATCGAGCGGCAGATCGAGCGCTTCGCACCCGGCTTCCGCGACCGCGTCCTCGCCCGCGCCACCGCCGGACCCGCCGAACTCGCCGAGCGCAACGCCAACTACATCGGCGGCGACATCGCCTGCGGAGCCGCCCGAGGACTCCAGCTCGTGCTGCGCCCCACCCTCTCGCTCCACCCCTACGCGACCCCGCACCCGGCCGTCTTCCTCTGCTCCTCCGCCACCCCGCCCGGCCCCGGAGTCCACGGCATGTCAGGGCACAACGCGGCGAAGGCTGTCTGGCGACGGCTGCGAAAATAGACTGCCCCCATGGCCAAGTACTTCGACGTGCACCCCGACAACCCCCAGCCGCGCACCATCGGCTCGGTGGCGGACAGCATCCGGAACGGGGCGCTCGTCGCGTACCCGACCGACTCCTGCTACGCCCTCGGCAGCCGACTGGGCAGCCGCGACGGCATCAGCCGCATCCGGACGATCCGCGACCTCGACGACCGGCACCACTTCACGCTCATGTGCGAGAACTTCGCCCAGCTGGGCCAGCTCGTCCAGATCGACAACGACGTCTTCCGCGCGATCAAGGCCGCGACCCCGGGGCCGTACACCTTCATCCTGCCCGCCACCAGGGAAGTGCCGCGCCAGCTGCTGCACCCCAAGAAGAAGACGGTCGGCGTCCGCATCCCCGATCACGTCGTCACCCAGGCCCTCCTCGCGGAGCTCGGCGAACCCCTGCTCTCCAGCACCCTGCTCCTGCCCGACGAGGCCGAACCCCTCACCCAGGGCTGGGAGATCAAGGAGCGCCTCGACCACCAGGTGGACGTGGTCGTCGACTCCGGCGACTGCGGCACCGAACCGACCACCGTCGTCGACTTCTCCAGCGGCGAGCCCGAGATCGTCCGGCGCGGCGCGGGGGACACCACGCGGTTCGAGTAGGGACCACCGGAATCGGTCCACCGCTCACGGACCGGCCCTTACGGTCAGGACCGTGAGCGCCTACGGTCGTGCAGGCAACCGCAAGCCGAGCCGAGGAGGACCGATTCCCGTGATCGTCATCGCCCAGGTCAGCGACATCCATGTCGACAGGGGACAGCGCAGCGCCGACCGCACCCGCGCGGTCATGCGGTACCTGGAGGACCTGCCGTACGACCTGGCGGCCGTCCTCGTCACCGGGGACATCGCCGACCACGGGACGGCGGACGAGTACGCCCTCGTCCGGGAGCTGCTGAACTCCCGTCACCCGCTGCTCGTCTGCCCCGGCAACCACGACGACCGCGCCGCCTTCCGGAAGGTCCTCCTCCCCGAGGACGCCGAGGCCCGCCCCTCCGCGCCCGTCAACCAGGTCCTCCGGGGCGAGGGCTTCGTGGTGGCCCTCTGCGACTCCTCGGTGCCGGGCAAGGACGAGGGGTACCTGGAGGACGAGACCCTGGAGTGGCTGGACGGCGTCCTCGCCGCCACCCCGCACGAGATCCCCGTCCTCGTCGCCTTCCACCACCCTCCCGTCCCGCTCCACACCCCGTACGTGGACGAGATCCGGCAGTTCGGCGCGGAGCGGCTCGCCGCCCTCGCCGACCGCCACCCCCACCTCAGGGGCTTCCTCGCGGGCCACGCCCACACGGCGGCGGCCACCACCTTCGCCGGGCGCCCGCTGCTCGTGGCACCCGGCGTCGTCTCCACCATCCGCCTCCCCTGGGAGAACCCGGGCCCGGACTCCCCGCACGTCCACCGCGACCTGCCGCCCGCGCTCGCCTTCCACATCCTCGACGAGGACGGCGGGCTGACCACCCACTACCGGACCGTCACCGTCTGACCCAGTGGGGCGGGCGGAGGGCCACGACGTCCATGTCGTTTTTTCGCCAGCCCGCGAGCCGTCCGTCCCCGATCCTGGAACCATGCACACCGAAACCGAGCGCTGCGTGCGGGCCGTCCAGTCGAAGGACGCCCGCTTCGACGGCGTGTTCTTCACCGCCGTCCGCACCACCCGGATCTACTGCCGGCCCAGCTGCCCGGTCGTCCCGCCCAAGCCCGAGAACATGGAGTTCCACCCCAGCGCCGCGTCCTGCCAGCGCGCCGGGTTCCGGGCATGCAAGCGGTGCCGGCCCGACACCAGCCCCGGCTCGCCGGAGTGGCACGTCAGGGCGGACGCCGTCGCCCGCGCCATGCGCCTCATCCAGGACGGCGTCGTCGACCGGGAGGGTGTCCCCGGACTCGCCCGGCGGCTCGGCTGGTCCACCCGCCAGATCGAGCGCCAGCTCCTCGCCGAGCTCGGCGCCGGACCCCTCGCCCTGGCCCGCGCCCAGCGTGCCCAGACCGCCCGGGTCCTCATCGAGACGACCCCGCTGCCGATGGGCGAGATCGCCTTCGCGGCGGGCTTCTCCTCCATCCGCACCTTCAACGACACCGTCCGCGAGGTCTTCGGCCTCACCCCCGGGGAGCTCCGCACCCGCGCCGCCCGCGCCCGCCCCGAGAAGACCGCGGCCGCCCCCGGGGTCATCAGCCTCCGGCTGCCGTTCCGCGCCCCCCTCGAACCGTCCAACCTCTTCGGCCACCTCGCCGCGACCGCCGTCCCCGGCGTCGAGGAATGGCGTGACGGCGCCTACCGGCGGACGCTGAGCCTCCCGTACGGACACGGCATCGTCGGCCTCACGCCCCGCGCCGACCACATCGCCTGCCGGCTCTTCCTCACCGACCCGCGCGACCTCACCCACGCGATCAGCCGCTGCCGCAGGCTCCTCGACCTCGACGCCGACCCCGTCGCCGTCGACGACCGGCTCCGCACGGACCCGCTGCTCGCCCCGCTCGTCGAAGCGGCGCCCGGCCGCCGCGTGCCCGGAACGGTCGACCCCGCCGAGTTCGCCGTACGGGCCGTCCTCGGCCAGCAGGTCTCCACCGCCGCCGCCCGCACCCACGCGGCCCGCCTGGTCACCGCGTACGGCACGCCCGTCGACGACCCCGAGGGCGGCCTCACCCACCTCTTCCCCGGCTCGCAGGCGCTCGCCGCGCTCGACCCGGAGAGCCTCGCCCTGCCCCGCAGCCGCCGCACCACCCTCCTCACTCTCGTCGAGGCGCTCGCGGACGGCTCGCTCACCCTCGGCCCCGCCGACGACCGCGAGGAGGCCCGCGCCCGGCTCCTCGCCCTGCCCGGCTTCGGCCCCTGGACCACCGAGATCATCGCGATGCGCGCGCTCGGCGACCCCGACGCCTTCCCCCCCGGCGACCTCGGCATCCGCCGCGCCGCCGAAGGCCTCGGCCTGCCCGGCACCCCCGCCGCACTCACCGCCAGGGCCGCCGACTGGCGACCCTGGCGCGCCTACGCCGTCCAGTACCTCTGGGCCACCGACGACCACCCGATCAACCACCTGCCCGCCTGAGGAGCCCCTCGTGCCCACCGTCCAGCACACCGTCGTGGACAGCCCCTACGAGCCGCTGACCCTCGTCGCCGTCGACGGCGTCCTCAGCCGCCTCCACATGACGGGTCAGCGCCACCGCCCGCCGGAGGAGACCTTCGGCGAACCCGACCCCCGCCCCTTCGGCGAGGCGATCCGCCAGCTCGACGCCTACTTCGCCGGGGAGCTCACCGAGTTCGACCTCCCGCTCCACCTGGTCGGCACCCCGTTCCAGCTGCGGGTCTGGGACGAGCTGTGCCGCATCCCGTACGGGGAGACCCGGACGTACGGCGAACTGGCCGAGGCCCTCGGCAACCCCAACGCCTCCCGGGCCGTCGGCCTCGCCAACGGCAAGAACCCGGTGGGCATCGTCGTCCCCTGCCACCGCGTGGTCGGCTCGGGCGGCAGCCTCACGGGCTACGGTGGCGGCCTCGACCGCAAGCAGCGCCTGCTCGCCCTGGAGGCGGGGGCGCAGGCACCCGCCGCCCTCTTCTAGGAACGCGTCTACCGGAGCCGGTCGAGCAGCGCGGGCAGCGCCGTACCGATCGGCTCCCGTACGACCTCGTCGGCGACGGGGTCGTACGGAGTGGGCTCGGCGTTCACGATGATCAGCCGGGCGCCGTGCTCGGCCGCGATCCCCGCGAGGGAGGCCGCAGGCTGGACCTGGAGGCTGCTGCCGACCGCGACGAACACCTCCGTGGCCTTGGCGATCGACATCGCCTGGCCGAGCAGCACCGGATCGAGCCGCTGTCCGAACATGACCGTCGCCGACTTCAGGATCCCGCCGCACACCCGGCAGTCCGGGTCGTCCTCACCGGCCCGCACCCGGTCCAGCGCCTCCGCCATCGACGAACGGGCGTGGCAGGCCGTGCACACCACCGACCGCGCCGAGCCGTGGAGTTCGAGGACCTTCCGCTCCGACACCCCGGCGGCCTGGTGCAGTCCGTCCACGTTCTGCGTGATCACCCGTAGCGCGTTGCCGCTCGTCCGCTCGTACTCCGCGATCGCGCGGTGCGCCACGTTCGGCTCGGCCTTCAGGACCGGACCGTCGAGCCGCATCCGCCACGAGCGGCGGCGGATCTCCGGGTCGGCCATGTACGGCCCGTAGGTGACGAGCCGCTCGGCCTCGGGGTCCTTCCGCCACACGCCGTTGGGCCCCCGGTAGTCGGGGATGCCCGAGTCCGTCGAGATACCGGCTCCGGTGAGAATTGCGACCATCGTCATACGCCCAAACTAGGCACTGCCGAACCGCCCCGCGAACGGGTTTTCCGGTGCTGCCTTCCCGGCATGGCCAAGGTGAACATCGCGCTCGACGCCGAACTCGTCGTGGAAGTCATGGTCCTCGCAGGGGTCGGCAACCCCCAGGACGCCGTGGAGGCCGTCGTCCGTGACTACATCGCGCGGGGACACCGCACCGAGGCCCGGGTCGCCGGCCGCGACGAACCGCACCGCACCGGCGAACTCCTGCCGCCCGAGCCCCCGCAGGGCTGACGGGGCGGCACGGGGTCCCGATTCAGCCGCGCGCGGGGTGACCGTTCTCCAGCTCCACCGGCCCCCGGGCGCCCGCCAGGACGTCCAGCGCGGCGAGGACGCGCCGGCCCAGGCTGCCCGGCAGGTGGGCGGTGACCTCCTCGCGGCCGATCAGCTTCCAGGAGAGCAGCTCCTCCTCCTGGAGCCGGATCTCCGCGAACCGCTCCTCGGCCAGCACCCCGCCGTCGTACACGTACGCCACGACCGGCGGCCGCGCCGTGCCGTGCGACCAGTCCAGGGCGAGCAGCGGGCCGAGCTCCACATCGAGGCCGATCTCCTCCGCCGTCTCCCGTCGGGCGGCCTGCCGGGGCGTCTCGCCGCCGTCCGACTCGATCGTGCCGCCGGGCAGGGTCCAGCCCTCGCGGTAGTTGGGCTCCACGACGAGGACCCGGCCCTCCGGGTCCCGGAAGAGAGCGGCGGCGCCGGCCAGCACACGGGGGAGGCCGGCGATGTACGTGGCGTAGTCGGTAGTGGTCATTGCGTCAGCGTAGGGCCTGTCCGGCGGATCACGGCCAGCCGCAGCGTCCGCTCGGCCAGTTCACCGATCCGCACGCCGTCGTAGCCGAAGACCGCGCTGCTCACCCGGTCCCGCAACGGCTCCGACCACTGCGGCGGGATCGCCGCCGCCCCGCACATCACGCCCGCGACCGAACCCGCCGTCGCGCCGTTGGAGTCAGTGTCCAGGCCGCCGCGCACGGTCAGCGCGATCGTGCGGGTGAAGTCCCCCTCGCCGTACAGGAGCCCGGCGGTCAGGACCGCCGCGTTCGGGACGGTGTGGATCCAGCCGAGCCCCGCCGTCCGCTCCGCCAGCTCGTCGAGCGTCTCGGACCAGCCGAGCCCCGCTTCGTACAGGGCGATCGTGCCCCGCACGGTCCTGGCGAGCCGGCTGCTCGCCGGGATCCGCTCCAGACCCGCCTCCAGGACCGACCGGACGTCGGGCGCGGTGAAGGCGGCGGCGATCAGCGCAGCCGCCCACATCGCCCCGTACACGCCGTTCCCCGTGTGCGAGAGGACCGCGTCCCGACGGGCCAGCGAGGCCGCCCGCCGCGGATCCCCCGGACACGTCCAGCCGTAGACGTCGGCCCTGATCAGCGCGCCGATCCACTCCTGGTACGGATTGTCGTACGTCGCGGTCAGCGGCGGCCGCAGCCCGTTCGCGAGGTTGCGGTAGGCGACCCGCTCGGCCGTGAAGGTCTGGAGGTACGGCAGCCGCAGCAGCCACTCCTCGCCGACCTGCTCGGTCGTGAAGGCGAAGCCGCGCGTCTCCAGGAGGTGCAGCCCGAGGACCGACCAGTCGACGTCGTCGTCCCGGCAGCTCCCGTCGATCCCGCCGCGCACGCACCGGGGCCACTCGGGGCGCAGCTCGAAACCGGTCGCCCCGGGCGGCGGGGGCGGCAGGTAGTCGGTCAGCGGGAGCGCGTCGGTGAGCCGGAGGTACGCGTCGATGTGCTCCCGCGTCCAGTGGTCGCCGCGCTCCACGGGCTTGCCCAGCATGTTCCCGGCGATGCGGCCCGTCCAGCCGCCCAGGATCCGGTCGGCCAGTTCTCCGTGAGCGAGTGCCACGTCAGCCCTCGCCCTCGGGGGGTTCGCCGTCGGCACGGGCCTTCGCGGCCCGGCGGAGCCGGTGGTGACGGTCCCCGGCCTGCTCCGTCATCGCCTCGCCGACCAGCGTCCGCACCGCGTCCCGCAGCCCGTGCAGCGCGTGATGCCGGACGGGGCCCGCGCCCGGGTCCTCCCGCAGCTCCTTCAGGAGCGCGAAACACAGCGCGAGCATGACCACCACGAACGGCAGCGCCACCAGGATCGTCGCCGTCTGGAGCGAGTTCAGCCCGCCGACGACGAGCAGCACCGCCGCCACCGCCGCCATGAGCACGCCCCAGGTCACCACGAGCCAGGTCGGCGGGTGGAGCGAGCCACGGCTCGTCAGCGAGCCCATGACCAGCGAGGCCGAGTCCGCGCTCGTGACGAAGTACGTCATCACCAGGATCATCGCGATCACCGAGGTGACCGTGCCGATCGGCAGCGCCTCCAACATCGCGAACAGCGAGGCCTCCGCCCCGTCCTTCAGCGCCGCCGCCAGGTCCGCCGCGCCCGTCGACTGCAGCCGGATCGCCGTGCCGCCCATGACGCAGAACCACACCACGGTCGCGCCGGAGGGCACGAGCAGGACCCCCATCAGGAACTCGCGGATCGTCCGGCCGCGCGAGATGCGGGCGATGAAGGTGCCGACGAACGGCGCCCAGGACAGCCACCACGCCCAGTAGAAGATCGTCCACACACCCAGCCAGCCGGCGTCGGTGAAGGCGCCGGTCCGGCTCGCCATCGGCAGCAGCTGGTGCAGATAGCCGCCGACCGAGGCCGGGATCGTGTCCAGGATGTAGACGGTCGGGCCGAGCAGGAAGACGAAGAGCATCAGACAGGCGGCGAGGACGATGTTCAGCGTGGAGAGCCACTTCACGCCCTTGTGGAGCCCCGAGAACGCCGACAGGACGAAGGCCGCCGACAGCGACACGATGACGATCAGCTGGGTGGAGGTCGAGGGCTCCACGCCCATCGTCAGGTTCAGGCCCTCGGCCACCTGGAGCGCGCCGAGCCCCAGGCTCGTCGCCGTACCGAAGACGGTCGCGAAGACCGCGAGCAGGTCGATCGCCTTGCCCGGCCAGGAGTTCGCCCGGCGCTCGCCCAGCAGCGGCACGAAGGCGGAGCTGAGCCGGTTGCCGCGGCCCTTGCGGAAGCCCGCGTACGCCAGGGCGAGGCCCGCGATGCCGTAGATCGCCCACGGGGTGAGCGTCCAGTGGAAGAACGAGTACTCCATCGCGGTACGGGCCGCCGCGCCGGACCCGGCAGGGACCCCGCTCGCCGGGGGAGGGCTGAGGAAATGCGTGAGCGGCTCCCCGACCCCGTAGAACATCAGACCGATGCCCATGCCGGCGCTGAACATCATCGCGATCCACGCGAGGTTCGTGAACTCGGGCTCCGAGTCGTCCGCGCCCAGCCTGATCCGGCCGAAACGGCTCAGCGCGATCACGACGCACAGCACGAGGAAGGTGTCCGCCGCGATCACGAAGAGCCAGGCGAAATTGGACAGCACCCACCGGAGCGCGGTGGACGACGCGCCGTCGAAGGAGTCCTCGCCCAGAGCCGCCCAGGCGACGACCGCCACGACGGCCGCGACCCCGATCCCGATGACCTTGCTGTCGGGCGCGTGCTGATCAGGCGGGGTACGTTCGATCGGTTGAGGCGGTTCTGTAGTCATGTGAACCCACTATGGTGCGGAATATCGCCTTATCAGGGGGTGGCACGCCGTCTGGCGGTACGGATAGGGTCTGCCCTGGCGCGACTGCACGTTCGAAAGCAAGGGATGCAAGGTGACGGACGGAGCAGCAACTCAGGTCGCTCACGTGCTCGTGGCGGCTGACAAGTTCAAGGGTTCGCTCACGGCCGTACAGGTCGCGGAGCGGGTCACAGCAGGACTGCGACGGGTCGTCCCCGAGCTGACGGTGGAGACCCTGCCCGTCGCCGACGGCGGCGACGGCACGGTCGCGGCCGCGGTCGCGGCCGGGTTCGAGCGCCGCGAGGTGCGTGTGACGGGACCGCTCGGCGAGCAGGTCACCGCGGCCTACGCGCTGCGCGGCACCACGGCGGTCGTCGAGATGGCGGAGGCCTCCGGCCTCCAGCTCCTGCCCGCCGGGGTCTTCGCCCCGCTCACCGCGACCACGTACGGCTCCGGTGAACTCCTCCGCGCGGCCCTCGACGCCGGCGCGACCACCATCGTCTTCGGCGTCGGCGGCAGCGCCACCACCGACGGCGGCGCCGGCATGCTCGCCGCGCTCGGCGCCCGGTTCCTCGACGAGGCCGGCGAGCCCGTCGGCCCCGGCGGCGCACCGCTCGCCGACCTCGCCACGGCCGACCTCGGCGGCCTCGACCCCCGCTTCGCGGACGTCGACCTGATCCTCGCGAGCGACGTCGACAACCCGCTCACCGGCCCCAAGGGCGCCCCCGCCGTCTACGGCCCCCAGAAGGGCGCCACCCCGGACGACGTCCGCACCCTGGACGCGGCCCTCGCCCACTTCGCCACCGTCCTGGAGAAGGCCATCGGCCCCAAGGCGGCCGAAGCGGCCGTGGCCCCCGGCGCCGGCGGCGCGGGCGGCATCGGCTACGGCGCGCTCATCCTCGGCGCGAGCTTCCGCCCCGGCATCGAGCTGATGCTGGAGGTCCTCGGCTTCGCCCCCGCCCTGGAGCGGGCCACCCTCGTCATCACCGGCGAGGGCTCCCTGGACGAGCAGACCCTCCACGGCAAGGCCCCGGCGGGCGTCGCCGCGGCGGCCCGCGCGGCCGGCAAGGAGGTCGTCGCGGTCTGCGGCCGCCTGGCCCTGCCCCCCGAGGCCCTCGGCACGGCCGGCATCCGCCGCGCCTACCCCCTCACGGCCCTGGAGCCCGACACCGCCAAGTGCATCGCCAACGCCGGCCCGCTCCTGGAGGACGTCGCGGCGGACATCGCCCGTGACTTCCTGTCGTAGACGTCCGCAGGGCTAGGCGTACGGGCCCGGGCGCCTTTGCCTCCGGGCCCGTACGCGTCGCCCTCACCCCGACGCCGTCAGGCGGAACGCGTCCAGGGCCAAGGTCATCTCCGTGAGATCCCGCGGGCGGGACAGGGACCGTGACGTCAGCTGCTCCAGGCGGCGCAGGCGGTTGAAGACCGTGTTCCGGTGGCAGTACAGGCGGCTCGCCGCCCGCCCCGCCGAACCCTCGCAGTCGAGCCACACGTCCAGCGTCTCCAGGAGGACCGCCCGGTCCGCCGGGTCCAGTTCCAGGAGGCCGCCCAGGACGTCCGAGACCAGCAGGCTCGCCATCTCCGGCTGGCCCACCACCAGCGCCCCCGCCATCCGCCGGTCCAGCCGCACGATCTGCCGGCTCCCCGGCGGGCACGTGCGCAGGGCCAGCTCCGCCAGGCGGCGCGCCCGGCCCAGCTCCGTCAGGCCGACGACGACGGGACTGATCCCGCCCGGCCCCGGGCACCGCCCGTCGAGGAGCTCCGACAGCGCGTCCAGACCGGTCTCCCCGGCCAGCGCCACCACCCCGATCTCGCAGTCCGCGCCCATCCGCCACAGGAAGCGCACGCCCTCGCCCTGCACCTGCCGGTGGAACGGCTCCCGCTCCTCCCGCCGGTCGTAGCGCAGCACCACCACCGCGTACCGCCCCTGCTCCGGCAGGTCCAGACCCGCCGCAGCCCGCGCCACCAGCTCGGGCGCCCGCTGCCCCTGCAGCAGCGCGTCCAGGAGCGCCTGGAGCTGCTCGTCGGTACGGCGGCGCAGCTCCGCCTCCCTCGACCGGTACGCCTCCGACGCCGTGTCCGCCTGCGCGTCCACCGCCGACCACACCGTCGTCGCCGACTGCATCAGCGCCGCCAGCTGCGCCGCGTCCGCCCCCGCGCCCTCGATCAGCGCGTCCCACACGAGATGCCCGGCATGCCGGTACGCGTGCACGACCAGCTCCAGCGGCATGCCCTGCGCGGCCCGCCGTCTGCCCATCTCCTCCGCGTGTTCGAGGTCCCGCCGGGGCGAGTTCCGGGGCGCCGAGATCATCTCGATCCCGATCCGCATCGCCTCGTGGGCCTCCTGCCAGTGCTGGTCGTACGGCAGGATCCGCCCGTAGGCGGGCTCGTACGCGTGCAGCTCCCTCAGATGCTCGTCCACCAGCTCCGGTACGCGCTCCAGAAGCGCCGTGCACGCCCCCGCGAGCACCTTCCAGTCGTCACCGGTCCGCCGTCTGCGCCGTCCCATGCCCGGAGGATCCACCTCCCCGGGCCCCTCGGCACACCCCTGACGCGCAGCGTTGTGCGCATGCACAGCCCATCGCCGTCCCCGCTGGTCACCGGCAGCGATTCGGCCGCCGGGCGTGGACGGGCGGTCCGGCGCGGTGCTGGGGTGAGCGCCACTGAACGGCCGAGTAACAAAGGCGGCCGGGGAAGGGGATCCATGGGAGGAACCGCACCCGCCCTGGAGGTCAAGGACCTCACGGCGGGATACGGACCGGTGCGCGCGCTGCGCCAGGTGTCGCTGACCGTACCGGCGGGCGCCGTCGTCACCGTCCTGGGCGGCAACGGCGCCGGCAAGTCGACCCTGCTGCGGGCCGTCTCGCGCACCCTGCGGTTCCACGGCGGGTCCGTGGTCTCCGGCACGGTGAGCCGCGACGGCCGGCCCCTCGACGGGCTGCCGCCCGACCGGGTCGTCGCCGCCGGCGTCTCCCAGGTGCCGGAGGGCCGCCAGGTCTTCGCCCGGATGACCGTCGAGGACAACCTGCGCGCCGGAGCCCTCGGCCGCCGCGGCGACCGCGCCGCGAAGGCCGCCGCACTGCGCCGGGTCCACGAGCTCTTCCCGGTCCTCGCCGACCGCGCCCGCCAGCAGGCCGGGCTGCTCTCCGGCGGCGAACAGCAGATGCTCGCTGTCGGCCGCGCCCTGATGGCCGCGCCGGGCCTGCTCCTCCTCGACGAGCCGTCCCTCGGCCTCGCCCCGCTGATGGCCGCCCGGATCGCGGACGCCGTCCGCGAGATCAACGCCCAGGGCACGGCCGTGCTCCTCGTCGAGCAGAACGCGGCGCTCGCCCTGCGCCTCGCCTCCCGCGCGTACGTCCTGGAGGTCGGCGAGGTCACCCTCTCAGGGCCCGCCGCCGAACTCGCCGCCTCCGACGAGGTCCGCCGCCGCTATCTGGGCGTGGTCGACGAGGACGCCGCCGCCGACGCGGCCGACGCCCGCGCCGCGCACCCGGTCCTGTCCCGCTGGGAGGAGACCCGATGACCGACACACCCCCGCCCGGCCCGGCCGGCGGCCCCGACGTCCCCGCACTCGTCGTCGAGGACCTGACCGTACGGTTCGCCGGGCTCACCGCCCTCGACGGCATCGGCTTCACCGTCCGGCCCGGCACCGTCCACGCCCTCATCGGCCCCAACGGCGCCGGCAAGTCCACCTGCTTCAACGTGCTCTCCGGCGTCTACCGGGCCACCACCGGCTCGGTCCGCCTCGGCCCGCACGAACTGACCGCCCTGCCCCCGCACCGGATCGCGGACCTCGGCGTCGGCCGGATCTTCCAGAACCTGGCCCTGCCGCCCCGCGCCACCGTCGAGGACAGCCTGATGCTCGGCCGCCACCGGCTCACCCGCACCGGCTTCCTCGCCGCCGGACTCCGGCTCCCCTCCGCCGCCCGCGAGGAGGCCCGCCACCGGGCCAGGGTCCGGGAGATCGCCGCCTTCGTCGGCCTGGAGAAGCAGCTCGCGCAGCCCGCGGGCTCCCTCCCGTACGGGCAGCAGAAGCTCGCCGAACTCGCCCGCGCCCTCTGCATGGAGCCGAAGCTCCTCCTCCTCGACGAACCCGTCGCCGGCATGACCGCCGACGAGCGGCGTCGTACGGCCTCCGTCATCGCGGGCGTCCGCGACGGCCTCGGCATCTCGGTCCTCCTCGTCGAGCACGACATGGGCCTGGTGATGCGGCTCGCCGACTCCGTCACCGTCCTCGACTTCGGCCGCCGCATCGCCGACGGATCCCCCGGCGACGTCCAGAACGACCCGGCGGTCGTCCGCGCCTACCTCGGAGAGGAGACCGCCGCGTGAGCACCTTCGCCGAGTTCCTGATCAACGGCGTCTCACTGGGCTCGATCTACGCCCTCATCGCCCTCGGCTTCGTGGTCATCTTCCGCGCCACCGAGGTCGTCAACTTCGCCCACGCCTCCCTCCTCCTGGCCGGCGGCTACGTGACCGCCGTGCTCCACGACGAGATCGGCTTCTGGCCCGCGCTGCTCGCCGGTATCGCGGGCGCGGCGGTGGTCGGCGCGGCCGTCGAGTTCTTCGTGATGCGCCGCCACCGGGGTGCCGACCACAGCGTCCTCGCGATCGTCACCATCGGCGTCGACATCCTGCTCGCCACCGAGCTGACGCGGCGGATCGGCACCGACATCCTCGCCCTCGGCGACCCGTGGGGCGATGCCGTCCTCACCGTCGGCCCGGTCACCATCGCCCAGACCCGGATCGCCGCGCTCCTCGTCGCGGCCCTCCTGATCACCGCCTTCCTGCTCGCCTTCCGCTACACGTCCTGGGGCGTCGCCATGCGCGCCGCCGCCGAGAACCAGGAGACCGCCGCCCTCATGGGCATCAGGCTCGGCCGGGTCTCGCTCGGGGCCTGGGCGGTCGCCGGCGCACTCGCCGCCGTCGCCGCGCTCTTCCTCACCGTCTTCCCGACGCCCGGCCTGGAACGGGCCACCTCGCTCGCCGCCCTGAAGGCCTTCCCCGCCGCGATCCTCGGCGGCCTCGACTCCACCACGGGCGCCCTCGTCGGCGGACTCCTCGTCGGCATCACCGAGTCCCTCGCCACCGGCTACCAGAGCGACCTGGCCTTCCTCGGCCGGGGCATCGGCGACCTCGCCCCCTACCTCGTCATGGTCGCGGTGCTGCTGATCCGCCCGGCCGGACTCTTCGGCACGAAGGAGCTCGCCCGTGTCTGAGACCCTCGCCCGGAGCGGCCTGCGGGTCCACACCCCCGCGCTGTACGGCTGGGCCGCGGCCGCCCTCGTCCTCGTCGCGCTCCCGTTCTACCTGGACCGGTTCTGGCTCCAGGCAGGGCTGTTCGCCATGGCCGCGGCCCTCGGTGCCCTCGGCATCAACCTGTTGACCGGTGCCACCGGCCAACTCTCCATGGGGCACGCCTTCTTCCTCGCCGTCGGCGCCTACGGCTACTGCCTCTTCGCCGGTGACGGCACGGACGGACTCGCCGGTCTCGGACTGCCCGGCTGGCTCGCCGCCGTCCTCGCGGTGGCCCTCGCGGGCCTGGCCGGAGGGGTGTTCAGCCCCATCGCGGGCCGGCTGCGCGGCGCGTACCTCGGCATCGCCACCCTCGCCCTGATCTTCATCGGGCAGCACGTGCTCTTCAACGCCCATGACCTCACCGGCGGTTACAACGGCCGCGCCGTCCCGCCCCTCTCCCTCTTCGGCCTCACCTTCGACGACACCGAACTCCTCGTCGCCCAGGTCCCGTTCGGCGCTGTCGAGAAGCTCTGGTACCTGGGCCTCGCCCTCCTCCTCGGCGGGGTGCTCTTCGCCCGCGGAGTCCTCAGGGGCCGCCCGGGGCGCGCCATGAACGCGATCCGGGACCACCGGATCGCCGCCGGGGTCATGGGCATCCCCGTGGCCCGCTACCGCGCCGCCGTCTTCGTCCTCTCCTCGATGTACGCGGGCCTGGCAGGCGTCCTGCTCGCCCTGGTCTTCCAGCGCACCGTGCCGGAGTACTTCGGCATGGCGCTCTCCCTCGAATACCTGGCCATGATCGTCATCGGCGGTCTCGGCTCGGTCGCCGGCGCGGTGGCCGGAGGCGTCTTCGTCTCCCTCCTGCCGCAGCTCCTCACCCGGTACAGCGACGCGCTGCCCCTGGTCTCCGCCCCCGGGACGGGCGGGATCGCACCGGGGGAGGCCTCGCGCTACCTCTACGGCGCGGCCGTCGTCGCGGTGGTGCTGTTCCTGCCCGGCGGCCTGGCCCGCCTCGCCGCGCGAAAACCCCAGAGCCCCACCCCACCCGAGAGCCCCACCACACCCCAGAACCCCACACCCAAGAGCCCCACACCCACCTCTTCTTCCACCGAACCCTCAGGGGAGGCACGATGAACCACCGACGACAGGCCGTGCGGGGCCTGGCCGCCGCGCTCGCCGCACTGGTCGCCCTCACCGCCGCCGGATGCAGCTCGAAGGCCAAGACCGGCGACGGCAAGCAGACCGGCGCGGGCGGGGTGAAGACCGGCGAGGGCGTCACCGACAAGACGATCGCGCTGGGCGCCCTCACCGACATGACCGGCGTGTACGCGACCCTCGGCAAGAGCGTCACCCAGGCCCAGCAGCTGTACGTGAAGCAGGTCAACGCCGCCGGCGGGATCTGCGGCCGGCAGCTGTCGCTCACGGTCCGCGACCACGGCTACGACCCGCAGAAGGCGCTCGCCGCCTACACCGAGCTGGAGCCGAAGGTCGTCGGCTACACCCAGTTCATCGGCTCCCCGTTCGTCGCCGCGGTCAAGCCCCAGGTCGACGGCAAGGACAAGGGGCTCGTCCTGCCCCAGGCCTGGTCCGCCTCGCTGCTCGGCTCCCCGTACATCCGCGTCCTCGGCGCCACGTACGACGTCGAGACGATCAACGCCGTCGACTTCCTGCTCAAGGAGAAGGGCCTGAAGTCCGGAGACAAGCTCGGCCACGTCTACTTCGAGGGCGACTACGGCGAGAACGCCCTGAAGGGCTCGAAGTACGCGGCCGGGAAGGCCGGTCTGACCGTCGTCGAGCAGAAGATCAAGCCCACCGACAACGACATGTCGGCGCAGGTCTCGGCGCTCAAGCAGGCCGGGGTCAAGGCCGTCGTCATCAGCGCGGGCCCCCGCCAGGCGGCCTCGCTCGTCGGCGTCGCCGCGGCCACCGGCCTCAAGGTCCCGGTCGTCGGCAACAACTCGGCGTTCGCGCCGCAGCTCCTGGGCACCCAGGCGGGTCCCGCCCTGGAGAAGATGTACTGGTTCGCCTCGCCGAGCCTGCCCATCGGCGCGGACACCCCGACGGCGAGGAAGCTCGTCGCCGACTACCAGGCCGCCTACCCGGGCGACAGCCTCGACAACGGCATCGTCGCCGGCTGGACCGCGGCCGGCGTCTTCGGCGAGGCGCTGAAGAAGGCCTGCGCGGACAAGGACCTCACCCGCGAGGGCGTCGACAAGGCGCTCCTGAGCCTGAAGGCCCACGACGCGGGCTTCGGCATGACCCACGACCTGGGCGACCCGAAGGCACCTTCCTCCCTTGAGTCCGTCATCATCCAGCCCGACAAGTCCGTCCCCGGCGGCATGCGCACCGTCCGGAAGCCCTTCGTCGCGGAGGCGGCGAAGTCCTACACGCCCTGATCCGTGAACCCGGTCCGCCAGGACGGGCGGGCCGGGGTCCAGCCGAGGGCCCGGGCCCGGGCGTTCACCGCGCCCCGGGCCCAGGGCGTCCGCCCCTCGGCCCGCGCCGGGGCCGGGACACCGAGCACCTCCGCCAGGACCGGCAGCCAGTCGTGACCGGCGGCGGGCTCGTCGTCCACCACGTTGTACGCCCCCGAGGGCCACGCGAGGGCCCGTACGGCCGCGTCGGCGGCATCGGCGACGTGCACGAACGAGCTCACCGAGGCGTCCGCCGCCGTGCTGCCCAGGAACCGGGCCTCCGGGTCCCCGGCCAGCGCGGCGGCCACCGCGCCGTCCGGCGCGTACCAGGTGCCGGGCCCGTAGAGGATCCCGTACCGCAGGACCACGGCCTCGGGGAGCTCGGACACCACGGCCTCCAGGGCCCGCACCCCGGCGACGATCCTCGCCCGGGGCAGCTCCTCCGTCCCGTCGAGCGGTACGGACTCGTCGGCCGGCGCGTCCCCGGGGGCGTACGCCCAGCTGATCGACTGCGCGACGATCCGCCCGACGCCCGCCTCCCGCGCCGCGTCCACGAGGTTCCGGGTGCCCTCGATCCGCACCCGGTTGTTCGCGGCGCCGTCCGCGCCGCCCAGGTCCGTCAGCTGGTGCACCACGGCGTCCGGCGCGGCCTCGGCCACCGCCCGGCGCACCGCCCCGGCATCGAGCACGTCCACCGGGCGCGGACCGCGCCGGGAGATGCCCACGACCTCGTGCCCCGCCGCTTCGAGGCGGGGAACGAGCTGACGACCCACGGCGCCCGTGGCGCCCGCGACCAGTACACGCATGCGCCCCAGCGTAAAAGATCTTCACCTCCCGGAAACATCCCGGTGTGAAGCTCGGGCCATGACTGCACGCATGACCGCGCACATCGAGGAGAACCGCTCCCACCCGGACCTCGCCGCCCTGCTCGGCGCCTACCACCTGGTCAACCAGGCCGAGAAGGGGACGGCCGTGGAGACGGTCGCGGAGCTCCCGGCCGTATACCGCGCCGAGACCGAGGACCCCGCCGCCGCCTTCGCCGCCGACACGGTCCTGCTGGCCACCCCCGCCGGCGCCGACGCCCCGGCCGGCTGCGTCGTCCTCAAGGCGCCCCGCGAGGGCCGACCCCCCGAGATCAAGCGGCTCTGGGTCGCACCCGAGGCCCGG
Source organism: Streptomyces venezuelae (assembly GCF_008642375.1). Taxonomy (NCBI): domain Bacteria; kingdom Bacillati; phylum Actinomycetota; class Actinomycetes; order Kitasatosporales; family Streptomycetaceae; genus Streptomyces; species Streptomyces venezuelae. Next base: position 1,705,850 of record NZ_CP029194.1, on the reverse strand, counting down.
CGGAAGGGCCTCGCGAAGACGCTCATGGCCGAGGCCCTGCGCCGGGCCGCCGCCTCCGGAGCACCCGCCGTGCGCCTCACGGTCTGGTCCTGGCGCGAGGAGCCGCTCGCCCTCTACCGGAGCCTCGGCTTCGCCACCGTCGCCCCCTGGGACGAGCGGCCGGACCTCCTCTGCCTGGAGAAGCCGGTCGACGCCGTCACGCTCCTGTCTCCCGAGGCGGTACGGGCCCACGCCGCCGGCGCTCTTGCCGCGCTCCTCGTGGACGCCGTCGACGGCGGGGCCTCCGTGGGCTTCCTGGCGCCCCTGGAGACGGCCGTGGCGGCCGCCTGGTGGTCGGGCGTCGCCGAGGAGGCCGCGGCGGGCACACGGGACGTCTGGGCCTCCCACGCCCCGGACGGCGGCCTGACCGGTGTCGTGACCCTCGTCCGTACCGGCACCGCCAACGGCCGGCACCGCGGCGAGATCGCCCGGCTCCTCGTCCACAGCTCCGCCCGCGGCCGCGGCCTCGGACGGCGCCTGCTCGACACGGCCGAGGCCCACGCCGCCGCGACCGGCCTCACCCTGCTGGTCCTGGACACCCAGACCGACAGCCCCGCCGAGCGCCTCTACCGGGGAGCGGGCTGGACGGCCGCCGGCGCGATCCCCGACTTCGCCGCAGACCCGGCCGGCACCCTCCGCCCCACCACGCTGTACTACAAGAAGCTCTAGGGCATGCGAAAGGGCCCCGGGAGGCTCGTCGCCTCCCGGGGCCCTTCACGTACCGCTTGTTCGTTCCGCTACCGCAGCTGCGCCGCGCGGGCCTCCCGGCTCTCACGCCGGTTGCCGCGGAAGGTGTTCACCCGGCGGGCCGTCGCGAAGAGGGGGATCACGGCGCCCATCACCACCTGGAGCGCACACCCGGTCTGGAGCAGGAACGCCCCGCCCGGGGCGTCGAACGCCCAGGCGGCCAGCATGCCCATCGCTCCGACGATCCAGCCGAGCATCGCCACCGCGAGGACACCCCGCGGCTTGGGGTACTCGACCCGGCTCACCATCAGCCAGGCCACCCCGATGATCGCGAGGAGCGTCGGGACGAACGGCAGCTCCAGAAGCACGATCGAGACGACCGTCAGCGCGCCGAAGGGGCTCGGCATGCCCTGGAACATGCCGTCCTTCATCGTCACGCACGAGAATCTCGCGAGCCTCAGCACCACGGCGAGCAGCACCGCGACCGCGGCCACCGCCGAGACCTTCTGCTGTGCGCCGTCCGGCACCGCGACCATTCCGTACACGAGGACGAAGTAGGCCGGGGCCAGACCGAAGCTGATGAGGTCCGACAGGTTGTCGAGCTCGGCGCCCATCGGCGAGCTGCGGAGCTTGCGCGCCACGATGCCGTCGAAGAGGTCGAAGATCGCCGCGGCCAGCATCAGGATCACGGCGGTGGCGGCGCTGTTGCGCGCCATGCCGGTCTCCGTGCTGCCGGTGAGGTGCGGGATCAGGATGCCGGTCGTCGTGAAGTAGACCGCCATGAAGCCGCACGTGGCGTTACCGAGCGTGAGGGCGTCCGCTATGGACAGCCTCAACGACAGCGGCATCTCCTCGGCCTCTTCGGCCGCCTCCGCCTCGGCGTCGGCAGCCCATTCGGCAGCGCGTGTGTCGGGATCAATCACGGTCAATGCGAGTCACCCCCGCGGTTGTGGCCTGGCCGACCTCGACGGCGACCTCGACACCCTCCGGGAGGTAGATGTCGACCCGCGAGCCGAAGCGGATCAGACCGATCCGGTCACCCTGCTCGACCTTCGTCCCCTGCGGGATGTACGGCACGATGCGTCGTGCGACGGCACCCGCGATCTGGACCATCTCGATGTCGCCGAGCTCGGTGTCGAAGTGCCAGACAACGCGCTCGTTGTTCTCGCTCTCCTTGTTGAACGCCGGCACGAACCCACCGGGGACGTGCTCCACGGACGTCACGGTGCCGGCCAGCGGCGCGCGGTTGACGTGGACGTTCAGCGGGCTCATGAAGATGGCGACCCGGGTGCGCCCGTCCTTCCACGGCATGATGCTCTGCACCACACCGTCGGCGGGGGAGATGACCCGGCCCTGAGCGATCTCGCGCTCGGGGTCGCGGAAGAACCACAGCATGCCGGCCGCGAGAGCGGTGGTCGGCACGGCGATGGCCGCGGCGCGCTTCGAGTTGCGGGAGCGCACGAGGCTGAGCGCCGCGGTGGCCACGGTCGGCAGAAGCCACGGCGATGCTCCGCGTGCGATGCGTACGCCCTTGAGGCTGTCGCGATGTGCAGAGGTTCGACTGTCGGGCATGGATGACCTTCGTAGCGGATGATGCCGCACTGGCAACGGGGGACGGCGGCTTTCCGGCGATGCTATCGGTTGCGGGGCGCAACTGGGCAAGCCAGGAACCGAGTCGACGGCCGGAAGGCGAACACAGGGTGTGATCTTCTTCGCGGCCGAACCGACTCAAACGCGACAATCAACCCTGGAATCGGTACTCCTCCAGGAGCCGACGACCAATGATCATTTTCTGGATCTCGGCGGTACCTTCACCGATGAGCAGCATCGGCGCCTCGCGGTAGAGACGCTCGATCTCGTACTCCTTGGAGAACCCGTAACCGCCGTGGATGCGGAAGGCATCCTCGACGACCTCCTTGCAGTATTCGGAGGCGAGGTACTTCGCCATCCCTGCTTCGAGGTCGTTTCGTTCCCCGGAGTCCTTTTTGCGTGCTGCGTTCACCATCATGGCATGAGCGGCCTCGACCTTGGTAGCCATCTCGGCAAGCTTGAACTGAATCGCCTGGTGTTCGGCGATCGGCTTGCCGAAAGTGTGACGTTGCTGGGCATAAGAGACACCCAGTTCGAAAGCACGCTGTGCGACACCGCAACCACGCGCCGCCACGTTCACGCGGCCGACTTCCACGCCGTCCATCATTTGGTAAAACCCGCGGCCGGTCGTGCCGCCGAGCACCCGATTGGCCGGAATGCGCAGTCCGTCCATGATGAGCTCGGTCGTGTCGACGCCCTTGTAACCCATCTTGTCGATCTTCCCGGGGATGGTGAGGCCGGGGCGGACCTCTCCGAAGCCGGGCTCCTTCTCGACGAGGAAGGTCGTCATCGACTTGTGGGGGGCGGTGCCCTCCGGGTGTCCTTCGTCACTTCGGACGAGAACGGCGACCAGCGTTGACGTTCCGCCGTTCGTCAGCCACATCTTCTGGCCGTTGAGGACGTACTCGTCGCCGTCCTTGACCGCCTTCGAGGTGATGGCCGACACGTCCGAGCCGAGGCCCGGCTCCGACATCGAGAAGGCGCCGCGCGTCTCGCCGGCCGCCATCCGCGGAAGGAAGTAGTCCTTCTGCTCCTGCGTGCCGTGCTGCTTCAGCATGTACGCGACGATGAAGTGCGTGTTGATGATGCCGGAGACCGACATCCAGCCGCGGGCGATCTCCTCCACGCACAGCGCGTAGGTGAGCAGCGACTCGCCCAGGCCCCCGTACTCCTCGGGGATCATCAGACCGAAGAGGCCGAGCTCCTTGAGCCCGTCGACGATCTGCTGGGGGTACTCGTCGCGGTGCTCCAGCTCGGTGGCGACCGGGATGATCTCCTTGTCGACGAACTCCCGGACGGTCTTGAGGATCTCCTGCTGGACGTCCGTGAGCCCGGCGGTCTGGGCGAGTCGGGCCATGGCTACTTCTCCGTCTTCTTGGCGGGCTCGATCAGCTCGGGGCGGCCGGGCTGCTCGCCGCCGCGCTCCTTGATGTACGTCTCGGTGGGCACCATCACCTTGCGGCGGAAGACGCACACGAGGGTGCCGTCCTGCTTGTAGCCCTTGGTCTCGACGTAGACGATGCCGCGGTCGTTCTTCGACTTCGACGGGGTCTTGTCCAGGACCGTCGTCTCGCCGTAGATCGTGTCCCCGTGGAAGGTCGGCGCCACGTGCCGCAGCGACTCGATCTCCAGGTTGGCGATGGCCTTGCCGGAGACGTCCGGCACGGACATGCCGAGCAGCAGCGAGTAGATGTAGTTGCCGACGACGACGTTCTTGCCGAAGTCCGTCGTGTTCTCGGCGTAATTCACATCCATGTGCAGCGGATGGTGGTTCATCGTCAGCAGACAGAAGAGATGGTCGTCGTACTCGGTGACCGTCTTTCCGGGCCAGTGCTTGTAGACGGCACCGACTTCGAACTCTTCGTAGGTACGGCCGAACTGCATGGTGCTACGCCTCCGGGATCTCGAACTTGCTGGTGCGCTGCATGCCGGCGGCGCGGCCCTTGCCGGAGATGACCAGGGCCATCTTGCGGGAGGCCTCGTCGATCATCTCGTCGCCGAGCATCGCGGAGCCCTTCTTCCCGCCGGCCTCGGACGTGTAGTAGTCGTACGCGTCGAGGATGAGCTCGGCGTGGTCGAAGTCCTCCTGCGCGGGCGAGAAGATCTCGTTCGCGGCGGCGACCTGGTCCGGGTGCAGCACCCACTTGCCGTCGAAGCCCAGGGCGGCGGCGCGCTGCGCGACGGCCTTGTAGCCCTCCGGGTTGCGGATCTGGAGGTAGGGGCCGTCGATCGCCTGGAGGTTGTTGGCGCGGGCGGCCATCAGGATGCTCATCAGGATGTGGTGGTAGGCGTCCGCCGGGTAGCCCGGCGGCTGCTCGCCCACGACCAGCGACTTCATGTTGATGGAGGCCATGAAGTCGGCCGGGCCGAAGATGATCGTCTCGACGCGCTGGGAGGCCTGCGCGATCGCGTTGACGTTGACGAGGCCCTGGGCGTTCTCGATCTGCGCCTCGATGCCGATCTTGCCGACCTCGAAGCCCATCGTCTTCTCGATCTGCGTGAGCAGCAGGTCGAGCGCCACGATCTGCTGGGCGTCCTGGACCTTCGGCAGCATGATGCAGTCGAGGTTCTGGCCGGCGCCCTCGACGACCGTGACGACGTCGCGGTACGTCCAGTGGGTCGTCCAGTCGTTGACGCGCACGACGCGGGTCTTGCCGGTCCAGTCGCCCTCGTTGAGGAACTTCACGATGGTGTGGCGGGCCTCGGGCTTGGCCAGCGGCGCGCAGGCGTCCTCCAGGTCGAGGAAGACCTGGTCGGCGGCGAGGCCCTGGGCCTTCTCCAGGAACCGCGGGTTGGAGCCGGGGACCGCGAGGCAGGAGCGACGCGGACGCAGACGGTTCACGGGGCTGGTCATGCGGGGACCTCCGTACTTTCAAGGGGGCTGAGCTTGTTCGCTTGCCGGATCTCGTCGACGATACGGCCGATGATCTCCGTGATGCCGAAGTCCTTCGGTGTGAAGACGGCGGCGACACCCGCACGCTTCAGATCTGCGGCGTCGGCGTTCGGGATGATCCCGCCGACGATGACCGGCACGTCGGTCGCGCCCGCCTCGCGGAGGCGGTCGAGGACGTCCGGGACCAGCTCGGCGTGCGAGCCGGACAGGATCGACAGGCCCACGCAGTGCACGTCCTCGGCGAGGGCCGCGTTGACGATCTGCTCGGGGGTCAGCCGGATGCCCTGGTAGACCACCTCGAAACCGGCGTCACGGGCGCGCACGGCGATCTGCTCGGCGCCGTTGGAGTGCCCGTCCAGGCCCGGCTTGCCGACGAGCAGCCGCAGCCGCCCGGCGCCGAGGTCCTCGGCGGTCCGCGCCACCTTCTCCCGCACGAGAGCCAGCGGCGTGCCCGCCTCCGCCGTCACCGCGACCGGGGCCGAGGAGACGCCGGTCGGCGCCCGGAACTCGCCGAAGACCTCGCGCAGGGCCTCGGTCCACTCACCGGTGGTGACCCCGGCGCGGGCGCACTCGAGGGTGGCCTCCATGAGGTTGCCGGTGCCCTTGGCGGCCTCCTTGAGGCGCTCGAGGGCCTTGCAGGGGCGCGGGTGGTTGAACGGCGGCTGGTAGCGGTTGTCCCGCCAGGTCTTCAGCGAGCCGACCACCCGCGCCTCGACGGCCGGGTCGACCGTCATGATCGCGGTGTCCAGGTCGGCGGTGAGGGGGTTCTCCTCCGTCGACTGGAAGATGTTGACGCCGATGATCTTCTCGTCGCCGGCCTCGATCCGGGCGCGCCGCTCGGCGTGCGAGGAGACGAGCTGCGACTTGAGGTAGCCGGACTCGACGGCGGCCATCGCGCCGCCCATCTCCTGGATCCGCTCGATCTCGGCCAGGCACTCCTCGACGAGCGAGTCGACCTTGGCCTCGATGACGTGCGAGCCGGCGAAGATGTCCTCGTACTCCAGCAGGTCGGACTCGTGGGCCAGCACCTGCTGGATGCGGAGCGACCACTGCTGGTCCCAGGGCCGGGGCAGACCGAGCGCCTCGTTCCAGGCGGGGAGCTGCACGGCCCGGGCGCGGGCGTCCTTGGAGAGCGTGACGGCCAGCATCTCCAGGACGATCCGCTGGACGTTGTTCTCCGGCTGGGCCTCGGTCAGACCGAGCGAGTTGACCTGCACGCCGTAGCGGAACCGGCGCTGCTTCTCGTTCTCGATGCCGTAGCGCTCGTGGGTGATCTTGTCCCAGATGCGGCCGAAGGCGCGCATCTTGCACATCTCCTCGATGAAGCGGACGCCCGCGTTCACGAAGAAGGAGATACGGGCGACGACCTCGCCGAAGCGGTCCTCCGGGACCTGACCCGAGTCGCGGACCGAGTCGAGCACCGCGATCGCGGTGGACATCGCGTACGAGATCTCCTGGACCGGAGTGGCTCCCGCCTCCTGCAGGTGGTAGCTGCAGATGTTGATCGGGTTCCACTTCGGGATGTTGTTGACCGTGTACGCGATCATGTCCGTCGTGAGGCGGAGGGAGGGGCCGGGCGGGAAGACGTGCGTCCCGCGCGACAGGTACTCCTTCACGATGTCGTTCTGGGTGGTGCCCTGGAGCTTGGTGATGTCCGCACCCTGCTCCTCGGCGGCCACCTGGTAGAGCGCCAGGAGCCACATCGCCGTGGCGTTGATGGTCATCGAGGTGTTCATCTGCTCCAGCGGGATGTCCTGGAACAGCCGTCGCATGTCACCGAGGTGCGAGACGGGGACGCCGACCCGGCCGACCTCGCCGCGGGCGAGGATGTGGTCGGGGTCGTAGCCCGTCTGCGTCGGCAGGTCGAACGCGACCGAGAGGCCGGTCTGACCCTTGGCGAGGTTGCGCCGGTACAGCTCGTTGGACGCCTCGGCGGTCGAGTGACCGGCGTAGGTCCGCATGAGCCACGGCCGGTCCTTCTGGCGCTCAGTCATCTATGGTCCCGGTGTCAGATGTTACGGAAGCGGTTGATGGCGTCGATGTGCTTCTCGCGCAGCTCCGGGTTGCTGACGCCCAGGCCCTCCTGCGGCGCGAGCGCGAGGACGCCGACCTTGCCCTGGTGCAGGTTCCGGTGGACGTCGTAGGCGGCCTGGCCGGTCTCCTCCAGGGAGTAGACCTTCGACAGGGTCGGGTGGATCTTGCCCTTGGCGATCAGGCGGTTGGCCTCCCACGCCTCGCGGTAGTTGGCGAAGTGCGAGCCGATGATCCGCTTGAGCGACATCCACAGGTAGCGGTTGTCGTACTCGTGCATGTAGCCCGAGGTGGAGGCGCAGGTGGTGATGGTGCCGCCCTTGCGGGTGACGTACACGGAGGCGCCGAAGGTCTCACGGCCCGGGTGCTCGAAGACGATGTCGATGTCCTCGCCGCCGGTGAGCTCGCGGATCTTCGAGCCGAACCGCTTCCACTCCTTCGGGTCCTGGGTGTGCTCGTCCTTCCAGAACTTGTAGCCCTCGGCGTTGCGGTCGATGACCGCGTCGGCGCCCATCGCGCGGCAGATGTCGGCCTTCTCCGGGGAGGAGACGACACAGATCGGGTTGGCGCCGCCGGCGAGGGCGAACTGCGTGGCGTACGAGCCGAGTCCGCCGCTCGCGCCCCAGATGAGGACGTTGTCGCCCTGCTTCATGCCGGCGCCGTTGCGGGAGACCAGCTGGCGGTACGCGGTGGAGTTGACGAGGCCCGGGGAGGCCGCCTCCTCCCAGCTGAGGTGGCCGGGCTTCGGCATCAGCTGGTTCGACTTGACGAGGGCGATCTCGGCCAGGCCGCCGAAGTTGGTCTCGAAGCCCCAGATGCGCTGCTCGGGGTCGAGCATCGTGTCGTTGTGGCCGTCGGAGGACTCCAGCTCGACCGAGAGGCAGTGGGCGACGACCTCGTCGCCGGGCTTCCACGAGTTCACGCCGGGGCCGGTGCGCAGCACGACGCCCGCGAGGTCGGAGCCGATGACGTGGTACGGCAGGTCGTGGCGCTTGCTGAGGTCGCTGAGGCGGCCGTAGCGCTCCAGGAAGCCGAAGGTCGACACCGGCTCGAAGATCGAGGTCCAGACCGAGTTGTAGTTGACCGAGGAGGCCATGACGGCGACCAGGGCCTCGCCCGGGCCGAGCTCGGGCAGGGGCACGTCGTCGAGGTGCAGCGACTTGCGCGGGTCCTTGTCACGGCTGGCGAGCCCCGCGAACATCTCGGCCTCGTCCTTGTGGACGGTGATGCCCCGGTACGACTCGGGGAGCGGGATGTTCGCGAAGTCGGCGGACGTGGCGTCCTTCGACTGGATCGCGGCCAGGATTTCCTTCACGGGTTGCCTCCGGCGGTGAGCGTCCTGAGGGAGGGACGCCTGGGGGTTACGGCGGGAAGTGCTGCTGCTGTGGAGGTGTGCCGTCGGTTCGGCTCAGGTGGTGCGGTGGCGCGGCGCTGGTGGCGCGAGGGTGCCTGTGACGCAGGCGTCCGGGCGCACGAGCCGTCGGCTTGTGGGGACAGCCGGCGAACGAGGTGTTCTCTGCTCGCCGGCCGCCCGGACAACATCAACGTATGACACGCCGTGCCACCGCACAAGGCACTGCGTGCCAACAATTTCACTCAGATGCAATCCGCCCGTCACGGATGAGCGATGATCGATCGAAATCCGCCCTGAACTGGGACGATACGAAGAAGGCCGCCCCCGGAAACCGGGAGCGGCCTGCTTGCTGGAGCGGTGCCGAGGGGCTCGCGAGCGTCCCTCGGGGCATTTCTCAGGGGCTCTTGAGCGCCTGCTGGATCGTGCGCATGACCTCGTCGAGCGGGGCGTCCGTGCGGGCCACGGCGACCACCACGTCACCGGTGGTGGAGGCCCTGGCGGCCGGCGCCTGCTCGGTCTGCGGGGACGGGGCCGGCCGGCCCGCGCCTATGCCGCTGCCGAACGTGTCCCGGACGATCGCGAAGGCGTGGTCCAGCTGGGCCTCGACATCGCCCTGGCCGCCCGCCCGCAGCCAGCGGCGCAGTACGTGGTTGTGCGCGGTGACGACCGCCGAGGCGGCCACCTCCGCGAGCAGCGGGTCGTCGTTGCCGTCGTGGTGGTCGCGCTCGTCGAAGTGGCCCAGGAGGTAGCGGGTGAAGAGCCGCTCGTAGCGGGCCACCGAGGCGATCTCGCGCTCCCGCAGGGTCGGCACCTCACGGGTCAGCCGGTAGCGCTCCACGGAGACCGCGGGGGAGCCCGCGTACATCTTCATGACTTCCTTGATGCCCCGGCACACGGTGTCGAGCGGGTGCTCGTGCGGCGGAGCGGCGTTCAGCACCGCCTCCGCCCTCACCAGCGTGTCGTCGTGGTCCGGGAAGATCGCCTCTTCCTTGGAGCGGAAGTGGCGGAAGAAGGTCCGCCGGGCGACCCCGGCCGTGGCCGCGATCTCGTCCACGGTCGTCGCCTCGTACCCCTTGGTGGCGAAGAGCTCCATCGCCGCCGTGGCCAGCTCCCGGCGCATCTTGAGCCGCTGGGCGGCGGCACGGGTGCCCGCCGCGCTCTCCGGAGCGTCGGACGGGGACGTGGCACGGGGTGTCTTCGCGGCCTTGGGCATGGTCCGAACGTACTGCATCGGAGTGGGAGTGTGCCCAGGTGGGGGCGGGGAGCCCCCCGGGGCACCGAGGGTGCCCGGGGAGCTCAGCAGGCCGCCCCAGCCCGCGGTGGGCTGCTCAGCGGCGGGCATATTCGCGGAAGCCGCGTCCCGTCTTGCGGCCGAGGCAGCCGGCGGCCACCAGGTGCTCCAGGAGCGGGGCCGGGGCGAGGCCCGGGTCGCGGAACTCGCGGTGCAGCACCTGCTCGATCGCGAGCGAGACGTCGAGGCCGACCACGTCGAGCAGCTCGAACGGGCCCATCGGGTAGCCGCCGCCCAGCTTCATCGCGGCGTCGATGTCGTCGAGGGTCGCGTAGTGCTCCTGGACCATCTTGATCGCGTTGTTGAGGTACGGGAAGAGCAGCGCGTTCACGATGAAGCCGGCGCGGTCGCCGCAGTCCACCGGGTGCTTGCGGATCTTCGCGGTGACCTCGCGGACGGTCGCGTGGACGTCGTCGGCCGTCAGGACCGTACGGACGATCTCGACCAGCTTCATCGCGGGCGCCGGGTTGAAGAAGTGCATCCCGATGACGTCCTGCGGGCGCGAGGTGGCCCGGGCACAGGCCACGACCGGCAGCGAGGAGGTGGTGGTGGCGAGCACCGCGCCCGGCTTGCAGATCTTGTCGAGCCGCGCGAACAGCTCCTGCTTGATCTCCAGGTCCTCGGCGACCGCCTCGACGGCCAGGTCGACCTCGGCGAAGGCGTCCAGCGTGCCCGCCGCGGTGATCAGGGCCAGCGTCGTGTCACGGGCCTCGCCGGTCATCCGGCCCTTGTCGACGGAGCGGGCCAGGGACTTGGCGATCCGGGCCTTGGCCGTGTCCGCCTTCTCCTGCGAGCGGGCCGCGAGGACGACCTCGTACCCGGCCTTCGCGAAGACCTCGGCGATGCCGGAGGCCATGGTGCCCGAGCCGGCGACGCCGACCGAGCGGACCTCGCGGGCGGCGCCGGCGTCGGCGGAGGTCAGCGGGGTGAGCGCGTCGCGCACGACCTCGCCGGAGCCCGGCGCCTCGTACGTGTAGAAGCCGCGGCCCGCCTTGCGGCCGGTCAGGCCCGCCTCGCTGAGCTGCTTGAGGATCGGGGCGGGGGCGTGCAGCCGGTCGTGCGAGGAGGCGTACATGGCCTCGAGGACCGTACGGGCCGTGTCGACGCCGATCAGGTCGAGCAGCGCCAGCGGGCCCATCGGCAGGCCGCAGCCCAGCTTCATCGCCGCGTCGATGTCCTCGCGGGACGCGTACTTGGCCTCGTACATGGCGGCGGCCTGGTTCAGGTAGCCGAAGAGCAGCCCGTCCGCGATGAAACCGGCCCGGTCGCCGACCGCCACCGGCTCCTTGCCGAGGTCCTGTGCGAGCCGGGTGACGGCGTCGACGGCCCGCGGGTCGGTCAGCACGGAGGAGACCACCTCGACCAGCTTCATCGCCTGCACGGGGGTGAAGAAGTGCAGGCCGAGCACGCGCTCGGGGTGGGCCGAGTCGGCGGCGAGCCGGGTGACGGAGAGCGCGTTGGTGCCGGTGGCCAGGATCGCGTCCGGGCGGACGATCCCGTCGAGCGCCCGGAAGACCTCCTGCTTCGCCTCGTACGACTCGGGCACGACCTCGATCACGAGGTCGGCCTCGGCGGCCGCCTGGAGGTCGGAGAAGGTGCGGAAGCGGGCCAGGACGTCCTGCCGCTCCTCCTCGGTGATCCGCTCGCGGGTCACGGCGCGGGCGGTGGAGGCCTCCAGGGCGGCGACGGCCCGGGCGGCGGCGGTGTCGTCGATGTCGATGCCGATGACCTCGCGGCCGGCCCGGGCGAGGACGTCGGCGATGCCGGTGCCCATGGTGCCGAGACCGACGACGGCGATGGTGGAGAGAGGGGTGTCCATCAGGGGACTCCAGGGAGGAAGAGTGACGACTGAGGGCAGTGCGCGCGCGAGAGGAAAAGGGCGCGGGAAAGACCGGGGGCGAGGCCCTGGAAGGAAGGGCGATGCCCTGAGGAAAAGAAGGCGACGGACTCTGTCCCGGAGTCGCATCGAACTGCCGAACCGACGAAACTCCCCCATGGTCTTCGACATGGGGGTACCCCCAACAACGGCTGCGTCACCAGGCCGTTGTGAGGAGCGGGGGGTGACCCGCTCACCTGAGACTAACCGGCCGGTAACGAGCGCGCCAGTCCCGGCAAGTTGGGAAAGTGTGATCTGGATCGCGGATAGGCTCGGATTCATGGAAAGCGCCGAGGATCCGGAATTCTGCTCGATGATCGATCGATTGCGGGACGAGATCGAGAATGACGCCGGAGAAGTCCCGGCGGCATTCGGAGAACTCGCCGGAACCGACGACCCGGAAGAACTCCACCGGGTCCTCACCGCGCCCGGACAGCCGCTCTGGGCCCGAGAGATCGCCGCCTTCAAGCTCGGACTCGCGGGCGACCCGCGTGCCTTCGAGGCGCTCGTCCTCCTCCTCAACCACCGTGACGCCGAGCGCTGCGTCACCGCCGCCCACGCCCTGCTCCGGCTCGGCGACCCGCGGACCGCCCGCGCGGCCGCCGCCCTCGCCACCAACGAACTCCGCGTCGCCTACGCCCTCCTGCCGGTACGGCTGCTCGCGCAACTCCGCGCCCCCGAGTCCGTACCGGCCCTGATCGCCGTCCTCCAGCGGCGGCTGCCGGCCGACGACCCCCACTGGAGGGTCGGCCTCGCCTGCGTCGAGGGCCTCGGCGCCCTCGGTGACCCCCGGGCCCGCCCCGCCCTGGAGGCCGCGCTCCCGCACCCCCGGCTCGGCCGCGCCGCCGGGGACTCGCTGACCCGGCTCGGCTCTCAGGCCTGAGGGCCGCGGGCGTCCGCGGGCCGCGGACGTCCAGGGAATGGGGCGTCCAGGGGATGGGGCGTCCGAGAGGCGTGGGCGTCAGCGAAGCAGGCGGAGCTCCGCGCCGGAGCCGCCGGCCGTCGGCTCGGCGACGAGGGCGAAGGCCTCGATCTCCACGAGGAGTTCCGGCCGGACCAGCGCCGACACCTGCATCGCCGAGCTCGCCGGGAGCGGCGCCCCCGCGAAATAGGCGTCCCGGGCGTCCCGTACCGCCGGCAGGTGTGCCACGTCCGTGACGAAGTAGGTCAGCTTCACCACGTCCCCGAAGCCGGCGCCGGCGGCGGCCAGGCAGCGCTCCAGATTGGCGAACACCTGGTGCGCCTGGGCCACCGCGTCGCCCTCCCCGACCACCGCGCCGGAGGCGTCCAGCGCGCACTGCCCGGATATCGCGACGAACCGGCCCGTCCCCCAGACGACGTGGCTGTACTGCGGACTGGGCGCGAGTCCGTCGGGCGCGGGGACGTGAGTGAGGTGCGGGTTGCTCATGTCCCACATCCTCGCGCACGCCACTGACAGTGCCCCGCACCCCCGTTGCCAGGTGCTCCCGAGGACATCTTCGGCCGCCGCCGCATCTTCGTCGGCGGCCTGCTGCTCTTCGTGGCGTCGTGCGTGCTGATCGCCCTGGCGGAGAGCGGTGGGACGGTCATCGCCGGCCGTGCCGTCCAGGGCGCGGCCGGCGCGACGATCCTGGCCTGCGGACTGAGTCTGCGTACGGTCCCGGAGTCCTCCGACCCTTCGCGTTCCCGCTCCGTCGACCTGGCCGGGACCGCGCTGATCCCCGCCGTCCTCGTGCCGTTCGTCTTCGCCGTGGCCGAGGGCGCGGACTGGGGACGGCTCAGCGCGCCGACTCCACCTCTGCTTCCTGGTCTCGGCCGCGGCCGTGGTCGCCTTCGTCGCCGTCGAGAAGCGGGTGCGGGCGCCGCTGCTCGACCTGGCGCTGCTGGGCAACAGGTTCCTCGTCGGGTCGAGTGTCGCGATCATCGTGGAGGCCGGTTGCATCAACGCGCTCATGTACGTGTGCGGTCTCTCCTTCCAGAACCCCGACGGCCTGGGCATGACCCCCCCCTCGAAGCGGGGGGCGACCCTGCCGGCGGCGGCCGGAATCGTGGTCACCGCGCCTTTGATCACGCGGTTCGTCGACCGTCTCGGCGCCGCGCGTAGGGTCATCGCGGCGGGGTTCGGGATCGCGACCGTCGCCTTCGCCGTGTTCGCCTTCGTCGAGGCGTCCTGGGGCTATGCCGCGTTCGTCGTGCCGATGGTCGTCCTGCCCCTCCTGGTCGGCCGCATCCACCCCGCCGGCCCGCCCACCACCGCCCACTACGCCGCGGCGGCCGCGGCCGCCTCCCACACCGTCCCCACCCGGCCCGTCACGACGAGAACGGACGGGGCGGACGGCACCCACTGACCGTGCCCGCGTCCCCAGGGGCGCGGGCACGGCCGGCCGGGCAGCGGGGCGTCGTCAGCGGACGTGGCCGAGGAGGCCGTGCAGGGTGACGGCGGTCGCCTCCGGGCGCAGGGCGCCGACCCGCTTGCCCGAGGCCGCGTCCGTCCCGGCCTCCGTCCCGGCCTCCTTCGCTGCGTCCTTCCTGGCGTCCTTCCCGGCTTCCTTCCCGGTCTTCTTCCCGGCCGGGGCCAGGGGTTCGGGCTCCGGCAGTGCCTCGCAGACCGCGTCGACCTCGGACCCGTCCTCGGCGCGCGGGACCGTGCCGGTGGCGAGATAGGCGGCGAGGTGGTCGTCGAGGCAGTCGTTGCCGCCGAGCGTCACCCCGTGGTTCCCGCCGCCCTCCTCGACGACCAGGCTGGAGCCGCGCATCAGCCGGTGCAGTGCCATGGCGCCCTCGTACGGGGTCGCCGCGTCCTCCGTGGCCTGGAGGATGAGCACCGGCGGGAGCTCGTCGTTGGTGACGTCAGGCGGGGTCAGGGACGGCACGGGCCAGAAGGCGCAGGGAGCGTTGTACCAGGCGTTGTTCCAGGTCGAGAACGGTGCCTTCGCGTGGACGTCCCAGTTGTCCTTGCGCCAGACGTTCCAGTCGCGGGGCCAGGCCGCGTCCCGGCACTGCACGCTCGTGTAGACCGAGTAGCCGTTGTCGGCGGAGGCGTCGGCCTCACCGTACTTCTCGTACGCCTCCGTCAGGCCCGTCGCGTCGCCGTCGTTGACGTAGGCCGAGAAGGCGCCCGCGAGACGGGGCCAGTAGCCGTTGTAGTACCCGCCGGGCAGGAAGGTGTCCTCCAGCTCGCCCGGTCCGACCTTCCCGCCGGCCGGGGCCTCGCGCAGCGCGTCGCGCATCCGGTACCAGGCGGCCTCGACCGCGGCCGGGTCGGTGCCCAGCTTGTAGACCGCGTCCTGTCGGGCCACCCACGCCATGAAGTCCTTGTGACGGGTGTCGAAGGCGTAGTCCTGCGCGATGTTGTCCTCGTACCAGACCCCGTGCGGATTGACGACGGAGTCGAGCGCCATGCGCCGCACCCGGTCCGGGTACAGCCGTGCGTAGACCGCGCCCAGGTAGGTGCCGTACGAGTAGCCGAGGTAGTTGACCTTCGGTGCGCCGAGTGCGTCCCGGATCGCGTCGAGGTCCCGGGCGGTGCTCACGGTGTCGATGTACGGAAGGACGTCGGCGTACTTCTCGCCGCAGGCCTCGGCGAAGCCCCGGGCCCGCTCGACCGCCACCCGCTCGGCTTCGGCGCCGCGCGGCACCGAGTCGGGGCGGACCGGCGCGAAGTGGCCGGGCCGGCAGTCGAGCGCGGGCTCGCTGCGCCCGACCCCGCGCGGGTCAAAGCCGATCACGTCGTACTCGGCGGCCACCTTCGGGGGCAGTGAGGCCGCCACGTACCCCGCCATCGTGCGTCCGCTGCCGCCCGGCCCGCCGGGGTTCACGAGCAGCGGCCCCTGGAAGGTCTTCGCGGTGTGCGGGACCCGGGTCAGCGCGAGCGTGATGCTCCGGCCGGCCGGGTCGTCGTGGTTGAGCGGCACCTTCAGGGTGGCGCACTGGAGTTTCGGGTACGCCTGTGTGGCGCAGCCGGTCCAGGCGAGCCGGGGCAGCGGTCGGGGGGCCGGTTCACCGGCGTCGGCGGGGGCGGCGGGCAGGACGGTGACCGTCCCGGCGACCAGCGCTCCTGCGGCGATCAGCATTCCTGCGCGTGGGGTCATAGGGCGTCCGTGCCCCGAACGGGCCGCGGGAGGACCTTTTTCGCCGAGAGTTGACCCGAACAGAGGAGGATCCGACGGCGTGTCAGGTGAACCGGTCCGATGATCAGAGCAGTGTGAGCTGTTCGGGAACGGCCGCGAGCGCCGGCTCCTCCGGGACCGCGATCCGGCGGGGCGCGGCGCCCCGGTGGGCGGGTCCAATGCCGAACTCGGCGGCCAGTTCGTGGACCTGACGGGTGATCCGGCGCTGATACCAGGTCGGCGCGTAGGCCCCGTCCGCGTACATCCGCTCGTACCGCCGCACCAGCTCCGGGTGGTGCTGCCGCAGCCACGTCATGAACCACTCGCGGGCGCCCGGCCGCAGGTGCAGGACGAGCGGCGTGACCGAACTCGCCCCGGCCTCGGCGATCGCGCGGACCGTCGCGCGCAGCTGCTCGGGCCGGTCGCCGAGGAAGGGGACGACGGGGGCCATCAGGACCCCGCAGTCGATGCCGTGCTCGCCGAGGGTGCGGACCACGTCGAGTCTGCGCTCGGGGGACGGGGTGCCGGGTTCGATCGTCCGCCACAGCTCCCGGTCGGTGAAGCCGACCGAGACGGAGATGCCGACCTCGGTGACCTGGGCGGCCTGGGCGAGGAGCTCCAGGTCGCGCAGGATCAGGGTGCCCTTGGTGAGGATCGAGAAGGGGTTGGCGCGGTCGCGCAGTGCGGTGAGGATGCCGGGCATCAGGCGGTAGCGGCCCTCCGCCCGCTGGTAGCAGTCGACGTTGGTGCCCATGGCGATGTGAGCGCCCTGCCAGCGGGCGGAGCCGAGCTGGCGGGCCAGCACCTCCGGCGCGTTGATCTTGACGACGATCTGGGAGTCGAAGCCGAGCCCGGTGTCGAGGTCCAGATAGCTGTGGGTCTTGCGGGCGAAGCAGTACACACACGCATGCGTGCAGCCCCGGTACGGGTTGACCGTCCACTCGAACGGCATCCGGGAGGCGCCGGGCACCCGGTTGAGGACCGAGCGGGCCCGCACCTCGTGGAAGGTGATGCCCCGGAACTCCGGGGTGTCGAACGTCCGCGTGGTCACCGCGTCCGTACCGAACAGACCGATGTCGGCGGGCGCGGCCGGCCCGTCGCCCAGATTGTCCCAGCGCACGGACGCCTCCTCGGTTGCTCTGCCTCGCCTCTGACCCCACCCCGCACCCAGAATAGAACACCTGTTCCCTTGATCACCGCAACCCGGATTTCGTGCCCCGGAGCCCTCGTGGTTCGCTAGGCCCACACCCCCGAGGAACCACAAGCTGGAGGAAGTCAATGGCGCAGGTCGAGGCCACGACGGAACGAATCATCGCCGCGGACGCGGAGACGGTGTTCGACGCGCTGGCGGACTACAGCGGCACGCGCGCGAAGGTGCTCCCCGAGCACTTCAGCGAGTACGAGGTGCGCGAGGGCGGCGACGGCGAGGGCACCCTCGTCCACTGGAAGCTCCAGGCCACCAGCAAGCGCGTCCGCGACTGCCTTCTGGAGGTCACCGAGCCCACCGACGGGCAGCTCGTCGAGAAGGACCGCAACTCGTCCATGGTCACCACCTGGACCGTCACCCCCGCCGGTGAGGGCAAGTCGCGCGCCGTCGTCACCTCCGTCTGGAACGGCGCCGGCGGCGTCGGAGGCTTCTTCGAGCGGACCTTCGCCCCCAAGGGCCTGGCCCGGATCTACGACGCCCTGCTCGCCAAGCTGGCGGACGAGGTCGAGAAGTAACGCTCCCGGCGTTCACCGATTCGAGTGGTTCACCCGCGCCCCCGTACCGGAGCCCCCGCGCACCGAGGGGGCGCGGGCCTCCTCGTAAACGCGCTGATGAGCGACTCAAGTGCGCCGTACCGCAGGGCCGTTCGCCGCCCGGGACGCCACTGACCTCCCGTACCGCCCGACTTGCTCCCGCTTCGCACCCAATGCGAAGAATGGCGCGGCGCAGACGCCGTGTCGAGGGGAGCAGGTACGTGGGTGCGATCACCGTCGTGAAGGCCACCAGGGGCGCGGAGGGCGCGGACCCGCTCGCCGCGGACGGCCCGCCCGTCGGCCTCGCGCCGCCACCCGGCCCCGGACCCGCCCCCCTCGACCCCCGCCGCGTCCGGCTCGTCTTCTGCGGCCTCATGCTCGCACTGCTCCTCGCCGCGCTCGAGCAGATGATCGTGGCCACCGCCCTGCCGAAGATCGTCGGCGAACTGCAAGGCCTGGACCGGATGTCCTGGGCCATCACCGCCTATCTGCTGACCTCCACCATCGGCCTGCCGATCTACGGGAAACTCGGCGACCTCCTCGGCCGCAAGAGCGTCTTCCTCTTCGCCATCGTCGTCTTCGTCATCGGCTCCGGCCTGGCCGGCTGGTCCCGGAGCATGGACGAGCTCATCGCCTTCCGCGCGATCCAGGGCGCCGGCGCCGGCGGCCTGATGATCGGCGTCCAGGCGATCATCGCCGACATCGTCCCCGCCCGGGAACGCGGCCGGTACATGGGCCTGATCGGCGCCGCCTTCGGCCTCGCCTCCGTCGCCGGACCCCTGCTCGGCGGCTTCTTCACCGACCACGTCTCCTGGCGCTGGTGCTTCTACTTCAACGTCCCCTTCGGGCTCGTCACCCTCGCCGTCGTCGCCGTCGTCCTCAAACTGCCCAGGCCCACGGCACGCGCGCGCTTCGACGTCCTCGGCGCACTCCTCCTCGCCGCCGCCTCCACCTGCCTGGTCCTGCTGACCAGTTGGGGCGGTACCGAGTACGCCTGGGACTCGCGGGTCGTCCTCGCCCTCGCCTGCGGCGCCGCCGGAACGACCCTGCTCTTCCTGGTCGTCGAGCACTTCGCGCCCGAACCCCTCATCCCGCTCCGGCTCTTCCGCGACTCCGTCTTCACCGTCACCGCCCTCGTCGGGGCCGTCGTCGGCATCGCGCTCTTCGGCGCTGCCAGCTACCTCCCCAGCTTCCTGCAGATGGTCGAGGGCGCCACCGCCACCGAGTCCGGCCTCCTGATGCTGCCGTTCATGGGCGGCATCGTCATCGCCTCGGTCGTCTCCGGTCAGCTGATCACCCGCACCGGCCACTACAAGATCTACCCGGTGGTCGGCGGAGCCGTCTCCGTCCTCGGCATGTGGCTGCTCTCCCGGATGGACACCGAGACCCCGCGCCTCCAGCACAGCCTCTGGCAGGCCGTCCTCGGCACCGGCATCGGCCTGGTCATGCCGGTCCTCGTGCTCGCCGTGCAGAACTCCGTGCGCCCCGCCGACCTCGGCACCGCCACCAGCGCCCACAACTACTTCCGCCAGATCGGCGGCAGCGTCGGCGCGGCGGTCTTCGGCACCCTCTTCGCCTCACGGCTCGACGACGCCCTCGGCGACCGGCTGGCCGGGGTCCTCGCGCAGGGAGCCCCGGTGTCCCTGCCACCGGCCGAATCCATCACCCCGCAGACGGTGCACACCCTGCCGCCCGCCCTGCGCGACGCCTACATCCAGGCGTACGCGGACGCGATGCCGCGCATCTTCCTCTACCTCGTGCCGGTCCTCGTGCTCGGCCTCGTCCTCGCCTTCTTCCTCAAGGAGAAACCGCTGGTGTCCCACCACAGCCCCGCCACCGAGGCCATCGAGACCACCGACTTCGGCGGCGCCCAGGCGGTCCCGCACGCCCGGCACGCCGCCCCTACTCCTTCCCGCCCCGTCTCTTCCCGCCCCGCCCAGGAAGGGCCCGCCCGCTCCGGTGTCCCGGTCTGCGGCACCGTCCAGCACCACGACGGCAGCCGCGTGCCCCGGGCCGCACTCACCCTCATCGACGTGCAGGGCCGCCAGGTCGGGCGCGGCGCGAGCGGCGAGGACGGGCGGTACGCGCTGAGCGTGCCCGACCGGGGCTCGTACGTCCTCATCGCGGCGGCCGGCGGACACCAGCCCCAGGCGGTCTCCGTCACCGTCGGCGACCGGCCCGTGGAGCTCGACGTCGTCCTCGGCGGCGCCGGGCGGCTCGCGGGCAGCGTCGTCACCGCCGACGGGACCCCCGTCCGGGACGCCGCCGTCACCCTCACCGACGTACGCGGCGAGGTCGTCGCCTCCACCCGCAGCGGACGCGAGGGCGGGTACGTCATCACCGAACTCGTCGCCGGCGAGTACACGCTCGCCGCCAGTGCCCCCGCCTTCCGGCCCGCCGCGCTCCCGGTCAGCGTCCAGTCCTCCCGCGAGACCCGTCAGGACATCGAACTGGCCGGCGGAGCGGTCCTGCGCGGCACCGTACGGGCCGGGGGCGGACGCCCCGTCGAGGACGCCCGCGTCACCCTCCTCGACGCCGCCGGCAACGTCATGGACACCCTCACCACCGGGGCCGACGGCACCTTCCGCTTCGTGGACCTGTCCTCCGGCGAGTACACCGTCATCGCGGCCGGGTACCCGCCCGTCGCCACCGTCCTCCAGATGGCCGGCGGGGGCCGCACCGAGCGCGACCTCCAGCTCGGGCACCAGGACTGACGGCTCGTTCCCGCCAACGGCCCGAGCCCCGGCCGCCTGCTGCGAGGCAGGCGGCCGGGGCTCGGGATCAGTGGACGGGGGCGGGGTCAGCCCAAGGCGCGGATGGCCCGCCAGTCGACGCCCAGGACCGTCCTGACCGGGGCGTTGGTGTTGGTGGTGGACGGGTAGTACAGCTTGACGTTGCCGGTGTCACCGAAGCGGGCCCAGATGTCGGGCACGCCGTCCTTGTTGACATCGGGGATGCCGATCGCGGTCGAGACGTTGGTCTCGGTCCATGTCGTGCCGAACGCGACGTCGCCGTTGAGCGAGTTGGCCGCCACCTTGATCGAATTCAGGTCGATGCTGCCGGCGCCGCTCGTACCGGGCTTGCCGTGGCGGACGTACATGTTGCCGTTGTCCAGGTTGCGCCACAGCAGGTCGGGCGTGGTGTCCTTGTTCATGTCCGCGATGTTGACGATGTCTCGGCGGGCCCATGCGGTGCCCTCCATCAGCGTCGCGGTCTGGAAGGTGGCGCCGGTGTAGCCGGACAGCACCCAGAACTGCGGCCCGGCCCGCAGGGTCAGATCGGGCAGCTTGTCGCCGGTGATGTCGCCGATCGCCTTCAGCTGCGTCCAGGTGGACGGCGCGGGAGCGTTGGCCGGCAGGCGGATCTCGATCCGCTCGTCGACGTTGAAGCTGCCGTAACCGTCACCCGGGTAGAGCCAGAACTTCTTGTCCGGGGTGACCGCGAACATGTCGGTCGAGCCGTCGCCCGGGTACGTGTCGTTGTAGTGCGCGATCAGTGAGGCGGTGCCCGCGGCGTCGATCCAGTGGTTCGGCGGGTCGACCTTCTTGTCCTTGGTCACGTACGAGGCGTCGAGGCAGCTGAACAGTTCACCGCCGGTGTCGGGGACCGCCGGGTCGGCGGGGGCACCCACGCAGTTCTTCAGCTTGCCGTCCGGGTAGAGCACCAGCAGGTCGGCGATGTCGTCGCCACCGGTGTCCATCGGACCGTCGGCCCGGTCGCGCGGCGGCAGGTAGAAGGAGTAGTCGCCCTTGAGGCTCTGATTGCCGTTGACGTCGTAGGCGTAGACGTACAGGGCGGTCGGACCCGCGTGCCGGGGCCGGACGCCGGTGAGGGTGATCTTGCCGTTCGTGGGAGGCGGCGTCTCGACGAGGGCCTCGCCCTCGAAGGCGTACTTGAACTTGGTCGCGCCGGTGGCACTGAAGGTGAAGTCACCGGGGGTGCCGTACTTGACCTTGGCCCAGGTCTTGCCGTCGGGCGTGGCCTCGGTGAACACGGTGCTGGTGATGTCCGGCTGCGGCGGCGCGGTCGGATCCACGGTGAGCCGGCACGGCTCCGTGCCGTTCGGGAAGAACGAGGAGACCTCCGACGCGTCCTCGGCGCGAACGTCCCAGGAGAAGAGGGTGTTGGTCTGGAGGTCCTTCAGCAGCGGGTTGTCGGCCTGGATGACCATCTGGCCGTAGCCGGTGGAGTCCGCGGTGGCGACGTACTCGGTCTTGGTGGCCGCACCGGACTTCCAGAATCGGAACCGCAGCTTGGGAATGGTCTTGTCCGGGTCGTAGCCCTTGGCCTTCAGGGTGATGGTGGTCCGGCCGATGGTGACGCTGTTGGTCGGTCCGGGCACACACGCGCCGCCCGGGGAGGACGTGCCGTTGGTCGGCTGGGACGGGGCGGTGTTGAAGTCGCCCTCCACCACGGCGGAGGTCGCGAGGAACTTGCGCCAGGTCTGGGTGTCGCCCTCGCTGGTGGCCCGCATGCCGAAGGTCAGGGTCTCGGCTCCGGCGTCCGCGCTCTTCTGGACGCCCGCCAGCACGTTGAACGCCTCGTACGCGTCCGGGCAGCCGGTCGAGGACCAGCCGTGGGCGAAGGACTGCCAGTCCAGCTTCGTCGACCAGCTCGGCTGCGCGTTCCACGTCGTACCGGACGAGATGGAGCCGGTCTGCCAGAACTGGAACTCCCGCGCGGTGCAGGACCAGGAGTGGTTGTTCTTGACCTTGAAGGTGGCCCGGGTGAACTTCGCGCCCTTGTAGCTGCTCGAGAACTTCATCCGCCAGAAGGAGCGGCCGAGACCGCCGGTGTCGCTCTCGTAGCCGACGCGGGCGTCGGAGGTGCCGGACGAGAAGTTCGTGCCGTTCCAGAAGCTGGAGGTCGGGTACTTCTTGTACGCGGTCGTCCAGGCGGCCCAGCCGCTGTTGAGCGGCGGGTCGATGAAGACCGGGTACTTCGTGTCCTGGTGGGCGAGGAGGCCGGTCCGGCCCAGGCCCAGGTTCAGGGTGGCCGTACCGGTGCCGTCGCCGTCGAGCACGACCGGCAGCTGCGCGGAGCGCGCGCCCGGCTCGATGCCCGTCAGACCCGACAGCTTCAGCACGTCGGCGGGGCCGGCGACCGAGGTGCGCTGGGGGGTGCCCGGCTTGAGCTCGGGGTCCCGGCCGCTGGAGTCCCAGGCGAAGGGGGTCGGGATGGTGCCGACCTCCGCGCCCGACTTGTCCAGCACCTGGATCCGGTTGGCCTTCGCGTCCTGCCGGAAGACCGCGGTCTTCGACCGCAGGCCGTACGAGACGGTCGCGAGGTCCTTGTTCTGCGCGGCCTCGCGGTTCTTGACGATCAGAAGCTGACCGAAGCCGCCCTCCTCACGCGCCACGAGGAGCAGGTCGACGCCGGGAAACACCTCGGAGTAGAGGGCCCGCGGGCCGTCGAGCACCGGCTTCGGCAGGGCGCCGGGCCAGGTGTAGGCGATGGTGTGGCCGTCGAGGTCGACCTCGGCGAGGACGGACGCGTCGCCCGCACTCTCGGCGAGCGGCACCCGGGCGTACGAGCGGTCGGCGCGGGCTTCGGCGGAGGTGCCCCCGGAGAAGCGGACCGGCACGGCCGGGTTGGCCGGACGGACGGTCAGATCGCCGGCGTCCTTCGTCCGGTGCAGGGTGTTGTCGATCGGTGCCCACTTGCCCTGGGCGTTCTTCGCTCGCTGGGGCAGCGCGTGGATCTGGGTGCGCAGCTGGCCGTTCGGCAGCGCCCAGATCAGCTCGGTGGCCGTGGTCGCCGTTTCGACGAGCACCTTCTTGCCGGTGCGCTTGGCCTCGGCCGCAGCGGTGGCCTCGTCCTTCGGCCCGGTCGAGGCCTGCTTGGCGTCCGTGCGGGGGGATTTGGGGGCGCTGGGGGAGCTGGTGGTCGTAGGCGTGCTCGGCTGCCACCAGGGCAGGAGCGCGGCGGTGAGTGCGGCCAGGACGAGGCCGAGGGTGAGTGTCAGCCGTGTGCGCGTGCGCACGAACGGGCTGAGAAGACGAGGCGGCGCGGGCACGGCGGTCTACTCCCGTGGGACCAGAGGGATTTTCGGACAGCGCAGACAGCCCCGACGGACCGTCCGCGGGGCACAAGGCGCGCACACGATCACACGTCCCACACGAGAGGTCCATTTCTGAGGAATTTATGAAGATGTTATTTGACCTGTGGTAATGGCTTGACGGTCTGCCACTTGGTCCTGATTCAGGTCGCTTTGATGGTGTTTTAGGTCGTGAATGCGCCCAGTGTCTGATCTATCGCGAAGGTGGACAGTGTGAGCTTCTGTTTGCGGGTGCACCGTGGCGAATCTCACTGTCGAATCGCTTCGACCGCTTGGCCGATCTTGTCAATGGAGCGCACATGACACAGAGTGCGCACGCACGCGCCTGATCCAGGCGCGTGCTCTTTGGTGTTTCCGCACCTCCTCCGTTGTCTTGTTCGTTGGGTGGGAGTCGACGCGTGATGCGTGCTTCAGAACCACTGTCATGGGTGGGGCGGAATCGCCTAGCCCTGACAGAGTCACAACGACGGCGCCGTCGGCGAAGCCGCATGGCGACCGTCCTTCTTTTGTCATCGGTATTGACGGTGACGAGTCTGGGCTCGCAGGCCCTGGCCGTTCCCGGCGACGGGATGAGCCGCGAGCAGACGACCTCCGAGGTCGACCTGCCGGACATTCCCGAGAGCACCGCGCTCGCCGACGACGCCAGTGCCGAGAAGGCGCTGAGCCTCGGGGACGAGCAGCAGGTCGTCCCCTACGCGCCGGAGAACGTCGCGGCGTGGGCGGAGGACGCCGGCAAGGCGCCGCTGACCGCGCAGACCCAGCCGGGCACCATGGTCCCGGTGGTGAACGAGACCACGTCGGCCGGTCTGCCGGTCGCGGTCGGCGTGCCGGTCGGTCAGGACCCGACAGCGATCGACGGTGACTGGCGGGTCGCCGTCAAGTCGACCACCACGTCGGAGGAGACCGGCGTCCCCGGCATGATCCTCGAGGTCGTCCCGCCGGCGGACGCCGATCCGGCCGCGCAGGTCACGCTCGAGGTCGACACCACCGGCTTCGCCGACCGCTACGGCCCCCAGGCCGCCGAGCGCTTCGGCCTGGTCCTCCTGCCGAACTGCGTCATCGACTCCCCGGACTCGGGCGACTGCGCCCCGGACTCCGGCACGGAGACCATGTCCGGCACCAACGAGGTCGCCGACGACATCGAGCGGCTGCGTTCCACGGTCAAGGAGGTGCCGGCCGCCAAGGCCCCCACCAAGGTCAAGCTCAAGAAGGCCGCGCCCACCCGCAAGATCCTCTCCGGATCGGTGCCGGTCGCGAACCTGCTGGAGGACGGCGTCGCCCGCTCGTCCGTCTCCGGCGCCTCGGCCCAGCAGGTCGCCGCCCTCCCGGCCGTCGACACCTCCGGCCGCCAGGTCGTCGGCGCGATGGACACCGGCGCCTCGGCGACCGGCGACTTCACCGCCTCGCCGCTGCTGTCCGCCGGCTCCTGGGCCGCGGGCTCGTCCAACGGCGCCTTCACCTACGGCTACCAGGTGCAGGTCCCGGAGGCCGCCGGCGGTCTGACCCCGAAGGTCAGCCTGGGCTACTCGTCGCAGACGGTCGACGGCCGTACCTCGGCGTCGAACAACCAGGCCTCCTGGATCGGTGACGGCTGGGACTACAACCCGGGCTCCATCAGCCGGACGTACGTCAACTGCCGCCAGGACTCCAAGAAGGCCGGGGCGAACAACTCGACCCACAAGACCGCAGACCTGTGCTGGGGCTCGGAGAACGCCACCCTGTCGCTGGGCGGCATGACCACCGAGCTGGTGTGGGACGAGGCCAAGGACAAGTGGTTCAGCGCCAACGGTGACGGCTCGAAGATCGAGCGGTTCAAGGACACGTCCAAGGACCCCCGTTCGGAGATGAAGGACGCCGACGGCGAGTACTGGGTCGTCACCACCAAGGACGGCACGAAGTACCACTTCGGCCTGAACAAGCTCCCGGGCTGGTCGGACAACGGCACCGCCACCGACGACCCGTACACCAACTCCGTGCTCGCGGTGCCGGTCTACGGCAACCACGCGGGCGAGCCCTGCTACAAGGGCTCGACGACGGCCGACTGGAAGTCCTCCGCCTGCAACCAGGCCTGGCAGTGGAACCTCGACTACGTCGAGGACGTCCACGGCAACGCCATGTCGCTGTGGTGGGAGCGCGAGAAGAACTACTACGCGAAGAACTTCTACTTCAAGGGCCCGGTCGAGTACCACCGCGGCGGCTACCTGAAGCGCATCGACTACGGCCAGCGCAAGGACAGCGTCTTCAGCGCCGAGGCCCCGGCCCGCGTGCGGTTCGACGTCGCCGAGCGCTGCTTCGACGAGGGCACGCTGACCTGTAGCGATGCCAACTTCACGTCGAGCGACCCGGGCAAGTACCGCATCTGGTACGACACCCCCGCCGACCTGCGCTGCCAGGCGGTCACCTCGACGGACAAGAAGAAGTGCTGGAACGCCGGCCCGACCTTCTGGTCCACCAAGCGTCTGGACAAGATCACCACCTCGGCCCAGCGCCGCACGGACACCACCGCGCGCCAGGACGTCGACAAGTACCAGCTCAAGCAGAGCTTCCCCGTCCTCAAGACCGG
The DNA here is from genome assembly GCF_008642375.1 of Streptomyces venezuelae. NCBI lineage: Bacteria > Bacillati > Actinomycetota > Actinomycetes > Kitasatosporales > Streptomycetaceae > Streptomyces > Streptomyces venezuelae. The sequence continues at coordinate 1,679,640 of NZ_CP029194.1, read as the reverse complement.
CCCGAACACGGCCCTGTGGCTGGAGTCCATCCAGCGCACCGGCTACGCCCGCAAGGGCTCGACGGACGCCGCGGTCACGCTCAACCCGATCCGGTTCGAGTCCAACGAGGAGGAGATGCCGAACCGCGTCCTCCTGCGGAAGACGGCCGGGGAGGAGAAGGGCGACCCGATCGACCCGCGCCCCGGCTTCGCCCGGCTGCGCATCGGCCGCGTCATCAACGAGTACGGCGGCGAGACCGTCGTCACCTACAAGGTGCCGACCTGGGGCGACGCGGCGGACGGCTGCGCCAGCAGGACGGGCCTGCCCGGCAAGACGGACACGGCCGCTCTGAAGGCCAACACGCGTCTGTGCTACCCGATGTTCTGGCACCCGGACGCCGAGGTCGAGGACATCGACTGGTTCCACAAGTACGTGGTCGACTCCATCGAGGAGCTGCCGAACGTCGACGGCTCGCACTCCACGCGGACGTCGTACGACTACAAGAACGCCGGCTGGAAGCTCGCCGAGGCGGAGTTCAGCAAGAAGTCCACGCGCACGTACTCGCAGTTCGCGGGCTTCGAGCAGACGTCCGTCGTCACGGGCGAGCGGAAGGTCGCCGCCGACACCGGTGAGGGTTCCACCCCGGGCGAGGACACGCCGGGCACGGAGGGACCGAAGACCAAGGCGGTCACCCGCTTCTACCGGGGCATGGGCGACACCGTCCCGATGAAGAACCTCGCGGGCGCCACGCTCACCCACGACGGTGCCACGGTCTACGACCGCGAGGCCTTCGCCGGCCGAATAGCCGAGGAGTTCAGCTACTCCGACGCGACCGACGCCGACAGCGACTGGCTCACCCGCAGTCTCACCGTCCCCGAGGCCACCGAGCTGGCCAGCCGCACCCGCGGCGACGGCCTCGACCCGCTGAAGGCGTGGCGCGTCACCGAGCCCGAGGAGATCGCGTACACGAAGTCGTCGGGCACGGGTGACGACACCCGGACCCTGCGGAGCGTCCGTACCAAGACGACGTTCGACAGCGTCCACGGTCTGCCCACGCAGGTGGAGTCGTTCGGCGACGCCGACCCCACCAAGACCGGCGACGAGTCCTGCACCAAGCTCGAGTACCTGCACAACACGACCAGGAACATCATCGGTCTGACCAAGCAGGTCCTCGTGTCGCCGACGGCGTGTGCCGACGCCAACTGGGCCGATCTCACGACTCTGAGCAGCGGGGGGCGCACTTCGTACGACAACACGGCGTACGGCACGGCGCTCGCCGACACCACCCGTGGTCTGGCGACCGGGACGTGGTCCCTGAACGGGGACGGCACCGGCTGGCGGACCGGCGGCTCCGTCGTCTTCGACTCCCTCGGTCGCGTCACCAAGCAGATCGACCCGGACAGCAGGGAATCCACGACCACCTTCGACCCGCCGACGGGGCAGGTCTTCAAGGTCACCGAGACGAATCCTCTGGGCCACACCCAGGTCCAGGAGGTGGAGCCGGGCCGCGGGGTCGCGGTGAAGACGACCGATGCCAACGGCCACGTCAGCGAGGCGACCTTCGACCCGCTGGGCCGCCTCGCCGAGGCGTGGTCTCCCGGCCGGACCCCGTCGCCGAACGCGGTCCCCGACTTCAGGGCCGAGTACGTGACTCCGGGCGACCAGCCCGACCCGAACGACCCGAACGGCGGAAAGCTCCGCAAGCCCCCGTACATCACGACCTACAGCCGTGGCTACGAGAACCGGGTCGAGAAGTCCGTCACGATCTACGACGGTCTCGGCCGCGAGCGCCAGTCACAGGAAGAGGCGGACGGCGGCGGCCGTCTGATCACCGACACGCTGTACAACAGCGCCGGTGAGATCTACCAGACCAACAACGCCTACCTCAACGAGGACGCCCCCAGCGGCGAGCTGTTCACCCCGCGCGCCGACACCACGGTCCCGAACATCACCCGCTACAAGTACGACGGTCTCGGCCGTGTGCTCGAGGAGATGCCGGTTCTCAAGGTGAAGTCGGGCACCTCCACCGAGGCCATCTCGGAAGAGGTGCCCGAGAAGGCGACCCGCTACGAGTACGGAGCCGACTGGTCGAAGGTGATCCACCCCCAGGGCGCCTCGACCTACAAGGTCTACACCGACGCCCTCGGCCGCACCGTCCGCACGGACACCACCAACCCGGCGGCGCCCCTCGGCTACACGTCGACGCGCTACACGTACGACAGCCGTGGTCAGCTGACCAAGGCGACGCCCTCGGCCGACGAGAACCACCCGTGGTCGTGGACGTTCGACAAGCGCGGCCGACTGGAGACCGCGACCGACCCGGACACGGGCACCACGCGGACGACGTACGACCACCGCGACCGACCGCTGACGACGACCAACGCGCGGGGTATCACGACCTGGAACGCGTACGACGAGCTGTCCCGGCCCAAGGAGCAGCGCCTGGGCGGTTCCACGGGCACGCTGCTCGCCCAGTTCTCGTACGACACCGTCGCGGGCGGCAAGGGCATGCCCGCCTCCGTCACCCGGTACACCGACGGTCTGGCGTACACGCAGAAGGTCGACGGCTACACGTCGGACTACCAGCCGACCTCGACGACGCTCTCACTGCCCTCGTCGCTGGCCGGCACGTGGGGCATCCCCGCGGAGTACCGGTACGACTACAAGTACTCCGACACCGGCATGCTGGAGGAGGCGAACCTTCCCAAGGCCGGCAAGTTCGACGCGGAGAAGCTGGTCATCCGCTACAACAAGGAGGGCAACCCGCTCTCGGTCTCCGGCAAGGACTGGTACGGCTCGGAGACCGTCTACTCGCCCTACGGCCAGGTCATGCGCTCTACCCTGGGCGCTGTGCCGTACCGGGTCTGGGCGCAGAACTCGTATGACGAGTCCACCGGTGAGCTGCAGAACCAGATGGTCTACCGGGAGCAGGCCGGGGCCGGTCCGGTCTCGGGCAACCTGGTCTCGAAGCGCGAGTACTCCTACGACCCGGCCGGCAACGTCACGGGTATCCGTGAGCACGCCACCGGGATCGAGGAGCGCCAGTGCTTCACGTACGACCCGCTGGGTCAGCTGAAGAACGCCTGGACCTCGAAGGACCAGGAGAACTGCACCGGTCCGAAGAACTCGGACGGCACGCTCAACGTCGCCGCGGGCACGGACATCTCCGGCTACTGGCAGGAGTACGAGTACGACCTCCTCGGCAACCGCACCAAGCTGGTCGAGAAGGACCTGACCGGCGCCACGGCCAAGGACGCGACCACCACGTACCAGTACGGTGTGGGCGCGGCCAAGAGCCAGCCGCACACGCTCACCAAGGTCTCGAAGACCTACACCACCCCCGCGGGTGCGCAGGTCAAGGCCGAGGCCGAGCGTCTCTACGAGCTGACGGGTGAGACGAAGTCCGTCACCTCGATCGACAACGGTGACAAGCAGACGCTGACCTGGACTCCGGACGGCAAGGTCGACCGGATCACCGGTGCGGGCACCGGCGGCAAGACCCCCTACGTGGGCCTGGCCGACAAGTGCCTCGACCTCAAGAGCGGTCTCGCGCTCGCGGCGCAGCCGGTCCAGCTCTACAGCTGCAACACCACTCTGGCGCAGAGCTGGAAGTTCACGCCCACCCCGAGCACCCCGGCGACTCCGCAGACCGACCCCAACCGGGGCACGCTGTCGGTGTACGACGACTGGTGCCTCCAGCCGGCCGCCAACACGGCCGGGTCCGCACTGCAGATCCAGAAGTGCGCCGGCACCGCCGCGGCGGCGACGGCGCAGGAGCTGAAGCGCAACGCCGTCGGCCAGCTGACGCACGTCGCGTCCAACCTGTGCCTGGCTGTACAGGGTGGCAGCTCGGCCAACGCCACGGCGATCGTCCTGGCCACGTGCGACGGAGCCTCCGCCGCGCAGCTCTGGGCGCCGCAGAACGACACCCGTCACATCTACGGCCCCGGTGGCGACCGTCTGCTCACCATCAAGGGCAAGACGGCCACCCTGAACCTGGGTGACACGGAGGTCACCGTCCAGCAGGGCGGCGCCCTGGTCAACTCGCAGCGCACCTACAACACCCCCGCCGGCGCGGTCATGCGCTACGCCAACGGCACGGCTGCGGACCAACTGGTCGCCCTGACCACGGACCACCAGGGTTCCACCTACACCGAGGTGTTGCTCGGTGGCGCGATGGACGTCCGGATCCGCAAGCAGGACGCGTTCGGCAACCAGCGGGGTGCCGGCACGTCCGGCGTCAACCTGCAGACGCACACCGGATTCCTCGGCAAGACCAGGGACGACTCCTCCGGCTACACGCTGCTCGGCGCCCGTCTCTACGACCCGCTGGTCGGACGCTTCCTGTCCGCCGACCCGCAGATGGACCTGAACGACCCACTGCAGGCCAACGGGTACATCTACGCGCACAACAACCCGGTCACCCACGCGGACCCGACCGGTCTGGCGATCACCCTGACCGCTTCGGAGAAGGCGGCGGCCCTTGCGGGCGCGGGCCTGTCCGCGGCGCAGGTCGCGCAGGCGCAGGCCACCATGGGCAAGTCCTTGACCTCGGTGATCCTCGCCGCGGCATGGAGCGTTCTGAGCGACTTCATCGGCCTCAGTGACGCCATGGCCTGCTTCGGCGGTGACATGTGGTCCTGCGGCAGCATGATCATCGGGGCGATCCCGTGGACCAAGCTGGGCAAGATCCCCTCCGTCCTGAGGGCGGTCGACCGCACGATCAACGCCATCCAGGCGTTCAAGAAGGCGAAGGCTGCCGCGGAGGCGGTCCTCAAGGCCGCCAAGGCGGCCGAGGCAGCGGCTCTGAGAGCCAAGAAGGCCGCCATCGAGAAGGCAAAGAAGGAGGCCGCGCAACGGGCCAAGAAGAAGGCAGCCGAGGCCGCGAAACGGAAGGCCGACGCTGCCGCGGCCGCCAAGAAGAAGACCGGCAACCCGGTCCAGAAGCGGGCTCAGGCCAAGGCGGCCCCGAAGTCCTCGTCCGTGGCCGGTGGCGGCAAGGGCGGCAGCAAGGGCGGCAGTGGCAAGAGTGGTGGTGGCGCCAAGGTCAGCACGTCGAAGCCCGGTGGCTCGTCGGGTGGCTCGTCCCGCAGCAACGGCGGCTCCAGCGGCGGTTCCTGCAAGACGGCGGACAACAGCTTCGTGCCCGGCACGAAGGTCTTGATGGTCGACGGCTCCGCCAAGTCCATCGAGGACGTCAGGACGGGTGACAAGATCGTCGCCACCGACCCGAAGACCGGGGAGACCCGGATCGAGACGGTCACGGCGGAGATCAAGGGCGAGGGCCTCAAGCGCCTAGTCAAGGTCACCATCGACACCGACGGCTCGAAGGGCCCGAAGACGGCCGAGGTCACCGCGACCGACGGTCACCCCTTCTGGGTCCCCGAACTGGGCGAGTGGATCGACGCCACGGACCTGAAGGCACGCCAGTGGCTTCAGACGAGCGCGGGCACGTACGTCCAGATCACGTCGATCACACGCTGGACGGCCCAGGACGCGACGGTTCACAACCTGACGGTCTCGGACACCCACACGTACCATGTGCTGGCGGGTGCCATGCCGGTGCTCGTGCACAATTGCGGCACCGAGACGCTGGGCGACAACACCTATTCGTGGGAGCACGAGGGAACGGACAGCCTGTTCGAGGCAGAGGTCGACCAGAATGGAACAATGACGATGCTTGCTGGGGTGGCAAGGAATAGCCCCGTGAGAGGTTTCGAATTGTTCAACAGGGCGCTCGCTCATTTTGGTGATCGAGTCACGTCCATCAATGGCAACCTCATTGAAGAGAATAGGGCCACCTTCAATACGCTTACGGCTGGAGGTATGTCGCCAGAAGAGGCAATCCTCCAAACGTGGACAGGGAAGCTGGCTACGAGGAGCGGCTTTGGCGTGCTGGAATCCCTGACGCTTATCGGTGAGCCTGGGAACTATTCCAAAGTCGAGCCGATCTTTACGAGATCCCGGAGAAGGTGATGATGTCTCTGGAAGAATGGGTCGCGGAAGCGCGTCGAATGCAGCGAGAAGGGGCGTCGATTATCGAAATCGCCGACTCTCTCCGGGCGTTCGGCGAGAATGGTGGCAGGAAAATCAACGCGGCATCTGCTCTCGGTAAAGAATACGGCTGGTCCGTGAAGCAGAAGCTCGAATTGTTGAGCTGGACCGAAGGTGGTGTCACGGATGAAGAGCTGATCGCATTCGTTCCGTGGCCCAACTAGGGTGCAGGTTCCTGTCGATCCTGGAAGCGTGAGTTCGAAGGCCCCGCCGGTATTCGGCGATTTCTAGGGGGCGTCGCAACACGTGGTCGTGTTGATCAGGCCACGAGCAGTTCATGCAGGCGCTCGGCTGGGTTTTCCAGCCGAGCGTTTTGCGTGGGCGTCCGTTGAGCGGGCCGGCAACAGCGTCGAGATCCGCGCGGGTGTTGAAGGTTCTGAGAGCTCGTAACACGATCATGAGTTGTGCTTCTTGAGGCGTCTCCAGCCGATGAGGCTGCGGGCGAGGGAGACGACGGCGCCGTGGAGTTCGGTGCGGCGTCGGTTCTCGTTCACAACTGCTCGACCGAACCCAAGGCCCAGGCCACTGATGTGCGGCGGACCATAGGCGACGATGAGACGCGAGTGGCGACGATCATGACGCTCCGCGATGAAGGGTGGTGGGGCGGGGTCACCCTGGCCCCGCCACCCTCGAAGCAGTTCGGGAGCCCCGATCGAGACATCGGTCGGGGCTCCACCTCTTTTTCCTGTCGGCGGTTCTTCCGTATCAGAAGTGGTCCTCAGGAGGTGATCGTCGCCTTGCGCAGCGCGCTGATGCAGCTGCCGATCGCCTCCTGGAGGGCTTCGAGGCGCTGGAGCATGTCGGCCTCGTAGATGTCCTCCTCCATCACCTCGTCCAGCGTCAGCTCCTCGAAGACCTTCGTCGCCTTCTGCAGGCTGTTGTAGAACTTGGTGCGCCGCTCCTGGACCCGCAGCGTCGGGTCCTCCTCGACGGCCCGGGCGACCAGGCCCTTCACCGCGTCGTACGCCTCACCGGCCCACTCGCCGGCCTCCTCGGAGTCGTCGAGCTCGTCGATGAGCGACAGGTGGCGCTCGGCCTCCGCGCGCAGCTCGGCGGGTGCCGCCACCGTCTGGCCGGCCGGGGTCTTGATCTGGCCGTTCTCGACGATCTGCCGCACGTACCCGATGCGGTCGGCCGCCTTCGCCTCGCTCGCCACCGCCTTCTTCAGGTCGTCGGTGCGGGCGATCGCGCGGGCCATCTCCGTCTGGAGCGCCGGGTCCTCCTTCATCCGGTCGAGCAGCGCCCCGCGCGCCGCCTCGGCCGTCCCCGGGTCGGCGAGGATCGCGGCCCGCAGCGCCGTCGGGTTCTCGGCGACCTCCAGGGCCTTCGTCGGCCGGATGCCCTCCGCCTCGGCCGCCGCGCTGATCGCCTGGCCGCGCACGGAGGACGCGCTGTTGCGGGAGGTGTAGTACGAGAGCCAGACGTCCGCGTCGGGCAGCTCGACGTCCTCGCCGGGCACCAGGACCTCGAACTGCGGGACCAGGCCGTCGTCGGCTGCCATGTCCCAGGCCTTGTAGTAGCGCATGACCCGGTCGGGCGAGCATCCCGCGAGCGCGGCGAAGGCCTTCGCAGAGACCTTCGCGGCCGCCGTGCCCTCGGCGGGCTGGCCGCCGGGGCGCACGCTCCGAGCGACCTTGAGCGCGAAGGCCCAGCCGCCGGTGCGTGCGTAGATCCCGAAGTCCTGGGCGTCACGGACGACGACGGGGTCGTGCGCGTCGGGCGACACCGGCTCCGGCTCCTCATCCTGGACCTCGGCGTCATCCTGGACCTCGGCCTCGGCCTCGGGGGACTCCGGCTCCGGGGCCTCCGGCACCCAGAACTCGGGCTCCGAGATCGCCTCGGGGGCGGCCTCGCGCTCGTCGGCGGACGTGTCGGACGGGGTGATGGCGATGGTCACCGAGTGCTCTCCGGAAGGTCGGTACGACAACTGCGGCCGACAGCCTATACGCACATGTTGACGATATTTCGCCCTATTCGAGCCATCGTCGAGGCGCCTGCTAATTCGATGGCGGGTCGGGAGGCCCGGAGGGCAGCATGCTCCCATGACCTACGGAATCGAGCTCCACCCCGCGCGGTGAGCGCCCCGCACGAGCGCCCGACGCTCGCCCCCGGCTTCTCCGACTCCTCCCTCTCCGCCCCCTCCCTCTTCGCGTACGCCCGGGACCTCCGGCTCGCGGAACCCGGAGTGCCCCTGCCCAAGGGCGGGTATCCGCTGCCCGACACCGGGCGCCCACCGAGGACACCACGCGTCGGCCGCACGCATGCCGAGGCCCGGATCGCCGTGACCGACGTCCTCGTCTCGCTGCTCGCGGACGCGGACGAGGAGCGGGCGGCCGCAGAGGCCCAGCGCGCGCTCGCCGCGACGGGGGTCCGCGACCGCACCGTCTGCTCCGCGGCGGCCGCTCTCCCACCACCCGACGATCCGAGCGACCGGGCCCGCGCCAGGGCGCTCGGCCGGCGCCTGACCCGCGACGGGACCACCACGCTCACCGTGGCCGCCGGCCTCGGCATCCTCGCCCGCCTCGGCGAGGCCGAGGACGTGCCCTGCCTCCGCACCCTCGGCCTTCTCCAAGGACTCGACCAGGAGACCGTCACCGCGCTCACCCCCCTGGACCCGCGGGCCGCCGCGTTCGTGTGGCTGATCCACCGCGTCCGAGGGGCCGAGCTGCGCGCCCTCGTCGGCGCACTCGACCGCGGGGACACCGACGCCGTACGCGACCGGCTCCTGGACATCCCGACCGGGCCCCGGGGCCTCGGGCCCGAGACCGCCCGGCACGTCGCCGAGGCCATCGGTCTGGTGGACCTCCTCCGGCGGGAGCCTGACCGTCCCGGGCTGCTCGCACAGACGGTCCGTGTGCTGGTCCGGATGACCAGTCGCCAGAACTATCCGGCCGAGATCCTTCGGTACGGAGAGGCCGTCGACCTGTACGAGACGGTGGCCGGCCTCGCCCACCGGCTGCCCCGCGAGCTCGGCCACCGGGCCGATCTGGTCTCTCTCGCTCTCGACCTGCACAGCGGCGCCGGCCACCTCCTCGCCTGGCCGGAGGGGCGGCGCGAGGAACTCTTCCACGCCCTCCTGGCGGTGGCGAGGTGGCAGGGCGACGCGCCCGCCGAACCGGCGGACCGGCGGCGCGCCGACTGGATCCGCCGCACGGTGCGGCGGCTCCGTACCGCAGGCCGGCTCCGTACCGACGACGCGGCGAAGCCCTCCGGCGCTCCTCGGCTGCGGATCGAGGTCGCCGTCGCCGATCCCGCCGAGCCGGAGGTCGTCGAGACACGCTTCCTGATCGACGGACGGCCCCTCGTCCCCGAGGCCTTCGGCCAGGGTCCCGGCGAGCCGCCCGAGCAGCTGCTCGACAGGGGCTCCCTGCGGGCCACGCCCGAGCCGCGCGAGGTGAGGCTCGCCGAGGCCTACTGCACCGAGGGCTGCTGCGGCGCGCTGTACGTCACCGTGCGGCGCGACGGCGACCACGTCGTCTGGGACGGCTGGCGGCGGCCGGCCGCGCCGCTCGGGCTGCCGGAGCTCCCCGCGTACCGCTTCGACGCCGTCGCGTACGACGCCGAGATCGCGTACGCGGAACACGACCAGGGCTGGGCCTGGCCGGCCCGCCGTACGGCCCGGCTGATCACGGCGGGCCTGCGCGACCGGCCGGAGACGTTCACCCGGTGGGGGCTCGTGCAGGGATGGATCTCCACGGCTTTCGACGCGCCGGACACGACCGTGGTCACCTTCACGGGTCCGCTCCTGGCCGCCGACGGAACGCCCGAAGCGGAGGGGGAACAGCGGCAGTTCCTGTGGTACCTCCCGGACGACGGGACACCGCCCCAGGAACAGGCGGCCGCCGCCCTGCGCCGCCTGGCCGAGGCCGATCCCCGGGGGTATCCGGAACTCCGCGGATGATCCGTACCGCCGTCCCGGTGACCTTCGGCGGGCCGCCATTGGTCCACTCCAACGGCGTTTATCCACAGGGGTGGTAGGGCTGCCGGGCGGCGCGTACGGTGCCAGACATGAAGATCCTCATCAGCGCCGACATGGAAGGCGCGACCGGTGTGACCTGGCCCGCCGACGTACTGCCCGGTACGCCCCAGTGGGAGCGCTGCCGTGCGATGTTCACCTCCGACGTGAACGCGGCCGTGCTGGGCTTCTTCGACGGCGGCGCCGACGAGGTGCTGATCAACGAAGCGCACTCGACCATGCGGAACCTCCTCCTGGAGCGGCTCGACGAGCGGGCCGAGATGCTCACCGGCCGGCACAAGGCGCTGTCGATGGTCGAGGGCGTGCAGCACGGGGACGTCGACGGGATCGCGTTCGTCGGGTACCACACGGGCGCCGGCGCGGCGGGCGTCCTCGCGCACACCTATCTGGCGAACTCCATCACGGGCGTGTGGCTGAACGGCGAGCGGGCGAGCGAGGGCGTGCTCAACGCCCACGTCGTCGCGGAGTACGGCGTCCCGGTCGTCCTCGTCACCGGCGACGACCTGACCTGCGAGGACGCCCTCGGGTACGCGCCGGAGGCCCGCAAGGTCGCGGTCAAGGACCACGTCTCGCGGTACGCGGCCGTGTGCCGGACCCCGGCGAGGACCGCCGCCGACATCAGAGCGGCCGCGAAGGACGCGACCTCCCTCGCGGTCCGGCACGAGCCCGTCCGCGGCGGACCGTTCACCGTGGAGGTGGAGTTCGACGCCGACCACCTGGGAGCCGCCGCCACGGTGGTTCCCGGCGTGGCGCGGAGCGGAGAGCGGCGCGTCTCCTACACGGGAGAGACGATGTACGAGGCAATTCGCACGTTCAAGGCGGTCACGACCATCGTCTCGGCCGCGGTGGAGGAGCAGTATGGCTGAGGAGGTCCGGGGCCCGGACACGACGGCGCTCGACGAGGTGGTCACGTTCACCTCCGAGCTCATCCGCATCGACACCACCAACCACGGCGGCGGCGACTGCCGCGAGCGTCCCGCCGCCGAGTACGTCGCCGAGCGGCTCGCCGCCGCCGGCATCGAACCCACCCTCCTGGAGCGCACCCCCGGCCGCACCAACGTCGTGGCGCGCATCCCGGGCACCGACCCCTCGGCCGACGCGCTCCTCGTCCACGGCCACCTCGACGTGGTCCCCGCCGACCCGGCCGAATGGACCGTGCACCCCTTCTCCGGGGAGGTCCGCGACGGAGTCGTGTGGGGGCGCGGCGCCGTCGACATGAAGAACATGGACGCGATGGTCCTGGCCGTCGTCCGCTCCTGGGCCCGCCAGGGCGTCAGGCCGCGCCGCGACATCGTCCTCGCGTACACCGCCGACGAGGAAGCCAGCGCCGAGGACGGCTCCGGCTTCCTGGCCGACCGGCACGCCGCGCTCTTCGACGGCTGCACGGAGGGCATCAGCGAGTCCGGGGCGTTCAGCTTCCACCCGCAGCCCGGCACGACGATCTACCCGATCGCGGCGGGGGAGCGGGGCACCGCCTGGCTCAAGCTGACCGCCCACGGCCGGGCCGGCCACGGCTCCAAGGTCAACACGGCCAACGCCGTCACCCGCCTCGCCTCCGCCGTCGCCCGGATCGGCGCGCACACCTGGCCGGTCCGTCTCACCACCACCGTCCGCGCCGCCCTGACCGAACTCGCCGGGCTGTACGGCATCGACGTCGACACCGGCGCCCCCGACCTCGACGTCGACCTTCTCCTCGACAAGCTCGGTCCCGCCGCCGCGCTCGTCGAGCCGACCGTCCGCAACAGCGCCAACCCGACGATGCTGAAGGCCGGTTACAAGGTCAACGTCATCCCGGGCCAGGCCGTCGCGTACATCGACGGACGGACGCTGCCCGGCGGCGAGGAGGAGTTCGCCGCGACCATGGACGCGCTCACCGGGCCCGACGTGGACTGGGAGCACCACCACCGCGAGGTGTCCCTGGAGGCCCCGGTCGACTCGCCGACCTTCGCGAAGCTCCGGGCCGCCGTCGAGCGCTTCGACCCGGCCGGACACGTCGTGCCCTTCACCATGTCCGGCGGCACCGACGCCAAGCAGTTCTCGCGGCTCGGCATCACCGGCTACGGTTTCTCGCCGCTCAGGCTGCCACCCGAGCTCGACTACGGGGCGCTCTTCCACGGCGTCGACGAACGCGTCCCGGTCGACGCCCTGCACTTCGGCGTCCGGGTGCTCGACCACTATCTGAAGACCGCGTAGGACCGTGACAGGGGGAGGAGTCCAGATGGCCACCACGGAGACGAGGCACACGACCACGGCCGCCCACGGCGGCTGGCCGTCGCCCGTCGACGCCGCGCTCACCGCCGCCCACGACGGCCGGCCCGAGTACGTGCGATCCGTCGGCGACGAACTGTGGTGGACCGCGCCGCGCCCCGCCGAGGGCGGCAGACGCGCCCTCGTCCGGCGGCGCGCCGACGGCACCGAGGAGAGCCTCCTCCCCGTCCCGTGGAACGTCCGCAGCCGCGTCGTCGAGTACGGCGGGCAGCCCTGGGCCGCGACCGCGCGGCCCACCGGCGGACCCCTCGTGGTCTTCAGCCACTTCCCCGACCAGCGGCTGTACGCGTACGAGCCGGAGGCCGGAGCGGACTCCCCGCCCCGGCCGCTCACCCCCGTCTCGGGCGTCGGCGGCGGAGCGCGCTGGGTGGATCCGGTGATCCACCCGGACCGGGGCGAGGTGTGGGCCGTCCTGGAGGAGTTCACCGGGCCCGCGCCGACCGATGTGCGCAGGGTCCTCGCCGCCGTGCCGCTGGACGGATCGGCCGCCGAGGACCGCGGCGCCGTGCGCGAACTCTCCGACGGGCGGCACCGGTTCGTCACGGGACCCCGGCTCTCCCCGGACGGGCGCCGGGTGGCCTGGATCGCCTGGGACCACCCCCGCATGCCCTGGGACGGCACCGAGGTCCAGCTCGCCGACGTCGCCCCCGACGGCACCTTCCACGGCGCCAGGACCGTCGCAGGCGGCCCCGCCGAGTCGATCCCCCAGGTCGCCTGGGACACGGCCGGACGCCTGCTCTTCGCGAGCGACCGCACCGGCTGGTGGAACCTCTACCGGGCGGAGCCCACCGCCGACGGAGGCCTCCGCGAACCGGTCCCGCTCCACCCCCGCGACGAGGAGTTCGCCGGACCGCTCTGGAAGATCGGACTGAACTGGTTCACGCCCCTGGACAACGGTCTGATCGCCGTCGTCCACGGCAAGGGCACCACCGCCCTCGGGATACTCGACCCCGACCGCGGCACCCTCGTCGACGTCCCGGGACCCTGGACCGAATGGGCCGCCACCCTCGCCGCGCACGGCACCCGCGTCGTCGGGGTCGCCGCGGGACCGCGCAGCGGATACGAGCTCGTCGAGCTCGACACCCGAACCGGCCGCACCCGCGTCGTCGGCGCCGCGCACACGGACGCCGTCGACCCCGCGTACTACCCCGAGCCGCGGGTCCGCACCTTCACCGGCCCCGGCGGGCGCGAGATCCACGCGCAGGTGTACCCGCCGCATCACCCCTTGATCACCGGACCCGCCGACGAACTGCCGCCCTACGTGATCTGGGCCCACGGCGGGCCCACCGGCCACGCCCCGCTCGTCCTCGACCTGGAGATCGCCTACTTCACCTCGCGCGGGATCGGCGTCGCCGAGGTCAACTACGGCGGCTCGACCGGCTACGGCCGGGAGTACCGGGAGCGGCTGCGCGAGCAGTGGGGCGTCGTCGACGTCGAGGACTGCGCGGCCGTCGCCGCGGCCCTCGCCGCCGAGGGCACCGCCGATCCCGCCCGGCTCGCGGTGCGCGGCGGCAGCGCGGGCGGCTGGACGGCCGCCGCCTCCCTCGCCGGCACCGACGTGTACGCCTGCGGCACGATCATCTACCCCATCCTCGACCTGCGGGGCTGGGCCACCGACGAGACCCACGACTTCGAGTCCCGGTACCTCGACGGCCTCGTCGGCCCCCTCGGCGAGGTCCCCGACCGCTACGAGGAACGCTCACCGATCGAGCACGTCGACCGGATCACGACCCCCTTCCTGCTGCTCCAAGGGCTCGACGACGTCATCTGCCCGCCCGTGCAGGCCGAGCGCTTCCTCGCCCGGATGGCCGGCCGCGGCGTCCCCCACGCCTACCTGGCCTTCGAGGGAGAAGGGCACGGCTTCCGCAGGGCCGACACGATGACCCGGGCCCTGGAGGCCGAACTCGCCCTGTACACCCGGACCTTCGGTGTCACCCGCACCGACGTCCCCGACCTGGAGCTCCGCTCATGACCGCGCCGGACCCGCTCGCCGCCACCCCACCCCTGAACCGGGCCGCGCGCCTCCGGCCCGGGGCGCGGGTCGCCGTCGTCGCCCCCAGCGGACCCGTGCCCGAGGAGCGGCTCCGGGCCGGGCTCGACATCCTGCGGAGCTGGGACCTGGACCCGGTGGTCGCCCCGCACGTCCTGGACACCCACCCCGCCCTCGGCTATCTCGCCGGCGCGGACCGGGCCCGGGCCCGCGACCTGACGGAGGCCTGGTGCGACCCCTCGGTCTCCGCCGTGATCTGCGCGCGCGGCGGCTACGGGGTCCAGCGCATGGTGGACCTCGTCGACTGGCCGGCCGTCCGGGCCGCCGGGCCCAAGGCGTTCGTCGGCTACAGCGACGTCACCGCCCTGCACGAGGCGTTCGCCGTCCGGACGGGGACCGCCACGCTCCACGGACCGATGGTCGCCGCCGCCACCTTCCTCGCCGACCCGCGCACCCAGGAGTCGCTGCGGGCCACCCTCTTCGAGCCGGACACGGTACGGACGCTCGGCCTGGAGACCGCGCGGCCGCTGGTCCCCGGCCGCGCCCGGGGCATCACGCTCGGCGGCTGCGTCAGCCTGCTCGCCGCCGACCTCGCCACTCCGCACGCCAGACCCTCGGCACGCGGCGGGCTGCTGCTCCTGGAGGACGTCGGGGAGGAGCCGTACCGCCTCGACCGGACGCTCACCCAGCTGCTGCGTTCCGGCTGGCTGGACGGCGTCGCGGGTGTCGCCCTGGGCTCGTGGGAGGAGTGCGGCCCGTACGAGGACGTGAGGGCGGTGCTCCTCGACCGGCTGGGCGGCCTCGGCGTACCCGTGGTGGAGGAGCTGGGCTTCGGCCACAGCGCGACGGCGCTGACCGTGCCCCTCGGGGTCCCCGGACTGCTCGACGCGGAGGCGGGCACCCTGACCCTGGACGTACCGGCCCTGCGCTGAGCTGCCATGAGCGCCACGACGTCGCACCCGACGGGACGGGAAGCGGCCGGCGCCCCCGCGAGAACGCGGGGGCGCCGGGTGCGCTGGGGGCCTGACGCGGTCAGAGCGCGGCGTATCCCGGGCGGACGACCTCGTCGATCAGTCGCTGCCGCTCCGGCAGCGGCAGGAAGGCGGCGTCCAGAGCGGCGACCGTGAACTCCTCGAACACCTCGGGGCCGTAGCCGAAGGCGTCCACCATGTGCTGGAACTCCTCACTCATGGTGGTGCCGGAGACCAGGCGGTTGTCGGTGTTGAGCGTGATCCGGAAGCCGAGGCGGCGCAGCTCGTCGATCGGGTGCGAGGCGTAGTCCTTGGCGGCGCCCGTCTGGAGGTTGGAGGTCGGGCAGACCTCCAGGGCGATGCGGTTGTCCCGGACGTACGCGGCGAGCGGGCCCAGGGTGCCGTCCTCCGCGATGTCGTCCGTGATCCGCACGCCGTGGCCGATCCGCTCCGTGCCGCAGACCTGCACGGCTTCGTGGATCGACTCCGCGCCGACGGCCTCGCCCGCGTGGATCGTGAAGTGGCAGTTCTCCCGCTTCAGGTGCTGGAAGGCGGGGAGGTGGCGGGCCGGCGGGTTGCCGATCTCGCCGCCGGCTATGTCGAAGCCCGCCACGCCGTTCTCCCGGTGGGCGACCGTGAGCCGCGCTATCTCCAGGGAACGGTCCGTGTGCCGCATGCCGGTGAGGAGCGTACGGACGGTGATCCGGCCGCCGGCGCGACGCTCGCCCTCGCGGAAGCCGTCGTTGACCGCCTCGACGACCTCGTCGAGGGTCAGCCCGCCCTCCAGGTGCTGCTCGGGGGCGTAGCGGATCTCGGCGTAGACGACACCGTCCGCCGCCAGGTCCTCGGCGCACTCGGCCGCGATGCGCGTCAGCGCCTCGCGGGTCTGCATCACCGCGCAGGTGTGGGCGAAGGTCTCCAGGTACCGCTCCAGCGATCCGGAGTCGGCGGCGTCCCGGAACCAGACCGCGAGCTCGGCCGGGTCCTCGGTCGGCAGCGCGGTGTAGCCGTGCTCCCGCGCCAGCTCGACGATCGTCGCGGGGCGCAGCCCGCCGTCGAGGTGGTCGTGCAGGACGGCCTTGGGGGCCCGGCGGATCCACTCGGAGACGGTGGCGGCGACAGGCGTGGCTGGGTTGTCAGACAAGTGCATGGCGGGGAAGTGTACGCCACGGCCGGGGGGTGTGCGGCGACGGCTGTGGTGAGCTGCCTCGGTACGGGCCCGGGGCGCGGGCTTGGGGCGCGGTTTCGTGCCGGGCCGGGCCGGGCTCCGGGCCGTGCGGGGCCCGCGCCCGCACGGCCCGCGTTACGTACCGCTTCACGTGCGGCTTTGCGTACCGCTCAGTGCGACTGGAGCACCGGCAGGGCGGGGGTGCCCGTCGGCAGCATGTGCTTGGCGGCCAGGACCGGGGTCTCCCCGACCCGTACGACCTGCGTGACCAGGACGGCCGGGGTGTCCGCCGGGCGGCCCAGCTGGTCCCCGCGCCGCCGTCCGAGCAGCGTCGCCGTGATGCCGCTGTGCGCGCTCAGCGCGGTCTCGCGCGAGGCGCCGAGGAGGACCGCGAGCATCGAGGAGGATGCCGCTTCCGTGGCGCGCAGCGCGCGGGCGAACTGGGGGTGCACCCGGTCGAGCACGTCGTCGGCGGCCGCCCACTCGTGGCTCAGGGCCGCCGCCGTACCCTCCCCGGTCAGCACGGACTCCCAGAACCGCAGCTCGGCACGGGCCGGGGCGAGCAGGTGCTGCGTCGTGAAGTCGGTGGGCTCCTCCACCGTCCTCAGCAGCGCCCGCACGCGCAGCGGACCCCCCGCGCCGATCAGCTCCTCCAGTGGCTGGACGTGCTCGAAACCCCGGCGCGGCGGACGGTCGTTGACGGTCCGGCCGACCCCGCGGCGCACGGTCAGCAGCCCGTCCTCCTGGAGCAGCAGCAGCGCCTCGCGCAGGGCCGGCCGGCTCACGCCCAGTTCGGCGGCGAGCTTCGGTTCGGAGGGGAGTGTCGAGCCCGGCGGGTAGGTGCCGTCGTGGACGGCGTCCGCGATCCGCTCGTACAGCGCCACGACCGGTCGACGCCGCTGTCCGCTGACCGCCACGGCCGCCTCCTCGTGTGGTTCCCGCCGGTGTTCCCCTCGGTGTCCGGGACCACCGTAGTCGGCCCACGTTGTCTGACAAGTCACCCGTACGGCTCTTCCCACCGTCCCGGTAAGGCCCCGCTCACCCCATTCTGGTCCCACGGCTCGTCCCGCGGCACGGGCCGGGCACGACCGACGGGCACGACCGACGGCACGACGGAGGAGAGGGCCGGGCATGAGTCCCAAGGACACGGCAGGGGGGTCCCGCACCGGCGGTACGTCCCGGTTCAGCGGAGCCTTCACCCCGGGCCGGATCGCGATGACGGTGGTCGCGGTCCTCACGCTGGTCTTCATCTTCGAGAACACCCGGGAGGTCAGGATCCGGATCCTGATTCCCGAGGTGTCCATGCCGCTCTACCTGGCTCTCCTCGCGACCGCCGTCCTCGGCGCCGGCTGCGGCTACTACGCCGCGGCCCGGAGGCAGAAGTGAGGCGGGCCGCCGTCGTGGGCGCGACCGCCGTCATCGCGCTCGCGGCCGTCGCCGTCTCCTCGGCCGAGGAACCCGCCGTGCCGGGCGACGAGACCGGACAGCGGTCGATGCCGGACCTGCTGGGCGTCCCGCTGTGGCGCGTGTTCACCCGGCTCGACCGCCGGACCCGCCTGGACGTCCACGACGCGAGCGGACGCGACCGGCGGGTGCTGTGGCCGCCGAACTGGCGGGTGTGCACGCAGTACCCGGCGGCCGGCACGGACCTCGACCGGCGGACCGCGGTCACCATCGGGGTCGTACGGAAGGGCGAGACCTGCCCGCCCCGCGTCCGGACCGCCCGCCGCTGACCTCACGCGAGCTGCCTCGGTGGGCGTCGCGTCCGGTCAGGAGGTAGAGCAGGGCTGCCGCCGCCTGCACGAGCGCGATGCCGGTCAGGTACCCGCGTGCGGTGCCGGCCGTGGCCGCTCCGGCGAGAGCGGCACCGGCAGCGGCGGCGGACATCTTCAGCCCGGCCCCGATGGTGAACACCTGCGTACGCCATCGGGCGGGGGAATGGTCGGCGCGGAGGCGGAGGGTCACGGTCAGGACAAGCCCGTCGAACGCGCCGGCCACGGTGAAGCAGACCGCCGCCACGGGGAGGGAGGGGGCGCCGGCCGCGGCGGCGAGCCCGGCGGCCGTACCGAGCAGTCCGACGACGGCCAGTCGCTGCGGTGCGACGGTGGGGCGCAGCCGGGCGAGGCCGAGCGTCCCGGCCAGGGCGCCGGCCGCGAACGCGGTCATCAGCAGACCGCCGGCCCCCGCGCTGCCCAGATGGGCGGCGAGCAGGACGCCGGTCGTGGTCAGGGCGCCGACACCGGTGAAGGCCAGGCAGGTGGCAGCGGTGATGGCGCGCAGTTCGGGTTCCCGCCACACCGTCCTCAGGCCGTCGGCCAGATCCCGGTGAAGTCGTGTCGGCGGCACCGGCGCGTCCTCGGCGCCGGGGCGCAGCGGGAGCAGTGCCGTCAGGGCGCAGGCGCATGCCGCAGCCGCCGACAGGACGAGCATCGCCGCCGCCGGGGAGACGGCCGAGGCGAGGACCCCGGCGGTGCCGGGGCCGGCGACGGCGGCGGCGTTGTAGACCACGGCGTCCCAGGAGTAGGCGCGGTCCCGCTCCCCGCCGGCCGGCAGCAGCCGCGCTACGAGACTGGAGAGCCCGCCGGAGACGACCGGCCCGCAACAGCCCCCGGCCGCCGCGACGACGAGGACCAGGGCGAGGGGGAGTCGTCCGGCGCTTAAGGACAACGCCGCGATCGCCAGGGCGAAGCCGCCGAGCGCACCGCAGTAGAAGAGCCGGGGCCGACGTGCGCGTTCCGCCATGGCGCCCGCCAGGGGAGCCGCGAGGACATGAGGGGCCGTCCAGGCCGTCAGGACGAACGCCCCCTGAGCCGCGCTGCCCGTGCGGGCCACGGCCAGCATGACCACGGCCACGGCCGTGCCCTCGTCGGCCAGCCGCGCGAAGAACGCGGTCACCAGGTAGCGCGGCACTCCCCACCGTTCACGCGATCGTTGCTGCATCCGACCCCCGACCCCCCACCGGTAACGTCTTATTATGAAAAGACGTTACCGTCCGAGTCGTGGAACAGGGAGCGCAGACGTGAGAACGCAGGGTTTCCAGGCCGCCCAGCGCCTGATCGACCTCGCCAACGCCGTACGAACCCACCCCGACCTGCCCCGCGACGTGGCGGTGCCGCTCCTGGCGAGCCACGGCGAGAGCCCGCAGGACTTGACCGAGACGGCACTCTCCGACGCGGACCTGCGAAAGCTGAGGGACGCCGCCCTGAAGATGACCGGCGTCCTCACCGAGACCGGCACCGACCGGGCGGCCGCCGCGCTCAACGCGACCCTGGCCGACCATGCCGCCGCCCCCCGGCTGTCCCGGCACGACGGCCATGCCTGGCACCTGCACGTCGACCGTCACGACGCCGGATGGGCCGACTGGTTCCTGGCCTCCAGCGCCCTCGCCCTCGCCCAGATCCTCACCGAGCACGGCCGCGCCACCTGGGGCGAATGCGCGGCCCCAGGCTGCCGCACGCTCTACCTCGGCACCGGCCCCGGCAGCCCCCGCCGCTACTGCTCCACCACCTGCGCCTCACGCGTCCGCGTCGCCGAACACCGCCGCCGCAAGCAGGCCTGACCGTCCGCCGCCGATTTCGCCCCTCGGAAACGCTCCCCTCCGAACGTACGCCGTCACGCCATGCGGCCGATGCGGCGGCGTTGGAACTGACGAATGATCATCCCGTATGTTGACCAGGTTTGTTGAGTGACGATCGGGGGACCGGGTGATGGGAATGAAGTTCCGAGTGCTTGTGGGTGCGGCGACGGCGTTCGCCGCGCTGTCGCTCACGGCGTGCGGCGGTTCGTCCGGCGGTGGGGCGAACGGATCGAAGAGTGATGCGGCCCAGGGCGCGGCGGAGGACGCGGGGCAGGGAGCGGCACCCACGGCCGCACCGAAGGAGCCCGTACCTGCGGCGTTCGACAATACGAAGGGCTGGGAGACCAAGGACGACGAACACGAGTTGTCCGGGCCCGTCATCTCCGAAGAGGCCGGACTGGTTCTGCTGCGCTGGCACGAACGAGGCGGCAAGACCGCGCGCGTGGTGGCCAAGGATGCGAAGACCGGCCAGGTGCGCTGGAGCACCAAGCCGCTGGTCCGTCCGGAAGAGCCCAAGAGCGGGCGGCCCGTCGACTCCCAGGTCTTGCTGGCGCGCGGCGGCACCAAGGAGTACGCCGTTCTCGCGGTCACCGGCGTCGAGGGTGGTGACGGTGTCAACATCGCGAGCCCGGTCACGCGTCTCGCGGTGTACGACATCGCCTCCTCGGGCGACGCGGCGGAACCTCTCCGGCAGATCTCTGTCCCGGGGACGGCGACCGGCCTCACTGCGCAGCGGGAACTGGGCGTCGTCACAGTGGTATCGGACCAGGGTGTGTCGCTCGTGGACGTAGCCTCCGGCCGGGTCATCACGTACGACGGGGACCACCCCGCGCTGAAGTCGCCCAAGCCGTGCCGGCAGCTGACCGGCACCTGCGACAGCAGGCGGGTGACGGTGGCCGGGCAGACGCCCGCGGGCCCGCTGGTCCAGGGCTATGGCGCCTTCTGGGCCGGCGGCTGGTTCAGCGGCGATGTGGTGCCTGCCGACGCCGTGCCCGAGCACGGCGGGCGCACGGTCGAGGCCTCCAGCCTGCCGAACGGGGACGCCCTGGCATCCTGGCCCGACAAGGAGGGCAGTGCGGAGACCAACGTCTACGCGGTGCACGACGGAAAGACCGGCAAGGTACGTGCCTCCGTCGCATGCGCGAACGAGAGAGACTCCGCCGTCACGCCCACCGTGTCGGGTGATGGCCGCTATGTGCTGGCCGGACGCGTGGTGATCGACCTCCAGGCGGGGAAGGGCCACTGCTTCGAGCAGACAAGCACCCGCAAGGCGATCACCGTCTCGACGGTGGACAAGGACGGCACCGCCCACGGCGAAACCGCCGAGTCGCCCGCCGCCATCGACCTCTCCTCGGGCAAGGCGTCCCCGCTGCCGGAGGGAACTCTGCTGCCCGACGTCATCGGAGCCGACGTCGCCGTCTTCGGTACGACGACCGCGGGCGGGGAGAGCATCCTCGTCTACCCCCGCCGGTGATGCGGGACGCAACGCACTGCACGGCGTAGTGACATGACCGACAGGACACGTCCTGAGGACATGTCCTGTCGGTCATGTCGGGCTCACGGCGCTCCGGGATCCGGCCTGATCGGCAAGGCACCCCCTAGCGGCGCAGGGCGCGAGCCTCTTCGCGGCGCGTCCTGTACAGCACACAGCGGCGCAGTGGCCCCTCGGGCACGCTCGGGTCGTCGAAGTCGTCGGCCGGGTCGTGCGTCATGCCGATCCGGCGCATCACCGCCTGGGAACGAAGGTTGTGGACCGTCGTCGTCGCGATGATCTCCGACAGACCGAGGGTCTCGAAGCCGAAGGCCCGGCAGGCCAGGGCGGCCTCGGTCGCATAACCGTGGCCCCACGCCGAACGGGTCAGCCGCCACCCGATGTCCACGCCCGTGAACGGCATGCTCCCGTCCACCTCGTCCAGGCCGGCGCGGCCGAGGAACTCGCCGGTCTCCCGCGATTCCAGCGCCCACCAACCGAAACCGCGCGCGTCGAACTCGGCCTGCATGAGCTTCACCACCGCATCGCTCTGCTCCCGGGTCAGCAACTCTCCCAGGTACCGGCGGACTTCGGGGTCCGCGTTCATCGCCGCCCATGGTTCGAGATCGGACTCCTGCCAGCGGCGGAGCAGAAGACGACCGGTACGGAGTTCGGGCATGCGGTCAAGTCAACGCGATCGGGCCCGGGGTGTCGATCGGTTATGCCCCGGCGGCGGCCCTGCCGTGCGTTCTAACCTTGCTCCATGCCCGACGATCTTGGCCGTTTCCTCACCGCCGGGCCCCGTGTGGGCCTGCGCCCCTTCTCGCCGGACGACGCCGAGGAGTTCACCGCACGTGCCCGCGAGAGCAGGGAACTCCACCGGCCCTGGCTGTTCCCGCCGTGCACCCCCGAGGCGTACGCCGCCTACGCCGGAGTGCTGATCGAGGACCCGGCGCGCGCCGGATTCCTGGTGTGCGAGCACGCCGAAGGGGTGCCCGGCGGGCGGATCGCCGGCTTCGTCAACATCAACAACATCGTCCGCGGCGCCTTCCGCAGCGGCGCCCTCGGCTACGGCGCCTTCGCGCACGCCGCCGGCCGCGGACTGTTCTCGGAGGCCCTCGGGCTGGTCCTGGCGTACGCCTTCGGGCCCCTGGAGCTGCACCGCCTCGAGGCGAACATCCAGCCCGGCAACACCGCCTCCCGTGCGCTCGTCAGCCGCGCGGGCTTCCGCCTGGAGGGCTTCTCGCCCGCGATGCTGTTCATCGACGGAGCCTGGAGGGACCACGAGCGCTGGGCGATCACCGCTCCGGAGTCCTCGGAGGGGTCGTCGGTGCGGTCGCCGTTCTCGCTGTCGGCGCCGTAGTACTGAGCCCCCATCGCTGCTTCTCCCCTTGCCCTGTTCACCCTGGTCGCGGTCAGCAGGGCATGCGGAGCCGACAGCACGGGCTGGTCGTATCCATTCTCCGATCGCGGCGATCAGCACGGTGGCTTCGAAGCGGACGGCGGGTTTGTCGAACCGGGTGGCGACCGCACGGTTGCGCTTGAGCCTGTTGATCCCGCACTCGACCGCGTGCCGGGCCTTGTGGTCCTCGCGGTCGAAGGCCGGAGGCCGCCCGCCGGCCTTCCCTCGCCGTTTGCGGTCGGCGGCCTGGTCGGCAGGTTCCGGGATCGTGCAGCGGATTCCGCGCTTTCGCAGGCAGGCCCGGTTGGCGCGGGGCGAGTACGTCTTGTCGCCCCGCACCCGCAGCGGCCGGACACGGGGACGGCCCGTCTGCCACGGCCCGTATTGGGCCGGGATGGCCGGGGCGCTCTGGACGCCGTCGAGGGGCTGGCAGCGATCGAGGAGCGGGTGCTGACGCGCAGGGTGTAGCCCTGGCCGCGCCGTACGGTCACTCCCCGGTCGAGCGCGGCGCGCTCGGCGGGCTCCAGCTCGGTGGTCCGGCGGACGTTCGGCAGACCATCGCTCCCGGCGTCACCACCGACCACACGCCATCCATGCGCGAAGGGGGCGCCCCGTGGCACTCATGGTGCCGGGGGCGCCCCCTTCCGCGGCAGGGTCAGCCGGTGTAGGTGGCGGTGATGGCGAGGTTGCCGGGGGCTGCGGGGATCCCCGCGAGGGGTGCCGGCGCCGGGGTGGTCCAGGTGCGGTCGGTGTGTCGGGTGGTGTGGAGGAGCTTGCCGTCGGTGGTGGTGACGGCGAGCTGGAGTTCGCCGTTGACGGCGGCAGCGGAGACGGCCTTGGTGGTCACCGTGCCCAGGACGCCCTTGAGGTCGCCCCAGCCGGCCCAGGTTCCGTTGAAGTTGCGGATGGTGTGGTACTGGCGGGTGCCGTTGTCGGTGGTGATGACGAGGTGGGTCTCGTCGCCGGTGCCGGCCATGCCGAGGGAGGTGACCGGTCCGGTGGCGCCGACGGCCTGGGCGACATCGCCCCAGCCGAGCCAGGTCCCGGTGGTCTGGCGGATGGTGTGGTACGGCTTGCCGCCGCTGACGATGCCGACCTGGAGCTCGCCGCGGACGCTGGCCGTCGCCGCCGCGGTCACGCCGGTGAGGGAGCCGTTGATCTGGCGGAAGGGGGTCCAGCTGCCCGCGCCGTTGCGGACGGTGTGGAAGGCCTTGCCGTCGGCGACGGCGACGACGTGGAGGTCGTGGCCGATGGAGACGGCGGAGACCTGGGTGAGGTTGCCGAGGGTGTTGGCCGCGGCGAACACGTTCCCGAAGGCGCTCCAGGTGCCGTCCGGCTTGCGGACGGTGTGGAAGAGTCCGCCGCTGGTGCTGATGGCCAGTACGTGGGTGTCGCCGTTGATGCCGGCGGCGGCGGTGCTGCGGATCCCGCCCAGGTCGCCGACCTTGCCCTGGAGGTCGGTGTATCCGGTCCAGGAGCCGTCGGACAGCCGGACGGCCTGGTAGAGGCCGGTGCCGGCCTGCACGAGGGCCTTGGTCTGCCAGCCCGGCGTCGTGGCCCGGACCCCGTCGATCCACTCGCGCAGCCCGTCGGTACGGGCCGCGATGGCGCCGGTCCGGGTTTCCGCGGGGTCGCTGCCCAGGCAGCCGCCCTGCCAGGACCGGCTGTTGACGCCGACGAGTTCACCGGCCGCGTTCAGGAGCGGCCCGCCGGTGTCGCCCTTGCAGACGGCGTCGGTGCCCTTGCCCGCGATGGTCAGGGTGGTGGCGTCGGAGGCGCTCAGGGTGAACGCTCCGGTGTGGGCCTTGCCCGGCGCCCACTCGGTCTTCGTCCGGCCGAGGCCGACGGCGGTCAGATCGGCGTCCGCAGCCGGAGCGGCGCCCGCCGTCGTGATGCCCGCGGGGCCGGTGGCGGGGGTCTTGAGGCGGGCCAGGACGACGTCCCGGTCGTCGCGCGGGACCAGCGCGTCGACCTCGATCCGCTTGCCGTCGCCGAGGGTCACGGTGGACTTCAGCGCGGGCGCACCGGCCGGCAGGGGCGTACCGGGCGTCGCGGCGAAGCAGCTGGCGGCGGTGAGGACCCACGAGGAGTCGACGAGGGAGCCGGTGCACCCGCGGCCGGTCGCCTCGTCGCCGATGTTCAGCTTGACGACGGAGGTGTGCTGGCCGGCCGCGGCCTCCGGGCCGGAGACGGCGTGGGCGGCGGGGACGAGGCCCGCGGCGACGGCGGTCGTGGTGACGAGCAGACCCGAGATGCGAGCGGTGCCCGGACGGAGTGCAGACATGTGCGGTTTCCTTCAGGAACGGGATTCGGTGAGCGAATGCGCCGGAGTTCGGTCGTGCGTGGACGGGACCGGTGGTCCGCCGGTGACACGGGGCACGACGGGGCTCGGAAGAGCCCCGCGGGCGGTGCGGTCTACTTGGAGACCCGGATCTCGACCAGGACGTGCTCCCGGCCGTCCACGGACTCGCCGACTCCTTCCCAGGTCTTGGCGGGAATGTCGTACTCGACGCGGTCGTCCTCGGCGGTCATGGCCAGGTGGGTGTTGCCGGAGTCGTCGGTCCGCACCCCGTGCACCGACGGGATCTCCAGGGTCAGGTAGCCCTCGTCGGCGGTGACCTTGAAGCACACGTCGGCCCGGTCTCGGGCGAGGAACCTGAGGAGGTTCGCCTCGCTCGCGCAGTCGGCGAGCACGATGTGGCCGTCGCCCCGCTTCAGGACGATGCCCTGATCGGCCAGGATCTTGTCGGCGTCGGGGTAGTTGTAGTCCTCGATGGCGTACCCGGGTCCCGTCTCGGCGACGGGCTCGCTGCCGGGGGCGGTGGCGGGCTGGCCGGCGGCCACCACGGCCCACGCCAGCGCACCGGCCGCGGTCGCGGTTCCCAGAGTGCGGGTCCATGCCTTGCGTGAAGTCATCACAGTGCTGAATTTCCTCGAAGTCGGAGTCGATGGGGGCGGGGAGGGTTCTCCACCGCCCCTTCTGATCAAAGCTGCTTGAGTGGAAGGGAGTTGGCTGTCGAGTCGAGGTGCGGAGGCGGTGCGCGGCCCCTACGGCGCAGCCGCTCGGGTGAGCCTCAGGGACGGCGGCCCGTCCGGGTCCGGGCGGAACTCCACCGCGTTCCCCCCGCTCGGGTAGAGCTGGATGCCGGCGATCGGGCCCAGCCCGCTGCTGTCGACCGACAGGTAGACGAAGTCGCTGCCCGCCCGGTCGCCGAACCACTCCCACCGGCCGCTGAAGTCGGCGGGGTCGGAGGATCCGTCCGTCACCACGTCCACGGCGGAGAACGTTCCGTCGGAGTCGAGCCGCAGCTCGGCGCCCGCCCCGTCGTTGCGGTACACGCCGGGCAGCTCATCGGGGTCGACGGAGCCCGTGCACCCCGAGACGAGCGACACGACGGCGGCGAGGAGGGTGACGAGCCGGCCCGTACCCGCCCTGCCGGGGATCACGGACCCAGCGTGACGTCGAACTCGATGACCTGGGTCTTGGGCGACATCGGACCGGAGTCGCCGACGATCCTGTCGATGAGCGAACCGACGTTGTTGCTCCACCAGTCCGTGTAGCCGATGACCGGGGGGTGGGTCGCGGACTCGATGTCCGACTCGTTGTAGGCGGAGTACCGCCACACGACGGAGCCGTCCGCGTTCTTCCGGATGGGCGTCATCCGGACCTGGTGGGAGCCCAGGAACGTGTACGCGAGGTTGCCCGTGAGACCGGCCGTGGAGAGCGTTCCATAGTCCTGGAGGTACTTCCACGCACCGTCGAACCCGCCGAGGGAGTAGTCGTACTTGAGGGTGTGGCCGAGCTCGTAGTTGCCCGCACGCGTGCGGTCGGCGAAGAAGGCGAGCGCCTCCCGGGTGTGCTGGTGCTCACGGTAGATGCGGGTGAAGTCGTCGTTCGGGCCGAAGCACTGCGACGTGGGGCCCGAGCCGGTGAGCCAGTGCCAGCCCAGTTCCCACGGCGTGGTGCTGTTGCCGGACTCGACGGGGCGGCCGAACGGCGTCAGGCAGCTCTCGGCTCCCTGGGGCAGGCCGTTCGTGCCCGGCGTGATGGGCGTCTTCGCGTTGTCCAGCGCCTTCTGGATCGCCTCCTGCCGCGCGGCCTCCAGGACGAGGTCCTTCGCCTGCAGTGCCGACTGCGCGGCTTCGGCGGCGCTCGCTCCTGCCGCGAGTGCCGACTGGCGGGCCGCCGCGGCCGATGCCGCGGCGTTCGCGGCGTGGGCGGCGGCCTCGGTGGCGGACCGCACGGCGCGGGTCGCCGCGCTCCGGGCCACGCTGCTCGCCTGCCGTGCCGCGGCGGCTGCCTGCCGCGCGGTCTCGGCGGAGCGGGCGGCCTCGGCCGCGGACCCCTCGGCGGCTTCGGCGTTCTTGCGCGCCTCCTCGGCGGACAGCTTCGCGGCCGCGGCGTACCCCTTGGCGAGCGCGGCCCACTCGGTCGCCTTCTGGGCGGCGTCGCGGGCGAGGGCGGCCGCCTCGGAGGCCCGTGCCGCGTTCTCCTGTGCCTCCTGGGCCGTCTTGGCGGCGCCCGCGATCATCGCCCGGACCGCGCTGATGTGCGTGGCGTGGTCGTGGTCGATGCGCGCGAACTCGTACTGCGTGGTGGCGATGAACTGGCGCAGCATGTGCGTGTCGCCCTCGAGGGCGATCTCGGCGGCCGCCTTGACGTAGGGACCCCCGTTCGCCAGCAGCGTGGTGGCCGCCACCTCGTCGTCCTCCCGGACGGCCTTGGCGCGCTCGACGTGCAGGAAGGTGTGCAGGGCCTGGGCGGTGCCCGCCTCCAGAGCGGCGACGGCCGCACGCCGTACCGCGGTACCGGTGGTCTCGTCGGCCAGGACCGTGGTCACCTCGACCCGGTTGTCCTCCTTCGCCGCCACGATCGCCCCGGTCTCCAGGAACGTCCTGACCTTCGCGTGGTCCTCGGTCTTGAGGACGTCCACCGCGGCCAGCGCCACGTTCTTCGTGGAGATCGCGGCCATGGCCACCACGTTCTCGATGTTGTCCTGCTGCAGGGCGATGAGCCGGTCGGCGTCGATCCAGTGGACGACGTCCTCGTCCGAGCCGGCCAGCGCGAACTCCGCGGCCTGCCGGGTCCATGTGCCCGACCGGTCGACGAGCTGGATCGCGGCCCGGCGCCCGGCCGCCACGGCCTCAGCGGTCCTGCCTCCCGCCAGCGCGGACTCCGCGGAGGCGATGAGCGCGAGCAGTTCCGCGGACAGCCGCGCTTCCTGCGTCCGCTCCCGGTCGTACCGTGCGAGCTGGTCCGTCTCCGCGGCCGCCGCCAGCTTCGCCTGCTCGATCGCCTCGGCGGTCTCCTCGGCCAGCCGGGCGGTCTCGGCCTCGCGGGCCGCCTGCTCCACCTCGCGTGCCTTGTCGACCGCGGCGGCGGCCTTGTTCGCCGCCTCGACGGCCGCGTTCGCGGCCTCCGTCGACCGGTTGGCGTAGTCGACGGCCTGGCCTGCGTGGTTCGCCGCGTCCAGAGCCCGCGCGGCCGCCTTCTCGGCGTGATCGGCGGCGCTTTCGGCCGCTTCGCGCGCCACGTGGGCGGCGGCGGCCGCCTGCCCGGCCAGTGACCGGGACTTGGCCGCGGCCTGCGTCGCCCGGGCGGCGGCGGCCTCCGCCACGGCGGCTTCCCGCTGTGCGATGGCGGCCTCGGACTTCGCGGCGCCGGAGGCCAGTGCCGCGTCGGCCGACGCCCTGGCGGCCGCTGCCGCGTTGAGGGCCGATCCGGCGGCGGCCGCGCCCGCGGCGTCGGCGGCTTCCGCGGCCACGGCCGCCATGCCCGCCTTCTGGGCCACCGTGCGGACGTACTGCACCATGGCCGTCGCGGCCCGCGCCGCCGTCCGGGCGGCCTCCGCCATCGAGGCGTCCTTCGAGGCGCCGATCGCCGCGTGGTACGCCTGGGCGGCGGCGCGTCCCGCCGCCGCGGCCGCGGCGGCCGCGGCCTGCGCGGCGACCACGCAGCGCTGAGAGGCGGCCTGCGCGGTCCGCGAGGCCGACACCGCGGTCGACGCGGCGGCAGCGGCTCCCCTGGCGGCCCGAGCCGCCTTGTTCGCGGCGGCGGCGGAGCGCTCGACGTCGTGTCCGGCGGCTTCGGCCTCGGCCTTCGCCTCCAGCGCCGCCTTCTTCGCGTTCTCCGCCGACTTGACCGCCTGCTCGGACAGCTCGACGGCCTCGTCCGACTTCCGGCCGGCGCGCTGCCCTTCCGCCTCGACGACCTTGACGAGCTGCTGGATCGTCGCCGTCTCCTCGTCACGGGCCCGGGCGATGTACTGGCCCGTCTCCAGGAACCATCGGATGGCCCGCGGCGTCCCGTCCTCCAGCGCCCGCTGCGCGTACAGCCGCACCTGCGGCGACGCGGTCACGAGGATGGACGTCACCCGTACCCGCTCGTCCTCTTCCTGAGCGGTGAACTGTCCGCCGCTCAGGAAGGCGCGGAGCGCGAAGTCGGACCCGGCGTCCAGCGCGGCGGAGCCCTCCCGCTTCACGGCACGGGCACCGCGCGCCATGACCGTGGTCACGGCCACCCTGAGGTCCTCGCGCACCGCGCTCTGGAAGCCGTCCACGAGGTACGCCTCCACCGCCCCCGTGCCGCCGGACAGCGCCACGCCGATGCTCTCGCGGGTCGCCCTGCCCGCCATCACCAGCGATTGCGTGAGCGTGAACCGGTTGTCCTCGGCCCGGGCCACGGGCAGCTTCTCGGCGAGGAACGTCGTCACGTCCGCGGCGCTCCCCACCAGGGCCGCGGCAGCCGCGGTGCGGACGGCGCGGCCGCCCGTCCGGTACGCCCAGACGACCCGGCCCCGCTCGGTGTCCGGCAGACCGGAGCCCGCGGGCAGGGGGGCGGCTCCGGCCCCGTCCGCCGCATACGCGGGGCGGGTGAGCACGGTGCACTCCGGGAGTGCGCAAGCTGCTGCCACCCCCGCGAAGGCGGCGAGTATCCGGCGTCTGCTGAACTGTCGTGAACGCTGAGCCATCACGACTCCCTTCTCCTGCGGTGTGATCCCTGCCAGGACGTGCTCCCGGCCCGACGGACCCTCGTGGTCGGCGGCCGCACCGGTACGTCGCGTCGGACTC
Source organism: Streptomyces venezuelae (assembly GCF_008642375.1). NCBI lineage: Bacteria > Bacillati > Actinomycetota > Actinomycetes > Kitasatosporales > Streptomycetaceae > Streptomyces > Streptomyces venezuelae. The sequence goes on along the minus strand of NZ_CP029194.1, from coordinate 1,649,712 downwards.
CGGATACGAGTCCCACGACGCGGTGTCCTGCGGCGTGCCCGCCGGGTCACGCTTCGCTCCCTGGCGGCGATCACCACTTTCGGCGTGCGGACAGCACCGGGGGAAGGTGGTTGGGATGGCCGGAAGCGTCCCTGGCCCGATCGGGCCGGACGGGCTTCCCGCCGTACGCTCACGAGCCCTGGGCCGGCCGCATGCGCGTCAACGGGCAGGAGGAACCCGCGCAGTCGGGAACGCCGGGCGGGATGCGTCGACGGCCGGCCGCGGAGCGCGACACACCGGGATGCCTCTCACCGCCGTGCCGCGCAAGGAGTCATGGGCCGCAGGGCCGGAGGGCGGCTACTGGACCGGAGTCGGCTACTGGACCGGAGTCGGCTACCGGACCGGAGGTCGGCCGTCGGCCTGGACGCTTGCGGCCCAGGCCCCTTCAGGCCAGCGGGCCCGGCTTCCGCGGACGGTGCGACGCGGAAAGACTGGAGTGCGCCCGGTGGCGCCGACGACACGGCACACCACCGGACCCGCACTCCACGAACCGCTCTCTCAGCCGCACCCTTCCGGGATCACTATGCCTGTTCACCCCGCAGCGGACCGCCCGCCGCACTCGACGGCCGGCCGAGGCGATCCGTCCGGCCGGGCGGACTCAGCCCTCTTGCGCGGGCAGCCATCCGTGCTGCACCGCCCGGACACCCGCCTCGAACCGGCTGCGCGCGCCGAGGCGTTCCATGAGGTCGCTGGCGATCCGCCGGGCCGTACGCGTTGACACCCCGAGCCGCTTGCCGATCGTCTCGTCCGTGTGCCCCTCGGAGAGCAGGGAGATGAGGGCGGCCTCCTGCGCACTCAGGCCGTGGACATCACGGACCGGGGCCTCCCCGAGCGGGTGCGCCGCGGCCCACACGCTCTCGTACAGCGCGCACAGCGCGGTCAGCGTTCCCTGCCCGGTCAGCACGACGGCACCGCCCGCGGTGTTCTCACTGCTCACAGGGATCACCGCGGTCGATCGGTCCACGATGATCAGACGGGTGGCGAGCGAAGCCGCGGTGCGGACCTCTCCGCCCAGGGAGGCCGTCCAGCGCGCGTACTCCACGGTCGGCCGGTGGTGGCGGACGCTGTCCAGGTACACGACCCTGGTCCGCACCCCGCGCCCCAGCAACTCGGCGTCCAGGGGGCGCGACGCGGCAATGTTCTCTTCCGTCTGCGGGCCTCCAGGTGCGAAGGTCATGACTTCGTGGCGGACCTCACGAGTCAGCCGCGCGAGGCGGTCCCGGATCTGGTCCAGGCCGATCAGCTGCTCGACTCCCGGGCTGGCGCCGGCCGGCCGCAGGTCGGCGTACTCGGAGATCAACTGGGCGGCCGCCGCACGGGAGGCCTCGAGCCGCTGCTGCTGGGCGGTGATCTGGGCCTGCTGGCGGGCCATCAGGACTTCCATCCCAAGGTCGGGCGAGACCGCGCGCAGGCCGCCGTTGTCGGCCGAGGGCCGGACGAGTGCGAGCTCGCTGAGGACGTCGAGTCCGTCACGTACCTGCTGTTCCGTCGCGCCGACGCGGGCGGCCAGCGCCGCCACCCCGCCCCGCGGATCGGCCAGCATCGCCCGGTAGACGGCCTCGGCCATCGTGTCGAGACCCAGCGCAGACAGCATTGTGATTCCCCCCGGAAGTGCTCATCTCCCACACAAAAAGATCATCATATGCCCGCAGCGGGAGGGCAGAAGGAAGGGGTTATGTACCTCGTTCACGCGCACTTGCGACCGCCGGCCCAGGGCGGCGAACTCCCGCCCGACGTGCGCGCCCTCGTCTATGGGTGCGCCCGACCCGAGGACGGCGTGGAGCACGTCAGCGTGCACGGTGACCCGCCCTCGGCACCGGTCCTCGGCCTCTTCCTCCTGGCCGACTCGCTGGCCCGGGCGGAAGCGAACGCGGCGGCCGTCTGCGCCCGGCTGCTGGAGGGCCGCCCCGAGTTGTCGGGCTGGACCCTTCTGCGCGCGGAAGCCCCGCTCATCGTCATCGACGGACAGTGAAAGCCGCCCCCGCGCCAGGTGGACACAAACGGCCGCTGCCGTTTCCGTCCACGCGCCGGCCCTTCCACCCCCGCGGGCCTGCGGCGACAGTGGTTCTCGCCGGAACGGAGACCACTCCCGAAGGCACCGGACCGGAAAGCGCCACCGCGGGGCGCGACCGATACCGGACCCACCTCCGACCTACCATCGACGCTCAGGAACGGAAGAACCCCATGTCTCGCATGCGCATCGCCCAGGCCGCCGCGGTCCTCGTCCTCACCCTCGCCGCCCCGCTGTACGCCGCCTCGACGGCGGCTGCCGCGCCCGCCCCGTCCGCCCCCACCGCCACGGCTCAGGGCAACATGGGTTGGCAGTAGGACCCAGGCGCCCCGGGCGTCCGGTCGTAGGTGAGCGAACCCCTGGTCAGGACAGGCCCCGGCGTGTTCCATGGGTGGATGACGACCGTACGACGTGCCGTACTGACGCTGCCCGCGGCCCCGTTGGGCCCGGACAGCCCCCTGCCCGCCCTGCGGACCCACCACGGGACCCACGCGGTCGACGAACAGACCCTCGCGGAACTGCCGCGCGACATGGCCCGGGGCATCGGACGCGCGCCCCTGCGCAGTCTGCTGCCCGCCCCCGTGCGGGACGGCTACGGGCGCGAACGCACCCCCACCGACCTCGACGCGATCGTGATCGAGAACGACCGGCTCCGGGCCACCGTGCTCCCGGGGCTCGGCGGTCGCGTCCACTCCCTGCACCACAAACCCAGTGGACGCGAACTCCTCTACCGCAACCCGGTGTTCCAGCCGGCGGCCTTCGCCCTCAACGGCGCCTGGTTCTCCGGCGGCATCGAGTGGAACATCGGAGCCACCGGCCACACCACCCTCTCCTGCTCGCCCCTGCACGCGGCCGTCGTCCGCGCCCCCGACGGGGGCCAGATGCTCCGGCTGTGGGAGTGGGAGCGCCTGCGGGACCTGCCCTTCCAGGTCGACCTCTGGCTCCCGGAGGGCTCCGACTTCCTTCATGTCGGCGTCCGCGTCCGCAACCCCCACGAGCGGCCCGCCGCCGTCTACTGGTGGTCCAACACCGCCGTACCGGAGACCCGCCGCGTCATCGCGCCCGCCGACGCCGCATGGCACCACGGTGACGAACGCTCGCTGCGCCGGCTGCCCTTCCCCGTCACCGAGAGCGGTGGCGGCACCGACCGCTCGTACCCCCTGAACGGGGACCACGCGGCCGACTGGTTCTACGACCTGCCCGACGGACAGCGCCGCTGGATCGCCGCCCTGGACGCCGACGGCACCGGCCTCGTCCAGACCTCCACCGATCCGCTGCGCGGCCGCAAGCTCTTCCTGTGGGGCCGCGAACGCGGCGGCCGGCGCTGGCAGGAGTGGCTCACCGAGCCCGGCACCCCCGGCTACGCCGAGATCCAGGCCGGCCTCGCGCGCACCCAGCTGGAGCACCTGGAGCTGCCCGGCGGCGAGGAGTTCAGCTGGCTGGAGGCGTACGGACCGCTCACCGCCGATCCCGGCGCGGCACTCGGCGACGACTGGGACACGGCCCGCGAGGCCGTCGAGAACGGCCTCGCCGAAGCGCTCCCGCGCGCCGGGGTCGACGCGGCCTGCACGGCCTGGCGCGAGCAGGCCGCCGACTCCGAGCCGGAGACCGTCCTCGCCGTCGGCTCCGGCTGGGGAGCCCTCGAAGTCCTGCGCGGAAATCACGAGTTGCCCGGCACCCCCTTCCCCGAGTCGACGCTCGGGCCCGAGCAGGAGCCCTGGCGCGCACTCCTGGACACCGGGGTCCTGCCGGCCCCCGAGAAGGGCGCCGCGCCCGGCGCGCCGCTGGTCTCGGCGCCCTGGCGGGACATGCTGGAGACCGCCCCGGCCGACCCGTCCACCGAGTACCACCTCGGCATCGCCCAGTGGCACGCCGGAGACCGCGCCCAGGCGGTACGGAGCTGGGAACGGGGACTGCGCGAGGCCACCGTCCGCTGGCCGCTGCTCCACTGCCTCGCCGTCGCCGACCGGGAGGACGGGCACCCGGCCCGCGCCGCCGAACGGTTCGCCGAGGCCTTCAACGACCATGCCGAGCACGCCGACCGGGCCGAACACGCCGACCGGGCCGCCGAGGACGAGGCGGGGAGCGCCGCGCTCGGCCGCGAGGCGGTCACCGCGCTGCTCGCCGCCGGACGCACGGGCCGGGCGCGCGAGGTGTGGACGCGGCTTCCCGAGGAGGCGCGGGGGAGGGGCGCCTTCCGGCTCCTGGAGGCGCGCCTGCTCCTCGCCGAGGGCAGGACGGACGAGGCCCGCGCCGTCTTCGACGCGGGCTTCGAGGTCGCGGACCTGCGCGAGGGCGCCGAGATCCTCGGTGAGGTCTGGGCGGAGCTCACCGACGAACCACTGCCGTACGCCTATGAGTTCAGGATGCGGCCGAGCTGACGGACGATCGGCGGCGTCCCGGAGGGGGAGTCCCGGAGGGGTCCCCGCCGGGCCGTCGCTCCCTATCCTGGGGGTGGCGGCGGAAGGACGGGGGTCCGTAGGTGGCAGCATGGGCGACGGCCGAGTGCCGGTGCGGACATCCGCGCTTCCGCCATGGGGAGCCGCGGTTCTCCGGCCGCTGCGGCGCCTGCCTCTGCGAGGCGTTCGCCATGCCGCCGCCGGAGCCGGGCTTCCTGGACACCGAACCGGCGCGGCCCGAGCCGGACCGCACGCCGCATCCGAGCTGCCCCCTCCAGGACCCGGAATGCATCGGGTTCCATGACAACCTGTACTGACCTGCCGTAACGACTCTGCCGAGTGGTCAGGACACCCGGCACAGGATCTCGCCGTGCGGGACCATGAACCAGGCGTCCTCCCGCTCGCCCCACTCCCGCCAGGCCTCCCCGATCGCCGCCAGCTCGGCGTCCGTCGCGTGGCCGCCCTTCACGGCCAGCTCGGCGTAGACGGAGCCGGTCGTCCGGTCCGCCCACAGGCCGCTCCACCAGGCGCGCTCCTCGGGGGTGGCGAAGCACCAGGTCGCCGCGGTCGTCGTGACGTCGGTGAAGCCCGCCTCCCGGGCCCAGGAGAACAGCCGCCGCCCGGCGTCCGGTTCGCCGCCGTTCGCCCGTGCGACCCGGTGGTACAGGTCCAGCCACCCGTCCAGCGCGGGGCGTTCGGGGAACCAGGCGAAGGCTCCGTAGTCGCTGTCGCGGGCCGCGACGACCCCGCCCGGCCTGCACACCCGCCGCATCTCGCGCAGGGCCTGGACGGGGTCGCCGACGTGCTGCAGCACCTGGTGGGCGTGGACGACGTCGAAGGAGTCGTCGGGGAAGTCCAGGGCGTGGACGTCCGCCTCGGCGAACTCGACGTTGTCCAGGCCGCGTTCAGCGGCGACCGCGCGTGCCTTCTCCAGGACGCCCTCGGCGGCGTCGACGGCGGTCACCCGGCCGGGCGCCACCAGCGCGGCCAGATCGGCCGTGATCGTGCCCGGGCCGCAGCCCACGTCCAGGACGTCGAGCCCCGCCCGCAGCTCGGGCAGCAGGTAGGCGGCGGAATTGGCGGCGGTCCGCCAGGTGTGCGAACGCAGGACGGACTCGTGGTGGCCGTGGGTGTAGACGGCGGTCTCGTGGGCCGCCGACGGGGTGGGGGCATGCGTCATGGAAGCGACTCCCTCGGTGTGGGTGCGTGCCTTCACCGTACGCACTCCCGCCGAATGGTGAGACCCGCGTCTTGGGATGTGGACACCGGCTCAGTCCAACAGCGCCCGCCGGTAACGGAGTTCCTCCAGCTCCCGGCCGCCCGTGACCTCGCGGACGGCCGCGCCGTCCGGTCGCCAGCCGGCCGCCTCGTAGAAGCGGCGGCCCCGTGTGTTCCCGGCGAACACCCACAGCGAGGCGGTCCGGAAACCGGCCGTCACGAGCACCTCCGTGGACGCGGCGAGCAGCGCCCGCCCGACACCCGTGCCCCACACCTCCGGCAGGGCGTACAGCGCCGCCAGTTCGGCGGTGGAGGCGGGGTCGAGAGCGAGGGACGCACCGGACGCCCCCGGCTCGCCGGCCGCACCGGCCTCCGCCGGCTCCCCGGGCTCCTCGTCCGGCCAGGCCCTGAGACAGGAGAAGGCCACGACCCGCCCGTCGGCCTCCGTCGCCAGGAGCACCGTGGGCCGGTCGGGCGCCGACAGGCGCTCGTGCCACACGGACGCCCGCTCCTCCGGGTCCAGCGAGGCCAGATACGGCCCGGGGAGCAGATCGCGGTAGGCGGCCCGCCAGGACAGGACGTGCACGGAAGCGACGGCCGCCGCGTCCCCGGGAACCGCCTCGCGTATCGATGTCGTCGCGCCGTTCGATGTCGTCATGCCGCATTCTCGGTCGGGGAGACCGAGCGGCGCTCCCGCATTTCCGGGGCCCGCTCCGAGCTGACGGATCGCTGTGTGACAGCACCGTCAACGGACCGTTCCAGCCCCCTCTCCGCCTCTAGGATCGGCCCGCCGCCGCCCGGTGGCGCCGCCCGCCCCACATGTCGAGGAGTCCCGTGCCGCCGTATCCGCCCGCGCCCGACCGCCGCTCCCTGCTGAAGCTGCTCGCGGCGGCCCCCGCGGCCTCCGCCCTCGGCGGACTCGCGGCCGCCGCCCCCGCGCACGCAACCACGGCCCCCGCATCCCCGCACGCAACCACGGCCTCCGCATCCGTGTCCGCGCCCGGCATCGTCAAGTCCCTCCCGCCCGAGTGGTTCACCGTCCGGGGCGCCAGCGCCGAGGCGCGGTCCGACGCCTTCGCGGACACCGGTCTCCTCACCCCCGCCGACCGCTTCTTCGTCCGCAACCACACCTCCACGCCCGTCCTCGACGCCGCCGACTGGCGCCTCACGCTCTGGGGCGACGGACTCCACGCCCGCAGCCCCGTCCACTTCACCTACGGGCAGCTGCGCGACCTGCCCTCCGTCACCCGAACGGCCCTGATCGAGTGCGCCGGAAACGGCCGCAGTCTCTACACGAGCCAGCAGGGCGAGCCCGTCACGGGCACCTCCTGGACCCTCGGCGCCGTCGGCGCGGCCCGCTGGCGCGGCGTCCGCCTCTCCGACGTGCTGCGACGCGCCGGGATCGCCCGGGACGCCATCGCCCTCCAGCCGCGCGGCCTCGACGACCCGTACGTCTCCGGCGGCGTCGACCACGGCCGGGTCCGCCGCCCGCTGCCGGTCGCCAAGGCCTTCGAGGACGTCCTCCTCGCGTACGAGATGAACGGCGAACCCCTCCCGTACGACCACGGCCACCCGGTCCGGCTCGTCGTGCCCTCCTGGGTCGGCATCGCCTCGATCAAGTGGCTCGGCGACATCGAGGTCTCCACCCGCCCGCTGACCTCACCCTGGTCCACGGACTGGTACCGCCTCTTCGGCCCCGCCCACCCGTCCGGCGGCAGCGCCCCCATCGGCGTCCAGACGATCAAGTCCGCGTACGAACTCCCCTTCGGCGCCACCCTGGAGGCCGGCCGCGTCCACCGGCTCACCGGGCGCGCCTGGTCCGCCCACGCGCCCGTCCGCTCGGTGGAGGTCTCCACCGACGGCGGGACGCACTGGCGGCGTGCCCGGCTCCTCGACACCCCGAGGCGGGACGGCTGGGTCCGCTGGACCGTGCCGTGGCGCCCCCACCGCACCGGGCCGGTCACCCTCCTGTCCCGTACGACCGACGCCGCCGGCAACACCCAGCCCGAGCGGGCCGTCCACAACACCCAGGGCTATCTCTTCGGTGCGGTCGTACGCCACCCGGTCACCGTCGCCTGAGCCGGCCCGGTCCACCGGCCGCTGCGCCCCGCCCCGCCCCGCCCCGGCACCCGAAGCGCCTCCTGGAGCGGCGAAACCGCCCGGATCTTCGTATAAAGGGCTCGGGGTGCCGTTCCCGGTGCCCCCGTGCGCTCAGGAGGTACGGGACATGCACCACACGGCTCCGGAAGGCCGAGGCCAGGTGCGCTACGGCCCTCCCGCGCCCGACGCGGGCCTGCCCGTCCTCCCCGGGCTCGCCGCCCTCCTCGCCGCCGCGGCCGGACGCGCCGCCCCCGAACCGCCCGGCGGCGGCCCCGTCCTGCGGGAGGCGGCGGCCGGCTACTGGTGGCGCCGCGGCCTGCGGACGCACGCCGAGGACGTCGTCGCGGCCCCCGGCGCCCCCGCCCTCCTCCTCGCCCTGATCGCCGCGCACGGCGGAGACCTCCTGCTGCCCCGCCCCTGCCCCGCCTGGTGGGCCCCGCAGGCCCGCCTCCTCGGCCGCCCCGCCTACCACGTACCGACCCCCGCCGAATGCGGCGGCGTCCCCGACCCGTACGCCCTCCTGGAGACCGTCAGGAGAGTGCGGGCCGAGGGCGGCGACCCCCGCGTCCTGCTGCTCTCCGTCGCCGACGACCCCACCGCCACCGTCGCCCCGCCCGAGATCGTCCGCGAGGCCTGCGAGGCCGCCGTCGCCGAGGGCCTCCACGTCATCAGCGACGAGACCTGGCGCGACACCCTCCACCACCCGCACGACACCGTGCTCCTCAGCCCCGCCGAGATGTGCCCGGACGACGTGACCGTCCTCGCCGACCTCGGCGGCGCCCCCCTCACCCCGGCCGCCTGGCCCTGCGCCGTCGCCCGCTTCCCGCCCACCGACCCGTCCCGCGCCGACCGCTGGACCGACCGCAGGGCCCGCGCCCTCGACGTCCTCACCGCCCTCGGCGCCGTCGTCCCCGGCCCCGTCGCCCCCGCCGCCGCGCACGCCCTCGACGAACCCGAGGACGTGACCGTACCGGCCCGGCGCGCCGCCACCGTCCACGGCCGGCTCGCCGCCGCCGCGCACCGCACGGCCCTCGCCGCCGGGGCCCTCTCCCGGCCCCCACAGGCGGGACGCCATCTCTACGTGGACCTCGGCAGGTTGAGGTCCGGACTCGCCGCCCGCGGCGTCACCGACTCCCTGGAGCTGGAGAGCCACCTGACCGCGCGGCTCGGCGCCCCGGTCCCCGGCGGGCACCGCTTCGGGGACGAACTCGGCGCCCTGCGCGTCCGGTTCGGCACCGAGATGTTCCTCGGCACCACCGAGGAGGAGCGCGCCGAGACCCTGGGCTCCCGGAACCCCGAGGAACTCCCTCATGTGACAAGCTCGTTGACGGACTTCGGAGGAGCCCTGGAGGAGCTCCGATGAACCGCCCCGCACGCCCGCTCCAGCCCGCACGCCCCGCCCACCCCGCCCACCCCGTACGAGCCGCGACGCAGGACGGAGCCCGCAGATGACCGAACGGACGGCACGCCCCGCCCAGGCCGCCCAGGCCCCGTACCCCGCCGCCCCCGCTCAGCCCCCCGCGTCGGCCCAGCCGCCCGCCACGGCCCCCGTCACGGCCCCCTCCCCGGCCCCTGCCCCGGCGCCCGCCCCCGTGCTCCAGCCGGTCGGCCGGCTGCGCGCGGACTGGCCCCGGACCTTCGTCGACCGGCTCACCGCCCCCCTCCCCGGCGTCCGCGCCCTGGCGCGGCTGGCCCGCGAGGGCGCCGTCCGCCCCCGCCCCGAAGGCCTCCGCGACATCCCCCTGCTCCCCTTCGAGCCGGGACCGCTGCCGCCCGCCGGTCCCGGCACCCTCGCCGTCACCTGGGCGGGTCACGCCAGTTGGATCCTGCGCCTCGGCGGACTCACCGTCCTCACCGACCCCGTCTGGTCCCGCCGGATCTTCGGCACCCCGGCCCGGCTCACCCCGGTCGGCGTCCGCTGGGAGGACCTGCCGCCCGTCGACGCCGTCGTCATCAGCCACAACCACTTCGACCACCTCGACGCCCCCACCCTCCGCCGACTGCCCCGGCACACCCCGGTGTTCGTCCCCGCCGGGCTCGGACGCTGGTTCGCCCGCAGGGGGTTCGGCCGCGTGACCGAGCTCGACTGGTGGGAGGCGGCCGAACTCGACGGAGTGCGCTTCGACTTCGTCCCCGCCCACCACTGGTCCAAGCGGACCCTCCTGGACACCTGCCGCTCCCTGTGGGGCGGCTGGGTGCTCACCGACCCCTCGGGGCGTCGCGTCCACTTCGCGGGGGACACCGGGTACGGCCACTGGTTCGCCGAGATCGGCCGCCGCTTCCCCGCCATCGACCTGTCCCTGCTCCCGATCGGGGCCTACGACCCCCGCTGGTGGCTCAGGGACGTCCACACGGACCCGGAGGAGGCCGTCCGTGCCCACCAGGACCTGGGAGCACGGCGGATGGCCCCCATGCACTGGGCCACCTTCGTCCTCTCCTCCGAACCCGTCCTGGAACCCCTCACCCGCGTCAGGGCCGCCTGGGAGAAGGCGGGACTGCCCCGCGAGGACCTGTGGGACCTCCCCGTCGGCGGCTCACGGGTGCTCACGCCCTGAGGCGCCCGGGGCGTCTGAGGCACCCGAGGCGCCAGACGGCCCCGCCGCCCGGCCGGAAGCCCCCCGGCCGGAAGCCCCCCGGCCCGAAGACCCCTGCCCCGAAGACCCCTGCCCCGAAGGCCCCCGCCCGGACGACCCCCGCACCCGCCGCCACAGCGCCGGCAGCGCGCTGATCAGCACCGTCAGACCCACCGCCGCCACGACCCCCTGCCACGGCTCAGGGAAGAGCGAACCGCCCAGGATGCCGATCAGCTGGTACGTCGCCGCCCACGCGAGGCACGCCGCCATGTCCCCCCGCGCGAACCGCCGCAGCGGCATCTCCGCGAGCAGACACGCCAGCATCACCGGGATCCGCCCCGCAGGCACCAGCCGCGACAGCACGAGCACCGACACCTGATGGGTGTCCAGCCGCGCCTGGGCCTGCGCGAGCCGCTCCGGCGTCACCCGGCCCCGCAGCGCGGCCAGCCACCGCGAGCCGTTGCGGGACCGGACCCCGCGCTGCCCGAACCAGTACAGCGCCAGGTCCCCCAGGAACGCGGCGAACGCCGCCACCAGGAAGACGAAGAGCAGCGCCAGCGGCGAGCTCTGGTGGAAGGCGACCACGGCCGCCGAACTCACGATGGCGCCCGTCGGCACGATCGGCACCAGCGCGCCCAGCGCCACGAGCAGGAACAGCGAGGGATAGCCGACCGCCTGCTGCGTCGACTCGGGCGGCAGCTCGCGCACCGCCCCGGCGACCCGGACCAGACCGTCGATCACCTGGCGACCTCCGGCCGCACCCGCTCGCCGTGGGCGAGCAGATGCACCGCCACCTTCGGGGCGAGCCGGGCGGCATGGCGGACGAACTCGTCCCCCGGCGCGTGGAACTCGTGCGGCCGGACCCCGTCGAGCCCGATCGGCCAGAACGTGCCGTAGTGCACCGGCACCGCGGCCGCCGGCGAGAGCGCGGCGAGCGCCTCGGCCGCCCGGCCCGCGTCGAGGTGCCCGTGTCCGAGGTAGGGACCCCAGCCGCCGACCGGCAGCAGCGCCACGTCCACCGGGCCCACCGCCTCCGCCATCCCGTCGAAGAGCCCGGTGTCCCCGGCGAAGTACGTCCGCGCCTCGCCCTCGACGACGTACCCGAGGGCGGGGGAGCGGTGCGGCCCGACCGGCAGCCGGCGCCCGTCGTGGAGCGCCGGGACGGCCCGTACCGTCACGCCCTCGACCGTCACCGTGTCGCCCGGCTCCACCTCGGTCACCCGCAGTCCGTTCCCGTCGAGCCTGCGCAGTCCCGGTACGGCGGCGGGCGCCCCGCGCGGTACGAGGATCCGTGTCCCGGGCGCGAGCCGGGCCAGCGAGGGCACGTGCAGATGGTCGGCGTGCAGATGCGAGACGAGCACGGCCTCGGCGCGGGTGGCCTCGGGCGGCGGCGGGGCGCCGCGCCGCCGCCGCAGGTGTGCGAGCCGCCGCGCGAACAGCGGGTCGGTGAGGAAGCGGACCCCGGAGTCCTCGACCGTGCAGGTCGCGTGACCCCACCAGGTGACCTCCACCGGCATGCCGCCTTCCGTTTCAGCCTGTCGTCCCGGGGGCTCCGGCCGCCGCGCCCCGATGTCCGCGACCGTTCCGTACCTCCGTAACGAGGGTAAATGTCCGGAGCGTGCTCCGGAGGATGTTCGGCGGTGCCGTTCCCCAGTAGGGTCGGTCCATGGACGACGTTCGGGTGGCGGCGATCGCCAGCCTCACCCCGCTCGAAGAGCTGGACAGCGACCCCTTCCTGGTGGACACGCGAGGCCAGCACGAGCTGTGCGCCCGCTGGGCCGTCGACAAGGGGTACGTGCTCGCCCGCCGACTCCTCTTCTACGGCATCCGTCCCGACCACGCGGCCCTGTGGCAGGACGTGGAGGACGGCGAGGTCGACCTCTTCGTCGCCGCCAACGAGCGGGTCCTCGCCCGCGCGTTGACCTCGGTGTCCGGCTTCCGCGCCGAGTGCGAGCGCCGCGGGGTGCGGGTCGAGACCGCCGGCCTCGACGAACCGGCGTACGACACGGCGGCCAAGGCCGGAGTGCACCGGCGGCTCTCCATGCCCACCGCCGGGTACGACGGCTCCTGACCCACGGGACGTTCCGCGCCCCACCCGGTCCGGCCTGACACAGGACCGGGTCCGACCTGACACACCCGGGCCGTCCGCCGTCACCCGTTTTCCGCCTTGACCGTGGGCGTTGTGCCACGCTTGAGGCAGGAAACGGGCGAAAGGTGAACCGGGCGTGGGAGACGGGCGATGGGGTGGCGCCGGGCGCTGGCGGACCGCAGGCAGCGCGGTGATGCGGATGATCGTGGTCTGGGCGGTGTCCACCCTCACCATGCTCGCTCTCGCCGGACTCCTCCCCGACTTCGAGCTCCAGTCCGCCGACGGCGACAGCATGACGCGGACGGCCGTCACCGCCGCCACCGCCGCGGGCGTCTTCGGTCTGCTCGGCGCGCTCGTGTGGCCGGTGGTCGTCCGCGCCCTCCTCCTCGTCCCGGCGCTCGTCCTCGGTCTGCTCGTCTTCTTCCTCAACGGCTCACTGCTGCTCGTCGCGCTCTGGCTGATCCCCGACGGGCGCGGCGCCGCCGACCCCGAGACCGCCGTCGCGGTCGCCGCCGTCATGTCCGCCGTCGCCTCCGCGACCGCCACGGCCCTCGCCGTCCGCGACGACGACGCCTACCGCCGCCGCCTCTACCGCCTCACCGGCCGCACCCGGCCCCGCGACCCCGAGGACTCGCCGGAGGCCGCCCCCGGCACCGTCTTCCTCCAGCTCGACGGCGTCGGCCACCACGTCCTGCGCACCGCCGTCGCCGACGGGCTCATGCCGACCGTCGCCGGCTGGCTCGACGCCGGCCACCACCTCACCCCCTGGCGGACCGACTGGTCCAGCCAGACCGGCGCCAGCCAGCTCGGCATCCTGCACGGCTCCAACGAGGACGTGCCCGCCTTCCGCTGGTACGAGAAGGACACCGGCCGGCTCATGGTCTCGAACCGCCCCGCGAGCGCCGTCGAGCTCCAGCGGCGGGCCGTGCGCCGCACCGGGGACGGCGGGCTGCTCACCCTCGACGGCGCCTCCCGCGGCAACCTCTTCAGCGGCGGCGCGGACCAGCTCGCCCTGGTCCTGTCGATGGCCGCGCGGCGCGGCAGCCGCAACCGCTCCCGGGCCGGCTACTTCGCGTACTTCTCCGACCCGGCCAACGCCGTCCGCACCGCCGGCTCGCTCGTCGCCGAGTGCGTCCGCGAGGTCTGCCAGTCGACCCGGGCGCTGCTGCGCCGCGAGACCCCGAGGGTCTCGCGCGGCGGCACGTACCCCTTCGTCCGCGCCTTCGCGACGGTCGTCGAGCGGGACGTGGTGGTCGCCGCCGTGATGGGGGACATGCTGGCCGGGCGGACCGCGGTCTACGCCGACCTCGTCGCGTACGACGAGGTGGCCCACCACTCCGGGCCGCACGGGCGGGACACCGACCAGGTCCTGCGCCGCCTCGACCGCGCGATCGCGCTGATCGCGACCGTGGCCGAGCACGCGCCGCGCCCGTACCGGATCGTGCTCCTCTCCGACCACGGGCAGAGCCCGGGCGAGACCTTCGAGTCGGCGTACGGCCTCTCCCTCAAGGAGCTCGTACGGGCCGGGTGCGGGCTGCCGGTGCCGCGCCGCGTCGGGCGCACCCCCAGCGGTTCCGAGGCGCGCGACGCGGCCAGGGACGCGCTGCGCAGCGCCCTGCACCGGCCGCTGGACGAGACCGGCGAGACCGCGCGCGAACTGCCCGCCAAGCCCTCCGAGCCGGTGGTCCTCGCCTCGGGCAACCTCGGGCTGATCTCCTTCCCCGACGTGCCGCACCGGATGACCCGCGAGGAGATCGACCGGCGCCACCCGGCGCTGCTGCGGACCCTCGCCCACCACCCGGGCATCGGCTTCGTGCTCGTGGCGAGCGCCGAGCACGGCTCGCTCGTCCTCGCCCGGGACGGCGTGGAAGTGCCGGTCGCCGAGCTCGCCGACGAGGGGCCGCTGGCCGTCTTCGGCCGGGGCGCGGCGGACGCCGTGCGCCGCACGGACGGCTTCCCGCACGTCGCGGACGTCATGGTCAACTCGATGTACGACCCGGCGACCGGCACCGTACACGCCTTCGAGGAGCAGATCGGCTCGCACGGCGGACTCGGCGGCGAGCAGTCGCACCCCTTCCTGCTGTCGCCGCCGGAGCTGTCGCCGCCGGTCGGCGCGGGGGAGGAGCTGGTCGGCGCGGAGCGGATCCACCGGGTGCTGCGCCGCTGGCTGCGCGAGTCCTCGGGCCCGCAGGTGCCGCTGGGGATCTCCCCGCCCGTGGGGACTTCCCCGCCCGTGGAGATTTCCCCGCCCACGAGCCGATCGGAATCACATCTTCCGGTTGATGGTGGGGTCGTGCAGGACAAAAACCGCTGATTTGGACGCTTGTTCGTCGTTACCGGACGATGTCCGCGCTTGTACGACGGAAGGCGCACCACCCCATGAGCACGGCCACAACTCCACAGACCGGAACCGACCCGGGCACCGACACCGCCCCGGCTCCCGGCAGCCCGACCGCGAGCCCGAGCCCGAGCAGGCACGCCCGGCGCTTCGGACTCCCCGTCGCGACAGCCCTCGTCATGGGCAACATCATCGGCGGCGGCATCTTCCTGCTGCCCGCCTCCGTCGCCCCCTACGGCACGATCAGCCTCGTCGCCTTCGGCATCCTCACCCTCGGCGCGATCGCCCTCGCCCTCGTCTTCGGCCGCCTCGCCCGGCGCCTCCCGATGACCGGCGGACCGTACGTCTACGCCCGCGAGGCCTTCGGCGACTTCGCCGGATTCCTCGCGGCCTGGTCGTACTGGATCACCACCTGGGTCTCCAACGCCGCCCTCGCGGTCGCCGCCGTCGGCTACCTCGACGTCCTGGTCCCCGTCCACGAGTCGAAGGCCGCCACCATCGCCGCCGCGCTCACCCTCCAGTGGCTCCCGGCCCTCGCCAACCTCGCCGGCACCCGGTACGTCGGCGCCGTGCAGCTCATCGCGACCGTCCTCAAGTTCGTCCCCCTGCTGTTCGTCGCCGTCGGCGGACTGTTCTTCTTCGACAGCGCCAACCTCGGCCCCTTCCGGGCGAGCGAGGGAAGCGCCCTCGGCGCGGTCTCGGCCTCCGCCGCGATCCTGCTCTTCAGCTACCTCGGCGTCGAGTCCGCCGCCGTCAGCGCCGGAGAGGTCCGCGACCCCCGCCGCAACGTCGGCCGCGCCACCATCCTCGGCACCCTCGGCGCCGCCGCGATCTACCTCCTCGGCACGCTCTCCGTCTTCGGCACCGTCCCCCACGACCGGCTCGTCGACTCCTCCGCACCCTTCTCGGACGCCGTGAACGTCATGTTCGGCGGCTCCTGGGGCGGCACCGCCATCGCCTGCATGGCGCTGGTCTCGATGGTCGGCGCGCTCAACGGCTGGACGCTGCTCAGCGCCCAGACCCCCTACGCGGCGGCCCGCGACGGACTCTTCCCGAAGGCCTTCGCCCACAAGCGGCGCGGCGTCCCCACGGTCGGCGTCGCGGTGACCGTCGTCCTCGCCTCCTCGCTCACCGTCTACAACTACACGGCCGGTACGCAGGGCGTCTTCGAGATCCTCGTCCTCGTCACCACCTTCACCGCCACCGTCCCGTACCTCCTCTCCACAGCCGCCCAGACCCACTTCCTGCTCTCCGGACAGGCCGACCGGGTCCACCGCCCCCGGCTCGTCCGTGACGCCGTCCTCGCCCTCGCCGCCTTCGGCTTCTCCCTCTGGCTCGTCGCCGGCTCCGGATACGCCGCCGTCTACCAGGGAGTCCTGTTCCTCTTCGCCGGGGTCCTGGTCCACGCCTGGATGTCGGCCCGCAAGCGGCGCGCCGCCGCCGTGGAGGCCGAGCCCGCGCCGTGACCGCCGGTGCGGTGAATCCGGGGGCCAGGACGTAGGCCGCCCGGGCGGATCTCGGGCCCGGAGCGCCGCGCGCGGACCCGGGCGGGGCAGTACGGATCACCGTGAGCCCCGTGCCCGAGCCGACCGCGACGCCCGCCACCCCGGCGGGCCGCCGGACGCGCCCCGTGCCGGGCGGACCGCGGTGCGTCGCGCTCCTCCTGATCCTCGTCGCGCTCCTCGGCGCGGGCGCGGCCAACGCCCTCACCGGCGCCGTCGAGCTCCGTCCCGCGACCTCTGCCCCCGCCCCGGCGCCGGCCCCCGACCAGGGCGGCGAGACGTTCGACCCCGCGGCGGCGGAGGCCGGGCTCCCCGGCCGGGCCAGGCGCCACCGCACGCGGGTCAGGCCGACCCCCGCGCGCCGCCGCCCCCGTACCGCCCGCCGGCGCTCCCGTGGCGCCGCCCCCGCTCCCGTACCCTCCCCGCGTGGCGACGCGCTCCGGTGCGTGGTGATGCGCTGCTGAGAGGCCCGCACCTCCCGGCAGCCCCCTACATCACCCCCCCCGCGAGGAGTTCCGCCATGCCCGTCGACCCGTACGCCGTCCTCCAGGCCCTGCTGCGCGCCGAGGCCTCCCGCGCCCAGCGCGCCGACCACCGCTCCGCCGAACCGGCCGAACCGGCACCCGCCCCGGTGACCGAGCCGCCCGCCCCCCGGGAGGACCGCACCCGCTGAACGCCCGGACGCGGACCGACGCGGGCCCCCGGCGGAAATACGATTTGCGGACGGGTGTACGGACGTACGAGGCTGATCCGATGACCTCGACCGACCGGAACACCAGCCCCGATCGGTCCGCCGGACCCGCGTCCGGCCCGGGCCCCGACCCCGCGACAACCACCGGCACCGACGCCCTCACCGGCCCCCGCGCCGCCGCCGGTCCCGACGCCCCTGCCGGCTCCCGCGCCGCCGCCCGGCTCCTCGCCTTCGCGCGGCGCCCCTACTGGGACAGACCCGACCCCGCGTACCGCATCCGCCGCTGGCCCGACCTCACGGCACTCTGCTTAGCCACCGTCTTCTTCTGGTCCAGCCTCACGCCCTCCCTCGTGCCCCGGCCCTGGTATCTCCAGGGCATCGTCGGCGGCATCACCGCCGCCATCGGCTACGCCCTCGGCTCCACCCTCGCCTGGCTCTTCCGGGCCCTCGTGCGCCGCCGCCCCGCCGAGCGGACCCGCACCCGCTGCTGGCAGGCGTACTGGCTGCTCAGCCCGGTCCTCGCCGTCTGGCTCATCTCCGAGAGCGCCCGGATGCAGCGTCAGCTCCGGGTCCTGCAAGACCTCCCGCCCACGCTCACCTGGCACACGCCGATGATCGCGCTGATCGCCCTCGGCCTCCTCCTCGCGGCGCTCCTCGTCGCCCGCTCCGTCCGGCTCGGAGCCGTCACCCTGATCCGGCTCCTCGGCCGGCTCCTGCCGCGCCCCGTCGCCTTCGCCGTCGGCGCGGCCCTCTCCGCCCTCGTCGTCCTCGTCGGCGTCCGCGACGTCGTCTTCGACCGGGGCGTCGTCGACCTCGCCGACCGGATCGCCGAGGCCACCAACGGCGGCACCAAGGACGGCATCCGGCGCCCCGCCTCCCGCCACGTCACCGGCGGCCCCGGCTCCCTCGTCCCCTGGCAGGACCTCGGCTACCAGGGCCGCAACTTCACCGGCTCCACACCCACCCGCTCCGCCCTCACCGCCTGGACCGGCCGGCCCGCCCGCGACCCGGTCCGTGTCTACGTACCCTCCGCGCTGCCCGCCGCCTTCACCGACGACCCGCCCTTCGCCGCCCAGGCCCGTCTCGCCGTCCGCGAACTCGAACGGACCGGCGCCTTCGACCGCGCCGTCCTCGCCGTCGCCGGGACCACCGGCACCGGCTGGATCGACCCGAACGTCGCCGAGGCCCTGGAGTACATGTACGGCGGCGACACCGCGATCGTCGCCGTCCAGTACTCGTACCTCCCGAGCTGGGTCTCCTTCCTCGTCGACAAGGAGAAGGCCGGACAGGCCACCCGGGCCCTCCTCGAGGCCGTCCGCGCCCGCCTCGGCAGCCTCCCCGCCGACCGGCGGCCGAAGCTCGTCGTCACCGGCGAGAGCCTCGGCGCCTACGCCGTCGAAGCCTCCTTCGGCACCGCCGACGCGCTCCTCGCCGGAACCGACGGCGCCCTCCTGATGGGCCCGCCCCACTTCTCGCCGATCTCCCGGGAGATCCGCCGCGACCGCGACCCGGGCAGCCCCGTCTGGCGCCCCGAGTACCGCGGCGGCGCCCACATCCGCTTCGCCCAGTTCCCCCGCACCGACCTCGAACGCCCCGCCGCCGACTGGCAACGCCCGCGCGCGGTCTACCTGCAGAACGCCTCCGACCCCGTCGTCTGGTGGTCGCCCGAACTGCTCCTCGACCGCCCCGAATGGCTCGACGAACCGCTCGGCCCCGACGTCACTCCCGAGATCAGCTGGTTCCCCTTCGTCGCCTTCTGGCAGACCTCCGTCGACATGACCGTCTCCTACGGCGTCGACGCCCCGCACGGTCACCGGTACGGGGCCGGCGCCGTCGACGGCTGGGCGGCGGTCCTGCCGCCACCCGACTGGACCGCCGCCGACACGACCCGCCTGCGCGCCTTCATCGGCCACCGCAAGGCCGCGTACTGAGCAGCCCGCAGCCCGCAGCCCGAGCCCCGGACCGCCGCGCTCAGGTCAGCACCGCGAACGCCGGTGCCCTCAGCGCCCGTTCGAGCCGCTCCCGCAGCAGCTCCGCCGTCGACGCGAGCCGCGCGCGCTCACCCGCCGGCAGCGAGAAGCCGACCGCCGAGTGGACCCCGCCCACCGTGATCGGCACCGCCGCGCACACCGCGCCGAGGAGGCACTCCTCCCGTTCGAGCACCGGCGCCCCCCGCCGGACCCCGGCCAGCCGGGTCAGGAGGGCCTCCTCGTCCCGGACCGTGCGTGGGGTCAGTGCGGCCACCGGCCGCCGGGCCAGATGGGCGCGCCGGGCCTCCGGTGGCAGCTGCGCGAGCAGGCACTGGCCGAGCGCGTGGGCGTGCGCGGTCGTCCGGAAGTCCGCCCACTCCTCGACGGCCCGGTGCTCCGCGCTCCCCGCCGGCGGGCCCGAGCCGGAACGTCCCGTGCTCGCGCCGCAGATAGCCGTCGTGCACCAGGGTCCGCAGAAGGTGGTACGTGGTCGGCAGCGGCGGCCGGGCCTCCCGCGAGAGCCGCTTGGCGGTGATCTCACCGTGCTCGGCGACCGTCTCGAGCAGGACGAGCGCACGGCGTACGGAACTTATGAGCGTGGGAGCGGGCGTGGAGCTGGGCTTCGAGGGGGCCATGGGTCCAGTCTTCCGAGCACCCACCCCCTTCGAACCCCCGTTGGTCGAAGCCTTGTTCGATCGGCTCGTACGGACCTGGCGGACCGTCACTTTCCTCCCGCACCCGCACCCGCACCCACACCCGCACCCGCACCCCGCACCCGCCCGCACCGCCCGCATTACCTCCCAGGTAATCGACCCCTACGCGGCCGCCCGGCATGCTCATGAACACCGGAACCCGGGCGGCGCACTCCGCTCGGGCTCCGGACCCGCCACCAGCCCCGAACGTCCCCATGGAGGGTGATCCGCCATGTCCCAGGCCCTGCTGAACGGTCTCGCCCGCACCACCCGGCCGCAGACCGCGGTGCGCCGCTTCCTCGGCCTCGACGCCCTCGTCACCGGCGCCAACGGCCTCGCCTACCTCACGGCCTCCGGGCCGCTCGGCGAGCTCCTCGGCATCGACGCGGCCCTGCTGCTCGAACTCGGCATCTTCCTCACCGCGTACGCCGGGGGCGTCGCCTGGCTCGCGAGCCGCCCGCAGCCCCCGGCCCTCGGCGTCAAGCTCGTCATCGACCTCAACGCCCTCTGGGCCGTCCTGAGCGTCGTCGCCCTCTTCGCCTGGCTGGAGCCGACCACCGCCGGCCTGCTGTGGACGCCGGTGCAGGCGGCCACCGTCGCCGGGTTCGCCCTGCTCCAGTGGACCGCCCTGCGCGCCGTGACCGCTACTCGCTGACCGCCGCCGCCAGGGACCGGAGGTACGCGACCGTCTCCGCGTCGGCCGGGAGCAGCGTCTCGATGGCCAGCTCGGCGACGGTCACGTCCATCGGCGTGTTGAACGTCGAGATCGACGACACGAACGACAGGATCCGTCCGTCGTGCTCGATCCGCATCGGCAGCGCGATGTACGGATACGGCTCCGTGCCGGGCGCGCTCTCCTCCTCCGCGCCCGGCGGCAGCGGATACGCCGCCACCTCCTCGTACAGCGCGCGCAGCGCCTCCGACCGGGCCAGCGCGATCTGCCGCTCCATCTGGGCCAGCAGATGCCCCCGCCACTCCCGAAGGTTCCGGATCCGCGGCGCGAGGCCCTCCGGGTGGAGGGTGAGCCGCATCGCGTTCAGCGGCGGGGCGATCAGATGATCCGGCAGTCCGTCGAGCAGCAGCCCGATGCCCCGGTTGGCCGCCACCACCGTGTACGAGCCGTCCACCACGAACGCCGGATACGGCTCGTACCCCTGCAACAGCCGCTCGATGCCCTCCCGCAGCACGTCCAGGTGCGGGGCGCCGAGCGGCGACTCCGTGTACCGGGGTGCGTAACCGGCTGCCAGCAGCAGCGCGTTCCGCTCCCGCACCGGCACGTCCAGGTGCTCGGCCAGCCTGAGCACCATCTCCTCGCTCGGCCGGGAACGGCCCGTCTCCACGAAGGAGATGTGCCGCGCCGAGGAGTCGGCACGCAGCGCGAGCTCCAGCTGACTCATCCGCCGCTGCTCACGCCATCCGCGCAGCAGCGGCCCTACCCCCGTGTCGCTCACGACAGTCGTCATGGCCAGACGGTATCCCAGTGGGGGACCCGGGTAGCTTCCCCGGGGGACCCGTCCCGCACCGCGCACCACCCGACCGGAGGGAGCACCACCGTGCCCACACAGCCACTGTCGCAGAAGGAGATCGAGGACCGACTGCGGGAGCTCCCCGGATGGTCCGTCGAGAGCGACCACCTCATCCGCACCTACCGGCTCGGCGACCACTTCGCCGCGACCGCCCTCGTCGTGCACGTGGCCCAGATCCAGCAGGAGCTCGACCACCACTCCGACCTGACCCTCGGCTACAACACCGTGGCCGTGTCCGTGAACACCCACTCCGTCGGCGGGGCCGTCACGGAGCTGGACTTCAGGCTCGCCGAGCGCGTGGAGGGGATCGCGCCGGGCCACGGCGCCAACTGAACAGCCGTTCCCGCCCGTTCCCCCGCGCCCCTACGTAAGATCATCCGCATGGCGGACACCATGCTCGACTACGAGGCCGAGGCGGCGCACTACGACCGGACCCGCGGCGGCGTGCCCCGCGCCGAGGCCGCGGCCGAGGCCGTGCTGCGCCTCGTGCCGCCCGGCGCGCGCACGCTCCTCGACCTCGCCTGCGGCACCGGCCTCGTCACCGAGCGCCTCACCAGGACCGGCCTGCGGGTGTACGGGGCCGACGCCGCCCACGCGATGCTCAAGGCGGCCACCAAACGCCTGCCGGGCCGGACGGTCCGCGCCGACGCCCGGCGACTGCCCCTGCCCGACGCCTCCCTGGACGCGGTCTCCGCCGTCTGGCTGCTGCACCTCGTCCCCTTCGCCCCCGAGATCGTCGCCGAAGCGGCCCGCGTCCTGCGCCCCGGCGGCGTCCTGATCGCCACCGTCGACAAGGACGCGGCCCACGACGTCGGCAGCGACATCGACGACATCCTCCGCCCCCACCGCTCGGAGACCGTCGCCGGCGACCGCTCGGACCTGATCACCCGTCACGCCGCCGCCCACGGCCTCGGCGCCGCCCCCGGCACCCACTTCGAGGGCCACGGACAGGGCCGCACCCCGGGCGACACCGTACGGAGACTGCGCAGCGGCTACTTCGCCTCCTGGTACACCGGCGACCCGGCCACCACCGAGGCGCTCGCCGCCGCCCTGGAGGCCCTCCCGGAGCAGGACCGCCCCCGGGACGACCCGCGCTACCGGCTGGCCCGCTTCGTCAGGCGCGGCTGAACACTCCCGTTACCCGTCGTGCCGGAGGGCAGCACGTCCGCGAGATAGCCCGACAGGTCCGGTGCGTCCGGGGTCAGCATGTGGCGTATCCAGGAGTCGCGTTCGTGCCCGACCGGGGCGAGCTCCCACACGCAGCCGATCCACGAGCGGTCCACCCGGACGAAGTGCGTCGGGTCGGTGTCGGGGCAGTCGAGGGCGGCCTGGCCGGCGGCGGCGCCGCCGAAGTGGAGCACGTTGTCCCACACCCAGCTGTACGCGTTGAGGTACGCGCCGGTGTCGTCGCCCCGGTGCAGCACCACGAAGCCCGCCGCGGCCGTGCCGTCCGGCGGCGGCAGAAGCTCCGGAAGCAGTGCGTACGCCGCCTTCTCGACCTCCGGTTCGATGCCCGCCGGATCGGAGGTGACGTGGTAGCGCTTGAGCTGCCGCCCGGCGATCTCGACCGGCGGCAGCGCGAGGAGGTACTTCTCTGCGAAAGCCATGGCTGGACTGTAGGAGGACTTCACTGACACCTTGTGTCAGTGAAGTCCAGCCGGCTCCTCTCGATCCTTCTGCTGCTCCGCACCCGGGGCCGGATGACCGCCGCCGAGCTCGCCGCGGAGCTGGAGGTCTCCGTCCGCACCGTCTACCGCGACGTCGAGTCGCTGCACCTCGCCGGGGTGCCGCTCTACGGTGACGCCGGACACCGCGGCGGCTACCGACTTCTCGCCGGGCACCGCTCCGGCCTCACCGACCTGTACACCCGCGAGGCCGAGGCGCTCGTCCTCGCCGGCATGCCCGGCGCCGCCGAAGGGCTGGGCCTCGGAGCGCACTTCACCGACGCCCGGCTGAAACTGCGCGCGGGCCTCCCGGCGCCGCTGCGCGAGCACGTCGACCGGCTGCGGGCCCGCTTCCACATCGACGCCCCCGGCTGGTACGACGAGGGCCACGAGGCGCCGTTCCTGCCCCAGGTCGCCGACGCGGTCCGCACCGGCCGTGTCCTGGAGCTCCGCTACCGGCGCTGGACGGCGCCGACCGACGTCGACCGGCGCCTCGAACCGTACGGCCTCGTCCTCAAGGCCGGCCGCTGGTACCTGGTCGCGGGGCCCGGCCCCCGCACCTACCGCGTCGACCAGATCCTCGACCTCACCGTCACCGACGAGGAGGCCACCGTCCCGGAGGGTTTCGACCTCGCCGGGCACTGGCGCGCGAGCCAGGCCGACTTCCACGCCCGACTGCACCGGGGCGAGGCACTGGTCCGCGTCTCCGCGGCCGGCGCGGCCCGGCTGACCGGCGCCGCCGCCCGGGCGCTCGCCGCGACCGGCACCCCGGAGCCGGACGGCTGGACCCGGGCCACCCTCCCCGTCGAGTCGACCGACCACGCCCACGACACCTTCCTCGCGCTCGGCACCGACGTGGAGGTGCTGGCCCCCGCGGAGCTCCGCACCCGCATCGCGGAGACCGTACGGACGCTCGCCCGGCGGTACACCTGAGGCGGCCTCAGGAGTGCCCCCCACTTCGGGCCGCCGCGCCGGCTCAGGCGTCGGCGGCGCCGCCCCAGGTCTCCGCCGCGAACCCGGCGAACGAGCGCGGCTCGCGGCCCAGGACCCGCTTCACGCCGTCGGTCGCCGAGGCGTTGTGGCCGTCGAGGAGCGTCGCGAACAGGTCCGCGAGCCACTCTGCCTCCGGGGCCGGCAGACCGACGTCCGTGAGGAGCCCGGCGTACTCCGCCGCCGGCATCGCCTCGTAGACCACCGGGCGACCCGAGACGCGTGAGATCTCCGCCGCGACCTCCGCGAAGGACACCGGCCGCGGACCCGTCACCTCGTGCACCCGCCCCGCGTGCCCGTCCGCCGTCAGGGTCTCGACGATCACGTCCGCCAGGTCGTCCGCGTCGACGAACGGCTCCAGAGTGTCACCCGCGGGGAAGACCAGCACCCCCTCCGCGACCCCCTCCGCGAGCAGCCCCTCGGAGAAGTTCTGCGCGAAGAACGAGGCCCGCACGACGGTCATCTCGACCCCGCCGGCCGCCTCCCGCAGCGCCTGCTCCGCGACGAGCGCCGTGGGCTCCCCGCGCCCGGACAGCACCGTCAGCCGCCGCACCCCGTGCTCCGCGGCCAGGCGGCCGAAGGTCCGCATCGCCTCCACCGCGCCGGGGGCGGCGAGATCCGGGTAGTAGGCCACGTACGCGGCGTCCGCGCCCCGCAGCGCCGGACCCCAGGTCTCCGGAGCCTCCCAGTCGAAGGGGACCGCTCCGGTGCGGGAGCCGGCGCGGACCGTCAGCCCGCGCGCCGCGAGCCGCTCGGCCACCCGCCGCCCGGTCTTGCCGGTGGCGCTCGTCACGAGGACCGTCCGCAGGCCCGCCGAGGCCTGAACGCCGTTCCCGCTCTGCGTGTTCTGCGTGTTCTGCGTGTTCGTCGTCATGGCTCAAGACTCCCGCCCACGGCTCCCACCGCCCATGCTCCGCAGTCTCAGGACCCTACGCGTGCGTCTCACCCGGCCGCCTACTCTTACGACTCATGGACGCACTCGCCGGACTCCTCGACGGACCCCGCGCCCGGGGCGCCTTCCTGCTCCGCATGATCATGGAGCCGCCGTGGTCCGTACGCATCGAGGACAGTGCGCCGATCTGCCTGATGTGTGTCACCGAGGGCGAGGCCTGGATCGTCCCCGACAGCGGCGAACCCGTCCTCCTGCGACCCGGCGACATCGCCATCGCCCGCGGCCCGGAGCCGTACACCGTCGCCGACACCCCCGACGCCCCGCCGCGCGCCGTGATCGGCCCCGACGGCACCTGCACCACCCTCTCCGGGGAGCCGCTCTCCGAGACCATGCGGCTCGGCGTCCGCACCTGGGGCAACGCCCCCGACGGCGGCACGACGCTCCTCGTCGGCACGTACCGGTGGGACGGCGAGGTCGGCCGCCGGCTGCTCGACGCCCTGCCAGGGCTGCTGCACCTGCCCGCGGAGGAGTGGAACTGCCCTCTCACGCCCTTCCTCGGCGAGGAGATAACCCGCGACGAACCCGGTCAGACCGCCGTCCTCGACCGGGTCCTCGACCTGATGCTCATCACCGGCGTCCGCGCCTGGTTCTCCCGGCCGGGCGCCGAGGCCCCCGCCTGGTACCGCGCCATGGGCGACCCGGTCGTCGGCCGGGCGCTCCGGCTCCTCCAGAACGACCCCGCCCACCCCTGGACCGTCGCCTCGCTCGCCGCGAAGTCGGGTGTCTCCCGGGCCGCGCTCGCCCGCCGCTTCGCCGAGCTCGTCGGCGAGACCCCGATGGCGTACCTCACGGACTGGCGGCTCACGCTCGCCGCCGACCTGCTGCGGGAGACGGACGCCACTGTCGAGTCGGTCGCCCGGCAGGTCGGCTACAGCACCGCCTTCGCCCTGAGCGCCGCCTTCAAGCGGGTGCGCGGGCTCAGCCCGCAGGAGCACCGCGCCCGGAGCTGAGCGGGCCGGCCGGCCGGCGCCACGAGAGGGAATCCTTTGCCGGACCGGCAACATTTCTCGCGTATCCCGCCGCCTCGCCCCACCCTGGAACCATGAGCCAGCACCACGCATCGCACCAGGGCCACGACCACGGGTCGAACCAGTCGAACCAGCCGAGCCACGACCACGGGCCGAGCCACGACCATGGAGAGCATCAGGGCCACGGTCAGAACCACGGCCACGGAACGGGCCACCACCACGACAGCACCCACACCCACCCCGACTGGAGCGAGATGGCCCTGCTCCTGGAGCGGCAGGCCGAGATCGCCAGCCCCGCCTACACGGAGGCCGCTGTCTGGCTCGGCACGCTCGTCCCGGTTCACGGCGTGCGGCGCGTGCTCGACATCGGCAGCGGCCCGGGTGTCGTCACCAGCCTGCTCGCGGAGTCCTTCCCGGTCGCCGAGACGGTCGCCGTCGACGGCAGCCCCGAGCTCCTCGAGCGGGCCCGTGACCGTGCGGAGGCCCGTGGCCTCGGCTCCCGCGTCTCGACCCTCCACGCCGAACTCCCCGAGGCCATCGGCAGCCTCGGCGAGGCCGACCTCGTCTGGGCGGGCAACTCCCTGCACCACATCGGCGACCAGCGCGCCGCACTCGCGGAGTTCGCGGGCCTCCTGCGCCCCGGCGGCCTGATCGCGCTCGTCGAGGGCGGCCTGCCCACCCGCCACCTGCCCTGGCACATCGGCATCGGCCGGCCGGGCCTCGAAGCCCGCCTCGACGCCGCCCACGCCTACTGGTTCGGCGAGATGCGCGCCGAACTCCCCGGCTCCGTCGACGAGCCGGACGACTGGCGGGCGCTCCTCGCGGGCGCCGGCCTCACCCCCGCCGGCACCCGCACCTTCCTCACGGACGTCCCCGCGCCCGTCTCCCCGGTCGTCCGGGAGCTGGCCGTCTCGCACTACCAGCGGCTCCGCGAGGGCTTCGGCGACCGGATCGACGCGGACGACCGCAAGACGCTCGACCGCCTCCTCGACCCGGCCGACGAGAAGTCCCTGCACCACCGCACGGACCTCTTCCACCTGACGGCCCGGACCGTCCACACCGCCCGCAAGGGCTGACGGCCCGGGCGCGTATACCTCAGGACACCGGCTCCAACTGCCACCACTGGGAAGGGGAGTCGGAGTCCTCCCACTGCCGTACGGACGCGCCGGGCTCGCGCGAGCCGTCCGCCACCTCCAGGTACAGCCCGCTGACGAAGCTCACGAGCGCCACCGTGCCCGGCGACTGGAGGTCCTGCTCGATGATCCACTCCTGCGCGCCGAAGTTGTTCGGCTTCCACTGCTGGATCAGCGCGCCGTTCTCCGTGGACGCGTTCATGACGTCGAGCCGCTTGCCGCTGGCCGCGTTGACCAGGTGGTAGAGGCCGCCGCCGTTCGGCACGGACGTGATGTGCCAATGCTGCCCGGCGGCGCCGTCCTCGACCCCCTGGTGCATCTTGGCGCCACTGCGGCCCGACCCCCCGGGCACCTCCAGGAGCAGCCCGCTCGCCACGTTCCGTACCCGGTAGAGGCCTTCCTCGACGGGCATCGGGGCACCACTCACGGTGCGTTCCCCCTCTCTCGCACGGCCGCGCTCACGCTCCGACGTGGAACTCCGCCGGGTCCGGCCCGATACGGCGGTTCTCGTCGAGCGCGGCGATCGCCGCCAGGTCCTCCGGGTCGAGCGTGAAGTCGAAGACGTCGATGTTCTCGCGGATGCGCGAGGGGGTCACCGACTTCGGGATCACCACGTTCCCCAGCTGGAGGTGCCAGCGCAGCACCACCTGGGCCGGCGTCCGCCCGTGCTTCCGCGCGATCGCCAGGATCGCCGGAACCTCCAGGATCCCCTTGCCCTGGCCGAGCGGCGACCACGCCTCCGTCGCGATGCCGTGCCGGGCGTGCGCCTCGCGCGAGGCCGCCTGCTGGAGCTGCGGGTGCAGCTCGATCTGGTTGACGGCGGGCACGACGGACGTCTCGCCGATCAGCCGGTCCAGGTGCTCGGGAAGGAAGTTCGAGACGCCGATCGCCCGCGCCCGCCCGTCCGCGTGGATCTTCTCGAAGGCCCGGTACGTGTCGACGTACGCGTCCTTCGACGGCAGCGGCCAGTGGATCAGGTACAGGTCGACGTGGTCGAGGCCCAGTTTCTCCAGCGAGGCGTCGAAGGCACGCATCGTCGCGTCGTAACCCTGGTCGCTGTTCCACAGCTTGGTGGTGACGAACAGCTCCTCGCGCGGGATCCCCGAGGCGGCCACGGCCTGCCCGGTGCCCCGCTCGTTCTGGTAGATCGCGGCCGTGTCGATCGAGCGGTAGCCGGCCTCCAGCGCGGTGGCCACGGCCGTCGCCGCCTCGTCGTCCGGCACCTGCCACACGCCGAAGCCCAGCTGCGGCATCGGCACGCCGTTGTTCAGGGTGAGGGAAGGAACCTTGCTGTCCGTGCTCACGTGCGGTCGTTCCTAACGTCGTCGGATTACTCCCTGGGGCAACGATCTCAGCCCCCGTCGCATTCCGCCGGACGGGCGCCCGAGCCGAGGTACGCCTCCCGCACGGCCGGGTCGGCCCGGACCTCGGCGGCCGTCCCCTCGGCCAGGACGCGCCCGAGGTCCAGGACCACGACACGCGAGCACAGCTCCATCACGAAGGCCACGTTGTGCTCGACGAGCAGCACCGCGCAGTTCTCCTCCTCGGCCATGTGACGGACGACGGCGGCGAGCAGGCGGCGCTCCTCGGCGGTCGTCCCGGAGGCGGGTTCGTCGAGGAGGAGCACCCGGGGCGGGTCGGCCAGGGCCCGGGCGAGCTCGACCATGCGGGCCTGCCCGACCGGCAGCGCGCCCGCGTACGCGTCGGTGAGCGCGTCGAGCCCGCACTCCCGGAGCACGGCGGCGGCCCGCTCGCGGTGGCGGCGCGTCCCCGGCCGCAGCCCGCTCCGCCAGTCCTGGGCCACCACCAGATTGTCGGCCACCGTCAGCTGCCCGAAGAGCTGCTGGCGCTGGAAGGTGCGGCGGACGCCGTGGCGGGCCCGCCACACGGGGGAGCGGCGGGTGATGTCCTCGCCCGCGAAGGTGACGCTTCCGGCGTCGGGCCGCCGGATCCCGGACAGGACGTCGAACAGCGTGGTCTTCCCGGCGCCGTTCGGTCCGATGAGTCCGCAGACCTCCCCGGGCCGTACGGCGAGCGTCACGTCCCGCAGGGCGTGGACGCCGCCGAAGCGGACGTCGATCCCGCCGGCGTGGAGCAGCGCACTCGTCATCGGCGGACTCCCGTCCCCAGATAGGCCTCGGCGAGCCGGTCCGTGTCCACCTCGGAGCGTGGCCCGGACCAGGCGATCTCGCCCTGCGAGAGGTACGCGACGGTGTCGGCGACACCGAGCACCTCGGCCGCCTTCTCCTCGACGAGGAGCAGCGCCGTGCCGCTCGCCCGCAGCTCGGTGAGGAGGCGGAAGACCTCGTCCACGACGCGGGGCGCGAGTCCGAGGGACGGCTCGTCGGCGACGAGGACGGCGGGCGGGCGCTGGAGGAGCGGGGCGAGCGCCAGGATCTGCTGCTCGCCCCCGGACAGGGAGCCCGCGGCGACGGAGCGTCGGGACGCGAGCGCGGGGAAACGCGCGTACACGGCGTCCCGGTCCTCGGGCGCGGGCAGTTGCAGCGCCAGGTTCTCCTCGATGGAGAGCCCGGCGAAGATCCCCCGCCCCTCGGGCGCGAGCCGCACCCCGCGCCTGGCCCGCCGGACGGTGTCGTCCCCGGTGGCGTCCAGACCCCCCACGCGTACGTGCCCTGCGGACGGCCGGAGCAGCCCGGCGGCCACCCGGCACAGGGTCGACTTGCCCGCCCCGTTGGGCCCGAGCAGCACGAGCACCTCCCCGCCGCGGACCTCCAGGTCGACGCCGTGCACCACCGCCGCGCCTCCGTATCCGGCCCGCACGCCGCGCAACGCGAGCGCGGGTGGCTCGGAGCCGGGCCTTCGTACCGGCTCGCGCGGCTCCCGGCGAACGGCCGTGGCTCCGGCGGGAACCGGGTCGGGAACCGGGTCGGCCACCGGGTCGGGAACCGGGTCGGCCACCGGGTCGGGAACCGGGTCGGCCACCGGATCGGCCACCGGATCGGCCACCGAATCGGGCGCCCGCGCCGGCGCCTGCTCGGGTACGGGAACCGCCATCGGCACCTGCGCCTGTACCTGCACCGGCGGGGCGTCCCCCCGCCCCCGTACGGCCGCCGCCCGCGCCGCCCGCGCCGCCCGCCGTGAGGGCAGCGCCGCGCAGTACCCGTCCGGGTCGTTCGCGAGCGCCAGGCCCGCCAGGCCGAAGAGGATCACCGGCAGGTGCGCGGACTCCGTCACATAGGTCGCGAGGAGGTGCGGGACCACCGCGAAGCCCAGCCCCGCCACCACCGCGAACTGCGGGCGCCGCACCCCCGCCGCGACCACGACCGCCAGCCACACCAGCCCCGTCATCGCCGTGAAGTCCGTCGCCGTGATCCGGGTGTTGTACGAGGCGTACAGCACGCCCCCGAAGCCCGCGAGGCCCGCCGACACCGTGAAGACGAGGAGCTTCGTGCGGACGACCGACACCCCCGAGGCCGCGGCTGCCTCCGGCGCCGAGCGGACCGCGAGCACCGCCCGGCCCCAGCGGGAGCCGCGCAGCCAGGTGAGCAGCCACACGACCGCCCCGGACAGCAGGACGAGCGCGACCCCCAGCGCCCGGTCGTCGCCGAGGTCCAGCGGGCCGAGGACGGGGCGCGGGACCTCCCAGCCCGTGTCCCCGTTGCGCAGCCACCCCACCTGGAACAGCACCTGGTCCGCAAGGAACGCGAGGGCCAGCGTGGCGAGCGCAAGCGACCGGCCGCCGAGCCGCAGCGCGGGCAGCGCGACCACCGCACCGAGCAGCGCCGCCGCCGCCGTACCGACCGCGGCCGCGGCCACGAAAGGCCAGCCGTGACTCATCAACAGCCCCGCCACCAGCGCCGCTCCCGTCACGAACGTCGCCTGGGCGAGCGACACCATGGCCCCGAGCCCTGTGACCACCGTGAACGACATGAAGACCAGCCCGATCGCGAGGCCCTGCGCGAGGATCCCCGACCAGAACGGCGTGGTGACCGTGTAGAAGGCCGTCGCGAGGAGCGCGCCCGCCACGACCCACGCACCCCACCGGCGGCACCGTCCCTTCCCCGCGAGGTAGTCGACCGGCGGCGGATCGGCGGCGGCCGTGCCCGCCGCGCGCCGCCGCCGCGCGAGGACGACGAGTCCGCCGAAGAGGATGAGGAACGGCACCGCCGTCCGGAAGCCGGTGATGTCCTCGGCGAACGACGCGTACCCCGCCACCAGGTTCTGCAGCACCCCGAGCCCGAGCCCGCCCGCGAACGCGAGCGGCACCGAGAGGAAGCGCCCGAGCACCGCCGCGGTCGCGGAGACGAACAGGAAGAGCGTGTAGTCGTGGGCGGAGAGACCGAGGAGCGGGGTCGCGAGCACCCCGGCGAGGCCCGCGAGACCCGACGACAGCATCCACGCGATCGAGGACAGCCGGTCCGCGCTGACGCCCCGCAGCTCCGTCAGCGAGCGGTTGTCGACGGCAGCCCGCAGTTGCAGCCCGAGCCGGGTGTGCCGCATCAGCACCCACAGCCCGGCCGCCACCACGGCCGTCGCGACCCAGGTGATCAGCTGGTCGGAGTCGATGCCGACGCCGTCGAGCGGCTGCCACGACACCGCCGGGCTCGGCCCGACCCCGGGCAGCCCGAACTGGTTCTCGGCCGGCTGGACCGGGGCGCCGGCCCGCTGCAGGAGCTCGACCACCCACAGCCCGGCCGCCGGCAGGGCGACCAGCAGGCCGATCGTGGCCACGATCTGCGCCGTCTCCCCGACCCGGGCCAGCTTGCGGAACATCAGCCGGTCCAGGCCCCAGCCGAGCGAGGGCGCGACGACGCAGACGAGCAGCAGCGCCGTCGGCACGGCGGGCCAGCCGAAGCCGGAGTGGAGCTCGTAGAAGGCGAGCGCGCACAGGTAGGCGGTGGCGCCGTGCGCGAAGTTGAAGAGTCCGGAGGCGGAGTACGAGAGCACGAGGCCGGTCGCGAGCAGCGCGTACAGCGCGCCCGAGACCAGCCCGCTCAGCACGAAGCCCAGCAGGTCACCCACGGCGAGGCGCCCCTAGCCGAAGGGGATCGCCGGATAGCACTTGAACGGCACCGCCACCTCGTAGCGTCCGTTCTTCAGCCGGACGAGCGCCCCGCAGCCGAAGCTCTCCTTCTGCCCCTTGGGCTCGGCGCGGTCGCCGACGAGGGTGCCGGTGTCGGAGAAGCCGCTCGCGGCCTTCTGGAAGGACTCGACGGTCAGCTCCTTGCCCGCCTTCGCGGCGATGGACAGGAAGAGGTCGGCCGACATGTAGCCGGTCATCATGTGCATGTTGAGGGGCAGATCCTTGCCGCCGGCCGCCTTCTTGATGTCCGCCTTGAACTGCGTCATCGCGGGGCTGTCCGCCTCGAACGGCTGGAACTGCAGCAGCACGTGCACCCCGTCGAGCGCCTGCCGCGTCGCGTCCTTCGCGAGCAGCCCGGGGTCGTAGTCGGTCGGGTCGGTGAGGACGCCCTTGTAGCCGGACCGCTTGAGCGCGGTGAACAGGCCGATGTTGTAAGGGGTCTGCATCACCGAGACGACGACGTCGGGCGCGGAGCCGCCGGGGCCCGACCGGAGGATCTCCTTGGTGTACGCCGACCAGTCGCTCGGCATGGAGGTCGCGGGCACCGAGGGCTTGGCGTAGGCGAGGGTGAAGCCGGCCGCCCTGAAGCCCTGGGTGAAGGTACGGATGCCGAACTTGCCCGCGTCGTTGTCGCCGGCGATCAGCGCGACCGACTTGCCGCGGGCGCCGCCGAGGACGGTGGCGAGCCCCTCGGGCCAGGTCTGGTTGAGGGTGCCGCCCGGGGTCGGGACGAGGCAGCCGTTGAAGCCGTAGATGTACTTCGGACCGCAGAACGAGGGGAGCGTGCCCCAGCCGACGGTGGGCACCTTCCGGCCGTTGAGGAAGTCGGCTCCGGCGAAGGTGACCGAGCTCATGGGGGAGACGGCGAAGACCTTGTCCTGCTGGACGAGCTTGCGGGCCGCCGCCAGGTTCCTGGCCGGGTCCTGGCCGTCGTCCTCGGCGCCCAGGTAGTCGATCCTGCGGCCGTTGACACCGCCCTCGGCGTTGGCCCGGTCGTAGCGCGCCTTGGCGCCGAGATCGGTGTCCTTCTTGGAGTAGCCGCTCGCGGTGGTCATGGAGACGATGCCGCCGACCTTGATCGCGTCGGCGGTGACTCCGCGTACGGAGGATCCCGGGGAGCCGGGCTTTTCCGAAGTCCCACCGGTGGAGGCCGAGTTGCAGGCCGTGGCGAGGAGCAGGGCCGCTGATGCGGCGGCGAGGGTGCGGATCGGTCGCAGCACGTTCGGTCGTCCCTCCGTCGGGTGACCGCATTCTGTGACCGAGCTGATGAACCGTCAATAACTGACGCAACGTCAATTGATGATGCGTCAGAACTTCCCGCCGGGCGCCCCCGTCACCCGTACAGCGCCTCGACCTCCGCCGCGTACGCCCGCTCGATCGCCTTCCGCTTCAGCTTCAGCGAAGGAGTCAGCAGCCCGTGCTCCTCGCTGAACGGATGCGCCAGGATCCGGAACGTACGGATCGACTCCGCCTGCGACACCAGCGTGTTGGCCGCCACCACACCCCGCCGGATCTCCGTCTCCAGCGACGGATCGCGCACCAGCTCGGCCGGCGACAGGGGCGGCCGCCCCTGCATCGCGAGCCAGTGCTCCACCGCCTCCTGATCGATCGTCACCAATGCGGCGATGTACGGCCGGTCGTTGCCCACGACGATGCACTGCGCGATCAGCGGATGCGCCCGCACCCGCTCCTCCAGACCCGACGGCGCGACGCTCTTGCCGCCCGAGGTCACCAGGATGTCCTTCTTCCGCCCCGTGATCGTCAGATAGCCGTCCTCGTCGAGCGACCCCAGATCACCCGTCGCGAGCCAGCCGTCGTTGAGGACGGCGGCAGTCGACCGCGGATCGTTGAGATAGCCCGAGAACACCTGCCCGCCGTGCAGCCACACCTCACCGTCCTCCGCGATGTGCACCGTCGTCCCCGGCACCGGCTGCCCCACCGTGCCGTACCGCGTCCGCTCCGGCGGATTCGCGGTGGCCGCGGCCGACGACTCGGTCAGCCCGTACCCCTCGAAGACCGTGATCCCGGCGCCCGCGAAGAACAGGCCCAGCCGGCGGTCCATCGCCGAACCGCCCGACATCGCGTGCCGCATCCGCCCGCCCAGCGCGGCACGGACCTTCCCGTACACCGTCCTCTCGAAGAACTGGTGCTGCACCCGCAGCGCGGCGGACGGCCCCGGGCCCGTGCCGAACGCCTTGTGCTCCAGCGCCTCCGCGTGCGCGACCGCCACCTCCACCGCCTTGTCGAAGGGCGCCGCCCGCCCGTCGCGCTCCGCCCTGCGCCGGGCCGCGTGGAAGACCTTCTCGAAGACGTACGGGACGGCCAGGACGAAACTCGGCCGGAACGCCGCCAGGTCCGGCAGCAGCTCCGCGGCCGCCATCACCGGCTGGTGCCCCAGCTTCACCCCCGCCCGGACCGCCGCCACCTCCACCATCCGCCCGAAGACGTGCGCCAGCGGCAGGAACAGCAGGGTCGACGCCTGCTCCCCGGGCCGGGACCGGAAGACCGGGTCCCAGCGGCCCGTCAGCATGTCCGACTCGAACATGAAGTTCGCGTGGGTGATCACACAGCCCTTCGGTCTGCCCGTCGTCCCCGAGGTGTAGATGACCGTGGCCACCGACTCGGGCGTCACCGCCCGCCGGTGCCGCTGCACGACGTCCTCGTCGATCTCCACGCCCGCCGCCGTCAGCTCGGCCACGGCCCCCGCACCCGCGTCCAGCTGCCACAGACGCTGGAGCCGGGGGAGCCGGTCGATCACCGACCCGATCGTCATCGCATGGTCCTCGTGCTCCACCACACACGCCGTGACCTCGGCGTCGTGCAGCATCCAGAAGACCTGGTCGGCGGAGGACGTCGGATAGATCGGCACGGGCTGCGCGCCCAGCGTCCACAACGCGAAGTCGAAGAGCGTCCACTCGTACCGCGTACGGGACATGATCGCGACCCGGTCGCCGAACCGCACCCCCTGCGCGATCAGCCCCTTCGCGAGACCGAGGACCTCGTCCCGGAACCGCGCCGCCGTCACGTCCCGCCACTCCCCGTCCCGGCCCTTGCGGCCGAACGCGACCCGGTCCGGGTCGGCGAGGGCGTGCTCGAACACGGCGTCCGCCAGACCGCCGACCTGAGGCGCCGCCGCGACGGGCGGCACGGTGAACTCGCGCACTGGCCTGCTCCTCCCTAGGGCCTGTCCGGCGGATCAGGGTCGGGTTGGCTGAAAGGGACCGCTGTCGCGCTCCGTACGGCGCGGGTGACGGTACCCCACCCGCCTGCCCGGCGGGAGGGCCTTCACCAAGCCGGGACAATCCGCGTTCCCACAGGTCAGCATGGGTGGGGAGACCAAGTGGGGCGTACGGCGGGTGTGTTGCAGACCGACCGGTACGTCCACCCCGCGCGAATCTCCACGGAATCTGTACCCCCTGCTCACGAGCGGCCGGTACGAACGCGACGTGGCCGGTCCGTACGGGCTCCCGCGACCCTTCCCCCGGCCCGGTCGGGACCCGTGCAACGGCCCGTCCCGCGCCCCGGATCAGCGTGGCCGGTGCAGGCGGTCGCCGCCCGCCAGGATCGCCTCCGCCAGCGCGTCCGCCGCCTCCTGCGTCGCCCCGCCCCGCCGCCCCCGCAGCAGTACGAAACCGACCTCGCCCAGCTCCGGAAGCCCCGCCCGGGCCGGCACCGGGACGAGCCCCTCCGGCACCAGGCCCCGCGTGTGCGCCATCACCCCCAGCCCCGCCCGAGCCGCCGCGACGTTCGCGCTCAGACTGGAGCTCGTACACGCGATCCGCCACGCCCGGCCCTGCGCCTGCAAAGCCTCCAGCGCCCGCGCCCGCGTGATGCCCGGCGGCGGGAACAGGATGAGCGGCACCGGCCGGTCAGGCTCCACCCGCAGCCCCGGCGCCCCGATCCAGATCAGCGAGTCCTGCCAGACGAGCCGCCCCTCGCCGCCCTCACCCCCCTCGCGGCCCCCGCCCCCGTCACCGCGCCGCTTCGCCAGGATCAGATCCAGCCGGCCGGCTGCCAACCGCGCCTGCAGCGTCCCCGACAGTTCGACCGTCAGCTCCAGGTCGACCTCGGGGTGCTCGCGCCGGAAGGACTCCAGGATCTCCGGCAGCCGCGTCGTCACGAAGTCCTCCGACGCCCCGAACCGCAGCCGCCCCCGCAACCGCGTCCCGCCGAACCACGCCGCCGCTCGCTCGTGCGCCTGGAGGATCGCGCGCGCGAAGCCGAGCATGGCCTCACCGTCCTCCGTCAGCTCCACACTGTGCGTGTCCCGCGAGAAGAGAGGCCGCCCCGTCGCCTCCTCCAGGCGCCGGACGTGCTGGCTGACCGTCGACTGCCGCACCCCCAGCCGCCGCGCGGCCTGCGTGAAGCTCAGCGTCTGGGCCACGGCGAGAAACGTGCGCAACTGCGTCGGTTCGTACACAGGACGACGGTAACCCCGCTCATCACAGATCGCGATGACAGTCAGAGCGCTGTACGGGATTCCCGATCACCACCCGCTGGACCAGGATGGAAGCGCACCCCGTACTCCACAGAGCTGAAGCCCATGAGCCGCCGCACCCCCCTCCGCATCCCCGCGCCCCGCCTGCCGTCCCGGCTCCCGGTCGACGCGTTCGTCCTGGCACTGCTCGGCACCGTCGGCCTCGCCGCGCTGCTGCCCGCGTCCGGGGCCGCCGCCACCGTCGCGGAGGGCGCGTCCACCGGAGCCGTGGCGCTGCTCTTCTTCCTCTACGGCGCCCGGCTCTCCACCCGCGAGGCGCTCGACGGCCTCCGGCACTGGCGCCTCCACCTCACGGTCCTCGCCTGCACCTTCCTGCTCTTCCCGCTCCTCGGACTCGCCGCGCGGGGCCTCGTACCCACCGTGCTCACCCCGCAGCTCTACGGCGGACTGCTCTTCCTCTGCCTCGTGCCCTCCACCATCCAGTCCTCCATCGCCTTCACCTCCATCGCCCGCGGGAACGTCCCCGCCGCGATCTGCGCCGGTTCCTTCTCCTCCCTCGCCGGCATCGTCCTGACCCCCCTCCTCGCGGCCCTCCTCCTCGGCGGCAGCACCGGCGCCCTCTCCGCCGACTCCCTCCTCAAGATCGTCCTCCAGCTCCTCGTGCCCTTCCTCGCCGGACAGCTCCTGCGAACCTGGGGGAACAAGAGGAGCCGCGCGCAGCGCCTCAGGCAGGGTGGCGGTGGGCGACGGGCGGGCGGATTCCTCGTCCGCCACAAGAAGACCCTCGGCCGCGTCGACCGCGGCTCGATCCTCCTCGTCGTCTACACCGCCTTCAGCCAGGGCATGGTCGCCGGCGTCTGGCAGCTCGTGACCCCGGCCCGCCTCGGCCTGCTCCTCGCCGTCGAGGCCGTCCTGCTCGCCGCGATGCTGACCCTGACCTGGTACGGGGCGAAGCGGCTCGGCTTCGACCGGGCCGACCGCGTCGCCATCCAGTTCGCCGGCTCCAAGAAGAGCCTCGCGGCCGGCCTGCCCATGGCCAGCGTCCTCTTCGGCGCACACGCCTCGCTCGCCGTGCTCCCGCTGATGCTCTTCCACCAGATGCAGCTGATGGTCTGCGCCGTCATCGCCAAGCGCCGCTCCCACGACCCGCAGGAGCACGACCCGCAGGAGCACGACCTTCACGAGCACGATCCGCACGAGAACGACCCGCAGGAGCCGCTCCCGGCCACCACCGCCCCGCACCCCGCCCCCGTCGGCCGGATCACACCCCCAGCCGCACCACGATGATCATCCGGGCCGCTACGGTGCTCCCATGCCCTCACTCGATCCCGGCCGCACCGCGCTCGTCCTCGTCGACCTGATGGAACGCATCGTCGCGCTGCCCCTCGCCCCGCGCCCCGGCACCGACGTCCTCGCCGCCGCGGCCCGGCTCGCCGACACCTTCCGGGCCGCCGGAGCACCCGTCGTCCACATCCGCGTCGAACGGCCGAACGTCCCCACCCAGCCGCCCGGCAGCGAGCTCGTCCCCGACCTCGTCCACGCCGGCGACCATGTCGTCGTCAAGCGCACCATCGGCGGATTCCACGACACGGGACTCCACGCACTGCTCAGCGGAGCCGGCGCCACGACCCTCGTCCTCGGCGGCATCGCCACCAACCTCGGCGTCGAGTCCACCGCCCGCGCCGCCGGCGACCTCGGCTACGACCTCGTCTTCGCCGAGGACGCCATGACCGCCCTCACCGCCGACGAACACCGCGCCTCCGTCGAGCTCGACTTCCCGCGCCTCGGCACCGTCGCCCCGGTCTCGGCGATCACCCTGGACGGCCCCGCGTGACACCAGTCCCGATACGGTACGGGGCCCGCCCCTGCTCCCTGGTCGTCTGCCGAGGCTGCTGCTGCGGCGACGCCCGCAAGAACCCCGGCACCGACCACGCCGCCCAGCTCGCCCGGCTCCGCGAGGCCGCCGCGGCCTCCGGCGGCCGACTGGCCGTCCGTACGAGCGACTGCCTCGGCCCCTGCGCCCAGGCCAACATCATCGTCGTCCAGCCCTCCACCGAGGGCCGCAGGCGCGGCGGCCGCGCCGCCTGGATCGGCTTCAGCCTCGACGACGACTGCCTCGACGACATCCTCGCCTGGACCGAGGCCGGCGGCCCCGGCATCGCGAAGCCCCCGGCCACCCTGGCCCTCCAGATGATCGACCCGCCGAAGAACTGACGGCCCTCCCTACAGGGCGATCCGGTGCTCGCCCGCGTACACGTTCATGTCCGGCCCCCGCAGGAACCCGACCAGCGTCAGCCCCGTCTCGGCGGCCAGGTCCACCGCGAGCGAGGACGGCGCCGACACCGCCGCGAGCACCGGGATCCCCGCCATCACCGCCTTCTGCGCCAGCTCGAACGACGCCCGCCCCGACACCAGCAGCACCGCCCGCTCCAACGGCAGCAGCCCCTCCCGCAGCGCCCGCCCCACCAGCTTGTCCACGGCGTTGTGCCGGCCCACGTCCTCCCGCACGTCGAGCAGCTCACCGTCCTCCGTGAACAGCGCCGCCGCGTGCAGCCCGCCCGTCGAGTCGAAGACCCGCTGCGCCGCCCGCAACCGCTCCGGCAGCACGGACAGCAGCGCCGGCGCGAGCCGTACGGGAGGCGAGTCGGCGATCGGGAAGCGCGCCGTCGTGCGCACCGCGTCCAGGCTGGCCTTCCCGCACAGCCCGCACGAGGACGTCGTGTAGACGTTCCGCTCCAGCGAGATGTCCGGGACGGCCACGCCCGGCGCCAGCTGCACGTCCACCACGTTGTACGTGTTCCGGCCGTCGTCCGTCGCACCGGCGCAGTACACGATGTTCCGGACGTCCGAGGCCGCCGCGAGGACACCCTCGCTCACGAGGAAGCCCGCCGCCAGCGCGAAGTCGTCCCCAGGGGTGCGCATGGTGATGGCGATCGGCCGGCCGTTCAGCCGGATCTCCAGCGGCTCCTCGGCCACCAGGGTGTCGGGCCGCGTGTTCACCGCCCCGTCGCGGATCCGCATGACACGCCGCCGCTCGGTGACCCGTCCCATCGTGATCGCACTCGATTCTCTCGCGTGGAAGGCCGTGCGGCCGCGAAAACGCGACGAAAACGGCCCTGGCGGGGCCATTCTCCGTCACCGGGGGCCCCTGCCCCACCTCGGCCCTTGTCATGGTCGGCCAAGCGGTACGGGTGAATGTTGGTGGTTTACGTCACCTGTTACCCATCAGTCGCTGGCAAGACTGGGGGATCCTGCCGGACGAACGAACCACCGAGGGGGTCCCGGTATGACGGGCACTCGCATCGCCGCGCTTGGGCACTACCAGCCCGCGAAGGTGCTCACCAACCACGACCTCGCGGAACTGGTCGACACCGACGACGCGTGGATCACCAGCCGGGTCGGCATCCGCACCCGGCACGTCGCCGGACCCGACGAGCCCGTCGACGAGCTCGCCGCCCACGCCGCAGGCAAGGCCCTGGCCGCCGCCGGGCTCGCCCCGGACGACATCGACCTCGTCCTCGTCGCCACCTCCACCGCGATCGACCGCTCGCCCAACACGGCGGCCCGCGTCGCCGCCCGCCTCGGCATGAAGTCGTCGCCCGCGACCATGGACCTGAACGTGGTCTGCGCGGGCTTCACCCACGCCCTGGCCACCGCCGACCACGCCGTACGGGCCGGGGGCGCCCGACGCGTCCTGGTCATCGGCGCCGACAAGATGACCGAGGTGTGCGACTGGACGGACCGCACCACCTGCGTCCTCGTCGGCGACGGCGCGGGCGCCGCGATCGTCGAGGCCGTGGACGACGCCGAGGCCCGGGACACGCCCGGCATCGGCCCCGTCCTGTGGGGATCCGTCCCCGAGATGGGCAACGCCGTCCGGATCGAGGGCACCCCGCCGGTCTTCGCCCAGGAGGGCCAGTCCGTCTACCGCTGGGCCACCCAGCAGCTCCCCGCACTCGCCCGGAAGACCTGCGAGCGTTCCGGCATCGCCCCCGAGGAGCTCGCGGGCGTGGTCCTGCACCAGGCCAACCTGCGGATCATCGAACCGCTCGCGGCGAAGATCGGCGCCGTCAACGCGATCGTCGCCCGCGACGTCGTCGACTCCGGCAACACCTCCGCCGCCTCGATCCCGCTGGCCCTGGCCAAGCTCGTCGAGCGCGGCGAACTGCCCTCCGGCGCCCCGGTGCTGCTCTTCGGCTTCGGCGGCAACCTGTCGTACGCGGGACAGGTCATCCGGGTCCCGTAAGGCGGAACGCGCGGCCCCGGCCCCTGCCTGGGGCCCGTGCCGGGGCCGAGCGGTGGACCGGCCGGGGCCGTGCCGGCGTCGAGCCGGGGCCGTACCCGGGACCCCTGCCCCCGCGCGGACGGTCGTGCCCCGTTCGGCGGAGCCCGGTGGCGGCGCGCCGGGGGCGCACCTAGCTTCGATCGCGATGAGGGTCGTGCAGCACCCGGGCGCGGAATCGCTCCGCCCCAGCACCCTCGCGTGATCGGGAGGACCGTCATGCGCGCGATACGTACCGCGTCCGCCGCCCTGCTCTGCGCCGCGGCCCTGGGGCTCGCGGCGGCGCCGACGGCCCTGGCGGAGGAGAACGAACCGAACATCACATCGTTCGGGTTCTCCGTGACGCCCGCGACGGTCGCCCCCGGCGGCACCGTCACCCTCACCTCCGACGGCTGCGAAGTGCCGTCCGTGACCGTCACCTCCGGCGTCTTCGACACGGTGACCCTCAGCGAGGGCCGCTCGGGCACCGCCACGATCGACTTCGACGCCAAGGCCGGCGCCCGCTACGACATCACCTTCGACTGCAAGGGCGAGCGCGGCACCGCGAGCCTCACCATCGCCGCGTCCGGCGGCCCGGCCCACGACACGGGGAACGTCAAGGGACCCGACACGTCCCCCGGCGCCCACAAGGGCGTGAAGGCCGGGTACGGCTCCGAGGCCGGTGCCGCCGACGAAGGACTCGGCGCCACCGAACTCGTCACGGGTGTCGTGCTGATCGCCGGAGCGCTCGGCGCCGCCGTCGTCCTGACCCGCCGCCGCGGCGCCGGCGGCAGCCTCTGACGGCAGCCGCCGCCAGGGGCCCGAGACTGCCCCTCCACCCCGGCGTGACGAGGGCCGGGGCGGAGGGGCGCCAACACCTCACGCGGAAACGGAGAAGTACGGCGGTGCAGGGGTCGAACCGAACGGGGACGCGTGGCGCCTGGGGCGTCATAGCCGTCGTCCTCCTGATCGGCGTGCACCTCGTGCGCGGCGGCGCGGAGGAGCTCCGCGCCGAAGGCCCCCCGCAGCCCCTCGCCGTCGCCGCCCCCGACGGGACCCTGGCCGCC
The DNA here is from genome assembly GCF_008642375.1 of Streptomyces venezuelae. Lineage (NCBI taxonomy): Bacteria > Bacillati > Actinomycetota > Actinomycetes > Kitasatosporales > Streptomycetaceae > Streptomyces > Streptomyces venezuelae. The sequence continues at coordinate 1,608,047 of NZ_CP029194.1, read as the reverse complement.
GGCACGGGACCCGCCGCCCCCGACTCCGTACCCGATCCGCTGCCGGCCTCCCCGCCCGTCCGGGTCCGCGTCCCGGCCGTCCGGGTCGACGCGCCCGTCACGGAGGTCGGCCTCGACGCGGACGGCTGGATCGAGGCCCCACCACCCGAGGACGACCACCTCACCGGCTGGTTCACCGGCGCGGTCACCCCCGGCGAACGCGGCACAGCCGTCGTCGTCGGCCATGTCGACACCCCCAGCGGCCGGGCCGTCTTCTACGACCTCGGCGCCCTCGGCAAGGGCCACCGCGTGGAGATCGTCCGCCGCGACGGCCGGACCGCGGTCTTCGCCGTGTACGGGGTCGAGGTCGTCCCCAAGGAAGGCTTCCCCGCCGAACGGGTCTACGGCGACTCCGGTCTACCCGAGCTGCGGCTCATCACCTGCGGCGGCACCTTCACCCAGGAGAACGGCTACGAGGGCAACGTGGTGGTCTCGGCCCGCCTCGTCGAGGTCCACTGACCACCGAAGCCACAACCCCACACCCCCTTCCTCCCGCCACACCCTCCCTTTGTCCTCGCTCTGGAAAAAGTCTGCCCGGAATCCTGCGCAACTTCTTCCCACCCCGGAACCCCACTGCTACGTTCCTGCCGAAAGCCCGAAGGAGAGCGTGCGACGAGAGGGAGGGGCGCGTGAGACGCATGACGGCACGACCCGCCAACAAGCACCAGGCACGACTCCTCCGCCTGCTGCGCGACGGAGGCCCCAACTCCCGCGCCCAGCTGGGCGATCAGATCGACCTCTCCCGATCCAAGCTCGCCGTCGAGGTCGACCGCCTCCTGGAGACCGGACTCGTCGTCGCCGACGGCCTCGCCGCCTCCCGGGGCGGCCGCCGCTCCCACAACATCCGCCTCGCACCCGAACTCCGCTTCCTCGGCATCGACATCGGCGCCACCTCCGTCGATGTCGCCGTCACCAACGCCGAGTTGGAGGTGCTCGGACACCTCAACCACCCCATGGACGTCCGCGACGGACCCGTCGCCGTCTTCGAACAGGCCCTGTCGATGGCGGCGAAGCTCCGCGACACGGGCCTCGCCGAAGGCTTCGACGGCGCCGGGATCGGCGTCCCCGGACCCGTCCGCTTCCCCGAAGGCATCCCGGTCGCCCCGCCGATCATGCCCGGCTGGGACGGCTTCCCCGTCAGGGAGGCCCTCAGCCAGGAACTCGGCTGCCCCGTCATGGTCGACAACGACGTGAACCTCATGGCCATGGGGGAACAGCACGCGGGCGTCGCCCGCTCCGTCGGCGACTTCCTCTGCATCAAGATCGGCACCGGCATCGGCTGCGGCATCGTCGTCGGCGGCGAGGTCTACCGCGGTACGACGGGCAGCGCCGGCGACATCGGCCACATCCAGGTCGACCCCGACGGCCGCCCCTGCGCCTGCGGCAACACGGGCTGCCTGGAAGCCCACTTCAGCGGCGCCGCCCTGGCCCGCGACGCCGAGGACGCGGCGCGCGGCGGCAGGTCGGAGGAGCTCGCGGCCCGCCTCACGGCGGCCGGCCGGCTCACCGCGGTCGACGTCGCCGCGGCCGCCGCCGCCGGCGACGCCGCCTCACTCGCCCTCATCCGCGAGGGCGGCAACCGGGTCGGGCAGGTCATCGCCGGACTCGTCAGCTTCTTCAACCCCGGTCTGGTGGTGATCGGCGGCGGCGTCACCGGCCTCGGTCACAACCTCCTCGCCAGTGTCCGCACCCAGGTCTACCGGCAGTCCCTGCCCCTGGCCACCAACAACCTCCCCATCGTCCTCGGAGAGCTCGGCCAGACCGCCGGAGTGACCGGCGCGGCCCGCCTCATCAGCGACCACCTCTTCTCCCCGGCGTAGAGCGACCACCACTCTCCCGCCGTAACCGGCAGCCGTAGCTCGCCGGCGCAGTCGCTGGGTGGTGTGTAGGCATACGTTCCGCAAGGGCTGGGGGTACCTCCCAGGCGAAGCTCTGGGGGAGGGCGGGCACAAACCACCCACCGAGCCGCACCCGCCCACCCACCTCAGCCCCCACGCACCGCAGCCCCCACGCACCGCAGCCCCCACCCACCTCAGCCCCCACTCGCCCAGGCGCCACCCGCACCCGCCGAGGGGACCTCCGCCATGCCCCAAGAACACACCGCGCCCCAACAACACACGGCGCCCCCACAACAACCACCCCTGCTCACCATGTCCGGCATCACCAAGTCCTTCCCCGGCGTCCGCGCCCTCGACGGCGTCGACCTGGAAGTCACCCCCGGCGAGGTCCACTGCCTCCTCGGCCAGAACGGCGCCGGCAAATCCACCCTCATCAAGGTCCTCGCCGGCGCCCACCAGCCCGACGCCGGCCGCATCACCTGGAACGGCGAACCCGTCCGGCTCCGCACCCCCAGCGCCGCCGTCCGCCTCGGCATCGCCACCATCTACCAGGAACTCGACCTCGTCGAAGGCCTCACCGTCGCCGAGAACATCCACCTCGGCCACGAACCCGCCACCGCCGGCTTCGTCAAGAGCCGCACCGCACGCACCGCCACCACCGCCCTCCTCACCCGCCTCGGCCACCCCGAGATCGACCCGGCCCGCCACGTCCGCGAACTCTCCGCCGCCCAAAGGCAGATCGTCTCGATGGCCCGCGCCCTCTCCCACGACGTCCGCCTCATCGTCATGGACGAACCCTCCGCCGCCCTCGACCCCGACGAGGTCGCCAACCTCTTCCGCATCGTCGCCGACCTCACCGCCGCCGGCGTCGCCGTCGTCTACATCTCCCACCGCCTGGAGGAGATCCGCCGCATCGGCGACCGCGTCACCGTCCTCAAGGACGGCCGGGCCGTCGCCCGCGGACTGCCCGCCACCACCCCCACCCGCGACGTCGTCGCCCTCATGACCGGCAGGGACCTCCCGTACGTCTTCCCCGACCGACCCGCGCACCCACCCACCACCCCACCTGTCCTCCAGGTCCAAGGCCTCACCAGACACGGCGAGTTCGAGGCCATCGACCTGGAACTCCGCCCCGGGGAGATCGTCGGCCTCGCCGGCCTCGTCGGCTCAGGCCGCTCCGAGATCCTGGAGACCGTCTACGGAGCACGGCGACCCACAGCGGGACGCGTCCTCGTCGACGGCCGGCCCCTGCGGCCCGGCAGCGTCCCCGCCGCCGTCCGCGCCGGACTCGGCCTCGCACCCGAGGAACGCAAGGCCCAAGGCCTGCTCCTCCTCGAATCCGTCACCAGCAACGTCTCCGTCTCCACCCTCGCCCGCTTCTCCCGCGCAGGCTGGCTCGACCGCGCCGCGGAACGCCACGCCGCCCGCGCCGCCACCCGCACCCTCTCCCTCCGCCCCGACCGGCCCGCGGCCCCCGTCCGCACCCTCTCCGGCGGCAACCAGCAGAAAGCCGTCCTCGCCCGCTGGCTGCTCCGAGGCTGCCGCGTCCTCCTCCTCGACGAACCCACCCGCGGTGTCGACGTCGGCGCCCGCGCCGAGCTCTACGCCGTCATCCGCCGCCTCGCCGACGAAGGCCTCGCCGTCCTCCTCGTCTCCAGCGAGGTCCCCGAGGTCCTCGGCCTCGCCGACCGCGTCCTGGTCCTCCGCGAAGGCCGCGTCGTCCACACGGCACCCGCCTGCGACCTCGACGAACACCGCGTACTCGACCTCGTGATGGAAGGGAGCCCGACCGCATGACCCTCACCACCCCGGCCAAGGCCCCGGCCGAGGACAGCCGTTGGCGGGCACTCGGCATCAGGGCCGACGTCCGCAACCTGTCCCTGCTCGGCGTCCTCGCCGTCCTGGTGACCGTCGGCGGCCTCACCCGGCCCGCCGAGTTCCTCGCCACCTCCAACCTCCAACTCGTCCTGACCCAGGCCTCCGTCATCGGCGTCGTCACCGTCGGCATGACCTTCGTCATCACGAGCGGCGGCATCGACCTGTCCGTCGGCGCGATCGTCGCCCTCGCCTCCGTCTGGGCCACCACCCTCGCCACCCAGGAGTTCGGCTTCGCCGGCATCCTCTTCACGGCCGTCGCCGTCGGAGTCGGCTGCGGACTCGTGAACGGCGTCCTCATCGCGTACGGCGGAATGGTCCCCTTCATCGCCACCCTGGCCATGCTCGCCTCGGCCCGCGGCCTCGCCCTCCAGATCACCGACGGCCGCACCCAGATCGTCACCGTCGACGCCGTCCTCGACCTCGGCGTCCCCGACGCCTACGTCCTCGGCATCCCGCCGCTCGTCCTCGTCTTCGCCGCCGTCACCGCCGCCGGCTGGCTGCTCCTCAACCGCACCACCTTCGGCCGCCGCACCGTCGCCGTCGGCGGCAACCCGGAGGCCGCCCGCCTCGCCGGCATCGACGTCCGCCGCCAGCGCCTCCTCCTCTACGTGCTCTCCGGACTGTGCTGCGGCATCGCCGCGTTCCTGCTGATCGTTCTCGCAGGCTCCGGCCAGAACACCAACGGCAACCTGTACGAGCTCGACGCCATCGCCGCCGCCATCATCGGCGGCACCCTCCTCAGCGGCGGCCGCGGCACCATCGTCGGCTCCGTCCTCGGCGTCCTCGTCTTCACCACCATCACCAACATCTTCGCCCTGAACAACCTGCAGAGCGACGTCCAGCAGATCGCCAAGGGCGCCATCATCGTCGCCGCCGTCCTCGTCCAACGCCGCTCGGCCCGCGACAGCGACACCTGACCCCCACCCGGCACCCACTTCCACCTCGCCCCCCGCACTCCACCTCCCCGCCCGGCCCCCCACCTCCCCACGCGCACTCACTCCATCCCCCTCGCGCAACCCGCCCTCCAGAAGGGATCCACCGCCATGCCCGAAACCAGCCGCAGACACCTCCTCCTCGGCGGAGCGGCCGTCTCCGCCGGAGCCCTCCTCACCGCCTGCACGAGCAACGAACCCAAGAACCAGACCCCCGCCGCAGGCTCCGCCCCCGCCCCCGGCACCGACGACAAGCCCGGCACCCCCGTCACCATCGGCTTCGCCGGCCCCCAGGCCGACCATGGCTGGCTCAACGCCATCAACGACAACGCCCAGCAGCGCGCCAAGAAGTACGCCGACGTCACCCTCGAGATCACCGAAGGCTCCAACGAGACCGCCGCCCAGATCGGCCAGGTCCAGACCCTCATCAACAAGAAGGTCGACGTCCTCGTCATCCTCCCCGCCGACGGCAAGGCCCTCACCCAGGTCGGCCTCCAGGCCATGAACGCCGGCATCCCCGTCGTCAACCTCGACCGCGTCTTCGCCTCCCCGCAGGCCTACCGCTGCTGGATCGGCGGCGACAACTACGGCATGGGCCTCAACGCCGGCCGGTTCATCGGCGAACAGCTCAAGGACAAGCCGAACGCCACCGTGATCGAACTCGCCGGCATGGACAGCCTGGAACTCACCAGACAACGCACCCAAGGCTTCGACGACGCCCTCAAGAACTACCCCAACATCCGCAAGGTCGCCCGCCAGGCCGCCGACTTCACCGTCGAGTCCGGCCAAGCCAAGATGGCCCAACTCCTCCAGGCGCAACCGAAGTTCGACGCCCTCTGGAACCACGACGACGACCAGGGCGTCGGCGCGCTCCGCGCCATCGCCCAGGCCGGCCGCAAGGACTTCCTCATGGTCGGCGGCGCCGGAGCCAAGTCCGCCATGGACGCCATCAAAGCCGACGACGGCGTCCTCAAGGCCACCGTCCTCTACCCGCCCACCATGGCCGCCTCCGCCATCGACCTCGCCCGCGCCCTCGCCCAGAAGAAGGGCATCGGCGGCATGGCCGAACTCGAGATCCCCGCCTCCATCACCCTCTACTCGGCCGTCGTCACCAAGGACAACGTCGACGAATACCTGCCCACCGGCTTCAGCTGACCGGCCCGACCCGCCGGACACCCCGAGCCCACCCCGCGGGAGCGGCACACCGCCGCACCACGAAACGGAGGAACCGCATGGACACGACGGAGAGCGGCACCGCACCACCCGCCCTCGGCATCGGCATGGTCGGCTACGCCTTCATGGGCGCCGCCCACTCACAGGGCTGGCGCACCGCCGGACGCGCCTTCGACCTGCCCCTGCGCCCCGTCCTCGCCGCCGTCGCCGGACGCGACCCCGACGCCGTCAGGGCCGCCGCCCGCCGCCACGGCTGGGCCGCCGCCGAAACCGACTGGCGCGCCCTGATCGCCCGCGACGACGTCCAGCTCGTCGACATCTGCACCCCGGGCGACAGCCATGCGGAGATCGCCGTCGCCGCCCTCGAAGCCGGCAAACACGTCCTCTGCGAAAAACCCCTCGCCAACTCCGTCGCCGAGGCCGAAGCGATGGCAGCAGCCGCCGAAACCGCCGCCACCCGCGGCCAGATCGCCATGGTCGGCTTCAACTACCGCCGCGTCCCCGCACTCTCGTACGCACACACACTCATCGCCGAAGGACGCCTCGGCGAACTCCGGCACATCCGCGTCACCTACCTCCAGGACTGGCTCGTCGACCGCGCCTTCCCCCTGTCCTGGCGCCTGGAACGCGAACACGCCGGCTCCGGCGCCCTCGGCGACCTCGGCGCCCACGCCGTCGACCTCGCCCAGTACCTCGCGGGAGAACCACTCGTCGGAGTCTCGGCGCTCACCGAGACCTTCGTCCGCAAACGGCCCCTCCTCGCGGGCGCCGCAGCCGGCGGCCTCGCCGGGGGAGCAGGCTCGGAGACGTACGGCCCCGTCACCGTCGACGACGCCGCCCTCTTCACCGGCCGCCTCGCCTCCGGGGCACTCGCCTCCTTCGAAGCCACCCGCATGGCCGCCGGCCGCAAGAACGCACTCCGCCTGGAACTCAACGGCGAGAACGGCTCCCTCGCCTTCGACCTCGAGCGGCTCAACGAACTCTCCTTCCACGACCACACCGAGCCCGCCGCCACCGCCGGCTTCCGCCGCATCCTCGTGACCGAACCCGACCACCCGTACCTGGAGGGCTGGTGGCCACCCGGACACGGACTCGGCTACGAGCACACCTTCGCCCACCAGGCCCGCGACCTGGTCCTCGCCATCGCCGACGGCACCGCCCCCGCACCCTCCTTCGCCGACGGCCTCCAGGTCCAGCGCGTCCTGGCCGCCGTCGAGGACAGCGCACGGAACAACGCCGTCTACACCCCCGTACCCACACCCCCGCCCACCCCCGCACCGCGCTAGGAGGTACCCGACCGTGCCCCGACCCTTCACCCTCTTCACCGGCCAATGGGCCGACCTGCCCCTGGAAGAGGTCTGCCGGCTCGCCCGCGACTTCGGCTACGACGGCCTCGAACTGGCCTGCTGGGGCGACCACTTCGAAGTCGACAAAGCCCTCGCCGACCCCGCCTACGTCAAAGGCAGACGCGAACTGCTCGACACATACGGACTGAAGTGCTGGGCCATCTCCAACCACCTGGTGGGACAGGCCGTCTGCGACCACCCGATCGACGAACGCCACCAGGCGATCGTCCCCGCCCGCATCTGGGGCGACGGCGAAGCCGAAGGCGTACGACAGCGCGCGGCACGCGAACTCGCCGACACCGCACGAGCCGCCGCCGCCCTCGGCGTCGACACCGTCATCGGCTTCACCGGCTCCTCCATCTGGCACCTCGTGGCGATGTTCCCACCCGTACCCCCGCACATGATCGACCGCGGCTACGAGGACTTCGCCGAGCGCTGGAACCCCATACTCGACGTCTTCGACGCCGAAGGCGTGCGCTTCGCCCACGAAGTCCACCCCAGCGAGATCGCCTACGACTACTGGACCACCCAACGAGCCCTCGAAGCCGTCGACCGACGCCCCGCCTTCGGCCTCAACTTCGACCCCAGCCACTTCGTGTGGCAGGACCTCGACCCCGTCGGCTTCCTCTGGGACTTCCGCGACCGGATCTACCACGTCGACTGCAAGGAAGCCCGCAAACGACTCGACGGCCGCAACGGACGCCTCGGCTCCCACCTCCCCTGGGGCGACCCCCGGCGCGGCTGGGACTTCGTCTCCGCAGGACACGGCGACGTGCCCTGGGAGGACGTCTTCCGCATGCTCCGGTCGATCGGCTACGCCGGACCCGTCTCGGTCGAATGGGAGGACGCCGGCATGGACCGCCTCACCGGCGCCCCCGAAGCACTCACCCACCTCAAGCGGTACGACTTCGACCCGCCGGCCGCCTCCTTCGACGCGGCCTTCGGCAGCGGCGACTGACCGAACCGAACAGCACCCCCCTCACCACGTCACCCCACTCCACGTCACCCCACTCCACCCCGTACGACCGGCCCCCTCCCGGAGGACACTCGTGCACCGACAACGCCCCCGCACCAGGACCCCGCTCGCCGGAAAGACGCGCACCACCAAACCCCTGGCCCTGCTCACCAGCGGCCTCCTCGCCCTCGCCGGCCTCACCCTCGGCGCCCCCACCGGCCACGCCGCCGACACCGACCCCCGTACACCGACGGCACCGGCCTCCACCCCCGCCGCCAGTTCCTCCACCGCCGCCGAGGAATTCCAGCAGGTCACCCTCGCCAAAGGCGCCCCCGAAGTCGGCGAACCCATGTCCCTCGCCGTACTCCCCGACCGCAGCGTCCTCCACACCTCCCGCAACGGCGAACTCCGCCGCACCGACGCCGCCGGCAACACCACCGTCATCGGCACCGTCCCCGTCTACTCCCACGACGAAGAAGGCCTCCAAGGCATCGGCCTCGACCCGGACTTCGCCACCAACCGCGCCATCTACCTCTACTACGCCCCGCCCCTCACCACCCCCACCGGCGACGCCCCCAACGACGGCACACCCGCCGAACTCGCCCCGTACGACGGCGTCAACCGCCTCTCCCGCTTCACCCTGAAACCCGACCTCACCCTCGACAACACCAGCGAGAAGAAGGTCATCGACATCCCCGCCACCCGCGGCATCTGCTGCCACGTCGGCGGCGACATCGACTTCGACGCCCAGGGCAACCTCTACCTGTCGACCGGCGACGACTCCAACCCCTTCGCCTCCGACGGCTTCACCCCCATCGACGAACGCCCCCGCCGCAACCCCGCGTTCGACGCCCGCCGCACCTCCGGCAACACCAACGACCTCCGCGGCAAGATCCTCCGCATCAAGGTCGCCGACGACGGCACCTACACCGTCCCCGCCGGAAACCTCTTCGCCCCAGGCACCGAGAAGACCAGGCCCGAGATCTACGCCATGGGCTTCCGCAACCCCTTCCGCTTCAGCGTCGACAAGACCACCGGCATCCTCTACGTCGGCGACTACGGCCCCGACGCCGGCGCCGCCGACCCCGCCCGAGGCCCCGCCGGACAAGTCGAGTTCGCCCGCGTCACCAAGCCCGGCAACTTCGGCTGGCCCTTCTGCACCGGCGACAACGAACCGTACGTCGACTACGACTTCGCCACCGGCACCTCCGGCGCCACCTACGACTGCGCCGCCCTCAAGAACGACTCCCCGCACAACACCGGCCTCGTCGACCTGCCCCCCGCCGAACCCGCCTGGATCCCCTACAACGGCGGCTCCGTACCCGAGTTCGGCACCGGCTCCGAATCACCCATGGGCGGCCCCGTCTACCACTACGACCCCGCCAACACCTCCCCGGTGAAATTCCCCGAGACCTACGACGGAGACTTCTTCGCAGGCGAGTTCGGCCGCCGCTGGATCAAACGCATCGACCAGAACACCGACGGCACCGTCCAGTCCATCAACCCCGTGCCCTGGACCGGCACCCAGATCATGGACATGGCCTTCGGACCCGACGGAGCCCTCTATGTCCTCGACTACGGCACAGCCTGGTTCGGCGGCGACGACAACTCCGGCCTCTACCGCATCGAGAACGCCACCGGAGGCCGCTCACCCGTCGCCGAAGCGACCGCCAACAAGACCTCGGGCACAGCACCCCTCAAGGTCGCCTTCTCCTCCGCCGGAACCACCGACGCCGACGGCGACCCCCTCACCTACACCTGGGACTTCGGCGACGGCACCACCGCAACCACAGCCAACCCCACCCACACCTACCGCAAGAACGGCACCTACACCGCCACCGTCACAGCCCACGACACCACCGGCCGCACCGGATCCGCCTCCGCCCACATCGTCGTCGGCAACACCGCACCCAAGGTCGACCTCCAACTCCCCGCAGAAGGAGCCCTCTTCGCCTTCGGCGACGAAATCCCCTTCAAGGTGACCGTCACCGACCCCGAAGACACCACCAACGGCCCCATCGACTGCGCCAAGATCAAGGTCACCTACGTCCTCGGCCACGACAGTCACGGCCACCCCGTCACCTCGGCCAACGGCTGCACCGGCACCATCAAGACCTCCGCCGACGGCGGCCACGACGACGACGCCAACATCTTCGCCGTATTCACCGCCGAGTACACCGACGCAGGCGGCGGCGGACAAGCCGCCCTCACCGGCCGCGACCAGGCCAAACTCCAGCCCCGCCACCGCCAGGCCGAACACTTCGACAGCCAGAACGGCATCCGCACCTACGACAAGACCCAGGCCAACGGCGGCCGCACCGTCGGCGACATCGACAACGGCGACTGGATCGCCTTCACCCCCTACAACCTCACCGGCGCCACCAAACTGACCGCCCGCGTCTCCTCCGGCGGAGCCGGCGGCTACCTCGAAGTCCGCACCGGCTCACCCACCGGCCCCCTCCTCGGCTCCGCCCCCGTCCCCGTCACCGGCAGCTGGGAGACCTTCCAGAACATCGACGTACCCCTCCGCGCCGTACCCCGCAAGACCACCCCACTCCACCTCGTCTTCAAGGGAGGCACCGGCGCCCTCTACGACCTCGACGACTTCACCCTCTCCAGCACCCCCGTCGACCGCACCACCCGCCGCGTCCTCGTCTTCTCCAAGACCGCCGGCTTCCGCCACGACTCCATCCCCACCGGCATCACCGCCCTCAAGGAACTCGGCGCCGCCAACAACATCACCATCGACACCACCGAAGAACCACGCCAGTTCACCACCAACAACCTCGCCCGCTACGACGCCGTCGCCTTCCTCTCCACCACAGGCGACGTCCTCGACACCGACCAGCAGACCGCCTTCGAGAACTACATCTCCAACGGCGGCGGCTACCTCGGCATCCACGCCGCAGCCGACACCGAATACGACTGGACCTTCTACGGCGGCCTCGTCGGAGCCCACTTCCAGTCCCACCCCCAGATCCAGCCCGCCACCATCCGCACCGAAGACCACACCCACCCCGCCACCGCCCACCTCGACGGCCCCTGGCAGCGCACCGACGAGTGGTACAACTACCGCACCAACCCCCGCGGCCAGGCCCGCATCCTCGCCACCCTCGACGAAACCACCTACCAGGGCGGCACCATGAAGGGCGACCACCCCATCGCCTGGTGCCAGACCTACGGCGGCGGCCGCTCCTTCTACACCGGCGGCGGCCACACCAAGGAGTCGTACACCGAACCCGCCTTCCGGCAGCACCTCCTGGGCGGACTCCAGTACGCCACCGGCCAGATCAAGGCCGACTGCCGACCCCGGACCGGAAGCCGCAGCCTCTTCAACGGCGAAACCACCGAAGGCTGGAAGCAGGCCGGACCCGGCGCCTTCGACGTCACCGACGGCGAACTCCGCACCACCGGCGGCATGGGCCTCCTCTGGTACCAGGCCAAGGAGTTCCGCTCCTACTCCCTCACCCTCGACTGGAAACTCACCGGCGACGACAACTCCGGCATCTTCGTCGGCTTCCCCGCCAGCGACGACCCCTGGTCCGCCGTGAACAACGGCTACGAGATCCAGATCGACGCCACCGACACCGCCGACCGCACCACCGGAGCCGTCTACGGCTTCAAAACAGCCAACATCACCGCCCGCGACCAGGTACTCCGCCCACCCGGCCAATGGAACACCTACGAAATCCGCGTCCAGGGCGAACGCCTTCAGGTCTTCCTCAACGGCGTCAAGATCAACGACTTCACCAACACCGACCCCGCCCGCTCCCTCACCACCGGCCACATCGGCCTCCAGAACCACGGCGCCGGAGACCAGGCAGCCTTCCGCAACATCCAGATCAGGGAGCTCTCCTCCTGACAACCCCCTGACCACCCCCCGAACGACGGTGGGCGGGCGCCACCGCACCCCGCCCACCGTCCCCCACACAGATCACCCCGCTTTCACCCCCGCAGGACGAGCAGGGAGGCCGTCGACATGCCCACCGGACACCGCACGGGAATCTGGCTCATCGGCGCGAGAGGATCCGTCGCCACCACCACCGTGGCCGGCTGCGCCGCCCTCGTCGCAGGACTCCACCCACCCACCGGCATGGCCACCGAGACACCCGACCTCGCGGACACCGGCCTCCCACCCCTCGCCACACTCGTCTTCGGCGGACACGACACCACCGACTGCCCCCTCCCCAAACGAGCCGAACAGCTCACCACCGCCGGAGTCCTCCCGTACGGACTCGCCGACGCCGTCAGCCGCGAGCTCGAAGCCGCCGACCGCGAAATCCGCCCCGGCGGCCCCCTCCCGGGCGACACCCGCACCGACGAACAACTCGTCACCGCCTTCACCACCGACCTGACGGACTTCCGGGAACGCATTGGCCTGGACCGCGTCGTGGTCGTCAATGTGGCCTCCACGGAGCCGGCGTCGGGGGGCGTCGGGCTCCCACCCAGCTCCCTCTACGCCGCCGCAGCACTCCGCGCCGGCTGCCCGTACGTCAACTTCACGCCATCCACCGGAATCCGCCATCCCGCTCTCGCCGCACCGCTCGCGGCCGGCGGACTGCCCCACGCCGGCCGCGACGGAAAAACCGGACAGACACTCCTCCGGGCCGTCCTCGCCCCGATGTTCCTCCAGCGCGCCCTGACCGTACGCGCCTGGTCCGGCAGCAACCTCCTCGGCGGCGGCGACGGAGCCGCCCTCGCCGATCCGGCAGCAGCCGCGGCCAAGAACGCCGGCAAGGAACGCGTCCTCACCGACACCCTCGGCGCCACCGTCGAAGGACAGGTCCACATCGACGACGTCCCCGCCCTGGGGGAGTGGAAGACCGCCTGGGACCACATCGCCTTCGACGGCTTCCTCGGCACCCGCATGATCCTCCAGACCCTCTGGCAGGGCTGCGACTCCGCCCTCGCCGCCCCCCTCGTCCTGGACCTCGCCCGCCTCACCGCCCGCGCCCACGAGAAGGGCGTCACCGGCCCCCTCGACGACCTCGCCTTCTACTTCAAGGACCCAGAAGGCGCCCCACCCGCCTCCCTGGCGGCCCAGTACACCCGCCTCATCGCCTTCGCCCGAACCCTGCGCACCCCACCCGACCCCACCACCCCACCACCCGCCGAAGCCCCGACTCCCGCCGAACAGCCGGCGCGCACCGAAGCCCCGACTCCCGCCGAACAGCCGGCCCCCGGGGACCGGCAATGACCCCGACCGGCACCACCGTCATCACCGGCCGCGCACGCGCCTGGGCGGAACTGCTCCGCGTCTCGGCCCTGGCCTCCGTCCCCGGCGACGCCCTGGCAGGAGCGGCCACCGCAGGAACCCGCCCCGGACGCGGCACACTCTGGGCGATCGGCGCATCCCTCTGCCTGTACGAGGCGGGCATGGCCCTCAACGACTGGGCCGACCGCGACGAGGACGCCGCCGAACGCCCGCACCGCCCCCTGCCCTCCGGCCGCATCACCCCCACAGCCGCCCTCGCCGCCTCGGCCGCCATGACGGCGACCGGCCTCGGCCTCGCCTCCCGCGCCGGCCGCCCGGCCCTGGCGGTCGCCACCGCCCTCGCCACCACCGTCTGGGCCTACGACCTCGGCCTCAAACACACCCCGGCAGGCCCCGCCACCATGGCGACCGCCCGCGCCCTCGACCTCCTCCTCGGCGCCACGGCCACCACCCCCACACCGCGCCGCGCCTTCCGCTCACTCCCCTCCGCCGCCCTCCTCGGCGCCCACACCTACGCCGTCACCGCCGTCTCCCGCCACGAGACACACGGCGGCTCGACCCGCACCCCCCTCGCGGCCCTCGCCGTGACCCTGACGGTCGCCGGCACGCTGACGGCCCGCACCCCGCACTCCCCACCTCCCGGGCCCCCGCCCCCCGCCCCCGCCCCACCCTCCCCTTCCCGATCCCCGGCACCCACCCCAGGACCCACCCCGGCCGCCCTCACTCCAGCGGCCGTCCCCGCCTCGGCCCCCGCCTCGGCCCCCTCCTCGCCCTGGCCTACGCCCGCACGCCCGCCACGCTCCTCCTCCACGCCGCCCTCAACCCCTCCGCGGCGCTCACCGAGCGGGCCGTCGGTGGCGGGATACGGGCGACGATCCCGCTCCAGGCGGCGCTGGCCGCCCGCGCCGGAGCCACCGGCACGGCGCTCGGGCTGCTCGGCCTCGTCCCGCTCGCCCGCGCCCTCGCCCGGAAGGTGAGCCCCACATGACCACCGCCCCCCACCCCGGGCCAGGCCCCGCACCCGCCCCCGCACCCGGCCTCAGGCTCGGCTACGGCACCAACGGCCTGACCGACCTGAGGCTCGACGAGGCCCTCGGCCTCCTCGCCGACCTCGGCTACGACGGCGTGGGCCTGACCCTCGACCACATGCACCTCGACCCGCTGGCGCCCGGCCTGGCCGCCCGCACCGCCCGGGTCGGCCGTCGGCTGGCCTCCCTCGGACTCGGTGTCACCGTCGAGACCGGCGCCCGCTACGTCCTCGACCCGCGCCGCAAGCACGGCCCGTCGTTGCTCGACCCGGACCCCGAGGACCGGGCCGCCCGCACCCGGCTGCTGCTCCGGGCCGTCAGGGTCGCGGCCGACCTCGGCGCGCACGCCGTGCACTGCTTCAGCGGTACCGTCCGCGCGGACACCGCGCCCGACGAGGCCTGGAAGCGGCTCACCTCCTCCCTCAGCCCCGTCCTGGAAGCCGCGGACGCCGCCCGCGTCCCCCTCGCCGTCGAACCCGAACCGGGTCACCTCCTCGCCACCCTCGACGACTTCCACCACCTGCGCGGACTCCTCGGAGCACCCGCACCCTCCGTCCTGGGCCTCACCCTCGACATCGGCCACTGCCAGTGCCTCGAACCCCTCCCTCCCGCCGACTGCGTACGGGCCGCCGCCCCCTGGGTGCACCACGTCCAGATCGAGGACATGCGCCGCGGTGTCCACGAACACCTGCCGTTCGGCGATGGAGAGATCGACTTCCCACCCGTCCTCGCCGCTCTCGCCGACCTCACCGCCGCCGGCTATGCCGGACTCACCGTCGTCGAACTGCCCCGGCACTCCCACGCCGGCCCCGAACTCGCCCGCACCTCCCTCTCCTTCCTGCGGCAGGAGGCCCCGGCATGCTGACCGGCACCGCCCGCACCTGGCTGGAATCGGCCCTCACCGACGCCGCCGCCCGCACCCCCGACTGGGAGTCGCACTTCGTCACCGCCGGACGCCACTGCGGTCCCACTCACGCGGACTCCGCCCGCACCCTCCTCCTCCGGACGGCCGCCGCCGACCCCGCCACCCTCACCCGCCTGTACCACCACGGCGCCGCCGCCGAGCGACGCGCCGTCCTCCTGGCGCTGCCCTCCCTCGTCCCCGGCCCCGAGGCCGTCCCCCTCGTCGAGGACGCCCTGCGCACCCACGACACCACCCTCATCGCCGCAGCCCTCGGCCCCTACGCCGCCACCCACCTCACCCCCCACGCCTGGCGTCACGCCCTGCTGAAGTGCCTCTTCACGGGCGTCCCCGTCACCGCCGTCGCCGGCCTCGCCGAGCGTTCCGCCGGGGACACCGAGCTGGCCCGGATGCTCGCCGACCACGTCGCCGAGCTCACCGCCGCGAGCCGCCCCGTCCCCGCCGAGCTGCCCCGCGTCCTCGCCCTCACCGCCAACGCCACCGCACCCGTCGAGGAGTCCTGATGCGCGTCTTCGACCCCCACATCCACATGACCTCGCGCACCACGGACGACTACCAGGCGATGTACGACGCCGGAATCCGCGCTCTCGTCGAACCCTCCTTCTGGCTCGGCCAGCCCCGGACCTCGCCCGCCTCCTTCCTCGACTACTTCGACTCGCTTCTCGGCTGGGAACCCTTCCGCGCCGCCCAGTACGGCATCGCCCACCACTGCGCGCTCGCCCTCAACCCCAAGGAGGCCAACGACCCCCGCTGCACCCCCGTCCTCGACGCCCTGCCCCGCTACCTCGCCAAGGACGGCGTCGTCGCCGTCGGCGAGATCGGCTACGACTCCCTGACCCCGGCCGAGGACACCGCCCTCGCCGCCCAGCTCCAGCTGGCCGCCGACCACGGCCTGCCCGCCCTCGTCCACACACCCCACCGGGACAAGCTCACCGGCCTGCGCCGCACGATCGACGTCGTCCGCGAATCCGCGCTCGCCCCCGACCGTGTGCTCCTCGACCACCTCAACGAGACCACCGTCAAGGAGGCCGACGACAGCGGCGCCTGGCTCGGCTTCTCCGTCTACCCCGACACGAAGATGGACGTCGACCGGATGGTCACGATCCTCAGGAACCACGGGACCACCCGCGTCCTCGTGAACTCGGCAGCCGACTGGGGGAGGAGCGACCCCCTCAAGACCCGCGCGGTCGGGGACGCCATGCTCGCCGCCGGATTCACGGACGACGACGTCGACCGGGTCCTGTGGCGCAACCCCGTCGCCTTCTACGGACTCAGCGGGCGCCTCCGGCTCGACCTCCCCACCCCGCAGGACCTGCACGAGGGCAACTCCCTTCTCCGCGGCGGGGAATGAGGCACCCCGCATGCGCTTCCGGCATCCCGACGGATCCACCGTCCACCTCGCGTACTGCACGAACGTCCACCCGGCGGAGACCCTCGACGGCGTCCTCGCCCAGCTCCGCGACCACTGCGAGCCCGTTCGCCGCCTCCTCGGCCGCGACCGGATCGGCATCGGCCTCTGGCTCGCCCGCGACGCCGCCCACTCCCTGACCACCGACCCCGCGTCGCTCCGCGCCCTGCGCACCGAACTCGACCGCCGCGGCCTCGAAGTGGTCACCCTGAACGGCTTCCCCTACGAGGGGTTCGGCGCCGACGAGGTCAAACACCGGGTGTACCGGCCCGACTGGACCCGCCCCGAACGCCTCGCTCACACCACCGATCTCGCCCGCCTCCTCGCCGCGCTCCTCCCCGAGGACGCCGGCGAGGGCTCCGTCTCCACCCTGCCCCTCGCCTGGCGCACCCCCTTCGACGCCCGGGCCGCCGCCACCGCCCGCGCCGCCCTGACCACACTCGCCGCACGCCTCGACGCACTCGAGGAGCTCACCGGACGAAGCATCCGGATCGGCCTCGAACCGGAACCCGGCTGCACCGTCGAAACGGTCGCCGACGCCGTCACCGCGCTCACCGACGTGCCGCGCCACCGCATCGGCGTCTGTCTCGACACCTGCCACCTCGCGACCTCCTTCGAAGATCCGCGCACCGCCCTCGACGCGCTCACCACCGCCGGCATCACCGTCCCCAAGGCGCAGCTCTCCGCCGCGCTCCATGCCGAGCACCCGCACCTCCCCGAGGTCAGGGCCGCGCTCGGCGCCTTCGCCGAGCCCCGCTTCCTCCACCAGACCCGTACGAGGACGGCTGCCGGCCTGCGGGGAACCGACGACCTTCCCGAAGCCCTCGCCGCCCCCGAGGACGGTCACGCCCCCGGCCCAGGCGCCGGCCTTCCCGACGCGACGCCCTGGCGCGCCCACTTCCACGTCCCCCTCCATGCCCCGCCCGCGCCTCCTCTCACCTCCACGCTTCCCGTCCTCCAGGAGACCCTCGCCCTCCTCGTCGGCGGATCCCGCCCGCTCACCCGGCACCTGGAGGTCGAGACCTACACCTGGCAGGCCCTGCCGCCCGACCGGCGCCCCCGCACCAGGGCCCGGCTCGCGGAGGGCATCGCCGCCGAACTGACCCTGGCCCGCGACCTGCTGGCCGACCTCGGTCTCAAGGAACTGCCGTGAAGGAACCGTCCCTGAAGGAACCGTCATGAGCGACACAGCGCCACCCGCCACGCCCACTCCTCTCCTGGTGCTCGACGTCGTCGGCCTCACCCCGCGGCTCCTCCACCACATGCCCCACCTCACCGCCCTCGCCCGCGCGGGATCCCAGGCCCCGCTCTCCACCGTCCTGCCCGCCGTCACCTGCAGCGCCCAGACCACCTTCCTCACCGGCACCCTCCCCGCCGAACACGGCATCGTCGGCAACGGCTGGTACTTCCGCGAGCTAGGCGACGTCCTCCTCTGGCGTCAGCACAACGGCCTCGTCTCCGGAGACCGCCTCTGGGACGCGGCCCGCCGCGCCCACCCCGGCTACACCGTCGCCAACATCTGCTGGTGGTACGCGATGGGCGCCGACACCGACATCACCGTCACCCCCCGCCCCGTCTACTACGCCGACGGCCGCAAGGAACCCGACTGCTACACCCGGCCCCCGGCCCTCCACGACGAACTCACCGAGGAACTGGGCACCTTCCCCCTCTTCCACTTCTGGGGTCCGGGCGCCGACCTCGTCTCCAGCCGGTGGATCATCGACGCCACCCGCCACATCCTCCGCACCCGCCGCCCCGACCTCGCCCTCTGCTACCTCCCGCACCTCGACTACGACCTTCAGCGCCACGGCCCCGACGACCCGCGCTCCTTCCGGGCCGCCGCGGCCCTCGACACCGCCCTCGCCCCGCTCCTCGCCGACGCCCGCGCCGAAGGGCGCACGGTCGTCGCCCTCTCCGAGTACGGCATCACCCGGGTGGACCGGCCCGTCGACATCAACCGCGCCCTGCGCCGCGCCGGGTTCCTGGAGGTCCACACCCAGGACGGCATGGAGTACCTGGACCCCATGACCTCCCGGGCCTTCGCCGTCGCCGACCACCAGATCGCGCACGTCTACGTCCGCCGCCCCGAGGACCTGCCGGCCGTCCGGGAAGCACTCACGGAGCTTCCCGGCGTCGAGAGCCTCCTCGACGACGAGGGGAAGAAGGAACACGGCCTCGACCACCCGCGCTCAGGGGAGCTCGTCGCCCTCGCCGAGCCCGACGCCTGGTTCACGTACTACTACTGGCTCGACGACGCCCGCGCGCCCGACTTCGCCCGGCTCGTCGAGATCCACCGGAAGCCCGGCTACGACCCCGCCGAACTCTTCATGGACCCGCTCGACCCGTACGTACGGCTCAAGGCGGCCAGGGAGATCGCCCGCAAGAAGCTCGGCATGCGCTACCGGCTCGCGGTCGTCCCCCTCGACCCCTCGCCTATTCGCGGCAGCCATGGCCGCCTCCCCACGAGCGAGGACGAAGGTCCGCTCATTCTGTGCTCCACCCCCCGCGCTGTGAGCGGCCGCGTCGCGGCCACCGATGTGAAGTCCCTGCTGCTCCGACTGGCCGGATTCGCCTGAGGCGCACATCGCCGACCGCCGAACTGCCTCCAGTGAATCAGCCCGCACCGACACCAGAGGAGTTATCCACAGATGAATCGCATTCGCCGTACGGAAGCCACCGACCCCGAGCTCTCCCGCCGGCTCAGCAGGCGCAACATGCTCGGCGTCGCCGCCGGCGCGACCGCCGCCGCCCTGCTGGGCGCGGCCGCCACCCCCGCCGCGGCGGCCGGGGCCACGTCGGCCGGATCGGCCACCGCCGATTCCCGCGGCGCGGGCCACGGCCGACCGGTCCTGCCGCCCGGCCGTCTCGGCATCCAGCTGTACTCCCTCCGCGACAAGATCGCGGCCCTCGGCTTCGCCGCCGTCTTCGCCGAGCTCCGGAGGTTCGGCTACGACGAGGTCGAGTACGCCGGCTACACCCAGGGCACCGGCGGCCCCCTCACGCTCGCCGAACTCAAGCGCCTCACCCGCGACCACGGGCTGCGCGGCATCGGCAGCCACGTCGGCTACTACGCGGACGACCCCGGCGCCTACACCTTCGCCCAGAACCTCGACCGGGTCCTCGACGACGCCGCGGCCCTCGGACTGCCCCACATAGGTACCGCCTCCGGGCCCTGGCGCTACGGAGCCACGGTCGACGGCTGGAAGCGCTGTGCCGAGGAGTTCAACCGGTTCGGTGCGGAGGCACGGAAGCGGGGCATGAAGTTCTATCAGCACAACCACTCGGAGGAGTTCTCCTTCGCCACCGACCGCCCCGACGTGCGGCTCTACGACGTCCTCCTCGCCGAGACCGACCCGGACCTCGTCCACCTGGAGATGGACGTCTTCTGGGCGTACGTGGGCCAGTACCGCTACTCGACGAGGCCGGACGGCACCCCCGCGCCCTTCGACCCGCTCGACTACGTCCTCGCGCAGCCCCACCGCTACCCGCTGTTCCACGTCAAGGACGGCGACCGCGACGACTCCGCCGTCCCGTACGGCTACCGCATGACCGACGTCGGGGACGGAGACATCGACTACCGGCGCTTCATCTCGGCGGTCAACCGCACCCGCCACGGCCGGCACGCCCACCACTGGCAGGCCGAGCGCGACAACCCGGTCGATTCGCTCGACTTCGCCCGCAGGTCCAGTGCCCACCTCCACTCCCTGCGCGAGAAGGGCCGCTGACCCACCCCTCGGGCCCCTCTCGAGGAGGGGCCCGAGACCGCGTCGCCACCGTGCGTGCGCATGAAGAAACGCACGGTGCGCATCATCGGACAATTCGGACTTGATCATGGTGGCTCCGGCTGCTCCACCCCGCTGACCACGGAAAACCCTGGTGAAGGGCACCTCAAACCCCTGGTAGAGTTATCTCTGTCGCCGCGGGGGAAACCCCGAAACGACAGACACCTAGTCCGGGTGGCGGAATGGCAGACGCGCTAGCTTGAGGTGCTAGTGCCCTTTATCGGGCGTGGGGGTTCAAGTCCCCCCTCGGACACTGAAGGAACGTTCGCGAGATCGTTTCCGAAGCATGCACGAGTGACCGGTCGAGTCGTACGACTCGCCGGTCATTCGTCGTTTCCAGGGCCTTTGGGTTTCCGGTCGAACGTCCGAAACGATCACCGAGTGGACGCGCTCGCCGCCGTGCTCGCCGAGTTGATGACGATCCCGGACGAGTGGACCCGCTTGATGTCCCTGCGGGGGATCCATCACGAGTCTTCTGCGAACAACCGCCCGACCAACTCCGGGTAGGCCATGCCCACGTCGGCCAGGATCTTCCTCAAGGCCTCGGGTGCGCCCGCCGGGAGCCGGGTCGTCCCGATGCGGCCGGGCACGGCGGAGAGGTCGCCACCGCTGAAACGTGATTCCGGTGTGGCCGGGGGTCGTATCGCGTAGGTGCGCCAGACCCGCGCCGGGGGGTTGAGGAGGACCAGGTGGGGGGCAGCCCATGCGACGAAGGCCCAGCGGTTCCTGCTCCGGGCCCGGACGAGCACGCCGTTCGGGTGGTGCCGCCCGAGTCGTTCGGCGGCTCGGGACACGACGGGGACCGGATTGCCGAAGGAGCCCGTGATCTCCCAGAGCCCGTCCTCGTACGAGGCCTCCCAGCCCGCCGCGGAGAGCTCCTCGACCACCTCCGCCCCGGGGTCGTCCTTCTGAGCCAGGGCGATGAGCCGTTCCACCTCGCTCCAGGAGGCGACGCGGGCGAGAGCCTGCTCCGGCGGGATCATCAGATCCTCCGCCTGGGCCGGCTCGGCGCGCGCGATCATGCCCTTGGCGCTCTGCCACGCGCGAGCGGCCGGCACGTCGTGCTCACCGCCTCCGGTGAAGGTGGCGCCCTGGCTGAGGAGCGCTGTCATCACGGCGGCCACCGCGTCCAGACGACGCCGGGTCTCCGGCGGATCCTGCCGGTCCCCCTCGCTCGGTTCGTCCGCGGAACCGAGGGTCTCCAGAAGGCGGCTGAGGCCGTCGCGCCAGCTCTGGTCGTTCTCGTCCCAGACTCCCGCGGCCAGGAGCTGGACGTACAAGTTCGCCACGACCAGCCCTACGGGTACGGGTGCGGGTGCCGGTGCCGGTGCCGATACCGGTGCCGCGGACGATTCGTCGGAGGCGGCGAGTGCCCCCACCCAGCGTCGGATCCACGTGCGGCAGCGGCCCCGCTGTTCGGGCGGAATGTGGGGAGCGACGGCCACGCTCGCGGTGAGAGCTTCCTCGTCCTCGTATGCCATGCCGTCGTCCACGGCCCCGCTGCCGGTGACCGCCGACACGACCCATCGTGACGACGGTGCCTGCGGCAGGCCCGCCTGCAATGCCCCGAACGCCAGATCGGTCAGCGGCGCCCCGATCATCCGGCGGCAGTCCGCGACGTAGGCGTCCCAGCGGTCGACCGCGCTCGACGTGACCGAGCCGGTCGCGGTACCGGTCGCCGGGCTCACCCGAGGCGCGGACGTTCCGGCGGTGAGCTCGCGCAGGCGCAGCAGGTCGGTCTCGAAGCGGCGTGCGGCACGTTCGTCGGCGAACAGCGACTGTGCCGTGTAGTCGTACCGGAGGCGTGGCCCGCTGTCGGCTTCGTGGCGGCGTGCGCAGTGCACGGGGCTGTAGACGAAGACGACGGGCGATTCGACGGTGCTGCCGTCCGGCTGGACGCAGCCGGCGCGAACCGCGGCGCCCGGGGCCTCGGGCTGCGGGAAGGAGCAGGACGACGCCCCTGGGGGGATGGAGCCGATCTCCGTCCACGAGCCCGGCGAACCGTCGGGAGAGGTGCTGATCGCGACGGGTACCGTCCGGCTGCGGGCCAGGGAGACGTGCAGGCCCTCACTGTCCGATTTCGCCCCGAGCAGGACGAGAGCCCGGCCGTCGGAGGTGAAAGGCCGGATGGTGCGGCCCGTCAGGCTCGCGAGCGGAGCGATGCGCCCTTCGTCGGGGAGTAGCGGCTGGGTGTCGGCGGCGAGCACGGCGAGCTCGCAGTTGCCGCCGTCCTTCGTGCTGGTGCCCAGTGCGGCGCGGGTGAGGTTGGCGCTTCCGGTCAGCGCGTAGCGCCGGCCGTCGGTCTGCCATTCGACGAGCTTGCCGTGGCGCATCCGCGTCTCGTCGAGCAGCCGGATCTGCGCGGAGGTGCCGCTGAGGGCAGCCTTGATCGTTCCGGCGTCGTAACTCGACCAGCGGGGCTGGATGCCGAGGGTGACACGGCGTGGGGCCAGGATGTCGACGAGCTTGCTCAGGGCGTGGCCGGCCTCGTCGACGAACGGGGCGTACGCGTGCAGTTCGTCGACGGGGCCGCGTGGCCGTGGCAGTTGCTCCAGGAGGCTCTGGTGGAGGTTGTGCAGCAGCCGGGGACCGCCTTCCGGGCCGGCAGGGGCGTTGACATGCCGCTCGGTCAGGAGAGCGGCCAGTTCCGCGAGATGACTTGCTGCCCAGGGGGCCAGGCTCACGGCGGAGGGGAGTTCGTCCAACCAGTCGGCGAAGTCGGCCAGGAGCGCGTGGGAGCCGTCCTCCTCGGTCTCCACGACCGTCCACAGTTCGTCGTTGGCACCCCAACCGGACAGCGTCGGGTTCCCCGAGCCCACTGCCAGTCGGCAGGCGTGTTCTCCGACCAGAAGCACGGCCTTGGGGTGGAAGGCGCCACGACAGGTGGCGAGACCGTGCAGATAGCTGCGGCCGGCCATGCGGACGTCGACCGGATCGTGGAGCCCTTGGGCCGCGTCGCCGATCACCGCGGTGCGCGCGCCCAGACCGCGTGCGACGGGTATGGCGACCTTCTCCAGGAAGGAGAGATCGACCGTGAAGCCCATGAAGAGCGCTTCGTGCAGGGCTTGCCCGTCACTGCGTTCCGCCCATTCGCGCAACAGCGTGACGGGAGAGGCGAACCGGGTGTGCTGTACGGCGCTCATCGGTCCGTCTCCAGGATCCGTCGGCCGCTCTCCGTGACGGTGTGACAGCCGTTCTGAACGGTGAAGAGCCCCAGCTGCTGTGCAAGGGTTGCCAATTGGGGAATGCGCGTGCCGATGTCGGAGTCTCCTTCGTCGCCCGTCTTGAAGTAGCGCTCGTTGCGAAGATGCAGTCGGGAGAAGATCTTCAGCCCGCCCGTCGCCGGGTCGGTACGCAGTTTCGCGAGGGCCACTCTGCGGGACTGGGCCAGCATGTCGTCGACCAGCCGGGCGGCCAGGTCACGCGCCGGCCGGTCGATGTAGTCGTTGACGAGCCCGTCGATCCACGTCGGGTCGAGGAACTCGGCCGAGCGTCGCTGCCGGCCCAGGAAGACGGCGCGTACCTCGTCGGTCAGCTGCCCTTCCCGGGACCGCAGCGCACCCACGATCAGGAGTCGGACATTCGTCATCGGGGCGTCACCGCCCTGCGTCAGGAGGTCCCGCTCGACCGGCGTCAACCGGCCTGATGCGGTCTTGAGCGGGGGCAGATCGTCCAGCAGGCCCCGCACGGACCCGCCCGGGGCCTGCTGGGCGAGCCAGTCGCGCAGTTCCTCGGCCGACCGGTCGGCCTCGCCGTCCTCGGACCCGATGCCGGAGACCAGCGCCGCCCACAGCCGACGCCAGGCACCGACGGAATAGTGACGCAGTAGTGTTCCCCGCCAGCCCGCTGTCTCGGGAATCGCCGCCAGGACCGGGTCCGTGGTCATCTCCTCGCCGAAGGCCACGGCGGTGCGCAGCGTCTCCTGATAGCCGGCGCCCTCATGGCCATGGAGTTCGATCGCTCGGGCGAGGATGCGGAGGGTCGCGCGCCGGGTGCGGTCGGAGGGCGCCCACTCCTCCGGTAGGTGAACTCCTCCGGTACCGGTGGCGGTCAACACCCGTGTCAACCACTCCTGTTCGGCCGGGCAGGGGATGCCGAGGGCCGCCTGTCCCGCCGTCTCCAGGGCCTCGAAGGACACGGCGTCCCGCGAGGCGAGGGACAGCAGCGGGGCGAAGAGTTCGGTGACGCCCGGAGGGCACGCGTGCCGTCCGGGCCTCAGCGCCCCCTCCCGGACGGCCACCGTGCCGAGTACCGTGGCGGGCCCGCCGTACTGGTCCCAGAAGCCCCAACGGCGGGGCGAGTAGGACTGGTTCAGCTGCTCCTCGTCGGCAGCTCGCGCGAGTTCCAGCTCCTCTGCGCAGAAACGCCGTACCCGGTCGATCCCATGGGCGGACCATGTCGCGTCGGTGTCCGCGTGATGCTGCCGGAGCGCCGCCAGAAGGACCTCGCTCCGGCGGACCAGTCGGCGGCACGCGGCGGCATCCGAGGCGTTCTGTCGGGCGTGCGCCGCGATCGCCGCGTACATCGAGTGGTAGCGGATGTACCGGGTCACCGTCGACACGCCGGGGACCAGCCGGTCCACCGCCCGCATGACCGGGCCTTCCACCGCCAAGGGGTACCGCCCCGACCGCACCCCCAACCCGTCGAGCGCCCATGCCGGCCCACGGACTTCCGCTGTCACTCGCCACCCCCCCCGTCGGCTGCCGGAGCGTCGCAACAGCAGCGGCTCCCTCGACCCCGGCCTCAGATTAGTTGCTGCTGCCGGAGGGGAGGGAGGCCGGTACCGGGCGACGGTGCGCCGGCCGTTCTCGTTGTCCACAGGCGGGCGACCGGCTCCGACGGAAATGTGGGCCGGCACCTATCCTGGGGGCGTGATCGAGAATATTCCTCCCTGTCCCCAGTGCTCCAGCGAGTACACGTACGAGATGAACAACCTGGTGGTCTGCCCGGAGTGCGGCCACGAGTGGGTCCCGGCCGCCGAAGGCGCGACGGACGGCGCCGGTACGCCAGCGGCGGGCGAGCGCGTGATCAAGGACGCCGTCGGCAACGTGCTCAACGACGGCGACACGGTGACCGTGGTCAAGGCCCTCAAGGTCAAGGGCAACCCCTCCGGCATCAAGGCGGGCACCAAGGTGCGCAACATCCGTCTCGTCGACGGCGTCGACGGCCATGACATCGACTGCCGGATCGACGGCTTCGGCGCGATGCAGCTCAAGTCGAGCGTGGTCAAGAAGGCCTGACCCGAAGCCGCCGCGCCGGCTCGCCATGCGGAGGGTCTCCGCCCGCCCTGGGCTGGTGTGATCGCACGTCGCGGGTCGAGCGGCGGAGGCACCCCATGGTGGACGGAAGCACCCCCGGACGGAACTCCCGAGGCAGTGGCGAGCCGCCTGCCGGCCCGCCCTCCGGGCCGCTGAAGGACCCGACACCGCCGGACCGACCGCCACCTCGGCGGGCAGGGAGCCGGACACTCCTCTTAGTCCTCGTCGGCGTGATCGTCGGCGTCGTCGGCGTCGTCGGCATCCTCGCCGGGGCGGGTGCTTTCGAGGAGGGCGGGCGGGGCGACGAGACGGAATCGTCCACGCCGCCGATACCGTCGCCACCGGCCTCAACACCCACCCCCACCGCCACCCCCACTCCATCGGGCCGGGGTCCCGACGAGGCCACCCCGACCACGCCGACCACCCGCGCCCCCGATCCCGCCGATGGAGTGCTCGCCTTCGGCGCGACGCATCGGTACGAGGACGGGGTCGAGGTCACGGTCTCCGCGCCCGTCAGGTTCACGCCGTCCGCCGCGGCAGTCGGGCACCAGGCGGGGCACACGGCCGTGACCGTGCAGGTCACCGTGCGTAACGGAACCGACCAGCGGCTCGAACTGGCGCTGGTGCAGGTCTCCGCCCGGGACGGAGACGGGCGTGAGGCCTCGCGGATCTTCGACGTCGAGCCCGCCCTGGGAAGCGGGCTCACTGGTGGTCTGCTGTCCGGACGGAAGGCCGTCGCGGCGTACGGCTTCGATGTGCCGCAGGGGAAGGGAGTCGTACTCGACGTCGAGGTGAGGATCGGTTTCGAGATGCCCTCAGCCTTCTGGGGCGGTGCGGTCCGGTGATCGACAAGGCGCCCCCGGGCCGTCGGGCAGCTGCTAGGGGGCCTTCCGGGCCACCACCAGTCGGCAGTGCGGGCTGCCGTCGTCTCGGCTGCCCAGGGACTCGATCGGGGTCAGGGAGACCTCGAAGCCCACTTCCGTCAGGCGGGTGCGGACGTCCTGGAGGCGGAAGGTGCGGTAGTACATGACGAACCGCGGGTGCCACAGTGCGTTACGGACGCGCATCGTGGCGTCGAAGCCCCACAGCAGCCAGTAGAGGCGCGAGCCGACCCGGGGTGGGGCCGGGAGGGGGAAGGCGAAGGTGCCGCCGGGGCGGAGTGAGGCGTGGACCTGGGCGAAGAGGGTGCGCTGGGCGTCCGGGACGAAGTGGCCGAAGGCGCCGAAGCTGACGGCCAGGTCGAATACCGGGGCGAACGGCAGGGCCAGGGCGTCCGCGCGGACAAGGGTGGCCGTGGGGTGGGCGCGGCGGGCCCGGGTCAGCATGCCCGTACTGAAGTCGACCCCCGTGACGCGGCCCGCGCACACGGAGCGGAGGACGTCGAGTCCGGCGCCGGTGCCGCAGCAGACGTCGAGTCCCGAGTCGAAGGGGCCGAGGTCCTCCAGGGTGTCGGCCACTGCGGTCAGGAGGCGGTCGGAGGTGCGGAAAGGGGTCGCGTCGAACTTGTTCGCGAGCAGGTCGTAACCGTGCTCGACCGAGGAGAGGGCCTGGACGGTCAGCTCGCGGAGGCTGGGGCCCTGCGGGGTGAACATGGTCCCGAGCCTATGCCGTCACCGGGCCTGGGCGTCAGAGCGCACTGCGCACGGGGGGCGCCGGGGGCGCGGACCACGCGGGGGCGATGCCCGTCAGCTGGCAGGTGAGGAGGTAGAGGGGGATCGGCGGCGTGTAGGGGGAGGTGCCGTCGGGGTGGTGGACGAGGCGGGGGCCGCGGTCCGGGACCTCGGCGCCGCGTGCGTAGCAGGCGGGCAGCGGCCAGGTCAGGTCCAGGTCGGAGCCGGCCGGGACGAGCCACCACCACCAGTCGGTGTCGGCGTAGACGCAGCCCTTGGCGGGGAGGCGGGAGAGGATCTTGAAGCCGAAGCGGGCGGGGACGCCGACGGCGTCGCAGCCGAGGCCGGTGCGCAGGCCGACGGGGACGGCCAGCCGGGTCGAGCCGAGTTCCGCGGTGTCGAGCCTCCGGGAGCCGGGCGACGCCGAGCCGAGGGTCCTGGCCTGCGGTCCCTTGGGGTCCGAGGTGTCGCGCTGGCGCGGGACGGTGGTGTTCTCCGCCGGTTTGCGGGCCGAGCGGGGGATCAGGAGGCCGGCCATCGACCTCAGCACGGTTCCCCCATGCCGTGGGCCAGCTCGGCCCAGACGATCTGTGCCGTGCCGTGCCCGGTGCGGTCGGCGCCCCAGGCGGTGCACAGCGCGTCGACTATGAGGAGTCCGCGGCCCCGCTCCTCCTCGCCGCAGTCGCGCATCCGCGGTCCGGCCGGGCCGCCCTCGTCCCGTACCGCTATGCGCAGGGTGTCCTCGCCCTCGCGTATCTCGCAGATCACCCGGCCGCTCGCGGTGTGGACGACGGCGTTGGTGACGAGTTCGGAGACGACCAGCGCGACCGTGTCCCGGATGCCGGGGTCGCAGCCCCAGAGGATGAGCCGCTCCTCCGCGAGCCGGCGGGCGCGCGCCACCGAGGCCGTCAGGGCCGGGAGCTCGAAGGCGAAGCGGCGCACGGCGTCGACCCGGGTATCGCCCCGGGTGGCGGTGGTGGTGTCGGTGTGGGGTTCCGGGCGCTGGGCCATGACTCGGGGGCTCATGAGACCTGAAGGCTGCGCGTTACCAGAAGCCACGACCGGTTCCTCACAACAGTGGGCAGGACTGCCGTACGGCGCTGCCCCCGTGGCGCGGTGGCGCGCGGCGGCAGCGTGTACTGGTTCACCGGAACACTGTCCTCCTGACTCGGACACTTGGCAAGTGGCACTCTGAAAATTGCAGAGTGCTGTGTTCTCTCTGGCCCGGCTTCGTGGCACACTCGTCGAAACAGTGCGTCGGGGAGGTCTGAGAGTGAGCGAGCCGCGGTCCGCCCCGACGGTGGGACAGGTCGTTCTCGGCAGGCGCCTGCAGGATCTGCGCGAGCGGGCCGGCCTGAAGAGGGAAGAGGCCGCCAAGATCCTCCGCGTGGCCCCGGCCACCGTCCGGCGCATGGAGACGGCCGAGGTCGCCCTGAAGGTTCCGTACGTACAACTCCTGCTGAAGGAGTACGGGATCACGGACGCCGAGGCGGAAGCCTTCGTCGCCCTCACGGAGGAGGCCAACCTCCCGGGTTGGTGGCAGCGGTTCCATGACGTTCTGCCCGGCTGGTTCTCCATGTACGTCAGCCTGGAGGGGGCGGCCAGCCTGATCCGGGCGTACGAACCCCAGTTCGTCCCCGGTCTCCTGCAGACCGAGGCCTACGCCCGAGCCATTCTGCGCAGCGGGGCGGTCGGCGGCAGCGACGCGGGGCGCCCCCAGGGCGCCGCCGCCGCGGAGCGCGCCGAGGAGACCGAGCGGCATGTAGCCCTACGGATGGAGCGCCAGTCCCTGCTGACGCGGGAGGACGCCCCGAAGTTCTGGGTGATCATGGACGAGACGGTGTTCCGCCGACCGGTCGGTGACGGGCCCGAAGTGATGCGCGACCAGCTCGACCGGCTGCTCGAAGCGTCCGAGTCGCCGAACGTCACCCTGCAGATC
This sequence comes from Streptomyces venezuelae, assembly GCF_008642375.1. Classification (NCBI taxonomy): domain Bacteria; kingdom Bacillati; phylum Actinomycetota; class Actinomycetes; order Kitasatosporales; family Streptomycetaceae; genus Streptomyces; species Streptomyces venezuelae. The sequence goes on along the minus strand of NZ_CP029194.1, from coordinate 1,578,724 downwards.
GCGGAGTTCGCGTCCGGCCACCACCCCGGCACCTACGGACCGTTCGTCCTCTTCCGCTTCGCCATGCCCGAACTCCCGGACATGGTCTACAGCGAGTACCTGACCGGCGCCGTCTACCTCGACGCGCGCCCCGAGGTGGCTTCCCACCTCGAGGTCATGGACCGCATGGCGGCTCAGGCCGCGACTGCACAACGCACGAAGGAGATCCTCCGGGATCTCCGCAAGGAGCTGTGAATGGATCGCATATACAACGGCATGCCCGCCGCTGAGCTCGGTGCCGAAGGCTGGCACAAGCCCTGGAGCGGCGGGAACGGGGGCAACTGCGTGGAGGCCATGAAACTGGCCGACGGCAGAGTCGCCGTGCGACAGTCCGCAGACCCTGAAGGACCCGCGCTCATCTACACCCACGGGGAGATCGCAGCTTTCATCCAGGGGGCCAAATCCGGTCACGCTGACTTTCTGCTCACCTGACCCTTCCACCCCACCCGCTCCGTCGCGTAACTCTTGCTGCAGTGCCACCCGTTCGTCCCGACCAGGAGAGCCGATGACCCAGGACCCCGCATCCGTGAGGATCGACACCAGCAAGCCGCATCCGGCGCGCATGTACGACTGGTTCCTGGGCGGCAAGGACAACTACCCGGTCGACGAGGCGATGGCCAGGCAGCTGCTCACCGTCGACGCCCGGGGCCGGGACATGGCCCGCGTCAACCGGGCCTTCATGCACCGCGCCATCCGCTGGCTCAGCGCCCACGGCGTCCGGCAGTACCTGGACGTCGGGACGGGCATCCCCACCGAGCCGAACCTGCACCAGATCGCGCAGGACGCCGCGCCGGAGTCCCGCATCGTCTACTGCGACAACGACCCGATCGTGCTCGCGCACGCGGCCGCCCTGCTGCGCTCGACCCCGGAAGGGGCCACCGAGTACATCCAGGCGGACGCCCGCGACCCCGAGATCATCCTCGAAAGGGCCGGAAAGGTCCTTGATTTCGACCAGCCCATCGCGCTGTCGATGCTCGCCCTGCTGCACTTCGTCGGGGACGAGGACGGGGCCTACGAGCTGGTCTCCAAGATCGTCGAGAAGCTCGCGCCGGGCAGCTATCTCGTCCTCTCGCACGTCACCGGGGACTTCGACCCGGAGGGCGCGGCGAAGGCGAGTGCCATGTACAAGGCGCGCGGGCTGACCCTGCGGCCCCGCTCGCGGGACGAGCTGGCCGCGTTCTTCGAGGGCCTGGAGTTCGTCGAGCCGGGCGTCTCGCTCACCGCCGAGTGGCACCCGGAGCTGGGCGAGCCCGTCCCGGTCCAGGGCGACGACCCGATCCCGGGGTGGGCCGCCGTGGCCCGCAAGCCCTGACGGCATCTCTGAACAGAGCGGCGCGAAGGCCCGCGGACCGGAGGGTCCGCGGGCCTTCGCCTATGCGGCGTCCTCTTCCCGTCGGCGCTTGACGAACTCGATCCTGGCGGGCATCCCGGAACCGGATGCGGACCTGCCCCTGGCGGAAATGGCTCGCGACGTGCTCGTCCGATGCACCCGAACCGATGAACCAGTCGACGCCCTCGACGCCCTCGACGCCCTCGACGCCCAGGAAGGACCGGTAGCAGGCGTCGATCGTGCGCCGGGCGAGCTCCTGAAGGGCCGCGAGGTCCTCAAGGAGAGCAGGGCGCACGACGACGTGCGACGGCTGTGACGGCATACGACTCCAAGCCGTGGTGCGCCGACGGCCAGGTCGGTCTGCCGGTCGTCGACGGCCAGGTCGGGTGCCGGCCGTTCGTCGACGACCAGCACGTCAGGCCGCCGGTCGCTCGGGACCGTCCGGGCCGACCAAGGTCACGCGGAAGCTCCGGGCCCGGCTCACGTTGCCGGACGCGTCGATCGTGCGGTGCTCGATCGTGTGCGTGCCGTAGTCCGGGGTGGCGTCGTCCCACGGCACCGCGCGGCTCCGGCCCAGCTTCCCGTAGACGAGGCCGTCGATGACCGTGCCGCTCGGCGAGAAGAGGAAGGGAGCCTCGGCGTCCGTGGGCCAGCCGTAGTACGTGTACCAGCCGTCGCCGTCGACCCGGAACTGGCTCACCACGGCGCCGGCCTGGTCGTCGCGCGCGGTCAGCCGCATCGTGAACGGCCCGTCGTAGACGTACTCGACGGGGAGCCCGGAGCGCCGGACGGTGCGCAGCGGTGGGGACAGTTCGTACGAGGACGTCGCCGGACGGGCATCGACCGTCCAGGCCAACTCCTCGGCCGTGCCCGGGATACGGGCCGTCAGCGTGTGCGTACCGGGTTCGAGGTCCAGTGAACCCAGGTACAGGTCACGGTCGTTGCGGCCGGCCGGATGGACGGGGCGGCCGTTCAGACGCCAGTGCACGGCCGGCGTGCGGTCCGTCGGGTGCGTGGTGTCCGCGTGGACGACCGACCGGGCGCCGACGGGGTCCCCGGTGGGGGTGTGCCCGGTGAACGCGGACTCCACCGGCGCCTTCGGGGTGGCGAGCGAGGTGTCCACGGTCCAGTCGACCGTGCGGGTGAGCGCCGCCGAGGCGCGGACCGCCGGGTCGCGCACGAAGGGCGTCGGGTCGGTGACCGTCGCCGTGAGCGTGTGCGTGCCGGGGGAGAGGTCCAGCCGCCGCAGGTCGACGGTGCGCGCGCCGCGGGTCGTGAGGGCGCGGCCGTCCAGCCGCCAGGTCACGGCGAGTTCACCGCCGACCGGGTGCAGGGTGTCCACCCACACGGTCCGGTCCGCGCCGATCGGCGAGGTGTCGGGCGTGTGGTCCTGGATCAGGCTGACCTTCGCGGAGATCGCCCGGACCATCACCTCGCGCTCCACCTGGTCGAAGGCGTAGCCGAGGGTCTTCATCAAGGAGTGCCGGCTGGGACGCCAGACGCCCTTCGTGCTGTACAGGCCGCCCTCGTGGCGGCCGATGACTCCGCCCGACTCGCTCTCCTCGCCGAGCCAGCGCCACCACTTGGCCTGCTGCTCCCTCATCTGAGCTTCCGTCAGGAGGGTGTGGTGGGGGGAGGCGGGCTCCGGTCCCGAGTAGGTCTCGCCCGGTACTCCGCGTGCGTAGTAGTCGTACTCGTCCTGGAGGCCGCCGAGCGAGTGGCCTATCTCGTGCGGGGTGATGAGGGAGGAGAGGGCGTTGCCGCCGGATGCCGTCGCGTAACTGCCGCCCGCACCGCCGTAGGTGGAGCTGTGGGCGAGGGCGACGATCTGCCGGTTGGCGCGACTCGTGCCCGGGACGAGGTCGGCGAGGGCGCCGGCCTTGCCGCTGTTCACGGTCAGCAGTCGCTGCACGCTGGACGGGTTGCAGCCGCCCCAGAAGCCCATGTCGAGCGCGGTGTCACGGGCGGGCGAGGACAGACCGGGGTCGCAGTCGACGCCCGACTCGGCCGAAGGGACCTCCACCGCCCACACGTTCACGTACGAGCGGTACGAGGCGAAGGGCTCGATGCTCCACAGCGTGTTCAGGTGCCGTTCGAGGTCGGCCCGGAAGGCGGGCATCTCCGCGGCCGTGTAGCCGTCCCCCATGAACACCAGGTTGAACCGCCGGTCCGCCGGGCCGGTCGTCTGGACGGGGACGACGACCGGACCGTCGGCCGTCGTCGGGGTCTCGGCGGCCGCCGGTCCCGTTCCCACGAGTCCGACGGCCAGCAGACAGACCGCGACGAGGCGGGCGAGGCCTCTCCGTGCTCCCTTGCGACGCTGTGAGGTCATGGGGCGCGAGCCTAGGCCGCGCTCCCGATCACGTAAAGATGTTCGCCCGTCGTACCGCAGCCGTACCGCCGTCGTACCGTTCCACGGCGATCCCGTGAACGCTCCGCGTCGGTTCAGCGCCGCAGATAGGCCAGGCCGGGGTGGGCAGCCGTGTAGTTCTCCACGAGCCGCCGGGCCACCGAGACCGAGTCGACCAGCGGATGCAGCGCGAACGCCTTGACCGCCGTCGCCCGCGAGCCGCTCTCCACCGCCGCGAGCACCTCCCGCTCCACCGCCTTCACCGCGGTCACGAGACCGACGGCGTGGTACGGCAGCGGGGACACCGACACCGGGTGCGCGCCGTTCGCGTCCACGAAGCAGGGGACCTCGATCACGGCGGCCGCGTCGAGCGCGGCCAGCGTGGAGCCGTTGCGCACGTTGAGGATCAGCGTGGTCCGCTCGTCGCGCGCGACCGCCCGCATGAGGGCGAGCGCCACCTTCTCGTATCCGCCCGACTCCAGGTCCTCCTCGTCGCGTTCACCGATACCGGCGGCCTCACGGTTGGCGGCCATGTACGTGGCCTCGCGGTCGGCGAGCGTCCGGTGCCAGGTGTCCAGGGCGGGCGTGTCCGGCTTGCCCATCTCCTCGTAGAAACCGGCCTGTTGGTCACGCAGATAGGCCCCACGGGTGCGCTCCGCGGTCCGATAGGCGTGCACCGCCTCGCGGTTGAAGTAGTAGTAGTGCAGGTACTCGTTGGGTACGGCCCCGAGCGAGCGCAGCCACGCCGGGCCGAACAGCCTGCCCTCCTCGAAGGAGCCGAGCGCCTGCTCGTCGGCGAGGAGCCGGGGGAGTTCGTCGCGCCCGCCGATCCGCAGACCGCGCAGCCAGCCCAGGTGGTTGAGGCCCACGTAGTCGATCCACGCCTCGTCCGGGTCCGCGCCGAGGACGCGGGCGACGCGGCGGCCCAGGCCCACGGGGGAGTCGCAGATGCCGACGACCCGGTCGCCGAGGATCCGGGACATGGCCTCCGTCACGAGCCCGGCCGGGTTGGTGAAGTTGATGACCCAGGCGTCGGGGGCCAGTTCGGCGACCCTGCGGGCGATGTGCTCCGCGACGGGCACGGTCCGCAGGCCGTACGCGATACCGCCCGCGCCCACGGTCTCCTGCCCGAGCACCCCCTCGGCGAGCGCGATCCGCTCGTCCGCCGCCCTGCCCTCCAGGCCGCCGACCCGGATCGCGGAGAACACGAAGTCCGCCCCGCGCAGCGCCTCGTCGAGATCCGTCGTCGCCGTCACCGCCGGCGCGTCCGGCACCCCTTCGCCCTGCTCCACGAGCACCCTGGCGATGGCCGAGAGGCGGCCCTCGTCGAGGTCGTACAGGGTGACGTGGGTGACCCGCCCCTCGGCGTGGTCGCCGAGGAGGGCGCCGTACACCAGCGGCACCCGGAATCCGCCGCCTCCGAGAATCGTCAGTTTCATGCCCGTACGCTACTCGGGCGCACCCGCCCGGCAGCGGGTCGACGGGCGGGCGTCCACGGCGGCGTCCACATGCCGGGCACGCCGCGAGCCCCCGGCCGGATCGACGCGTCGCCACCTGGGGGACAATGACGGCATGTCCCGACGCAAGACCCGCCCGCCCCGTACGTCCCCGGCCCCCGCCGCCCCGGCCGTCACCGTGGACTCCCCCTGCCCCTGCGGCCTCGACGCCTCGTACGGCGCGTGCTGCGGCCGGTTCCACAGCGGTACGGCGGGCACGGCGCCGACGGCCGAGCTGCTCATGCGCTCCCGCTACAGCGCCTTCGTCGTCCGCGACGAGGCGTATCTGCTGCGCACCTGGGCGCCGGAGACCCGCCCCGGCGAGCTCGACTTCGACCCGGCGCTGCGCTGGACCGGCCTGGAGATCCAGGAGGCCACCGATGGCACCGCGTTCCACCAGCACGGCACCGTCACCTTCGCGGCGAGCTACGTCCACGGCGGCGAGTCGGGCGCGATGAGTGAGCGGAGCCGCTTCGCCCGCCACGAGGGCGCCTGGGTGTACGTGGACGGCGACGTCGGCGAATAGCGTTTCGCGGCGTCGCGCCGTCGCGGCGTCACCGCCTCAGCCGCGTCACCGAGTCTCCGCGGCACTGCCTCAGCCCGCCGCCGCCTCACCTCACCGCGTCACCGACACCGTCCTGTCCTCCGACTCCCGCCTCGGCAGTCCGGTCGCCAGGTCCTCGGCGACGACCCTCTTCGCGATGGCGTCCGTCGCCACCCGCAGTTCCGGACCGCTGGGGCGGCCGCGCTCCTGCTCGATCCGGTCGGAGAGCCAGTCGCCCCAGGCCCGGGTGATCACCGTCGCCTCGCGCTCGCCCGCCGGGGTGTGCGAGAGCAGATTGCCGTCCCGGGTGAGGAAGCCCTCGTCGACCATCCGGTCGAAGACCGGCAGCAGCACCTCGGGCGGCACCCGCCGGCCGGCCGCGATCAGGCCGAGGCTCGCGTGTCCGACGGTCCGGGTGTAGAGCTCGACCTGCATCACCGCCCAGGCGCCCGCCGTGTCGAGCCGGGTGTCGGAGGCGCGGACGATCCCTCGGGCGGTGTCGAGGTCGATGCGGCGCAGGAGCCGCCCGACGGAGAGTTCGAGGAGCTTCGCCGAGTCGCCGGACGAGGTCGGGGAGGCGAAGCCCTCGCCCATGTCCGGTGCGCCGGCGCGGGCCGAGTCGCGGAGCGTCACCTGCTTGAGGAAGAGGGCCACGACGAACCCGACGGCGGCGACCGGCACCGTCCACAGGAAGACGGTGTGGAGAGTGTCCGCGTAGGCGTGCACGATCGGTTCCGCGACCTCGGCCGGCAGGCCGTGCACCCCGGCCGGGCTCTGCGCGGCCTGTGCCAGGCCGGCCGGGTCGATGCCGAGACTGCCGGCGACCGCCGCCGCCTCGCCGACCCCCGCCGCGAGGTTGGGCTTGAGGGAGTTGACGTAGATCGTGCCGAAGACGGCCGTGCCGAAGGAGCTGCCGAGGGTACGGAAGAAGGTGACGCCCGAAGTAGCGGTGCCGAGGTCGGCGTAGTCGACGGTGTTCTGCACGGCGATGGTCAGGACCTGCATGCACAGGCCGATGCCGGTGCCGAGGACGAACATGTACAACGACTCCAGCCACGTGTTCGTCTCCGGCCCCATGAGCGAGAGCAGGTAGAGGCCGATCCCCATCACGAGAGAGCCCACGATGGGGAAGATCCGGTAGTGGCCCGTCTTGCTGACGACGTTGCCACTGAAGACCGAGGCGATGAGGAGCCCGACGACCATGGGCAGGGTCCGGATGCCCGAGACGGTCGCCGAGTCCCCGTCGACGTACTGGAGATAGGTCGGCAGGAAGGTCATCGCGCCGAGCATGGCGAAGCCGACGACGAAGCTCAGTACGGAGCAGACGGTGAAGACCGGGTTGGCGAACAGCCGCATGGGCAGCATGGGTTCGGCCGCCCGGGTCTCCACCCAGCAGAACAGGCCGAGGGCGACGAATCCGCCGACGAAGAGCCCGATGATCACGCCGGACGTCCACGCGTACTCGTTGCCGCCCCAACTGGTCGCCAGGATCAGGGCGCTGGATCCCGCGGCGACGAAGGCGATGCCGGCGTAGTCGATGACGGGGCGGCTCGCGGAGCGTACGGAGGGGATCGTGCGGGCGGCGGCGATCACGACGAGGATGGCGATGGGGACGTTGACGTAGAACGCCCAGCGCCAGCTCAGGTGGTCGGTGAACAGGCCGCCGAGGAGCGGGCCGATGACGGTGGCGACACCGAAGACGGCCCCGATCGCGCCCTGGTACTTGCCGCGTTCGCGCAGCGGGATCACATCGGCGATGAGGGCCATCGAGGTGACCATGAGACCGCCATCGCCTCCGCCTACTCCGTGCGCCCGCGCCCGCACGCCCCCGTCTCGGCGCCGTTGCGGTGGGACGAGATCGACGACGCCGTGCCGCGGGACTTCGACATCAGGACGATGCCGGCCCGCTACGCCGAACTCGGCGACGTCCATGCCGACATGGACGAGGAGCGGTTCAGTCTGGAGTCCCTGCTCGAACTGGCGAGGCGGGACGAGGCGGACCACGGCCTCGGCGACCTGCCGTACCCGCCGGAGTACCCGAAGATGCCGGGCGAGCCGAAGCGGGTTCAGCCGAGCCGCGCGAAGAAAGGGCCCGAACCGAAGAAGGAGCCCGAACCGACGAAAGAAGCACCCTCCGGCGAGGCGTGACAGGGCGGGACGGCCGTCCCGGGTGGGGCCGTCCGCCCTGTCTCTCCGACCATAAAACAACACGAACGGTCGTGCTAGCATTTTTCTGACATCCAGGCCGACCGAGGAGATCCGGCATGTACCCGATGGCTCCGCTCGTACGTACCGTCCTGAACACCGCCGCCCGCGTCGCCCCAGGGCCCGCCGGACGCGCGGCCTTCCACCTCTTCGTCCGCCCGCTCGGCCGGGCCCGGCCGCGACCCGAGGAGCAGGCGCTCTTCGCCGCCGCCCGTACGGGACGCCTCCGCGTCCGGGGCAAGGACGTCGTCACGTACGCCTGGGGTGACGGGCGCCGCCCGGTCCTGCTCGTCCACGGCTGGTCCTCGCGCGCCTCACGGCTCACCGCCTTCGCCGAGGCCCTGCTCGAACGCGGCTACAGCCCGGTCGCCTTCGACGCTCCCGGCCACGGAGAGTCCCCGGGCAGGGCGAGCAACATCATCGAATACCGGGACATCATCAGGGAGTTGCACGCCGGACACGGGGACTTCGAGGCCGTCGTCGCCCACTCCTTCGGCGTCCTCGCCACCCACCTCGCCCTCCGCGACAGCGCGCGCGGTGGCGTGCGCGCCGGTCGCCTCGTGGGGCTCGGCGGCGTCGGGTCCTTCACCATGCTGCTCGCGGGCTTCCGGTCCGGATTCGGCGTGGACGACCTGGTGGTCCGGCGCATGCGCACGCACGTCGAGCGGCGCATCGCGCCCGGCGAGCCCGGCATCTGGGACCGGCTCGACGCCGAAGGGGCGGCGGGCGAACTCGATCTCCCCGTCCTGCTGTTCCACGACGAGGAGGACGACATGGTCCCCGTCGTCCAGGGCCGCCGACTGGCCCGCGCCCACGGCGACCGGGCCCGGCTCGTCGTCACCCGCGGCCTCGGCCACCGCCGCATCCTGACGGACCCGGGAGTGGTGGCCGAAGCCGTGGAGTTCGTGACCGCCGGCTCCGAGCCGGAACCGGCGGTCACGGTGCCCGAGGGCGGGATCGCACCCGAGAGCAGGATCGCGACAGGCTGAGTCAGCTCACCGGCGTCGTGATCACGGCCGAGTTGTTGTTCGGCCTGGGATCGGGCGTGTCGCCGGTCGCGAAGACGATGTTGGTGACGGGGTTGGTGACGCCTCCGGCCCCGGCGGCCGAGCGGACCTTCACCGCGATCGTGACGGTGGCGGCCCCGCCCCTGGGCAAGGTGCCGAAGAAGCAGGTCACGGTGTCCGTGGTGCCGGTCGGCGGAGTGTCGCAGTGGCCCGTGGACGGGCTCGCGGAGGAGTAACGGACGCCGACCGGGAGCTGGTTCGTGAGGACCACGTTCTCCGCGGCGGTCGGACCGTAGTTGTGGACGCGCACGGTGTAGGTCAGCGTCCCGCCGTTGGCCACCGGCTCGGGGCTCGCCGCGATCGACGTCGCGAGGTCGGCCGACGGCTGATGGACCGCGACGGTGTGATTGTCGCCGGCGGCGATCGCGGTGGCGCCTTCGAGGAACCGAGCGCAGGGAGCGGTCTGGCCGTGAGCGCAGACCCGGACGGGCGAGTCGCGGTCGGTCGTGGTGCCGTCGCCGAGCTGGCCGACGTTGTTGCGCCCCCATGCGCGGACCGAGCCGTCGGAGCGCAGCGCGAGGCTGTGCAGACCTCCGGAGCCCCCGGCGACGCCGACGACACCCGTCAGGACTCCCGCGCAGCCGCCCGGCGCGCATACCTGGATCGGGACGGACCGGTCGAGGTTGTGCCCGATGCCGAGCTGCCCCCAGTTGTTGCTGCCCCAGGCGACGGCGGTGCCGTCCCGGCGTGCCGCGAGGCTGTGGAAAGCCCCTGCCGCCACGGACTTCACGCCCGAGAGGAACTCGGTGCAGGGGGCGAGGTGCGCGACCGAACAGACCGGAACGGGGGATGTCTGCTGAGCACCGACGCCGTCGCCCAGCTGCGGTCCGGTGCCCCAGGCGCGGACGGAGCCGTCGCTGCGGGCCGCGATACTGTGGAAGGCGCCGCCCGCCACGGAGACCACGTCGCTCAGGCCGGGGATGTTGACCGGGGCGGTACGGCTGATGAGCGTTCCGTCGCCGAGCTGGCCGGCTTCGTTGAGGCCCCAGGAGCGGACGCCACCGTCGGCGCGCACCGCGAGACTGTGCTGGTAGCCGGCCGCGATGCTGGTGACGTTGGTCAGGTACGACGTGCACGGGGCGACCGAGCCCACGGCGCAGACCCGGACCGGCGACGTCTGGTGGTTGATCGCGCTGCCCTCGCCGAGCTGGCCGTAGCCGTTGTTGCCCCAGGCCACGACGGTCCCGTCGGTGAGCAGAGCCATGCTGTGGACGACGCCGGCCGCGACGGAGACGACGCCCTTGAGGAACGACGCGCACGGAGCGGGCTCGCCGACCGCGCAGGTCCGGACAGGTGTGGTGCGGTCGGTGTTGGTGCCGTCTCCGAGCTGGCCGCTGAGGTTGGAGCCCCAGCCGACGACGGAACCGTCCTCGAGCAGGGCGATGCTGTGCCCGCTTCCGGCAGCCACCTGTACGACCTTGCCGAGCGGCGTCGTACAGGTCGCGTTCCCGCAGGCCCGCCCGGGGACGGTGCTGTGCCCGGCGGTGTTGCCGTCGCCGAGCTGACCCGTCGCGTTGGTCCCCCAGGCGAGGGCAGTGCCCGGCGGGCCCGTACGGATGTCCCGCCCGCCCGCGCTGTCGGCGTACGCGGGGGACGGGACGGACAGGCCGATGCCGGGCAGCACCAGGGCGGCGGCCAGCGAGGTGGCCAGGGCGGCCATCGCGGCGAGTGGTCTTCGCAGACCGGCCCTCCGTCGGGCGCCGGGACGGGTGTCCGAGACGGACATACGCGCTCCTCTCACGGGGCGGACCGGACCGCGGGCGGGGATCGCCGCGGGCTCCGGCCGACGCGCTCACCATGGGGGCGCCCCCCTTCGCGCACGCGTGAACGACACCCGGCCTTCACCTGATCAGTTCCCGGGCGGGAGTCGGGTGGACGGCCCGGGGTGCGGAGCGGGCCGGGACGTGAGAGGAAGGACTCTTGGAACGGTGTCGGTCAGGCCGGATCGGCGAGCGCCGCGCGGCCCCGCTCCGTGGCCGCCGCGAGCAGGCGTGTCGTCACGCCCCGCTCGGCGCGGCCGTACGCGCGGCTGTCGCCGAGCAGCACGGACTGCGCGTTGGCCGCCTCCATGAGGGCGATCACCTCGAAGGCCAGCTGCTCGACGTCCAGGTCCTCGGTGAAGTCCCCGACCGCGCGCGCCTCCGACAGGGTCCGTTCCATGTACGCGGTCCAGTCGAGGCGCGCCCGGGCCACGGCGTCGTGGACCGGACCCGTACGGGCGTCGAACTCGGCCGAGACCGCGTAGAAGAAGCAGCCGCCCGAGAAGACGCGGTCCGAGGAGTACGTGAGCCAGTTCCGGCACAGTGCGCGCACGCGCCCGGCCCCGGGGGGTGTCTCCTTCAGAGGGGTGACGACCTGTTCGGCGAAGACGGCGACGGCGGCCCTGACGGTGGCCAGCTGGAGCTCCTCCTTGGAGCCGAAGAGGGCGAAGACGCCGCTCTTGCTCAGCTCCAGCTCGGTCGCGATCCGGCCCAGGGACAGGCCTTCGAGCCCCTCGACGGAGGCGATGTCCATGGTCCGGCCGAGCACGAGGCGTCGCGTCTGGTTGCCGCGCTCGACGCGTCCGTCCGTCTTGGTGTCGGTGCCGGTACCCGTGGTGCCGCCTCCGGTGCTGCCGCTCATGCCCTCATCGTACTGAACGCACGACCGTGCGGAAATCTCTGTGTGAGGCGGATCCGCCGTGCGGGACGGTCGTCAGGCCCCCTGTCCGGGGCCTCGCCGTTCCGTCGGGGTGAGGAGCAGGACCTCCAGTGCCCTGGCGCACTCCCGGGCCTGCGTCAGGTACCAGTCGAGCCGGGCGTCGGTGATCAGCTCCGGCGTCGCGCGGACCGCGAGCGCGAACCGCGCGTGCCCGGCCCGCTCCAGAACCGGTACGGCAGCGGTCCGCACCCCGTGGGCCGGCTCGCCGTCGTCGAGGGCGTACCCCGCCTCCCGTACGCGCGCCAACTCCGCTGTCAGGGCGGGAGCTTCGACGGAGCCCCACTCGGTGGACGCGGGCGGGTGCGGCAGGGAACGGGGGCCGTCCTCGTCCGAGCGCGGCCAGGCGAGCAGCACCTTCCCCAGCGCCGTGGAGTGCAGAGGCCGCCGCAGGCCGACCTTCGGCGTCACCGAGCCACCCGCCACGATCACCACGTGCGGACCGCTGCGCAGCGCCAGGTCGACCGTCGCGCCCGTCCGTTCGGCCAGATCGGCGAGCTCGGGCGTGGCCAGGTGCAGCCCCCGCTGGTGGTACGAGAGACGGCCCAGCTCCGTCATCGCCGGGCCGAGCCGGTAGCGGGCGGTGCGCGCGTCCTGTTCCAGGAAGCCCGCGCCGAGCAGCGTCCGCGCCAGCCGGTGCGCCGTGGAGGTGGAGAGCCCGAGCCGACGTGCGAGGTCGGAGGCGCTCAGATCGGGCCCGTTGTCGTGGAAACAGTGCAGTACGTCCAGCGCGCGGCGGACCGCCTGGGCGCCGGCCGGGGGTCGGACGATGCCGGCCTCGGTCGTCATAGGGTTCGCTCCCCGTGGGTGATCGAGCTCCCACGCTCCCACATGACGGGAGGCGAATCGGCTGGGCGACGAGGTAGGAAACAGTCTGTTCACACGGCCGGGCAGGCGGCCGCGGACGGTCCTCCCGGCGCCGGGTACACGCCATTGATCGAACGTTGATGGCCCGTTTACGCCGGGCAGGCAACGTGTCGGTCATGCAGACGGATACCGACGTGCTGACCGCTCCCGACTTCTCCTGGCGTGAGAACGCCCTGTGCGCCCAGGCGGGCCCGGAGTTCTTCTTCCCGGCCCCCGGGTCGTCGACGCGCGAGGCCAAGCAGCTGTGCGGGGCGTGCGAGGGGCGTGTGGCGTGCCTGGAGTACGCGATGGATCACGACGAGCGGTTCGGGGTGTGGGGCGGGCTCTCCGAGAAGGAGCGCGTGCGGCTCAAGCGGCAGCAGGGCCGTCGCTGAACCGCACGCGCTCCTCCCCGGGGCGCCGCAGGGTGGATCAGCCGGCCGCGCGGGCCGCCATGCGGGCCTTGCGGGCCGCGAGCTTCTCGTCGAACTTGGAGGCCTCGCTGTCCAGGCCGTTCATGTACAGACCCAGCTCGTCCTGGGCCTGGAGGCCCTCCGGGCCGAGGCCCTCGATCTGCAGGACCTTGAGGAAGCGCAGGACGGGCTGGAGCACGTCGTCGTGGTGGATGCGCATGTTGTAGATCTCGCCGATCGCCATCTGCGCCGCGGCCCGCTCGAAGCCCGGCATGCCGTGTCCGGGCATCCGGAAGTTCACGACCACGTCCCGCACGGCCATCATGGTCAGGTCCGGGGCGAGCTCGAAGGCCGCGCCCAGCAGGTTCCGGTAGAAGACCATGTGCAGGTTCTCGTCGGTGGCGATACGGGCCAGCATCCGGTCGCAGACCGGGTCGCCCGACTGGTGGCCGGTGTTCCGGTGCGAGATGCGGGTCGCGAGCTCCTGGAAGGCGACGTACGCCACGGAGTGCAGCATCGAGTGCCGGTTGTCGGACTCGAAGCCCTCGCTCATGTGGGACATCCGGAACTGCTCCAGCTTGTCCGGGTCGACGGCGCGCGAGGCCAGGAGGTAGTCGCGCATCACGATGCCGTGGCGGCCCTCCTCGGCGGTCCAGCGGTGCACCCAGGTGCCCCAGGCGCCGTCGCGGCCGAAGAGGCTGGCGATCTCGTGGTGGTAGCTCGGGAGGTTGTCCTCGGTGAGCAGGTTGACGACGAGGGCGATCTTGCCGATCTCGGTGACCTTGGACTGCTTCGGGTCCCAGGCCTCGCCGTCCTCGAAGAAGCCGGGGAAGTTCCGGCCGTCGGACCACGGCACGTACTCGTGCGGCATCCAGTCCTTGGTGACCTTCAGGTGCCGGTTGAGCTCCTTCTCCACGACCTCTTCCAGCGCGTAGAGCAGGCGCGCGTCGGTCCACTCCGCCGAGCTGCCGAGGTGGGGAGAGGTGAGCGTCACGGGGACTCCTGGGGACGGAGAGGAAGGGCATACGGGAATACCTACGGATTCGTAGGTTACGAGACCGTAGGTTAAGGCTCCGTAAGGCGTCGGCCAAGCCCGTTCGGACGATGTCCGATTACGTTCCGTTATGTGCGCTGCTCCGTCGGGGTGCTGGAGACGCAGGTCACGTCCGGACCGGCCCTTTCTCCCCGCCGGCCCGGCTACGCAGAGCAGATGATCCGGAGCGGAGGGTTCAGGGCGGACGGTTCAGGGCGGACGGTTCTGCGCGGACGATTCAGGTCGGGTGATTCCGGGCGGGCGGTTCAGAGCAGGTGGTCGGCCGCGCCGGCCTTCACCGCGTAGATCAGGGCGCGGAGCGCCTCCACCGAGTCGCTGACGTACTCGCCGGGGGTGAGGGTCGAGCCGATGTAGGCCCGGCCGGAGTCGTCCAGGCCGAACCGGAAGCAGTTCGCGCCCTCGCTGCAGAAGGCCTCGTTCCAGTCGATGTCGACGGCGGGCGGAGCGGGGGTGTGGGGGGTGGTGGTGACGTTCATGGTGGGGCGGTCCTTCACAGATCCTGGGCGATGGTGCGTATGAACGCGTGCGAGTCGGTCGTGGACAGGGCGAGCCCGCGCAGCCGGTCCAGGAGTCCCCGGTAGCGGCGGAGCTGCATGTCGGCGTCGAGGAGGATCGATCCGTGGGAGGAGTCGAGCTGCACGGTGTCGAGCTGCGGCACGGGCGCGGACACATAGGTGAACGACTGGCCCGCGCCCGGGAAACCCCCCGCGGCGAAGGGGATGACGCGGACGGTCACGGTGTCCCGCTCGGAATACGCCAGGATGTGCTCCAGCTGGTCCCGCGCGACCTTCGGTCCGCCGAACTGCATGCGCAGCGCCGCCTCGTGGATCACGGCCTCGTACAGCACGGGCCGGTCCCGGTCCAGCACCTCCTGACGGCGCAGCCGCAGGGCGAGACGGGCCTCCAGGTCGGGGCCCGGCAGGAGCGGGACGGCGGTGTCGAAGACGGCCCGCGCGTGCTCCTCGGTCTGCAGGAGGCCCGGGATGTGGGTGGTCACCGCGCTCTGCAACTCCGATGCGTGGAACTCCAGTTCGGCGATGTCGATGAGCGCGGGCGGCAGCAGGCCGCGGTGCTCCTCCCACCAGCCGCGGTCCCGCTCCTGGGCGATGTCGGCGAGCAGGTCGACGAGTGCCGCGTCGGGGCAGCCGTAGTTGAAGGCGAGCGTGCGGACGCGCTCGGCGCTGATGCCGAAGCGGCCCGACTCGATGTTGGGGATACGGGTGCGGTCGACGCCCAGGAGGGCGGCGGCCTGCTGCGCCGACATGCCCGACTGTTCGCGCAGTTTGCGCAGTTCGCTCCCGAGGCGCTGCTGTCGTGCGGTCGGGCTGCTCCTGGGTGGCACGCTCGATCTCCCCTTGCGTTGCGTGACGTCGGCGACCTCCGCGGATCGCCGTTTCGGCCGGAATGGCACGACTACCCGCAAGTAGTAGCACTGTGCTCCGCTTGTGCGCTACGGTCGGTAGCGCAAGTCTCACACGGGGCGACCGAATCCGTGTGTGCGTACCCCCCCAATGCGCAAGAAATGTGAGCAACCCGATGAAGGGCGCACTGCGTTGCCTCCCGTCCGCCGTGACGGCCGGGCCCATACCTCCCGCCACGGAGAACCTCAGCTACTCGATGCTTCTCCCCGGAGGCGCCTACTGCGCCGGACTCGCCCGTGAGTCGGTCAGTACGCTCCTCACCCGGCACGGCCTCTCCGAGCTCTGCGAGACCGCCGAACTCGCCACCTCGGAACTCGTCGCCGCCGCGTACCGCTTCACGCCCGACCGCGAGATGATCCTGCGGGTCCGCTGGCAGTACGAGGCGCTGCGGATCGTGCTCTACGACCAGCACCCGGCCCATTCCACGCCCACCGCAGCCGAGGAATGCCGCGACCGCCGCAGCCGCAGCATGTGGCTGCTGGCCGCGGCGGTCGACGCGCACGGAGGCGACTGGGGCCTCGCCCCCGTACTGACACCGGGCGGCGGCACCAAGTCCTGGGCGTTACTGCACCGTTGAGACATCCCTGCCTCGACGGATCGTCACCCGATCCCGACTGTTCGCCGCCCCGTCCGGCGGTCTAACCCCTCGAAGCCACTCCCCGGACCTCTTCCGCCGTCGTCGGCCGCAGCTCACCGTCGAGCAGCAGCCAGCGCGTGATGCCCAGCGACTCCAGGAACGTCACGTCGTGGCTCGCCACGATCAACGCCCCCTCGTACGCGTCGAGGGCCGCCGTCAGCTTCCGGACCGACGCCATGTCCAGGTTGTTCGTCGGCTCGTCCAGCATCAGCAGCTGCGGAGCCGGCTCCGCCAGGAGCAGCGCCGCGAGCGTCGCCCGGAAACGCTCCCCGCCCGAGAGGGTGCCCACGGGCTGATCCGCCCGTGCCCCCCGGAACAGAAACCTCGCCAGCCGCGCCCTGATCGCGTTCCCCGTCGCCGTGGGCGCGAAGCGGGCCACGTTCTCCACCACACTCAGCCCGTCGTCGAGGACGTCGAGCCGCTGCGGCAGGAAGCGGAGCGGTACCCGCGCGTCCGCCTCACCCGACAGCGGCTCCACCTCTCCCGCGATCGTCCGGAGCAGCGTCGTCTTGCCGGCGCCGTTCCGGCCGACGAGCGCGATCCGCTCCGGGCCGCGCAGCGCGAACTCGCCGCCGACCGTCGCCCCGTACCGCAGCTCCAGGTCACGCAGGAACAGGACCTCGCGGCCCGGCGGCACCGAGGTGCGGGGCAGTTCGACGCGGATCTCGTCGTCGTCCCGTACCGCCTCCACCGCAGCGTCGAGCCGCTCCCTGGCCTCGGAGAGGCGCTCCGTGTGCAGGGTGCGGTGCTTCCCGGCCGCGACCTGGGCATCGCTCTTGCGGCCGTTCGCCACGATCTTCGGGACGACCTTGTTGTCGTAGCTCTTCTGCGCGAACCGCTTGCGGCGCGCCAACTTCGTCTGTGCCTCGCTCAGTTCGCGCTTCTGGCGCTGCACGTCGGCTTCCGCGACCCGCACCATCCGCTCCGCGGCCTCCTGTTCGGCGGCGAGCGCCGTCTCGTACGCCGACCAGGGGCCGCCGTACCACGTGACCTCGCCGTCCCGGAGGTCGGCGATCTGGTCGACGCGCTCCAGGAGTTCACGGTCGTGGCTGACCACGACCAGGACCCCGGACCAGCCCTCCACCGCCTCGTACAGGCGGGCGCGGGCGTGCCGGTCCAGATTGTTCGTCGGCTCGTCGAGCAGCAGGACGTCGGGCCGGGCGAGCAGCAGCGCCGCGAGGCGCAGCAGGACGGACTCGCCGCCCGAGACCTCGCCGACGGTCCGGTCGAGACCGACGGCGGAGAGCCCCAGCTGATCGAGGGTGGCGCGGGCCCGCTCCTCGACGTCCCAGTCGTCGGCGAGTGCGGTGAAGTGCTCCTCGGCGGGATCACCCGCCTCGATGGCGTGCAGCGCGGCCCGCTTCGCCGCGATGCCGAGGATCTCGTCGACCCGCCGCGAGGTGTCCAGGACGACGTTCTGCGGCAGGTAGCCGAGCTCGCCCGTGACGCGGACCGTGCCGTCCGTCGGGGTCAGTTCTCCCGCGAGGAGCTTCAGCAGGGTCGACTTGCCGGAGCCGTTGAGCCCGACGAGCCCGGTACGGCCGGGGCCGACCGTGAGACGGAAGTCGTCGAGGACCTCGGTGCCGTCGGGCCATGAGAAGGAGAGTGAGGAGCAGGTGAGAAAGGTGGGGTGATGCGCCATGGAGGCCTCCCGGTTGCGCGAGCGCGAGCATGAATGGGCGACGCGAGAGACACCGGGGCGCGGGCAGTCGAAGGAACGGCTCGTACGCCGAGGTCGAGAACGGCACACGCGGCACAGGGGGCACGCGCGGCGCGGTGTCTCGCAACCTCAGACGAGCAACGTCCTTCTCCGATCAACGACAACAAGGTCAAGGACGACCGTACGGCGTGGGCCGGGCGGGGGCAAACGAATTACGGGCGCTCGCGCAGCAGCTCCGCCAGGTCGTGGTCCCAGTCCAGGTAGTCGCGCTCGCTTCCGGCCGGCACCAGGTGCTCCGAGCGCGCCAGGAAGCGGCGCAGCTCCGAGGTCCGGACGTGCACCATCGCGACCCCCTCCGGGGCGTGGAACTCGACCACCGTACGGTCGTACCCGTACGGGCGCAGGCGGACGTCACCGACCCCCGCCGGGCGGTCGACGCCCTGGACGAGCAGCTCACGGGCGAAGGCCCAGGAGACCTCGACGCCCTCCAGGGTCGCCGGAGGCGGGAAGGCCATGCTCACGGCGTACGGGTCCTCGCGGTCGTACCGCAGGGTGGCGGGCACCGTCTCCATCCGGGGTGCGGATGCGACCAGACGGGCCTGGACGGACTGCTCGATGACGGCGTGCAAGACCGGCTCCTCTCGCGCGGGTTTCGGATCCTGTGCGTCTCCCCGACACCAGGGCACCTCACACAGGGGAAGACGAGCGGTGCGGCCGGAACGTGCACTCGGTGACCACGTGACCTGCGTCACCGAACGGGGGTGTCCGAGGTCAGCGCCGCTCGGCGGCGGCGTCGTCCGGCTCGGCGCAGGGGCCGGAGCGGTCGCAGTACGGCTGATTCGCGGAGGCGCCGCAGCCGCACAGCGTCACCCGGGTCTCGTGCCGCTCCCCGTGCGGGCCGGTCACGAGCAGGTCCCCGCGGAGAACGAGCTGGCCGGAGGGGGTGCGGCGCACGGAGGCGGGGGAGTCCGGGGGCTCGGCGACGGCGGCCTCCGCCGGGCGGTGGCGGTACTGGAGCGCCCCCGAGGGACAGCGGCGGATCACCTCGGCGACGAGGCCGGGCTCGGCGGCGTCGGGCAGCACCCACGGGCGCCGGGACCGGTCGAAGACCTGGGGCAGGCCGCGTACGCACTCGGCCGCGTGCAGACAGCGCCGTGGCTCGAAAGTGACGGTGATGCCCTCGCCGTCGTACTCCTTGAGCGTCGGCTTCCCTTCGAGCTCGGGCTTCTCCTCCGGCCGGGGCTTCTCTTCGGGCCGGGGTTTCATTTCGGGCCCGGGCTTCTCTTCGGCCGGTGCGCGCTCGCCGTCCGTACGATCGCTCATGCGACTCAGCCTAGGAACGCCCGGCCGGGGTCGCACCCCGGGCCGTACCCGGGAGACCGGGGGCTGGGAGACCGGGGGACGCACCCTGGACGGGGACCGCCCCGGGGCACTAGCTTCCGGCGCCATGACGTCCATGGGGAAGACGAGACGAACGATGTCGGTGGGGCTGATCGGAGCGGCGCTCGCGCTGAGCCTGGCGGCCCCGGCGCGGGCCGGGGAGACCGCCACGGCCGCGGCCGGCTGGCAGCTGACACCGACAGGCACCGACGCCCGCTTCCGCGGGCTCGCGGCGGTCGACCGCAGGACCGCCTGGGCCGCGGGCTCCAAGGGGACGGTGCTGCGCACCACGGACGGCGGACGGAGCTGGCGAAACGTCTCGCCGCCCGGCGCGGGCGAGCTCGAGTTCCGCGATGTGGAGGCCTTCGACGCCCGCCGGGCGGTCGTCCTCGCCATCGGGGAGGGCGAGGCCTCGCGCCTGCTGCGCACGGAGGACGGCGGCGCCACCTGGACCGAGTCCTTCCGGAACACCGACCCGCGCGCCTTCTACGACTGCGTCACCTTCTTCGACCGGCGGCACGGACTCGCCATGAGCGACCCCGTCGACGGGAAGTACCGCATCCTCTCCACCCGTGACGGTGGCCGGTCCTGGCGGGTGCTGCCGAGCGCGGGGATGCCGGACGCGCTCCCCGGCGAGGCCGGCTTCGCCGCGAGCGGCCAGTGCCTGGTGTCCTCCGGACCCCGGGACGTCTGGCTCGCCACGGGCGGCGGCGCCACCGCCCGCGTGCTCCACTCCGCCGACCGCGGGCTCACCTGGACCGCGACCGCCACGCCGATCCCCGCCGGGGACGCGGCCAGGGGCGTCTTCGGCCTCGCCTTCCGCGACCGTACGCACGGCATCGCGGTCGGCGGCGACTACCGCAAGGATCAGCCGTCGCCGCGGGCCGGCGCCGTCACCGCGGACGGGGGCCGCACCTGGCGCGCCTCGGACGCGCCCCCGCCGGCCTACCGCTCCGGCGTCGCCTGGCTCCCGCACAGCAAGTCGGCCGCGCTCGCCGTCGGCCCGACCGGCACGGACCTGACGACCGACGGCGGCCGCACCTGGCGCACGCTCGACACCGGCTCGTACGACACGGTGGACTGCACGAACGACGGCTCGTGCTGGGCCTCCGGAGAGAAGGGCCGCATCGCCCGCCTCGACCGCGGCTCCGGCCACGGCTAGGCCCTGTCCGGGCGATCAAGTTCGCAGCAGTCCATCACTGACGCGGGATATCAATGCCCGCCGCGCGCAGGTGCCCCTCGACCAGCCCGTTCAGCCGGGCGACGGACGGCGCCTCGTCCTCCCGGTGGTGGTTGACCACGCCGTACCGGGAGGCCGCGTCGGGACCGTGCGGTTGCTTGGCCGGCAGCGTCAGCAGCGCGCGGGCGCCCAGCAGGTTGGCGGCCACCGCTGAGGCCAGCTCCTCGATCCGCGGGTCGTCGGGATCCCAGGACCTCGCCTCCCAGCCGCGCTTGGTCAGCTCGACGAACTCAGGGTCGTCGAGCCGGTGTTCGAGGTTGGCCAGGAAGAGGTCGAAGACCTCGGGAGTCAGCGCCCGCGACAGCACCAGGGCCTCCCGCTGGGTGGTGACGTAGTCGGGGCTGAAGTCGAGCTCGGCGAGTCGCTCCAGGACCGCGCAGGCCCGGTCGGGCAGCAGGGCGCGGTCACCGTGGGCGAGCCGGTGCAGGGTGTCGCGGCGGGCGGTCAGCTCCTCGATCTGTTCGGTGAGCCGGCGGCGGACGTCGTCCAGGGCGGTGGCGAACCGCTCGGGCTCGGCGTCGAGCAGATCGCCGATCTCGGCCAGCGGTACGCCCGCCCCGGCCAGGGCCCGGACCTGGACAAGGCGCAGCAGGTCAGTCGAACCGTAGCGCCGGTAGCCGGAATGGTCGCGTTCCGGTTCGGCGACCAGGCCGAGCCGGTGGTAGTGCCGCACCGTCTTGACGGTGATGTCGACGAAAGCTGCTGCCTGACCGATCGTGAGCCCCTGTGCCATGGGGTGAGAGTAACGCTCCGCCATTGCCTTGACCTTGACCTTGGGTCAGGGTCCACGCTCATCTCACACCCGCTGACGCGAGATGAGGAATCACCATGAGTGAGCAGAACACCGCCGCCGCGCAGGACCGCCCCGAGCTGCGGAAGGCCATGCAGGAGATCGTCGACGCCGGATTCGCCGGCGTGCAGCTGCGCGTGAACGACGAGCTCGGCGAGTGGGTCGGCAGCGCCGGGGTGAGCGAGCTGGGCCGGACCGCGAAGCCGCCGACCGACGGGCACTTTCGGGTCGGCAGCGTCACCAAGACCTTTGTCGCGACCGTCGTCCTGCAGCTGGTGGCCGAGGGCCGGCTCGGCCTCGAGGACCTGGTGGCCGACCACTTGCACGAGTTCCGGCTCGACCGGCGGATCACCGTACGGATGCTCCTGCAGCACACCAGCGGGTTGTTCAACTTCACCGGCGAGTTCTCCAAGGACGGGTCGGTCGAACCCGGTGTGGTCGCCGGGTGGGGCAAGGAGTGGGTGGACCTGCAGCACGCGACCTACCGGCCGGAGGAGCTGGTGCGGGGGGCGTTGGCGAAGCCGGCGCGGTTCGATCCGGGGACGGCCTGGAGCTACTCCAACACCAACTACGTCCTGGCCAGGCTGCTGATCGAGCAGGTCACCGGCTGCTCGCTGCCCGAGGAGACGCACCGGCTGATCCTGGGCCCGCTCGGGCTGACGGGCACCCTCCTTCCGGAGACCCGGGAGGACATCCCCGAGCCGCACGCCCACGGCTACTTCGGCTACGACGACGCCGGACAGTGGAAGGTGGTTGACACCACCCGCTTCAACCCCTCCTGGGTATCCGCCGCCGGCGACATGATCTCGACCAGCCGGGACCTCCACACGTTCTTCTCCGCGCTGAACAGCGGCAAGCTCGTCTCGCCCGAGCTTCTGGCCGAGATGCGCGTCGCGGACCCCACGATGGGTTACGGCCTGGGGGTGTTCGTGGAGGAGCTGGACGGCGGCGGCACTGTCCTCCACCACAACGGAGGGTTCTGGGGCTGGGGCGCATTGATGTACAGCACGCCCGACGGCACCAAGACCCTGACCGGCTCGCTGACCTCCGGGGACGTCGAAATGGACCTGCCCACCATGGCCGGGACGTTCGAGAGGGTGAAGCAGACACTGGTCAAGGCGGTGTTTGCCTAGGACTTGTCCGGCCGTCACGTGCGGAACCAGATGGCGAGGGTTGCGGCGGTAACGGTGCCGAGGAAGACGTAGCCGCGCTTGTCGTAGCGGGTGGCCACTGCTCTGGCGTGTTTGAGCCGGTTGATCGTCCGTTCGACGGTGTTGCGCTTCTTGTACCGTTCTTCGTCGAAGCCAGGTGGCCGTCCGCCGCGTGAGCCTTTGCGCAGGCGGGCGGCCTGGCTGTCGGTCTTCTCCGGAATCGTGTGCCGGATTCCCCTCCGCCGCAGGTACTCGCGGCACGGGCCGTTGCTGTAAGCCTTGTCCGCCGCGAGGCTGTCAGGCTTCTTGCGCGGACTGCCCGGCCCGATCCGCGAGACGCGAATCTTCTCCAGCACGGGCTGAAACTGCGTGCAGTCCGCCCGCTGTCCCGGTGTGACGATCAGGGAAAGCGGGCGGCAGCGGCCGTCCGCGCTCAGGTGGAGCTTGGTGGTAAACCCGCCCCGCGAGCGGCCCAGGCCCTCACCTCCTGCACCACCTCCACCAGGCGGTCGACGAGGCTCTGCCACGGCATTTCGCCCTGGTGTTCTCCCGCCGCGTCCCCCCTTTGAGCCGGGAGCCGACGGTGGTTCGGTCCGGGCGCCGGCGGCGTGCTGATGTGCCCGCACGATGGTGGAGTCGACCGAGATGTCCCAGTCGATCTCCCCGGCCGCGTCGACCTCGGCCTGCACCTGCTGGAGCAGGCGTTCCCAGGTTCCGTCGGCCGACCACAGACGGTGGCGTTCATAGACCGTTTTCCACGGGCCGAACCGTTCAGGCAGGTCACGCCACTGAACGCCGGTCCGCACCCGGTGCAGAATCCCGTTGATCACCTGCCGGTGATCCCGCCACCTGCCGCAACGCCTGTTGCTGACCGGCAGGAACGGCCGCAGCCGTTCCCACTCGGCATCCGTCAGATCACCCCGCCCCATGTCCACATCAACGACACGACTACGGAGTAGTCACATGATCGGCCGGACAAGTCCTAGGAGGGCAGCTCCTCCCGGTACGCGGCGATCCCGTCGGCCGTCTTGGTCGCGTAGAACTCCGTGATCCGGTAAGCGCACACGCCCTCGGTGCTGAACGGGTCGGCCGCCGCGATCTCCTCGATCTCCGCGCGGCCGACCCCGGCGGCCAGGATCACGCCGCCGTCGCGCGGGTTCTTCCGCCCCGAGGCGATGAACACCCCGGCGGCGTACTGCGCGTCGAGCCACTCGATGTGCGCGTCGAGCAGTGCGTCCACCTGCTCGACGGGCGCGGTGTAGGTCAATTCCAGTACGAACATGATCGCCAGGCTACCGGGGACCCGGCCCGCTCCGACGAGGCGTTCCGGTCCTCGGAACGGGGAAGGGAAGGGGACCGGAACGGGGGACCGTAGGGTGGCCCGCACTATGACGATCATCGGCATTCCGGCGGACTGGCCCGCCGACGAGGACACCGCACGGGACGTCCAGCGGGAGCTGCGCGGACGCATCGTGCTCGACGAGCCGGGACCGGCCGTCGGCGAGGGGCACGTCACCGGGCTCGACGTGGCCTACGACGACGAGCGCGACCTCGTCGCCGCCGCGGCCGTCGTCCTCGACACCCGTACCCTCGACGTGGTCGAGGAGGCCACGGCGGTCGGCCGCGTCTCCTTCCCGTACGTCCCGGGGCTCCTCGCCTTCCGTGAGATCCCGACGGTGCTCGCCGCGCTCGACTCCCTGACCGCCGACCCCGGCCTGCTCGTCTGCGACGGCTACGGCCTCGCCCACCCCCGCCGCTTCGGCCTCGCGAGCCACCTCGGGGTGCTCACCGGACGGCCGTCCATCGGCGTCGCCAAGAACCCCTTCACCTTCACGTACGAGCAACCCGGCGCCGCGCGCGGCGACTTCGCCCCGCTCCTGGCCGAAGGCGAGGAGGTGGGCCGGGCCCTGCGCACGCAGGCCGGGGTGAAGCCGGTCTTCGTCTCCGTCGGCCACCGGATCTCCCTCGCCGGCGCCTGCGCCCACACCCTCCATCTCGCCCCGCGCTACCGCATCCCCGAAACCACCCGCCACGCCGACTCGCTCTGCCGTCGCGCCCTGAAGGAGGCGCTCGGTCGACCGGAACTTCCATGACTCGACAGCGAGTTCCCCTGCCGCACCCTCCGCCTCGCGATCAGGGTCGTGGGGAGGACGGCCACGGCGATGACACCTACTCGCGTCCGGTCGAGTACCTCAGGCAGTTCTGAGTATGTGTACGGATGTCGGCCCCCGAGGCGGCCGGGCATAGTGGGGTTCATGACAACACCCCTTTTCCTGTACGCCCTCGTCGTCCGGACCCCGGTGTGATCGGGCGGCTGCGGAGCCTTGTGCTCGATTGTCCGGATGCCCGGGAACTCGCCGAGTTCTACCGGAAGTTGATCGGTGGTCAGGTGGAGAGTCCGGAAGCCCGGTGGGCCGTCGGCGAGGGTTCCGCCGTGCTGCGGGGCGAGCGCGGTCCGGTACTCGCCTTTCAGAGCGTGGCCGATCACCGGCCGCCCGTCTGGGGTGCGCCCGAGCAGCAGTTCCACCTCGACGTGCGGGTCGACGACCTGGGCGCCGCCCATGAGGCCGTCCTCGCGCTCGGGGCCGTACCGCTCGACAACGGGAGTGGTGACGCGGCCTGGCGTGTCTATGCCGACCCGGCCGGTCACCCCTTCCGTCTCGTGCGGTTCTGAGGCCGGCCGCGCCCCGATCCGCCGCGCGGATCACCCCCGGTGTGCCACCCGGAAGCCGATGCCCGCCGCGCGGAGCCGCTCGATCAGCGCGTCGCCCATCGCGACCGCCGTCGTCACCTGGCCCGCCGTCTTCGGCAGGGCGTCGAAGGCAAGGCAGAGCGCCGACTCGGCGAGCATCTTGGCCGTCTCGTCGTACCCCGGGTCGCCGCCCGACACCTCGGTGAAGACCCGCCGCCCGCCGCCCTCGCCGACGAACCGCACCGAGAACCAGCTGCGGGCGCGCCGCTCCTCCGACGGGCCCTGGCCCGGTCGGTAACGGTCCATCAGCCATCGCCGCACCGGCGGGAGTTGAGCCGCCACCACGCCGGTGCCGATGGCCGCCGTGCCGCCCAGGGCCATCGGGAGCGTCTTCACGGAGGCGTAGTGGCGGTAGCGGAAGTCCGGCCCGTACCGGTCGAGGGCGGCGGCCGAGCGGGCCACCACCTGCGGGTCGAGCGTCGGCAGCGGCAGGGCCCAGGTGCCCGTCTCCCGGCTGAAGCGGGGGCTGCCCAGCGGCGCGCGGGCCCGCCGGCCCACCAGCCTCGGCGCGTACAGGCGCCGCTCGCGGGCGGCCTCCAGGATCTGCCGGCCCCGGCCGAGCGCGGTCAGAGCCGAGGCGAAGGTCCCGCCGGAGAAGGTGGCCCCGACCCGCACGAAGCCGTCGACGCGGAGCGGTACGCCCGCCGGGAGCTGCTGGACGGTGAAGTACACGCCCAGGTCGTGCGGGACGGAGTCGAAGCCGCAGGCGTGGACGATCCGGGCCCCGGTCTCGCGGGCGCGCGCGTCGTGCCGGACGTACATGAGGTCCACGAACTCGGCCTCGCCGGTGAGGTCCACACAGTCCGTCCCGGCCTCCGCGCAGGCGGCGACCAGCCCCTCCCCGTACCAGACGTAGGGGCCGACGGTCGTCGCCACCACCCGGGCGGACTCGGCGAGCGCGCGCAGCGAGTCCGGATCGTCGGCGTCGGCGACGAGCAGCGGCAGCTCCGCGCAGTGCGGCCACCGGGCGGCGAGCCGCTCGCGCAGGGCCTCGAGCCCGGTGCGGCTGCGCCCCGCGAGCGCCCAGCGGCACTCGGTGGGGGCGTGCTCGGCCAGGTACTCGGCGGTGAGCGCGCCCACGAAGCCGGTCGCCCCGAAGAGCACGACGTCGTACGGCCGGCGTGCGCCGTCTCCGGCTCCCTCGCCGACCTCAGCCGACGTGCCGTCCTGCGCCGACGTGCCGTCCCCCGCCCGCGCGCCGCCCTCCGCTCCCGTGCCGTCCGACGCGCCGCCCGGTCCCGCCCCGGCCCCGCGTCCCGTGCCCGCCCCTGTCTCCATCCAGCCCCTCATTTCGGCCGTACCGCGCCGCCGCGCGCGGTTGTCGTCGGCGGAGAATAGCGGAACTCCGCGCCGACGTGATTTCCAAGCGCTTGCTCGGCCGGGGGGCTTGTGCCGAGTGGAACACGTTCCTAGCATCTCCGGTGTTACATCATTGGTGTCACACACTCCTGGGGGCTCGATGAGCACGACGCACACCGCCCGGAACGGCCCGCTCGCCGGGGTGCGCGTGGTCGAACTGGCCGGTATCGGCCCCGGCCCCTTCGCCGCCATGCTCCTGGCCGACCTCGGCGCCGACGTCGTGCGCGTCGACCGCCCCGGCGGCGCCGGCCTCGGCATCGACCCGGCCCGCGACCTCACCAACCGCAACAAGCGCTCCGTCCTTGTCGACCTCAAGGCCGACGACGGCCCCGCCACCGTGCTCGACCTCGTCGCGCGCGCCGACATCCTCGTCGAGGGCTACCGCCCCGGCGTCGCCGAACGCCTCGGCGTCGGCCCCGAGCCCTGCCTCGCCCGCAACCCCCGGCTCGTCTACGGCCGGATGACCGGCTGGGGCCAGGACGGGCCGCTCGCCGCGACCGCGGGGCACGACATCGGGTACATCGCGATCACCGGCGCCCTGGGCATGATCGGCCCCGACCCGGACGGCCCGCCCACCGTCCCCGCGAACCTCGTCGGCGACTACGCGGGCGGCTCCCTCTACCTCGTCATCGGCGTCCTCGCCGCCCTCCAGCACGCGCGGGCGCACGGCGAGGGCCAGGTCGTCGACGCCGCCATCGTCGACGGCACCGCCCACCTCACCACCATGATCCACGGCATGCTCGCGGCCGGCGGCTGGCAGGACCGCCGGGGGGTCAACCTCCTCGACGGCGGCTGTCCCTTCTACGGCGTCTACGAGACCTCCGACGGCGGACACATGGCGGTCGGCGCACTGGAAGGGCAGTTCTACGCGGAGTTCGGCCGCCTCCTCGGCATCGAGGAGGCCGATGCCCTGCGCGGCGACCTCGCCCGCTGGCCCGAACTGCGCGCGGCCGTCGCCGAGCGCTTCCGGAGCCGTACGCGTGAGGAGTGGACGTCCGTCTTCGAGGGCACCGACGCCTGCGTGGCGCCGGTCCTCTCGCTCCGTGAGGCGCCCGCCCATCCGCACCTCGCGGCCCGCGGCACCTTCACCGAACACTCCGGCCTCACCCAGCCCGCCCCCGCACCCCGCTTCTCCGTCACCCCCGGCACCCTCCGCGCGGGCCCCGCCCTGCCCGGTGCCGACACCACCTCCGTCGCACGCGACTGGGCCGTACCCGCGCTCGGGGAGACGACCCCGCCCCAGACCCAGGAGACCGAAGCATGAAGCGTCAGCTCTACACCGCCGACCACGAGGCCTTCCGGGCGGTCGTCCGCACCTTCCTGGAGAAGGAGGTGCTGCCGTACTACGAGCAGTGGGAGAAGGACGGTGTCGTCTCCCGTGAGGTCTGGCTCGCCGCCGGACGGCAGGGGCTGCTCGGGCTCGCCGTCGACGAGGAGTACGGCGGCGGGGGCACCCCCGACTTCCGCTACGGAGCCGTCCTCGCCGAGGAGTTCACCCGGGCCGGCGCCCCCGGGCTCGCCATCGGCCTGCACAACGACATCATCGGCCCGTACCTCACCTCGCTCGCCACCGACGAGCAGAAGCGGCGCTGGCTGCCCGGCTTCTGCTCGGGCGAGACCGTCACCGCCATCGCGATGACCGAACCCGGCGCGGGCTCCGACCTCCAGGGCATCCGCACCACCGCCGAGGACCACGGCGACCACTGGATCCTCAACGGCTCCAAGACCTTCATCTCCAACGGCATCCTGGCCGACCTCGTGATCGTCGTAGCCCGGACGACCCCGGAGGGCGGCGCGCACGGCCTCTCCCTCCTCGTCGTGGAGCGCGGCGCCGAGGGCTTCGAACGCGGCCGGAACCTCGACAAGATCGGCCAGAAGTCCCAGGACACCGCCGAGCTGTTCTTCCACGACGTCCGCGTCCCCAAGGAGAACCTGCTCGGCGAGCTCAACGGCGCCTTCGTGCACCTGATGACCAACCTCGCCCAGGAGCGCCTGGCCATCGCCGTCGCCGGCATCGCCGGGGCCGAGCACCTCCTGGAGATCACCAGCCGGTACGTCAAGGAGCGCGAGGCCTTCGGCCGGCCGCTCGCCAAGCTCCAGCACGTCCGCTTCGAGATCGCCGAGATGGCCACCGAGTGCGCCGTCACCCGGACCTTCGTCGACCGCTGCATCGAGGAGCACGCGAGCGGCGCCCTGGACGCTGTCCACGCCTCCATGGCCAAGTGGTGGGCGACCGAGCTGCAGAAGCGCGTCGCCGACCGCTGTCTGCAACTGCACGGCGGATACGGCTACATGAGCGAATTCCCGGTCGCCCGCGCTTACACCGACGGCCGGATCCAGACCATCTACGGCGGCACCACCGAGATCATGAAGGAGATCATCGGCCGTTCCCTCCTCGGCTGACGTCGTCCCTCTCCCGCTCGACCACCCTCATCGCGAAAGGCTTTACGTGAGCACCGAAGCGTACGTGTACGACGCGATCCGCACCCCGCGCGGACGCGGCAAGGCCAACGGATCCCTGCACGGCACCAAGCCGATCGACCTGGTCGTCGGCCTCATCCGGGAGATCCAGGCCCGCCACCCCGGCCTCGACCCGGCCGCCATCGACGACATCGTCCTCGGCGTCGTCGGCCCGGTCGGCGACCAGGGCTCCGACATCGCCCGGATCGCCGGCATCGCCGCCGGACTCCCCGACACCGTCGCCGGCGTCCAGGAGAACCGCTTCTGTGCCTCCGGCCTCGAAGCGGTCAACATGGCCGCGATGAAGGTCCGCTCCGGCTGGGAGGACCTCGTCCTCGCCGGCGGCGTCGAGTCCATGTCGCGGGTGCCGATGGCCTCCGACGGCGGCGCCTGGTTCGCCGACCCGATGACCAACCTGGAGACCAACTTCGTCCCGCAGGGCATCGGCGCCGACCTCATCGCCACCATCGAGGGCTTCAGCCGCCGCGACGTCGACGAGTACGCCGCCCTCTCCCAGGAGCGCGCCGCCGCCGCCGTCAAGGACGGCCGCTTCGCCCGCTCGATCGTCCCCGTGAAGGACCGCGCCGGACTCACCGTCCTCGACCACGACGAGTTCCTGCGCCCCGGCACCACCGCCGACTCCCTCGCCCGCCTCAAGCCCTCCTTCGCCGACATCGGCGAGCTGGGCGGCTTCGACGCGGTCGCCCTGCAGAAGTACCACTGGGTCGAGGAGATCGACCACGTCCACCACGCGGGCAACTCCTCCGGCATCGTCGACGGCGCCTCCCTCGTCGCCATCGGCTCGAAGGAGGTCGGCGAGCGGTACGGGCTGACGCCGCGCGCCCGGATCGTCTCGGCGGCCGTCTCCGGCTCCGAGCCGACCATCATGCTCACCGGCCCCGCCCCGGCCACCCGCAAGGCCCTCGCCAAGGCCGGCCTCACCATCGACGACATCGACCTGGTCGAGATCAACGAGGCCTTCGCGGCCGTCGTCCTCCGCTTCGTCAAGGACATGGGCCTCTCGCTGGACAAGGTCAACGTCAACGGCGGCGCCATCGCCCTCGGCCACCCGCTCGGCGCCACCGGCGCGATGATCCTCGGCACCCTCGTCGACGAGCTGGAGCGCCAGGACAAGCGCTACGGCCTGGCCACCCTCTGCGTGGGCGGCGGCATGGGCATCGCCACCATCGTCGAGCGCATCTGACGGTCCCGTCCGAACCCCTCTTCACGGATCCACGGAGAAGCAGAGACATGAGCGAGAGCACCACCATCCGCTGGGAGCAGGACGAGACCGGGATCGTCACCCTCGTCCTCGACGACCCGAACCAGTCCGCCAACACCATGAACCAGGCCTTCCGGGCCTCGATCATCGCGATCGCCGACCGTGTGGAGGCCGAGAAGGACTCCATCCGCGGCATCATCTACACCTCCGCGAAGAAGACCTTCTTCGCCGGCGGCGACCTGAAGGACATGGTCAAGGCGGGCCCCGAACACGCCCAGGACATCTTCGACTCGGCCATCGGGATCAAGAACGCCCTGCGCCGCATCGAGACCCTCGGCAAGCCCGTCGTCGCCGCCGTCAACGGCGCGGCCCTCGGCGGCGGCTACGAGATCGCGCTGGCCTCCCACCACCGCGTCGCCCTCGACGCCCCCGGCTCCAAGATCGGCCTGCCCGAGGTCACCCTCGGCCTGCTGCCGGGCGGCGGCGGTGTCGCCCGCACCGTACGCCTCATGGGCATCACCGACGCCCTGCTCAAGGTGCTCCTCCAGGGCACCCAGTACACCCCGAAGCGCGCCCTGGAGAACGGCCTCGTCCACGAGGTGGCCGCCACCCCCGAGGAGATGATGGCCAAGGCCATCGCCTTCATCGACGCGAACCCCGAGTCCCACCAGCCCTGGGACGTCCCCGGCCACCGGATCCCCGGCGGCACCCCGTCGAACCCGAAGTTCGCCGCCAACCTGCCGGCCTTCCCCGCCAACCTGCGCAAGCAGCTGAACGGCGCTCCCTACCCGGCGCCCCGCGCGATCATGGCCGCCGCCGTCGAGGGCTCCCAGGTCGACTTCGCGACCGCGCTCACCATCGAGAGCCGCTACTTCACCGAGCTGGTCATCGGGCAGACCGCGAAGAACATGATCCAGGCGTTCTTCTTCGACCTCCAGGCCGTGAACTCGGGCGCGAGCCGCCCGAAGGACGTCGAGAAGCGGCAGGTCCGCAAGGTCGCCGTCCTCGGCGCCGGCATGATGGGCGCCGGCATCGCGTACTCCTGCGCCCGCGCCGGCATCGAGGTCGTCCTCAAGGACGTCTCGGAGGAGTCGGCGGCGAAGGGCAAGGCGTACTCCGAGAAGCTCTGCGCCAAGGCCGTCTCCCGGGGCCGCACCACCCAGGAGAAGGCCGACGCGCTCCTCGCCCGCATCACCCCGACCTCCGACGTCCAGGCCGTGGCCGGCTGCGACGCGGTCATCGAGGCGGTCTTCGAGGACACCTCCCTCAAGCACAAGGTCTTCCAGGAGATCCAGCACGTCGTCGCCCCGGACGCGCTGCTCTGCTCCAACACCTCGACCCTGCCGATCACCGCCCTCGCCGAGGGCGTGGAGCGCCAGGACGACTTCATCGGACTGCACTTCTTCTCGCCCGTCGACAAGATGCCGCTGGTCGAGATCATCAAGGGCGAGCGCACCGGCGACGAGGCCCTCGCCCGCGCCTTCGACCTGGTCCGCCAGATCAACAAGACGCCGATCGTCGTCAACGACTCGCGGGGCTTCTTCACCTCCCGTGTCATCGGCCACTTCATCAACGAAGGCGTCGCCATGGTCGGCGAGGGCATCGAGCCCGCCTCGGTGGAGCAGGCCGCGGCCCAGGCCGGCTACCCGGCGAAGGTCCTCTCCCTCATGGACGAGCTGACCCTGACCCTGCCCCGCAAGATCCGCAACGAGACCCGGCGCGCGATCGAGGAGGCCGGCGGCGTCTGGACCACCCACCCGGCCGAGGCCGTGATCGACCGCATGGTCGACGAGTTCGGCCGCCCGGGCCGCAGCGGCGGCGCCGGCTTCTACGAGTACGCGGAGGACGGCAAGCGCGGCAGGCTCTGGCCCGGCCTGCGCGAGCACTTCGGGAAGCCCGGACACGAGATCCCCTTCCGCGACATGCAGGAGCGGATGCTGTTCTCCGAGGCGCTGGACACCGTCCGGCTCCTGGAGGAGGGCGTCCTGACCTCGGTCGCCGACGCCAACATCGGCTCCATCATGGGCATCGGCTTCCCGGCCTGGACCGGCGGCGTGCTCCAGTACGTCAACGGCTACGAGGGCGGGGTCGCCGGCTTCACGGCCCGCGCGCGCGAACTGGCGGAGACGTACGGCGAGCGCTTCACCCCGCCGGCCCTCCTCGTCGAGAAGGCCGAACGGGGCGAGGTCTTCACCGACTCCTGAACGCGGCGCGCAGCTCCTCGCGGAGCGAGCGCTGGAAGGCCGTGACCAGGGCCTGGACCACCATCGGCTGCATATGGGCCGAGAGCGACCGCATGGCGTTCAGGTGGTCCGGGTCCTCGGCGCTCTCCCGGTACGGGTTCCACACCTCGTCCCGGAAGAGCCGGGAGAGCTCCTGGGCGGCGGAGCGCGCGTGCTCCACGAGGACGGTGCGGGAGGCGAGGATCGTCTCGTGCTCGATCGGCACGTCCAGCAGCTCGACCCCGAGCCGCAGCAGCGTCCCGTCGAGCCGGAAGGCCTCGCTCCCCTCGATCGGCTCCAGCACACCCATCGCGGCGAGCCGCTCGACGTCCTGCCCGGTGAGCGCCCGCCCGGCCCGCCGCTCCAGCTCGCGCAGCGTGATCTCCTCGGCGGACTCGGGCGCCCAGGAGGCCACGAGGGCCCGGTGAATGGCCAGGTCCTGCTCGCTGAGGTCGGCCGGCAACTGCTCCAGGTACCGCTCGATCGCGGCCAGCGTCATGCCCTGCCGCTGCAACTCCTCGATGAGCGCGAGCCGCGCCAGATGTCCGGCCCCGTAATGCCCGACCCGCCGCGCCCCGATCACGGGCGGCGGCAACAGCCCCCGCGTTCCGTAGAACCGCACGGTCCGCACCGTCACCCCGGCCCGCGCGGCCAGCTCGTCGACCGTATACCTCGGCTCGTGCTCCTCGTCGCTCACTTGAACAGTATTGCTGTCTCACCAGCTGTGTAGAAGACCCGCGACCCTTGTCAGTGGCTGCCCGTAGCGTGATCGACATGAACGGGATCAGGTATGTCCAGGGCGACGCGACCGCCCCGCACGGCGAGGGCGTCAGGATCATCGCCCACGTCTGCAACGACGCCGGACACTGGGGGCGAGGCTTCGTCGTCGCGCTCACGCGCCGCTGGCCCGAGCCGGAGAGGGCCTTCCGGCAGTGGCACCGTGACCGGGCGGGGAACGACTTCGGGCTGGGCGCCGCACAGTTCGTGCGGGTCGAACCCGGCCTGTGGGTGGCCAACCTCGTGGGCCAGCACGGGATTCGGACGGTCCGCAACCAGGCCGTGCCCGTGCGGTACGAGGCGATCGACACCGCGCTCGGGCTGCTCGGCGACAAGGCGGCGGAGCTGGGTGCGTCCGTCCACATGCCGCGGATCGGCTGCGGGCTGGCGGGCGGCACCTGGGACGAGGTCGGGCCGTTGGTCGGGCGCAGGCTGGTGGACCGGGGGATACCGGTCACCGTGTACGACTTCGACGCGTAAGGGACGTCGGGAAGGGGCATCGCCGACGTAGGAGGAGGCGGGGGCTAGAGTCGGCGGCTGTTCGAATCGGGGGAACGGCAGCAGGGGAGTCAGATGTACGTGCAACTCAGGGAGACGGCCGACGAGTTGGCCCGAGTCCTGTGGCGGGAGCACACCGTGTACCGGGAGCGGGGTGGCGGGGTGGTCATCCGGGGCGATCACGTGCGCCGCTGGATCAGTCTCGCCCCGACCGGGGGCAAGGACCGGGCGCTGCTGCGCGCCGGGCGGATTCTCGACGGGGGGACCACCGCGCCGGCCCGGAGCGAGGTCGTGGTCGACCTGACGGCCGGGACGGCGGAGCTGGCGACGATCTGCCGGCGGCTGCTCGCCGACGTCGCCGCCGGCGCCGACGCGGTCCCCGGGCCGTCCCGCGCGGGACGGCCCAAGGAGAAGGCGGGCAAGCCCGGCAAGCAGGCGAAGCCGGGCCGGCCGCGCAGATCGCGGCACACGAGCCCCGGCTCCTGGTTCGTCCTGCTCTGCGTCGCCGGGGTCCTCGGTGCCTGGCTGTACAGCCTCTTCGGGAGGGGCGGGTACTAGTACGAGGACCTGGCCGCCGGTCAGAAGCCGGTGACCGGGTAGTGGTCGGAGAGGTTGGTGTACGTGTAGCGCGTGCCCCAGCTGGAGACCGTCCACGGGGCGCTCTGCTCCAGGATCACGTGGTTGGTCCAGCCGGCGGGGCGGGCGTTCCCGGCGCGGTGGAGGACGTAGTCGAGGTCCTCGCGCGGGTCGTCCGGGTAGCGCTCGGAGGCGATCGAGTTCAGCTCGGTGTCGAAGGAGTACGCGTGGCCGGTGCGCGCGTCGGCCCCGACCAGTCCGGCGTCGGCGAGCATCGTGCCGTACTCGGGCGTGTGCGAGTCGACGTTCATGTCGCCCGCGACGACGACCTGCTCGTTCGCCGGGATGTTCTTCGCGTCGAGGAAGGCGTCCATCGCCTTGAACTGGCGGCTGCGCATCTGCGCCGCCTCGCCCGCCGAGCAGCCCGGGTCGGTGGACTGGGCGTGGGTGCCGACGACGTGGACCCGGCTGCCGTTCACGTCCAGGACGGTGTAGACGAAGCCCTTGTTCGAGTACCAGTCGGCGCCGCAGGCGTCCTTGTAGACGTACTGCTCCTTGCGGACGATCGGCCACTTGCTGAGGATCGTCACCCCGCCGTCCTCGGGCGTGGTGGCCGAGTAGGCGCCGCTCGTGGCGTCCCAGCCCGTCCTGGAGCGGCCCATGACCGGTGTCTGGTGCGGGTACTGCGCGGCGGCGTTCGCCTTGAGCGCGTCGGAGGCGGAGTTGTCGAAGGCCTCCTGGACCACGACGACGTCCTGCCCCTGGAAGAAGGAGGCGGCGGGGATGGCCTTGGCCCGGTGGTCCTGGCCCCAGTTCGGGTACAGCGTCTTGGAGAAGAGGAACGCGTTGTACGAGAGCACCTTCAGACGCGGCGTCTCGGCGGTCGCGGCGGCGGAGGCGGCGCCGGCGGCCGGCGCGGTCGCCGCGAGGGTGGCGGCGGCGAGCGCGAGCGAAAGGGCCGCGCCGGGGGCACGGCGGAGCACGGCGAAGGACACGGGAACTCCCATGGAAGAGTGGGGGGTTGGCCTGGCGCCGCACATACAATCAGCCGTGGTTACCTTCCGGTAGCCTCTGGGTGCCGGGAATCTTGCCGATCTCGCACAAGCGCGCCAACTCTCCTTCCGGTGTCTGAATTGTCCTTATTTGAACCAGGTAGAATGCGCGCATGACCCTCGCCAGTAACCCCACTGTCTTCGAAATGGACCTTGGTCCCCTCAACCCCGTCTGGGCCGAGCTCATCCTCGGGCTGGTGCTGTTCGCGCTGACCTTCCTCATCCTGGCCAAGGGGATCCTGCCCAAGATCCGCCGCACCCTCGACGAGCGTGAGGACGCCATCGAAGGCGGCACCGGTCGCGCCGACGACCTGCGCTCCGAGGCCACGCAGATCCGCGAGCAGTACGAGGCGGAGCTCGCCGAGGCCCGCCACGAGGCCGCGCGCATCCGCTCCGCCGCCATCGAGGAGGGCTCGGCCGCCATCGCCGCCGCCCGCGCCGAGGGCAGCGCCGAGCGCGACGCGATCATCGCCGCCGGTGCCCAGAAGATCGCCACCGAGCGCGCCGCCGCCGAGCGCGAGCTCACCGCGGACGTCGACGCCTGGGCCCACGCCCTCGCGGCCCGTATCGTCGGCGAGCCGGTCGGGGCCGACCGCTCCTGACCCATCGGTCCTCGCGAAGGGGCCGTCGCCCGGGCAGCAGAACCTCTGCCCGGGCGACGGCCCCTTCGTCATGGGACGGGTGCAGTCTGGATGTGTGAGACCGGCCGCTCACGGCCGGACGTGTGAGGAGAGCGACCGCATGAGCCACCCGCAGGAGCCCGCCGCCAGGACCCCGGCCGCCGACCCCGCACCCCCGCCCGTCGGTGGCGTGCTGTGGAGCGTCGCCGGCGACATCCGGGCGCTCCTGATGCTGCCCGCCGCCCTCGTCATGCAGGTCGCCCACCCGGCGATCGGCGCCGGCGTCGACGAGCACTCCGTCTTCCGCACCGATCCCTGGGGCCGGGGCGAGCGCTCCCTGCGCTCGGTCCAGCTCTGGGTGTACGGAGGCGAGGCCGCCGCCGAGGAGGGCCGCCGCCTCCGCCGGCTGCACCGCGACATCCAGGGGACCGACGCCCACGGCCGCGCCTACCACGCCCTCACCCCCGCCTACTACTCGTGGGTGCATGCGACCGGCTTCCCCGTCTACCGGCACGGCCTCGGTCTCCTCGCCCGCCCGATCACCGACGCCCAGGAACGGCAGCTGTACGCCGAGTGGCTCCAGGTCGGCCGGGTCCTCGGCATCCACGACCGGGACATGCCGCAGACGATCGACGAGTTCTGGCCGTACTACCGGAAGGTCCTCGCCGACGAGCTGGAGGCGACCGTCGTCGTCCGGGAGCTGCTCGACCCCGACCTGCCGGTGCCCGCCCCGGACCGAGGCCCCCTGCTCCTCCGGCCGGCCATCCGGCTCGTCTGGCCCGTACTCCGCCGCCCGTTCCTGCGACTGCGCGCCTTCCTCACCGTGGGCCTGATGCCGCCGGACGCCCGCGAGGCCATCGGCCTGGAGTGGACGGACGCGCAGGAGCGCGCGCTGCGTCGTTTCGCCCGGGTCGTCCGGGCCGTGGTCCCCGTCCTGCCCGAGCGGCTGCGCTACCTGCCCCTGGCCCGGAAGGCACGCGGGGCCGCCCGCCGCGCGAAGCGCTGACGGACGGCCCCGGCCCGGCTCAGTGCTTGTCGTGGCCCTTGTGCTCGTCGTGGTCGTGGACCGTGTTCGTCGCCGCGATCTTCTTCCACGACTTCGGCTGCACGGGCTGGGGAGCCGCCGACCGCGCGGCGGGACCGGAGGACGGCGCGGCCGCCTTGGGGGCGGACAGGCCCGCCGCGGCGGCCGTCGACGAGGCCGGCTTCGACGGCTGGTACAGCCAGGTGTCGAAGAGCCCGGCCAGCGGCTTGCCCGAGACCCGCTCCGCGTACCGCACGAAGTCGCCGACGCGCGCGTTGCCGTAGGCGAACTCCTGCGGCCAGCCCTTCAGGATCGCGAAGAAGTCCTCGTCGCCGATCTCGTTGCGCAGGGCCTGGAGCGCCAGCGCGCCCCGGTCGTAGACGGCGATGTGGAACTGGTTCTCCGCGCCCGGGTCGCCCGGCTTGACCGTCCAGAACGGGTCCTCGGCCGTCCGCGTGGAGTACACGTAGTCCGCGAGCTCCTGGGCCGTGCCCTCGCCCTCCTTCTCCGACCACAGCCACTGGCTGTAGCGGGCGAAGCCCTCGTTGACCCAGATGTCCTTCCAGTCCCGGACGGACACGCTGTCGCCGTACCACTGGTGGGCCAGCTCGTGGACGACGACCGACACGTTCGCGCCGTTGGCGAACTGCCGCGGGCTGTAGAACGGGCGGGTCTGCGTCTCCAGGGCGAAGCCGCTCGTCACGTTCGGCACGTACCCGCCGAGGGAGTTGAAGGGGTACGGTCCGAAGACCCCCTCCAGCCACTCCGCGACCTCGGTCGTGCGCTCGATCGAGGCGCGTGCCGCCCCCGCGTTGTCGCCGAGGTCCTTGCTGTACGCGTTGAGGACGGGCAGCCCGTTGGCCGTCTTGTCCGTCGTGATGTCGAACTTGCCGACGGCGAGCGTGGCCAGGTACGTCGCCTGCGGCTTGTTCGAACGCCAGTTGAAGCGCGTCCAGCCGAGCCGTGAGGACTGCGACTGGAGCACGCCGTTGCTGATGGCCTGCGTGCCGTCCGGCACCGAGACGGAGACGTCGAAGGTGGCCTTGTCCAGCGGGTGGTCGTTGGACGGGAACCACCAGACGGCCGAGTCCGGCTCCTGCGCGGCGACGCCGCCGTCCGGGGTGCGGGCCCAGGCCGACCAGCCGTCGACCTTGAACTCGGAGGGCTTGCCCGCGTAGCGGACGACGACCGAGATCGCCTTGTTCTTCTCCAGCGGGACGGCCGGGGTGACCTCCAGCTCGTGGTCGCCCGAGGTCGCGAACTTCGCGAGGCGCCCGTTCACCCGGACCTCGCTGACCTTCAGGCCGAGGTCCAGGTTGAACCGGGACAGGTTCTGCTTCGTCGTGGCGACGATCGTCGCCGTGCCTTCGAGCAGGTCGGTCTCCGGCTGGTACTTCAGCCGCAGGTCGTAGTGGGAGACGTCGTAGCCGCCGTTGCCGCTGGCGGGGTAGTAGGAGTCGCCGATGCCCGGGGCGCCAGGCTGGAAGTCGGCCGCCGATGCCGGGATCGCCAGCAGCAGGGAGGCCGCGAGGGCGCTCGGAACGATGATTCTGCGGTGCAAGGGTGCTCCCCAAGTCATAAGAAACGTAAGACGCGCGGATGGTCGTCGGTCCTTAGCTGGGACCCTATTCAGCCCTCCGACGCACCGTCACGTCCAGAGGACCCGCTGTCACACGATCGCCATTCGGCCGACATGAACCGTCCGCCCCCCGAATCGCCCTGAATCCCTCCTGCACTCTTTTGCGCGGGAGTTGACCGGGGTACGTTCCGGCGCATGCCGATGCGAAAGCGGAGAACCCGCGGAGCCCGACTGCCGTACGGAACCCTCGTGGCCGCGGCCACGGCCGCCCTGCTCGCGACCCTGGTCACCCCGGCGGGCGCGCGACCG
Organism: Streptomyces venezuelae; assembly: GCF_008642375.1. Classification (NCBI taxonomy): domain Bacteria; kingdom Bacillati; phylum Actinomycetota; class Actinomycetes; order Kitasatosporales; family Streptomycetaceae; genus Streptomyces; species Streptomyces venezuelae. The sequence continues at coordinate 1,539,954 of NZ_CP029194.1, read as the reverse complement.
GCGCCCTCCGAGCCCTCCGAGTCCGCCGCGCCGTTCGCGTCGACCGCGCCCGGCGCGTCCTCCGCCTCCCCGGCGAAGTCCCCGCGCGAGTCACGGCCCGTCCACTCCTACGCCGACGCCATCCGTGAGTCCGTCTGGGTCGACACCGGCCTCGACGGCGACGGGGACGGGCGCGCCGACCGGGTCGCCGTCGACATCATCCGGCCCCGGGAGCCCGCCGCGGCCGGCCGGAAGATCCCCGTCATCATGGACGCCAGCCCGTACTACGCCTGCTGCGGGCGAGGCAACGAGAGTCAGAAGAAGACGTACGACGCCGACGGGAACCCGGTGCAGTTCCCGCTCTTCTACGACAACTACTTCGTCCCGCGCGGCTACGCCTTCGTCGGCGTCGACCTCGCCGGCACCAACCGCTCCGACGGCTGCGACGACGTCGGCGGACGCTCCGACGTCCGGTCCGCCAAAGCCGTCGTCGACTGGCTCAACGGCCGTGCCCGCGGCTACACCACCCGCACCGGCACGACCCGGGCCGGGGCCACCGGCTGGAGCACCGGCAACGTCGGCATGATCGGCAAGAGCTGGGACGGCACCGTCGCCAACGGCGTGGCCGCCACCGGCGTGGAAGGGCTGAAAACGATCGTTCCGATCGGTGCCATCTCGTCCTGGTACGACTACTTCCACTCCCAGGGTGCCCCGCTCTACAACGCCAACCCGAGCTGGCTCTCCGACTACGTGAGCAGCCCCGACGCGCGGGCCCGCTGCGGGGCCGTCCAGGAGCGGATCGCCGCGGCCACCCCGTACAGCGGCGACTGGACCCCCGCCTGGAGCGAGCGGGACCACGTGCGGGACGCCTCGAAGGTGAAGGCCAGCGTCTTCGTCGTCCACGGGCAGCAGGACCTGAACGTCCGCGCCAAGCAGTTCGGACAGTGGTGGGACGCGCTCGCCGCGCACGGCGTCGAGCGGAAGATCTGGCTCTCCCAGACGGGCCATGTCGACCCCTTCGACTTCCGGCGCGCCGACTGGGTCCGCACCCTGCACCGCTGGTTCGACCACTACCTGCTCGGATACGAGAACGGCATCGACCGCGAACCGGTCGCCGACATCGAGCGCGCCCCGGACCGCTGGACCACCGACCGGCAGTGGCCGCCGCGCGGCACCGCCGCCACGACCCTGCGCCCCGCCGCGGGCACCGAGCCCGGCGTCGGCACCCTCGGCCGGACTCCCGCCGCCCCCGGCTCCACCGCGACCTTCACCGACGACCCCGCACTCGGCGAGCTGGACTGGGCCGCCCGCGTCGACTCCCCGACCCCCGAGAAGGCGGGCTTCGTCACCCGGCCGCTCTCCCGCGACCTGCGGATCTCCGGCTCCTCGAAGGTGACGGTCACGGCCACCCCGACCACCACCACGGCCCACCTCTCCGCCGTCCTCGTCGACCTCGGCCCCGACACGATCCGCGACTACGGAGCGGCGGGCGAGGGCATCACGACGCTGACCGACCGCAGCTGCTGGGGCGCGAGCACCCTCGGCGACAGTGCCTGCTTCAAGGAGACCCGGGCCAGGACGGCGGACGTCGGGTACACGGTCGTCAGCCGCGGCTGGGCCGACCTCGGTACCTGGGCCGACCCCCGCGAGGAGCGGCCGCTGACCCCCGGCAGGGCGTACACCCTCACCCTGGACCTCGCGTCCGCCGACCACGTCGTCCCGGCGGGCCACCGCCTCGCCCTGATCGTCGGCGGCACCGACCGGGACCTGATCGACCCTCCGTCGACCACACCGACGCTGACACTCGACCTCGGCCGTACATCGGCGAAGCTGCCCCTGGTCGGCGGCCCGGCCGCCTTCAATCGGGCGACGACGGGACCGGCTCCCACCCTGCCCGCGCCGGCCGCCCGGCCGTCCCTGTCCGGTCCCGTACCCCCGGCCGCGGTCAGCGGACCGCGCCTCCCTGCGTCAGGAGCGGCCCGATGAAGCCCCGTACCGCGCAAAGGAGTTCGCGCCGGTTGCTCGCCCTCGCGGCGGGCGCCGCCGTCCTCACCCTGCCCCTCGTCACCGTCCCCGCCAAGGCGGCGGACAGCGCGCCCCCGCGCCCCCTGCCACGCACCGGATTCGAGACCAGCCTCGGGGCCCGGTGGACCACGGAGGCCGAGGAGCGGGACTTCCTCGCCGCCGTCGACCGGGGGAGCGACCGGGTGTCGCTGCGCACGATCGGCACCACCTCGCAGGGCAGACCGCTGCGGCTCGCCACCCTCGGCACGGGCCGCACCACGGTCCTCCTCGTCTGCAGCCAGCACGGCGACGAGCCGGCGGGCCGGGAGGCCTGTCTGAGCGTGCTGCGCGATCTCTCGACCGCCCGGGACGCGGAGACCGCGCGCCTCCTCGCCCGGACCACCCTCCTCGTCGTCCCCACCGCCAACCCCGACGGACGGGAGGCCGACACCCGGGGCAACGGCGACGGCATCGACGTCAACCGCGACCACATCGCCCTGCGGACGGCCGAGGCCCGGGCCGTCGCCGCCGTCATCCGCGACCGGCGTCCCGAACTCGTCTACGACCTCCACGAGTACGGGGCCACTCCCCGCTACTACGACAAGGACCTGCTCGCCCTCTGGCCCCGCAGCCTCGACGCGGACCCGCACGTCCACGACGAGTCCCGGACCCTGTCGGAGTCCTACGTACGGCCGGCCGCAGGGCTCGCCGGCTACAGCACCGGCATCTACGGCATCTGGACCGACCCCCTCACCGGCAAGCCGGTCAAGCAGGTCGCGGGCGACGGCCAGGAGCGCATCCTGCGCAACACCGCGGGCATCAAGCACGCGGCGGGCCTGCTCGTCGAGACCCGTGTCGACGCCCTCGACGAGGCCGAGAAGAACGACCCGGCGCGTAACCACCTGCGTCGTGTGGCCACCCAACGAGCCGCGCTGGAAGGGGCGTTCGCCTACGTCGACGAGCGGCGCGGGCCGCTCACGGCGGTCACTTCCGCCGCCCGGCTCCGGGGCTTCGCCGACCGGGGTCCCGTCTTCCTCGGCGGCGCCGACAACGACCCGCCGGAGCCCGGGGAGATCCTCGCCGACCCGCCCTGCGGCTACCGCCTGGACGCCGCGCAGTACGCCGAGGCGGGCGACGAACTCGCCCTGCACGGAGTCACCGTCCGGCCGGACGGTGCCGGGGTGTTCGTCCCGCTGCGCCAGTCGCAGCGCGCGCTCGTCCCGCTCCTCCTCGACGGGCGAGCCACCTATCACCTCGTCAGTGGGAGTCCTGTGAAGGAATGTTGACGGTCCGGCAGATCGAGGGCGCAATGGCGTGAAACCGACTTGCGGGCGGGTAAAGTTACCGGTCGGTATTGACCATGCCTCAAACCGGCGTCCCACGCCGGGAAGTTGGAGAACCACCATGCGCCACACCCTGCCCCTGCGCCGCGCCCTGACGGCCGTGCTCACCACGACGCTGCTCGCCGGGGGCGTGCTGCTCGGACAGACCGCGACCGCGGAGCCCGCGGCCGCGGCCAAGATGACCTGCAACATCGACAAGCTGCGGTCGGACGCCCACAGGGAGCGCGCCCGTGCCGCCCAGCTCCGCGGCCTCGGCGCCACGGCGGAGGCCCGCAAGGCCGCCGCCCGCGCCGACGCCCTGGAGCGCCGCGCGCAGCAGTGCCACGACGCGGAGAACAACAACCGCCCGCCGCTCTGGAAGTAGCGGCTCGCGCGGGGCGGGTGCTGTCCGAAAAGGACCGCACCCGCCCCGCGGCCGTTCCCCGGACCTCACGCACGCCCCGCGCGCGTCAGCCGGCCACCAGTTCCGCGGCCCGCTCCGCGCATCCCCAGGCGACCGTCACGCCCGCGCCCCCGTGCCCGTAGTGGTGCACCAGGCGCCCGCCGCCCGGCAGCGGCACCGCCTCGATCCGGACACCACCCGCCCGCGCCGGCCGCAGGCCCACCCGGTGACCGAGCACCCGCGCCCCCGCGATCTCCGGCCGCACCCGCGCGCACCGCGCGACGATCGCCGCCGCGGTCGCCGGGTCGGCATCGAGCCGCTCCGACCCCTCCTCGGCCGTCCCGCCGAGCACCAGCCGCCCCGGCTGCGGGAAGAAGTACGTCGTCTCGCCCGCCCCCTCGTCCGCCGCTGTGAACCACTCCTCGACGCCCGGGTTCTCCACGAGCACCAACTGCCCCCGCACCGGCAGCAGCCCGGCGTCCGGTACGAGCTCCCGCGCGCCGAGCCCCGTGCAGTCCACGACCACCCGCCCCCGCGCCGCCGCCTCCCCGAACCCCGTGACCGTACGCCGCTCGAAGACTCCGCCCGAGGCCTCGAACCGGGCCCGCAGCCACGCCAGGTGGACCGGCATGTCGATGAGCGGGAGCCGCGCCGCGAGCCCCGTGCCGTACGGCCCCGGCACCTCCTCCGGAGCCAGCTGCCGCAGGCCCGGGACCTCCTTCGCCCACGGGCCCAGTGAATCCAGGACGGTGTCCGCGTGGACCCCGGCCACCCACCGCACCCCTGTCCGCTCCGGATCGGCGGCCAGCTCCCCGTACACCCGGAGCGAGGCGAGCGCCCAGGCCCCGGCCTCCGCCGCCGGCTCGATCCGGTACGGCCACCACAGGGCACCCGCCACGGCCGAGGTCGTCGCCGTCACGCCGTCCCGCGACCAGACCCGCACGCGCAGTCCGCGCTCCGCCAGGGTCACCGCCGTCGTCAGCCCGACGACTCCGCCGCCCACCACGATCACGTCGCTGTCCATGGCGGGGACCGTACCGGGACCGGGACATTTCCGGGACCGCACAGCCATGGAACGGGACCGGGGCCGGCGAAATACTTCAGGCATGCCGTCCGCGTACACCACTCTCGACCTCACCGGCCCTCACCGCGACACCCCCGATCTCGTGGTCGACGGCAGGCCCCTGCTCCACCGGCTCGACGAGGTCGACGGCGTCGACGCCGTCTCGCCCCTGGCCTCGGACCTCCCGCCCGCGCTCCGGGCCGACTCGGTCCGCACGCTGCTCCACGCCACCGGTCGCCGGATCGTCCACTCCTGTCCCGACTGCGAGGACCCCGGCTGCGGCGCCGTCACCGCGGTCGTCGAACACGACGGCGAGGACGTCGTCTGGCGCGACTTCGCCTGGCAGACCGGCGGCCTCGCCGACCCCGTCGACCTGGACCGCGACGGCTACCCCGGCGTCGGCCCGTACCGCTTCCACGGCGACACCTACCGTGCGGTCCTGCTCCGCCTCCTCGGCGGCGCGACGGTCGAACCCGAGGACGGACGGCTCGCCGCGGCCTGACAGAACGCCGAGGCACCCCACCCCCGGATCACCGGAGCACCCGAGCGTCGCGCCCGGGGCCGTACGGCCCCGTGCCGTACGGCCGGTGCCGTGCCGGCCGGTGCCGTGCCGGGCGGGCGGATCCGCGCCCCGCGCCGTCGCCTAGGATTCGTACCCTCATGACTGCAACCCTCGTCGCCAAGGACCTCGCCGCCGGCCACGGCGAACGCACCCTCTTCGCCGGGCTCGACCTCGTCGTCGCCCCCGGTGACGTCATCGGCCTCGTCGGCGTCAACGGCGCCGGGAAGTCGACGCTGCTCCGGCTCCTCGCCGGGCTCGACACCCCGGAGGAGGGCGAGCTGCGGCTCTCCCCGCCCACCGCGAGCGTCGGCCACCTCCCGCAGGAGCCCGAGCGGCGCGCAGGCGAGACCGTGCGCGAGTTCCTGGCCCGCCGCACCGGCGTCCTCGCCGCCCAGACCGCCATGGACGAGGCCACCCAGGGCCTCGTCGACGGCACGCCCGGCGCCGACGACGCGTACGCGACGACGCTGGAGCGCTGGCTGAACCTCGGCGGCGCCGATCTCGACGAGCGCGCCGAGGAGGTCGCCGGCTCCCTCGGCCTCACCGTCGGCCTCGACCAGCCGATGACCTCGCTCTCCGGCGGCCAGGCCGCCCGCGCCGGCCTCGCCTCGCTCCTCCTCTCCCGCTACGACGTCTTCCTCCTCGACGAGCCCACCAACGACCTGGACCTCGACGGTCTGGAGCGTCTCGAGGCCTTCGTGAAGGGGCTGCGCGCCGGGACGGTCGTCATCAGCCACGACCGCGAGTTCCTCACCCGTACCGTCACCAAGGTCCTCGAACTCGACCTGGCCCAGCAGCAGATCACCCTCTACGGCGGCGGTTACGACGCGTACCTCGACGAGCGCGACAGGGCCCGGCGGCACGCCCGCGAGGACTTCGAGGAGTACGCGGGCAGGAAGGCCGCTCTCGAAGCGCGCGGCCACATGCAGCGGTCCTGGATGGCCCAGGGCGTCAAGAACGCCCGCCGCAAGGCCACCGACGGCGACAAGCTCGGCCGCAACGCCCGCAGCGAGGCCAGCGAGAAGCAGGCCGCCAAGGCCCGGCAGACCCAGCGCATGATCGAACGTCTCGACGTCGTCGAGGAGCCCCGCAAGGAGTGGGAGCTGCGCATGGAGATCGCCTCCGCCCCGCGCTCCGGCTCGGTCGTGGCGACCCTGCGCGAGGCCGAGGTGCGCCGCGGCGACTTCGCCTTCGGTCCCGTCACGCTCCAGATCGACTGGGCGGACCGCGTCGCCGTCACCGGCGCCAACGGCGCCGGGAAGTCGACGCTGCTCGCCGCCCTGCTCGGCCGCCTCCCGCTGGACTCCGGCGACACGGTCGTCGGCTCGGGCGTCGTCGTCGGCGAGGTCGACCAGGCCCGCAAGCTCTTCCACGGCACCGAGACGCTCCTGGAGGCGTTCTGCGCGGCCGTGCCCGACACCGAGCCCGCCGAGGTCCGCACCCTGCTCGCCAAGTTCGGCCTGAAGGCGGAGCACGTCCTGCGGCCCGCGACCACGCTCTCCCCGGGCGAGCGGACCCGCGCCGCGCTGGCGCTGCTCCAGGGCCGGGGCGTGAACCTGCTCGTGCTCGACGAGCCGACCAACCACCTGGACCTGCCGGCCATCGAGCAGCTGGAGTCCGCCCTCGACTCGTACACCGGCACCCTGCTCCTGGTCACCCACGACCGGCGCATGCTCGACGCCGTCCGCACGACCCGCCGCATCGAGGTCGCCGACGGCAAGGTGACCGAGCTCTGATGGCGACCGCATGACGATCTCCTTCGGCTGGGGGCCCGTCGAGGCACGGGCCCTCGCCCGGGCGGCCTCCTGCGTCGTCGTGGTCGACGTCCTCTCCTTCACCACCTCCGTCGGCGTCGCCGTCGAGGCCGGCGCGGCCGTCCACCCGTACCGCTGGCGGGACGCCACGGCCGCCGCGTACGCGGAGCGGGTCGGGGCGACCCTCGCCGTCGGCCGCCGGGAAGCGACGCCCGACCACCCCTGGACGCTCTCCCCGGCCGCCCTGCGCGCCGCGCCGATGCCGCCGCGGCTCGTCCTGCCCTCCCCGAACGGCTCCACGATCGCGGCGGAGGCCGCGGGGTACGGCGCGACCGTCGTCGCCGCCTCCCTGCGCAACCGCGCGGCCGTCGCCGACTGGCTCGCCGACCGGGGGTACGGCTCCGCCGACCGCCCGCTCGCCGTCATCGCCTCCGGCGAGCGGTGGCCCGACGGCTCGCTGCGCCCCGCGCTCGAAGACCTGCTGGGCGCGGGAGCGGTGCTCTCCGCCCTCGCGGGTACGGGCACCCCGACCCCGGAGGCGAGCGCGGCGGCCACGTTGTGGACGGCGACCGAGGACCCGGTCGCCGCCTTGCACGGCTGCGACTCGGGCCGTGAACTGTACGAGTACGGCTTTCCGCAGGACGTGGCCGTGGCCGCCGAGACCGACAGCTCGACGACCGTCCCCGTCCTCGTGGACGGTGCATTCCAGGAGGCAGCAGCACCATGACCGACCTACTGACCCGGCTGACCGCGATGCTGGACGATCTCGACGCGGACGTCGACGAGACGATCGACCTCGCCGACGAGATCGCCGCCTCGGGCGACGCCGGTCTCCTGCCCCGCCTCCAGGCGGAGCTGGACCGCGCCCTCACCGACCGGAACGCCTACGCCCGTGAGCTCCTCGGCGGGGTCCTCGCGGCCATCGGCGGCCCGGACGCCCTCCCGACCCTGATCCGCGCCTCGGCGGTCGACCTCGGCGACGACCAGGACGGCCTGGCCGCCGAGATCGTCGATCTGGTCCAGGCGGACCCGAAGTCGGCCGCCGCCGTCCTGCGGCCCCTGACGGAGGACGACGACCTCTCCGTCGCCAACCGCGCCGAGTGGGCACTGCGCTTCGTGCCGTAGAGATGTGACGTCGAGGTGTGACGTCATGCCCGAGGCCGCGACCCGACATGGGTCGCGGCCTCGGGCATGCACCGGAGCGCGTCCGGACCGGTCCTACGTGCGCTTGCCGCCGCCCTCGCCGAGGAGGCCGGCCTTGCGCAGGGCGTCCGCCATCGCGCTGTTGCCCGGCGCAGGGGCCGACGAGCGGTCGCGACCGCCCCGGTCGTCCCGGCCGCCGCGCTCGCTCCGGCGGCCACCGCCGCCACCGCCGCCACCGCCGCCACCGGCTCCGCCGCCCTGCCGCTGCTGCGGCGGACGGCCGCCACGGTCGGCGCGGTCGCCGCCCCGGTCGCCCCGCTCGCCACGCCTGGGCGCGCCGCCCTGTGTGTCCGCGCCCGCCTCGTCGTCCAGGCGCAGGGTCAGGGAGATCCGCTTGCGCGGGATGTCCACGTCCATGACCTTGACCTTGACCACGTCACCGGGCTTCACGACATCGCGCGGGTCCTTGACGAAGGTCCTCGACATCGCGGAGACGTGCACCAGACCGTCCTGGTGCACACCGATGTCGACGAACGCCCCGAAGGCGGCCACGTTCGTGACGACCCCCTCCAGGATCATCCCCGAGGCCAGGTCGCCGATCTTCTCGACGCCCTCCTTGAAGGTGGCCGTCTTGAACGCCGGGCGGGGGTCGCGGCCGGGCTTCTCCAGCTCGCGCAGGATGTCCGTCACCGTCGGCAGACCGAAGGTCTCGTCGACGAAGTCGTCGGCGCGCAGCGAGCGCAGGGTGCCCGTGTCACCGATCAGCGCGGCGACCTGGCCGCCGGTCGACTTCGCCATCCGGCGCACCACCGGATAGGCCTCCGGGTGCACGGAGGAGGAGTCGAGCGGGTCGTCGCCGCCCCGGATGCGCAGGAAGCCGGCGCACTGCTCGTACGCCTTCGGGCCGAGCCGGGCCACGTCCTTGAGCGCCTTGCGGGAGCGGAAGGGGCCGTTGGCGTCCCGGTGCGCGACGATGTTCTCCGCGAGGCCCGAGCTGATGCCGGAGACCCGCGAAAGCAGCGGCGTGGAGGCGGTGTTGACGTCGACACCGACGCCGTTCACACAGTCCTCGACCACGGCGTCCAGCGAGCGCGAGAGCTTCACCTCGGCCAGGTCGTGCTGGTACTGGCCGACGCCGATCGACTTCGGGTCGATCTTCACGAGCTCCGCCAGCGGGTCCTGGAGCCGCCGCGCGATCGACACGGCGCCGCGCAACGACACGTCGAGATCGGGGAGTTCCTGCGAGGCGAAGGCCGAGGCCGAGTAGACCGATGCGCCGGCCTCCGAGACCATCACCTTCGTCAGGTTCAACTCGGGGTGCTTGGCGAGGAGTTCGGCCGCCAGCTTGTCGGTCTCCCGGGAGGCCGTGCCGTTGCCGATCGCGACCAGCTCGACCGCGTGCTGCTTCGCGAGGCGCGCCAGCTTGTCGAGAGCCTGGTCCCACTTGTTGGCGGGGACGTGCGGGTAGATCGTGTCGGTGGCCACGACCTTGCCGGTCGCGTCGACGACGGCGACCTTCACACCCGTACGGAAACCGGGGTCGAGGCCGAGCGTGGCCCGCGTGCCGGCCGGCGCGGCGAGCAGCAGGTCGCGGAGGTTGGCCGCGAAGACGCGGACGGCCTCGTCCTCGGCGGCCGTCCGCAGCCGCAGCCGCAGGTCGATCCCGAGGTGGACCAGGATGCGGGTCCGCCAGGCCCAGCGGACCGTGTCCTGGAGCCACTTGTCGCCGGGGCGCCCCCGGTCGGCCACGCCGAAGCGGTGCGCGACGATCCCTTCGTACGAGGACGGGCCGGGCGTCTCGGACGGCTCCTCCGGTTCGAGGTCCAGGCTGAGCACGTCCTCCTTCTCGCCACGCAGCATGGCGAGCACCCGGTGCGAGGGCAGCGCGGTGAACGGCTCGGCGAAGTCGAAGTAGTCGGCGAACTTCGACCCGGGCCCCTCTTTGCCGTCGCCGTGCCCCTCTCGGACCTTGGCGACCAGCCGGCCCCGGCTCCACATGCGCTCGCGCAGCTCGCCGATGAGGTCGGCGTCCTCGGAGAACTTCTCGGTGAGGATCGCCCGCGCGCCCTCCAGGGCGGCGGCGGCGTCCGCGACGCCCTTGTCCGCGTCCACGAAGGCGGCCGCGGCGGCCGTCGGCTCCACCGAGGGGTCGCTGAGCAGCCCCTCCGCCAGCGGCGTCAGACCGGCCTCGCGGGCGATCTGGGCCTTCGTCCTGCGCTTCGGCTTGAAGGGCAGGTAGATGTCCTCCAGACGCGCCTTGGTGTCGGCGGCCCGGATCCGGGCCTCGAGCTCCTCCGTCAGCTTGCCCTGCTCGCGTACCGAGTCGAGGATCGCCGCCCGGCGGTCCTCCAGCTCGCGCAGATAGCGCAGCCGCTCCTCCAGGGTGCGGAGCTGCGCGTCGTCGAGCATCTCGGTCGCTTCCTTGCGGTAGCGCGCGATGAACGGCACGGTCGAACCGCCGTCGAGCAGCTCGACGGCCGCCTTCACCTGTCGCTCGCGTACGCCGAGTTCCTCGGCGATCCTTGCTTCGATGGACGTCGTCACGGTGTCCCGACTCGCCTTCTCGTGCCTCAAGCTTGCGAGTGCATTGTGCCGGGTCGGTCACCCGCATGCGGCAACCGACCCGTCCCGCGCGCGTCCCCGCGCCCTCGACAGGCCCTCGTCAGGCGCTTGATCAGCCCTTGCCGACGAGGTCCGGGGGGAAGGCGCCGGCGACCGCCGCCGTCACCAGGAAGCCGCGCCCCAGCTCGGTGAGCCGCTCGACCCCGGTCGCGCCGAGGTGCTCGTACGGGGCGGCGTCCAGCAGGTCGGTCCGCTCCTCCAGCTCGCCGCGGAGCGCCGTACCCGCCTCGGTGAGCTCGCCCTCGGCGTCGAGGAGCCCCCGGCCGCGGAGCCGCTCCGTCGCCGCCTCCCAGTCGGCGCGCTTCCAGCCGCGCGAGCCGAGCACCCAGCGCGGGGCCATGCCCTTGCCGGTGGCGGTGTGCGAGACGAGGGCTTCGACGGGGTCGAGTCCGACCGTGAGCAGCGCCGCGAGGTGGCCGTCGCCCCGGTGCTCGCGCAGCAGGGTGGCGGCGTACCAGTAGGCGAGGTGGGGGGCCTCCGGCACGGGCAGGTCGGCATGGGCCGAGTAGAGCGGCCGGGCGTGCCGGGTGCAGGCCTCCGTGGCGCGCAGGGCGAGCATCGCGGCCTCGGCCATCTCCGGGGAGGAGACGGTGTCCTCGCCCAGGAGCCGGCGCAGGGTCGCGTCGACGGTGCGCAGCCGCGCGGCCAGGACGTCGGCGGGGGAGGCGATGTCCCAGACGGCGGGGAGGTGCCGGGCGAGCAGTTCGTGGTTGTAGTTGTAGAAGGTCGCGGCGACCGTGCCCGCGCCCACCGCGCCGAGCGCGGCGCTCCGTGCGGCGAGCCGCATCGCGCTCTGGTCGGTGAAGCCGAGGGCACTGAACTCGCGGTCCAGGTCGGGCGAGAAGTAGAGCGTGGAGTGCAACGGGTTGAGGGCGTTGTGGCAGCGGCGTCCGGCGCGCGGCGGCAGGGCAGTCGTCATGGACCGAAGGTTACCGACTGGTCGGTACGACGGGAACAGTCGGACAGGGGGGACCGCGGGCCAGGCCCTGCCTCCGATGGCAGAAAAGGTGGGATCTGCGTCGTTGCGGACACCGCGGGGGCGGCCAAGGATGGAGCAATGACGCAGCGACCCGTTCTCGTCGTCCTCTTCGACGACGTGCAGAGCCTCGACGTCACCGGTCCCTTCGAGGTGTTTGCCGGTGCCGGCCGCGCCGCCGGCGACCCGGCCGCGTACACCCTCCGGACCGCCTCCCTGGACGGCGGCCCGGTCCGTACCCACAGCGGACTGCGTCTGCTCCCCGACACCACCCTCGAAGAGGCGGTCGCCGACGGCCCGCCGCACACCCTCGTCGTCCCCGGCGGCGAGGGCACCCGGACGCCCGACCCGGCCCTGGTCGACTGGCTGCGCATCCACGCCCCGAGCGCCGGACGCCTGGTCTCCGTCTGCACCGGGGCGCTGCTCCTCGCCGAGGCCGGACTCCTCGACGGGCACCGGGTGACGACCCACTGGATCGCCTGCGACCACCTCGCCCGCCGCTATCCGGAGGTCGATGTCGACCCGGACCCCATCTTCGTCCGGGACGGCCGCCTCTCCACCTCCGCCGGTGTCACCGCCGGCATCGACCTCGCGCTCGCCCTCGTCGAGGAGGACCTCGGCCGGGACGTCGCCCTCGCCGTCGCCCGCCACCTGGTCGTCTTCCTGCGCCGCCCGGGCAACCAGGCCCAGTTCAGCGTCCAGCTGTCCGCCCAGACCGCACACCGGGAGCCGCTGCGCGACCTCCAGCAGTGGATCGCCGAGCACCCCGGCGGCGACCTCTCCGTCGAGGCCCTCGCCGCCCGCGCCCGGCTCTCGCCCCGCCACTTCGCCCGCGCCTTCCAGGCCGAGACGGGCACGACGCCGGGCCGCTACGTCGACCTGGTCCGGCTCGAACACGCCCGCCGCCTCCTGGAGGAGACGTCACGCGGCGTCGAGGAGGTCTCCCGCGCCTCCGGCTACGGCACCCCGGAGTCGATGCGCCGGGCCTTCGTCAAGGCGCTCGGCACCGCCCCGGCGGAGTACCGCCGCCGCTTCCACGTCCCCACCGCCTGATCGCGTCCACCCTCAACGAAAGGACCACCATGCAGATCGCCGTCCTGCTCTACGACCGCTTCACCACGCTCGACGCCGTCGGACCGTACGAGCTCCTGGCCCGCCTCCCCGGGGCCGAGACCGTCTTCGTGGCCAAGGAGACCGGCCCCGTCCGCAACGACCAGGGCAGCCTCGCCCTCGTCGCCGACCGGACCCTCGCCGAGGTCCCGCGGCCGGACATCGTCCTCGTCCCCGGCGGCCCGGACGCGCGGGTGGCCATGGACGACCCGGAGATCCTCGACTGGCTCCGTGCCGCCGACGCGACCAGCACCTGGACCACCTCCGTCTGCACCGGCTCGCTGATCCTCGCCTCGGCGGGCCTGCTCAAGGACCGCCGCGCGACGACCCACTGGCTCGCCTTCGACGAGCTGCGGGCCCTGGGCGTCGAGCCCACCGGCGAGCGGGTCGTCTTCGACGGCAAGTACGTCACCGCCGCCGGGGTCTCCTCCGGGATCGACATGGCGCTGCACCTGCTGGGCCGGATCGCCGGCGACGAGACCGCCCAGACGATCCAGCTCCTCACGGAGTACGACCCGCAGCCGCCCTACGACGCGGGCTCCCCGGAGAAGGCCCCGGCCGAGATCGTCGCCCACTGGCGCGGCGAGAAGCTCCCGGTGCGGGAGGGCCAGACACCCCCTGAGACTCAGACCCCGTAGGTGAACCGGGGCGCGCGGCGCTCCAGGAAGGCGGCGACCCCCTCGGCGGTGTCGCCGCTGCCGCGTGCCTGCTCCGCCCAGTGGGCGTCCCGGTCGGTGCGGCCGTCGGCGAACTCCTTGGCCGCGGCCTGGGTGAGCAGCGAGCGGGACACGAGGACCCGGGCGAACTCGTCCACCCGCTTGTCCAGTGCGCCCGCCGGGTGGACCTCGTCCACGAACCCGGTCCGCAGCGCCCGCTCGGTGTCCATCAACTCGCCGGAGAACAGCAGGTACTTGGCGGTCGACGGGCCCACGAGGGCGGTCAGCCTGCGGGTCGACGAGGACGGGTAGACGATGCCGAGCTTCGACGGGGTGATCCCGAACCGGGCGCCCTCCTCGGCGAAGCGCAGATCGCAGGCGGCGGCGAGCTGGCTGCCGCCGCCGACGCAGAAGCCCCTGACGGCCGCGAGCGTCGGCTTCGGGAAGGCCGCGAGGGCCTCCTCGGCCCGCACCGCGAGGCTCTGCTGCTCGTCGCCGGGCTCCCGCAGTGTCGAGATGTCCGCCCCGGCACAGAAGGTGTCGCCCTCGCCGGTCAGGACCAGGGCACGCACCGCGCGGTCGGCGGCCAGCCGGTCCAGCACACCGGGCAGCGCGCGCCACATGGCGGCGCTCATCGCGTTGCGCTTGGCGGGGTTGGCGATGACGACGGTGGCGACCCCGTCCGTGACGCTGTCCTTCAGCTGCGGCTCCATGGGGCGGATGCTATCCGCCGTACCCGAACGTACGATCAGGAAGGGGGCGCCCCGAGGAGGCACCACATGGCGAAGGACGGCCGTGAGACGCACGCCGGCCCGGATCCCGTCGCGGACATGAAGCGCGAGGGGAAGCGGCTCCGCCGCAACTTCAGCTGGCTCGCCGTGCTCGGCGCCCTGCTCGTCCTCGGCGGTGTCGTCGGCCTGGTCTACACGGGCCTCGCCACCCTCACCTCGATGCTGCTCTTCGGCTGGCTGCTGCTGATCGGCGGCGTGGTGGGCCTGCTCCAGGCCATCCAGTCGCGGGGCACGAGCTACTTCTGGCTCGCCGTCGTGGTGGCCGCGCTGAACATCGCGGCCGGAGTCGTGGTGATCCGTCACCCGGAGGGCTCCGCCGAGGCCCTGACGATGTTCGCCGCGCTGCTCTTCCTCACCGGCGGTCTCTTCCGGCTCGTCGGCAGCGTGGTGGTGCGCGGCCCGCAGTTCGGCTGGACCCTGTTCCAGGGAGCGTTCGGAATGCTGCTCGGGCTGCTCGTGCTCTTCGACTGGCCGGACAGCAGCCGGTACGTCCTCGGGGTCTTCTTCTCCCTGGCGCTGCTCTTCGACGGCCTCGGCCTGATCGCGATCGGCGTCGGCGGCAGGAGGATCGTCGGTATGGTGACGCCGCCGGAACCGGCACCGGTGACCCTTACGGAGCCGTCGGGTCCGGGGCCTTCAGAAAGCGCACACGATCAGTCGAACAATTGACGTTGGCATACCCACCCGATCAGATTGTGGCCGATAGGTGTCGACTTCTGGTCAGTAGGCCGGTACGCCCGCGCGCATTGCCAAGACTCGATCCGTGGCGAGAATCGAGCACGAGGGTGGGAACCGTACCGTGGAGACCCACGGGGGTGTACCCACCCGGTCACCGTCCTACGAAGGAGTCTGGCGCTTCACCGCACCCGCGGTCGACGTCTCCGTCCCGCAGGCCCGGCACGCCGTACGCGACTTGTTGGTCCGCCAGGGAGTCCCCGTCCATGAGGAGATCATGGACGGCCTGCTGCTGATCGTCTCCGAGCTGGTCACCAACGCCGTGCGGCACGCGGCGCTGCTGTCGCCGGAGATAGCGGTGGAGGTCGCGATCGGCCCCGAGTGGATCAGGGTGTCCGTCGAGGACAACCACCCGTACCGCCCCAAGGCGCTGGAGGCGGACTACGGGCAGACCGGGGGACGCGGACTGCTCCTGGTCCGGGAGGTCGCCCAGGAGGCCGGCGGAGCCTGCGACGTGGAGCACACGGCGAGCGGCGGCAAGATCATCTGGGCGGCGCTGCCCCTGGCCCCGATGGCACCGGGGCCGGGGGGCGCACCGCACATGCCGATGGTCACCAGCCCCCGGACGGACCCGTCAGCTCCCTGACGGCCGGACGCGCCGCGTCGAGCACCGTCATGAACCAGGCGGAGAACGGCGCGGCGGCGTGCCGCTCGGCCAGCTCCGCTGCGGTCACGAAGGCGGTGTCCTCGATCTCCTCCGGGTCCGGCTTCGGCTCGGCCTGCACCAGGCCGACGAAGAGGTGGTTGAACTCCTGCTCCACCAGGCCCGAGGCCGGGTCCGGGTGGTTGTAGCGGACGGTGCCCGCCTCGGCGAGCAGCGTCGGCGAGACGCCGAGCTCCTCGAAGGTCCGCCGGGCGGCCGCGGCGAACGGCGCCTCGCCCGGGTAGGGGTGGCCGCAGCAGGTGTTCGACCAGACGCCGGGGGAGTGGTACTTGCCGAGCGCCCGGCGCTGGAGCAGCAGCCGGCCGGACTCGTCGAAGAGGAAGACCGAGAAGGCGCGGTGCAGCTGGCCCGGTGCCTGGTGGGCGGCGAGCTTCTCCGCCGTGCCGATGGTCGTCCCGTCCTCGTCGACCAGTTCGAGCATGATCGGCGCCGGGGCTCCGGACGGCTGGACGCCGTTCGACGTGATCTCCGGCGAGATCTGAGCCACTGTGGCTGGTGTGGTCGGCATACCCGTCCTTCGCTTCGGTCCTCGGCCCGGTGGGGCAACCCCAGTCTGCCGTACAAAAGCGGCTTGTCCGCACTTCGTCGGCCGGACGTCGCCGCTCCCACCGCACCGGCGTACGCCGGTGCGGTGGGAGCGGCGGGACCTTCAGAAGGCCGTCAGACCCCGAAAGCCGCCGGATAGACGAGGGTGCCCGAGGGGACCGGCACGGAACCGTCCAGGACGAGCGCCATCATGGCCTCGTCCGGAACCTCGAAACCTGGCTTGATTCCATACTCGGACGCCCGTACGAACCCGAACCGCGGGTAGTACCCCGGGTGCCCCAGGACGAGGACGAGGGACTCTCCCCGGAGCCGGGCCGCGTCGAGCACCGCCCGGACGACGGCCTGCCCGGCCCCCGTCCGCTGGTACGGCGGAGCCACCGAGACCGGCGCGAGCGCCGCCGCGGGGGCGCCGCCCACCCGGCAGCGGGTGATCAGGGCATGCGCCGCGATCGTGCCGTCCGGGGCCAGGGCCACGTACGACAGACCGGGCAGCCAGGCGTCGGCGTCCCGCCGGAGGCTGTCGACCAGATCGGCCTCCGTCTCCGACGGGGCGTCCACCGACCCGAAGGCCGTCGAGACGATCCGCCGCACCGTCGGGGCGTCCTCGGCGGTCTCCTCGCGGAGGCGCCAGCGCGGATCGGCCGGCTTCAGGACGAAGCCGGCGTAGCCGTAGTCGGAGCCGTGCTCGCGCCGGAGCGCGATCTCGGCGCGCGCCCCGCCCACGGCCTCCGCCATGCCCGGCACGGTGGTGTCGGCCGCGTCGGCGTGCGCCGCGAGCGGGACGTAGTACTCGTCCCAGTCGCTCTCCGGCTGCGGGACGGTCCCCAGGACGTGGTAGCCGGCCGCGACCGCCGCCGCCGCGTTCCCGGCGACGGTACGGAGCGTGTAGTGCTCATCCCAGAAGGCGCGGGCCGCAGGGCCCGGGTCCTCGGTGGTCCAGACGCACTCGGTGAGGACCAGAGTGCCCCCGGGGGCCAGCAGCCTGCGCCACTCGGCGAGCGCCCGGTCGAAGCCGAGGACGAAGACCGAGCTCTCGGCCCAGACCAGGTCGAAGGAGCCGTCGGGGAACGGCAGCGCGCCCATGTCGGCGCGCAGGGCGTGGATCGAGTCGACGAGCCCGCGGGCCGCCGCGGTCTCCCGCAGTTCGGCGAGGAACGGCTCGTGGGTGTCGACGGCGGTCACCTCGGCGTTCGCCTCGGCGGCCAGGAGCAGCGCGGAGCGACCCGGGCCACAGCCCAGGTCGAGCACGCGCGGACGCTCCGGAAGCGACCCCGCGAGTGCGAGGAGCCGACGGGTGGTGGAGTCGGAGCCCGGGCCCTGCCGCGGAAGACCGTGGTGCAGGGCGAAGAAGGCGTCGTGCAATGCGTTGTCGGACAACGTGGGAAACCCTTGTGTGAGAGGGCCCCGGCCGACGACGTGACGTACCGGTGGGAAAACCGGGATCAGGTCAGCCGGTGACCCGGAAGCTGAAGCTGGACCGGGCGCTGCCGCACTGGGCAGCCTCCATCGCGACGGTCATCAACCTCAGCTCCTCTCCACACGTGTACGTCCGGCGAGCCTAACAGGCCGGGCGTCTCAGAGGCAGAGCTTCGCCTCGTGCTGCGCGTGGCCGGCCGGCTCCAGCTGGAAGGTGCAGTGCTCCACGTCGAAGTGGGAGCCCAGGCACCCCTGGAGGTCGTGCAGCATCTTCTCGTGCCCGACCGAGTCCAGCGCGCCCTGGTCCACGACCACGTGGGCGGAGAGCACCGGCATGCCCGAGGTGATCGTCCAGGCGTGCAGGTCGTGGACGTCCTCGACGCCCGGCAGCGCCAGGATGTGGGCCCGTACCTCCGCCATGTCGACGCCCTTCGGCGCCGCCTCCAGGAGCACGTCCAGCGTCTCGCGCAGCAGCTTGATCGTGCGGGGCACGATCATCAGACCGATCACGATCGAGGCGATCGGGTCGGCGTACTGCCAGCCCGTGGCCAGGATGATGCCGGCCGCGACGATCACCGTCACCGAGCCGAGCGCGTCCGCGAGCACCTCCAGATACGCCCCGCGCACGTTGAGGCTGTCCTTCTGGCCGCGAGCGAGCAGCGAGAGGGAGATCATGTTCGCCGCGAGGCCGACCACGGCGAAGGCGATCGCCAGCCCGCCCTTGGTCTCGGCCGGCTCCACGAACCGCTGGATCGCCTCGTACAGCACGTAACCGCCGACGACGAGCAGCAGCAGACAGTTGGCCAGCGCCGCCAGGATCTCGGCCCGGGCGAAACCGAAGGTCCGGTTCCCGCTGGGCGGCCGGTTGGCGAAGTGGATCGCGAGCAGCGCCATCGCGAGGCCGACGGCGTCCGTCGCCATGTGGGCCGCGTCGGCGATCAGCGCGAGCGAGTCGGCGACCACACCGCCGATGATCTCGATCACCATCACGGAGAGCGTGATGCCGAGCGCGATCCGCAGCCGGTTCTTGTACGCGGCCCCCGCGGTGCCCGTGGGAGGGGCTCCGCCGTGGCTGTGTCCGTGGTCGTGTCCAGCCCCCATGAGATGGCCTCCCGATCGAGTCGTTCCGTCTGCCCCGGATGGCAAGTGAACTACGGGTGGGGGGTATGTGCAACACGGTACTGAACACCGTTGTCATATGCTCTGACCTGCGGTGATGCCATCAGGACCGGCCATGGCGAGAACTGGTCGGCAGGGGCCTCGCACGGCGGACCCCGCCAGGGAGCCCCGGGCGGGACCACCACCCGTCCGAGCCGATCTCCCCAGTGCCTCTCGCACCCGTGAGGCCGCGGGTGGGCCCGGGGGAGTCCTGCCCGCGAAGCCTCGGTGAACTCACGCTCCGTTCATCCGATAGCCTCAGCCGACGTGCCGCCGCCCGGCGCCGGGCCGCACCGCCGCGCCCCGGGCCGCCACGGCCCGCAGGCCCCTCGTCAGCTCCAAGGAGTGAGTTCGTCTGTCGACCGCCATCCTCACCGGCCCGCCGGCACCCGGATCCTCGCTCGACGCTGATCTGCGGTCGCTCGGCTTCGACGTCCGGATCGCCACCGGCACCGAGGAGACCGGCACCCTGCTGGCATCCGTCCCGGCGGGCGAGCGCGTCGCGCTCGTCGACCCCCGGTTCGTCGGTCACCTCCACGCCCTGCGCCTCGCCCTCACCGACCCCCGGTTCCCGGCCGAGGCCGTGCCCGGCGCGCTCACCGCGCAGAGCGAGGCCCGCCCCGCGCTCAGCCGCGCCCTGGCCGCCGCGACGGCCGTGACCGTGCCCGCGGGAGCCGCCGGCACCGACGGTCCCGCCGCCGACCTGACCGGCACCCTCGCCGAGGCACTCGACGCCGAGGGCGTCGCGGTGCACCGCCCCCAGCTCGGCACCCTCGTCGCCACCGTGCCCACCGACGCCGAGGCCCGCCGCGAGGCGCGGGCCGCCGTCGAGGCCGTCGACGAGGAGGCCGTACGCCTCCGCTCGGCCGTCAAGGCCCAGGACGGCTTCTTCACCACTTTCTGCATCAGCCCGTACTCGCGCTACATCGCCCGCTGGTGCGCGCGCCGCGGCCTGACCCCCAACCAGGTCACCACCGCCTCGCTGCTCACCGCGCTGATCGCGGCCGGCTGCGCGGCGACCGGCGAGCGCGGCGGCTACGTCGCCGCCGGCGTCCTCCTCCTCGTCTCCTTCGTCCTCGACTGCACCGACGGGCAGCTCGCCCGCTACTCGCTGCAGTACTCGACGCTGGGCGCCTGGCTCGACGCGACCTTCGACCGCGCCAAGGAGTACGCCTTCTACGCGGGCCTCGCCCTCGGCGCCGCCCGCAACGGCGACGACGTCTGGGCGCTCGCGCTCGGCGCCATGGTCCTCATGACCTGCCGGCACGTCGTGGACTTCGCGTTCTACGAGGCCACCTACGACTCCACGGCGGGCAAGAGCGCCACCGCCGCACTCTCCGGCCGGCTCGACAGCGTCGGCTGGACCGTCTGGGTCCGCCGGATAATCATCCTGCCGATCGGTGAGCGCTGGGCGATGATCGCCGTCCTCACCGCCGCCACCAGCCCCCGGATCGTCTTCTGGGCGCTGCTCGTCGGCTGCGCGTTCGCCGCCTGCTACACCACCGCGGGCCGGGTCCTGCGCTCCGTGACCCGTAAGGCGAAGCGGACCGACCGGGCCGCGCAGGCGCTCGCCGACCTCGCCGACTCCGGCCCGGCGGCGAGCCTGGTGGCCCGCGTCCTCGGCCGCCCGGCCGCCCGGGGCGCCGGGGTCGTCTTCGCCGCCGTCGCGACCGGCGGGCTGCTCTTCGCCGTGCTCGACAGGCCGTTCGGCGACCGGCAGACCGTGATCGCCGCCATCGGCTACGCGGTCCTCGCCGGCGCGGCCGTCGCCCGCCCCCTCAAGGGCGCCCTCGACTGGCTCGTGCCCCCGCTCTTCCGCGCCGCCGAATACACCACCGTCCTGGTGCTCGCCGCCCGGTCCGACTCCGCGCACGCCCTTCCGGCGGCGTTCGGCCTGGTCGCGGCGGTCGCCTACCATCACTACGACACGGTCTACCGCATACGCGGTGGCACCGGCGCGCCGCCCGCGTGGCTGGTGCGCGTCACCGGCGGACACGAGGGGCGCACGCTCCTGGTGGTCGCTCTCGCCGCCCTCCTGGCGGACCGCGGTGACGACTTCACCCTGGCACTGACCGCGCTCGCGGTCGCCGTCGCGCTCGTGGTGCTCGTGGAGTCCATCCGTTTCTGGGTCTCCTCCGGAGCACCCGCCGTTCACGACGAAGGAGAAACAGCATGATCGGCCTCGTACTGGCAGCCGGTGCCGGACGGCGTCTGCGCCCCTACACCGACACCCTTCCGAAGGCCCTCGTGCCGGTCGACGGTGACACCACCATCCTCGACGGGACGCTGAAGAACTTCGCCGAGATCGGCCTCACCGAGGTCGCGATCGTCGTCGGCTACCGCAAGGAGGCCGTCTACGACCGCAAGGAGGCCCTGGAGGCCAAGTACGGCCTCAAGATCACCCTCGTCGACAACGACAAGGCCGAGGAGTGGAACAACGCCTACTCCCTGTGGTGCGCCCGTGAGGTCCTCAAGCGCGGTGTGATCCTCGCCAACGGCGACACCGTCCACCCGGTCTCCGTCGAGAAGACCCTCCTCGCCGCCCGCGGCAAGGGCCAGAAGATCATCCTCGCCCTCGACACGGTGAAGAAGCTCGCCGACGAGGAGATGAAGGTCATCGTCGAGGAGGGCAAGGGCGTCCAGCGCATCACCAAGCTCATGGACCCGGCCACCGCCACCGGCGAGTACATCGGTGTCACCCTCATCGAGGCCGAGGCGGCCGAGGAGCTCGCCGACGCCCTCAAGGCCACCTTCGAGCGCGACCCCGACCTCTACTACGAGGACGGCTACCAGGAGCTCGTCAACCGCGGCTTCACCGTCGACGTCGAGCCCATCGGTGACGTCAAGTGGGTCGAGATCGACAACCACGACGACCTCGCGAAGGGCCGTGAGATCGCGTGCCAGTACTGACCCGGCTGATCCCGTCGCCGGTCGTCGTCGACATCCGCCGAGGAGCGCTGGACGACCTGTCCGCGCTCCTGGCGGACCAGCGGATCTCCAGCAACGGCAAGATCGCCGTGGCCATCAGCGGTGGCTCGGGCCTGAAGCTGCGTGACCGGTTCGCGTCCGAACTGCCGGGCGCGGACTGGTACCCGGTCTCCGGCGGCACCATCGACGAGGCCGTGAAGCTCGCCGACGCCATGCGCGGCAAGCGGTACGACGCCGTGGTCGCCCTCGGCGGCGGCAAGATCATCGACGTGACCAAGTACGCGGCGGCCCGTGTCGGCCTGCCGCTGGTGGCCATCGCCACCAACCTGTCGCACGACGGGATCTGCTCCCCGATCTCGACCCTGGACAACGACAACGGCCGGGGTTCGTACGGTGTGCCCACCCCGATCGCCCTCGTCATCGACCTGGACGTGATCAGGGACGCGCCGATCCGCTTCGTGCGCTCCGGCATCGGCGACGCGATCTCCAACATCTCCGCCCTCGCCGACTGGGAGCTGTCCCACGAGGTGAACGGGGAGCCCGTCGACGGCCTCGCGGCCGCGATGGCCCGCAGCGCCGGCGAGGCCGTGCTCCGCCACCCCGGCGGGGTCGGCGACGACGACTTCCTCGTCACGCTCTCCGAGGGCCTGGTGATGTCCGGCATCGCCATGTCGATCAGCGGGGACAGCCGTCCCTCCTCGGGCGCATGCCACGAGATCAGCCACGCCTTCGACCTGCTCTTCCCGACACGGGCCGCGAGCCACGGCGAGCAGTGCGGTCTCGGCGCGGCCTTCGCCATGCACCTGCGCGGCGCCCACGAGGGCTCCGCCCAGATGGTCGAGACCCTGCGCCGGCACGGGCTGCCCGTGCTGCCGGAGGAGATGGGCTTCACCGTGGACGAGTTCGTCCAGGCGGTGTCCTTCGCCCCGCAGACCCGGCCGGGCCGCTTCACCATCCTGGAACACCTCGACCTGTCCGACGACGAGATCAGGGACGCGTACGCCGACTATGCAAAAGCCATCGGTAGCTGAGCTCCGCCCGGTCGTCCACCCCCCGGGTGTGAAGGACCGGCGGAGCGGTGAGCACTGGGGTGGCCGCCTGTACATGCGGGAGATCTCGCTGCGGATCACCCGGCGGCTCGTGGCCACCAAGGTCACGCCCAACCAGCTGACCTACCTGATGACCGTCTTCGGCGTGCTCGCCGCCCCGGCACTCCTCGTGCCGGGCATCACGGGCGCCGTCCTCGGCGTCCTGATGGTCCAGCTCTACCTGCTGCTCGACTGCGTCGACGGCGAGGTGGCCCGCTGGAAGCAGCAGTTCTCGCTGCAGGGTGTCTGGCTGGACCGGGTCGGCGCGTACCTGTGCGACGCGGCGGTCCTCGTCGGCTTCGGCCTGCGCGCCGCCGACCTGTGGGGCTCGGGCCGCATCGACTGGCTGTGGGCCTTCCTCGGCACGCTGGCCGCCCTCGGCGCGATCCTGATCAAGGCGGAGACGGACCTCGTCGGCGTGGCCCGGCACCAGGGCGGACTCCCGCCGGTCAAGGAGTCGGCCTCCGAGCCGCGCTCCTCCGGCATGGCGCTGGCCCGCAAGGCCGCCGCCGCGCTCAAGTTCCACCGGCTGATCCTGGGGATCGAGGCCTCCCTCCTGATCCTGGTCCTCGCCATCGCGGACCAGATCCGGGGCGACCTCTTCTTCTCCCGGCTCGGTGTCGCCGTCCTCTGCGGCATCGCGCTGCTCCAGACCGTGCTGCACCTGGTGTCGATCCTGGTCTCCAGCAGGCTGAAGTGAGGCCCGCCGTGAGTTCTCCGCTCAAGGTGGGAGCCGTCGTCATCACCATGGGCAACCGCCCCGACGACCTGCGCGCGCTGATCGACTCGGTCGCCAAGCAGGAGGGCGACCCCGTCGAGATCGTCGTCGTCGGGCAGGGCACCCCGGTCACCGGGGTGCCCGACGGGGTCCGCACCGTCGACCTGCCGGAGAACGTCGGCATCCCCGCCGGCCGCAACATCGGCATCGAGGCCTTCGGCCCCGGCGGCACCGACGTCGACGTCCTGCTCTTCCTCGACGACGACGGACTGCTGGCTCACGCGGACACCGCCGAACTGGTCCGCCAGGCCTTCACGGCGGACCCCCGCCTCGGCATCATCAGCTTCCGCATCGCCGATCCCGAGACCGGGGACACCCAGCGCCGGCACGTGCCGCGGTTGCGCGCCTCCGACCCGATGCGCTCCTCGCGGGTGACGACCTTCCTCGGCGGCGCCAACGCCGTCCGCACCAAGGTCTTCGCCGAAGTGGGCGTTCTCCCGGGGGAGTTCTTCTACGCGCACGAGGAGACCGATCTCGCCTGGCGCGCGCTCGACGCCGACTGGATGATCGACTACCGTTCCGACATGGTGCTGTTGCACCCCACTACGGCACCTTCCCGCCACGCCTCGTACCACTTCAACGTGGCCCGTAACCGAGTGTGGCTGGCACGTCGCAATCTGCCCGCGCCCCTGGTGCCGGTGTATCTCGGCGTCTGGCTGCTGCTCACCCTGGCACGTCGACCCTCGCTCTCCGCGCTCAAGGCGTGGTTCGGCGGTTTCCGCGAGGGGTGGACGACTCCCTGCGGGCCGCGCCGCCCGATGAGGTGGCGTACGGTGTGGCGCCTGACCCGGCTGGGTCGCCCCCCGGTCGTCTGACATCGTGGTACCGACGTGCCGCGCATCTTGAACACGAAAGTTTCGACTGTGAGTGACACACACCAGGGCGGGGCGGTCGCGACGAGCGCGCCCCCGTCCGTCGACGAGGGCCTGGCCCCGGCCGAGCTGGCCGCGAAGTACGGTCTCTCGGTCAGCGGCGCCCGGCCCGGGCTGTTCGAGTACGTACGCGAGCTGTGGAGCCGCCGCCACTTCATCCTGGCCTTCTCCTCGGCCAAGCTGACCGCCCAGTACAGCCAGGCCAAGCTGGGCCAGGTGTGGCAGGTGGCGACCCCGCTGCTCAACGCCCTGGTCTACTACCTGATCTTCGGGCTGATCCTGGGTGCCGGGCAGGGGATGACCAAGGAGGTCTACATCCCCTTCCTGGTCACCGGCATCTTCGTGTTCACCTTCACCCAGAGCTCGGTCATGGCCGGCGTGCGGGCGATCTCGGGCAACCTCGGACTCGTCCGGGCCCTGCACTTCCCGCGGGCCAGCCTCCCGATCTCCTTCTCGCTCCAGCAGCTCCAGCAGCTGCTGTTCTCGATGATCGTCCTCGTGGCGATCGTGCTCTCCTTCGGCAGCTTCCCCACGCTCCGGTGGCTGCTGGTGATCCCGGCGCTCTTCCTGCACTTCGTGTTCAACGTGGGACTCGCCATGATCGTGGCGCGGATGGGCTCCAAGACGCCCGACCTCGCCCAGCTGATGCCGTTCATCATGCGGACCTGGATGTACGCGTCCGGCGTCATGTTCTCGATCCCGGTGATGCTCGCCGACAAGCCGGCCTGGATCGCCGACGTCCTCATGTACAACCCGGCGGCCGTCTACATGGACCTGATCCGCTTCGCCCTCATCGACGGCTACGGCGCGCAGAACCTTCCGGACCACGTCTGGATGACCGCCCTCGCCTGGGCGCTGGTCGTCGGCATCGGCGGTTTCGTCTACTTCTGGAAGGCCGAGGAGAGGTACGGCCGTGGCTGACCCGAACCCGAGCAAGATCCCCACCGTCATCTGCGACGACGTCCACATCGTCTACCGGGTCAACACCGGCGGCGGAGGCAAGGGCAGCGCCACCGCGGCGCTCAGCCGGATCGTCGGCCGCGGCAAGGCCGAGGTCAGCCGTGGCGTCCGCAAGGTCCACGCCGTCCGCGGCGTCACCTTCACCGCCTACCGGGGCGAGGCCATCGGTCTCATCGGCTCCAACGGCTCCGGCAAGTCCACCCTGCTGCGCGCCGTCGCCGGCCTGCTCCCCACGGAGAGCGGCAAGGTCTTCACCGACGGCCAGCCCTCGCTCCTGGGCGTCAACGCGGCCCTCATGAACGACCTGACGGGCGAGCGCAACGTCATCCTCGGCGGCCTCGCCATGGGCATGAGCCGCGAGGAGGTGCGCGAGCGGTACGAAGGCATCGTCGACTTCTCCGGCATCAACGAGAAGGGCGATTTCATCAGCCTGCCGATGCGCACGTACTCCTCCGGCATGGGCGCCCGGCTCCGCTTCGCCATCGCGGCCGCCAAGAACCACGACGTCCTCCTCATCGACGAGGCGCTCGCGACGGGCGACCGCAAGTTCCAGATCCGCTCCGAGGAGCGCATCCGCGAGCTGCGCAAGGAGGCCGGCACGGTCTTCCTCGTCAGCCACAGCAACAAGTCCATCCGGGACACCTGCGACCGGGTGCTCTGGCTGGAGAAGGGGCAGCTCCTGATGGACGGCCCCACGGACGAGGTCCTCAAGGCGTACGAGCGGGAGACCGCCCGCTGAGGCCTGCCCGACCTGTGTGGAACCCCTGCCGGAAGTCACCCGGCAGGGGTTCCTCCATTTTCCGCGCGTCGCGCCTCCACCTGGAATGTTCATGTGGTCAACATCGGGCAGGATGAGCGCATGCCAGCGATCTCGGGGGGAAAGACCTACCATCACGGCGACCTGCGCAACGCGCTGATCTGCGCCGCCGTCGACCTGGCCACCGACGGAGGCCCCGAGCGGGTCGTCCTGCGCGAGGCCGCCCGCAGGGTCGGCGTCTCGCCCACCGCCGCCTACCGGCACTTCGACGGGCGGGGCGAACTGCTCCGTACCGTCAAGCTCCACGCCCAGTGCCGGCTCGCCGACTCCATGGAGCGGGCCGCGGCCCGCGAGCCCGGCGCCGACGACCCCGCCCTGGCCGCCGAGCGCAGGCTCGTCGCCCTCTGCAGGGGGTACGTCGGCTTCGCCGTGGACCAGCCCGGCCTCTACCGGGCCGCCTTCTGCGTCCCCCGCCCCGCCGAGACAGAGGAGCCCGCCGTCGGCCGGCCGTCGCCGGGGCCCGAGCCGGAGATCCGCGCGTTCACCCTGCTCCGGGAGGCCCTGGAGGGCCTCGCCAAGGCCGGCGGCCCCCGGGCCGACGGACGGCCCGCCGCCGGAGCCGCCGCGTGGTCGGCCGTTCACGGACTGTCACTCCTCCTGCTCGACGGCCCCCTGCGGCGGCTGCCCGCGCAGCGCAGGGACGACGTCGTCGAATCCACCCTGGCCATGGTCGTCTCCGGCACGCGCGAGCTCTGATCTCTTCCGGACTCGAACTCCCTTTCCGTGCAAGCGGGTTGGCGACCCGTACGGATGAAGTCCCGGCTCCCCGCCACCCCGGAACGACGACTGCCGTCGTACAACGTAAGCTGGACCGGTCTGTTTCGAGGCAAGTAGGGCGATACCCCACGGCCATCGGGTCGCCGGGAGACGGCCCGGCGGGCAGGAGTCGGCGGCGTGTCCGAAATAGGATGGATTGGATCGGCAGTGTAGAACGGGAGTCGTGACGGCCATGACGCAGAATCTCCAGCTCCACGAGGGTCTCGCCGTCCCTCCGGCGGGCAGCGACCTGTGACGGAAACCCGGCAGGCGCGCCCCGACGCCTCCTCGCGCGCCACCCTCGGCAAGGCCGCGGACGAGAACTTCCCCGTGGCACCCTTCTTCCTGCCCCGGGCCTGGCGTGACGACCTGATGGCCGCCTACGGCTTCGCCCGTCTCGTCGACGACATCGGCGACGGCGACCTCGCCCCCGGCGGCGCCGACGCCCGGCACCTCGGCCTCGGCCCCGATGAGGCGGAGGACCGGCTCGCCTTCCTCGACGCCTTCGAGGCCGACCTCCGCCGCGTCTTCGACGGCACCCCCCGCCACCCCCTGCTCCGGGGCCTCCAGCCGACGGTCCGGCGCCATGGCCTCACCCCAGAGCCCTTCCTCGGGCTGATCGCCGCCAACCGCCAGGACCAGCTGGTCAGCCGGTACGAGACGTACGACGACCTCCTCGCGTACTGCGAGCTCTCCGCCAACCCCGTCGGCCGCCTCGTCCTCGCCATCACCGGCACCGACACCCCCGAGCGGATCCGGCGCTCCGACGAGATCTGCACCGCGCTGCAGATCGTCGAGCACCTCCAGGACGTCGCCGAGGACCTCGGCAACGACCGTGTCTACCTGCCCGCCGAGGACCTCAAGCGCTTCCACGTCACCGAGGACGACCTCGCCCGGCCCACCGCCGGCGCCTCGGTGCGCGCCCTGATCGCCTTCGAGGCCGGGCGGGCCCGCGAGCTGCTCGACGCGGGCGCCCCGCTCGTCGGCAGCGTCCACGGCCGGCTCCGCCTGCTCCTCGCGGGCTTCACCGGCGGAGGTCTTTCGGCGCTCGACGCCATCACCGACGCCGGATACGACGTGCTGACCGGCCCACCGAAGGCCACCAAGCCGAGCCTGATGCGCCAGGTGGGAGCGGTTCTGCTCCGGGCGCGGAGAGAGGGGTGAACGCGACCGTGGAGGGACAGCCCCAGTCGTCCGCACCGGTCCTGGCCGCCTACAGCTACTGCGAGGCGGTCACCGGGCAGCAGGCCCGTAACTTCGCGTACGGGATCCGGCTGCTGCCGACCGACAAGCGTCAGGCGATGTCCGCGCTCTACGCCTTCTCGCGGCGCGTCGACGACATCGGCGACGGCACGCTCCCCGTCGAGGCCAAGCGGGAGCGGCTCGAAGGCACCCGCATGCTGCTCGACCGCGTCCGCGCGGGCAAGGTCGAGGAGGACGACACCGACCCCGTCGCCGTCGCGCTCGCCGACGCCGCCCGCCGCTTCCCGATCCCGCTCGGCGGTCTCGACGAGCTCATCGACGGCGTCCTCATGGACGTGCGCGGGGCGACCTACGAGAGCTGGGACGACCTCAAGGTCTACTGCCGCTGCGTCGCCGGCGCGATCGGACGGATCTCGCTCGGCGTCTTCGGCACCCAGCCCGGCGCCCACGGCGCCGACCGCGCCCCCGAGTACGCCGACACCCTCGGCCTCGCGCTCCAACTCACCAACATCCTCAGGGACGTCCGTGAGGACGCCGGGAACGGCCGCACCTACCTGCCGGCCGACGACCTCGCCAAGTTCGGCTGCGGGGACGGCTTCGGGAGCGCGACCCCGCCGCCCGGATCCGACTTCGCCGGGCTCGTCCACTTCGAAGTCCGGCGCGCCCGCGCCCTCTTCGCCGAGGGCTACCGGCTGCTGCCGATGCTCGACCGGCGCAGCGGCGCGTGCGTCGCGGCGATGGCGGGCATCTACCGGCGGCTGCTCGACCGCATCGAGCGCGACCCGGAGGCCGTGCTGCGCGGCCGGGTCTCGCTGCCGGGACGGGAGAAGGCGTACGTCGCCGTACGCGGGCTCTCCGGGCTCGACACCCGCCACATCGCCCGGCGCACGGTCAGGAGGCGTGCCTGATGCGCCCGCACGCCTCCGTCCGCCGGGCAACCCGGAGCGCCGTCCCGGCGTCCCTGCCCGGGGTACCCCACGCCTCGGGGCACCTGGCCACGGCCTGCCCGTCCGTGGTGTTCCCGCCGACCGACCCGACCCGAACGGAGGCCGCGTGACGACCGACGGAACCGAGCACAGCTCCCGGCAGCCCCACGCCGTCGTCGTCGGCGGCGGGCTCGCCGGCGTCACGGCAGCCCTCCAGCTCGCCGAGGCCGACGTCCGCGTCACGCTGCTCGAAGGCCGGCCCCGCCTCGGCGGCCTCGCCTTCTCCTTCCGCCGCGGGGACCTCACCGTCGACAACGGCCAGCACGTGTACCTGCGCTGCTGCACCGCCTACCGCTGGTTCCTCGACCGGATCGACGGCGCCCGGCTCGCCCCGCTCCAGGACCGCCTCGACGTCCCCGTCCTGGACGTCGGGCACCCCCGCGGCCCCCGGCTCGGCCGGATCCGCCGCGACGCCCTCCCCGTACCGCTGCACCTCGCGCGCAGCCTCGCCACGTACCCCCACCTCTCCCTCGCCGAGCGTGCGTCCGTCGGCCGGGCCGCGCTCGCCCTGAAGAAGCTCGACCCCGCCGACCCGGCACTCGACGGCATCGACTTCGCCACCTGGCTCGGCCGCCACGGTCAGTCCCCGCGGACCGTCGAGGCCCTCTGGGACCTGGTCGGCATCCCCACCCTCAACGCCCCCGCCCCGCAGGCCTCCATGGGGCTCGCCGCGATGGTCTTCAAGACCGGGCTCCTCTCCGAGCCCGGTGCCGCCGACATCGGCTGGGCCCACGTCCCGCTCGGCGAACTCCACGACACCCGGGCCGCGAAGGAGCTCGACGCCCTCGGCGTCCGCACCGCGCTGCGCACCAAGGCCGAGCGGATCTCCCGTACCGAAGACGGGCGTTGGACCGTCGAGGTGCCGGGGGAGACCCTGGAGGCCGACGTCGTCGTCCTCGCCGTACCGCAGGCCGAGACGCACGCCCTGCTGCCCGAAGGCGCCCTCGACGACCCCGACCGGCTGCTCGACATCGAGACCGCGCCCATCCTGAACCTCCACGTCGTCTACGACCGCAAGGTGCTGAAGCGGCCCTTCTTCACCGCGCTCGGCTCCCCGGTCCAGTGGGTCTTCGACCGCACCGACTCCTCCGGACTGAAGGGCGGCGGCCAGTACCTCGCCGTCTCCCAGTCCGCCGCCCAGGACGAGATCGACGAGCCCGTCGCCGTCCTGCGCGAGCGCTACCTCCCGGAGCTGGAGCGGCTGCTGCCCGCCGCCCGCGGCGCCGGGATCCGCGACTTCTTCGTCACCAGGGAGCGGACGGCCACGTTCGCTCCCTCCCCGGGCGTCGGCCGGCTCCGCCCCGGCGCCCGCACCCGGGTCCCCGGCCTCTACCTGGCCGGATCCTGGACCGCCACCGGCTGGCCCGCGACCATGGAGGGCGCCGTCCGCAGCGGCTTCAGCGCAGCGGGCGCGGCGCTCTCCACCCTCGGCCGCCGTCATGACCATCCGCTGCAGGAGGCGGCATGACTGTGAGTACCGGAACTAGAGGAGAGACCGTGCCGACTGTGCCGCCGGGTAATCCGGCCGTCGACACCGCGGACGTGTCCGCACTGCTGGAGCGGGGGCGGACCCTGTCCACCCCCGTACTGCGGGCGGCCGTCGACCGCCTCGCCGCGCCCATGGACACCGTGGCCGCCTACCACTTCGGCTGGATCGACGCCGGCGGCAACCCCGCCGACGGCGACGGCGGCAAGGCGGTCCGCCCCGCGCTGGCCCTGCTGTCGGCCGAGGCCGCGGGCGCCGCGCCCGAGGTCGGCATCCCCGGCGCCGTCGCCGTGGAGCTCGTCCACAACTTCTCACTGCTCCACGACGACCTGATGGACGGCGACGAGCAGCGCCGCCACCGCGACACCGTGTGGAAGGTGCACGGCCCCGCCCAGGCCATCCTGGTCGGCGACGCGCTGTTCGCCCTGGCAAACGAGATCCTGCTGGAGCTCGGCACCGTCGAGGCCGGCCGCGCGACCCGCAGGCTCACCACCGCCAGTCGCAAGCTCATCGACGGCCAGGCCCAGGACATCTCCTACGAGCACCGCGAGCGGGTCACCGTCGAGGAGTGCCTGGAGATGGAGGGCAACAAGACGGGCGCCCTGCTCGCCTGCGCCGTCTCCATCGGCGCCGTCCTCGGCGGCGCCGACGACCGGACCGCCGACAAGCTGGAGGAGTACGGGTACCACCTCGGGCTCGCCTTCCAGGCCGTCGACGACCTCCTCGGCATCTGGGGCGACCCGGAGGCCACCGGCAAGCAGACCTGGAGCGACCTGCGCCAGCGCAAGAAGTCGCTGCCGGTCGTCGCGGCCCTCGCCGCGGGCGGCCCCGCCTCCGAGCAGCTCGGCCGACTGCTCGCCGAGGACGCCAAGTCCAACGACTTCGACACCTTCTCCGAGGAGGAGTTCGCCCTCCGGGCGGCCCTCATCGAGGAGGCCGGAGGACGCGAGTGGACCTCCCAGGAGGCCCGCCGCCAGCACGCCGTCGCGATCGCGGCCCTGCACGAGGTGGACATGCCCGCCCTCGTGCGGGAACAGCTCACCGCGCTGGCCGACTTCGTGGTCGTACGGAAGAGATGATCACCATCACCCTGATATGAGTTCGCGGTCGCCGGCCGGTGCCATCCGGCGCCGGCCGACGGCAGACCCGTAGAAGCAGAAGTAACCGACTGCCGCAAAGGGGAAGCCATGACAGCGACGACCGACGGAAGTGCCGGGGCCATGGGCCCCAGGGCGACCGCGGCCAGCACCACGCACGACACCGACGCCTCCGCGTCGGGCCTCGACGCAGCCGCCGCACGGGCCGCGGAGCGCGCCGTCGAGCACCTGCTCGCCCGCCAGGACCCGGCGGGCTGGTGGAAGGGCGACCTGGAGACCAACGTCACCATGGACGCCGAGGACCTCCTCCTCCGCCAGTTCCTCGGCATCCTCGACGCCGACACCCTCCGCGCCGCCGCGCTCCACATCCGCCGCGAACAGCGGGAGGACGGCGCCTGGGCCACCTTCTACGGCGGACCCGGCGAGGTCTCCGCCACCGTCGAGGCCTACGTCGCCCTGCGGCTCGCCGGAGACCCGCCCGAGGCCCCGCACATGACCCGCGCCTCCGCCTGGGTGCGCGCCCGGGGCGGTATCGCCTCCGCCCGGGTGTTCACCCGGATCTGGCTGGCCCTCTTCGGCTGGTGGCGCTGGGAGGACCTGCCCGAGCTGCCCCCCGAGCTGCTCTTCCTGCCGAAGTGGTTCCCGCTCAACATCTACGACTTCGGCTGCTGGGCCCGGCAGACGATCGTGCCGCTCACCGTGGTCTCGGCGAAGCGCCCGGTCCGCCCCGCGCCCTTCCCCCTCGACGAACTGCACACCGACCCGGCCAGGCCCAACCCGCCCCGGCCGCTCGCCCCGGCCACCGGCTGGGACGGCATCTTCCAGCGTCTCGACAAGGCACTGCACACCTACCACCGGTTCGCTCCGCGCGCGCTGCGCGGGACCGCCATGAACGTGGCCGCGCGGTGGATCGTCGAGCGCCAGGAGAACGACGGCTGCTGGGGCGGCATCCAGCCCCCCGCCGTCTACTCGGTCATCGCCCTCCACCTCCTCGGCTACGACCTCGAGCACCCGGTCATGCGGGCGGGCCTGGAGTCCCTCGACCGCTTCGCGGTCTGGCGCGAGGACGGTTCCCGCATGATCGAGGCCTGCCAGTCGCCGGTCTGGGACACCTGTCTCGCCGCCATCGCGCTCGCCGACGGAGGGCTCCCGCCCGACCATCCGGCCCTGGTCAAGGCCGTCGACTGGATGCTCGACGAGGAGATCACCCGGACCGGGGACTGGGCGGTGCGGCGTCCCGGACTGCCCCCGGGGGGCTGGGCGTTCGAGTTCCACAACGACAACTACCCCGACATCGACGACACCGCCGAGGTGTTGCTCGCCCTGCGCCGGGTCAGGCACCCCGACCCCGCGCGGGTGGACGCGGCCGTCGCCCGGGGCACCCGCTGGACCCTCGGCATGCAGTCGCGCAACGGCGCCTGGGCCGCCTTCGACGCCGACAACACCAGCCCCTTCCCCAACAAGCTCCCCTTCTGCGACTTCGGGGAGGTCGTCGACCCGCCCTCCGCCGACGTCACCGCCCATGTGGTGGAGATGCTGGCCTACGAGGGGCGGGCCCAGGACCCCCGTACCCGCAGGGGCATCGAGTGGCTGCTCGCGAACCAGGAGCCGAACGGGGCCTGGTTCGGGCGGTGGGGCGTCAACCACGTGTACGGCACCGGCTCGGTGCTCCCCGCGCTCACCGCCGCCGGACTGCCCGTCTCCCATCCGGCGGTACGCCGGGCCGTCCGCTGGCTCGGGACCGTGCAGAACGAGGACGGGGGCTGGGGCGAGGACCTCCGCTCGTACGAGGACGAGGCGTGGATCGGGCGCGGTGCCTCCACCGCCTCACAGACCGCGTGGGCGCTCATCGCCCTCCTCGCGGCCGGCGAGCGTGACTCCGGGCCCGTCCGGCGGGGAGTCGCCTGGCTGGCCGAGACGCAGCGCGAGGACGGCTCCTGGGACGAGCCGTACTTCACCGGGACCGGCTTCCCCTGGGACTTCTCCATCAACTACCACCTGTACCGGCAGGTCTTCCCCCTCACGGCGCTCGGGCGCTACGTGTACGGGGAGCCCTCGCCCGGCAAGGAGCGCTGATGGGCCGCGAGCCGGGCCCGGACCCGGCCTCCCGCCCGGGTACCGCTCCGCCGCTGCTGATCGCCTGCGCGCTCGGCATCGAGCGGTTCGCCCTGCGCGGCGGGGACCGCGGCGGGGCCCCGGGCCCGGTGACCGTGGTGCGTACGGGCATGGGACCCGCCCACGCCCAGCGGACGGTCGCCCGGGTGCTCGGCGAGGAGCGGTGGGCGGACGCCGCCGTCATCGCCTCCGGGTTCTGCGCGGGGCTCGCCCCGGGCATGCACCCGGGGGACCTGATCGTCGCGGAGGAGACCCGCGGCGCCGACGGCACGACCCCCTGCGTCGGCACCGAGCTCCTGGTGAAGGCGCTGGTCAGGGCGGTGCCCGGGCGGACCGTCCACACCGGCCCGCTGAGCGGCTCCGACCATGTCGTGCGCGGCCCCGAGCGGGCCGCGCTGCTGGCCACCGGCGCGATCGCCGTCGACATGGAGTCCGCGGCGACCCTGCGGACCGCGCGGGAGGCCGGCCGGCTCGGGAGCGGGCCGGACGCGCGCCCGGTTGCGGCCGTCCGGGTGGTCGTGGACGCTCCAGAACATGAACTGGTCCGGATCGGCACGGTACGCGGGGGAATATCAGCCTTCCGTGTCCTTCGTGCCGTCCTTCCCGCGTTCTTCGAATGGCACCGTTCTTTGCTGCTCCCCAGGAGGTGAACGAGTTATGGCCATGCCGCTCCGTCAGTCCATCAGGGTCGGGACCTACCTCTTCGAACAGAAGCTCCGCAAGCGGGACAAGTTCCCGCTGATCGTCGAGCTGGAGCCGCTCTATGCCTGCAACCTCAAGTGCGAGGGCTGCGGGAAGATCCAGCACCCGGCGGGTGTCCTCAAGCAGCGCATGCCGGTCGCGCAGGCGGTCGGCGCGGTGCTGGAGTCCGGCGCCCCCATGGTGTCCATCGCGGGCGGAGAGCCCTTGATGCACCCTCAGATCCACGAGATCGTGCGCCAGTTGGTCGCCAGGAGGAAGTACGTCTTCCTCTGCACCAACGCGATGCTGCTCCGCAAGAAGCTGGCGGACTTCACCCCCTCGCCGTACTTCGCCTTCGCCGTGCACATCGACGGCCTGCGCGAGCGGCACGACGAATCCGTCGCCAAGGAGGGTGTGTTCGACGAGGCGGTGGCGGCCATCAAGGAGGCCAAGCGGCGCGGCTTCCGTGTCACCACCAATTCGACCTTCTTCAACACGGACACTCCGCAGACCATCATCGAGGTGCTCAATTTCCTCAACGACGACCTCCAGGTCGACGAAATGATGATCTCGCCCGCCTACGCCTACGAGAAGGCCCCCGACCAGGAGCACTTCCTCGGCGTCGAGCAGACCCGCGAACTCTTCAAGAAGGCCTTCGCGGGCGGAAACCGGCGCCGCTGGCGCCTCAACCACTCGCCGCTCTTCCTGGACTTCCTCGAAGGAAAGGCCGATTTCCCCTGCACGGCCTGGGCCATTCCCAACTACTCGCTCTTCGGCTGGCAGCGCCCCTGCTATCTGATGAGCGACGGATACGTCCCCACGTACCGCGAACTCGTCGAGGACACCGACTGGGACAAGTACGGCCGCGGAAAGGACCCGCGCTGCGCCAATTGCATGGCGCACTGCGGCTACGAACCCACCGCCGTCCTCGCCACCATGGGCTCCCTCAAGGAGTCCCTGCGGGCGATCAGGGAAACGGTCTCGGGGAACAACCGGTGAGGCGGCCGGCATGAGCGGGGAGTTCGACCTGCGGGCGCTGCTCGCCGAGCGCGGCGGCGAGCGTTACGAGCTGCACGCCAAGTACCTCAACCACCAGCTGCCGCGCATGCTCCACACCATCGGCTTCGACAAGGTGTACGAGCGGGCCGAGGGTGCCCACTTCTGGGACGCCGACGGTGTCGACCACCTCGACATGCTCGCCGGCTTCGGCGTGATGGGTCTCGGACGGCACCACCCCGTCGTCCGCAAGGCCCTCCACGACGTCCTGGACGCCCAGCTGGCCGACCTCACCCGCTTCGACTGCCAGCCCCTGCCGGGACTGCTCGCCGAACGGCTGCTCGCGCACAGCCCGCACCTCGACCGCGTCTTCTTCGGGAACAGCGGCACCGAGGCCGTGGAGACCGCCCTCAAGTTCGCCCGGTACGCCACCGGGCGCCCCAGGGTCCTCTACTGCTCCCACGCCTTCCACGGGCTCACCACGGGCTCGCTCTCCGTCAACGGCGAGCGGGGTTTCCGGGAGGGCTTCGACCCGCTCCTGCCGGACACCGCGATCACCCTCGGCGACCTCGAAGCCCTGGAGCGGGAGCTGCTCCGGGGCGACGTGGCCGCCTTCGTCGTGGAGCCGATCCAGGGCAAGGGCGTCCACGAGCCGCCGCCCGGCTTCCTGCCCGCCGCCCAGGAGCTGCTGCACCGGCACGGCGCGCTGCTGATCGCGGACGAGGTGCAGACCGGCCTCGGCAGGACCGGCGACTTCTACGCGTACCAGCACGAGGCCGGGGTCGAACCCGACCTGGTCTGCGTCGCCAAGGCGCTCTCCGGCGGCTACGTGCCGGTCGGCGCCACCCTCGGCAAGGACTGGATCTTCAAGAAGGTCTACTCGTCGATGGACCGGGTCCTCGTCCACTCGGCGAGCTTCGGATCGAACGCGCAGGCCATGGCCGCCGGGCTCGCCGTCCTGTCGGTCATGGAGGACGAGGGCACGGTCGCCCACGCCCGCCGGATCGGCGACCTGCTCTCCGGCCGTCTCAAGGAGCTCGTGCCCCGCTACGAGCTGCTCCACGAGATCCGCGGGCGCGGCCTGATGATCGGGATCGAGTTCGGCCGGCCGTCCTCGCTGGGGCTGCGCGGCCGCTGGACGATGCTGCAGGCCGCCCGCAAGGGACTCTTCGCGCAGATGGTCGTCGTGCCGCTGCTCCAGCGGCACCACATCCTCACCCAGGTCTCCGGGGACCATCTGGAGGTGATCAAGCTGATCCCGCCGCTGATCGTCGACGAGGCGGACGTGGACCGGTTCGTCACCGCCTTCACGGCGGTCATGGACGAGGCCCACGGGGGCGGCGGGCTGATGTGGGACTTCGGGAAGACCCTGGTGAAGCAGGCCGTGGCGCAGCGCTGAGCCGTACGGATCACCGACTTGTACCGGCCACTGCCGATCTTTGCCTCTGAGGCAAGAAACTTGCCTCAGAGGCATGATCCTGGCGCAATGGACGCATGGACCACGTCCCCGGGGAAGCCTCCCCGGACCCCGCCACCTCCGGCGTCCTGCCCGACGTCGCCCCGCAGCTGCGGTCCCTGCGCCGCCGCCGCGGACTCACCCTGGAGGCGGCCGCCCAGCGGGCCGGCCTCTCGCCGGCCCACCTCTCCCGACTGGAGACGGGGAACCGGCAGCCTTCGCTGCCGATGCTGCTCGGCCTCGCCCGTGTCTACGGTACGACGGTCTCCGAGCTTCTCGGCGAGGCGCCGCCCGAGCGGGACCCCGTCGTCCGGGCCGGCCGCTCCGAGCCCGTCGAGGCCGACGGCTGGATCTACCGGCAGGCCGGCGGCGCCGGGCGCGCGCTCCAGTGCCTGCGCGTCCACGTGCCGTACGCCACCCGGGCCGACATCGTGCGGGTCCACCCCGGCGAGGAGTGGATCCACGTCCTGGAGGGGCGGGTGCGGCTCGCGCTCGGCGAGGCCGTCCACGTCCTCGATCCCGGGGACAGTGCCCACTTCGACTCGCTGACCCCGCACCGTATCGGCGCCGCCACCTCCGGCGGGGCCGAGCTGCTCTTCGTGCACACCCTGATGCAGAGTCCCGTCGCCGAGCTGTGCCTCGGTGACGGAACCCCGCACCGGCGCTGAACCCGCGTGATCCTGTCCGAGAAGAAAGGACCGACATGTCCGAGAAGTCCGCACCGGTCACCGGCGAAGAGCGCGGTGAAGGCAAGTTCCCCAAGGGGCTCGTGCTCCGCCTCTTCGCCTACCTGATCGCCGGTCACCTCTTCGCCGGCTTCCTCTACCTGCTCTTCATGCTCGGCGGCCAGAACCAGTAGGGGGCAGGGCCCGGGGAGGCCCTGACCCGGCCGGGTCACACCTCGGTGAGCAGGCGCTCCCGCAGCCGCTCGCGGGTCTCGGGGGCCAGCTTGAGCCCCTCCGTGAGGTAGGTCTCCACCGAGCCCCAGGTCGCCTCGATCGTCTCCAGCGCGGCCCTCAGGTACTCCACCCGCGCGTCGAAGAGCGGGCTCAGCAGCTCCATCACCTCGGGCGACATCGCGTCCGCGGCGGTGGAGCTGCGGCGCACCTTGTAGCGGCGGTGCGGCTCGTTCGACTTCACGTAGTCCGCCTCGATCGCCTCGCGCTCGACGCCGACGGCGAGCAGGGTGATCGCGATGGAGAGGCCGGCGCGGTCCTTGCCCGCCGCGCAGTGCATCAGGGCCGGGACGCTCTCCTCGGCCATGGAGTGCAGGATCCGGCTGTGCTCAGAGGTGCGCTCGACCACCATCTTTCGGTACGAGTCGGACATTCGGGCTGCCGCCTTGCCGTCGCCCAGGATCTCCCGCAGCTGCGCTATGTCGCCGTCGCGCACCAGCTTCCAGAACTCCTTGCCGTCGGCCGGGTCGTTGAGGGGGATGTTCACGTTCCGTACGCCGGGGAGCTCGACGTCCGCGCCTTCGACCTTGCGGTCGGCCTCGTTGCGGAAGTCGAAGACGGTGTGCAGGCCCAGCGAGGCGAGGAAGGCGGCGTCGGTCTCGGTGGCGTGGGCGAGGTGGCCGCTGCGGAAGAGGCGGCCGGGTCGCACGGCACGCCCGTCCGTCGTCGGCAGGCCGCCCACGTCCCGGAAGTTGCGGACCTCGGCCAGCTCGGGTTCGTTCGCTTCGGTGGGCGGGACCTGCGGCAACTGCTGCGTCACGGATGCTCCTGGGGGGTCGTCGTTCGGGGGCCGATGCGAGATCGGTTCCTAGGGCAATCATCCAGGTGGGGCCGGGTCGGCGCACCCCCTCGGACGGGAATGGCCGATCTGTCCGAAATAGACCTTTAGGTGGAACACGCCCTGTTTACAGGCGAGATGGGGGGTGACGCGTGAGCAGGGTCATAGAAGTGACGGATCGTGGCCGAGGGCCCGAAGCAATTGCCGTACGGAAAAGGGAAATCGAGGGACCGTCATCGACGGAGGGTGACCGGAATTCCGTAAGGAATGCAGCCCGTGTAATGCCGGCGGAAATCTGCGGCTTGTTCGCTCCGACCCCGCTCGTCTAGCGTCACCGTCAATCCGGTCGGACCGCCGAATCCTGCCACCGTCCGGAATCCGCACTCATCCCATGCGTGGCAGGAGCGGGGGACCCAGGTAGTACGCCGGTCCCGCGACAACAGGACGGCTCGGGGTGAAGCCGCGTGAGAACGCGGCCGGGCATCTCCAGTCCGAACCCGACAGCTCACCTCGTAGGCGCCGGAGAGGAATTCGCCATGCCCGCGAAGGGTAAGCACCGCCGTCCCAGGATCAACCCGCTCACGCGTGGACTCGTCGCCGCCGGTACCGGAGGCGCCGTCGTCGCGCTGCCGCTCCTCGGCGCCACCGGAGCCCACGCCGCCGAGCAGGCTGCCCCGGCCGCCGTCCCCGCCCAGGCCGTCGCCGCCGCTCAGGCGAAGGCGCCCGCCGCCCTCCAGGCCGCGCCCGCCGCTGCGAAGGCCGCGCCCAAGACGTACTCCGTCGTCAGCGGCGACTACCTGTCGAAGATCGCCGCCGAGCACCACCTCGCGGGCGGCTGGCAGAAGCTCTACGCGGACAACCGCCAGGTCGTCGGCGAGAACCCCTCGCTGATCCTGCCCGGCATGAAGCTCACCCTCGGCGCGAAGAGCACCGCCACCGCTCCGAAGAGCGCCGCGCCCAAGGCCGCCGCCCCGAAGGCGGCTCCCAAGGCCGCCACGAAGGCAGCCCCGAAGGCCGCGGCGAAGAGCGACTCGTCGCAGGGCTCGGCCGACGAGACCCGCGCCTCCCGCAGCAGCCAGCGCTCCTCCGCCCCGGCCGCCACCGCCGCGCAGTCGGACGCCGGCTCTTCCTCCGCCGCGCAGTCCACCGGCTCCTCGACCGGCTGGGTCTCCCCGGTCAGTGGCGGCATCTCCACCCCGTACCGCGCCTCCGGTTCCATGTGGTCCTCCGGCTACCACACGGGTGTCGACTTCATCGCCTCCTCCGGCACGACCGTCCGCGCCGTCGGCGCCGGCAACGTCGTCTCGGCCGGCTGGAGCGGCGCCTACGGCAACGAGGTCGTCATCCAGCACGCCGACGGCACCTATTCGCAGTACGCCCACCTCTCCTCCCTCTCCGTCTCGTCCGGCCAGTCCGTGAGCGGCGGCCAGCAGATCGGCCTGTCCGGTTCGACCGGCAACTCCACCGGCCCGCACCTGCACTTCGAGATCCGCAGCTCGCCGAGCTACGGCTCCGACCTGGACCCGCTGGCCTACCTGCGCCAGCACGGCGTCTCCATCTGAGCCCCCTCGCTCCGAGGCACTCGCTCGACGGTCCGGCACCTCCGTGCCGGACCGTCGGCGCGTTCCTGACAAACTCCGGGAGCTATTCCGGCTTGGGAGAATCTTTATCGGTGGCATATGTCACCCGCCGTCAACCCCTCCTTACGGTCGCGTAGGTCACATCCGAACGGGAAGGATGTGCCCCCGTGGCAGACGATTCGAGATCAAGAGACAAGAACGCATTCGGGTCGTACGCGGCGATCGGTGACAGCTTCACCGAGGGCGTCGGAGACCCCGGGCCCGACGGGACGTACGTCGGCTGGGCGGACCGCTTCGCGGTCCTGCTCGCCGACCAGCTGCCGGAGCACGACGACTTCCGCTACGCCAACCTGGCCGTACGCGGACGCCTGCTCGACCAGATCGTGGCGGAACAGGTCCCCCGGGCGAAGGAACTCGCCCCCGACCTGGTGACCTTCTGTGCCGGCGGCAACGACATCATCCGGCCCGGTACCGACCCCGACGACGTGGCCGAGCGCTTCGAGCGCGCCGTCGCGGACCTGACCTCCGCCGTCGGCACCGTGATGGTGACCACCGGCTTCGACACCCGCGACATCCCCGTGCTCAAGCACCTGCGCGGGAAGATCGCCACGTACACCGCTCACGTCCGGTCCATCGCGGACCGCTACGACTGCCCGGTCCTCGACCTGTGGTCCCTCAAGTCCGTGCAGGACCTGCGGGCCTGGGACGACGACCGGCTGCACCTCTCGCCCGACGGCCACACCCGGGTCGCCCTGCGCGCCGCCCAGGTCATCGGCCTGTCGGTGCCCGCAGACCCTGACCAGCCGTGGCCGCCGCGCCCCCCGCGCGGGACGCTGGAGGTGCGCCGCGACGACATCCACTGGGCCAAGGAGTACCTCGTGCCCTGGATCGGGCGCAGGCTGCGCGGCGAGAGCTCGGGCGACCACGTCGAGGCGAAGCGCCCCGACCTCATGCCCCTCTGACCTGCCCGAGGGACGACGGGCCGCCGGCCGGGATCCGCTCCAGGACCCCGCCGGCGAACACGTCGTACAGCGGCAGCGTCTCCAGATGGACGTAGCCGATGTGGCAGTCGCAGACGGCGAGGGGGCAGGCCCGGGGGCGCAGCGCCGCGCGGTACGAACCGTCGTACAGATTTCCCAGCTCGGCCTTGACGAAGTGGCAGCGCCGCACCGTCCCCTCGCCGTCCACCGAGATCACCGACTCGCCGGTGCGGCACGGCAGCCCCGCCGAGCGGTGCGGCCGCCTGCTGTACGGGAAGAGCGGATCGATCCCGGTCCACTCCCCGGCCTCCGCGTCCGTGTACGTGTGCCCCTCGGCCGCGTTCACCCAGAGGTAGACGTGCGGCGGCAGGGCGGCGCGCAGCCGGCGGGCGTCGTCCCGGTGCTCGGGCAGACCGACCACGCCGACGCTGAACCGGTTGCCCCGGTCCGCCAGCTCGCGGCACTTGCCGAGGAACCGCTCGTACGGCGTCTGGCCCGGGTGGTACGTGCACCACAGGGCGACGGTCTCCGGGTCCGCCTCCGCCAGCCAGTCGGTCCGGCAGCTCAGATTGGTCTGGATCGCCACCCGCTCGACGTGCGGCAGCCGTGACAGGTCGACGAGCGCCCGCCGGTACCAGGAGCGCACCAGGCCCTCGCCCCACGGGGTGAAGAGGATCCGCAGCCGGTCGCCGGTCTGCGCGGCGGCCCACCCGGTGAACCGGTCGAGCGCGGCCCGGTCGGCGCGCAGCTGCTCGCGGCTGTCCCGGCGCTTGGCGAAGGGACAGTAGGGGCAGTCGAAGTCGCAGGAGGCGAGCGGGCCGCGGTAGAGCAGCGTCAGGTCCACGGCCGCCCCCTACTTCGGCTCGTACGCGGCCATGGCGGCCCGCACGTCCGGCGAGAACAGCTCCGGGCCGAGCCCGTCCGAGTACGCGAGCCCTTCCGGCGAGAGCCGCAGCAGCCCCTCCGGGGCTTCCGCGTCGAGCCAGCCGAGCGCCTCGAAGCGGGCCAGTTCCGCGGGGAAGTCCGCGAACGGGGAGGAGCCGAACCGCTCCTCGTAACCGGCGACGGGCATGCCCTCGGCCTGGAGCAGCGACTGGAGCAGATGGCGGCGGCGGGCCTCCTCCGCGTCGACCCACCGGCCGACCTCGACGCGGGAGAAGTCCGCGCACTCGGTGTAGGCGTCGATGATCGAGCGGATCTCGCGCATGTCGACGGCGTAGTCGAAGGAGTAGTGCAGCGCCGAGGTGTACGAGCGGGCCCCGCAGCCCAGGCCGATCATCCCGTCCGTCTGGCACGCGTAGTCGTCGGGGCCGAGGGGCGCGGCGTCCGTCCGCCGGAACATCCGCATCGACACCTGCTCGTAGCCGTGGGCGAGGAGGTGGTCCCGGCCGTAGCGGTAGAGCCGCAGCCGTCGCTCGTCCCACTCGCGGTCGGCCCGCTCCCGGTCCGCCGGGGAGATCCGGCCGAGGCCGGTGAGCGGCCGGACGTACAGCGGGTAGAGGTACAGCTCCTCGGGGCGCCAGGCGAGCGCCGCGTCGAGCGAGGAGTGCCAGGACCGCTCGGTCTGGCCGTCGATCCCGTAGATGAGGTCGATGTTGAGCACCGGGACTCCGGTGTCCCGGATCCGGCCGAGGGCCGACTCGACGTCCGCGCGGCGCTGCGGCCGGACGGCGGCCCGCGCCTCCGCCTCCACGAAGCTCTGCACCCCGATGCTCAGGCGTGTCGCGCCCCGCTCGGCGAGGAGCGCGAGCCGGTCGGCGGTCGCGGTCGCGGGGGAGGTCTCGACGGAGAGCGGCACCGCCCGCAGATCGACCCCCGTCCGCTTCTCGGCGATGTCGCAGAGCCGCTCCAGCTCGGCGGCGGTGAGGAAGGTGGGCGTGCCACCGCCGAAAGCGGCCGTGGCGAACCGCACCGGGGCGGCGTCGCCGAGCGCCTCGCGGACCGCCGCGGCCTGGCGGTCGAGGGCGTCCAGATAGCGGGTGGTCAGCTCGTCGGGGGCGCCGATGCGGGTGAAGAGGTTGCAGAAGCCGCAGCGGACCTCGCAGAACGGTATGTGCGCGTAGAGGGAGAGCGCGTCCTTCGGCTCGTCCCGCCAGAGGTCGGAGAGG
Organism: Streptomyces venezuelae; assembly: GCF_008642375.1. Taxonomy (NCBI): domain Bacteria; kingdom Bacillati; phylum Actinomycetota; class Actinomycetes; order Kitasatosporales; family Streptomycetaceae; genus Streptomyces; species Streptomyces venezuelae. The sequence continues at coordinate 1,496,429 of NZ_CP029194.1, read as the reverse complement.
GCGGGCGCGGGGTCGGGGAGCGGGCGGTACGCCGTCTTGTGCGGGTAGGCGTAGACGTAACTGCGGTACGGGCGCGGGGCGGTGCGGTCGCTCATGCCGCGGTCTCCCGCTCCGGGCCCGCCAGTTCGAACTGCGCGTACGGCACGGTCCACACGACCTCGTGGCCGAGCCGGTGCCCGGTGTGGCCGTCCTCGCCGTACGCGGTGCCGTGGTCCGAGCAGACGATCGCGAAGCAGGGGCGCCGGCTGCTCATCGCGGCGAAGAGCCGGCCGACGTGCCGGTCGACGTACTCGAGGGCCGCCGCGTGTGTGGCCCGGGAGTCCCCGGCCTCGCGGGTCGCCCCCGGCAGGTGGAACCAGTTCGGCTGGTGCAGCGCGGAGACGTTGACGAAGAGGAAGAGCCGCCGGTCGTGCGGGAGGGCGGCGACGACCTCCTCGGAGCGGGTCACCTGGGACTCGAAGGAGGTCGGGGAGGCGACGCCGAAGGAGGGCTCCCAGTGGCTCTCCTGGAACAGGCCGGGGAGGACCGAGCCGAGGGGCGGCTGCTTGTTGAAGAAGCCCACCCCGCCGACGCAGACCGTCCGGTAGCCCTCGCCGGCGAGCGCCGAGACCAGGTCCGGGGTGTCGTGGACGTAGGTCCCGCCGGCGGTCGACTCGCTGCCCGCGAAGCGGGCCGCGAACAGCCGGGGGTGCGGTCCCGGGGCGTCCGGCGTCGGCAGGAAGCCGGCGAAGATCGCCTGGTGGGAGGCGTACGTGAAGCTGCCGGGCGCGTGCCGCCGCTCCCAGACCCCGCCGGGCAGATGCCGGGCCAGATTCGGGATGCGTCCCTCGGCCGCCAGCTCGGCCGCCACGTCGTACCGCAGCGTGTCGAGGGTGACGAGGAGCAGATCGTGGCTGCCGACGATCGCGTTCATGTCGGGCTGGTTCACGTGGTGCTCGTTCCTGTGGTGCTCGTTCGGTTCGTGGGGGAGACCGCGGGTGCGGCGAGGGCAGCGGGGAACTGCGCGGCGACCTGCGCCGCGTACGTGTCGAGGCCCTCGGCGTCGCTGCCCGGCAGACCCGTGAGACCGGGCAGCAGATCGCCGAAGGCGTTGACCTCGCCCACCGCGAAGCGGCGCCAGCCGGTGGCCGGCAGCAGGTCGACGCCCACGCACCGGGTGCCGGGGAAGGCTGCGGCGGCCCGCTCGCACACGCCGAGCGCGTCCTCCCACCGCCCGCCGGCCGAGACGATCGCGGCCCGGGCGGCGGCCAGGTCGCCCCGGGCGCCCCCCAGATGCAGATTGGTCATCGGGGAGCGGCTGGTGCGGACGACGGCATGGGTGGCCCGGCCGTCGATCACCACCACCCGCAGGTCGGCGGCCCGGCCGTCCTGGGTCGCCTTCGGCAGCCAGCGCTCGACGTGCAGCCCGTCGGGGGCGAGCGCGTCCACGATCGCGGCGATCTCCCGCTCGCCCGTGTAGCGCCGCACCCGCAGGGAGTTGAAGAGGCGCCCGTCCGGGCCGCGCTCCACCGAGGTCGTCGCCTGGATCCTGCCCGCGCCGTTCGACTCCACCGCGAGCACCCCCGAGGCGGAGGAGCCGTGCGCGAGCTTCACGAACACCCGCCGAAGGCCCGCCGAGGCGAGCAGCGACCGGAGGTCCGCCCAGCCGCCCACGGCCGGGGCGGCGGGCCCCGAGGTCGGGGACTCGGGCACCGGCACACCGGCCGCCCGCAGCCTGCCGTGGCTCAGCCGTTTGTCGAACAGGACCGCGAGCTCGCGCGGATCGTCGACGAGCGCGGCACCCGCGTCCCCGACGGTCTCCGCGAGCGCGGAGACGGCGGCGGTGAACCGGGCGTACCAGCGGCCGGAGCCTTCGACCCGGGCCGGGTCGTCGACCCCGCGCAGCAGCCGGTCGGCCTCCGGGTCCTCGCCGGGCGAGTCCAGCCGCACGGTCTCGCCGGCGGCGAACCGCGCCCGGCCGCACAGGACGTCCGGCCAGGACACCACCCGCGCCCCGGGCAGCCCGGCGGCCCGCAGCGCGTCCTGGAAGAACGCGACGCGACGGCCCGCCGGATCGCCGACGACGACAAGGCGCGGGCGGACGGTCATTCGGCTACCGCGACGTAGCGGTAGACCTCGCCGTCACCGTCGTCGTCCGGCTCCTGCGCGTCGTCGAGGTCGACGGTCACGCCGTGCGGGACGAGTGCGGTGCGCACCCGCTCGCGCATCGCCTCCGACAGGTAGTGGTGGGAGAGGTCGAGGTGGGTGAGATGGGTCAGCGGCTGCCCGTCGAGCAGGGCGGTCGCACCTTCGTCCGTCAGCACGCCCATGGAGAGGTCGAGCCGCTCGATCCGGGCGACGACCGGGGCGCCGGCCACGGCCGCGGCGATCTCGTCCTGGATGACGCTGTTGCACAGCCCCAGGTGGCGCAGGGCGGGGAAGCCCGTACCGGCGAGCAGCGGCGCGAGGTCCTCGGCGGTGGCGTCGCCGCCGTACTCGTCGGTCCCGAGCCAGAGTTCGAGGTTCTCCAGCGCGGGCAGCTCACTGCCGACGATCCCCCGCACGACCGCGGCGGGCAGCCCGCCCGTCTCGACCGCCAGGGTCTCCAGAGCCTCGTGCCGGATCGGCGGGAAGAGCAGCCCCGTGCCCCCGCGCACCCCGAACTCCCGCAGGGCCGGATAGGCGGCGAGCAGCGGCGTCACATCGGACTGCACGATCCAGGAGATCTCGCAGTCCTCGCCCGTCATGTCCCCGAGGAACACCGCCCGCAGGCCCGTGAGCCGGTCGCGGGCGGCGACCAGCGCCGCGACGACGAACGCGGACGAGGTCTCGTACGGCTCGTCCCAGCCGCCGACGACCAGCGCGCGCACCCGCTCCGCGTCGACCGTCTTGAGGAACCGCTCGAAGAGCGGCTCCCAGTGCTCGTCGCCGGGGTCGCTGTACGTCGGGGCGGAGATCCGCCAGGCGACCGCTTCCGCGTCGGGCAGCTCGGTGGTCGTGGCGGGGCTCTCGTCGGGGTCCGCGAGCACGCCCGGGAAGTCGAACACGGGAAGGCCGTGGAACTCGTGCTGGTATTTCCCGATGGTCATGACAGTGCTCCAGACAACGGATGACGTTGAGTCGGCTGATGCCAAGAGTTGTACCAAGCGGCACCGACAACGCCCTCCGCCGGGGCCGCCCCACCGGGCCGTGAGCGATTGTCAGACCCTGCCCCTAGCGTCGTTCTCATGTTCGGTCGATCGGTGCCGAACGGGGAGGGGAGAGCCATGTACCGGCAGGGAGACGTGCTGATCGCGCCCGTCGAGGAGACGGCCGTACCGGCCCGGGCGAAGGCCGCGGCGAGTGAGCCGAGGGACGCCAGGGGCCGCCTGGTCCTCGCCCTCGGCGAGGTGACCGGGCACGCCCACGCGATTCCCGGGCCCGGCCGGCTGGTGCGGGAGCCGGGGCCCATGGGCCCGCTGCTGCTCGAACTGCCCGAGGGCGGCCGGGTGGTGCACGAGGAGCACGCTCCGATCGCGCTGCCCAAGGGCTGGTATCGGGTCGTGCGCCAGCGGGAGTACGTGCCCGGCGCGTACCGGATCGTCGCGGACTGACCGAGAGAGACCTGGGGGACACCGACATGAACACCGACCCGAACATTGACATGAACGCCGATACGAACCACACCACCGCACTGGACAAGTGGCGGGCCGTCGCCGCGGCCACCGGGCCGGCCGACCGCGCCGCCGCCGAGGCCGGCATCCGGCTCGCCTACCGCACGGCGGGGCTCGCCGAGCCCGCACGCGTGCTCTGGGCGGACTCGCCGCTCGCGGCCGTCGCGCTCGTCCGGGGGCTCACGGACCCGGGCCGTTCGGTACGGGACGAGGTGCGCACCCGGCCCTGGGCCGAGGAGCGGCGACGCCTCCACGACACGCTCGGCCCCGCCGGCTGGGCGACGCACTGGCAGGCGACCGGCGCGGGCCTCTGGGACCTCACGCGGGCGCTCGCCGAGCAGATCCGGGCCGGGGTGACGGAGGCCGCCACGGCCGAGGGGGCCGGTGCCGACCCGAGGACCGATGTGTCCGGGCGGGAGGCGGGGGAGACGCGGGAGGCGCGGGAGGTTCCTGAGGCGCGGGAGGCGACCGCCGTGCGGCTCGTGCTGCTCGACGCGGTGCTCGGCCAGCACGACGCGGCCTGGCTGGCCGCCTTCGACGGTCGGGGCGAGCGGCTCGCGGGGCTCGCCGCCGTCGCCGAGCACGCCGGCTGGTGGTGGCCCTACGAGAACGTCGCCGTGGTCTGCGAGCGTCCGGTGGAGCTCCACCGGGACGAGGCCGGCCGCCTCGACCGGGGTGACGGCCCGGCCCTCGCGTACGCGGACGGCTTCGCCCTCCACGCCTGGCGCGGGATGCCGGTGGCCGCCGACTTCCTCGCCGGTCTCGCCGGCCTCACCCCCGAGCGGATACGGGCGGAGGAGAACGCCGAGCTGCGGCGCGTGATGCTGGAGTACTACGGCTACGACCGCTACCTCGCGGTGTCCGGCGCCCGGCACGAGCACCGCGACGGGACGGGCGTCCTGTGGCGCGTCGAACTGGCCGACGACGAGGACGTGGTGATGGTCGAGGTGGTCAACTCCACGCCCGAACCGGACGGCAGCCACCGCACGTACTGGCTGCGGGTGCCGCCCTCGACCCGGACCGCCCGGGAGGGCGTGGCCTGGACCTTCGGACTCTCCGCCGAGGAGTACGAGCCGCTCGTCCAGACGTGAGCGGGGACCGGTGCGCGGGCCCGGCTGGTACGGAGAGGTGAAGGGCGCCGCCGGTCAGGAGTGGCGTGCGGGAGGCGGCGGTGCCGGGTGCTGGGATGTGCCCGCCGGAGCCCCGGCACCCACCCCCGAAGGGACCGCCTGTGACGACCCGCCAGCCCCGGACCGCCCTCACCGCGACGACCGCTCACGCCACCGCGACCACCGACACCTCGAAGACCGCCGGCACCTCGAAGACCGCCGGCACCTCGAAGACCGCCCGCGCCTCCACGGCCGCCCGTGCCGGCCGTCTGCTCACCGCCACCGTCGTGCTCGGGGGGCTGCTCGTCGGCACGGCCGCCCCCGCCCTGGCCGCCGGGCCCGAGCGGACGGCCCTGCGCACCGCCGTCCTGGAGGCCGCGCCCGCCACGGTCAGCGTCAGCGGGAGCGGCCGGGCGGCCGCCGCACCGGATCTGGCGATCCTGTCCGTCGGGGTCGAGGCGACCCGTAAGACGGCGAAGGAGGCGATGGCCGCGCAGAACGCCGCTGCAAAGGCTCTGCTGGAGGTGCTGCGAAAGGAGGGGATCGAGGACCGGGACATCAGGACCGACAGCCTCTCGCTGGCTCCGGTGTACACGCAGAACACCGCGGGGGAGAGCAAGGTGACCGGCTACCAGGCCGGCCAGTCCTTCTCGGTGAAGGTCCGCGACCTCGACAGGACCGGGCAGGTCATCGGCGCGGTCAACGAGGCCACAGGGGACGACGGCCGGGTCAACGGCGTGGTCTTCGACGTCGCCGACCCGTCGGCACTGCGGGTGAAGGCGCGGGAGGCCGCCTTCCAGGACGCGTACGAGAAGGCCTCGCAGCACGCGCGGCTCAGCGGACACCGGCTCGGCCGACTGGTCTCGCTCAGCGAGGGCGACTCCGTGCGCCCCGGCCACGGCGCGCTGCCCTCGATGCCCGCGGACGAGCCGGGCGTCCCGCTGGCTCCCGGGGAGATCGAGGAGCAGGTCACCGTTTCGGCCGTCTTCGAACTGATCTGAGGCTACGGACCGGGCGGTCCCGCCGCCCCGTCCTCTCCGGCCACGGAGCCCTTCCCGTCCTCTGCGCCCTGCTGCCCGTCCTCTACGCCCTGCCCGTCCTCTCCGTCCTTCCGGTGGGGACCGGGCATGTCCGGCGAGGCCGTCCGGGCGCCGCCCACCGTCTCCTCCGGCAGGCCCAGCTCCCGGGCGAGGGCGGCGTCCGCCCACCGCAGCAGCGTGGCGCGCGGCAGGGAGCCGTCGTACGCCGTCGTCTGCACCGCGAGCCCGTCGAGGAACGCGGTGAGCCGCCAGGCCGCCGCGGTCGGGTCCGGACAGCGGAACTCGCCGGCCTCGACCCCCTCCGCGATCACCCGTGCCAGCGCCGCCTTCCACTCCCGGTCGAGCGAGGCGGCGACCTCGCGCAGATCGGGGTCGCGCAGCGAGGCGGCCCACCCCTCGATCCACAGGCGCCAGCCCTTGGCCTGCCCCGTCGGCGCGTACCAGCGGATGGCGGCGCGCAGCCGGCGCCCCGCAGAGGAGCGCCGGCCGAGCAGCTGCCGCAGGCGGGCGAGGTCGGCCTCGGCCGCGTGCGAGAAGGCGGCCGCGACCAGCTGTTCCTTGGTGGAGAAGTGGTAGAGCACCAGGGCGTTGCTCACGCCGAGTGCCGAAGCCACGTCGGAGATCCGGACGGCGGTGACGCCCCGGGCCTCGATCTGGTCGACGGCGGCCCGCAGCAGGTCCTCCCGCCGCTCCGCCACGCTCAACCGCACTCTCGCCACGCGGAGCAGCCTACACAGCATGTGACAAGGGCATGATCGTCAATGGCCGGGGGTCGGGCGCGGCGGAGCGCTCAGTACCAGCCGTAGCGCTCGGCGATCACCGGAAGGCGCTCCGCGACCAGCGCGTGCGCCGCCGCGCGAGGGCTCGTGCCGTCCGCCGAGGCACGGTCGAGCAGGCCGCCCACGAGCTCCCGCATGGACCGGCGTACCCGGTCGAAGGCCTGCTCCGCGTCGGCCTCGATGTCACCGAAGAGCGTCCACCACCACCAGGCGTTGGTGCAGGAATTCACGACCACGTCGGGCAGCACGGTCACCCCGCGCGCGGCGAGTGCCTCCTCGGCCTCCGGCAGGACCGGCATGTTGGCCGCCTCCGCGATCCAGTGGGCCGTGATCCGCGCCTGGTTCCCGGCGTCGATCGCGTACGAGACGGCCGCCGGGACCAGGACCTCCGCGTCGACCGCGAGCCAGGCGTCCCGGGGCTCCTCGCGGTCGCCGGGCCGCAGCGCCGTGCGGTCGACCGTGCCGTGGTCGTCGCGCGCGGCGAGGAGCGCCTCGACGTCCAGGCCGTCGGGGTTCACGATCGTTCCCCGGACGTCGGCGACGGCCACCACGCGCAGCCCGGCGCGGGCCAGGAACCGGGCGGTCGCCCCGCCCATCGTGCCGAGCCCCTGCACCGACACCCGGGTCCCGGCGGGCTCCCGCCCGGCCCGGCCGAGGGCGACGAGCACGGACTCGGCCACTCCGAGGCCGCCGACCAGGGCGTCGAGCCCGATGCCGTCCACCTCGATCGCGAACGCGTCGGCGAGCCGCTTCCGCGCCGCCGCCTCGTCGTCCAGGAGCGGGTACACGGCCTGTACGGAGGAGACGAGCCCGGCCTCGGCGGCGGCCCGGTCCACCAGGTCCTGGGTCAGCCCCAGGTCCTCCCCGGTCGTCCAGAACCGCTCGATGTACGGCCGCATGGCCCGCAGGTAGCGCACGAGGACGCCGTACGCCTCGGGGGAGCGGGGGTCGCAGTCGATGCCGCCCTTGGCCCCGCCCAGCGGGACGTACCGCGAGGCGGGGTCGTAGTGGAGGGCCTCCTTCATGGTCATGCCGCGGGCGAGCCCGGCGACCTCCGCCGCCGTGCACCCCTCGCGCATCCGCAGGCCGCCGCTGGCCACCCCGCGCACCAGCCGGTCGACGACCAGATGGCCCCGGCGGCCGGTCACGTGGTCGGTCCAGTCGACGGACAGGAGGGGGGTGGGGCTCATCGCGGGTCTCCATCGTGAGGGGCTGTTACTGAACAATGGTTCAGTATGGCCGGTCTCCCCGACCGTACGGGCCGCGGGCCGCCCATAATGGAACGACCCCCCTCAGAGATCAGGAGGTCCAGTGACCGGTACCGGCTCCGACCGTTCCCCACGGGCCCGGCTGCGCGCGCTGCGCCCCGAGGCCTTCGGCGCGGACCCCGCGGGCGAGCGCCTCGCCCGCATCCACCGCTCGCCGAACTTCGCGGACGGGATCTTCCAGAACCCCGAACCGGCCCGCCGTGGCCCGTCGGGCTCCACCCTGGAGTTCGCCAAGATCTACTTCGAGAAGGAAGGACGCGCGCGCCGAGCCCCCACCGGCACGATCCCCGTCCACCCCACCACCGTCGCCGACCTCGCCAAGGCGCCGGCCACCGGGCTGCGCCTCACCTGGATGGGGCACTCCTGCGTCCTCGCCGAGATCGACGGGCGCCGGGTCCTCTTCGACCCCGTCTGGGGCGACCGCTGCTCGCCGTTCCCCTTCGCCGGCCCCAAGCGGCTCCACCCGGTGCCCGCACCGCTCGCCGCGCTCGGCCCGGTCGACGTGGTCGTGGTCTCGCACGACCACTACGACCACCTCGACCTGCCGACGATCAAGGCGCTCGCCACCACCGACACCGTCTTCGCGGTGCCGCTCGGCGTCGGCGCGCACCTGGAGCGCTGGGGCGTGGCCCCCTCCCGCCTCCGGGAGCTGGACTGGAACGAGTCCACCGAGATCGGCGACCTGCGGCTCACGGCCACCCCGGCCCGCCACTTCTGCGGCCGGGGCATCCGCAACCGCCAGCAGACGCTCTGGGCCTCCTGGGTCGTCCAGGGCCCCGAGCACCGGATCTTCCACAGCGGGGACACCGGATACTTCTCCGGTTTCAAGGACATCGGCGCCGCGCACGGCCCCTTCGACGCCACCATGATCCAGATCGGCGCCTACTCCGAGTTCTGGACCGACATCCACATGACCCCCGAGGAGGGCGTACGGGCCCACCTGGACCTCCAGGGCGGCGCGGCCTCCGGCGTGCTGCTGCCGATCCACTGGGGCACCTTCAACCTCGCCCCGCACCCGTGGGCGGAGCCGGGGGAGTGGACGAAGGACGCGGCCGAGGAGGCCGGCCAGGCGGTGGCGTTCCCCCGCCCCGGCGAGCCCTTCGAGCCGGCGGGAAAGCTGCCCGGCGACCCTTGGTGGGGCTCGGTCTCCCGCCCGATCGCCCGCCCGTGGCGGCGCCCCCGGCCTGCCGGGGTTGCGGCCGAGAAGGCGCGCGGCGGCGATCTCGATCTAGCGGGCGAACGGTGACCCGGTCGGGGACGGACGTGCCGAGGTGGTGGGGATCGCTGGAGCGTCTCCCGTCTGAAGGCCGTGAGCGGTTCAGGCCGTTGCCGACGGAGAGGGAATCGTCGCGAGTCGTGGTCCGAACGCGCATCACGGGCCGCTGATCTGAGGTCGGCGGGCACCACCCTGGTCCGCGACGCGCTCGACCTGCGTCCGCCGCCTGTCCGAACGACAACTGGACGAGAAGGCCGGGACGCGGTCGGGCTGTCGGCCCTGGCCGTTGAGCAGGGTGTGGAGGTCGTCGAGGACTCCGACCGCGTCCCGGGCGCCATCGCCCGCCGAGCCCTCGAGACCGACGCGCTCGCGGTCCTCGACCGACCTGAGCCTGAGGGGATCTTCCTGATTTCGTCGCGGCACGACGGCGGCACGGCGTCCTGCCGTTCCGACCCGTTTCCGACCCGGAACCGACCGGGGTCCGGCCGGCGGGTCCGGTGCAATGGACAGGGGAGCCCGGCTTGTGACCCCGGCGGACGCGGTGCGATGCTTGCCGCCATGCTGGCCCACTCCCTCCCATCAAGACACGGATCGGTCCTTGCGGAGGTGAGACAGGTGAGGCGAGCCGGTCTCGTCAGACTGAGAGAGCTGAGTCTTCCGGAACTCTCCCGCATCGCACATGACGTGGCCGCCGCACCGGAGGCGACGGGTGAGCCGTCCGCCGTGGTGGGCATTGAACGGCTGTTACGGACCGCGGTCTCCCTCATCGGCGGCGGCGGCCTCCAGACCGCCGCCCAGTACAGCCTCGGCCTCGCGCAGGGCACGCGCGACTGGCCGGCCTCCGACCGGCGCCGACGGGCCGCGCAGGTCTACGGCGTCAGCGTGGAGAGGTTCCGCAAGCACCACGAGCTGATGGTGCTGGGACAGATCACGGAGCAGATCATCGTTCTCGCCGGCCGGCAACCGGCCGACGACACCGGAGGCCCACCGGACGCCCCCGCCCCGCTGCCCCTCGTCCATCGCACGCTCCGGTTGCGGATCCACGGGCGGCCGGATCCCGCGACGGTGCGGATCCACGTCCACTCGGTGGACCTGCTGCGTGACGTCGACGTCGTCCTCTCGCCCTCCAATACGTACTTCGTGCTGCCTGCCGCCTACAAGTCGTCCGTCGCCGCGACCCTGCGCCGCGCCGCGGCACGCCTCGACCCTACGGGGGTACTCGTCGCGGACCACCTCCACGACGAGTTACGGGAATGGGCCGCCCGGCAGGGAACAGAAGGCCGGGCGGCCCTTCCGGGGACCGTCGCCGTCACCTCGGCGGGAGCCCTCGCCGGCCAGGGGGTGCGGCGGATCTACCACGTGGCCGTCGCCCAGCCCCGCCCCGGCACCAACGACTACGACGTCCTGCCGACCGACGTCACCCGAGGCGTGGCACGGGCCTTCGCCCTGCTGGCCGAGGAGACCGCCCGGCACGAACCGCCGCTCACCTCCGTATGCCTCCCGCTGCTCGGTGCCGGACGGGGAGGGCTCACCCCGCTGGAGAGTTTCGGAGCCCTCTGGCCCGCCGTGGAGGCCGAGCTCGCCCGGCGCCGCGACTGGCAGATCCACTTCGTCGTACGCGCCCACGCCCGCGCGGACTTCATCGAGAGGCTGCTTGCGCCACTCGCCGACACGACCACCCACGACCGGGGGACAGCATGAATCCGTACGCCGTGCTCGCGGCCGCGGCGGCCCGCTGGGAACACGTCGCCGACCGCCTCGGCGGACCGCTCCGCGAGCTCCTGGCCCGGCAGCTCGCCGCCGTGCGCCGGGCGAAGGACGAGGAGGGGCGCGGGACCGCGGCCGAAGCGGCCGCCCAGGTCCTGCTGGAGGGCCTGCCGGACGAGTTCGGCGCCGAGGCGCAGGCGCGGCTCTTCGCCGGCGTCCTCGATGACGTCTACCTGGGTTTCCAGGCGGATGACCTCGCGGTCCTGCTCCTCGACGGGCACCGCATGGTCGGGCCGGTCCTCGGGCCGGTACGCAAGAGACTGCTCGCGGCGCCTGCGCTGAACGCCGACACCGTGCTGCGCCGGGGCGGCGACCCTTACGCGCCCGAGCTGATCCGGCTGCGGGGCGCCGGAGGAGTGCTGCGGCTGCCCCGGTTCCAGTTCTCCGAGGGCAGCCTGCCCTGGATGGCTGTTCTCGAGGTGAACCGGCTCCTTGAGGCCGACCGTGACCCGTGGGGTGCCGCCGACTGGTGGCTGTCCCCGAACGCCTGGCTGGGCGCCACGCCCGCCGAGCTCCTCGGGGGCCCCAGGGAGCGTCAACTGGCCGACGTGGCCGTGCTGCTGATGGAGGGGGAGTAGCCATGCCCAACTACCGGCCGCCCTCCCGGATGACCGGATCCCCCGGCAAGGTCACCCTGCCGCGGGGCACCACCCTCTACCGTGTCCACGCGGCCCACCGGGACGCCACCGCCTTCAACCCGGTGCCGTCACACTGCTTGTACGGCGGCGGCCGGTTCGACGGCACCGCATGCGACCCGTACGGCTATCTGTACGCGGGTCTCGGCGCCGAGGCCGCGCTCTGCGAGACCCTTTTGCGTTCGCTGCCGTTCGACCCCGCGGGCGGGCCCCGGCTGCTGCCGCGGGTGAGCGTCACCCGGCGCAAGCTGTCCCGGCTCCGGCTCGCCGCCGACCTGGATGTCGTCCCCCTGGTGTCCGCCCGGGACCTGGCCGCCGTGCACCAGGACAGCTGGCTCGTCCACGCCGAGGCGCACGACTACGCCTACACCCGGGACTGGGCGCACTGGATCCGGCGGTACACCGACCCCTGGGCGCAGGGCCTGATCTGGTCGTCCAAACGGGAGCCGGGCGACCGTACCGTCGTCCTCTTCGAGGACCGTTGCCCGCCCGCGGCCGTGGAGGCCGTCCCGGACGGGGCCGTGGACTTCGGCACGCCCGAGGGCGAGGAATGGCTCAACTCCGTACTCCAGCCGTACCACGTGAGGCTCGCAACCTGAACATGACCGGACAACCGGAACCCACCGACGACGAACTGCGGGCCGAACGGGACGAGCTCCTCGATGTCCTTGCCCGGACGGCGGCCGACGACCCCGAGGCGCCGGAGCTCTGCGCGCGCGTCGGCGCGCTCAGCGCCGTGCTCTTCGGGCGACTGAGCCAGGAGGAGGACCTGGAACTGGCCGCCGAGGCCTTCCAGTTGGCTTTCGACGCCTTCGACCAGGCCTATCGCCCGCCCGGGGATCTCGGACTGTGGCACGCCTGGCGCATCCGGTACGCGTACGTACGCGCCTGCCAGTACGACAAGGACGAGGACCCCGAGCGCCTGGAAGAGGCTCTGGACCTTGTCTGCGAGGGGCTCGCGGAGCTTCCGGCGGACGAGGAGTACGACCAGGAGCGCGTCCTGGGCCGGCACCTCCTGGCGAACGGCTCCAAGGCCCGCTTGACGACCCTGCCGGAGCAGGGCGACGGCGACCGCCGGGCCGAGCTGCTCGCCGAGGCGCTGGAACTCCACTACGAGGTCCTGCCACTGCTCGAACCGGGCAGCGGGGAGGAGACCGACCTGCGCGAATCCCTCGGCTATCTTCATCTCGAGCGTGCCTCGGGCGGCGGCGGCGACCTCCACGACGCCGTCGCCTCGGCCGGGCACTACCGTGCGGTCCTCGAAGCGGCGCTGCCGACCAGCGATCTGCCGCTGGTACGCCACAGCGTGGGCCTGGCGCTGATGATCCAGGGGATCTCCACCAGGAACCGGGACGTATTGGAAGAGGCGCGGGCCGAGCTCGGGACCGCGCTCCACGAAGCCAGGCGGAGCGGCGAACAGCCCTCCTGGGCCTGGGAGTCGGAGATCCGGTCCGCCTATGTCCGCGCCGTGATCTGGTCCAACTGGAAGGACCAGGCCCACGCCGCAGCGGCCGAGGCGGAGCTGAGCGGCTTGCTCACCGCCCCGGACGCCGTCGACCGGCTCCTGCCGCACTATCTCGACGGCTTCGGGCGCCTGCTGTTCGAGCGGTCGAGCGCCCGGGGCGACACCGCCGGACAGGACCGGGCGATCGGTCTGATGCGGCGGGCCGTCGAGGCGTGGCGGCCCGCCAGGGACGGCAAGGTCACCGCCACCGCCTTCCTCCTCGCGGCCTTCCAGCAGGGCCGCTACCACGACGATCCGAACCCCGAGCGGCTGCACGAGATCACCCGGGCGGCCGACCAGGTCCTGGCGGACGACGAACTCGCCACGGATCTGCGCGAGATGGTGCAGATGGTCGGTGGCTGGGCCTGGAGCGCGCTGGAGCAGGAGCACGGCTTCCGGCCCGGCCCCTCGGGCGGCAGTCCGTCGCGCATGAGCATGGCCGACCTGGGCCGGCTGCAGCGCAGATTCTACGAAGAGCTGGGCCGGGGGCGGAACTTCCTCGACTTCAGCGAGACCGACGACGACTTCCCCGGCCTCATCCGGGGCACGTTGAACCCCTCCCGGCTGACGGGTGCCTTCGATGAGGCGTACGCACGCTGGCTCGCCATGGAACCAGGGCAGCAGCGAGCCGAGTTCGCCCTCGCGCTACTGACGCACCTGATGCTCTTCGACGCCCACGGCACGCACGTCACCGCCGAGCAGAAGGCCGCGCTGACCACCTGCGTCCAGGAGGCCCACAACGACGATCCGGCGTGGCAGCGGCGTGCGCATGCCGCCATCGCCCACGTACGGCTCTGGGAGGAGATGACCGGCCTGGGCGGCAAGGGCACCGACGACGTGATGGAGCACCTCAACCGGGCGCGGACCACGGACGGTACTACTCGGACCATGGGCACGAGCATCGACCTCGTCCGGATGATGGCCACCCAGCACCGCGGGCAGACCCTGGGCGCGGCCGACGACGTCGAGGAAGCCGAGGAGACCTGGCGGCGCCTGCGCGACGACGCGGGTCTCTCTCCGTATGTGCGGCGGGCCATGGACGCCCATCAGGCCAGCCTGGCCGCGCACCGGGCCACACAGCTGGGCGACCTCGGTGCGGCGGACGCCCATATCGCGCGGATGACGGAGGCACACGCCTCCTCCGCCCCCGACGACCCCTCCCGTATCGAAGTGTGGACGTCGATCGAGAACGCCCGTATGGCCCGCGACGATCTCGCCCGTCGGCTCGGCGCCCCGCCCGGCCCTCCTCTCGTCGGCCGCCCCACCCTGGCCGAGCTGCGACGCGCCGCGGGCCGGCTGCCCCGGGACCACCGCGCCTGGGTCCTGGGCGACAACGGCATCGCCCGCTACCACCGCGCCGCGTCGACCGGTGACGCGAGGGCGATCCACGAGGCCATGGAATTGATGCGGGAAGCCCATGACCTGGTCGACGAGGGCTCGGACAACAGACTGCGGTACGCCTACACCCTCGGCTCGGCGCACTGCGGGCTCGCCTCCGGACAGCGCAACCCGGTCGCGCGGTCACGCGGACTCGCCGCGGGCATCGCCCTCCTGGAGGCCGCGCTCCGCACGGCGGGAGGCCCCGAGCACCGCCTGTACGCCGCCACGGCGCTCGCCCTCGCCCGCGCCTACCGCACCCGGGGTGAACTGCGCCGCGATGACCGGGCGAACGGTCGGCGCATCGGCCTCGACGCCCTGCGCGGTCACGCCTGGGCCGCACTGTTGCAGTCCGGCACCGACCACGCCACGACGGCCGCCGTCCAGGCCACCTCGACCGCCCTGGAGGTCGCCGCGTGGTGTCTGCGGGACAACGCCCTCGAGGAGGCGGTCCAGGCCCTCGATGCCTGCCGCGGCCTCGTGCTGCACGCCGCCGTCACCTCCCGTCAGGTGCCCGAGCGGCTGATCGCGGCCGGTCACCTGGACCTCGCCGACGAGTGGCGGGCGACCGGGGTCGCCGCCGAGCCTCCCGCCGACCCGCTGTCCGCCGCGCAGGCACCGCTGTCGGTGCCCAGCACGCTGCGCCGCCGCGTCCTCGCCGCCCTCACGGCGGGAGCGGACGGCCTCCAGGACCGGCTGCTCGACCCACCCGCCGTCGACGAGATCGCCACGGCGCTGCGCTCGCTGCGCAAGGACGCCCTGGTCTACCTGGTGCCCGCTTCCGACAACGCGGGCGGCTCCGCCGTCGTCGTCACGTCGGGCGGCGACGTCCACGTCGTACCCCTGCCCCGGCTCACCGAGGAAGCCGCGCCGCTGAAGGATTACGCGCCCGCGCCGGGCGCCGGGCGTGCGGACCCCGAGCCCGAGCCCGGGGCGCCCGAGCCCGGGTCGCCCGAGCCGGAATCCGGCCGTGACCTCGGGCCCGTACCCGGGGGTCCGTCAGCCGCGGATCGGAGGGCGGCACCCCTCCGCCGGCAGCTGGAGCGGCTGTGCGGCTGGGCCTGGTACGCGGGCGTCAGACCGCTCTTCGACGCCTTTGACGCCCCCGCCGGACGCGTCCCGCGGCTGGTGTTCGTACCCATGGGGGCGCTGGGGCTCGTCCCTTGGCACGCGGCCTGGGAGGAGGGCGCCGACGGGCGGCGCCGGTACGCGCTGGAGGAGGCGGAGATCTCGTACGCGGCGTCGGCGCGGCTGCTGTGCGAGGTGGCGGCCCGGAGCGCCGCGGAACACACGGGGGGCGCGCTCGTCGTGGGCAACCCCACCGGCGACCTGCCGTACGCGGGTGAGGAGGCGGACGCCGTACAGCGGGCCTTCTACCCGGAGGGCACCTTCCTCGGGCGGAGGGCGGACGGCACGGCCGACGGGCTCGGCACGCCCCGCGAGGTGGTGTCGTGGCTGGCCGACGCCGGTGCCGACGAGGGCGGGCTGCTGCATCTCGCCTGCCATGCCGCGATCGCGCGCGATGCCCGGCGTACCGCCTATCTGTCGTTGCACGGCGGTGAGTTGGCGGCTGAGGAGCTGACCGAGGCGATCGGCGGCGGCCGGGGACGGCTCGGCCTGGTCCTGCTCGCCGCCTGCCGCAGCCATGTGTCGGGGCGGGGCCACAACGAGGCGTACAGTCTCGCCACAGCATTCCTGGTGGCCGGGGCCCGCTCGGTGATCGGCTCGCTGTGGCCGGTGCCCGACGACGCTACGTCGGTGCTCATGTTCCTGACGCACCACTATCTGCGTCGGGAGGGGGAGTCGCCCGCGAAGGCTCTGCGCCGGGCCCAGCTGTGGATGCTGGACCCGGCGCGGGAGCTGCCCGCCGGACTTCCCCCGCTGCTCGCCGAGCGGGCCCGGCGGGTGGATCCGGACGATCTGAGCGCCTGGGCGGGCTTCACGCACCTGGGCCGGTAGGCACCACCGTGCGCAGCTGGATCGTGCGGGCCGTCCACCGGCCCGTCGGCCCGGTCACGCGGCCCATCACCCGCGAACCCGAAGCCCACGGTTCCCAGGCGTCCAACTGGTACGGGACGATGTTCAGTTCACTCTCGGCGACGATCAGTTTCAGCCAATCCCGGGCGCTCGCCCCGGGGACCGCGGGGCGGGTCGGCGGCAGGGACAGCTGCACAGGCTCTCCGTCGAGCGCGTGGCCCGTGCGGCCGGGGCCGATGAAGTGCCCGGGGTAGAGCAGCGTATGACTGGCGTAGCTGTCGGTCAGATCGATCAGGGCGCACCACAGGGTCCGGTCGACGGAGCGGTTGTGCAGCCGGATGGAGACCCGCGGCTCCTGGAGTCCGCCGGGGCCGAGGACGTACGGGCAGACGATCTCGCCGCTGCCGTCCGGGGCCAGCGTCTCGCCGTCCGGAGCGCCCCAGGGCGAGATCTCCACGCGCACCAGACCGTCCAACGACGAAGGGCCCGGCGTGAGATCGCGGATCCGATGCCAGCACACCAGATGGGTCAGACAGTCGGCCACCCGCCCGGCGTCACCGGGGCCGTTCAGCGGCAGCGGGTCGGTGAACGGGGTGCCGTCGCGGCGTCGTACGTGCGCCAGGTCGCCGTCCACCTCGACCCGGAAATGGAGGTCGGCCGCCTCACGCGGATCGTCGAGCACCCGCAGCAGCGGGGTGGCGGCGAGGCCCTCCCGTACCGGGCCGAGCAGCCCGTCGCCCGGCGTCGAGGCGGTCAGCGACACTGTGGCCGGCGGCTGCGGCAGGGCGGAGAGCGTCACCGGGTAGACGCGGGTGGGCGACGGTACCCAGCCGTCGGGTTCCACGAGGGTGTGCGCCGCATGCACCGCGCGCGCCCGGACGGAGGGCATCGGGAGGCCGGGCCTCGGCCCGTCTTCCGGTACCACCGTGAACGTGGTGCCGTCGGGCCCCGTGCCGTCGGCGAGACCGTGGACGGCGCCGCAGTCCACCTCCCAGCCGTGCGCACCCAGGCGGAGCAGATACGGGCTCACGGGCCGGGCCACGCGCCCCCCGAGGAACGGCGTGTCCGCCGGGCCTCCGGGCTCCGCCGGATACAGCACCGGCTGCTGCCGCCCGCCTGAGCGCTGCAGCCGGGCGTCTGCCGCGGACAGCAGCTCCCGGTAGGTGGCCTCCGGACCGGCGGCGCGCACCGCGCCCAGCAGGGCGTGCGTGAAGGCGCCGTGGCGGCGCCCGGCGTAGTCGTCCTCGTACGAGTACTGGTCGAGCCGCGCGGCGGCCAGCAGGACATGGCGGGGCGCGCCTTGCCCGCCGGTGGCCGAGACGTCCCGGGCCATCGGGGACATGTCGTCGGAGCCGCTCAGGTCCCAGTCCGCGGCGGGCGGCGCGTAACGGGCGGTCGGCCCGCCCCCGCGCGTGGCGCCGCCCGAGTAGCAGCAGTCCAATACGGCGGCGACGTGCGCGCCGCCCGCCGCCACCCCGTCGAGGAGCCGGCCGAGCCGCTTGTCGAGCAGCGGGCCGTCGACGCAGACGAGGGCCTGGTTCCGGCCGGTCGCCTCGATCCGCAGATGGGCCTCCTCCTCCGCACGGGACTGCGTGCCGTGCCCGGAGAACCAGAAGAGCGCGGTGTCCCCGGAGGCCGCCCGCCCCAGATGGTTCACGACGGCGTCCTCGACCGCATCGCGCGTGGCCTTGGCGTCGAGCAGTGCCTGGACGACCACCTCGCCGGATGCGGACGCGCGTTCCTCCAGGAGACGGCGGGCCTCCGCGATGTCGTTGCGACAGCCGAGAAGCGGCGGAGCCATGCGCGACGGGTACTTGTCAATCCCTACCAGCAGTACGTAGATCGAACCCATGCGGGAGAGTGTTGCAGCATCGCGGAACACGCAGTGGCCCGGGGACGGCCGGAAACTGGTCGTGTTCTGGGCGCACCCCGTCCGACGCCGACACAATGTGGCCTTCGCGGACCACTATTGATGAGATGTCACACGCCCCTGCCGGCGGCACGGACGGTCCGCGGCTGGCGGTGACGGAACGTGGTGACAGAACACAGCGCATCTCGGGGGACACATGGTTCACATTGAGCGTCCACGACGCGTCGTTCAGTCCGGTGGCACCGAATCGCCCGGTCAGCAGCGCAAAACCGGGACGTCCCGACGCCTCACCACCGGCCCGGCGGCCCGCCCGGCCGCCACGCCCGGCGGACGGGGCACGCCGCGCGAGCTGTACGACCGCCGGTCCGACGGACTGCGAGGGGCCGTCGGACGGCTCGACGCCGGTCTCGACGACGCCGCCCGCGGACAGTTGGCCGACTGGGCCCGCGAGGAGTACGCCGGTGTCCACGGTGACGTACCCCTTGGATTCGTCGCCCGCTGCTTCCTCGGCCCGCCCTACGTCGACCACGTTCTCAACCTCTTCCACGTGATCGTCCAGCACTTCTCGCCGGCCGAGCAGATGCCCGAACCCTTCGCCAAGGCACGCATGCTGGCGCGCTCGGACGGCTACGCCTACATCGAGATCTACGACAGCGGACTGATCCTCCCCGTCCTCACCGACGGCACCGTCGTACGCCCCTGACCGGGCTCTCCACCGCACACGTACCACCGCACAGGCCCGAGCCCGCCCATCCCGAACGGAGAAAGACGCAATGGTCGACGTGGACATCGCCCTGCACAACAGGGTGCGAGAGGTCGGCAACCTCGTGGCCCGGCTCAGCGAACAGGTGGGATCGGTGTCCGGCCAGGTCCACTCCGTCGAGGCCAGGCAGCAGCAGACCACCAGTGAACTTCAGCAGTTGCGCGCCGACTTCCAGGCCTTCATGCAGCAGTCCCAGCTCATCGCCAACGTACAGCGGGCCGAGACCCGGATCGGCGTCCTCCAGGACGAGCTCGACCACGAGTTCGGCCACCACAAGTCGGTGCGGCGCACAGCGGTCGGCATGCTCCAGGCCTTCGACGTCGGCATCGTCTCCGAGGACAGCATCCACACGGTCAGCGACCAGCTGATGCTGCAGACCCCCCGCTACTGGCTCGCGCCCGCCCTGGTAGCGCTCGCCACCTGGTCCTCCGACGAACGGGAGCTGTGCGAACGCGCCGTCGATGAGGCGTTCCGCCGCTCCCCAGACCGTACGTCCCTGTTCTTCGCGCTCGTCCTGCGTCGGCAGAACAGGCGGCAGCCGGCCGTCCGCTGGCTCAGGCACTACCTCCTCGCACAGGACCCGACCCGGCTGGGCCGCGAGTTCGCGGTCATCCTGGAGTCCATCGCGCAGGGCGCCTTCGGCCCCGAGGGGCGCGCGATGCTCGACCGGACCCTGCGCGAGTGGCGCGAGGTGCTGATGGCGGACATCGAAACTCAGGCCCGCCAGGTCCAGCGCTGGCGCGACGAGATCGAGTCTCTGCGCGCGCCCTCGGCCAAGGCAGAGTTCCCCAGGCTTTCGGTGGTCTCCCCGCAGTGGCCCGCGCTCGACGCCGTCCTGTCCGCGGCCCGCACCCAACAGCACCTGCTCGACAAGTACCAGGCGATCCTGGAGCGCGAACCGGAACCCTCCGGGCGGCTCGAGGACACCGTCGACGACATTCTCGACCGGCTCGTCTCGGAGTACGACAACGACGAGCTGCCGATCCGTCGCGATCTCGCCTTCCACAGGAAGGTCGTCGAGCACAACGGCGACCTCGACTCGGCCCGGAAGGAGTCCGACGCCGACTCAGCCTCGTACGAGGAGACCCTGGACTACCTGACGGTGCAGAGCGCCGCCGCGCTCAGCCCCGCCGCCATCGGCACGTCCGGAGCCACCCAGCGGATGGCCATCGCCGCCTGCCACGAGTGGTTCTTCCAGGCGCACACCGGATTCACCCGCGACGCGCGCGGCGCCGTCCCGCAGGACGTGCGGGCGGTGTTCGGCACGGCGCACACCGTCGGTGCGCAGACCTTCCAGCTTCCCTCGTGGCAGGGCTCCTTCACCCAGCCACTGGCCGACAACGAGGCCTCGCTCGCCCGTCACTGGGACCAGCACATGAGGCCGTTCATCGACTCGCTCGCCTTCCCGATGGTGAGGAAGCTGCTGCCACCCGTGCTGGTGGTGCTCGGCATCCTGGTCCTCATCGGCCAGATCGACCTGGGCATCGCGTTCGTGGCCGCCCTGATCACCGGCGGCATCTGGGGCCTGGTCATCCACAAGGGGGCCAAAGCCGCGCAGAGCCACCAGGACAACGCCCGCAGGCTTCTGGAGCAGGCCAAGCTCGACTCGCTGCACCAGCTCCGGGGAGCGGCCGCCGAACTGACGGACTGGTACGAGAAGTACCGGGCGGCCGACGCCGTCGAGGCCACGTGCCGAGTGCTCATCACCTCACTCGCCACAGCCAACCACGCCGTCTCGCCCTTCGAGGGCCGTACCGTACTCAAGGAGGACCACCAGTGAGCACCCCGCCCGTCCCGCGGCAGCCCGCCACCTCGCCGGGGCAGTCGGCCGTGCCCCCGCAGTACACGGCCCCACAGCAGCCTGCCGCGGCCCCGCACCAGCCTTCTGCCGGCATGCAGCCCTCGGCGGTCCCGCAGCCCTCGGTCCCGCCGACCGTCCGCAGACCCGTCGCCGACTCGCCGTGGGCCTCCCACCGCCCCGCGGGTACCGAGCGCGCGACCAGCCGACTGCGCCGAGTCGTCGAAGGTCTGCCCGACTGGGAGCCGCTGCCCCCCGGTGAGATGCTGGTCCGCCGCCCCGGCAGCGACCGATGAGCGGGTTCTGGGGGCACGGAGGCCCGTACGAGGAGTGGGTGGAGTCCCTGCGCCGCTGGGC
The DNA here is from genome assembly GCF_008642375.1 of Streptomyces venezuelae. Taxonomy (NCBI): domain Bacteria; kingdom Bacillati; phylum Actinomycetota; class Actinomycetes; order Kitasatosporales; family Streptomycetaceae; genus Streptomyces; species Streptomyces venezuelae. The sequence goes on along the minus strand of NZ_CP029194.1, from coordinate 1,475,337 downwards.
CGGGTTCGAGCCCGTGGACCTGGCACGGCTGCCCACGATCACGGCGGAGGCGTACGACGGCGCCACCGTGGCCCGCCTCACCACGCACATCACCGCGGCCCTGAACACTCGGCTGCAGGCCTGGGCCGACATGCTCGTACGGGCTGTGGACGCGGCCACCGACGAGTTCTCGGCCGGCCGCGAGCTGGCCCAGGCCCGTACCGGGCTGCGGTCCATCCGGGACCTGGCCGACCACCACGGGCTGCCCGAGCGGCTGCGCGAGCGGCTGACCGAGCTGGTGGACCGGCAGATCCCCGAGCTCCAGGCACAGCTGGAGCGGCTCCTGGAGGAGGCGGCCCGCGAGGAACCCGAGGCCCGCTGGATCGAGGAGCGCCGCCGCACGCTGCGCGACAACGCCCTGACCGCCGTCCTGGCCGAGCCGCCCGCGACCGCGCCGCACCCCGGGGGCGCGGACGCCTGGTCCTACGACCCGGCGGCGGCACCCCGTCGGCGGGTCCTGCGGGACTGACCCCGCTCCTCACGTTCTGTCCCCTTCCCGAGCGCCGAAGGTCCACGATGTCGAACTACTCCGATTGCCTGCAGCACCTCGACAGCTATATCTCCGCGCGCGTGCCGGTCATCGGCATGCGCACCATCGAGCAGGAGCGAGCCCTGCGGCTGCTCAGGGAAGCCGCCACCCAGCCGCGCCGCAGCAGCCTGCCCTTCTGGATCTACACCAGGGCCACGGGCCTGCGGGACCTGCGCACCAACACGACGGTCATCGACGACCGTTCGCTGACCGGCGCGATGGACTTCGCCGCCGCCCAGTTCACCAGCCGGGCCAACGCCACCGTCGTCTTCGTGGACCCTGCCGACCTCGAGACGGACACCCCGGTCGCCCGGCACATGTCCGAGCTCGCCCGGCTGGCCGGCAACAACATGGGCAGCATCGTCGTCATCACCGACAGCCCCGTCTGGAGCGGTCTGCAGCGGCTCGGCATGAGCCTGCACCTCGACCTGCCCCACCCGGAGGAGACGTACGAGACCCTCAGGGCCTTCCTCTCCGACCACGAGGGGATCATTCCGATCCGATGGGACGAGAGCGACACGCGCCGCGCCGCCGAGTTCCTGCGCGGGGTCACCGAGGCGGAGGCGGTCAACCTGATGGCCACCGTGGCCGCCAAGGGCGTCATCGGGAAGGAGGACGTGCTGGGGCTCGCCCAGGCGAAGGATCGGATCTTCAGCGATCTGACCGGCCTGGAGCGCGTCCAGCTGAAGGCCGAGGACTACACCGTCGGCGGTCTGGCGAGCCTGCGCGAGTGGCTCCGGCGCAAGAACAGGCTGATGCACGAGGACCTGCGCGACACGAAGCTGCGGCCGCCCCGAGGCGTGCTGCTCGTGGGTGTGCCGGGCTGCGGCAAGTCGCTGTCCGCCAAGGCGATCGCCCACGAGTGGCAGCTGCCGCTCTACCGGCTCGACATGGGCAGCATCCACGGCAAGTACCTGGGCGAGTCAGAGGGCCGCTTTCGGGAGGCGCTGGGCATGGCCGACCGGGTCGCCCCCTGCATCCTGTGGATCGACGAGATCGAGAAGGGGTTGGCCGGCCGCGACGACGGTTCGGGCGTGCCGCAACGGATCATCGGCCAGTTCCTCTTCTGGCTCCAGGAGTCGGACTCCCGCGCGTTCGTGGTCGCCACCGCGAACGACGTCCGCAGCCTGCCGCCCGAACTGCTGCGCAAGGGCCGGTTCGACGAGCTGTTCTTCGTCGACCTGCCTGACTCCCAGGACCGCAGGGAGATCATCGAGCTGTACTACGGCCTCTATCTGAAGCAGCGGCCCGAGCCCGAGCAGCTGGACCGGCTGGTCGACCTGTCCGAGGGTTTCGCGGGCTCTGACATCGCCGCGGCCCTGCACGACGTGGGCGCGGAGGCGCACCTGAGCGGCGGCGTGGAGAACCTGAAGCCCTCGTTCATCCTGGACACCTTCGCCAACACCGTCCCGCTGAGCAGGGTCAACCCGGAGCAGATCGAGGAGATTCGGGCGTGGGGACGGGAAAGGGCCGTCCCGGCCGGCCGGTCGGCGATGGCGGCGGCGACACCGGGCGCCGCCGGGCCGCGGCGCATCGTCTTCATGGAGGACTGAGGGCCGGCACGAGGGGCGGTTGTCCGCCCGACTTTCGAGCCGGGCGGACAACGGTCAGACCTGCCAACTTCTGCAGTACTGCGACTGGCGGGGCACACCGCTCGGCGCCCCGGCGCCCGGCTTCGCCGAGGTGCCGGCGCCGGACGCGAGCGCGCACTACACCGGCCTGATGAAACGCTTGTACGGGCTGGTCGCCCGGGTCGGACTGCTCGGCAGCAGGCTGCGCGGCGGCTCCGAGCGCTCGGTGGGTATCCGGATCCGGCTGGACGGATGGCCGGATGACTGGGCAATCCGACGCCCGAGTGTCGGGGGCGGGCTCGGGAGGGGGCCGAAGGCCTGACGGCTGATAGAGCGTCATATCGACCGGGAGTTCACACGGGCCATACGCCGCTTCCGGGCGGTCGGCCGGTGTACTTGAGGGACACATGGCGGCCTGCCTCAGAGGGGGCGGGCGGTGGAAGACACAGCACTGAGCCACGGAGGACGATGTGTCGGAGCAGGATGATGCCACCGCGCAGCCGGGTATTGCGCCCACGGCTCGTCGCACCGCGGGAACCATGTTCGCCGCCCTCTACGGCGAAATGATCCCGCACTCCTGCCACGATCCTGAGTCCGAGCACGACGCCTACCAGTTGTTCCACCAGCGATCGCTTGCCATGGGCTGGCTCGACGACCGGGCGAGCGCTGTGGAAGGGGGCGCCCTTGAGAGGCGCAAGGTCGTCGCGCCGGGGCTGTGGGCCATGAACGACGCCGGATGGAGCCACCCCTTCGCCGCTTCCGAGTCGAACCTGATCGCGTGGTTCCAGGTCGAGGCCGGCGCGGTGGCGGATGACAGGCCGCTCCCTGTGCAGCCGTTCTTGCGCTGCGCCGAGGACACGGCAGCACGGGTCGGCACAGTGCGCCTTTCTTCGGTGCAGGTCCTCCTGCCGGTTCAGGGGATCGACGCCTCGTCACGCCCGCCCTCTGCGATCGTGCCGTCCCTGCAGTCGATCGACTGGTTCGGAGAGCGCGACCCACGATCGCGGACATCGGTGAGGATCCGCATCGACAGCGGCCGAGCCCCGTCGATTCCCTCGGTCGCGCAGCAGCTCGCCCGCCACCTCGGCCGCTTGGACCAGGACGTCTTCGTGTGCGGGGCTGACGACCTCGCCGACCCGGACAACGTACCGGCGCCGCTGTTCGACGACAGTTTCTGGAACGGCCCGCCCCTGCACGGCAGGACACTGCCCGGTGAACTCGCGGAGTGGTCGTGTGATGCGGTCGGGTGGCTGGCCGAGGCCGTCGCCGACTCCGCCGCTCACCTCGGTGTCCACACGCCACTGCTGCTCACGGTCACACGGACCTGATCGCCGGACAGCTCCTTCGACCAAGGCCGGGTCGGGGCAGGCGTGGCTGTCGCCGACGGGGCGCTTCCTTGCGCTCGGGCGGTCGCGGCAGCGTCCGAGCGTGCGGTCATCGGGCCCGGCCCGGCCCGGTCCGGCCCGGTTCCCTTCCCCATGACCTGCCTCTGCGTCCCGTTACCCGGACCGCTCCCGGCAGGGGGTCTCGTGGGGAGTGGCTCGTGCGAGGAGGGCGTCGACGAACGTGGCGAGGGTCTCGGGGTAGATGTCCCGGGCGGCCAGTGCGGCCCAGCGGGTGCCGATGGCGGCCAGGTGGGGGAGCCGGGAGTGGTCCAGGTCGTCGCGGTAGGCGAAGGGGCGGCCCTCGGCCTGGCGGCGGGCGGAGTGGGCGCGGACGAGGACCTCGCCGACCGTGAAGAACCAGATGCTGCGGAAGACGTCGACGCTCTGGTCGGGGGTGCATCCGTGGTCGCCGGCTCCGGCCACGACGTCCTCGACCATCCACATCGCCGATTCGTCGAGGAGGCCGACGAAGCCGTCGGCCGAGAGGACCTCCGCCGCCCAGGGCCAGGCCGTGAGGGCGTCGCGCATCGCGGTGGCGGCCGTGATGATCCGGTCCCGTGGGGAGCCGGGCGGCCCGGGGCGCTCGATCTGCCCGATGTGGTGATTGAGCAGGTGGAGCAGCAGATCGTCCTTGTTCCGGATGTGGTGGTACAAGGTCGTCGCCCCGACGCCGACCTCGGTCGCCAGGCGGCGGATCGTGAGCTTCTCCCAGCCGTCCTCGTCGATGAGCCGACGGGCCGTCGCCAGGATCTGCGCACGGGAGGTCAGGGGCGGCCGGCCGGTGCGGCCGTGCGGAGCGGGCGTGCGGGACATCGCTCCATCATGCCGTCCCCGCTCCCTCCGTCTCTGAACGGGTGCTCGGAACGCGTGTTCAGGTGGGCTGCCCCGTGTTACTTTCGGAACATGTTCGCAAAGTTAAGAGGCCGTTCTGGCAAGGGCGTTGAACCGCGGCGCGACGAGGCCGACGAGGCCGACGACGCCGAGGTGCTGCGCCCCTTCCTGCCGCGCTTCGCGGCCGTGGTGATCCTCCAAGTCGTCGGCGCCCTCGCGGGACTGCTGCCGTTGCTCGCGGTCGTCGAGGTGGGCCGGTCCCTGCTGGCGCCCGGACCGGTCGATCGCGAGCACGTCCGGGGCGCCGTGATCGTGGGTGCCGTCGGCATGCTCGTCCGGCTGGTCTTCACCTCCGCTTCGTCCGGAGTCGGGCATCTCCTCGACAGTCAGGTGCAACTGACGCTGCGTCGGCGCCTGGCCGCGCGCCTGGGGCGCGTGCCGATCGGCTGGTTCTCGCGGCGCCGGACCGGCGAGCTGGCGAAGGTGGTGGGGGAGGACGTCAGCGCGGTGCATCCGTTCATCGCCCACACCCCCGGCGAGCTCGTCTCCGCCTTCGTGGTGCCGCTGGCGTCGCTGGTCTACCTGTTCGCCGTCGACTGGCGCATGACCCTGATCACCCTGATACCGGTGGTCCTCGCGATGGCCCTGGTCCCCCTGATGATGACCCCGGCCCGGCTGCGCGAACAGGAGGAGTTCGACGTCGGCATGGGGCGGATCGCGAGCTCGGTCGTCGAGTTCGTGCTCGGCATCTCGGTGGTCAAGGCCTTCGGCGGAGGCGAGCGCGTCCATCGTGCGTTCCTCAGGGCCGTCGACGACTTCGTCGGCAGCTTCCTCCGGATGGTGCGCGGGCTCGCCGGGATCGCCGCCGCGATGCAGGTGGCGCTATCGCCGCCGTTCGTGCTGCTGGTCGTACTGATCGGAGGTGCGGCACTCGTCACCACCGGTGAGCTGCCCGCGGTCGACCTGCTTCCCTTCCTGCTGCTCGGACTGGGCCTGACCGCCCCCGTGGCGGCGCTCGGCCACGGCTTCGACGACATGCAGGCCGCCCGGCGCGCGGTCGGCCGGATCCGGGACGTGCTCGCCGTGCAGCCCCTGCCGGAGCCCCCGCACCCCACCGCGCCCCAGGGACACCGGGTGGAACTGCGGGACGTCCGCTTCGGCTACGAAGCCGGCCACGAGGTGCTGCGCGGGATCGATCTCGTCCTCGAACCGGGGACGGTCACCGCGCTCGTCGGGCCGTCGGGCAGCGGAAAGTCCACGCTGGTGCGGCTGTTGCCGCGGTTCTTCGACCCGACCCACGGTTCGGTGACCCTCGGCGGCGTCGATCTGCGCGAGATCGACAGTCAGGAGCTCTACCGGAAGGTCTCCTTCGTCTTCCAGGACGTCCGGCTGCTGCGCACGTCGGTCGCGGACAACATCGCCCTCGCGGTGCCGCACGCCGACTTCGACGACGTCGTACGCGCCGCCCGGCTGGCGCACATCCACGATCGGATCCTCCGACTCCCCCGCGGATACGCGTCGGTGATCGGTGAGGACGCCGGCCTCTCGGGGGGCGAGGCACAGCGGATCTCCCTCGCCCGAGCACTGCTCGCCGACGCGCCCGTACTCGTACTCGACGAGGCGACGGCCTTCGCCGACCCGCAGACCGAGCAGGCGGTGCGCCGCGCGCTCGCGACGCTGGAGGGGAACCGGACGACCCTGGTCATCGCCCACCGCCTGGAGACCATCGCCGAGGCCGACACCGTCGTGATGCTGGACGGCGGCTCGGTCGTCGAGCGCGGAAGTCCGGCCGAACTACTGGCACTCAATGGCGAGTTCGCCGCCCTCTGGCAAGCCAGACGATCGGCCGCCGCCGATCGGACCGAAGCCCACGGAGGCGTACCGCGAGGAGGTCGGTCCCGATGATCCGCACGCTGCTGCGCGTGCTCGGGCACGAGTACGGCGGGCCGGTGCGCCGCACCGTGGCCCTGATGACGGCGACCGCCCTCGTCGAGGGGCTGTCCTACGCGCTGCTGGTCCCCGTGCTGCGGGCGCTGTTCGGGAGCACACCCGAGGACGCCTGGCCGTGGCTGTACGCGTTCGGCGGCGCCGTCGCCGGCTACGCGCTGCTGCGCTACGTCAGCGACCGTTCCGGATTCCTGGCCGGATCCACGCTGCTGCGCGGCACGTACCACCGTCTCGGCGACCATCTGGCCCGACTGCCCATCGGCTGGTACGAAGGCGGTCGCCTCGGGGAGGTGTCCGTCCTCGCCAGCCGCGGCGTCCTGCAGGCGATGGCCGTGATCGCACACCTGCTGGCACCGTTCATCTCCGCCTGCGTGACCCCTCTGGCGATCGTCGTCGTCATGTCGGCCTTCAACTGGCAGATGGGTCTGGCCGCGTCGGCCGCCGTGCCGATCGTGGCGGCGATCCAGCTGCGGGCGGGACGCTCCATGGCTGCCACGGACCGGGAGCGGCACGAACGCGACCACCAGGCCACCGGGCGAGTCATCGAGTACCTCCAGGCCCAGCCGGTGCTGCGTGCCGGCGGCCGGACCGCCGAACGCTTCCAGGTGCTCGACGACTCGCTGCGCGACGTCGAGCGCGCCTCCCGCCGCACCGCGCTGTCGGCACTGCCCGGTGTGGTGGGTCTGGCGTTCGCGGTGCAGACGATGTTCACCGTCGTGCTGGCCCTCGGCGCCTCTCTGGCCCTGGGTGGGAACATCGGCGCGGCCGAGCTCCTGGCGCTCCTGGTGCTGGCCGCCCGCTGCGCGGATCCGCTGCTTTCGCTCTCGGACATCGGCGGCCAGCTCCGCGGCGCGCGGTACGAACTGACGCGACTCGACGAGGTGCTGCGTACCGAACCGCTTCCGGAGCCGGTCGATCCGGTCCAACCGGTGCTCCATGACCTGGAGTTCGAGTCCGTCGCCTTCCGGCACGGCGGCCGCACGGTGATCGACGGCCTGTCGTTGTCCGTTCCGCAAGGGCAGCGCCTGGCCGTGGTCGGGCCGTCGGGTGCCGGCAAGAGCACCCTGCTGCAGTTGGCGGCGCGGTTCCACGACGTGGACGGCGGTGCGGTGCGCCTGGGAGGGGTGGACGTCCGCGCGATCGACTCGGACGTCCTGATGGGGCAGTTCGCCATCGTCTTCCAGGACGTCCATCTCTTCGACGGCACGATCGAGGAGAACGTCCGTCTCGGCCGCCCCGACGCCGACGAGGCCGACGTCCGGGCGGCGGCGACGGCGGCGCGACTGGACGAGGTGATCCAGCGCCTGCCCGGCGGATGGTCGGCACACGTCGGCGAGGGCGGCGCGCGGCTGTCGGGCGGCGAGCGCCAGCGCGTCTCCATCGCGCGGGCTCTGCTGAAGGACGCGCCCGTCGTGCTGCTGGACGAGGTGACCTCCGCGCTCGATCCGGTGAACGAGGCGGCCGTCCACGAGGGCATCGAGCGGCTCATGGCGGGCCGGACGGTCGTGATGGTCGCGCACCGGATGCGGACCGTCCGGCGGGCCGACCGCGTCGTCTTCCTGGACGGCGGCCGGATCGTGGAGGAAGGCAGCCACGACGCACTGCTGAGCCAGGGCGGCCGCTACGCCGAATTCTGGGACGTCTCCCTGACGCCGACGGCGAGCGAATGAGCCGGCGTCACGTCCGCAGGCGGCTGCGGCTGCGGGAGGTGTGAGGCGGTCAGTTCGTCGACGAGCCGGGCGAACTCGGCGCGTTCACGGCCGGTCAGCGCGGCGTAGAGGGGTGCCTGCAGTTCGTCGGTGAGCCGTTCGGCCCGTCGCCACCGCGGAACCTCGTGCGCGGCGGCGGGGTCCGGCCGCTCCCAGCCGTAGTGGGCCGCCTGTTCCACACCGAGGTTGACGACCATGGCCGTGCGCGCGCTCAGTCCGCACACGCGTACCGCCGCCAGGTGGCACGCGCCGCGGTGTTCCCGCAGGACGTGGACGCGCTGCATGGCCGCGCCGACCGCGTCGTCCCCGGGGCAGGGCTGAGCGCGCCAGCCGGCGAACAGGGGCAGCGCGTCTCCGTCCGCGGCCTCGATCAGCCGGCGGGCCAGGTGGTCGAAGCGCTCCACGTCGACATCGGCGGGGATGTGGGCGCGGCCCCACTGCCGTACGGCCGCTGCGTAGCACGCGGCGGCCTCCGCCGCCGGCATCACGGCGCGTCCCGCCCGCCAGCCCGCGGTGACCAGGCCGGGGCCGAGGAATCCCTGGACGGACTGCACCACCTCCTCCCGCGCTTCGCCGAGCACTCCGAACCGGCCCCGGCAGTAGAAGGCGCGCCCCGGAGGGAAGCCGGCACGGAGGCCCACGGCCGCGGTCGCGGCGTCGGACATGAACTCGTCGCCGAAGTCGTGGAGGGGGCGGGCGACGCTGGTGACGCAGTCGATGATCTCCATGCGCTGAAGGTCGCCCATCGCGACCCGGCAGGTCAAGGGGATGATTCCTCATGGGACCCTTTAGGTAATCTATCGATTCATGCTGGATGTACGCCGCCTCGACATGCTCAGGACCGTCGCCGCCCGGGGCTCCATCACCGCGGCCGCCCAATCGCTGGACCTGACGGCCGGCGCCGTGTCCCAGCAGCTGGCCGCGCTGCGCAAGGAGGTGGGTGTCGACCTCCTGCGCCCCGACGGGCGCACCGTGACGCTGACCGCGGCCGGCCGGGTCCTCGTCGAGCACGCCGACCGGATCCTCGCCGCCGTGCGGGAGGCCGAGAGCGCCGTCGCCGCGGTGAAGGGCGCCGTGGGCGCGGCCGCCACCCTCGCAGCTCTGCCGTCCACCGTCGCCCGCATCGTGGCCCCCGCGCTGACCGCACTGGGGGAGCGCCACCCTCGGCTCACCGTCACCTGTCTCGTCACCGACCAGGCGCAGCTGCGGGAGCTGGCACTCGGCACCGTCGACGTCGTCCTCGGGCAGCGGTACCACCACCTGCCGGAAGACACCCCCGGGGGCGTCGAGATCACGCCGCTGCTCGACGACCCGCTGCTCGTCGTCACCGCGGCGGACCGGGCCGGCGAGCGGCCCGTCGCCCTGAGAGAACTCGCCGCCCACACCCTCGCCCTGCCACCGTCCGGCACGGACTGCGGGCAGGCCGTCCTGCAGGCGTGCCGCCAGGCGGGCTTCGCACCCACCGCGCGCTACGTCACCGCCGACATCTCCGCCCAGCTCGCCCTCGCCCGCGCCGGCCTCGCCACCGCGCTCGTCCCCCGGACGGCCGTCGAGCCGGATGCACCCGGAATCCGCACGGCGTCCATCGAGGGCCGCCCGATCGTTCGCCGGCTGTTCGCCGCGACGCGTCGGACCGAGAGCGCGGACCCCACGACGGCCGCCGTCGTCACCGCGCTGCGCACGGCCGCCCTCGAAGGCCGGGAAGGTTCCGCTCTCACCGACGGTCACGAGCGGCGCGGAGCCGCAGCCGGCGCGAACGCGAATCCGGAGAGCGGACGGACGCCCGGGGACCCCGGTTCCGCCGCCGGTCCCGGGGCTTCGGAGAGCGTCCGTATGACGTGACGGGCGGACGGACGGACGGGTCCGCGCCGCCTCCGGGGGATTCCGGCGGAGGACTGTTTCCGCAGAGGGCGGAGGTGCGCGAGCGCCTCCGCCCTCTTCCGTTCCCGCCGTTCGACCGCCCGCGGGAACCGAGTCGTCATGTTTCGGCCAGACGGTTCTCGGCCTGTCGTGCGAAGGGCGATACCAGACCGGGCCGCACTCCGGGTAAGTTTGCCAACTGCGCACCGCACATGAACGGTTGACGACTACAGTGTGTGGTTGCTGATCATCGGTACGCTCATCGCACCCTCGCAGTACCCCGAGCACGACACCCCGTACGACACTCCGCACGACACCCCCGTACGACCCCCTGAACGACTCGTCCCAAGCACCCCGCAGTCCACCCCCTGTTCCCCGCAGTACGCCGATTCCTGGGCACGTACCAAGGACACTCATGTCTCAACTTCGCGCACCCGCCTCGCGGTCCGATCGACGCGAGGGCGGGCGGCACGGCCGGTCGGGCGCCCGCTCCGCCTCCGGCACCCCCGGCACCGCCCCGGCGCAGACGTCCGCGCCGCTTTCGACGGAAGCCCGCATACGCCCCCAACTCCTGCGTACCTCCGTGCTCCCCGCCGTCGCGGTGGCACTGGGCGGCGCGGCGGCCGTCCTCTTCACCATCCGCTCCACGGGAGCCAGCCCCACGCCCGGCCTCTGGGCCGCGCTGACCGGCGCGGCCGCCCTCACCGTCGCCTCCGTGACGGCCGCCGCGCTCGGCGCCGACCGTGCGGCCAAGGCGGTCCTGGACCGCTGCAACGCCCTGCGCCGATCCAGCGCGCGCGGCCAGAGCGAACTGCGTACGGTCGTCGAACAGTTGCGCAGGGGGGAGGGGCTCCCGCCCCGTCCCGCACTGCCGTCCGGCCCCGCGACAGGCGACGAATTCGACCTGCTGTCACAGGAGTTGAACCGCTCGCACGAGGCCGCCGTGGCGGCCGTCGTCCAGGCGTCCCGGCTCTCCAGCAGCGTCGGCAACGAACAGAAGGTCGAGGTCTTCGTCAACCTCGCCCGGCGCCTGCAGTCCCTCGTCCACCGCGAGATCCAGCTCCTCGACGAGCTGGAGAACGAGGTCGAGGACCCGGAGCTGCTCAAGGGCCTGTTCCACGTCGACCACCTGGCCACCCGCATCCGCCGGCACGCCGAGAACCTCGCCGTGCTCGGCGGCGCCATCTCCCGCCGCCAGTGGTCGAACCCGGTCACCATGACCGAGGTCCTCCGCTCCTCGATCGCCGAGGTCGAGCAGTACCCGCGGGTGAAGCTCGTACCGCCGATCGACGGTACGCTCCGGGGCCATGCCGTGGCCGACGTCATCCACCTTCTCGCCGAACTCGTCGAGAACGCGACGCTGTTCTCCGCACCGCACACGACCGTGCTGCTGCGCGCCCAGTACGTCACGGCCGGCCTCGCGATCGAGGTCGAGGACCGCGGCCTGGGCATGCCCGTCACCGAGCAGAACAAGATGAACGCCCTGCTCGCCGACCCCGACCAGGTCAACGTCGCGCATCTGCTCCAGGACGGCCGCATCGGTCTCTTCGTCGTCTCGGCGCTCGCCCGCCGGCACGGCATCGCCGTACGCCTCCAGTCGAACATCTACGGTGGCGTCCAGGCCGTCCTCGTCCTGCCGCAGGGCCTCCTCGGCGCCGACCCCGAGGGCCTGGCACAGCACGAGCGCCAGGCCGCCGCGGCCGTCGGCTCCCCGGCGGTCCCGCAGGGCCAGGTGCAGATGCAGCCCCAGCCCCAGTCCCAGCAGCAGGCACAGGCACCGGAGCCGGTCCAGGCCCCCGAGCCGGTCCACGCACCGGCACCTGCCCACGCACCGGCCCCGGTCCAGGTCCCGGCCCACGCCGAGGTCCCGGGCTCCGACCGGCGCGAAGGGCACTACGAGGCACCCCGCACGGTCCCGGCGCACGCCCAGGCCTCCGCGCCGATGGCCGCTTCCGCTCCCGCGCCCTCCCCGGAGCGGGTCGCCGCACGTCACGAGGACGCTCCGTCGTCCGACCCGCTCGCGTACCCCCGTACGAGCACCCACCTGAACGGCCACCTCAACGGCCACACCGACACCGGGTCCACCCCCTCGATACCGGCGCAGTCGCTCGGCGCCGAGCACCAGGCCCCCCTGCTGCCCCCGGCGCCCGTGGCTCCTCGGGCCGAGCCCTCCGGCCGGCCCCTCCTGCCGAAGCGGCGCGCCCAGGAGCACCTCGTCCCGCAGCTGCGCGACGAGCCCGCGGTGCGCAAGCCCGAGGACCACGCCCTGCACGACCCCGGTCTGATGGCCGCCTTCCAGCGCGGAATCGGCCTCGCCGAATCCCAGCCCGCCCCCCACGAACCGCTGCGTCCAGGCGACGCGCACAAGGAGTAGATGCACCATGGCGAGCAATGTGCCGACCGGCCATTCCTCGGATCTCGACTGGCTGCTGAGCGGACTGGTCCAGCGGGTCCCGTACACCCGCAACGCCGTTCTGCTCTCCTCCGACGGCCTCGTGAAATCCGTCCACGGCCTCGACCCCGACGCCGCCGACCACATGGCGGCCCTGGCCTCCGGGCTCTACTCGCTCGGCCGGAGCGCGGGCGCCCGGTTCGGCGACGGCGGCGAGGTCCGCCAGGTGGTCGTGGAGCTCGACTCCACGCTCCTGTTCGTCTCCACCGCCGGCTCGGGCACCTGCCTGGCCGTCCTCGCCGGGCGTGAGGCGGACGCCGCCGTACTCGGCTACGAGATGGCGATGCTCGTCAAGAGCGTCCGGCCGTACCTGGTCACGCCCGCCCGGCAGGCAGCAGGAGCGGCGGGTGGCATCGGGCAGTGAACGTGACATCCCATCAGGAAGGACCCTGGCTCGACGACGCGGCGGGCCGGCTGATCCGGCCGTACACCGTGAGCGGCGGCAGGACCAAGCCCAGCACCACGCTGGACCTGCTCTCGATGGTGATGGCGACCGGCTCGATCCCGCAGGCGCACATGGGCCCCGAGCACAGCCTGGCACTCGGGCTGTGCGACGGGCCCACCTCGGTGGCCGAGATCGCGGCGCACTTACGGCTGCCGGCCGTCGTCACCAAGGTCCTGCTCTCCGACCTCGTGGACTGCGGGGCGCTCACCGCCAGGGCCCCCCGGTTCCACGCCAACCCAACCGACCGTTCCTTGCTGGAGGCAGTGCTCGATGGCCTACGACAACGGCTCTGAGCGCCACGAGAGTTTCGCGTCCGACCCCTTCCCCACCGCGCTCAAGATCCTCGTGGCGGGCGGGTTCGGCGTGGGCAAGACGACCTTCGTGGGCGCGGTCAGCGAGATCGAACCGCTCAGCACCGAGGAGCTGCTGACCTCGGTCAGCGCGGCCACCGACAGCCTGGAGGGCGTGGAGTCCAAGACCACGACCACTGTGGCCATGGACTTCGGGCGCATGACGCTCGACGACCGCCATGTGCTGTACCTGTTCGGCACCCCCGGGCAGGAGCGTTTCTGGTTCATGTGGGACGAGCTCTCCGAGGGAGCGCTCGGCGCGGTCGTCCTCGCCGACACCCGCAGGCTCCAGGAGTGCTTCTCCGCCGTGGATTTCTTCGAGCGGCGGGGCATCCGCTTCGTCGTGGCGGTCAACGAGTTCGACGGCGCCTACCGCTACGAGCCGGACGAGGTACGGGCCGCGCTCGACCTCAAGCCGGAGGTGCCGGTCGTCGTCTGCGACGCCCGGATCTCCAGCTCCGGCATCCGGACCCTGCTGACCCTTGTCCAGCATCTGATCACCAACATCCCGGCCACCGTGCCGAGCTTCGGAGCCACGTCATGACCTACGACCCGACCGGTCATCTCCTGCTGACCCCCATCGACAAGGACGCACCCGCGCGGGTGCAGCGGCTCCGCGAACTCGGGCTCGGGGAGCGGCCGGACGCGGCGTTCGACGAGTTCGCCCACCGGCTCGCGGACGTGACCGGGGCCCCGTTCTCGATGGTCAACTTCATCGACGAGAACCGGCAGTTCTTCGCCGGGCTGCACACCCCCGAGGGCACCCACTCGGGCAGCGACCTGGGCGCCGCCGCGGCCAACACCGGTGGCGTCGGCCGCTACATGGCCCGCGACCACGGCTACTGCCCGCACGTGGTGGTCCGGCGCAAGGCGCTCGTCCTGGAGGACGTCTGCGACTACCCGCGCTTCGCGGGGAACCCGGTCGTCGACGAGATCGGGATCCGCTCCTACATGGGGGCGCCGCTGATCGACCGTACCGGCGTCGCGCTGGGCACGATCTGCGTGGTCGACACCGACGTCCGGCCGTGGGGGCGCGCCGGTCTGGAGACGATCAAGGCGATGGCGGCGGAGCTGGTGGAGCAGATCCACCGCCGCGAGGACGGCATGTACTGACCCGTACCGACGGGAAGACGGCCGGGGCCCCGGTACGGCGACACGCGCCGTACCGGGGCCCCGGCCGTTTCCCCGCGCCCGCTCAGGCGTGCGCCGGTTCGAGCTCCGGGGTGCGGACCAGGTCGGAGAGCCGCTCCGACCAACTGCCCTTGTCCTGGCCGAGGGCGACCTCGGCCAGGCGCAGGAGCTGGATGTCGGAGGTGCCGGCCGGGGCGAAGATGTGGTGCGCGTCGCGGAGGTACCGCTCGATGGACCGGTCCGTGAAGAGACCGGCGGCGGCGTGGATCTCCATGGCGTTGCGGCCGGAGTCGATCGCCGACTCGACGTTGACGAGCTTCGCGTTCATCAGCTCGGCGTCGCAGGACAGACCCTGGTCGAGCAGGTGGACGGCGTGGTACGCGGCGAGCCGGGCCGTCATCAGCCGGGACTGCATCTGGCCCAGCTTCAGCTTCACCGTGGGCAGGTCGTGGAGCGGCTTGCCGTAGCGGATGCGCTCGGAGGCAAAGCGGGTCGTCTCCTCCAGGATCGCCTGGTGGATGCCGAGGGAGACGGCGGTGAGGTTGGCCCGTCCGTACAGCACGCTGGAGGAGTACGCGACGGAGAGGCCGTCGCCCTCGTCGCCGAGGCGGTTGGACGCCGGGACGCGGCAGTTCTCGAAGATCAGCTCGCCGAAGCTGAAGCCGTGGAGCCCCATGGCGGGCTGCTGCGGACCGGTCCTGAACCCCGGCCGATCGGATTCGACCAGGAAGGCCGTGAGTCCCTTCGAACCGGGGCCGGTCCTGACCACGACGCCGTGCAGGTCGCCCACGTGGCTGTTGCCGACGAAGACCTTGCTTCCGTTGAGGATGTAGTCGTCGCCGTCCCGGACGGCGCTGGCACTCATGCCGAGGACGTGGCCGCCGGACTCGGGCTCGGTGACCGCGATGGTCGGCAGGCACTCGCCGGCGGCGACGGCGGGCAGCCATGTCTTGCGCTGCTCGTCGCTGCCGAAGTGGACGATCTTTGCGGTGCCCAGCTGCGAGGCCTGGACCATGGCGCCCATGGCGCCGCTGACCCGGGAGAGCTCCTCGATGATGATCGTCTTGGCGAGGTGGCCGGCGCCCATACCGCCGTATTCCTGGCTGATTGTCGCGCCCAGCCAGCCCTGCTCGGCGATGAGCCGGGAGAGCTCGTGATGGACCGTCCGCGACGCTTCCATCTCGGCTATTCGTGGCCGAACCTCACGCTCTGCGAAGTCTCGGACTGTTTCCCTGAGTTGATGATGCAGTCGACTGCTGAAGTAGCCGTCCATTCGAGCCTCCCCTGCGAAACGCCTGCTCGCTCTGTCGACCGGGCAGGTGGTGCATCGGCAGTGGTCCCGTCCCGAACAGGCCGACGTCTTCATGGTGTTGATCTTTCCGGGACGGAGCAATATCGCCACGACTTTTGTCCGAAACACGAGCTGTTGACGATTGAAACTGACTGTGTTTCGTGTGGTGTTGGCCCCCTTCTGCCGATCCGGAGTCCATTCCCCGTGGGCATCTTTCTGCCACATGCCAACGGCAACGGATCCCGGGGCATATGGTCATGAGCCGTCCGAGGTCACCACATGCGCCCCTTCGCCATCATGGAGGCGACATTCCGCATCCTGTCCGACCTGGCCTCCGCCCCGGGAACACGGGCCTCGCCCCCGCCCTCCCCACTCCACGCACCCGCGCCACGGGCGCGCGAGCGCATTCAGGGGCGCGCGGAAGCGTTACGGAGAGTGAGCGTTTCAGCACCAGCGCGCGCCCTCGCGCGGGCGCCGGAAAGGGTTCGTGACCACCATCGAAAGTGCGGTATTGTTCTCATGCGCGTTCGGCCAGGGGAAACCCCAGGTCAGACGGGCACCGGGACGTGGCGCAGCTTGGTAGCGCACTTGACTGGGGGTCAAGGGGTCGCAGGTTCAAATCCTGTCGTCCCGACTTTTCGAAGTCGCAGGTCAGGGGCCGTTTCAGAGAGATCTGAAACGGCCCCTTGATCGTTTTTGGGGACCACTTGGGGACCAACTTGCCTTGACCGGTCAGCGGGCGACCATGATCGGGCTCGGCAGGGAGCGCGGCGCGCGTAGCACGCTGAGGTGCGCCGAGAGGGCGGCGCCGGCGGCGGTGATCTTGTGCACGTCGGGGTGCAGGTACCGCTGAGTGGTGGTCAGCGAGCCATGGCCGGCGATCTTGCGCAGGACGTGCACCTGGACTCCGGCGTCGGCGAACCAGGTGAGTCCGGTGTGCCGGAGGTCGTGGCGGCGAAGGTGCTCGAAGCCGAGCTTCATGACGACGTCGTCCCAGTGGGTCGCGTCGCGCAGGACCGCGGTGGAGATGCGGCCGCCTCGGGGTCCGGTGAACATGCGCGCGTCGGGATCGGGGCCGGCGGCCAGGACCCGCTGCGCGACGAGGGGGCGGATCTCCTCGATGATGGGGACATGGCGGGCCCGCTTGCCCTTCGTTCCCTTGTCGACGAGGCCGCCGGGAGCGGGGGTGGTCTGGCGCCGGACGGTCCAGATCCAGTTGGTGGTGTCGATGTCCCCGACCCGGCAGCCGGAGACCTCGCCGATGCGTGCGGCCGTGCACGCGGCGAAGAGGACGACCTCACCCCAGCCCCGGTACTCGCCGTGGGACGCGGCCACGAGCGCGTCGGCCAGCTCGACGAGCGCCTCCCAGCCGGGGAGGGCCAGCGCTCGCGGGTCGAGGAGCTCGTCCTCGGCCTGCTTGTAGAGCTTCTGCCAGCCCGTCACGCGGGCCGGGTTGACCTTGATGATGCCGTCCCGGACCGCCTGCTCCATGACGCGGACCAGGACGGCGATGGTGTTCTTGACGGTCGAGCGGCCGTGCTCGTCGGCGATCCAGTTCTGCACGGTGCGGTCGACGGCGCCGTTGGTGATCAACCGGACCGGGAGATGGCCCATTGCCGGGACCACGCGTACTCGCCAACCTGAGAGATAGGGGTCGCGTGTCTTCAATTCCAGTCCGCGCAATGCGAGTTCCATGTTCGCGTCGCCGTAGTCGGCGAGTTTCATGGTGGCCACGGAGGGCGCGAGGCCGGCTTCCGCGGCCTCGATGATGGTCTGGATCCACGCCTGTGCTTCTTCTTCGCTGTCCTTTCCCTCGGACACGGACTTCCGGCGCTTGGTCGTGGGGTCGAACCAACGGACGCGGGCGCGGTACGGGTTCGCCCTGTTGGGCCTGTACTCGACGTCCGTGGAGAGGCGTACGCCGACAGGAACGGTTTCTACATGGGCCATCAAGCCGCCCGGCTGGGGGCGATGCGACGGCTGTGCAGCCATTCCTCGATGTCGGCCGCGCTGTACATCACGACTCGCTCGGAGATGGAGACGAACGGAGGGCCTTGGGGCGGCTGAGCGGTTCGCCAGCGGCGCAGGGTGGAGGTGTCGACGCGGAGGCGAGTGGCGAGGTCCTTGGTCGAGTACCAGGCGCTGGCGAGGAGGGGCGGACGGCTGGTGGCCGGGTCGCCTTGGGAGTGGAGCGTGGGGTGCGCGGTGGCCTCCATGGCGGCGTGCGGTGCGGCGGGGTCCGTGGGGGATGTGGGCTCGTGGGGCAAGGGCGAACGATCTCCGGGGACGGAACACTAAACGGATTCGTACGAGAGTCCAGGGGTGGACAGCACAGTTCGCGAACGGAGAACGCATCGTGTGCGGGCGTGAGCCTGTCGATTCGGACCTACTTCCCGAAGATCCGCTGGCGCTTCGTGGGTGGATGAGGGGAATCAATCGTCCTGGGAATCCCCGGTTTCCCTAACCGGGGTTTTGCCGCTATGTATGACCGCCGCGAGCACTCTCGAGGTCCGCCGCAGGCGGTCAGGCCCGATGGCAGGCCGTGCTTGGACCGACACCCACTGGCCGTCCGCTCAGTGCAGCCCGACCATGGGTAAGCGGCCCTCGCGCTGCTCCTCGTCCTGGGCCGTTCCTGCTCTCGTGGCCCGGAGGCGGGGCAGCGGAGCCATAGGGCGCGACCAGCGCCGCCCGTACACTCGACGTGTGCGTATGACACCGTCCGTTCGACTGGGTCTGCTCGTCGCGATCCTGGCTGCGGCGGCCGGTTCCCTGCTCCTGTGGAGCCCTCAGCGCCTGCTCTCACAGGGGATCACCTCTGACGTTCCGCCTCTCTGGGCTGGACTCGCCTTCGTGATCGTGTTCGCGATCGGCACCCTGGCGTTCTTTCCGAAGCCCGTGCTCAACGTCGCGGCCGGGGTCCTCTTCGGCGCCCCCGAGGGACTGTTGCTGGCCGTGGCGGGGACGACGCTTGGCGCGGTCCTGGCCTTCGGGCTGGGACGCGGGCTCGGGCGCGAGGCGCTTCAGCCGTTCCTGAGGGGGAAAGTGCTGACCGCGCTGGACCGGCGGCTCACCGAGCAGGGCTTCCGCAGTGTGTTCCTGCTGCGCGTCGTGCCCGGTGTTCCCTTCCCCGCAGTGAACTTCGCCGCCGCCTTCTCCGGGGTACGACTGCGCTCCTTCGCCGCCGCCACGGCGTTGGGCGTGCTGCCCGGTACTGCCGCCTACGTAGTCGCCGGGGCCTCCGCCTCGACACCGACCTCGGCGGCGTTCCTGATCTCGGTAGGGGTCATGGTCGCGCTGACGGCGCTCACCGTCGTCTCGATGTGGCGGACCCGGCGGGCGGTCACGGCGGCGTCCGCCCACGGTGTGGCCTGACGGGGCGGATCAGCGGGCCGCCGCACCCTCCGCGAGGTCCGCTTCGCGGAATGATCAGGACGCCGCGTCGGCGTCTTCCATGGGCCGGGGTCCGGTGGTCGCGCCTGTTCTCCGCAACCGGCTCATGACGCCCTGTGCGCCAAGAGACTCCTCTGCTGCCGTCGCTGTCCATAGCGGGTCCGTCCCTGCGGCTTGTACATCGACAGGGCGGTCGCCAGCAGGAGTACGACCAGCGCCGCGGCGGACTGGATGACGAGCTGGGTCCGCAGGCCGGCGAGGGTGTCACCGGACCAGTCCGGCGCTGCCGCCGCGCTCGCGATGTGGCTGATGGGCGGCATGTGGAGGAGCAGCGCGCCGGTCGCGAGGACCGTGATCGCGAGCTTCACCGTCACCCAGTAGTAGCGCAGGAGGCCCCACGTCGTCCCGAGTGAGGACGCGACGCCGGTCGCCAGCGAGGCGAAGCAGAGCGGGACGATCACGTACCAGCCGGTCACGCCCATCGTGACGTACACCGACCGGACCGTCAGTGCATCCTTCGCGGTCAGTCCGGTCACGGCCAGGGCGAGGAAGACGGCGACCGCGCCGAACCAGCCGACGGAGGCTGTCACATGGGCGGTGAGGGCGAGCTTGCGCACCCGTGGTGACATCGGCATCAGCCGTGGCCTCGCATGCCGCCGCCCGCGAGGTGCAGAGCGAGGAAGGCCACGACGAGGATCGCCGCGCCGATCAGGAGCGCGGTCACCCAACGGGGGCGGGGAGCGTGCGGGGGAGGGGTCTGGTCGGACATGGGAGACTCCGATGCGTGCGGGAACGTGACGACCGGGTGGTGCCGGGCCGCCCACTTTTTCGATACAGAGTGTCTCTGTCAAGTCATGGTGTCACGCCATCGTCGTCCCGTACATTGTGGGAATGCCGAAGCTGTGGAACGAGACGATCGAGGCGCACCGCAACAGCGTGCGGGACGCGACGCTCGACGCGGCCGCCGCACTGGTCGCCGAGCACGGCCTGATGTCGGTGACCATGTCGCGGATCGCCCAGGAGACCGGCATCGGAAGGGCGACGCTCTACAAGTACTTCCCGGACGTCGAGTCGATCCTCGTCGCCTGGCACGAGCGGCAGGTGGCACATCACCTCGAGCAGCTCGAAGCCGTGCGGGATCGCATCACGGACCCCGGGCGGCGGCTCCATGCCGTCCTGGAGACCTACGCGCTCATCTCCTACGAGCGATACGAGCGTCATGGCCACCACGGAACCGACATGACCGCCCTGCTCCACCAAGGGCCGACCGTCACCCAGGCCCACGAGCGACTCCGGGGGCTCGTCCGGGACCTAGTCGCCGAGGGCGCCACGGGCGGAGCCCTGCGCGCCGACGTCGCCCCCGACGAGCTCGCCGCGTACTGCCTCCACGCGCTCGGCGCGGCTGCGGGGCTCCCGTCGAAGGCGGCGGTGCGGAGGCTTGTCGCTGTGACACTGGCTGGGCTGAGTGCTGAGGCTCATCCTGTCCCAGCCGCCCCGCCGGCGGAGGCGGAGGACAGCCTGGCCCATGGCCATCATGGCCACCACCGCCACGGCTCCCACTGACGTTCCGCATACCCCCTCTCCGTATGATGAGCGGGTGGAATCCGACGTGAAGAGGCGCCCGAGGGCGGCGACGTGGTGGAGCCGGTTCGTGCTCGCCGCCGCGCTGTTCGTCGGCATCGTGCTCATGCACGTCCTCGGCCATCCCGGCGAGCACGCAGACTCCACGCACGTCTCCGGCGGGCACGTGGCCGCCGCGATGGAGCACGTGGTCGCCGATGCGGGCCACGCGACCGCCCCGGCCCCCGCGCACGGGGCCGGCGTCGCAGCTGTGTGTCTGGCCGTGCTCGGCGCAGGGATCGGCATCCTGCTGGCGTTCCGTGGCGCGCTCGTACGCCGACGCCGCCGAGCCGCCGCGCCTTCGGCGATGCGGCTCGCCTACGCCCTCTGTGCGATCCCGCCGCCCGAGTCACCCCAGTCCCTCCTGACCCGCTTCTCGTTGTTGCGCATATAGGCAGACCGGCCGCTCCACGTCATGAGCGGAACGTCGCCTTGCCCATACAACGACACGTCAAGAGGTTCCACAGTCATGTCCCGACTCACCCGTCGTACCGTCCTCGGCGCCGGCCTCGCAGCCGCCGGCACCGGACTGCTGACCGCCTGCTCGGGTTCCATGAGCGGCATGGACCACTCCTCCGGAGGGGGCGGCATGTCGCCGAGCACCGACTACCTCACCCCGGACAGCAAGCAGGTCGGCGCGGCCGAAGCCCTCCGCAAGCCCGGCCCTGAACGGCGGTTCAAGCTGACCGCCGTCGAGACCCCGATCGACCTCGGCGGCGGACGGACCGTCCGCTCCTGGGCATACGGGGACGACCTCCCCGGCAAGGAGGTCAGGGTCACCGCCGGTGACACCCTTGCCCTCACTCTTGCCAACAACCTCCCCGAGGCCACGAGTGTCCACTGGCACGGGCTCGCCCTCCGCAACGACATGGACGGGGTCCCCGGTCTCACCCAGCGCGACATCAAGCCGGGCGGTTCCTTCGACTACCGCTTCGCCGTCTCCCACCCCGGGACGTACTGGTTCCACCCGCACTCCGGCGTCCAGCAGGACCGCGGCCTGTACGCCCCGCTCATCGTCGAGGACCCCAAGGAGCCCCTGAAGTACGACAAGGAGTGGGTGATCGTCCTGGACGACTGGGTCGACGGCGTCGACGGTTCCACTCCGGACGCCGTGCTCGCCGAGCTGAGCAAGGGCATGGGCGGCATGGACCACGGCGGCTCCGGCTCCGGAGGCATGGAGGGCCACGACATGTCGAACATGTCGATGACCACCCAGAAGTCCCCGTCCCCGTCCCCGAAGCCGGCCGGCCCCTCCCGGATGCTCATGGGCGCCACCAGCGACCTGCTCGGCGGCGACGCCGGAGACGTCGGCTACCCGCACTACCTGATCAACGGCCGTACGCCGGACAAGCCGCAGACCTTCGCCGCCAAGCCAGGCGACCGGATCAGGCTCCGGATCATCAACGCGGGCGGCGACACGGCCTTCCGGATCGCTCTCGGCGGCCACAAGCTCACCGTCACGCACACCGACGGCTTCCCCGTCGAACAGACACAGGCCGACGCGCTCCTGCTCGGCATGGGTGAGCGCCTGGACGCCCTCGTCACCGTCGGGAGCGGAACCTTCCCGCTCACCGCGCTCGCCGAGGGTAAGAACCGCACGGCCCTCGCCGTCCTGCGCACCGGCGGCGGCGCCGGGCCCACCGCCTCCGTACGCCCCAAGGAACTCGACGGCAAGGTCGTCCACGGCGGTCAGCTCAAGGCGGCCGAGTCCGTACGGCTCGAGTCGGGACGTCCGGACCGGACGATCGAGTTCAAGCTCACCGGCTCGATGGCGAAGTACGACTGGGCCATCAACGGCAAGAAGTACGACCCCGCTCAGCGCTATCCGGTCCGTTCCGGGGAGCGCGTCCGGCTGTCCTTCGTGAACGACACGACGATGTGGCACCCCATGCACTTGCACGGCCACACCTACGCGCACGCAGAGGGCGGCGCGCGCAAGGACACCTCGATCGTGCTGCCTGGCAAGAAGCTCGACATCGACTTCGACGCCGACAACCCCGGGCTGTGGATGATCCACTGCCACAACGTCTACCACGCCGAGTCCGGGATGATGACCGTCTTCGGCTACCTGAAGTAGGACGACGGCCCGGCCCGGGAGACCGGGCCGGGCACCTCTTGCTCGGCCTCAGCCGACCGGCCGTGCCTCGTACTCGCCTGCCTGGCGCACCGCGGCCACCAGCGCGTCACTGTCCACGAGCGCGCCCTCCTCGAACTGGACAGTGCTGCGCCCGCTGCGGACATCGGTCCGCGCCGAACGCACGCCGGGAACCTCCTCCAGCTCGTCGTCGATGAGCAGACCGCAGCTCGTGCAGTGCATCCCCTCGACTTCGAGGATCACCTCAGGGCCCATGGACTCCGGCTCATGGTTCTTCCTGCCGCCGAACAGTCGCATGATCACGCCTTCTCGAAGTCGATGGAACCGGTCTGCATGCCCATGGCGCAGGAGAACCGGAGCTCCCCGGCGTCACGCGTCCCAAGGTCGATCTCGGTGTCGCCGTCCTCCTTGACGATCTCCTGGACACCGAGCTCGGGGATGGTGAACGCCCGCGCGCAGCCGCCCGAGTCCTTGCCACGCAGAACGAGTGTGGTGGGCAGCCCTGCCTTCGCTGTGAACCGCGTGGGGGTGTAAAAGTCCGTCACGGTCAGCGTGATCACCTGCCGGCCGGAGGCATCGACCCGGACGGGCGGGTCGTTGGGGACAGGCTGCTGTGTGCCGTCCGCGCCCGTCGGGCTGTCCGACGGGCCGGGCTCGATGAC
Source organism: Streptomyces venezuelae (assembly GCF_008642375.1). Lineage (NCBI taxonomy): Bacteria > Bacillati > Actinomycetota > Actinomycetes > Kitasatosporales > Streptomycetaceae > Streptomyces > Streptomyces venezuelae. Next base: position 1,452,030 of record NZ_CP029194.1, on the reverse strand, counting down.
GAAGGCGGGAGCAGCCGCGGACGAGCTCGCACCGCCCTGGTTCAGGCTGACCCAACCGCCCGCCTGGAGTCCGGACGCGACTGTCCAGACGGCGACCATGAGGACGACGATGCCGGTGAGCGACGCCAGCTGGCCCGAGAGTGCCCGGCTGGTGCGGCGGAACAGGTAGCCGAGGACGGCGAACAGCGGAGCCGTGCCGAGGACGAACCCCGCCATGACGGCGGCGCCGGCCACCGGGGATCCCGAGGTCACGGCGATCAGCTCCACCGACAGCGTGACCCCGCACGGGACGAGCACGGTCGCCAGACCGATGAGGGCGGGCGTGGCCAGTGACCCGGTCTTGGCACTGCGCCGGAACAGTCGGCCGAAGGAGGCAGGCGCCCGGGGCACGAAGCGGGCCACGGCCTTGACCCCGAACAGATCGAGCGCGAACAGCACCATCAGCAGGCCGGACACGATGAGCATCACGGCCCGGGCGCGGGGGCTGGGCTGGAGCGCGTCACCGAAGACGCCTAGCAGTGCGCCGAGAAGGGTGTGGGAGACGAGTTTGCCCGCGAGGAAGGCGCCGACGGGCGCGAGCGCTTTGGGTTCGGCCGCGGGGGAGGCCGGTGCGGGCTTCACGGCCGGGCGGCGCGCCCCGGCCATGGCGGGTACCTGGGCGGGGGTTGTTGCGGCGGAGGCGCGGCGGGTCACCGCACCCGCGAGCAGACCCCCCTGGACGGCGGCGCATGAAGCGCCACCGGCGAGCAGACCCGTGGTGAGACCGGTGACGAGCAGGGTGATGGACGACGGCATGCGTCGGGGCTCCTGAACAGGAAGGGCGGCACGAGCGCGCGCGTACGGGCGCGTGCCGAACGGACGTGAGGGCGGTACGTCCGAGGAAGGGCTTCCACGGACGGGGTGCCGTCAGGTCCGGCTGACGCAGAGACGGGTCAATTCAGGAGGGGAGGGCGGTTCGAGAGGCGGCGGCACACCGGAGCGCGGTGGCCCCGGCTGCATGAATGCAGGCGCCGGCCGGTCGAAGCCGTTGGTGCACGCGGTCTGCTCGCTGCCGAGCGGCGAGACGGAGGGCTGCGCGCAGTCGCTCATACTCGACATCGGGCAGGGCTGCTGAAGGCTGTGGGCATCGGACACGGACAGACTCTGGCCGGTGTGGGCTGAATGCATCCCGCCGGGCAGGTTCCCCATGCCCATGGACTCCATCGGACCGGGCATCTCCGACATGGCTGTGCTCGGCATCGCCATGGCCGGACGGGCGAGCCCGGTCAGGCACAGCGTGACGACACACGCCATCAGCAGCACAGGCAGCAGCCTGAGGCGGGAGGGCGCGGCAGGGGTCACGATCGGCATCGTAGCGGCACTGGGTGCCCCGCCGGGTATCCGCACACGGCGACGCCGTCGTTATGAGGTGACGCCGCCGCTGCACGTCGCACCCGGCTCCGGAGTCTGCGGCCCCTGGACGTAGCGGTCAAGGAAGACGCCGACCCGCGCGTCGGCGGCGCTGGTCACCCCGACCTGGTGGCCCCAGGCCGTGAGGACGATCGGTGCGGACTGTTCGGTGCGTGGGCTCATCAGGGTGTACGGCGTCTTGCTGACCCGCTCGCCCAGCGCTTGGATGTCCGCGGCGGTCGCCTTGTTCGTATACGTCACCCACACGGCGCCATGCTCCAGCGCGTGCACCGCGTTCTCGTCCCGCACCGGGGACGTGTAGACGTCGCCGTCGCAGTTCTGCCAGACGGGATCGTGGTCGCCGCCGGCAGGCGGAGTCATCGGATAGGAGACGGCTGCGGTGACGTGGTTCCTGGAGAGGTTCTGCCAGGTCCGCTCGCCCGCGATCGGTGCGGTCGCGCTCTGGCCGTCGTCGCCGCTGGTCGAGACGAGGTAACCGAGACCGCCGAGGGCCGCCGCCAGAATCGCCGCCGAGACGGCGAACGTGGTGACACGCCTACGGTGCTCCCGCACACGCTCCGCTCGGCGCAGCTCCTCCGCCCGCGCGCGGCGTGCGGCGGACTTGTCGTCCGAACCGGGGTATCCCATGAGCGGCACACCTCCCGGGGCCGCGGTCTTCCCTCTCCATCGTAGAGACGACGGAGCCGGTCAGGCGATTCAGGCGACGGTGAGCGTCGCCTTCATGTTCGGGTGGATCGAGCAGAAGAAGGGGTACGTGCCCGGCTTGTCCGGGGCGGTGAAAGTGGCAGAACGGCCGCCCGCGATCTCTCCCGTGTCGAATGCGTCGCTACCCGTAGCCGTCACGGTGTGGGACGCCGAATCCTCGTTCACGACGGTGACCGTTGTACCGGGACGTACCTTCAGGTCCGCCGGCTGGAAGGCGAAGCCGCGGATGGTGATGCGGACCTCGGCGGAGGTGGTGGGGCTCGGGGGTGGGGTGGTTGATGCACTCTGCGTACCAGGTGCGCTTGGGGCGCTTGTGACAGGTGAGTATGTGCCTCCGCCGTTGTCACCGCAGCCGGCGACGAGGAGAGTGAGACAGAGGACGCCGGTCGTGGCGAGAGCGGCACGAGGCATGCGGGGGAGGAACGTCATGGGGATCACCGGTGAGATGGGGGGCTGCCGAAGGGGTCAGGGCCAGCCTCGCTCCGGCGACCTGGGCGAGCGCTCCCGACTCCGCCGTACGCGCCGGTTCGTCCACCCGCAGGGGTGCTCGGCCCCGTAACCGCCTGCGACCCCGCGCGATCCTGCTCATCCGGCGTCGGTACTCGCCGGCGCTGATCCGGTCGCGCAGACGGAGCCCCGTACACCAGCGCTCGGACGCCGCCAGGGCGGCACGGTGGCCGCGCAACCGGGCCAGGGGAGGACAGCGGCTTTCGCCCGTGCTGATCAGGCGGACGATGTCGTACGCCAGAACCGCCACGATCAGCACTCCCACGAGCGTCGCCAACAAAGCGACCATCACGGTCATCACCACTGCGGTACGCGACGAACAGTTCCTAAGCTCCATTGTTCCGCAATGCGGCTGCTTGTGGACTGTGGGAATCCAGGGCCGCGGACGCTGCACGGCGGCGCCTGATCCACATGCACATGGCTCCTTTTCGTGGCGGACTGGAAAGGGGAGTTCCTCCCCGGTTCGGTGAAGTCCAGTTCAACCATTGGGCGTTGAACGACGCTTACCCGGACCACTTCACCTCGTGAAGGAGTGATCTTGTGATCCGAGGTGACGGCATCCGCCGCAACGTCGCTGACATAGACGACGATGAACGGGACGCACGCGGCCGTGGGTGCGGCCGGATCTCGAGCGGCAGGTGAAGGACTACCAGCCCACCAGCATCGTCAACCCGCCGCAGTACGACACGCTCCAGCCGGTGGGCGACGGTCCGCTCACCGCACATCAGCTGAACGAACTGCGCAACGCGCTCGATGGCGCCGTCGCTCTTCATGCAGCCCTGCCCCACAGCCACGACCACTAACTAGGTGGCGAGCGAGCTGCCCAAGGCGGGGAGTACAGGCCCTGCGGCCAGCCCGAGCCCTACTGACATCACGGTGGCCGTGTAGGCGATACCTCGTGCCGGTCGGTCCTCTCCGGCAAGGGCGGCGCCGTCGCCCCGCGAGACCGCCGGCACGATCCAGCGCAGGTAGTAGAAGAGGGAGGCGACGGTGTTGACGGCTGCCAGGACGGCCAGCCAGGCGTATCCGCCGTCGAAGGCGGCGCTGAACGCCTCCAGTTTGCCGACGAACACGGCGGTCGGCGGGGTGCCCACAAGCCCGAGGAGGCAGATGACGAGACTCGCGGCCAGGAGCGGGCGCCGTCGAGCCAGGCCGCGGTAGTCGGCGAGCCGGGTGGCCTGGGGGAGGGCGCAGACCACGGCGAAGGCGCCCAGGTTCGTGACGGCGTACGCGGCCACGTAGTACAGCAGGGCTTCCTGGGCAAGGTCCGATCGGCCGGCCACCGCGACGGGCAGCAGCAGGTAGCCGACCTGGCTGATCGTCGAGTACGCGAGGAGCCGCTTCACGTCGTCCTGGAAGAAGGCGGCCAGGTTGCCCAGTGTCATCGAGGCCGCGGCCACCACGGAGATCACGGCCGCCCACGGCATTCCGCTGTCGGCGAGGACCGCCTCGCCGAGCCGAAGCAGGGCCGCCAGTGCGCCGATCTTCGGAATCGTGGTCAAGAACGCGGCGACGGGCGCCGTACTGCCCTGGATCGCGTCCGGTACCCAGAAGTGGGCCGGGACGGCTCCGGCTTTGAACAGCACTCCGGCGAGCAGCCCGACGGTGCCTGTGGCGACGAGCGCCACGGGGGCTTCGGGGAGCGAGGGGCCGAGCAGCGGGTAGCCGGTTGCCCGCCCCGCCGCGTACAGGACGGTGATCCCGGCCAGCATCAGCACGCCGAGCAGCGCGCCGATCACGTAGTACTTGAGCGCGGCCTCCGTGCCCGGCCCGTCCTTGCGGAAGCCCGCGAGCGTGTACGCGGGGACGCTCGCGAGCAGGTATCCGGCGGCGAGCAACAGCAGGTCCTGAGTGCCGGCCATGACGAGAGCGCCGAGGGCGGACAGCTGGAGCAGGACGTACGTCTCGCTCTCGCGCGGGTGCGCGTGGAACGGCCTCGCGAAGAGGGCGAGGACGATCAGCACGGCGCCCAGGACGACGATCCGGGACGTGGAGGTGACCGGATCGACGGTGAATGCCTCGCCGAAAGCGGTCAGGTCGGGGCGGGCCGCGGCGACGGCCGCCGCCACGATCCCGACGCCAGCCGCCACGGCCGCGAGGAGCCCCACCAGCCACTGCCGGCCGCGCGGCAGCCACGCGCCGAGGAGCAGCCCGAGAACGGCCGAGGCCGCCAGCAGTACCTCAGGGAGGATGTCGAGCGGGTTCTCGTTCATCTCGCTCATGACGTTCATCGGGCGAGCTGCTCCAGGACCGTGCGGGAAGCCGGCTCGATGACGTCGAGGAGGAAGCGAGGCGCGATGCCGAGGACGACGGCCAAGGCGAGGAGCGGGACGACGGCAGCACTCTCGTGGGGCCGAAGGTCCGGGAACGCCCGTGGCGTACCGGGAGCGTCGGGCAGGCGCAGCGGTCCCATCAGGATCTGCCGCAGCGCGCGCAGGAACAGTCCGGCCGTGAGCAGGATGCCGAGCACGGCGAGCGCGGTGGCGAGCGGCCTCGGCCCGAGGGAGCCGGTGAAGATCTGGAACTCCGCGATGAAGCCGGAGAAGCCGGGAAGTCCGAGCGACGCGAAGGCGGCCACGCCGGTGAGGGCGGCGAAGACGGGTGCGGTGGCGGCGAGTCCGCCGTACGCGCCCATCTCGTACGTCTGCCCCCGCTCGTACAGCACCCCGGCGAGGAGGAACAGCGCGCCGGTGATGAGTCCGTGGCTGACCATCTGGGTGACCGAGCCGGTGATCGCGAGGGAGCGGGCCTGGGCCGAGGTGTCGGCGGTCGCGGCGGCGGCGCCGACGGCCAGGACGATGTAGCCCATGTGATTGACGGAGGTGTACGCGACCATCCGTTTGAAGTCGGTCTGTGCCAGTGCCACAAGGGCTCCGTGGAGAACGGACAGGACCCCGATCACGACGAGGACGAGGGCGTACCGCCGCCACGCGTCGGGCAGCAGCGGCATGGCGATGCGCAGGAATCCGTACGTCCCCATCTTCAGGAGGACCCCGGCGAGGATCGCCGATCCTGCCGCCGGGGCTTCGGTGTGGGCGGGTGGCAGCCAGGTGTGGAAGGGGACCGTCGGGGTCTTCACGGCGAGGCCGATGGCGACGGCGAGCAGGACGAGGGCGGCGTACGCGGACCGGCCTGCGAGGGGGTTCTGCCGGGTCAGCTCAATGATGTCGAAGGTGTGCGGGGTTGCTGCGAGGTACAGCCCGATGAAGCCGAGGAGCAGCGCGAGCGAGCCGATGAACGTGTAGAGGAAGAACGTCAGCGCGGCTCGCTTGGCGTCGCGGTGTCCCCATCCGGCGATGATGAAGTACATCGCCACGATCGACAGGTCGAAGAAGACGAAGAACAGGATCAGGTCGAGGGAGACGAACAGTCCCAGGCAGGTCGTCTGGAGGAAGAGGAAGAGGGCGGCGAACTCGCGGAACCGGCGGCTCTCACGCAGCGCGTACACCGAGCAGGCGAGGAACAGCACGCACGTGAGGGCGAGCAGCGGCAGGGACAGGCCGTCGACGCCGATGTGGTAGCTCACGCCCGCGCTGGGGATCCAGCGGGCCCTTACCTCGTACTGCATACCGCCCGTCGTCTCGTACCCGGCCCAGATGGCGACGACGAGGCCGAGTTCGACGGCGGCCGTTGCCACCCAGACGGCGCGCAGCGCCTGGACGGGGATCCGGGATGGGAGTGCGAGGAGCAGCAGGGCGATCGCTGTCGGGGCGAAGACGAGGGCGGTGAGCACGGTTTACCTCACGAGGACGAGCACGACGGCGATGACGGAGAAGGCGGCAACGGCCTGAGCGAGGTACTGGTGGAGTTGCCCGGTCTGCGGGCGTCGGGCCCATCCGCCGAGCTGCCGGGCCGCGGAGGCGACGCCCTCGACCGCGCCGCCGACCGCCCCCTCGACGAACCGGTTCGTCCAACGGGCGCAGGCAATCGCGCCCTGGGCGGAGGCGTCCACGGCGCGGTCCAGGACACGGTCGTCGAAGGCGGCGGCGGCACGAGCGATCCGCAGCGTGGGGGATACGAGGAGGACATGAGCGGCGCGTTCGAGACCGAGCCACTCCCGGGCGAGGCCCCAGGTCCGGGTTTCGCCCCAAGCCCAGGTGACAGCGGAGGCGACGAGGGCGAGCGCACCGGACAGCGCGAACTCCCAGATTCTCAGATCTGGTTGGGCCTCCGCGCCGAGGTATCCGGTGAGCGCGTCGCGTACGGGAGGGAACGCGACGGGCGTCAGGGCGAGACACGCGAGGGCGAGCAGCACCAGGGGCGCGACCGCTCCGCCGGGGATCCGCCGCCCGGCTGCCGCACCCGGTTCCGGGGGGCTCCACACGAAGTGGAGGATCTTCACGCTGTACACGGCGGAGAGGACGGCGGCGGCGAGCCCGGTCGCATACAGCCACGGGCTGTCCTCGATGGCCCCCGCGAGCAGCACGTCCTTCGCCGCCCAGAGGGAGAGCGGAGGCAGCCCGGCGAGCGAGACGGCACCCACGGTGCAGACCACGCCGACGGTCCGGTACGCCCGGGCAGCACCGCGAAGCCGGGGGAGCTGCTGGGTGCCCCACGCCGTGAGCCAGGCGCCGGCCACCAGGAACAGCAGACTCTTCGCGGCGGCGTGGGCCATCAGTTGCAGCACGCCTCCGGTGGTCGCCGCGGCACCGGCGGCGAGCACCATGAATCCGATCTGCGCGCAGGTGGAGGCGGCGAGCAGCTGCTTGAGATCGGTCTGCGCCACGGCGACGAGCCCCAGGGCGACGGCGGTCGCCGCTCCCACCCAGGCCGCCGTGTCCGCGCCCCAACCGGAGGCGTCGAGGAGCGGCCCGGTCCGCAGCAGCAGGTACGCGCCTGCCACGACCATGGTCGCCGAGTGCAACAGCGCCGACACCGGGCTCGGACCCTGCATCGCACGCGACAGCCAGAAGCTGAAGGGGAGTTGCGCGGACTTGCCGAATGCCGCGACCAGGAGACCCGCTGTCACGAAGGACAGCCACGGCTCGTCGAGCCCCGCCAGTCCATCGAGGGTGAGCGGACCGGGTGCGGCCGCCAGGGCGGCTCCCGCCGCGAGGTAGAGCCCGAGATCGGCGGTTCGGGTGGTGAGGAAGGCGGTGTCGGCGGCTGCCGTACGGGCGGGCTCGCGCCACCAGTAGCCGATCAGCGCCCAGGAGGTGGCGCCCATCACTTCCCAGCCCATGAGCAGCGTGGGGAGGGTGACGGCGGTGACCGTGACGAGCATGCTTCCCGCGAAGAGCAGCATCAGTCCGAAGAAGCGGGCCCGCGCCTCCTTGGGGCCGAACTCCGCCAGGCTGAACAGCAGTACGGCGAAGGTGACGGCGGTGACGGTGACGACAAGGACTCCGGAGAGCCCGTCCACCGCGAGGCGGACGGGCATACCTTCCAGGAGGGGCGCTTCTACCGCCGGCCGGCGGACCGCGGCGGTGATGGCCAGGCCGAGTGCCACTGCTGCCACGGTGACGGCCGCACCGGGGGCCCACCGGTCCGCCGGCCGCCCGGCGAGGGCGAGCAGGAACCCGGTTGCGAGCGGAACGGCGATGAGCATCCACAGGAGAAGGCTCACTCCTTCAACTCCGCGGCCATGTCGGTCATATCGATCTCTCGGGATCGGAAAAGGGCGGTGACGACGGCGAAACCGACCGCCATCTCCAGGGCCATGGCGGTGATGGCGACCACGATCAGGACCTGTCCGTCGGCCGTGGTGGGCGCGATGTACTGCCAGGCCGCGCCGGCGGCGAGGATCACCCCGCCCAGCATCAGCTCCAGGCCCATCATCAGCATCACGATCGACTGCTGGGTCAGCGCGCCGAACAGTCCGATGCAGAACAGTGCGGCGGCGACGATCAGGAACAGTTGCAGGCTCACCGGCCCAGCCCTCCTCGAACCGGGTCCGCGGGCGGGGCGTCCTGGAGACCGTCGCCGAAGCGGTCGTATCTGCCGCGCCGGGTGGCGAGCACGACGGTCGCCACGATCGTCGCGAACAGCGCCATGCCGAGCGTCAGCATGGTCAGCATCTGCGGCCCCATGAGGGACATCCCGAGGTCCATCGTCGGATCGGCCGGGGCACGTCCCTGCCGTCGGGGCCACGGGGCGAGCAGGATGCCGACGACAAGCAGGGCGAACGAGAGAGCGCAGATGACGGCGGCACCGCGCTTGTTGTGGATCATCGTCATCGGCATGAGCCCGGCCGGGTTCATCATGAACATGATCATGAAGACGGCCATGATGGCCATCTCGATCGTCATCATCAGAACGGTGGCGATGCCCAGATAGTCCAGGCCGAGCACGATCAACTCCCCGCCCACGCACAGCAGTGCGGTGAGCAATGCGAAGGTCGCGCGCGCCATCGAGTCGAAGCGGAAGACCATGATGCCGCTCGCGACGGCGACGACGCCCAGAACCCAGAACGCGGCTGTATTCACCGGGCGAGCACCACCACGGCCACCACCAGCGCCTGCGCCACCGCGATCGGCGTCAGGACCACCCAGGCCAGCTCCATGTAACGCTCCATCCGTAGGGTCGGCACCCGGCGCCGCGCCCAGAGCAGGAACCCGAGCACGGCGGCCGTCTTGAGAACCGTCCAGGCCCACCCAGGCAGCAGCGGTCCGTGGCCACCGCCCAGGAAGAGCGGGACGGCGAAGGCGGCGGCGACCACCAACAGCAGCCACCGCCCGCCGAGGAACAACAGCCGGTCCACCCCGGAGAGTTCGCCCGCCGCACCGCCTGCCGCATCCACCCCCGCCGGCTGGTCGAAAGGCCCCCAGAAAGCCATCGCCAGCGCGCTCAGCAGGTAGATCCCGAACGCCACCGGCATCCACACCGCGAACCAGAGCCCGGACTGGGCGTCCACCACCGCACCGACCCGCAAGGACTCGGCGCCGAGCGCCGCCGTCGTGATGGCCAGCATGTGCGGCAGCTCGTACGCCAGCCCCTGTGCGAGGAAGCGGTAGCCGCCGATCAGCGACAGGGTCGAGTTCGGGCCCCAGCCCGTCAGCCACACGGCTGCCCAGGCCAGCGCCTCCATGGCGTTGAACCACACGATCCCGTCCGGCAGATCGGACACCGAACGGAACCCGAAGGGGAGGACGGCGGCGGCGAGGACGGCCGCGACCGGGAGCAGCGTCGTTCCCAGCCGTACGAGAGGGATGTCGGCAGCCCTCGTGATCCGGCGCTGCTGTACGAGGAGTCGCAGCACCTCGCGGCCCGGGCCGGTCGATCTCGCGTCGACGGTCGCCGTCGCCCACGCGGCGAGCACCAGCACGGCAGGGAGGACGGCTACCGCCCACAGCGGAGCGGGATCAACCATGGCCATGGCCTCCCGGCAGCTGCTGAGGGGCCAGTTCGTCGAGGTCGGGGTCCAGGCTCGCCACGATGAGCCGGGCGCAGGCGAACTCGGCGCCTGCGAGGAGATCGGGTAGCGCGTCCAGGAGAGACTGCGAAGGGGGTGTCCCGGTGTCGACGCGACCGCGGGGGCCGCGCAGCGGGCGGGCGGGCAGGCGTTCGCTGTCGTCGACTGCCCCGAGGTCGTGCTCGATCGCGTCCAGCCACGCGATGAGCCTGCTGTGTGCATCCCCACCGACCGGCCCTCGGGCCTGCACGCCGACACCCGCCAGAAGCCACCGCAGAGTCCACGATCGGCGCAGGCGTCGCATCAAGGGGCGGACGCGCGGTACGAGTTCGTCGCGTCCCGCACCGCCCAGCAGGCTGTCCCGGGCGCCGCGCGCCCGTTCCGCCGCATCGCTCCATCCGGCGACGCCGAGGAGTCTGCCGAGGCTGTCGAGGTGTGCTGCGCACTGCCGCCGGGCGGCCTCGCCGACCGTCACCGGCTCACCGGCCATGGCCCTGAGCCACGGCTCGTTCCAGAACGCGGGCCCGGACGCGGAAGGCGTGGGCACCGGGTCGACCTCCGCGCGCCGCACCACGTCGCCCTGGAGCTCCAGACGCAGTACGAGGCCAGCCGGCCAGTCCGGCAGTGCGGGCCCGAGCGGCACGTGCAGCCGGTCGAGCCTCAACCCGTCCCGGTCGTCAGCCCGTTCGGCCATGGGGAGCCCGGCGACGGCGCCCATGTGGTGTTCGTGCCCGCCGTGGCCCATGGCGCCGTGGTCCATTCCGCCGTGATCCATGTGACCGTGTGCTTGGTGTGCGGCGTGCTCGCCGTCCCGGTGATGGCCTTCGCGCCCACCGTGTCCTTCGTGCCCGCCGTGATCGCCTTGTGTCTCGTCGCCACCATGACCCTCGTGCCCACCATGCTCACCGTGCCCGGTGTCGTGCTCATGCTCCGCGCCGTGGCCCTCATGATTCATGTGGCCCTGATGTCCGGCGTGCTGCGCGCTCGGCTTCAGCAGTTTCGCGTGACCGTGATCCAGCGCGTGCGCCGCGTGCTCGGCATCCGTGACCGTCACCCGCGCCTTCGGGGCCGGTACGCCCTGCCACACCCGTTCCGCCCAGTCGTCCTCCTGCACGGGGAAAGGCATGCCCGCGAAGACCACCAGGTCAGCGGAGGCCGGGCCGGCGGCCTGGGGCCAGTCCCTGCGCCCGAGTTCGGCCTCGACAGTGAGTCGCTCACGCGTCGCGCCTGGACTGGTCACGAGCAGAACGGCTGGCCGGGCGAGTGCCACCCGGGTGAGGCGCGTCCTCAGGTCCACCGGAACGCTCCCTCGCGCCAGGCGTACCCGACGCCGGCGAGCAGGATGCCGAGGAAGAGGAACATCTCGACGACCGCTGGGGCGCCGACCTCCGGGACGACCTTCGTCCACGGGTACATGAAGAGCATTTCCATATCGAAGGCGAGGAAGATCATCGTGACCGGGTACCAGCGCACGTGGAACCGGGACACCGGGTGCTCCCGCGGCTCAAGCCCACCGCTGAACGGTCCCGTGTGCAGCGGCTCCCGGACCGCGCGGACGGCGGCCCCGACGCCACGGAGCAGGAAGGCCCCTGCCACGGCGACCGCGAACAGGAGGGGGACCGGCTCCCAGGCCGCGGCTTCCACGTGATCCCCTTCCCGGTGGGCCGAGCACTACCGGCCGCCATCGGCAGGCAGCATCTCAGCGGCTATGCCGGGACGAAGGGACCAACACGGATAATTCGTGTCCTTCTTCACTTTGGTGCGGTCGCTCGCGCGTGGTGTCCGGCCTGCGAGATTCGGACAAGCCCGATTCACGTCGGCGGCTTCGCTGTCTGGCCGGGGCCACTCTGTAGGGCACGCGGATCACCGCGCGTGGCCCCGCCGTTGATCAGACGGTGGAACTGGCCGAGCCGGCGGAACTCACGTGACCGATCTGCAGGGTGCCGGTCCGGGCCGATCCGCCGGGCGCCGCGGCCGACGATCCAGGAGACCCTTGTCCTGCGTCTGCCGTCACGCGGGTACAGGGCAGTTCTCGGCGGTACGGAGTCGTCGGATCAGCGCGTACGTGAGCAGGCCCACCGAGGCGAGCGCCAGTACGGGCTGCAGCGGGGCCCAGAAGGACAGGGCTCCGCTCACGCCGATCGCGACGATCACGAGCTTGTTGCAGATGGGGCAGCCGACGGCGAAGGCCGACAACAGACCGGCACTCAGGGCGCGTGCGGTCTGGGTGCGATCCCGCGCGGGCTTCTCGACAGCCAGGCGCGGGCCCACGCGGACGTAGGACGCGGCGAGCAGCCCCTCAAGGACGGAGCTGACGATCCACGCTGGGTAGTTCCACCAGAGGACGGGCGTCATCCGGGTGTAGAGAGGCGATGGGGCGACGCCCGTGGGTACGCCGATCACGACTGCGGCGAGCAGGGTCACCGCCGCGGCGACGACCCACCTCCGGAGGGGCCAGCTGCCCATGAACGTACTCCTTGGGAGAGGTGCCGTCGACCGGGTGGCGGGCCACTGCGGGGGAGCCTGCTCGGGTCGTCCGGCCGACGGCGAAACCGATCGTAGTCTGCGGATCTACTTAGAAGAGCAGAGAGGTAATTTTCACCACCCGTGCGTGCGGCAGTGGCGGCGGTTCCGTCTTCTCCCACCTGTTCCGGCGCGGCGGGCGGGTAAGGGTGTGGGTCACCCTTCGGCCCTGGCGCCGCTCGTCCGTGGCCAACGCGGGCGCCGCGGTGCCAGGGCGAGCGCCGTGCCGCGCCGCACGCCTCCTGGGGTGGTGTCGGCCGGGTGGTCAGGAGAGCGCGCTGCCCCTCTTCCAGGTCTCCCAGTCGACGTTCCAGGCGCCGTAGCCGTTGTTGACGGCGACCGTGTCCGTGGAGTTCACGACGGTGACGGGGTCACCGAAGCGCACTTGGTCGTAGAACCACTTGGCGTCGGCCGTGCTCATGCCGATGCAGCCGTGGCTGGCATTGACGCGGCCGAACTTGCCCTCGTTCCAGGGCGCGGCGTGCGCGTACGTGCCGGACGGGGTGAGCTGGACGTCCCACTTGACGTCCTCCATGTCGTACGCCTCGGGGCCGAAGATGCCGACGGTGGCGGAGTTCATCCGGATGGAGGGGACCTTGCCGAGGACGACCATGGTGCCGTTCCAGGTCTCGAAGGTCTCTTTGCCGGTGGAGACCTTCAGGGTCCGTAGGGCCTTGCCGTTCCTGGACACCGTCATGGTCTTCTTCGTGACGTCGACGGTGCTGGTCACGGCTTCGCCGATGCGGAAGTTGACGACGCGCTTCTGCGTGCCGTAGACGCCGCTGCCGGCGTCCACTCCGGCGAGGTCCATGCGCAGGGTGACATCGGTGCCCGGCTTCCAGTACTCCTTCGGCCGGTAGTCGATCCGGTCCTTGCCGTCCCGGTCCTTCATCCAGCTCCAGGCGCCCTCGATCGCCGGGGACGAGGTGACCGTGAGCTTCCGCTCGACAGCGGCCTTGTCGTGGATGGGCTTGTTGAAGGTGATCGAGACCGGCAGGGCGACGCCGACGGTCGAGCCCTTGTCGACGTTGTACGTGCCGACGAAGGTGTTCGTGGCCGCCTGGGTCGTGAAGCTCGACGTTTCGCTCATAGGTGCTCCGTCGCCGCCCGTGCCCTTGGAGGACACGGTGTAGGTGGCGCCGGGGGCGAGCGGCGTCGTCGAGGTCCACACGGACTTGTCGGCGGAGAACGACCCTTCCACCATGCCGGGCCCGGGCGCGCTCACGTCCACCGAGGTCAGGACCCCGCCTCGGGCCTTGACGGTGATCTTCCCGGCAGTTCCGGTGTCGACGACTATCGCGGACGGCCCGCCACTCGTCGCCGCGTCCCCCGCCGGCTTTTCGGTCGTCCCGTTGGCGGAGTTCGTCGCTCCCGCGGAGCTGCAGCCGGCCACGAGGAGGCCGGCTGCCGAGGTGAGTGCGAGCGTGCGCACGGCGCTGTGCCGCTTCCGTGCTCTCGTGTGCTTCATAGTGACCCTTCCATCTAATGCTCTAAGTGCATTAGAAGACGAGTTTCCGAGGCGGGTAGTTCCCCTCTCCTCGCCAACCTGAGTGGGGAGTTCAGTGCGCGTGGCCGTCGTCCGTGCCTTCGTCCGCGTGCTCCGGATCGGCGCTCGTGGGCGCCGCACTGGGCTCTGCCGACTTGTCGGCCGAGGTCGACGGTTCCGGCTCGGTGTCGTGCTCGTCCGTCTCCGGCTCCCCGCCGCCGTGGCTGTGCCCGCCGCCCTCCGAGGACTCGCTGCCCATCCCGGCCGCCAGCGTGCTCAGGCCGAAGTAGCTCCCGCCGGCGACGAGCAGGACGACCAGCCCGAGGGGGCTGAAAATGCGGCGCGAGGGGGTCTCGGCATCCTTGAGGACGAAGGCGACGAACGAGACCACGATGCCGAGCGGCACGAGGACCGCTCCGCGGGCGGGGAAGTCCTCGAAGTGCTGGAGTCCGCCGCTGAGCATGCCGATGCCGAACGAGAGCAGCAGCGAGGCGCCGATCACCACGAGCGCGCGGGCGAACCGCGGCCGCTCCTGGGCCAGCATGAACTCGTTGACCAACGTGGCGACGAGGAACACGAAGACACCGATGATCGCCACCACCGTGTATCGGGCGGGGTCGAGCGGGTGGTGGACCACGGCACCGCTGATCAGACCGGCGCCGACGAAGTACAGCACGTAACCGATGTAGCGACCGGACAGGGGCGTGCTGCGCTTGCGTCGGCGCGACCGGGCGGAGCGGCGACCGGCGGCACGGCCTCCGGGCTCGGGCTGCGGTGCGAGGTGGTGAGGTGCGGTCTGGTCGGTGAGAAGGGACACAGAAGCCTTCCAAGAACTGAGGGGCACACGGCGGCGGCCTACCTGCGGCCTTGCGGGCGAAGGTGGGCGGCCTCGAAACGTGTAAGGGAGAAGTGGGTCCGGAGCGTGGCCTGTCGGCGGGACGGCGCTCCGGGCATGAAGTGGGGACAGCCCAGCGACCGCTGGGTGAGGGACGCAGCGACGCAAGGTGCGGCGCGTAGCCTCGGGTGCCTACTAGATGCGCAGTACGACCGATGACGGACAGAGAGCGGCCATGGGCCGCGCAGCGGCGGCACTGGCACCGGTGCGTGCGTCGCCGGTGAGAGCGTGCTCCGTATCGAGGATCGACACGGCAGGCGGAATGATGTCGACACCTGTGGTGGGCTGTCCGGTCGCGCAGTCCTGTACGGCGTGCGCTGAGTCCTCGCCGCCGTCGTGTTCGTAGCCGGACGCCGGCTGCTGCTGATGGGCGTGAGAGGTGGGGGCCGCGGCGACGCTTCCCGGTGCGGTGTGTCCCGCGCTGCTGTCGCCGTGGAGACCGTGCGTGTACAGGAGCCCGAAGAGCAGCGCTCCGAGCCACAGCAGACGCGACCACGAGGGAACCAAGGAGGGGGTGCGGGGCTTCCTCGCCGCCTTGAGTTCCGTGACCACGGCGCGATCATAACCAGCCTGGGTTACGTGCTCGGTACGGGGTGCGCCATGCGCCCGGGAGCGACGTCCGGGCGGAGAAGCATGGCAGCGACGTCGGCCCGCAAGAGAAGTCAGCGGAGCCGGCGCCGCGCCTGCCCCGCCACGACGGCAGGTGGGAGCCGTGAGTGAACGGTCAGACGCCGGGCGGGCAGGCGACCAGCAACGGAAGCAGCGGGACGGTCAGGGCGACGGAGGCCACCGAACCCCAGAGCGCCGGGTGAGGGGTCCGGCGCGGACCGAGGATGCGCTTCATGCGGAGGAGGGCCGCCGAGCCGCCTGCGCCGAACGCACCCTTCGGGGCCTGGCCGGCGGCCATCTCGTACATCGCGGTCGCCAGGACCTCGTGCGAGTGGCTCCGCAGAGCGCGGTCGTCCGCGAGCATCTCCAGTAGCACGGCCATCTCCTCCCGTGCCCGGCGTGCGAGTGGCAACCAGGGGAAGACGGTGGCGAACGCCTCCGCGGCCGCGATCAGGAGGTGGTGGCGGCCGACGACGTGCGCCCGCTCGTGCTCGAGGACGGCGTCGAGCTGCTCTTCCGTGAGCAGTCGAACGGCGGCGTCGCTTACGACGATGCGGGAGCGGAGCCCCGGTAGGCAGTACGCCGCGGGGGTGCCGTGCGTCAGAACGGTGGCCCGCAGACGGTCGGAGCGCACCCCCACCTTGTCGAGCCGGTCACGGTGCCGAGCGCGCGTCAGCCCTGCTCGGGCCAGGCGAAAGAGAAAGGCGCCGACGACCGCGGTGACGACGGCAAGGGGCATCGCCAGGGCCAGTCGGTCGGCGATGGTCGGGTTGGGCACCACAGGGGTCGCCGTACCGAGGCCGCAAGCGTGGAGGAGCCCTACGAGTCCGGCGTGCAGATGCTCGGTGGGCGCGGCCAGCTGGGAGGCGGCGAGCGCGGTCGCGAGCGTGAACGACACCATGAGCGCGAGCCATATGGCTGCTCCGAGGGCCGGTGCCCGGTGGGGCCAGGCGCTCCGCACCATCAGGCGTGGGGCAGCGACGCCCACGACAGCCGCGTACCCCAGAAGGGCAGGGGCCGCGTTCACTGCTTCGTCCGCCGTCCGACATCCCGCAGGGCTTTCCGGAGCGCCGCGATCTGGTCGTCGTCGAGGTTCTCCACGAACCGCGCGAGAGCGGCGGGCCGATCCTCGCTGACTTCCAGGCCGTCCTCCATGAGCGCGGCTGAATACGCCTCGCGTGATTCGACGGCCTTGTACAGCCAGATCCGGCCGTTTTTGGCCCGTGTGAGGTGGCCCTTGTGAAAGAGGATGGTCGTGACCGTGGTCACGGTCGTGTAGGCGGCGTCTCGGTGCAGATTGATGTCGTCGACGACCTCACGCACGGTGGCGGGGCGGTTCCATCTCCAGAAGCGGTCCATGATCTCCGCTTCGAGTTCCCCCAGCCGGCGCATGGCCCGTTCCTCTCCGATGATCCGCACTCGGCTTCATAGTAGACGGGCGTTGACGTGGGGTTCCGCGCTCGACGGCCTTGCGGTGCCTAGGATGGGCTCATGACCACGCTCGAGAAGCCCCTTGAGGCGCAGCAGGCGCTGCGCCTCAAGGGGCTTCTCGTGTTGGTCGTGCTCGTCGGGCTGCTGGGCATGCACGCCATGGGGCCTGGTCCTATGACGGCGCAGGCGAGTGGCGCCCCGGCTTCCGTCACCGCTGTCACGTCGACGGCCGTCGACGCCGATCGCGAGGGACACTGCGATCACGATTGCTCAGGACACGGCGGGAGTGGCGAGCACGCCGATCCGACATGTGCCTCGGCCGGCGTAGCAGGCGCCGTCGTTCTCCCCGCGCTTGAGCCGAGCCTCATCGGCCCGGTAGTGACCGCCGACGGGCTCGTCGGTACGCAGACAGCCACTGCCGAGGGCGGGCGTGCCCCACCCTCCCTGTCCGAACTCCAACTCCTGCGGATCTAGGAAGCGCCTGCGGCGCCGTACCCCCATGTGGCCCGTCCGACGGGCATGGCGGGCGCCACCGGCTTACCTTCCAGAGCAAACGCAGGAGTGACGCATGAACACGCACCGCAAGCTGATCCGTCGTACCGCCCTCGTCGCCGCCACCGGCGCCGCCGCCCTGGTGCTCGCCGCCTGTGGCGGCAACGGCTCCAACGGCCACGACATGGGTTCCATGGGAACCGAGTCCTCCGCGCCCGCCACGAGCGCACCGGCGCAGACCGGTGACCACAACGCGGCGGACGTCTCCTTCGCCAAGGAGATGATCCAGCACCACCGCCAGGCCGTGGAGATGGCCGACCTGGCGCCGACGCGGGCCTCGTCCGCGGAGACGAAGGAGCTGGCCGCGAAGATCAAGGGCGCCCAGGACCCCGAGATCAAGACCATGTCCGGCTGGCTGACGTCGTGGGGTGAGGAGGTCCCCGCCGACATGTCCGGCCAGGGCCACGACATGGCGAACGGCATGCCCGGCATGATGAGCAAGGAGGACATGGACGCGCTCATGAAGGCCAAGGGCGCCGAGTTCGACAAGATGTTCGCCGAGATGATGATCAAGCATCACGAGGGCGCCATCGAGATGGCCAAGAAGGAGAAGGCGGAGGGCAGGTACGGCCCCGCCCTCAAGCTGGCCGATGACGTGATCAAGGCCCAGATGGCCGAGATCGAGCAGATGAACAAGATGCTCGGCACGAGCTGACCGAAGCCCGGTCCGCGGGTGCGGGGCACGGCGGGTATGAACCGGCCGTGCCCCGCTTCTGTGCCTACGTGCTCGGTAGAACCCGCATCACAAGCCCGGCGGCGGGTTTCGGGCCGAACGAGGTGGACTTGCGGGGCAGCAGAATGCCCTGCTCGGCGAGATCTCGTATCCCGTCCTCGGTCGGAGTAGGCAGGAGCACGGCGGTGCCCGTGCCCTGGGAGGTCACGGCTGCGACGGCTCGGTCGGCGTCATGCATGTGGACGACTGAGCCGGGGAGGTCGGTTATGGACCAGCAGCTCGCGATGAGGACACGATCGGTGACGGCTGCAGGCTGCTCGTGCCACTCGGTCGGCAGTCCGGCCAGTGCTTCGGACAGGGCCGTTGCCTGCGGCTCCGTCACGCTCCAGGCGCGTCCTTCTCCGACGAGCACCAGCTCGTCGGGCCGGGGGAGCCGTGGCCCGTTCGGAATCAGCCTGACGCGTGCGACGCCCGATGCCGCTCGCGCGGCCTTCTCCGCGTCCAGGCCCGGCAGGACCCGGTGGATCGCCCTGAGCCGCAGAGGGGCGGTGGCCGAGTCGACGAGCAGCGCCAGGCTGCGCCGCCAGGGGAGGCCGTCGCGCCCGCGGCTGAGCCGTCGGGCGGCTGCGAGGCGATGGTGGCCGTCGGCGAGGAGCGGGACCCGGGTTCCACCGAGGCCCGAGGTGAGGAGGTCCTGATCGGCGAGGTCGGTGCATCGCCATAGGTAGTGCGTGACGCCACCCAGCTGGGCGGCGGCGATGCGAGGATGTTCGGCGACCCACTCCGCCAGACGGCGGCCGGTCCCCCCGATGGAGCGGTGGGCGAGCAGCAGCGGCTCCAACTGGGCCCGCAGACCGGACATGTGGGCGGCGCGCTGCCGTACGACGTGTTCCTGTACGTCCTCGTGGGGGATGACGGGACCGGCGTGGGGGCCGGCGACGGTGAGCTCGCCGATCAGGCCGCGTTGGAGGAGGCGAGGACCGAGTCGTTGCTCGTAGACATAGAGGGAGGGCTCGGGGTCGCGGCGCAGGATTCCGCGGTTCAGCCAGCGTTCGAGCTGACCAGCGGCGTCCTGCGGATCGGTGGCGTACAGCAGTCGGGCTATGTGGTGGGGCCGGGCGCGTTGGACCCGGGCGTGGGCGGGACTCATGTCGTCGTGCGGGGGACTGAGCACGGCGGACAGCTGGCCGGCCCGCGACGAGTCGTATCGGACGGCGCGGAACGGAAGGAGCCGCACGGTGTTACGTGCCTTCCGCGACGGGACGGTCGTCAAGGTTCACTCCCGAATGTGGGCACGGCGGTAGGGGGCGGGCGCCTTGTGGGCGCCCGCCCCTTGCCGCGCGTGTCAGGTCAGACGGTCACAGGCTCCGGGCGGGCCTCGGCCGGAGGCTCGGCGAGGCGGCCGGTGCGGTGCAGGCCGTACAGGGCGGCGGTGCACGCTAGGCCGAGCGCGGTCAGCGCAAGCCAGGGCAGTGCGGAGAGCCCGGCCTCGCGGGCGGCGTCGAGCGCGGCTCCGGTCAGGAGGTTGCCGACGGTGATGCCGACTCCGCAGATGGTGTTGTAGAGGCCGTAGTGCGTGGCCACGAGGCGGTTGCCGGAGAGACGGACGATGGTGTCCATCTCGAACGGGTAGGCGATCATCGTGCCCACGGCCAGGAGCAGCGCCGCGAGCGTCGGCGGTACGGCGGCCAGCAGCCACAGCCCGATGCCTCCGCTCGGTACGGGAACGGCAGTGGCGGCGAGGAGAGGCACGAACGCCACACCCATGGTGAGCAGTCCCCAGGTGAGGGCGCGTCCCGGCTCCATGCGGGCCTTGCACCAGGCCGTCACCTTCGTCTGGAAGAGGATCGTGCTCAAACCCGACACCGCGAACAGGACGGCGACGGCCGCCGTGCCGAACTGGCCTTCTCCGCCGAGGCGCCGGACTTCCAGGGGCAGGGCCAGGTAGACCTGGAAGGACATGACGTACGAGCCGATCATGGCCACGGAGAAGAGCAGGAACGGGCGGTTGGCGAGGATGCCGCGCCACTCGGCGAGCACGCTCTGCCCCTCCTTCTCCTTGGTCTCCCTGGCCCGGCGAGCTGGGAGGGCGCGGATCTGCACCACGCTCAGGACGGCGAAGGTGCCCGCCGCGACCAGGCACGTGATGCGGAAGTCGACCCCGGTCAGCACCATGCCCACGAGCGGCCCGAGCAGGATGCCTGCCTGGTAGAAGACGTTGAACAGGGCGAACGCCTCCACTCTGCGCTCACCCGAATCGGCGGCGAGGTAGGCGCGGGTGGCCGGGTTGAACAGCGCGCCGGCCAGGCCGGTCGCCGCGGAGGCTGCGATCAGCGCGGGCACGGAGTCCACCAGGCCCAGGGTCGCGAAGCCGACGGTGCGCAGGACGAGACCGGCGATGATCATCGGCTTGTAGCCGAGCCGGTCCGCGAGCGTGCCGCCGACCAGGAACATGCCCTGCTGGCTGAAGTTGCGGACACCGAGGATGAGTCCGACCAGCCAGCCGGCGAGCCCGAGGGGACCGGCCAGGTGGGCGGCGAGGTACGGCATGAGCATGTAGAAGCCGAGGTTGATGGTGAACTGGTTCACCATCAACAGCCGAACGCTGCGTTCGTACGAACGGAACTGGGAGAGAGTGCCCTTCATCAGGCCCGCTCCTCCGCGGCGTCCGTGAGCTCGGCGTCGGCGGCCGGGTCCTCATCGGTGAGCTTGAGGGGGTCGACGACGGTGGTGCAGCGGGTCCAGCGGGTGACCTCCTTCTCGTCGAGGCGGCCGATGACGTCGGGCTCGGGCGCGGGCGGACCGTCGAGGAGGCCGTGGGCGGCGCAGTAGTCGTCGTCGTACACGGTGCCGAGGTAGCGCTGCGGTCCGTCAGGGAAGATCGCGGCGATCCGGGTCTCCTTGGGCAGAGCGCGGGAGAGCCATCCCGCGACCAGGGCGACGGCGCCGACGCTCCAACCGCCGGTCGCGTAGTGAGAGGTGGCGAGCTGGCGGCAGCTCCACACCGCCTCACTCGGTGCCACCCAGTGCACCTCGCTGAACTGCTCGTACGCGACGTTGCGCGGATAGATGCTCGATCCGAGTCCGCGCATGAGCCGGGTGCGGGCCGGCTGGCCGAAGATCGTGGAGCCGATGGTGTCGACGCCGACCAGGGTCAGGTCCGGGTAGAGCTGGCGCAGTACGCGGGACACCCCGGCCGAGTGTCCGCCGGTGCCCACGCTGCACACCAGGACGTCGATGTGGCCGAGTTCGGTGGCGAGTTCGAGGGCGAGCGGGGTGTACGCGGTGGTGTTGTCCGGGTTGTTGTACTGGTCCGGGCACCAGGAGCCGGGGTGCTGAGCGAGGAGCTGGGTGACCCGGTCCCGGCGGGCCTGCTGCCACCCGCCGGTGGGGTGCGGCTCGGAGACCACGTTGACCTGGGCTCCGTACGCGGACAGCAGTCGCGTCATGGACATCTCCAGGCCCGGGTCGGTGACCAGGGTGACGGGGTGTCCGTAGACCATGCCGGCGAGGGCGAGGCCGAGTCCGAGCGTACCGCTGGTGGACTCGATGATCCGTGCGCCGGGGCGAAGGTCGCCACGGGCGCGGGCCCGCTCGACCATGTGGAGACCCGGGCGGTCCTTGATGCCGCCGGGGTTGAAGCCCTCCAACTTGGCCCAGAAGCCGCGGCCCACCGGGGCGAGCGGCTCCGAGACATGGAGGAGAGGGGTGTTGCCTACCAGCCCGGACAGGGCGGAGCGGGTGGGGGGTGTGACGTCGGTGGTCGAGGAGTGCATGTTCCGCTCTCATTTCGGTGGTGCGCGTCAAGTACTCGTTCGGGAGACGGCCGCGTTGTGCGCGGCCGGAGCCGAACGGTCTAGATGCGCCACCGGCAGACGCGGATCTGCGTCGAGCGGCCTGATCGGGCTATCGGCGCTCGGTTGCCGGGCGGGTTGCGGACCTGGATGGGCGGCGCGGTCGGGATGTCGCCGAAGGACGTGGCGAGCGCGATGACGTCGGGCGCGGTCGGCGTCGCGAGGTGGGTGTGGGATGCGAGGCCCGGCGAAGAACAGTCGACGCCGTGGTTGTGGTGCCGGGGCTGCGGGGGCCGGTCTTCCGTCCGCTCGGCATCGAGGCTGAGCGCCGTGGTGGTGACGGCGCCGCTGTCTACGGAGTGGTGGTGCCCGGCTTCGCCGAGAGGTGTGAAGCAGAGGAATGCCGACAGCAGCAGAGCGCCGATCACGGAGGCGATTAACGGCGTGTTGGGATGGCGGGACACAGTTCCTCCGGGCAGGGCCGTACCGTCTCGGTCCCGTTGTGACAGGAGGGAGCGGTACCCGCGAGAGATCAGGGGCATGGGGGCAAAACGCGCGGCCCGGTTCGCCGCCCGGGGCGCGGGGGCAGCAGGGAGTGGGCGGCGGGGGGTTCTACACCTGAAGGACTGTCGAGGCTCTCGGGGCGGTCGACGGTGTTGTGTGCGCCTCGACCGCATGGCTGTTGGTCCGGATACAGGGCCCGGCAGAGCAAGGCGCATCGGGCTGTCGCGAGGAACACGGCGTATTGGGAGCCGGTGTTCCCTCCGGCGGCCTTGGCGTGCATTCGTGTGCCGGGTGCGCCGGACCGTGCTCGCCGGGGCTTCCCTCAATAGTGTGGGAAGCACTGGTCATCGCGGGCGACGCGACTATCGCGGCCCCGTCCACGTCCACTCCGTGCCCGGTCATCAGGCCGAACAGGAGCGCGGCCAGGCCGAGTAGACGTCGCAGCCCCGCTGAAGAGCGGGAGTGCGGCGCACGCGAGCGTGGCCGGGCTGTAATCACGCCGTTATCTTAACCATCTCTTCGGGGTGGTTCGGAATTCCATCCGAAACGTGGCGTGAATAAGTCGTGTAGGCGCTCGATCGATTGTCTGATTTGGAGGGGTCGGTCAGGATCTCTACTAAGCAACTAAGAAATAAATTTACGACTCAACCATGCCGCCCGTGGCGAGGTCGGCGTCACCCCAGGCAACGTTCGGTGCGTGGATCGGTGTGCGTCGGGTCGGCGCTGCGCCCCGCGCCAATACGGCGGCTGGCGTACCTCTCGCGCCGCTGAGGCCATCCCGGGGGTGTGCGGATCGGCCATGGTGAACCTTAATCGATCCTTCTAGGTCTTTTAGAAGCTTGGTTGTGGGTTCGGGGGGGCTTCGGCTACCTTGACCGGGACAAGTCAATCGACGGGTGGCGGAAGCCGGTGGGAATCCGGCACGGTCGCGCCACTGTGTGCTTGGCGGCAGCCGCTCATCTCCTGAGCGGCGCGGCTGGGCAAGTCAGACTCGCCCTCGTCGTACGAGCTCCATCCGACCGGGACGCGAGTTCCCACTGGAGGTCCTGCCATGGCCCAGGCCGCTGTTCAGCCGAGCGCCGCCGCCCCCGCCGTACTGCCCGTCAAGTCGATTCTGCCCTGGGCTGTCTTCTTCGGGGCACTGATGCTGCTCGCGCTCTTCTTCGTCGGTGCCGAGCAGGGCGCCACCGCCATCTTCGCCGGCGAAGGTGTCCATGAGTGGGTGCACGACGGCCGTCACCTGCTCGGCTTCCCCTGCCACTGAGACGGGGCTGCGAACATCATGAACTCCGCAACTGTCGGAAAGCTCCTTGCCCGCGGCATGGTGGCCGGTCTCCTGGCCGGCCTCCTCGCCCTGGTCGTCGCCTACTTCCTCGGTGAGCCGCCGACCGAGGCCGGCATCGCCTACGAGGCGGCGCACAGTCATGAGGAGGGGGCGGAACTGGTCAGCCGTGCGGCCCAGTCCACCACGGGTCTCGCGACCGGGATCCTCGTCTACGGCGTCGGCCTCGGCGGAATCGCGGCGCTGGCGTACTGCTTCGCCCTGGGCCGGATCGGCGCATTCGGACCCCGCGCCACCGCGGCGCTGCTGTCCCTCGGCGGCCTGCTCGCGTTCTCCGTGGTGCCGTTCCTCAAGTACCCCGCCAATCCGCCGGCGGTCAGCGATCCGGCGACGATCAGCCAGCGCACCACCCTGTACCTGCTCATGGTGGTGCTCAGCGTGCTGCTCGCCGTCTCCGCCGTGATCGTCGGCAAGCGGCTCGCGCCTCGTCTGGGCAGCTGGAACGCGTCGGTCGCGGCAGGGGTGTTCTTCGTCCTCGCCGTCGGACTCGCCTACGCCTTCCTGCCGGCAGTCAACGAGATGCCGAAGGACTTCCCGGCTTCGGTCGTCTGGCAGTTCCGCGTCTCCGCGATCGCCATCCAGGCCACGCTGTGGGCCGGATTCGGTCTCGTCTTCGGCATCCTGGCCGAGCGGCTGCTGCAGCCGCGCGAGTCCGGAGAGCGGATCGGGGCCATGGAGCCGGGGGCGGTCGCGCCCTCGTCCTGACGCCCGTCCACGCGAGAGGGGGCGCCGGTCTCGGACCGGCGCCCCCTCTGCTGTATGCGTCAGCCGATGCGTACACCCCACATGAAGGGCATGCCGCTGCGGGCGATCGACTCGTACCGCACCTGAGCGCCGGGCTTGGGTGCGTGGAGGATCTGGCCGTTCCCCGCGTAGAAGCCGACGTGACTGAGGTCGCTGCGCATGATGATCAGGTCGCCGGGCTTCAGAGCGCTGAGGGAGTTGATACGCGTCCCGACGCCGGCCTGTGCCTGGGAGGTGCGGGGTATCGTCACGCCGGCCTGACGGAACGCCCACGAGGTGAGGCCGGAGCAGTCGAACGAGGTCGGGCCGCTCGCGCCCCAGACGTACGGCATGCCGACCCGGCTCTTGGCGGCGGCGAAGGCCGCGGCGGTGCGCCCCGAGGCGCTCGCCTCGTTACCGAGGTCGACCCGTGCGCTCGCACGGTTGGCCCGGTCCTCCGCTTCCGCGATCCGGGCCCGCTCCTTCGCCGAGAGGGTGTTGAGCAGGCGCTGGGCCTCGCGCAGCTTGGCCTGGATCTCAGTCTTCCGCTTCCCCAGTTCCTTCTGTACGGAGCCGAGGTCGCGCAACTTCGCGGACGCTTCCCCGCGCTGCTGCTGGAGGGCCCGCTGCTCGGAGAGGAACTGCTGCAGTACGGCTGTCTGCCGGTCGCCGGCCCGATCCAGCGCGGTCGCCTTCTCCAGGTACGTGTCGGGATCCTCGGAGAGGAAGAGCTGAAGGGCCGGGTCGAGGCCGCCCGAACGGTACTGGCCGGCAGCCACCGTGCCGATCCTGTCGCGGAGTTCGTTCAGCTCACCCTGCTTGCGGGCCGCCGTGTCCTGGAGGGTCTCCACCTGCTCCTTGAGAGCGTCGGCCTTTTCCTTGGCTCCGTTGTACTTCTCGGTGGCCTGGGTCGCCTGCTCGTAGAGGCGGTCCACCTGCGCCTTGACGCCCTTCTTGGTGGGGTCGGGCAGTGGGTCGGCCGAAGCCGCCTGGGTGGACAGAGCCACGGCCGCCGCGGCGGTGGCGGTCAGGACGCCGGTGTAGCGCGGACTGGACTGCTTCGGGCGGCGGTGGGAGGCCACTGCGGAGCTCCTTCTTCCTCGACCGCCGGCAAGCTGGGCGTACAGATGGGGCGGCGGCGCCTCCGCCGCCACCCCGGATGGGCGACCGGCTGTGCGAAGACTCCGCGAATACTAAGCTCCTTAGATGCTTAGACTCAACGAGGGTGCTTGTGGCGAGGGGAGAAGGTCGCCACAGGCGCGCCGGCATCGGGCGCGAAAGCCCTCACATGGCAGGCGCCTTACGATGACCGGACTTCTGTGCATAGGGAGGGAACCCTTTTGTCCGTCCGGCTCACGCTGTTGTGCGCTGCGGCCCCAGTAGAACGCGACGTGCGATTCGGCGACGTGCGCCTCGACGAACGGGCGCTGCGGCAGGCGCAGGCAGCTGCCCGTTCTCTGCCCACAGCCACGGCCTCCCTGCTGTACTCGGCGCCCTCGCACCGCTGCGCTCAGACCTTCGAGGTTCTGGGGTGGGACGTGGTCACCGTCGAACCTGCTCTTCGCGACGTCGACACGGGCAACTGGCTCGGCCGGACGCTCGCCGAGGTCGCGGCCGAGGACGGTGCCGGGCTCGCCGCGTGGATGTCGGATCCGGACGCCGCACCGCACGGCGGCGAATCGGTGGCGCAGGTCTGCCACCGGATCGCCACATGGATGGGCGGCCTGCCGGACGATGCCGGGCGTGTACTGGCCGTGGTCGAACCGGCAGTTGTGCGCGCGGCGGTCGTGTCCGCACTGGGCGCACCGCAGCAGTCGTTCTGGCGCATCGACGTTCCGCCTCTGGCCGTTGTTCAGCTCACGGGCCGTGACGGGCGCTGGAACCTGCGGATGGGTGCCGCCTCAGCCGCAAGCGGCGATGGCAGCAGGTGAACTTCCTTCCGAGTAGGCGTGCGTTCCCAGAACCGTCCGCGTGCGGTCAGCGGTCCCGAGGCGGCGTGCCACCCTGCCCCCCGAGGTTCTTGCGACCGGACTGCTCTCATGGAGACGGGTGGATCCATCGCACGCCCGGCAGCTGATGGGCGACTTCAGCTGTCGGCGACGCTACTTGGTGGTTCTGTTACAAGGGCAGCAGCTCAGGACGCTTTGGTTCCAGGGCCTCATCCGCGGCCCTGCCGAGCAGGTGCTGGCCGAGCCAGGGCAGGAAGTGCTCCTTGGCCCACCGGAGGTCTTGGAACTGCTGACGTACGGGGGGCTGCGGTACGTCCGACGTGCGCGCGTTGTGTGCCGGCCCCAGTCCGAGAACCTCAGCGGCTCGCAGTGCGACCTGCCGGTGTCCCTCGGACGACAGATGCAGCCGGTCCTCGCTCCAGGCGCTCGGATGCTGGATGGACTTCAAGGACCACAGATCTACGACCGCGCAGTCGTGCCGATCCGCTATGGCGTGGATGTGAGCTGTGTAGGTGGCGATCCGTCCACGCAGCCGGCGTAGTACGGGTGTGTCCCGCGGATCGAACCCCGTGAAGACCAGCACGGTGTTCGCGCTGGCGCTGAGCGCGGTGATCGCCTCCTCGAACCGGTCCGCAATGTGGTCGACGGAACTCCCCAACCGTAAAATGTCGTTGCCGCCGGCGCAGAAACTCACCAGGTCCGGGGCCAGTTCCGCTACCCGCGGCACTTGCTCCTCGATGATCTCGTCGATGACTCGGCCCCGAACGGCGAGATTGGCGTAGCGGAATGGCACTGAGGATCGGCGGGCCATCAGATCGGCGAGTCGATCGGCCCACCCCACGCACGCACCATCAGAGGTCTCATCGCCCAACCCCTCCGTGAAACTGTCTCCGAGGGCTACGAACGAGCCGATGGAAGCACAACCAGGCATGCTCCGCTTCTCCGACATCTTGCCTCGCCTCCCCGTAGGCCCCGGCTCCAGAAGCAGTGGATGCGTGGGTGAGGAGCACGGATGCTGGGGCCGAGCAGGGCGGGAACGCCCACCGTGTCACCTCATCACCGCGAGCTTGGCGCCAACTTTTGGTTGGGTCAAATAATTGGTCCGCAGTGTGTCATGTGTCAGCCGGTAGCTGCCCAACAGGTGACCGCTACCTCCCGCGAGCGTGCCGATGCCGGGTTCTGTGTGGGCGCGGCGACGGGCTAGGTGGCAATGAGGAGGGTGACCAGGCGCTCGACGGTTTGTCGGGGTTCGGGTTGCCCGTCCGGGCCGCTGGTCATCAGTAGGTGGTGCACAGTCCCGACCAGGGCGAGAGCTGTGGTCGCGGTGTCGGTACCGGCCGGGATCCTGCCCAGCCGGCTCTCGGCGTCGAGGTAGCCGGCCATGGAGTCCTGGATTGCCGAGAAGGCGGGCGCCCCTGCCTCCAGCCCCCGACGCGTGTGCCGTGCGGCTGCCGGGCGGGTCATGGCGAGGGTGACCATGGCCGGATTCACCGAAGCCAGAAGCGCGGCTGTGACTGTGACGAGGTTGGCCTTCACCGTGTCCTGGCCAACCAGCGACGTCAGCTGGTCGGCCTGGCGTGCCGTACTCGCGAAGCGGTCCAGGACGAGCTCGCCGATGAACTCGTCCAGGCCCGCGAAATGGGCATGCAGGGCCCCCTTCGCGACTCCGGCCTCGTTCGTGACCGCCCTGCTCGTGAGCGCCCCTGGCCCGTCTCGGGTCACCACTCTTTCCGCCGCCGCGAACAGCCGCTCACGTATGTCGGGAATCGCTACACCGCGTGGTGACATACCGCCTCTTTCCGGAAGTGGATTGCCAGTATGGGCGCTCGCCCATACTGTTTGGGCACTCGCCCATACTAGTGAGGTGCCGCATGGAACACATCGTCAACACCGGGCAGGCGCAGGCGTGGAACGGCCCGGAAGGCAGCCACTGGGCCGCCTATCAGGACCGCTGGGACGCCGTGAACGACGGCTTCAACAAGCTGCTGCTCGATGCCGCCGGCCTCGCCCACAACGCCCAGGTACTCGACATCGGCTGCGGAGCCGGCCGGACGACCCGCCTCGCCGCCCGCCTTGCCCCGGCCGGGCGGGCTGTGGGCCTGGACCTCTCCGGGCCGATGCTCGACCGCGCCCGGGCCACCGCCCGCGACGAGGCTGTGGCCAACGCCGAATTCCTACAGGGCGACGCGCAGGTGCACCCCCTTTCCCCGGATACGTTCGACGCGGCCATCAGCCGGTACGGCGTGATGTTCTTCGCCGACCCCGCCGCGGCTTTCGCCAACCTCGGTCGCGCGCTTCGGCCGCACGGACGCCTCGCGTTCGTCTGCCCGGCCGAGCCGGAGGGGAACGAGTGGATCACGGCTATGACGTCACTGCGCGGCATCCTCCCGGTCGGAGATTTCGGCACGCCGGGCGCGGGCATGTTCTCGCTGTCCGATCCCGACCGCATCACCGGGATTCTCTCCGCCGCCGGCTTCGCGGACATCCGCATCGAGCACGTGACGGCGTACGGGCACTGGGGCGAGCACGCCGAGGACGCTGCGGCGTTTCTCCTGGATTCCGGCCCCGGCCGCCATCTGCTCGACCAGGTGGACGCCGACGTACAGGCCCAGGCCCGGAGCGCGCTGCAAGACGTGCTGCGACTCCACGAAACAGAGGGCCGGGTGGCGCTTCGGAGTACGGCATGGCTGGTGACCGCGCGTCGACAGGCCGCAACGCCGTCCGGGGCCTGATCGAGGATCCGGCGTCCCTGAGGGGTCGCCGGACACGACTCGGGCGACGTCGGAGTCGAAGATCCCCCTGTACGCGGTACGAGTTCGACGGGCTGTAGGACCGGGCGAGCAGCGTAGGTACGTCGGGCGGGCGGGGGGAGGCACCGCTCGTCGTTTCCTACGTGGCAAGGGCATCGCCCGGTCCTAGCTGTTGGAGCTTGTTTCCCGTGCCGTTGGGTCCCAAGCCGCGAGAAGAATCCTGCCCCGGACACGCGGGGCCGGCCAAGGGAATCGGATTGCGTTTACACGCGATGGCGCGATGACGCCAGGGGCGGCGGTAGGCGTCGGTCATGCCAGCCGTGCCAGCCATGCCGTCGGGGGCAGTCGGCGAAGAGGCGGTGATGCGCTCGTAGAAGGGGCGGTAGATCTCGAGGACGTGCGCCTTCGCCGACTTGTCCATGGCGACCTGCGTACGGCGTCGTTCCTGCGACGGACGCGGCCGGCCTTCTCCAGCCGGTTGAGCACCCCGGTCGCGGCTCTGGTGATGAGTCGGTCTCCATCCTGCGGGCCCATGACCCCCGTCTGGGACACCACCCGCCGGAAGAAGGGATGTCTGACTGACTTGACATCGCTCCACTGCCAGAGGCCGTTTGGGTGATGGACTCGTCGGCACCCGCGGCCACCTCGCGTAGCCTCGTCACCAGAAGGGCACCGACAGCTGTTCCGCCACCGCTTCGCCGGTCGCGGTGTGAAGGGGTGCTGGATGTCGATGACGAATCGGCGTGATCTGCTGGCGAGATCTGCGGGAGTGGCGGCAGTCGCCCTCGTGCCCGGCTCCGGCGTGGCAAGGGTGCCCACACCACAGGATCTGCCGGTCACTACGCCCGATGGGGGCGTGAACTGGGACGCCTTGCGGGCGCAGTTTCGTCTGGAGCCGGGATGGGCGAACCTCGCGTTGTTCTACCTGGCCTCGCATCCGAAGGTCGTACGTGATGCGGTGGATCATCTGAGTGCACAGGTCGACGCCAATCCTCTGTCGGTACCCACGGGGTTGGCGTTGCCCGACGGTCCGACTGGATGGCCCCGTGTTCGCCAGTCGCTCGCGACCTATCTGGGAGGCCGGGCCGAGGACATCGCGATGACGGCGAGCACGAGTATCGGGCTGGGTGTCGTCTACAACGGCGTCGTGACCCGTCCGGGACATGAGTTCCTGTTGACGGAGCTCGACCATAACTCCCATCGCACCGCCGCCCGACTGGCCGCCGAAAGGCACGGCAATACGGTGCGGCTGGTCTCGTGGTTCGCGGATCCGGCCACCGCGACGGCGGAAGGCATCGCAGCGGCGGTCGGCGAGGCGATCCGCCGGAATACCAGAGTCGTGGGGATCACCTGGGTGCAGTCCAGTACGGGGCTGCGGATGCCGGTGCGTGCGGTGGCCGAGGTGGTGCGACGGGCCAATGAAGGACGCAGTCCTGCCGACCGATGCCTGCTGGTCGTCGACGGCGTGCACGGGCTGGCGGCAGTCGACGAGGATGCCGCCGGCCTGGGTGCGGACGTGGTGGTCGCAGGAACGCACAAATGGCTTTTCGGCCCAAGGGGGACGGGGCTGGTCTGGGTGGCGCCGGACGTACTCGAGCAGCTGCGGCCCACGTTCGTGAGCTTCATCAGCGGCGGGGGAGCAGCGCCTCTGTCGCCCGGCGGGTTTCTGGCGTTCGAGCATGCCTTCGCCCTGCCCGTGGCAGTGGCGCTGCATGAGCAGCTGGGCCGAGCTCGGGTTGCCGCCCGCATCACACAGCTGTCGACCCGGGCGAAACAAGGACTGAGCCGCATCCGCGGGGTCACTGTGCACACTCCTGCCGACCCGGACCTGTCAGCGGGCATCACCTGTTTCAGCGTGGCCGGATACACCCATCAGCAGGTCGTCGACCACGCCGCCGCCGCCCGCGTGCGGCTGTCCACCTTGAACTACACGCGCATCGGCACCGCCGTCATCAACACCCCAGCAGAGATCGACACCGCACTCAACAACCTGGCTGATCTCACCCGCTGAAAGCCGTTCTGGGCTTCCCCGGCCGTCATTGGGGCGTTCAGCAGGGTTCAGGTTCGGCCCGCCGATGACCGCCGGGCCGCCCGATGCATCGCCGTGTGTCAGTGGTGATCGCCGCTTGCCACAGAGAGGCGCTTGGTGAAGGTCCTCCCCGCGTCCTGGGACTCGTAGATCCCGTCCTGGCTAGCCGCGAGGACGTGCCGCTCATCGACGGCGGTCAGGGCCTGGGGTTGTCCTCCGGGCACGGTAGCCGCCTTCTTCCAGGTGGCGCCACCGTCCGAACTGATGCTCAGAGCGCCGGTGAAGTCGACGCCGAACAACGCGCTCGGCGATCCCCAGGACAAGTACTCCATGCCAGCCCCCTCACCGGGGCCGAAGGTTGCACCTCCGTCCGTGCTGCGTGCAACGCCTTCCGCCGTGGTGGCGACGACCTGGCTCGGGTCCGCTGGATTGACCGCGAAATCAAGAGCCTGCAACTGGGCACGGTTTTGCCAGCTCGTGCCGTCCTTGCTCACGCGCAGCAGGCCGCGTGTGCTGTCGTACCCGTAGATGACGCCCTTTGCGTGGTCCAGGCTGTGGAAGTCCGCCTCGCCCTTGAGCGAGGCACTCTTCCACGACTTTCCGGCATCGGTGCTCTTGATCAACCCGTGGTCGGCCGGCTGGTCGCTGTCGGGGGCCGGGTGGCCGCTGGCCAGGAAGGTCTTGGCGCCGGCCACGGTGAAGCCCATGAAGTCGTCCTTGTTGTTCCCGACCAACTGCGGGCTTCCTGCGTCATCCGGAGTGAAGATTCCCTCGTGGGTGGCCACGTACAGCTTGCCGTCTTCCGGGTCGACCCCCAGTCCGTGAATGTGACTGTGCAGGGCCGGGGTCGGCTTGGCGCCGTCACTCCCGGCAGCAGCGCCTTCGGAGGTGGTCCCGTCACCACAGGCGGCAAGGAGGAGCGCACCCGCAGCGGCGGAGCCTACGGCGGAGAGTGCGCGGGTACGGGGTCGGCGGAACGGGTTCGTGAAGGCAGGCATGCGTGATTTACCTCGTGTGTCGGTCGTATGGGGAGCCGCTGGCGGAAGCGCGGGCGGCCTATACCCGTAGGACCGGCAACCGGGCCAGGCTGAGTACTCGCGGCGATGGAGCAGGCCGAAGCCAGTCAGCGAACGCTGCGCCGCCCGAATGTGACCAGCCGGGGTGACGGGTGAGCGCAGGCCGAAGCAGCGAAGCGGCCGCCGAGGCGCTGATCACCCCGACGCACAGTGAGGCCATGTCCGTGCTGTTGGACGGGCTGGTGACCGTCGACGGGTGGCTGTACTGAGTAGGCAGCTGCACGGAGCCGTCACTCGTGGGTTCGTCGTGGGGGTGTCCCGCGCCGTGCGGGGTGGCGGACATGCTGTGGACCGGCACACCTTCTGTATGGCAGACGGTGTGCATGACGAGCGCGGCGAAGACGAGCACTCCGGCGAGCAGGAGGTGCCCCAGGACACCGCCTGTGCGTACGTCTCTACTCGCGTTCACGTTCGACCTCCGCGCGGGACACTATCAACCGACGCATGGCGCCATCTGTGGTGAAACCCACCGTGGAACTCTGACGGCAGCTGGCCTGAGCAGGTCATGACGGGCACCTGATCACGATCCGAGATCCTCGGAATGACGTACCCAAGATCGTGACAGTCGTGTGGCCAGTGAGACTGCATGGCGCATAAGGGGGGAGCGACCGGTGGTGCAAGGAAGAGGGGCGGACCCCGTAGGGTCCGCCCCTCTTTGACTGCTGGACTACTTGTCGGCGGCCTGGAAGCCGCGCAGGCGCAGGCTGTTGCCGACGACGAAGACCGAGGAGAAGGCCATCGCGGCCCCCGCGATCATCGGGTTGAGCAGTCCGGCCGCGGCGAGCGGCAGGGCGGCCACGTTGTAGGCGAAGGCCCAGAACAGGTTCGAGCGGATCGTGCCGAGCGTCTTGCGGGAGAGCCGGATCGCGTCGGCCGCGGCCCGCAGGTCCCCCCGCACGAGCGTCAGGTCGCCGGCCTCGATGGCGGCGTCCGTGCCGGTGCCCATCGCCAGGCCCAGGTCGGCCTGGGCGAGCGCGGCGGCGTCGTTGACGCCGTCGCCGACCATGGCGACCGAACGGCCCTCCGCCTGCAGCTTCTTGACGACGTCGACCTTGTCCTGCGGCATGACCTCCGCGATGACCTCGTCGATGCCGACCTCGGCGGCGACGGACTCGGCGACCGCCTTGTTGTCGCCGGTGAGCAGGATCGGGGTGAGGCCGAGGGCGCGCAGCCGCCGGATGGCCTCGGGGCTGGTCTCCTTGATGGCGTCGGCGACTTCGAGGACCGCGCGGGCCTCGCCGTCCCAGGCCACGGCGATCGCGGTCTTGCCGGCCTTCTCCGCGGTGTCCTTGGCGGTCTTGAGGTCCGCCGGGAGGGCCATGGCCCACTCGTCGAGGAGCTTCTCGCGGCCGACGAGGACGGCGTGGCCGTCGACGATGCCCTGGACGCCGAGTCCGGGGATGTTGGCGAAGTCCTCGGGGGTGGGGAGCGTGCCGACCTTGGCGGCGGCGCCGGTGGCGACGGCCTGGGCGATCGGGTGCTCGGAGGAGTGCTCCAGGGCGCCGGCGAGCCGCAGGACGTCGGTCTCGTCCACGCCTTCGGCGGTGTGGACCTTGATGAGGGTCATGCGGCCGGTGGTGACGGTGCCGGTCTTGTCGAGGACGATCGTGTCGACCTTGCGGGTGGTCTCCAGGACCTCGGGGCCCTTGATCAGGATGCCGAGCTGCGCGCCGCGGCCGGTGCCGACCATGAGGGCGGTCGGGGTCGCCAGGCCCAGGGCGCAGGGGCAGGCGATGATCAGGACGGCGACGGCCGCGGTGAAAGCGGCGGTCAGTCCGGAGCCGGTGCCGAGCCAGAAGCCGAGGGTGCCGAGCGCGAGCGCGATGACTACGGGTACGAAGACGGCCGAGATCTTGTCGGCGAGGCGCTGGGCGGCGGCCTTGCCGTTCTGCGCGTCCTCGACCAGCTTGGCCATCCGGGCGAGCTGCGTGTCGGAGCCGACGCGGGTCGCCTCGACGACGAGCCGGCCGCCGGCGTTCAGGGTGGCGCCGGTGACGGAGTCGCCGACGGAGACCTCGACCGGCACGGACTCGCCGGTGAGCATGGAGGCGTCCACGGCGGACGAACCCTCGACGACGGTGCCGTCGGTGGCGATCTTCTCGCCCGGGCGGACCAGGAAACGGTCCCCGACCTGGAGGTCGGCGGTCGGCACGGTGACCTCCTGGCCGCCCCGCAGGACGGTGACCTCCTTGGCGCCCAGCTGCATCAGCGCCTTGAGCGCGGCGCCCGCCTTGCGCTTCGAGCGGGCCTCGAAGTACCGGCCGGCCAGGATGAAGGCGGTGACGCCGGCGGCGGCCTCCAGGTAGATGTTCCCGGCGCCGTCGGAGCGGGCGATCGTGAACTCGAAGGGGTGCGTCATCCCCGGCGTACCGGCGGTCCCGAAGAACAGCGCCCACAGAGACCAGAGGAACGCGGCGATCGTGCCGACCGAGATCAGGGTGTCCATGGTGGCCGCGCCGTGCTTGGCGTTGGTCCAGGCGGCCTTGTGGAAGGGCCAGGCGGCGTAGACGACGACCGGCGCGGCGAGCGTGAGGCTCAGCCACTGCCAGTACTCGATCTGCAGCGCCGGGATCATCGCCATCGCGATGACCGGCACGGCGAGGGCGACGGCGGTGATCAGCCGCTGCTTGAGGGGCCGCAGCTCCTCGTCGGCCTTCTCCTCGTCGGAGGGCCCCTCGGGGCCGCCGGGCGTCTCGCTCCTCGGGGGCGCGGGCTCGGCGGCGGTGTAGCCGGTGGCCTCGACGGTGGCGATCAGGTCGGCGACGTCGATGTCGGCGTCGAAGGTCACCTTCGCCTTCTCGGTGGCGTAGTTGACGGTGGCCTCGACCCCGTCCATGCGGTTGAGCTTCTTCTCGATTCGGGCCGCGCACGAGGCGCAGGTCATGCCGCCGATGGCGAGCTCGACCTGAGCGGTCCCGGCCGTCGTTGGGGTGCTCATGAATTCTGCTCCTCGTGGATGGTGAAGGCGGGACTCAGGCGCGGCCGACGTAGTCGTAACCGGCGTCCTCGACGGTGTCTTCGATGAGCTTGTCGTCCAGCTCCGCGGTGCTGTTGATGGTGATCAGTCCGGTGGAGATCTCGACCTGCACCGTGTCGACGACGTCGAGCTCCCGGAGCGCGCCGCTGACGATCGCCTTGCAGTGACCGCTGTTGACGCCGGCGACCTTGTAGATAGTGGAGTGCGCGGACATGGGACCTCCTGGTGCCTTTCCCGAGTGATACCCCCCTGGGGTATCTGTGACAGGTATACCCCCAAGGGCTACGCCCATGCAAGGTGAACGAGGGCAATTTAATACCCATGGGGGGTATGTTGAGCTGTGGTGATGGTCACTCGCCTTCGCTCGGGTCCTCAGGATCTGGATCTGTTCGGAGCTGGGTGTGGCAGCGTGTCCTTCCTTCTGGAGGGCCGCCATGCCGCACGCTTGGCGCTGGACGGGCAGGCTTGCGGGGAGGCCGGGGATCGCGGCTCGGATCCCGAGCCCGGCCCAGGGGCCCCCGTGGACGGGGCGGGGGCGGCCGCGCTCGCACGGTTACCTGGACGCGCTGGTTGTGTCGGTCGAGCAGCAGGTGTCGTCGGCAGTGCCGCAGGCCCAGCCCTTGCCCTCCCGGGCGTCGGCACCTTCCTTGGCCGCGACGGCCGCGATCACCAAGGCGGCGAGCGGGTCCGCCCAGGACCAACCGAGCGTGACGTTGATGAGGAGACCGGCCAGCAGTGCGGCGGAGAAGTAGGTGCACAGCAGGGTGCCTCGACGGCCAGGACCGCCGACCGCAGGTCACCGCGGCCCCGAGCCGCGCCCTCTAGTTCGGCTCGCGGGTGGAGGTGCCGAGAGCGATGAGTGCTGCGGCGGCCCCGAGCACGGCGAGCAGGGCGAAGAGTTGGGGTGTGCCGCCGACGCGTGGGGCGAGGAGGGCGGCGGCGAAGGGGGCGAGGGCGGATGCGGTCATGGCGGGTGCGCTGAGGATGCCGGAGAGGCGACCATAGTGGGTGGTGCCCCAGCGGTCGGTGACGGCGGTGGCCTGGAGGAGGGTGAGATTGCCGCGGACCACGCCCGCGACGACCGACACGACGATCAGCAGACCGTACGGGCCGGGGACGACCGCGAAGGCGCCGGTGGTCAGGGCGCCGAGAAGGATGAGGACGACGGTTCGCGCGGTGGTGCCGGTCCGGCGGGCGAGCGTGGCGTAGAGGGTGCGGCCCAGGGTCTGGCCGGCGCCACCGAGGCCGAGGGCCCACGCGGCCTGGCTGGTGGTATAGCCGCGCTCGATCAGGAGCGGGACGAGGGAGACGACGACCGCGAACATCGCGAACGACGAGAGCATGAATGCCAGCCCGAGCAGCAGGAACGGGCGGCTGCGTACGACGTCTTGCGGTGTCGAGGTCACGTCGGCGGGTGCGGGCGGCGCCGGCGGCCAGGATGCGCGCAGGGCGAGCGCGTGGGCCGGGATCGTCACCGTGGCGAGGATCGCGGCGAGGACGAGGTAGGTGGTGCGCCAGGTGAAGTGGTCGGCGAGGGCGGCGGTGAGGGGTGCGAAGACGGTGGAGGCGAGGCCGCCGGCGAGGGTGACGATGGTCAGGGCGCGGACGTGGTCGGGGGCGAACCAGCGGGTGAGGGCGGCGAACGCGGGCTGGTAGAACGTCGCGGCCATGGCGAACCCGGCCAGGAGCCAGCCCGCGAAGAAGACCGGCAGGTTCGGCGCCAGGGCGATGACCACCATGCTTATGGCGCCTGCGGCGGATCCGGCGGTCATGACGGTGCGGGGCCCGCGGTGGTCGATGATGCGGCCGACACGGATTCCGGTGATGCCGGAGACGACCAGGGCGAGGGAGAAAGCGGCCATGGTGGCGGTGCTCGACCAGCCGGTCGCGGCAGTGATCTCGGGGTTGAGGACGGGGAAGGCGTAGTAGACGATTCCCCAGCTGGTGATCTGCGTGGCGCACAGGGCGGGCAGCACGGCGCGGGGCCGCGACCGGCCCCCCGTTCCGGTCGCGGCCCCGCTCGCACGGGTGTTGAGTTCGGTCACGAGCCGCAGGAGGGTGCCGGGGCCGCGGTGCCGAGCTGGATCAGGGCGGGGGCGGGTGCGCAGCAGCCACCGCCGTCGGCCGCCGCGTCCTGCTGGGGCTGGTCGAAGAGGCCCGCGCCGCCGCACACCCCGGTCTCCGGGAGGACAAGTTCGACGCGCTCGGCGGACTCGCGGTCGCCGGCGATGGCGGCGACGACGGAGCGGACCTGCTCGTAGCCGGTCAGAGCGAGGAACGTCGGCGCGCGACCGTAGGACTTCATCCCGACAAGGTAGAGGCCCTCCTCCGGGTGCGACAGCTCCTTCACGCCGTGCGGGTAGACACTGCCGCAGGAGTGCTGGTTCGGGTCGATCAGAGGCGCGAGCTCCACCGGCGCCTGGAGGCGCTCGTCCAGGCCGAGACGGAGCTCGTCCAGGAAGGACAGGTCGGGGCGGAAGCCGGTCAGGACGATGACCTCGTCGACCGAGTCGAGGCGTCGGCCGTCCTCCGCCACCAGGACGAGCTTGTCGCCGTCACGCTCGATCGCGTCCGTACGGAAGCCGGTCACGGCGTCCGCGTGGCCCTCGTCGACTGCGGCCTTGGCGGCGAGGCCCAGGGCGCCGCGGGCAGGGAGCTGGTCGGCGGTGCCGCCGCCGAAGGTGGAGCCGGAGATGCCACGGCGCAGGATCCAGGTGGCGTGTGTGCCGACGCCGTCGTCGGACTTCGCCAGGTCGGCGAGCAAGGCCAGGGCGGTGAAGGCGGAGGCGCCGGAGCCGATCACGGCCGTGCGCTTCCCGGCGTAACGGGCGCGGGCGGCCGGGTCCTTCAGGTCAGGGACGCGGTAGGAGATCAGGTCGGCGGCCGCGCGCTCGCCGAGGGCCGGGAGACCGTCGCCGCCGGCGGGGCTGGGGATGGACCAGGTGCCGGAGGCATCGATGACGGCACGGGCCAGGATCCGCTCCTCGCGGCCGTCGGCGTGGGTGACGTAGACGGTGAAGGGCTGGCTCTCGCGGTCGGCATCGACGATCCGGTCACGGCCCGAGCGGGAGACACCGGTGACCAGGGCGCTGAGGCGGATCTTGTCACCGAGAACGTCGGCGAGCGGCTGCAGGTACCGCTCGGCCCAGTCACCGCCGGTCGGGTACGTCTTC
This sequence comes from Streptomyces venezuelae, assembly GCF_008642375.1. Classification (NCBI taxonomy): domain Bacteria; kingdom Bacillati; phylum Actinomycetota; class Actinomycetes; order Kitasatosporales; family Streptomycetaceae; genus Streptomyces; species Streptomyces venezuelae. Next base: position 1,413,571 of record NZ_CP029194.1, on the reverse strand, counting down.
TCGTCCGGCTTCACCCAGCCGGTGGGCGCAAGGAGCTTCTCGGCCGCCGGGTCGGTGACCTCGCCCCACGTGGAGAACAGACGGACGTGCGCCCACTCGCGCACCGCCGCACCCGCCTTGACTCCCGCCTCCAGGACCAGCGGCTCCAGGCCCCGGTCGACGAGGTGCGCGGCAGCGGCCAGACCGGCCGGGCCGGCCCCGATGACCACGACGGGCAGCTGCTCGATGGCGGTGGCGTTCATGACGGTTCCCCTTGCTTCGACACTCGTCGATCCCTTGCGTCTCCAGAATGACACCTGTATCGATGAGCGTCAACATAGACACGCATCGATACGGAGTGATGGTTCATGGAGCACATCGACGTCGCGGTCATCGGAGGCGGCCAGTCGGGCCTGGCCGCCGCGCACAGCCTGCTGGCTCAGGGGCTTCGGCCCGTGGTCCTGGAGGCGTCCGAGCGGACGGCGGGGTCGTGGCCGCGGTACTACGACAGCCTCACCCTGTTCTCGCCTGCCCGGTACAGCTCGCTGCCGGGCCTGACGTTCGGCGGCGACCCGGACCGCTACCCACACCGGGACGAGGTGGTCGCCTACCTGGGCCGGTACGCGGAGCGTCTGGACGCCGACATCCGCACCGGGCGCCGCGTCACCTCTGTGCGGGCGGTCGGGGAGGGCTTCGAGCTCGACCTGGCCGGCGGCCGGACGCTGGATGCCCGTGCGGTGGTCGCGGCCACGGGTGGCTTCGGTCGGCCGAACCGTCCCGCTCTGCCCGGGCTGGAGACCTTCATCGGCACGGTGCTGCACGTCTCGCAGTACCGGGCCCCGGGCCCGTTCGCAGGGCAGCGGGTCGTGGTGGTCGGAGCGGGGAACTCGGCGGTGCAGGTCGCGGCCGAGCTCGCGGAGGTGGCGCGGGTGAGTCTGGCGTCGCGGGCTCCGGTGCGATGGTTCCCGCAGCGGCTGTTCGGGCGGGACCTGCACTTCTGGCTCACCGCCACCGGCCTGGACGCGGCGCCGTTGGCGCGCTTCCAGCAGCGTCCGGCGTCGATGGCGGTCATCGACGACGGCCGCTATCGCGCCGCGCTCGCCGCCGGCCTGCCGGATCGGCGCCCGGTGTTCACGCGCGTGGACGGCCCCTCGGTCACGTGGGCCGGCGGAGCGGCGGAGGACGTCGACGCGATCATCCTGGCGACCGGCTACCTCCCGGACCTCGGCTACCTCGCCCCGCTCGGCGCCCTCGATGCGGCCGGTCGACCCCGGCACCGGGACGGCGCCTCTCTCGCCCATCCCTGCCTGGCGTACGTGGGGCTGGAGTGGCAGCGGAGCTTGTCGTCCGCGTCCCTGCGCGGCGTCGGCCGCGACGCCCGGCGGGCGGCCGGCCGACTGGCCCGGACCCTGTGTCGGCCGTGACCCCTGGGTTCTTGCTTCGATATGTGTCAACATAGACGTATGTCGAATGTGAAGGCGCTGCCGCTGCTTCAGCCCGCCGTGGAGCCGTGCTGCCCGCCGCTCACGGAGCGGCCGCTGACGGCCGAGGAGGCGGAGCGGACCGCGGTCATGTTCAAGGCGCTTGGCGACCCGGTCCGCCTGCGGCTGTTCTCGGCGGTCGCCTCGCACGAGGGCGGCGAGGCGTGCGTCTGCGACATCTCGGACGTCGGCGTTTCCCAGCCGACCGTCTCCCACCACCTGAAGAAGCTGAAAGAGGCCGGGCTGCTCTCCTCCGAGCGGCGCGGGACCTGGGTCTACTACCGCGTCGAGCCCGCAGTCCTCGCGGCGATGGGTGCGCTGCTGACCAAGGCGGCTGCCGCGTGACCGTTGCGACCGTCGTCGTGCCCCTGACCGCCGACCACGCCGACGAGGTCGTCGCGATCTACCAGGCCGGGATCGACGAGGGCAACGCCACGTTCGAGACCACCGCCCCGGCTTGGGAACAGTTCGACGCGGCGAAGCTGCCCGAGCACCGCTTCGCCGCCCTCGATCAGACCGGCCGCGTGCTGGGCTGGGTGGCGGCCGCCAAGGTCTCGGACCGGTGCGCGTACGCGGGCGTGGTCGAGCACTCGGTGTACGTGCACCCCGACGCCCGCGGCCGGGGCGTCGCCTCCGCGCTACTCGCCGCCCTCGTCGAGTCCACCGAGGCGGCCGGCATCTGGACCATCCAGTCCGGCGTCTTCCCCGAGAACGCCGCCAGCCTCGCCGTCCACCAACGGGTCGGCTTCCGAGTCATCGGGACCCGCGAGCGGATCGGCCGCCACCACGGAACCTGGCGCGACGTGGTCCTGTTGGAGCGCCGCAGCCCGGCGGTCAGCTGAACGCGTTCCCGCTGCCGAGGGTGAGTTGGCGGTGGTGGGAGTCGAAGTGCTGGGTCGGGTAGCGGTAGATGTCCGCGAGGGTCATGAAGTCCTGGAAGAAGGGGTCCCAGCGGACGGGGTAGTGCATGCCGCGAGCCAGGCCGGCTTCGGATTCCTCGGCCAGCCGGCGCTCCAGGAAGCCGGTGACCCGGTCGAACGAGGCAGCCATGCGGCGCGGCCCGTACACCTTCACCGCCCCGCACGGACCTAGGTAGTTGATCAGGTCGAACGGCACGGTGGCAGCGTCCAGCACCCACGCGAACACCTTGCTCGCCCAGCGCGGGAGCCGGCCGAAGACGCGGACCAGGATCAGCAGCGCCCGGACGACGTAGTAGCCGAAGAGCATGTGCCACAGCAGCTGCTCGTTGGTCCACTTGGTGCCGCGTGGGCCGGGCCAGGTCGTCCTTCGAGGCCGTGTCGAGGAGCCCGTGAAAGGTTCGGCGGGCGCACTCGTAGTCGTCGTGCACGGCCTGCCGGTCCATGGGGCCCTCGTTCGTCATGGCCTGCCCGCTCTCGTCGCCCAGGCTTCGATGATGCCCACTCCGGGGCGGTCTCTCACCGCATGCCGCCGTGTGTCAGTCGTCCTGGAGAAGCGGGCCGAAGGTCTGCTGCCCGATCTGCGCAGCGCGGCCCTGGCTGACGATCTGACCGCTGACCTCGGGGTTCTCGCGCTGCCATCGCCCGGCCGTGGCGCGGCCGGTGAAGAAGTTCAGCGCGTCACAGCACACCGTGGCAGCAGGTCCGCTGCCTTCGCGGCGGCCGATGAACACGACCGCATCCGCAGGCTCCCACCGTGGGTTGCCGTCGGTGAATGTGACGGTCACCGGCTCGCCGCTGACCGGGTCGGAGGAGGAGATCCGTACGTCCTGGCCGTCGAGCATGGCACTGATGCCCAAGGCGTCGACGGCGCACATCGACCACGCCTCCACTCCGCTCGCCATCCGGACCCGGTGGGGGGTCTCTGCAGCCGAGAACGGGTAGGCCGCCCGGATCCGCCCCTCCTCGTCGAGGGCCAGGAAGTCCTCGCGGTCCAACTCCGCCAGTACGTCGGCGGCAGTACGGCCCGCGAGGGCGGCTTCGGATTCCACCGTGGCCGGCCGCGGTGCTGTGCCGTGGGTGGCGAAGTGCCGTAGTACCGCCTGGTGGACGGCGCGCAGTCCGCGTTCGGCCGGGGCGCGTCGGCCGCGGCCGGCCCGGCCGATCGGATCCAGCAGGTCCGCCTCGCAGCACTCCAGTCCCTCAGTGGCTGGGGCGGGAGCCGTGCCGGACAGAGCCTGGCGCAGGGCCTGGACGCTGGGTGCCCCGTCCGCGCGCCCGTCGGCATCGCGGTAGAGACGGCAGGACACGCTCGTCGGCGCGCCGGGTACGGCGAACGGGTCGACGCCGTCGAGGAGTACCGTCGGCGAGCCGGTCATGCCCCAGCGGGCGGCCTCGGCCTCCTCGCGTACGTCGACGAGCTCCACCTCGGCGCTCCTGCCGTCGAGCGCGCCCGTGATCCGCTCGCGTACGACCGGTGCGTTCGGGCAGTCCGGCACCGTGAGAATCGTGATGCGCATGTCCGCAGTCCTCCTGGTCCCTGGCCTGTCGCTCCGACCGTAGACCTTCCAGTGCGCTGGAAGGTCAAGGCGTTAGCGTGGACGTATGCGTATCGGCGAGCTGGCGGTGGCGGGCGGGCTGACCACCAAGACGATCAGGTTCTACGAGCAGGCCGGGCTGTTGCCTGCGCCTCCCCGTACCTCCGGCGGTTACCGCGACTATCCGCAGCAGATGCTCGCCCGGCTCGGTTTCATCCGCGATGCCCAGGCGGCCGGGCTGACCCTCGCCGAGATCCGCTCCGTACTCACCCTGCGGGACAGCGGGCAGGCGCCGTGCGCCCGGGTCAGTGCACTCATCGACCAGCATCTGGCGGAGATCGACCGGCGCATGGCCGAACTGCGCGAGGCCCGGACGGAGCTTCAGGAGCTGGCCCGGCGGGCCGCGGTGACCGATCCCGACTCGTGTTCCGAGGGCGAGATCTGCACCATCCTCACCCGGCCCTGACCGGCGCCTCGTCCCGGTCCGGGACGAGGCGGGGAACGAGGCGTACGTAGGCGACCATGCCGATGACCTCGACGAGGGTCTGGGTGACCACGACGACCGCGGCCACGGCCAGATCGTCGGGCAGGGCCAGGGCGAGGGGCAGGACAACGAGGGAATTACGTGTCGCGCCGGTGAAGACGACGGCCCGAGAAGCGGGGACGTCGAGCCGGAAGGCCCGGGCCACCAGGCGCCCGGCGAAGGCCATGACGATCAGGAAGACGGCGTAGACGGGGACGACGGCTGCCACGTCGCCGAGACGGCCGTCCAGCTTGGGGACCTGGGAGGCGACGACCGTGATCAGCGTGACGGCCATCAGCGGCACCATCGTGGTGGTCGCCGCTTCGGAGACCTTCCGGCCGGCCGGGCGGTGCGCGGCCCACGCCTGCAGGCCCCAGGCCAGGGCGAGCGGGATGACGATCAGGAAGAGGAAGGCTTCGAGGAAGGGGCCCGCCTCGACGATGTCGCCGAGTTCCGGGCCCATGAAGAGGTAGAGGAAGCCGGGCAGGAGCAGCATCTGTGCGACGAGCAGGAGCGGGGTGGCGGCCAGCAGGCGGCGGCTGTCCCCGCCGGCCAGGCCGCTGAAGACGATCACGTAGTCCACGCACGGGCACAGCAGGACCAGCAGCACACCGATCCGGACCGCCTGGTCGGCGGGCAGGAAGGTGAACAGGGCCGCCACGACGAGCGGTACGACGACGAAGTTCACGGCCATTGCGGCGGACAGGAACCGGCCGTCGTGCAGCGAACGGAGCAGGTCGGCGGCGGGGACCTGGAGGAAGGTGACGAACAGCAGCGCGCCAAGGACGGGGTTGATGGCGTGCTCCAGGGCGGGGCCGGCGCCGGGCGCCGCCCAGCCGAGGAGGCCGCCGAGAGCCATGGCGGCGAGGTAGATCGCGATCTGGTGGTCTTCCATCCGCTCGACCAGACCGCGCGGTTCCTGCGACACCATTCCGACCCGTTCCCTCTGGCTGTGCTGACCTGCGTGGTTGCGCCCTGGTGGGCGTGGTTCATTGTGGCAAGCGGTCGGAGCCGGTGCCGGGCGGGATGCGGGTGGGCATGCCCACATCGACGGTGGCAGGCCCGGTCTGGCAGGCGGACGTCCGCTTCCTGCGCTGGTGCACCCACGCGGCCGCCACGACGGCGGCGACCGCGAGGACGGCCAGCGCCGGTGCCCAGATCGCGCCGATGGCGGACGCGACACCGAGGCTGCCCAGCACGGCCAGCAGGGGTCCCGCACAGCACACTGCGCAGGCAGCCACAGCGAGCAGGCCGGCGCCCAGCACGGACTTGCCGGAGGACGGCTTCCCAGTAGGGGAGGGGGTGGTCACGAGGCGGCTCCGAAGAGGTCGGTCAGCAGGGATCCGGCGGCCTCGGGGGCGCGCACGGTCAGCTCCAGCGAGGAGGGGGCCAGGTGCAGGGTGAAGTCGAAGAAGGCGCAGCATCCCTGTTCGGCCGCGGCCAGCGAAGCGACCTCGGCGGCCAATTCAGGGGTACCGGGGAAGGTCAGGCGTATCCCGTCCGGGACTTCTTCGCGTGTGGTGGACCGGGCGACGAGGTTCTGCCACTGCGCGGTGCGCTCGCCCAGCTCATCGCCGTTCAGGGTGCAGGCGACCGGTGTCTCGCGCCATAGCTCCCCGGCCTCAGCGGGTACGGAGTCCGGGGCTGGTGGACGTGTGGGTGACAGTTCGATCAGGACGGGGCCCGGTGCGTCGCTTTCGCTGGTGCAGCCGCAGTCCGGGCCGCAGGCGCCCGCGGGAGCCGGACCGGCCAGCTGCTCGTGCACCCCGGCCAGGTGGGCGGAGAACGCCGCCAGTTCCGCGGCCCGCCGGTCCGCGTCCGCGATACGGTCGGCGACCATCGGCACCATCCGGGCCCGCACCGCCGCGCACACCCCTTCGTCCCGCACGTCGAGGAGGTCGCGGATGTCCTCCAGTGCGAGCCCCAGCAACTTGGCGGAGGAGATGAAGGCCAGACGCTCCACCGACCCCTCGTCGTAGACGCGGTAGCCGGCCGCGGTGCGCTCGGCCGGCAACAGCCCGGCCGACTCGTAGAACCGCAGCGTGGACGGGCGAACGCCGGAACGTTCGGCCAGCTGGGAGATCCGCAGAGTGCTCATACCTCGAACGTAAACCTTCAAGTCGACTTGAAGGTCAAGCCCGCAGCAGCCCCGCGATCTCACGGGCCGCGTTACGCGCGGGGCGGCCGACGCCGATGAGGGTGGCTGAGGCGGGGCCGGTCCAGTCGCCGTAGCCGAGGAGGTGCAGGCGTGGCTCGCCGAGAGCCTGGGTCCCTGCAGTCGGGATGTGGCCGCGCGGGCCACGGAGGCCGAGCGGTGCCAGGTGGGAGAGGGCTGGACGGAAGCCGGTGCACCAGATAATCACGTCGGCGTCGGCGCCCATGCCGTCGGCCCACTCCACGCCGGTCGCCGTCAGCCGGGCGAACATCGGCTGGGCTTTGAGGAGTCCGGCGTCGCGTGCTTCGCGGACGGGCGGGACGGCGACGATGTCGCCCAGCGAGGCGACGCCGCCGGTGTCCGTGCGGCCTTCGTCGAGGGCGCGGCGTCGGGCGGTGGCGTGGTCGAAGAGGGCGCGGCCGTCGATGTCGTCGGCGAGGTAGCGCGGTTCGCGGAGGGTCACCCAGGTGAGGTCAGTGTCGTACGCGAGGTCCGCGGCGATCTGGGCGCCGGAGTTTCCGCCCCCGACGACCACCACCTTCTGCCCGGCGAGGTCGGAGGGGCGCCGGTACTCCACGGTGTGGAGCTGGGCGCCCTTGAACTCCGTACGGCCCGGGATCGCGGGGATGAACGGCCGCCACCAGGAGCCGGTCGCGCTGATCACCGTACGGGCGAGCCAGGTGGCTGCGCCCGCCTCCACACGCAGGAACTCGCCGTCACGGTGGACCGCTTCGACCCTGACCGATCGGGCGACGGGGAGTTCGTACCGCTGCTCGTAGTCGGTGAGGTACGAGACGACGTGGGCCGCGTCCGGGTACGTCTCGCCGGGCTGCGGCGGCATGAGCCGGCCCGGCAGGGAGGAGTACGCGGCCGGGGAGAAGAGGTGGAGGGAGTCCCAGGTGTGCTGCCAGGCTCCGCCCGGCTCGGCCTGGGCGTCGAGGATGACGAAGTCGAGGCCGAGGCGGCGCAAGTGGTAGCCGGCGGCGAGTCCAGCTTGGCCGCCGCCGATCACCACCACGTCCACGACCTGCGTCATTCGCTGGTCGTCCCGCCGGCCGCCTTGCCGCGCATGAAGATGACCGCGACCAGGGCCAGCCCCACGACCGCTCCGATGATCTGCATGCCGACGAACGCGGGGACGGAGGCGGGCGCGATGCCTGCGAAGGTGTCGGTGAAGGCGCGGCCGATGGTCACCGCCGGGTTCGCGAACGAGGTGGAAGAGGTGAACCAGTAGGCGGCGCCGATGTACGAGGCGACCGCGACGGGTGCGAAGCGGAGCCGGTCGGTACGGGCAAGGCCGAAGATCAGCAGGATCAGGCCGGCCGTCGCGACGACCTCGCCGAGGAGGAGGTTGCCGGCCGAGCGGTCGTGCGTGGACCACTTCACCAGCTGCTGGCCGAACATCGCATCCGCCAGGATCGCGCCGAGGATCGCGCCGGCAATCTGGGAGGGGACGTAGACGGCGAGCTCGCGGGCGTTCACGCCCGCACCGCCGCGGCGAGCGGTCCACCACTCGGCCAGGGTGACGGCCGGGTTGAAGTGCGCCCCCGACACCGGCCCGAGCAGGGCGATCAGCACGCCGAGCCCGAAGACGGTGGCGGTGGAGTTGGCGAGGAGCTGCAGCGCCACGTCGTCGGTGAGCTCGGTGGCCTGAATGCCGGAACCGACGACGATCGCCACCAGGGCAGCGGTGCCGACGAGCTCGGCGGCCGCCCGGGCGGCGAGCGGGGTGCGGGGCGGGGTGGCGCCGGGCGCGGGCTGCGGCGACGTGTCGGTGGCTATGGAGTCGCTCGCAGCGGGCTCGGTGGCGGTCACGGGCTGGGTCTCCTCGGGCAGGTGAGGCACGGGGGGCAGGGTCAGGGGCAGGAGCGCTTGAAGTTCGCCTCGGCAGTCAGGCGCGCGGTCTGCGCGAGGGCGGCGAACTGCCCGGCGAGCTGCTCGATGACGTCCGGCTTGAGCCGGTAGTAAGTGAACCTGCCGCACGGCTCGGTCTCCACGACTCCCGCCTCGCGCAGCACTCTCAGATGGTTGGAGAGGTTGGTCTGCTTGGCACCGGTCTCCTCCACGAGGTGGGTGGTGCAGAGCGTCTCGCGGGCGAGCAGGGTCACGATCTGGAGGCGCAGGGGATCACCCAGAACCCGGATCAGATCAGTATCGACTGACGTCATCATGTGCTGATACTGTCACATCACCCGGAGCTGATACCAGCCTGAGCTGACCTCTTTTGAACCCAGGGGGTTCCCAACCATGGCCGAGTCCTCGTACCCGGTCCTTCCCGACGAACGTCTCGCGGCCGGTGTCGCCCGCCTCGCCGTGCGCCATCAGGGCCGGTGCTCGGTGGAGACGGTACAGCGGCTGATCGCCGACTCCTACGAGCAGCTCGCCGCACATGCGCACGTCCATACCCACCTCGTGGTGCTGGCGGAGCGATTCGCCGCGGAGCGTCTGGACGCGCTGGCGCACGTCGAGAGCGCAACCAGCGACCGGACGCGGGTGCTTTTCGTGTGCAGCCAGAACGCCGGGCGATCGCAGATGGCGGCAGCCCTGCTGGCCCACCGGGCCGGGGACGACGTCATCGTCTCCTCCGCCGGCACCCATCCTTCGGGCGCCGTCGACCCCCACGTGCTCCAGGCCCTCACCGAGGCCGGCGTCCCACTCGACGAGGTCTACCCCAAGCCGCTGACCGACGAGGTCGTCCAGGCCGCCGACATCGTGATCACCATGGGCTGCGGCGACGCCTGCCCCGTGGTGCCCGGCCACCGCTACCTGGACTGGCCCGTCCCGGACCCCGACGGTGCCCCGATCGCGGTCGTGCGCTCCATCCGCGACGCCATCGACACCCGGATCACCACCCTGCTGGACACCCTGGCCGGCACCTGAAGCTTTCCGTCCCCCGCACCACGCTCCATCCCTGCCTAAGGAAGAACCGATGACCGCTCCGCTCGCCTCCGTGCTCTTCGTCTGCGTCCACAACGCCGGCCGCTCCCAGATGGCCGCCGGGTTCCTCAACCACCTCGCCGGCGACCGCATCGAGGTCCGCTCCGCCGGCTCGATCCCGGGCGACCAGGTCAACCCGGCCGCGGTTGAGGCCATGGCCGAGGTCGGCGTCGACATCTCCGACCAGAAGCCGAAGGTCCTGACCACCGAGGCCGTCCAGGCGTCGGACTACGTCATCACCATGGGCTGCGGCGACGCCTGCCCGATCTTCCCCGGCAAGAAGTACCTCGACTGGGCCCTGGAGGACCCGGCCGGCCAGGGCGTCGAGGCCGTCCGCCCCATCCGCGACGAGATCAAGGGCCTCATCGAGGGCCTCATCGCCGAGATCGACGCGAAGCAGGAGGCGTGACCTCAGTGACCGAGCCCATCACCGACGAGGTCCGTGAGGTCATCGTCATAGGCTCCGGCCCCGCCGGATACACCGCCGCCCTCTACACCGCCCGCGCCCAGCTCAAGCCCCTGCTCTTCGGCAGCTCGATCTTCGTCGGCGGGTCCCTCACCACCACGACCGAGGTCGAGAACTTCCCCGGCTTCCCCACCGGCATCGACGGCCCCGATCTCATGGACAACATGCGGGCCCAGGCCGAGCGCTTCGGCGCGGAGATGGTCGACGACGACGTCATCTCCGTCGACCTCGCTGGAGACATCAAGGAAGTCACCGACTCCGAAGGCACCGTCCACCGCGCCAAGGCCGTGATCATCGCGACCGGCTCCGGCTACCGCAAGCTCGGCCTCCCCAACGAGGACGAGCTCTCGGGCCGCGGCGTCTCCTGGTGCGCCACCTGCGACGGCTTCTTCTTCCGCGACCGCGACATCGTCGTGGTCGGCGGCGGAGACACCGCCATGGAGGAAGCCACCTTCCTCACCCGCTTCGCCCGCTCGGTCACCGTCGTCCACCGCCGCTCGACCCTGCGCGCCTCCAAGGCCATGCAGAACCGGGCCTTCGCGGACGACAAGATCTCCTTCGCCTTCGACAGCGAGATCGCCGAGATCAAGTCCGAGAACGGCATGCTCGCCGGGGTCGTGCTGCGCGACGCCTTCACCGGCAAGACCCGCGACCTCGACGTCACTGGCCTGTTCATCGCCATCGGACACGACCCGCGCACCGAGCTGTTCACCGGGCAGGTCGACTTGGACGACGAGGGCTACATCAAGGTCGCCTCGCCCTCCACACGCACGAACCTCACCGGCGTCTTCGCCGCCGGTGACGTCGTCGACCACACCTACCGCCAAGCCATCACTGCAGCCGGATCAGGCTGCCAGGCCGCGCTCGACGCCGAGCGCTACCTCGCCGCCCTCACCGACCGGCACACGGCCGCGAGCGTTCCCGCCACGGCCTGAGGCAATCAGCGGGGCTGCCGGCATACCTACGCCGACGGCCCCGCCCCATGAACCCCCGGCTCCTGTCCGTCGCGTTGGCGGACCTGACGTGCAGGAGCCGGGCCCGCCCTCCGGCCAGCGCAGGGTAGGACCCAAAGCCGCACCGGGCCTAGGCGTCGGAGCCCGCTGCCAGCTGCGTTTGCCGGAGGCAGACTCTCGCCTGGCCGGAATGCCGGACCGTCACCAACCTGCTGAATGGGCCTCGGGAGCCCCAGCGAACGAACTCCCCGTGTGCGGACTTGTCGGAGATGAATCCCGTGCACGGCTACGGGACGGCAGGACCGGGCGCGCACCGCGGGGTACGACGAGCGCGCGGGGGGAGGGGTTTCGCTCGTCGTGCCTCGCGCCTCCAGAGCAACGCCCGGTCCTTGCCGTTCGGGCGCTGACTCCCGTGCCAAGCGCCTTCTGTTGCGTAAAGACGCGGTGGCGTCGAGGATCGGGAGCGCCGTCCGGGAGGGCTCAGGGCAGGAGCTGGCGTACGAGGGTGTCCGCCGCCCAGTGCTCCCAGCGCGACGCTGACCATCCTCGGTTGTTCACCAGGAGACCGTACGTCTCGGGGTCCATCACATCGAGCAGATTCCCGCACTGGCGGATCTGCCCGAGCGGCTCGTATCCAACGGGATCGTCATCCGGCGCCTGGTGACCGGAGCGCAGCGGTGATCCGTGCCGCGGAGGCGGAACCGCGCACTGCAGTCGGCGAGTACGAGTGAACGGCGTCGGCCTTCCTCTGCGGGAGCATCGACACCGGGCGTGCCCAACACAGAGGCCCTGACTTGTGTCTGCGCATCCTCACGTCTCCTTCACAGGATCGGAGTCCCTCGCGGAAACAATTCTGCTTTCCACGGGCGTTACTGATCTCCTGGTCGAGAAGGGGAGGTGTCGGGCCTGAAACTGTTCTACGCGACGCAGAGCGGCATGACTGAGGTCATGCCGCGACTTGCCGAGGCCGAGTCGGATGTACAGCACCTCGTCGAGACGCACATGGAGACGATGCTGGGGGTTCGCTTCCTGGCGAGCGAGTACAGCACCGGGCCGGTCCACGGAGGCCGGATCGATTCGGTCGGGCTCGATGAGAACGGCTCCCCGGTGGTCGTGGAGTACAAGCGCGGGACTGACCCCGGTGTGATCAACCAAGGGCTCTTCTATCTGGCTTGGCTCGTGGACCACAAAGAGGAGTTCAGGCGTTTGGTCCGCGACCGCCTCGGGGCGTCGGCCGCCGCGCAGGTCCTCTGGAGCGAGCCCAGGCTGGTATGCGTGGCCGGCGGCTTCACCCGCTATGACGTGCATGCGGTGCGCGAGCACCGGCGGAGCATCGATCTGGTTCGTTACCGCTTCTTCGGGAAGGACCTCATCGGTCTGGAGACCGTGGCCTCCGTTTCGGCTCGAACGTCTGCATCGAAACGCGTGCGTCGAGGTGCTGCTGCGCAGTCGCCCCGCAACGGTCAACTTGATGCGCTGGCGGCCGCGGCCGACGAGGTTCTGCTCGGCCTCGGTGACGGCATCACCCGAGTCCAGCGCAAGCAGTACCGCGCCTATCAGCGCCTGCGGAACTTTGCGTGCGTCTGCCCGCCGCAGAAGACCAAGCTCCTCGTCTACCTCAAGGTCGACCCGATCACGGTCGACCTCGTCCCCGGCTTCACCCGGGACGTGAAGGGGCTCGGTCACCACGGCACGGGTGACTTGGAGATACAGCTGCGCTCCGAGCGAGACCTCGAGCGAGCACAGGACCTGTTCCGCGCGAGCTACGCGGCGGCGTGAAACGCCAACGGGTCGCCTGGGTACGAGCGGCTTGGTTCTCTCGGCGGCGCCGTGTGACGTACGGGTAGGGGACGACGGGAGTGAGCCGCGAGGAGAATCACCGGGCCGGCCGCGGACCAGCCGTTGCAGCTACGTGCCCTCGGACCACGACTGCTGTCACCAACCAGTGGGTTTGGCGGTGCCCATGGCGCGCGTGACGGTGATCTCGATGACGACGCGGTTCGGGTTGACCCGCGGCGGCTTGTAGCGCTCGGTGTAGCGGCGCTCGGCCTCCGCCACGGATTCGGGGTCGTCCTTGATCACTGCCGTGCCCTCCAGGGTGCACCAGCGTCGGCCGTCGGCTTGGCTCACGGCAGCTCGGGCCGAGGCGCCGGCGGCGCGGATGTTGCGCACTTTCCTGCTGGCACCGTCGCTGATGACGCGGGCGATCCGGGCTTCGGGGTCGTACGTGACGCCGACGGGCACGAGGTGTGGGGTGCCATCGGGGCGGTGAGTCGTGAGGAAGCACACCCGGCGTTCCTGCCAGAAGGCGTCGCCGCCATCTGCGGTGGACGGGGTGTCACGGTTCAATGTGGGGCTCCTCGGTGCGTATGGCGCGGCCGCGCAGCCCCCCGTCCACGTCACGATGCGGGTGGCGGTCGGCGCCGGCACTTCGACGGTACGCGAAAGGTCGATCGTCCGTTCTCAGGCACACGGTCGCTGGGGACGATCGAGCTGTTTCGATTTCGGTTCACCGAGGTCGCCCTCGAACGAGCGGTGCCGTGCTGACCTCAGAGGAAGGTCTCCGCAGGGTCAGCGATGGCGAGCTCCTGGCTGCGGACATCCGGCCGGAGGCGGCAGGGGGCTGAGAGGGGCCGCCGGCGCTCGTCCACGGAGTCGATCGCAGCCGAGTGCGGTGGTGTTGATGAGCTTCGTCGTGAGCCGGGCGAGTACTTCGGGTGCCGTGGTGGCGGAGAAGCGGATGGCCCAATCGGGGTGGTTGGGGTCGGCACCACCGTAGGCGGTCCACCGTTCCTCGACACCGTGCGGATTGTGCTCGAAGGCAAGGCTGCGGTCCGGGGCCCGCCAGGTCCTGCGGAAGGTGTGGTCCTCAGTCCAGCCCGCTTCGTCAACCGGTCCGTACGGGGCCTCGGCGCTCGACCACGGTGCGTTGGTAAGGCCCTCCATGAGGGACCGGACGAAGGTCTGACCGGCTGAGGCGTTGGCGTAGTACGGCTCCTCACGGTCGATCCGGGCCAGGATCACCATGCTCGTGCCGGTGGTGCGGCAGCCCAGATCGTGCAGTGGGGAGCGGGCGGCGTCGCTCGTCGGGCCGGATGCCGTGGCGGCGACGGCGGGAGTGTGGGTGGGGTGGAGGTCGAGACGGATGTGTGCGTCGGCCGGGGGGGTAGGGCATGCGGGGCCTTCGGTCATGGGGTCCGGCCGGCGGTTCGCCGGGTGGAGGTGGAGCGGACGGTAGCGGCGGTCGTGCCCGGACGCCGCGGTCCGGCACGGGCGGATACGGCGACGCCGGCCCTCGGTGCCGTTGTGGCCTGTGGGGTGGTGGCCCGGTGCCAGCGGGTCCGTAGGGCGGTCAGGTCGGCGAGCGCGCGGTGGCTGCCGGTGATCAGCTGGTGGACTGTGGTCGACGGGTCGTCGGTGTAGGCGCCGATTCGACGGGCGACCTCTCCGGCGCGGGAGAGCAGGGCCCGCTCGATGACCCTCGTACCCCAGTGCTCTGGGGAGCCCGCCGACGCGGACATGAGCGTGACCACCTCGTCCGGCGCGAGCTCCGAGGAGAGGAGCCCGCGGTGCTGCGCTTCCCACAGCACGGTGACCGGGTCGACCGGATCCCCGCGGTGGGACAGGGCGTTCAGGCACTGCCAGAGCGCGCCGTGAGCCGACAGGAGGAAGTCGTCGGCGGTCAGCCAGCGCATCTCTTTGATGGCCGACGGCCATACTGCGGCGCCAGCGAGCAGCATCCTTTCCTCATCCAGGTCTTCCTTGTCCGTGCCACCAGCCGGTGCCGGCGGCACGGTGGTGCGGGGCAGGGAACCGGGGTGGGCGGGGAAACGCCCGGAGAGCTCGTCGAGGTGCTGTGCGAGCGCGTCCGCCCGCGCGAGGGCGGCCGTTGCCCGGTCCGGCAGGGCTGTGTCGGCCGCGGCCCGCGCGAGGTGCTCGGAGTGCAGGCGGATGGTTCGGCGGGCGTGCTCGGCTCGGATGATCGCGGCGTACGCGGGCGCGTGCCCGGCATGGGGACAGACCGAGATGAGTGTGTGCATGTAGGAGACGGTCAGGCCACGAGCATCCGGCAGCGCCGCCTCCAGGACCGCATTCACCCAGAACGGACGGGCCTGGTGGCGGACAGGTCCGGGGACCGGCACGCGGCGCATCGCGGAGAACAAGGCCCCGTGCGAGGCGTTGGAGAACGCATCGGCCTCGAGTTGCTCAAGGTCGGCGAGTAGGGCGGGTTCGAGAAGAAGGGCGCCGAGGAGGGCACGCTCGGCGTAGTGCACAGGGGCCGGTCCGGGCGGGTCGTACAGGACCTCGTCGTCGTGTGGGTCGGAGGCGTGCTGCATCAGGCGGCCAGGGTGAAGTCGTCGGGGTTGAAGGGCACGCCGAGGTGAGGGGCGAGCAGGTGTCCGGCGAGCCGGGGCGGGACGGCGTTGCCGATCTGGGAGAACTGCCGGCCCTTGGTGCCCTGCCAGGGGTAGTCGGCGGGGAAGGTCTGGAGGAGGCCGGCCTCGGCGGCGGTGATCCGGATCGGCTCCGGAGCGGCCGACGCGTCTCCGGCCGGAGTGCCGGGCGAGGGGGCTGCGATCCACGTGCATTCGTTCGCTCGGTGCCCGAAGAAGAGAGTTCCAGCAGGCTCGTCGATGGAACGGACCGTCGCGTTGGCCTGGTTGTTGCTCCGCAGCGACCACGACCAGCGGTGTGCCTCGGCGGTGCACGTCGGCGCCGGGGCATCAGCAGACCCGTCCACGCGCCTGCTGTGTGGGGCGGCACAGCCGGATACCTCCCGCTGGGACCGCAGCGCGATTCCGTCCGCTTGGTGCTTCCAAGTGCCTCGATCGCGGGCATCGGAGAGGGCCTTGCGGGCGCCGGAGGGAAACGGCTCGGGGCCGCCGCCCGGTCCTCCGCCGGCGCAGACGGTGGGGACGGGCCGGTCGGTGGCGCCCCAGCCGAGGGCCTCGGCCATGGAGACCCACCGCTCGCGGCCCGTCCCGAACAGCGACTCCGGCTCGGCTCGCCGGGCATGTGTCGGCGTGGGTGGCTCGGCGGTGCGGACGCGGGAGGCGAGCAGGATCGCCCGCTTCCGGGTCTGCGGGACGCCGAAGTCGGCCGCATTGAGGATCCCGCACCAGACGGAGAGCCCCCAGGAGCGCAGAACCGCCGCGTACTGCTTCCACAGCGGTAGGACGTCGGGAACCTCCTCCATCGCGATCCACTCCGGCTCCCCGACGGAGTTCAGAGCGTGGAGGTAGCGCATCGGCTCCGCCGCGAGCAGGGAGCGCTCGTCGCGGCATGCGGCCAGGAGCTTCTCGCGGGTGTCCCTTCCGGCGGCGAGGTCGGCGACGGCCTGGTGGACGAGAGGCTGGTCGAGCAGGCCGAGCCGCTTGCCGGCCATCGACCACGCCTGGCACGGCGGTGACGCGATGAACCCGTGTGTCCGGCCGGTGAACGGCCACACCGGGTAGGCGGCGACGTCGGTACGGATCGTCAGCAAGCCGGCTGACGCGCGGGTGCGGCAGGCCCACTCGTCCCATTCCAGGCCGATGTCCCGGACACCGAGGACGCGCAGGGGGTGGCTCCAGCCGCCTGGGCCTGCGAACAGGTCCAGGACAAGGCGCTTCACGTCGTGAGCCCGAAGTCGTCCTGGATCGGCTCGACTTCACCACGGCAGGCCCACGGGGAGCAGCCGTCGTCGACCCCCCGATCCAGCTCTGCGGCGGAGTCGCGGTCCCGCTGCCGTGCCGCCCACTCGCCCGCGGTGACATGGTCGATCGGCGCCTGGTCGAGCGGGACCCGGGAGCGATGCAGGAACGCCTCACCGAGCAGCTTGTTGCCGCTGGCGTTCGCGCGCGCGTTGCCCTTTCGGATAGCCGCGTCGAACTCCACGACATCCGCCCACTCCTCGGGGGAGCTGTCACGGATGTTCCGCCACTGGGCATTGCCGTGGAAGGGGCAGCCGAGGCAGCTCGATTTCGGGGTCTCGGCAAGGCCGAGCGATGTGAGGTAGCGGACGCAGTCGGAACGTGACCAGTTCATGTCCATGAGCGGATGCACATTGCGCATGTACTTCACGTCTGCGTCCTTGGCGCGGTGGAATTCGTCGGTGGATATGCCGATCCACTGCTCTACGAACACGCCCTTCGGGACCCGGGCTGGGTAGGGGTAGCCGAGGAGGTCTCGAACCTTCTTCTTGATCGGCTTCACCTTGTACTCCCCGGTGCACTGGCGCCTGGTCATCCCGGGTCGCCCGTCCCGGTTGAGGATGTAGAGGGGCATCGAGGCGAAGCGGTGATCCGGGTTGAGGGCGTCGTCGCGGATGTTGCCAGAGGAGACCCGAATGATAGGGATTCCCGCAGGCTCTGCAATCTCGCGTTCGAGGCGGTCGAGATGCTCGTATACCGCCTTTGGCTCCCATCCGGTATCGGCGAAGATCGCGTAGTCGACCTTCGGGAGGATTCCCTCCGCGGACAGGGCGAGCATGGTGCTGGACTGGATTCCGGCGCCGAGGGAAATGGCGCGGAACTGGGGCGTGGCGGTAATAGGGACGTCCTTTCGTTGGAGTGTGGGGGCTGGCAGCGACCCGGGCCGGTGGGGCCGATGTGGCTGAGATACGGGAAGGGCGGGGCGCTACGCCGGGCGCCGAGGGCGGGAGCCGAACGGTGCATTTGGGCGACAGCTTCGGCGTGGCGTCACCGCCGAGCGCTCGTCCGGGCAGCCGGCCTCGGCCTGTTCGGCACCGACGTCGCGATGGCGGGGCGGCCGCCGGGCTTCGGGGGAGAGGCGGCGAGGAGCGCCTGGATGCCCGCGGAGGTGAGCCGGATGGCGGACCGGCACTGCTTGCCCGTGAGGGGGGTGAGGGTGAGCAACTCCTTGGCGGCGAGTGCGTCGATGGTGGCGGTCCGTACGGAGGCGTTCAGAGGACTCTCCAGCTCACGGACGCTGTGGCGGGCCTCACGGAACACGCCGTCCCCCCGCGCCAGTGAGGCGAGACCCTTCCGCTGGGCCTCGCTGACCTTGACCGTGCCGGCGCTCGGACCGAGGTTCTCCCGTGCGGCGCGCGCCTGGGCGTAGAGGTATCCGTCGTGTCGGAGCAGGGCGGAGCCGACTTCCTGGCAGGTCACCGGGGTCCTGTGCAGGTGGACTCGTGCCTGCTCCAGAAGGTGATCGGCTGTAGTGGTGTCGCCGTGGGCGAGGGCGGCGATGCTGTCGGCCGCGCGCAACGCGGCGGAGGCTGTGGCCTCGGCCAGGCGACGGAGGAGCGAGACGGCGACGAGGCCGTCGACGGTGGTCGTCGCATCGCTCAGGGCGGCTTTGGCCAGCAGCCCGGCGGCATGGAGCGAGGTCTGGTGAAGCGCGCCGCCTGTACGAACCGCGTCCTGCAGCCGCTCGGGAGCCGTGCCGCGCCGCTTGAGGTCGTCGAGCTGACCGCCGGAGGCCAGCAGGTACCGGGTGAGGGCCCAGAGCTCTTCGTCGCTCGGGCCGAGCGGATAGGAGTGAGCCAAAGAAGAGAACTCCTTGATCTGCAAACGGGATGGCAAGTGGGTGGCATGCCGTGTGCCGGCTGCCCACGGCGCGACCGGTGTCACCGAGAGCCGCCGTCGAACAGTGCCGTTCGGGTGCTACGCGGCCCGGCCGTAGTCCTCCTGGTTCGGGGCGCTCTTGGCGACGGCGCGGGTCGTGATCGCCTTGGACGCGCGGGCGGAGGCAGCAGCGAGCTGGTCGGCGCCGGGTTCGAGGTACCAGGGGCGGAGGTCGAGCATCGCGACGCGCATGCCGGTGGCCAGGCACAGGGCGGAGCCCTTTGGCAGAGCGCGGATTGCGTCCGCAGGCAGGATTCGCTCCTGCCGCATCGAGACCGAGGTCGACTTGCCGGAGTCGGAGATCGAGGTGGAGGTGGTCTCGACGTCGTGGTCGCCGATCATCCGGGACAGCTTGTCGGCGAAGTCCGGGTCGTCGATGCCGCTGCCGATCACCTTGACGGTGGCCGCGCTCCACATCGCGTCCATGCCCGCGTCGCCCCACACCTTCTGGCCCTGCCGGTAGCTCTGCAAGATGGTGATCGGGATGATCCCGCGTGACCCCAAGTGCGAGTACAAATCGGGGAGGTCCGAGATTTTGCACACGTTGGCCGCCTCGTCGAGGATCGCGAGCATCGGAGGGTCGAGCCGGCCGCCGGCCCGCTCGGCCTGCGTGGTTGCGGCCCGCATGACGGAGTCCGCGCACGCCGCGATGAGGGCGCTCGCTCCACCGCCACCGTCCTTCGACAGGAGGAAGAGGGTGGCGCT
The DNA here is from genome assembly GCF_008642375.1 of Streptomyces venezuelae. Lineage (NCBI taxonomy): Bacteria > Bacillati > Actinomycetota > Actinomycetes > Kitasatosporales > Streptomycetaceae > Streptomyces > Streptomyces venezuelae. Next base: position 1,394,346 of record NZ_CP029194.1, on the reverse strand, counting down.
CGAGGTCACGAACTCAGCCGGGCGGAACTCGGGGATGCCCTTCTGCGGGGTGACCCAGGCTGCGATCTCCGAGTTCAGCAAGGCGGAGGCGTACTGCCTCGCCGTCTCATAAATGCCATCCCTGGTCTCCGGTGGCCCCTCCACAGTGCCCTTGAGCTGCGAGGCGACTGCGGTGAACCGATGGTCGCGCAGGATGTCGAGCGGGGTGCGGTCGGCGGGGAAGGCGAGCCACTGCATGACGTCGGTGATCGGCCGGTCGTCGAGGGCGGCGGCCAGGAACAGTTGGCTCAGGATGTTGCTGCCGGCCTTGGACCAGAAGTCGCCCTGCTGGGAGGCGTCGACGGACGCGGCGAGGAAGTGGCCGGCGAGCCGCCCGGCGCCGTCCAGGGTCTTGGCGTCGGCGAGGGGGTTCCACCACATGGTGCGCTGGGCGTGGGCGATCTGCTGCGGGTCCATCGACCACACTCGCCCCACCCGGCGCCGGGCGTCGAGGCAGGCCGTGTAGGCGTCGCCGGCGGCCTTGTTCGAGGTGAGCAGCACCGGGCCCGGCGCGGCGAGGATCGATGGGATGGCGAGGGAGGTGGTCTTGCCGGAGCGCGGGGCCATGATGGCGACGGCGACGTCCTCGAACCCCATCCGTACTTCGTGCTTCGTCCCCTGGAGGTTGCCCAGGAGGATGCCGGTGTCGGACGGGGCGAGGGGCTTGGTGTTCCTCAGGCTCGGGCGCAGGGAGCGGGCCTTGGCCTCGATCGCCTTTGCCAGCAGCGGTTCGATGTCGCGAGCCTTCGCCATCCCGTCGACCTTCCTTCGGCCGCCGGAGGAGTTCTTGTACCGGAGCCACAGGGCGCCGACGGTGGCGGCGAGGAGGAGCGTCAGTGCGATGGGAACAATTCGGGTGCCGACAAGCAGGGACACCTCTCCGGCTGCTGGCCAGAGCTCTTCGGGGTGAAGGAGCGCGTTGGTCGGCTGGTACGGCGCCCATGGGCCCGCCCCAGCGAACCAGGCGGTGAGATTTCCCACCAGCCAGGCGATGTTGGCCAGCGGAAGGCCGACGGCGAAAGCGCCGATGAATATCTTCAGGGCTATGTCGTAACCGTCGGAACTGGACGTGGAGGAAGAGGGCAAGGGGCGGCGGTTCCTTGAACGGGGGCGGGCCCGGGGCGTGTGGCGGGGGTGGTGTCAGCGGGTGCGGCGCCGGGGCGTCGGCGGCCGGGCGGGCGGCGGTGGCGGGCGAGTGCTGGCGTGACGGGACGCGAGGAAGTCGACGCGCTCGCGCAGGGCGTAGCCGATGTGTTCGGCGGGCCACTCCTGCCAGCGGAGCGTGATCCGGCTGCGACCGAGGGCGGGACGCTGCTCGGGCGAGCGCCGTAGCGGTTCGGGATCGGACAGCGCCCGGGTGAAGGCCGCGACGAGGCGGGCGGGGGCGCTGCCCCCGAAGCGGGCCTGCCAGATCTGGTGCTCGGGATCCTGGCTGAGCGCCGTCTCGATGCACCAGTGGGCGCTGCCGCTGTAGTTGAAGCGCTCGACTCGGACGATGCCGTCCGGCGAGGCCAGCCCGCCCTCCATGGCCCGGCCCCATCCGGCCCGCAGCAAGGGCTCGTTCGGATCCGTTGCTGCTCTGGCGCGGAAGCCGGGGTCGGTGAGGGTGTCGGTGACGGCCGCGATCAGTTCGACCGGGGGTGCGGGCGCCGAAGGATGCGTACCAGCTGGGCCCGTCGGAGTCGCTGGAGTGGGTCAGGCACCACCAGGGCTCGTCAGGGGTGGGTTCGAGACGCAGCAGCGTCTTCTGGTCAGGGCTGCTGAGAATGACCTGGGGCATAAGAGGGTCGTGGCCGTGCCTCCAGCCGGCGGCCTCATGGAGCGGGACGGTGACCCAGGCCGGATTCCCCGGGCCAGCGAGGTAGCGGGGTGAGATGAACGCCTGCTCGACGCTGCTGTTCATCCGCGTCTCCCCGCCTTACGGCCAATGCCTTTCGGCGAGAGGGCGGGTCTCGGGGCCGAGGTCAGGATCGGGGACGGGGCCGTAAGCGCAAGAGCGTGGATCTCGATGAGGGCATGGCCCTGGGCGGACCAGGTGTCGAGGGCTGCCCACGCCTCCTCGTTGCGCTCGGCGAGGGTGCCGTCGAACTCCTCGACCCCCGGCAGCGCCGCCGTGCGCGTCAACGCGTCCCGCCTATCCAGCCATTCGTCCTGAAGCTTCTCCAGCTGCGAGAGCGCTGTGGTGAGTTCGGCCAGCTGCCACGGCCAACGGGTCTGGACGCATGCGGGGTTGAGCTGCTGGACCTGGACTTCGGCTGTGGCGAGCATCTCGCGTGCCGCGTAGCGGATCCGATTGAACGAGCGCCACGTGTCGGCGTCACGCCGCATCGTGCGCCGGCCGTATGTGAGCGGGTCGTGCGGCCAGCCGTCGGGGTCGGTGTGCTCGTCGGAGTAGGCGTCCCAGGCGGCAAGGATCTCCCGGCTCTCCATCAGGAACAGTTCCAGCTGTCGCAGGAGCAGGCCGTGCATCTCCGAGGGAGTGCTGGTCGGTGCGGGCAGGGCAGGTCCTCCTATGCGGTGAGGGAGACGGTCTAGCGGCTGCGCGTGGGCCGCGTGGCTGCGGCGGCTGGCCGAGCTGGCGTTGTGCCCGTGGCCGGTACCGCGTACGAGTGGGGCGTGGGAGTACGGGCGTGTTGACGGGAGGAGGCCCATGAGTTGCGGGCCCAGGTCGTGGCGCGGGCGGCTGTTGTCCGGGCCTGCTGCCAGGCGCCGAGCTCCGAGGGTCGCACGGACACCGAGGTGGTGCGGATCCAACGGGAGGGCGGGATGTTTCCGCGGGGGCGCATCACCGGCTGTGGGTCGGCCAGCGCGGCCGAGAACGCCTCGACCAGGTGCATCGGTGTGCTCGGGGTGAGCACGGCGTCCCAAGTCCGGCCGTGCTCGGTCCGGGCGCCGGCCCACCAGTGGGCCTGGCCCTCGCCGGTCTGATGGAACTGCAACCATGCGTTCCGGTCTGGGCTGACGGCGGTGAAGTGCCGGGCCCGTTCCGTCTCCCACCCATGCTGTTGGAGTGGTGCCCACGGGTTGGGGGCGTGCGCGGAACGCGACTTGGTGAGGGCGTCGCTGAATCCGGCGACGATTTCCACCGGGGTCTGCGGGGTGAAGGTGACGTTCCACTCCGGCTCATGGCCGTTGGCCTTGCCGGCGATCGTCCAGCCACCCGGCCGTACGAAGGGGTTGTATGCGACGCGGACCGTACGGTCCGGGCTGTCGAAGACCAGCGGCCCGCCGGTCTTCGACTCGTCGGCCCATCCGGCGGCACGGAGGAACTCCGAGACGTGCCGGATGTCTCCGCCTCCGGCGAGGTGGCGGGGCTCGACCAGGTAATGCTGCTCGGGCTGCTCGCCCGCTCCCCATCCGGGATGCTGCTTCTTGCTCACCGGCGCCGCCGCACGACCAGAGCGGAGGCCACCGGTGCCGGCGACGCGGTCCGGGTGGTCGCCGGGGCCTCGGCGAGGGCGCGGAGAGTGCCGGCGTGCTCGTCCAGGTCACGGCCGACGGCGTCCAGCTCGTTCGCGGCGCGGCCTACGGCGAGCCACACCTCGGGCGGCAGGGTGCCCTGCTCGGAGTGCGCCTTGGCGAACCGCGACCCGGTGCTCATCAGACCGGTGATCCGTCCCAGGATCCCGTCGTCGAAGTCGAGGGCCTGGCCGAGGATCCGGGCGGCCTGCTGGGGTGAGGCTTGGGCGAGGTGCTCGTTGAGCTGTCCGAGCTGGTCGGCGATGCTGTCGGCCAGGCGGATCGGGTAGGGCGTCGGGTCGTGCATGGGTCTCCAGGGGCGGTGCGGAGTGGTCAGCCGGCCTGCGCGAGGCGGCGGGACTCGTCGAGGGCGGCCTCCGGACGCCCGCCGGCCAGGGGAGTGGGCCGCTCGGGGCCGCCGAGTACGCAGGCGTGCAGGTAGCGGCGGATCAGAATGGCGGCGAGGCGGGGCCTGCGGGTCGCCTTGAGGGGCGGAGGGGTACGTGCTGCGAGGTTGACGGGGACTCCAAGAAGGGGACGACGTGGCCTGGACGAGACGGGACGCGTCACCGGCTGCGCTGAGGGGCCGACGTCTGTGGGGCGGCGGGTCGGGGGGCCGTAGTGCCCAGGGTGGATCGGGCCGACTGCCGCAGGACGACACCGATGCCGAGCTCGGCCAGTCGGCTACCGGCGGCTCGTACGGACGCCGCCTGTCGGGAGGAGTCATCGCCGCCGAGCACGAGCAACTCCTTGTCCGCGTCACGGACGAAGCCGTGGTCGGCGAGGACGTCGGCGATGTCGGGCCGCTCGGGCGGGGTGACGACGAGGGCGTCGCCGGACCAGGTCATCACCACGTTCGTACCGTGGGGCGGGGAGGAAGTGAGGCGGGAGGCGTTGTGCCGCACCTGGGCGAGGGCCTTGTCGTAACGAGGCAGCAGACTGAGGATGACGTCCTCGGCTGCGCGGAAGGGATCGTCGGGCACGGCGATGCCGTCGGGTTCGCGGACACCTTGGTACGCGGCGACGGGGAGGGCATCGGGGGCCATGGCCGCGATGAGGAAGCCGTCGTCGTGGCCCTTGCGGTCCATGACGAACAGCCGGGTGCCGTCGTCGCGGGTCAGGACGGCACAGTGGTCGACGGCGTACGTGGCCGTCGTTTCGGCGACCTGGTCCATGTCCCACACGTCGACCGTGAGGTCGTGGTAGTAGGCGTCGCCTCCGTGGTCGGGGTGGTAATCGCTGGTCCACTTCCCAGGCAGTTCGCCGGCCAGGACAGAGGCGAACGAGGCGAGGGAGTCGTCGGGGTCGTGCATGGTCACCTCAAGAGAGCGGTGGAAGTCACCGCCTGCTGCCGGCGATGGCAGGGGCAGCGGTGACGGGACGGGGGGCGGTGGCGATCCAGGGCTGAGGTGGGCAGGCGCAGACCGCGGAGGCTTCGGTTTCTTCTGCGCAGCCGGCGGCGGTGCACTCCTGCCGGGTGGGGTGGGGCTCGTGCCGGTCGGCCAGGTCGTTGCGGGACCTGGTCGACGCCGGCGACGAGGCCGGTGGGCAAACGGTGGTAGTGCTCGTGAAGCCGGACGATGGGCACAAATCCGGTGCGTTGGAGGATGCTGTGTGCTTCGGGGGCGCCTCCGCGGGCGAGGACTTCGCCGGAGTGGGCGTCTCGGCGAAGGGTCAGGACGCGGTCGGCGACAGCCAACAGAGCTTTCTCATCGGTTGGTTCAAGGGGCGAGGTGCGTAGCGGCGGTCTACGAGGCGGCAGGCAGATGTGTGGCGGGCCCGTGCTGCCGTGACCGATACAAGCCGGGTGGCGATGAGACCGAGGTCCGTCTGGACGTCGTACAGACGGATGGCGACCAGCTCCAGGGCGCGGCCGGCATCCGGGGCGTGAGCCTGTGGGAGCGAGCCGAGGCGGCGGGCGGCGTACTCGACGAGACCGCGGACTGTGGCAAGCGGCCCGGCCACCTCGTCGGGCAGCTCACCCAGCAGCCCCGCGAGCTGCGTGGCCGGGTCGGCATTCGTGATCACTGCCCGGTATCTGGAGTCCGGCGGCCCTGGCGAGCCGGTGGGCGACTTCGGCCCGCTCGGGGCCGGTGAGTTCGCGGTCGTGGGGGTGCAGGCGCACATCGGCGTGGAGGATCGAGCGACGGTCGCCTTGCGGGCTGGCGGCGAAGGGCACTTCGAGCGTGGGGTCGTCCAGATGCTCCGCCCGGTCGGCTGACGTCCAGATCTTGTGCTCGTCGTCGAGTGTGTAGAGATCGAGCCCCGGCCAGTGGGCGACCACGGTGTGCTCGGTCAAACCCTCGCGTTCGGAGACGGGACTGCCGAGCGCTGCAGAGAGGTGTTCGGCGGCGAACCGGCCGCGCTCGTTGAGGCGGGGGATCACTGGCCGTCCCGGGCGTCGTCTATGTGGACGAGCTGGTTCAGCTCTGTGGTCGTGTACCAGCCGCAGTCGATCAGGGCGGCGGAGGGGTGCCTCGGCAGGAGGTGGTCCTCCAGGGCGCGCAGGTAGATCAGACAGTCCGGGCATCGGCGCGAGAGGTGGACCATATACCGGGGGTGGGCGGTGATGTACGACTGCTGGCCGCCGGTCGCATCGCGCAGCCGCCATCCGTCCTCGTCGGTCGGAGTGTGCCAGGACGGGGCGACGATGTGCATGGCGTCCCCCCAGAGATCCCCGTCAGCCACGCCCTTGAGAACGACGACCTGCTCGCCGGCCTGGAAGTGCCGGTGCGTGACGTCTCGGTCCGGGGTGATCGGGTCGGGAGTCGGCGCGAGTACCGGGGTGCGCGGGGGCGGGCTGGGATCGGTCACGCGAGGTCCCTCTCAACGGTACGGGTGGCGGTGTGAGGAACAAGGGTCCGGAGGATCGCCGGTTTGGCCAACCGGCGATCGCCGCCTATGTTTCGCCGCCGTCATCGGAACGGGTTCTCTGTTCCTTGGTCGTCGTCGGCCGCGGCGTCGAGGAGTTCGAGCAGGTCAGCGCCCTCCGTGTCGCGCTGGTCTATCCACCATCCGGCCCTGGTGATCGTGCGCGCCTTCTCCTCCAGTTCCGTCCAGCCGGTCTCGCCCCACGTGCCCTCGACGACGAGCGCGGCGTGGGCGGCCGTCATCAGCCGGTGGCGGGAGCGCTCGCCCCAGTCCAGGGCTCGCTCGGGCCCTTCCAGAGGCGGCATGTCGAACCTCTGGGCCCACTCGGCGGCGGTCTGCTGCTCCTCGGCGCGCTTGGCGGCGAGCCACTGCTCCCTGGAATGGGTGTCAGCGTTGCGGGCCTCCTTCCAGCACTCCGTGCAGTCCCGGTCGGCGAGCCAGCGGGCGAAGCTCGCTCGCCGGTCGGCCGGTCGGTCGGCCAGGTCGTGGATGACCTGGTGGCCGCAATGGTGATCGACGTTCCACTTCGTGCGGACAGCCATGGGTGATCTCCTCAAGTCGATCTCAGAAGGCGTCAGTTGTGTGGGTAACGGCTCGTGGGCGTGCGATGCCCTGCGGCGTTCACGAAGCGGCACCCCCTGCGGCAGGTGCCGGTGCGGAACCGCTCGCCGCCGCAGGAGCGGAGCTGGCGGCTCCAGAAACGCGAGCCGGATGGTCGTGTGTCAGCGGCGGCGGACCACACCCGTCGCGGGTGTCGGCGTCGGAGGAGCTGCAGCGGCCGAGATGTCCGTGTGCGAGCCGGTGGTCGGTGGGGTGGCGGCGATGCGGGCCAGTTCGATCAGGTCCGCGCCGTCTTCGAGCCAGGCGGCCATGGCATCAGCGCCCTCGCCCGCAGTGGCCGCGTCGAGGCCGGCTTCGACCCGGTCCACGAGGGCCGTCTGGACGGCGGAAAGGGACGGGCCCTTCGTACGGCGCAGGAGGTCGATGACGGATGGCGCGTGCATCAGAAATCTGTCGAGCGCGGCGTCGAGGTCGCGGTCGGCGCCGGTCCCGGGTTCGAGGTTGCCCACCCAGTGCAGGTCCTCCTCCACCTCCTTCAGCCGTGAGAGGAGCACGGCATGCTCGTACTCGGGCAGAAGACGAGCACCGATTTTGGCCACAAGGCCGGAGACGGTCCGGGCCATGACGCAGTGGGGAGCCGGAGCGGTGACGTTGAGGTGGTCGGGGCTCGGGAGGAGCGCACCGGCCAGGTACTGGCCGTCCCACGGACGCTGGGCCAGCAGCAGCTCAGTGCCCGCGCCGTCACGGACTATCGCTGCACAAGGCACGCGATAGTCCGTCATCATGGTCAGCAGAGGTCCCCTGTTCCAGAGCCAGGATGTGAGGCCGTCCTGATCCGACTTCTGGGGGAACCGCTCGATGGTGGCCTCCCACGTGCCGGGCAGGTGCGAGGCCACCCCGGAGGCGATGTCCCCGAGGAACCGGTGCGGGCTGGTGACGACCTTTACGCGGAGGTCCGAAGCGGCCTGCTGAAGCCTGCTCAGGCAGGCTCGCGCCTTGCCGGGGTCGCCCAGAGAGAGGCGGTGCAGACCGTCGTCGTCCTGGGGGAAGCCTGAGACGGTCAGGGCGGCTTCGGCCCATCGATGGCCGTCTCCGCTTGCCAGGCCGACGATGGTGTCCTGCCCGCTGAGATGCAGCGTGACGGTGGTGACGGAAGTCAGGGCGCGGTCTCCTTGGGCCGGGTGTCAACGGAGGAGGCGGGGGGCCGCGACGGGTGGCGACGGCTGCTGGGTCATCGTCGTCGTGCGGCGACCTGTTGTCGGCGGAGCGGTGGCGGTGAGGGCCGCGTACAGCGTCGGGTCGAGCGCCACTCGGTACCTGGCGGCGGTCAGCATGTCGGCGGCCCAGGTCGCGTGCGCGCTCTCCCACGCCTCGCCCATGTCGAACGGCAGGTGGATCCAGGGCCCGCGCAGGGACGGTTCGAAGAGGAATCCGGCCCGTCGTAGGACTGCGGCGGCGAAGGAGTCGATGGGCCCGCCGTCCACCTCGACCTCCCCGCCTCGTCCGCGGGTGATGCCGATCGGTTCACTGCTGGGCGTCATCGGCTCCGTCCCGCTCCAGACGACGCGGTCAGGTGGATGGTCGGCGCGTAGTCGGGCTTCGGAGGGATCAGCCGCACTCCGGGCCGTGTCGTGCTGGGCGACGTTTGGCGCTGCGGTGAGCGGGCCGCGGCGGCCTGCGCGATTCTGCTGCGGCGCTCCATGAGCCCGTGAGGCCGGGCCGGTCCCGGCGGGCCGGTGGAGGCCGCCGGGTCGAGGAGAAAGTCGGCGTGCACGGCGTAGCCCATCCGACGCAGGTCGTGGACGGCCTGGCGAGTGCGACGCGACCCGTCGTGCTCGGGATCCGTGAGTCGGAAGAGCCTGGGCTCACCGGGAACGGGCTCGAACTGCTCCCGGACCAGGAACCAGTGGGCGAGATGCGCGGGCATGGACGCGGTGAACGAGGCGACGAAGCCGTGGTCGTCGTGTGTCCCGAGGACGAAGTGGGTGCCAGGGTCCAAAGGCGCGGGCCTTTCTCGGTGGTGGTGAAATTCAGCGGCGGAGCGGCAGGTCGGTCCTGCCGGACCAGCGGCGATGGCAGGACGAGGGAGTGTTCCGGGAACACGTCATCGTCGTCGGCCCAGTTCACGTACCGGGTTCGTACCGTGGTGAAAGCTGGATTGCGGGCGCACGCGGCGCCGACGGCGCGGGGCACCGCGAGCGTGGGGACACGGGGATCCTGTGCGAGCGGGGCGGGCAGACGAGCCGGGTCGGCGCCGTCGAGGGCGATGGCGGCTTCCCACGGCACACGCTGCCGGGTGAAGCTGGTGTGCATGGCGGTCAAGTAGCCGAGCCGGCCCTCGCGGAGGCGGGTGCCGATGACGACCGTGATCGGAAGTACGGGCATGCTCAGAGGGAATCTCCGGGGATGAGGGTTAGCGTCGGACGACTGCACGCGGTGAGGCCGGGGCCGGACGTGCCGAAGGAGCGCTGCGCGGCGCCGCGGACCGTACCGACGGCACGGCGGGACGGCGTTCGACCACAGTGCAGGGGTGTTGCTGAACACGGTGCGGGGATCGATGTTCTCGTCCACGACCGGTCCGATGTCCCGATGTTCGGGGCCGATCACCCTTGCGCTACAACCCCTCACACAGGCCAGTCCCGAAGGCGACTACGAGCAGTAGTCGACTGGCTTGGCACACGGGTTTGGGCAGCAGTTGTTCATCGCCTCGGGAGGCGGTTGGATCAAGCAGGGGTCGTTGTTCACGCGAACGGGAGGCACGCGCGCTCCCGGGTGTGTTCGGGAGCGGTGGTCTCCGAGGGGGGTTGTAGTGGAGTGGTCGACGAGCCTGCTCGGATTCGTGGCCGGGCTGCTGATATCGGTGATCACGGCGCCTGTGGGCGTCTCCGGAGCCGTCTTCCTGCTACCTGTGCAGGTCAGCATCCTGGGCGTGCCGAGCCCAGCGGTGACTCCGACCAACCTTCTCTACAATGTCGTCGCCGGTCCCGGTGCGCTGCTGCGCCACCATCGGGCGGGGAGCCTGCGAGGGCCGCTGACCCGCCTGTTGATCGCGGGCACCGTGCCCGGTGTGGTCGTCGGCGCGGTGGTCCGGGTATTCGCCGTTCCTGGCCCGCGCGTCTTCCGGTTCCTCGTCGCCGCCCTGCTGCTGCCCCTGGGGGTGTGGCTGCTGGCACGGACACTGCGCCCGGCGCCTGTCCGCCCGTCCCGGCCGCCGTCGCCCCGCGCCACGACGGCGCTGGCCCTGACCGTCGGGGTGGCCGGCGGCGTCTACGGCATCGGTGGCGGCTCCTTGCTCGGTCCGATCCTCCTCGGCCGCGGAGTACCGGTCGCCACCGTGGCGCCCGCCGCCCTGGCCTCCACCTTCATCACCTCGATCATCGGGTCGTCCACCTACGCGCTGCTCTCTCTGGCCGTTACAGGTGACGTCGCTCCCGACTGGCTCCTCGGCTTGTCGTGCGGAGCCGGCGGCCTGGTCGGCGGGTACCTCGGTGCCCGGCTCCAACCACATCTGCCCGAGACCGGTCTCCGGCTCCTTCTCGGCACTCTCGCCGCAGGCATCGGCGCTCTCTATGCGGTGCAGATTACGAGTTGACGACCAGATCTCGGCCTCCGACGGTGGACTGCTGCCAACGCTGGTGACCCTGTCGGACTGACCTCGACTGACAGGTGCCTCCCAGATCCAAGTCGAAGTGCTGGGTCCGACGCACAAAGCCATCCGACAGGAACTCAGGACCTGACCTACACTCATCACTGCACCTCACGGCGCCGGACGGGCAGCAACGGGGCTTCAGTTTTCGTGAACTCGGCGCTTTTTCAGTGCATGCGGGCGTCGGTGTCGAACAGGGCCCGTTCATGGGGGTGCAGAAGGTGCTGCACGATGAAGCTCCTGCCGGCGACCTTCCACAGGCCGCGCCCGCGGTTGAGGTGGGCGATCGCTTCGGTCTCGACGCCCGTCAGGCCCAGCAGGGAGGCCGCGGCGTGGAGTTGGTCGGTCTCCTGTCGGTAGATGATGCGGGTGGAGCAGTCGGCTAGCAGACCCTCCGCGAGGGCGCGGCCCTGGGAGCCGGCGTCGCCGGCGGCCAACAGGTCGGAAAGTCGGTGGATCACCATCAGGTTGGCGATGCCCAGGCCGCGGCTCAGCTTCCACTGGGACTGCATGCGCTGGAGCAGCCCGGGGTGACGCATGAGCCGCCACGCCTCGTCGTAGACGATCCACCGCCTGCCGCTGTGCGGGTCGGTGAGGGCGGATTCCATCCAGGCTGAGGCACAGGTCATGGCGAGGACGAGGGCGGTGTCGTCGCCGGATCCGCCAAGCTGGGACAGGTCGATGGTGAGCATCGGACTGTTCGGGTCGAAGACGACGGTGGACGGGGCGTCGAACATGCCGGCCAGATCGCCGTGGACGAGGCGGCGCATGGCGTGAGCGAGGTCGCGTGCTGCTTCCCCAAGACGCCAGGACGTCGTTCCCGCCGCGTGGTCGAGCTGGTCGGGATGGTTGAGGGCAGCGGCGATGTCGCCGAGCAGCGGAGATCGTCCGATGGCGGCGGCTCGTGCCACGACGGTGTCGAGCGCGACGTCCAGCGCTGTGTGCTCCATCGGCAGCAGGTCCCGCCCCAGGACCGTGCGTGCCAGAGAACCGAGCAGGAGCAGGCGGCGCTTACGGATCTCGCCCTCCCAGTCCGCTTCCGGGACGGAAGCCGGTCTGGGAGCGGGATCGAGGGGGTTGAGCCTGCCGGGAAGGCCAGGACCGAGGGCGACGGACGTGCCGCCGAGCGCGGAGGCGACAGCCGTCCACTCCCCCTTGGGATCACACGGGACGTAGACCCGGTAGCCGAAGGCGACCGACCGGAGCGCGAAGCTCTTCGCCAGGGCGCTCTTGCCCTGGCCGATCACGCCGGCGAGAAGGACATTCGGGTTGGTGAAGCCTTCGACGCGGCCGTAGAGGGCGAACGGGTCGAACACGAAGGAGGCTTCGGCGTGGACGTCACGGCCGATGTAGATGCCCTCGGCTCCGAGACCGCCCTCGGCGAGGAACGGATACGCCCCGGAGGCGGTGGCGGTGGTCATGCGGTGTGCCGGCAGCTTCAGCTTCCCGCCACGGGCGGAAGCGAGGCCCGGACGCCCGCTCGGCGGATAAAGCGGGGACGCCATCGTCTGCTCGGCGCGCTCGGTACCGGCAGGGTGTGAGCTCGCCTCGGCGCGGGCCTTGGCGGCGGCCTCGGCGAGCTGCCGACGTGCCGCTCTTCGACTGGCACGGTCTGCGGTGTGGGGCGTGAACAGCGGGGAAGCGGAGGCGCGGCGGGCTCGGCGTGCGGGCCGGTGGTTCATCGGGGGCCCTCTCTCCGGCGTGCTCCACTCACCGGGCGCACCAGGTGGTGTGCGCGGGGAGCGGGCTGCTGAGGTCAGTGGGGGTGGTCTTGCGGCGCACGCTGTGCCCGGCGGCGAGGTGGCGCTGGCAGATGGTCAGCACCGGCGGGCCTTCCGGCAGGCGGTCGGGGTGACATTCCGACGCGTCGGTGCGGTCGCGGGAGACGGTGGGCAGGAGGTGGAAGGCGGAGTGGACTTCGGTGATGGCCTGCCAGAGGCGGGTGCGCGCGGAGACGAGGTGGCGGCCGGCTGCCGGGTGCGGGGGACGGGCAGCGTCGGCGAGCTGGTCGAGCAGTTGGTGCACCTGGGTGAGGTGGGCGTGCAGCACGTCGAGGTGCGCGCGGTTCACTGCCGTCCTGGGCTCGGCCGTCTGCACGGCCCGAGCGAGAACACGGGTGTGATGGCGGATTCCCGCACTGGCGGCCCGGAGGTAGGGGTGCGCGTCGTCGGGACGCGAGCTTGTGTGCAAAGAGGGATTCCTTCCTGTCACCGGGCGGGGGACAGGGCGAGGGAGCGGCGACGGTTCGAGGCCGTCGCCGTCAGAGGGCGGTGCGGGCGAGGGGCAGGGCACCGAGGGCGAAGGCGTCAGGCTGCTGGTAGAGGAGTCGGCGCAGGTCGACTCCGGCGGTGACGGCCGCGGTCTCGATCTGGGCGCAGGCAGCGTCGAGGAGGGCGTCTGTCTCGGCGGTGACGGTGAGCAGTCCGGTCAGAGCGACATCGGCGTGTCCGGCGATCAGTTGCCGCTCGCGCTGCTTGACATCGGCGTACTCGACGGAGTCGGCCTCGGAGTCGACCTGCCCGCGCCGTGAACGCTCGCTGGCGTCGGCGAGGATCGCGGCCTTCTTCCGCTGGACGTCGCGCAGCGCGGACTCGAGCCCCTGCGGCACGTATACAAGGGACAGGGTCCGCCGCACTCCGGGCGTGAACATGAGCCCGTGCAGGAACCCGGCGCCGGTTTCGGTCCTCGGCCAGTCCTCGACCCAGTAGGTGGCGTGACGGGCGGAGTCGGTGGCGATCCGGTCGTACTCCTCGACCTGAACGACGGGGCCGGCGGCTGCGGCGTCCGCCTCGGCGCGACCTGTCTCGGACCATTGCTGGAGGGCACCGAGAGCCTTGGGGTCGTAGGCGGTGCGGATGACGCCGGCGATCTCCCGGGCGGTGAGCCAGCCGGTCACCGTCAGGCCCGCGCTGCGGGCGGCCTGGGCGATTGAGGAGGTGGTCTGCTCCATGACGGTGAAAGCGCCGTTCAGGCCGCCGCCGGCCCGGGAGACGAGGCGTTTGGCGGCCTTGAGGTCCAGGGAGATGGCGAGATACGCCTCGTGCGGGGCGGCAGCCGGGCCGGCGGAAGCGACGAGCTCGGCGTACACCTGGCCGGCGACCGGGGTGTCGGCCTGCCCGTACTGCGCCCAGTGACGGGCGAGGGTGTCGCCCGAGTCCGGCACGGTGCGCTCCAGGACCTGCACTGTGGCGACATGACCGGTGCGGGCGACGCCGGCGAGCGCGCGGCCCCATGCGGAGACGTTGTGGTTCTGCGTGGCGGGGTCGAGTAGGGCGAAGGCGCGGCTGGAGACCCGCGCGATGGCTGTGAGGGTCTGGCCGTGGGGATCGTGGACGGCGGCGGCACTGCCGGCGGAGTCACCGGGGGTCACGACCTTGAGGGAAGAGGCGGTGCCCGGCAGGTGCAGGACGCCGTCCTGCCGGGGGCGGGAGACAGGTCGCGCGAGCCAGAGCGTCTGTCCCGTACGACGGCGGTGGGCGTAGCGGGCGACGACCGGGGCCCAGTCGATGAGCGACCGGCCGTCGCGGCGGACCGTGACCAGGGCGGCGACCGCGGCCCACAGCGGAGCCAGGGCGATGGCGCCGACCAGCCCGGTGGAGAGCACGGTTGCCAGGAGGAGAGCCAGCGCGCCCGAGACGAGGACCAGCTGGGGAAGGGACAGGCCGAGCAGAATGCCGCGGCGGGACCGGTGAGGGAATTTGACCGTGGCCGGGGCGACGGAGAGATCAGACAAGTGGGCGGTCCAGACGTGCGCGGGGTGGTCGCCCCGGGGCGGGAAGCCTGGGATGGCTCCCGCCCCGGGGCAAGGATCAGAGGCTCAGAGGCCGGACGGAGGGGGTGGGGAAGCCGACCATCCGGCCCCGGCCGACGAGCCGGACGTGGACGGGGCGCCCTGTGGCGGCGGGCTGGTCGACGGCGGCGTGGACTGCCACCCGCCGCCCTGGCCGGTTGCGGCGCCGGGCGCGGAGCCATTCGGTCCCGCGCCGCCGCCGAACTGGCCGCCGGTGTCGTCGGAGACGCTGGTCGGCGGGGGCTGCACCGCCTTCTCCAGGCTGGACAGCGCGGCTTCCCCACCGGGCGAGACACCCGATCCGCTGCTCTGCGAACTCTCCTGACCACTGGTCGGGTTAGAGGCGATGTCGCCTGGGAATCCGCCCCCACCAGGGACTGAATCGGGCCCCTGCGGAGCGGCGCCTGCCCCGGCCGCGGCACCACCGGTTCCGGCGGTCGCCGCCACCTGGACGGCCTTGCGCGTGGCTTTCTCCGCGTGCTGCTTGGCGAGTTGGGCGCCGGCGCCGCCGGCGCGGTGGAGCGATTCTCCGTCCGATCCCTCTGCTGCCCAGTGGACGAACTTGAAGGTCGCGTAGGGGCACAAAAGGATCAACACCATGATGACGATGCCGGCCATGACGTCGGCGAGCGCGGCCAGGCCGTCGTCCGCTTCGGTCTTGCCCATCGCGGCGATGCCGAGGACGAACACGATCGTCATCAAGAGCTTGGAGACCACGAGGGTGGCGGTGGCTTCGATCCAGCCGCGCCGCCAGCGGCGGGCCACCTCCCAGCCGCCTCCGGCGCCCGCGAACACAGCCAGCGTGACCATGAGCAGTATGCCCACCTTGCGGGTCATCATCATGCACCAGTAGAGGAGCGCACCGATCGCGGCGCCGAGGCCGACGAGAGCGGTGACGAGCCAGCCGAGCCCGGAAAGGGCAGCGATCTGCCCCACCTTGACGATCCGCCGGACCGCGGACTCGATGTCCAGATGCGCGGCCTTGAACAACCCGTCGGAGAGGGCGTCGACAACCTCGATGGCCACGGTGGTGAACGCGATGGCGCAGAACGAGAACAGCACGCCGCTGGCTGTGCCGGTGAGCGCTTGGGCGAGGGCCTGGCCGTCGCGGCGGACCGCGGCCCGGATGAGCTGGGCGCAGAACGTGGCGACCAGCAGGACGAGGCCGATGGGGAGGAGCAGTTCGTAGTTGTCGACGAACCATCCGGCACGAAGGTCCACGTCGGTCGTGGCGTTGACGGCCCTGGCGGCCAGGTCGGCTGCGGTGGCGGCGAGTTCGCCGGCTGACTTCGCCATCCAGTCGCCGATCGCCTTGCCCGGGTCGGAGGCGAAGTCGACCGCATCGCCGACCGCGCAGACGGTGCCCGCGAGGGGAAGATCGCAGAAGCCCATGGAAGGGGTCCCTCCTTTCTGTCAGGGCGGGTCAGGGCGCGACGCGCGGGGCGATGGCGACCAGGGTGCAGTCGTGGGACGGCCGGCACTGCACGGCGAGGGTTACGGAGCGGTCCTCCGCCCCACCGCCGCCCTTGGCCCATGTGATCCGCTGCTTGCCGGTCACGGTCACGGCGTAGATGTACGCCTTGGTGATCGCGGCCGGATCCTGCGCGAGGGCCTGCTTGAACGCCGCCGGATAGTGGCCCTCGGCCATGGCCGCGCTGGCGTGCTGCTGCTGGTCGGCCATGCGCGACCAGAGTGTCGGGTCCGGCACCTGCGCGGAGACCGAGAGCCAGTCGCTGTACTGCGACTCCTTCGTCATCCAGCGCTCCATGCCGGCGATCTGCGCATCACGGGTGGTGTCGCGGGTGTCGTAGGACCAGAGCATGGCCGCGGCCCGCTGGGCGAAGGCGATGGGGTCGGCGATCCGTGGCGGTGCAGGTACCGAACCCGTACCGGCATGCGGATTTCCGCTGCTGGCAGGTGCCGTCGTGCTGCTCGGTGATGACGGGGCGGGACTGCCGGCGGACTCGGAGGGATGGTCGCGTTTCCCCGTCAGCGCGGCGGTCAGGCCGGTGACGGCGATCAGGGTGAAGAGCACGGCGACGATCAGCAGTGCCCTGCGGGTGGGCGACCAGCCCGTGACGTAGGCCGATCGGGAGATCGATCGTTTCAGCATCAGTGGACCTGCGACCCCAGGGCGCTGAAGAAGGTGACGATGCCGTTGGCAGCGCCCAGGCCGAGGGCGGCGCCCGCCGCGACGAGCGCGCCCTTCTTGCCGTTGGCCTCGGCCTGGTGGCCGCCGGTGTGGTGGCCCCAGGCCCACACGCCGAGCGAGACGGCGAGCGCGCCGACCACGGCGATGAGGCCGAACATGTTGATGCTGGAGACGACGTTCTTCAGGACGGACAGGCCGGGCAGTCCGCCTCCCTTGGGGGTGATGCCGGGGTCGTAGGCGAGGTGGAGGATGCGGTCAGCGAACGGCATGGGTATGGGGAAACTCCTTCAGGGCGCAGGCCGAGGCCCGGCGGGGAGGGGGAGAGGCGGCGCGACGTGCGCGGGGGACATGGCGCCTGTGGCGAGGACAGGCGGCGTCGGGCGGGACGTCAGAGGACGCGGCGCACGGCGAGGACGTCCCAGTCGGTGAGGGGCGTGATCCGCACGGGCTTGCCGGTCTTCGGCGCTTCGATCACGAGGCCCTGACCGATCGCCATGCCGACGTGCTCGGGCCGGACGGCGGTGCCCCGGGAGAAGATCAGGTCACCGGGCTTCAGGCTCGTCGTCGAGACAGGCTTGCCCTCGTTGACCTGCGTGTACGTGGTGCGGGTGAGCTTGATGCCGGCCTCGGAGTACGCCTGCTGCATCAGCGAGCTGCAGTCGCATCGGCCCATCGGGTCGGGGCCGTGCGGGGCCGTGCACGAGCCACCCCACTGGTACATCGTGCCGAGCTGGCGCATCGCCCAGACGATCGCCGTACGGGCCCGCGGGTCGGTGCCCTTCGGGATTGTGTAGCCCTTCGGGACGGCACCTTCACGGATCGGCCCGAACGACGAGCCGTCCGCCGTGCCGCAGCCCGAGAGGGTGACCTTGCCTTCGGTGCTCTTGCCGGGGCGGTCGCGGTCGGCGCCGGGGAAGGTGGCGGCGACGGCCTTCTGTAGCGCGGTGGCGAGAGGCTCCCACTGCGCGTACGCCTCCGGGTAGCCAGAGCGCTGTACGGCTTGCGCGGCCTGCGTCACCGTCATCTGCTGCCAGCCGTTCACCTTCAGCAGCACCTTGTAGAACTGTTCCGAGGCGTGGACGGGATCGCGGATCTGCTCAGCGGTGCCCCAGCCCTGGCTGGGGCGCTGCTGGAAAAGCCCCAGCGAGTCGCGGTCGCCGTAGGCGAGGTTCCGCAGCCGGGACTCCTGCATGGCGGTGGCGAGGGCGATGATCTGCCCGCGTTTGGGCACGTCGAGGCTGATGCCGGTGGCGACGATGGTCTGTGCGTGGGGGATCTGTTCGCCAGGCAGGTCGAGGCCCTCGATGCGGACGTCGGAGGCGTCCGCACCGTCGAGGATGCGAGTCACCTGATCGGCGACCTTGTCCGTATCGAGGTCGGGAAGGCAATGGCCGATCGAGCTGGTGCTCTGGACGGCATCGCTGGAGGCGGCCATCGCCATGGCCGTGCCGCCGATGAGAAGAGGAGAGAGGAAGACGACGCCGATGCCGGCGGCGAGGACCTTCACCCGGAGCGGTTCACTCGTCCGAGTCGGGTTACGGACATGGGCGGGTAACGAGACATCACAGAGCGGTCCTTGAGGGTGCAGGGTTCGGCCTGCCGCGCACGCGTGATGACGGTCGGAAGGGGTGCGGCGGCCGGAGACGGGTGATCTGGAGAGACCGGGCGTGCGGGCGAGTTACCGCTCGCACCGCACGCCGGAATTGGCTCAGGCATGCCGGAGCAGGGAGAGCCCAGGAGGCATGAGGGTGGGGCGAGCCATCGGCGGTGTGCGCCGGGCGGTTCCAAAACAGTAGGTCCGAAATCCCGGTCGACCAAAAAGTCGGCAAGAGGGATCGGAATGCGACTCCTCTTCCATCCCCTTCTTGGTTGACCGGCGTTCTGCACCTACAGTTTTGGAACTCTCCTCGCTCCTCATGCTTCCGTGGCCCTGGGCTTCTGCATGCCCAACTCCGGCCCCGCGGGACCTCCTCTGAGCGAGTGATCTCGCTATTCACCGCACTCGAATCGGGGTACCCCTTTGTCCTTTTCTCTCCACCAGGGCGACGCTCTCAGCGTCCTCGCCGGCCTGCCGGACGACTGCGTCGACTCCGTCATCACCGACCCGCCGTACAACAGCGGAGGCCGGACAGCGAAGGAACGCACAAGCCGCAGTGCGAAGCAGAAGTACACCTCCGCCGACGCCACGCACGCCCTCGCCGACTTCACTGGCGAGAACATGGACCAGCGCAGCTACGGCTTCTGGCTCACGCAGATCATGACCGAGGCCCACCGGCTGACGAAGGACGGCGGGACCGCGCTGCTGTTCACCGACTGGCGTCAGCTCCCCGTCACGACGGATGCGATCCAGGCAGCCGGCTGGCTGTGGCGCGGCGTGCTGGCCTGGCACAAGCCGCAGGCCAGGCCGCAGAAGGGCCGTTTCACGCAGAACTGTGAGTTCATCGTGTGGGCCTCGAAGGGAGCGATCGACGGCTCTCGCAACCCGGTCTACCTGCCGGGCCTGTACAGCGCGTCGCAGCCGTCGGGAAAGGCCCGGCAGCACATCACGCAGAAGCCCGTCGAGGTCATGCGGGAGCTGGTCAAGATCGCCCCGCCGGGTGGCACGGTCCTCGACTTCTGCGCCGGATCCGGTTCCACGGGCGTGGCCGCTCTGCTGGAGGACCGCGCCTTCATCGGCGTCGAGAAGACCCCGCACTACGCCGGGATCGCCGCCGACCGCCTGACCGAGACCGTCCGCCAGACCCTCACCAAGGACGACGTCGGCCTGACCGCCTGACGTTCCAACTCCAGCTATTCGCCCAGGTCTTCAAGGAGTCGCCCTTCCATGCCCGAAACCGCGCACCCCGAAGAGACCGGGGAAAGGGAACCGATACGCGTTCCGGATTCCCATCTCGAAGGGATCGAGGCCAGCGTTCGGAAACTGATGGAGCAGTCGGCGCAGCAGGCCCGGCAGCTCGACGACCTCGCCTCCGCGCCCACGCCTTTGCCACCGCCGTTCGCTGCCTTCGGCATGCCCGGATCAGGCGGGTCGGCACCGGCTGTCTTGCCGCAGCCACGGCCGATCCTTGAGCTGGAGGGCGAGTCGTACGAGGACGAGCTCGACGCGCTGTCGGACTGGGTCGACGACTTCCTCCTTCCCGTCTACGGAGCCGAGGTCACCACGGCGGCGCCGTGGTGCCTCCAGTGGCAGGAGCACCACGACGTCGTCGCCTGGCTCCATGCGCTCTGGCTCGCCTACCAGCAGCACAAGGACCCGGAGACCGGGCTGTCCGGCATGCTGGTGTGGCACCGGGACTTCCTCGCTCACGCCATCGCCGCGATCCGGGGACCAGGCGGCCCGCTGTCGGCCTGTATGACCTCCCCGGACCGACCCTCGCACCGTCTCCTGCCCGGCCCGAAGCCCTCGGCCCGTACCGCGGACAGGTTGGACGGGACCGGCGGTGACCTGGACATGGCGGCGTGATGGCTGGGCCCGAGCACCGTCCGGCCTTCGGACTGTCCTTCGATCCGCACGCCCTGACCGACCTCCTCCAGGCTCCCGGAGACATCCGCGACCTCGCCCTCGCTCAGCTGCAAGACGTGGTCAACGCCCAGTTGTTCGGTACGAAGCTGACCGGCGACCTGGCGGGCTACCGCAAGCTCCTCGTCGACTCCCGCAAGGAGTGGAGGGTCGTCTACGCCGTGCGGCCGGCCCCATCGACCGCCCAGCACCCCAGCGAGGTCCATGTCGTCGCCGTACGACCACGCGCCCGCAACGACATCTACGACACCGTCGGCCACCGCCTCGGGATGATGCGCCGACCACTGAGCGCCCGGACCCACGCCTCCCGCTCGCGTTCGCCCCAGCTCGCGACCCACGGCCCCGTACCGGCGCCGGCGCCGCTGCCCTCCGCGATGCCGGGCCTGCCCCGCCCCGCCCTCGGTGTCACGCAGCACCACGTCCGATGACGACAGGAGTCGTACCCCATGGCCCCTGACCTTCCACCGGGAGCGATACGGCGTGCGGTCTCGTCGCTCGACCTGCGCATCGAAGCGGCCACCGGCCACGACGTCGACACGCTCTGGGCCCACCGCGACCGAGGCATCCTCGACGAGCGGCACACCGACCTTGTCGACCGGCATCGCGTCCTGGTCAAGGCGGAGACCGCCGTGAGCTTCCACCGCACACTGCTGCACCGGCTCTCCAGCGGCGAATTCCCCGTCGATGCCGCTCTGCTGCAGCGCATCGACCGTACGGTCGGCCAGTTGGAAGCAGCAGCCGACGAGCGCGCCGTCGCGGCGCGGCTCGTACTCGCCGACCTGGAGCCCATCGAGAGCTCCGCCCGCACTGCACAGCCGGCCGCCGGTGAAGCGATGCCGGCCGCCGACTACGCCGCTCTGCTGGCCATCGCCGGCGGCGCCAAACTGCACGAGCACCTTCTGACGGGCCGGATGTCGGTGGCCACGGCCTCGGGTACCCGGATTCCGTACGCCCAGCTCCAGCAGCTCGAATTCCTGGGCCTCGTCTCCCGAGACACGAGCCACCCGGTGCACACCGGACAGCCGGTCGCGCTCACCGCTCCAGGCCGCGCGGCTCTGGCGCGCAGTCACCGCAGCAGCGCGGCGGCGGTGCCGACCGCACGCCGGCCCGGGGCGTGGCCGAGCGCGACGCACAGCCGTCGATGACCCTCATCCCGACTGACCGAGAGGCCCGATGCCCCCACCCGAACCGGATCTCCGCCTCGACGGTTTCGAGGCCGCTGACGAACAGACCGACGAGGCGTTCTGGCACGCGATCGAGATCGAGCAGGACATGCTCACCGTGCTCGCCGAGCACCACACGGACGAGGACTCGGCCAGCTACTACGTCCTGCACAACGGAGCCGCCACTTACGGAATCCCCGGCGAGCCGCAGGTCGTCGCCCTCCATCTGCAGCGCGATCTCGCGGCGCGGACGTTTCGCTTCGAGCACTCCCACGTTCCTCTACCGGTCATGGCCCAGTCCTTCCTGATCTCCCGCGGCTGCCCGCCGGACGTCATCCGCCTGCCACCCGGCACAGGTACGGCACCGGCCGACGAGACGACCCGCGTGCTGGAGGAGCGGCTCAGGGGCGACGGCGACCGCTTCGCCCTCCTGGCCAGCTACACGAACGACGACCCCGACTCCCTGCTCACCCTCGTCGTCCTGCACGCGCTCGACGGACGAGCCCCGTCCCCCTTCCGCGTGCTGCACGAGGACGTGGACACCGACACCTGGACACACACCCTGCGCGAAGGGGGCTTCGCCACCGCCGAGGGCGCGCTGCAGTGGTACGAGGAGCGCCTTGCCGGCAACGCCGGCCCACTGCCGTCAGTGACACCAACGGCCCGCTCCCTCCAGACGCGGGGAGCCGTATTACCGCCCCCAGTCGGCCGCCCGTCGGGCCGCCGCCGTTGACCCTCCCACGGGCCGGGGCGGGCGAAAGATAGCCGACGATCCCCGGTTAGCCAAACCGGCGATTCTGCGGACTCTTGTACCGGCGCTGAGGGAGGAATCCCCGGGCCGCCCCTCTTATTTCCCATTCCTCCATGGAGGTTCATTCCGCATGCGCTCCACCCGAACTGCGGTAGCCACTGCGATGCTCGCCGCACTCGCTCTGCCACTCGTGACCGCGGCCTCGGCCACCGCCGCACCGGCGGCACTCGGCAGCAACGCACACGCCGCTCTGCCGTCGATCCGTGACTGCGACCGGCCCGGACCATGGGTGATCGGCGCCCGCGCCGTCACCATCCGCTCCAAGGCCACCACCAAGTCCACCGCCGTCGGAATCCTCTACCGGGGCCACTCCTTCACCGTCCACAAGAGCAGCGGCGGCTGGCACTACATCACCGACCGGACCACCGGCGTGAAGGGATGGGTGTCGGGCACCTACGTCTACCGCGACGCCTATATGTGCCTCGACTGACCTTCTCCGTCGAATTCCGCTCTCTTCAGAAGGGATTGCCCGTGTCCGACGGCATAGGGGATGTCCTGGGCCCGATCACCGAGCAGATCGAGCAGCGCTTCGGCCTGAGCATCGACGCGCTCAAGGCCGCGGTCGAAGCGGCGCCGAACGCCCATCGGAAGGCCACCGTCGTCGTGCGCTGGCATGGGCTGCTCACCGAGTCGCAGGCTGCTTTGGAACGGGCAGAGGACGACCTACTCGCCGCCCTGGATACCCAGCCCAGCGAGGTCGACGACCCGACGCTGGGTCTCGCTCACCGCGTCGACGCCGCCGTTACGGTCCGCGACGGCCGGGCCGTGACCCTCCGGCTGCTTCTGGAGCCGAACGCCGGCGGCAAGCAGGATGCGGCGGCCGAACGCCTGACGCGGCGCGGACCGGCCGTACCGACCAGCCCGCCGACGCGTTCCGCACCTCCGTCTGTGCCGTCCCGGGTGGTGGTCCGGTGAGCGTGCGGACCAAGCCGTGCAGCCAGGACGCCCGTCTCCACGAGGCTTTCGGCGCCCCAGTCACGGAGCTCTATGAGCTGGCCGCCGGTCCGGACCCGTCCGCCGCTCTGACCCGCGCACTCGAGCTGCGCTCCCTCCTCGTCGTGGCCGAGACTCAGGTCGCTCGTATCCGGGACCGCGTGCACGAGGCGATGTCGCCCAAGCGGGACATGAACGAACTGTCCGCCGATGGCCTTCGGATGGACGCCCAGTGGCTCGAAGCGGCACTCCGCGCCCGCAGCGGATACCGACGATCACTGGACGTCCTGCTGCGCACGATGCCTCCGTACGTGCACCAGGACCGGGCAGTGCGTCGAGTCCAGGAGTTCGTCATGGCCACCCTGCCGCCGGCCACTGACGCCCGGGTACCCCTGCGGGCCGGGGCGCCCCGCAGTCGCCGACCGTGAAAGCCCTTCGACCGACCGCTCTCACGTCCGCCGAGCTTGCCGTACGGATCGAGGACTTGTACGGCGCCCCGATCACCACACTCGAAGCCCACGCTCAGACCCGGCCCCCGGGCATGCTCGCAGCCCTTCTCGGCAGCCGTCACGACCTGGCCTTCGCCGAGCGGACCATCACCTTCCACCGTGACCGGCTCCTGCAGCTCGTCCAACCCGAGCGCGGGATCGGCGCCCACGAGGCGGCTCACCTTCTCGACTGCGCTCGCCGCGTCGTCGAAGCCGTTGCCGCCCGGGACGCCCAGGCCAAGACCGCCGCAGCGGTCCTGAACAGCCTGGGACGAGTTCGGGCCTGTGAGCCCCCGGCCGTATCCGTGGCTCCCGCACCGTCGACGGCGACCGGGACCAAAGCCCGGATCCGCTGAGCCGAACGGGCACGGCCCTTTCACCCCCTGGAGTACTCCCTTGGCCACCACCGGTCTGCCCCCGGGCAGCGACGCCGACATCGCCCGCGTCACCGAAACCCTCGGCATGATCACCCCGCGATGGAACGTCCGGATCCTGCTGACATTGGGCTCCGGTCCCCTCCGCTACACCGAGATCTCGGACAAAATGCCCTGGCTCCTGAGCGGCCAGCTCCACCCCAAGCTCCGGGCCCTCAGCGACGCAGGGATCGTCGTGCGCACGGAGCACACGTCGCGGCACGTCACCTACGGTCTCACCGATCGGGGCACGGCGCTGCTGCCGGTGCTGCCCGTGATCGCCGCCTGGGCCGAGGAGTTCCTGGAGAAGCCGGACGAGCCCCTGTCCGCGATTGAGCACGTCGAGGACAGCCTCACCCTGCTCACCCGTCGGCACGCCGCCGCGATCCTGTGGGTCTTGAAGTCCCGCGGGGAGAGCAGCGCGCGGGCCGTCGCCAGGGTCGTGATGCCCGACGGGTACTGGACGAACATCTACCCGCCCCTGCGGCAACTCGCCGAAGACGGGCTCGTGGCGAGCGCCGGCCCCGGTCAGCCCTATCGGCTGTCGTCATCCGGCGAGGGCCTGGGCCGCGTCTTCGGGGCCCTGTCGGCCTGGTCCGCCGGCCGAACCCTCGATTCCGGCAGCCAGCACCCGGTCTGGGGGAACGCGGACCGTGCATCGCGTACGGCCCCGAAGCACTGGACCAGCCACCGGCCGCGCATTCCCCAGCCGGCCGTGCCCACCCGACCGGCACGACCTGGCTATGGCAATCTCTTCTCCCACGCCAACCCGGCTCGCATGCAGACGGCGGTCAGGGCAGGAGGCGCGCGCCGATGACTTCCGCACGCTGCTGGGACGAGTTCGAGCGGACCTGCTCGGCCCTGGCCTCACCCGAACTGATCCGACTGCTCACCGAGATAGACGACAACGGCGCCATCCCGCCCCGCGGCCTGGCCCGCACTTTTCCGGATCTCTCGCCGCATCAGCTCCGGCACGCCACCGCGCAGGCGCACACTCTCGGCCTCGTCCGCCCACGACAGGGACTCAGCCTCACCGAGTCCGGTACTCAGCTGGCCGGCGTCTACGAGGAAGCCGCCCGCTGGGCTCGTGCCCACGACTACCCGCGTGTCACCAGCACTTTCGTGACACGGGTACGGGCCACCCTCCAGCTCCTGGGCAGCGCCGACGTATCCGGGCGGCGCCCGGAACGGAACGGCGAGGTCGGGCTCGTGGTGTCAGTGGAGGACGGCGAAAGCCTCACCGGTCCGAGGACCGCCGTGGAGTCGTGGATCGCGGGACATGGCGGAGCCGCCCTCACGTCCGCCGAGGCGCTCGACGGCGCGCGGCAGGCGGCGTAACCCGGCCACCGGCGGGGTCACCGACCTCGAAAACAAGACGGCTCCCGCAGTTGCGCGGCATCCGCCCAGGGCGTGCGCCAGTCGCTTGCCCGACCGGCTCTTCTCTTCCTCCATCCCGCTGAGGCGGGCTGCGCTCCTTGACGAAAGCGACGATGACCGACCTGATCGCCGGACCCCGGCACGCCCTCCACACCGCAGGACTGCTGCGCGGCATCTACCTGCCGCGCACGGTGGATGCCCTCGCGTTCGCCATGTCCACGTACGGCATCCCGCTTCTGGTCCTTGCTACCACCCGCTCGGCCGCCCTGACCGGTATCGCGTTCGCCCTGGAGTGGGTGCCCCGCCTGGCCGCGTTCGGGTGGGCGGGCGCGGTCGTGGACCGCCGTGGCGCCTCGGTCGTCTTCTTCCTCGCCTCCCTTGGCCGCGCCCTGGTCATCGCCGTCGGCGCGATCATCCTCGTCCTCCACCCCGTCGGCATCGTGGCGACCGTGACCGTGATGGGCCTGGCCGCCACCACCGGAGTGCTCACCGAGTTCAGCTACATCGCCGCCGAGACCGCGGGTGCCGCTGCCGGCCGAGTGGCGGGGGAGCGGGCACACCGTGTCCAGGCCGTCCTGCTGGGCATCGACCAGACCGCGACGCTCGCCGGACCGGCGCTCGGCGCGCTGCTCCTGCTCGCCGGACCACCTCGGATGCTGGCCGTCATCGCCGCCCTTTCGCTGCTCGCAGCCCTGTTCGCCCTGAGCACCCCGCCGTCGGTGGTCGCCCCCGCTCGGGCGCCGAAGCAGCGCGCAAGCGCCGGGTTGATCACCGGCCTGCGGACCATCCGGTCGTTGCCCGCGCTCGGTTGGCTTGTGACCGGCCTGACGATCTCCAACCTGGCGACGGGCTTCCTTCAGGCCGCAGGCCCCGTGATCGTCGTGGACCACTACGGCCAGTCCACCACGGCCGTCGGCATCGTCTGGTCGGCCGCCGCCGGGGCCACTCTGCTAGCCGTCACCATCTGCCGGTTCGCCATCGACCGCCTCGGGTTGTGGCCGGTGGGAGCGACCTGCGCCGCCATCGCCTCGCTCGCCTGCCTCGCCGTCTCCCAGGCTCCCGACTACCTCTCGTACCTGGTCCTCGTCGCCGTTCTGATGGCCGGCGAAGGCGGCATGACCGTCGTCCTGCGCACTCTGCGCTCCCGCCTCATCCCCCCGGCGGTGTTCGGCAGCACCCTGTCGGCCACCATCCTCGTCCTCCTGGTGCCCTTCCCCCTGGCCGGCGTCCTGACTGCCCTGACCCCGTCCTGGGCGCTCGGTCACGTCATCACCGTCTGCGCCGCCCTGCAGGCCCTCGGCCTTGCCATCGCCTTCACCCGCCTGCGCACCGACCAGGCCCTGGCCGCCTGACCCGCCCCGTCCTCGTGGAGTTCCCCCGATGCCCACAACCGTCCTGGCCCCACGCCGCCGAGAGGCCCGCCTCACGATCGCCGAGCAGTTTCACGCCTTCGACGTCCACAACCCGCACGTCTACCGGGCTCTGGAACGACTCACCCGCGAGCGGCTGGCGGCGGGAGCCACGCGCATCAGTCTCAAGGCCCTCTTCGAAGCCCTCCGGTGGCGGCTGCCGCACGGCGTGCACGGTCTGAACAACAACTTCACGGCTCTCTATGTCAGGAAGCTGATCGCCGAACACCCGGAGTGGGCCTCCGCGTTCGAGCTGCGCCGCCGTCGCACCCCCTGACCTCCCCCTCGTTCACACCGTTCCCCTCGCACACCTGGAGTCGTCTTGCCCGCTCGTCCCGTCGTGCTCGTCGTCGCCCCTGGTGACCGCACCTATCGCGGCTACTGCCTCGAGCAGGTCGCGGCCGCGTACGACGTCGTCCTGATCACAGGCACCGAGCCGTCGTGGGAGAAGTCCTTCATCGTCGACCACGTCGTTGCCGATCTCGACGACACCACCGCTCTGTTCGCCGCCGGCCGTGCTCTGGCCGAGCGCCACGAGATCGCGGGCATCGTCACCTGGTCGGAGTGGCACCTCGTCCCCACGGCCCGGCTCGCCCGCGCTCTCGGCGTCGCCGCGAACTCAGTGGAGGTGATGCGGGCGTGTCGGAACAAGGCCACCGCCCGCACCCTGTTCGCCCGCCACGGCGTACCGTCGGCCGCTTCCATGAAGGCCCGCTCCCTGGTCGAGGCCGGCCTCGCCACGATGACCATCGGGTACCCCGTCGTCATCAAGCCCGCCGCCTTCGCCGGGAGCATCGGCGTGATCCGCGTCGACCGGGCCGAAGCCCTCCCCGACGCCTTCCAGTTCGCCGCGGCCGGAGCCGACCAGAGCCGGGAGGATACGGCCGTCCTGGTCGAGGAGTACCTCGACGGCCCGGAGATCTCCGTCGAGTGCGTCACCCACCGCGGCGTGACCACCGCCGTCGCCGTCACCCGAAAGTTCCTGGGGCCGGCCCCCTACTTCGAGGAGACCGGGCACACCGTGGACGCCCACGACCCTCTCCTGCCCCAGGTCGGACCCGTCGCCGCCGCCGCGGTCAGGGCCCTGGGAATCACCGATGGAATCCAGCACGTCGAGATGCGCCTGGTCGACGGGCGTCCCCGCCTGATCGAGGTCAACGCGCGCATAGGCGGCGACATGATCGGGCGCCTCGTGCACCTCGCCACGGGCATCGACCTGCCGAGAATCGCCGCCGACCTCGCCACCGGACGCGCCCCCGACCTCACGCCGGCCCACGGCCGGGCCGCAGGTGTCCGCATGCTCTACCCGGCTGCCTCCGGTGTGCTCACCGTGCGCCGCATCACCCAGCCGTTCGCAGCCTGCACTCCGTGGCTGCGAGAGGTGACGTGGATCCGAGAGGTCGGCGACCAGCTCGTCCTGCCGCCCGAGGGCGACCTCTTCACCGGCCGCGCCGGCTTCTACATCGTCACTGGCCGAGACACGGCCGAGGTCAACGAGCGTCTTGACCTGGTCGCCGAGGAGATCGCCGTCGAGACCCGGGCAGCGCGATGAACCGCGGTACCGAGGATGCAGCGGAGGTCGACGGAGACGTCTTCGTCTCGCCCCGCTACCTGGCCGGCAGCACCGCGACGGGGGACCCCGCTCTCCGGCCCCTGTTCGCGCTGGGCTGGGAGCTCAGCCATGACGACCTCGGCAACGCGTACGTCAATGCGCCCGACCGCAAGGTCCGGCTCGGCTTCCTCCCCGAGGGGGAGGACGACGGACTGTGGCGCATCAGCGCGTACCGCGACAGATTCGGTCCGCCCGTCTGGGGCGTGTGTTTCAACGACATGGCGCCCACGGAGTTCGTCGCCGCCTTCACCACCGCCCTGGCCAAGGCGTACGCCGCCGGTCCGCACGCGTACCTGGCTCCGCCCCACCCGGAGAACGAGGAACTCGACGCGTTCCAGCCGATGGTGCCGCTGATCCAGCGCGGCTGGAAGATCCAGCACCCACGCTGGGGCGTCCTCGAACTCCAGACTCCCGACGGTCTGGCCGGCGTCGAGTACACCACGGGCGAGCTCGACGCCGAGAAGGAACTCACCACCCTGGAGGCGCGCTGGTACCTCTGGGGCGGCCTCGAGGCGAGCTATGCCCGCTGGTACGCCACAGCGTCCACGCACACGCCGATCGCGCTCGTCAGGGCCATCACCGACAGCGTCTCCGACCCAGCGCCCGTACCGCGCTGGAAGGACAGCATGCTCGCCTCGCTGCCCGAGCACGCCCAGCTCACGCCGGTGGTACCGCCCAGGTCCCCGGCACCGACCCCGCGTGACCTGCAGCGAGTCGTTGCCGCTCGCCGCGCTCCGGCACTCGCCACACGCAGCGTCCCCAGGTGGACCACGGCCACACGTCCGCCGACGAGTCGAGTCCGCTGACCCGGCCACTTCCCCGACTCGCCCCACTGTGACTGAGCGCGGTAGTTGGCCTCACCGACTATGTGCGTGCTCACCGGCTACCCGAGGTCACACCCCGGCGAGCGTGTACCTAGGCAGGAGCCGATGCGGATCGTCGCCTGCCCTGCCGACCCTGCACACGGTCACCGGCCGGGGCTTTCAGTAGCGTCCGTTCCGTGATCGCCTCGATGCCCTCGTCCCCTCTGCCCGCTTGGCAGCGGTCCGAGAGGAGTACGTCTCCCTCCCCGACGACGCCTTCCAGGAGGGGCGGGCGGCGGTTCCGGGGCAACTGCTCGGCCTGCCAAGGCTGTTCCGCATCTTGTACGGCACGGAGCACCGGAGGCGGCGGCGCGGCGGAACCTGGAGCGGGAGCTCACCGAACTGACATAGCTGAACCGCGGCACGCGTGCCGCGGTTCAGCCCGTCTGCGACCGTCGTCTGGTCTTCAGTCGTTGCCGTCGACGTCAGTCCCCACCACTGGGGCGGGCGGTTGGTCCCCGCCCACCAGTACGGCGACGTCGAGCCGTTGCTGCCTCGCGAACCGCGTCCGGCCGTAGGTGTGCCCGCGGGCCGTGATCCGGGCCTGCCAGACGCCCGCCATGGTTGCCGTGAGATCACCCCTGAAGGCGCCCGGCACCTCCTCGTCGAGCGGCACGGTCACCACGACGCCGTCGGGGCGCCGCACCTCCGCCTCTACGTCGGCACGGCTCTCGACCGGTCGTCCGAACTCGGCCAGGGCGGCGTCGAACCGGATGGTGGCGCCCGGTTCCATGCTCGGCTGGGTGACGCGCGAGTTGAGGCGCAGATTGCTCCACGCGGTGACGACGACGCTGTAGCGCGGGCCGTGGGCGGTCAGCCGGTCCAGTTCGGCGCTGCGCGCCGGATCCTTATCCGCCTCGGTCCTGAGTTTGTCGGTCTCCTCGCGCAGGACACGCTCATCTGCCTTGAGATTCACATGCCACGTGCCGCTGTGAGCGCCGGTCCCGGCGGGGATGGGCAGCCGGAAGCGACAGAAAATCATGTTCGGGTTCGTGGTGTGTCTGACGGCGGCACCGAGGGCGGTGAGTTCGGATTCCGTGAGGACCCGCCCCGCTGGTGTCTCCAACTCGAGTGAGACCGAGGGCACGTCCAGCGAGAGAATGACGGTCGCCTCGATGTCCGTTTCGTTGAGCTGGAAGGGGACCCGGACCTCCTCACCCGGGGTGACGACCCCGGAAGTCTCGGTCACCACGTCTTCGTCGGCGGCCGAGGCGAGGACCTGCTGGATGTAGGTGGACAGCCGGAAGAACCCTTCGGCGTCGGTGCCGGGGGTATCGGTGAGCAGCAGCCGACCGCCGGTCCCGTTCGCCAGCCTGGTCAGCGAGGGGGCGCTGACCGGGTTTGCGGGCCCCGCTACGATGGCGAAGGTCCGCGTGCCGATCGTCCCGCCGACCTCGTGCAGGAACTTCGGCTGGTTTTCCAGTCCGTCGGTGACCACGACCAGCGCGCGGCTGGTGAAGGCGCGGCCGTTCGCGTTCATGGTCTGCTGGGCGGCCGTCACGCCGTCTCCGAGGGAGGTGTCGCCGCCGGGCTCCACGGCATTGATCGCCGCCAAGACGTCGGCGCGCTGACTCAGGGCGGGCGCGAACGGCGACAGCTTCACCTCGGGGTGCGCGTCTTGGTCGAAGGTCACCAATCCGGCGCCGCTGTCGTCCCGGATGAGCTCGACGCCTCGCGCGACCGCCTCGCGCACCATCTGCATGTGGCTGTGGCCGTTGCTCGTGGGCTGGGCCATGCTGAGGGACTTGTCCAGGGCGAACACCACTCCGGTGGTCTCCCGCGGGGCCGTGTTGCCTGTGAGGGTGAAGTCGAAGACTTGCCCGGTCTCCACGCAGCGGATTTTCACCGCGCCGGCGGCGGCCGCCCCCGGCGTCGCCGCACCGGTGAAGGCGAGCCAGACGCGCACGAGGTCGAAGGGGGCGCTGTCCGCGACCGGCGTGTGCGTCACCCTCCCGCCCTGGGAGGTGACCGCGTACGGCGCGGCCGGTCCGCTGCCCGACACGACCTCCAGGTGGACGGGCGCGCCGGCCCGGATCCGGAAGACCGCCGGTCGCCAGACGGTTTCCAGGGTCGGCACGTCCTGGAAGTGCACCGTTGGGGAGACCTGCTCGACCAGCGGCGGGTCGGTGTCGTAGATGAAGCCGAGGCTGCGCCGGTAGTCGAGGGAGCGCGCGGGTGTCGCGTCGGTCGTGACGAGGTGCCCCATGGTGTCGCCGAGGTTGTGGCCGAGGGGGCCACCGCTCGCCGGAAGATACGGGGCTGTGGGGTGTGTGTGCTGCCAGCGGGCCCACAGCCGGTCGGCATTGCAGTGGTGCAGGAAGAAGACGGGGTCGTTGGGCGAGGTTCCGGGGCCCATGTCCCCACCGACCCAGATGTGCACGCGGTTGTGCATCTGGGAACCGAGTTCGGCGGGGGGCACGCCTTGCGGGGGGACGATCCGTTCCCAGCCTTCCAAACGGTTGCGGAAGCTGCCCTGGCTGGCTGTCGACCAGGGGGCGGTGTCGTAGACGCCCCAGTTCACGAGCATGTTCTCCACCTGGGCCGCCGTCGGGAACAACGGCTTGTTCCGCGCTTCCGGGCCGCCCGTACTGCCCAACGCTCGGAGGATGCCCTGCCGGGGGACGAGCCCTCCGGTCTCCAGATCCTCGATCAGAGCCGTCCAGTGCTTGAACGGCCCCGTCGTCACCTCGCCGTTCGGGCCGTCGCCGTCGCCACCCACGTACACCGGGCCCGCGTTCGGGTCGGTGTTCCACAGGGCGGCCGCCGCGGGAGCGACCGCGTCCGCCGCCTCGTCCCAGTAGGGGAGGGTGACGTTCTTCCTCTTGGCCTGGAGCAGCAGCTCCAGTTCCCGACAGAAGTACCGGTGCCAAGGCAGGAAAGCCGGCCCCCGGTGCGCGACATTGCGGACGCTCGGGTTCACGGTCTCCCCCGACAGGGGAGTCGCCTCCATCATCGCGTGGTGGTGGCGCTCGATGAAGTCGTCATAGCTGCCGTCGGCCTTGATCGCGTTGAGCGCATCCTGGAAGTCGGCGAGCTCCTGCGCGGTCAGGCTGTAGATGTTCTTTCGGATGTTCATCGGCCGCCGCCCCCTCCGGAGTGGTTGTGATCGTCGTGGTCGTGCCCGCCCCCGCCGCCCCCGTGGTCGTGCCCGCCGCCGTGATCGTGACCGCCACCACCGTGGCCCGCGCACGTGCGGGCCACGGCGCGCAGCACCCACGTCTTCCCCTGCGTCTCCAGGAGCGAGTCCACGAGGTCGTCCATGGTGGGGAATCCGGTGAACATGTTGGCGAGCTGGCTGTGGTACTCACCGTCGAGGAAGATGACGTCGACGGGCATGCCGTCCAACCGGAGATCGACGCCGCCGCTCTCCGCTTCCCCGATGTGGACGTCCACCCCCCGGCTCATGTAGCGGCGGCTCTCTGGCCGCCGTGCATCACTGTTTGAGGGCACGAGGGACTCTCCTTTACCGGCCGTCCGGCCGTTGACGGGGACATGTCTCTGTCGTCACCATGCGTGATGATAGGTGACGCACTGTCATGGCGCACCGTCGGGCGCACAGGGATTCACCCGAGCGCGCGGTGGAGGGTGTCCAATCGGGGCACGGGGGATGGCAGGACCAATCCTGGGGTTCATCACTGCCGTGCCGTCTTCCTCAGCATCGCCTCGGCGACCCTCGGGTCCACCGGGGTGGTGGCGTTGTAGTCCAGGTAGACCGGGCCGTCGGCGAAGGCGGGCTGCGCGGGGATCATACGGCGGCCCCGCTGTCCACGGGCAGCTCGGCCAGTCGCCACTCCAGCATCCCGTCGGTCAGCCGGGCCGCCTTGCGGCCGTGGGCGTGCAGGAGGCGTGAGGCGTCGTGGGCGAGGACGCAGTAGGCCCCGCGACAGTATGAGACCACCTCGACGTCAGCGGGCAACTCTGCGATCCGCTCGGCGAGTTCCTCGACGGGAATGGACAGGGCTCCGGGGGCGTGCCCGGCCGCGTACTCCTCCGCTGGGCGGACGTCGAGGACGGCGACCTCCCCCGCCTCGGCGCGGGCCAGCAGTTGCTCGCGGTCGACCTCCTCCGCGTTGTCGGAGCCGAGGTAGGCGGTACGGGCGGGCTCGCAGCAGGGCGTACAGGGCGGCGACGTCGTTGCCGGCGAGGTGGTAGTGGATGAGTACACCGTCCTGGCGGGTTGCCACGAGCCCTGCCTGCTTGAGGGTCTGCAGGTGGGCGGAGGCGGTGGTCAGGTTGAGCCCGGCCGCCTTGGCGAGCGCGTCGACGGGGCGCTCGCCCTGCGCCAGCAGATCGAGCAGTTCCAGGCGCTTTCCACTGCTCAGCGCCTTGCCGGTCCGGGTGAAGGCGGTCTCGCACGAGAAGGCCGCGCCCGTCGCCCGCGCGGAACGAGACGACGGCTACGACCTTCTCGGTTTGTCTGTCAACAGCGCGTGCTGTGCGCGACGCAGACAGTCAGAGCGCTGTGCGCGGCGCTTCACGCGGCTTTGGACAGGGTGGACCGGTCCGTCCTGGGCGCGTGCCGGGCGGGTGTCGCGGGGCTGGTCATCGCTTCGCGTCCGTCGTGGCGCGGCCACAGGAGGAGGGCACCGATCGCTCCCACTCCGGCAAGGGCCACGAGGACGGACCAGGCAAGGGTGAAGCCGACGTTCGTGCCGAGCCATCCCGCGACGGGATAGGTGATCAGCCAGGCCAGGTGTGACAGAGAGAACTGGGCCGCGAATGCCTCGGGGATCGCGTTCCGTCCCACGGTGGCGCGCAGGACCTTGCCGGTCGGCGTGATGATCAGTGCCATACCGACACCGATCACGGTCCAGATGATCGCCGTACCGGTCCATGTGGTCAGGCCAGCCGCGATGAACGTCACCGCAGCGGTTGTGCCGCCGACGAGGACCCCGGCGCCGGTCATCATGACGGTGCGGGCGGCGATCCGGTCGAGAACGCGGGGCAGCACGAGGGCGGCCAGGAGGGTTCCGGTGCCGGAGGCGGCGAGCATCCAGGCGACGTCCGATTGCGAGCCGCCGAGCTCGTCACGGACGTAGTTGACGGTGTTGACGACGACGATCGACCCTGCCGCCGCAACCACGAGGTTGAGCGCCATGATGCCGCGGAGCCGCGGCGTCCTGAGGAAGGTCCTGATCCCCGCTGCCGCCTTGTCCCATGCCTTGGTGTGGGTACTGGGGCGGGCGTCGGGGATGCGCGTCGACAAGACGAGCAGGGCGGAGATGAGGAATCCGGCGGAGGTGCCCAGGAACAGCCAGTTGAAGCTCATGAACGTCAGGGCGACGGCTGCCAGCACGGGGCTGAGCAGGCTCTCCATGGTGGAGGCGACCTGGGACGCGGACAGCGCACGCGTGTAGTCGGACTCGCCGGTGACGATGTCGGGGATGACGGCCTGAAACGTCGGGGTGAACGCGGCGGAGCCGGCCTGGAGCAGGCCGATCAGGACGTAGATGTGCCAGACCTCGGAGACCAGCGGCAGTGCCAGGACCACCACGCCGCGGACCACGTCGAGGAGGACCAGAAGAGTTCTCCTGGGGAGCCGGTCGACGTACGCGGCAGCCAGAGGGGCTATGGCTACGTACATGACCATCTTGATGGTCAGGGCGGTGCCGAGGACCATGCCGGCGCGCCGTCCTGCGAGGTCGTAGGCGAGCAGCCCGAGGGCCACTGTGGTCAGCCCGGTACCGAACAGGGCGATGACCTGGGCGCTGAACAGATGGCGGTAGTCGCGGATGGCGAACAGACGCATGGCGGGTTCCTTCCGTGTCCATGCGGCGGGGCACGGCCCTGGGGTGGAGGCCGTGCCCCGCGAGTGCAGGCGGGGGTGTCTCTACGCACCGGTGTCGCTCCCCGGTGTGAGGCCGGCGAGCAGGTTGAAGGCGCCGGTGAGGATGTTGAGCGAGACGACGCCGACGACATCGGCTATCGCGCGGTCGCTGTAGCCGTGCTCACGCAGCGCGCTGACCTGTTCGTCGGTGATCGACGTCGGCTCGCGATAGACCTGGAGGGCGAGGGTGATGATCGCCGCGATCGCGGGATCGGCCGAGGTGCCCGCGTGGGCGCGCTCGATCTCTTCCTCGTCCACTCCCATGGAGCGGGCTGCACTGACGTGCGCGTCGAGGCAGAGCCCGCAGCCCTGGAGTGCCTGGACGGCGATCGAGATCCGTTCGCTGATTTTGCGGTCGAGTTTGGCTCGTCCCATGGCCCTGCTGAGCTGGAGGTATCCGCCCAGCACGGCCGGTGAGTGCGCCATCGTGGAGACCATGTCGCCGATCTGGCCATGGCGGGTGACCAGGTCGGCGAGGAGGTCGCGCGAGGCGCCGACGGCCGTGTCGGGCGTGAGTCGGGTCAGGCGGGGCATGACGCTCCTTCCGATGTGGCTGTGTTCATGCGGTCAGTGGTGTGCGTGGTGGCCGTGGTGGTGGCCGCTGTGCTCGGGTGCGGCCGGGGCTGTCGCGTCCAAGTGGGGAGCGGCCGTGGCGGTCCGCACCGTGAACTCGGCTGTCCGGACGACGTCGTTGTGCTGGAAGTCCAGGTACAGGCGGTAGGTGCCGGCCGACGGCGCGACGGCCATGAAGGCGATCTCGGGCCCCGGTGTGGTGGTGCCGTCACCGGGTTCGCCCTCCGGGTGGACGTGGAGGTAGCCCAGGTCTCCGACCCGCAGGGCCACCAGGTGTCCGTACGCGGCCAGGTAGGGCTGCAGGTCGGTGACGGGGCTGCCGTTCCTGCTGACTGTGAGGGTCAACGCCCTCGCCTCGCCGGGCACGAGCTCGCCGTCGAGTGCGACCGTGTACTCGCCGATCTGCGCGATCCCCGTGGGCTCGGGGAGTGGCCGCGGGTCGTACGGTCCGGCGACCGCGACGTCGATCCCCAGCGTCATGGTCCCGTCGTGGCCGGCCGGGTGGATGTCGGCGAAGAACTTCCAGTCGCCCGGCTCCAGGGCCAGTTCGGTGCTCCAAGTTCCCTTCTCGTCCCTCACCGGGTGCACGTGCTGGAACCCGG
Source organism: Streptomyces venezuelae (assembly GCF_008642375.1). NCBI lineage: Bacteria > Bacillati > Actinomycetota > Actinomycetes > Kitasatosporales > Streptomycetaceae > Streptomyces > Streptomyces venezuelae. Next base: position 1,358,237 of record NZ_CP029194.1, on the reverse strand, counting down.
TCGTGTCACGCCGGACGGCGATGAAGTGCAGTTCCTTCTCGTGCTCAGGGGTGAACTCCGTCGCTGCCTGCCCGTCGGGGCCGATCACCCGGAAGCTGACCGGCTGCACGCCGGCGGTGAGGATCGTCGAGTCGATCTCGAGGGTGTACCCGTTCTCGGAGACCGACAGCCCACCGGGCTGGGCTCCGCCGTGGCCAACGTGGCCGCTGTGGACTCCGTGGTTGGTCTGGTCGTGGCTGGCGTGATTCCTCATGGCATCTCCACTGGTGTGATGCGCCTTCTGGTGTTGTCCGTTCAGGACGTTGATCAGAACCATATACCCCCCGGGGGTATTCCGGGTGCCCTCGATGGCGGAAGTCTGGCGAGGGGCATGCGAAGTCGATCTACCAGGTTGAGTCGCCCACCTGCCAAGCTCGTGGCACCGGTGTGTCGGCACGGCTGCCCCGGCGGTGGCTGCCGCGACCGCGCGGCGTGAACGGGTCAGTGCATCTGCCGATGCGGCAGGCGAACGGGCACCGCCGACGCGCAAGCCGGTACACGCGTCCGCGCCAAGGGGGCGAAGACGGGAACGTCGAGAGAAGGAAGTCGGGGACGCCGTCCCCCGCCTCGTGCGCTCGTGACGCGTGAATCCCATCCCGTTGTCCAACTGGCCACCCGGTGGACATCGCCGATGGGAAGGGAGGTGAGGTTGGGAACCCACAGGGCCACGTACGGATCCTGTTCGCCTGGGGCAGACAGGAAGGATCCAGGAAAGACTGGCCAACGGGTGCAGGGGCATGTCAACGTAGACGACCTTCCCGGAAAACCCACAGGTCAGTGAGGTGAAGGCCCATGACCGCGGCTCCTGTGAGCCCCGGATTCTCCACCACCATCCAGGCCCTGCGACTGCGCGAGTGGCAGCTCGGCCCGGGCCAGCCCATGTTCGTGATGGACCAATTCTCCGCGGCCGACTTTCACGTGGTCGTGGACGACCGGGCCGATGTGCACGTCAGCTCGAAGGACGGACGCTTCTACCTCGGCTGGTATCCGCTCGGTCGCCCCGGTACCGATGGGGAGGGATGGAAGATCGCCGTCACCGGAACCGCCAAGGTCCCCGGTTACAGCATCGCCTTCGACACCCAGACGCCGGCCGACGTTGTCGCCGCCGCTGTGGCTCGTGTGCTGGAGACGTCCCGGCCTCTGTGAGCGTGAGCCTCGAGTCCCCCGCACATCAGGCGGTTCGAGAGTCCGCCTTCCCCAAGACGCCCCTGAGCTCAAGGAGACTTCCCCCGTGGAGCGACCGGAGATGACCGTCGGCGACCTCATCAATCGCCTTTCCGCGTGTGATCACAGCGCGCCGTTGCTGCTGGCGATGAACCCCTTCTTCCCCATGGCCCACCGGGTATCGCGGATCGTCGAGGCCCTGGACGAGCAGGAGAAGCCCGTCGTCTACCTGGCCGAGGGGCGGGACGAGAGTAGCCAGTTGGGTCCTCTCCCGCCCGAGGTGGCCGTCGCTCTCACCTGGCAGGCACCCGTACTGGCGCCCCCGCGTCGCCCCCGCCGTTCTGCTTGCCGGTCCGGCGGGCAGTAGCCCCGTACACAGCCCTTGGAGGCGCCCCTGAACCGCAACTCCCCGCTCGATTCATCAACCCCTGGCAGCGCCCAGACCCGCTACTGGGTCGGCCCTCGCCACTTGGCCGGTGACGACGGTCGTCTCTACGACACCGTCGCGGACACGCTCGCCGCCCTCGGCTGGACGAGCCTCGCGATCGTTCGCGGACGCCAGGAGCCGGACGAGGCACCGGAGGACCGGCAGGTCCTGCGCAGCACCGTCCTTCACATCAGCCCCGACACCCTCCGGTGGGCCCAATGGGCCCTGCCGGACGAGCCGTTCCACCTGGGCGAGCTTCCGGTCGCCTGGCAGGTGTCCGCCCGCGCGGACACCGACAGTCCGCTCGCGCAGTGGTCGGCCTATTTCACCACCGACGTCCCGGGCGAAGTCCTGGCAGAATTCCTCGTCGCGCTCGACGCCCGAGAAGCAACCGCCACCGCGTTCACCGGGCCCGACCTGGTCCTCGACGCTGTCACGGCGCATGGCTGGCTTCGTGACATCGACCAGCCCGACGCAGGGGCGACGGACCCCACCTTCACCTCGCACCTCAGCCTCGGCGAGGTTCCGCCCCTCATCCAGGACGCCGACCCGCGGGCCCTGACTGCTGGGGCCGACGTCGCCGGTCCGGCCGGATGGCAGGCGTGGGCGGAACCCGCCCTTGGGGAGACCTGCCTGTGGGCCGCGTCCTTCAGCGCCAGCGTGCCGCACGACCTCGTCGCGCGCTTCGCCGCCTCGCTCAGCTCCACCGCACCAGTCCTGCGCGGCGTGCTCCCCGAAAGCACCCAGGACAGGCTCCTGCGCGCGCCGGCGGGCTGAACGCTTCCACATGGAACGAAGCCCGGACTCCCAATTCAGGGAGCCGGGCTCGTACCTCCCCGATCGCACCGACCTGTCCCCGCCAGACCCGCGAACAGCTCGCCGCGGTCGCCAACGAGCGCAACGGCCGGCTGCGGAAGACGCTCGGTTGGAGTCCTTACCGAGCGCTGTCCAGACCGCTCGCGGCGTGGCCGACAGAACGGTGGGCTCCGCGCCTCCAGGTACGAGGTGCGTCGCACCATCACCAATCCAGGATTCCCTGAATTCAGATTCCTGTGTACTGTCATGGTGTGCTGACTGTTGCCTCCGACATCGAGGTGCTGGCCCGGTTCGGCCGCGCGCTCGCCGACCCAATCCGTTGCCGCATCCTGCTCATCCTGCGCGATGCCCCTGCCTACCCGTCCGACCTCGCTGACGCTCTCGGCGTCTCTCGGACCCGTCTGTCGAACCACCTGGCATGCCTTCGTGACTGTGGTCTGGTCGTTACCGTGCCCAACGGCCGCCGCACCCTTTACGAGCTCGCGGACGAACGCCTCGGCCACGCGCTGGACGACCTGCGCACCGCCGTGGTGGCCGTGGAGACCGATCGGACCTGCATCGATGCCGACGAGAAGGGTTGCTGCTGACCATGACCGCCGAGATATCGATATCCCTCGGTCCCTCCCCGGCCCGCCGCGACGCACTCACCCGACGCATACGCCTGCTGGTCGCGGCCACGATCACCTACAACGTCATCGAGGCGATCGTCGCCCTCACCGCCGGCACGATCGCCTCCTCCACCGCCCTGATCGGCTTCGGCCTCGACTCCATCATCGAGGTCTCCTCCGCTGCCGCCGTCGCCTGGCAGTTCTCCGCCCGTGACCACGCCGTCCGGGAGGCACGCGAGCACCGCACCCTGCGGATCATCGCTGTCTCCTTCTTCGCGCTCGCCGCGTACGTCTCCTTCGACGCCGTTCGCGCGCTGACCGGCACCGGCGAGGCCGAACGCTCCATCCCCGGCATCGTCATCGCTGCCCTCTCGCTCGCGATCATGCCCTTCCTGTCCGCCGCCCAGCGTCGCGCGGGCCGCGAACTCGGCTCCGCCTCCGCGGTCGCCGATTCCAAGCAGACCCTGCTGTGCACCTACCTCTCGGCCGTGCTCCTGCTCGGCCTGGTGCTCAACGCCACCCTCGGCTGGTCCTGGGCCGACCCCATCGCCGCCCTCGTCATCGCCGCCATCGCCATGAAGGAAGGCCGCGACGCCTGGCAGGGGAAGGGCTGCTGCGCGCCCACGTCCACCACCCTGGCCCCGTCGTCGGCCGATGCCGAAGTGGACGCCTGCGGTTGCCGTCCTGGCTGCGACTGCTGCAACTGACCGCTGACAACGCGGAGCGGGCCCCGGCATCACACCGGGGCCCGCTCTTTCATGTTCACGATCTGGCACTTCGCGCCCATAGTCTTCCGCCACTCCCGAAGACCCGCTGAGCCCCATCCAGGCCGCTCGCTGTACGGCCAGATCAACTGCGATGTACCGACGACCCCTGGAATTCGCCCTCTGGCGGAGGGCAACGTTGTACGGAGAGCGAACGTCAGCGGGCGGATGTCACCTTGGAAAGCGCCTTGCTGACGTGTCGGTCGACGAGGGCCGGCGAGCCGGAGACGACCACCAAGACGGTCCCGGTGCGGATCGCGGTCTGCTTGACGACCGAGTCCCGTCCGCCGGCGGAGAAGGTCAGGAGCTGGCTCCACCGCTCGTCGCCGAACCGGGGCGCTGTCGCGATCTGCGTCGTGATGTCGACGGCGGTGCTGCCGGTGAGGACCTGGTACTCGGGGCAGCCGGTCATGGCGTCGAAGATCCGGCCGACGCTGTCCGACAGCTTGTCGGCCGAGTCGCTGTACAGCTCCTCGGACACTTCCGAGCCGCCGCCTGCGTAGGTGAAGGACGCCTTCGCCTTGTGGGGGAGGGCGAGCCAGCCGCCGGTGGCGGCCATGCCGCCGAGTTCGTCGAGGGCCGAGCAGCCCAGGACGGTCACGTCGTCGTAGCGGCTGGGCTGCTCGCTCTTGCGGGTGTAGTCGCTGCCGAGGTCGCCTTCGTCGAGCAGGAGCGGCTCCAGCGCCGCCGAGGGCAGCGGTGCCTCGCCGCTGGCCCGCGCACCGATGGGAGCGACGGTGGCGGAGGGAGACGCCGTGGGGTTGTGGGAGCTGCTGGAGCAGGCGGGCGTCGAGAGGACGGTGATGGCCGTGAGGCCGAGGATGGAGACGACGCGAACGCGCATGGGGACCCCTGTGTTGTCGGTGACAGGTCGAACAGTGCGGGCCAGCGGGCCCGGTGGGGTCGAAGGGAAAGAGGTCAGTGGCCGAGGTGCCGCAGGCAGTCCTCGAACGTGGCGTGCGTCGCGTCCGCGGGGCCGGCTGCGCGGTTGTACCAGGCGGTGTCGAGGCGAGGCTCGACCTGCTGGTGTCCGGCACGGCAGCGCAGCCAGATCTCGTCGTGGGTGGAGAGGATGAGCCAGTCCCGGTACTCCCCGCACTCTGCGCAGGCGACGACCTCATCCTCGATGACGAGGGGGTGAGGCCGGGGCATCATGCGGCCGTCGAGCTGATCGTGGCTGGGCACCCGGAGGTCCGCCGGCAGGAAGTCGTCCGCCGTGGCCGTCGGGCCGGTGACCGGGCCCGTGCAGGCCGCGGTCAGCTGGGAGGAGCCGACGGGCGGCACCTGGACGGCCAACCACGCCGCGATTCCTGCCTGCTGCCGCTGTATCGCGGTGATCTCCTGCTCCGTGCGGCGCCGGCGCATCCGGTGAAACACCCGTGATCCTCCCTCGTCTCGTCCTGCAGGCATCATGACCGTGCCACAAGCCCCTGACCAGGTTCTATTCACAGAGTCGATAGTCATTTCTTGCGGCGCGGAGCTCCCGACGGGCCGCGCGCCGATCCCTTCGTACGGTGCGCTGACGTCCCCTCGGCGTGACCGGCCGGCACCTGGTCGGTGGTGTCGGCCGGCAGGTCCGCGGAGCGGCGCAGGCGCCACACGAGCACGTCGCTGACCGATTCCGCGCTCGTCAGCTCCCGCCGCCCCGCGGCCTCGGTGAGCAAGGAGGCCCGGTCGTGGCCTACGGCCTCGGCGTCGTTGAGCGTGGCGGCGAGCGCGTACCAGCCGGGCTCGGAGAGGATCTGTTCGGCCAGTTCCGGCAGCGTCTTGCGCAGCAGCGTCGCCTGTCGCTGTCGCACGGGATGGGCGAGATGCCGGCCGCGCTGGTAGAGCGCGCCGAGGGGCTGGGTGGCTGCGGCCTCGTATGCGGCTCGCAGGTGAGCGGCGGCCTGGTGTGCGGCGGCGGCCTGTTGGGTGTGGTTCTTCCTCGCGTGCCAGTGAGCGGCGGCGGTGATCAGGAAGAACAGCATGTCGATGGCCATCGCCGTGGTCGCACCGTCTTCCCCGCGACCGAGGGCAGGGCCGCTGTGGACGAGCTCGCGGGCGGCTTGTCGCAGGGCGCGGTCGTGTCCGCGTTCGGCCCGGACGTGCGAGCGGGAGGCGCGCTCGAACGCGAAGGCTGCTTCGCACAGTTCGCTCCGGGTGTGTGCGGCGGAGGTCTTGGCGAGCGCGTCGAGGACCTCTCCGGCCGACGCGATGTGGGCGGCGGCGACCGTGTCGTCTCCGCCTTCGACGATCAGCATTGCCTGCCAGGCGGCCGAGGCTGTCTGCCGGCGAGCCGACGCCGGACCGCTCGCCACCGGGCTCTTCGACGGCTCCGCGCTCGCGGGCTCGGGGCCGAGAGGACCGGCGGCCCAGCGCTCACGGACGCGGGGCAGGGACAGATCCGGCGCGAGCCGAGCACCGGGGTAGAACACCGGCTCGTCTTGGGCGTTGCGGTCGTCGGGGAGAGCGACCTTGTACCCGAGCAGGTCCCCGGACGGGGCGATTCGCTTGCGGATCAGCAGGCCGGCGGAGGCCAGCCGGTCGAAGAACTCGGCCTCGCTCGTCGCTCCGGCGACCGATTGGCGCACGGTCTCGCGTAGTTCCTCCCGCGCGGTGCGCTCGCGCCCCTGACGCTCCGCCTTGTGGCGTTCTGCGCTGGTGGGCCGCTGCGCGGCGGTGCCGTCGCCCTTGTTGAGGCGGCGCAGCCCCAGCTCCACCTCCAGGGCTCGGGCGGTGGCCTGGACGCGGGACGCGTCGTTGTTGAGGTCGGGCTTGTAACCGTCCTCCCGGACGAGGGTGGCGACGATATGGATGTGATCATCGGCGTGCCGTACCGCTGCCCATCGGCATCCCACCCCGCCCCGTCCGGGGTCGTCGATTCCGGCGGCGGCGACCATGCGGTGGGCGATGGAGCCCCACTCCTCGTCCGAGAGGAGCCGATCCTCGGCCGCGTTACGAATGGACAGGTGCCACACGTGCCTCGTCGGTCGCTCGGAGGCATCGATGTTCTCCAGGGGCTGGTCCAAGAGCTGCTGGAGCTGCTTGAGGGTGGCGGCCTCGTGGCGCCCCGGGTCGGGGGCGTTGTCGTCCCAGGAAGCGACCAGGTGCGGGTCGGTGTGCTCCTCGTACTTGCCCGGCCCGTACAGGTAATACAGGAGGCCGAGGGTGCGCTGCCCGCGCTTCTGGATCCTGGGGATCATGCCTGTCGTGTGTTCCTAGTTCTGGGCGAGAAGCCGATCGGTGGCGTGCTGGACGCGCTGGACGGCCCGTTCGGTGACAGCGAGGACGGTGTCGAGCTCGGGCGGGTGCGCTCCGGCGTTGATCGCGCGGGTGAGCTGGTTCAGGTTGTTGCCGACGTGGCCGAGGTGTCGCCGGGCGGCGAAGAACTCGGCGATGACCTCTCGCTCTCCGGCGACCGCGCTGGCGGTTCGGTCGAGGTCGCGAGCGGCGCTGAGGGCTGCGCGGGCGAGGAAGCCGGCGACGGTGAGACCGGCGGCGCCAGCGCCGGCGGTAACCCGGGCGAGCTCGTCGTCGCTGAATCGCGTGTTGCGCACATGGGGACGCTGGCGGCGCTGGTATTTACGGCGACGGGTACGGGGTTTCGTCGGCGGGACGAGATCGGGCTCGGCACGGTCTGTGCCGCGTTCCTGTCCTCCTGGCTGCGATCCGCCCTCGGTCGCAGCTTCTTCGTCTGGCGTCCCCCGGCGCCGGACGTCCCCCTGCCCCGGAGGGGTCGCGGAACCCTTGGATACTCCGCTCAAGGCGGAGTATCCAAGGGGATAACTTGCTCGCCCCGAGACTGAGTTGTGGTTATGAACGGGACCCGGGGTGCTGTCGTTCTCGTACGGATGCGTCATCGGATTCAGTGCCTCGTGGAGCGGATACGGTGCTGAATCGAGGCGGCCAGCTCGACGACGTCGGCGGGTCCCGCGAGGACAAGAAGGGGACCGTCGGGCTCGTGCTGGACGAGCCACTGGCCGGTCGGGGCCTGGACTGCGGCGTGCAGAAACTGTCGGCGGACGAGTACGTCCGCCCAGGTGCTTGCCTCGGCGGTCGTGGCAGCGGAAGAGCGGTTGCGGAGTGCGTCGATGGGGGCCTCCGGAAGTGGGGCGGTGGCCCGGCGCGGTGCCGGGCCACCGGATCGGGATGGGGGCTGCGGGCTGCGGTTTCGCTGGGTCAGCCGCATTCGAGGCAACGCTCGACGTGGCTGCTCAGGGCTCTGGCCATGCGGGACTTCGCCGAGAGTGCGTGATGCGCACTGGACTTGGCAGATGGCCTGCCGGCATACCGCTGGGAGTGGGCGCTCAGGAAGCCGATCTCCCGCTCGTACCCCCTGCGGATGACGTCGAAGCGGTGGCAGGTCTTCATCGGGCGGTGCTCCTTGTAGTAGCGCTGCTCTCCTCACTCCGCAGTTGCTGGAGGACGAGGCTGAGTCGTTCGTTCCGGCCGCCCTGGAGGCCCTCACGGCGGAGGATCTCGCGCAGCTGGACTCGGGTGAGGGTTTCGTTGCCGTCCCGCGCCAGCAGGGCGGGGACGTGAGGCTGAACCTGCTTCACGAGCTGGTCGACAGCCACTTCCAGCTCGCGCGACGGGCGCTGGACCGGGCGGCTGCGGGTCCGGCCAACGCCGCTGCCTGTGGGCTTGGCCCTGGTGGTCGGCTTTCGCCGACGGGCGACCTTGTGTCCCCGGTCCCCGGGACTGGTCCCCGACTCGGCGTCGGTCGGTCCCCGGTCCCGGTGGTTGTCGGTCCCCGGCTCGGTGCCCGTCGGTCCCCGGTCCCCATGGGTGGCGGTCCCCGCTTCGGTGTCGGTCAGAACCCGGTCCCCGATCCGTTCGATGCCGGCGACCTGGCTGTGGTGCGGCGGGGACCAGGGGGAGGGGAGGGGGACCGTAGCGAGGGTGAGGGCGTGCCGGCGTGCGGCGAGCTGCTTGAGGAGGTCGGCCCGCTGCGCTGGGTCGGTGCCGACTGCGGAGCCGCCGATCGCCCTCGACAGACGCCGTGCGAGGCGCCGACCGTGCCGGCCTTGCTGCCGCTGGGGGGTGAGCTCGGCGAGGCGGGCGGCGAGGGTGACCGCGCGGGCCGTGGCTCGGTCACGGGTGATCTGTGCGGCGTCGCGGTCTCGCGCTGCGATGCCGAGACGGGACAGCAGCCGTTCCCGCACCTCTCGACCAAGAGTCGCGAGGAGACCGTGGGAGGCGGCACCAGGCGTGCGCAGGCGCAGCTCGATGCCCATGGCGAGGTGCCACAGCATCGCTGCCATGACCGGGCCGACGAAGGCCCGGACGGTGCCGCCCACGGGCCCGCTCTCGGCGTACGCCGGAATCACCTGGACTCCGGTGATGACCCAGACCAGGGTGCCCGGCAGGCCGGGCGCTCCCCGTGTGGCCAGGTTCTGCCGAGCCATCAGGGCTGTTGCGAACAGGGCGAGTTCGGCGGCGGCGAACATGCCAGCGCGCTCGGCGGTGCCGGCCATGTCGAGGTAGTCGGCGGCGAACCGCCAGCTCGTGTCCGCGCTGTAGGCGGTGCAGCCGAGGGCCGCGATGGCTGCGACCTTCACCGCGGGACTGCCGGACCGTCGGATCCGGCGCATGGAGCCCCGGCGCCGCATCCCCCAGCCCAGAGCGACGGCAGCGGCACCGGGAATGACGATCGCGAGGAGAAGGGGCAGGTCGGGGACGACGCCGAACGACAGATCGGGGCTCATGCGGCCTTTCCGAGCGAGGTGGTCAGGGAGGTTGTGCGGACCGACCGGGACACCGGCTGGATCGTCGCGGGTGAGCTGGTCTCGGGCTTGCGCGCCGCTCGCTTTTTCCGCGACTGGGGTACTTCGTGGTAGCGGTCGCGGTCGGCAACGGCGTTGGCGGCCTGAGTCAGTAGGTCGCGGGCATGCTGGTGGCTGACCTGCAGGGCCAATGCAAGGCGGTCTGCGCGCCAGCCCCGGGCGTAGGCGTGATTGACGACGACGTGGCGCTCGGCGGCTGTGAGGTGAACGTCGCGGCCGTGGAAGACGGCGATCACGCGGCTGTAGTCGATCCGCTGATGCAGGCCGTCGTGCCAGGGGCGGCGCTCCGACTCGGTCAGGCCGCCCCAGATGCCTTCCTTGAGGCTGTTCTCGAGGGCGTAGTTGAAGCAGTCGCGCAGCACTGGGCACTGTGCGCACAGGGTCTTGGCCTCGTCGATGGCCTCGCGATCCCGGGGCAGCGGGAAGAAGGTGGCGTCGGCGTCGTGAGGGTCCATGCCGTGGCACACGCCGCGCGTGTGCCAGCTGGTGTCGGCGATCCCGCGCAGGGAGGTCGCGGGTGCTTCGTGGGTGGTGATGGTGCGCAAGTTGAGTCTCCGAGGTCACTCGCGTCGGCCGGCGGGAGGCGGGGCCGAGGGTGGCCGGACGCGGTAATGAGGGCGGCTACGGCGTGCAGGGTGGCCGGATCCGCCCGGGTCGGGTGGAGGTTGGGGCAGCGGGCATCGCCGGGGGCGTCGTACGGCACCTGATCCGGCGCCTAGTGTGCCGCCGGTGGGCGGCTAGGCGACCACGGCCGGTTGCCGGGCCTGCATGGTTGCGAGCTCGATTCGGCTGGGGTGCGGCGTGGCGCGCGGGGCGTTGCCGCGTGCGCCTCCATCGGGGCCGACTCGCCGACTGCGGCAGAGTTCGCCCGCCTGTGCGTGGCACCAACTGCACCGGACACTGAGGTAGTCCGCGTGGCCTTGGGCGATGGCTGCCTCACGTGCTGCGCGGGCGGGCCGGTAAGGGGCCAGTTCCGTGCGGACGGCCGGTGGGATGCACGAGCCGATTGCGCGAAGCCGGGTCTCCAGGTCGGGCTGGACGCGACCGCTGGTGATCTGCTGGTGGGTCGAGGGCGCGGCGGTGCCGGTGGCAACGGCATCTCGACGGCCTGCGAGTTCAGCCCGCCAGGCGGAGACGTTGTCCGGATCCGTGGCCGGCGTCGGGTCGGTGTGCCGGCCGAGGCGGTCGCGTCGATGGGAGCGCCACTTGCGGGCGACGTCGACCGGGAGGATCGGAAACGGCGAGTCGAGGATGTGCGCCCTGATCGCGGCGCGGGCGTCCCACCCGTGCTCTGTGGCCAGGGGCACGTCGGCGAGCAGTTCGTGCCACTGCGCGATCTGATCTCGGGCCTCGCCGGTCTCGGTGCGGATGGTGCGGGGGTCGAGTCGGCCGATGTAGGCCAGGACTGCGGCGACTTCTCGTCGGTCCACGGGGTGCTACTCCGTTCCGGTCGGCTCTTCGAGGGCTGCGAGGAGGGCGGCGGTGTGAGCCTCCGCTCGGGTCATCCGGCCTGCTGGAGCGGGCCCGGCACCGCTCCCCGGCAGCGCGTAGAGGTTCGGGCGGCCCGAACGCTCCCGGGCGACCCAGGCCCGCCAGTCGGCGGCCCAGACATCCGCCGAACGGCGTGACCAGGCGGCTCGGTGCGCGCGCCACTTCTCGTCGGCCGCCTGCAGTCCGTGCTCGCCGAGTCGGGCGAGGTGGCCCTCCTGAAGAGCCCAGGTGTGCGAGGCGGGGTCGATCTGCCACTCGCCGGCCGTGGTGACGGCAGTGGAACTGCTGTTCCTAGGGTTTACCTTCGGTTCACTACGGTTCTGGGGGTCGGAATCCGTTCCTTCCGGGGGCCGGATTCCGACCCGTCGGGGGGTCGGTTTCCGGCTGGAGGGGGCGGAATCCGTACGTGCCGAGATCCGGGATGAGGGGTCGGAATCGGTCCCGTTCCTGGGCCGGATGCCGTACCGCCGGAGGGCCGAGAGGTGGAGGGGCCGCTCGGGGATCGCCTCGTCCGCAGGCAAGGCGTCGGCCATGGGCTCGCCCTGAGTCAGAGCCTTGGCCGCGAGAGGCAGGCGGTAGACGGTGCTCCGCTGCGGGCCTTCGAGGTCGACGAGCTCCTCCAGCTCGTCCCCGGCCAGGAGCCGGTCCAGGGCCTCCCGCACCGCAGTCCGCGAGGCGTTCGTACGCCTTACGAGGCTGGCCACGGAGGCGAAGGCGACACACTGCTCGTCGGCGACCCGGTCGCTGATCGAGAGGAGGACCAGACGCGCGGTGCCCTTGCTCTCGCTGCTCTCCCACACCCACTCGCGTGCTTCCCCGCTCATCGGCCGCTCCCGCGCGACGGGCGGGAGCATGCCGGCAGGCTGGCCGGGCCGCGGGTGGATCCAGGCCGTATGAGGCCCGGTGGGAAGGGGGTGGCCGCGCAGACCGGACTTTCGGGCCTTTCGCGCAGGGAAGAGGGCATGCCAGAATCTCCTTTGCAGTGTTGCCGTGCTGGCGCGCCCCGTCGGAAGGGACCAGCGCGGTGATGGTGGGCAATCTCCGCCCTTGCCGGGGCGGGTTTGCGCAGTGAGGCGTCCGGCGTCCGGGAGTTCCCGCTCCTGGACGCCGCCGCTGTTTGAGGACCTAAACTGTCCGGTTGCTGCTCACCCTGCTCCTCGTGCTCACTACTCCCGGTGCGGCCGCCGCGGGGACGATGAACATACGCAGGGGCCTCGTCAAGATCCAGACTTGGCTCAAGAACTCTCTACTAATCGCAACGCGCCTGCCGGGATATACGGCCTGCAACGTGACGCGGGATTGCGCCAGCGATGGAGCGGCAGTCGTGTGGCCGGTGCCACATTTTGATCAGACCCCTGTGTCGCGTGTCACGAACAAGCTGTTGAACTAGCTGGTCAGAAGGATTTAAGCCCTCCCGTCGCATCTCCGTCAACGAGCCAGACACAAGGGTGTGACGCGCGTAGAACGGGAGGAGTGAAGGGCCCACGTTCTCCTTCGCGTGCCCAACTCCGTTGACCCTGCTGGTGATGTGATGGGCCGTCTGAGATGGCGATGGGTGGTAGGAATCGGAAGCGCGGGGTCAGGTGTGTCCCAAGCGAAAAAGCGGCAATCTTTTTCCGGTTTCGAAACCGGAAATTATCTGCCGGTCGAATGCCCGATTCGCCGCGAAGGCGCACTCGTTGTGGTTTACCTGTAAACAACCTTCACTGGCGGAAGTGGCGCCCGCCACAGGGATTCGATCTTGGTCCAGCGGCCCGGAAATGATCACGTACTCTTGAGTAGGGAGATCGAGGGCGGGGTCGGCGCATATTGCGGCGGCCCCTTTTTGGTGCGCCTTGATCTAGGCAGTGTCGCCTTCTCGGACAAGTACACGTGTAGATGGAGAGGGGACAGCTCAGATGAGCACGAAGGGGAGCCGGTCCGGCGGCTACGGAGCCGAAAGCCAGGAGACCCCCCTCGGTGACGCGCAGGGAACGCCGACCGCCGGCCAGGTGATGGGGTTCGGTGGTCAGCTCCGCGCCTGGCGCAAGGCTGCCGGCCGACGGCGAGGGCGCGTCGTCACCCAGGAAGAGGTCGCCCGGGCGATCCTCAAGTCGGAGCGCTGGTACCGCGACCTGGAGCGAGGAGCCACCGCCCGCCGCTTGGACCGCGAGCAGTGCGACAACCTGGCTGACCTGCTGCAGCTCGACCGCGACGAGCATCACGCCCTGCTCCTGTACAACCAGCTCAACACCGCTGACCCGGACGCCGGCGGCGACTCCCGGGTGCGCAGCGCTCTGCGCCTGTTGGTGGACAAGCAGATGCCCGACCCCACCTACCTGTGCGACGCGAAGTGGAACATCCTTGCTTACAACCAAGCCATGGCTGAGTGGTGGCCCTGGGTGATGGAGCCGGGTGCGAACCTCATGCGCTGGGCTCTGACCAGCCAGGAGGCCCGTGTCCAGTACCACGACTGGCACCAGCACGTCGCCGCCTACGTACGCATGCTCAAGTACGCGCTCGCCGGGCACGGCGACGACCCGGAGCTGCTCGGGCTGATCGGCGACGTTTGCAAGGATGCTGACGTGGCGCGCATATGGGAGGGGGACGCCGGTCACTCCGTCAACCGGGACGGGCACGTATTCAAGATGTCTCTGCCCGCGCTCGGTTGGGAGACTGTCGACGTCGTCTCCCACGTCCTCTACCCGGCGAGTCTGCCCGACTGCCGACTCGTTGTGATCACGTGGTGGAGCGACGAGGGAGACACCGAGACGGACCCGCTTGGCGGGGCACGCAACGCTTGGACCGAGAACGCGAATCCTGAGATGCCCACCTCGACGCCGGCGGAGTCCCTTGACGACGCCTCCAGGCGCCGGATCGCCAACTCGCTGACCAAGAGGCCGTCGGTCGTCACCGCGGAAGAGGCAGCTGCTCTCGCAGGCGACGACGGAGTCCACCTTCCGGTGCTGAGCGCCATGATCGGCCCCGACACGCAGCTGACCCTCTCCCCGTCGACCCACTCCGTGATCTGGGCCGTCAGGGATGCCGACGGGCAGTGGGGGATCTCCGAGGTCGACGCTTACACCGTCATCGTGCGTGTGCCGCATGCAGCCATCAACAAGGACGCCAGGAGGGAGATGATGCTGCTGACACGCACTGTCCTCCCTGCCGAGCCGAAGGAAGCGATCGACCGGATTCAGCAACTGGTACCGCAGCTGAAGCAGCGCATCCAGCTGCTTGAGGCCATTCACCGGGACCTGTGGGAAGCCGACAACACCCTGCCGTACGTGTGGGATCCGACCGACGAGCTCTGACGGAGATTTCCGACTCGGTGCGTTGGGCGTAGCGCACCGAGCCGGACGCCGGCGGACGAAAGCCGATGCGGCTATGCGCCCTCAGCGGCACCGGCCGAGCCGGGCAGAAACTTCGCCGCCTTCCTCGCGAGTACGGCGGCGAAGTAGTCCGGGGCGTCGTCGGGACGCATGCGTGCCAGGGCGACCATGCCGGTGATCACGCAGTCGGTGACCTCTTCCTGCACGTCGTCCCAGGTGTGGCTGTGTCCTTTCCTGGGGTTGGTCGCCCGGGCGCCGATGACGGCCTGGGCGGCTTCACCGACCTCCTCGGAGATCTTCAGGACCTGCAGGGTCCACTGCTCTTCCGGAGTCATACCGCGTTCGCCGTCGAGCTGGGTGAAGAGCGCGGCAAGCGTGCGGATGGTGTTCCACGGGTCGTTGCTCATCAAGGTTCCTCATGTGCGTAGGGACTGGAGGATGGCGTCGGCCCTCACCAGATCCTCCGGCGTGTCGACCGCCACGCCGCCGTTCACGACGGCGACCATCTGTACGCCGTGGCCGTGCTCGACGAAGCGCAGCATTTCCACGCCTTCAGTTCGTTCGAGTGGCCCTTGCGGGAGGTGGCGGAAGAGACTGAGAGCCTCGCGCGTGAAGCCGTAGAGCCCCAGCTGACGGAGGTATGTCGGGCGGCCCGCTCGCGGGTAGGGGATCGCGTTCCGGGAGAACATCAGGGCGTTCCCGCCGGTCCCGACGACGACCTTGACGACGTTGTGGTCGAGCACGGCGCCGGTGCTGTCCAGCTGCGTGTACGCGTTCACCGCGAGTGTGTCAGGGGGCAGGTGGTCCAGCGCCTGGGAGACGGCGTCGATCGCGGCCGGGGCGATGAACGGCTCGTCGCCCTGGACGTTGATGTAGGCGTTGGCGGCCAGGTGTTCGGCGCACTCCGCGACGCGGTCGGTGCCGGTGAGGTGTTCTCCCGTGCGTACGCACTCGATGCCCAGCTGGTGGCACACCTCCTCGATGCGCTCGTCGTCCGTGGCGACCACCACGCCGTCGAGACGTTTCGCCTCCAAGCAGCGTTGGTGGACGTGCCAGAGCAGGGGCCTGCCTCCGAGTTGGGCCAGGGGCTTGCCCGGAAACCGGGAAGAGCCCCACCGGCAAGGGATGATGGCGATGTGGTGGCGTGGTGTCGTCTGCTGCGCTGTGGTGCCGGCCACGGCGATCTCCTTCTCCTTTTGGCTGGTTATGCCGCGCGGCCGTACACGGCCGGCTCGGCGGCGAGGGCCTGCATGTGGGAGCGCATGCCGCTGTGGAGGTCGACTTGTGGCTGCCACCCCAGGTCCTCGTGGGCGCGTCCGGGGTTGGCGCGGGTCGTGAGGACGTCGCCGCTGCGAGGGTTCTCCTGGTGCACCTCGATCTCGCGGCCGACGAGGCTTCGCGCGATGCCGATGACTTCGAGCAGTGAGGCGCTGGAGCCGCCGCCCACGTTGATCACGTCCCTCGCGTTCGACGTTGTGGCGGCCGCGATCGTGGCGGAGACCGCGTCGTCGATGTAGGTGAAGTCCCGGCGCTGGTGTCCGTCTCCGTACAGGCGCAGCGGCCGGCCGGTCAGGGCGGCCTGCAGGGCGCGGTGCGTGAACATGTCGGAGCGCTGCCGGGGGCCGTAGACGGTGAAGTACCGCAGGGCGACGACGCTTGTGGCGCAGTGGGCCTGCGCGGCGTGCGCCAGGCAGAGCTGCTCCTCGGCGAGCTTGGTGACCGCGTAGGGCGACGAGGGCCGCGGCTGATCCGTCTCCATGCTCGCACCGCCGCTGGTGGGGCCGTACACACTGGAGGAGGAGGCGACCACCAGTCGCGGCACGCCGATCCGTGTGGCGGCCTCCATCACGCGCTGGGTGGCCAGGATGTTGGAGGCGACGTACTCGCCGAACTGCGGTCCCCACGACGGGCGGACGCCGGGAATCCCGGCCAGATGGAAGACGACGTCCGCGTCGATCAGGAGCGGGTCGATGGCGCAGTTCAGCAGGTCGGCGGTGATGTGCACGTATCCGGGGATCCCGTGCAGCGGGACGAGGTTGGCGGCGGCCGTGTGGTCGACGGCCGGGTTCCGGCGGTCGACGCCGATGACGACGGTCCCCGCCTGGGCGAGGGCGTGGGCGAGGTGGGAGCCGATGAAGCCGGCGGCGCCGGTCACCACCGCTCGTCGTGGGAAGGCGGCGGCGACGTGGGGCAGGTGTTGTGACACGGAGGTCTCCTGAGTGAAGGGAGGGGGATGTCAGGTCAGCCGGGCCAGGACGGTGCGGCCGTGGGTGCTGAGGGCGAGGTCGTCTTGCTCGTGTCCGCGTACGAGGGAGGTGACCGCCTCGATGGCGCCGAACGACTCCAGCAGGCGCTGCTCGGTATCGGTCAGCGGAGTGCCGTAGCCGGCGAAGAACGCCTTCCGGAGCTGGGGCGCCGCTTGCCAGCGGCGGAACTCGAGCCGCGCGAAGTCGCGGATACGGGCGTCACGGCGCATGTGCTCGAAGTCGCAGAGCCCGAAGGCGGCACCGACGAGCCAGTTCCGGGGCTGGTAGTCGAGGTGGCACACCGCACTGTCCATGAGGGTGTTCGCCAGGACGTCCGCACTGTGACGCAGGCGGTTGTGCTCGGCCGCGGAGATGAGGTCGGCCCGGTCCGCCCGGGCGATCCACGAACCCAGACGCTGTGCCAGTTCCGCACCGATGGCACCGGTACGCGGGATCACGGTGGTGTGATGGAGAGTCCCCAGGACTCGCCCGGCCTCGTAGTGGGCTTGCTCCTCCTCGGGCGATCCCGGTGCCAGGGTGTCCGCACTCGCGCCGGGGAAGGCCGTGAGCAGCAGCGTGCACGTCGCGTCCCGGCGAGCGACCATCCTGGGAGCATGGCCGTTCAGGTAGGTCACCCACTCGCCGTAGGAGTGGACCTCCCGCAAGTAGCGCTCCCGCTCGCTGTGGTGCTTGGCGAAGAACTCTCGTCCGCGGGTGTCCGTCAGGCGAAGGAGGCGGGGTGGGAGCTTGGGGTCGGCGAGTACCCGGACGGCTCCGACCGTCTCGCGGGCCAGTTCGATGCGCGGGTCGTCGAAGGCCGCGATCACGAGTCGGTCTCCGCTGCGGTCAGAGTCGTCAGGTGCTCGATGTCGTTGTGCCGGTCGAGCATCCACCGCCATTGCCCCAGCCGGTTGAGATGACGCTGCCACCTCGTGATGGAGCCGTGGGACACGGCGAACCCCGCCGGCGAGCCGATCGGAACTCCCAGGAGCAGGGTATTCGCGGCGATCACCGTCTCGCCGTGGGCCGCGAACAGGACACGGTCGCCCTCATGCCGTTCGAGGAGTTGCTGGAGGAAGCCCCCGGCGCGCTCCAGATAGCCGTTCCAGGTGTCGGATCCCTCGGCCCACGGTGTGTCGGGGTGGGCATGAGGCCCGCCGTCGGCGGCGTTCTTCACCTCCCTCCAGGGCAGGCCGTCGGCGGCGCCGTGCACCGGGCCGTCGAGGTGCTCGTCCACGAGCATCGGGATCCGGAGGGCCTGACTGATGATCTCGGCGGTCTGGCGCAGGCGGATGCGCGGGCCGGCGTAGAGCGCGTCGAAGGGCCTCTCCCGGTGCTCGGCGACGAGCCGTAACGCGACCCGCTCGGCCTGTGCATAGCCGAGGTTGGTCAGTCCGGTGCACGTGCGCGGCCCTCCCACCACGCCATCGATGTTGCACTGGGCCTCGCCGTGGCGGACGAAGACGAGTTCGGTCGTGATCATGCGGAACCTCGGGGTCTGTGAATGCCGGGCAGCCAGCCGTGCTGGTAGCCGTTGAGCCCGGCGTACGGGGCTGTGAGGACGGCGTGCAGTGCGACGAAGTCGTCGAGCCGTTCACGGCCCGTCGCGCCGAGTCGGACGTCATGGCATGCGGCGGCTCGGTTGTAAGTCGCCAGGGCTTCGTCGACAGCACCCTCGGACAGCGGTCCGTACGTCGCGATCAACGTCACGATCAGTTTGGCCAGGTCGTACGCCAGCGGGGCGAGTGTGAGGTCGTCGGTGTCGACCGTGTAGACGGCACCGGTCTCCGTGATGAGGAAGTTCCGGGGGTTGCTGTCCTTGTAGAAGGAGGTGGGCCCCTCGGCGGTCTTCTCCAGCAGAGTGAGCATCCCGTGCAGGGCGAACTCGTCCGGCAGATACCCCTGCTCAAGCCGCCGCTGTAGGGCTGCTTGGCGGGGGCCCAGGTAGCCGTCGAGCGTGGTGCCGTCCTGGAAGTGGTGCGGCGCAGTCAGCGGGGCCGACCTGAGATCGCTGGTCCAAGCGGCCCCATGGGCATCGCCCAGCAGCTCCGCCAGAAGCGGCAGGTCCTCCGGCCTGGCCGGACGGCCCTCGACGCGCTCGAACGTCACGCTGGTCGACCCAACGGCAGTCACGGCCGGCTGCCGGAGCGGAGACGCGTGCTCGGCGATCCAGGCGTGGTGGCGGACAGCGGCGGTGACCCGTGCGGGAGTCTCGTAGTGCTTGATGAAGCAGCCGGCCGTCATGATCGGCCCCTCGTCGGCCGGGCCACGACGAACGTGACGACGGACCGTGTGGTCAGCGGCCGATCGGGCAGGACGTCGCGCAGAGCTGCCGCCACCGCACCCGGGTTGCCGTACAGACCACGAGGCAGGTGGTACTTCGGGTTGGTGGCGAGGTACTCGGCCACGTGGTCGTGGCCGTCGAAGGTGAAGCTGTGTTCCTCGTCCTCTGTGCGCAGGACGTCTAGCGACGGGGAGACCAGGTCGGCGAGGTTGCCGCTGTGCGCCGAGACGTAGAGGCTCTCGTGCCCGGTGGCCCGTAGATCGAGGCCGGCGGTGGCAACCAGCTCGTCCATCTCCCGGTAGCTGTGGAGGTCCTTCGTGACGAGCACGGCCAGACCCTCGGGGAGGAGAACCCGGTCCAGCTCCGCGATCACCGTCTCCGGGTGCGTCGAGTGGTATAGGCAGAACGCGGCGACGGCGAGATCGCACGAGCTGGTCGGCAGGGGGACCTGGTGGAAATCACCTCGGAGGAAGCTCAGTTGGAGGCCGGGCACGTGACGGGCGCGCCGGCGAGCCTGCTCGATCAGAGCCGGGGCGGCATCGAGCCCGATGACGTGCTGCGGCCGGAGCTGCTGGGCGAGGGCCATGCTGCTCGTGCCGCGGCCACAGCCGACGTCCAGCACCAGACCCAGACGATCCGGCCGATCGTGGTGCGCTCGTACCAGCTGGACGATCGCGTCCGGTACAGGTCGACCGGCGGTCTTGGCCCGCAGCAGGGCGTTGGATCGCCCGGCCAGGCGGGAGGCGTGGCCGTACAACTCCGCCTGACGGGTGGGGTCCAGGAAGGGGTTGGTGATGTTCACGCCGCACCCTCCCCTCGAGGGCGCGGAGTGCTCAGCGGTGCTCGGCGGCAACCTTCCGCAGCCAGCGCCGCGTCTGACCTCGACTGGTCAGCAGCACCACTTCGGCCCGGCCGGAGGCGAACTCCTCGATCTTGGACATGACGCGCGGGCGCATCTTGCTGCGGTACGTGGCCACGTACTTGATCACGCCCCAGTTGATGCGGTTGTGCACCCCGTTGCCCTTGTGCCCGGCCCCGTGCCGGATCTGCCGGGAGAAGATCCCGTACAGCGCCGCCACGGTCGACACGTCCATCAGGACGACGGTGTCGCACGCGTCGAGTCGGATCTGCAGCGTCGAGTTGTAGTTCCCGTCGATCACCCACCGCGGCTGCGCGACCAGCTCCCGCTGCAGGTCGGCGAACTTGTCCAAGGGCAGCGCGTTCCACTCGTCGTCGTAGAACGCGGCGTCCAGGTGCGTCACCGGGGCGTCGAGAATCCTGCCCAGCTCGCGAGCCAGGAACGACTTGCCGCTGCCTCCGCAGCCGACGATGGCGACCTTCTTCATGGTGCTCCAGCGTAGAGTCGATCGGATGCCCGGCCGGACCGCCCGGCGGGACACGTTCGGATGATCCAGGCGCCACGGCCTGGGTGGTCAGCCGCATTAGGCCGCTCCCCGCCCCACAGCGACGGGACCGACGGCCGTCTCCAGGACGGCCTCCAGAGCATCGACCTGCCTGCTCAGCCGGAACGGGTCCAGGCGGTCCAGACATGCAGCGATCAAGTCGGCGTGCTCCTGGGTGCCGGCGATCCGCCGCAGGTAGGACAGTCGCTCGATCGCTTCACGGCCCGACCTGACAATCAGCTCCGTGGGCACGAACCGATCGACGTGCAGGATGTCAGCCGGGGCGAGCGGGAGGCAGCCGGCGAGTACTGCCTCGAAGATGCGCTGTGTCATCTGCCCGACGGTGGTGTACCGCTCGGGAAGCATGAGCACCGTGGCCAGGGATCTGCCGTAGACGCCCTGAGCTGCCTCGAAGGGGATTCTGCCGAGGAAGCGGACGTGCGGCCAGCGGCTCGTCCTCGTCCATTTGCCGGCGACCAGGTGGTCGAAGCATGCGGCGGCGGGGGAGAAGAAGCGGTCGAAGTGCTGGTCCCGGTCGTACTGGTTGCCTACATACCCGAGCACGATGTCCCGGTGCTTCGATGCCAACGCGGTCGGATCCGCCTGCTCCAGGAGGCGGTCCTCGACCGGGAAGAGCAGACGGTGGGCGCCCGGCGCCGGTTCGAGGGCCGCTTCGCACACCGTGGTGCGCGGGGAACGGCGCCACATGCTGTCCGGCCGGAGCTTGCGGTCCTTGTCCCAGATCACGGTCGGAGTCCCGCGCTGCACGGTGTACCGCATGATGAGCTCGGCCTGGCGATGCAGGTCGCAGGTGTGGTCCTCGGCGTCGCAAGCGGTGGTGTTGCGGCCGTCGACGGCCCAGCGCCATTCCAGGAACAGGGCGTCGATGTCCGGCCGGCCGCTGTCGAAGGCGTAGGCGCCGCCGAGGTCGTCGCCGGCTTCGAGCAGGTCGCGGTTGGGCTGCAGGAAGACGATCTCGTGCCCGCGGTCGAGGAGGGCGTCGATCAGCGGGCGGCGGTGGCTGCGGCCCCCGTCCGGTGTGTCGGTGATCCCGTTGCCGAGGAAGCCCCAGAAGCTGTATCCGATCTTCACTTGGTGATCCACCGCCCTTCCAGCAGCAGGGCGTCCAGCCCGGAGTCGACCAGGCAGTCCAGGGCCATGGCCGGCGTCCCGCAGATCGGCTTGCCCTTGACGTTGAGCGAGGTGTTGATCAGCACCGGCACCCCGGTTCGGCGCGCGAAGGCGTTCAGGACCTCGTGCATGAACGGGTTCTGCGACCGGGTGACGATCTGAAGGCGCGAGGTGCCGTTGGCATGCACGATGGCGGGGACGTGTTCGCGCGCCTTGTCGGTCACGCCAGACGCCATCGACATGTACGGCGCCTCCTGGCCCAGGGTGAAGAACTCGGTGGCGCGTTCGGCCAGGACCATGGGGGCGAAGGGGCGGAACGGCTCCCGGAACTTCACGGTCGCGTTCAGCCGCTGGACGACCCCGGACTCCAGCGGAGAGGCAAGGATCGAACGGTTCCCTAGCGCGCGGGGTCCAGCCTCGACTCGGCCCTGGAAGAGTCCGACGATCATGCCGTGGGCGAGCTGGTCGGCGAGGAACTCGGCGGTCTCGACGCCCAGCGTCTTCTGCTGGAGCCCGGGCCACGGCGTGAGGTCGAGGGCCTGGTACTGGTACGACGGGCCTAGGTAGCAGGCCCCGGCGACACCGGACACCGGCCGTCGGCTCCGGCTGTCGGTGTGCACGGCGATCGCGGCCCCGATCGCGGTCCCGGCGTCACCGGGGGCCGGCGGGACGAAGACCTCGTCGAAGATGCCGGCTTCGATGATCCGGCCGATGCTCACGCAGTTCGTGGCGACTCCGCCGCCGACGCACAGACGGCGCGATCCGGTGATCATCCGCGCCCGGCGGGCAAGGCGCAGCATCACCTGCTCGGTGCGCTCCTGGAGGGCCGCGGCCAGATCGCGGTGGACGTCCAGGAGCGGCTCGCTCGGGTGGCGTTCGGCGCAGGTCTCGTCGACGAAACGGCGAGACGTCCTCGGGTAGCCGGACGTCAGCACGCGCGGGGGGAAGTAGGCCGGGTCCAGGAAGAAGCCGGTCGGCGTGGTGCGGACGGCCGACGCGAAAAGGGGCCGGAATCGCTCGGGATCGCCGAGGGCGGCGAGCGCCATCACGGTGCCCTCCTCGTCACCGCGGCGCCACCCCAGATGCTCGGTGACCGCGCCGTATACGTACCCCAGTGAGGCGGGATCGTTGATCGCTTCCAGGGTGCGAGTGGAAGGGCGGAGCACGTCGAGCCCGCGTGCGATGGTCGTGGTCTGCCGCTCGCCCAGGCTGTCCACGACGAGGACGGCGGACTCATCCCACCCGGACGCAGCGAAAGCCGCCAGCTGGTGGGCTCGGTGATGCAGGACGGGCGAGACGCGGGCGGTGGGGAACCGCCGGCCGAGGGCGCGCGTGCGCAGCTGGGTGCGCACGGCCACCCTGGCGAAGCCGCGAGCCCGCGGAAGCGCGCGGTCGCGCGTCGTCGCGGACAGTGCCAGGCGCAGCGCTGCCGGGGACTCGACGAGGTAGCGGGCGGGCTGGAAGTTGTACGCGATGGCGTCCACGTCGGCGGCGGAGAGCCCGGCCTCGCTCAGCAGCCATTCGACGGCGTGGCGCGGGTACTCCTTGGTGTGCTTCTGCTGGGAGAGCCGTTCCTCCTCGACGAAGCCGATCAGCTTCCCGTCCACCAGCAGGGCGGCGGAGGAGTCGTGCGTGTACGAGCACAGTCCGAGGATCACCGAGGGCACACGGGTGACGGCGGCCATCACCACGTCCCCGCCTTCTCGCGCGCAGGGGAGGTCCTGGTCCGGCTGCTCAGCTCGCCGTACCAAGCGGTCAGCGCCTGACCGAGAGGTCCCTCGATCTTGTCGGCCAGCCGTCCCGCGTCGTCACGTCGGCCGTCCTTCCAGAGCCGATAACTGCGCAGCGTCTCGGCCATCGTGTCCCAGCCAGGGTGGCCGGTCACGTCCCGGGCCCGGACCTGGTCGAGGAGGTCATCGAAGCCCTTCCACGGCGTGGTGAGGTCCGGCATCGACGCGCTCGCGGTGACGTCGGACAGCTCATCGGCCTGGTCGAGGTGGTTCTCGTAGATGTGCAGGGAACCGACGTGGTGGTGGAACTCGCCCAGCTCGGCGCCGAGCCAGCCGGCGACCAACTCGTGCAGCGTGGTGTAGAAGAACAGGTCGTACGGCATACCGATCCACACGTCCTGACCCCGCATCGTGGTCGACATGTGCAGGCGGCCGGCGCGCAGGTAGAAGCGGAAGCCGAGCGTGCAGGGCACGTCCTTGTGACCGGCGGCGTCCTGGGCCGGGTCGTAGAGCTGGATCAGGGCCCGGCGGGAGTCGGGGTCCTCCTTGAGGATCTCGACGACGCGGCGCAGCTGGTCGACCGTGCCGGCCCACCTCCGCATCCGCGGCCCGTACGCGCCGCGCAGGACACCGTCGTCGGCGTACTGCCGAAGGCGCGAGTTGTAGTCGAAGATCCACGGGGCATCCGAACCGGAGAGGTGCCAGACGGTCTCCGCCACCGCGAACGCGGGATTGATGACGCGCGCCGGAGGCGCGTAGAGCAGGCGGGCCCGCGGCTGCGTCAGGCGCATGTGGACGTCGAGGACCTCGCGGGTCGCCATGCCCCGCGGGCTGATTCGCTCGCCGGACTTGGCCAGGGCGACGGCACCGACGAAGAGCTCGGCGATGCTGTCGGCGGTCAGATGTGTCATCGGGCAGGAACTCCTTCGCCCCGCGGCACACCGGAATCGGTGCCGTGGGCCTCGTCGCGTACAGGGGTGTGGCGCATGGCGTGGCTGGCGCGGCGCAGGACGAGCTGTGCGACCTGAGCGGCGCTGTCGCCGCGCCAGCGGCACACGCCGTCCTTCGCCGCCTGAGTGGCCGGATGGTGCGGTTTCAGGAGCTCGGAGG
This sequence comes from Streptomyces venezuelae, assembly GCF_008642375.1. NCBI lineage: Bacteria > Bacillati > Actinomycetota > Actinomycetes > Kitasatosporales > Streptomycetaceae > Streptomyces > Streptomyces venezuelae. The sequence goes on along the minus strand of NZ_CP029194.1, from coordinate 1,333,945 downwards.
CTGCGTCGGCGACGTCGTCGGCGCTGTTGCAGCGCCGCGCGAGGCCGTGCTCCGCGAGTCCGAGCGTGTGTTCTCCGGGCGAGCCGATTTCGAGGACGGGCACATCGAGCAGGGCGGCTTCGATGCCGCACGTCGAGTAGGTGCTCACCACAGCGTCGGCGCCGGCAAGAAGGTCTCGTGCACCGACCCTTGGATCGGCCACGGCCACGAGAGGCTTGCCGTCCCGACGGAGGAGTGAGGCGAATACATCGATGCTCTGAGCGGGATGCGGGGCGATGACGAGACCCCAATCGCCTTCGGCCCTCCACAGGCCGTCCAGGAGAAGGTCCGCCTGGGCCGAGAGCCGATCGGGTCCGAAGGGCTGGCAGGCCCACACCGCCACGTGGGCGGGGCGTTTGCCCGTTCCGGGGGCCAGCAGGTTCTCCAGATAACGCCGTTGAGCCTCTCGGTCGAGGCCGGCGAGCGCATCGAAGCGGGGCTGGCCCAGGACGTGGACCTCGGCATGCGGATGGCGTGCCCAGGCTTTCGCGAGGGGGACGTCACGCTTGCCCATGACGACGATGTCGCGGCTGTGCAGTGCCGGCCACGCGACCGACTCCGCCGTCCACGCGCCGTGCTGGACGTGGACCGTGTTGATGCCGTGGCGGCCTGCGGCATGCACGCCGACTGCACCCAGGGGGCTGGTGTCGTTGCTGACCAGCACCGTGTGCGGCCGGACCGTGGAGAGGACTCCGTCCAGCCACGTCTCCGTTCGGATGACCGAACGCCACGACGGCTGGGTGCATCCCCCGCTCGTCTCCAGGACTACCGACACGAGCCGGATCAGTCGCGCCAGCTGAACGCTGTGCTCCTCCACCTGGACGACGTGACCGTCGTCCGGGAGGCGAAGGTGGTCTACGTTGCCGGAGACGTTGAGGAGTGCGGCCGGGGGCGAGTAGAGGCTCACGCCCTTGGCTTCGGGCGCCGGACATCGTTCCGTGGGATCGGTGGCCAGGTCGATCACGAGACTCGTCCGGCCGGCGCGCGCCAGCTCATCGAGAACGGGCAGCAGGGTGCCCACGTGACGGGAGGACCACGACAAGGCGACGACGTCGCTCTCCGGAAGCCCCGAAGGTGGTGGACTCGGCGTCGTGGTGGCCAAGGAGACAGGTGGAAGGCCGCGTAACTGCGCTGAACGCAGCGGGTTGTACGGCGCCGCTGCTCCCAGTACGTACGCGACGCCGGACCACGTGACGGTGTAGGCCCGGTACTCCCGGGAGCTACTCGACCGCAATCCGACGAAACCCTCGTACGGTGCCAGCCCCAGCGGTCCCGGAGCCTTCGCGAAGGGCTCCCAGGTGCTGAGAGCCAGCAACTTGCGTACGAGCTGTGTCACCAGGCGCCGCGCCGGCACGTGCTGCGCGTACAACCACCCGGCACCGCCCGGTGTACTCGCGAGGTCGGCGCCGTACGCCTCAAGCTCCCTCATCACGTGGTCGACCAGCGTCTCCACGCGGTGCGCGTCGAGCGGCAGGGCCTCCAGATCACCCGTGGTGATTCCCTCGGCCCGCATGCTCCCGAGGGCACCCTCGCCGACCAGCGCCCACAGCGGCCGGCCACGGAACTCGGTGCGGACGATGCCGAGAGCGCTGCCTCCAGGAGTCTTCACAGCAGGCTCCCTTCGAGGAACGGAGCCCTGCGCCCGGCGGTTTCGAGGAACCGCAGCAGGTCCTCCGGGGATTCGGCGACCTCGGGGGTAGGGGTGCTCGGACGGCCGTAGCCCCAGCCCGCGTGCACGAACGCGACACCAGCGCGGTGGGCCGCTTCCTGGTCGACCGCCATGTCGCCCACGAACGTCGCGTCGGCCGGGTCGGCACCGAGGTCGATCAGAGCGAGCAGGATCGGATCCGGCGCGGGCTTGCCGCGCCCGACCCCGTTCGGCGTCCGCACCGTGGCGAACGGGACGCCGAGCTGGGCCAGGAGCGGGGCCGCGCGGTCCAGGGGCTTGGACGTGACGATCCCGAGCAGCCAGCCGGCGGCGGCGAAGGCGTGGAGTACCTCCGCGACGCCCTCGAACTGCCGGGCGAGGTGAGACGCAGCCGTGGATGCTTCTGCGTACGTCCGGTGAATCAGCTCGGCGTCCACGAGTCCGAGCTGCTCCATGATGTCGCCGAAGGGCCGGCCCAGGTGGCGCTCGTACGCCTCGAATGGCACGTCGAGGCCGTGAGCTTGCTGGACTCGGCGCCAGGCGCTCTCCATGACGGGGCGCGTGTCGACAAGCACACCGTCCAGGTCGAGCAGCAGCACGCGCGTTGCCTCGGAGCAGGGATTCGACGGCCCCCCACCGGCGTGAGGTGCGGTCGGGGGCGTAGGCCGTGATGGCATGACGAAGATCTCCAGGGGAGTGGGGTCAGGAAGTGACGGTGGCCTTGTGGCGCCGTACGAAGGCGATCACCCGCTTACCGCTGCCGTCCTTCTTGGGACAGGCGGTCCAGGCGTCGGCCGTCGCGGTGACCAGGCCCAGGCCGCGGCCGCTGGTCGCGTAGAGGGAGGGGATTCTCGGGGCCGGGGGCTCCGGGGAGTTGTCCTCCACCTCGATCCCCACGACGCCGGCCTGGACGGCGAGAGTCAGCGTGATCTCATCGGCCGCCTCGCCCTCCACCCCCGGTCGAACCTCGGCGTTCTCTGCCGGAGCTCGACCGTGGCGCTCGGCGTTGGTGGTGAGTTCGCTGACGATCAGCACGGCGTCGTCCATGAGGTCCTCCACCCCCCACGCCCTCAGCGTCTGGCGGGTGAACGATCGGGCCCTGCCGGGTGCGCGGTCGTTGGCGACCAGGGTCAAACTCTGCTGATGCTCAGGGGCGTTGATGACGCTTCCGAGGCTTTCGATGGGCTCCATGCTCGCCTTCTCACAGCTCGTGCCGGAGTCCCCGAAGGACTCGACCGGCGGTGGTGTCGGAGGTGTCGAAATGGCGGAAGTTCTCGACGAGCACGGCAGCCGCAGGAAGGTAGCCGGCGCTCGGCTCCTCGGATGCGGAGGAGCGGGAGCCGAGGCTGCCCGGAGCCGTCCGGGCCTCGGCGCGTGTCGAGTGGCTGGGAATCACCGGATTCCTCTCGGGCAGCGGCAGTTGGTGGTTTCGTTGACCACGAGCGAACCGTGAATCCCATGGAGGCGGTATCTCCGGACGGCGCCGGAGGCCGTCAAACCCGTCAAAGATCGTTTTGGTGAACCGAGGTAGACGATGGCGCGCGAGCGGAACGTGAAGCTGGCCGACGCGATTGCGGAAACGCGCTGGTCTCAGCCCAAGGTCGCGGCCGCCTTCGTGAGGGTGGCGGCCGAGGTCGGAGCACAGGAACTCTTGGGAACGAGCCGCTCGCACATCGCCATGTGGGTGGCAGGGACGCACCCTTCGGGCAGAGCGCCCGCTATCTTGTGCGAGACGTTGTCCCGACGACTTCAACGCCCCGTCACGCCGACCGAGATCGGACTCTCGACGCCCGGCGAAGGCGCGGCACAGGCATCCGAATGGCACGTGGATACGCTGAGCGCGCTGGTGGACCTTGGGAGGAGCGACGTGGACCTGGAACGCCGCCAACTGCTCGCAGGCGCTGCCTACTCTGTGGGCGGTCTGGCCTTGCCCGGACAGCAATGGTGGGACGAGGCCCCTCAGCGGGCGAGGTCTCGCCACAGTGCCACGGGTCGCAGAGTCGGCCTCGCCGAGGTCGGCAACGTCCGTGAGATGACGGAGTTCTTCTCCCGGCGAGACCAGCGACATGGAGGGATGGACGGCCGTACGGCTCTTCACCAGTACCTCGTGGACGACGTTGCGAGATACGCCGGCGGCGTCTTCACCAGTGAGGAGACGCGCCGTGACCTCCTGGCCGCCGCCTCCGAGGCGGTGTACGTTGCCGGCTGGATGAGCTTCGACGCCTCCCACCACGAGGCCGCGCGACGCTACTTCAGCCTGGCGCTCAAACTGGCGGCCGAAGCTGACGACGCCCCGCTGGCAGGACACATCCTGAGAGCGATGGCGCACCAGGCGACCGACCTCGGACACCCGCGAGCGGCCGTGGACCTCGCCACCGCTTCCGTGGAGCGCAAGCGGTACACCCTGGCAACGCCCCGCGAGCGGGCTCTGCTCTGCGTGGTGCAGGCGCGCAGCCTGGCCGCAAACGGGCAGAGGCAGGAAGCGATCGCCGCGCTCCTCCGGGCTGAGGACGACCTCGCTGCTGCGGCACCCGATGACGGAGACCCGCATCGGGTCTGGTTCTTCCAGCGAGCTTCCTTGGCCCACGAGACCGCCCGCACTCTGTGGACGCTGGGCGATCTCGAAGGGGCGCTCAGGGAGTTCGACAACAGCGTCCTGACCCGGAAGGCGGACACCTTCAGCCGAACCCACGCCGTGACGCTGGGGTACATGGGAACTGTCCAGGCCAGAAGGGGCAATGTGGAAGCCGCCTGCACCACGTGGGCACAGGCCCTGGACGCCATGGAAGGGGTTCAGTCGGGTCGAGCCCGCGACGCCGTCGTGAACATGCGTCGGGTGCTTTCCCCTTTCCGTCACCGCGGAATCAGCGCCGTGACGGAGATCGACGAGCGCGCCAAGGCCGTACTCGAACGAGTAGCCTGACGGCGTGATCGCGGCGAACCGAGGCATCGTACGAGTGCCCGAGTCGCCCTGCTGCGAGCCGAGAAGAGGGAGTCCGTGTCCACAGAGTCCATCGAGGTTCCGGTGATCGCCGATGTGGTCGGAGGTCACACAGGGAAACTCGACGACTTCAAGGGGGGAGTGGAGTCGATCATCCGGCTCCGCCCGGAGTTCCCGGTGGAGACGCTGCAGGGGATCGAGGAGTTCTCGCATCTCCAAGTCACCTGGTTCTTCAACCTGGGCTCGCCCGAGGACGTCGCACTGCACGCGCGCAGCCCACGCGACAATCCGGCGTGGCCGGCGACCGGCACCTTCGTGCACCACAATCACCGGCGCCCGGCGAGGCTCGGCGTCTCGTTCCCGCGGCTGCTCCGCGTGGACGGACGAGACCTGTACGTCACCGATCTGGACGCGGACGAGGGCACGCTCGTGATCGACCTGGTGGCCGTCTTCAAGGAGTTCCTCCCGCGCGGCCCCGTCACGCAGCCTTCGTGGCCCGGCGAGATGTTGACGGACTACTGGCGGGACTCCGGCGAGCGCTGACGAAGCACCGGAGCCTGGTCGGAGGCTTGCTGCGAGCAGCCAGGTCTTCATGGCGGTCGGTGCCGGCACGAGCTGGTTCTGGGAGGCGTTCACGACGAGGCACGCCCTGCGGCAGGTGCCGGCGCTGAACCACTCGTTGCCGTGGACTGAGCGCCCCGGACGAGGAGGATCTGAGCTCCCGCGGCGGCGAGTCGACTCCGACGGTCAGGCGCTATGTCCCTGGGCCCCAGGTGGGACGGTGCGGGGATCACGATGCCGTACGGTCGCGTGACCACGAGGGCGTCGAGCATCCCGACGAAGGCCGAGGACGTCGAAGAACAACGTTCCATGTATACGGCGGCCAGGGTCAGTTCGTGCCGACGACAGTAGTCGCTGACAGTCGTCGCCAGTGCCTGCTGCCGACGGGCGGAGACTCCCACGAGCCGGAGGAATCCGAACACGAGCGGCCCCGTGACGTTCCGCTGCTCCGTGAGGAGTTCCATGATCATGACCGTCCATCGGGCTCGGGTGAAGTGACACTCCGAGCCTGGCCGTGACGTGGCGATCGGGGAATCCACGCCCGTCCCACTTCTGTCCCACAACTGCCCCTCCCGCCGTGGCCCGCGTGCTTCGATGGCAACGGAAGGGAGAGGCATGTGGCGACCGTTCACGAATGGACCGGGCTGGAGGCGCTTGCCCTCCGCAAAGCCCTCCGGTTGAGCGTGCGCGCCTACTCCGAGCACCTGGGCGTTGCGGTCAACACGATCAGCAACTGGGAGAAGCACCGGGCGACGCGCCGCCCCAACACGGAGAGCCAGGCCATCCTCGACACCGCGCTCGCCCAGGCGGATGCCACGACTCATGTCCGATTCGAGACGGAGCTCGCGAATCTCGGCGAGGCAGGCGACCCCGCCGCGAGCGTCGCGCGAGTCACCATTCCCCGCCCGCGGGCATGGGAGTACGAGTCGTGGTCCGAGGACATCGAGCGCACCGTCGTCGCTCTGTCACACCAGAACTTCGCTTTCGCCACGGACCTGCTTCACCGGTGGACGTCTCGCTACAGCACGTCAGACCTTGATGAACGGGGTTTGTATCTCCTGGCCCGGGCTACTGCTCTCCAGGGCGACCTGAAACGGGACCAAGGCGCCGTGGTCGGGCCGCTCTCGGCCCAGCGCTCGTATGCCGGCGCCCGCTCGCTCTACACCCAGCTGCAGATTCCGCGCCGGGTGGCGCAGCTCGACCTCTCGCTCGCGGTGGTCACCGAGATGGCCGGCGATCTGGAGCCTGCGGCCCGTCAGTATGAGGACCTCTCCGGCGACGAACGCCTCGCTGCTCGCGACCGGGCCCGTGCCCGACTGTGGGTGGGTACGGCGCTGAGCAAGGACGGGCACCACGACTACGCGGCGCGCGTGATGGAAACGGCGATCCGCGAGTTCGAAGACCTCTCCGAGCAGGAGGACTGGTCGGTCGCACAGCAGAAGCTCGCACTCGCCCACCGCGGGTCCGGCAACCTCGACGCCGCGCTGCGCCTCATCGACGTCGCCCGCAGCACGGGCGTGACGGAATCCCCCATGCAGCGGGTACGTCTGGACACCGCGTACGGCCACATCCTGCTCTCCGACCCGGCCACCCTGGATGATGGGTTACACGTCCTCGATGACGCCGCCAAGCGGGCGGCCCAGTACGGGCTCACCCACCAGCTACGCAGCATCACGGAGATCCGGAGGACGGCCGACGGGGCATCCAGCCCCACACGACGGTGATCAGGGAGACGAGCGAGTGACCGACAACCAGCCGGCCATCAACGACGAGCAGATCCACAACGCCAAGCTGGTCTGGGACTTCCACCAGATGCGACACGACGTTCGCCCCGTCGACGTCGCGATCGGTCTCGGCAGCCACGACCTCGGCGTCGCCGCCTTCACAGCGGAGCTCTACCGTGCCGGCCTCTTTCCCACCGTGGTGTTCACCGGCGGCAACAGCCCCACCACTGCCAAGGTCTTCCCCCGCGGAGAAGCCGTCCACTTCCGCGAGCACGCCCTGACGCTCGGTGTCCCGGACAGCGCGATTCTGGTGGAGCCGAACGCCGGCAACACCGGCCAGAACATCGACTTCTCCCGGACGCTGCTCGCCGCCGACGGCATCCACCCGAAGTCCGTGCTCCTCGTCTCCAAGCCGTACATGGAGCGCCGCTCCTACGCCACGGCCCGCAAGCTATGGCCCGAGGTCGAGGTGCTCTGCGCCTCGGAGCCCATGGAGTTCGACGACTACCTCAAGAGCATCGGCGACGAGAAGCTCGTCATCGACATGCTCGTCGGCGACCTCCAACGCATCATCGAGTACCCGAAGCTCGGTTTCGCCATCGAGCAGCATGTCCCGGAGGACGTACATGCCGCGTACGAGTCCCTCGTCCACGCCGGCTTCACCAGCCGACTCATCGGCGCTTGACAAGCCTCCGTCGGGCGGCCTGTGCGCGATTCACCAGCCCAACTTCTTCCCACGGCTGAGCACCTTGGCCAAAATCTTCGCGGCGGACTACTGGATCGTCCTCGACGACGTCCAGTTCGCCCGCCGCGACTACCAGCACCGCGCCCGCCTGGGCAGCACGTCCGACCCCGTGCAGCACCAGTGGCTCTCGATCCCCACCCACCTCCCTCGCGGCCGTTCGACCCTGATGAGGGAAGCCGTGCTGGCCGACCCGGAGCGGTCCCGTCGGCGAGTCATGCTCCTGCTCGCGCAGCACTACGGGGACTGCCCCGACTGGCCGCTGTTCCGCCACGCGCTGGAATCCGTGCTCCTCCGATTCAGGCGGGCTGGCAGGACGGCCGATGTGGCCGAGGAGTCCACGCGGATGCTCCTCCGCCTCCTGGGGTGGAGGGGCCGCGTTCTGCACAGCAGCCGGCTCCCTGCGAGGGCCGAGCGATCGCAGCGTCTCGCCGACCTCACCGCCGTCACTGGCGCGAGCGGCTACCTCTGCGGCACTGGTGGCATGCGCTACCTCGAATTCGCGCCGTTCGCGGCCCGAGGAGTCGACGTCCTTCCCTTCAGTACGTCGACGGCCGGAATCTGGGAACACGGCCGAGAGGTGAGCGCCGTTCGCCCCATCATGACCTACGGCCTTCGGGCGGTATCGGAGGAGCTGCAAGCCGTCGCATCCCGGCATGAGATGACCACTCGCTGTGTGTAGAGCGCAGACGCAGTCCCCGTCAGTTGCCGGTCGGGCGTTTGGGGACCAAAGTTGGGGACCAGTGCGCACTACACCGATCTCAGGTGGAGTGTTCAAGTGCCGTCCGGAGAAGTTCGCTCTTGCGTGAGCCCCCACGCATCTGTGCAACAGTGCCCCGCCGGCTGTCACATCGAGGTCGACGGTCCTCAATTAATCGGACCAGGCGCTAACTTCATGCGAGTCTGAGCCCATGGGTACACCAGATACTGTCCGTAAGGGCATGGAGTTCGAAGCCGCCCACCTGGCGATCCAGGAACTGGTGCGGGCGTTCGAAGAGGTCGCAGGCTCGAGTGCTGAAGTGCGGGAGGAATACCGCGCGCTCTTCTGGGCCGCGTACGGCTGGTGGGCCAAGATCACTCGCACGAGTCAGGCCATCTCCATGATGACCAAGGCGGGCCTCGGAGTTGAGGCCGACCCTCTCGCCCGGGTTGTCATCGAACACACTCTGACCCTGCACTGGCTTGTCGACGAGGCGCCCGAGTCAATGGCCGCGCTGGAGGAGGAAGGAGCGGAGAGCAGGGACAAGCTTCGGACCGAAGCGATCGAGGCCGAGTGGAAGGTTCCGGCGGGGATCGAGGAGCCTGAGCTTCCGCCGAAGGGCGACGAGCATCCCTTGCGGGCCGACATCGTTACCTTCAAGGGGCTGACTCAGCTCTACGGCGAGAAGGACGACTATGTGGCGTACCGGATCTTGTCTGGCCACGTGCACGCGTCCGAACTCGGCTCGAAGGCGTACCTGGAGGCAGGCGATGATGGATCTGTCTCGCTGCGATCGTCTGCCGGGGGTGACGCCCTGGCCCCCCTCACCCACGCCGCTTACTGCCTCATTCAGGCGGCGAGGCTCGTGGAGGCCATGTTGATCAGCGATAGGTTGTCCCGCGCTGTGTCCAGGGCTCCAATCCTCTTGGGCCACAACCCTCCCCGGCCGCAGCTGACACGGAGGCCGCCGAAGGAGGAGAAGCCGCTGCCCCGCCTGACTCTTACAGCAGGAGAACTTGCAGATGCCGAGAGGCTTGCGGAGGTCGCCTGCGCCGCACTGCGAGATGCCGGGGCTACCTTGAGTACCCCGATGAAGTCCCAGAAAAGGCGGCGGGTCATGGTTGACGTGACGGCTATGCCCAGGCCGCCCGAGACTCACTCCTGACAAAGTGGGCGGCAAGCTCGGATCCTGGTCACCGGCCCCTTAGCGGCCCGGTTCCTCGGGCACTTCTTCCGTGATCCATTCGCGGGGTACAAGTGCGTCGCCGTTGCTGCGCCTCCAACGCGCTTGGACTGCACTGCGGAAGGGCTCGTCGTCGAGGTCGGCGTGTTCCATGACGATGACTTGGAAGTCGCTCTGCAAGGCGTCGACGGTCCGCTGGATCGTCTCGTACAGGTTCAGTAGGGCGGCCCGGTCGGTTACCGGCGTGCCGTCCTGGGCGTCCTCCGGGTAGTAGACCTGGGAGGGCTGGTCGAGAAAGAGGAAGCGGGGGACGGGCCTGCTCTGTTCGGAGAACCATTCGTGGAGGCTCAGCATGGTGGCCACGTGATAGCCCATGGCGTTCTCCCCGCCGCCGATGTCGGACAAGCGCATCGGCCTGCGAGGTGTATCCGCCACGATCGTCAGAGCGCGAGGATCCAGTCGGATCGGATCCTCACAATGGTCGAGTTCGAGCATGACGGCCTTGTCCTTGATCTTCGCGCTCACCAAGGAGATGAAGCTGCTCAACCGGTCGTCCTGGACGGCCGAGCCGAGTTGCTCCTCCAGTGCTGTGATCTGCGCGACGATGTCTTCCCGTCGGTCGACGACCTGAGGCACTTGCTCGTGCCGGACGAACGTCTCCAGGTAAAGACTGATACGACCTTGGACCAGGGCTGCCTGCCGCAGGGGATCTTCCTGCGTGGCGGCTACCCGTCGGCCCGCGGTGAGGACGTCGATCTCGTCCTGGTTGCCAGCAAGGGCGGTTCGGAGGTCTGCCAGGTGGTTCTGCTCCTCGGCGATCATCGCGTTGATGTCCGGCGTGCTGCTCCCGATGGAGGTCAACTCTGCATTGAGCCGGACCAGATCCTCTGTGATGACCTCGGCGATGCGGCCCGCATCAGGGGCGGCGCCGCCGCATACGGGGCAGTGTCGTGCGTGGGGGAGTTCGACATCTCCGGGATCCGGGAGAAGGCCGAGCGTGGCAAGGCGGGCTTGGTGTTGAGCAGCCTGGTCGAGGAACTCGTCATTTTCTCGCGCGGCCTGCTTGAGGTTGGAGATCCGCGCCCGGATACGAGCGTGGGCCTGGCGCAGCTGTCGGCGTGACTCGGTGAGAGCGGTGAGCGGATCCTCGAGCCCCTGGGTACCCGCTTCGACGGATCTGGTGAAGGCGGCTCGGCGTAGACCCGCGACGACTTCCTGGGCCGTCAGCTGCCGGCCGGTCGGCGGCATTGGCAGCAGGCCAGCTTCGATGGCCTCGGTGAGCAGTGCACGTGCCTGACCGGACGCGGTTCCCGTGATGCGTGCGGCGGCGAGAATGCTCTCCATTTCGGTCAGCTGTCGTCGCAACATCCGCAGCTGGTGCTCGCGAAGGGCTCGCTCGGGGTCAATCGCGCCCAGGAAGTACGGCAGCATCGCTCTCAGCGCCGTGCGGTGGAAGTCTTCGTTTTGTCCGTGGAAGAGCAGGTCCTCGTTGGCGACCTCGTTCTGTTTCTGGAGGCACAGGAACATGGCGTGGCGAACCGAGGGTGGAATGGGCTTGGCACTGCGTACCGCCGGGATCCGCAAGGTGTGATCGATGCCGGCGAAGTCGGAGAGCAGTCCCTTCGCTATGTCGAGAGGGGTGGTGAAGGTCAGAGCGTCGAGAGCCGGAGGCTGCGCACCGTGAGCCTGAGACACGACGCACATCGTGGTCGTCGTCGCTGCTTTGTCGGCGGGGGCCGGGCGAGCGACGAACAGCTGCTGCTGTCCCTTGACGAGGGTGATGGCGAAGACATGGACGAAGTTACGGAGAATGGCGCCCTTGATGACGTAGTCGTCGCTTGCGAGGCAATAGTCGACGATGTTCAACAGGGCGCTCTTCCCGAGCCGGGAGTCGCCGGTGATGATGTTCATCCGCCCGGGCCGGAGCGGCACAGTGCGGATCCGACCGTCTCGGTTGTAGATCGAGATGGCGCTGATCTGGAAGGTCACGGCCGAACTCCTAGCAGGGTCATCACTGTGCTCATGCTGCCGGTGCTGGGCAGCCATCGCCCCAGCATGTGGGCAGCCTTCTGGATGGCGACCACCTCTTCGGTCGGCCCTGTGATCACTTTCTTCAGCCGTCCGGTCGGCAGGTTGAGCAGCCCCTGATCTGTGCAGCTCAGCAGAGTGGTCTGCAGGGCGAACAGCAGGCCGGGCCGGACGACAGCGGCCAGTGCGGTGGCATTCTGCGTCATCGCCACCTTCACCGTCCGGTTTTCCTCGACCCAGCGGCTCACCCCCGCGTTGGTGTTCCTGGGCAGTCGGTCTCGAACGGCAGGCTGCAGCGCCATCACTGCTCCGAGCACGGCGAGCGCCACGGGACAAGGCTGACCGAACTGCGTCCGGTGCCCCTGAACCGTCCGGGCGGTGAGCACCGCCGTGAACGCCGGGTTGTACAGTGCCCGCTCCTCACGGCTCAGGTTCACGAATTCACTCACGGCGTTGTTGCCTCCGTGGGCTCCAGCATGGACATGAGCCGGGTCGTGAAGTCGATGTGCCAGCCGACCCTGTGATCGTCAGCCAGCATGTGGAAGGAACCCTTCACGACGAACGGCTCGTCGCAGTCCGGGCGGATCCGCCTCTGCACCTGGCTCATAGCCCATCGGTAGATGTCTCGTGCTGCAGCTACCTTGGCGACCTCTGCCGCTTCGTCGCCCAATTCCTCCCGCATCTCGTCGAAGAGTTCTCCCCACTCCTCGACGAGCCGTCGTTCGAAACGGCTGATCTCTCCGGGCAGCAGCAGGTTCTCGTCAGACCACCGTGATCGCTGGGTGAAGGCGCGCATGTAGTCCCGGACTGCCTTGCCGACCCTGGGGGCGCTGATGTTGAGCAGGTTCAATTGGCGTACGAAGGCGTGGTCGCTGTACGTGGCGAGGTTCGGTTCGAGGTCAGCAATGTCCTCGTCGATCGGGAGGTTTTCCGGGCGAAACTGATTGCGGTAGTCAGTGAAGACCTGATCGAACTCGTTCCCGCTGATCGCATCAACGTCCCGCGCTCGCAACTGCCGGATCGTGCGCTGGAAGAACCAGCCTTCAAGGCGAATCAAGAAGGGTTGCGCGTACGCGTGTCCGACCGCCGTGACCGCCCGCTCCAGCAGGAGGTCTCCCACAGCTTCTACATCGGGGGCACGGCCCAGCACCTGAATGCGGCTGACCATGCCCTGCCGTTGCTCTTCCGTGAGCGTGTCGAACGACGCGAAGGCTTTCTTGAGGTCCTTGTTTGTCGATGCTTTCCGGGCCTCTGTCAGAGCCTTCAGCGCGCCGGCTTCGTCTCTGCAGCCTGCGACCACCGGTTGCAACAAGCTGGCCGCGGAGCCGCTGGGGAGTTCGGCCGTCGTCATGAGGACCAGATCCGTCTCCTCCAGGTCCAGCTGATGGCCGGCGATGGCATGCGCCCAGATACGTAGCGTCTTCCACAGGTCCGTGCTGGCGTCCGTCAGGCTGACGCCCGGCGCCCTGTGCTTCAGCTGGTAGTAGACAGTGCTGTCCTTGTGGACCTCTTCGATGTCGTCCCCGGCTTCGATCGCCACCGACCAGTCGATGCCCTGCCCGTGGCGCTCGACGCAGAGGTGCAGCGCCTTACGCAGCTGGTACACGTAGCCGATCGCAGAGGCCGATGCCTCAAACGGGTCCGCTTTCTCTGCCACGACGCCCCCTGGTGCAGCGAAGCTCACTGAACGTGACCTCGATCTTGGCACGGCACATCCGGTCAGGACAGCCCCTTGGAGTGAATCGGCTTCCGGGCGAGTGCGTGCGAGTCGGTCCCCTGCCCGTGGTGCTGACCAGAAGCCGCAGAGGGATGATGATGGACACACTTCTACGACGTACTACGCAGGGGGAACGATGGGGCTTCCTGAGGTTGCCTTTTCGCGGATCCGTCCGCTGTCACCTGAAGGGCAGAGGTCGGGCTTCGAACAGTTCGTCTGCGAGCTGGCGGCTGAGGACCCTCCACACCCCGAAGCTGAGTTCGTGAGCCTTCATGGAGCGGGCGGGGACGGTGGAGTCGAGTGCTTCTGGCGATCGCCCGACGGAACAGAGGTGGGCTGGCAGGCGAAGTTTTGGCTCTCCAAGGAGCAGGTGGATGCCGCCAAGGGGCAGCTAGACAAGTCGGTGCAAGCAGCTCTGACACAGCACCCCACGCTGGTTCGGTATGTCGTTGCTCTGCCGCTTGATCCCACTGGCCCGACGGGTGGCAGGGGCATGTCTCTGTACGAGAAGGTCCTGGGTGAGGAGGGGTGGCGCGAGGGCTGGAGAAGGATCGCCGCTGAACGCGGCATGCAGGTCGACTTTCAGGTCGAGTGGGCAACGAACCTCATCACGCGCTTCAGGACCGTCGACACCACGGGTGTGCGGACCCGCTATTGGTTCGACGCGGAGGTTCTTGCCGACCAATGGTGGCAGCACCGTCTGGAGGAGGCCGTGCAGGCGGCACGTCCCCGCTACATGCCAGAGCTGAGTGTGCGCGTCCCGGTGACCCAGCATGCGTTGGGGGCACTGTGTGGTGACGACGAGTGGCACAGGCGCGTTGAAGCCGATATCTCCGAGCTCGAAGGGCTCCTCAAGAACTTGCGCGTGGACCCCTTCGGCAGTCAGCAACTGGCTGGCTCGCCATCTGCTGACCTCGAATCCGTACGTCAGCGGGGTGCGGACCTGGTGACCGCGCTGGCGCAGTGGCAGCACGGGCCGTGCGACGCTTCTATCGATGCGCTGCGCATCGCCTTGGCCGCAGTTCAGCAAGCAAGCAACGATGCCGAGGGCGCCGAGGCCGATGCCTTGACCGCAGCGCATGGGACGGGTTGGGACACACCCTCGTGGCGGCAGTGGCAGGCCGAGTACATGGTGTCGTTTCCATCAGCGGCCGCTGACGCCCTGCGCAAGTTGAACGGCCTTCTGGCAGACGTAGCGGCGTGGATCACGGGCCCTATGGAGCGCCTGCGCACCGCACATAGCGTCCTGCTTACCAGCGCCGCAGGTATGGGCAAGACGTTTGTCACCCTGGACTATGTGTCACAGCGTTTGCGATCCGGCTGCCCCAGTCTGTTGGTTCATGGTCGCCACTTCCGGGAAGGTCCCCTACTTGAACAACTCCGCGTCCGCCTGGACTTGCCGGCCGATCTCACCGGCGACGATTTTCTGGGCCTTCTCAATCAGGCAGGGCGCAGCGCCGGGAGCCCAGTGCTGCTGGTGATCGACGCGCTCAACGAGTCACGGCCACGGACCATTTGGCGTGACGAGCTTGATACGCTGATCACCAAGATCGGGCGGTTCGAGCACCTTCGTGTTGTGTTCACCTTCCGCTCTCACTATCGGTTTCAGGTCCTGCCCGACGAGGCTGACATGCCCGAGATCGTGCATCGCGGCTTCGAAGAAGTCGAGTACGACGCAATCCAGGAGTACGCCGACTTCTATCAGCTGGAACCACCGACCGCACCCCCTGTCCAAGCCGAGTTCAGCAGCCCGCTGTTCTTGCGACTCCTGTGTGAGGCCCTCAAAGATCAGGGACGCCGCTCCCTCGACAAGGCGTCCATGGGCCTAGACGACCTGGCGGACTTGCTCTTGGAGCAAACCAATCGTCGCATCAGCGCCCAGTTGAACGCCCCGGTCGCCGATCAAATCGTGCACCAAGCGATGTTGGGCATCGCCGAGCGAATGGGCGGCCACACCCGACCCTGGATCGACCGTGGCAGCGCCCACAACCTGCTAAGGGGCATCTGGCCCGACCGCAGCGCGGAGACGTCCCTGCTCGAAGCCTTGGTGGGCGAGGGCCTACTGGCAGAGGATATCGACCCAGCATCGACCGGGCCGCAGCGCCACGTCGTGGCGATGGCCTTCGAACGACTCGGCCAGCACCTCATCATCGTCGCCGCCACGTCCGCGCTCAACCGGAAGGACGATGTACGTCAGGCCCTCACATCAGGCTCGCTGAGGCAGCTCCTGGGCCTGGACGCCTTGCCCGACCCGGGTCTGCTGGAAGCACTCTCCGTCATCCTCGGCCACCGAGGCATGGAGCTGACCGACTTCCGGGATGAGATCGGCGATGAGCAAGCCATCGCCGCAGTCATCGCGGGCCTGCCTTGGCGATCGGACACGAGCATCAGCGCGGACACCGTCGACTGTGTGGACGACGCGCTGCGCGCGCAGGAGACCTTCGATGAGGCCATGAACATGCTCTTCCGGCTCGCGACGCGCCCTGACCATGCACTGAATGCCGATCACCTGGACGCCTTGCTTTCCGCGCGCCGGATGGCAGATATCGACGCCGTCCTCACACCGTGGCTCTACGCCACCCGGGATGAGGGCGGCGCAGCGCACCGACTGATCTCCTGGGCTCGAGAGCAAGACATCACCCACACCGGCCGAGAGACAAGCCGCTTGTGGGTGACCGCGCTGCTGTGGTGCACCGGTTGCTCGGATCGACGCGTGCGTGACGACGCTACCCTCGCAGCTGCTCGCCTGTTGACCGTCCATCCCGAGCACGCCCCGGCCATGCTGGCCCACTTCCTCGACGTTGAGGATGACTGGATCATCGAGCGGACGTGCTATGCCGCGTACACCGCGTTGCTGCGTTCGGGCTCGGTTGCCGATTGGCATGCGGCAGCTCAGGCTGCCTGGGAGGTGATGGCTTCTGAAGCGTCGCCTCTCAACGCCGCCCTGCGTGACGAGTTGCGCCGCATCGTTGAAGCTGCGGCCGAGCGGAAGGCCCTGCCGGCGGGCGTGGACCTAGATCGCGTCCGGCCGCCCTACAGCACCTCATGGCCCATCTCCTGGCCGAAACCCGAGGACGTGGAGCCCTACAAGGAGAATCGCGGCGACTATCCCAAGCTGCATTTCAGCTGCACGGCTGACGACTTTTTCACCTATGTAATCAAGTCGACGTTGCGTAAGCGGACCGGAATCGACCCGCAGGCAGCGGCCCGTCGTGTTCTCCTCGATGCGGTCCAACTCGGCTACTCACCTCACCTCCACGCGTCCTTCGACCAGCATGTCATGGACACCTACGGCGGCGGCCGGGGTAAACCCAAGTGGATCGAGCGAATTAGTAAGAAGTACCAGTGGATTGCTTTCGCCCGGGTGCTGGGACAGATCAATGATCACGTGTCTCAGGCATGCGGCCGGTGGGATCCGCCACCACCCTCCGTCCCTGGGCCGCAGGCAACTCAACTTCGTCAGATGGACCCCACGGTCTGCGACGCCCAGCCGGACGACACCGCCCTCGCCCGACCCCACGTGCCGAGCTACGACTGGGAATCCTTCGATCAGGCGGCGTCCCCCGGGGAGTGGATCGCCGACGAAGGTGATCTCCCCGAAATCCCCGTCGACGTCAATGCCAGCCTCACACCAAAGGTGGTCCTCGCAGGCACTTACGAGTGGCGGCGAGAAGGGGAGCCCAAGAACAACTGCCCCACGATCTGGGCCCACCTTGTGTCCCTTCTCGTCAAGAAGCAGGACCTCGACGTGCTCTTGGCCGAACTGACTGGAGAGGACTTGGCCGAGTACGTCAGCAGTGCGAGTGGGGCGATGTACACCGACGGATTCGTCGGCGAGTACCCCTTCGGGCAGCACTACGTGGCGGAGGCACACGTTCGCGCACACGAGCACGAAGAGCCCTTCAGCGTGGTTACGCTGCCCACTACTTTCGCTCTCCTCGGCGAGTACGAGTACTCACCCACGTCACAGATCTCGTTGATCGCCCCTTCGCCGCGTCTGTTTGGTCCGGCACCTGGGCAGCTGCGATGGGACGGCGCACGAACTTGGCGAGATGCCGCAGGCCAGAGCATTGCCACCGTGCGCAAGGTGTTCGGTGGCGGGCAAAACGAACTCCTCATCGATCGCGCATGGCTGGATGCGTGGCTGGGTGATCAGGACATGACCCTGGTCTGGCTTGAGCTCCTAGGTAAGGACATCCTGAGGACAAGCCTCAATGATGAGAGCCCTGGTCGACTCGTGCGCTCCCAAGCTCGTTATCGAACGGATGACGGCCAGGTCGATTTTCTCCCATCCTCCTACGATCGGATCGAGCCCTGGCCCTCGAACGGTGAACGCGGTGCTTCACGCACAATTGCTTGATCGACGATGGGGGAGCGGCTGGCCCCGGCACCGGAGCGCGACATGGATACCGTTGAAGACACAGGAAGTCGCGCCGCTGGTAAACGCCGCAGTTGAAGTGCCGGCTGTCGCGGGGTGGTGGGTGGTCCACTTGGCCACGCCGTTAATCCGACAGTGCCACGAACGGCGCGAGGGCCAGAACCATCGACCTGGCCCTCGGGCCGATTCGGTTGTTCAGCCGGATCCGGCCGCACCGGTCACCAGGCGGGCTCCCTACTCCCCGTCCCCCGGTGTGTTCTCGGGGAATGCCGCCTTCAGTAGGTCCGCCATGCGCCGGATCTCCGCAGGGTCCTCCGTCCCGGTGACGGTTATCCTCTGGGATCCCAGGCGAATGTCGACACCGTCCGTGGTACCGCGGGACCCGCACCATCGTCTGACAGCCTCGATCGCCGACGGCAGGGCGAGCGTGCTGGTCACCACCAGCGTCAGAACGTCGAGGGCGTCCCCGAGCGTGCCTTCCTTCGGTGCCTCCGAGGTCCACCGGGCCCGACCGACGCCGCGCAGTTCGGCGTCCCGGGTGAGGAAGGTCCGGAGTCCGTCCGGAACCTTCGCGCCAGTATCCGTGACGATGCGGAGTTGGACTTCGGTCATGACTGCCCCCATCTGTTGACCAAGAGTTCCATGTGGTCTCCGTCCCGCCCGATTTGTCGCGACGGGACGGGCCAGCCTCGTGCCAGGCAACTGGCCCGCACATGACGGAAGAGTGCGTCAGCGTTGATCACCGGCGGACCGCCCTCGATTCCGTCGGTAAGCGAGCGGATGATTTCGCCGGAGAAGCTCGTGAACTGGTCGCCTCGTGGAGCGCGTGACGCGTTGGTGGCGTCGGAGGACGTCATCACGTAGGTGCCCTCGATCCGTGAGGCACTGCTCAGACCCGCGGAGAGGGTGTCGAGCGCCGCCCCGCTGTAGCAGCTGTCGAGAACCAGCAGCCGCGAGCCGACCGGGGAGTCCGCGACCTGCTCGCGGATCCGGTCGAACTCCATGGCGGTCCATGCTTTCTGCTGGTTCGAGTCGACCAGACCGAGCAAGAGGCGTCCGTTCCGGGGATCGGTCCAGCCATGCCCGGCGTAGTAGATGAAGAGACCGCCGGAGAGAGGGTCGGCGGCCTCCATGGCGAGGTCGATCTTCTCGTGTACCTGCGCCGCCGACGTCGGATTCTCCACAGTGTGCACGTTGTCCGGCGGGATCCCGAGCGCCGTCAGGGCGACCTCGGTGAGCGCCGACAGATTGTTCTTGATGGAGGGCACGCAGGGCAGGTGCGTGTAGTCAGACACGCCGATCAGAACCGCAGCTCCGCTCCTCCACCGTTCTAGAGGGCCGAATCGCCGTATTTCCGCCGGAGCGGTACGCCCTTCCTCGAAGGCCAGTGCCGGGTCCTGAGGAGCCATCCCTTCGAGGAACTTGACGATGTATCGTCGGGTATCGCTTCGTGGCTCCGCGCGGCCCGTGATCCATGCGCTGACCGCGGCCCTGGTCAGGCCCAGCTCCGTAGCCAGATCCGACTGGGTCAGACCGGCCCGTCGCAACTGCCTGGCCAGCCAAGGCCCGAACGGGTCTATAGGTCCTGTTGACGGGCGGGGTGGGGTACCCGGGACGTCGCGCCTGGGCGCCCGCGGCGGGGGCGTGGAATTAATGCGCCTGGATGCTGGCGGTGGCGGCTTTGGGGTGCTGAGTCCGGACACCGGCGGCGTGGCAGTGGGGTCAACCGCCCTGACCACGGCGTCTTCCTCGGTACTCTCGCGCTGTGCTCGGTCCAGAAGACCCAGCCACTCCGACTCGTTCAGCTCCTCGCCCGCCCACTCCTTCCATACGGTGACCACGGTGAGCGCCTCGCGCGTACGGTCTCGTGGGGGAACGCGGTAGTCGGAGTACCGGGGAGGTGCCCAGTCCCGTATGCGGTGCGCCTTGAGGTCCCGTGCGCCGGGCAGGCTTCGGGCCAGGGCCTCGAGGGCCAGAGAGTCGAGGCCGACCAGTTCGCCATGACCGCGCCGAGCGCGTTCCGCTCGCTCCCGGAGTCCCCGCAATTCCGTGTACAGGTCAGCCCGTGCCGACACCCTCCACCCCCGTACCTTCGTGGCGTCTGATCTTCATTCTGCCACCGGGACGGACCTGCCCACGCCGCCGTCCGACCGAGTCAGTTGGTGGCCGACGGTCGATTGGCTACACCGACGTCTAGTTTGATGCCGGCTTCCAAATCGGCATCGCGACTGTCTACCGCTACCTACCTGATCGTCGGCATCGTCAAGGCCGTCCACATCCTTAACTACGCCTCAACCAGATTCTGAGAAAAGCTCGGTGTGCGCGGATCGCTGGCGTGGGTTGCGGAGCTTTTTCACCAGCTCGGCGCAGTGGTCGGGCCATCACGATGCCTACAGGCTGCCACGGCAGGGCACGAGAGGCGAGGGGCGTTTCGGCGGTCTTGTGGTCCCAACCGACCCGGCCGCGAGCTACTTCTTCCACAAGCAGAATCTCTCGCCGTGCGTCACGCGCCTTCGCTGGATGGGAGGTCGATCTGCCAGATCGAGGCTGCCGACCGCGGTCCCGCATGGGACCTTGTGGAATTGGCCTTTGCCTGGCGCCGCTTGCAAGCGGCCAGAACGGACGTGCGCAAGCAGGTGCCTGGCCGGCTAGCACCTGCCATTTGGGGACCAGTTGGGGACCACACGGTGTGCGCGATGGTGAACGACCTGGGCGTTCAGGCACAACTCGCGCCCATAATTAATCTGTTATGTCACGATAATATCCTTGCCCCCCACTCCTGGGGGTCAAGGGGTCGCAGGTTCAAATCCTGTCGTCCCGACTCGAAAGAGTCGCAGATCAAGGGGCCGTTTCAGAGCAATCTGAAACGGCCCCTTGATCGTTTTTGGGCACCGCTTGGGGACCGGCGCACTTGACGGACCGGAGCGCACCTTGACGGGGTCGAGGCGCGCTCCGGGAGGCGTGGCCGTTGGTGCCGCTCGGTTCTGCTGTGCCGCGGCGAGTTCGCGCTTGCCGATGTCGCCGGCGCGGAACCGGCCCTGCACGTCGATCGCCTCGGCCGCAGGTGGGGTCAGGGCTTCGGGACGGTGTTGATGTAGTCGGTGCCGGTGCTGTGGAAGCCGTCCACCGTCTTCTGGACGTCCGCCTGGGAGACGGCCTCGTCGGCCTTGTAGTAGACCCAGTCGACCTTCATGTCCCAGGTGCGCGGGCCGCCGGTGAAGGGGAGGTCGATGAGCCAGTTGCTGAAGTGGATGTCCATCTGCTCGCGCGGGACGTACTTGCCGGAGCTGGTGAAGAGCTCCTTGCCGTCCAGGGAGTAGGTGACCTTTCCGTCCATGGCGGTGATCATCATGGTGTGCCAGCCCTCGAGGCGCCGCTTGAGGGTGTTGTGCACCCGGTCCGGCGGGTCGGCCTTGTACCAGCTGACGTTGTCGAGCTGCGGACCCACCGAACCCCAGCCGCCGTTCGGCAGGTACTCGAAGTCGAGTTCGCTGTAGTTCTCCGAGGAGTCCGAGGGGGAGATCGGGAAGAAGGCCTGGACGACGTGGTCGCCGTCACGTCCGCTCGTCGGCTTGTCGCCGAGGTGGACCCGGGCGGCGAAGGTTCCCGTGAAGAAGTTCCGGCTCGTGGTCTGGACCTCGACCTGCGTGGTGCCCTGCTCGGTGCCGTCGGTGGAGGAGCGCAGTCGTAGGACCTTGCCCCCCTCGGCCGTCGGGTCGGAGGGGAAGGCCGCGCCGTCGGCGCTCCAGGTGTCCTTGATCCCGGGGCCGCCCCCGCCGGTACGGATCTCCCAGCCGTGCGCGGCGAGGGAAGGGTCGTCGGCGCCGGTGTAGTCGAAGTTGTCGAACAGGGTTCCCGGCGGTCCGGTGGGGGTCGGCGAGGCGTCCCGCGCGGGCCCGGCGGCGTCGTCGGCGCCCCCGCCGGCCGCGGGGTCGGCGGAACACGCGGCGAGGACGCACAGGAGGGCGGGCAGCGTGAGCGCGGTCCACGCTCGGCGACGAGAGGTGCGGCGGGGCTGGCTCACACAGGCTCCTTGGGGCGTAGAGGCGGTGACTGGACACGCCCGTTGCATGCGGATCAATCGCTGACGGCATGAATCGAGCGGTCATCCTAGCGAAGGATTCAAGCCATACCGCCCCGTGCTCACGACCCGGTCATCCAGGTGCCGGGAGGTGCCCGTTGGCATACCGATCCGGTTACGACGTGCGATCGGACTGTGCCAAATACGCACATCACACACCAATCGCTTCAGGTGATGCGCTACGGTCCGCTCTACGCTTCAGCGGTCTCCACACCCTGCACAAAAAGGCCACAAAAGATGCGGCAAGTCGCCACACCCTCCAGGCGCGGACCGGTCCACTCGGTACAGCCCGGCGTGGCTGAATCACCTCCCTGGGAGCCGGCTCCGGCACCGGTGTTCGTCGACCAGTCGGGTCTGCGCAGCCGTCTGCTGCGGCGCTTCGGCTGGCCGGTCTCCGTGGTCGGCGCGATCCTGGCGGCCGCCATGGGCAGCAGCCTGATCGGTATGCAGTCGGACGCCCCGGCGATGGAGATACCACCGAAGCCCTCGTACTTGCCCGCCAGGGGGCCCTTGTTGCCCTCCTGACCCTGGAGGGCGCGGTCTGCGACGCCTCACCCGGACGTTCGGCCATCACGCCGAGCACCGTGACATTCCCTGACATACCGCGGCCATCGTGCCGCCAGAGCAACGCCTGCGGGCCGGCCGAGCGTGGCTGATCGTCCGCACCACCCATCTCCAGGAGCGCCCTTGTCCCGCCACCAGCGTCGTCGGCAGTCCCTGCTGAGACCACGCCGACTGGCTGCGCCGCCGCTGCGCTTCTTCATGCCGCTGTCCCTGCTGGCCTGCTTGCTCGCGCTCCTCGTCCTCCGCGGCCTCGCCACCAACGAGGCGTTCCACGACACCCGGATCGCGACCTCGGTCGACAAGACGACCGTGCCGGAGAACCTTCTCAAGGGCGGCCCGATCATCGACGCGCGCGGCGACAAGAACGAGCGCCCCGTGAGCTATCGGATCCCCGACCGCACCGTGGTCCTGACCTTCGACGACGGCCCCTCGCCGGAGTGGACCCCGAAGATCCTGGACGTGCTCGCGGCCCACGACGTCCGCGCGGACTTCTTCGTGACCGGCGCGATGACCACGCGCCACCCGGAGCTGATCCGGCAGATCGTCGCGGGCGGCCACGAGATCGGCGTGCACAGCTTCACCCACCCCGATCTGGTGTACCAGTCCGAAGCCCGGATCAGCTGGGAGCTGGCGCAGACACAGCTGGCGCTGGCCGGCGTCGCAGGCGTCCACAGCGCGCTGTTCCGCCCGCCGTACTCCTCCGACGCCTCGGCGCTCGACGACTGGAACTACCCGGTGATCAAGTACGTGGGTTCCCACGGCTACCTCACCGCGTTCATCGACCGGGACACCCACGACTGGAAGCGTCCTGGCGTCGACGCGATCGTCAAGGCGGCGATGCCGCGCAAGCCCGGCGCGGGCGAGGTGATCCTGCTGCACGACGCGGGTGGCGACCGTACCGAGACCCTTGCCGCGCTCGAGCAGATCATCGTGAAGCTGAAGGGCGAGGGGTACCGCTTCGCCACCGTCTCCGAGGCGCTCGGCGCCACCGACGCCACCGTCCCGGTGCACGGCTACCAGCTGTGGGCGGGCAAGTGCTTCATCTGGGCCACCCAGGCGGCCGTGCTCACCCTGCCGGTTCTCGTCGCGCTGCTGGCTGTCGTCGGCTTCCTCAACTTCGGCCGGTTCGCGCTGATGCTCGTCCTCGCACCGCTCCACGCCCGACGCGCCCGGCGGCGGGACGCATGGGGACCACCCGTCACCGAGCCGGTCACCGTCCTCGTCCCGGCCTACAACGAACGCGAGTGCATCGCGAACACCCTCAACTCGCTGGCCGCCAGTGACTACCCGATCGAGGTCATCGTCATCGACGACGGCTCCACGGACGGCACGGCGGACATCGTCGAGGCGATGGCCATGCCGTTCGTCCGGCTGATCCGCCAGGCCAACGGCGGCAAGTCCACCGCGCTCAACACCGGTATCGCGGCCGCGTCGCACGACATCGTCGTGATGATGGACGGCGACACCGTCTTCGAGCCGTCCACCGTGCGCGAGCTGGTCCAGCCGTTCGGCGACGGGACGATCGGCGCGGTCGCGGGCAACGCCAAGGTCGGCAACCGCGAGAGCCTGATCGGCGCCTGGCAGCACATCGAGTACGTCCTCGGCCACAACCTGGACCGCCGGATGTACGACATGCTCAACGTCATCCCGACCATCCCCGGAGCGGTCGGCGCCTTCCGCAAGGAGGCCCTGCGGCGGGTCGGCGGGATGAGCGACGACACCCTCGCCGAGGACACCGACATCACCATGGCGGTGCTCTGCGACGGCTGGCGGATCGTCTACGCCGAGCGCGCCCGCGCCTGGACCGAGGCCCCCGCCAGCCTCCAGCAGCTCTGGTCCCAGCGGTACCGCTGGAGCTACGGCAGCATGCAGGCGATGTGGAAGCACCGCCGCGCCGTGACCTCCCGCGGCCCGGCCGGACGCTTCGGCCGGCTCGGGCTGCCGCTCGTCGTGATGTTCGGCGTGGTCGCCCCGCTGCTCGCGCCGCTGGTCGACATGTTCCTGCTGTACGGCGTGCTGTTCGGGGACGCCCCGATCACCCTCGCCAGCTGGGGCGGCTTCATCCTGCTCCAGGCCGTGCTGTCCTGGTACGCCTTCCGGCTCGACGGCGAGAAGCCCCTGCATCTGATCAGCCTGCCGATCCAGCAACTGGTCTACCGGCAGCTGATGTACATCGTCCTGTTGCAGTCCACGATCACGGCGCTGACCGGTGGCCGACTGCGCTGGCAGAAGCTCCGGCGCACCGGCGAGGTCGCCGCACCGGTGGAGGCCTGACCATGACCGCATCCTTCGAGTTCGGGGGAACCCAGGAGACCCTCAGGCTGAGGATCCCCGCCGCTCTGCGACGGGAGTCCCAGCCGGAGCCGGACCCTGAGCCGTCGACAC
This sequence comes from Streptomyces venezuelae, assembly GCF_008642375.1. NCBI lineage: Bacteria > Bacillati > Actinomycetota > Actinomycetes > Kitasatosporales > Streptomycetaceae > Streptomyces > Streptomyces venezuelae. The sequence continues at coordinate 1,309,254 of NZ_CP029194.1, read as the reverse complement.
CGGCCCCGCGCAAGGGCGGCCGAGACCGCTATCTCGACCTGCTGCGCGCGCTGGCACTGGTCCGTGTGGTGATCTACCACAACTTCGGCTGGTTCTGGCTGCCCGTCGTCTTCCCGTCGATGGGCGTGATGTTCGCGCTGGCCGGGGTGCTGATGGCACGCTCGCTCAGCCGTCCCGCCCTGGGTGTCATCCGGGGGCGTCTGCGCCGGCTGCTGCCGCCGATGTGGCTGTTCGGCGCGGTCATCCTCACCCTCGAGATCATCGACGGCTGGGGGCCCGACGCCGAGGGACATCCCCACTGGTGGTGGGGCAAGCTGCTCTTCTGGCTCGTGCCGCTGAGCACTCCGCCGTACGCCGAATCGCTGAACGGTTTCGACCACCTCGTGGGGCAGGGCTGGGCGGTGCAGGTCGTCGTCCCGCTCTGGTACCTCCGCGCGTACCTCTGGTACGTCCTGCTCTCCCCGTTGATGCTGTGGGCGCTGCGGCGGATGCCGGTGGTGACACTGTCCGTGCCGCTCGCGGTGACGATCGTGATGAACGCGTTCTTCATCGACCAGGAGTTCCTCTACGGCCGGGTCTGGGAGAACCTCAGCGACTTCGCCATGTTCGGCTCCTGCTGGATCCTCGGCATGGCTCACCAGGAGGGCCTGCTCAAGAAGATCCCGCAGTACGTCGTGCCGTCCGTCGCGCCGCTGATCATGGTGGCCGGCTGGTGGTACCTGCAGACCCGGCCGGTCGATCCGACCGTGCCCACCGACATCGAGAGCTGGCCGATCGCCCAGGCGCTGTGGTCCTTCGGCTTCGTCGCGATCCTGCTCCACGTCAGTCCCTCCTGGGAACAGTGGCCCCGACCGCTGGAACGCTGGAACGGCCTGATCAGCCTGCTCAACACACGGGCGGTCAGCGTCTACCTCTGGCACCAGGTTGCTTTGGTGGCCGCCATCCCGCTGATCGACCCCCTCTGGTCCGTCGGCTTCTTCTACGAGCACTTCCGGTGGCTGCTGGCCAGCCAGTGGTTTCCGCTGATGGTGGCGATCCCGCTGACCGGACTGCTGGTGCTGACCTTCGGCTGGATCGAGGACGTGGCCGCGAAGCGCTCTCCGCGGCTCTTCCCGTACCCGCGCCGCGTGCGGGGCAGGCGCCGGGCCGGCGCCTGACTTCGGGGGGCCGGGCGTTCGAGGCGCGATGTGCGCGAACCACTCGTCAGCGCGGGCATGGCCGTCCTTGCGCGTGCGACGGGAGCGGCAGCCCGTTCCGCCCCTGACCGGAGTCGGGGCGGATGGCTGCCGGCGGCCGAGTGGCTGATCGCACACTCATGGGCACGGGAGCGTGACAGTGTTGCTCCACAAGACGCCCGTGAGATCATTTTGGTCTGGTCGACCGTCAGTCGCCGAGACGTGCAACGCAAGGCCAGATATGCACGAGATGCTCTGACGCATATGCAGTTCGCCTCCAGAATCGGAGGTCTGCTGGAAGTTGAGTTCCGCAAGTGCGTTGTCGACCACCCTGACGGTCACGATGGCCTCGCTGACGAATCGAACGCCGTCGACGACGAAGACAGCGGAATCGCCGGACCCTTCAGACCGCACCGTGATTTCCGGCCTCGTGGCCGCCGGGGGCGGTTCTACCGGAGGATCCTGAGGATCTATGTGCAGACTGTCCAGGAACGCAATGAGGTGACGTGTGGAGATCGGTGCCTGCATATCCAGGCGACGTACGAGCTCACGTACATTTCCATCCGGCCTGTACTGAGGCAGCACGCCTCGATCGCGGGCACTGTGGATTGCCATTCGAAGTCTTGACATTGTCGGATGTCCCGTCCGTTCGACACGAATCCGTACACTCTCGCCCCAGGCTCTCGGCTCGACCGGGGCGCCCGGCGGCCCACTGTTCCGTTGGCGGGAAATCCGGGTCAGCCGAGGCCGACGAGGACGAGGACCAGTCCTGTGCCCGAAGCCAGTGGGGTCAGTGCTTTCCCCAGGACGGCGCCGAAGGCTGCGTCTCTGTCGACGGCGGCCATCGCGTGACCAGGAGTCGAGGACGTCGTGAGGAGGTTGCCGACACGGATGGGCCGAGCAGAGGCATCCGCCTGGCACCAGACCTTGCCTGTGACGGCGACAGCCGATCGGCAGGCTCCGTCGTTCTCTTCACGCGGGTGACGATCGAGAACGAGAGCCGGGGCGCGGTCCCCCGCGCCGGCGACGGCACCCGCGACGCTGGTGTCGTAGTCGTGTTCGCACGGGGCCAACGACCCACCACTGTCCAGGACCACCACCGTGCCGGGGCCGACCTCGGCAGGGCCGTCCGCTTGCTCGGAGACATCGAACTCTTCGGCTACGTCTCCACCCGTCAGGATCAAGTCGCCGGTGACCTCAACGTCTCCCTGGAATACACCGGCCTTTCCCCCGGGCGGGTTGGTCAGGGCTATTGCGACTATGCCGTTGTGGCCCCTGGCGTACATGCCGTTTCCGCCGTTGTCGTTCACTCCGGCGACGCCGGCCTTGGCGGAACTAGTCCCTACTCCCAGAACACCGTCTTCGGTATCGCTCACACCGTAGATACCGTTCCCGCTCTTGCCTTCTCCCGCTACGCCGACCCGGCCTCTGCCGTAAAGGCCGTTTCCGCCGTGGTCGTTCACTCCGGCTACGCCGGACTTGGCGGCGGTTTCGGTCAGTCCCAGGACACCGTCACCTCCCTTTCCGTGTCCCCAGAGGCCGTTGAGGCCACGGCCGTATATTCCGTTGCCGCCGTTTTCGCAGACTCCGGCGACGCCAGCCTTCCCCTGGGCCTGACTGACTCCGAGAACTCCGTCATCCGTGTCGCTCGTTCCGACTATCTTGGCCATGACTGCTCCCTGGTCCTGGTGCAGTTGCCGATTGCGTTCGTCAAGGGGGGTTCCCCGGGAGGACGAGGCGGACGGGCGCCCTCAGTTGTCGTGAGAGAGCCACCTGCGTCCAGTTCACGCCCGGCCGGCGAAGGGAACTGCCGCTTCTGCGTACTGAGCCGGGAAACGTGATGTATTTCCTCTCCCAATCCTTGTCCCCCAGCCCGGCAGGCGCAAGTTGGATGGCCAAGGTCACTGATATTGAACAGGTGGAGTCGTACGGGCTGACAGTTCGTGGGTTGTGCGGTAGCGCCATGGGCATGACGGTATCCACAGGGTGGCGGGCCGACCGCCGAACGGCAGAGGTTTCGCGAGGAGTTACGGCTTCAGACGGCCGAGGAGCTTGCCCGGGGTGAGGCGAGACCGCTGACAGCCGAGGAGTGCGGAAGACTCGCGGCAGCCCGCGGAGTCTTGCTCGTCTTCGAGGACGAAGCCGGATTCTCCATGCTGTCGCCGCACGCCAAGACCTGGTCGCAGAGAGGCCGCACGCCAGTGGTGCGGGTCCGTGGCCGTTCCCGCAGACGGACGTCCATCACCACGCTGACCTGCTACAAACCCGGCATCCTGCGGGAGTTCGCGGCGTCACGCGACTTTCCAGCGCCGCCTTCAGCCCCCCGAACACCTCGTCCAGCGCATCCGGCGCGGCTTACGGCCGATCCAGTACCGCAGCAACCTCAGAGACGGCTGCCTCGCCGCGACGGGCTTGACCGTCAACCCCTGACCGCAGCCACGAGTTCAGTCCCAGTCGCTGCGTGTGGTGCCGCCGTCGCGAGATGAAAGCCCGGGACGTGCGCACTGGCATACGAGGCAGATCCCAGGCCGGGGCGGTGCGCAGCATGAATCCCCGATGGCGGTGGCCGGCTGGACGCGCGGCTTGCCAGGTGCTATGCGAGCATGAAAGGAGGGGGAGTTGACAGTTCTGGTCGGGGGCGGCGTGTCCCCTACTGTCCATCCCTTCCGCCAAGTGGTCGTGTCCTCTCGCCGAGGGCCGACCGGACGCGAACGAGTCCGCGACCACTGGCGAGGGGAGCGAATGCCTTGCCGATTGTGGCGCCAACGCTGAGCAACAGATGAGGCAGACGACATGACTGGTCTACGGAGTGCAATCGATGGTGCTCGACAGAGCGGAGTACTCCCGGCCCACACGCCGGGAAGCACACGAGACCTGGCACGAAAGCTCGGCCTTGACGTTCCCGTTTCTGTACGGCGAATTATCAGGACACTCAACGAGTTGCACGTCCCCGGTCCCACGCTGGCGGAGTTCGGGCACGGAAGCATCCAGGTCTCCGGGCGCAAGGCGCTGGGGCCGCGCCCGCTGGTCGTCGTCCTGCTGGAGTGGGCCGACGACGGCGCAAACGGCTTTCCGGAGATCTCCTCCGTCCATCCGCTCGACTACTACGAGCAGTTGGCCTTCGGCCACCCGTCCCCGCCCTTCACCACCGACCCGGTCAACCCGGCGGGCCTGGCCGAGTACGTCCAGGAGTGCTCCAACGGGCGGTTCTGGTTCACCCGCGCCGGCGTGCTCGGGCCCGAGCCGATGGGGCTGTTCGGCAATCCCAGCGAGACGGAGCACATGGGGAAGGTGGCCGAGCGGATGGCCGGTCTCTTCCCGGACCTGCTCCACTCGATGGACGTGGACGTGGATTCGCTGATCACGGCCGACGAACTCGTCGTCCTCGTCGTGGAGAACCACCGCGACCGCTATCCGGCCAACCGCGGCACGCAGTCGGTTCCCGTCACCCTGGGGGACGTCACCAAGACCATGGACCTCCGGATCGCGTTCGCGGGACCATTCACGCCCTTCTACCAGATCGGCCACGAGGTGGCTCACTCGCTCGGTGCCGTGGACATGTACAACCCGGGCACCATGAACTACCTGCTCACGCTCATGAGCGCCTACTCCTTCACCGGCAACGACCAGGGCACGGTCCACCTGGACGCCTGGCACAAGATGGCCCTCGGCTGGTGTGAGCCGGGCCGGGTGCAGCTGTCGGCGGACGGCTCCGCTTCGGTCGTGGAGATCTCCGCCGAGCGCCCCGACGGCGCCGTGATCCTCTGGCATCCGAGTCGCGGTGCCACGGAGTACTTCCTCGTCGAGCGGCGCAACCGGGCGGGCGGCCGCAAGTACGACGTCGACTTCCCCGACGACGGTGTGCTCCTCTGGCACATCGACCCGTCGAGGGCGCCCATGAACCGAGGCGCCCCCGACCTCTCCCCGGGCTCCAGCGGCGTCTGGCGGGCCGGCATGCGGACGCCGCCACTGACGTGGACGGACGGCACGGTGGCCGTCGGCGGTATCGACATCACTACCGGTCCCGAACCGGGCTCGATCCGGCTCGACTGGTGACGAGCGCAACGCCAGCGTTTGCTGCACGTCATCGAGGGGCCGTTTCAGAGTGATCTGAAACGGCCCCTCGATCGCTCTTCGTTGTCCCCGCGCTGTTCGTGCGGCGGTGCGGGTCTCACCAGGTGGGGCCGAGGCGCAGGAGGTGGTCGCGGACCCGGGTGGTGTGCGGGTTGCCGGGGAGTCCCGGCCGCTGGACGAGGTAGGCGGTGTTGATGGGCGGGTCGTCGGTCTCGTGCAGGGTGACCAGTGCGCCGGAGGCCAGTTCGTCCTGGCAGAGGTAGCGGGGCAGGACCGTGAAGCCGGCGCCCGCGACGACCGCCGCCAGGACTCCGCGCAGGTCGGGCACGGTGACGGCGGCGCGGCGGGTCAGACGCCGGTCGAAGACGTGGCGCCAGTAGCGGCGGGCGATGGGGAGGTCCTCCGCGTACGTGACGAGGGGGACGGTGTGCAGGACGCCGGGGCCTTCCGTGGTCACCCGGCCGTCGAGGCGCTCGGCCCACGCGGGCGCGGCGACCAGGACGAACTCCTCGTCGAGCAGCGGTACGGCCGTCAGGGTCCGGCCGCGCGGGCGGCTGGTGGCGATGGCCAGGTCGTGGCGGCCGGCGCGGAGTTCGTCCAGGAGAGGCTCGGTCAGCCCGGTCGTCACCCGGAGCTGGACGCCGTCCGCCACGAGTGGCGCGAGGGCGGGGAGGACACGCGTGCACAGCAACTCGGCGGGGCCCGCCAGGTGTACGGGCGTCGCCGCGCCCTCCGCCGCCGGGCCGTGGCCGGTGGCCGCCATCAGGGCGTCGAGCGGGTCCATGACCCGTGCCGCCAGATCGTGCGCGTACTCCGTCGGGGTGACGCCCCGCGGCAGCCGGGCGAACAGCTCCCGGCCCGCCTGCCGCTCCAGCGTGCGGACCTGTGTGGTCACCGTGGGCTGCGAGATGCCGAGCAGCTGTCCGGCGGCGGTGAAGGAGCCGGAGCGGTAGACCGCGAGGAACGTGCGCACGAGGTTCAGGTCCAGTGGTGACGAGCGCGGGGGAGCGGAGGGGGAAGGAAGCGGATCCGACGCCGCCTCCTGGCCATCGGGATTCCTATGGTTCACGTGAGTGAGCATAGTCAGGGGAATGGCCTGAGGAGGGGCGGCGTGTTCGGGCGGTGGCGCGGTCAGGCCAGCTTCTTGAGGACCTCCGTCGCGAGCGGGGCGGAGGAGGACGGGTTCTGGCCGGTGACCAGGTTGCGGTCGACGACGATGTTCGGCACCCACGGTTCGCCGACCTGGACGTCCACTCCGGCCTCGACGAGGCGGGTCTCCAGGAGCCACTTGGCCTTGTCGGCGAAGCCGGCCTGGGTCTCCTCGGCGTTCGTGAAGGCGGCGACCTTGTAGCCGGCGAAGGCGTTGCTGCCGTCGTCCTTCGTGGCGGCGAGCATCGCGGCGGGCGCGTGGCAGACGACGGCGAGAGGCTTGCCCGAGGCGAGGGCGTCGACCAGGATCCGGCCGGAGACCGGGTCGACGGCGAGGTCCTCCATGGGGCCGTGGCCGCCGGGGTAGAAGACGGCCGCGTAGTCGTCGAGGCGCACGTCCTCCAGGGTGATCGGGTGCTTGATCTCGTCGATGGAGGCGAGGGTGGCGGCGATCTTGTCGGCGCCCTCCTGGCCGCCGTTGACCTCGGGGGCGAGGCTGCCCCGGTCGACCGTGGGGACGACGCCGCCGGGCGTGGCCACGACGACCTCGTGGCCGGCGGCCTTGAACACCTCGTACGGCGCCACGGCCTCTTCCGCCCAGAAGCCGGTGGGGTGCTTGGTGCCGTCGGCGAGCGTCCAGTGGTCGGCGCCGGTCATCACGAAAAGGATCTTGGACATGCGAGGGGCTCCCAGGGTCGTCGGTGCTGCGATGTCTTCGACGCTATGCCCGCCGCCGAGAGGTTTCCAATGGAGAATCCGATGTCCGGCATGGGAAGTCCGATGGCTCCGGGGGAATAGCCTCTCGGCGGCTCCGACCTGCGGATTCGTGCATCCCGTGGTGGGTCAGGGAGTGGTGGCCGGGGCGGTGAGCCCCGCGAGGGCCAGGGCCCTGGCGACTGCCGGGAGGTCGAGGGGTTCGCCGTCCGGGTCGGTGGGGCGCAGCCGCTCAAGGAGCAGGTCCGGCTCCAGCCGGTGCGCCTCGGCCGCGGCCAGGAGCGTGTCCGGGCCGGGTCCGTCGGTGGTGCCGTCGATGCGGTCGGAGAGGTCGGACACCACCCGGTCCCGGTCGACGAAGTCGCTCATGCCGCAGTCCAGGCCGTCGTCGCCGAGGTCGTCGGGGTACGCCGCGCGGGCCCAGGCCCCGTGCTCGTACCAGTAGACGCAGCCCAGCTCGTTGCCTTCGAGCCGGTCGTGCAGCTCGTCGTACGGGAGCCATTCGGGGCCGCCCGCGAGCATGTCGATCGGCGGCTCGTGCCACTTGACCTCGCTCGACTCGTCCTCGCCGTAGAGCACGAACCGGCCTTCGCCCATCCGGGACATGGTCCACCACGTGCAGCCGGCGTCGTCGTAGTGCAGGCCCTCGGCGTCGATCCAGACGCCGGTGCGGTAGCCGCTCCGGCGCTGCTCGTCCTCGGTGGTCGCGCCGACCGCGGCGAGCAGTGCCCACCGGGCCCACAGCGCCTCGCCCGTCGGAAGGTCCTCCGGCAGTCCCGGACGGTGAATGGTCATTTCTGCCCCCGTGTGTCGTCGTTGATCGGAGACCGTATCGGAGGGGTCCGACACGGTCTCCGATCACCTGGGGCGGTCCGTCAGTCCGTCGTGGCTGGAGCCGTGCGGGCGAAGTGGCGGGCCGTGGGGGTCAGTGCCGCCGCTGCCGGTACGAGGAAGCAGGCGGCGGCGCAGACGCCGAGCACGGGCGTGACCCCGAAGGCGTCGATGGCCGGGGCGATCAGTGCCAGGCCGACCGGTGCGAGGCCGTACGACACGAGGAAGTCCAGCGAGGAGACGCGGGCCAGCTTGTCCGGGGCGACCTCGCGCTGGGTGGCCGTGAACCAGGGCACGTTGAACAGCTCGATCCCGATCCCGGCTACGGCGTACGCGGCGACGACCACGAGCGGGTGCACGGGCAGCATCAGACTCAGCGGCGCGACGCCGTACGCGGCGAGGCCGGCGAAGGCGGCCCAGCCCTGCGAGCGCGGGCGCAGACGGGCGATGACCAGCGCTCCGGCGAGCGCGCCCACGGTGTACGCGGTCATGGCCGCGGCCAGCACCCACTGGGTGTCGTAGCGGTCCCTGCTGATCAGGGGCAGCGCGACGCTGGTGGCGGAGTAGCCGAGGGCGATGACCGCGACGAGGGCGGCCAGTCCGGCGAGGAACCACGGGTGGCGCCGCGCCTCGCGTATGCCCTCCAGGAACTCGGCGCGGAAGCCCGCGCGCGGCGCCGGTTCGGCGGCCGGGTCCGTCGTGGTCGCCGAGCCGGTCGCGGCGGCGCCCTTGCCGGGGACGAGTGCGGCGACCAGCCAGAGCAGGCCGATGCCGAGCAGCAGCGTCCCGATGTCCAGGAAGGCGGCGAGCAGTGCGGTCAGGGCGGGGCCGGCGAGGGTGGAACCGCGTACGGCCATGGTCATGGCGGCGTTGGCCTGCTGGCGCCGCTCGGGGTCGACGGTCTCGGCGGTGAGCGCCTGGAACGCCGGGCGGCACGCGCCCTGTCCGGCGCCCGCGAGGGCGGCGGCGGCCGTCATCAGTACGAGCGAGCGGCCGAGTCCGGCGGCGAGGAGAGGTGCGGCGGCCGCCGCCGCGAGGGCGGACCAGAGGACGACCGCGCGGCGGGAGTGCCGGTCGGCGAGCACACCGCCGACGGCGACGGCGGCGAGGAAGCCGGCGGTGCGTGCGGCGAGGACCAGGCCGAGACCGGCGGCGCCGAGGTCGCGGTGCAGCACGGCCAGCCCGAGGACGAAGGGCAGGGCCCAGGTCGCGAGCCCGGAGGCGGTCGTGCCCGCCCACAGACGCAGGAACGCGGCGTCGCGGAGGATCGAACGCGGGGGCAGGGTCTCGGACTTGGTCGCTGTGGGCGTGGGTGTGGTCGCCACGGTGTGGGTGCTCCTCGGAGGCAGGGATGGGTGGGTGCGGGGGCTGGAGCGCTCCGTGGAGCGCACCCCCGGGGTCGTTAATGAAAATGAATACCATTACAGTACCCTTCGAACGCGGCACTCCTGCCCGGTGCACGACAACACCCACGCCTTATCCAGGCCCCCGCAGACCGGAGACCTTCCATGCGCCACCCCACCCGCCTCGGCATCGCCCTGGCCGTCCTCCTCGCCACCGCGGGCTGCTCGACGGCGAGCGGCGACGGCTCCGCGCCGGGCGCCAAGCCCGCCGACGCCGCGTCCGCCGTGGCGAGTTCCGTCACCAGCTGCGGCCGCCAGATGTCCTTCTCCGAGCCGCCGAAGCGGGCCGTCGCCCTGGACCAGTCCTCGACCGAGACCCTGCTCGAACTCGGCCTCCAGGACCGGATGGCGGGAACGGCCAACCTCAAGACGAAGATCCCGGCGCGGTACCAGGCCGCGTACGCCGAGGTCCCCGTCATCGCCCCGAAGATCGCCACGGCCGAGCAACTCCGCGCGGCCACGCCCGACTTCGTCCTCGCCGGCTCCGCCGACCTGTTCACCAAGGACCGGGCCGGCACCCGGGAGGAGCTGGACGCCCTCAAGGTCCCGACCTTCGTCAGTGCCGTGGACTGCCCGGAGCGGAACCAGACCGGCAAGACCGCCTTCGAGCTTCTGTTCTCCGACTACGAGAACCTCGGCAAGGTCTTCGGGGCCGAGAAGCGGGCCGGCGCGCTCGCCGCCGGCCAGCGGGCCGCCGTCGCCAAGGCCGGGGCGACCGCCTCCAAGCTCCCCGAGGGCGCGGACCGGCCGACCGTCGTCTACCTCTACTCCGTCTTCAACGGCATGCCGTACGTGGCCGGCGGAACCGGCCTGCCCAGCGAGATGAGCCGGATCGTTGGCGCGAAGAACGCCTTCGACGACGTCGACGAGGACTGGCCGGAGGTCTCCTGGGAGGAAGTCGCCAAGCGCGACCCGGACTTCATCGTGATCGGCGACCTTTCCGAGCGCGGCCGGCCCGGCGACAGCGCCGCCGAGAAGCGCGCCTCGATGGCGGCGCACCCGGTGGTCTCGCGGCTGGCCGCCGTCCGCGACGACAAGATCCTCGAAGTGCCGGGCATCGAGCTGGATCCCTCGGTGCGCTCGGTGCACACCCTGGGACTGCTCGCGGACGGGATGAAGGACCTCGGGTATGCGCGCTGACCCGGTCGGTCGCGGGGAGGTGGCGGACCCCCTGGCCGTCGGGTCCGCGGAGCGGGACGGCGCTGCCGGCCACGTGGGCCACGTGGGCCGAGTCGGCACCGACAGACCTGTGGGGTCAGCCGGCTCCGCCGGTTCCGTCGGGTCCGTCCGGACCGCCCGTCGGTCCGTGGCTGCCCGGGTGGTGATCTCCCTCCTCGCCGCGGGCGTCCTCGTCGGCTCGGCGGCGGTCGCCGTTCGCATCGGCACCGCCGATGTGGGCTGGGCCGGCCTCGGTCGCGTCCTCGGTACCCGTCTCGGCCTGGACGTCGAGCCGTTGCCCCCGCTGATGGACTCCCTCGTCTGGGACCTGCGGCTGCCGCGCGTGCTGATGGCCGCCCTCGTCGGCGCCTCGCTCGCCGTGTGCGGCACGGTGCTCCAGGCGGTCACCCGCAACGCGCTCGCCGACCCCTACCTGCTCGGCGTCTCCTCGGGCGCCTCGACCGGAGCCGTCGCCGTCGTCGTCCTCGGCGTGGGCGCGAGCACGCTCGGGGTCACCGGCGGGGCCCTCGTCGGCGCCCTGCTGTCCTTCGCGCTGCTCCTCCTGCTGCTGCGCCGCAGCGGGCTGGACTCGGTCCGCATCGTCCTCACCGGTGTGGTCGTCGGCCAGCTGTTCACCGCCCTGACCTCCCTCGTCCTGATGGCCTCGGCGGACGCCGACACCACGCGGGCCGTCACCCACTGGCTGCTGGGCTCGATGGCCCCCGCCCGCTGGAACACCGTCGTGGTCTGCGCGATCGTCACCCCGCTCGGTCTCGCGGTCGCATGGCTCTGCTCCACCGCCCTCGACGGACTCTCCTTCGGAACCGACACCGCGGCCTCCCTGGGGATCGGCGTACGGCACACCCGGACGCTGCTCCTCGTGGTCACGGCCGCACTGACCGCCGTGGCGGTGGCCACCGTCGGAGCCATCGGCTTCGTCGGGCTGATCGTCCCGCACGGGGTGCGGTTCCTCGTCGGTCCCCTGCACCGGGTGCTCCTGCCCTGGGCGGCGCTCGCCGGAGCGGTGTTCCTGGTCTGGACGGACGCCCTGGCACGGATCGCCTTCGCGCCCCGCGAGGTTCCGGTGGGCGTCATCACCGCCCTCCTCGGCGTACCGCTCTTCCTCCTCGTCCTGCGCAGGAGGGGGGAGCTGTGAGGATCACCGCCGAAGCGCTCAGCTGGTCCGTGGGCGGCACGCCGGTCGTCCGCGAGGTCGGCGTGGACATCGCCCCCGGCGAGACCGTGGGACTGCTCGGCCCGAACGGCTCCGGCAAGTCGTCGCTGCTGCGCTGCCTGGCCGGCCTCCGGGTCCCCGACGCGGGCGCGGTCCGCTACGACGGGGAGTCCGTACGCGACTGGAGCGCGCGCCGCATCGCCCGCCGAGTCGCCTTCGTCGCACAGGACTCGGGCGCGGACACCGACCTGAGGGTCGGCGACGTCGTGGGCCTGGGGCGGACCCCGTACCGCGACCGCTGGAGTGGACCGGACGCCACCGACCGGGCCGTGATCGCCGCCGCGCTCGAACGGCTCGGACTCACCGCGCTCGCCGACCGCTCCTGGAAGGCCCTCTCGGGCGGCGAGCGGCAGCGCGCCCACATCGCCCGCGCGCTCGCCCAGCAGCCGCAGGCACTCCTGCTCGACGAGCCCACCAACCACCTCGACGTGAAGCACCAGTTGGAACTGATGGAGCTGCTGTCCGGCACCGGCCGGACGGTCCTCGTCGCGATGCACGACCTGTCGCTCGCCGCCCGGTACTGCGACCGGCTGCTGCTCCTGCACCACGGCCGGCTGATCGCCGCCGGCCCGCCCACCACCGTACTGACCGCCGACCGACTCGCCGAGGTCTTCGAGGTGGACGCCGAACTCACCGTCGACGCATGGGGGCAGCCCCACGTCGCGTACCGCGGACCGCTCAGCGCCGCGGTGCCCGCGCCGGCAATCGAACCCGTTCTCTGAAAAGGAAAGCCATGACCCGGACGATCCCCACCCCTTCCACCCCTTCCACCCCTTCCACCCCTTCCACCCCTTCCGCCCCTTCCGCCCCTTCCGCGTCTTTCGCGACGTCCGTCGACGGCCTCGTCGAGGCCGTCCTCGCCGGTGAGCACGGGCCGCTGCCCTCCCGGCTCGTCGCGACCAGCGTCTTCTGGATCCACCACGGCACCCGCCTCGCCGGCGGCGACACCACCTACCTCAACCAGTACGTCCTCGTCCGCCTCGGCGGCTCGTTCGGCGGCTGCGCCTTCGAGGCCGGGGAGATCGACCCGTCGATCTGCCGCGACTCCTCCGGCACCCCGCTCGACGTACTCCTCCGCGAGGCCCCGCGCCCGCTGCGGATCGCCGCCCTCGACGCCTACCTCTCCGAGGTACGCCCGCACCGGACGGCCGGCGAGGCGGGCGACGCCGAGCCGGTCACCCTCCCCGCCGGAACCCCTGAGGTCCGGGCGAAGGCCCGCGACGCGGCCATCGCCGGCCTGCTGGACATCGAGGAGGGCGCCGAGGTGGGCCTCATCGGCGTCGTCAACCCACTCGTCGCGGCGATCCGCGAGCGCGGCGGCCGGCCGCTGCCCTGCGACCTCAACCTCAGGACCACCCAGTGGGGCGACCCCGTCACCGCCGACATGCACGAGGTGCTCGACCGGGCCGAGGCCGTCGTCGCCACCGGAATGACCCTGAGCAACGGCTCGTTCGACACGATCCTCGACCGCTGCCGCTCCCGCGGCATCCCGCTCGTCGTCTACGCGCAGACCGGCAGCGCCGTCGCCCGGGCCTTCCTCGGCTCCGGCGTCACCGCGCTCTCCGCGGAGCCCTTCCCCTTCTCCCAGTTCAGCGCCGAGGAGACGGTCCTGTACCGCTACCGGACGGTGAGCGGCGCGTGATCCCCGGCCCCGGCCTCCGGTCCCGGGCCGGCGACACCGCCGTCACGGGCACCGGGGCCGCCCTCTGTCACCACGGCGAGATCCTCCAAGGAGTCTTCCTCGACGACGACGGGCGACGGTGCGCCGGACTGGTCACCCTCCCCATGGCCGGACCGGGCAGCAGCGCCGAGTTCGTCCGCGCCCCCGACACGCCGCCCGAGGCGCTCACCGTCGTCCCCGCAGGCCGGAGCAAGGCCGTGCGGGGCGCCGCCCTCGCCGTGGCCGCGTGCGCGGAACGGTCCGGACATCCGCCCTGCGGAGGCGAGTTGCGCCTCACCGGCGAGATACCGGTGGGTCTGGGCATGGGCAGCTCCACCAGCGACGTCATCGCAGCGATCCGCGCGGTCGCGGACTCGTACGGTACGCGCCTGACACCCGGAGCGGTCGCCCGGCTTGCGGTCCGCGCCGAGACGGCCTGCGATCCGCTGATGCTGGACGGCGGCGGCCCCGTGCTCTTCGCCCAGCGGGAGGGCCGGATCCTGGAAGTCCTCGGCCCCGCCCTTCCGCCGCTGGTCGTGGTGGGGTGCGTGCTCGGCGGCGGAGCGCCCGTGGACACGCTCGCCCTGCCCGCGTACGAGCCCGACGCCGGTGACGTGCGGACCTGTGAGCGGCTGCGCGCGCGGCTGCGCCTGGCCGTGGCGACCGGCGACGCCGCACTGCTGGGTGAGGTCGCCACCGCCAGCGCCCGGCGCGGCCAACAGGTTCTCGGGCACCCCGAGTTCGAGGCCCTGACCGGCATCGCCCGCCGGGTCGGAGCGGTGGGTGTGCAGATCGCGCACAGCGGCGCGGTGGCGGGCGTGCTCTTCGACCCGGCCTCGCCGGGCGTGCGGCACGGCGTCCGCGACTGCCTGCGCGCCCTGGAGGCCCACGGCATCCCCGCCACCTGGACCTTCACGACCCCTACGACCGTCACCACCACCAAGGAGCTCCGGAATGGACCAGCACGTCGCGGAGTCGATCGGCCGGCCGGACCTGATACGTCTCGACGACCGGCTCGTCTGCCTGCGCTTTGAGACGATGAAGGTGGTCTCCGCGCTCGCGGCGGTACGCCACCTCCTGGACACCGGCGCCGTACGCCGCGGGGACACCCTGCTGGACAGCTCCAGCGGCATCTACGCGTACGCCCTCGCCCTGGCCTGTCATCGGTACGGGATGCGCTGTCACATCGTCGGCTCGACCACCGTGGACCACACTCTGCGTACGCAACTCGCCGTGCTGGGGGCGACGTTGGAGCAGATGGAGCCGTGCAGCGACCTCAAGCTCGACCAGAAGCGACGCGTCGAGCGGATCCACGAGATCCTCGCCGAGCACCCCGAGTACCACTGGATGCGGCAGTACCACGACGACATCCACTACCTCGGCTACCGCGCGATCGCCGACCGGATCCGGGAGGCGATCGGAGCGGACGGCGTGGTCGGGGCTGACGGAGCGGAGGGCGCGGACGGAGCGGGCGGGCTCACCGTCGTCGGCGGGGTGGGGTCGGGCGCCTCGACCGGCGCCCTGGCCCGCTATCTGCGCGCGGCCCCGAGCGGCCCGGCCGACGTCCGGCTCGTCGGCGTCCAGCCGTACGGCAGTGTCACGTTCGGGGCCGAGCACGTCTCCGATCCCGAGATCATCATCGCCGGGATCGGCAGCTCCATCCCCTTCGGGAACGTCTCCCACGACCTGTACGACACCCTGCACTGGATCTCCTTCGACGCGGCCCTGGCCGGAAGCGTCGACCTGCTGCGCCGGCACGCGGTCTTCGCGGGCCTCTCGACCGGTGCCGGCTACCTCGCCGCCCGCCACGAACGCGAGCGCACCCCCGGCCGGACGGTCCTCTTCATCGCCGCCGACACCGGCCACCGCTACGTCGACACCGTCTACGCACGCCACCGCGAGGCGGTGCCCCTCGCGGCCCTCGCCCCGCGTGACGTGACCGACCGGAGCGAACTGGCGCTGCCGTGGTCGCGGATGGAGTGGAACCGCGCCCCCGCGGACGCCGGTGCGGTGGACTCGTACGTGCCAGCGAGATGATCACTCGTTGGTGAGTTCGTCCGCCCCGACCACCGGTCCGGCGCGAGCCTGGGGGGAGGAGTGGCAGTGATCGTGCGGCCGGGACGTGCCGCGGTCAGGGGAGCGGTGTGACGAGGGAAGCGGGATCGCGCGAGGGCCTGGACGAGCGGGCGGTGCTGCTGGCGGCGGGGCTCGCGGACCTGGCGGTGAGCACGCTGAGTACGGGACTCGGCCTCGTCCGGGGCCTGTTGAGGCGCTCGGACGTCGCCGAGGTGGCGGCGGGGGCCGAGCGGGACCTGGAGGCGCGCGGTCGCCTCCTCCTCGACAGGTACGCCTCGCCGCCACCGGCCCACCTGGAGGTCCTCGCCCGGCACGTGCTGGCCCGGCGGGCCGGCCATGACGTCTGACCGCTGGGAGCCGGCCGCCTTCAAGGCGCGGGTCGACGACGTACTCCGGCGGTACGTCTCCGAGGAGGCCGACCAGCTGGCGGCGGTCGATCCCGCGCTGGGCCCCGTGGCCCAGCAGCTGGAGACCGCGGTCGCGGACGGCAAGCGGCTGCGCGCGGCGTTCTGCTACTGGGGCTGGCGCGCGGTGGGACAGCCCGACAGCGAGGCGCTGCTGCGGGCGGCGGCCTCGATGGAGATCGTGCACGCGGCGGCTGTCGTCCACGACGACCTGATCGACGACAGCCCGCTGCGCCACGGCCGGCCCACCGCGCACTTGGCCCTGCGGGACGCGGTGGAGCACCACCCGCGGCCCGCCGCCGGCGCCCGGTCGCTGGCCATGCTCGTCGGCGACCTGCTCATGTCGCTCGCGGGCCAGCTGTTCGTCACCAGCGGGGTCCCGGCCGCCTACCTCGGCCGGGCCCGTCCGCTCTGGGCGGCCCTGGCCAGGGACCTGATCGCCGGCGAGTGCCTGGAGATCCTGCACACCGGCGCCGCCCCGGACACGGCGGCGTCGCTGAAGGTGATCCGCTACAAGACCGCCAAGTACACCGTCGAGCAGCCCCTGTTGATCGGCGGCGCCCTGGCCGGGGCCGGCCGTCGGCTGCGCGAGGGCTACTCCGCGTACGGGCTGCCGCTCGGGGAGGCGTTCCAGCTGCGGGACGACCTGCTCGGCCTCTTCGGGGACCCGGGGACCACCGGCAAGGCAGGCGCCGACGACGTCCACGGCCGGCGGCCCACGGCGCTGCTCGCGGAGACCTGGCGGCTCGCCGGGGACGAGGACCGTGCGCGCCTGCGCGACCTGCTCGGCCGGCCCGACCCCGACGGGGACGCGCTGGAGGCCGTACGCGCGCTGATGCGGCGGCTCAAGGCGCCCGACCGGGTCGAGGCGATGATCACCGTGCGGGTCGAGGAGTCCCTCCGCGCCCTCGACGCACTGAACCTGCCCGCGCCGCCCGCCGCCGCCCTCACCACCCTGGCGCACTCGGCGGCGGCCCGCCGTTCCTGACGGAGAACAAGGAGCCCTGCCCCATGACCCCGCCCGTGCCCCCGCCCCCGAATCGGCCCATGCCCCCGTCCCCGAATCGGCCCATGCCCCCGTCCCCGACCCCTTCCGTGCCCCGGACCGAGGCGTCGATGGACGCCCTGCGGCGGACCGGCGACGAACTCGCCGACGCCACGGTCGCCACCCTCTTCGAGCGGGGCGAGGTCGGCACGTTCAACACCCTGATGCGGTACGTCTCCACGGCCGGCGCCCCGCTCCCCGACGGGCTGCCCGACGTCGCCCGGGAGTACCTCCACGCCACGAGCACCCCGCCGTCCTGGGTGGACTGGGGGGAGATGGAGAAGGCCCGGCTGTTCTTCATCGACAACAACGTGCACATCTCCACCGCGCTGTCCTTCGCGTCCATGCCCGCCTGCTACCTCGTCCCGCACGTGGCGAAGCTGCTGTCGGCGACGCACGGTCTGAGCTACCCGTCCAAGCGCATGGCGGAGACCGGCCAGTTCACCGTCTACCTGATGCAGCCCGACGCCTTCGAGGCCGGCAGCCGTTTCATCCCCGCCGCGCAGAAGGTCCGCCTGCTGCACGCCTCCATCCGTCACCACCTCATCCGCGAGAACCGCTGGGACGCGGCGGCGCTGGGGGTGCCGATCTGTCAGGAGGACATGATCGGCGGGCAGATGTTCTTCTCGATGCTCGTCCTCGACAGCCTGCACCGCCTCGGCATCCACATGACCTCCGAGGGCGCGGACGCCTACTACTACGCCTGGCGCGTGGTCGGCGCCATGCTGGGCGTCGACCAGGACGCCGTACCGAAGAACCTCGGCGAGGCGCGGAGCTTCCTCGACCTTTACATGATCCGCCACATGGGGCCCTCCCCCGAGGGGTCCCATCTGACCCGGCAACTGATCGACCTCTACGAGGAGATCGTGCCCGGCACGCTCTTCGACCCGATCGTGTCCGCGCTCATCCGCTTCCTCGTCGGCGACACCTGCGCCGACTGGCTCGATGTGCCCCGCACCCGCTGGGACACCCTCGTCAAGTCGGTCCCCCACCTCCTCGGCGTCCTGGAGAGCATCGAGGACAGCTCCCCGCTCGGCGCCTGGGCCCTGGACCGCCTCGGCCACCTCACCACCGTCCTCGAACTGTCCTCCCTCACCCGCGGACGCGTCATGCACTACGCCATCCCCGAGCACCTCAGGAAGGACTACGGCCTCTCGTCCACCCCCGCCCGCACCCGCCGCTGGGCACCCCCGGCCGCCACGGTCTCCCCGTGACGGCCGGGTCGCGGTCACCTCGTCGTCAGGGAGCGAGGAGTTCGGACCGGACGGTGCGGGCCGCCGCCACCAGGTTCTCCAGTGACGTACGCGTCTCGGGCCAGCCGCGGGTCTTCAGACCGCAGTCGGGGTTGACCCAGAGCCGCTCGGCGGGGATGGCTTCGAGGCCCGTACGGAGCAGCTCCGCGGCCTCCGCGGCGCTCGGGACGCGCGGGGAGTGGATGTCGTAGACGCCGGGTCCCGCCTCGCGCGGGTAGCCGTGGGCCGCGAGCTCCCGGGCGACCTGCATGTGGGAGCGGGCGGCCTCCAGGCTGATGACGTCGGCGTCGAGGTCGTCGATGGCCCGGACGATGTCGCCGAACTCGGCGTAGCACATGTGGGTGTGGATCTGGGTCTCCGGCCGCACACCGGCGGTGGTGAGACGGAAGGCCTCCGTCGCCCAGGCCAGGTAGTCCGCGTGGTCGGCGGTGCGCAGAGGAAGGGTCTCGCGGAGGGCCGGCTCGTCCACCTGGATGACCGAAGTGCCCGCCGCCTCCAGGTCGTTCACCTCGTCGCGCAGGGCGAGCGCGAGCTGCCGGGCGGTGTCGGCGAGGGGCTGGTCGTCGCGGACGAACGACCAGGCGAGCATGGTGACGGGACCGGTGAGCATGCCCTTGACGGGCTTGGTGGTGAGGGACTGCGCGTACGTCGTCCAGCGGACCGTCATCGGCTCGGGCCGGGAGATGTCGCCCGCGAGGACGGGCGGCCGGACGTAGCGGGTGCCGTAGGACTGGACCCAGCCGTGCTGGGTGGCCAGATAGCCCGTGAGCCGTTCGGCGAAGTACTGGACCATGTCGTTGCGTTCGGGCTCGCCGTGGACGAGGACGTCCAGGCCGGCCTTCTCCTGGAAGGAGATCACCTCCTGGATCTCGGACCTGATGCGCTCCTCGTACCCGGCGGTGTCGATCCGGCCCGCCCGCAGGTCGGCCCGCGCGGTCCGCAGCTCCGCCGTCTGCGGGAACGAACCGATGGTCGTCGAGGGCAGCAACGGCAGTCGGAGAGAGGCGTGTTGGGTGACGGACCGGTCGGCATACGGCTGGGAGCGGCGGGTGTCGGAGGCGGAGACGGCGGACGCCCGGAAGCGCACGTCCGGGTCGTGGGTGAGGGGGGAGCGGGCGCGCGAGGCGAGGTCGGCGCGGTTGGCGGCCAGTTCGGCGGTGATGGCCCCGGTGCCCCGCGAGAGCCCCTTCGTGAGGGTGACGATCTCGGCGGTCTTCTGGCGGGCGAAGGCGAGCCAGCGCAGGATCTGCGGATCGGTGTCGCGTTCGGCCGCCGTGTCGAGCGGGACGTGCAGCAGGGAGCAGGAGGCCGCGACGTCGACGCGGTCGGCGAGGCCGAGGAGGGTGCCGAGCGTGGTGAGCGAGGCGGTCAGGTCGTTGACCCAGATGTTGCGGCCGTTGACCACCCCGGCGACGAGCCGCTTGCCCGGCAGGCCGCCGACGGCGGCGAGCGCGTCGAGATTGGCGGCCGCCCGCTCGGTGAAGTCGAGGGCAAGCCCCTCGACAGGGGTCTTGGCCAGCACCGGCAGGGCGTCGCCGAGCCGGTCGAAGTAGGAGGCGACCAGGAGCTTCGGCCGGTCAGTGAGCGCGCCGAGGTCGCGGTAGGCGCGGGCGGCGGCGTTCAGTTCGGCGGGGGTGCGGTCCTGGACGAGGGCGGGCTCGTCGAGCTGCGCCCACTCGGCTCCCGCCGCCCGGAGGTCGGCGAGGACCTCGGCGTACACGGGGAGGAGCCGGTCGAGGAGGGTGAGCGGATCGAAACCGGCCGCCACGCCGGGCGCGGGCTTGGCGAGCAGCAGGTAGGTGACGGGTCCGACCAGGACGGGGCGGGCGCCGAGCCCCTCGGCCAGGGCTTCGCCGAGGGCGGCGACCTGCCGGGAGGAGTCGGCCGTGAAGACCGTGTCGGGGCCCAACTCCGGGACGAGATAGTGGTAGTTGGTGTCGAACCACTTGGTCATCTCCAGCGGTGCCACGTCCTGGGTGCCGCGCGCCATGGCGAAGTACCCGTCGAGCGGATCCGCCGCGACGGCGGCGCGGTGGCGCTCGGGGATCGCGCCCACCATGACGGTGGTGTCGAGGACGTGGTCGTAGTACGAGAAGTCGCCGGTGGGGACCTCGTCGATGCCGGCGGCGGCGAGCTGCCGCCAGGTGGTACGGCGCAGGTCTGCTGCGGTGGCCCGGAGGGCGTCGGCGGTGACACGGCCCTTCCAGTAGCCCTCGACCGCCTTCTTCAGTTCCCGGTCGGGCCCCTGGCGGGGGTAGCCGTACAGGGTGGACTGCGCTGCCGCGGCTGCGGACTTGGTGGTCACGGAGATCTCCTTCGCGAGATGAATCCCTGAGATCCCGGAGACGGGACGGGGGCGAAGGGGTGACGGAACGGCCGGCGCGACCCGGCGCGGTGCCACGGGGTCGTCCGAGACGTTCTGTACGCCGACCCGCCCTCGAGGTCACCGGAATGTCCGCGCGCGGAATCGTCCGCGTGCGGGCAACGGGCAGGTCTTCGGACTCGCGGGCACGTCCTCAGGAAGGAGGACACCTAATGGCCGTCGCTTCCCAGACCCGTCCCGGGCCCAGTGCTGATGACGGCGGTCGTTCCCGCTCACCGCTGCGGGGCAGTCCCGGATTCCCACCGGGTTCCCTCTTACGACGCATCCCGTCCGGCTGACGGGGCGAACCAGCTGCACCGGCAGCGTAACCCGGCCTTACGGCTCTCCGCACGCAATGGGACTCCGGGACCCCACATGGCCCCGGAGTCCGTCATGTCACGAAGTCGCGGACTCAGGAGCCGCAGAAGGACGCGCTCCGCACGTAGCCGCCGAGGTTCTCGTCGTCCGTGCCCAGCAGGGTGTCCGCGGAGTCGGGGAGGCACTCCACCGCCTCGATCTTGTACTGGGGAAACGTCCCGAGCACGGCCGGGGAGGCCGCGAGCGCGACCCGTACCCGGCCCGCCGCCGAGACCGTCACGCGACCGGCGTCGCTCACCGCGGAGTCGAACGGGCCGTCGTCGCCGGCGTCCGCCGCCGAACCCACGACGATCCGGCCGGTGGCGGTCACCGCGAGGTCGGAGATGTGCCGCGTGCCGGCGTCGTCCGGGTACGTCTACCGGTAGGTCCGCTGAGTCACCGCGCCGAACAGCGGCTGGCCCCACGCGGCGAACGTCAGGGGCGCCGCGTACAGGGTGGCCGGACGGCCGGGGCCGGCGCCCCGGTCCGCCCAGAGGGCGGCGAGCTTTCCGTTCTGGGCGACGAGCGCGAAGCTCTCGAAGTCGTCACCCTCGCCGATCGCCGGCATCGGCGTGTAGTCGACGACCTTCGCCGACGTACCGGCGACCTTCAGACGGAAGAGGATGCCCCGGCTGGTGAGTGCCAGGTACTCGCCCGGCAGCCCCGGGATGGCCTCGACGGCCTCCAGGTCGACCGGCTCGGGTCCGTCCCACGTGAGCGGGGCGACGGTGACGGAGCCTTGCCGGTGGGTGATCCGGGACAAGCGCTGCTGACCGGACCGCTTGTTGTCGTGCACGGCCAGGACCTGCACGCCGGTCCCGTCCTCGGTGCGCCCCTCGTACGCGAGACCGCTGACACCGCTGCGGGCGTCGGTACCGACCTTCTGCCATGCGTCCGCGGCGCCTGCCGGTGCGGAGCCGAGGGTCGTCAGCAGTGCGGTCGCCGCGGTGAGCCCGGCCATGCGCCGCAGCATCGGATGTTTCACAGGATCGTCAGCCTTCTGTGTCCGGCAGACGCGAGGTCACGCGCCGGACGTCAGGCTATTGATCTTGGTCGGGACGCCCCCAGTGCCCGATGCCCCGTTCGCCGGAGCGCTCGGTCGGACGCGGACGGCGCACGCATCCTGGCGTACGCCCCCTCCCGGAGCGTTCCTCGTCGAGCGATCAGGAGCGGTCCGTCAGCTGCCGGTCGGGCTCGGCGGGGATTCCGGGGCCGGGGCCGGGAGGTCGTAGACGTTGTCCGGGGTCACGACGGTGGTGATGGCCTTCCCGAAGAGGGTGCTGGGTGCCGTGCCGTCCAGGGTGACGTCGGTGTTCATCAGGACGACGAGAGTCGCCTGCGCCTCGGGCAGATAGATCGTCAACGACTGGTATCCCGGCAGGGAGCCGTTGTGCCCGATCCAGCCCTGGATGTCGAAGATGCCGAGACCGTATCCCGAGCCGTCGGGGGAGCCCGGGGGGATCTTGAGGCGTTCGGCCTGGGTCTCGGGCGTGAGCAGTGTGCCCGTGGCGACGGTCCTGGCCCAGGAGCGCATGTCCTGGAGGTTCGAGATCATCGCGCCGGCCGCCCAGCCCCAGGACGGATTCCAGTCGGTGGCGTCCTCGACCCGGCCCGAAGCGGTCTGCTCGGTGTAGCCGTGGGCGTGCGGACGGGGGAAGGCGGCGTCCGTCGGGAAGCTGGTGTGCCGCAGGCCCGCGGGTTCCACGACGTTCTTCCCGATGTACTCGTGCAGGGGCATGCCCCCGACCTTCTCGATGACGAGACCGAGCAGGACCGTGTTCGTGTTGGAGTACTGGAACTCCTCGCCCGGCGGGAACTCCACCGGGTGCGCGAACGCGTGGTCCAGCAACTGCCGGGGGGTGAAGTGGCGTTCGGGATTCGTGGTGAGCGCCTTGTAGAAGTCCTCGTCCGCCGTGTAGTTGAACAGCCCGCTGCGCATGCCCGCGAGGTCGCGCAGGGTGATCGTGTCGCCGTTCGGCACGCCGTCGACGTAGTCGGAGATCGGGTCGTCCAGGCCGACCTTGCCGTCGTCGACGAGCTGGAGCACGGCGGTCACCGTGAACGTCTTGGTCTCGCTGCCGATCCGCATGTAGAGACTCGGGCTCATGGGTGTGCCGGTCCCGGTGTCCGCCTCGCCGAAGGCCCGGATGTACGTGCCCTTGTCCGGTGCCGACAGGGCGACCGTCACGCCCGGGACGTCCGCCTCCCGCATGACGTCGCGGATCGCCTTGTCCAGCTCGGCGGCCACGGCCGGGGTGAGCTCCGGGAACTCGGTATCCGCCGAAGCGGGCGGAGAGGACGTCACGAACACGGCCGGGCCCGGAGGCTCGGTGGCGACCGCGGTGCCCGCGCCCAGCGGGGCAGCGAAGATCCCGAGCGCCGCGAGGCCGGCGCACACACGCCGCCGACGGCTGGACGAGTACGTCACGGCGGGCCTCCTGCCGACCGGGGACAGCACACCACCTTCCAGGCTAGGTCCGGAGGGTCGGGCCCGCACGGTGGTGGTTCGGCGGGCGGCCCGGGCCCGCACGGTGATGGGTTCGGCGGGCGCCGGAGTGCCGGGGGCCGTCTGTTAGGTTCCGGAGGGCCAGGGGTTCCCGGACGGACGGGGACCGCGCGCCCCGGGCTCCCGTCGAGAGGAAGAGTCGCACGATGGCCGTCATCCACCACACCACGATGCAGCCCACCAAGCTGGAGCTGCTCGCCTCGTGGCTGCCCACCCGTGACTGGTACGCCGGCCGGGAGGGCGGGCCGAGCCCGGCCAAGGCGGGAGGCTTCCGGCTCGACGACCCGGCCGGTGAAGTGGGCATCGAGTTCATGGTGGTGACCGACGGCACCGAGCCGGGCGCCGCCGCCTATCTGGTGCCCATGACCTACCGCGGGGCCCCGCTGGAAGGCGCCGAGCACGCGCTCATCGGCACGTCCGAGCACGGGGTCCTGGGCACGCGCTGGATCTACGACGGCGCCCACGACCCCGTACTCGTCGGGGAGTTGCACGCCCTGCTGCGGGGGAACGCGGTGGCGCAGCACCAGTCCGTGGACGACACGCCGGACCCGACGGTCTCCGTCACCGCCCCGGCCGGGGACGGGGCCGCGGCAGGCGCGGAGCTCGTACGGGTCGTGGACGGGGCCGACCACACCGCTGTGGTCGTGCGGGCGGCCGGCGCGCCCGAGGAACTGACGCTGCGCGTACGGCGCGTCCTGCGGGCCGCCGAGGAGGGTGGCGCCCCGGGCGCGGGCCGGGTCACCGCCGAGTGGACGCTGCCGGACGGGAGCACCGCCCGCGGCCCGTACGTCACGGCGTAGGGCGCTCCTCAGACCCAGTTGACCTCGGCCTTGGCGAGCAGCGGGTCGTCGATCAGCTCCCACAGCGGGACCGCGAGGTTCCCGCTGCGGTAGCGGCCGCCGAAGTGCAGGCCGAGGACGCGGTGGTCGGTGAGGTCGAAGACGGGGGAGCCGCTGTTGCCGCCCAGCGTCGAGCAGTCGTGCTTCATCACCAGGCTGCCCGGGGTGAACTCGGTGGCCGCGCCCGGCTGGAGCCGCTTCACGTTGTACACGTCCATGAAGATCCGGCGCATCGACTCGGGCTCGTTGCGCCGGCCGTCCCAGGCCGGGTAGCCGACCACGTACACCGGGCGGCCCGGCAGGCTCGCGGGGGCGTCCGCGGCCACCGCGAGCGGAGTGGGCAGCCCGTCGGAGGCCGGGGGCTCGATCCGCAACAGGGCCATGTCGACGTCCGGGTGGATGCCGATGATCTCCGTGATCTCGTACGTGACCGAGGGCGGAGCCGCGACCGGGGCGTCGCCGTCCACGGGCAGCTCCTCCGCCGGGTCCACCCGTGCCGACATGCCGAACTCGAACGTCCAGCGGTCGCGGTCCGCCTCAAAACGGCTGAACTCCGCCGCCACGTGACGGTTCGTCATCACCGTGCGCGGTCCGACGAGGAACGCCGTGCCCACCCAGTCCAGACTGGGGTGGCCGGTCAGCTCGACCCGGCCCACTCGGGCCAAGGACTCCTTGATGGCGGCCCGTTGACCGTCGAGGACCGCCCACTCGTCCCGCTGCGAGGCGAAGTCCTGGCGCTGGACGAGGATCGCGGGGCGGCCCTGGAGGAGGACTATCGCCTCCACGCCGAAGTACTCGTCCTCGCCGATCTCGTCCTCGCGGTGCGCCGCCAGCTTCTCCAGACCGCTGACCCCCGCCTCCAGGACCCGTGCCCGCTCCTCGTGGGCGAAGCGGGAGATCTCGGCCGCGGGCGCCACGTCGGCGGGCAGTTCGAGCGCCGACTCGGCGATCTCCGCCTCCAGATCCGCCCGGACGCGGTCGGCGACCGCCCGCAGGTCCCCGAAGATCTGCTCGGCGCCGGTCGCGACCGGCGACCCGTTCCGTGCTCCGTTCGGCATGGTCACTCACCTCCGCTGCCCGTGCGTCCGCCCGGGGCGGGCCGCCCCGATTGGCCGGCCACGATCTCGTCGTACAACTCCGGTCGGGACTCCCGCAGATGGGACATGATGCTGCTCATCTGGGTGCCGACGTTCACGAACTTCGTCTTCTGGCCCTGGAATTCGACCTCGTCCACCTTCTTCGTGGCGCGGTGCAGTCCCACCACCGTCCAGTCGTCGAGGCAGACGGGCGAGCCGGACGAGCCGCCGCGCGTGTCGGTGAAGTACATGATGTCCCGCTCGTCCGCCCGGTAGACCAGGTTGTTGCGCAGGGCGACGCGCTTCGGCAGACCGCTCGGATGCTGGATGATGTTGACCGGTACGCGCTGGCGCTCCCGGACCAGCAGCGGCCGGGTGGCGACCTTGAGCGTCGGCCGCGGGGCCTGCTCGGCGGCGAGCCGCACGATGGCGTAGTCGAGCGACTCGTCCCAGGCGGCCAGTTCGCCGGCGGTCACCTCGGGGGAGGCCGTCGCGTTCTCGACGAAGTCGAAGCGGGAGCGGGACATCAGCGCCTGCAGCCGCAGGTCGTCGTCGCTCACGAACGGCCGCACCCCCGACTCCCACGAACGCGCCATCACCACATGGTGGTTGGTGATCAGCAGCCCGGGAGCGACCATCCACCCCGTGCCGCCGTGCGGGTACGACGGGAGGAGCGGCGACCCCGACTCGTACGGCGGGATCCTCAGCAGGGCGACGGAGGCCCCGGCCCGGATGCCACCTTGGAGGAACTCGTACGGCACGGTGTCGTCCTGGAGGACGATCTCCTCCTTGAACTCCCCGGGCATCATCTCCGGCGGCAGTGCCGCCTCGCCGGTGATCTCCCGGGCCACGGTGTCGAGCGCCCCCTGGAGGACGGCGCGCGGGCCCTGCTCGCGGGTCTGCTCGATCGCGTTGTGCAGCCAGATCTCCAGGGGCACGAGGCCGTCGATGAGGCGCTCGACCTGGTTCATCGCGTTCAGGTCGGCATGAGCCTGCTCCAGCGGGTCGTTGAGGGGCGGCAGAGTGGCCGTGAAGTGCGCGGGGATGCCCTTGAGCAGGGCGGGGCGCAGCGCCCGGTCGGCGAGCCCCGCCTCCATCGCGGCGGTGCGGACCCGGACGAGCTCCTCCTGGGCCAGGAAGGGCTCCTTGCGGAGTGCGGCACCCGCGGCGTCGGGCGGCGGCTGCGTCCACAGCCCGACGCCCCCGCGCCGGGGACGGCCGGCCGTGCGGGGAGTCGCCCAGGAGCGCGTCACGGAATCGGGGAGCGGGTGAGGAGTCGCGGCGTGGTGACCGGGAGGGGGAGGGGGCGGAGCGGGACGTGTACGGGTGGGGTCGCGCGGGTCGGGGGTGGTGACGGCGGCGTCGGGCGGGTCGGGCGGATACGGGGCGGGTTCGTACCAGCCCGGGGCATACGCGGTGGGGCCGGGCGTCGCCGGGCCGGCGTCCATGGCGGAGGCGACCCCGAGGAGCAGGTCCCCGCTGCCGTCGCGGAGCGTGAGCGCCTGGCGGGCGACGCTGTCCAGCGTCCCGCGCCGCCGTGCCTCCCGGAGCGCCCGCTCGATCCGCTCGCGCCCCATGCGGGTGGGCGCCGCCGTCGCCGGGGTGATGTCCGGTGGCTCGCCGGCCGCCGTGTCCAGGATGCGGGCCAGGGGCTCGCGCAGCCGGGGCTCGTCGGTCATCGTCGTATCGATCCAGTGGGCGAGCTCGCCCACGACCGCGTCCTCGTCCGCCGGGAGCCCCACCAGCCGCAGCGTGTGCTCCAGGAGCTGGGGGTCCGCACGGCAGGCCGTCGCCGCCGCCGTGCGGGCGAGGGACGGCTGCCGGGCCAGCTCCGCGTCGGGCATCCCGCGCAGAGTCCGGGCGAGCCGTGCCTCCGCCGGAGCGGCGTCGCCGTCCGCGAGGGCCGCGAGCCGGGACCGGGCGACCAGCACGCCCAGGGACTCGTACCGCAGGCCGAGACCGGCGGCGATCTCCTCGGCCTCCTGGAGGTCCCGGTCCGCGTCGGCGAAGTCGCCCGCGTCCTGCGCGAGCCGCGCCGACAGCTGGAGCAGTTCGAGCTGGGTCTCCGCGCAGCCCGCCTCCGCCGCCCCGGCCACGGCGCGCTCGGCGCCCTCGCGTGCCTCCGCGCTCCGCCCCGAGCGGGCGAGCGCCTCCGCGAGCAGGGCGTGGAGCCTGCTGCACGGCGTCCACGGCCGCCGCTCGGACAGCCGCTGCGCCGCCGCCTCCACGTACCCCTGGGTGAGCAGGTCCTCGACCTCGCGCGCGGCGATCCGCTCCCAGTCCTCCTGCTCGGCCTCCGTCATGATCTGGTCGGGGACGTGGCCGCCGATCAGGCCGAGGAGGAAGGCCGCCGACCGGTCCGGCATCTCGCGGTGGGTCGAGCCGCCCAGGTACGCGCTGACGCCCTGCTCCCAACGCGCCTCCACCGTACGGGGGTTCTCGCCGAGCCGGAGCCGGTGGTAGATCTCCTCGGCGCGGTCCCTCGGCCCCTCGCGGGCCGCGTAGTACGCGACGGCGCTCCGGTCCACGGCCCGCATCAGATCGGTGCGCGCACGGTCCGACAGGCGCAGCATGATGGCCCGCAGGTCGGTCCGGTGCCGGATGGCCTCGGGACCTGCCGACTCCATCAGGTCGACCCGGGAGGTGAGCAGCCCGTAGAGACGGCGGGCCTCCGCCGGTGTGTCGACCCGGAGCCCGGCCGGCCCTGCGAGGACGTGCCGGACCAGGTCCGGGGTGATGAAGCGGAGCGCGAGCCCCGCCTGCACCAGGGCCCGGACGTCGTCCTCCACGATGTGCTTGAGGATGCGGTCGTACAGCGTGCCCTGGATGAGCATCTGGTCGACCTGGCGGTCGAAGTAGCGGCGCCGGTACGGCAGTCCGCGCAGCAGCTCGCCGAGTGAGGCGGAGTCGCCGCCCAGGGCGACCGCGGTGCGCGCCGCCAGCTTCAGGCTCAGCGGATGGCCGCCGATCCGGTCCACGAGGCTCTCGGCGACCGCCTCGTCCTGCACCCCGGAGGACATCAGCAGCTCGACGGAGGCCTGTGGGTCCAGCTCGGTGAGCTCCATCGTCCGGGGGGTGAGGACGCGGGCCGGGTGGTCGACGGGCGCGCGTCCGGCGACGACGAAGCGCAGGCGCGAGTACGCGGCGCGCAGCGCCGTCCAGATCGCCCACATGCGGCCCATCACCGGCGAACCCCGGTACTGGGCCTCCTCGAAGGAGTCCATGACGATCAGGAAGGGCGGGGCCTGGGCCGCCCCGCCGTCCGGGGGCCGGACGGCATCGGCGACGAGAGCCGCGATCCGGCGGGCGAGCTCCTGCTCCCGGGCGCTGGCCCGGGCGTGGAAGTCCGCCGAGTAGTCGCGGCCGATCGTCGCCCGCGTGGTGGAGAGCTTGTAGAGATCGTCCAGTTCGTTGCGCTCGCCCCGCTGCACCGCCGCCGTCCGCTCGCACTCGTCCGCGAGGGCGTCGAAGGCGGCGCGGTGCCCGGGGTGCTGGATGCCGAGCTGGCGCGCCGTCTCCGCGATCACGGTGGCGGGTTCGTGGATGGAGAGCGTCGGCCGCTCGAAGTCGAGGTAGGCGAAGGGGAACCGGGTGGGGGCGTCGGCCAGCGCGTCGACGAGGAATCTGGCGAGCAGCATGCTCTTGCCGATGCCTCCCACGCCGTGGATGAGGACGGGGGGCTCCGCCGGCTCCTCGGGAAGCGCGAGATAGGCGTGCAGGGAGTCGAGTTCGGCGGCGCGGCCGTGGAAGGTCCCCTGCAGGAGGCGGTGCATCGGCTGCAGCAGCCGGGCCTCCTCCAGGCGGTGCTGGACGTCCTCGACCCGCGGGAGCCCCGTGACGCCGGGGACCCGGCCGAGCCAGAGGACGGCCTGGAGGGTGTCGCAGAGCTCGTCGACGTCCGGCCGGCCGGTGAGGGTGTCGAGGCCGGTGCCCGTGAGGAGGGCGAGGGCCGTGCGTTCGGGGCCGGCGCCCTCCGGGCGCAGGCCGATGTTGGTCCGCAGGGCGCGCAGTGCGGCGCCGGGACCCGCGAGGCCCGCGAGGGCCGTCTCGCGGATTTCGGGCTGCAGCGTCCAGAGCGTGGCCTCGGGGGAGGGCAGCGCCGTGCAGTCGTCGACGAGCTCCAGGACCGCCCGGCCGGTGGACCGCTCCTCGTCGGGCAGCCGCAGCAGCGCGGGGTCGAACTCCTGGAGGAGGCAGGCCGCTTCACGGTAGGACCTGCGCAGGTCGGGCAGGGCGGGGGCGGGCGCCGAGAGGCTCGTGCGCAGGGCGTCGCGCAGCTGATGTCCGGCGTCACCGGGCGAGGGAGGCAGCGGGGCGAACGCCCGGTGGAGCCGTACGACGTCCTCCACGGCCGTGCACAGCCGGCGCATGTAACTGTCCTCCGCGTCGGGGCGGTCGACGGCGCGCAGGACCTCGGAGACGGCAGTCTCCGTGAGGTCGTGGACCACCTCGTCGTCCTCGGCCTCCCGGTGCACGGCGGTGAACTCGCCGAAGAACTCCCGGAAGAACGCCCGGAGATCGTCCTCGTCCAGCAGGCGCGTGGTGTCACGGCACTCGTTCTTGCGCACCTCGTACGGGAGTTGACGCATCGTGGTGGAGTAGCCGAGGAGGACGAGGCGGGGCACGGTCTCCTTCCGTACCGGGGTGTGCTCGTAGACCGCGCGGGCGAGGACGCCGACGCAGTCCCACACGTCCGAGTTGGGGTCGAGCCGGTCGCAGTCGTCGAGGACGATCCAGAAGCTCTCCTCGGCGGCGGTCGCCCGGCTGACGATCCGGTGCGCGGCGTCCTCGAAGGACGGCAGTGGATCGTTCAACCGTGTCGGGTTCAACGACACTTCGTCCGCCCCGTGGCCCGCGACGAAGGCGGAGAGGCGCTCCATCAGCCGCGCCGCCGTCGACGTACGGGACAGCGTGACCCGTACCGGCCGGAAGCCGTAGTGCTGGCCGAGATGCCGGATGAACTCGTACGTGTAGGACCGGCCGCTGTCCGGGGGGCCGTCGACGACCATGACCGTCTGCTCCGGGTCGGCCAGGAAGCCCCGGAGCTTCTCGCGCAGCTCCGTGCGGCCGAGGAACGCCTCGGTGCCGTGCTTCAGGAGCATGCTGTCGAACGGGTCCCGCGGGGAGCGGTCGAGACGCTCGTCCTCCCGGAGCCGGGTGAGGAGGTTCCGCGCCTCCGCGCCCTGCTCGAAGGCGTGCGGATGGTCGATCGCGGCCAGCGCGTCGAGCCCGGAGAGGACCGCGAGCAGGCGGCGCTGATGGGCGATGTCCCGGCGGGCCGACCCGACCACGAGCAGCGCGTTGCGGTCGGGGTCCGGGGTGAGCGGCAGGTCCTGGACGAAGTCGGCGGGCAGCCCCGCGCGCAGCAGACTCTCCCGCGGCTCGGGTGTGTCCAGGAGATGGGCCCGTACCCAACTGGCGACGAGCCCCCACTCCGTCTCGGTGAGCGGCATACCGCACCTGTCCGGCGAACTGGCTGGTCCTTCTCATCGTTTCACCGGGCGGTAGCGGTCGCAATCGCTGGTCGGCTGCGCCGAGGCACCCCGCCGACCAGCCGAAGCACTCCCCGCCGATCAGCGGAAGCACCCACGCCGATCAGCCGAAGCTCCCCTGGCGATCAGCCGCCGCACCCCCGCTGATCAGGCGTGCAGCACGATGTCCCCGTACGACTCCAGGCGCCGCCAGCGGTCCTCGGGCCCCCGCGCCGGCGGCAGGACGTCCACGTCCGGCAGCGGCCCGAACTCCAGCTCGGTGATCTCCGCGACGTCGGAGACCGGGACCTGGTACGTACGGAAGGGACCCAGCGGCGGCGGCGCGCCGGCCTGCGCCCCCGCGAGCGCCCGCTCGGCGTCCCGGCTCAGGTCGGGGCTCTGGTCGAGGACGTACGCGGCGGCGGCGAGCGCCCCGTCCTGCATGAACGCCGCCACCTTCCAGAAGCGCATCGGCACCTGGATCCCCCGGTAGGGCGGGTCGGAGTCCTGGAGGACCGGGCCCGTGAGGACCGTCAGCTTCCGGTCGAATTCGGCGGCGTGGTCGAGAAGGTAGTTCTCCAGGCCCTGCCAGAGCTGCTTGCCCTGGTTGAAGACGTCCGCCTGCGGGGCGGCGTTGGTGAAGTGGAAGGTGTCGGTATTGGCCTGTGCCGCCACGGCCGACGGCCCCCAGACCGGGTCGAGGCGGCGGACCAGATGGCCGCGGTCGAGACTGTTGTTCCGGTAGACCGCGTCGCCGGCCTGCTGCTCCTCGGGCAGCCGGGGATCGAACTCCCAGACGTCGTCCCGGGGTACGTCCTCCTGGAGCTCCCGTCCCTCGATGCAGACCGCGGTCGAGGCGGCGAGCCGCCGGTCGGGCCGGAAGACGACCGTGAAGTGCGTGTACGGCAGGATCACCGTCGCGATCGTGTCCCTCACCGGGAGCGGGAGCGGTACGGCGGGGCCGAGGAAGGTCTCGTCGTAGCCGGCGCGGCCGGCGAGCGCGCCGCTGCGAGGACCGCCGGAGGAGGACGCGCCGGCTCCCGGAGTGCCTGCGGCGGAGGGCGGGGGATCGGAAGGGTTCATACGATGTAAGTACCGCGTGGAGCGTGTCGCGCTCGGCGCCGGACCGCAGGCCACTCGATCAGCCGCCTCGGCAGCCGCCCCCGGCAGCCGCACCGGCATCCTCTCCCGTGCCGGCCCCTCCCGTTCGATCCTCTCCTGTCCGACCCCCTCCCGTTCGATCCCCATCCATCCCTCCCTCCGCACCAGGAGGCACCCCATGGCCACCGGACTCTCCCTGCACGTAGGACTCAACGAGGTCGACCCCGCCCGCTACGAGGGCTGGGCGGGCACCCTGGTCGCCTGCGAGAACGACGCCCACGACATGGCGCGGATCGCCCGCACCGCCGGATTCGAGACCACCGTCCTCCTCACCCCGGACGGCACCGTCGCCAACGTCACCTCGGTCCTCGGCGAGGCCGCCTCCCGGCTCGGCCCCGGCGACATCCTGCTCTTCACCTATTCGGGCCACGGCGGGCAGGTGCCCGACGAGTCCGGTACGGACGACGAGCCGGACGCCCTCGACGAGACCCTGGTCCTCTACGACCGCCAGTTCCTCGATGACGAGGTGCAGCGGGCCTTCCGCGCCTTCGCCGACGACGTACGGATCGTCGCGCTCTTCGACTGCTGCCACAGCGGCAGCAGCATCGAGGTCCCCGGCGGCGCGGACGGCGACCGGGGCCGCTACCTGCCCGAACCGCAGCAGCGACAGCTGTACGACCGAGACCGGGACTTCCTGGACGAGCTGCGGCGCTCGCTCGCCGAGGACGCCCCCGAGAACGGGGCCGAGCCGGACGCCCTGCTCGTCGGGGCCTGCCAGGACAACCAGACCGCCTCCGACGGCGACGTCAACGGAGCCTTCACCGCGGCCCTGCTGGAGGTGTGGGACGGGGGCGCCTTCCAGGGCGGCTACCGGGAGTTCCACCGGGCGATCCAGCGCAGACTGCCCCCGACCCAGAGTCCGAACCTCCATCTGACCGGCTCGCCGGGCCCGGACTTCGTCAATCAGCGGCCGTTCACGGTCTGAGCGCCGTCGCCAGCTGGGCGCGCGAGCGCACGTCGAGCTTCTGGTAGATCCGGGTCAGCCGTGCCTCCACCGTCTTCACGCTCAGGTACAGCTTCGCCGCCGCCTCCTGGTTGCTGGCCCCCTGGCCCACCAGCCGGGCGAGCCGGAGCTCGGCCTCCGTGAGCGTGGAGAGCGCGGGCAGCGTCTCCTCGCCGCCCGAGCCGCCGCCGGGACTCTCGCCCGCCGCGCCCGCCGGGGTCTCGCCCGCCAGGGCCAGCCACGGCGCCGCTCCCGCCCGCTCGAACACCGAGGCGGCCTCGTGCAGGGCGCTCTGCGCCGCCGACCTGCGCCGTCTGCGGCGCTCCACCCGGGCCAGCGCGATCAGCGCCCGGCCGCGTTCCAGCGGAAGCCCGGCGCGGCCGAAGCGCTCGGCCGTCCCGGTGAGCAGCTCGGCCGCCGCGTCCGTACGCCCCTCCGCCGCGAGGCAGAGGGCGTGCACCCGGTCGCAGCCCAGGAGGACGGTGTCGCGCCCGAGCCGCTCCGCCACCGGGCGCACCTCGGCGAGGACCGCGAGGGCCTCGTCGACGGCGTCGGTGGCGAGCAGGGCCTCGGCCAGCTCCTCGTGCCAGCGCAGCATCGACGGGTCGACGGTCGACTGGGCGCGCTCGTCGGCCTGGACGCGTCGGAGGGTCTCCAGGGCGGCGGCCACGTCCCCGTTGACGAGCTGGACCCGGCCGAGCGCGTACCGGCTGCGGGAGAGGAAGACCCGGTCGCCCTCCTCCTCCGAGGCCTGCACGCTGCGGCGGGCATAGCTCGCCGCCCGCGCGAAGCTGCCGCCCGCGGTCTCCGCGAGCGCCAGCGCGTACCAGGCGGGACCGGGGGAGAGCCCCGCCTCCAGGGTGAGGGCGAGCGACTGCCCGGCGTGCGCCAGGGCCGCCGCGCACGGGCCGAGCCGGGACTCGATCTCGGCGAGGGTGCTGAGGAGCTCGATGGCGTCCTCCACCGTGCCGCGCCGCTGCACCAGCGGGAGGAGGGCGTTCAGCTCGTCACGGGCGTCCGTCAGCCGGCCGTCGAAGAGGGCGTGGCGGATCGTCAGGATCTGTGCGGCGTTGCGGATGCCGAGCGGCCGCTCGGCCAACTCCAGCGCCCGGGCCTGGGCGAGTACGGCATCGGTGTCCGGTGAGCCGAGCGCCCGCTCCATCCGCGCCTGCACGGTCAGCGCCTGCGCGGCCGTGCGCGGATCGCCCATCGAGGCGGCCAGCGCGGCCGATTCGGCGGCGGCCGTCCGTGAGCGCTCCGGATCGCCGTCCGCGAGCACGTACTTGACGGCGAGCCGGAGCTGTACGGCGGCCCGCAGCGCGGTGTCCCCCTCGGAGTCCTCCATGGCGTGCACGTACATCTCGTCGAGCCCGGTCAGCCCCTGGCCCGCCGTGTCGAGGACGGCGAGCCGTGCCCTCACCCGGTCGGCCGGTGCCGCGTCCCGGGCGAGGAGGTCGGTGGCGGCCCGCATCGCGAGGTCGGCGCGCGCCGCGCGGGCGGCCTCCTCGGCGGCGTCGACGAGCCGGGCGATCCGCCGCGTGCCGTGCCGGCCCGGCGTCGACTCGGCGGCGAGCAGGGCCAGTTCGGCGGCGAGCGCGCTGTTCCCGCGCCCCCGGGCCAGATCGGCGGCGGCGGCGACCTCGGCGGCGAGGTCCTCGTCGGGGCTGTCGGTCGCGAGGGCCCGGTGGCGTACGGCCTCCACCGGGTCGTCGACGACCTCGGCGAGAGCCGCGTGCCCGGCGCTCCGCTCCGCCCAGCAGGCGTCGTGCACCAGGGTCGAGGGCAGCAGCCCGGCGGTGAACGTCACCGAGCCGTCCTCGGCGAGCGACACCAGACCGGCCCGCTCCGCGGCCGTCAGGTCCGCCTCGGCGGTCGGCCGGCCGGCCCGGCGCACGAGGGTCGCCGAGGGGCGCAGCGCCAGCGCCGCGAGCAGCAGCGTCTCGCGTACGGGGAGGGGCGCGGCGCCCAGGAGCTGACGGGCCAGGTCGCGGGCGCGCCCGGACAGGGTGAGCGCCTCCGCGTGGTGGACCGGGGTACGGGCGTCGGCGAGGGAGCGGCCCACGGCGAGCGCGAGCCGCGGATTGCCGCCGCTGGCGCGGTGGATGCGGCCGGCCATCCGGGAGGGCAGGCGGTGGTGGATGAGGAGTTCGGCGATCTCGTCGGCGTGCAGCGGGGGGACGAGCAGGACGTCCGCCTCCGAGGGCACCCAGAGGTGCGTGGCGTGCGGGTCCTCGGGGCGGAAGGCCGCCCGATGGCTCTCGCCGTACGGCTCGTGGTCCCCGCCGTACGGCTCGGGCGTCTCGACGGCGACCACCCGCAGCGCGGGCGGGGCCAGATGGAGCGCGAAGCGCAGCAGGTCGGCGCTGTCCGCGTCGATGTACTGCACGCCGTCGACGACGAGCAGGACGGGCCCGCGGCAGGCGAGGGCGCGCAGGATCCGGGCGATGCCGAGGCGCAGGGCGATCGGGTCCCAGCCGCCCGCGTCGATCGGCGCCTCGCGGCAGAGCATGGCGACGGCGGTGCGCTGGGGTCCGGGCAGTTCGTCGAAGACGCCGGAGGCGAGCACGCCGGGCGAGAACCGTCCGGCGGGTGCCGAAGGATCCGACGTATCGAACTGATCGGGCCAGTCGGACCGGTCGGGGCGGTCGGACGGATCGGACGGCTCGGGTACGGGAGAGCCGAGGCCCGGCCAGTTCACCGTCGCCGCCACGGAGGCGACGAGCGCGGCGGCCGCTGCACCGGGTATCTCGCGGTCGGACGGCAGGGTCGCGAGCCACAGGACGGTCTCGCCGCGCGCCTCCGCGCGGGCGGCCTCGGCGAGCGCGAGCTCGGTCTTGCCGACGCCGGCGGGTCCGGTGAGCAGGGCGCGGCCCCGTGTATGCAGGACGCGTTCCAGCCGGGCGAGGAGTTCCTCGCGGCCCACGGGTGCCGGTGGTCCCCCCACGCCGGCGGGGCGCAGGGGGCGCTGCGGTGCTGTCGTCACTGTCCACACCTCCGGCGCTCGGGCCCCCGGCCCAAGAGCCCCGTGGGCAGAGGATACGGAGCCCCGCCGTGGAGTCCAGGCCCCTTGTCCGGCATACGGACACGGCGTCCCCGGCCGGTGAGGCCGCGACACGCCAGAACGCGCCCGTGGTATAGACCACGAGCGCGTCGCTGACCAGCAAGAATGCTGATGTGGGGGGTGGTTCGGAAGGGGATCCGTGCTACATCAGAAGGTGAGGTTCCACGAGTCGATGTAGCCGGTGTCACCCGAGGCCACATCGCGGACCTGAAGCTTCCAGGTGCCGTTCGCGACCTCGCTCGACGCGTCGACCGTGTAGGTCGCCACGACGTTGTCGGCGCTGTCCGAGGACGAGGACGCCTTCAGGTTGCGCACCGTGCCGTCGGGAGCGACCAGGTCGATGACCAGGTCCCCGCGCCAGGTGTGCTTGATGTCCACGCCGACCTTGAGGGCGGCGGGAGCGTTGCCGGTGCGGCCGGTGACGGCGATCGAGGACGACACGGTGGTGTTGTCGGAGATCGTCACGTTCGTCGCGTTCGTGAAGACGGTGCCGGTCGGCGGGGTGGTGGTGCCGGTGACGGCGTCCACGGTCTTCGCGGTGTCGGCGATGCCGGTGCCGCAGCCGCCGGTGCAGGTGCCGGGCAGCGGACGGGCGTTGGTCTTGATCGCGGACTCGATCTCGGCCGGGGTGAGGGTGCTCTTGGCCGACTTGAGCAGCGCGGCGAGGCCGGCGATGTGCGGCGCGGCCATCGAGGTGCCCTGGTAGGGCTTGTAGTTCTCGGCCGACTGGGTCGTCGTGCCCGAGTTCAGCGTGGAGTAGATGCCGTTCTCGGGGGTGGTGACGGTGCCGGGCGTGTCGGTGGCGCGGCGGGTCTCGCCACCGGGCGCGGCCACGTCGATGTTGGTGCCGAAGTTGGAGTAGTACGACCGGTTGCCCTCACGGCTGGTCGACGCCACGTTGATGACGTTCGAGCAGTTCGCGGGGGTGAAGCCGGAGGCGTTGGCGTTGCTGTTGCCCGCGGCGACGACGACGGTGGTACCGCGCGAGACGGCGCCGTTGATGGCGGTCTGGTAGACGCTCGGGCAGGTGGCGCTGGCGCCGCCCAGGCTGAGGTTGATGACCTTCGACGGGTTCGCGTTGGCCGGGACGCCCGGCACGCTGCCGCCGGAGGCCCAGGTGATGGCGTCGGCGATGTCGGCGGACGAGCCGCCGCACTTGCCGAGGACGCGGATGGGCTGGATCTTCGCGTTGTACGCGATGCCCGCGATGCCCTTGGTGTTGTTCGTGACGGCGCCGATGGTGCCGGCCACGTGGGTGCCGTGCCAGGAGGAGTTGGAGGCGCGCGAGCCGGTGCCGCACTCGCCGTCCGTGGCGTTCCAGTCGCCCTCGTCCTTCGGGTCCGCGTCGCGGCCGTTGCCGTCGCGGGCGTCGGCGGACGTGGAGATGAAGTCGTAACCGGAGACGATGTTGGTCGCCAGGTCCGAGTGGGCGGCGTAGCCGGTGTCGATGACGGCGACGGTGACGCCGGAGCCCGTGGTCTTGTCCCAGGCCGCAGGAACGTTCATGCCGCCGGTGGGCTCGAAGAGGTCCCACTGCTTGGCGTAGTCGGTGTCGTTCGGCGCGACGGCCATCGCGTAGGCACGGATGTCGGGCTCGACCGAGGCGACGGACGGGTCGGCGCGGAACGCGTCCATGACCTCCGTCACGTCCTGCTTGGTGGCGCTGTCGCCCAGGTCGACCAGGGCGCCACCGCCGGCGAGGCGGCGCTCGAAGGAGAGCGTCTCGCCCGTCTTCGCGGCCTTCTCGGCCGTGTCGCTCTTCGCGGCGGTGTTGGAACCGGCCTCGGCGGCCTGGCTCTTGTAGGTGACGATGACCTTCTCGACCGGGGCGCTCGGGAGCGCCCCCATCGTCTGCGAAGCCGGGGCCGGCTTCGGGGTGGCAGCGCCCGGGGCGGCGGCGAACGCCCCGGTGGTGGCAGCGGCGCCGAGGATCGCGGCGCTCGCGACCACGGATATGACTCTCCGCCTGGAACCGTTCAAGGTGTGGCCCTTTCGAGTACGACGTAACTGCGGAGCAGTGGCGGCGGCGCGGGACACACGGCGCGAAGTGGGGTCGCTGTCCGTCGGTCCCTGGGCTTGGGGAAGCCCGTGCGCCGCCACCGGCGCGACGGCCCGGGTCAAGGCCGTCCCCGGCGGACACCACCCTCCGCATGCACCTGTCAGGGTGCGGTCGGGGGATGATATCTGCCGGTGCGGAGGACAGTAGGGAACGGGGGAGTGAACCCGATACGGGGAAAACCCTTGTCACCCCTCACCGGGCGGCGGGGGGTCCGGGGGAGGGGGTCCGGGAGAGGGCGAGGGGGACCGGCGGGGCGGGCGCACGGCGGGTGCGCGTCAGGCCCTCCTCGGTACGACGTTTCCGCTGGTGGAGGCGGTGCGGACGCATCGGAGGACGCGCGCGCCGGGACGGCCGGCGCGGGCCGGGGAAGGCCGGTCCACCCCTTGGGGGTGGCCTGCGCATCACGGGGGCGAGCAGGGGCTGAGCGAGGGGCGAATGAGGGGTGAGCGAGGGGCGAGGGGCGAGGGGGAGCGAGCGGGGAGTGAGGGGCGAGCGGGGAGCGA
The DNA here is from genome assembly GCF_008642375.1 of Streptomyces venezuelae. Taxonomy (NCBI): domain Bacteria; kingdom Bacillati; phylum Actinomycetota; class Actinomycetes; order Kitasatosporales; family Streptomycetaceae; genus Streptomyces; species Streptomyces venezuelae. Next base: position 1,270,740 of record NZ_CP029194.1, on the reverse strand, counting down.
GCGGGCTAGAGGCGTCAGCCGAGTTCGAGCGTCGTGACGCCGAAGACCCGCTCCCGCGCCACCGGCCGGACCGGCCCCGTGTACATCCTGGCCGTCTCGAACGTCGGCTCCAGACCCCGCTCCAGCGCCAGCCGCGCCGCCGCCGGGTTCGCCTCGGGCATGTCGACGGCGATCCGCGCCGCGCCGAAGTCCCGCGCCTCCGCGGCGAGCGCGTCGAGCAGGGCCGCCGCGTCCGCCGGGGTGTCGGCGAACAGCGGTCCGACGCGCGCCTCGTCCCGCGCGGGGCGGACGACCCCGTACCCCACGGGCCGGCCGTCGACGACCCGGACCAGCGCGCGGTGACCGGGCGTGGCGAGCCAGGCGGAGAGGAAACGCGGCCGGTCGGCATGGTGGCAGGCGCTGTCGTACGCGGCCAGGGCGGCCGGGTCGACCTGCTCGGCGGGCACCACTCCGGTCACCGGACGGTCGGGCGCCGGGACCTCGCCCACGAAGCGCGCCGTGCGGTACGCCGTGCTGAAGCCGGAGCGCCGGTAGTTGTCCTGCTGGGCCGGCACCCCGTCGAGCCCGACGGACCGGTCGCCGGCGTGGGCGAGGGCGGCCCGCCAGGTGGCCAGGCCGTGGCCGAGGCCGCGGAAACCGGGGCGGACGAGGTAGAAGCCGAGGAAGGCGTACGTGTCGCTGTAGTTGACGACCGAGATGGCGGACACCGGCTCCCCGTCGACGCGGCCGAGGAAGAAGCCGTCCGGATCCTGCGCGAAGAAGGCGGGGACGTCGGAGCGTCCGGGATTCCACCCCTCCTCGGCCGCCCAGGAGCACACGAGCGCCCAGTCCTCGGGCGTGGCGGGGGCGACGGACAGCGAACCGGAGGAGGCGGGTGCCATGGAGTTCCTTCGGGCAGCGGAGCCGGGTGAGCACCGGAGGCGGGCCAGGGGTGGGGCGAGCATAGTGCCGCCGTGAGGCTGCTCCGGCACGCGCCGATCGATTCCGGCCGCGCCCGGAGCGGTGGGTCGACGGACCGGCCGACTGCCGGGTCCGGCGCCCGTCAGCCCACGAGCCGGAGACGGTCCTCCGCAGCCGCGAGCCGGACCGTCTGGCCCCACGTCAGGTGCAGGGCGTCCGACTCGACGCCGTCGCCGAAGGCCACCAGGCGGTCCGACTCGACGGTGAGGCGCAGGCCCTGGCCCGCGTCGAGGAGACCCTCGACACGGCTCGTTCCGGTCGTCGGCGAGGGCCAGGCCTCGCGGACGAACCACGCCAGCCGGGCGTCGGCCGGCGCGGGCAGGACGAGCGCGCTGGACCGCTGCTCCCACAGGGAGCGCAGCCAGCCGGTGGCCCCGGTGCCGGTGCCGACGAGGACACCCGACGAGGCCTGCGCCTCGGACTCCTGAGCCTGGTCCTGGGCCTTCGGGCGGCCCTGGGTCTTCGGGCCGGTCTGTGTCTTCGGGCCGGCCGGGGTCTCCGGGCCGGTCTGTGTCTTCGGGCCGTCGAGCCCCAGGGTGTAGCGCGCGGTCTGGTGGCCGGGCGGGCCGACGTAGATCTCGTTCAGCGCGAGGAGCCGCTGCGCGTCGTCGGTCACCGCCTCCACCATCGTCAGCTCGTCGACCGCGGCCCCCGCCCCCACCGCGTACGGCAGCAGCCGCCGCGCCTGCGCCGCGCGGTGGCGGACCAGGACGCCCGCGTTTTGGCCGGGGTCCGCGTCGATGCCGATCACCGGCTGCCCCGTCAGGTACTTCGCCGCGTTGGCGACGAGACCGTCCTGGCCGACCACGACGACCACATCCTCGGGCCCGAAGAGGAACCGGTCCAGGTCGGCGCGTTCCACCCGGGTCTGCCGCCACGACAGCGGGACCGCGCCCGCCACTTCGGCGAGCGCCCGGTGGACGCGCTCGTGCCGTTCCCGTACCGCCTCGACCGAACGGCCGCGCGCGGAGAGGAAGAACGCCGCCTGGCCGTGCGTGCCGTGCCGGGCGAGCAGCTCCTCGTACTCCGTGGTCCGGTGCACGAGAACCGCGCGCGGCGCGAGGCTCACGACCGGGCCCCGCCCTCGCCGCCGGCCAGCTTCGCGAGGAGCCCGGTCAGCACGTCGGGGGAGAGCGTCAGGTGCTCGATGCGGGGCAGGTTCTCCGCGGCCCGGGTCACGGCCAGGGCGTGCAGCGTCGCCGGATCCGCCTCCCCGTGCGCCCGCAGCCACGCCGACTGCGCGCCCGCGCGCGCCTCGCCGACCACGCGCGCCGCCTCGGCCTCGGCCTGAGCGAGCCGGACCTGGCGTGCGGCCTCGGCCTCGGCCCGTACGGCGTCGGCGGCGGCGCTCTCCTCCGCCTCACGGCGTGCGTTGGTGCCACGCTGCTCGACGAGCCGCTCCTCCTGGCGGGCCAGCTCGATCTTGCTGGCGAGCTCGTTCTCGGCGATCGCGCGCTCGCGCTCGACCGCCACGGCCCGGCGCTCGTACGTCGCGCGGTCCGCCTCCTGCTGGATCTGCTCACGGGCGGGCGTGCGCAGGGCTCGCTCGACCTCCGGCTCGGGGCGGATCGCCACCACCCGGACCGCGACCAGTTCGATACCGGTGTCCGGCAGGCGCGGCTCGGCCGCGAGGCCCGCCGAGATCCGGTCGCGCACGGCCGCCACCCCGTCGACGAGCGCCGCCGCGAGGGTGGTGCGGGCGAGCACGTCGAGGGCGTGCTGCTGGGCGGTCTCGGTGAGGAGGGTGGCGATCTGCTCCAGCGGCGTGCCGCGCCAGGCGCCGGTGTCGGGGTCGATCGAGAAGTCGAGCCGGGTGGCCGCCGCGCCCGGGTCGCCGATCCGGTACGTGACGGTGGACTGCACGCTCACGTCCTGGAAGTCGGCCGTGCGGGCGTGGAAGGCCATCGCCAGCTCGCGGTCGTTCACGGGCACTTCGGAGAGGGCGGCGGTGCGCGGCCGGAACCAGAAGCTCAGCCCTTCGCCGTCGTGGACGAGCTGTCCGCGGCGCTGGTGGCGGATGTGGGCGGTGGGCGCGGAGCGCAGATGCCGCCAGCCGGACCGCCGGGTGATGTCAGCCATGGGAACCCCCTTGTCGTCATGCTGACGATAGGGGGTTCTCCGGCTTTTCGTCAATGTGACGTAAGCGAGGTCTCGGGGAGAGGTGACGGGAGGGGCGGGGGGAGAGGAAGGGGGAGAGGGGAGGGGAGGGCCGAGGGGAGTTCGGTGCCCCGGGGCGGCGGCACCGGCAGCGATCCCGCCACGACTGTGGACGGGGAGGCCGAGGGTGTCTCGGGGACGGGTGCGCCGCCCTTCGTCAGGAGCACCACGCCGCGCGCCGCGACCAGCGACGCCGCTGCCGCGACCGGCCAGCCCCAGGCGCCCGCCCGGAAGGTCTCGCCGAGCAGGGCCACCCCGATGATCGCGGCGGCCGCGGGATTGGAGAGGTTGACGACGGCCAGCGGCGCCGCGAGCCCGCCGCGGTAGGCGGCCTGGGAGAGCAGGAGGCCGCCCACGGCGAAGCCCGAGATGAGGACCGCGAGCAGCGCGGTCTGCCACCAGACCGGTTCCCGTCCGGGCAGTTCGAGCGCGAGCGCCGCCGTCAGGGTCTGCGTCAGGGCGGAGCCGACGCCGGACGCGATGCCGGAGGCCGTCGCGTGCCCGAGCCCGCGGCCCCGCCTTCCGCCTCCGCCTCCGACGGCGCCGGGTGCGCCGCCGCGGCCGGGGGGCAGCCGGCCCGAGGCCAGCGCGGTGATCAGGAGGGCCGTCGCCGCGGCGACGATCAGGGCCTCGCGCAGACTGAGGGCCTCGCCGGGCTCCGCCGGTCCGGTCATCGCGACCAGGCCGACGAGCCCGCCCAGGGTCAGCAGCGCGCCGCGCCACTCGGTCCGGGTCACGCGCCGGCGCGCGCAGTACGCGCCCAGCGGCAGCGCCGCCACGAGCGTCAGGGCGCCGAGCGGCTGGACCAGGGTCAGCGGCCCGTAGTGCAGGGCGGCCACATGGGCGAGGGCGCCGGCGGCGTTGAGCCCGACCGCCCACCACCACTGCCCGCGGGCGAGGAGTGCGCGGAGCGCCCCGCGTCCGTCCGGCGCCGAGGAGGCGGCCAGCCGGGACTGCGCAACGGCGGCGAGCGCGTATCCGGCGGCCGATACGAGGGAGAGGAGCACCGCGAGGACGGTGCCGGCGGCGGGGCTCATCGCAGGACTCCCGCCGGGAGGGCGGTCGTGTCGCGCTGCCGGGGCAGGGGTGGCGGCGCCGTCCTGCCGTGGCCCGGGGCCCGGACGGCGAACAGCGCGAGGCAGAGGAGCGCGGCGGCGGCCAGCGCGTCGAACCAGTAGTGGTTCGCGGTGCCGACGATGACGAGCAGGGTCAGCAGCGGGTGCAGCAGCCACAGCACGCGCCACCGGGAGCGGGTGGCGGCGATCAGGCCGATCGCGACCATCAGGGCCCAGCCGAAGTGCAGCGACGGCATGGCGGCGAACTGGTTCGCCATCGAGTCCGCCTCGGGAGTGGCCCCGTACACGGACGGGCCGTACACCCGCGCCGTGTCGACGAGGCCGGTGGCGGCGAGCATGCGCGGCGGGGCGAGCGGTATCAGCAGGTGCAGGGCGAGCGCGGCGCCGGTGAGGAGCGCGAGGGCGCGGCGCGACCACAGGTAGTGGGCGGGGCGGCGCCAGTACAGCCAGCCGAGGAAGGCGACGGTGGCGGGGAAGTGCACGGCCGCGTAGTAGGTGTTGGCGGCCCGGATCAACGGCTCGCCGTGCATCAGCAGCTGCTGGATCGTTCCCTCGCCAGGGAGGTGGAGCGCGCGCTCGGCGTCCCAGACGAGGTCGGCGTTGCGGAAGGCGCGGGCCTCGTGGCCGTTGGCGACGAGCCGGCCGAACTTGTAGACGAGGAAGAGGGCGGTGACGAGCACGAATTCGCGCAGGAGCGGCGGTCTGACGGCGGCTTCGCGGCCTTCGCCGTCTGCGCTGGGCTCGGGTCCCTCGGGTCCCTCGGGTTCATCGGGGCCGGGGGTAGCCGTCGTCCCCGGTCCTGGAGGACGTCGTCCTCGTGTCCCGCGTATCCCGGCAGCCATCGCGAGGCCCCTCTAATCCGTCAAATCGCCAGCAAACGGAGTGAGCCTAGATCCGAATTCATCGAGACGCAAGCGTCTCGATACGTTTGCGTCTCGATTGTGCACCCCCTACTCTCGTATGTGCAGAGAAAGAGGCGTCCGGGAGGATTCGATGTCCACACAGGCCGCGACCGCCGCAGCCCGTCGCAGCAAGATCACGCCGGAGCGTGAGACGGAGCTCTACGACGCGGTGATCTGCCTCCTCAGGGAGGGCGGCTACGACTCGGTGACCATGGAGGGCGTCGCGGCCCGCACCAAGTGCGGCAAGGCCACCCTCTACCGCCAGTGGGGCACGAAACCGCAGCTCGTCACCGCCGCCCTCGCCCAGCGCCGCTGCACCGTCTTCACCGGCATCGACACCGGCTCCCTCGCCGGGGACCTGCGCGAGGCCGCCCGTATCGCCGCCTCCCACCGCGAGCGCGACGCGGAGCTCATGGAGGCCGTCGCCCAGGCCTTCATCCAGCACCCCGACCTGCGCGCCGCGCTGCGCGAGACCGTCATCGCGCCCGAGGTAGCGGCCATCGACGCGGTCGTGGCGCGCGCGGTCGAGCGCGGCGAGGTCGCCGCCGACAACCCCGCCATCGCCTTCGTCGCGCCCTGCTTCATGGGCATGCTCCGCATCGAGCGGATCTTCGAGGAGCGGTTCGCCGAGTCCTCGACCATGAGTGGCTTCGTGGACGCCGTCCTCCTTCCGGCGCTGCGCGCCGAGAGGTGACCCACCGGTCCGTCCGGCACCCTGGAGGCATGCCTCCGAGCAACCCCCACGTCCACGTCCGCCGGATCTACGACACCCCGTCGCCGGACGACGGGGTGCGCGTCCTCGTCGACCGGCTCTGGCCCCGCGGGCTCGCCAAGACGGACGCCCACATCGACGAGTGGCCCAAGGCCCTGACGCCCTCCACCGAGCTGCGCCGCTGGTACCACGGGCCCGAGGGGGAGTACGTGGAGTTCTGCCGGCGGTACGAGGCCGAGCTCGCCGCCCCCGACGCCGCCGCGGCCCTCGACCGGCTCCGGGAGATCGCGGCCCGGGAGACCGTCACGCTGCTCACGGCCGCAAAGGACCCCTCGGCCAGCCACACGTCCGTACTGGAACGCGAACTCGCCGCGCGGGCAGGGGAGTAGCGGGTCTCAGGCGCCAGGTCTGCGCAACCGGGGCGCCTCGGCGGCGGCGTCGACCGCGACGGGGGACGCCTCGGCCCGACCGGCCAACTCCCGCGCCCACGCGACGAGTCCGCCGAGATCGATGCCGTACGGGGACTCGCCCGGACGTGAAGTCTCGTACGGGGCCTGGGTGTCGTACGGGCTCTCGTGCGCGGCCTCTTGCGACGCCGCTTTTCGCGACGCGGTCTCCTCCGCGGTCCCGTTGGTGGTGTCGTCCGCATCGGAAGCCCGCTCCCACGACCGGCTGGTGAGGCGGTCGGCGCCCCTGCGCAGCAACCGCGCCCCACCCTCCCGGTTCCCGCGCGCCGCGTGCGTCAGGCCGACGGCGAGCTGCGCGAGCCCCTGCCACAGATCGCGTTCCGCCGCCGGGCCCGACTTCCAGGCGTCCTCGAAGACCTCGTGGGCGTGGAAGGGCATCCCGGCGTCGAGGAGCCGCTGCGCCTCGCGCACGGTCTCCCCGGGGGTGCGCACGACGCCCTCGGGCTGCCGGGGCACTCCCTCGGCCCCGTACGGCAAGGGCCGGCCGAGCCCGTCACGGGGGCGGGCGCTCCGCGCCCGGCCCTCCTCGTCGCGATCCCGCGTCGTCCCGTCCACCCGCCCATTGTCGCCCCCGGGACGATCAGGAGCGGTAGGCTCGTCGGCCCGACGCTTCCCGGGGCCGTGCGGGTCGCACGGACCAGGCGGGCCGCGTCGTGACCGTAGCTCTTGTGGGGGGAGTGAGTCACCGGTGCCGTCGGAACCCGAACAGCCGCGGCCCGCAGGGTCGTCGGGGGCGTTCCCGGCCCTCGCCCGCCCGGAGCGGGGCGCCCTGCTCGAGCGCGGCCCGGAGCTCGCCGCCGCCCGTCACGCCGTCGACGCGCTCGTCGCCGCGGCCACGGCCGGCCGGCCCGCCGGGGGCGGCGTCCTCGTCCTCAGGGGCGACCCGGGCGTCGGGAAGACGACCCTCCTCGCCGAGATCCACCGCATGGCCCGGGACCGGTGCACGGTCCTCACCGCACGCGGCGGCGAGACCCTCACCCAGGTCCCCTTCCACCTCACCCGCCGGCTCCTCCAGCCCGCCCTGGACGGCTACGGCTCCGACGGCGTCCGGCACCTCTTCGGCGAGCACTTCGACCTCGTCGCCCCGGCTCTCGGCCTCGCCCCGCCACCCTCGCCGTCGGCCGCGCCGGCCGACCCGCAGGGCGTACGGGACGGACTGGTCCGGCTGCTCGACCGCCTCGCGGACGGCCTGCGGGACAGGCCCCCGGTCCTCCTCGTGGACGACGCGCACTGGGCCGACACCGAGACGCTGACCTGGCTCGACGCCTTCACGCGCACGCGACAGGACCACGGACTGCCGGTCCTGGTCGTCCTCGCCCACCGCCCGCTGCCGAGCGAAGCCGGCGACAGGGCGGACGGCACCGACCCGCTCGCCGCACTGGCGGACCGCGCCCTCCTGACGCTCGGCCTCTGCGCCCTCACCAGCGAGGCCACCGCGGAGCTCGCCCGCGAGACGCTCGGCGACCACGCGGACGAGCCGTTCTGCCAGGAGCTGTGGACGGTGACCGCGGGCAACCCGTACGAGACGGTCGAACTCCTCGCCAAGGTCCGCGACCGGACGCTCGAACCCGTCGCCGGCACGGCGGGCCTCCTCCGGGGCCTCGCCGCGGGCGCCCGGGGCGGCGGCCTCGTCGCCCGCCTCGAAGCGCTCGGCAGCGGCCCGACCCGCCTCGCCTGGGCGGTCGCCGTCCTCGGCGCGGACAGCACGCCGGAGCTCCTCGCGCAGCTCACCGGCATGGACGCGCGGGAGCTCGCCGACCACACGGAACGCCTCCGCGGGGCCAGGATCGTCACCGCGCCGCCCGCCCGGAACGCACCCGACGGCCGCCCGCTGGAGTTCGCGCACCCGCTCATCGCCAGCGCCGTCTACGGCTCGGTGCCGACGGGCGTCCGCACCGCCCTGCACGGGCGCGCCGCCTGGGCGCTCACCGAAGCGGGCCACGGACCGGTGGCCGCCTCCCGCCACCTCCTCGAAGTCCACCCGGACGACGACGAGGAGGTCGTCGACCGGCTCCGGGCAGCCGCCGTCGAGCACCTGGCCGTCGGTGCGCCCGACGCGGCCCGCCGCTGCCTGGAACGGGCCCTCGCCGAGCCGCCCGGCCCCGCCACGTACGCCAGGGTCCTGTACGAACTCGGCTGTGCGTCCCTCCTCACGGCACCGGCCGCGACCGTGCTGCACCTGCGCTCCGCGCTCGACCTGCCCGGCCTCGACGACACGCTGCGCACCGACGCGACGTACCGGCTCGCGCAGGCCCTCGCCCACAACAACCAGCTCCAGGACGCGGCGCGGGCCGTCGCCGCCGAGGCGGCCCGCACCCCGCCGGGCACCGGCCGGCGCCGCCTGCAGGCGGCCCACTTCATGTACGAGGGGTTCCAGGCCGCGGAAGAGGACGGCCCGGGCCGCTCCCGCCGCCTCGTCGAGCTCACCGCGGGCTTCACCGGCGCCGACAACTCCGAACGGGCGCTGCTCGCCGTCCGGGGCTTCGACGCGATGCTCCGCGGCGAGCCCGCCGCCGAGGTCGTACGCCTCTGCGACCGCGCCCTCGTCGACGGCCGGCCGGCCCGCGGCCTCGGCTGGACGGACCCCACCTGGGGCTTCGAGATCCCGGCCCTCACCGGCATCGCGTACGTGTTCGCCGACCGGCCCGACCGGGCACGGGCCCTCTTCACCGAGGCGGTCCGGGCCTTCGAGATCTCCGGCTGGAGCGGCGCCCACCTCGCCTTCGCCCACGCGCTCCTCGGCCTGGTCCACCGACGCCGCGGCGACCTGCCCCGCGCCCAGCACCACCTGGAGGAGGCGCTGCGCCTGGCCGACCGGGTCGGGGACGGCCTCCCCGTCCACTGGGACACCGCCTGCCTCCTGATCGACACCCTCCTCGCCCGCGGCCGCACCGCCGAGGCGCGGAGCGTGGCCGACCGCCACGCCTTCGGCCCGCCCTGGCCGGGCGCGATCGTGCTGCCCGACGGCCCCAGCGTCCTCGGCCGGCTGCTGCTCGCGGAGGGCCGCGCCGAGGAAGCCGTACGCACTCTCGAAGAGGCCGCGGAGGCACTGACCACCCGAGGCCGGCACCACGTCGTCTGGGCCCCCTGGCCCTTCGACCTCGCGAGGGCCCTCGCCCCGGTCGACCCGGCCCGCGCGGCCGGGATCGCCGCCGACGCCATGGCCCACGCCGAACGCCTCGGCACCCCCACGGCCCTCGGTGAGGCCCTGCGCTGCGCCGCCCTCTTCGCCGACCCACCGAAGGCCCGCGACCTCCTCACCCGCGCCGTCGCCCACCTCGCCGCCTCCCCGTCCCGCTACGAGGAGGCCCGCGCCCACCTCGACCTCGCCCACGCCACCGGCTCCCCCGCCGCCCTCGCCCGAGCGGCCACCCTGGCCGCCACCTGCGGCGCAGACACCCTCGCCGCGACAGGGGTGACAGCCCGTGCGTCAGCCCACCCCCCGGAGTGAGGTAGTGTTTCTCCTGCACGCCGACGCGGGGAAAACCCGCGGACGACGAGCACCGGGACGTGGCGCAGCTTGGTAGCGCACTTGACTGGGGGTCAAGGGGTCGCAGGTTCAAATCCTGTCGTCCCGACTCGAAAGAGTCGCAGGTCAGGGGCCGTTTCAGAGCAATCTGAAACGGCCCCTGACTCGTTTTTGGGGACCACTTGGGGTCCGACTCGCCTTCACCGGTCAGCGAGCGGCCGCGATCGGGCTAGGTAGCGTCCGGGGCCCGGGGCAGTCACCGGCCATCGGTGACGAGCCCCCCGGCCGAAGAGGCGGATCTGCCGTCCGCGACGGTCGCCGCCCGTCTGTCTGTGGCGCGGGTGGAGGGTCTGGCCGAGCCGACACCGTCGAGCCTGGCGGAGGGCGTGGTTCTGGGGTGCGGCTTGCGCGGGTTTACGCCAACCCCACTGATTCGAAGTCGAGTTGAGACGTTCTGACCTACGTTCTAGGGGCCCGTAGCGCTTCACGGTTCGCCCAGGAGGTCCGATTGCAGTCCAGACGCTTCCGCACCCTTGCCGGAGTGTTCCGCCGCTCTCCTCTGCTCATCGCCTTCGCCCTCGGCTCGCTGCTCGTCGGGCTCACCCCCTGGCTCGGAGTGGCGAGTACGGGGCCGGGCGGTCGCGGGCCGACGCCCCGGCCGGCGCCGGGGGCCTTCGAGCAGCAGACGGCGAAGGTGTCGCCGCACCACGGCGTGGCCCCGGCGAACGCCATGGAGCCGGCGGCGCCCGTGCTCGACCGGACCGGATGGACCGCCACGGCGAGCGACGAGGAGTCCGTCGGCGAGGACGGGCGCGCGGCCAACGTCCTCGACGGCAACCCGGCCACCATCTGGCACAGCAAGTGGACGGGCACCCCCGCCCCGCTGCCGCACAGCATCACCGTCGACATGCACCGCACGGCGGTGGTCTCGGCGCTCGTCTACCGGCCCCGCTCGGTCGGGGTCAACGGGCGCGTCGGGGAGTACCGCATCAGCGTGAGCGCCGACGGCCGGAACTGGGGCAGTCCGGTCGCCACCGGCACGCTCGCGGACGACGGCGGTGCCAAGACCCTCGGATTCGCCCCGCAGGGCGCGCGGTTCGTCCGGCTCACCGCCGTCACCGAGGCCGGCAACCGCGGACCGTGGAGCTCTGCCGCGGAACTCGACCTCCTCGGCGACCCCGGAACCCCGGCGGCCACCGTCGACCTGCCCCGGACAGGATGGACGGCCACGGCGAGCGACGAGGAGACCGTCAAGGAGAACGGACGCGCGGCCAACGTCCTCGACGGCGACGCCACCACCATCTGGCACAGCAGGTGGTCGGGGACGCCCCCGGCCCCGCTGCCGCACAGCATCACCATAGACATGCACCGCACGACGGCCGTCTCCGCTCTCGTCTACCAGCCCCGCAGGGATGGCATGAATGGGCGCGCAGGCGCGTACACCGTCACCACCAGCACCGACGGCACCACCTTCGGCGCACCGGTCTCCGTCGGTACCTGGCGCGATGACGACACCGTCAAGACCGCCACCTTCACCCGCACCGGCAGCGCCCGGTACATACGCCTGACCGTGACGGGCGAGGCCGGCAATCGTGGGCCCTGGGCCTCCGCCGCCGAAATACGGCTGAGCGGACCGGCCGACCCGGCCGCCCACGGTTCCTGGAGCCGGATCACCGGCTTCCCCCTGGTCCCGGTGGCCACCGCCGTCCTGCCGGGCGACAAACTCCTGGCCTGGTCGGCGTACGCGGTCGACCGCTTCGGCGGCAGCAACGGCTACACCCAGACCGCGATCCTGGACCTGAAGACGGGCAAGGTCACCCAGCGCCGCATCGACGACATCGGCCACGACATGTTCTGCCCGGGCATAGCGATGCTCGCCGACGGCCGGGTCCTGGTCACCGGCGGCAGCAACGCGGAGAAGGCGAGCATCTACGACCCGGCCACCGACGCCTGGTCCGTGACCACCAGCATGAACATCGCCCGCGGCTACCAGGCCATGACCCTGCTCTCCACCGGCGAGGCCTTCGTCCTCGGCGGATCCTGGAGCGGAGCCACGGGCGACAAGGCCGGCGAGGTCTGGTCCCCGGGCACCCGCACCTGGCGCAAGCTCCCCGGAGTCCCCGCCGGCCCGGCGCTGACGGCCGACCCGGCCGGCGCCTACCGCGCCGACAACCACATGTGGCTGTATGCCACCTCGGGCGGCAAGGTGCTCCAGCTGGGCCCGAGCAAGCAGATGAACTGGATCACGACCGGCGGGAACGGGAGCATCACCTCCGCCGGCACCCGGGCCGACAGCCAGGACGCCATGACCGGCAACGCCGTCGCGTACGACGTCGGCAAGCTGCTCACCCTGGGCGGTTCGCCCGCGTACGAGAGGACGCCCGCCACCCGGCGCGCGTACACCGTGAGCATCGACGGTGATCAGGTCCGGTCCCTGCGCACGGGTGACATGGACAACGCCCGCGCCTTCGGCAACAGCGTCGTCCTGCCCGACGGCAAGGTCGCGGTGTTCGGCGGGCAGTCGTACCCCGTGCCGTTCAGCGATGCCACGTCCGTGCTGACACCCGAGCTGTGGGACCCGGCGACCGGACGCTTCACCCCGCTCGCCACCATGGCCATCCCGCGCAACTACCACAGCGTGGCGAACCTGCTGCCCGACGGCCGGATCTTCTCCGGCGGCGGCGGCCTGTGCGGAGACTGCGCCACCAACCACGCCGACGGGTCCGTGTTCACACCGCCGTACCTGCTCAACGCGGACGGCTCGCCCAGGCCGCGTCCCGTCATCACCGGCGGCGTACCGCCACGGGCCGCCGCCGGTACCTCGCTCACCGTCGGTGCCGAGGGGCCGGTAGCCTCCTTCGTCCTGATGAGGGCCGCGGCCGCGACGCACTCCACGGACAACGACCAGCGGCGCGTCCCGCTGGTGTCCGAGGCCGCGGGGACCGGCACGTACACGGTGTCCATCCCGGCCGACAAGGGCGTGGTCCTGCCGGGCACCTACATGCTCTTCGCCCTGGATGCCCGAGGAGTGCCGAGCACCGCCCGGTTCATCACCGTCTCCTGACGACGCGACCTCGGCGTCCGCCACCGGCCCGGAGCGTGGGCCGGGGGCGGGCGCCCGCGGCCGGGCGCGACCCGTGGCGGCAGCCTGATGGCGATGTCGCCTGGCTTCCTTGGGCCCTCTCGCCCGGACGCCGAGAACGAAGGACACTTGCGTCGACCAGGCACTCGTCATGAATCGGGGGAGTCATGTCGCGCAGGCTCAGGTTCGGTCAGCAGGTGCGGCCCGGTCTGCTCGTCGGGCGCCGGCGCCCCGCTCCGCGGCCGCGGGCGGCCGACCTCCTGGTCGTCGGTGCCGGTGGCATGGGGCGCGCCATCGCCTCGTTGTGTGCCCAGGACGTCGACGAGGCGGGGCGTCGGCGGTGGAACGTGCTGGGCTTCATCGACGAGGACACGGCCCTCCACGGCTCGCTGGTCGACGGCCTGCCCGTCCTCGGATGTCTGCGGGCCGTCGACCGGTATCCCACGGCGCAGCTGGTCGTCTCGATCTGCCACATCGACCATCACGGAGCGCGCCGCAGAGTCGTGGAGGCGCTGGGGCTGGACGACCGTCGCTACGCGACGGTCGTCCACAGCACGGCGGTGATCGACCCCAGTTGCACGGTCGGGCGCGGCGCGGTCGTGATGCCCATGGTGTGCGCGCTCCCGGGGGTCTCCATCGGCGACCACGTGATCGTGCGGCCCCAGGCGATGATGGCCGCGGACGTCGGGCTGGGCGACTACTCCACCATCGGCGCCCAGGTGTTCCTCGGGCGCGGGGTGGTGGTGGCGGAGGACGGCTACGTCGGGGCCGGTGTCGAGGTGCGGGAGCGCACTCGTGTGGGACCGTCGGCCGTCGTCGGCATGGGATCACTCGTCCTGGACGATGTTCCGGGACATCAGATCTGGGCAGGCAGACCGCCGCGCTACCTGGGGCCGGCCCCCGTGGAGCGCCCGCGTGCGTGCTCCGGGGAGCCGGGGGAGGCGGCTGCCCGGTGAGTGATCGGCCGCGTCAGGGCCGGCCTGGCGGGGGCGGGCCCGTCACGCGCGCAACCCGCTCACAGGTTCCTGGCCGCGATGACTTCCTGTTCGGCCCTCTCGACCAGGAAGCGGGCGGCGGGGTCGCCCCCCTCGCGGCGTACGGCACCGCGGACCAGCGCGAGGTAGAAGAGGGCCGGTGCGCAGGGGGACCACCGGTCCTCCGGCTGGTCGGCGATGAAACCGAGTACGGAGACCGGGTCGGCGGGGACGAACTCGAAGCGGTCGTGCTCCCACTTGTCGGTGACGCCCCGCGTCCAGCGGAGCCGCAGGGCCTCCTCGTCGAGGTCGGGCAGCACCGCGCGGAAGAAGGCCGCCCACTGGTGGTTGTCCAGATCCAGGCCGAAGCCGAGGAGTTCGAGGTCGAGCGCGTCGGTGGCGTGGACGGCGAGTTCTTCCTGGAGGGCCCGCCGGGCCACGGCGTGGAGGCTGATCGGACGGGCGTCCTCGGGGAGGTCGTGCTTGCGGGCCAGGCCTTCGTTGGCGGAAGAGTTCCACCGCGAACTGTTAGGCCCGGCCACATGGCTGCTGCGACGGGAGAACAGCATCTTCCCGTCCTTGCCGGTCTCCACCGCCACGTTGACCCCGAAGCTGCAGTTCATCCAGGCCGGCGCGTGGACCGGGTCCTGGCTCTCCAGGTACTGCTCGCGCAGGGTCCGGCCGTTCTCCTGCCGGCGCCCGAGGTTGAGGGACGTGGTGAGGAAGTCGTAGTAGTCGGCGTCCTGGAGGGAGAGGGAGACCACGGCGACCTCCTCCACATGGGTCCGCGTCAGGACCACCCGCTCCACGGCGAATCGGTCGTTGTTCCAGCGATGCGGCAACCCGCGCGCGGCCTTGCGCAGTTCCTCCGCCTCGATGGCGTGCCGCCAGTCGGCGATCTCCACGGGGAACTCCACGCGCTGCGGCCGGTACTTGACGCGGACGTTCTCCTCCAGGATGGGACGGGTGCCGTCACCCTCGTAGATGTGACAGCCGGTCTCCCGGGAGACCACGGTGAACCTGTCCCTGTTCATCGTCAACTTCCCCTCAAGTAAGCTCCATTGGCACAGGCCAGAGCCATTGCCGCAGACACCTTCATGATACGGAGTGATGTGGGAACCCACCTGTCGATGGTCAAGTCCGCGCGCCGGCACGCGTCGTTGGTGGGCACCGTGGCGGTGTCCGCCTACGCGCATCCCGAGGAGGGCAGGCGGCAGGAGCTGGGGCGGCCGTATCTGGCGGACGTCCGCGACGAGTTCGCCGGCATCGCCCGTGAGCAGCTGGGCTTCGGGGACCACCTCGCCCTCGACCGGGGAGGGGCCACGCGTAGGCGACTCGGGGACGGTCTTGCGGACTTCCTCGCCCACGACGCCGAGCGCAAGATCCTCTACTGGACGGGCCACGGCGTCCACCGGGGACCCGGGGGGTACTTCCTCGCCTGCGCCGACAGCTGGGAGTCCGGCCGCTTCGATCCGGAACGGGCCCTGCCGCTCACCGATCTGGTGGACCGTCTGCTGCGTCCCGACTGCGAGACCGACACCCTGCTGATCATCGACGCCTGCTCCTCCCACGACAACCTCACCGCCGCTCTGCGTCACGCGCTCGGTCTGGAGCAGCGGAGCGTGAACTGGGCGCGGCAGCACCGGCAGGCCGGCTTCGCCGTCATCGGCACCTCGGGGTTCGATGCGCAGGTCGCCGAAGGCCGCTGGGTGAAGTGGCTGAAGGAGGCCCTGGTCAAGCCGGAGTTCGTCGCACCGGACCACGCCCGCCCCTTCGAGACCTCGGCCCTCTACCTGCCCCTGCCGTACCTGCGGGACGCGGTGGACGCCGAAGCGGCGGCCTCCGGCCTGGACGAGCCCGCGCAGCGCCCGGGCTTCACCGAGGTCCGCTCGCTCCCCAACAGCTTCCTCCTCAACCCGCACTTCCGGGACGGCGAGCGCCGCATCTACACCCCCGCGACGCTCGTGGGACGCAAACCCTGGGACGAGACCGACCAGTTCGGGCTCGGCGAGGACGGGCATCTCCGCCGCCACTTCGCGGGCAGGCAGCGCGCCCTGGCGCGGATCGTCCGGTGGATGGACACCCACCCGCAGGGGCTGCTCGCCGTGACGGGCCTGGCGGGGACGGGGAAGACCGCTCTGCTCGGGCGCATCGCCCTGACCTCGACGTCGGAACGGCGGGAGACCCTCGGTGCGGAGACCGATCCCGCGACCCTGCCGAGGACCGGCACGGTGCACGCCGCCCTGAGCTGCCGGGGCCGCTCGGTCCACTCGCTGACCACCGCCCTGTGGCAGGTGCTGTCGCACTTCGAGGAGATGGAGGCGCCACCGTCCTCGGAAGGGCCGGTCACCCCGGAGCAGTGCTGCCGCGCCGTCGACACCCTCGTGACCAGGGTCGGCTCCCTCAACCTGCTCTTCGACGCTCTCGACGAGGCGCTGCCGGACCAGGCGCACGAGATCGCCCGGCACCTGCTCAACCCGCTGGCAGGCCTCGCGGGCGTCCGCGTCGTCGTGGGCACCCGGGCGCAGCCCAGGAGACGTACCACCGCGCCCACCGACGAGGAGTCGCTCCTGGACACGCTGGACCAGAGCGTCGGCCCCGTGGTCCTCGGGGACGACGAGGAGGCACGCCGGAGCATCACCGACATGGCCCTGTCGGTGCTCGACACGGAAGGCTCCCCCTACCAGGGGCGCGACAGGACCGAGAGCAGGGACACGACCGCCCGGCTCATCGCCGACGGCAGCCACGGCTCGTTCCTCGTGGCACGGCTGGCCGCGGCGGAACTCGCCCGCCGGTCCCGGGCCGTCACCGAGCAGGAGGCGGCCTCCTGGATGAGGTCCGGCGGCATGGACCTGCACGAGCGGCTCACCGAGGAGGTGCGCCACCTCCAGGGGCAGCGGGGCGCGGGACGCGCGCACGAAGTCCTCCGCGCCCTGGCCGTGCTCCAAGGACCGGGCCTGCCACCGGGGCGGACCTGGCTGTCCATGGCCAACGCCCTGCGGGACCCGGACACTTCGGAGCTCACCCTCGGCGACCTGCGGGAGGTGTGCGGGAGAGCCGGCGGCGGCATCGTCACCGTACAGACGGCTCGGCACGGTGACAGCAGGGCGTACACGATCCATCAGCTGGCCCACCCGAGCTACGGTGAGTTCTTCCTCACCGGCGCGGGGCTCAGTACCAAGGAAGCCCACCGGAAGGTCCTTGAGGCACTGCGCGCCCAGGTCACGGGCGACTGGAGCGACGCGGACGCGTACACCGCCGCCTACCTGGGATCCCATGCCGCGCAGGCAGGGCCGGATGAGCTGTACGGCCTCTTCGAGGACGTGGACTTCCTGCTGCGGACCGACCCGGACGTGATGCTCCCCTTCGCGGCCGCCCTCGCCAGGGACTGCGACGAGGCCGCCCTCTACGGGCGGGTCGCCGGCTCCTTCGGCTCGTCGTCGTTCCCGCCCTCCCCGGACGCCCTGCTGGCCCGCAAGGCGCTGATGAGGGCCACCGCCTTCGTCAGCCATCGGGACGGGGCCTACCGGGCGCTGGCGGGGACCGACGGATTCCTCCCGTGGCAGGAGTACTGGACGGACCTGAGTCCCGAGCCGGTGGAATGGCGGCGCGCCGCTCCCCAGGGCGGGGCCGTGGCGCTGAGCTGGCGCGCCCGTACGGGGGCGGCCGACCCCCTGCTCGGGGACACGCTGACCGCGGGCGGACGCGGGGAACTCCTGGTCCTGCACCCGGAGACGGGCGCCCGGCTGATGACCCGCCGTGCCCGGGGACCGTCGGGCGAACGGGAGAGCGCCCTGACCGAGGCCCGGGAGGTGGGGACGGGACAGCACCGGACGACCGTCGCCCGGGACGCCGGGGCCGTCTACTTCTGGAGCTCCGGATCCCGGCTGCCCGACCACGTCTACCGCTGGGGCGGCGCGGTGGGAGCCCTGGCCGCCGGCGAGCGCGCTTCGGAGACCGTCGTCCTCGCGGCGGACGGGCGGCGGATGTGGATGTGGTCCTGGAAGAGCGACCTGCCCCGGCACGGCAGTCCCCTGACGGACATCCGCCACCTGGACGTCGACCGGCTCGCCGCCCTGCCCATGGGCTCCCGGCTGTTCGTCCTGGCCGCCGGAAGCGGCGCCGAGCTGTTCGAGGTGCAGCCGGCCGCCACGGGGGCCGACAGGCTCCTTCGGACACCGACGGATCTCGGGACACTCGACGCCCCCGCCCGGGCCGCCACGGCGTTCGCCGAGCCGTTGCCCTCCGGGGCAGGACACGGACCGTCGGCAGAACGGACTCACGGCGAGGCGCGGCGCGGCTGGATCGCGGTCGCCGACGGACGGCGCATACGGGTCTGGCGCTGCGAGACGGACCCGGCGGCGCCCCTCGCGCCACCCACGGTACGGCTCGTCCGGGAACTCGAATCCCCTGCCCGGGGGCTCGCCTTCGGGCGCCATGACGACGACCTCCTCATCGCCGGCTACGAGGAGGTGACCGTCCGCGTCTGGGCCGTCGGCGGGACGCGGCGGGAAGCCGCCTTCCAGCTGGCCGCGCCCCGCGACGGAGCCATGGCCTTCGAGCCCCACGGCCGGGGGCTTCTCGCCGTCGCCGACGGCCCCGACATCCGCATGCTCGACGTGGCCTCGGCGCTGGACACCGGCCACGGGACCCGGCGGCGCGCGAGCAACCAGAGACCGGCGGTCGTGCTGGCCGAGGCGCCGCACGGGCCACCGCTCCTGTGCCGCACCTGGGGCGACCGCGTCCTGGTGTCCCGTCCGGTCCCGGGCGCCCCGGCCGTCGCCCCCGTCACCACGCTCACCCACCAGAAGCTCGTGACGGCCGTGGCGGCGGTGCATACCGAGGGCGGGTGGGCGGTCGTCGCCGCCGCGGAGCGCACCGTGCGGATGTGGCGGCTGTCCGAGGTGGACCTGTCCGTCGAGGCCCGGTACGACCTCCGGCTCGGAGGGGACACCGGGGAGCAGGTGCGGTCCCTCGGGCTCGTCGTCGACCCCTCGTCGGCCAGGATCCGGCTCTGTGTCCCGGACGGAGGGAGCGTCGTCCACGCCCAGATGCCGGCGGACGGCTCCGGCGGCTGGAGCGACGGGAAACCGGCGTGGGTGGGGCTGCAGTGCGTCGGCGTCGACGCCGGAGTCATGCGGGACGGGACGTACTGGCTGGCCACCGACCTCAGCGACGGCCTGCGGCTGTGGAGGGACGGCGACGAGCGCCGTGCGACGGAGCATCCCCTCACGTCCATGCGCGAGGCCCATCTGACGCTGGGGGAGCGGTACGACCCCGAGGACGAGGAGTCGTTCCCCGTCCTGGCCTGGGCGGACGGCGGCGTCTACGTGAAGGACTGCTCGGCCGGATTCGGGCTGGCCCCCCTGCGGCTGCCGGGCGAGGTCTCCAAGGTGACGGCGCTGGCCTTCGCCGGGCCTCCGGAGCGCCCCGTCCTGCTGGTGTGCGACGAACGGACGGCCCTGCGGGTCTGGGACGTGACGACCCGGAGGTGGCTGCACGGGCAGACCGTCCCGTGGCGGGGATACACGGTGCACGCGGTGGACGCCGCCCTGGATGCCACGGGCCTGGTCGTCGCGCTCCAGGGCAGGGACCGCTGCGATCTGATCCGGCTGCCCGGCCCCCTGTTGCCCGGCTAGACCACCGCACCCGCACCGCACCCGTACCGCACACAGGATCGAGGAGGACACGTTGGAGCACGACCTCGTGGTTTTCGTACCGGGCTTTCTCGGCACCAGGCTGCGCAGGGACGGCAGGGACGTCTGGGGCGAGGGAGGTGACGCCCTGCTCGGTCCCGGAACTTCCGCGCCGGCCCTGGCCGAACTGGCCCTCCCCGCGGGCCTCGGCGACGCGCTGCCCGACGAGCGGTTCCGGCTGGCGGCGGACGAGCTGCTGACCGTACCGGACGCGATGCCCGGGCTCCTCTCCTGCATGGGGTATCCGGACCTGCGCGCCGCGCTCGGCGATCCCGTCGAGGACCAGTACGTCCCCTTCCCGTACGACTGGCGCCTGTCCCACCGCCTCGTCGCCGGGCTGCTGAGGACACGGGTCCAGCGGGAGCTCGCCCGATGGTGCGAGCAGGTCGACCGGTACTACCCGGACCGCCCGGACGACCCGAAGGTCCTGCTCGTCTGCCACTCCACGGGAGGGCTGATCGGACGCCACTACCTGGAGTGCGCGGGCGGGCGGGAGACCACCCGCGCACTGGTCACGCTGGGGACGCCCCAGCGGGGCCTGGCGCAGGCCGTCCGGCTCCTGACCGGCCACGCGGTCGGGGACGACGAGGCTCCGGGCGGGACTGCCGGACCGCTGAACGAGGCCTTGCGCGACCTCGCCCTCACGCTGCCGTCGGTGGCCCAGCTCCTGCCGGTCTACGAAGCGGTGCGCGTCGAAGGGAAGAGCCGGTCCCGCACCGTCGACGACCGGCGGTATCCCGTTCCCGATCTGCCCACCGCCCTGGTCGAGGACGCCCTGTCCCTGGACCGGCACTTCCGGGAGGCGCGCGAGGCGCATCGCCACACCGACACCGACGGCCGCCTCCCCTACGAGGTCCATGTGGTGGGCAGCCGGGCGTTCCCCACCGTACGGACCGTGCAACTCTCCTCCGACGGAGCACGGTTGGTCACACGGCCCGATGACACCCTCGTCGCGCCCGGCGACGGAACCGTTCCCGAGGATTCGGCCGTCGCGGACTGGGCCCTCCAGGACGAGACGGCCATGCGCTGGATCGAGTGCCGGCACGCCGACCTGGCGAGCGCCGCCGCTGTCGGGGAGATCCTCACCGCCATCCGGAAAGGCGATCCGCCGGGCGGCATGCTCGCCGGAGACGAACAGATCTCCCTCTTCGCCCCCGACACGGCACTCGCCGGCGAACCGTTCAAGGTCTCCGTCGTGGGCACCGGCCTCCAGGAGCGGAACGTGCGCGCGGAGTGGTGGCGCGTCGGGCGGCCGGGCAAGCAGCCGGTCGTCTTCACCGCGACCGGGTCGGACCTGTTCCGGGCGGAACTGGAAGCCGGCCCGGGGAAATGGGTGGTGCAGGCCATGGCGGACGGACCGCACCGGGCCGACCGCAAAGTCGTGACCCTCTTCGCCCGCTGAGTCGCCACCCGCAGCCGAAGGAGCGCAGACATCGCCACGCCACCCGACGCCACGCCGTCGATCGCCACGGCTCCGATCGCCACGGCTCCGAACGTCACGCCGTCGATTGCCATGCCGTCGAATGCCGCGGCGACCGAGGGGCCCGACTGGCCGCAGTGCGACCACCTCGACGCCACGGGCCGGTGCCGCGGACGCAGGACCGAACCCCACACGGCGTGCCTGGCGCACCTCGACGCCGCCCAGCGCGCAGCGCACCACGCCGCGCTGTCCCCCGGCGCGGACCTGGACCACCGGGGCACGCCCTTCACGCAGGCCCTTCTGGACGAACTCCTCGCCGCCCTTCGGGACCCGGCGAGCGGCCGGCACCTCGTGGGTCGTGCCGATTTCGACGAGGCGCAGTTCAGCGGGGACGTGCTGTTCGACCAGGTCGACTTCGCCGATGAGGCGTCCTTCGGAGGAGCGCGCTTCGACGGCGGCGTCTGCTTCCGTGCGACCCGCTTCGGGGCGGACGCCCGCTTCGGGGAGACGGTGGTCGCGGAAGACTTCCGGTTCGAAGGATCGGACATGCGTGCCGGAGTCTGGTTCCGCCGGGCCACCCTCGGTGCCGCCCTGCATTTCCAGGTGGCGGAGGTCGGCGGCCGCGCGGTCTTCGACGGGCTGACCACCGGCGGGAACGCCGAGTTCACCGGCGTCGCATTCCAGGAATTGGCCGGGTTCACCGGGGTGGACGTCGCGGGCGAAGGCTGGTTCGACGGGACGGTGTTCCACCGCGAGGTCTCGTTCGCGAAGGCGGGCATCGCCCGGAAGGCGTGGTTCGACGGGGCGGTGTTCCAGGACACCGCCGACTTCGGCGGGGCCAGGCTGGGGCAGGACGTCTCCTTCAACGACGCGCACTTCGAGCTCGGTGCGGGGTTCCGCGACGTGACGATCGGGGGAGACGCGGAGTTCCACCGGACGGAGATACTGGGTGACGTCGTCTTCCGGAAGGCGACCTTCCTGCGCACGGCGCAACTGGGACCTCTGGTCTTCCCGGGACTGCTCGACCTGTCCGAGGCCGTCTTCCAGTCCGCGGTGACGATCGAGGCGGCGACGAAGCATCTGCGCTGCCGCCGGACACGATGGGCATCCACGGCGGCGCTCCGGCTCCGTCATGCCGACGTGGACCTCGAGGACGCCGTCCTGGAGTTCCCGGTGAGCGTCGCGGGCCGTTCCCGGCCGTTCGTCACGGACGACGGCACACAGCCGGACGAGACCGGTCTCACCGCCTCCCGGGTGCGCGTCACCTCCCTCCGGGGGGCCGACGCCGCACACCTGCTGCTCGCGGACGTCGACCTGACCGACTGCCTGTTCGTGGAGACCGTGCACCTCGACCAGCTGAGACTGGAAGGGCATTGCCCCCTCCCCGAAGCGCCCCCGGGAGTACGCCTCCGTCGATGGCTGCCCGTGCACTGGACCCGCCGCAGGACCCTGATCGAGGAACACCACTGGCGCGCCGCCGAGCGGTACACGGGCGGCTGGACGTCGGCACCCGCGGGCACCGACGTACGCGAACCCGCGGCCCTGGCACCGGTCTACCGTCAGCTGCGCAAGGCCCTCGAGGACGGGAAGAACGAGCCCGGAGCGGCCGACTTCTACTACGGCGAGATGGAGATGCGGCGCCACGACCGCCGATCGCCCTGGGGCGAACGGGCCCTCCTGCTGCTGTACTGGGCGGCCTCCGGATACGGCCTGCGGGCGACTCGCGCCGTCTGCTGGCTGCTGCTGGCCATGACCGCGACCGTACTGGCGATGATGGTGTGGGGCGTACCGAAGAACGACCCCAAACCGCGGAGCACCGGGCAGGTCACCGGCACCAGCATCACCCTGACCGCGGACAAGGCGGAGCCCGTCAATCCGGAAGGCCCGTACCGCCGGCGCCTGTCGGACGAGCGGTTCGAGAAGGCCCTGAGGGTGGTCATCAATTCCGTCGTGTTCCGCTCCTCCGGCCAGGACCTGACCACCGCCGGAACGTACATCGAGATGAGCTCCCGCATCCTCGAACCCGCTTTGATCGGCCTCACGGTGCTCGCGGTCCGCAGCCGCGTGAAGCGGTAGAGCCGGGGCAGTGGCAGACGCCAGGGGGGGGCGAACCGGCGGAAGGGCAGCACGGCTGCGGTGTCAGACCGCTGGGCTATTCTTCCGGCCACCGCACACCGACTGTAGGGACCACGAGAATTGACCGGCCTGTCTGCTTTCCCGCTGCCCTTCCACACCTCCCGTACAGCGTTCGCGACACCTCGAACGCTGCGGGAGCTTCAGATGATGCAGTGCAGCGCGCACATCCGGGCGAAGCCGGGGTGGTTCGAGAAGATGAACGATGCCGACATCGCCGCCAGATGGACGGCGGAAGCGGTCGCCCAGGGCCTCACCGAGGCGCAGGTTCGCTATGTGCTCGCCGAACTCGTGCACTATGCCGCGCTGCGGGACGGCGACACGGGTGTCGAGGTGTCCGCCGTCGACGGGGTGTGGCAGTCGGACTCCCTGGTCGACGACAAGCTCACGTCCCGGCTGAGCGAGGCGGTCCGGGTTCTGGAAGAGGTCCCCGAAGCGGAGCGGGACTGGCATCCCGGATCCGGCGGTCAGGTGCTGGATCTGGTGCATCCGTCGCTGTTCTGCCTGGTGAGAGAGGTGAGCGGCGGGCCCGAGCGGGCTTGGAGCAACCAGGCGGACCGGTACGCGAAGTACGAGTTCTCGGAGAAGTTCCAGTGGCTGCCGACGGACGTCGACGTCAGTGACGACGGCGAGGTCGCCTTCCGTTCGTACGTCAACAACGTCCACCCCGAGAACCATCACGAACTGGCCGCCGTCCTCCCGGACTTGTTCGCGCGCATGCGCCCGCTGCTGGAGAACGTACTCACCGATCTGCGCCATCCGCGGCCCCTGCGGATCAAGGCCGATCCCTACGGGTGGTACGACTCGGAGCCGAAGTATCCGGAGAAGTCCTCCTTCAGCGACGAAGGGGCCTTCATGGAGGCCGTTCATCTCTGGGGAGAGGCCCAGGACGAATGGTGGGAGAACCGCCGTCCGGTCGTTCCGGACGCCCCGGTCTTCACCCCGCCCGAGTCGCCCGACGCATCCGCCCGGGTCGATCTGCGCGGCCGCGGGCTGCAGGTCATCGTCAAGCTCGCGACCATCCATCTCACCCCGGACAAGCCCGAGTACGCGGGCGGTTCCTGGCACGTCGAGGGGATGCTGAACGAGCGGATCGTGTCGACCGGCATCTACTACTGGGACAGCGAGAACATCACCGAGAGCCGGCTGAGCTTCCGGGCGGCGCTCGACGACCCGGACTACGAGCAGAACGACGACAACGGTCTGCGTGAGGTCTACGGCCTGGAGGACGAGGACGCGCTGAACCAGATGCTCGGCTCGGCGTCGACACCGGCGGGACGCTGCCTGGCGTTCCCGAACGTCCTGCAGCACCGCGTCGGCTCGTTCCGCCTCGTGGACCCCACCCGTTCGGGGCACCGCAAGATCCTCGCGTTCTTCCTGGTCGACCCGTCGGAGAAGATCGTCTCGACATCCGACGTGCCGCCGCAGCAGCCGTGGGCCGACACCTCGACCATGACGTTCGAGCAGGCCAAGGACTTCCGCGAACAGCTCATGCAGGAGCGCAAGTTCTTCGTCGACGAACACAACGAGCAGCTCTACGAGCGGGAATTCTCCCTCTGCGAGCACTGACCCGTTTCTGTCCGGCCGGGGCCGGGGCCGGGGGGCCGGGCCGGACCGTACCGGGGCCTTGGGTTCCGGACGATCATGAGTGGGTACGGGCGGTCCAATCTCGAACGTCTTTCCGTGACGGCGCAGGTCAGCGGATCGTTCGAGCTTGGACCGCCTGTGACGTCCGGGTCCAAGGGGGCGGGGTGAAGTGTCGCGGCACCGCCTCCCAACTGCCCGAACGACCAGTCGGTAGGGGCCTGTCGGGGGCCACGGCCGGAAAGGTGCGACCGCGTGTGCGATCACCCTCCGCGTCGACAAGACTCCGGTGCGCAGCCGATCGGCTCGCATCACCCCCGTCACCCGCGAAGGGACACCCCCGTGCGCTACTTCCGTACTCTCGGCGCCACCGCGTTCGCCACCGCGACCGGTCTCGCACTCGTCGGAGCCGCCTTCACCGGCACCGCCACGGCGGCGCCCGAGAGCCTCTACGCTCCGTCGGCGCTCGTGCTGACCATCGGCGAGGGCGCGGACACGTCGTCCGACACCGTCGTCCGCGCGGTCACCCTGACCTGCGCCCCGACCTCCTCCGGCAGTCACCCCGCGCCGGAGGCGGCCTGTGCGGAACTGGCGGCCGCGGACGGTGACTTCGCGCACCTGACGGACTTACGGGAAGGCCGCTCCTGTACGCGTGAGTGGAACCCGGTCACGGTCACCGGTGACGGGGTCTGGCAGGGCCGGCGCGTGAGCTGGTCGGCGACCTACGGCAACCCGTGCGAACTGCGGGCCCGCACGGCGGCGGGCGCGGTCTTCGCGTTCTGACGGAACCCCCGGGAACGGCCTTCCCCGGGGACGCCCACCCGCCGCCGTCATCGTGTCCTCTCCGCGAGGGCGAGGGCTGCTGCCCGTTCGGCAGGGAACCGTGGGCTCAAGCCACGTGCGTGTTCGAGGCGGAATAATTCAGGAACACGGTGGAATGAGTCCCCCGCTTCTCGTCTGAACAGCAGCGAACGGAGAACGCTCGTGATTGTCGGAGTCCTCAAGGAAGCGCGGGCAGGTGAGAATCGGGTGTCGGCGACGCCGGCCACGATCGAACAGATCCGCAAACTGGGGTACGACGTGGTCGTCGACCCGGGCGCGGGCGTCGCGGCCGGCTTCACCGACAGCGCCTACGAGGCCGCCGGTGCGACCATCGGCGACGCGGCGGCCGAGGACGTGGTGCTGGGGGTCAACGCCCCGGCCCCGGCCCAGCTCGACCGGGTGCGGCCGGAGGCGACGGTGATCGCCCTCTTCGCGCCGGCCTTCGACCCCGCGATGGTCGAGGAGCTGGGCCGGCGGCCCTTCACCGTGCTGTCGATGGACGCCGTGCCCCGTATCAGCCGGGCGCAGTCGATGGACGTCCTGTCGTCCATGGCGAACATCGCCGGATACCGGGCCGTCGTCGAGGCGGCGCACGAGTTCGGGCGGTTCTTCACCGGCCAGGTGACGGCGGCGGGCAAGGTGCCCCCGGCGAGGGTGCTCGTCGCGGGCGCCGGCGTCGCCGGTCTCGCGGCGATCGGCGCGGCGGGCTCGCTCGGCGCCATCGTGCGGGCGACCGACCCGCGGCCCGAGGTCGCCGACCAGGTCCGCTCGCTGGGCGGTGAGTACCTGTCGATCGAGTCCGCCGAGGTCGAGGTATCGAAGACCGGCTACGCCAAGGAGATGGGCGACGACTACAAGGCGCGCGAGGTGGAGCTGTACGCCGCGCAGTGCCGCGAGGTCGACATCGTCATCACCACCGCCCTGATCCCGGGCCGCCCCGCGCCGACGCTGGTCACCGCGGAGATGGTGGCGAGCATGAAACCGGGCTCGGTGATCGTCGACATGGCGGCCGCGAACGGCGGCAACGTCGTGGGCACGGTGAAGGGCGAGAAGACCGTCACGGAGAACGGCGTGACGATCATCGGCTACACCGACCTCGCGGGCCGGCTGCCCGCGCAGGCCTCGCAGATGTACGGCACGAACCTGGTCAACCTGCTGAAGCTGATGACACCGGACAAGGACGCCCGCCTCGTCCTCGACTGGGACGACCCGGTGCAGCGCTCGATCACCGTCGTGCGCAAGGGCGAGTCGGCCTGGCCGCCCCCGCCGGTCCAGGTCTCGGCCGCCCCGGCCACCGTACCCGCGACGGCCGTGCGCGAGCCGGCGCCGAAGAAGCCGCCCATGACGGCGAAGCAGAAGTTCGGCGGCGTGGCCGTCGCCGCCCTGGCGCTGTTCCTCGCCGCAGGGTTCGCGCCGGCGGCGCTGCTGCCGCATGTGACGGTCTTCGTCCTCGCGATCGTCATCGGCTACTACGTGATCGGCTATGTGCACCACGCGCTGCACACACCGCTGATGTCGGTGACGAACGCGATCTCCGGGATCATCGTCGTCGGCGCGCTGCTCCAGATCGGGCACGGAAGCGCGGCGGTCACGGTCCTGTCGGCCGTGGCGATCCTGCTGGCCAGTATCAATGTCTTCGGCGGCTTCGCGGTGACGCGTCGCATGCTCGCGATGTTCAACCGGAGCTGACATGTCTGCGACCATCGCCGCTCAGGCGGCCTACCTTGTCGCCGCGCTGCTGTTCATCCTGGCGCTGGCGGGACTCTCCAAGCACGAGACGGCACGCCTCGGCAACGCCTTCGGCATGCTCGGCATGGGCGTCGCGCTCGTCGCGACGGTCGTGCTCGCGGTCGACGGCGACGTCAGCACCGCCGGCCTCGCCCTGATGGGCGTCGCGATGCTGATCGGCGCGCTGATCGGCCTCCAGCGGGCCCGCGGCGTCGAGATGACCGGCATGCCCGAACTGATCGCGCTGCTGCACTCCTTCGTCGGTCTCGCGGCCGTCCTGGTCAGCTGGAACGGCTTCCTGGAGGTCGAGAACCACCCGGACGGCCACGAGGCCCGGGCCCTGGACGCGCTCGGCACCCTGGGCATCCACCACGCCGAGGTGTTCATCGGACTGTTCATCGGCGCCGTGACCTTCACCGGTTCCATCGTGGCGTACCTGAAGCTCGCCGCGAAGATCAGCTCCAAGCCGCTGATGCTGCCGGGCAAGAACGTCCTGAACCTCGGTGCGCTGGGCCTGTTCGTCGCCCTGACGGTGTGGTTCGTGATCACGCCGGAGCTGTGGCTGCTGATCACCGTGACCGTCGTGGCGCTGGCGCTCGGCTGGCACCTCGTGGCCTCGATCGGCGGCGGCGACATGCCGGTCGTCGTCTCCATGCTCAACAGCTACTCCGGCTGGGCCGCGGCCGCCTCGGGCTTCCTCCTCGGCAACGACCTGCTGATCATCACCGGCGCGCTGGTCGGCTCCTCCGGTGCCTACCTGAGCTACATCATGTGCAAGGCGATGAACCGCTCCTTCCTCTCCGTCATCGCCGGCGGCTTCGGTATCGAGGCGCCGTCGGGCTCGGACGTCGACTACGGCGAGCACACGGAGATCACCGCCGAGACCGCCGCCGAGCTGCTCGGGTCCGCCCGCACCGTGGTCATCACGCCCGGGTACGGCATGGCCGTCGCCCAGGCGCAGTACCCGGTCGCCGAACTCACCTCGAAGCTGCGCGCGAAGGGCGTCGACGTACGTTTCGGCATCCACCCGGTCGCCGGCCGCCTGCCCGGCCACATGAA
The DNA here is from genome assembly GCF_008642375.1 of Streptomyces venezuelae. Lineage (NCBI taxonomy): Bacteria > Bacillati > Actinomycetota > Actinomycetes > Kitasatosporales > Streptomycetaceae > Streptomyces > Streptomyces venezuelae. Next base: position 1,242,499 of record NZ_CP029194.1, on the reverse strand, counting down.
CGTCCTCCTCGCCGAGGCCAAGGTGCCGTACGACATCGTCCTGGAGATGGACGAGATCAACGACGACTTCGCCGAGACAGACGTCGTCCTCGTGATCGGAGCCAACGACACGGTCAACCCGGCCGGGGCGGAGGACCCGTCCAGCCCGCTCGCCGGCATGCCGGTGCTCACGGTCTGGGAGGCCGGCAAGGTCATCGTCTTCAAGCGGTCGATGGCCTCGGGTTACGCGGGCGTCCAGAACCCGCTGTTCTTCAAGGAGAACACCTCGATGCTCTTCGGCGACGCGAAGGCCCGCGTCGAGGACATCGTCGGAGCACTCTGAGCCCGTCGGCCCCGTCGGCCCCGTCGGCCCCGTCGGCCCGGTCGATTCGGGGGCGGACCGGGTCGACTCAGCGGAGCCCCTCCGCGGCGCAGGTGACGCGGACGCGGGGGCCCTGGGCGGGGTCGGCCGGGTCTCCGTACGGCGCGAGGAAGACGGTGGAAGGGCGCCTCCCGCCGGCTCGTCACCGGTCGCGCGGTACCGGCCCCGGATCAGGACGAAACCCTGCCGGCCGGTGATGCGACGGGTGCCGGCCGGTGCGCCGCGACGCCGGCGTATCGGTGAGATGACCGATGTGCCGGTCACCGGGTCGCGGCCATAGTCCTCGGGAGATCGTTTACGGGCCGCCCAGGTGCGCGCCCGGGTGGGAAAGGAACTTCTGTGGACACGTACGCGGATCTGGTGTTTGTCGGTGGACGGGTGGTCACGGTCGACGCGGAGTTCTCCGTCGCCTCGGCCCTGGCGGTGACCGGCGGGATCATCAGCGCCGTCGGCGGACGGGACGACATGGCGCCGTTCATCGGGCCCGCCACCCGCGTCGTCGACCTGCGGGGGGCGACGCTCCTTCCCGGGATCAACGACTCCCACCTGCACGGATGCGCCTTCGGCATGGCGAGCCCGCCGCTCTCCCTCGACGTCGCCCACCCCGCCGTGTCCTCCCTCGTGGATGTGGCCGAGGTCGTCCGCGAGGCCGTCGGACGGGTCCCGGACGGGCAGTGGATCACCGGGCACGGCTGGGACACCGGCTATCTCGACGAGTGCGTCACCGACCCCTCGCGGCAGCCCTCGCTCCACGACCTCGACGCCGTCAGCCCGGACCACCCCGTCGTCCTGTACTCCTTCTCCGGGCACGCCACCTGGGTCAACTCCAAGGCGCTGGACCTCATCGGGATCGACCGGGACACCGTCGCACCGCCCGGCGGGGCCATCGTCGTGGACGAGGCGGGGGAGCCGACCGGGCTGCTCCACGAGGGCGCCCAGGCCCTCGTCCAGAACGCGCTGCCGCCGCTCAGCCGCCAGGAGCGGACCGACGCGATCAGGTCGACCCTCGCCACGCTCGCCCGGCTCGGCGTGACCAGCTACACCGAGCCCGGGCTCGGCCCCGGCGGCGACGGCATCATGCGGGGCGCACTCGGCGGGGAGACCCTCGACGTCTACCGCCGACTGCTCGCAGACGGCGAACTGACCGCCCGCGTCGGCGTCCTGCTCCTGCCCACCGGCATGGCGAGCACGGCGGAGGAGTTCGCGCGAGGCCTCGACGCCCTCGGCGGTCCCGGCGGCCTCGCGGGCCCCGAAGCCTCCGGCGAGGCCGATCCGCGCCGCCTCACGATCCACGGCGTCAAGATCTTCGGCGACGGCATCGTCCCCAACAGGACGGCCTGGATGCACGAGCCGTACGTCGGCGGCGGCTGCGGCTCCCTCTGCGTCGGCGGCGAGACCGACGCCGAGCGGATCGCCGAGATCGGCGCCATGATCCGGTACGCCCACGCCGCCGGACACCAGCTCGGCGTCCACGTCACCGGCGACCGGGCCGGCGACACCGTCGTGGAGGCCTTCGCCGCGGCCGTGGCCGAGCACCCGAGGCCCGATGCCCGCCACTACGCCATCCACGGCGACTTCCTCACCGCCCACAGCATGAAGGTGCTCGCCGCGCACGGCTTCGGCGTCAACATGAACCCCACCATCAAGTGGACCGTCGCCGACATGGAGGAGGAGTTCGTCGGCACCGGACGCGCCGCCTACGCGTGGCCCTACCGAGACGCCCTCGACGCCGGCGTGCGCGTCGCGAGCGGCTCCGACGCCCCCGTCACCCACCCGGACTGGCGCCAGGGCGTCGCCACCATGATGCTGCGCGAGTCGAAGGCCACCGGCCGGGTCAGCGGCCCCGAGCAGCGCATCGGACTGGCCGAGGCGATCCGTACGTACACGATCGACGCCGCCTGGCAGGACTTCGCCGACGACTGGAAGGGCTCCCTGGAGCCGGGCAAGGCCGCCGACCTCTGCGTGCTCGACGGGGACCTGCTCACCGCCGACCCGCACGACATCCCCGGGATGCCCGTCGTCCTCACCGTCGTCGACGGACGTGTCGTGCACGACACCCTGCGCGATTGACGTATTCCGGGCGGATGATCATCCTGGAGGGATGGCAGCGGAACGGACCACGGCGGACATCCTGGACGCGGCCGTCCACGTCCGTGAGGCCGCGAGGAGCGCCACCAGCGGCGCGACCGGCGTCGACACGGTCCTGGCGGCCCTGTCCGAGGTGATGGAGTACGACCACGCCTCCCTGGCCCGGTGGGACCCCCTGCGCCGGCGCCACACCACCCTGGCCGGGAGCTACCCGGACGACGCCACGGTCTACATCGAGACCCGCCTCCACCGCGACCCGGTGTTCCCCGTGCTCCGCGGCCCGGACCGGGGCGGGCTCTGGCTCAGGGACGTGCCCCGGCAGCTCCTCGACGTGTCGCCGGGCTTCCAGGAGGTGCTGAGCCCCCTGGGGATCGAGGACGGCGTGGCCCAGTGCCTCTTCGCCGCCGACGGCCGGTACGTCGGCATGCTCAACGTCAGCACCCGTGGACCACGGCGCACGCCCGATCCGGCGCGCGCCGTGGTCACCCTGCTCACCGAGGCCCTCGCCGCCGCCGTCGACGCCCGCGACCGCCCGCGGTCGGGCGGGCTCTCCCCCCGGGAGCTCCAGGTGCTCGCCGAGCTGACCGCGGGCCGCACCAACCGGGAGATCGCCGAACGCCTGTTCATCACCCCGCGCACCGTGGGCACCCACATCGAGCACATCCTCGCCAAACTGGATCTCCCCAACCGCGCGGCCGCCGCGGCCCGGGCCGCCGCCTGGGGAATCGAACCCTCGACCTGACGCGGTCCCGCCTGGGCGGTGATGCGCTAACCTCCCGGCTGATCGTCCGGGCCGTGTACGGCCCGAAGAGGCAGCCGGGAGAGACAGTTGACGCAGTTCGAGGACCAAGTCCCCTTCGTGGCACGCCTGGACACCGAGGACCGGCACGCGCTCTTCCGCTGCGGCGGCCATCTCGCCTTCCCCGCACGGCAGGTGCTGCTCCGCGAGCACGAGCCCTCGACCCACGTCCTCGTGATCCTCTCGGGGTGGGCCAAGGTGACCTCGGCCGCGCCCAACGGATACGAGGCGCTCCTCGCGCTCCGGGGGCCCGGCGACATCGTCGGCGAACAGGCCCTCCTCAGCGGCCGGCCGCGCGGCGCGACCGTCACCGCGCTCGAAGCCGTCGAGGCACTCGCCGTCGATGCCGAGCGGTTCGGCGCCATGCTCGACGAACGGCCCTCCATCGCCCGTAAGTTGCTCGCGCTGACCGCCGACCGCACGCGCGACAGCGACCGGCGGCGCGTGCAGTTCGCCTCGCTCGCCGTGCAGGAGCGGCTCGCCCTGCTCCTCCTCGAACTGATCCGCACCCACGGCGAGGAGTCGGAGGACGGCGTCCAGCTCACCGCAGGGCTCAGCCAGAGTGAGCTCGCGGGCTCGGTCGGGGCCTCGCGCGAGGCGGTCGCGCGCCTGCTCAAGCAGTTACGGGAGCGGGGCATCGTGCGGACCGGACGGCGCGGGATCGTCGTCGTACGGCCGGACGCACTGCGGCAGATGGCGCGTTCGGGGAACGGCTGACCGGAGCCGACGGACCGGCCGGCGCGAGATCCGTTCTGTGTACACGGTCACATGGCGATTGTGCTAGGTTCCGTCGCCTCGAACCCCCCTCCCCTGACATCTTCTTGATGTCCAGAAGGCCCCGAGCGGGCCGAGCAACGAGCGGAAGGCGGCCATGCGCGAGCCTGTCAACCGGACCATCCTGCTGATCGACGTCGAGCGGTTCAGCCGTCGCGACGACGTGGTGCAGGCCGTCCTGCGGCGCACCTTCAACAAGATCGTGGACCAGACGCTCGAAGCCGCCGGCGTCGAGGCCACCCAGCAGTACCGCGAGGACCGGGGGGACGGTCTGATCGTGCTGCTCAGCGGGGACGTGGCGAAGACCGTGATCCTGCGGTCGCTGCTGACCACGACCCCCGAACTCCTGCACGAGCACAACCTGCTGGCCTCGGAGAGCGCCCAGATGCGGATGAGGATCGTCCTCGCCGCCGGCGAGGTCGCCCACGACCCGCACGCCGGGACGACCGGCGGACTCGTCGGCCACGACCTCAACCAGGCCTGTCGGCTGCTCGACGCGGACGTCCTGCGGTCCGCGCTCGCCGAGCGCGGGGACGAGCACTGCGTCCTCGCGGTGAGCGCACCGGTCTACGAGGGCGTGGTGCGGCACGGCCACCGAGGGGTACGACCGGAGCTCTTCCGGCGGGCGGACGTCATCGTGAAGGACGGGGTGCTGTCCGCCTGGATCCACCAGGGCGCCGCGCCGGGCCGGGGTGTCGAGGCCGCGGGGGCGGCCGAGCCCGCCGGGACCTCTCGGACCGCTCAGACGTCCCGGACAGCTCAGACCTCTCGGACCGCGGAGGCTCCCGCCGAACCCCCCGCCGCAGCTCCTGCCGCCGCTCCGCCCGCGGCTCCGGCTCCGCAGCAGCCGTCCGCCGGAGCCGTCTTCCACTTCCACGGCGGGGCGCCCGTGATCCACGGCTCCCTCGTCGGCGGCGACCAGCACGGCGTGAGCGGCGGTCAGGTCACCGGAGACGTCGTGCTCGGCGGCACCCGCGCCGCGGACGACACCGCCGACGGGAGCCGGTCGTGACCACACCCCAGGAGCACCAGGACGGCCCGGACGGTCAGGGGCCGTACCCCGAGCGGGCCGAGGCGGACCCGCACACCGCGGAGGGGACCGGCGACGCGGCCACCGCCACCGAGGACCCGGCGGACACCGAGAACGAGACGGAGTACGCCTGGGACTCCCGCCGTGACCTCTACCGGCACAGCCCCGGCATCATGCTCGGCCACTCCGCCCGCGTCGGCGGCTCCCTCGTCGGCGGCGACCAGCACGGCGTGAGCGGCGGCCAGGTCACCGGAGACGTCATCCTCGGCGGCAGCAAGGTGGAGTACCACCTCGGCGGCGACACCGAGGAACGCTCGGGAGAGATCCCCGTCTCCGAAGTCGAAGCGCTCGCACGGAACTTCGTCCACCCCGTGACCGCGGGGGAGCCGGGGGCGGCGTACGACGGTGCGGCCGCCCCGGGTGTCCCGGCCGGTGACGGCCACGACGGGGACTTACCCCACGAACCGTGGCAGCCCGGCAGCCCCTTCGCCCTCGCCCTCGCCGGACTCCGGGAACACCGCGTCGCCATCCTCTCCGGACCCGCCACCACGGGCCGCCGCGCCGCCGCCCTCATGCTGCTCCGCGCCGTCGGCTCCCGCTCCTACCGGGCCCTCGACCCGGCGCTCCCGCCGGGCCGGCTCGCCGGAGAGCTCCGCGAAGGCTGCGGACACCTCGTCGCCGACTTCGCCACCACCGCCGAACGCCCCCTGCGCGAGCACCACATCCGCGCCCTCAGCGAGCGGCTCCACGCCACCGGCGGCCACCTCGTCGTGGTCGTCGGACCCCATCCCGTCGTCCACGGCAGCCTGAGCCCGGTCCCCTGGGAGCCGCCCGAGCCCGCGGCCCTGCTCGCCGGACACCTCCGGCACAAGGACCTGGCAGGGCGGAGCGTCGACGAACTCCTCGCCCTCGCCGAGGTACGGGCCGTCCTCGCCCACCACCGGCCCGTCGCCGACACGGCCCGCTTCGCCGAACGCGTCGCCGGCCACGCGCGGGGCACCGTGTCCTTGGCCGAGCTCGGCGCGTTCGGCCACTACGCCGCCGAACGCCAGGTCAGGGAGTGGTTCGACAGCGCGGACCACAGCCTGCACGACAAGGCCTTCCTCATCGCCCTCGCCACCTTCGACGAGGCGCCCTACCCCCTCACCGCCGAACTGAGCGACGTCCTCTTCGCTCTCCTCCAGCGCATCGAGAACCCCGGGGAGCCGGCCCGCATCCCCGTCTTCGGCACCTCCAGCGCCCAGCGCGTCGAGCAGGCGCTCGCCGACCGCTACCAGGAGCCGGAGGAGACCGAGTGGGGTCCGGTGCTCCAGACGAAGGTGCAGTTCAGGGACCGGCTGACCGCCATCACCCTGCTGCGCGAGGTCTGGACGGGCCACCCCTCCGCCCGGCCCGCGCTCGTCGCGTGGCTCCGTCGCCTCGCCGACGACCCCCGGCCCGTCGTCCGCACCCGCGCCGCCGCCACCGCCGCCGTCATGGCCGCGGCCGACCTGCCGTCCGCGATGGCCCTCCTCATCCGCTCCTGGGCGGCGGACCGCCGGCTGCGCGCCCGCCTCGCGGCAGCCAACGCCCTGGCCCTCGCCCACCACTTGGGCGCCCCGCACGTCTCCCGCATCCTCGCGGAGTGGTGCGTCGCCCCCGACCACCGGCTCCGCTGGACGGCCGTACGCGGCTACGCCCTGGTCGGGGACGCCTTCCCCGAGGAGGCGCTCGCCGCGCTCACCGAGGCCGTACGGGGCCTGGAGGGCCGAGGCGGGCCCGGCCAGGGCTGGTCGAACGAACGCGACGACCTCGCCCAGTCGGCCGCGGCCCTGCTGCTCGCGGCGGGACAGGAGGCGGCAGCGCGAGACGACTGGGACACCGTCGCCCGCCTGTGGAGCGCGCTCCCGCCCCAACTGCGCGGCACGACGAGGGACTTCGTCCTGCGTGCCACGGTCCACGCCGGCGGACCCACCGACGGGCCCGCCGGCACGGGACGCGCCCTGCTGCTCGACCTGTTCGCCCGGGCCGATGCGACACCCGGCACGGACGGAGCGGTCCTGCGGCACGCCCTCGCCGCCCTGTTGCGCGGAGTCCTCAACGACCCCGTGTGCTCGGCGTCCGGGCTCAACACCCTGCGTCAATGGGTCCGTGCCGCCGAGGACGACCGGGGCGCCGAGGCCGCGCTGGCCGAGCTGCTGCCCCTGCTCGCGGTCTCCACCGAGGACCACAAGCGGCTCGTCTACCTTCTGGAGAACCTGCGGAGCGCGGGCGAATCGACCCCGCCCTCCGTCGCCCTCCGGTTGCGCGCCCTCGTCCTGGTGTCCGGGCCGCCGCTCGCGGACGCCCATGCCCGGCGTCCGTCCCCGGCGTAGTGCCCGGGCGCGGATCCCCGGCGCGCACCCGCCGCGTACACCACCGGTGCAAGCCACAGCCGTACACCACAGCCGTACACCACCGCCGTATACCCCCGGCGTGAGCTTCGTGCGCACGCCACCAGAACGGTCCCAAGGAGCCACGTCACCATGATGAGCCAGCCGCCCCAGTGGCAGCAGGACGCGAACCGCCACACCGCACTCGTCGACCCGGTGGTCACGATCCAGGAGCTGTCCCGCTTCAAGCCGCTGCGCGCCACGCGCATCGACCACGCCCTCGTGTTCACGACGGCCCAGGGAAGCCGCGACACCTATCTGCCGCCGAGCCGGCCGAGCCGTACGGAACTCGCCACCAAGCGCTGGACCAGCGTGTACGAGGTGGACATGGGCCGGCACGAGGCCGCCACCCTCCTCGCCGTCCCCAGCCGGCGCGACGCCTTCCTGTTCGAGGTGACCCTGAGCTGCACCTGGCAGGTCGTCGACCCGGCCGCCTTCGTGGCGAGCGGCGAGCGGAACGTCCCGGCCATGGTGCAGCGCCTCGTCGAGGACGCCGTCCGGCCCGTGCTCCGGGGCTTCGACATGGAGGAGAGCGCGGCGGCCGAGTCCCACGCCCGCAAGGCCGTCGAGGCCGCCGGGCCGCTGGGCGTACGAGCCGGACTCGACGTCCGCTGCGGCCTCCAGATCCGCCGGGACGAGGCGGCCCTCGAACAGGAACGCCAGATGCGCGAGATCGCGTTCGCGCGCGAGAAACTCGAACCGCAGCACGCCCTGCTCATGCGGGAGGACGAACTGGCCGCGGAGCGCGCGCTCGTCCAGGGCCGGCAGCAGCACCGCATCGACTTCCAGCAGCAGGAGCTCGACCACGAGCGCAACCTCGCCCGCGGGCGGCAGGAGCTGGAGCTCCAGGAGATCGAGGCCAAGAAGATCGAGTACTACGCCTACTACCTGGAGCGCGGCGGCCCGGCCGCGATGGCCTTCCAGCTGGCCCGGCACCCCGAGGACGCCCGGCTCGTGATGGAGAACCTGCGCCAGGACCAGTTGCTGGCGATGAAGAACCAGCTGACGGTCGCCATCCAGGCGCTCGGCGGCGGCCCGGGCGGGCTGGAGGAACACCAGATGGACGAGCCCCGCCGACTCGCGGCGAACGTCATCAAGGAGGTCCTGGGGGCGAAGCTGACCCCGGGCCCCGCACAGTCGCAGCCCGCGGTCGACGCGGCAGCGGTCGAGGGGGCCGGGGCCCCGGCCGCCGCCCCCGTCGAGGACCGGGTACCCGGGGCGCCCGAGACCGCGTCGGCCCCGCCCCCGCCGGAGGACGGGCCGGTCTTCGGCTACCGCACGCCTCCGCAGCCGCCCCGATGAGTACGCCGGCTCCCGAAGGGGGTACCGGAGCGGATCAGCGGGCCCCGCACCTGTCGCCGGGCGCGGCCGAGCGGCTCCTGGGCGAACTCCGGCAGGAGGCGGTCCGCGCCGACACCAAGGGCTCCATCCTGGTGGCGGCGCAGGGCATGGCCGCCGCCGCGCTCGTCGGCGTGCTCGCCGCGCGCGGCTGGCACCCCACCGACCTCTCGGGTCTCGGCCAGGTGCTGTGGTGGGCGGGGGCCGCGTGCTTCCTCGTCTCGCTCACGGCCCTGCTCATGGCCGTCGTACCCCGCTACCGGACCGTCGGCTGGCAGCCCGGCGACCCCCTCACCCACTTCGCGGACATCCGTGGCGCGGCCCGTCGAGGACAGGACGTCCTGGAGGAGGCGCTGCGGGAGACCGACCGTGCGCCGAGGGCCGCGGTCGTCGCCTCGCTCTTGGAGAACAGCCGGATCGTCTCGATCAAGTACGCCTGGCTGCGGGTGGGCATCGCCGGGTTCACGGTCGCCCTGGTCCTGCTGCCCGGCGCGCTGCTCGCCGGCTGAGACGGCGGCGCCGCCGCGCGGGCGGACGACGCCGTCGCCGATTCGTCACGCACAACCGTCAGGAGACACATCGCCATGCCCGACCACGAGGACGTCCCACCACCGCCGTACCCGGGGGAGGAAGTCCCGCCGCCTCCGTATCCGGGGGAGGAAGTCCCGCCACCGCACTACCCGGGGGAGGAGGTCCCGCCACCGCACTACCCGGGAGGGCAGGCCCCGCCCCCGTACCCGGGCGAGCGGGAATCAGCCCCGCCCTACCCGGGCGAGACCCCGGCATCGCCCACGCCGCCGGCGTACCCGGGGGAGACGGCTGCGCCGGCGCCCCCGGGGGATCCCATGGCTCCGGCCTCCCCCGGGGAGGTGACCGCGCCCGCGTATCCGGGCGAGCCCGGTCCGCCGGCCTACCCGGCAGAGACGGCCGCGCCCCCGTACCCAGGGGAGACTGCCCCGCCCGAGTACCCGCTGGACGGCGGCGCGCCCCCGTACCCGGGCGATCCCGCACCCGCGTACCCCGGTGAGTCCACGTCCGCCCCACTGAACGACGCTCCTCCCGCGTGCCCGGGAGAGATCCCCCCGCCCGCCTACCCGGGTGATGCGGCACCCCCCGCCTGCCCGGGCGACTCGGCACCCCCCGCCTATCCCGAGGCGGTCCCGCCCTCCGCCCCCGCGGGTGCCGCCGTGCCCTCGTACCCCGCGGACGTACGGACCGCCTTACGGGACGAGGCGCCGTCGCCGCACGGTGTCGAGGGCTTGTCGCCCGCGGTGCCCGCGCCCCGGTCAGGGGGAGACCTGGCGCCGGCCGCCGCCTCCCATGACGACCTGGCCCTGGACCAAGGTCGCCGGATGGTGAAGTCCGTACAGCGGGGGATCGACGGAGCCGCGTTGTCCCACCTTCTGGTGACGCTGCCCATCGGGGTCATCAGTCTGGGCGTCGTCGTCTTCCTGTCCGCCCTGGTCAACCCCGTCCTCGCGGTGGTCGTGCCGGTGGTCTGGCTGCTCTCCGGGCCGCTGGTCTTCCACCGCAAGGTCGAATCGGCCATCGCCCGGCGCCTGTTCGGCATGCGCAGGCCCACCCCCGAGGAGGAGCAGCGGCTGGACCTGGTGTGGGAGCAGGTGACGCGGCGCGCGGGCGTGGACCGGGAGACGTACGAGCTCTGGATCCAGGAGCGCACCGAGCTGAACGCGACGGCCGCCGCCGGGCACATCGTCGCCGTCACCCGGCACGCGATGGACCGGCTGCCCAACTCCCGTCTCGGTGCCGTGCTCGCGCACGAGCTCGGCCACCACGTGGGCGGTCACACCTGGGCGGCGATGCTGGCCGACTGGTACGCCCTGCCGGCTCGGGCGGCCGGACGGGCCATTGTCGTTCTTCTCTTCGTCCTCTTCCGGACGAAGCACTGGGCCGGCATCGCCTGCGGGGGCTGCCTCACCCTGATGATCGTCCAGTTCCTCTTCGTCTTCACGTTCGTGCAGGGGTACTGGTGGTTCGTCCTTCCGGTGGCGGCCGGTCCGCTGCTCGTCGCCTGGCTCCACCGCCGGGCCGAGTTCAAGGCCGACGCGTACGCCGTGGGGCTCGGATTCGGCCAGGCGCTGGAGACGGTCCTCGTGGAGGAGGCCCAGGCGGCGGTGCAGGGCCTTACGGCGCAGGTGCCCCCGTCGATGCCCGCGGCCGTGCCGACGGCTCTGCCTCCGGGGGCGCCGTTCCCCCAGCAGCACCCGGGACAGCAGTACCCCGGGCAGCAGTACCCCGGGTCGTACCTCCCGCAGCAGCCGTATCCCGGTCAGCCCCATCCCGTACCGCCGGGCCCCGGGGCCGAGAAGGCCGCGAGGGGCGGGCGCATCGCGGCCAGGGCCGCGCACACGAACACCGAGGCGCGCCTGCGGAACGTGCGGCTCGTCATGTCGCAGCAGGGCCGGCGCTCGGCCCCGTAGGACCCCGGGCTCAGCCCAGCTGGATGTCGTCGCCCGAGTGCGCCACGCGCAGGAGCGCCGTCGTGATCACGGCGGCCTCCTCGTCCGTGAGGTACCGGCCGAAGTGCTCCCGGATGCCGCGCATATAGGCCGGTGCGGTCGCGCGCAGGGCGGAGCGGCCCTCGTCGGTGATGACCGCCCAGGTCACGCGCTTGTCCGTGGCGTCGGGCTCCTTGGTCACGAGGCCGGAGCGGGCCATCTCGTCGACGAGCCGGCTCACCCGCGTCCTGCTGAGCACCACGCGCTCGGCGACCTCCTGCATGCGCAGGCCTTGCTCGCCGGCGCCGCGGAGCTCCAGGAGCACGTCGTACCAAGTGAGCGGAATCCGGCCGTTGCGCTGCACATCGCTCTCGATGGCGCGCACGGCGGCGTTGTGGGCCAGCAGCAGGGCTCGCCACGCTTCGACCCGGTACTCACCTTCTCTCATGACCATGACGAGAAGTATAGCTTGTGTGCGCACGCACGGACTATTAGAGTGTGTGCAGACGCACGGACTATTTCCTCATGAAGGAGAACAGCCATGGCTCAGCGGATCTCGCGTGACGAGCTCAAGAAGAAGATCGACGAGAACCTGGTGACGGTGCTCGAGGCGCTGCCGGCGCAGTACTACAACGACAAGCATCTGCCCGGAGCGCTCAACCTGCCGCACGACCAGGTGGACGAGCTCGCCCCGTCGCTGCTGCCGGACAAGGACGCCGAGATCGCCGTCTACTGCGCCAACAGCCCCTGCCCCAACTCGGGCATCGCGGCCGACCGTCTGGTCGAGCTGGGCTACACCAACGTGTACGAGTACTACGAGGGCAAGGACGACTGGGTCGAGGCGGGTCTGCCGACCGAGTCCGTCGCCTGACCGAAGGAGCGCACGGACATGACCACTGCACCGACCCGTACCGTCGACGGCGTGGAACTGCCCGCCGCCGGCCCGTGGAAGATCGACCCCGGTCACGCCGAGGTCGGCTTCGTCGGGCGTCACTTCATGCTGACGAAGGTCCGCGGGCGCTTCACCGGAGTCGAGGCCACCCTCGTCATCGGTGAGCGGCCGGAGGACAGCAAGGTCACCGCGGTCATCGACGTGGCGAGCGTCGACAGCGGTGACGCCACGCGCGACGAGCACCTGCGCTCCGCGGACCTCTTCGACGTGGAGAAGTACCCGAAGGCCACCTTCGCGTCCACCTCGGTGACGTGGGACGGCAAGCGCGGCACGCTCGTCGGGGACCTGACCATCAAGGACGTCACCCGTCCGGTGACACTCGCGGTGGACTACCTCGGCTACGCGCGCGACCCGTGGGGCAACGACCGCACGGTCTTCTCCGCCCACGGCAAGGTCAACCGTGAGGACTGGGGTCTGACCTGGAACATGGTCCTGGAATCCGGCGGCATCCTCGTCTCCAAGGAGATCGAGCTGTCCCTCGAGTTCGAGGCGATCAGGGAGAGCTGACCCGCTCTCACGGGAGCCCCGGTGCGGCGCACATGCCCGCACCGGGGCGCCTTCGGCGTACCCGGCGTGCGCAGGCGTGCGCGGTGTGACCCGGCGCGCACCGCTGCGCGCCGGGGCGCTTGCGCGCGCCCGCGCGTGGCCGCAGGGCCGTGTCAGCCGGCGATGACTCGTTTCACCAGCGTGAGCAGCGTGCTTCTGATGCGTTCGGGGCTGAACTGCCCCTGGCGCAGGGCGTGCTGGAGGTCGGAGTCCAGCGGCGCGAGCAGCAGGTGGGCCGTGCAGTCCGCGTCGAGGTCCGGGCAGGCCTCCCGGAGCATCAGTGCCAGGTGGACGCGCCAGAAGCCGTACGAACCTATCCGGTAGCGCGCGCCCGGCGCGGCCGTCTCGGAGAGCCTCAGCAGCTCCAGGTTGTCGTCCACGAGGTCCAGGTACGCGTCGAAGAACGCCAGGATCCGGTCGGCGGCCGGTGCGTCGGGGCCCAGCGGGGGCGGGCCGAAGAGGATGCGCTCCTGGAGCCGGCTGTCCTGGGTGTCCAGAAGGGCGGCCGCGAGGCCCGCCTTGCTCCCGAACCTGCGGAAGAGCGTGCCCTTGCCCACGCCCGCCTCCGCCGCGATGCGGTCCATGGACACACTCTCGACCCCGTGGGTGTCGAAGAGCGCCTGGGCCGCGGCCAGGATGCGCAGCCGGTTGCGTGCGGCGTCCGACCGCTCCGGTGGCGCCTCGGGGGCGGCGAGGGGACAGCTGTCCGGCGAAACGTGCTGCACCTGGGGGGCCTCTCGGTTCACGCTCCGTGGGGGTCCCGGTGGGGGGCCGGGTGGCGTCTGCGCAGTTTACGGGCAGGGGCCCTGATGCGGCCCTCGACGGCCGCGACATGCCCTGCTCTGGATCGCTTGTCCCGTCGCCGCCGCATGTGGCAGAGTCGCCCCCAATCGGACCGCAGTCCGTTTACGGGGGAGATACATGTCTGGAACTGGTTTCCGATATTGCATCGCAGCCGACGTTGAGCGCCTCGGCCACTGCCCGTAGAGGCAGTCCCCCCACCGTCGATCCGAGACGGTCTTCCGTGTGCCCTGGGGGCGCGGCCAGCCGCGGCGGCCCTCCGGGACACGTAGCAAAAGACGAGCAAAATCCGTGACGCCCACGCGTCACGCCGGCACTTCCGCACGCGCTCACCCGTATGCCCTTCGCATGGAGGAACCATGACCGCGCACGCCGGCACGACCCTGAGCAGCCAGGCACTCCTCGACCTGACGCAGCACGAGATCCAGGCCCTGCTCACCGAGTTCAACCTGGCCGACGCCCACACCCACCAGCGCCAGTCCGCCGCCCAGCACAAGATCGTCGAGCGGCTGCCCGAGCTCTGGTACGAGGCCGAAGAGGGCCTTCAGGCCACCTACGAGCAGCGGTTCATCGAGGCGTTCTTCCGCCTCCACCGCCAGCCCACGGCGCTCGCCAAGAACAAGACACTGCTGTCCTACGCGGCCTCCATCTCCACGATGGTCGTGGCGATGTACCTCAAGCAGCAGCGCATGGCCGTGACCCTCGTCGAGCCCTGCTTCGACAACCTGCACGACGTCCTGTCGAACATGGGCGTCCCGCTGTACCCCGTCGAGGAGTCGGCGCTGCACGACCCCGACCGGATCTACGCCGAGCTCAAGCGCCGGGTCCGCACCGACGCGCTCTTCCTCGTCGACCCCAACAACCCCACGGGGTTCAGCCTGATGCACTCCGGGCGCAAGGGCTTCGAGGAGGTCGTCCGGTTCTGCAAGGACCACAACAAGCTGCTGATCATCGACTTCTGCTTCGCCTCCTTCACCCTCTACGACCCGGAGCTCGCGCGGTTCGACGTATACGAACTGCTCGAGGAGTCCGGGGTGCGGTATCTGGCCATCGAGGACACCGGGAAGACCTGGCCGGTGCAGGACGCGAAGGCGGCCATGCTCACGGCCAGCGACGACATCAAGGAGGAGGTGTACAACCTCCACACCAGCGTCCTGCTGAACGTCTCGCCGTTCGTCCTCAACATGCTGACCCAGTACGTGGAGAACTCGGAGGCGGACGACCTCGCGTCCATCCGCGACGTCCTCGACGTCAACCGGGCGGCCGTCAAGGAGGCCCTCCAGGGCACGATCCTCGAATACCAGGAGCCGATCGCGAAGACCAGCGTGGCCTGGGCCAGGATCCAGCACCCCGACCTCACCGCGACCGAACTCCAGCGGGAACTGCGGGAGGTGGGCGTCTACGTCCTGCCGGGGCGGTTCTTCTACTGGAGCCAGCCGGGCCGCGGCGAGCCGTTCGTCCGGATGGCCCTCGCGCGCGAGCCGGAGATGTTCGCCGGCGCCATGAAGCGCCTTCGGGAGGTGCTGGACCGCCATGAGCGCTGACGACACCGGTACCGGCCGGGACGACTTCATCGACGCGGCGCTCTTCCTCGGCATGCACAGCGCCGACGACACCGTGCGCGTCGCCGCCAAGGCCTTCTTCGTACGGCGCCTCGACGGGCGCGTCGTGATGAGCCTGGAGCAGGTCGGCCGCTGCGACGACGTGATCTGGGGCTACTCGCGCGAACTCCAGGACCTCTACTACCCGTTCATGGACCACCTCCACACGGTCATGGACATCAGCCGGGAGGGGTACGACCCGGCGGACGTCCACCTGGCCCTCTCCGAGGCCGACACACCCCGGCACCTCCCCTTCGTCGACCGCCTGCTGCTCGGTCAGGTGATCAACCGGAAGGGACTGCTGCATACCGTCGGTCCCCGGTCGGACGCCTTCGACGGACTGTCCGTCCGCGCCGTGGCCGACTGGCCGGCCGGTCAGCCGGAACCAGCCTTCCCCGAGCCGCTGGAGCGGCTCTACCGTGAATCGCTCGCGCTGCGCCTGCCCGTCGGCGCCGGCGCCCTGTCCGAGGGAGCCTGAGTTGAACCAGGGAGTGATCGCGGCCCTGGTGACCCCCTTCTCGGAGACCGGCGAGGTCTCGGAGAGCGGAGTCGCCCGGCTGCTCGACACCCTCCGCCCCCACGTCGACGCCCTGCTGCCCAACCTCAGCACCGGCGAAGGACGTTGGCTCACGGACGGCCAGTGGGAGGCCATGCTCCGGGCCACCGTGAAGCACGCCGGCGAACTGCCCGTCCTCGCGGGCGTCCTGCGGCCCACCACGGAACAGGTCCTCGAACGGGCCCGGGTCGCGGCCGACCTCGGCGCCCACGGACTGGTCGCGACCAGCCCGTACGGCGCCGGAGTCACCCAGGGCGAGATCTACCGCCACTTCGCGGACCTCGCCGAGCAGAGCGGCCTGCCCGTGGTCGTCTACCACGGCACCGAAGTCTCCGGAAACGCCGCCGACTTCGACACGCTGCTCAGGATCTGCGAGCTGCCCTCGGTGGTGGGTGTCAAGGACTCCTCGGGCAGTGCCGACTTCACCCGGCGGCTCGTCGAGGCCCGCCCCGGCGCACGCGTCCTCGCCGGCCTCGAACACCTGCTGCTCGAATCCGGCCCGGTCGACGGGTACGTGGTCGCGCTCGCCAACGTCGAACCGGCGCTGTGCGCCGACCTGTTCGCCGGCCGTCTGACGGACCCGGAGGGCGCCCTCACCGAGGCCTGTGAGCGCTACGGCCTGGAGAAGGACGACTGGTACCGCTGGGTCAAGACCGAGCTGTTCCGCCGCGGAGTGCTGGAGACCGACAGGACAGTCGACACCGGGGAGGTTCCGTCGTGACCGCCGCGACGAGCACCGCGGTCCCCGCCGCCCGGACCGCGGGCACGCAGCCGGAGGCGGAGTCGGTGCACCGGGAGCTGTTCCGCCACAACCGCGGCCTCCTGGACTCCCGGCTGCTCGCCCGGGTCGAGGAGATCGAGCGGGGCTGGATCGTCCCGCTCGTGGACTCCCTCGACTCCACCGGCGAACCGGTCCCCGACCGGGCCGCCTGGCAGCGGCTCCTCGACGGCCTGCTGGCGGACGAGCGGGCCGGCAGCCCGTCCGGCGCCTATCTCGCCGACCATGCCAGCCGGGAGGAATTCACCTTCGTCGTGAGGGAGTTCGCGCTCGACGGGCTCACCGAGGCGCAGAACTTCTTCCCGGCCGTCCCCCGGCTCCCCATCAAGGCCCAGATGGCCGTGATGCGGGTCCTGATCGACGAGTTCGGCTGCGGCAACCTCCAGCAGGCGCACTCCCAGCTCTACCGGCTGCTCCTCGCCGAGCTGGGCCTGCCGCAGGAGCCCGAGGGCTTCCTCGACACCACCGGAGACGAGACCTTCCAGTTCCTGAACGTCTTCTACTGGCTCACCCAACGCGCCCCGCACGTCGAGTACTTCCTCGGCGCCCTCGCCTACCTGGAGGCGTCCATCCCGGACGCCTTCACCCACCAGGCGCGGGCCTGCGAGCGGCTCGGCATCCGGCAGGGCCGCTACTACACCGAGCACCTGCACATCGACACCTTCCACATGCAGGAGATGCAGCTGGCCATCAAGGAGTACGAGACGGCGCACGGCCTCGACCCGGCCCGGCTGTGGACCGGGGCCCGGCTCCTCTCCGCACTGATCGGCGACGCGTTCGACGCCGCCGTGGCGCGGGCCAGGGAACTCGCCGGCCGGGCGGCGGCATGACGGGCCGCGACCCCGCCGCCGAGCCGCCGTCCCTCACGGAGCTCCCCGGCGACCGGCTGCGCGTCCGCGCCGCCGGCCAGGAGTTCGTGATCGACGCCTCCTGCCCGCACCGCAAGGGGCGCCTCGTCCACGGCTACGTGAACCCCGGCACCCTGCGCATCAGCTGTCCGCTCCACCACAGCAGCTTCGATCTGGCGACCGGCTGCGCCGTCCGCGGCCCCGGCGACGACCCGCTGACCGTGTACCGGGCGGGCGTCTGGCCCGGCTACTACGGCTCCGAGCAGGTCTGGCTCCCCGCTTCCGAGCAACTGCTGGAATGGGGAGAGGAGTTCCACGAGCTGATGCTCGGCGACGAGCTCCGGATGACGGCCTTCAGGACCGCCATCGCCGAGGCTGTACGGCCCGGGGACGTCGTCCTCGACCTCGGCACCGGCACCGGCATCCTGGCCCGCTGGGCCCTGGAGGCCGGCGCGGCCCGGGTGTACGGGATCGACCTCAACGAGAAGGTGCTCGCCACGGCGGCCGAGCGCCTCGACGAAGCGGGCTTCGCCGACTGCTTCGTCCCGCTGTCCGGCCTCTCCTTCGACCTGGAGCTGCCCGAGCGCGTCGACATCGTGATCTCCGAGATCATGGGGAACCTCGCCGACAACGAGAACTTCTCCGCGATCCTCGACGACGCCCGCGAGCGCTTCCTGCGGCCCGGCGGCACGATGCTCCCCGGCCTGGTGGACAGCTTCCTGGTGCCGGTGACCGCCGAGACCGCCCACGCGCAGCTCAGCGGCGCGGGGCCCCGGGACGCCGGAGGCCCGGAGGCGTTCGCGGCGCTGCTCGCCGCCCGTGGCGCGAAGGACCCCTTCTCGCTGTACTACGACACCGTCCTCCCGATCGCGGGCCACCTCGCCTCGCCCCGGCTGATCCGGCGCTACGACCCGGCGCCGGCCGCGGCGGCCGGGACGGAGACCTCGTACCGCGTACCGCTGGCGTTCACGGCGCAGAGGGACGGCGTGTTCACCGGCTTCAAGGGCTACTTCGTCGCCCAGCTCTCGGAGTCCGTCGCCCTCGACATCTCCGGGGACGACATCGAGGGACGCACCACGTCCGACAGCTGGAAGCACTGCTACCTGCCGATAGAGCGGCCCGTACGGGTGCGGCGCGGCGACCGCATCGCGCTGACCTTCAGCCGCCGGGGCGGCCGCGACGGCAATCCCTTCGGCCAGACCTACAGCTGGGAGGGGCAGGTCCTCTCCGGCACCCGGGTGGTGGACCGGTTCGCCCACAGCACCGGTCCCGCCGCCGACTGATCCACCGCAACAGGAACCGATCGAGCACGGGGGAGTACAGCGATCATGAACAGCACCACAGTGTTACCGGCCGAGCGCCACGGCGACGGCAGGCCCGTCCGGACGTACGACGTCGTCGCGCTCCACGTACCCATCGCGTACAACGAGTTCGGCGACCACGACCGCAACGGCACCCTGTACGTCCTGGCCTCGGACGCGCCGGAACTGAGGGAGGTCGCGGCCACCTGGCCCCAGCCCTTCCCCAGCTATCTGGAGCACCCCGAGCTCGTACCGGGACCGAACCCGCTCGCCCGCCCGCTGGTCCTGCGGGTCCGGCGGGGCGAGCGGCTTCGGGTCCGGCTGACCAACGAGCTCGCGCGGCCCGTCGGCATCACCCTCCAGGGCGTCCGGTACGACGTCCGCACCATGGACGGACTCGCGGCGGGCGCCAACCCCGACAGCAGCGTCCCGCCGGGCGGCACCCGCGTCTACGAGTGGGTGTGCGAGCACGAGGGGGTGTTCCACTTCGGGGACATGTCCGACGCCCGGGGCGAGGGTTCGCAGAGCCACGGCATGGTCGGCGCGGTGGTCGTCGAGGAACCCGAGGCCACCTGGACCGACCCGGAGACCGGAGACCCGCTCGCGACGGGCCTGTACGCGGACATCCATCTGCCGGACCGCAGCTTCCGCGAGTTCGTGATCTTCATGATGGAGTACCCGAGCAACGACAACCCGGCGGTCCCGCCGCCGATGCCCGGCCACGGCCACGGCGGTGGACACGGCGCGGCCCACGGCGGCGCCCAGCCGGCCGCCGAGGCCGCGGCGGCCGGGATCCACCGGCCCACCGCCACCGCCTCCGCCACCGGCTCCCCGGCGGCCGGTCCCGGCACCTCGGACACCGTCGACGACCTGACACCGCCCAACATGGCGATGCTCCCGGTCAACCACCGCATCGAGCCCATGGAATGGCGGATGCACCGCTACCGGCAGCTCCTCGACGAGGGCCGCATCGACCCCGTACGGGACGCGGTCCTCGGCGAGGAGGTGCACCACAGCTCCTGGCTCTTCGGCGACCCCTCCACGCCCGTCCTGCGTGGCTACTCCGGCGACCCCACGGTCATCCGGCTCGTCCACGGCGGCATGCGCGACACCCATGTCTTCCACACCCACCTGCACCAGTGGCGGCTGCGGCCGGACGACGACAGCGCCCCGATCGTCGACTCCGTCAGCATCGGCCCGCAGGAGGCCATGACCCTCGAACTGATCGGCGGCCTCGGCTCCACGCAGGGCGCGGTCGGCGACTCCATCTGGCACTGCCACATGTACGTCCACTTCCACATGGGCATGTGGGGCATGTTCCGGATCTTCGACACCCTCCAGGACGGCACCGGCGGCTACCCCGACGGCCGGCCGATCCAGCGGCTCGTCCCGCTGCCGCACCGGGAGGCCCCGCCGGTCCCGACGCCCGAACGCCCCGGATTCCCGGGCTTCCTGGCCGAGGCGGCCACCTTCCCGCAGAAGAACCCCCGCCCGCCGCGGACCCCGCTCCAGCCGCCGGGCATGGGCCGCGAGCCCACCCCGCTGGAAGCGGCCGCCTTCGTGGACGACCCGCAGCCCGGCGAGGCCTTCATCAAGATCGCCCCGCCGGACGCGCCCGTACGCCGCTACGACCTGGTCGTCACCAACGGCACCCTGCACTACCACGGCGACCCGACCGACGAGCACGCCGCGACCTGGCACGACCACAACGCCCACTTCTACGTCCTCGCCGAGGAGATCGAGGAAGCGGGCGGCCTCGCGGAGTTCAAGCGCCGGCTGGCCAAGGGCGAGAGGAGCCTCGAACCCCTCGTCATCCGGGCCAACAAGGGGGAGGTGCTCGAACTCACCCTGACCAACTCCCTGCCGACCGGCCCCCAGAAGGAATCCGCCTTCGACCCGAAGCTCCCCTTCCAGCCCGAGTGCGGACTCCACACCCACCTCGTCAAGTACGACCCGCTCATCTCCGACGGCTCCGCCGTGGGCTGGAACTACCTGTCGGCGACCACCACCGCCGACCAGGGAGCCGAGGCGAACGGCCAGTACAACTCCTGGACTTACCGCTGGTACGTGGACGAGGACTTCGGCACCGTCCTCTTCCACGACCACCTCCTCGCCAACTACCGTCAGCGGCACGGCCTGTTCGGCGCTCTCATGACCGAACCGGAGGGCGCCGTCTGGGTGTCGCCGGAGGATCACACCAAGGAACTCCGGCGCGGCGCCCAGGCCGTCATCAAGACCGCCGACGGCAAGGCCCACCGCGAAATGGTCCTGGCCATCGGCGACTTCGTCCCCATGGTCAAGCACGGCCACCACGACCACGGCGGCCCCATCAACCCGCCGCCGTTCCCCGGAGCCCCCGACGACCAGGGCTCGATGGGCGTCAACTACCGCAGCGCACCGCTCTCCGAGCGGGGCGGCGACCCCGCCCACTGGTTCTCCAGCACCGTCCACGGCGACCCCGGGACCCCGCTGCTCCGCGGCTACCCCGGCGAGGACCTCCGGGTCCACGTCCTCCAGGGCTCCCACGACCTCCAGCACAGCTTCACGCTCTCGGGCGCCCGCTGGCGCGAGTGGCCCGACCGCGAGGACACCGCCTGGCGCAACCAGCAGACCCTCGGCATCTCCAACGTCGCCGAGCTCGCCCTCGCCCCCACCCTGGGGCCCGGCGACCACCTGTGGTCGTTCGGCGCGGGCAACGACCTGTGGCTCGGCTGCTGGGGACTGCTGCGGCTGTACGGCCGTCCGCAGGCCGACCTGCCGCCCCTGCCCGGAGGGACCCCGGACGCCCCGCCGAGGCCCCCGCGCCGCCGGGTCCGCCGGCACACCGTCCGCGCCCGCGCCGAGGTCGTCACGTACAGCCCGCTGCGCACCGACCCGTACGGTCTCGTCTTCACTGCCGACGGCGACGGCGGCCCCGAGGAAGGCCCGCTGGTCCTGCGCTGCCGGGCCGGTGAATGGGTGGAGGTCACCCTGATCAACGAGCTGGTCGGGCCGCCGCCCGCCAGCCCGCTGGACCCGCGGCTGATGAACGAGGCCGACAGCGGGGCCCGGACGATCTCCGGCCGCGTCTCCCTCCACCCCACCCTGCTCGACTTCGACGTCCGCACCGACGACGGCGCCCACGTCGGCCGCAACGCCGACACCACCGTCAAGCCGGGCGCCTCCCGCACGTACCGCTGGTTCGCGGCCGAGCCGGGCGTGGTGCTGCTGCGCTCCCACGCCGACGTGATCTCCCACCCGCGCCGCGGCCTGGCCGGCGTGCTCGTGGTGGAGGAGGCCGACGCCACCCCGTACGACCCCGACACCGGCCTGGAGCGGTGGACCGGCGAGCGGGCCGTGGTCCGCAGGCCGGACGCCGAGCCCGTACGGGAACTCGTCCTGGTCTCCCAGGACGGCCTGCGGCTCTACCACGACGGGGACCTGACCCAACCGGTCACCGACCTCTTCTCGGACAGCCCCGACGACGCCGGCCAGAAGGCCTACAACTACCGCAGCGCCGCCCTGCACCCGCTGGACCCGGTCCTTTCCGACCCGCAGCCGCCGACCCCGCTGCTCACCTGTCGCGCCGGCGACCAGGTGGCCGTCCACCTGGCCGTCGCCTCGCACCGGATGCGCAACCAGGGCTTCACCGTGCACGGCCAGGTATGGGACGCCTCGGAGACCGGCCTCGGCTGGTACGTGTCGACCCTCGGCGCCCTGGCCTCCGGAAGCACCCGGACGGTGCGCTTCCGCGCCCAGCACCCGGGCGACCACGTATACCGCACCGGGAACCTCCACTGGGGTGTCAGTGAGGGCTGGTGGGGACTGATCCGCGTCGAGGAGGCACCATGACCGACACGACCACCGACGGCACGGCCACGGAGCGGGGGACGGCAGCCGACCCCCGGCTGCCCGCCGCACCCGACACCATCGCCGTCTACACCGACCTCAACTGCTCCTTCGCTCACGTCGCCGTGCACCGCCTGCACGAGACCCGGCGCCGCCTCGGCCTCGAAGGGCGCGTCTGGTTCGACCTGCGGGCCTTCCCCCTGGAGCTGTTCAACCGGGAGGTCAACGCCCGCCCCGGGGTGGACTCGGAGATCTCCGTCCTCGGCGCCCTGGAGCCGGAGGCCGGCTGGCGGCTGTGGCAGGGCCCGGACTGGACCTACCCGGTGACCACCCTGCCGGCCCTGGAGGCGGTCCACGCCGCGAAGGACCAGAGCTGGCACGCCAGCGAACAGCTCGACCGGGCGCTGCGCCGCGCCTTCTGGGCCGAGGGCCGGTGCATCTCGCAGCGCCACGTGATCCTCGACGTGGCCGAGGAGACGGGCGCGGTCGACGTGGCGGCCCTCGCCGAGGCCTTCGACAGCGGCGCCGCCCGCCCGGCGGTCATGGCCCAGTACGCGTCGGCACGGGACGGCCGGGTCAACTGCAGCCCGCACCTCTTCCTGCACGACGGCACGGACAGCGCCAACCCGGGCATCCGGGCGCGCTGGGTCAACGGCGACTTCGGCACCGGCTTCCCCGTCATCGACGAGGACCGGCCGGAGATCTACGAGAAGCTGCTGACCCAGGCGGCGGACCTGCTCTAGCACCGGCCGGCGCCGGCGGTCCCGCGACCCGGGACCGCCGGCGCCCGCCTCTCCGCTCTCCGCCTTGTCCACAGGTTCCGGCGGACGGCGCCGAGGTGTCGGCGGGGGCCGCTAGGCTTCACGAATGGTCCTTTCCGACGAATCCGCCCAGCTCTCCGACGCCTCGGAGGTGCTCCACCGCGTCTTCGGGTACAGCTCCTTCCGCGGGGAGCAGCAGGAGATCATCGAGCAGGTCGTCGGCGGCGGCGACGCGCTCGTCCTGATGCCGACCGGCGGCGGCAAGTCGCTCTGCTACCAGATCCCCGCGCTCGTCAGGGACGGCACGGGCGTCGTGATCTCGCCGCTCATCGCGCTGATGCAGGACCAGGTGGACGCGCTCCGCGCCCTCGGCGTGCGAGCCGGATTCCTGAACTCGACGCAGGACCCGTACGAGCGGCAGTCCGTCGAGCAGGCCTTCCTCGCGGACGAGCTGGACCTCCTCTACCTGGCCCCCGAGCGGCTGCGCACCGAGGGCACGCAGCGGCTGCTCGACCGGGGCAAGGTGTCGCTCTTCGCGATCGACGAGGCGCACTGCGTCGCCCAGTGGGGCCACGACTTCCGGCCCGACTACCTGGCGCTCTCGATGCTCCACGAGCGCTGGCCCAAGGTGCCGCGGATCGCGCTCACCGCGACGGCCACCGAGGCCACCCACGCCGAGATCGCGGCCCGCCTGGGTCTGGAAGAGGCCAAGCACTTCGTCGCCGGCTTCGACCGGCCGAACATCCAGTACCGCATCGTCGGGAAGAACAACCCGCTCAAGCAGCTCCTGGAGCTGATCAGGACCGAGCACGACGGAGACGCCGGAGTCGTCTACTGCCTCTCGCGGTCCTCGGTGGAGAAGACCGCCGCGGCCCTCGTGGAGCAGGGCATCGACGCCGTGCCGTACCACGCGGGCATGGACGCCCGCGCGCGTGCCGCGAACCAGTCCCGGTTCCTCCGCGAGGACGGCGTCGTGGTGGTCGCGACGATCGCCTTCGGCATGGGCATCGACAAGCCCGACGTCCGCTTCGTGGCCCACCTCGACCTGCCGAAGTCGGTCGAGGGCTACTACCAGGAGACCGGCCGCGCAGGCCGTGACGGCGAACCGGCCACGGCCTGGCTGGCGTACGGCCTCCAGGACGTCGTCCAGCAGCGCAAGCTCATCGACGGCTCCGAGGGCGACGAGGCCCACCGCCGCTCCCTCGGCATGCACCTGGACGCGATGCTCGCGCTCTGCGAGACGGTCGACTGCCGCCGTGTCCGGCTCCTCGCCTATTTCGGGCAGTCGGGCGAGCCGTGCGGCAACTGCGACACCTGTCTGACCCCGGCCGAGTCCTGGGACGGCACGGTCGCCGCGCAGAAGCTGCTGTCCACGGTGTGGCGGCTGGCGAAGGAACGGCGCCAGAAGTTCGGCGCCGGCCAGATCATCGACATCCTCCAGGGCAAGAAGACGGCCAAGGTCATCCAGTTCGACCACGACGCCCTCTCGGTGTTCGGCGTCGGGTCGGACCTGGGGACCGCGGAGTGGCGCGGCGTCGTCCGGCAGCTCCTCGCCCAGGGCCTGCTCACGGTGGAGGGCGACTACGGCACGCTCGTCCTGACGGAGAACAGCGGCGAAGTGCTCGGTGGCCGGCGCGCCGTCCCGATGCGCAAGGAGAAGGCGCCCGCCGCCGCGTCCCGCAAGGAGTCCGGGGCGCGACCCGGTGCGCGCTCCGGGAAGGGTGCCCGCGTGCCGGTCGACCTGCCGGCCGCGGCCGTGCCGGTCTTCGAGGCCCTCAGGGCCTGGCGGGGGGCGACGGCCCGCGAGCAGGGCGTCCCGGCATACGTCGTCTTCCACGACGCGACCCTGCGCGAGATCGCGACGCTGTTCCCCACCACGGCCGAGGAGCTGGGCACGGTCGGCGGAGTCGGCGAGGCCAAGCTCACCAAGTACGCCGAGGGCGTCCTCGCCACCCTCGCGGAGTGCGGGGCCCCGGCCCCGGCTCCTGACCCGGCCCCGGCTCCTGACCCGGCCCCGGCTCCTGACCCGGCACCGGGCCAGGCCCCGGCGACCGGGACCGCCCCCGCGAGCTCCGCCGCGCCCGCACGAGCCGGCTCCGGCTTTGCCGGCCGGGCCCCCGCGCCCCGCGCGGCAGCGGCGGCCCCCCGGCAGTCGCCGTACGACGACGGACCGCCCTTCGACCTGGACGAGCCGCCCGCCGACATGGACGAGTTCGAGCCGCCCTGGGACGAGTGACGCCTTCCCCGGTTCCGGCGCCCGCGCGCCGGAACCGGGCTCACCCGCCGGGCAGTTCCTTCGCCCGGCGGGCGTAGCAGAAGACGTGCTCCTCCGGTCCCGCCTTCTCGTCGTCCGGCTGGAAGACGGAGACGGCGTGGTGCAGGACGTCGAGCCCGCACTCCTCGCGGACCTGGCGCACGTACTCCTCGGCGGAGAAGCTGGAGACCCTGACCCGGCGCCCCATCCACTCGATCTCCACGTCCTCGACGTCCGCCGGGACGGTGGCCGTCACCAGATAGCCGCCGGGCGCCAGCCAGCCGGCCATCCGCCGCAGCGCGGCGGACACCTCCGCCCGGCTCATGACGAGCAGCGGGAAGAACGCGCACACGGCGTCGAAGCTGCCCTCGGGCGCCTCGAAGTCGTTGACGCCACACTGCTCGAACCGGGCCCCCGGCACCTGGTCGCGGGCCAGCTCGACCATCGTCCGGGACACGTCGATCCCCGTCACGTCACAGCCGGACCTGACCAGCAGGTCGGCGACCGGCCGGCCGGTGCCACTGCCGACGTCCAGGACCCGCGCCCCCTCGCCCAGCCGGTCCGTGAGCCATCCGACCGCCTCCAGCTGTGCCGGCAGCCGCCCGAAGGCCCGCTCGTAGTCGATGCCCATGCCGTCGAACAGCTCCGCCGCCGACAAGGCCCGTCCCTCCGCCTCGTGTTCCCGCACGCCGCTTCCCTTCGCTCGCGCCCTCGGTCCCGCCGGACGGCCCGACACGAGGCCGTCCGGCGGACCCACTACCCTTCTGGGGCGATCCCTACCACCGGGACCGCCGGTGCCGACATCGGAGGCTGTGAATGACGGGGAACGGGCGAAGGGTCCTGCGAGGGATCGCCGCGACGGCGCTCGTCGGCGTCCTGGGCGCCGGAGCCGCCGCCTGCGGCGACGACTCGGCGGACTCGGCCGGCGGCTCGCCGACCGGACTCACCGCCGTGCTCGGGACCGTGCCCGAGGCGGACGCCGGCGCGGTCCTCACCTACACGGACGTGACGGCGACCCGACGGCTCGTGACGCAGGACAAGAAGCTGTACGGAGGCCTCTCCACGTACGGAATCCCCGAGGTGGC
This sequence comes from Streptomyces venezuelae, assembly GCF_008642375.1. Classification (NCBI taxonomy): domain Bacteria; kingdom Bacillati; phylum Actinomycetota; class Actinomycetes; order Kitasatosporales; family Streptomycetaceae; genus Streptomyces; species Streptomyces venezuelae. The sequence continues at coordinate 1,215,928 of NZ_CP029194.1, read as the reverse complement.
GCAGGCGGGATACGAGAACCGCCCCCTCAAGGACACCCACGGGTTCGACGAGAACGACGTGACCACCGCGCTCCAGATCGGCTCCGACCGGTGGCGGCTCACCGGCGGCTTCGACGTCGGCGCCGTCACCGGCGGCATGAAGAAGCTCGGCTTCACCGAGAGCGCGACCGACGGCGGAGCGCTCCTGAAGGACCCCGACGGCGGACAGGTCGCCGTCTCCGCGTCCGTGCGCTCCGTGTCCCTCTCGCCGGACACGCCCCCGCCCGCGCTCGCCGCGCCGAAGGAATCGGTCGCGGACGACCCCGCCTACCAGGCCGTCGCCCGCTGCATCGGCGACGCCACGTACTTCGCGACCTTCTTCGGCAAGAGCAGCGAGCGCCGGACGCCGGACGTCACGCTGTACGCCATCGGCGCCACCGAGGCGGACGGCACCTCGCGCGAGCGGCTCTGCGCGCTGACCGTCTCCGCCGACGGGGCCCGGCGCACGGCCGACAAGCTGCGGGCGGCCACCGCCTCCGGCGAGCGCTTCGCGGGAGCCACCGTCGACGCGGGCAGCGGCGACACCCCCATGGTCACGATGGAGTGGGCCAACGGTCCCCGGACGCTCCCCGGCGACCAGAACCGCACGATGCAGCTGCCGAAGCTGCTCATGAGCGGGCGGTGAGACGGGGATGACGACACTCGCGGAGGTCGACGCACTCGCTGCCCGCGCGCACGCCGGCCAGGTCGACCTGATCGGCGTCCCGTACGTCGAGCACGTCCGGGCCGTCGCCGCCGGACTCGAACCCTTCGGCGAGGAGCTGGTGATGGCCGGCCTCCTGCACGACGTCATCGAGGACACCGCGTGGACGGCCGAGCGGCTCAGGGCCGCCGGCATCCCGGACCGGGTCGTCGCCGTCGTCGAAGCCGTCACCAACCGGCCGGACCTGTCCTACGAGGCGAAGCTCCACCTCATCGCGCGGGACCCCGACGCCACCCTCGTCAAGATCGCCGACAACGCGCACAACAGCCGCCAGGACCGCGCCGCCGAGCTGCCGCCCGCCAGGCGCGAGCGGCTCGCCGCCAAGTACCGGGGCGCGCGGGACATCCTGTGGGCGGGCGTCGACGCCGAGCGCATCGCGACGATCCTGACCGTGGTCAACCCCGACCTCCTGACCGAACTGCGCGCCCGGACCGCCGACGGGATGTGACCCGGATCACGGGAACCCGCCCCGTGAGCCGGACAGACGACAGTCGTGAACACCGACACACGCGCACGGATCCGGGCCGGGGACCCCTCGGCCTTCGCCGAACTCTTCGACTCCCACGCCCGGAGCGTCTACAACCATGCCTTCCGGCTGACCGGCGACTGGTCGGTCGCCGAGGACGTCATGGCGGCGACCTACCTGGAGGCCTGGCGGCTGCGGCAGAAGGTCGACCCCGAAGGGGGCTCGCTCCGGCCCTGGCTCCTGGGCGTCGCCACCAATGTCGCCCGCAACCACTGCCGGGGCAACCGGCGCTACCGGCGGGCCGCCTCCGCGTACGCCGCGGCCGGCGCCGCCGAGGCGGCCATGCCCGACCACGCCTCCGAGGTCGCGGGCCGGCTCGACGACCGGCGCCGCATCGCGGCCACGCTGCGGGCGCTGGGCACGCTGCGCCGTACCGAACGCGAAGTCCTCGTGCTCTGCCTCTGGGAAGGCCTCGCCTACACCGAGGTCGCCGCCGCCCTCGGCGTCCCGGTCGGCACCGTCCGCTCCCGCCTCTCGCGCGCCCGCGCCAAGCTCCGTACCGGAGCGGAGGAGGAACTCGCCCGTGACATGGGGCAATCCGCCCGCGACACCCGGCAACCCGCCCGCGACATCAGGAAATCCGTCCCGGAAATCCGGGAACCCGCCCCTCGCACCCGACAGACAACAGGTGATCGCGTGAACGCGGTCCGGCCCGCACAGGAGGGAATCCGATGAACCCCGACCCGAACGACGCCCGCACGGCACCCCGGCACGAGGCCGGTGACCTTCCGGCGATCGAGGAGCGCGAACTTCCTCCGGGCCGTCACCAGTTCCACAAGGAGCGCCTGATGAGCCAGATCCACGACGACCGCCGCACCATCGCCGAGGAGCGCGCCGCGCACACCGCGCGCGCCCGCAACCCCTTCCTGCGGAAGGCGATCCTCCTGCCCGCCGTGACCGCCCTCGCGGGCGCGCTCGCGGCCGGCGCCCTCGTCCTCCTCCCGGGCGACCTCACCGGAACCGGGGAGGACCGTGCCACCGGCCCCGCGCTCACCACGCGGATCGGCGCCGTCGACCCGAAGGGAGCCCCTGAGCTCCTCGACCGCATCTCCCTGGCCGCCGCCGACGCGGACGCCCCGAAGCCCGCCGCGGCGGGGCAGTACGTCTACATCGAGTCCCGCTCCGCCGGCACGCACGTGCGGACCGACAGCGGCGTGAGCAGCCTCGTCAGCGTGCCCCTGCACACCCGGCAGGTCTGGAGGTCCCCCGACGGCAGCGACGGCTGGCTGATCGAACCGGGCAACACCGAGCCCGAGGGCATCACCCTCGCGGGCCCCGACGAGCAGGGCAACGACCCGAAGCCGCACCTGGGCGCGCCCTCGCACGACTACCTCGCCACGCTCCCCACCGACCCCGACGCCCTGCTGCGGAAGATCTACAAGGAGACCGAGGGACAGGGCAACGGCCCGGACCAGCAGGCCTTCACCACCATCGGCGACCTCCTCGTCGAGAGCTGGCCGTCGCCGCAGCTCACCGCCGCGCTCTACCGGGCCGCCGCGAAGATCCCGGGGGTGGTCACGGTGGACAGCGCCACCGACGCCGTCGGCCGCCAGGGCGTCGCGGTCGCGCGGCTCGACGAGGCCGGCGGCCAGCGCACCGAGTGGATCTTCGACCGCAAGACCCTCACCTTCCTGGGGGAGCGGTCGGTCCAGGTCAAGGGCGAAAGCGGTGAGGACGGACTGATCAAGCCCGGGACCGTCGTCTCCACCCGCGCGATCCTCGTCAGGGCCTTCGTCGACGACATGAAGGTCACCCCGTAGCAGCCGCGGGGGTCCTTCCCGCGAGCCAGCCGGTCAGCTCGGCCGGCCGGTTGGTGATGATCCCGTCCACACCGAGGGCGTCCAGTGCCTTCCAGCGGGCGGGACTGTCCACCGTCCAGACGTTCACGGCCACGCCCGCGGCGTGCAGGTCACGGACCAGCCCGGGCCGGGTGGCGAGCGCGGTGTCCGAGACGTTGTACGCCGTGAGGCCCAGGTCCTCGGCGAGCCCGACCGGGTCCGCGTCGAGCGTGGAGCGCAGCAGCCCGATCGGCAGCTCGGGCGCGAGGTCGCGGGTGTACTTGAGGGTCGGGATGTCGAAGCTCTGCACGAAGACCCGGCCGCTCATGGACTGCTCCCGGACGTCCCGGACGATCCGGGCCACCTCGGCGTGGCTGTGGCGGCCCTTGATCTCCAGGAGGAGGTTCCCGCCGCGCTCGCGCAGGTCCGCCAACTGCGCGGCCAGCGTCGGGACCCGGGCCCCGGCGTAGGCGGGGGCGAACCACGACCCGGCGTCCAGCTCGTCGAGCCGGGCGGAGGTGAGGGAGCGGATCGGGCCCGTACCGTCGGTCGTCCGGTCGACGGTCGCGTCGTGCAGGATGTACGGCACGCCGTCGCTGCTGGGCTGGACGTCGTTCTCGATCCACCTCGCCCCGCCCCGCCGGGCGACCTCGTCGGAGACCAGGGTGTTCTCGGGGGCGGCGGAGGAGGCGCCCCGATGGGCGATGACCGTCGGCGCGGCCCGGGCCGCCGTCTGTCCCTCGACCCGGGCCGCCGGATCGGCGAGGAGCGTGGAGGGAGCGGCCAGTACCAGCACGGTGGCGAGCGCCGCCGAGCCGTAGGTGACGCGTCCCGGGCGCCGGGACCGGAGCGCGTTCGATCGTCCGTCGTTCATGAACGCACAGCATAGATACGGAGGGTGACGCCCCAGGGACCACACACCGGCCCGCACGTGACGATTCGTCGACACCCGTCCGGCCCCGGCGGCAGGGCCGGGCACAAGGGTGGGGGCCGGGAGCTCACGGGCCGGGACCTCACCCCAGCTGTCGCAGATACGCCTCCAGCTCCGCCGCCCCGGTCAGCATCGCCCGCCCGCGGGCGGACAGCCGGCCCTGCCAGTCGCCCAGCGCCGCCTCCAGCGGCTCCGGACCGCCGGCCGCCCGCACCTGGGCGATCAGCGGGGCGATCCGCTCCAGCGGATAGCCGCCCCGCCTGAGCTGGTGCGCCAGTCGCGCGTCCCGCACGTCGGCCGCGTCGTAGACGCGGTAGCCGGTCAGCGGGTCGCGGCGTGGGCTCACCACACCGGCCCGCTCCCACGCGCGCAGCGTCGCGGGCCGGATGCCGAGCCTCCTCGCCAGCGACCCGATGAACGCACCCCCGGGACCGGAGGCCGTGACGGGCTCCGGGTCGTGGACGGCGGGCGCGAGGTCGCGGAGCGCGCTCTCCACGTCCTGGAGCGTCCGCCGGTCGTCGAGCAGCTGCAGGTGGCTCTCGTCGATGAGGCGCAACCCCTCGTCGACCGTGCCCTCGTTCACGGCCCGCATGACCGCCGCCGCCGTCCCGTGGCCGTGGCCGGGCACCAGGGCCAGGAACGCGCGCAGGGCCCCCGCGTGCAGCGGGGTGTACGTGCGGTAGCCGTGGGCCGTGCGGTCGGCGGCCGGGAGGATGCCGGCCTCCTCGTAGTTCCGGACGGCCTGCGTGGACAGACCGTGCCCGCGCGCCAGATCGACCGGCCTCAGCCGATCCCGGCTTTGAAGGTTTCTCCCCATGAGGCCGACGATATCGGGGAAAAGTCTCAACCGATGCTTCAACGATAGCGTTGAAGGCATGGCGACTGACATCACGGACGACATCAAGGGCACCATCCATCCCGTCGAGGCCGCCGCCGTCCTGCGGCTGCTCCCGAACCGGCCCCGGCTGCTCGCCCTGGGCGAGCCCACCCACGGCGAGGACACCCTCCTCGACCTCCGCAACGAACTCTTCCGGCAGCTCGTCGAGCAGGAGGGCTACCGGACCCTCGCGATCGAGACCGACTGCCTGGCGGGCCTCCTCGTGGACGAATACGTCACCTCGGGCACCGGCGGCACCCTCGACGAGGCCATGGAGCACGGATTCAGCCACGGCTGGGGTGCGTCCGCGGCCAACCGAGAGCTGATCCGCTGGATGCGTGCCCACAACGACGGCCGGCCCGCGTCCGAGCAGGTCCGCTTCGCCGGTTTCGACGGCCCGCTGGAGATCACCGCCGCCGCGAGCCCCCGGCAGGCCCTCACCGCACTCCACGCCTACCTCGCGGCCCGGCTCGACGCGGACCTGCTCCCCGGCACGGCGGAAACGCTCGACCGCCTGCTCGGCCCCGACGACCGCTGGACCGAACCCGCCGCGATGCGGGACCCCGCCCGGTCCGTGGGGCAGTCGGCCGAGGCCCGCGAACTGCGCCTGTTCGCCGACGACTCGGCGGCCCTCCTCGACGCCGGACGACCCCACTTGCTCGCGGTCTCCTCGCCGGAGGAGTGGGACAGGGCGTGCCTCTACGGGCGCACCGCCGTCGGCCTCCTGCGCTACCACCACTGGATGGCCGACACCTCTCCGGCCCGCCTGAGCCGACTGGCGGGCCTGCGGGACCAGATGATGGCCGACAACCTCCTCGCCCTCGCCGCCCGGGGCCCGGTGTTCGTCCACACCCACAACGCCCATCTCCAGCGGGAGAAGAGCTCGATGACCATGGGGGGCGAGCGGCTGGAGTGGTGGAGCGCCGGAGCGCTGGTGAGCGCCCGGCTCGGCGGGGAGTACGCCTTCGTGGCCACGGCCCTCGGCACCATCCGGCACCAGGGCGTCGGCACACCCCCGGCGGACACCGTCGAAGGGCTCCTGTACGCGCTCCCGGAGGACCGCTGCGTCGTCGACGCCCGGCGGCTCGCGGCCGTCCTCGGCGATCCGCCGCCCGTGCCGCGCGTCTCCCCCTGGTTCGGCTACGCCCCGCTCGACCCGGCGCACTTGGCGGGCAGCGACGGGCTCGTGTTCGTCAAGGACATGCCGTCGCCACAGAACTAGGCTGCTCCGGTGACATGCCGATCGGGCCGTGCCGGTGGTCCGGCAGGGCCCGATCGCGTTGTCGCCTCAGTCTCTACGGGGCGTGCAGCTCGCCCGTCCGCGCCACCCGCGCGTACCAGCGGGCGCTGGACTTCGGGGTGCGTTCCAGGGTGTCGTAGTCGACCCGGACCGCGCCGAACCGCTTCGCGTAGCCGTACGCCCACTCGAAGTTGTCGAGCAGCGACCACAGGAAGTAGCCGCGCACGTCCACCCCGTCCGCGAGCGCGCGGTGCACGGCCTCCAGATGCGCGTGCACATAGGCCGCGCGCTCCGGGTCGTGCACCGAGCCGTCCTCGCCGACCTCGTCCTCGTACGCGGCGCCGTTCTCGCTGATCACCAGCGGCAGGTCCGGGTACGCGGCGGAGACCCGGCTCAGCAGGTCGTACAGTGCGCTCGCGTCGACCGGCCAGCCCATCGCCGTCCGCTCGCCGGGCGCGCGGTGGAAGGCGACGGAGTCCGCGCCGGGCCACGGCGAGTGCTCGCTGTTGCCGTGCCCGTCGTCCTGAGGCTTCTCCGCGCCCGCCGGGACGTGCGAGACCAGCGTCGGCGTGTAGTAGTTGACGGCCAGCAGGTCCAGCGGCTGCCGTACCGCCACCGTGTCGCCGTCGCGGACGAAGGACCAGTCGGTGAGGTGCGCGGTGTCGGCGAGAAGGTCCTCGGGATAGGCGCCGTCCAGCATCGGGCCCAGCCAGATCCGGTTGCCGACGGCGTCGATGCGGCGGGCCGCGTCCCGGTCCTCGGCGGAGTCCGTCATCGGGCGCACCTCGTGGAGGTTGAGGGAGACCGCGAGCTGCCGGTCCGCCGGGAGGGCGGCCCGCAGGGCCTGGACGGCGAGGCCGTGCCCGAGGTTGAGGTGGTGGGCGGCCCGCAGGGAGTCGACCGGGTCCGTGCGGCCCGGGGCGTGGACGCCGGAGCCGTACCCCAGGAAGGCGCTGCACCAGGGTTCGTTCAGCGTGGTCCACCGGGTGACCCGGTCGCCGAGGGCGTCGGCGACGATCCCGGCGTACTCGGCGAACCGCTCGGCGGTCGCCCGCTCGGGCCAGCCGCCGGCGTCCTCCAGCTCCTGGGGCAGGTCCCAGTGGTAGAGCGTCAGGGCCGGCGCGATCCCGGCGGCGAGCAGCTCGTCGACGAGGGCCCGGTAGAAGTCCAGGCCCTTCTGGACGGCGGGCCCTCTGCCGGTGGGCTGGACGCGGGACCAGGAGACGGAGAACCGGTAGGCGTTCAGGCCCAGTTCGGACATGATGCCGACGTCCTCGCGGAACCGGTGGTAGTGGTCGACGGCCACATCGCCGGTGTGGCCCTCGAAGACCTTGCCGGGGGTGTGCGAGAAGGTGTCCCAGATGGACGGTGTGCGGCCGTCCGCCGCCGCCGCCCCTTCGATCTGGTACGCGGCGGTGGCGGCGCCCCAGAGGAAGTCGGACGGGAACGAGCGGGTGGCGGTGAGCGGCCGGGTTTCGGACGCGGTCATAGGAGAGCGCTCCCAACGCGGGTACGGGGTCGGTACGTTCGGAAAGTGCGGTGCGCAGCAGGTGCGGCTGCTCAGCTCTTGACGGCGCCTGCCGTGATGCCGCCGACGATGTGCTTGCCGAGGAAGGCGAAGACGAGCAGCAGCGGCACCGTGGATATGAGGGCGCCCGTCAGGACGACGGCGTGGTCCACGGTGTGGTTGCCCGCGCCGAGGCCGGCGAGGGCCACCTGGAGGGTGGGGTTGCCGTCCTGGGTCAGCGCGATGAACGGCCAGAAGAAGTCGTTCCACGCCTGGACGAAGACGAGCATGCCGAGCACGGCCATCGCGGGCCGGGCCACGGGGAAGACCACGTGCCAGATCACCCGGAGGCTGTGCGCGCCGTCCATGCGGGCCGCCTCGACCAGTTCGACGGGCAGGGCCTCGACGAGGAACTGGCGCATGAAGAACACGCCGAAGGCGGCGACGAGCGAGGGCAGGACGACGGACTGGAGCTGGTCGAACCAGCCGAGGTCGGTGATGATCTGGTACAGCGGGATGACGCTGAGCTGCGGCGGGATCGTCATGGTGGCGACCACGAGCGAGAGCAGCATGCCGCGGCCCCGGAACGGCAGCTTGGCGAAGGCGAAGCCGGCGAGCGTGGAGAAGACGACGGTGGACGCGGCCACCAGACCGGCGACGACGGTGGTGTTGATCAGCGCCTCGCCCATGTGGACCTGGTTCCAGGCGAAGCTGAGGTTGTCCAGGAGGCGGGGGCCGGGCAGGAGCGGCGCCGGCGCCTGGACGACGCGCTCACCGCTGTGCGAGGCGGCGACCAGGTTCCAGTACAGCGGGAAGAGCGAGACCACGGCGGCCACGGCCAGCAGGACGTAGGTCAGGGGGCCGGCGTGGTGCTGCCGGCCGGCCGTCTGGCGGAACCGGCGCCCGGACCGGGGCGCCTCCCTGTCGAGAGTGCGGGCCATGGGGTCAGCCTCCCAGCTTCTTGCGGTTGTGACGGGAGACGAGCGCCTGGACGCCGCCGACGATCAGGAGGAGCAGCAGCATGATCCAGGCGATGGCGGAGGCCTGGCCCAGCGCGTTGTTCACCCATCCCTTCTCGTACATCAGCAGGCTCAGCGTCTGGAACTGGTTGCCGCTGCCGCCGCTGATGCCGACGCTGCCGCCGTAGAGCATCGGCTCGCCGAAGAGCTGGGTGGCGCCGATGGTGGAGACGACGACGGTGAAGAGGATGGTCGGCCGGATCGACGGGATGGTGACGCTGATGAACTGGCGCCAGCGCGACGCCCCGTCGAGAGAGGCGGCCTCGTAGAGGTCCTGGGGCACGGCCTGCATGGCGGCCAGGTAGATCAGGGCGTTGTAGCCGGTCCAGCGCCAGGTGACGATCACGGAGATCGCGATCTGCGCCGGCCATTTGGAGGACTCCCACTGGACGGGGTCGAAGCCGGCCCAGCCGAGGACGGTGTTGATCATCCCGTAGTCGGTGTTGAAGAGCTGGGCGAAGACCAGGGTCGCCGCCGCGATCGACGTGGCGTACGGGGCGAGGACCGCGATCCGGAAGAAGCCGCGGCCGCGGAGCTTGTAGTTGAGCAGGTGTGCCAGGCCCAGGGCCATGAGCAGCTGGGGGACGGTCGAGATGACCCCGATGGTGAAGGTGTTGGCGAGGGCGTTCCAGAAGAACTCGCTGGTCGCGAGATCGGTGTAGTTCTCCAGGCCCTTCCACTGCGGGTCACCGCCGAGCTCCACCCGGTTGAGCGAGAGCCAGCCCGTGTAGATCAGCGGGAAGAGGCCGAAGGCGGCGAACGTGAGGAAGAAGGGGGCGATGAAGAGGTACGGGGTCGCCTTGATGTCCCAGCGGTAGAGGGTGCTGCGCCGGCGGCCGGGGGCGGAGCGGCGGCTCCGGGAGCCGGAGGAGGAGGGCGGTGCGGCGGGCGGCGGGGAGCCGTCAGGCCTCGCCCGAACGGAGGTGGCCACGGGGGCGTCCTTCCAGGTCGATGCGTGCGGTGGTGCGGACGGTGCCGGTCCGCGCCGCCCGCGGGCGGCGCGGACCGGCAGGCGCCCCCGCTACTGGTCGATCTTGTCGTCGACCAGCTTCTTGACGTTCTCCCAGGCCTTGGCCGGGTCGGTGCCGCGCTGCTCGATGTCGAGGATGCCGTTGTCGGTGAGGAAGGTCTTCACCTGACCGTCCCAGCGGCTGATGACGGCGGGCGTGATCCCGGCGGCGGCGGACGAGAAGATCTTGCCGACCGGGGTCTCGCCGAAGTACGGCAGCTTGGCGTCCTGGACCGCCGAGGAGGTGAGCGTGTCCTTGGACGAGGGGATGTTGCCGTTGACCGCGAAGACCTTGGCGTGCTGCTCGGGGGCGGTCAGCCAGGCGGCGAGCTCGGCCGCCTCCTTGGTGTGCTTCCCGGACTTCGGCACGGCGAGGAAGGCGCCGCCCCAGTTGCCGGAGACCGGCGGCGCGGCGATGTCCCACTTGCCCTGGTTGGCGGGGCCCGCCTGGTCCTTGATGATGCCGGTCATCCAGCTGGGGCAGGCGACCGTGGCGAACTTGGAGTTCTTGAAGGCGGCGTTCCAGGTGCCCTTCTCGTCGAACTGGCGGAGCTTGGCGGTGAGTCCGCCCTCGCTCGCCGCGACGGCGGTCTCCCAGGCCTTCTTCACGCCGGGGCTGTTCTCCCAGTCGAGCTTGCCGCTCGCGTCGGCGTACTGGACGGGGTCGCTGGAGACCACGGCGTTGAAGAGGCCGCTCGCCGAGTCGTGGAAGGCGGTGCCGGCGGGCGCGTTCTTCTTGTACGTGTTCCCGGTCTCGAGGAACTTGGACCAGTCGCCGGCCCACAGCCTGGCGACGGCGTCGCGCTCGGTCGGCAGCTTGGCCTTGGCGAAGAGCTCCTTGTTGTAGCAGACGGCCATGGGGCCGATGTCGGTGCCGAGGCCGATGACGCTGCCGCTCGCCGTCGTCGCCTGCTTGACCTTCCAGTCGAGGAAGGCGCCGATGTCCGCGCCGCCCTCCTTGCTCAGGTCGACCCACTTGTCCGCCATGGTCTCGCCGGTCGCCTCGGCGATGTAGCCGACCTCGACGGCCTGGATGTCGGCGAGACCGTTGTTCTGGGCGAGGCGCAGCTTCAGCGTGTCCCAGTACTTCTGGCCGTCGGAGACGTTCGTCTCCTCGATCTTGATGTTGGGGTGGGCCTTCTCGTACTCGGCGTAGAGCTTGGCGCCGGTCTTGTTGTCGTAGCCGAAGGAACCGAAGGTCCCGACCCGCAGGGTGATCTTGCCGCCGCCCTGGGCGTCGCCGCCCTTGTCGTCGCTGTCACTGCCGCAACCGGTGAGCAGGGTCGTACCGGTCACGACGACGGCGACCGCCGCGATCGCCGCACGGCGTCCGCGTCTGCTGCTGGAAGTGCGCATTCCACTCTCCTCGTCCCAAGGTGGTGCTCGTTGTGCGCCGAGAGGTCCGGCCGGCTGATCGCGGCTCGGCGGCTGCCCGCCAGGACCTGATGCAGGCTGTGTGCGCCCCGATGGGAGCGCTCCCACGTCGTTGCCGGAAGGTTGCTGCCTGGCGGGTGCGGGTGTCAAGACATGAACACGGATTCGTTACCGGAAGGTGCCCGGGGGGTTTCGCCGGGGCCGGGCGGGGGCGGGGCCGTCATCTCCTGAACGCATGCGCGTGGCGCGGAAGGAGGGCGGTGAACTAGTGTGGGAGCGCTCCCATTCCCGTAGTGGTCTTGGTGGGCTGCGCGATGTCCTACGAGGGGAGCTCGGCGATTGTGAACGGACGGCAGAACGGCAGACCGACCCTGGAACAGGTCGCGGCCAGGGCCGGCGTCGGCCGGGGCACGGTCTCCCGGGTGATCAACGGCTCCCCCCGGGTGAGCGAGCAGACCAGAACGGCCGTCGCCAGAGCCGTCGCCGAACTCGGCTACGTACCCAACCAGGCCGCCCGCGCTCTCGCCGGCAGCCGCACCGACGCCATCGCTCTCGTCATCCCCGAGGCCGAGGCCCGGCTCTTCGCGGAGCCGTACTTCCTCGACCTGATCCGCGGGGTCAGCGCCGCACTGGCCGACGCCGACAAGCAGCTGCTGCTCACGCTGGTCCGCAGCGAGCAGGAGCGCCAGCGCTTCGAGCAGTACCTCGCCGCGCAGCGCGTCGACGGCGTCCTGCTCGCCTCCGTCCACGGCGACGACCCGCTGCCCGACCGGATCCGCGAGCTCGGCCTGCCGGTCGTCATGAACGGGCGCCGCTCGGAGGCCGAGCCCGTGCCGTACGTCGACTCCGACAACATCGGGGCCGGGCGCGCGGCCGTCGCGCACCTCGTGGGCGGCGGCCGGAGCCGTATCGCGACCGTCACCGGGCCGCTCGACATGTACGTGGCCCGCGCCCGGCTCGGCGGATACCGCGCCGGGCTCGCCGAGGCGGGGCACGCGCCGGACGAGGCCCTCGTCTCCGCGGGCGACTTCACCGAGGAGGGCGGCCGGCGGGCCATGCGGGTGCTGCTCGACCGCAGGCCGGACCTGGACGCCGTCTTCGCCGCCTCCGACGTGATGGCGGCGGGGGCGCGCGGGGTGCTCCGGGAGGCCGGGCGGCGGGTGCCCGAGGACGTGGCACTGGTGGGGGTGGACGACTCGGCGGTGGCGCGGCTGATGGATCCGCCGCTGACGAGCGTGCGGCAGCCCATCGAGGAGATGGGGCGGACGATGGCGCGGATGCTGATCCGGGAGATCCAGGGGAGTGGGGCGGCGCCGGAGGAGCCGCGGCGGCACGTCCTGCCGACGGAGCTGATCGTGCGCGATTCCTGCTGAATCCCGTGCGCAGGGGGAGTCTCCCCGGCGTACGGGAAGACTCCTGCGGCCGGCCGGGACCCTGGGGATCCGGCCGGCCGCAGGCCTCGGGCGAGAGGTCTCGCGAGGGGTGTTACAGCGCCGGGTGGGCGTTCTTCAGGAGCTCCTGGAACTGGGCCGAGAACCACTTGCCCGCGAGCGGGGCGTCCGGCAGCGAGCCCGACATGCTGTTTCCGTTACGGATGTTGCCCGTGTACGTCGGGTCGCACATCCGGTCGAAGCCCTTGCCCTCGTCGTTCGGGATCTCCTTGGAAGCGCCGTCGGACTCGCCCGGGGGCTTCATCCAGACGTACGCGTCGATGCCCGCGGCGGGCGCCGCCTGGGGCCGTTCGCCGAGACCGGCACCGGACTGGTTGCACCAGTTGCCGGGGTTGAGGCGACGGTCGAAGCGGCCGCCGTTGACGTACGTGTCGACGTTGGTGAGCGCGCCGGGGCCGGTGGGCCGCTGGGTGCCGCCCCAGCCGTTGCGGGAGGTGTCGATCAGCATGCCGAGGTTGCTGTTGAAGCCGATGGAGACCAGCTTGGCGCGCATGGCCTGGGCGTAGGACAGCTCGTCGGTGTACCGGTTCCAGTCGATCCACTTCGACTGGCGCACGGAGGTGCCGTTGACGGAGTCCTCGATCTTGAAGTGGTCCTCCTTCAGGGCGCTGTAGTTGGCGGTGTTGACGATGAAGCCGTGCACGTTGTCGACCGTGGAGCCCTCGGCCGAGGCGGCCTGCTTGAACAGCTCCGCGGAGGGGCCGAAGTTGTCGTCCCAGCCCAGCCAGCCGTGGTGGCCGGCGTCGATGTAGTTGTAGACGTTGGCGATGGCGCCGAGCTTCTTGAGCGCGTAGCCGACACCGGTGATGTAGTTGCCGTTGGCCTTCATGACGTCGCAGTTGGGGGTGGCCGTCGGACGCCCGGAGACGTTGGTGACCAGGTTGGGCAGCGAGTCGATCTCGACCGTGGTGACGATCCGCAGGCCGGCGTACTTGGAGTCGGCGAGGATCGCCGCGAGCGGGTCGATGTACTCGGTCTTGTAGCGGCCGATCTCCGTCGGGCCGAGCTCGCCGTTGGAGGCGAGGGCGGCACAGTCGCGGCCGGGCAGGTTGTAGACGACCAGCTGGACGACGAGCTCTCCGGTGCCCTTCTGCTTCAGGGCCTCGTCGAGGTGGGCGCGCAGGCCCATGGAGGTGGCGGAGCCGTTGACGGCGGCGATGCGGTCCAGCCAGATGCCGGTGGGCTGGTTGGACACCTTGGAGCCGCCCGGCTCGGCCGCCGCCTTCGCGGACCACTCGGGGTTCACGTAGACCTTGGCGCCGGCGTACGGGTTGTCGGCCTTGGTCCCCGGCGGCGTGGTGGGAGGCGTGGTCGGGGGAGTCGTGGGCGGGGTGGTGGGCGGCGTCGTCGGGGTGGCGCCGTTGCAGACGACCCCGTTCAGCGTGAAGGTGGCCGGCACCGCGTTCGTACCGCTGTAGGAGCCGTTGAAGCCGAAGGAGGCGGAGCCGCCCGTGGCGAGCGTCCCGTTGTAGGAGACGTTCTTGGCGGTGACGGCGGCGCCGGACTGGGTGATGGTGGCGTTCCAGCCCTGCGTGACCTGCTGGTTGCCGGCGTAGGACCATTCGAGGGTCCAGGAGGACAACGCGTCACCGGTGTTGGTGACGGTCACGTTCGTGCCGAAGCCGGTGCTCCACTGGTTGGTGATCTGGTAGTCCACCTTGCAGCCGGGGGCTGCGGCGCCGGCGGTGGCGGTGCCGAGGACGGTGGCGGTCGCGCCGGTGGCCGTGATGAGGCCGAGTGCCGCCAGGAGGGCGGTACGGCTGGTGCTTCTGGTGCGGCTCATGCGGGTGGGGGTCCTTTCAGGGGGTGAGGCTGCGCAGGTGGTCGCGCAGCCCGGTGCCGAATGCGGTGGGAGTGCCGTCGTACGAACTGATCAGCGCGGGACCGGAGTTGCAGTTCCAGGTGTTCCAGGTCCAGCCCAGGTACGAGAGGCCGCGGTCGTCGAACCACTTCATGACGCGGTCGATGAATGCGTGTCCGCAGGTGTTCTCACCGATCTCGCCGGCGAGGAGAGGAACCTCGGCGGCCACGGGGGCGAGGGTGTTGTTCCAGCACGTCTCGTCGGCGCAGGTGTTGAAGTTGTAGACGTGCCAGGCGGCGGCCAGATTGCCCGCCGGGTCAGTGGGTTTGTACGCGCGCCACTGGCTCAGGTCGTTGGAGTACGCGATGCCCGGGACGAGAACGAGGTTCTTCGCCCCCGTGGCGCGGACCGCGTCCACCAGGGCCTGCATGCCGGCGACCTCGTAGCCGATGCCGGGGCAGGTGCCGCCGTCGCGCCAGCAGGACCAGGCCTGGGTCGCGGTGGAGGTCGCCCGGTCCGGATAGGGCTCGTTGAACAGGTCGAAGACGACCCGCTTGTCGTTCTTGAAGGTGTTCGCCACCGAGGTCCAGAACGCCGGCGTGTACCGGGCGCCCGGCATCGGCTTCTGGCAGGAGGCGTGCACGTCGGAGCAGCCCGCCGAGTTGCCCGTGTACTGGCCGTGCGTCCAGTGCAGTTCGACGACCGGGGTCATGCCGTGGGCGAGGACCTTGGTCACCAGGTCCTTGACCGCGTCGATGTAGTTCGTGCCCCGGTACTCGGGCTTGATGTTGTCCAGGCCGAGCCAGCATTCCTCGTTGAGGGGGATGCGGACCGTGTTGGCCTTCCAGTCGGCGATGGCCTTGACCGAGGCGTCGTCGACGGGACCGTCGAAGAAGCCGTGGCCCTGGACGCACATGAACTCGCCGCCGGAGCGGTTGACGCCGAGGAGGCGGCGGACCGCGCCGTTCTGGTCGGTGAACTTGTTTCCCGTGACGCCGAGTTCGGGCGCGCCGGTGACGGGAGTCGGCGGCGAGGTCGGGGGAGTGGTGGGCGGGGTGGTCGGGGGAGTGGTGGGCGGAGTCGTCGGGGCGGTAGGGGTCGGCGTCGGGGTCGACGGCGTGGGCGTCGGGGTCGGCGGCACGCCCGTGTCGCACGGCGTGCCGTTCAGCGTGAAGGCGGTGGGTGCCGTGTTGGCACCCGTCCAGGAGGCGATGAAGCCGCCCGTCACCTTGGCGCCCGTGCCGAGCGCCGCGTTCCAGCTCTCGTTCACGACCGTGACGGAGGCCCCGGACTGGGACCACTTGCCGCCCCAGCCCTGACTGACGGCCTGGCCGGCCGGGAAGTCGAAGCCGAGGCTCCAACTGCTCAGCGCAGCACTGTTGTTGGTGACAGTGACGGCGCCCTGGTAGCCGCCGCCCCACTGGCCGACGACCGAGTACTCCACTGTGCAGACGGATGCGGCCGCGGCTCCTGAGGCCGTACCCATGACGGCGAACGCGGTGCTCGCCATCGTGAGCGCCGCTCCTGCGAGCAGCGCGGAAAGACGTGGGGGATGTCGCATGAGCGAGTCCTCGCAGCGAGGGCACACCACGGGTGATGCGCCGGCCGGACGGATTCGCTCCCACTGGTCGGGCAGACCGTAGCGTCAACTGTCCCCAAGGAAAAGAGGGGTTGGGTAAATTTCCTCGTCATTCGCCTTCGACTCTTCGCACGTCTTGACGCCGATGCGGCCCAACTGCACAGTGGGAGCGCTCCCACTGGTTCAGGGCTTGTCCCTACAGGCCCATCCGCTCTTCGCACCCCCATCCTCCCGAGCCGCGAGGAGAACCACCCGCATGCATCGACTACGACCACGTCGGCCACTGACCGCGCTGGCCGCGGCCTTCTCCCTCCCCCTGGGTCTCACGGCCTTCGGCGCCGTCTCCACCGCCCAGGCCGCATCCGTGCAGTGCAGCGTCGACTACAGGACGAACGACTGGGGTTCGGGCTTCACCGCCGAACTCACGCTCACCAACCGGGCGGCCGAAGCCCTCAACGGCTGGACGCTGACCTACTCCTACGCCGGTGACCAGAAGCTCACCAACGGCTGGAGCGGCAACTGGTCCCAGTCCGGCAAGAACGTCACGGTGACCAACGCGTCCTGGAACGGAACCCTCGCCGCCGGCGCCGCCACCACCACCGGCGCCCAGTTCACCTACAGCGGTGCCAACGCCGCCCCCACCGCCTTCGCGGTCAACGGCACCCCCTGCACCGGCGCCCACCAGCCACCGGTCGCCGTCCTGACCAGCCCCACCGCGGGCGCCGTCTTCACCGCGGGCGACGCGGTCCCGCTGGCCGCCACCGCCGCGGCGGCCGACGGAGCCACCGTCGGCAAGGTGGAGTTCTACAGCGACACCACGCTCCTCGGTACGGACACCACCGCGCCGTTCACCTTCAGCGCGGCGGGTCTCGCCGCCGGCTCCCACTCCCTGTACGCCAAGGCCTACGACAGCCTCGGCGCCTCCGCCGAGTCGGCGCCCGTCGGCATCACCGTCGCCGCGGGGGCCGCGCTCGTCGCCTCCCCGAGCCAGCTCGGCGTCCGCCAGGGCGCGACCGGCACCTTCGACCTGAAGCTCTCCACCGCCCCCACCGCGAACGTCACGGTGAGTGTCGCCCGTACCTCCGGCAACACCAACCTCACCGCGACCCCCGCGACCCTCACCTTCACCCCGGCGAACTGGAACACCGCCCAGAAGGTGACCGTCGCCGCCGCGGCCACCGGCACCGGCTCGGCCGTCTTCACCGCGACCGCCCCCGGCCACGCCAAGGCCGAGGTCACCGTCGCCCAGCTGGCCGCGAACTCCACGTACGACGCCCGCTTCCTCGACCTCCACGGGAAGATCACCAACCCGGCCAACGGCTACTTCTCGCCCGAGGGCATCCCGTACCACTCCGTCGAGACCCTGATCGTCGAGGCCCCCGACCACGGGCACGAGACGACCTCGGAGGCGTACAGCTACCTCATCTGGCTCCAGGCCATGTACGGCAAGATCACCGGCGACTGGACCAAGTTCAACGGCGCCTGGGAGACCATGGAGAAATTCATGATCCCCACTCACGCCGACACGCCCACCACCGGTTCGTACAACGCCTCCAAGCCGGCGACCTACGCTCCCGAGTGGGACCTGCCCTCGCAGTACCCGGCCCGGCTCGACGGCGGCGTGACCTCGGGCTCCGACCCGATCGCCGGCGAGCTCAAGGGCGCCTACGGCACCGACGACATCTACGGCATGCACTGGATCCAGGACGTCGACAACGTCTACGGCTTCGGCAACGAGCCCGGGAAGTGCTCCGCCGGACCGACGGCGACCGGCCCCTCCTACATCAACACCTTCCAGCGCGGACCGCAGGAGTCCGTCTGGGAGACCGTCACCCACCCCACCTGCGACAACTTCTCCTACGGCGGGCGGAACGGCTATCTGGACCTCTTCACCGGGGACGCCTCCTACGCCAAGCAGTGGAAGTTCACCAACGCCCCCGACGCCGACGCCCGTGCCGTCCAGGCCGCCTACTGGGCCGACCTCTGGGCCAAGCAGCAGGGCAAGGGTGCCCAGGTGTCCGCGACCGTCGGCAAGGCCGCCAAGATGGGCGACTACCTGCGGTACGCGATGTTCGACAAGTACTTCAAGAAGGCCGGCAACTGCGTCGGACCGACCGCCTGCCCCGCGGGCACCGGCAAGGACAGCGCCACCTACCTGCTCTCCTGGTACTACGCCTGGGGCGGTGCCACCGACACCTCCGCCGGCTGGTCCTGGCGCATCGGCTCCAGCCACAACCACAGCGGCTACCAGAACCCGCTCGCCGCGTACGCTCTCAGCTCCTACGCCCCCCTCAAGCCCAAGTCCGCGACGGGCCAGGCCGACTGGGCGACCAGCCTCGACCGCCAGCTGGAGTTCTACCGCTGGCTCCAGTCCGACGAGGGCGCCATCGCCGGCGGTGCCACCAACAGCTGGCAGGGCCGCTACGCCACCCCGCCGGCCGGCACGCCCACCTTCCACGGCCTCTTCTACGACGAGAAGCCCGTCTACCACGACCCGGCGTCCAACCAGTGGTTCGGCTTCCAGGCCTGGTCCATGGAGCGGGTCGCCGAGTACTACCAGCAGACCGGTGACGCCGAGGCGAAGACCGTCCTCGACAAGTGGGTCTCCTGGGCGCTGTCCAAGACCACGATCAACCCGGACGGCACCTATCGCATCCCCTCCACCCTCCAGTGGTCCGGTGCGCCCGACACCTGGAACGCGGCGAACCCCGGCGCCAACGCCGGCCTGCACGTCACCGTCGCCGACTACACGAACGACGTCGGTGTCGCCGCCGCCTACGCCAAGACCCTCACCTACTACGCGGCCAAGTCCGGCCACGCCGAGGCCAAGCGCGTCGCCAAGGCCCTGCTCGACGGCATGTGGGACCACCACCAGGACCCGCTGGGCATCGCCGTCGAGGAGACCCGCGCCGACTACAACCGCTTCGACGACCCGGTGTTCGTCCCGAGCGGCTGGACAGGCGTCATGCCGAACGGCGACACGGTGAACGCCTCCTCCACCTTCGCCTCGATGCGCAGCTTCTACCAGGACGACCCGGCCTGGCCGAAGATCGAGGCCTACCTGGCGGGCGGCGCGGCCCCCGTCTTCACCTACCACCGGTTCTGGGCCCAGGCGGACATCGCCCTGGCCATGGGCTCGTACGCGGAGCTGCTCGAGTAGCAGCCCGCCCCGCATGGAGACGGCTCCGCGTGCGACGAGGCCGGGTGGACCCCGAGAGGGGGCCGCCCGGCCTTCACGCGTGCCCGGCCCCTTCGGTGATCCATTGACGCCCGAAGTCCCTGCTCCTACCTTCTCGTTCGGACACACGACCAGTGGTCGATATTTCGAACGAAAGGGATCCGCGTGTCACTCCCCGAGCGCACCGCCCGCTTCACCCTCGACCCCGACTTCACCGTCGCCCCCGTCGACCCCCGCCTCTTCGGCTCCTTCGTCGAGCACCTCGGGCGCTGCGTCTACACCGGCATCCACGAGCCCGGCCACCCGGCCGCCGACGAGGACGGTCTGCGCACCGACGTCCTGGAGCTCGTCCGTGAACTGGGCGTCACCGCGATCCGCTACCCCGGCGGCAACTTCGTCTCCGGCCACCGCTGGGAGGACGGCGTCGGCCCGGTCGACGAGCGGCCGCGCCGGCTCGACGTCGCCTGGCGGTCCACCGAGACCAACCGCTTCGGCCTGAGCGAGTTCATGACCTTCCTGCGGAAGGCCGGACCCCAGACCGAGCCGATGATGGCGATCAACCTCGGCACCCGCGGCATCACCGAGGCCATGGACCTCGTCGAGTACGCCAACCACCCCGGCGGCACCGAGCTCTCCGACCGCCGCGTCGCCCACGGCGACAAGGACCCCTTCGGCATCCGCCTGTGGTGCCTGGGCAACGAGATGGACGGCACCTGGCAGACCGGCCAGAAGACCGCCGAGGAGTACGGCAGGCTCGCCGCGCAGACCGCGCGCGCCCTGCGGAGCATCGACCCGGACCTCGAACTCGTCGCCTGCGGCAGCTCCGCGCGCGGGCTGCCGACCTTCGCCGCCTGGGAGGCGACGGTCCTGGCGGAGACGTACGAGGTCGTGGACCACGTCTCGCTGCACGCGTACTACGAGGAGGTGGACGGCGACCGCGACTCCTTCCTCGCCTCCGCCGTCGAGATGGAGGCCTTCATCGAGGAGGTTGTCGCGACCTGCGACCATGTCGGCGCCCGGCTGAAGTCCGCGAAGAAGCTGACGCTCTCCTTCGACGAGTGGAACGTCTGGTACCAGCGCCGGCCCAACCCGCACGCGGTGGAGGACTGGCAGGAGGCCCCACGGCTCCTGGAGGACGTCTACACCGTCGCCGACGCCGTCGTCCTCGGCAGCCTCGTCATCACGCTGCTGCGCCATGCCGACCGGGTCGCGGTGGCCTGCCTCGCCCAGCTCGTCAATGTGATCGCCCCGATCATGACCGAGCCCGGCGGCCCCGCCTGGCGGCAGACCACCTTCTTCCCCTTCGCCCAGGCCTCCCGGCACGGCCGGGGCACGGTCCTCGACGTCCGCGTGGACTCGCCCGCGTACCCCACGGCGAAGTACGGGGAGGTTCCCCTGCTCCACGCCACGGCGGTACGCGCCGAGGACGGCACCGTGACGGTCTTCGCCGTCAACCGCGACCGGGAATCGCCCCTGCCGCTGGAGGTGACCCTGCGCGGGCTAGGTCTCGACCGGGTCGTCGAGCACAGCGCGCTCGCCGACGCGGACCCCGAGGCCCGCAACACGGCGGCGGAACCGGAGCGGGTCCTGCCGCACACGGTGGACGGCTCGACGCTCGACGACGGGCTGCTGCGGGCGGTCCTGGAGCCGATGTCCTGGAACGTCATCCGGCTGGCCTGACAGAGCTCCTGTTGAATCCTTTCACAAGCGTCCTCACCTCGCTCGATTCGAAGCGCTTCGGAAGATCCGGTCGCAAGCGTTGACGTGGCTGGCCGGCGACCCTACTTTGTCCCAGCAAGCGCTTTCCTGAAACGTTCCATTAACGCGCGGAGGACGAACTGTGCGCACTCAAGGCACTGTTGACCGTCGGAGCATGCTGAAGGTCGCCGGCGGCTCCCTTGCGGCCCTCGGCCTGACCGCGGCGGGCTGTGGCACCGGCTCGGGCTCCGGAGACGGCACCGTCACCCTTCGGTACAGCTGGTGGGGCTCGGAGGACCGGGCCAAGCGGATCAACCAGTCGATCGCGCTCTTCGAGAAGAAGTTCCCG
Source organism: Streptomyces venezuelae (assembly GCF_008642375.1). NCBI lineage: Bacteria > Bacillati > Actinomycetota > Actinomycetes > Kitasatosporales > Streptomycetaceae > Streptomyces > Streptomyces venezuelae. The sequence continues at coordinate 1,194,869 of NZ_CP029194.1, read as the reverse complement.
AAGATCAAGATCAAGACCGACTTCCAGCCCTACGCCGACTTCTGGAAGAAGTTCAACACCCAGGCGTCCGGCGGCAACGCGCCGGACGTCTTCCAGAACGCCATCGGCTTCCTGCGCAAGTACGACGCGAAGAACGTCCTTCTCGACCTGCGCGAGCAGGCCGGGGCGGGGAACCTCCGCCTCGACGGCTTCCGGGCCGGCCTGGAGAAGTTCGGCGAGGTCGACGGCAAGCTGCTCGGCGTCCCCGTCGGCAGCAACTCGATGGCCCTCGTCGTCGACCAGGCCGTCTTCACCAAGGCCGGGGTCAGCCCGAAGCCCGGCTGGACCTGGGACGAGTACCACGAGGCCCTCGCCAGGATCCGGCAGACCCAGGGCCGGGCCGGCGACGCGGGTCCGTACGGGATCATGTACCTGTACGACCTCTACCTGCGCCAGCAGGGCAAGGCCTTCTTCACCACCTCCGGCCTCGGCTTCACCGAGGCGGACCTGACGGACTGGTGGACCAAGGCCGCGGCGCGGGTGAAGTCCGGCGTCTACGCCGACCCGAAGAAGACCATCCCGGCCAAGCCCAAGTCGGCCGTGACCGCCGAACTCGCCGGCTGCGAGTTCACCTGGGACAACTTCGCCGTCCGCTACACCGCCGAGGGCAAGAGCCGGTACGGCCTGGCCCCCATCCCCACCACGGACGGCCGCAAGACCGGCCAGTACCTCGGCTCCCTCATGCTCAGCGCCTCCAAGCGCACCGAGCACCCCAAGGAGGCCGCCCAGTTCATCGACTTCATGGTCCACGACCCCGAGGTCGGGAAGATCATGGGGTACGACCGGGGCGTCCCGGCCACCGAGGCCCAGTACCAGGCGTACGTACCGACCGACGAGGTCGGCAAGCAGATCGCCGCGTACGAGAAGCAGCTCGTCGAGTCCCGCGTCCTGGAGCCGATCACACCGCACCCGGCCGGCGCCGACGTCTGCGAGGCCGCGTTCATGCGGCTCGCCGAGGAGATGTCCCTCGGGGAGCGGCCGGTCGCCGACGCGGTGAAGCAGTACTTCACCGAGGCGAAGACGGCGCTCTCCTCCTGATGGACGCCGCCGTGACCTCCGCACCGACCCCCGTGCCGGTGACCCGCACCGCCGGGGAAGCCGCCTCCGCGGACTCCCCGGCCGGCGGCGGGCGCCCGCCCCGGGCGGCGGGCCGCACGCCCCGCCCCCACCGGGCCCGCCGCGAGAACCTCGCGGGCTATCTCTTCATGTCCCCCTGGATCGCGGGCTTCCTCCTGCTCACCGCCGGTCCCATGGTGGCCTCGCTCTACTTCGCCTTCACCGACTACAACCTCTTCGACGCCCCGAAGTGGATCGGCCTCGACAACTTCACCGAGATGTTCGGCGACCCCCGCTGGCGCACCTCCGTCGAGATCACCGGCTGGTACGTGGTGATCGGCACCCCGCTGAAACTGGCCGCCGCGCTCGGCGTCGCCCTGCTGCTCAACCAGAGCCGGCGCGGACAGGGCTTCTACCGGGCCGCGTTCTACGCGCCCTCGCTCATCGGCGCGAGCGTCTCCATCGCCATCGTCTGGCGCGCGATCTTCTCCGACGGCGCCGCCGTCGACCGCGCCCAGCGGGTCTTCGGCCTGGACGCCGGCGGCTGGATCGGCGACCCCGACCGCATCATCTACGCCCTGGTCGCGCTGACCGTCTGGCAGTTCGGCGCCCCCATGGTCATCTTCCTGGCCGGACTCAAGCAGGTGCCAAGGGAGTTGTACGAGGCGGCACAGGTCGACGGGGCGAGCCCGTGGCGGAGGTTCTGGCACATCACGCTGCCGATGATCTCCCCGGTGCTCTTCTTCAACGTCCTCCTGGAGACCATCCACTCCTTCCAGATCTTCGGCTCCGCCTACATCATCGGCAGCCAGGGCAACGCCTGCGGGCCGGCCGACGGCACGCTCGTCTACACCTGCTACCTCTACATCCAGGGCTTCGAGAACAGCCGGATGGGTCTCGCCTCGGCGATGGCCTGGATGCTTCTGCTCGCCGTCGGCCTGGTCACCGCGGTGCTGTTCTGGTCCCAGCGGCGCTGGGTGCACTACGAGGAGGGGGCCCGATGAGCCTCACGCGCATCGACAAGGCCTCGGTCGCCTGGCACCTCGGGTCCCTGGCCGTGCTCGCCGTCATCCTCTACCCCGTGGTGTGGGTGATCGGTGGCTCCTTCAAGCCGAACGACGAGATCGTCGGCAGCCTGACCCTCTTCCCCGCCGACCCCATCACCGACAACTACCGGCGGCTCGCCGACGGCATCGCCGACATCCCCATCTCCACCTTCTTCGGCAACTCCCTCTTCCTGGCCGTCGGTTCGGTGGTGGGCGTGCTGATCTCCAGCTCGCTCGCCGCGTACGCCTTCGCCAAGATCGGCTTCGCCGGACGCGGAGTGCTCTTCACCCTGATGATCGGCACGCTGCTCCTGCCGTACCATGTGCTGCTCATCCCGCAGTACGTGCTCTTCCAGAAGCTCGAACTGATCAACACCTACACGCCGTTGCTGCTCGGCAAGTACCTGGCGACGGACGCCTTCTTCGTCTTCCTGATGCTCCAGTTCATGCGCGGACTGCCGAAGGAGCTCGACGAGGCCGCCCGCCTCGACGGCTGCGGGCACCTGCGGACGTACTGGTCGATCGTGCTGCCGCTGTGCCGGCCCGCCCTCATCACCAGCGCGATCTTCACGTTCATCAACGCGTGGAACGACTTCATGGGCCCGCTGATCTACCTCAACGAACCCGAGAAGTACACGGTCTCGCTCGGCCTGAAGATGTTCGTCGACCAGGACGGCGTCGCCAACTACGGCGGCATGATCGCGATGTCGCTGGTGGCGCTGCTCCCGGTGGTCGCCTTCTTCCTCGCCTTCCAGCGCTACCTCATCGACGGCATGGCCACGTCGGGCCTCAAGGGATGAGCGCGCGCGGCCGTGGTCCGAAGGGCCGGTTCCTGGCGGGGTTCGGGGTCTTCGCCGAGTGCCTCCTGGTGGGGGTGTGGATCGCCGTCGCCGCGCTGCCCCTGGTGACGCTGCCGGCTGCGCTCGCCGCCGGCGCGGGGCACCTGCGGCGCTGGACCGGCGACGAGCAGGCGGGCCTGCGGTTCTTCGCGGCCGATCTGCGGGCCGCCCTGCGGGGCGGGGGCTGGGCCGCGGGGGTCGCCTACGGGGCGGCGCTCGCCCTGGCGGGCGCCGACCTCGCTCTCGTACGGGCGCTGCCCGTGCCCGGGGGAAAGGCGGCCGGCACCCTCGCGATCCTCGCGGCGATCTGGCTGACGGTCACCGTCCTGCGGGCGGCAACGGCCTGGCGGCCGGGGCTGCGCTGGCGGGCCCTCCTCGGCCCGGCGGCCCGCCGGGCGTTGCGCGACCCCGCGGGCTCCCTGCTCGTGGTGTGCGGTCTGGCGGTGATCGCCGCGTCGGCCTGGTTCTCCGCCCCTCTGGCCCTGCCGGCCGTCGGCATCCTCGTCGCCGCCACGACGGCAGCCGAACACCGGAGGGCGGTCCCGGCCTGACCTCGACTCCAGGGGCCGCGACCCTTCCCGGTCGCGCCAGGCCGCGGCCCCGGTCCCTGGGTCCACCCCGGCACCAGTTCCGCCGGCTGGGAGCCCGCCCGCTGGGGCGGCACCCCACCCCCCCCCATTGTGGGCAGTCGTTCCGCGGGGTCGGGTCCCGCCCGCCACGGCGGTGCCCCACCCCCGTTGTGGGCAGTGTGCTGCCGGGTCGGGTCCCGTTCACTACGGCGGTGCCCCACCCCCGTTGTGGGCAGTCGTTCCGCTGGGGATGGGGTCCCCCCTCTGGGGGAGGGTGGGCACAACGGGACGGCGCCCCTGCCGGCGCCAGAGGCTTCCGCGCCTGGACCCGCACCCGGTGCTCGGCTCGCTGGTGGCGCGGGCCGGTGCAGGGGGCGGAGGCGCCCGCGAAGGGCGCCGTCCCGTGAGCCCACCCTCCCCCAGAGGGGACCCCCAGCCCCAGCGGGACGAATGCCCACACGGGGGCCCGCGTGTCCCGCCCGTGTGGGCCGGGTTCCCCGTGCTCGTACGGGGGTGGGCCCAGGTGTCCCCAGCTCCGCCGCCCCGTGCCGCCACGGCCGCGCCGTCCGAGGCGGCCCCCATCCCCCCGCTTCCGCAGGCACGCCCTCGGGCGTGCCCCTGAAAGGAGATTCCGTGTCCTCTCTACCTCGTCGCTCCCTCCTCAAGGCCGCCGCCGTCGCCGGTGCCGCCGCGCAGTTCAGTTGGGCTCTCGGGCGCGGGGACGCCCAGGCCGCCGCCGTGCCCGCCGAGACCCCCGCGGCCGACCGGCCCTCCACCGTCGCGTGGCTGGAGCCCGGTGGGCTCGGGGCGGCGGCCGGGTCGACCTTCGGGGCCGCCTGGCCCCAGGGCGTCCACCCCGGCGACCAGGCCTTCGCGCTCACCACCGCCGACGGCGCCGCCGTCCCCGTGCAGACCTGGACCACCGCCCGCTGGCCCGACGGCTCCCTCAAGTGGACCGCGCACGCCGTCGGGCCCGAGGCCGCCGGGGCCGAGCGGTTCACCCTCGCCCCCGGGACCCCCGCCACCGCCACGAAGACCGTCTCCGTCACCGAGACGGGTCGCCGGATCACCGTCGACACCGGCACCGTCCGGGCCGTCGTCTCCAAGGACGGCGGCAAGCTCGTCGAGTCCGTCACCCGCGACGGAGTGAAGATCGCCACCGACGGCCGGCTCGTCCTGCTCCGCCAGAGCGACCTCGACGACGGCGACCAGGGCAACGCCAAGTGGGAGCGGTTCGACGGCGAGATCTCCGGCGCCACCGTCGAGCAGAACGGTCCCGTCCGGGCCGTGGTCCGCATCGACGGCAAGCACCGCAAGGGCAGCCGCAGTTGGCTGCCGTTCTCCGTGCGCCTCTACTTCTACGCGGGCTCCGAGTCCTTCCGCATGGTCCACACCATCACCTACGACGGCGACCAGAACAAGGACTTCATCCGCGGGCTCGGCGTCCGCTTCACCGTCCCCATGCGCGACGCCGCCTACGACCGGCACGTCCGCCTCGCCGGCGAGGGCGCGGGCTTCCTCACCGAGGCCGTCCAGGGCATCACGGGCCTGCGCCGCGACCCCGGCGCCGCCGTCCGCACGGCCCAGGTCAAGGGCGAGAAGCTGCCCGACCCCGCCACCTGGGACCAGCGCGTCACGACCCGGATGCAGTACGTCCCCACCTGGGGCGACTACACCCTCTCGCAGCTCTCCGCCGACGGCTTCGCCCTGCGCAAGCGGACCAAGGCAGGACACGGCTGGATCCCGGCCGGCGGCGGCCGCCGAGCGAACGGCTTCGGCTACGTCGGCGGCGTGACCGGCGGACTCTCCTTCGGCCTGCGGGACTTCTGGCAGAAGCACCCCGCCCAGCTCGACATCCGGGGAGCCGCGGGGGACGAGGCCGAGGTCACCCTCTGGCTCTGGTCGCCCGAGGCCCAGCCCATGGACCTGCGCTTCTACCACGACGGCATGGGCCAGGACGCCTTCCCCGAGCAGCTCGAAGGGCTGAACATCACCTACGAGGACTACCAGCCCGGGTTCGGCACCCCGTACGGCATCGCCCGCACCAGCGAGCTCATGTTCTGGGCCAACGCCGCCACCCCCGCCGCCGAGACCCTCGTCGCCCAGTCCGCCGCCGTCGGCACCCCGCCGCAGCTCGCCGTCGCCCCCGAAGACCTCGTCCGCGCACGGGTGTTCGGCGGACTCTTCTCGCCCGTCGACCGCTCCACCCCCGCCAAGGCGAAGATCGAGGACCACCTCGACTACCTCTTCACCTACTACAAGGACCAGGCGGAGCAGCGCCGTTGGTACGGCTTCTGGGACTACGGCGACATCATGCACACCTACGACGAGGACCGGCACCAGTGGCGGTACGACGTCGGCGGCTACGCCTGGGACAACTCCGAGCTGTCGCCCGACCTCTGGCTCTGGTACGCCTACCTGCGCTCCGGCCGCGCCGACGTCTTCCGCTTCGCCGAGGCGATGACCCGCCACACCGGCGAGGTCGACGTCTACCACATCGGACAGTGGGCGGGACTCGGCACCCGCCACGGCGTCCAGCACTTCGCCTGCAGCGCCAAGCAGCAGCGCATCTCCACCGCCGTGTACCGGCGTCCGTACTACTTCCTCACCGCCGACGAACGCGTCGGCGACCTCATGCACGACCTCGTCGACTCCGACGAGACCTTCCTCGTCCTCGACCCCATCCGCAAGATCCGCACCGAGCCGTACACGCCCGACCGCCACGCCCTCTCCATCGGCTTCGGCACCGACTGGAGCGGTCTCGCCGCCGCCTGGCTCACCGAGTGGGAGCGGGGCGGCCCCAAGGCCGCCAAGGCCGAGGCCCGGCTGCGCTCCACCATGGAGACCATCGCCGCCCAGCCCAACGGCTTCGTCCAGGGCACCGGTCTCTACGACCTCGACACCGGCCGCTTCGCCGTCGCGACCGAACCCGTCGTCGGCGTCTCCCACCTCTCCGCCATGTTCGGCCTCGTCGAGATGTGCGCCGAGCTCATCGACCTCGTCGACATGCCGCAGTTCAAGGCCGCCTGGCTCGACTACTGCCGCTACTTCAACGCCTCCAAGACCGAACAGGCCGCCCGCTACGGCAAGAACTTCGGCACCCTCCTCCTCTTCCAGGGCCACTCACGCCAGGACGCCTACGCAGCAGCCCAGTTGGGCGATGCCAAGCTCGCCGCGCGCGCCTGGGCCAAGTTCGACAGGAGCGACGGCTACACGGCGGCCATGGTCTGGGACAAGACGCCCGTCCAGGGCTCCGCCGCACTCGAACCCGGCTACGAGAACCTGTGGATCAGCACCAACACCACGGCCCTGTACGGCCTGGCCGCCATCCAGAACCTCGCCCTGGTCGGCGACCACCTCCCCGCCTGAGACCCGAGAGGACCACCATGCGAAGGACCGCGCTCCTCGCCGCCGCCGCGACTCTCCTCGGGTCGCTCGCCGCCGCCCCCGCAGCCCACGCCGACGGCCCGTACGGCCAGGGCCTCGACCACTGCGCCGCCACCGCCACCGGCGCGCTCGCCTGCCACTTCGACGTCGCCCCCGGCACCTACGACGTCACCGTCACCCTCGGCGGCGGGACCGCCGGCTCCACCGCCGTCACCGGCGAGACCCGGCGCGCCCTGCTCGCCGAGACCGCCACCGCGGCGGGGGAGAGCGTCCGGCGCTCGTTCACCGTCGACGTCCGTGAGCCGGAGGGCGAGCCCACCGGGCCCGCCGGCAGCCCCGGCCTCGACCTGATCCTCGGCGGCGCCGCCCCGCGCGTCACCGCGCTCCGCGTCACCCCCGCCCCCGCCGCCCGGCGGCTCTTCCTCGTGGGCGACTCCACCGTCTGCGACCAGCCGGGCGACCCGTACACCGGCTGGGGGCAGCAGCTCCCCGTCCACCTGGGGCGCGGGATCGCCGTCGCCAACCACGCCGACTCCGGCGAGAGCACCGTCACCTTCCTGGCGAACCCGGCGCTCTTCGACACGGTCGAGGCGGCGGTCCGCCCCGGCGACCCCGTCCTGATCCAGCTCGCCCACAACGACAAGCAGACCGACGCGGCCACCTACCGCGCCCATCTGACGACCCTGGTCGAGCGGGTACGGGCCCGGGGCGGCGAACCCGTCCTGGTCACCCCGATCGTCCGCCGCTGGTTCAACTCCGACGGCACCCTGGACAACGGCATCGCGCTGCTCGTCAACGGCCTCGGCGTCGACCACCCGGCCGAGATCCGCGCCCTCGCGGCCTCCCTCGGCACCCCGCTGATCGACCTCACCGCCCTCACGAAGGCGCGGGTCGAGCAGCTGGGGCCCGAGGCCTCCAAGGCGCTCTACCTGACGGCCGAGAAGCGGGACAACACCCACACCTCGGTCCGCGGGGCCACGGAGTACGCGGCCCTCGTCGCCGAGGAGCTGCGGGTCCGGGACATCGTCCCGGACCGGCTGCTCCGCTGAGGTCTAACCGGCCAAGGGGGTGAAGGTCAGGGCGAACGTCGCCGCGGCCGCGTCCAGCCGGTACTCCGGCAGCACACCCGGTCCGCAGGACTGGGAGCCGATGCCGTGCTGGGCGTGGTCCAGGTGCAGCCAGAGCGTGTCGCCCGCGACCAGGTCGGTGTCGTGGGCGGCGGCGTCCAGCTGCTCGGTGGTCCAGCGGCGGGCGGTGAACGCGAAGGCGGGATCCCCCTCCACCCGTACGCCCCCCGTCGCCCCGTCGAGCTCCAGCCAACGGGTGTCGATCCGGGCCCCGTTCTCCTGCGGTCGCAGGTACGGGGTCCGGAGCGCGTCCACCGCGGACTCCCAGCGGCCGAGCCGCGCGGCGGCCCGGGTGTCGGGGTATGCCTCGCCCGGCCCGGCGCCGTACCAGACGGCCCGGTCCAGGGCGGCCGGCAGACCGAGCCGGACCCCGAGCCGGGGCAGCGGCACCCGCCACTCGCCCTCGGGGACGACCTCGACACCGAGCCGCAGCGCGGTGCCGTCCGAGGTCCAGCGGTACGTGGTGCGCAGCCCGACGTCCCGGGCGGCCGGCGCCACCCGTGTCCGTACGGTCAAGGAGTCGTCGTCCAGGGAGACTTCGTCGATGCGGTGCCGCATCCGGTGCAGCCCGAGCTCGCGCCAGAGCCGCCCGTGGCGCTCGTCCGGCTGCCAGGGCGCGCCCTCGTCGTTGTCCGTCGGTGCCCGCCACACGTCGAGGCGCGGCCCGGTGACGGGGAGGGGGCCCAGGGTGAGGGGCTCGCCGGTGCGGGCGTCGAAGACCGCGGGGCCGAGGGTGATCCGGTCGGCCGAGCGGGCGGGCCGTGCACGGGCCGCCTTCCGCGGCGAGGGGGCCGGCGCGGAGACGGGGATCTGCCCCCAGGCCACCTCGTGCCCGGCCGGCGCCCACGCCGTGTCGCGCGCGAGCAACACGCGGACGGCCCACAGGGTTTCGGCGCCCGCCGGGTGTGCGGGCGCGTCCGGCAGGGACACCCGCGCGCTCGCTCCGGCGGCGAGCGGCGGGACGTCGAGCGGGCCGGTGGCGAGGGTCTCGCCGTCGGCCAGGAAGGACCAGGTGAAGGCGAGATGCGCCAGATCGACGACGTCGTGGCCGTTGGCCACCCGCACCGAGTTCTCCGGGCCGGGGGTGATCCGTACCGGCTCGATCACCTTCTTGTACTCCACGAGCCCCGGCGACGGCGTCCGGTCGGGGAAGAGCAGCCCGTCGCAGACGAAGTTCCCGTCGTGCACCTCCTCCCCGAAGTCGCCGCCGTAGCCGTGGCCGTGCACCGGGTGGACGAGACCGTGGTCGATCCACTCCCAGACGAAGCCGCCCTGGCAGCGCTCGTAGGTCTCGAACAGCCGCTGGTACTCGGAGAGTCCGCCCGGGCCGTTGCCCATCGCGTGCGCGTACTCGCAGAGGATGAAGGGGAGTTCGCGCCGTTCCTCGGGTCCTTCGTCGGCCCGGCGGCCGATCTCGTCGACCTCCGCGTGCGTCGGGTACATCCGCGAGTAGAGGTCGGTGTCCGCGCAGGAGCGGTCGCCCTCGTAGTGGACGAGCCGGGACGGGTCGCGGTCGCGGATCCACCGGGCCGTCGCGGTCAGTCCCGCGCCGGTGCCGCATTCGTTGCCGAGCGACCAGACGATCACCGACGGGTGGTTCTTGTCCCGCTCGACGAGCCGGGCCGCCCGGTCGAGCAGGGCAGGGGTCCAGCGCTCGTCGTCGACCGGATTGCCCCGCCAGGCCAGGTCCTCGAAGCCGTGGGTCTCCAGGTCGCCCTCGTCGATCACCCACAGCCCGTACGTGTCGCACAGGTCGAGGAAGGCCGGGTGCGGCGGATAGTGGGACGTGCGGACGGCGTTGATGTTGTGACGCTTCATCAGCTCCACGTCCTCGCGCATGGTCGCGAGGTCCAGGCTCCGGCCGTGCTCCGGGTGGAACTCGTGGCGGTTCACGCCACGGAAGAGGATCCGGCGGCCGTTGACCTTCATGACGCCACCCTCCACGGCCACGGTCCGGAAGCCGATCCGCAGCGGGATCCGCTCCCCGCCGGCCGTGAGCACGCCCTCGTACAGCCGGGGCGCCTCGGCGCTCCACGGCTCGACCGGCACGTTCGCCGCCTCCCCGGTGGCGAGGTCGAGACCGAGCTCGGGCACGGTGACGCGGCCGGCCACGTCGCACTCGACGCGCAGGGTGCCGGTGCCGGTGGCGTGCTCGTACGAGGCGTGCGTGAAGAAGTCGCCGGGGGCGCCCGCCGGCCGGTGCAGCAGGGTCACGTCACGGAACACGCCCGGCAGCCACCACTGGTCCTGGTCCTCCAGGTAGGAGCCGGAGGACCACTGGTGGACGCGGAGTGCGAGGACGTTGTCCCGGTCCCTCAGGAGGTGTCCCACGGCGAACTCGTGGGCCAGCCGCGAGCCCTTGAACTCGCCGAGCTCCGTGCCGTTGAGCCAGACCCGGGCGCAGGACTCGACCCCGTCGAGGCGGAGGACGGCCCCGCCGCCCGCCGGCCAGTCCTCGGGCAGGTCGAAGCGGCGCAGATGGTCGCCGGTCGGGTTCTCGGTGGGGACACGGGGCGGGTCGACGGGGAAGGGGTACTGCACATTGGTGTACGCGGGACCGCCGTACTCCTTCTCCTTGCCCTGGAGCACCCAGTGGCCCGGGACGGTGATCGCGCTCCAGCCGCTCGCGTCGAAGTCCGGGGCGGCGAAGGAGTCGTCCTCGGCGTCGGCGGTGGGGGAGAGGCGGAAGCCCCAGGAACCGTTCAGGGAGAGGGTGGCGGCGTCGGAACCGGCGTACCAGGCGCGGGGCGGGAGCGTGCCGCGGCCGGGGGAGAGGTCTTCGTACCAGGGCAGGGCGTCCATGGTGCTCCTGACGGAGTGAGTGAGAGACGTGTGCGGGAGGGAAAAGAGAGGTCAGTGATGCAGAAAGCGCTTTCCGTCCGAGATCCATCCCATCGCGCTGCAGGCCGGCGCACAACCCCGCGCGGCCGTCGGGCCCTTGGACTCTTCACGACCCGCCTGGACAGCTCGTCGAGCAGCCGCTTAGGGTCGGGACCCGGATCAACGGGCGGCCGCCCGAAACCACCACCGTCGGGCGGATGCCCGGAACACCGGGAACTGCCGAGGAGCGCGCACGTGGTCACCCTCGCCGATGTCGCCCGCCATGCCGGGGTGTCGGCCAGCACCGTCAGCTACGTGCTCAGCGGCAAACGCTCCATATCCGCCCCCACGCGCGAGCGGATCCAGGACAGCATCGACGCCCTCGGCTACCGGCCGCACGCCGGCGCCCGCGCGCTCGCCAGCAGCCGGACCGGCATCCTCGCCCTGATGATGCCGCTCCGCACCGGCCTCTACGTGCCGGTGATGATGGAGATCGCGATGGCCGTCACCACCACCGCCCGCTCCCACGGCTACGACGTGCTGCTGCTCACCGGCGAGGAGGGCCCCGAGGCCGTCCGCCGGGTGGAGGGCAGCGCCATCGCCGACGCCATGATCGTCATGGACGTCGAACTCGACGACCCCCGGCTGCCCTGTCTCCAGGAGGCCGAGCGCCCCTCCGTCCTCATCGGGCTCCCCGCCGCGTCCGCCGACGCCTGCTCCTCGACCGGGCTCGACTGCGTCGACCTCGACTTCGAGGCGGCCGGCGCGCGCTGCGTCGAGCACCTAGCGGGCCTCGGCCACAGCGGCATCGCCGTCCTCGGCGAGCCGCCCGCCGTCTACGCGCGCGGCACCGGCTTCGCCGCCCGCACGCTCACCGGGCTGCAGGCCGCCGCCGACGCGCACGGCGTCGGACTGCTCCACCGGCCCGTCGAGGGCACCTACGCGGCCGTCGCCGCCGCCGTGACCCGGGTCTTCGAGGAACGCCCCGGCACCACGGCCCTCGTCGTCCAGAACGAGGCCGCCGTCGAACCGCTGCTCGCGCTCCTGCGCCACCAGGGCCGCGCGGTCCCCGAGGACGTCTCCGTCGCCGCCATCTGCCCCGACCAGGTCGCGGTCCACGCCTCCGTCCCGCTCACCGCCGTCTCCGTACCCGCCCAGGAGATGGGCCGGCTCGCCGTGGAACGGCTCGTCGCCCGCCTCGGGGGAGAGGCCGCGCGCGGTACGGAACTGATCCCGCCCCGCCTGACCCAGCGCGCGAGCACGGGGCCGTCCCCGGCCCACCGGTCCGCCGGGACCGAATCTCCGGTCGCTTCCGCCGAGGGCCGTCGTGGTCACGGTGGACGCTGACGCCGACGACAGCGCGACGGAGTTCCGGGCCTTCTTCGCGCGCCACTACGCCGAACTCGCCCGCCTCGCGCACCTGCTGACCGGCGAGACCGACGCGGCCGACGACCTCGCCGCCGACGCCATGCTCGCCCTGTGGCACCGCTGGGACCGGGTCCGCGCGGCCGACCACCCCGCCGCCTACGCCCGCGGTGTCGTCACCAACCTCGTCCGCACCCGGATCCGGGGCACCGTGCGCGAGCGGCGCCGGATCGCCGCCTTCTGGGACCGGCGCCCGGACCACGTCGAGGACCCCGACGTCCCGGCCGTCCTCGACGTGCGGACGGCGCTGCGCTCCCTGCCCTTCCGCAAGCGCGCCTGTGTGGTGCTGCGGCACGCCTTCGACCTCTCCGAGCGCGACACCGCGCTCGCCCTGGGGATCTCGGTCGGTACGGTCAAGAGCCAGACAGCCAAGGGGATGGCCGAGCTCCAGCGCCTCCTGGGCGACCGGGCCGCCGCCGAACTCGTCGCGGGGAGGCGTTGATGGACGAGGAGCAGCTGCGCCGCGAGCTGCGCGAGGCCGGGCTCGCCCACCAGCCCGACCACGCCCGCATGCTCGCCCGGGTGGAGCGGGGCCTCGCCGTCCCGTCGCGGGCGTCCCGGCGGCCCCGGGCGGCCGGCCCGAGGGCCGTCCCGTGGGGCGGCAGGCGCTGGACGGCCGCCGTGGCCGTGGCGGTGGCCGTCGCCGGGGTGGTGGGCGTCGGCGGACTCGCCGTGACCCAGCTGGACCGGGGGCCGGCCGCGCCCGCGTCGCCCTTGCTCGCTCCGGGGCCGGTGGCCGCCGCGGCGGGCACCATCGACCCCGGCAGCAACCGCTGGTGGGCGCAGGGCGATCTCGCCGTGACGACGGAGACGCCGGTGTCGGGCCTCGTCGTCGACGTGCGGGTCGCCCGCACGGCCGGCGTCGTGAGCACGGGCCACTGGCGTACGCGCCCGGCCGAGGACTTCACCGTCACGGTCACCGAGGAGCCGGGGGCCCTGCTCTACCGGTGGACCCTCAAGCCGGGCCGCACGGTCCCGCCGGGCCGCCACGTCTTCGCGGTCCAGTACAACCACGCCGAGGGGGTACGGGACGCCTCGGCCGACACGTACACCGTCGTCCTGACGGGCGGCGACGGCGGCCGGGCCACCCTCCGCGGCGGCTTCGGAGGCGCGACCCCCGCGAAGTGACGGCCCTTGCGAGGTCCCCTGCTCCTCCGGGCGTACCGCCGTCCCGGCCGTGCGGGGGAGCGGGTTCGGTCCGGGGTGTGATTCCCGGGCGGAGCCCGTCCGGGATCGTCGGGAGCGAACGGGCCGCCCGGCGGCCCACCGCCCCGGAGGGCCCGGCATGCAGCAGCAGCGAATCAGGCAACCCGAAGTGCCGTCCCCCGGCCACGCCGGCGACCCGGGCCGGTTCCGGGCCGCCTGGAGGTCGGCCCACGCGCCTGCGCCGGGGGTGTCCCGGCGGACGCGGCTCCTCGCCTGCGCCGTGCCGTTCACCGTCCTCCCGGCGAGCCTCTGGCGGCTCCCCGCGGCCTTCGACGCCGGGATCGGGATCGGGGAACGGCTGTACATCGTCTTCCTTTCCGTCTTCTCCGAGGCCGTCGCCTTCACCGCGATCGGGCTGATCGCCCGCTGGGGCGAAGTGGTCCCCGGCTGGGTCCCGTTCGTGCGGGGCCGCCGGATCCCCCCGGCTGCGGTGCTCGTCCCGGCGGCCCTCGGCGCCACGGCCCTCACGCTCCTGTGGACCGTGCTCACCGCCTTCACCGAGGTCATGGGCACCACGATCCGGGGCGACGCCCTCCCCGCGGACTTCCCGAGCGAGGCCGGCGGCTGGGAGGCCGCCTCCTACTACGTCTGCTACACCCCGCTCGTCCTGTGGGGCCCGCTGCTCGCCGTCCTCACCGTCGCGTACGGCAAGCGCCGGCTGCGGACCCGTGGGTGACGTGTGGCCCGGGGTCAGACGCCCGTCGTGGAGCCGGGGCGGACGATCATCAGGACGACCACGACCGCCCACAGGAGGTTGAACACCCCGGTGAGCATGGCCAGTCGGGTCGCCACCGGCCGGGCCTCCGCCTCGGGGGCCGCGCCCTCGGCCAGGGCGAGCAGACGCCGCTGGCCGGGCAGGACGGCCGTGCCCAGGAGGCCGGCGGCGAGCGTGGTCAGCACCATCGACACGATCAGCCAGGCATCGGTCAGGACGCCGAGCTGGGCGCCGGTCGCCACGCCGAAGACCGGGACGACGACACCGGCGACGGCGTATGCGGTGCAGACGCGGTGCAGGACCACGGCCGTCCCGGTTCCCCCGGACGGCCCCTCCTCCCGCTCCCCGCCGCCACAGGCCCGGAGCGCGACGCGGGGGAACATCGAGGCGGCCACGGTGATCGCCCCGACCGTGACGATCGCCACCAGGACGTGGACGGACAACAGGAATTCGGTCACGGCGCATGCCTCCGCACACAGGAGCTGGAGCTGGATGAGACCGGCAGTCGCCCGATATGTTGGCTGCCAATACGTTGACCCCCTATGCATACACTGCCTACCGGTCTCTTGGGTAGGCTGCCTACCTATGAAGGCGGATGCGGTACGAGGGCACCTGGACGGGCTGCTGCTCGCGGTGCTCGAAGAGGGCCCGCTGCACGGATACGCGATCATCTCCGCGGTCCAGCAGCGCAGCGGCGGCGTGCTCGAACTGCGTACGGGCACGATCTATCCGGCGCTCCAGCGGCTGGAGCGGCTCGGACTCCTCAGCAGCAGCTGGCAGTCCACCGGCGAGCGGCGCCGGCGCTGCTACGAGCTCACCGAGGCCGGCCGGGAGACCCTGGCGGGCGAGCGGACGGCGTGGAGCGAGTTCACCGCCGCCATCGGCTCGGTCCTGAACCCGACCACGCCGCCGCCCGGGCTCGCCACATGACCGCCCCCGGCACCGACCCGCGTGACCCGCTCGACCCGGGTGACCCGCTCCACGCGTACGCCGCCGAGCTCGCCGCCGCCCTGCACGGACCGGCCCGTGCGAAGGCCCGGCTGGTCGAGGAGATCCGCGGCGGACTCGCCGACACGGCGGACGCCCACGCCGAGCGGGGCGGCCCGTACCCGGACGCGGTCCGCGCGGCGGTGCGGGAGTTCGGGACGGTCGAGGAGCTCGTACCGAGCTGCCAGCGGGAGCTGACCCTCGCCCAGGCCCGCCACACCGCCCTGGCCGTCACGCTCACCGCGCCCTTCCTCATCGCCTGCCGGTACCTGGCCGTCACCCCCGCCGCCGACCCGACGGGGTTCGTCCCCCGCACCGCGCAGCTGCTCGCCGCACATCTGGCAGGAGTCGCGATCGGCGCCGCACTGCTCTCCGCCGCGACGCTGGCCGTCACCGGCACGCTCGCCCGCCGGCTGCCCACCCCGCCCCGGCTGCCGCTCCTCGTCGCCTGGGCCGGCACCACCGCCGGGGTCGCCATGGCCGTCACGACGCTCGCGCTCGCCGTCGCCTCCGCCCTCGCCACGAACTGGCCGCTGCTCGCCTGCGCCGGAGCTCTCGCGGCGGCCTCGCACGCGGTCGTGGCGACCTCGGCCCGCGCCTGCCGCCGTTGCGCCCGCCTCCCGGTCTCCCGGACGGCGCGCACCGCCTGACTCCGGCGTCGTACGGGGGCAACCCTTCCGCGGCCGGTGGCGACCTAGGGACAACCGGGAGCCGCCCCGTACCCCCTCGTACCGAAGGAGCCGCACGCCGATGCGCTCGTACGACGACACCACTTCCCCGCACCCCGTCCGCCGCCGCACCCTCCTCGGCGCAGCGGCCGCAGGCGCTGCCCTCTCCGCCGTCGAAGGCACCGCCGTGGCAGCGGGCTTCGGCTGGAGCGACGACGGCACGCAGTACATCGTCGACACCGGCGCCGGACTCGTCTTCAAGGTCTCGAAGTCGACCGGGGACCTCACGTCCCTCGTCTACAAGGGCACGGAGTACGAGGGCTACGGCGGCAAGCACTCGCACGTCGAGTCCGGCCTCGGCGCCTCCACCGTCACCCTCGCCCAGACCGGGTCGACCGTCCTCGTCACCGTCGTCCACGGCACGCTCCGCCACTACATCGCGGCCCGCTCCGGCCTGAACAACGTCTACCTGTGGACCGACAAGGCCGACACGTCCTTCACCGCGACCCGCTTCATCGCCCGCCTCAAGCCGGGGATCTTCCCCAACGCGGGCCCCGACTCCTGGGTCGAGGGCGCGGACACCGTCATCGAGGCGGGGGACGTCTGGCAGCGCGCCGACGGCCACACCCGCTCCAAGCACTACTCCGGCGTCCGGGTCATGGACTACGACACCGTCGGGTACACCACCGGCTCGGTCGGCCTCTGGATGGTCCGCTCCAACCACGAGAAGGCCTCGGGCGGCCCGTTCTACCGCTCCCTCCTCCGCCACTCCAACGAACTCGGCGTCGGCCTGTACGAGATCCTCCACTACAACCAGTCCCAGACGGAGGCGATGCGCTTCGGCCTCCAGGGCCCCTACCTGCTGGCCTTCACCGACGGGGGGACGCCCTCCCCGGCGCTCTTCGCCGCGAACCACGACACGTCCTGGGTCGACGACCTCGGCATCCCCGGCTGGGTCGGCGCCGCGGGCCGCGGCAGGGTCGCGGGCGTCGGCCTCGCCGGCATGGACGCGGACCACCCGTACACCGTCGGCTTCGCCAACGCCGCCGCCCAGTACTGGACCCGTGCCACCGCAGGCACCGGCGCCTTCTCCTGCCGGGGGATGCTCCCCGGCACCTACACCCTCACCGTCTACAAGGGCGAACTCGCCGTCCACACGGGCACGGTGACCGTCACCGCGGGCGCCGCCACGGCGCTCCACACCCTCACCCTCACCAACGACCCGAGCACCGCCCCCGCGATCTGGCGGATCGGCGACTGGGACGGCACACCAGGCGGGTTCAAGAACGCCGCCCTCATGACGTACGCCCACCCCGCGGACGTCCGGGCCGCCTCCTGGACCGGGAACGTCGTCCTGGGAGCCGGCGACGTCGCCGCCTCCTTCCCCTGCTACCTCTGGAAGGACGTCAACGACGGCCTACTCGTGTACTTCAGGCTCACCGCCGCCCAGGCAGCCGCCGCGCACACCCTCCGGATCGGCGTCACCACCGCCTTCCTCAACGGACGGCCCCAGGTCACCGTCAACGACTGGGTCTCCGCGATCCCCTCGCCCCCGGCCCAGCCGTCGACCCGCTCGCTGACCACCGGCTCGTACCGGGGCAACAACCACACCTTCACCTACGTCGTTCCGGCAAGCGCCTGGAAGACCGACCCGAGCCAGTACAACGTCCTCAGGCTGAGCGTCGTCAGCGGCTCCACCGGCACCGGCTTCCTGAGTGCGGGCACCGCGTTCGACTGCGTCGACCTGCTGCCCTGAGGAGCGGGCGCCCGCATTGACATCAGCGATGTGTGAATCGTCATGATCTTGGTGTTGGTGCGGGCGAGGGGCCGGATGACACGCTTGACCCATGGACATCTTCAAGACGACACACGGTGCGGTACGGGGCTTCCGGGCCTCCGCCGACGTCGTCGCCGTGCTCGGAATCCCCTACGCCGCACCGCCGTTCGGTACCCACCGGTTCCGGGAGCCGGCCCCGGCGGCCCCGTGGACCGGCGTACGGGACGGCACGGCCTTCGGCCCCGTCGCCCCCCAGTCGGCGGAACTGCCCGGCTCGCCCGTCTGGTCGCCGGGGGACGAGGACATCCTCACCGTCAACGTCTGGACCCCGGCGCCGGACGGCGGTTCCCTGCCCGTCCTCGTCTGGATCCACGGGGGCGCCTACACCTTCGGATCCTCGGCCCAGCCCGACTTCGACGGCGATGCCCTCGCCCGCGCCGGACTCGTCGTCGTGACCGTCAACTACCGGCTCGGCTTCGAGGGGTTCGGGCACGTCCCCGCCGCCGGCGGAACCGCCCACCCCGACAACCGGGGCCTGCTCGACCAGGTCGCGGCCCTGCGGTGGGTGCGGGAGAACATCGCCGCGTTCGGCGGCGACCCCGGCAACGTCACGGTCGCCGGCCACTCCTCCGGGGCAGCCTCGATCGCCTGCCTCATGGTGATGGACCGAGCACGCGGGCTGTTCCACCGCGCCGTCCTCCACAGCCCCGCCAGCCCCTGCTACACACCCGGCATCGCCGCCGCGACCACGCGCGAGGTCGCCGCCGCGGCGGGCCGCCCCGCCACCGCCGAGGGCCTGACGGCGGCGACGCCGCAGGACCTCGTCACCGCGTCCGACCGGGTGGTCGAGGACTACCGGCGCGATCCCGCCTCCGGGTCCCGCCACTACGACCCCTCGCTGTACGCCCCCGTCCTCGACGGGGACATCCTGCCCACCGACCCCCTCACCGGCATCGGGGAGGGCGTGGGCCGGGACGTGGACCTCCTCGTCTGCCACACCACGGAGGAGTACTGGCTGTTCGATGCCGTCGGCAGCTGCGCGAAGGTCACCACCGGAGAGCAACTGGACCGCTTCGCCGAGGACTTCGGCATACCCGCAGGACTGGTTGCCGGCTATCGCGCCGCGATGCCGGACGCGCCGGTGCTCGACGTCTACCTGACGGTCTTCGGCGACCTCCTGTTCGGGGAGTACGCCTGCCGGCTCGCCGAGCGGCACGCCCGGACCGGCGGCAGGACGTTCCTGGCACGCTTCGACCGCCGGCGCACCGGGCCCGGAGGAGCCGTCCGGGCCTGGCACTGCGCGGACGTCCCCTTCGCCTTCGGCGCCGTCGACAAGGACTGCGCGGCTTTCCTCATCGGCGGCGCCCCCACCTCCGCCGACCGCGACCTCGCGGACCGGATGGTGGGCGCCTGGGCCGGCTTCGCCGCGACCGGAGAGCCGGGCTGGCCGTTGTTCGACGGCTCCACCGGGCGGGCCGAGGTGTGGCGGACCGACGACACCGACGAAGGCGACGGGCCCGCCCCCCTTCGCACGCTCTGGGCCGGGGCGGACTTTCCCCTCCTGCGTCCGTGAACGACGAAGCACCCGGGCCCCGTCCGGGCCCGGGTGCTTCGCGTGTCCCCGTCAGGTGCGGGGCCTGCGGGGGATCCAGTCGCCCAGATACGTCTCCCGGGTCGCCGTCGCGGCCGCGACGGCGTCGAGCTGGGGGCGGTTCTCGGGGACGGTGACCGTCGCGCCCCGGCCGGTGTTGCGGTACTCGGCGAAGCGCTGCGCCTGCCACGGGTGGGCGTCGCGCATGTTCGCGTACGGGGCGACGGCGTCGATCCCGGGGCCGAGGACACTGTCCCGGACCACGAGCGACGGCCGGGCGGTCGTGTCCGAGCTCGGCACCCAGGGCCTGGCCAGCTTGTAGTAGCCGCCGGGTGCCTCGCTGGTGATCCGGCAGCGCGAGGCCAGGAAGCCGTACGGGTTGGGGCCCGCCGTCGACGGGGCGAACACGAAACCGTACGGGGCGCCCGCCAGATCGGTGCGGACCAGCGTACGGAAGTGGCAGTGCTCGAAGACCGCCCGGGCCCGTCCGAAGACGAAGTCGACGTCACCCTCGACGTAGCAGTGCGCGAAGTACTGCCGGGCGAAGGACGCCAGGGACGTCGAGTCCGCGTACAGCGTGTCCTGGTGGCCGAGGAACCGGCAGTGGAAGAACGCCGAGCGGTCGCCCTGCGCCTTCAGCGCGACGGCCTGTGTGCCGGCGTTCCCGGGGAGGTCGGTGCGGAGGAAGTCGTTGGCGAACGTCACGCCCTGGGCGGTGAAGCCGTCCGCCTGCACGGTGGTCGTCGCGGAGCCGCTCGTGCCGTAGGTGCCGCCCTCGGGGCGGGGCGTGCCCGCCGCGTTGTCGTACACCACGACGACGTCCCGGGGATCCCCGCTCGCGCCGATCCAGGTCATGCCGGTGCGGGCGGCGCTCACGAGGACCGTCTCCCGGTACGCCCCGGGCGCCAGGACCAGTGTCCAGCCGGCGCCGCTCGCGGCGGTGACCGCGGCCTGGACGGTGGTGTGGTCGCCGCTGCCGCCGGGGTGCACGTACAGCGTCCGCTCGGTGAGGCGGGCGGCGGGCGAACCGAAGCGGCCGAAGGGCCTGTTCGACGGCGGGGAGGCGCTCGCGGTCGTGGCGGGCAGGGCCAGGGCGACGGCGGCGCCGAGACCGGCGGTGAGCAGGGCGCGGCGGCCGGGGGCTGCGGTACCGGGGGCGGCGCTTTCGGGGGTGGCGCTTGCGGGGTGGTGCGAGGGCATGCGGGTGCTCCTTCGCGGTGCGGGAAGGGGAGGGGGCACAGGAGGAAGGAGGCCGGGGAGGCGCGTCGGCCCCGGCCCCCTTCCGCTCGGGGGTCAGCGCAGGCGGCCGGCGCCCGCGCGGTGGTCGACGAGGGCCGGGACGGCCCTGGGGTGGTCGACACGCGTGCGCAGCGCCGGCGTCCAGCCCGCGTCGCCGCGCAGGATCTCCCCGGGGAACTGCTCGTTGTGGACGGCGAGCAGGTCGACCGGGCGGCCGTCGACGTAGTTGCCGGAGGTCGTGACCGGTGCGTCCTTCCACTTCTTCAGGATCTGCCCGGCGGGCACGTCGGCGGCGAGCGTGAACGCGTTCTTCTCGGCGACGAGCTGGGACTCCTGGCCGATGCCGAGGCTGTAGACGTAGGGCGGGCCCGCCACCACGAAGTGGTTGTTGTAGGCGTCGACCTGACCGAAGCGCACCCGGGGCGCCCGCTCCACGACCTTGTCGAAGAGGTTGTGGTGGAGGGTGACGCGGAGCTTGCCGCGGTCCGTGGCGCCCGCGCTGTCGCTGTTGCCGATCATCAGGGTCTTGTCGTGGTCGGTGAAGACGTTCCACGAGGCCGTGACGAGGTCCGCGCCGCGCACGACGTCCAGCTCGCCGTCGTGCTGCTGGTAGACCTCCCCGTAGTACGAGGGCAGCGAACTGTCCGGGTGGGCCCCGTCGGTGAAGGTGTTGTGGTCGATCCAGACGTGTGTGGAGCCGTACACGACGAGGCTGTCGTACTCGGAGTTCCACGCCCCGGTCGCGCCGTCCGTCGGGTCCCACTGCGGGAAGCAGTCGAGGGGGCTCTCCAGGGTGAGGTTGCGGACGATGACGTTGTCCACGCCCTGCACCTGGAGGCTGCCGCCGGTGATCCCCGCGTGCCTCCCGACACCCACGATCGTGGTGTTCGCCGGCACCTTCACCTTGATCGCCTTGCCCTGCGCGGTGGCCGAGGCGGCCCGCAGGTCCTCCTGGGGGCCGGTGACCTCGTTCTCGTACCCCCAGACCGCCGGATCGTAGGCGGCGAGGTAGCGGGCGAAGTCGTAGCCGGGGGCCTCGAAGGCGGCGCAGCCGTCGGCGGTGGCGTTCAGCGTGCCCCGTACCTTCACGATCCGGGGCTCGGTGCCGGGCGCTTCGAGCGCGGTGCGGAACTCCGCCCAGGTGGTGACGGTGAAGACCCGGGACGCGTCGGCGGCGGACCCGCCGGTGGTGCCGGCGCCCTCGGCCGCCCAGCCGTCGCCGGCCGGCAGGGTCGCCCTGGCCGGGTCGACGGCGGGGCGGTGGCCGGTGTGGGCGCCGGCGGCGGGCGCGGTGACCGTCAGGGCGAGGGCGGTCGCGGCCACCACTCCCAGCTGCTTGCTTCGGTTCACGGTCAGCTCTCCTCGGAAACGGGCCAGGTGATCCGGTCGGTGGGGACGGAGTCGTCCAGGCGGCACGTCTCGCGCGGTGCGAGGACGTGTGTACGGAGCAGCTCGGCGGTGACGAGGCGGGCCACCTCGATCGCGCCGGGCGGGTTGAAGTGGGTGTTGTCCTGCTCGGTCGCGGTCCAGTTGAAGTAGGTCTTCGTGGCCTCGGGGCCGAGCTCCTGCCACAGGGCGAGGGACAGCGCCTCGATGTCGAGGAGCGGGACGTCCGACTCCACGGCGGCCTCCCGCATCGCCGCCGGATAGGCGCCGTGCGTGCGCAGCGCCGTGCCGTCGGCGGCGAACTTCCGCCGCTCGACGGAGGTCGCGAGCACCGGGAGGGCGCCCCTGGCCCGCGCGCCCTCGACGAAGACCCGCAGGTTGTCCTGGTAGGTGGTCCACGGCTCGGTGTAGCGGGTGGGGTCGGCGGTCTTGGCGTCGTTGTGGCCGAACTGGACCAGGAGCAGGTCGCCGGGGCGGATCGCCGTCAGGATCGCGTCGAGCCGGCCCTCGTCGAGGAAGCTCTTGGTGCTGCGTCCGTTGACCGCGTGGTTGGCGACGGTCATTCCCTTGTGCAGGAAGAAAGGGAGTGCCATGCCCCAGCCGGTCTCGGGCGCGGCGTCGGCGTACTTCTGGGCGGCCGTGGAGTCGCCCGCGAGGAACACGGTGCGCATACGGGGGCGTCCTTTGGGAGGGAGTCCTGGGTCAGGGAGTCCTTGGGAACGGGCGCTGGACGCCCCGGCCAGGGCGAGCGCGAGGCCCGCCCCGGCCGTGACCACCGCGCGGCGGCCGACGCTCACTTCTTCTGCTGCTTCCACTCGGCCTGGGCCGCGTTCAGCTGCTCGGCGAGACCGTCGAGGAACTCCTTGGCCGTGGCCTTCCCGAGCAGGACCTTCTGGAAGCCGGCCTCGTTGTCGGCCTTGGAGATGGTGTTCCAGTCGGGCAGGTAGTACGGCAGCTGCACGATCGCGGCCTTGCCGCTGAAGAGGACGTCGGCGGCGAGCTTGGTCGGCTCGGCCTCCTGGAGCCACGCGTCCTTCGCGGCCTCTGTGTTGGCGGGGATCGCGCCGGCCGACTTGTTCCACTTGCTGTTGGACTCGTGGGAGGCGGCGAACTCGATGAACTTCCAGGCGGCGGCCTTGTTCTTGCTGGACGAGAAGAGGCCGAGGCCGTCGACCGGGTTGGAGACCTGTACGCGGGTGCCGTCGTCCAGGGTCGGGTTCGGTATGCCCCGGAACTTCTCGGTGCCGAGGGCCTTCACGTGGTCCTGGTACGAGCCCAGATTGTGGTTCAGCATGCCGATCTCGCCGCTGTCCCACTGCGCGACCATCTTGGTGAAGTCGTTGTTGACGTCGGCGGCCGGCGTCGTCCTCTTGAACAGGCCGGCGTACTTCTCCAGGGCCGCGACGTTCTTCGGGTCGTTGACCGTGGTCCTGTCGCCGTTCCAGAAGTCCGTGATGCCGCTCTGGCCGTACATCGCGTCCAGGGCCTGCGCGATGGAGCCGGCGCCGCCGCGGATCGTGTAGCCGAAACGGTTCTTGTCCTTCTGCGTGAGCTTCTCCGCCGCCGCGTAGAACGCCGACCAGGTGGTGGGCTCGGCCAGGCCGGCCGCCTTGAACAGGTCGGTGCGGTAGTAGAGGACGCCGTTGCTGGCGGAGGTCGGGACGGTGAACAGCTTGTCCTGGCCGCCGGCGGCCTTGACGCTGTCGACCATGCCGGTGTTCAGCTTGCCCTTGAGCGCGCTGTCCTCGACCCGGGCGTCCAGCGGCTCCAGGGCGTCCTGGGCGGCGATCCCGGCGAGCATGGCCGCGCCGACGCCGCCGACGTCCGGCAGGGCGCCGCCCTGGATGGCGGTGTCGTACTTGGACTGCACCTCCTTGGAGGCCACGCCGACGTACTCGACGTCGATGTCCGGGTTCGCCTTCTCGAAGTCGGCGATGATCTCCTTCCAGACATCGGTGCGGACGCCGCCGTTGTTGTCCCAGAAGGTGATCTTGCCCTTGCCCGATCCCTCCGTGCCCTGGTCGCCGCCCGCGCCGCTGCCGTCGTCACCGCAGGCGGTGGCGGTCAGGGCGAGGACACCGGACAGGGCGAGGGAGACGGCGGCTCTGCGCCGTCCGCCGGGGAAGATGGTCATCGTCGGCTCTCTTCTCTCGGGGTCTTGCGGGGATGGGGATGTGGGGGAGCTCAGAGGGGGGCAGGGGGGTGTTCAGCCGGTGACGCGGAAGTCGGAGAAGACGGCCGTCCCGGCGTCTCCCGAGCCCTCAGGCGCGCCGGCGAACAGGCCGAGCAGCGCACCGACCCAGCGCCAGGGGGTGGCGGCGAACTCCGGGCCCAGCGGGACCGGACCGTCATCGGTGCCGTGGGAGGAGTACGAGAACCGGCAGCGCGCGTCCGCCGTGACCTCGATCCGCAGCAGGACCCGGTCCCCGGCCACCGGCCGGGAGCGGGCCGCGTCCCGCTCGCGGTCGGCGTTGGCCGGGGCGAAGCGGTGCGTCAGCCGGACCGTGCCGTCCGGGGCACGCTCCAGGCCGATCCAGGCGTACGCGTCGCCCAGGACCACGAGCCCCGCGCGGGCACCGGGGGCCTCGCCGTCCAGCCGCAGCCCGACCTCGACCGCGCACGCCCCGGCCGGCAGCCGCTGTGTGAGCACGTGCGGGACGCTCCGCAGGTCGTCGAGCCGATCCGTCCGCACACAGCCGAGGCGCAGGCCGTCGCCCGCGTGCTGGGTCGCCCAGCCCTCCTCCGGGTTGGCGGTCCACTGCCACTGGCGGCCGAACCGCCCGCCGGGGAAGGTGTCGTCGACCGCGGGCCGCGACGGCGGCTGCTCCGGCAGGGCCGGCTTGCGGTGGACGCGGACGGGTGCGCCGCCGTCGCCGAGCACCGGCCAGCCGTCCGCGCCCCAGCGCATCGGCTGGAGGTGGACGAGCCGGCCGTGCGCGCCCGACTGCTGGAAGTGAAGGAACCAGTCCTCGCCGTGCGGGGTGCGCACCCAGCCGCCCTGGTGGGGGCCGTTGACGTCGGTGTCGCCCTGAGCGAGGACGGTCCGCTCCTCGTACGGGCCGTGGAACGACCGCGACCGGAAGGCGCCCTGCCAGCCCGTCGCCACGCCCCCGGCCGGGGCGAGGATCCAGAACCAGCCGTCGTGCCGGTAGAGCTTCGGGCCCTCCAGGGTGAACCAGCCCGGGATCAGGTCGGCGTCGACGAGGACCCGGCCCTCGTCGAGGACCTTCGTGCCGTCGGGGCTCATCCGGTGCCCGGTGAGCCGGTTGTTGAACCCGGCCCGGGACTTCGCCCACCCGTGGACGAGGTACGCCTCGCCGGACTCCTCGTCCCACAGCGGGCAGGCGTCGATCAGTCCGAGCCCCGACTTCACCAGGTGCGGGGCGGTCCACGGCCCGCGTACCGAGGGGGCGTTGACCTGGTAGATCCCGTGGTCGGGATCGCCCCAGAAGATCCAGAACCGGCCGTCGTGGTGCCTGAGCGAGGGGGCCCACACCCCGCGGTCGTGCCGGGGCGCGGTGAACGCCGGCGCCGGTTCGAGCCGCTCCAGGGCGTGGCCCACGATCGTCCAGTTGACCAGGTCCCGGGAGTGCAGCAGCGGCAGACCGGGCGCGCGGCCGAAGCTGGACGCCGTCAGGTAGAAGTCCTCGCCGACGCGGACGACGTCCGGGTCCGACCAGTCGGCCGCCAGGACCGGATTGCGGTACGTGCCGTCGCCCAGGTCGCCCGTGGGGGCCGGGCCGGCCGGCCGGGTCACGAGGCCACCGCCTTGCGGATCAGGGCGGCCGCGCCGGACTTGTCGAGCCGGCCGTCGGCCACGACGGTCACCACGCGCCGTACGAAGGTCTCCCCGGCGGGCACCGGCAGCCGGCCGTCGTGGGCCAGGGACGAACCCACGCCCGGGTACTCGGCGGCCCGCACGAACCACGGGTCGCGCCGGGTCGTCTCCGTCGCCCCGGCGAAGACCAGGGTCCAGCCCTCGCCCGCGAGCGCCACCCAGTCGGCGCGGGCCCCGTGCACCGACTCCTCGTCGTCGGCGCCGGGGTCCGCGCCGAAGACCACGGGCGCCGCCGCCTCCTTGGGCGCGCGCCAGAAGAACCCGCCGTACGCGGCCCCCGGCCGGCCGTTCGTCGCGGGGCTGCCGACCGACAGGTCCCGCCCCGACACGTTCACGAGGGAGAAGGTGAGGTCGAGCGCCCAGGCGGTGTCCGTGAGGGCGACGGCCGCCACGGTCCGGTGCTCGCGCAGGAGCCGCTCACCCGCCGCCCACCAGGTCAGCTCCTCGACGAAGCCGTCCGGGTCGCACAGCTTGAACCCGTCGTGGCGCTGCACGCCGTGGTTGTCGAGCTCGACCGATCCGCGGCCCCGGACGAAGGTGCGCCCGCCCCAGAAGTTGTGGCCCGCCACGTCGGGGACGGCGACCCCCGCCCCCAGGTGGTGCGGATGGTCCTCGGGCGCGGTCTCGGTCACGACCCGCCCGCCGAGGGTCGTCACGGGGTGCAGGTACGGCCGGGGCGCGTGGTCGAGGGCCAGCGGGGGCCGGGTGGTGTAACGGGCGACGGTGCGGCCCGCGCAGCGCAGGAGGGTCGGCCGCTCGGTGCTCATCGGGCCCCCGCCCGGGCCGACGGCGCCCAGGCGGCGCCGAGTTCGGAGAAGAGCCTCAGCTCGTCGGCGCTGGCGTCGACCAGGGCGTCGATCCCGTCGACGACCCGGCGGGGCGCGCTCTCGCCGGGCTCGGCGTGCCAGTGCCCGGCGGGCACCTCCAGCGGATCCGGAGCGGTCCGAACCGCCTCGACGACCCGCATGAACGCACCGGTCTCCGCCGGGGGCACCCACAGCGGCTCGCCGTCCGTCACATGGGCGACGAGGTTCTCCAGGAGGTCGGTCCGCCCGTACTCGGTCTCCACGGGGCCGTGCCCCGCCCGCTGCACGAGGACCCGGTCCTGCCGGTACCAGAAGGTGATGCGGCCCTGGCTGCCGTGGACCACGACGTACGGCTCCGAGGACCGCTCGGCGCAGAGCGTCGCCGCCACGGTCACCTGGGTGCCGGCCGCCGTCACGACCCGTACGCAGGAGGTGTCGTCGGACTCGATCGCGTTGGCGTGGTGCAGTTCGGTCTCGATGTGCTCGACGTCCTCGGCCCGGGTGGAGCCGGAGAGCGCGAGCGCGGTGGCGACGGCGTGCGCGAGGGGGTTGGTGAGCGCCCCGTCGACGACGTCGACGCCGCCGAGGCGCCGGTGACCCGCCCAGGGCGCGCGCCGGAAGTAGGCCTCGTCGCGGACCCAGGCACCGGCGGCACCGACCCCGAGGAGTTCGCCGATAGCGCCCTCCTCGACCATCCGGCGGATCGCGGGCACCGCGTGCGAGCCGAGCGACTGGAAGCCGATCTGACAGGCCACCCCGGCCTCGGCGACCCCGTCGGCCATCCTGCGGAACTCCGCGAGCGACGGGGCGGGCGGCTTCTCCAGGAGGATGTGCGCCCCGTGCCGGGCGGCGGCGAGCGTCATGTCGGTGTGGGTCTGGATGGGCGTGCTGAGCACGGCCATCCGGGCGCCGGTCGAGGCGAGGAGCGCCTCGAAGTCGGCGGACTGCTCCGGGTCCCCGATGCCGTCCAGCTCGGCCGCGTCCAGCGGGCGCAGCTCGCAGACCCCGGCGAGGCGGACGAGGCCGCGCTCCTCGAGGCGGCGGATGTTGAGGAGGTGGCTGCGGCCGTGGCCGCGGGCGCCGGCGAGGACGACGGGCAACGGGGTACGTGCGGTGTTCATGTCTTCCTTGTGCGGGGTCGTGTGTATGCCGTTCATCCCTTCACCGCCCCGGCGCTGAAGCCGGTGACCAGCCACTTCTGGATGAAGGCGAAGACGATGACGACGGGGACGGCGGCGATGACCCCGCCCGCCGCGAGCGCGCCGAGGTCGACGCTGTCGGCGCCCATCAGGGTGTTGAGGCCGACCGGGATCGTCTGCTTGGACTGGCTGCTCAGGAACATCAGGGCGAAGAGGAAGTGGTTCCAGGCGTGGACGAAGGCGAAGGAGCCGACGGCGACGAGCCCGGGCCGCAGGAGCGGCAGGACGACGATCCGGAACGCGGAGAAGCGGTTGCAGCCGTCGACCCAGGCGGCCTCCTCCAGGGAGTACGGCACGTTCCTGATGAAGCCGCTGATGAGGATCATCGACAGCGGGAGCTGGAAGACGGTCTCGGCGATGATGACGGAGCCGAGGGAGTTGATCATCCGCAGCTCGGCGAAGATCTGGAAGAGCGGGACGAGCAGCAGGGCGCCCGGCACGAACTGCGAGCAGAGCAGGGCCAGCATGAAGCCCTTCTTGATCCGGAAGTCGAAGCGGGCGAGCGCGTAACCCCCGGCCAGGGCGACGACCGTGGTCATGACGAGCACCGCGATGCCGATGAGCAGGCTGTTCTGGAAGAAGACGCCGAAGCTGCGCTCCGTCCACACCTTCTCGAAGTGCGCGGTGGTCATCGGCCAGGGCAGGAGCGAGGTGGAACCGGCCGGCCGCACCGCGAACAGCAGGATCCAGTAGAAGGGGACCAGCGTGAAGACGAGGTAGATCCCGAGGGGCAGGTAGATCTGCCAGCGGGGGACCTCGTCCCAGGCCGGGCGGCGCTTGCGACCGGCCGCCGGCGGGGTCCGGTCGGGGGGCGGGGGGGCCTGCGCGGCCCCGGGGGCGGGGGCGGCGGTCAGGGTGGACTCGGCTGTCACTTGCCGTCGCCTCCGAACTTGCTCAGGCGCAGATAGACCATGGAGCAGAAGAGAAGGATCACGAACGCCACCGTGGTGAGGGCGGAGGCGTATCCGAAGTTGTGGGCGTCGACGCTGGTGTGGGCGATGTACAGGGGGAGGGTGGTCGTCTCGCCCGCGGGGCCGCCGCCGGTCAGCGTGTAGAGCAGGTCGACGTTGTTGAACTCCCATACCGCGCGCAGCAGCGTGGACAGCACGATCGCGTCCCGGATGTGGGGCAGCGTGATGTGCAGGAACTGGCGGATCCGGCCCGCCCCGTCGACCTCGGCCGCCTCGTACAGGTCCTTCGGTACGGACTGGAGGTCGGCCAGGATGAGGATGGCGAAGAAGGGCACCCCGCGCCAGAGGTCGGCGACGATCGCCGCGGGGAAGACGGTCGCGGTGTCGGAGAGCAGGGACGTGCCGTACTCGCCGATGCCCAGGTCCGCCAGGTAACGCGTGATGCCGGTCTGGGAGTTGTAGAGCAGCACCCAGATCGCGGAGGTGAGCACGCCGGAGACGGCCCACGGCGAGAAGACGAGGGCCCGGCCCAGGGCGCGGCCCACGAAGGTCTGGTTCACGATCAGGGCGAGGGCGAGGCCGAAGAGGAGCTGGAGCGTCACCTCGACCACGACCCACTTCAGGCTGAAGGACAGCGTCCCCCAGAAGTGCGGGTCGTCGGTGAAGATCCGGGTGAAGTTGTCGAGGCCGGCGAAGCCGTTCCGCCAGGGCTTGGTGGGGTTGTAGTGCTGGAGGCTGTAGTAGAAGACGCTGAGCACCGGGTAGGCGATGAAGCCCAGCATCAGCAGTCCGGCGGGGGCGATCAGGAGATACGGCAGTCGGCGGGGGGCCGCTCCCGTGCGGCGGCGCCTCCGTGCCGGATCGGCCTGGGGCGTTCCGGCCTGGGGCGGTGAGGTCACAGCTGAGGCCATGACGGCGGCTCCGTTCTCGGTGAAGCGCTTCGCGAACGACGTTCGAGATTTCGGACAGGTGGGGCGAGGGGGAGTTCCGGACGGGTCGGCGGGTGGGTGGCGCTGGTGCTCCGGGCGGCGGGCTCAGCCCGCGTACGGATCGGGGGTGGTCCCCGGCCTGGCCAGGAACGCGAAGTCGCAGCCGGTGTCGGCCTGGGAGATCTGCTCCATGTAGAGCGCGCCGTAGCCGCGCTCGTACCGGGCCGGAGGAGGCGTCCACGCGGCCCTGCGGCGGTCCATCTCCTCGTCCGTGACGTGCAGATGGAGGGAGCGTGCCGTGACGTCGAGGGTGATCGTATCGCCCGTACGGACGAGGGCAAGGGGTCCGCCGACATGGGACTCGGGCGCCACGTGCAGCACACACGCCCCGTAGCTCGTCCCGCTCATCCGGGCATCGGAGATCCGGACCATGTCCTTCACCCCCTGCTCCAGGAGGTACGAGGGGATCGGCAGCATCCCGTACTCCGGCATGCCGGGACCGCCCTTGGGGCCCGCCCCGCGCAGCACGAGCACATGGTCGGCGGTGATGCCGAGCGCCGGGTCGTCGATGGTCCGCTGCATGGTCCGGTAGTCGTCGAAGACGACCGCGGGGCCCGTGTGCTTCAGCAGCCGCGGCTCGGCCGCGATGTGCTTGATCACCGCACCGTCCGGACAGAGGTTGCCGCGCAGCACGGCCACCCCGCCCTCCGCGGCCAACGGCCTGCCCCGGTCCCGGATCACGTCCTCGTCGTGGACGAGCGCGCCGGCGAGCTGCTCGCGCAGGGTGGCGTGCGAGACCGTCGGACGGTCCAGGTGCAGCACGTCCGTGAGCCGCGACAGGAACCCCGGCATCCCGCCCGCGAAGTGGAAGTCCTCCATGAGGTACCGGCCGCCGGGCCGGAGGTTCGCCAGGACCGGGACGGTCCGCGCGATCCGGTCGAAGTCGTCGAGCGTGAGCTTCACCCCGGAGCGCCCCGCCATCGCGATCAGATGGATCACCGCGTTCGTCGAGCCACCGAGCGCCAGGACGGCGGCGACCGCGTCCTCGTACGCCTCCCGGGTCAGCAGCCGCGACAGCCGCAGGTCCTGCCGTACGAGCTCCACGATCCGCAGCCCCGAGGCCGCGGCCATCCGGTCGTGGCCCGAGTCCACCGCCGGCACCGAGGAGGCGCCCGGCACGGTCACGCCCAGGGTCTCCGCGGCGGCCGTGAGCGTGGAAGCCGTCCCCATCGTCATGCAGTGGCCCGGGGAGCGGGCCAGGCCGCTCTCCAGCTCGGCCATCTCGCAGTCGCCGATCCGCCCCGCCCGCTTCTCGTCCCAGTACTTCCACATGTCCGTACCGGAGCCGAGGGTCTCGCCTCGCCAGTGGCCGGGCAGCATCGGACCGGCCGGTACGAAGACGGTCGGCAGGTCGACGGAGGCGGCGCCCATGAGCAGCGCCGGGGTCGTCTTGTCGCAACCGCCCATCAGGACCGCCCCGTCCACCGGGTAGGAGCGGAGCAGCTCCTCCGTCTCCAGGGCGAGGAGATTGCGGTAGAGCATCGGCGTCGGCTTCTGGAAGGTCTCCGAGAGGGTGGAGACCGGGAACTCCAGCGGGAAGCCGCCCGCCTGCCACACCCCGCGCTTCACGGCCTGCGCGCGGTCGCGGAGGTGGACGTGACACGGATTGATGTCGGACCAGGTGTTGAGGATCGCGATCACCGGCTTGCCGAGGTGCTCCTCGGGCAGGTAGCCGAGCTGGCGGGTGCGGGCACGGTGGCTGAACGAGCGGAGCCCGTCCGTGCCGTACCACTGGTGGCTGCGCAGGTCCTCGGGACTCCGGCTCATACAGGCCACCCGGCGGCTATCGCGGCGACCTCGGCCCGCTCGCTCTCCGGGAGTTCCCGGCTCGGCGGGCGGATGTCGCGGCGGCACAGGCCGAGGGAGGCGAGGGCCTCCTTGACGACGGTCACGTTGTCGGCGCTGCCGTTCGCGGCGCGCAGCTCCTCGAAGCGGCGGATCCGCTCCCACACCTTCATCGCGGTCGGGTAGTCGCCCGCCCGCAGCGCGTGCAGCATCTCCAGGGAGAGCGCGGGGGAGACGTTGACGAGGCCGGAGGTGAAGCCGGTGGCGCCGCTCGCGAAGTACGAGGGGGCGTACGGCTCGGCGAGTCCCGCGACCCACACGAAGCGGTCGAGGCCCGCGTCCCGGGCGAAGCCGGCGAACCGGGACGCGTCCGGGACGGCGTACTTCACGCCGACGACGTTGGGGCAGGCCGCGCCGAGCTCGGCGAGCCGGGCGCCGGTCAGGAGCGGGTTGCGGATGTAGGGGACGACGCCGAGCTCCGGTACGGCCTCGGCGATGGCCCGGTGGTAGTCGACCCAGCCGCTCTCGGAGACGTACGGGTGCACGGGCTGGTGCACCATCACCATGTGGGCCCCGGCGGAGCGGGCGTGCCGGGCGGCCTCGACGGCCGTCGGCACGTCGTGGCCGACTCCGACCAGGATCACGGCGCGGTCGCCGGCCTCCTCGACGGTCGCCTCGGTGAGGGAGCGGCGCTCCTCGGGGGTCAGGGCGTAGAACTCGCCGGTGTTGCCGTTCGGCGTGAGGGTGCGGACGCCGCCGTCGAGAAGCCGGCGCAGCAGCGCCCGGTGGGCGACGGTGTCGACCGAGCCGTCCTCGGCGAACGGGGTGACGGGGATGGCCACCACGTCGGCGAGGGCGGCCCTCAGGGTCTCGGAATCCATGGTCACTCGCTGTTCGCTCATTCGCTGATCAGAGGGGAGTGGGGGAAGGCACGCTCGACGAACGAGGCGATGTGGTCGTGCACGGCCCGGCCGGCTCCCTCGACATCGCCCGCGGCGGCGAGCCGCAGGATCTCCTCGTGCTCGGAGGCCTCGCGCTCCCAGGAGGGGACGGAGGCCCAGGCGACGGTGGAGACCAGGGCGGCCTGGTCGCGGACCTCGTCGAGCATCCGGCCGAGCAGCGGATTGCCGCAGGGCAGGTAGAGCGCGCGGTGGAAGTCGCGGTTGGCCAGGGACCGTTCGGCCGGGTCCTCGGCCCCGGCGGCCCGGCGCAGCGCCTCGTGCGCCGCGTCGAGCGGGGCGGCGGAGGCGACGGCGCGACGGACCGCCTCGGGCTCCAGGAGCAGGCGCACGTCGTAGACCGCGCGGGCCATGTCCGCGTCGACCATCCGGACCGTGACGCCCTTGTACTGGCTCATCACCACGAGCCCGCTGCCCGCGAGGGTCTTGAGCGCCTCGCGCACCGGGGTCTTCGACACCCCGAAGCGCGCGGCGAGTTCGGTCTCCACGAGCGCCTGGCCGGGTCTGAGCCCTCCGGTGAGGATGTCGTGCTTGATCGCCTCCAGGACGTACTGGGTGCGGGACGGGATGGGGCTGGGGGCGAAGGCCATGGAGCACTCTCAGATCTCGTGTATCGCGTCTCATATATGACGTACGAAGTGCAACGGGCATGAAGCTAGGGGGGCGTTCGTGTTTCGTCAATGCTTCGCACAGGGTTCGTGAAAGCGTTTTCTACGCGAAGGGGCCGGCGGCCCGGCCTGCCGGCCCCCGGACCGGCAGTACATGCTCGGCAGTCCGCCCCGGTGCGGTCCTGCCCCTGGGCGCGGACGACGCCCGCCCGGACGACGCCCGCCCGGACGGCGACTGGCTCGACGGCGACGGCCGCGGGGACCGATCTGCCGTACGAGGTACGGATCCTGGGGCCGGGAGTATGGAGGACGGAAGCCGACCTGGATGCGGCCTAGCGTGGCCGCATGAGCGACGACACCACGCCCGCAACCCCCGTCCGGGCCGTCCCCGAGGGCTACACGACCGTGACGCCCTGGATCATCGGAGCCGACACCGCCGGTCTCATCGACTACCTGGAGCGGGCCTTCGGGGCCGAGGACCTGGGCCGGTTCGAGCTGGAGGACGGCACGATCGGCCACGCCGAACTGCGGATCGGCAACGGCCGGATCATGGCCTTCGACAGCCCGCCCGGCTGGGCGCCGACCCCGGCGTTCGTCCGGCTGTACGTGGACGACGCGCGCGCTGTCCACCGGCGCGCGGTCGAGGCGGGCGGCACCTCGGTCACCGAGGTCACCCACCTCTTCTTCGGCGACCTCGTCGGCCGCGTCCGCGACCCCTTCGGCAACCTCTGGTGGATCCAGACGCACATCGAGGACGTCGACGAGGCGGAGGCGGCCCGCCGCCTCACCGACCCCGTCTTCACGAAGGCCATGGAGTACGTCCAAGGGGCGCTGTACTCCCCTGGCCCCGGCGGCGGCGAACCCGATGCCTAGCCGGCCGGCCGCCGGCGGGCTCGTCGGGCGGGGTTCGCCGTACCTATGATCCGGCCATGACGACAGCGACGAACGCCACCCGCCCGTGCGCCTGCGGGAGTTACTCCTACCTGGTGCTCCTCCACGAGACGCCGCACGGCGACCGGACCTGGGAGCCCCGGACGACCCGCTGCACCAGCACGACCCAGTCCACGTACGCCCAGGGGCACGACGCGAAGCTGCGGAAGTTCCTCGTCGAGGCGGGGGTGGCCGGGGTGCAGGTCCGCAAGAGCGAGGAGAAGGTCGTCGTCGAGCGGGACGCGGTGCGGATCGCCGACGACCTCGGGTGGGGGGACGACGTCCGCAAGGCCGTCGAGAAGGGGCGGGGCGAGGCCTGAGCCTCGCGCCCGTACGGATGTGACAGGGGCCCGGCACCGCGGGAACGCGGTGCCGGGCCCCTCGGTACGTGCGCTCTCCGCAGCGCGGGGGATTTGACGTGTTCAGGTGGAGGGCGCGAGGGATGCCGAAGCGCTTCGGCGTCGGGATCACGCCTCCATCGATTGAACTGTTCAGTCTTGACAGTGAACTGATCGGTATAGTTCAGTGCTGCCGAGGGCGGTTCGATCGCCGTCGCCGTGACGAGAGAGGCGGAGCGATGTTCGCGTTGGTGTACCGGTGGCGGGTGCGACCGGGCAAGGAGCAGCTGCTCATCGACGGCTGGCACCGGGTGACCATGGCGATCCACCAGGAGTGCGGAAGCTACGGTTCCCGGCTCCACAAGGCGGACGACGGCACCTGGGTGGCGTACGCCCGCTGGCCCGACCGGGAGACCCGCGAGAAGTGCGGAACCCCCGACCCGGAGGGCGAGGCGATGATGCGCGAGGCGATCCTCGAGTACTTCCCCGAGACCCGCCTCACCATCGTCGACGACCTCCTCGCCGAGCCGGAGCCCGAGGTCGTCGGCTGAACGACGGGGCCTCAGACGGTGTCGGCCGGGAAGCGGACGAGCGGGCCCGGGCTCCTGGCGCCCAGGGGGGCCCAGGTCGTCCGGGCCTCGACGTGCAGGTCCAAGGGTGCCCGGCTGACCCGGTGGACGGGGACGTCCAGCCGCTCGCTCTCGGCGAGGACGGCGCCGAGCGCCTCGGGGCCCTCGAAGGAGGGCGGTTCGGTCCGCCAGGGCCCGCCGTCGGGGAAGGTGTGCGGGGAGGTGGCGGCGAGGCCGTCCGCCTGGACGGGGTGGCCGATGCGGCGGAGCGCGTCGCCGCCGGGACGTCGTGGTGCCGGGCGCGTGGTCATCGGGATCGATCCATTGGTCGGGAGGTCGGTGAGCTGCGGAGGAGGGGGCGTACGGGCCTGTCAGGGGTGCAGGAGGACCTTCCCGGTCCCCGGGGCGCCGCCGCCCACCAGGGCGAGCGCCTCGCCGAACCGCTCCAGCGGGAACACATGGGTGACGAGCGGCGCGGGGTCGAGCAGCCCGGCCGAGAAGGCGCGTACCGCGTCCGCCCAGGCGGCGGAGGGCGCGCCGAACACGGAGCGGAGCTCCAGCTGGCTCACCGACAGGTGGACCGGGTCGATCCCGGTGGCCCCCGCCGCGAACATGCCGGTCAGCACCACCCGGCCGCCCCGCCGCGCGAGCAGGCAGGAGGACGCCGCCGTCGTCGGCGCCCCGGCGGTCTCCACGACCAGGTCGTAGCGCCCGGAGGCACCGTCCGCCTCCGCAGGGGACAGCTCCCGGTCCGCGCCGAAGTCCAGGGCCTGCGCGGCCCGTTCCTTGCGCGGGTCGACGACGGCCAGCTCGGCGGGGGAGGAGGCCGCGAGCCACTGGACGGCGAGCAGCCCGAGCGTCCCGGCACCGACGACGGCGACCCGCTCGCCCGGGCGCGGCCGCCCGGCCCGTACCGCCGCGGCGACGACGGCGGCCGGTTCGAGGAGCGCCGCGGCCCGCAGGTCCACGCCCTCGGGGAGTGGGTGCAGCAGGCGCGCGGGCACCACCAGGTGGTCGGCGAAGGCGCCCGGCTCGGTGAAGCCGGTCTCCGCGTACCCGGCCGTGCAGAGGCTGGTCTCCCCGTACCGGCACCGCTCGCACGTGCCGCAGGACCGGAAGCCCTCGGCGACGCACGGCCGGCCGACGAGCCCGGGGTCTACCCCGGCGCCGACGGCCTCCACGGTGCCGGACCACTCGTGCCCGGGGACCACCGGGTAGCGGACGTAGCCCGGGGCACGATGGCCGTCGTACAGCTCGCGGTCGCTCATGCAGATCCCGGCGGCCGCGACCCGTACGCGTACCTCACCCGGCCCGGGTTCGGGCAACTCCCTTTCCATGAGACGGTGTTCACCGGGTCGTTCGACGACGATCGCGCGGCTTCGGCGCGCCGGACCGCCGCTCACCGGGGACGCCTCTTCTCCCAGTCCTCGGCCCACAGGTCGAACCGGGCGCGCTGCTGCGGGAATTCGGCCGCCGCGTCCACGTCGAGCTCGACGCCCAGGCCCGGAGCGTGCGAGACCGCGAAGCAGCCCGTCTCCGGATCGACCTCCGGAGCCCCGCGCACGACCTTCTTGATCTCGGCGTCCGCGAAGTCGTTGAAGTGCTCCAGAACCTTGAAGTTCGGGGTGCAGGCTGCGAGTTGGAGGGAGGCGGCGGTGAGGACGGAGCCGCCGACGTTGTGCGGGGCGACGAGCACGTCATGCGTCTCGGCGGTGGCGGCGAGCTTCCTGGCCTCCAGGATGCCGCCGATGTGGCCGACGTCGGGCTGGACGATGTCGGCGGCCTGCGACTCGAACAGCTCGCGGAACTCGATCCGGTCGTGGATCCGCTCCCCGGTGGCGATCGGCAGGTCGACCTTCTCTGCCACCTTCCGCAGGGCCTTGAGGTTCTCCGGCGGCACCGGCTCCTCCAGCCACGCGGGACGGAACGGCGCCAGGTCGTGGGCGAGCCGGACCGCGGTCGCGGGGGAGAAGCGGCCGTGCATCTCCACCATCAGCTCGGTGTCCGGGCCGATCGCGTCCCGTACGGCCTCGATGAGCGAGACCGCGTACCGCGACCGCTCGGCGTCCAGCTCGAACCGGCCGTTGCCGAACGGGTCGATCTTCAGCGCCCGGTAGCCGCGCGCCACGACCTCGCGGGCCGCCGCGTGGTAGGCCTCCGGGGTGCGCTCGGTGGTGTACCAGCCGTTCGCGTACGCCGGTACGCGGTCGGTCACCTGCCCGCCGAGCAGCTGCCACACGGGCACGCCGAGGGCCTTGCCCTTGATGTCCCAGCAGGCCGTCTCCACGACGGCGATGCCCGACATCACGATCTCGCCGGCCCGCCCGAAGTCGCCGTACTTCATGCGGCGGACGAGATCCTCGACGGCGAAGGGGTCGGAGCCGGCGATGTGGTTCGCCTCCGCCTCGCGGAGATAGCCGATCAGGGCGTCGGTGTGCCCGAGCATCCGGGTCTCGCCGACACCGGTCAGCCCCTCGTCGGTGTGGACCAGGACGTAGGTCAGATCGCGCCACGGCGTTCCGACGACATGCGTGGTGATTCCCGTGATGCGCACGATGGTTGCTCCCGGGGGCGCTGGCGTGATGTTCGGTATCTCGAATACTGTTCGGTGGACCGGCGAGACCGTAGGCAGCGGCCCGTCGGCATGTCAATGGGAGCGCGTCCCCGCCGCGGGGCCCCGGCCGGCCGTTGCCCGCCCCGTGGTCCACGGCTAGTCTCTGTCCGCGATTTCGGTCGTGGTACGGGATATCGAACGAGCAGAGGGTGGGGTGGGCCCCGTGGGACGACTCGTTCCGGCGGTGACCAGGGCATTCGACATACTGGAGCTCTTCCTCCAGGGCGACGGGACGCTCTCCGCGCCCGAGATCACCCGCAGGCTCCAGCTGCCGCGCACGACCACGCACGAGCTGGTCACGA
The DNA here is from genome assembly GCF_008642375.1 of Streptomyces venezuelae. Taxonomy (NCBI): domain Bacteria; kingdom Bacillati; phylum Actinomycetota; class Actinomycetes; order Kitasatosporales; family Streptomycetaceae; genus Streptomyces; species Streptomyces venezuelae. The sequence goes on along the minus strand of NZ_CP029194.1, from coordinate 1,157,144 downwards.
CCCTGACCGCCCGCAACTACCTCGTCCCGGTGCCGGAGCAGCCCGGCCGCTACCGGCTCGGCGTCCGCACGTACCAGCTCGGCAGCCGGTACGCGGAACAGCTCGACCTCGCGGCCGAGGGCCACCAGGTCGCCCGCGAGGTGGCCGACACCTGCGGCGAGACCGTCCATGTGGCCCTCCTGGAGGACATGGACGTCATCTACATCGCCAAGGTCGACTCGACGCACGCGGTACGGATGGTCTCCGCGACCGGGCGCCGCCTGCCCGCCCACTGCACCGCCGTCGGCAAGATGCTCCTCGCCTCCCTCCCCGCCGCCGAGCTCGAAGCACGGCTCGAAGAGCGCCTGGAGGAGGGGCCGTTGGAGGCGATGACGCCGAACAGCCTCAGTGACCCGGACGTGCTGCGGGCCGCGCTCGCCGAGATCCGGATCCTCGGCGTCGCCGTCGAACTCCAGGAGTCCAACCCGGACGTCAGCTGCGTCGCCGCGCCCGTGCGGGACCGGTCCGGCCGGGTCGTCGCGGCGCTGTCCGTCTCGGTGCCGGTCCACCGCTGGAGCGAGGACCGGGAGAACGAACTCACCGCCCTCGCCACGAAGGGCGCCGCCGAGCTCTCGGCCCGGCTGGGGCACCACGGCGGGCAACAGGGCGGACGCTGAGCACGGGGCGAGCGGCAGGGCGGGAGCCGAGTGCGGGTCAGGCAGCGGGCCGGGCGCTGAGCGCAGGTCAGGCGGCAGGGCGGGCGCGGGGCGCCCGTCACCCCTCCGCATCGGCGGGCCCGGCGCGGCGCCCGTCCCGGCGCTCCCGGGGCTGACGCATCCGGCTGACCGGCCCGAAGACCTCCCGGTCGTTGAGGAACCCTTCCAGTGCGAAGGTGGCGGCGCCCCGGGTCACCGCGTTGTGCGGGACCGCGCTGCGCCGCAGGGTCGCGGCCCGGTGCGGCAGCGGCAGGGCGTGCCGGGGCACGGCCTCGTACGCGGCGGTCAGCAGGCGCTCACCGAGCAGGTCCACGACCTCGTTGCCGAGGACGAGCACGCGCGGGTTGAACAGATTGACCAGATTGGCCACCGCCGCGCCCAGGTAGCGCCCGGTCGCGTCGATGACGGCGGCGGCCGTCGTGTCCCCCTCCGCCTCCGCGCGCGCCAGGGCCGCGACCGTCGCCGCGTCGTCCGCGCCCGCCGCCCGCTCGTCGCCCGGGGCCAGCTCGCGCCAGGTCTGCGCGATCCCCCGGGTGCTCACGTACGCCTCGACACAGCCCCGGTTGCCGCAGGTGCACAGGCGGCCGTCGAGGGCGAGGCAGGTGTGGCCCCATTCGCCCGCGCTGTTGGTGAAGCCCCGGTACAGCTGCCCGCCGATCGCGATCCCGGCGCCGACACCGGCCCGCAGCGTCAGCACCACCAGGTCGTCGGCCTCGCGCCCGGCGCCGAACCACAGCTCGGCGACCGTGCTGGCCCGCAGCGGGTTGTCGAGCCACAGGGGCAGTCCGAGACGCTCGTCGAGCAGGGCGCGCAGCGGTACCTCGTGCCAGGACCAGTACGGCGAGAAGGACGAGACGCCGCCCTCGCGCTCCACCATGCCCGGCACGCTGACCCCGGCACCGAGCACCCGCTCGCGGGGCGTGCCGGAGGCGGCCAGCAGCTCCTCCACGCAGCCGGCGAGGACGTCGACGACGTCGGAGGGACGGACCTCACCCGGCGGGAGGGGGCGCTCGACGGAGTGCCGGACCGCCAGGGCCAGGTCGAAGAGCTCGGCGTGCACCGAGGTCTCGGCGATGTCGACGCCGATCAGGGCGCCCCGCCCGGCGTTCACGGCGAGGCGCGCACGGGGGCGGCCGCCGCTGGAGTCCTCGTGGCCCGCCTCGACGAGCACCCCGGCCTCCAGGAGCTCGGAGGTGAGGTTGGCGACGGTGGCGAAGGAGAGCCCGGTCGCCGTCGCGATGTCCTGACGGCTCATCGCGCCGGGGCCCGCGTAGACCCGCCGCAGGACCTCGAAGCGGTTCAGGCGTCGGATGTCCTGCGACGTCCGCTTGATCATCTGTGCTGTCCTCCGGTCGGCCACGCTGTCCCGATGATGTTATTCGAAGGGTTGGAAGAAGGGGAGGGCGGGATATTTACAACCGTTAGACGAAGCCCTACTTTTTGAGGAGCCAACCGAGGAGGACAGATGCTTCACCTCAGGGCCGTGCCCTGCTCCCCCCTGCCCGGACGTCTCGCGGAAGGGCCCCTCTGGGACGACCGGCGCCAGGAGGTCCTCTGGGTGGACATCCCGGAAGGGCTGGTCCACCGGGCCGCCCTGACCGACGGAGCCGGCGGACCGGACCTCGCGCCCGTCGCCACCCTCCGCTTCGACCGCCCCGTCGGCGCTGTCGCCCTCTGCGCCTCCGGCGCCGTCCTCGCCGCCGCGGGCACCTCCGTCCTGCGCCTGGACGAGGGCCGCCCGGTCGCCGAGGCGGTCGAACTCGCCGCGCCCGCCCTCCCCGACGACGGCCTGCCGCGCCGGATGAACGACGCGGCCGTCGACCCAGCGGGCCGGCTCCTCGCCGGCACCATGGCGTACGACGAGAGCCCCGGCGCGGGCGCCCTCTACCGCCTCGACGGCGACCGGCTCGTCACCCTGATCGACTCCGTCGGCATCTCGAACGGCCTCGGCTGGAGCCTCGACGGCAGCCTCCTCTACTACGCCGACAGCCAGACCGGCCGCGTCGACGTCCTCGCCTACGACACGGAGAGCGGCGCCCTCGGTGACCGCCGCCCCTTCGCCGTGCTCGACCGGGGCGCCCCCGACGGGCTCACCGTCGACAGCGCGGGGCGCGTCTGGGTCGCGGTCTGGGGAGCCGGCGAGGTCCTCGCCTTCGAGCCCGACGGCACCCTCCACGCGCGCGTGGAGGTACCCGCCTCGCACGTGACGAGCTGCGCCTTCGCCGGGCCCGCGCGGGACGTCCTCGTCATCACCACGGCGACCGAGGGCCTCGACGAGGAACGGCGCCGCGCCGAGCCCGACGCGGGCCGCCTCTTCGTCTGCCGCCCCGGCGCCACGGGCCTGCCCACCCCGCTGTACGCCGACCGCTGACCGCTGAAACCCGCAGGCCGATCACCGACCCCGTAAGCCGATCACGGATCCCGATCACGGATCCCGAGCGCCGATCCCGTACGCCGATCACCGACCCGGTACGCCGCCGCCCTCCCGGCGGAACGCGCTCCGACCCGCAAGGAAGCCCCGCACCGTGACCACTCCGCACGAGACCGCCGCTCCGCCCACCCCCGGCACCGCCCACGCAGGGCTGTCCGCCGCACTGGCCGCCGCCCCCGTCATCGCGATCCTCCGTTCCACGGCCGCCACCCACTTCGCCGAAGTCACCGACACGCTCAGGGCGTCCGGCGTCCGCGCCGCCGAGTTCACCCTCACCACCCCCGGAGTCCTCGACGCGCTCCGCGAGTACGCCGCCGACGCCCCGCCCGGGCTCGCGCTCGGCGCGGGCACGGTGACCACGCCCGCCGAGGCCCACGCCGCCGTCGAGGCGGGAGCCACCTACCTCATCACCCCGACCACCTCCACCGAGGTCATCGCCGAAGCCGTGCGCCTGGACGTCCCGGTGCTCCCCGGCGCCTACACGCCCACCGAGATCCTCACCGCCTGGCGGGCCGGCGCCGCCATGGTCAAACTCTTCCCCGCCGCGACCGGCGGACCGGAGTACCTCCGCGCCGTACGTGCCCCGCTCCCCGACGTCCCCCTCGTCCCGACCGGGGGCATCGGCGCCGCCGACGCCCCCGCCTACCTCGCCGCGGGCGCCGCCGCCCTCGGCGTCGGCGGCCCCCTCGTCGGGGACGCCTGCGAGGGCGGCTCCCTGGCGGCCCTCGCCGAGCGGGCGGCCGCCTTCCTCGACGGGATACGGCGATGAACTCCCCGGCACCCGCCGCTCACCCCGAACTCGTCACCCTCGGCGAGGTCATGGCCGTCGCCGCCGCCACCACGCCCGGCCCGCTCGCCACGGGAGCACCCCTGCGCCTCGGCTGGGCGGGTGCCGAGGCGACCGTCGCCGTCGGCGTGAGCCGGCTCGGCCACAGCGCCGCCTGGACCGGCCGCGTCGGGGAGGACGCGACGGGTGCGATGGTCCTCGCCGGACTGCGCGCCGAGGGTGTCGACGTCTCCGGCGCCCGTATGGACCCGGCGGCCCCCACAGGCCTGATGCTCCGCGAACGGCGCACCGCCGACCGGCTCCGCGTCACCTACTACCGCGCCGGACTCGCAGGCTCCCGGCTCGCCCCCCAGGACCTGGACGAGGCGCGGATCGCCGGCGCCCGGATCCTTCATGTCACCGGCATCACCCCGGCGTTGAGCCCCACCGCCCGCGCCGCCGTCGAGCGCGCCGTCACGGTCGCCCGCGCCGCCGGCGTCACCGTCTCCTTCGACGTCAACCACCGCGAGCGCCTCTGGAGCCGCGCCGAGGCCGCCGACGTGCTCGGCCGCCTCCTCCCGTACGCCGACATCGTCTTCGCAGGCCCCGAGGAGGCGTCCCTCTTCGTGCCCGAGGACGAGCCGGAGCGGATGGCCCGCGTCCTCACCGGACTCGGCCCGGCACAGGCCGTCCTCAAGCTCGGCGCGGAGGGTGCCCTCGCGGTCGCCGACGGCGAGCTGCACCTCCGACCGGCCGTACGCGTCACCGCCGTCGACCCCGTCGGCGCGGGCGACGCCTTCGTCTCCGGCTACCTCGCCGCAGCCCTCGACGGCTCCCCGGTCCCGGACCGCCTCCGACTCGCCGCGCTCTGCGGCGCGTTCGCCGTCTCCGTCCCCGGCGACTGGGAGGGCCTCCCACGCCGCGCCGAACTCGGCCTGCTCGCCGCCCAGGACATCAGCCGCTGAGGCCACGAGCCCGGCAGCACCGTCTCCGTACCAGCACACAGGAACCCCGCCCATGAACCGATTCTCCGGACGGACCGCCGTCGTCACCGGCGCGGCCTCGGGCATCGGCGCCGCCAGCGCCGCCCGCCTCGCCGCCGAGGGCGCCTCGGTCCTCGTCTCCGACATCGCCGACGAGGCCGGCGAGGCCGTCGCCGCCGCGATCCGCGCCGACGGCGGCCGCGCCGCCTACGTCCACTGCGACGTCTCCTCCGAGGAGGACTGGACCGCCCTCCGCGAGGAGGCCCACGCCCGCTTCGGCCCGGTGGGCGTCCTCCACAGCAACGCCTTCACCCACACCGCCGGCGCCGCCCACGAACTCCCCGTCGCCACCTGGGACCGGGAGATGGCCGTCAACCTGCGGGCCCTCTACCTCGCCACCCGCACCTTCCTCGACGACCTGCGCGCCGAGCGCGGCAGCCTCGTCGCCACCTCCAGCGTGCACGCCGACTTCGGCCTGCCCGGCTACCCCGCGTACGCCGCAGCGAAGGGCGGAATGTGCGCCCTGGTAAGGCAGTTCGCCGTCGAGTACGGGCCAGACGTCCGCTTCAACTCCGTCCTGCCCGGACCGATCCTCACCGACGTGTGGAACGACGTCGACGAGGAAGGACGGCGGATCTCCGCCGACGCCACCGCCCTCGCCCGCCTCGGCCGCCCCGAGGAGGTGGCGTCCGCCGTCGCCTTCCTCGCCTCCGCCGACGCCACCTACATCACCGGAACGAACCTGGTCGTCGACGGCGGCTGGACCGTGAAGAAGGACTCCAAGTGAAGATCACCTCCCTGCGCACCCACCTCGTCGCCCCGCGCTGGTGCTTCCTGCGCATCGACACCGACGAGGGCATCACGGGCTGGGGCGAGCCCGTCGTCGAGGGCCGCGCCCACACCGTCGCCGCCGCGGTCGAGGAGCTCTCCGACTACCTGATCGGCCAGGACCCGATGAAGATCGAGGACCACTGGCAGGTCCTCACCAAGGGAGGCTTCTACCGCGGCGGCCCGGTCCTCTCCAGCGCCGTCGCCGGCATCGACCAGGCCCTCTGGGACATCACGGGCAAGGCCCTCGGCGTCCCCGTCTGGCAGCTCCTCGGCGGCAACGTCCGCGACCGGGTCCGCGTCTACAGCTGGATCGGCGGCGACCGGCCGGACGAGGTCGCCTCGGAGGCCCTGGCCCGCAGGAACGAGGGCTTCACCGCGATCAAGATGAACGCCTCCGCACAGCTGCGGCTCATCGACACCCCCGCCGCCACCCAGGCGATCGTGGACCGGGTCGCCTCCGTCCGGGAGGCCGTCGGCGACGAGTTCGACATCGCGATCGACTTCCACGGCCGCCTCACCGCGCCCATGGCCCGCCGGGTCCTGCCGCTCCTGGAGCCGTACCTGCCCTTCTTCGTGGAGGAGCCGGTCGTCCCGGAGATGAGCGACCACATCGGCGACATCGTGCGCTCCACGTCCATCCCCATCGCGACCGGCGAACGCCTCTACTCCCGCTGGGACTTCAAGAAGGTCCTCGACCAGGGCATCGCCGTCGCACAGCCCGACCTCTCGCACGCGGGAGGCATCTCGGAGGTGCGCAGGATCGCCGCGATGGCCGAGGCGTACGACGTCTCCCTCGCCCCGCACTGCCCGCTGGGCCCGATCGCGCTCGCCTCCTGCCTCCAGGTCGGCTTCGCCGCACCGAACCTGCTGATCCAGGAGCAGAGCCTCGGCATCCACTACAACACCGGCTCCGACCTGCTCGACTACCTCGTGGACCCGGCGGTCTTCCGGTACGAGGACGGGCACGTGGCCCTGCCGACCGGGCCGGGCCTCGGCATCGAGGTCGACGAGAAGGCGGTCGAGCGGGCCGCCGAGGTGGGCCACCGCTGGCGCAACCCGGCGTGGCGCCGGGACGACGGCTCCCTGGCCGAGTGGTGACCAGGACGCACGTAAGGGGCGGGCTCGTACACGAGCCCGCCCCTCGGGGTCACGCGCCGCCGTGGCCGGGATGCCTCCTTCGGACCGCCCTCAGGCGGCGGCCGCTTCGGCGCTCAGGGCGACCACGACCTCCTCGTCCTCGAAGTCGCCGGTGGGCGTGAACCCGAGAGCCGTGTACAGGGCGGCGGCGGGCTTGTTCTCCGGGTGGTACGAGAGCCGGATCTCCCGGCAGGAGGGCAGCGCGGCGAGACGTCGCAGCAGGGCGCGCATCGAGGCGCGGCCCACTCCCTTGCCCTGTTCGCCGGCATCGACGACCATGCCGCCGACCCAGTGGGTCCCGTCCTCCTCGTCGTACGCCCACATGACATGACCCACGATCTCGTCGCCGGCCCGGACGGCCAGGGAGTTCCAGAGCCCTCCGCGCATCGAGAGCAGCAGGTAGCGCGCACCGAGTGCGGCCACGAACCGGCGTTGGTCGTCGGCGGGGGCCACATCGGCGACGGCGCGCCAGTTCTCGTCCGTGATCTCCTCGAGCACCACGGGCCGGTCCTGGCGGTCGGTGTCTTCCTTCGGCATCGGTCCTGATCTCTCTTCTGCTGGTCGCGTCGGTCCCGCCGTGAAGGTATCCGCCCGCGCCGGCCGGCACGCGGCCGGGGCCCGACGAACGGGGCCCGGCCGACGACGCGCCGGACAGGTCCTAGCGGTGGGCCAGCCAGGCCGCCGCCGGGAGCAGCTTGCTGTCGTAGTCGAACAGGGCCTGGTTCTCCCAGCCGTTGCCGGAGGAGGAGTCCGTGGGATCCCAGCCGTTGCCGGTGACGGCGGTCCACGCCGGCTCCCAGTAGACGACCCCGAGACCGCGGCCGTTCGGCACGGCCTCGACGACGTTCATGATGTCCCGCAGCCAGGCCGACTGCCCGGCGCTGCTCGCCGGGTAGCCGGAGACCAGTTCGCTCGACAGGTCGATGATGTTCTCGTGGCTGTCCTCGCTGTCGAGGCGGAACGGGTAGGCGGTCTCCACGACCATGACCTTCTTGCCGTAACGGGCGGAGATGTCGTCGAGGTTGGTCTGCAGCGCGGAGAGAGCGCCGTGCCAGTAGCCGTAGAAGGACAGCGCGATGACGTCGTAACTCACGCCCTGCGCGGCGGCGTTGTCGAACCAGTTGCGGTAGAGGGCGTTGTCGCCGCCGTTGGCGAGGTGCAGCGCGATCTGCGTGCTCGACGACACGGCCTTGGCCGCCGAGATGCCGGACTTGAGCAGCCCCCCGAGCTGTGACCAGTTGGAGGTCGAGCCCTCGGGCCACAGCATGCCGGTGTTGATCTCGTTGCCGATCTGCACCATGTCGGCCGTGGTGCCCTGCGCCTTCAGGGCGTTGAGGACGTCGTAGGTGTGGTTGTAGACGTCCGTGGTGAGCTGGGAGTACGAGTGGCCCGACCAGGCCGCGGGCTTGCTCTGGGCGCCCGGGTCGGCCCAGATGTCGGAGTAGTGGAAGTCGACGAGGAGCTTCATGCCCTGGGCCTTGATGCGCTGGGCCGTGGCGAGGACGCGCGCCTTGGTGTTGTAGCCGTCGGCGGGGTTCACCCACACCTTGAGGCGGCCGTAGTTGGCGCCCGCGTTCTTCAGGATCGCGACCGGGTCACCGGTCGCGCCGGCACTCGTTCTGTACGTCCCGCCCAGGTCCTCGCTCTTCTTCAGCGCGGAGAGGTCGACGCCCTTGACCGCGAGCCCGGTCGAACCGGAGGTGAAGGTGAGGTCGTCGACGTTCAGCCAGTTGCCCGCGTTCGCATCGGAGTTGATGCTGATCGTGCAGGCACCCGAGGTGACGTTCACCGAGGTGACGAGGCGTATCCAGGAACCGTTGGACGTCACCGGCAGGTCGGTGCGCTGCTCGGCGGAGCCGCAGTTGCGCAGGGCCAGGTAGGCCGAGTTCTGCCCGCCGCCGGAGCGGACCCAGGCGCTGAGCGTGTACGTGCCGTTGGTGAGACCGGAGAGGTACTGGTACGTCTCCACCTTGTACGCGGAGGCCGACCAGTGGCTGAGGCGGTAGCTGCCGCCGTGGCCCCCCGCCTCGGTGAACGAGGCGGCGTTCTGGCCGGCGGCCGAGTAGGTGGACCAGCCGGCGGGGGTGGCGGTCCCGGCGCCGCCGCTCTCGAACCCGGCGTTGGTGAGGGTCGAGGCCGCCTCGGCCTGCGGGGCGGCGGGCAGCGGGGCCAGGAGCAGGGCGCCCAGCGCGGCGGCGATTGCCGCGGCCCGCAGGCGGATGCGGCTTCTGGTGGGGGTGAGGTGCATCGTCGAGTCCCTTCGACGGTGGCGGATGTGAGAAGTGGTGCGTTCCTAACGGGTGGTGCGGGTGGTGCGATTTCGTCCGGTGGTGCGATTTCGTCCGGTGGTGCGGGTGGTGCGGCTCACCCGGGGGCGGTGCAGCGGGGCGCGGCCGCCCCCGGGGAGATCGGGGGCCCCGGTGGCAGGCCGGGGGAGGGGGAGCGGTGTGGTGCGCGGGTGTTGCGGTCAGGCGTCGAGGCGGACGACCCTGACGGCACCGGCCGGGACGGTGAGCTTCCCGTCGACCGGCGTACCGCCGACAGGACCGCCCTCCGTGGCGCCCAGCAGCTCCGTCCCGGAGCCGTCGAGCGGCACCCCGGCGTCCTCGGCGGAGTGGTTGAGCGCGAAGAGGTACCGCCGCCCGCCGTCCCCGGCGCGGCGCACGACCTCCACGTCACGCGGGAGCGCGGCACGCTCCGCGACCCCCGCGTCCTCGCAGGCGGCGGCCACGATCGCGTCCAGCGAGGCCGCGTCGAGTCGGGTGGAGACGTACCAGGCGGAGCCCCGGCCGAGCCGGTGCCGGGTGACGGCGGGCCCGCCGGCGGCCGGTCCGTCGGCGTACGACCACACGGTCTCGGCGCCGCGCGGCCGGACGAACTCCGTCCACACGTCGCCGGTGAGCGAGGCGCCGTCCGGTCCCTCGATCCGTACGCGCTGCTCGTCGAGGAGCGGCGACCACTCCTCCACGGTCAGACCGAGGACGTCCCGCAGGGCGCCCGGGTAGGCGCCGGGGTGCACGGCGTCGTGCTCGTCGACGATCCCGGAGAAGTACGAGACGACGAGCGTGCCGCCGTTCTCGACGTACTCGCGGAGGTTCTGCCCGGCGGCCTCGGTCATGAGGTAGAGCGCGGGCACGACGACCAGCGGGTAGGCCGACAGGTCGGCCTCGGGGTGCGCGAAGTCGACGGTGAGGTGCCGGTCGTACAGGGTCTCGTAGAAGCTGTCGGCACGCTCGCGCGCGTCGTGGGCCTCGTTCGGCCGCCACTCCAGGCTCTGTGCCCACCAGGAGTGCCAGTCCCAGAGCACGGCGACGTCCGGGACGGTCCGGGTGCCGCGCACCTCCTCCAGGGCCTCCAGGCCGGCCCCGAGGGCGACGACCTCGCGCCAGACGCGGGTGTCGGTGCCGCCGTGCGGGACCATCGCGGAGTGGAACTTCTCGGCGCCGCGCCGGGACTGGCGCCACTGGAAGAACATGGCGCCCTCGGAGCCGCGGGCCACATGGGCGAGGGAGTTGCGGGCCATCTCGCCCGGCCGCTTGGCGGGGTTGCGGGCCTGCCAGTTCACGCCGGACGTGGAGTGCTCCAGGAGCAGCCAGGGCGCGCCGCCGGCGACGGAGCGGGTGAGGTCGGCGGCCATCGCGAGGTTGACATGGGTGCGGCGGCCGTCGGTCATCAGATAGTGGTCGTTGGTGACGAGGTCGACCTCGCGGCCCCAGGCCCAGTAGTCGATCGAGTCGCACTGGCTGAGTGCGGTCATGAAGTTGGTGGTGACGGGGATGCCGGGGGCCAGTTCGTGCAGGATGTCCCGCTCCATCCGGAAGTTCTCCCGGATGGTGGCGTCGGCGAAGCGCCGGTAGTCGAGCTGCTGGGCCGGGTTGCCGACGGTCGGGGTGACGCGGGGCGGGTCGATCTCCTCGTACGAGCCGTAGCGCTGGCCCCAGAAGGCCGTGCCCCAGGCCTCGTTGACGGCCTCCACCGACCCGTAGGTCTCGTGGAGCCAGCGGCGGAAGTGGGCGGCGCAGCCTTCGCAGTAGCAGGCGCTGACGGGTACGCCGTACTCGTTGTGGACGTGCCAGAGGGCGAGGGCCGGGTGGCTGCCGTAGCGGCGGGCGAGCTCGGTGGTGATGCCGGCGGCGGCCGCGCGGTACGCGGACGAACTGTGGCAGATCGCTCCACGTGAACCGTACGAGTAGCGCACGCCCTCGGCGGTGACGGGCAGTGCCTCGGGGTGGGCGCGGTAGAACCAGGCGGGCGGTGCCACGGTGGGCGTGCCCAGGTCCACCCGGATGCCGTGGGTGTGCAGCAGGTCGAGGAGCCGGTCCAGCCAGCCGAAGTCGTGGCGGCCGCTCTCGGGTTCCAGGAGGGCCCAGGAGAAGATCCCGACGCTCACCATGGTGACGCCGGCCTCTCGCATCAGCCGAACGTCCTCCTGCCAGACGCTTTCCGGCCATTGCTCGGGGTTGTAGTCGCCCCCGAACGCGAGCCGCTGCAGGCCCTTGGGAGTGGTCTGCGGCATGAGTCTCTCCTGAAAGCTCGGAAGATGGAAGCTTTGTTCGTTTGGGAACGTGCACACACTCGATCTCGATGTGGCAACGCAACATAAGCGCACACGAACAACCATTGACAAGTGTCCGGAACGTTTCTCTACTGTGAACGCTCACAGATGCATGGACGGCCTCTCCGTCTGAGAGAGAGGCCCCTTTCGGTCAGGGAGAAGTACCCCATGCCACACCTCACGCGCCGCAGCCTCGCCGCCGCCACCGCCGTGCTCCTCGGCGCCACCGCGCTCACCGCCTGTGGATCCGCCGACTCCGACTCCGGCGACAAGGCGGGCGCCGAGTCCGGCCCGGTCTCGCTCACCTACTGGGCCTGGGCGCCCGGCATGGACAAGGTCGCGGCCCTCTGGAACGCCAAGCACCCCGACATCAAGGTCACCGTGCAGAAGCAGGCGTCCGGCGACGACCTCGTCACCAAGATCATCACCGCGGCGAAGGCGCACAAGGCCCCCGACCTGGTCCAGGCCGAGTACCAGGCCCTGCCGACGCTCGTCAGCAACGACGCCCTCGCCGACATCGCCCAGGAGGTCCACGGCGTCAAGGGCAAGTTCGCGCCCGGCATCTGGCAGCAGACCACCTTCGGCGGCGAGGCCGTCTACGCCCTGCCGCAGGACTCGGGCCCGCTGATGTTCTTCTACCGCGAGGACCTCTTCAAGCAGTACGGCCTGACCGTCCCCACCACCTGGGACGAGTTCGCCGAGACCGCCCGCGCCGTCAAGAAGAAGTCTCCCAAGAAGTCCCTGACCACCTTCTCCGCCAACGACTCGGGCCTCTTCGCCGGCCTCTCCCAGCAGGCCGGCGCCAAGTGGTGGACCTTCGAGGGCGAAGCCTGGAAGGTCGCCATCGACGACGCCGCCACCAAGAAGGTCACCGACTTCTGGGGCGGCCTGGTCGCCGAGGGAGCCGTCGACAACCAGCCGATGTACACGCCCGCCTGGAACAAGGCGCTCAACACCGGCGAACAGCTCGCCTGGGTCAGCGCCGTCTGGGCGCCCGGCACCCTCACCACCGCCGCACCCGACACCAAGGGCAAGTGGGCCATGGCCCCCCTCCCGCAGTGGAACAAGGGCGAGAACGCCACCGGCAGCTGGGGCGGCTCCTCCACCGCCGTCACCACCGACTCGAAGCACAAGGCCGCCGCCGCCAAGTTCGCCACCTGGCTGAACACCGACCCGGAGGCCCTCGCCGCCCTCGTCAAGGAGAGCGGCATCTACCCCGCGGCCACCGCCGCCCAGACCAGCGGAGCCCTCGCCAAGGCCCCCGACTACTTCGCCAACCAGCCCGACTTCTACACCCGTGCCGCCCAGATAGCGAAGACCACCGCGCCCGCGGCCTGGGGCCCCAACGTGAACGTCGCCTACACCTCCTTCAAGGACCAGTTCGGCAAGGCCGCCAAGTCCAAGAGCGGCTTCCCCGCGGCCCTCACCGCCATGCAGGACGCCACCGTCGCGGACCTGAAGAAGCAGGGCTTCGAGGTCGCCAAGTGACGCAGCCCCCCAAGGGCGTGCGCCGGTCGTACGGGGTCAAGGCGGCCCCGTACGGCTTCCTCCTGCCCGCCGCCGTACTCTTCACCCTCTTCTTCGCCCTGCCCATCGGCTACGCGGTCTGGCTCAGCTTCCACAAGGTCCGGATCAAGGGTCTCGGCCTCGGCAAGGGCGCGAAGACCGAGGTCTGGGCCGGACTGGAGAACTACACCTCCGCCCTCGCCGACTCCGAACTCCTCGCGAGCGCCCTGCGCGTCCTCGGCTACGGCGCCATCGTCGTCCCCGTCATGCTCGGCCTCGCCCTCTTCTTCGCGCTCCTGCTCGACTCCGAGCGCGTCCGGGGCCGTTCCTTCGCCCGTCTCGCGATCTTCCTCCCGTACGCCGTCCCCGGCGTCATCGCGGCCGTCCTCTGGGGCTTTCTCTACCTCCCCGACGTCAGCCCCTTCCACTACCTCCTCGACAAGGCCGGCCTCCCGCAGCCCGACCTCATGGACGGCGGACCCCTCTACCTGGCGATGTCCAACATCGCCGTCTGGGGCGGAACCGGCTTCAACATGATCGTCATCTACACCGCGCTGCGCGCCCTGCCCGCCGAGGTGTACGAGGCGGCCAAGCTCGACGGCTGCTCCGAACTCCAGATCGCGCTCCGCATCAAGATCCCGATGGTGGTGCCCTCGCTGGTGCTCACCTTCTTCTTCTCGATCATCGCGACCCTCCAGGTCTTCAACGAGCCCATGACGCTCAAGCCGCTCACCAACGGCATCCCGTCCACCTGGAGCCCCCTCATGAAGGTCTACAGCGACGCCTTCACCGGCGGGAACATCCACGCGGCCTCGGCCACCGCCGTCGTGCTCGCCCTCGCCACCTTCGCGCTGTCCTTCGCGCTCCTCAGGATCTCCAACCGCCGCACCACACAAGGAGCAGGCCGATGACCGGGCTCGCCTCCCCCAGGCTCCGCAAAGCGGCCCCCGCGGCCGGCAGCACCCCCGGCACCTCCCAGGGGCCTCCCGCCGCCTCCCGAGGAGACATTCCCGGCGGTGGCACCGGCAGCCCCCGCCGCACCGCCCTGCTGCCGACGACCGCCCTCGTCCTCGGCGCGCTCTACTGCCTGCTGCCCGTCGCCTGGGTCCTCGTCGCCGCCACCAAGGCCGACGACGAACTCTTCTCCACCTTCACCTTCCTGCCCGGCAGCGGCCTCACCGACAACATCGGCGAGCTCACCGGATACCGCGACGGCATCTACTGGCGCTGGATGGCCAACTCCGTGCTGTACGCGGGCCTCGGCGGCGTCCTGTCCACGGTGGTCTCCGCGTTCGCCGGCTACGCCCTCGCCGTCTACCGCTTCCGCGGCCGCGAGGCGTTCTTCAACATCATGCTCGCGGGCGTCCTCATGCCCCCCGTCATCCTCGCCATCCCGCAGTACCTGCTGATGGCCGAGGCCGACCTCACGGACACATACGCCTCCGTCCTCCTGCCGCTGGTCCTCTCCCCGTACGGCGTCTACCTCGGCCGCATCTACGCCGAGGCCGCCGTCCCGATGGAGCTCGTCGAGGCCGGCCGCATGGACGGCGCCGGCGAGTGGCGGATCTTCCTCAGGATCGCCGTCCCCATGATGTCCCCGGGCCTGGTGACGATCTTCCTCTTCCAGTTCGTCGCGATCTGGAACAACTTCCTCCTGCCGTTCATCATGCTCGGCGACGACGAGAAGTTCCCGATGACCGTCGGCCTGTTCACCCTCCTCAAGCAGGGCGCGAGCCAGCCCGCCCTCTACACCCTGGTCATCACCGGCGCGCTCCTCGCGATCGTTCCGCTCATCGCCCTCTTCCTTCTCATCCAGCGCTTCTGGAGCCTCGATCTGCTCTCCGGCGCCGTAAAGTCCTGAACCACAGGGGATCGAGGGGAAACACACAGCATGGGCACAGCAACATGAGCACAGCAGCGGGAAGGCGCCGCCCTGCGACCATCCACGACGTGGCCCGCGAGGCCGGGGTCTCGCGCGGCACCGTCTCCCGTGTCCTCAACGGCGGCCACTACGTCAGCCCGTCGGCGAAGGCCGCCGTCGACGCGGCGATCCGCAGAACGGGATACGTCGTCAACCGGCACGCCCGCTCGCTGATCACCGGCAAGTCCGACTCGGTCGCCTTCCTCCTGACCGAGCCGCAGGAGCGGTTCTTCGAGGACCCCAACTTCAACGTCCTGCTGCGCGCCTGCACCCAGGCCCTCGCCGCCCAGGACATCCCGCTCCTCCTGATGATCGCGGGCACCGAGGACGAACGCCGCCGCAACCTCCGCTACATCGAGGCCGGCCACGTCGACGGCGTCCTCCTCGTCTCCAGCCACTCCGGCGACCCCGTCGTGGCCCGGCTGCACGAGGCCGGTGTGCCCGTCGTCGCCTGCGGAAAGCCGCTCGGCCAGACCGCCAAGATCGGCTACGTCGCCGCCGACGACCGTGACGGCGCCCGCGACATGGTGCGTCACCTCCACGCCTCGGGGCGGCGGCGGATCGCCACCGTCACCGGCCCGCTCGACACCCCGGGCGGCGTCGAGCGCCTCGCCGGCTACCGCGAGACGCTCGCCGAGGTCGGACTCCCCGTCGACGAGAACCTCGTCGCCACCGGCGACTACAGCCGGGCGAGCGGTGAGGACGCGGCCCGCGTCCTCCTGGAGCGCGCTCCCGACATCGACGCCGTCTTCGTCGCCTCCGACCTGATGGCGCAGGGCGTCCTCGACACCCTGGCCCGCGCGGGCCGGCGCGTCCCCGAGGACATCGCCGTGGGCGGCTTCGACGACTCCCCGGCGGCCCTCTCCAGCCGCCCCTCGCTCACCACGATCCGCCAGCCGTGGGACCGCATCAGCACCGAGATGGTGCGGACGCTCCTCGCCCGGATAGCGGGCGAGGAACCCGCGGCGGTCATCCTGCCCACGGAGCTCGTCCGCCGGGAATCGGCGTAGCGAACGGACGTGGAGAACGGGCGCGACGAACGGTCGTGGCGAACGGTCGTGGCGAACGGGAACGGCCTGGCTCCTTCGGGGGCCCGGCCGTTCGGCGTCAGTCGCCGGTCACCAGGATCACTTCCAGGGTGCGCGGGCCGTGGACGCCTTCGACCCGGTCGAGCTCGATGTCGCTCGTCGCGGACGGCCCGGAGATCCAGGTGAGCGGACGCCCCGGGTCGAGCCGGGGGAGCGCCAGCGGCACCGAGGCCACCACCTGCTCCGGCGCCAGGACCACGCAGACGTGCAGGTCGGGGACGAGGGTGAGGGCGCGGCGGCCCTGCCCGGGACCGCCGTCGAGGACGATCGTGCCGGTCTCGGCGATCGCCAGCGCGCAGCCCGTGACCACGGCGTCGACGCCGTCGAGTTCGTACGGGGTGAGCCGGGGCTCGTCGGGCCGCCGGACGGCGTCCGTGGCGGCGAGCCACGCCTCGGGCAGCCCGGGCGGGACGGCGATGCTCCGGGCACCGCGCTCCGCGAGCCGCTCGGCGACCAGGGCGGCGAGGTCGGCGGGGGCCGTGCGGTGGACGTGGGCGCGGTAGTCGGCGAGGTTCTCGTGGAGCAGGCCGAGGACGGCCGCGGGGTCGTCCGCGGTGTGGCTCGTCCGGTAGTCGCGGGCGACGGCGGGGGCCTCGGGCGCGTTCGCGACGGCCGCGCGGACCCGGGCGAGGATCCGCTCGCGTGCGGAGACGGCGTCGGTCATGAGCGGTTCTTCCTCCACCAGTCGCGGAACGGTTCGGCGGGCAGTTCGGGCAGGTCCCGGTGGTCGGACCACTGCCGGGCGCCGGGGCCCGGCAGGCGCTTCGGGTGGACCTTGCGGGTCGCGGACGCCAGCCGCTCACCGGCGGCCAGGACGTTCGGACGGTCGAGGATCCAGGAGGCGGCCTTGATCGCGGCCTTCTCCAGCCGGTGGCCGCTCCCGCCCTCCTCGGCGACCCGCTCGCGCAGGTGCACCAGGACCTCGGGGATGTCGATGGCGACCGGGCACACTTCGTAGCAGGCGCCGCACAGCGAGGAGGCGTACGGCAGTGACGCGTCGATCTCGCTGCTGGTGCCCCGGAGTTGGGGGGTGAGGATGGCGCCGATCGGCCCGGGGTAGACCGAGCCGTACGCGTGGCCGCCGGCCCGCTCGTACACCGGGCAGACGTTGAGGCAGGCCGAGCAGCGGATGCAGCGCAGCGCCTGGCGCCCCACCTCGTCGGCCAGGGCGTCCGTACGGCCGTTGTCGAGGAGCACCAGATGGAAGGCGCGCGGCCCGTCCTCGTCGGCCGTGCCGGTCCACATGCTGGTGTACGGGTTCATGCGCTCGGCCGTCGACGAGCGGGGCAGCGTCTGGAGGAACACCTCCAGGTCCCGCCAGGTCGGCACCACCTTCTCGATCCCGACGACGGAGATGAGGGTCTCGGGCAGGGTCAGGCACATGCGGCCGTTGCCCTCGGACTCGACGACGACCAGGGTGCCGGTCTCGGCGACCATGAAGTTCGCCCCCGAGATCCCCACCTTGGCCCGCAGGAACTTCTCCCGCAGGTGCAGGCGGGCCGCCTCCGCGAGCTCGGCCGGGGTGTCGCTCAGCCCCTCCGGTGCCGGGCGGCCCCAACTCCCCATCTTCTCCTTGAAGATGTCGCGGATCTCGCCACGGTTGCGGTGGATGGCCGGGACCAGGATGTGCGAGGGGCGGTCCTCGCCGAGCTGCACGATGAGCTCGGCGAGGTCCGTCTCGTAGGCGGCGATGCCCTCGGCCTCCAGGTGTTCGTTGAGCCGGATCTCCTGGGTGGCCATCGACTTGACCTTGACGACCTCCGTCTCGCCCGTGGCCCTGACCAGAGCGGCGACGATCCGGTTGGCCTCCGCCGCGTCCGCGGCCCAGTGCACGGTGCCGCCCGCGGCCGTCACCGCCGCCTCCAACCGGACCAGATACGTGTCCAGACGGCGGAGCGTCTCGTCCTTGATCCGCTTCCCTGCCTCCCGCAGCGCGGCCCAGTCGTCGAGCTCGGCCACTGCCCGCGCCCGCTTGTCCCGGATCGTGTGTGTCGCGTGCCGCAGGTTCGCGCGGAGGGTCGTGTCACCGACCGCGTCGTGCGCCGCCTTCGGAAAGGACGGCATCCCCATGAACGCCCTCCCGTCACCCGACCGCCGCCCCTCATCGAGCGCTGACGCGCGCACCTTCTTGTCACTCACCGCCAGGGCTCCTCTTCCGTGCTCGCCAGGATCTCCGCCAAGTGCAGGGCGCGCAGCGGGTCTTCCCGCCGTCTCAGCATGCCGCCGAGATGCAGCAGGCAGGAGTTGTCCGCGCCGCACAGCACCTCCGCCCCCGTGGACAGCGCGTTCGTGATCTTGTCGGCGCCCATGGCGGCCGACACGTCCGGGTTCTTCACCGCGAAGGTCCCGCCGAAGCCGCAGCACTCCTCCGCCCCCGGCAGCTCCACGAGCTCCAGACCCTTCACCGCCTCCAGGAGCCGCCGGGGCCGCTCGCCGAGCCCGAGCATCCGGAGCCCGTGACAGGACGGGTGGTACGTCACCTTGTGCGGGAAGTACGCGCCCACGTCCGTCACACCGAGCACGTCCACCAGGAACTCCGTCAGCTCGTACACGCGCGGACCGAGGGCCGCCGCCTCCGTGCCGAACGACGGGTAGTGGTGCCGCACCATCGCCGCGCAGGAGCCGGACGGGACGACGACGTACTCGTACCCCTCGAAGGCCCGGACCGTGCGCCGCACCAGCGGACCGGTCTCCTCCCGGTAGCCGGTGTTGAACTGCGGTTGCCCGCAACAGGTCTGCGCGGCGGGGAAGTCGACCTCCACGCCGAGCCGTTCGAGGAGCCGGACCGTCGCCACGCCCGTCGCGGGGAAGACGGCGTCGTTGACGCAGGTGACGAAGAGGGCGACGCGCATCACGGGTTCCTCGGGGACGGTTCGATTCGGGCGGCGGCCGCGTCCCAGGCGGCGCGGCCGGCGGGGTCCTTCCGCGGTACGTAGTGTCGCAGGGGCTGCGTCGCCGCGACGAGCCGACGCGTCGAGGGCAGGTCGCCGACGAGCCCCGCGGCCCGCGCCTGCACGAGGACGTTGCCGAGGGCCGTGGCCTCGACCGGGCCGGCGGCCACCGGCAGCCCGGTGGCGTCCGCCGTCCACTGGCACAGCAGCTCGTTGCGCGCCCCGCCGCCCACGAGATGGACCCGTGTGATCTCCCGGCCGGCCAGCTCGGCGGCCTGCCGCAGCGTCCTCCGGTGGGCCAGCGCCAGGCTCTCCAGGACGCAGCGGACCACCGCTCCCGGGCTCTCGGGTGCCCGCTGCCCGGACCCGCGGCAGTGGGCCCGTATCCGCTCCGGCATGTCGCCCGGGGCCAGGAACTCCGGTGCGTCCGGGTCGACGAGCGCCGCGAAAGGCTCCGCCCGCGCCGCCGCCGCGAGCAGGTCGGGCAGGCCGGATGGCGCCTGCCCCTGCCCCTGTGACGCCCACGCCCGGCGGCACTCCTCCAGGAGCCACAGGCCCATGATGTTCCGGAGGAATCGGACGGTGCCGTCGACACCGCGCTCGTTGGTGAAGTTGGCGGCCCGGGACTCCTCGGTGAGCACCGGGCCGTCCAGCTCCAGTCCCGCGAGCGACCAGGTGCCGCAGGACAGATAGGCGAAGTCCGGGGCGGTGGCCGGGACGGCGACCACGGCCGACGCCGTGTCGTGCGAAGCGACCGTCGTCACCCGGGTCCGGGCGTCGAGCCCGGTGAACTCTACGACGTGAGGGAGGAGTTCGCCCGCCGGGTCGCCGGGGGAGCGGAGCGGCGGCAGCAGCCCGGCATCCACCCCGAGCCTGCCGAGCAGCTCCGTGGACCAGGTGCCCGCGCGGGCGTCGAAGAGGCCCGTGGTGGAGGCGTTGGTCTCCTCGGCCCCGAGCGTCCCCGTCAGCCAGTGGACCATCAGGTCCGGCATCAGCAACAGCGTTCCCGCCGCCGCCAGTTGGGTGCTGCCGGTGGCGGCGGCGAGCTGGAAGACGGTGTTGAACGGCAGGTGCTGGAGGCCGGTGACCCGGTACATCTCCGCCGGGCCGACCCGCGCCCACACGGCCTCGGCGGCTCCCTCGGTGCGCGCGTCGCGGTAGTGGTACGGAACGCCGAGGAGGGCGCCGTCCGCGTCGAGGAGCCCGTAGTCCACGCCCCAGGTGTCGACGCCGACGGAGGCGACCCCGCCGGAGCGGGCGGCCGCGCGCAGTCCGTCCAGGACGCCCCGGTAGAGGCCGAGGACGTCCCAGCGCAGCCCGTCCGGCAGACGGACCGGCGTGTTGGGGAAGCGGTGCGCCTCGGTGAGGTCGAGGGTCCCGGGGCCGACGCGGCCGAGCATCACCCGCCCGCTGGTGGCCCCGAGATCCACGGCAGCGAAGACGTCGCGGGGCCGGGTGGTCGACCCGCTCACCGGAGGAACGCGGCGGCCACGCCCGCGTCCACCGGGACGTGCAGGCCGGTCGTATGGCTGAGGTCGCCGCCGGTGAGCGCGAACACCGCGTTGGCGACGTGCTCGGGCAGCACCTCCCGCTTCAGCAGCGTCCGCTGGGCGTAGAAGGCACCCAGATCCTCCTCCGCGATGCCGTACGTGGCGGCCCGCCGGGCTCCCCAGCCGCCGGCGAAGATGCCCGATCCGCGTACCACACCGTCCGGGTTGACGCCGTTGACCCGGATGCCGTGCTCACCCAGCTCGGCTGCCAGGAGCCGCACTTGATGGGCCTGGTCGGCCTTCGTGGCGGAGTAGGCGATGTTGTTCGGGCCGGCGAAGACCGCGTTCTTGGAGACGATGTAGACGATGTCGCCGCCCAGCCCCTGGGCCGTCATCACCCGTGCCGCCTCCCGGGAGACGAGGAACGAACCCCGCGCCATGACGTCGTGCTGGACGTCCCAGTCCTTCGCCGTCGTCTCCAGGAGCGACTTGGAGAGGGAGATGCCCGCGTTGTTCACGACCAGGTCCACCCCGCCGAAGGCGAGCAGCGCCGACCGGAAGGCCGCGCCGATCCGCTCCTCCGACGTCACGTCCACGGCGACCGCCACCGCCTTGTCCGGCCCGCCCAACTCCTCCGCCACGACAGCCGCGTTGGCGGCGTCGAGGTCGGCGACCACCACGCACGCGCCCTCCGCGACCAGCCGGTGTGCGATCGCCCGGCCGATGCCACTGCCCGCGCCCGTCACGAGCGCGACCCTGGTCGCGAGCGGCTTCGGTCGCGGCATCCTCCGCAGCTTCGCCTCCTCCAGCTCCCAGTACTCGATGCGGAACTTCTCCGACTCCTCGATCGGCGCGTACGCCGAGACCGCCTCCGCCCCGCGCATCACGTTGATCGCGTTGACGTAGAACTCGCCCGCCACCCGTGCCGTCTGCTTGTCGCGCCCGAAGGAGAACATGCCGACGCCCGGGACGAGGACGATCGCCGGGTCGGCGCCCCGCATGGCGGGGGAGTCCGCGGCGGCGTGGCGCGCGTAGTACGCCGCGTACTCCTCGCGATAGGCGGTGTGCAGCTCCCGCAGTCGCTCGACCGCCAGGTCGAGGGGCGCGTCGGCCGGCAGGTCGAGGACGAGCGGCCGGACCTTCGTCCGCAGGAAGTGGTCGGGGCAGGACGTGCCGAGGGCGGCGAGCCGCGGGTGCTCGGCACGGGCGAGGAAGTCGAGGACCGCGTCGGAGTCCGTGAAGTGCCCGACCTGCGGACGGTCCTGCGAGGCGAGCCCCCGGACGTACGGGGCGAGCGCGGCGGCCCGCTCCCGCCGCTCGGCCTCGGGCAGCGGCGCGTACCCCTCGACGGCCGGGCCGAAGGGCTCCGGGCGGCCCCGCTCGACGAGGAAGGCCTCGGCGGTGCGGATGATGTGCAGCGCGTTGCGCTCGCACTCCTCGGAGGTCTCGCCCCAGGCGGTGATGCCGTGGCCGCCGAGGACGACGCCGATCGCCGCCGGGTGGGCCGCCTTCACCGCGGCGATGTCCAGGCCCAGCTGGAATCCGGGGCGCCGCCACGGCACCCACACCACCGTGTCGCCGAAGCACTCGGCGGTCAGCTTCTCCCCGTCGGCCGCGCAGGCGAGCGCGATCCCCGCGTCCGGGTGGAGGTGGTCGACGTGGGCCGCGGGCACCAGGCCGTGCATGGCGGTGTCGATGGACGGGGCCGCGCCCCCCTTCCCGTACAGGCAGTGGTCGAAGGCGGCGACCATCTCGTCCTCGCGCTCGACGCCCGGGTAGACGTCGACGAGCGCGCGCAGCCGGTCGAGCCGCAGCACCGCGAGCCCGTCCTCGGTGAGCGTGCCCAGGTCGCCGCCGGATCCCTTGACCCACATGAGGTCGGTCGGGCCGCCGGTCACGGGATCGGTGACGGAGCCCTTCGCGGAGGCGTTGCCGCCGGCGTAGTTGGTGGTACGGGGGTCGGCGCCGAGCCGGTGCGCACGTCCCAGGAGAGAGGTGACGGCGAGGGGTGTGGCCGGGGTCATGTGGTCTTCCTTCGGGCGGGAGGTGAACGGAGAGCGAGGGGGGCTACGCGCCCCAGCCGGCCTGGTCCCCGCCGACGCGCTCGGCGGCGATCCGCTCCTGCCGTCCGGAGCGGAGGTAGGCGGCGACCGGGTCCGGGTCGAGGCCCCGCTCCTCGCGCAGCGCGCGCAGCAGGGGCCGTACGTCGGTGTCGTAGGCGTCCATCAGGACGGCGTTGGCGGCGAGCACGTCCCCGTCCCGCTGGGCGGCGGCCAGGGCGTCGCCGTCGACGAGCAGTGCCTTGGCCGTGGCCTCCTGGACGTTGGCCACCGAGCGGATCACCGCGGGCACCTTCGCCTCGATGTTGTGGCACTGGTCGAGCATGAAGGCGACGTTCGCCGCCGGTGCGAGGCCGCCGTTGCGGACGACCTCGTGCATGATCCGGAAGAGCTGGAAGGGGTCGGCCGCGCCGGCCATCAGGTCGTCGTCCGCGTAGAAGCGCGAGTTGAAGTCGAAGCCGCCGAGCCTCCCCTCCCGCAGCAGCAGGGCGACGATGAACTCGATGTTGGTGCCGGGCGCGTGGTGGCCGGTGTCCACGACCACCTGCGCCCTGGGACCCAGCTTGAGGCAGTGCGCGTAGGCCGTGCCCCAGTCCGGCACGTCGGTCGTGTAGAAGGCCGGCTCGAAGAACTTGTACTCCAGGAGCATCCGCTGCCCCTCGCCGAGCCGCTCGTACACCTCGGCGAGGCATTCCGCGAGCCGCTCCTGCCGGGCGGTGACGTCGTCCTGCCCGGGGTAGTTCGTGCCGTCCGCGAACCACAGCTTCAGATCGGCCGAGCCGGTCGCGTCCATGATGTCGACGCAGTCGAGGAGATGGTCCACGGCGCTGCGGCGCACGGCGGCGTCCGGGTGGCAGACACTGCCGAGCCTGTACGTGTCGTCCTGGAAGGTGTTGGAGTTGATCGCGCCCAGTTCGAGCCCGCGCTCCTTCGCGTACGAGGCGAGGGCCACGTAGTCGTCGACCCGGTCCCACGGGATGTGCAGCGACACCTTCGGGGCGACGCCCGTGAACGTCTGGACCTGGGCCGCGTCGTCGAGCTTCTCGTAAGGGGTCCGGGGCACGCCCGGCTGCGCGAAGACCTTGAACCGGGTCCCGGAGTTGCCGTAGCCCCAGGAGGGCGTTTCGATCCGCTGGGCGGCGAGTGCGGCCTTCACGGCAGCGATGTCGGGCATGTCCACCTCAGAGTCCTCGGAGCCATGAAATGAATCGATTCATTATGGGGGGGAAGCTAGCCATAGCCCGGTGTGTCGTCAAGACTCTTGACCATGGAGGCGCTCACGTCCTAGCGTCGCGATCCTGAGAAATG
Source organism: Streptomyces venezuelae (assembly GCF_008642375.1). Lineage (NCBI taxonomy): Bacteria > Bacillati > Actinomycetota > Actinomycetes > Kitasatosporales > Streptomycetaceae > Streptomyces > Streptomyces venezuelae. The sequence continues at coordinate 1,133,482 of NZ_CP029194.1, read as the reverse complement.
AAACATTTCAGTCACACGAGGAGCGGAGGGTGAACATGCAGCGGGTCTGTTTCCTGCTGAAGGTCCGGGCCGAGCGGGCGGACGAGTACCGCGCACGCCACGAGCACGTCTGGGCCGACATGCTCGCGGCGCTCTCCGCCGCCGGCTGGCACAACTACTCCCTCTTCCTGCGCGAGGACGGGCTGCTCGTCGGCTACCTGGAGACCCCGGACTTCGACCGGGCGCGCGCGGCGATGGAGGCCGCCGAGGTCAACGCCCGCTGGCAGGCCGAGATGGCGGAGTTCTTCGAGGAACCGGACGGGCGGGCGCCCGACGCGGCGATGCGCCCGCTGACCGAGGTCTTCCACCTCGCGTGAGCGGAGGGGGAGGGCGGGCAGGTGGGGCCGCATAGGATGAAACGCGGGGCGGAAGCCCACCCGGACCGGGTGGCGGCAGGGGCAGGACGGACCAGGTGGGACGGATGACGGACACCGCGCGGACGGTCGGGACCGTCGGCATCAAAGACGTGGCACGCGAGGCGGGCGTCTCCGTCGGCACCGTCTCCAATGTGATCAACCAGCCGGACCGGGTCTCGCCCGCGACGCTCCAGCACGTGCGGCGGGTCATCGCCCGCCTCGGCTACGTCCGCAGCGAGTCGGCCCGCCAGCTGCGCGCCGGGCGCAGCAGGATCATGGCCCTGCTCGTCCTCGACATGGGCAACCCCTTCTTCGTCGACATCGCCCGGGGAGCCGAGCGCACCGCCCGCGCCGCCGGCCTCGGCGTCATGGTCTGCAACAGCGACCAGAACCCGGCCGACGAGGCCGACTACCTCTCCCTCTTCGCCGAGCAGCGCGTCCGGGGCGTCCTCGTCACGCCCGCCGACCCCAGCGGCGCGAACCTCCGGGAGTTCCGCCGCCACGGCATCCCCTCCGTGCTCGTCGACCGCGTCGCGGGCGACGGCGCCGGCTGCTCGGTCTCCGTCGACGACGTCGTCGGCGGCACCCTCGCGATCCGCCACCTCGCGGCGGCGGGACACCGCTCCTTCGCCTATGTCAGCGGCCCGTCCCACCTCCAGCAGATCCGCGACCGGCGCGAGGGCGCCCTCCTCGCGCTCGCCGAGGCCGGCCTGCCCGCCTCGGCCCTCCGGGAGCTCCCGGCCGAGCGCCTCGACGTGGCCTCCGGGCGCGACGCCGGCGCCCGCCTGCTCGGCCTCTCCGAGCGGCCGACCGCCGTCTTCTGCGCCAACGACCTGCTGGCCCTCGGGGTCCTCCAGTCGCTGTACGCGGCCGGGGTCCGGGTCCCGGAGGACATGGCCATCGTCGGCTACGACGACATCGAGTTCGCGGCGGCCGCGACCGTACCCCTGACCTCCGTGCGGCAGCCGGCGGTCACCCTCGGGGCGAAGGCCGCCGAACTGCTCCTGGAGGAGACCGGCGAGCGGGCGGACGAGCACCGGCACGAACACGTGGTGCTCCAGCCGGAGCTGGTCGTCCGCCGCTCGACTCTCGCCACGCGCTGACGCCCGCCCGCTCCTCGGAGGCTCAGCGGACGCCGAGGAGGTGCTCCAGGGCCAGCTGGTCGAGGTGCTCGAAGGCCATCGAGCGGGCGGCCGCCGCGTCCGCGTCGAAGGTCTCGTACGCCGTGGGGTCGGCGAGCAGCGCGGCGAGGCCGTCGGCGGCCGTGGGCACGGCGAGCTCGGGCAGTCGTGAGGCGGTCAGCGCCCCCTGGACGTCGGGGTCGGCGCGGAAGGCGGCCGCGCGCTCCTTCAGGATCAGGTAGTTGCGCATGCAGTTCTTCGCGGACTCCCACACCCCGTCGAAGCCGTCCGTGCGGACGGGCTTGAAGTCGAAGTGGCGCGGGCCCGTGTACCCGGCCGTCTCCAGGAGGTCCACCAGCCAGAAGGCCTGGCGCAGATCGCCGGCCCCGAAGCGGAAGTCCTGGTCGTACTTGATGCCCGACTGGCCGTTGAGGTCGATGTGGAAGAGCTTGCCCGCCCACAGCGCCTGCGCGATGCCGTGCGGGAAGTTGAGCCCGGCCATCTGCTCGTGACCCGTCTCGGGGTTCACGCCGACGAGCTCGGGGCGCTCCAGGCGCTCGATGAAGGCGAGGGCGTGCCCGATGGTGGGCAGCAGGATGTCGCCGCGCGGCTCGTTCGGCTTGGGCTCGATCGCGAAGCGCAGGTCGTAGCCCTGCTCGGTGACGTACTCCCCGAGGAGGTCGAAGGCCTCCTTCATCCGGTCGAGCGCGACCCGGACGTCCTTGGCGGCACCGGACTCGGCGCCCTCCCGGCCGCCCCAGGCCACGTACACGGTCGCGCCGAGCTCGACGGCCAGGTCGATGTTGCGGAGGGTCTTGCGCAGGGCGAAGCGGCGCACGTCCCGGTCGTTGGCGGTGAAGGCGCCGTCCTTGAAGACGGGGTGGGTGAAGAGATTGGTCGTCGCCATGGGGACCGCGAGCCCGGTCCGCTCCAGCGCCGCGCGGAAACGCTTGACGGCGGTGTCGCGCTCATCCTCCGAGGCGCCGAAGGGGATGAGGTCGTCGTCGTGGAACGTGATGCCGTACGCGCCGAGGGCGGCGAGCCGTTCGACGGCCTCGACCGGGTCCAGGGCGGGGCGGGTGGCCTCGCCGAAGGGGTCGCGGCCCTGCCAGCCGACGGTCCAGAGGCCGAAGGTGAAGCGGTCCTCGGGGGTGGGGGAGAAGAGCTCCGGCACGATGTGTCCTTCCCTTGCTCTCGTGATTTGTTATCTGAGATAACTAATACGGGATGAGGGTGCCGCGACGCCAGACCCGCATCCGGGGCAATCAGCGAAAAACACGAGAAGACGACCCAGAGAGATGAGGTGAGGGCGTGCCCACGCGCACCAGCCGCTCCGTCGTGATCGGCGTGGACAGCTCGACGCAGTCCACCAAGGCCGTTGCCGTCGACACCGTGACCGGTGAGCTCCTCGCCGTCGGCCGCGCCCCGCACACCGTCACCGGGGAGGGCGGCGCGCGGGAGAGCGACCCCGAGGAGTGGTGGACCGCCCTCACGACGGCCGTCCGTGCGGCGGTACGGGACGCGGGCGTCCCGGCGTCCGCCGTCACCGGCATCGCGGTCGCCGGACAGCAGCACGGCCTCGTCACGCTCGGCGCCGACGGCCGGCCCCTGCGCCCGGCGCTGCTCTGGAACGACACCCGCTCCGCGCCGGAGGCCGCCGCCCTCGCCGCCGGGCTCGGCGGGCCGAAGTCCTGGCTGGAGCGCACCGGTTCGGTGCCCGTCGCCTCCATGACCGCCGCGAAGTGGCAGTGGCTGTGCGAGCACGAGCCGGCGCACGCCGCCGCGGCCACCGGGGTCCGCCTCCCGCACGACTACCTCACCGAACGCCTGACGGGCCACGCGGTCACGGACCCCGGGGACGCGTCGGGGACGTGCTGGTACGGAAGCGGTGGCGGCGCCGAAAGCGGCGGGGTCAGGGGAAGCGCCAGGGGCACAGGAAGCGGCGGCGGCTACGACCCCGAGATCCTGGACCTCCTCGCTCTCGACCCGGCCCTCCTGCCCGCCGTCGCCCCCTCCGGCGCCACCCGCGTCGGCACCCTCACCGCGGCCGCGGCGGAGGCCCTCGGACTGCCCCGTACGGTCGTCGTCGCCGCCGGCACCGGCGACAACATGGCGGCGGCCGTCGGCCTCGGCCTCGGCGGCGCGGGCCTGCTCGACCACCCGGTGGTCAGCCTCGGCACCTCCGGCACGGTCTTCGCCGCCACCCGCACCAGGCCGGCCGACCCCGGGCTGGCCGGCTTCGCAGCCACCGACGGCACGTACCTTCCGCTCGGCTGCACCCTCAACTGCACGCTCGCCGTCGACCGGTTCGCCGCCCTCTTCGGCCTCGACCGCGAGGACGCGGTGCCGGGCGGCGACGCGGGGGTCGTGGTCCTGCCGTACCTGGACGGCGAACGCACCCCCGACCTGCCGCACGCCGCCGGTCTCGTCACCGGCCTGCGCCACACCACCGACCCGCGCGCGATCCTCGGCGCCGCCTACGAGGGCGCGGCCTTCACCGTCCTGCGCGCCCTCGACGGACTCCTCGCCGCCTGCGGCCTCGACCTGACGGACTCCGCGGTACGTGACCGTCCGCTGCGCCTGATCGGGGGCGGCGCGCGCGGCAGGACCTGGACCGACACCGTACGCAGGCTCTCCGGGCGGCCCCTGGTCGTCCCCGCCGCCGAGGAACTCGTCGCCCTCGGCGCCGCCGCCCTGGCCGGGGGCGCGGTGACCGGCGAGGACCCTGTGGCTCTGGCCCACGCCTGGGGCACGGGCGCGGGTGAACTCCTGCCGCCGCTGGCACGCTCCGCGGAGACGTGGGACCGGATCGCCGGAGTCCTCACGGCGGCGAGCCCGGGCCCTCTGCGCTGACCTGCCGGGAACAGGAGTTCTGCAAGGTCGGCGGTTTCCACGATCAGCAGACCAAGGGGGAGTCGTATGTCCCAGTTCTCGGCACCGGGCGCGGTGGCGGTGGCCGTGGCCCTGGCCGTACTCGGTGTGGGCTGCGGTGCCGACGACGCGAGCGGCACGCGTGAGACGGCCCGCGCGGCCGGGTCGCCCGGGTCGGCCGGGACGACGGCTTCGGCTTCGGCTTCGGCCGACGAGGAGCCCGGCGCATCGCCCGCGGAGGGGTCCGGGTCCGGGACAGGTGCTCCGGACGCCTCCTCGACCCCCGGGGACACGCCCCCCCGAACGGGTCCGCGACGCCTTCGCCGGGCTCCAGGCGACCCTGAACGACTCGTGCGGCACCCCGGCAACTGCGAGTCCTTCCTGGGAAGGGTCCATGACGAACTCCACCGCCTGGACCGGGCCATGAAGGCGGACCCGAAGGGGCCCGGGCACTTCCCCGAGCCGATCGCGCTGATCGAGAAGCTCGACGGAGAGCTGGACGGCGACCGTTCCTTCGAGAACCTGAAGAAGCACCGGAGCCTGTTGACCGGCACGCGCGACCGGATCACCACCTGGATGCAGGACCACCCCGACGACTACCGCTGACGCCGGGCTGCGACGAGCCCTGAGAACGACGATCGGTGCCGACAATTCCACGGCCCTCTCCTTAGACTGACGGCATGGCATGCCGCATCAGCGAACTGGTCGTCGACTGCGTGGACCCGGCCCGGCTCGCCGTGTTCTGGAGCGAGGTCCTCGGCTACGTCGAACTCGGCCGGGAGGACGACGGAAGCATCGAGATCGGGCCGCCGGACACCGGCTTCGGGGGCCCGCAGCCCACCATGATCCTCAGCCCGAGCAGCGACCCGCGCACCGGGAAGCTCCGCCTGCACATCGACGTCAACCCCACGGACCGGGACCAGGACGCCGAGCTGGCGCGCCTGCTCGCGCTCGGCGCCAGACCCGCCGACGTGGGCCAGGACGGCACCGAGAACTGGCACGTCCTGGCCGACCCGGAAGGCAACGAGTTCTGTCTCCTGCGCGCCCGGATCCCGACCGTGTGACCACACCGGAGTCGCACCGAGCACTTGATCGTCGACTTCCCGACCTGCATGATCATCTGGCTCCGGCACGGCCGGACCCGAACCACCTTCCAGAACGGGGATCCCACACATGCGAGTCAAAGCCTTCGACCACCTCGTACTCAACGTGACCGACGTCGACAAGGCGCTCGACTTCTACACCGGTGCGCTGGGCCTCGCTCCCGAGCGGGTCGAGGAGTGGCGGGCCGGCAAGGTCCCCTTCCCGTCCGTGCGCATCGACGAGGGCACGGTCATCGACCTCTTCTCGCGTCCGCGCGGCGAGTCCAACGTCGACCACATCTGCCTGGTCGTGGATCCCCTTGACTGGCAGGAGGTCATCGACTCCGGGACGTTCGACGTCCTGGAGGGCCCCGTCCCGCGCTGGGGCGCGCGCGGTTCGGCCCAGTCGGTCTACGTGAAGGACCCGGACGGCAACACGGTCGAACTGCGCTGGTACCCGCAGGACGCCGAGGCCTGAGGGCCGGGCGAGACGGAAGCAGGCGGCTGCCACCTCGCCGGGGGACCGGCGAGGTGGCAGCGGTGCAAACGGCTGGACAGCGCGCGGGCGCCGAGGGCGCGCCCTACGACGCCTGCCGGCACCGGTCCCGGACCTCGGGGGCTTTGCGGAAGCCGGCCGACTCGTAGGTGGCGACGGCGCCGGTGTTCGCGCTCGGGGTGCAGACGAGCGCGGTCGACGCGCCCAGCTCCCGGAGGGCGGCCGCCGCGGCGAGGCTGATCGCCCGGCCGTGGCCGCGGCCCCGATGGGCCCGGTGCACGCCCAGCGGTTCGAGCAGTCCGGGCCTGCCCGGGCCGGCCGACCACACCGTCACCGCCGCCACGGCCTCTCCCTCGTCGTCGTACGCGACGAGGCACCGGGCGTCGGCGAACGGCAGTCCGGCCGCCATCGCGTGCCAACGGTCCTCCGTGAACGGCGACCCGTCGAACGCCGCCCGGTGGACGGCGGCGTACACGTGCGCCTGCTCCGGCCGGGCCACCTCGATCCGTACGCCCGGGTCGGGCACCCGTTCGGAGAGGTCACGGCGCAGGGGCGTCCACGGCTCGTCGGTGTTCCAGCCGCGTTCGGACAGCAGCTCCTGGACCAGGGCATCCGTCGGTGTGTCGATGCTCGCCCGCCCCTCGGGCAGTACCCCGCGCTCCGGCGCGGTCACGTCCTCGACCAGGCGCCGCGCCAGCTCCTCGTCCCGCCGTGCGTCCGGCGCGATCGTCAGGCGCAGCAGCCCGGGGCCGTCCAGCAGCCCGACGGCGAGAATCCGTCCGTCCCGGCTCCACGTCCTGACCGCGGCGGCGGTCGCTTCCCCACCCGACCGCCAGAACCAGCCCACGTCCCCCGGATGCAGCTGGAACGGCGCACCGTCGTCCTGCCATTCCCGCAGCGCGCCCACAGCGCGACCCAGTCCGTCGACTTCCGGCGTACCCGACACGATTCCCATGCCCCGATCACACCGCACGGCACCGTCGGTCCGCACCCCGGTTTCCGCCGGGCCGCCTCCGCGTGACGTTGCGTCCGAACGGCGTCAGGCGTCTGCCCCGCACGGGCGCGTCCGGCGTCGTGTGCGGAGTGTTCCGGCAGGCGCCGACCGTGATCCGGACATGGTGCGGCCCATGACACGCACCCCCTTCCGTACCCGGACGCTGCCCCGTACGCGTCCCCGGGCGGGCGCCCGCAGGGCCCTGCTCGGCGCCGCCCTCCTCGCCGTCACCGTCCAGACGACCGCCGCCGCGCCCGTGTCCGCCGAGGAGCCCGGCGGCCGTTCCGGACACGGTGGGCGCGACTGCGTGCGGACCGAGGACCCCCGCGACGACCGGGCCCGCCGGATCCTGGCCGTCACCCGCAAGGCCAAGAAGGACCTCCGCCTGAAGGCCGTGCAGCTGCGGGTCACCGTCGACGGGCGCGAGGTCGTCACCGACGCGCTGGGCGAGTCCATGACGGGTGTCCCGGCCGAGCCGGACATGCACTTCCGCGCCGGCTCCGTCGCCTTCGCCCACATCGGAACGGCCCTCCTCCGGCTCGTCGAGGAGAAGAGGGTCCGGCTCGACGACACCGTGGAGCGCTGGCTGCCCGACCTGCCCAAGGCCGACAGGATCACCCTGCGGATGCTGGCCACCAACACCACCGGCCTCCACGACTACGTCACGGACCCGGCCTTCCTCGCCGAACTGGAGGCCCACCCCTTCCGCGCCTGGACCCCGGAGGAGCTGGTCGCGTACCCCCTCCGCCACTCGTTCTGGTACGAGCCGGGGGCCAGTTGGAGCTACTCCCACGCCAACTACGTACTCCTGGTAGCCGCGTTGGAGAAGATCACCGGAGTACGGATCGACCGGCTCGTGAGGGAGAAGGTCACCGGCCCCCTCGAACTGCGCGACACGCAGAACAACTTCACCCCCGACACCCCGCGACCCGCCCTCCACGCCTTCACCTCGGACCGGGGCTTCTACGAGGAGTCCACCTTCTGGAACCCCTCGTGGACCACCGCGCCCGGCGCCGTCATCACCACCCACATCTGCGACCTGGCCCGCTCGGCCCAGGCCATCGGCAGCGGCGAGCTCCTCTCGCCCCGCTCCTACCGCACCCTGCTCGACCCCGGCACGGTCGGCCTCGGCGGCGCGACCGAGAAGTGCCCCGCCTCGATCTGCCTGAAGCAGACCGAGGCCAAGCACTTCGGCCTCGGCGTCATCGTGATCAACGGCTGGGTGATCCAGAACCCGTCCTTCTCGGGGTACGCGGCGATCCAGGCATACCTCCCGTCCGAACGTCTCGCCATCGCGGTCTCCGCCACGAAGACCGCGACCACGCCCGACGGCAACATGGCCCAGGCGGTCGCCGAGCTCATCGCGGCGGAACTCGCGCCGGGCACGCCGCTGGACGACCTCGCCTGACGGCGCGGCGCCCAGGCCGACGGGCCCGGCCCGTCGGCCTGGCCCGTCGGCCCGGGGATTCGGCCTACTGGCCGGCCGCCGACGCGCCGACCCGGCGCTGGTGGACCCGCAGGTGCAGGGTCGCCAGGTCGAGCAGCGGGGTCGCCACACCGAAGTCGCGCGCACGGCCGGTCAGATCGCCGAAGAGGTGCTCGACCTCGGTGGGGTGCCCCGCCGTCAGATCGCGGTAAAGGGACGGCACCATCGGCGAGCCCGGCGCGGACACCACGGCGAGCGTCGCCGCCCGCTCCGCCTCCGGTACGGGATGGCCCGCCGCGGCGGCGACCGCGGCGGCCTCGTCCAGGACCGCGGGTCCGAGCGCGGGCCCGCCCGGGGTGTCGTACACCTCGCCGACGGTGCCGCGCATCAGGCTCGTCACGGCGCCGAAGGTCGTGATGAAGACCCACTTGTGCCACATCGCCGTCACGACCCGCTCCGGCACCGGCGCGTCGATCCCCGCCGCTTCGAGGACGGCCCTGATCCGCTCCACGCGCGGGGAGACCGTGCCGTCCTGCTCACCGAAGGCCAGATGGGCGAGCGGGGCCAGCCGCCGGATGTCACCGGTCGCGTCGAGCGTCGTGACGACCTTGGCCACCCCGCCGAGGACGGCGGGCGCGCCGAACCGGGCGTTGAGGACGTCGATGTGGGCGAGGCCGTTGAGGAGCGGGACGACGGCGGTGTGGGGGCCGACGGCCGGCGCGACGTCCTCGACGGCCCGGTCGAGCCCGGTGGACTTCACCGAGAGCAGGACGAGGTCGTACGGGCCGGTCAGTTCGTCGGCCGTGACGAGCCGCGGAGCGACGACCCACTCCTCGTCCCTGCCGACGACCCGCAGCCCGCGCTCACGCAGCGCGGCGGCGCGGGCCGGGCGGACCAGGAAGGTGACGTCCTGCCCGGACCGGGCGAGCAGTGCGCCGAAGTAGCCACCGGTGGCACCGGCGCCGACGACCAGGATCTTCATGGGTGCGAACCTCTCGTGGTGCGCCGCTGGGGCGCGGTGGTGAGCAGGGGGGTGAGCAGCCGGTGCGGGCGGGCGAGCGCCGCCGTCACCGGGTCGGCGCCCTCGGCCGGGGGCGGGAGCCCCGGACCGGGGGCGACCAGGACGTCTCCGACGGGTACGGCCGTTCCGCAGCCGGTGCAGTGGCCCTCGGGGCCGATGGGGGCCTCGTCGCCGACGTGCCGGAAGACGCGGCGCGGGCCGCCCTCCGCCGCGTAGAACTCCTCGCCCCAGGCGGTGAGCGCGCGGACGGCCGGCCAGAGGGCGATCCCCTTGGGTGTCAGGACGTAGACCTCGCGGCGGCCGGCGCCCGTCTCGGGCCGCCGGTCCAGGACGCCTGCCTCGACGAGGGCGGCGAGCCGGTCGGTGAGGACGGCCCGGGGGACCGCGAGGTGCGCCGCGAACTCCCCGAACCTCCGGACCCCGTAGAAGGCGTCGCGCAGGATGAGCAGCGTCCAGCGCTCGCCGACGATCTCCATGGAGCGGGAGAGGGCGCAGGTCTGGCCGCGGTAGTCGCGCGGAAGCGTCATGGGGAGACCGTAACCGAAAACAGTTCGGTCACCGAACTGTTTTCGGGTGAGCGAAAGGGACGACTAGGCTTTTGCTCACCATGAACCAGCCCACGGAACCCAAGGCCGACAAGTCGGGAGTGCGCCGGCACAACCTGAGTCTCGTCCTGCGGACCGTCCACGAGGCGGGCGAGACGACCAGGGCCGCCGTCGCCGCCCGCGTCGGACTCACCCGGCCCGCGGTCTCCTCGCTCGTCGAGCAGCTCCTCGACCTCGGCTTCCTCGTCGAGTCGGGCAAGACGTTCAGCGGGCAGGCGGGCCGGCCGGGCACCGTGCTGAAACCGGCGGACACCGGTCCCGCGGGACTCGGCGTCGAGGTCAACATCGACTACGTGACGGTCTGCGTCGCCGACCTGACCGGCACCGACCGCGTCCGGCGCAGCGAGCGCCTCGACAACCGCGCGGCCGACGCGGCCGAGGTCCTGGACCGGGCCGCCCGCATCGCGGCGGAAGCCCTCGACGAGGCGGCAGCAGTGGGGCTGGTTCCGGCCGGAGCCGGGCTCGCCCTGCCCGGGCTCGTCACCCGCGGGACCGTCCGGCAGGCGCCCAACCTCGGCTGGAACGAGGTGGCCGCCGAGCGCCTCTTCGGCGAGGCCCTCGCCGCGCGGCGCCCCGGCACCGGCGGCCCGGCGGGCCTGGCCCTGACCTCCGACAACGAGGCCAACATGGCGGCCCTCGCCGAGCTGTGGTTCGGCGCGCTCGGCGACCTGCGGACCTTCCTGCACCTGACCGGCGAGATCGGCGTCGGCGGCGCGATCGTCGTCCGCGGTGAACTCCTGCGCGGCGCACACGGCTTCGCCGGCGAGATCGGCCACCTGGTCGTCGACGCCGAGGGCCCCCGCTGCCGCTGCGGATCACGCGGCTGCCTGGAGCAGTACGCGGGCCAGGCCGCGCTGCTGCGGGCGGCGGAGGCCTCCGACGTCGCGGAGCTCGTACGCCGTGCCGAGACCGGGGACCCGCGCACGCTCGGCGCGCTCGCCGAGGCGGGCCGCATGCTCGGCCGCGCCCTGTCGGGCGCCGTGAACCTCCTCGACCCCGAGGCCGTCGTCCTCGGCGGCATCTACCCGCTGCTCATGCCCTGGCTCGCCCCGGCCGTCGCCGAGGAACTCTCCGCCCGCGTCGTCTCGGGCCTCTGGCCCCCGGACTCCGCCCGCCTCCGCGCCGCCTCCCCGACGTCCGACGCGGCCCGGGGCGCGGCGGCCCTCGTCCTCCACGACGTCCTGTCGGACCCGCTCGCCTACGCCACGACGGTCGCCTGACGCTCCTCAAGGAGGGACTCGGCGGGTGACCGGGACACCGCCGGTGATCAGGACCCGGACGGTTCGACGAACGGGCGGGTCAGGTGGGCCGTCGCCAGCACCGCGCCGCGTTCGACGGCCCGCGCGAGCAGCTTCTCGCGGGAGGCCCGCGCCGTCGCGGGATCGCGTTCGTGGGCGTACGCGACGGCCGGTGCGGCGAGCTGGACGGCGTGGACGAGGAGGTCGCCGGTGACCAGGACGTCCCGGCCGTCGGCGTGCTCGACGAGGACCGACTGGTGGCCGGGTGTGTGCCCCGGCGTGGGCAGCAGCGTGACACCCGGGCGGAGCCGGTGCACGCCGTCGACCTCGTGCAACCGACCGGCGGCCCGCAGTGGTTCGACGACCCAGGACCACACCGGGTCGCTCCGGTCGAGCGCGGCCGTCTCCGCGCTCTGGACGACGTACCGGGCGTCCGGGAAGAAGGGCCGCCCCGAGGCCTCGGCGGCCCAGCCCGTGTGGTCCTCGTGCAGGTGCGTCAGGACCACGGTGTGGATGTCGCGCCGGTCGATCCCGGCCTCCGCGAGCAGGTCCGGCAGCCGGCCCGGGACGGGGCACCAGGGCGCTCCGGGACCCTCCGCGGGGCCCACGCCCGCGTCGATCAGGGTCCAGCCCGTGCCGCCAGGGTCGGCGACGGCGAAGCACCGGAAGTCCAGCCGCCAGGCTCCGTCGGGCCCGACCGAGCCCGGGTCCAGGGCGGCGGCGGCCGCCCAGTCGGCCGGGCGCGCCCCGGGGAACGCGTCCCGCGCCGGCTTGAAGAACATCCCGGTGGCGTCGAGCAGCGCGGTCACCGGACCCTGCCGTGCCGCGTCCGGCGGCACCGGCCGCATCGGACCCTCGTGCGCCGTTCCCGGCCTGACCGTTCCCCCGTTGTCGGACATGGCGCCGACTCTGCCACCGGGAGGTCCGGCCTGCCCAGGGAACCGGCCGATTCCCTGGGCAGGCCCACGAGGCTGACGTGCTCTCATCCGGCTCTCACGCGGGCCTTATCCCACCATCACACGCCGCTCCTACCTTCGCGCCATGTTCTTCACCTACCTCCGGCGCGAGCTGCGCCGCCGCAGAAAGGCGGCGCTCGTCGTCGCCTCCGGGCTCGCGCTCGGGATCGCGCTGGTCATCGTCGTCAACTCCGTCTCCTCCGGCATGAAGGTCGCCCAGGGCAAGGTGCTCGAGTCCCTGTACGGGCTCGGTACGGACCTGACGGTGACCAAGGCCCAGGAGCAGCTCCAGGAGGGAGCGCGGCCGCAGCGACCCCGGTTCGAGTTCGAGGGCCAGGAGGAGGGGGAGGAGAAGCAGAGCAGCGACCGCCTGATGGTCCAGGGCTTCCAGACCCTCGCGGACTCCACCGTCGCCACGGTCGCGAAGCAGCAGGGTGTCGACCGGGCGGTGGGCGGTCTGAGCCTCGTCAACCTCAAGATCGACGGCGAGTTCACGCGCGGCCGGATCCAGCGCGGCGAGCAGCAGCCCGGGCAGCAGGCGCAGCCCGCCCAGCCCGGCCCGTCCGTTCAGCCGGGTGATGCCACCGGCGGCGGCTCGGGCGGTCCCGGCGACACGGTCACCGGCGGCGGCGCCGCCTTCGACGTCGACTCCTTCACGATCTACGGCACCGACGTCACGGCCCCCGACCTCGGCCCCCTCACCACCTCCACCGTCTCCACGGGCCGCACCTTCAAGACCACCGAGACCGACGCGAAGGTCGCCGTCCTCGACAGTGCCTACGCCCAGCAGGAGGGGCTCGCGGTCGGCGGGAAGCTGGCGGTCAAGGGCGTGTCGTTCGAGATCATCGGGATCGCGACCGCCGACAGCGGCCAGTCGGCCGCCCAGGTCTACCTGCCCCTGAAGCAGGCGCAGACGCTCTCCGCCTCCACCGGCAAGATCACCACGATCTACGTGAAGGCCACGGATTCGACGAAGATCGAGGCGGTCAAGACGGCCATCCAGAAGAACGTCTCCGGCACGACCGTCACCACCTCGGCCGACCTCGCCCAGACGGTCTCCGGCTCCCTGGACACCGCCGCGAACCTCGCCTCCACCATGGGCAAGTGGCTCTCGTACGCGGTGCTCCTCGCCGCGGTCGTCGTCGCCGGCCTGCTCACCTCCTCGGCGGTCGGCCGCCGCGTCCGCGAGTTCGGCACGCTCAAGGCGCTCGGCTGGACGAGCGCCCGCGTCACGCGCCAGGTCGTCGGCGAGGCCCTCGTCAACGGCGTCGTCGGCGGCGCCCTCGGCATCGCGGCCGGCCTCGCCGGAGCGTACGCGGTCACCGCCGTCAGCCCGAACCTCACTGCCGAACTCGGCGCGAGCGTCGGCGGCTTCGCCGGGCGGGGCGGCGGCGGGATGGTCTTCGGCGGAGCCGCCGGCGGCCCCGGCGGAGCCCGTACGGCCGTCGGCAAGACCATCGACATCGCCCTCACCGCCCCCGTCGGCGTGGCCACCGTCGGTCTCGCCGTGCTCCTGGCCCTCGGCGGCGGTCTCGTCGCGGGCGGCTTCGGCGCGTGGCGCGCCTCGCGCCTGCGCCCCGCCGACGCGCTGCGCCGCGTCGAGTAGTCGCCCGCCCGCACCGCACCACCTCACACAGGAGTCCCACCATGTACGAACTCATCGGCGTCACCAAGCAGTACCGGCGCGGCCGGACCAGAGTCGACGCACTCGCCGGCGTCGACCTCGCCATCGGACAGGGGGACCGACTGGTCATCCAGGGCCCCACGGGCGGCGGCAAGTCCACCCTGCTCCAGATGCTCGGCGGCCTCGACCGCCCCACCTCCGGCAGCGTCCTCCTCGACGGCACCGACCTGGCGCAGCTCTCGGAGCGCCGCCTGACGGCCGTACGCGGCCAGAACATCGGCTTCGTCTTCCAGAGCTTCAACCTCATCCCCACCCTCACCGCCCTGGAGAACGTGGAGACCGCGCTGGTCCCGCTCGGTGTCAAGGCCGCCGACCGCCGCGACAGGGCGGCCGAGGCTCTGGACTCGGTCGGGCTCGGCGAGCGCCTCGGGCATCTGCCGTCCGAGCTCTCCGGCGGCCAGCAGCAGCGCGTGGCCATCGCCCGCGCCCTGGTGAAGCGGCCGAAGGTGCTGCTCGCCGACGAACCGACGGGCAATCTCGACGAGTCGATGCGCGACGAGATCGTCGACCTCCTCGAAGGGCTCTGCGAGGAGCACGGTCTGACCTTCGTCATGGTCACGCACGACAGCGCTGTCGCCCGCCGCGCGCCCCGCCTGGCCACGATCCGCAAGGGCCGGATCACCGTGAAGGAGAACCGCCCGGTGGGCCGAGCGGTGGAGTGACCGGGTGAGCGGCTGAGACGGGGATCACCCCACCGTAGCGGTGTTCGGCATTGCCGAACACCGTTACGGTGTCCGGGCGTCAGTGTCCGGAGTGCGCAGTCACGAGTCACACGGTCACGATTCACGAGTCACGCGTTTCGCGTTACGAGTCAGGAGCCGCGATGTTCACCTTCACCTCCCGCGACGGGATCGCCATCCACGTCCACACGTGGCTCCCCGAGGGGGAGGCGCGGGGCGTCGTGCAGATCGCGCACGGCATGGGCGAGCACGCCGCCCGTTACGCCCCGCTCGCCGAGCATCTCACCGGCCTCGGCTTCGTCGTCTACGCGGGGGACCACCGCGGCCACGGACTCTCGATGCACGCGGGCGCGGGCCACTTCGGCGAGGACGGCTGGAACCTCCTCGTCGAGGACATCGCCGCCCTCACCCGGATCGCGCGCGACCGGCACCCCGGGGTGCCGGTGATCCTCCTGGGACACAGCATGGGCTCCTTCGCCGCCCAGCAGTACCTCCTGGACCACGCCGCCCTCGTCGACGGCGTCGCCCTCTCCGGGACGACGGCCGTGGACGGGCTGCTCGCGGGACTCGCGGAGGCCGCCCGGCAGGCCGCGGAGGCGGGCGTCGATGGAGGCGGGGTCTTCGACGCCTTCAACGCCGCCTTCGCGCCCAACCGTACGGAGGCGGACTGGCTCAGCCGTGACGAGAAGCAGGTCGACGCGTACCTCGCCGACCCGCTCTGCGGCTTCGCCGCCGACGACCGGGGGATGGCCGACATGGGGGCCGCGGCGGGCCGGCTCGCCGTACCCGAGGGCATCCCGGCGGGCCTGCCGGTCTACGTACTGGTCGGCGACCACGACCCGCTCAACGCCCGCCTCGCCCTCTCCGACCTGCTGGTCGCCCGCTACCGCGAGGCCGGGCTCACCGACCTCACGTACCGCAGCTACGAGGGCGCACGCCACGAGGTCCTCAACGAGACCAACCGGGACGAGGTCGTCGCCGACCTCACCGCCTGGATCGAACGCGTGGCGGGCTGATCCCGCTTCTCGTCCTCCCGCAGCTCCCTATACGCGCACGCCGTGACCGCGCAGATAGGCCAGCGGGTTGACGTCCGAGCCGAAGTACGGCGTGGTCCGCACCTCGAAGTGGAGGTGCGGACCCGTCACCCGCCCCGTCCTCCCGGACCGCGCGATCCGCTGACCGGCCGACACGCTCTGCCGGGCGGACACGTCGATCCGTGAGAGATGGGCGTACTGGGTGTAACGGCCGTCGGGGTGGCGGATCACCACCTCGTAGCCGTACGAGCGGCTGTACTGGGCCGTCACCACGCGCCCCGGGCCGACCGAGCGGACCGTCGTCCCCGTCGGGACCGCGAGGTCCTGGCCCGTGTGATAGCCCCTCGACCAGGCGCCCGGCTGCCCGTAGTACCCCGTGAAGACGTACGAGGAGACCGGCGCCGTCCAGCCTCGCGAGGAGGGAGCGGTCGGGGTCGTGGGTCCGGCCGGCTTCGAGGTGTTCCCCGAGGTGCCCGTCCGCTGCTCGTACTTCGACCGGTGACCGGTCCAGTACCAGTGGCCGCGGGACTCGTACCAGTAGACGCGGTCCTGGGCGTCCCAGCCCTGCCGCCCCCGGAAGACGGGCTCGCCGGTGCGGCCACCGTCGGTGCCGCCCGTGCGCTGGACGTACGTGGAGTGATGGCTGGTCCAGCGCCACTCGCCCGCCGCGTTCCGGAACCAGTACTTCGAGCCGTCCCAGCCGGCGTGCGCCGGGGCCGGTTCGGCGAGCGCCGTTCCGCTTCCGGCGCCCACCAGGGCGACCGCGCCGACGGTCGCGACGACGGCACGGCGTACCCCGTGCAGGGCCGCCGCACCCGAGCGCACACCGTCCGCGCCCAGGATCCGGGCGGCTTCGGTGCAGCCCGCGCAGGCGCAGTCGAGAGGAATCTCGTCGGTGAAGCCGGGTGCAGGGAGTTCGGGTGCAGTGAGTTCGGGTGCGGTGAAGCCGGGGGTGTTCACGATCCTCGTCACTCCTGATCCTGTGGGGCCGGCCCGCCACGCCGGGTGTAGAAGGCCACGGTCAAGTCCTTGACCAGGGCCTGGCGTTCGAAGTCGTCGAGTTCGACGAGTCCGCGTGTGGTCAGCCGGGTCACCGTGTCGTCCACGGCGTCGATCACGCCGGTGAGGACGGTGTCCCGGTGCTTGGCGTCGAGTGCCGCGATCTGTCGCCGCTGCATCGCGGCGGCCACCTCGGGTGCGTACTCGATGTGTGTCGGCTGGGCGGAGAAGACCGCGATGCCGACCGGCCGGCACTCGGCCGCGAGCATGCGGGTGAGGGCGTCGCCGACGGCCTCGGCGTTCCGCAGGGTCGGTGCGTCACCGCGGAAGGCGTCGGCCGGCAGCTGGGAGAGGACACGAGCCGCTGCCGCCTCCACCTGCTCCCGCAGATAGCCGAGATGGTCGTCGACGGCGTAGAGCGCCCGGGCGGTGTCCCGAACCGACCAGACCACCAGGACCACGACGCGGAGCGCCGAACCCTCGGCGTCGACGACGGAGATCGGTTCGCTGCGCCAGTGCCGCAGCCTGATGTCGATCCGGCGGCGCAGCACGAACGGGCTGACCCAGGCGAGGCCGGTGCGCCGCACGGTGCCGCGGTAGCGGCCGAAGAGCGACAGCACCCAGGCGGAGCCCGTACGTCCGCGGGTCAGGCCGCCGAAGGCGACGACGGTGACGACGGCGCAGCCGGCGAGCACGGCCCACTGCCAGGGCGGCAGCTGCGCGCCGCCGAGGGGGCGGGCCCGCCACAGCGTCGCCGCGGCCCCGGCGAGCGCGGTGAGGCCGGCGAGCACGGCGAGCCAGCCGGGGACGGCGGGCCCGCGGCGCTCGACGAGATCGGGGTCGGGATCCGAGGGCGGCGGCCGCCGGGAGACGGCGACCGGTGGAACGGACTGCGGGGGCTGTGGTGCCTGCGGTGATTGCAGGGACTGCGGGGGCTGTGGGGACTCCAGCGCCTGCGGAGACGGAGGGGACTCCTGGGTGTGCACGGGTGTCCGTACGGCCGTGATCCGGCCGGTCCGTTCACCGGGCTCTGCCGGCTGTGTCCATGCTGCTGGTTCTGTCAGTTCCGCCGCCTCCGGCCGGTGGTCGGGCTTGAGCAGGGTGCCGGTCGGTCGCGCGGGATCCGACCGAAAGAGGTCGTCCATCGGTATGCCGTCGGGATGACGGCGCACTCGGACGGGCAGGGGCCGCTTCTGTGGCTCGGTCATGAGGCCCTTCCGGCCGTCGTCCGGAGATGACGGCACGTCGGATGATCTTCAAAGACCATCGTCACAGGGGTGAATGTCCGAAATGCCGCGACGAAGGTCCCGAATGTCGGGGACTTTGGTCCCTTGGCCAAGGGTTCACGGTGGGCGGTTGTCAGTGGCGGCGCCTACCGTTTTCGTATGACGACGACGAGCGGTGGGGGAACGTTCGAGGCGGCGACGGGTGACGGTCCGCCGCTGCCCGGGGCCGAGGCCGAGCAGCGTTCGCGGGAGGTCCGGGCGGCCAGGGACGGGCTGCTCCAGATCAGACGGCTGACGAACGGTCAGGGAGGCGACCCGAGGGCGGTACCCGCCGAGTGGGAGCGCGGCAGACCGGTCCGCGCGGTGGCCCTGGCCCTGGAGGCCGGCGGGCTCGCCCCCTCGTCCGTGGACGCCTCGGGCGCGCGCGTCGCCACCGGCTACCGGGTCCGGGCGGGGGACCGCCCGGCCACCGCCGTGGTGGAGTGGCTGGGCCCGCCGGGCTCGGGCGCCGCTCAGGAGGAACCGGAGGCGCTGGCCGCCTGCATGACCGCGCTCACCCGCCTGGGCTGGGACGCGCTGCTCTACCGGGGTCCGCGGGGCCGCCGCTTCCTGGAGGTGGAGCCCATGACCCCGTGACGGGAGCGGATGCGCCACCCGTCTTCGAGGCCGAGCGCCTCAAGGATGTGCGGCCAGGCCGCCGCTCCCAGAAGTGCGTCGGCTTCGGGCGTGCCTCCGTGGTGGAAGCGCGGGGAAGCAGGCGCCGGGCCCTCCCCCGGGAGACGGGGCCGGTGGCCGGCATCGTGGCGGGTGATCAGTCGCACCGGGGCACCGGCCGAACGCCGGCGTTCGGCCAACCGTTCGGCGAACGGCAGGGACGGCCACATCGCGTCGTCGCCGCCCGCGACGAGCAGCAGTTCGGCCCTGGTCTTCTCCACCGGTATCTCCGCCGGGGCAACCAGACGGCCGAAGGTGCTCTCGCTGAGTTCGTACCATCCACGGATGGCGACCGGACCGCTCGACGGCTGTGCGGCCGACCAGGAATCGTCCATCGGCACAAAGGGGAGCGGCCGTTCCCGCCACGTCCAGGACGATCGGTACGGCTGCTGTTCGCCGTCGCGGCCCGGTCCGACGTTGCACCAGACGTGCGAGGTCGGCGACAGCGCGATCACCACGTCCACGCGCGGATCGTGCACCGCGGTGAGCAGGGCCGCTTCGGCCCCCTTCGAGGCGCCGAGGATGCCGATGTGGACCGCCCCGCTCGCGCGGAGGAGATCGACGGCGGCGGTGAAGGTCTCCAAGGGGACCTCGCAGATTCCCGGAGACTGCCCGGGCCCGCCGAACCAGCGGATCGCCAGGGCCGCGACGCCCCGTCCGGCGAGAAGGCGCGCTCGCTCGCGTTCGATACGGCCGCTGGAGCCCGCCAGGACCAGCACGCCGACGTCGGTACCGCCGGCGGGAGCGATCAGAACGCCTTGCCACGGATCGGTCAGCTCACGCTCCGTCAGTTCCACGCGCTCTCCCGGTGATCCGTCTTCCTCCGCTGCCTCGGCGCGTGCCCCGTGCCGATCGAAAATCGCGAGGAGAGACCATCGGCGGCATGCCAGAATCCCGCGCATGCCGATCCGTTACCCCGCCCCCCTGCGCCCCGGTGACCGTATAGGTGTCACCTCCCCTTCCAGCGGAGTGCCGAAGAACATGCGGGCGCGCCTCGACGTGGCGATCCGTGACGTCGAGGCCCGGGGGTACGAGGTGGTCGTGGGCGACTGCATGGACGGCGAAGGTCACCTCAGTGCGCCCGTCGCCGACCGCGCGGCCGAGCTGATGGCGATGCTGACGGACCCCGGCATCAGAGCCGTCGTGCCGCCGTGGGGCGGCGAGACCGCCGTCGACCTGCTGCCGCACCTCGACTGGGACCGGCTGCGCGACGCCGAGCCGACCTGGCTCGTCGGGTTCTCCGACATGACGACGGTCCTCACGCCGCTGACGCTCCTCACCGGGACGGCGACCGTGCACGGCAACAACCTCATGGACACGCCCTACCGCGCGCCGGACGGGCTCCTGTCCTGGCTCGACATCGTCGCCGCCCCCCAAGGGCACCGGTTCACACAGGTCCCGCCGAACCGCTACCGAGCCGCCGGTTGGGACGACTACACCGTCCACTCCGAGGTGCGCGAGTTCACACTCGACACCCCGGGCCGGTGGACCCGCCTGGACGGCGACGGGGACGTGGACGTCGAGGGGCGCCTCATCGGGGGCTGCATCGAGATGCTGTGCAACCTCACCGGAACGCCCTACCTGGACGCCTCGGCATTCGCGCGGGCCGAGGCCCCCGAAGGACTCCTCGTCTACGTCGAGGCGTGCGGCGACGACTCGTTCGCCATCTGCCGGTACCTGCACGGCATGCGGATGGCGGGCTTCTTCGACGAGGCGAACGCGGTCCTCGTCGGACGGACATCGGCCCCCGGCCGCGAGTCGCTCAGCCAGCACGAGGCCGTGCTCGACGCGCTCGCGCCGCTGAACGTGCCGATCATCGCCGACGTCGAGTGCGGGCACGTGGCGCCCTACCTGCCGCTCGTCAACGGAGCGCGCGGCCGGGTCGTCCACACGGCGACGCACAGCGAACTGACCCAGTCGCTGGACTGAGACGCCCGGCGCTCGGACGGCGCCCAGCCCGGCGCGCGGCCTGACCGACGCACGGAGGACGCGGCCCGAATCGGGCCGCGTCCTCCGTGCGCGCACGACGACGGGCTTCAGGCGATCGAGGCCGAGAGGATCGCCGAGACCGCGAGGTTGCAGGAGGCCGTCACCCACACCGCCGGGTGCGGCTCCGGGTCGACGAGCGTCGCGCCGAGCTTGCCCGGCGTCACCAGGTCCAGGACGAGGAAGGCGATCGCCATCATCACGAGGCCGAGCAGGCCGAACGCGGCCGTGGAGACGAGGCCCTTGCCGAAGTTGTCGTACGTCGTCCAGATCGAGGTGAAGACGATGCCGCCTATGCCGAGGAGCGCGGAGCTCAGCAGGATCGCGGCGTTGCGGTTGCGCTCTTCCCAGATCTGTCGGCCGAGCTTCCCCGGCGTCAGCAGATCCACGAGCACGATGCCGAGGATCAGCAGGACCACGCCGAGGGCGCCGTAGGCACCTGCGCGGCCCAGACCGTTGACGATGTCGCTCATGGGATGCCGGCTCCGAAAGGTTGCGATCGCGGGGGATCGGTGGTCAAGGACCGGCAAAATGTAGCGCACAGGTCAAGTGCGCCCGCCGCCCGCCCGGGAAATCGGACGGACGGCGGGTGCGGCGGGACTGTGGTGAGGCGGGAGACAGGGGGCAGACGGGCGTTCCGTCAGGCCCCAGCCGGCAGGTTCCTGGCGCGCGAGCGGATCATGAAGGCGGTGACGACCTCGGCCACGCCGACCATGAGCAGCCAGATCCCGGCGAGGACGGTGAGGACCTCCGCCGACTCCAGCGGCGACACGATGAGCACCACACCGGCCACCGCGCTCACCGCGCCGAGGAAGATCTGCCAGCCGCGCGCCGGCATCGTGGGGTCGGACGCCGCGGCCACGGTCTGCGTGATGCCCCGGAAGAGCCAGCCGATGCCGATCCAGAGCGCGAGCAGCAGGGTCGACTGCATCGCGCCCCGGAAGCAGAACAGACCGAGCAGGATCGAGAGCGCGCCGCTGATGAAGGCCATGACCCGCAGCGCGGTCGTCGCGTGCGTACCGAAGGCCGCGACCAGCTGCATCACGCCGCTGAAGAGCAGGTAGAGGCCGAAGAGCACACCGGCCACGCGCAGGGAGGCATCGGGCCAGACGAGCACCATGATGCCCAGGGCCAGCGAGACGAGTCCGGCCACGAGCAGCGCCTGCCAGGCCGCGCCCGCCAGTACGCCGAGCGGACCGGGCGGCACGTCGTGCCGCGCGGGTCCGTCATGAGTCTGTGTCATGGAACCATCGGTCCCTTTCCGTTCGGGGGCTTCGGAGGCTTAAGGGCCGTCGGAGTCGTCGGAGTCGTCGGAGTCGTCGGAGTCGTCGCGGTCATCGGGCCGCCGACCCGTAGCCGCTCAGGAACAGCGCCTCGGCCAGCGCCATGTGCTCGATCTCCGAGGGGTCCACGCTCTCGTTGGGCGCGTGGATGAGGCAGCCGGGCTCCTCGACGCCGATCAGCGCGATCTCCGCCTCCGGGAAGTGGTCCGCGAGCACGTTGCACAGCGGGATCGACCCGCCCTGCCCCGACTGGACCATCTCCTTCCCGTACGCCTTGCGCAGCGCCGACGCCAGCGCCCGGTAGGCCGGGCCGTCGGTGCGCGCCCGGAAGGGCTGTCCGCCGCTCTCCGCGTCCACCTCGACCCGGGCGCCCCAGGGCGTGACCGCGAGGAGATGGTCGGTGAGCGCGCGGAGCGCGTCGTCCGCGTCGATGCCCGGCGGGACCCGCAGGCTGACCCTGGCCCGTACCTTCGCCTGGATCGCGGCCGAGGAGCCCACGACCGGGGGGCAGTCGATGCCGAGGACGGTGACGGCGGGCCGGGCCCAGAGCTCGTCGGCGACCGAGCCCGTACCGACGAGGGACACGCCGTCCAGGACGCCCACGTCGGTGCGGAACTGCTCGGCCGGGTAGTCCACACCGTCCCAGGAGCCGTCGCCCGGGAGGCCCTTGATCGCGGTGTTGCCGTCCTCGTCGCGCAGGCTGTCGAGGATCCGTACGAGCGCCGCCAGCGCGTCGGGTGCCGGGCCGCCGAACATGCCGGAGTGCATCTCGCCCTTGAGAGTGGAGACGGTGACCACCACATTGGTGAGCCCCCGCAGCGAGGTGGTCGCGGTGGGCAGCCCGAGCGCGAAGTTGCCGGTGTCGCAGATCAGCAGGGTGTCGGCGGCGAAGAGGTCGGGCTGGAGCGGCACCAGCTGTTCCAGGCCGCCCGTGCCCTGCTCCTCCGAACCCTCCGCCACGAACTTGATGTTCACGGGGAAGCCCTTGCCCTCCGGCCCGCCGAGCGCGCGCAGGGCCGTCAGGTGCATGGCGATGTTGCCCTTGCAGTCGGCGGAGCCCCGCCCGTACCAGCGGCCGTCGTGTTCGCTGAGCTCGAAGGGCGGTGTCCGCCAGGCCGCGTCGTCCAGCGGGGGCTGGACGTCGTAGTGGCAGTAGAGCAGCACCGTGGGCGCCCCTTCGGGACCCGGCGCGTGGCCGACGACCGCGTCCGTGCCGTCCGGGGTCGTGACCCGGCGCATGTCACGGAGCCCGGCCTCGGTGAAGGCCCGTACGAGGAAATCGGCGGTCCTCGCACACTCCTCGGGAGGGAACTGCCGGGGATCCGCGACGGAGCGCATCGCCACCAGCTCGGTGAGGTCCTCCTTCGCCCGGGGCATCAGGGTCCGGACCTTCTCCCGCAGAGCGGCGGTCTCGGGGGACTCGGCGGTCATGCGTACCCACTTTCATCGGGACGGCCACAGCCCCCTCACTTAAGCAACGGAGGACAAACGCCGCAAAAGATGACTCCGATGGAGCACTGGATCACGGTCCCGGGCGGCGCGTCCGGGTGAGGAGGCCGAGAGTGGACGGCGTACGAGCTCCCAAGGGCCCGTACGAGTCCGCTTCCCCGCACCACCCCCGCCCTGCACCACCCCCGCACGTTACGGAGACCTCCTCATGGCCGACCTCAACCGACGCGACCTCGGGCTGCTCGTGCTGCGGGTCGGCACCGGCGCCGTCCTCGCCGCGCACGGCACGCAGAAGCTCTTCGGCTGGTTCGGCGGCGGTGGCATCGAGGGCACCGCCAAGGGCATGGAGGCGATGGGCTTCTCGCCCGGCCGCCAGAGCGCGATCGCCGCCGGACTCGGCGAGGCGGGCGGCGGCGTCCTCCTCGCCCTCGGCCTCGCCACCCCGGCAGCCGGCGCCGCCGCGGCCGGTGCCATGACGGGAGCCGTCGCCGTGCACGCCCCGGCCGGCTTCTTCGCCCAGGCCGGCGGATACGAGTACCCGGCCTTCCTCGGCTTCACGGCCGCGGGGATCGGGATCGCGGGCGCCGGACGGTACTCCCTCGACCACGCCACCTGCCACGTCCTCGACCGGCCGTGGGTGGTGGCGACCGCCTTCATCGGCACGGCGCTCGCGGCGGCGGCCGTGGTCGGACGCCGGGCCCAGGACCAGAGGTCGCCGTCGGACGACGAACCGGCCGACACCGCGCCGGGCGAGGAGCGTTAGGCTCGCCGCAGAGGAAGGGACGGGCGCCGCGCATGAAGATCGATCTGACGGACACCAACTCCAGCAAGATCAACAAGGCGATCCTGGAGGGCCGGCGGGCCGTCGGCACACCCGCCGTCGGCGTCGTGCTCACCCTCCTCGTCGTCACCGACGAGGAGAACGCCTACGACGCGGTCAAGGCCGCCAACGAAGCCTCCCGGGAGCACCCCTCCCGGACCCTCGTCGTCATCAAGCGCCATGCCCGCACGCCCCGCGAGCGGCACGAGAACCGGCTCGACGCCGAGGTCAGGCTCGGCAGCGACGCCGGCTCGGGCGAGACGGTGCTGCTCCGCTTCCACGGCGAACTCGCCGCCCGCGCCGACTCCGTGGTCCTGCCGCTGCTCCTGCCGGACGCGCCGGTCGTCGTCTGGTGGCCCGTCGACGCCCCGGAGGTCCCCTCCCGGGACCCGCTCGGCGCCCTCGCGCAGCGCCGCATCACCGACATGTACGCGGTCGAGGACCCGCTCGCCGCGCTGGAGGCCCGCGCCGTCTCGTACGCCCCAGGCGACACGGACCTCGCCTGGACCAGGCTCACCCCCTGGCGCTCGATGCTGGCCGCCGCGCTCGACCAGGCCCCGTCGACCGTGACCTCCGCCGCCGTCGAGAGCGAGGCGGAGAACCCCAGCGCCGAACTCCTCGCCCGCTGGTTCGAGGTCAGGCTCGGCGTCCCCGTCGACCGCGTCGTCACCGACGGCCCGGTCGTCACGGCCGTCCGCATGGGCACGCCCGACGGGGAGATCCGCATCGACCGGCCGGAGGGCCCGGTGGCCCGGCTCGCCATCCCCGGCCAGCCCAGCCGGGTCCTCGCCCTCAAGGTCCGGACCACCGCCGAGCTGATCGCCGAGGAACTGCGCCGTCTCGACCCCGACGAGGCGTACGCGGCCGCCCTGCGCGGCAGCGCCTGACGGCCGGAGCGGCAGCACGTGAGCGGCCGGCCTGAGCGGACCTGAGCCGGCCTGAGCGGCCGGCCTGAGGCGACCTGAGCGGCCGCACCGACGCACTCCGGTCCGCGCTGGTTCAGCCCTCCGGAGTGAAGGCCACCGGCAGCGTCGCCATGCCCCGCAGGATGCCCTCGCGCCGCGACAGATCCGCGTCCGGGTCCGCGAGCCGCAGGTCCGGGAAGCGGCGGAGCAGGGTGCCGATGGCGATCCGGGCCTCCGCCCGGGCCAGCGGGGCACCCAGGCAGAAATGCACACCATGGCCGAAAGCGAGCTGTTGCGGCACCTCGCGGCGTGCCACGTCGAGGATGTCGGCGCGGTCGTAGCGGGCCGGGTCGCGGTTGGCCGCGGCGAGCCCGATGATGATCATCTCGCCCGCCGGGATGGTCACCCCGCCGATCTCGTACGTGTCGACGGTGAAGCGCGCGACACCCCGGCTCACGGGCCCCTCGTAGCGCAGCAGTTCCTCGATCGCCCCGGGCAGCAGCGAGGGGTCGTCGCGGAGCGCCGCGAACTGCTCCGGGTGGCGCAGGAGCGCATGGACGCCGTTGGCGATGAGGCTCGCCGTCGTCTCGTGTCCGGCCAGCGTGAGCAGGATCGTCATGGCCGTCAGCTCGCGGTCGCTGATCCGCTCCTCGGCCTGTGCGGCGCACAGCGCGCTCAGCAGGTCGTCCTTCGGGTCCGCCTTGCGCTGGGCGATCAACGGCTCGAAGAACTCGGTGAGTTCGGCCCGTGCCTGGGCCCCCTTGGCGAGGCGCTCGGGGGTGTTGGGCGGCATGATGAGGCCGACCGCGAGGCGGGCGAAGTCGGGCTGTCCCTCGGCCGGGATGCCGATGAGTTCGCTGAGTACGGCCATGGGCAGCGGGAGGGCGAACTCCGATACGAGATCGGCCGATCCGCGCGCCGCGAAGGCGTCGATGAAGGCGTCGGTGTGCGCCTGGACGCGGGGTGCCATCTGCTCCACGCGGCGGAAGGTGAAGGCCTTCGAGACGAGGTTGCGCAGCCGCGTGTGGTCCTCGCCGTTCGCGACGAGCATGCTGCCCATCAGGACGTTGGTGCGCTCCTGGTGGGCCATCTCCTCCTCAAGTCCGTTGACCCCGACCGGACTACTGCTGAGGCGGGGGTCGGTGAGCGCCGCCACCGCCTCGTCGTAGCCCGTCACCATCCAGACTTCAAGGGTGGGATTCAGCCGGACGCGCTGGACGACTCCGTGCTCGCGGATCCGCTCGAAGAGGGGGTAGGGGTTGGGCTGTTGGGCAACGTTCACGGGAACATCGTGAACAATCGTCTGGTCCTGGCCGGTCATCTTCCGTAACTCCCCGCAGCTTTGTGAAAGATCTGAGGCAGGTAGTCATACCAGCCACCTCAGTTGCGTGGTAGCGTCACCGGCGCTCGGCTCGAATGATGTACGGGGAGCGACCGGCAAACCGCCGGTGGCACACCAGCGAGACACTCCGCCCACCGGCGGATCGGCGTCTCGCACAGCTCGACTCGTCAGCAGGTAAGGCCTCGACCAGGCCCTGTGCGAAGGGGGAGATGTTTCGTGGAGCAAGCGGCAGGCGTGGACCCGATCCTGGACCTGGTCCGTCCGTCGAACCTGCGGAACCCGTACCCCGCCTACGCCCGGATGAGGGAGTCCGCCCCCGTCCTCTGGCACGAACTGCTCGGCTCCTGGGTGCTGACCCGGCATGCCGACTGCCTCGCCGTACTCACCGACAGTCATCGCTTCGCCTCCGACTGGCGCCGCGCCGGTGAGGACATCCCCGCGCCGCTGCTGAGCGTGCAGACCCTCGACCCGCCGGAGCACACGGCCATCCGGCACCTGCTCCTCGACGGTTTCCGGGCACAGGACCGGCGGGCGCTGCACGACGGTCTGGACCTCCAGATCGACGACCTGCTCGCGGAGCTGGCCGAGCGTCCTTCGTTCGACTTCGTCGGAGAGCTGGCCGAACCGGTCGCGCTGCGCTTCGTCACCGCCTTCCTCGGCGTCCCGGCCCCCGAGCTCGACTGGTTCGTGCCCATGTCCCGTACCGTCGTCGACGGCATGGACGCAGGCCTGTGGCCCGAGAAGCACGAGCCCGCCGTCGCCGCCCGGGCACGGCTCGCCGAGTACGCGGGCGGCTGGCTCGCGGATCCGCCGAAGGAAGGGCTCATCGCGTACGTCGCCGAGCACGCGGCGGACAGCGGCGTAGAGGAAACGATTCTTCGAAACAGTCTGCGCGCGGTCCTGCACGCCGGCTACGAATCCGCCTCACGGCTCCTCGGCAACGCCGCGGCGGCCCTCCTGACCACTCCCGGCGCGATGGCCGCCTTCCCGGCGAGCCCGGCCTCCGCCGTGGACGAACTCATCCGGTACGACGCACCAGTCCAGGCGGACGCCCGGGTCTGCGTCACCGACACCGAACTGGGTGGCGTCACGATGAGAGCGGGTGATCCGGTCACGCTCTTCCTGGGCGCGGCCAACCACGACCCGCTCCGCTTCGACCACCCCACAGAGCTGCGACTCGACCGCGCCCCGAACCCGCACCTCGGGTTCGGACGCGGGGCCCATGCCTGTCTGGGCGCGTCCATGGCGATCCGGCTCGCCGGATCGGTCCTGGGGGCCTTGGCCAGGGACTACCCGGACGCACGGGGAGTCGCGGAACCGGAACACCGGCGCAATCTGACACTCCGCGGTCTCGACCGCTTCGAGGTCACTCTGCGCCCGAGAGCGGGGGAGGGGGTACGACCATGAAGTACTGGCACTGAAACCAGTGAGCGGGGCGCCCGTCCGGGAGGCGCGCGCCACGCCTCGTGCACGACCGTGCACGACCTGAAGCCCGAGCCTGTTGTACGGCTCGGGCTTCAGCCCTGTCCGGACCGGGACGGAACGGACGGGGACGGGGCCGGAACGGCTTCGGTCCCGTCCCGTCCCAGGGCGCCGCCTCAGCCGCGACGCAGCCTCCCCGGCAGCCAGCGGAGCTGGGCCGCCTGCTGGAAGGAGCCGCCGCCCTCGTGGTCGTTGAAGTCGTAGACCTCGATCTCCTTGTCCTCCTCCGCGTACGCGTTGAAGGCCGCGAACACCGTGGACGGCGGGCACGTCAGGTCCTCGAGGGCCGTCGAGAACAGCGCCGGAGCGGTGGCGCGCGCGGCGAAGTGGACCCCGTCGAAGTACGCCAGGGTGTCCCGCGCCCGCTGGACTCGGCCCCGGTGGGCCTTGAGGTAGTTGCCGATCTCGCGGTACGGCATGCGGTCCGTGAGGGTCGTCGCGCGCGGGAAGTCGCAGAGGAACGGCACATCGGGGGCGACGGCCACCAGGTCCCGTACCAGCCCGGCCACCGCGAGGGTGATGCCGCCGCCCTGGCTCCCCCCGGTCACCGCCGTGCGGCTCGCGTCCACCAGCGGGTGCGAGCGCGCCGCCTCCACGGCGCGGACCGCGTCCGTGAAGAGCCGCCGGTAGTAGTAGGTGTCCGGATTCTCGATGCCCCGGGTCATGAAACCGGGGGCGGCGGGCGCGCTGCCGACCGGGTCGGGGGTGTCGCCGGTGGCCCATCCGCTGCCCTGCCCCCGGGTGTCCATCACGAATTGCCCGAAGCCCGCGGAGGCCCAGAGCAGGTGCGTGTGCGGCAGGCCGCGCCCGCCTCCGTACCCGAGGAACTCGACGACCACGGGCAGCGGTTCGGAGGTGCCCGCCGGCAGGGCGAGCCAGCCCTTGACCGGCTGGCCGTCGAACCCGGCGAACGTCACGTCGTACGTCTCCACCGTCGTGAGTCCCGTGGCGACGCGCTCGAAGCGCGCGTCGAGCGGGTGGGCGCGCGCCTCGTCGAGGGTCTTCGCCCAGAAGGCGTCGAAGTCCTCCGGCTCCACGGACGCGCTGCGGTACGTGCGGAGTTGGTCGACGGGAAGATCGAACTGGCTCATGAGAACCGCCTGGTGAGTGAGGGTCGCGTTCGAAATCTCGACCGGTCACCCCGGTCCTCCCCACCCTAGTCGGACCCCGCTGCCGATTCATATACGTGAATCCCGGGAGGAGGCCCTCGAACGGGGCCGCACCGACACATCACACGGAGCGAGCCACGAGAACGCCCACGGAGCGCTCCCCGTGGCATCCTCGGACGATGCCCCACCGCGTTCGGCTGCGGGCCTTCGTCGTCCTGCGCGGAGGAACACCATGCTCATCAGCCATACCGTTCGCCACCACGTCCTGCACGTGGCTCTCCACCGCGACCTGGACGTCACCAACAGGGCCGCGGCCGCCCTCCAGATCCAGGCCCTGGTCCAGACCCACAGCCCGACCCGCGTGGTCATCGCCCTCCCGGCGGCCGACCCCACCCCCGCCACCCTCAGCGCCCTCGCCCGCGCCCACCGCATGTGCGGAAGCCTCGGCATCCCCCTCACTCTGACGGGCGCGAGCACCCGCACGAGCCGGCTCCTGGAGGCGAACACCCCCTAGGGGGTGTCCGACGGATCATGGCCGGGGCCGGGGTGCCTCGGGAAGGCCGCCTGACCGCCGGTCGAACGGGGGCTACGCTCGCACCGTGACTGCCGCATGGGAACCCACGACCCCGGGCGTGATGCGCCTGCCCTCAGGCCGGCTGGTGCGCGGCCGGGGGCTGAACCGGCCACTCCCGCAGGGCCCGGAGCCCACCTTCGCGCTCTACCTGCTGGGCCACCGGCCACCGCCGGTAGCCTGGGAAAGCCGCTGGCTCCGCTGGCCCGATTTCCGGCTGCCGTCCGACCGCGCCACAGCCGCCGCCGCGCTGCGTGAGGCATGGACACGCGCCGAGGACGAACGCGTCGAGATCGCCTGCGCCGGTGGACGCGGACGAACCGGCACCGCACTGGCGTGCCTCGCCGTGCTCGACGGGGTGCCCCACCGAGAGGCCGTCGCCTACGTCCGGGAGCACTACGCTCCGCGCGCCGTCGAGACCCCCTGGCAACGCCGTTACGTCTCCCGCTTCCCGTAGCGCCCCGCTCATCCGCTGCACACATCGGCCGACGTGACCGACAGGCGGTAGGCGGAGCCCGAGGTGAGCTCGGGGCCGGGTTCGTGTTCCTCGTGGGCGAGGTTCTCGGCGGTCAGGAAGTAGACGTCCAGCCGCACCTCCTCCCCGCCTTCGGCACGCGTGAAGCACAGGCTTTCCGCCTGCCCGGGGGGTGGCACGGGAGCGGGGCCCGGGGGCACGTGCCAGCCGTCGCGCTCCGCCGCCGTCCGGTAGTGCCGGAGCACCTCGGCCCGGGTGCCGGGAAACGCGTACGTCCGGTCGGCGTACACCACGACGTCCCCGCTGTCCGACCAGCACCCTGCGTCGACGTTCTCGTAGTGAACGGGGCTGGTTGCCCCCACGGGCCGGGAGCCGAGGATCGCGAGCGACTCCAGTTCCCTCACACGCTCTTCCGTGCCCTCGCAGTCCGCGAAGAGATCGAACGCCGAGCAGCCGGTGAGGCTCCCGGCCGCGAGCACTGCCGACAACAGCAGAGCGGTCGGGCGGATCCGTATCGGCAACGTCGGCTCCCGGGCGTACGTCGAGGTCGGTGAGTGGCGCACGCCATCCGCCGAGCAGGCTATCCCCTTGCCCGCATGTGGGGCGGGCGTCGCTCATGACCGGTCGTCGGCGGTCCGGACGAGGTGGCGCTCGTATGCGGAGGGGGTGAAGAACGAGGGAAGGTGGGTCGCGAGCGTCGTCTCGGTCAACAGGTCCGTACCTCGTCGAGCGCGGCCCGAGGGAACTCGGCGCCGAGTGAGGCGAGTTCCTCCTCCAGGATCCGCAGGACGGTCTCCCGCTCCACCACCCGGTGGCGGAGCCACTGCCAGATCTGGACCCGGGCGATCTCGGCGGTGGCGGCCTGGGCCGCCCTGCCGCCGATGGCGTTCGCGCCGCGCTCGTGGCAGGTGCGGACGAGGAGTTCGGTCTACGCCCGGAGGAAGGGGGCCGGCATGGTGACCTCGGCCCGCCCGAGCTGGAGGAAGCGGGTTTGACGGCGGTGGAGACCAGGCCGAAAGTGGCCCGTACCGACCTCGTGTTGGCGGCTGACGGCGGTGAAGACCTGCGCCTGGCGGCGAACTCCCGCTCCTGTAGGTCCACATGGGCCGTCCCGTGGAAGCCGGCCAGCGTGATGAACGGGAACTTCTAGCCCCATGGCGCCGAGTCCACGCTGGAAGTGGCGATCCGGTCGTCGTCCAGGGCGCAGGTCAGACCGCGGGCGATGACGGGGCCCATGCCGTTGCGGACCCGGTGGAAGCCCTCGGCCGTGCGTTCTCCGGTGACGAACTCGGCGTCCCGCTCGTCGACGTCGCTCGTGAGCAACATGTCCAAGCGGCAGTCCGCCACCGGATTCCCCTTCTCCCGCGTCGTCGGCACCTGCCACCTGTGGAACGTGTACGAGCGAACGCCTCGACTGCACCCAGCGCGCGCTGCCGCCCGTGGGCCGCGCACTCGCCGTGGACGCGAACGTGGGCAGCTTCGTGCCGTACGTCGTGGAGGACACCCGGCCGGGGTGACGGACCGACCGCCTCGGGGAGGACCCTCAGGACAGGCCGGGCAGCACCACGTCGAGCGCCGGTACGGGCCGCGGGGTTCCGTCGGCGTCGATGGCGACGAAGGTGAGGAATGCCGAGGCGACCTCCGTGGCGGGGCCGGAGTGGTTCCACCGCTCGGCGGTGACCCGGACGCCGACCGTCATCGAGGTCCGCCCGGCGCGTTCGAGCCCGGCCTCGACGCTCAGCAGGTCCCCGGCACGTACCGGGGCGAGGAAGCTCATCCGGTCGACGGAGACGGTGACGGCGGGCCCGTCGGCGTGCCGCCCGGCAGCCGCGGCGGCGGCGTCGTCGATGAGCTTCATCATCACGCCGCCGTGGATGGTGCCGTAGAGGTTGGTGTCGTGCTCGCTCATGATGTGGGCGAGCACCACCCGGGAGTCGCCCGGCGTCTTGGCGGGGCGGGACACGGGGGCAGGGCTGGTGACGGTGGGATCGGCCACGTCAACTCTCCTTCGCGAGTCGCGGCAGGGCTTCTTCCGCGCGCACGGGATCCCGGGGCGCGGACAGCGGGCAGGTCTTCGGACTCGCGAGCACGCCACTCCCGACGGAGGGCTCCTACTGGCCGTCGCTTCCCAGGTCCTGTGCGTCGGACCCAGTGCGTATGACGGCGGTCGTTCCCGCTCACCGCTGCGGGGCAGTCCCGGATTCCCACCGGGTTCCCTCTTGCGACGCTCCCGCCTGGCGGGCGGGGCGTACCAGCTGCGTCGCCAGCCTACGCGGCGGGTACGTCGGCCCACCGGCCGGTATCGGGAGCGGAGGCGTCCCGGCTCGCTGACCGGGTGAGTGCCGCGGCGGGCATGGGCGCGGGTGCGCGGCTTCCCTTCGCCGGGTTCGCTGTGGGGCTCGGCATCTCGCCGACGTCATGAGGTCGTTCTTCAAGGCCGCCGCCGCGGCCCGCTCGGCCCGGTGCCTGCGGCGTACACATTCCGCTTCAGGACACGCTGTACCTGGGGAACGAGCTCCCCGATCACCTGAGGAATGCCATTCTGCCCTGCGCGAGCTGTTCCCACGGTCGGCCATGGTGTCCTCTGCCTGAGCCAGTGCATCCGGTACCCGTGGACACACGACGTGCCGACCGCCTTCCCTCAGGTCACCGGCGGCCACCGTGTCCGGCGCCGCCGCGCCGGTGCGTGAGGTCACCGAGACGGGGTAGGCGCACCTACCGGAACGACCCGGTGTCGTGGCGGGCGGCAGGAGCCCCGCACACGAGGAGGAGGGTGCGGAACGATGACCGGTGACGGCTCGTACGAGCGCGACCGCGCGTACATCACGACCCGGATCACGGCCGACGGGCGGGACGGTTATCCGGTGGAGCCCGGGCGTTACCGCCTGATCATCGCCCGCGCCT
Source organism: Streptomyces venezuelae (assembly GCF_008642375.1). NCBI lineage: Bacteria > Bacillati > Actinomycetota > Actinomycetes > Kitasatosporales > Streptomycetaceae > Streptomyces > Streptomyces venezuelae. Next base: position 1,100,614 of record NZ_CP029194.1, on the reverse strand, counting down.
GCCCGTGGGCGAACCGGAGCGCGATCGTGCGACGCCTGATGGGACTGGACGGCGTGCTCTCGATGGGGATCGCCGGGCCCCTGCACGACGAGCGGAGCTGGTGCTTCCACCTCGACCCCGGAGGCCGGGATCCGGTCCTCGGGATCGAGTGGCTGAGGGACGCGTACGTGGCGCGCGAACCCGGCTACTCGAAGGGCATCACCGTGCCCGCGATCGTCGACGTCCCGACCGGCCGGGTGGTGACCAACGACTTCGAGCGGATCACGCTCGACCTGGGCGGCGAGTGGACGGCCCATCAGCGGGACGGGGCACCGGAGCTGTATCCGGAGAGGTGGCGCGAGGAGATCGACGACGTGGCCGGCAAGGTGTACCGGGACGTCAACAACGGCGTCTACCAGTGCGGGTTCGCCGGTGACCAGGCGGCGTACGACCGGGCGTACCGAAGCCTGTGGGCACGGATGGACTGGCTGGAGGAACGGCTCGGACGCCGGCGCTATCTGGTCGGCGACACCCTCACGGAGGCCGACGTCCGTCTGTTCCCGACCCTCGTGCGCTTCGACGCCGTCTACCACGGCCACTTCAAGTGCAACCGGCACAAGCTGAGCGAGCTGCCGGCCCTCTGGGCCTACGCGCGGGACCTGTTCCAGAGGCCCGGCTTCGGGGACACGATCGACTTCGCACAGATCAAGGCGCACTACTACGTCGTCCATCACGACATCAATCCGACCGGGATCGTCCCCCGGGGCCCGGACGCCCGCGGCTGGCTCGCGCCGCACCACCGGGAGGAACTCGGCGGCCGGCCGTTCGGCGACGGCACCCCGCCCGGGCCGCCGCGCCCGGCCGAGCGCGTGCCGCAGATCGTCCCGGAATTCGATACGGATTTCGATGTTTGAATGCGCGTCCATTGCGTAGAAGCACGTGCAGAAGACGTGATCAAGGGAAATCGACTTTGCGCTACCACCGCCCGCCGTTCTGTGACCGGGAGGAGATGGCCGTGACATTCGGTTCGCGCCGCCACGGTCGCTGGAGAAGGCGTCGGGTCTGGGCCCGACGGACTCCGAGCGCCCTCGTTCGCCGAGGTGTCGTGCGTGTGGCGAAATGGGAGCTCCGCCTGATGGCCTGGAGCGTCCGGAGGTCGTGCCGGGCGGCATTTCACGCCGCGCTGCCGCCGGCGGTCCGGCGCAGGGTGTAGGGCTCCGGATCGGACCCGGACGAACACAGCAGGATGCACGACACGGGACGGAACGGAGCAGACGCAGGGCCACGACGGCCACGAGTACGCGGGCGCCGGTGGTTCACCGGCGCTCGGGGTGCCATTCGGCGAGAAGGATGGTGGCGTCGTCGCTGAGACGCTGGTCCTGGTGCACGAGGATGTGCTGGACCAGGCGCCGCAGCGCCTCGGGCGCGGGAAGACCCTCGGCCAGCGAACGGACGACGATGTCGGCCAGGCGCCGCTCGCCGAAGAGCTCGCCGGTGGCGGAGCGCGCGTCGGTGACGCCGTCGGTGAAGAGCAGCAGTCGGTCGCCGGGCTCCAGCTGGGCCGAATGGACGGGCGGGGGACCGAAGCCGTAGCCGGTCAGTCCGAGGGGCGGTCGGGGGGTTCTGTCGAGCGCGCCGGTCACGATGCGCCGGTCGCGGATCAGCAGCGGGGCGGGATGGCCGCAGTTGATCCACTCCAGTCGGCCGGTGGCGGTGTCGAGGTCGCCGATCACGCAGGTCAGCAACCGTTCCGGGATCCAGCGCTCCAGAGTGCGGTCGATCTCCACCGCGATGTCCGCGAGGCCGCCGTCGGCGCGCCGGGTGGAGCGGCAGGCGGCCAGCGCCGCGGCGCTGCAGCCGCCGGACGCGAGATCGTGGCCCATGGCGTCCAGCAGCGTCAGATGCAGTACGTCTCCCGCCAGGCTGTGGTCGTACGCGTCCCCGCCGATGTCGTACGCGGGCTCCAGGACGGCGCTGGAGGTCACAGCCGCCGTGCCGACGGTGCGCGGCGGCAGGAAGGCCCACAGCAGCTCCGCCTGCAGGCTCATCGACCGGGTGCGCATGGTCCGGGCCAGGACGTCGCTGAACGGCTGCTTGGTGGCCACGATCATGGCGACCAGGCCGGCGAGGGCCTCGCACCGGTGCAGCAGTGGCCCGTCGATTTCCGGCGCGGTGACCCGCAGGACGCCCATCCGGCCGATGCCGTCCACGACCGGGATCCATCCCGTACGCTCCCCGCCGTCGGAGTCCGGCCGGCTCAGCCGCACCGACTCGGTGCGGTACGCGTGTCCCGCGAGGGAGTTGTCGACGGGCAGCGTCTCCAGATCCACGGTCCCGTCGCCGGCCGTGAGCCGGGACGCCTGCTCGGGGGTCGGCAGCGCCACCAGATTCTGTTGCTGCAGGTCGGCCACGTAGACCCGGGCCCCGGTCAGCCCCAGCCGCCGCCCGGCGTCCGCCACGAGCAGGGGGATCGCGCGAGGCGCGAGCCGGTGGGACGCGGCCAGGACGTCCGCCAGGACCGTGCCCAGGGTGTCGCCGTCCACAGGCACCGCCCTTCGCCGCCGGTCACCGGCGGACCCCGGTGACCCTCCCATCATGCGCCGGTGCGTGCTCGGGGGCCGTCTCGCCGTTGAGGGCGATGCGTGCGGTCACCCGCTCGCGGACGGCCTCCCGACCTCTGCCGGGCGGCCGGATGCGACCCCCGCTCTCTCGCCCCTGCTCTCATGTCCGCTCGCCTCGCATGCCGGCCCGGCCCGTCCTGGATGCCAGGTTTGCCTTCCTGGGTGAGGAGCACGCGGACCTCCATCGCGTGGCGGTGGTGCACGCGAAGGCGCCGTACGCACACCGACGCCCCGCGCGGTACCTCGCGCGGGGCGTCGGCGGTCCGGCTGTGAGGGCCGGGCCGGCGGGCGTCAGCGGTGGCGCAGCCTGCCGAGCAGGCGGCGTGCCTGGGTGCGCCTGCGCGGGTCGGCCGCGGCGCGGCGAAGGGACGCCGCCGCGCGACGGCCCTGGGGGCTGCGGGTGAATCGCTTGATGCGGTCCAGGAGTGCGGTCATGGGATTCTCCTCCGATGTCGAACGCGCGGGACGGCTGCCGAGAGGGCGCCGCCTACCGGAAGGACGTGAGGAGGAGGCCGGCGAACCGCCTCCGGTCCTGGCCTCCGGCAACGCCCCGCCTTCCTTCCATGTCCTGGAACTCCTTGTTGCCCCAAGCGGCCGTCTCACACCCCAAGGGGCCTGACTTCCGTCAGGTAATGGGTCGCTGGCGGTCGTTCATGCGGGGGAGTGGCGACGTCGGTGCGCTCGTCCGGGTCCCGTCCGCCGCCCCGTCCCGGGGTGGGGTCGCCGCTTCACCGGCGGGCGCGGTGCCCATCGAGCCGGTCGGCGTGAGCCCGAGCGTGACGAGGGTCGCCGCCACGGCCCGCCCGGCGGCGGGCCGCCCCGGCCGGGAGGCGGAGGTCCGGCGCGGCCGGGGCGACCGGTGTACCCCCGCCGCCCGGGAGCCGGGTGCGGCGGAGGGTGCGGAGGCGCGTCCCGCGGTCCGCGGGTCGGCGAGGATCCGGGCGCAGGCGGCAGCCTCCGGGCGGACCTCGGGGGAGCGGTCGGTCATCGCCGTGAGCAGGCGGGCGAGTTCCGCCGGGAGACCGGAAGGCAGCACCGGAGAGCGGTGCAGGTGCGCCAGCGCCGCCTCCAGCGGTGCTCCGCCGTACTCCGCCTCGCCCTTGAGGGTTTCGAGCAGCACCAGGCCGAGGCTGTACACGTCGGCCGCGGGCCCCGTCCTGCGGCCCAGGGCCTGCTCGGGCGCCATGTAGGAGGCGGTGCCGACGAGGGTGCCCGCGCCCTCGGGGGCGTCCTCCGCGGCCTCGACGCGACGGGAGATGCCGAAGTCCGTGAGGTGGGGGGTGTCCGACCGGTCCAGCAGGATGTTCGACGGCTTGACGTCGCGGTGGACGACGCCGTGGCCGTGCACATGGGCGAGGGCCGAGGCCAGGGCCGCCCCCGCCCGGCAGGTCTCGGCGGGCGTGAGGACCCCGCGGGTGATCCGCCGCCGCAGAGTGGTCCCCCGGACGAGCTGAAGCACCAGGAACGGCCGGCTCCCGTTGCGGCCCGTGTCGTAGAGGGTCACCAGGCCGGGATGGTGCATCCGGGCCAGCAACCGGGCCTCCTCCCCGCACTGGGTGTCGGTCCGGCGCGCGCCCGCGGGCCGGAAGACCTTCACTGCCACGGGGCGCCGCAGCCGCAGGTCCAGAGCCTCGTACACGTCCGCCGCGCCGCCCCGGCCCAGGAGACGGTCGAGCCGGTAGCGTCCGACGACGCTACGGGCCGTCCATGTGACGTCCGGATGTACGGGCCTCGCTCGGACCTGCATCGGGGCTCCCTGGGGGTGTGGCCGGCCCTCTGCCGACGGGCCGGGAGGCGGGTGCGGCGCCCGCCGGTGCGTGTGCGGGCCCGCGGCTGAACGCGTGCCCCGTCCGTCCATGAACATCCCCTGGAAGACGGCGAATCGACGGTTCCGGCGTGCTCACGGGGCCGGGAGGGACCCGGTCAGAACGTGTCCGAGGGCGGCGGAATGATCCCCGGAGACCCGGGTACGCGAACGCTGTCCGACCCGCAGGGGAGGAGCAGCCAGCCATGGGTCCGGGACCGTTCGTCATCGTGATCGCCGTCGGCGCCCACGATCACCGACGACGACCGTCGTGACCTGCTCCGAGGCGGCCCGCACGTCCGGCTGCCGCGCCCTGCTCGAACACAGCGACAGAGGAGTGACAGCGATGACCGACCATCTGTGGTCCTTCAGCACCGAGTCCGGCCACCTGGCGGGTACCGACCTCACCGGGTGGCGCGTCGAGGCCTCCGACGGGCACATCGGCAAGGTGGACAAGCACTCCGACGAGGTGGACGACTCCTACCTGGTCGTCGACACCGGCGTCTGGATCTTCGGCAAGGAGGTGCTCATCCCGGCGCGGGCGGTGACCCGCATCGACCTCGGGGAGCAGACCCTCCACCTCGCCCTGTCGAAGGAACAGGTGAAGGACTCGCCCGAGTTCGTCTCCGACAAGCACCTCGCGGACCGCCAGTACCGCGAGGAGATCGGCCAGTACTACCACACGTACTGGCCCTTCCGGGGAGGCATGGGTGGCCTCTGACGGGCCGCCGGTCCACCCCGGTACACACAGCGCAGCAGCACGTCCCCGACGGTGAGACGCCCCCCTCGTCCGAGGGAAAGGTGTCGCGCCGTTCAGGTGGAGGAGCCGGTCGAGGGCGATGCCCGCCGGGCGGGCGTCGTCACGTTCGTTCGTCGAGGAGCGCGGCAGGCCGCAGACAGGCGGCCGGCGCGGATCCGTCTGAGGCCCGGCGCCTGCGCGGCCCTTGGCAGGGGTGACAGGAGTCGAACCTGCGGCATCCGGTTTTGGAGACCGGCGCTCTGGCCAGCTGAGCTACACCCCTTCGGTGTGCGGGAAGCGTGCCATGCCGACGGGAGGCGGCGCCACCGGATATCGCGGCGCGGACGACACCGCGCGCCCGGTACCCGCCGGGTCGACCGTGGATCGGACGACCGCCGGCCGTCTCCGGACGCCCGGGGAGCGGCGCTGCCGGTTCCCCGGGCGGCAGGTCAGCTGCCCGGGCCCGCCCCGGGCGGAACCGGACCGGGTGGCATGGATCCCGGTCGGCGGGGCACCGAACCGGTAGGCACCGGAAGCAGGGTGACGGACAGTCGGCCCGCGGAACCCGCCCGGGAGGCGCTCATGTCGAACTCGGCCCGCGCCCTCGTGCGTGTGGCGCCGTGCGCCACGCCAGTGGGACCGACCCGGCCTCGCCGCCTCGCCCACCCCTCCAGTCCCGTCCGAGGACCCCAGTGCCTCGGGCCGGAACGGGGAGCGTCGTCCGTACGCTCCCGCCGTGACCCACGACGCGCCGCGCGGACGGGACGGGCAGGAGGGGCAGGAGGCGCTGAACGGGCGGGCCGCTGTCCCGCTGCCGGTGACCGCGGGCTGCCGCCCGGCGACGGCGGTAGCGCCCGTCGCGGACGGTGGCGGCATCACGCGCCCCCGCGAACGGCCGGTACGTCGCGGGCCTGACTCCGCACCGTGCCGCGCCGGACGGAAGCCCCCACGCTCGACCGGGGGCTTCCGCCGTGCCGGCCCCGCTCCAGGGCGCAGCACGTCGGTGCCGTGCCCCGAGACCCGGCGCAAGCCCCGCACCGCCTCGCGACTCGCCGAGTCGCCCGCGCGGTGCGGGTCCGCTCCTCACCACCACGGGAGAGCAGGATGCCCGCGAGGCCGGTGGCGAGCGCGGTGAGGACGGGACAGACCACGAGCAGTGACGTCACATGGAAGTCCGTCTGTCCCGGACGGGCGCCGTCAAGCGCGCGCGAGGGGAACGGGCCGGGCGGGACCGGCGGGACCGGCGGGAACGAGTCCACGATGTTTAGCATGCGGGAGTCCGGCGAGACGATGTCCATGAGTGCTTCGGAGAACAGCGAACGGAACCAGTTCCCCTGGACCGGCGGCCCCTACGCCGTCCCGGACCACCCCGACCTGACGCGGGTGGACGACCCCGACGTGGACGACCCGGATGTGGACGAGGGGTACGAGCCGGCCGCTCTCGGGGAACTGAGCTTCCTGCCCGCGCCGTTCGCCGAGAAGGCCCGCGCGGCCGGGTACGTGGCCCGCGGCGCCGGGAGCGAGCTGTGGGCCGCCGCGCGTGCGCACCGGACCGTGACGGCCGGTGCCGCCGCCGGCACGGCGGCCGCGCTCGCCCTCGTGTACGGGTGGGGACGCCGGGCCGGGCGCCGGGCCGCGCGGCGTGACCTCGGCCCGGTGGCCCTGCTCTTCGAACGCCGCGGCTGAGCGCGCGGCGCTGCCCACCTCCGCAGGCGGCCGGTGCGTGTGTGTGCGCCGTCCGGCCGTCCTCTTGCCTTCCGTCCACCTTCCTTGGGAGGTCGATCCGCATGGTCCCCCTGCTTCTCGTACTGCTGCTCGTCCTGCTCCTCTTCGGCGCCGGCTTCGCCGTCAAGGCGCTCTGGTGGATCGCTGTCCTCGTCCTCGTCCTGTGGCTGCTGGGCTTCGTGGCCCGGCCGAAGGGCGGCGCGGGCCGCTGGTACCGCTGGTAGGCGGCCTCCGCGGCGCGCGCCCGCCCATGGCCTGACCGAGCCCGGCACCTCCGTCGGAGAGTGCCGGGCCCGGCCGTGTGCTCAGGCGCTCAGCACCGAGTCGGCGGCGCCCACGATCAGGCGCTGGTCGTTGCCCTTCACGACCGTCCACGGAGCGTCGGCGGTATCGGTCGCGCGGAACATCTCGATCTTCGCGGCGGTGTACGAGTCCCACAGGTCCAGCGAGGCCGGATCCGTCGCCGACGGCTTCCCCTGGCGGACGGGGTCCACCTGCCGGATCGCGAACCGGTTGCGCTGCTCCGCGCGGGAGAGCGAGAACCAGAACTTGACCAGGATGATGCCGTCCTCGACCGGCATCGACTCGAAGGCCGGGCACTGCCGGAGGAAGAGCGCATGCTCCTCCGTGCAGAAGCCCGCGCTGGATCGTGCCGCCCTTGCCCGCGGTGTCCCGCCCCTCGCGGAGCACGACCAGCCGGGCTCCCGTCTCCTCGACCCAGCGCTGCAGCGTGAGCAGCTCGATCTGCAGGACCCGCTTGGTCCTTCGTACTCCCGTCGGCGGATCTTCCGGTCGTAGGGGTAGTGCTCATGCCAGGTCCGGATGGGTCCCCTCTGCGCGTCCATCAGGACGGGCTGCTCCGGCCGGCTGGTGTCCACCCTCAGCCCGGCCGGCAGGTCGTCGGCGTCGCTCACGTGCCGGCTCCCTCGGCCGGGGCGTGGTCGGGGTGGCCGGGAGTGCGGCGCTCCCTCTGGAGCCGGGCCTCGAAGCGGTGCTCGTGGCCGTCGGCCAGGGCCGAGACAGCGGCGCGCTCCAGTTCCCGGAACGGCTCGTAGTAGGTCGCGTTGTAGGCGTCGACGATCTCGTACGTCCAGTGGCCCGGCATGACGTCGCGCCCCAGGATCTCCGTCTCCACCCGGTTCGCCCAGGCGTGGTGCCCCGCCTTCCGCAGGAGCCCGACCGCCCGGTCGAGCTCGAAGTCCGCGGTGCCGGTCAGCTGGTGGAAGCCGTACAGATGGCCCCGGGCGCGCTCCACGGTCTCCAGGGCCTTGGACAGTGAACCGAGGGCCTCGACCGTGATGGCGTCCGGGGCGGCGGGACCGGGGCCGTCCCGGTCGTCGTCGTGAGTGCTCATAGGGGCCCCTTGCCCCGTCGGCGGACCGTCACGAGCCCGACAGCCGACACATCACCCGGACGGCGCGGTCGGGGTCGGGGGGCGCCCGCCCCGCGGAACGCGCTCCGGCCCGGCGGATCCGGCTCAGACGAAGGTCACGGTCACCCGCTCGAAGCCCAGTCCCCGCAGCAGTTCCCGCAGCATCGCGGCGGTGTTCCGTTCCGCCCGGGACGTCAGGTCGGACTCGCGGGCCGCGTCGCCGATGCGCCGGGCGGCGAGGACGTGGACGGCCTGCTCGCTCGCGGGATTGTCCGAGAAGACGTCGCCGATCCGGTCGAGCAGACCGCGCTGCTTCGACACGGCGTACGACCGCTCCGGATCGAGAGCCGGGGCGGCCAGCCGGGCGTGCGGCAGCCGGAGGGTGGCCTCGGTCCGGTCGGCGTCGACAGTCACGGCGTCGTCCTCGAGGCCGCCGAACTCGACGTAGGAGGCGACACTGCCGCTCGCCACGTACAGGGTGCGGGTGCCGCGGATCGCGTCCGGCAGGAACCGTGCGTCGTGCTCCAGGTCGACCACCACCTGGTAGGTCCCCGCCGCCCCCTCGTACCGGCTCAGGTCCTGGACGGACTGCAGGACGGCGGGGCCGGAGCGGTCCTTCACGTCCGTCCCGAAGACGTCCAGGCCGGGGATCCGGAGGAACTGGCCGATCAGCATGAGGGCGACGGCGAGCACGAGCAGGACGGCGGCGGCGAGGCGCCACCTCCCTCCCGGGCGCATCCACGAACGGCGGGCCGGCGCGGGTCGGTTCTCGGTCTCTTCTCCCATGCGGGCCGGATGCCCGAGTCCGCCGCTCCCACACACAACTCCCTTCGAATCGGACCCCATTGGGGTGAGAGGGGAGGGTGGTGCGGAGGTGAGCGCCCCAGGGGACCGCAGGGCATGCGGTCTCCCGGCGGGGGTACGCGGGATCCATTCGCTCCAGGACACCGAGGGAAGGAGACGGCTCATGTTCGGTCGGAGATCGTCGAAGCGCCGGGGCGGTGCGCCCGCCGGAGGGGGCGGTGGCGACGGGGGAGACGCGCGGGGTGCGGGCGGCGTGGCGCCGGCCGGCGGGAGCCCGGAACGGAAGGAGCCGGACGCCGCGGCGCCCCGGCCCGCGGTCCCGGTCCGGCGCGGCCCGGGCCGGCTCGTGCGGGCGTTCGTCGCGCTCACCGCCCTCGCGGGCATGGTGGCGTTCGCCGTGGTCCTCGCCCGGCTGACGCTGGAGGCCTCGCCGGCCTCCGTGCCCCTCACCCACAGCAACCTGACGCCCGGGCGCTCGATCGAGTCCTACCTCGGCCGGCCCCAGTTCGTGGACACCGTCAAGCAGCTCGGCGGCAACATCCTCCTCGGCGTCCCCTTCGGGATCCTGCTGCCGCTGCTGTCCCGCAAGGCCCGCGGCTTCCTCCGCGTCGCGCTCCTCACCGCGGCCACCATGCTGCTCGTGGAGCTGGTGCAGGGTGCGCTCGTCACGGGCCGCGCCTTCGACATCGACGACGTCCTCCTCAATACGACGGGAGCGCTGCTCGGCTACGTGACCATCGGCCGACGGCTGGGCCGGGCCGTGCACCCCCGCCCCCGCCCCCGCTGGTGGCAGCGCCGGCGCCCGGCCCGTACCGCGCCATGACAGCCGCGACGGCGGACTCCGGCGTAGGACCGGCCGAGGGTCGGTGCGAGTTCGCCTCGTACCACCGGGGCTACGGCACCATGGCCGGCGTCGCCGTCTTCCTTGTCGCGCCACCACGACGGAGGAGCACGGCTGCCCCCCCGGGCTTGTCAGGCCGCGCCCGCCCGCAGGTCGTCCAGGACCGCGCGAGCCGCCCGCGCGCCCGAGGCCAGCGCGCCCTGGACCGAACCGGTCGCCCGATGGTCCCCGCACACGTAGCGACCGGGTGCCCACCGCACGGACCGGGAGAGCGGCGTCGGGCCCGGCATCGCCGGCAGCGCGTCCGGGACCGTGACGCGGTGGACGGGCTCCCAGCCGCCCGTGTCCGCGCCGTACACCTCCCCCAGTGCCGCGAGCACCGCCGCCGTGTCCGACGGTCCGGGGGAGCCGAGCACCGACGTGGACACCAGCGCCCGGCCGTCGGCGGCGAACCCCGGCTGGACGGCGGTGAGGACACAGGTGTTGAGGAACCTGCGCGCGGAGTCGACGACCAGCACGGGCTCGTCCAGGGGAGGCCGGTCGGCCGCGTGGTACAGCGTGGTCACGGTCCGGCCGTCCGGGACGGGAAGTCCCGGCAGCAGCTCCGCCGCGACCCGCTGCCCGGTGGCGACGACGACCGCTCGGGAGCGCACCTCGCGCCCGTCCGCGAGGACCACGCCGTCCGGCCCCAGCGCGGACACCACGGTTCCGGTGCGCGGCACGTCCGGCGGCAGGCACGAGGCGAGCTGGGCGGGCACGGCGCCGATCCCCTCGGCCGGGAGGCACAGGGTGCCGCGCAGCATGCTCCGCCACACCAGATGGAAGAAGCGCGCCGAGGTCTCCAGCCGGTCCTCCAGGAACACGCCGGAGAGGAACGGCCGGAAGAACGTCTCCACGAGCCGCGGTGACACGCCCGCCGCGGCCAGCGCCTCGCGCGTGGTCCCGTCGGCGCCGCGCCGCAGCACGGACGCCGGCGCCAGCGCGTCCCGCGCCGACAGGAGGGAGAGCGCGAGAAGGTCGCGGCCCGACGCCAGCCGCCCCGGCAGCAGGTCCCGGGCCTCACGCGGGCGGCGGCTCGGATCCGTGAACCGGCGCGGCCCGCGCTCGGTGTGCACGAGCACCCCCGGCGTGAACGGCCGCAGCCTCAGGGGCCTCAGCCGCACCCGCCGTTTCACCTGCGGATACGAGGTGTTGAAGACCTGGAAGCCGCGGTCCAGGGTGAAGCCCGCCACCCGGTCGGTGCGCATCCGGCCGCCCACCGCGTCACCTGCCTCCAGCAGCAGCACCCGCAGGCCTGCCGCGCACAGGTCGGCGGCGCAGGCGAGGCCGGCGGCCCCCGCTCCGACGACCACCGCGTCGTACCGTGTGTCGTCCGTCGTCCTCTTCATGCCGTCCTCTCTCCACGTCCGCGAGGTCGCCCCCGCCCTGGTGCCGTGGCCGGCCGCGCGCCCCTCGGCGGGGCGGGCGAGCGGCGCGGGGCCCTCAGGGCGGGCCGGCGCCCCGCTTCCGCTCCTGTTCCAGGAGGGCGGGCAGGTCCCGCAGCCGGTCCAGTCCCGCCACCGGCCGGGACGTGCGGGGGTTCCGGCCGAGCCGGTCGCGGTGCCGGTGGAGGAAGGCCCCAGTAGCCGGCCGTGAAGGGGCAGGCTTCCTCGCCGACCCGCCGGCCGGGGCGGTAGCGGCACGGCCCGCACAGGTCGCTCATGCGGTCGATGTAGGCGCCGCCGGAGGTGTGCGGCTTGCTCGTCATCCGGCCGCCGTCGGCGTACTGGGACATGCCGACGACGTTGGGCAGCATCACCCAGTCGTAGCCGTCGGCGAAGCTGCGGTGGAACCAGTCGGTCACGGCGGCCGGGTCCCAGCCGCGCTGGAGCGCGTAGCTGCCGAGGACCATCAGGCGCGGGATGTGATGGGTCCAGCCCGTGTCCCTGACCTCGCGCAGGGCCGTCGCCAGGCACCGGGCCGACACGGCGTCCGCGTCCAGCTCCTCCCACCAGCCGGGGACCGCCCCGGTGTGCCCGAGGAGGTTGCTCGTCCGGTACTCCTCACCGAAGTGCCAGTAGAGGTGCCGGACGTACTCGCGCCAGCCGGCGATCTGCCGGACGAAGCCCTCCACGGACCGGAGCGGCGCCCCGCCCGCCCGCCAAACGGACTCCGCACCCTCCACGCACTCCGCCGGGTCGAGGAGTCCCAGGTTCAGGGAGGTCGACAGCAGACCGTGGCTCATCACGCCGTCGCCGGCCGGCATCGCGTCCTCGTACGCGCCGAACCCGGTGAGCCGGTGGTCCAGGAAGCGCCGCAGCGCGGCGAGCGCCTGCCGTCGGTCCGCCGGGAACGCACGGGGACCGTCCCGGCCGACGAAGGAGACGTCCCCGTCCCGTTCCCAGCGGTCCAGGTCGTGGCGGACCTCCTCGTCGATGCCGTCCTCCCGGGGCCGGTACGGCGCGGGCGCGTCCAGCGAGCGGGCTCCCCGCGGCGGGGGCTCGCGGTTCTCGCGGTCGAGGTTCCACAGCCCTCCGGCCGGGCCGTCCCCCTCCATCAGGAGGTCGTGGTCGCGGCGGACCCGCCGGTAGAAGTCCTCCATGCGGAGCGCGCGCCGCTCCTTCGCCCAGGCCGCGAACTCGTCCGGAGCGACGAGGAACCCGCGCGGCGGCAGCACCGTGACGTCGCCGAGCGAACGGACCAGACGCAGCGCCGCCCGGGAGGTGGGGTGGTGCACCGTCACCCGGCCGCGGCCGACGGCACGCCGCAGCCCTTCCCGGTAGGTGTCCGCCCGCACGTACGTCACCCGGTCGCCGAGCTCGGCGGCGCGGTGCCGTATGGCCGACAGGACGAGGCGCGCCTTCGCCCCGTGGAAACGTCGGCGGCGGAAGACGGAGCGAGCTTCGATCATCACCACGGGGGCGTCACGGGCGGGCCCCTCCTCGCCCGGCGCCAGGAAGGCAGGCCCCAGCTGGTCCCCGAAGAGCCAGTGCGTGTCCGTCATGCCTCATCCGTCCTCTCCGGGCCGTGCTCGACGACGTCCGGGCGGTGCCCGAGGCCGTCGGGCACTCCCCGACGACGTCCGGGCAGGCCCGACGACCGGCCGGCCCCGCACGCCCCGTCCTTTCTTCTTCGGCCCGAGCACGCCCGCCGGATGCATCGGTGCCCGGTTCGCAGCGCCCCGCCGCATCCGTCGCCCACTCGGCGGCCGAACTGGACACGAGTCCCTCGATCCCGCCGAAGAACCGGAGGCCCTCATGCCGCGCTCCTGGGAACTTGAAGGACGTATCGCCGTAGTCACGGGCGCGGCCCGCGGGCTGGGCGCCGGACTGGCCCACCGGCTCGCCGGGCGCGGGATGCGCGTGGCGCTGCTCGGGCGGGAGCACGCCACGCTCGCCGCCCTGACCGAGACGCTCGGCACGGAGAGCCACGCCGTCGAGGTCGACGTGACCGACGACGCGGCGATGGAGCGGGCCGCCGGGGAGGTGACCCGGGTCCTCGGCGCCCCGTCCGTCGTCGTCGCCAACGCGGGCGTCGCCGAGGGCGGGCCGTTCGAGACCTCCGACCCCGAGACCTGGCGCCGCGTCGTGGAGGTCAACCTCGTGGGCAGCGCGATCACCGCGCGCGCCTTCCTGCCCGGTCTGCGTTCCAGCGGCGGCTACTTCCTCCAGGTCGCTTCCACCGCCGCGTTCGGCGCGGCCCCGATGATGAGCGCGTACTGCGCCTCGAAGGCGGGCGCCGAGGCCTTCGCCCGCTCCCTGCGGGCCGAGGTGGCGCACCAGGGCGTCGGCGTGGGCGTGGCGTACCTGCACTGGACCGACACCGACATGGTCCGCGACGTCGACCGCCAGCCGGTGCTGCGCGAACTGCGCGGGCACATGCCCGGACCCGCCCGCCGCGTGTATCCGGTGGACCGGGTGGCGTCCTGGCTCGTGCGGGGAGTGGAACGGCGCTCCGCCTCCGTGTACGCCCCGCCCTGGCTGAGGCTCGCCCAGGCCGGCCGGCCGTTCTTCCCCCTCGCGGTGGACCTGCTCTCCCGGCGCGAACTGCCCCGTCTCATGCGGGCGCACTCGTTCGAGCAGACCGGTCTTCTCGGCGCGGGCGGCCACATCGAGGAGAGGCTGATCGACCGGGCCGCCCCGAGTCCCCTGCGAGGACGCGGGTCGCCTCCGCGGGCACGCGGAGGCGTGGAACCGCCGCAGGCCCCCCGAATTGACGGTGATCACGGAGCCCAGGGGTGAGCGCTTCACCGACACATGGCCTGGCGCCCGCGCCGCGCGCGCCGGTCACTCGTCGTCGTCCTCGTCGTACCAGCCTTCGACCATGCCGACGAGCCGTTCGTCGATCGGGTTGTCGAACTCGTCTTCGGTGACGAGGAGTCGGCGCAGCGTGTTCAGGGGGTACCAGTGCTCGCCGGGCTTGGCGTCGGGTGCGCCGACGCAGGGGGTGTCCAGGTATGCGGGGTCCGGGACCGCCGGATAGAACGCCGGGAGCAGGCCGAAGGTGACGTCCGGTTCGAACTTCCATACCCAGCCTTCGCGCCGTCGGCGCAGGGTCTCGCCGATGTACCACACGGCACCCTGGACGAAGGGGGAGCGGCGCTGTGCGGTGATCTCCTCCGACTCGGTGAACGACTCCTTGACGAGGTCTTCCAAGGCATCGAGGGAGGCGTCGGAGAAGTCGAACCGGTCGACGCCGCCGGCTTCCCGGGCCCATTGTTCGAAGGCGGCCTCGCGTTCGGTGAGCCAGACCAGGAGGTCGGGGTGGCGGGTGGAGTCGTAGTCGGAGTGGGGTGTGGTCATGGCCAGAACCTACCGAACCGCGCCGTCACCCACGCAGGATCTTCGCGGAGTCATCACACGCCACGTCAACAACGCCTTGTACGTGCTGAGTTGACGGCCTCTAGTGTGGTGGGTCGGCAGGAGCGGGCACGATACGGGGCCCCTTGTCCGGCCTGCCCTCGCAGTCTTGAGTCCCGAGGCCCCCACGACCAGGGACACTACGTGAGTACACCTATACGACAGCGCCTGAAAGGGCGCCTATCTGCCGCGCTGGCGGTCGTCTCCTCGGCGGCGGTGCTGCTGGTCGGCCTGCCGTCCGTGGCGTCGGCCGCGCCCGGGGACTACGCGAAGATCACCGGCGGCAAGCGGTGCGATCAGATGCACCTGAAGAGGACCGTCCCGCGTACGCCGAACAACTCGGGTGCACCGACGGGTCAGCACCAATGGACGAAGTCCGGGCCGGACGAGGAGTACTACTACAACAACGCGTTCAAGGGCTTCGAGAACGTTCCCGCGCCCACTGCGGCCGAGCTGGGGCAGGTCACCGGCAGCCGCGCGGACATCGACAAGTGGGACAAGGCGTATGCGGCCTCCAAGGACCCGGAGGACATGCGCAGGGCGATCTACTCCCGCTATCAGCGGCACCGGAACGAGTCGAACAACCCCAAGCCGTTCGGCAGCTGGAAGGTCAACCTGATCAGCGCGCAGGTCAGCAAGCAGAAGGGGGGCGTGTTCGAGGTCAAGGCGGTTCAGGACTTCAACATGGTCGGCCCCGACTGGCTGTGCGAGGTCACGATCGAGATCTTCGACAGGGACGGCAAGAAGATCGCCTCCCGGCGGTACGACTCCTACAACCAGCGCACCGGTGAGCTGGGGGAGTTCAAGTCCGACGGGAAGCGCAAGCCGGCCCAGCTCCGAGCCGACAGGATCATCCTGCGGCACAAGGACGCGAAGCACGACTTCACCCGGCACCGCCTGACGATGTTCACGTCGGAGAAGCCGAACGGGGCCACCCTCCGCGACTACAAGGCCGAGAACGACAAGCTGCGGGCGGAGCGGGGGACGGGGAACAACCCGATCCGGATCGCGGAGCGCCGGGCGACCGCGAAGGGCCTGTGGCCGCAGACGAAGTACACGAAGACGTACAACGTGTTCAACCCGCTGCCGAACCGCGGCACCCAGGGCCCGGGCGCCTCGGTGGCCTACGGGTCGGGACAGAACCCGGCCCAGGCCCGGCAGTTGCAGAACCAGTACCTGGCGGACAACGCCCGGTCCGCGCTCGGCCGGGGCCCGGGCGGGGTGGACTTCTCCACCCTGGAGCTCCAGTACGTCGGCAACCCGGTCAAGGGCAAGGCCCTGGACTACTCCATGAAGGCCGACCTCATGCCCGATGAGGACGACAACCCGGGCTGGGGCGGACAGGCGAAGCTCGAACTGGCCTCCGATGCCCTGTTCACGTGGCTGGCGCTCACCCCGGACCGGCAGTGGGTGAACCTCAACCCCGACCAGCCCGACACCATCATGGACAAGGCGTTCGGTGAAACCGACGCCGGCCGTGTCCTCCTCGTAGCCGACATGGAGATGAAGCGGGACTTCTCCCGCGCCATGGACCCCAAGAAGTCCCCGGGCAAGGAGTTCATGGACGCCACCCCCAAGGTCGACGGGGTGCCGTGCTGGGGATCGGGGCGCAACTGGATCGTTCCCGGCCGGGCGAAGGTCCGCGAGCAGGACGGCGGGATCTACATCCTCGACGCCCCGCTGGAGGTCAACCACGCGGCGATGGACTTCGACACCCCCGTACAGGGAGAGGACTGCTCGAAGAAGCTCAGCAAGGAGGAGAAGGAGCGCAGCCACCGGCTGATCTCCCAGTACCTCGTCCCTCACGTCGAGAAGCAGATCAACACCGAGCCCAAGTACGCCGACCTGCGCCGCGTCTACAAGTCCCGCGTCGCGGCCGAGTGGATCCGCCAGCAGGACGCGAAGAAGGCCACCGACTTCCGCTCCATCATCAACAGCAACAACCTGAAGCGGTGGCCGCTGCGCGGTGAGAACGCCGACTGGGACAAGCGGACCGTGTGGAAGGAGATGGTGAAGTCCTTCACCGAGGGCGACTTCACCTACGAATGGCCCCTCGGCGACGGCCGGATCTACACGTTCTTCGTCGGAGGCATCGACTTCGCCAAGGCCCCCAAGCGGAACATCACCGGCGTCGAGTTCACCGCCCAGCACCGCGAACTGCCCCGCACGACGAAGGACTCCGTCCGCACGGAGACGTCCGCCCGCGACAGCGACACCGCGTTCCTGGGCGGCAATGGCGCCGGCCTGACAGACGACGGGAAGCCCGACCCGACGCCGACGCCGACGCCGACGCCGACCGACCCGACGCCGACGCCAAAGCCGACGTCGACCGACCCGCCCACGTCGCCGGGCCCGGACCCGACCAAGCCCGGCAACGGCGACACCGGCGGCAGCGGGGGCGCAACGCCTCCGGCGAACCGACCGGACCCGGACGGCGGCCTCGCCGACACCGGATCGGACACCCCGATCGGCCTGATCTCCGGCATCGCCGCGGCGATCGCCGCCACCGGCGCGGCCCTGGTGTGGTGGACGCGGCGTCGCCGCACTGTCCAGGAGTAGCCTGAACGAGCAGCGCACCAGGAAGGCCCCACCCCGGTCCACCCGGGGTGGGGCCCTTCCCATGTGCACTGCCGGTGTGTCAGACCAGGTCGCCCGACCGTCCATGACCTCATCCGGTCCTGGTCGGTGGTGGGTGGGCGCACGTCATCCGTGTGCGGAGTGGTCTCCCGTATGCCCTGATGGGTCATCAGGCACGTCAGCCTCCGGTCGGCATGAGTCGGCGGGCGTTCCCGAGGGATTGCCCGTACAGGCGTCGGTGACGGCGTGAAGGCCCAGGCAGGAAGCCTTCCGGGTCCTGAAGACGAAAGCCGAAGCACCGCAAAGCGGGGGAGTTCCGGGAGGTGCCCCCGTACCCCGGTCGGTGCGGGAGGCGATCGAGCGGTACGAGGAGAAGCACGGCATCACCGACGTCGAGGAATGGATGGGCCACAAGTCCATCGAGGAGACCTACCGCACCTACCGGCACCTGATGCCGGGCAGCATCACCGAAGCCGCCCGGACCCTCGACGTCGGCCTCCGGGCAGCAGCCTGATCTCCGCCTTCGAGGAACAGCGGGTTGTTCGTCCGTCGCCGGCACCGGCCGGTCCGGGCGGCGAGATCATGAGGGCGCGTCAGGGCCAGCGAGCGTGGGCAGGGCCACGCGCCAGCCGCCGTACGCGGTGATCTCGCGGGCGCCGTCGAGGGCCTCGGGTTCGCAGAGGAAGCCGGGTACGGAGCTGCCGTCCGCGAGTTCCACGCTGCCGAGGGCCATCGGGCGGGGGAGGGCGGCCACCAGCGCGCCCAGCCCTTCGGCGGGGAGCCGCCACACCTCGGCCTCGATCGCCGCACCGCCTTCGCGGGCCCGGACCAGACCGGGTTTCGGGGGTGTCGTGTCCAGTGCGTACAGCCGGTAGACGGGCGCCGTCGTGGTCGTACGGACGAACCGGCCGCCGAGGGCGAGCAGTTGCCCGTTCAGCGGCTGCCCGGACAGGTGCGCGCCGACCACCGCGAGATGCAGGGGAGGGGAGGTGAGTAGGCGGGCGATCCGCGCGAGGCGTTCGTCGGTGTGGGCCGGGCCGATCAGCATGACGCCGAAGGGACGCCCGGCCACCTCGCCCGCCGGGACGGCGACCGCCGCCAGGCCGAACAGGTTGGTGGAGTTGGTGAACCGGCCGAGCCGCGCGTTCGTGCCCAGGGGGTCGGCCGCGACCTCGGCGAGAGTCGGGTGCCCCGGCGCGGTCGGCAGGAGCAGCGCGTCCGCGTCGCCGAGGGAGGCCAGGGCCCGGGTGCGGAGGGCGGCCAGCCTCTCCCGGTCCGCGTAGAGGCGGTGGGCCGGGATGTCGCGCGCCCCGGAGATGATCCCGGCCACCGTCGGGTCGAGGTCCGGTGCGCCGGCGTGCTTCTCGACGAACGCGCCGACGGCCCTGTACCGCTCGGCGACGAACGCCCCCGCGTACAGCATGGCAGCCGCCTCGGTGAAGGGTTCGAGGTCCACGGGCAGGAACTCGCCGCCCGCGTCGGCGAGTCGGGCCGCCGCCGCTCCGAACGCCTCCGCCCACCCCTCGTCCAGCTCGCCGAGCCGCGCGGTGCCGGGGACCGCGATCCGCCACGGGCCGGGGCGGCGCTGGTCCAGAGGCGGGAGCGCGCGTCCCGCCGGTGCCGCCATGACGGACAGCACCTGCTCGGCCTCCGTGAGCGTGCGGGCGAAGACCGTCACGCAGTCGAGCGACGCGCATGCCGGGACGACGCCTTCGGTGGGGACGAGGCCGGGGGTGGGCTTGATGCCGACGACGCCGTTGAAGGCGGCAGGCACCCGGCCGGAACCCGCGGTGTCCGTGCCGAGGGCGAGGTCCACGAGGCCCAGGGCGACCGCGACCGCCGAGCCGGACGAGGAGCCGCCGGAGACGTACGCCGGGTCGACCGCGTTCCGGACCGCTCCGTACGGACTGCGCGTGCCGACCAGACCGGTCGCGAACTGGTCCAGGTTGGTCGTGCCGAGGACCACGGATCCGGCCTCCCTCAGGCGCGCCACCGCCGGAGCGTCGGCCTCGGGCCGGTACGCGTACGAGGGGCAGCCGGCGGTGGTCGGGAGCCCGGCGACGTCGATGTTCCCCTTGACGGCGAAGACCGTTCCGGCCAGGGGCAGCCGTTCGCCGGCGGCGGTCCGTGCGTCGATCGCGGCGGCCTCGGCCTCCGTGTCCTCCCGTGGACGGAGGTCGATCCACACCTCGGGCCGGTCCACCCGGGCGATGCGGGCGTACGCGGCGCGCACCCGTTCCAGCGCGGTGCTCATACGGTCGCCTCCGCGGTCTCGACGGGAGCGAGGACGACGAGGGCGGTTCCCGCCTCGACCTGGCTTCCCGGCCTGATCAGGATCTCCGCGACGACGCCTTCGGCGGGGGCCGTCACGGGTGACTCCATCTTCATCGCCTCCAGGGCGACCAGCTGCTGACCCGCCGAGACCCGGTCGCCGACCTCGACGTTGACCTGCCAGACGCAGGCGGTGAAGTCGGCCTCGACGAGTCGGCCGCCCTCGGGCACCTCGATGTCGGTGACCGGCGGGACGGTCTCGGCCGCCGCCTCGGCGCGGGCGAACTCGCCGGCCGCCTCCCAGGCGTCGCGCTCGGCCCCGAAGGCCGCGCTCTGCCGGGCCCGGAAG
This sequence comes from Streptomyces venezuelae, assembly GCF_008642375.1. Lineage (NCBI taxonomy): Bacteria > Bacillati > Actinomycetota > Actinomycetes > Kitasatosporales > Streptomycetaceae > Streptomyces > Streptomyces venezuelae. The sequence goes on along the minus strand of NZ_CP029194.1, from coordinate 1,080,694 downwards.
GCGGCGATCGACGCGGCATTCGCCCGAAGGAAGTCCTGATACGCGGCGAGTGAGAACGTGCCTTCCTCGGTCCTCGGGACGAACCGGCCCGAGACGATGTCGGCGCGCAGTTCCAGGAGCTCCTCGGCCCCGACCGGGTACCACTTGATCCGGTCGAAGAAGCGCATGAGCCAGGGCTTCCCCGGTTCGAAGGCGCCGCGCTGCCGCCAGGGCGACCACACCTGGGTCGTGCGGCCGACGAACTGGTAGCCGCCTGGGCCCTCCATGCCGTAGACGCACAGGTAGGCGCCGCCGATGCCGACCGAGTTCTCGGCCGTCCAGGTGCGGGCCGGGTTGTACTTGGTGGTGACGAGGCGGTGCCGGGGGTCCAGCGGAGTGGCGACGGGGGCGCCGAGGTAGACGTCGCCGAGGCCGAGGACAAGGTACTCGGCGTCGAAGACCGTGCGGTACACGTCGTCGGCCGTGCCCAGGCCGTTGACCCGACGGATGAACTCGATGTTCGACGGGCACCAGGGGGCGTCGTCGCGCACGCCCGCGACGTAGCGGTCGATGGCCTCGCGGGTCGCCGGGTCGTCCCAGGACAGCGGCAGGTGCACGATCCGGCTGGGCACCACCAGGTCGTCGGTGGGCGGCAGTTCCTCCTCCACGCGCAGGACGGCGTCGAGCAGGTCGCGCTGGGGCAGCACGTCCGGGTCGGTCTGGATCTGGAGCGAGCGGATGCCCGGTGTGAGGTCGAGGACGCCGGGGAGCCCGCGGGCGGCCAGCGCCTCCGCGAGCGCGTGCACGCGCATGCGGAGCGCCAGGTCCAGCTGCATCGGCCCGTACTCGACGAGGAGGTTGTCGTCGCCGCTGCGCCGGTACGTGACCGACGGCCGGTCGCCGGTCTCCTCCAGGCGGGCGAGGACGCCCCCGTCGACGAGCGGCGGGCGGTCGGCGCGCGGCTCGGCGGCCGGTGCGCGGCGCAGTGCGGCGGCCGCCCCGGCGGTCACCGGCACGAAGCGGACGCTGTCGCCGGGCCGGAGCTGGCCCAGCTTCCAGCGCTGCCCGGTGACGACGGTCGCCGGGCAGACGAAGCCGCCGAGCGAGGGCCCGTCGGGACCCAGGAGGACCGGCATGTCGCCGGTGTAGTCGACAGCGCCGACGGAGTACGGCGTGTCGTGGATGTTGGACGGGTGCAGCCCTGCCTCGCCGCCGTCGGTCCGGGCCCAGCGCGGCTTGGGGCCCACGAGGCGGACCCCGGTGCGGGCCGAGTTGAAGTGGACCTTCCAGTCCGCGGCGTAGAAGTCGCGTATGTCGTCCTCGGTGAAGAACTCGGGTGCCGCGTGCGGACCCTCCACGGCGCCGACCTGCCACGAGGAGCCGAAGGCCGGACGTTCGTCGAGGGAGACGACGCGGGTGTCCGTACGGACCTCGCCGCCGTGCAGGACGTCACCGGAGCGCAGGGCGCGGCCGCCGTGCCCGCCGAACCGGCCGAGGGTGAAGGTGGCGGCGCTGCCCAGGAACTCCGGCACGTCGAGGCCGCCCGCGAACAGGACGTAGGTGCGCAGGCCGTGCTCGGCGGGCGCGCCGACGGCGAGGGTCTGTCCGGCGTCGACGGTCACCGGTTCCCACTGCGGCACGGCGGTGCCGTCTCTCGTCACGCGGGCCGGGGCGCCGGTGACACAGACCGTCGTGCGACGGGTGAACCGCAGGGAGGGGCCCTGGAGGGTGCACTCCAGGCCGGGGGCGCCCTCGTCGTTGCCGAGGGCGGTGTTGCCCAGCCGGAAGGAGAGGTCGTCCATCGGTCCGCCCGGGGGGACGCCGACCTGCCAGTAGCCGGTGCGTCCCGGCCAGTCCTGCACGGTGGTCAGGGTGCCCGCCGCGACGACCTCGACGCGCGGGGTCGGATCGGTGACTCCGGCGAGTGTCGCGGTGGAGTGGCCGGCGGCGCGGAAGCCGGCCTCCTGGAGGGCCGCGCGCACCAGGCCGAGGTTGGTCTCTATGCCGTCGACGCGGGTCGCGGCGAGCGCCGCGTCCAGCCGGTCGAGCGCCTCGGCCCGGTCGGCCCCGTGCGCGACGACCTTGGCGAGCATCGGGTCGTAGGCGGTGGTGACCTCGGTGCCGGTCTCCACCCAGGCGTCCACGCGGACGTCCTCCGGGAACGCGACCCGGGTCAGCAGGCCGGCGCTGGGGCGGTGGTCGCGGGAGGGGTCCTCCGCGTAGAGGCGGGCCTCGACGGCGTGTCCCCGGGGCGTCGGGGGCTCGGTGACGACGGCGGTGTCGCCCTGGGCGAGGCGCAGCATCCAGGCGACGAGGTCGACGCCGTGGATCGCCTCGGTGACCGGGTGCTCGACCTGGAGGCGGGTGTTGACCTCCAGGAAGTACGCCTCCTCGCGGGCGGCGTCGTACACGAACTCGACCGTGCCGGCGGAGCGGTAGTCCACCGACGCGCACAGGTCGCGGGCGGCCTCGGCGAGCCGGCGCCGGACGTGCTCGGGGAGGCCGGGTGCCGGGGCCTCCTCCAGGACTTTCTGGTTGCGGCGCTGGAGCGAGCAGTCCCGGTCGCCGAAGGTGACGACCCTGCCCTGCCCGTCGCCGAAGACCTGCACCTCGACGTGGCGGGCGCGTTCCACCAGGCGTTCCAGGAAGACCCCGGCGGAGGAGAAGGAGGCCGCGGCCACCCGCTGCACCCTGTCCCAGGCGTCGGCGAGTTCGGCGGGGCCGTGGCAGGCCCGCATGCCGATGCCGCCCCCGCCCCCGGTCGCCTTGAGCATCACCGGGTACCCGATCCCGTCGGCGGCGGCGAGGGCCGCGGCCACGTCCGGGAGGAGGCCGGTGCCGGGGGCGAGCGGGACGCCCGCCGCCTCGGCGGCGGCCCGGGCGGTGTGTTTGGCCCCGAAGAGCTCCAGCTGTTCGGGGGTGGGGCCGACGAAGACGATGCCGGCGTCGGCGCAGCGGCGTGCGAAGTCGGCATCCTCCGAGAGGAAGCCGTACCCGGGGTGAATGGCCCCCGCGCCGGTGTCCTTGGCGGCCTTCAGGACCAGGTCGGCGTCGAGGTAGGACTCCTTGGCGGGCGCTGGGCCGAGCCGGACGGCTTCGTCGGCCAGCCGGACGTGCTCGGTGCCGCGGTCGGCGTCGGAGTACACCGCGACGGTCCGTAGCCCGAGTGTCCGGGCGGTGCGGATGACGCGGGCCGCGATCTCGCCGCGGTTGGCGACCAGCAGGGTGTCGAACGTCATCGGGTGCCGTCCTCTTCGCTTCCGGCCGCGTCGGTGATCGTCATCCGGACGGCCGTCGGGTCGAATCCGTTGCAGGGGTTGTTGATCTGGGGGCAGTTGGAGAGCAGCGCGAGGACGTCGGTCTCGGCGCGGAGCACGACCTTCAGGCCGGGCGCCGAGATGCCGTCGACGATGCCGAGCGTGCCGTCCTTCTCGACCGGCACGTTCATGAACCAGTTGATGTTGGAGACCAGGTCGCGCTTGCCGAGGCCGTGTCGGGCGCCCTCGGAGAGGAAGTTCTCCACGCAGGCGTGCTGCGACCAGGTGTGATGGCCGTAGCGGAGGGTGTTGGACTCCTTGGAACAGGCGCCGCCGAGGGTGTCGTGCCGTCCGCAGGTGTCGTCGACGACGGTCATCAGCGGGGTGTGCTCGTTGGAGAGCAGGACCGAGCCGGTGGTCAGGAAGACGTTGCCCTGGGCCTGGACGGTGTCGGGGGCGCTGTAGCGCACGGAGGTGTCGTGCGCGTCGTAGACGAGGAAGTCGGCGGCCTGGTTGCCGTACAGGTCGGTGACGGTCAGCAGTTGTCCCCGGCGGACGAACCCGGACCATGCGGCGCGGGCGGGGACGGTCTCGTCGGAGACGACGCGGCCGGGAAGGGCGGTGACGGTCATGCGAGCCCCCGGGCGGTGAGGTGGTCGACGGTGTTGAGGAAGGCCCGGCGGCCTTCGGGGGCGGCGTCCCACAGGGCGTCGCCCGGAGCGGTCGGACGGGACCGGTACGCCAGCACCCGGAGGTTTCCGCACGTGTACTCCGGACGCGGGTCCAGCGGGTGCGGAACGTTGGCGAGGAGGACGGTGACGTCCTGTTCGGCGCGCAGCGTGACGGACGCGCCGGCGTCTGCCGATCCGATGAACTCGGTGGTGCCGTCCTCGGCGATCCGTACACCCTGGAAGAAGGAGACGGACGGCGGGAGGTCGCGCGGCGCGAGGCCGTTCTTGAGGGCGGCCAGCTTGAACAGCTCGCGCCCCGCCGGCGAGGCGGACTGCGGAGTACCGTCGCCGTACCGGGCGGTGTTGCGCGCGAGGGTGGACGTGCCGGTCAGGGCGTCGTGCCGACCGGAGGTGTCCTCGGTCACGGAGGCGAGCACCCGGCCCTGGTCGGAGAGGAGCAGGTGTCCCTTGCCGAGGTAGGCGTTCCAGAGCACCTTCACCGTGTCGGCCGTGTTCAGCCGCTCCCAGGGGCGGTCGGCGCTGTGGAGCAGCAGGTGCGCGCAGGCGTCACCCGTGAGGTCGGTCAGTCGCAGCTCGGTACCACGGGCGAGGACCTTGTGGGTGTAGCCGCCGCCCGCCACGGTCCCGGCCCACACGACGTCCCCGGCGGCCACGCCCTCGGGAGGCTCCGGCCAGTCGCTCGCGGGAACGACCGGCATGGCGTCGGCCGTCGTGCCGTCCTGGGCACGGGCGTGCTGGCGTGCGCCGTGCGTCGACGCGGTCGCTGACGGTGGCGCTGAGGGTGTCCCCATGGCTCGACCTCCGGTCCGGGGCTCATCTCGGATCTAATTTCTGTCGCTCGACAGAAATTAGGCAGCGGCCGCTTCCTTCCCATTGCCCGCGCGTTTCCGGTCGGTTACCGGAAACTCACCCCGGCCGCTCGGTCCGGAGGAACCGCGGGCGCTGTGCGAGGATCACGGAGTGAGCACGCCGAACACGCCCACCAGCAGGAGAGTCGGCCGCCCGCGGGCCCAGGAGCGCCCGGCCGGCGGCCCGGAGCCGCGCGACGAAGTCATCGCCGTGGCAGCCGAGTTGTTCACCACCCGCGGCTACACCGCGACCTCCACCCGGTCCATCGCCGAGCGCGCCGGGCTGCGGCAGGCGTCCCTCTACCACTACGTCGACGGCAAGGAAGCGATCCTCGCGGAGCTGCTGGAAGGGACCGTGCGTCCCTCCCTGGAGGTGGCGGCCCGGCTTGTCTCCCGCGCGGAGGCGCCCGCGGAGGCGCGCCTGTGGGCGCTGTGCCACTCCGACGCGGCGCTGCTGTGCGCAGGTCCGTACAACCTCGGCGCGCTCTACCTGCTGCCCGAGGTGCAGACGGAGCGCTTCGCCGTCTTCCACCGGCTCAGGGCCGAACTCAAGGACTCCTACGCGTCGTTGCTCGCAGCCACGGAGCCCGGTGCGGCCCTCGGCCCCGAGGAGCGGGCGCTCCGCGCCGACCTTCTCTTCGGTCTCACCGAGAGTGTGATCCTCATCCGGCGCGCCGACCCCGCCCGCGATCCCGCGGCCCTCGCGGCGGCGACGGCCGACGCCGCGCTGCGGGTGGCCGGCGTGCCGCAGCGCTCCCTGACACGACTGCGCCGCGAGGGGCGGGAGCTCCTCGCGGCACAGGTCTGACCCACGGCTTCCGGACGCCGTCCCGCCTCAGGCGCGTACGGCCTCCGGCTCCGGCGCCGCGGGGCCTCCGTGTCTCGTTCTGTCCGGCCGCCCCTCGGAGCCCTCCCGGCCGCGGTACCAGCGGTACGTCGCACCCGACGCGACCGTGGCCGCGAGGACCAGGACGGTGAACCACCGGAAGTACCAGTGGCCGCCCTCGGGGTCGTACACCTCGGCACGCGGCCAGGCGAGGTTGACCGTCATGAAGAGGCCGTAGGCGACCGCGAGCGCGTTGACCGGAAGTCCCCAGCGGCCGAGGGAGAACAGCGGACGCCCGAGTTCGTCGCGCCCACCGTCGTCCGGCCGCCACTCGCCCCGTAGCCGCCGGATCAGCATCGGACCGGTGACCATGGCGTAGGCCAGGTAGACCATGGCGATGCAGGTGGTGCCGATGGCGAGGAAGGCCTGCGGGGAGGCGAGGTTGAGCAGGAGCAGCAGTCCCGCGCCGACACCGACCACCACCGCCGCCGTGCCGGGCATTCCGGTCCTCCGGGGCACCCGCGCCAACGCCGCCGACCGGGGGAGGGCGCCGTCACGGGCCATGGAGAAGAGCATGCGGGTCGCGGAGGTCTGGATCGCGAGGGTGGCCGCGCAGATCGCCACGGCCACGTCGGCGAGCAGGACCCTGCCGAGGCCGTCGCCGAGGGTGCTGGTGAGCACGTACCCCAGGCCCTCCGTCGCGAGGCGCCCGTCGGTGAGGCTGGGAGCGGCGAGCAGTCCGCCGAGGAGCAGCAGCCCGCCGCAGACGCCGGAGGTGGTGAGCGCGGTGAGCGTCGTACGCGGCGCGGTGCGCCGGGGGTTGACGGTCTCCTCGCTCATCTCGCTCGCGCTCTCGAAACCGATCAGGACGTACGCGGCGGTGAACGAGCCCACCAGAAGCGCCGTGATCAGGCTGCCGTGACCGCCCGTGTGCAGGGTGATCCCGGGATCGCGCTCCGCGTGGGTGGCCAGGAGGGTGACGATCAGCGCGACACCGGCGATCTCGGCGGTGACGCCGATCGTGTTGACGGCCGACAGCGCCCGGTTGTCCAGGACGTTGAGCAGGGTGGTGAGCGCCAGCAGGGCCAGGCCGAGGAGGGCGGCGTTGACGGCTCCGCTGGTCGTCGTGGGCGACGGGTCGCCGCCGACGATCTGGAAGCCGGGCCAGACGGCGGGCAGGACGATCTGGAGGGCGAGCGCGGCGGCCGCCACCACCACGATCCGTCCGGTGACCATGATCCAGCCCGCGTACCAGCCGAAGGCGGGGCTGCCGAGCCGGCTCGCCCACTGGTAGATCGCCCCGGCGATGGGCAGCCGGGCGGCGAGCTCGGCGAAGCAGGCGGCGACGAGGAGCTGTCCGACGAGGACCGCGGGCCAGGTCCAGAAGAAGAGCGGCCCTCCGAAGGAGTAGCCGAGGGAGAAGAACTGGAAGACGGTGGTCAGCACGGAGATGAAGGAGAACCCGGCGGCGAAGGAGGCGTATCTGCCCATCCGCCTCCGCAGCTCCTGGGGATAGCCGAACGGGGCGAGAGCGTCCCCGCCGCCGGGTGGAGGGGGTGTCGGCGGTGCGGGATCGGTGGTCACGGTCATGGCGGTCCCCTGTCGCGGAGGTAAGTCGTCCCTGCGAATTCCTGTCGGTTGACAGAAATTAGGGACGGCCCGTTTCCGCCACGTGTCGCGGCCATGTCCCGTCCGTTAGTGACTGCTCTCCGAGCACGTGTGCCCGGAGTCCGGGGGAGCCTGGCGGCCGGTGCGCGAAGAGCCCCGTCGGCGCGGCGCGAGCCAGAAGAGCCCCGTCGGCGCGGCGCGAGCTACGGGAGTCAGCCGCTCGGGCGCACAAGGATCACTGGACTTGCGTGCCCTGGCGCTCGGCGGTCGCCCGTACGGGCCCTGCGCCACTCGCCACCGTCCACCCGCTGACGACCCGGGCCGCCATCGCGGTCGTCCGAACCACCCGAGAGAGATGTGACCCACGTCACGCGTGGCGCCTGTCAGGAATCGGGGCGCTGTTCCGCTCAAGTCACCGAGAACCAACCGAACCGACAGGAGCACCAGCATGAAGCACCGCATCGTCGTCCTCGGCGCCGGCTACGCAGGGGCCTACGCGGCCGGAACCCTGGCCCGTCGGCTGTCCCCGGCGGACACCGAGGTCACCGTGGTCAATGCCGAGCCGGACTTCGTCCAGCGGCTGCGGCTGCACCAGCTCGCGGCCGGCCAGGAGATCGAGGCTCCCCAGCTCACCGACGTCTTCGCCGGCACGGGGATACGGCTGCGCCTGGCCCGCGTCACGGCCGTCGATCCCGAGCGCCAGGTCGTCGCTGTGGCCGACGCCGACGGCGGCGGCGAACTCGGTTACGACACGCTTGTCTACGCGCTCGGCAGCCACGGTGACGACCACGGCGTCCCCGGCGTGGCCGAGCACGCCTTCGACGTCGCCGCCCGGCCCTCCGCGCTGCGCCTGCGCGAGCGCCTGGACAGCCTGGAGAAGCGGGGCGAAGGCGTGAATGTACTGGTCGTCGGCGACGGGCTGACCGGGATCGAGACCGCCACCGAGATCGCCGAATCCCGGCCCGGCCTGTCGGTGGCGCTGGCCGCCCGCGGAGAGCTGGGCGCCCAGCTCTCCGCCGGAGCCCGCGGCCACCTGCGCCAGGCCTGCGACCGGCTGGGCGTCACCGTCCTGGAGCACACCAGCGTCGAAGCCGTCGAAGCGACGCGGGTGCTGTGCGCCGACGGCACTGCTCTGGCGGCCGACGCGACCGTGTGGACGGCCGGATTCGCGGTCAGCTCCATCGCCGCAGCAGGCGGGCTCGAGGTCACCGAGAACGGGCGGATCGTGGTCGATCGCACCATGCGGTCGGTCTCGCACCCGAACGTCTACGCCGTCGGCGACAGCGGCTACGTCACCGGCGACAACGGTCGGCCGCTGCCGATGTCCTGCGCTTCGGCCGGCTACACCGGCCGGCAGGCGGTGGACGCGATCGTCGGACGTCTGACCGGCGGCAAGATCGCGAACACCAAGCTGGAGTACCTGGGCAACCACATCAGCATCGGGCGGCAGGACGGCATCCTGCAGATGGTCGACGACGGGGGGCAGGCGAAGCCGAAGTACGTGGGCGGCCGGAAGGCCGCCCGGATCAAGGCGGGCATCGTCTGGATGTCGTTGTGGGCCACCTCGAACCCGACCTTCGGCCTGCCCAAGCGCAAGCACCACCTGGCCGCCGCACCGAAGGCGTCCGACACCGAGAAGGCGGTCGCGTAGCCGCCAGGCCGCGCTGCACGATCTTGAGCCACTCGACGCCGTGGTCACCGGTGAATCCACCGTGGCAACCGGCAGACGGCTCCCGGCCCCCGCCTGTCCTGGCAGTCCGTGACGAGAAGCCCGCATCAGCGCTTCCGCCACGTCTGCAATCCGGCAAGAACTCACCCGCGTCGCGGCCGGAACCCCGCTCACCCGGCGATGAACTCCCTCCTCTGAAGGAGAAGACATGTCCACCCAGGCCGCGCCCCCAGTCGGCGCGTCGCCCTCCCCCTGGCCGGCCGTCGCCAAGGCAGTCGCCTTGCTCACAGTGGGCATCAGCCTGCTGCTCACCGCCTTCGCCTGGCCGTCGGTACGTTCATCGGTGCATGACGTGCCGATCGCCGTCGCCGGGCCCGCCCCCGCCGTCCAGCAGGTCACGCCCGTACTCGACCAACGGCTTCCCGACGGCTTCGAGGTCGTCGAGGTCGCCGACACCGCCGCCGCCGAAAGGCTGATCCGCGACCGTGAGGTGTACGGGGCGATCGACCTCAGCTCCGGCACCCCCCAGGTCATCACCGCGTCCGCCGGAAGCGCCGCCGTCGCCCAGACGCTGCACGGCATCGCGGCCGGCCTCGGCCAGGCGCGGGCCCCCGGCGCCGCGGTCGCCGCCCGCGACCTCGTTCCGCTGCCGGCCGACGACCCGCGCGGCGCCGGACTGGCCGCCGGGGCCCTGCCGTTGGTCATGGGTGGCCTGCTCGCCGCCCTGCTGTTGACCAGGCTCGTGCGCGGCGGCGTCCGCCGTGTCACCGGAGCGCTCGCTTTCGCCGTCACCGGCGGACTTGCCGTGGCGGCGATCCTGCAGTTCTGGTTCGGCTCGCTCGACGGCTCGTACGCCGCCAACACCGGGGCCATCGCCCTGACCGTCGCGGCCATCGCCCTGACCATCCTCGGTCTCGAGTCGCTGCTCGGGTACGTCGGCTTCGGCCTCGGCGCCGCCATCATGATGCTCATCGGCAACCCCCTGTCGGGCACCGCGACCGCACCCGAGATGCTGCCCGGCTGGTCCGGCACCCTCGGCCAGCTGCTACCCCCTGGGGCTGGTGGTCAACTGCTGCGCTCCACCGCGTTCTTCGACGGTCACGGTGCCACGCACTCCGCCACCGTCCTGGCGACGTGGCTCACGCTCGGTACGGTGCTGTGCCTGGCCGGCAGCCTGCGCCGACGCCCTATCGCCACCACCGAAGGCACGGTCGAAGGAGCGGCGGCCGCACAGCCGGCCACGCGCGCGACGGTCTGACCCCCGCACCCGACGACCCTCGCGGCGCGACCGCCCTCTTCCCCCACCGACTTGGCGCGCAACACCCCACCTCCACAGGGCAAACGCCCTGAGGCGAGCCTTCCGCCACACCACATAGGGTGGTCCGCATGGACAGCACCGCCATTGATCGCTTCGACACCAGCCGGTTCGAGGCGAGCCGGAACCGGCTGGCCTCGTTGGCGTACCGGCTGCTGGGTTCCGCCACCGACGCCGAAGACGCGGTGCAGGACGCGTTCCTGCACTGGCAGGCCGCGGACCGGCAGCGGATCAAGGTGCCGGAGGCATGGCTGACGAAGGTCGTCACCAACCTGTGCCTGGACCGGCTCCGCTCGGCACAGGCCCGCCGCGAACGCACCGCCGGGGCCTGGATGCCCGAACCGCTCCTCGACGGCGATGCGTTGCTCGGCCCGGCCGACACGTTCGAGCAGCGCGAATCGGTCTCCCTGGCCTTGCTGACGCTCATGGAGCGCTTGTCCCCCCTCGAGCGGGCCGTCTACGTCCTGCGCGAAGCGTTCTCCTACGGTCACGCCGAGATCGCCGAGATCCTCGACATCACCGAATCCGCAAGCCAGCAGCATCTCCACCGGGCCCGGCGCCGCATCACCGCCGCGCGCCGCGGCGAAAGCGAGGTCGACCCGGCATCCGCCCGCAGGATCGTCGAGGAGTTCCTCGCCGCCGCCGCCTCGGGTCGTACCGAAACGCTGGTGGCGCTGCTCACCGACGACGCGACCGCGATCTCGGACGGCGCCGGTGGCACGGCCGAGAAGCTGCTGCGGTTCGACACTCCGCAGCGCATCGCCGCTGTCGTACGGGCCGGCTTCAAGCCCACACCGGCGAAGAGGCGACTGGCCGGCGGCACACCGGCGATCCACTACGCGGTCGTCAACGGCGCCCCCGCCATCCTGTTCGTCCTCGTCGACCAGGTCATCGGCGCCGTGACGTTCGACATCGCAGGCGGCAGGATCGCGACGGTGCGCGGCATCGCCGCCCCCGCCCGCCTCGTCCGCCTCACCGAGGCCTGGCGGGAGCACGGACCGGACACGCCGCTCGTCGCCCAGTGGTGACCCGCCGCCGACCGTGCGGCCAGCGGCGGCACCCGGCGCTGCGAATCAATCCCCACAAGCGCCCGGGCCAGTTCGGCTGGCGAGCGTGGGCCGAGCCCGTCGTCGGGGACTGGTGTGTGTGATGCGCCAGCGTCCCGCCCGACCTGGTTGCGATCTCCGCTTCCTCGCTCGCCTCGCCTCGCTCCAGCCCGTGCCCCGCTCCACCCTGCCGGTCGAGTGAGGCAGAGCAGCGCGCCATGCCAAAACTTCGGGAGACCAGCAGAATCACGGCCAGGACAGGAGGCATCGCCACCGGCGTCAGCAGACGTTCCCCGGCGAGGAGGCTGTCGAGGCGCCGGGTACCCGCGGCGCCCTCGCCGGATCGGCTGACCCTCTGGCGTACTGGCGGCACTCGCCGGTGAAGACGGCGGCGAGTTCGGTCTCGAGCAGGGGTGCCACGAACGGGACCACGGCCGCTTCGGCGGCGCCCTCGGGCTCGCGGTAGACCTGGAGTGCGAGGCCCTCCATCACGGCGGCGAGGCGGACGGCCGCCCCCGACGGATCCACGTCCTCGTCGACCTCGCCGCACTCCTTACCGTTGTGGACCGCGCGGGCGATGTCCTCGCGCAGCTTTCGAGCGGCCTCGGTGTCGACGGCCGCGAGGGCGGGGGCGTCGAGGGCTCGGCCGGCGAACGCGCGGGTGACGCGGTATTCGGCGCGGCGGGCCTCGTCCAGGGGGATGTACTCGGTCATCACCTCCGCCATGACCCGTGCGATGGGCCGCCTGTGCTCGACCCCGTCCCTGATCCGCTCATCGACGCGCGCGCGGATGCGGGCCGAGACCTCGCGGAAGGCGTGGAGCAGCATCTCGTCCTTGGTGCGGAAGTAGTGCTGGACGAGCCCGACGGACATGCCCGCGGTGGCGGCCGTGCGGGCGACGGTGACGGCGTCCAGCCCGTGTGCGGTGATCAACTGGCTGACGGCGTCGGCGATCTGACGGCGGCGTTCTTCGTGGTCGGCGGTTCGCGGCACTTGATAACCGTACCAGCGTACGGTTATAACCGTATGGACATACGGTTATCCGCCGTGCTCCACGGAAGGACGACGCCCCATGCTCAACCCGCTCCGCCGCGCTGCCGCAGCGGCGACAGCCCTCCTGCTCGGTCTGCTTCCCTTAGGTCATGCGCCGGCCGCGGCCGACTCGCCCATCCCCACGGACCGCTTGGCGGCCGTGGACGCCTACGTGCACGACCGCATGGAGGCCACCCGTACGCCCGGGCTCTCCTACGCCGTCGTCGGACCCGACGGGCCGATCCACGCGCGCGCCAGGGGAACGGACGGACACGGCGAACCGGTCACGATCGAAACCCCCTTCCTTTGGGGCTCGGTCGCCAAACCGATCGCCGCGAGTGCCGTGATGACCCTCGTGCAGGAAGGGCGCCTCCGGCTCGACGACCCGGTCGTCGGCCACGTGCCCGACTTCCGCTTCGGCGGCTCCGGTCACGCTTCTCGCGTCACTGTCCGCCACCTGCTCCAGCAGACCGCCGGTCTGCCCGAGTCGGCCACCTTCGAGGTCGCCGACTGCGTCGACCCGGACTGCCCGGGAGCGGTGGAGCGCGTCGCCGAGCTGGACGACGTACACCCGCTCGGGCCGCCCGGCACCACGTACGCGTACAGCAGCGCCAACTACCTCGTGCTGGCCGCCGTCGTCGAGTCCGTGACCGGTCGCCCCTTCGCCGACCACCTTCGGGACAGCGTCCTGCGCCCGGCCGGCATGGACGGGGCGATCGCCGACCGGACATCCGCACGCGAGCGAAACCTTCCTCCCGGGCACCAGCTCCTCTGGGCCATACCGTCCGCGATCGCCGACGGCGTGGACGACGACGGCGCCGCCTACGGCTACACGGGCGGTGACCTGAACGACCTCGCCGCGTTCGCCTCCCTCCAGCTCCGGTCGGGGAGGACCGGCAACGGCACGACGATCCTGACGCCCGAGTCCGTCCGCCTGATGCGGCAATCCGGCCGACTCCAGCCGTCCGGCGCCGACACCGGATACGGACTCGGCTGGCGCGTCGGGGGCCTTGAGGCTCCCCTCGACAGAGCGATCTGGCACACCGGCGCCACCCCGGGCTACTCCGCGATGCTCTTCCTCCTGCCGGAGCGGAACATCGCCCTCGTCCTCCAGCAGAACCTCCACGGCCTTCTCCACGACGGTGCCGTCATGGAAGTCGGCTTCGGCGCCGCCCGCATCCTCGCCGGCGCCACCGCCCCCACCGACGCCCCCTCAGCCGCGACGTACCACGCCACGGTCTGGGGCCTCACCGCCCTGGCCCTCACCCTCCTCGCGGGCACCTTCCACTCCGCCCGCCTGCTCCGCCGACGGCCCGTGTCCCGCCGCGTCGTCCCCACCGTGCTGTGGTGTCTGGCCGGCGCCCTGCCCTGGATCGCCATGGCGGCAGCCCTCACCCTCATCGGGCCCAGGGCGCTGTGGACCTGGACACCCGACGCCTTCATCGCCCTCTGCACGGCAACCACCGCCGGGACCGCCACCATCGCCCTGCGGCTCACGAGGCCGGGCCCGGCGAGGCATCGGGGCGTCCGTCACCCTGAGTGGCCGGGCTCTGGAGGCGGCGGCTATCGGTGACCTGATAGGGGGCCTGCTGTTCCGCAGGGCCGTCGGACTGCCCGCCTCCGCCGCGAAGAAGCCTGCGGTCGGTTGTCTTGGCTCGGGCAGCCCAACGACGCGGATGTCAGACCGTCTGCGGACCCATGAGCCGGACGAGGAGGTCATCGAGGCTGACCAGGCCGGTGAGCGTCCCCTGTTCATCGCGTACGACGGCGAGGGAGGACCGGCGTCGGCGCAGGTGCTCGACGGCCTCGGACACCGTGGTGCCGGTGGCCAGTTCGGGTACGGGGCGGGCGAGGTCGCGGGCGGTGAGGGTCCGGCCGCGGGTGCGGGCGACCAGGGCGTCGCGGGCGTGGACGGAGCCGAGGATGCGGTCGCCGTCGCGGACCAGGAGGCGCGAGCGGTCGGCGTCGGAGGCGCGGGCCAGCAGCGTGTCCAGGTCGGCGTCGGCCGGGATCGTGACGATGTCCGCGGCCGGGGTCTGGAACTCCGCCACCGGGGTCTGGGGTTCGGTCAGGGAGCGGGTGATGAGCAGCGAGTCGGTCTTGTTGATCAGGCCGAGGCGCTCGGACTCCTCGACGAGGTGGGTGAGCTGTTCGCGGTTGTGGACGGCGGCCAGTTCGTCGCGGGGCTGGACGCGGCACATCCGTACGAGTGCGTTGCTGACCTTGTTGAGGACCCAGAGCAGCGGGCGCACGGTCTTGACCACGGCGCGGAAGGGCGGGGTGAGGAGCATCGCGGAGCGTTCGGGGTGGGCGATGGCCCAGGACTTGGGGGCCATCTCGCCGAGGACCATGTGGAGGAAGACCACGATGATCATGGCGACGGCGAAGGCGATGCCGTAGCTGAGCGCTGTGGGCAGGCCCAGCTTCACGAGCAGGGGGTCGAGCTCGTGGGAGATCGCCGGCTTGGAGATCGCGCCGAGGCCGAGGGTGCAGAGGGTGATGCCGAGCTGGGCGCCCGCGAGCATCAGCGACAGCTCGCGCATACCGGCGAGTGCGGCCTTGGCGCCGCGCTGCCCGTCGGCGACGGCCTTCTCGATGCGGTGCCGCTTGGCGGCGACGAGCGCGAACTCGGCGGCCACGAAGAAGCCGCTGCCGATCAGCAGCACGACGGTGACGAAGAGCGCCATGGGGAGGCTCATGCCTGTGCCTCCTCGGCGGCAGACGGGACGTGTTCGATGCGGACGCGTTCGGGGACGTGGCGGTCGAGGCTGAGGACCTCGATGCGAACGTCGTCGACGGTAAGGCGGTCCCCGATCGTGGGGAAGCGGCCGAGACGGTCGATGATGAGGCCGGCGACGGTGTCGTAGTCGTCCTCCTCGGGCAGCGTGATGCCGGTGGCATCCTCGATCTCGTCGAGGCGACGGCCGGCGTCGACCTTCCAGCCGTCGCCGTCCGGCGCGGCCACGGTGACGACGGTGTCGCTCTCGTCGGCGATGTCTCCGACGAGCTCCTCGGCGATGTCCTCGTACGTGACGATGCCGGCGACGCCGCCGTGCTCGTCGAGGACGACGGCGAACTCGTCGTCGCGCTCCCGCATCTGCGCGACGGCCTGCGGCAGCGGCAGCGTGTCGGGCAGCAGGAGAGGTCGCCGGGCGGCCTCGCCCGCGGTGGTGGTGCCGAAGGCGGTCGCGGGCAGGCGCATCAGCTCGTTCACGCCCAGGACACCGGCGACGTCGTCGGGGTGGTCGCCGAGGACGGGGTAGTTCGAGTGGCCGTACGTGGCGATCAGCTCCACGGCCTCGGTGAGGGTGGCGTCCTTGCGTACGAAGACGGCGTCCACGCGCGGCACCATCACCTCGTCCATGGTCCGCTCCGAGAACTCCAGCGCGTGGTCGAGCAGCTCGGCGGTGGCGGGCGGCAGCTCGCCCTGCTCGTGAGACTCACCGATCAGGTGGCTGAGCTCCTCCAGCGTCGCGCCGTGGTGCAGCTCTTCGACCGGCTCGATGCCGACCTTGCGCAGCAGCTTGTTCGCGGCGCCGTCGAAGACGCGGACCACCGGCCCGACGACCTTCAGGTAGACAAGGGTGGAGGACGCAAGCGACTTGGCGAGCCGCTCGGGGACCGCCAGAGCCAGGTTCTTCGGCGCGAGTTCCCCGAGCACCATCTGCAGGACCGTCGCCACCACGAAGGCGAGGACCACGGAGATCGCCGAGACGGCGCCGGCGGACAGCCCCGTCCCCTCAAGCGCGGGCTTCAGGAGCGCCGAGACGGACGGCTCGGCCAGGAATCCGACGACCAGACCGGTGACGGTGATGCCGAGCTGCGCGCCGGAGAGCATGAACGAGAGCCGTTCGAGGACCGTCAGCGCGCGGGCGGCCCGCTTGTCGCCCGCCTCGGCCTCGCGGGCGAGCGCGAGCCGGTCGGCGGCGACGTAGGCGAACTCCTGGGCGACGAAGTACCCGGTGCCGGCGGTCAGAACGAGGACGGCCAGCAGGCCGAGAGCGGCGTTCATCGACCGCACCCCTTCGAGGTGCGGGTGGACGTCGGTCTGGCGGACGCGGACAAGAAGTGGCTCCTTGCAGAAGGGACAGAGCGTTGGAAGGGAGTATCGGGGGGCGCGGGGACCGCCGTACCGCAGGCGGAAGGCCGGCCGGGTCACACGGCGGCGGCCGGTCCGACCAGCTCGTCGAGGACGTCTTCCATGGTCACGTAGCCGAGGACGGCCCCACTCTCACCGGTGACGGCGGCCAGGTGGCTGTCGGCGGCCCGCAGCGCGGTGAGCGTGTCGTCGAGCGGGGTGTCGACGCGGACCCGGGTCACCGCGTGCAGTGCGGTCCGCGGGAAGGGCCTGTCCCTGTCGGTGACGCCGAGGGTGTCCTTGATGTGCAGGTAGCCGAGCACGGCTCCCGCCGGACCGGTGACCGGGAAGCGTGAGTAGCCGGCCTCGGCTGCGGTCCGTTCCAGCCCGGCGGGGGTGATGCGGTGGTCGACGGTGATCATGCGGGCGGCGGGGACGAGGATCTCGCCGACGGGGCGGGTGCCCAGTTCCAGGGCGTCGCGCAGTCGCTCCCCGTCGGCAGGGGAGAGCAGTCCGGCCTGGCTGGTGTCGTGGACCATCCGGGCGAGTTCGTCGTCGGTGAAGACGGACGCGACCTCGTCCTTCGGCTCGACGCGCAGCAGCCGAAGGAGCGCGTTGGCGAAGGCGTTGATGCCGAAGACGACCGGCTTCAGGGCCCGGGTGAGAGCGACGAGCGGCGGGCCGAGGAGCAGCGCGGTCTTCACCGGGGCGGCGAGCGCGATGTTCTTCGGGACCATCTCGCCGATCAGCATGTGCGCGTACGTCGCCAGGGTGAGCGCGATGACGAACGCGATCGGGTGCACGAACCCGTGCGGGACGTGCATCGCCTCGAAGACGGGCTCGAGCAGGTGGGCGATGGCCGGTTCGGCGACCGCGCCCAGGACGAGGGAGGAGACGGTGATGCCGAGCTGGGCGGTGGCCAGCAGCGCGGAGATGTGTTCCAGGCCCCACAGCGTCATCCGGGCCCGTCGGTCGCCTTCCCGGGCCAGGGGCTCGATCTGGCTGCGGCGGACCGAGATCAGGGAGAACTCGCCGCCGACGAAGAAGGCGTTCGTCAGGAGTGTGAGGAAGCCGATGGTGAGCTGGACGGCGGTCATCGGGCCGCTCCGGCGTGCTGGTGCCGGCCCTGGTGAGCGGGCTCGGTGAGGTGGATGCGGTCCGCCCGGTGGTGCTCGATGTCGAGGACGTCGAGCCGCCAGCCGTCGAGCAGGATCGCGTCGCCCTGGGCGGGGATGCGGCCGAGGCGGGTGGCGATCAGACCGGCCACCGTCTCGTACGGGCCTTCCGGCGCGCGCAGCCCTATGCGGGCCAGCTCGTCGATCCGTACGCCTCCGTCGGCCTCCCAGGTGGCCCGGCCGTCCTCGGTGGGCGGCGCGGGCAGCAGGTCGGGGACCTCGACGGGGTCGTGCTCGTCGCGGACCTCGCCGACGACCTCCTCGACGATGTCCTCCACCGTCGCCACTCCGGCCATGCCGCCGTACTCGTCGATCACGACGGCCATGGTGCGGCTCGCCCGCAGCCGCTCCAGGAGCCGGTCGGCGGGCAGCGTCTCGGGCACCAGGAGGGGCTCGGTCACCAGTTGTGTGATCGGGGTGGCCGCTCGGGCGGCGGGTTCCAGGGCGAGGACGTCACGGATGTGGACGGTGCCGATCACGTCGTCCAGGGAGACCCGGTAGACCGGGAAGCGGGACAGGCCGGTGGCGTACGTGAGGTTGGCGGCGTCGGCGGCCGTGGCCTGGGCCTCAAGGGCTCGGACGTCGACACGCGGCGTCATGACGTTCTCCGCTGTCAGTTCGCTCAGGTGGAGCGTACGGACGAACAACTCGACGGAGTCCGCCTCGATGGCACCCTCGGCGGCCGAGTGCCGGGCAAGGGACGCCAGCTCGGCGGGGGTGCGGACGGAGTGCAGCTCCTCGGCCGGTTCCAGGCCGAAGCGCCGTACGAACCGGTTGGCGGTGTTGTTGAGGTGCCGGATGAACGGACCGAAAGCGGCGGTGAAGCCCCGCTGGGGGCCGGCCACGACCTTGGCGACGGCCAGCGGGCGCGAGATCGCCCAGTTCTTCGGGACGAGCTCGCCGACGACCATGAGTACGACGGTGGAGATCGCCACACCGAGAACGGTGGCGACGGAGGACGCCGCACCGCCCAGGCCGATCGCCTCCAGCGGGCCGCGCAGCAGCGCCGCGAGGGACGGCTCCGCGAGCATGCCGATCACCAGCGAGGTGACGGTGATACCGAGCTGGGCACCGGAGAGCTGCACGGTCAGCCGCCGGACGGCACGCAGCGCGCCTTCGGCGCCGCGCTCCTCGGCCTCGACAGCACGTTCCAGATCGCCGCGCTCGACGGTCGTCAGGGAGAATTCGGCGGCGACGAAGACGGCGCAGGCCAGGGTGAGTCCGAGGGCGAGGAACAACAGGAGGACTTCGGTCACCGTGCCACCCCCGCTCGCTCACCGAAGGTCAGCAGGCAGGATCCGGCGCGGCCGGTACTCGGAGGCTCCATCGCGGGCCCGTGGCTCCTTCTCATGAACGACGTGGGGAGGAGGTCGCGCCCCTCCCTGTACTTCTACACCCACTGTAAAGGACCCGGGTCCGGTGTCCACTGTTCACCCACTCACAGATTGCGCCGCCAGGAGTCGACCTCGGGGGTGCGTCCGGCCTGCACGATCGAGCCTCCGGCCGTGGCGTCCAGGGTCGGACGGAGGCTGTTTCCGGACTCTTTCTCGACGAACCTGCCGTCTTGGCGCCCTACTTCGCCGGGACGCCTCTATGCTCTACAGCTGTGTAGAGGACGTGCGTGGCGTGCGCACGTCCTTCGTCGACCCCAGGAGGGCTGCTTCCGTGGCTTCGATCGACCTCGACAAGGTGCTGGACAAGGCCTGGGCGGACAAGGAGCTGCCGGAGATCCTGGCCGCGCCGGTCGGGGCCCTCAAGGGCGTCTCCGACCGTGACGGTGAGCTGCTCCAGGAGGCGTTCGGGGTCAAGACGATCGCCGACCTCGCGGAGCTGAAGTACGTCCGCTGGGCGCAGACACTCGCCGCGCTCCACACCGCGACGAAGTAACCCACATACCGCCGTCGGCGCCCCACACCCCACCCGGGGCGCCGACGGCATCCGAACCGCAGGTGCGAACGAAGGAGTGAACGCCACGATGGTGTTCAAGAGGCTGCTCGGCTCGCTCGGGGTCGGCGGCCCGTCAGTGGACACGGTGCTCGCCCCGGGCGCGGTGACGCCGGGCGGAACGCTCAGCGGGCAGGTCCACCTCAAGGGTGGGGGTGCCGACTTCACCGTCGAGCACATCACCTTGGAGCTCGTGGCCCACGTCGAGGCCGAACACGACGGCGGGGAGTCCGAAGGGGCGGTGGTCTTCCACCGCCAGGTGGTGGGCGGAAACTTCCGCCTCGCGGAGGGCGAACAGCGCAGCGTCCCCTTCTCTTTCCCCCTTCCGTGGGAGACGCCGATCACCGAGCTGTACGGCCAGGGCCTCGGCATCGCCCTCGGCGTACGGACCGAACTCGGCATCGCCGGCGGGAAGGACAAGGGCGACCTCGACCCGCTCGCCGTACGCCCCCTGCCGGTCCAGGAAGCGATCCTCGAAGCCCTCGGCCAGCTCGGCTTCGGCTTCAAGTCGGCCGACCTGGAACTCGGGCACATCCGGGGCACGGGCCAGCGGCTGCCCTTCCACCAGGAGATCGAGGTCGCTCCCTCGCCCCGGTACGCGCACCAGGTCAACGAGATCGAAGTGACCTTCCTCGCCGGCCCCGCCGGAATGGAGGTCGTCCTGGAGGCGGACAAGCGCGGCGGATTCCTCTCCGAGGGCCACGACACCGTCGGTCGCTACACGGTCGGCCATCACGGCGTCGACCAGGCCGACTGGAACGCGGAGGTCGAGTCCTGGATGCGGCAGCTCGTCGAGCACCGCGCCTCGTACGGTTCACCCTCCCCGTACGGGTCCCACGGCGCCTACGGCCACGGGGCTCCGCATGCCGACAAGGAACACCACGGCCACCACGGTGACGAGCACGGTCGCCACTCCGGCGCGGGCACGGGCACCGCGGTCGCGGTGGGTGCGGCCGGGCTCGCCGTCGGTGTCGTCGGCGGCATGATCGCGGCCGAAGCCGTCGACGAGATCGGCGACCTCTTCGAAGGCGACGAGGAGGACGAGGAGGAAGAGGAAGAAGAGGAGGAAGGCGACGAGGGCTGACAGCCTTTCGGGCGCTCGCCCAGCCGTCGCCTCCTGGGCCCGCGACCGCATCCCGGTCGCGGGCCTTCCCGTGATCGGCCGGGATCCCCCCCCCGTACGGCCACACGGGCCATCCCGCGCGCGTCCCAGGGAGCCTCCACCCGGCATTTCCTCTACGGGACTGCAGATTCCGGACGCGGGGGGCCCAGGGACACCGCCTCTCCCCACAGGAGCCCGCCATGCGAGCCCGCCGCCCGCCGGGCAGGCGGCGGGCGGGGCGCGGCCCGGGGCCGTTCCGGGCATCCTGCGCTTCACCGGCACGGGACGGACGGCAGTTCCCACGAGGGTGCGCAGCTCGCGGGCAAGCCCACGGTTCTGTGGTTCTGGGAGCCGTCGTGCGCCAAGTGCCGCGCCCAGGGCCCCGAGGCCGCGGACCTGTACGAGGGGGATATGAACGTCGTCGGCATCGCGGGGGCGGGAGGTCCTGCCTTCCTGGACGAGTTCCTCACCCCCGCAGGTGCACGGCACCTGCGCCGGTTCGGGATCACCGGCCCCGGTACGTACGTTCTGCTCGACGAGGCGGGCGGGGTCGCCGTTCGCGGTGCGGACCTCGACGGGCGACTCGCCAAGGAAGCCGCCTCCCTTGTGGAGGGGCTCCGGAAGCGTTGACTGGAATGGCACCGACCGCACCACCACCTGATAGTTTCTACATCAATGTAGAAGTTGTGGGTGGTCCGGACCGTCCTCGTCCGGCCCGGACCGCCTCCGCCACGTAACGGAGGTCCGAAGATGGCCCTGTGGGACCGCTTCAAGGAGTCTGCGTCGACGATGCAGACGCAGCTGATGGCGAAGAAGAACGATCTGAAGAGCGGTGCGTTCCGTGACGCCAGCATGGCGATGTGCGCGCTCGTCGCCGCTGCCGACGGCAGCATCGACCCGTCCGAGCGCAGCAAGGTCGCCCAGCTCATCATGAGCAACGACGTACTGCAGAACTTCCCGGCGGACGATCTGCAGCGCCGCTTCGACGCCAACTGCGACAAGCTCACCGCCGACTTCGCGTTCGGCAAGGTCAGCGTCCTCCAGGAGGTCGCGAAGGCGAAGAAGAAGCCCGCCGAGGCCCGCGCCGTCATCCAGATCGGCATCATCATCGGTGGCGCCGACGGCGATTTCGACAAGGACGAGCAGGCGGTCGTACGGGAGGCGTGCTTCGCCCTCGACCTCCCCCCGCACGAGTTCGACCTGTAGCCCTTCCTTCGTCGGGGGAGGGGCTCGTACCGTCGCGCGGGCCCCTGCCTCCCTCTCAGGCCCGACCCGTCAGCTGCACCGCGAACACCTGGGACAGCTACTGCTGTCACGTGCACCGGCCGACCTCGTAACGGCTCGGCTTCTTGTGCGCGGCTTCAAGGACCGGACGCTCCTGCTTCACCGTCTCCAGCAGCTCCGTCTTGCGTTCGTGCCGGTGACGCGGCGCGGTCCGGGCGTTGTCGACCGCCCGTGCGAAGCCGCCCGTCCAGAACAGGCGACTGATCAACCGCGCTTGAACTCCGCCGGCCCGGCGTCCATCAGCACCGTGCCGTCGGTGTGCAGTACCGGCCGCTTCTCCGTGAACCGCTTGCTGTAGCGCTCGACATGGCTGACGGACACCCCCTTCGGATCCGTGAAGTCGACGAAGGCGATGGCCACCCAGTACGACGTGTTCGTGTCCTCGTAGAGCGGCACCGTTACCGTCGAGCCGCGCCCGTCCGTGACGACGACCCGGGCACCATAACTGCGGAAGCTGCCGACGCCGTTGCTCAGCGCGCTGTACGCGCAGATCAGCGCGTACCCCTGCTGGTCCGGGCGGAGGATGCTGATCGTCTCCTCGCCCGGCGCTTTCGCATCGCCGCTCAGCTGCATGTACGGCGGTTCCTGCAGGCTGCCGATGTTCTTGTGGTAGAGGGCCCGGCCCGCATCGGTACGGGGGGCGAGCTCCGCTTGCAGAGCCTTGGCCTCGTCCCTGTTCTTGTTGCGGAACAGGCCGCGCTGAATCCGCGGGAAGACATGCCCAGGTGCGTGGTCGGCGCTGCGTACGGCCACGTCAGCTGGCACGAACAGTGCGTAGAGATCAAGATCCGCACCCCGCGCACGGCGCTCTGCGCTGCCGCCGTTCCATTGCAGTGACGCCGTGACCGTCAGACCGCGGTCCTCCTTGTCGAGGGAGATCCGGGCCTGGCCACCCTTGGCGAGACTGACCTGCCCCGGCCGTTCTTCATTGAAGTCCACCCCCGGATTCAACCACCGAAGACCCTGGCTACTTCCGCTGCTCAGCGGACGTTCGTGGAGGGTCGTCCAGACCGATCGGGCCCCTCCACGAGGTCATGCTGAGCAGCATCGGAGCTAGGGGGTGTCCGGAAAGCAGCGCCGTCTGCCCGCAGGTCAGGCGGGACTTTCCGGACCCCCCTAGAGCGGCGTCGCCGCCTTCAGGATCAGAAACAGCGTGACGGCCGAGTTCGCCGAGGACAGTGCGGAGATCGTGGTGCCGGCCGCCGCCCCCCACGCGGCCAGGCCCGCGCTGGTGAACAAGGACGGCCACTGACGTGCGGCCGGAGCGGGGCCCAGCAGAGCGGCCACGCGGCGGGGCACGGGGCCGGCCGAGGCGAAGCCCGCGAGGGTCACCGCAGGTGCGCCACGAGAGAGCAGCGCGGCCTTGCCGACCGCCCGGGCCACGATCCGGCGGCTGCCGATCCGGGTGGCCGCCTCCTCGTCCGCCCAGCGCTCGGTGGTGTACGTGACCGCTGTGCACAGGGGCCGCAGGAACGGGTTGGCGCGTGCGGCGAGTTGCACGGTCAGCAGGAACCGGTGATGGCGGGCGGTCAGGTGGACGCGCTCGTGGGCGAACAGCGCACGGCGCTCCGGGCCGGTCAGGGTGGCGAGCATCGCGCTCGTGACCACGACACGGCCCTTCCGGCCCGGCAGGGCGTACGCGTACGGGTTCGCGTCGGGCAGCACCACGACCGACGTCGCGGGCATGCCCTGCAGCGCGCGGCCGGCACGGCGGCGTACGCGATGATGCCGCCACGCAGCCCGGGCGCAGGAGGCGAGAACGATGATCAGAGTGGGGATGGCGACCTTGCCCGCGACCTCGTCGTAGGGGACGGCCTCGCGGACCTCCGGGTCGGACCAGCCGTCCGGCAGCGGATTGCCTGGCAGTTGCGCGGTGCCGACCACCATCAGCAGCGCCAGGGACAGCGTGCTGCACACGGCAAGCACGCCGGAGACGCAGGTCAGCAGCCAGGTGGCCATCCGCGGATGCAAGTGGTGCTCGGCAAGGCGTGCGACCGGCCATGCCGTCAAGGGCAGGACCAGCGGCAGGAAGACGAAGACCCCCATGCGGTCAGTCTTCCCCTTCCGCGGGCTCCTGAGCCAGCAGATCGCGCAGCAGGCGCTCGTCGTGGGGTGAGAGGGCGGTCACAAAGCTGGCCAGCACGGCCCCCCGGTCCGCCTCGCCGTCCAGGACCTTCCGCATCCGCAGCGCTGCGAGCCCGGCCTCGTCCGCAACCGCCGTCCACTCGAACGACCGGCCCACCCGCTCTCTGCTCACCGCCCCTTTGACGTGCAGACGCGTCAGGATCGTGATGACGGTCGTGTAGGCGAGATCGCCGCCGAGACGCTCTTGTACCCAGCCGGCGGTGCGGGCGCCCGGCGCCTGCCGCAGGGCGGCAAGCACCTGCGCTTCGAGCTCGCCCTGGCCCCGCCGCCGGGGAGGCGTGTCGTGGCCCTCCCGCTTGGCCTTCGTCATTCCGCCGCCCTCCCGTCGACTCGTCCCGCCCGTGTGGGGCGGTTCATCGTACTGAGACGACACGCATCCGCTCGCTTCTGTTTCCGTGGTGTTGGTGGGCGACGCCGTCGGGGACCGGGGGAACCGCTCTCCACTCTTCCCGCTCCTTCTACATCACTGTAGATTTACAGGCTCCAGCACACTACGGCCCGGAAGGAAGACGACATGGGTGTGAGCCTCTCCAAGGGCGGCAACGTCTCGCTGACCAAGGAGGCACCGGGGCTGAACGCCGTCCTGGTCGGCCTGGGCTGGGACGTCCGCACGACCACCGGCAACGACTACGACCTCGACGCGAGCGCCCTGCTCCTGAACGAAACAGGGAAGGTCGCCTCCGACCGTCACTTCGTCTTCTACAACAACCTCACCAGCCCGGACGGTTCGGTCCAGCACACCGGCGACAACCTCACCGGCGAGGGCGACGGCGACGACGAGGCCATCAAGGTCGACCTGGCCGCCGTGCCCGCCGACATCACGAAGATCACCTTCCCGGTCTCCATCCACGACGCCGAGAACCGCGGCCAGAGCTTCGGCCAGGTCCGCAACGCCTTCATCCGCGTGGTCAACCAGGCCGACGGCGCCGAACTCGCCCGCTACGACCTCTCCGAGGACGCCGCCACCGAGACTGCGATGATCTTCGGCGAGCTCTACCGCCATGGCACCGAATGGAAGTTCCGGGCCGTGGGCCAGGGCTACGCCTCCGGACTCGCCGGCATCGCTGCCGACTTCGGCGTCAACGTCTGAGACCCCGAGCGAGACAGCCCCCTCCAGAGAACGGAACACCGTGTTCGGAATCAGCGAGATAGCGATCATCCTCATCGTGGTCATCCTGCTTCTCGGCGCCAAGAAGCTGCCCGACCTCGCCCGCAGCGCGGGCAAAGCGGCCCGCATTCTCAAGAGCGAGACCAAAGCGATGAAGGCCGACGGCACCCCGGACCAGCAGGCCACCTACCAGGTCACCGAGAACCGCCCCCACCAGGACCCGGCCGCCCAGCCCGACCATCGACGCCCCGAAGCCTCGCCCGGGCACACGCCGGGGAACACGCGCCCCTGAGGCCGAGAACGCCTCCGGGCGGGATGGATGTCGGCTCAGTCGAAGGCCGGCTCGCGGAAGGCGTTGCGTACGAACCCGCGCCGTAGGTTCGGGAATCGCCGCCGCACACACCAGGATGGGGCTCTCCCAAGGGGCCCTGGCAACTTTCGGCAGGGTGTTTGGTGGGGCATTTGCGGGCCCGGTCCCAGAAGCCGGTGTCACCCCTCGCGCGCTTACCGATGAGCCGGCAGTGGCCTGGACGAACCAGCGGTCGCGAGCCTCGACACAAGAGCCAGGGAAGGGCCGAGCTAACCGGTCTTGGGTGAGGCTCGATGGAGGTGGAGAGCTCGCAATGACGGCGAAAGGTGCTGTGTCCTCTCTCGCCGTCGAGGTGTAGAAGATCACGTGCCGTGCGTCGTTTCCCGCCGTCCATGACGGAGAGGGTCTCCGGTTCCACACCTCGCGCTACCAGGCGCTCGGCCGGCAGGCCAGCCTGCACGATTGCGGCGACCCTGTAAGGCGCCCCGGCGGGGCCTTCGTCCACACCGTCCGCCACACCGGCGACGCCCACTACGGCGCCGGCACAGCCCGCGGCGACGACATCAACGAACACGGCGGCTTCGCCGTGCACTTCTTCCCCCGCCACCTCGTCGACTCCCTCGCCGACGGCTGGACCCTCGACGAGGTCCACGCCTGTCACCGCCCGGTGCGCGGCTCGCCGGTTGGCTGTGACGGGGCTGCAAGGAGTTCGGCGAGGCCGCGGCGGGTGGCGGCGATGACGACGCGGTCGTCGGGGCGCAGGACGTAGCCGGGGTGGAGGTCCCACAGGAGTCGGGGGTGTTCGCCGTCGTCGTGGGTGTTGGCGAGGTCGGGCCGGCGGGTGGTGGGGGCGGCTGTGTCGAGGGCGAGGACCCGCCAGGCGCCCGGCCGGAAGGACTCGGTGACGGTGCGTCCTTCGAGCTGGGGGTGTCCGGCGACGACGAGCGCGGCGAAGAGGAGGACCTTGCGTTCGACGGGGATGGCGCCGAGGATCTGGCGGCCCATCATGGCGCCGGCGAACGCGGGGGCGGCGAGGTGGGTGACGCTGCGACTGCGGGTCAGGGCATCGGGGTGGGCCGTGCGCAGGGTGCGGTAGACGGCGGTGGCGAACTCGTCGTCGTACAGGCGCAGGGCGACGCGCAGGTCGGCCTGGACGGTACGGGCGTAGAGGACGGCTTCGAGGTTGGTGGTGTCGGAGCTGGTGAGGGCGAGCAGGGCGTGTGCTCGGTGGGTCTTGGCGGCCTCCAGGACGCCGTCGTCGGTGACGTCGCCGAGGACGACGGGGATCCCGAGGCTGCGGGCGAGCGGGATGCCGCGGGCGTCGGGGTCCTCCTCGACGCAGACGACGGGGATGTCGAGCTCGCGAAGCCGGGCGAGGACGCGGGTGCCGATCTTGCCGAGTCCGAGCAGGACGACATGGCCGGACAGGCCGCGGGGCGGGCGCCGCAGCGCGCCCGTGGCGCGGAAGGTACCCAGTGCTTCCAGTGCTCCGGCGACGAGGAGAGGGAGCAGGGCCAGGCCGACGAGGCCGGACAGCAGCTGGAGGACCTGGTGGGTGACCGGCGCGTCGAGCGCGGGGTCGTTGATGGAGAACAGGTCGAGCAGCGTGATGTAGGCGGCGTGCACGGGGTCGGCGTCGGTGAGCACGGTGGTGGTGAGGGTCAGACTCAGCACGGAGGCGGCGATACCGGCGAGCGCCCACCGCAGACGGCTGGAGAAGAGCTCGCCCAGTGGTGCCCCGCGACGGGCCAGGCGCCTCGAAGGCAGGGCGGGGCCGGCGTACCGGACGGTCTCGAGTACGACACTTCCTCGCCCGCTGCTGCCCGCCACGGCTCGGTCGTCGGGCAGGAGGAGGGGTCCCTGCGGGCCGCTGGCCTCCGAGCCCTCGGTGCCTGCCGGGTCGGTGGTGGTGGACGAGAGCAGTGCGAGAGTGCACAGGCCGGGGTCCGGTACCTCGCCGCGTCCGGGCGGGGTGCGTTCGGCGGCGCGCAGGAGCACGCCGTCGGCCTGCACGACCTTGCTCGTCCCGGCGATGGCGGTGGCGGCGAGCGCGGGGGCCGCGGTGTCCGCGTCGGACAGGACCGTGGTGGAGGCGTCCAGGACGCTTCGGTCGATGCCGGGGGAGTGTACGAGGGCGGCCTGGTCGAGCAGTTCCTCCAGGTGCTGCCCGAGCTTGCGGTTGTACATGCGGACCACGAGTCGCAGCCCGGGGCTGAGGCGGCGGGCGGCGATCGCGGCGCGCAGGTTCGTCTCGTCGTCCTCGTAGAGCAGGGCGAGGGCAGTGGCCCGATCCACACGGGCCCGCAGCAGCGTCTCCTCGCTGGGCGCCGATGCCACGACGTCCCGCAGCGGCGGAGGCGCGCTGCCGGTCACGGCTTCGGTGACCGGACCGCCAGACGGCCGCAGCAGCCGCGTGGCACGGGACAGCACGGTGGGCTGTTCGCCCACCGGTTCCCCGTCCAGGTCTCCTGGAGCGACGAGGACGACCCGCTGGCGGTAGACGTCCCGCAGCTCGGCGGCGAGCCGGTGCGCGAGTCCGTCGTCGCCGCAGACCACCATGTGGCCGCCGTCGCGTGGATCTCGGGTGTCCTGGTGCGGTAGCGCGATCACGATTCCCCCGGTGTCGGAGACGAACCCGCCTGAGAGTGCGGGCGGGTCAAGTGTCGGTCGCTGCGGCCTCGGCGTGTGTCGGACGCGGAGTGCGGGGGCGCGAGGCCAGGGTTCGAACCAGCAGGACAAGGCTCGCCACCGCGAGGATGCCGGCGCCGATCCGCACCCAGGTCGGGGTAACGCTGCTCATGGCCGTCCAGCCGTGCCACACGAGGCACAGGACCAGCCCGCCGGGGCTCTCAAGGAAATCCCTTCCGGCGTTTCGAGAGGGCACGGCAGTACTCCGTTGTTCTTGCTCGTGGTCGTCGTGACCGTCGTGGTCGGGTGTCGAGTGGCGGCTCATCGTCGCGCGCGGTGCCGCAGGTAGCGGCGGCGGAGGAAGGCGCCGGTTGCCATGGCGGCCGGAGTCCAGAGCGCGAGGAAGACGCCGAGGCTGCCGTCTCTGTCGTACAGGACCATCATCAGCGCGAAGGTGTACATGCCCAGGACGGCCGTCGCGGAGGCGTCGGCGGTGAGGTCCGTCCGGTGCGGGCGGGCGGAACACGCGTGAGTGTGAAGCCAGAACCACGAGACGTAGGTGACGAACGCGCCGCCCAGGGCGAGCAGGATTCCGGTTCCGGCGGTGAAGAGAGAGTCTCCGACCGGGTGGGAAACCGTTCTCTGTCCGGCAGAGCCGTTCGACAGCACGACGATCTCGCCACGCCAGATCGTCCCCGCGACGTGATCGCCGGGTCGCACGTTCTCCAGGAACTCCCCGAGTCCGCTGAACCGCGCCCGGACGGCGCCCTCTTCGGGCCCGGAGACGCGCACCCAGCCATCCGCCTGCTTGCCGCGCTGTACGTGGACGGCATCGACAGTGAACCAGGCCGAGCGCAGGCACTCCTCGGACGGTGCCTCCTGGCACGCGGATGCCGAGAGGAAGTCCCTTTCCTCTGCGAGGGCTCGTGGGAGCGTGACGACCAGCAGGGCGCCACCGGCGAGGAGGGCGATGAGCCCGGCGAGACCGACGAGGATGTCCTGTGCCCGGCGCCTGCGAGCGCCGTAGGGCTTGCCGTGGCGGGGGTCGGGCATCATGGCCGGTCGGCCCAGGAGTCCAGCTTGCCGAACAGGAGCGTCAGGCCGCCACCGCCCGCCGCGAAGAGCCCGAACGCCGCGAACGCGATTCGCTGCTCGTCCTTGCGCAGCTCCTCGTACTGGCTCCTGCTGATCGAGACGCGCCCGCGGTCGGGGTCGGAGGTGTCGATCGCGGAGTAGTGGCCCCGGACGGACTCGACGCGTTGGAGCCCCGAGTCGTCCCAGAACACTCCAGTGACCAGGAACGCCCCGGTGAGACCCGCACCCACGAGCGCTGCCTGGACTCGCCGGGGCAGGGCGCGCAGGGCACGCCACTGGTTCGCCTTGTTACTCGCGAAGCGCATGTCCCGGAGTCCGACGGCGACGGCGCGGACGAGCGTCGCCAGATGGAGGGGCACCAGCAGGGCGATGCCGATCCCGAGAAGGAGCCACTCGTTGGCGAACGGGGGCAGGAACGGGACGGCGGCGAGGACGGCGGCGAGAAGTCCCGCGAGGGGGAGGGCGAGTTGCGCCCCTGCGTGCATCGTGAAGCTGCTTCTCACCACGTCCCCCTGCTCTCGTCCTAGTCGGTGATCTCGATGGCGCCGTCGCCGGTCGGCACGGGCTGGGCCGGACCGGGGACCGGCTTCTTCTGGGTGATGCCCTGGAGCAGGGACGCGAGGTCGACTCCGGTGGTGGAGGAGAGGAGTTCCATGCCCTGGGCGACGTTGTCGGTGACGGTACGGGTCAGCTGGCTGGCGCCGTCGGTGGAGATGACGGTCATCTTGTCGATGGCGGACAGCGGCTCGGACGCCTTGGCGACGACCTGCGGAAGGACCTCGACGAGCATCTGGAGGACGGCCGCGTCCCCGTACTGCGCGAAGGCGTCCGCCTTTTTCCGCATCGCCTCGGCCTCCGCGGAGCCCCGCGCGGCGATGGCCGCGGCCTGCGCCTCGCCCTCGATGCGTACGGCGTCGGCGAGCGCGGCCCGGTGGGCCTTCTCGCCCTCACCGGTGAGCCGGGAGCGCTGCGCGTCGGCCTCCGCCTGCTTGACCAGGGCGATGCGGCGGGCCTCGGCCTCCTGCTCGGCCTGGTAGCGGGCGGCGTCTGCGGGCTTGCGGACCTGGGTGTCGAGCTGACGGTCGGTGAGGGCGGCCTGGCGTTCGGCGACCTTCTCCTGTTCGGTGAGGATCTGCTGCTGGCGGTCGGCTTCGGCGAGCGGGCCTGCGGCGTTGGCCTGGGCGGCGGCCTCGTCGGTCTGGGCCTTGATCTCGGCCTGCTTGAGGTAGAGGGTCCGCTGCGCGATCGCGATCTCCTCCTCCGCCTTCAGCCGGGCCTGCTCGGCGGCGCGTCGGGCGACGGCCTCGGCGATGTCCGCCTCCTGTTTGGCGCGGGCGGCCTCGGGGCGCCCGAGGTCCTCCAGGTAGGAGCCCTCGGTGGTGATGTCCTGGATCTGGAACGCGTCGAGGACCAGGCCCTGGCCGGACAGGCTGGCCTCCGCCTCCTCGGCGACCTGGCCGGCGAAGGCGGCGCGGTCCCGGATGATGTCCTCGACCGACATGCGGCCGACGATGGACCGCAGCGCGCCGGACAGCACTTCCTGGGTGAAGCCGACGATGCCGTCCTGCTGCATGAGGAACCGCTGGGCGGCCGCCCGGATCGAGTCCTCGGTGCCGCCGACCTTGACGATCGCGACACCTTCCAGGTTGGCCTTCACGCCGCGCAGGGTGACCGCGCCGCGCACCGCGACCGGGATGTGCCGGCTGGAGAGGTCGAGGGTGAACTTCTGCTGCACGAACGGCACGACGAAGACTCCGCCGCCGACCACGACCTTCTGGCCGCTGTTGTCGGTGAACACGCGCCCGGTGGCGGGATCGGTCGCCTGCTTGCCGCGCCGGCCCGTGATGATGAACGCCTCGCTGGGCCCGGCGACCTTGTAGCGGGTGATGACGGTGAGGCCGAGGAGCACGACGAGGACGACGATGCCCACCACAGCGGTGAGGACAGGGCTCATGAAGAAACCCCCTTCGATCAGAATGAAAAGGACAGAACGCGGCGCCCGATCAGTGCTCGACCGGGCGGACGGAGACGGCTGTCGATGAGAGCACGCACTCCACCCACACCTCGGTGCCCCGCGTGACGGGAGTCGCGGACTTCGCCGCGTACTTCACCGGCTGGCCCGCGAGATACAACAGGACCTCGCCGTAACCGCCCGCCGGGATCGCCGTCACCACCGAACCGCTCGTGCCGGTCAGGTCCTCGCCGCGCGGTGCGGGCGGGACGCCGTCGCGGAGCAGCGCCCGGCTGAACCGCCAGGTCCCCCACCCCACGACGCCCCCCGCGACCACGCCCGCACCGGTGGCGGCCCCCGCCCCCGTACCGGCGGCGCCCATCGTGATGGCGCCCGTGAATCCGAGCGTGGACACGAATCCGGCGATCACCGGCAACGACAGAATCCCGTCAAGGCCCCCGCCGATCGAGTCGAGGACCCCCTCAAGGACCCCGTCGAAGACCAGGGACAGGACGAGCAGCACGAGACCCGCGATGCCGAGACCAAGAAACCATCCCATGTACGCCACCTGCCCCGTGCCTTGCATCTCCCGTTGTCCAGGGATGGTTTCACGGAAGAGCGCAGTTGGTCATTGCCGGATTCCGGCAGCCTTTATGCGTTCTTAATGCCGTCCGCACGCGTCCGTGAACTCGGCTACGAGGGCGGCGACGCGCTCGGGGGACTCCTCCGGGAGGAGATGTCCGGCGCCGTCGAGAACGCGCAGGGCGGTGCCCAGCCGCTGCTCGGCCGCGGGGCCCAGACGGGCCGGGGGCAGGAAGACGTCGTGTGATCCCGCCACCACCATGCTCGGCACGTTCCGGGCGCGCGTCAGGACGGTGGACGGCAAGGGGGCGGGAGCGAGGCTGCTGCGGCAGGAAGCGCCCACCAACGCCATCCATCGGCTGAGCTCGTCCGATACCGGCGCACCGGGCGACAACATCCGCCGTACAAGCCGCTCGGCTCGCGGCACAGAGGGGCGGAGCAGCCATGGCACGGTCGCGCCCAGCACAGAAGCGCCGACGCGCAGCCGCACCAGTCCGGCGGTCGACACGAGCACACGACCGGAGATCAGAGGGGACCCGGAGGCGAGGGCGATCGCGCCGCCGAGCGAATGCCCTACGACCACAGCCGGTTCGGGCGTTACCTGTGCCATGGTCTCGGTGAGCCACCGCCCGTACCAGTCCATGCGGTTCCGGCGCGGGCGCTCGCCGGAGCTGAGGCCGGGCTGGCCCGGCACGTCGAGGACGATCAGGGGCGCGACCCGGGACAGTGCTTCCGCGAAGCCCAGGGACACGGCCGCGGTCATGTTGGTCCCGGGTATCAGGACGATCGCCGTTCGCCCCGTCCCTGGGCCGGGCTCTGTCCGGACCACGCTCGTCGGGCCGGCGGACGTCTCGACCTGCCTTCGGCTGTGGGGTACCGGCCAGGCGGCGAGGCGATCCTCGCACCAGTCCCGAACGCGTGCCCGCGCGGCCTGACTGCGGTAGATCGACGACGGCATGGCCGCATCGTAGGGCGGCATGCCGTCCTGGCACCGGAGGCACGGGTAGGGTGACGGCCGTTCTTGACGCGTCGCTGACGCGTCGTCGCCACGAGAGATGTGGCGTATCCGCTGGAGAGGGGCGTCGGAACCGTGGTCACCGTCGCACGGCACCGTGCGCGCTCGTTCTTCTCGGCGCACCCCGCCCGTACCGTCGTCCTCGCCTTCGCCGGTGTCGTGGTGCTGGGCACGGTCCTGTTGATGCTCCCGCTCGCAGCACAGGACGGTGGCGCCCCCAGCGTTCTGACCGCACTGTTCACCTCGACCTCCGCCGTCTGCGTGACCGGTCTCGCGGTCGTGGACACGGGTACGTGCTGGAGCGGCTTCGGCGAAGGCGTCATCCTGGCACTGATCCAGGTCGGCGGCTTCGGCATCATGACGATGGCCTCCCTCCTCGCCCTGCTGGTCTCGGGCCGGCTGCGGCTGCGGATGCAGCTGACGGCGCAGGCGGAGACGAAGAGCCTGGGCATCGGGGACGTACGCCGCGTGCTGCTCGGCGTCGCCGGCACCACGCTGATGGTCGAGCTCGCCGTGGGTGCCTTCCTGGCGCTGCGGTTCCGCTTCGGATACGGCTCCGGCTTCGGAGAGGCCGCCTATCTCGGCTTCTTCCACGCCGTGTCCGCCTTCAACAATGCGGGCTTCGGCCTGCACGCCGACAGCCTCACCCGCTACGCCCAGGACCCGTGGGTCACCCTGCCGATCGCCATCGCCGTCATCCTGGGCGGCATCGGCTTCCCGGTCCTGCTGGAGATGCTGCGCCACCGCAACCGCGCCCGCACCTCCGGCCGGAAGAACTGGACGCTGCACACCAGGCTCACGGTCATCACCACCGTGGTGCTGCTGGTGGTCGGCACGGTGCTCACGGGCCTGATGGAATGGACCAACCCGGCCACGCTCGGCGCGCACGACGTCCGGGGCAAGTTCCTCAACAGCTTCTTCCATTCCGCGATGAGCCGCACCGCGGGCTTCAACTCCCTCGACATCGGCGCCATGCATGCCTCCACCCTCCTGATGACGTGCATGCTGATGTTCATCGGCGGCGGCAGCGCGGGAACCGCCGGCGGCATCAAGGTCACCACCTTCGCCGTCCTGGCCGCCGCGATCCTCGCCGAAGTACGCGGCGAGCCGAACTCCGTCGTCCTCGGCCGCCGCCTCGCCCCGCACGTGCTGCGCCAGGCCCTGACGGTGGCGCTCCTCGGCGTGGGGCTGGTCATGAGCGCCACCCTCGCGCTGCTCTCGGTGAGCAGGGCGTCCTTCGAAGCCGTGCTGTTCGAGGTCGTGTCCGCCTTCGCTACGGTCGGCCTGTCCACCGGCATCACCGCCGACCTGCCGGCCGTGGGACAACTCATCCTCGTCGTCCTGATGTTCATCGGACGCATCGGCCCCATCACCCTGGTCTCCGCGCTCGCGCTGCGCGAACGCACACGACGCTACGAACTGCCCGAGGAGCGACCCGTCATTGGCTAACTACCTCCACAACCTGCGCAAGCGGCGCCGCCAGCGGCTCACCGAACAGCACCGGCCCGCGGGCGACCAGCGCGTCGCCGTCATCGGTCTCGGGCGCTTCGGAAGCTCGCTGGCCAACGAGCTGATGCGCCGGGGCTGGGACGTCCTGGGCATCGACACCGACGCCCGACTGGTCCAGAAGTACAGCGACAGCCTCACCCACGCCGCCACGGCGGACTGCACCGATCCCGACGTCCTGAATCAGCTCGGCGTCCACGACTTCTCCAGCGCCGTCGTGGGCATCGGCAGCGACATCGAGGCGAGCATCCTCATCAGCTCCAACCTGCTCGAAGCGGGCGTCCCCAACATCTGGGCCAAGGCCATCAGCCGCCAGCACGGCAAGATCCTCGAACGCCTCGGCGTCCACCACGTCGTGCTCCCCGAGCACGAGATGGGCGAACGTGTCGCCCACCTCGTCACAGGCCGCATGCTCGACTTCATCGAATTCGACGACGACTACGCCCTCGTCAAGACCGTCGCCCCCAAGGCCGCCACGGGACAGCCCCTGAGCCAGTCCAGAGTGCGCAGTGAGTACGGCATCACCGTCGTCGGCATCAAGCGCCCCGGCGAGGACTTCACCTACGCCACCGCCGACACGGTCGTCGAAAAGGGCGACATCATCGTCGTCACCGGCAAGACCAGCGCCGTGGAGACCTTCACCGAACTGCCCTGACCACTGGAATCAGCCATGGGTGAGCCGGGAAGCCTGGTCGGCACAGTCTTCCGCCTGCCCTGGAGCCCCCGGCCATGCCCCTCACCTCTGTCCTGCTCGCCCTGTGGGCGCTCGCCTTCCTCACGCTCAACACCGTGCTCAGCGTCCGGGTCTGGCGGATCCGTCAGCTACCACGCTGGCGACGGGCCCTGCCCGGGCTGCTGCTGTGCGCCGGGCTCGCGGCCATTCTCAGCCGGGGCACCGGAACCACCACTGTCGCCGAGACACTCGCCCTTCCCCTCTACGTGGCCACGGTGGCGATCAGCCTGTTCGAGCCCCGCCGCCACCTGGCCCGTTCTTCCCGCCCGGACGACGCCGGCGCTCTCGCATGAGTGCCTGGGTGAGCTGGACCCTGCTGGCCGGCGGTGCGGCGCTGCTCCTGGCACCGAGCATCGCCGTTCTCCGGGGCTGGAGGCCGAGCAGGCTTGCCCGGACGGGCGCGCCCACCCGCCTGCTCGGTGCCGCAGGCGTCCTGGTGTACGGGGCTGTGCCGACCAGCGAGGTGGCACGGCTGGCCGGGGCGACCGAAGGTGTACCGAAAGCGTGCTTCTACATCGCGCTGGGACTGATCGGGTGCTCGATCGTCCTCGTGGCCCTCTACGACTTCCTGGCGGAGCCCTCACGACGGAGACGCGGCTGATTCGCCGAGCGGCTGGTCGTCACGGTGAGCCTCCGCGGAGGCCCCGGCCGCTCAATGCCGCGCCCTGGCGGACACCACTACGGCAGCGGTGAACGCGAGCGCCAGCGCGCCGATTCCGCACAACGGAGACTGCAGCTGAGGCAAGAGGTACATCACGCTCCCGGCGGCTGTGAGCACCGAGCCGCCGGCCAGAAGCGGAGCGGACGGTCCGGTGTGCCGTTCGCGTCGCACGGGCCACCGCATACGGCTCTCTCCTTCGGTCGAGGCCAAGCGTACGGAGCTGTGGTCACGCCTGCCGGATGTCGCCACGCCACGGGGCCACTGCGAGCGCGTCCTGGTCTTCAGGTGCCCGGATGCCGCGCGTCGTACCGTTCCCGCCAGGTGTCGATCAGGGCGGCCATCTCCCTCTGCATGAAGGCGTAGAAGTCCTCCATCTCGTCGAGCCGCCGTCCGGCGGTGCTTTCCCGCCCCGCCGCCTTGATGCCCTCGGCCGCAGCGTCCCCCATGGTGGCCAGGAGCACGTTCTGGCTGCCCATCAGAGTGGCCCAGGCGTGCTCGCGGAACCGGTAGTGATCCCGACGGCTGCCCGGGGCGGGGACACGTTCGATGATGCCGGTAGGGATGAGCTGCTTGACGGCGCCGGAGACCGCGCCCGAGCTGATCTGCAGGACCTCGCAGAGGTCCGCGGCCGTCATGGTGTCGTCCTGACTGAACAGCAGCGCGGTCATCACGCGGGCCGTGGTCTTCTGCATCCCGCCCTGGGAGAGGGTGAGCGCGAGCTTCTCGGCCGCCTCGCGCAGCCGTACGTCCTTCTCGTCCATGCTTCCTCCTTGACGCCGCCGCCTCAGCATAGCCAGCTCTTGCAACACTCAGACCATTTACAGATCTCTGAACACTCGATATGTTCGGAGCTATGGAGAACGCGATCGAGCTCCACGAGCTCACCAAGCGATACGGGGCCCGACGGGGCCTGGCCGGCCTGACGCTCGAAGTGCGGACCGGCGAGGTCTTCGGCTTCCTCGGCCCCAATGGTGCGGGCAAGTCGACGACCATCCGGCTCCTGCTGGACCTGATCCGGCCCACCGGCGGCACGGCCACGGTGCTCGGGTTGTCGCCGCGTGCCCAGGGAACGGAACTGCGCGGCAGAGTGGGTTACCTCGCGGGCGACTTCGTCTGCGACGGACGCCAGAACGTCCGCGGCTACCTCCGCTTCCTCGGCGCACTGCGCGGCGGTGTGCCACAGCAGCACATCGACGATCTCGCCGACCGTCTCGGACTGGACCAGAGCACCCGGATCCGGAAGCTGTCCAAAGGCAACCGGCAGAAGGTCGGCCTCGTCCAGGCGTTCATGCACCGGCCCGAGCTGCTCGTCCTGGACGAGCCGACCTCAGGACTCGACCCCCTGGTGCAGCAGACCTTCCTCGACCTGGTCGGCGAGACGGCGGCGGACGGCCGGACGGTCTTCATGTCCAGCCATGTGATGAGCGAGGTCGAAGCGGTCGCCGACCGGGTCGGCATCATCCGCGACGGTCGACTCGCCGCCCTCGGCACCGTGGCCCATCTGCGGGCCGGCGCGGTCAGGGACGTCGAGGTCACCTTCGAGACGCCGGTGCCTCCGCACGCGTTCGCCGACCTGCCCGGTGCCGACCGGCTGCGCCTCGACACCACCCGCACCACCCTGAGCGGCCAGGTGATCGGCAGCCCCGACGCCCTGATCAAGACTCTCGCCGGGTATCCGGTGACCGGCCTGCGCGCGACCGAGCCCGCCCTCGAGGAGGTCTTCCACTCCTACTACGCCGGTGCGGAAGCGGCTCCCCGAACCTCTCCTTCCACCGCGGCCTGAGCCGTCCGCGCGACACCGGAAAGGCCCACCATGAACACCGCCGTCTTCACGAAGTCGCTCACCGACAGCCACCGCGCACTCGCCGGCTGGGCGCTCGGCACAGCCGCCGTCGGCATGACGTACGCGAGCGCCTACCCCTCCCAACGGGACAACACCGCGAACCTCCCCGAAGCGCTCCGTGAGGCGCTGCACATCGACGCCACAGCGGCCGGCTACCTGCACGCCAGCGTCTTCGGCGTCATCCTGCCGCTGCTCGCCATGATCTACGGGGTCACCACCGGCTCCCGCGCCCTCGCCGGGGACGAGGAGTCCGGCCGGCTCGACCTGCTCCTGGCCCATCCCGTGACGCGCACCAGCCTCGCTCTGCAGCGGTTCGCCGCGCTGACCGTGGGAGCGGGCGGAATCTCACTCCTCGTCTGGCTGGCCATGCTGGCCGTCCGCGAGAGCGCCGGGCTCACCGGCGTCACCCCCGCCGAGTTCCTCGCCCAATGCGTCAATTTGGCGCTTCTCGCCGTCACCTTCGGGGCCCTCGCCCTCGGCCTCGGCGCCGCCCTCGGCCGCAGGACTGTCGCCCTGGCCGCAACCGCGATCATCGGCGTGCTCTCGTACACCGCCCACGCGCTCGCCAGTCAGATCGGCGCGGACTGGCTCGCCTACGCGTCCCCGTTCCACTACTACATCGGCGGTGAGCCGCTGAAGAACGGCTTCCCATGGGGCGACGGAGCGGTCCTCGCCGTCACCGCCGTCGCTGTCCTGGCCGTAGGCGTCATGCGCTTCAACCGCCGGGACGTCGGCTGACCCGGCAGGGCGTGACGCGGGTGACCCGTCTTCCCCCGCGGGCGGATCGGGCGGGGCACCCAGAACAGCCGTGAGAATCAACGCCGGCACCGTGATGACGGACAGCACCACGGCGGCCACGACCCGACGGCTGCGGCGGACGGATCGGGCGGCCTCGGGCTGCGCGGATGTCTCCGGGAACTCAGAGTGTGCCCGCCCTGCCTTGTGCCCACCCTTTCGGGGTCACAGCGCCTGGTCGGGCCAGTCCAGGAGACGGGCGCCGACGACGGCCGTCTGGAGCGTGTAGCGCTGGACGGGATCGCCGGGATCCGACCCTGTCAGACGGTGGATGCGGTCGAGGCGGTACGTCATGGCCCGCACGCTGAGGCTGAGGCGACGGGCCGCCTGCGCGGTGACGCAGCCCGTGTCGAAGTATGCCGTGAGGGTGTCGAGCAGGGGCTTCGCGCCGCCGCGGGCCTGGTGGAGCGGGCCGAGGACGGTCTGGACGAGATCGGCCATGGCCTGCCGGTCACGGGTGAGGACCGGGTAGACGAGTAGGTCCGCGGCGTACAGGACTGGGTCGTCCAGGTCCATGCGGGCGGCGAGGTCGAGGGCGTTGAGGGCTTCCTCGTAGGAGTGGACGACGCCGCTGGTGCCGGGATGCGCTCTGCCGACGGCGACCTGACCGCCGTCGGTCGCCGCGTGGGCCTGTTTGGCGAAGTGGGCGAGTACTTCGGTTTCGTCGGCGGGCGCGACGCAGATCAGCCGCCCGTCCTTGGTGGTGAGCAGGATCCGGCGGTTGCCGAAGCGGGCGACGAGCGACGATTCGACGCTACGGGTCACCGCGTAGCCGTCGCTGTACGGTTCCGGGCCCTGGGCGACGGCCACGGCGTGGGCGTGGGACAGGAGCAGTCCGAAGCGCTCGGCGCGCTCGGCTATCCGGCCGAGATCGCTGCGGCCGTAGAGCAGGTCGTCGATGAACTCACGTCTCGCAGCCTCCTCCTGACGCATCAACAGGTGCTGCGCCCGCTCATGTCCTTCGGCGAAGGCGTCGACGGCCTGCTCGACCGCGCTCAGGAGGTGATCCGCAGTTGCCACCTGCAGACCAGAGTGGACCCGTTGAGCCTCGGCGAGGTGGGCCCGGACGAGGGCGCGCAGCCCGATGCCGGCCTCCGCCGCACGCTCCCCACGGGATCGCAGCGCCTCCCGTTCCTCACGGGTGAGCCTGCGGCGGGTCGCACACACGCCCGCCAGGACCTCGGCGTACCCCTCCAGATACTCCATGGCCGTCTCCAGCTCCGTCACTGCCCCTCCCGGCATTCCTGACGCGTCCTTGACGAGTTCCTGACGCGTGGGGACAAGAGTGGCACGTCGTTCGGCAGGGGCTGCTCACCGGCATCAAGGAGGCGTCAAAGTTTGCCTGGTTACGGCAATGCCGAAGGGATTGCCGATGCCTCAGAATGGTGCTGCGGCAGGACATCGACGTCGCCCCGATGCCGGGAGACAGAAAACATCGTCTGAGGGGGGACAGCCATGGACGAGCTTCTGAGCGCCGCCTTCGGCTTCCCCGTGCTGCTGTTCAGCGTGGCCGTCGTCGCTGCCGTGGGGTTCTGGCTGCTGGTGTTCTGCGGTGTCGTAGGGCTCGGCGCCTTCGACTCCGACGTGGACACCCAGGCGCTGCGCCTGGGCCGGGTTCCCGTCTCCGTGGCGGCGTCCGTGTTCCTCTTGGCCGGCTGGCTCCTGAGTCTCACCGGAGCCCTGCTGCGCGACCTCGCCGATCTGTCGCGTTCCTCGTCCTCCCTGCTCTCGCTCGCCCTCATGGTGCTCGCTCCCGCTGCCGCCTGGTGGGTGACCCGACGCCTCGTACGTCCCCTGGCGAAGCTGTTCCCCGATGAACCCGGACCGTCCCGACGGTCCGCCGCCACCCTCCCGTAACACCACCCGAGCCTGCGGCTCCCCATCACTTCCATCGACACGGGGTTTCTCATGGATGCCTTCACCGTGGGCATCGGCGTGCTCGTCGCCGTTGTCCTGCTCTTCGCCGTCGTCCTGCTGTTCGTGATCAGCCGGCTGTTCCGCAAGGTGGAACAGGGCAAGGCGCTGATCGTCTCGAAGATGCGGAAGGTCGACGTCACTTTCACCGGTCAGGTCGTTCTCCCCGTCCTGCACAAGGCCGAGGTCATGGACATCTCGGTGAAGACGATAGAGATCTCCCGCACCGGCCGGGACGGGCTGATCTGCCGGGACAACATCCGTGCCGACATCCGGATCTCGTTCTTCGTGAGGGTCAACAAGACCGTCGATGACGTCATCAAGGTCGCGCAAGCGATCGGCACGGCGCGGGCGAGCGACAAGGAGACGCTGCAGGAGCTGTTCAACGCCAAGTTCTCCGAGGCGCTGAAGACCGTCGGCAAGCAGCTCGACTTCACCGACCTCTACACCAAGCGCGAGGAGCTCCGCTTCCGGATCATCGAGATCATCGGCATCGACCTCAACGGCTACAGCCTGGAGGACGCGGCCATCGACTACCTGGAGCAGACGCCGCTCGCCCAGCTCGACCCCGGCAACATCCTCGACGCCCAGGGCATCCGCAAGATCACCGAGCTGACCGCCGTCGAGAACGTCCGGACGAACGAGTTCCGTCAGCACGAGCAGAAGGAGATCACCCGGCAGAACGTCGACGCCCGCGAAGCGATCCTGGAGCTGGAGCGGCGCCAGGCCGACGCGGAGATCAAGCAGAAGCGCGAGATCGACACCGTACGGGCGCGTGAGGAGGCCGAGACCGCGCGGGTCGTGGAGGAGGAGCGGCTGCGGGCCCAGAGCGCCTTCCTGAAGACGGAGGAGCAGCTCGGGATCCAGCGGGAGAACCAGGCCCGCGAGGTGGCGGTGGCGCAGAAGAACCGCGAGCGGGTCATCGCCGTGGAGAACGAGCGGATCGAGAAGGACCGCCTCCTCGAAGTCATCGCCCGCGACCGGGAGACCGAACTGACCCGCATCTCCGCCGAGAAGGAGGTGGAGTCGGAGCGCCGGGACATCGCCGAGGTGATCCGCGAGCGGATCGCGGTGGACCGTACGGTCGCCGAGCAGGAGGAGTCGATCAAGCGGCTGCGGACGGTCGAGGAGGCCGAGCGCACCCGGCAGGCCGTCGTCATCGCGGCCGAGGCCGAGGCACAGGAGAAGCTGGTCAAGGACATCAAGGCGGCCGAGGCCGCCGAGCAGGCCGCCGTGCACCGGGCCGCCGAGCAGCTCACCCTGGCCGAAGCCCGTAACAAGGCCGCCGACATGGACGCCCGCGCCAAGATCCGCCTCGCCGAGGGAGTGCAGGCCGAGGCGGCCGCCGAAGGCCTCGCAGCCGCGCAGGTGCGCGAGAAGGAGGCCGACGCGATCGAGAAGACGGGCCGCGCGGAGGCCGAGGCCACCGAGGCGCGACTGCGGGCCGAGGCCGAGGGACTGCGGGCCAAGGCGCTTGCCGAGGCCACGGCGATCGGCGAGAAGCTCAAGGCGGAGGCCGAGGGGCTCAATCAGAAGGCGATCGCCGTCGCCGCGTTCGACGAGGCCTCCCGCACCCACGAGGAGTACCGGCTCCGCCTGGAGGTGGAGAAGGAGGTCCGGCTCGCCGGCCTCGACGTGCAGCGCCAGGTGGCCGAGGCGCAGGCCACCGTGCTCGCCACCGGTCTGGAGAACGCCGACATCAACATCGTCGGCGGGGAGTCGGTCTTCCTCGACCGGCTCGTGCAGTCCATCGCGCTCGGGAAGTCCGTCGACGGCTTCATGGACCACTCCCGGACCGCGCAGACGCTGGCCGGCCCGTGGCTCAACGGCGAGGGTTCCTTCACCGAGGACCTCACCCGGGTGCTCGGCTCGCTCTCCAGCGGCGACGTGCAGAACCTCAGCGTCTCCGCGCTGCTGGCGAAGGTCATGAAGTCCGGTGTCCTCGACGCGCA
Source organism: Streptomyces venezuelae (assembly GCF_008642375.1). Taxonomy (NCBI): domain Bacteria; kingdom Bacillati; phylum Actinomycetota; class Actinomycetes; order Kitasatosporales; family Streptomycetaceae; genus Streptomyces; species Streptomyces venezuelae. Next base: position 1,038,601 of record NZ_CP029194.1, on the reverse strand, counting down.
CGTCCCCGGCCCGGCCACCGAGGCCCCGGCCGAGACCGCCGCGCTGAACGGCGCCGCCAAGAGCTGACCGCCCGGGGGGAGCGGTCACAGAGGGTCCGGTGCCGGCGAACGGGGGAGTGGCCGGCACCGGACCCCGTATCCACCACGTCACAAGGAGCGGGACGGGATGAGCGCGGGAATCGACCAGGACACGTACGCGGTACTCCGGGACCGGCTCGCCGGGCAGGCGGCGGAGCTGGGCAGGCGTGCCGTGGCCCTCAACGAGGCCCGGATCGCGGCCTTCGGTTCCGGCGAGCTCGGCCTGAACGGCACCGGCCGGGTGCGCACCGAGCGCGCCTGCGTCCCCCGGGACGTCGTCGCCGTCGGCGACGACCTGCTGCTCCTCGGCTCCCACACGCCGTCTACGGGATCTTCCGAGACGGCGGTCGCCGATGTCTTCACCCTCTACGACCGCGACCTGAACGCGCTGCCCCAGGACGCGGTGCCCGGTCTGCTGGACGACCCCGGCTTCGTGCGGGAGTTTGCCGCGCTGCACCGCTACTTCCGGGGTGCGCGGCTGCTGCGGCTGTGCCGGGTGGAGGGCCGGCTCCTCGCCGTCTTCCGGACCGGGGAGCAGGACGACGACCTCCGTGTCCTGCGCTGGTCCGTCGATCCGGCCGGAGGGCCGCGGTTCCTCGACGCCCAGGGCGAGCGCGACCACGTCTTTCCGCCCGCCCACGACGTCGACTGGGTGGCGACGACCCGCGACGACCACGTCCTGGGCCGCCACCCGCATATCGCGCTCGACGGCCGGGTCTTCGTCTCCACGGTCGGCGGGGCGTTGACGGTCAAGACGGAGAACGACACCGAGACGACCGAGGGCGTCCACACGGAGCCGGTCGACGAGCCGTTGCAGTCGCTGGCCGACGCCGAGGTGGCCTACGCGGTGGTGGGCGCCCTGACTCTCGTGCGTGTTCGCCCGTACAAGGAGGAGGCCCCCCGTCACCTCGTGTTCAACGCACTGACCGGGAGCGTGGTCAGGCTCGACGGCATCGGTCAGTCGTGTCTGCGGCTGCCCGAGGACGAGGGGATCGTGTTCCCGGGCGGCTACTGTCTGGCCTCCGGCGCCGTGAAGACCTTCGACACCGGCGCGTCGGGGCTGACCTTCGACCGGGTGGTCCGCTCGCCCGACGGGGGGGACTTCCTCTTCGTCTTCCGCACCCGGACCGAGGGCCGCAGCCTGCTCCTCCCGTACAACCTGATCCGCAAGGAGATCGCGAACCCGCTCGCGTGCCGTGGCTACGCGCTGCTCGACGACGGGACGATGGCCGTGCTCCGCGGCGATTCCGCGGAGCCCGGCCGGGTACACCCGATGCAGATGTGGCGGACGCCGTACACGGCCGACACCTGCGTGACGTCCGTGGGGGATGGTCCGCTGGCCCGCATCGGCAACGTGGACCTCGTCCGGGGGATCGCCGACTGTCTGGCGATCGCCCGGCAGGCGACCGAGCTCACACCGGCCGGCGAGGTGTACGAAGCACTCGCCGCCGCGTGTGAGCGTGCGGGGGACGTCCACCACTGGCTCGGAGAACCGGAAGTCGGAGACCTGGGCGCTCCGCTGACCGGGATCCGGGGCACGCTCGCGCAGGTCCTCGACGAGTTCGAGACCGTGACGACCCTCTCCCGGCAGGCTGCGGAGGCACTGGCGGAGTCGGCCCGACGGATCAGCGGGCTGGTCCGGCGTGTTCGGGGTGAGGCGCCGGCCACGGCCGAGGACTGGATCTCCCGGATCACCGAACTTCGCCAGGCGCAAGGGCACTTGGTGACCCTGAAGGAGATGCGGTACGCCGACACGGCCGGCATCGACACCCTCGCCGGTGACGTCGAGGCCGACATCACCGCGGCCGCCCGGCGGGCCGTCGCCCACCTCCAGCGCGCGGACGCCTTCACCGCCCACCACTCCGACGCGGAACGGCTGGAGGAGGAGGCCGGCGCCATCACCACGGTCGCGGGCGCGGCCCCGATCGGCAAGCGGCTCGACGCGCACACGGCCGGTCTGCGGACCCTCAGCGAGATCATCGCCGGACTCGACATAGGCGACGCCACCGTACGCACGTCGATCCTGGAGCGCATCGCCGACGTCCTGAGCGCGCTGAACCGCGCCCGCGCCCTCCTTGCCGCCCGCCGCGCCGAGCTCCTGGACAAGGAGGGCCGGGCGGAGTTCGCCGCCGAGCTCGCCCTGCTCGGCCAGGCCGTCACGGGTGCGCTGGCAGCCGCCGAAACCCCCGACCGCTGCGACGACCAACTCGGCCGACTCCTGCTCCAGCTGGAGAACCTGGAGTCCCGCTTCGCCGAGCACGACGGTTTCCTCGCTGACATCGCCGAGAGGCGCACTGAGGTCCACGACGCCTTCACGGTGCGCAAGCAGTCCCTCCAGGACGCCCGCGCTCGCCGCGCGGAGCAGCTCGCCAGGTCGGCTGACCGGGTACTGGAGGCGATCGCCCGGCGAGCCTCGACCCTGGCCGATCTGGACGAGGTACACACCTACTTCGCCTCCGACCCCATGGTCGCCAAGGTCCGGCGCACCGGCTCCGAGCTGCGGGAACTGGGCGACCAGGTACGGGCGGAGGAGCTGGAGGGCCGGCTTGGCGCGGCCCGTCAGGAGGCTGGGCGGGCGCTGCGGGACCGCACCGAGCTGTTCTCCGACGGCGGCGACACCATCCGCCTCGGCCGGCACCGCTTCGCCGTCAACCGGCAGACACCCGAACTGACCCTCGTCCCGTACGAGGACACTCTCGCCCTCGCCCTGACCGGTACCGACTACCGCGCGCCCGTCACCGACCCGGACTTCGCTGCGACCCGGCCGTTCTGGGACCGGACCCTGCCCTCCGAGTCGCCGCAGGTCTACCGTGCCGAATACCTTGCCGCGCGCCTGTTGGCCGAGAACGGAGCGGACGGCCTGGCCGGCGCGGACCTTGGCGCACTCACGCGGAGGGTCGCCGAGGCCGCGTACGACGAGGGGTACGAGCGCGGTGTCCACGACCACGACGCGGCGGCGATCCTGGAGGTCGTCCTGCGGCTGCACGGAAGGGTCGGACTGCTCAGGTACCCGGCCCCGGCACGCGCGGCCGCCCAGATCTTCTGGGGCCACACCGCCACCGCCGACGCCCGTGACCAGTGGACCTGCCGGGCGGTCGCGCTGACCCGGGCCCGCGACCTCTTCGGTGCGGAGTCCGCCGTCGACGGCCTGCGACGGGAGCTGGCCGAGGAGATCGGCGACCCGACGGCCGCCGCGTACCTGGTCGAGGAACTGGCCTCCGGCGTGCCGGGCTTCGCCGTTTCCAGCGCGGCGCGGACACTCCTGGACAAGTTCCGCCGCGCAGTTGGTGCCTCCGCGTACGACGATGCCCTCGCCGCACTCACGGAGCAGAGTGCACGGCGCCAGCTCGTCGAGGCCTGGCTCACTGCCTACGCCTCGGCCTCGGGGGAACTGCCCGACGGGGACGTGGTCGCCGAGGCCGTCGCGGTCGAGCTGTGTCCAGGCCTCGACCGGTACGAGGTGGCTGCCCCGATGGCGGCGACGGTCACCGGTCTGCTGGGCAGCCATCCCCGGGTGGAGGGGCGCGCCCTGGAACTGCGGCTGGACGAGTTCCTGGACAGGACACGGGCCTTCGCCGAGGTGAGCGTGCCGGCCTTCCGTGCCTACCAGCGGCAGCGGGCGGCCCTCGTCGCCGCCGAGCACGCCCGGCTCCGCGTGGACGAGTACCGCCCCCGGGTGATGTCGTCCTTCGTTCGCAACCGGCTCGTCGACGACGTCTACCTCCCGCTGATCGGGGACAACCTCGCCAAGCAGCTCGGCGCCGCGGGGAACGCCAAGCGCAGCGACTCCCAGGGGCTGCTCCTGCTCCTCTCTCCGCCCGGCTACGGCAAGACCACGCTGATCGAATACGTCGCCGAGCGCCTCGGCCTGCTCCTGATCAAGGTCGACGGCCCCGCCCTCGGGCAGCGCACGACCTCCCTCGACCCTGCCGAAGCACCCGACGCCACCGCGCGCAGGGAGGTGGAGAAGATCGCCTTCGCCCTGGCAGCGGGCAACAACGTCCTGCTGTACGTCGACGACATCCAGCACACCTCGCCGGAGTTCCTGCAGAAGTTCATCTCGCTCTGCGACGCCACGCGGACCCTGAACGGGCACGACCTGCGGGGCAAGCGCTTCGCGGTGTGCATGGCCGGCAACCCGTACACCGAGTCGGGGCACGCCTTCCGTGTCCCGGACATGCTCGCCAATCGGGCCGACGTGTGGAACCTCGGAGAGGTGCTGACCGGCAAGGAGGAAGCCTTCGCTCTCAGCTTCGTGGAGAACGCCCTCACATCCCACCCGGTCCTCGCGCCCCTCGCCGGCCGTGAACGCTCCGACCTGGAGCTGCTGACCCGGCTGGCGGTCGGCGACCCGACGGCACGCCGCGACCGCCTCGCCCATCCCTACGTCCCGGCCGAGCTCGACCGGATCCTCGCCGTCCTCCGGCACCTCCTCACCGCCCGCGAGACCGTCCTCGCCGTCAACGAGGAGTACATCGCCTCGGCCGCCCGCGCCGACGCGGCCCGCACCGAGCCGCCCTTCCGGCTCCAGGGCTCGTACCGCACCATGAACAAGATCGCTGCCCGCATCACGTCCGCGATGAACGACGCCGAACTCGCCGCCGTGATCGACGACCACTACACGGCCGAGGCCCAGACCCTTACCACCGAGGCCGAGGCAAACCTCCTCAAACTCGCGGCGCTGCGTGGCACTCTCACCCCGGTGCAGGCCGAGCGCTGGGCCGAGGTGACCGCCGCTTACGCACGCACCCAGACGCTCGGCGGCTCCGGAGACGACCCGCTCGGCCGGGCGGTCGTCGCCCTCGGTCTGCTCGCCGACCGCATCACCGCCGTCGAGACGGCGATCACCCGCGCCACCGATCCGCGCCACCTCCTTGCGCGTCCGGCGGGACGTCACGCGTCACGGTCCGATGACGCCCCCGCCCCGGCGCGCCGCCAGACCTGACGCAGGCACGGGAGAGGGGCTGAGCGCCGGGAAGACAGGGGGGCTGCTCTCCGGTCACCGGGCCCTGGGCGCGGGTGGTCAGGTCTCACGAGAGCTCGGGCCAGGGCCGTGGCCGGCGCGTCGGCCGCGCGGACCTGGTCGAGGCGTGCCGACAGCCGTCCGTCCTCACCTGACTGCTCGGACCGTCATGGCGGGTGGGGTTCCCGAGGGCATGGAAGACGTCCCGGAGGACGACGAGGGTCAGGGGTGCGACGAGGAGTAGCGGAAGCCAGGGCATGCCCGCACCCCTGGCGCGGCGCGGATTGAGCCGACCGCCTCGGCCGTCGAGGGACAGGAGCAATTTGCGGCAGGCTCCTGATCAGCGGAAATAAGTGCACGGTGAACGGACTTGCCTGTCCGGATAACGGTCGCGTCACGGCTCCTGGGGTTTTCGAAGATCACCGTCCGTGATGTGATGTGCGTCACGCTGCACTGTCGGGGTGTCGTGGTAAGAATGCGCAACTCCGCAGGTGGCACCACCCTTCGCCCTCCCTGCGGGATGCCGGGCAGCTCCCGGCAGAACGACCGAGGTGATCACGCTCCGAGTCCGCGGACGTCGATTCCCCGGGTCGCCGACCGGACAACGGCGTTCGCTCAAAGACCGCACCCCCACCGGCGCTGCCTCCCGCTCGCCGGTCCTGCGCTTCCGAGGTCCCCACCGTGTCACTCGATTCCTTCACCCAGTCCGTCGACGAGGCGGTCAGCGGCTTCTTCGAGCCGATAGCCACTTGGCTCGGCGAGATCGTCTTCTACTCCGTGCCCGTCGGTGGCACCGAGCTGCCCCTGATCGTCGCCTGGCTCGTCGTCGCCGGTCTGGTGTTCACCGGCTGGTTCGGCTTCGTCCAGCTGCGCAAGTTCCGGCTCGCCGTGGACGTGGTGCGCGGAAAGTACGACGAGAAGGGATCGGCCGGCGAGGTCAACCACTTCCAGGCGCTGACCGCCGCCGTCTCCGGCACCGTCGGCCTCGGCAACATCGCCGGTGTGGCCGTCGCGGTCTCCATCGGAGGCCCCGGCGCCACGTTCTGGATGATCCTGTGTGGCCTGCTCGGCATGGCCACCAAGTTCGTCGAGGTCACCCTCGGTGTGAAGTACCGCGAGGTGCACGCCGACGGCACCGTCTCCGGCGGCCCCATGCACTACCTGCCCAAGGGCCTGGCCGAACGCTTCGGCAAGAACGGCAAGACGCTCGGCAAGGTCCTCGCCGTCCTCGCCTCCTTCATGATCCTTTTCTTCGGCCTCTTCGGCGGCAACCTCTTCCAGGTCAACCAGTCCTACGCGCAGCTCGTCTCCGTCACCGGTGGCGAGAACGGCGCCCTGGGCTCCTCGGCCGGCGCGCTGTTCTTCGGCATCCTGATCGCGGCCCTCGTCGGCATCGTGCTCCTCGGCGGCATCCGCTCCATCGCCTCCGTCACCAGCAAGCTGGTCCCCGCGATGGCCGGCATCTACATCGCCGCCTGCCTCGTCGTCATCGCCGTCAACGCCTCCGCCGTGCCCTCCGCGGTCTCCACGATCATCGAGGGAGCCTTCAACCCCGAGGGTGTCGCCGGCGGTGTCCTGGGCGCGCTGATCATCGGCTTCAAGCGGGCCGCGTTCTCCAACGAGGCCGGTCTGGGCTCCGCCCCGATCGCCCACTCCGCGGTGAAGACCAAGCACCCCGCGAGCGAGGGCCTGGTCGCGCTCCTGGAGCCGTTCATCGACACGGTCGTCATCTGCACCATGACCGCCCTGACCATCGTCATCGCCAACCCCGCCAGCTATGTCGAGCTCCGTGACGGCGGCGAGTCCATCGGAGGCGTCACCATCACCTCCGACGCCTTCGGCACGGTCATGCCCTGGTTCCCGTACATCCTCACCGTCGCGGTGATGCTGTTCGCGATCTCCACGGTGCTGACCTGGGGCTACTACTGCATGAAGGCGTGGACGCACCTGTTCGGCCGCAGCAGGACCAGTGAGCTGACCTTCAAGGTCCTCTACACCCTCTTCGCGGTCGCGGGCTCCCTGCTCACCCTGCAGACGCTGATCGACATGGCCGACGCGGTGCTCTTCATGCTCGCCGTCATCAACATCATCGGCCTCTACCTCCTCGCCCCCGTCGTCAAGCGCGAGCTGAACACCTTCCTCGCCTTCGTCAAGAAGCGCGACGCGGGTCTCGACACCGACGGCGAGACCGACCCCGACCAGGAGCCGGTGAAGACCACCGTCTGACCGCCCCCGGCGGCCCGGCTCCCGAAGGGCCCTGCCCTCACCTCGCGCCTTGGTGAGAAGCAGGGCCCTTCACCCCGTCTCGACAGCCGGGAGACGCCCTGGCGAGGCCCCCCGACGCCCGATAGGGTGTAAAGAACGCGTCAGGATGACGCTGGTGTGCCGGGAAGTCTGGTCGGCGTCCGAGGGGCCGTGTGCCCATCCACCGACCCCCCCCCGGGAGGGAATTCCCATGTCCCAGACGCGCCAGCGTAAAGTCGTCTTCGGACTGCTGCCCTGGCCCGAACGACAAGCGATCACCGAGGCGCTGCGCACCGAGACGGTCGGCGGTCTCGTTCTGCTCGCCGCAGCCGTCGTCGCCCTGGTCTGGGCCAACAGCCCCTGGAGTGAGGCGTACGCGAGCGTCCGCGACTTCCACTTCGGTATACCCGCCCTCGGGCTGGACCTGTCGGTCGGCCACTGGACAGCCGACGGTCTGCTCGCCGTCTTCTTCCTCGTCGCGGGCATCGAGCTGAAACGTGAACTCGTCGTCGGCGAGCTCCGCACGCCCGCGACGGCAGCGCTGCCCGTGGTCGCGGCGTTCTGCGGGATGGCCGTGCCCGCCGCGCTCTACGCCCTCACCGCGGCGGCGGGCGGCGGAAGCCTCGACGGCTGGGCCGTACCGATGGCCACCGACATCGCCTTCGCCCTCGCGGTCCTCGCGGTCATCAGCACCCATCTGCCTTCCGCGCTAAGGGCGTTCCTGCTCACCCTCGCGGTCGTCGACGACCTCGGTGCCATCCTCATCATCGCTGTCTTCTTCACCTCCGACCTCAACTTCTGGGCGCTCGGTGGGGCGTTCGGAGGTCTGGCCGTCTTCTACGCCCTCCAGCGCCTCCGTGTGCGCGGATGGTGGTGGTACGTGCCGCTCGGTCTCGCGACCTGGGCGCTGATGTACAACTCCGGCGTCCACGCCACCGTCGCCGGCGTCGCCATGGGCCTGATCCTGCGCACCACCCGCGACAAGGACGAGGAGCGCAGTCCGGCGGCCCGCGTCTCGCACCTGGTCCACCCCTTCTCCGCAGGAGTCGCCGTCCCGCTCTTCGCGCTCTTCGCCGCCGGGGTGAGCGTGTCCGGAGCGGCCTTGACCCACGTCTTCACCGACCCGGAGCCGCTCGCCGTCCTCGTCGGTCTGGTCGCGGGCAAGATCCTGGGCGTCTTCCTCGGCACCTACCTGGCCGCGCGCTTCACCCGCGCCCAGCTCAATCCTGACCTCGCCTGGGCGGACGTCCTCGGTCTCGCCGCCCTCGCCGGGATCGGGTTCACTGTCGCCCTCCTCATCGGCGAACTCGCCTTCCCGGCCGCGGCCGAGGCCGAGCACGTCAAGGCCGCGGTCCTCGTCGGCTCCCTCACCGCGGCCGCCCTCGCCGCCGTACTCCTGCGTCGCCGCAACCGCATCTACAAGCGGCTGTACGAGGAAGAGGAACGCGACGACGATGCCGACGGCATCCCCGACATCTACCGGACAGGCGCTCCGGGAACCGTCCGGTGACCGTGGCAGAGGCCCCGACCGCTCTCTTGGGCGCGGCCGTGATCGTGGCGCTCCTGGTCATCCGCACCGCCGTCCACGAACTCAGGGAACCGGGAAGCGCCCGCCGCGAATGGGCCTGCCTCCGGGACCGGCGGGCCGTGGTCCTCGGCACGGCCACGGTCCTGGTCCTCGGAGCCGTGGGGTGGACGTTCACCGGACCGGCAGCGGACGAACTCCTGCCGCTACGGATAGCCGGCGGCCCGCTCCTGGTTCTCGCTGCCGCGGCTCTCATGATGTCGGCTTCTTTCGCGGACCGTCGCGACAAGCAGTCCTGACATGCAAGAAGGGGGAACGCGATATGGCCGCATTGCACTGTTCGGCGCCTTCGGGGAATCGGTGCCGTGCTGCTGCGTCGGAGCGGTAGGCGTACGACGACGACCGACGGGCTGCTGATCGAGGGGGAGGCCCGCGCCCAGGCACAGATCGACCGTGTCTCGTGCAACGCCCGCGCGGTCCACAACCCCCTGCCCACGGCGAGCGACGCCTACCACCGCCGGAAGCTCGCTGAAAGGGGCGGACTCCGGCCCTCCTTGCCGGTGACGCGCAGGAGCCCGGCCGTGGCCTTCGTCGGGGGACGGCCCGTGTGGCCGATGAGTCCCCTGACGGATCTCACCGACGAGGAGGAACGCGCGGCGTTCACCCAGTACGTGACCGACCGTGTTCCCCCGGGTGTCACACTCGGCACCCCCGACACCACTGACTACCGGCTGGAACGTCCCGCGGACAGATAGCGCTCCAGACCCATCCTGCGCACCATCACCGCCGGCTGACCATGCGCGCGGACGATGGCGAACCGCGTCCCCTGGCCGCGCGCCCCACGTGCGGCCAGGAACAGCGGCAACACGGCCTCCGGCGACAGGTGAGTGACGCGGGAGAAGTCCACCTCAAGCACGCTCGGCGTGCCACGCAGTGCCGCGCGGAGCACACGGCTGATGTGCTTCACGGATGCGGTGCCGAGATCGCCCTTCAGACGGACCACCGACCTCTCCCGGCGGGGATGCAGCACGCGCAGCAACGTACGCGCGCCGCGTCTGAGAGGGCCGGCAGGTGAGGACAGAGGAGGCATCAACGACTCCGGGGCAGGCGGGATCTTCTGCCGACCAGGCTTCCCGGCGCACCTGAGGGGCAGAGTACGCGCGGACCAACCCGCCTGCCCGATGGCGCAATCAGGCATTCGGGCGGTGTCAGGACGGCACAGCGTCGGGCCACGTGTACATGCCGACCCTCGGCAGTCTCACTGCGCTCCGACTGCCCATCAAGAACCTGTCAATGCCGCGTAGGGAACGTGTAAGGTCCGTTGCGGAGTGCCGGGAAGTCTGGTCGGCGAACAAGGGACACGTGTCTTTTCTGCCGATCGGGGATTTCTGTCATGGTGCTCGTCGCCGTCTTCGGGGCCGCGCTGCTCGTCGCGGTCCTGCTGTCCGGGCTCGCCGCCCGCACCGTCCTGTCGACCTCGCTGCTCTTCCTCCTCGGCGGGGCGCTCGTCAGCGACGGGTTCCTCGGCCTGATCCACATCTCACCGCAGAGCGAGATCGTGTCGGTCACCGCCGATCTCGCCCTCTTCGCCGTGCTGTTCACCGACGGCATGCACGTGTCCTTCGCCAAGCTGCGGGCCAACTGGCGCAACCCCGCCCGCGCCCTCGGTCTCGGTATGCCGCTCGCATGCGTCGGCATGGCGCTGATCACGCATTATCTGGTCGGCCTGGACTGGACGACGTCGTTCCTCGTCGGCGCGGTCCTCGCCCCGACCGACCCGGTCTTCGCCTCCGCCGTCGTGGGCCGCAAGGAAGTCCCTGCGCGGCTGCGTGAACTCCTCAACGTGGAGAGCGGTATCAACGACGGACTCGCGCTGCCGGTGGTCCTGATCCTCATCGCCGCCGCCGGGCCGACCGCGGCAGGCGTAGAGGCGTCGTACGGGAACATCGCTCTGGAACTCGGCCTCGGCCTCGCCTTCGGTGTCCTGCTCCCGCTGCTCGTCACCGGGCTCGTACGGTTCCGGCTGCTGGGCGCCGAGCCCAAGCTCCAGCCGCTCCTGCCGCTGGCCACCGGGATCATCCTGTACGCCGCCTGCCACCTCACCCACGCCAACCCCTACCTCGCCGCGTTCTCCGCCGGCGCCGTCCTCGCGGCCGTCTCCCCGGAGTCCCACAAGGCGTTCGAGCCCCTGGGCGAGTCGCTCGCCGAACTCGCCAAGTTCGCCGCCCTCCTCGTCTTCGGCGCCCTCCTCACCCCCCAGCTCTTCGGAGACCTGTCCCTCGGCGGCTACGTCGCCGTGGTCCTGGCGATCGTCCTCATCCGGCCCGCGTCTCTGCTTCTCTCCCTGTGGGGCACCCGTATCGACCGTCGGGAGAAGCTCGTCGCCGCCTGGTTCGGCCCCAAGGGGTTCGCCTCCGTCGTCTACGGCCTCCTCGTCCTCCAGGCAGGAATCCCGCAGGGCCAGGAGGCGTACACCCTGATCGCGGTGTGCATCGCCTTCTCGATCGTCGCCCACAGCAGCACCGATGTACCCATCGCCCGCCTCTTCCACGTCGACGACCTCGTCGACACCGGCTCCGTACCCCGGACGCACACCGACGGCACCTCGACGAGCAAGGCACTTCCCCATGCGCGCACGTGACCTGACCTGGCCCTGCATCCCGGTCCGCCGGGACACCACCCTGCGCGAAGCAGCCGAACTCCTGGTCCGCGAACGTGCCCCGGTACTCGTCGTCGTGAGCGAGGACGGACACCCCTTGGCCCTCGTCCCCGCAACACGAGTCCTGGCCGCGGCCCTGCCCGACGCCGTACGGGCCGACCCGCTCCTCGCCGCCGTCGTGGGCGAGTCGCTCGATGCCGACGTCCGCGCACGCGCCGCCTCGCTCCGCCTTGCCGACGTACTGCCCAAGCGCCTGCCCGCGCCGGCCGTCGTCAGCCCCGACGCCTCACCGGTCCAGATGGCCTCGCTCATGGAACGCACCGGCCGCCCCGTCGTCCTGGTCGTCGACTACGACGGGGACGAGCCCCACCTGCTCGGCACCGTCGACGCGGCCACCCTGCTCCAGCACTACCTCTGACCAGCGCACCCGCTCTGCACTCAACGGTGCGACGACCGGAGTGCCCGCCCCTCATGAAAGCCGCAGGCGATGAACGGTGACGAGCCCGTCTTCAAGAAGAGCAAGTGGGGCACCAGCCGATACGTCTACAACCCCAACAACCCGGTCGGCCTTGCCCTGATCGTCGTCAGCAGCGTCATGGTGATCGTCATGCTCGTCCTCATGGAGAACCGGTCGGGTCCTTTCGCCCCGTCACCCTCTCCGACATGGAGCCCGCCGGCCTCGCAGGACCCGTGGCCCTTCCCCGCGACCACGCCGTGACGATGCGGCTCGGCCGCTCGGAGACAGGGCGAGGCCGCGGTGCCCGAACGGCATGCCGTTCGGTGAGGAAGAGGGAAGGAGGGGTGCACGAGGTGGAGCCGAGAGGCGAACGTGTGTGGGCGGCAGCCGATCTGTCCTTGCTGGTGGGGCCGCCGCCCGGGGCATTCTGGCCCGAGGGCCGGCCGGAAGATCTCTCGGGCCGGCACAGACCGCTCTTGAAGCCGGCGCTGCGGATAGTGAACTTCGCGACCGTCGTCCTCCGGCAGGCCCTCGGGGAGTCGGCGCTCCTCATGACGGCCGACTCCCGACTGACGTGTGGAGTGGTGGCCGTTCGTAGGGCGGGCCGACGTCGAGGCACAGGCCGGTCGTGGTGGTGACCTTGGGCTGGATCGGCGCGACGGATTTCCGGGAAGCTGCCCGTGGCTTCCGCACGTTGTCCCATGGTGCATCGGCGTTTCGGTCGTGGGCGCGGCTTCGTGAGCCGCGGATGCCGGCCAGGGAGCAACACTTGGAGTAGGCGGACGCCGTACTGATCCGATCATCGAGAGCGTTCCGATGGTCTGCGGGCTCGGGCGGATGACCGCCTGCTTGAGCCACGGGAGACGGCGATGAACGGCTCGGTTCGGATCGGACGGGTTCTCGGCGTGCCGCTGCTCGTTCACTGGACGGTGCCCCTGCTTGTGGTGCTCTTCGGATACAGCCTGGGCAGCCAGACACTCCCCGTCTGGCTACCGGGCCGGTCGAACGCGACGTACACGGTCGCGGGGCTGCTGGGGGCCCTGCTGCTCGTCGGCAGCCTGCTGGCTCATGAGGCCGCGCACGCGTTCATCGCCCGGAGGAAGGACATCCCCGTCCAGGACGTCACGCTCTGGGCCCTGGGCGGGATGACCCGGATGGGCAAGCCGCGCACGGCCGGCGCGGCCTTCCTCGTGGCCGTCGGCGGGCCGCTCGCCAGCCTCGTCGTGGGCGCGGCGGCGCTCGGGGCGGGCGTCGGACTGAACGCGTTGTTCGGCTGGGCGGTGCCGGCGGCCGTCCTGGTGTGGCTCGCGTGGGTGAACGTCCTGCTGGGGCTGTTCAACCTGCTGCCTGCCGCGCCGCTGGACGGCGGGCGTGTGCTGCAGTCGGTGATCTGGTGGCGTACCGGAGACCGGGACCGGGCCGAACGAGCGGCCGCGCGCTGCGGCCAGGTACTCGGCTTCCTGCTTGTCGCCGGCGGCTGGGTCTTGCTCCTGCGCGGCTCCTTGGGCGGTCTGTGGCTGATGGTCATCGGCTTCTTCGTCCTGGTCGTCGCCGGCGCGGAGCGACGGCAGGCCGGAATGGCCGCGGCCCTGCACGGGGTACGAGCGGCCGATGCCATGTCGAGCCCCGTGGAGACCTGTCCCGACTGGCTCACGGTGGAACGCTGCGTCGACGACGTGGCGATGCGGGCCCGCCATTCCGTCCTGCCCCTGATCGACTTCGAAGGCCGCCCCAGCGGCCTGGTCGACCTGACACGGTTCGCGGGAATCCCCGCGCCGCAGCGCAGGACCGTGCGCGTACGTGACGTGGCGACCCCGCTGTCGCAGTGCACGACCTGTGCGCCGGACGACCTCCTGGAAGGCGTATTGGAGGGGGCTCGCCCCAGCCGGAGCGGCATATGGATCCTCGTCACCGTCGGCCCGCTCCTGGTGGGCGTCGTCACCGCAGGCGACATCGCCCGTCTCGTCCAGCGCCACTCGCTGCGCGGTACGAAGGGCGTTCCGGACAGCGACGCGGACAACTGGTGAACCAGGGTGCTCGTCAATCGCCGGACGTCTGCCCCCGGCCCGGTACCTGGGCCGTCCTCGCGGCCTCGGCCTTCGCGTCGCTCACTACGGCGTCGGCCCGCTTCGCGACCTCGTCGGCGGCCGCGGCGGCGTCGAGCGAAAGGGGCGAACCTGTCTCGAGCTCCGTCGCCCCGCCCTCGACCGGCGCGCCGTCGGCATCGGTGGTGGTTGCTTCCTCCGGTTGGGCAGGCGCGGGGAGACCCATCGTCGACTGGTCTCCGAACGCGTGGGTGACGGCGCGGACGGCCTCGGTGAGCTCGCCCGGGATCACCCAGAACGTGTTGTTGTCGCTCTTCGCCAGGTGCGGGAGCGTTTCGAGATACTTGTAGGCCAGGATCTTCGGATCGGCATTGTTGCGATGGACGGCCTGGAAGACGAGCTCCACCGCCTTCGCCTCGCCGTCGGCTCGCAGGATCATGGCTTGCTGCGCGCCCTGTGCTTCCAGGATGTCCTTCTGCTTCGTGCCCTCCGCGGTGAGGATCTTGGCCTGCCGTTCCCCTTCGGCGTGCAGGACGGCCGCGCGCTTGTCACGCTCGGCCCGCATCTGCTTCTCCATCGCCTCTTGGATGGAGTGCGGCGGATCGATGGCCTTGATCTCGACGCGGTTGACCCGGATGCCCCACTTGCCGGTGGCGTCGTCGAGGACGGCGCGGAGCCTGGCGTTGATCTCTTCACGCGAGGTGAGCGTCTGCTCCAGGTCCATGGAGCCGATGACGTTCCGCAGGGTGGTCACGGTGAGCTGATCGATCGCCTGGAGGTAGTCGGCGACCTCGTAGGCCGCCGCCCGCGGGTCGGTGATCTGGTAGTAGAGCACGGTGTCGATGTTCACCACGAGGTTGTCCTCGGTGATCACCGGCTTGGGCGCGGACGAGTACACCTGCTCGCGTACGTCGAGTTTCGTGTTGACGCGGTCCGCCACCGGTACGACGAAGTTCAGGCCGGGTTGCAGCGTCCGCCGGTACCGGCCGAACCGCTCGATGTTGTAGCGGCGCGCCTGCGGGACGATCCGCACCGTGGCGGCCACGAGGAAGACGACGACGATCGCCGCCACGAGAATCGGGATGAGTACCGGATCCACAATTCCTCCGTTGCGAGATGTTCAGTCGTTCACGGAAGGAGCTCGCGGGGGTAGACGACCGCGGTGGCGCCTTCGATCTCCATGACGTCCACCAGCGCGCCCACCGGGATCACGAGGCTCTCGTCGAGAGCACGGGCGGACCATTCCTCACCAGAGATCTTGATCAGGCCGTGGCTCGCGGTGACCTCCTGCATCACCTCGGCACGCCTGCCGATCAGCGCGTCGCTGCCCTCACGCGTGAGGGGTGTCCGCGCCATCCGCACCGCGACGGGACGGACGATGAGGAGCCCCGCTGCCGCTGCCACTCCGAGCGCCACGAGCTGGCCGAGAAGGCCGATACCCACACCAGCGACGACAGCGGCGACCAGCGCAGCGCCCGCCAGCAACCCGAAAACCAGCGTCAGGGTGAAGAACTCCGCGACACCGAGCACCCCGGCGGCGAGCAGCCATACGAACCACGGCATCGTGCCAGCCTCCCTCGGGGGGACCTATCCACCACTTACCCACCCGAAAGCCGGACAGAACGGACTCTTCCCATCCGCTCTGCGATGAGGGGGCCCGCTGGGCGACCTGATCTCGGCCGGGCGACTGGTCAGGCGACGCAGTCGTCCTGCTCGACCAGGTTGTCGACAGCCTCCAGGATCACGGTCCGCGAGTCCTTGATCAGCGGCGTGTCGTCCCAGTTCCGCCCGACGAGGACCCCGGGCGAGACCTTGAGGGTGACGGTGACGTGCTGGGCGGTCGTCTTCATCTCCTTCGCGCATGCGGCTGGCAGCTGGACCTCGCTCTGCCGCGGGCCCACCCAGACCGTGAGGCCCTCCCGACCTGGGTAGCGTCCTTCACGAGGTCGCGGAGCGTGTCGGCAGGCCTTGCGTCCAGGGTGTACTGGAGCCGCGGGGCGTCCGCGCCGGCGCTCTCCCGACGGTCGAAGCAGGTGATCGAGGCCAAGTACGTCGACAACCCGAACAGGTCGTGCTACCACTCGCTCGACGAACTCAATACGAACCACCGGTGAGCTCGCGAAGTACGACGCCGCTCTCAACGACCCTCGGAACAAGGAGCCGAGAGGCGTCGAGACGGTCACCAACAACGCGGACTCCGCGGCCTACTGACGCGTCACGATGGCCGCCCACGGCGTCAAGGGCTAAGCCCGACACCTACCCTGACCAACCGCAGCGGCGCACGACGAGGGAGCGAACGCGTGGAAGTGTCCGAACTGGCCGGCCTCCGCACCATGTACGTCTTCGGTTCCGCCGAGGGCTCCACATGGGGCCTGACCTACGAGGGGATCGAGGCCGAGCTGTCCGGGGGGGGCATGGCCACCTGAGCGGCATGCGAAGGGCTTGGGCACCATGACGGAGAAGAACTCCCGCGCCTCGGGCGAAGAGGCCGTTCGCGGTGCCCGCCCAGTTGTGCTCCGGTCATCCTGAGGCTGCGGGGCTGGAGTGCCGAGGCCGGCGTCCGGCCGCGCCTGCACGCCGCCCGGCTGACCGAGCTCGGCGGGCTGGCGCCTGTGCGATCGTCCGTGGTCGGTGTGGTTGCTCAAGAGGCCTTCCCCGTGGGAGCAGGCAGGCATGGACCCGCTGTCAGTTCGTCGGAGTGACGGTGATCACGGATACCCGCGGGGGAGCGCTGCGTAGGCCTGCGAAGTCGTCTCGGTGGCGTTCTGGAGGGCGGCTATACCTTCCGCCGCTACCTGATGATGCGTCAGGAAGGTGGTAAGTGGTCAGCATGAGTCCTCAAGAACCTGGGGGCAGCTGCCTGAACTTGCGACTCGTCGTAGGATGTGGGAACAGCCCTTGACCTGCAAAAACGCAGGCAAGGAGCCTATGTCCAGGAGTACCTCGACGATACGTGCAATGTTCAAGTCCAAGATCTAGCATTTGGACGTCTGTACAGGTCAGGGGCATGGTAGAGGCCTCTCAGGTCAGCAAAAGGTCAGCATGCGTCGCAGCCTTGACTCCGCTTGCTGACCTTCAGGCGTTGTACGGCTCCTGATTCCTGCGTCGGCTCCGGCGCAGGTGTCACGGATCCCGGTGCCCGCCGGGTGGGGCTGCCCGGCTCTCGGCGGTGCCGGGTGGACCCGGTGAGGGCTCGCCCGCCGCGAGGTGCTCCAGGACCTCCGCCAGTTCCTGGCAGGCGCGGCGCACCGACCGGCGGGTCGCACGCTGCTCGGTGATGACGGAGGCGAGAAGCAGGGCGGTCAGGGCGGCGGAACCGTTGAACGCCTGGAGCTTGGCCATGATCTCGACGTCCGTCAGGTGGAGGAACGCGCCCCGCCCGGAGGTCGCCTCGAAGGTAGTGAGTACGGAGGCGAAGAGCGCGCACAGCATGCTTCCGGCGAGCTGGAAGCGGAGCGCTGCCCAGATCAGCAGGGGGAAGACGAGGAAGAGCATGCTCATCGGGCTGAGCACGGCCATGGGCATGAGGACCAGGGTCGTCAGCCCCAGAAAGGCCGCCTCCTTCCAGCGCCGTACCCGGAACCGTCCGGCCGGCCCCGCGAGGACGAGCAGGAGCGGGGCGACGAGCAGCACCCCCATCGTGTCGCCCACCCACCAGGCCAGCCAGACGGGCCAGAACTCGCTCTTGTCCAGGGAGCCCTTCGCCACCTGTAGTCCGACCCCCGCGGTCGCGCTGATCAGCATGGCGCCGAACCCACCGAGGAAGACCAGGGAGAGTCCGTCCCGCAGCCGCGCCATGTCGAGCCGGAAGCCGGCCCGTCTCAGCAGCAGGAAGGCGCAGAGAGGCGCGACGGTGTTGCTCACCACGGTGACCACTGTGGTGGGCCCCGGAGCGGTGAGGGAAGCGATGACGAGGAAGGAGCCGAGGGCGATCCCAGGCCAGACCCGCGCGCCGAACAGCAGCAGGGCGGCGACGGCGACGCCGGTGGGCGGCCAGATGGGGGTGACCACCACGCCTTCGACGACGAGGCGGCCCATCAGGCCGAGTCGTCCGGCCGCGTAGTAGCAAACCGTCACGGCCAGCGACATCAGAGCCGCCTCCGTAGAGGGCCGGAACTGCCGAGTGTCCAACACGTCAGCCATCAGACACCGGCCGGGCCGCCACGACCGGGCAAGGACCCCTGCGTGTCGGGCGCCGCCGTACGGCACGGGCCCGGGCCGGTCCGAGGACCGACCCGGCCCGAGGAGAGCCCCCCTTCACTCCTCGGCCGCCGACCGGGCCGGACCGCCGTCATGGCCGACGACCAGGACGGCCGCGTCGTCCTCGTGCCCCACCGTGGCCGCCAGCTTCATGACGGCGGTGGCGAGCGCGTCGACGTCCAGCCCGGCGACGGCGGTGATCCCGGCGAGCCGCGTCACCCGGTCCAGACCCTCGTCGACGTGGAGCGAGGGCCCCTCCACCACCCCGTCGGTCAGGAGGACGAAGACACCGTCGGCGGTGAGCCGGTGGCGCGTGGCCGGGTAGTCGACGCCGCGGAGCACACCGAGCGGAGGCCCGCCCTCGCTGTCGTCGATACCGGAGCGGCCGTCGGTGGTGGCCCAGATGTAGGGGATGTGACCGGCCCGGGCGCACTCCAGGGTGCCGGCGGCGGGGTCGAGCCGCAGGAAGGTGCAGGTGGCGAAGAGGTCGGCGCCCAGAGAGATCAGCAGGTCGTTGGTGCGACCGAGCAGCTCTCCCGGGTCTCCGGTGACGGAGGCCAGCGCGCGCAGTGCCACGCGGACCTGTCCCATGAAGGCGGCGGCCTCGATGTTGTGCCCCTGCACGTCACCGATGGACATGCCGATCTGCCCGCCGGGCAGGGAGAAGGCGTCGTACCAGTCACCGCCGACGTTGAGCCCGTGATTGGCGGGCTCATAGCGGACGGCCAGCCGGGCGCCCGGAAAACTGGGCAGGTCCGAGGGCAGCATGTCGCGCTGCAGGGCCACGGCGAGCTCGACACGGGAACGCTGCGTCTCGGCCAACTCCCGCGCCCTGGCGGTCAGCGACCCGAGCCGGACCAGAAGGTCCTCGCTGTTGTCGGCCGGCCGTCTGCGGAACATCGATCACTCCGACGTCACGACAATCCTCGCATCACTCCGTCCCGTCTCCAGCACGCGGGACCACAGGGGACCACCTCGGTACGAACAGGTCCTTCCCTACTCTGCCCGGAGGGGGCGGCGTTCGCATCTCATCGGCGGAGAACGCGGCGGATCCCAGCGGGGCCACCCCACACCACCGGAAACGGACAGCGGTTCGGCGAGATCGAAGGCATCGCCCCGTCCCTGACCTCCGTCCGGACCGGGCAGGCCGGCGCCGCGCGACTCGCCCGGAGGTCACCCGCCGCACCCGCCGTCCGGTGCCTGCCTGACCTCGCGGCAAGGCACCGACGGCCCCAAGGACGCCGGGCACGACCACGAACCACACCCTCGTCCCCCGGGCGCGAAGCGTTCTGCGCCGGTCCTCCTCGCCGCCGGCGCGGCCGTCGGCCTGCTCGGCGCGCTGCCGGGCACGCCGGCCGGTCTCGCGGGCGCCGTTCAGCGCACCTTCCGGTGGGGGATGCCTGGCAGGTACGTCCGCCACTCGGCGGGCGAGAGCGTCCCTCCGGCGCGGCGGCACACCTCGCCTGCATCACCCTCACGGACGTGACCGCGGACGAAGCCGGGGTCTTCGCTGTCTGGTTGCGTGGCTCCTTCGTCCGGCGCCGAACCTCTTACGCTTCGCCGGCAGCCGCGCCATGGCGAACGGCGAAGATACGCCCTTGCCGGCCGCCGGGGGTCGGGAAGACATCAGTGGCCAGCTGCGCCGACACCTCAAGACGTTCGATTACTGACCGGCGACCATCAAGCGGACTGCCCCGTCGATAGTGACCTGGAGGTTCGCTGACAACCGGTAGCTGCGAGAGGGTGCGCCGGTTCCGGTCACGGGCCGGGATCGAGGTGCCGTCCACGATCCACAACCGCTCGACCGTGTCAACGGGGCGGGCGGTCGAACAGTGGCGCGAGTTGCCGCACGGTGAGCTTTGCGCGGTGGTAGACTACCAGCAGCGCCCGGTCTACCAGCGGAAGGCACTGCGGAGGACTGCCGCCAGGCCTGGTTTATCCCTATGCGCGTACGGCTTCAGTAGCCGCTCGGGCTGCCGCATCCACTCGCGGAGCGAGGTGGAGCAATCTCGTCACGAGCGGCATCCCGTAGAAGGAGCCGTCCGGTGACTGCGCCCTCTCCCACTCTTCCAGCGTGCCGGCAGCAGCGGCAGGCCTAACGCGGCACCGGCGACAGCCTCGAAGGTGAGCGGCATGTCCCGTTGCCAAGGCTTGATCCGGAGCCGCGGCCGGGCCCGAGTGCGACGCGGGTCCGCTTCAGCAGGGCCGGCCATCCGCCCCGGCGCGCCGACCGGGCCTCTCAGGGCATCGAGGTGTAAGGCCCGCCGTTCCTGAAGTCTGCCTTGCTGCTCCCCGCGGGCGAAGACCGAGAAGATCATGTGACCTATGTGGACATCCGCGAAACGGCAGATCCAGCCGCCACGCCGGTGATCGGGCGGAGGACGGCGGAGGCATGGCTCCCGCGTTGCCTGAGACGGGACCCATGCGTCCGGATGGCAATCGTGGCCGCAGGCCGGCACCTGGACGCACCTCGCGCGCTTGTATGTAAATGGGACACCTCCTGCAGCCGATGAACCGAACGCCCTCCCCGCCCGGCGCCGTGCGCGGCCGGAGGACCAGATCAAGTGCCAGTGCGTCCCGCGCCGTGGCCGGCCCGAGACGTCGCGGCCCTGGTGGCGTTCCTCGTGGGCCCCTCCGCCTCGTTCATCACGGGGCAGTCCGTTCACCTCGACGGCGGCTGGCTGCTCCACTGAGACCGTCAACAAGCAAGGAGACGAACCGAAATGATCGAACGAGTCCGCGCCGTCCTCGTCACCGCCGACGACACGATGCTGGTCATCCGCCGCACCAGGCCCGGCATTCCCGAGTACTGGGTCCTGCCCGGCGGCGGTGTCGAGCCCAGCGACGAGTCCAGGGAAGCCGCCCTCCACCGGGAGATCCACGAGGAGATCGCGGGAAAGGCCGACATCATCCGCCTCCTCCACACGATGGAGGCCGACGGCGAGCGCCAGCTCTTCTACCTCGCCCGCATCGCGACCTGGTCCTTCGGCGACCGCACCGGCCCCGAGTTCAGCGCCGAGGGCCGCGGCGAGTATGCGCTGGAGGAGGTCCCGCTGACCTTGGAGGGGCTCGACGGCATCGACCTCAAGCCCGAGGAGATCGCCCACGTGCTGAGGGGAGCCATCGGCGCCGGAAGCCTCGGAGCCGAGGCGTCGCTCTGAGCCGGCGTGTACGTAGTCCTGCCGCAGGGATCGGCTCTGAGATGAGCTGGTCCCTGCAGCCTTCCGAGGTCAGCGCGGGGAGCCCGGACGCGGCTTCTCGTCCTGCCCCGGCAGCAGCCGCAAGGCGAGGACCGATCCGTCGGCATGGACGGAGACGGGGCCGCCCCAATCCTTGTCGAAGGTGAGGTGGGGGCGGACGCGGCGGCTCGCGTGGACGAGAGAGCGATATTCCTCGATGTCGCCTCTGGCGAGAAGCCGGAAGACCTCCTCGTCCACGCCGGAGAACGCCTCGACGCGAGGCCCGTTCAGGCGGAAGACGTGGTCAGTGCCGACGTACTCGTTGCCGAAGAGAGTGTGGGCGGCGTCCTGGATGCTCATGCTGGCTGCGTGCTCGAGACCGGTGAACCGCCTGCGGCCCTGCCGATCGGTCAGGTGCCGGGCGGTGGCGTGGCCGGATCCCGTGAAGGCCATGAGCCCGGCCGCCGTGGTGTGGGCCAGTGACTCCTGGAACCAGGCGTAGTCCTTCGCCTGCACGTGGCAGCCCCGTACGGGCTCCGGTGCCACCAGGCCCTCGGTCGGCGGGTGGATGTCAGGCATCACGTTCGCCTGGAACGGCGGGGCGTTCAGGTTCGCCTCCCGGCCTTCCGCCGGGGACAGCAGACCTCCGATGCCGAGTGCCTGGAGGGTGTGGACGGTCATCGCGCCGCCGTCCGTCGGGAGCTGCGTGCTGAACAGCAGGCCGGGGGTCTCGTTCCACGAGCCGATGTGGACCGCTTCGGCGTGGTCGGAGGCGGAGGCCAGCTGCTCGGCGGAGGTGGCGGAGTCGCTGTGGTTGCCCTTGCAAGCAAGGAGGAAGACGCGGGACGCCTCGCCCGGCCGCCAGACCTCGGCGAAGTAGTGGGGCCGGTAGCGGTACCTCACCTTCTCGCCCTTGTCCCTGCTGGTGAGGGCCCGGCCCGCGCGTAACGCCGTGTCGGCGGGGACGATCGTCACCGAATGGTCGGGGAAATGGCTGCGCAGCATGTGCTTGGCGAGGGTGAGGGCGCCACGACAGGGCCGTGGCCCGGGCGAGGGTGTGGAGGACGTCCCAGAGGGTCACTTCGAACTGCCGGGGCAGTTCCGTCTGCGGGATCGGGACGAGACCGGGCTTCCTGCGGAGCGGCTCGTCCTCGTTCTCCTTCCGCTTCTTGTCGTCCGCCGTGATGGCGGCATTCACCTTCCCGACGAGCGTGTCGTCGGAGTGGACGGAGACGTTCGAGGGCTGGGTCAGGTCCCGGAGCACTTCCTCGGTCGGCTTCAACAGCTCTCCTTCACGGTGTGCGAGGGCGGTTCACCATCGGTCGGACCGTACGAAAGGGAGGAGCGGCGCACGCAAGTGCGCAGGGGCGCGTGACCTGGGCTTCGGCCTGGGCGGGCCGGTGTCGGCACCTTGACCCCGCCTCGCTCGCGAGTTCCACGCCGCCGAGGGGCCCGGCGGGCAGCTGGCAGCGAGCCGGCTTCCAGGGCGGTCGAGTGCCGACCGACTGATGGCCAAACGGACCATGCTCCATGGACCAGAGTGATGTCGGTGCCCGACAGGTCGGTGGGGCGTGGACGCACGTCGTCCGTGTGTGCGGAGGGGGCTCCCGCATGTTTGATGGGCCATCAGGTAAGTCGGCGTTCGGTCAGTATGAGTCGCCGGGCGTTCCCTGTACAGGCGTCGGTGGCGGAGTGAAAGCCCAGGTAGGAAGCCGTCTAGCCCGACCAGAGCGATGTTCCTCACAAACCACGGACAGGGGCGTCGGTGTAAGGTCGGGGCCGCCCTTGACCTGCAGAAAGCAGGCAGGGAGCCGTCTTAGAGGAGTCCAAAGTGCTGCGCACTCTGTTCAAGTCCAAGATCCACCGGGCGACCGTGACCCAGGCCGATCTTCATTACGTCGGGTCGGTCACCGTCGACGCCGAGTTGATGGAGGCGGCCGATCTGCTGCCCGGCGAGCTCGTGCACATCGTCGACATCGACAACGGGGCCCGGCTGGAGACCTACGTCATCGAGGGCGAGCGCGGCTCCGGGGTCATCGGGATCAACGGCGCGGCCGCGCACCTCGTGCACCCCGGCGACCTCGTGATCCTCATCAGCTACGCGCAGGTCGAGGACGCCGAGGCGCGCTCGTTCACGCCGCGCGTCGTGCACGTCGACGCGGACAACCGCATCGTGGAGCTCGGGGAGGACGCCTCCGCGCCCGTGCCCGGGAGCGACACGGTCCGCGCCCCGCACGCCGTGCCCGCACAGATCTGAGCCGAGGGAGAGCCCGCCGCACGGCCGAGCTGAAGATCCGCGACGACCGGACGAACGGGCGCCTGGAGGCTTTCGAGGGGGACACCTGCGTCGGTGTCGTCGTCTACTTCGTCCTCGACGCCGAACCCCACGCCCTCGTGGCGGTCCACACCATCGTCGAGGACGGGCACGAGGGGAAGGGCATCGCCGGAGCGCTCGTGCGCGAGTTCTACACGATCGCCGCCGGCGAGAGTGTGCCCGTCGTGCCGCTCTGCCCGTACGCCGCCAAGTGGGCCGAGCGCCATCCGGACGAGGCCCCCGTCCCCCCGGCGGACGTCGTCCGCGCGGCGAAGCTCCAGCTCAAGGCCACCCCCGGCCTCTGGTGACCTTCGGGGTGGGACCCGTACCCACCCCGAAGGAAGGACCCGGCGGGCGCGAGCCCGTCCGCCGGGTCACCCTGGGGAGCGAGGATCCCGACGACCGAGAGGTCCGTGATGACGCACCCCTTCCCCGATCCGCAGCCCTCGCCGGTACCGACCCCCGTGCCCTCCCCGCCGCCGGTACCCCCGCCCAACCCCGTGCCGGTACCGCCGGACCCCGTGCCCAGCCCGGTGCCCGAGCCCGGCGGACCCGTTCCGGAACCGGAGCCTCAGCCCCAGCCGGGCCCCGCCGGGCTCCGCCCGTAGTCAACGGCAAGGTGACAGAAGGGGCTTGAGGTTCCGCCCGCGCCCTTGTCACGGAGCGTGCGCCACCCCTAACTTGGACGGCTGTCGCTGTGTTCCAAGGGGGGCCCATGGCCGTACGCGGACGTCACCGCCGCCACCAGCCGAGCCGGATCAACCGTGCCTCGCTCACCGTCACCGCCGGAAGCGCCGGCATGGCGCTCCCGCTGATCGGCGCGGGAGCCGTGCAGGCCGCCTCGCTGGACGTCTGGGAGAAGGTCGCTGCCTGCGAGTCCTCCTCCAGCTGGCACGTCAACACCGGGAACGGCTACTTCGGCGGCCTCCAGTTCAGCCAGTCCACCTGGGAGAGCTACGGCGGCACGCACTACGCGCCGCGCGCCGACCTCGCCTCCAAGGACCAGCAGATCGCGATCGCCGAGCGCGTCCTCAAGGGCCAGGGGCCCGGCGCCTGGCCCTCGTGCGGGCCGCGCGCCGGGCTCGCCCGGGGCGGTGAGGCCCCTGAGATCACGGCAAAGGCCTCGTCCACCGGCGCGAACGCGCCACGTACCGCCTCTCTGCCGGGCCAGCGCGCCTTATCCGAGAAGGCACCCGCCCGGCGCGCCGATCCCACCACCGTGCCCACGATCCGCGAGATGTACACGGTCACGCCCGGCGACTCCCTCTCGAAGATCGCCCGCGAGGAGCGCGTCCAGGGTGGCTGGAAGCGGCTGTACGAGTCGAACCGGCCGGTCGTCGGCGACGACCCCGACCTGATCCACCCCGGCCAGCGACTCACCCTGCGCATCGCCGCACCGAAGAAGCCGACCGGGCCTGCCGAGGCGGCCAAGACGGCTCCGCGCGTCGCGACGTCCCCGGCCGTGAAGGCCCCCACGCCGCCGGCACAGGCCGCCCCCTCGAAGCGCCCGGTCGCGAAGGCGCCTCCCGTGAAGACTCCCGCGGCGAAGGCGCCGGCCACCAAAGCCCCGGCTCCCCGGAGCACGGCCACCACCACGCCCAAGCCGGTCGTCAAGCCTTCCGCGAAGCCCGCGGCCAAGACGTCCGCCAAGCCGAAGCCGAAGCCGAAGCCCAAGCCCGTCGACCGGCCCGCCTCCAAGCCGCGGCCCGCCGCCGCGCCGGACAAGGACCGCTACTCCGCTCCCATCGCCGCCGGCATCGGCACCAGCTACGGAACCCGCGGCTCCTCCTGGTCCAGCGGCTACCACACCGGAGTCGACTTCCCCGTGCCCACCGGCACCTCGGTCAAGGCCGTCGCCGACGCGCGGGTCGTCTCCGCGGGGTGGGGCGGCGCGTACGGCTACCAGGTCGTCCTGCGCCACGAGGACGGCCGCTACAGCCAGTACGCGCACCTCTCCGCGCTCGCCGTCCGCGAGGGACAGCGGGTCCAGGGCGGCCAGCGCATCGGACGCTCAGGGTCGACCGGCAACAGCTCGGGACCGCATCTC
Source organism: Streptomyces venezuelae (assembly GCF_008642375.1). NCBI lineage: Bacteria > Bacillati > Actinomycetota > Actinomycetes > Kitasatosporales > Streptomycetaceae > Streptomyces > Streptomyces venezuelae. The sequence goes on along the minus strand of NZ_CP029194.1, from coordinate 1,012,890 downwards.
CACTTCGAGGTACGGACGGGTCCCGGGTACGGCTCCGACATCGATCCGCTGGCCTACCTCAGGGCGCGGGGCGTCTCCATCTGACCTCGGCGCCGACGAGGGCGACCGCGAGGCGGATGACTCCGGATCCGGCACCGACCGGGCCTCCGGCGCCACCGTCATGCGGTCGAGGGTGAGCTGGACCAGGCCGCCCGCCGCGACCGCGCCGCAGATCAGCGCGGCGACGGTGCCCGCCGTGCCGTAGCGGAAGCTCTCGCCGAAGAGCGTGAGGCCCACGGCCGCCGCGACCACCGGGTTCACCACGGTGACCGTGGCGAGCGGGGCGGCCAGCCCCGCGCCCCGGTAGGAGGCCTGCGAGAGGAGCAGTCCGGTCACGGCGAGCGCCGAGAGCACGAGCAGGCCCGTCCATTCGGCGAGCGGGGCGCCGGAGGTCCACTCCTCGGCCACGGACTTGGTGAAGACCGAGGCCATGCCGAAGGAGACGCCGGCCGCGGCGGCCAGGATCACGCTGCGCAGCACGGACCGGCCCACCAGGTGCGCCGCCGCGAACAGGACGGCCACCACGGCGGACGTGCCCGCCGCGAGCAGCCACCGCTCCCCGTCGGCGAGCGACTGCGCGTCGGAGCCGTTCGTCAGGCTCAGCAGGCCGGCGAGGCCGACCGTGGCCATGAGGGCGCCGCGCCAGGCCCGCCGCCCGGCCCGGCGGCCGACGAAGAGGGCCGCCATGGGCAGCGCGAAGACGATCGTGAGGGCGCCCAGCGGCTGGACCAGGCTGAGCGGACCGTAGGCGAGCGCGGCCACGTGCAGGGTCGCGCCGAGACCGTTGAGCAGGACGGACACCCACCACGCCGGGCTGCGCAGCGGCGCGTAGCGCGGACCGGCGGCGGAGGCCGCGACCCGCTCCTGCACGATCGCGGCGGCAGCGTAGGCGAGCGCCGAGACCAGGGACAGGAGCACGGACAGCAGGAGTGGGCTCATACCTTCCACGATCTCTCTTCCGGGCGGATTCGGCGTCGTACCAGGGAACGCTTCGCGTGCTACCGCCGTCGCAGTACACGGCGCGCGCGTACGCCCGGAGAAGTACGCCCGCGCAGGTCGGAAGGGGTGGAACGGGATCATTCCGGCACCCTGTCCCCGGTGCGGAAGAATCATGGACGGGCGGGCAGGACCCGCCGCGGAGACGAGAAAGCTGGGGGCAGACGCGTGGGACCGGAGCTGGATCTCGTCGAGAGCGGGTCGGTGGGCGGATTCTTCGCGCTGCGGACCACCGCGCCGGAGACCGGAGGGGACCACCGCCCCCTCGCCCTGCTGTACGCGGGGGAGGACGGCCCCCTCGCCGCGCGCGTCGACCGGGTCGCCGCCCGGCTCCACGCCCCCGAGCGGCGGGTCGGGGCCTCCGTCGCCCACCTCGGCCTCGCGGCCAGGCTCTGGTCGACCGCGCTGGGGCCGGCCGCGCTGTACGGCGCCTTCCCCGGCCTCGCCCCCGGCGAGCTGTACTGGGACGGGGCCCTGACCTCCCCCGACGACCTGTGGTGGTCCGGTGCGGAGACCCGCCCCGCCACGGTCGACGCCCTCCGCGAGGCCGTCCAGGAGGCCCACCTCGTCCCGCTGCACGCGGCGCTGCGCCGCGACGGCCGGATCTCGCCCCGGCTCCTCTGGGGCAACGCCGGCTCGGCCCTCGCCGGCGCCCTGCGCGAGCTCACCCGCTGGGCGCGCGCGAGGGACCGGCCGGAGGTCGCCGAGCGGGCCGCCGCCCTCGTCTCCGGGCTCCTCGACCACCCGGACCTCGCCGGCACGGTCCGCGGCCCCCGGCTGCGCCGCTCCAGCTGCTGCCTCTACTACCGCTGTCCCGGCGGTGGACTGTGCGGGGACTGTGTCTTCGACCACGCCCCCCGAACGGGTTTGGAGGCGCGGCCCCCCGCTCCGTAAAGTTGGGTCTTTGAAAGCCCGCGAACGGCGACGTACGAGCGAACGAGGAACCCGAAGGCCATGACGGTGACCGAAGAATCCCAGGACTACGGGCCGGGCGTCGACCCCGAGCGCCTGGCCGTCTGCCTGAGCGTCCTCGACGAGCTCGACAAGCTGGACGTCGACCACCCGGACGCGATCATGGTCCGGCGCGCCACCGCCGGCATCTACCGGACGGTGAAGCAGCGCCGCCGCCAGGAGCGCCGGGCCGCCAAGACCGCCAACGACAAGGCGGTCACCGAGGCCACGGCCACCGGCTCCGCGCAGCGCATCGACGACGAGACCGAGGGCATCCTGCCCTCATCGATCACGGAGGAGGGGCGGATCGCGGGGATACTCCAGCGTCCGCGCTCCTGCTACGTCTGCAAGACGCGCTTCGTCGAGGTCGACTACTTCTACCACCAGCTCTGCCAGCCGTGTGCGACGCTCAACCGGGCCAAGCGGGACGCGAGCGCCGACCTCACCGGCAAGCGCGCGCTGCTCACCGGCGGCCGCGCCAAGATCGGCATGTACATCGCGCTGCGGCTGCTCCGCGACGGCGCCCACACGACGATCACCACACGCTTCCCCAAGGACGCCATCCGCCGCTTCAAGGCCATGGACGACTCCGCGGACTGGATCCACCGCCTGGAGGTCGTCGGCATCGACCTGCGCGACCCGGCCCAGGCCGTGGCGCTCGCCGACCAGATGGCCGAGGCCGGGCCCCTGGACATCCTGATCAACAACGCGACGCAGACCGTGCGCCGCCTGCCCTCCGCCTACGCCGCCCTGGTCGACGGCGAGAGCGCACCGCTGCCCGCGGGCGAGCTCCCCGCCCACCACGTCATCGGCGCCTTCAACTCCGGCGCGGTCGGCGAGCTCGTCAGCGGCTCGTCGCTGCCCGTCGGCGTGAGCGGCCTGGAGGCCCAGCAGGTCGCCGACCTCGCGCTCGTCGCGGGCAACGCCACCATCGCCAAGCACCTCGACGGCACCGCGATCGACGCCGGCGGCCTGGTGCCGGACGTCGTCGAGACCAACACGTGGGTGCAGAGCATCGAGCAGATCTCCCCGGTGGAGCTCCTGGAGACCCAGCTCTGCAACTACACGGCGCCGTTCATCCTGATCAGCAAGCTCCGCGCGGCGATGGCAGAGGCCGCGAAGAAGGCGGCCAGCGGGCGCGCCTACGTCGTCAACGTCTCGGCGATGGAGGGCGTCTTCAGCCGGGGTTACAAGGGCGCCGGGCACCCGAACACCAACGCGGCGAAGGCCGCGATGAACATGGTGACGCGGACCAGCGGCCAGGAGATGTTCCAGACCGACGGCATCCTCATGACCTCGGTCGACACCGGCTGGATCACCGACGAGCGTCCGCACTTCGACAAGCTGCGCCTGGCCGAGGAGGGCTTCCACGCCCCGCTCGACCTGGTCGACGGCGCGGCCCGTGTCTACGACCCGGTCGTCCGCGGCGAGGCGGGCGAGGACCTCTACGGCTGCTTCCTGAAGGACTACGCCCCCGCCAACTGGTAGGCCGAGGATCCCGTCCCCGGCAGTTCCGCGGCCCCGCGCCGTCCGGAAAGAGCGCTCTACCCCCTGGTAGAGCGCTCTTTCCGGCTTCATTCACTCGAACGCATCACACTTGTGAGCCCGGTAGAGCGCGGACGCGCTCATTTGGTTACTCTGATGTCCACGGTCGGCCACCGAGGAGACACACCCTCCCCACGGTCGGTCCGGGGACTGGCCTGCCACCAAGGCCGCGGTCCCGCCCGATGAACGGCGCCACCGCGACCGACGGCACCAAGTCCCATTGGTACGCGACACAAAGGAGTGCGCGGTGACACCCGAACTGACGAAGCAGGAACCGAGACCGGCCGAACCCCAGGACCGGCCCCGCCGGAACGGCGAGCTCGGGAGCCTCGAAGTGTGGGCCCACGCGGCCCCGATCCGGCTGGCGGGCTACGAGGACGACCTCGCCGAGCCCCACATCCTGCCCGGTATCGACTGAGCCTCCGGTGCCCTGACCGCTCCGACGTGACCCTTGCTCCACCGGTGCCCCCGACCGCCTTCCGGCCGGGGGCACCGGCGTGTCCCGTGCGGGGACGCGTCCGTCACCGGTCCGCCCGGTCCCGGAGCCGGATCGGCGGCAGGTACTCCCGGAGCAGCGTGCGGTGCCACCAGGCCCCGGTCGCGCGCAGCTCGCGCCAGGTCGAGTAGCGGTACCGGTACAGCCGGGCGCGGACGTGCGTCGGCGGGGCGTCGGGGAACGGATTGTGGGCGAGCAGCCGCAGGGTGTCGCGGTCGCCGTCGAGCAGCCGCTCCATGAAGGGCCCGAACCAGTCCCGCGCGTAGCCGGGGGAGAGGGCGGCGAACCACATCAGCCAGTCCAGGCGGAGGTGGTACGGGGCGAACTGGCGCGGCAGCCTGCGCGGATCGCCGGGCTTCCCCCGGAAGCCGTACTCACGCCACACCGTGCCCGCGTGCGGTGCCGGGTCGTCGGTGCCCTCGATGACGATCTCGTCCCGGACCCGCCCGACCGTGCCGAACGCGCCATAGGTGTTGACCAGGTGGAACGGGTCGTACGAGCGGTTCATGGCCTGGTCGCGGGAGAGCAGGTTCCGCACGGGGCGGTAGCTCCGGAACAGGACGAAGGCGGTCAGCGCGACGACCACGGCCACGTACCAGAGCGGCGGATCCGGCCGCGGGTGCTCACCGGTGAGCGCGGAGGCGTCCACGACCGAGACGGCGAGCACGATGGTCAGCCAGTTCAGCCAGGCGAAGTTCCCGGAGAGCACCAGCCACAGCTGCGTGGCGATCATGAGGCAGGCGGCGGCCGTGGCCACCGGCTGCGGGGTGAAGAGCAGGAACGGCACGAACAGCTGGACGACGTGGTTGGCCCCCGCCTCGACCCGGTGCAGGGGGCGCGGGAGGTGGTGGAAGAACCAGCTCAGCGGGCCGGGCATCGGCTGCGTCTCGTGGTGGTGGTAGAGACAGGTCAGGTTCCGCCAGCAGCGGTCGCCCCGGATCTTGATGAGACCCGCGCCGAACTCGACCCGGAAGAGCAGCCAGCGCAGCAGGAAGAGGACGAGCACGGGCGGTCCCGTGTCGTCGTTGCCGAGGAAGACCGCGAGGAACCCGGTCTCCAGGAGCAGCGACTCCCAGCCGAAGGAGTACCAGGTCTGGCCCACGTTCACGATCGACAGGTACAGCGCCCAGAGCACGAACCACAGCAGCATCGACACCGGCAGCGGCACCGCGTCACCGGCTCCCGCCACGAGGGCCAGGGAAATCGCGGCCCCGGTCCACGCGACGGTCGCGAACAGCCGGTCGGAGTAGCGCCAGTGGAAGAGCGAGGGGGAGCGGCGGGGCCGGGTCCGGCGCACGTACTCCGGTACGGGGAGCATGCCGCGCTCGCCCATCAGCGCCCGGAACTGGAGGGCGGCCGACAGGAAGGCCACGCAGTACAGCCCGGCGAGGCCCCGCTGGAACACGATCCGGCTCAGCCAGAGGTCGGGCGCGGTGAACCACTCCATCGCTTCCAGTATCGGCCCGGGATCACGCCCTGACGAGACGCCGGAGGGTCCGGCCGAGGTGGCGGGCGTACGTCCGCTGGAGCAGGGGGACCAGCGGGCCGGCGTGCCGGGTGTACCAGGCGGCGGGCCGGCTGAAGGCGGTGACCGTGAACCGGACCGTGCCGTCGGGTGCGAGGTCGACGACGAAGGACTCCTCACCGCTCTCCGGGTGCCCGGTGAGGGTGCCGTAGGCGAAGCCGGTCCGGTTCTCCTCGTATGCCGTCCAGATCACCGCGCAGGGGGCGCCGAGCCGGACACGGCCGATCCCGAGGGACACCTCCAGACGGACACCGGGCCAGGCGCGGGCCGCCTCGCTGCGGACGGTCGCTCCGGAGGCCCGGTGCGTGCGCCAGGTGGTCACGGCGGTCCCGGCGGCCTCGAAGGCGGCGCGGCCGTGGCCGACGACCTCGCTGTACCGCAGGTGGTGGTAGCCCTCGGGGAGGTCCTCGGGGGAGCGGGTGGCGCCGACTTCGCGGTAGCTGAGGCCCGGGCGGGGGCGGGCGGTGCGGGAGAGGCTGTTCGTGAGGCGGGTCATGCCGGGAGCTCCGTTCGCGGGTGGGTCGGGAGGGGCGGGAGGGGCTGGAGAGGCTGGAGGGGCTGGAGGGGCGGTGCGGGCCGGTCCGTCCGGTCGGTGCGGGCGGCGGGGTCGGTGTGGCCCATGTGGTCCGTGCTGCCTGTGTGGTCCGTGCGGTCGGTGCGGAGGCGGTGCCTGGCGAGGAGGGCGCAGACCGCGAAGCCGAGGGCGTTGCCCAGGCCGTGTGTCGCGGCCATCCAGGTCAGGTCGAGGTGCGGCAGGCCGGTGGCCTCGCCGAGCGCCCAGCTCAGCGCGAGCAGCATGGTGACGACGAGGACCAGGGCCGAGACGGCGAGTAGCGTGCGCGTGAACCGGTCGGCCGCGAGCTCGCGGCGCTCGCGCAGAGTCAGGACGGCGACCCCCGCCATCCCGGCCGTCAGGACGACCGCCCCGGCGAGCTCGGCCCAGTCGTCGACGAAGTAGCCGGCCAGGACGAGCAGCGTGCCGGCCGGGACGCTGAGCGCGGCGAAGCGGGCGGTGGGCCCGTCGTCGGTGCGGCAGACGAGGCCGGCGACCAGGGCGGCGGCGAAGCCCGCGAAATGAAAGTGCGGGACGGTCAGCGCGAGGATGTCCAGGTCGAAGCCGAAGAGCGGGTACGAGGCCCGCTCGGCGACGAGCGCCAGGCCGGCGACGGACGGGGCGACCAGCGCGGTGAGCACGGCGACCTCCCTGGGCCGCAGCGAGCGGGTGAGGACGAGACGGGCCGGCGCCTGGAGCGCCAGCGCCACGGCGGCCAGGGCGTAGACGGCGGCCAGCCCGGCCGCGACTCCGGAGCGGGGCAGCCACAGGGCAAGGGCTCCGGGGAGGGCGAGCAGCGGCCAGGCGCGTCGGAGCGGGTCGAGGCCTGGCGGCCTCGGTCCGTCCAGGAGCGCCAGCCCCGTCGGTACGACCCAGAACATCCCGATCATCACGACCGGGTTCACCAGGATCGACAGCGTGGTCACCGGAAACCCCCCGACTTGAACGTGTTCAACTGCCGGGTCGAGCCTAGGGCCTTTCTTGAACGCGTTCAAGCGGGGTGTTCGGCCGGCCGGGTGCCGACCGACCCGGTCGGCCTTCCTCCGCTTGCGGGGGCCCCGGCGCTGCGACAGACATGAGGGACTGGCCGGAACCGGGCGCCGCGCCCCGGATCGAGACGACGACCGAGACAACGGGAGAACCAGGTGCGCACACCTCAGCGGCGCCGGAGACGGCGAACCCCCACCGCGATCACCGCGACGCTCGCCTCCGCTCTCCTCGTCGCCGGCTGCACCTCCGACGAGCAGGGCGGCAGCCACGGCGAGCAGCCCGCGGCCGCCGCCGCCCAGGAGGTCCACCTCCAGCCGGTCACCGCACGGGGCCCCGACCCCTTCACCGCGTCCACCGCCCGGATCACCGGCCGCGCGGCCGTCCCGGAACGGGACCCGGCCGCCACCTCCTTCCAGCGGGTGCGAGAGATCACGGGCTCCACTCCCGGCCTCTACGGCGGCACCCGCTCGGAGGCCAGCTGCGACGTCGAGCAGCAGGTCACCTTCCTCTCCGGCGACCCGGCGAGGACGCGTGCCTTCGCCGAGGCCGCCGGCATCCCCGAGGCGAACGTCCCCGGCTGGCTGCGCGGGCTGACCCCCGTAGTCCTGCGCGCGGACACCCGGGTCACCAACCACGGCTACCGGGGCGGCCGCGCCGCCCCCTTCCAGTCCGTCCTCCAGTCCGGTACGGCGGTCCTCGTCGACCAGTACGGCTCCCCGCGCGTCCGCTGCGCCTGCGGCAACCCGCTCCGCAGCCCGGTCACGGCCCCGGGAGGCGTCCACCAGGGCGAGCCCTGGGAGAGCTTCGACCCCGAGTACGTCATCGTCGTCCGGCCGACCAGCACCGTCGTCACCAGCCTCGTCATCGTGAACGCCGCCGACAAGAGCTGGATCGAGCGCCGGACCGGCAGCGACGGGGCCGAGGACCGGAAGCCCGCCGTGGAGCCGGACTGCGACCCGGACGCGTGCCACCTGACCGGTACCGTCGCCCCGGAGGCGCCGGCGGCCCCCGACTCCGCGACCCCGGACTCCGTGGCGCCCGCCCCCGCGACCCCGGAGCCGTCGCGGCCCGAAACGGTCACGCCCTCCTCGCCGGACCCGACCGGTCCCGTTCCCGCGGACCCCGACCCGTCCGGGGACCCGACCCCCGACCAGCCCGCCGATCCGCCCGGAGACCCGTTCGCCGATCCGCCGTCCGACCCGTACGCGGATCCGCGCGAGGACCCGAACTCCGACCCGTACGGGGATCCCTACACCGACCCGTACACCGATCCGTACGCCGACCCCTACGCCGAGCCCCCCGTCTCCCCGGAAGGAGAGCTGCCGCTCCAGGAGCTCTTCCCGCCCGACACGGGGCAGGAGCAGCCCGAGACCTTCGAAGGATGAAGGGGGCGAAGGGGTGAAACGGATCTTCATGGTGCGCAGGAGCGGGGCTGCGCCTAGCGTGGCCCCATGAACGCGGGCAGAGGGGGCGGGGAGGCGGCCGAGCGGGCCGGAGCCCGGATCCTGCACGACTACGGCTCGGCCTTCCGGATGGGCGGCTTCGACTGGGACCTGCTCACGGGGACGATGAGCATGGACGACGCCGCGCTCGAGGTCTTCGACATGGACCGGGCCGACTACGACGGCCGGCCCGAGAGCCTCGGCTCCCGCGTCCTGCCCGACGAGGGCCGCCGCCTCGACACGCTGGTGGCCCAGGCGCTCAAGGAGGGCAGCGACCAGTACGGCGCGTACTTCCGGATCCGCCGCCGCGACGGCAGGCACCAGTGGACCCACACTCAGGGCTTGGTCCAGCGGGACGGCACGGGCCGTCCGGTGCGCATCGTGGGCGTCCTCCGCGACGCCACGCACGAGCTGACCGAATCCGCCGCCCGGCTCGGCCTCGACGAGGGGCGCCGGCAGCGCGCCGGTGTCGTCGAGGGCACCACGGCCGCCCTCGCCTACGCCCGGACCGTGCAGGACGTCATCGACCTCCTCAACGACTCGCACGCCCTCGAACACTTCGGTGCCGCCAGCCTCGTGATGGGCCTCCTCGAAGCGGGCCGCATCCATCTGGTCGCCGAGGGGCCCAACGGCGCCTTCGTGCCGGGCACCCGCTTCACCCGGGTGGACGAGCCGTACCCGATGAGCGAGGTGATCAGGACCCTGCGGCCCCGGTTCATCGACTCGGCCCGCGACTTCGCCGAGTCCTTCCCCGTGCTCTGGCCGCACATCAGCGGCCTCGGCATCACCGCCGCCGCCTATCTGCCGCTCATCGCGCAGGCCCGGCCCATCGGCGCGCTCGGCCTGCTCTACAGCGACAGGGCCGGCTTCAGCGAGGACGAGCGGACCCTGCTCGTCGCCCTCGGCAGCAGCATCGCCCAGAGCCTCCAGCGGGCCATGCTGTACGAGCAGGAGCATGACCTCGCCGAAGGGCTCCAGCAGGCGATGCTGCCCCGCCGGATCCCCGAGGTGCCCGGCGCGCAGACGGCCGTCCGCTACCGCTCGGCCCGCCTCGGCCGGGACATCGGCGGCGACTGGTACGACATCATCGCGCTCCCCGGAGGACGCGTCGGCGCCGTCATCGGCGACGTCCAGGGCCACGACACCCACGCGGCGGCCGTCATGGGCCAGCTGCGGATCGTGCTGCGCGCCTACGCCGCCGAGGGGCATCCCCCGGCCACCGTCATGGCCAGAGCCTCGGTCTTCCTGCACGAGCTCGACACCGAACGCTTCGCGACCTGCACGTACGCCGAGGTCGACCTCGGCACCGGCGTCGTCCAGATCGTCCGCGCGGGCCATGTCGACCCGCTGGTGAGGGAGATCGACGGCCGGTGCCGCAGGCTTCCCGTCGAGGGCGGGCTGCCGCTCGGGCTCTCCGCGGAGTTCGGCCGGCTCGACTACCCCGTGACCGCGATGGAGCTCGACCCCGGACAGACCCTGATGCTCTACACCGACGGTCTCGTGGAGAAGCCGGGCGCCGACCTCGACGAGGGCTTCCAGTGGCTGACATCCCTGGTCCGGCGCGGCCCCGCCGATCTCCAGCAGCTCGCCGACCACCTCTGCGACGTGGTCGCCGACCGCGGCGGCGAGGACGACGTGGCGATCCTGCTGCTGCGCCGTCAGGGCACCTTCGCGCCCCACGGGGCCGGGCGGTTCCAGCAGCACGTGGCCCAGAGCGACCCGGAGGCGCTCAGTTCGGCCCGGCACATGATCAGGGCCGCGGTGCGGGCCTGGGGTGCGGGGGAGCGCGCCGACGAGGTCGAGCTGGTCGCCGACGAGCTGATGACCAACGCGCTGATGCACACCGACGGCGGCGCGATCGTGACCCTGCGGGCCCTGAACGGCCCCGAGCGGCGGCTGCGCGTGGAGGTCGAGGACCGGTCCAGCGCGCTGCCCCGGCGCCGCGAGGCGGGGGAGGCGGGCGTCTCCGGACGGGGACTGCTCCTGGTCGACCAGCTCTCGGACGCGTGGGGTGTCGAGTCGAGGGGCGGCGGCAAGTGCGTCTGGTGCGAGTTCAAGGTGCCGGACAGCGCGAACCGAACGAGCTGAGCCTGCCGAGCGAGAGCGAACCGGACGAGCTGTGCCTGCCGAGCGAGAGCGAACCGAAGATGTTAACTTAGCGTGAAGTGATCGTACTTGACCGTAACTGTCGGTACGCGATTGACTTCGTTCTCCCGCCTCTCCGCGCAGGACGTGAGGACACCCTTGAGCAGCAGCACCGAGCTACTGGCACCCCTGGACCTGGCCTTCTGGCACCTGGAATCGCCCACCCACCCCCTGCACCTCGGAGCCCTCGCCCACTTCGGGCCCGTCCCCGCCGCCCCGGGCGACGAGCCGCCGCCGGACGTCCTGGACCTGCTCGCCCGCCGCGCCGCCGCCGTCCCCCGGCTCCGGATGCGCGTGCGCGACGTCCTGTTCCCCGTCGGCGGCGCAGCCTGGAGCGCCGACCCGGACTTCGACGTGAGCCGCCACGTCCGCGAGATCACCCTCCCCGGCGCCGACTTCCCCGCCGAGGCCACCCGGATCGCCGCCGAACTCATGGAGAGCCCCGTCGAACGCGGCCTGCCTCCCTGGGAGATGTACCTGCTCACCGGCGCCCCCGACGGCTCCTTCGCCGTCCTCGTCAAGCTCCACCACGCCCTGGCCGACGGCATGCGGGCCGTCGCCATCGGCGCCGGGATCTTCGACGAGATCGCCGCCGGCCGCCGGCCCGCGCGCCGCCCCCGCCCCGTACCCCCGCGCTCCTGGCTCCCCGACCCCGGCCGCCTCCTCGGCCTCGCCCGGGACCGGCTCGGCGACCTCGGGCGGGCCGTCGAGGTCGGGGCCTCGGTCGTCGGCGCATCCGTCGTCCGCGCCGGCCGCCTCGACGACCCCGCCACCGCGCTCACCGCCGAACCCAGCGGCACGCGCCGGCTCGCGACCGCGACCCTGCCCCTCGACCGCGTCCACCGGATCCGCCGCACCACCGGCGGCACCGCCAACGACGTCCTCCTCGCCGTCACCGCCGGAGCCCTGCGCCGCTGGTTCGACGGGCGTGGCCTGCCGCTGCCCGGCACCGACCCCCGGGCACTCGTGCCCGTCTCCCGCCGCCGCCCCGGTGCACCCGGCTCCACACCCGGCAACAGCCTCTCCGGATACCTCCTCGACCTGCCCGTCACCGAACCCGACCCGGCGACCCGGCTCGCCGCCGTACGGCACGCGATGGACCGGAACAAGGCCGCGGGCCCGGCCAGGGGAGCCGGCGCCGTCGCCCTCCTGGCCGACCGGTTGCCTCCGCTCGCCCACCGCTTCGGCGCGCCGCTGGCCTCCGGCGCCGCGTGGCTCCTCTTCGACCTCCTCGTCACGCAGGTGCCGCTGCCCCGCTCCGCGCTCTCCCTCGGCGGCGCCCCGCTGCGCGCGCTCTTCCCCATGGCGCCGCTGGCGCGCGGCCAGTCCCTCGCCGTCGCCATGTCCCCGTACGGCGGACAGGTCCACATCGGACTCGTCGCCGACGGCGAGGCCGTCCCCGACCTCGACGCGCTCGCCGCCGCGTTCACCGCCGAACTCGACCTCCTTGACCCGTGAACGTCACACCGTGAAGTTCACGCCATGAAGTTCACGCCGTGCACGTCGTGCCGGGCAGGACCTTCGTGAGGGAGATCAGGTACGCCTCGACCTTCCTGTCGACGCACTCGCTGCGGCCGTAGCCGGTGTGGCCGGGGGCGTCGAACGACAACAGCATCCCGCCGGGGAACTGGCGCGCCAGGCTCACGGCCTCCTCGTACGGTGTGGCCGGGTCGCCCGCCGTTCCCACGACCAGCACCGGAGGCACCCCCTCGGCCGTCACCCGGTGCGGGCGCCGGGGACCGGCCGGCAGGTCCGCGCAGACCAGTTCGCTCGTCACGCCGGTGGTGCCGTAGGCCCCCGCCGCGTTCTCCGCGGGGGCGAGGGCGTCCCAGTAGGCCCGGGGGTCGCGGGGGTGGGGGACGTCGAGGCAGTTGATCGCGATCAGGGCGGCGTCGGTGTTGTCCTCGGGCACGCCGTCGGTGCCGCTCTCGGCCGCTCCCTCGGACGCGTCGGCCTCAGCGGGTTCCCCGGACTCCTCCGCGTCGGGTTCGGGGGTCTCCTCCTCGCCCGCCGCCAGGGCCGCGAGCCGCGTCCCGTCCCCGTCCTCGGCCGCGACCAGCGCCTCGGACAGTGCCTGCCACTGCGCCTCCGGGGTGTACATGGACAGACTGAGCGCCGAGACCAGGGCCGGGGCGTCGAGACCGTACGCGGAGTCGTCGACCGGCAGCGGCTCACGTCCGGTCCGCTCCAGGAGACGGTCGATCAGCGCGCGTATCTCCTCGGGCGTCGAGCCGGGGCAGGCTTCGCCGACCACGTCGGCGCAGGACTCGGCGTACTCCTCCACGGCTTTCCGGAATCCCGTGGCCTGGCCCGTCATGCGCTGCCGCCAGTCGAGCGAGGGGTCGACGGCCCCGTCCAGGACCATCGCCCGCACGCGGCGCGGGAACTGCTCGGCGTACGAGGTGCCCAGGCTCGTGCCGTACGACCAGCCGACGTACGTCAGCCGCCGCTCGCCGAGGGCAGCCCGCAGCACGTCCAGGTCGCGTGCGGCGTCGTCCGTCCCGACGTGGGGGAGCAGCGGACCGCTGGCGGCGCGGCAGCCGGCGGCCGTCGCGCGGGCGCTCGCGAGGGCGTCGGCGCGTTCGGACGCGGTCCGGGGATGGAGGGGCACGACGGCGCCGGCGTCCTCGTCGTTCGGGGTCTCCGCGGAGCCGGCTGCGACCGTGCAGGTCAGGGCGGGCTTGCTCGCGCCGACTCCGCGCGGGTCGAAGGACACGATGTCGAACCGCTCGCGCACGTCCCGGCCGAGGTCCTCGGCGACGCCGTCCCTGATCAGCCGTACTCCGCGCTCGCCCGGTCCGCCTGGGTTGAGCACGAGCGAGCCGACGCGCTTCCCCGTGACCGCGGTGGCGGCCTTCGCCACCGGCAGGACGAAGGTCTTGCCGTCGCCGGGGCGGGAGTAGTCCCTCGGGACGGTGAGCGAGGCGCACCGGTGCTCGCCGCAGGGCCGCCAGTCGAGCTTCTGGCCGTAGAAGCGCCGCAGGTCGGGGCGGGAGGCTGGGTCGGCCGGTGTGGCGGCGGAGCTTCTCGGCCGTTTCCCGTCCGGCCCGGTGCCGGCCGTGCAGGCCGCGAGGGAGGTGGCGCCGAGGACGGCGAGAGCGAGGACGAGGGCCCTGCGGCGGCGGGTGGGGGCGGTGATCACGGAGTACTCCCATGGGTGGTCGGTCCAGGGAAGGATCACGCGAGGATGCTGAGGATTTGCTGAGGCCGGGAACGGCGAGGGGGCGGGCGGCGGGACTCAGTCCGCGGACGTCGGGAGCCGCAGCACGAATCGGGCACCGCCGCGCTCCCCGCGCCCGGCCGTGAGCGAGCCGCCGTGGGCGTGGGCGACCCAGGAGGCGATGGACAGGCCGAGGCCTGTGGACCCGGATCCGCTGCGGAAGCGTTCGAACAGGGCGTCGGCGACCTCCGGCGGCAGGCCGGGACCCGCGTCCTCGACCGTCAGCGTGCCGTCCCGGGCGACCGTGACCAGCACGTCCGCCGGAAGACCCGGCACGTGGCCGTGCGCGAGCGCGTTGCCCAGGAGGTTCCCGAACGCCCGGCGCACCAGATCGGGATCGGCGACCACGACCGTGTCCTCGGTCTCGACGCGGACGCGGTGTCCTGCCGCGGACGCGTCGGCGGCTTCCTCGACGACCGCCTCCACCAACTGGTCCAGGCGCAGCGGCTGGCGCGCCGGCGTGGCCGTGCCGGACATGAGCCGGGCCCGGGTGAGCAGCCCGTCGACCAGCCGGCCCATGCCCTCCGCGAGGCGCAGCGTGCGCCGGTGCACCTCCGTGCTGTCGGTCTCGCCGCGCAGCGCCGTCTCCGCGAGCGTCCGGAGCGAGGCGGCCGGGGTCCGCAGGTCGTGGGCCGCGTCCGCGAGGAACGCCTCCTGCTGGCCGAGCGCGGCGAGTGCGGGCCGGACCGCCCGCCCCGACAGCACGTGGCCGACGGCGGCGGACAGCAGCACGAGCACCGCGCAGCCGCCCGTCACGATCCACACGAGCCGCCGGTGGTCGTCCCGCTCGGCCGTCGCGTCGGCCGTCGTCACCAGGACGCCCTGCGGACCCTCGTCCTCCGCCGCCTCCGGCGCGTAGAAGGGCAGCGCGAACACCCGTACCGTCCCACCGTCCGTCGTCCGCCGGTCGAAGCCCCGCGCCTCCCCGGTCCGCACCGCCGCACTCCCGGCCTCCAGGACCACTCCGGGGCTCACCGACAGACACGGCGCGGACGGTGCGTGCTGGACGGTCAGGCCGCCGTCCGTAGGGGCCGGTTCGTCGCCGGCACGGTTCGGTTCCTCGCCGGTACCGTCCGGTTCGTCGCCGGTCACGAGGAGCACGGTCAGCGGCGGACAGCCGGTGTTCACCGTGTCGGCGAGGACGTCCGTGGCCAGCCGCCCGTTCTCGTCCGTCTCCAGGAGACCGAGGGCCCAGCTGGCGTCCGCGTCCATCGAGTGGTCGAGCTGCTCCCGCCAGCGGGCGCTGTCGCTCCGCACGGCGAGGGCGGCCATCGCGATCAGCCCCACGGCGCTGGTCAGCGCGAACAGCAGGCTGATCCGCCGACGCAGCCGCAGCACCCGCGCGGTCGGCGTGAGCGGAGGCGTCGGGCGCGCGCTGCGGTGGAGCTTCCGGAGCGGGTACGGGGGCTTCACCGGGCGTCGTCGGCCGCGAGCCGGTAGCCGACACCGCGCACGGTGTGGATCAGCGGCGGCGCCCCGAGCTTGCGGCGGAGCTGGGAGACGAGCACCTCCAGGACGTTCGACTGCGGCTCGGCCATCTCGTCCCAGCAGCTCTCGATCAGCTCGGAGCGGGAGACCGCCTGGTCGCCGCGGGCCGCGAGGACTTCGAGGACGGCGAACTCCCTGGTGGTGAGGGAGAGCAGCACCCCGGCCCGGCGGACGTGCCGGCGGGCGGTGTCGACCTCCAGGTCGGCGACGCGGTGCACCGGCGGGCGCACGGCGGCGGCGCGGCGGCACAGGCTGCGTACCCGCGCGACCAGTTCGGGCACGGCGAACGGCTTGACGAGATAGTCGTCGCCGCCGCTCGCGAAGCCCTCAACCCGGTCCGCGACGGTGTCGCGCGCCGTCAGGAACAGCACAGGCACGTCGCGTCCGCAGCGCCGCAGCTCCTCGACGTAGGCGGCGGCGTCCCCCGACGGCAGCATCCGGTCGAAGACCGCGCAGTCGTACGCGGTGACGAACAGG
The DNA here is from genome assembly GCF_008642375.1 of Streptomyces venezuelae. Taxonomy (NCBI): domain Bacteria; kingdom Bacillati; phylum Actinomycetota; class Actinomycetes; order Kitasatosporales; family Streptomycetaceae; genus Streptomyces; species Streptomyces venezuelae. The sequence continues at coordinate 997,023 of NZ_CP029194.1, read as the reverse complement.
GCCTCGTCGGCCCGGGGCAGATCGGCCGCCTCGTCGACGGCGAGCCCGGCGGCCCGCAGAGCGGCGGCCACCCCGAACCGGAGGTCTTCGTCGTCCTCGACGAGCAATACGCGCACGTCACCACCCTAGGGGGTGGCACCGGCACGGTCGGAGCGAGAGGGGCCCGAGGCCGGCGGCCGTCTGGGCCAGCGCTCGGATGGTGGGGGCTGTGGGCGGTGGAGCGCCAGACGAGGGCCAGCCGGAGGTCGGCGGCGTCGTGGAGGGGCACGAAGGCGATGCCGGGGTGGCCGTTGTAGCGGGCGGCGAGCACGCCCGGCGGGTGGACGCAGAGTCCGGCGGCCACCAGGGACAGGATCTCGTGGAAGGTGTGCGCGGCGGGCCCGCGCGGGATGCGGCGGCCGAGCGGTGTCCGCGTGGGGACCATCGAGTCGCCCCAGTGCTCGGGGGCGTCGGGGCCGAGGTCGGCGACGTGGTTGTCGGCGAGGTCCTCCAGGGACACGGAGTGGCGCTCGGCCAGCGGATGGTCCACCGGCACCGCCAGGACGCGTCCTCCGGTGGCCACGGGTCGGGCCGACGGTGAGCACCGGTTCGGCGACGGGCAGCCACAGGACGTTCACGTCCGTCTCTCCGGTGCGCAGGGAGGCCAACGGATCGCTGCCCACGACTTCGGTGAACTGCACGTCTCCGCCCGGGGCCCCTGACCCGCGCCTGTCGGATCCCGGCCGGAGCAGCCGCGCCGGGGCGCCGCGCCGGACCGGCGCACCCGGCGCGCGGCCCCGCCACCCGTGCGGCAGGGTGGTGCCATGCCCGAACTGCCCGAGGTGGAAGCGCTGCGCGAGTTCCTCGACGCGCGCCTGGTCGGCAAGGAGATCGCCCGCGTCCTGCCCGTCGCGATCAGCGTCCTCAAGACGTACGACCCGCCCCTCACCGCCGTCGAGGGCGCCGAGGTCACCGCGGTCGGCCGGCACGGGAAGTTCCTCGATCTCACCACCACCGGCGCTGCCGGCGAGCTCCACCTCCTCGTCCACCTCGCCCGCGCGGGCTGGCTCCGCTGGCACGACCCGCTGCCCTCCGGGCCGCCGAAGCCCGGCAAGGGCCCGCTGGCGCTGCGTACCGCGCTCACCGGAGGCGACGGCTTCGACCTCACCGAGGCCGGCACCACCAAGCGCCTCGCCGTCCACCTGGTCCACGACCCGGGCGAGGTGCCGGGCGTCGCCCGGCTCGGCCCCGATCCGCTCGCCGAGGACTTCGGCCCCGAGGCCTTCGCGGCCCTCCTCGCGGGCGAACGGCGCCAGATCAAGGGCGCCCTGCGGGACCAGAGCCTCATCGCGGGCATCGGCAACGCCTACAGCGACGAGATCCTCCACGCCGCGAGGATGTCGCCCTTCAAGCCCACGCAGAACCTCACCCCGGAGGAGACGACCGCTCTCTGGACGGCCCTGCGGAACACCCTCCGTGAGGCCGTCGAGCGCTCCCACGGACTCGCCGCCGGCCGCCTCAAGGCCGAGAAGAAGAGCGGCCTGCGCGTCCACGGCCGCACCGGCGAGCCCTGCCCGGTGTGCGGGGACACCATCCGCGAAGTGAGCTTCAGCGACTCCTCCCTCCAGTACTGCCCGACCTGCCAGACCGGCGGCAGGCCGCTCGCCGACCGCCGGATGTCGAAGCTCCTCAAGTAGCCGCGCGGAGCCTCGCACTACACTCCGCCGCATGCTGCGCGTACTGGCCGTCGACGACGAGGAACCCGCCCTCGGGGAGCTGCTCTACCTGCTCCGCGCCGATCCCCGGGTGCGAACCGCCGAGGGCGCGGGCGACGCGACCGCGGCCCTGCGCAGGATCGGGCGCGCCCTGGAGACGGGGCCCGACGGGGACGACGGCATCGACGTCGTCTTCCTCGACATCCACATGCCCGGCCTCACCGGACTCGACGTGGCCAGGCTGCTCGCCGGCTTCGCCCGCCCGCCGCTCGTCGTCTTCGTCACCGCCCACGAGGGCTTCGCCCTCCAGGCCTTCGACCTGAAGGCGGTCGACTACGTCCTCAAGCCGGTCCGCCGCGAACGTCTCGCCGAGGCCGTCCGCCGTGTCCACGACCTGGTCCACGCCGCGGCCACCGCCCCGGCCGCGCCCGCGACCACCCCTGCCGCACCCGAGCAGATTCCCGTCGAACTGGGCGGGGTCACCCGCTTCGTCCCCGTCGACGACATCGCGTACGTCGAGGCCCACGGCGACTACGCCCGCCTCCACACCGACCACGGCAGCCACCTCGTCCGCATCCCGCTGTCCACCCTCGAAGAGCGGTGGGCCGCCCGGGGCTTCGTCCGCATCCACCGCAGCCATCTCGTCGCCCTCGACCGGATCGACGAACTCCGGCTCGACGGAGGCGCCACCTCGGTACGGCTCGGCGACACCGACCTCGCCGTCAGCCGCCGCCACGCCCGCCACCTCCGTGACCTGCTGATGCGCCGGGCCGGCGGCTGACCGGACACCCCTACCGGCGGCGGATGCCGTCTGCGTACACTCCACGCTCCAGCAGCCAGTCAGAGAGCGGACGCCGATGCCGGAGCCCCACCCGCCGCGCAGACCCCGGCGCGAGACCGTCACCTACGCCTCCGCCCACGGAGTCTCCGCCCACGCGGCCGTCCCCGGCCCCGCCCGGCGGCCCCCCGCGCACGCCCCGGCGCGCTCCGAGATCGACGAGCAGACCACCCTCGGGCACACCTACGTCCGCTCCCTGATGCGCAGCCAGCTGCGCGCCGCGCTCACCGCCCTCGGCGCGCTCGCGCTGCTCGTCGGCTCGCTGCCCCTGCTGCTCGCGCTGCCCGCGCCCGAGGCCCTCGTCTGGGCCGTGCTCGGCGTCGGGGTGTACCCGGTCATCTGGGGCACGGCCCACTGGTACGTCCGCCGCGCCGAACGCAACGAGCGCGACTTCACCGGCCTCGTCGAGCGGTGAAGCACCCCCCGTGAACCAGACATACGCCGTCGCGGCCGTCACCGCCGTCGTCCTCGCGACCGTCCTCATCGGCGCCCTCGGCCTGCGGATATCCCGCACCACCTCCGACTTCTACGTCGCCTCGCGGACCGTCGGACCGGGCCTCAACGCCGCCGCCATCAGCGGCGAGTACCTCTCCGCCGCCTCCTTCCTCGGCATCGCCGGACTCGTCCTCGTCCAGGGCCCCGCGATGCTCTGGTACCCGGTCGGCTACACCGCCGGATACCTCGTCCTGCTCGTCCTCGTCGCCGCCCCGCTGCGCCGCTCCGGCGCGTACACCCTCTCCGACTTCGCCGAGGCCCGCCTCGAATCCCGGCGGGCCCGCCGCCTCGCCAGCCTCTTCGTCGTCGGCATCGGCTGGCTCTACCTGCTGCCGCAGCTCCAGGGCGCCGGGCTCACCCTGGAGATCCTCACGGGCGCCCCCGACTGGGTCGGCGGGCTGCTCGTCGCCCTCGTCGTCACCGGCACCGTCGCGGCAGGCGGGATGCGCAGCATCACCTTCGTCCAGGCCTTCCAGTACTGGCTGAAGCTCACAGCCCTGCTCGTCCCCGCCCTCTTCCTCCTCGCCGCCTGGTACGGCGACGGAGCGCCCCGGGCCCGCTTCGACGCCCCCGCGGTCCTCCGCGAGCACACCGTCGTCCGGGTCGCCGACACGGTACGCATCGGCCTCGACGCCCCGCTGACCGCCACCGTCACCGGACGCGTCGACGACGTCCCGTACGAGCGGCGGACCGTCACCCTCGCCCCCGGGACCCACCACGTCCTCGCCGGTACCGAACTCGCCTTCGCACCGGGAGCGGTTCTCCCCGAGAGGGCCGCCACCGGCGCCGATCCCCTCGGCTGGTCCCAGCCGCTCGCCGGAGGGCACGACGGACACCAGCTGTACGCCACGTACGGACTGATCCTCGCGACCTTCCTCGGCACCATGGGCCTGCCGCACGTCGCCGTCCGCTTCTACACGAGCCCCCACGGCCGGGCGGCCCGCCGCACCACCCTCGTCGTGCTCGGCCTCGTCGGCGCCTTCTACCTGCTGCCGCCGCTCTACGGAGCCCTCGGCCGGATCTACGCCCCCGAGCTCGCCCTCACGGGCTCCGCCGACGCCGCCGTGCTCGTGCTGCCCGAGCGGATCCTCGGCGGACTCGCCGGCGACGTCCTCGGCGCGCTCCTGGCGGGCGGGGCCTTCGCCGCCTTCCTCTCCACCGCGTCCGGGCTCACCATGTCCGTCGCCGGCGTCCTCACCCAGGACGTCCTGCCCTCCCGGGGCGTACGCCACTTCCGCCTCGCGACCCTGCTGGCCACCGCCGTCCCGCTCGGTGTCGGCGTGGTCGCCTCCAAGGTGCCGGTCGCCGACGCCGTCGGCCTCGCCTTCGCGGTCTCCGCCTCCTCCTTCTGCCCGCTGCTCGTCCTCGGCATCTGGTGGAGGCGGCTCACGCCGCCCGGCGCCATGGCCGGGCTCCTGCTCGGCGGCGGCTCGGCCCTCGCGGCCGTGATGGCGACCCGGGCGGGCCTCGCGCCGGAGGGGTGGGCCCACACCCTGATGGCCTGGCCCGCCGTCTGGTCCGTCCCCCTCGGCTTCCTGACGATGGTCCTCGTCTCGCTCGCCACCCCGGGCCGCATCCCGCCCGGCACCCCGGCACTCCTCGCACGGCTCCATCTGCCGGAGGAGCTCACCGGCGCCGTCCCCGCCCAGGAGGTACGCCGATGACCGGCATCGCCCTCGCCGCCGCGGGCGCCGCCGGGGCGGTACTGCTCGCGGTCGGCTTCGTCCTCGGGAGGTTCACCGCCCGTCGCGGGGGCCGCACCGTCGATCCCGGCCTCGGGACGCCCGTCGAGCGGGCCACCTTCCACACCCTGCACACGGCCTCGCTCGCCGCGCCTCCGTTGCGCGCCGGACTCACCGAGGAGACCGCCCGCAAGGCGGCGAGCACGCTGCGCTCACTGCTCGGCACCGCGGCGCTCTGCCTCACCGACCGGGGCGCGGTCCTCGCCTGGGACGGACCCGGCGGGGAGCACCACCGGGCGCACGTCCCCGCGCTGGCCGCCGACACCCTCGACACCGGCCGCAGCCGGTCCGCGCACACCGACTGCGCCGACCCGGCCTGCCCGCTGCGCTGGGCGGTGATCGCCCCGCTCACGGGCGAGGACGGGGTCCTCGGCGCGCTCGTCGCCTACGGGTCACGGGAGTCGGCCGTCCTGGTGCGGGCCGCGACCGAGGTGGCCCGCTGGGTCTCCGTCCAGCTGGAGCTGGCCGAGCTCGACCGCTCGCGGACCAGGATCGTGGAGGCCGAGATCAGAGCGCTGCGGGCCCAGATCTCGCCGCACTTCATCTTCAACTCCCTCGCCGCCATAGCCTCGTTCGTCCGCACCGACCCCGAGCGCGCCAGGGAACTCCTCCTGGAGTTCGCCGACTTCACCCGGTACTCCTTCCGCAGGCACGGCGACTTCGCCCAGCTCGCCGACGAACTGCGCTCCATCGAGCAGTACTTGGCACTCGCGGGAGCACGGTTCGGGAACCGGCTGAAGGTGACGCTCCAGATCGCCCCCGAGGTGCTGCCGGTGACGCTGCCCTTCCTCTGCCTCCAGCCGCTCGTGGAGAACGCCGTCAAGCACGGCCTCCAGGAGCGCGAGCGGGGCTGCCGGGTGACGATCTCGGCCCGGGACGCGGGCGCCGAGGCCGTGGTGACCGTCGAGGACGACGGTGTCGGCATGGACCCGGAGCTGCTGCGGGCCGTCCTGCGCGGGGAGCACCCGGCGGGTTCCGGCATCGGTCTTTCCAACGTGGACGAGCGGCTGCGGCAGGTCTACGGGGCGGAGCACGGTCTCGTCATCGAGACCGGGGTCGGTGCGGGGATGAAGGTGACGGTCCGCATTCCCAAGTACCGCCCGGGCGTGCACCGTTCAGCATAGGTAGAGCGACAGGTGGGCGAGGGGCAGGCCCAGCTTCCAGGCGGGGAGCCAGACCTGGTCCTGTTCGTCGACCGTCGGCGCGGGAGCGTCCGCCGCCCCGGAGTCGCCGGTGGGCGGGCCGTCCAGGTCGGCGGCGCGCACCCAGGTGTCGCGCAGCCGCTGCCACGCGGTCAGGGCGAGGGCGAGGTCGGGGCCCTCTCCCTCCGTCGCGAGGCGCCCGGCCAGCCGCTCCTCGACCCAGGACGTCCAGGGCCGGTCGTGCGCGGTCCGGCGCAGCAGGGCCTCGATCCGTACGGGGCCACCGCGGCCGCGGGGCCCCTCGGCCCCGCCCGGCCCCCCGGCGCCGTCGGGGTCCTCCGACAGATGGACGGTGAGGGCCAGGGCCTGGAGGCCGGCCCGGTACTCCAGCGAGCCGGGCGCCACGAGGGCGGCGGTCCGCAGCACCTCGTCGGCCAGGTACTCGGCGCACAGCCAGGCCATCGGGACGGCGAGCCCGCCGCCACTCGTGCCGCCGGTGCCGTTCGTGCTCTCGGGCAGCAACGCTCCCACCTTCTTCTCCCGGACGTCGGGCCCCGGACGTCGGGGGCCCGGGGGAGAGCCTCCACCGTGAAGGGCCCCCGCGGGTCCCGCTTTGCTCAACTCGCCGGTGTGGTTTCGGATACGTTTCCCGGCCGGATCGGTGCCGGTGGGATTCCTGTTGCCACAGGTGGCAGGCGGGGGAGAAGTGCCGTGGGCGACCGGGTGCCGTGGCCGGTTCAGCCGAGCAGCGCGTACACCGCGGTGGCGTGGGCGGCGATCTCCTCCGAGCCGTCGGCGGTCATCGTGATGTCGGCGAAGGCCATCCGCTTGCCCGACTTGGTCAGCCGGGCCCGCACGAGGACGTCGCTGCCGACGACCGCCCGCTGGAAGGTGATGGACTGCTGGACGGTGGTCATCGGGACGAAGCCGCCGCGGGAGGCGGCGACCGCGATGACCGTCGCGGTGTCGGCCGTGGCCATCAGGGCCTGACCGGAGAGGCCGCCGCCCTCCCGGGCGAGCCGGTCGGACCAGGGGAGCCGGAGCACGGCCCCGGAGCCGTCGACCGAGGCCACCGATTCGATGGTGAGTCCCAGATCGAGTACCCAGGGGGCGAAGTTGTCGGCGAGGATCTTTTCGGCGGCGGCGGGAGTCAGGGCCACGGCGTCGGGAGTCGGCGTCACGGCGTCATTGTGGGGCCGCGGCACGCCGCCGGGCAACGCCCGCGCGGTGCGGGCGGTAGCCGGGCAGGGACCGGCCGAGCTGGCGCAGGGCGTAGTGCGAGCGGGACTTGACGGTCCCGGCGGGGATGCCGAGGTCGACGGCGGCCTCGTTGACGGTCAGGCCGTGGAAGTAGATCCGGACGAGCACCTCCCGGTGCTCGGGGCTCAGTTCGCGGACGGCGGCCCGGACGTCGAGCGCTGCCTCGGTGGAGGCGGTGGCGTCGGCGGGGTCGGGTGTCACCGCGAGGACTCCGTCGCCGATCTCGACGGGACGGGCGAGGCGTGAGCGGCGGGCGTCGATGGCCAGCCGGCGGGCCACGGTGAAGAGCCAGGGCCGCATCGACTCGTAGGGCCCCTCGAAGGCCTCGGGGTGGAGCCAGGCCCGTACGAGGGTCTCCTGGGCGAGGTCCTCGGCGCGCTGCCGGTCCCCGTAGGTCAGCCCGAGCAGGAAGGAGAGCAGCGCCGGGCCGTGGTCCCGCTGCAGCCCTTCCAGGTTGCGTTCGTCGGTCGTCGCCGTCGTCATCCTCCGCGCCTCTCCCTCGGCTCCTCGTCCCGGCGGTATACGAACGCATCCGGAAGAGGAGGGACAGGGAACGGACATCGGTATGCGGCGAACGGTCGCACGGAGCGGCGAATGGTACGGCGAACGGTCAGGCGGAGGAGTTGCGTCCGTTTCGGTGCGGTTCATGCGCTTGTGCGGCCTTGACCCTTGACTGCGGCTTTCCCGCGCGATCAATTCTTCAGAACAGGTGTTCATAGCAAGAGTTGAGCGGAGTGCCGTAGATGACCTCACGCACCACACCGGCAGCGGTGGCGGTCGCCGCCCTCCTCGTCGCGGCGGCCACGGGCTGCACCGCCGGGAGCGCCCCGGCCGGCGGCTCCCCGACCCCCGGGACCTCGGCCGGATCCGCCGCCGGACGGAGCGCCCCGCCGCCGTCCGCAGCCGCCGGCGGAGCCTCCGCGCCCACCGGATTCACCCTCGTCGCCTCGGGCGACGTCCTCCCGCACGACTCGATCATCCGCCGCGCGGCCCAGGACGCAGGCGGCGACGGCTACGACTTCGCCCCCATGCTCGCCGGGGCGAAGAGCGTCGTCGCCCCCGCCGACCTGGCCATCTGTCACATGGAGACCGTGTACGGGAAGGAGGGCGGTCCCTATACCGGCTACCCCGCCTTCAAGTCGCCGCCCGAGGTCGCCGCCGCCCTCAAGGCCACCGGGTACGACTCCTGCTCCACCGCCTCCAACCACACCCTCGACGACGGCGCGGCCGGACTGCGCCGCACCCTCGACGCCCTGGACGCGGCCGGGATCCGGCACGCCGGCTCCGCCCGTACCGCCGAGGAGGCGGCGCGGCCCACGCTGATGAAGGCGGGCGGCGCCACGGTCGCCCAGCTCGCCTACACCTACGACACCAACGGCTACCCGCTGCCCGAGGGGCAGCCCTGGGCCGTCAAGCTGCTCGACGAGGGCAAGGTGATCGCCGACGCGCGCGCCGCCCGCGCGGCCGGCGCCGACGTCGTCGTGGTCAGCGTCCACTGGGGCACCGAGTGGCAGACCGGCGCCGACCAGCGGCAGCTCTCCCTCGGCCGCGCGCTCACCGCCTCCACGAGCGGAGGCCGCCCCGACATCGACCTGATCATCGGCACGCACGCCCACGTCCCGCAGGCGTACGAGAAGGTCAACGGCACCTGGATCGTCTATGGGATGGGCGACCAGATCGCCGGGGACATGATCAACCACGAGGGGGCCTACGATCCCCGGGGCAACCAGGGCACCCTCGGTCGCTTCACCTTCACTCCGCCCAAGGCGCCCGGAGCGCGCTGGGAGGTCACCAAGGCCGAGTTCGTCCCGCAGTGGTTCGACACCGGCCGGGGCCGGGTCGTCAACCTCGGCGCGGCGGGCGACGGCGACCCGCGCCACACCTCGGTCCGCGAGACGATCCGGCAGGTGGTGCTCAGCAGGGGCGCCGAGAAGGACGGCCTGACGATGGGGAAGTAGGGCGGTATCGGCTCATCGGGTGCTTTCGGGCCGGGTGCCGGTGTCGGTGAGCAGGGTGGGGCTTCCCCCGGATGAACCATTAGTCATGAAAAAGGATCAGATGCCCAGTGGGCGCCGGGCGGTGCTGCGCCTCGCCGCGGCGCTCGGCGCGACGGCCACCGTCGGATACCTCGCGGCGGACCGGTTCGGTGAACCCGTCCGGGCCCCGGGCGCCGCCCCCGCGCCGCAGGGCCCGCCGGGGGCGGGGCCCGGAGCCGCGCCGGCCGCCGGCCCGCAGGCGGCGCGTGCGGCCCGGCTGCGCCCGTCCGCGTACCGGCTCCAGCCGATGACCGCGTACGCGCCCCCGGCCTTCCGGCGTGCGGTGCCGCCCGTGCGGCAGCGGCCCTTCCTCAGCATGTCCGGGGTCGGCCGCTCGATGGTGCTGTCCTTCGACGACGGCCCCGACCCCCGCTACACCCCCGCCATCCTGGAGACCCTGCGCCGGTACGAGTGCCGGGCGATGTTCTTCGTCTGCGGCGAGATGGCCGTCGAGAACCCGGACCTGCTGCGGGAGATGGCCGCCGACGGGCACGTCGTGGGCAACCACTCGTGGTCCCATCCCCTCATCCCCAGACTGCGGCCCTCCCGGATCCGCGACGAGCTCGGCTCCACCAGCGAGGTCGTCGAGCGGACCCTCGGGTCGGCGCCGCTCTGGTACCGCGCGCCCTACGGGGCCTGGAACCGGCACTCCTTCGAGATCGGCGCCGAGCTCGGCATGGAGCCGCTCGCCTGGACCGTCGACACCCTCGACTGGAAGGAGCCCGGCACGGGCACGATCGTCCGCCGCGTGCTCGACGGCGCCGCCCCCGGCGCCGTCGTCCTCTCCCACGACGCGGGCGGCGACCGTACCCAGAGCGTGGCCGCGCTCCGCCGCTACCTGCCCGAACTCCTCGACGCCGGCTACCACATCACCGTCCCGCGACGCTGACGAAGGGCGTACGCGAAGGGCCCCGGCACCTGTGGGTGCCGGGGCCCTTCGTCCGCCGGGAAGCTCAGCGGGAGCCGACCATGCGGGCGTACACGACGACGTTCCCGTCGTAGCCGCGCGCCCGTGTGTAGCCGCCGCCGCAGGTGATCACCCGGAGCTCGGGCTGCCCGGTGTCCGCGTAGACCTGCACGCCGGGGAAGTCGTTCTTCGCGTAGACCTCGACCCCGTAGATCTCGAAGACGCCGACCCGGCCGTCGTACCGCTCGACCTCGATGTGCTGTCCCTTCTCCAGCGAGCCGAGGCCGTAGAAGACCGCGGGGCCGCGCTCGTTGTCGACATGGCCGACGATGACCGAAGTGCCCCTCTGGCCGGGGGAGATGCCGTTCTGGTACCAGCCGGCGAGGTTGGCGTCCTGCGGGGGCGGCGCCGCCACCCAGCCGTCCGCGTCCAGGCCCACGTCCATGATCGGCGCGGCGACCCGGATCGCGGGGATCTTGATCCGGGAGGCCGGCGCGAAGGGCAGCGCCTCCAGACCGGTGGTCGCCTCCGCCGGCGGCGGCGGGACGACCGGCCGCGCCACGGGCCGTGCGGCGGCGGCGGGTTGGGGCGGACCGAGGACGACGTCGACCCCGTTGCGCATCATGGCGAGCCCGGACAGCATGGCGAGGGCCAGGACGCCCCAGGGTTGGCGTCTCCTGCGCTCGAAGACGCGGAAGTCCTTCGGGGGCATGGTTCTCCCTTCGTGGCGTCGTCAGAACGGTAAGTGCGGTGGGGCGGACCGTCGCCCTGGACGCGGCGAACGGGTGGGGGGCGCCGCCGGACGGGTGCCGGGGGCGCGGGGGAGCGGCGGGAGGACCGGCGGGCACGGACGGCCGGGGGTGCTCGGGGGGTGGCGGGCTCCCCGTGGGGACAGCCGGGTGACAAGGGGATGACCCATCCGAGTATTCGTCAGATAAGCACCCCGGAACGCTGTGACCTGCGGTTCCACCCCGTGCACGAGGCGGATTCCGGGCGTGTCGCCTCACCGGGGTGGACCAGTGCCGACATGCACAGCTCGCCCCGACTTGTGATGGTTCGTCATGGAAGGCGTACTCGTCGAATTTCCCGGAGCACCGCTTTGGGGCGTCTTCCACTGGAGGTTCAACCATGCGTGCTGCACGCACTCTGGCGGTGGCCGCCACCGCGTTCGCGGCGGTCGGGCTCGCCGCCCCTCTCGCCGCCGCCACCAACGGGCCGAGCAACGTTCAGGTCAACCCGTTCGACGTCCACGCGGGGTCGACGATCACGATCACCGCCAAGGGTTGCGGCCACGGCGGCACGGTCACGTCCAACGCGTTCCCGGAGACCAACCTTTCGGTCAACTCCAACGGGCTCTCCAGCGCCATCGCCCGTGTCCACAACAACGCCACCCCGGGCAGCTACAACCTGGCCGTCAAGTGCAGCGACAACTCGAGGGTCGTCACGCACCCGTTCCGCGTCCTCGCGGGCCGTGGTGCGCAGGGCGGTCTCGGCGGTTCGCTCGCACCCAGCTCCACCGAGATGGCCGTCGGCGGCAGCCTGGTCGCCGCCGCCGCGCTCGGCGGCGGACTCTTCATCGTCCGTCGTCGCCGTATGACCGGCGCGGGAGTCTGACCGGCCGAACCTCCCGGTCGGCCCGCTGTGCCCGTCGCCCCCGAGTCCCTGCCAGGACCCGGGGGCGACGGGCGTCCGGGGACGCCGGTCGCGGGTCCGGTCCGCGCCACGCTCCACCGCCCCCCCGTCAGTGGCGGCGGGAGGAGCCGGAGCGGCGACGGACCACGTACACGACGCCGGTGGCGGCGGCCAGCACCAGGGCCGAACCGGTCGCGAGCATTCCGGTGTCCACCTCGTCCACGGAGCCGCCGAGACCGCCCCGCACACCGCGCGGGGGAGTGAGCAGCGTCGCGCTGATGGTCGGGGTGGCCGTGGGCGTACCGCTGATCGTCAGGTCGACGGTGTCCTGCACTCCGCCGGTGCAGTTGAACGACACCGTGTACACCGCGCCGGGCCGGGCGTCGAAGTCCACGGTGGCGGTCGCCGCCGAGTTCGGGGCGATGACGACGGTGTCGAAGATGCCGGCCGAGGCCGTCGCCGTACTGGCGCAGCCGGGGGCGCTCAGCGTCACCCGGCCGCCCGGGGCGACGACCGAGGGGGACACGACGAAATCGCCCGGTGCCTTCGCTCCCGGTGCCCGCGGGTTGGTGGCGGGGGCACCCTCCGCCGCGAAAGCGACGGTGGCGGGGGCGGCCAGGGCGAGGGCGGCCGCCCCCAGCAGGGCAGTGGACGCGGCACGTATCGCGCGCATGGTGAATCCTCCGGGTCCCGAGGGGCAGCCGCGGAACGGGATTCCCGCGAAGGCTGCGTGCACCTCGATGCCCGAAACGCTAGGAGCGCACTACCACAGCCGCGATCCCAGACGTGCGAATGGGGCACGCGTGTCCCCCGTGCGGCCCATTCGCGGGCCCGGACTCACTCCGTGACCTGCGGGAACAGATCGGTGAACGGCGTGGCGGTGGCGGAGATGCCCCGGCCGAAGGGCGCGTCGAAGTCCCAGATGAGGAAGAGCAGGAACGCGATCAGCACGCTGAACAGCCCGGCGAGCAGCAACTCCCGTCCCGTCCTGCGGATCTGGAGCGTGAAGATCAGGCCGACGGTCACCAGGGCGCCGATGATCAGGCCGAACCAGACCACCCCCGGCATCGTCGCCCCGGCGTTCTGCCCGCGTGCGCCCCGGGCGTCGTCGGCGGCGGCCACCTGGTCGACCAGCGGCTGGTAGGCCTGCCCCTCGAAGTCGTCGGCGGGCTGGTAGTCGGTGACGCTGCGGCGCACCTTCTCCATGAGGGCGGTGCCCTCCTCGCTCAGCTCGCCGTTCTCGGACATGTACGCCCACTCCTCGTCGACCACGTACGCGACGTACGCGTCGACGTCGGCGCGGATCTTCGTGCGGACGTCCAGGGGGTAGACCTCGGCGCGGGCCGAGATCTCGTGCATCGCCTGGGCCTCCTGGCGCACGGTCTCCTGGGCGGCCCCGCGGGCCTCCCAGACGCCGGCGATGGCGAGACCGAGGACGATCGCGTAGATCACACCGATCATCATCGTCATGTACTCGATGACGTCGGGGGTCTCGCTGGGGTCGTCGTCCTCCGGGATACGACGGTGGTTGATGACGACGATGGTCAGGACGACGGCGCAGGCGGCGGCCATCGCGAGCGTGAGTACGAGCCATTCGGACATGGAGGGACCTCAGGGGGAGTTCAGCGGGAGCGGGGGCGCAGGATCGCGGTCGCGAGCACTGCGGGGGCGATGATCACCAGCGTCATCGTGACGACGGACGTGCCGCCCTTCGGCTGGGGCCGCGCGGCGCGGCGGTAGTGCGGGAGGGCGACGGGCCCGTGGGCCGATGGCCGGGGCCGCGCCGAGGGTGCGGGGGCCGGCGCGGGCGCCGGGGCGGGAGGTGGCGCGGGGGGCGCGGGCGCCGGAGTGCGCTCCGGCGGGACCGGGGTGGCCGGTGCGGGAGAGGCGGGCTCCGGGCGCGGTGCGGGGGTGGTCACCGGGGGAGGCGGCGTCGTCGTCCGTACGGGAGGCGGGGGTGGCGCCGGGACGGTCGGGGGCTGCGGCTGGGGCTGCGGCGTCGTGGGCCTGGGCGCCGGCTTCGTGGGCGGCGGAGGCGGTGGCGGAGCGGGGGAGGGTGAGCACGCGCCCGGGCCGATGACCGACACCGAGGTGTTCGAGCCGTCGGGGCCGGTCGTGGCGTAGGCGCAGGAGTCGGCGGTGGCGGGGACGGGTGCGGCGAGCAGCCACACCAGTCCGAGGGCCGCCAGCGACCGCGCGAGGAGTGATCCGTACAGAGACACGCCGTCGAGCTTGATCACAGACGCGGCGAACCGGGGCCGAATCGGCGGGGATTCGCCGGATGGTGGGGTTCTCGGGACGCGTGGTTTGACGTTTCGGCGGCCCGGAGGCGGATTCGGCGCAATGACCGGGTATCGCCGGGCCGTGCGATTCGCCGCCCGTGCTCCTCTCCGCTCCGGCGGGTCGGCGACCTGACTTAGTCAGGGTCCCGGCGGTACTCCGGCGGTGATCCGTGGCACTCCATGAGGGCTCCCGCGGAAGAAGTGTCCGGTTGTCGCCCTGCCGGGGGCCTCGGCCGGACATGCCTCCCGGGCCGTCGACGAGGCCCCGTCAGCAGCAACGACCGAGGTGCGCCAAGGGCCTGCGCCCCCGTAAGGTGCGGCTGACACCGGCCGGGAAGTCGACGCACACTCATATGCACGTGAATTTGCACGAGCTGAAGGCGTGAACTCTGCGCTTCACGAGCATGTGCCAATGTCGTGTGACCAAGAACGGACCGCTAATTTCCGTTTCTACTCGCTCTCCCGGCGGGCGATCAGTAGCCTCACCTCGAACACCGGCCGACGAACACATGGCCGCATCCCCCATGGCGACTTGTTGGAGACATTGATGGAGCGTCCCGCCTGGGCTCCGCCGGGTATCGACATTTCGGTGCCGAGCGTGTCCCGTATGTACGACTTCTATCTGGGCGGCTCGCACAATTTCGAAGTGGACCGGGAAGCGGCGCGCAGGGCCATGGAGTTCATGCCTGGCCTCCCCAAGATCATGCAGGCGAACCGTGCCTTCATGCGTCGCGCCGTCCGCCACGCCGTTGACAACGACGTCACCCAGTTCCTCGACATCGGCTCCGGCATACCCACCTTCGGCAATGTGCACGAGGTCGCCCGGGCCGCCGACCCCGCCGCACGAGTCGTCTACGTCGACCACGACCCGGTCGCCGTCGCCCACAGCCGCGCCGTCCTGGAGGGTGACGAGGCCGCCACGGTCGTCGCCGCAGACCTGCGCAAGCCGACCGACATCCTGCACAGCCCCGAGGTGGCCCGACTCCTCGACCTGGACCGGCCGGTGGCCCTGCTCCTCGTCGCCGTCCTCCACTTCCTGGAGGACGAGGACCGGCCCTACGAGGCCGTCGCCCAGCTGATCGACGCCCTCGCGCCCGGCAGCCTCCTCGTCGTCACCCACGCCTCGTACGAGGGCATCCCGCTCACGCAGGAGCAGGCGGGCGGCACCGTCGGCGTCTACCGGAACATCAGCAACCCCCTGGTGATGCGGTCGCGTGCCGAGATCGCCCGCTTCTTCGACGGCACCGAGATGGTCGAGCCCGGCCTCGTCCCGATGCCGGCCTGGCGACCGGACAGTCCGGTCGAGGAGGAGGATCCTTACGCCTTCTCCGGTTTCGCAGGGGTGGGGCGCAAGGCGTGAAGGTCCCGTCGCAGCCCGCCGGTTCCGTCGCCGAGGCGGACGGTCCGGAGGACAGACTCAGGCGGTTCGTCACCATCTGGAGCCGCGCGATCTTCCCGGTGACGGCCACCTCGCTGACCCGCACCGAGTTCGAGGGGCACCTGCTGCCGCTGGCCCGCACCCTGTGCGAGGCACTGCACGCCCGGCCCTTCGACACGGCCCCGGCCCAGCGCGCCGGGGCGGCCCTCGTCGCCGCCCACTGCACCGACCCCGACGCCCTCGGCCGCAGCCTCGGCGTCGTCGACTCGTACCTGGTCCTCTACTGCGGTACGGAGTCCGACGTCCCGGCCGAGGAGCTGCGCGCCCGCTGCGCCCGGCTCCAGCACGCCATGGCCACCGGCTACGCCCAGGCCCTGCGCGAGCGGACGCGCGCCGAGCAGGAGGCGATCGCCCGCTCCGCGCTCTCCGCGCGCAGCGCCGCCGAGATCGCCCTGCACGCCACCGAGAGCCGCTTCCGCGCGGTCTTCGACGGGGCGGCCATCGGTATCGGTATCGCCGACCTCGACGGCAACGTCCTGGAGGTCAACGAGACCCTCACCCGTATGTTCGGCGGGATGGAGGGCCCGGTCCGCAGCCGGAACGTCAGCGAGTGGGTCCACCCGGAGGACGGCCCGCACGTCTGGAAGCTGTACGAGGAGCTCGTCCGCGGCGAGCGCGAGTCCTACCGCGTCGAGAAGCCGTACTACCGAGGCGACGGAACGGTTCTCTGGACCAACCTCACCGTCTCGCTCCTCCGTGACACCGACGGACGGCCCCAGTACCAGCTCGCCCTGATGGAGGACACCACCGAGCGGCGCCTGCTCCACCTGCGCCTGCGGTACGAGGCCACCCACGACGCGCTCACCGGGCTGCCGAACCGGACCCTGTTCTTCGAACGCCTGGAGAAGGCGCTCGTCTCCGGCGACAACGCCCGCTTCGGCCTCTGCTACCTCGACCTCGACGGCTTCAAGGTCATCAACGACAGCCTCGGCCACTCCGCCGGCGACCGGCTGCTCGTCGAGGTCGCCGACCGGCTGCAGAGCTGCGTCACCGGCCCGGGCGAGATGGTGGCCCGGCTCGGCGGGGACGAGTTCGTCGCCCTCACCACCGGGTGCTCCGGCGAGCAGGACGTCACCGAACTCGCCGACCGCATCCTGGGCGCCCTCGCCACCCCCCTGCGCATCGACGGCCGCGAACTGACCGTCCGCGGCAGCCTCGGTGTCGTCGAGGGGCCGGCGGGGGAGCGGACCCCGGCCGAGGTGCTGCGCAGCGCCGACATCACCATGTACCGCGCCAAGTCGGCTGGCGGCAACCGCTTCGAGCTCGCCGACGCCGAGGCGGACGCCCGCGCCATCACCCGGCACGGTCTGACGACGGCGCTGCCCACGGCCCTGGAGCGCGGCGAGTTCTTCATCGAGTACCAGCCGCTCGTCCACCTCGGCGACGGCAGCGTGCACGGCGCGGAGGCGCTGGTCCGCTGGTGCCACCCGCAGCACGGCGTGCTCGGCCCCGACCGGTTCATCCCGCTCGCCGAGGACACCGGCCTCATCGTGCCGCTCGGCCGCTGGGTGCTCCAGGAGGCCGTGCGCCAGGCCCGCTTCTGGCAGGCGCGGCACTCCGACGGCGGCCCGCTGCGGATCAACGTCAACCTGTCCCCGACCCAGCTGCACCACCCGAGGCTGGTCGCCGACACCGTCGACGTCCTGGAGCGGTCCGGGCTGGAACCGGGCGCGCTCTGCCTGGAGGTGACGGAGTCGGCGCTGATCGGCGCCGACGAGGACCTGCTGAAGCCGCTGCGGCAGCTCGCCGAGATGGGCGTGGACATCGCGCTCGACGACTTCGGCACCGGCTACTCGAACCTCGCCAACCTGCGCCGCCTGCCGGTGAGCGTCCTCAAGCTCGACCGGTCCTTCACCCGCGGCATGCAGCAGCACCCGGTGGACCCGGTCGACCTCAAGATCGTCGAGGGGATCGTCTCGCTGGCGCACAGCCTGGAACTGGCCGTCACCGTCGAGGGCGTGGAGACCGGCGCCCAGGCCCGCCGGCTCCGTGACCTCGGCTGCGACACCGCCCAGGGCTGGTACTACGCCCGCCCCGGCGCCCCGGACCGCATCCACTCGCTGCTCCTGGCGGACGCGGTGTGAGTGGGGGGTGAGACTCAGTCCTCCGCGGAGAGCTGAGGAGTCCACTCGTACCGAGTGGTGCCGGGGACGTGGTCGCAGATCAGGAGGTACCCCTCGGGGCTGAACGCGACGGCGAACGCCTCGTCCGCCGTGCAGGCGGCGAAGACGGCGGGGCCGGAGGGGTCCGGCGGCCCCGACTCGGCCAGGGGCGGAACGGTACGGACCGGGGCCGGGGAGGACGTGGCCGGAGCGGCCCCGGGCCCGGTGTCCGAGGTGAGCGCGGCCGTCGCGGCGGCTGTGAGGACGACGGCGCCCAGGACGGCCGCCCCGAGGGCCACCCGCCCGTGGCGGCGGCGAGGCGCCGACGGCGGTGCCGGCGTGTCCGCCGGGCCGTCCGTGAACTGGTCAGGCACGAGGAAGGGTTCGCCCTCCCACAGGACCGGCCATCGCTCGGGTCCCAGGGCCGCCCGGCAGCGTGCCAGTCGGTCCCGGGCCTCGCGGGCAGTGGGCCGGTCTCCGGGATCCTCGGCGGTCATGGCGGCCACGAGCGAGGCCGGCGCCCCGAGTTCCCGGAGCACGAGCCCCGCCGCGTAGACGTCCTGCGCGGGTCCGCTCCCCGCCCCGTCCCGGACCTCGGGGGCCAGGTAGTACGGGGTTCCCGCGGCGAACGAGGATGCGGTGAGCCGCAGATGGGGCAGCACCCGGGCCACGCCGAAGTCGCTCAGGTACAGGTGCGGACGGCCCGTTCCCCTGGCCTCGAGGAGCAGGTTGGACGGCTTCACGTCGCGGTGCACCAGCTCCGCCGCATGCACGGCGACCAGCGCGTCCAAGAGCTGGTGGCCCATCAGCAGGGCGGCCTCCGGCGGCAGTTCGCCGTAGTCGGCGAGGAGTCCGGCGAGGGTGCCGCCGCGCACGAGCGGCAGCACCAGCCAGGCCTCGCCCTCGCGGACGAACCAGTCGAGGGGGGCCAGGACATGGGCGTGACCGAGGCGCACCGACTGCTCGCAGACCAGCCGCAGCAGCGACTCCAGGTCCGCACTCCCGGACACCTTGACGGCCACGTCCGTGCCGCCGTGGGTGTCGTGGGCCCGCCAGACCGTGCCCTGGGCCCCGCGCGCCACCGGTGCCACGAGGCGGTACCGCCCGGCGAGCATCCCCCCTGCTTCCATGTGCCGCAGAGTACCTCCGCTGCGCGGTGGGTCAGAGGGTCGCCAGCGTGAGGACGACGGTGTCGCCGCTGGTGGCGACCGAGACGGAGGTCTTGTCCGAGGTGGCGGTGAAGACGCCGGCGATGTCCACCACCGTGTACTGCGCGCCCTCCAGGGCCTTGCGGTACTCGCCGACGACGGCCTGCGGGTCCTGGGCGCTGTACGTCAGCACGTAGGCGCCGGCGCTGCCGGTGACCGACGTCAGCTCCCCGGACGGCAGCGGCAGGCCGGCGGGCAGGTCGTCCGGCTTCTCGACCCCGCCGGTGGTGGGCGCCTCCGAGGTCGCGGAGCCGCCCGAACCGTCCGCGGGCGCCTGGGTGGTGGCGGTGGCGGAGGGACCGGCCTTGGCGTCAGAACCCTCGGACTGGCAGGCGGTCAGCCCGAGTACGGCGAGAGCGGCGACAGTGGCGAGCGAAGTGGTGCGCTTCCAGGGCATGGTGACGTCCCATCAGTGAGGGTGGGTGAGGTCGTGCCTTCCGACGGGGAGATTGACACATGAAAACTCCCTTTGACAAGTGTCAATTCGACGGCCTAGCGTCCTGTTCATGGACGCGACCGCCATCGCCCGCAATCAAGAGCTTCAGCGCCAGTGGTACGGGGCCCCGCTCGGCGAACTGTGCCGGGACCTCTGCGACCGCTTCGGCATGACCCAGTCCGGACTCGCGGAGACGCTGGGGATCTCGCCCGCCATGCTCAGCCTCGTCATGCGGGGCCAGCGGGCCCGGATCGCCAACCCCGACGCGGCGGCCCGTCTCACGGCCGTCCTCCGCCTCGCCCAGGACGTCCGCGCCGGCACCGTGCCGGCCGGGGACGCCTCCCGGGTCCTCGCCGGGATCCGTACGAGCAGGACCCCCGGACAGGACTCGATGGGTGCCTCCGTGACCCGGCACCCCGCGGGCGAGGGCCACTCGACCGAGCCCGTGCCAGACTCCGGACCCGGACCCGGACCCGGACCGGGGTCCGACCCCGCCTCCGACGCCGATCTGCGCTTCGCCCTGCGCCTGCGCGACCTGCTCACCAGCCGTGCGAGCGCCGTCGACATCCTCGGCGCGGCGGCGGTCCTCGACGCCGGCCACCCCGGCCTCGCCGAGATCCTTCGCGTCTGCGGCGCGGGCCGCACGGACGAGGCCGTCGAGCTGGTCCGCGCCCTCGGCCCCCGGCGGTAGGAGGCGTCACATGCCCCGGCGGGAGGCGAGCAGGACCCGCTGGAGCTCCCGGGCCGCCCTCGGGGGCGCCACGTCGCTGCGGTGGGCGAGGGCGATCGTGCGCCGCAGGCCCGGGCGGGCGAGGGCGGTCACGCGGAGGTCCCGGCCCGCCCGGGCCGCCACCATCGCGGGGACGACCGCGAGCCCGAGCCCGGCCCGTACGAACCCGAGGACCGCGTCCAGCTCCCCGCCCTCGACCGTGAACGTCGGCTCGAAGCCTTCCGCCCGGCAGGCCGCCACGGTCAGCTCCCGCAGGTCGTAGCCGTGCCGGAACATCACGAGCGGCTGGTCCCGCAGGTCCTTGATCCGCACCGGCCGGGTCGGCGCGGGCGCCGAGGCCGAGGTGACCGCCACCAGGTCCTCCCGCAGCAGCTCGACCGTCGTGAGAGCCGGGGACGGGGACGGCAGCGGCAGCACCACGAGCGCCAGGTCGAGCGCCCCGCGCGCCAGCTCCCGTACGAGATCGTGCGAGCCGCCCTCCTCGATGAGGAGCTCGATCCCCGGGTGCAGGTCGTGGAAGGAGCGCAGCACGTCGGGAAGGAGCCCCGTGCACAGGCTCGGGGTCGCGCCGAGCCGCACCCGGCCCCGCTTGAGCTGCGCCAGCTCCTGCACCTCAAGGCGTGCCGTCTCCGTGTCGGCGAGGATCCGGCGGGCGAGCGGCAGCAGCGCCTCGCCCGCGTCGGTGAGCGTGATGTTCCCCCTGGCCCGGCTGAAGAGCTCCGCGCCCAACTCCTGTTCCAGGGCCTTGATCTGCTGGGAGAGCGAGGGCTGCGAGACGTGGACGCGCTCGGCCGCCCGCGTGAAGTGACGGGTCTCGGCGACGGCGACGAAATAGAGGAGCTGCTGGAACTGCATGACCCCAGCGTAGGCGACATGAATAGGTGATGCCTATCGAGATCAGCCGGACCATGTCTTGGACCTCTGGGGTCCTTCGCCCCTAGCGTCGTGGGCATGGCTCTGGCACCCACGAGGGACCGGACGACGGGCCGCCCGCCGTCCCCCACACCGTCACGCGGATTCCTGTCATCGACCCTCGGCAAGAAGACGGTCATGGCCGTCAGCGGGCTGCTCATGCTCGGCTATCTCGTCGCCCATGTCGCCGGAAACCTGAAGGTCTTCTTCGGCCCCGAGGAGTTCAACGCCTACGGCCACTGGCTGCGGGTGATGGGCGCCCCCGTCCTGCACCACGAGTGGGCACTCTGGCTCGTCCGGATCGTGCTCCTCGCCGCCGTCGGCGCCCACGCCGTCTCCGCGTACCAGCTCAGCCGGCGCGACGTGAAGGCCCGCCCCCTCGCGTACGTCCACCGCCGCAGGCGCGCCTCGTACGCGACCCGCACCATGCGCTGGGGCGGCATCATCCTCGCCCTCTTCATCGTCTGGCACATCCTCGACCTGACCACCGGCACCGTCCACCCCGGCGGCTTCGAGGAGGGCAAGCCCTACCAGAACGTGGTCGACACCTTCTCCACCTGGTACGGCAACGTCGTCTACATCGTCGCCATGCTCGCCGTCGGCCTCCACGTCCGCCACGGCTTCTGGAGCGCCGCCCAGACCCTGGGCGTCGGCAACGCCCGCCGCGAGCGACTCCTCAGGGCCCTCGCCAACACCCTCGCGCTCGTCCTGACCGCGGGATTCGTCTCCGTCCCCGTCGCCGTCATGACCGGAGTGGTGAGCTGACATGAACCCCACCGACTTCTCGGGCTACACCACCGGTGCCCCGCTCACCGACACCGCCGCCCCCGAGGGCCCGATCGCCGAGCGCTGGGACACCCGCCGCTTCCAGGCCAAGCTGGTCAACCCCGCCAACCGCCGCAAGCACCGGATCATCGTCGTCGGCACCGGCCTCGCGGGCGGCTCCGCCGGTGCCACCCTCGCCGAACAGGGCTACCAGGTCGTCCAGTTCTGTTTCCAGGACTCCCCGCGCCGGGCCCACTCCATCGCCGCCCAGGGTGGCATCAACGCCGCCAAGAACTACCGCAACGACGGCGACTCCGTCCACCGGCTCTTCTACGACACGGTCAAGGGCGGCGACTTCCGCGCCCGCGAGTCCAACGTCCACCGCCTCGCCCAGATCTCCGTCGAGATCATCGACCAGTGCGTCGCCCAGGGCGTCCCCTTCGCCCGCGAGTACGGCGGACTCCTCGACACCCGCTCCTTCGGCGGCGTCCAGGTCTCCCGTACCTTCTACGCCCGCGGCCAGACCGGCCAGCAGCTCCTCCTCGGCGCCTACCAGGCGCTGTCCCGGCAGATCGCCGCCGGGAACGTCGAGATGCACGCCCGCACGGAGATGCTCGACCTGATCGTCGTCGACGGGCGGGCCCGCGGCATCGTCGCCCGCGACCTGATCACGGGCGAGATCTCCACCCACTACGCGGACGCCGTCGTCCTCGCGAGCGGCGGCTACGGCAACGTCTTCTACCTGTCGACGAACGCCATGAACTCGAACGCCACCGCCGTCTGGCGTGCCCACCGGCGCGGCGCGTACTTCGCCAACCCCTGCTTCACCCAGATCCACCCCACCTGCATCCCGCGCACCGGCGACCACCAGTCCAAGCTGACCCTGATGAGCGAGTCGCTGCGCAACGACGGCCGCATCTGGGTCCCGAAGGCCAAGGGCGACACCCGTCCCGCCGCCGACATCCCCGAGGACGAGCGCGACTACTACCTGGAGCGGATCTACCCCTCCTTCGGCAACCTCGTCCCCCGTGACATCGCCTCCCGCGCCGCGAAGAACGTCTGCGACGAGGGCCGCGGCGTCGGCCCCGGCGGCCAGGGCGTCTACCTCGACTTCGCCGACGCCATCCGCCGCATGGGCAGGGGAGCGGTCGAGGAGAAGTACGGCAACCTCTTCGACATGTACGAGCGGATCACCGCCGAGAACCCGTACGAGGTCCCCATGCGGATCTACCCCGCCGTGCACTACACGATGGGCGGGCTCTGGGTCGACTACGACCTGCAGACGACCGTCCCCGGCCTCTTCGCGATCGGCGAGGCCAACTTCTCCGACCACGGGGCCAACCGGCTCGGCGCCTCCGCCCTCATGCAGGGCCTCGCCGACGGCTACTTCGTCCTCCCCGCCACCATCAACGACTACCTCGCCCGCCACCCCCACGCCGAACCCGTCACCGACGACCATCCGACGGTACGGGACGTCCTCGCCGAGACCGAGGACCGGCTGAACCTCCTCCTCGCCGTCGACGGCGACCGCACCCCCGACTCCTTCCACCGTGAACTCGGCGAACTCATGTGGGAGTTCTGCGGCATGGCCCGCACCGAGACGGGGCTGCGCAAGGCGCTCGCCCGCATCCCCCAGATCAGGGAGGAGTTCTGGCGCCGCGTCAAGGTTCCGGGCACGGGCCTGGAGTTCAACCAGTCGCTGGAGAAGGCCAACCGCATCGTCGACTACCTGGAACTCGCCGAGCTCATGTGCCTCGACGCGCTCCACCGGGCGGAGTCCTGCGGCGGCCACTTCCGCGAGGAGTCCCAGACGCCCGACGGCGAGGCGGCCCGCCACGACGAGGAGTTCGCGTACGCGGCGGCCTGGGAGTTCGGCGGCACCGGCACGGCCCCCGTCCTCCACAAGGAGGACCTCACCTTCGAGTACGTCCACCCCACCCAGCGGAGCTACGCATGAGGCTCACCCTGCGCGTCTGGCGCCAGCGCGACGCCGACACCCCAGGCGCCATGTCCACCTACGACGTCGACGGCATCTCCGCCGACATGTCGTTCCTGGAGATGCTCGACACCCTCAACGAAGCGCTCATCCTGCGCGGCGAGGACCCCGTCGCCTTCGACCACGACTGCCGCGAGGGCATCTGCGGAGCGTGCAGCCTCGTCATCAACGGCGACGCGCACGGCCCCGAGCGCACCACCACCTGCCAGCTCCACATGCGCTCCTTCCGCGACGGCGACACGATCGACATCGAGCCCTGGCGTGCGGCGGCCTTCCCCGTCGTGAAGGACCTCGTGGTCGACCGCTCCGCCTTCGACCGCGTCATCCAGTCCGGCGGCTACATCAGTGCCCCGACGGGCTCGGCACCCGATGCCCACGCGACCCCCGTCCCGAAGGCCGACGCGGACTCGGCCTTCGAGCACGCGGAGTGCATCGGCTGCGGGGCCTGTGTGGCCGCCTGCCCCAACGGCTCGGCGATGCTCTTCACCTCGGCGAAGATCAACCACCTGAACGTCCTCCCACAGGGCTCGCCCGAGCGCGAGACCCGCGTCCTCGACATGGTCGCCCAGATGGACTCCGAGGGATTCGGCGGCTGCACGCTGACGGGGGAGTGTGCGACGGCCTGCCCGAAGGGGATCCCGCTGCCGTCGATCACGGCGATGAACAGGGAGTGGTTGCGGGCGCGGCGCAAGGTCGCCCGAGGCTGAGGCCGGATCCGGCCAGTCTGACGGCGTGGGCCCCGCCACACATCGCACCCTGGAGCGAAAGATCGTTCACAAAACGATCACCTTCTCCGTAAGATCTTCGCTCCAGGGTGCCTCCGTCCGCCGGCACAGCAAGATCAACTCCGTTCAACTCTGTACATTTCGTGGCATGTTGTCCACTTCGTAGCCAACCGGCCGCCGGTGATTTCCGGCGCGCCGACACCCCCGGGTACTGATGAGGGCTGCCGGGGGCATATGACCAAACCCCCGGTCGCAGACCACTAGGGGGTTTCATGTCCAACATCACCCGTCGCCGGGCTCTCGGCGTCGCGGCAGGCGCCGCCGGCGCCGCCGCGGGCCTCGCCCTGGCCGGCTCCGCCGTCGCCGACTCTCCCCGGGCCGCCGCTCCCGCGGCCGGCCCGGTCCCGGCCTCCTCCTTCGACGAGGTCTACCTGGGCCGCCGCATCAAAGGCGGCGCCTCGCACGGCGGCGGTCACCACGGGGGACACCACGGCGGCGGCTACTCCGTGACGATCGACGGCGAGGAACTGCACGTCATGCGGAACGCCGACGGCACCTGGATCAGCGTGATCAACCACTACGAGCCGGTCGCCACGCCCAAGGCGCTGGCCCGCGCGGCCGTCCGGGAACTCCAGGGTGCCCCGCTCGTACCCCTCACCCTCGCCTGACCGATCCAGGAGCCGTACCACCCATGACCGTACGCAAGAACCAGGCCACCCTCACCGCCGACGAGAAGCGACGTTTCGTCAACGCCCTCCTGGAGCTCAAGCGCTCCGGGAGGTACGACACCTTCGTCACCACGCACAACGCCTTCATCATGAGCGACACCGACAACGGCGACCGCGTCGGCCACCGCTCGCCGTCGTTCCTGCCTTGGCACCGGCGCTTCCTCATAGAGTTCGAGCAGGCCCTGCAGTCCGTCGACCCGACCGTCAACCTCCCCTACTGGGACTGGACGGCCGACCGCACCTCCCGCTCCTCGCTCTGGGCGCCCGACTTCCTCGGCGGCACCGGGCGCGCCCGCGACGGGCAGGTGACGGACGGCCCGTTCGCCCGCAGCGGCAACCGCTGGACGATCAGCGTCCGTGTCGACGCGCGCGACTTCCTCCGGCGCGACCTCGGCGCGGGCGGCCGCCAGCTCCCCACCCGCGCCGAGGTGGACTCCGTCCTCGCCATGGAGACCTACGACACCGCCCCCTGGAACAGCTCATCGGACGGCTTCCGCAACCACCTGGAGGGCTGGCGCGGAGTCAACCTCCACAACCGCGTCCACGTCTGGGTCGGCGGACAGATGGGCACCGGAGTCTCCCCCAACGACCCGGTGTTCTGGCTGCACCACGCCTTCATCGACAAGCTGTGGGCCGACTGGCAGGCGCGCCATCCCAAGTCGACGTACCTGCCGGCCGCGGGCACCGCGAACGTCGTCGACCTCCGCGACACCATGCGCCCGTGGAACGACGTGACCCCCGCGGACATGCTGGACCACACCCCGCACTACACGTTCGACACGGCGGCCTGATCCGCCGGCGGGTCCCAGGGCTCGCCGGTGATCCCCAGGGACCGGGCCAGATACGGCGCGGTGCGGCTGCCGGCCGCCCGCGCCACCCGGTCCGGCGGCCCCGCCACCACCACCCGGCCGCCCTCGTCGCCGCCGCCCGGGCCCAGGTCGAGGACCCAGTCGGCGGTGGCGACCACATCCATGTCGTGCTCGACCACGATCACGGAGTGGCCCGCGTCCACGAGGCCGTGCAGCTGGCGCATCAGGACCTCGACGTCCGCCGGGTGCAGCCCCGTCGTCGGCTCGTCGAGCACGTACAGCGTGGCGGAGCGGCGCGGGCGCTGGAGCTCCGAGGCGAGCTTGATGCGCTGCGCCTCGCCGCCGGACAGCTCCGTCGCCGGCTGCCCGAGCCGCAGATAGCCGAGGCCCACGTCCAGCAGGGTCCGCAGGCTCCGGGCGGCGGCCGGGGTGTCGTCGAAGAACTCCGCGGCCGACTCGACGGTGAGGTCCAGGACCTCGGCGATGGTGAGCCCGCGCCACCGCACCTGAAGCGTCTCCGGGTTGTACCGGGCGCCGTGGCAGTCGGGGCAGGGCGCGTACGTGCTCGGCAGGAAGAGGAGCTCCACCGAGACGAAGCCCTCGCCCTGGCAGGTCTCGCAGCGGCCACCGGCGACGTTGAAGGAGAAGCGGCCCGCCTTGTAGCCGCGCGCCCGAGCCTCCGCCGTCTCGGTGAAGAGCTTCCGTACGACGTCGAAAAGACCCGTGTACGTGGCGAGGTTGGACCGCGGGGTCCGCCCGATCGGACGCTGGTCCACCGTCACCAGACGCCCCACTCCCGGGAGTTCCTCGGTCAGGGCGCCGACGAGCGTCGACTTGCCCGAACCCGACACTCCCGTCACGGCGGTGAGGACGCCGAGCGGGAAGGCCGCGTCGACCGCCCGCAGGTTGTGCCGGGTCACCGGCCCCGTACGCAGCCAGTCCACCGGGACCCGTACCGTCCGCGCGGGCGCCGCTTCCCGCTCGAAGAGGAAACGCCGGGTCGCGGACGCCTCGACGGACGCGAGCTTCTCCGGCGGACCGCTGTGCAGGACGCGCCCGCCGTGGACGCCCGCGCGCGGCCCGACGTCGACGAGCCAGTCGGCGTGCCGGACGACGTCGAGATGGTGTTCCACGACGAAGACCGAGTTCCCGGCCGCCTTCAGCCGGTCGAGGACCACGAGGAGCGCCTCGGTGTCGGCCGGGTGCAGACCGGCCGACGGCTCGTCGAGCACGTACACGACGCCGAAGAGCCCCGAACGCAACTGCGTCGCGAGCCGCAGCCGCTGGAGCTCGCCGTTGGAGAGGGTGGGGGTGGCGCGGTCCAGGCTGAGGTAGCCCAGACCGAGTTCGGTGACCGTCGCGATCCGGGCGACGAGATCCTCGGTGAGGACGCGCGCGGTCTCCGCGCCGTCCACCGGCGTCTCCGCGAGAAGCCCGGCCAGGACCGTCAGGGGAAGCGCGGCCAGCTCGGCGATCGTCCGCCCCGCGAAGGTCACCGCGAGCGCCTCCGGACGCAGCCGGCTGCCGCCGCACACCGGACACGGCGCACTCGTCAGGAACCGTTCCGCCTTCGCCCGCAGCGTCGCGCTCTTCGAGTCGGCGAAGGTGCGCAGCACGTACCGCCGGGCACTCATGTACGTTCCCTGGTAGGGGCGTTGGATGCGATCCGCCTCCCGCACCGGGTGCACCGTGACGACCGGCTGCTCCTCGGTGAAGAGGATCCACTCCCGGTCCTTCGCGGCCAGCTCGCGCCACGGCCGGTCGACGTCGTACCCGAGGGTGTCCAGGACGTCCCGCAGGTTCTTCCCCTGCCAGGCCCCCGGCCAGGCGGCGATGGCACCCTGCCGGATGGTCAGGTCACGGTCGGGGACGAGGAGTTCCTCGCTCGTCTCGTGGATGAGGCCGATGCCGTGACACGAAGGGCAGGCGCCCGCCGCCGTGTTGGGGGAGAAGGCGTCGGAGTCGAGCCGCTCCGCACCCTCCGGGTACCGGCCGGCCCGCGAGAACAGCATCCGCAGGGAGTTGGAGAGCGTCGTCACCGTACCGACGGAGGAGCGGGCGTTCGGCGAGGACCGGCTCTGCTCCAGGGAGACCGCCGGGGGCAGCCCGCTGATCTCGCCGACCGCGGGCGCCCCCACCTGATGGATCAGGCGCCGTGCGTACGGCGCGACCGATTCGAAGTAGCGCCGCTGAGCCTCCGCGTAGATCGTCCCGAAGGCGAGCGAGGACTTGCCCGAACCGGAGACGCCGGTGAAGGCGACGAGCGCGTCGCGTGGGATGTCGACGTCGACCCCGGCGAGGTTGTGCTCGCGGGCGCCGCGGACACGGACGTACGGGTCGTGGGGGCTGTCGTGCATGCGTCGATTTTAGCTACGGATTCCTGTTTGGCCCGGTCGGGTGGGTGGGGCCCGGATGAGCCGGGGCCCTGTCGGCGGCCCGCCCCCGCCCCCGGGCGGTCTCGCGGGGGCACGCGGGGCGTGTGAAGCGTCCGCATGGCGGACGGTGAATGGCGAAATGTGCGCGGACCGCACCACTTGACGGGCACGGCCACCGTCCATCGCGTCCCCGCGCGGGCGGGTTGGCCCGGCCGGCCGCGTGAGGGTGGACACCGTCACCCACCTCGGCTCGCGCTCCCGCCGCACCGCTCGGCGGACACCCGTCCGGCGGCGCGCCGGCGACTCTCCGGCCGGTCCTGACACGACGGAACAGGCAGTTGAAGTTTGACCGGTTCTGACAGGTCTCGGACGGACATCCTCCGGTGGATTCTGTAGCTCCGCGCAATCCAGGCTCGTAGGAGGAAACGCATGCCCGTCATTTCCGCCACCCGTACCGACGCGATCGTCACCGCCTGGCTCCAGGGCGCCGAGACGGCCTTCGGCGCCGACAACCCGGCCGGACCGCTCTACGTCGGCGGCGCGGCCGGAGAGGCCGCGCTGACCGATGCCACCGAGGCGCTGCTCACCGGGTGCAGCAGCTGTACCGGTTCGTGGCACAGCTACTGCTGCTGACGAACCGCCGTACGGCACAGCACCGCACGCGACACCCGGGGAGCCCGCACGGGCTCCCCGGCCCGCGTCACCACCGCAGGCCAGATCACGCGCACCAGGCGCCAGGAGAGGATGCAGCATGGGGGAACCGGTGGCAGCGGCCGGCCCGGCCGACGGAGCGCCGCCCGAGGGATGGTTCGCCGCACCGGTGAACACCTTCGCAGGCCCGCTGTTCGCGGAGCTGGACGACCGGATCCCGGAGGTCGCCGGGCTGGCCGCCGACGAGCGGGCGGTACTGCGCGAGGCGGCGCGCGAGGCCCTCGGCCGCACGCTGCAGCTCCGGCTCAACCGGGTGCTCCTGCTGGAGCTGCGGGCCGCCGCCCTGGCCGGCGAACTGCCCGGAGCGGACTCGGCCGCCCGCTGGGACTCCTTCCTCCGGCACGCCTCCGCCCCCGCGTTCACCGAGACCCTGCACCGGCGCTACCCGGCGCTGCTCGACCGGGCCTTCGCCGCCGGGCGCCTCCTGATCGAGGGCGCGCTGGAACTGGGCGCACGGCTCGCCGCGGACCGGGAGGCCGTCGCCGGCCTGCTCGGCGAGGACCCGGGCCCCCTGCGCGGCCTGGAGCTCGCCCGCGGGGACACGCACCACGGAGGGCGCGCGGTCGCCCGGGTGCTCTTCGAGACGGGCAGCGTCATGTACAAGCCGCGGCCGACGGAGGTGGACGCGGCGCTGCGCTCCTTCGTCGCCGCCGTCCCCGGCGCCGAGGACCTGGGGGTGCCGAGGGTCGTGGTCCGCGAAGGCTACGGCTGGGCCGAACACCTCGGTCACCACTACTGCCGGGACGAGGCGGAACTCGCCCGCTTCTACCGAGCCCTGGGCGGATGGCTCGCGGTGATGCGACTCCTCGGCGGGACCGACCTGCACGCCGAGAACCTGGTGGCCCACGGCCCCGTGCCCGCCGTGGTCGACGCCGAGGCGCTGTTCACCCCCGATGTCGAGGTTCCGCCGAGCGGGCGCGGCGACGCCGTCGACCAGGCGGCCCGGACGATCCGCAACACGGTGCTGCGCACCGGCATCCTGCCGCTCCGCACCGACGGCTACGCCCTCGCCGGCGTGGACCTCTCGGCCGCGGGCGGACTGCCCGGACAGCAGCCGCAGATCCGTGTCCCCGTCATCGCGGACGGAGGACTCGACACCGCCCGCATGGAGATCGGTGTGGTGGACCTGCCGCCGGCCGGCAACCACCCCAGCCCCGAGCCGGTGCTGATCCGTCACTGGGACCAGGTGCTCACCGGATTCGACAGGCTCACCGTGGCGCTCGCGAAACTCGACGCCGACGGTGAACTCGGCGCACTGATGACGGTGTTCGACGGCTGCCGGGTCCGCAGGATCCGACGGCCCACACAGACGTACACGGACATCGGCCGGATGCTCTGGCACCCGGCCTCGCTGCACGACCCCGAAGCCGCCCTGGCGCGGGCCCGGGACATCCTCCACCGCAACGCCCTCGCCGCCCCGGGCGCACCCCGCGAACCCGCGGTGATCGACGCGGAGATCGCGGACCTGCTGATCGGTGACGTCCCCGTGTTCGGCGAACGGGTGGACGGACAGCGGCTCGCCGCCTTCCTGACCGACTGGCGGCAGACGGACCTCACCCGCGAGCGCGACACCATCCGCAGCGCGCTGGTCGGTGCCTACCTGAACGAGCGGCAGCTCCCGGACCGCGTGCGGACGCCTGCCCGGTCGCCGGGCGCCGAGGACCTGGACCGGCGCCGCCGCTCCCTGGCGGCCGCGGCCGTGGACACGATCTGCGCGGCGGCCGTGCGCGGCAGCGACGCCACGGCGACCTGGATCAGTCCCGTACTGACGGACTACGGCTGGGCGGTCCGCCCGCTGGGCGCGGACCTCTACACCGGCCAGGGCGGCGTCGCCCTCGCCCTCGCCGAGTACCTGCGGGAGCAGCGGGCGGGCCGGGCCGACCCGGTGGCCGACGTCGAGCCGGTACTGGCCGGCACCCTGGAGGTGCTGGCCGCCACCGAGGACACCATGCCGACCAGCCGGCTCGGCGGGTTCACCGGGATCGCCTCGCAGGTGTGGACCTGGGCGGCCCTCCACCGTGTCCTCGGGACGCCGGGACCGCTCGACCGCGCCCGCGCCAGGGCCGCGCTGCTGACCCCGGAGGCCATCGCCGAGGACCGGGCGCTCGACGTGCTCGGTGGCGTGGCCGGGGTGATCGTCCCCCTGCTCGACCTCGCCGAACTCACCGACGAGGAAAGGTGGATGGACGTCGCCGCCGAGGCCGGGCGGCGGCTGGAAGGGACCGCGGTCGTCGACGACCGCGGAGCACGGTGGTCCACCGTGATGTTCCCGGAGGGCATCGGCGGATTCGCCCACGGCGCCACCGGCGCCGGCTGGGCGCTGACCAGGCTCGCCCTCTCCGCCGCCGGGAGCGCGGCCGACCGGCGCCGATGGTACGAACTCGGCGCTCTGGCGCATGACTTCGAAGAGTCCTTGTACGCGCCGGAGGTACGGGCCTGGGCCGACGCGCGGGTCGGAGGAGAGGTCGACCATCCGACCGCGTGGTGTCACGGCAGTACGGGCATCGGCCTGGCCGCCGTCGATCTCCACGGGCGCACCGGCGACCCCCGCCATCTGGACACCGCGCTCCGCTCGGGACCGGCGGGCCTGCGGGAGGGCTTCGGCTGGAGCCACACCCTCTGCCACGGCGACCTCGGACTCCGGGAGCTCCTCCACCGCCTGCGCGGCCTGAAGGGATACGAGGGCCCGTCCGCCGCGCAGGCCGACGCGGAGCTGCTCACCGGCATCGAGCAGCGCGGTCCGGTCGGCGGCCTCGCGAAGGAGGCGTTCGCACCGGGGCTGCTCCCGGGACTGTCCGGGGTGGTGCACCAGCTGCTGCGGATGCACCCGGACGCCAGGCTGAGCTCGCCGCTCCTCCTGGCCCTCCCGGCTCCTACGCTGGGGGCGTGACACGCGACAACCGGCCGCTGGCCGTCTTCGACCTGGACAACACCCTCTCCGCGACCGCCCATCGCCAGCACTTCCTGGAGGGCCGGCCCAAGAACTGGGACGGCTTCTTCGCGGCGGCGCCCGACGATCCGCCGCTGGAGGAGGGCGTCGCGCTGTGCCGGAAGGCGGCGGAGGAGTGCGAGGTGGTCTATCTGACCGGGCGGCCGGAGCGGTGCCGCCGGGCCACCCTGGCCTGGCTGGCCGCGCAGGGCCTGCCGGAGGGGCGGATCCACATGCGGAGCAACCGCGACTTCCGCCCGGCCCGGGTGACCAAGGTGGAGGTCCTGCGGCGGCTGGCCGCCGACCGCGAGGTCCGGATGCTCGTCGACGACGACGCGCTGGTGTGCGACGCGGCGGAGGCGGCGGGGTTCCGCGTCGTGCGCGCGGGCTGGGCGACTCCGTCGGAGGCGCTGACGGACGCCCAGGAGAAGGAGGGCCGGACCTGATCCCGGTGCTGACGGCCGGGCCGGCCGTGACCCGATGCCGGTTCTGATGCCCGGGCCGGCCGTGACCCGATTCCGGTCCTGATGCCCGGGCCTGACGCCGGATCTGGCCCAGGGCGGCATGGCCCCGGGCCGGGTTCCGGCCCCCGGTCAGGTCGTCTCGTCCTCCAGACGGAAGCCGACCTTCAGCCCGACCTGGTAATGCTCGATGGCGCCGTCGACGATGTGGCCGCGGACCTGCGTGACCTCGAACCAGTCGAGGCCGCGCAGCGTCTGGGAGGCGCGGTTGATGCCGTTGCGGATGGCTTCGTCGACGCCTTCGGTGGAGGTCCCGACGATCTCGGTGACGCGGTACGTGTGATTCGACATGGGGGCCGAACTCCTCTCGGTGCGTCCCTCCACCGTGCCCCAGGCCGCGTCGCCGCGCGACAGGACGGCCTCCGTACGACGCGCGGCCGATTACCGAGGGTAAGGATCAAGACCTCCCGTCCGGAGGCCGGAACGAGATGGTCAAGGACTTGACCACTTCGTTGGTCCAGACCAGAATCCAGGCCACATACCCGCGCGAACACCCCGTTCGGTCCCCCCACGTCGGGTCAGCCCCCAATGCCGCACGAACCTGTGCAGAACAGCAGAAGGTGACCTACGTGAAGAACCGCCATCTCGCCTGCCCCTTGGCAGTCGCCACCGCGCTCGCGCTCACCGGGTGCGGGATGCTGCCGGGCGGGGGCCAGACGAAGACCGTCAGCATCTGGCTCATGCGGGACAGCGCCAGCGAGGACTTCCTCACGCGTTTCACCGAGGCCTACGAGGAAGAGCACGACGGGGTCGAGCTCGACATCACGATCCAGGACTGGACCGGCATCGGGAAGAAGGTCACCGAGGCCATCGAGGGCTCCGGCGGACCCGACGTGATCGAGGTCGGCAACACCCAGGTCGCCCAGTACGCCGACACCGAGAAGCTCTACGACCTCACCCTGGAGTCCGTCCGCGACCTCGGCAGCGAGGACTGGCTCCCGGGTCTCGCCGAGCCGGGCAGCATCAACGGTTCCCAGTACGGCATCCCCTGGTACGCGGCCAACCGCATCGTCATCTACAACAAGGACCTGTTCCAGGACGCCGGGATCGACAAGCCCCCGGTCACCCAGGCCGAATGGCTCGCCGACACCGAGAAGCTCAACCGCGGCGGCGCCCAGGGCATCTACCTCGCAGGCCAGGACTGGTACACCCTCTCCGGCTTCATCTGGGACGAGGGCGGCGAACTCGCCGTCGACAAGGGCGGCGAGTGGACCGGCGCCCTCGGCAGCCCCGCGGCCCTGCGCGGCATGGACTTCTACAAGAAGCTCCAGTCCCTCGGCACCGGCCCCAAGAACGCCGACGAGCAGAACCCTCCGCAGGCCGACGTCTTCGCCAAGGGCGACGTCGCCCAGATCATCGCCACGCCCAGCGCCGTCGCGTCGATCCTCAAGGCCAACCCGGCCCTCAAGGACAAGCTCGGCTACTTCGCGATACCCGGCAAGAAGGCCGACCGGCCCTGCGTCGTCTTCACCGGCGGCTCCGACCTCATCATCCCGGAGAACGCGCCCCAGCGCGGCGCCGCCCTGGACGTCGTCAAGGCGCTCGCCGGCGAGAAGTGGCAGACCGAACTCGCCCGCGCCATGGGATACGTGCCCAACAAGAAGGGGCTCGCCTCCGTCGTCTCCGGCCAGGAGGCGACCGCCGTCATGGCGGCGGCCGCCGCACGCGGCCGGGCCACTCCCAACTCCCCGCAGTGGGCGAACGTCGAGGCCGACAACCCCATCAAGCCGTACATGACGGCCGTCCTCCAGGGCGAGGACCCGAAGGAGGCCGCCGAGAAGGCCTCGGCGGAGATCTCGGACACGCTCGCCGAATAGCATTCAGCGTTCGCACATCCGCGAGCCCCCGGACGGTCATGTCGAATCCAGCCGGTGACGGAAGAAGTAGGGAGCCGGGCCACCGCTCACGCGGCCCGGTCCCGCCCCTTCCCCTTCCGTCCGCCGGAGGAGCCCGACATGACCGCACCGTCGCCCACGCTCGCCGTCCCCGCCGGGACCGGGGCCCTCACCACCGGGGCCCTCACCACCGGGTCCGTTCCCGCCGGAACGGGATCCGTCCCCGCCCAGCCCCAGGCCCGCGCCGAGCAGCCCGCACCCCGGTACGTGGTCGGCCTCGCCCGTGACCAGGAGGACGTACGAGCCGCCCAGCGGCTGCGCCACCAGGTCTTCGCCGGCGAACTGGGCGCCCGGCTCGACGGACCCGAACCCGGCCTCGACTCCGACGCCTTCGACGCATACTGCGACCACCTGCTCGTACGGGACGAGGCCACCGGCGACGTCGTCGGCACCTACCGGATCCTGCCGCCCGAGCGGGCCGCCGTCGCCGGCCGCCTCTACTCCGAGAGCGAGTTCGACCTCACCCGGCTCGCCCCCGTCCGCCACGACCTCGTGGAGGTCGGCCGGTCCTGCGTGCACCCCGCCCACCGCAACGGCGCCGTCATCTCCCTCATCTGGGCCGGGCTCGCCCGCTACATGACCCGGACCGGCCACAACTGGCTCGCCGGCTGCTGTTCGATCCCCCTCGCCGACGGCGGCACCCTCGCCGCCGCCACCTGGGACGCCGTCAAGGCCAAGCACCTCGCCCCCGAGGAGTACTGGGTCACCCCGCACAGGCTCTGGAACGCCGACGGCGTCGCCCGCCCCGAAGGCCGCACCGAACTCCCGCCCCTGCTGCGCGGCTACCTCCGCCTCGGGGCCTGGGTCTGCGGCGCCCCCGCCCACGACCCCGACTTCGGCGTCGCCGACCTGTACGTCCTGCTCTCCCTGCGCCGCACCAACCCGCGCTACCTCAACCACTTCCTGTCGCTCGTCCCCGCCCCGTGACCGGCACCACGGCACTCTCGCCGTGGCTCCCCACGGCCCCCTGCACCCCTGCCCGCTGCGCCGCCCACCCGGACCCGGGCGCCGGCAGCACGGCCCGCGCGGCGGGCGCCGCCCTGGCCGCGGCGCGGCTGGCCGCCGGGATCGTCACGGTCCTCCTCGGCGTCCTGTGCGTACCGGCCGCCCGGGTCCTGCCGGCGCCGGCACGGCTCGCCCTCGTCCGGTACTGGGTACGGGCCGTCGTCCGCGCCTTCGGCGTGCGCGCCCGCTTCTCCGGGCTCCCCGCCCCTGCCGGACGGCCGCTCCTCGTCGTCGCCAACCACGTCTCCTGGCTGGACATCCCGCTTCTCGCGGCCGTCCTCCCCGGCCGGATGGTCGCCAAGACCGAGGTACGGCAGTGGCCGGTCCTCGGCGCGCTCGCCGTGCTCGGGGGGACCCTCTTCATCGACCGGGACCGGCTCAGGGCCCTGCCCGGCACCGTACGCGCGATGGCCGCGGTGCTCGCGGGCGGCGGCCGGGTGATCGTCTTCCCCGAGGGGTCGACCTGGTGCGGACGGGCCGGGGGCCGCTTCCGGCCGGCCGCCTTCCAGGCCGCGCTGGACGGCGGGGCCGACGTCCAGCCCGTACGGATCGACTACCGGCCCACCGATGCCGCCGCCTACGTCGGGGACGACCCGTTGGGCGCCTCCCTGTGGCGGCTCGTCGCCACCCGCGGGGTCACCGCCGACGTACGGCTGCTGGAACCGATACCGGCTGCCCGCCACCCGGACCGCCGCTCCCTGGCCGCCGCGGCCCAGCGGGCCGTCGCGGAGGCCGGGACCGCCGCCCCTCAGCGTGCCGTCCCTCAGCGCGCCGTCCTCCGTCGCGCCGCTCCGCGCGCTTCCGCTCCCCTCGTCGTCGCTCAGCGGGCCGTCGCGAGCGAGAGGGCGAACCTGCCCTCGTCGTCCGTCCACCAGCGGGAGAGATCGAGCCCCGCCTCCGCCAGCTCGTCCCGCACCCCCGCCTGACGGAACTTCGCCGACACCTCCGTCCGTACCTCCTCGCCCGCCGCGAAGGGCACCACGAGATCCAGTTCGGGGATCTTCACCGTGAGGGAGTGCCGCGCGCGCAGCCGCATCTCGATCCACTCGCGGTCCCGGTCCCAGAGCGCCACGTGGTCGAAGTCGCCCGGATCCGCGTCGGCGCCGAGCTCCCGGTCGATCACGGACAGCACGTTCTTGTTGAACGCGGCCGTCACCCCGGCCGCGTCGTCGTAGGCGGCGACGAGCGTCTGCTCGTCCTTCACCAGGTCCGTGCCGAGCAGCAGCGCGTCGCCCGGGGTGAGCATCGCCCGGACCGAGCGCAGGAAGGTCCGCCGCTCGGAGGGGAGCAGATTGCCGATCGTGCCGCCGAGGAACGCGACCAGGCGCGGGCCGGGTGTCCCCGGCAGCGCGAGCCCCCGGGTGAAGTCGGCGACCAGGGCGTGCACGCTCAGCTCCGGCCGGTCCGCGAGCAGGGACTCGGCCGCCCCGGTCAGCGCGGACTCGCTCACGTCCACGGGTACATAGCTGTCCAGACCGGGAAGGAGCGCGTCGATCAGGAACCGGGTCTTCTCGGAGGAGCCCGAGCCCAGCTCGACCAGGGTCCTGGCCCCGGTGGCCGCGGCGATCTCCGGCGCCCGGGCGATCAGGATCTCCCGCTCGGCCCGGGTCGGGTAGTACTCGGGCAGCCGGGTGATCTCCTCGAACAGCTCGCTGCCCCGGGCGTCGTAGAACCACTTCGGCGGCAGCGTCTTGGGGGAGCGGGTCAGCCCGTGCAGGACGTCGGTGCGCAGATCGGCGCCCGCGGCGTCGGGGGCGAGGGTACGGGTCAGCTGGAACGGGCTCACGCGGACGGCTCCTTGAGCGGGGTGAGGGTGACGTCGCCGCGGTCGGCGGTCACGAGCGTGTGCTCGGGGACCTCGCGCCACCGTGGATCGTCGTCGTACGGTTCGGAGGCCACGACCACACGGTCGGGGCCCGTCAGGTACCAGTGGCTGTTCCCCCAGGCCGCCGCGGTGACGGTGGTGCCGTCGGTGAGCAGCAGGTTCAGCGAGGAGCCGGGCGCCGCCCCGGCGACCTCCCGGACCGTGTCGGCGAGGGCCGTCCCCGGTGCGTCCCCGGCCCGCAGCCGGTGCAGGACGAGCGCCCAGATCAGCGCCGAGTCGCTGCGCGCCTCAAGACCCAGCAGCGCCTCGGCCGGGAGCGCGCCGGCCGTGGCGGCCAGGGAGCCGGGCCAGCCGCTGACGGCGCCGTTGTGGCTGAACAGCCAGGGGCCGGCGGTGAACGGAGCCGCCGCGGCCTCCCCGTCGGCGCCGGGCGAGGTGGCGCCCCGTACCGCCGCGAGCAGCGCCCCGGTGCGGACCACCCGGGCGAGGTCCGCGAAGGAGAGGTCGCTCCAGATGGGTCCCGCCCGCCGGTACCGCGCGGGCACCGGATCGCCCTCCGCGTACCAGCCCACCCCGAAGCCGTCGGCGTTCACGACACCGCTCGTCTGGTGACGAGGCTCCCAGGACTGGCGCAGCAGGGCGTGCTCCGGCCGGACCAGCAGCTCACCCAGCGTCACAGGCCCGCCCACGTACGCGAGATGACGGCACATCAGTCGAGCTCCGCGGTCCGCGCCGTACGGAAGCCCGAGAAGATCTGGCGCCGCACGGGCAGGTCCCAGTTGCGGAAGGTGCCCCGGCAGGCGACCGGGTCCACCGCGAACGACCCGCCCCGCAGGACCTTGTGCTCCGGTCCGAAGAAGACCTCCGAGTACTCCTTGTACGGGAAGGCCGTGAAGCCCGGGTACGGCAGGAAGTCGCTCGCCGTCCACTCCCACACGTCACCGATCAACTGCCTCACCCCGAGCGGCGATGCGCCCTCCGGGTAGCTGCCCGCGGCCGCCGGGCGCAGGTGCCGCTGCCCGAGGTTCGCGTGCTCGGGGCCGGGATCGGCGTCGCCCCAGGGGTAGCGGCGCGAGCGTCCCGAGACCGGGTCGTACCGGGCGGCCTTCTCCCACTCGGCCTCGGTGGGGAGCCGGCGTCCGGCCCAGCGCGCGCAGGCGTCCGCCTCGTACCAGCTCACGTGCAGGACCGGCTCGTCCAGGGGTACGGGCTCGGTCACCCCGAAGCGGCGGCGCAGCCACTGTCCGCCGTCCCGGCTCCAGAAGAGCGGCGCCCCGATGCCGTGCTCCCGGATCTGGGCCCAGCCCTCGGGCCGCCACCAGCGCCGGTCCGTGTAGCCGCCGTCCGCCATGAAGGCGAGATAGGCGCCGTTCGTGACGGGGGTGGTGTCGACGAAGAACGCCGGAACGATCCGGGCGTGGGCGGGACGCTCGTTGTCGAGGGCCCACGGCTCGTCCGAGGTGCCCATCGTGAACGGGCCGCCGGGGACGAGGACTTCGGGAGGGAGCGGACCGGAGCGCGAGACCGGCGGTGGGGGAGCGGTGAGTGCCGCCGGTCCCTTGCGCAGCTGATGAGTGATCAGCATGGTCTCGTCGTGCTGCTGTTCGTGCTGGGCGATCATGCCGAAGGCGAAGCCGTCGTCGAGCAGCGGCCGCCCCTCCAGTGGGGCGCTCTCCAGCACGTCGAGGATCCGCAGGCGCACGTCCGCCGCGTAGGCGCGGGCCTCGCCCGGCGGGAGCAGCGGCAGCGAGGGGCGGGAGGCGCGCGGGTGTTCGAAGGCGTCGTAGAGGGAGTCGATCTCCGGGCGCAGCGCGTCCCGCCCCGCGACGGCCCGCCACAGCCACTGCTCCTCCTGGTTGCCGATGTGCGCCAGGTCCCAGACCAGTGGCGACATCAACGGCGAGTGCTGGGCCGTGAGTTCGTCGTCCTCGACGCAGGACGTGAGGAGGGCCGTGCGCTCGCGCGCGAGCGTCAGGGCGTCCAGGGCCCGCGCGCGCAGTGCCTCCGGATCGATCCCCGGAGCGCGATCCGTCGTCCCGGTCATGACGTCACCACCTGCAGCTCGTCGGCGGGGCAGCCCCCAGGGATCACGTACCGCTCCTGGAAGGCGGCGACGGCCCGCCGTACCTTCTCGCTCGCCCCGATCCGGGGCAGTGCGTCGAGGGCAGCCGAGAAGACCGCGCGGGCGGCGGAGTGCAGCCCGGGGTCGGCGAGGCCGTCCCGCGCCGCCGCCAGCCACAGCGGATTGCGCGGCGCCGGCCCCGGCCCGGCCCGCTCCGCGAGGGGTTCGACCGCCCGGTGCACGGCCTCGGCCGCCTCCGGGTCCTCGAAGACGGCCGTCGTCACGGCCACCGGCACCATCCAGCCGTCCGGGCCGGGCTGCGCGTCGATCATCCGCAGCTCCAGATGGCCGCGCGGCCGGACCGGCGGGAAGAGCGTCGTCACGTGGTAGTTCAGGTCGTCGAGGCCCGCGGGGCGGGGGAGACCGGTGCGCAGCCACTCGCGGAAGGTCAGCCCCTCCGGTA
Source organism: Streptomyces venezuelae (assembly GCF_008642375.1). Taxonomy (NCBI): domain Bacteria; kingdom Bacillati; phylum Actinomycetota; class Actinomycetes; order Kitasatosporales; family Streptomycetaceae; genus Streptomyces; species Streptomyces venezuelae. The sequence goes on along the minus strand of NZ_CP029194.1, from coordinate 957,360 downwards.
CCGCCCACGGTCCCTCGGCAGCCCGTACGCACATCACCGGGGTGTCCAGGACGTGCGCGGTCCACTCGTCGCGGGGCTTACCGTCCGCCAGGGGCGCGAGGGCCCGCCGCGGGTCGAGCTCCGTCCACAGCGCCTGCCGCGTCGAGCGCCAGCCGGTCCGACGGCCGCCGTGCTGCGGGGAGTTGGCGAAGACCGCGACGAGCACCGCGCCGAGGACATGGGCCAGCCGCCAGCGCCGGTGATAGCCGAGCGGACCCGGCTCGTCGAGACCGGCGTCGAGGCACACCTGCACGGAGGCCGAGTCGCACATCATCGCCCGGCCGGCCGGTCCCGTGCGGTCGAGTGCGATCTCCATGGCGTCGTACCGCGGCTCGTGGAGCACCCGGCCGCGCGGCGCGTGCCAGGGGTCCACCCCGTAACCGTTCAGGGTGAGACCGAGCGGTCCGAGCGCCTCCCGCACCGCACGCAGATCGGCGGCGAGCGAGTCGAGACACTCCATGAGCGATCCGGCCGGACGCGAACTGAGCTCCAGCTGACCGCCCGGTTCGAAGGTGAGCGACGAGACCAGCGGCAGGGACCGTACGGTGTCGAGCGCGGCGGCCAGCCTCGGCGGCCGTACGGGCAGACGCGGGTCGCGCAGATCATGGACGAGCCACTCCAGCTCCGCCCCCACCGTGCGGGGTGGACCTGTCTTGAAACAGATGCCGCGCAGTAGTTCCTCCGCCTCCGACTCGGTGAGTGCGGGGCCGCCACGCGGTGTGACACCTGCTGCCATCCGTGCACCTCCTGATCCACCGGACAGGCCCGGAAGGGCTGGCCCCGGATGCCGCTGCTTCCACCTAAAGCCACTGCCGACCCGCGTGCAAGAGCGCCCCACAGCGATCGCACGCGCCCCCTGTGCCCCCGTTGGACCGAAACTTCCCCCGGCGGCGGAAACCCCGGAAAATCCGTTGTCCCCGCCCAGGGGAAACGATCATGCTGGCGGTCATGAGCGCACGACTGCGCGAGATCGCGCGGCGGACCGAGGAGATCGTGGCCGCGGGCCGGTACCAGGCCCCCGACGGCCGGACCGTCTCCCTCACGGAAGACCTGACCGCAGCCCTGGCCGGAACCCGCCTCCACGGCCCCGAACCCGTCCCCGTCACCCCGAGCACCGATCGCACGGCCACCCTGGACGTCACGGGGGAGAGCAGCCTGGCCGCCGCGCGCCGGATGGTCTCCGCCGACCCCGCCCGCCCGGTCGCCGTCCTGAACTTCGCCTCCGCCCGCAACCCCGGCGGCGGCTACCTCAACGGCGCCCAGGCCCAGGAGGAGGCGCTCTGCCGGGCCTCCGCCCTCCACGCGACACTGCTGCGCGCCCCCGACTACTACGCCCACCACCGCGCGGACCCGGACGTGTTCTACACCGACCGGGTGATCCACTCGCCCCGCGTCCCGGTCTTCCGCGACGAACGCGGCGCGCTGCTCGACGAGCCGTTCACGGTCGGTTTCCTCACCTCGCCCGCACCCAACGCGGGCGTCGTCCGCCGCCGCACCCCCGAACGGGCCGGACAGCTCCCGGCGGCCCTGGCCGCCCGCGCCGAGCGGGTCCTGGAGACGGCGGCCGCGGCCGGCTACCGGCGGCTCGTGCTCGGAGCCTGGGGCTGTGGGGTGTTCAGGAACGACCCGGCGGTGGTCGCGGGCGCCTTCCGGGCACTGCTCATGGGCGAGGGCCGGTTCGCCGGCCACTTCGAGGAGATCGTCTTCGCCGTCCTGGACCGCTCCTCCGGCACACCGACGCTCGCCGCCTTCGCCCGGGTCTTCGACAGAACCGTCTGACATGCGGCTTTCGTCCTCCCGTGCGAGGCTGAGGGCATACGGACCACAGGTCCGAGACCCCTTCATGGGAGGCACGATCGTGGGCAAGAAACAGACCCGGACCAACCGAGGCGCCCGTACCGGAGGCCACGAGCACCGCACCGAGGCGGCCGCGAAGGAGAAGACCGCGGCAACCCCCACGAGAGAGCCGCAGATGCCGCTCGTGGAGCACGCGTCCCACCGCAAGGAGCGGAAGTTCGGCCACAACTGAGGCCCCGGCCCCGGCCCCGGCCGCAGCCGACGCCGACGCGCGGCTGACGCCGAAGGGCCACCGAGGCCAGGCCGGGCCACGCGTGCGGCCGAGAGGCGCACATGCGCCAGGCCATGCGTGAGACCGAGGCGCAAGGACGCCCGGCCTCCACCCCCAGGCCAGGGGATCGCACCAACGGGCCCGGCGCCGAAACGGCACCGGGCCCGTCGCGCGGGCCGACCGCGCCGGCCGACCCGCGCACCTCACTCGCCGCGTCGGCCTCACCCTGCCGGCCGCACCGCGGCTACCCCGTCGACTACTCCCCGTCGCCGACCGTGATCTCCACGCTCTCCTCCGGCCGCGGAGCCGGCGGCACCTTGCCCAGGTGCTCCGGCGCCCCCGGGTTCATCGTGGCGAGCAGCTGCCGGGCCAGACCGAGCCCGGTCCCGCCCATGGTCAGGGCCTTGGCGAAGACGTCCGCCATCCCGTCGGCGCCGTTCAGCAGCACCATCTGGTCGACGTTCCCGAAGGCGGACGCGCCGGCCGACACGATCTCCGGCCACTTCTCCGCCAGCTGCTGGGCGACGACGGCCTCCTGGTTCTCGGCGAGTGCCGCCGCACGGGCCTTGATCGACTCGGCCTCCGCCAGACCCTTCGCCCGCGTCGCCTCGGCGACGGCGAGCCCCTTCGCGTGCTGCGCCGCCGCCTCCGCCTCACCGGTGAGCCGGGTCGCCGTCGCCTTGGCCGCGCTCGCCAGCTCGGTCTCCTTCGCGTCGGCCTCGGCCGCCGAGATCCGGGCGTCACGCTCGGCCGCGGCCAGCGTCCGGGTCTCGTACGCCATGGCGTCGGCCGGCTTGCGGACCTCCGCCTGGAGCTGCTGCTCCTTGCGGTGGCCCTCCAGCTCGGCCACCCGGGTCTCCTGGACCACGACCTCCTGGCGCGAGGCCGCGTCGGCCAGCGGTCCGGCCTGCCGGGCCCGGGCCGAGGCCTGGTCCCGCTCGGCCTGGTAGCCCGCCTGGAGGATCTCGCTGTCCCGGGTCGCCTCCGACATGCGCGCCGCGGCCTGCTGCTCGGCCTCGGTCGCCCGCCGGTTCGCCTCCGCCTGCGCGATCCGCGCGTCCCGCTGGACGGCGGCGGCGTGCGGGGCGGCCAGGTTCTTGATGTAGCCGGTCGGGTCCTCGATCTCGTGGATCTGCAGCGAGTCGACGATCAGACCGAGCTTCTCCATCTCCGTGCCACAGGCCGAACGCGCCTGCCCGGTCAGCTTCTCCCGGTCACGGATCATGTCCTCCACGGTCAACCCGCCGACGATGGCGCGAAGATGACCGGCGAAGACGATGTGCACCCGCTCCGACATCAGCTTCTGCTGGTCGAGGAACCGGCGGGCGGCGTTGGCGATCGACACGAAGTCGTCACCCACCTTGAAGATCACCACACCGCGGACCTTGAGCGGAATGCCCTGGTGGGTGACGCACTCGACGGACAGCTGCGTCTCGTTGAGGTCGAGCGAGAGCTTGCGCACCGCCTGGACGCCGGGCATCACGAGGGTGCCGCGACCGGTGACGATCCGGAACCCCATCCCCGCGCCGAGGCCCTCGTTCTTGTGGTTGGAACCGGAGATGATCAGCGCCTCGTTGGGCTCCGCGACCCGCCACATCATCTTGAACACGACGATCAGAAGAGCGAAGGCGCCGACGACGACGCCCGCCAGAATGCCGATGCCCATGGGCAGTTCCCCCTTCACCGGAGCCGTGCGGATCCGGTGAAGGGAGTGTGCGCCCGTGACGGGCGCCACTCAACGGTTCGGTCAACTGTCGTACGCGGCTGTGACATAGACGGTGCGTGGAGGGAGATGTTCCATGACCATCACCACCGTCCCGGTCTCGATCCGCTCCTTCGGCGACGCGGGGTAGGCGAGGAAGTGCTCGGCCCCGCCCCGGATCCGGACGATCACCTCGCCGACGAGGCCGGGCCCGATCACGCCGGTCACCCGGCCCAGCAGGCCCACCATCGAGGAGTCCATCGACGCTTCGTCCATGGATCAACGGTACGTCAGATCCAGCCGTCCAGCGCGGACATGAACCCGTCGAGGTCGTCCCGGTGGATCGTGTGACCGGCGCCCGCGACGGTACGGACGGTGAAGCCGCGACCCTCCAGCATCGCGGCGTCCTCGGGCGAGATCAGCACGCTCGGATCGGCGAGCGTGACCAGGGACGGAACGGCGGGCCGGGCCGGCCACATGTCCGTACCGGTGACGTCGGCCAGGCCGTAAGCCGACCGCTCGTCCCAGACGCGTACCGACGCCAACTCGGTGTCGAGATCCTCGTCCGACCACCGCGGGTTGAACCCCCTCACGAGGTCCCGGGAGAAGGACTTGGCCCGGACGAAGAGCTCCGGCACGTACCCGTCGGGACCGCACTTCAGATGCCAGGCGGGATCCGAGTACACCGCGCGCGCCGGCGCGAGCCGCTCCACGGCCCGCGCCAGGGCGAGCCCGCCGAGCGAGTGCCCGACGGCCAGTTCGGCTCCGGCGGGTAGGCTCTCGACGAGGTCGTCGGCGTAGTCCTCGGGCCGGTACTCCCCGGGTCCCGCCGCCCGGGCGCTCGCCCCGTGCCCCCGCAGGTCCACGGCCACGACCCGGTAGCCCCGCGAGGCGAGGGCCGGTCCGACCCGCCGCCAGGTGCGGTGGTCGGCCATGAGGCCGTGGACGAGCAGGGCTGTCCGGTCACCGGATCCCCATGTGGTGGTGTGCAGGCGCACGGTGCTGCCTCTCCGAGTGGTGCGACGGGTACGGGGGCGCCCCGCGGATCAGGGGCGTCGGCACGCCCTGATCCGCCGGACACCCCCGGGCGGCACCGATCGTCGGTCAGCGCACGCCGCGGATGGGGCGCACGGCGAGCGCGCCGAGCACCGACAGTACGGCCGCCACGACGAACAGGGCCGTGTATCCGCCACCGCTCAGCGAGACGACGAGCGAGGCGACGAACGGGGCGATGACCTGCGGTCCGGCGTTGGCGATGTTGAGCACGCCCATGTCGCGGGCCGCGTCCTCGGCCTTGGGCAGCACCATCGTCACCAGCGCGGTGTCGACGGCCATGTAGCAGCCGAAGCCGAGACCGTTGACGACCGAGAAGGCGAGCATCGCGGTCCAGCTGGTCGAGACGGCCGGGATGACCAGGGCCACGGCGGCGAGTGCGGCCGAGGCGCCGACGAAGAGCTTGCGGCGGTCGTAGCGGTCGGACAGCCAGCCGCCGAGCACGGTCGAGACCACCATCGCGACCGAGTTGAGCGGCATGAGGATGGCCACGGCCTCCTCGGCGGAGAGCCCGGCGGGCAGCTCGGTGTGGTCCTTGAGGATGTACAGCTGGAATCCGGCCACGGCGAAGTAGCCGAGGACCAGCAGAGCCCGGCCGATGAAGGCCCATCGGAAGTCGTGGTCCTTGAGTGCGCTGCCGAAGGCCGCGATCTGCTGCCTGACCGGCAGAGGAGCCTTCGGGGGCATGCGCTGCTCGCGGGCGCAGGCGCTGAACAGCACGGCGGTGCCGGCGACGATCGCGCCGAAGACGAGGTAGCCGGTGCGGTAGTTCTCGGAGAAGGCAGCGCCGACGAGGGCGCCGATCGTCGAGCCGATCGGCAGACCGAGGCCCACGGCCGCCGAGGCCTTGCCGCGCGCGTCCATCGGGATCCGGTCGGGCACCACGGAGGTGATCGCCGCCTGGTAGATGTTCATGACGGCCTGGCCGAGACACCAGGCGATCGTGACCAGCAGGATCGTGTCGACGCTGCCGAGGAGCAGCATCACCGGCAGGGCGAGCAGACCGCCGCCCAGGATCCACGGGTTGCGCCGTCCGGACCGGTCCGAGAGCGCGCCCGCGACCGGGTTGAAGACGGTCGCGAAGATCGCGGATATACCGGCGACGAGGCCGAAGTTCGCCACCTTGTTCGCAGGGTCGATGTCCTCGATCTGGAGCGCGAGGAGCATCCCGCCGACGCCGATGTACAGGGTGTACATCGCCGAGTTCCCGGCGAGGAGCAGCGGCAGCAGGCCCCGCGTCGGCCTGCCGGTCGCGGGGGAGTCGGGGCCGGCCGTGCCGGATTCGGCGCCGCCGGTGCCGGTGCCGATGCCGGTTCCGGAGCCGGTTCCGGAGGAGGAAAGGGCCACAGTGCCCTCCTGGGAGAGATCGCCCGATGAGGGGGCGAGGAGCGGAATGAGCGGTAGAGTTACACGTGTCAGTGACACGTGTGAGCACTGTGTAGCACTCAAATCCGGCCATCCGCCAGACCCTGTGCCGGATTGTTCTGGAAAGATGCCGGAGCGATGAGCCACTCAACCGAACAGACCCCCGAACGCCCCACCGGCCAGGCGGTCCCCACCAGTGCCGACGTCGCGCGCCTCGCGGGCGTCTCGCGGGCCACCGTCTCGTACGTGCTGAACAACACCTCGGCCGTCCGGATCAGCGAGCCCACCCGGCGCCGGGTGCGCGAGGCGGCCGAGGAGCTGGGATACGTCCCCCACGCGGCGGCCCGCAGCCTGCGCGCCGGCCACAGCCGGATGGTGCTGCTGCCGAGCGCGCACATCCCGGTCGGACCGCTCTACAGCCAGTTCTTCAACGATCTCCAGTGGGAGCTGCGGCGCCTCGACTACACGGTGGTGCAGTACGGCAGCGTCGGCCTGAAGCCCGACGAGGCGGCCCGCGCCTGGGCCGAGCTGCGGCCGGTCGCCGTGGTCTCCCTCGGTGAGGTCGAGCTCACCGAGCAGGCGGTCGAGCTCCTCAAGCGCTCCGGGGCCCGTGCCGTGATCACGCTCGGCACGCAGCAGGTCCCGGGCACCCACTCCCTGGCCATGGACCAGGGCCGGATCGGCGAGGTCGCCGCCGCCCACCTGATCGAGAGCGGCCGGCGCCGGATCGGCGTCGTCGTCCCGGAGGAACCGGGCCTCGGGATGTTCTCGGGACCCCGGCTCGAAGGCGCCCGGCGCGCGGCCGAGGCCGCCGGCACCGCGGAGGCCGGCACCGCCGGCGCAGCAGGTGTCACCGTCGTACCCCTGCCCCTGCGGTACGACGAGGAGTCCGCGGGCGAACTGGCCGGACGGTGGCGCGAGCTCGGGCTCGACGCCGTGTTCGCCTACAACGACGAGTACGCGATGCTCCTGATGCGGGCGCTCCAGGACGCCGGGATCTCCGTACCGGAGGAGACCGCCGTCGTCGGTGCCGACGACCTGCTCCTCGGCCGGCTGCTGCGGCCGCGCCTGAGCACCGTCCACATCGACATGGTCCTCGGCCGCGAGCTGGCCGAGCTGGTCGACCGGGCCGTGCGGGACACGGACGTCCAGCCCCGCTCCCGCCGCCTCCTCGACTCGCGGGTCGTCCGGCGGGAGTCCAGTTGAGCGCTTAGCGTCGGTGCATGAGCACAGTTCCGAAGCGCTTCGAGATCCTGCTGGTGCCCGAGCACGTCGAGGACCGCGGCGGCGCGTCCGTGGAGGACAGCGCCGTCCGTACGGCCGTCGTCGAGGCCACCGGGCGGCGCGGCTCCTCCGGCTATCCGATCTACGAGGGACACGGCATCGTCGCCGACGTCGACCCGGAGACGCAGACGGTCGAGGCCCTGCTCGTCGACGGCCGCGAACTCGACTACGGCCTCACGGCCCTCGTCCGCCCGGCGGCGCGCGGCTGACGCGGCGCGCTCCCAGGGCGGCCCCGTCCTCGCGGCTGACCTGGCACTCTCCCGCGCGGGCCGGCTCCCGTCCGGCCGGAAGAGGCCCGTTGACACCGTGCGGCGACGGGCACAGACTCGGCGGCGCACGCCCGGAGACGAACGTCTCCGCACCAGGCGAACAGAGTCGTTCCGAAGGTCACGTGGGAGAGAACCGATGAGCATCCGCGACGTCTACATCGTCGACGCCGTCCGCACACCGATCGGGAAGTTCGGAGGCGCGCTCGCCGGGGTGCGCCCGGACGACCTCGCCGCCCACGTGGTGCGGTCCCTCGTCGACCGCTCGCCCGCGCTCGACCCGGCCCGCGTCGACGACGTCTACTTCGGCGACGCCAACGGCGCGGGCGAGGACAACCGCGACGTGGCCAGGATGGCCGTCCTGCTCGCCGGACTCCCCGTCAGCGTCCCCGGCGTCACCGTCAACCGCCTCTGCGGCTCCGGCATGGAGGCCGTCATCCAGGCGGCCCGCGCCATCGCGCTCGGCGACGCCTCCGTCGCCATCGCCGGCGGCGTCGAGTCCATGTCCCGCGCCCCGTGGGTCCTGCAGAAGCCGGAGCGGGCCTTTCCCGCCGGTCACCAGCAGCTCCACTCGACGACCCTCGGCTGGCGCATGACCAACCCTAGGATGCCGGCCGAGTGGACGGTCTCCCTCGGCGAGGGCGCGGAGCTCGTCGCCGACAAGCACGGCCTCACCCGCGACCAGCAGGACACCTTCGCGCTCGCCAGCCACCGCAAGGCGGCCGAGGCGTGGGCGAAGGGGCTGTACGACGACGAGGTCGTCCCGTACGCGGGCGTGGACCTGACCCGGGACGAGTGCATCCGCGACACGACCTCCATGGAGGCGCTCGCCAAGCTCAAGCCCTCCTTCCGCCCCACGGGCGGCACGGTCACGGCGGGCAACTCCTCCCCACTCAACGACGGCGCGGCGGCCCTGCTCCTGGTGGACGAGGACGGACTGCGCGAGACGGGCCGCGAGCCGCTCGCCCGCATCCGCACGTCGGCCGTCACCGGTATCGAGCCCCAGCTCTTCGGCCTCGGCCCGGTCGCGGCGGTCCGGCGGGCCCTGGAGAAGGCGGGACGTTCCTTCGGCGACCTCACGGCCTTCGAGCTCAACGAGGCCTTCGCGGCCCAGGCCCTCGGCTGCCTCGCCGAATGGCCGGAACTCGATCCCGAGATCGTGAACCCGCGCGGCGGCGCCGTCGCCATCGGCCACCCGCTGGGCGCCTCGGGCGCCCGGCTCGCCGGATCCGTGGCGCACCAGCTCGCCGCGGCCGGCTCGGGCACGGGCCTCGCGGCGCTCTGCATCGGCGTGGGCCAGGGCCTGGCACTGGTCCTGGAGCGCTGACCCCGCGCACGTCCGCCCGCGCACGTACGCGAGAGGGGTACGGGAGGCTCTCCCGTACCCCTCTCGACCCTTCGGCGTCACGGGGTCACTGCTGCTGAGCGGCCTCCACCGACTTGCGGACCTCGTCCATGTCCAGCCGGCGTGCCTGCCCGATGACGTCCTCCAGGGCGGCCTCCGGCAGGGCACCCGGCTGCGCGAAGATCGCCACGTTGTCACGGACGATCATCAGCGTCGGAATCGACTGGATCTCGAAGGCGGCGGCCAGCTCCTGCTGGGCCTCGGTGTCCACCTTCGCGAAGACCAGGTCCTGGTGCCGCTCGGAGGCGGCCTCGAAGACCGGGCCGAACTGACGGCAGGGACCGCACCACGAAGCCCAGAAGTCGATCAGGACGAATTCGTTCCCGCTGACGATCTCGTCGAAGTTGTCCTTGGTGAGCTCTACGGTGCTCATACCTGCCTACCTTTCGGGTCTCCTGGCGGTGTCCTCACGGTCCCCTGGGGACTCGCCCGGCACAACGGCGTATCGAGCCGCGCTATTCCGGGCCCCTGGCAGCAGACTGGGATCATGACGCGAGCGGTGGAAGAGAGCACGTACGACGTGGTGGTCCTCGGAGCCGGACCGGTGGGCGAGAACCTCGCCGACCGGGTGCGGGCGGCCGGGCTCACCGCAGCGATCGTCGAGAGCGAGCTGATCGGCGGCGAGTGCTCGTACTGGGCGTGCATGCCCAGCAAGGCGCTCCTGCGCCCCGCGCTCGCCCGCTCCGACGCCCGCAAGGTCGCCGGACTGCGCGAGTCGGTCTACGGCCCGCTCGACGCCCTTGAGGTCCTCCGCCACCGGGACACCGTCGTCGGGCACTGGAAGGACGACGGCCAGGTCGACTGGCTGGATTCGATCGGCGTACGGCTCTTCCGGGGCCACGGCCGCCTCGCCGGGCCCCGCCGGGTCGCCGTCGCGGGCCCCGAGGGGGACGAGCACGTCCTGACCGCCCGGCACGCGGTCGCCGTCTGCACCGGCAGCCGCGCCGTCCTCCCCGAACTGCCCGGCCTGCCCGGGGCCAGGCCCTGGACCAGCCGTGAGGCGACCAGCTCCGACCGGGTGCCCGCGCGGCTGACCGTGGTCGGCGGGGGAGTGGTCGGCGTGGAGATGGCCACGGCCTGGCAGGCCCTCGGGGCGAAGGTCACCCTGCTGGTACGGGGCGGGGGCCTGCTGCCCCGGATGGAGCCGTTCGTCGGCGAGCGGGTCGCCGCGGCCCTCACCACACGCGGGGCGGACATCCGCACGGGTGCCCGGGTCGCCGCGGTGGTACGCGACGGGGGCACCGGCCCGGTGACCGTGGTCCTGGAGGGCGGCGACCACGTCGAGGGCGACGAGGTGCTCTTCGCGACCGGCCGGGCCCCGCGCACCGAGGACCTCGGCCTGGAGACGGTCGGCCTGGCACCGGGCTCCTGGCTCGACGTCGACGACAGCCTCCGGGTCACCGGCAGCGACTGGCTCTACGCGGTCGGGGACGTCAACCACCGGGCGCTCCTGACCCACCAGGGCAAGTACCAGGCCCGGATCGCCGGCGCCGCCATCGCGGCCCGCGCGCGGGGCACCGAGCCGCTGGACGGAGGAAGCTGGAGCGCCCACACGGCCACCGCCGACCACGCCGCCGTGCCGCAGGTGGTGTTCTGCGACCCCGAGGCGGCGGCCGTCGGGCTCACCCTGGCCGCGGCCGAGCGGGCCGGTCACCGGGTCCGGGCCGTCGACGTCGACATGCGGCAGGTGGCCGGGGCCGGGCTCTACGCCCAGGGCTACGGGGGACAGGCGCGGATGGTCGTCGACCTCGACCGGGAGGTCGTCCTCGGCGCGTCCTTCGTCGGCCCGGGGATCGGTGAACTCCTCCACTCGGCGACGGTCGCCGTCGTGGGCGAGGTCCCGATCGCCCGGCTCTGGCACGCCGTACCGTCGTACCCGACCCTGAGCGAGGCGTGGCTGCGCCTCCTGGAGGCCTACCGGGGCTGACGAGCCATCACATCGCTTCTGTTCGCGGCGTGTCGGGGGCGTACGGGGCGACGAGCAGCCGTGCCGCCGCGCGTGCCGCCTCCAGCGCGGGCCGCGCGTCCCGGCCGGACTCCTGGCCCAGGACGACTCGGGTGCTCAACCCGTCGAGCAGGGCCAGGAGTTCGGAGGCCCGGGCGGTGGCGTCGAGCGGTGCGAAGCGCCGCCGGGCGACCCCCGCCGCGAGCAGGGTCTCCAGGTCCTCCTGCCAGCCCCGGTCCAGCGCTTCCTGGGCCTCGCGCAGCGCGGTGTTGCCGGGGGTGCGGGCCCAGAGCTCGATCCACAGCGTCCAGCGGGGGTCGCGGGGCCCGCGCGGCAGGTAGAGCCGCAGGAAGAGGTCGAGCTTGCGCTCGGCCGGGATCCGCCGGGCCAGCAGGGCGCCGCGCTCCCCGGTGAGTGCGGCCTCGCTCCAGCGGAGGGCGGCGAGCAGCAGCAGGTCCTTGCTGCCGAAGTAGTACAGGATGTGGCCGCCGCTCGTCCCGAGCCGCTCCGCGAGCGCGGACATGGTGAGCGAGGCGAGGCCCTCCTCGGCGATCACCGCCATGGCCTCCTCCAGCATCCGCTCCTGGGTGACGTTCCCGTCCCGCCGTCGTGCCGCCCCTGCCACCGCCGCCATCCCCCGATCCGGGTACTGATCCGCATGCCGATCCGCGTACCGATCCGTGTCCCATGGTCCCGCTGTCCGTGGGGTCGACCTTAACCGCAACCTGCGAAGGTCTTGACGTGGCCTGAATCCATCGCCCATCTTGAATGCCGTTCTAAGACTTAGAACGGCATTCAAGACAGGAGTGCGGTCGTGATCGGACACGAGACGGCGCCCGGGACCACGGGGACCACGGGCCGGGACGAGGTGTTCCAGATCGAGGAGCACGGGATCGACCCCATCCCCGACGCCGAACGGCACGGCAGCGCCAAGGACGTCTTCTGGCTCTGGTTCGGCTCGAACCTCACCTTCACGTACGTCATCAACGGCGCCCTCGCCGTCGCCTTCGGCCTCTCCTTCTGGCAGGCCACCGCCGTCGTCGTGCTCGGCGGCCTCTCCTTCCTCGCGATCGGCGCGGCCGGCCTCAGCGGCGTGCGCACCGGCACCGCGACCCTCGTGATCTCCCGGGCGGCCTTCGGCGTCCGCGGCAACTGGCCGGCCGGTCTGCTCAACTGGATCGTCAGCATCGGCTACACCGTCGTGAACACCGTGGTCGGCACCCTCGCACTCGAAGCCTTCTTCGCCGACCTCGGCTGGCACGGCGGACACCTCCCCCGGGCCCTGGCCCTCGCCGTCACCCTCACGCTGACCTTCGCCATCGCCCTCTGGGGCCACGCCACCGTCCAGTTCGCCGAACGCTGGATGGCGTACGTCCTCGCCGTCGGCTTCGCCGCGCTCCTCGTCCTCGTCCTGCCCGGCGCCGACACGTCGGCCCCCGCCGCCGCGCCCGGCGCCGCCGGCTGGAGCATCGCCTTCGTCGTCATGCTCGCCGGCCCCTTCTCGTACGTCCCCATGCCCGCCGACTACACCCGGTACCTGCCCCGCACCACCTCCCTGAAGGCCGTCACCCTCAGCGGCGCGCTCGGCGGCTTCCTCTCCTCCGTCGCCCTGGGCGTCGCCGGTGTGGCCGCCGCGACGCAGGTGGACATGACCGACGCGGTGGCGGGCACCGAGAGCCTGCTCCCCGGCTGGTTCCAGCCCCTCTTCCTCGCCCTCGTCCTCGGCGGCTCGGTCACCAACTCGATCATCACGCTCTACTCGTCGAGCCTGAACCTCCAGGTCCTCGGCATACCGTGGAGCCGCGCCCGCGCCATCGTCATCAGCGCCGCGGTGACCGCGGCCGGCTCCCTCGGCGCCCTCTTCCTCACCGACTTCACCACCTCGCTCCTCTCCTTCCTCTCCCTCCTGATCATCGTCTTCGCCCCCTGGGGCGGGGTCTTCCTCGCCGACATGGTGCTCCGCCGCTGCGCGTACGACTCCGCCGCGCTGCACCTGCGCGAGGGCGGCGCCTACTGGTACCGCTCCGGCTGGCACCCGGCCGGCATGACCGCGCTCCTCGCGGGCCTCCTCTTCTCCGCGCTCACCTGCGACTCGGAGCTCTGGACCGGCCCGCTCGTCGCCCCCCTCGGAGGCGCGGACCTCACCCTGCTCGGCGCGGTGGTCTCGGCCCTCGTGTACGTGCTCCTCGCGGGGAGGACCGTCGCGCCGGTACGCGGCGACTGAGCCCCGCCCGAACCCCTCGCAGATCCCTCGCACCCGCCCAGCGGTACGCACGTCACGGAGTCACCCCGCATGCACGACACCACGCCTTCGCCCGCCGATCTCGTCCTCACCGGCGCCCGGATCCACACCGTCGACCCCGCGCTCCCCGAGGCGCAGGCCCTCGCCGTCCGCGCCGGCCGCATCGTCTGGATCGGCTCCGACGCCGGAGCGGACTCCTGGACGGGCCCCGGCACCCGGGTGCTCGACGCCGCAGGGCGCCTCGTCCTGCCCGGCTTCGTCGACGCCCACAACCACGTCCGCCTCGGCTCGGACGACGCCTGCGTCCAGCTCGCGGGCGCCCGTACCCTCGACGCCGTCCACGCGCGCATCCGCACCTGGCACGAGGCGCACCCCGACGCCGAGTGGATCGAGGCCGAGGCCTTCGACTACTCGGCCGTCCCCGACGGGCGCATGCCCACCGCGGCCGACCTCGACCCGGCCACCGGCGACACCCCCGCCGTCGTCCTCAGCTACGACGTGCACACCGCCTGGCTCAACACCGCCGCCCTGCGGCGGCTCGGGGTCGACCGCGACCACACCGACCTGCCCTTCGGCCGGGCCGTGACCGACCCGGACACCGGCGAACCCACCGGATTCGTCAAGGACTTCGCGATCAAGGGCCTCTCCCGCGACGGCCACCGCGCGCTGCGCGAGCTCGGCGTGCCCTGGGCCTCGCCCGACCGGCAGTACGGCCGGCTCGCCAAGAGCCTGGACGACGCCATCGGCTACGGCATCACCACCGTCGTCGAGCCGCAGAACTCCCTCGACGACCTCGCCCTCTTCCAGCGAGCCCGCGCCGAGGGCCGGCTCCGCTCGCGGATCGTCGCCGCGCTCTTCCACCCGCGCGGCACGACCGACGAGGACCTGGACGCCTTCGAGACGGCGGCGAAGGAGTTCGCGGACGACCGGCTGCGCGTCGGCCCGCTCAAGCTGTACATCGACGACGTCGTCGAACCCCGCACGGCCGCCCTCCTGGAGCCGTACGCGGGCTGTGCCCACCACCGCGGCGACACCTTCTACCCGCCCGAGGAGTTCGCCGAGCTGCTCACCCGGCTGGACGCCCGCGGCTTCCAGTGCTTCGTCCACGCCACCGGCGACCGGGGCATCCGCACCGTCCTCGACGCCGTCGCCCGCGCCCGCGCCGCCAACGGTCCGCGCGACGCACGCCACCAGATCGTCCACGTCGAGTGCCTCGATCCGGCCGACACGCCCCGCTTCGCCGAGCTCGGCGTCGTCGCCTGCATGCAGCCCCGGCACGCCGCCCCCGACATCGCGGGCCCCGGCAAGGACTGGGCCGAGAACGTCGGCCCCGACCGCTGGCACAAGGCCTGGCCGCTGCGCAGCCTGCGCGACGCCAGGGCCGTCCTCGCGCTCTCCAGCGACTGGAACGTCGCCGAGATGGACCCCATGGTGGGCATCCACGCGGCCGTGACCCGCCGCCCGCCCGGCGGCGGGGAGAGCTGGACGGCGGGGGAGACGATCGACGTCGCCGCCGCCGTCGAGGGCTACACGATGGGCTCGGCGTACGCCAACTTCCTGGAGGACGAGCGGGGTTCGCTGACGGTGGGCAAGCTCGCCGACTTCGTCGTCCTCTCCCGGGACATCCTCCGCATCGCGCCCGAGGAGATCCCGGGCACGGTGGCGGAGACGGTCGTGGTGGGCGGCGAGGTGGTCGTGGAGCGACGCGCGGGGTGAGGCCCGCGCGGGGTCAGTGGCCTTCCTCCCCTCCGGTCACCGTGACCCGCCGCTCGAAGGTCCGCCCGCCGTCGCGCGACTCGTACACCCCGTCCTGGGTGGCGACGAGCAGCCGGCGGGCGTCCACGACGGTGAGCGCCTGCGGAGCCCCGCCCGGCACGGTCGAGACCCGGTCCCAGCGGATTCCGGAACCCGTCGCCGCACCCGGTGCTGCCCCAGCCCCAACCCCATTCCCCGTACCCGTACCCGTACCGCGGAAGAGGACCCCGCTCCGGTCGACGCCGAAGAGGGAGTCGGGGGCACCCCAGGAGACGTACGCGAGAACCTGACCCGTGCCGGGGGCGAAGGTCCTGCCACCGTCCGTGCTGCGGGCCACACCGGTCTCGGTGGTGGCGAGGACGGTGCCGGGGGCGGCGGGGGAGACGGCGATGTCGAGGGCGCGCAGCGCGGCCCGGTCCTCCCACGTGACGCCGTCGGGGCTGACCCGCAGGAGCCCGTTCGCGCTGTCGTATCCGTAGACCGTGGAGTCGGGCGCGGTGTCGAGGGAGTGGAAGTCCACCTCGCCGCCGAGCGACTTCTCGTGCCAGGTGCGTCCGGAGTCCGTCGACTCGATCAGGCCGAGGTCGGCGGGCCCGCCGGAGCCGGGGGCGGAGTGACCGCTCGCGAGGAAGGCGCCCGAGGAGGTGACCGTGAAGCCCATGAAGTCGTCCCTGCGGTCGCCGACCAGGGTCGGGCGCCCGGCCGAGTCCGGGGTGTGGACGCCGTCGTGGGTGGCGACGTAGAGGGTGTCGCCGCGCACCCCGAGTCCGTGGATGTGGCTCAGGGCGCCGGCGCCGGGGGAGTCGTCGGCGGCAGGGTCCTGCGAGCAGGCGGTCAGGGTGAGAGCGAGGGACAGGGCGAGCGCGGCGGCGGTGACGGTCGCGGCCGGGGGCCCGGAGAAGTACTTCTTCATCGTTCTTTCGCCGGAGGAGAGGAAGGGAGGAAGGCGCGGGGGCGGCGCGGCCGGCCCCGGTGGGGGACCGGCCGCGCCTCACGGACCGGGTCAGAGCCGGTCGAGGATCTTCCGCAGCTCGGCGATCTCGGTGGACTGGGTCCGGACGACGTCGTCGGCGAGCTTCTTCGCCGACGCGTTCCGCCCGTTCTTCTGCTCGTCCTCCGCCATCTCGACGGCACCGTCGTGATGGGCGATCATCAGCTCGGCGAACTTCCGGTCGAAGGCCTCGCCCTTGACGGCCGCCAGGTCCTTCATGTCCTGCTCGGACATCATCCCGGCCATGCCGTGACCGCTGCCGGAACCGTGACCGGCAGCGGCGGACTCAGGCTTGCCCCAGCCCTTGAGCCAGGCCTTCATCTTCTGGATCTCGGGGTCCTGCGCCTGCTCGATCGCGGCGACGAGCTTCTTGATCTGGGCGTCCTGGGCGCGGCCGTCGGCGAGCTTCGCCATCTCCAGGGCCTGCTCGTGGTGGGGGATCATCATCTGGGCGAACATGACGTCCGCGTCGTTGAAGGCCCCGGGGGCGGCGGCCTCGGCGGCGGCGGACGCGGTGGCAGGGGGCGTGGCGGAGGCCGTGGTGGGCTTCCCTCCGTGATCCATCCCGCTCATCCCGCCGTCCTCCGTGCCGCAGGCGGCGAGCAGGAGCGCGGTGGCGGTGACGGCGCCGGCGAGGGCGAACTTCTTGGCGGTGGCACGCGTGAAGGTGCGCATGGGAGTGATACCTCGTGTGCTGTCTGTCCGTACGGAACGGGTGCCCGTACAGGCGGAAAGGGGCAGGTCGAAGGCGTTCACGGGCAGCGCGGGGCGCCCGCGGTGGCGATACGGCCTAGATCCGCAGGATCGACAGCTGGGCGAGGTCGGGAGGTCTGCGCGGCGGCGCGTGGGGCCCGAGGGCGGGGACGAGCCGCGCGAGGACGACGGCGAGCCAGTCGGGACGTCGGGCCAGGGCGGCCCGGACGAGCCCGGCGAGGAGCCAGGCGCCGAGGACGGCCACGCACAGCGTGGTCATGTCCATCCCCGCACCGGGGTCGTGACGGGCGTCGGAGCCGCCGCCGTCGGAGACCGGCGCGCCGGTCTCCGGGGCGGTGTGGTGGGCGGCGGCGGAGGTCTCCGCCGTACCGCCCGAGCCCTCGGGGTGGCCGACCGCGTGCATCAGGAACACCCCGAGCGCGAGCACGACGACGAGCAGGAGGTGCGCGACGGCACCTCCTGCTCGCATGCCGCGCTTTCCGCGTGCTGCCCGACGTGTACGCAAGACCAGGACCTCCTGGCCCCGACCATACCGTGCCGGGGTATCAGAACCGCGTCAGTGCCGGCGCCGGTCGAGGGCGCCGGCATCGACCTCCGGAGGGGCAGGAGGGGGTCAGGAGGGGGTCTCGCCCGCCATCGCGGCGGCCATCCGCAGGTGCGGCGCGGCCTCGTCCGTGCGTCCCTGGCGCTCCAGGGTGCGCCCGAGCATCAGCCGGGCGTAGTGCTCGACCGGGTCGCGGTCCAGGACGGCCCGCAGCTCGGTCTCGGCCCGGGAGAGCTGCGCGGAGTGGTAGTAGGCCCGCGCGAGGAGCAGCCGCTGGGCCGTCTGCTCCGGGTGCTCGGCGACGAGGCCGCGCAGGATACGGACGGCGGTCGCGTACTCCTTCGCGTCGAAGAAGAACCGCGCGCGGTCCCAGCGTTCCCCGGCCGTTCCGAACTCGTAGTACGTGTCGCTCACTTGCTCTTCCCTTCCGGGTTCCCGGATCTGCCACTCTGTGTGACGGTCGACCAGGTCAACAAGCCTGGATGGTTGAACATTCCACTACGATTGGTTGAGCGTCATGAGCAATCTTGATCGTCAGGCCGCGTTGACGGTGTGCGGTGGCCGGGGCTTCGTCGTCGCCGAGCCGGTGCGGGAGCTGCTCAGCCCCCGCCGCGTCCAGCTCGGCGAGTCGACCGAGGTCCGCCGCCTCCTCCCCAACCTGGGCCGGCGCATGGTCGGAGCCTGGGCCTTCGTCGACCACTACGGCCCCGACGACATCGCCGACGAGCCGGGCATGCAGGTCCCGCCCCACCCGCACATGGGGCTCCAGACCGTGAGCTGGCTCCACGAGGGCGAGGTCCTGCACCGCGACTCCACCGGCAGCCTCCAGACGGTCCGCCCGCGCGAGCTCGGCCTGATGACCTCGGGCCGGGCGATCTCCCACTCGGAGGAGAGCCCCCGGCCGCACGCCCGCTTCCTCCACGGCGCGCAGCTCTGGGTCGCGCTCCCCGACGCGCACCGCCACGTGGAACCCCACTTCCAGCACCACGCCGAGCTGCCCCAGGTCACGGCCCCCGGCCTCACGGCCACGGTGATCCTCGGCGCCCTCGACGGCGCCGTCTCGCCAGGCACCACGTACTCCCCGCTGGTCGGCGCCGACCTCGCGCTGACGGCGGGCACCGAGACGAACCTCCCGCTGGACCCCGACTTCGAGTACGCGGTCCTGTCCATGTCGGGCGAGGCCGAGGTCGACGGCGTCCCTGTCCTGCCCGGCTCCATGCTGTACCTCGGCTGCGGCCGAACGGAGCTCCCCCTGCGCGCGGTGTCGGACGCGGGTCTGATGCTCCTCGGCGGCGAGCCGTTCGAGGAGGAGATCGTCATGTGGTGGAACTTCATCGGCCGTTCGAACGACGACATCGCACAGGCTCGTTCGGACTGGATGAACGGCTCCCGGTTCGGCGACGTGAAGGGCTACGACGGCGATCCGCTTCCGGCCCCCGACCTGCCCGCGACGCCGCTGAAGCCGCGGGGGAGGGTGCGCTGACGTGGGCTGATCCCTGGGCCGGAATGCGGTGCGGATGAAGTCTCGGGATTCCGTTCGGCGGACCCCGCCTCGCGGATCAAGCGGCGGGCCGGGCGGTGCGGGACCGGGTGGCCGTGCGCCCCGCGGCGAATTCACGCACGGTGGCCATGTCGCTGAAGGGCAGCAGTTCCTCGCCGACGATCTGGTGCGGCTCGCTGCCCTTTCCGGCGATCAGGACGGTGTCCTCCGGGGCCGCCGAGGACAGGGCGAACGAGATGGCCTCGCGGCGGTCGGCGATCCGCTCGAACGGTGTGCCGGTCGAGGCGAGGCCCGGCGCGATCTGGTCCAGGATGGCTTGCGGGTCTTCGGTGCGCGGGTTGTCCGAGGTGAGGACGCACAGATCGGAGTGCGCCCCGGCGATCCGCCCCATGTCGGCCCGCTTCGTCGTGTCCCGGTCGCCGCCGCAGCCGAAAACGGTGATCACCCGGCCTCGCGCGTAGCCGCGGATCGTGGTCAGTACCTTGTCCAGGGAGTCGGGGGAATGGGCGTAGTCCACGATCACGGAGGTACCGACCGGGGTCGTGAAGCGCTCGAACCGGCCGGGGACGGGCGGCATCCGGTCGAGTGCGGTGATCAGGCCGACCAGCTCGTGTCCGAGGACGTGGCAGGTGGCCAGGGTGGCGAGCGCGTTGGCCACCGAGAACCGACCCGGGACCGGGATCGAGGCCGGGTACGTACGCCCGCCGTGGTGGAGCGTGAACCGCGTGCCGGAAGCGCTGACGGCGAGGTCGGTCGCCCGGTAGTCCGCCGGTGCGTCGAGGGCGTACGTGGTCACCGCACCCGGCATCATCGCCGCGATCCCGGTGCCCACCGGGTCGTCGGCATTGACCACCGCGCGCCGGCACAGTCCCTGGAAGAGGCGGAGCTTGGCGTCCCGGTAGTTCTCCATCGTTCCGTGGTCGTCGAGGTGGTCCTGCGTCAGGTTGGTGAACACCCCCACGTCGATGAACGTCCGGTCCACCCGGTGCGTCAGCAGGCCCATCGACGTGGCCTCCAGCACCACACTGCTCGTCCCGCGGTCGCGCATGCGGCCCAGGAGGTACTGGAGGTCCGGCGACTCCGGGGTGGTCAGCACCGACGATGGCATCGGGATCAGCTCGTCGCCGATCCGGCTGCCGGCCGTCCCGATGACTCCCACTTTCGCGCCCTCGGAGATCCGCAGGGCGGACTCGACCATGTACGAGACCGATGTCTTGCCGTTGGTGCCGGTGATCGCCACCACGTCCATCTGCCGCCCCGGTTCGCCGAAGTAGCGGGAGGTCACGATCGCGGCCGCCCTCCGGATGTCCGGCACTCGCACGGCACACGTGCCCGGCGGCCACACCGACGCCGAGGGGGCCGGCTCCGTGCTGTCGACGAGCACGGCGGCAGCTCCCCGTGCGAGCGCGGACGCCACGGAGCCGGGCCCGCCCTCCCGATGCCCGGGCACGGCGACGAACAGGCAACCCGGCGTGACCCGATCCACGTCGAAGGTCGTCCCCTCGGTGATCAGCGCTCCGCTCGGGTCACCCTGGAGTACGTGGTGCTCCTGGCCGGCCAGCAACTCGCTCAGCTTCACAATGATCCCTTCGAGGTGGCTACGCCCCGGTCGTGCGGCCGTAGCCAGGCGGCAGCGCCGGCGAGTGCCGGAAGGCTGCTGTGGCGATGTGGAGCAAGGCCGGAGACCGCCCGGCGGTGGCAAGGCGAGGCGGGCTCGGCCCGGGACGGGGCCGGCGTACGGCGTACGGCGTCGAGAACGGCGCGCCAGGGGAGAGGATCGCTAGCCGTGGCCGTGCAGGGAGAGACGGCGCGTCCGGGGCGCCTCGTCAGAGGCGGCGGCCGGGTCGACGACGGCCGGACGCACTCCGGAGGCGGCCTGCCGCAGGCACTGCCCCGTCGAACTCCTGCGACCCATGGGGTGAGTGTACGGCCGTTGCGGCGGCCCGCCGCCCACATCGCGGGCCGCCGGGGGCCTTGCCCGGAGATCCGCTGTCGGTCGGGTCGATGCCGCCGAGCCGCCCGCCACGTACAGCAGCTCGTCGTTGCGGTGCCGGAACTCGCGATCCGCCTCGTGCTCGCCGCCGAACGCCAGCGCGTGCAGCTGATGGCGGCCGCGTACCACCGGCCGGACGCGCGCCTCCCGGTCGAGGCCGCTGCTCACCCCGGACCTGTACGCGGGATTCCCCGGCTGGGCCCCCGCACGATCCTGGGCAGCGGCGTCGTCGCCGGCACCCTGACGGCAGTCCTCCTCACGGCGCTGCTCGGCCGGTTCGGCCCCACGAGCCGTCACTCCGCCCCGCCGGGCCCGCGCGCACGGGAGTGACCGGCCGAGGGTCTCCGGGTCGACGGCCCCGGAGTGCTCGGGGATGTCCAGAGCCGCGACGCCCAGCAGTGTGCCCGGCGGTACCGGGGTGCCCCCGAGCTTCGTGGCTGCCCGGGCGATCCCGTCCATGAGCTGGGCGGCACGGGTCCAGGCGTCGGGAACCGTAGCCGGGCCGGGTCGCGGTGATCGTGCGCCCGGTCAAGGTGCGGCACATCGTCCGGGTGGAGCGGTTCCCGCCCGGAGGCCCCCTCCCCGCTCCCTGACCGGCAGGCACGCCCGTCGCGTCGCGAGGCGGCCGGGCGGAGAGCCGGCGTTCGCGCCGCAGCGTGCCACGGCCCCGCTCCCAGGTCGCATGCTTGATGCCGGCAACCTGCGGCCTCCTTCCGGGCGAGCACACACCCTTGCGATACTCCTCGCATACGGGAGCGGCGACGAGGTGCGCGAGAGGTGCGTCGTGGGGCGTGGTCTGAAGAAGCAGTGGTGGGCCGGCGCGTGCGTCCTGGCTGTGACGGTGCTTGCCGCCGGGCTCGTCTGGTTCAAGCCCTGGGCCCTGTGGGTGAACGAGACCGTGACCGAGGAACTGCCCTCCGCGGCGCCGTCCACGCGGGTGCCGTCCGGTGGAGCGACGGTCCGGCCCGAGCCGCCCGCCGCGCCGGTCACGGTCGCACAGGGGTCGTTCATCAGCCACGAGCACGCGACGACCGGCACGGCCAGGGTCCTGCGTCTTGCGGACGGCAGTCACACGCTCCGCCTCGAAGGGCTCGACACGAGCAGCGGGCCCGATCTGCGGGTGTGGCTGAGCGACGCGCCGGTCAGGGAAGGGCTCGCCGGCTGGCGCGTCTTCGACGACGGGAAGTACGTCGACCTCGCCAAGTTGAAGGGCAACAGGGGCGACCAGAACTACGCCCTGCCGGCCGGCTTGGACTGGTCCGCGTACGGCAGCGTCAGCATCTGGTGCGACCGGTTCGACGTCTCCTTCGGAGCGGCCCGCCTCGTGGGAGCCTGACGGTCCGGAATCGTCTTCGCCGCCCGGGTTCCGGCGGCCGGGACCACCGGTCGTGCAGGGTGTGCCGCCCACAGGACTCCACGTTCTCGCGGCGCGGGAGCGGAACCTGCGGGACGGCGAAGAACCGAGCCGGGTCCGCTGACCTGGGAGGGCGATCAGCGGCAACGGGGGGCCGTGGCCGTCTGGTTCACGCGGGCGACTGCCGGTCGGGCAGGGCGTGCGCGAGGAGGAATTCGGTCGCTGCCGCGATGGCCTCGGCGTAGGTGCTGTGGACGGCCTCGGACTCCTTGTCCTGCCGGTCCGCTGCGGTGGCCGTGTACCACCAGGCGTCCGCGTCGGCATCGTGGTGCACGACCGCGGTGCCACCCGCGTAGTGGAGCGGGATGGGCTCGCCGGCGGACTTCCTGACTACGGCGTGGGGCCACTTGAGGCGGGCGGACTGACGCTTGATGCCGCCCCAGGCGGCACCGAGCTGGGCGTAGTTCGCTCCGCTGCGGCCGGCGACGGTGGCGGCGCTCTCCGCCAGCCGGTCGACGGACTGCTTGGCTTCGTACAGAGCCCGCAGAAGTGCCAGCTGTACATCGGGCGCCGCCATGAGCACGGGGTCGAAGGCCTTGTCGGCGGCGCGGTAGGCCAGCGACCGGGTCGAGATCCGTTCGGCCAGGGCGCGGACCGCGTCGTGGACTCTCTCGTCCATGGTGAACGAGTCGTCGGTGGTGGGCTCGTTCCAGGGGGGCTCGACCAGGGTCGTGAAGGTGGTCCAGAAGGTCTCGTCGCTCTTGTCGGGAGTCGGGATCCCCGTCGCGTCATTCATGCGACAAGTTTACCTGTCGAGACACATCAATGACAAACATTCCTGTCGATGTCCTGGGGCTCGCCCGGCTTCGCGAAGCGAGCCCGCTGGTACTTGTCTGCCTGCTTGGACTACGACGCGACGGACGCGGTACTCCGGCCCGTCGCCGGTTCCCTGCGCTGGCCATGGCCACCTCGCACGGCGAGGGCGGCGGGTCGGTTTTCCGAACTCCCGGCCGGCCCGGGCCCTCCCCGGTACTCGCGTCGAACGTTGGGGGGACAAGTGACCACCCCCTCCTTATGGTGTAACTGCGCACCAGCGAGGGGGAACTGATGACGCAACAGATCTCTGCGGCGCTGCCGCAGTACCACGACGACGAGGCGACCCGGCTCATGTGCGGGTACGCGTACCTGAACACGGCCTTCACCGATGCCGTGCTCCAGGACCTCGTCTCCGAACGCCTCAGGGCGCACGGTCTGCCCCTGGGCATCGACCTCGTGGCGCTCGTCCGGCACGCCCGGGTCGCACGGCGCCTGCACGCGATCCGGGACGCCCTGCTCACGGCCTGCTTGCTGGTCCTGCTCTTCGCTCTGGTCGCCGCGTTCATCACGCTGTTCGGGCCGGAGAACGATCTGGACGAGCGGCTGAGCGACTGCGCGCGACTGGCGGCGTACGGGCTCCTGGGGGCGACCCTGGTGACGTTCGTCGCCGCCGTCGTCTGCCGGCGCGCGGCCCGCCGGGTCCACCGCGGCAAGGGCACGCCGCGCGAAGGGGCGCCGGCCGTCCGCTCCCGGATCGAGGAGGAGCTCGACGAGCGCGACGAGACCAATGTGGTGCCGTACGGCACGTCGGGAGAGAAGGAGCGGCCGTTCGTCGGCAACGGCGTGCGGATCAGCGAGACCGTGTGGGCCGGCATCGAGGTCGGCCGGCCCGCGCAGGACGACCAGGGCGCCGACCTGCCGATGACCCCGTTCTCGGCGGCCGATCTGCACACGCGCCTGATCGAGCGGCTGGCCGACACGTCGGGGATAGAGGAACTGCGCGCCCGCAACCGGCTGTACGTTCAGGGACACCAGGCGCACGGCCTGGGGGCGGAGCTGCTGCCGGACCCGCTGCGGCGGCCGCGCACCCACATCGATCCCGCGCTGGTGGAGGCCGGCATCGCGGAGAAGGACCGGGTGATGCGTACCTATCTCGCCCTGGACGTGGTCGGCGCCGGGGGCGCCTACGTGGTGACGATGTTCGTACGGGCCCGGCTCAGCCGGACGCTGCTGTCCTGGGAGGTCTCCGCCTACGTCCTGCCGCCGCTGCACGCGGTGTTCCGCGTGGTGTCGCAGCTGCCACGAGGACGGCTGGAGGAGCTCTGGCAGCTGTTCGGGGTCACCCTGTCGGGGCTGTGGAAGCTGCTGTCGAGGGCGCCGGCGCGGCTTGTGCGCCGGGGGACGCAGGGGGTGCGGAACGTCTGGCGGCTGTGGTGGGACCGGCGCCGCATCACCCACCGCAAGGGTCACTTCGACTACGGGACGGTCGGCAGCGTCCGCGCGTGGGCGGCGGACCTGGAACGGCTCGACTACCTCCAGCAGATGGACGTGCTGGACACCTTCCAGCGGCTCCAGCAGGGGGTGCTGCTCGTGACGGAGCAGTTCCTGAAGGACCACAACGTGGACACGTCCGATTTCGAGCGGGCCCGGACGCTCATCACTCACCACTCGTACACCTTCAAGGGCGCTGTCGTCGGACAGAACATCTTCGGGAGCGGCGGGACCAACGTCGCCACCGGGACGGTCGTCGGACTGCCGGCCGCCTCGGGCGCGGCTGCCGGCGGCGCGATGCCCCCGCCGGCGGCGAAGGCAGGCGGCACGACGGGATGACACGGAACGACCCTGGCCGGCACGCGGACGAGAGGGACGGCGCATGACGACGAACAACTTCAACGCACCCATCAGCGGACAGACCATCATCGGCGACCACGGCGTCAACCAGATCGTCCAGCAGGGGGCAGGCCCTGTCGACGTCGTCCAACTGGCCGGAGCGCTCGTGGCGTTGCTGCGCGCGGCAGGTCCCGAGCGAGAGGCGGCCGAACAGCTCCGTGGAGAGCTGGTGCGCGCCGGTGAGGACGGCCGCCCCGTGGACGGGGACCAGGCCCGGGGGTGGCTGGCCACCGTCCGTGACGGCGCCGCGGCGAGCAGCGGGGTGCTCGCGCTGGCGGAGACGCTGAGGCAGGCCCTGGGGCTTTAGAACCGCAACGGCCGGGTCTTCATCCGGATGCGAGGGGTGCGGCGCCGGTCGGCGGTGAGCGCCGCTCTCGCGGTCGGAACCGCGGGTCTGCTCGTGGGCGTCGACCGGAGCCGGGCGCGGATGCCGGGGAGAGGGGGAAGCGACCGAAGGCGGCCGGCTGCTTGCGCCGGCGGGCGACCTGGCGGACGAGGAAGCCCTCGGGCAGGCGGAAGCCGCCGAGCCCGACGGCTTCCGGGTCCACCGCGTGGAGGTGGCGAGGGTGTCCACGAGCGACGAGGGCGGCCGTGAGGGACTGGGGTCGGGCCCCGGCAAGGTCGTGTTCGCCGGCGGCCCGCCTTGGGCGGGTTGCGTCCGACCTCAGTGCGACAGGGCCTGTTCGGCCCAGATGGCCTTTCCCTCGCGGCTGTGCCGCGTGCCCCAGCGCTCGGCGAGCTGGGCCACGAGCAGCAGGCCGCGGCCGCCCTCGTCGAAGGCGCGGGCCCGGCGCAGGTGCGGCGCCGTGCTGCTCGCGTCGAAGACCTCGCGGGTCAGCGAGGACTGGCGGATCAGACGGAGCCGGATGGGGCTCTTGCCGTACCGGATCGCGTTCGTCACGAGCTCGCTGACGATGAGTCCGGTGGCGAAGGCCAGGTCGCCCAGCCCCCAGGCGGACAGTGTGTCGGAGGAGAACCGGCGGGCCCCGGAGACGGCCGCCGGATCCGACGGAAGGTCGAGGGTGGCGACGCGCCCGGGGGCGAGCGCCAGGGTGCGGGCGACCAGCAGGGCGACGTCGTCGGCGGGCCGGCCGGACAACAGTGCGGCGAGGAGGTGGTCGCAGACCTCGCCCGGTGAGCCGGTTGCCCCGGCGAGGGCGTCGCACAGGAGGGTACGGACGGCGTCCACGTCCTGCGTACGCCGCTGGATGAGGCCGTCGGTGTACAGGGCGAGCAGGCTGCCCTCCGCCAGCTCGAACTGTGCGGTCTCGAAGGGGAGCCCGCCCAGGCCGAGAGGCGGCCCGATCGGCATGTCCAGGAAGGCGGCCGACCGCGCCGGGCGGTCGTCACCGTCGGACCCCGGGAGGGTGGGCGTGGCCAGGGCCGGCAGTACGTGACCGGCGCTGGCCAGCGAGCAGAGGCGGGAGACCGGGCCGTAGACCGCGTAGAGGCAGGTGGCGCTCAGCTCGCCGTCCGGGTGTCTCGCCGCGTATGCGCTGCACCAGGGCCTCGGCGGACCGCCTCGTCCGCGGCCTGAGCTCTTGGGCCACACGAGCCAGGAGCGCGCCGGCATCGGTCCCCATAGGGAAATTGTGCGGAAGCGGGTGGGCGCCTGCCACCGGAAGACCGGAAGGGTGCGATCGAGGGGCGGCGGAGTTCCGGGGAGCGGGCCGGTTCCGTGCGACGTGAGGTGGCGGCGGGGATGCCGACAAGCCGGGGGAGGCGCAGTGTGGTGTATCGGAACGGGTGGAAAGCGGGAGGTCAAGGATGACGAGTCCCGGCGGGGACGCGGGGGCGCGACTGCTGGCGCGGCTGGGCGTCCTCGCGGCTGTCGGCGCCCTGGTCGTGCTGATCATCACGGTGGGGGAGGGCGGCCTCGTGGTCGTCGGGGCCGGCCTGCTCGGGCTGGTCCTCGGTGCCGCGGGCCTGTGGTGGTTCCTGGCCCACCGGGGCCTGGTACGCCTGCTCGGGGCGTTCGTCGCGGTCGCCGCTCCGGTCGGAGTCCTGGTGCTGTACGCGTTCGACGGCCTGTGGCGGACGGCGCTGGTGCTGATCCTGTGCTGGGGCGCGGCACTGGCCTGCGCCCGGGCCGCGCTGCGCCGGGCACGCCCCGAACGGTCGAAACGGGCGAGGCCCGCGGCCCGGCCGCAGCGGCCGTTCCTGATCATGAACCCGAAGTCGGGCGGCGGGAAGGTCGGCCGCTTCGGTCTCGTCGACCGGGCGGAAGCCCTGGGCGCGCGCGTCGTCCTGCTCGACCCGGCCGCCCCGGTCGACGTGTCCACGCTGGCCCGTGAGGCGGTGGCGGACGGCGCCGACCTGCTCGGTGTGGCCGGCGGCGACGGCACCCAGGCGCTGGTGGCGGCGGTGGCCGCCGAGCACGGCCTGCCGTTCCTCGTCATCTCCGCCGGCACCCGCAACCACTTCGCCCTGGACCTCGGCCTCGACCGCGCAGACCCGGCACGGTGCCTCGATGCGCTGACCGACGGCGAGGAGCTCCGGATCGATCTCGGCGACGTCGCCGGGCGGCCCTTCGTCAACACCGTGTCCTTCGGGGTGTACGCCGATGTCGTCCAGCGCCCGGAATACCGCGACGCCAAGGCCGGCACGATCCTGGCCCTCATGCCGGACCTGCTGGTCGGCGACGGCGTGCAGCGGGTCGACGCGCGGATCGACGGCACGGAGCTGTCCGCCCAGCAGGCCCTGCTGGTCAGCAACAACGCGTACGAGTCGCCGGACGAGCTCGGCAGCGGCGCCCGCAGGCCCAGTCTCGACGACGGCGAGCTGGGTGTGCTGGGGATCCGTGTGGAGGGGGCGGGGGAGGCAGCCGACCTGGCCGTGCGGGGTGCCGGCTCCACCGGGCTGACGGTCCGGACGGCGCGGCGGGTCGAGGTGACCTCCGAGGCGGCGGAGATCCCGGTCGCGGTGGACGGCGAGGCCCTGCGGATGACGACGCCCGTCGTGTGCACCCTGCGGCCGGGTGCCCTGCGAGTCCTCGTGCCCCGTGACCGCCCGGGCGTCCCCGCGCACGCGCCGCGGTTGGAGTGGCGGAAGGTGATCGACCTCGCGCTCGGTCGGTCCTGATGTGATCGACCGGGCGCAGGCCGAGCGCCTCCGTCGACCTGGAGGCGCTGGCCCGCCCGCCCACCCCTGCACCAGGTGCGGGGGTGGCGCGCTCACGTGCCCCGTGGAGGGCCCGCGACCGGATACGGTAGTTTGAACACGTTCAAGTCGTGTTGAAGTCGGGGGTGGGTCATGCAGGTCGCTGTACGAGAGGGTGTCCACCCGTGGCAGTTCGGCCTCGTGGTGCTCGCCGCGACGACTCCACTGATCCCGTTGATCTCCTGGTCGGGTCAGGGGTACGTCATTCTCTCCCTGGCGCTCGTGACTGCCGGAGTGGTCGCCGTCCCGCTGTTGCTCCATGCCCGGCCGTCAGGCTTCGGCTGGTCCATCGCATGCGTCTCTGTGCTGCTGCTGCCGTGGTCCTTCGTGGGCGCCATGGCCGGGATGTTCCTCTTCCTCCCTTCGGTGCTGCAGCTCTGGCTGGCCGCCGGGGCGGACCCGCGACGCCGGCCGACGGAGGCCAAGGTGATGGCCGGTGCCGGTCTCCTGCTGTCGTTGGTCGTGCTGGCCTACTTCTTCAGCGAATGAGCGAACGAGCGACTCCGGGAGGTTCCGGCGCGCCGCGTCGGCCATTCCTGCGCAGCGGCAGCAGCAAGTGGACGCTCGACCTGTCATCTGTCGTGACTGACAGAGGCGCCCGTGGGTAAAGGGACGGGCATGTCGTCGCAGAGCGAAGCACGTGCCTGGCTGCTGCTGTGTCCTGGGCTCAGACGGGGCGCAGGCGGTGCCGCCGGCGGCAAGCCGGGGCCGGTCACGTCGTCACTCATGGCCGCCTTCGCCGGGGAGCTCGGGCACCAGGCCGGGGTTGTCCACAGCAGTCAGCTGGTACTCGGCGTGGAACGCGGTCGGCTCACGCTCGCCGACACCGGCGGGCGACCCGTCCCCGCGCCCGCCGTGGCCTACGCCCGCCTGTCGACGCCTCGGGTGTCACCCGACAGGGAAGTCACCCTGCTGCGACACCTGGCCGCCATGGGTACGCAGCTGATCAACCCCGCCGAGGCGGTTCTGGCGTCGGTCAACAAGTTCTGGCACCTGCAACAGCTCGCTGCCGCAGGCATCCCCGTCCCCGACACCCGCACGCACACCGACGCGCCTTTGGAGGACGTACTCGACATCGGTGTGCCGCAGCCGTGCGTGGTCAAGGCCGTGCGCGGACACCGTGGCCGGCGGGTCTTCCTCGCCGCCGACGACAAGGCGCTGCGAGGTGTGGCCGGCAGTCTGGACGACCGGCACCCCTATCTCCTCCAGCGGTACGTCGCCCACTCCCACGGCCGGGACCTGCGCGTCATCGTGGTCGACCGTACGGCCGTGGCCGCCGCCGTGCGCACCGCGGGTGACGACCGCCTGGTCTCCAACCTGGCGCAGGGCGGGACCCACGCGGTCTGTACGGGCCGGTATCCGGACGCGGAGACGCTGGCCGTCGAAGCGGCGGACGCCATCGGCCTCGGCGTCGCCGGCGTCGATCTCCTCTTCGAGGCAGACGGTTCCTTCACCGTGTGCGAGGTGAACTGCAACCCCACCTGGCGGCCCGACATGCCCGGTGTCGCCGAAGCCGTCGCCGTCGCCTGCCGCAGCCGTCTCGAAGCCTCCGGCTGAGCGCGGAAGCGCGTCCTGCACCCGTTCTTGGCCCGGCCGCACCGGGATTCCCCGCGGGGCCTGGGGGTGAGCCGCGTCTCAGCGTGCCCTGTCGGCCTTGCTATGCAACTCGTTGCATAGCAAGATCGGGCGCATGGCGCTCGACCACGCGATCCTCGTGTCCCTGCTCGAGAAGCCCGGGTCCGGCTACGAGCTGGCCCGGCGCTTCGAGCGGTCCATCGGATACTTCTGGACCGCCACCCACCAGCAGATCTACCGCGTGCTCAAGCGCATGGAGAGCGACGGCTGGGTGGACGTCCGGGACGTGCCGCAGCAGGGGCGCCCGGACAAGAAGGAGTACTCCGTCGCCGGTCCCGGACGCGACGCGCTCTCCACGTGGCTGCACGAACCCATCGAGCCCGAGAGCGTGCGGCACGACCTCGCGGTGAAGATCAGAGGCGCCGCCTTCGACGATCCGGCCGCGCTGATCAGCGAGGTCCAGCGGCACCGGCAGGCCCACACGGAGCGCCTTGCCCACTATCTCGCAGGCGAGGAGCGGGACTTCGGGGAGCCGCCGGAGAGCGGTCCGCTCGACGCCGAGCGGGAGCTCCAGCACGTCGTGCTGCGCGGCGGCATCGCGTACGAGCGGATGATGATCACCTGGCTCGACGACGTCCTCGCCACGCTCGGCCGGTTCCCCGCAGGGCAGTGAACCGAGCCGAGCCGTACGACCAGGCCGGCATGGCCTCCACCTCGGCCTCCCCAGTACCACCACACCCAGTACCACCACACCCAGCACCACCACCCTCATCCCGAGCCGGAAAGGCGGACGTCATGGCCGACCCGCTGCTGTTCAACCCGCACACCCACGACCCCGCGCACTTCGACCCGGAGACCCGCCGGCTCCTGCGCGCCACGGTCGACTGGTTCGAGGCGCGCGGCAAGCGCCGGATCATCGAGGACTACCGGACCCGGGCCTGGCTCGGCGACTTCCTCGCCTTCGCCGCCGAGGAAGGGCTCTTCGCGACCTTCCTGACGCCGTCCTCCTCCGCCGGTGAGGACGAGAGCGACAAGCGCTGGGACACCGCCCGCATCGCCGCCCTCAACGAGATCCTCGGTTTCTACGGTCTCGACTACTGGTACGCCTGGCAGGTCACCATCCTCGGTCTCGGCCCGGTCTGGCAGAGCGACAACGCCGCCGCCCGGAACCGCGCCGCCGAACTCCTCTCCCAGGGCGAGGTGTTCGCCTTCGGTCTCTCCGAGAAGTCCCACGGCGCCGACATCTACTCCACCGACATGCTCCTGGAGCCGGACGGCGAGGGCGGTTTCCGCGCCACCGGCTCCAAGTACTACATCGGCAACGGCAACAAGGCCGGGCTCGTCTCCGTCTTCGGCCGCCGGACCGATGTCGAGGGCCCCGACGCGTACGTCTTCTTCGCCGCCGACAGCCGCCACCCGGCGTACCACCTCGTCAAGAACGTCGTCGACTCGTCGAAGTACGTCAGCGAATTCCGTCTGGAGGAGTACCCGGTCGCCGCCGAGGACGTCCTGCACACGGGTCGCGCCGCCTTCGACGCAGCCCTGAACACCGTGAACGTCGGCAAGTTCAACCTGTGCACCGCCTCGATCGGCATCTGCGAGCACGCGATGTACGAGGCCGTCACCCACGCGCAGAACCGCATCCTGTACGGCCGGCCGGTCACCGCATTCCCGCACGTGCGGCGCGAGTTGACCGACGCGTACGTCCGGCTCGTCGGCATGAAGCTGTTCAGCGACCGCGCCGTCGACTACTTCCGCACCGCGGGTCCCGACGACCGCCGCTACCTCCTCTTCAACCCGATGACGAAGATGAAGGTGACCACGGAGGGCGAGAAGGTCATCGACCTGATGTGGGACGTCATCGCCGCCAAGGGCTTCGAGAAGGACAACTACTTCGCCCAGGCGGCCGTGGAGATCCGCGGTCTGCCGAAGCTTGAGGGCACGGTCCACGTCAACCTGGCGCTGATCCTGAAGTTCATGCGCAACCACCTCCTCGACCCGGTCGCGTACGAGCCCGTCCCGACCCGTGTGGACGCGGCCGACGACACGTTCCTCTTCCGTCAGGGACCGGCCCGCGGCCTCGGATCGGTCCGCTTCCACGACTGGCGCCCGGCCTTCGACGCGTACGCCCACCTGTCCAACGTGGCCCGTTTCCGCGAACAGGCCGACGCCCTGTGCGAGTTCGTACTCAAGGCGGCCCCCGACGAGAAGCAGAGCCGCGACCTCGACCTCCTCCTCGCCGTCGGCCAGCTCTTCGCCCTCGTCGTCCACGGTCAGCTGGTCCTGGAGCAGGCCGCCCTGACCGGTCTCGACGAGGACGTGCTGGACGAGCTGTTCGCCGTCCTCGTCCGCGACTTCTCCGCGCACGCGGTCGAGCTGCACGGCAAGGACTCGGCGACCGAGCCGCAGCAGCTCTGGGCACTCGGCGCCGTCCGGCGGCCCGTCGTCGACGAGGCGCGGTCGGAGCGTGTCTGGCAGCGTGTCGAGGCGCTGTCGGGCGCGTACGAGATGACGCCCTGATCCCGGCGTCCTGAGGGTCGTCTCCCGGCGCCTGGACACAGGCACCGGGAGTCGGCCCAGGCCCCGGGAGTCGGCCCAGGCCCCGGAGCCGGCCCAGGCCCCGGGGCCGTTCGGGCGGCGAAGCGGGTGGACGCCGCACCCGGTCACGGATCAGCGGGCGGAGGCGTCCGTCGCGGTCTCCGCTCCGGTGAGACCGGCGCGTTCCGCGAGGGTGCCGGCCTGGAAACGGCTCTCCGCCCCCAACTCCTCCATGAGTTCGGCGATGTGACGGCGGCAGGTGCGCAGCGACATCCCCATGCGCCGGGCGATCACCTCGTCCTTGGCGCCCTCCGCGAGCAGCCCCACCAGCGCCCGCCGCAGGCTGTGGCCGACCTCCTTGTAGGCCGCCTCGCTGGTGCCCCGGAACGGGGCCGCCGCGGACCAGTGCTGCTCGAAGACCCTGCAGAGGTACGCCACCACGTCCGGGTCGCGGACGAGTACCGCCCCCTCGCCCGTACCGCCGTCGGCGCGCCGGGGCAGAAAGGCCACGGACCGGTCGAAGACCACGGCCCGGTCGGGCAGTTCGGCGGCGGTGCGGTACTCGGCGCCGGCCTCGGTGAGCCTCTCCACGTACCCCTGGGTGGACAGGCTGGCCCGCGCCGAGTGCTGGTACAGGGTGCGCATGCGCACACCGCGGCCGAGCATCGCCACATCCCGTTCGACGGCGTCCCCGAGGCGGTGAGGTGCCCGGCCGCCGCCGGGCTGGATGCTGAACACCTCCTCCCGGCAGCGGGCCGATTCCTCGGTGAGCATCGCGGAGGCGGAGGCCATGTCGGGCAGCACGTCGAAGCCCTCACGGCGGCCCTGCTCGCGCCGAGCGGCGCGGTAGTGCGGCATCAGGGACTGCAGTTCGTCGCGGAGCGACTGGGCCCGCACGGCGGCCCGCGCGAGCTCCGCCTCAAGAGGGCCGACCACTTCCGCAGCCGCGGCGTCCGGGCTGACCGGAATCAGTTCCTCGGGCCTGCCGGGAGCCGGTCTGAGGAGGCGTAAGCGCTGCAGGGTGCGGCAGGCCGCCTCCACCTCCTCCCGGCTCAGCCCGACAGCCGGAAGCACCTCGGGTGTCCGGGGCGCGAGACTGCCGCGCTCCAGTACGTACGCGAAAACGGCGACAGCCCTCGCGTCCAGTCGAGGTATTCCGTCCACATCCATCCCAGTAGTCACGTGTTTCCCCCGTGATGCGGCCCTGCTACTTCCGTGCCATGCAGGGTATTGCCAGGTCATGGCGCTGGACCAAGCGGGCTCGCCGGGATGAACTGGAGGCGTCCGGTCGAGGGAAACCCCATCAGACCGACATTCGACGTGAACCCGCCAGACGCGGATGTTCCCGCCTGCCAGCTCATCTCCCGAACCAGGAGCCGCGCCATGTCCGTTGCCGTCCGCTGCCTTCTTCTCCTCACGGTCCTGCTCGCCGGCGGCGGCGTCGTCGCCGGCGCCGCCACGGCGGACGGCGGACCGGGGACGACGCGGACGGTCGCCGGGAGCCCCCTGGACACCAGCTGGGGCGACGACTACGTCCGGCCCGTCGTCTAGGGCTCGTCCAGAGCTCATCGAGGGCTCGTCAAGCCCTCGTTCCCATGCGAAAGACGAGGACGTAGAGCGTGTCGTCACCCACTGTGAGTCCTTCCCCGTCCGGCCCCGGGCCCCGGCGGTCGCGCGCCGAGAGCCCGTCGGACCTCGCGCTGCTGCCCGACATCGTGCGCGCCGTGATCGCCCGGAGCGCACAGGGGACGGAGAGCGGCGGGCGGGGAACGGCAGGGGCCGGGCCGGTGGACTGGAGCGTCGAGCAGGGCGAGTTCTGGTGCCATGTCGTACCCGGCGAGTCCGTCGGGCGTGCCCAGGGCTGGAAGATCCACGTCCCGGCCACTCCGCTCTCGGCACCTCTGGTCCTGGCCCGGTCCGCCGAGGTGCTCGTCGCCCACCGCGCGGCCTTCAAGTTCGCGGGGAGCCCCGCCAGGATCGCCGCGCTGGTGTCCGGGCGCTTCGCGCGGGGCGGCGGCGGGAAGTTCCTCACGGTGTACCCGGCCGACGACGACCGGTTCAGGCTGCTCGCCGAGGAACTGCACCGGGCCACCGAGGGGCTGCCCGGCCCCGCGGTCCTCTCCGACCGGCGCTACCGGCCCGACAGCCAGGTCTTCTACCGGTACGGGGTGTTCAGGGGAGTCCGCGAGCTGACGGCCGACGGCGCCTTCGCCGCCCGCCTCACCGATCCCGAGGGCCGGCCGGTCGCCGACGAGCGCAACGCCTGGTTCACCCCGCCGGCCTGGGCCGGGGACCCGTTCCCCGACCGCCCGGCCGCCCCGGCCCGCAGCACGGCCACGGCCAGGCCCGTCCTCCTGAACGACCGCTTCCTGGTACGGGGCGCGATCCAGCACTCCAACAAGGGCGGCGTGTTCCGCGCCGAGGACACCCGGACCGGCGAGCAGGTCGTCGTCAAGCAGGCACGGCCCCACGTGGGAGCCGGCCTCGAAGGACTGGACGTCCGTGACCTGCTGCGGCGCGAGGCCGCACTGCTCGAACGGTTCGGCAGCGCGTGCCCCGACCGTGTCCCCGGGCTCGTCGAGGTGTTCGAGCAGCAGGGCAGCGTGTTCCTGGCCACCGCATCGGTACCGGGGGCGACACTGCGGCGCACCGTCGCCGAGCGACTGGCCAGGGACGGCAGCGGCTGCCCCGACGCCCGTACCGCCGACTCCCTGGTCCGGCAGCTCGTCGAGCTCGTCGC
This sequence comes from Streptomyces venezuelae, assembly GCF_008642375.1. Lineage (NCBI taxonomy): Bacteria > Bacillati > Actinomycetota > Actinomycetes > Kitasatosporales > Streptomycetaceae > Streptomyces > Streptomyces venezuelae. The sequence continues at coordinate 922,421 of NZ_CP029194.1, read as the reverse complement.
CGCCGCCCACGAACTGGGCATCACCCTGCACGACTTCAACCCCAACAACGTCATGGTCACCCCGGACGGACGGCTCGTCCTGATCGACCTGGAGATGGCGGCCCGGGAGGGGGAGCGGTGGGTCCTCGGTGCCACCCCCGGCTACACGGCCCCCGAGCTGCGCACCGTCGACCAGGTGGCACCGGCGTTGCCGCCGGCCGCCGACATGTACGCCCTCGGCGCGACGGTCCTGCACGCGGTGAGCGGTGCCGATCCGCTCTTCGCCGAGGACCTGCCGCGGGACACGGCCCGGCCGGACGAGCAGCGCCTGGCGCGCCTCGTGGAGCTGCTGGCCCGCGACCACGCGCTCGTACGCCGCTTCTCGCCGCTGATCCGGGGGTTGATGCGGGACGAGCCGGAGGACCGCTGGGCCCTGGAGCGGGCCCGGGAGTTCGTCAGGGGCGGCCAGGGAGAACCGACGTCGCCGGAGCGAGTGGACCACCAGGCCACGGCGGTCGATCCGGACCGGAGCCCTGGTCCGGTGCAGGAGAAGCACCCGGACGCCGAGGCCACACGCGCACGGCTCCTGCACGACGGCATCGCCCACCTGCTGGCCACGATGCGTCCGAACGACCCCGAACGGCTGTGGGCCTCGGACTCCTTCGGCGAGACCTGTGATCCGGTGGCCGTGCAGCACGGCTCGGCGGGCGGCGTCGCCCTGCTCGCCCGCGCCCTCGACCGATGGGCCGCCGGCACGACCGGGCCGTTCAGCGCCCCGGGGACCGGGGCGACGCCGCCCGTGACCCGCGAGGCGCTCGCCGAGGGCCTCCGCTCCGCCGCCCGCTGGACGGTGGGACGACAGGACGAGCTGCCGGGCAATCTGCCCGGTCTGCACTTCGGCCGCTCGGGTACTGCCTGGGCCCTGCTCGACGCCGCGCGGGCGCTGGACGACACCGCTCTTGCGGACCGCGCCGTCGCACTGGCGCTCGCCCTTCCCGTCCGCTGGCCCAACCCGGACGTCTGCCACGGAGCGGCCGGCTCCGGTCTGACCCAACTCCACTTCTGGCGCGCCACCGGGGATCCGCGGTTCCTGGACCGTGCCGTACAGGTCGCGGACGGGCTCCTGGACGCGGCTCGGCGTACGCCTGAAGGCGTGTTCTGGCCGGTGCCGGAGGACTTCGGGTCGGCTCTCGCGGGCGCCTGGCACTACGGCTTCGCGCACGGCGTCGCCGGGGTCGGCACCTTCCTCCTGCTCGCGGCGGAGGCCACGGGGAAAGGACGCTTCCTCGACGCGGCCACCGAAGCGGGAGCCACCCTGGTGGCCGCCGCCCGCAGCGGACCCGCCGGTGCGCTCTGGCCCGTCGACCGCGCCCGCCACCTCTCCGACTCCCCGGAGCTCGCCCGCCACTGGTGCAGCGGCTCGTCCGGCGTCGGGACCTTCCTGGTGCGGCTCTGGGCGGCCACCGGCGCGTCCGGAAAGGTCCTGCGCGACCTGGTGGACGGCGCGGCCCTCGCGGTACGGGCAGGCAGGGTGACCGACTCGCCGGCCACCTGCCACGGGCTCGCGGGCAACGCCGAGTTCCTGCTCGACACCGCCGTACGGACGGGCGACGAGAGCCACGGTGCCGCCGCCGACCTGCTGGTCGAGCACCTCGCCGCCCAGGCCGTGCTGCGTGACGGGCGCCTCCTGGTGCCCGACGAGAACCGCAGGACCGTACTCGCCGAGTACGCCACCGGCCTGGCAGGAAGCCTCTCCCTGCTGCTGCGCATGCGGTGCGGAGGCCCTCGCGCCTGGCTGCCCGAGGGCGGTCCGGCCCACCCCTGAGTGTCCGGTGGCCGCCGGCCACCGGCATCCCGTCGAAGCAACCAAGAAGGAGACCGTCATGACGGAGTACGACATCGATGCCCTGCAGGTTCTGCCGGAGGAGGTCCGCACCGAGGACGCCCGCGGCGAGGAGCACGCCGCCGCGCTGATCACCGCCTGCCGCTGGCTCACCAGCGGCTGCTGACCCACCCCGTGACCGGGCGGCGCACCCCCATGGCCGCCCAGGGTGGGGACCGGCGTGCGGCCGGCCCCCACCCGTCGGATCGGCCTGCCGGTTCGGTTCGGACCGCTCGGAGTGGGCGCTGGGCGATCGAGAGCCCGGCGAACAGGACGAGGTCGGGTTCCCGTTCGGCCGGGACGGCGGACCGGTGTCCCTCGAGTGGCGGCGCACCCTCGACGACCGGCTCGCCGCCATCGGGGCCGACATCTTCCAGGAGGTTCCGTTCCGGCTCGGCCTGATCGGCTTCGAGGTCTCCGGCGGAGCCTCCGCGGAACAGCTCGACGGCCACGCCCCCGAGGAGCGCTGGGAGGGGTACCTCCTACCGGCCGACGGACGACTCGGGTTCGACCGAGCCAACCGATGACACCGAATCCGTCGCCGGTTGCCGGGCCGCAAGCGGTAACGCGTACAGCCGGCTGCTCCATCTCACCGAGAAGTGAAGAATCCGCGAATGCGGTGTGAGAGGTTCCGGCTACCCTGCTTCTTTTCCGTCGGGAATTTCCTCATGAGCCTATGGCGAACGGCTCCGCATATCGCTCGAACTCGTCGGTAACTCGTCACGAGGTCCGAGTTCTCCGCCCGTGCGCCGTGCTGACCTGCATAAATGCAGCGGTGCCGTGACGACGTGGCGGATTAAGGGCCCGTTCATGAGTGCGTGCGGACGGAGGTATGGTCGACCCCGTTCGAACGTCCGGGTGCCGTGTCACGGGATTTCACATCTGAGGGAAACGCCGGGAATTCCGATACGGAGAGGGAGGCAGGGGTGCACTCGGACCCCACGTACGCAGACGATCGAAAGATGCTCGAGGCGAGGCAGACCGATGGATGCTCCGACCACTACGTCCGCCGGTGGCGACAGCCCCGGTGACAGCTCCGGCGGAGGCAGTCGGAGCGCCGGCTGGTTCGGCGCAGGCCCGCAGCGTCCCCGGGACGGGCAGCAGGGCGGGCAGCAGGACGCTCGGCAGGACGGGCACCGGGACGCCGAGGGCCGCATGGTCGGCCGGCCCTTCACTCGGATACACCTCGTGGGCGGCAGCGCCGACCGGAGCCGCACGGCACCCGGTCCACCCGCCCAGGTTCCGACTCAGCGGCAGGGTCCGACCCAGGCCACGGCCCCGGCTCCGACGCCGGCTCCGCCACTGGCCCCGGAAGACACGTCCGACGCAGGTCTCCTGCGGCGCACCATGGCCGAGATCGAGCCGATCGCCGACAAGGTCACCTCGCACTTCTACTCCCTGCTCTTCCTCCGTCACCCCGACCTGCGGGAGCTCTTCCCCGCCGCCATGGACATCCAGCGCGACCGCCTCTTCAAAGCGCTGCTCACCGCCGCGACCCACGCGGACGACACCGCCACCCTGGCCACGTACCTGTCCCGTCTGGGCCGCGGGCACCGGAAGTACGGCACCCTTCCCGAGCACTATCCCGCCGTCGGTGAATGCCTCATCGGCGCCCTCTCCCGCCACGCCCCGCGGAGCTGGGGGCCCAGGACCGAGTCCGCCTGGGTGGCCGCGTACACCGCGATCTCCCAGATCATGATCGACGCGGCGGCCGAGGACGCGCTGCGCGCCCCCGCCTGGTGGCGGGCGGAGGTCGTCGCCCATGACATGCGTACGCCCGACATCGCGGTCGTGACGGTCCGGCCCGACCAGCCGTACCCCTTCCTCGCCGGGCAGTACACCGCCCTGGAGACCCCCTGGTGGCCGCGCATCTGGCGGCACTACTCCTTCGCCGGCGCACCCCGCTCCGACGGCCTGCTCTCCTTCCACGTCAAGGCCGTGCCGGCGGGCTGGGTCTCCAACGCCCTCGTGCACCGCGCCCGCCCGGGCCACGTCATCCGGCTCGGTCCCCCCGCCGGATCCATGACCGTGGACCACAGCACCGACAACGGGCTGCTGTGCCTCGGCGGCGGCACCGGCATCGCGCCCATCAAGGCCCTGGTCGAGGACGTGGCCCAGCACGGCCGCCACCGCTCGGTCCAGGTGTTCTACGGAGCCCGCCGGGACCACGACCTGTACGACATCGAGACCATGCTCCGGATGCAGCAGTCGCATCCCTGGCTCTCCGTCCGGCCGGTCGTCGACGACGGCCCCGGCGGCGGCCTGGGCGCCCGGCTCCCGGAGGCCGTGTACGAGTACGGGCCGTGGCACACGTACGACGCGTACCTGTCGGGACCGCCCGGCATGATCCGCCGCGGCGTCGACACCCTGGTGGACATCGGCATCCCCGCGCACCGGATACGGCACGACTCCATCGAAGAACTGGTCGGGGCGAGGAATTGAGCACATACGAACGCGAACAGGCCGGGCTCCGGCAGGCGGCGCCGGTACGCACCACTCGCCCGGGGAGTAACGGCGAACATCGGGTCCAGCAGCGCATGGGCACCACCGAACGCGCCGACAGGTTCTACGCCGACCAGGTCCTCGACCGGCTCAACACCCGGATGCGGGAGTTCGCGGCACGGCAGGAGATGTTCTTCCTGGCGACCGCCGACCGGCACGGCGAATGCGACAACACCTTCCGGGCCGGGCCGCCCGGATTTCTCCACGTCCTGGACGACCGGACCCTCGCCTACCCCGAGTACCGGGGCAACGGCGTCCAGGCCAGCCTCGGCAACATCGAGGAGAACCCCCACGTCGGCATCCTGATGATGGACTTCCTCCAGGACCGCATCGGGCTCCACGTCAACGGCACGGCGCGGGTCGTGGCCGACGACGACATGCGCCGTACGCACTTCGGTCTCGCGTACGACCCCGTACCCGGCCGCCGTGCCCTGGTCTGGGTGGAGGTCGCCGTCGAGGAGGCGTACATCCACTGCGCCAAACACATTCCCCACCTGCGGAAGGCGCCCCCGCGCGAAGCCGGCCGCGCGTGGGGGACGGACGACTTCAAGCGCAAGGGCGGCGACTTCTTCGGAGCCGCCGCCGAAGCGGCCGAACGTGGCCCGTTCCTGCCGCCGCCCCGCGCGGACGCGGCCATCTGGCGGGCGGAGGCCGAAAGGATGCTGGAAAGGGCCGAGCGGCGAGCGTCGCCCGCGGCGAGGGAGCAGCAGTTCAGCGGCTGGTTCAACAGAAGCGTCTCCGCCTGACCCGCCCCTCCCTTATCGGTGCGGTGAGCTTGGCTCGGCAGCAGGACGACGTGGCCTGGGAAGTACGGAACGGCCCCACAGATCCCACAGATCCCGACGATCCCGCCGGCGCGGCAAGCCGAGCGCCGGGGTCCTGGGGCGCCGCCATTCGGTGATGCGGGCCATGAGCGCCGGGCGGTCGGGCTGCCTCGCGAGGGGCGGGATCGCGCCATGTGGGAATGGTGCCCGCGCTTGGCTTCCGGGACTCGGGGGACGGTCGTATGCTCCTGCGTCGGACGTAGGGTTACCGCTGGTAAAGGGGTTGGGGTATGGACCGTACGGGCACCTCACGACGCACCTTCGTGGCCGGCGTAGCCGCGACGACCGGAGCGGTCGCCGTCGGGGCGGTCGCTCCCGGCGCCGCACAGGCTGCCGCCGCCGAGCCGTCCGCGCCGCAGTCCGTGGCCGTTCTCGGCGGTGGGGTCGCGGGACTGACCGCCGCCCACGAACTGGCCGAGCGCGGCTTCCGCGTCACCGTCTACGAGCGCCGGGCGCTGGGTGGCAAAGCCCGCTCCATGGACGTACCGGACAGCGCGCGCGGCAGCCGGCGCCCGCTCCCCGCCGAGCACGGTTTCCGGTTCATCCCCGGCATCTACCACAACCTCCCCGACACGATGCGGCGCATCCCCTTCCCGGGGAACGCCAACGGAGTCTGGGACAACCTCGTCGCCCCGGCCGAGATGTCCTTCGCCCGCACCGGCGGCCGCGAGGACCTGCGCATTCCGCTCCCCTGGCCGGGCCACCGTCCCGCCGAACTCACCCTCGACGAGATCCGCGGCGCCCTGACAGCGCTCCTCGACACCGCCCGCTCCATCCCGCTCCACGAGGCCGCGTACTTCGTCAACCGCTTCCTCGTCTTCCTGACCAGCTGTGACGAGCGGCGCGACGAGGCGTGGGAGCGGACGCCCTGGTGGGAGTTCCTGCGGGCCGGGCGGATGAGCTACGACTACCAGCGCATCCTGGCCGTCGGACTGACCCGCAACATCGTCGCGACGAAGGCCGAGGAGGCCAGCACCCGTACGGTCGCCACCCTCCTGGAGGCCTTCGCCTTCAACGCCTTGGGGCGCGGCGCCGACGGGCCCCTCGACCGGATCCTGAACCTGCCCACCAACGAGGCCTGGATCGACCCCTGGGTGGCTCATCTGGCCAGCCTCGGAGTGGAGTTCCGCATCGGCTGGACCGTGAGGGAACTGGCCTACGACTCCGGCTCCGGGCGGATCGGCGCGGCCGTCATCGAAGATCCCCAGGGCGTCCGCCGCTCGGTGACCGCCGATCACTACGTCTCCGCGATGCCGGTGGAGCACGCCCGGAGGACCTGGAGTGCGGCCCTGCGGGCGGCGGACCCGCAGCTGGCGCGGTGCGACAAGCTGGAGACGGACTGGATGACGGGCATCCAGTTCTATCTCACCGAACACGCGCCGCTGCTCTCCGGACACGCCAACTGCATCGACTCCCCTTGGTCGTTGACGGCGATCCAGCAGGCGCGCCACTGGCCGTCCCGCGATTTCCCCGCCGACTACGGCGACGGAGCCGCCGTCGACTGTCTCTCGGTGGACATCTCGGAATGGGACCGGCCAGGCATCCTCTACGGCAAGACGGCCAAGCAGTGCACGCGCACGGAGGTCGCCCGGGAGGTCTGGGCGCAGTTGAAGGCCGCGTTCAACGACACCGGCCGCACGGTCCTGAAGGACAGCGCGCTGCACTCCTGGTTCCTGGACCCGGGCGTCGACGGCCTCGGCACGCCGAACCCGACCAACGAGGACCAGCTCCTCGTCCATCCGGTCGGCACCTTCCACCATCGGCCGCAGGCCGCGACCAAGATCCCCAACTTCTTCCTGGCCGGCGACTACGTGGCCGTCGACATCGACCTGGCGACGATGGAAGGCGCCAACGCCTCCGCCCGCCAAGCCGTCAACGCCCTGCTCGACCGGACGGGCTCGCCCGCCGCGCGCTGCACGGTGCGGCCGCTCTTCCGGGCTCCGGAGCTGGAAGGGCTCAAGCGCCACGACCGTCTGCGCTACCGACTCGGTCTGCGGAACGCGCTCGACGTGGGCTGAGGGCTGAGCGTTCCGGCGGCAGATCGCCGCGCGGCCCGATCAACCGAGCGCGGCGGGGCGGGTCCCTTTCGCACCCGGCCGGCACACCGAGGGGCCCCGGACGTCCGGGGCCCCTCCGCCCTGCTCAGCCCCGCAGCAGGCCCAGGACCTTGGCCCCGAGTTCCAGGGCCTCGTCAGGCGAGTCGACCGACTGCTGGAGGTCGACGAAGCACCCGTCGGCGCCCGTGTCCCGCACGCCCGCGAGCACGGTGGCGATCGCGTCCGCCGTGGCGCCGGGCGCGGGGTTGTGCCGGATCTGCCGACGCAGCGTCCCCGGGTCGCGGCCCGCCTCGTCGGCGGCTCGCCGCGCCACGTCCCAAAGGCCCTCGGCCGCCCCCGGAGGCAGGACGGCGCCGACCCAGCCGGCCGCCCGGCGGCCGACCCGGCGCAGGGCGGCCGGGCTGAAGCCGCCGAGAAGGACGGGCGGTCCCGCGGCCTGGGCGGGGCGCAGACCGACATGCGACACGGGGATCGTCCAGTGGGGCCCCTCGTGACCGAACTCCTCCTGGGTCCAGAAGCCGTGGAGGACGTCGAGCAGCTCGTCGAGGAGGGCGCCGCGCCGGCCGAAGTCGGCGCCGACCGCTGTGTACTCGTCCCGCAGCCAGCCGATGCCGAGACCGACGTCGAGGCGTCCGCCGCTGACCTGGTCGAGCGAGGTGAGGGAGCGGGCGAGCAGGACCGGCGGGTACCAGGGGCCGTTGAGGGTGCTCATGCCGAGCCGGGCGCGGGACGTCGCGCCCGCGGCGACGGTGAGCACGGTCAGCGGGTCGAGGAAGGTCTTGTACTGGTGGGGGTACGGGTTCTCCGGGGTGTGCCCCGGATAGAGATCGCTGGGGGCGACCGGGGTCAGGGCGCGGTCGCCGACCCAGAACGAGTCGAACCCGGCGTCCTCGGCGTCCCGCGCGAAGGCCGCGATGCGGTCGGCGCGGGCGTGGGTGCCGTACTGGGGCAGTGCGATGCCAATCTCCATGACCTCATCCTGGGCACCGGGACGGTCCGCGACACGAAGGGGTCGACGTGTGGCCCCCGACACATGCCTGCCGGCAGGCGCACCCGCCCCTCCTCCGTGTGTCTCCCGTCCGGAGCCGGTGAGTCCACCCTCGCGGGCCGGCTCGTCGGGTTCTGGCAGTGGGCCGACGTTCCTGATGCAGGGTCAGCCGACCTGGTTCGCTGCTGTCTCCGCCTCGGTTGCGCGAAGCTTGATCGCCTTATACTTCCGTGGCTCGACGGCTTCCGGGTTGTCGGGCCGCAGAGGTTACGGGGGCGTGATGGAGCTGCGGGACGTCGAGGTATTCCTGGTTCTGGCCGAGGAGTTGCACTTCGGCCGGAGCGCCGAGCGGCTCCTCGCCGGCCGCCCGAGGTGTCGCCGGCAGGCCCCGCGTCGGCTCACCACGCAGATATCACGGACGAAGCAGCAGGAGGAACGGATTCCATGACGACCCAGCAGATGTCCGATGCGGAACTCGCCGGACAGCCCGCCGCGTACTGGACCGGTGTCGCCTACGAGGCGCTGATCGCCTTCACCCGGGCCCGGCAGGTCGAGAAGGGCTACACCCAGCCGCAGTTCTGGCTGCTGCGCAACCTGTCGGTGAACGACATCTCGCCCGATGGCGAAGGGATGACCCTGACCGAGTTGCGGGAGGCGATGAAGCTGTACATCAGGCCCGAGGACGACCTGGCGGCAGAGTCGGCTGCCCTTGAGGAGCGCGGCTGGCTGAGGCGGGATGCCGAGGACCGGCTGTGGCTCACGGAGGAGGGGGAGCGGGCCCGGGTGGATCTCGCGCGCGATGCGCCCGCGATCCGGGCTGCGCTCCACGAGGGCATCGACGACGCGGACTACGTCGTCGCGCTGAAGGTGCTCCGTCAGCTGATCCTCAACGCGGGCGGGACGGCCCCCTGACAGGCCGACCGGCCCAGGGGGTGCCACCACGTCGTCAGCCACGTGCCGCGTTTCACGTCGGCTGGACAGGGGAGTCCTCGGAGCGCCGCGCATGCGGTGGCCGGCCGTGCGGGGCAGGGTGGAACGAGTGGGGGCGAGCGAGGAGAGCGAGCATGACGAACGAAGAGTCCTGGGGCTACCGCGCCGACTCCGGCTACGAGACGGGAAACGACCTGATCGGGTTCAAGGTCGAGGCAACCGACGGAAGCATCGGCAAGGTCGACGAGCACACGGACGAGGCCGGGCGGGGTTACATCGTCGTCGACATCGGCGTGTGGATCTTCGGCCGGCACGTACTGCTGCCCGCCAGCGTCATCCAGCGCGTCGACCGTGACGACGAAACGGTCTACGTCGACCGCACGAAGGACCAGATCAAGGACGCCCCCGATTTCGAGCGGGACAAGCAGCCCCGGGACCCCACCTATCTGGAGCAGTTCGCCAAGTACTACGGGATGCCGCACATGTGACCGGTTCCGGCTCGGGCAGCCTGCCCGCCCGGCCGATGCCGAGCGACTCCGTGCCGCGGCCGCCGTCCGCTTGGGCTCGACGGTCGCGCCCGTGGCCGTGTCCTGGGCCTCGGCCGGGCCGAGGGCCGACGTGGTGGCGGTGGGGGTGGCAGGGGTGCTCTCGGGTACGGCGATCGCCTGAACGGGGCAGGGAGTGGTTCACGTCAGGTGACGTGCGGACTCGGGTTCACCCGCTACGGCATTGACCCGACCGGGTCCTCCGTACGGGCGCCCCCGGTGTCGTCCCCACGGGCCGCCGACGTCCCGGTCAGGATCGACCCATGGGCGTCGTCCTGCCGGTCCTCTTCTCGCTGTTCGCCGCGCTGAGCAACGCGCTGGCCACGGTGCTCCAGCGGCGTGCCGCGCTCACCGTCCCGCAGTCCGACTCCTTCCGGCCCGGACTGATCCTCGACCTGCTGCACCGCCCCCTGTGGCTGGCCGGCATCCTCGCCGTCATCGCCGCCGGCGTCGGGCAGGCGGCGGCCCTCGCGACCGGGCCGCTGGCCCTCGTGCAGCCCCTGTTCGTCCTCGAACTGCCCCTCGCCCTGCTGATCGCCTCCCTCCTGACGCGCGAACGGCTGCCCGCCCGGCTCTGGGCGGCCGTGGCGGCGGTCGTGGCCGGACTCGGGGTGGCGCTCGTGGCCGCCTCGCCCACCGGCAACCGCACCCATGTGGAACTGGACCGCTGGGTTCCCGCGCTGGTGGTCTGTGCTGCCGTCGTGGTGGCGCTCGCCGCCACCGGTCTGCGCAGACCGCCGGGCCGCGCGAGGGCCGGCTGTCTCGGCGCCGCGACGGCGATCTGTTACGCGCTCACCGCCGCCCTCATGAAGACGTCCATGCACCTTCTCGCCGACGGCGGCATCGGCGCCTTCCTGACGGCCTGGCAGACCTACGCCTTCTGCGCGGCGGGCATCGCGGCCGTCCTGCTGCTCGAACACGCCATGCAGGGCGGTCCGCTCGTCGCCTCGCAGCCCGCCCTGACCCTCGGCGACGCCACCGTGAGCCTGAGCCTGGGCGTCCTGCTGTACGAGGAGCACGTACGGACGGGCTGGTGGCTGCTGCCCCAGGCGGCCGGCGTCGCACTGATCGTTTTCGGGGTGTTCGCGCTGGCCCGTAGCGGGGTCGGGACGTCGTCCTGACCCCTTCCTCCGTCGGAATGATGTGCTTGCTCAGGCGGTCGGCGGCAGCCCGGTGAGGAAGGTGCGGATCTCGTCGGCCTCGGGGACGGCGAGGGCGGTGTAGAGGTCGAGGGCCTGCCGGGCGTGGTCGTGGGCGAGATCGGTGCGGCCGAGGTCGCGGTGGAGGTGTGCCAGGCCGTGATGGGCGCGGGCCTGCTCGGGGCGGTAGCCGACCTCGCGCGCGAGGGTCAGCGCGGCGTCGTGTTCGGTCACCGCCCGGTCGAGGTCGCCCAGGGACCGGGCGGCCTCCGCGAGGGCGTTGAGCGACTCGGCCTCGTCCCCGGGGAAGTCGAAGCGGCGGCTCAGCTCCAGGGCGTCGAGGTGCTGCCGCCGGGCCTCGTCGTGGCGGCCCTGTCGTTGGAACAGCAGCCCGATGTTGTTCAGCACGATGGTCTCGCCGATGCGGGATCCCGTCTCTCGGTACACGTGCAGCGCCTGCCGGTGATGCTCGTGGGCGTCCTCGTACCGTCCTCGGCGTTCGTGGACGATGCCGAGGTCGGTCAGGCATCTGGCTTCGCCGCCGCGGTCGCCGAGCTCGCGGAAGAGCACGAGAGCCTGCGCGCAGTGGTCGTGGGCCTGGTCGTACTCCCGCCGCCGCGTGGTGAGGGTCCCGAGGTTCTGCAGTGCGCGGGCCTCGGCTCCCCGGTCGTCGATCCCGCGCGCGAGGTCCAGGGCCTGCCGGTAGTGCTCGGCCGCCTGCTCGTAGGCGCCGTGCCACCAGAAGTGCACCTCACCGAGATCGAGGAGCGTGCGTGCCTCGGCTGCCCTGTCGCCGCTTCGGCGGCCGGCTTGGAGTGCCAGGCCGTGGAGGGCCATCGCGTCGGCCTGGTGGGCGTGGCCCAGCAGGTAGCGGTGCAGGGTGGCGGCCAGTTGGCCGGTGTGCGGGCGCCAGTCGTGCTGGGCCGCGTACTGCCCGGACGCCATGAGGTTCGCGCGCTCGCCGTCCAGCCAGGCGATGGCCTCGGCCTCGTCCTGCGGGGGCGGGGCCGGAGCCGGGGTGTCCGGCGCGGGGATGCGCGGCCTGCGGTTCCTGCCCTCGGGGTAGAGGTGGTCGACGGCCGCGCTCGCGGTGTGGAGATAGTGGTGGAACAGCCGGCCGAGGGCCTCGCGACGGGCGTCGGGGGCCTCCTGGGCGGCCGCGGTGGCGAGGGCGTGCTCGCGCAGCAGGTCGTGGAAGGTGTAGCGGCCGAGCTGATGCTGGGTCAGGACGTGCGCGTCCAGGAGGTCTTCCAGGAGCGTCTCGGCCTGGTCGAGCGGGAGGGCGGCGAGCGCGGACGCCGCCTCGGGGCCGATGTCGCGGCCCGGCTGGAGCCCCAGGAGCCGGAACATGCGCTGCTGATCCGGAGTCAGCTGTTCGTAGGACAGTGTGAACGCCGCTGCCACCCCTCGCTCCGAGGTGGCCAGCTCGGAGAGTCTGCGGCGCTGGTCGCGGAGCCGGTCGGCCAGGTACGCGACGGTCCAGCGGGGCCGGTGGTGCAGGCGGGCGGCGGCGATACGGACGGCCAGCGGCAGGAATCCGCACAACTGCAGGACGTCGAGGACGGCCAGGGGCTCGGCGGACGCCCGCTCGCCGACGATCGCCGTGAACAACTCCACGGCGTCCGCGGCGGGCAGCACGTCCAAGGACAGGGCCTGTGCCCCGTCCAGGTCGGTCAGCCGGCGACGGCTGGTGACCAGGACGAGGGCGCGGGAGCCGCCGGGCAGCAACGGGCGCACCTGGTCGGTGCCGAGGGCGTTGTCCAGTACGGCCAGCACGCGACGGCCCGAGAGCTCGGACCGCCACAGCGCGGCGCGATCCGCGACCGACGCGGGTATCTGCTGGGCGGGTACGCCGAGTTGGCCCAGAAGGATTTCGAGCGCGGCACCCGCGTCGAGCGGCGACTGGCCGGCGGTGTGTGCCTGCAGGTCGACGAAGAGCTGTCCGTCCGGGAAGTGCTCCGCGAGGCGGTGCCCCGCGTGGACCGCGAGCGTCGTCTTGCCGACACCGGCCATCCCGTCGATCGCCGAGATCGTCACGACGCCGCCGTTGCTGCCCGACCACAGACGGATCAGCCCGTCGAGCTCGCCTTCGCGTCCGGTGAAGTCCGGGACGTCGTAGGGCAGGAAGCTGATCGCCTGCGGCTTCGACGGCGCGGTGGCCGGCGGCCGCAGATCGGGAGCGTCCCGCAGGATGTCCTGTTCGAGCTTGCCGAACGCATGGCCGGGGTCAAGGCCCTGCTCTTCGGCCAGGGTCGCCCGGAAGGTACGTGCCACCTCCAGCGCGTCGGTCTGGCGTCCCGCGCGGTGCAGGGCGAGCATCAGCTGGCAGCAGAGCCGTTCCCGCAGGGGGTTCGCCGCCGCGTGGACGGACAGCTCCTCGATGAGGTCGTCGTGCCGCCCCCGGGCCAGTTCCAGCTCGGCCAGACGCTCGACGGCGGTCAGCAGCTGCCCGTTCAGACGTGCTCTGGCGCTCTCGACGTAGGGGGCGGTGATGCCGGCCAGCGGCTCTCCCCGCCACAGCGCCAGCGCGGCACGTATCTGCTCCGCGGTGCCCCCGGGGTCGTCGGAGCCGGCCGGCGCCTTGGCCATCAGGCTGGTGAACTCGTCCAGATCGAGTTGTCCCGGCCCGGGCGTGATCACGTACCCGGCCGGCCGTGTGGCCAGCATCCCGTCGGCGTCCGAAGCGCGCAGCATCCGTCGGACCGCGGCGATCGTGGTCTGGATCTGCGCCCGGGCGGAATCCGGCGGCAGCGGCCCCCACATCGCGTCGATCAGGCGATCCGTGCTGATCGTGATCCCGGCGTGCAGCAACAGATAGGCGAGCACGGCGCGATGGCGGGGTGCCAGACCGGGCACGTCCGAGCCGGGAGCCACGGCCTCCACCGGGCCGAGGATCGTGAACCGCATGCCGTCACTCCAGGGGTCACCAGTGCGTGCATCGAAGAAGCATCGGGAATGTATCAAGATCAACCGGCAGGGTTACCGGCATGCCCCTCCACGCCGTCGAACCGGAGACCACCACCGATGAAGCCGCAGCGCTCTTCACCGCCACGCACCAGGCCCTGGGAGTCGTCCCCAACCTGGCCAGGGTGATGGCCAACAGCCCGGCCGTACTGAAGGGGTACCTGGGCGTCGTCACCACCCTGAGCGCCGAGGGAACCCTGTCTGCGGAGGTGCGGGAGAGCATCGCGTTGCTGGTGGCGCAGGAGAACGGGTCCGACTACTGCCTGTCCGTCCACGCGTTCCGCGGGACGAAGACGGCCGGGCTGACCGCGGCCGAGGCCACGCGCGCGCGCCGGGGCCGGTCCGACGACCCATGGGCGGCCGCCGTCCTGGACCTGGCCGCCGTGGTGGTCGGTGACCGCGGAACGGTCACCGACGAGCAGCTGGCCGCCGCCCGGCGCGCCGGTCTGTCCGACGGGCAGATCGTCGAGGTCGTCGCCCATGTCGCGCTCAACGTGTTCACCAACTACCTTGCCACGGCAGCCCGTGTCGACATCGACTGGCCGCTCGTGCGCCACACCGACTGAAAGCGCGCGCCCCCTCGTCCCGGAGCCCCGGCCGACGGGAGCACGCCCTCACGCTGGCCCGAAGTACGACCGAAGTACGAACGAAGCACGAACGAAGTCCGACCGACTCGACCACGAAGGCCATCACCTTGCCCACATCCGTACACGTCCATCCGCTCCGGAGCGTCTCGGCCGCCGAGGCCGCCGCCTGGCACCGGGTCCTCGTGGCCTCGACGGCCCACGACCTGCCCGGAGTACCGACCCCCGACCCCGGACAGATCCACGCCCAGCTCACCAAGCCCGCCCTGGGCAGCCACCGGCTGACCTGGCTGGCCACCGGTGCGGACGGCGCCCCGGTCGGAGTCGCCGGCCTGCGGGTGTTCACCTCCCCGGGCCAGGAGCACCTCGCCGAACTGGAACTCCACGTCGACCCCGCACACCGCCGCCGGGGAACCGGATCCCTCCTCCTGTCGGCGGTCGTGGCGGCCTGCCGCACCGAGAACCGGCGCAGCCTGATCGCCGAAGCCCCGGCCGACAGCCCCGGCGAGGCGTTCAGCGAACGCCACGGCTTCCGGCGGGCACTCACCCTGGACCACCTCATCCTGCGCCTCGGCGAGCTGAACGGGTCCGACCTCCTGCGGACAGCCGCTGCCGAGCACCCCGGCTACCGACTGACCGGCTGGACCGGAACGGTCCCCGACGACCTCGCCGGCGTCTTCGCCGCGGCCAAGAACGCGATGAACGACATGCCCGTCGGAGACCTGGACTACGGCAGTGTGGCCTGGGACGCCGACCGCGTCCGCGCCATGGGCCAGGTGGTCGCCGGCCGCGGGGACACCCTGCTGACCGTCGCAGCGGTCCACGACGACGGCGCCGTGGCCGGCTACACCGAGATCCTGATCCCCCGGGGCACCGCGCCCCGGGCACAGCAGTACGACACGGCAGTCGTGCCCGCGCACCGCGGCCACGGCCTCGGGCTGTGGGTCAAGGCGGCCATGGTGCGCCGGCTGCGCGCCGAGCACCCCGGCGTCGTCGAGGTCGAGACGGACAACGCCGACGACAACGTCCACATGCTGGCGGTCAACCACCGCCTGGGGTTCCGCTCCTACCGGCGCACGCGGGAGTTCCAGCTCGACGTGCCCACGACCTGATCCGTAGAAGCCACAGAAGTACAGAAGTCAGAGAAGTCACAGAGACAGGAGATGTGCGACATGCGTGTGCTGTTGTCGACGTACGGGTCGCGCGGGGACGTCGAACCGCTGGTGGGGCTCGCGGTGCGGTTGCGGGAACTCGGCGCCGAGGTGCGGGTGTGCGCGCCGCCGGACGAGGACTTCGCGGAGCGGCTGGCCGGGGCCGGCGTGTCCGTGGTGGGTGTCGGGCAGTCGGCACGCGCGCTGACGACCGGGGCTCCGCCGCCGTCGAGGCACAATCTGCCGCAGCGCGCCGCGGAACTGATCGCCGGCCAGTTCCAGGTGATGCCGGCCGCGGCAGAGGGGTGCGACGTACTGGTGGCGACGGGCGCGATGCCGGCCATCGCCGGTGCGCGGTCGGTGGCCGAGAAGCTGGGCATCGGCTACGTGTCCGCGATCTTCCAGCAGCTGACCCTGCCTTCGCCGCACCGCCCGCCGATGGCATACCCCGGGCGGCCCTTCCCGCCGGAGGTGACCGACAACCGGGCACTGTGGGAGCTGGACGCCGAGAGCATCGACGCGCTGTTCGCCGAGGCGCTGAACACCAGCCGGGCGTCGATCGGCCTGCCCCCGGTGGACAGCGTCCGCGACTACGCCTTCGGCGACCGGCCGTGGCTGGCGACGGACCCCGTCCTCGACCCGTGGCGGGAGACGCCGGACCTCGACGTCGTCCAGACCGGCGCGTGGGTGCTGCCCGACGAGCGGCCGCTCCCGGCGGATCTGGTGGCCTTCCTGGAGGCCGGCGCGCCGCCCGTGTACGTGGGGTTCGGCAGTATGGCCGTGCGCGCGGGTGAGGAAACGGCCCGGGCGGCCATCGAGGCGGTCCGCTCGAAGGGCCGCCGGGTGCTCGTCGGGCGCGGCTGGGCGGAACTGGGCCTCATCGACGACCGGGACGACTGCTTCGCCGTCGGCGAGGTCAACCATCAGAAGTTGTTCGGACGCGTGGCCGCCGTCGTGCACCACGGCGGTGCGGGTACGACGACGACGGCCGCGGGGGCCGGCGCTCCGCAGGTGGTGGTGCCCCAACTGGCGGACCAGCCGTACTGGGCCGCCCGGGTGGCCGAGCTGGGCATCGGCGTGGCCCACGACGGCCCGGTTCCCACCGCCGAGTCCCTGTCGACCGCGCTCGCGACCGCCCTGGACCCGGAGACCGGCGGCCGCGCGAAGACCGTGGCCGGCACGGTCCGCACCGACGGGGCGATGCGGGCGGCGAGGCTGCTCCTCGACACCGTCGGCTGAGGCCGCAGGGGGTTCAGCGGACGGGGTAGCCGTAGGTGCGGCCCTGCTCCTTGAGCAGGGGCAGGAGCCGGCGGAGGGCCTCGACGGTCTGGGAGCGGTCACCGCCGGCGTCGTGGAAGAGGAGTGTCGGCCCGTTGGGGAGCTCGCGTTCGACCGTGGCGACGATGGCGCCGGCGCCGGGGCGTTCGAAGTCCTTGGTGTCGACGTTCCAGCCGAGCGGGCGCATGCCGCGCGAGGCGGCGACGCTGCGGCTGTAGGGGGTGAACGCTCCGCCGGGTGCCCGGTAGTAGACGGGGCGTACTCCTCCGGACGCCTTGGTGATCATGCGTTCGGCGTCGAGGATCTGCTGCTTCTGGTAGGCCTCGGAGGCCTTGTCCATGGCGGTGTCGTGCGAGACGGAGTGGTTGCACAGCCGGTGTCCGGCCGCGACGACCTTCTTGACGAGGTCGGGGTGGGCCTGCGCCTGCGTCCCCACCATGCAGAACGTGGCCTTCACCCCGTACTCCCGGAGGACGTCGAGTACCTGAGGCGTCCACACGGGGTCGGGGCCGTCGTCGATGGTCAGGTTGACGCCCCGCGCGCCGGCCTCCGAGGCGTGCGCGATGGTCACCGAGACCGGCTTGACGACACTGCGCGGCGCGGCCGGCTTGCTCGCCTTCGGCGGCGCGTCGCTCGTGGGACCGGCCTGCGCCGTCCACACCGAGGCACCGGCGGCCAGCACCGTCACCCCCAGAGCCGCCCCGACCAGCTTGCCGTACCAGCTCCGCCCGCCACCGTGCCGTGCCATGTCCGCCCCCACTCTTCCGCGCTTCCCCACCGGCCCTGATCGCGATGCGACCACGTGTCAGGACGACGCTCGGCAGCCGGAGGATGCGTCCGTTACCGATCACGGACAATTCCGGGAGAGTTCACGGACAAACTCCCGCCGGCGGCGGCGGAGGCTCGGCGCCGACGAGCGCCTCGGGGCGCCCAAACCTAGCGTGGAAGGTGGGAACCGATCCGACGGAGGGACCACGGGCATGAGTGGCGCCATGGACAAGGCCAAGGGCAGGTTCAAGGAGATCGCCGGAAAGATCACCGGCCACGAGCGCCTTGAGGCCGAAGGCAAGACGGACCAGGTGCGAGCCAGGATCCGTCAGAAGGTGACGAGCGCTCGACACCGGGCCGAAGGCATCAGGGACTCACTCCGGCACGACAGGTGAAGGCGAGGGCCCGCGTCGCCCCGGACGGGCGCTCCCGGGCGGCGCCGCCGGCCGGGCGCCCGGGGCGGGCCGTCGGTAACGTGGATCTGTGGAGGGGCGAGACGACCCGCTGGTGCAAAGGCCAAGGACGGAACCACTCCAGTGCCCTGCCGCGATCCGGACGATGCCGAGCCGCCCACGGTGCGAAGGCACCCTGGCGGGGAGGCACGGGAGCACAGCCGGCGGCGCGGGCCGATCGGCACGGGGCAGGCCGTCGTTCTCTCGGTCGTCGTTCTCGCCGCGGCGAATCTGCTGCTGCACCGCTGGACCGGCCCCCTCCGCCTGATGGCGGCCGTCGCGGTCAGCGCCCTGCTGCTCGGTGTGCTCCGCTGGGCGGGGGGCACCCTGGCGGACGCGGGGCTGGGACGCGGGACACTGGCCCGCGGCGCGCGGTGGGGGCTTGTCCTGATCGGCCTCGTCGGACTCGTCTACGCCGCCGGCGCGCTGCTGCCGGACACCCGCTCGCTGTTCGAGGACCGGCGGTACGACGGGATGACGGGGAGCGAGCTGGCGGCGCGCGTCCTCGTGGTGGTCCCCGTTGGTACCGTCCTGGTGGAGGAGATCGCCTTCCGGGGGGTGCTCTACGGGCTGGTGCGCCGGGCCCGTGGGCCCGTCTGGGCGACCGCCGTGTCGAGCGTGCTGTTCGGACTGTGGCACGTACTGCCGTCCCTGCACCTGGCGACCGCGAAACCCGCGCTGACCTCGGTCCTGGGAGACTCCGCGCTCGGCTCCGTCCTCGCGGTCGCGGGCGCCGTGCTGTTCACGGCCGCCTCGGGCGTCCTCTTCTGCGAACTGCGACGCCGCAGCGGCAGCCTGCTGGCCCCCATGGGGCTGCACTGGGCGGTCAACGCCTTCGGCTACCTCACCGGCTTCCTGCTGCGCTGAGCCCGAGGGGCTTCACTTCTCCGGCGGCTGGATGATGTCCCGCAGCCGGTCCAGGTCCTGCGGCGTGAAGCCCGAGGTCCGCATGACGGCGTTCCAGCCGTCGACGTACGCGGCCTTGTACGTGTGGCCGTGGCCGTCCGGCACACCCGTGGAGAACGGCAGGTCCGCAGTGACCTGCCAGAAGGTCACGAAGGGGATCCAGAACATCCCCTCCAGCACGTCGCCGCCGGGCGCCTCGCCGATCCAGTCGGGCTCGGAGAGAGCCAGCGACGGGCTCCACCAGACGATCGGGTCGGACGGGTGCATGAGGTACAGCACCCGCGTGCCGTCCCACGGCGCGCCCTCCGGGGTGATCCCGGTCGTCGGGTCGTCGGTGAACCGTACGGTCCGCCCCTGCTGGTAGACGGGCTCGATCTCGGGGCTTCCCGGGTCCCGGTGGTCGCTGAACTCGCGGAACAGGGTGTTGAAGTTCGGCGGACCGGCGAACAGGGTGCCGGCGGTGCGGTTGCGCAGGTCGTACTCGCCGCTGAAGGCCGTCTCGCCGCCGAACGACCCCAGGCTCTCGCCGGCGACGAACAGACGCGGGCGCTGGTCCTGGGGCAGCTTGGACCAGACGTCGTAGACCGCGTCGAAGAGCTCCCGTCCGGCCTCGCGCGCCTTGGACTGGTCCACCAGGTAGGAGAGCCACGACGGAAGGTACGAGTACTGCAGCGCCACGGTGGCGACGTCGCCGTCGCCGAGGTACTCGAACGAGTCCACGGCGGCGGGGTCGACCCAGCCGCTGCCCGTGGTCGTCATGACGAGCAGGTTCGCGCGCTCGAAGCCCCCGGCCCGCCGGAGGTCCGCGACGGCCCGCTCGGCGCGGGCCTCCGTGTCGTCGGCGGTCGCGAGTCCGGCGTACGCCCGTACGGGCTCCTGCGCGGGGCGGTGGGTGAAGGCGCCGATCTCCGTGGCCGTCGGGCCGGTGCCGGTGAAGGCCCGGCCCTGGTAGCCGAGCGTGTCCCACGGCACCAGCGAGCCGGGCCCGCCGGAGCGCAGGGCGGAGGAGGGCTGGTGCACGCCTTCCGGCGTCTCCGTGTCACGCAGTGAGAACGCCTCGTTGGTCGCGTTCACGAAGCCGGCCAGCAGGACGCCGCTGATGACGGACCACGCCAGGGCGGCCACCACGACCCAGCCGACCACCGCGGCCGCGCGCGGGCCGATCCAGCGCCGGAGGTGACGGGCGAGCCACCGGTACAGGCGCCGCAGTCCCCGGCCCGCGAGGAGCAGGAGCCAGAAGACGAGCGCGGCCACGAAGGGGCAGGCGATGGTGGTGAGGACGTTGTAGTCGGTGACCCCCATGAGCCGGCGGATCTCGTGCTGCCAGTACTGGCCGAACCCGAAGGCCAGGCCGAACAGCACGATCGTGCAGACGAGGAGCACACGCCATGACCGGCGCGACGCGGCTCGCGCCTCCCGGTCGGCGAACGCACGCCACACGTAGGCCGCGATCAGGCCGATCCCGTAGCCGATGGCCGCGGTGATACCGCAGATCAGCCCCTGGAGCACCCCGCCGCGAGGCAGCAGGGACGGGGTGAAGGAGAGGCAGGCGAAGAGAAGCGCCCCCCAGCAGCCGGGGAGCGTGAGCCGGGGCGACCAGCGGCGCTTCCCGGAGGCGGCCGCCGGCTCGGCGCTCTCGGCCTCCTCACGGCCCGGGGAGCCGTCCGGGGAGCCGTCCGGTGGGGACTGGTGCACGTCAGGAGCCATGGCTGACCTCCGGGAAAATAGTCCCAAGGCCCGCCCCGACGTGCCACCCGTGCCGAGCCGACTGCCCCTCCGCCGCCGCTCCCGGATCCGGATTCCCGTGCTTGTCCCTGCACACGTGGTGACCGCCGCGACGCCCGGACACGCGGCGCCGCTGTCATCCGGTGGGAGGACCGGGGGGACCGGGCGGATCGTCCGGAACCGTCGGCGCCCCGTGCGGCGCGATCACCACGGGCTCCTCGACGAGCCGTACGGTCGGCGACGTCATGGGCACCGGCCGGTGCCACGCGGTCGGCTCGTCCGGGACCTCCCTGACGTCCCAGTCCCGGCAGGTGGCATCGAGCGCCAGGGCGTAGAGGGTGAGCGAGCCGTCCGGGGCGATGTGCATCCGGACGAATCCCGTGCTGTCGTCGATCGACTGCCCGGACATCTGCCATTCGGCGACAAGGCCCTGGTCGGTCCACCGCACCCACAGGGCGAAGACCAGGGAGCCGAAGAAGGCGCCCGTCACCGCGGCGACGGCGAGCGCGATCAGCAGCGCCCAGAACCCGTGCCAGGACTGGGGCAGGGCACTGGCCACGGCGACGACGGCGGCGAGGACCCCCACGCCGACCGCCAGCTGGAGGAACGCGGCGACGAGGGCGGACCGCCGCCTGGGCTGCCCCGCGCGCACCAGTCGCCTTCCGCCGCCGATCACGAACGGCAGGACGAAGAGGACGGCGCTCATGCCGAGCAGCCCGAGGACGTCGTCGATGCCCGCTCTCCGCACGGTGTCGAGCGGATGGTGCCCGCCCTTGGCCAGCGCGAACGCACCGCTCGCCAGCAGGACGAGCAGCAGCTGCACCACCCCGGCCAGCACGGCGAAGCCGGGGTTGCGCCGGGGGAGCCAGTGCGGCGACCACGGCCTGGCGACGGCGCCGGAGAGCGCGCGGGACCTCTTGGCGTCGGGGTACGTGTCCGGGGCGAGCTCGAACACCGGCGGCGGGTCGTCCCTGTCCCGCATCCGCGAGGTGGCCGGCGGCAGCGGCAGCGTCTTCGGGAGCCTGTGCGTGGCGGCCAGGAACGCGCCGCCCAGTCCGCACGTCACCAGCTGGCGCCGCCGGGGGTCCGGAGGCAGTGCCTCGCCGGAGCCGGACGGATCCTCGGGGAGCCGTTCCGCGTAGCGGGCGTAGTGGTGCTTGTCGCCGGTCAGCCAGAGCCGGATCGACGCGCCCGTCTCCTCGGGCAGCCCGGTCTCGGGGTCGGGCCGCGTCCGGATGATCTTCCGGTCGAACCAGTGGAGGGTGTTGAAGGCGTCGCGCTCCTCGTGGCTCCTGACCCAGGTGGGCGCGGCGGAACAGACGATCACGCTGTCGCCCGGCAGCAGCCGCGGTGAGAGATAGGTCTCGAAGTAGCGCCGCTGCGGATCGTCGACGTAGGAGCCGAGCTGGCTGTCCAGACCGACGAGCCACCAGCGGTGCGGCAGCCGCACCGCGAAGTAGCTCCGGGTCTGCCGGGTCTCCCAGCCGCCGATGGGCCTTCCCTGGGCGAACATCCTCAGGAACGCGGTGAGTCCGTCGTACCAGTCGTGGTTGCCCGGCAGCACCACCATGAGCGGACGGTCCGGCGCCGACGGGAGCGCGGCGCGGTAGGGCCCCTTCATCCGGTCCTCGTACGCGGTCGTCGACGCCACCGGATACACCTGGTCGCCGCCGAGGACGAGCAGCGAGCCCCGCGGGCACGACACGCCCTCGGCGACGGTGAGCCGGTCGGCCGCCAGCGCGTTCGCCACCGAGGACGTCGCCTCGAATCCGTCGCCGAGGTCGGCGGCGAAGTCGATCCAGACCTCCTCGGCGTCGGGACGCGCCAGCGGCGCGTGCAGGAGCCCGGCCGGGAGCGCGCCCTGCATCTCGCGCTTGTCCGCGTAGTCGGCGAACACGGCGGCCAGCCCGACCTTGACCGCCGTACGCGCCAGTTCCGTCGGCGCCAGCCAGCGCACCGGCTCCCGTGGGGTGAACAGCAGCTCCGGCGCGTGCCCGCGCAACTCACGGAGATCCACGACGCCTCCTCGCTCACAGAGGTGACCAGGGCAGGACGTTCTGCGCGTACACGTCCCACAGCTTGCCGGCGAAGAACTGCCCGAAGCGCCCCAGCGTGGTCACCCTGCCGGGGAGCGTCGGCGCTTCGACCCGGAAGGTGGTGAGCTGCTTCAGGAAGTCGGCAGGGCGGATGCGTACGGCTCCGGAGGCCACCACCTGGGCTTCGGGCTCCTCTTCGGAGCCGATGTGGCCGCGGAGAACGCGGGTGTGGAGGACGGACGTGTCCTGCCAGACTCCCCGGCGGGAGTCCTCGTCGACGTCCTTGTGCCCGCTGAGGGTGAGCGGATGGCCGGCCCGGTCGGTGAAGTGCAGGCGGTAGTTCATCCGGAGGTGCTGCGGGTCGGACCGCTCCACGAACAACTGGAACGTTCCTCGCTCGACCGGGAGTCGTCCGCCCAGTGCCTGGCAGACGATCTCTCCCCGGATGGCGGCCTCGTGCTCCGGGCTGGCGAGGAAGCGGTCCACCCCCTGGATGTCGACGGTCACGTGCAGCGCCAGGTCGGCGGTGGCTCCGCGCTCCGGCGCGGGGATCTCCTGGATGTCGTGCTCGCCGAACGTGACGCGTCCGACCATGCGTTCGGTGAAGCGGATACGGGTGGGGTCGGCGCGGTCCGGAGGAGCACCGGCCCGCCAGGGAATGTCCTGGGCGGTGCACCAGTCACGGGCGCGCCGGACTCCGAGTTCCACGGCTTGGGCGAAGCGGTCCCGGCTGAAGTTGACGAGGTAGTTCAACGGGACCTCGGCGCTGAGGAGCCGGACCTCGATGAGCCTCCCGAACTCCCCGTGCCCTCCCGCGCGGATGGCCGCGTTGCTGACCTCGATCCGGCGCAGCCAGTGCTTCAACTGCCCGTTGGCCGTGGTCTCGATGATGTGGAAGTAGTTGGCCACGAACCCGTCGCGCCAGCGGTGCCGCCGGCTGACCGTCCAGATGATCCACAGCTCGTCGCACCCGCGCCGGATCGCCTCCTCGACGTTTCCGTCCGTGAGGTAGACCGGGTCGATGTACGTCCGCCCGTCGATCACCACGGGAGGGAACCACATGGGCAGCGCCACCCCGGCGCAGAAGCGGTCCTCGTCCATCCGGTCCGGGGTCACCGCCTCCAGCTCGTTGGAGCTGAAGTCGTAGAGGTTGAAGGTGGCTTCGCGGTCGGTGGCCCGGATCCGGTCCCAGTCCAGTCCCCAGCCCGGGAAGACGTGGCGCCGGTAGCCGTCGAGCGTGAAGAGCGAACGGGCGTACGGTCCCTTCGGCAGTTCGCGCCAGTTCGGGGTGACGCCCTTCAAGGGCGAGAGGGTGCGCCAGTTGTCCGCGATCTCGCGCCCGGACATCCCCTGGCAGTACATCGCGAGGTTGAAGATGCCGCCGCTCGCTCCGTCGACATGGTCGAACCGCAACTCGGCCTCGTCGAGCAGGACTTGGAGGACTCCCGCCTGGAAGGCCACCTTCAGGCCGCCGCCGGCGAGGATGAGGGATCTGCGCGGGGAGTCGCCGCGGCGCTCGCCGCCCTGGCCGGTCGTCATGAGGGCTCCGTGGAGTTCCCGGAATCGTCTTCGATGATGCGGACGGCCGACCGGTCGGCCAGTGCCGCGATGGTGAGCGAGGGGTTCGGGCCGACGGGGCCGGGCATCATCGAGCCGTCGGCGATCGACAGACCCGGATACCCGTACACGCGCCCGAAGGAGTCCACCACCCCCTCCTGCACATGGCGTCCCATCGGCGCGCCGCCCAGTGGATGCACGGTGATGAGGCGGTTGAGCCACCACAGGGGGTTCGAGACGTAGCGTCCGCCGACGCTGCGGGATACGCGCCGCATGGTGTCGTTCATCTGCCGGAAGTACGGGTCGGAGGCGGCCAGGTCCCAGTCGAGGTCGAGGTGCCCCTCCCGGAGGAACATGCGGCCGTTGGGGACGTCTCTTCCCATGCCGAGCAGCGGCAGGGACGTCGCGGTGAACAGCCCCTTGCCCATGGCGTCACCGAGCTGCCGTCCCACCCGGCTCCGGGCGGTCCCCGTCAACTGCGCCCAGCCTCGCCGGAGCAGGAACCTCCCGACCCTGGTCGACATGGTGAGGACGTTGTGCTCGACGAGCCAGTTCAGGAACTCCGGGTAGCCGGCGTCCTCGATGTAGGCACCCCGGGCGGCGTCCCTGGTCTCGGCGTTCTCGGCGTTCTCGGCGTTCTCCTCGCGTTCCACGCGCATCGCACTCGTGATGACCGGGCCGAAACTGGGCCTGAGGAGGTGCGACTCCGCTTCACCGGGCAGCTCCCGACGCCTCAGCCGTGCCTTGAGCACCAGGCCGAGGAAGTCGCCGTTCCCCGAGAAGTGCGTACCCAGCGCCGGACTGAGCCCGGGGAAGGCACTCCGGTTCCGCAGCAGAAGATAGGTGGTGCCGAGGGTGCCGGCGGAGAGGATCAGCCTCCTGGCCCTGACGGTGTGCCGCTGGGGAGGGGCGAACGGATCCCCGTCGGCGGCGGCGACGTGCCTGATGTAGGAGACCAGGAAGCCCTCCGGCACCGGTTCGAACGAGAAGACCTCGCAGTGGGGCCGGATGTCCGCCCCGAGCTGCTCGGCGGCGCTGAGGTAGGTGAAGTCGAGGCTGTTCTTGCTGCCGAAGTTGCAGCCCAGGTCGCATTCACCGACGAGCCTGCACGTGTAGCGCGGGCTCCGATGGTAGTTGTCCTCGCCGCCCTCGATGGGTACGCCGGGCGCCGCGGGGTTCCCGAACGAGACGGCCAGCTTCGGCAGTTCCCAGTCGAGACCCAGCTGCGCCGCCGCCTCTTCCATGGCGAGGGTCTTGGGAGTGTCCTTGTAGGGCGTCACATGGACGGGATACCGCTGCGCGCCGAGCATGTCCTCGACGAGCTGGTAGTGCGGTTCGAGGTCCGTGCGGGTGACGGGCCAGTGCTCGTAACCGCCGTCGAACGACTCGTGGACGAACCAGCTCTCCGGCTTGCGGATCAGCACGTTGGCGTAGATCAGCGAGCCCCCGCCGAGACCGCTGCACACCAGCGCGTCGAGCTTCGAGAAGCTCCACATGTCGTACATCCCGAACAGCCGGGAGTCCGGGTCCCAGAAGTTCTTCGCCGCCTCGTGGGGGCTGCGGGGAAAGGAGCCCGGCGGGTACGGCTTTCCCCTCTCCAGCACGCAGACGCTCTTCCGCGCCTCGGCCAGACGGAAGGCGGTCACGGATCCGCCGAAACCCGATCCGACGACGACGGCATCGAAGACGTCCACGCTCGCCACCTCTGGAGGCTTGCCACACCTGGAGTCCGGAGCCCGTGCCTGCCTTCCCCCGCACCCCGTTGCCGCGGGCACGACCTCCTTCAATGGTTCACCAGCGGCTGGTGACGCGCACGTCGAAGGGCCGTACTGGGGCCTGTCCGACGGATCAGGGTCGGATAGGCCCTAGGCGGTCGCGGCCGTGCCGAGGGGAGCGCCGGCGGGCGGTTCGTCGGCGGTCGGCCCGTCCGCCGGCGGAGCGTCGGGGTCCGTCTCCCGGCGGGGGTCTTCGAGCTGGGAGCGTACGTAGTTCCAGACCACGGCGATCAGCGCGGCCACGGGGACGGCGAGCAGGCTGCCCACGATGCCGGCCGTGCTGCCGCCGAGCGTGACGGCCAGCAGGATGACCGCCGCGTGCAGGCCCAGACCGCGGCTCTGGATCATGGGCTGGAAGACGTTGCCCTCCAACTGCTGGACGACCACGATGAGCGCGAGCACGATCAGCGCGTCGGTCGGACCGTTCGACACGAGGGCGATGAGGACCGCGACCAGACCCGCGAACAGGGCGCCGATGATCGGTACGAACGCGGAGACGAACGTCAGGACGGCCAGCGGAAGGACCAGGGGCACGTCGAGGATCCACAGCCCCAGGCCGATGAGGACGGCGTCGATCAGGCCGACGAACGCCTGCGAGCGGACGAACGCGCCGAGGGTGTCCCAGCTGCGCTCGGCGACGACCGGGATGTCGGTGGCGAGCCGGCCGGGGAGCTGGCGCGTGAGCCACGGCAGGAAACGCGGCCCGTCCTTGAGGAAGAAGAACATCAGGAAGAGCGCGAGGAACGCGGTGACCACGCCGTTGAAGACGGTGCCGAGCCCCGTCGCGAGCGCGGTGACCATGCTGCCGATGCTGTCCTGGAGGCGGGCGACGGCGGTGTCGAGTGCTCCGGTGATCTGGGTGTCGTTGATGTTCAGCGGAGGTCCGGCCGCCCACTCGCGCAACCACTGGATGCCGTCGACGACTCCGTCGCCGAGTTCACCGGACTGGGACGCCATGGGTACGGCGATCAGCGCGACGATGCCCGCGACGGACAGGAGGAAGAGCACGGTCACCGTCGCCGCGGCGAGGGCCGGGGGCCAGCCGTGCCGCCGCAGGAACCGGGCCGGCGGCCAGGTGAGGGTGGTGAGGAACAGGGCCGCGATCAGCGGCCACACTATGGACCACATACGGCCCACGAGCCACAGCGTCACCGCGGCCATCAACAGCACCAGAAGCGATTCGGCGGAGACACGTGCGGCTGTCCGGAGCGCGGCAGCGGATTTCGCGGAACTCAACATGGGAGACATCCAAGCACCCTTGGGTCAGTGCTTCTGCCCCGCCGGGTCCGACGCGGACAGGTCGCACAGCGCCTCGCGGTCCTGCCGCGCGGTCTTCGTCAGCAGGGCCGCCACATGCTTCTCGACCGTCCTCGGCGAGATGTAGAGACGGCCCGCGATGGCCTTGTTGCTCAAACGTTCCGCCAGCAGCTGGAAGACCTCGTACTCGCGGACCGTCACCCCCAGCGCCCGCAGCGGCGCCGGAATGCGGTCCGCGCCGCTGCGCCGCTGCCGGACCGAGACTCCGAATTGGCGCAGCAGCGCCCGGCAGGCACCCGCCACGTCCGGCACCGACGCGGCGTGGAAGTGCTCCTCCGCCCGGCGCAGCCACGTGGCCGGATCCCCCCAGCCGTTCTCGAGGGCCGCCTCGGCCGTCAGGCGCAGCCCCAGATGGAGCGCGGTCGGATAGGGGGCGGCCAGCAGCTCCGCCTCGGCGACCGCCGACACCGCCGACTCCGCCTCGCCCGAGCGGCCGAGCAGCACCGCGTGGGCCAGCAGCACGAACTGCCGGTTCCAACGCATCCGGCTCGCCGAGGTGGCAGCCGTACGGTGGTAGTGGTCCCAGCCCGCCTCACCGGCCAGCACGTCGAGCAGCAGCCGCAGCCCGTGCAGACCACTCAGATGGAACGTCGTCGGACTGTCCAGCTCCTGCGTGCGCGCCCGGTCCAACTCCCGCAGCGCCAGCGGCCGGTTCTCCTCGAGGAGTGCGCAGAACGCGCGCGCCAGACCGATGCACAGCGGCTCCTCCTGCGAGCCCGCCCCGTCCCAGCCGGCGAACTCCCGCAGCGCTCCCTCCATCGCCGCCCGGTCGCCCTGGTGCGCCGCCAGCGTCGCCCGGGTCATCAGCACGTACCGCGCCACCGGCGCGAGCCGCAGCCGGGCCGCCGTCGTCGCTATCTCCCCACCGAGCCGCGCGGCCTCCTCGAACCGGCCGCAGAGCACCGCCTGGAGGACGAGGATCGCGTCGATCGAGTACGCGATGGTGACCGCGCCCAGCCGTAACGCCTCCTCGCGCGCCAGCTCCAGGGACCGCGTCTCCCCGACCGCCAGCCATTCGTTCCCGCCGACCCGCACCAGCGCGTAGGCCCGCGGAATCGGCAGCCGGTGCTGCTCGGCGATCCGCCGCGCCCGCTCGAAGCACAACCGCGCCTCGTCGAGATCGCGCTCCCGGGCCAGCACCCCGAGAAGCTCCCAGGCCTGGCAGGCCACCGCCGGCTGCGGCCCGGCCTCGGCCGCCGAGACCGCGGCCCGGGCCAGCTTCTCGGCCGTCTCGGTGCGGTCAGGGCCCGGAGTGTCCAGCGCCAGATACGCCGCCACCACGTCGACGGCGGCCGACTGCGCCGGATCGCGTACGGTCGTCAGGAGCGCCCGGGCCTCGACGATCTGCGCATTGCCGTCGGCCCAACGGCCCGCCAGATGAGCCACCTTGGCCAGCCGGGTGTGGAGCGCGGCGAGACGGCCGGCCTCCACCCCCGCGCCGACCAGCTCGTGCAGGCCCTCCGCCAGCTCGAAGGCCCGGTCGAACTCACCGCTCTCCGCCAGCGCGGGCAGCAGCGACTCCAGCACCTCTGCCCGCGCCGACCAGTCCTGACAATGCGCGAGCAGCTCCTCGGCGCCCAGCAGCAGCGACACCCCCGAGCCCACGGCACCGTCCGCCAGCGCACGCCGGCCCGCCTCCGTGAACAGCCGCGCCGCACCCACCCGGTCCCCGGCGTCCCGGCGCAGCGCCGCCACCAGCGGACACCACTCGCCCGGCAGCCCCGGGTGGAGCTCCTCCACCACCTCGGCCGCCCGGCCGGACAGCTTAGCCCGGTCGGTGGGGGTCAGCTGGGCCAGCAGAGCCTCGGCGGTCAGCGGATGCCGGAACGCGTACCAGTCGGGGGCAGGCTCGTCCGGCACCACCAACTGGGCGGCCACCCCCGCGTGCAGATGGCTCAGCAGGCCGTGGTCGTCGATGCCGCACATCCGCTGGAGCACGGGCAGCGGGAAGCGGCGGCCGAGCACGGCCGCCGCCGACAGCAGCATCCGGCCCTGCGGTCCCAGCCGGTCGGTACGGTGCGCGATGCCCCGCACGAGCGTGCTCGGCACCTCGGTGCGCAGCGAGCCGACGACCTCCCAGGAGACGCCCCGGTGGACCACCGAGCCGTTGCCGATCATGCCGTGGAGCAGCTCCTCGACGACGAACGGATTCCCGACACTGGTGTCCCAGAGCCGCTCCACGATCTCGCCGGGCACCCGGTCCGCCTCGGTGTCCAGGCAGGAGGCGATCATCCGGGCGACCTCGGAGCGGTCCATCGGCCCCAGACCGAGCAGCACGCCGGAGCGCCGCTGAGCCACCGAGTGCGCCAGGTCCAGGGCGGCGCACGGCTCCGCGCGGGTGGTCGCGAGCAGGACCACCGGCAGGTGCTCCAGGTTGTCCACCAGGTATTCGAGCACCACCAGGGTCTCGGTGTCGGCGTCGTGCAGATCCTCGAGGACCACCAGGGCGCCGTGCTCCCTCGACACCACCGAGAGCAGCCGCAGGACGGCCTCGGCGAGCACCACCAGCGAGCCGCCGTTCTGCGCCTCGCCCGCCCAGTCGGGGACCAGTCGCCCCAACACCGGCCGGTACGGTCCCAGTTCGGCCTCCTCCCACGGCTCACCACCGCGGAAGAGCGACATCAGCGCCTCGGTGAGGGGGCGGAACGGCACCATCGGCCCGATCGTGCTGCCCCGGCCGCGCAGCACCCGCATTCCGGCGGAGAAGGCCAGGCCCGTCGCCTCGGCCGCGAGCCGTGACTTGCCGATGCCTCCGTCGCCGACCAGGAACACCGTGCTGCCGCGCCGCCCGCGAGCGGTCTCGAGGGCGCGTGCCAACTGGGCGATTTCCGCGTCACGTCCGACGAGGAGAGGAGCTCGGGGATGCATACCCGCGAATTTACCCGTTCATGCCAGGGCATAAGTGACGCTTCGATCAGGTGCCCGCACACACGGCGCCGGCGGCCGCCTCCACAGGGATCGGAGGGCGGCCGCCGGGGACGGGGATGTCAGGTCGGAGTGTCAGATCGGCAGGATCGGGATGCTCACGGTCGTGTCGATGTCGTTGAGGATCGCCACGAGACCGGTGCCGAGAGCGAGACCCGCGAGTGCCCGGGCCCGGGCCGTGGCCCGGTCACGCCCGGAGAGCGCGATACGCCCGGCCGGATCCACCGCGCCGGTGGCCCCGGGGCCCTCGACGGTCGTGTCGGTGAGTGCGGTGGCGGTCTCGCGGGACGGCGTCTGCGGGTTCATGGAGATCCTTTCGAGGTGCGGTCGGATGGACGTGCGTGCCGTACGTGCCGTACGTGCCGTGCGTGCCGTACGTGCCGTGCGCTCTGCGGGTTCCGTGCGGGTGGTGCGGGTGGTGCGAGGGGACGGCGGGGTCACCGCTCCCCAGGAGTGGGGTCGAGGAGGAGTACGGAGGGGACGGTCTCGGCGAAGCCCAGCCGGAGCAGGGCGTAGCCGATGCCGGACGATCCGGTGAGGAGCCCGGGAGAGGGCACCGTGTCAGGGGTGGCACAACGGGGTCCGTACCCGTCCAGCGCGCCGAGCACCAGCCCGGTTCGATGGGTGAGCCGGGCCGAGGCCCCGGGAAGCCCGTGCGCGGCGGCGACGGCCAGGGCCTCCACCGTGCCGAGCTCCCCGTGACACAGACTCAGATCGCTCAAGGGCGGGCGGTCACCCGCCAGTCGGTCCCACACGGTGGCCGGGACGGCCGTTGCCGAGGTGGTGGCCGAGGCTGTGGCGTCGGCCATGCCGGCCAGGAGGGTGCCGGAGAGCCCTGAGCACCAGCCGAGGTCGATGTCCGTGTCCGAGCCCGTCGCCACCGGGCCGAGCAGGGCCCGGCCGGCCGTCGCGTACCTGCCCTCGGGCGAGGGCGCGGCCGCCTCGTAGCGGCGCAGTGCCCAGCCCGCACCGGCCCGCCCCCGCAGGAACCCGGCCGGGAGTTCGCCGGCCACCGGGAGGAGCCGGTCGGCGAACTCCGCGGCGAGCGCGGCGGCTTCGGCCAGCCCGGTCTCCCGGTGGACCGCGAGGAGCGCCGCGAGACCTCCCGCGAGACCGGTGCCGACGTCCGCCGGGGGACCGGCAGGGTCGTGCGTACGGGCCGAGGCGGCCAGCGCCCGCAGCGCGAGCGGCAGGCAGTCGCCGAGCCGGTCGTCGCCGAGCAGGGTGGTCAGCCGGGCGAGCGCGTAACAGAGCCCGCCCAGGCCGTGGAATCCGCCGGGCCCGACCGCACGGCTCAGCTCGGGGTCGGAGGCGAGCGCGTGGATGAGCCGCGGCAGTGGCCGGGCGGCCCGCGCGGCCAGGTCCGTGTAGCGGCCGACGCCGGTCAGTCGGCCCAACTGGGCGAGGAACAGCGCCACTCCGGTGTAGCCGTCGGCGAGACCGGCGCCCATCGGGGTCACCGCCCAGTGCCTGCCGTCGACGAGCTCAAGGCCGATCCAGTTGGCCCGGGAGTCGTCGCGGACCGCGCGCCCCACGATCTCGTCGGCGATGCCGCACGCAGCCGCGAGGAGACGGCGCGGCTCCGGCACCGCGGCGGGCGCCGTGGGCAGGACCGGCGCGTCGGCGCGGTGCGTGACGCGGCCGGCCCGGCGGGCGGACAGCGCGGCCGAGATCAGCCATTCCTGGTGGTGCCGGTCCACCTCGTCGAGGCCGGAGATCTTCTCCTCGGTGGCGACGAGCGCGGGCGTGGCCAGCAGGCCGGGCAGTCGGGCCCCACGGGACGACCACGCGTCGGTGCTGCAGGGCCGGTGGACGAAGACCGGGACGTCGCCGTCCCAGAGGTCCGCGATCTCGTGCTCGACCAGGCGCCGCCGTACCGGGTCGCCCGCGGACTCGGCGTACAGCAGGGAGAACAGCACGTCCCGGTCGACGGCGTCGCCGAGCACGTCGGGGTGGGCCGACTCGTCCAGGAGCGTCGCGTACAGCCGGGTCGCCCGCCCCACGAATCGGGCAGGCGCCGTGCCGAAGCCCGCCAAGGGCCCTTCCTCGGCGAGGAGTTCCTCCCTACAGGCGACCAAAGTGTCGTAGCCCAGCCGGAATCCGGTCAGCAGCGCCGCGCCGTACGCGCCCGGATCGATCTCCCGGCCTTCCAGCGAAGGGCGGTTGGGGCTTCCGGAGTACGGGACCCGTCGGCGTACCAGATGCATCGTGTCGGTGCCGGCGTCCGCCCAGTCGACGGCGTCGGCGGGGGACAGCGCGGCCTGACCGCCGCCGAGGGCCGAGATGTCGAGCGCTCCGTGCTCGCCGATCAGCAACTGCGGCAGCAGGCAGGTCCGGTGCACGGAGGCGGCGAGGGCCAGCGCCGCAGGGTCGGGGCCCGCCGTGGTGGCCGCGGGCACCGAGGGGTGCATCAGCGTCTCCACGTCGACGAGCACCGGCTGGTCCCCGCAGGCGATGAGGTTCTCGCAGTGCATGTCCGCGCCGTCCAGCGCGTACAGCAGAGCCAGGAGCGCGCCCTGCCGCCGGTAGAACAGATCGGCCTCACCGACCGAGCCGCAGGGCCGGTGGCCGACGAACTCCAGCCAGCCGTACCCCTCGCGGCGCACCACCGCGACCGTGCGCAGTCCGAGGCCCGGCAGCCGGTCGTCGAGCCAGGCCACGAGCCGGTCGAAGCAGGCGTGCTGGTCGAGCGGGCGGGGCTTGTACACCACCGTGCGGCCGTCGGCGAAGCGGAGCATCGCCACCGCGCGGCCCTGCTGATGGGTGTCCCCCTGACCGAGGTCCACGCCCGTCAGCGCGCCGGGGTCGACGCCCCCGAGGAGTTCCTCCACGAGCGCGGCCCGGTCGGCCACGAACCGTTCGAGGAGTTCGGCGGTGGCGGCGGTGGCGTGGACGCACTCGGTGCCCAGTAAGCGGGCCAGCACCGGATACCGGGCGAACAGCCCGGACAGGGGCCGCCGGGTGCCCAGTTCGGCGGCGAAGCCGGCGAACCGGCGCTCCGGCGTGGCCCCGCCGAGCCGCCCCTCGACCCGTGCACGGTTCAGTTCGAGGACCAGGGTGCGCGCCGCCGGGGCCACCAGCCGGTGGCCGAGCTGCCGCTCG
This sequence comes from Streptomyces venezuelae, assembly GCF_008642375.1. Classification (NCBI taxonomy): domain Bacteria; kingdom Bacillati; phylum Actinomycetota; class Actinomycetes; order Kitasatosporales; family Streptomycetaceae; genus Streptomyces; species Streptomyces venezuelae. Next base: position 889,035 of record NZ_CP029194.1, on the reverse strand, counting down.
AACCGGGCCCGTACGGAGTCCTGATCGATCTGGCCGGGCAGCAGACCCGGCAGAGCCCGCAGCCGCTCGCCCAGCGCCCGTCCGGCCGCCCGCGTCAGGGGCGCCAGTGCTCCGGCGAAGTCCCGCCGCCACGTGTCGCGTGGCGCGGCGGGCCCTGCCGGTGCGTACTCCGTGACCGGGGCCGGCCACAGCGGGGCCGAGGCCACGGCGCGCTCCACGAACTCCGCCCACGCGGGCCGCTCCGTCCTGGCGGCCAGCCGCGCCGAGGGCTCCGCCGCGAGCGCGGCGACCGTCGGTACGTCGACGCCGAGCTCGGCCAGCCGCGCCGGGAACGCCTCGTCCTGGCCCAGGGCCGTCACCCGGTCCGCCAGCCGCTCCGCCGCCCGGCGGGAGAGCGCGCCTGCGGGAGCACCGGGGGCCGCGAGCCGCTCCCGCAGATGGAGGGCCGGAGCCCACCATCCCGGGGCGAGGCCCGTCGTGGTGTCCTGTGTGGAGGTGGTGATGGTCACGTGTGCAACGTTCGCAGGACACCCCCCGGTCCCACATGGGGGCATCGCCCCCATGTTTGTACCGCGCCCCCCGCGGACCCGCCGCGGCCCGTACCTCCGCTCGGCTCCGTACGACCGTCCGCGACTCCGTGAGGCCCCCGTCCACCCCGATCCGCGCCGTGGACACTCCGGCGGCATCCCCGCGCGACCCTCCGTCCGACCGCGCTCCCAAATCTGGGGGCGGCCGACCCATGCGGTGCGTGCCCGACCGTTCCGACCATGGGTGACGCCAGGACCGATCAAGGGAGGGGACCCATGACCACAGCCATCGGGACGGACCAGTTCGGCGGGCTGCTGCGCCACCACCGCCGGCGCAGCGGCATGACCCAGCAGCAGATGGCCGATCTGGCCACACTCAGCGTGAGGGCGATACGGGACCTGGAGAGCGGCCGCGCCCGCCGCCCCCGGCAGGAGACGGCCCGGCTGCTCGCCGACGTCCTCCGGCTCACCGGCGCGACCCGCGACGCCTTCCACGAAGCGGCGCGCAGGCGCCTCCCCTCCGAGGGGCCCGGTGCCACCGGGCCCGAGGCCTGCGTGCCGCCCGCGCTGCTCGGCACGACCGTCGGCCGCGAGCACGAGATCCACTCCCTCGTCGAGCTCCTGACGGTCGATCAGCAGCGGCTCGTGAGCGTCGTCGGCTTGGGCGGGGTCGGGAAGACCCGTGTCGTACGAGAGGCGGCGGGCCTCCTGCGGGACGGTCACGGCTGGCAGGTGCTCTGGGTGCAGGCATCCGGACTCTCGCCCGACCTGAGGGAGTTACGCCGCCTCGAACCGGACGTGACCGGCGCCGGGGGCGGTCACGGCCATGACGTGCTGCTCATCCTCGACGGTCTCGCGCACAGGGCCGAAGGAACCCTGGTCCACCACCTCCTCACACGCGCACCGGGCCTGCGCGTCGTCGTCACCGCACCCACCCCGTCCTGCCTGGCCGGCGAACAGGTCATGCCGATCGCGCCGTTGCCCGTGCCCGGGCACGCGCTCGACCACGACGCCGCCGCGCTCGCCGAGTTCCCCTCCGTCCGGCTGTTCCTGTCCCACCTGCGGCGGCTGCGCCCGTACGCCCCGCGACCCGCCGCGACCGCCGCCGTCGCCGAGCTGTGCCGCGCGCTCGACGGCGTCCCGGGCGCGCTGGAGACCACGGCCGCCTGGGGGCTCGTCCACGCCCCCGAAGAGCTGCTGCACTCCCTCGCCAGGGACCCCGAGCGCTTCTCGGTGCCTCCCGCCGCCTGGAGCCCCGATTCGGGGCGCGGCGCCTCTGCGGTCTCCCGCAGCCTCGCCGTACTGGAACCGCCCCTGCGGGAACGACTGTTCACGCTCGGCGCGCTGCCCGGAAGCTGGACCCTGGACGAGGCGGCAGCGCTCGCCGGGGCCTCCCTCGCCGACACCGCCGCGACCGTGTACGGCCTGCTGATCCACGGCCTGGTCCGCACCGCCGACGAGGACGGCCCGGACCGCTTCCGGGTCCTGCACCGGGTCCGGCCGGTCCTCGCGGGCCGCTCGGCCCCGCACCCCGGCCCCGACACCGAAGGAAAGGGAATTCCCGCGGAATACGCCTCGGTATCGCCGGTCGCCCGCGCGGTCGCCTGCGCGGTGGCCTGATGGCGTGCGTGCCGTCCGTCGCCCGCGGCCGATTCTGCCGGACACCTGCCGCTCGGACTTCCCTCCGGACCTCGGAGCCGCCCCTACGGTGAAACCGCGCCCCGATCGGACATTCCCGCCGTCACCAGGAACAGGTGAGGAATTCGGCGGGAATCGGAGACGACCGGGAATTCGGAGACGACCGGGTATCGCGGGCGAGAAGAAGACGCCATCTGTCATGTCGAACGAAGGCAGGCTATGAAAGTGGGCACCCCGGTCACCCCGGTCCAGACCCCCGTCACGGAGGTACGGTCCGCACCCGGACTCCAGGTGATCGTCTCCAGCGTCGCGTCGGACGCGCACACCTGGAACCTCGTGTTTCTGCAACTGCTGCTGGAGGAACTGGGCCACCGGGTCGCGAACCTCGGGGCCTGCGTGCCCGACGAGCTCCTCGTCGAGGAATGCCGGCGCCGGCGCCCCGACCTCGTGGTGATCAGCAGCGTCAACGGCCACGGCGCCAACGACGGACGGCGGGTCATCCGTGAGCTGCGCGGCCATCCCGAGACCGCCGCCATCCCCGTCGTGATCGGCGGAAAGCTCGGCATCGACGGCGCCGACAGCACCGATCAGGCAGGCCTCCTCGAAGCCGGCTTCGACGCCGTCTTCGAAGAGGGCGCGAGCCTCGCGTCGTTCGGGTCGTTCCTCAGATCCATCCCGTCGGGCGTGACGACATGACCGTACCCACGCGCCGCCCCACCCCGGCTGCCGCGGCCCGGCCGCTTCCCCCGGGCTCCTTCGGAGCCTTCGTCTCCGCCGCGCGGGCAGCCGGCCGCCTGGTCGTCCAGCCCCGCATGGGCATGAGCGACCCACGGGCCATGCGGGCCGGCCTCGCCGCCACCAAGGCGGCCGACGCCACCACCGTCGGCACCGTCACCCTCGACAGCTACACCCGCGTCGGCGACCAGGCCGCCGCCCGCCGCGCCCTCGCCGAAGGCGTCCCTCTCAACGGCTACCCCCTCGTCACCTACGACACCGCCGTCACCCGCTCCGTCCTCGACGGCATCCAGGACCAGACCTTCCCCGTGCAGGTGCGCCACGGCTCCGCCGCCCCGCAGGACATCGTCGCCGCACTCCTCCTCGCCGGGCTCGACGCCACCGAGGGCGGCCCCGTCTCCTACTGCCTGCCCTACGGCCGTACACCGCTGACCGCCTCCGTCGAGAACTGGGCCCGCAGCTGCGAACTGCTCGCCCGCACCCGCGACCACGGAGCCGAACCCCACCTGGAGACCTTCGGCGGCTGCATGATGGGCCAGTTGTGCCCGCCGAGCCTGCTCGTCGCGCTCAGCGTCCTGGAGGCCCTGTTCTTCGCCCAGCACGGACTGCGCAGCGTCTCCCTCAGCTACGCCCAGGGGACCGATCCCGCTCAGGACGAGGAGGCCCTGCACGCCCTGCGCCGACTCGCGGACGTGCTCCTGCCCGACCTCGACCGGCACATCGTCGTCTACACGTACATGGGCGTCTACCCGCGCACCCCCGACGGAGCCCGGCTCCTCCTGGAGGAGTCGGCCCGGCTCGCGGTCCGCACCGGCGCGGCCCGTCTCATCGTGAAGACCGCCGCCGAGGCCCACCGCATCCCGACGGTACGGGAGAACGCCGCCGCCCTGGAGGCCGCGGCGCGCGCCGCGGAGGCGGAGACGGCTCCGGGGGGACGTGGCGGGCCGGTCCCTGGCACGCCGGGCTCCGGCACGTCGGTCCCCGACACCGGCATCCACGCCGAGGCGTCCGCCCTCGTCCAGGCGGTCCTGGAGATCTCGCCCGACCTCGGCCGCGCCCTCCCGCTGGCCTTCGAACGCGGCTACCTCGACGTCCCCTACTGCCTCCACCCCGACAACGCCCAGCGCACCCGCAGCTATCTCGACACCGACGGGCGGCTGCGCTGGTCGGCCATCGGCTCCATGCCGCTCGGCGGCATCGTCGAACTCGGCCACGAGCCACGTCTGACCTCCAGCGGTCTCCTCGGCGCCCTCCGCCATGTGGAACAGCGCTTCGACGCCGCGGCCCTCGACCCCTCGCCCGCCCGCCGGCCCCTCGGCGACGGGCATCGCCCGCCGACGACCCGTGCGGCCCTCCCCGAAGAAGGACGGTAGAAACCCCATGCTGCACACCACGGACCCGGCGGCCGGCCCCGCCGCCACGGACCGCCTGCCCGAGGCCCCCGCACGGCACCTGACCGACCCGACGACCCGCGCCGTCGTACGGCTCCAGAACGGCGTGCTCACCGCCGCCCGCGACTTCCTGCGAGCCCACGGGTTCACCGAGATGCTGCTGCCGATGATCGGCCCCGTCACCGACCCCGGCGTACGCGGCTCCAAGCAGGTCGACATCGACTACTACGGCCACCGCTACAAGCTCATGACCAGCGCCATCCTCTACAAGCAGGCCTCCCTGCTCGCCTTCGACAAGATCTTCTCCATCGCGCCCTGCGTGCGCCTGGAGCCCCTGGAGACCGCGAACACCAGCCGCCACCTGGCCGAGTTCCACCAGATCGACGTCGAGGTCGCGGGCGCCTCCCGCGAGGAGATCACCCGGCTCGGCGAGGACCTCGTCCGGCACATCGTGCGCGAGGTCACCGAGCACCACGCCGAGGACTTCGAGAGCCTCGGCCGCGACACCGGCGCCTTCACCGAACTGCTCGGCCAGTCCTTCGGCCACCGCACCCACGCCGAGGCCGTCGCCGAGCTGCGCGACATGGGGCACGACCAGAGCGCCGACGCCGAGATCGACTGGCAGGGCGAGGCCATGCTCTCCGCCAAGTCCGGCCGCCCCTTCTTCGTCACCGACTACCCCAAGGGATCCCGGGGCTTCTACGACCGCGAGAGCCGCGACGAGCCCGGCACCCTGCGCAACTTCGACATCATCGCGCCCGAGGGCTACGGCGAGCTGTGCAGCGGCAGTGAGAGGGAGTTCGAGTACGCCCGGATCGTCGCCCGGATGCGCGAGACCGGGGAGAACCCCGCCAAGTACGGCTGGTACCTCCAGATGGTCCGCGAGGGCATACCGGACAGCGCGGGCTTCGGCATCGGCCTCGAACGCTTCACCCGCTACCTCGCGGGGCTCGACGCGGTGTGGCAGGCCAGCGCCTACCCGAAGGTGCCGGGAGTGATCGCCCCGTGAACGGACGACTCACGGACGACAGCCCCGAAGCCGGCCGCGACGGCAACCGCGACGGCAGCCGCGACGGCAGCCGCGAAGCTGGTCGCGAAGACAGCCACGACGAGAGCCACGACGACAGCCCCGAGGATCCCGGCCTGCGGGCCGACGCGTTCCCCGCCGACGCCGTGCGCGACCGGGCCCGCCGCGGCACCGCCGCCCTCTTCCCGCCCGTGGAGGCGTACGGACGGAACCTGTTCGGCGCCGCACGGACCCCGGCCCACACCGCCCCGGACGCCGACCTCCTGGACACGCTCCGCCTCGTGCCGCCCGTCTTCATGCCGCGGCGCCTGGAGAAGCTCATCGATCTCGCCCGTGAGCCGATGCACCACGACGTGGACCTCACCACCGTCGTCGGCGCCCTCCACTCCCCGCTGCCCGCCTACCTCTCCGCCTTCGGGTCGACGCAGGTGGCCAGCGCCGACCTCGGCACGGCCGCCAGCCGACAGGCCGGACGGCTCGGCCTCCCCATGGTGATCGGCGAGAACGTCGTCCCCGTCAACGGCTACGGCCGGCTCGGCGCCGCACCCTCCGGGGACTCCGGGCGCTCCCTGCTCGGCCGCATCCGCGCCTACCTCGACGAACTCCCCGACGGCACCGGCGGCGTCGCCGTGCAGCAGAGCACCGAGGACGCCGACGCCGAGGTGTGGAACCTCGTCTACAGCGATCCCTCCGCGAGGCCGCTGCTGGAATCGGGGCGGCTCGCCTTCGAACTGAAGGTGGGCCAGGGGGCCAAGCCCGGACTCGGCGGTATGACCGTCCTGGACCGTGCCGCCGCGACCCGCGTGGCGGAGCAGTACGCCGTCGACGACGTCCTCGGCGACGAGGAACGCGTCCTGCGGTGCAGCAGCCCCGGCACCTTCACCGAGGAGATCCTGCGCCAGCAGATCCGCCTGATGCGCAACAACTTCCCGCGCGCCCGGGTCTGGGTGAAGCTCCACCCCGGGCGGGACGTCCGGGAGGCCGCCGCCGTCGCCTGGTCGGCCGGCGCCGACGCGGTCACCGTCGACGGCGCGGAGGGCGGCACCGGCTGGGCGCCGCTCGGCTTCCTCGACGCGGTCGGACTGCCGCTGGGCGAATGCCTCCGCCGCATCGGCCGCCCCGCCGCCGCACTGCTCGTGTCCGGCCGCATGTGGGAGGGCACCCGCGCGGCCAAGGCGCTCGCTCTCGGCGCCACCGCCGTCGGACTCGGCCGCGCGGCGCTCCTCGCGGTCGAGGAGGACCCCGAGCACGGCCTCGTCCGACTCGTGGAGGCCCTGGCCCTGGAACTGCGCCTGCTGACCAGCGCATTGGGCAAGTACGAAGCGAGCGCCCTCGCGCACGAGGACGTGTGGGCCGCCGGATCGGGCCTCCCGCACTCGGATCCCTCGCTCGCCACACCCCTGGGCACCCAGCCGTGACCGGCGGCACCGCCACCGGGTCGACCGCGCCCCCCGGCACCCGGACCGGGGGCCCGGGGCTCACGGACGGCGGCTACCTCGGATTCGCCCTCGCCATGGGTCTGTCCGCGCTCGGCGACGCCGCCTGGTACGTGACACTCGCCTGGTCGGTCACCGCCGACACCGGCCCGGCACGGGCGGGCGCGGTCCTCGCGCTCGCCTCCCTGCCGAGGCTGGTCACCCTGCTCGGCGCGGGCGCCGTCGTCGACAGCATCGGCCCGCGCCGCGTCATGGTGGGAGCCGATGCGGCCCGCTGCGCGGTCATGCTCCTCGCGACCGCCGGGGCCCTCGCCCTGGGCCCCGGGGTGCCGCTGCTCGTGGTGGCGGCCGCCGGGCTCTCGCTGTTCGGCGCGTTCTTCATCCCGGCCTCGGGATCGCTGCGCGCCGGGCTGCTGCCCCACAGTCAGCTGGTCCGCGGCAACGCCCTCTATCTGGGCGCCCTCCGCGGCGGCCAGGCGGCGGGCGGCCCGCTCGGCGGGGTGCTGATGGCCCTCGGCGGCATCCCCCTCGTCGCGGCCGTCAACGCCGTGACGTTCGCGATCTCGGCCCTCGCCGTGCTCCGGGTACGGGCACGGGGCATCCCGGACCCGCGCTCCGCGGCACCGGGGAAGCCCGATGGCCCGGACGGCGACGCGCCGCAGGGCGGTTCGGGCGGCGATGGGCAGGCGGACGCGCCGGGTGGTGCAGCGGAGACGCCCCAGCACGGCCACGGCACCGCCGCCCGCCCCACCGCGCAGCAGGCGTCCTTGGCGGCGCGGATCGGCGAAGGGCTGCGGGCCGTGGCCGCCGAGCCACGGCTAAGGGCCGTGATCACCGTGATCGGACTGACCGAGTTCGCCGGTGCGGGACCGATCAACATCGGCGTGGCGCTGATGGCGGACCGGAACGGCTCGGCCGCCGCCGGCGCCGGCCTGCTCCTGACCGCCTTCACCGTCGGCGCCGCCGCCGGGTTCCTGTTGTCCCTGGTGTGGCCGGCCCGCCGACGCGCGGGACGCGTCCTCGTCCTGGGCACGATCGGGCAGACCGCGTGCCTGGCAGCGCTCGCCTGGGCGCCCTCCATGGTCGCCGCGCTCGCCCCGTACGCCGGCCTGGGACTCGTCTCGGCGCTGGTCGGGACCGTGCTGGTGTCGTGCGTGCAGCGCTGGGCCCCCGAAGCCGTACGCGGCCGGGTCGTGTCCATCCAGGCGCTCCTCATCTTCGGCGCCGCCCCCCTCGGCAACCTGGTCATCGGCATGCTCGTCGAGTGGGCCGGAATGACCTGGGCGCTGCTGCTGCACGCCCTGGTCGCGCTGATCGCCGTCGTCGTGGTGGCGCTCATCCCGCTCCTGCGGGAGGCCCGCCTTGACTGACCGTCCTGTCGCCGAGCTCGACCGTCCGGTCGCCGAGCTGGCGCGGCTGCTGCGCTCCGGCGAGCTGACCAGCACCGAGCTGGTCAGGGCCTGCCTGGACCGGATCAGCGCCGTCGACCCCGTGATCCGTGCCGTCCTCGCGGTCGACGGCACGGCCCTGACGCAGGCCCGCGCCGCCGACCGCCGCCACGCCACGGGCCGCTCCCTGAGCCCCCTGGACGGCATCCCCGTCCTCCTCAAGGACAACATCGACACCGCGGGCCTCGCCGGCACCGCCGGCTCCCGGCTGCTCGCCGGGACCCCGCCCGACCGGGACGCGGAGGTCGTCGCCCGGCTACGGGCCGCCGGGGCCGTGATCCTCGGCAAGACGAACCTCACCGAGTGGGGCAACTTCCGCTCCACCGGCAGCATCGAGGGCTGGTCCGCCGTCGGCGGCCAGACCCGCAACCCGCACGATCCCGAGCACAGCCCGTGGGGCTCCTCCGCCGGTTCGGCGGCCGCAGTGGCCGCAGGGATGGCCCCGCTCGCGCTCGGCACGGAGACGGACGGCTCCCTCGTCTGCCCGGCCGGCGTCTGCGGTGTCGCCGCGATCAAACCCGCCCCCGGAACCCTCCCGGTCGCCGGGATCGTGCCGATCTCCACGGTCCAGGACACCATCGGGCCTCTCGCGGCACGGCTGGAGGACGCGGCTCTCTGCCTCGCGGTGCTGACCGGCAGCCCGCTACCCGCCGTCCCTGCCCCACCGGAGTCGGTACGGGTGGGGCTGTGGCACGTCAAGGGCATGGCGCCCGACGCCCAGGACGTGGCGGAACGCGCGGCCGAACGGCTGAGGGACGCGGGCGCCGTCGTCGTACCCGTCGAGCTCGCCCTGCCCAGGGACATGCTCGTCGACGGACTCGACGCGCTCTGCGCGGAGTTCCCGCCGTCCCTGGAGCGGTACCTGAGCGGGCGGCGAGACGCCCCCGCCACCCTCGACGAGATCATCGCCGCGAACCGCCGGGACCCCGTGGAACTCGGCCCCTTCGGCCAGGACCTCTTCGAGCTGTGCGCCGCGCTCACCGACGAGGACCGAAGACTCGCTCCCGAACGGCGGCGCCGCTCCCGGCAGCGGGCCGCGGACCTGCTCGCCACGGCGCTGGCCGAGCACGGCGTGGACGTCCTGATGGCCGCGACCAGCGGTCCGGCCTGGCGCATCGACGACGGACCCGACCCCTTCACCCGGACCAGCTCCACCCTCCCCGCCCTGGCAGGCCACCCCAACATCGCGGTACCGGCAGGATTCTCCGGCGAACTGCCCATCGGCATATCGCTGTTCGGCCCGCCCGACCTGACGGCACTCCTGCCTTACGCGCTCCTCGCCGAGCGCTGCTGCGGCGAGCGCCGCACACCGGCGGTCCTGCGGGACCCGACTCTCCTTTGAGCCGCGGCATTCGACTGCCGTCGCCGCACAACTGCCGCCCAGCTGCCCGGGTTTCTGCCCTTCCTGAATTCACGGCGGCGATAGTTTTTCGCTGTCCCCGAAGAATATGAATTGCTTCGAGAACGGGAGAGTTCCGATGACCACCAATCCCTTTGAGAACGCGGACGCCGCATACCTGGTCCTCGTCAACGACGAGAACCAGCACTCGCTGTGGCCGGCCGACATCGAGGTCCCGGACGGCTGGACCGTCGTCCACGGAGCGACCTCCCGGCAGGCCTGCCTCGACTACGTCGACACCCACTGGACCGACATGCGCCCGGCGAGCCTCGTCGCCGAGACCGCCGCGGGCTGACCCGCCCGCCGCCTGTCACCCCCCGCCGTCCCCCCCGGCCGCCTGTCGCGCCCCCCGGCTGCAACGCCCACGCCCCACACGCCCCGACCGATCGCCCGAGTGATGGAGTTGATGAAGGTGTCCATGGACTGCGTCCACGAGGTCTTCGAGGAGCAGGTGGCCCGGACCCCCGATGCCGCCGCCGTGGTCTTCGGGGAACGGGACACCACGTACGCCGAGTTGAACACCCGGGCGAACCGGCTGGCCCGCCACCTGGTCGCGCACGGCGTACGGCGCGGCGACACCGTCGGGGTGCTGCTGGAGCGCGACACCGAGCTGGTGGTCGCCGTCCTGGCCGTCCTCAAGGCGGGCGCGGGATACACCCTCTTCGACCCCACGCTTCCCGCCGAGCGCGTCCGCGCCGTCGCCGCGCCGGCCGGCGTCACCCGGGTCGTCACCCTCGCCCGGTACGCCGGTCACTGGGACGGCACGCCGGTGCGACCGGTCTCCGTGGATGCGGAGGCGGGGGTGGTGGCTGCGTTGGAGGGTGGTGATCTGGGGCGGATCGCGGGTCCTGAGGATGTGGCGTGTGTGATGTTCACGTCGGGTTCGACGGGTGTGCCGAAGGGCGTGGTGACTCCTCATCGGGCGATGGCGGGCACGCTGACGGGTCAGGACTTCGTGTCCTTCGGACCCGACGAAGTGTGGCTGCAGTGCTCTCCGGTGTCGTGGGACGCGTTCGCGCTGGAGTTGTTCGGCGCGTTGCTGCACGGGGGGACGTGTGTCCTTCAGCCGGGGGTGCGGCCTGAGCCTTCGGTGATCGTGGATCTGATCGCGGCGCGTGCGGTGTCGACGGTGCATGTGTCGGCGAGTCTGTTCAATTTCCTGCTGGACGAGTATCCGGGGTGTTTTGCCGGGGTGCGGCAGTTGATGACGGGTGGTGAGCCGTTGTCGGTGGCGCATGTCGCGAAGGCGATGGCGGAGTATCCGGGGCTGCGGCTGGTGAACGGGTATTCGCCGGTCGAGTCGATGATCTTCACCTGCTGCCACGACGTCACCGCTCAGGACGCCGAAGGATCGGCCGTACCCGTCGGGTCCGTCATCTCCCACAAGCAGGTCCATGTCCTCGACGAGCGCCTCCGCCGCCTGCCGCCCGGCGCCGAGGGCGAGCTCTACATGGCCGGCGTCGGGCTGGCCCGGGGCTATGCCGCACAGCCAGGTCTCACCGCCGAGCGCTTCATCGCCCACCCCTACGGCGCCCCCGGCGAGCGCCTCTACCGCACAGGTGACCTCGTGCGGATGCGGCCCGACGGCGTCGTGGAGTTCATCGGCCGCGCGGACGGCCAGGTGAAGATCCGGGGCTTCCGGGTCGAGCCGGGCGAGGTCCAGGCCGTCCTGATGCGGCACAGCGCTGTCCGGCAGGCGGCGGTCGTGGTCCGGGAGGACCGCCCGGGAGACAAGCGCCTGGTCGCCTATGCCGTCCTCGACGCGCCGGCTTCGCCCGACGAGCTGCGGTCCCACGCCGCCGACCGGCTCCCCGAGCACCTGGTCCCCTCCGCGGTCGTCGTCCTCGACGCCCTGCCGCTCACCCCGAACGGCAAGCTCGACCGCCACGCCCTGCCCGCCCCGGAGGCCCGCACCGGACCCGCCGGCCGCGCCCCCGCGACACCCGTCGAGCGCACCCTGTGCGCGCTGTTCGCCGAGGTCCTCGGACTGGACGAGGTCGGCGCCGACGAGAGCTTCCTGCTGCTCGGCGGCCACTCGCTGCTCGCCGCCCGCCTGATCAGCCGCATCCGCCGCACCTTCGGCGTCGAGATCGGCATCCGTGAGCTGTTCCGGGACCCGACCGCCGCGGGCCTCGCCCGCGCCCTCGACGGTGCCGAGCAGGCCCCGGCGGCCCTGCGCCCCGCCGAGCGCCCCGCCGAACTCCCGCTGTCCCACGCCCAGCAGCGCATCTGGTTCCTCAACCGGACCGAGCGCTCCGGCTCCTCGGGGGCGGCGGCGAGCGGCGCCACGTACAACGTCCCGCTCGCCCTCCGGCTGCACGGCACACCCGACACCGCCGCCCTGCGCCGGGCCCTCGACGACGTGGTCGAGCGCCACGAAGCGCTGCGCACTCTGTACCCCGCGCCCGACGGGGAGCCCCGCCAGCAGGTGCTGAAACCCCAGGACGCGCGCGTGGCCTGGACCCACACATCCCCGGGCCAGGCCGGCCTCACCGAAGCCCTCACGTCCGCGGCCCGGCAGGGATTCGACCTTGCCATCGAACTCCCCTTGCGGGCCCATCTGTTCGGTCCGGAGAGCGGTGCCGGAGAGTACTGCCTGCTCCTGGTGATACATCACATCGCTTGTGACGGTTGGTCGTTGGCTCCGTTGGTGCGGGATCTGGCGGTGGCATACGGGGCTCGGGTGGACGGAGGTGTCCCGGAGTGGTCGCCGCTGCCCGTGCAGTACGCGGACTACGCGTTGTGGCAGCGGGAGCTGCTCGGTGATCCGGCGGACGCCGACAGCCTCCTCTTCCGCCAGACCGCCCACTGGCGGGAGACCCTCGCAGGGCTCGGCGACGAGCTGACGCTCCCCACCGACCGCCCCCGTCCGCTCCAGCCCTCCCATGAGGGCGGCGTCGTTCCCGTGGACCTGCCGGCGGAGCTGCACGGACGGCTCCTCGATCTCGCCCGCCGCAGCGACAGCACGCTGTTCATGGTCGTGCAGGCGGGCCTCACGGCACTGCTGACCCGCCTCGGGGCAGGCACCGACGTCCCGCTCGGCACGCCTGTCGCCGGCCGCACGGACGAGGCCCTCGACGACCTCGTGGGCTTCTTCGCGAACACGCTGGTGCTGCGGACGGACACCTCGGGCGATCCGACGTTCCGGGAGCTCGTCGCACGGGTCCGTGAGACCGACCTCGCCGCGTACGCCCACCAGGACGTGCCGTTCGAGCGGCTCGTCGAGGAACTGAACCCCGTCCGCTCGGCGGCCCGGCATCCGCTCTTCCAGGTCGCGCTCGTCCTCCAGAACAACGCCGTCGCCACGCCACGGCTGTCCGGCCTCGACCTCGTCGGACAGGAGGTTCTCTCCCTCGATGTCGCCAAGTTCGACCTGACCGTCGACGTCACCGAGGCGTACGACGACACCGGCCGTCCCACCGGCATACGGGGCTCCGCCCAGTACGCCGTGGACCTGTTCGACCGGGGCAGTGTCGAGGCGTTGGTGGCGCGTCTCGTGCGGTTGCTGGAGGCGGCTGTCGCGGAGCCGGATGCGCGGATCGGTGATCTCGACGTCCTGGCCGTGGACGAGCGGCGCATGCTGCTGGGGGAGTGGAACACGACGGCGGGCACGTCTCCGTACGAGGTGTGTGTCCACGAGCTGTTCGAGGAGCGGGCGGCGGTCTCTCCGGGTTCGACGGCGCTCGTCTTCGGTGATGTGCGTGTCTCGTACGGGGAGTTGGAGCGCGAGGCGAACCGGTTGGCGCGGTATCTGGTGGGCCGGGGTGTGCGGCGAGGTGACACCGTGGGTGTGCTGCTGGAGCGTGAACCCCGTCTGGTCGTGGCGGTGTTGGCGGTGCTGAAGGCGGGTGCCGCGTACACGCTGCTGGATCCGGGTTTCCCGGTGGAGCGGTTGCGGGATGTCGTCGAGCGTGCGGGTCTGTCGCTGGTGGTGACGGCGGGGGTTCTCGGTGAGCTGCTCGGTTCGACGGCGGGGCTGGTGCGGCTGGACGCGGCTGCCGAGGTGGCGGGCATCGCGCAGTGCGCGGACTCGGTACTGGGGCGGACCGCGAGTCCCGAGGATGCGGCGTGTGTGATGTTCACGTCGGGTTCCACGGGTGTGCCGAAGGGCGTGGTCAGTCCCCACCGGGCCATGACCGGCACGCTCGTAGGTCAGGACTTCGTGTCCTTCGGACCCGACGAAGTGTGGCTGCAGTGCGCACCGGTGTCCTGGGACGCGTTCGCGCTGGAGCTGTTCGGCGCGCTGCTCCACGGAGGCGTGTGCGTCCTCCAGCCCGGCGGAAAGCCGGAACCGGGGCTGATCGCCGAGCTCATCGCCCGCCACCATGTCACCTCGGCCTACCTGTCGGCGAGCCTCCTCAACTTCCTGCTCGACGAGTACCCGGGCTGCTTCACCGGGATGCGCCAGATCATCGGCGGCGGCGAAGCCGCGTCGCCCGCCCACGCGGCGAAGGTGCTGGCGGAGTATCCGGGGCTGCGGCTGGTCAACGGGTACGGACCGGTCGAGGCGATGATCTTCGTCTCGGCCCACCACATCACCGCGGGGGACACCGCCCGCCCCGCGATCCCGATCGGCCGGCCGATCGGCAACGAGCGGATGTACGCACTCGACGAGCGGCTCCGTCCCGTCCCGGTGGGTGTCGTCGGAGACCTCTACCTCACCGGTGCCGGCCTGGCGCACGGGTACCTGGGGCAGGCGGCCCTGACCGCCGAACGCTTCGTCGCCCACCCCCACGGCGCCCCCGGCGAGCGGGTCTACCGCACGGGTGACCTCGTGCGGTGGCGCGCCGACGGCGTGCTGGAGTACGTCGGAAGGGCCGACGGTCAGGTGAAGATCCGGGGCTTCCGGGTGGAGCCGGGCGAGGTCCAGGCCGTCCTGATGCGGCACAGCGGTGTGCGCCAGGCGGCGGTCGCGGTCCGGGAGGACCGCCCGGGGGACAAGCGCCTCGCCGCCTACCTCGTCGCCGAGCCCGGCACCGAACTCGACCCCGCCGACGTCCGCGGCCACGCCGCCGCTCACCTTCCCGAGCACCTGCGGCCCAGCACCTTCACCGTCCTCGACGCCCTGCCGCTCACCCCGAACGGCAAGCTCGACCGCAAGGCCCTGCCCGCCCCCGACATCGACTCCGCCCCCGGCGGGCGCGCACCGCGCACGGAGCAGGAGAAGCTCCTCTGCGAGCTCCTGGCCGACGTCCTCGGCGTCGAGCAGGTCGGCATCGACGACAACTTCTTCCACCTCGGCGGCCACTCCCTGCTTGCCGCCCGCCTGATCAGCCGCATCAGCACGGCCCTCGGGACACGTGTCGGAATCGCCGAGCTCTTCCACGCCCCCACCATGGCCGCGCTCGCCGAGCGCCTCGACAGCAAGCGCGGCGCCAGCGACAGCTACCCCGGCACCGGCACCGCCACCGCCACTGGCGCAGGGGCAGGCGCGGACGCGATCATGGGCGCCTGCGCCCCCCGTCCCGCACTCCTCCCGACCCCGCGGCCGGACCGCGTTCCGCTCTCCTTCGCCCAGCAGCGGCTCTGGTTCCTCGACCAGGTCGAGGAACCGAACGCCTCCTACAACGTGCCGCTCGCCCTCCGCCTGCGCGGACCGCTCGACTGCGACGCACTCCGTCGCGCCGTGACGGACGTGACGGCCCGCCACGAGGCCCTGCGCACGGTGTTCCCCACGACGGACGGCGAGCCCCGGCAGCACGTCCTCGACGCACGCGGCGCCACCGGCGACGCCTCGGAACCCGCGGCCACATCCGGGTGGCACACGGCCCGTTGCCCGGAGGAGCGTCTGCCCCAGGCCCTCCGGGAAGCCTCCTCGCACCGCTTCGACCTGGCCACCGAGCCCCCGCTGCGGGTCACCCTGCTCACGGTCGCCGAAGACGACCACGTACTCCTGCTCGTCTGCCACCACATCGCAGCCGACGGCTGGTCCCTCGCCCCGCTGACCCGGGACCTGGCCACCGCCTACGCGGCTCGCTGCGCCGGCATCGCGCCGGACTGGGCGCCGCTGTCCGTCCAGTACGCCGACTACACCCTGTGGCAGCGCGAGCTGCTGGGCGACGAGGGCGATCCGCACAGCCTGGCCCGCCGACAGCTGGACTTCTGGCGGGAGGCCCTGTCCGGAGCCCCCGACGTACCCGCCCTCCCGACGGACCGGCCCCGGCCCGCCGTCGCGAGCCACCGGGGCGACAGCGTGCCCCTCTCGCTCGACGCCGAGCTGCACGGACGGCTGCTCGACCTCGCCCGCCGCAACGACTGCACGCTGTTCATGGTGGTGCAGGCGGGCCTGGCCGCGCTCCTGGCACGACTCGGTGCCGGCACGGACGTCCCGCTCGGCACACCCGTCGCCGGCCGTTCCGACGAGGCGCTCGACGAGCTCATCGGTTTCTTCGTGAACACGCTGGTCCTGCGGACCGACGCCTCCGGGGACCCCACCTTCCGTGAGCTCCTCGTCCGTGCCCGAGACACCGACCTCGCCGCGTACGCCCACCAGGACGTGCCGTTCGAGCGGCTGGTCGAGGAGCTGAACCCGGTCCGTTCGCTGGCCCGGCACCCCCTCTTCCAGATCATGCTGGCCCTCCAGGACGCCCCGCCGCCCTTGGACCTGCCCGGCTGCGAGACCGACGTCGAGCACCCCGAGCGCAACAGCGCCAAGTTCGACCTGACCTTCGTCGTGGAACAGCACCACGCCCAGGACGGCGCACCCGCCGGCATCTCCGGCTTCCTGGAGTACGCCACCGATCTGTACGACCGTGGCACGGCCGAGGCGCTCGTCGCACGCCTGATACGCCTCCTGGCCGCGGCCGTGGACCGCCCGGACCTGCCCATCGGCGCGCTCGACGTGCTCACGGCCGACGAACGGACCCAGCTCCTCGTCGACTGGAACGACACTGCCACCACCACCACGACATCCACAGACGCGGGCACCGCCACGGACTCCCCGTACACCGCGTGCGTGCATGAACTCTTCGAGCGGCAGGCGGCCCGTACCCCCGAAGGCACAGCCCTCGTGCTCCCGGACCGCGAGATCGGTTACGCGGAGCTGAACGCCTCCGCCAACCGCCTCGCCCGTCACCTCCGTGACCGGGGCGTGCGCCGGGGCGACACCGTCGCCCTCCTCCTCGGCCGGGACCTCGATCTCGTCGTCTCCGTACTCGCGGTTCTCAAGGCGGGCGCCGGATACACGCTCCTCGACACGGAGTTCCCCGTCGAGCGCCTCCGCTCCGTCGTCGCCACAGCAGGAGCCGAGCTGATCGTCACGACGGGAGAGCCCGCCGACGGCTGGCAGGACGACGGCTGGCAGGACGGCACCGCCACCTTCGTACGCCTGGATGCGGAGGCGGGGGTGGTGGCTGCGTTGGAGGGTGGTGATCTGGGGCGGATCGCGGGTCCTGAGGATGTGGCGTGTGTGATGTTCACGTCGGGTTCGACGGGTGTGCCGAAGGGCGTGGTGGCTCCTCATCGGGCGATGGCGGGCACGCTGACGGGTCAGGATTTCGTGTCCTTCGGGCCCGACGAAGTGTGGCTGCAGTGCTCTCCGGTGTCGTGGGACGCGTTCGCGCTGGAGTTGTTCGGCGCGTTGCTGCACGGGGGGACGTGTGTCCTTCAGCCGGGGGTGCGGCCTGAGCCTTCGGTGATCGTGGATCTGATCGCGGCGCGTGCGGTGTCGACGGTGCATGTGTCGGCGAGTCTGTTCAATTTCCTGCTGGACGAGTATCCGGGGTGTTTTGCCGGGGTGCGGCAGTTGATGACGGGTGGTGAGCCGTTGTCGGTGGCGCATGTCGCGAAGGCGATGGCGGAGTATCCGGGGCTGCGGCTGGTGAACGGGTATTCGCCGGTCGAGTCGATGATCTTCACCTGCTGCCACACGGCGGAGGAGTGCGACAGTGCCGGTCCTTCGATTCCGGTGGGCCGGCCGGTGGCGAACAAGCGTGTGTACGTGCTGGATGAGCGGCTGCGGCCGGTTCCGGTGGGTGTGGTCGGTGAGCTGTACATGGCGGGTGTGGGTCTGGCCCGGGGGTATGTGGGTCAGGCGGGTCTGACGGCCGAGCGGTTCGTCGCCCACCCCTACGGCGCTCCCGGCGAGCGGGTGTACCGCACGGGTGACCTCGTGCGGTGGCGTGCGGACGGTGTCCTGGAGTTTCTGGGGCGCGCGGACGGTCAGGTGAAGATCCGGGGCTTCCGGGTCGAGCCGGGCGAGGTCCAGGCCGTCCTGATGCGGCACAGCGCTGTCCGGCAGGCGGCGGTCGTGGTCCGGGAGGACCGCCCGGGAGACAAGCGCCTGGTCGCCTATGCCGTCCTCGACGCGCCGGCTTCGCCCGACGAGCTGCGGTCCCACGCCGCCGACCGGCTCCCCGAGCACCTGGTCCCCTCCGCGGTCGTCGTCCTCGACGCCCTGCCGCTCACCCCGAACGGCAAGCTCGACCGCCACGCCCTGCCCGCCCCCGAACCCACCTCGGCCTCCGGCGGCCGTGGTCCGCGCACTCCGCGCGAGGAGGTGCTCTGCGGCCTCTTCGCCGACGTCCTCGGAGTGCCCGGCGCCGGTGTCGACGACGACTTCTTCCACCTCGGTGGGCACTCCCTCCTCGCCGCCCGCCTGATCGGCCGCATCCGCACCGCCCTCGGCGTCGAGGCCGGCATCCGTGACCTCTTCCAGGCACCCACCGTGGCCGGGCTCGCCCGCCGCCTCGACGGCGCCGACCGGGCCCGGCCGGCCCTGCGTCCCTTCGAGCGCCCCGACGAGCTTCCGCTCTCGTACGCCCAGCAGCGACTCTGGTTCCTGGACGAGGCCCGGGCCGGCACCGGCGGCACCGCGTACAACCTCACCTTTGCCGCCCGGCTCCACGGCGTCGTCGATCCGGACGCTCTCCAGGCCGCCCTCGTCGACCTCGCCGGCCGGCACGAGGCCCTGCGGACCCGCTTCCCCGCCGTCGACGGGCTGCCCAGCCAGTCCGTCGTGCCGGCCGAGCAGGCCCGTCCGGCCCTCGCTGTCGACGACCGGCCCCGCACCCCCGGGGAGCTCACCGCCGCCCTCCGGTCCGCCGCCGCCCACCGCTTCGACCTCGCAGGCGAACTCCCCCTCCGTGCCCATCTGTTCACTGCGGACACGGGCGAGCGCGTCCTGCTCCTGGTCATGCATCACATCGCCGCCGACGGCTGGTCCATGAACCCGCTGCTGCGCGACCTGGCCACCGCCTACGCGGCCCGCGCCACCGGCGACGCACCCCGCTGGAAGCCCCTCCCGGCCCAGTACGCCGACTACACCCTCTGGCAGCGCGAGCTCCTCGGCGACGACTCCGACCCGGACAGTCTCCTCGCCCGCCAACTGGACCACTGGCGCGGCACCTTGGCCGGCCTGCCCGACCACCTCCCCCTGCCCACCGACCGCCCGCGCACCGCCGACGCGCAGGCCGACTCCCGCAGCGAAGGGGCGCTGCTGCCCTTCCGGTTCGACGCCGAACTGCACCGAAGCCTCCGCGAACTGGCCCGGGAGACCCACTCCACCCTCTTCATGGTCGTGCAGGCAGGCCTCGCCGCCCTGCTGACCCGCCTCGGGGCCGGGACCGACATCCCGCTCGGCACGGCCGTCGCCGGCCGCACGGACGAGGCGCTCGACGACCTCGTCGGCTTCTTCGTCAACACGCTGGTGCTGCGGACGGACACCTCGGGCGATCCGACGTTCCGGGAGCTCGTATCGCGGGTCCGTGAGACCGACCTCGCCGCGTACGCCCACCAGGACGTGCCGTTCGAGCGGCTCGTCGAGGAACTGAACCCCGTCCGCTCGCTCACCCGGCACCCGCTCTTCCAGATCCTGCTCGTCCTCCAGAACACCGAGGAGACCGACGTGCGGCTCGGCGACGCCACCGCGCGCCCCGAGCCCGTCCAGAACACCGACGCCAAGTTCGACCTCTCCCTCTCCCTCACCGAGACCCACGACACCACCGGAGCGCCCGCCGGGCTCGACGGAGGCCTGGAGTTCGCCACCGACCTTTTCGACTCCGACACCGTGCGGACCCTCCTCGCCCGCCTGGAACGCCTCCTGCTCGCCGCCGTCTCCGACCCCGACCGCCCACTCGGCACCCTCGACGTGCTCTCCGCCGACGAGCGCCGCACCACCCTCACCACCTGGAACGACACCGCCGCCGACTATCCGCGCGACCGCACCCTGCACGACCTGTTCGCCGCACAGGCCGACCGCGCACCGCACGCCGCCGCCGTGATCTCCGGAGACGAGCGGATCGGATACGGAGAACTCGACGCCCGGGCCAACCGCCTCGCCCACCACCTCATCGGCCTCGGCGTCACCCACGGCGACCTCGTCGGCGTCCTCGTCGACCGCGGCCCCGACCTCGTCACCGGCATCCTCGCCGCCCTCAAGTGCGGCGCCGCCTATGTGCCCCTGGACCCCGGCCACCCCGAGGACCGGACCCGCTCCCTCGTCGAAGAGGCCGGCGTCCGCACCGTCGTCACCCACGCCCGACTCGCCGACCGCCTGCCCGGAGACCTCACCGTCGTCCGGACCGACGCACCCCGCGACCGCAGGCTGATCGACGACCGTCCCGCCACGGCGCCCGACGTGCGGGTCCTCGCCGACGACATCGCCTGCGTCCTCTTCACCTCGGGCTCCACCGGCCGCCCCAAGGGCGTCGCCTCCCCGCACCGCGCCACCGTCCGCACCTTCTTCGGCCAGGACTACATCCACTTCGGCCCCGACCAGGTCTTCCTCCAGTGCGCCCCCGTCTCGTGGGACGGCCTCAGCCTGGAGATGTGGCCTGCGCTCCTGCACGGCGGCACCTGCGTCCTCGCCCCCGGCCAGAGCCCCGAACCCGCCGCGATCGCCGCCCTCGTCGCCGAGCACGACGTGACCACCGTCTGGCTGTCCGCAGGGCTCTTCGCCGTCATGGCCGACACCCACCCGGAGGTGTTCCGCACCCTGCGCCAGGTCATGACCGGCGGCGAGGCACCCTCCGTGTCCCATCTCCTGCGCGTCCGGAGGGACTTCCCACACCTGCGGCTCGTCCACGGCTACGGACCCGTCGAATCCATGGTGTTCACCAACTGCCACCAGGTCACCGAAGCCGACGCCGAAACCCGACGGACCGTCGTCCCCGTCGGCGGCCCCCTGGCCAACACCCAGGTCTACGTCCTCGACGAGCACCTCCAGCCCGTCCCCGCGGGCGTCGTGGGCGAGTTGTACGTCTCCGGCGACGGCCTCGCCCACGGCTACCGCAACCGCCCCGACCTCACCGCCGAACGCTTCACCGCCCACCCCTACGGACCGCCCGGCGCCCGCATGTACCGCACCGGCGACCTCGTCCGATGGACCGCCGACGGAGAGCTGGAGTTCGCCGGCCGGGCCGACGGCCAGGTCAAGGTGCGCGGCTTCCGGATCGAACCCGGCGAGATCGAGGCCGTCGCCGCCCGCCACCCCGGCGTCGCCAACGTGGCCGTCGTCGTCCGCGAGGACCGGCCCGGAGACCGGCACGTCGTCGCCTACGTCGTCGGCGCCGCCGACCCGGCCGAGCTGCGCGGCCACCTGGCCCGCACCCTGCCCACGCACATGGTGCCGTCCGCCGTCGTCACCCTGGACGCCCTGCCGCTCACCCCCAACGGCAAGCTCGACCGCCGCGCACTGCCCGCCCCCGACTTCGCGGCCGGCGCCAGCCACCGGGCCCCGCGCACCCCGCGAGAAGAGATCCTCTGCGGCCTGTTCGCGGAACTCCTCGGCCTCCCGGACGTCGGCACCGACGACGACTTCTTCGACCGGGGCGGCCACTCGCTCCTCGCCGCCCGGCTGGCCGCCCGCGTCCGGGCCGCCCTCGGCGCGGAGATCACCCTCCGCGACCTCTTCGGCGCCCCGACCGTCGCGACGCTCGCCGAACGCCTCGACACCGCCGACGGGGCCCGGCCCGCCCTGCTCCCCGGCGTACGGCCCACCGAACTCCCGCTGTCCTACGCCCAGCAGAGACTGTGGTTCCTCGACCGGGCCGAGGACGGTGCCGCGTCCTACAACGTCGCCCACGCACTGCGCCTCGACGGCCCGCCCGACCGGACGGCCCTCGCCGCCGCGCTCGCCGACCTCGTCCACCGGCACGAGGCCCTGCGCACCGTCTTCCCCGAGGAGCACGGCCGCGTACAGCAGCGGATCCTGCCGCCCGAGGAGGCGCACCCGGACCTCGCGGTGACGCTCCTGTCGCCGACCGGGACGGACGGCCTGCCGGCCACCCTCTCCGCCGACGCCGCGCGGACCTTCGACCTTGCCGCCGAACTTCCCTTGCGGGCCCATCTGTTCGGTCCTGAGGACGGCTCCGGTGAGTGGGTCCTGCTGCTGGTGGTGCATCACATCGCTTGCGATGGCTGGTCGTTGGCTCCGTTGGTGCGAAATCTGGCGGTGGCGTACGGGGCTCGGGTGGACAGGGGTGTCCCGGAGTGGTCGCCGCTGCCCGTGCAGTACGCGGACTACGCGTTGTGGCAGCGGGAGCTGCTCGGTGATCCGGCGGATGCCGACAGCCTCATCGCCCGCCAGACCGCCCACTGGCGGGCCGCCCTCGCCGGAGTCCCCGACACCCTCGTCCTTCCCACGGACCGGCCCCGGCCCGCCGTCGCGAGCCATCGCGGCGACACCGTCCCCGTCCACCTCGAAGCGCGACTCCACCAGGAGCTGCTGCGCCTGGCCCGCACCTCCGGCGGCACCCTGTTCATGGTCCTCCAGGCGGCTCTCGCCGCGCTGCTGACCCGGCTCGGGGCCGGGACCGACGTCCCGCTCGGCACACCCGTCGCCGGCCGTTCGGACGAGGCCCTGGACGACCTCGTGGGCTTCTTCGTCAACACGCTGGTGCTGCGGACGGACACCTCGGGTGATCCGACGTTCCGGGAGCTCGTCGCACGGGTCCGAGAGACGGACCTCGCGGCGTACGCCCACCAGGACGTGCCGTTCGAGCATCTGGTCGAGGAACTCAACCCGACGCGCTCGCTCTCCCGGCACCCGCTCTTCCAGGTGATGCTCGTCCTCCAGAACAACGCCGACGCGGCGCTCGAACTCCCCGGGCTCGACGCCCGGATGGAGACCGTGCTCAACGGCACCGCCAAGTTCGACCTGACGGCCGCCTTCACCGAGACCAGGGACAGCGACGGCAACCCCAGTGGCATCACGGGAGCCCTCGAATACGCCGTGGACCTGTTCGATCAGGGCAGTGCCGAGGCACTCGTCGGACGTCTCGTGCGGTTGCTGGAGGCGGCTGCCGCGGAGCCGGACGCGCTGATCGGAGATCTGGACGTCCTGGAGGCCGACGAGCGGCGCCTGCTGCTGAACGAATGGAACGCCACGGCCGGCGGCTCGAACGAGCACGAGGTCTGCGTGCACGAGCTGTTCGAGGAGCGGGCCGAGCTCTCTCCGGGTTCGACGGCGCTCGTCTTCGGTGATGTGCGTGTCTCGTACGGGGAGTTGGAGCGCGAGGCGAACCGGTTGGCGCGGTATCTGGTGGGCCGGGGTGTGCGGCGAGGTGACACCGTGGGTGTGCTGCTGGAGCGTGAACCCCGTCTGGTCGTGGCGGTGTTGGCGGTGCTGAAGGCGGGTGCCGCGTACACGCTGCTGGATCCGGGTTTCCCGGTGGAGCGGTTGCGGGATGTCGTCGAGCGTGCGGGTCTGTCGCTGGTGGTGACGGCGGGGGTTCTCGGTGAGGGGCTCGGTTCGACGGCGGGGCTGGTGCGGCTGGACGCGGCTGCCGAGGTGGCGGGCATCGCGCGGTGCGCGGACTCGGTACTGGGGCGGACCGCGGGTCCTGAGGATGTGGCGTGTGTGATGTTCACGTCGGGTTCGACGGGTGTGCCGAAGGGCGTGGTGGCTCCTCATCGGGCGATGGCGGGCACGCTGACGGGTCAGGATTTCGTGTCCTTCGGGCCCGACGAAGTGTGGCTGCAGTGCTCTCCGGTGTCGTGGGACGCGTTCGCGCTGGAGTTGTTCGGCGCGCTGCTCCACGGAGGCGTGTGTGTCCTCCAGCCCGGTCTACGGCCCGAACCCTCGGTGATCGCCGGCCTGGTCGCTGCTCACGGAGTCACCAGCGTCCATGTCTCGGCGAGTCTGTTCAATTTCCTGCTGGACGAGTATCCGGGGTGTTTTGCCGGGGTGCGGCAGTTGATGACGGGTGGTGAGCCGTTGTCGGTGGCGCATGTCGCGAAGGCGATGGCGGAGTATCCGGGGCTGCGGCTGGTGAACGGGTATTCGCCGGTCGAGTCGATGATCTTCACCTGCTGCCACACGGCGGAGGAGCGCGACAGTGCCGGTCCTTCGATTCCGGTGGGCCGGCCGGTGGCGAACAAGCGTGTGTACGTGCTGGATGAGCGGCTGCGGCCGGTTCCGGTGGGTGTGGTCGGTGAGCTGTACATGGCGGGTGTGGGTCTGGCCCGGGGGTATGTGGGTCAGGCGGGTCTGACGGCCGAGCGGTTCGTCGCCCACCCCTACGGCGCTCCCGGCGAGCGGGTGTACCGCACGGGTGACCTCGTGCGGTGGCGTGCGGACGGTGTCCTGGAGTTTCTGGGGCGCGCGGACGGTCAGGTGAAGATCCGGGGCTTCCGGGTCGAGCCGGGCGAGGTCCAGGCCGTCCTGATGCGGCACAGCGCTGTCCGGCAGGCGGCCGTCGTGGTCCGGGAGGACCGCCCCGGAGACAAGCGCCTCGCCGCCTACCTCGTCGCCGAACCCGGCACCGAACTCGACACCGCCGACGTCCGGGCCCACGCCGCCGCTCACCTTCCCGAGCACCTGCGGCCCAGCACCTTCACCGTCCTCGACGCCCTGCCGCTCACCCCGAACGGCAAGCTCGACCGCAAGGCCCTGCCCGCCCCGACGTCAGCTCCGCCCCCGGCGGGCGCGCACCGCGCACCGAGCAGGAGAAGCTCCTCTGCGACCTCTTCGCCGAGGTCCTCGGGATGCCCGACGTCGGAGTGGACGACGACTTCTTCCACCTCGGCGGCCACTCCCTCCTCGTCACCCGGCTCATCAGCCGCATCCGTGCGGTGTGCGACACCGAACTGTCCATCAAGACCGTGTTCGAGGCACCCACGCCGGCGGCTCTCGCCGAGCGCCTGGACGGCGCCGAGAAGGCCAGGCCCGCGCTGCGGCGCCGGTCCCGCTCCTGAGGAGAAACCATGATTCCGTTGTCGTACGCGCAGCAGCGGCTGTGGTTCCTCAGCCGCACGCAGCCGAACCCCAGCTACAACGTGCCGCTCGCCCTCCGCCTGCGCGGAACCCTGGACACCGACTCCCTGCGCCTGGCGCTCACGGACGTCCTCGGCCGTCACGAGGCGCTGCGCACCCGCTTTCCCGACTCCGATACCGGGCCCCGGCAGGACATCGTCCCGGCCGAGGAGGTCGAACTCCCCTGGGAGTTCGTCGTGACGGACCCGGGCCGGCTGGCCGACGATCTGAGTGACACCGCTCGTCACGTCTTCGACCTGACCGCCGAACTTCCCCTTCGAGCCACGCTGTTCACGGTCGCCGAAGACGATCACGTCCTCCTCCTCGTCTGCCACCACATAGCCGCCGACGGCTGGTCCCTCGGCCCGCTCGTACGGGACCTCGCCACGGCCTACACCACCCGCACCGCCTCCGGACTGGAGCCCGTCTGGCCCGAACTCCGCGTGCAGTACGCGGACTACACGCTGTGGCAGCAGGAGGTGCTGGGGCGTGTGGAGGATCCGGAGAGTGTGGTGTCGGGTCAGCTGCGGCACTGGCGGGAGGTGCTCGCCGGGCTGCCGGAGGAGTTGGTCCTGCCGGCGGACCGTGCGCGTCCGGCTGTGCCGAGCCATCGCGGTGACGCGGTCCCGATGCGCCTCGACGCCGGCGTGCACGGCCGGGTGGTGGAGTTGGCGCGGTCGTCGGGCGCGACGGTGTTCATGGTCTGCCAGGCGGCTCTGGCCGCGCTCTTCACCCGCCTCGGGGCAGGCACCGACATTCCGCTCGGGACGCCGGTGGCCGGTCGTACGGACGAGGCCCTGGACGATCTCGTCGGCTTCTTTCTCAACACGCTGGTGCTGCGGACGGACACGTCGGGGGATCCGACGTTCCGTGAGCTGCTCGCCCGCGTCCGGCACGCAGACCTGGAGGCTTTCGCTCACCAGGACCTGCCCTTCGAGCGGCTGGTCGAGGAGCTCAACCCGGCCCGCTCCCTCGCCCGCCACCCCCTCTTCCAGGTGATGCTCGTCCAGAAGGACGCGGGCGGCCCCGGCGGACGCGCGGTCTCCTGGCCGGGCCTGGACGTCGAGACGGTCCCCCTCGGCACCGGTTCGGCCAAGTTCGACCTGACGGTGGGGATCGAGGAGCGGTACGACTCCGAAGGTCGTCCGGCGGGTCTCGACTGGACGCTCGGATACGCCTCCGACCTCTTCGACCACGCCACCGTCGAGCGCATCGGCCATCGCCTCTCCGTCCTGATCTCCGCTCTCGCCCAGGACCCCGACCGGTCCCTCGGCGCCGTCGACCTCCTCACCGACGAGGAACGGCGCCAGCTGCTGCCCGTACCGGGCGACGAGCGGCCGGCCGCGGCGCCCGGCCGTGTCGACCGGGTCTTCGAGGCGCAGGCGGCCCGTACCCCCGACGCGACCGCCCTCCTCTTCGACGGCGCGTCCGTCACGTACGGCACGCTCGACGCCCAGGCCACCCGTCTCGCCCGCCGCCTCCACGCCCGTGGGGTGCGGCCCGGGGACATCGTCGCCGTACACCTGGAGCGTGGGCCCGACCTGGTCCGTGCCCTGCTCGCCGTACTCAAGGCGGGAGCGGCGTACACCCTCCTCGATCCGGACTTTCCCGCCGATCGGCTGTCCGCGGTCCTCGCCCAGACCCGGGCGACCGCCGTCGTCACCGCTCCCGAGGTGCCCGAGTGGCTCGCGGCCACCGGCGTGCGGCCGATCCACCCGACCACTCCTGACGGCGCCCCTGACGCCGACCTCGTATCGGGGGTCCCGCTCCCTGCCGGCCCCGACAGCGCCGAGGCGCCCGCCTGCGTGATGTTCACGTCCGGTTCGACGGGCGTGCCGAAGGGCGTCGTCGCCCCGCACCGGGCGCTCACCGGCACCCTCACCGGCCAGGAGTACGCCCCCTTCGGCGCCGGCGAGACCTGGCTGCAGAGCGCCCCCATGTCCTGGGACGCCTTCGCCACCGAGCTCCTCGGCCCGCTGCTCAACGGCGGCCGTGTCGTGCTCCAGCCGGGGCAGCGCCCCGACCCGGCCACCATGGCCTCCCTCGTCACCCGGCACGGCGTCACCGTCCTCAAGGCCTCGGCGAGCCTCTTCAACCACCTGCTCGACGAGCACCCCGAGGCCTTCCAGGGCCTGAACGCCGCCATGACCGGCGGCGAGGCCGCCTCCGTCGCCCACACCGCGCAGGTGCTCGAACGGTTCCCCGGAGTCCGCGTCACCAACGGCTACGGACCCGCCGAGAGCATGGGCTTCACCACCACCCACACCGTCACCGCCGCCGATCTGACCGGCCCGCCCATCCCGGTCGGCACACCCGTCCACGGCAAGTACGCCCACGTCCTCGACGACCGGCTCAGGCCGGTGCCGCACGGCGTGCCGGGGGAGCTGTACGTGTCCGGCGCCGGGCTCGCGCTCGGCTACCTCCACCGCCCCGCGGCCACCGCGGAACGTTTCGTCGCCCACCCGTGCGGCGCACCGGGGGAGCGGGTCTACCGCACCGGCGACCTCGTGCGCCGCCGGGCCGACGGGGTCCTGGAGTACCTCGGCCGCGCCGACGACCAGGTCAAGATCCGCGGCTTCCGCGTCGAACCCGCCGAGATCGAGACCCACCTCACCGCGCACCCCGACGTCCGGCAGGCGGCCGTCGCGGTCCGCGAGGACCGGCCCGGCGACCGGCGCCTGGTCGCGTACGTCGTCCCCGTCCGTCCCGGTACGACTCCGGCCGGCCTGCGGGCCCACACCGCCGCGCGGGTCCCCGACCACATGGTGCCGTCCGCGTTCGTCACCCTTGACGCCCTGCCGCTCACCCCGAACGGCAAGCTCGACCGCCGTGCCCTCCCCGCCCCCGAGACCAGCTCCTCACCGGGCGGCCGGGCCCCGCGGACCCCGCGTGAGGAGATCCTCTGCGGGCTGTTCGCCGAGATCCTCGGCGTCGGCGCGGTCGGTGCCGACGACGGCTTCTTCGACCTCGGCGGCCACTCCCTGCTCGCCGCCCGGCTGATCACCCGGGTCCGCGCCGCGCTCGGCGTGGAGATGACCGTCCGCGACCTGTTCCAGGCGCCGACGCCCGCCGGCCTCGCCGGACGCCTCGACGCCGCAGTCCGCGCCCGGCCCGCCCTGCGGCCGGTACCCCGTCCCGCGACGCCCCCGCTCTCCTTCGCCCAGCAGCGCCTCTGGTTCTTCGGCCGGGTGGACGACAGCCCGCTCTACAACGTGCCGTTCGCTCTCCGCCTGCGCGGCACCCTCGACCGCGAGGCGCTGCGGGAGGCGCTCGCCGACGCGGTCCGCCGCCACGAGTCGCTGCGCACCCGCTTCCCGGAGTCCGGGACCGGACCCTGGCAGGACATCCTCCCGGCCGAGGAGGCCCAGGAGCTGGTCCCGTGGGAGTTCGTCACCACGGACCCCGCCCGGCTCGAGGCCGACCTCAGCGACGTCGCCCGCCGCCCCTTCGACCTGACCGGCGGGATGCCCCTGAGGGCCGCCCTGTTCACGGTCGCCGAGGACGATCACGTCCTTCTCCTCGTCCTCCACCACATCGTCTGCGACGGCTGGTCCATGGGGGCACTGGCCCGGGAGGTCGCCGCCGGATACACGGCGCACGCCACCGGCCGGCCTTCGCCCGCGCGGCCGCTCCCCGTGCAGTACGCGGACTACACGCTGTGGCAGCAGGAGGTGCTGGGGCGTGTGGAGGATCCGGAGAGTGTGGTGTCGGGTCAGCTGCGGCACTGGCGGGAGGTGCTCGCCGGGCTGCCGGAGGAGTTGGTCCTGCCGGCGGACCGTGCGCGTCCGGCTGTGCCGAGCCACCGGGGCGACGCGGTCCCGATGCGCCTCGACGCCGGCGTGCACGGCCGGGTGGTGGAGTTGGCGCGGTCGTCGGGCGCGACGGTGTTCATGGTCTGCCAGGCGGCTCTGGCCGCGCTCTTCACCCGCCTCGGGGCGGGCACCGACATTCCGCTCGGGACGCCGGTGGCCGGTCGTACGGACGAGGCCCTGGACGATCTGGTCGGCTTCTTCGTCAACACGCTGGTGCTGCGGACGGACACGTCGGGGGATCCGACGTTCCGTGAGCTGCTCGCCCGGGTGCGCCACACCGACCTGGAGGCTTTCGCTCACCAGGACCTGCCCTTCGAGCGGCTGGTCGAGGAGCTCAACCCGGCCCGCTCCCTCGCCCGCCACCCCCTCTTCCAGGTGCTCCTGGTGAAGAAGGACCCCACCGCCTCCGGCCAGGCCGAATCCATGCCCGGCCTGCACACCGAAGTCGTCCCCGTGGGCACCTGGGTCGCGAAGTTCGACCTGACGGTGGGGATCGAGGAGCGGTACGACTCCGAAGGCCGTCCGGCGGGTCTCGACTGGACGCTCGGATACGCCTCCGACCTCTTCGACCACGCCACCGTCGAGCGCATCGGCCATCGCCTCTCCGTCCTGATCTCCGCTCTCGCCCAGGACCCCGACCGGGCCCTCGGCGCCGTCGACCTCCTCACCGACGAGGAACACGACCAGGTCGGTCGCCACTGGAACGACACCACCGCTCCCGTCCCCGTCACCACACTGCCCCGGCTCTTCGCCGAACAGGCCCGCCGCACGCCCGAGGCCACCGCCGTCCTCTTCGAGGACGAACGACTCGACTACGCCGCGCTCGACGCCCGCGCCGAACACCTCGCCCGCCACCTCGTGGCCCACGGAGCCCGCCCCGAACGCGTCGTCGCCGTCGCCCTGCCGCGCTCGACGGAGCTGCTCGTCGCCCTGTACGCCGTACACAAGGCCGGCGCCGCCTACCTGCCCATCGACCCCGACTACCCGCAGGACCGCGTCGCCCACATGCTCGACGACGCCGCGCCCGCCCTCGTCCTCACCCCCGGACTCCTCGCCGAACTCGAAGCCGCCCCCGCCCCCGACTCCGTACCCGACCTGCCCGAGGCCCTTCCCCGACACCCCGCCTACGTCATCTACACCTCGGGCTCCACCGGCCGGCCCAAGGGCGTCGTCGTCACCCACGACGCGATCGTGAACCGGCTCCTCTGGATGCAGCACACCTACGGCCTCGCACCCGGCGAACGCGTCCTGCAGAAGACCCCGTCCAGTTTCGACGTCTCCGTCTGGGAGTTCTTCTGGCCGCTGATCACCGGCGCCACCCTCGTCGTCGCCCGGCCCGAGGGACACAAGGATCCCGGCTACCTCGCCGCCCTGATCCAGCGGCACTCCATCACCACCGCCCACTTCGTCCCCTCGATGCTGGAGGCGTTCCTCGGCGCCGCCGACCTCGCCGCCTGCCGCTCCCTGCGGCGCGTCATCTGCAGCGGCGAGGCCCTGCCCACCGTGCTCGCCGAACGCCTCGCCGCCGTCAGCGCCGCCGAACTGCACAATCTGTACGGACCCACCGAGGCGGCCGTCGACGTGACCGCCCACCGCTTCGGAACGGCCGGCGCCGGTTCCCCGCCGAGCGCGGTCACCGTCCCCATCGGCCGGCCCGTCTGGAACACCGGTGTGCACGTCCTCGACGCCGGGCTGCGGCCCGTGCCGCCGGGAGTGACCGGCGAGCTCTACCTCTCCGGTGTCCAGCTCGCCCGGGGATACCTCGGCCGCCCCGGCCTCACCTCGGAACGCTTCACCGCCGCCCCCTTCGGGCCGCCCGGCAGCCGCATGTACCGCACCGGCGACCTCGCCCGGTGGCGCGGCGACGGCGTGGTGGAGTTCCTCGGCCGCGCCGACGACCAGGTCAAGATCCGCGGCTTCCGCATCGAACTCGGCGAGATCACCGCCGTGCTCTCCCGCCACCCGGGTGTCCGTCAGGCCGCCGTCGTGGTCCGCGAGGACCGGCCCGGCGACAGGCGACTCGTCGCCTACGTCGTCGGCGGGACGGAGCCGGCCACCACGGACGACACGTGCTCCACGGACGACACGTGCTCCACGGCCGAGCTGCGCGACCATGCCGCCCGTGCTCTGCCCGCCCACATGGTGCCCGGGCAGTTCGTCCGCCTCGCCGAACTGCCCCTGAGCCCCAGCGGCAAGCTCGACCGCCGTCGCCTGCCGCGGCCCGTCCGCGCGGACACCATGCCCGTACGCGGGCCCCGGGACAGCCGCGAGGAGACCCTGTGCGGTCTGTTCGCGCAGACCCTCGGCGTGGAGACGGTCGGCGTCGACGACGGCTTCTTCGACCTCGGCGGCCACTCCCTGCTCGCCACCCGCCTGATCGCCGGCATCCGCCGCGCCTTCGGCGTCGACCTCGGCATCCAGGCACTGTTCGAAGCACCCACCGTCGCAGGCCTCGCCGCCCGGCTCGCCGGAGACGGCGGCGCCACGACCGGGACCGGCACCGGCGACTCCCTCGGCTCCCTGCTGCCGCTGCGCCCGCGCAGCCCCCTCGCCCCCACCGCACCGCTCTTCTGCGTGCACCCTGCGGCCGGGATCAGCTGGGTGTACGCGGGACTGCTGCGCCACCTCGGGCCCGAGCGCCCGCTGTACGGGCTCCAGGCCCGCGGTCTGACCCCGTCGGAGCTGCCGGCGGCCGGGCTCGACGCGATGGTCAAGGACTACCTGGCGCAGCTCCGCTCGGTGCAGCCCGAAGGGCCGTACCACCTCCTCGGCTGGTCCTTCGGCGGCCTCGTCGCCCACGCACTGGCCACCCGGCTGCGCGCCGAGGGCCAGGAGGTCGCCCTGCTGGCCCTCATGGACGCCTACCCGCACCTCGTGACGCAACCGTCCGAGAGCGACGGCGACGGCGACGGCGACAGCGCCACCGGGGCCGGCGGCCGGCCCCCGTCCTGGGCCGCCGGCGGGCCGCCGCCCGCCTCCTGCCCGCGGACGCTCGCCGCCCTGCTGGAGTCCCTGGGCCTCCCGGTCCCGGCCGACACACCGGCCGAGAACCTGACCTTCGCCCGGTTCGAGGAGACCGTACGGGAGACCGACGGCCCGCTCTCCCGGTTCGACGGCCCCGCGCTCGCCGCCCTGGCGGAGGTGTTCTCCTCGAACGTCCGGCTCCGGCACGAGTTCGTTCCCGAACGCTTCGACGGCGACCTGCTGTTCTTCGCCGCGACCGAGGGCCGGACCGGTCGCCGCCCGCGGCCGGACGACTGGCGCCCGTACGTCGCCGGCCGGCTCGACCTCCACGAACTTCCCTTCACGCACGGCGACATGACCCGGCCCGACGCGCTCGCGCGGATGGCCGACGCACTGATCGACCGGCTCACCCCGCCGGCGATCTGAGGTTCCGACCCACCCGTCCCGCTTCCTCACCGCTCAGGAGACCCCGCATGCGGACCGACGACTCCACCGCCACCGCCACGACGACCGCCACCTCCGCCTCGTCCGCCGAGGCCGATGTGCGCCGCTACTACGAGCTGGTCGACGCCGGCGACGTCCCCGGCCTGGTGGGCCTGTTCACCTCCGACGCCACCTACCACCGCCCGGGCTACGAACCGTTCGAGGGCCACGAAGGCCTGACCCGCTTCTACGGCGGCGACCGCGTCATCCGGACGGGGCGCCACACGCTCACCAAGGTCCTCGTCGAGGGCTCCGACATCGCCGTGCACGGCGAGTTCAACGGCGAGCTCCACGACGGCACCACGGTCGGGCTGCGCTTCGCCGACTTCTTCCAGCTCACGGCGGACGGCCGGTTCGGCCGCCGCGACACCTTCTTCTTCGCGCCGCTCGTCTGACGGCCGGCGCGCGTCGGACCGGCGCGCCCGGCTCCCCCTGTCCCGTACCGAACCGTCCCGTACCGAACCGTCCCGTAAGGAATCCTCATGACCATCACGTTCGACCGGAACTCCGCCGCCTCCGCGCCCCGCCCCGTCCGCTCCCCGGGGCACGGCGACGCGTTCACCGACCACATGTTCACGATGTCGTGGAACGAGACGGACGGCTGGCACAAGCCCGGTCTCTCGCGGCTGCACGACCTGACCCTGCACCCCGGGACGATCGGACTGCACTACGCCCAGGTCATCTTCGAGGGCCTCAAGGCCCACCGGCAGGCCGACGGCGGGGTCGCCGTCTTCCGGCCGTGGGAACACGCCCGCCGCTTCCAGCGCTCGGCCCGCCGGCTGGCCATGCCGGAGCTGCCCCAGGACGTCTTCGTCGACTCCATCGAGCAGCTGCTCCGCGCCGACCAGGGGCTGCTCTCCGACGACCCGAGCCACAGCATCTACCTGCGGCCGCTGATGTTCGGCGCGGACGCCAACCTGATGCTCCGCCCCTCCCACACCTACGAGTACCTGGTCATGGCGTTCGTCGCCGGCGGGTTCTTCGGCAAGGCGATGGAGACGGTGTCGGTCTGGGTCAGCCACGAGCACAGCCGCGCCATCCCGGGCGGTACCGGCAACGTCAAGTGCGCCGGAAACTACTCCGGTTCGTTCGTCGCCCAGCTCCAGGCGCAGGAGGCCGGCTGCCAG
The DNA here is from genome assembly GCF_008642375.1 of Streptomyces venezuelae. Classification (NCBI taxonomy): domain Bacteria; kingdom Bacillati; phylum Actinomycetota; class Actinomycetes; order Kitasatosporales; family Streptomycetaceae; genus Streptomyces; species Streptomyces venezuelae. The sequence continues at coordinate 855,855 of NZ_CP029194.1, read as the reverse complement.
CAGGTCGTCTGGCTGGACCCGGTGGAGCGCACCTGGGTCGAGGAGATGGGCGGCATGAACATGTTCTTCGTCCGCGGTACCGGCCCCGGCGCCGAGATCGTGACCCCGTCCCTGAGCGGCTCGCTCCTGCCCGGCGTCACCCGTGACACCCTGCTCGGACTCGCCGAGGGCATGGGCTACGTCCCCCGGGAGGAGAAGGTCTCCCTGGAGCAGTGGCGCCGCGAGTGCGCGGAGGGCCGCATCACCGAGGTGTTCGCCTCGGGCACGGCCGCCGTCGTCACCCCCGTCGGCCACGTCAAGGACCGCGACGGCGACTGGACGATCGGTGACGGCGCCCCCGGCCCCGTCACCCTCGCCATGCGCGAGGCCCTGGTCGACCTGCACCACGGCACCGCTCCCGACCCCAAGGGGTGGCTGCACCGCATCTCCTGACGGCACGGATCCCCTCCTCCGGCGGCAGCCGGAGGTACCGGAGGCAGCCGATCGGCTCAGGCGCGGCGCGCCTCGGCCGTGCGGGCGGCCGCCGGGGGAACATCGGTGGGCGGGCGGCCCCGGCACGGACCGCCCGGCACCGCCCCCAGGTACGAAGAGGTCCGGTCATGGAACAGTTCGGCGGCCGTTACGGCGAGGACGTCTTCCGTCCCGAGCAGGCGGGCGAGGGCGAGCGCATCGACTTCGGCGCCCTCGCCTACGACGGCATCACGATGGCACGGCTGCGGGCCCTCGGGGCCGGTCCGGGGTGGCGGTGCCTGGACGTCGGGGCCGGCACCGGCACGGTCTCCCGGCGGCTGCTCGCCGAGGCCGGGGTGACGAGCGTGCTCGCCGTCGACCGCGACGTACGCTTCCTGAGCGAGCGGCCCCTGCCGGGGCTCGACGTGCTGGAGGCCGACGTCACCGCCCCGGACTTCGATCCCGGCCGGTTCCGGCTCGTCCACGCGCGCTTCGTGCTCATGCACCTGCCCGAGCACGACCGCCTGATCGACCGGCTCGCCGGACTCGTCGAGCCGGGCGGAATGCTCGTGCTCAGCGACGCGGTCGACCTGACCAGCGGCCTGCCGGGCTCCGTGACACCCGGGACTCCCTACACCGCGGTCATGCGGGCGATGTGGCAGGGGCTCCGGGACACCATCGGCACCGATGTCGGCTGGGTGCCGTCGTACCCCCACCTGCTGCGCACGGCCGGGCTCCTGCCCGTGGCCGCCGAGATCCACGTACCGCCGCTGCAGCCCGGCAGCCCCATCAGCCGCTTCTGGGCGGACACCTGGCAGCGGAGCCGGGCCGCGATGCTCGCCACCGGCCTGGTCGACGACACGGACGTCGACGCGGCCGTCCGGTACCTGGACTCCGAGGAGTGCGCCGCGCTGTCGGCCGGGATGCTCACCGTCTGGGGACGGAAGCCCGGGGAGACGGGGGCCGGGGAGGGTCAGGAGGCGACGGACCGCACCACGGGGCCGGTGAGCAGCGGGTAGCTCTCGCCGCCCAGGCGTTCCGCCGCGTCGATGTAGCCGTTGAGGGCCTCGCGGGACCGGGCGAGCCGGTCCATCTGACTGTCGAGGCGGTGCAGGCGGGAGCGCATCGCGGCCAGCAGCTCGGGACAGCCGACGAGTTCAGGGGCCTCGCCGACCGCGCAGGGCAGCAAATACGCGATGTCCTCCGAGGACAGTCCGGCCCCCAGCAGGTGCCTGATCTGCTTCACCCGCAGCAGGGCGTTCTCGTCGTACTCGCGGTAGCCGTTCGTGCCGCGGTCCGCCACCAGCAGCCCCTGGGCCTCGTAGTAGCGCAGCTGGTGGGCGTTGACGCCCGTCCGCCGACTCAGTTCCCCGATCCGCATCGAAAACCTCGCTTGACCTTCACACCGGTATCAACGTTGACGATGCTGCCATGAACGACAACACACCACACACGCCCGTGACGGTCATCGGACTCGGACTGATGGGCCAGGCCCTCGCCGGCGCGTTCCTGAAAGCCGGACACCCCACGACCGTGTGGAACCGCACGTCCGCCAAGGCCGCCCCGCTGGTGGCCACCGGGGCACGCTCGGCGCCGACCCTCGGCGACGCGCTCACGGCGAGTCCCCTGACCGTCGTCTGCCTCACCGACTACGCCGCCGTCCACGAACTGCTCGGCGCGGAGGGCGTCGAGCTGGACGGCACGACGCTCGTCAACCTGACCTCGGGGAGCTCGGCCGAGGCCCGCGTGGCCGCCGGGTGGGCCGAGGGGCGCGGTGCCCGCTACCTGGACGGCGCCATCATGGCCGTGCCGCCGGGGATCGGCACCGCGGAGGCGGTGATCCTGCACAGCGGGCCCGAGGACGTCTTCGACGCGCACGCGCCGACGCTCGGCGCCCTCGGCACGGTCACCCACCTCGGAGAGGATCCCGGTCTGGCGTCCCTGTACGACGTGGCCGGCCTGGCCATGATGTGGAGCGTCCTGAACGCCTGGCTCCAGGGCACGGCGCTGCTCGCGACGGCCGGAGTCGACGCCGCGACGTACGCGCCGTTCGCCCGGCACATCGCCGCCGGTGTCGCCGACTGGCTCCCCGGGTACGCCGAGCAGATCGACAAGGGCTCCTTCCCGGCCGAGGTGTCGGCGCTGGAGACCGACGCGCGGGCGATGGAGCACCTGATCGAGGAGAGCGAGGCGCTGGGGGTGAATGCCGAACTGCCCAAGCTGTTCAAGGAGATGGCGTCCCGCGCGATCGCCGCCGGGCATGGCGGTGAGCAGTACCCGGTGCTCATCGAGGAGTTCGGCAAGGCCTAGGAAGGGTCAGCGGTCGACCGGCTGAGCGCGTCGCGCGCGAGGTCGTACTCCCGGGGGTGGTCGCCGGCTCCGGGCAGGGCGAGGGCGGTACGGAACTCCTGACGCGCCTCGTCATGGCGGCCCGCCGCCGCGTACGTGCTGCCGAGGCGGATCCGGACGCCCATCTCCAGCCAGGTGCTCGTGTGCTCGGTCAGCGACGACAGCGCCTCGTGGTGGGTGTCGACGGCCGAGCGCAGATCGCCCTGTACGTGCTCCGCCACGGCGAGCCGCGACAGGCCTGCCGCGCGCAGCGGGAGGTCCTCGGCCTCGCGGGCCAGTTCGGCCGCCCGCCGCAGCAGGCCGGTGGCCTCCGCGGGGCGGCCGAGGGCCAGGTGGGCGTCGGCGGCGAAGCACAGGGTGCTGCTGATCGTCCGGGGGCGGCCGTTCTTCTCGGCGAGGGCCAGGGCGGTGGCGTAGTGGTCGAGCGCGAGCTCGTGCCGGCCCTGGTGGGAGTGGATCGCGCCGAGGTTCGTGGTCGCCATCCCGGTCAGCCAGTCGTCGTCGAGACCGGCCGCCAGCTCCAGCGCCTCGGTCAGGAGTGCCAAGGCCTCCTCGGTGCGGCCCAGCGGCCATGTCGCGGCGCCCAGGCCGGCGGTCGCCCGGGCGCGGTCCCGCGGATCGCCCTGCCGGCGGGCGTACCGCAGCGCTTCGGCGAACCAGTCGCCCGCCTGGCGGAACCGGCCCTGGTACACGTCGACGATCCCGAGGCAGATGCGCAGGGATGACGGCATGCGCCGGTCGGTCGACATGTCCGCGCAGGCCAGGGCGTGTTCGAGGGCGGTGCGGCACTCGTGGAAGTGGCCCTGGCGCGCCAGGTGGTCGACGAGGGCCTCGGCGATCCGGCAGGCGTGGTCGAACTCACCGGCGGCGGCCGCGAAGGCCACCACGTCGACCACGTCTCCGCCCGCCGCGTTCAGCCAGGTTGAGGCCTCTGCCCAATCGGTGAAGGGCGGAGGACCGGAGACGTCAGAGCCGGTGAACCCCGGGCCGGTGATGTCCGGGCCGGGGACGTCAGGACCGGGGAGGCCCGGGCCGGGGACGCCTTGGCCGGTGGGGAAGGTCTCCGGTCCCCAGTCGCTAGCGACGCGGCCCGCCGCCGTGTACAGCCCCAGAACCGCGGCGCGGTCCGCCGCGGCCTCCAGAGGCGCTGCGGCGGCGAGCCGCCGCGCGTGGGCCCGTACGAGATCGTGCAGCCGGTAGCGGCCGGGATGCGGCTCCTGGAGCAGGCTCGCGTCGACCAGGTCCTCCAGGAGGGCCTCGGCGTCCTCTTCGGGCGTGCCCAGCATGGCGGCGAGGGTCAGGCCGTCGAAGCGGGCGGCCGGCGTGGACCCCAACGCCCTGAAGCAACGCCGCAGTTCGGGGGTGAGCTGGTCGTACGACATTCGGAAAGCGGCCTCCACGCTGCGGTCCCCGGCCCGCAGCTCGCCCAGGCCGCGTGTGTCGTCGGACATCCGGCCGGCCAGGAAGGCCAGGGTCCAGGACGGGCGGTTCTGCAGCCGGGCGCTCGCGATGCGCAGGGCGAGCGGGAGACCGCCGCAGCGCAGGGCGAGCTCGCGGGCGGCCTCGGGCTCGCGGTCCGCCCGCGACTCGCCGAGCAGCTCCCGGAAGAGGCCGACGGCGTCGCCGGAGCCCAGCGGCTCCACGGTGAGGCGGAGATCGGCGTCGAGGCCGGGCAGCCGCTGCCGGCCCGCCACCAGAACCCGGCTGCCCGGTCCGGCGGGCAGCAGCGGCCGTACCTGCTCGGCGCTGCGGGCGTTGTCCACGACCAGCAGCAGCCGCAGACCGCTCGTCGCCGCCCGCCACGCGGTGACCAGCTCCGACACATCATCCACGTGGGGGGCGTCGTGGGCCGGTTCGTCGCCGGGGCCGCGCACCGCGCGGAGCAGGCGGCGCAGCGCACGCTGCGGGCCGACGGTCTCGTGGGCGGCGCCGTACGCGTGCAGGTCCACGAACAGGCAGCCGTCGGGGTACGAGGCGCCCAGCGCCCAGGCGGCCCGTACCACCAGGGCGGTCTTCCCGACGCCCGCCGTACCGTCGATCGTCATCACGGACACGGCGCCGGGCGCCACGGGCGCGGTGAGCAGGGCGAGTTCCGCCTCGCGGCCGACCAGACAGGCGGTGTCGCCCGGCAGTTCGTTCCGCCGTGGACGCGCCTGCGGTTGCGGCCGGTGGGGCTGCTGGAGAGGCCGGGCAGGGGAGGGCTGGAGGGCCGGGTCGGCCGGCTTCGTGGGCCGGTTCCGTCGCGGCGGAGCGCCCGGTGACGGGGCGTCCCCGGCCTCGCGCGGCTCCGGCGCCCGGCCGAGCAGCAGCGCGTCCTCCCGGCGCAGGACGGCCTGGTGGACGCGGCGCAGCTCCTCGCCCGGCTCCACCCCCAGCTCGTCGAGGAGCCGCCGTCGCGTCTCCTGGTAGACGGACAGCGCCTCGGCCTGCCGGCCGCTGCCGTACAGGGCGCGCATCCGCAGGGCCGCCAGCGGTTCGTCGTGAAGCCGGGCCAGCGGCGCCGCCATCAGATCGTCCAGGGCGTCCGGGTACCGCCCGAGCAGCAGCAGGCACTCGGCGCGGTCCTGGTGCAGGGCGTGCCGCTGCCGGGCGAGGCGGTGCCGCTCGGTGTCGGCGAGCGGCCCCGGCAGACCGGGCAAGGGTTCACCGCGGAGCAGCTCCAGGGCCCGGCCGCCGTGGTCGAGGGCCCCGTCGAGGTCTCCGGCGGCCTTCGCGCGCCGCGCGAGACCGGCGTGCTCGGCGAGGTCGGCGAGGTCGGTCCGGGTGTCGCCGGTCACGAAGCGGTAGCCGCCGCGCCCCCCTTCGATCGCCGAGCGGTCCGGTCCGGCGCCCGGCGCGTCGAGCGCCTTGCGGAGCGCGTACACATAGCTCGGCAGGACCCGGTGACCCGTACCCGGAGGCTCGGTCCCCCAGACGTCGTCGAGGAGCTGCCCGTACGTCACGAACGCCGGTGCGCGCAGGACCAGGGCGGCGAGGACCGCCTGGCGCCGTATCGGGCCGAGACCCAGCGGCGTACCGTCGCGACGGGCGCGGACGGGTCCGAGCAGCTCGATCCGCAGCCGCCCCGCCGTCCCGGCCGGGCCCGCACCCGGCCCTGCTGCATCCACGCCCACTTCGAAGCCCCATGTCCCCGTGTTCCCTGCCCGCGCAGTGTCCCCAGTCTCCTGCATCAGCGGGAATTCATCCGCGCTGCAGAGCGACTCTCCAGTGTGGGACTCGTCATGTCGGATGCCGACGGGCCGGGCGGTGAGCGGGAGGAGTCGGTCGGCGGGAAGCAGCCGGCACACCGTCAAGAGAGGACATGTCCCCATGTCTCATGCCAGCGGCGCGTCCGGCGCACGGCCGGGCGCTGACCGGCGCGCGCCTGCGCCCCGGCGCGGCCCTTCCGGCAAGGCCGGCGGCCACGGCACAGGACCCGGCCATGCCCGCGCCCGTCCATGTCGCCGTCCCGCGTGCCGGCTTCGGCCTGTCGCAGATGCTCCGCAAGGCCCGTAAGTACGCTCCGTCGCACATCCGGATCGTGGTCTCCGACCCGTCCGGTGATCGCCCCGCCACCTGATGACCAGCTCTCGGACCGGCGGACAGTAGGGGAGACCGATGCACCACCCGCCACAGCCCTGGTACCGGCCGCACCAGCCACAGCAGCAGGTCCCGGACAACCCGTACGCCCCCGGGGGCTACACCCCGCCGGAGCCGCCGCCCCGCCGCAGACGCTTCGGCAAGGGGCCGCTGATCGCGGCAGTCGTCGCCCTGTCGCTCCTGGCGGCGAGCGGATGGGTGTACGCCCTCGTCGACGGCCCGTGGAGCCGGTCCGCCGCGCCCGTGGCCGACAAGGCGCCCGGCCCTTCCGTGACGCCGACGCCCTCCCGGACGCCGGCCGTCCGCACCCCGGTGCCGGAGCGTGTCCCGACGTCGGAGGAGCTCAACGCCGGGCGCGCGGCGGGCGACGCCACGGCGTGGATCGCCGACGACCGCACCGACCTGCCCCGGCGGTCCGTCAAGCTCTATCCCCTGTGGATCGTCGGCGACACCGTCGTCCAGGCCGCGTACGAGAAGGTCACCGCCCGCCGCCTGTCGGACGGCACCGAGGCGTGGAGTGTGCCGCTGCCCGCCTCCGTCTGCGAGGCGCCGGCGAACCCGACCCCCGACGGCAAGATCGTCGTGGTCTACAAGAGCGACCGGAACTGGACCGGCAACCGCTGCAACCAGCTCCAGATGATCGACCTCAGGACCGGGAAGGCCGGGTGGCGCAAGAGGCTCACCGAGACCGGTTCCATGGACGGCACGATCATGGTGAACAGCGCCATCAGCGGCGGCACCCTCGCGATCGTCCAGAGCATGAGGGCCGCCGCGTACCGGGTCGACACCGGAGCCAAGCTCTACGACATCCCGCTGGAGAACCCCGGCAGGTGCTACCCCGCCAACGTCGCGGGCGGCCCCCGGCTCGTGGTGGACTCCACCTGCGCGATCAACGTCGACCGCGGCAAGTCCTACCACCAGCTCCGCGAGCTCGACCCGCGGACCGGCAAGGTCCGTTGGCGCTACCGCACCCAGCCGGGCTGGATCGTCGGGAAGATGCTCTCCGTCGACCCGGTCGTCTTCACCAGCTACCACCACAAGGAACTCACCGCCGACTGGCGGGTCGTGGCCCTGAAGGCCGGCGGGAAGCCCCGCGTCACCATCGACGCCCGGCCCAAGGGATTCGCGTACTGCGCGGACGCGGGGGACTCGGGAGGGAACATGCAGATGTGTCCGGGCACCGCCGTCGGCAAGGACGTCGTCTTCCTCGGCGGCACCGACCGCGTCGGCGGCTACAGCCTCGACACCGGGAAACTGGTCTGGGGCGTGAAGACCTCGGCCGGCACCCTGCACCCCCTGCGTCCGGACGGAGGCGCGTCCGCACTCGTCTACGAGGCGCCCACGGACAAGGAACCGGGCAAGATCACCCGCTTCGGGCCCGGCGGCGTGGACACGAAGAAGCAGGTCCTCCGGCATCCCGTGACGGCCCGGGCGACCGAACGCCGCATGCTCGCCGGACGCCTGGCCTACGCGAACGGCCGGATCGTCATCGCGCCGAGCGGCGTCTCCGGCAACGACGCGGACCACCAGGCCCGCATGCTGTCCTTCGCTCCCGGACCGTAGGCCTCCGGGGCCCCGCCGAGGCGGTGGGGCCCCGGTTACCGTTCAGTGATCACGCAGTGATACCGGCCCGGTTACGGTCGGTGTCGTTCAGTGAGTCGCTTGACGTCTTCAGGAGTTGTGATGGGCAAGTACGCCGGCAAGAAGGCCGTGGTCATCGGTGGGACGCACGGCATGGGCCTCGCCATGGTGCAGGGGCTGCTCGACGGCGGGGCCGAGGTCCTGCTGACGGGGCGCAACAAGGACAACATCGAGACCGCGCGCCGCGACCTCGACGGCAAGGCCGTGCACGTCCTGCGCTCGGACGTCGCGAGCATGGGGGACATCGCGGAGCTGGGCGCGGAGGTCGAGAAGAAGCTCGGCCGCGTCGACGCCGTCTTCGTGAACGTCGGATACGCCGCGCTCGAGCCGATCGCCCTCGTCACCGAGGAGACCTACGACCGGCAGTTCGACGTGAACACCAAGGGCGTGTTCTTCACGGTGCAGAAGCTCGCTCCGCTCGTGAGCGACAACGGGTCGATCGTCTTCACCACTTCGATCGCCAATGTCACCGGCACCCCCGGCATGGGCGTGTACTCGGGCGCGAAGGCGGCCGTGCGCTCCTTCGCGCAGGTCTTCGCCGCGGAGCTCCTGCCCCGCGGCATCCGCGTCAACTCCGTCAGCCCGGGCTTCATCCACACCCCGACCATGGGCATCGCGGACGCGACCGCCGAGGAGCGGGCCGTCCTCAGCCAGGTGGGCGACGCGCTCACCCCGATGAAGCGCCACGGTACGCCGGAGGAGGTCGCCACCGCCGCGCTGTTCTTCGCCTTCGACGCGACCTTCACCACCGGCGTCGAGCTGGTCGTGGACGGCGGACTCACGCAGCACATCCAGCCGGTTCCGCCGCAGCAGTAGCAGTAGCAGTAGCAGGAGCAGGAGCAGGAGCAGGAGCAGGAGCAGGAGCAGGAGCCGGAGCCGGTGGCCCGCGGAGCGGCATCGCCGCCCCGCGGGCCATCACCGTCTCCGGACCGGCCAGGGGCCGGTGACGGTCCGAACGGCGACGCGGTCAGGCCCGGACGCGCTGCGAGGCGAGTGCCCTCGGCGCCACCGCCTGAGCCGCGGCCCGGCCCGACTCGATCGCCCCGTCGACGAAGCCGTTCCACACGCTCGCGAGGTCGCCGCCCGCGAACGCGATCCGCCCGTACGGCCGCTGGATGTCCGGAAGCTGACGCAGGAGCTGCCCGGGGCGGCGGAGCGCCTGGGCGCCCCGGGCGTACGGGTCGGAGCCCCAGTCGTGCGAGCGTACGGAGACGACCTGGGCGGCCGGCAGGTACTCCCGGACGGCGGCCTGCACCTGCGAGAGGTTCCTCGGGTCGAAGGTCGGGTCGAAGGCGAAACCGATCATGAGGTGGCTGCCGTCGGTCAGCTTCGCGGTCGGGAAGAGGCTCTCGATGCGCTGGCCCTCGTAACCCTGGCAGAGGGTGAGGGGCGTGACGCCCTTGACCTGCATCCACAGCTTGACCGTGCGGCGCACCCCGATGCCCTCGACCGCCGCGTCGGCGTGCACCTTGGGCAGCCCCGGCGCGAAGGTGATGTCCTTCCACACGTTGGTGGGCACCGCCACGACGACGTGCGAGGCGCGGAAGGTCCCGCGGTTGGCCGTGACGACCGAGACACCGCTGCCGGTGTCCGCGATCGCGGTGACCGGAGTGGAGAGCTTGATGGTCAGCGGCTCCTCGTACAGCATCGCGCGGACGAGCCCGCTCATGCCGCCCAGGCCGACGCGCTGCGACATGAGGGAGAACCAGCCGTCCGCGTTCCAGCCGGTGTGCGCCCACCACTGGGCGAGCGAGGTGAGGGCGCCGTCCCTGCTGGACCCGCCGGCGAACCCCGCGACCTGCGAGCTCAGCCAACCCGCGTCCTGTGCCGAGAGGTTGAGCAGGGATATGCGGTCGTGCAGCGACAAGGGGTCGACCGAGCGCAGCAGATCGGCGCGGAACAGCGGGTCGCGCGGCCGCTCGAAGTACTGCTGGGAGCCCTCGAAGAGCTGGGCCAGCATCTCGCCGAGCCGCCCGAACACCTCGCCGGGCGGGAAGCTCGTCGGACCGCTCGCGGTCGGGTAGACCGCGACCTCCGGCTGGATCTCGGTGACCAGCGGGATGTTGTAGCGGCCGAGCTCCTCCATGGCGTACGTCTGCGCCGGGTGGATCCACTGTCCGCCGAGCTCGATCTTCCGGCCGAGGTAGCTGTCGGTCCAGACCCGGCCGCCCACGCGGTTACGGGCTTCGAGGACCAGCACCTGGAGGCCGCGGGAGCGGAGCTCCCGGGCGGCGGCCGCACCGGCGAATCCCGCGCCGACGACGATGACGTCGTAGTCCCTCCGGGCGTCCTCGGCGACCGTGACGGTGCCGGCGTGTGCCGGGCCGCCGAAGGCGAGCGATCCGGCCGAAGCGGCGACGGCGGCAAGACCCGTGGCCTTGAGCGCGGTACGGCGGCCCACCGGGCGATGAGCTCCGGAGCGCGACGGCGTCCTGTCGGTGTTCACGATGTCTCCTCGATGTTCTACGACGTTCTACGACGTTCTGCGGTGTTCCGCGTTCGCCCGGGAATGACGTTCCGAATCGAGCGATTCCCGGGCGGTCGAGCGAAGGGAATGAGCCGAATGCCCGTGCCGGTGCGAAAGTAGCCGAGGTCCCGCCGAGCCCTGCCCAATGCCTGCTCACGCGCCGGTAAGTAGACGGCGGATGAGCAGGTGGAGAGGGGACGGTTTCCCGCCGGTTCCCGGACGGTGGGGATCTTCGAGGACGGTGGAAGTGCACCGGGACGCCGAGGACTCCGGCCCTGAGGGCGGGGCCGAGGGGGGGCGAGGGGGGCCGAGGGTGCGAGGCAAAAGATGCCCGCGGCCCGGCAAGCCTCCCAAGGAGAAAGGCCGACCGATGTGAAATCATGGCAATCGGCGGTGAAATGCGCAGTCGGTTGTGTCCTGGATTGCCGACCACACTCCAGGGGCTGAGTATTTTCAAGCCAAGGAACAGTAATAACCAGCCAAGAACGAATGATGTCCGAATGCGGGGGAGCATGGCGACGCGCTGGCAGAACAGAGTGATCCGGCCGAGACGCCGACACGGGGACGCGAGTGGGGCCATGGGGACAATCGACGGATCTTGCGCAGCCCAGGGGGACACATGCACATTCACATGCTGGGGCCGTTGGAGGTCGTTTCCGAGGGTGGGGGGACCGTCTCACTGGGAGGTTCGCGTCAGCGGGCGACTCTGGGATTCCTCCTCCTGAAGGCCAACAAGGTCGTCGCAACCAGCCAGTTACTCAACGCCGTCTGGTCCGCCGACGACGCGCCGAGCTCGGCGCGGAAGATTCTGCAGAACGCGGTCTGGGGACTCCGCGGAATCCTCCACAACGGCGCGCAGGGCGGTGCCGGCAACCGCACCACGCAGGCTCCCGTCCTGCTCACCCAGGCGCCCGGCTACATGCTGCGCGTCGAACCGGAGCAGGTGGACCTCTTCCGTTTCGAGCGGCGCGCGACCCAGGGCCGAGCGGAACTGGAAGCCGGCCGGACCGAGTCCGCGGCACGCCTCCTGAAGGAGGCGCTCGACCTCTGGCGCGGACCCGCGCTGACGGACCTGGTGGAGACCGGGATCTCCTGGCCCGAACTGTCGGCCGTCCAAGGCGCCCGCACCGACGCCATGGAGGACTTCTTCGAGGCGCAGCTCGCCCTCGGACGTCATCACTCCGTCCTCGGCGAGCTCGAGACGCTCGTCGAGCGGGAGCCCCTCCGCGAGCGGGCCTGCAGCCAGCTCATGCTGGCGCTGTACCGCTGCGGACGGCAGGCCGACGCGCTCAACGTGTACGGCAGGATCCGCTCGGCCCTCGTCGAGAACCTGGGTCTGGAGCCGGGCCACGAACTCCGCACCCTCCAGCAGGCCATCCTCACCCACGACCCCGCACTCACCCTGCAGGGCGGGGCCACCTCGTACGAGTTCACCCAGGTCGCCGCCGCGACCGAGCACGCGGTCGCCCTGCGAGGCGTCGCCGGAGCCCCCGCCTACCGGGCCGGCTCGGCCACATCGGCCGCCCAGGCTGCCGGGCCGGCGGCGGGTCCCGTGGAGGCGGCACCGGCCGGGGCCCACCCGACGGTCGTATCCGAGCACCGCAAGGTGGGCGTCGTCCTGCTCAGGACCGAACTCCGTGCCCACGCCTCCGAGACCGGCATCGAGGCCGACCGGCTGCTCCAGGGGACGGCCGCCGTGGTCGAGGAGGAGATCGAACGGCACGGCGGGACCGTCGCCGGTTCCGTCGGCCCGTTCTCGCTGGCCCTGTTCGGCGTGCACCGCGGCCGCGCGGACGACGCGGAACGCGCGGTCCGCGCGGCCCTCGCCATCCGCGACCGGCTCGCCCCCACCCAGCAGCTCGCCGTCAAGGCGGCCGTCGAGGTGGGGGAGGCGCTGGTCCGCTACCTCCCCGGAGACGAGGAGACCCCGCCGTCGGCCGTCGGCGCGCTCATGGACGAGTGCCACCGGCTTCTCGCACTCGTCCCCCAGGGCGAGATCAGGGTGAGCGACAGTACGTTCCGGGAGACCGAGTCCGTCATCGCCTACGAGCCGGCAGAGGACCCGTCGGGCGGCTGGCGGGTCAGGTACGGCAGCGAGGAGCCGGCCGACCACCACGGCGTGCCGATCGTCGACCGCGAGATCGAACTCGAAGTGCTGCGCGGACTCCTGGAGCTGGCCCGGCACCGCGGCAACCCGCACCTCGTGACCCTCCTCGGCCAGGGCGGCGTGGGCAAGACCCGGTTCATCGTGGAGCTGGAGCACCGCATCACCGGGCGGCCCCACGCACCCCTGTTCCTCGCTACCCGGGCCACCCTCCTCTACGGCAACCACCCGCTCTCCGCACAGATCGCGATACTCGCCTCGTGCTGCGGGATCCAGCAGGGCGACTCGGGCAAGACCGCCCGCGCCAAACTGGCCAGCACGCTCCATCAGCTGGTCCAGTGCGAGGAGACGGCGGGCAGGCTGCTGCCCTACCTCAGCCCGCTCGTCGACCCCGAGGGCTCGGAGATACGTCAGCCGATGGTCTCCGAACTGCTCAACGCCTGGTACGAGTTCGTGGGCCTCGCCGCCGAGGAGCGGCCCCTCGTGATCGTCGTCGACGACCTCCACCGGGGCGACGACAGGCTGCTCGACTGCGTCGAGCAGCTCCCGGAGAGGGTCGGCGCCGTGCCCCTCGTGGTCATCGCGGCCGCCCGGCCCGAGCTCCTGGAGCGCCGCCCCGACTGGGGCAGCGGCAGCCGCCAGGCGACCACCCTCACCCTCGAACCCCTCTCGGACGCGGCCGAACAGCGCCTCCAGGAGCTGCTGTCCGCGGCGGCACCCGGCGACACGCACGAGGCCGCGGGCGGCGCGGCCGGCGGCGCCATCACGGCAGGCGGAGGCCGGAACGCCGGAGTCCTCCCCGCCCGGGCGGCGCTCCGCCTCACGGAGCCCCGCCACCCCGGAGGCAAGGGCGGCGGCGGTGCGGCCGGTGGCCACGGCGCCGGCGTGCCGGAGCAGGTCGAACGCGTCCAGAGCGAGCGCCAGTACAGCTAGTCCGGCCGAAGAGGCGACCACCGCTCGGCAGTCCGAGCAGGAGGCCACCGTCAGCCCGGCCGGGCAGGAGACCTCCGCAGTCGACGGTGTGGCCCGTCCCGGACGGGACGGGCCACACCGCCACACGGATCGGCGCCCCTCACACACCTCCACCGGTGAGGCGCTTCTCGTCCTCGTCGCGCAGGACGGAGGCCACCGCGCGCAGGGCGTCCGCGAGCCGCTCGATCTCCCCGTCCGTCAGGTGGATCGACGGTGCGAACCGCAGCGTGTTCCCCGCGCTCGCCGTGGGGAACGTCCGCACCCGGTGCTCCCGCAGCAGATAGCCGGACAGGGTGTAGCCCAGCAGACCGGACCGGGCCCCGTCCCGTACGACCCCAGAGGACGACTCCGACTGGTCGTGGAACTCGAGGCCCAGCATCAGCCCCTTCCCCCGGACCTCCTTCACGACGTCAGGGAAGTCGGCGCGGACCCCTTCCAGGGCCTCGGCGAGCCGGGCGCCCCGCTCCCGCGCGAGCCCGTAGGCACGGCCGCCGTCCGCCTCCAGCATCTCCAGGACCTTCAGCGCGATCGGGGTGGAGAAGCCGTCCTTGGCGAAGGTCGAGCTGTGGACGAGCTCGAACTCGTTCCGGTAGCGGCCGCTCCGCACGAGCATCGCCGACGTCTTCGCCAGACCGCCGCCCAGACTCTTCGCCAGGACGTAGTAGTCGCCGCGCAGACCGATCAGCGAGCTTGCGAGGAACGCGCCCGTGCGGCCCATCCCGCTCTGGATCTCGTCGATCACCACCGGGATGCCGGCGGCGTCGCACTCCCGCCGGACGGTGGCCGCGAACTCCCGGGTCAGCGGGACGATGCCGCCCTCGCCCTGGATCGGTTCGAGCAGGAACGCCGCCACGAGCGGGAAAGGCCGCTCGACGACGGTGACCACGCCGTCGCGCAGCACGATGTCACGCAGCGCGGCGCTCTCCTCGGCGATGATCTCCCCGACGGCGGCGGGACGGTCGAGCGGGACGAACCGGGCACGGGTCGCCAGCGCCGTGAACGGGGTCCGGTAGGCGGCGTTGTGGGTCAACTGGACGCTGCCGACCAGCTTTCCGTGGAAGGAACCCTCCAGTGTCAGGAAGACCGGAGGCCTGGAGCCGACCTCCGCGTTCGCAAGGGACACCTCCTCGGCCAGGGCCTCGAAGTCCTGGTGCCCGCCGGCCGGCAGGACCGCCTCGCCGGCCTCGACCGCCGCCCGCGCGGCGGCGGTGTGCTCCGCCAGCTCCGCGACGAGCGCCTGCACCTGGAGCACCCGGTCCAGCTCGGCGTGCTTGACGGCCGCCTCGATCGCCTCGGCGCCGCTGTTGGCGAAGATCGCCGCGTACGCCTCGGTGGAGCCCGTCTCCCGGCGGACGATGCCGCTGAGCAGGGCGGCGACCTCCTGGGCACACGAGTTGCGCGAGAACTGGGCGTTGACCGGAGCGCCCTCGTCGAGCAGCCGCCTCGCCCGCGCGACGAGCTCGGGGTGGTTGTGGCCGAAGATCAGCGAGCCGTAGCCGCCCGCTGCGTCCAGGACCGGGACCTCCTCCCCGTCGTCGCCGCGGAAGAACAGCGTGTTCCCCTCGGCCCGCGTGTATTCGACATCGAGACCGACGGAGGTGAGGAAACCGAGCAGATAAGGCTCGGAGATTCCGGTTTCATCGGTTACGGAGTTCATGACGCCCCCTCTTCTTGGATACGGGGACCCTACCCACGGGGCTCCCGGAGAGCGCCGCACCGAGGTCATGGAGTGGTCACCGATCGGTCGCTCATAGGTGATGAACTACCTTGGTTCACGCGTTACTTGAGGGTGAGCAGCCATCAGAATTCCGTCCGATACGTTGGTTCGGTGTTCTTGCATCCGAATTCCGAAAGAGGCGGCATGAGTTTCTCTACCGAAGCGACGGGGATTCCCGGCCCGGACCGCTCCGCTTGGTGGCGCGGCGTGGACGACGGGGAATCCGTCGGCCGGCTCTCCGCCGCCGACTGCCTGGAGCTGATATTCGCCCGCATCCCGGTCGGCGAGGGCTCCCGCGCGTGGTCCTCCGCCGCGGCCCGCACGGCGGAGGTCTGAGATGTCCCCCGTACAGCCCGTCGCCACCGAGGTGACCCCCGCGTCGCTGCGCGAGGTCATGTCCCGCTTCGCCACCGGCGTCGTCGTCCTCACCGTCGGCGGCGAGAACCCCCACGGCATGACGGCCAACGCCTTCACCTCCGTCTCGCTCGAACCGCCGACCGTGCTCTGCTGCATCGGCCACAACGCCGTCATGCACTCCGCCCTCACCCGCGCCGGACGCTTCGGCGTCTCCGTCATGAGCGCCGAACAGGAGGAGACCACGCGGTACTTCGCCGACAAGAAGCGCCCGCTCGGACCATCCCAGTTCGAGCGGATCGACTGGCTGCCCGGCCCCGGCACCGGGGCGCCCCTGCTGTCCGGAGCCCTCGCCTGGCTGGAGTGCGAGGTCACCGCCGCGCACGAGGTCGGCGACCACACCGTCTTCCTCGGCGAGGTGGTCGGCGCGGTGAACGGCGCCGCGGGCGACGGACTCCTCTTCCACGAAGGCCGCTTCCGGCGGACCGGCGCCACCACCGGCCACTGAGACACCACCACAGAACCCCTCACGCCGATGATCCCGGCGGCCGTCCGGCCGCCGGGATCATCGGCGTCGACGTGTGCGAAGGCGTCGACACAGGTGGACCCGGGGCCTCCCCGCCCCGGGTCCACGTCCTCCCCTCCCTACAGGAAGGGGGTCTCCGGGTCGAGACCGAGCAGCGCCCGGCCCTGCACCTCCAGGTTGCCGTGCAGCTGCGCCAGCGCGTGCAGGGAGAAGCCCTGGATGTCACGGTGGAAGCGCTGCAGCGGAACGCTCCGCTGGATCACCGACCCGCCGCTCGCGTTGAACAGCACCTCGACGGCCTCCTTCGCGAGCTGCGCCGCGAAAGCGGTCTGACCGCGCACGACGGCCTTCTCCTCCAGCGACAGCTGCTCACCCGCGTCGGCCCGCCGCTGCATCAGCTCCAGCCACACACCGGCCAGGGCCTCCGAGGCCGTGATCTTGTTGGCGGCCGTCGCCACCTGGATCTGGGTGAGCGGGTGCTGGGTCTGGTCCGTCCACGAGGTGTACGTGATGCCGCGCCCAGGGAGCCGCTCGAGGAACAGGTCGTACGCACCCTTGGCGATGCCGATGAAGACCGCGGCGGCCGCGGCCATCACCTCGCTCACGAAGCCGTACTCGCGCCCGTCCGCACCGCCGTTGGAGCGGTCACCGGTCGTGCTGAACAGCAGCTCCTCGAAGCGCCCGACCCGGTAGCCGGGGACGAACACGTCGTCGGCCGAGGAGGTCGCACTGCCCGTGCCGGAGCCGGCCGACACCTGCCAGTCGTCGACCACCGTCATGTCGGACATCGGCAGCAGCGCCATGACCTCTTCGAGGGAGCCGTCCGCGTGCTCCAGCATCGCCGAGGCGAAGTTCCACTGGGCGCCCCGGCAGCCGGAGTTGAACCGCCAGCTGCCGGTCATCCGGTAACCGCCCTCGACGGGCGTCAGCTTGCCGGTCGGCGCGAAGGCGCTGGAGATCCGGACGGAACCATCGGTGAAGAGCTCCTCCTGCGCCCGGTCGGGGTAGAGCGTGGCCGACCACGCGCTGGTCGCCCAGACGAACGTCACCCAGCCCGTCGAGGGGCAGCCGCGCGCCACCTCGGCGATCACCTTGGACTGGTCGGCCAGGTCGAAGTCCAGGCCCCCGAAGCGCTTCGGGACGGCTATCCGGAAGACT
Source organism: Streptomyces venezuelae (assembly GCF_008642375.1). Taxonomy (NCBI): domain Bacteria; kingdom Bacillati; phylum Actinomycetota; class Actinomycetes; order Kitasatosporales; family Streptomycetaceae; genus Streptomyces; species Streptomyces venezuelae. The sequence goes on along the minus strand of NZ_CP029194.1, from coordinate 838,538 downwards.
CCCGCCTTCTCGAGGAGCTCGATGTTCTCGTCGAGAATCCAGCCTCGGTTCTCCGACTCGATACCGTTCTCCCTGAGCCTCGGCACGATGCTCCGGACGGATTCCAGTACGGATTCGAGTTCAGCGTTCATGAGATGCAAACTCCCTGCTCGATCGTCTCGTTCCGGCGTCGAGCGTACGGCGGGCCGTTCCCCGGCCGATCGGATCGCGGTCACGAGGTGGTCACCGGGGTGCTCCGGAATTCCCGATTACCGGTCAATTACCGGGCGATTCGCGGGCAGTGGACGAAAGCGGCCCCTGTCGCCCATCGATTCTCCGGGACCCGCGGACACCTGTGGCAGCATGACTCGCATGTCTATCTCCTGGCCCGACCGCGTAGTTACCGCCGCCACCGACTGCACCGACATTCTGCAGAAGGCCGCCGATCAGGACTGGTCCGTCAAAGCCCGGGACAGCGACTGGTCCTGTCGCGAAGTCCTCGACCACACGGCCCTCGGCCTCATCGGCTATTCGGCGCTCCTCATCGCCCAGCCGTCCGACCGCTTCACCGGCATGCTCGCCGGATTCAACGGGCAGTCCCCGATCCCCGTCTGCCTCGAAGGCGTCCGCATCTGCGCCACCATCCTCGCCTCGGCCGTGCGCGAGGCCGACCCGCAGGTCCGCGCCTTCCACCCCTGGGGCACCTCCGACGGCCCCGGCTTCGCCGCCATGGGCGTCCTCGAGATCGTCGTCCACACCTACGACGTGACCGAGGCGATGGGCCTCGACTGGCTGCCGTCGGACGACCTCTGCGCGCCCGTCGTCGAGCGCCTCTTCCCGAACGCCCCGACCGGGCACGCCCCGGCCGAGACCCTGCTCTGGTGCACGGGCCGGATCGACCTCCCCGGGCTGCCGCGGCGTCGCGACTGGGGCGGCTGGGACGGCACCGTCCGCTGACCGCACCGCCGGGGCCGGCCGCGGCGTCGGCCGGCCCTTCCGTACGGCGTACGGGAGCGGCAGGAGTACGGCAGAGTCATGGACGTACATCCGTACGGGAGCCCGTGCGAGGGCGAGCGAGAACAGGAGGGGGAAGCGATGGACATCGCGTGGCTTCGGCGATTCGGTGGGGTGGGGCAGAAGGAACCGGAGGGAGGGGTCCGGCTGGTCTGTTTCCCGCACGCGGGCGGCGCCGCCACCTCCTACGTGCAGCTCTCCCGCCTCCTGAGCCCCGCCGTCGACGTGCTGGCCGTGCAGTACCCGGGGCGGCAGGACCGGCACCGTGAGCGACCGGTCGAGTCCGTCACCCGGCTCGCCGAACTCGTCGCGGACGCCCTGGGCCCGGCGGACGGCCGGCCGTACGCCTTCTTCGGGCACAGCATGGGCGCGGCCGTCGCCTACGAGACGGCGCGCACGCTCGCCGCACGCTCGGCGCCCGGCCCCCTGCGGCTGTTCCTCTCCGGGCGGGCCGCGCCGGAGCCCCGGCCCCAGGCCGCCGACCGGATGACGAGCGACGCCGACGTGATCGCGGCGATCCGGATGCTCGGGGGCACGGGCGTCGGCGTCCTGGACGACCCGGAGCTGATGGAGATGGCCCTGCCGGCCCTCCGCGCCGACTACCGGGCCATCGGCTCGTACGCCTGGGAGCCGGGCCCGCCGCTGGACTGCCCGATCACGGTGCTCGTCGGCGACGAGGACCCCGTGGCCCCCGTCGACAAGGTGGCGGCCTGGAGCGGATTCACCGACGCGGACACCGATCTGCGGGTCTTCCCCGGCGGCCACTTCTACCTCGACGGCCGCACGGAGGAGATCGGCGACGTGATCACCGCCGCGCTCGGCGTGCGCGTCTGACGGCACGAAAGAACGCGGCACGTAGAACAGGGGCCCTGCTTCCGGTCGACCGGAAGCAGGGCCCCTGTTCCTTTTGCGCTGTCAGCTGCCGTTCGGGTAGTCGATGGCGAAGCGCCACTTGCCGTCCGCGCCGAGCCGCAGGACGTCGTTGCCCACGCCCTCGTGGACCTCCGCGACGCCGTCGGCGCCCGTGACGTCTATCCGCCAGTCCACGACCAGGAGCGCGGCGTCGCCGGCCACGTAGGAGTGGCGGAGGGTGGCCGTCATCTTCGGGCCGAGGGAGAGGAACTCCGCGAGCGCGTCCTTCCGCGCCCGGCCGGTGAGCGGCTTGTCCGCCTCCCAGGCGGAGACCGCCGTCTCCGTGTAGAGCAGATTGACGAGATCAGGGTCGCCCGAGTTGAAGGCCCGGACGTAGAGCTCGGTCTGCTTGGTCGCGTCGTCGGTGAGAGCGAAGTTGTCGACAATGCTCGTCATAGCGAATTCGTGCCCGCTTTCCATGTGAAGTGCACGGCTAATTCCACTGGCGCTCGAAGGCTATCTCCGGTGACCTCACGAGGGGTTCAGCGAGGGGTAATCGACCGCCCATGAGTGACTCGGCGGTGAGTGGCTTCCCCAGGTCCGAGCCGAGTTACCAAGCATTTGCAGAACCTATTCCGCACATCTGTATGGTCGTTGACGTCAACAAAACCCGTGCCGATCCGCGGGGGCGGAAAAGCGGCAGCAGTTGGGAAAGTCCGTTGGGGGATTCAGTGACGAAGAGGCGGCCAGGCGTGACGACGAACGACGGGATTCCCGCGACGGCCGACGAGGCCCGCCCGTCCGGCGAGGCGACCCGTCCGATGAACGAGGCCATCGCCGTCGTCGGCATGTCCTGCCGCCTGCCGAGAGCCGCGAACCCGGCCGCCTTCTGGGAGCTGCTGCGGAACGGCGAGAGCGCCGTCACCGACGTGCCCTCAGGCCGGTGGGAGTCGGCGCTCGGGGGAGCGGTGGGGGCAGGGCGCGCAGAGGGAACAGGGCGCGCGGAGGATGAGGAGGGAGCAGGGCGCGCGGAGGGCGAGGAGGGAGCGGGGCCGGAGACGGGCGCGCCGCTGCCGGAGACCACGGGTGCGGACGGGGCCGGTGTCCGCCGGGGCGGCTTCCTCGACTCCCTCGACCTCTTCGACGCGGCCTTCTTCGGGATCTCGCCCCGCGAGGCCGCCGCCATGGACCCGCAGCAGCGACTGGTCCTCGAACTCGCCTGGGAGGCACTGGAGGACGCCGGAATCGTCCCCGGCACCCTCGCCGGAAGCCGCACCGCCGTCTTCGTCGGCACCCTCAGGGACGACTACGCGAGCCTCCTCTACCAGCACGGCGAGCAGGCCATCACCCAGCACACCATGGCGGGCGTGAACCGGGGCGTCATCGCCAACCGCGTCTCGTACCACCTCGGCCTGCACGGCCCCAGCCTCACCGTCGACGCCGCGCAGTCGTCCTCGCTCGTCGCCGTGCACCTCGCCTGCGAATCCCTGCGGGCGGGCGAGTCCACGACGGCGCTCGTCGCCGGCGTGAACCTCAACATCCTCGCGGAGAGCGCCGTCACCGAGGAGCGTTTCGGCGGCCTGTCCCCGGACGGCACCGCCTACACCTTCGACGCGCGGGCCAACGGGTTCGTCCGGGGCGAGGGCGGCGGAGTCGTCGTCCTCAAGCCCCTCGCCCTCGCAATCGCCGACGGCGACCGTGTCCACGGCGTCATCCGCGCCAGCGCCGTGAACAACGACGGCGCCACCCCGGGTCTCACCGTGCCCAGCAGGACCGCCCAGGAGCAGGTGCTGCGCGAGGCGTACCGCAAGGCGGCCGTGGACCCGGCCGCCGTCCAGTACGTCGAACTCCACGGCACCGGAACCCCCGTCGGCGATCCCATCGAGGCGGCCGCGCTCGGCGCGGTCCTCGGCGCGGCGCGCCCGGCGGACGAACCCCTGCTCGTCGGCTCGGCCAAGACGAACGTCGGGCACCTCGAAGGCGCCGCCGGAATCGTCGGCCTCATCAAGACGCTCCTCGCGCTCGGCCGGCGCAGCATCCCGGCAAGCCTCAACTTCCGTACGCCCCACCCGGACATCCCGCTCGACACCCTCGGGCTCGACGTGCCCGCCGGACTGCGGGAGTGGCCGCACCCGGACCGCGAACTCCTCGCAGGCGTCAGCTCGTTCGGCATGGGCGGCACCAACGCGCACGTCGTCCTCAGCGAAGGCCCCGCCCGGGACCGCCGCCGGCCCGGTCCCGGCGAGACCCCCGCGGCTCCCGCCGGCGACGGGGCCACCCTGCCCTTCGTCGTCACCGGCCGCGGCGGCGAGGCCCTGCGCGCCCAGGCCCGGCGCCTGTACGAGGCCGTCGAAGCGGACCCGGAGCTCGCGCCCGCCGCACTCGCCCGGTCGCTTGTGACCACCCGTACGGTCTTCACACACCGGTCGGTCGTCCTCGCCCAGGACCGCGCCCGCCTCCTCGACGGCCTCGGCGCCCTCGCCGCGGGGACGCCCGCGCCCGCTGTCGTCACCGGGACCCCCGCCCCCGGGCGCCTGGCCGTCCTGTTCAGCGGTCAGGGTGCCCAACGTACGGGCATGGGAAGGGAGCTGTACGCAGCCCACCCGGCCTTCGCGGCAGCCTTCGACGCCGTCGCCGCCGAGCTGGACCCCCTCCTCGACCGGCCCCTCGCCCAACTGGTCGAGGCGGGAGACACCCTCGACCGGACCGTCCACACCCAGCCCGCGCTCTTCGCCGTGGAGGTCGCCCTCCACCGCCTCGTGGAGTCCTGGGGCGTCACGCCCGACGTGCTCGCCGGCCACTCCGTCGGCGAGATCAGCGCCGCCCACGTGGCCGGGGTCCTCTCGCTCGGCGACGCCGCACGCCTCGTCGCCGCGCGCGGCCGCCTCATGCAGGCGCTGCCCGGGGGCGGCGCGATGGTCGCGGTCGAGGCGAGCGAGCAGGAAGTACTGCCGCACCTCGCCGGACGCGAGCGGGAGCTCTCCCTCGCGGCCGTGAACGGCCCGCGCGCGGTGGTCCTCGCGGGTGCCGAGCGAGCCGTCCTCGACGTCGCCGAGCTCCTCCGCGAACAGGGCCGCCGGACGAAGCGGCTCAGCGTCTCGCACGCCTTCCACTCGCCGCTCATGGAGCCGATGCTCGACGACTTCCGCCGGGTCGTCGAAGAGCTCGACTTCCGGGAGCCCCGCGTCAACGTGGTGTCCACGGTGACGGGCCTGCCCGTCACGGCCGGCCAATGGACCGATCCCGAGTACTGGGTGGACCAGGTCCGCAGGCCCGTGCGGTTCCTCGACGCCGTACGCACCCTGGAGGAGTCGGGCGCCGACACCTTCCTGGAGCTCGGTCCCGACGGCGTCTGCTCCGCGATGGCGGCGGACTCCGTGCGCGACCAGGAGGCCGCCACGACGGTCTCCGCCCTCCGCAAGGGCCGCCCGGAGCCCCAGTCGCTGCTCGCCGCTCTCGCCACCGTCTTCGTCCGGGGCCACGACGTCGACTGGACCGCCGCCCACGGGAGCGGCGGCACGGTGAGGGTGACCCTGCCGACGTACGCCTTCCAGCGCGAGCGCCACTGGTTCGACGGGACCGCGCGGACGGCGGCGCCGCTCACGGCGGGCCGACCGGCCACCACCGGCACCGGCACCGAAGCGGGTCCGGGAGCCGACGGCGGCAAGGGCGTGGGCGGCGGCGATCGGCTCGCCCGCCACGAGACGACCGAGCGCGTACGCGCACACGTCGCCGCCGTCCTCGAGTACGACGACCCGACCCGCGTCGAACTCGACTTCAGCTTCAAGGAGTTGGGCTTCGACTCCCTCATGTCGGTCGAGCTGCGGAACGCGCTCGCCGACGACACGGGACTGCGCCTGCCCAGCGGACTCCTCTTCGACCACCCGACGCCGCGCGCCCTCGCAGCCCACCTGGGCGACCTGCTCACCGGCGGGAGCGGCGAGACCGGCGCGGCCGACGGGGCACCGCCCGCGACCCCGGCGGACACCGCCGAGCCCATCGCGATCATCGGCATGGCCTGCCGCTACCCCGGCGGCGTCACGTCCCCCGAAGACCTGTGGCGGCTCGTCTCCGAGGGGCGCGACGCCGTCTCGGGGCTGCCCACCGACCGGGGCTGGGACGAGGACCTCTTCGACCCCGACCCCGACCGCAGCGGCAAGAGCTCGGTCCGCGAGGGCGGATTCCTGCACGACGCCGCCCTGTTCGACGCCGGCTTCTTCGGAATCTCGCCCCGCGAGGCCCTCGGCATGGACCCGCAGCAGCGGCTGCTCCTGGAGACGGCGTGGGAGGCCGTCGAGCGCGCCGGACTCGATCCCGAGGGCCTCAAGGGCAGCCGGACGGCCGTCTTCGTCGGAGCCACCGGCCTGGACTACGGCCCCCGCATGCACGAGGGTGCCGAGGGCGTCGAGGGCCACCTCCTGACCGGCACCACGCCCAGCGTGATGTCGGGCCGCATCGCCTACCAGCTCGGCCTCGCCGGACCGGCGGTCACCGTCGACACGGCCTGCTCGTCCTCCCTCGTCGCACTGCACCTGGCCGTCCGTTCGCTGCGGCAGGGCGAGTCGAGCCTCGCGCTCGCCGGCGGAGCGACCGTCATGTCGACACCGGGGATGTTCGTCGAGTTCTCGCGCCAGCGCGGCCTCGCCGCCGACGGCCGCTCCAAGGCGTTCGCCGACTCCGCGGACGGCACCTCCTGGGCCGAGGGCGTCGGCCTCCTCGTCGTCGAGCGGCTCTCGGACGCCGAGCGCAACGGCCACCCCGTCCTCGCCGTGATCCGGGGCAGCGCCGTCAACCAGGACGGCGCCTCCAACGGCCTCACCGCCCCCAACGGCCCGTCCCAGCAGCGCGTCATCCGGCAGGCCCTGGCCGACGCCGGTCTCACCCCCGCCGACATCGACGCCGTCGAGGCGCACGGCACGGGCACCCGGCTCGGCGACCCCATCGAGGCCGAGGCGATCCTCGGCACGTACGGCCGGGACCGGGGCGAGGGTGCACCGCTCCAGCTCGGCTCGCTGAAGTCCAACATCGGCCACGCGCAGGCCGCCGCGGGCGTGGGCGGGCTCATCAAGATGGTGCTCGCCATGCGCCACGGCCGGCTGCCCAGGACGCTCCACGTGGACCGGCCCACCACCCGTGTCGACTGGGAGGCGGGCGACGTCGAGCTCCTCACCGAGCAGCGGGAGTGGCCCGAGACGGGCCGCCCGCGCCGCGCGGCGATCTCCTCCTTCGGCATCAGCGGCACCAACGCGCACGTCGTGGTCGAACAGGCGCCGGAGACCGCGGACTCCCCCTCCGCCACCACCCCCGAGCCCGTACGCGCCCCCGTCGTCGTCTCCGCGCGCGACGCCGACGCCCTGCGCGCCCAGGCCGGCCGGCTGCGGACCTTCCTCGACGCCCGGCCGGACGTCACCGTGGCCGACCTCGGCCGGTCGCTCGCCGCCCGTACCGCCTTCGAGCACAGGGCCGCGCTCACCACCTCATCCAGGGACGAGCTGCTCGCCGGGCTCGACGCCCTCGGCCACGGGGAGCAGGCCACGGGCCTGGTCACCGGAGGCGCGGCCAGGGCCGGACGCACGGCCTTCCTCTTCACGGGCCAGGGCGCCCAGCGCGCCGCCATGGGCGAGGAACTGCGCGCCGCGCAACCCGTGTTCGCCGCAGCCCTCGACACCGTGTACGCGGCTCTCGACCGGCACCTCGACCGGCCTCTGCGGGAGATCGTCGCCGCCGGCGAGGAGCTGGACCTCACCGCGTACACCCAGCCCGCCCTCTTCGCCTTCGAGGTGGCGCTGTTCCGCCTCCTCGAACACCACGGCCTGGCCCCCGACCTGCTCACCGGCCACTCCGTCGGCGAGATCGCCGCCGCCCACGTCGCCGGCGTCCTCTCCCTCGACGACGCCGCACGGCTCGTCACCGCCCGCGGCCGGCTCATGCAGTCCGCCCGCGACGGCGGCGCGATGATCGCCGTGCAGGCGGCTGAAGCCGAGGTCGTCGAGTCCCTGAAGGGTTACGAGGGCAGGGTCGCCGTCGCCGCCGTCAACGGGCCCGCCGCCGTGGTCGTCTCCGGCGACGCCGACGCCGCCGAGGAGATCCGCGCCGATTGGGCCGGACGCGGCCGACGCACCCGCCGGCTGCGCGTCAGCCACGCCTTCCACTCCCCGCACATGGACGACGTCCTCGACGAGTTCCTTGGGGTCACCGAGGACCTGACCTTCGAGGAGCCGCGGATCCCCGTCGTCTCCACGGTCACCGGCACGCTCGTCACGTCCGGCGAGCTCACCTCGCCCGCGTACTGGGTCGACCAGATCCGGCGGCCGGTGCGCTTCCTGGACGCCGTCCGCACCCTGGCCGCCCAGGACGCGACCGTCCTCGTCGAGATCGGCCCCGACGCCGTCCTCACGGCACTCGCCGAGGACGCCCTCGCACAGCCGGAGGACTCGGGACACGCCCTCGGTGCCCCGGACGCCCGGGACGTGACGGTCGTCCCGCTGCTGCGCGCGGGTCGCCCCGAGGCCGAGACCCTCGCCGCCGGTCTCGCGACCGCCCATGTCCACGGCGCACCCCTGGACCGGGCGTCGTTCTTCCCGGACGGACGCCGCACGGAACTGCCCACGTACGCCTTCCGGCGCGCGCACTACTGGCTGACGCCCGAGGCCCGAACGGACGCCCGCGCCCTCGGCTTCGACCCGGCGCGCCACCCGCTGCTGACGACCACGGTCGAGGTCGCGGGCGGCGACGGCGTGCTGCTGACCGGCCGTCTCTCCCTGGCCGAGCAGCCCTGGCTGGCCGACCACGTGGTCGACGGCGCCGTCCTGCTGCCGGCCACCGCCTTCCTGGAGCTCGCCCTCGCGGCGGGCGACCACGTCGGGGCGGCCCGGGTCGAGGAACTCACCCTCGAAGCGCCGCTCGTCCTGCCCGAGCGGGGCGCCGTCCGCATCCAGGTCGGTGTGAGCGGCGACGCCGAGTCGCCGGCCGGGCGCACGTTCGGCGTGTACAGCAGCCCCGACTCCGACGGAGCGGCCACCGGTGACGACGCGCCCCGGGAGTGGACCCGCCATGTCTCCGGCGTACTCGGCGAAGGCGACCAGGCCACGGAGACGGACCACCCCCTCACCGCCGGGGACGGTTCCGCGGCCTGGCCGCCCGCGACGGCGACCGCCACGCCCCTCGACGGCGTCTACGACCGTCTCGCGGAGCTCGGCTACGGCTACGGCCCGGCCTTCCAGGGCCTGACGGGGCTGTGGCGCGACGGCGCGGACACGCTCGCCGAGATCCGGCTTCCCGCGGCGCAGCACGAGAGCGCGGGACTCTTCGGCGTCCACCCGGCGCTGCTCGACGCGGCGCTCCACCCGATCGTCCTGGGGAGCAGCGCCGGTGCCGACGCCGACGCTGTCGCGACCGACCGGATACGGCTGCCGTTCGCGTGGGCAGGGGTGACCCTGCACGCCGAAGGCGCCACCACGCTGCGCGTACGGATCACACCCACCGGCCCGGACACGGTCACGCTCCGCCTCACCGACACCACCGGCGCACCCGTGGCCACCGTGGAGTCCCTGACCCTGCGCGCGGTCGAGAAGGACCGACTCGGCACGACCGCCGGGCGCGTCGACGACGCCCTGTTCACGGTCGCGTGGACGGAGACCGGTACCCCCGAGCCCGCAGGGCGCGGAGCGGTGGAAGTCGAAGACCTTGCCGACCTTGGCGGCCTCGGTGACCTCGTAGAGCTCGCCGCGACGGACGTCGTCCTCCGGGCCGACCGCTGGGCGCACGACGGCGACCCGTCAGCCGCCGCGCACGCCGCCGTCCGGCGCGCCCTCGGCATCGTCCGCGAGTTCCTGTCGGAGCCGCTCTTCGACGGATCGCGGCTGGTGTGCGTCACCCGGGGCGCGGTCGCCGCGCTCCCCGGCGAGGACGTCACCTCCCTCGCCACCGCCCCTCTGTGGGGCCTCGTCCGCTCCGCCCAGTCCGAGAACCCGGGGCGTCTGGTCCTCCTCGACCTGGGCGAAGCCGAAGCCGAAGCCGAAGCCGACGCCGACGCCGAAGGCGGACGCGGACGCGAGGGCGAGGGCGAGGGCGAAGGAGCCGAGGTGCTGATCCGCGCGGCCGCCGCCGGGGACGAGCCGCAGCTCGCGGTACGGGACGGCCGACTGCTCGCGCCGAGGCTGGCCCGTGCCCGTACCGCCGCCCCCTCGGGCGAGGACACCGCCGGCGGCGTCGACCGCTTCGGCCCCGACGGCACCGTCCTCGTCACCGGGGGCACGGGAGGCCTCGGAGCGCTCGTCGCGCGCCACCTCGTGGCGCGTCACGGAGTGCGCAGGCTGATGCTCGTGAGCCGTCGCGGGGCCGACGCCCCGGGCGCGGCCGAACTGGGCGCGGACCTCACCGGGCTCGGTGCGGAGGTGGCGTTCGCCGCCGCCGACGTGGCCGACCGCGAGGGCCTGGCACAGGTGATCGCCGCCGTGCCCGCCGACCGTCCGCTGACGGCGGTGGTGCACACGGCGGGTGTCGTCGACGACGCGACGGTGGAGGCGCTCACGCCGGAACGGCTGGACGCGGTACTGCGCCCGAAGGTCGACGCCGCGTGGCACCTGCACGACCTGACGAAGGACCTGCGGCTCGACGCCTTCGTCCTCTTCTCCTCCGTCTCCGGCATCGTCGGCACCGCCGGCCAGGCCAACTACGCGGCGGCCAACACGGCCCTCGACGCCCTCGCCGCCCACCGCGCGGCCACGGGCCTGGCCGCCACGTCCCTGGCCTGGGGCCTCTGGGACGGTGCGTACGGCATGGGCGGCACGCTCGGTGCCGGCGACCTCGCCCGCTGGAGCCGCGCCGGAATCGACCCGCTCACCCCGGAGCAGGGCCTCGCGCTCTTCGACGCCGCAGTCTCCCGGGACGACGCCCTCCTCGTACCCGCCGGACTCCGCCCCACCGCCCACCGGGGTACGGACGGACAGCCTCCGGCACTGTGGCGCGGGCTCGTCCGGGCGCGTCCGCGCCGTGCCGCGCGGACGGCCGCCGAGTCGGCGGACACGTCCGGCGGGTGGCTGAGCGGGCTCGCCGCGCAGTCCCCGGAGGAGCGGCACAGCACGGCCGTGGCGCTCGTGACGGGTGTCGTCGCGGACGTCCTCGGGCACGCGGACTCCGCCGCCGTCGGGGCGGAGCGATCCTTCAAGGACCTCGGCTTCGACTCCCTGGCCGGCGTGGAACTCCGCAACCGGCTGAACGCCGCCACCGGCCTGCGGCTCCCCGCGACCACGGTCTTCGACCACCCCTCGCCGGCCGCGCTCGCGGCCCATCTCCTCTCCCAGGTACCCGGGTTGAAGGAGGAAGCGGCGGCGAACACCGTCGCGGCCGAGCGGATGGCTTCCGTCCGTGACGTCGCGACCGACGATGATCCGATCGCGATCGTGGGCATGGCGTGCCGGTACCCGGGCGGGGTGTCGTCGCCGCAGGACCTGTGGCGGCTGGTGGCCGAGGGGACGGACGCGATCAGCGAATTCCCGGTCAACCGCGGCTGGGATCTGGAGAGCCTCTACGACCCCGACCCCGAGAAGATCGGTACGTCGTACGTCCGGCAAGGCGGTTTCCTCCACGAGGCGGATCTGTTCGACGCGGACTTCTTCGGGATGTCGCCGCGCGAGGCGACCGCGACCGACCCCCAGCAGCGGCTCCTCCTGGAGACCGCGTGGGAGAGCTTCGAGAGCGCCGGCATCGACCCGGCGACCCTGCGAGGCACCAACACCGGCGTCTTCACGGGCGCGATGTACGACGACTACGCGTCGCGTCTCGCCGCCACCCCGGCGGAGTTCGAGGGCTTCGTCCTCGCGGGCACCCTCTCCAGCGTCGTCTCCGGCCGGCTGTCGTACACGTACGGCCTTGAGGGTCCTGCGGTGACGGTGGACACGGCGTGTTCGTCGTCGCTGGTGGCGCTGCACCTGGCGGCGAACGCGCTGCGGCGCGGCGAGTGCGACCTCGCGCTCGCCGGCGGAGTCACCGTCATGGCGGGTCCGCACGTCTTCGTCGAGTTCTCGCGACAGCGAGGCCTCTCGGAAGACGGCCGCTGCCGCTCCTTCGGCGCTGCGGCGGGCGGGACGGGCTGGGCCGAGGGTGTGGGGCTGCTCCTCGTGGAGCGTCTTTCGGATGCGGAGCGGAACGGGCATCGGGTTCTGGCGGTGCTTCGCGGTTCGGCGGTGAATCAGGACGGTGCCTCCAATGGTCTGACGGCGCCGAACGGTCCGGCGCAGGAGCGGGTGATCCGTCAGGCGCTGGCGAACGCGGGTCTGTCGGCTTCGGATGTGGATGCGGTGGAGGCGCACGGGACGGGTACGCGGTTGGGTGACCCGATCGAGGCGCAGGCGCTGCTGGCGACGTACGGCCAGGACCGGTCGGACGAACAGCCGCTGTATCTGGGCTCGTTGAAGTCGAACATCGGCCACGCGCAGGCCGCTGCGGGTGTGGGTGGCGTGATCAAGATGATCGAGTCCATGCGCCACGGCGTGCTGCCGAGGACGCTCCACGCGGATGAGCCTTCGCCGCACGTGGACTGGGAAGCCGGTGCGGTGTCCCTCCTCACGGAGGAGCGTGAATGGCCCGAGGCCGGGCGTCCCCGCCGGGCCGCCGTCTCGTCCTTCGGAATCAGCGGCACCAACGCGCACGTCATCATCGAGCAGGCACCGCAGCCCGTCCCCGCGGACGAGGGCGACGACGAGGGTGTCGTCACACCGGCCTCGGGCGTGGCTCTCCCGTGGATCCTGTCGGGACACGACGAGCGGGCCGTGAGTGCTCAGGCCGAGCGCCTCCACGCCTACGCGATCGAGCACCCCGAGGCGAGCGCCGCCGACATCGGCCTCTCGCTGGCCACGGAGCGCTCCCTGCTCGACCACCGGGCCGCCGTTGTCGGAACCGACCGGGACGAACTCCTGTCTGCACTCGGTGAGTTGGCGCGGGGCGAGGATTCGTCGGGCGTCGTCCGGGGCGGGGCCACGGCCACGGGCCGGACGGCAGTCCTGCTCACCGGGCAGGGTTCCCAGCGTCAGGGCATGGGGCGCGAACTGTACGACCGGTCACCGGTGTTCGCCGCCTCGTTCGACGCGATCTGCGCTCAACTCGACGGGCAACTGCCTCGTCCCCTCAAGGACGTTCTCTTCGCCCCCGAGGGGTCGGAGGACGCCGCGCTCATCGACCGTACGGTGTTCACACAGGCGGCTCTGTTCGCCGTGGAGACCTCCCTGTTCCGGCTGTTCGAGGCCCACGGCCTCGTCCCCGACTACCTCATCGGCCACTCCATCGGCGAAGTGACCGCGGCCCACCTGGCCGGGGTCCTCGATCTGGCGGACGCGTGCGTCCTGGTCGCCCACCGCGGCCGCCTGATGCAGTCGGCCCGGGCCGGCGGCGCGATGGCCGCGGTCCAGGCGAGCGAGGACGAGGTACGCGAGGCCCTCGCGACCTTCGACGATGCGGTTGCCGTGGCCGGAGTCAACGGCCCGAACGCCACCGTCGTCTCCGGCGACGAGGACGCGGTCGAGCGGCTGGTCGCGCGCTGGCGCGAGCAGGGCAGGCGGACGAAGCGGCTGCCGGTCAGCCACGCCTTCCACTCGCCGCACATGGACGGGATCGTCGACGAGTTCGTCACCGCCGTCTCCGGGCTCACCTTCCGCTCCCCGACGATCCCGGTCGTCTCCAACGTCACCGGGACCCTCGCCACCGTCGACCAGCTGACCTCGCCCGCGTACTGGGCACGCCACATCCGCGAGGCCGTGCGCTTCGCCGACGGGGTGCGGTACCTGGAGGGCGAGGGCGTCACCGAATGGCTGGAGCTCGGGCCCGACGGCGTTCTCGTCGCCCTGGTCGAGGACTGCCTGGCGAAGGAGGCGGGATCGCTCGCGTCCGCCCTGCGCAAGGGGGCGAGCGAGCCCCACACCGTGGGCGCGGCCATGGCCCGCGCGGTGCTGCGCGGATCCGGCCCCGACTGGGCGGCGGTGTTCCCCGGCGCACGGCGGGTCGACCTTCCGACGTACGCCTTCCAGCACCGGCGCTACTGGCTGGAGGGGCCGGCGGAGGCGCCGGGCGATGCGACGGCCCTCGGCCTGGCCGCTGCGGACCACCCGCTGCTCGGTGCGGAGGTCGCCGTGGCGGACCGCGACGGGTACCTGTTCACGGGACACCTCTCCACGCGTACGCATCCGTGGCTCGCGGCCCACGCGGTCGCCGGCTCGGTCCTGGTGCCCGGCACGGGCCTGCTGGAACTCGCGCTCACGGCAGGGGAACAGGTCGGCGCTGGCCACGTCGAGGAGCTGCTCCTCTCGGCTCCCCTGGTGCTGCCGGAGCGGGGTGGTGTGCAGGTGCAGGTCGTGGTGGGGGGTGCGGAGGAGTCCTCGGGCCGTCGTGGGGTGGAGGTGTACGGGCGGCTTGAGGGTGAGGGCTCGTGGGTTCTGCATGCGAGTGGTTCGGTGGTGCCCCGGGTGGTGGAGTGGGGCGCGGGTGGTGGTCTGACGGTGTGGCCGCCGGCCGGTGCTATCGAGGTGGAACTGGAGGGCGTGTACGGCCGGTTGGCGGCGCGTGGGTACGAGTACGGGGATGCGTTCCAGGGGCTGCGGCGACTGTGGAAGGGTGAAGGGGAGCTCTTCGCCGAGGTGGCTCTGGAGGAGGGGCTGCGGGCGGACGCGGGGCTGTACGCGGTGCACCCCGCGCTCCTCGACGCGGCGCTCCACTCCCTCCTCCCCGGCGTCGTCACGGCAGAGGGCCCCTCATGGCTGCCCTTCTCCTGGTCCGGAGTGGACGTCCAGGCAACCGGGGCCTCGGTGCTCCGCGTACGGCTCGCCCTGACCAACCCCGACCCGGACTCCCTCGTGGCGTCACTCACCCTTGCCGATGGGCTGGGTGGCCCGGTGGGGTCGGTGGATGCGCTGGTGCTGAGGCCGCTGTCGCGGGAGGCGCTGCGTGCGGCGGGGTCGTCGCGGGACGGGCTGTTCCGGGTGGAGTGGCGGCCGGTTCCGGCGACCGCCGGGGCCGGGGAAGCTGCCGACGAGGCGGACACAGTGCTGCTGGTACTGGATCCGGGGACGGCGGCCGGGAGTGGACCGGCCGAGGCGGCTCGGGGTGCCGTGACGGGCGTACTGACGAAGGTCCAGGAATTCCTGGCCGACGGGGAGCGTGCCGGGTCCCGGTTGGTGGTGGTCACCCAGGGCGCAGTGGGCGTCGAGGGTAGGGGCGTCTCGGATCTCGTGCACGCGGGTGTGTGGGGTCTGGTGCGTTCGGTGCAGGCAGAGCATCCGGGCCGGGTGGTTCTGGCCGACGTGGAGGACGAGGCGGACGTCGCCCTCGTGCTGGCGTCGGGTGAGGACCAGGCGGCTGTGCGGGGCGGCCGGGTGCTGGTGCCGCGTCTGGTCCGCGCGGATGTCAAGCCTGCGGAGGAGCCCCTGGACTGGGGCCGGGGCACGGTCCTGGTCACCGGCGCCACGGGCACGCTCGGCAGCCTTGCCGCACGCCATGTGGTGACCCGGCACGGTGCCCGCCGGCTGGTTCTGGTGAGCCGGCGTGGTGGGGAGGCTCCGGGGGCTGCGGAGTTGGCGGAGGAGCTGGCGGCTGAGGGTGCGGAGGTGGTGTTCGCGGCTGTCGACGTGGCGGATCGTGCCGCGTTGGCGGAGGTCATCGCTGCGATTCCGGCTGGGAGTCCTCTGGCGGCTGTGGTGCACACGGCGGGTGTGTCGGACGACGCGACTGTCGAAGCGCTGACGCATGAGCGACTGGATGCGGTGTTGCGACCCAAGGTCGATGCCGTGTGGAACCTGCATGAGCTGACGAAGGACGTGTCGCTGGATGCGTTCGTGGTCTATTCCTCGCTCGCGGGTCTTCTGGGCACGGCGGGTCAGGCGAACTACGCGGCCGGCAACACCTTCCTCGATGCGTTGATGGAGCACCGGAGGGCTTCCGGCCTCGCGGGTGTGTCGTTGGCGTGGGGTCTGTGGGCGGAGTCGAGTGCGCTGTCGGGGCATCTGGGTGAGGCGGATCTGAAGCGCCTGGCGCGTTCGGGCCTGCTTCCGCTGGAGTCGCAGGACGCGATGGAGCTCTTCGATGCGGCCACGTCGCCGGGTGCTGCGGATGCCGTCTTCGCGGTGACGCGGATGGACACGGCTGCTCTGCGGGCGCAGGGGAGCGAGTCGTTGTCCGCGATCCTGCGGGGCCTGGTGCCCCCGGCACCGCGCCGGGCGGCGGCCGGCACCGCCCCCGCAAGCGGAGCCCCGGCTCTGCCGGAGCGCCTGGCCGGCCTCGGCCGCGCCGAGCGGGAACGGATCCTGACCGACCTCGTACGCGAGCAGGTCGCGGGGGTCCTGGGTCATACGGATCAGGGTGCGGTGGAGGCGGAGCGGGCGTTCCAGGAGCTGGGCTTCGACTCGCTGACGGCGGTGGAGCTCCGTAACCGTCTCAACACCGCCACCGGCCTTCGCCTCCCCACCACCCTCGTCTTCGACCACCCCTCACCCGCCGCCCTCGCCACCCACCTCCTCGACCTCCTCTCCCACGACGAGATCGCGCCGGAGGAGCCCGTCCTGACGGAGCTGGCCAGGCTCAAGGCGGCGATCGGGGCCGTGGCCACGGACGGCGCCGCGCACGGGCGGATCACCGCCCGGCTGCGGGAGCTCCTCGACGTCGCCGACGCGGCGGCCGGAGCACCCGAGGCCGGCGCCCAGGCCGAGGACGAAGGCCGGGACCGGGACCTCACGACCGCGAGCGACGAGGAGCTCTTCGCGCTCTTCGACGACCTGGAGTGACAGGCATGACGAGCGCAGGACAGCAGTCGACGAGCACGAGCACTACACAACGGGGAGCTGAGAACACCATGGCGGGCGAGGACAAACTCCGCGACTACCTCAAGCGGGCGATCGCGGACGCCCGGGACGCGCGCAGGCGCCTGCGCGAGGTGGAGGACAAGGCCCAGGAGCCCATCGCGATCGTCGGGATGGCGTGCCGCTATCCCGGTGGGGTCTCGTCGCCGCAGGACCTGTGGCGGCTGGTGGCCGAGGGGACGGACGCGATCAGCGAGTTCCCGGTCAACCGGGGCTGGGACCTGGACAACCTCTACGACCCCGACCCCGACCGGCCGGGTACGTCGTACGGCCGTGAAGGCGGCTTCCTCCACGAGGCGGACCGCTTCGACGCGGGCTTCTTCGGGATGTCCCCGCGCGAGGCGCTCGCCACCGATCCGCAGCAGCGGCTCCTCCTCCAGACGGCTTGGGAGAGCTTCGAGAGCGCGGGACTCGACCCGGAGGGCCTGCGCGGCAGCCGCACCGGCGTGTTCACCGGCGTCATGTACAACGACTACGGATCCAGGCCCAACCTGCCCCCCGAGGGCTTCGAGGGCTACCTCTTCAGCGGCAGCGCGGGCAGTGTGGCCTCGGGCCGGCTGTCTTACACCTACGGCCTTGAGGGTCCTGCGGTGACGGTGGACACGGCGTGTTCGTCATCGCTGGTGGCGCTGCACCTGGCGGCGAACGCGCTGCGGCGCGGCGAGTGCGACCTCGCGCTCGCCGGCGGAGCGACGGTCATGTCGACCCCGGTCGCCTTCGTCGAGTTCTCCCGCCTGCGGGGTCTCGCGGCCGACGGCCGGTGCAAGGCGTTCGGCGCGTCGGCGGACGGCACGGGCTGGGCGGAGGGTGTGGGTCTGCTGCTGGTGGAGCGTCTTTCGGATGCGGAGCGGAACGGCCACCGGGTCCTGGCGGTGCTTCGCGGTTCGGCGGTGAACCAGGACGGTGCTTCCAACGGCCTCACGGCGCCGAACGGTCCTGCGCAGGAGCGGGTGATCCGTCAGGCGCTCGCCAATGCGGGTCTGTCGGCCTCTGACGTCGACGCGGTGGAGGCGCACGGGACGGGTACGCGGTTGGGTGACCCGATCGAGGCGCAGGCGCTGCTGGCGACGTACGGCCAGGACCGGTCGGACGAACAGCCGCTGTATCTGGGGTCGTTGAAGTCGAACATCGGTCATGCTCAGGCTGCCGCCGGTGTCGGTGGCGTGATCAAGATGATCGAGTCGATGCGCCACGGCGTTCTTGCGAAGACCCTGCACGTGGACGAGGCTTCGCCGCACGTGGACTGGGAGGCGGGCGCGGTCTCGCTCCTCACGGAGGAGCGGGCATGGCCGGAGACCGGCCGACCGCGCCGGGCAGCGGTCTCCTCCTTCGGATTCGGCGGCACCAACGCGCACGTGATCATCGAGCAGGCACCGCAAGCGCAGCCCGTACTCACGTCCGAAGGGGACGGCGACGAAGCCGTCGTCGCACCGGTCACCCCGCTCCCGGCCGTGCCGTGGCTGCTGTCCGGAAAGAGCGCCGACGCGCTGAGGGAGCAGGCAGCGCGCCTCGCCGCTGCACTGGAGACGGCTGGACCGAGCGCGTCGGGCGCGCTCGACGTGGGTTACTCCCTTGCGGTGAGCCGCTCCGCGCTCGAACACCGAGCGATGGTGGCCGGCAGGGATCGAGAACAACTGCTTTCGGCAGTACGGATGTTGGCAGCAGGCGAGACGACTCCGGGCGCCGTGCGGGGCGTCCGGAGCAGCGGAAGGACCGCGTTCCTCTTCACGGGGCAGGGTGCGCAGCGGGTCGGGATGGGTCAGGGGCTGTACGAGTCCTTCCCTGCTTTCGCGCGGGCGTTCGACGCGGTGGCGGCGGAGTTGGACGGCCATCTGGCGCGTCCCGTGCGGGAGGTGATCGCGGCCGGTGACGAGCTGGACCTGACCGGCTACACCCAGCCCGCCCTGTTCGCCGTAGAGGTCGCGCATTTCCGTCTCCTGGAGTCGTGGGGTGTGACACCGGACTTCGTCGCCGGTCACTCCATCGGCGAACTCGCCGCCGCCCACGTCGCCGGAGTCCTCTCCCTCAAGGACGCGTGTCTCCTCGTGGCGTCCAGGGCCCGCCTGATGCAGGCTCTGCCCGGCGGCGGTGCGATGGTTGCCGTCCAGGCGAGCGAGGAGGAGGTCGTCGCCCTGCTCGCGGGCCGGGAGAAGCGGGCCGCCATCGCCGCCCTCAACGGCCCCACGTCGGTCGTGATCTCCGGGGACGGCGACGCGGTGGCCGAGATCGCCGCGGAACTGGAGCAGCAGGGCCGTAAGACCAAACAGCTCACCGTCAGCCACGCCTTCCACTCGCCGCACATGGACGGGATGCTCGACGCGTTCGGCGAGGCAGCTTCCCGGCTCACCTTCGGCGCGCCCCGGATCACCGTCGTCTCCACCCTGACAGGGCGGCTCGCCGCCGGCGACGACCTGCGCACCCCTGCGTACTGGACGGACCAGGTCCGGGGCACCGTGCGCTTCGCCGACGCGGTCGCCACCCTCGTCGACGAGGGCGTCACCACCTTCGTCGAAATCGGCCCGGACGGCGTGCTCACGGCCCTGGCCGGGAGCCTGATCGACGGCCTGGGCGGCGCGGATGGCGCGGACGGCTTAGACGGCTCGGGCGGCTCGGGCGGCCTGGACGAGGGGAACGGCGCAGTCGAGGCCGCCGCCGTCCCCGTCCTGCGCCGTGACCGGCCCGAGGACCGGACCCTGATCACCGCTCTCGGCCGACTGCACGTCCGGGGCGTCCCCGTGGACTGGGCCGCGTTCTACGAGGGGACCGGCGCCCGGCGGGTCGGCCTGCCCACGTACGCCTTCCGGACCGACCGTTACTGGCTGGAGCCCGGCACCGTCGCGACCGGCGCGGAGGCCCTCGGCCTCGGGTCGGTCGGGCACCCGCTGCTCGGTGCCGCCGTGACGGTCGCGGGGGCCGAGGAGACCCTCTACACCAGCCGCGTCTCGCTGCGTACGCACCCGTGGCTCGCCGACCACGCCGTACTCGGCAGCGTTCCCTTCCCCGGCACCGCCTTCGTGGAACTCGTCCTGGCGGCGGGGGAGCAGGTCGGCGCGGGGCAGGTGGAGGAGCTGACGCTGGCTGCTCCCTGGTGCTGCCGGAGCGGGGTGGTGTGCAGGTGCAGGTCGTGGTGGGGGGTGCGGAGGAGTCCTCGGGCCGTCGTGGGGTGGAGGTGTACGGGCGGCTTGAGGGTGAGGGCTCGTGGGTTCTGCATGCGAGTGGTTCGGTGGTGCCCCGGGTGGTGGAGCGGGGCGCGGGTGGTGGTCTGACGGTGTGGCCGCCGGCCGGTGCTATCGAGGTGGAACTGGAGGGCGTGTACGGCCGGTTGGCGGCGCGTGGGTACGAGTACGGGGATGCGTTCCAGGGGCTGCGGCGACTGTGGAAGGGTGAAGGGGAGCTCTTCGCCGAGGTGGCTCTGGAGGAGGGGCTGCGGGCGGACGCGGGGCTGTACGCGGTGCACCCCGCGCTCCTCGACGCGGCGCTCCACTCCCTCCTTCCGGGCGTCGCCGACGAGGTCGGACAGGAAGGGTTCCCGTTCTCCTGGTCCGGCGTGAACGTCCTCGCGACCGGGGCCTCGTTCCTGCGGGTCCGCCTCGCGGCGACGGGACCCGACACCGTCTCCCTGAACCTTGCCGATGGGCTGGGTGGCCCGGTGGGGTCGGTGGATGCGCTGGTGCTGAGGCCGCTGTCGCGGGAGGCGCTGCGTGCGGCGGGGTCGTCGCGGGACGGGCTGTTCCGGGTGGAGTGGCGGCCGGTTCCGGCGACCGCGGGGGCCGGGGAAGCTGCCGTCGCGAACGATGCTGTGACCGTACGGCTCACACCCGGCGCCGGCGACGGGAGCGGTCTCGCCGAGGCGGCCCGGGGCGCCGTGGCGGACATGCTGGCCCGGGTCCAGGAGTTCCTGGCGGACGAGTCGTCCGCCGCCTCTCGGCTGGTGGTCGTGACCCAGGGCGGTGTGGGTGTCGAGGGTGAGGGCGTCTCGGATCTCGTGCACGCGGGTGTGTGGGGTCTGGTGCGTTCGGTGCAGGCAGAGCATCCGGGCCGGGTGGTTCTGGCCGACGTGGAGGACGAGGCGGACGTCGCCCTCGTGCTGGCGTCGGGTGAGGAGCAGGTCGCCGTGCGGGGTGGGCGCGTGCTGGTGCCGCGTCTGGTCCGCGCGGATCTCGCACCGGCCGAGCCGCCCGTGGACTGGGGCCGGGGCACGGTCCTGATCACCGGTGCGACAGGCGCCCTGGGTGCGGTGGCGGCCCGCCACCTCGTGCAGGAGCGAGGTGCCCGCCGGCTGGTTCTGGTGAGCCGGCGTGGTGGGAGGCTCCGGGGGCTGCGGAGTTGGCGGAGGAGCTGGCGGCTGAGGGTGCGGAGGTGGTGTTCGCGGCTGTCGACGTGGCGGATCGTGCCGCGCTAGGGGAGGTCATCGCTGCGATTCCGGCCGAGAGCCCTCTGTCGGCCGTGGTGCACACGGCGGGTGTGTCGGACGACGCGACCGTGGAGGCGCTGACCGCTGACCGGTTGGACGCGGTACTACGTCCGAAGGTCGATGCCGTGTGGAACCTGCATGAGCTGACGAAGGACGTGTCGCTGGATGCGTTCGTGGTCTATTCCTCGCTCGCGGGTCTTCTGGGCACGGCGGGTCAGGCGAACTACGCGGCCGGCAACACCTTCCTCGATGCGTTGATGGAGCACCGGAGGGCTTCCGGCCTCGCGGGTGTGTCGTTGGCGTGGGGTCTGTGGGCGGAGTCGAGTGCGCTGTCGGGGCATCTGGGTGAGGCGGATCTGAAGCGCCTGGCGCGTTCGGGCCTGCTTCCGCTGGAGTCGCAGGACGCGATGGAGCTCTTCGATGCGGCCACGTCGCCGGGTGCTGCGGATGCCGTCTTCGCGGTGACGCGGATGGACACGGCTGCTCTGCGGGCGCAGGGGAGCGAGTCGTTGTCCGCGATCCTGCGGGGCCTGGTGCCCCCGGCACCGCGCCGGGCGGCGGCCGGCACCGCCCCCGCAAGCGGAGCCCCGGCTCTGCCGGAGCGCCTGGCGGGACTGGACCGGCCCGACCGGGAGCGCGTGCTCCTGGACCTGGTGCGGGGGGTGGTCGCCGGTGTACTCGGTCATACGGATCAGGGTGCGGTGGAGGCGGAGCGGGCGTTCCAGGAGCTGGGCTTCGACTCGCTGACGGCGGTGGAGCTCCGTAACCGTCTCAACACCGCCACCGGCCTTCGCCTCCCCACCACCCTCGTCTTCGACCACCCCTCACCCGCCGCCCTCGCCACCCACCTCGTCGGAGAGTTCTCCGACGCGGACGACAAGGTGCAGGCCGTATCTGCCGAGCGGGGCGATTCCGCCCCTGACGCCGCCACCGCCGACGATCCGATCGCGATCGTGGGGATGGCGTGCCGGTATCCGGGTGGGGTGTCGTCGCCGCAGGATCTGTGGCGTCTGGTCGCGGAGGGGACGGACGCGATCAGCGAGTTCCCGGTCAACCGGGGCTGGGACCTCGACAACCTCTACGATCCGGATCCCGAGCGGATCGGTACGTCGTACGTCCGGCACGGCGGCTTCCTCCACGAGGCCGACGGCTTCGACGCGGACTTCTTCGGGATGTCCCCGCGCGAGGCGCTCGCCACGGACCCGCAGCAGCGGCTCCTCCTGGAGACCGCGTGGGAGGCCGTGGAGAGCGCCGGCATCGTGCCCGCCACCCTGCGCGGAAGCCGGACCGGGGTGTTCGCGGGCGTGATGTACCACGACTACGGCGTCGGCGCGCAGAACATCCCGGACGATCTGGAGGGCTACCTCGCCGCCGGCATCGCGGGCAGCGTGGCCTCCGGCCGCGTCTCGTACGCGCTCGGCCTCGAAGGGCCCGCGATCACCGTCGACACGGCGTGTTCGTCGTCGCTGGTGGCGCTCCACACGGCGGCGCACGCGCTCCGGCGGGGCGAGTGCGACCTCGCGCTCGCCGGCGGTGTCACCGTCATGTCCTCGCCCCTCACGTTCGTCGAGTTCTCGCGGCAGCGCGGCCTTTCGACCGACGGCCGGTGCAAGCCGTTCGCGGCTTCTGCGGACGGCACGGGCTGGGGAGAAGGCGTGGGTCTGCTGCTGGTGGAGCGTCTTTCGGACGCGGAGCGGAACGGCCACCGGGTCCTGGCGGTGCTTCGTGGTTCGGCGGTGAACCAGGACGGTGCCTCCAATGGTCTGACGGCGCCGAATGGTCCTGCGCAGGAGCGGGTGATCCGTCAGGCGCTCGCCAATGCGGGTCTGTCGGCCTCTGACGTCGACGCGGTGGAGGCGCACGGGACGGGTACGCGGTTGGGTGACCCGATCGAGGCGCAGGCGCTGCTGGCGACGTACGGCCAGGACCGGTCGGACGAACGGCCTTTGTATCTCGGGTCGTTGAAGTCGAACATCGGCCACGCGCAGGCCGCTGCGGGTGTGGGTGGCGTGATCAAGATGATCGAGTCGATGCGCCACGGCGTTCTTGCGAAGACCCTGCACGTGGACGAGCCCTCGCCGCACGTGGACTGGGAGGCAGGTGCCGTATCCCTTCTCACGGAGGAGCGGGCATGGCCGGAGACCGGACGTCCGCGCCGGGCAGCGGTCTCCTCCTTCGGGATCAGCGGAACCAACGCGCACGTCATCATCGAGCAGGCACCGCGGCCCGTGCCCGTACTCGCGTCGGAGGGGGACGGCGACGAGGTCGTCGTCGCACCGGCCTCCACGTTCCCGGCCGTTCCCTGGCTGCTCTCGGGGAGGACCGGTGAGGCGCTGGAGGCGCAGGCGGCACGCCTCGTCGCCTTCGCCGAGGCCGATGCGGCCCCCTTGGAGCATGTGGGCCGGTCGCTGGCGACGGACCGCTCGGTGTTCGAGCACCGGGCCGTGGTCGTCGGCGGCGACCGGGAGGCGATCGTCGCCGGGCTGCGTGCCCTCGCGGCCGGCGCCGAGGGGCCCGGCGTCGTCCGAGGCACCGCAAGGGAGTCGGTACCCACCGGATTCGTCTTCACGGGGCAGGGTGCGCAGCGGGTCGGGATGGGTCAGGGGCTGTACGAGTCCTTCCCTGCTTTCGCGCGGGCGTTCGACGCGGTGGCGGCGGAGTTGGACGGCCATCTGGCGCGTCCCGTGCGGGAGGTGATCGCGGCCGGTGACGAGCTGGACCTGACCGGCTACACCCAGCCCGCCCTGTTCGCCGTAGAGGTCGCGCATTTCCGTCTCCTGGAGTCGTGGGGTGTGACACCGGACTTCGTCGCCGGTCACTCCATCGGCGAACTCGCCGCCGCCCACGTCGCCGGAGTCCTCTCCCTCAAGGACGCGTGTCTCCTCGTGGCGTCCAGGGCCCGCCTGATGCAGGATCTGCCCGGCGGCGGGTCGATGCTCGCGGTACGCGCCGGCGAGGACGAAGTCGCCGGACTGCTCGCGGGGCGCGAGCACCAGGTGGGGATCGCGGCCGTCAACGGTCCCGCGTCCGTCGTGATCTCGGGAGATGCCGACGCGGTGGCCGAGATCGCCGGACGGCTGGAGGAACTCGGACACCGCACACGCCCCCTGACGGTCAGTCATGCATTCCACTCGCCGCACATGGACGGCATGCTCGACGCGTTCCAGCAGGTCGCGGAGGGCCTCACCTACCACGAACCGCGGATCCCGGTGGTGTCGACGCTGACCGGCCGGCTCGCCACCGGAGACGACCTGCGCACGGCCGCGTACTGGACGAACCAGGTGCGGGGCGCGGTCAGGTACGGCGACGCCGTCGCGACCCTCGCCGATCTGGGCGTCACCACGCTGCTGGAACTGGGGCCCGACGGCGCACTGACCGCGATGACCGACGGCATACGGCCGGAGGGCGCCACGACGGCGATGACCGCAACGACGGCGATGACTGCAACGACGGCGGTGCCGGCGATGACGGTCGTGCCGGCGCTGCGCCGGGGGCGGCCCGAGGCCGAGACCCTGCTCGCCGCGCTGGGACTGCTCCACACCCGTGGTGTACGGGTCGACTGGTCCGCGTTCTTCGGAGACGGCCGCGACCACCTGCACGTCGACCTGCCCACGTACTCCTTCCGGCACCGGCGCCACTGGCTGGACTCCGGTCCGGCAAGGTCCGGGGCCGGGTCCGGAGCCGGGACTGTCGGCTCCCAGCCCGCCGGCCCCGAGGCGGACCCGGGAGCTCACCCGTTCCTCGGCGGGCCCGTCGCCCTCGCGGGCTCCGGGGAGACCGTGTTCAGCGGCCGCGTCTCCCTGGCCACCCACCCCTGGCTGGCCGGACATGCGGTGCAGGACACCGTCGTCCTGTCCGCTTCCACGCTCGTCGACATGGCTGTTCGAGCGGGTGACGCGACCGGCGCGACGGTACTGGACGAACTGTCCCTGCGCGCGCCGCTCGCGATACCCCGCGACGGCGCGGTAGAGACACAGGTGAGGGTGGGGGCCCCGGACGCTTCCGGTCGGCGCTCCCTGGCCGTCCACGCGCGCCCCGACCGTCCTGGCGCCGCCTGGGCCCTGCACGCCGAGGGGCTTCTTGCCGGAGGAGGGGCCGGCGCGGATGAGCGGGACGAGGAGGGCGAGGAGGGCGGGTGCGCGGTGTCGGATTCCGGTGACGAGGAGACCGTACGGAACGCACCCGAGGTTCGCGTACCGGAGGAACTCCGCGCGGACGTATCACGGTTCGGTCTGCATCCGACCCTCCTCGACGCGGCCGTTCTCGGTCACCCGTTCCCGGCCGGCGACGCCGGTTCCGTACTCGTACCGGCGGAGTGGCGGGGGGTTCGGCTCCACGCCACCGGCGCGGAGACGGCCCGCGTACTCCTGGCGGAGACAGGGGAGTCGACCGCCTCCGTCCGGCTCACGGACGCCACGGGCCGACCCGTGATCACGGTCGAGTCGCTCGGCTATCGGGAGGTCCCGATGGAGGAGTTCGCTCCGGTGGACCCCGCGGGGGAGGAGCGGTCGGTAGACCCGGCCGGACCCGTCCGGCGCGTCATCGGGACCGCCGCTGTCGAGACGGCGACAGCGACCACGACCACCGGGAGCGCCGCTTCCGGGGCGACCGAGCCGTTCGCCGAGCTCCTCGCGGCCATGCCCCGGGAAGCGCGGCGCGAGGCGCTGCTCGATCTCGTCAGGGGTGAAGTGGCCACGGTTCTCGGTCACTTCGACCCGTTCGCCATCGAGCCCGAGCGGGCCTTCCAGGACCTCGGCTTCGATTCGCTGATCGCCGTCGACCTGCGCAACCGCCTCGGCAGGGCCATCGGTGCCGAACTCCCCGCGACGCTGGTCTTCGACCACCCGACACCCGACGCGCTCACCGGCCACCTCCTCGTCCATCTCGCGGCCGTACAGGAGGAGGCGAACGTCCGCTCGACCCTGGCCGGCCTCGACCACCTGGAATCGGCGCTGCCGGACATGGCCGGCGACGGTGCGCTCCGCGCGACCGTCGCGGCGCGACTCCAGGGGCTCCTCGTCCGGCTCACGGGCGAGGGGTGGCCGAGCGGCACCCCCGACCCGACCTCCCCGACCGGCCTGCCGGAGGACGACGGCGACCTCGCCGCACGCCTCGCGGACGCGACCACCGACGACCTCTTCGCCCTCATCGACGGCGAGTTGGACCCGTCGACCGACTGAACCGGTCCGCCGGCCGAAGCCGCTGACGAAGTCGCTGACGGCCGACCTCTCCGACGACCGACCCCACTGACCTGGGAGACCGCAAGACCATGAACAACGAAGACAAACTCGTCGACTACCTCAAACGCGTCACGGTGGACCTGCAGAAGACCCGCCGGCGGCTCGCCGAGCTGGAGTCGGCGGCGTCCGAGCCCGTCGCCATCGTCGGTATGGCCTGCCGCTACCCGGGCGGCGTCGCCTCCCCCGACGACCTGTGGAACCTCGTGGCAGAGGGGCGCGACGCCATCACCGAGTGGCCCGCCGACCGCGGCTGGGACGTCGACGCGCTGTACGACCCCGAGCCCGGGACACCAGGCCGGACGTACACCAAGGAAGGCGGCTTCCTGGAGGGAGCGACCCGCTTCGACGCGGGCTTCTTCGGGATCTCGCCGCGCGAGGCGCTCGCCATGGACCCGCAGCACAGGGTGCTCCTGGAGACGGCCTGGGAGCTGTTCGAGGACGCGGGCATCGACCCGACGGCCCTCCGGGGCAGCAGCACCGGCGTCTTCGCCGGCATCGTCGAGCAGAGCTACCTCGGCCTCGACGGACCGGAGGAGTTCGAGGGGTACCTCATGACGAGCAAGCTGGGAAGTGTGGCGTCCGGCCGCATCGCCTACTCGTTCGGCTTCGAGGGCCCGGCCGTCTCGCTCGACACCGCCTGCTCGTCCTCGCTGGTGGCGCTGCACCTCGCCGTGCAGTCCGTACGCTCGGGCGAGTCGGCTCTCGCGGTCGCCGGCGGCGTGACGGTCAACGGCCACCCCGGCGGATTCGTCGACTTCTCCCGCCAGAACGGGCTCTCCGCCGACGGCCGTTGCCGCTCCTTCGCCGCGTCGGCCGCCGGCACCGGATGGTCCGAGGGCGTCGGCCTGGTCCTCGTCGAGAAGCTGTCCGACGCGCGACGGAACGGGCACCGCGTCCTCGCGGTGATCCGAGGCTCCGCCGTCAACCAGGACGGCGCGTCCAACGGCCTCACCGCCCCCAACGGCCCCTCGCAGGAACGGGTCATCAAGGGCGCGCTCGCCGACGCCGGACTGACCACCGCGGACGTCGACATCGTCGAGGCGCACGGCACCGCGACGCGGCTCGGCGACCCGATCGAGGCGCAGGCGCTCCTCGCCACCTACGGGCAGGGCCGCCCCGCCGACCGTCCGCTGCGGCTCGGCTCGCTCAAGTCCAACATCGGGCACACCGTCGCCGCGGCCGGCGTCGGCGGTGTCATCAAGATGATCCAGGCCATGCGCCACGGCACGATGCCGAGGACGCTCCACGTCGACGAGCCCACCCCCGTGGTCGACTGGCGTGCGGGCGCCGTCGAACTCCTCACCGAGGAACGGGCCTGGCCCGACCTCGACCGGCCGCGCCGCGCGGCGGTCTCCTCCTTCGGAGTCAGCGGCACCAACGCCCACGTCATCCTCGAAGAGGTGCCGGTGGACATCACTGGCCCCGAGGCGGCGGTGGCGGGCGGACCGGCCGCGCCGTGGGTGCTGTCCGCCAAGTCCCGGCCCGCGCTGCGCGACCAGGCGCGCCGCCTTGCGGCCCACCTCGCCGAGCGGCCCGAACTCGCCGACCAGGACGTGGCGTTCTCCCTCGCGACCACGCGGGCCGCCCTCCCCGAGCGGGCGTCGATCGTCGGCGCCGACCGGGAGACCCGGCTGGCGCGGCTCCACGCCCTCGCCGGCGGGGAACCCTCCGCCGGCCTGGTCACCGGGAGCGCGGGCCGGTCCGGCAAGACCGTGTTCCTGTTCCCCGGCCAGGGCTCGCAGTGGGCCGGGATGGCCGTCGACCTGATGGACACCTCCCCGGAGTTCGCGGCCCGCATCGACGCCTGCGCCGAGGCGCTGGCCGAGTTCACCGACTGGTCGCTCCAGGACGTCCTGCGCGGCGCCGACGGCGCCCCCGGCCTGGACCGTGTCGATGTCGTCCAGCCCGTCCTGTGGGCGGTGATGGTGGCCCTGGCCGAGCTGTGGCGTTCCCGGGGCGTGCGCCCCGAGGCCGTGGCCGGACACTCGCAGGGCGAGATCGCGGCGGCCACCGTGGCCGGGGTGCTGACCCTCCGGGACGGCGCCCGCGTGGTGGCGCTGCGCAGCCAGGCGATCGGCCGGGTCCTCGCCGGTCTCGGCGGCATGGTGTCCGTGGCCCTGCCCGCGCCGGAGGTCCGCGAGCGGACCGTGCCGTGGGAGGGCAGGATCCAGCTCGCCGCCGTCAACGGCCCGCGCTCCGTGGTCGTCTCCGGCGAGAACGAGGCGCTCGACGAGTTCCTCGCGGAGGCCCGGCGAGACGGGATACGGGCGCGTCGCGTCCCGGTCGACTACGCCTCGCACTCGGCGTACGTGGAGCTGCTCGAAGACGAACTGTCCTCCCTGCTTGCCGAGGTGACCCCACGTCAGTCGGATATTCCGATGCTTTCCACCGTGACCGGGGACTGGGTCGAGGGGCCCGAGCTGGACGCCGGCTACTGGTACCGGAACCTCCGGCAGACCGTCGAGCTGGAGCGGGCCGTCCGGGCCCTCCTCGGCCAGGGCTTCGGTACGTTCGTGGAGGCGAGCGCCCATCCGGTTCTCGTGACCGGGGTCCAGGACATCGCCGAGGACGCCGGCCGCACCGCCACCGTCGTCGGCACCCTGCGGCGCGACGAGGGCGGCCAGGAGAGGTTCTGGACCTCGGCCGGCGAGGCGTACGTGCGGGGTGCCGCGCCCGACTGGGAGGCCGTCTTCGAGGGCTCCGGGGTGCGGCGGGTCGACCTGCCGACGTACGCCTTCCAGCAGGAGCGCTACTGGTACGAGCCGGTCTCGGCCGCCACCGATGCCGTGAGCCTGGGCCTCGACGCCGTCGGCCACCCCCTCCTCGGCGCGGCCGTGACCGTCGCGGGCCCGAACGGTCCGACCGGATCGCAGGGCCCGCACGGACCGCACGGCGACGAGGCGCTCTTCACCAGCCTGATCACCCGGCACTCCCACCCCTGGCTGACCGACCATGTCGTGGACGGTGCGACCGTCCTGCCGCCCGCCGCCCTCGTGGAACTGGTGGTGCGCGCCGGCGACGAGTTCGGCGCCACCGTCCTCGACGAGTTCTCCGTCGAGGCGCTGCCGGGGGTGGACGCCGGAGCCGGGCTGCGGGTACAGGTCGGCGTGGGTGTCGCGGACGAGTGGGGACGGCGTACGGTCACGGTCCACACCCGCCCCGAGGCCGGTGACGTCACGTGGTCGCTCGCAGGGCGCGGCCGCATCGGCGTGGAGGCCTCCGAGCCGGACTTCGCGCTGGAGAACTGGCCACCGGAGGGCGCGACCGCGCTCGACCTGGAGGGCGCCTACGAGCGGCTCGCGGCCGACGGGCCGGCCTACGGCCCCGGCTTCCGGGGCGTGAGCGCCGCATGGCGGCTCGGGGACGACCTGTACGCCGAGGTACGCCTGCCGGCAGAAGCCCGGAACCGCGCCCTGCCCGGCGACTTCGGCCTGCACCCCGCCCTGCTGGACGCGGCCCTGCACGCGGCCCCGCTCACGGCCGCGGCGCAGCCGGCTTCCGAGCTGACCCCTGCCGTGTCGGCTTCCGAGCTGACCCCCGCTGAGCCGGCCTCCGAGCCGACCAGCGCCGAGTCAGCGGCCGCGCCGACTGTCCCCCAGTCGACCGCCGAGCCGACGCCCCAGCCGTCTGCCCCGCAAGGAGGGGCCACTGAAGTCCCCGCCGCGGCGGTCTCCGCCCAAGCCTCCGGAACCCCGGCCGGGCGCCTCGTCGTCGCGTGGCGAGGGGTGCGGCTGTACGCCACCGGCGCCTCCCTCGTCCGCGTGCGTCTGACGCCCGCCGGTGACGGCACCCTCGCCGCGTACCTCGCCGACGCGACGGGCCGGCCCGTCGCCACGATCGCCTCGCTCGGCTTCGGCTCCGCCGAGCCCCGTGTGGCCGCCGGGGCGCGCGAGCACGACGCCCTCTTCGAGGTCGCCTGGGCACCCGTCGGCCTTGCCGGGGCCCAGGACGGCACCGCGACCTGGGGCGTGCTCGGCACTCGTACGCCCCAGCTCGACGCCCTCCTGCCCGGCGCCCGGCGACTGCCCGACGTCCCGGCCGCGGGGGAGGCCGCGCGGTCCGGCGAGGGCGAGCAGCCGCTGCTCGCCGTGCTCGCCCCCACCGGGGGCGCCCAGAGCGGGGTCCTGCCCGGTTCCGCCCACCGGGCCGCGCGTCACGCGCTCGCCCTGGTCCAGGAGTGGCTGGCCGACGACCGGCTCGCCCGGACCCGGCTCGTCGTCCTCACACGGGGCGCGGTCACGACCCGTACCGAGGACGTGACCGACCTCGCGGCATCCGCCGTCTGGGGCCTGGTGCGCTCGGCCCAGTCCGAGCACCCGGGACGCATCGTGCTCGTCGACACCGATGGGTCCCCGGCCTCGGACGCCGTGCTTCCGCTGCTGACCGGCGCGGGTGTCGGCGAGGCGCAGCTCGCGCTCCGCGACGGCCGGGTGCTCCGGCCCCGGATGCGCCGGGTGCCGGCCGCGCCGGACAGCCGTCCGTCGGGGGCCTGGAACCCTGACGGTACGGTCCTGATCACCGGCGGCACCGGTTCCCTCGGCGCGCTCTTCGCGCGCCACCTGGTGACCCGCCACGGGGTGAGGGATCTGCTCCTCACCAGTCGGCGCGGCGAACAGGCACACGGTGTAAGGGAGTTGGTCGACGAGCTGACGCGGCTCGGTGCCCGGGTCACGGTCGCCGCCGCCGACGCCGCCGACCGGGACGCGCTCGCGCGGGTCCTCGCCGACGTCCCGGCGGACCGCCCGCTGACCGGTGTCGTCCACATGGCCGGTGTCCTGGACGACGGCCTGATCGCGGACCAGACACCGGAGCGGCTGGACGCGGTGCTGCGGCCGAAGGCCGACGCCGCCTGGAACCTGCACGAGCTGACCCGCGGCCTCGACCTCTCCGCCTTCGTGCTGTTCTCCTCCCTCGCGGGCGTGATCGGTGGCGCGGGCCAGGCCCCCTACGCCGCGGCCAACGCGTTCCTCGACGGCCTCGCCGAGCACCGCGCGGCCCGCGGCCTGCCCGCGACCTCCGTCGCCTGGGGCCTGTGGGAGCAGTCCGGCGGCATGACCGGGGACCTGGACGAGGCCGACCTCCGGCGCATCGCCCGGGCCGGCTTCCGGCCCGTCACGGCCGAGCGCGGGCCGTCGATCCTCGACGCCGCCCTCGCGCAGGGGCTGCCGGCGCTCGTCGGCACCCCGCTGGACGTAGCCGCCCTGCGGGAGAACCCCGGCCGGGCGCCGCTGCTGCTGTCCGCGCTCGCGGGCGCCCCCACCCGTGGCACCGCCCGGAACGCCGCCGGCCCCGGCGCCGCCTCCGGCCGTCACCTGGGCGGGATGACCGAGGCCGAGCAGCTCGCGTACCTCCTTGCGGTCGTCCGGGCAGAGGTCGGTGCCGTGCTCGGTCACCCCGACCCGGCGGGCATCGCCGGCGACCTGCCGTTCCCGTCGCTCGGCTTCGACTCGCTGACCGCCGTGGAACTCCGCAACCGGCTCGACGACGTCGCGGGCGTCAGGCTCCCCGCCACGCTGGTCTACGACCACCCGACCCCCGCGGCGCTCGCGGAGTACCTCCGTACGGTCCTGCTGGAAGGAGCGGCGGGCAGCGGCACCGGACCGGCGGGGGCGGCCAAGGGTGACGGCACGGGCGCGGCACACGCCGTGGACTTCGCGGCCGAGACCGTACTCCCCGAGGACGTACGGCCCGAGGGTGAGGTCACCCGGGTCGCCACGGACCCCACGACGGTGTTCCTGACCGGGGCCACCGGCTTCCTCGGCGCGTTCGTCCTGCGCGACCTCCTGCGGACCACGACCGCCCGCGTGCGGGTGCTCGTGCGGGGCGCGGACCCGGCCGACGCCCGGGACCGGCTGCGCGCCAACCTGGACTGGTACCGCATCGCGGAGGAGATCGACGAGAGCCGGATCGACGTCGTCGTCGGCGACCTCGCCCGGCCTCTTCTCGGCCTCGACGAGAGGGAGTTCGACCGGCTCAGCCGCGAGACCGACGTCGTCTACCACGTCGGTGCCTCGGTCAACTGGCTCCATCCGTACGAGGACTTGAAGGCGGCCAACGTCTCCGGCACGATCGAGGTCCTGCGGCTCGCGGCCCGGAACCGTTCGGTGCCCGTCCACTACGTGTCGACGACCGGGGTCTTCTCCGGCGCCGACAGCGGTGGTGCCGCCCTCGCGCCTGACGCGCCGACCGGCCCGGCCGATTCGCTTCCCACCGGATACGTCCAGAGCAAATGGGTGTGCGAGCAGCTCATCGGAACGGCCCGGGAGCGAGGCCTGCCGGTCTCCGTCTACCGCGTCGACGTGATCTCCGGTGACCAGCTCAACGGGGCCTGCCAGACACGGGACTTCGTGTGGCTGAGCCTCAAGGGCATCCTGCAGGCCGGCTCGGTCCCGGAGGGGATGGTGGGGCCCGTCCACCTGATGCCCGTGGACTACGTCAGCGCGGCCCTCCTTGCGATGTCGGGCCGGGAGGGTGCGGTGGGACGGACGTTCCACCTCTACAACCCGAGCGAGCTGACGTTCGCCGAAGCCGCCGACCATCTGCGGTCGTTCGGATACCCGCTGGGTGAACTGGACCGGGAAGCCTGGCTGGAGCGCGTGCGCTCCGACCGGGGCAACGCACTCGTGCCGCTGCTCGACGCCTTCGAGCTGCTGACCGCGGACAGCTCCGGCTTCTACCCGCCGATGGACATCACCGACACGCTGGAGGTGCTCGCGGGAAGCGGCGTGCACTGCCCGCCCGTGACCAAGCAGCTGTTCGGCAGGTACGTCGACTTCTTCACCGAGGTCGGCTACTTCCCGGCGCCACCGATGACCGAGGGGTGATCCGCGCCGGATCGGCGATTACCTCACGGTGGATGGGGGGTGGGGCGCCGCCGCATACGGTCGGCGTGCCGTCGGACTCCCCGTCCCAGCCGGCGTGGATCGGAGCGACCGGGCACGGCCCGGACGGCCCGGAGCGCGCCGGATTCGACCGGAACACCAGAGAAAGCACCAACGAACAGGGAGCAGTCATCACCATGACCACCACCGATCTCGCCAACCTCGTCCTCACCGACGACGTGGAGCAGCAGAACCAGGCGTTCATCGACGCCTTCAACTCGGGCGACGGCGCCATCTTCGACACCCTCTACCGTGACGACGCGATCTCGAACCTCACGGGCAGCCCGCTGACGGGCGCGGAGCGCCGGCAGGGCATCATCGACCTGCTGAAGACCGGCCCCAAGCTCGACTCGAAGGTCGTGCAGAACTACGTCGCCGGTGACGTCTCGCTGGTGATCGTCGAATTCCGCCTCGACGTCGCGGACGAGCAGGGCGGGCGCCAGATCATCACGGGCACCTGCACCGACGTCATGCGGCGCACCGGCGACAACCGCTGGATCATGGCGATCGACCGCCCGCTCGCGGACGAGCTCCCGACCAAGTAGCGCCCGCCGGATCCGCAGCCCCCACCCGACCGGCCCCGGCCCCGAATCCCCCGCGGGGCCGGACCAGGAGAGCCCTCCGTCCCCGTGGACGGGGGGCTCTCCGTGCTGTCCGTGCTCGCGGGTGTGTCCTCGCGGGTGCGTGCTCGCGGTATCACGGGCGTGGGCCTGAGCCGCCCTCCGGGCCCGCGTCCGCCGGATTCCCGTCCGCCGGTTTCGCGTCCGTCGGATCCGCGTCCGTCGGATCTGCGTCGGGGAGAGGCCGCGCCGCGACGCTCTGGGCGGGTTCCTGATGGCCGCCGGAGGCGAGCACACGCACCTCGCCCCGGTCGCTGATCTCCGCCCGGATGATGCCCGTCCGGTCGGAGTACACCGGATGACCACCGGGTCCTTTGGAGAGGGTGCGCTCCACGGTCACGACATCCCGGGCCGAACCCGCGCCGTCAGAGAACACCAGCTCGTACCGGAGTGTGTTCATTCGCCCTATTTT
This sequence comes from Streptomyces venezuelae, assembly GCF_008642375.1. NCBI lineage: Bacteria > Bacillati > Actinomycetota > Actinomycetes > Kitasatosporales > Streptomycetaceae > Streptomyces > Streptomyces venezuelae. The sequence goes on along the minus strand of NZ_CP029194.1, from coordinate 804,283 downwards.
ACGCTGCATGGGTGGCGGACACCGCGCCGACCCCGCCCCCTCCGAGGTGAAACCGCTGGTTAGAGTGGTGATCGGTTGCGTCGCCGCACCAGGGCCACGCGCATGACCGGGCCGACTGTCGACCACAGAGTCCCGTACGACCGTCGCCCCCGACTCCTGCCCTGCCCTGCGCGGCCCCCGGCCGCCCGCCCGGAAACGCCGCATCACATGAGCACCGACACCGCACGCCGTACCGCAGCCGACGCCACGGATTCCGCCCACCCCTCCGGCCCCCGCAGGCCGAGGATCATCGGCCGGGCTCCGGCCGCGCCCCCGCCCGCGGCCGCCTTCCACAGCGTCACCGCGGCGACGGCCGCCCTGCTGGGTCTCGTCGCGATCGGCGCCGCCATCCACGAGCCGGTACTCATACCTCCGCTGGCCGCGAGCGCCGCCCTGGTGCACTGCGCTCCCACCCTTCCCCTCGCCCAGCCCCGCAGCGTGGTCGTCGGACACCTGCTGGGGGCCGCCGCCGGATACGCGGTCGCGGCCACGGCGGGCGGCAGCACCTGGGCCGCCGCGGTCGCCGCCGGTGTCGCCCTCGCGCTGACGACCCTGGCCCGGACCCCGCACTCCCCGGCCTGCGCGACCGCCGTCGTCATCGTGCTCCAGTCGCCCGCGCCGGGACGGTTCGTCCCGCTGCTCCTCGGCGCCACGGTCCTGCTCGTCCTGACAGCCTTCACCGCGTCCCGCATCCGCAGGGACGCACCGCGGTACCCCGCCTACTGGTGGTGAGTTCACCCACCGTCAGGCCCCTTTCGCAGCCGGTTCCCAGGCCGCTCCCAGGCCGCTCGTGGGCCGTTGTCAGTGGGCGGGGATAGGTTCGTTCCTGTCGCGCCGCTCCGGCGTGGACATCCCCTTTGACGTGCATGGGAGAGGTGTCTTGACGGTCTGGGAGACGTCGAGCGTGGCGCGGGTCGTACCGCCCGCGCGACCGCGGAAACTCGCCAAGGTGCCGTTCGTCGAGCTGGCCGACGGACGGTTGCAGGGTGTCGTGTCCAGCGGGTCCGACATAGGGCGCGTGTACGTGTCCTCGATCGCCGCCGGGACGTACGCGTTCGCGTGCAGCACCAACAACAACCGCCCCTGCGGCGGCGCGCGCGGCTCGTTCTGCAACCACATCCGCGGGCTCGTCGGCGAGGCCGTCCTGCAGTACGGAGCCGAGCGCGTCGCCCGCTATCTGAAGGCCGAGACGCCGGGTCAGGAGCCCGACGCCACCGCGCTCGTCTCGGTGATGACCGCCACCCGCCCCGCCCAGGGCGACACCTCGGCGGCCGCCCCGGTGTTCAGCCGCTTCCTGCGGCACCTGGCCTACCTCGAACGGGAGCCGGTGACCGTGCCGTTGCCCGAGATGCAGTGGTTCCCGCCGACGAGGGCGGTGGCCTGATGCGTACGGATCTGCTCTCCGACCCCGTGGACGGGCTCGACGAGGCCCTCGCGGCCGTCGACGCCTTCGACCGGGTGCTCGTCGCCGGACTGCTCCGTCCGCAGCCCGCGCAGGCCGAAGGCCTCGGCGCGATCACGGAGGCCGTCGCCGGGACGCCGTTGGCCTCGCGTGTCGCCGAGGCCGCCGAGAAGACGACGGCCGGCGCGGCCGGCGAGGAGCACTTCGTCGCCCTCGCCGCCGCCCGCACCGCCCTCATGGGTTCCGTGCACGACGCCCTCGTCGCCCGCGTCGGTGACGTCACGGGCCGGCCGCGCACGGAGGCGGCCGTACCGGCCGCGGCAGGCGAAGGGCCCGCCGCCAACGTGCTCGCGGCCGCCCGCGCCTGGCTGTGCGACCTCGCCCGCGCCGGCTGGCAGGGCATCGACCACGAACTGGTCGCCGGTGCGGCGCCCGTGGTCTCCGCGATGCTGCCGGACCCGCTGCTGCGGCGTCAGGCCGCCCTGCTCGACGGCTTCGCCGCCGAACTGGCCGCCTCCTGCCCGGGAGCCACCCTGGAGCGTGTCCCCGTGCGCCGCTGGGCCGACCTCTGGTCCCGCGCGCTGCTGCTGACCCTGCCGGGCGCGACCGGCGCCGCCTCCGGCGCGGCGACGTCCGCCGCGACCGGCCGCCTGCTGCCGCTCGGCGTCGACGTGCAGGAGCACGCGACCGCCGTACAGGCGCAGGTCCACGCGGTGTTCGAGCCCGCTGACGGCACGGCCCCGCGGCTGGTGCGGGCCGCGGTCTCCGCACCCAAGCCGGACACCGTCGTCGGCGCCGGACTCTGGCAGCTGCTCCGCCCGCGGATGTCGCTCCTGGCGGCCGTCGGCGAGGGCCGCTCCATGGAGCTCGACGCCATGCCCGTCACGGACGAGGGCGACCTGGTCTGGGACGACGAGCGGGCCCGGGCGGGGGAGCCCGCCGACCCGTTCGCCACCGCCCGGGTGATCCTGTCCACCGCCGTCGACCCGGTGACCGCCCCGCTGGACCGCCACCCGGTCCGGATCGCCGTACCCGTACTCGTCGAGGGGTACGCGGTGGAGCGCGAGGACGACGGGCCGACGGCGTTCGCCGTCGCCGGGCACCGGCTGGCCGTCGACACCGACCGCGCCCCGGCGGCCGGTCCGCTCACCCCCGAGACGGTCGCCGCCTCCGGCGCGTGCGTCGGACTGCTCCGCTGGGACGCCGGGGAGTTCGTCCTCCAGCCACTGGCCGTCGAGACGACCGTCCGGAAGAAGACCGTCGCCGTCCACGCGGGAGCCTGGGCCGGAGGCACCACCGACAAGGCAGGTGTCCGGGCGGAGAAGGCCGCCACGGACTCCGTCGCCGTCCTGCGCGAACGAGCCGGAAAGCTGCTGCGGAAATGACCGACCGCACTGCCCCCGAGCCCACCGCTCCCGCCGACTCCGACGACAACCGCCGTCAGGTCCTCTACTGGCGTCTCCTCGCCCGGCTCTTCGACCACGAGGAGCAGGCCGCCCTGGAGTCCGCGAGCCTCGCCGTCGTCGAGGACATCGGCCTCCCGTCGGCGCTGCTCGACCCGGGCGCGTCCGTCGACTCCGTCGTCCAGCGCCACCCGGAACTGGCCGAGGAGTTCGACGGCCTGATGACCCCGGAGCCCGAGCCGGACGACGCCCGCGACCGGGCCGCCGAGGTGCGGCGTGCCGCACTCGCCTCGAAGGTCCTGCTCAATGTCTTCTCCACCGGCTCCGGCACGGTCTCCGCCGGCCAGCTCGCGCGCTGGCAGTCGGACGCCGGCTGGCTGGAGCGCGCGCTCGGCTGCCCGCCCGGCGGCCTGCGCGGCGGACGGGCGGCCGGAGCCGGCCTCACCGGTGGCGGCCTCGGCGCCGAACTCGGCTCCCTCGAGGCGGACCTGGTCCAGCGCATGCACCTGCGCGAGGTGCTCGCCGACCCCGCGCTCGCCGCCAAGCTCACCCCGAGCATGTCCCTCATCGAGCAGCTCCTGCGCGACAAGGGCAATCTCTCCGGCATCGCCCTGGCCAACGCCAAGTCCCTCATCCGGCGTTACGTCGACGAGGTCGCCGAGGTGCTGCGCACCCAGGTGGAGAAGGCGACCGTCGGCGAGCTGGACCGCTCGGTCCCGCCCAAGCGGGTCTTCCGCAACCTCGACATCGACCGCACCATCTGGAAGAACCTCACCAACTGGAGCCCGGAGGAGGAGCGGCTCTACGTCGACCGCCTCTACTACCGGCACACCGTCCGCAGGACCACGCCCCAGCGGCTCGTCGTCGTCGTGGACCAGTCCGGCTCCATGGTCGACTCGATGGTGAACTGCACCATCCTGGCCTCGATCTTCGCCGGTCTGCCGAAGGTGGACGTCCACCTCATCGCGTACGACACCCGCGCGATCGACCTCACCCCCTGGGTGCACGACCCGTTCGACGTGCTGCTCCGTACCAACCTCGGCGGCGGCAACGACGGACCGGTCGCCATGGCCATGGCCCGGCCGAAGATCGCCGAGCCCAAGAACACCGTCATGGTGTGGATCTCCGACTTCTACGAGTTCGACCGCTCCCAGCCGCTCTTCGAGGGCATCGAGGCGGTCCACCGGTCCGGCGTGCGGTTCATCCCCGTCGGCTCGGTGACCAGCTCCGGACGCCAGGAGGTCAACCCCTGGTTCCGCGAGCGGTTCAAGGCGCTCGGCACCCCGGTCGTCTCCGGCCACATCGACAAGCTCGTCCACGAACTCAAGACCTTCCTCACCTGAGAGGCCCTTCGCATGTCCGACCTGCTCCGTGCCCCCGCCGAGATCAAGTACGCCGAGGAACTCGACTGGCTGGAATCGATCGACGACAACCCCAAGCCGTTCTCCTGGCGGCTGTCCCCGAAGATGGTGCGCCTCTTCGTCCTCGGCTCCGAGCGCGCCGACGGCCTCGACCGGGAGGTGGCCCAGAAGTGGTTCGGCGACCGCTCCATCGTCGAGCGCTCCATCGTCACCCTCGCCTCCGACCGCGGCCTGCTCCTCATCGGGGACCCCGGCACCGGGAAGAGCTGGCTGGCCGAGCTCCTCGCGGCCGCCATCAGCCGCAACTCCACCCTCGTCGTGCAGGGCACCGCGGGCACCACCGAGGACCACATCAAGTACTCCTGGAACGTGTCCATGGTCATCGCCAAGGGCCAGTCGCGGGAGTCGATGATCCCCTCGCCGATCATGACCGCGATGGAGACGGGCACCATCGGCCGCTTCGAGGAGCTGACCCGCTCCACCAGCGACGTCCAGGACGCGCTCATCTCGATCCTCTCCGAGAAGTACGTCTCCGTCCCCGAGCTGGAGAGCGACGGCGGCGGCGACAACATCGTCTTCGCCAAGCCCGGCTTCTCGATCATCGCCACGGCCAACAGCCGCGACCGAGGGGTCAACGACCTGTCGTCGGCCCTCAAGCGCCGCTTCAACTTCGTCCGCATCCCGGTCGTGACGAACAAGAAGAGCGAGGCCGAGATCGTCCGCTTCCGCACCGAGGAACTGCTCCGCCGCCACCAGATCGACCTGGACGTGCCGCCCACCCTCCTCGACGTCCTCCTCCAGAGCTTCGCCGACCTCCGCGCCTCCGCCGCGGCGGCCGGCAGCGACGACGAGAAGCTGGAGTCCGCGCTGTCCACCGCCGAACAGATCGGCGTACTGGAGGACGCCGTCCTCCACAGCAACTTCTTCGGCGAGCGCGCCCTGACCGCCCGTACCCTAGCCGCCTCGCTCGTCGGCTCCCTCGCCCGCCGCGAGCCCGAGGACCTGGCCATCCTCAACAAGTACCTGCACGGTGTCGTCGAGCCGCGCGGCAAGGAGGAGGGCGGCTCCTGGCCCGAGTTCCTGGAGGGCGGCCGCGAAGCGATCGCCAAGCTGGCATGAGCGCGGCCCCCGAGACCCCGTTCGCCGCGCTGCGGGGACAACTCCACGACGCCGCAGCTGAGTTCGCAGGCGGAGGGGATGCGCTGGAAGGCATCCTCCTCGGCATGGTCGACGACGTCGACCGGGCGGCCGGCGAGCCCCTGGAGATCTTCCCCGTCTGTCACCACTCGCCCGCGTCGGCGCTCGCCATGGCCCGCCGACTGCGCGAGAAGCAGCCGAAGGTCGTGTACCTGGAGCTGTGCGAGGACATGGCGCCGCTCCTGACCGAGCTGCGCAACTGCCGGCTTCCGGTCGCCGTGCAGGCGTTCGCCGGCGACATCGACGGCTTCCCGGCCGACTGGGCGCCGCTGTCCGTCGTCGCCCCGATCACCGAGGCCTCCGCCGAGTACCAGGCCATCGCGTACGCACTCGACACCCCCGGCGTGGAGCTCGTCCTCGTCGACCGCTCCTCCGACCACGTCTTCCAGTGGGACACCCGGCACGACCGGGCCGGGGCCCCGGACGGTGCGGACGAGGACGCGTCGGCTCCGGCGGGCGCCACGGGCAAGGCGGCTCCCGGGGCGAAGGCCGCCGGGACCGAGGCCGAGGCGGCGCTCCACGGCGAGGCCGTCGGCGTCGAGATCGGCGACCTGCGACCGCGCTTCGCCGAGCTGGAGGAGCACCTGCTCCGGCACGGCAAGGTCCGCCACTGGTCGGAGTGGTGGCACCAGTACGTCGAGGTACCGCTCGGCGACAGCGACCACGACACCTACCGCCAGGTCATGTTCCTCATCGGCAGCCTCTTCCGGCGGCTCGCCCCGGGCGACGGCGAGCGGGTCCGCGTGGACGAGGACCGCGAGCGGTACATGTGGACCCGGATGCGCGAGCACCTGGCGGCCACCGGCACCGACCCGGCGGACTGTCTCTATGTGTGCGGCGCCTTCCACGCGGCGAGCCGGGTCGACGAGTTCGGCGTGGACGGCGCCACGGCCGCCGACGGCACCTCCGGCTTCACGATCTCCCCGCGGACCGCCACCACCTGGCAGTACGGGCTGATCCCGTCGAGCCACTCCGCGATCGAGGCGCAGTTCGGCCTCGCCTCCGGATCGGTTTCGATCGCCGCCACGCAGTGGGCGAAGAACCTCAAGCGCACCCGCGTGAAGCCGTACCGCCTGGAAGGCCAGGCCGGCGCGAAGAAGCCGACCCCGACGAGGACGGCCGCGCGGAAGACGGCCGCGAAGGCCGAGACCCCCGTCGTGCCCGTGGGCGCGGACGACCGGCTCTCCGGCTTCCTGCGCCGGCCGCCGGTCGTCGACACCCTGGACGAGGCCGAACTGCTCGGCTGGTCCGTGGACATCGTCCGCGCGGCCCGCCGCAGCGGCTACCTCGCCTCGACCGCCGACGCGATCGCCGTCTTCGAGACGTCGATCCTGCTGGCCGGCATGCGGGACCGGGCCAAGCCGACGCCGTACGACTTCCAGGACGCGGCCGTCACCTGCATCGAGAAGGACTCGGTGCCCGGGCGCCGGGACGTGCGCCGCCTCGTCGAGATCATGATGGGCGGCGACCGGATCGGCCAGGTCGGCTACGACGCGCTGCCGCCCCTCGCGCGCGACGTGTACGACCGGCTGGAACCGCTGGCGCTCAACCTCCAGCAGCGCGGCGTGCGGCGTGCCCTCCTCGACATGGCCTCGGAGCCGGACCTGAGGGCCTGCTCCGACGTCCTGTGGATGCTGCGCCGGCTGATGCCGACGGGCGCCGCGCGGCCCATCATGGGAGAGCGGCGGCTCGGCGAGCGCTCGATCCAGGAGTCGTGGGACCTGTCCCTCGGCACCCACCAGCGCGCGCTCATCGAGCTCGGCTACGAGGGCGTGAGCCTCGAACAGGTCCTTGAGCAGCGGCTGCGGCGCACGGCGTACGGGCCGCAGGCGACGACCGCGCAGGTCCTGGGGGCGGTCGAGGACGCGACGCTGTACCTCGGCGGCCGGCGCCTCGCCGAGGAGCTGGGCACACGGGCCCTGGAAGTCCTGGCCGCCGAGCGCACGGTGGACGGGGCGCCGGAGGTGCTGCGCCGGGTCCGCGGCCTCCTCGCGTACTACCGGACGAGCGAAGCGGTGCTGCCGCCGTGGATCGAGTCGTTCGTCAGGACCGGATACGCCCACTACTGCACGCTGCTGCCGACCGCCTTCCGGGACGAGGACGCGACGGCCGGGCAGGTGGCGGCCATGCTGGGCTTCCTGTTCAGCATGGAGAGCCTGGCGCTCTCGCTGGGCTGCGACCGGACACAGCTCGAACTGTCGGTGGCGCAGTCGCACCCGCAGGACCCGGCGAAGACGGCGCTGCTGTGGGCGGCGCAGGTGCAGCTCGGCACGCTCTCCCGGGCGGAGCTGCGGGCGCGCTGCGACGAGCTCCTCGGCAATCCTCTGGTGGTGCCCTCCTACCCGCGCTACCTCAGCGGCTTCGTCCACGCGCTCGAACCGGTGCCGGGACTCGCCGACGTGGTGGTGGAGGCCGTCTCGAACGCCTTCGGGCGGCTGCCGGACGCCGTCCTGCTGCCGTGGCTGCCGGTCCTCATCACCACGCTCCGGTCGAACGCGGCGGAGCTGGCCCCGCTGCTCATCCGCGAGGCGGGACGCATCTTCCCGGCCCGGCTCGCCGCCCTGGACGCCTGGGTCCCGCCCTGGCGGCAGCAGCCGGTGGCGCTCGCGGCGGCCCGTACCCGTCCGCACTCCACGGCCCCACGGGGCGCTGCGCTGCTCCCGGCACACCCGGAGACCTTCGACGCGCTCGCGGAGCTGCTGGGCTGCGCGGACGGATGGGCGCCGACGGACACCGCGCCCCGCCACCCGTCCCTGACGGACCGCCACCCCGACACGGCACACGCGGTGGCAGCCCTCCTCGCGGGCGCATGACGGCCCCGAGGCCGTTGATGTGAGGCGCGTCACTGCCCGGGCGGCTCTGCCCGGGCATACGCGATCATGAACGGATGGACACTCGTTTCCTCTCCGTCGCCGAAGTGGTCGAAGTCCCCTCCGTGGCCGTCGTCGTCGACGTCATGCGCGCCTACACGGTGGCTGCCTGGGCCTTCGCCCGAGGGGCGGAGAAGATCGTTCTCGCCGGGTCGCTGGACGAAGCGCTCGCGCTCAAGTCCCGTCACCCGGACTGGGTCGCGCTCAAGGACGGTCCGCCCGCGCCCGGGTTCGACGCCGTCAACTCGCCGGGTCTGCTGCGCTCCCTCGACCTCGGTGGACGGACCGTCGTCCAGAAGACCACGGCGGGGACGGTCGGCGCGCTCGCGGTCAAGGACGCGTCGCTGGTGCTGTGCGCCAGTTTCGTGGTCGCGGAGGCGACGGCCTCGGTCCTGCGGGCCCGGGGGAGCGACGGTGTCACGTTCGTGGTCACCGGCGAGGACGGGCGGGCCGAGGAAGACCTGGCGTGCGCGCAGTACATCGACCGGAGGGTCAACGACGGGACGGAGACCGGCGCGACGGAGTTCCTCCGCCGCGCCGACGCGTCACGCGCCGCCGCCGAGTTGAGGGAGGGCGTACGCGAAGGGACACACCCTGACGACGTCGCGCTCTGCCTGGAGCTCGACCGCTTCCCCTTCGCCATGGTGGCGACCCTCGAGGACTCGCTCATGGTCCTCCGGCCGGTCGCCCTGCCGTCGCCGACCGGCGAGGCCTGAGCGGTCGGCCGAGCCCGCCACGGGCGTCAGCGGCCTGTGCCGCCGCCGTCCGACCCGGTGCCGTCCGGGCCGTCCACGTCCTCGGCGCCGTCGACCGCCGGCGCCCGGCCGAGCGCGCGGACGGCCGGGACGCAGAGCATGACCCCGAGGAGCGCGACACCCGTCACGGCGGAGAAGAGCAGCACGCGATCGGCCCCGAAGGACTCCGCCGCCGGACCGGCCAGTGCCCGCCCCAGCGGGATCACCATGATGGAGCCGGCGATGTCGTAGGCCGAGACACGGCTGAGGACGGCCAGGGGAATATGGGACTGCACGCTCGTCGCCCACATGACCCCCCAGAAGGCGAAGCCGCAGCCGGCCACGACACCGGTGACCGCCGTGAGCGTGAACGACCAGCCGAGGGCCGGGGCCAGGGGGTTGAGCGAGAAGAACAGCATGGCGAGGGCCCCCGCGACGAGCGGTCGGCGAGGCTTCACGCGCATGCCGAGCAGCCCGCCCACGATCGTGCCGGCCCCGTCGGCCGAGGCGATCCAGCCGTAGCCGCTCGCCCCGTGCTGCTCGGTGAGCAGCGCCGCGCCCAGCGGCAGCGCCGGCCCGAAGACGAACAGACCGTAGACCGCCCAGACGGCGATGACACCCCACAGCCAGGACCGGGACCGGAACTCGTGCCACCCCGTGGCCAGCCGCTGCCACAGAGGGTCGGCACTGTCGTCCTTGGCGGTGCTCAGCTTCCGCAGCGGCGCGAGGCCCAGCGCGCTGAGCGCGTACGCCGCCGCGATCACCAGGAAGGAGCCCGCCACGTCCCAGTAGGCGACGAGGAGCCCCGCGAGGCCCGGGCCGAGCAGCGTGCAGATCGCCTCGGATATCCGCAGGAGCGCGTTGGCCCGCTGGATGTCCTCGGCGACCTGGGGGACCATGCTCGCCAGGCCCGGCTGGAACATGGCCGTCGCGGCGCCGCTGACCGCGAGCAGCGCCATGATGTGCCAGAGCCGTACGTCGCCCGCGGCCAGCAGCGCCGCGAGCGCGAGCATGGCCACCAGGCGCACCACGTCGGCGCCGACCATCATCACCTGCGGGGTGAACCGGTCCGCGAGGACTCCGCCGACCAGGACCAGCAGGACGATCGGCGCCATCCACGCGGCCAGCGCGTATCCGACGCCACTGGCCCCGTAGCCCGCGCCGAGGACGGCGGTCGTCAGCGAGACCATCAGCATGCCGTCGGCGAGCAGCGACGCGCTGCGCGCGGTGAAGAACAGCCGGAAGCGGCTCGACCGCCACGGGCTGGGAAGCGCGTCCGACTTCCGCCGGACGGTCACGTCATCGGTATCCATCGTCATGTCACATCCGCCGGTCCCGGCCGGTCCCTTCCGAGAGAATCTGCTGCCGGACCCAGGCGCCGCTCAGGTCGGCCTCCTCCGGCGGGTCCTGGACGATCACGTACCGCCGGGGAGCCAGGAGTCCGGGGCGGCCGGGGAGGGCGTCCATGAGCGCGGCGTGTGCCCCCGCCGGAGTGAGCGGGCGGCCCCCGGCGGCGATGTAAGCCATGAGCCCGGCCTCGGCTTCCCCTTCCGGCGATCCGCGGCCCGGCGCGGGATCCGTCGTGACGTGTACGGGTACGCCGTCGAGGGCCCGGCTCAGGGCGTCCGCCACGGCGGGCGGCGAGACCCAGGAGCCGTCGACCCGCTCCCATTCCGGGCCGCGTTCGACGGTCCGGACGCCCGTCACCTCGGTGAGCGCGTCCAGCGGCACGTCCCCGGCGGCGGCCGCCTCCAGGAGACGTACCAGACCGACGACGAGGCCCTCCGCCTGCTCCCGCGTGAACAGCGCGGGGTCGGCCCACACGCCGAGGCGCAGCAGCGGGTCCGTCTCGTGGACGAAGGTCAGGACGCGCGTCGGCAGCACCTGCACCTCGCCCCAACTGAGCTCCAGCTCCGGGCCGACGGCGGTCTCGCCCCCGGGGGAGGAGGGATCGGCGGCAGGAAGAGTGGAAGGAAGAGTGGAAGGAAGCGCGGTGGGCAGGGTGCTCACGTCGTTGAAGGCGACATCGCGCGAGAACCGGCTGCCGCGCTCGAAGGTCGCCCGGTCGATCATCTCCCACAGGCTCACCGCGTCGAACCGGCTGTGCCGGTAGGCGTTGAGCGCCGCCCCCCAGGCCTTGCCGAGGAGCACGTCGAAGGACGGGACCCGGACGTCGAGGCAGAGCAGGGCGTCCTGGGAGAGGGTGTTGACCGAGCGGGTCAGCCGTGGCTCGAACCGGTTGGCGGTCGGGACGGCGGTCACACAGGCGGGCTGGCCCGTACGGTGCGCGAGGAGCGCGCACCAGGCAGTGAGCAGCACCGTCGCCGGGAGGCCGCCGGTCCGCGCCGCCACGGCAGCCAGGGCGCGGGCGCCCCGCCGCGACCGCAGGGTGAGCCGCGGCGCGGCGATCTCGGTCCCCTCGGCACCCGGTTCCGCGAACATGGCCTGCGGTCCGGTACGGATGATCCGCTCCCAATACCCCAGCGACGCGGCGGACTTGCGGAGCCCGGCCGGGGCCGCCTCCTCCGCGGCGAGCCCCAGGGGCGTGAGGGCCGTCAGCGGAGGCAGCGTCCCGCCGGACAGCAGCGTGAGCCATTCCTCCTTGAGGACGGCGAGCGCGCTGATGTCGGTGACGGCATGGCTGGCCGCCACGGCGGCGTACACCGCCGCGCCGTCGAGGGCGACCAGGGTCACCCGGAGGGGGAAGTCCCGGTCCAGACGGAAGCGTTCGTCACGGGCCTCGCGCGCCAGCGACTCCGCGTAGACGGCGGGTTCGCCGGGGAGCTCGTCGTGGTCGAGGACGGTGACCGTGAACGTACCGGCGGCGGCGACGACCTGCTCGCGAGGAACGGAGCCCGGGGCGTGCGGGAAGGTGGTGCGCAGCGCCTCGTGCCGTACCGCGAGGGTACGCAGGGCGTCGACGGCGCCTTCCGCCCCGGTCCCTGCGGGCGCCGGCCACACGTCGTGGATGTTGATGTGCCCGGGCTCGTCCCGCAGGACGCAGCGGATCATGTTGGCCTGCCCCATCGTGACGGGGCCCCGGCGCTCCTCACCGCCGTCGTACGCGACGGTGAGGGTGACCGCGCGTGCCGGTGCGGGGGTGTCATCGAGCCGCGAGGAGTCTCGCTCACTCACCATGTGATGCCTTTCACGGACTTCGTGGAGCGGGTCAGGGGTCCCCAGGCGTCGATCAGGAGGGCGAAATCCTCCATGTCGGCCCGGGCCGCGTCGATGAGTCGTTCGCGCTCGGCGGCGAGGACGTCGGCGGCCCCGGCGTAGCGGCCGCCGAGCTTGCGGTACGAGCGGTCCACGACGTCGAGCCGCTCGGCGTTCTCGACGGGGTCCAGAAGGGTGCTGTCCCTGACGAACCCGGCGACGGCATCCGCGCGGACACGGCCGTCGGCGTCGAGCAACTCCGCTCCGGCGGCGGCCATCCGTTCGTACACGGCGTTGAAGTACGGCGTGGACAGGAAGAACTTGGCGAGCCTCCGGTGGTAGGCGAGGAAGCCCGCGTCGGAACGACGCTCTTGTGTATGGAAGTTGACGATATGGCGGTTGTGGAGAACGCCCGGCAGCCGGGCGTCGTGGACCAGATGGATCAGGAAGTAGTCGCTGCCGATGGTGTCGGTGGCGGGCGGCAGCGGCACCCGGCCGTAGACCTCGCTCGTGAAGGCGATGTTGCACATGTCCACCCGCGTGGGGCTGACGCTGGTGAGCGTCGAGAGGTCGCGGGTGAAAGGGGTGGTCCCGGCGCCGCGGAACGACTCGGCGATGAGGTTCCTGCGCCAGATCTCCGGATAGCCGTCGGGGACCGAGAGGCCGATGACGTCCTCGTAGACGGCGGGGTCGAGCCGGCGGATCTCCTCGACGTCCACGGACATCTCGCCGACGAAGGAGCCGCCGACCATGGCCACCGGCCGGTCCGCGCACGCGGGGTCGAGCCTGCTCCGTGACACGAGTCCGGCGACGTCGGCGGGCAGCCGCCCCAGCGACGTCAGCTCGTGGTGGAAGGGGAAGACCGGTCCGCCCTCGTGCGGATTCCCGGAGGGGGAGTGGTGCTGGTAGCGGCTGTCGGAGTCCCGCCGGTGCACCGACGCGCAGCCCAGGGCCTCCGCGATCAGGAAGGCGCGGTCGGTGCAGGCCCCGTAGGACACGCGGGACGGCAGCAGCAGGTCGAGCACCCGCTCGGGCGCCGCGACGCCCGACGCGGCGATCACCTTCCGCAGGAAGGCCCGCTGCCGGGCCTCGTCGAGGTGGTGGACGACCACGCCCGGCACCGGCGGCAGACCGGTGACCGTCGTACGGTGCCCGGCGAGCACCGGCGCCTCGGAGGAGTCCAGGACCAGGAGGTGCACCTCGACGCCGAACCGGCGGGCGCCGTGGGCGGCCTCCTCGGCGACCGCCCTGATGGTCTCGGAGCAGGCCCGGTCGGTGGGGAGGGTCAGGCAGACGCGGCGCACGCAGGTTCTCCGTCCCCGCTCCGACCGGCATCCGCATGTGCGGCCGCGGATGCGCCGGCATCGGCCGTCTCGTGCCACGAGGTGAGCCCGAGGAGCCGGCTGCCGAGCCCGGTCAGTTCGGCCGTGGGGTAGCGCTTGGACTCGTGCAGCACCGGATCGCCGACGAGCGTGCGGTTCCAGCGGGGGGTGCGCAGGTGCCGCCAGGACTCGACACGGGAGCGGCGCAGCCTGTCGTGCTCCTCGAGCGCCGGCATCATCGACAGGTACTGGACCGCGCGCACCCCGTTCTCGGAGGCGTTGCGCGCCACGCCGTGGGCGAGGAGGCCGTTCCAGATGAGCAGGTCGCCGGGGTGGAGATCGGGCCGTTCGACGGGGAACTCGGTCCGGTCCACGGCGGGACGCAGCGGGTCCCGGTCGGCCGGCTGGGCGACCTTCCACTCCTCGAACCGCCGGAACAGCTCGGGGTCGCACTGGAAGCCGCCGGTCTCGGGCCGGGTGTCGTTGAGCGCGATGATCCCCTGCACCCGCTGGGGCGGGACGCCGAGCGTGGTGTCGATGTCCCAGTGCAGCTCGATGTCGAAGCCCCGGTCCGTGGGCTCGATCAGCGCACGGTCGCGGTTCTTGACGTTGGGCGGATTGAGGTTGAGCCGGTCCAGCGTGACCCACAGCTCCTCGCAGTCCCAGACGTCGACGAAGGCGTCGTACACGCGCTGTGACTGGCGGCTGTTCCACAGCAGTTGGTGGTGGTACGCCTCGACGAATCCGTACACGTGCAGCTGTTGGTCCAGCTCGGAGCGGAACGGCCGGTCCTCGTACCAGCTTTCCGGGCGGTCCGGGTCGAGCCCTTGGAAGTCCCAGGCGAAGTCGAGGAGCCGCCGGGCGTCCTCCGCAGGTATCGCCTCCCGGACGACGACGTATCCGTACGTCTGCCAATGGGCGAAGTCCGCCTCGGAGAGCACCCGCAGGGGGCGGGACTTCTTCAGCTCCCGCAGGGTGGTCCGGGCGAGATAGGACTCTCCGTCCGCGCTGAAGTAGGGAAGGTCCGACGCCGCTCTGTGCAGACGGGGGTGGCGAGGGCGGCCGTGGGGAGCGGGGGTCGTCATGGGGTCCCTCCAGGACGGGGTCAGGGCCGAGGACGGTCACTGCCGGTTACGCAGCAGCATTGGTTTAGACCATAGCCGCTGTCAAGCGTCGGCCGGATATGCACAGTTGACGTGTCCGGAAGATCGAAGCGAACACTCGGCGACCTGCGCCGACCCGCCGACTTTGGTCTAGACAAGGCGGGACGGGCTGGCCTAGGGTCCATGGCGCGGCTCCGATCCCAGGGGCTTCTCGCAGGCCGTGGCCCCGGCGGGGCACCGGCCGGACGCACCGCCGCGCCCGGTCGGCGGCGACGCCATGCGGTCCGACGGCAGCCACACTCCCGGACGTTCGAACCGACCGAACCGATCCGGCCGCCACCACCACACCCACGCCGTGGATCGTCCTCCTGCCCACCCGCCGACGCCCCCGACTGTTCGCACACGCTGAGAGGGAGCGGTTTCCATGAGCACAACCAGCAGTACGGCCCTGCCGGACGGCGGCCTCAAGAACCCCGGCCCGGGCCTCCTCACGCTCGACCCGGTCCACACCGCCCTGCTGCACGGCCTCGACGCCCTGCTGACCGGACTGGCGGCACGCCTCTCCGCCCCCGAGGTGGTCGGACCACCCCTGCTGTCCGTCGAGGGCCTGGCCCGGCTGGACTACTTCCGCAACTTCCCCCACCTCGGCGTCTCCGCCGGGCGGTTCACCCCCGAGGCGCTCGACGGCCTGGCGGCCGGCGAGGACCCGGCGGAGCTCCCGCTGCGCCCCACCGGCCACCTGCTCCCCTCCGCCACCTGCTACGGACTCCTGCTCTCCCTGGAGGGCAGGGACGTCGGCGAGGACGGGCTACGGCTCTCCGCCACCGGCCGCTGCTTCCGCAACGAGACCCACTACGACGGGCTGCGCCGCCTCTGGGGCTTCCACATGCGCGAGGTCCTGTACCTCGGCACCAAGCAAGGAGCGGTCGAACACCTGGAACGGGGAGCCGAGTTCATCCAGGAAGTGGCCGGACGTCTCGGCCTCGACCTGACCCGGGCCACGGCCGACGACCCCTTCTACGACCGGGGCGGTTCCCGGGCCCGCCTCATGGCGCTCGACCCGGTCAAGCACGAGTTCAGCGCCCCGGACGGCACGGCCATCGCCTCCGTCAACCGCCACCGCAACTTCTTCGGCGAGCGGCTGGACATCCGGGCGGGTGCCGAAGGGTCCGCGTACAGCGCCTGCGTCGCCTTCGGCGTCGAACGCTGGGTGCACGCGATGATCCTCGCCCACGGCACCCCCGAACAGGCCCTCGCCCGGCTCCGGGCCGCCCGGTCCTGAGACGTCACCGAACCCGCACAGCACCAAGGAGTGACCAGCACCATGGAACGCATCGCCGCGTGGCTCCACGAGAAGAACCCCGGCCTCGACGGCCCGATCGACGTCGACGAGGACCTCATCGAGGCCCGACTCATCGACTCGATGGACTTCCTGGAGTTCATCGACCTGCTGGAGGAGATCTCCGGCGACTCCATCGACCTCCAGGAAGTCACCATCGACGACTTCCGCACGCTCGGCCGCGTGGAGCGCCGCTTCCTGACCCGCTCCGGGACGGCCGCAGCCCGGGGCGGCGCGGCAGCCACCGGCTGACCGCCTCACCCATGACGCCCGTGACCGGCGAAGGCCGTACGGCGCTGGCGGCCGTCGCGACCACCGGCGAGGTCCTGGCCCATCCCCGGCTGCACGAGGGACTGCTCGAACCCTGGGAGCTGCGACGACTCGCCGCGACACGGGTGCCGAGCCGCCGGGACGACGTCCTGGCCGCACGGCTGCTGCTGCGGCTCTGCGCCGCCCGGTTCACCGGAAGGCCACCGGAGGAATCGGCCCCGGCCCAGTACTGCGCCGACTGCGACCGGCCCGGCCACGGGCGCCCCTACCTCCCCGACCACCCCGGCGTCGGCGTCAGCCTGAGCCACGCCGACGGCCTCGTCGCGGCGGCCGTCGGCCCCGGTGCCGTGGGCGTCGACGTGGAGCCCGCCACCCGCAGGCCGGGCCCGCTGTCGGTACTCGGCCGGGTCCTGCCCGCCTCCGCCGTCCGCGCGGCCGCCTGCGCCCCGGACCCCGGCGCGGCCCTGCTCCGCCTGTGGGTCCGCGAGGAAGCGCGGCTGAAGGCCGGCGACGGCGATCTCCGCGTCCTCGCATGGACGGACCCGCACAGGTCGGCCGTGGCGGCGGTGGCCTCCGCCGCTCCCGTCACGGCCTTCACCCTCGGACCGGGGCCTTCCCCGCGGATCAGTGCGCCGCCGGGCCCCACGCGGTGATCAGGCCGTCCAGCCACGCCGGCGGCAGCTCGGCGGCGTCCCACTCCTCGTGGAGCGCCGCCGGCGCGGCGGCGAGACGTTCCAGCACGGCGACGCTGGTGGGGGAGTGGACGAGGGAGTAGCGGCCGTGGATCGCGATGGCGCTGCCGGGACCGTACTCCGCGTACAGCCGCTCCAGGCGCGCGTGATGGGCCGTGGCGAACTCCGTCAGCCGCCCCGCGTACCCGGCGCGCTGCCGGGGGCTCATCGTGCCCAGGACGGCGGTGAGCACCTGCTCGGTAGCGTCGGGGTCCAGCTCGGACACGGCGGTGTACGAGAGGTAGAGCGGCGTGATCGCGACCTTCGCCCGCTCCATCTCCGCCCGGCCGACGGGAGACCGGTCGTCCGGCGAGGACACCGTCGGGTCGGGGGCGAGGGCGTGGCGCAGGGTGCGTTCGGCGATGTCCGCGAGCTCGTCGGCGACAGCACGGGTGCCGTCGCGCCAGCCGGCCTCGTAGCGACCGTCGTTCCCCTCCGGCGCGCTCCGGGCGCTCTCGCCGATCTCGGTGTGGGCGAGGGCGAGGGCACCGGCCTCCACGAGTCCGATCAGTTCCTCGGCGTCCCCGGACCAGACCCCGGCTCTGGCCAGGAGCTGGAGGAGCGTCCTCTTCGCGTTGAGGACGCTCGCCGCGTCCAGCTGCTGCCGTCCGTCGTCCGCGGCCTTCATGGACTCCTCCTCACCCGGCACGGGACACCCGCCCCGTACCGGACACTAGCAGCGGACGATCACTCGAACACGGGACCCGACGAGCTCCGTGACGAGCCACCGGCGCCCTCGGGTCCGCCCCCTGCTGACCGGGCGAATGTCGGGTCCTCGGCGTGGCCCTGAGCGTCCTTGGTGGTACCTCGTCGCCATGCAGCCAGGCACAGCACCGCCGGTGACCCCGTTCCTCCGCACGGCCGCCGCGTACGCGTGGCGGCTGCTGATCGTCGGCCTGCTCGTCTACAGCCTGTTCGCCGTCCTCGGCCGCTTCCACGAGATCGGCGTCGCCGTCTTCCTCGGCCTCGTGATCACCGCGCTGCTGCGCCCGGTCGCCGACATCGTCGCCAAGGGTCTGCCCCGGCCACTGGCCGTCGCCCTCACCCTGCTCGGCGGCATCGCGCTCGTACTCGGGGTGCTCACGCTGGTCGGCGAGGCCGTGGCAGGGGAGCGGACGACGCTGGTCCGTGAGTTCCGGGACGGTGTCGACCGGATCGAGGACTGGCTGGAACGGCCGCCGTTCCGCCTGCACCCGGAGGTCCTGACCGACGTACAGGCGAGGATCGGCCAGTTCCTCTCCAGCCACCGGTCGGCCCTGGTGAGCGAGGCGGTGAGCGGCGCCGGCCATGTGGTGGCCGTCTTCACGACACTGGCCCTTGCGCTGTTCTCCGCCGTGTTCTTCATCCACGCGGGAGACCGGCAGTGGGCCTGGTTCCAGGGGCAGCTGCCGAGGTCGGTACGGGGGCGGGTGGGGATCGCGGGGCGCGCGGCCTGGCGCACCTTCACCGGCTACACGCACGGGATCGTGCTGGTGGCCGCCACGAACGCGGTCCTGGTCGGCCTCGCGCTCTGGCTCCTCGGGGTCCCGCTGGCCGTCCCCCTCGCCCTCCTGGAGTTCGTCGCCGCCTTCGTCCCCCTGATCGGCTCGCCCGTCGCCCTCGCGGTCGCCGCCGTGGTGGCGCTCGCCTCGCAGGGCCCCCTGGTCGCGGTGGTCGTGGTCGCCCTGATCGTCGTGATGGGCCAGATCGAGGGGCATCTGCTGCATCCGCTCGTCATGAGCTGGGCCGTACGGCTCCACCCCTTGGTGGTGGCCATCTCGGTCATCGCCGGCTCGATCGCGGCCGGCATCGTCGGCGCGGTGGTCGCCGTGCCGCTGGTGTCCGTGGTCTGGTCGGTCCACACGGCGCTGCGCGCGGCGCGGGGGACGACGCGGGACGGGGCCACAGGGCCGTTGTGACGGGCCTCCGGAGGGTCTGTCCGACACGGAAACCGAAGAAGTTCCGTGCCAAAGAGCCCTCCGGCCCATTCCGTGATACAGTAGTTATCAGTTGCAGTTGTGGTTCCCATAGACTTCAAGTGCTTAGGTGGGTTCATTCTCGCCAGAGCACTTTTTGTATTTTCGGTGCTTTTTCCGGACGGGGCAATCATCGCGGCGACGCCGGGATTCACGCAGTGTGAATTCCGGGTAATGCCTCGAAGGAGATATCGCATGGCTACCGGCACCGTTAAGTGGTTCAACTCGGAAAAGGGCTTCGGCTTCATCGAGCAGGAGGGTGGCGGCCCCGACGTCTTCGCCCACTACTCGAACATCGCGTCCTCCGGCTTCCGTGAGCTGCAGGAGGGCCAGAAGGTGAACTTCGACGTCACGCAGGGCCAGAAGGGCCCGCAGGCGGAGAACATCACCCCCGCCTAAGCTTGACGCGCTTGACGTAGCCGGTGCCCCCCACCCCCAGGGTGGGGGGCACCGGCCGTCGCCGTTTTACCGGGCCTGAAGCCCGCGGGCCGCAGGCCGCCGCCCGCCGGGTTCCCGGCATTCCGCACACCGGATGCCGTGACGTGGTACCGCACCGCACGGATGTGCCCGGATCCGTACAGGTACTGTTCTCGGCCCGTTCCTGCAATTCTTCCGGCGCATTCACGCCGTGGATTCCTTGATACGCGCCGCATCTCAGCATCGCCGCATCAAGGAAGGCACTCATGAACCGCTCGGACCGCACGAACGACACCCGCCGCCCCGCCCCCTCGAAGGGGGAGTTCGCGCCGCCGGTCACCGTCACCCCGGCCCTGCCCCCCGCGGACACCTTCGACGCCATGGAGCTCCCCGCCGAGGTGCTGCGGACGCTGACCGACCTCGGTGTCACCACACCGTTCCCGATCCAGGCCGCGACCCTGCCGAACGCCCTCGCGGGCCGCGACGTCCTCGGCCGTGCGCGCACCGGATCCGGCAAGACGCTCGCCTTCGGGCTCGCCCTCCTCAGCCGCACGGCCGGCCGGCGCGCCGACGCCAAGAGGCCCCTGGCCCTGGTCCTCGTGCCCACGCGCGAGCTCGCCCAGCAGGTCGGCGACGCCCTCGAGCCGTACGCCAAGGCCTTGAAGCTGCGGACCGCCACCGTCTTCGGCGGCGTGTCGATCAACCGGCAGGTCGTCGCTCTCCGGGAAGGGGTCGAGCTCCTCGTCGCCACCCCGGGCCGCCTCATGGACCTCGTCGAGCGCCGCGACTGCCACCTCGACCAGGTGAGGATCACCGTCCTCGACGAGGCCGACCAGATGGCCGACCTGGGCTTCATGCCCCAGGTCACCGAGCTGCTCGACCGGATGAGGCCCGGCGGACAGCACCTGCTCTTCTCGGCCACCCTCGACCACAACGTCGACCTGCTGGTCCGCACCTACCTCAACGACCCGGTCGTCCACTCCGTCGACCCCTCGGCCGGCGCCGTCACGGAGATGGAACACCACGTCCTCCAGGTCCACGGACCCGACAAGTACGCCACCGCCACCGAGATCGCCGCCCGCGACGGACGCGTGCTGATGTTCCTCGACACCAAGGCCGCCGTCGACCGGTTCACCCGCCACCTCCTCGGCAGCGGCGTACGCGCGGCGGCGCTGCACGGCGGCAAGTCGCAGCCGCAGCGGATCCACACCCTGGAGCGCTTCAGGACCGGCGCCGTCCCCGTCCTCGTCGCGACGAACGTCGCCGCCCGCGGCATCCACATCGACGACCTCGACCTCGTCGTCAACGTCGACCCGCCCGCCGACCACAAGGACTACCTCCACCGCGGCGGCCGCACCGCGCGGGCCGGCGAGTCCGGCAGGGTCGTCACCCTCATCACACAGGACCAGCGCAAGGACGTCGCGCGCCTCATGGCGGACGCGGGCATCCGGGCGAAGATCACCCAGGTCCGCTCGGGCGAGGCCGAACTGAGCCGGATCACCGGCGCCAAGACCCCCTCCGGCGTCGCCATCGGAGGCAACGCACCCGTCACCCCCGAACGCTCCCAGCGCGGCGCGGCCTTCCGGGGCATGGGAACCGTCCCCGGGAAGCCCGGCCGCGCCAAGAACGAGTCCCGCCGCTCCGCCGAGGCCCGCAAGCAGGCAGAGGCCCGCCAGGCCGCCCGGATCCGGCGCGGCGCCTGAGATTCCGCGACCGGTCGCGCGCCGCGCCAGAGGTGGGAGAGGGCCGCGGCGCGCCCAACAGGCCCCGTACCGACGGGTCCTGTGCCGCGGAACGGTCTTGATTCCGCGCCGGAGTCGTGATCGTATGTCCCGTCTGTTTCATGATCATGAATATGGGGGGTTACGAATGACCGGGAACATGGACCGACGCTCGCTCATACGCGGAATGGCCACGGCCGGCGCGGGGGCGGCGGGCGTCATGGCGCTGGGCGGAAGCCCGGCGTACGCCGCCGGCGGGGGCGACGACCCGTACAGCGTCGACGTCATCAGCAAGGGCGCCGACCCGACGGGTGCCACCGCGAGCGACGCCGCCTTCCGCGCGGCCGCCGCCGAGGTGCTCGCCTCCTTCCAGCCGGACCCGATCTCGGGAGCCGTCCCGAAGAAGGTGCTCGTCATTCCGCCGGGCACCTACCTGCTCACCCAGCCCGACTCGCTCCTGCCCAACGTGAACGGCGAGGGCGGCGGCGGCATCGTCGACGGCATCTCGATCACCGGCTACGGCAAGCGGCTGTCCCGCATCGTGTACGCACCGACCGCGGACGACACCACGCTGTGGACCAACTACCAGCGCTACAAGAACATCCGGATCTCCGGTCTGACGTTCACCAGCGAGAACGCCACCTCGAGCTTCAACTACGCCTACTCCTCGGCCGCCTACGGCGTCCAGGACACCTGGTACACCGACGTGGAGTGGCGCGGCGCCTGGAAGCGCGGCATCGGCCTCGACGGCCCGGCCACCACCTCCAACCTGAACAGCGAGATGGGCTGGGACCGTTGCCAGGTCGGCGGCTCCTACTCCGACGCCTTCCTCGTCATGGGGATGACCCCGGCCGCGACCCAGCAGGACCAGTTCCTCAACTACTGGTTCCGCGACTGCAAGGTCGAGTACCAGTCCGGCGTGTTCGTGAAGAACAACCGCGGCGGCTCGATGAACTTCATCGGCGGCTCGTACATCCTCACGGACGCCGCTTCCAACGGCACCTTCTTCCAGCTCGGCTCGGACGCCCCCACCCGGGCCGACTCCACGATGCGCCTGTACGCCCAGGGCATCCGGTTCGAACTGCGCGGCCTCGGCCACAAGGTCATCGACTCCCGCTGGTACAAGGGCAGCATCAGCTTCGTGTCCTGCGACGACACCGCGCTGAGCTTCAAGTCCTGGGCGCCGGACGCGGTGACGCACACGTACGCCTTCAACGCCAACGGGGACCGCGGCCCGACCGTCCGCTACACCGACTGCGCGCTGATGGGCTCGCACCAGGTCGCCACCGGCAGCGCCGCCACCACCGCCGGCAAGCTGCTCTACGACGGATGCCGATTCATCGACATGACGTCCGCGACCGGCGCCACCGGCTTCCTCCGGTGGACCGGATCGGCCGCGCCCCGGTACGACATCCGCGACTGCCTCGGCGGTGCCACCTACGTCGCGGACGTGAAGAACCCGGCCTGACGGTCCGGTCCCGCCACCACCCAGTGATCACCCCGCACGCGGAGGGAACACCATGATCGGCGAGCTCGTGCCCGGATCGGTCGCCACGGCCTGGCGCCTCGACGACACCGAACCCGTCACGCTCTTCCCCGAGGAGACGGCGCTCGTCGTCAACTCGGTCGAGCGGCGGCAGCAGGAGTTCGCCACCGTCCGGCTCTGCGCGCGGCTCGCGCTTGCCCGGTTCGGGGTGCCCGAGGGCCCCCTGACACCGGGCCCGCGCGGGGAACCGCGGTGGCCGGCGGGCATCACGGGAAGCATGACCCACTGCGAGGGCTACCGGGCCGCCGCGGTGGCCAGGACGGCGGACGTCGTGTCCGTCGGCATAGACGCCGAGCCGGCCGGACCCCTGCCGGACGGCGTCCTCGGGGTGGTGTCACTGCCCGAGGAACGCCGTCACCTGGCCGCCCTGGAGGCCCGGAAGCCGGGGGTCTCCTGGGAGAAGCTGCTCTTCAGCGCCAAGGAGAGCGTCTTCAAGACCTGGTACCCGCTGACCGGGCGCGAGCTGGACTTCGACGAGGCGGCGCTCGAGTTCACCCCGGACGACGGGGAGGGACGCACGGGAACCTTCGACGCCCGGCTGCTCGTACCCGGGCCGATGGTCGGGGACGCCCCGCGCGAGCACTTCACCGGGCGCTGGATCGACCGGGGCGGACTGGTGATCACGGCGATCGTCCTGACCCGATGACCCCGTGACCGTGTGACCCCGCAACCCTGACCCTGTGACCCTGTGACCCTGTGACCCTGCGATCCGGTTCCGGTGGGACGGCAACCCGCCCTGGCGGGCTGCCGGTTCATCAGGAGTTCACGGGCGTCGGGGATCGTTGCTCTCCCATCCTTCCGGACAAGGGGGAGCGCCATGCCGTACGGGGACGGGAACGGGGAGACGCCGGAGAGCGGTGCGGGGACGGACGCGACGGACGAGGCGGAGCGGACCGTCGCCGCGCTACGGCGTGCCGCGGCCGCCGACCCCGTCCGCCGGCTCCCCGAACTCGCCTACGCACTACTGGCCTTGGGATCCCTGCTCGCCGGCGACCCGGACCGCCACGAGGAGTCGATCGGAGTCCTGGGCGAGGCGGCCCGGATCTACCGGGGGCTGGCCGGTGACGGGACGGATCAAGCTCTCGTCGGCCTCGCCGTCGCCTCGCACCGCCGGGCTCTCGGCCTCGGTGTCGTGGGACGGCGCGAGGAGGCGCGCACGGTGGCGCTCGAAGCAGTCGGGCTCTGGCGCCGGATCGTGGAGCGGCGCGTCGAGGGCGCCCGCCCGGAACTGGCCGCAGCCCTGGTGAACCTCGGCAACCAGCTCGCCGAGACGGGACGCCACCACGAGGCCCTCGACCGCATCACCGAAGCCGTGGAGATACGGCGCTCACTCGTCGACCCGGCGAGCGGAGCGGGCCGCCAGGAGCTCGCCTCGGCCCTCGGGGACCTCGGCGTCAAACTGGGGGAGATGGGCCGCCAGACGGAGGCCCTCGACGCGCTACGGGTGGCGGTCGGCACGTACCGAGAGAGCGGGGCCGCGGGCGGGGGACGTGCGGCCGGGCCGCGGGGCACCGGGGAGCTCGCGGAGCACGCGGCGGTCTCCTTCGCGGCCGCCCGCACACTCACCGGCCTCGGGCGCACCGGGGAGGCCCGGCCCTACTTCGCGGAAGTGGCGGCGCTCCGCGCCGAGATCACCGCGCGTGAGCCCCGGGCCGTCGCGTTCCTCGACCACCTTCTCGAGGGCCACGGCTACCGCGTCACCCGGGACGGCGGGATCCAGCAGGAAGGGACCGAAGGGGCCGATCCGCTCGGCGAGATCGACCGGTTGAACGCGCAGGGTCTGGCCCTGGCGGACTCGGGCCGGGTGGACCTCGCGGCGGATACCCTCGCCGAGGCCGCCGCCCTCGGCCGCTCGGCAGCCGCCGACGGCGGCACCGCGGGCGTCGTCGCCCTGGCCCGTACGCTGCACAACCTCGGTCTCGTACGGGCCTGGTCCGGCCGTCGCCCGGAGGCGCTGGAAGCCGCCGACGAGGCCGTCCACCTCTGCAGGCGCCATCTCTTCGCCGCACCCGACACCCTCCGGCCCCTCCTCGCCGAGGCCGCGGACAGCCTGGGCAGCCGGCTCGCTGTCCTCGGCCGCCACCCCGACGCCGTCGCGCCCGCCACGGAGGCCGTGGCGCTCTACCGGCAACTCGCCCACACCGACCCGGAGACGTACGAGGGTGAGCTCGCCAGGGCGCTGAACAACCTCGGGATCCGGCTCACCGACGGCGACCGGCACGAGGAGGCGCTCGCCGTCACGGAACAGGCGGTCGACCTCCAGCGGCACCTGCACCGGCGCGACCCGGAGGCGCACTTCGAGGGCCTCGTCCACGCCCTGTCCAACCTCGCGCTGAGGCTGGCCCGCGTCGAACGGAACGACGAGGTCGTACGACCCACGGCGGAGGCCGTCCGGCTCCTGGGATCCCTGGACAGGATCCACCCGAGCAACGATGTCGCCGCCCTCGCCGAGTCCCTGGCCTGGCTCGCCTGGTACCTGGGGAAGCACGGCCACCGCGAGGCCGCTCGTGACACCGCGCGGGCGGCGGAGGAGCTGCGCCGCCGCGTTCCGAAGCCGGGAAGGTGACGGGGGCCGGAACCGTGCGGCGGGGGCCCGGCGTCCGTACCCGACATGAGCGGTGGGGAACGGCCGGAGAGGGCCGAGGGCGAGTCGCCCGACGAGAACGGTGGGACGGCCGAGTACGGCGAGCCGGTCGAGAACGCCGAGCAGGGTGAGAACGGTGAGCCGGGCGAGGACAGGGAGCTGTTGCTGAGCAGCGCCGGCTGCGTGCTTGCCCTCGCCGGGGTCCTGGCCGCGGCCGCCTTCGCGGTGCCCCGGGCCGCGTACAGCTACGACGGCGGTTTCGAGGGGGAGGACACCGACTGGGGCGTGGTCCTCGTCGAAGTGCCGCTGATCCTCCTCGGCGGCTTCGCCCTCCCGCCCCTGACCTGGGCGGCGGCCACCCGGCACCTGCGCCCGTGGGCGGCGGCCCTCGTCTGCCTCGCTGTCGTCGCGCTCGGACTCTGGGGCCTCGACGCGGTCTGGCATCCGCCGCAGGCCCCTCCGGGGTACGAGCGGGGGATCTGACGGCCGCGCAACCGCCCGTGGCCGAGGGGGAGTACGGTCTTGATCACGTACGGACGCAGGTCGTCCCCCGGTGAGGAGTGAGGAACCGCATGGCGCAGGAACAGAGCACCCCGGTGACGGTCGTCTCGTACCCGGTCGGGCATGTCGTCGGCGGACGGCAGGAGGTGCGCGACGACGAGTGGGGCGACGTCGAGTCGGTGGTCAGGCTCGACGCGGAGGCCTTCGGCCCCGAGGCGCTGGCCGGTCTCGACGCCTTCTCGCACCTGGAGGTCGTCTACCACTTCGACCGGGTGCAGCCCGAAGCGGTCCAGACCGGGGCCCGCCACCCGCGCGGCAACACGGAGTGGCCGCTGGTCGGGATCTTCGCCCAGCGCGGCAAGAACCGCCCCAACCGCCTCGGCGTCTCGCGCTGCCGGCTCATCCGCACCGACGGCCTGGACCTCCATGTGCAGGGCCTGGACGCGGTCGACGGCACGCCCGTCCTCGACATCAAGCCGTACATGGCCGAGTTCGGCCCCCAGGGAGCGACCACCCAGCCCGAGTGGGCCGACGAGATCATGCGTCACTACTACTGAGTCGCGGGCAGCTGCCCGCGCGGCCGTCCGGCGGTGAACTGACGCACGGAACTCGAACCAGGGTTTCTCCTGTGCGTGTACTGCTGGTGGAGGACGACGAGCCGATCGCGGAGTCCCTGCGGCTCCGGGGTGACGTGCCGATCATCGTGATCAGCGCGCGCAGCGACGAGACGGACCGGGTCGTCGGCCTGGAGAGTGCGTGAGGTAGTCGGTGATGCCTTCCTGGTCGGTGCGGATCCAAGAGGAGGCGGTCGGCAGCACCACGGCGTCGTCGGCGTACCGGTCGGCGACCTTCTCCGGGTCGCCGGTCAGGAGCGCCGCGTTCCACTGCTGAAGAGCGCGGCGACCTCCCGCTCGCCGACCCGGCCGCGCTGCTTGCCGTCCTTCTCCCCGGCCACGCCGACCCCGGCGGCGAAGGTGCCGAGGGTCGCCACGGCCAGGGAGGCGGCGAGGGCGGTACGGATACGGGACTTGGGCGTCATCGGGGGTCCTGCTGCGCGTGGACGACACCCGGACGCGGACCGGTCCGGGTGGTGTCACTCTCGCCTCGGGTGGTCCAACACCCGTACAGCGGACGGCCAGGGCCCGGACAAGGCTCGGGAAAGAGCGCGCCCCGGACGTCCGGGCCCGCTCACCCGGTGGGGCGGACGGGCGGGAAGGGGACCTCCCGCAGCAGCGGCAGCAACATCTCCTCCTCGTAGGCGAGATGGGCCGTGAGCTCCGTCGACATCCGCTCCAGTTCGGCACGGAACGCCTCCGGATCCGCGCCGGCGATGTCGGCGAGGTGTCCGCCGAGATCCCGCTGGAGGCGGGCGAAGAGGCGGTGTTCGGCGCGGAGCCGCTCGAAGACGTCGGCGAGGTGCGGGTGATAGGCCTCGACCCCCGGGAACAGATGGGCGTCCTCGGTCGTGTGGTGGAACTCCAGCGACTGGCAGAACGCCAGGCACCGCTGCCGGATCTGGAGCCCGAGCCCCGGCGCCGGCGGCTCGCCCGGGCCCTGGTGCGCGGCCCGCGCGGCGAAGTGCGCGTCGACCTCCTCCCGTACGCGTCCCAACTGGCCGCGGAGCCAGGTGTGGACCTCCATGATCTTGTCGGCGAGGCTCGTGACCTCGGCGGGACGCTCGTCCGCCGAGCCCGCGTCGCGCTCCAGGACCACGACCGGCAGGACGCGCGCGGTGTTGCTCTGGTACTCGCCGTAGCCCGGCTCCACGCTCACCACGTGCGCGAACAGCCGGTCCCGGCGGGCGCCTTCGGCGGGGACGGCGAGTGCCTCGAACTCCTCGGCGCCGAGCTCCACCCGGACCAGCGGATGGGCCATCAGATTGTGGAACCAGTCGGGGTGCTTGTCGGACCCGAGGTTCGATGCGACGACCATCAGCAGATCGCCGTGCCGGACGTACCCGAGGGGCACGGTGCGCTGAACTCCGGAATGCGCGCCGGTGGTGGTGAGGAGCAGCAGGTCGCCGCCCTCGAAGTAGCCGCCGACCTTCCCGCTGTTCGCGCGGAACTCGTCGATGACGGACTGGTTGAAGGATGTGGGCATGATGATGCGGTCTCCGTGAAGGGCGCGAGAGCCCTGGGTGTGCCGTGCGGGCGCGCGTCGGAGGCGGCCGGCCACGGTGGAGGAACGGACGAGCGCCTCGCACGGGAATGCCACGCGCGAGCGCACTGGGTCGGGTGGTCGCCCGATCGCCGGCCGGCCCACTGCTCTTTGGCCGACGCCACGCGCCACGAGTCCGATTAAAGCACAATGCCTCCGAGCACAGCGCCTTCGAGCGCCGCACCACGCCTCACCGCACAGCGCCTCAGCCCGAGGGCGGCCCGTCGACGATGCCCCGGACGGCCCCGAGGGCGAGGAGGTCCCGCGGGCGCAGCCGGAGCAGGTCCGCGGTGGTGTCCGCCTCCTCGGGAGCCCGCTTGAGGATGGCCGCGGCGAGCTCCGGGGCGATGACGGAGAAGTAGCTGTCCGGGGTCGCCCAGGTGTTGCCGGGAGCGGCGAGGGCGAGCGCGCCGCCCGAACCGCCCTCTCCGACGAGCAGGGAGGTGAGCGGGACCCGGGCCGTGGCGACGGCCTCGAAGAGGGCGGCGATGGCGGGACCCGCTCCGTCCCGCTCCGCCTGGGGGTCGTTGGCCGCGCCGGGCGTGTCGACGAGGGTGAGGACCGGGATCCCGAGGCGGTCGGCGAGGCGGACGAGGCGGGCCGCCGTACGGAAACCGGCGGGCCGGGTGGCCGTGCCGCACTGCGCGGCGTAGGCGACGGTCCGGCCGTCGGGTCCCTGCCCGAAGCCGCAGAGCATGCCGGGGTCCGTGCCTCCGCAGCGGTCGCCGGAGATCTCGGCGCGGTGTGTGAAGTGCGCGTCGAGATAGGCGGGAGCCCGGGGCCGGTCGGGGTGCCGGGCGCGGGCCACGGCCTCCCGGCCGGACTCGACGGGTGCGGTGGCGCCGGTGACGGTGCCGGATCCGGTCCCGAGGGCGTACGGGGGCGGGACCGGGCCCTCGGCGGGCCGTGTGAGGAGCATGAGCCAACGGCCGAGCGCCGCGCGCAGCTCCCCGGGCGGGACGACGGCGTCGAGATGACCGTGGGCGAGCTGGGCCTCCGCCGTGTACGCGGAGGGGTCGGCGTCCGCCGGGCGCACCCGGGAGCCCGCGAAGCCGACCTGGGCGCCCGGCAGGGCGAGGACGACATCGGAGCCCGCCCCGAGCGTGGCCCAGCCGCCGCCGGTCGCCGGGTCCCGCAGGACCGCGATCTGCGGCAGACCGGCGGCCCGCGTCAGCGCCGACTCGCGGGCGATCACCTGGAGTTGGAGGAGCGCGCGCATACCCTCGTGCATCCGGCTCCCGCCGGTGGCGGGCAGCACGACCACGGGCAGCCGCCGGGCACGGGCGAGCCGGTGCCCGGCGGACGCCCGCTCCCCGGTCCGCTCGCCGATGGATCCGCCGAGGAAGCGGAACTCGAAGGACAGCAGCACCACCGGCACGCCGCCGATCGCGCCCGTACCGCAGATCACCGACTCGGTCTCGCCGGAGCGGGCCGCGGCGCGGCCGTGCGCGGCGGAGTAGCCCGGCCAGCCGATCGGCCCGTCCCCTTCCAGGGGTCCTTCGGAGAAGGGGAGTTCGGTGAAGTCGTCGGTGACGAGCGCGATCGCCTCGCGTGCCGTCATCGGGTGGGTCATGCGTCGCCTCGCCGCTCGTCGTCGGTCCGTCCGTACGGGTGGTTCGGTGGTGCCCCTCCACCGTACCGTCGGCCGGTGGAGGGGCGACGAAGCCGCCCGTACGGCCAGGTCAGACGCCTGGGCGGGGCTCCGGTGCGGGTCCGGTCGCCGCCGCGGAGGTCGCCGCCGTCCCGCCCCAGGCCGCCCCCGGCTCCTCGCGCCGGCTCCGGCGCCAGGGCCGCCGCCGGGGGCGGTCGGGCAGCCAGCCGAAGGCGAGCGAGCTGCCGACGAGCCCCAGCAGCATGCCGATGACGAACCCGCCCAGGTTGGACGTCACCCAGCTCCCCAGGGACGCCAGGACGCCGACGACCGAGTAGAAGAGCCGCTGGCGCGGGTTGAGGACGACGAGCAGTCCGCAGATCACCATGAGGACGGGCAGGACATAGCCCACGAGGCTGTCGGCCCCGGCCGTGAGGATCACGGTGATGCTCGCCCGCTGGGTCAGCAGGATCTCCGCGCCGCCCAGGGCGAGCGCGAGACCGGCGCCGAACGGGCGGCGGTACCGCCAGAGCCGGAAGGCCCGCCAGGGGCGGCGGGGGCGGCCGGACGCCACGCTCAGCAGCCCTTCGAGCTGAAGCGCATCTTCAGGTCGGGCAGGGTGAACCGGACCGCGGTCGTGGCGTAGTTGGTCTGCCGCAGGTCCTTGATCCTGACGGTGTCGGCCTGCTGACCGAACACGCCCAGGGGTCCCTTGACCGGTGGCTTCTCGAAGGTGCTCGCGTCGCCGCCGATCTCGATGTTGTCGAAGTCGGCGGCCTTGCCGGAGATCTCGGTGGAGTCGGTGGTGAGCCCAGAGGCCTTGACCGGGGTGCCCTTGGCGCCGGCCGTGATGTGCAGGAAGGTGCCGCCGAGCTCCACGCTCTGGCAGAGGTTGGTGAGTTCGGCCTCGCGGATGGCCGTGACGATCACCAGGATCTGGCCGCCGGTGTCGCCGGCGTTCGGGCTGCCCTCGGGCATGTTGTCGAGTCCGCCGAACTGCCCGAATCCCCGGCCCTCCAGACTGTCGGCGGTCACCGTGAACGGCATGCCCGAGATGGCGAACTGGGCGGCGAGGGCTCCCTGGGCGGTGAGCACCACGAGCGTGGCGGCGGCGGCGAGGGCGGGTACGCCCATCAGGGCCGCGCGGCGGAAGCGGACCCGGCCGCGTCTGCCGGACCGGTCGTCGGGTAACGGGGCGGGGGTGTTGTCCTGGGTGTGCTCGGGCAGGGCCATGAGGCGCTCCTGACATGGGTGAGGAAACTGACCTGCGCGGCGGCGTCCTGGCGCGGACGGTTCCCCGAGCTGCCCGGGTCTTCCTCGCGTGGTGCGGAGGCAGACGTGCCGCAGGGAACCTACCGGACAGTAAGGCTTACGGTTACCCGGGGTCAACTGGCGTGCATGTGCGGTCTGTTGGGTTTGTCACAGTGGATCATCCGGGGGTGAACGGGGTCACGACGACGTGCACCAGGGTGTCGAGTAGCGGAGGGAGATCGGTGAACCGCCCTTCGTCGACCGCGCGGTGCACCGCAGCGTGGACGGCGCCCACCACGATGTCCACCAGCTCGGCCCGCGCCACCCACGGCGGCCCCGCCGGGGCGTCCGCGAAGAACCGTCGAAAACTCGCCAGAAGTTCCGCCCGGGCCGCGCGCCCCGCGGGCCCCGCCGACTCGATCTCGACCACCATCGTGGCGAAGGCGGGGTTCTCGGTGAGCAGGGTCAGGAGCACCCGCAGCCCGGCCCGCACCGAGGCCGGCCAGTCCGCCGCGCCGCCCGCCTCCTCGTACGCCCGCCCCATGGCCCGCACCACCAGCTCCGTACCACCGCGGTAGGCGGCGACGACGGCGTCCTCCTTGCCGGAGAACAGCTCGTAGAAGACCGGTCGGGTCACCCCGGCCTCCCGGCAGATGTCGCTGATGCGCGCACCGGCGTAGCCGTTCTCCGCGACCGTCCGGGCCACCCCGTCGAGAAGCCGCTCCCGCTGCCGGGACGCCACCTGCTCGGGGCTGAGCCGGCGGGGCCCGGGGCGCAGGGAGCGCCCCGGTTCACGGCCCGAGCGGGCCCCCGGCAGGACGAGCCCCTCCTCGGCCTCGCGGGCACTCGTCATCGGCCACATCCCTCCGGGCTTGTTGACGTCACATACTCGGCGGGATTACAACCCTCGTGGGTTTTCCTCTCGGTGCGCCGAGTGTCATCGGGTGTTCTCAGGTGTTCGGTGGAGCCGCTCCCCGAGGGACGGGACGCGTCCCCACCGCACACGGCACCGAGTATCACGCTCCCCGCACCGCTCCAGCACCCCTATCCGACCGCTGTCTCCCGCACCGCTCTCTCCAGAACGCCGCTGCCGGGACGCCATCCGTGGCGCCGGACCGTGCCGGCAGCGCTCGCACGTCGCTCCGTACGCACCGCATTCCCCCTCCCCACCCCCACCTCCGTACGGAAGGAAGCATCCCCATGCGCAAGCACGCTCTCCTCGCCGCCGTCGGCCTCGCCGTCTCGGCCACACTCGCCGCGACCACCCAGGCCGGCGCCCTCGGAGCCGCCGCCGGGAACGTCCTCACCACCGGCTCCGCCACCGGCACCGCCGTCGCGGTCGGCGACGTCCTGTCCGCCTCGCTCTCCACCGGCACCAAGGCCCGGATCGCCACCACGCAGGGCGGCAGCACGGGCATCACCTGCAACACCTCCGCGTTCACCGCCACCGTCACCGGCAACCCCGCCGCGCCCGGCACCGCCACCGAGACCGTCACGGCCCACACGCTCGGCAGCTGCACCACCAACATCGTCGGGGCGACCGGCGTCCAGAGCATCACCGTCAACAACCTGCCGTTCAGTACGGCCGTCGTCTCCGGGGGCGCGCTCACCGTCACGGCCGGCGCCGCGGGCCCGATCCAGACCACCCTGAAGATCAACAGCATTCTCGGCCTGATGACCTGCGTCTACCGGGCCGGCAGTCTCACCGCCACTCCCTCCAACACCGACAACTCGCTCACCTTCACCGACCAGCTCTTCACCAAGGCCAGCGGACCCGGCACCTGTCCGGCCAACGGCTACTTCACGGCGAAGTACGGCCCCGTCCAGGACATCAGCCAGGCCGGCAGCCCGTCCGTCTTCGTGAACTGATCCCGGTCCGAGTGCGGCCCCGCCCTCCGCCTGCACGGCAAAGGGCGGGGCTCACACGAGGGCGGGGCTCACGCGAAGATGCCGCTCCCGTGCGGGGCGTACAGGTCGAGGAGCCGGACCCGGGTCACGTTCAGGCGATGGGCCAGGATGGCCCCCACCCAGAACAGGACCGAGGCGCCGAACTCCGTGTCCGCCCGGCACATCGACAGCACGGCCGAGGCGTCGAACTCGTACGCCCGCACAGGCGTCATCGCCTCGGCCCCCGACTGGCACAGATACGGCGGGAACATCCAGGACAGACCGACCAGCTCGCCGTGGCGGAGGGTCTC
This sequence comes from Streptomyces venezuelae, assembly GCF_008642375.1. Lineage (NCBI taxonomy): Bacteria > Bacillati > Actinomycetota > Actinomycetes > Kitasatosporales > Streptomycetaceae > Streptomyces > Streptomyces venezuelae. The sequence continues at coordinate 771,435 of NZ_CP029194.1, read as the reverse complement.
GATCACCGGCGACCCTCGGCCCGGCACCTTGGCGTCGAGCGTCACCGCTCCCGTCTTCACGATCCAGAACCGGTCGGCGTGCTGCTGCTCCTCGAACAGCCGATGACCGGATTCGAAGTACACGTCCTCGGCGAAGGCCATCAGCCGCTCCCGGTGCTCCGGCGGCAACGTGCTGACCTTGGGCGCGGCACTGGTCATGGCGGATCCTCCTCCGACGCTCGGCTCCCACCCCCAGTGTCCGCCAGGCCGGGCCGGGGCGCGCCCGACCGGATGTGCGGAGCCGCCGCCGCGCACGTAGCGTGGCGGCGGGGGAACGGGGCGGGGTCGGGGGCGGGAAGCAGGGGCGGGATCCATCCCTCGTACAGATCGGTACGGATACCCATGGCAGACAAGCCCGCGATCGTCCTCGTGCACGGATTCTGGGGCGGCGCCGCCCACTGGTCGAAGGTGATCGTCGAACTCCACCGACGCGGTCACGAACGGCTCCACGCCGTCGAGAACCCGCTCACCTCGCTCGCCGACGACGCCGAGCGCACCCGGAAGATGGTCAAGCAGGTCGACGGACCCGTGGTGCTCGTCGGCCACTCGTACGGCGGCGCCGTCATCACCGAGGCGGGCGATCTGCCGAACGTCACCGGCCTCGTCTACATCGCCGCGTTCGCGCCCGACGCCGGAGAGAGCCCCGGACAGATCAGCCAGGAACATCCGCCCGCCGCCTTCGAGAACATCGCCCCCGACTCCGACGGCTACCTGTGGATCAAGCAGGACAAGTTCCACGAGAGCTTCGCCCAGGACCTGACGCGGGAAGAGGCCCTGGTCATGGCCGTCACCCAGAAGGCACCGCTCGCCTCCACCTTCGGGGACACCGTCACCGCCCCGGCCTGGCGGGCCAAGCCCACCTACTACCAGGTCTCCGCCGAGGACCGCATGATCCACCCGGACAACGGGCGCCGCATGGCCGCGCGGATGAACCCGCGCAAGACCGTCGAGCTCGACGCGAGCCACGCCTCCCTCGCCTCCCGGCCCAGCGAGGTCTGCGACCTCATCGAACTGGCCGTGCGCGAGACCGGCGCCTGACGGCCCGGCCCGGTCCGGCCCGCAGCCGGCCACTGCTCGCCGTGTGACCCCCGGCCCTCCGTCGGGGGTCACACGGCGGTGTGCCCGCTCACCCTCCGTGCACCCCCTCCGGCGTGCGCGGGCCCGGCGGAGGGCGGAGCATGAACGTGAGGAGGGGGCGGCAAGCGGGGGCGTGACCCTTTGGAGGGTGCCATGCCCGTCCCGGAAGGCGGCGACGCGCTCGTCGTCCTGCGCTCGGTCAACAAACACTTCGGCACCCTGCACGTCCTCCAGTCCATCGACCTGACGATCCACCGGGGTGAGGTCGTCGTCGTCATCGGGCCGTCGGGCGGGGGAAAGTCGACGCTCTGCCGGGCGATCAACCGTCTGGAGACCGTCGACTCGGGCGAGATCGTCATCGACGGCCGCCCCCTCCCGGCCGAGGGCCGCGAACTGGCGGCCCTGCGGGCCGACGTCGGCATGGTCTTCCAGTCCTTCAACCTCTTCGCACACAAGACGGTGCTCGACAACGTCACCCTGGGCCAGATCAAGGTCCGCAAGAAGGACCGGAAGGCCGCCGAGCAGCGGGCCCGCGCGCTCCTCGACCGGGTCGGGGTCGCCGAACAGGCGGACAAGTACCCGGCGCAGCTCTCCGGCGGCCAGCAGCAGCGCGTGGCGATCGCCCGCGCCCTCGCCATGGATCCGAAGGTGATGCTCTTCGACGAGCCGACCTCCGCACTCGACCCCGAGATGATCAACGAGGTCCTGGAGGTCATGCAGCAACTCGCCCGGGACGGCATGACGATGGTGGTCGTCACCCACGAGATGGGCTTCGCCCGCTCCGCCGCCAACCGGGTCGTCTTCATGTCCGACGGAAAGATCGTCGAGGAGACGACCCCGGACGAGTTCTTCAGCAATCCGCGCAGCGACCGGGCCAAGGACTTCCTGTCCAAGATCCTCCACCACTGAGCCCGGCCGCCGCCCGACCAGCAGCCCCCAGGGGTGATCCACATGAACGTCCACAGGACCGGCAGAGCCACCGTCGCCGTCGCCGCGGCCGTCGTCCTCTCCTTCACGTCGGCGGGACTGGCATCCGGAGCGTCCGGAGACGTGTCCCGCGGCCACGGTGAGGACGAGATCACCGTCGGCATCAAGTACGACCAGCCCGGCGTCGGCCTCAAGACCCCGGACGGCACCTATACGGGATTCGACGTCGACGTGGCGACGTACATCGCCAAGGAGCTCGGCCACGAACCGGGCGACATCGTGTGGAAGGAGGCCAAGAGCGCCGACCGGGAGACGCTGCTCCAGCGCGGTGACGTGGACTTCATCGCGGCCTCGTACTCGATCAACGACGAGCGCGCGGAGAAGGTCGACTTCGCCGGCCCCTACCTCCTCGCCCACCAGGACGTCCTGATCCGCGCCGACGACGACTCGATCAAGCAGCCGTCCGACCTGAACAACAAGAAGCTCTGCTCGGTCACCGGATCGACCTCCGCGCAGAACGTCAAGGACAAGATCGCCCCCGACGCCCAGCTCCAGGAGTACGGCGGCTACTCCGAATGCCTGACCGGTCTGGAGAACGGGGTCATCGACGCCGTCACCACCGACGACTCGATCCTCGCCGGGTACGCCTCGCAGGACGAGTTCAAGGACAAGTTCAAGCTCGGCGGCTTCAAGATGAGCAACGAGAACTACGGCATCGGCGTCCAGAAGGGCAGCGACCTCAAGGCCAAGATCAACACGGCTCTGGAGAAGATGGTCGCCGACGGCTCCTGGGAGGCGGCGGTGAAGAAGAACTTCGGCCCCGCCGGCTACCAGAACGAACCCGCGCCGGAGATCGGCGTCATCGTCAAGTGAGCAGGCCGTCGTGTTCGACTTCCTCCAGGGGTACGACCTGCTCGGAGCCTTCTGGGTGACGGTGCAGCTCACCGTCTACTCCGCGATCGGCTCCCTGATCTGGGGGACCCTGCTGGCCGCCATGCGCGTCAGCCCGGTCCCCCTGATGAGGGGCTTCGGCACCGCCTACGTCAACGTGGTGCGCAACATCCCCCTCACCGTCATCATCGTCTTCACCTCGCTCGGCCTCTTCCAGACCCTCGGCGTGAGCCTGGGCGCCGACAGGTTCACCACGATCAACTTCCGGCTGGCCGTCCTCGGCCTGACCGCCTACACGAGCGCCTTCGTCTGCGAGGCGGTCCGCTCCGGCATCAACACCGTCCCCCTCGGACAGGTCGAGGCGGCCCGGGCCATCGGGCTCAGTTTCCCGCAGGTGCTGCGCATCATCGTGCTTCCGCAGGCCTTCCGCTCCGTCGTCGGCCCGCTCGCCAGCGTCCTCATCGCCCTCACCAAGAACACCACCGTGGCCGCCGCGATCGGGGTCGCCGAAGCGGCCCTGCTGATGCGCGAGATGATCGAGAACGAAGCCCAACTCATCCTCATCTCCGCGATCTTCGCTCTCGGCTTCCTCTGTCTCACCCTGCCCACCGGGCTGTTGCTCGGCTGGGTGGCCAAGAAGGTGGCGGTGAAACGGTGAAGAGCAAGCCCACGGTCCTCTACGACGTTCCCGGGCCGCGCGCCCGGCGGCGCAACCTCCTCTGGACGCTGCTGTTCCTGATCGCGCTCGCCGCCGTGGTGTGGTGGGTGGTCGCGAGCCTCGCCGAGAAGAACCAGCTCGAATGGGACAAGTGGGCGCCCTTCTTCACCGACGCCCGCGTCTGGGAGACGTACATCCTGCCCGCCCTGAAGAACACCGTCATCGCCGCCGCGCTCGCCATGGTGCTCGCCCTGCCCCTCGGCGCCTTCCTCGGCATCTCCCGCCTCTCCGAGCACCGCTGGGTGCGCGGCGCGGCCGGTACCGTCGTCGAGTTCTTCCGGGCCATCCCCGTCCTGATCCTCATGCTCTTCGCCGACGCCGCCTACTCCGAGTTCACCGACATCAGCCCGGACGTCCGCCCGCTGTACGCCGTCGTCACCGGCCTCGTCCTCTACAACGCCTCGGTGCTCGCCGAGGTCGTCCGCGCCGGCATCCTCTCCCTGCCCAGCGGCCAGACCGACGCGGCGAAGGCCATCGGCATGCGCAAGGGCCAGACCATGGCCTACGTGCTGCTCCCGCAGTCGGTCACCGCCATGCTGCCCGCCCTGGTCAGCCAGCTCGTCGTCATCGTCAAGGACACCGCGCTCGGCGGCGCGATGCTCGGCTTCTCCGAACTCCTCGCCTCCGTACGCCCGATGAGCGCGAACTACGGTGCCAACACGATCGCCTGCTTCACCGTCGTCGCCGTCATCTTCGTCGCCCTCAACTTCGCGCTCACCACCTTCGCCTCCTGGCTCGAAGGCCGGCTGCGGCGCGGCAAGAAGTCCACGGGCGCGGTCGTCGGCGTCGAGGCGGTCGAGGAACTGGCCACCCCGGGCGAACACATGGGTCCGACCGACAAGGCCTAGGGGGTGTCTCACCGATCAGACCGGGCCCGTGACCCGGTCCGTTCAGGCCTGGGGGAAGCCGAGCAGCGCCACCGGAGCGGAAGTCGGTCGCGGCGAACCGCCGGCCGGTTCGACGGTGACTCCCACCCCCGACGCCCGGTTCACGGGGCCGTCGAGGAGGGTCGCCTCGGCGGTGGCCCCCGGGTCCATCAGCCCCGCGGACCGCATGGTGCCCCCGTCGTCGTACCAGAGCTGGTAGACCTTGCCGGCCGGTGGCGGCGCCATGCCGGAGGCCGCGAACACGGCCCGGTCGAGCTCGGCCGAGACGACGACCGTACCCACGGCGCCCCCGTCGAGCCGGGTGGTGGAGACCCTGGCGTCCGGAGCGGCCAGGACCTCGGCGACGGCGTCGTTCGCCTGGCGCGCGCGGGCCGTCTCCTGCCGGGCGTCCTCGGCCAGTCCGTGCTGCCAGGCCGTGACGCCACCGAGCCCGACGAGCGCGGCGAGGCAGGCCGCCAGCGCCCAGTGCGACCAACGGTGGAAGCCGCGCCGCCCGCGCCGGGGCCGCGCCGCCTTCGTGGTCGGCGGCGGATCCTGGCGGACGGCCGCGATCCGCCCCAGCACCCCGGCCCGCAGCGTGGCGGTCGGCGGCACCGCGACGGCGAGAGCGAGCCGGACCACGGTCTCGGAGAACTCCCGGACCTCCTGGGCGCACGAGGAGCACTCCGCCAGGTGGCGCCGGACGGCCGCGTGCTCCTCGGAGTCCAGAGCGCCGAGCGCGTACGCGCCGGTCAGCATGTGCGGATCGACGGCGTTCACGCGCCCACCCCCAGGCAGTCCCGGAGCCGGACGAGACCGTCACGCATCCGCGCCTTGACGGTGCCCAGCGGTACGGCCAGCAGTTCCGCGACCTCGCGATAGGTGAGGCCCCGGTAGTACGCGAGGGTCACCGACTGGCGCTGCAGCTCGGTGAGACCACGCAGACAGCGCCGGACCTGCTCCCGCTCCAGCCTGCCCTCCACCTGCTCGACCACCTCGTCGTAGGCGGCCGTGTGCTCCAGGAGCGCCACCCGCTTCTCACGGTTCGACGCCGCCTGCTCCGAGCGCACCCGGTCGACGGCCCTGCGGTGCGCGAGCGTCAGGACCCACGTCATCACCGACCCCCGCGCCGGCTGGTAGCGGGCCGCGGACCGCCACACCTCGACCAGCACCTCCTGGGCGACCTCCTCCGACTGCGCCGCGTCGCGCAGCACGGTACGGACGAGCCCCAGCACCGGCCCGGACACGGCCTCGAAGACGGCGGTGAAAGCCTCCTGGTCGCCGAGCGCCACGCGCCCCATCAGCTCGGGAAGGTCCGGAGCCGCCGGCCGGACACTGCCGATCCACACGTTCTCTGTCACCGGCGGTTTCCTCCAGGAATCACTTGGCTACGTGAAGGATTCGGAGCCGACGGCCCGGCGGACGGGCCGCGTGGCGGAAATCCGTGCGCGGCTCCGCCGCCGAGGCGGGTCGGTCGATCCTCATCACTCCTTCGGGTGTACGGAGGCATCCGGATGCGGCCGCGCGCCGAATGGCCTGTGTGGGTCACCGACCGGTGGACCCCGGAGCCTCAGGAGTGAGCATGAACACCCAGACCTGCCGCCGTGCCGCCATCGCCGTGACCGCCGCCGTGCTGTTGCCGCTGGGTCTGACCGCCTGTTCGGCCGGTGCGGCGAGCGACGGGGCGGCGGCTCCGGCAGCCGCCTCGTCCGGGCCGGGCGCCGTCGGCACGACGGCCGGCGACCCCTTCGGCCCCGGGTGCGCCTCGGTGCCCGAGGAGGGTGCCGGCTCCTTCGACGGGATGGCGAAGGAACCGGTGGCGACCGCCGCGTCGAACAACCCCGAACTGTCCACGCTGGTCGCGGCCGTCAAGCAGGCGGGTCTCGTCGACACGCTGAACAACGCGAAGGACATCACGGTGTTCGCGCCGACCGACGCCGCATTCGCCAAGATCCCGAAGGCCGACCTGGACAAGGTCCTCGCCGACAAGGCGATGCTGAAGGACATCCTCACGTATCACGTCGTGGGCCGGAAGCTGACCCCGCAGCAGCTCGAGAACGGCTCCTTCGAGACCCTCCAGACGGGCACGCTGACCACCGAGGGCTCCGGCGAGTCCTTCACGGTCGACGACTCCGCGAAGGTGGTCTGCGGCAACGTCCCCACCGCCAACGGCACGGTCTACGTCGTCGACACCGTGCTGATGCCTAAGTAGGCCCGGCACCCTCCCGAGCCGTACCGGTGTTCTCCGGACCCGTCGCGCGCCGGCTGAGCTCGCCCGGCCACCACGCGACGGGGCCGAGGTCCCGGACGAGGGCCGGCACGAGCAGCGAGCGGACGACGAGGGTGTCCAGGAGCACGCCGAACGCGACGATGAAGGCGATCTGCGCCAGGAAGGCGAGCGGGATGACGCCCAGGGCCGCGAAGGTGGCGGCCAGGACGACACCGGCGGAGGTGATGACCCCGCCGGTGGCGGTCAGACCGCGCAGGACGCCCTCCCGGACCCCGTGCCGCAGCGACTCCTCACGGACCCGGGACATCAGGAAGATGTTGTAGTCCACGCCGAGCGCGACCAGGAACACGAACCCGTAGAGCGGCACCGAGGAGTCCGTACCGGTGAATCCGAAGACGTACCGGAAGACCAGGGCCGAGACCCCGAGCGTCGCGAGGAAGTTCAGGGCGACCGTGGCGACGAGCAGCAGCGGCATCAGCAGGGAGCGGAGGAGGCCGACGAGGATGGTCAGGATGACGGCGAGCACCACCGGAACGATCAGCGTCCGGTCGCGTTCGGCGGTCCGTCGGGTGTCGTAGCGCTGTGCCGTGTAGCCGCCGACCAGGGCGTCGGCCTGCGGCACGGCGTGCACGGCCGAGCGGAGCCGGGCGACGGTCGCCGCGGCGGCCTCGCTGTCCGCCGCGTCGGACAGGGTCACGTCGATCCGGACCCGTCCGTCGACGACCAGCGGCGCACCGGCGCCGGGCCGGCCCGAGGCGGTCACGGCGTCGGCCGAGTCCACTCCCTCGACGTTCTCGGCAGCCGCCGTCACCTCGGCGAGCGAGCCGGCCCCGGCGATCACGATCGCCGGGTTGCCCGCCCCGCCCGGGAAGTGCCGGCCGAGCGTCTCCTGCGCGGCCACGGAAGGGGCGTCGTTCACGAAGATCTCGTCGAGCGGAACCCCCTTGGACTCCAGGACCGGGGCGAAGGCGGCGCAGGCGAGCAGTCCGGCGAGCGTCGCCGCCCAGACCTTGCGCGGGGCCCGGTCCACCAGGGCGGCGACCCGCCGCCAGATGCCGGTGCCGCCGCCCTCGGCGTCGGCCGGGCGGGGCTTGGCCGGCCAGTACGCGGCGCGGCCGAGCAGGACCAGGACGGCGGGCAGGAAGGTCAGGGTGCTCAGGACCGCGCAGACGATGCCGATGGCGCCGACGGGTCCGAGGGCCCGGTTGTTCGTCAGATCGCTGAACAGCAGCGCGAGCAGGCCGAGCGCCACGGTGGCCGCGCTGGCCGTGATCGGCCCGGCAGACCGGCGCAGCGCCGCACGCATGGCGGGGAAGCGGTCGTCCTCGTGGCGGGCGAGCTCCTCGCGGTAGCGGGCGGCGAGGAGGAGGGCGTAGTCGGTGGCGGCGCCGATCACCAGGATGGACAGGATGCCCTGGACCTGACCGTCGACCCGGACGATGCCGTGGTCGGCGAGGACGTAGACGACGGCGCAGGCCAGGGCGAGGGAGAGCACCGCGCCGACGATGATGACCAGGGGCAGCAGCACGCTGCGGTACACGAGCAGCAGGATGAGCAGCACCGTCACCAGGGCGACCGCGAGCAGCAGCCCGTCGATGCCGGCGAAGGCGTCCGACAGGTCGGCCTGGGTGGCGGCGGGACCGGCCAATTGCACGGTGGTCCCGGGTACCGCGGAGGCGGCCTCGTCGATCGCTTCGAGCGTGGGCGCCAGCTCCTCGCCGAGGTCGGGACGGAGCTGGACGACTCCGCGCAGCGCCTCGCCGTCCTCGGAGGGCAGGGCCGGGGACGGGGAGCCGACGATCCCGGGCCGACCGGTGAGCGTGGCCAGCGCGCCGGTGGCGGCGGTCTGCGCCTCCGGACCGAGCTGCCCGCCGGCGGGCGCGGTCCAGACGACCAGCGCGGGGAGCGTCTCCTCCTGGCGGAAGGCCCGCTGGGCCTCGATCACCCGGGTGGATTCGGCGCTGCGCGGGAGGAAGGCGGCCTGGTCGTTGGTGGCCACCTCGCCGAGCTTCCCCGCGTAGGGGCCGAGGCCGCCGCCGACGGCGAGCCAGAGGACGAGCAGGACGAGGGGCAGCAGACGGGCGGCCCATCGCATGGGGCGGGTCATGCGGACTCCAGGGAGGGGTCTCTCGGTACGGAACCAGTATCTCAAGGAGAAAGAATCTCAATGATTGAGAGAGATTGAATCATGGGGAACCGCACGAAGGGGCACGGGGTGGCGAGAGGCTGCGCGACGGCCCGGTCAGCGGCGTGGGACGCGCAGGTCGCCGAGTTCCTCGTTGAGCGCTTCCAGGAAACGCACGGCCGCGGCGAGCTCCTCGGCGTCGAACCGCAGCCGGGCCCGCTCCGCCGCCTGCGCCAGCGGCATGAAGTAGCTGCGTGCGGCGGCCTTCGCACCGTCCACGTAGTGCACGTGGACGACCCTGCGATCGGCGCTCTCCCGGGAGCGCCGGATGTGCCCGGCCCGTTCGAGCCGGTCGAGACAGGCCGTGACCGCTCCCGAGGTCAACCCCAGGTGCTCCCTCAGACGGCCCGGTGTCAGCGGCTCAGGGCTGTCCAGGACGACCGAGAGCGCCTGCACGTCCGTGGGATGCAGTCCCTGCGCGGCCGCGAAACCGTGCACCAGCCGGTTGATCTCGCCGTTCGTGCGCCGCAGCGCCCGGGCGAAACTCTGCGCGTCACCCGGCGCGCCCCCGGGCGCGGTTCCACCGGTCTCGGAATCCTCTGTACTGGCCACATGATCAGCCTATAGAAGCCGGCCTGCGCGGCCGGTCCATGGGTGGCGCCGGCACCGCACCGCCGTCCTCCTTCCAGGTGAATCGGCCCGTCCGGAGCGCCTTCGATGCCGAATGGGGAACATGACCCTCTCCGAGTCACCACGTGAGCCGACCCGCACGGACCGGCTCCTGGCCGCCGTCGGCGGCCTGCTCGCCGGATACGTCTCGCTGGCCGTCGCGGACATCGTCGCCCACTGGGTACGGCCCGAGGCGAGCCCCGTCCCCGCCGTCGGCGGCGCCGTCGTCGACCACACCCCGGCGGCCGTCAAGGAGTGGGCGATCCGCGAGTTCGGCGAGGCCGACAAGGCCGTCCTCCAGCTCGGCATCCTGGTCATCCTCGGGATCCTCGCCATCGGGATCGGGCTCCTCGCCCTGCGCCACCGCCTGCTCGGCTCGGCGGCGGTCGGCGCCTTCGGCGTCCTCGGGGCCCTGGCCGCCGTCACCCGCCCCGACTCGGACTCCGCCCTCGACGCCGTGCCCTCGCTCGTGGGGGCCGTGGCGGGCGCGATCCTGCTCTTCGGCCTGATCGGCCTCCTCTTCGCCCGGAGAGCCCGCACGGGAATCGGGGGCGCCCGCGCCGACCGCCGGAACTTCCTGGTCGTGGCCGCGTCCGCCGGCCTCGCGGCGACCGGCGCCGCCGCCGTCGCCAGGGCGATCGGCAGCCCCGCCGAGGAGAACGCCGCCGCATCCCGCGCGGCCCTGAGGCTGCCGGAGCCCGCGTCCCCCGCCCCGCCCGTACCCTCCGGAGCCCAGCTCCGCGTCCCCGGCATCAGCCCCTTCGTCACACCCAACCGCGACTTCTACCGGGTCGACACGGCGCTCGTCGTGCCCCGGGTCGACGCCGACCGCTGGCGGCTGCGCGTCCACGGCAGCGGCGTACGCGAGGAACTCACCCTCACACTGCGGCAGCTGATGACCCGGCGGATCGTGGAGCGGGACATCACCCTGGCCTGCGTCTCCAACGAGGTCGGCGGTCCGTACGTCGGCAACGCCCGCTGGCTCGGCGTCTCCCTCGCCGACCTGCTCCGCGAGGCCGGCGTCCGGCCGCCGTCCGAAGGCGGTCCCGCCGACCAGCTCGTCGCCCGCTCCGTCGACGGCATGACCATCGGCACCCCCGTCGAGGCCGTCATGGACGGCCGAGACTCCCTCCTCGCCTTCGGGATGAACGGCGAACCCCTGCCCTTCACCCACGGCTTCCCCGTCCGCATGCTCGTCCCCGGCCTGTACGGATACGTCTCCGCCTGCAAATGGATCACCTCGATCGAGCTCACCACCTTCGACGCCTACGACGCCTACTGGGTCCCGCGCGGCTGGGCCGCCCAGGCACCCGTCAAGACCCAGTCCCGCATCGACACCCCGCGCCCCCTCGCCCGCCCCGCCGCCGGCACCGTCATGATCGCCGGGGTCGCCTGGGCCCAGCACCGGGGCATCCGCCGGGTCGAGGTACGGATCGACGAAGGCCCCTGGCGCGACGCCCGGCTCGCCGCCGAGGACAGCCCCGACACCTGGCGCCAGTGGACGTACCCCTGGGAGGCCACCCCCGGCCGCCACACCCTCACCGTCCGGGCCACCGACGGCACCGGCGTCACCCAGCCGGAAGAGCGCACCGGCACCATGCCCGACGGGGCACAGGGATGGCACTCGGTGGACGTGACGGTGAAGTGACCGGGGAACCACGGGGGATGACGGGGGATGACCGGGAACGACGCAGAATGACGGTCCGGTGCCGGACAAGATGCGTAACGAAGCGGTTCAGCCGGTCCGTTCGAGCCCATCATGAGGGAGACTGCTTCCGTGCGTGGACATCTTCCGGACGAGAACCCTGGGTTCGTGGGGCGCCGCACGGAACTGGGCCGAATATCCGCCGCGTTGGCGGAGCACCGCCTCGTCACCGTGACCGGCGTCGGCGGCGTCGGCAAGACCCGGCTCGCGCTGCGCTCCGCGCACCGCGTCGCCGAACGGTTCCCGGACGGCGCCTGGTGGACCGACCTGACCCCCCTCGACGGCGACCGGCTCCTCGTCGCGCTCGTCGCCGACTCCGTCGACCTCGCCGACCACACCCCCGGCATGGCGACCACCGCGCTCTGCCGCAGACTCGCCGAGGACCGGCTGCTCCTCGTCCTCGACTCCTGCGAGCACCTCGCCGGACCCTGCGCCAGGCTCGTCGCCGAACTGCTCGCCGCCGCCCCCGGCCTCACCGTCCTCGCCACCAGCCGCAGCCCCCTCGGCGTCGAGGGCGAACGGATCATCGCCCTCGACCCGCTGCCGCCCGCCGGGCGGGACGCCCTGGAGCTGCTCCGCAGGGCCGCCGGGGAGGACTTCCCCGCCGCGGGGCCCGCGGGCGAGATCTGCGTACGCCTCGAAGGCATCCCCCTGGCCCTGGAGCTGGCGGCGGCACAGATCCGCCTCCAGGGTGCCGAGGCCGTCCGGGACCAGCTCGGGACCCGCTTCGACACCCCGCCGGGAGCCCGGTTCGACCTGCTCGCCCACACCGAGCGGGTGTGGCCGAGCCGGCACCAGACCCTGCGCGCCGCCATCGGCTGGAGCCACGAACTGTGCGCCCCGCTCGAACGCCTCCTCTGGGCCCGCCTCTCCGTCTTCCGCGGCCCCTTCGACGTGGCGTCGGCCCTCGCCGTCTGCTCCGGCGGCCCGCTGACCCCCGCGACCCTGCCGGAGGCCCTCGACGGACTCGTCCGCTCCTCGGTGGTCCGCCCGCCGGACGCCTCAGGCCGCCACCGCATGCTCGACACCATCCGCGCGTACGGGGCGACCTGGCTGGAGCGGACCGGCGAGACCGGGACCGTCGCAGACCGGCACGCCGCCCACTTCCGGGGCCTCGCGCGCCGCGCGGACACCGAATGGCACGGCGCCCGCCAGCTCCGCTGGTACCGCAGCGTCGACGCCCACCACACCGACCTCCGCACCGCCCTCGACCGGCTGCTGCGCACCGACCCCGACGCGGCCCTCGACCTCGTCGGCTCCGTCGCCTTCGCCTGGTCCTGCCGTGGCCGCCTCCGGGAGGCCCGCGACGGCATCGAACAGGCCCTGCTCCTCAGCGGCTCGCGCGGCCGGGCCCGGGCCCGCGCCCTCTGGGCGCTCGGCGTGACCCTCGTCCTCCAGGGCGAGTTCGGCCCGGCCCAGGACGTCAGCGAACGCTGCGCCCGCGAGGCCCGCTACACGGAGTACGAGGAGGCCCTGGAGACGGAGCGCGCGGACGCGCCCGGCCCGGACCGTGATCCGTATGCGGAGGCCGGGCGGCCCCGGCCGGGCGACCTCACCCTGGACGCCGCCGCCCTCGCCGGCCTGCTCGCCCTGACCACCGGCCGCCCCATGGCCGCGTTCGTCGTCGTGGACCACGTCCTCGACGCCGTGCCCGGCGGACCGGCCGACTCCGCGGCCCGGCTCCGCTGCGGCCTCGTGCGGGTCTTCGCCCTCACCGGCCTCGGCCGGCTCGCCGAGGCCCGCGAGCGGGCCCTCGCGCTCAGGGCCCTCTGCGAGCAGCTCGACGAGCACTGGACCCGCACCGCCCTGGAGTACCAGCTCGCCCTCACCGGCCTCCTGGAGGGCGCACCCGCGGACGCCGCCGGACACGCCCGCGCCATGCTCGAAGGCACCCGGAGGCTCGGCGCCAGCCTGGGTGTCGCCCTCGGCCTCGACGTCCTCGCCACGGCCCTGGCGGCCGCCGGCGACGGCGAGCGGGCGGCCGACGTCTCCGGCACGGGGGAGGCCTACTGGCGCTCCACCGGCCAGCCCCGGCGAGGCCTGCCCGGTCTGCGGGCCCTCCGAGAGAAGTACACCGACACGGCCCGCGCGACGATCGGCGAGCCCGCGTACGAGGAGATCTTCCTGCGCGCCCTCACGGGCCTCCCGCAGGACGGCCTCGACCGGGCACTCCGCGGCTCCGCAGAGGCCTGACGACGACGGCTCCGCAGAGGCCTGACGGCGACGTGGGCGCCCGCCCCCGCCCCACCGACAGGACACCCCGAGGCGCCCGGCGCACCATGAGGGCATGGACGGATCCCTGAGCGCGTTGGGCGGCGTCAGCGGGCCGGGACGGCTCGCAGGCCCCGAGGAGGGCATCTCCGGCCAGGAGCTCGCCCTTGCGGCCCGCAACCACGGGCTGCCACTGGAGGCGCTGCGGTACGACGTGACCCCGCCCGGCCTCCACTACGTCCTCGTGCACTACGACATCCCCGCCACGGACCCGGACGGCTGGCGGCTCACCGTCGGCGGCCGGGTCCTCAGGCCGCTCTCCCTGGACCTCGGCACGCTGCGCGCCCGCCCCTCCGTCACCCGCCGCGTGACCCTGGAGTGCGCCGGGAACGGCCGAGCCCGCCTCACTCCCCGGCCCGTCAGCCAGCCCTGGCTCGTCGAGGCCGTCGGCACGGCCGACTGGACGGGCGTCCCGCTCGCCGCGCTCCTCGCGGAGGCCGGGACCGCCGAGGACGCCGTCGAGGCCGTGTTCACCGGCGCCGACCACGGGGTGGAGCGGGGCGTCGAACAGGACTACCGGCGCAGCCTGCCCCTCCGGGTCGCCGCGGACCCGGCACGGGACGTCCTCGTCGCGTACGCGATGAACGGGGAGCCCCTGCCCCCGCAGCACGGCAGCCCGCTCCGGCTCGTCGTCCCCGGCTGGTACGGCATGGCCCACGTGAAGTGGCTCCACGACATCACGGTCACCGCCGTCCCGTACACCGGCTTCCAGCAGAGCGTGGCCTACCGCATCAGGACGGCGGCGGAGGGGGACGACCCCGGGGCGCCCGTCACCCTCATCGCGCCCCGCGCCCTGATGATCCCGCCCGGCTTCCCGGACTTCATGTCCCGTGCCCGGGTCGTCCGCCCCGGGCCCGTCCCGCTCGCCGGGCGCGCCTGGTCCGGCCACGGAGCGGTCACGCGGGTGGAGATCGGCGAGTTCGGGGAGGGGGCCGGCGAGGCCGGCGGTGCGGTCTGGACCGACGCCGTGCTCGACCGCGACCCTGCGAACCCCTGGGCCTGGTCGTCCTGGCGCACGACCTGGACCGCGACCCCGGGGCACCACCACCTCACGGTGCGGGCCACCGATGCAGAGGGGCACGTCCAGCCGCTCGCCGCTCCGTGGAACCGCGGCGGCTTCGCCAACAACCTCGTCCAGCGCGTCGAGGTGTTCTGCACCCCCGAAGCCGCCGAGGCCCCCGAAGCCGCCGAGGTCTCGTAAGGCGCCGAGGCCCCCGAAGCGCCCGAAAACCCCGAAGCCTCCGCCCCCTCCGAGGCGCCCGCGTCCTGACCCGCGGCCCGGCAGGGGCCGGGCGACACCCCCGGGCCCCGGTGCGTAGAGTCGACCCCGGTACACCGCAACCCGCCCCGACGAGGAGACCCCCGTGACCGACCCGGCGTCCACCGCCCTCCAGCAGCAGATCGCCCGGGACCTCGAGGTGTCCGACACCTTCGACCCGGCCGTGGAGATCGAGCGCCGCGTGGCCTTCCTCGCCGAGCGCCTCACCTCCACCGGGCTGCGCTCCCTCGTCCTCGGCATCAGCGGCGGCGTCGACTCGACCACCGCCGGCCGGCTCTGCCAGCTCGCCGTCGAGCGGGTCCGGGCCGCCGGCCACGACGCGACCTTCTACGCCATGCGCCTGCCGTACGGCGTCCAGGCCGACGAGAGCGACGCGCAGACCGCCCTCGGCTTCATCCGCGCCGACCAGGTCCTCACGGTGGACGTGAAGGCCGCCAGCGACGCGGCCCTGGCGGCCTGCCTCGCGGGCGGGGTCGCCTTCCGCGACGCCCACCACGAGGACTTCGTGCAGGGCAACATCAAGGCCCGCCAGCGGATGATCGCCCAGTACGCGGTCGCCGGCGCCCACGACGGTCTCGTCGTCGGCACCGACCACGCCGCCGAGGCCGTCTCCGGCTTCTTCACCAAGTTCGGCGACGGCGCCGCCGATGTCGTCCCGCTCACCGGTCTCACCAAGCGGCGCGTCCGCGCGGTCGCCGCCGAGCTCGGCGCCCCCGCCGAGCTGGTGTGGAAGGTCCCGACGGCCGACCTGGAGACGCTGGACCCGGGCAAGCCCGACGAGGACGCGCTCGGCGTCACGTACGACGACATCGACGACTTCCTCGAAGGCAAGCCGGTCGCGGAAGCCGCCTTCGCCTCGATCGTCCGCCGCTACGAGCTCACCGAGCACAAGCGGCAGCTGCCGATCGCCCCCTGAGCGGTCCGCGGCGCTTCGGCGGATCCTGGAAGGGGGCCTCGGACGAGTCCCCCGGAAGGGAGCCCGTCATGTTCGGCGAGACCTCGGCATTCAGCGGCTTCTCGGTCGACGACCTCGACGCCGCCCGCCGGTTCTACGGCGAGACCCTCGGCCTGAAGGTGGAGGAGCAGGGAGAGGGCGAGATGCGCATGCTCTTCCTGACCCTGGCCGGCGGGACGCGGATCTTCGTCTATCCCAAGGAGAACCACACCCCCGCCTCGTACACGATCCTCAACTTCGAGGTCGACGACATCGAGCGCGCCGTCGACGACCTGGCGGCGCGCGGGGTGACCCTCGAGCGCTATCCCGACTTCGAGGCCGACGAGAAGGGCATCGTGCGGGACGAGGACGGCGGACTGTCCATCGCCTGGTTCACGGACCCGGCGGGCAACGTCCTCTCCGTCCTCCACGGGCATCCCTGACCGGGGAGGCTGACGCGCCCCGCCCCCGAACGGCCCGGCCGGAGGTGCGCCGGGGCCGTGCGCCGTCTCGAATGGGAAGGTGACCGCGCCGCCCGACGACTGCCTCGCCCGCAACGAGTGGATCTGCGGCGCCTACGTGTCCACGCGCGACGAGATCCTGACGGACGCCGTCGTCCAGCACCTCCAGCTGACCGGCGTCTCCGTCGCCCTCGCGCTGCTGCTCGCGCTGCCCCTCGCGGTCCTCGCGCGCCGCTGGCGCTGGGCGGCCGGGCCCGTGCTCGGGATCACCACGGTCCTGTACACGATCCCGGCCCTCGCGATGTTCTCGCTGCTCCTGCCCGTGTACGGCCTCTCCGCCGCCCTGGTCGTGGCCGGGCTCGTCCTGTACTCGCTCACCCTCCTCGTACGGAACATCCTCGCCGGCCTCCGGGCCGTCCCCGAGGAGACGCGGCAGGCCGCGCGCGGCCTCGGCTACGGGCCGGTCCGCCTCCTCCTCGCCGTCGAACTTCCCCTCGCCCTGCCCGCGGTCATGGCCGGGCTGCGCATCGCCACCGTCTCCGCCGTCTCCCTGGTCACCATCGGCGCGATCGTCGGACACGGCGGCCTCGGCAACCTCATCTACGCGGGGATGAACACCTACTTCAAGGCCCAGGTCCTCACCGCCTCCGTCCTCTGCGTCGTCATCGCCGTCGTCGCCGACCTGCTCCTCCTCGGCGCGCAGCGGCTCCTCACCCCGTGGACGCGGGTGCAGGCCGCGTGACCACGCTGACCGACGCCTGGTCCTGGCTCACCACCGCCGCGCACTGGTCCGGCGAGAACGGCATCGGGCAACGGCTCGTCGAGCACCTGTTCCTCACCGTCGTCTGCCTCGCGCTCAGCTGCCTCGTCGCCCTGCCCGTGGCCCTCGTCCTCGGTCACCTCGGCAAGGGCGGCGGACTCGCCGTGAACCTCGCCAACGCGGGCCGCGCCGTGCCCACCTTCGCCGTCCTCGTCCTCCTGCTCCTCAGTCCCCTCGGCCCGTACGGCGAGTGGCCGACGATCATCGCGCTCGTCCTCTTCGCGGTGCCCCCGCTGCTCACCAACGCGTACGTCGGGATGCGCGGCGTCGACGCCGACGTCGTACGGGCCGCCCGGGGCATGGGCATGACGGGAGGTCAGACCCTCGCCAGGGTCGAGCTGCCGCTCGCGCTGCCGATGGTCCTCACCGGCGTACGCATCGCCGCCGTCCAGCTCGTCGCCACCGCCACCGTGGCGGCGCTCGCCGGCGGCGGCGGCCTCGGACGGATCATCACGGCGGGGTTCAACCTCGCCTCCACCCCGCAGGTCGTCGCCGGCGCCCTCCTCGTCGCCGCCCTCGCGCTCCTGGTGGAGGGCGTCTTCGAGGGTGTCCAGCGCCTCGCGCCCGCCGGGGCGCGGGGGAGCGGCGCGTGAGGCCGCCCCGCGTACGGCTGCTGCTCGCCGCCTCGGTCTCCCTCGCGCTGTCGCTCTCCGGCTGCGCCGAGGGCCCGAGCCTGGAGGAGCAGGGCGAGGTCACGGCGCCGCCCGGCGACAGCCGCCGTCTGGTCGTCGGCTCGGCCGGATTCACCGAGAGCGACCTGCTCGCCCAGATGTACGCGCTGCTCCTGGAACAGGCCGGCCACCGCACGAAGGTCCTCTCCGTCACCAACCGCGAGCTGTACGAACCCGCGCTGGAGAACGGCCGGATCGATGTCGTGCCGGAGTACGCGGCGACCTTCGCCGACTGGCTGAACGCCAAGGTCAACGGGGCGCAGGCGCCGACCGTCGGCTCGCCCGACCTGACCGCGACCATGACGGCCCTCCGCGCGCTCGCCGGACCGCGCGGGCTCACCGTCCTCGACCCCGGCCGCGCCGTCGATCAGAACGCCTTCGCCGTCACCGCCGCCTTCGCCGCCGAGCACCGCCTGAAGACCCTCAGCGACCTCGGCGCCACCGGTCTCCCCGTCAGGCTGGCCGCCGGGGACGAGTGCGTCCAGCGGCCGTACTGCGCGCCCGGCCTGACGAAGGTGTACGGGATCGAGGTGACCGCCGTCGATCCCAAGGGCGTCGGGACGACCCAGGCGAAGCAGGCGGTCCAGAGCGGTGAGAACCAGCTGGTCCTCACGACGACCACCGACGCCACGCTCGACGAGTTCGGGCTCGTCCTGCTCGCCGACGACAAGAACCTCCAGAACGCCGACCACATCGTGCCCGTCGTCAACCGCGCCCGCGCCGGGAGCGCGGACGTCACCGGGGCCCTCGACCGCCTCAACACCGTCCTGACCACGGCCGATCTGGCAGCACTCAACGAACGGGTGGACAGCTGGCGCCGCCTCCCCGAGGACGTGGCGCGCGACTACCTCGCCGACAAGGGTCTGATCCCGCGCTGACGGCCGGAGCAGGGAAGTCAGCCCGCTGAACTGCGTCTCTTGTCATGACCCTTGCGGGGCGCTCCGGAGCCCTGCTATTCATTCGTTAGGAAGGTTTCCTTCCAATCTGACCTCGTTCATCTCGTTCATCGTTCCGGGAGACCCCCATGACTTCGGCACGATCCGTACGACCCCGTCCCCGACCCCGCACCGGACTCCGGCGCCTCGGCGTCGCCACCACCGCCCTCGGCACCCTGCTCCTCGGCCTCGCCGCCGCACCGCCCACCGTGAGCGCGGCCCCCACCGCCGCCACCCCCGCCGGGATCAACGGGCAGCTGAAGGTCTGCGGCACCAAGCTCTGCAACCAGTACGGCAATCCGATCCAGCTGCGCGGCATGTCCAGCCACGGCACCCAGTGGTACGCCCAGTGTCTGACGGGCGGTTCCCTCGACGCCCTCGCCAAGGACTGGAAGGCCGACGTCCTGCGCGTCTCCACGTACGTCCAGGAGGACGGCTACGAGACCGACCCCCGCAAGTACACCGACCTGGCCCACTCGCTCATCGAACAGGCCAGCGCACGCGGCATGTACGTGATCGTCGACTGGCACATGCTCGACCCCGGCGACCCCCACCACAACCTCGCCCGTGCCAAGACCTTCTTCACCGAGATAGCCAAGCGGCACGGCTCCAAGACCAACCTGCTCTACGAGATCGCCAACGAGCCCAGCGGCGTCTCCTGGTCCCGGATCAAGAGCTACGCCGAGCAGCTCATCCCCGTCATCCGCGCCAAGGACGCCGAGACCCCGGTCCTCGTCGGCACACGCGCCTGGTCCTCGCTCGGAGTCTCGGAAGGGGCGAACGAGTCCGAGGTCGTGTCCAACCCGGTGAACGCGGCCAACATCATGTACACCTTCCACTTCTACGCGTACTCCCACCGGGAGGAGTACCTGAACACCCTCTCCCGCGCCGCCGACAAGCTGCCCGTCTTCGTCACCGAGTTCGGCACGCAGAACTACGCGGGCGAGGGCGCGAACGACTTCACCATGACGAAGAAGTACCTCGACCTGATGGCCGCGAAGAAGATCAGCTGGGTCAACTGGAACTTCTCCGACGACGAGCGCAGCGGCGCCGTCTTCAAGCCCGGCACCTGCGCCGCCGGCGGAAGCTGGACCGGCACCGGCTCCCTCAAGCCCGCCGGCGTCTGGATCCGCGACCGCATCAGGACGGCGGACTCCTTCCCCACCTCCTGACCGTGATACGCCCCCGCCATGTGATCCACTGTCCTGGCGGGGGCGTACCGATCACGAGCAGGAGCAGCGTTGACCACCTACCGTCAGCCGGGACTCGTCCTCACCGACCACCGCTTCCCCGTCCCTCTCGACCACACACGCCCCGACGGCGAGCGGATCGAGATCTACGGCCGCGAGCTCGTCGCGAGCGGGTCGGCCGGCCAGGACCGGGAGCGACTTCCCTGGCTGGTGTACCTGGAGGGAGGGCCCGGCTTCGGAGCCCGCCGCTTCGTCGGGCCGCAGGCCTGGCTCGGCCGGGCCGTACGCGAGTACCGCGTCCTCCTCCTCGACCAGCGCGGCACCGGCCGCTCCACCCCCGCCAACCGCCAGACCCTGCCCCTGCGCGGCACCCCGGCCGAGCAGGCCGGCTACCTCGCCCACTTCCGCGCCGACTCCATCGTCAAGGACTGCGAACTGATCCGGCGACGCCTCACCGGCGGCGCCCCCTGGACCGTCCTCGGCCAGAGCTTCGGCGGCTTCTGCGCGACCCACTACCTCTCCACCGCCCCCGAAGGCCTGGACACGGTCCTCGTGACCGGCGGCCTGCCCTCCCTGTACGCCACGGCCGACGAGGTCTACCGCGCCGCCTACCCCCGCATCCGGCGCAAGAACGAGGCCCACTTCGCCCGCTACCCGCAGGACGCCGAACGCGCCCGGGCGATCGCCGCCCACCTCCTCGACCGCGAGGTCACCCTCCCCGGCGGCGGGCTCCTGACCGTCGAGGCCTTCCAGTCCCTCGGCATCCTCCTCGGCTCCGGCGACGGCACCCACCAGCTCCATCTGCTCCTGGAGCACGCCTTCGTCCCGACCCCGGGCGGACCCGCGCTCGCCGACGCCTTCCTCGAACAGGTCCAGGCCCACCTGTCGTACGCGGGACACCCGCTCTACGCCGTCCTCCACGAGGCCATCTACGCCCAGGGGCAGGACCCCACCGACTGGGCCGCCGAGCGGGTGCGGGGCGAGTACCCCGAGTTCGACGCCGCCGCGGCCCTCTCCGCGGGCGAGCCCTTCCTCTTCACCGGCGAGACCGTCCACCCCTGGCACTTCCGCACCGACCCCGCCCTGCGGCCGCTCCGGGAGACCGCCGAACTGCTCGCCGCGCGCGCCGACTGGGACCCGCTCTACGACCCCGAGCGCCTCGCCGCCAACGAGGTCCCGGTGGCCGCAGCCGTCTACCACGACGACATGTACGTGGACACCGCCCACTCCCTCGAGACGGCGAACGCCGTGCGCGGCCTGCGGACCTGGGTGACCGACGAGTTCGAGCACGACGGGGTACGGGCCGGCGGCCCGCGCGTCCTCGACCGGCTGCTCTCCCTCGCCCGCGGCGAGAAGTGACGGGGCGAGACGCGACGGGACGGGATCCGGCCGGTCGGGCATAGGATTCGGCGCGCAATCGATCAGCACAGGAGCCGGGCGCGCGACCGGCCGCACGAGGGGGCCCGGATGGCGGGACGACGTGAGACTCCGGCGTCCGGCCGGGAGCTGAAGTTCCGGGCCCTCATGGCCGAACTGCGGCGCGGAATCCTCGACGGCACCTGGCCGCCCGGCAGCAAACTCCCCACCGAACGCGCCCTCGCGACCGAGACAGGCCTCTCGGTGACGACCGTCCGCCGGGCCTACGAGGACCTCGTCGCCCTCGGCCTCGTCGAGCGCCGCCAGGGCGCGGGCACCTTCGCCGCCCACCGCCCCGAGCGCGGCGGCGCCGGCCGCCGGATCGTCGGCGTCCTCGTCCCCGACACCACGTTCTACTACCCGCGCGTCCTCCAGGGCATCGAGAAGGAACTCGCGGCGGACGGCGCCCGGCTCGTCCTCGCCTGCTCCCACTACGACCCCGATGAGGAGGACGCGGCCGTCGAACGCCTCCTCTCCGACGGGGTCCACGGACTCCTTCTCGTCCCGAGCCTGCACACCGCCACCGATCCCGGCCGGCGCGCCGAGGAGCTTCTCGCGCTGCCGGTGCCCGCCGTCCTCGTCGAGCGCCGGCTCGCCGCCCACGGCCCCGGCGACGCCACCGAACACGTCTGCACCGACCACGAGGGCGGCGCCTACGACGCCGTACGTCATCTGCACGGCCTCGGCCACGAACGGATCGGGCTCGTCGCCCGCACCGACGCGCCCACCACCGCGCCCATCGAGTCCGGCTTCGCCCGGGCGCTCGCCGACCTCGGCCTGCCCGCGGCGCCGTCGTACGAGCGGGACGTCATGGCCCGCTGGGACCCGGACCGCGCCGACCGGGCCCTCGCCGCCCTGCGCGCGGCGGGTGTCACCGCCGCGCTCTGCTTCGGCGACCGGGAGGCCGCGCTGATGCTCGGGGCGGTCCGCCGCGCCGGGCTGCGGGTGCCCGAGGACCTGGCCATGATCAGCTACGACAACGAGTTCGCGGACGTCGCCGAGACCCCGCTGACGGCCGTCTCGCCGCCCAAGTACCAGCTCGGGCGGCTCGCCGCGCAGATCCTGCTCCGGCGCCTCGCCGAGGGCGACGCCGCCCCCCTCCACCAGGTGCAGCTGCGGCCCCGGCTCGTCGTCCGCGCCTCCTGCGGGAAAAAGTCCAAGCAGTGAGTTCCCAATGCTCATGGTGTGCTCTTGACCGGTGCCGGTAGAACTCGGTCCGGACCCCACGGGGGAGTCTGCGAGAGAGGACCGGACCATGAGCACCCACGTCACCGCGGAGATCGCCAGCCAGCCCGACTGCTGGCGCCGCGCCGCCGAGACCGCCGACCGTCACGCCGCCCGGCTGCCGCGCCGGGGCGAGCGCGTCGCCGTCGTCGGCTGCGGCACCTCGTACTTCATCGCCCGCGCCTACGCCGCGCTGCGCGAGTCCCTCGGCGCGGGCGAGACCGACGCCTTCCCCGCGTCCGACCGGACACCGCTCGGCCGCGGTTACGACCGGATCGTCGCCCTCACCCGCTCCGGGACGACCACGGAGGTCGTGAACCTGCTCGCCGGTGCGGCCGGCCGCATCCCGACCCTCGTGCTGACCGGCGTCCCCGACAGCCCGGCGGGGCAGCTCGCGGACGAGATCGTCGATCTCTCCTTCGCCGACGAACGCTCCGTCGTCCAGACCCGGTTCGCCACCACGGCACTCCAACTCCTGCGCGCGGGGCTCGGGGTGGACCTCGCACCGGCGATCACCGACGCGGAACTCGTGCTCTACGAACAGCTCCCCGCGGTCTGGGAGCGGCGTGGCCAGTTCACCTTCCTCGGCACCGGCTGGACCGTGGGCATCGCCGACGAAGCGGCTCTCAAACTCCGCGAAGTGGCCCGCGCCTGGACGGAGTCGTACGCCGCGATGGAGTACCGGCACGGCCCGATCAGCATCAGCGACCGGACGAGCCTGGTCTGCTGCATCGGCCCCGCGCCCTCGGGCCTCCGGGACGAAGTGGAGTCCACCGGCGCCCTGTTCGCCGCCGACGCGATCGACCCGGTCGCCGCGCTCGTCCGAGCCCAGCGGCTCGCCGTCGCCCTCGCCGACCGGCGCGGACTCAACCCCGACCGCCCGCGGCACGTCTCGCGCTCGGTGATCCTCGCCGGAGCGTTCCGCCCGACCGCCGCGGACGCGGCCCGTATCCTGCGCTCATGATCGAGAACGCCGCTCCGGACCTCCTGGACATGCCCCGCGACTGGCAGCGGGCCCTCGCCGTCGTCGCCCACCCCGACGACCTGGAGTACGGCTGCGCCGCCGCCGTCGCGGACTGGACGGACGAGGGCAAGGAGGTCGTCTACGTCCTCGCCACGCGTGGCGAGGCCGGCATCGACACCCTCGCCCCGGACGTCTGCGGCCCGCTGCGCGAGCGGGAGCAGCGGGACAGCGCCGCCGTCGTCGGGGTCGGCACGGTCGAGTTCCTCGACCACCGCGACGGCGTCGTCGAGTACGGGCTCGGCCTGCGCCGCGACATCGCGGCGGCGATCCGCCGCCACCGCCCGGAGCTCGTCATCACCCTCAACCACCGCGACACCTGGGGCGGCGGCCCCGGCGCACCCTGGAACACGCCCGACCACCTGGCCGTCGGCCGTGCCACGCTCGACGCGGCGGCCGACGCCGGAAACCGCTGGATCTTCCCCGAACTGACCGAGCAGGGCCTGGAGCCCTGGAACGGCGTCCGCTGGGTCGCGGTCGCCGCCTCCAGCACCCCGACCCACGCGGTCGACGCGACCCCGGGCCTGGACCGCGCCATCCGCTCCCTGCTCTGCCACCGCGCCTACATCGAAGCCCTGACGGACGAGGACCCGGAGGAGTACGTCCGCTCCTTCCTCACCTCGACGACCGACCGCGCCGCCGCCCGCTTCGGCGACCGTCCGGCGGTGACGTTCGAACTCTTCGGCCGTTAGGGTCGGTTGGGGCGCGGGGGGCGACCCGGGGGAGGGGAAGCGGGCATGACGGACGTGGAATCGCGGAGCGTCACGAAACTGGCGCCCACGGAGGACGAGAAGCGCCGGAACGCCGCGCTCGAACGGGGCGAGACGGTGCTGAGCGAGTACGAGGCAACGGTCGGCTGGGACGCCCTGCTGCTGGGCGCCCGGCGTCTGCAGCGCCGTTCACGCGACCGCTGACAGCGCGGCTCCCGCTCACCCCATCGGCGCCGGCTTCAGTACCGCGAAGGGCGCGCCGAAGGGGTCGGCGAGCCAGGCGATGCGGCCGACGTCGGGGATGTCGGCCGCCGGCATGAGGACCGAGCCGCCGTTGCCCTGGGCCGTCCGGGCCGTCGCGTCGGCGTCCTCGACCGCGAAGTACGGGATCCAGTGCGGCGTCTTCCCCTGCAGCTCGGCGACCCCTCCGAAGGAGGCGTCCTCCTGGTCGCCCGCGGCGGTGGAGATCACCCGGTACGTCATGCCGGGCGCCTCCATCTCCGCCCACCGCCAGCCGAACAGCGTCCGGTAGAAGGCGAGCACGGCCTCCGGGTCGGCGACGTGGAGCTCGGCCCAGACCAGGGTGTTGGTCGAGGAGGTCCGCTCCAGGCCCTGGACCGTACCCGGCTGCCAGATCGCGAACTGGGCGCCGCCCGGGTCCGTGAGGGCCGCCATGCGGCCCGCGTCCATGACGTCGAACGCCGCGAGGCGCACGGTGCCGCCCGCGGACTCTGCCGCCTTCTGTGTGGCGTCCGCGTCCGGTGTCTGGAAGTACACCGTCCAGGCGCTGCTCGCGCCCTCCTCGGTGAGCGGGCCGAGCGCGCCGACCGTGAGGCCGTCCTGCTGGAAGAAGCCGTAGCCGCCGGCGTCCGGTCCCGCCGAGCGGAACTCCCAGCCGAGGACGGCGCCGTAGAACGCGGCGGCGGCCTCGGTGTCGGGGCTGCCGAGGTCGATCCAACTGGGGGAACCCGTGGTGAACTGCGTACCGAGCATGGGAGGTGTCCTGTCCTTCCGTCGTCCGAGACTGCCGGAGCCGCGCCGTCAGGGTGAGTCCTGCCGGCCGCGCCGCCAGGGTGAGTCCTGCCGACCCCGATCCGCCGGACGGGTCCTGGTCCCGTCGGCTTCCGGCCACCATGACCGATCCTCACCCCTGCGTCGCGGCGGCGCAGCCGCAGCGCCACCGGTTCATCCGCGCGGCCGACCGGCCACCGCGTCCTCCAGGTCGCCGAGCAGCAGCTCGTTGTTGATCGTCACGCCGGCCCGGTAGCCGAGCGCGACCGCGTCGACCACCTGCTCCTGCGGGCCCGTCACGTTCCCCGCGGCCCAGACGCCCGGCACGCTCGTGCGGCCCGACCCGTCCACCGCCACGAACTCGCCGAAGGGCGTCTCGCGCAGCGCGGCCCCCAGTTGCCGCAGGACGCCGTCCCGGGCCACGAGACGGTCGGCCCCGACGAAGACCACGGACCGGGCGACCGTCCGGCCGTCGGCGAGCCGGACGCCGGTCAGCCGGTCGTCCTCGACCACGAGCCCCGCCACCTCGCCCTCCACCACCGTGACCCCGGCCGCGTCGAGGAGCGCCGCGTCGTGGGCGGAGAGCTCGCCGGCCGTGTGCAGGAAGAGAGCCACGTCCGCGGACCAGTGGGAGACCATCAGCGCCTGGTGCGCCGGCATCGCCGGGTGCGCGATCACCCCGAAGGCCCGGTCGCGGACCTCCCAGCCGTGGCAGTACGGGCAGTGCAGCACGTCCCGCCCCCACCGCTGCGCGACCCCGTCGATCGTCGGGAGCTCGTCGACCAGCCCGGTCGTGACGACGAGGCGCCGCGCGCCCACGGCCGTACCGTCCGCGAGGGAGACCGTGAATCCGCCGCGCCCGTCCGGCTCCGCGCCCGTCACCCGGCCGGCCCGCCACTCCACCCCGTACGCGGCGATCTCGCGCCGACCGGCCGCCAGGTACGCGGCGGGGCTCTCCCCGTCCCGGGACAGGACACCGTGCATGTGCCGCGCCGGGGCGTTACGAGGCTCGCCCGCGTCCACCACCAGGGTGCGGCGCCGCGACCTCCCCAGGACCAGCGCGGCGCTGAGTCCGGCCGCACCACCGCCGACCACCACGACGTCGTACCGGTCCTTCGTCTGCTCCGGGCAGGTCATCTCCGTGCTCCTCACGCTCGCTCTCATGGCCCGAGGGTCGCCCCGCATCGGAGAGAACGGCAAAGGTTCTTGCCATTTCTGCAAGAATGGCCGCATGACCGAAGACGACGACCGCATCGACGCCGTACTGAACGAGGTGGGCCCCCGGCTCCGCCGTGTCCGCCGCGACCGCGGGGTGACCCTGGCCGAGCTCTCCGCCGCCACCGGCATCTCCGTGAGCACGCTCTCCCGGCTGGAGTCCGGGCAGCGCAAGCCCAGCCTCGAACTGCTCCTCCCGCTCGCCCGCGCCCACCAGGTGCCCCTCGACGAGCTGGTCGGCGCCCCCGCCGTCGGCGACCCCCGGGTCAAGGCGCGGCCGATCGTGCGCCACGGCCGCACGATGTACCCGCTGACCCGGCAGCCCGGCGGGCTCCAGGCGTACAAGGTGATCCAGGAGAAGCCCACGGAGGTCCCCGAGCCGCGCGTCCACGAGGGGTACGAGTGGCTGTACGTGCTCTCCGGGAAGCTGCGGCTCGTCCTCGGCGAGCACGACGTCGTCCTCGCCGCGGGCGAGGCCGCGGAGTTCGACACGCGCGTCCCGCACTGGTTCGGGCCGACGGCCGACGGGCCGGTGGAGTTCCTGAGCCTGTTCGGGCCGCAGGGGGAGCGCATGCACGTCAGGGCGCGTCCGAAGAAGTCGGGCTGAGCGGTTCCCCCGGAGACAAGCGACCGCTTAGTATGCCACCGACCGCTCGGTACGGAGGAGGCTTCCGGATGCAGGCATGGCGTGTGTACGAGAACGGCGAACCCGGCGTGGTGATGCGCCGCGAGGAGGTGGAGCCGCCCACGCCCGCCGACGGGCAGGTCCTCCTCAGGGTCCGCGCCGCGAACGTCAACTTCCCCGACGCGCTGCTCTGCCGCGGCCACTACCAGATCAGGCCCCCGCTGCCCTTCACCCCCGGCGTCGAGGTCTGCGCCGAGACGGAGGACGGGCGCCGGGTCATCACCACCGCCGCCCTCCCGCACGGCGGCTTCGCCGAGTACACGCTCGCCGACGCCGCCGGACTGCTCCCCGCCCCCGAGAGCCTCGACGACGCCGAGGCCGCCGCACTGCACATCGGCTACCAGACCGGCTGGTTCGGCCTGCACCGCCGCGCCGCCCTCCAGGAGGGCGAGACCCTCCTCGTCCACGCGGCGGCGGGCGGCGTCGGCAGCGCCGCCGTGCAGCTCGGCAAGGCGGCCGGCGCCACCGTCATCGGCGTCGTCGGCGGACCGGAGAAGGCCGCGGTCGCCCGCGCCCTCGGCTGCGACCTGGTGATCGACCGCCGCTCCGAGGACGTCGTCGCCGCCGTCAAGGCCGCGACCGGCGGCCGGGGTGCCGACGTGATCTACGACCCCGTCGGCGGCGAGGCCTACCAGCAGTCCGCCAAGTGCGTCGCCTTCGAGGGCCGGATCGTGATCGTCGGCTTCGCGAGCGGCACCGTCCCCGCCCCCGCCCTCAATCACGCCCTCGTGAAGAACTACTCGGTCCTCGGCCTCCACTGGGGCCTGTACGCGGCGAAGGACCCGGCCTCGATCGGCCGCTGCCACGAGACCCTGACCGCCTACGCGGCGAAGGGGCTCGTCAAGCCGCTCATCGGCGAGCGGGTCCCCTTCGCGGGCGCGGCGGACGCCGTCCAGCGCGTCGCCGGCGGCACCACCACCGGCCGCCTGGTCGTCCTCCCGGAAGGAGCCTCGGCGTGACCGACACCGAGCGTGTGACCGACACCGAGCGCGTGACCGACACCCACCGCCCGACCGACGCCGAGCGACTCCGGGCCCTCACCCGCAAGCTGCTCACCGACCACCCGCCCGCCACCACCGACCGCACCGACTTCCTGCGTGCGCGCTTCGACGCGGGACTCGCCTGGGTGCACTACCCCGTGGGCCTCGGCGGACTCGCCGCGCCCCGCGCCCTCCAGGCCGTCGTCGACACCGAACTCGCCGCCGCGGGCGCCCCCGACAACGACCCGCGCCGCATCGGCATCGGCCTCGGCATGGCCGCCCCCACCCTCCTCGCCTACGGATCCGACGAGGTCAAGCGCCGCTTCCTCCGGCCCCTGTGGGTGGGGGAGGAGGTCTGGTGCCAGCTCTTCAGCGAGCCCGGCGCCGGCTCCGACCTCGCCGCGCTCGGCACCCGCGCCGTCCGGGCGCGTGGGGGCACCTCCCGCTCGAGCGAAGCCGAGAGTGGGGGAGGCTGGGTGGTCGACGGCCAGAAGGTGTGGACCTCCAGCGCCCACGTCGCCCGCTGGGCCATCCTCATCGCCCGCACCGACCCGGACGTGCCCAAGCACCGGGGCATCACCTACTTCGTCTGCGACATGACCGACCCCGGCGTGGAGGTCAGGCCGCTGCGCCAGATCACCGGCGAGGCGGAGTTCAACGAGGTCTTCCTCACCGGCGTCCGGATTCCCGACGCCCACCGCCTCGGCGAGGTCGGCGACGGCTGGCGGGTCGCGCAGACCACCCTCATGAACGAACGGGTCTCCATCGGCGGCGCCCGCATCCCGCGCGAGGGCGGCATGATCGGGAAGGCGGCCGCCACCTGGCGCGAACGCCCCGAGCTGCGCACCCACGACCTCCACCGGCGTCTCCTCGACCTCTGGGTCGACGCCGAGGTGGCCCGGCTCACCGGCGAGCGGCTCCGTCAGCAGCTCGTCGCGGGCCAGCCGGGCCCCGAGGGCAGCGCGATGAAGCTCGGCTTCGCCCGGCTCAACCAGGCCATCAGCGGGCTCGAAGTGGAACTCCTCGGCGAGGAGGGCCTCCTGTACGGCGAATGGGAGATGCGCCGTCCCGACCTCGTCGACTTCACCGGCCGCGACGCCGGCTACCGCTACCTGCGCTCCAAGGGCAACTCGATCGAGGGCGGCACGACCGAGGTCCTGCTCAACATCGTCGCCGAACGGGTCCTCGGTCTGCCCTCCGAGCCCCGCAACGACAAGGACGTCGCCTGGAAGGACCTGAGCCGATGAGCGACCTGCTCTACTCCGAGACCGAGGACGACCTGCGGGCCGCCGTCCGCGCCCTCCTCGCCGACAGGGCCGGACACCAGGCCGTCCTGGCGCGGATCGAGACGGACAGCCCCTACGTCCCCGGCCTCTGGAAGGCGCTTGCGGGGGACATGGGTGCCGCCGGACTCCTCGTACCCGAGAAGCTCGGCGGCCAGGGCGCGAGCCACCGGGAGGCCGCCGTCGTCCTGGAGGAGCTGGGGCGCGCGGTGACCCCGGCGCCGTACCTGACGAGCGCGGTCGTGGCCACGGAGACGCTGCTCGCGCTCGCGGGGGAGTCCGTCCCGGCTGCCGAGCTCCTCGCGGAACTCGCGAGCGGCCGTACGGTCGCCGTCCTCGCCGTACCCCTGCCGGCATCCCCCTACGCGGAGCCGTCCACCGCGCCCTCCGTCACCGGCGTCGCGGACGCCGGCGCCGCCGACCTCCTCCTCGTCTCCCGTGCCGACGGCCTCTACGCCGTCCCGGCCGCCGAGGCGACCGTCGAGCCGCAGACCCCGCTCGACCTCACCCGCCCCCTCGCGAAGGTGACCACGGAGGCCGGGAGCGGCACCCGGCTCGCCGGGCCGGACGAGGCCGCCGCCGCGATCCGCAGCGGGCTGCTCGCGGGCGCGGGCCTGCTCGCCTCCGAGCAGCTGGGCCTGGCCGAGTGGTGTCTGGAGGAGACCGTCCGGCACACCCGCGAGCGCCACCAGTTCAACCGGCCGGTCGGCTCCTTCCAGGCGCTCAAGCACCGCATGGCCCAGCTCTGGCTGGACGTCGTGGGTGCCCGGGCGGCGGCGCGCGCCGCCGCCGACGCCCTCGCCACCGGCAGCCCGGACGCCCCGCTCACGGTGGCGGTCGCCCAGGCCTACTGCTCCAAGGTGGCCGTCCGGGCCGCCGAGGAGTGCGTCCAGCTGCACGGCGGGATCGGCATGACCTGGGAGCACCCCGCGCACCTGGCGCTGAAGCGGGCCAAGTCCGACCAGCTCGCCCTGGGCTCGGCGGGCCGCCACCAGGACGCGATCGCCGCCCTGGTGGACCTCCCGGCGCCCACCGCGGAGGTCATCGGAGCCCGGTAGGCGCGGGCCGTGGGGCCCGGTAAGGGGCCACTGTGTCCACACCCCGTTACATGCTGTTTAATTGCATGCTGTTCGCAATAACAGTTGATCTCCAAAAGGGGTGTGGACACGATGACCGCCCGATCCATCCGCGGCACGGCCACCGCGATACTCGCGGGGGCCGTGGCCCTCACCGCGGCGGCCTGCACGAACCCCGGCTCCACCGCCGGGGCCTCCGGCGGCCCCAAGGATTCCGCGGTCGTCGGCGTCGCCTACGAGCCCGAGACGCTCAGCCCCCTCCTCGGCTACGGCAAGGACGGCAACTCCAAGATCTTCGACGGCCTCCTCGCCTTCGACGCCGACATGAAGCTGCGGCCGGCCCTCGCCGTGAAGCTGCCGCACATCACCGCGGACGGGCTCACGTACACGTACACCCTCCGCGACGACGTGACCTTCAGCGACGGAACGCCCTTCACCTCGAAGGACGTCGTCTTCACCTACCGGACGATCCTCGACCCGAAGACGAACAACGCCTCCCGCACCGAGCTCGACGCGATCAAGAAGATCGAACCGGTCGGCGACGACACCGTCGTCTTCACCCTGAAGTACCCCTACGCGCCCTTCGCCGAGCGCACCGTCCAGGCCATCGCGCCCGAGCACGTCGCCGCGAAGCAGGACGTCAACACCGGCGCCTTCACCACCAAGCCGATCGGTACCGGCCCGTACGTCCTCACCGGCTGGTCCAAGGGCGAGAAGCTCACCTTCAAGGCCAACCCCACCTACTGGGACGGCGCGCCCCCGGTGAAGAAGCTCACCATGGCCGTCGTCAAGGACGACGACGTCCGCGCGACCCGGCTGCGCGCCGGCGACCTCGACGGCGCCATCCTGCCGCCCAACCTCGCCGCGGGCTTCGAGGGCGACAAGGCGAAGAAGACGTACGCGGCGAAGACGTACGACTACCGCACGGTCACCCTCCCCACCCACAACAAGGTCGCCGGGGACACCGCCGTCCGCCGCGCCCTGGACATCGCCGTCGACCGGCAGGCGATGGTCGACAAGATCCTCGAAGGGGCCGGCAAGCCCGCCTACGGGCCCGTCCCCACCGACAGCCCCTGGTTCGCGAAGGGCACCGAGCGCCGCCACGACCTCGCAGGCGCCCGGAAGATCCTCGACGAGGCCGGCTGGAAGCCCGGACCGGACGGCGTCCGCGTCAAGAACGGCGTCCGCGCCGAGTTCCCGCTCTGGTACCTCTCCGGCGACAAGCTGCGCCAGGACCACGCCCTCGCCTACGCCTCCGACGCCAAGAAGGCCGGCATCGACATCACGACCCAGGCGGGCACCTGGGAGGTCATCGAGCCCCGCATGAAGACCGACGCCGTCCTCGCCGGCGGCGGGTCGCCCGGCGACCCCGACTTCGACCAGTACCTGCTCCTGAAGTCCTCCCTCGCCGGCGACGGCTTCAACAACATGGCCTGGTACGACAACAGGACCGTCGACAAGGCCCTCGACGACGGCCGCCGCACGAACGACCCCGCCCGGCGGAAGGCCGCCTACGACACCGTCCAGCGCGAGCTGGCGAAGAACCCCGGCTACACCTTCCTCACCCACATCGACCACCTGTACGTCGTCGACGACAGCTGGGACGGGCTGAACACCCAGATCGAGCCGCACGACCACGGCCTCGCCTCCGGCCCCTGGTGGAACGTCGAGTCCTGGAAGCCGAAGAAGAGCACGGGAGAAGCGAAGAAGTGACGCGCCGCCTCCCCTGGGGGGCCATGGCGCGGATGACGGGACGGCGCGCCCTGGCCGCCGTCCCCGTCCTCCTCGCCGTCACGTTCGCGGTGTTCGCCGTCGCCGCGGCCTCCCCCTTCGACCCCGTCAAGGCCTACGCGGGCACCGCCGGACTCACCGCCTCGCAGGAGAACCTCGACCAGCTCCGCGCCAACCTCGGCGCCGACCAGCCCCTCCTCACCCGGTGGTGGGACTGGCTCACCGCCGCCGTCACCGGCGACCTCGGCGACTCCTCGGTCATGCGCCGGCCCGTCGCCGAGGTCATCACCGAACGCCTCGGCTGGTCCGTCCTCCTGGCCGCCACCGCCTTCCTCATCGCCATCGTCCTGGGCACCGTCCTCGGCGTCCTCGCGGGCCGCCGCCGCGGCGGCCTCCTCGACCGGGCCGTCAGCTCCGCCGCGTACACCCTGGAAGCCGCCCCCGCCTTCTGGCTCGGCCTCCTCGCGATCTGGTTCTTCGCCCTGAAGCTCGGCGTCCTGCCGGCCGGCGGGCTCACCGACACCGCCAGCGACACCGTCACCGCCGACCAGGTCGCCCGCCACCTCGTGCTGCCGGCGCTCGTCCTCGGGATCTCCCAGCTGCCCTGGTTCTTCCTGTACGTCCGCCAGGGCGTCGGCGACGCCCTCGGCGAGGACCCGGTGCGCGGCGCCCGCGCCCGAGGTCTCAGCCGGCGCACCGTCCTCACCGGCCACGCCCTGCGCTCCGGGATGCTGCCGATGCTCACCCTCGTCGGCTCCCGCGTCCCCGAGCTCATCACCGGCGCGCTGCTCGTGGAGACCGTCTTCAGCTGGCCCGGCATCGCCGCCGCCACCGTGCAGGCCGCGACCTCCGTCGACTTCCCGCTGCTCGCCGCGCTCACCGTCCTCGCCACCGCGGCCGTGCTGCTCGGCAACCTCCTCTCCGACCTGCTGTACGGACTGGCCGACCCGAGGGTGGGCTTCGATGGCTGACCGGCGCACCCACCGCCTGCGGCTGTGGACCTCGGCCGTGACCGTCGGCGTCGTCCTCCTCGCCGTCCTCCTCGTGCCCCCGCTCGTGCAGCTCGACGAACAGGCCGTCGACCTCTCGCGCAAGCTCCTCCCGCCGTCCTGGGGCCACCCCTTCGGCACCGACGACCTCGGCCGCGACCTGCTCCTGCGCTGCGTCCACGGGCTGCGGATCTCGCTCCTCGTCGGGCTCGTCGCCGCGCTCGTCGCCACCGTCGTCGGCACCGTCGTCGGAGCGGCCGCCGGAGCGCTCGGCGGCTGGACCGACCGCTGCCTCATGCGGCTCGTCGACGCCTTCTCGTCCGTGCCGCACCTGCTGCTCGGCATCTTCGTCGTGGCCCTCTTCCGGCCGGGCGTCTGGCCGGTCATCGCCTCCGTCGCCGTCACCCACTGGCTCTCCACCGCCCGGATCGTCCGCTCCGAGGTCCTCTCGCTGCGCACCCGGCCCTTCGTGGACGCCGCCGTCTCCGGCGGAGCCTCGCGGTGGCGCGTCACCGTCCGGCACCTGCTGCCCGCCGTCCTGCCGCAGGCGGGCCTGGCCGCCGTCCTCATGATCCCGCACGCCATGTGGCACGAGTCGGCGCTCTCCTTCCTCGGCCTCGGCCTCCCCAGCCACCAGGCGAGCCTCGGCAACCTCGTGCAGAACGCCCGCTCCTCCCTCCTCGCCGGAGACTGGTGGCCGACGCTCTTCCCCGGCCTCCTCCTCATCGTGCCGACCCTCGCCATCGCGGGACTCGCGGGCGTCTGGCGCGACCGGCTCAATCCGCGCCGCCGATCGGAGCTGATGCTGTGAACGCCGCCGACCCCACGGTCCTGCGCGCCCTGGAGGCCGTCAGCGCTGGGGGTCCCCCCGCCGCAGGTAGGGGGAGGGCCGAGGACGCCGTCCTCAGCGTCCGGGACCTGACCGTCCGCTTCCGGCTGCGCGGCGGGCGGAGCGTCGCCGCCGTCAGCGACGCCGCGTTCGACCTCGGCGCGGGGGAGTGCCTCGCCCTCGTCGGCGAGAGCGGCTGCGGCAAGTCCGTCCTCGCCTCCGCCCTCCTCGGGCTGCTCCCGGGCAATGCCGAAGCCTCCGGTACGGCCCTGCTGGCGAGCCTCCCCGGAGCCGGAGCCGGGCCCACGGACCTGCTCGCCGCCGACGAGAACACCCTGGCCCGCACCGTGCGCGGTCGACGCGTCGGGCTCGTACCCCAGAGCCCCGCCGCCCACCTCACCCCCGTCCGCACCGTGCGGTCCCAGCTGGAGGAGACCGTACGGGCCCTCACCGGCACCCCGCGCCGGGCGCGGCGCAAGGCCGCCGAGGACGCCGCCGAGCGGGCCGCCTTCCCGGCCGGCCACCTCGACCGGTACCCGCACGAACTCTCCGGCGGACTCGCCCAGCGGGCCGCCACCGCACTCGCTCTCATCGGCGACGCCCGCCTCCTCCTCGCCGACGAACCGACCACCGGCCTCGACCGGGAGCTCGTCGACCGCACCGTCGACGAACTGCGCCGCCACGTCGACGAGGGCCGGGGCCTGCTCCTCATCACCCACGACCTCGCCGCCGCGGCGCGCGTCGCCGACCGCGTCGCCGTCATGTACGCGGGCCGGATCGTCGAGATCGCCCCCGCCCAG
The DNA here is from genome assembly GCF_008642375.1 of Streptomyces venezuelae. Taxonomy (NCBI): domain Bacteria; kingdom Bacillati; phylum Actinomycetota; class Actinomycetes; order Kitasatosporales; family Streptomycetaceae; genus Streptomyces; species Streptomyces venezuelae. The sequence continues at coordinate 736,657 of NZ_CP029194.1, read as the reverse complement.
CGCTTCTTCGGCGCCGCCGGGCCCCGCCACCCGTACGCGCGCGGACTCCTCGACGCCCTCCCCGACCGGGCGTTCACCCCCATCCCCGGCATGCCCCCGGAGCTCTCCGCGCTGCCCGACGGCTGCGCCTTCGCCCCGCGCTGCCCCCTGGCCACCCACCACTGCGCCACCCGCCCCGAGCCGCGCGCCGGAGTGGCCTGCCACCACCCGGAGCACCCCCGTGCTTGAACTCGACACCGTCACCGCCGGATACGAGCGCCGCGCCCCCGTCTTCCGGGGCGCCTCGCTCACCGTCGCCCCCGGCGAGTCCGTCGGCCTCCTCGGCCCCAGCGGCTGCGGCAAGTCCACCCTCGCCCGGGTCGCCGCCCTCCTCCACCGGCCCGACGCGGGCCGCCTCGTCCTCGACGGCACCGAGATCCGCGCCTGGCGCCACCGCGCACCGCGCGAACTCCGCACCGCCGTCGGCGTCGTGTTCCAGCAGCCCCGCACCGCGGCCGACCCACGGCTGACCCTCGCCGAGATCATCGCCGAACCCCTCCGCGCCACAGGCCGCCGTACCGAGGCGGACGCCCGGATCGCCGAACTCGCCCCCGCCGTCGGCCTCACCGCCGACCTGCTCACCCGCCGCCCCCACGAGGTCAGCGACGGCCAGCTCCAACGCGCCTGCCTGGCACGGGCGTTGACCCTGCGCCCGCGCTGGCTGATCTGCGACGAGATGACCGCGATGCTCGACGCGTCGACCACGGCCGCACTCGTCGCCGCCGTCGAGACCTACCGCGCCGGGAGCGGCGCGGGCCTCCTCGCCGTCGGCCACGACCGCGTCCTGCTGAACCACTGGTGCGACCGTACGGTGGAGTGGAAGGACTGCCTGCCGCCGAAGGAGACCCGGTGACCACCCCCTGGACGCGCGCCGCCGAGGACGACCCCCTCGACGGCCTGCGCGCGGCACTGGCCGAGGCCGACTGCGGCTACGAACCCGAGGGCGGCTACGAGGCCCGCTGCTGGATCCTCCACAGCGTCCACGACGGTCCCGTACGGCTCCGCTGGGACGAGGTGCTCGGCCGGGCCCGGCGGCGCCTGGCCGACTGGCCGGGCACCCTGTCCTACCTGGTCTTCGAGGGCGTGGAGGGGATGGACGGGCTCGAAGGGCCCGACCCGGCGGAGCTGGACCGCGCGTCCCTGGCCCGCCTGGTCGAGCACCTGGTCCGCAGCGGGCCGCAGGGACCGGACACCCCCTGCGGGGCCGCCCAGGCCGTCGTCGCGACGCCTCCCGGCGGACAGCAGGGCATGTGGCGCGGCCGGCTCGGCGACGCCCTGGCCCACCACGACGCCATGCCGGAGTTCCGCTTCCCCGCCACCTGGTGGGCCGCCGACGGCCGTTGGCTCGTCCTGACGGACTGGGACCTCAGCGCCACCGAGGTCTTCGGCGACGCGACGCTCGTCGCGGCACTGCTCGCCGACCCGGAGCTCGACGCGGTGCGCCACCCGAGCATCGCCGAGAGCCTCGGCGGCTGACACCCGACCGAAATCCCACCCGTATGGCCGCCCCGCCATACGTCCGGACGGACGGGTCATTCCGCCACACTGTCCGCCGAACGCCGCAATTCCGGTGCGGCGACGGAGGGACGTGAAGGCGATGGCCGTTTCCATTTCTGTCGTGGTGCTCCTGCTCGTACTGGCCGTGATCTTCCTGCGCAGCGGCGGACTCAAGGTCACCCACGCGCTCACCTGCGCCCTGCTCGGCTTCTTCCTCGCCGGCACCAGCGTGGCGCCCACGATCCACAACGGGGTCGCCGCCACCGCCAACGTGGTCTCCAGCCTGAAACCGTGATCGTTTCAGTGCCGTGAACTGCCTGTGAAACACACGGCAGTTGCATGTACATCTCACGGACTCGGGCCTAGCGTCGGCGGCCGGCGCGACAGACTGTCAGCAACCCGAGGAGCCGCAGTGACCACGCATCCGCCCCGAAGACGAGCACGCGCGCTCGCGCTGACCGCCGCGCTGAGCGCGACCCTCCTCGCGGGCGCCGCCCCCGTCGCCCAGGCCGAGGAGATACCCCTCGCCATCGGCCACCGCCTCGTCGACCACTACGAGGGCGCCCCCGCCACGGCCCGGCCCGTGCCCGGCAAGGCCCCCGCCCGGCACCCGTACCTCGCCCCCAACGGGCGCAGCGGCATGCACGCCGACGGGGCCGGCAGCGGGACCCACCCCTACTCTGGACCCCTCGGCCGCGACCCGAAGGTCGACAGCGAGAAGATCGCCCCCATCGGCGGCGAATGTGCGACCGTCACCTTCGACTCCGGCGGCCGCCTCGTCACCGTCTGCGGCACCTTCAGCGGCTTCCTCCTGAAGCTGCTCGACCCGCGCACGCTCGACACCCTCGCCGAGTACAAGCTGCCGCAGCGCTCCTCGACCGTCGAGGCCATCACCCGCCTCGACTTCGAGAAGATCTTCAAGGACACCTCCGGCGGCGCCTACTTCTACCTCGACGACCAGGACCGGGTCGTCCTCGCCGACTCGCGCCAGCACGTCCTGCGCATCGCCCACCGCCAGAAGGCCGACGGAGCCTGGGAGTTCGTCGTCGTGAACGACTGGGACCTCACCTCCCTCGTCCCGCACGACTGCGTCACCTGGACCAATCTCTTCCCCAGCGGCGTCTGCGACCCCGTCACCTCCGTCATGCCCGACTGGGACGGCCGCATCTGGTGGGTCACCCGGCTCGGCCGCGTCGGCACCGTCGACCCGGCGACGGGCGCGCTCCGCGCGATCAGGCTCGACGGGGAGGAGATCCAGAACTCCTTCTCCGTCGCCGAGGACGGCGCATCCATCGTCACCGACCACGCCCTGTACGGCTTCCGCGCCGACGCCGACGGCACCCCGCGCGTCGAGTGGCGCCAGACGTACGACCGGGGGACCGGCACCAAGCCCGGCTCCGTGAACCAGGGTTCGGGAACCACCCCCGACCTGTTCGGCGACCGGGACCAGTACGTCGCGATCACCGACAACGCCGACGACCGCATGAACGTCCTCGTCTACCGGCGCGGCGCCGACGTCCCCGCCGCCGAGCGGCTCGTCTGCAAGGTCCCGGTCTTCCGCTCCGGGGCCTCCACCACCGACAACTCCCTGATCAGCTGGGGCAACAGCCTCGTCGTCGAGAACAACTACGGCTACGAGAACACGAGTACGGTCACGCTCGGCCGCAGCGTCGTCGGCGGCGCGACCCGCATCGACGTCCGCGCCGACGGCAGCGGCTGCGACATTGTCTGGGAGAGCGACGTCCGCTCGCCCTCCACCGTCCCGAAGCTCTCCACCGCCAACGGGCTGCTCTACTTCTACGAGAAGCGCCCCCACTCCTTCGGCATCGACGCCTGGTACCTCACGGCCGTCGACTTCCGCACCGGGAAGCGGGCCTTCTCCCGCTTCACCGGCACGGGGCTCGCCTACGACAACCACTGGGCGCCGATCACCATCGGTCCGGACGGCACCGCGTAGGTGGGTGTCTTCAACGGCATCGTCGCCGTCCGCGACGGCGCCTGACGCACGGCGGCGCGGCGCCCCGTGGCGCCGCGCCGGCCCTGCCGGTGGTCCGGTGGTTCAGATCATCTCGGGCACGTCACCGACCGTGGTCCTGAGGTCGATGACCGCGAAGGGGGCGCCCTGCGGGTCGTGGATCACCGCGAACCGGCCGAACGGGCTGTCCATCGGTCCGAAGGCCTTCTTGCCGTTGAGGCGCTCGGCCGCCTCGACGGCCTTGTCGCAGTTGTCGACGGCGAAGTAGATCTGGATGTACGGGGGGATCTCCGGCGGGAAGTCCTCGTCCGTCATCTTCATCCGTCCCAGGACCGGCATCTCGCCGCCCAGGTCGAAGACCTTGTAGTCGATGTGCTCGTCCTGCATCTTCTTCGCGTTGTAGCCGAAGACGGCGGTGAAGAAGGCGTCGGACTTGGCCGGCTCCCGGGTGAACACCTCGGCCCAGGCGTACGAGCCGGTCTCACCCTCCAGTTCGAAGCCCGTGTGGTCTCCGGGCTGCCAGATGCCGAACGTCGCGCCCGTCGGGTCCTTGGCCAGGCACATCGACCCGAAGGTGCCGACCTGCATCGGTTCCATGAGGATCGTGCCGCCCGCCGACTTGATCTTCTCCGCCGTCGCGCCGACGTCCGGCGAGGCGAAGTACAGACACCAGGCCGACTGCGGCTCTCCGTTCTGCCCCGGCATCGGCGGCACGACGGCCGCGACCGCCTTTCCGTTCTTGTACGCCTGCGTGTAGTTGCCGTATTCCGTGGAGGACTCGCCGAAGGTCCAGCCGAGCACGTCGCCGTAGAACACCTTGGCGCCCTCGACGTCGGTGAACATCGCGTCGGTCCAGACCGGCGTGCCTTCAGGTCGTGCGGCCATGACGGTGGCTCTCTCTCTTGCGATCGATGTCGTGTTCCTGGGAGCCACGCTAGCCAGGCCCGCCGCTCACCGCTCGGTGACGCAAGGTGACGGCGTGTTCCTGCTGCGATCATGCACCCATGAAGACGAGCGCGGAGCAGGGGATCATCACCGTCCCGGCGGGGCGGGTCACGCTGTCCGACCGGCGCACCGAGCGCAGCTGGACGGTCGAGCTCGACGGGTACGGACTGGCCGCCACCCCGGTCACCCAGGAGCTGTACGAGCACGTCACGGGGGAGCGGCCGAGCAGCGCGCACGGGGCCCGGCTCCCGGTGGAGGGCGTCTCCTGGGGCGACGCGATCCGCTTCTGCAACGCCCTCTCCGGCCGGGAGGGGCTCACCCCCGCGTACCGGATCCCGGACGGCGGTCCGGACGGCGACCAGGGCGGGGTCGCATGGGACCGCGACGCCGACGGCTACCGGCTGCCCACCGAGGCCGAATGGGAGCACGCCTGCCGCGCCGGCACGACGGAGGCGCGGTACGGGCCGCTCGACGAGATCGCCTGGCACCGGGGGAACTCCGGGGATCGCCTCCACGAGACCGGCGGGCGCCGCCCCAACGCCTGGGGGCTCCACGACATGCTCGGCAATGTCTGGGAGTGGTGCTGGGACGTCTACGACGCCGAGGTGTACGCGAGCTACCGGGTGCTGCGCGGCGGCGGCTGGTTCGACGAGCGCTGGAGCTGCCGGGCCTCCGTGCGGCGCCGCAGCCACCCCACCCTCCGCATCGACGACGTGGGCTTCAGGATCGCCCGCACCCTGACGGGCTGAGCGCCGGCGTCAGCGGGGCAGGCGGCTCATCGCATAGCGATGGAACGGACCGTCGGGCACGGGGAGTTCGGGACGCCACATCCTCAGGACCTGGCCCGAGGGCACGAACAGCTCCGTCGGCAGGCTGTCCGGGTCCGTCCACTCCCAGCGGGCGATGCCGTCCGGCTCCGTGACGGCCGGCGTGCCGCGGAAGCCGCGTACCACCGTGGCCACGGTCATCCGGGTCAGCTCGGCCGAGGTGACCGAGTCCAGGATGAGCCCCAGCACCTCCACGTCGGCGGCGTCCGCGATCAGGGACGTCTCCTCCGCGAGCTCGCGCACCGCCGCGTCCTCCACGGACTCGCCCGGCTCGACCTTGCCGCCCGGCAGCTCCCATACACCGGAGTGGTGCAGGCCGAGGAGGACCCGGCCGGAAGCGTCGGTCACGACGACGCCCGCACCGAGCGAGGCCTGGGCGGTGGGCGGCTGGACGTTGCGGCGGGCGGCGGGGGCCTGCTCAGGGGTGGACATGATCCTTTTCTACCAGGTGACAAAAGTCCCAGAACCCCTTGAATCGGGCGAAAAAAGGAGGAAACTCGTCCTTACACCGGACAACCGGAAAGAGCCGCACCCGCCGACGGAGACGTCCGAAGGCCCGCGTGACCCTTGACTCGGCTCTGGCCAGGCCCCCGGCGGGGCCGGTCGGGCACGGAGCCGTCGGCGACGGCCGACGACCGCGCGAACCGACCCGGACCGCCGGGGACTGTCATGTCCCGGAGTGCCCGGAAGCCCCGGGGTGCCCGGAGCCGCTGCCGGCCGGCGGGACCACCGCGACCGGGCAGTGCGCGTGGTGCAGCACCGCGTGGGCGACCGAGCCGATGAGCAGCGAGCCGATCCGGTGCCGGTGGTGCCGTCCCACGACCACCAGACCCGCGTCCCGCGAACCCTCCACGAGCCGCCCCGCCGCGTCCCCCGGCACCACCGAGGGGGCCAGCTCGACGGCCGGCCACCGCTCCGCGAAGGGCCGGAGCCGCTCCTCCTGCTCCCGCTCCGCCTCCCGCAACAGCTCCGCCGAGTCGTCGGCCTCCGGCAGCGGCGGCGGCACCTGGAGCGCGGGGGACGGGGCCGCGAGCAGCGCGCCGGGCTGCGGAGGAATCCGGAAGGCGGTCACGACCTCCAGCGGCACGCCCCGCAGCAGGGCCGTCTCGAAGGCGAAGTCCAGCACCTCGTCAGGGGTCTCCTCGGGGTGCAGGCCCAGCAGGACCCGCCCCTTGTCCGGGGCGCCGGCCGGCTCGACCGTACGGGCCTCGTGCGGCACGACCACGAGCGGACAGGGCGCGGTCATCGCCAACGTGCGGCTGGTCGAACCGACCAGCAGCGAAACGAAGCCGCCGTGCCCCCGGGAGCCCGTCACCAGCAGGCGCCCGCCCCGCGCCGCCGCCGGCAGCGCGTCGGTCACCGCCCCGTCGAGGGAGGCGTACCGGACGGGGACGGTGTGCCCGCGCTTCTCCACCACCGTCCTGACCGCTCTCAGCACGGTGTCGGGCAGCTCGGGCTCCTTGCCCAGGGAGGCGATCCGGGCGGCCCCGAGCTGGAGCGCGTCGGAGCGGACATGGGCCACGACCACGGGCGCGCCGAGGAGCTCTCCCGCGCTCAGGGCCCACTCCAGGGCGCGGAGACTGTGGTCGGACCCGTCCACGCCGACGACGACCGGGGGCTCGGAAGCGGTGCTCGTGTCACTCATGGGGACATGCCTCCCGCACCGGCCCGGACGCCACACCGGCCCGTACCGAATCGCTTCGGGTACGGGCCGGTGGGGAAATCGGGGAGGGTCAGGCGCCCTGCGCGCGGCGCGCCCGCTCCGCGTCCCGCTCCTTGATGCGGACGGTCTCGGCGCGGACCTCCGACTGGGTGGCCCGCTCCTTGCGCAGCCATGAGGGGAACTCTTCCTTGATCGCCTCGATCTGCTCCGTGGTGAGCGCCTCGGTGATCCCGCCCCGCGCGAGACCGGCGATGGAGACGCCGAGCTTGTTGGCGACGACCGGGCGGGGGTGCGGGCCGTTCTTGCGCAGCTCCTGGAGCCAGGCCGGCGGGTCGGCCTGGAGTTCGGTCAGCTCGGCGCGCGAGACGACACCCTCCCGGAACTCGGCGGGGGTGGCTTCGAGGTACACACCCAGCTTCTTCGCCGCGGTCGCGGGCTTCATCGTCTGGGCGTTCTGGTGCGACGTCATGGTGTCAAGGGTATCGAGCATGCGGGCGACCTCCGACCACGTTCGCCAGCCGGTAGCCTTGCGGGGTGACAGGCTCGGACGATTCCCCCGCGGTTTCCCCCTCGGATTCCCCCATCCCTTCCCCTTCCACCCCCGCCTTCCGGCTCGCCTACGTGCCGGGAGTGACGCCCGCGAAGTGGGTGCGGATCTGGAACGAGCGCCTGCCCGACGTGCCGCTGACCCTCCTCGCCGTGACGCCCGCCGAGGCCTTCGGCGCGCTCCGGGACGGGGCCGCGGACGCGGGACTCGTGCGGCTGCCCGTCGACCGGGACGACCTCAGCGCCATCCCGCTCTACACGGAGACCACGGTCGTCGTCGTCCCCAAGGACCACCTCTTCGCGGAGGTCGAGGAGATCTGGGCGTCGGACCTCGCCGAAGAGCTCGTCCTGCACCCGCTCGACGACACCCTCGGCTGGGAGCAGCCGCCGGGCCGCCCCGCGAACGAGCGGCCCGAGACGACCGCCGACGCGATCGACCTCGTCGCCGCCGGCGTGGGCCTGCTCGCCGTACCGCAGTCCCTGGCCCGGCTCCACCATCGCAAGGACCTCACCTACCGGACGCTCAACGACGTCCCGCAGTCGCGCGTGGCCCTGTCGTGGCCGGCGGCCGACGAGGCCCCCGACCTGGTCGAGGAGTTCATCGGGATCGTCCGCGGCCGGACGGTGAACAGCACCCGGGGCCGTCGCGCCGAGGCCCAGAAGGGCCAGAAGCAGCCGCGGAAGGACCAGAAGCCCGCCAGGTCGGGCGGCGCCAAGCAGGCCGGCGCCAAGCAGGGCGGTCCCAAGCACGTCGGCACCAAGGGGGGCGCGCGTACCGCCGGGAAGGGCGCGGCAGCCCGTAAGGGCGGCAGCTCCGGTGGCGCCGGCCGCGGCAAGGCCGCGAAGCCCCGCCGGGGCCGCGGCTGAGCCCCCTGTCCGCACGGCGGACGGTGCTCACCGGGGCGGCGGAGCCTCGGCATACTGACCCCTCCTGATCATCGAGATCACCCAGGAGGAGCTTTGGCCGCCAGTTTCAGGACCGTCGTCGAGGTGGGGCCCGACCATCTCGAACGGGCCCGGTCCATCGACCGGGTGTTCCAGGAGGCGATCGCGCCCGCGACCGTCAACTTCGACTTCGAGGCGATACGGACGGCCGCCGCGGCCGTCCCCGACACCACCGTCGTGCGGCAGGTCCGGGGGTGGGGGCTCCAGGAGCACGCTCCCGTCCTCGTCATGGTTCTCTCCCTGAAGGAGGCCGTCCGGCAGGCCCTGCCCCCGGAGTACGCGGAGGCGGGCTTCTGGGGGACCGTCGAGCGGGAGCTCGTCGAGGCCTTCACCGGGCTCGCCGGGCAGGAGGGGCAGCCCGGACTCTCCTTCTACGAGGAGTCCGAGCAGCGCACCCGCTTCTACCGCGACCTGTTCTTCGCCCTTCAGGACGAGAACACCGGGGACGACATCTACGCCCTCGCCTTCTGCGTCGACGTGACCGTCGAGCTGCCGAAGGCCGAGGCCACCACCCTGGAGCTGACGGACGTCGTCCCCTTCGCCGTCCGGCTCAACGCGATCCTGGTCCGCCACGCACCGACCGTCGCCGTCTGAGCCGGCCCGGCCCGCCGTCCCGGGCCGGACACCGCAGACGTCGTTCGCCTCAGACCGGGCGGAGCCACCGTCCCGCCCGTGCCGCCGCGACGAGTTCCGGGACCGTCGCCAGCTTGACCCGGGGACGTCCCGTCTCCCGGCCCCGTGCCCGCTCGGTGCGGTCGATGGCCGCGAGACCGCGCGCGTCGACGAGACCCGTGCTGCGGCTCCGCACCAGCTTGCGGAAGGCCTGCGAGGTGCCCGTGGGGGAGGGCAGCGCGCCCGCGACCGCGTCCGCGAGCAGGGTCCCGACCGTCTCCTCCGCGCATGCCCGGTTCGCCCCGATGCCCCCGGTGGGCCCTCGCTTGATCCAGCCGACGACATAGCCGCCGGGCAGTCCGGTCACCCGTCCGGCCTCGTGGGGCACGGTGCCGGTGGCCTCGTCGTACGGCAGGCCGGTCAGGCGGACGCCCCGGTAGCCGATCGCCCGGACCAGCAGGCCCGCCTCGATCTCCGGGCCGGCCGGCGCGCCCTCCTCCGTCACCCGGACCGCCCGCACCCGCTCCGTACCGACCGCCTCGACCGGTGCCGAGTGGAAGCGCAGGACGATCCGGTGCCGGTCCTGCGCTGGCTCCCGCGCCCAGTCCACCGTCTCGCGCGGCACGTCCCGCAGGAGCGCGGCCTTGTCGCCGGGCGCGGCCGAGTCGATGGCCTCGCCGGTGCGCGGGTCCCGGTCGTCGACGAGCAGCTCGACCCCCGGCAGGTGCTTCAGGGCGAGCAGTTCGGACGAGGTGTACGCCGCGTGCTCGGGGCCCCGGCGGCCGAGCAGCACCACCTCCCGCACCCGCGCGCCGCGCAGCGCGGCGAGGGCGTGGTCGGCGATGTCGGTGGCGGCGAGGGAGCCGGGGTCCGTGACGAGGACGCGGGCGACGTCGAGGGCCACGTTGCCGTTGCCCACGACCACCACCCGCCCGGCCGGCGGGTCGACCGCGTCCGGGCCGGTCTCCGGGTGGGCGTTGTACCAGGAGACGACCGAGCTCGCGGAGACGCTGCCCGGCAGGTCCTCGCCGGGGATGCCGAGCCGCCGGTCGGCCGGTGCGCCCACCGCGTAGACCACCGCGTCGTGGTGCGCGGCGAGTTCCTCGACGGTGACGTCCCGGCCGATCTCCACACCCAGCCGCAGCCGGACACGGGGGTGGGTGTGGAAGCGGGCGAAGGTCTCCCCGGCGCCCTTGGTCGCCGGGTGGTCGGGCGCCACGCCGTAGCGGACGAGACCGCCGGCCACCGGCAGCCGGTCGATCAGCGTGACCTCGGCGTTGGTGTGCAGGAGCAGGTCCTCGGCGGCGTACATGCCCGCGGGGCCCGTGCCGACGACGGCGATCCGCAGCGGGGCGAAGTCGGAGGGCAGGGAGCGGCGGAAGGCCGGCTCGCCCCAGCTGTGGAAGGTGGGTGAGGCCTTGGCCGGCGCGGGCGTGCGGTCGGCGTAGTACTCCGCGTTGACCGCCTCGTACTCCCGCAGACGACCCGTGAGCCGGTCCGCCGGGAAGATCGCGTCGACCGGGCAGGCGTCGGCGCAGGCCCCGCAGTCGATGCAGGACTTCGGGTCGATGTAGAGCATCTCCGTGGTCCCGAAGTCCGGTTCCTCCGGCGTCGGATGGATGCAGTTGACCGGGCAGACGGCGACACAGGTCGCGTCGTTGCAGCAGGTCTGGGTGATGGTGTAGGTCATGTCGTCGGCTCGACTCTGGTGCGGGAGACGGGGCGGGGGTCGGATGGGGCCGGCGTCAGACGAGGTGGGCGCGCCGGTAGAAGAAGAGCGCGGGCCGGGTGAGCATCCCGACGTCGGCCAGGAAGTCCATGAGGCCGGAGCAACTGGCGCGCAGCTGAGCCTTGTAGTGCTCGTTGGCGGCCGCTTCGCGGCGGGCCCGCTCGGGGTCGAGCCCGGCCCGTACGTACACCTCCGGGTTCACCAGGCTCGTGATGATGTAGTACGCCGCAACGGCGACCACGAGGGCCTGGAAGTGACGGCGCGGCCGGCTCGCGCGGGCGAGGTGGCGGCGCGTCTCGTCCCTGGCGAACTTCATGTGCCGGGATTCCTCGACGACATGGATGTTGTTGATGGTGCGGACGAAGGGGACGACCCGCTCGTCGCGCATCCAGTCGCGCTGCATGACGTCGAGGACCTCCTCGGCGACGAGGATGCCGGCGTACGCGGCTTCGCCGAAGCCGACGGTCTTCATGAAGCGTCCGAGTTCCAGCACGGCCCGCTTGGGCCGGTACGCGGGCGCGCCGAGCTTCTGGGAGCCGCGGGCGAACATGATCGAGTGCCGGCACTCGTCGGCGATCTCGGTGAGGGCCCACTGGAACCGGGGGTCGGTGTGGTCCGTGAGGTAGATGTCGCGGAGCACCATCTGCTGGAGGATCATCTCGAACCAGATGCCGGTGCTGGCGACCGAGGCGGACTCCTGCCGGGTCAGCTCCTTGCGCTGCTCCTCGGTCATCTCCTGCCAGTAGGCGGTGCCGTAGAGGGAGTTCCACTCGGGGCTCTGCCCGTGGAAGTCCTTGTCGAGGGGCGTGTCCCAGTCCACCTCGACTGCGGGGTCGTACGACAGCTTCGCGGCGGACAGGAGCAGTCGCGCGGCGATGTCGTGGCCTTCGTTGTCAGGGCGGACGGTGCTGCTTGCCATGGGGCGGCTCCTCGTTTCGCGCGAGCGGCTCGGACGCTTGTTAGACGTCGCGTCTAGCAAGCTTGTTAGACGGAACGTATAGCAAGCGTGCCGCGCGGGCCTACCCCTCGGTACGGACTTTCTTCCAACGGAGTTACCCCGGGTACGCGAACGGGGCCGGAGCCAAGGCGGCTCCGGCCCCGTTCCCCGGGTCGGGAAGGACTGGGTCGGACTGGACCGGGAAGGACTAGAAGGTCACGTTCCAGGCGTCGATCTTGCCCGTGTCCTGGCTCGCGTTGTCGTTCACGCGGAGCTTCCAGACGCCGTTGGCGACCTCTGCCGAGGCGTTGACCGTGTACGTCTGGGCGATGTTGTCCGTACCGCTGCCGGTCCTGTTGTGGAGCGTGTACACGGTGCCGTCCGGAGCGACCAGGTCGACCTTCAGGTCACCGATGTACGTGTGCTTGATGTCCACGCCGACCTTGAGGGTCGCCGGGGCGTTGCCCGTCACGCCGCTGACCGTGATCGGGCTCTCGACCGTCGCGTTGTCGGCGATCGCGACATCGGCCAGGTTCTCGAAGTACGCGCCGGGCGGCGGGGTGGAGCCGCCGACGGCCTTCAGGGCGTCGACCGCGCCTTCGCCGAAGAAGCCGTTCTTCGTCGAGGTGCCGGTGCAGCGGGAGTCCGAGGGGCACGCCCGGTCCGTCGCCTGGACGCCGAGCTGGTCCCGGATCTGCGCCGGGGTGAAGGTCGGGTTGACGCTCGCGATGAGCGCCGCGACGCCCGCCACGTGCGGGGACGCCATCGACGTGCCGTTCATGTTGCCGTACTTGCCGCCCGGGAGCGTCGAGTAGACACCGGAGGCGCCGTCGCCGCCGGGGGCCGCGATGTCGATGATGCCGTTGCCGAAGTTCGAGTACGAGGCCTTGGCGCCGCCGTTGCCCTGCGCGGCGACCGTGACGACGCCCGGGAGCTCCGTCGGGATGTCGATGCAGGCGTTGGTGATGGTGCGGGTGACCGGCGTCGAGTCGTTGGGGGACTCGGTGTCGGTCGTCTTGTTCGCCAGGTCGTAGTTGGAGTTGCCGGCGGCGGCCACCTGGAGCGAGCCCTTGCCCTCGGCGTACGCCTGGGCGCGGCGGACGCCCTCGATGATGGCGGCCTGGTCCACGTTGTCCGGGCAGTTGAACGCCCACGGGTCCGTGTAGTAGCTGTTGTTGGTGACCTTGAAGCCGTGGTCGCCGGCCCACATGAAGCCGCAGATCGTGTTCTCCGCGAAGAACAGGCTGCTGGTCGGCTCCGCGATGCGGACGGAGGAGATCTTCACGCCCGGCGCGACGCCGATGACGCCCTTGCCGTTCTTCGCCGCGGCGATCGTGCCCGCGACGTGCGTGCCGTGGGTGCCGACGTCACGCCAGGCCCCGGCACGGGTGTCCGCCTTGCCGTAGGCGCAGGACGCCGAGTCGGCGGCGTTGAAGTTGGGCGCGATGTCCTGGTGCTGGTCGTCCACGCCGGTGTCGAGGACGCCGACCTTCACCGACGCCGATCCGGTCGTGACGGCCCAGGCCTGGTCGGCCTTGATCTGGGTCATGTCCCAGCGGTTGGACTCGTTCAGCGTCGTCGCGGACTGCGACGGGTTCGCGGGGAGCGCCGGGTTGTAGGCGTCGGCCGGGACGTCGGACGTCCGGGTCGCGCCGACCTGCTGGACGCCGGCGACCGTGCGCATCGACGAGGCGAACGACGTGGACGTCGAGTGCGCCACGATCACGCCGATCGCGTCGTAGGTGGCGAAGACCGAACCGCCCTTGGTCGCCACGGCGCCGCTGACGGCGGAGGTGCCGCCCGGCGCGGTGATCACCAGGTAGGCGCGGGTGCCCGCGGCCCAGGCCGCCGGTGCCGCGGCGGCCCGGGTGGTGGTCGTGGACGTGGTGGCCTGGTTCGCCCCCGCCGAAGCACCCGCGACGGGCGCGGTGTCCGACGTTGCTGCCTGGGCGAATCCGGCGGGAGCGGCGAGCGCCACGGTCGTACCGAGGGCCGCCACGGCGACGGCCGAGACTCTCAGCCGGCTGGATATCTGGGAAAACAATGCGTCCTCCGATGACCCGGTGGCGCGGGTGGCGCCGACCGGGCCCTGTGATGTGTGGGGTGGACGCAAGATCCCAGACTCGGGGAACGGAAGGAAGCATTCTGTCCGAGAAGCCTGTTCGCGTTACGTACTGTTGACCTGGCGGCGCCGGGAACACGTATGAATCCGCCTTCCTGTCCTGTTCGTTCTCCGGCGATGCCTGTCCGCTCTCCGGGGCCCTTCCGGAGTCCCCCGTACGGCGTCGGTTCCTCCGTGTCCGTTACTTCAGGTACGGGCCCGGGACGCCGATCCTGCCGGTGCCGTTCAGGACGTACACCCGGAGGTTGCCCTTGCCCGGCGCGCCGACCGACAGGGTTCCGTCGGAGACGGTCCGTACGTCACCCGTGACGGCGTCGGTGTACGTGCCGTTGGGGATGCCCGTGAAGGTGGCGCCGCCCGAGACCGTGACCAGGGCGAAGCTGTCCGTCGTGCCGCTGGTGTAGCGGCGCTTGAAGGCCATGCCGCCCTGGATGCCCTCGGTGGAGTACTGGCCCATCTGGAGCGCGGGGATGGCCCGGCGGATCTGGTTGAGCCGTTGGACGTGCTGCGCCAGGGGCTGCTGGAGGGTCGTGGCCACGGCTCCGGAGGCCGCGGAGACCCGGGAGAAGTCGGAGGCCGTGACCGAGCCGGCGACGTGGTCGCCGAAGTAGGCGCGGCCGGTGGCGGCGAGCGGGCAGGACGGCCCGCAGTCGATCTTCTTCCCCTTCTGGAACTCGATCTCCGAGCCGTAGTACAGCGTCGGGATGCCGCGGAAGGTCCACATCAGCGACATGTTCTCGGCCCAGGCGTCGGTGCCGCCCGTGTAGCGCTCGCTCGACTTGTTGGGGCCGTAGTCGTGACTGTCGACGTAGACGACGTTGTAGGTGGCGTCGTGGTAACTGTCGTCCGAGTCCTTGCCGTTGGAGAAGGCGTTGTACGCGTCACCGAAGTTCATGTGCATGCGCATGTCGATGACGTTCATGCCGGAGAAGCGGCTGTTGTCGGGCGCGTGGTAGGTGTTCCCGTTCAGGAAGGCGTTGGTGGAGGTGGGCTGGCTGCCCGTGCCCTGCTGCTGCTCGTAGTCGTACATCTCCAGGGCGGCTTTGGTGTCGTCGGCGTCGTACTCCTTGCGCTCCTTCCAGGTGTAGAACTGCGCCGAGTGGTTCACCGAGCCGCGGTTCCACTTGTCGTTGACGAAGGCGGCGACCTCGCCGAAGACGAAGAAGTTCTTCGCCGCCTCGGCTCCGTGACGCTGTGTCACCCGCTCCTGGATCGCGGGCAGGAAGCGGCGGTTCCAGGTGGTGCGAGGGATGTGCACGGCGGTGTCGACGCGGAATCCGTCGACGCCCATGTCGATGTACTTGTTGTAGGCGCCGATCAGGTGGTTCTGGACGGTCGCGTTCTCGGTGTTGAGGTCGGCCAGGTCCTCGTGCAGCCAGCAGGAACGCGAGTCCTCACCTTCCCAGTTGCCGATCCAGCACTGATGGAAGAGGTCCTTCGGGAGCATGCCGGACGTGGGGCTCGGCCACTGGCAGTTGTAGACGGTGTAGCCCTCGGCGCTCTTGCCGCCGGTGGGCTTGCCCCAGTTCACGCAGGTGTTGCCGGTGGGCTCGGCCGTCGACCACAGGTCGCCGTTGTAGTACGACTTCCCGGACTTGGCGTCGACCGTCAGGCCGTCGTACTCGAAGCCGGGCTGCTTCTCGTCGTAGTACCAGCTCCACTGACTGTCCCGGACGCCGTACACGGTGGGCACGAAGAGGCCCTTGGCGCCCCAGCGGGAGGAGTGGTTGTAGACGACGTCCTGGTAGATCTTCATGCCCTTGGCGTGGGCGGCGTCGATCAGGTCCTGGTAGGAGGCTCCGGCGGACTCCAGGCGGGGATCGACCTTGTAGAAGTCGTAGCCGTGGTAGCCGTGGTAGTCGTAGTCCGAGCGGTTGAGCACCACCGGCGTGACCCATATCGCCGAGAAGCCGAGGCCCTTGACGTAGTCCAGCTTCTGGATGAGGCCCTTGAAGTCGCCCCGGAACATGGGGTCTTCGTTGGCCGCGTTGCCGGACTTGGTGTGCTGGCTGCCGCCGCGGTTGTTCGACGGGTCGCCGTCGTTGAAGCGGGCGGTGAGGACGAAGTAGATCGGGTCCTTCCGCGGGTCGGTGCCGAGCGGCTTCCCGTTCGTCGGGTCCGCCGGCTTGTCGCCCGTGGTGGCGGTCGCCGCGGCGGAGGCTGCGGACACGTTCCCGGCCGCGTCCACGGCCTTCACCGTGTAGCTGTACGTGGTCCGTTCGGCCAGGTTCGTGTCGGAGAACACCGTGGAGCCGACGTCGGTCACCACCGTGCCGGCGCTGCCGCCGGTCCGGGTCACCTGGTACTTGGTGACCCCCCGGTCGTCCGTCGCGGGGTCCCACGTGAGCAGCACCGAGACGCCGTCGGCGGCGGCGGTGACCCGCGCGGGGGCGGTCGGGGCCTGGGTGTCGGGCGGGGTGGCGGCGCAGGGGTCGGCCGCGTTCGCCGTCACCACGCGGTTCCGCACGGTGGAGACGCCTGCGCCGATGGTGTAGTCGGAGCCGCCGTTGTTGTCCCAGGTGCCGTTGCCGTTGTTGAAGGCGGCCTTGAGGGAGGCGGCCGACCCGAGGTCGACCTCCCGCTTCCACCAGCCGGTGCACGAGCCCTGCATGCCGACGCCGGGGACGGTGGTCCAGGCGCCGCCCGCGGGCTGGTAGTGGAGGTTGACGGTGGACCAGCCGAGCGCCTCGGTGGAGTAGTAGACCGTGGCCTTGGCGGAGGGGGCCGGTGTGGGGGTCGGCGTCGGCTCCGTACCGGCGCAGGGGTCGGAGTGGGCGACGACCCCGTCCTTGACCGTGATGGAGCCGGTGCCCAGGGCGTAGTTCTTGCCGCCGTTGTTGTCCCAGGTGCCGCTGCCGTTGTTGAAGGTGGCCTGCAGGCCCGCGGCCGTGCCGAGGGTGACGGTCTTCTTCACCCAGTCCGTACAGGCGGGCTCCATGGCGACGCCGGGGACCGTCGTCCAGGAGCCACCGTCGGGGGCGTAATGGAGGTTGTGGAGCGTCCAGTTCTTGGTCTTCGTCCAGTAGAAGACCGTGGCCGTGTTGTCGGCGGCGGCCGCGACCGGCGCGGTGCGGGGGGAGGCCTCGCCGGGTGGCGTGGCGACCACCAGGCCGAGGACGCCGGCGGCGGCCGCCAGTGCGGCGACCGGGCGGGCCGGCAGCCGTCTGCGGGTGCGTGTCATCTGAATCTCCAGGCAGGGGGCAGCCGCGTCACCGATCGGAGCAGGGCGCCGGGCGGACGGCGGGAAGCTCCTTGGAAACGCAGTCGGAAACTTTCAGAAACATCTTGCGTGGCCGGAAGTTACCGGTGCGCGGCCCGCCCGTAAAGGGATCCGACGGAAGCGGGGCCCGCGGCCTGTTCGGCCACGGGCCCCGCCGGGGTTGCCTGTTGGGTGCGTACGAGGGGTGGACGCCCCGTCAGGGGCGCGGCCAGGGGCGCCCTTCCAGGCGCTCGATGTCCCGGTTGAAGCGCTCGAGGAAGCCCGCGAAACAGGCCACGTCCTCGGGTGACCAGTGCTCCATGACCCGCTCCAGGCCCTCGATGTTCGAGGTCCGGTCGGCGTCGAGGCGGCGCTCGCCCTCCCTCGTGATGCGGAACTTGCGGGCGATGCCGCCCTCGGGGTCGGGGATCCGCTCGACGACCCCGGCGCGCAGCATGGCGGCGGTCTGCCGGTTGAGGGTGGAGGCGTCCAGGCCGAAGGCGTCGCTGAGCTGCCCGATGGACATCGGCCCGTGCATGCGGATGCGGCTCAGCAGGACGTAGGCGCTGCGGTCGAGCAGGCCGCCGCCCGCGCGGGAGCGGGGCGCGTGCAGGTGGGTGTGCCTGCCGAGCAGCATGGTCTCGAACTCGACCAGGTGGGTGGGCTTGTCCACGGGCTTGTCCATGGAGGCATTCTCCCTCGCGGTGGAATGATGTGCAGCATGCACGGCTTGTGTATGACGCAATGGATGTGCATGATGCATATCAGTCATGCGCATTGCATCGTGAATCGTGGAAACACCGAGGGAGAACCCGTGGACGGCCCCCAGCCCGAAGCCCGCACCGGAGGCGTCGTCGGCGTCCTCGCCCTCGCGGGCATCGTGGCCGCACTCATGCAGACCCTGGTGGTGCCGCTCATCGGCGACCTGCCGAATCTCCTCGACACCGCCCCGTCCAACGCCTCCTGGGTGATCACCGCCACCCTGCTCGCCGCGGCCGTCGCCACCCCCGTCGCCGGACGCCTCGGCGACACCCTGGGCAAGCGCCGGGTCCTGCTCGCCTCGGTCGTCCCGCTGATCGCCGGCTCCGTCGTCTGCGCTCTCGCCTCCTCCGTCGTACCGATGATCGTCGGACGTGGTCTCCAGGGCCTCGGCATGGGCGTCGTCCCCGTCGGCATCAGCCTCCTCCGGGACGTCCTGCCGCCCGAGAAGCTCGGCGGCTCCATCGCGCTGATGAGCGCCTCCATGGGCGTCGGCGGAGCCCTCGGCCTGCCCTTCTCCGCAGCCGTCGCCGAGAACGCCAGCTGGCGCGTGCTCTTCTGGGTCGCCGCAGCCTTCAGCCTCCTCGCCGGCCTCCTGATCTGGCGCGTCGTGCCCGCGGGACCGCGCAACCCCGCCCCCGGCCGGTTCGACGTGCCCGGCGCCCTCGGCCTCGGCGCCGGCCTCGTCGCCCTGCTGCTCGCCGTCTCCAAGGGCGCGACCTGGGGCTGGGGCAGCGGCACCACCCTCGGCCTCTTCGCCGGCTCGGCCGTCGTCCTGCTCGCCTGGGGCGCGTGGGAGCTGCGGACCCCGGAACCGCTCGTCGACCTGCGGGTCACCGCCCGCCCCGTGGTCCTGCTGACGAACGCGGCCTCGGTCCTCGTCGGCTTCGCCATGTACGCGCAGTCCCTGGTCGTCCCGCAGCTGCTCCAGCTGCCCGAGGCCACCGGCTACGGCCTCGGCCAGTCGATGATGGCGATGGGTCTCTGGATGGCCCCGGCGGGCCTGATGATGATGGCCCTGGCCCCGCTCGGCGCCAAGCTGTCGGCCGCCCGCGGCCCCAAGGTCACCCTCTCCGTCGGCGCCCTGGTCATCTCCGCCGGATACGCCTCCTCCCTCGCGCTGATGGGCTCCACCTGGGGCCTGCTCGTCGTGACGCTCATCTGCAACACCGGGGTGGGTCTCGCCTACGGGGCGATGCCCGCGCTCATCATGGGCGCGGTCCCGCAGGAGGAGACGGCCTCGGCCAACAGCTTCAACACCCTGATGCGCTCCATCGGCACATCCGTCTCGGCCGCCGTCATCGGCGTCGTCCTCGCCCAGATGACCACCACGCTCGGCGGGCACGCGCTGCCCTCCGAGGACGGCTTCCGCGCCGCCATGCTCATCGGCGCAGGGGTCGGCCTCGTGGCCGCGGTGGTCGCCGCCCTCATCCCGGCCAAGGCCCCGTCGGCAGGCTCGGGCGGCGCGTCCGGTGTCGTCGCTGCCGATCCGGAGGCCGATGCCGGGGCGCGCCGCCCCGCCGCGGCCCCGTAACCGGCCATCGGCAGACGAGCCGCCGCAGACCCCGACGGTCACTCAGCCGTGACCGTCGGGGTCCTCGGACGTGTCCTCCTCCGTCGGCGCGTCCAGCGTGAACAGCGCGCCGTCCGGGTCCCGTACGACCACGCGATGGTCCTCGGCGCCCTTCGGGGCGCGCACCCCGCCCCACTCGCCGCCCGGCACGACCGTCCCGCCGTGCTTCACGACGGCGGCCGTCGCCGCCTCCAGATCCGGCACCCGGAACCGTACGAGCCAGCGCGGACGCAGCTGCGGACGGGGCGAGGCGGACTCGACCGGGCCGCTGTTCAGCCGGGCGACGGCCTCGCCGTGCCAGCGCAGGACGACCTGGTCACGCTCGTACGAGACCTCGCAGCCGGACGGGCTCCCGTCCGCCCAGCCGAGCACCCCGCCGTAGAACACGGCCGCGTCGAACGCGTCCCGCGTGTGCAGCTCCAGCCAGGCCGGCGCCGTCCGCTCGCCCACGCGCCAGCGCGAGATCAGCCGCCCCTCCCACACGGCGAACGCGGCGCCCTCCTGGTCCGTCGCGAGCGCCGCCCGCCCCCGGGGCGGGAAGGCGACCGGGCCCACGCCGACCGTGCCGCCGCGCTCCCGGATCCGCGCCACCGCCGCGTCGGCGTCGTCCACCGCGAAGAACGGCGTCCAGGCCACCGGCACCGCCATCTCCGAGGCCACCGCCGCGATCCCGGCCACCGGCACCCCGTCGCGCTCGCCCACCGCGAACGCGTCACCGAGTGCGCCCCGGCGGAACGTCCAGCCCAGCACCGCCCCGTAGAACCGCACCGCCGCGTCGAGATCGCGCGCGGCCAGACTCAGCCAGCACGGCGCGCCCATTGCCTCCGCGCTCACCGCCACCCTCACCATCTCCTCGGTCCACCGTCCACAGCGGGTCGCCCGACACCACCCCGCGCCCCTTCCCCGTCCGGTGGCCCCGCATGCGTCCGTTCACCCGAGTGCCGCCGATCACCCCCTGCGCGTCACGCGGGACGCGTACGCGCGGACGTCCGCGTCGGGGTCGTCCGCCGCCGCGGCGAGCGCGGTCCGGGCCGCCGGGTCGGCACCGTGCGGGAGCAGGGAGAGGACGGCGGCCTTGCGGACGTCGGCGTTCGCGTCGGCGAGGGCTCCGGCGAGCGCGGGAACCGCCGCCCCGGGCGGCGCGGCCCGCAGCGCCGTCGCCGCACCGGCCCGGACCTGCCAGGCGGCGTCGGCCAGCGCCGCCACCGCGGACGCCGCGTACTCCGGCGGGCAGCCCGTGCCCGCCAGGGCGGCCAGCGCGGCTCCCCTGACCAACGGATCGGGATCGTCGAGCAGGGGGTCGAGCGGCTTCGGGGCGGGGGCGCGCACGACGGCGAGACCACGGGCCACCGCGACCCGCACCTCACGGGCCGGATCGGCGGCGGCCCCCGCGAGCTCCTCCACCGCGTCCACGGACACCAGGGCCCGGACGGCCTGGATACGGACCTCGACTCCGGCGTCGGCGAGCGAGGCCGCGTACAGGGCGGCGTCACCGAGCCGCAGGGCCCGCAGGACGTCCAGCGCCGCCGCGCGCACCGCCGGGTCGGGCACGGCGAGCGCCTCCCGCAGCCCCTCGGCGAGCTGCGGTTCGGCGGGCAGGACCTCGACCAGCTCGCGCAGCGCGGCCGCGGCGGCGGCCCGCACCCGCGGCTCCGCGTCGCCGAGGTGGGCCGCGAGCGCCGGTCCCGTCCCGGCCGGGGCGGTCTCCCCGAGCGCGGTGACGGCGGCGGCCCGGACCGCCGGGTCGCTGTCGTCGAGGTAGGGCCGGAGCGCCGCGAGGTCGGGGGACTCCTCGACGAGAGCGAGGAGCCGCAGCAGGCGGAGACGGGGTGCGGGGGAGGGGGCGGCCTCCGCCCGGTCGGTCCCGGCCGAGTCCGGCGCCCCGGGCTCAGGCTCCGCCGCTTCGGCCGCCGCCCGGCGGGCCGTCGGCGCCCCGTCCCGGGAGCCGGCCGTCGCCACCGGCACGAGCTCGACCTCGCCCAGCGGCCGCTCGGGACCCGCCGGCGGCGCGAACTCCGCCACCGGCACCACGTACGGCTCGACCGGCCGCGCCGTGAACTCCATCGCCCCGGAAGGGGACTTGCGAAGGTCGAGGTGGTGCAGCCAGCCCTGGTCGTCCCGCTCCGGATGGTCGAGCCGCTCGTGGTAGAGCCCCCACCGCGACTCCGTCCTGGCCAGCGACGCCCGCGCCGCCATCTCGGCGCAGTCCCGGATGAAGCTCACCTCCGCGCACCGCATCAGCTCGTGCGCGGTGCGCGCTCCCATGCCGGCGATCTCGTCCGACATCCGGGTGAACGCCTCCACCGCGAGGGACAGCTTCGCCCCGGTCTTCGGCGGCGCCACGTAGTCGTTGACGAACCTCCGCAGCTTGTACTCGACTTGGGGCTGCGGCGGACCCCCCGGGTTCCGCAGCGGCCGGTAGACGAGCTCGTGCGCGGCGGCCAACTGGTCCGCCGGAAGCTCCCCTTCGTAGGCCTTGTACCCCGCCGCGTCCTCGCCCGCCAGATCGCCGTAGACGAAGGCGCCGATCATGTAGTTGTGCGGTACGCAGGCCAGGTCGCCGGCCGCGTACAGCCGGGGGACCGTCGTGCGGGCGTGGGCGTCCACCCGTACCCCCGAGGCCGAATGGCCGCCGCACAGGCCGATCTCCGAGATGTGCATCTCGACGTCGTGCGTGCGGTAGTCATGCCCCCGTCCCTCGTGGAAGGTGCCCCGGGTCGGCCGCTCCGTGGTGTGCAGGATCGACTCGACGGCGCCGATGGTCTCCTCCGGCAGATGGCTCATCTTGAGGTACACCGGGCCCCGGTCGGAGGCGAGTTCGGTCGCGAACTCGGCCATCATCTGCCCCGACCAGTAGTCCGACTCCACGAACCGCTCACCGTGCCGGTTCACCTGGTACCCGCCGAACGGGTTGGCGACGTAGGCGCAGGCCGGGCCGTTGTAGTCCTTGATCAGCGGGTTGATCTGGAAGCACTCGATCCCGGTGAGCGCGGCTCCCGCGTGGTACGCCATCGCGTAGCCGTCGCCCGCGTTCGTCGGGTTCTCGTACGTCCCGTACAGGTAGCCGGAGGCGGGCAGCCCGAGCCGGCCGCAGGGTCCGGTGGCGAGGATCACCGCACCGGCCCGGACCGTGACGAACTCCCCCGTACGGGTGTGGAATCCGGCGACGCCGACGGCCCGGCCGTCGTCGGGGTGGGTGAGCACCCGGACCGGCATCACCCGGTTCTCGATCCTGATCCGCTCCCGCATCTCCCGGCGCCGCAGCTGCCGGTAGAGGACCTTCTTGACGTCCTTGCCCTCCGGCATCGGCAGCACGTACGAGCCGGACCGGTGCACCTGGCGGACCGCGTACTCGCCGTGCTCGTCCTTCTCGAACTTCACCCCGTACGACTCCAGCCGCCGGACCATCGCGAAGCCGCGGGTCGCGGTCTGCCGGACCGTGGACTGGTCGACGAGACCGTCGTTGGCGCGGGTGATCTCGGCGACGTAGTCGTCGGGTTCGGCCCGGCCCGGGACGACCGCGTTGTTGACCCCGTCCATGCCCATGGCCAGGGCGCCCGAGTGCCGGACGTGCGCCTTCTCCAGGAGCAGGACGTTCGCACCGCGCTCGGCGGCCGTCAGCGCGGCCATGGTGCCGGCGGTGCCGCCGCCGACGACGAGCACGTCGCAGGAGAGCTCGGTCGCGTCGGCGAGGGAGGGGACGGCGAGGGAGTGGGCTGCGAGGGAGTGGGCTGCGGGGGCCGGGGCGGCCGAGGGGGTGCTCACGGGATGCCTTTCGGAGGGACTGTTCAGAGGGAGTCGAGGACGCGGCGGCGCAGCGCGGCCGTGGCCGGCGCCTGGCGGGCGTCCCGCGACCGCGGGTGCGGCACGTCAAGGACCTCCCCGGACGCGAACAGGACGACCCGGTCGCCCAGATGGAGGGCCTCGTCCACGTCGTGCGTGACGAAGACGACGGTCGCGCCCGTGCCGCGCAGGATCTCCACGAGCAGGTCCTGCATCCCGGCACGCGTGTGAGCGTCGAGCGCGCCGAACGGCTCGTCCATCAGGACCGCGCGGGGACGGCCTGCCAGCGCGCGGGCCAGCTGCACGCGCTGCCGCTGCCCGCCGGACAGCTGGTGCGGCAGCTTCTGCGCGTGCCCGGCGAGCCCGACCCGCTCCAGCCACTCCTCCGCAGCGGGCCGGCGCTCGGCCCGGGGTACCCGGCGGATCGCCAGCGGCAGCTCCACGTTGGCGCGGACCGAGCGCCACGGCAGCAGCGCGTCGTGCTGGAAGACCAGGGCCCGGTCCGCGCCGGGCCCGACGATCGGCTCCCCGTCCTGCGTGACCCGCCCGGCGAGCGGGGGCAGCAGCCCGGCGAGGGTGCGCAGCAGCGTCGTCTTCCCGCAGCCGGAGGGACCGACGACGGTCAGCAGCTCACCGGGTGGGATCCGCAGCCCGGCGGGCGCGGCCACCGCCACGCCGCCGGGGTGGCCGAGCCGCACACCGTGCAGGGCGAGTTCGGCGCCGGCGGACGGGTTCGTACCGCCGAGCGGCTTCGTACGCGCTTCGGTGGACGGGCTGACGGCGCTCATGACACCGGCTCCTTCTCCCCCGAGGGGGCGGGTGAGGGCGAGGCGGCGGGGGTACGCCGGAAGGCCGAGGCGGCAGAGACGGAGCCGCCCCGCGCGCGGACGGGACCGGCCGGGCCGCGTGCGGCCGGGCGCGGGAGCCAGGCGGTGACGCGGCGGCCGAGCACCTCGACCGCGGTGGAGGTGAGCCAGCCGAGGACGCCGATGGTGGCCATCCCGACGAACACCCCCGGGTAGTCGACGACCGTGTAGTCCTGCCAGGTGCGGTAGCCCACTCCGTACTCGCCGGAGATCATCTCCGCCGAGATCACACAGATCCACGAGACGCCGATGCCGACCGAGAGACCGCCGAAGATCCCCGGCAGGGAGCCGGGCAGCACCACGGAGAGCAGCACCCGGAGCCGGCCGCCGCCCATGGTGAGCACGGCCTCCTCCCACACCGGGCCGAGCGCGGCCACCGCGTGCCGGGTCGACACGAGGACGGGGAAGAACGCCGCGGTGAAGGTGATGAAGACGATGCCCTGCTCGGTGGTGGGCAGCAGCAGGATCGCCACCGGCACCAGGGCGATGGCCGGCACCGGCCGGGCCACCTCCACCAGCGGACCGAGCAGGTCGGCGGCCCACCGGGACCGGGCGACGGCCGTCCCGGCCGCCACGCCGCACAGCGCGGCGAGGAGGAAGCCCACCACGATCCGGCGCAGGCTGTGGCCGAGGTCCTGCCAGTACACGTCGGTCCCGAGCCGGCCGGCGAGCGCGGAGGCCACCTCCCCGACCGTGGGGAACTGCTCGAACCGCAGCCACAGGGTGACGTCCAGGGCCGTCAGCAGCTGCCAGAGCCCGAGGGCGGCGGCGAGCGAGGCGACCCGCAGCAGCCGGCGGCCCCCGGTCACGACGCCGCCTTCAGTACGTCCGCGTACGCGACGATCCGGGCACCCGCGTGACCGGAGACGTACCGCTCGGCCCCAGAGACGGTGACGAACGCCCGCGGTCCTGCGCCGTCCGTGACCCACACCGCCCGGTCGGCGAACCACAGCGTCCCGGTCACCGCGTCCGGCACGTACGCCGCCCGCACCCGGTCGCCCCCGCCCGCCGCCCCGATCGCCTTGAGGAGCTCACCGGGAGTCGCGAACGTCCTGGTCGCGCTCTGCCCCTTCAGCCACAGCTCGGGCCGGGACGCACCCGCCTTCGGGTACGCGGCGTCCCGGACCGCCCGCCGCAGCGGGTCCGGATCGACGAACGCGTCCACGTCGACGTCCTTCACCAGACCGGCGTCCTTCAGCACCGACACGTCGTCCTTCAGCGCGGCGATCAGCTCCGGGCGGAGGGCCGGGTCGAAGGTGGCGATGCCCTGGGCGCCGTTGTAGAGGTAGACCACCTCGGCGGGGAGACCGGTCTCCTTCGCCACGGACTCGGCGGCGGCGACGGGCCGCGCCCTCAGCTCGTCCGTCGCCCGTCGCTGGGCCTTCAGGAAGTCGTCGAGGACCCCGGGGCGCCGGGACGCGAAGCCCTCACGGACGGTCACGCCGTGGAACGTCGGCAGGTTCAGCTCGGCACCGTCGTACAGGGCGGTGGCCTTGCCCTGGAAGGCGAGGAGACCCGGCCAGGCGACGAACTGCGACAGCGCGTCGACACTCCCCGACGACAGGGCCGAAGCACCCACACTGGGCTGCTGGTTGAGCTTCTCCACGTCCTTGTCCGGGTCGATCCCCGCCCGCCGGAGTGCCCGGACGAGGGTGCCGTCGGCCGCCGAGCCGACACTCGTGGACACCTTCTTCCCGCGCAGGTCGGTGAGCGAGCGGAGCGGCGAACCGGGCGCCGTCACCACGGTGTTGAGCCCGCCGCGCGGGTTGTAGCCGGTCACCGAGACCAGCCGGGTCCGCTCCTTGAGCTCGACACCGCGCGCCGCGTTGATCAGCAGCGGGAAGTCGCCCATCGAGCCGATGTCGATCTTCCCGGCGGTCATCTGCGCCGTGATCGGCGCTCCGGTCGCGTAGTCCTGCCAGGCCACCCGGTAGGTGACGCCGTCCCGCTTCCCGCGCGCCGCGAGCTCCTCCTCGAAGTAGCCGAGGGAGCGCAGCAGCGTGCCGGCCGTGACGGTGTTGATGGTCTTCGACTGGTAGCCGACGGTCACCGTGACCGTCTTCGCGTCGCCCTCGCCCTCCGCACCGGCGGAGCCGCCGCAGGCGGTGGCCAGCGGCGCCAGGAGAGCGAGCGGAAGGGTGAGCGGGAGGAAGGAGAGGGATCTCGTGCCGTGCATGGGAGTTCGGCCTTTCACCGGAGCAGGTAGGGCATGTTGACGGTCACCGCGCCGGTGGGACAGCGGGCGGCGCACGGGCCGCAGTACCAGCACTCGTCCACGTGCATGTACGCCTTGCCGTTGTCCTCGCGGATCGCGAGCGAGTCGAGCGGACACATGTCGACGCAGAGCGTGCAGCCGTCGACGCACTTCGACTCGTCGATGGTCACGGGCACGTCGGCGCGCTGGGGGACGAGGGGCACGGCTGTCTCCAGGAAGGGGGGTACGGGAAGGGGAAGCAGGGCAGAGGGAGGTTCGGTGAAGGGCGTACGGCAAAGGGCGTACGACAAGGGGAGTCACGGGCGTCGAGCGCGGGTCAGAGCGAGCGGCGGAGGACGCCGCTCATGGTGATGCGGTCGCCGCGGAAGCGGATGAACTCCAGGTCCACCGGCCGCCCGTCGGGCAGGTGGGTGAGCCGCTCCAGCATCAGGACGGCCGCCCCGCGCGGGGCCTGGAGCACCGCCGCCGAATGGGCGTCGGCGTTGACTGCCTCCAGGGTGATCTCGGCGTGCCCCAACGGCCCGCCCGTCAGCTGCTCCAGGAGCCGGAACACATCCGTGTTCTCCAGGTCGCAGCCCAGCAGTTCGCCGCCGATGTCCATCGGCAGGTAGGACAGGTCCAGGGAGAGCGGCAGTCCGTTCAGCCGGCGCAGCCGCTCGACGCAGAGCACGTCCGAGTGCTCGGGCAGGCCGAGCCGGTGGGCCACCGGACCCGGCGCCGCGACCGGGCCGACCGTGCGGACCTCGTTGGTGACCCTGCCGTGCTCGTGCAGGGTCTCGGCGAGTCCCTGGAGGCGCTCCAGGCCGTGCGGGAACTTCTCGCACACGACCACCGTGCCGACCCCCGGCTGCCGGGCGACGATCTGCTCTCCGCGCAGCAGGTCCAGGGCCTGCCGGACGGTGTTCCTGCTCGCCCGGAAGTCGGCGGCGAGCGCGTCCTCAAGCGGCAGGACCCCGTCGGGGAAGCCGCCCGCCAGGATCTGGTGGCGCAGCAGGTCGGCGAGCTGCCGAGCCCGGTCCGCCCGCAGGAGCCGACGGCGGGCGGCGGCGAGCGGGAGGGCGGCGGAGGCGGGTTCGGCTGGCATGGCACGGAACGTAGCGGGGGACCGGCCCGGGTGGTGTTGCCGCAGTATTGCGCCACGTGACGATCCCTCCGTACGCCTCTGACCTGCGGCGACGGTGGGAGCCTGGCGAGATCCGCCACCCGGCCGCCCGGTTCGTGGACAGCGGAAGCCCACGATGTGGAACGGAGGCCTTCAGACGGTCCGGTCCTCGACCTCGGCGTGCAGGGCGGTGGAGAGGTGATGGTGGAGGGCGCCGAGGACCGGCTCGCCCGGGGCGAAGAGACCGGTGGCGAGCTTCCAGTAGCGGTGGATCACAGGACCGCTGCTCCGCGCGAGCAGGCCGACAAGACGGCGGCGGAAGGCCGGGGTGTCCCGTACGCCGCTCGCGCGGGCATAGGCGGCGACGAAGCAGTCCAGCGCCCCGCCGTCCCCCGGGAGCCGGCCCGCGCGCTCCTGGGAGGACGCCAGCGCGTACGCCTCGGCCAGCCCCTCGTACAGGACCTCCGGCCGGTACTCGCCGTCCGGCAGCGGCGGCGCCGGCCGGAACTCCGGCCGGTCGAGGCGCGGATCGGTGACCAGCTCGTGCAGCCGGGCGAAGGCCAGCACCTGCGCGGGGCTCGGGTCCCGGGGCGGCTCCGGCACCACCGAGCCGAGGACCGTCGCCACGGTCCGGGCCGGCAGCCGCACCGGCAGCGTCCGCCGCCAGAACCGAGTCAGGGCGGCCGTGCCGGGCGGCGCGGCCACGGCACCGACCAGCCGCAGCCGCTCGGCGCGCTCCCCGGACGGGCAGTCCCTGAGCAGCAGCAGGGACGCCTCGCGCCAGCGCAGCGCGGCGAGTCGGGAGTCCACCGCGCGCAACTGCCCCGAGACCACCTCCTCCAGGGCCTCGCCCAGGGCATCGTCCCGGTCGAGCACCCGCTCGACCTCCGGCACCGGCAGGTCGAGGGCGCGCAGCGAACGGATGAGCCGCAGCCGTTCGAGCGCCCCGGGCCCGTAGCGCCGGTGCCCGCCGGAGCTGCGCCCCGCCTCGGGGAGCAGCCCGCGGTCGGAGTAGAAACGCACGGTCTTCACGGTGGTCCCCGCCCGCTCGGCGAGTTCCCCGATGCTCCACAACCCGTCGTCGTACGGCACGGGTCGAACCCTATGCCGGTGATGCCGCCGGGTGCCCGGGGGCGGGTCGTGGCAGACCCGGGCCGGCCCGCCTTGAATCTCCCCCGAGGGGAGTTCCTAGCGTGGCCGCGACGCATCGCCCAGGAGTCACGAGGAGACGATCATGACGGCGTTCGTGCTGGTGTCCGGCCCCTTCACCGAGGGCCGGCTGTGGGAGGAGACGGCCCTCGGGCTCCGCGGGGCGGGCGCGGAGGCGTACCCGGTGACGCTCACGGGCATGGGCGACCGGAGTGACGAAGCCGACTCCGGTACGGATCTGGAGACGCACGTGGCGGACCTGGTGCGGGTCGTCGACGGGATCACCGCCACCGACGTCGTCCTCGTCGGGCACGGCTACGGCCTCCATCCGGTCCTCGGCGCCGCCGACCGGCGGCCGGAGCGGGTGACCCGGATCGTCGCCCTCGACACGGCGCTCCCGCAGGACGGGGAGGCGGCCGTGCGCTCCGTACCCGACCCGGAGGTCCGGGCGCTGCTGGCCGACCCGACCGGGCCGGCCGGGGACGGCGGGCCCGTGCCGCCACCGGTGCCCGGCACCTGGCAGCGCTGGGGCAGTACCGACGGCGTGCCCGCCGAAGCCCTGGACCGCCTGGCGCGGCTCGCCGTCCCGCAGCCGCGCGGCACGCTCACGCGGCCCCTGAGCCTGACCGGCGCGGCCTCCGCCCTGCCGGTCACGGGCATCCTGTGCACCGGCAACGGATCGAGCATCGACCTGGTCGAGATGCTGGTGGAGTCGGGCCCGCCGCAGTTCCGGGCACTCGCCGACGCCAGGGTGAGCTTCCTCGAACTGGCCACCGGACACTGGCCGATGCTCTCTGTCCCGGGGGAGCTCGCGACGACGCTGCTGCGCGCGGCGACGGGCGAGGGCCACCGGGTGAAAGCGCCCGAGCCCGTTCCCGAGCCCGTTCCCGAGCGCGCCGACGAGCGCGCCGACGAGCGCGCCGACGAGCGCGCCGACGGGGGAGCCGACGGGGGAGCCGACGGGAGCGCCGACGGGGGAGCCGACGGGAGCGCCCACGTACGAGCCGACGAGCACGCCCCCGCCCCCGGAGTCCCGACGTACCTCCTGCCCTTCCTCCTCGACGTCCCCGACGCCCCGCGCGAACGGCGGGGGCGGATCGACCTCCACCTGCCGGGAGCCGACGACCCCGAAGGCCGTCCCCTGCCGGCTGTGGTCTTCGTCCACGGCGGACCGGTCGCCCCCGACCAGCGGCCCACCCCGCGTGACACGCCGTTCTTCCTCGGATACGGCCGCTACGCGGCGAGCCTCGGTGTCGTCGGCGTGACCCTGGACCACCGGCTCCACGGCCTCGCCGACTGTCCGCGGGCCGCCGAGGACCTCGCCGAGGCCGTCGCACTCGTCCGCGCCGACCCGCGCGTGGACGAGGACCGCATTGCCCTCTGGTTCTTCTCCACCGGCGGGCTGCTCGCGGCGGACTGGCTCGCCGCGCCCCCGCCGTGGCTCCGGTGCCTGGCGGCGAACTACCCCGCCTTCGCGCCGCTGCCCGGCTGGGGCGGGGTGGAGGACCGCTTCCGTCCGGTCGACGCCCTCGGCCCGGAGTCGGGCGCCTTACCCGTCGTTCTCACCCGGGCCGGACGCGAACACCCCGCCTTCGCGGCGACCGTCCAGGACTTCCTGGACGCCGCCGCGGAGAACGGGGTGGAGGTCGACCTCGTCGACGTGCCGCTGGGGCGCCACAGCTTCGAGCTCACCGACCCGACCGACGCCTCCCGGGCCGCCGTGGAACGGGCGATGGGTTCCGTCCTCCGCCGGCTGCGGGCCTGACCCCTCGATCAGGCCCGCCCCAGCCGGTTCAGCCGATCAGCCGGTCGTCGCGAAGCCGCCGCGCCGGGGTACGGAGTCCAGGAGGAGCCGGGTGTAGGGATGCTCCGGGGACCCCAGGACCCGCGCGGTCGAGCCGGCCTCCACGACCTGGCCGGACTTGAGGACCATCACCTCGTCCGCGATGTGCCGCACCACGGCCAGGTCGTGGGTGACGAACAGGTAGCCGATGCCCGAGTCGCGGCGGATCGTGCCGAGGAGTTCGAGGATCTGCGCCTGGATCGACACGTCGAGCGCGGCGACCGCCTCGTCGAGGACGAGGACCCGGGGCTGCACGGCGAGGGCGCGGGCGATCGCGACGCGCTGCCGCTGCCCGCCGGAGAGCCCGCGGGGCAGCGCCGAGGCCTCGCGGCTGCCGAGGCCGACCTGGTCGAGGAGCTCGGAGACCCGGGCGGCGCGGGCGGTCCCGTCGAGCCCGGTGTGGAGGCGGAGGACCTCGTCCAGGCAGCCGGAGACGCTGATCCGGGGGTCGAGCGAGAGGTACGGGTCCTGGAAGACCATCTGGATCTCGCGGGCCCTGGCGAGGCGCTCCGCCCGGCCCCGGGGCCGCGCGGAGCGGTCCCGGCCGTCCAGGCGGACGGTGCCGTCGTCCGGGCGTTCCAGACCGACGAGCATCCGGACCGTGGTGGTCTTGCCGCTGCCGGACTCGCCGACGATCGCGAGGGAGGAGCCGGGTGCCAGGGTGAAGGACACCCCGTCGACGGCGGTGTGGTCGCCGTACTGCTTCCGCAGGCCCTCGACGACGAGGCCCTCGGTGGCCGGTGCCTTCGTGGCGGCGGAGGCGGAGACGGTCACAGCTTGATCCCTTCGTCGGCGCGGTGGCAGGCGGCGAGTCCGTCGCCGTGCCGGGCGAGGACCGGCTTCTCCTGGGAGCAGCGCGGCACGGCGTGGGCGCAGCGCGCGGCGAAGGCGCAGCCCGGCGGCGTCTCGGCCAGGGAGACGGGCCGTCCCGGGATGGGCCGGGGCGCGGGGGCGCCCGGCTCGATGCTCGGCGTGCAGCCGAGCAGGCCCGCCGTGTACGGGTGGCGGGGCCGGTCGAAGAGCTCGTCCGTGCCGCGCGTCTCCACGATCCGGCCCGCGTACATGACGTACACGCGGTCGCAGACGGCGGCGGCCAGTTCGAGGTCGTGGGTGACGAAGAGCATGCCCGTACCGTGCTCGGCCCGCAGGCGGGTCAGGATCCGGATGATCTCCGCCTGGGTCGTGACGTCGAGGGCGGTCGTCGGCTCGTCGGCGACGATCAGCTCGGGCTCGGAGGCGAGGGCCGCGGCGATGACCACGCGCTGGAGCATGCCGCCGGAGAACTCGTGCGGCCGGCGGCGCAGGGCGCCCTTCGGGTCGCGGATGCCGACCGCTTCGAGCAGCTCCAGGGCCCGCGCGGTCGCCACCGCGGGCGGCGTGCCGGCCGCGCGCAGGCCCTCGGTGAGGAAGTCGCCGACGCGGCGGAGCGGGTTGACGGAGGCTCGCGGGTCCTGGAAGACCATGGAGACCTGCCGGGCGCGCAGCGTGGCCAGTTCGGTGCGGTTCATGGAGAGGACGTCCCGGCCGGCGACGCGGACCTCGCCGGTGGTGCGGGCGCCGCCGGGCAGCAGCCCGAGGACGCTGCGGCAGGCCACCGACTTGCCGGAGCCGGACTCGCCGACCAGGCCGACGCTCTCCCCGGCTCCGACGCGCAGGCTGACGCCGTCCAGGATCGGCCGTCCGGCGCGGCCCTCGGGGAGCCGGACGTCGAGGCCGTCGATCTCCAGGACAGGGGCCGGGCCGCTGTGGCGGGTCGTGCCGCCGTGTTCGTTCATGCCGTTCACCGCTCACGCTTCGCGATCCGGTCGGCGAGCCCCTCGCCGACGATGCCGAACGCCACCACGGCGAGCACGATGCACGCGGAGGGCGCGAGGGCGGGCAGCATCGCCCCCTGCTGGACGGCCGACTGGCCTTCGTTGATCATGGCGCCCCAGTCGGCGGTCGGCGGCTGCACACCGAAGCCGAGGTAGGACAGCGCCGCGAGGTCCATCAGCGCGTACCCGAAGTTCATCGCGGACTGGGCGAAGACCGTCGGGGCGATGTTCGGCAGCAGGTGACGCAGGCAGACGGTCCAGCCGGACCAGCCCTGCACCCGGTAGGCCTCGATGTACGGGCGGGCCTTCTCCTGGCGCGCGATGCCGCGCACCAGACGGCCCACGTACGGGGTGTACGCCACGGCCATGGCGATCACCGGCGCGGTCATCCCGGAGCCGACGACGGTCACGAGCAGGATGGCGAGGAGCAGCCCCGGTATGGCGAAGACCATGTCCATGGAACGGGACAGGATCGTGTCCGCCCAGCCGCCCCGCCAGGCCGCCACGACGCCGATGAGGGTGCCGAGGAGGGTGGAGACGGCGACGACGAGCAGCGGTCCGAGGAGACCGGTGCGGGCGCCGTACAGCAGCCGGGAGAGGACGTCGCGCCCGGACTGGTCGGTGCCGAGCAGATGGTCGGCGCCGGTCCCGACGAGGCTCGACGAGAGGTCGAGGACCTCAGGGTCGTACGGGGCGAGCACAGGGGCGAGCACGGCGACCAGGACGAGGGCGACGAGCACCGCGACCGAGACGGTGAAGAGGGGGCCCTGGCCGAGGACGCGCAGCCGGCGGAGGCCGGGCCTGCGGTACGGCACCGTGGAGGTGGTGGTGGTCATGAGGAGCCTTCCCCGTGGAGCGACAGCCGGGGGTCGATGAGGGGCGCGAGCAGGTCGACGAGGAGGTTCACGAGGACGAAGGCGGCCACGCTGAGCAGGGTGATCGCCTGCACGACCGCGAAGTCCTGGGCCGACACCGACGCCACGAGCAGGGAGCCGAGGCCGGGCACGTCGAAGGCCGTCTCGACGATCGAGGTGCTGATGAGGAGACCGGCGAGCATCGTGCCGCCGACGGTGACGACCGGCCCGAGGGCGTTGCGCAGGACGTGCCGGCGGACCACGGTCCGGCCCGCGACGCCGCGGGCGCGCGCCACCTCGACATGTTCCCGGCCGAGTTCGTCGAGCATGGCCGAGCGGGTGACCCGGGCGAGCAGTCCCGCGAAGGTCAGGGCGAGGGCGAAGGCCGGCAGGGTCAGGTGGTGGAGCTGCTGCGAGAGGCCGACCGGGGTGCCGCCGGGGCCGGGGAACCAGCCCAGCTGCACCGAGAACAGCGACACGAGCGCGATCGCGGTCACGAAGGACGGGGTCGCCGTGGCGACGCCGGTGCCGATGAGGACCGTCCGGTCCAGCGCACCG
Source organism: Streptomyces venezuelae (assembly GCF_008642375.1). Taxonomy (NCBI): domain Bacteria; kingdom Bacillati; phylum Actinomycetota; class Actinomycetes; order Kitasatosporales; family Streptomycetaceae; genus Streptomyces; species Streptomyces venezuelae. Next base: position 703,105 of record NZ_CP029194.1, on the reverse strand, counting down.
GGGCGCAGCGCGGCGAGGATCCCGGAGCCCACGCCGATGAGGGCGACGAGCAGCGCCGCGTACGCGACGAGCAGGGCCGTGCCGGGGAGCCGGGAGCCGATGAGATCGGCCACGTCCTGGTGGAACTGGGCGGAGGTGCCGAAGTCGCCGGTGAGGACGCCGCCGAGCCACTTCGCGTACTGGACGGCCAGCGGGTCGTCCAGGTGGTGCTCGGTGCGCAGGGCCGCCACGGCCTCGGGCGTCGCGGGGCGGCCGTGGAGCAGGAAGGTCACCGGGTCGCCGGGGGCCAGATGGATGGCGCCGAAGACCACGAGAGAGGTCACGAACAGCACCGCCACCAGCCCGAGGAGCCGGCCGACGAGGTATCGGGTCATTACTTCGCGGCCCCGATCGTCGCGGCCCACGGGTAGTACAGCTGGGCGATCCCGGTGGGGGCGCCGGTGATGCGCTTGCCGAGGAAGACCGAGTAGGGCGCCTCGTACACGGGGATGATCGGCAGCTCGCGCAGCGCGATCTTCTGCAGCTCGGCGGTCCTCACGGCGCGCTTGGCCGCGTCGGGCTCCGAGTTGGCGCGGTCGAAGGCGACGTCGTACTCGGCGTTCGACCAGTTGCCGTAGTTCCCGAAGTCCCCGGTGCGGAGGTACTGGTAGAACTCCAGCGGGTCGGGGGTGTTGTCGTACCCGCTGGTGATGACCAGGTCGAGCCCGGCGCGCGCGTCGGGGTCGACGAAGATGCTGCTGTAGGCCTCGGGTGCGACGGACTTCAGCTTGACGTCGAGGCCGATCTGCCGGCCGGCCGCCTGCACGGCGTTGGCGACGACGCTGATCTCGGGCGCGAGCGTGCTGGTGACCAGGGTGATCGTGCGGCCGTTCGCCCCGGCGTCCTGGACGAGCTTCCTCGCCGCGTCGACGTCGTACACGGGCTCGGGCAGCGTGTCGTAGAGCTCGGGGGTCTTCTCCGGGGCCAGGGCCCAGGCGCCGCGCGCGGCGGGGGCCTTCGCGGGGACGCCGACGCCGCCGGCCGCGGCCTTGATGATGTTCTTCCGGTCGAGGGCCATGGAGAGGGCCTGACGGACCTTGAGGTTGCCGAGGGGGCCGTGGAAGTCGAGGACGGCGAGGTTCGAGGCGCCGGTGTTGGGACCGAAGAGGACCGTGCCCTTGCCGCTGGACCGCAGCTGCCCGAGCGAGGACGAGGGCACCATGTAGCCGCCGTCGGCGGTGCCGGACTTGAAGGCGTTGGAGCGGGCCGCCGGGTCCTCGATGAAGGTGAACTTCACGGAGTCCGACTTGGGGGCGAGCTTCGTGTCCCAGTAGGCGGCGTGCTTCTTGAGGGTGATGCCCGAGCCCTGGTCCCAGGAGTCGAGGGCGAAGGGGCCGGTGCAGTTCACGCCGCCCTTGGGGGTGCCGTAGTCCTTGCCGGCCTTGGCCAGGTAGGCGGCGCTCTCGATGGTGCCGGGGGAGGCGGCCATCAGCTCGTGCAGCAGGACGTCGGCCTTGCCGAGGCGGAGGGTCACCTCCAGCGGGCCGGTCTTCTCGATGGAGTCGACGGTCTTGAACACCGAGCCCCAGGGCGAGCCGGTCTTCGGGTCCATCTGGCGCTTGAGGGAGGCCACGACGTCGTCGGCGGTCATCGTCGTGCCGTCGTGGAACTTCACCCCCGAGCGGAGGGTGTAGATCAGCGTGCGCGGATCGGGCTGCTCGTACTTGACCGCGAGACCGGGCTCGATCTTCATGTCGGGCGTGACCCGGAACAGCTGCTCGCACACGTTGGCGAGCACGGTGTTCGGCGGGTAGTCGTACGCGAGGGCGTAGTCGAGCGTGTACGGCTCGGCGTACAGGGACCAGGTGAACGAGTCCAGGGTGCCCTTCGCGGGCGGCGAGGTCGGGCTGACGTCGTAGCCGGCCCCGCCGCCGGCGGCGGCCTGGGGCTTGGTGGCGCCGGAGCAGGCGGCGGTCGTGGCCGCGAGGGCGGCGGTACAGGTGAGGAGCGCGATGGTTCTCGGCATGCGCATGCAGACCCACCCCTTTACGGGTGTAGTGACGGGCGCTGGGGGGTTGGAGCGAGTATTAGTGCGGGAACGTTCCCGCACAAGGTCCTGCGGGAACGGTTTTGCAAAGGTCAGGAGGGTGGCACCATCGCTCCATGACCACTGGATCACGGCACGGCGGGCAGCCCTCTTCACCCACCCCGCGCGTCCGCCTCGTCGACGTCGCCCGCGAGGCGGGCCTGTCCAAGACGACCGTCTCGGCGGCTCTCAACGACACCGGAAGGCTCTCTCCCGCCGTACGGGAGAAGGCCCGCGAGACCGCGCGCAGAATGGGCTACCGGCCCAATGCCACCGCGCGTCAACTACGCGCGGGCAGAGCCAGGTTGATCGGATACGTGGTGGGGGAGTCGGTCGACGCCCGCTCGGTCTTCCTGGAGTCGCCGTACTTCGCCCGGCTGACCGGTGCCACGGCGGCGACCGCGCTGCGACGCGGCTACGCCATGGTCCTGCTGCCCGCCGGATCCCTGCAGAGCGAGTGGGCCGACCTGCCGCTCGACGCCGTCGTCGTGACCGACCCCGATGCCGACGACCGGATCGTCGACGACGTGCTCGCCGCCGGGATCCCCGTCTTCAGCGACCGCTCCGTGGAGGGGCGGCCCGGCGCGTACTGGGTGGACGTCGACACCGAGGCCGCCGTGCGCTCCGCGCTGGACCACTTCCACGCGCAGGGCGCCCGCAGGCCCGTCCTCGTCGTGCCCGACAGCACCACCCGCTTCCACACCGAGGTCTTCGCCGCCCACCGGCAGTGGTGCGCGGAGCACGGCCTGCCGGAGCGGGCCGTACGGGTCGCGGAGGCCGGCAACGGACCGGTGGTCCGCGCCGTCGAGACCGCCCTGGCGGGAGGCCCGGAGGGCGACCGGCGCGACGGCGGAGGCGGACCGGCCGGCGCGGACCGGCCGGACGCTCTCCTCGTCGTCGCCGAGGCGAGCCCGCCCCTCGTCCTGGCGGCGGCCCGCCGCCACGGCTACGCCGTACCCGGCGATCTGCTCCTCGCCTGCGTGAGCGAGGACGTCACGGCCGAGCACACGGAGCCGCCCGTGACCACCCTGAGCCTGCGGCCCGAGGCGATCGCGGAGGCGGGCATCGAGCACCTGGTGAGGGTCCTGGAGCAGGGCGGCCGGGAGCCGGCCGGGACGCTCGTCACGACCCGCCTCGACGTACGCGCCTCCTCGGTGCGGCAGCACGGCTGACCCCGGGCCCGGTCAGCTCGCGTGCACGAGCCTGCCGCCGACGTAGGTCCGCTCCACCCGGGCCTCGCCGATCTCCTCCGGCGGGGCCGTGAGGATGTCGCGGTCCAGGACCACGAGGTCGGCGAGGTTCCCGGCGCGCAGGCTGCCCGCGTCGTCGTGGCCGTTCACATGGGCGGTGCCGGCGGTGTAGGCGGCCAGCGCGGTCGCGAGGTCGAGCCGCTGCTCGGGGTAGAAGACCGGCGCGTCGGCGGACTCCGGGTCCCGGCGGTTCACGGCCACGTGGATGCCCTGGATCGGGTCGGGGCTGCTCACGGGCCAGTCGCTGCCCGCCGCGAGCGTCGCCCCGGCCCGGACGAGGTCGCCGAAGGGGTACTGCCAGGCGGCGCGCTCCGCACCCAGGAACGGGATCGTCAGCTCGTCCATCTGCGGCTCGTGGGCCGCCCACAGGGGCTGGATGTTGGCGATGGCGCCGAGCGCGGCGAAGCGGGTCAGGTCGTCGGGGTGGACGACCTGGAGGTGGGCCAGGTGGTGGCGGTTGCCCCGGCGCCCGTTGGCGGCCACCGCGGCCTCGACCGCGTCCAGGGCCTCCCGGACGGCCCGGTCGCCCAGGGCGTGGAAGTGGACCTGGAAGTCCAGGGCGTCGAGCTCGGTCACGTACCCGAGCAGTGCCGCGGGGTCGACGAAGCTCAGCCCGGAGTTGGCGGTGGCGCAGCCGCAGCCGTCCAGGTACGGGCTGGTCATGGCGGCCGTGAAGTTCTCGGCGACGCCGTCCTGCATGATCTTGACGGACGTCGCACGGAACCGGCCGGCGCTCAGCTTCTCGCGCCGCGCCACGAGCTCCGGTATCTGCTCGGCGCCGCGCTCGCGGTCCCACCAGAGCGCCCCGGTCACCCGGGCGGTGAGCGTGCCGTCCTGCGCGGCGGTCATGTAGGCGCCGGACGGGTCGGGCTGGCCGTGGAACTCGCCGAGCATCGCGTCCTGCCAGCCGGTGACGCCGAGGGAGTGCAGCAGCGACTGGGCGCGGTGGAGCCCGGCGAGGCGGTCCGCGTCCGTGCTCGGCGGCACCAGGTGGCCGACGAGGCCGGTGGCGCCCTCCTGGAGCATGCCGCTGGGGGTGCCGTCCGGCTCCCGCTCGATGCGGCCGTCCGCGGGGTCGGGAGTGTCGGCGGTGACCCCGGCCAGTTCGAGCGCCCGCGTGTTGGCCCACGCGCCGTGGTGGTCGCGGTTCGACAGCAGGACGGGCCGGTCGGGGACGATCGAGTCGAGCAGCTGCCGGGTCGGCAGTCCGCCCTCGAAGCTCTCCATCGACCAGCCGCCGCCGGTGATCCACTCGCGGTCCGGGTGCGCGTCGGCGTACGCGCGGATCAGCCGGAGGTAGTCGTCGACGCCGACCGTCTCGGTCAGATCGCACTGGGCCAGCTCCGACCCGGCGAACACCGCGTGGATGTGGGCGTCCTGGAAGCCCGGGATCAGCAGCTTCCCCGTCAGGTCGACGACCTCGGTCTCCGGGCCGATCAGCTCGCGCACCTCGTCGTGGCCGACGGCGGCGATCCGCTCGCCGATGACGGCGAGCGAGGTCGCCCGGGTGCGGGCCGGATCCACCGTGAAGACGGGACCGCGGGTGAAGACCAGATCGGCCTTGGCCATGCGCATGCTCCAGAACGTGAGGCGGCGGGGTGGTTGGGCGCTATGGAAGCGGCAAGGCTGTTTACACGTCAATGGTGTTGACGTAAGGTCCCGGCCATGTCCGAACGAGTGGTCCCCGAAGGCAGCCGGCAGCGACGCCGCCCCACCAAGCAGGGCGCCGTCCTCTCGGAGCAGGTCATCGTCGAGACCGCGCTCCGCCTCGTCGCCCAGCACGGCGCCGACGCCCTGTCCGTACGGAGGCTCGGGGCCGCGCTCGGCGCCGACCCCAGCGCGCTCTACCGCTACTTCCGCAACACCGACGCCCTCCTCCTCGCGATCGCCGACGAGCTCATCGGGCGGGCCCAGGACGGCTGGACGGCGACCGGCGACTGGCGGACGGACCTGCGCTCGATGGGCCTGCGGATCCACGCGATCTACGTCTCCCATCCCCAGGCCGCCGTCCTCGGCGCGTACCGCACGACCGGCCGCCCCCATGAGACCCGGGCCGTCGAGCGGATCCTCGGCATCCTCCGCTCCGCGGGCTTCCCCGACGCCCTCGCGGTGCGCATCTACCACGCCTTCGTCGACCAGGCCCTCGCCTTCGCCGCCCAGGACGCCGCCGCCGCGGCCCTGCCGGCCGCCGCCAGGGAGGGGGACGCACAGGTCTGGCAGTCGGTGTACGGCAGACTGTCGCCGGACACCCATCCGAACATCGCCGCGACGTTCCCCCTCCTCGCTGCCGACATGCGGGACAGCGGCTACCCCTTCGCCCTGGACCTGATGCTCGGCGCCGCCGCGGCGCTTCTGCCCCAGGAGGCCCCGCGTGCGTAACGCCGCGCTCCCCATCGCCGCCGTCGCCGGTCTGCTGCTGCTCACGGCCTGCGGCACGGAACGGCCGGGCGGCGGGCCGTCGGCCCCGTCCGCCACGGCGGCGGGCTGCGCGGCCCGGCCCGGCGACGGCGCCACCCAGGACGGCGTCGCCGTCACGGGAACGGGCGAGGCCGCCGCTTCCGGCGCCACCGGCGGCGTGCCCCGGCCCTGCGCCGCGTACACGGTCACCGGCGAGGGGACCGCGCCCTTCACGTACACGATCACCTTCCAGTTCCTGACGGAGACGGGCCAGGCGATGGCGAGCACCGAGGAGACGGTCCCGGCCGTCGCCCCCGGCAAGACCGTCCGGCGCACCGTCACCGCCCCCGAGCTCGCGCCGGGTTCGGGCGCCGTCACACGCGTGACGGTCCTGAAGGTCAGAAGCGTCCCCACCGCCGAGGCACCCTCCGAGGCCGGACCCTGCCCGCCCTCGGGCGTGCGGGTGTACGCCGACGACGGTGACGCCGCCATGGGCCTCCGGGTCGTCGGACTCCACCTGGAGAACTGCGGGACCGCGCCCTACGCGCTCAACGGACACCCCAGGATCCGGCTCGCCGACGAGGAGCGCGAGCCCGTCGACGGCGTGGAGCTCCTCCAGGGCGGCGAGGCCATCGCCGGCGGCACCGGCGCCGAAGGACCGGCGCGCCCGGTCCTGCTCGCGCCCGGCGAGCGCGCCCATGCCGGCCTGGTCTGGCGCAACACCGTCGAGGGCGGTTCCGGCGAGCCGGTGAACGCCCCCTACGTGCGCGTGTGGGCCAAGCCCGGCGCCGCCCCGGTCATGGTGGCGCCCGAGCTCGACCTCGGCACGACGGGGCGGCTCGGTGTCGGCCCCTGGAAGAAGGACGGAACACCCTGACGCCGCCCCGCCGGGCGTCCGTCAGGGATGGGAGAACACACCGACCATACGGGTGCCCGGATTGCTGCTCAGGCCGACGATCGCGCCCCCGTCGGACCGGTTCGCCCGTGCGTGCGTTCCCGCGTACCCGTCGTCGGTGAGGAAGACCCCCAGGACCGCGATCCAGTCCTCGACGGCCCCCGTCGCCGGGTCGTAGACGGGCTCGGCGCGCGGGACGACCCGCTCCTGCGCCACGTAACCGCCGTGCTCGACCGCGACGTCCAGCGCCGCCCGCCACTCGGCGTCCGTGCTCTCCCAGCCGACGAACGTGTCCAGACCGCCGTACCCGGCCCCGGGCTTGAGGATCAGCTCGTCCCGCCGCTCCCGGCAGAGGTCCACGATCTCCGCGACCCCGGTGGGACCCGCGCCGCTCACCGTCCGGCTCCACGGCAGCAGCCGCTCGACCAGGGCCCGCTCGTCCGCGTCGAAGGCGGCGCTCCACCGGGGGTCGGTGAGCAGCGACAGGGCGCTCTTGTTCCCGTAGAAGCCGCTCTCCAGGGTGGTGAACAGCACGGTCCTGCCCGCCTCGTGGGCGCGGAAGAACGGCTCGGCCACCTCAGGACCCGCCGGATCCTCCAGGAGCTGGCCGGCCGCGAAGTTCCGCACCACCAGGTCGAGGGGCGTCCCGTCCAGGGTCAGCTTGCCGTCGGCCCGGGTGCGGACGTCCCCGACCTCGCCGATCCGCAGGTCGAGACCCTGTGCGGCCATCGCCTCCTGCGTCGCGACCATCATCCGGCCGTACGCCGCGACCCCGCCGCGCCCCTCGATCAGGCCGACGACCGGCTCCCCGCCGCCCGACAGCGCGGGCTTCGCCCGCTCGCGGAACACCGCTGCCATCCGGGCCCCGATGTCGACGTGGCCGAGCCCGTGCTCACGCGCGAACGCACCGAACTCCGGTACACCGAGCATCCCTTGGTTGAACACGGCCAGCTCCAGCCCGCCCACCTCGCTGCCGAGATTGAACTCCAGGAGCTTGTACGAGGTGCCGTCGTGGTACGCGTCGGCGCGGCCCAGCCGGTCGGGCACCCCGGATCCGCCCCGGCGGAGCAGCGACACGAGCCGGGGGTCGATCCCGATGGCCGCCCCGTACCGCTCCATGTCGCCGTCGAAGAGCCGCCGCGGCAGCGACACCAGGAGGTCGAAGAGACTCCCCAGGTCCCGTGCGAACGCCTCGGTCTCCGCGGCGTCCACGAACCACGGCCGGTGCAGCAGGTGCGACCGCCAGGCCTTCTCGAAGCCCGGGGGGAAAGCGGCCCGGGCGACGGCCTCGCCGAGGCCGCCGTCCCCGCGCAGGCACTCGTCCACGAATATCCGGCTCAGTGCGGTCATCTGTATCGCTCGCCTCACGAAGTGATCGGTTACGTGTTCCGAAAGGCGGACAGGGTATCCCGCTCAGTAGCCCACGCGGACCCCCGTGATCACATGACGGTCCGTCAGGCTGCCGGTCGCGCCGCTGAATCCGAGCAGGACGTTCTTCGGCAGCGGCACCGCCACGTCGATGACCTGTACCCCGTCGACCAGCACCAGGAGCCGCCCGGCGGCGGTCACGTTCACGTCGACCACGTGACTGCCCGTGCGCAGCGCGGGGACGGCGGTCGAGGTCGCCGCGTACCGCAGGGTGGACGCCGAGCCGCTCGTGGCCACGCCGACGAAGTTCGACGAGGGCTCGCCCGGGTTGCGGTAGGTGTCCAGGGCGACGGCCACCCCGGGCAGCCCGCTGTAGCCGAGTCCACCGCCCCCGAAGCCCAGCGCCTTCGGGGTGGTCCGGGTCGCGTCGAGGAGCAGCAGCGCGAGCCCGTCGGCGCCGGTGCCGCCCGAGAGCGTCGCCGTGAAGCGGGCGCGCAGCCGGGCCGACGGCACCGCCGTGGCCTGCACGGCCGAGCCCTTGACGTACGCCTGGGCCGGGTTGAGGACGAGGCTCGTGCCGGACTGCACGGCGCTGCCGTTGTACGTCCAGCCGTTCGGGCCCGGCGGCGGCAGCGCGTACGCGGGGGAGGTGATCGCCGCGCCGCGCACGGCGTGGATGTCGGTCAGGCCCCCGGTCGCTCCCGTGAAGGCGAGCAGCGCCGCCGGGGGCAGCGAGGCCACCGTCGTCCGCAGCCGCTGGGTGCCGTCGACGGAGATCGTGACCGTCTTGCCGGTGACCGAGACGGCGACCGTGTGGGTGCCCGCGCGCAGGTTCGGGACGCTCGTCGTCGTCGCCGCGTAGGTGAGGGCCGAGCCGGTGCCGCCGGTCGCGACACCGACGAAGTTGGCCGCGGGATCCCCGGTGTTGCGGTAGGTGTCGAAGGCGACGGCGACGCCCGGGAGCCCAGCGTAGCCGAGGCCGCCGCCGACGCCGCCGAGCGCGGTGGGCGTCGTCCTGGCCGGGTCGAGGAGGGCGAAGGTCAGGCCGTCGGCGCCGCTGCCGCCGCCGATGACGGTCGTGAACGAGGCCTTGAGGCCGTCGGTGAGCACGGGGACGGGCCACACCGCCGAACCCCGCTGGGACGCGCTCGCCTGGGTGAGCTGGAGGTCGTTGCCGGAGATCCCGGCGGCGCCGTTGAGCCGCCAGCCGCCCGCGCCCGGCGAGGGCACGGTCACCCCGGTGCCGGCCACCCCCGTCCCGGTCAGCGACTCGTTGCGCGGTCCGCGACCGTCGTCCGAGGTCAGTTCGTACGCGGCCGACACCGCGCCGATCGAGGTGGGCGAGAAGGTCACGGCCTGGTGGACCACGTCCTCGGGGCCGAGGACCTGGCCCTCGCTGATCGGGTTCGTGACGTGGAAGGGGGCCGCGGGCGGTTTCGCCTTGGTGATGGTGAGCGGGATGTTGCCGGTGTTGCTGATGTCGAAGGTCCTGGTGACCGACTGACCCACCTTCACCTCGCCGAAGGCCGTCGAGGTCGGCGTGACCGTGAGCTCCGCGCGCCCGGTCACCGCCGTCCCGGTCACGGCCACCGACGCCGTGCCGTTCGCGCCGCCCACGGAGAGCGTTCCCGTGTGCTCCCCCGCGGCGGTCGGGGCGTACGCCAGCTGCACGGTGACGGACTGCCGGGGACGTACGACCGTGCCGACGGCCGGCGGGTCCGACGCGGCGAAGGGGGCGCCGGGGACGGAGACCGCGGAGATCGTCTCGTCGGCCGTCCCCGTGTTCGTGAACGTCACGCCCAGCGTCTTGCTCGTGGTGGTCGGCATCGTGCCGAAGTCGAGCGCGCCCGGCGAGGCGAGGAGCCCCGGCCGGGTGCCGTAGCCCGTGAGTCCGAGCGCGCTGTCGCCGAGGTCGGTCGCGAAGGTCAGCGCCGAGGTGTCGGGGCCGGGCGCCGTGGGGGCGAACGTCACCTGCGCGGTGTGCGTCTCGCCCGCCCGCAGTGTGCGCGGCAGCCCGGCCGAGGCCGCCGTGAACGGGCCGCCCGCCGGGGTGCGCACCCCGGTGATCGTCACGTCCCGGGTCGCCCTGACCGTGGCCGTGACGGTCCCCGCCGCCCCGACCGCCACCTCGCCCGCGTCGACCGGCTCACCGGTCAGGGCGGTGTTGGCCGGCCGCCCGAAGGCCAGCACGTGCCCGTCCCGCGTGCCCACGTAGATCCGTCCGCCGTCGGTCGCGGGCACGGCGAACTTCGACGCCACCCCGATCGGCGCCGACCAGCGCAGTCGCAGCGCCCCGTTCACCGGCACCGCGTCGTACGCCCGCAACTGCCCGTTCGCGCCGCTCGCCCCGTCCGAAGCGATCGCCCACACCAGTGCCGACCCCGGATTCGTCCCCGTCGAGGTCACCACGGGAGAGCCCGAGGTGTACCCGAACCGCTGCGCACTGCTCCCGGTGTTGGAGAGGACCGGGAGACCCGAGCCGCTCAGCCCGTACGCGAAGGCCCGCAGCGGGCCGCCGCTGCCGATCGTGTAGACGTAGCCGCCCTGCCCGCCGTACACGGCGGGATGCCCCCAGACGCCCTCGTACGGACCGAAGGCGCCGAGCACCTTGTCGGTGCCGCCGGGCCCCTGGCTCCGGCCGCCGAGGTCGTCCCGGTCGAGCAGGAACAGCCGCCCGTCCTTGCCGATCTGGACCAGCAGCCGCGGATGCCGGCTGGTGCCGAAGACCGGACCCGGAAGGGCCACCGGACCGCCCGAGCCCAGGTCGGTGTCGTTCAGGTCGAGCTGGGAGGCGTTGGCGGGACTGAAGAAGTCCTGCGCCGACATCGTCCCGTCGCTGTTCACCCCGAGCCGGACCACCGACTCCGCGAGCTGACCCGGCGGCAGACTCCCCGGGCCCGGCGCCGGCGAGACCCCGTTGCCCGTCGAGAAGAGGATCCGGCCCGGACCGTCGGAGACCAGGCCCCCGCCGCTCATCCAGATGCCCGCCATGCCGTTGGCGGAGGAGTCCTCGGTGGCCCACAGCGTCGTCCGGCGCGTCGTGGTGCTGACGCCCATGACGTACCCGACGTACGGCCCGCGGTCGCAGTGCGAGGCGAAGGCCGCGTAGACGGAACCGCCCATGAGCAGCAGCCCCGGCCGCTGCCCCGCCGTGTACGGGTTGAAGGCCCGCCCCGGATCGTTCACCGGCGCGCCCGCCACCTTCACCGGCCAGCCCGCGCGCTCGGCACCGGTCACCGGGTCCAGCGCGTGCACGTACCAGCTGGGGTGCTGGACGTCCGGCCCGTCGTTCACCTTCGACGTCAGGTACACGGCGTCGCTCGCCGGGTCGTACACCGGCGTGGCCGTCACCCCGATGTTCGGCACCAGGTCCCCGCAGCTGATCGCCGAGGCCGGCCAGGGCGCACCGAGGTCCTTGGTCCAGCCGATCGCCCCGGTGGCCGCGTCGATCCCGTACACCTTGTTGTTCTCGGTCGCCGCGACGAGCGTGCGCCCCACGACCAGCGGCTGCGCGTACACCTGCCCGTCGACGGTGGTCGAGAACTGGAGGCCGAAGTCCGAGCTGGACACCTGGTCGGGGGCGAGCCCCGGCTCGTCCTGGTCCCAGCCCGTCCGCAGGTCGTCGTGGGAGATCGTGGTCTGGTCGGCGGGGAGCGCATCGCGCACGCCCGGAGTCCAGGCGCCGGCGGTACCCACCACCAGGCACATCGTCAGCAGTCGGGCGATCGCCCTGCGTCGGCCGGCCATCTCTCCCCCTTCACCTGGTCGGACGGGCACGGAGACCGGGGTGCTCCGCCGGGGCCATCGTGAACCGGCGCCGGAGGGGGAGCGGGTCACGGACCGCCCCCGCCCGCCGAGGTCCACCCGATCGGCCGCCGTTAGCGGCGCGTAAGCGGAACGTCAGCGACCGGCGGGAAGCTTGCGGAGTTGTCGTCCCGTCCGGACGCCAACGGGGCCATCACAGGAGGCATCATGCAGCGTCGCACGTTCCTGAAGGGCGGACTCCTGGGAGCCGCGGTCGCCGCCGTGCCGCTCGACATCCTGCTCGCGACGGGCGCCTCGGCGGCCACGGAGACCCGCGTCACCAATCTGAAGGACCTCCAGAGCGCGATCGACCGCGCGGTCGCCGGCGACCGGATCGTCGTCGCGGCCGGCACGTACTCCGTCCCGTCCGGTGGCGCGATCACCGTCTCGGGAAGGAACGGCACGAGCAGCGCACCCATCACCATCGTCTCCGAGTCGCGCGGCGGCGCCGTGCTCCAGGGACAGCGCACCTTCGTCCTGAGCAACTCCAGCAACATCGTCATCAGCGGCTTCGCCGTACGGCAGAGCACCAGCCTGGAGATCCCCGCGAACAGCCCGCGCGTCCGGCTGACCCGCAACGACTTCCGGTTCGCCGACATCGCAGGCCTCGACTGGGTCGTCGTGCGCGGTGACGACGCCAAGATCGACCGGAACCACTTCCACGACAAGACCACCGAGGGCATCTTCGTCGTGGTCGACGGCCCCGGCACGACCGTCATGGCCCAGCGTCTGCACCTCCTCAGGAACCACTTCTCCGACCACAGCTACACCGGCGCCAACGGCGGCGAACCGATTCGCCTCGGCGTCAGCTCACGTGCGCTGTCCGGCGCGCACGCGATCGTGGAGCACAACCTCTTCGAGCGCTGCGACGGCGACCCGGAGGCCGTCTCCGTGAAGTCCTCCGACAACACGATCCGGTACAACACGATCCGCGACAGCCGCGGCGGCATCGTGCTGCGCCACGGCAACCGCTCCACGGTGGACGGCAACCACGTCGTCGACGGCACCGACGGCGTGCGCGTCTACGGAAACGACCACCTCGTCGTCAACAACTACCTCTCCGGCCTCTCCGGCCGAGCCCTCGTCATCGGCAGCGGTTCGACCCGCGACCACCACGAGGGCGAGACCACCGAGGAGCGCCGCGGCAACGACGCCTGCGACCGCGTGGTGATCGCCCACAACACCCTGCGCGGCAACAAGAACACGCTCTCGGGCGAGGCCCGGGACCACGCGCCCCAGGACGTGGTCGTCGCCGACAACCTCCTGGTCGGGGACGCCGGCAGTCTCGTCGCCATGGGCGCGACGACCCGGTTCACCTGGCAGGGCAACATCCTGTGGGGCGCCGCCGCCGACGGCAACCTTCCCGCAGGTGGGTACGTCCGCGTCGACCCGCGCCTCCAGCAGGGCTCCGACGGCGTCTTCCGCCTCGCGGCCGACAGCCCGGCGATCGGGGCGGCGACGCTGGCGGGCCTGACCGTGGCCGAGGACCTCGACGGGCACGCGCGGGGCTCCGCGCGGGACGTCGGCGCGGACGAGTACACGACCCTGGCCCCGGTCCGCCGCCCCCTGACGACGGCGGACGTGGGCCCGAACGCCTCCTGACGGAGGGCGCGGGACGCAGGCCGTGGGACGCGGGGCGCGGGGCAAGGGGCGGCGCCGGGGAGGGCGGCGCGAAGGGGTGATGCCGGGGGGCTTCACCCCTGGGGGGTGTCCGGAAAGTGCCGCCTGGCCCTACCTTCCGGACACCCCCTGGCGCCGCCTCCCCGTTGCCTCCCCTCTCGACAGCTCGCCGAGCAGCTTCCACGTACGGACCCGGTCGGCCTCGCCGCCCAGGTGCGTCGCGGTGAACACCACCTCCGTCGCCCCCGCCTCGCGGTAGTGCCGTACCGCGGCGGCGACGGTCTCCTCCTCGCCGATCACCGCCAGGTCGGCGGCCCGTGTGCCGCCGGACCGCTCGATGACGCGCTGGTAGGAGGGGATCCGCTCGTAGAGCGCGAGGGCCTCGGCCGCCTTCTCCCGTACGCCCTCGGGGTCGGCGGTGACCACGCCGGGGACGATGGCCACGATCCGGGGCGCCGGCCGGCCCGCCGCTTCGGCGGCGGCGGTGACGGTGGGGACGATGTCCTCGGCGAGCGCGCGCGGCCCGGCCAGGAACGGCAGGACGCCGTCGGCCAGTTCACCGCTGACGCGCAAGGTCTGCGGCCCCATCGCGGCGACGAGGAGCGGCACCGGCGGCTCGGCCCCGGGCACGGCCGCCGGCCACGGTGTCGTGGCCGTGAGCAGCTCGCCGTGGAAGTCCGCGGAGCCCGTCTCGACCAGCGGGCGCAGGGCGGTGAGGAACTCCCGGAGCAGCCGGACGGGCCGCTCGTACGGGATGCCGAACCCGTCCTCGGTCAGGTGCCTGGTGCCGAGGGCGATCCCGAGGTGGTAGCGCCCGCCGGTGGCGGCCTGCGCGGTCTGCGCCTGGCTGGAGACGATCAGCGGGTGGCGGCCGAAGATTGGGATCGCGGAGGTCCCGACCTGCAGCCCGGGCACCTCACGGCCGACGATCGCGGCGAGCGAGGGGGAGTCGTACGCGAAGGACTGGCCGAACCACGCCGAGTGCAGTCCGGCGTCGCGGGCCTCCCGCGCGAGGAGCACCGTGTGGTCGATCGGGAGCTGGCGGGTGGTCGTGCTGAGGACTGCGCCGAGAGTCATGTCAGGACCAACGGGCCTGTGGGACAAGCCGATTCCCGCCCCTGTACGACATTCGTGTGTCCGCTCTGTGAACGGAACGGCGAACGGCGTACGGGAGCGGGGAGCCCGGCGGGGCGGACGGCTACAGGGTGACCGCCCTGCCGCCGATGGTCACGGCGAGGCGGCCGTCCGGGGCGTACGACCAGCTCAGGGCGCCGGAGTAGGCGGAGCAGCGCGAGCCGTTCGTCCCGGTCCAGAACTGGTTGGAGCTGTCGGCGTCACCGACGGTCTTGTCGTTCGTGCCGCTGCCGCTCCGGCACGAGGTGTTGCCGCGGAAGACCGAAGTGCCCCCGTCGAAGGAGTAGTTGCGCTGGGCGTTGTCGACGCTGAGGTTGTTCGACACCGCCATCCTGCCCGGGTTGCTGTTGTACGTGAAGCCGTGCTTGCCGTTGCGGAAGGCGATGCTGCGCCGGACGACATGGTCGACCGCGATGTCCTCGCCGCCCAGCTTGTAGCCGTTGCGGTCGCCCGCGGTGTTCTGCGTGCCGTCGGAGAGGGTGCCGTTCTCGTAGGCGAGGGAGTCCTCGACGGTCACCGTTCCGATCGGGCCGGTGTCGGTCTTGGTGTAGAGGTCCCAGCCGTCGTCGATGTTGTGGTGGGCGACGGCGTAGCGGAAGACATTGCCGGGGCCGACCGTGAGCTTCGCCGCGAAGCCGTCGGCGTCCTCGCCGTCGGAGTCGGCGTTGTCGTGCGACTCCGCGCTCAGGACGAGGTTGTTCGAGGGCCACTGGCTCTGCGGCGTCGTGGAGGCGATCCGGGAGAGCTGGAGTCCCGAGTCGCGGTTGAAGCGTGTCACGGTCCGCTCGATGACGTTGTTGCTGCCACCGACGAAGATGCCGTTGTCACCGGCCCGTTCGACGACGATGCCGCTGACGTGCCAGTAGGAACCGTTCACGGCGAGGCCGCGGTTGGCAGGGTCCTCGGTCATGGCCGAGAAGTCCAGCACCGGCTTCTCGCCCGGGTAGGCGGAGAGCTTCGTGCGGGCGGCGGCCGTGCCGTTCTTGCCGGCGGGGACGGTGATCGTCTGGGAGTGGTGGTAGGTGCCGCCGCGGAGGTAGATCGTTCCTCCGGAGGTGACGCGGGCGATGGCCGAACTCAGCGTGGTGGGAGCCGATATGGTGCCGGCGGCGCCGTCCGTGCCGTTCGGCGCCACGTAGAGCGCGCTGCCCGACGGCGGGGTGGTGGTGCCTGCCGTCTCGATGTCGAGCCGGTCGATGTTGGGCAGGCCGGCGGCGCCGGTCGGGCTGAGCCGCACGGTGTTGGCGCCCGCGTCGACCGGCACCGTGAACGTCTTCGTCACCCAGGTCGTCCACGCGCCCGTCGGCTCGTACGAGGACGACGAGACCGCCGACCCGTTCACGGTGAGGGCCGCGGGCCGTGCGGTGGTGGTGCCGTTGGCGAAGCGGACCGTGAGCGTGGCGGTGCCCGCGGCCGGGGCGTTCACGGTGAACTGCGCGTAGGCGCCGGCCGCGTTGGTTCCGTTGCAGAATCCGGTGCCGGTGAAGCCGGCCCAGTCGGAGTCGACGGTGCCGGTGCAGACCGCGGGCGAGGCCTCGGCCTCGTAGGTGGTGGTCGCGGCCTGCGCGGTCGTACCGGACAGGGCGACGAGTGTGCCGGCCAGCAGTCCGACGCACGCGATGACGGGTCCCGTTCGCATCGTTGCTCTCCTGTGTGAGGGGTTGGTGTGAGGAGTGGGAACACGGGTAGAAAGCGCTTGCCGTGGGACGCTAGAGGCCCGCTGATGGCACGTCAATAGCTACGTATGTGATTGCAGTTCAGTTATCTGAACGCTGGTTAGGATCCAGACGGGACGGCCCGCGGCGGTACACACTCGCGCTCCGCGCCCCCGCACCTCCGGAGTCGTCGATGGTCTGGACCTATCGGGAGCAGGGCGTCAAGCTCTCGGTATGGACTTGGAGTTGAGGCACCTCAAGGCGATCCGGGCCATCGCGGACGCGGGCAGTCTCACGCGCGCCGCCACCGCGCTCGGACTCGCGCAGCCCGCGCTCAGTGCCCAGCTCAAGCGGATCGAACGGGCCCTGGGCGGCGCGCTGTTCGAGCGCAGCCGCGAGGGGGTGCGGACCACGGCCCTCGGGGACCTGGTCCTCGACCGCGCCCGGGTCGTCCTGCCCGCCGTGTGCGAACTGCAGGAGGAGGCCGTGCGGTTCGCCCGGGAGGGCGCGGGCGGCTACCGGCTCGGCGGCACCCACGGCCCGCTCCTCGGCGGCCTCGTCGACCGGCTCGCCCGCACCGAGCCCGGCACGCCGGTCACCACGCACACCTCCTGGTCGGAGCGGGAGATCGCCCGCGGGGTCGCCGCCGGCCGGCTGGACTTCGCCCTGGTCGGCGTCTGCGGCGAGAGCGCACCGCCCGAGGCGGGACGGCTCGCCTGGACGGAGGTGGCCCGCGACCCCGTGTACGTGATGCTGGCCGCCGACCACCCGCTCGCGTCCCGTACCGAACTCGACCTGGCCGAACTGGCGGTGGAGGCCTGGACGGACGTCCCGGGCGACGGCTGCTTCGGCGACTGCTTCGCCGCGGCGTGCGTCCGGGCGGGCTTCACCCCGGCCTGCGTGTACGAGACGGACACCGCTTCCTGTGTGCACCTCGTCCAGGTGGGGCGGGCCGTCGGCCTCTGCCGGGCCACCTTCCCGCCGACACCGGGCCTCGTGACCCGCCCCCTGACCGGCGCCCCGCTGGTCTGGCGCCACCTCCTCGGCTGGCACCCCGAGGGGCGCGCCGCCGCACGCGCCGCGACCGTCCTCCACCACACCCGCGCCGCCCACGCGGCGGCCCTCGCCCACAGCGCGGGCCTGCTCACCGCTCCGGGGCATAACGCCGTGGCAGGGGCCGACTGACAGCTCCCGCCGCCCTCTTCGGGATCCCTACGGTTCCGGCAGATCCCCCACCGAACCGAGGAGACACCCCATGCTCCGACGATACGCCCGCGCGGCGTGTACCGCACTGGTCGCCGCCGGGATGGCGCTGGCCGGCCTCCAGGCCGGAACCGCCACCGCGGCCCCGGACGGGAACCCGGCGGTGAAAACCGCCGCTCGGACCCTGGCCGCCGACGCCGCCCAGCCCGAGCTCCTCTCCGCCATGCAGCGCGACCTGGGACTCACCCGCCCCCAGGCCCTCACCCGGCTCGCCAACGAGGCCGAGGCCGGCGCCACCGCCGCCCGGCTCCGCCAGGGCCTCGGCGGCGCCTTCGCCGGCGCCTGGGTGGACGGGGCCGAGTCCGGCACCCTGACCGTGGCCACCACCCGCGCCGCCGACGCGGCCGCGATACGCGCCACCGGTGCGCACGCCCGGCTCGTCCCGCACAGCCTGACCGCCCTGGAGCGGGCCAAGCGGGCCCTGGACCGGGGCGCCACCGCCGAGGCTCCCGTCCGCTACGTCGACGTCCGCGCCAACGTCCTGGTCGTCGAGGAGACGCGGGCCGGCGCCGGTGCGCGGCTCGTCGATGCCGCCGGCGTCCCGCGCGACCTGGTGCGCGTCGTACGGACCGACCGGGCGCCTCGCCCGCTGTACGACATCCGGGGCGGCGACGCGTACTACATGGGCGGCGGCGGACGCTGCTCCGTCGGCTTCGCGGTGACCCGCGGGACCACCCAGGGCTTCGCCACGGCCGGCCACTGCGGCCGCGTCGGCAACACGACGAGCGGCTTCAACCAGGTGGCCCAGGGCAGCTTCCAGGGGTCGACCTTCCCCGGCAACGACATGGCCTGGGTGTCCGCCAACACCAACTGGACCGCCACCCCCTACGTGAAGGGTTCCGGCGGCGCGAACGTCCAGGTGACCGGATCGGTCCTGCAGCCTGTCGGCGCCTCCGTCTGCCGCTCCGGCTCGACCACCGGCTGGCACTGCGGCACCATCCAGCAGCACAACACCAGCGTCACCTACCCGGAGGGCACCATCTCCGGCGTCACCCGCACGACGGTCTGCGCCGAGCCCGGCGACTCCGGAGGCTCGTACATCTCCGGCAGCCAGGCACAGGGCGTGACCTCGGGCGGCTCGGGCAACTGCTCCAGCGGCGGCACGACCTTCTTCCAGCCGCTGAACCCGCTGCTGCAGAACTACGGCCTGACCCTGAAGACCACCGGGACCGACCCCGGCCCCGGGCCCGGCGAACCGCAGCCGGGCGGCACCTGGGCCGCGGGCAAGGTCTACGCGGCGGGCGCCACCGTCACCTACGGCGGTGCGACCTACCGCTGCCTCCAGGGCCACCAGGCCCAGACCGGCTGGGAACCGCCGAACGTCCCGGCCCTGTGGCAGCGCCAGTGACCTCCTACCGGCGGTGACCGGGGGTGCCGCGGACCCGAGGGGGGTGCCACGGCACCCCCCTCGGGGCTCCCGGGCCCGTCCTCAGCCTTCGAGGCCTTCGACGTCTTCGAGCCCGCCCCGGGCGATCACGTCCGCGTACCAGCGGGCGCTGTCCTTGAGCGTCCTGCGCTGCGTGGCGAAGTCCACGTGCACGATGCCGAACCGCTTGCTGTAGCCGTACGCCCACTCGAAGTTGTCGAGCAGCGACCACAGGAAGTAGCCCCGCACGTCCGCCCCGTCCGCGAGGGCCCGGTGCACCGCCGACAGGTGCGCGTGCAGATAGGCCACCCGCTCCGGGTCCTTCACGTTCCCCGACGGGTCCGCGTAGTCGTCGTACGCCGCCCCGTTCTCCGTCACCACCAGCGGCACGCCCGGCAGTTCGTCCCGCAGCCGGACGAGGAGCTCGTACAGCCCGTTCGCGTCGACCGGCCAGTCCATCGCGGTGCGCGGCCCGGGCGCCGGCTCGAACCGTACGTGCCGCTCGGCGCCCGCCCACGGTGAGGGGGACCCGGAGCTGCCGGCCGCGACGACCGAGGGGGAGTAGTAGTTGATGCCCAGCGAGTCGATCGGCGCGGCCGCCGTCGCCAGGTCGCCGTCCTGGACGAAGGACCAGTCCGTGATCCCGGCCGTGTCGCGGACCAGGTCCTCGGGCAGCCGGCCGTGGAAGACCGGGTCGAGGAAGATCCGGTTGCCGACGGCGTCGATCCGGCGGGCCGCGTCCCGGTCCTCGGGCGACTCCGAAAGGGCCCTGACCGCATGCAGGTTGAGCGTCAGGGACACCTCCGCGGAGGCAGGCAGCGCCCCGCGCAGCACGCGGGCCGCGAGACCGTGGGCCAGGTTGAGGTGGTGGGCGGCGCGCAGCGAGGCGAGGGCGTCGGTGCGCCCCGGGGCGTGCACGCCGTTGCCGTAGCCGAGGAAGGCCGCGCACCAGGGCTCGTTGAGCGTGGTCCAGGTCGCCACCCGGTCGCCGAGCGCGTCCGCCATGACGCCTGCGTACTCGGCGAAGCGGTACGCGGTCTCCCGCCGCGCCCAGCCGCCTCCCGCGGGCGAGCCGCCGGTCTCGGACTCCAGCTCCTGGGGCAGGTCCCAGTGGTAGAGCGTCGCCACGGGCCGGATGCCGGCCTCGAGCAGCCCGTCGACGAGCCGCCGGTAGAAGTCGAGCCCCTTGGCGTTGACCGGTCCGCTGCCGGTGGGAACGACCCGAGGCCAGGCGATCGAGAAGCGGTAGTCGCTGACCCCGAGCCGCCGCATCAGGGCGATGTCCTCGTCGAGCCGGTGGTAGTGGTCGGCGGCGATGTCGCCGGTGTCGCCGTTGCGCACCTTGCCCGGCGTGCGGCTGAAGGTGTCCCAGACGGACGGGGTACGGCCGTCCTCGGCTGCGGCACCCTCGATCTGGTACGCCGCCGTGGCGGTGCCCCAGCGGAACCCCTGCGGGAACCGGAGAGCGGTCGGGCTGTCGGGGCGAGCGTCGAGCGCGGTCATGAGGTGGGAACTCCCGTTGGTGAGAGGTCTGTTGGCGAAGTGAGGGGCGCGGGGGTGGCGTCAGCCCTTGACCGCGCCCTGCATGATGCCGCCGACGATCTGCCGGCCGAGCAGGCCGAAGACCAGCAGCACCGGCAGGGTGCCGAGCAGCGTGCCCGCCATGATCACGGACTGGTCGTGGACGTAGCCGCCGCCGAGCTGGCGCAGGGCGACCTGGACGGTCGGCTCGGAGGAGGTCAGGGCGACGATCGGCCAGAAGAAGTCGTTCCAGGCGGCCATGAAGGTCAGCAGTCCGAGCACCGCCATGCCGGGCCGGGCGATCGGTACCACGATCGACCAGAAGATCCGGGCGGTGGACGCGCCGTCGACCCGGGCCGCCTCGATCAGCTCGTCCGGCAGCGTCTGGACGAGGTACTGCCGCATGAAGAAGACACCGAAGGCGGAGACGAGACCCGGCAGGATCACCGACTGGAGCTGGTTCACCCACCCGAGCTCGGCGACCATCATGAACAGCGGGATCACCCCGAGCTGGGGCGGGATCATCATGGTGCCCACGGTGACCGCGAGCAGGGCGCCCCGGCCGCGGAAGCGGAGCTTGGCGAAGGCGAAACCGGCGAGCGTGCAGCACAGCACGGTGCCGAGGGTGATCGAACCGGAGACGATCAGCGAGTTGAGCAGGGCCTTGCCGATGTCCGCCTCTTCGAGCACGGCCTCGAAGTTGCGGATCAGGTTCGGGCCGGGCAGCAGCGACGGCGGGACCTGCGCCAGATCGGCGTTGGAGCGGCTCGCGGCGACGAGGGTCCAGTAGAAGGGGAACGCCGAGGCCAGGACCGCGAGGATCAGGATCGCGTAGGCGACGGGACCCGCGTGCAGGGTGCGGCCCGCCCGGGAGGTGCGGCCGCGCCGGGCCGTGGGCACGGGGGCGGGGGTGGCGGGCCGCGCGGGAGGGCGCGGGACCTCGGTGGTGATCGGCGCGGTCATCGGCCGGCCTCCTTGCGCGAACGGCGGCGCACGATCAGGGCGTTGACCCCGACGACCACCACGATGAGCAGGAACATGACCCAGGCGATGGCGGCGGCCCGGCCGAGGTGGAAGAAGCCCCAGCCCTGCTCGTACAGATAGAGGCCGAGCGTCTGGTACTGGTGCGAGATGCCGCCCGAGATCGACCCCTCCAGCAGCAGGGGCTCCCCGAAGAGCTGGGTCGCGCCGATGGTGGAGACGATGACGGTGAAGACGATCGTGGGGCGGAGTCCGGGCAGCGTCACATGGAAGAACTGCCGCCAGCGGGAGGCCCCGTCCATCGCGGCCGCCTCGTACAGCTCGTCGGGGATCGACTGCATGCCGGCCAGGTAGATCAGTGCGTTGTAGCCGGTCCAGCGCCAGACGACGACGGTCGAGACGGCGATCTGCGAGGCGACCGTGTCGTTCTGCCAGTCGACGGGACCGATGCCGACCACCCCGAGCGCGTAGTTGATCAGCCCGAAGTCCCGTCCGAAGAGCTGCGCGAAGACGAGAGTCGCGGCGGCGACCGAGGTCGCGTAGGGCAGCAGGACCGCCGTCCGCAGGAAAGTGCGGCCGCGCATCCGGTAGTTGAGCAGATGGGCGAGCCCGAGGGCCATGACCAGCTGCGGCACGGTGGAGAGGACGCCGATGGTGAAGGTGTTGCGCAGTGAGTTCCAGAAGAACTCGTCACCGAGCAGCGCGGTGTAGTTGCCGAGGCCCCGCCATTCCATGTCGCCGGGCGTCTGGAGCTCGACCCGGTAGAGCGAGACGTAGGCCGTGTAGATCAGCGGGAAGACGCCGAAGGCTGCGAACAAGGTGAAGAAGGGGGCGATGTAGGCGTACGGCGAGGCCTTCCGCCAGGCCCTGCGGGCGGACGACTCCCGCCGGGGCGAGGAGAAGGCCTTCGGTGGCTTCGCGGGTGCGGTGAGGGTCACGGTGCGGCCCTTCGGGGGAGGAGGCGGGGCGGGTGTGCGGCGGGGCTGGGCGGGTCGGCGAGCAGGCGGTGCGGCGAGACACGGGGTGGCGCCGGGCGGTGAGGCCCGATGGCGGCGAGCGACTGGCGCGGCGAGGCACGGGGGGTGCGGCGCCGGACGGGCGGACACGGGGGAGCGGGTCGCCCGTCCGGCACCGGGATCAGCCGAGGGTGTTCGCGACACCCTTCCGCGCGTTCTCCCACGCCTTCTCGGGCGCGGTGCCCTTGCGCTCGACCTCGCTCAGCGCGTTGGTGATCTGCTGGGCGATGTTCTGGTCGTGCACGCCGAGCACCTGCACCGGGGCCGCCTTCGCCGCGTCACCGAAGATCCTGCCGATCGGCGCGTTCGAGAAGTACGGGTCCGTGGCGGCGGCGACCTGCTCGATCGCTCCGGTCGAGGAGGGGAAGTTCCCCTGCTTCTCGAAGAGCCTGGCCTGCTGCTCGGGCGCGGTGAGCCACTTGATCAGCTCGTACGCCTCCTTCTTGTGCTGCGCGGCCTTCGGCACGGCGAGGTAGGATCCGCCCCAGTTGCCGGCGCCGCCGGGGAGCGCCGCGACGTCCCATTTGCCCTTGCCGGTCTCGCCGGCCTGGCCCTTGATGTAGCCGAGCATCCAGGCGGGGCAGGGCATCGTGGCGAAGGAGCCGGCGGCGAAGGCCTGGTTCCACTGCGGAGACCACTGGTCGAGCTTGGCGCTGAGCCCGTCCGCGGCCGCCTTCACGGAGTGGTCCCAGGCAGCGCGCAGGGCGGGGTTCTCCTCCCAGATGAGCTTGCCCGAGGCGTCGTAGTACCGCTCCTTCTGCTGCCCGATCATGATCGAGTAGAGGCTGCCGACGCTGTCGAGCCAGGCACTCTTGGCGGGGGCCTTCGCCTTGTACCGCTTCCCGAGCGACAGGTAGCCGTCCCAGTCGGCCCACTCCTTGGCGAGCGCCTCGCGGTCGGTCGGCAGCCCGGCCTTGGCGAAGAGGTCCTTGCGGTAGCACATCGCCTCGGGGCCGACGTCCGTGCCGAGCCCGAGCACCTCGCCGTACTTCCCGGTGGCCGCCGCCCACTTCGCCTCGGCGAACTGCGCCTTGAGGCCGTCCGCCCCGTACTTCTTCAGGTCCTCGAACTTGTCGGCCTGCTGCTGCGTGACGGAGGCGATCCGGCCCACCTCGATGCCCTGGACGTCCGCGAGACCGCCGCCGCCGGCGAGCCGGGTCTGGAGGGACTTCCAGTAGTCGGCCTCGTCCTCGGTGTCCGTCTGCTTGATCTTGACGCCCGGGTGGGCCTTCTCGTACTCGGCGTAGAGCCCGGCCTCCTTGTAGCCGAAGGAGCCGAAGAGGTCCACCGTGATCGTGACCGCCCCTCCCGCGCCGTCCGCGCTCGCCCCGTCCGAGGAACTTCCGCAGGCGGCGAGCAGCGCCCCGGTGAGGACGACCGCCCCGAGCCGGACGGCGAGGGTGGTGGATCTGACGGCTCGGTCGATGGGCATGGGGGCCTCCCTGGGCTCCGGGGCGAGCGAGAGAACTGATTGAGAGCGCTCTCAAGAATGCGGTTGGAGCGTGCCCGCGCTCCGGGTGTCCCGTCAAGACTTGAAGGCGTAACGGCTTGGACTCGGGGTGTGGGGCACCCCTAACTCCCCTCTGTGTCCCCTCTCTTGACACCTACGTTTCGAGAGTTTTACGTTTTCGGCCATCCGAAGCGCTTGAGAGCGCTCTCGGGAGGAGCCTTCGACTCCGTACGCATGTCGAACCACCCCCATCCCCGTCCGTGCTCGATCCGTCGTGACGACATGAGGTGCCGTTCATGCCAGCCCCCCGCACTCGCTCCGCCCTGCGCACCCGGCCAGGCCCCCGCACCCGACCGGTCGCCGTGGTGGCCCTGGTCTCCGCTCTCGCCGCCCTGGGACTCGGCCCCGCCGCCGCACCGGCGGCCGCCGCCACCGTCCCCGTGGGTGCCGGAAGCTACTCCGACACCCGCCCCGCCGGCACCTCCGGCCCCACGACCAACACCGGCGCACCGGTCACCCCCAAGGTCACCGCAGCCGCCCAGGGCAAGCCGGTGCCCACCAACGACTGGTGGTCCTCGCTCGCCTTCCAGCGCTACGGGGACAACCCGTACTCCACCCCCATGTACGGCCACCCGCTCACCTACCAGGCCACGTCCGGCGGCCTCGACATCGGCTACCCGACCAGCGCCGCCGTCGTCGGCGACGGCCGCCAGTACGAGTACGCCCACAAGCGCGACCTGACCCTCGGCCTCACCGGGCTCAACTCACCCGACACCAAGGTCGACGCCTGGTCCGACTGGACCGTCACCCCCTACTGGTCCGACGGCGCCCGCACCCTGCGGACCACCATCGGCCACGGCATGCCCTTCGTGTACGCCAAGGGCACGGGCGGCGACGCCCGGATCACCACCGCCACCGCGCCCACCGTCTTCGCCGACCAGGGCAACGTCCTCGGCATCACCGTCGCCGGCCACCACTACGCCCTCTTCGCACCCGGCGGCACCGACTGGAACGTCTCCGGCTCGACCCTCACCGCCGGACTCGGCGGCAAGGACTACTTCTCCGTCGCCGTGCTGCCCTCCACCGACGCGCTCGCGACCTACCGGAAGTACGCCTACAGCTTCGTCACCGGATCCACGGTGAACTGGAGCTACGGCGCGGGCACGGTCCGCGCCACCTACGGCCTCACCACCGAGGCGAAGGAGGGCACCGAGCGTGGCACCCTCCAGGCGCTCTACCGGCACCAGTGGCTGCACACCACCGACCCGCTCACCCCGTACACGTACGCCTCGCCCCGCGGCACGATGAAGGTCCGGGAGTCGGCCTCCTTCACCACCACCCAGAAGGCGGCCGCCACCCTGCCGGGCCTCCCGGGCGGTGCCGGCGTGGACACGGCCCGGCTGCGCGGTTACCTGAACGAGGTCGCGAACTCCTCCGACCCGTTCTCCGGCGCCACCGACACCTACTGGACGGGCAAGGCCCTCGGCAAGCTCGCCCAACTGGTGCCGCTCGCCGACCAGATCGGCGAGGGCGCGATCCGGGACAAGCTCCTCGGCCTGATCAAGGGCCGCCTCCAGGAGTGGTTCACGGCAGGCGGCGCCACCGAGTTCTCGTACGACAACGCCTGGAAGACCCTCACCGGCTACCCGGCCTCCTACGGCAGCGACACCGAACTCAACGACCACCACTTCCACTACGGCTACTACGTCTACGCGGCCGCGATCGTCGCCCAGTACGACCAGGCCTGGGCCGCCGACTCCGCCTGGGGCTCCATGGTGAAGACCCTGGTCCGCGACACCGCCAACCCCAGCCGCACCGACGGCGCCTTCCCCTTCCTGCGCGGTTTCGACGTCTATGCCGGACACAGCTGGGCCAGCGGCCACCAGGGCTTCGCCGCGGGCAACAACCAGGAGTCCTCCTCGGAGTCGACCAACCTCAGCGCCGCGCTCGTCCTGTGGGGCTCGGCCACCGGTGACACCGCGCTGCGCGACCTCGGCACCTACCTCCTCACCACGGAGGGCGAGGCCATCGCCCAGTACTGGTTCGACGCCGACCAGCAGGTCTTCCCCGCCGGCTTCCAGCACGACACGGCCGGCATGGTGTGGGGCAGCGGCGCCGCCTACTCCACCTGGTGGACCGCCAACCCCGAGGAGATCCACGGCATCAACGTCCTTCCCGTGACCGGCGGTTCACTCCACCTCGGCGGCCACAAGGACGCCGTCCGGCGCAACATCGCCGAACTGGAGCGCGAGAACGGCGGACCCGCCGTCGAATGGCGCGACATCCTCTGGGAGTTCCAGTCCTTCGCCGACCCGGCCGCCGCGAAGGCCAAGTGGGACGCGGGACACGCCGGATACACCCCGGAGGCGGGGGAGTCCAAGGCTCACACCTACCACTGGCTCACCACGCTCGACGCGCTCGGCGCCCCCGACGCCTCCGTCACCGGGTCGATCCCCACCTCGGCCGTCTTCACGAAGGGAACCGCACGGACGTACGTGGCCCACAACCACGGCTCGACCGCCCGTACGGTCACCTTCTCCGACGGCAAGTCCCTGACGGTTCCCGCCCGTTCCACCGCCACGGGCAACGGCACGGGCGGCCCGGACCCCGATCCCGACCCGGAGCCGTCCACCGGCAACACCTTCCAGCTCCGCACCGGCGGCACGCTCACCACGGCGACCGGTGCCACGGCGGGCAGCGACACCGTCCTCTCGGCGCAGGGCGCGAACCACGACGGGACCCCGAGCCGTCCGCTCGTCTACGAGGCCAGGGGCGTCAACGGCACGCTCAGGGCGGGCGGTTCCACCGCCTTCCGCCTCCAGGTCGACGCGGGCACGGCCGTCGGCCTCGGCCAGCAGGCCCGGATCAGCTACGACCTCACCGGTGACGGCACCTTCGAACGGACGGAGACGTACCACTACTTCGCGACCGACCCGGTCACCGGCTGGGAGGAGTACGCCCAGTCCCGCGGTCTCAAGTCCGCCACCGGAACCCTCGGCAACCTGAACGGCGGGACGGTACGCCTGGAGGTGTGGAGCGCGATCGGCAACGCCGACTCACGCGTCCAGACCGGCACGGACCGGTCCGTGGTCGTCATCCCGTACGACTGACCCGACACCCCACGCGGAACCCGAGGACAACGGGGGCGGCGGGCCCGGAGCACTCTCCGGTCCCGCCGCCCCTCCTTCGTGTCAGGCCGAGTCGCGGCGTACGAGCGACGTCGGGGTGATCACGGAGCCGGGAGCCGCGCCGTCGGTCCCGTCGAGCAGCCGCATCAGCAGCTTGACCATCAGCCGGCCCATGCCCTCGATGTCCTGGCGGATCGTGGTCAGCGCCGGCGAGGTCCGGTCGATCACCGAGGCCATGTCGTCGAAGCCCACGACCGCCACGTCCTCGGGCACCCGCACCCCGCGCTCCCGCAGGGTGCGCAGCGCGCCCGTCGCCATCAGGTCGTTCGCGACGAAGACGCCGTCGACGTCCGGCCGCCGGTCGAGGAGCTCGGCCATGGCGCGGGCACCGCTCTCCTCGGTGAACGAGCCCTGGCACAGCAGCTCCGGATCGGCGTCCGGCAGGACGTCGTGGTAGCCGCGCAGCCGGTCGACGGCGGACGTCTGGTCGCGGGGCCCGGCGATGTGGGCGACCGTCCGGCGTCCCAGACCCACCAGATGACCCACGGCCTCCCGCGCGCCGCCGCGGTTGTCGCAGTCGACGAAGGGCACGGCCGGGTCGGTGCCCGGAGCGGGGCGCCCGCCGAACACCACGGGGATCCGGGCCCGGTCGATGAGGGCGGGCAGCGCGTCGTCACTGTGCAGGGAGAAGGCGAGCGCCCCGTCGACGTGCCCGCCGCCCAGATAGCGCGCGATCCGCTCGTGGTCGCCCGGACCCTCCACCCACAGCAGCACCAGCTGGGAGTCGTGCGCCGTCAACTCCCGGCTGATGCCGCGCACCTGCTGCTCGAAGAACGGATCGGAGAAGATCCGGAACTCCGGCTCCTCGATGATCACGGCCACCGCGCCGTTGCGCCGGGTGACCAGGGTGCGCGCCGCGTGGTTCGGGACGTAGCCGAGCTCCTCGACCGCCCTGTTCACCTTCTCGACCAGTGGAGCGCGCACGCCCGCACCCCCGTTGACGACGCGGGAGGCCGTGGCGCGGGACACCCCCGCGCGCGCGGCGACGGCTTCCAGCGTGGGGCGGGACCCCGTGGTCTGATCGGGCAAGGCGGTCGCTCCTCGTCTGGCGTCTGCTGAGCTGCGGTCCGGCACCGACCAGGATATCCGCAGCCCCTCCCGCTTGAGAGCGCTCCCAGAGGGGAGGGGGGTGGAGATCAGGCGAGGAACTCGCCGTTGCGGGCCACCACGGCTCCGCCGTGCACGACCATGTCCCGCTGGGGCATGTCGACGACGACCTGCGGCAGGCACTCGGCCCGCACGAGGACGAAGTCGGCCGGGGCGCCGGGCGTGAGGTCGGCGTGGGCGAGGCCCATGACGTCCGCACCGCCGTGGGCCGCCACGCGGTAGCAGTCCTCCAGCTCCTCGTCGAGGCGCACGTCCCGGACCCAGCCGAGCAGCTGCGCGCGGTGCAGCATGTCCGCGTTGCCGAACGGGCTCCACGAGTCGCGCACGCCGTCGGAACCGAGCCCGACCCGCACCCCGTGCTCACGCAGCCGCGCGATCGGCAGGACCAGGGCGTCGGAGGGTGCGACGGTGGTGAGAGCGATGTCCTGGGCGCCCAGGTCGGCGGCGAGGGAGCCGAGTTCGCGGTCCGGCAGGCCCGGCAGGCAGAACACGTGGCTGACGGTGACCTTGCCGGCGAGCGACAGGGCCCGCGTGCGGTCGATGATGCCGCGCATCGCCTTGAGGCCCTTCTCCCCCCGGTCGTGGAGGTGGATGTCGACGCCGACGCCGTGGCGGTCCGCGATGCCGAAGACGGCGTCGAGCTGTTCGTCGAGGGCCTGGTCGAAGCCGATCGGGTCGATGCCGCCGATCATGTCGATCGTGCCCTCGCGCGCCGCCCGCTCCAGGAGCGCCACCGTGCCCGGCGTACGGACGACTCCGTGCTGCGGGAAGGCCACGATCTGGACGTCGAGCGCGTGGCGCAGCTGCTCGCGGGCCTCCGCGAGCCCCTCCACCCCGGCCAGACCGTAGGCCGGGGCGACATCGGCGTGGGCGCGCATCGCCCGCGTGCCCCGGGTGACGGCGTGGGCCATCAGCCCGTACGCGCGTTCCGCGACGGGGCGGCGCTGGGCCCGGAACAGCTCGACGTCCTGGGCGACGTAGTCGGCGATGGTGCTCGCCGGGCGCCGTGACACCCACGAGCCGCCCCAGGTCGTCTTGTCGGGGTGGATGTGCGCGTCCACGAGCGAGGGCAGCGCGATCCGGCCGCCGCCCTCGACGACCTTCGCGCCCCGCGGCGCGGGGCCGCTCGCGACGCGCCCGTCGACGACCACGAGGTCGGTGGGCTTCGCCACGCCGAAGGGGCGGACGTTCCGGAAGACCACGGCCTTGACGCGGCGGCCGGCGGCGCCGGACACGGCGGCCTCGGAGTGCGAGGGGGCCGTGGCCTGGGCGGAGCTCGCGGTGGCGGCCATGGCGGCCGTCGTCCCGGCGAGGGCAGCGGCCCCGGCGAGCATGGTGCGGCGGGAGAGGGCGACGGAGGCGGACGAGGAGGGCTGCACGGGGACTCCTTGGGGTGGGGCCGGTGGCTCCACGTTTTTGTATACCAAGGCGATGAGGTGGGACAAGGGTGCGATCGAGAGCCCACGAAATCCGCACTTCACGACGCTCACGCGCGTCGAGGGGTGATGTGGAGTCTTGTCTTGGTATACAAATACTCTCAGGCGTCGCCGAAGAGGGAGCGCAGCGCGACGGCCCTGCTGTCCCGCACGTGCAGCAGCGTGCTGGCCGCCGCGGCCTCCGCGTCCCCGGCGGCGATGTGCCGGAACATCTCCGCGTGCTGGGCCCGCATGTGCGCCGGCTCCTCGCGCAGACCGAACAGCAGCCGCAGCTGCCAGCTCAGCTGCTCCATGGTGCGGGCGAGCAGCGGATTGCCCGCCAGCTCCACGACGCCCTCGTGGAACGCCGTGTGGGCGGCCACCTCCCGCGCCCCCTCGCCCGCCGCGGCCGCCGACTCGGCCTGCCGCAGGGCCGCCTCAAGACCGGCGAGCCTCTCGGCGCCGTCCGCCGCCAGGGCCCGCGCCGCGAGCCGCGAGGCCTGGACCGCCAGCGGTTCCCACACCTCGTACAGATGCTCCACGTCGGCCCGCTCCAGCCGGCGGACGCGCACCCCGCTGTGCGGGAGCAGTTCGAGCAGCCCCTCGGCGACGAGCGCGCGCAGCGCCTCGCGCACCGGGACACGGGACATGCCGAGCTCCTCGGCGACCTCGCGCTCGACGAGCCGGGCCCCCTGCGCGTACCGCCGGTCGACGATGCGCTGCAGCACGGCCTCACGCGCCCGCGCGCTGAGCGAGGCCGCCCCGGTCCTCCCGGTCTCCGCCACTGGCCGTGTCCCTTTCCGGTCGGCGCCCTTACCGGGCCGCGGGGCCCGTCGACGCGCGGATGACGAGCTCCGGGTCGAAGAGGAGCTCGCCCGTGGGGACCTCGCGGTTGCTGACCAGGGCCAGGACGCTGCGGCCGACCTCCAGGGCGAGCCGGTCCGCGGGCTGGCGGACCGTGGTCAGGGCCGGATCGGTGAACTCCGTGACCGTCGAGCCGTCGTAGCCCACCACCGAGACGTCGT
The DNA here is from genome assembly GCF_008642375.1 of Streptomyces venezuelae. Taxonomy (NCBI): domain Bacteria; kingdom Bacillati; phylum Actinomycetota; class Actinomycetes; order Kitasatosporales; family Streptomycetaceae; genus Streptomyces; species Streptomyces venezuelae. The sequence continues at coordinate 672,585 of NZ_CP029194.1, read as the reverse complement.
CCGGCACGGACAGGCCCTGGCGGCGGATCCCGCGCACGGCGCCCAGTGCCATGAAGTCGCTGGCCGCGACGATGCCCGTGGCGCCGAGGCCGACCAGCGTGGAGGCCGCGGCCTGCCCGCCCTCCACGCTGTACGACTGGCGGACGACCCACTCCTCGGCGTCGGCGATCCCGCGCCGGCCCATGGCCTCGACGAAGCCCCGCACGCGCCGGTCGGCGGGCCGGTTCCCCGCCGGGCCCGAGGCCATGCCGATGCGCCGGTGGCCGAGGCGGTGCAGATGGTCCACGGCCAGCTCGGCCGCGAGCGCGTCGTCGGTGGAGAAGACCGGGGCCGGCACACCGTCCGCGAACTCGCCGTTGATCCCCACGTACGGCACGCGGCGCTGCCGCAGCAGCTCGTAGCTGTCCGTGTCCGCGCCCTCCACGGTGTTGGACGCGGAGAGGAAGACGACGGCCGCGACGCCCTTGTCGACGAGGGAGGTGAGGAAGTCCAACTCCTGCACGCCGCCGGGGAAGACGGGGCAGAGCACGGTCTTGAGGCCGTGCGGGGCGAGCGCCGACTCGATCCGCTCGGCGACGTCCGCGAAGAACGGGTTGGAGACGAACTCCGTCACCACCGCGACCAGTTGCCCCTGCGTGACCCGCTCGTAGCCGAGCTCGGCCATCGCCTGCTCGACCGCCTCGCGGGTCTTCCTCGACACGCCCTGCCGCCGGTTGATCACCCGGCTGACGGTGGCCTCGCTGACCTGTGCGTGGGCTGCGACGTCGGTGATCCCGACCTTCATCGCGGTCCTTCCGTGAGTACGAGCGACACCAGACCGCCACGCGGGACGGCCAGCGGGCGGGGCCCTTCCGGCAGGAGCGCCAGCGGATCATCCATCATACGGCCGTCCGGCCCGTGGACGCGGGCGGCCACCCGGCCGCCGCCCCCGGTGACGTCCACCATCACCCGGTCCCGGTCCGAGCCGTTGACCAGATGGAAGCGGCGGTACGCGGCGAAGTCCAGCTCCACCACCCGGTCGCCGTGCACGCTCACCAGGCACTCGTCGCCCCGCGCCGCCACCACCAGCGGGTACAGCTCGTCCGGCCGCCCCGGCTCCACGAGACCGTCCAGCAGCAGCTCCCGGTGCCGGCGCCAGCGCCCGAGCCAGAACCGGACGGCGGCCAGGTGCTCCGGCGGCGCCTCGTCCAGCCGCACGGAGAGCTGCGGGACCGCGTGCAGCGAGCCGATCAGCTGGCGGGCCACCGCCTCGACCGACGCGGAGCGGGACCACATCAGCATGTCGGAGTGGACGGCCCCGCCCACGGCGAGCAGCGAGGTGTCGAGGGTCCGCACCCGGTTGGCGGTCGCGTCCGCCGGGCAGTCGAAGGAGCGCAGCATGTTCCCGAACGGTGCCATGCCCGGGCCGACGTACGGCTGGCGCAGTTCGAGCAGCAGCCCGGGCCGTACGGCCTCCAGGGCCCGGCGCACGTCCGTGAGCAGCCCGGTCATCGCGAGGCCGACGTCCCCGGCGCCGTCGCCCGCGTAGACCGCCGCCTCGTCGAGGAAGTCCAGCTTGAGCCCGTCGACGCCGTACTCGCGCACGAGCGAGACGCACAGTTCGACGACGTGCCGGCGGACGTCGGGCAGGCGCGGGTCGAGCACGAAGGCGCCGGGCACGGTGGCCCGCGCGGGCGCCGAGGACGCCCAGCGGTGGTGGCAGTCGGCCTCGGGACCGAGCAGCAGCGGCGCCGTCCAGAGGAGATAGCGCAGCCCCCGCTCGCGCACCCGGGCCACATGCCCGGCCAGGTCGGGGAACTTGGCGGGGTCCGGCTGCCAGTCGCCGCAGCCGGCGTAGCCCCGGCCGTTGCCGAAGAGCTGCCAGCCGTCGTCCAGGATGAGCACCCCGCAGCCCAGCTCGGCGGCCGGCCCCGCCTGCGCCTCGACGGCGTCGGCGGTGACGTCCTGGTTGAAGGCGTACCAGGTGGAGTACACGGGGAGGCGGGCCGCGTCCGGCACCGGCATCGGCGGGAAGGCGGCGGCGAACCACCTGCGCAGCGGCCGCATGGCGGCGGCGACGGACGGCGCGCGGGGGACGAGCAGGAGGCGGTGCGGCCCGTCGGAGGCGGGGAGGCTCAGATGGACGACGTGCGTGTCGTTCTCCTCCGACACGCCGAAGCGGACCGTGGCCTCGGGGACCGGGTCGGCCGCGGCGAACGCGAGGAGGGTGGCCCCCGAGTGCTCGTACAGGCAGCCGACGGCCGGCCCGTCGACCAGGCAGACCCGGCTGAGACCCTCCCAGTCGGCCACCAGCGTCCGCCGCCAGCCGCCCTGCGGATGCCAGAAGCCCGCCGCGTCGCCGAGCGGCACCGAGAGCCGGATCTCCACGGGAACCCCGTCGGCCCGCACGGAGAGCATCCTGGGTCCGCCCGGCAGGGAGGTGAGCTCCCAGTGGGGGCGGACCTCCGGGCGGCCGGGGGCGAGGACGGCGATCGACACGTCGTCGAGCAGCGGCTCGGTGGGGGCGGGGGCCGCGTGCGCGGTGGTCACGGTCTCTTTCACGGGGATGCTCACGGAAGTACTCATTCCTTCACCGCGCCCGCGAGGAGCCCGGAAACGAAGTGGCGCTGGAGCGCGAGGAAGACGATCGCCATCGGTACGGCGGCGATGGCGGTGCCGGCCAGGATGGCGCCGTAGTCGGTCTCGTCCAGTCCCTGGAGGGAGGCGAGCGCCACCGGGATGGTGAACGTGCTGTCGTCGCGCAGCACGATCAGCGGCCAGATGAAGTCGTTCCACTGGTAGAGGAAGAGGAACAGTGCGAGGGCCGCGAGCGCCGGGCGCAGCGGGGGGAGGGCGACCCGCAGGAACAGCCGGAACTCTCCGCAGCCGTCCATCCGGCCCGAGTCGAGCAGCTCCTTGGGCAGGGCCGCCATCGACTGGCGCATCAGGAAGATGCCGAAGGGCAGGGCCAGATTGGGGGCGATGACGGCCTGGTAGGTGTTGAGCCAGTGCAGCTCGGCCATCATCTTGAAGAGGGGGACGAGGGTGATCTGCGCGGGCACCACCAGGCCGAGCATGAGGAGCCCGAACAGCGCCTCGCGGCCGCGGAAGCGGTACGTGGCGAAGCCGTAGCCGGCGAGGGTGCACACGGCGCCCGCGAGGAGTGTGTAGACGCTCGCGATGCCCAGGGAGTTGAGCACGACCCGGCCGAAGTCGGCCGTCTCCTGGAGGGTGGCGAGGTTCTTCCCGAGGTGGCCGCCGGGCAGCAGGGGCGGCGGGCTGTCGAAGATGTCCTGCGAGCTGTGGGTGGCGCCGACGGCGAGCCAGTAGAAGGGGACCGCGACGGCGGCCAGGGCGATGGCGAGCCCGGAGGTGAGCAGGATGCTCCGGCCGGGGTGGCGGGTGCGGGCGGCGGTCACGACTTCTCCCCGAGCAGGCGGAACTGGATCATGCCGAGGACTCCGACGAGGACCGTGAGGGCGTAGGCGACGGCGGAGGCGTAGCCGAAGTCGAAGTACTTGAAGGCGTTCTGGTAGAGGTACACGCCGATGGTCAGGGTCGCGTTGTCGGGCCCGCCTCCGGTGAGGACGTACGGCTCGTCGAAGAGCTGGAGCGTGCCGATCGTGGACAGGACCGTCGTGAGCAGCAGCGCCGGCCGCAGCCCGGGCAGCGTGACGTGCCGGAAGGCGCCGAGTGCCCCGGCGCCGTCGACTGCGGCGGCGTCGTACAGCTCGCGCGGGATCGTCTGCAGCCGGGCGAGCAGGATCACGGCGTTGTAGCCGGTGTAGTGCCAGGTCAGCGCGAGGCCCAGGGAGATCCGGGCCCACAGCCCCTCGGTCAGCCAGGGCACCGGGTCGATGCCGACGAGGCCGAGCAGCCAGTTGACGAGCCCGTACTCCTCGTTGAGGAGGACGGAGAAGACGATGCCGTACGCGACGAGGCCGGTGACCATCGGCAGGAAGAAGCCGAGCCGGAAGACGGGCCGCCCGCGCAGCAGGGTGGAGTCGAGGGCGACCGCGAGCCCGGTGGCGAGCGCCAGCATCAGCGGCACCTGCACGACGAGGATCACGCCGGTGTTGCGCAGCGCGGTCCAGAACAGCGGGTCGTCGGCGAGGCGCAGGTAGTTGTCGGCGCCCACGAAGGTCTCGGTGCCGCCCACCGTGCGGTGCAGGCTGAGAAGGAACGACCAGGCGATGGGGTAGAGCTTGAACCCGGCGAAGAGCAGCACCGCGGGCAGGACGAAGAGGTACGGGGCGGCCGTGCCCCACCGCCCGCGCCGGCGCGCGGAGCGGCGGGGTGCGGCGGGGCGGGACACGGCCGCCGCGGGCGTGCTCGGTGTCATCGCACGTTCTTCCGGCCGGTCTGGCGGGCCAGCTCGCTCGCCGCCTCGCCGAGGACCTTCGCCGGGTCGGCGCCCTTCAGCAGGACCTTCGACTGGGCGTCGGTGACGAGCTTCAGGGCGCGGGCGTAGTCGGCGGTGTAGTTCACGGCGGAGCCGGGCGCCCTGAGCGCGCCGAGGAAGATCTCGCCCTTGCGCTGCCCGCCGAAGAAGGCCGACGGCTCGTGGAAGACCGAGTCGTCGTACGCCTTGAGGAGCGCGGGCGCGATGCCCTTGCCCCGGTAGATCCGCACCTGGGAGGCGGGGCGGGTCAGCGCGAACTCGACGAAGGACCAGGCCGCCGCCTGCTGCTTGCTGCTCCCGGCGACCGCGAGGTGCGTGGAGTTCACCGTGGCCGCGGTGGGGCCGCCGCGGCGCACGGCCGGGGGCAGCCGGACCTTCCACTTGCCGGCCTCCTCGGGCACCTGCTCCTCGATGATCCCGCCGAACCAGGTGGGCCAGGGCAGGACGGCGGCGGTGCCCTTCTTCAGGGAGCTCATCAGGGCGTTCCAGCCGCCGGCCAGATTGCTGACGAGCCCGGCGTCGTTCATGGTCTTGATGAGCGTCATCGCCCGGACGGCCTCCGGCGAGTCCAGGGTGATGCGGCCCTCCAGGTCGAAGTAGAAGGCGCCCTGGAGCTGGAGGAGCATCTGGAAGAAGTTGGCGGCGTCGGGCTGCGAGGCCGGCTTGTCGATGCCGAGGAGGTGGGCGCCCGTGCGGGCCTTGAGCTGCTTGCCTGCCTCGATCGTCTCGTCCCAGGTCTGGAGCGCCCCGACGTCGACCCCGGCGCGTTCGAAGAGGTCGGACCGGTAGTAGAAGCCCGCCGAATTGGCTTCCCACGGAAGGGCGTTCACCCGCTTGCCATCGGGGGAGACGGTCTGCCAGAGACCGGCGGCGAAGGCGTCCTTGTGGGCGGTGGCGCCCAGTGGGGCGAGGTCGGCGAGGCCGCCGGGGAAGCGCTCGACATAGCCGGGCAGGTAGTCGACGCCGATGTGCAGGACGTCGGCGAGGCCTTGGCCGCCGGCGGCGAGGCCGGTCGTGATCTTGTCCCAGATCGCGGGGTTGCCGATGTCCTCGACGGTCACCTGGATGTCCGGGTGGGACTTGTTGAAGTCCGGTATCAGGGCCTTGAGTTCGGCCGCCGGGCCCTGCCAGGACCAGACCGTGATCTTCCCCTTGCGCGGATCGCCGGCGCCGCCCGAGCCGCCCGCGCCGGTGTCGCCGCTGCCCGAGCAGCCGGTGAGCGCCGTCAGGCCGGTGAGGCCGAGTCCGGCCGCCGCCAGGGCGCTGCCCCCGCGCAGTACCTGCCGGCGTCCCGGCTGTCTTCCACTCTGCTGGTCCGTCATGGCGGATCCCCTCGCTCGCTTCGTCGCGGTCGTGACGGAGCCGGACATTACAAGGCGGCCCGTTCAACTTGCAATGCTTCAATGAAAACTTTCAGCTCGACCAACTGTTGATTGATGTCGAGATCATTGCAATCCTTCGCCGACTGTTGCTAGCGTGCCGCGCGCCCCGACCTGACCCGATCCGGGAGAGACCCTCATGACGCGTTCCCGCCTGTCGTTGCTGTCCGCCGTCGCCCTGCTCGCCTCCCTCGCCGCGGGCGGCTCCCCGGCGATGGCCGGCCCGCCCGTCTCCGATGACTCGCCCGCCGCCGCCCCCGCCCCCGCCGTGCTGGCCGTGGCCGATCCCGGCTTCGAACAGGGCGGTACGGGGTGGGAGTTCACCTCCGGAACGGGGGTCGGGAGCAACTACCCGCACGCCGGGAGCCGGCAGGCCTACCTCGACGCCGGCAGCGGCATGAAGGTCTCCCAGACCGTGACGGCCACCGGCCACGGCGGCTACCTCGTCTCCGCGTGGATCGCCACCGGCGGCGCCGGCGGTCGGTACGTCCTGCGGGTCAACGGCGCCACCGTCGCCGAGCGGACCCTGCCCGCCGCCGCCAACTACCGCCGCCACACGCTCGGCAGGATCGCGCTCACCCCCGGGGACCGGCTGGAGATCGCCTTCGAGTCCGGTCAGGGCTGGGTCAACGTCGACGACGTGATGGTCTCCCCGGCCGCTCCCGCCGACCCCCGCGTCTCCTCCAGCGACCCCGAGATCGTCGAGATCTTCGACTGGGCCAAGAGCAAGGCCAACAGCTGGGTCCACCTGCCCGGCACCGAAGGCCCCCTCGACGCCGACGAGCGCCAGACCGGGGGCACCGGGACCGGCGTCTACGCCCCCTCCTACTGGGCGGGCTACGCCAACCGCAGCGGCTACTACTCCCGCGACATGGCCCACCAGCTCTCCGGCGCCGGTGTCCTGGGCCTGCACACCGAGAACAGGGAGATGCTCCGCGCCTTCGCGGCCTCCGCGACCGCCGAGCACGCCTACTACCCCGTGTGGGCCCTCAACTTCGACAACCGCTCCTACCTCTCCATCGACTACCGCGACCCGAACCTCTTCGTCCGGGAGGTGCCCGCCCCCTTCGAACTGGTCCAGAAGGCCGAGGAGGCCTACCGCTGGAGCGGCGACCCCGCCTACCTCGACGACCCCGCCCTGTGGGAGTTCTACCGCCACGCCACCGACGAGTTCGTCACCCTCCACGACGGGCAGAAGGACAACGGCCGGGTGAGCGTGGCCGAGGGCACCGGCAGGGGCATCTTCCGTGGCGTCGCGAGCTACAACGAGCAGAGCGACGAACCGCTCGCCGAGGCCGGCGACGCCATCGGCTCGCAGTACCAGGCCTACCGGGCAATGGCCTCGCTCGCCCGCGCCAAGGGCGACCACCCGCTCGCCGCCCGCTTCGAGCGCAAGGCCCGCGACCTCAAGGCCTACTTCAACTCCACCTGGAGCGGCACGGGTTCGGGCGCCGACATGGTGCGCGGATACACCACCGACGGACGAGCCCTGACCGGCTGGGGCAAGGAGAACAGCTGGTTCATGCCGATGAAGCAGATCCTCGCCCCCGGGGACCGGCGCGAGGCGTACCTCGACTACATCGACCGGCAGGCCGAAGGCGAAGGACGCCCCGGCAACATCGAGGCCCTGACCTACCTCCCCGACACCTTCCTCACCAACAACCGCGCCGACACCGCCTGGAAGTGGATGCGCCACATCTACGCCCAGAAGGATGTCCAGCACGTCAACACCCGCCAGGGCACCAACGGCGACTACCCCGAGGTCTCCTTCACTCTCGTCGGACAGACCGTCCAGGGCCTGATGGGCGTCGCCCCGGACGCCCCCGCCCGCACCCTCGCCACCCGGTCGCGCCTGCCCTCCGGCATGGACTGGCTGAGCATCGAGGACCTGCGCGTCGGCGACTCGGCCTTCACTCTCCGCCACGACACGGACCGCCGCTCGACCCTCACCCACACCTCGGGCAGCGCCCCGTACACCTGGGTGGCCCGCTTCCCCGGCGCCCACGCCGCCGTCTCCGTCGACGGCGTGGTCACGAAGGGGCGCACCGAGGTGATCGACGGGGCGACCTACACCGTCGTCCGTACGCGCGTGGCCCCCGGCCGTACCGTCACCGCCGAGGTCCGATGACCACGTCCGGCGCGGCCGCCCGGGACGTCCAGGACCCCAGGAGAGGCGAATTCCCCGGCGGGGCGGAACTGTTCCGGCTCGACCCGGCGGTGGCCCATCTCAACCACGGCTCCTTCGGCGCCGTGCCCCTGCCGGTCGCCGAGGCCCAACGGCGGCTGGCGGAGGAGGCGATGGCCGACCCCGACGCCTTCTTCGTCGGCGTCCCCGACCGCATCGCCGCGGCCCGGGCGCGCGTCGCGGCCCACCTGGGCGCCGACCCCGACGGGATCGCCTTCGTCGCCAACGCCACCGAGGCCGCCAACCTCGCCCTCGACGCCCTGCGCCTGAACCCCGGCGACGAGATCCTGGTCACCGACCACGGCTACGGCACGGTCGTCGCGGCGGCCGCCCGCCGCGCCAGGACCGCTGTCGTCAGCCTCGACCCCGGGCTGCCGGACGAGGACGCGGTGACCGAGGCGGTGCTCGCCGCGCTCACCCCTCGTACGCGAGTCGCCCTGCTCGACCGGATCAGCTCGCCCACCGCCCGGCCGCTCGCCACCCCCCGGCTGCTCGCCGCGCTCCGCGAGCGCGGGATCACCACCGTCGTCGACGGCGCCCACGCCCCGGGCATGCTCGCCGAACCGCTCGCGGGAGAACCCGACCTCTGGTTCGGCAACCTGCACAAGTGGGCCTACGCCCCGGCGGGCAGCGCCGTCCTCGCGGTGGCCCCCGCCCACCGGGCCCGGGTCGCCCCACCCGTGCCCTCCTGGGAGGACGACCGGGGCTTCCCACGCGCGGTCGAGTTCCGCGCCACCGTCGACTACACCGGCTGGCTCGCCGCACCCGAGGGCCTCGACCTCATCGCGGGCCTCGGTGCGGCCCGCGTCCGCGCGCACAACGCGGAACTGGTGTGCCACGGAGCGGAGTTGCTCGAAGAGATCCCGGGCGTGACAGCGCTTCCGTACGGCGAGGGCCTGGCGATGCGATCGCTGCGCCTGCCCGCCGGCCTGGCCCGCACGAAGCAGGAGGCGACCGCGCTGCGCGAGGAGATCGCCGCCCGGTTCGGCTGCCGGGTGCTCATCTGGAACCGGTCCGGGGGCGGCGGCATCCGGATCTCCGGGCAGATCTACAACAGGCCCGAGGAGTACGCACGCCTCACGGCCGGCCTGCGCGACCTGCTGGCCCGCGGCTGACCCGAGCTGCTCAGCGGGTCAGGGCGGGAAAAGGGGTACGGCGAGCCGGGCGGTCAAGGGGGTACGGCGAGCCGGGCGGCGCGTTTCAGCGCCTGGCTCGCCGTCGCATGGAAAGGAACATTCCGAGCAGGATGCCCACGAGCAGCGTGACCGTGAGCACGACCCACAGGGGCAGGGTGACGGTGGGAATCCACAGCCGGATGCTGACCGATCCCGTGTTGACCGCGATGAACCAGATGGCGAGACCCGCGAGCACGAGGAATCCGAGGGTACGGAGCCGCATGTCCCGGCCTTTGACGGTCAGCGTCGGGGGGCCGTGGCGTGGAGGTGCGTTCTGTGCCATGTCCTCCATTGTCTTCCCAAAGCGCCAGGCCCTCGACCGGAGGAGGCCGCTCGGCCACCGCCGGGGGCCGCGGCCGGGCCACGCAACGTCCGCCGCCGCGCCTCGTTGATCACGCCATGAACCAGACCACCGCCCCGCGGAAGCTCCGCGTCCTGACCACCGCCGTCGCCGCCCTGATGCTGGGGATCGCGGGCACGCAGAGCACGTACGCGAGCCCCGGCGGGCAGGCCTGCCCCACCGCGGCGGAGCTCTTCGCCACCGACAACACCGCGATCATCACGGATCCCGGGGACCCCCGGCTCGACACCCGCCTGACACGCTTCGGCCACGAGGTGCGCGCGATCATCCTGGCCCACGGAGCCAGGCCCGGTGCCTCGGAGCTCCTGGACGGCGTCTTCTGGTCCACCGACCTGCAGCAGGCCACGTACGAGCGGTCCCGCGAGTTCGACGTGAACCGGGTCGGACGCGACGGACTCCACCACATCGCGGGTGTCATCGCCAAGGAGTACGACCAGGAGGCCGTGCTCACCTTCCGCTGCCTGCCGCGGACGTCGCCGGAGACCGACGCCGTGGAGATCGAGGTCCCGGGAGTCACACCGGGGGACCTGCGCGCCGCGCTCCTCGCGGACGCCGAGGCCCGCGAGAAGCTCGGCGGCGGCTCGGTCACCCTCGACGGCCGGCTGATCCTCATCGCCCCGGTCGCCGACCTGCCGCTGGCCAGGAGGTTCACGGCCGCGCTCGGCGCCGACTGGGACGAGGCCCAGGTGCGCTACGGCGACCGGGAGTTCGTGAGCTGAGCCGGCACATGGAGCTGCCCGCCGGGCCCTGGTGGACCGGGGCCCGGCGGGCGTCGGGACGGTGCCGTTATCCGGCGTACGTCTCGAACTCGGCGACCTGAGGCGTCGCCGACGAGCCGGTGATCTCGAAGGTGATCTTGCTCAGGGTGGTCCGGGTGAACGTGACGGCCCCCGCGCCGCTCCCGGAGGAGAGGACGGCGCCGGTGTCGGCATTGAGGAGCCGCCAGGAACCGATCCGGCCCGTGGCGCCGGCCGCCTCCTTGACGACGACCCCGGACACGGCGGTGGGGGCGCCCCACTTGATCGAGACGTAGCCGGTGGTTCCGGCGGGCGACCAGTAGGTGGCCGTGTCACCGTCCCGCACGTTGCCGTAACTCGTCCCGTCGGCCTTCCCGGAGCCGTCGGAACCGGCCCCGATGCTGAGGTTCGTGCCGCTGGGCGCGGAGGTCGACGGGGCCGGGGTGGTCGGGGCGGGAGTGGTCGGGGCCGGGGTGGTAGGAGCCGGAGTGGTAGGAGCCGGAGTGGTCGGGTTCGGTGTCTGGGGCGAGCAGGCGCCGTCCGACACCTGGAGTCCCTTGCCGGCCCCCGCCGTCCGGCTCACGACGCTCGGTACGCAGCTCGCCGCGTCGAGCGTGTACGCGTACGGAACGGTGACCGTGGTGTTGGACTGCGGGTCCGGTCCCGCCGGGTTGTTGTCGGTGCCGGGGCTCGACCACGTGACGTTGTCGAACGTGTTGCCGCTGACCTGCCAGTAGCCGGCCGCGTCCGTGTAGAAGGTGCCGAGGACGTCCTTGGAGTCCTCGAAGTAGTTGCTGTCGACCTTGGCGCGGGCCCCGGCACGGGAGTTGATGCCGGAGTCGTTGATCCGCAGGTAGTGGTTGTTGTAGATGTGGGCGGTGCCGCCGCGCAGCAGGGGGACGCGCGAGTCGAGGTTCTCGTACAGGTTGTGGTGGTACGTGATGAAGCTGTTCGAGAGCTCGGTCTCGCTGGAACCGACGAGCCCGCCTCGGCCTGAGTTGCGCAGGACGCTGTAGGACAGGGTCACGTACTGGGTGTTGTCCTTCATGTCGAAGAGGCCGTCGAAGCCCTCCGACTCGCCGCCCGAGGCCTCCAGGGTGACGTGGTCGACCCAGACGTTCCGGACGTCGCTCTCCATGCCGATGGCGTCACCGCCGTTGGACGTGGGCGAGCCGGACTTCTTGACGTTCCGCACGGTCACGTTCTGGATGACGATGTTGCTCGACTCTCGGATGTGGATGCCCAGTTGGTCGAAGACGGCACCCGCGCCGACTCCGACGATCGTGACGTTGCTGATCTGCTTGAGCTCGATCACCCCGGCGGCGGTGTTGCAACTGCCGCCCGACACCTTGGCGGTGTTGCCGTGGTCGATGGTCCCTTCGACCTCGATCGTGATCGGGGTGCTGCTCGCGGCCCGACCGCACAGGGCCGCGTGGATAGCGGTCCCCGTGGTGGCCCGCACGGTCTGCCCGCCGGCGCCGCCGGTCGTGCCGCCGTTCTGCGTCGCGTAACCGGTGGCGCCACCGGTCGCGGCGGAGGCCGAGGGTGCCGAGAGGACGGCACCTGTCGCGGCCGCGAGGGCCAACGTGGCCAGTGCCGCCTGGATTCGCCGTGCGACTCGTCGTCTCATCTTCGTCGCCTTCCTTGCTCATCGTCGGAGGACGGGAGTCCGGTCCCGCATACCGGGCTCCCGAGAAACATGGAAAGCGCTTTCTGTTCGGCGAGGATAGGGTGGGGCCGCAGGTCTTACAAGGCTCCGCGCACCGAGGAATCATCGCGGGGCCCACGCAGCACGCCGTGGGTGTCGGTGTCGTACGGCACCCTGGCCGTATGCCGTATGCCGTATGCCGTATGCCGTATGCCGTATGCCGTATGCCGTATGCCGTATGCCGTATGCCGTATGCCGTATGCCGTATGCCGTATGCCGTATGCCGTATGCCGTATGCCGTATGCCGTATGCCGATTCCGACTCCGACTCCGCGCTCACTGCGCTCCCAGGACCCCGCGGCCGTGGCCGTCACCGAGGCGATCCGCTCGGGTGACCTCGACGCGCTGCGCCGCCTGCTCGCCGAGGACCCCGGTCTCGCCACGGCCCGGGTCGTCGAGGACCGCGAGGGATGCGGCCCCGGCGGGCGGAGCCTGCTGCACCTGGCCGCCGACTGGCCGGGGCACGTGCCCCGCGGACCCGAGACCGTCGCCGTCCTCGTCGCGGCCGGAGCCGATCCGGACGCCCGCTTCGTCGGGGCCCACCGCGAGACGCCCCTCCACTGGGCGGCGAGCAACGACGACGTCCCGATGATCGACGCCCTCGTCGCGGCGGGCGCCGACATCGAGGCCGACGGAGCCGTCATCGCGGGCGGGACACCGCTGGCCGACGCCCGGGCCTTCGGGCAGTGGCGCGCGGCCCGCCGCCTGCTCGGACTCGGCGCCCGGCCCACCTTCCAGGACGCCGCGACCCTCGGACTCGACGAGGTGGTGGAAGCCGGTCTGCAGGCCTCGCCGTCGCCCACCCCTCAGGAGATCGACGAGGCGTTCTGGGGCGCCTGCCACGGCGGCCGCCTCACCACCGCCGTCCGGCTCCGGGCCGCCGGGGCGGACATGGACCGGATCGGCTGGGACGGCCTCACCCCGCTCGACATCGCCCGTGCCGGGGAGACCGCGCGGAACGAGGAGGTCGTCGCCTGGCTCACGGCGGCCGGAGCCCGCACCCACGCCGAGGCGGACGAGCCCGACCGGTCCTGACCTGCCCTGACGGGCCGGCCCGACCTCGTCCCCCCCGGAGGCGCCGCCCTCAGTACACGTCGCGTACGTAGCGCTTGTCGGCGGCGAGCTGCTTGACGTACGCGGCCGCCGACGCCTCGTCGTGGCCGCCGTGCGTCACGGCGATGTCGCGCAGCGCCCGGTCGACGTCCTTCGCCATCCGGGCCGCGTCGCCGCAGACGTAGAAGTGCGCGCCGGACTGGAGCCACGACCACAGCTGCGGGCCGTGCTCGCGCATCCGGTCCTGGACGTAGACCTTGGCGCGCTGGTCGCGGGAGAAGGCGGTGTCGAGGCGGTCCAGGGTGCCGTCGGCGAGGAGGGCCGTGAGCTCGTCCTCGTAGTAGAAGTCGGTCGCGCGGTGCTGCTCGCCGAAGAAGAGCCAGTTCGGGGCGCGGTGCCCGAGCGCGCGGCGCTCGTCGAGGAAGCCGACGAAGGGGGCCACGCCCGTGCCGGGGCCGACCATCACCATCGGGGTCGTGGGGTCGGCGGGGGGCCGGAAGTGCGGCGCGCGCTGGACGAAGACCGGGACCGGGGCGCCCGGTTCGGCGTCGGCGAGGAACGGCGAGCAGACGCCCTTGCGGGGGCGGCCGCGGAGGTTCTCGTACCGGACGACCGAGACCGTCAGCGAGACCTGGTGGGGGTCGGTGAGCGGGCTGGAGGAGATCGAGTACAGCCGGGGCCTGAGGCGGCCCAGGACGTCGGCCCACTCCTGCGCTCCGGCGCGGACGGGGTGCTCGGCGATGACGTCGACGGCCTGCCGGCCCCACGTCCACTGGGCGAGCCCGTCCTTGTTGTCGGGGCGCAGCAGCCGCTTCAGCTCCCGGTCGCCGGTCCGTTCCGTGACGAAGGCGAGGAACGCGGACGGGGTACGCGTGATGTCCAGGTGGCGGTGCAGGGCCTCGCCGAAGGGGACGTCGCCGAGCCCGGAGAGCTCGACGGGGGCGTCCGCGTCGAGACCGGTGACGGCCAGCCACTCGGCGACGAGATCCGGGCAGTTGACGGGGAGGACACCGAGCGCGTCCCCTGCCTCGTAGCCGAGCGGGCCCCCGCCGTCACGTGTGTCGAAGGTGAACCGCCGCACCTCCTTGCCCGCGCCGGGCAGGGAGAGGAGCCGGTTGCCGACGAGCCGCGCGGACGTGGTGGCGGGCCCCGGCCGGCGCGCGGGCGCCGAGGCCGGCGGGGGCACGGGCGGTGCCGCGGGTGTCCGCAGGCCCTCGGACAGGCCCGCGAGGACCTGGTCAAGCCAGGCGAGGGCGGACGGTTCGAAGTCGGGCTCGCAGTCGGTACGGGGTGCCAGGCGTATGGCCCCGAGCTCGTCCAGCCGGTCGTCCAGGCGCCGGCCGTGCCCGCAGAAGTCTCCGTACGAGGAGTCCCCGAGGGCCAGGACGGCGTAGCGCCGCCCGTCGAGCCGCGGTGTGTCGGGCGCGGTGAGCGCGTCCCAGAAGCCGGAGCCGTTGTCGGGCGCGTCCCCGTCCCCGAAGGTGCTGGTGATCAGCAGCAGGTCGGCGGTGGGCGACAGGGCCTTGAGGTCGGTCGCGTCCATGCCGGTGAGGGCGGGCCGGTGGCCCGCCGCGAGGAGCCGCTCGGCGGTGGCGGCGGCGAACTCCGCGGCGTTGCCGGTCTGCGAGGCCCACAGCACGACGACCTCGCGGCCCGCCGCACCCGCGTCCGCCCCGGAGTCCCGAAGCGTCCCCGGGTCCCCAGGCGTCCCCGGGCCGTCCGGCGTGCGGGAGTACAGCCCGGCGAGCACGCCGTTCACCCAGTGGGCGTGCTCCTGGCGGAAGGGTGCCCCGGGCGGCAGGACGGGCACGCCCGGCGCGCCCGACTCCAGGCCGGCGAGGAAGCCGACGAGATACTGCCGTTCCTCTGAGCTGAGGACGGGCGGCGGGGCCGGCGCGAGACCGAAGGCGGCGGCCGGCCCGGACGGCACGACCCCGCTCGGGATCACCGCACGCGGCGTCACGACGGCCGACGGCGGCGCCTCGGCGACCGAGGTCGCTGCCGCCGTCTTCGTCAGCGCCACCGCGCACACCTTCAGCTCGGGCTGGAAGGAGAGGGGATCGACGGCGTCGCTGGTGACGGCGTTGACGCACAGGTCCTCGCCGAACAGGTCGTTCCAGTGGAACGGCGCGAAGCAGCAGCCCGGTCGGACCCGGTCGGTGACCACCGCGGGGAGCACGACCCTGCCGCGCCGCGAGGCGATCTCCACGGCGTCGCCCTCCGCGAGGCCGAGCCGCAGGGCGTCCTCGGGGTGCACCTCGACGAAGGGCGCCGGGTTGAGCCTGTTGAGCTTGGCGACCTTCCCGGTCTTGGTGAGGGTGTGCCACTGGTGCTGGAGGCGGCCGGTGTTGAGGACGAACGGATACGCGTCGTCCGGCATCTCCGCGGCGTCGATGTGCGGCCGGGCGTGGAAGACCGCCCGGCCGCTCGCCGTCGGGAAGACGGGACCCGGGCCGTCGGCCGGGCCGTCGCCGGCCACGTAGCGGATCGGGTTGCGGTCCGGGCCTCCGGGAGCGGCGGGCCACTGGACAGGGGTCTCGCGCAGCCGCTCGTACGTCACCCCGCTCACGTCGTAGCCGGTGGCCGGGTTCGCGGCGCGCCGGATCTCCTCGAAGACCTCCTCGGCGCTCTCGTACGCGAACGCCTTCTCGTACCCCATGGCCCGGGCGACACGGGCGATGATCCGCCAGTCGGCGAGGGCCTCGCCGGGCGGGTCGGTCGCCGGTCGGGCGAGGGTCAGCGTCCGCTCGCTGTTGATCAGCACGCCCTCGGTCTCGGTCCACAGCGCGGCGGGCAGGACCACGTCGGCGTACGCGTTGGTCTCGGTGTCGGCGAACGCGTCCTGGGTGATGACGAGTTCGGCGGCCCGCAGCCCCGCGACGACGGTGGCGCGGTTGGCGACGGAGGCGACCGGGTTGGTGCAGATGATCCAGCACGCCTTGATCTCGCCGTCCGCCATGCGCCGGAAGAGGTCGATCGTGCCGGTGCCGGAGCCGTCCTCGCGGAGTGTGCCCGGCGGGAGCTCCCACAGCTCCTCGGTGAAGGCCCGGTCCCCGGCGGACAGGACCGAGCGCTGCCCGGGGAGGCCGGGGCCCATGTAGCCCATCTCGCGTCCGCCCATGGCGTTGGGCTGGCCGGTGAGGGAGAAGGGGCCGGAGCCCGGGCGGCAGATCGCGCCGGTGGCCAGGTGGAGGTTGATCAGTGCGTTGGTGTTCCAGGTGCCGTGGGTGGACTGGTTGAGGCCCATGGTCCAGCAGCTGGTCCACTCCTCCGCCGTGCCGATCCACTCGGCGGCGGTGCGGATGTCCTGCTCGGGTATGCCGGTGAGCGCGGCGACGGTCGCGGGCGGGTAGTCGGCGAGGAACGGCTCCATCGCCTCCCAGCCCTCGGTGTGCGCGGCGATGAAGGCGGGGTCGGTGTGGCCGCTGCCGTGCAGCAGGTGCAGCAGGCCGTTGAGGAGCGCGAGGTCCGTCCCGGGCCTGATCTGGAGAAAAAGGTCGGCCTTGTCGGCGGTGGCGGTGCGCCGGGGGTCGACGACGATCAGCTTCGCCCCCGCCTTGACCCGGTCCATCATGCGGAGGAAGAGGACGGGGTGGCAGTCGGCCATGTTGGAGCCGATGACGAGGAAGACGTCGGCCTTCTCGAAGTCGTCGTACGAGCCGGGCGGGCCGTCGGCGCCGAGGGAGAGCTTGTAGCCGGTGCCGGCGCTCGCCATGCAGAGCCGGGAGTTCGACTCGATCCGGTTCGTGCCGATGAAGCCCTTGGCGAGCTTGTTCGCGAGGTACTGCGCCTCCAGGCTCATCTGGCCCGAGACGTAGAGCGCGAAGGCGTCGGGGCCGTGCTCGTCGACGACGGCCCGCAGCCGGCGGGCGGTCTCCGTGATGGCCCGGTCGGTGTCCGTGGGGACGGGCGCGTCGGCGCGGTCCTCCCGGACGAGGGCGGTGGTCAGGCGTCCGGGCGCGGCGAGCATGTCGGCGGTGGTGGCGCCCTTGGTGCAGAGGCGTCCGCGGTTGGCGGGGTGGTCCTTGTCGCCCGTCGCCTTGAGGACCGTACGGCGGCCGTCGGCCCCCAGACCGATGTCGAGGAGCATGCCGCAGCCGACACCGCAGTACGAGCAGACGGTCCGCACCTGGGCGGTGGCGTCGGCCCGCGGGTCCTGCGTGTCGTGTGGGGTCACGGGGGCGCCTCTCTGTGGAACCGTTCGAGCCCCGACCGTACGGAATGCCCGTTACGCCTGTGTCAACCGCGGCGATCATGGTCCGTAACGCCGGTCACACAGCGGCGGGGGGATGGCTGTGAGGCCCGCCCCACCGATCTTCCCTGGCGGGGCGCAGCCGCCCGTGGGACGATTTTCATAGGAAGCGACAACGAGCCCGCGCGGGGCCCGGACTCCGGCGTGCTCTCCCGTCGGACGAAGAAGGCACCATGCCTGCCATCAAGGAAACCATCGACATCTCCCGCACTCCCGCGGACGTCTTCTCGTACGTGACCGACCCGATCCATCTGCCCGAGTGGCAGGAGAGCGCGGTCTCGGTCCGCAGGCTCGACGACGAGCCCCTCGCGGTCGGCTCGAAGATCGCCGTCACGCGGCGGCTCGGGCGGCGGGAGTTCACCCTGACCATGCAGGTCATCGAGTTGCAACCGCCGAGGTACTGGCACCTGCACGGCATCAACGGCCCCGTGCGCGGTGACGTCCAGGGCACCATCGAGCCACTGGACGACGCCGAGCGTTCGCGCCTGACGCTCTCCCTCGACTTCGAGGGGCACGGCATCGGCAAGGCCCTCGTCCCGCTCGTCGTGCGCCCGCACGTGCGGAAGGAGATACCGAGGGACGAACGGATCCTCAAGGGTCTCCTGGAGAGTGGCGTGGCCGGCTGAAGCGGCGGCCGTCCGCTGCCCCCGAGAGCCCGCCGTCCGCCCATGGCGTATGCGGTGAACGCCTGTTGGTCCACCGGGTCGGGTCCCGCCTGTGGTACTGCCTTACGGATACATCGTCACGTTTTTCCGTAATGCAGTGAAAGGTGACCTCTGTGCCGCAGGGAGACAAGAGGCCGGACGGCCGCCGGACGGACGCCGAACGGGGAGGCCGGGAAGGGCTGCCGGTGACGGCCGACCTCCCCGGCCGGCCCGACCACCACCATCAGGCGCGGACCGACCGGATCGTGTTCGGGGTCACCGCCGTCCTCACCCTGGCCTTCGTCGTCTGGGGAGCCACGGCCACCGACAGCCTGGAGAGCGTCTCCAGCAAGCTCCTCGACGGACTGATCCGCGACGGCGGCTGGGCGTTCATGCTCGCCGCGTCCGGCTTCGTCGTCTTCGCGCTGTGGCTCGCCATCAGCCGCTACGGCAGGATCACCCTCGGCCAGGAGAGCGAAAGGCCCGAGTTCCGCACCGTGTCGTGGATCGCCATGATGTTCAGCGCGGGCATGGGCATCGGCCTGATGTTCTACGGCGTGAGCGAACCCCTCGCCCACTACGGCACCCCGCCGCCCGGCACCCAACCCGTCGACTCGGCCGAGCGCATGCAGACGGCCATGGCCACCACGCTCTTCCACTGGACGCTCCACCCGTGGGCGATCTACGCCGTCGTCGGACTCGCCATCGCCTACTCCACCTTCCGGCGCAGGCGCCGCCAGACCATCAGCGCCGTCTTCGTCCCGCTGATCGGCGAACGGCGGGCGTACGGCGGTCCCGGCCGCTTCATCGACATCCTCGCCATCTTCGCCACCCTCTTCGGCTCCGCCGCCTCGCTCGGCCTCGGCGCGCTCCAGATCGGCAGCGGCATCGAGGAGCTGGGCTGGATGGCGAAGGCCGGCACCGGGCTGCTCGTCGGCATCATCGCCGTCCTCACCGTGGCCTTCGTCCTCTCGGCCGTCTCCGGCGTGGAGAAGGGCATCCAGTGGCTCTCCAACACCAACATGGTGCTCGCGGTGGTGCTCGCCGTCTTCGTCTTCGTGGCGGGCCCCACGATCATCGTGCTCGACCTGCTGCCCACCTCCATCGCCGCCTACATCGACGACCTGCCGCAGCTCGCCGGCCGCACCGAGGCGACCAGCGGCGAGAACATCCACGACTGGCTCGGCAGCTGGACCGTCTTCTACTGGGCGTGGTGGATCTCCTGGACGCCCTTCGTCGGCATGTTCATCGCCCGCATCAGCCGGGGCCGGACCATCCGCCAGTTCGTCGGCGGTGTCATCCTGGTGCCCAGCACCGTCAGCCTCGTCTGGTTCGCGATCTTCGGCGGCACGGCGATGAAGCTCAGCGAACAGGGCGAACTGACAGGGGAGACCACCCCCGAGGGGCAACTCTTCGGCCTGCTCAAGGAGTTCCCCATCTCCGGTGCCATGAGCCTGCTCGTGATGATCCTCGTCGGGATCTTCTTCGTGTCGGGTGCGGACGCCGCCTCCCTCGTCATGGGCACGCTCTCCCAGCGCGGCGCCTTCGAACCCACCCGTCCCGTCGTGGTCTTCTGGGGCGTGCTAACCGGAGCGGTCGCGGCCGTCATGCTCCTCGTCGGCGACGGCCAGGGCGACGCGCTCGCGGGACTCCAGAACCTCACCATCCTCGTCGCGGCGCCGTTCGTACTCGTCATGATCGGCATGTGCGTGGCGCTGATGAGAGACCTGCGCAGGGACCCGCTGATCGTCCGCGGCGAGGTCGGTGTGGAGGTCGTCGAACTCGCGGTGATCGCCGGCCACGAGCAGTACGACGGCGACTTCGAACTGCGGATCGGTCCCGGTACGTCGGACACCGACGGGACATGAGGCCGCCCGCCGCCGCGGACGCTCACTCTCCGCTGGTGTAGCGGGTGCGCACCCAGAGGGGGAGGACGAACCAGCAGAGCAGGTACCAGGCGAGGACACCGGCGACGATCCACGGCACGTACGAGTCGTCCCCGGTGGCCACGCGCAGGACCAGGAGAAGAGCCGAGGTCAGGGTCGCGAGCAGGAGCACGATGCCCGTGAAGGTGAGGCGGGCGGCCCAGATGACGGCCCGGGGTTTGATCTGCCTCCCGGCCACGATCCGGTGCAGAGCCACGGGGCCGATGAGCGCGCCGGTCGCCAGGGACCCGAGGACGACCGTGACGATGTAGATCGTCTTGTCGGTCTGTTCGAGACCCTGGAAGTGCGGGGTGAAGACCACGGTGAGGAGAAAACCGAGGAGGATCTGCACACCGGTCTGGACGACACGGATCTCCTGGATGACCTCCTGCCAGCGCCGGTCGGCGCGCTCCATCTCGGTCTCGCTCCGGCCGTCGTGCCGGTCCTTGCTCGCATCGGTGCCCATGGGTGATCCTCCGGCGGATCAGGCCCGCCCCGCGGCCTTCTGGCTCCTGCGGGACAGGGAGTCGACGACCACGGCGGCCAGCAGCACCGAACCCGTGATCATGAACTGGACGGCATTGCTGACGCCCATGATGTTCATGCCCGACTGGATGGAGCCGATCACCAGCGCACCGAGCAGCGCCGACCAGACCGAACCGCGCCCGCCGAACAGGCTCGTACCGCCGATGACCGCCGCCGCGATGACGTTCATCAGGAGGTTGCCGCCGCCGGAGGTCTGGCTCGCGGACTGGATCTGCCCCGCAAGGAAGAGGCCGCCGACCGCCGCCATGGTCCCGGCGATCGAGAAGACGCTCATCCGGACGAAGGGCACGCTGATGCCCGCCCGGCGCGCGCCCTCGATGTTGCCGCCCACCGCGAAGATCCGCCGGCCGTACGTCGTGCGCCGCAGGACGAAGTCCAGCACCACGAGCAGGATCAGGAACACCAGCAGGGCCAGCGGGAGCCCCTGGTACTGGTTGAGGATGTAGGCGGTGACGAACGCGATCGCGGCGATCACGGCCGTACGCAGCACGATCTCGGCGACCGGCCGGGACGGCACCCGGGCCGCCCGGCGTCGTTTCGCGTCCAGGAGCGAGGCCGCCAGGAACAGCCCCACCCCGACGGCCGCCGCCACGTAGGCGGCGGCCGGGCTGTGGTAGATCGTCGAGTAGAGCTCGGAGACGATGCTGTCGCTCGGGATGTTGACCGTGCCGCTGGTGCCGAGCACCTGGAGCATCAGCCCGTTCCACGCGAGGTTGCCGGCCAGCGTGACGACGAAGGCCGGGACGCCGACCTCGGCGAAGAAGAACCCCTGGATGAGTCCGACGGCCGCCCCGCCCGCGATGGCGATCAGCAGCGCCAGCCACTCGTTCATCCCGTTCAGGACGTTGAGCACGGCGAAGATCGCGGCGCACAGTCCGCTGACCGAGCCGACGGAGAGGTCGATCTCGCCCAGCAGCAGGACGAAGACGATACCGACGGCGATCATGCCGGTGCCGACGATCTGCTGACTCAGGTCGGAGAGGTTCTGAGCCGAGAGGAAGGTGCTGTCGAGACTGCCGAACACCGTCCAGATGACGATCACGGCCAGGATCACGGGCAGGGAGCCCAGCTCCCCGCTGCGGAGCTTGCGGCGGAACTCGCCGAGGTACCCCTTGATGCCCTCCTCGCGGACCAGGAGGCGCGTGTCCACGGCCGGTACGGCACCTTGTGCCGGTTCCTGGGAGCCGGCGTCGCCGGAGCCCCCGGAGCCGCCCGCGCGGTCTCGGTCGCGGATCATCGCTCCTCCTCCCGCTTGCGGGCCTGCCGGCGGGTGACGGCGCTGTCGGTGGCTCCGGTGATCGCGGAGATGATCTCCTCGGTGGTCGTGGAGCGCTTGTCGAAGAAGCCGTTGTTCCGGCCGAGCCGCATCACGGCGATCCGGTCGGCGACCGCCATCACGTCCACCATGTTGTGGCTGATCAGGATGGTCCCGAGACCCTGCTCGCGGAGCCGCTCGACCAGGTCGAGCACCTGCGCGGTCTGCTCCACGCCCAGGGCGGCCGTGGGTTCGTCGAGGATGACGACCTTCGGCGCGCCGATCAGCGAGCGGGCGATCGCCACCGTCTGGCGCTGACCGCCGGAGAGGGAGGCCACCGGGATCCGGACGCTCGGGATGCGGATCGACAGGGTGTCGAGCAGCTCCCGCGCGCGCTGGTCCATGCGGACCTCGTCGAGCACGCCGAAACGGCGCAGCTCGCGGCCCAGGAAGAGGTTGGCGACGACGTCGAGGTTGTCGCACAGGGCCAGGTCCTGGTAGACGGTGGCGATGCCGAGGTTCTGGGCGTCGTGGGGCCGGTTGATGGAGACCGGGCGGCCCTCCCACTCGATGACGCCCTCGTCGGGCGGGTTCACCCCGGCGATCGTCTTGACGGCGGTGGACTTGCCGGCGCCGTTGTCGCCGACGAGGGCGACGACCTCGCCGGTGTGGACCTCCAGGTCGAAGCCCTTCAGGGCCTGGACCGCGCCGAACCGTTTGGAGATCCCCCGCAGTGTGAGCACGGCTGACTCGGGCAACCGAACCGCCTCCTCCGCTCGCCCGCTCGCGCGGGCCGCTCCGCCCCACCGGGATGAAACGCCTCGCGGCTGCTGGAGGCGCTACTTCAGACCGGCCTCCTCGCAGGCTGCGGCGTAGGTCGGGGTGCAGATCTCGTCGACCGTGTAGAGGCCGTCCTTGACGACGGTGTCCTTGATGTTGGTCTTGTCGACGACGACCGGCGTCAGCAGGTTGGCCGGGACCTTCTGGCCACTGCCGCTGGTGACGGTGGTGGGCACCAGCGAGGCCGGGAGCTCCTTGCCCTCGGCGAGGTCGACGGCCATCGTGGCGGCGATGTCGGCCTCCGGCTTGTACGGCTTCTCGACCGTGATCGTCTGGGTGCCGGCGAGGATCCGCTGGATCGCGTCGAGTTGGGCGTCCTGGCCGGTCAGCGGCACGTTCATACCGGCCGCCGCGAGGGCGGTGGCGATGCCCGCGGCCAGTCCGTCGTTGGCCGAGTAGACGCCGACGATCTTGTCCTTGCCGAGCGAGCTGATGGCGCCGGACATCTGCTGGTTGGCGTTGTTCGGGTCCCAGTTCGGCGTGTCGTACTCCTTGCCGATCTTGACCTTGCCGTCCAGGACGGAGTGCGCGCCGGCCTTGAACTCGGCCGCGTTCGGGTCCGTCGGCGAGCCGTTGTGCATCACGATCTCGCCGGTCTCGGCCTTGTCGCCGAGCGCGTCGAGGAGCGCCTGGCCCTGGAGCTCGCCCACCTTGCGGTTGTCGTACGAGACGTACGCGTCGACGGGCCCCTGCGCAAGGCGGTCGTACGCCACGACCTTGACGCCCGCGTCACGGGCCTTCTGCACGGAGGACTGGATCGACTTGGCGTCCACGGCGTCCAGGATGAGGACCTTGTCGCCCTTGGCGAGCGCGGTGTTGACCTGCTGCTGCTGGGTCGTGGCGCTCTCGGCGGCGTTGTAGTAGTCGATCTGGGCGTCCGGCGCCAGCTCCTTGATCTTGGCCTCGATGTAGGGCCGGTCGAACTTCTCGTACCGCGTGGTCTTGCTCTCCGGCAGGAGCAGGCCGATCCGTACGTCCTGCCGCGCCTCGGACCCGGCGCCCGGCTGGGCCGCGCCGCTCACGGACACCGCACCCAGGGCGAGTGCGGCGGCTCCGGCCAGGGCTATCGCGCTCCGCAATGTTCGGGACATGGAAGGCTCCTCTCGTACGTCCCCGTCCTCTCGCCCGGTGAGCGTGGAAACAGAGATGCACTTATGGCCTATATATCGACATTAGCGGCAAGCTGAGGACCGGCAAGCGGGTTAACCGGCCGGTAACCTGGCGGCTGAGCGTCCGGCTCCCTGATCAGAAAGAGGTCGTCGATGACCAATCTGGCTCTCAACCTGGCCCGTACCGCAGAGGCACAGCCGGACGGCATCGCGATCCAGTTGGACGACCTGACGCTGGACTACCGTTCCCTGGACGACCGCAGCGCCCGGGTCGCCGGCTGGCTGGAGAGCAAAGGCGTCGGACCGGGGGACCGGGTCGCGATCCTGTTGCCGAACATCCCGCACTTCGCCGTCGCCTACTACGGCGTGCTGCGTGCAGGAGCGGTCGCCGTGCCGATGAACCCGCTGCTCAAGTCCGGCGAGATCGGCTACGCCGCCGGCGACTGCGGGGCCCGGCTGATCCTCGCCTGGGGCGCGGCCATGGGCGAGGCCGGAGCCGCGGCGGCGGAGCTGGGCATCGAGTGCGCCGACGTGACGGACCCGGGCTTCGGTGCCGCGCTGGCCGCCGTCGAGCCGCGCGAAGGGGTCGAGGACCGGGACACCGAAGACCTGGCCGTACTGCTCTACACCTCGGGCACCACCGGCCGCCCCAAGGGCGCACGGCTCACCCACGGGAACCTCGGCTCCAACACCGAGGCCGTGGCCCGTGTGCTCGGCATGTCGGGGGCGGACACGGTCTTCGGCGGCCTGCCGTTCTTCCACGTCTTCGGCCAGACCTGCGGGCTCAACGCGGCGGTCCTCACCGGCGCCCGCGTCACCCTGCTGCCGCGCTTCGACGCCGCGAAGGCGCTGGAGATCCTCTCCCGGGACGGCGTCACGGTGATGGAGGGCGTGCCCACCATGTTCCTGGGTCTGCTCGCCGCCGCCGACGCGGCCGGCTCGACCGGTCTCCCGGACGGCGACGGCGGTCTGCGGCTGTGCGTGACCGGCGGCTCGGCGATGCCGGTGGAGGTGCTGCACCGCTTCGAGGCCGTCTTCGGCTGTGCGGTCGTCGAGGGCTACGGCCTCTCCGAGACCTCCCCGGTGGTCACCTTCGGGGCGCTCGACGGCCCGCGCAAGCCCGGTTCGATCGGCACCCCGATCGACGGCGTGCAGGTCCGGCTCGTCGACGACGAGGGCAAGGACGTCCCGGACGGCGGCGTCGGCGAGATCGCCGTGCAGGGCCCGAACGTCATGGCCGGGTACTGGAACCGGCCCGAGGCCGACGCGGCCGCGTTCATCGACGGCTGGTTCCGCACCGGCGACCTCGCGCGGCGCGACGAGGACGGCTTCTACTTCATCGTGGACCGCAAGAAGGACCTGGTCATCCGCGGCGGGTACAACGTCTACCCGCGCGAGATCGAGGAGGTCCTCTACGAGCACCCGGCCGTGGCCGAGGCCGCCGTGGTGGGCGTTCCGCACGAGGTGCACGGCGAGGAGATCGCGGCCGTCGTCACCCTGCGGCCCGGCGCCGAGGCCACCGCGGACGAACTGCGCGAGTTCGTGAAGGCCCGCGTGGCCCCGTACAAGTACCCCCGGATCGTCCAGCTGGTGCCGGGTCTGCCCAAGGGCCCCACGGGCAAGATCCTCAAGCGGGAGATCACGGTCGAGGACTGACGCGTGCCGTCCGTCCTCAGCGTCCGCCGCCGAGCCAGCCCCGGAGCAGCCGGCTGACCGTCGGCATCGCCACATACGTCATGAGGACGTTGAAGACGCACGCCATCACCGCACTGCTGAGCACCAGCGGCAGTGCGGTGAGGTGGGGCGTCAGGAAGTAGCCGCCCAGCAGGGAGATGGGGTAGATCGCCAGGGTCGCGCTGATCGCCATCTTCCACCGGGGAGGCGCCGGGCGCGTCGAGCCCGGCTTGGCGAACCACGTCTCCATGCCCGTCAGCCGGCGTCGCGCGACCTCGGTGTGGTGGTGACCCTGGCAGTCGGCGAACCACGAGGCCCGCTCCGGGGACTCCTGCCAGGCCTGGCACGCGGCCGCGTCGCGGAAGCGGTGGACCAGGAACCAGGGGGCGTCGCCCCCGGAGGAGCGGAACAGCCCGTAGCCGAGGTGGCCGGGGAAGCGGGCGGCGCTCTCGAGGATGCCCTTCGCCCACTGCTCGAAAGCGGCCTCGTGGCCGGGCTCGACCCTGCGGGCTATCAGCAGGGTCACCTCGCCGGAGTCGGCGGGGACATGAGTGTGCTCAAGGCTCACCGCGGTCATCGTTCTCCTCATGATCACAGCGCGCCCGCGCACACTCTACGCGGGGGCCGCTCACGAGGTCGCGGCCGGGCGCGACGTCACCAGCCGAAACGGCGGTCGACCACGACGGCGAACTCCTCGAAGGTCAGGACCTTGTCGCCGTTCTGGTCGGCGGCGTCGAAGAGGGCCGCCGAGTCCTCGTCGCCCCCCACGCCCCAGACCGGGATGACCCCCTGCGCGGCGAGCGTCGGCCCCTTGGACCGGAGGGCGCCGACGACCTCGGCGAGGGTGAGGGTGCCGTCGTGGTCGAGGTCGAGCGCGTCGAAGAGTATGCGGGCCTTGTCGCTCATCGCGTGTCCTGTTCCCTGTTCCCGGTGGCCGTGGGCGAGAGGCGTCGTACCGGCCGACGCCGTCCGTGCGGAAGGACGCGGAATCCGCGCGTCGGGTTGCCTCCGTGCGCTTGCCTCTGTGCTCATGTGCCGCCATGTGACAGGACCGTGGCTCCGGCCCGCCACACTCCCTACGATACGGTGGCCTTCCATGGCTATGAGTACCGCGCTGTGGTCCTTCGCCCTCGTCGTGGGGCTCCTCACTCTCACCCCCGGCCTCGACACGGCCGTCATCCTGCGCACCGCCGCCCTCGGCCGGCGCACCCGCGCATGGGGAGTCGTCCTCGGCGTCCAGACCGGCACCCTCGTCTGGGGCGCCCTCACCTCCCTCGGCGTGACCGCGCTCCTCACCGCCTCTCAGCTCGCCTACGAGATCCTGCGCTGGGCCGGCGCGGCCTACCTGCTGTGGATGGCGGTCCGCATGGTCCACGACACCTTCCGCGGGCGGGGCGAGGCCCCCGAGGCGACGGACGGCGGCGCGGAGGCCGACACGCTCTCCGGCGGCTGGCGCCAGGGCACTCTGACGAATCTCCTCAACCCCAAGGTGGGTGTCTTCTACGTCGCCGTCCTGCCCCAGTTCATCCCCGCCGAGGCACCCCACTTCACCACCGGCCTGCTCCTGACCGGCGTCCACATCGCCCTCGGCACGATCTGGTCCACCGTCCTGATCGCCTCCGCGACCGCCCTGGGCACCTGGCTGCGCAGGCCCCGCTCCCGGCGGGTCCTCGACCGGGTCACGGGCACCGTCATCGGCGCCTTCGCCGTCCGCCTCGCGGTCAGCGACTGAGCCCCCCCGCGAACCGCCCCCTCAGGAGACGCGCACGGGGGACCAGCGGCTCACCGCGGCGAGGTCGCCGCTGATCGCGGCCGCCGTCGCGAGGAGGTGGGGGAGCAGCTCGGCGAGGCTCTCCTCCGGGGTGCCTCGGCCCGCGTGCAGCGCCACGTTCACGGCGGCGACCACCCGGCCCCGGCCGTCCGTCACCGGCGCGGCGAGTGAGCGCAGCCCCTCCTCCAGCTCCTGCTCCACCCACCCGTAGCCGCGCCGCGCGGTCTCGGCGACCGCCTCGGCCAGCGCCTCGGGCGTCGCCACCGTGCGGGGCGTGAGCGCCTCGGGCCGCACGCCCGCGAGGGCCGCTTCCCGCTCCTTCTCGGGCAGGGCGCCGAGCAGGACCCGGCCCATCGAGGTCGCGTAGGCCGGCAGACGGGTGCCCACCCTGATGTCGATGTGCATGATCCGGGAGCTCGCCACGCGGGCGACGTAGCGGATGTCCTCCCCGTCGAGCACCGCGACGGACGCCGACTCGTGGACCCGGACCACCAGTTCGGCGAGGTGCGGGGTGGCGATCTCGACGAGCGTGAGCCCCGACACGCGCGCGTGGCCGAGCTCCAGGACACGGGGGAGCACGCGGAAACCGTCCTCGTCCTCCCGTACGTATCCGAGGTGGCGCAGGGTGATCAGCGACCGCCGGGCGGTGGCGCGGGGAAGCCCCGTCAGCCGGGCCAGCTCGGTCAGCCTGGCCGGTCCGCGGACCGCGCCGAACGCGCACAGGACGTCCAGGCCGCGCGCGAGCGACTGCAGGAACCCCGAGCCCAACTCCTCCTTGAGCGCCGCCGCACCGGGCCCGGCGGGCGGCTCGGCGCGCTCGGCCGATGAGGCCGAGGCGAGGGCGGCCTCCATCGCCGCGACGGCCGCGCGCAGCGGCGGCAGGGCGACGCCGGCGAGGGAGCCGATGTCGTGCCGGCTCGTGTGGCTGACCACGCTGACCGCGCAGACGACGGCCCCGGTGTCGTCGCGGACGGGCAGGGCCACGGCGATCAGTCCGGCCTCGATGAGCTGGTCGTCGGCGGCCCAGCCGTCCGTACGGCTCCGGCGCGCGCGGGCGCGGAAGCCGGCCTCCACGGCGTCCGTCGCCCCCTCGGCCACGGTGGCCCCGTCGACCCCTCCGCCCCCGTCGGTCCTGTCACCCCCGTCGGTCCCGGAGGGCCTACGGGGCGGAACGGCCGGGAAGGCGGAGTCCAGCGGGTCCTCGCGGTGCCGTGCCCGCCAGGTCTCCCACTCCGCGTCCGACCAGCCGGCGGCGAACAGCGCCCCGGGCGCGCAGCGTTCGGCCGGGAGGACGTCCCCCGCGCGGAACGAGATGGCCATGGCGCGCCGTCGCGCGGCCTGCGCCACGAAGCGCACCCCGTCCCCGTCGGGGACCGCCACGGACACGGACTCGTCGAGCTCGTCGGCGAGGGCGACGGCGTGCGGCCCGACGGCCTCCGGCAGGCCGGTCGAGGACAGGTAGGCGTTGCCCAGCGCCGCCGCGCGCGGCGCGAGCAGCAGGTCGCGCTCCTCGGCGCGGACGTACCCGAGCCGCAGGAGCGTCGTGGCCACGCGGTCGACGGTCGACCTGGCAAGGCCCGTGGCGCGCGCGAGATCGCCGGGGCGGTGGCGGCTCCCCGGCCCGGCGGCCACCGCGCGCAGCACGGCGAGTCCACGCCCCAGCGGCCCGACGAGCTCCTCCGGGGGCCCGTCGGGCTCCGTGCGCTGCGCCATCCTCTGGCCTCCTTCTGTCGGTCGCGAGCCGGTCACGATGTCGGGTCACGACGCGGAAACCGTACCCGGCGCCGTTGACACGGCCCGAAGCGTGGGCCGACACTCACCCCGCGTTCGCTGATGAACATAAGTTCACCAGGCGAACGTGATCACCGTCAATCCTCAGTGAAACGGGTCGTTATATGGACAAAGTGGTGACATCCGCTGCCGATGCGGTGGCGGACATCGGAGACGGAGCCTCGCTCGCCGTCGGAGGCTTCGGGCTGAGCGGGGTGCCGGACGCCCTCATCCGGGCCCTGCACGCCCAGGGCGCCGGCCGGCTGAGCGTCGTGTCGAACAACTGCGGCGTCGACGGCGGCGGCCTCGGCATCCTCCTCGCCGACGGCCGCATCGTCCGCGTGACGGGCTCGTACATCGGCGACAACAAGGAGTTCGCCCGTCGCTACCTCGGCGGCGAACTGGAGCTGGAGCTCACCCCGCAGGGCACCCTCGCCGAGCGGCTGCGCGCCGGCGGCTGTGGCATCCCCGCCTTCTTCACGCCCGCCGGCGTCGGCACCCAGGCCGCCGAGGGCGGACTGCCCTGGCGGTACGCCCCCGACGGCGGCGTGGCGGTCGCCTCCCCGCCCAAGGAGGTCCGCGACTACGACGGCCGCCCCCACGTCCTCGAACACGGCATCACCACCGACTTCGCCCTGGTCCGCGCCGCCCGCGGCGACCGCCACGGCAACCTCGTCTTCCGCCGCTCCGCCCGCAACTTCAACCCGCTCGCCGCCATGGCCGGCCGGATCACGATCGCCGAGGTCGAGGAGCTCGTGGAGCCGGGCGAGCTCGACCCCGACGCGATCCACCTGCCCGGCGTGTTCGTGCAGCGGGTCGTGGCCCTGACCCCCGAAGAGGCCGCCGCCAAGGGCATCGAGCGAAGGACGGTACGCACGCGATGAGCTGGACCAGGGACGAGATGGCGGCCCGCGCCGCCCGCGAGCTGACCGACGGCTCCTACGTCAACCTCGGGATCGGACTGCCGACCCGGGTCCCGGGCTTCCTCCCCGAGGGCGTCGACGTCGTCCTCCAGTCGGAGAACGGCCTCCTCGGCGTCGGCCCGTACCCCTACGACGACGAGGTCGACCCCGACCTGATCAACGCCGGCAAAGAGACCGTCACCGTCCTGCCGGGTTCCTCCTTCTTCGACTCCTCCCTGTCCTTCGGGATGATCCGCGGCGGCCACATCGACACGGCCGTCCTCGGCGCCATGCAGGTCTCCGCCCGCGGCGACCTCGCCAACTGGGCCGTCCCCGGCCGGATGGTCAAGGGCATGGGCGGCGCCATGGACCTCGTCCACGGCGTCCGGCGGGTCCTCGTCCTCACCGAGCACACCGCCAAGGACGGCTCACCGAAGATCGTCGACACCTGCACCCTGCCGCTCACCGGCCGCGCCTGCGTCCACCGGATCATCACCGACCTCGGCGTCCTCGACGTCACCGCGGACGGACTCGTCCTCGTCGAGACCGCGCCAGGCGTGAGCGTGGACGAGATCACGCGCCGCACCGCGGCGCCCGTGCGCGTACCCCTGTCCGTCGCCGCACACGCGGAGGAGACCCCGTGACCAAGGACGTCTACATCGTCGACGCCGTACGGACCCCGGTCGGCCGCTACGGCGGCGCGCTCGCCGGCGTCCGCCCGGACGACCTCGCCGCCCACGTCCTGCGCGCCCTGCTCGACCGTACGCCCGCGATCGACCCCGCCCGGATCGACGATGTGTTCCTCGGCAACGCCAACGGCGCCGGAGAGGAGAACCGGGACGTCGCCCGCATGGCCGGGCTCCTCGCCGGAGTGCCCGTCACCGTCCCCGGTGTCACCGTGAACCGGCTCTGCGGCTCCGGCCTGGAGGCCGTGATCCAGGCCTACCGCGCCGTCGCCGTCGGTGACGCCTCCGTCGTCCTCGCGGGCGGCGTCGAGTCGATGAGCCGAGCCCCCTGGGTGCTGCCCAAGCCCGACCGCGCCTACCCCGCCGGCCACCAGGAGCTCCACTCCACCACCCTCGGCTGGCGGATGGTCAACCCGCGCATGCCCGCCGAGTGGACCGTGTCCCTCGGCGAGGGCGCCGAACTCGTCGCGGAGAAGCACGCCATCGGCCGCGAGGAGCAGGACGCCTACGCCCTCGCCAGTCACGCCAAGGCCGCCGAGGCCTGGGCCACGGGCGCCTTCGACGCCGAGGTCGTCCCCGTCGAAGGCACCGGCACCGGCGGTGTCCTCCTCGACCGCGACGAGTCCGTCCGCGCGGACACCTCCCTCGCCGCCCTCGCCCGCCTCAAGCCCGTCTTCCGCCAGGACGGCACCGTCACCGCGGGCAACGCCTCGCCCCTCAACGACGGCGCCTCCGCCCTCCTGATCACCGACGAGGACGGCCTGCGCGCCACCGGCCGCGAACCCCTCGCCCGGATCACCGCCTCCGGCGTCAGCGGCATCGAACCGCAGTACTTCGGCCTCGGCCCCGTCGAAGCCGCCCGGCGCGCGCTGGCCCGCGCGGGCCGCACCTTCGCCGGCCTCTCCACCCTGGAGCTCAACGAGGCCTTCGCCGCCCAGGCCCTCGGCTGCCTAGCCGAGTGGCCCGAGCTCGACCCCTCCGTCGTCAACCCCCACGGCGGAGCCATCGCGCTCGGACACCCCCTCGGCTCCTCCGGGGCCCGGCTCGCCGGAACCGTCGCCCACCGGCTCGCCGCCCTCGGCTCCGGCACCGGCCTCGCCACGCTCTGCATCGGCGTCGGCCAGGGACTCGCCCTCGTACTGGAAAGGTGACAGGACGTCATGACACTGACGCAGCAGGACATCTCGCGAGAGATCGACGGTGAGCGGAAGGACTACCTCGCCGCCGGGCAGGTGCGCCACCACCCCGCCCGGGACTACGCCCCCTACCGCAGCAGCGCGCTGCGCCACCCCCTCCGGCCGCCGGTGACCGTCCACGACCCCGAGGCCGTCGAACTCTCCGGACCGGTCTTCGGCGTCACCGACGTCACCGAGACCGACGCCGACCTCACCCTGGCCCACGCGGGGGAGCCGCTCGGCGAACGCATCACCGTCACCGGCCGCGTCCTCGACCGCGCCGGACGGCCCGTACGCGGCCAGCTCGTGGAACTGTGGCAGGCCAACGCCGCCGGCCGCTACGCCCACCTCCGTGACCAGCACCCGGCGCCGCTCGACCCGAACTTCACCGGCTTCGGGCGGTGCCTGACGGACGACCAGGGCACGTACGCGTTCACCACGATCAAGCCCGGGGCCTACCCCTGGCGCAACCACGACAACGCCTGGCGCCCCGCGCACATCCACTTCTCGCTCTTCGGTACGGCGTTCACCCAGCGGCTCGTCACCCAGATGTACTTCCCCGGCGACCCGCTCTTCGCGTACGACCCGATCCTCCAGTCCGTCACCGACGACGCGGCGCGCGAGCGGCTCGTCGCCACCTACGACCACGACCTGTCCACCCCCGAGCGGTCGCTCGGCTACCGCTGGGACATCGTCCTCGACGGCCCCGCCGCGACCTGGATCGAGGAAGGCCGATGAGCCCCGACCCCCGGACCCTCCCTCCCACGCCCTCGCAGACGGTCGGTCCCTTCTACGGCTACGCCCTGCCCTTCCCCGGCGGACCCGACATCGCGCCCGCCGGACACCCCGGCACCCTCACCGTCCACGGATACGTGTACGACGGCGGCGGCGCCCCCGTCCCCGACGCGATCGTGGAGATCTGGCAGCCGGGCCCCGACGGCGGCCGCTCCGGCGCCCCCGGCTCCCTCCGGCGCGACCCCGTCACCGGCGGATACGCGGGCCGTGACGGCGTCACCTTCACCGGCTTCGGACGGATCGCCACCGACGCCGACGGACACTGGGCCGTCCGGACCCTCCCGCCGGGCGGCGTCCCGTACCTCTCCGTCTGCGTCTTCGCCCGGGGCCTGCTCCACCACCTGTACACCCGGATCTACCTGCCGGGCCCGGCCACCGACGCCGCCCCGCTGCTCGCCGGCCTCGCGCCCGAGCGGCGCGCGACCCTGCTCGCCACGGAGGACGGGCCGGGCGTCCACCGCTTCGACATCCGCCTCCAGGGCGCCGACGAGACGGTGTTCCTTGACTTCCGCTGAGCCCCTGGGCAACGGCGGGTCCGACACGGGCCCAGGCGCCGACGGGTACGACGTAGGCCTCCTCGCCCCCGTCAGCGCGGGCACCGCCGCCGAGCAAGCCACCGGCGACCACGCCTACCTCCAGGCGATGCTCGACGCCGAGGCCGCGCTCACCCGGGCCCAGGCCGGCCTCGGTCACGCCCCGGGCCCGGCGGCCGAGGCCGTGACCGAGGCGGCCCGCGCCGACCGGTTCGACGCGCGCGACCTCGCACTGCGCGCCCGCGCCGGCGGCAACCCCGTCATCCCGCTCGTCACCGCGCTCACCGCTGCCGTCCCCGCGCACGCCGCGCCGTACGTCCACCGGGGCGCGACCAGCCAGGACGTCCTGGACACCGCCACGATGCTGGTCGCGGCCCGTACCGTCCCGCTCATCACCGCCGAACTGCACCGGGCCGCCGAGACGTTCGGGCGGCTCGCCGCCGCCCACCGCGACACCCCGATGGCCGGCCGCACCCTCGGCCAGCACGCCGTGCCCACCACATTCGGGCTCAAGGCCGCCGGCTGGCGCCACCTCGCCCTCGACGCGGCCGACCGGCTCTCCGCCCTGCGCCTCCCCGCCCAACTGGGCGGCGCGGCAGGCACCCTGGCCGCCTTCGAGTACCTGGCGGGCGCTCCCGGCAGCGGCCCGGAGCTCGCCGAGCGATACGCGGCGGAACTCGGACTCGCCGCGCCCGTCCTGCCCTGGCACACCCTGCGCACCCCGGTCGCCGACCTCGCGACGGCGCTCGCCTTCACCGCCGCCGCACTCGGCAAGCCCGCCGCGGACGTCCTCCGGCTCGCCCGCACGGAGACCGCCGAACTCGCCGAGGGCCGCGGCGGCGGCTCCTCCGCCATGCCGCACAAGAGCAACCCCGTCCGCGCCACCCTCGTCGCCTCGGCCGCCCGTCAGGCCCCCGCGCTCGCCGCCGTACTCCTCGGCTCGCTCGCCGCCGAGGACGAGCGGCCGGCCGGCGCCTGGCACGCCGAGTGGCAGCCCCTGCGGGACCTGCTCAGGCTCGCGGGCTCCGCCGCCCACCACACCGCCGAACTCGCCCGAGGACTCCGCGTCCGTCCCGACCGGATGCTGGAGAACCTGCACCGCACCCGCGGCCTCGTCACGAGCGAACGCCTCGCCGCCGCCCTGGCGGACGTCCTCGGCCGGGCCGAGGCCCGCGCCCTCCTCGACCGGCTCTCCCGGCGGGCGGCCGAGGAGGACCGTGACCTCGCGGAGCTGCTCGTCGCCGCCCCCGAGCTGACCGGCCGGATCGCCTCCGCACGGCTCCGTGCCCTCGCGGATCCGTCCGGCGCGACCGGCGCGGCTCCCCTGCTCGTCGACCACGCCCTGCGGAGGCAGCCCTCCGCCGACCCGGAAGGCCGCCCGTGACCAGCGTTCTCCACCACCGCATCGACGGCCCCGCCCAGGCGCCCGTCCTCATCCTCGGCCCGTCCCTCGGCACCTCGCTCGCCGTCTGGGACGCCCAGGTCCCCGCCCTCGCCCGCCGCCACCGCGTCGTCCGCTACGACCTGCCCGGCCACGGCGGCACCCCCGCCGGGACGCCGGCCGGCACCGCCCCCGGCGCCACCCGCGTGGGCGACCTGGCGGCCCTCGTCCTCGCCCTCGCCGACCACCTCGGCGCCGAACAGTTCGCCTACGCCGGGATCTCCCTCGGCGGCGCCGTCGGCGCCCACCTCGCCGCCCACCACCCGGAGCGGGTCACCCGCCTCGCGCTCGTCTGCTCCTCCGCCCGCTTCGGCGAGCCCGCCGGCTGGCACGAGAGGGCCGCCCTCGTACGCGAGAAGGGCACCGACGCCGTCGCGCCCGGGGCCCTCGGACGCTGGTTCACCCCCGACTTCGCCGGCACACACACCGCCGACCGTCTCCTGGACGACCTGTGCGCCGCCGACGCCGAGGGGTACGCGGCCTGCTGCGACGCCCTCGCCGCGTACGACCTCCGCCCCGAGCTGCCCCGCATCACGGCGCCCACCCTGCTCGTCGCCGGCCGCGCCGACACGGCCACACCCCCCGCGCACTCCCGCGAACTCGCCGACGGCATCCCCGACGCGAGCCTCCTCGAACTCGCCGGCGCCGCCCACCTCGCCCCCGCCGAACGGCCCGAAGCGGTCCTCTCCGCACTCCTCGGCCACTTCGGCACACCCGACTCCGACGACAACCGGTACGCCGAGGGCATGGCGGTCCGCCGGGCCGTCCTCGGTGACGCCCATGTGGACCGGGCCGTCGCCCGCACCACCGACTTCACCGCCGACTTCCAGGACTACATCACCCGGTACGCCTGGGGCGAGATCTGGACCCGCCCCGGCCTCGACCGGCGCACCCGCAGCTGCCTCACCCTCACCGCCCTGATCGCCCACGGGCACCAGGAGGAGCTGGCGATGCACGTCCGCGCCGCCATCCGCAACGGACTCACCCCCGAGGACATCAAGGAGGTGCTGCTGCACTCCGCCGTCTACTGCGGGGTGCCCGCGGCCAACTCCGCCTTCGCCACCGCGCAGCGCGTCCTCACCGAGGACGGCACCCCGCTCACGCTCTGACGCGCCCACCCCCCGCCCGACTCTCCCTCCCTCTCACGCTCACGGAGACCACCCATGCCCCGCACCACCGTCGGCATCATCGGAGCCGGACCGGCCGGCCTCCTCCTCTCGCACCTGCTGCACCGGCAGGGCATCGACAACGTCGTCCTCGAACTCCGCGACCGGGCCTACGTCGAGCGGCGCCAGCGCGCCGGCATCCTCGAACAGGACACCGTCGACGTCCTGCGCGCCTCCGGCGCGGGCACCCGCATGGACCGGCAGGGCCTGGAGCACCACGGCATCGAGCTCCGCTTCGACCGGCGCTCCCACCGCATCGACTTCCCGTCCCTCACGGGCGGCCGGTCGGTCATGGTCTACGCCCAGACCGAGGTGGTGAAGGACCTCATCGCCCTGCGCGAGGAAGCCGGCGGCACGGTCCTCTTCGAGGCCGAGGCCCTCTCCGTCGGCGGCATCGAGACCGACCACCCGAGCGTCCGCTACCGCCACGACGGGGCCGAGCACACCCTCGACTGCGACTTCGTCGTCGCCTGCGACGGCTTCCACGGCATAGGCCGGCGCTCCCTGCCCGAGGACGTCCTCACCGTCACCGAGCGCACCTACCCCTTCTCCTGGCTCGGCATCCTCGCCGACGTCGCGCCCTCCTGCGACGAGCTGATCTACGCCCACCACGAGCGCGGCTTCGCCCTGCACAGCATGCGCTCGCCCGAGGTGAGCCGGCTCTACCTCCAGGTCGACCCGGACGACTCCACCGACAACTGGCCGGACGAGCGGATCTGGGACGAACTGGAAGCGCGCTTCGCCGTCGACGGCGACTGGGAGCTGAAGCGCGGACCCGTCACGGAGAAGAGCATCACCCCGATGCGCAGCTTCGTCGCCGAGCCCCTGCGCCACGGGCGCCTCTTCCTCGCCGGGGACGCGGCCCACATCGTGCCGCCCACCGGGGCCAAGGGCCTCAACCTCGCCGTCGCCGACGTGACCCTGCTCGCCCAGGCCCTCACCCGCCACCACGCCCGGGGCGACGAGTCGCTGCTCGACGCCTACTCGGAGACCGCGCTGCGCCGTGTGTGGCGGGCCGAGCACTTCTCGTACACGATGACGACCCTCCTGCACACCAGCCCGGACGACACCGACTTCGACCGCGGACTGCGCCTCTCGCACCTGCGCTACCTCGCGAACTCGGGCGCGGCCTCGGCCTCGCTCGCGGAGAACTACGTGGGATTCAGCGACAACTGACACTGCGTCATCACCCTCGGGGAGGGCGGCCGCGCGACGCGGCCGCCCTCCCCGTGCTGCCCCGCCGACCCGCGAGAACGCCGAGGGCGCGGGCTTATGTCAACACCATTGACCTTGATCCGTCCGGAGAGGTCTCATGGCGGCACTTCGCAGGCCACAACCCCACCTCCGCGATCCCAAGGAGCCCGCCGCCATGGACCCCCTCGCCTCGCTCCGGGACGCCGAGCCGACCCCGTTCTGGCTCGACAGTCCCGAGAAGCCGCAGCCCGCGCCCGCCCTCGTCGGCGCGACCACCTGCGACCTCCTCGTGGTCGGCGGCGGCTACACCGGCCTCTGGACGGCCCTGGTCGCCAAGGAGCGGGACCCCTCGCTCGACGTGCTCCTCGTCGAGGCCGAGGAGGCGGGCGGCGCCGCCTCCGGGCGCAACGGCGGATTCGTCGAGTCCAGCCTCACCCACGGCCTGCACAACGGCCTCTCCCGCTGGCCCGACGAGATCGGCCTCCTGGAGCGCCTCGGCCGCGAGAACCTCCAGGCCATGGAGGACACGCTCGTCCGCCACGGCATCGACTGCGACTGGGAGCGCACCGGCTCCCTCGCCGTCGCCACCGAGCCCTACCAGGTCGGCCTCCTCCAGGAGGAGGCCGAGACCGTCGCCCGGTACGGCGGCGCCTCCCAGTACCTCGACGCCGAAGCCGTACGCGCCGAGATCGACTCCCCGACCTTCCTCGCCGGCCTGTGGAACAGGAACGACGTGGCCATGGTCGACCCGGCCCGCCTCGCCTGGGGCCTCAAGCGGGCCTGCCTCGACCTGGGGGTCCGCTTCCACGAGCACACCCCCGCCCTCTCGCTCGACGAGCAGGGCCGCACGATGGCCGTCCGCACCCCCTACGGGCGGATCACCGCCCGCAAGGTGGCCCTCGCCACGAACGCGTACCCCTCCCTGCTCCGCCGCCACCGCCCGTACACCGTCCCCGTCTACGACTACGCACTCATGACCGAGCCGCTCACCGAGGACCGGCTCGCCTCCGTGGGCTGGCGGAACCGGCAGGGCTTCGCGGACATGAACAACCACTTCCACTACGTCCGGCTCTCCGCCGACAACCGCATCCTGTGGGGCGGCTACGACGCCATCTACCACTACAACGGGCGCGTGCGCCCCGAGTACGACCAGCGGCACGAGACCTTCGCGACCCTCGCACGCCACTTCTTCACCACCTTCCCCCAGCTGGAAGGCGTGCGCTTCAGCCACACCTGGGGCGGCGCGATCGACATGAGCACCCGCTTCTGCGTCTTCTTCGACACCAGTCACCGGGGCAAGGTCGCCTACGCCGCCGGCTTCACCGGCCTCGGCGTGGGCGCGACCCGCTTCGGCGCGGAGGTCGTGCTCGACCTGCTCGACGGCGCCCGCACCGAACGCACCTCGCTGGAACTGGTCCGCCGCAAGCCGCTGCCGTTCCCGCCCGAGCCGGTCCGCTCGGTGGGCATCGGCATCACCCAGTGGTCCATGACCCGCGCGGACCACTCCGGGGGCCGCCGCAACCTCTGGCTGCGCACCCTGGACCGCCTGGGTCTCGGCTTCGACAGCTGACCTCCCCGGCTACAGCCGGCGCGGCGGCCGGGCGTCCGCGACCGGGTCGGCCACGGACAGCGCCTCGGGCAGCCGGCGCATCCGGGCGACGACGTCGCGCGCGGCGGCGTCGGCCTCGGCCCGGTCGAAGGGGCCGGTGCCGGGCGCGGCCTGGACGACGATCCGCTCCAGGGGCCTCAGCTGGAGCCCGCCCTCGGCGGCGAGGCAGAGGGCCACGAGGAGGATCCAGCCGATCAGTGCGCGCCAGGGGTGCCGGGCGCTGTACCGGGCCGTGCGTACGGTGGGGTTCGTCATGCGTCCCAGCCTCGCCGCGGCGCCATCTCGCCGACAGGTTCGCCCGGTTGAACCTCGTGTCCACCGGTCGGTGGACAAGGAGGCCGGAGGGGGAGGGGGAGCGGGCGCCGGAGGTACGCGGCCGGGCCCCGAGGAGCCCGGTTCCGGCCTCACGGTAGAGTTGCCCGTTCCCTTCTCCCGCCTCCCGCCTCCCGCCACTCCAGCGCACCAGCGCGCCGCGGGGCCGCACGCCCCCGTCCGCCCACGGCGGGTGTGCCCGAGCACGACAGGTTCCCGTTCCCTTGTCCTCCTCCGTTTCCGTCGTGTCCCCGGTCGCGCGCCTGCGCGGCATGAAGCCGGACTGGCTGCGCGACCCCAGGGTCTGGCGCACCGAGGTGCTCGGCGGCCTGGTCGTCGCGCTCGCGCTGATCCCCGAGGCGATCTCGTTCTCGATCATCGCGGGAGTGGACCCGGCGATCGGACTCTTCGCCTCCTTCACCATGGCCGTGGTGATCTCCGTCGTCGGCGGCCGACGGGCCATGATCTCCGCCGCGACCGGCGCCGTCGCCCTCGTCATCGCGCCCCTGAACCGCGAGCACGGCCTCGGCTACCTGATCGCCGCCGTCATCCTCGCCGGTGCCTTCCAGATCGTCCTGGGAGCGCTCGGGGTGGCGAAGCTCCTGCGCTTCGTCCCGCGCTCGGTGATGGTCGGCTTCGTCAACTCCCTCGCGATCCTGGTCTTCATGGCCCAGGTCAAGGAGCTCCGGGACGTGCCCTGGGCCGTCTGGCCGCTGCTCGCCGCCGGGTTCGCGCTGCTGGTGTTCTTCCCCCGGGTGACCACGGCCGTCCCGGCCCCGCTGGTCTCGGTCGCCGTCCTCACCGCCGTCACCGTCGCCGCCGGAATCGCGGTCCCGACGGTCGGCGACAAGGGCGCCCTGCCGTCCGCCCTGCCCGTCCCCGGCCTGCCGGACGTGCCGTACACGCTCGACACCCTCACGCTGATCGCTCCGTACGCGCTCGCGATGGCGCTGGTCGGCCTGATGGAGTCGCTGATGACGGCCAAGCTGGTCGACGAGATCACCGACACCCGCTCCAGCAAGACCCGCGAGTCGATCGGCCAGGGCATCGCCAACATCGTGACCGGCTTCTTCGGCGGCATGGGCGGCTGCGCGATGATCGGCCAGACGATGATCAACGTCAAGGTCTCCGGCGCCCGCACCCGCCTGTCGACCTTCCTGTCCGGCGCGTTCCTGATGGTGCTGTGCATCGTCTTCGGCCCGGTCGTCTCCGACATCCCCATGGCCGCCCTGATCGCCGTCATGGTGATGGTCTGCTTCGCCCAGTTCGACTGGCACTCCCTCGCCCCGAGGACCCTGCGGCGGCTGCCCGCCGGGGAGATCGCCGTCATGGTGATCACCGTCGTCTGCGTGGTGGCCACGCACAACCTCGCCGTCGGCGTCGTCTGCGGCTCGGTCACCGCCATCATGATCTTCGCCCGGCGCGTCGCCCACCTCGCCGACGTCACGGCCGTCACCGACCCCGACGGGACCAGGGTCGTCTACCGCGTCACCGGCGCGCTGTTCTTCGCCTCCTCCAACGACCTCGTCGGCCGCTTCGCGTACGCCACCGACCCCGGCAAGGTCGTCGTCGACCTGTCCGCCGCGCACGTCTGGGACGCCTCGTCGGTCGCCGCGCTCGACGCCGTCGAGACCCGGTACGCCCAGCACGGAAAGACCGTGGAGATCATCGGCCTCAACGGACCCAGTGCCGCACTCCACGAGAAGCTCAGCGGCGAACTCACCCCCGGGTGAGGGTCCACCGGTCACCGGTCCGGTGGACCCGCACCCCGTCCGTCAGCCCGCGTGGACCTTCAAGGACGTACGGACGGCGGACTCCAGGGCCCCCTCGATCCACGCGGGCTTGACCGAGGTGTGGCACCCCGCGAAGTGGAGCGGCCCCTCGGAGGTCGGGACGTCCGGGAACAGCTCGGTGTGCTGCCCCGGGAACAGCACGGAGGCCTCCCCGTACGCGTAGTGGTCACGCATCCACGACTGGGTCCTGCACTTGTTGGTGAAGAAGACCTCGCAGCGGCGGCCGAAGACGGCCTGCACACCCGCGAGCGCCCGCAGGTACCGCTCCTCGTCGGCGAACGCGTCCCACTTGAGGGCGTCGTCGGCCCAGCTGTAGGAGGCGAGCATGATGCCACCGTCGCTCCCCTCCATGGGCTGCGCGTGCTCGAAGTACATGAAGCGGTTGGCGTTGTCGCTGACCGTGCCGCCGCCCCGCACGTGCGAGGCCTCCGGGTCGCGGCCGGCGGCGGGCCGGAAGACGGAGTGGTACTCCTTGAGGACGTCGGGGATCGTCACCCCCAGGTCCTTCACCGACCGGTGCGCGCCGAGGTACTCGCCGTGCGCGACCGTGCCCGCCCGGTACCGCTCGTACAGCCCGTCCTCGACGGAGTCCAGTGTCTCCTTCCACTCCGCCTCGGTGAACTCCCACCAGCGCCGCGAGAACTCCAGGAGCACCTTGGTCGCCGCGTCGTAGTGCAGCTCCGTGATCGCCCGGCGCTTGCCGTAGCTCAGCGGCGGGTCGAACGTCACGTGCCGCAGCCCCGAGAAGGGGACGGTGACGATGGCCTCGTCGCCCTCGAAGACCTCCGTGACTCCCTCCCCGCCGGTCCGGTGGTCCTCGGAGACGGTGTGCACCCTGACCTTGCCGCCGCTCCGCTCGATCCGTACGGCGCGCCGGTCGAGCCGCACCTTTCCCTTCACCGGCGCGTACAGCGCGTCGGCGAACAGCGCGGTGCCGCCCTTGATCTCCCAGAACCTGGTCCTGGGGTCGATCAGCGCGGCGGACAGGAAGCTGTGCATGAAGGAGAGGTGCAGCCGCGAGGTCAGGTTCTGGATGGTGCCGACGAGGTCGACGGTGCGGGTGTCGAGTCCGGCGACCTCGGTCAGGTACCGGTACATGGACCAGTGGCCGTACCGCTGGAGGATCTCGACCCAGCCCTCGACGAGGGCCGTCCCCTCCTTGTCCCGGACGAGCCGGCGCGCGGGTTCGAGGGCGTCCGCGAGGATCGCCGCGGCGGTCTTCGTCCGGTGGTCGCCCGTGACGCCGAAGGTGTCGTTGACCGGGGCGGGGTTCTGCTCGTAGTCCGCCCGGCGCATGTGGACGCCGTTGACATGGATCCAGGTGCGGTTGGCCTGCTTCGCCGGGTTCCCGACCTCCACGTCCACCAGGTAGAACTCCTGGCGCGGGAGCGCGTACTTCTCGATCAGCGCCATGAGCAGCGGGTGGCTCTCGGGCAGGCGCATCGCCCCGGCCTCGGCGTACTGGAGGGGGTCGGCGAAGGGCTGCGCCCCGTTCTCGTGGCCGCCCTTGCGGAACGTCTTGATGCGACCGCCGACGCGGTTGCCGTTGGCCTCGATCACGACGACGTCGTGGCCGGCGCGGTTGAGCAGGTCGGCGGCGAGGAGCCCGGCCGGTCCGGCGCCGACGATCAGGACCCGTTTCGTGGCCTTCGCCCGGCGGGCGGGCAGGCCGTTCTCGACGATCCTCAGATAGGCCGGGACGAGCGGCTCGTCGTGCTCGTCGTAGACGGCGATGGCGCGGGCGACGGTGGCGTACGCCCGGGGGTCGGTGCCGGGCGGTGCGGCGGCGGGGGCGGCGGCGGGCGCCGTGGAGGGCGCGCCGGCCGGGCTCCAGGCGGTCGCGGGCCCGGCGGAGGCGGCGGCGAGCCCGGCGGCGAGCGCCGAGGCGCCGGTCGCCGTGACCACGGAGCGCCGTGAGGGAGTGCCGATGTCCGGAGTGGGGGTGTCGTGAGTACTCATCGCGCACACACTCGACGCACGGGCGTCCCATGGGCCAGCGCCTTCACACGGACGGGAAGGTAAACCACTCGTCCTGCTATATGACGAGCTCTGGAGAGGGAATTGCCTGGTCAACGCCCCGATCGGCCGTCAGCCGTCCGGGTGGGCGGCGCCGCTGCGAGGTGACGGCCGGACCGGTACCGGCCCCGCCGTCACCCACCGACGTCAGGAGCGGGTCAGGAGCTCGTGAGAATGACGAGCTGCCGCGTCGCCCGGGTCATGGCGACGTAGCGGTCGACCGCCCCCTCGATGCCCTCGCCGTACGTCTCCGGGTCGACGAGCACGACCAGGTCGAACTCCAGCCCCTTCGACAGCTGCGGGGTCAGCGACCGTACGCGGGCCGTCGCGGGGAACGTGGGATCGCCGATGACACAGGCGATCCCGTCGGCGTTCTCCGCGAGCCAGGTGTCCAGGACCGAGTCGAGCTCCGCGACGGATCCGTGGACGACGGGAATGCCGCTGCTGCGGATCGAGCTGGGCACGTTCGCGTCGGGGAGCGCGGCGCGGATCACCGGCTCGGCCTCCGTCATGACCTCCTCCGGCGTCCGGTAGTTGACGCCGAGCGAGGCCACCTCGATCCGGTCGAGCCCGACCCGCTCCAGCCGTTCCCGCCACGACTCGGTGAAGCCGTGCCGGGCCTGCGCGCGGTCACCGACGATGGTGAAGCTCCGCGACGGGCAGCGCAGCAGCAGCATCTGCCACTCCGCGTCGGTCAGCTCCTGCGCCTCGTCCACGACGACGTGCGCGAACGGGCCGGCCAGCGGGTCCACGTCGGCGCCGGGCAGCGCCGTCTCGTCGATCAGGCTGTCCTGGAGGTCGCGGCCGCGCAGCATGGTCA
Organism: Streptomyces venezuelae; assembly: GCF_008642375.1. Taxonomy (NCBI): domain Bacteria; kingdom Bacillati; phylum Actinomycetota; class Actinomycetes; order Kitasatosporales; family Streptomycetaceae; genus Streptomyces; species Streptomyces venezuelae. Next base: position 629,379 of record NZ_CP029194.1, on the reverse strand, counting down.
CCGCACCCTCGCCGTCGGCATCGGCGTCGACGATGTCGCTGATGACGCCCGCCATGCGCTCGCGCTCGGCGGCGACGGTGGCGTCGTGGCGGCGCTTGCGCTGCGAGGCCTTCGGGTCGCCGAGCCGCTGCCGCGCCGCGTCCAGGAGCGGCAGGTCGGACACCGTCCAGGCGTGCGGGTCCTCGCGCTTCAGGGCCCGGACCTCGTCGCGGTCGAGCCAGGGAGCGCACATCCGCAGGTAGGCGGGGACCGTCCACAGGTCACCGACGACGTCGGCGGGTTCGAGGATCGGCCACGCGCCGTGGAGCGCGCTGACCAGTTCCTTGTCGTGGAGCAGCGCCCTGCGGAACTGCTCGGGCGACACGGTGTCCTCGTCGCCGCCCTCGTCCCCGTGTCCCTCCGCGTACCCGGCCGCGTCGAACTTGTCCCACAGGATCGTGGCCAGTTCGTCCCAGATGAGGTCGCGCGCCTCGTTGTGCGGAGTGCTCGGCCCCGGCGCCTCGAACGCCTCGACCCATTCCTCCGTGCTCAGCCGGATGTCGGCCCAGGGCGTGGTGACCGTCATCGCCTCGGTGGGCGGGTCCTCGTAGAACCGGACGGCCTTCTCGATCGCCTTCACCATGCCGGCGGACGACTTGAGCCGGGCGACCTCCGCGTCGGTCTCGGCCGGCGCCGAGGCCCCTTCGGGGACGAGGTCCCGCAGGGTGCACGTCTGCACGCCCTCCTCGCCGAGGCTGGGGAGGACGTCGGCGACGTACGCCAGGTACGGGTCGTGGGGGCCGACGAAGAGCACGCCGCCCCGACGGTGGCCGAGACGGGGGTCGGAGTAGAGGAGATAGGCGGAGCGGTGGAGCGCGACGACGGTCTTTCCCGTACCGGGGCCGCCGTCGACGACGAGGGCGCCGCGCGAGCCCGCGCGGATGATGGCGTCCTGGTCGGCCTGGATGGTGCCGAGGACGTCACGCATCCGGGCCGAGCGGTTGCTGCCGAGGCCGGCGATGAAGGCCGACTGGTCGTCGAGGGCGGCGTGCCCGGCGAAGGCGTCCCGGGTGAACACCTCGTCCCAGTAGTCGCTGATCCGGCCGCCGGTCCAGCGGTACCTGCGGCGGCTCGCGAGACCCATCGGGTTGCCGTGGGTCGCGCCGAAGAACGGCTCGGCCGCGGGGGAGCGCCAGTCGATCAGCAGCCGGCGGCCCGAGCTGTCGGTGAGGCCGAGCCGCCCGACGAACAGCGGCTCGGAGCCGTCCGCGGCGACCATGTGCCCGAGACACAGGTCCAGGCCGAAGCGGCGCAGCGCGCGCAGGCGGGTGGTCAGCCGGTGGACCTCGATGTCCCGCTCCATCGCCTCCCGGCCGACGCCGCCGGGGGCCCTGAGCTCGGCGTCGAGCCGCTCGGACAGTTCGGCGATCACCTGGTCGAGGCTCTGCGCGATGTCCGCGAAGTGCTTCTCGTCGCCGGCGATCAGCGCCGGGTCGGCCTTGGCGGCGAGGCGCTCGGGCAGGTCGAACGCACTGGTGACGCGAGCGGTCATGTCATCAGCTTCGGTGCGAGGGGGCAACGATCTCCCGTTTCTGCAGGTCTGGGCCTTGGAAGAGAGATTCTGCGGTACGACAGGGGCCTTGCCGCAAGCCCCCCTGTGCGCTATAAGTTGTAAGTGGCAAGGAGTGCGTACCCCCTCCGGCCGCCCCACCCACACCCCGCCTGGTCGGCGCGCATCTCCCGGCTGAGACTCACCGACGCCGGACGGGAGTTCGGCACGGTGACCTCCGCGGAGTCCGCCGGGATCTCCGCCCGGCTCTGCGCCGGCATCCCGGCCGAGGACCTCGCGACCGCGGGCCACGTCCTGACGCTGGTCACGGAGCGAGCCAACGCCGAGCTGGCGGGCGCCTGACCTTCCGGCCCGTCGATGAAGGGCCTTGCCTGCGGGCGCGGTTCGAATGCAGGATCGCAACTGTGATCAACAAGGGTGGGGACACGAGGGGAAGGGCCGTCGCGCCGTGGGGTCGATGATCAAGGGGGAGAACGGCTTCGTACCGTCCGTCGCGCTCAGGGTCGCCGTACGGGGCGGCGGGGTGGACGCCATGGCTCTGCTGCTCATGGACGGTGGCACGGTCGGAGGTGACGGAGACGTCGTCTTCCACGGAGCACCGATGCATCCGTCCGGTGCGATCCGGCTGACGGACGCTGGCGGCGGCACGGCCTGGCTGGACGTCGCCCTCCCCACGGTCGAGGACCGGATCACCCGCGTCCTGGTGGTCGGTTCGACGGAGAACGGTGCGACGATGCGGGACGTCGCCGGTCTTTCGGTGGAGGCCTTCGCCCCCGACGGCACGTCGGTCGCTCGGTACGACGTGACGGACGGCGGCCCGGAGACGGCGATGGTGCTGGCGGAGCTGTACCGGCGGGCGGGTGGCTGGAAGTTCCGGGCGGTGGGCCAGGGTTACGCGAACGGCCTCGAGGGCCTCGCCACGGACCACGGGGTGGACGTGGCGCGACCGGTCGCGCCACAGGCACCCCAGGCGATGCCGGCGCCGATGGCCGCGCCGCCTGCCCCGTACGCCCCGCCTGCCCCGTACGCCCCGCCGGCCCCGGCCTTCGCGTTGCCTCCGCAGCCGCCGGTGCCGCCAGCCGCTCCCGCCGCATCCGCCGCATCCGTCGCACCCGTCGCACCCGTCGCTCCCGTCGCTCCCGTCGCGCCGGCCCCGGTGTCGTACGGACCCGCCTGGTCGTACGGACCGGTCTTCGCGCCGTACACCCAGACCGGCCGGGACAACGACGTGATCACCGTGAGCGGGCTCCCGCCGGGTCCGGTCGTCGTCCAGCTCGACGTGCAGGGCGACGGGTACACGGGCCTGACGGTCCTCGACTGGAAGAACAAGGAGAAGGACTGGCTCGTCAACAGCACCGAGGACGACTACCGGGGCCGGGTGCTCGCCACGATTCCCCGGAAGGGGAACCTCCGCCTCAGGGTGGAGGCGGAAGGGCCGTGGCGGATGGAGGTGTCACCCCTGGCAGCGGCTCGTGTGCTGACGGAACAGGAACAGGAGTTCCGGGGCCCCGACGTGCTGCTGCACACAGGGGGAGTGGCCGACCTCGCCATCCAGTACGGAGGCGACGACAACCTGATCGTCAACATCTACGAACTCTCCCGGCACGACGACCACACCGCCCTGCCCATGGACGACAACCTCGTCAACGAGATCGGGGCGCGGCGCGAGACCGTTCCGCTGCCGACGGGGCCGCTCGTGGTGCAGTTCGAGGCGGCCGACGGTCCGTGGCGGGCCCGGTTGAAGCGGGTGTAGCGGGGGAGGGGTCCCCCCGTTCGGAGGGCGGGACCGAGGCGCGGCCGTGTCCGTCGGCGCGTCGCTCCGTTGTGAGGGGTATGACCTCATCACGACGTATCTCCTCGGTCCTCGCCGTCGCCGCCGCCTTCTCGTGCCTCGGCGCGTCGGCGGCGCAGGCCGTCTCGGTCGCCACTCCGCTCGGCCCGCCCGTCAACCCGGTCAGCGAGCTCGACGCGGTCGCGACGACCGGCATCCCCGAGGAGTCCCGCGCGCAGTTCCCCGGCATCGAGAGCCAGCTGGGCGGACTCGGCCGGCTGAACGAACTGCGCCAGATCCACCAGCTCACCGACCAGGCGGCACCGGTCACGGGCCTGCTCCCCGAGATCTCCACCTGACCGACCCCGTCCGACACCCGAGGCGTGGTCGCGACGACGCATCCACCTCCGAACCGGCACCGTGCAGCACGACAGGCACGGTGCCGGCGGCCTGTCCGGACCCGGATGACCTGCGCGCGGCGGGGCGGGGCGACCTTGCCAGCGCCGGATGATCCGAGCGGTGGCCCCTCCGCTTCCGTTCAGGGCGTGGGGACGCCGCCGGGGCGGCGGGGCGGGAGGCCGAACTCCACCGGGACGCCGGGCGAGTACAGGACGCTCACGGGCGCGCCGACCGGACGGGGCAGGCCCGCCGCTGCCACCAGGTTCTCCTCGCACGCCATCAGCTCCGCGCGGTGCAGCGGCCAGCGCGGGTGCGAGTTCGGAAGGTAGAGCGGCCGCCCGAAGAAGGCGGTGTGCATGCCCCAGCGAGCCGTCAGGAAGTGTTCGAGCTCGGTGGGGGCCTCGACGCGCTCCCCGACGCGCACCACGATCCGGCTGTGCGCGCCGCGCGGCCCGGGCAGGCGCCGGCTGCTGGAGTACGTGACGGTGGCGCCGTCATGGCGGACGGCCATCCGCGACCAGACGTACGGCAGCCGGAAGAGGGCCCGCCCGAAGGCGACGGGCACGAGCCGCGAGGCGTCGAGCGAACGGAACACCACACCGCGCCGGCCCCGCGCGTCCACCGAGTAGAGGCGGACGTTGGTCTCGGGAAAGCTGCCCAGATAGGGGACGCCGGGCAGGCGGAACCATCCGACCCGGTGCATCCGGAAGGCGACGAGCCCGACGTACGTCACACCGTTCAAGGTGTCCGGGACGGTCCCGGCCGGCAGCAGCGGGGCGACCACGGCGGGGTCGACGGGCCAGTGGAGGAAGGCCAGGTCGAGCCACGACTGGGTCAGGAGGGGACTCGGCGGGGCATGGGGCGGGTCAGGGGTCACGGCTTCGGGGGCGAGCGGCGCGAGCGTCACGCCGCACAGGATCGCAGAGCCCCCTGCCGTACGAGGCAGGGGGCTCCGTGGCGGTCAGGGCGTGACGGGCACGTTCGTCAGGCCCGAGACGGCGTTCGTGACGGTGTTGCCGGAGTGGACGACATTCGGGGCGGCGGTGCACTTCGACGTCGAGGTGATCTTGATGGCGTACGCGCCGGCGCCGCCGAGGTCCGAGATGTTGCCCCGCCAGACGTTGCCGCAGCCGTTCAGGAAGGACGGGTTCGTCGACGGGTTGTGGGTCTCGTACCCGTTGGCGAACGTGCCGGGCGGGGCGAACCTGCCGGTGTTGTTCTCGATCAGATAGCCGGTGCCCTTGGCGTCGACCCAGGAGTCGGCGGAGTTCTGGCCGCTGATCCCCGTGCCGTCGAAGGTGTTCCCGCGGATGACGCCGTCCGCCGTCCCTTCCTTGATGTCGATGTGCTCGGCCGTGACGTTCGGGCCGATCCTGTTGTCCAGGACCTGGATCCGGTCCGAGCGGTCGACGCCGCCGGTGTTGCCGTGGCAGGACCAGTTGGACCCGGCGGAGCCGATGTAGACGCCCTCGCCGTAGCCCGGCTGGACCAGACCGGTGTGGCTGATCGTGGAGTTCCGGATCACGCCGTCGGAGGACGAGCGCCGGAAGTGCACCGCCTCGTCCTCGACGTGGTGGACGGAGACACCGTCGAGCGTGACGTGGTGCGAGTCGTCGAGGACGACGCCCTTCTTGGAGTCCCGCACCGTGAACCCGGTCAGCTTCCAGTACGGGGCGCCGAACAGCCAGAGTCCGTACCCGGAGTCCCAGCCGGCGACCGGGGCCGGGCACGAGGGCGCCGTGCCGGAGGGCCCGTCGTTGACGAGCACCGCGTTCGCGGGCCCGGTGAGGGTGATCGGGGCCGACGCGGTGCCCGGCGTCCGGGCGACGAAGGCGCCCCTGTACTCGCCGGCGGCCAGCCTGATCGTCTGCCCGGGCTGTGCGCCGGCCAGCGCGGTCCGGAGCTGCGCTGCGGTGGAGACGTCCACCACCGGGCCGCCGCCCGGGGTGCCGCCGTCCGGTGCGAGCGTGCCGTACACCTCGAACTCGTGGAGGGAGTAGCCGTACGCCGTGCCGCGCGCGGTTCCGTACATCCGGACGTAGCGGCCCGTCCCCGAGACCGTCAGCTCGTCGACGGCGCCGTCGCCGGTGCCCGTGGAGTGGATGTCGGTCCAGTTCGTCCCGTCGTCGGAGATCTGGATGCGGTAGGTCTTCCCGTACGCGGCCTCCCAGTCGAGCTTCACGCGGGAGACGGTGTGCCGCGCACCGAGGTCGATACGGATCCACTGCGGGTCCACGCCCTCCGCACTGGCCCACCGCGTGCCCGCGTCGCCGTCCACCGCGCGCCAGGCCTCGAACCCGGCCGACTCGACGGACGAAGCCGTCGCCGGCTTGCCCGCCGAGACCGGTGCCGGGGGCACCTCCGGACCGCCGGGGCCCGGAGCCGTACCGGTCGGCTTCAGGAAGAGCGAGCCCGACGTGTCCGTCCGGGACGCGTGCACACCGGCGTGCGGGGCCTTGCTGTAGTCGAGGTTCTCCCTGCCCGCCCAGTCGGGTATGGCCGAGCCGTTCGCGGTCAGGTGCTGGTACGCGGACGGGTCGGCGGCCGAACTCCCCAGCTGGTAGAGGCGCTGACGGTCGGGGTAGTACGGCCGGTACGTGCCGCCGGCCGTGGTCTGCTTGCTCAGGTCGTTGCCGTAGAAGACGTTCTGCGGGCCGGTCGCGCCCGACCACTTCACCGCCTTGGCGCCCGCACCCCACCAGATCGGCCACCAGGTCGAGTCGTCGGTACCGCCGCCGCCCTCCTCGCCGCAGTTGGCGCGGCAGTTCTTCGAGGAGTTCTCGAAGGGGACCGCGGCCTTGTTGTTCTCGAAGAGGTTGCGGCGCTCCCAACCGCCGTGCAGGTTCAGGTCGCTGTCGAAGTCGTTGCCGACGGCGACGTTGCCGGAGGCCGACCACTGGAAGGTGAAGTGGCGGAGGTTCCGGCTCGTGTTGTAGGCGTACAACGAGTCCCAGACGCGCGAGCCGCGGAAGTAGCCGTTGCCGCCCTTGCCCTTGTTCCAGGAACCGTCGAAGGACGACTCCTGCACCTGGACGTTCTTGGCGTTCTCGGTCACGACGGCGTGGGAGCCGGTCATCCGCGTGGCGACCCGCCGGATCCAGACGTCGGCGGCCCACTTGAGGACGATGCCGTGCTGCGCGTACTCCGGGGCGATGTTCCCGAAGTCGGCCTTGGCGTCGGCCGGGGTGACGTCGTACGTGCCCCCGCCGAGCTTCGGCATGCCGTCGAGTTCCTGGGTGATGCCGAGGTCCTCGATGCCGACGCCCTGGACGACCTTGAGCGGCGTCACGCGGCTCGGGTAGACGGTGCCGCCGATCGCGGCAGAACCGTCGGAGGTCGAGTTGAGCGGCAGGTCGTACTCGAGGGGCTTGTCGAGGGTGAGGTTCCTGCCCGCGGTGTCCACGGCAGCGATCCGGAAGGTCTGCTGCCGCATATGCAGGTTCACGTACGTGGACGGGTCGTTGATCGTCTGCTGCTGGTAGAACTTCGCGGTGTTGGCGGCGCCGACCCAGAGCGGGGCGCCGGCTTTGAAGCGGTTCATGTCGGTGTTGGCGGCGAGCCTGACCTGGGTGGAACCGATGGGCGAGCCCTCCCGCAGGGGCACACCGCTCGCCCAGTGCTGGTTCACGCTTCCTTCGAAGAGGTCCTTCCGGCCGGCGGGCGCGGAGGCGTGGTCGCTCGCGTACTTCGGGGAGACCTCGCGGGTCTGGACGCGCAGCAGCCCGCGGCCCGGCCAGGTCCAGCCGCCCTTCCCGGCACCGTGGGTCATGCCGTCCTCGTCCCAGTCGCTGCCGTCGGCGGTGAGGGTGTCGTAACGGGTGTCGGCGTCGGGGCGGAAGGCGAGCGTCGTCCGGTCCGTGCCGGCGCCGCGTAACACCATGTAGTCGGCGTCCAGGGCGAGCTGGCGGGTCACGAGGATCCGCCCCGCGGGCAGGGTGATGGACGACAGTTTCGTGAAGCCGGCGGAGGGGGTGCACGTCGTACGGATCGCGTCGACGGCCCGCTGGAGCCCGCTCGTCGCGTCGGTGTCGTCGGCCCGCACGCCGTACTGCGCGGCGAGTTCGGAGGCCGTGATGTGGCAGGCCGCGTCCGGGTGCGCCTCGGCGGCGCCGGGGAGCGGGGCGCCGCCCCGGTATCCGGCCCTGCTCCAGTCGGGCAGTCCGGGGATCGGGGCGCGGCGGTTGGCGCTGGTGAGGTCGGGTATCGCGGCCGGTGCGACCGGTGCGGCCTGCGTGACGGGCGCGTCCGCGGCGGCGGCCGGAGCGCCGAGTCCCGTGACCGGGGTCAGGGCGGTGGCGAGGGCGGCGAGGACCGCCAGGGAGCGGAGCGGTCGGTGTCGATGGGGCCGGGGCGTCTGTGGCATAGGGCGTCCTGGGGGGAGTGGTGCGCGAAAGGACAGGAAGTCTTCCTAACCATTGGCCGGGAGGTTAGGGAGAGTTCGGAGGGCGCGCAAGGCTCCTGGCAGGATCCGTATGCCTGACTTGCATTCAGGTATGTGGTCAGAGAGGAGTGTTGTCCGTAGGGCGGGCCACTTCGTCGCCCCCCCGAATGGAAGGGGGGGGTGCGGCCAAGTGACCCGACGCCTTCGGTCCGTGCGGGTGCGACGCTCAGGCGGCGTCGGACGGCGGCTGCATGGACTGCATCGCCTCCTGCGCCCGCTTCGCCATCTCCTCCTCGGGGACGTCCTCCACGTGCGTGGCGAGGTTCCAGCGGTGGCCGAAGGGGTCTTCGAGCTGCCCGGTGCGGTCGCCGTAGAACTCGTCCTTGACCGGCTGGAGCTCTTTCGCGCCCCGCGCGAGGGCCTTGGCGAAGACCGCGTCGACGTCCTCCACGTACAGGTGCAGGGTGACGGGGGTGCCGCCGACCACCTTGGGTGAGCGGAAGTCCAGGCCGGGGAACTCGTCCGCGAGCATGATCACCGAGTTGCCGAAGGCCAGCTCGGCGTGGCCGATGGTCCCTCCGGGGGCGGGCATCCGCATGCGCTCGACCGCGCCCAGCACGGACACGTAGAAGTCGATCGCCGCCGCGGCTCCGTCGACGCAGAGGTACGGCGTGAGGTGCGGGTATCCCTCGGGAATGGGCTGGACGGCCACTGGTCTCCCACCTTTCCGGTCTCCCGGACAGTGACGGTCGCGGGCGACCGTCGGCTGTGGCCATGGATAGCCCGAACTCGGCGGACATCCGCCGGCGCCGCGCGATGCCCCGCGCCGGGTTCCCCCGAAGGGCGGCGGGTTCGCCTCGTCCGACCTCTTGTCGAGCAGGCATCGGCTCTCTAATGTGAACCTTCAAATTCCGGGAAGATCAAGCTGATGTCATCTTGAGGAACAGATTTTGAACGATCAAATTCATCCACGGGCACCCGGGTCGGCCGACTCCACGGCGCCCGCTCAGGCCCCCGCCCGTGGCCCGCGGGCGGGCTACCTCGATCACGCCAGGGTCGGCCCGCTCTCCCGCCGGGCCGCCGCCGCGTTCGCCGCCGCGATCGATCTGGCCACCCGCTCGGACCCCGCCGACCTCGACCGGCTCTTCGCCCTCAGCGACGCCGCACGGAGCTCGGCGGCCCGGCTCCTCGACGCCCGCCCCCACGAGATCGCCCTCGCCCCGTCCACCAGCAACGGCCTGTTCACCGTGGCCGCCGGCCTCCAGGGACCCGGCACCGTCCTCGTACCGCGCGGCGAGTTCCCCGCCAACGTCTACCCCTGGCTCCGGTTCGCCGGCCGCGGCGGCCCGGCCGTGCGGCTCGTCGACCCGGACGGCCGCCGGCACATCACCCCCGACCTGCTGCGCCGGAACCTCACCCCTGACGTCACCGCGCTCACGGTCAGCGCCGTCGACTCCCTCACCGGGCACGTCGCACCGCTCGCCGCCCTCAAGGAGGTCCTCGGACCGGACCGCCTCCTCGTCGTCGACGCCATCCAGGGACTCGGCGCCGTACCCCTCGAAGCGGACGCCGCCGACGTCCTGGTCAGCGGCGGCCAGAAGTGGCTCCGGGCAGGCTGGGGCGCCGCGCTGCTGCTGATCCGCGACCGGTGCGCCGAGCGCCTGGCTCCCGGCCTCGGCGGCTGGGCCGGTGTCACGGAACCCTTCGCGGCCCGTCATCCGGCACCGCCCCTGCCCGGGGCCGCCGCCCACCTCGCCACCAACCCGGACTTCCCGGCCGCCGCGGCCATCGGCGCGGCCGTCGACGAGCTGCTCGCCGAGGGCGGCCCGGCCGCCACGGGCGCGCGCGTCCGGGCCACTCTCGCCGAGCTGCTCGACCGGGCGCGACAGGCGGGCGCCGAGATCCTGCTGGACGGGCTCGGCCCCCGGGAACGCGCCGGCATCGGCACCTTCCGCCTCCCCGGTCACGACCCCGTGACCGTCCACCGCACTCTCGAAGCGGCTGGTGTGATCACCACGCGCCGCGACGAGTGGATCCGCCTCTCTCCCCACGCCTCCACGCCGGCCGCCGCCGTGGAGCTGTTCGCGGAGGCCATGCACACCCTCGCCACCGGCAGCACCCGTACCGGCGACACCCGTACCGGCGACACCCTCACCATCCAGGAGCCGACATGTCCCACCACCTGAGCCGCAGACACCTCCTCCAGCTCGCCACCGCCTCCGCCGCCGGACTCGGCCTGACCGCCTGCGGCGGCAGCGGCAGCGGAGGATCGGGCGGGGGCGGCGGCGCCGACGGCGACAGCGGCAAGATCACCGTGTGGAGCTGGACCACCGCGGCCGAGGCCCTGCGCGGTGTCGTCCCCTCCTTCGAGCGGGACAACCCCGGCATCACGGTCGACGTCCAGGACCTCGGCAACCCCGCCATCTGGGACAAGATCACCGTCGGGCTCGCCTCCGGCGGCAAGGGACTCGCCGACGTCCTGCACATCGGCGTCGACTACCTGCCCGGCTACATGGAGAAGTTCCCCCAGGGCCTCGCGGACCTGTCCGAGCTGGGCGCCGACCAGCACAAGGACGCCTTCGTCGAAGGCCTCTGGCCGACCGTCATAGGCAAGGACAAGGCCGTCCACGCCCTGCCGTGGGAGGTGAACCCGCTCGGCCTCTTCTACCGCCACGACTACTTCGAGAAGGCCGACGTCGACCCGGCCTCCCTCACCAGCTGGGACGACCTGATCGCCGCGGGACCGAAGATCCGCGCCGCCACGGGCGCCCAGCTCCTGGGGCTCGACAAGCCCGGCACCGTCCAGGACATGGACTTCTTCCAGAACCTCATGCAGCTCCAGGGCGCCTTCTACTTCGACGCCGAGGGCAGGGTCACGCTCGCCTCCGACGAGGCCGTCCAGGCCCTCACCGTCATCAAGCGGCTCAACGACGCCGGCCTGCTCGCCGACACCGCCGGCCAGGGCACCTGGAAGCGCCTGGTCGGCCAGGGCAAGCTCGCCACCGCCCCGTACCCCGCCTGGGCCATCGAGTACCTCTCCGACAAGTTCCCCGCACAGAGCGGCAAGTGGCGGGTGATGCAGCCGCCCGCCGCCGTCCCCGGGGGAGGCCGCAGCGCCATCGTCAACTCCACCTTCCTGAGCGTCTCCGCCACCAGCAAGCGCCGCAAGGCCGCCTGGCGCTTCATCGAGTACGCGCTCACCAAGCCGGCCGAGATCAACCGCATGTTCGCCTCGGGCGGTGTCTTCCCCGCGCTCAAGGCGGCCTACACCGACCCGAAGTTCAGCGCGCCCGACCCCTTCTACGGAGGCCAGAAGGTGCTGAAGTCCTTCGTCGACTCGCTCACCGCCGGGGCCGGCGCGACCAACTTCACCGGCGACTACAGCCGCGCCCTCAAGCTCGCCAGCGACGCCCAGAGCCAGGTCCTGATCAAGGGTGCCGACCCGGCCGAGGCGCTCAAGGCCGCGGCCAAGCAGCTCGCCCAGCAGACCGGCCGGCAGCAGGCGGCCTGACCATGTCCCTCGCCCCGTCCGAACGCGCGCCCGCCACCGGGGCCGCGACCACCACCGCGACCGGCACCCCCGCCGGTCGCGGCACCCACCGGCACCCCGGCAGCGCCCGCCGGGGCCGGCGCCGCCTGCTGACCCCGGAGTCCGTCCCGTACCTGCTGATCATGCCCGCCGTCCTGGGCTTCGCGATCTTCAAGGCGTACCCGATCGCCGCCTCGTTCTGGATCAGCCTCACGACCGGGAACGGCGACGACCGGCAGTTCTCCGGGCTCGCCAACTACCGGCGCCTCCTCGACGACCCGCTGTTCTGGACGGCGCTGAAGAACACCGCGCTGATCCTCGTCGTGCAGGTGCCCCTGATGCTCGGCCTGGCCCTGCTCGTGGCGCTCGCCCTCAACTCCACCAAGGTGTGGCTGCGCCCGCTCTGGCGACTCGGCGTCTTCGTCCCCTCGCTGACCGGCCTCGTCGCCGCCGGCGTGATGTTCTCGGTCATCCTCAACCGCGACGCGGGACTGCTGAACTGGGTGCTCTCCCTCTTCGGCGTCGACCGGGTCAACTGGCTCGGCAGCCCCGTCTGGGCCCGCGTCGGCGTCGTCCTCGTCATCACCTGGCACTACACCGGCTACAACGCGGTGATGTACCTCGCCGGACTCCAGGGCGTCCCCAAGGAGCTGTACGAGGCCGCGATGGTCGACGGCGCCGGACCGGTCCGCCGCTTCTTCTCCATCACCCTGCCGCAGCTGCGGCCGATCCTCCTCCTCACCGTGGTGCTCTCCACCATCGGCACCCTCCAGCTCTTCGACGAGCCGTACGTCCTCACCGGCGGCGGCCCCGACAACGCCACCCTCACCGTCACCATGTACCTCTACAACAACGGCTTCAAGTACTTCGACTTCGGCTACGCCTCGGCCCTCGCCTACGCGCTCGCGCTGATCGTGTCCCTCCTCGGCATCCTCCAGGTCCGCCTCATGGGAGAGCGCCGATGAAGCTCCGCGGCACCCTCCTCACCGTGCTCCTCGCGGGCGCCTTCGGGCTCTGCGTCGGTCCCTTCTACTGGCTCGCCATGGCCGCGACCCAGGACAACAGGGACGTCTTCTCCTGGCCGCCGAAACTGCTCCCCGGCGGCCACCTCATGGAGAACCTCCAGGGCCTGCAGGAGTCCATCGGCCTCACCCGCGTCCTCCTCAACACCCTCCTCGTGGCGGGCCTCCAGACCGTCGGGGCGGTCGTCGTCTCCGTCCTCGCCGGCTACGCCTTCGCCAAGTTCGACTTCCGCGGCCGCAACCTCTTCTTCGTCCTGCTGCTCAGCACCCTCGTCATCCCCGACACGGTGATGCTGATCCCGATCTTCCAGATGATGATGGACCTGGGGCTGATCGACTCGTACGAGTCCGTCATCCTGCCCGGTCTGGTCACCCCGTTCGGCATCTTCCTGATGCGGCAGGCCCTGCGCTCCATGCCCGACGAACTCCTCGACGCCGCCCGCGTCGACGGCGCCGGCGAACTCCGGGTCCTGTGGCGGATCGTCATCCCGGTCAACCGGCCGATCATCGCGGCGCTCGCGCTCTTCGTCTTCCTCGGCGGCTGGAACCAGTTCGTCTGGCCGCTGATCGCGCTGCGCAGCCCCGAGATGTACACACTGCCCGTCGCCACCGCCACCCTGCAGGGTCTGGCGACCACCAACTACGCGCAGGTCCTGCTGGCCGGCGCCATCGCCGCCGTCCCCGTGATGGCCCTCTTCCTCGTCCTGCAACGCCAGTTCATCTCCGGCCTGCTGGCCGGGGCCACCAAGGAGTGACCACCGTGACGACCACCGCACCCCTGAACGCCACTCCGGAGGGCGGCGCACCCGATGACACGGAGAGCGGCGCCGCTCCGCAGCCGCCCGTCCCCGCCTGGCGCCCCGGCGCGGCGGCCGGGGACCTGCCCGGCACCGTCGTCCACCGGCAGATCGCCACCGGTCTGCGCCACTCCACCGGAGACCCGCTCACCGTCCACCTCACCGGGCTCGGCAGCGCCGCCTGGCACCCCACCGTCACCCTGGCCGACGACGGCGTGGCCCTGGTCGAGGTCACGGCGACGGAAGCCGTCACCCTCCGCGTCGAGTGGCGCGTCCCCTGTGTGGGGGCCACCGCCTACTGGACCCCCGACACCAGCGCCTCCCGCTGGCTGCCGCCGTCCTGGATCGCACCGCGGACCGTCTCGCTCGCCCTGGGCGCCCCCGTCGCCTCCCTCGTCGGCACCCACGACCGGGCCCTGTGCACGGCCGCCGTCGGGGAGACCGCCGCGCCCGTACGCGTCGGCGCCGGGGTGGTGGAGGAGAGCGGGGAGTTCGCCTTCACCGTGGAGCAGGACCTCACGCCCGGCGGGCCGCCGGCGCGCCTGAGGATCGACCTCGGCGGGCGGCACTTCGCCACCACCCTGCGGGCCGTCACCGACTGGTGGGCCGAGGGCGTGGACCACCCCGGCGTGGCCGCCGCGGCGCGGATGCCCGCGTACTCCACCTGGTACAGCCTCCACCAGAACGTCGACGCGGCCGTCGTCGAACGCCAGGCCGTCCTCGCCGCCGGACTCGGCTGCGAGAGCATCATCGTCGACGACGGCTGGCAGACCGCCGACCGGACCCGCGGCTACGGCCACTGCGGCGACTGGGAACCCAACACGGCTGCCTTCCCCGACCTCGCCGCCCACGTCGCCGCGGTCCACCGCGCCGGCCTCGCCTACCTCCTCTGGTACGCACTGCCGTTCATCGGCCGGCACAACGACGCCTGGGACCGCTTCAAGGGCATGATCCTCCGCGAGATGCCGGAACTGGACGCGGCCGTGCTCGACCCCCGCCACCCCGAGGTCCGCGGCTACCTGATCGAGAAGGTCTCCCGCGCCGTCGAGGAGTGGGACATGGACGGCGTGAAGCTCGACTTCATCGACCTCTTCGCCCGCGCCGACCCGCCGCCCGCGCCGGCCGGCGCGGACCACGACACCGTCCACGAAGGCGTACGCCGGCTCCTCGCCGACCTCGACGCCCGCCTGCGCCGCACCCGGCCCGACGTCATCGTCGAGCACCGCCAGCCGTACGTCAGCCCCGCCCTCTGGCCGTACGCCACCATGGTCCGCACCGTCGACTGCCCGCTCAGCCCCGCCGAGAACCGCCAGCGGATCGTCGACTGCCGGCTCACCGCGGGACCGCTCGCCGTCCACGCCGACATGATCATGTGGAACTCCGCCGAGACACCCGAGTCCGTGGCCGTCCACCTCGTCAACGCCCTGTTCTCGGTGCCACAGATCTCCGTCGACCTCGCCCGGCAGACCCCCGACCAGCTCGCCACCCTGGGCTTCTGGCTCGACGTCTTCCGCCGCCACGCCGACGTTCTCCAGCTCGGCACCCTGGAACCCTCCCGCCCGGACCTCGGCTACCCCCAGGTCCGCGCCGCCGACGACCGCACCACGATCGTCGCCCGCTACGCGCCGCTCCCCGTCGCCCTCCCGGACCGGGACGCCACCGACGGCCCGGGGACCCTGCTCGTCGCCAACGCGGACGGCGACCCCGTGGTGCTCCTGACGGCCGTCCGGCCGGAACGGGCCCTCGCCCGCGTACAGGACTGCCGTGGTGAGATCCTGTCCGAGACCGTGCTCGACCTCGTCGCCGGAGTGAACCCGGTGACCGTGCCGACCGGCGGCCTGCTCACCCTGACCCGCGAGCACTGACCATCGGCGGGCTGGGGGCGGCCGCTCGCCGTCCGCAGCCCGCCGACCACCGCACACAGAGGAACGATGACCGCTCGACAGGTGACCATCGAGGACGTCGCGCGCACGGCGGGCGTCTCCCGCCAGACCGTCTCGAACGCCCTGAACGCCCCCCACCGGCTCCGCGCCACCACCCTCGCCCGGGTCACCGCCGCCATCGACGAACTCGGCTACCAGCCCGACCAGTCCGCCCGCAGCCTGCGCACCGGCACCCGCAAGGTCATCGGCTATCCCGCACCGGCCGACAACCCCGCCGACCCCAACCCCCTGATGGGCGGCTTCCTCCAGGCGCTCGTGAGCGCCGCCGACGCCGTCGGCCACCGCATCCTGCTCTTCCGCTGCGACCCGGAGCACGGCGCCGGCGCGGTCGCCAAGTCCTTCAACGGGCTGATCGCGGCCCGCCAGGTCGACGGCTTCGTCCTCTCCGACGTCATCCACGACGACCCCCGCGTCGACGTCCTCGCCGAGGCCGGCTTCCCGTTCGCCGCCTTCGGCCGCACCGCCCCCGGCCGGCCGCAGAACTGGGTCGACATCGATTCGGCCGCCGCCACCGCCGCCCTCGTCGGCGGCCTCCTCGACCAGGGCCACCGCCGGATCTGCTACGTCAACTCCGCCGCCTCCCTGCCCTGGCTCGCCGACCGCCGGGCCGGCCTGCTCCAGGCCGCGGCCGCCGTGCCCGACGGCGCCTTCGAGGTCGGTGTTCCCGACGACGACCCGGCCGCGCTGTCCCACGCCGTGCAGCGCCTGCTCGTCGGCCCCGACCGCCCGACGGCCCTCGTCTGCGCGACCGACTGGCTCGCCCTGACCGCCTACCAGGCCGTGCGCGCCGCCGGTCTCACGGTCGGCACCGACGTCGCCGTCACCGGCTTCAACGACCTGCCGCTCTGCCAGGTGCTGCAGCCCGCCCTCACCAGCGTGCGGCTGCCCCTGTCCGCCATCGCGCACGCCCTGGTCGACCGGCTGATCACCGCCGTCGAGGACCCCGCCGCCACCCCGACGAGCGGCCTGCTGCTCCCGGCGGAGCCGGTCGTACGCGGCAGCACGCCGGAGCGCTAGGCGTGCCTCCGCGCGCATGCGCGGACCTCCGGACGCCGACCGAAGACGATGTGGCAGGATGCGGGCCGCCATAATCGATCATGAAAGGGCGTCTTGATGCGCGCGACACTCAGAGCGCTGCTCGCCGCGGTCTTCTCCGTCGGACTCGTGCTCGCGGGGGCGACCGCCCCCGCCCAGGCGGACATCGTCGACAAGGACACCGCACCCGGTCTGCGATTCATCTCGTACAACATCTGCGGCGCCTCGTCCACCTGCGAAACCCGGGACACCGACGCGGAGAAGGCGGAGTGGCGGGACGCCGTCGTCCACGCCATCGACTACTGGGACACGGACCTCGTGATGCTCCAGGAGGTCTGCTACGGGCAGTGGCTGATGCTCCGCGACCACCTGGCGAACCGCTCCGGCGTCACGTACGACACCACCTGGGGTGCGGCTCTCCCGTCCGCCTCCGGCTGCAAGCGATGGGACCCCACCCCGGCGACGGACGAGCCGGGCGAACTGCGCTTCGGCCTGGCCGTCTTCGCGAAGGGCGGCCCCGGCACGATCGACCTGAGCACCAGGAGCGTCACCTTCCTCCCCGAGCCGACGAAGGACCTTCCGACGCCCAAGGACACCGAGAACCGCATTCTCCTCTGCGCCAAGGCCACGATCGACGCCCGCGCCGTCCGTGCCTGCAACACCCACATCGACTTCAACGCGCTGAACACCACGGCCCAGACCGCCGAGGTCGCCAGGATCACCCGTGACTTCGCCAACGCGGGGGACCCGGTGGTCCTCGCCGGGGACTTCAACCAGCTCCCCAAGCACCCCGACATGAACCCCCTCTACAACCACGGGAAGGACGACAACGGCGCCGACGCGACGGGCGTGCTCCAGGAGGTCGACGAGAACGACAAGGACCGGTTCACGGGCACGGACTGCCCCCAGTCCGGGGACCGGTGCCGCAGCGGTGAGCCCACCGCCAGCACCGTCTGCTCCGAGCACACCAAGAACACCGCGAAGATCGACTACGTCTTCCTGAGCTACCACTGGTTCACGACGGTCCGCGGCGACGCCGTGGCCTGCTCGGGCGTGGCCGACCACCACCTCCTCCGCGGCGCCGCCGCCTGGGAGAACTAGCACCTGTCCGACGGTTCCCGCAGCTCGACGCACCGCATGACCCAGCGGCGCCTCCCTCAGCTACCGCCCTTCTCAGGGAGGCGGTAGAACGCGGCGGCGTTGTCCCACAGCACGGCGTCGAGGTGCTCCTCGCCGACGGTCCGGGCGACGAGGGCGAGGTCGTCGGCGGTGAACGGGCGGCGCGCCCGGGTGGACGGCAGGTCGGTGCCGACCATGAGGGCGGTGGGATCGGTCTCCAGGACGGCCGTCATGACCTCGGCGGGGTCGAGGTCGACCCGCCCGAACCCCGTGGCCTTGACCTTGACCCCGCGCTCGACGAGGGCCAGCAGATGGGGGAGTCCGTCGCGGTGCAGACCGAGGTGGTCGATGCTCACGGCGGGCAGCGCGGCCAGGACGGTGGTCAGGTCCGGCAGGTCACGGGCGTCGATGTAGAGCTCCGTGTGCCAGCCGGCGACGTCGTGGACGCGGCGGGCGAGGCGGTCCAGCTGGTCGAGCGTGGCCGATCCGCCACGGCGGACGTTGAAGCGGACCGCGCGCACGCCCGCCGCGTCGAGGCCGGCGAGCTCCTCGTCCGTCACGGTCGCCGGGACCTGTGTGACACCGACGAAGGCGGGCCCCAGCACGGCCAGCGCGTCGCGGAGATACGTCTGGTCGAAGCCCTGGAAGGAGCCCGAGACGACCGCGCCGCCGCGGACGTCGAGTCCTGAGACGCGCTCGCGGTACTGCCCGGCGGTGAACGCGGGCGGCAGATAGCCGTCGTTCTCGACCAGGGGGAAGCGCGGGTCGACGATGTGGAGGTGGGCGTCGAAGACGGGGCGTGCCGGGCCACGGACCGCGCTCATCGCCGTCCTCCCGCCCGGTGCGCGGCCCGCGCATCGCCCTCCGCACGGCTGCGCTCGGTGCTCTCCATGGCGCCAGCATAGGGAGGGGCGCGCGGTGACGACCGGCAAGCAGGCCGGGTGAAGGGCGTGGATGCCTCAGTGGCCCAGCGCGCGCTTGAGTTCCGCCTTGTTCATCGAGGAGCGGCCGTGCAGGTTGCGCCGCTGGGCCTCGGCGTAGAGCTGGTCGTACGTCGGCCCTGCGGCGCCGCTGTGGGAGCGCAGCCCGCCGCGGCGCGAGGAGGAGATGTCATCGGTGGAGCTCCGGCTCGCGGTCTTCGACTCGCCCGCCCGGGCCCGCTCCTTGTTGACCGTGCGCGCCGCGATCTCCTCGGCACGCTCCCTGCTCTCGCCCCGCTCCAGGACGCTCTCCTTGATGTGCTCGTACTGTCGCTCGCGCTTCGCATTCGATCCGCGGGGCATGGTCCACACCTCTCCTGTCGTGGGTGTCCGTCCCCTGACGGGACCTGTGCCCGATCAGTACGGCTTCATTCGCGACAGACAGGAAATGTTCGATACATCGGTGTGCAGGTGTGCAGGTGTGCAGGTGTGCAGGTGTGCAGGTGTGCAGGTGTGCGGAGGGCGGGCGCCCCGCGGCTGCCTCGGGGGCGGTGACCAGTGTCTCCTGGGGTCATTCGTGACGATCCCGTGCCGGGGACGGGTCGCCTCAACTAAGTTACCGGCGTGGAACAGTTGATCACCGAAGATCCGACGCGCATCGGCCCGTACCGACTCATCGGCCGCCTGGGGGCGGGTGGCATGGGGCTGGTGTACCTCGGGCGGTCGGAGGGCGGTCGGACGGTCGCCGTGAAGGTCGTGCAGGCCGAGCACGCCCAACACCCCGAGTTCCGGCGGCGCTTCGCTCGCGAGGTGGAGGCGGCACGGCGGGTGGGAGGGGAGTGGACCGCGGCCGTCCTCGACGCCGACACCGAGGCGGCCGTGCCGTGGGTGGCCACCCAGTACATCCCCGGACCCGACCTGACCACCGTGGTCGCCCGGGACTTCGGGCCGCTGCCCGAGCGCTCGGTCCGTGTCCTCGCCCACCGGCTCGCGGTCGCCCTGCGGTCCGTGCACGCGGCGGGCCTGATCCACCGGGACCTGAAGCCGTCCAACGTCCTCGTGACGGTCGACGGGCCGCGTGTCATCGACTTCGGTATCGCCCGGGCCATGGACAGCCTCGCCGGGGACAGCCTGCACACCCGCACCGGCATGCTCATCGGCTCGCCCGGCTTCATGTCGCCCGAGCAGGTGCGAGGCCTCGAACTCACCCCGGCCAGCGACGTGTTCTGCCTCGGAGCCGTCCTCGTCTACGCCTCCACCGGGCGGCTTCTCTTCGGCGCCACGGACACCGGGCTGAACGCGCACCTGTTCCGCGTCGCGGAGGAGGAACCCGACCTGACCGGCGTACCGGAGTCGCTCGTCGGCCTCGTGCGCGAGTGTCTCGACAAGGATCCGGCGCGTCGGCCGACGCCCCTCGACGTGGCCGCCCGTACGGAGCCGGACGGGGCCGACGAGTGGCTGCCCGGCTCCGTGCTCGCGCAACTGGGCCGCCACGCTGCGCAGTTGCTCGACTTCGCGCCGGACCGGCGGAGCGCGCCGCAGGATCCGCGCATCCCGGCGCAGGCGCAGGGCCAGACCCCGCCGGCCGCGCCCCTCGCCTACACGCCCACGACCCCGGTGGACGGTCGGCCGGTTCCGCCCGGCTTCGGGCCTGCCCGCGAGCCCGTACCGGGGGCCTGGTCGCCTCCCGCCTACCCTCCCGACGTGCCGGGACCGTCCCCGAGGCGGTGGTGGGGCCTGGTGGCGGCCGTGTCGGCCCAGCTCCTGGTGGCGACCGGCGGCGCGGTCACGAGCGCGGCCGTCCCGTCGATCCAGGGCGACCTGGGCCTCCCCGCCGACAGCCTCACCTGGCTCTTCCTCGCCCATGGACTGGCCCTCGCCGGAGTCCTGCTGCTCGGCGGGCACCTCGCCGATCTCCTCGGCCGTAAAAGGATGTTGCTGATCGGGCTCGCCGGATACGCCGCCGCCACCCCGCTCGGCGCCCTGGCGGGGGCCGCCGGCACGCTCGTCGCGGCCCAGGCCGTGCAGGGCGTGTGCGCCGCGCTGGTCTCGGCCTCCGCCCTGGCGTTGGTGATCGGCGGGTTCACCGATCCGAAGGAACGCGGCAGGGCCTTCGGGCTCTACGCCGTGACCGTCGCCGGCGGACTGGCGATCGGGATGTTCGCGGGCCCCCTGCTGCTGGACGCCATGGGCTGGCGTGGGGCCCTGTACGTCCTCTCCGCGCTCGCCGGCCTCGTGGCCCTTGTCGCGAGCGGCCTGAAGCACGACCGTCCGGCCGGTACCCCCGCACGCCTCGACGTACCGGGCGTGCTGCTCGGCACCGGCGCGCTCGCCGCCCTGTTCTACGGCCTCGACAGGGTCACGCAGGGTTTCCAAGGCGGCGGTGGGGACGGCTGGGCGGACCCGCTGGCCCTGGGCCTCATCGCGGGCGGAGTCGCCCTGCTCGTCTCCTTCCTGGGGTGGCAGAGCCGGACGGGCGCCCCGCTCGTCCCGGTGCACGTCGTCACGGGCCGGCAGGGCGCCGGCGCGCTCCTCGTCCTCGTCCTGGCGGGTGCGAGCACGCTGATGCTGTTCCTGATCCTCTACCGGTACATGGCGGGCGCCCTCGGCTCCCACGAGACCGAGATCGGTGTCGCCCTGCTGTCCCTGGCGGGCGCGGTCCTGCTCGGCTCCACCCAGATCTCCGCGCGCCTCCAGCACCGGACGGCGCCCCGCCACCTCGTCGTCGCCGGTCTGCTGATCGCGTCGGCCGGCCTCGCGCTCCTGACCCGCCTCGACGCCGACAGCTCGTACGCCGGTGACATCCTGCCCGGACTTCTCCTCGTCGGTCTCGGTCTCGGCCTGGCGTACGGGCCGCTCCTCGCGGCGGGGTCGGGCGGGACGGCCCGCGAGCACGCGGGCGGGGCCGCGGCGACCTTCCTCGCCGCCCACCACCTCGGCGGCTGGATCGCCTCGCCGCTGATGGGCGGCGTCCTCGCCTGGGCGATCTCGAGCCGGCTCGAAGGGGTGACGGGCCTTCCGGAGCCCCTGGCCGAAGCGGTGCGGAACGGTGTCCTGCTCCGTGGCCAGGGACTTCCCGAGTCCCTCGGCGACGTCGTGAGTCAGACGGACACCGCGGTGCTGGGTGGCTACTCCGTCGCCCTGTGGTGCGCGGCCGGCCTCATGCTCCTCGCGAGCCTCCTCGCGGGACTGCTGATGACTGCACCGGCATCGGCACCGTCTCTCGAGCGTGCCAGGTGACGCCGCATCGGTAGGGCGGACCGGCGGACCTGCGGTGTCGGCGTTCAGCAGGGATCACCCGACGGAGCACCCTCCGTCACGTCCCGCGCCGCATTCGCGACGTGGAGTAGTCGGACGGTTGTGTGGTCGCACGTCGCTGACCACGGGAAACGTGGGTGAAGAGCACGCCGAAGTGCTGGTAGATTGATCTCTGTCGCCGCGGGGGTCACTCCGCGTCACGACACTCACCTGGTCCAAGTGGCGGAATGGCAGACGCGCTAGCTTGAGGTGCTAGTGCCCTTTATCGGGCGTGGGGGTTCAAGTCCCCCCTTGGACACCAGATCATCCCTCCTGCCGGGCCGGCCACCGGCCCGCCCGACAGGAGGAGTCCCCGGGCCGGGTCAGGCCAGGAACACCGGCAGGTCGAACAGGTCGTTCTGCGTCACGACCGGCTTGTTCCGCAGCTCTTCGCGCGGCACCGCGAGCCGCAGGTCCGGGAAGCGCGCGTACAGCGCCGGCAGCGCCACCGAGGCCTCCAGACGGGACAGTGCCGCTCCCGGGCAGACGTGCGGACCGTGACCGAAGGCGATGTGCCGGTTCGGCGTGCGGGTCACGTCGAACTCTCCCGCCGTCGCACCGTGCTGCTCCTCGTCCCGGCCGATCGCGCCGAACGACACGATCAGCGCGTCACCCTTCGGCAGGACGCGGTCACCGACCTCGATGTCCTCGCTCGCGAACCGGATCAGGACGTGCGAGGTGGGCGTCGACCATCGCAGCGTCTCCTCGATCACGTTCTCCCACGGCACCTCGCCCTTGAGCACGAGCGCGCGCTGCTCGGGGTGGGTCTCCAGGGCGACGACCGCGTTGACGATCAGGCTGATCGTCGTCTCGTGACCGGCCGCCACCATCAGCTGGAGCGTGTTGGTGATCTCCTCCGTGCTGAGCCGGTCGCCGCCCTCCGACGCCTCGATCAACGCGCTGGTGAGGTCGTCGCCGGGCAGCGCCGTCCGCGCCGCGACGATCCCCGAGAAGAGGGCGCCGAGGTCCGCCATCATCTGCGGCACCTCCTCCGGCGGCGTCTGCGTCGAGAAGAACTTCTCGAAGAGGGCCTTCATCACGGGGTGGTCGGCCTGGTCGACGCCCATCAGCTCGCTGACCACATTCATGGGCAGCGGGTACGCGAACTCCGCCTTCAGGTCCACGACCTCGCCGGCCGGCCGCTCCGCGAGCCGGTCGAGGCTCTCGGTCGTGAGGGCCTCGATGCGCGAGCGCAGCAGCTCCACCCGGCGCGCCGTCAGTGCCTGCGCGACGAGCGTGCGCAGCCGCCGGTGCTCTTCGCCGTCCACCGTCAGCATGGACTTGCCGGGGTTGGCCAGGCCGATCAGGGGCCAGTCCATGGGTATCTCGCCGCGCTGCCAGGCTCCCCACACGTCGATGTCCTTGACCAGACGCGCGTCGGTGAGGAGCTTCCGGGCCTCGGCGTGGCGGGTGACGGACCAGCAGGGCACGCCTCCGGGCAGGACGACGCGGGCCAGCGGGCCCGCCTCGCGCAGGCGGGCGCTCTCGGCGTCGAGATCGGCGACGAAGGGGTCGAGGACGACGACGTCGGCGTCGGGTGCGGCGGTGTGGTCGTACGGGCAGGTCATGCGAAGGCTCCAAGGGCGGGGGTCGGGGTGTACGTCACGGGGAGCGCGGTGAGGCCCCGCAGCCAGGGGGACGGGCGGCGGGTGAGGCCGTCCTCCGCCACCGCGAGATCCACGTCCGGCAGTCGGTCGAGAAGCACCTCGATGCCCGTCCGGGCGATGGTCTCGGCGACTTCCTGCGCGGGGAAGGGGCAGCGGTGTTCGCCGTGCCCGAAGGAGAGGTGGGCGTTGTTGCCGCCGGTGAGGGCGCCGGCGTCGGCCCGGACGTGCGGGTCGGAGTTGGCGGCGGCCAGGCCGAGGAGGACCAGGTCGCCGCGGCCGATCCGGCGCCCGCCGAGGTGCGTGTCGCGGGAGGCCCACCGGCCGGCGACGTTCTGGGTGGGGGTGTCCTCCCAGAGGACCTCGTTCATCGCCTCGCCGACGCTGTGGCGGCCGCCGGAGAGGGAGGCCGCGAACCGGTCGTCGGTGAGCATGAGGCGCAGCGAGTTGCCGATCCAGTCGGCGGTGGGCTGGTGGCCTGCGGCCATCATCACCATGAGGTCCTGGGCGACCTCCTCGACGGTGAACCCGGCCGTGTTGGCGACCATGCGCGAGGCGACGTCGTCACCGGGCGTCTCGGCCTTCGCCGCGAGCAGCGCGAACATGGACTCGGCGAGGTGGCGCTGGCCCGCCAGGGCCCCCTCCTGGCCGTTGATCATGTCGTTCAGGGCGGTGACGAGGGCCGGTCCCTGCTCGTCGGCGAAGCCGTAGATGCTGGCGAGGACGCGTACCGGCAGCAGCATCGCGTACTCGGCGATGATGTCGCAGGCGCCCTTGCCGCAGAGCCCGTCGATGAGTTCGTCGGCGAACCGCTCGGCCCGTTCCTTCAGGGCGAAGGGGTCGACGGCCTCCAGCGCGTCGGAGATGACGGCGGCCCGCTCGCGGTGCCGCTCGCCGACGGTGTAGAGGATGGACGGCTGCCTGCGGCCGATCATGGGCAGCAGCGGCCAGTCCGCCGGGATGGCGTCCCACTGGTTCCACAGCTCGGAGTCGCGCGAGAAGAGGACCGGGTCGCTGGTGACCTGGTGCAGCTCGCGGTAGCCGAGGACCAGCCAGGCGGGCACGTCGCCGTCGAGCACGACCGGGGCGACGGCGCCGTGCTCGCGCCGGATCCTCCGGTACAGCTCGACGGGGTCGGTCTGGAACCGGGGGCCGCTCAGGGGGACGGGCGGGTGCGCGGGGTGGGTCACGGGGTGGGCTCCGGAATCGGCTGCGGGTCCGAGGGGACGAGGGTCCGCAGGTGCTCGACGAGCGAGATGAGGACCTGCTTGCCGGACTCCCGCGACCGGGCGTCGCAGAAGACCAGCGGGACCTCGTCGGCGAGGTCGAGGGCCTCGCGGATCTGGGCGGGGGAGTAGGCGGGTCCGCCGAAGTCGTTGCAGGCGACGACGAACGGGGTGCCGTGGTGTTCGAGCCGGTCGACGGCGTACCAGGAGTCGGCGAGCCGCCGGGTGTCGACGAGGACGACGGCGCCGAGCGTGCCGGCGAAGAGCCGGTCCCACAGGAACCAGAACCGCTCCTGGCCGGGGGCGCCGAACAGGTACAGGACGTTGCGCGCGTCGAGGGAGATCCGGCCGAAGTCGAACGCCACGGTGGTGGCCTTCTTCGCGGCGACACCGCCGGTGTCGTCGATGTGCTCGCCGGCCTGCGTCATCGTCTCCTCGGTGTTCAGCGGACGGATCTCGCTGACCGAGCGGACCAGGGTGGTCTTGCCGACGCCGAAGCCGCCGACGATGACGATCTTCAGTCCGTTGTCGGCGGTGCTGTGCAGGGTCTGGCGGTGTCGCGGTTCAGAGGCTGCGGAGTCCAACGAGCACCTGCTCCAGGATGTCGTGATCGGGTAGGCGGTACGAGGGCCGGGGATGCCGTGCGCTGATCCGGCCGGTGTCGTGCAGGTCGGCCAGGAGGATCCGGGTGATCGACACGGGCAGGCCGAGCCCGGCCGCCACCTCGACGACCGCCGTGGGGAACCGGCACATGCGCAGGATCGCGGCGTGCTCGGACTGCATGCCGGGGACCGGGTCGCTCTCGGAGACCACCAGCGTCACCACGTCGAACGCGTCGGATCCGGCGCGGGTACGACCGCCGGTGACGGTGTAGAGGCGGTCGGGCGAGTCGTCCCGGCCCGGCCTGACCCGGCTCATCCCCGGGGCCTGGCGACGAGGTGCTCGCCCAGCTGCTCGACCAGTTCCGTCATGTTGTGGCCCACGAGTCCGGCGTCGGCGTCCTCGTCGGCGACGAGGGCGAGGTGGGCGCCGTCGCCCGCCTCCACGATGAAGAGGATGCCGCCGTAGAACTCGGCCATCGCGGAGCGGACCCCGCCGGTGCCGTCGCCGAACTCGACGGAGGCACCGTGCGACAGGCTCTGGATGCCCGCGGAGATCGCCGCGAGCTGGTCGGCCTGGTCGACGGAGAGCTCGGAGGTACGGCAGAGCTTGAGGCCGTCGCGGGAGAGCACCAGGGCGTGCCGGGTGCCCGGGGTGCGTTCCAGCAGGCCCTCAAGGAGCCAGCTGAGCTTCTCGTCGGTGGTGGTGCCGGTCATCGCGGATTGCCTTCCGAATACGGGGAGTTCGAGGAGGCCGGCGGGTGCGGTGCGGCCGCCGGGTCCTGGGGGTCGGACGGTACGGGCATGTCGGCCGGCCGGTCGTCGGCAGCGCGGCCTCCCGCACTGCGCACGGCCCGGTGGAAGCTGCCGAAGCGCGGCGGGGCACCGGCGGACGGGCCGGAGCGGGGTGCCTCCTGGCGCGGCTCGGCCGGCGTCTCCTCGGCCTTGAGCTGGGCGGCCAGGGTCTGGCCGCGACGGCGGCGGGGCAGGACGATCCCGTCCGGAGTCCCCTCGGCGCCGGACTCGGCGGCGGCGCCGTCGGGGACGGGCTCGTGCGCGGTCTCGGGTTCGTGCGACGGCCCGGACGCGGGTACGGGACGGGTGCCGGCCACGGCGTCGGCGGTGGCGGGCTCGGTGGAAGGGCGCGCTCGGCCGGAGGACGGGGCGGTCACCGCTCGGCCCGCGACCGGCGGAGACGGCTCGACGGGCCCGGCGGTCCGCTCCTCGGGCGCGCGGCTGATGAGCTCCTGAGGAACCATCAGCAGGACGCCGGTGCCGCCGCGGGCCGAGGGGCGGAAGGACACGGTCAGTCCGTGCTTGCGCGCCAGCCTGCCGACCACGTGCAGGCCGAGGCGGGTTCCGGAGAGCCCGGCCAGGTCCTGGGCGGCCGCACCGACCGCGGCCTCGGCGCGCCTCAACTGCACGTCGCTCATCGCCAGACCGCTGTCCTCGACGGTGATGACGAGGCCGGCCGGAACCTCCTCCACATACACGTGCACTTCCGCGTTGGGCGGGGAGAAGTTCGCGGCGTTGTCCAGGATCTCCGCCAGCGCGTGCATGATGCCCTCGGCGGCGTGACCGGTCACCGCCGCCTCGCTGTGGGAGTGCAGGCGCACCCGCTGGTAGCCGCCGATGCGGCCCATGGCGCCGCGCAGGATCGATTCCATGACGATCGGTCGGGTCCACCGCCGGCCCGAGCGGGCTCCGGTCAGCACGGCGATGGAGTCGGCGAGCCTGCCCGCCTGGGCGGTGCGGTGGTCGAGGTGGAGGAGGTCGGTGAGGACGTCCTCGTCGGCGTGCCGGTGCTCCATGTCCCGCAGGTCGGCCATCATGCTCGTGGCCAGCGCCTGCATCCGTCCGGCCGCGTTGGCGGCGGCGGCCATCGCCGCGGACCGGGCGGACTCCGCGCGGCGCAGACGGCCTTCGAGGCGCTCGGTGTCGGCGGCCAGCGTCGCGCGGAGTCGTGCCGTCTCGGACTCGTGCGACCGTATGAGCTCCTCCGTACGCGCCGTGTGCCGGGCCGCCGAGGCGGCGGCCTCCTCCTCGTACCGCGCCGTGAGCGCCGCCGACTCGCGCTCGGCGGTGGCCTTGTACCGGCCGGTGTAGGCCTCGCGGGAGGCGAGTTCGGCGGCGAGGACCTCCGCCCGCCGGGCGAGCGCCCGCGAGGTGCGGGCGTACCAGGTGACGGCGAAGGCCGCGGCGGACAGCAACAGGACTCCGCACGCCGCGAACCAGCCGAGCGAGGGGCGGACCCCGGCCGGCGCCGCGGTCGTCGCCGCCACGGCGAGCGCACCGCCCGCGGCGAGTGTCAGCAGGGAGGCGATCAGGGCAGGGCGGAACGGGGAGGGCGACGCCGACATCAACCAGACTCTCGAGAGCAGTCACACGGGGGAAGAGGTTGAACGACGGAACTATAGAACCGATCTTGATCGGTTCGGAACTCTCACGAGCGGATTGGTATTCAGGATTGGGCAGAATCATCCATCAATGCGACCGGTAATGCCTGACTTTTAGTGATCTGCCGTCAACTTCCGCTGCTCGGCCGGATTCCCCCCGAGTCGGAGCACTTCGGTCAGAGCCGCGATGCTGTGCTCGCCGTGACCCGCCTCGACGGCCCGCTCCAGGAGGACGTTGAGCGGGGCGGTCCATGACGTGTCGACATGTGTCTCATCGGCCAGGGCCTCGTCATGGGCCGCTCCCGCGAGGAAGAGGTGCACGGACGAGGCGGCGTCGGTGTAGTCGCCGCTGTCGATCTCCTCCGCGTAGACCGGCAGCAGGGACTTGATCATGTCCAGCCACTTCCCGGCGAATCCCACCATGCTGCTCGCCGGGAGCCCGCGCGCCTGGACGGCGGCGGCGCCCTGGAAGAAGCCGACGAGCGCGGGGAGCAGCATCGCGCCCACCGCCATCTCGTACAGCGCCGCCAGGTCGGTCCCGTCCCCGAGATGGACGGTGTCACCGCCCAGCACCCGCAAGGTGGTCAGGTGCTCCTCGAAGACGCCCCGGTCACCGCCGTAGTAGAGCAGCGTGTCGGACGCCCCCACCGCCGAGGGCACGTTCTTGACCGCCCCCGCGAGGAAGCGGGCGCCGCGCGCGGTCGCCCAGGCGGCGGTCTCCCGGGCGTCCGCGGGGGAGCCGCTGTTCAGGGTGACGAGATCGCGTCCCCGCAGCGCGCCGCCGACCCCCTCCAGCGCCTGGCGGGTGTCCCCGAAGGTGGTCAGGCACGTCACGACGAGCGGGCTCGCCGCGACCGCGTCCTCCACCCGCCGGGCCCGGACGGCCCCCCTGGCCACCAGGGGCCCGGCCTTCTCCGGCGTCCTGTTCCACACCGTCGTCGGATGCCCGGCGTCGAGGAACGCCTCGGCCAGGGCCCGTCCCATCGAACCCAGCCCGATGACGGTCACGGGCGTGCGGATGTTGCCTGTCATGGTGTGCTCCAGTCCACGGTCTGTCGTCTTCCTGGTCCTTGCCGGCACCTCCATGCTGGGTGGTCACGTACATTCCCTCAAGTACCTACATTTTTGTGAGGTACCTACATTTCTGTTCGTAGGAGGTGTGAATGAAGGGCAGGACGTACACCTGTGGGCTCGACGCCGCCATCGCCGTCATGGGGGGCAAGTGGAAAGGCCTGATTCTCTTCTCGCTCGGCGAAGGACCACTGCGTTTCGGTGAGTTGAGGCGTGCCGTGGCGGGAATCAGCGAGCGGATGCTGATCCTGCAACTCCGTGAGATGGAGACCAGTGGGCTGGTGCACCGCGAGGTCCACCATCAGGTCCCGCCAAAGGTGGAGTACTCCCTCACGGAGTTCGGCCGGTCGCTCAACGCCGCGATGGCGCCGCTCGGCGAATGGGGCGAGACCCACCTGGAGCGGATCGAGGCCATTTCGTGAGCGTGGTCTGATCAGGCGGTGACGGCGGTAGCGGCTGCGACGGTGGTGACGGTGGTGAAACCGGTGCCGTCCAAGGTCCAGTGAGGGTCGGGTGTGATGCCGAGGGCCGTGTAGACGTGAGCGGCGACATCCGTGTGATGGAGGTCCCGCGGCACCGCGCCGGCCGTCAGACCGGGACCGCTCGCGGCGATCCAGGCCGTGCGCTCCAGCTCGCTGCGGCCCCCGTGGCCCCCTTCGTCGCGGTGGCCGTGGTCGGTCACCACGATCACCGTCCACTCCTCCGCCGCGTGGCCGGGCCGATCGCGTACGGCGGCGAGGAGCCGGCCGAGACGGCGGTCCGCGGCCTCGACCGACCTGCGGTACTCCTCGCCGCAGCCGAGGAAGTGGGCGGTCTCGTCGACCGCGCCGAGATAGACGAAACCGGCGTGGAGCTCCTCGTCCAGGCCGAGGAGGTGTTCCGCCTCGGCGGTCACCCTCTCGTCCACCTCCTCCCACGCCTCGGGCGTGTCCTCGCGGGGAGCGACATAGCCGAGCCGCGTGGGGGCGACAAACAGCGGGCCGCCCTGCCGGGCGAGGAAGAGCGGTGCCCAGCCGCCGACGGCGAAGGTCCGGCGTCCGCAATCGGCGGCGAGGCGGGTCGTGAAGTCGGGGAAGACGTCGAGCCGGTTCCCGTCGAGGCGGTTGGCCCACACGCCGTGCTTGGCGACGCCGACGCCCGTGACGATGGTGGCCCAGCACGGGCCGGACATGGTGGGTGTCGCGGCGTCCACCTCGACGGGCGCCAGGAAGCCCGCACGGGCGATGCCGTCGAGGTGGGGCGTGTCGAGCACGGGGAGCAGGTCGAGGCGTACGCCGTCGATGCCGACCACCAGGACGCGGGCGGTGTCCGGGGCAGTGTTCATGGCGGGGTCCAGGGGTGTCGTGGCCCGTGGGGCCGGTCCGGAGGGTGATGGGCGCGGAGGCGGGCCCGAGCGTAGGGCGACCCCAACTCCCCAATCAATACTGGAAGAAGTTATTTATTTGCTCTACGTTGCTCCCGTGGTTCGACATCACTCACAGCGCCCCGTACCCCTGCGCACCGAACTCCGTGCCGTCCTCTTCGACATGGACGGCACACTCGTCGACACCGAGCGCCTCTGGCGAAGGACGGTCGAGGAAGAGGCCGCGGGTCTGGGGATCGCCCTCACGGACGCGGACCTCTCGTTCGTCCTCGGCCGTGCCGTCGAGGACTGCGCCGCGCACCTCGCCGCCCGTGCGGACGGCCGCGGGGAGGCGGCCGGGATCGGGGACTCCATGGAGCGGCGCTTCACCGGACTCGTACGCCGGCAGGTCGTCCCCCTCGCCGGGGCGGTGGAACTCCTCGCGGCGCTCCACGCCGCCGGCATCCCCACGGCACTGGTCTCGGCCTCACCACGGCAGGTCGTCGACACCGTCCTCGACGCGCTGGGCAGCCACCGGTTCACGGTGACGGTCGCGGCGGGCGAGACCCCGCGCACCAAGCCGTACCCCGACCCCTACCTGGCGGCCCTGACCGCCCTCGGCGCCGCCCCGGCCTCCTGCGTGGCCGTCGAGGACACGCCGACCGGGATCGCCTCTGCGGAGGCGGCCGGCTGCGGAGTCGTGGCCGTCCCCGCGCCCACCACCACCGTCACCCCGGCATCGCGCCGCACCGTGGTCCGCAGCCTGCTGGACGTGGACCTGGCCCTGCTACGAGGACTCGTCGCCACGCGGTGACGCGGGCGGCTCGGGCAGCCAGTCGCGTGCGGGGTCGTACTCGAGCCAGCGGCTGCGGCCGGCCTCGGCGGCGCAGGCCGCCGTGAGGCCGCTCAGCCCCGGGTGCCCGCTGCCGGTGCGCCACAGCAACGACCAGGCGTACAGCGGTGTGGGATCGACGAGCGGGACCGACCGCAGCCCGGGGACCTCCGGCAGGGGCACGTCGGCGGGCAGCAGCGAGAAACGCCGCGGGTCCGCCGCCACCTCGCCGAGGAAGTGGGCGAGCCCCAGGTTGACGCCCGTGCCCCTGTCGGCGATGCCGAACCTGTCGGCGAACCGGTGGAGGAAGTCGAGCCGGTCCAGCGCGCCGGGTGCCCACAGCACACTGCCGCGCAGCCGGTCCGGGCGCAACGCCGGTTCGGCCGCGAGCGGATGGTCCGCGCCGAGCACGACATCGACCGGTTCGAGACGGACCAGACGGTGTGTCAGGCCGGCGTGCAGGGGAGGGTGGACCCGGCCGAAGGCCGCGTCGATGTCGCCGCGCAGCAGGGCGTTCGTCACCGACGGCAGGTCGCGCCCGTGCCCCGACACCAACTCCCCGGCCTCTCCCGCGACCTGGGCCAGGGTCCTCATGGGTGCGTAGAGATGCCCCCAGACGTCCACGCGCAGCGGGCGGTCCTTCCCCACCGCCGCCGCGACCGCGCCGTCGGCGGCCGTCAGCGCCTGCCGGGCGGGCGGGAGGAATCGGCGTCCGGCGGGCGTCAGGTGCACGCCACTGCCGCCGCGCTCGAACAGCCGGGTGCCGAGCAGGGACTCCAGGCGCGCGATCCGCTTGGACAGTGCCTGCTGGGAGACGCCGAGCGTCCCGGCCGCCCGCCCGAAGTGCAGTTCCTCGGCGGTGCGTACAAAAGCACGTACCTGTGCCATGTCGAGATCCACGGCTCTCACCATAGGTGACAACCAAGCGTTGTCGGCATCGTCCGACCGTTGTTGGCCCGCGGGACGGTCGCGGGGGTTGCATCGTGCCCATGCGAAGACTGATCCCCACGGGGGAGGCGGCGCGTCCGGTCGCCTTCGCCGATCTGCCCCAGCCCGTCCCCGAGCCCGGAGAGGCACTGGTCAAGGTCGAGGCGTTCTCGCCGAACCGCGGCGAGACGTTCCTCCTCGAACACCCCAGGCCGGGACTGCTGCCGGGCAAGGACGTCGCGGGCCTCGTCGTGCAGGAGGCCGCCGACGGCACGGGCCCCGCCATCGGCACCCGCGTGGTCGGGCACCCCGCGCACGGCGGCTGGGCCGAGTACGCCGCCGTGCCCACGCACTCCCTCGCGGTCCTCCCGGACGGCGTGGACAGCGTACGGGCGGCGGCCCTTCCCCTGGCCGGGATCACCGCCCTGCGCCTGCTGCGCACGGCCGGCTCGCCGGCCGGTCTGCGCGTCCTGCTCACCGGC
Organism: Streptomyces venezuelae; assembly: GCF_008642375.1. NCBI lineage: Bacteria > Bacillati > Actinomycetota > Actinomycetes > Kitasatosporales > Streptomycetaceae > Streptomyces > Streptomyces venezuelae. The sequence continues at coordinate 597,138 of NZ_CP029194.1, read as the reverse complement.
GCCTCCGGCGGGGTCGGACACTACGTCACCGAGCTCGCCGTGGGCGCCGGAGCCGAGGTGACCGCCGTGACGGCCACTCCGGCGCGGGGCGAGCGGCTCGCCGCGCTGGGCGCGCGAGTGGTGCACGAGGCGGCGGCGGCCGAGGGGCCCTTCGACGTCGTGCTGGAGTCCACAGGAGGGCCGGACCTGCCGGTCGCGCTCTCCAAGGTGCGCCCGGGCGGCACGCTCGTCTGGTTCGGCCAGGCCAGCCGCACCCCCGTGACGCTCGACTTCTTCCAGCTCCTCGGCGGGCCCGAACGCGTCACGATCCGGCATTTCCACTATGCCGGCGCGCCGTACGCCGCCGAACTCGCGGCCCTGGTCGGCCTCGTGGAGCGCGGTCGGCTGCACCCGGAGATCGGCCGGATCGCCGACTGGACCGAAACGGCCGACACCCTGGTCGACCTGCGGGAGCGCAGGATCCGGGGCAAGGCCGTTCTGCTGACGGGAGAAGCACGATGAACGATCCGACGAGCGCCGCAGAGTTCGCAGCCGCCCAATGGACCCGGGCCACCGGAGCGGGCGTCGACCCGCACGAGTACCACCGGGTCGCCGACGGTCTCACCGACGTCGCCGACTGGGGCCCGTCCTTCGTCCGCACAGGACAGGCGTACCTGGAGCGTGCGGAGGGCGCGGGACCGTCCGTCACGGCGGGGGAGTACCTGCTGACGGCGGCCAGGTGGTTCCACCTCGCCACGCTCGCGCCGTACGCGGAGGCCGGCCGTGCCGCCGCCGCGGCGGACCGGGCCCTGGGCCTGGCCCTGGAGATGCGGGAGCCCGGGGCGCGGCGGCTGACCGGTGAGGGATTCACCGGCTGGCTGCGCGGCCCCGCCGACGCCCCCGGCACCGTGGTCGTCGTCCCCGGCCTCGACTCGGCCAAGGAGGAGTTCCTCGATCTGGCGGACGCGCTGCTCGACAGAGGCCTCGCGGTGTTCGCGATGGACGGCCCGGGGCAAGGAGCCCTCGCGTCCACGACGGCGATGAGGGCGGACTACGAGCACGTCGTGGGCCGGGTCGTCGACGCGCTGGGCGTGGCGCGCGTCGGGCTCGTCGGCCTCAGCCTCGGGGGCTACTTCGCCGCCCGCGGCGCGGCGACGGAGCCGCGCGTCGCGGCGGTCGCCACCGTCAGCGGGCCCTTCCGTCTCGACTGGGCCGAACTGCCCCAGCCGGTACGCGACATCATGGCGCGGCGTACGGGAGGGGCGGACGCGGCCCGGGAGTTCGCCGGGCACGTGGATCTCACCGACCTCGCGCCCCGCATCGCGGCCCCGCTGCTGGTCGTGGACGGAGGCCGGGACGTCATCCCCGGCGTGACGAACGGCGAGCCCCTGGCCCGTCTCGCCCCGCACGGCACCTACCTGTCCGTCCCGCACGGTGACCACCTCCTGGGCAATGCCCGCCCCGACTGGCTGCCCCACCTCGTCGACCACCTCACCGACAGCCTGATCGGAGCACGGGCATGAACCGCTTCACCGGAAAGACCGCCCTCGTCACGGGCGGGACCAGCGGTATGGGCCTGGCCGCCGCACACCGCCTCGTCACCGAGGGCGCCCAGGTCGTCGTCACCGGCCGCACGCGCGCCCGGGTGGACGCCGCCGTCGGCCGGCTCGGCCCGGGCGCTTCGGGCGTCGTGGCCGACGTCGCCGACCTCGGCGCGCTGGACGCCATGGTGGAGACGGTCCGCGAGCGGCACGGCCGCGTCGACAGCCTCTTCGCTAACGCGGGATCCGGTGTGTTCCTGCCGTTCGAGGACATCACGGAGCCGGAGTTCGACCTGGGCGTCGACGTCAACCTCAAGGGTGTGTTCTTCACCGTCCAGAAGTCGCTGCCGCTCCTGGCGGACGGAGGCTCGATCGTCGTCAACGCGTCCTGGACCCTCCACCGGGGGAACAGCGTCCTCACCCTGTACTCGGCGACCAAGGCCGCCGTGCACAACCTGGCCCGGACGCTCGCCGCCTCGCTCGCCCCGCGCGGCATCCGCGTCAACTCCGTCAGCCCCGGGTACATCGACACCCCGATGTACCCGGCCGCCGCGCTGAGCGAGGCGGAGGCGGCGGCGCTGACCGGCCGGATCGTCGCCGGTCGCTTCGGGCGCCCCGAGGAGGTCGCCGCGGCCGTGGCGTTCCTCGCCTCGACCGACGCGTCCTACGTCAACGGCCAGGACCTCGTCGTCGACGGCGGTCTGCTGGGAGCCGTACCCGCCTGACGCCGAGCGCCGCCCACGTGACCGGGAGGGTCCAGACGACGGGGTCGAGCTCCCGCGCGAGGACGAAGACGCCCGTCACGACGACGAACAGCCGAACGTCCTGCGCAGCACGTCCTGGGGGACGCGCCCCGCGAGCCGGCCGCCTCCCAGGCGACGATCCCGCCTGCCAGGACGCGGAGGTTCGGCAGGCCGGCCCCGGCCAGGGCGGGGTGCGACCCGACGGGTGACGTCCGTGCGGGTCGGCGGTCACCGGGCCGTCGTACGGGTGCTCCCGGCCGATACTGCGGCCATGACTTCAGCCCGTTCCCTCGCACGGTCGCGCCGTGCCGTCGTCGCCGCGCTCACGGCACTCGTCGCCCTCGGCGCGCCGGTCACCGCCGCAGGTGCCCCGGCGGGCGACGGCGGCCACCGCCGGCCGTGCGCCGGGTCCCGGCTGCCCGACCACGGCCCGGCTCGTGACGCCGTGCGGATCGCCGAGCGTGCCAAGGCCGACATGGGCCTCAAGTCCGTGATCCTGCGGGTCACCGTCGACGGCCGCGAGGTCGTCACCACCGCCCTCGGCGAGTCGATGACCGGCGTGCCGGCCGACCCCGCCATGCACTTCCGCAACGGCAACGTGGCCATCAGCTACCTGGGAACGGCACTCCTGCGCCTCGTCGACCAGGGCACGGTCCGCCTCGACGACCCCGTCGCGCGCTGGCTGCCCGGCCTTCCGCACGGCGAGAAGATCACCCTGCGCATGCTGGCCGCGTCCACCACCGGTCTCGTCGACTACGTCCGCCTCCCCGCCTTCCAGCAGGCCGTCACCGCCGACCCCTTCCGGCAGTGGACGGGGAAGGAGGTGGTGGCCCTGTCGACCGCAGAGGACCGCTGGTACGAGCCGGGCACGAACTGGAGCTACTCGCACGCCAACTTCGTGCTCCTCGGCGCCGCCCTGGAGAAGATCACCGGGACCCGGCTCGACGTCCTCCTCCGGCGGCAGGTCACCGGTCCGCTCGGGCTCCGCGAGACCCGCAACAGCTTCACGCCCGACATCCCGGAACCCGTCCTGCACGCCTTCTCCGCCGACCGGGGGACGTACGAGGAGTCCACCTTCTGGAACCCCTCGTGGACCACCGCCGCCGGCGCGGTGCAGACCACCGACATCTGCGACCTGGCCCGCTCGGCCTCCGGCCTCGGCTCGGGCGAGCTCCTCTCCCCGGCCTCGTACCGGCAGCTCCTGAACCCGGGGACGGTGGGCCTCGGCCACGCCACCCCCAAGTGCCCGGCGACCGTCTGCCTCGCGAACACCGAGGCCACCCACTACGGTCTGGGCGTGGTCGTCCTGGGCGACTGGATCTCCCAGCACCCCCTCTTCTTCGGCTACTCGTCCTCCATGGCGTACCTGCCGTCCGAGCGCCTGGCCATCGCGGTCTCGACCACACAGGGCCCGACGGCCACGGACGGTCACACCGCCCACGTGATCGCCCAGCGCATCGCGGCCGCCCTCGCCCCGGGGCACCCCATCCCCGACTTCGGCTGACCGGAGTACGCCTCAGGAACCCTTGCCGTGGTCGTGACCGTGGCCTCGTCCGTGGACCAGGTCGGGGTCGGCCACGCTCGGGCGCTCCCGCCAGTACGTCGGGTCCACGAAGCGCTGGACGATCATGGCGACCACCCCGGTGAGGGCGATGCCGATGCCGATGACGAGCGGCGGACCGAGCCCGAACCACGAGGTGCCGCTGTAGGAGTTCTCCGGATCGGCCATGTCCGCGACCGACCTCACCAGGAGCCACGCGAGGAGGCCGGAGCCGATCAGGGGCCCCAGGCCGATCAGCAGGAAGTTGCGGGCGCTCTCGAAGAGGTGGCGGCGGTAGTAGACCACGCAGGCGAGGCCCGTGAGCGAGTAGTAGAACGCGATGAGCAGGGACAGCGCGGTCAGCGAGTCGAAGAGCGCGTTGGTGCTGATCTGGTTCACCACGAGGTACCAGGCGATGGCGATGCCGGCGACCCACCACGTACTCACGTCGGGGGTGCGGAAGCGCGGGCTGATGTGGCGGTAGTGGGCGGGCAGCGCCCGGCGGCGGGCCATGGACAGCGCGGTACGCGAGGCGGGAATGATCGTGGTCTGCGTGGAGGCGATCGCGGACGTGCAGACCGCGAGGAGCAGGATCCAGTCCCAGCCGCCCATGACGTCGCCGGCGAGCTGGGCGAAGAGGAACTCCTCCTCGTCGGCGTTCTCGGCCAGGAACACCGGACCGGCGTAGGCCACGACCGCGAATCCCACGGACACGTAGGTCACCAGAAGGATCACGGTCGACCAGAGGCCCGCTTTGCCGGGGGCGGTCGCGGAGTTCTCGACCTCCTCCGTGAGATTGACCGCCGATTCCCAGCCCCAGTAGATGAAGACGCCCAGCAGCAGCCCGCCGGTGAGCGCCGCGCCACCCGCGCCGAACGGATTGAGCCAGCTGAGGGCCGGCTCGACCGAGTCGTACTTGCTCGTGCCGTTGTAGACGGCGTAGAACGCCACCACGACGAAGATCAGCAGGCAGGCGACCTGCGCGAGGATGAGGACGTTCTGCACCTTGGCCGACAGCTCGGTGCCGATGACGCACACGGCCGTCATCGCGAGGATGAGCAGCACGGTGAGCAGCTGGCGTACGAAGGTGTTGTCCACCCAGCTGTCGAGGCCGACGGCGAGCAGGCCGAAGGTGACGGCCACATCGGCGAGCGAGCCGACGACCAGGACCCCGGTCATGGCGATGGCCCAGCCTCCGAGCCAGCCGGCCCAGGGGCCCATGGCCCGGGTCACCCAGGAGAAGGTGGTGCCGCAGTCCTGGTCGACCTTGTTCAGGTAGTAGAACGCCGACGCGATCAGCAGCATCGGCACGAAGGCCGCGAACATCACTCCGGGGGCGTAGATCCCGACGAGTGCGACGATCGGGCCGATGACGGCCGCGAGGGAGTACGCGGGGGACGTGGAGTTGAGCCCGATGACGAGGGCGTCCACGAAGCCGATCGCGTTGTGCTTGAGTTCCACCGGTCGCCCGGCGGGCCCGGCATCCTCGGCTGTCATGTTCCCTCGTTCCGTTAGGACCCCGACAGAACCGCGCGACGATACGTCTTCATCGTAGGAAGGCCTGGTCGTGCGTGCATGCGCGGGAGACGACCGACGGCCACCGGGCCGTCACTTCTCGCGCATGTCCGGCGGAGCCTCGGCATCCGGTGGCAGGCGCTCCGCCGCGAAGCCGGTGACGACCACGGCGACGAGACAGAAGGCGACGACGGTCTCGGCCCAGAGGAAGGCGATGTAGTCCATGAGGCAGCCGATGGGCGGTGTGCCCGGGGCCGTGTTGCGGAAGGCGGCCAGGGCGAACAGCGTGGCGGCCATCCAGCCGAGCGCCGGCCAGGGTCAGCCCCTTGCGCCGGGTGACGAGGAACCACGCGCCGGTGAGCACCGAGAGGGCGAGCGCCCACATGGCGACCCTCATGAAGACGGCGAAGATCAGTACGCTGTTGGAGCGCCCCAGACCGACGTCGAAGAGTGCGGCCCCGTCGTCCTCCGAGGCGTGCACCGTCGCGGCGAAGAGGACGTCGCTGCTGGTCAGCGTCGCCCGGACGGGCACCTTCCGACCTCCCTGGACGGCGTTGAACTCGATCGCGGCGTCATAGGCGTCGAAGGGGTAGTCGGTGATCGAGCAGCCGGTCAGATCGACGGCCAGGTCCATGGTCGAGATCCTGCTGTGCGCCTTGAAGGACAGGTCGCCCCGGGTGGAGGCCGAGGTCTGGAGCGTGAGGTCCTCGGTGGGAGACGCCGCCGGCCTCGGCCAGTTCTCCCCGCGGGGTCACGAGGACGCGCAGGACCAGCTTTCGGCCGGCGGCGTCGACGCGCTGGATCGAGGCGTCGACGTCCACGCGGTCGGGAGGCGAGCCGCCCGCCGTGTACACGGTGTCCAGGGCTTGGCGTTCGCCGAACTGGAGCCACGTACCCAAGGCGACGGCTGCCACGATCAGGAGGCAGGCCAGCGCGGCCGGAAGGAAGCCGTGGCGGCTCCGCTCGGGGCGGCGGGTGTCGGCGGGCGAGAGTGTCTCCGATCGTGGGCTCGTCACGCGCTGCCCTGAGAACAGGGTGCACGCCTCTTGAGGGGAGCGCCTGCTGTCGGCGACTCGGCGGTTCGGCGGCGGGGCTGCTCAGTGGTGCAGCGGCTCGGCGGCGGGGCTGCTCAGGCGCTCGACCTCGATGGAGACGGCCTCCCTCACCAGCTCGCGGGCGTGCGGCAAGGGCAGGGCGCCGCTGAGCCAGCGCGTACTGAGCCCTTCCAGGAGGCCCGTGAGCCGCTCCGCGGATGCCGTGAGGGCGGGCGCGGGGACCGTCGGCCGGATGCAGCCCAGGAGGTCCGCGACATCAGGGATCCAGGCCAGCGTGGCTCTGGCCAGGTCTCCGCGCAGCTCGGGCTCGAAGACCGCGCTGGCGCGCAGCTCCCCCCATACGGTGCTGTTCTCGCGGACCTCGGGAACGTCCTGGAACTCCAGGAGCAGGGACTGCTCCAGCTCCTGCCGGGCGTCGTAAGGCCCCTCGCCGCCGTCCCTTTCGGACGTGTACCGGTCGGCCCTGTCGCTGATGAACTCCAGGGTGTGCCGCAGAGTGCCGGCGCGGTCCTTGAAGTGGTACTGGATCAGGGCGGTGGACACCCCGGCCTCGGTCGCCAGCTCCTCCATGCGCAGCCCGCGGACTCCGTGCCGGGCTATGACCCGCGCGGCGGCTTCCAGGATGGCCCTTCTGCGGTGACCGTCCATGGTCCTCGTCGTCGTCGCCCTGTGCCGCCGAAGGCGCCGACGGGGAGCGTGAGGGGGGGGACCGATAAAGTTCCGGCCATGGCGTCTCGCAGCACTCAGATCCTCGAAGCCGCCGCCCGGGTCATCGCCCGGCGCGGCGTCCGTGGCCTGCGCGTGGAGGAGCTGGCCGCCGAGGCGGGCGTCTCCACCGCGCTGATCTACTACCACTTCAAGGACCGCACCGGGATCCTGCTCAAGACGCTGGAGTTCATCAGCGACCGCGCCGGGCACTACACGACGTACCGCACGCCGGACGCCGAACCGCTCGGGCCGCGCGAGGAGCTGGACCGGACGCTGCTCCTGGAACTCCAGGACACGACCGAGGTCCGCGAGAACAGCAGCGCGTGGGGTGAGCTGCGGGCCAGCGCCGTCTTCGACGAAGCCCTGCGGGAAGACCTGGCGAGATCCACCGCCGTCTGGGTCCAGGAGGTGGTGGAGCTGCTCGGCCACGTACGGCCGACGGCATCGGCGGCGGCCCTCTCGGCCTCCGCCGAGCGGCTCACCGCCCTCCTGGAGGGCCTGGGCATGCGCTGGCTCAGCGGCACGCTCCTGATCTCCCACGCCCGGACGCTGATGGCCGAGGCCATCGAGGCCGAGGTCGAACTGCTGGGCCGCTAGGGGGCGTCCGGCGAATCAGGCCTCAGCGGGCGTCCCGTCGTCGGAACGGAAGTTCGACCCGTACCGTCAGCCCGCCTTCGGGGCGGGGCGTCGCGGTGAGTTCGCCGTGGAGGCCGGTGGCCATCGTCGCCGTACCGCCCGGGTGGCTGTGACGTACCGCGGCCGGACAAGGCTGCCGAGAACCTGCCCGCGACCGTGCTCGGCGACCAGGCCGGGCAGCGCCGCGGCGTGACCGCGCCCGGCGAGTGGGTCTGGCTCGGGGGACAGCCGTACGCCGTCCGGGGATCCTGGCGCCGAACGACCTGGCTCCCGCACTCGGCACGGCGGCCCTGGTCGGCCGGCGGAGCGCCGCCAAGGCCCGCTCGATGTGCGGACCCACGGTCACCGTGATCGGCTCCATCCCGGTCTCGGACTGCTGGATGCGGGACACCGGCCCGCTGTTCCGCGTCGGCGAGGGCGGCGGCATCGAGTACGACGGCGACGGCACGCTCATGGCGACCGAGAGCTGCTGGCTCAACAGCAACCGCAACCCCGGCAAGTCGCGCAGCCAGGTCGAGGCGGAGCTGCTCGCCCGCTTCGGCGCGACCAAGATGATCTGGCTGCCCGGGGTCACCGGCTGGGACGTCACCGACGGCCACATCGACGGCACCGCCCGGTACATCAAGCCCGGTGTGGTGATGGTGCAGCTCGCCGGCGACGTACGGCCGGACGTCTGGACCCCCAACGCCCAGGCCGTGTACAACGTCCTGCCCAACGCGACCGACGCCAGGGGCCGCAGGCTCCAGGTCCTCACCATCGAGGGGCCCGACACCCTGCCCCGTGTCCCGTCGGGCAAGCGCGCGGACTTCCTCAGCTCCTACATGAACTGGACGGTGACCAACTCGGCCGTCATCATCACCCAGTTCGGCGACACCGCCAAGGACGCGGCGGCCAAGGCGGCGATCTCCGCCGCCTACGGCAGGCCCGTCGTCCAGCTCAACCTCGACAACCTCTACGGCAACGGCGGCGGTGGCGCGCACTGCGTCACCATGCAGGAACCCACCCGCTGAACCACCGGGGAGAACCGGACCGGGCCTCGTCCGACGAGGCCCGGTCCGGCCGTTGCTCACCGAACCACGCGCTACTTACCGAGCCACGCGTCGTGGATCGTCAGCGTGGACGCGTTGCCCTGCTTGTCCGTGACCTCGGCGTGGAGCGACACGCCCTTGTCCTTCGCCGGGTTCGTCACGGAGATCCTGCCGTTCGCCACCTTCACCGGCTGCCAGGTCCTCCCGTCGTCGTAGCTCACGGACACGGCGAGCGACCCGAGGTTCTTCCCGGCCGCCGCGCCCTGCACGGTCACCGGGACGGAGACCGTCGCGCCGGCCGGAGCGCGCGAGGTGATGTCGACGGGGGCCGCGAAGCGGACCGTCGACACCGGAAGCGCGGTGGTGGCGGCGACCTGCTTCGAGCGGAACGTGAAGCCGGTGTCGACACGGGTGGAGGCCGCGGCGACCGTCGCCGAGCGCTCCACGGAGGCCGTCAGCCGGTACTCGGCATCGGAGGCGTCGACCGTGAAGGGCATCTCGCCGGTCAGCGGATCGTCGTTCTCGGCGACCTTGACGCCGTCGCGGTACAGCGACGTCGTGGCCGAGGTGTGCCTCGTGAGACCCGTGTGGCCCCCGCCGTCGGCGAACAGCGACAGGGCGCCGATGATCTGCTGCTCACCGGTGTCCGGGTCTGGCGCGGTGCGGAAGACGCCCGACTTCTCGCCCAGAAGCGGGCCGAAGACACCCGTGTTGAACGTCTCCCGGTACGTCTTGCCGGTCACGTAGGTCTTCGGCCGGACCATCTCGTACGAGCCCTCGTAGGGCCGCCGGCCTTGCTCGTCGGGCTCGCCGAACTGGTGGAACCTGGTCAGCCAGGAGACCCCGTCGGCGGTGGAGACGAGGAGGGTGCGGATCCCGGGCGCCGCCTGGTACGGGGAGAACGCGTTGCCCTCCGGAGCACCCGGCAGCCGGGGGTGGGGGAAGACGAGCGTGCTCTTCCCGGGTGCGGAGGCGCCGAGACCGACCTTGACCGTGGCCAGCTCGTTCGCCTTCACGTGCCGGGTGTAGCCGGTCGCGACCTTGCTCGCCTTGCCGCCGAAGGCCACCGCGTACTGGGTGGTGGCGTCCTTGACGAAGTGCGCGTCCCAGGTCTGCAGGAGCGAGCCGTCGGTGACGGCCGGGCCCAGGTGGGCCGTGCGGAAGCCGGCGAAGCTGTCGAGGACCCAGCCGTTGCCGTAGCGAGCGCCCTCACTGGCGACCTCGTAGTACGTGCCCGCGGAGTTCGCGGTGTCGAGGCCGGGCACGGTCAGGGCCACCGGCCTGGTGGTGCGCGCGTCGGCGGTGAGCGCGACGGGGCCGGAGATCTCCAGCTTCGGCTGGGCGATCCAGTCGGTGCCCTTGGTGTAGTCCGACGGGTCCTGGTAGACGGCCGTGCTGAAGGTGTACGAACCCTTGGGCACGCGGATCGTCCGGACGCCCGGCTCGTTGTCGATACGGGCGTTGAACCCCTTGGCGCCGCCGCCGACCCCGGTCAGGGTGTTGGAGAAGTTCGCGGCGTCCGTGCCGTCGCGGCCGATGGTCCTGACCGTGATGTCGTAGGACTCCGCCTCGCGGACGGCGACCGCGGCCGTGCGGACGGACTGGCCCGCGCCGGTGGCGGTGACGTGACCCGAGTAGGTGCCGTCGGCGTCGCCGATCCTGGTGTCGGCGATCAGGTCGACCTCGGCCCGGCCACCGGCGGGCACGGTCACCTTGCCGGCGCCGAGCGAGAAGAACCCGGCCGGGGCCGGCTTGCCCGTCGGGTCCAGCGTGGCCACCGACAGGTCGAGGGTGACGTCGCTGGTCCCGAGGTTGCGGTAACCGAGCTTCTTGGTGACGAGAGGGTCGTCGGCGTGGGGCCACTGGGCCTCGCCGAAGGTCAGCGAGACCGGATCGGCGATCACGCTCTGGGCCAGCGCCCTGTCGGCCTGGACACGGCCCGAGCCCTGCTGGAAGGCGGTGTAGTCGCCGCCCTTGGTGGACGCGATCAGCGCGCCCTTGAGCTCGGTCGACGTCCAGCCCGGATTCCGCTGCTTCAGGATCGCCGCCGCGCCGGCCACGTGCGGGGTGGCCATCGAGGTGCCGTCGATCTGCAGGTAGCCCGGGGCCGGGTGCGGTGTGCCGGGGCGCGTGTCGATCGCGCTGCCGGGGGCGGCGGCCGCGGTGATGGCCACGCCGGGCGCGGTGACGTCCGGCTTGACGGCGCCGTCGCCGGCGCGCGGGCCGATGCTGGAGAAGGGCGCCAGCTTGTCGTCCTTGTCGACCGCGCCGACGGTCAGCGCGGCGTCCGCACTGCCCGGCGAGCCCACGGTCTCATCGCCGTACTTGCCGTCGTTGCCCGCCGCGACGGCGAACAGGATCCCCTTCTCGGCGGTCAGCCGGTTCACCGCCGCTTCCACCGGGTCGACGCCGGGGGTGTCACCGCTGCCGAGGCTGAGGTTGACCACGTCCGCGCCTTCGGCGGCGGCCCACTCCATGCCCGCGATGACGGCGGAGTCGTCCCCGTAGCCTTCGTCGTCGAGGACCTTCCCGCTGATCACCTTGGCGCCGGGGGCGACGCCCTTGTACGCACCGCCGGACCTGGCACCCGTACCCGCGGCGATCGACGCGACGTGCGTGCCGTGTCCGACGCGGTCCACGGCGTCGGCGGAGGCGGAGAAGTTCTTCTCGCCGACGACCTGGGTCCGCAGGTCCTCGTGGGTCCTGTCGACACCGGTGTCGAGGACGGCGATCTTGACGCCCGTGCCGTCGTAACCGGACTCCCACGCCTTGTCGGCGCCTATCTGCCGGACGCTGCGGTCCAGGCTCGCCTTGCGGACCCCGTCCAGCCACACCCTGCCGATGCCGGAGGCAGTGGCGCGCAGGCCGTTCGGCCGCGGGTTCGTCAGCGCCTCCCACACCCTGGCCACGTCGTCCTCCGACGCACGGAGGGCGTCGGCGTTGATGGTGGGGAACGTGCGCCGCAGCTGGGTGTCCCCGGCCGAACGCACCTCGGCCCGCGCGGAATCGGCGCCGCCGCCGTCGTACTGCACGATCAGCTTGAGCCCGTCGCGGTGGCTCCTGCGCAGCAGCGGGTCGGCGAGCTCCTCGACGTCGAAGAGCCGCTGGTCCAGCTTGCCCGCGGAGATCAGGCGCTGCGCGTCGCCGGGCACCACCAGCGTCCGGTCCTTGGTGCGTTGTACCTGTACGGGTATGTGTTCACGGCCCTCGGCGGGCTCGAAGCCCACCATCCGGCCCTCGGCACTGACCACCAGCCGGTCGCCGGTGATCATCGGGATCCGCTGGTCGCCGTCGGGACGTGGGGTGTCCGGCGTGGCCGTCGTGTGTCCGGCGACAGCCGTGACGGGGCCGGTCATGCCTGCCACGAGGGCCACCGATGTGGCCGCCGCGATGGTGAAGGCGCGTGCTCTGTGCACGTGTGCGCGCAAGTCTCCCCCAGGAGATAGGGATGAAGTGGAGTGGTCGTCTCCAGCCGGGCGTACTCCGCCCGCCGCTGGTCAGCGCAGTATGTGAAGCGAGCGGGAAGTGATCAACGGCAGTCCGCGGGACGGGGGTTGATCCGCGTGTGTTCAGGCCATCCTGAGGTCGCCCAGTTCGATGGGGCGACGATGACCGTGTGACGGCTGTGTGACACCCGCGCGATGCTTCCGCGACAGCGCCGCACGACGGCCCGCAGGATCGGGCTCCGGGCCAGGCCCCACACGCCTTCCGAGGCCGGTACCAGGCCGGACGGACCGCGTCCCTCCGAATGGCCCGATTCCGCGCCCCGACGGAACGGTCCTCCATCCGGCCCAAGGGACCGCCCCCGACGGGCCCGGGGCCTGTCGCCGGCGCCGGACGCGGAGCCGGGAATTCACGCCGCAATACCGCTCTGCCTCAGCAGCGCGCAAGCGGTTCGACCGAGAAAATCCGTTTCGGCGCACTAGACTGACGGGCTGTTTGGCGCTGGATCGGAACAACCCGGGCAGACCCGGGCTCCACCGGCGGCCCGGACCGTTCCGGGAGCGACACGCGAGGGCCGATGTCAGCCACACCCGAGCTCGGCGAACTCACCCAGCCCGACGACGGAGAGGCGTACGAGGACTCCGGCAAAGCAGCCCGGTTCTCCGCCGGACCCGCCGCCCCGCCCCGTACGCTCGTCGACATCCTCGACGCGACCGTCCGGGCACACCCCGACGAACCCGCCCTCGACGACGGCACCACCCAGCTCACCTACCGCGCTCTGGCCGCCGAGGTCGAGCGCCGGCGCCGCGCCCTCGCCGAAGCCGGCGTCGGACTCGGCGACCGGGTCGGCGTCCGCGTGCCCTCCGGGACCAACGAGCTGTACGTGGCCGTCCTCGCCGTCCTCGCCGCCGGGGCCGCCTACGTCCCGGTCGACGCCGAGGACCCGGACGAGCGGGCCGAACTCGTCTTCGGCGAGGCCGGCGTGCGCGCGGTGCTCGGCGCCGGACAGACCGTCGACATCATCCGGCGACCGGAGCCCGGCCACGTCCCCGCCGCCCGCCCCGGGCCCGAGCACGACGCGTGGATCATCTTCACCTCAGGCTCCACCGGCCTGCCCAAGGGCGTCGCCGTCGCCCACCGCAGCGCCGCCGCCTTCGTCGACGCCGAGGCCGCGCTCTTCCTCACGGAGGAACCCCTCGGACCCGGCGACCGCGTCATGGCCGGACTCTCGGTCGCCTTCGACGCCTCCTGCGAGGAGATGTGGCTGGCCTGGCGCCACGGCGCCTGCCTCGTGCCCGTCCCGCGCTCCCAGGTGCGCAGCGGCGCCGACCTCGGCCCCTGGCTGGTGGAGCAGGAGATCACCGTCGTCTCCACCGTGCCGACCCTGGCCGCCCTCTGGGACCCCGAGGACCTCGGCGAGGTCCGGCTGCTGATCTTCGGCGGCGAGGCCTGCCCGCCCGAACTGACCCAGCGTCTGGTCACCGAGGGCCGCGAGGTCTGGAACACCTACGGCCCCACCGAGGCCACCGTCGTCGCCTGCGCCTCGCTCCTGACCGGCGCGGAACCGATCCGCATCGGCCTCCCGCTCGACGGGTGGGAACTGGCCGTGGTCGACGAGTCCGGCGAGCCGGTGCCCATGGGCGGCAGCGGCCAGCTCGTCATCGGCGGCGTCGGCCTCGCCCGCTACCTCGACCCCGGGAAGGACGCCGAGAAGTACGCCCCGCTCGACTCCCTCGGCTGGCAGCGCGCCTACCGCAGCGGCGACCTCGTCCGCGCGGAACCGGAAGGGCTCGTCTTCCTCGGCCGCGGCGACGAGCAGATCAAGCTCGGCGGCCGGCGCATCGAACTGGGCGAGGTCGACGCCGCGCTCCAGGCCCTGCCCGGCGTCGCCGGCGCGGCCGCCGCCGTCCGCACCGCCCGCGGCGGCAACCAGCTCCTCGTCGGCTACCTCGTCACCCAGGACGGCTGGGACCACACGGCGGCGGTCGAACGGCTGCGCGCCGAACTGCCCGCCGCCCTCGTGCCGCTCCTCGCGCCGGTCGACGACCTGCCGACCCGCACCTCCGGCAAGGTGGACCGGGACGCACTGCCCTGGCCCCTGCCCGACCTGGAGACCACCGGCTCCGTCGAGCAGCTCTACGGCACCGAGGCCTGGCTCGCCGAGCAGTGGAGCGAGACCCTCGGCGTGACCGTCACCGGCGCCGCCGACGACTTCTTCGCCATCGGCGGCAACAGCCTCGCCGCCGCCCGGCTCACCACCCGGCTGCGCACCCGCTACCCCGCCGCGGCCGTGGTCGACATCTACCAGCAGCCCACCCTCCGCAAGCTCGCCCGGCGCCTGGAGAAGTCCGCACAGGACGACACCGCGACCAGGACCGTCGCCCCCGTCCCGCTCCGCACCCAGATCGCGCAGGCGCTGCTGCTGCTCCCGCTCTTCACCCTCGTCGGCCTGCGCTGGACGGTGGCCCTCCTGGCCCTGGGCAACGTCCTCCACCGGTTCGGCCCCTACCCGTGGGCGCCCACCGCCTCGTGGTGGATCGTCGCCGCCGGCGCGGCCCTCCTCTACAGCCCCCCGGGCCGACTGGCCCTCGCGGCCGGCGGCGCACGCCTCCTGCTGCGCGGGGTCCGGCCGGGCCGCTACCCCCGCGGCGGAAGCGTCCACCTGCGGCTGTGGACGGCCGAACGCCTCGCCGACCACGTCGGCGCGACCTCCCTCACCGGCTCCTGGCTGGAGCGCTACGCCCGCGCCCTCGGCGCCAAGGTCGGCCCCGACGTCGACCTGCACTCCCTGCCTCCGGTGACCGGGATGCTCAAGCTCGGCCGCGGCTGCGCCGTCGAGTCCGAGGTGGACCTCTCCGGGCACTGGCTGGACGGCGACCGGCTCGAGATCGGCCCGGTCAAGGTCGGCGCGGGCGCGGTCGTCGGCACCCGCAGCATCCTCTTCCCCGGCGCGCGGGTCGGCAAGCGGGCCCAGGTGGCCCCCGGATCCGCCGTGACCGGACAGGTCCCGACCGGCCAGCGCTGGGCCGGGGCACCCGCCGTCAAGCTCGGCAAGGCCAAACGCAACTGGCCCGAGGAGCGCCCGCCGCGCGCCGCCCGCTGGCGCGCCATGTACGGAGCGACCGGCCTCTGCCTCACGGCCCTTCCCGTGCTCGCCGCCCTCCCGGCGCTGCTCGTCGTCGGCCTGTTCGTCCCCGCCGACGCCGGGCTCGCCGGGGCCCTGCGCGGAGCGCTGAGCGCCGTCGTGCCCGGAGCGCTTGCCTTCGGCCTCGCGTACGCGCTGCTCCTGCTCGTCTCCGTACGCCTGCTCAGCCTCGGGCTGCGGACCGGGACGCACCCCACGCACAGCAGGGTCGGCTGGCAGGTATGGACCGTCACCCAGCTGATGGACCGCTCCCGGGAGACCCTCTTCCCGCTGTACGCCGGACTGATCACCCCCGTATGGCTGCGGCTGCTCGGCATGCGGATCGGCCGGGGCGCCGAGGTGTCCACGGTGCTCGCGCTCCCGAGCCTGACGACCGTCGGCGAAGGCGCGTTCCTCGCCGACGACACCCTGACCGCCCCCTACGAACTGGGCGGCGGATGGGTCCGTATCGGCCACTCCGAGATCGGCCGCCGGGCGTTCCTCGGCAACTCGGGCATGACCGCGCCGGGCCGCAGCGTGCCCGACGACGGGCTGGTCGGCGTGCTGTCCGCCACGCCGAAGAAGGCCAAGAAGGGCAGCTCCTATCTGGGCCTGCCGCCGGTCAGGCTGCCGCGGTCCGCCGCCGACGCGGACCAGAGCCGTACGTACGACCCGCCCGCGCGCCTGCTCTGTGCCAGGGCCCTGGTCGAGCTGTGCCGGCTCGTCCCGGTGTTCTGCTCGGCGGCGCTCGCCGTCCTGACGGTGGCCGCGCTGTGCGCCCTGACCGCGACGAGCGGGGTCGGGGCCGCGGGGGCCGCGCTGCTGTCCGGCGCGGTCCTGCTCGCCGCCGGGGCGACCGCCGTCGTGGTCTCCGTGGCCGCGAAGTGGCTCCTCGTGGGCCGGCACCGGACGGGGGAGCACCCGCTGTGGAGCGGCTTCGTCTGGCGCAACGAGCTGGCCGACACGTTCGTCGAGGTCCTGGCCGTGCCCTGGCTGGCCGGATCGGTTCCCGGGACCCCGCTCCTCACCCTGTGGCTGCGCGGCCTCGGTGCCCGGATCGGCCGGGGCGTGTGGTGCGAGAGCTACTGGCTGCCCGAGACGGACCTGGTCACCCTGGGCGACGCCGTCACCGTGAACCGCGGCTGTGTGTTGCAGACGCACCTCTTCCACGACCGGATCTTGAGGACGGATACTGTGGTCCTCCGCGAGGGCGCCACCCTGGGCCCGAACGGAATCGTCCTGCCCGGAAGCACGGTCGGGGCCCGCAGCACACTGGGACCCGCCTCTCTCGTGATGGCCGGGGAATCCGTCCCCGCCGACACCCGCTGGCTGGGCAATCCGATCGAGGCGTGGCGGTCCTGAAAGGGCCACGGCGTACGAGCACAGGGCAGGGAGCGGAAGCGGCAGTGAGCGGCCAGAGGACAACGGCGTCGGACCCGTACTTTCCGGCCAACGGCGATCCCCGTTACCGCGTCCACCGGTACGAGATCGCCCTGGACTACCGCCCCGGCCCCAACCGGCTCTCCGGCACTGCCCGGCTCAGCGCGATCGTCGGCCGGGCGCCGCTCACCGAGTTCGCCCTCAACCTCGCCGAGTTCAAGGTCGGCCGGATCCAGGTGAACGGCCGGGCGCCCCACTACAGCCACCGGGGCGGCAAGCTGCGCGTCCGGCCGGCCAAGCCCCTCCCGGCCGGCGCCGCCTTCACCGTCGAGGTGCACTGGTCGGGCAACCCCAAGCCGGTCCGCAGCCCCTGGGGCGGCCTCGGCTGGGAGGAGCTCACCGACGGCGCCCTCGTCGCGAGCCAGCCGGTCGGCGCGCCCTCCTGGTACCCGTGCAACGACCGGCCCGCCGACAAGGCCTCGTACCAGATCTCGGTCAACACCCCGTCCGCCTACACGGTGGTCGCCGGCGGCCGGCTGCTGACCCGGACGACGAAGGCCTCCACGACCACCTGGGTGTACGAGCAGACCGCGCCGACCTCCAGCTACCTGGTCGGCCTCTCCATCGGCATGTACCAGACCGTCCTGCTCGGCGAGCCCGGACTCGACGGCGTCCCGCAGACCGCCCACGTACCGGCGCACCTCCTGCCGCGGTTCTCCCGGGACTTCGCCCGGCAGCCCGCCATGATGCGGATCTTCGAGGAGCTCTTCGGCCCCTACCCCCTCGGCGAGTACGCGGTCGTCGTCGCCGACGAGGAGCTGGACGTGCCGGTGGAGGCCCAGGGTCTCTCCCTCTTCGGCATCAACCACGTGGACGGCGTGCGGGGTTCGGAACGGCTCATCGCGCACGAGCTCGCGCACCAGTGGTTCGGCAACAGCGTCACCATCGCCGACTGGCGGCACATCTGGCTGAACGAGGGCTTCGCGAAGTACGCCGAATGGCTCTGGTCGGAGCGCTCCGGAGGCCGCACCGCGCAGGAACTGGCGACCGCCGCACACCGGCTGCTCGCCATGCAGCCGCAGGACCTGGTCCTCGCCGACCCCGGCCGCAAGCTCATGTTCGACGACCGCCTGTACCAGCGCGGAGGCCTCGCCGTGCACGCGATCCGCTGCGCGCTGGGCGACGGGGCGTTCTTCCGGATGCTGCGCGACTGGGCCACGGCCCACCGTCACGGCGTGGTGACCACGGAGGCCTTCACCGCCCATGTGGCACGACACGCCACCGAGCCGGTGGACGGCCTGCTGTCGTCCTGGCTCCACGAGGGCGCCCTGCCTCCGCTGCCCTCCCCGTAGGGCGGATCCGCGACGGTCGGGGCGGCTCCGTTCGCATCGACGGCCCGGGGGTACGCTCCCTGGCGTGATCGAGATCATCTTCGGGCCCGACGATCTGACGCGCATACGCTTCGCACGCTCCCCCCTCGAGGAACTCGTGCACAGCGTCCCCGTGCTCGCCGGCACCCACCGCGCCGTGGTGCACCGGCCCTGGCTGGAGTTCGCGGCGGGCCGGGTGCGCGGCCTCGACCTGCGGATACTGCTCGCGCTCGCCCAAGGCCCGCGCGTCGTACCGGACTTCCTCGCGCCGCCGCCGGAGGCGCTCACCGGCGAGTTCCGGGACGAACTGGACGCGATCGCCGCGACGCCCGCCGCCACGGTCCGCGGCGCGCTCGACGAACTGGGCACCGGGGACGCTCTCCCCGCCCTCCTGCGCCCGCTGTACGACGATCCGGAGCGGGAACTGCCGGGTCTCGTGGACACGATGGCCGCGTACTGGCGGGCCGCCGTCGAGCCGGTGTGGCCGCGGCTGCGGGCCCTCAACGACGCCGACATCGCGCACCGGGCGGGGCAGCTCACCACGGGCGGCCTCGCCAAGGTCTTCGACGACCTCCACCCCGAGGCGCGCTACGAGGTCGACCGGCTCCTCATCGACAAACCCCTCCACTTCGCCCGCCGTTCGCCGGACGGCACGGGTCTGCTGCTCGTCCCCTGCGTCTTCGCCTGGCCCCGGCTGCTGGTCCTGCACAACGAGCCGTACCAGCCGACGCTCACGTACTCGCCGCGCGGGATCGGCCGGCTGTGGACGGACGAGGCGGCCGGCGGGACGGAGCAGCCGCTCGCCGAGCTCATCGGGCGCAGCCGGGCCGCGCTCCTCGCCCACCTCGATCTGCCCCTGTCGACGAGCCAGCTCGCGGCCTATCTGGACCTCACCTCGGCGGCGGTCTCCCAGCACCTGTCGGTCCTGCGGCGGAACAGCCTCGTCACCTCGCGCCGCTCGGGGCGCTGGATGCTCCACCAACGAACCCAGCTGGCAGGCGAGTTGCTGGGAGCTCCGGCACGGCACGCGGCGGCCCCGAAGCCTTAGCCGTAGCCAGGCCTCGGGGCCGCCCCCGGGTTTCGCCGTATCCCTGTGGACCCCCGTCCCTCAGGGATCAGGCGAAGTAGATGCCCTTGGGGTCGACGGCGGACCAGCCGGTGCCGGCGCCGACACCCGCGGCCCAGTTCGTGTAGCCGCTGCCGGAGCCGTTGTTGGGGTAGTACCTCAGTGCGTCACCCGACTTCTGGACGAGGTCGGCCCGGTTGTCGCCGGTGATGTCGGCGAACCAGATGGCGGCCGGGTCCTGCCCGGACCAGCCGGAACCGGTGAAGTACACCGTGCCGTAGGGCCAACCGCCCCCGCCGCCCGTCGTGTTGGGTGCGACCATGAACTGGTCGCCGAACCGCTCGATGCGCTCGGCGCGCTGGTCGCCGTTGAGGTCGGCGAACCAGATAGCCCGGGGGTTGTGGCCGCTGTAGCCGTACCCGATGGTCACCGGAGCGGCCCAGCTCTTGCCCTCGCCGAGGTTGCGGAAGTACTGGAGCACGTCACCGCTCCGCTGGATGAGGT
This sequence comes from Streptomyces venezuelae, assembly GCF_008642375.1. Classification (NCBI taxonomy): domain Bacteria; kingdom Bacillati; phylum Actinomycetota; class Actinomycetes; order Kitasatosporales; family Streptomycetaceae; genus Streptomyces; species Streptomyces venezuelae. The sequence continues at coordinate 577,505 of NZ_CP029194.1, read as the reverse complement.
CGTCCTGCCCGTTGCCGTCGATGTCCGCGAACCAGATGGCCGACGGGTCGTGGCCGGACCAGCCGCCGCCGGTGCGGAACGGAGGGACGGTCCACGGGTTGGCGCCGAACGTCGCCGTCCCGTTGTGGGTCCAGACGCGGAAGCTGTCACCGTCCAGCAGGACGAGGTCCTTGTACCGGTCGTTGGTGAGCTTGGCGAAGTACACCTTGCTCGCGTCGACACCGCTCCAGCCGCTGCCGTGCACCTTGCCGGTGCTGCCCCACGGCCAGACCCGGTCGTCGCCGTCGGTGTTCTGCCAGATACGGAAGGAGTCGCCCTCCTTCTTCACCAGGTCGGCGAGCGAGTCGCCGGTGAAGGAGCCGCCGGTGAGAATCAGCGGCGCGGCGGTGGCCGGCGCCGTGGTCCCGGCGATCCCGAGCGCGAGCGCGGTCAGGCCGAGGGCGAGGGCCTTCAGGCCCCGGAACGCCCTGGTGGGGCGGGCGGCCGTCGAGTTCGTCCCGGCGGCGGTGGTCATGTCGGTCATGGCCGTCCTCACGGTGGAAGGTGGTGTGGTCTCGGCACCCGTCGCCGGGTGCCGAGATGAACCTTCCGCCGCGCGCGCCCGCCCCGGCCACGATTTCGTCACCGCTTAAACGGAGCCGGGGCGAAGGCGCGGAACCCCGAGGGGGTGTCCTGCCGATCAGGCAGGACACCCCCTACCGCGTCACGCGATCTCGACGAGGAGGTCGCCGCCTTCCACCTGCTGGATCCTGGTGATGGCCAGGCGCGAGACCCGTCCGCTCCGCGTGGCGGTGATCGAGGCCTCCATCTTCATCGCCTCGATCGTGGCGACCGTCGCACCGGCCTCGACCTCGTCGCCCTCGGCGACGGCCAGCGTCACCACACCGGCGAACGGCGCGGCGACGTGTCCGGGGTCGGACCTGTCGGCCTTCTCCGTCACCGGGAGGTCGGCCGCCGCCGCGTTGTCGCGCACCTGGATCGGCCGCAGCTGGCCGTTCAGGGTGGACAGGACGGTGCGCATGCCGCGCTCGTCGGCCTCGCCGATGGCCTCCAGCTCGATGAGCAGCCGCACGCCGGGACCGAAGTCGACGGCGTACTCCTTCCCGGGGCGCAGCCCGTAGAAGAAGTCCTTGCTGTCGAGCACGCTGGTGTCGCCGTACGCCTGGCGGTGCGTCTCGTAGGCCTTCGTGGGGCCGGGGAAGAGCAGGCGGTTCAGCGTCGCGCGCCGGTCCTTGGCCAGTCCGGTGCGGTCCTCCGCGGTCAGGTCCCGCATCGGCTTGGGGGCGGGCCGGCCCTCAAGCGCCTTGGTACGGAAGGGCTCCGGCCAGCCGCCGGGCGGCGTGCCCAGCTCGCCGTGGAGGAAGCCGACGACCGAGTCGGGGATGTCGAAGCGGTTCGGCGCCGCCTCGAAGGCCTCGGGGGCCACCCCCGCGCCCACCAGGTGAAGCGCGAGGTCACCCACCACCTTCGACGAGGGCGTGACCTTCACCAGCCGGCCCAGCATCCGGTCCGCGGCGGCGTACGTCGACTCGACGTCCTCGAAACGGTCACCGAGGCCGAGCGCCACGGCCTGCGTGCGCAGGTTGGAGAGTTGCCCGCCGGGGATCTCGTGGTGGTACACGCGCCCGGTCGGCGAGTCCAGACCCGCCTCGAAGGGGGCGTAGATCTTGCGGACGCTCTCCCAGTACGGCTCCAGGTCGCCGACCGCCTGCAGGTCGAGCCCCGTGGGCCGCTCGGAGTGGTCGGTCGCGGCGACGATCGCCGACAGCGACGGCTGCGAGGTGGTGCCCGCCATGGAGGCCACCGCGCCGTCCACCGCGTCCGCCCCCGCCTGGATCGCCGCGAGGTAGGTGGCGAGCTGGCCGCCCGCGGTGTCGTGGGTGTGGAGGTGCACCGGCAGGTCGAACTCGCTGCGCAGCGCGGAGACCAGCTTGGCGGCGGCGGGGGCGCGCAGCAGACCGGCCATGTCCTTGACCGCCAGCACGTGTGCCCCGGCTGCGACGATCTTCTCGGCGAGCCGCAGGTAGTAGTCGAGGGTGTACAGCTTCTCCGCCGGGTCGGAGAGGTCGGAGGTGTAGCAGAGCGCGACCTCGGCCACCGCCGTCCCGGTCGCCCGTACGGCGTCGATGGCGGGCCGCATCTGGTCGACGTCGTTGAGCGCGTCGAAGATCCGGAAGATGTCGATGCCGGTGGCCGCGGCCTCCTGGACGAAGGCGTCGGTCACCTCGGTCGGGTACGGGGTGTAGCCGACGGTGTTGCGGCCCCGCAGCAGCATCTGCAGGCAGATGTTCGGCACGGCCTCGCGCAGCGCGGCCAGCCGCTCCCAGGGGTCCTCGGCGAGGAAGCGCAGCGCGACGTCGTAGGTGGCGCCGCCCCAGCACTCCAGGGACAGCAGCTCCGGCAGCGAGTGCGCCACCGTCGGGGCGACGGCGAGCAGGTCCTTCGTCCGGACCCGGGTCGCGAGGAGCGACTGGTGGGCGTCGCGGAAGGTGGTGTCGGTGACGCCCAGGGTCGGCGACTCGCGCAGGCTCCGCGCGAAGCCCTCGGGACCGAGCGCGGCCAGCCGCTGCCGGGAGCCGGCCCGCGGCTCCCCGGCGGGCAGCGGGAGCAGCTTCGTGGTCGGGGCGATCAGGTCGGGCCGGGGGCCGTGCGGCTTGTTGACCGTGACGTCGGCGAGGTAGGTGAGCAGCTTCGTGCCGCGGTCGGCCGAGTGGCGCGCGGTGAGCAGGTGCGGCCGCTGCTCGATGAACGCGGTCGTGACGCGGCCGGCCTGGAAGTCCGGATCGTCGAGCACGGCCTGGAGGAACGGGATGTTCGTGGACACGCCCCGGATGCGGAACTCGGCCACCGCGCGCCGCGCCCGGTCGACGGCGGTCCCGAAGTCCCGCCCGCGGCAGGTCAGCTTGACCAGCATCGAGTCGAAGTGGGCGCTGACCTCCGTACCGGCGTGGGTGGTTCCGCCGTCGAGCCGGATGCCCGAGCCGCCCGGAGAGCGGTACGCGCTGATCATGCCGGTGTCCGGGCGGAAGCCGTTGGCCGGGTCCTCGGTCGTGATCCGGCACTGCAGGGCGGCGCCGTGCAGGACGACGGACTCCTGCGACAGACCGAGGTCCGCGAGGGTCTCCCCGGCGGCGATGCGCAGCTGCGACTGCACCAGGTCGATGTCGGTGACCTCCTCGGTCACCGTGTGCTCGACCTGGATGCGCGGGTTCATCTCGATGAAGACGTGCTTGCCGTCGGGGTCGAGGAGGAACTCCACGGTGCCGGCGTTGCGGTAGCCGATCCGGCGGGCGAACTTCACGGCGTCGTCGCAGATGCGCTGACGTACCGCCGGGTCGAGGTTCGGGGCGGGCGCGAGCTCGATCACCTTCTGGTGGCGGCGCTGCAGCGAGCAGTCCCGCTCGTACAGGTGGATGACGTTCCCCTCGCCGTCCGCGAGGATCTGCACCTCGATGTGACGCGGGTCGACGACGGCCTTCTCCAGGAAGACGGTCGCGTCGCCGAAGGCGGACTCGGCCTCGCGGGCCGCCGCCTCGATGGACTCCCGCAGGCTCGCCGGGTCCTCGACCCGCCGCATGCCCCGGCCGCCGCCGCCGGCGACGGCCTTGACGAACACCGGGAAGCCGATGCCCTCGGCGGCCGCCACGAGCTCGTCCACGTCGGTGGAGGGTTCCGAGGAACCGAGCACCGGCACGCCCGCCTCGCGGGCGGCGGCCACGGCACGCGCCTTGTTCCCGGTCAGCTCCAGGGTCTGCGCGGACGGGCCCACGAAGGTGATGCCCGCCTCCTCGCAGGCACGCGCCAGCTCCGGATTCTCGGACAGGAATCCGTAACCCGGGTAGACGGCGTCGGCACCGGCCAGGCGCGCAGCCCGGATGACCTCCTCCACGGAGAGGTAGGCCCGCACCGGATGCCCGGGCTCACCGATCTCGTACGCCTCGTCGGCCTTCAGGCGATGCAGTGAGTTGCGGTCCTCGTGAGGGAAGACGGCAACCGTGCGCGCACCCAGTTCGTAGCCAGCGCGGAACGCGCGAATCGCGATCTCCCCGCGGTTCGCTACCAGCACCTTGCGGAACATCCTGATCCCTTCACCCTGCCGGTGATGAGCCCTGAGAGCGGCAGTCGCCCGCGTCGCGCCCGGCTCGTTTCGGCAACGCTAAGGGCTCCGCCGTGGCCTTCTGAAGGTCCCACGACAGTGACATGGATCATCGCCGGGCGGGGGCTTACGGGTCAGGCCGCGCGTGTCGAGGTCAGGACGCCGATCTTGTCGATGCGGTGCTCGGGGTTGTGCAGGGCGTCCCGCCAGAAGTTGCCCGCGGCGTTGTCCTCCGGCGTCGCGCAGGTGGAGAGCGTGATCATGGCCCGGGTGGGCTTCTCGCCCGGCTCGCCCGGCACCGCGGCCCGCTGCTCGGCGAGCGAGCGGGTCGAGCGGAAGGACGTGCTCCGCGTCTCGGTGATCTCGTAGGTGTAGACGGTGCCTTCAGCGGTGACGTGCACCTGGTCCCCGACCTCGACCGAGGGCAGCTCACGCAGGGGCCCGCCGGCCGAGAGCCGGTGGGCGGTCACCAGGTAGTTGCCAATGTCGCCGGGCCCCACGCCACCGCGCTCGCCGTAGGGGCTCGCCGCCACGCCGCGGTCCTGTATGCGGGTGCCCGGCCGGTCGTCGGTGGTGCCCTCGTACGGGACGACGTCGAGGTCCTCGACGCCGATCGACGGTATGGACAGCTCGGCGGCGACGGGCCCGCGGGGCGAGGGGGCCGAGGACGCGGCCGGGGGAGCCGAGGGCGGCGGGGCCGGGGGAGTCGGCGAGGGGGCCGAGGGGGCCACCGATGTGGTCGCGGGGATCACCGACGTCGGACCCTGCGCTCCCGTGGGCGCACCGGCACCGCCACCGGTATCGTCACCGCTCGCGCAGCCGCCCGCCGTGGCGGCGCCCGCGACGAGTGCGGCGGCGACGACGGCGACCCGAGCCCGGCGGGAGCCCTGTCCACCGGGCAGCCGCTTCCGGAAGAACCCACCACGCTCGGCACCCATACCCCCAGGATGGCCCACCGCCCACGCCACGGCACCCACGGGGGCCCCGCCACGGGTCTGGGCCGGATGGAGCACCGGGCAGGCAGGTCCTGTCGGCGCGTCCGATGCTGAGGCGGACCCTCTGAACCGGGTGTCCGTCCACCCGGCGTCACCATGAAGGAGTTCCCGTGTCGGCATGCTCTGAAGTCCGGTCCCGCTCGCGCGCATTCCTGAGGCTGTCCGTCACGGGCCTGGCCGCGTCCGCGGCGCTCGCCGCCCTGGTCCAGCCCGTCCAGGCCACGGGCACGCCGAAGCCCCCGCCGTCGCCCGCGCACAAGGACCTGCGCAAGCAGCTGAACGATCTCGTCCGTACCGCCGGGGGGCCGCCCGGCGTGATCGTGACGATGCGGCAGGGCGACCGGACGAAGGTCTACCGGGCCGGGGTCGCCGACACGAGGACCGGCCGCCCGCCCCAGGCGACCGACCACATGCGGATCGCGAGCGTCGCCAAGGCCTACAGCGGCGCGGTCGCCCTGCGCCTGGTGGACCGGAGGAAGCTGGACCTCGACGACACGATCGGCGGGCGTCTGCCGGCGCTGCCGGCCGCCTGGCATCAGGTGACGCTCCGCCAACTGCTGAACCACACCAGCGGGTTGCCCGACTTCTCGAGGGCGCCGGCGTTCGTCGAGATCCTGCAGGCGGACCCCAGGCATCACTTCGACTCCCGCCGGCTGCTCGACTTCGTCGCCGACAAGGACCTGCTGTTCCCGCCGGGATCGAGGTACGAGTACTCGAACTCCGACAACATCGCCGTCGCGCTGATGGCGGAGGCGGCCACGGGTCGGCCGTACGAGCGCCTCCTCGACCGGCTCCTCTACCAGCCGCTCGACCTGCGGCAGACCAGCCTGCCCCAGGGATTCCGGCTGCCGGAGCCGTACCTGCACGGCTACGACGTGACTCCGCCCGCCCCGCCGGAGGACATCAGCGAGCTCATCGGCGCGTCGGGCGTCTGGGCCTCCGGCGGCATCGTCTCGACACCGAAGGACCTCAACACCTTCATCCGTGCCTGGGCCGGGGGCCGGGACTTCCTGTCGAAGCAGACCCGCCACCAGCAGCGGACCTTCATCCCCGGCGCCGCCTCGGAGCCCGCGGGCCCCGGAGTCAACGCGGGCGGACTGGCGATCTTCCGCTACGCGACGCGGTGCGGCACGGTCTACGGCCACACCGGCAACTTCCCTGGCTACACCCAGTTCGCGGCCGGCACGGCCGACGGCAAGAGGTCCCTCACCTTCTCGATCACCACCCAGACCAGCAAGACCGTCAAGCCGGAGCTGCTGGCCAAGGTCCGCGTCGTCCAGGAGGACTTCGTCTGCGCCCTGCTGCGCGACTGACCTCCTCCGTGATGATCGGGGGCCCATTCGGCCCGGGCCCGCCTTTCAGGGCGTCCCGGTGCGCAGCCCCGTGAGCAGGCGGTCGAGCGCCTGCTCCGCGGCCTGCGGGTCGCCGCCCCGGGCGATCCAGAGCGCTGCCTCGTTCATCGCGCCCGAGAGCAGCCGGGCCAGGGGCTCCACCGGCTGCTCGGCGATGATCCCGGCCGCGGTGAGCGAGGCCAGGGCCTCGGCGAGGTGCCGGGCGGAGGACTCCTCGTCCAGCGCCCTCCACTCGTCCCAGCCCAGCACGGTCGGCGCGTCGACCAGCAGGATCCGCCGCACCGCCGGGTCGGTCCCCGCGGCGAGGAACGCCCGGCAGCCGGCCCGGAGCTGCTCCCAGAGGTCCTCGTACCGCTCCGCCTCGGTCGCGACCCGCTCGCCCAGTTCCCGCTGGACGTCGGCGACGACGGCCCGGAAGAGCCCCGCCTTGCTGTCGAAGTGGTGGTAGGCGGCCCCCTTGGTGACCCCGACGGCCCGCGCCACCTCGGCCAGCACCACCTGGTGGTAGCCGTCGGCGGCGAACCGCTGCCGCCCCTCGGCCAGCAGCGCCTGCCGTGTGGCCGCTCGCTGTTCCGCCCGGCTGACCGCCATCGTGCCCACCGCCCTTTCCATTTCGCGTACCCGGGGTATGCTAACCCCAGGATTCGCATACCCCGGGTATGTGAAATGGATGTGAAGGGCCACTGCCATGACGAACGAACGGAACGCCGTCACCACCGCGCCCACGGCGAGGCTCGGCGGTTTCTATCCGGTGCTCGCCACCCGGGACGTGGCCGCCTCCCGCGACTTCTACACCCGCCACCTCGGGTTCGACGTGACCTTCGAGGCGGACTGGTACGTGAGTCTGCGCCGCCCCGACGCCCCGCACTACGAACTGGCCCTCCTCGACCACGCCCACCCGACCGTCCCCGAGGGCCACCGGGCCGCCATCGAGGGCGGCCTGCTGCTGAACTTCGAGGTGGACGACGTGGACGCCGAGCACCGGCGGCTCGTGACGGAGGCCGGTCTGCGCGAGGTCCTGCCGCTGCGCACGGAGGACTTCGGCCAGCGCCACTTCATCGTCGCCGCACCCGACGGCGTACTGATCGACGTCATCACCGTCGTCCCGCCCACCGAGGAGTACGCCTCCCAGTACACCGCTGTGTGACCCCGCCCGACCGCACGCCCGTGCGGTCGTCGCTGGTGGCGGCCACGCTTAGTAGGTGTTTTCAACGTCGGCCGTGAGTCAGTTCAGGTGGGTCGATGATTCCGGCAGATCCGCCGGAAGCTGCAAAGCCGGAGTGTCGGAATGTGTCGGCTCGCGTCGGGCGATAGACGGGTGGTGTGACGGACCGCGATCTTGTCGGTGTGCCAGGAGTTCCTCCCCGGCTGGAGCACAAAGGACCGCGCCGGTGTCTACGGGATGTTCGCGGTGGACTCGCAGCGGATAGCGGTGTCGGTTCCTGCCTCGCCGTCACACTCGTCCGGCGAGTCGGCGCCGCCGTCGAGCAAGTCGTTGCGTGGACCTGCCGTGAGCGTGTCAGCGCCGTCGCTGCCCCGGAGGGTGTCACTACCACCCGCGGTGCCATAGGTTCGGGTGGAGAAGAAGTCAGTGTTGTCGCCGAACATCTGGTCGTTGCCTCCGCGACCGTCCAGCACGTCATTCCCTGCCGTCGGGGGAGTCTCGGCGTCAACACCGACCGAGCTGTCACCGATGAGGACCTCGTTCCGGCTGCCCCCGATGATCCGGTCGTTACCTGAACCGAACGCTGTCCCACCATTGGTGAAACGCGTGTTGTGATCCCCGATCGCAGCCTCTCCTCCGTCGTCGCCCAGGTCTAGGAGATCGTTGCCGCCGACCCCATAGGCGTTCCCGATGTATTCACTGTCCCCGGTGAGGAAGTCCGCGGTTCCCGGGCCTCCGAGCAGTACGTCGTTCCCGGCTTCTTTGGTGTCACCGCCCAGACTCTGCGACCTGGAGTCCCCGACCAGTTGGTCATTTCCTTCGCCGCCGACGAGCTGGTCGTTGCCGCCACCGGACGCGGTCCCGGTCCCCGTGCTCGAATCACCGACCAGGACGTCGTTGCCCACAGCACCGTCGAGGTAGTCGGAACCCCCGCCAGTGGCCGTCCCGACGGCGCCGCTGCTGCTGTCGCCGATCAGCTGGTCTCTCCCCTCTCCCCCATAGAGCCGGTCATTACCGCCCCCGGAGGAGCTGCCGGAGAAGCTGCCGCGGCTGTCGCCGACCAAGAAGTCGATCTCCGCACCTCCGTCGAGATGGTCGGCGCCCCCGCCGCTGGCCGCGCCACCGAAACCGGTCTCGCTGTCCCCGATGAGCTGGTCCCTTCCCTCTTCACCGTAGATCCGGTCGTTGCCGCCTCCAGAGGCAGTTTCAGAGGCGTCCAGGGAAGCTGCACGGCTGTCGCCGACGAGCACATCGTTCCCCTCACCACCGCGCAGCGTGTCGTTCCCGCCACCGGCGACGCTCTGGTCGACGCTTGACGCATCGCCAACCAGAATGTCGTTGCCAGGGCCGCCCAGCAGCGTGTCGTTCCCGCTGCCGGTGACGCTCTGGTCGATGCTCGGCCCATCCCCGACCAGAATGTCGCTACCGGGCCCGCCATCGATGGTGTCGTTGCCACCCAGTCCGCAGATCAGGTCATCGCCGTCCAGGCCATGGATGACGTCACGACCAGAGGTACCCACGATGACGTCCCGCTCGGGGGTGCCGTAGGTCGGCGTTCCGGGCGTGGCAACGATCTCTGCGGCAAAGCCCTGGCACTCTGGCACCTGGGCGCGGGCCTCGGCAACGCCGAGGCCGATCGTGATCCACGCCATCAGAACGGCGGAGGACGCTCCGGCAACTGCCCGCCGCTTGAACCGCCGCTTCACCATTGCCAGAACTCCTCGTTTGCGATCAGTGATGCCATATCTGTCCAAATCGCAGGCCGAGGCTCACAACACCACGTCATATTCACCCAGAGTGACCTCGCCTGGCCCTGTGGGTGGGATCGGCGGTTCGGCGGGGAGGGACCGCCGGAGTCGACCGAGGAGTAGTCAGCCGGCGGGCCGGTTCTTCTTCGTCCAGCTGTCGGTGCGGGGGCCTTTCCGGGCCAGGCGCCGGGTCATGAGGGTGATGAAGGCCCAGTTCAGGTGGGCTTCGGCGTGCTGGGGCAGACGCTCGTGGTCCCGGCAGTTGCGGCGGGCGTTCATGATCCAGCCGATTGACCGTTCAACCTTCCAGCGCCGGGGCAGCACGACGAACCCCTTGGTGCCCTTGGGCCGAAGCACGGGCCGCAGGGTCAACCACAGATGGTCCGCGGTCCAGGCGGGCAGCAGGTCGCGGGAGTAGGCGGAGTCCGCCCAGACTTGGGCGATCTGCGGGTGCGTGAGCCTGAGGCGCCAGAGCAGGTCCCTGGCCATGATCTCATCGCGGGCCGGGCATCACCGGGCGTCACTGTGATCATCACGGGCAGGCCGAGGGTGTCGACCACGATGTGTCTCTTGCGGCCGTTGATCTTCTTGCCCGCGTCGTAGCCGCGGCTGTCCTCGCCGACGGTGGAGGCCGCATTCACAGACTGCGAGTCCACGATCAGCGTCACCGGGAACGGACACCGGCCCTTGTCGGTACGGATCTGCCGGCGGAGCTGGTCGCGGATGCAGGTGACCACCCCGGCCCGGTTCCAGCGCCAGAAGAACCCGTAAACGGTCTGCCAGGGAGGGAAACCCGCGGGTAAGGCCCTCCATTTGGCGCCGTTGTCGACGATGAAGCGGATCGCGTCGACGATGTCCCGCCGCGGCCACTTCTCCGGATGCCCGCCGGTCTTGGTCCGGCAGGCCGGGACCGGCAGCAGCGGCTCGATCAGGGCCCACTCGGCGACCGAGGTGTCGGAGGGGTAGCGGGATGAGTGACGCATCGAGGACCTACTTGGTGAGCTGGGCCAGGGTCGCGCGGACACCGGTGAGCTGGGCGGATGCCAGCTGGGCCCATTCGTCATCCGGGTAGCGGGCCAGGTGCGGGTCCAGCGTGCCGGTGATCATCCGGGTGAGCCGGCCGAGGATGAGGCGGAACTGCTTCTTCTCGTACTCGATCCAGTCCGCCGGGTCGTCGGAGAACATGTATCCGTCCCGCCGCCGCCAGATGATCGGGGTGAGGTGTTCGGCCGCCCCGACGTCCCGAAGGTGCCGGATCCCTCGTTCGACCTGGGATTTCGTCAGTCGGGTGGCGGTGATGAGCTGTCTGGTCTGGAGGCCGGAGGGGCGGGCTTCCATCAGGGCGACGCGGACCAGGTCGCCGTGGTGCTCCTCAAGAGGCCGGGCCTCCCGGCGCCGTGTCATGGCCTACTCGTCCTTGAGGAGTTTGGCCAGCTGCTCATCCAGGGTGAACTCGCCGTTGTCGATCGCCGCTTCGAGCCAGTCGGCCGCGGCCCGGACCTTGGAGATGCCTCGGCGGACGATCTCGCGCTCGTCGTCGCTGAACTCCTGGCCCCGCATCCTGGGGACGAGCCGGCCCAGGGTGGCCACGAACTGGTGGCAGGAGCCGACCAGGTCGAGGTATTCGATGGTGTGCTCGATCTTGCGGACGGCGGCCGGGGTGCGTTCGCGGATCGTCTCGCGGGTCTGGGCGGAGTTGTCGAACTGGGCCCGGTTGACCAGGAAACGGGCGGTGTCGTCCCGCATCGTCTCCCTCGCGACGTCAGGGCGTTTGAGCAGGTCGGTGGTCACCTGCTTGGCGACCTCGTCGTCCCGGGTGAGCTCGCGGACGACCCGGACACGGTCGGCGGGAGTGATCTGGGCGGCGGCGGCCGGCCTCGCCAGCAGGTCGACCGTCACCCGGGAGGCGACCTCCTCATCGCGGGTCAGGTCGGTGACTGCCTGGATCTTCTCCTCGACGGTCACCGGTCGGTCGACCCGCTGCCCGACCAGGCGTTTCGCCGCGTCCGGCGTCCACTGCCGCTTGCCTGAGCGCGAGTTGAAAGGGGCGTCCTCGATCGCCGCCCACCGCTCGTCCTCGTCCTGGATCGAGGCCAGGACCTTGTGGACGGTGAACGACACGCCGTCCTTGCGCTTGGCCGCCGGCCAGCGCGAGGAGGTCCACCGCCAGTCCTCGACCGTCGAGCGGGCCACCCCGATGTCGTCGGCGAACATCGTGAGCGACTCCTCGACGGTGAACAGGTCGTCGGTGCCGTTGGGCATCGACCCGCCGACCGGCCGCATCGGCTCGATCTCCAGGGCCTTGTCACCCAGCGCGAACTGGGCCTTCGACATCTGGTTGATCAGGTCGCGGGCCTCGGCGACGAGCTGTTCGTAACGAGTTCGAGTGACGTTGCCGATCCGGTCTGACACGATGATCACCGCCCTCACCGGGGCCGGATCGACCACCCCGTGGCGGCTGAATGAGGGGTTCCGGCCCAGGTCGGCTTCCACCGTGACGCGGACCCGACATGACGGGGCAGAGCGTGAACCGGGGGCACTCGAAGCACCGGTCGCCCGGCCCCGAAGACCGTGCAAGACGGCTGTGACCTGTGATAACGCCGTGCCGTTCACCTACGGCGTTTCCGTAACACCGTTCCGCGACACCGCTCGTTCACGGCAGGCTCGCACGCGGCACCGCGACGAACAGTAGACCGCCGACCGCGCCCGCTCGACCCCCACCGTCCACGACCGGCCGCAAACCGGGCACTCAACCTGATTGCCACGCTGCATCAACACCACCCGCTGCCGGGTCCGCTGAAGCCTCCGCCACCGCCTCGACCTGCACCGACCCGAACAAAACACCGCCTCCGCCGCCATCGACGACACAAGCGGATCACCACACTCCCGGCAGTACCGCCGACCCACCACGCCAGACGCCACAACCCAGATCATCCAGCCGTACACACCTCACGGCCAGCGTTCAAAAACACCTACTTAGGCTGGAAGGGCCGGGGGCGTCCGGGGCGAGGTGGGTGAGCGCGTGGCGGGGTCACTCGGCCCGGAAGCGGCCGTGACGGTCGGCACTTTCCGTTACGTGGGACGCCGGCGCGAGCTGGACCTGCTCATGGCCGCCGTGCGGCACCCGCTCGCGGTGGTCCTGATCGAGGGCGAAGCCGGGATCGGGAAGTCGCGGCTCGTCGGCGAGGCCGCCGCGGCCCTGCGAGCGGAGGGCGGCCGTCCCGTACTCATCGGCTTCTGCCAGCCGCTGCGTGAGCCCTTCCCCTACGGACCCGTGTCCGACGCGCTGACCAAGGCCGGTCCATGGCTGCCGGAGAACGGGCTGCCCGACGCCGTCGGCGCGCTCGCCCGGCTCCTGCCGGGCCTCGCGGACCGGCTCCCTTCGGCGCCCGCGGCGCAGGGAGGGGAGCAGGCCGAGCGCCTCCGGCTGGTCCACGGCGTACGCGCACTCCTCACCGTCCTCGGGCCGGCCACGCTGATCATCGAGGACATGCACTGGGTGGACGAGGCCACCAGGGACCTGCTCCTGCTGCTCGCCCGCGACCCGCCGGACGAGCTCAGCCTCGTACTCACCTATCGTGCCGAGGACCTGCCCCCGGACACATCGGTGCTCGGCGCCGCCTACCGCCACCCGTCGGGCGCGGGCGGCGCGGTGATCAGGCTCCGCCCGCTCACGCCGGAGGACGTCCGGGAGCTGGCCTCCGCCGCGCTGGGCCCGGTCGCCACGCCCGCACTGGCCTCCGCGCTGTACGAACGGAGCGAGGGCCTGCCGCTGGTCGCCGAGGAGGACCTGCTCACGCTCGCCGAGCAAGGAGGCACGACCGACCAGCGGGAGGTGGTCCGCCGCCTCCACGGCACCGACGTGCCGAAGGGCCTGCGCGAGGCGGTCACCGAGCGGCTCGCCGGTCTGTGGCGGACGCGGCCTGGACATCGTCGAGGCGTACGCACTGCGCTGCTCCGTCCACACGAGGACCGGCGGCACCCATGTGATCGCCGAGCTGTCGCTACGGGACTGAAGGCGTCTCCGCGTCGCCGGAGGTCGCCGAGGGCGGGTAGCGCGGTGCACGCCAGGCGTCGAGCCCCGCTCGTCAACTATGCTTCGATGCGGCCCGCGGGGCGGTGGCCCGTCGCCGTGTGCGGCAACCGATCACCACGACCCCTGGGAACGAGCGAAGACTCCCAGGAGAAGTGAGGTATGTCGGTGATCTGCGTCGGAGGCATGATCGGGATCGGCAAGACGAGCGTCGCCGAGCTGCTCGCCAAGGAGCTGGGCACCGAGGTGTTCTACGAGAGCGTGGACGACAACCCGATACTCCCGCTCTTCTACACGGCGAGCCCCGAGGAGATCCAGGCCAAGCGCTACCCGTTCCTGCTCCAGCTGCACTTCCTGCGGACCCGGTTCGCCTCGATCAAGGCGGCGTACCAGCAGGACGACAACGTCCTGGACCGGTCCATCTACGAGGACTGGTACTTCGCCAAGGTCAACCACGACCTCGGCCGGATCAGCTCCCTCGAGATGCAGGTGTACGAGGGGCTGCTCGACGAGATGATGCGCGAGATCGACGGCCTCCCGTACCGCAAGGCACCCGATCTCATGGTCTACCTCAAGGCGGACTTCGAGACGGTGCTGCACCGCATCGGGCTGCGGGGCCGCGATTTCGAGCAGGACGACAGCCTCGTCGAGTACTACCGCACGCTGTGGTCCGGCTACGACGACTGGGTGAACGAGCACTACTCGGCCAGCGACGTCCTCGTCGTCGACATGAACAGCTGCGACGTGGTCAACAACCCCGAGGACGCGGCCCGGGTGGTGCGGGACGTCAAGGAGGCCCTGGCCGCGGCCCGACGCCGTCGGGCCTGACGGGGGCCGCGGTGTTACGCGACAGCCGGACCGCATGCCGGCCGCCCGCGGTGCTGCACCCTTCGGTACGCGCATGGCTCGGGTGGGCCGCGGTTCTCGCCGCGTCGGCGGTCGTCGTGCTGGGGGTGCTGTACGCCGGTGACAGCGGGCCCGGCGCGTTGGACGCGCGGATCCGGGCGGTGGTGGAGGGTGCGGGGCCCCGGTGGCGGCAGGTCGCCCTGGCCACCGACTTCCTGGGGGAGCCCGTCGGGGCGGCGATGCTCGTGGCGGCCGCTGTGACGGGCTGCGTGGCGCTCCGGCGTCCTCGGGCGGCGGTGCTCGTCGTGGCCGGCGCCGGTGTGAGCGTGGGGGCGACGAAGCTGCTCAAGCCCGTCGTGGCACGGACCATCCACGGCGAGAACCTGTCCTTCCCCAGCGGCCACACCGCTTTTCTCACCGCGTTCGCCCTCGTGGTGGCGCTGGGCGTGGCCGGCCGGCTCGGACTCGGCCGGTGGGCCGGCACGGCACTCGTGCTCGGCGCGGCACTGGTCGCCGGCGGCGCCATGGGCTGGGCGCAGGTCGTCCTGGGCGCGCACTACCCGGCCGACACGCTCGGTGGCTGGTGCACGGCGCTGGCGGTGGTCCCGGCGACGGCCTGGCTGGTCGACCGGACGGCCGACCGGCGGGCCGAGCGGAAGGCCGACGCCGGTCGGCCGCAGGGCCGCTGAAGTCACGTCACATCAGGTCACACCGCGCGGCGGAACACAGGCTTCACCGGGCGCCCGGCCAGCCAGGGGGTGGGGTCCGCGGCGTCCAGCGCCTTCCGGTACACCGCACACGCCTGCGCCACCACATCGACGGTGTGGTCGATGTCGGTGTCGTCGAGCGCGCTGCTCACCACGAACGACGGGGCCAGGACGCCGCCCGCCAGGAGGCGGCGCAGGAACAGCGTGCGGTACTCCTGCGAGGGCCGCCCGTGCTCGTCGAGCGTGGCGAAGACCAGGTTGCTGGCCCGGCCCCGGACGACGAGGTGGTCGCCCACGCCCATGGAGGCCGCGGCCTCGCGGACGCCGGTGGCCAGGCGCTCGCCGAGCGTGTGGAGCCGGGCGGTGATGTCCTCCTCGGTGTAGGTGGTCTGCACGGCCATGGCGGCCGCCAGGGAGTGTGTCTCCGCGCCGTGGGTCGTGGACAGCAGGAAGACCCGGTCGCCGGAGTGACGCAGCCCGCCCCACTCCATCAGCTCGCGGCGGCCGGCCAGGGCGGACACGGCGAAGCCGTTGCCCAGCGCCTTGCCGAACGTGGAGAGGTCGGGGACCACGCCGTACAGGCCCTGGGCGCCCGCCTCGGACCAGCGGAAGCCGGTGATCATCTCGTCGAAGACCAGGACGCAGCCGTGGCGGTCGGCCAGCTCGCGCAGACCGGCGAGGTACCCGGGCGGGGGCTCGGTGTGGGTGGCGGGTTCGAGGATCAGGCAGGCGACCTCGCCCTCGTACCGGCTGAGCAGTTGCTCCGTGGCGGCCAGGTCCCCGTAGGGGAACGCCACGGTGAGTTCGCCGGTCGCGGCCGGAATGCCGGCGGACATCGGCGTGGTGCCGATGAACCAGTCGTCGGTCGAGAAGAAGGGGTGGTCGCCGCAGAGGGCCACGCGTGGCCGGCCGGTGACGGCGCGGGCCAGGCGCACCGCCGCGGTGGTCGCGTCGGAGCCGTTCTTCGCGAACTTCACCATCTCGGCGGTCGGCACCGTGGCGAGGAAGCGTTCCGCCGCCTCGATCTCCATGACCGACGGCCGGACGAAGTTGCTGCCGCGGTCGAGCTCCCGCCGCACCGCCTCGACCACGCGGGGGTGGGCGTGACCGAGGCTGACCGAGCGCAGGCCGGAGCCGTACTCGATGTAGCGGTTGCCGTCGACGTCCCACACATGGGCTCCGCGGCCGTGGCTGATGACCGGAGCCAGGTTCTCGGGGTACTGGTCGTCGCCCTTGGCATAGGTGTGCGCGCCCCCGGGGACCAGGGCGTGCAGCCGCTCGTTCGCCTGCCGCGACCGGGGGAGGACGAGCTCGCCGGTGTCTTCGGTGTCTTCGGTGTCCATGGCGGCCTCAGCTCTCCTTCTGCTTCAGGACCTCGGCGAGGCTCGGCGCCTCCCGGTCCCGCCGGGACATCGAGGTGGCCGGCAACGGCCAGGGAATGGCGAGCTCCGGGTCGTCGAAGGCGATCGTCACGTCCTCGGCCGGATCGTGCGGTCGGTCGATCCGGTACGAGGTGTCGGCGGTCTCGGTGAGCGCCTGGAAGCCGTGGGCGCACCCCGCCGGGATGTAGAGGGTCGCCTGCGTCTCGTCGGACAGCTCGACGAAGGCCCGGTTCCGGTAGGTCGGCGAGTCCGCCCGCAGGTCCACGACGACGTCGAAGATCCTCCCGTACGAGCACCGCACGAGCTTGGCCTCGCCGGCGCCGGAGCGCAGGTGCAGGCCGCGCAGTACGCCCCGGACCGAGCGGGACAGGCTGTCCTGGACGAAGGCGTTCGGGTCGAGGCCCACCGAGCGGACCACGTCGGCGTCGAAGGTACGGCTGAAGAAGCCGCGCTCGTCGGCGTACGGCGTCGGCTCGAACAGGTACGCGCCGGCGATCTCCGGGACTTCGGTCGCTTTCATGGAGCCTTCCGCGAGGTGTGGAGGGAGGTGTGGGCGGTTGCCGGGAACAGGGTCTTCGTCAGCGCGGTGAACTGGTCCGCGAGGTGGCGGGCGGTGGAAGCGTTCCGCTCGGTCAGGGTCCGGCGCAGTTCGGCCGATCGCTTCTCCAGCTCCCGGAACTGCTCCAGCAGCCGTTCGGCGTCGACCTCGCGCGCCGGGTGGCAGTACGAGGCGAGCCCCATGCGGGCCATGAGCGCGTCGCTCTTCGCCGCGTAGCTGAGCGCGAGCGTCGGCGTGCCGACCTTCAACGCGCACACCAGGTTGTGGTACCGGGTCGCCACCACGGTGTCGGCGGCCGCCGTCTCCTTCATCAGGTCGGTCAGGGAGGCCGTCTCGGCGGCGGTGACCAGCGGCGAGTCCACCGCGTCGAGGATCGCGGCGACCACCCGCGCGTCGCACGCGTCGCCGGTGAGCAGCCGGACCGGCCTGCCGTCCTCGACCAGCGCGCGGACGAAGCGGGTCGTTCCCTCGACGTAGCGCCGGTGGATCTCCTCGGCCCGCGCGCGGTCGTCGTTCCCGCCGTGGAAGTCCATGACCCCGACGCAGACCGTTCCCGGCGGACCGGGGGGCGTGGTCGCCTCCGGCGCCGGCAGGGCGAACGCGAGGTCCGGGTGGACCTCGTCGCGCGCGGTGTCCACGCCCATCGCCCGCATCGCGTCGCGCGACTGGGTGTCCCGGTACGACCGGTACGCGGCGAGCCGCGCCGACCAGCGCACCAGGGCGCGGGTCGGCCGGTCGCCGATCGCGCCGGCGCCGACGCCCACCAGCGCCACCCGGGTGCCGAACAGCCGGCCCGTCGCACAGAGCAGGAACAGCGCATACGGGAATCCCCACGGCCGCAGTGGCAGCGTGGCCTCCAGGACGCCCATGCCCGGCACGATCACCACGTCGTGCCGGCGCACCCAGGCGCCGGTGCGGAGGACGTCGACGAGCTTGCCGAGCCCCTTCGCCGCGACCGCGCCCGCACGCGACGCGGTCCGGTACTCCCCGCGGTACCAGTGCAGCCGGGTCGCGGGGATCCCGTACCGGGCCGTGACGGCCCCGGGGCCGCCGCACAGCGCGTCCACGACCGCCTCAGGGTGTTCGGCGCGGAGGTATCCCAGTACCGCTTCGAGCGACCCGTCGTTGCCGAGGTTGCCGGAGCCGAGGAGACCGAACACCCCGACGTGCACCGGTGCTTCACGAGCGGCCGTCACCCACGCCTCCCGGCACGGCCCTCACGGCCCTCACGGCCCTCGCGGCCCGCGACGAGGGCGTCGACCGAGACCGTCAGGCGGCTCGGGTCGACCGGGGCGCGGTCCTCGACCCGCTCGCCGGCCCCCGGCCGGGCCCGGCTGCTCATCCACTCGGCCAGGTGGCGGTAGCACGCGCGCCGGTCGGCCGCGGACAGGGGCGCCCGCCGGATCGCGGCGACGAAGCCCCAGACGTACTCGGCCAGCAGCCGGGGCGTCGGGTGCAGCGCGCCCGCCCGGCGCGGATCCAGGTTGACGCACCGGGACCGCTTGGAGGGGTTCGCCCGCTCGGCGCGGGTCGGGTGGTCGCGGCGGAAGTACAGCAGCTCCGGCACCTGGTGGAAGGGCCCGTTCAGGCCGATCTCGGCGACGAACGTGCGGTCCGCGTGGTGGTAGCTGTCGTGCGGCCGCACCCGGCGCAGCACGTCGGCCCGCATCACCCCGTAGAAGTCGTCGCCCCCGGGCTCGAACAGCATGCTGCGGAAACGCTCCGGCGCGCTCGGGGAGGCGGTGGCGAGCCCGTACTCGTACGGGACCTTCACCTGGCCGTCGCCGTCGATGACCGCCTGGTCGGCGTGGGCGAGGATCACGTCCGGCCGCTCGTCCAGCGCCTCCACGCACCGCCGCAGCAGGTCCCTCGCGTACAGGTCGTCGTGCGAGGCCCACTTGAACAGCTCGCCGTGGCACTCGGTGAACACGTAGTTGTGGTTCGGCGCGGCACCGATGTTCCGCAGCAGGCGGATGTACCGGATGCGCGGGTCCCGGGCGGCGTAGTCGCGGCAGATCTCCTGCGTGGCGTCAGTCGAGGCGTTGTCGGAGATGACCAGCTCGAAGTCCGTGTAGGTCTGGCCGAGCAGGGCGTCGAGGGATTCGGCGAGGTACTCCTCGCCGTTGTAGACGGGCAGCCCGATGCCGAGCCGGGGGTGGGCGGTCATGACGTCCTCACTTCGGTGATCGGTTCTTGGTGGTGCTCGCGCAGGGCGGAGCGCAGCTCCAGCCACCACACGGCGGAGCTGCCGACGGTCGCGGCGGCGACGCCCCAGGCCGAGCCGACCGCGCCGGCCGCGAGCGCTCCGCCGAGTCCGCCGCCGACATAGAGGGCGGAGGCGAACAACTGGCAGCGCAGACTGCGCCGGGCCGCGCCGAGCGCGCGCAGCCCGGCCGCCGCGCCGGTGCCGAGGCTGGCGCCCGCGACGCCGAGCGTGGCCGGCACGACGAGCTGCGCGGCGGAGTGCCAGACGCCGCCGAGCACGAGCTCGCCCAGCCGGGCCGGTACGAGGAGCAGCGCCCCGCCCCAGAGGAGCGCGGCGGCGGCCTGCCCGCCGCCCAGCAGGAGGCAGAACGTGCCGAGGCGGTGCGAGGCCTGCCGCAGCACCCGGGCCGCCTCGGCGACGGTGACGAGCGACAGGCCCATCAGCACGGCGAGGAACGGGCCGAGCAGGAGCTCGGCGCCCCGGACCGCACCCACCGCGCCGACCCCGGCGATCGCGCCGAGCCCGTAGGCCCGCAGCTGGCTCGCGCCGCTGAGGCTGACGTTCTCGACGAGGTACCGGGATCCGAGGTCGCGCTGCTCGCGGAGCCACGCGCGCGCCCCGGCAGGCCGTGGCCGGATGCCGGACTGGAAGCAGCCGTACACCGCGGCGACCGCGGCGGACCCGCCCCAGGCGAGCACGAAGGCGGCGACACTGCCCACGCGGGCCGCCACGACCATGGCCGGCACGAGCGCGACGCCCCACACGACGTCGTTGACGAACGCCTTCCGTCCGGAGCCGGCGGCGAAGAACGCGAACCGCCAGGCGTCCTGCAGGAGCAGCCCCGGCAGCGCGACGCCGAGGCAGACGAACGCGCTCCCCAACGGGCCGCCGATCCCCGCTCCGGCCGCCAGGCACGCCGTGCCGATGACGGCTCCGACGCCGAGCGCGGTGCCCGCCGAACGGGGCACCGCCCCGCGCCAGGACGCCTCCGGCCCGCCGCTGAAGCGCACCACCAGGGGGTCGGTGGCCAGCCCGCGGGCGACGTTGAGCACGACGCCGTAGGTCACCCAGGCGAGGCTGAACACACCGAACGCGCCCAGCCCGAGCGAGCGGGCCACGTAGATCCCCACCGCGAAGTTGGTCATGCTGGAGGCCGCCTGGTCGGCCAGCCCCCAGGACAGCCGGCCGACGATCGCCCGCCGGACGGACCCGGCGGATCCCGTCGTCTTCTCCCCCTCGGTGGTGGTCATCGGGGTCACTCCTTGATCAGCCCGGCGTCGAGCAGGGCGTCGGCCGCGGCGGCGACGGTGTCGAACGGCAGCCCGGCCCGCTCGGCGACGTCCAGCAGGCTGTGCTCGCCGTCCGAGAGGTTGAGCACCCAGAGCATGGCCATCTGGGCCTGCTTGGTGTCGCTGCGGCCGCCGAGCGCGTCGTACAACCCGCGTCGGCCCAACTGCGGTTCGCCGTAAGGGCTGAGGTTGACGTACCGCCGGTCCCGGTCGAGCACGCCGAAGGCCTCGCGGCAGACGGCGAGCGTGTCGGCCATCGCCTCCGGGGAGACGAAGTCCGGGTTGTCGGCCGAGGTGTGGTACTCGGGATAGCCGGCGTACGGGGTCCGGGTGAGCGAGCCCACGCCGAGATCGAACCCGGGCGAGCAGTACTGCCGCTCGTCGTAGCCGTACGGGGTGAACTCGTCGATCCGGTGCGGGCGTCCGGACGCGGCGAGCACATGCCGCATCGCCCGGTCGATCCCCGCGTCGCCGCGCCTGCTCCGCTTGTACGTCAGGCTGCCCCGGTCACCGGCGCAGGCGAGCACGAGACCGTGCCTGACCTTCTCCACCCGCTCCGCGTTGCGGGCCAGCCAGGTGATCGCCCCGATCGTTCCGGGGGCGAAGACGAACCGGTAGGTGTGGTACGGCTTCTGCTCCGCCAGCGCCCGGGCCAGGAACACCGCCACCGCGACGCCGGCCATGTTGTCGTTGGCCAGCGCCGGATGGCAGACGTGGCAGGAGACGATCACCTCGTCGGCGACCTGCCCGCGGACCACATGCTCCGCGTAGGTGAGGTGGCCGTCGGCGAGCGTGGAGTCGACACACACCTCGTAGTCGCCGTCCGGCAGCGCGTCCAGGGTCTCCTGGGCCAGGCAGAACCCCCATTCCGGCTTGTAGTAGCTGGTCCGGTACGGCACCCAGGACGGGTGGTCCGGCAGGGTGTGCAGGTGTTCGCGCAGCTCGGCCAGCGGCATCGTCGCCGACACCGGCACGCTGTAGCCGAGCACGTGCAGGCTGGACGCGGCGAAGTCGACGACCCGCCTGCCGGTGGAGTCGGCGACGTACGCGTCCCGGATGTTCCACTCCTGCGGCACCGTCCAGTCGAGGACCTGGGTGCCGGTCGGCACCTCGTGGACCTGGAGCGGGATGTACTCGCCGACGATGTCCAGCGTGGCGCGCACACCGTCACCGGTGATGCTCCGGCACAGCGGGTACAACCGCTCCACCAGTGCGTGCATCTCCTCGCCGGGCCCCGTCATCGGCGCCACCGCAGGGTGTCGTCGACGGAGCCGGCGCCGGACGCCGCGCGCAGCACGGCGAGCCGGGTGAAGCGCTGCTCGAAGTCCTCCCGGGTCAGGCCGTGCTTCCGGTAGGCGTCGGCGAGTTCGAGCGCGCCCCGCCGCACCGTCCACTCGCAGTCGAAGCCGGGGACCGCCGCACGGAACCGGGAGAAGTCCACGCGGTACGACCGCGGGTCGGCGCCGTTCTCCCCGGTGATCCGCACCTTCGAACCGGGCACCGCCTCGGCGACCTCCTCGGCGATCTCGGCGACCGTGACGTTGTTGACCTCGCTGCCGATGTTGAACGCCAGGTCGTGCACCGCCTCGCGCGGCGCGGCCAGCGCGGCCGTGAAGGCCCGGGCGATGTCGGCGGCGTGCACCAGCGGGCGCCAGGGGGTGCCGTCGGAGAGGACGAGCACCTCGCCGGACAGCAGCGCGTGGCCCACCAGGTTGTTCAGCACGATGTCGGCGCGCAGCCGGGGCGAGTAGCCGAAGGCGGTGGCGTTGCGCATGTACACCGGGCTGAAGTCGCCGTCGGCCAGCGCGTGCAGGTCGTCCTCCACCCGCACCTTCGACTCCGCGTACGGCGTCACAGGCCGCAGCGGGGCGTCCTCGGCGACCAGGTCGTCGCCGCCCGCCGCGCCGTAGACCGAGCACGTCGACGCGTACAGGAAGCGTCCCACCCCGGCGTCCTTGGCCAGCCGGGCGAGCCGGACGGACGCGTGGTGGTTGATGTCGTAGGTGAGGTCCGGTGCCAGCGACCCCAGCGGGTCGTTGGAGAGCGCGGCGAGGTGGATCACGGCGTCCACGCCGGCCACGTGCTCGGCCGTGACGTCACGCAGGTCCACCCGGTGCCCGGACGGGTCCGCGGGCGTCGGGCCGAGCACACAGCCGGCGAACAGTCCGGCGTCGAGACCGACGACCTCGTGCCCGGCGGCCGTGAGGACGGGGGCCATGACGGTGCCCAGGTAGCCCTGGTGTCCGGTCAGCAGTACGCGCAAGGTTCATTCCCCCAGGTCGAGAGTGAGTTTGGTGATGTCGAACGCCTCGGCGTAGCGCGCGTGGCATTCGATGCCGCGGATCCGGGCGAGGCCGAGGAAGGCCTCCCGGTCGTACCAGGGACGGTGCCGCTGCGAGGGGTAGTGCTCCTGCAGCAGCCGCACCTTCCGTTCGGCGATCTCCGGCGTCAGCGGCTGGTACGCCGCCGGTCGGCCGAGGTCGCCGTCCCACTTGACGATCTCGTAGCCGAGCACGAGGTGGTCGCGGAACGCCGTGGTCATGAGCCGTGCCAGGCCGCGGTGGTCCTGGTGCGCGTCCTCGGTGCGCGGGGCGAGGACCAGATCGGGCTCGGTCTGCCCGCGCAGCTCCTCGATCGCGCCCTTGGCCTCGTCCCAGTGCGCGGGCAGCCGGCCGTCCGGCAGCTTGTGCACGGTCAGCCGGAGGTCGGCGCCCGGGCAGAAGGCGGCGAGCGCGGCCCGCTCCTCCTGCTCCCGCTCGCCGCCACCGCCGGAGAGCACCAGCGCGTCGACGCGGATGCCCGGCCGCGCGAGGCAGAGCGTGAGCAGCGTGCCCCCGGCGCCGATCGCGATGTCGTCGCAGTGCGCGCCCACCGCGACGACCCGGTCGAGGCGTCCGGCCCCGAGCCGGATCACGCCCGTGCTCCGGCGACGGCCGCGGCCGCCGCCGCGCCGCCCCGCTCCCACACGGCCCACGGGCGGTCGCCCCGGGCGTAGGCCTCGTCGAGCGCGGCCCGCTCCTTCACGGTGTCGGTCGGCTTCCAGAAGCCCCGGTGCCGGTGCGCCACGAGCCGGCCCTCCTTGGCCAGGGCGGCGCACCCGTCGGCGACCAGGTCCCCGTTCTCCGGTATGTGGTCGAAGACCTCCTGACGGAGCACGAAGTAGCCGCCGTTCTCCCACAGCGGCAGTTCGCTGACCGCGGTGATGCCTCCCACCAGTCCGTCCTCGCCCAGCTCCACGCAGTGGAACGAGGACTGCGGCGGCACCACCATCATCGACGCGCCGGCGTCGCGCCGGGAGAACTTCTCGATCATCTCCGGCAGCGGGGCGTCGGTGAGCACGTCGGCGTAGTTGGCGAGGAACATCTCGTCGCCCTCCAGGTGGTGCCGCACCCGGCGGAGCCGTTCCCCGATCGGCGACTCGATGCCGGTCTGGGCGAAGGTGATCGTCCAGTCGGCGATGTCGGTGGACAGCAGCTCGGTCCGCCCGCCGCGCAGCACGAAGTCGTTGGACGTCGTCTCCTCGTAGTTGAGGAAGAAGTCCTTGATGTGGTGCGCGCCGTATCCGAGGCACAGGATGAACTCCTTGTGCCCGAAGTGCGCGTAGTACCGCATGACGTGCCAGATCAGTGGCCGCGGCCCGACCATCGCCATCGGCTTGGGCACGTCGTCGGAGGCGCCGTTGCGCATCCGCATCCCGTAACCGCCGCAGAACAGCACGACCTTCACGGCTTGACCTCCACAATGCTCAGCTCCGGTATGGGGAAGACCAGGCGGCCGCCCCACTCGTGCACGAAGGACAGCTGCTCGACCAGCTCGGCCCGCAGGTTCCACGGGAGGACGAGGACGTAGTCCGGCCTGTCGGCGGCGATCCGCTCGGGCGGCAGGATCGGGATACGGGTGCCCGGGGTGAACCTGCCGTGCTTGTAGGGATTCCGGTCGACCGTGTACGCGAGCAGGTCGGGCCGGATGCCGCAGTGGTTGAGCAGGGTGTTGCCCTTGCCCGGGGCGCCGTAGCCGACGACCGTCTTGCCGCGCTCGGCCGCCTCGATGAGGAACTTCAGCAGGTCCCGGCGCACCTTGGCGACCCGGGCGGAGAACTCGGCGTATCCCGACAGCTCCTGGAGCCCGGCCGCCTTCTCCCGGTCGAGCACCTCGGCCACCCTCCGGGACGGCTCGCCCGCCACCTCGGCCGGCCGGGCCCACAGCCGGATGGAACCGCCGTGCGTGGGCAGCAGCTCGACGTCCACGAGCGAGAGTCCGCCGCTCGCGAGCGCCCGGATCGCGGATGCGACCGTGTAGTACTGGAAGTGCTCGTGGTAGATCGTGTCGTACTGGTTCTCCTCGATCAGGGTCAGCAGGTGCTGCACCTCGACGGAGACCCAGCCGTCGTCGGCGACCAGGGCGCGCAGCCCCCGGGTGAAGCCGACCACGTCGGGGATGTGCGCGTACACGTTGTTGGCCACGACCAGGTCCGCCGGGCCGTGCTCGGCGCGGACGGCCGCGCCGGTGTCCGGGCTCAGGAACTCCGTGAGCGTCGGGACCCCGGCCTCCCGCGCCGCGGCGCCGACGTTCACCGACGGCTCGATGCCGAGGCAGCGGATCCCGCGGTCCACCACGTGCCTCAGCAGGTATCCGTCGTTGCTCGCGACCTCGACCACGAAGGCGTCCTCGCCGAGACCGATCCGCTGTACGGCGCCGTCGACGAACGTACGCGCGTGCTCCACCCAGGACGTCGAGTACGAGGAGAAGTACGCGTACTCCTGGAACGTGTCCTCCGGTGTGATCAGCGGTGGGATCTGCGCCAGCCAGCACTCCGTGCAGACCCGCAGGTGCAGCGGGTACGCGGGCTCCGGCCGGTCCAGCCGGTCCGCGGCGAGAAAGCTCTCGCACGGCGGCGTCGCCCCCAGGTCGACGACGCTGGCCAGCGCCGCCGAGCCGCAGAGTCGGCATCGTGTCATCTCATTCCCCCATCCCGCTCGCGCCGGTGCCCCGCCGCGAGCCAGTGCTCTCGTCCCCTGTCGGCAGCGGGCCGTCCCCGCCGCCGGACCACCCCGCTATCGCGGCGTGGTACTCCTCCACCAGGCGCTCCAGCCCGACCGCCGGGCTGAAGTCCCGCTCGTAACGGCGCCGGGCCGCCTGTCCCATCTCCCGGTTGAGGGCCGGATCGGTCGCGATCCGGCGCAGGCGGGCCGCGAGCGAGGCGGCATCGCCCGGCGCGTGCAGCAGCCCGGTCACCCCGTCGTCGACGAGCTCGACGAAGGCGCCGTGAGCGGCGGCGACGGCCGGGACCCCGGCCGCCATCGCCTCCGCGACGACCAGGCCGAACGTCTCCAGCGACATCGACGGCGCCACCACGGCGACCGACCGCGCGACGGCCCGCCGGCACCGATCGGGGTCGTACAGGCCGACGTACCGCACGTCGTCCCGGTCCGCCGCCCAGGCGGACACCTCGCTCTCCAGCGGCCCCGCGCCGGCGATCACGAGCGGCACGCCCACACCGCCGTCCGCCGCGACCGCGTCCCACGCGGCCATGAGCAGCCGCACGCCTTTGGTCTCCGCGAGCCGCCCGAGGAAGAGCAGATGCTCGCCCGCGCCCGCTCGGGCGATGCCCGGCTCGGGCACGAAGTTGTGCTTCACGGCAAGCCGCTCGGGCGGCATGCCGGACCGCACCAGGACGTCGCGCTGCGCGGCGGAGATGCAGAAGAACCGCTCCACGCCGGACCACCAGCGCCGCCGGTTGACCGACAGGCTGACCGCGAGCGGAACGGTCGCGAGCCGGGAGTTCCGGTAGCAGCCGTGCCGGACGGCCGGCAGCGAGGTCGCCGACCCGACGCACTCGGTGCACGGCCGGCCGTCCCGGTGCAGCGTGCCGGGCGGGCAGACCTGGGTGTAGTTGTGCAGCGTGGCGACGACCGGTACGCCGGCGTCGGCGCAGGCGGCGAGCACCGCGGGGGACAGGAGCGGGAAGACGTTGTGGACGTGCACCACGTCCGGCCGCTCGGCGCGGAGCCGGGCGGTGAGCTCCGTACGGACGGCCGGGTTCCACGGCACGAGGAGCGGCACGGCGGCCTTGCCGAGGAGCGACCGGGCGGCGATGTCGTCGCTGCGCCGCTCGAAGACGTCGACCCGGTGGCCGGCCGCGCGCAGCAGCCCCACCTCTTCGTCGACCACCCTGTTCTCGCCGCTCGGCTGCGCCGAGGAATAGCGGTTGTGCACCACAAGGACATGCATGCTCAGGTCACCTCCGGGCCCATCGCGGGATACGTCGTCGGGGAACTTCGGCCGTGGGAAGGGCCGTGGGGACGGGTGGGGGGAGGGGCGTGGGGACGGCTCCGGGGAGGGGCGTGGGGACGGCTCCTGGAGGGGCGTGGGGACGGCCGCGGGGAGCGGTGTGCCCGCCGGGGCGGGCGCCACGAGGAGCGAGGCGGCCAGGGCCAGATGCAGTAGATACGCGGAGGCGTCGCCGAGACCGACCTCCGTGTACGAGGAGATCGCGCAGTAGCTGATCAGGAAGATCGCGCAGGCCCTCGGCAGCGACGGCGGCCGCAGCAGCGCTACGGCGCCCAGCACGAGGATCATCGCCGCCACGATGGTGACGCCGACCAGACCCTGCTCGTGGTAGACGGCCAGCCAGCTGTTGTCGATCGGCAGCCCGTCGAACGACTTGTCGCCGAGACCCGTGCCGAGCGCCTGCTCTCCGAGCGTCCGCGGCTCCGCCAGGAGGGCGTCCCAGACCTTCGCCCGGCCGGTGAGGTTGGAGAAGTTCTCCTGGCTCTGCCCGCGCAGGAACCACGACCGCAGCGCGGAGCTGAACACCACCGCGGCCACCGTGGCGCACAGCACGGCCCAGGCGAAGACCCGGCGGGCGGCGGCGCTCGTCATCACGAGCGAGCCGATCGCCAGCGTCAGCGCGATGATCAGACCGAGCGTGGCCGTCCGTGTGTGGGTCATGGCGAGCAGGACGAGCGACGGCACGACGACGACCGCCGCACCGGCCCCGGCGGTCCGGCGGCCCAGCACGAGCAGCACGGTCAGCCCGGTCACCACCGCGGCGTACTGGCCGATCTGCGGCGGGGTGAGCGGCCACAACGCGCCGACGAGGCGCCCTCCGTAATACTCGGGCATGGCCGTGCCCGGCGCGACGACCAGCCCGACGGCCACCAGGACGAGCACCGCGAAGTACATCCGGATGTGGTGCCGGACGAACGTCGGACCGCCGTCCCACCAGCGGCTGAGCAGCCACAGCGTGCCGACGAAGAGGGCCAGCCGGGCACAGCGGAACAGCGCGCCGAAGCCGACCTCCAGGTGCACGCTGGAGATCACGCTCGGCACCAGCAGCAGGGTGAGCAGGAAGACGAAGGCACTGGCCCGGACGCGCAGCCGGGGGTTGACGACGAGCGCCAGCGCGAACGCGGCGACCAACGCGCCCATCGTGACCATCTGGATGAGGGAGCGGGGGAGCGGGACGACGGTCCTCGCCCCGGCGGAGCCGAGCGTGTTGAGGGCCAGCAGCGCCCAGGCCGTTCCGACGATCTTCGGTGTGTGGTCCGCGACCATCTCAACCACCGTCCCGCGCGCGGAAGGTGCTGCCCGCGTCCTGCCGGTACGGCGCGCCCTGCCAGTCGCCGAAGTCGAGCGTGCGGCCCGGGGCGTGGGCGACGAACGTCCACGGTCCGAGGTAGACGTTGTCGCGCCAGCGGTTCCGCTGCCCGCGGGTGATCGCCTCGGAGACCCGCTCACCCTTGTACGGCGACCACTCCGGAGACGTACCGGAGTTGGCCACCACCGCCATGCGGTCGCACCCCACCGTGCAGTCGAGGGCGGCCTTGTCCAGGACGAAGCGGTTGCCGTGGACGTCCACCCGCTGGGTCTTCCACCGGCAGTCGTCGCGCAGCGGCGCGGCGGCGATCGCCGGAGGCGCGCAGCGGGCCGCGTCCTTCACCAGCAACGTGCAGTACCCGGTGGAGGTGTTGGACGGGCTGTTGCAGAACCGGTCGGCGTTCTCCCACAGGGTGATCCCGGACCAGTTGTTCTCCAGCACGTTCCCGTAGATCTCGATCCTGTCCGTGCGGGCCGGGACCCGCGGCTCGCCCCCGGACTCGGACACGTAGACGGTCCCGTAGGGGAAGTCGTCGCCGTCCTCGGCGTGGCCACGGCCCTCGACCACGTTGTTGCGCCGGATCGTGTTGTTCCTGATGACCGCGTTGTAGCTGGTCTCGTAGATCAGCGCGGCACCGTCGTTGGCTTCGATGACGTTGTCCTCGAAGCGGAAGTCGTTGTTGTTGGTGTCCGCCCACAATCCGGCCCCGCGGTTGTCGTGCACCCAGTTGCCGCGGATGTCGGCGCCGTCGACCGCCCAGAACTTGATGCCCGCGGTGCAGCCGCAGCCCGGCTGCCGCCGCTCCCAGTCGTCGGTGTTGTTGCCCACGACCTCGTTGCCCTCGACCACCAGGCCCTTGACGGAGTCGCCGGTCTTGTAGGCGTTCATGCCGTACTGCCCGTTGCCGCGCAGGCAGCTGGCGCGGACCTGCTGACGGGCACCGGCCATCAGCCCGGCACCGGAGTTGTCCTGGATCCTCGCGTGCTCGATCACCCACCCGTCGGCCATGTCGTGGTTGACCACGCCCTCGTTGTTCGGCGCGACGAAGCGCTGCACGGTCAGGTGGCGGATGGTGACGTCGCGGGCGGTGCCGCCGAACGCGTACTGGTTGGTCCTCCGGCCGTCGAGCACCGCGCCCGGCGCGCCGAGGTAGGTGTTCCCCTCCTTGGGCACGACCTGGGCGTAGGGGTCCGCTTCGAGCCTGTGTGTGCCAGGCCGCAGCCAGAACGTGGTGTTCGGGGGGCTGCTCCCGGTCTTCGCGGCCAGGTCGCCGACCACCGCCGGGTCGACCGTGACCGCGCCGGCCGGGGCCTTCGCCGGCCCGGCCTCGGGTGCGGCGCACACCCGGGCCACGGCGGTGGAGGGGGCTCCGGAGGCCGCGGGCGCCCCGGACGCCGAGGACGTACGGGTCGGCTTCGCCGGGGCGTCCGCCGTACCCGTACAGCCGGTCGCCGCAAGCAGAAGCAGCACCGGCAGCAGCCCCGGGAGCCGCACCGGAGGCGCCGTCGGCACCGTCCGGCGCCGCCGCTCGATCACCACGCGCCCCCCTAGCCGCGGAACCTGAGCACGGTGGTGAACTCCCCCGACAGCGTGGTGCCGTCGGCGAATCCGGTGCCGACCAGCGTGGTGGAGGGTTCCTTGCGCCCGAAACCGGGGGAGTACCAGCCCAGCGGCGGTCGGCTCTCGCCGCGATGCGCCCGCCAGGACAGCTGCCCGGGCAGGTCGAGCGCGGCGGAACGGTCCTCGCCGTCCCGCGTCCAGGTGAGGACGGCCAGGTTCCCCACCAGCTCCGCGGCGATCGCCGGGCCGAGGTGGAACGCCAGGCGGACGGCCCCGCCGTCGCCGTGGACCTCGTCGACCACCCGCAGCTCCCGGCTCGCGGCCGTCAGCTCCACCCGGCGGCGGTGCGTGAAACGCTCGTACCCGTCGTGCTCGGCGCACCAGCGCGCCACCCCGTCGCCGGCGGTGTCCGCGACCAGGACACGGCTCCGGGCATGGCGGGTCCACAGGAACGGGCCGCCGGAGACGGACTGGTCACCGCCCTCCCACTGCAGGGTGTTGTGGCCGAGCGTCGACCGGAAGTACTGCCGCCACTCGGGCTGCCCGTGGTAGCAGTACGTCCCCGGGTCGGCGAGCACGTCGACCCCGTCGTGCCGGACCTCCACGGACAGGGCGTCCGCGTGGGCGTGCGCGGCGATGGACAGGAACCCGTGCGGACCGCCGTCGCAGCGGCACCAGATCTCCCCCGGCCCCCGCAGGATGGTCATGCCCGCGTCGGCGAAATGGGCCGGCCTGCTCGCCGGCCGGGACACGGCCGGTGCGCCGCCCGGCTTCGCGTACGGCCGGACGAGCGCCGCGAGCAGCGGCGTACGCACATCGGTGCCGGTCACCTCCGGCCACCAGTCGAGCCGCCCGAACACGGCGTCCCCGGTGGCCAGCAGAGAACCCCAGCGGTCGGTGCCCGCGCCGTCGACGACCAGACCGTGGCCGTCGTCGGAGTCGCCCTGGCGCGGTGGCCGTAATCGGTTGTCCACGACGGCGGCGAGCGCGTCGGTCATCCGCAGCAGCACCAGCCGGACCGTCGGGGGGACCGGTACGCCGGCCGCGTCCGCCTCGGCCACCGCGGCCAGGCCCAGCTCCAGGACCAGCCCGTGGTACTCGGTGGCCAGCTCGCGGTTGAGGCCGGAGCCGAAGGTGTTGGCCCGCAGCTGCCGGTCCAGCGTCCGCAGGGCGTCCGCCCGCCAACGCGCCGAGGCGGGGAACCAGTCGAACGCGCAGGCCGCGGCGAACTGCCCGGCGGCCTCGGCGACGACGTGGTTGTTCGCCGACGACCCCCGGCTGGGGAAGGCGGCCAGCCAGCGCTGGTGGTGCCAGATCTGGCGCAGCGCCACCGGATTGCCCTCGAACAGGCCGGCCGCGCCCGGCCAGCCGTCGAGCAGCCGCCGGACCCACACCCAGGAGAGCAGCCGGATCCCCAGCTCGATGCCGCTGGTCCAGTGCACCCCGCGCAGCGGCGCGTTGGCCGCCCACCACGACCGCAGGTGCTCGGCCACCCGCTCGGCGTACCGCTCGTCGCCGGTGATCGCGTAGGCGGCGGCGAGCACGGTGAGGTACTGGTGCCGGGACAGCTCCCAGATCTGCTTGATGTCCCCGACCGTCTCCTCGTCGCGGTACGGCACGTCGAAGGCGTAGCCCCACGGGGCCCGGCGCCCGGTCTTCGGGTCGTACCACCAGTCCGGGTCCACCAGGTCGTCGCGGACCACCCCGAAGTACTCGACGTGCCCGGCCATCAGCCGGTCCGCCTCGGCGACGAGACGTTTCGCGGCGTCCGGCGGCACCGCGCCGATCGTCCCCTCGGGCAGCACCGCGGTGAACCGGGCGCCGGTCACCGCCGGGCCGTCCGGTCGCACCGACCGCCACCGCCGCCTGCGCAGGGCGTCGCCCACCCTGCCGCCGACCTCCCGCGGCCCCATCCGGGACAGTCGCCGCAGGTACCAGCCCGTGCTCAGGGTCATCGAGCCCCCGCCAGCGTCACCGGCACCCCCGCGGCCAGGCCGGCCGGCACGGCGAGGGTGGCCGCCGTGGTGGCGACGAGCGACTCCAGCGGCACCGGCATCGGCCCGCCGGTCCGCACGGCCCTGACGAACGCCGCCAGCTCCGCGTTCTGGCCCTTGTCCCGGGCCTTCGGCAGCCGCGAACTGACCCACCGCTTGCCGCCGTGGACCGAGGCACGGACGAAGTCGTCGAGCCGCAGCACCTTTCCGTCGGCGACGAGGTCCAGCGTCTCCTTGGGGAAGCCGGGCGCGCCGGTGGTGACGTAGCTGATGGTGGCGGTGGACCCGTCCGGGTAGCGCAGTACGACCTGCAGGTCGTCGGCGCCGGACATGGCGACCGCGTACACGGAGACCGGGTCGGCCCCCAGCAGCCAGCTCGCCGTGTCGATGAAGTGGCCGCCCTCGCCGGCGAAGCGCGAGCCCTCGGTGCCCTGCCGGAGATACCAGCTGCCGTGCTGGAGCCGGCCCGCGTTGACCAGGTAGCGCAGGCTCGCCGGACCGCTCCGGGCGCCGAACCGCTCCCTGGCCTCCTGCAGCAGGGGCGAGAACCGGCGGTTGAAGCCCACCTGCAGCCGGTCGTTGCCGGACTCCTCCACCGCCGCGAGCACGCCGGCCAGCTCGTCCTCGGAGAGCGCGAGGGGCTTCTCCACGAACACCGCCTTGCCCGCGAGCAGCGCCCGCCGGGTCAGTTCGGCGTGCGAGCTGTGGCGGGTGACGACGAACACCGCGTCGACGGACTTGTCGTCGAGCACGGCGTCGAGATCGGTGGTCGCCTCGGCGAAGCCGAACTTCCGCTGCGCGTTGGCCGCGGAAAGCGCCGTCGTGGTGACGACGGTCGACAGCTCGACGCCGTCGCGCCCCGCCAGATGCGGCAGCAGCATCGACGTCGCGTAGTTGCCGGCGCCGACGAACGCCAGCCGCACCGGCTTCCCGGCGGCCCGGGCCGGGGCGGACACCGCGCCGCCGCTCCGCTTCACGGCGGGCACGGCCACCGCCGGAGCCGCCGCTTCCCCCGTGTCTCCCTCGGGGTACCGGAACAGCACGGCCACGGCCTTCAGATCGCCGTCCTTCAGGCGCCGGTACGTCTCGACGGCGTCGTCGAAATCGGCGACGTGGGAGACCAGGGGCTCCACGTCGACGCTGCCGCGCGAGAGGAGGTCGAGGAAGCACGCCAGGTTGCGGCGCTCGGTCCAGCGCACGTACCCGATCGGATAGTCCCGCCCTTCGAGCTCGTACGCAGGGTCGTAGCGCCCGGGGCCGTAGGAGCGCGAGAACCGGACGTCGAGCTCCTTCTCGTAGTACGCGTTCCACGGGAGGTCCAGGCGGCACTTGCCGATGTCGACGACCCGGCCCCGGTCCCGGGCCAGCCGGGCGGCCAGCTCGACGGGCTGGTTGCTGCCGCCGCCGGCGGCCAGGTACACCTGGTCCACCCCGTGACCGTCGGTGAGCTCGGCGACGGCTGCTTCCACGGCCGCCGACGCGGGATCGCCGCAGGCCTCGGCCCCCAGGCGCTCGGCGAGCTCGCAGCGCGCCGGATCGGGGTCGACGCCGACGACGCGGACCCCCGAGGCCGCCAGGAGCTGCACCACCAGCTGCCCGATCAGCCCGAGGCCGATGACCAGCGCCGCCTCGCCGAGCTGCGGCTCGCCCTGGCGGACTCCCTGCAGCGCGATCGACCCGACCGTGCCGAAGGCCGCGTGCCGAGGCGCGAGGCCGTCCGGCACACGGGAGTAGAGGTTCTTCGGCACCCAGTTCAGCTCGGCGTGCAGCGCGTGCTCGTTGCCGGCGCAGGCCACCAGGTCGCCGACCTTCACGTCGTCGATCCCGCTGCCGACCTGCTCGACCACCCCGCACAGCGAGTAGCCGAGCGGCGTGTAGGAGTCCAGCTTGCCCATGACCTTGCTGTAGGTGGCCGGTAAGCCGTTGGTGGCCACGCTCTGCATGACCTTCGCCACCTGGTCCGGCCGGGAGCGGGCCTTGCCCAGCATCGACATGCCGGCCTCGGACACCTTCATCAGCTCGGTCCCGGTGGATATCAGCGAGTACGCGGTACGGACCAGCACACCGCCCGGCTTGCATCCCGGCACGGGCACGTCGAGCACGGCCAGTTCGCCGCTCTTGTAGTTCTGTACGACCTGTTTCACCAAAGTCCCTTGTCTCTTCTCGTCTCTACGCGGTCAAGGAAGAGTTCTGGCCGGACCCGGAGGTCGCACCGCGATACCAGTACTCGAGCGTCAGCACATGCCACAGATGCTTGGAGAAGTCCCGCTGCCCGGCGGCGTCCTCGGCGACCATGCGCGCCAGCGCGTCGCGGCGCAGGAGCCCGGAGCGGACGAGCTCGCCGTCGTTCACCACCTCGCGCACCAGCGGTGCCAGGTCCCGGCTCATCCAGGCGCGCAGCGGGGCGCTGAAGAGGCCCTTGGGCCGGTACGCGATCTCCCGGGGCAGGACCGACGTGGCCGCCTCCTTGAGGACGGCCTTGCCCTGCCGGCCGACGATCTTGCGGTCACCGGGCACGGTGAACGCCGCCTTGACCACCTCGACGTCCACGTACGGCACGCGCACCTCGGTCGACGCGGCCATGCTCGACCGGTCCGTGTACGCGAGGTTCAGGCCCGGCAGGAACATCCGGGCGTCGCCCAGGCACATGCGGTTGACGAAGTCGTCGAGGTCGTTGTCCTCGTAGACGTCCGCGTGTTCGGTCAGTACGTCGTCGACGGTCCCGGCCAGGTCCGGATCGATCAGGCCGAGCAGCTCGCCCCGGTCGTACATGGTGTAGCTGCGCCGGAACGCGGTCTCCTCCGGCAGGTCGGCGAAGGAGAGGAACCGCTTCGCGAAGCGCACCGACCGGTACCCCCGGCGGGCCGTGGCGACCGGCAGCCGGTCCACGGCCCTGGACACGCCGCGCCGCAGGGGCCGCGGGACGCGCTGGTAGCGCAGCGCGATCAGATTGGCCAGGTGCTTGCGGTAGCCGGCGAACAGCTCGTCGGCGCCCATGCCCGAGAGCATCACCTTGACCCCGGCCTCCCGGGCGGCCGAGCAGATGAGGAAGGTGTTGATCGCGGCGGGGTCGCCGATCGGCTCGTCCAGGTGGTACGTCATCCGCGGCAGCAGGTCGAGCACGTCCGGCGCGATCTCGATCTCGTGGAGGTCGACGCCGAACCGCTCGGCCACCCGCCGGGCGTAGCGCAGGTCGTCCGGCATCGCCTCGAACCTGGCGTCCTCCGCCCGGAACCCGATCGTGTAGGCGGAGATCCCGGGCTGCTCGCGGGCCGCGAGCGCCGTCAGGTAGCTGGAGTCGAGACCACCGGACAGGAAGGTCGCCACGGGCACGTCGGAGAGCAGGTGCCGCCGGGTCGACTCCTCGACGATCGCGGCCAGGTCCGGCCGCTCGCCGGCCAGGGCCCGGTCCCGGCCCTCGGCCGCGACGTCCTTCAGGTTCCAGAACCGGCCGCGCTCCACCCGCCCGTCGGGCCGGCACCGGAGCCAGCTCCCCGGCGGCAGCTTCTCCGCCTCGCGGAAGGCGCACCGCGAGTCCGGCACCCAGTAGTAGAGCAGCGAGGCCACCAGCGCCGCGTGGTCCACCTCCAGCGACCCGCCGGTCACGGCGGCGAGCGCCTTCAGCTCGGAGGAGAACAGCAGACCCCCGCCGCGCCGGAGCAGGAACAGCGGCTTGATGCCGAGCTGGTCACGGGCGAGCACGAGCTCACCGGTCCGCTCGTCGAAGATCCCGAACGCGAACATGCCGCGCAGCCTGGGCAGGCAGTCCGTGCCCCAGCGCCGCCAGGCCTCCAGGAGCACCTCGGTGTCGGACGTACCGCGGAAGCGCACCCCGGCCGCCGTCAACTCGGCCCGCAGCTCGGGCGCGTTGTACAGCTCGCCGTTGTACGTCAGGACGAGGCCGTCCGAGACCATCGGCTGGGCGCCGGTCTCCGAGAGGTCGACGATGGCCAGCCGGCGGTGCCCGAGGTGCACCTCGCCGTCACCGACGGGGTGGCCGTACCGGCCCGCCCCGTCCGGACCGCGGTGGGCGAGCGTATCGGTGAGCCGGTCGGCCACGACCTTCCCGTCCGGCCATCGGTAAGTACCCGCTATGCCACACATGTCCTACTGACCCTCCTGATCGCTGTCGGGGACCCGCGCCGCCCACATCGGCAGCCGCTCCGTCCGCCGTCCGCCCTCCCCCACTGCCTGAACGGCGCGGGAGGTACCCCCACCGTTCCGCCGGACGGGCACCTCGTTCCGGCCGCGCAGAGCGGTGAACGGGCCCTCCCACAGGGTGCCGTCGGTCCTGTCCCGCGGATCCGGGTCGATCAGCACCACACCGACCACCGGGATGTGCTGGTCCGCGAGCTGACGTGCCACGGTGTGCAGCCAGGCGGCGCTGCCGTGCCCCGCCCGCACGACGAGCACGGTCCGGGGACCGAGGTAGCGCAGGTCGGTCCATGCCGTGCCGGGCGCCACCGAGCCGATGCCGACCAGGCGTTCCTGACGCGGCACCGTCGCGGCACGCTCCCCGCCGACCACGGCCGGGTCTCCCGGCTTCGGCCGCCGGTCGGCGAGCCTGCGGCCGGGCAGCCCGTCGACGACGACCACCGGCCCGTCCGCCGCCAGTGACCCGGCGAGGTCCAGGGCGATCGCGCTCGCACTGCGCTCACAGCCCAGCTCCAGCAGGGACACCGGTTCCCCGGAGCCGCGCACGGTGCGGGCCAGGGACGTCGTGAGCCGTTCGCGTGCCGCCCGGGCCCGGCGGCGCTGCCACGGCCAGGCCGACCGGCGGGGGAGCTCCGCGATGACCGAGGCGCCGAGGTTCGCCGCGATCTCCCGGCGCAGCACGGGGCGGTCCGCCACCACCGCGCCGACCGCGGACACCGCGAGCCCGAGGACGAGCCCGAGGGCGAGTCCGATCGCGGCGTCGGTGGCGGCGGTCCTGGGCAGCGAGTGCCGCACCATGCGCGGGGCGTCCACGATCTGCGTCCCGGCGACGAGCCGGGGCGTCCCCATGCGTGCCTCGGCGGCACGCTGGTCGAAATCGCTGATCCGCGAGGTGAGTTCGGCCCGGCGGGCGAAGAGCGCCTCCCGGTCCGCCGACGCCCTGGGCCCGCTCTCCGGCGATCCGTCCCCGATCGTCCTGTTGACCTGGGCGAGTTCGTCCCGCATGCGGTCGCGCTGGTCGAGCAGGGCCTTGGCCTCGGCGTCCGCGACCTCCTGGATCCGCCTCACATGGTCGGCGACGAACACGTCGGCCAGCGCCCTGGCGCGCGCCAAGGCCTCCGCGTCGGTGTCACCCGCCACCTCGATCTGCAGCAGGTTGTTGGTCAGGCCGGCGGCCGTGTACTCCTTCATGAAGTCCTCCGGCTTCACCGGGGACTTGAGAGAGCGCAGGGCCTCACCGGCGATCCGCGTCGTCTGCAGAAGCGCGACGTCGGTGCGGATCAGCGTGCCGGGGTCGTTCGGCTGGTCCTCCTGATGCGCGACCAGCAGCTTGGTCACCGCGGTCGGCGGTGGCGGCAGCAGCACCGCGAAGGCCGTCCCGAGGAGCAGCCCCAGGAGCGCCGAGGCGTACCAGACGCGCCGCCGCCGGCGCACCGCCACCACCAGTGCGTGCAGGTCGAGGAGCGGAGCGGCGGCCGGCTGCTCCGCTGTCGTACGTGTCGTCACCCGGGCACTCCCGTCGCCTCGTCGGCCGGCGCGAGAGCCGCCGCGGCGGATCGCCGAGGACGGCCGGCTGCCCGTGTCGGTCCTGCCAGGACCGTGCCCGCGAGGACGATGCCGACGAGCTCGTGGCCGGAGTCCACGCACGCCTCGGCGATGCCGGCGAGCTCTCCCGCGGTCCACTGGCCCGCGCTGAGCACCACCAGGGCGCCGGACTCCTCGTCGCGGTCCGGCAGCATCGGCCGGGACACCGGGACCTCCACCACGCGCAGCTTGGGGTATCCCGTGCCCGAGGCGTCGGGGGAGGGATCGCCCGCGGCCTCGGCGGCGAGCCGCTCGGCGGCCAGCCGGCCGATCTCGTCGCCGTCCGGGACGACGACCAGCAGCCGGGAGGCCGGCAGCCGGTCCCGGAGGCGGGCGCACACCCGCCGGTAGCGGGTCTGCCTGCTCGCCTCGTCGCCGGACTTCCGGGAGGCCGGCAGGTCCCACCGGACGTCGACGCCGAGCAGCCGGCGGACCAGTGCCCGCGGGCCACGGCCGGCCGGCCCGTGCGTGGGCCGCTGTGCGGGCACGTCGACGCTGCCGAGGAGCGTCGAGCCCAGCGCCGCGGCGATCTCCGGCTCGGTGCGCAGCCGACGGCTCATCCGGGCGGCGACGAGGTGGCCGACGACCGCGACCAGCAGGAACAGCAGCGCTCCGCCGGCGATGAGCTGCGTCCTCGTCGGCGGCGCCTCGCCGGCCGGGCGGACCGCCGGGCCCATGACGACCATGTCGGCCTTGACCGCCCTGCCGGAGGCGGGGTCGGCCTGGTCCAGCTTGTCGACGGCCTCCCGCAGCGCGGTACGCAGCTTCTCGAGGTCGGTGCGGGTCTGCACGCTCTCCACGGTCCGCCCGGGATCGGCCGCTTCGGCCAGCTCGGTGATGCGGCGGTCGGTCCGCACGACGGCCTGCCGCAGTGCCTCCAGCCGCGCCGCCGCGTCGCGGTCGGTGTCGCTGCCCAGGACCTGTTCGGCGAACGTCACGAACTCCCGCGCCACCAGGTCGGCGAGTCGCTGCGCGCGCTCCGGGGTGTCGGCCGTGCCCGAGACCGTGATGATGTTCCCGTCGGCGACCTCGGCGGTCACCCGCTCGCGCAGCTCGACGCCGTCGGCGCCGGGCCGGCCGAGGGCGGCGGCCACCCGGTCGACCACCACCGAACTGGTCGCGATCTCCGCCTGCGTCCGCAGCTCGCGCTCCTCCCACGCCCCCGGCAGCAGTACCGAGGCCGAGGTCGTGTAGCGCGGCGGAAGCAGCAGGGAGGTGCCGTAGCCGACGAGCGCGCCCACCACGACGAGCAGGGTGAGGAGCCGCCGGCGCCGACGGACAATCCGCCCGATCGTGACCAGGCGTATCGTGTCTTCGCTCAACGGTGCGGCCTCTTCCCCGCACGGTCCGTGCCACCGGCCGACACCGCGGCGGTGTAGGCGGCGAGCAGCGATCGCTGGGAGTTGCGCCAGGACAGGGCCCCGTTGATCCGCTCCTGGCCGATCTTGCCCATCCGGGCCCGCTCCTCCGGGTCGTCGAGCAGCCGCGCGATCAGCCGGGCGAACTCGGCCTCGTCGTTCGCCGGAGCGTAGACGGCCGCGTCACCGGCGGAGACGCGCGCCTCCCGGAGGTCGAACGAGACGATCGGCCGGCCCATGACCATGTACTCCAGGACCTTGTTCATGGTCGACACGTCGTTGAGCGGATTGCGCGGGTCGGGGGAGAGGCACACGTCCGCGGTGGACAGGTAGCGCGCCAGATCGGCGTCCGGCACGCGCCCGGTGAACTGCACCTGCTCCGAGAGCCCGAGCCGCCCGGACAGCTCCACCATCGCGTCGAAGGTGTCACCGCCGCCGACGAACACCGCGTGCCAGTCGCTCCGCCCGACCTCGTCCCGCAGCTTCGCCAGGGCGCGCAGGGCGTAGTCGACGCCGTCCTGCGGGCCCATGACGCCGAGGTAGCACAGCAGATGGGGCTTGCCGCGCTTCAGCTCCGGCTCCGGCGGCACGGGGCGGAACCGGTCGGTGTCGGGCGCGCTGCGCACCACGAACACGTCCTCCGGGCGCCGGCCGCCGCGGCGCACCGCGACGTCCCGGTAGCTCTCGTTGGTGGCGAGCACGACGTCCGCGGCCCGGTAGGTCGTCCGTTCCAGCGCGCACACGGCGCGGTAGAGCAGGTCCTCGCCGCGGTCGAACCGGGAGAGGTACAGCTCGGGCACCAGGTCGTGCTGGTCGAAGACGAACCGCGCCCCGCGCCGCTGCAGCCACCGGGCCGGCAGGAACAGCAGGTCCGGCGGGTTGCAGGCGTGGACCACGTCGACCGGGCCGATCCGGCGGGCCAGCCGGAAGGTGTGCCACAACGCCGATCCGTACTCCCGCAGGTAGCCGGCCGGACCGCCGGTGGCCGCGCGCAAGGGGTAGCGGTGGATCCGAACCCCCTCGATCACCGCCTCCGGCTCCGTGTCCCGCTTGTTCCCCTGCGGACAGATGACGTGCACCTCCCAGCCCGCGTCCCGGAGCGTCGTGCACTCCTGCCACACCCGCCGGTCGAACGGCACCGACAGGTTCTCCACCAGGATCAGCGCGCGCCGGTCTGCCCGGTCACCGCCGGTCGTCTCACCAAGCAAGGCCCACGTACCCGGGTTCGGCCCGCCGCGCGTCGGCGTCGGGAAGGTGGATGAGGTCGACGATCACGGGGCCGTCGCCATGCGGCAGCGCCGACAGCACGGCCGGATCCCTGGTCCCGACCAGGCACACCTCGGCGTGTTCGAGGACCTCGTCGACGGAATCCGTGAGCAGCTGGCCCAGGTGCGGCAGCCGGGACTCGATGTACTCGCGGTTCGCGCCGAGCAGCCGCGCGAGGTGCACGTTGGCGTCGTAGATCCGCAGGTCGTAGCCCTTGCCGAAGAGTCTCTCCGCCAGCTCGACGAGCGGGCTCTCACGGAGGTCGTCGGTGCCGGGCTTGAACGACAGCCCGAAGAGACCCACCCGGCGCTTGCCGGTGCGCTCGACCAGGTCCACCGCCCGCTGGAGGTGGTCGGCGTTGGAGGGCAGCACATGGGCGAGGATCGGCACCGAGACGTCGGCCCGCTGCGCCGCGTGGACCAGGCTGCGCAGGTCCTTGGGCAGGCAGGAGCCGCCGAAGGCGAAGCCGGGCCGCAGATAGGCGGGGCTGATGTTCAGCTTGCTGTCGGCCAGGAACACGTCCATCACCTGGTGCGAGTCCACCCCGAGCGCCTGGCACACGGCGCCCAGCTCGTTCGCGAAGCCGATCTTGAGGCCGTGGAAGGCGTTGTCCGCGTACTTGATCGCCTCGGCCGTCGGGATCGGCACCCGGAACACCTCGCCGGGCAGTCCGTCGTACAGCGCCCGCACCACATCGCCGCTGGCCGCGTCGAGTTCGCCGATGACCGTCTTGGGCGGGTCGAAGAAGTCCCGCACGCTCGTGCCCTCGCGCAGGAACTCCGGGTTGACCGCCACGCCGACGTCCACGCCCGCGGTGCCGCCGACGTACTTCTCCAGGATCGGGACCAGCAGGTTCAGGCACGTGCCCGGGAGCATCGTGCTGCGGAACACGACGGTGTGCCGGCCGCCCTCCTTGACCCCCTCGGCCAGCGCGGCGCCGATCTGCTCGGTGACCCGCTCCAAGTAGGTCGTGCACAGGCTGCCGTTGGGCTCCGACGGCGTACCCACGCAGATCAGGGACACGTCACTGCCCATGACCGCCTCGCGCACGTCGTCGGTGGCCCGTAACGCCCCGGTGCGCACCACCGCGGCGACGAGCTCGCCGATCCCCTCCTCCACGACCGGGGCCTTGCCGCCGTTGACCAGGTCGACCTTGACCCGGTTGACGTCCACCCCGATGACCTCGTGCCCCATGTCGGCCAGGCACGCGGCCGACACGCAGCCCACGTAGCCGAGCCCGAAAACGCTGATCCTCATGACCCGTTCCTCCCCCCGGGCAGGTACTCCCCGCCCGCGAACCGCACACCGGCCGTACGTCGACGCGGCCCCCCGCGCATCAATAGGCCCCCTGCCCGTAGAGCACCGCGCGCAGCGTCTTCCACAAGATCACCGTGTCCAGGGCGAGCGACCAGTCCTCCACGTACCGCAGGTCGAGTCGCACCGCCTCCTCCCACGGCAGGTCGCTCCGTCCGCTGATCTGCCACAGACCGGTCAGTCCCGGCTTGACCAGGAGCCTGCGCCGGATGTCCGGGCCGTACGCGGCGGACTCCTCCGGCAGCGGAGGCCGCGGACCGACGAGCGACATCGAGCCGGTGAGCACGTTGAAGAGCTGTGGGAGCTCGTCGATCGAGTACCGGCGCAGCACCGCACCCACCCGGGTCACCCGCGGGTCGCGGCGCAGCTTGAACAGCGGGCCGGCGCCTTCGTTGCTGTCGGCCAGCTCGGCACGTGCCCCGTGCGCCCCGGCGACCATGGTGCGGAACTTGAGGATGGTGAACTCGCGGCCGTCCTTGCCGACCCTGCGCTGGCGGTAGACCGCCCCGCCCCGGCTCTCCACGGTCACGAGCACCCCGACGACCAGCATCAGAGGGGCGAACAGCAGCAGCAGGAGCGCCGCGCCCAGCCGGTCGACGATTCCCTTGATCGCCCGCCGCCCCCCGGTGAAGGTCGGCATGCTGACCCGCAGCAGCGGGATCCCGAGTACCGCGTCGACGTGCAGCCGCGGACCGGCCACCTCCATCAGCACGGGGGCGACGACCATCTCGGCGTCGCTGCCTTCGAGGTTCCAGGCGAGCCGCTGGAGCCGGTGCGGTGACCAGTGGGGGTCCGGTGTGACCGCCAGGACGCGGTAGCCGTCGCGGCGGATGTGGTTGGCGACGTCCGTCAGACGGCCGACGACCGGCACTCCGTCCAGATGGTCACCGTCGGGCCCGAGACCGTCCGTCGTGCACACCGCGTCCACCCGCCAGCCGAGGTGCGGGAACTTGCGGGTCCTGACGATCAGGTCGTGCACGGTGGCCGGACTCCCGGCGGCGAGCACCGGACGCAGGCACCGTCCTTCGTTGCGCTGTTTGTGCAGCCAGAGGCGCAGCAGATAGCGCGTCGTCATGGTGATGATCGCGATCGCGGGGATCGCGACGAAGATCCAGAGTTTGATGTTGCGCGAGGTCAGCGCGATTCCACCGAGCGCGAGTACCACGGTCGCCATGAAAAGGGAACGTCCGAGCCGGCGGAATTCCTCTGCGCCTTGGCCGAGATGTGCCGGAGCCCATGCCCGGTTGACCGCGAGCGCACCCAGGACGAGGAGCTGGGTGCCGAATGCGAGAATGCCCCATTTCTCGTGCCAGTCGGCCGCGTCCCTGGCCCCGAAGAATTCGCCGATCGACGCCACCACGAAGGCGGTGGCCACGGTGTCGCTCATGATCACGGCACGGCGGTACCGCTGCTCCCAGTCGGTCGCGGGCCCGCTGATCGCCCCGTTCGCCAGACGCTCGCGCGTCGACGGTAACGGGCCGACTAATCCCCCTTGCCGCACAGAACCCCCCAGGTCCAGTGGTTCGACATGTCCGCCCGGCAACCCCGTGGGAGGGCCCCGCCCCTCCCCAGGGCAGGACAATCCCAGATGTCTCGGAGCTGTGGGTGCTGGCTTTCCGTAGCGCCGGATCAATTGATCGTGAGTGGTCGACTCAGGTCCGAACTGCTGAAGCACGGTCAATCTAGAGCATCGGGGGTCAGCATGGAGAGGGAATGTGTGAAGTTTGTGGCCAACATTTGTGGCTTGATCCATAGATGGCCGATCACCTACGGGTACTTATGCGCCACTGTCCGGTCCGGAAGCGGCGGAGCCGGAAATTCCGGCAGGCACACCCGAGGAGGGAAGCAGCTGCGGAATGCCGTCGACGATCGGATAGTGGCGGCGCAGCCGGGGGTTGTAGAGGGCGCTCCGGCTCTCGTCGAGGATCAGCGGGCCCTTGTCGAGCGGGCAGGCGAGGATCTTCAAAAGCGGGCTGTCAGGCTTCATGGCCGGGTTCCTTCGTGATCGGGTGTGTCCGTGTCGTGTCGCGGAAGGGTGAGCAGGACGGTCACCGCGAGGACGGTGCCGCCGAGACGCAGTAACAGCCGCAGCCAGTCGTCGGGCAGCGGCTCCGCGAACGCGATCGTGCCGCTCGCGATGGTGAACACGCAGGACACCGTGGAGCACACGGGGACGATCAGCGACGCCCGGCAGCGCTGCAGGGCGGTCTGCGACAGCACGAGGCCGCTGACCCCTGTCACCAGGAGGAGGTACGGGTAAGGCGTGGCGAACAGGGTCGGTGCGGAGGCCGCGAGGTCCGAGGTGTCCAGATGCCCGGAGACGCCCTTGATCGCGAGCGAGCTGACACCGTAGATCAGACCGACCGCGACCGCGTAGGCCACGCCGGTGGTCGGCTGCCGGTGCCGCCGGCGGGCGCGCCGCTCGGCGTTGGCGTAGATCATCAGACCGGCCGCAAGCGTCGGCACGCACAGGGCCAGCAGAATGCCCATGGGCGCCTTGCGGCTGATCTCCTCGCTCGTCCCGTACAGCGAGGACACCACCATCACCAGCGCCAGACCGATCACGGCGACCGCACGCCGCTCGCGACCCGAGGGGCGCTCACCGAGCACCACCGAGGAGAGCACGAGCAGCAGGACGAGACCGGACAGGAACAGGCCCTGGGCGGCGGCGATCGGCAGCGTGCGGTAGACGGCCAGCTGCGCGGCGAAACCCAGGCCGAGCGCCAGGGCCCCGCAGATCCACAAGGGTCTGCCGACCAGCAGGAGCAGGGCCTGGCCCGGCCGTGCGGCGCTCAGCGGCGGCATGCCGGCCAGCGCCCGCTTCTCCAGGACGAAGCCGGTGCTGTACAGGACGTTCGCCACCAGAGCGGCGGCCACCCCCCACAGCACGGGCTACACCCTTCTCGCGTGGACGAGCAGGATGGAGGACAGGGACGGCAGGCCGCAGGCCAGGCGGTCGAGCGGGCGGAGCGGCCGCGGCACCCCGTGGAAGGGCGCGCCGGCGACCTTCACCACCTCGAAGCCGGAAGCCGCCACGAACTCGCGCAGCGCGCGCGCCGTGTACAGC
Source organism: Streptomyces venezuelae (assembly GCF_008642375.1). Lineage (NCBI taxonomy): Bacteria > Bacillati > Actinomycetota > Actinomycetes > Kitasatosporales > Streptomycetaceae > Streptomyces > Streptomyces venezuelae. Next base: position 533,229 of record NZ_CP029194.1, on the reverse strand, counting down.
CGCAGGTGCCCCACGACCTCGCTGCCCGGTCGGCCGTGGATGCGGCGCAGACTCACCTCGGAGAACACCGGCTGGACCCCGGCGAGCAGCAGGGCGCGGTTGTACCAGGCGGCGAGGTTAGGCGTCGAGAGCATCAGGTGTCCGCCCGGTCGCAGCACCCTGTGCAGTTCGTCGAGGGCGCTGTCGGGGTCGACGAGATGCTCGACGACCTCGCTGAACAGCACGGCGTCGGCACTGCCGGAGGCGAACGGCAGCCCGCTCCCGGTCAGTTCGCCGCGGACGACGTGACTCAGGCGCGGCGCCGCCCGGCGCAGCGCGTCCTGGGACCAGTCGATCCCCACGACGCGGTGCCCGTCGAGAACGCGGGCGGCGATCGCGCCCGCCGAGCCGTCCCCGCAGCCCACGTCGAGCACGGTCGCGGCCGGCCGGCCGGGCCCCACGGGGCCGAGCGCGTCGGCCAGCATCCGGGCCTGGCGCAGCGTACGGGCCTCGCCGGAGGCGACGGGAACGGCGGGGTTCTCGTAGAAGTCCCGCAGCCCGGGGACCGGCCGGTCCTGCGAGCTCCCCGTCTCGGGCGACGTCCCGGTCTCCGCCGGGCCGGTGGCTGAGAAGGTCATGACGGCCCCTTGTGGTTGTCCTGGGTGGAGAGGGCTCCATCGGTGGTCGGGTCGGTGGCGGCCAGCGACTCCTCGAACAGGCCGGCCAGTTCCGCGCCGGCCGTGTCCCCGAGCAGCGCCCGCGACCAGCGCAGCGTCACGTGCAGGCGGCCGCCGGTGGAGGCCGCCGCCACGCTCAGCCCGCGCGGCATCCGCGCCGGCGCGGAGAACCACACGGCCGACGCCCGGCCGGCCTCGCCGAAGTCCAGCGCGTACGGCACACGGCCGACGTTGGTGACCAACGCCGTCGACGTCCACGCCGCGGCCGCCCACCGTGCGCCACGGGTGAGCACGCCCCGGACGCCGACCGGCAGCAGCGGGGCGGTCAGCAGATTCGCCCCGGCGCCCATGGGCGCGCCGTGGACCGACTTCAGCGCGCGCGTGCGCCGGGCCGTCGCGCGCAGCAACCGGGCCACGGCTGCCGGGTCCGGATGCGCACCGAGCAGGAGCTCGGTGTCGCGCGGGTCATCGGCGGCCACGGTCACCTCGACGAGCCGGGTCCCGTTGCCCATCGGCATCTCCGTGCCGCGCGGCCGGTCGTCCACGGGCATCGTGAGCCGTACCGGGCCGGCCGGCCGGCCGTGCGAGACGTTCCAGCGGCCCACCGTCAGTGCCGTGGCGACCAGCAGCTGGTCGTTGACGGTCCAGGGCGGGAGGTCCCCGGTCCGCGCCGCGCGCGGTGGCACGGGCAGATCGACCTGCAGCATGCCGTTGCCCGCGGCGCGGGCGCGTACGGGCTCGGGACGGGAGTCCGGCGCGACCCGCACGGGCCGCGTACGCACCTCGCGCCCGGTCCCGCCCGGAGCCGCGCCCGCGCGTTCGGGCCGGACCCGCCCGGGAACCGGGAGCGCCGCCTCGCCGCCGTACTGCTGGGCGGTCGTGGCGAGCACCCGCAGCCCCGACGGCGCGTCGAGAGCCGTGTGATGCATCGTCAGCAGCAGCACGGTCCCGGTCCTGCTGCCGGCACCCGTCCCGGTCCCGTCGAGCTCGACGGCCTCCAGGCGCATCGGCGGCGACTGGGTGAGCGGCGGGCAGTCGTCCAGCGCGCGGGCGCGGGCCCGCGCCAGGGCGTCGGGTCCGCGGCCCGCGAAGCTCACCGGGTCGCCGTCCGGCTCGTCCGTCAGCTCCCACGCGAAGGACCGCAGGTGCCGCCGGCCGGGCACCTCCCGCATCAGCGCCCTGGGGTGCGTGAGCAGCGCCTGGCGGAAGGCGGCCCGCAGCCGGTCCGGGTCCAGCCGGCCGGGCAGATGGACCTCGATGTGCACGCTCTCCGGCTCGTCGTCGCTGAGGCAGTGCCGCGACACCTCGTCGACGGTCGGGAAGGGAATCAGGGCCTTGCCGGGAGGGGTTGAGGTGCCCCTCCCGGCGGCTGCCCAGCGACCGATCACGCGGGGTCGCCGTCGTCCGGCCGCCGACGGGGCGGCTCGGGCAGGTACCAGTCGTCGGTGCTGCCCGGCCCGGTCGGGACCACGCGTCCGACGCCCGGCGCCTCGGACCCCTCGGGGTCCTCCTGCGAGGCGGCCACGGACCCCGGCGGCACCGCCGTCACCAGCGCGGCGGACACGGCCACCAGCGCCAGCACCTGCGCGAGGCCGCTGAAGGCGCCCGCCCCCGCGGCGACCGGCTCGCCGGCGCCGACGGCCGCGACGAGACCGGCTCCGGCCATCGCCGCCGCCGCGGTCGGTACGAGCACGGCCGGCCGGAACCGCGCCGCCACGGCGAGCACGGGCACGATCAGGGCCAGCGGCCCCGCCGCCACCGCGACGACCGCGGTCAGCGCCACCGTTCCGAGGAGCATCCCCGGCGCCGTCGGCTCGGGCAGATCCTCGGCGGTCCCGTCGCCGCCGTCACGCCGACGGCCGACGAAGGCCAAGGCGATCAGAGCGACGAGCGCGAACGCACCGCCGACGAGGGCCGCCCGGTACGTACCGGAGGGCTCGAACTCCATGGTCACCGTGCCGGAGGCGCCGGCCGGGACCACCCAGGCCTGCTGCCAGCCGTCGAGGCGCACGGACTCCAGCTCCTTGCCGCCCAGGGTGGCCTTCCAGCCGTCGTTGGCGTTCTCGAAGGTCCGCAGGTAGACGGCCTCGCCGGAGCCGGCCGACACCGAGACGGTCCGGCTGTCGTCGGTCCACCGGGTGACGGTGGCCTCGCGGCCCGCCGCTCCGGACAGTGCCTCCGGAGCGCCGTGGGTCAGCGTGACGTCGGTGATCGCCAGCGGGCCGGCGTCACCCGCCTCCACCTCGTGGTCGCCGGCGGGAAGACCCAGAGTGCCGTCCTTCTCGTCGCCCGCGCAGAGGGTGACGGTGACGGGGCGGCGCTCGGTGAGGTCCCGGACGAACCCGGAGGCCTTCGTCTTGTGCAGGACACCGCCCACGGCGAGGTCAGGACCCTCGCCACAGGCCAGGGAGAAGCGCGCGTCGGCCTTCGGCCGCGGCACCCGCAGCTCGGCCAGCGCGGGCACGTGCACCTCGCTCAGTCCGACCGGCAGCTGCACCTGGGCGTTCGCCACCGGGTTGTGGATGGTGAGCGGAGCCACCCTGCTGACGGTGATGTCGAGCCGGTCCGTCTCGATCGCGGGGAAGCGGACGCGTCCGTTCTCGTCCACGTCGGCCACCGCCGCGCCGTTCGGGGAGCTGATCATCACCTGCTCGGGCCGGGTGGACACGCCACCCGCCGGAGCGAGGATGATCTCGTCGATCTTCTTCTTCCCGGGCCAGTTCAGGTGGACGACCGGCTTGTCGCCCGCGATCCAGGAGGTCGTCAGATCACCGTCGACCAGGTTGCGCGCGCCGAGCGACGTGCCGTTGGCGCTGACGGAGTCCACGGACGCCGTCACCCGGTTCTTCGACCCGGGGGCCGCACGGTCGAACAGCTTGTCCAACGGGCCCCCGGGCACGGCGACGGCACGCGCCGACACCCTGTACTCGCCCGGCTCCCCGGTGGTGAACCGGCGGTGCAGTCCCACCTCGGCCGACTGGGGCGACAGGCCACCCGCGTCGGTACCCCGGTGCAGGGAGTACACGGTCGCCGCCGCCTCGGTGCGCTTCGCGTCGGCGGGCAGCGCCAGCAGGCGCGTCACCCGCACGTCCGGGATCGACACCTCGGAGAACCCGGCCCCGGAGAGGCCCGGACTCGCCTGCTGGGCGGAGAGCACGGTGATCTTCATCCACGAGGCCACGCCGGCGGGGGCCTTGACCGTCTGCGGCAGGCCGTTGGTCCGCAGCGGGCTGTCGGCCGAACCGCGGTCGGTCTCGATCCGGACCTGCGTGGGCGCCGCGCGCATGGCGTCGCCCGGCAGCGGGGTCAGCTGGATGGAGTCCGGGATGTCGGTCGGCCCGGAGAAGGCCACCCGGAGCCACTGACCGACCGGCTCACCCTGGCTGCCGTCGGCCCACGCGGTGTCCGGGTTGCCGTCGAAGGCGTTCACCGGGTCGTACTGCGGCAGGTGGAACAGCCAGTTGCCACTGCTGGAGGCCGTCACGGACTCGGCGCCGCGCAGCACCGCCGTCGTCTGGTGCTCGACGCCCTCGAACGGAAGGATCTGCTTGGGCCGCTCGCCCGGGTTCTGCAGGCTGCCGGAGTGGTTGCGCTCGTCCGCGGTGTACGTGTACGAGGTGTTGTTGTTGACCAGGCCGAAGCGGGTGTCGGCCCGGCGCAGTCCGTCCGCGACCGCCTTCACCGGAGCGTCGACGCCCTTGGGCAGCTTGTCACCGGCCAGCACGGCCGGCCGGTCCGTCATCGAGGGGTCGGCGGACAGCTGGAGCAGCGACTCGGGTCCGCCGCTGACCACGGCCGTGTCGGCCACGGCCGAGACACCGACCCGGTCGGGCCGCCCGTCACGGTCCGCCGGCCGGTAGATCTCCACGGCCTGGAGCCGCGGGTAGAGCCCCTGCACCTGGAGCGGGGTGTCGGCGGCGATGCGCCCGCCGGTCACCAGCGGACCGAAGCCGGTCACCTTGCGGTAGCCGGAGGACTCCAGGGTCCGCTTCACGGTCTGCGGCGGGACGTAGCCGATCTGGTCGGGGTCGAGGTCGTTGCGGACGACCACCTCGTGCATGCCCGCCCGTGACAGGTACGCCTGCAGGCCCGGAACCTCCGTGCCGGAGAGCAGTGCCTGCTCGACGGCGTCCGTCATGCGCCGCGCTCCGGGAGTGCCGAAGGGGACGAAGTCGCGCTGCGCCCAGGGAGTTTCGGCCAGCACGTCGAAGGGCTGGTCGATGGGGGATCCCCAGGTGTAGATGCCGTGCGCCGTCGCCGGCACGACCAGGGCCCGACTGTTCGGGGCGTTGTCCTTGAGCCAGCCGGCGGCCTTCTCCCAGTGGGTGGGCAGCTTGCTGAACGCGCCGGGCTGCAGGATCGAGCCGTTGACGTACGGAAGCGCCAGACCGGGCAGGACGAGCACGGCGGCGGTCGCGGGCACCCAGCGGCGACCGCGCAGCGCGCGGGACCCCCGGTTCTCGGCGAGCACGGCCGTCAGGTGGGCCAGTCCGAGGGCGAGTGCGAGGGCCAGTCCCGGCTGGAACTTGTAGATGTTGCGGAACGGCTTGAGAGCCCCGTTCAACAAGTCCTGGACGACACCGTGGAACGGACCGCCGAAGGCCCCGCCGTATCCGGCGAGCACGATCAGGACGACCGACAGGACGGTCAGCAGCAGCCAGCGGCGCTCCGGCAGATCACGCCGGGCGAGGCCCGCGAGGCCCAGCGCGGCGGCGAACGCCGAACCGAGGACGGTGACGACGGAGGTCGCGACGGTCCAGCCGGCCGGCAGCCACGCCTCACCGAAGTTCAGATAGGCCACCCAGTTGCCGGCTCCGCGCAGCAGCTCGGTCGCGGACATGGTGGCGGTGGTGGTGTCGGCCTGTTCGACGTACGGCATGAAGTTCTCGCCGTGCATGCCGAGCAGGAGCAGCGGCACCACCCACCAGACGGTGGCCAGCACGACGCCCGGGATCCACCAGCCGAGCAGCGCGCGCCGACGAGGGCCGGCCGGGCGGCTGAGCAGGTACAGCCCCACGGGCAGCAGCGCGGCCAGGGTCGAGGCGGCGTTCACACCACCCATGAAGGGGATGAGCAGGGCCGAACGCGCGGCGGCCGTCCGGGGGCTCAGCGTCGCGGACGTGAGCGGGAGCAGCACCCAGGGCAGCAGGGCACCGGGCAGCGCGGCCGCGGAGGTCGACCCGACGACGATCGTGAACGTGGGCCACAGCGCGTACACGACCGCGCCGAGGACCCGCGACACGGGCGTGCCCACGCGCAGACGTTCGGCGAGCCGGAGCGCTCCCCAGAACGCGGCGGTCACGATGATCGACAGCCAGAGCCGCTCGGCCAGCCAGACCGGCAGCTGCAGCAGGTCCGCGAGCGCGTAGTAGGGCAGTGCCGGGAAGGCGTACCCGACGTACTGGTTGGCTATGCCGCCGAGACCCACGTTGCCGTTCCACAGCGAACCGAGGTCGCCGATGAAGCGCCAGGGGTCGAGTGCGACCCCCAGTTTGGTCTCGAACGTCATCTTCCCCGGTGACACCGAGAGGAACGCCAGCAGTACGACGGCCCAGAAGCCGAACAGCAGGCGTCGTCCACGCGGCTCGCCCGACGCCGACGGCGTCCGGCCGGGCTGCGGCACCCAGGTGGGTGTCTGGACCGTAGTGGTCATGACCGTTCCTCGCTTCGCATGCTCATGGGCTTCGCCTGAGAATCAGCAGCAGATTCCAGGTGGCGATCTCGCGGAGACCCGGTATCCGGGTGATCGTGCTCGCGAGGAACGGCCAGTAACGTGATCGCGCCGTGACGACCTGTACGTCGTCGCGGCCGCGGACGTGCCGAAGGGTGGGACCGATGTGGACGGGGAAGAGGTTCTCGCCGACCGTGTGCTTCGCCTCGCGGCCGGTGCGCCGCTCGTAGCGTCGGCGGGCGCGGTCGGCGCCGAGGTAGTGCCACGGCGCGGTCTCGTGACCGCCCCAGGGAGAGAGCCAGTTGGTGAACGACAGGTAGATCAGCCCACCGGGGCGGGTGACCCGCGCCATCTCGCTGATGAACGTCTGCGGGTCCGACACGTGCTCCAGGACGTTGGACGAGAAGCACACGTCCGCCGCGCCGTCGGCGAGCGGCAGCAGATATCCGTCGGCGAGCACCGCGTCCCCGCCGACCGGGCCGCGGGCGCCGAGCTCCCGCGGGTCGGGCTCGAAGAGGTAGCACTCCGCGCCGCGGCGGCGGAACTCCTCCGTGAAGTGGCCGCTGCCTCCGCCGACGTCGACGACGATCTTGCCGGGTAGGTCCACATGGCGTGCGACCTGCGCGACCGAGTCACGGGCCAGCAGGGTGTAGCACCGCGCCGGATCGTTCTGTTCGCGCATGAACGCCCGGAAGAGGGCCGTCGATCGTTTCAACGACGGGTCCTTGAAGGCGCGTTCGGTGATCTCAGGCACGGCCGCTCCTGCCGCCTCCACGGGCCGCCGCCCGCGCCGCGGCCTCGGCGGCGACCGCCTGGAACTGGCGGACCGTCGCGCTCCAGCGGAAGCGCCTGGCGCGCTGCGTGGCGGCACGGCCCATGGCCGCGCGCCGTTCCGTACTGAGGGACAGGGCGCACCACGCGGCGGCGAACGAACTCTCGCCACGGGCGAGCACCCCGGTCTCCCCGTCCTCGACGGAGTCGCACAGACCGGGGATGTCGAAACCGATCGCCGGGGTGCCCCGGGCGGCCGCCTCGGTGACGACCAGCCCCCAGCCCTCGACGAGGGAGGGGTGCAGCAGGAGCCACGCCTCGCACATCAGGCGGTGCTTCTCGGCCTCCGACACCCGGCCGGCGAAGGTCACGCCGGGACCGGCCATGGCCTCGAGCCGTTCCCGCTCGGGGCCGTCGCCGACGATGACGAGCCGGCCCCCGGTGACGGGACGGACCCGCTCCCACAGCCTGAGGAGCAGGTCGATGCGCTTGTACTCCACCAGCCGGCCGACGGCAAGGAACAGCGGTTCCTTCGCCTCGGGCAGCAGCGGGCCGGGCTCCTCGACACCGTTGTTGACGATCCGGATGCGGTCCGCGGCGACGCCGATGCCGCGCAGCTCGGCGGCGGTCGACTCGGAGACGGCCACCATCAGGTTGTCGCGGTGGGTGCCGGCCAGCGCCCAGTGCTCCAGCCGGCGGCCCAGCCGTGCCGCGGGGCCGGGGTATCGCATCTGCCAGAGATCCGTGTGTACGTGGTTGACCAGGCACAACGTCGGTCCGCGGTGCCACAGCGGCGCCAGGTACGGCATGCCGTTGCACACCTCGACCAGCAGATCGCAGTCGCCGACCTCGCGGGCGAAGGTCGCCTTGGCGCGCAGGAAGTGGCCCGCGTCGCCTCCCGCGGACACCACCCGGTAGTCGCGCGCCGCGGGCGGGCCGCCGCACACGAGGGTGACGTCATGGCCGTCGGCGGTGAGGCCGCCGGCTATCCGGTCGATGAGCAGTTCCGAGCCGCCGGCGGCCTGGTTGCCCAGGTCGCGGCGGGCGAGGAAGGTGATCCGGTGGGGCAGGGGTGACCCGGAGGACACCAGGTGCGGGTCGGTGGGGAGCGGGTCGGCGACGTGGTCGCCGGTACGGAGATGAGCGGGGACGGTGAGGGAGTCCTTCTGGCCGGGGGCCAGAGCGGACGCGCGCTGGGGCATAGAGGTGCTCCAACTCGGCGGCTGCGGGAGGCAGGCGGGTGAGGGTCGTGCCGGGCTTCCGGGGATGAAGCGCTGGGCTGGCTCGGTGCTGCGGGTCGTACGGGTGGTGCGGGTACACCAGGTCTCCTGGGGTGGGAGACCCGTCCACAGGAAGCACTGACGCCTTACTAAGCGGTAACGTCAGTGTTCGTTCAAGCATTCGTTCCAGCTACTCACGCTGCTGATAAATTCGATCCGTTTCGCAGCGCTGTTTCATCACTCTTCTGAGTGTTGCGGCCGTCGGCCGCCCCGCAGCGTCAGCGCGGCGCCGACGATGATCAGCAGACCGCCCACGACCCCGCCCCCGACGGGCGCGGTCTCGCCGAGCAGCTTCAGCCGGCTGCTGTCCGCCTCGGCCAGCTTCACCTGCTCGCGCCGGGTGGCATCGGTGAACCGCAGCCCCTCGCTGGCCAGCAGGGTGACCGCGTCCTTCTGGGAGCCCGGGGCCCGCAGCGTCTTCGTCGGCGCGATCATCGCGTTCATGATCCGGCCCGTCCGAGGGTCCACGGTCAGCTCGATCCGCTCGTTCGCGTACCACTCCTCGGCCGCGATCTGGCCCGGCTGCGAACTGCCGACCAGCACGGCGGGCACCAGACGGGTTCCCGTCGCGGTGGCCTTCACGGCGCCGACGAAGCGGTAGCCCGTGTGCCCCTCGACCCTGACGGCCTGGTCGAACTTCAGCGGCACCGTGGCGCCCAGGCTGCTGTCCCACCAGGTGTAGGTGCGCTTCTCGACGTCGAACGGGAACTTCAGATAGGCCTCGCCCTCGAACGACGGCTTCTCCTCGCAGCAGTGCACCGGGCGGTTCGTACGGCGGTCGGTCACCCAGCGCTCGGTGGTCCACTGCAGGGACTTGCGCGGGTCGGCCAGCGGCAGCGTCTTCGGCGTGTCGATCTGGGTCGACACGTCCCAGACCGCGTTTCCGCTGCGCTCGCTGCCTGCGACGTCACCCACCACCCGGCGGGTGATCGTGAGCTTCTGGTCGTCCACCGTGGAGACGGACCCGGTGTCGAAATAGCTGCCCTGACCTTCGAAGACCGTCGTGGAGAGCGTGTCGGTCGGCGTCCGTTTGGCACGCGGCTCCACGTACCAGGCGAGCAGTTGGGAGAGCACCAGCAGGAAGACACCGGTACCCAGCAGAATCAGAGGGAAAGGCGATATTGAGCGGCGCATGCGGGTACTCCGATACGGACGCGATACGTGGAGGTCGGGGCCGCGCGGAATCGGCCGCGCGGATCACAGCCGGCCGGGGCGATGGACGTCTTACCCGGGAGTAACTGCTGTGCAGGGCGAAATTAGGTGGAGCTTGACCACCTGTCAATGTGCCTCGCATACTGACCGCGCCGGACCGGGCCGGCGCGCTGGGTGACAGACCTCATCGACTGAGAGGCCGATCATCCTCATGTCCAGACTGCTCGCCGCCATCCTGACCTGCGTCGCCGCCGCCGTACTGGCCACCGGCACCGCCTTCGGGATCGTCGCCGCCCTCGAAGCCACACCCGAGCAGCAGAACGTGCCGCTCGTCACATTCCCCGACCCGCCCGCCCAGGGGCCTTCCAGCGCGCCGGGCTCCGACGCGGGCTAGTTTGTGCCTGTCAGGCCGACGGACCGAGCCCAGACGGACCGGACATCCAGGAGCGGTGCTTTGCAAGCCTCGTCAGCGTGGCACGACGTGCCACGGGAACGAATCCAGCTGTTCGCCGACCGTGCCCTCGAGGAGGTTCCCGGACTGGCGCAGGACATCCTCGCCGAGATCCGGCGGGAGCATCCGGGGCTGGTGCTCATGCCCGACGAGTCCGGAGAGCCGAAGGCCCTGGTGGCCATCCGCCACGCGCTGGAGCTCTTCGTGGAGCAGATGACCACGGGCTCGGACCGGCCGCGGGCCCTGCCCGAGCTGTTCCAGGACTTCGGGCGCGGCGAGGTCTCGCAGGGGCGCAGCCTGGACTCGCTCCAGGAGATCTACCGGCTGGGCGTGCGTCTCTCCTGGCGGCGCATGGCGGAGGTCGGCCAGCAGGTCGACATCCCGCCGTCCGCCATGTACGAACTCGCCGAGTCCGCCTTCGAGTACCTGGACGTGATGGTCGCGCAGTCGGTACGCGGCTACGCCGAGGCCGTCGCCCGCCAGGCCGGGGAGCGGCTCCGTCTGCAACGGCTCCTCGTCGACCTCCTGTTGTCCGAGCACCGCGCCGACCCGTCGGCCCTGCTCGCCGACCGCGCCGCCCACCTGGGCTGGCAGCTGCCGGAGAAGGTGGCGGTGGCGGTGCTGCTCCGCCCTGCCGAGGAGGCCGTCGCCCCCGCGGTGGGCGACGAGGTGCTGCTCGACATGGAGGGCGAGCGGCCGCGCCTGGTCGTCCCTGACGTGGAAGCCCCCGGGCGCGCGGAGCTGCTGCACCGGGCGGTCGCGGGCTGGTCCGGTGCGATCGGCCCGTCGGTTCCCGTGGCCGAGGCCGCCACGTCGCTGCGCTGGGCCGAGGCCGCTGTCGGGATGATCGAGCAGGGCGTCCTGCCGCGAGGACGGCTCCTGCACTGCGCGGAGCACGCCGAGGCCCTGGTCCTGCTGCCCGCGGGCGAGTTGATCGACGATCTGGCGCAGCGGCGGCTGGCGGGGCTCGACGATTCCGGCGGCCCGGCGCACGCCCACCGTCTGGCCGAGACGCTGCTCGCCTGGCTGGAGACACGGGGTGGTGCCCCCGAGGTGGCCGCCCGGCTCGGAGTGCACCCGCAGACCGTGCGCTACCGGCTGCGTCAGCTCCGGGAGTTGTTCGGCGACGACCTGGACGACCCGGACCGCCGCTTCGAGCTGGAGCTGGTGCTCCGTACCCGGCGCCTGCGCGGGGATCTCGTCCCGCCGGCCGAATGACGCACCGTCAGTCCGTGTCGAACTCGCCTTGCCGCAGGGCGTCGTGGGCGGCCAGTGCGGCGCGCAGCGTCAGTTGGTCGGCGCCCCGGGCGGCGTCGAGGCCGGTGAGTTTCGTGGCGCTGCGCAGGCGGTAGTCCACCGTGTTCGGGTGGATCTGGAGCCGGGCCGCGGCCTGGCGGCGGTCGATGCCGCAGGCAAGGTAGGTGCGCAGGGTGTCGAGCAGCTCCGGGCGCTCCGCCAGTGGGCCGAGCAGGGCGGCGAGCGCTTCGCTGGCCGGACTCGGCCGGCTCAACTGGTACTCCAGCAGCACGTCGTCGAGCAGATACAGCCCGGGGCCACGGCCGGACGCCTTCGCCACCTGCCGTATCTCGCCCACGAGCCGGGCCGCGTCCGCGACGCCCTCCGGCGCCGCGGCGGCCGCCGCCACCAGCAGCTCTGCGCCGCACATCCGGCTGAGCTCCTCGACCAGCCGGGCGAGCCGGTCCCGGTCCGCGCGGACCGGGCCGGGGGCCGGCGTCTCGTCCGGTACGAGGGCGAGACCGCCGTCGGCGGACAGCACGGACAGCGGGACGCCCGGCGTCCGGCGCTGCAACTCGTTGCGCAGCCGCCGGAGTTTGCGGCGCACGGCGACGGCGCTGTTCACCTCGGGCCTCAGCTCGTCCGGGTGCGGGCCCATGAAGATGCCCAGGACGAGATAGCGGGGCGGCAGCCGGATGCCGGCGCGGTCGGCCGCGGCCCGCGGGTCGCCGCCCTCGAGGAGCCGGGACAGCAGCGACTGCCGGGCGACCTGCTCGTCTCCGAGTGCGGTCTGCCGCTCCTCCACGTATCCGGCCGCGACCGCACAGCTCACCAGCCGCAGGTAGCGGAGCAGTTGGCGCTGCACCAGCAGGACGTCGGGCAGGTCTTCCGGCTCGGCGGCCGACAGGACCCGGTCCACGCACGCCTCCGCCCCGAAGTGGTAGGCGCCGACGACGGCTTCCAGCGGGATCCCCTCGTCGGCGCGTCGGGCCGACGACTCCCGGATCCTGGCCAACTCCGACTCCTCCGGCGGTTCGCCGGTGCGCAGCACCTCGATGAAGGTGCGGAGGCCGCGGTCCACCGCCTGGGCGGTCTCGCCGCGAAGCTGCTCCTTCGGCAGCGCCCCGTACGAGGGAAGCTGCTCGACGAGCCGGGCCATCACCGCGGGCGCCAGCGTCGGCGAGGCGTCCAACAGCCGCTTGTGGACCGGGATACCGCCCAACTGCGGCGCCGGGTCGGGTTCCGCGGCGTTGGACGCGATCACAATCCACCTCACGAATCTCTGTGCTTCGCCCCGGGGACAGCGCCCCGGACCGTCGCCATGATGGTTTCCGGGATATTACCTACCAGTTGGTAACACGCCATTCGGCGGACCACCAGACGTGTGCGGACCGCAACCGCACCGCCCATCGTGATGCCGTTCCACGAACCGGGGGAATCATGTCCAAGCCAGGAGTCCGGCTGATCGCCGTCACGGCGGCCCTCGCCACGGCGGCCCTGACCGCCGCTCCGGCGGCCACCGCGGCCACCACCACCGAATCCGCGCCGACGACGACCGCAACCGCCGCCACCGACCCGTTCTACGCCTACGAGGGCAGCGAGCCCCTGTCGTCGTTCGCACCGGGCACCGTCCTGAAGACGCGGACGCTGCAGTACCACCTCGTCGGCGTACCCACGCCGCTGAAGGCGATCCAGCTGCTCTACCGCAGCACCGACGCCCAGGGGCGACCGTCCGCCAACGTGACCACGGTGGTGCGCAGCCTCACGGGCGACGGCAGCAAGGCCGTGTCCTACCAGTCCTTCTACGACTCGCTGAACCCGGAGGACGGGCCGTCCCGCGCGATCGCCGGAAACCTCACCCTCGGCGGCGTGATCCCGAACGCCGAGGCGCTCTTCATGGCGCCGCTGCTCGCGAAGGGCTACACCCTCGTCATCCCGGACACCCAGGGACAACGGGCGAACTTCGCCGCGGGGCCCGAGTACGGCACCAACACCCTGGACTCGATCCGTGCCGCGACCCGGTCCGGGGAGACGGGGCTGAGCGCCGGCACCAGGTTCGGTCTCATGGGCTACTCCGGCGGCGCCATCGCCACGAACTGGGCAGCCGCGATGGCACCGGCCTACGCGCCGGACGTGAACCGGCAGTTGGTCGGCTTCGCCGAGGGCGGCCTGCTCGTGGCCCCCGCGCACAACCTGCGGTACGTGGACGGCTCCCTCGTGTGGTCGGGAGTCATCCCCATGGCGGTGATCGGCGTCTCCCGCTCCTACGACATCGACCTCAAGCAGTACCTGAACGACTACGGCAAGCAGGTGTACGAGGAGCTCGAGCACGGCTCGATCCTCGACGCGCTCGGCCACTACCCCGGGCTGACCTGGAAGAAGATGGCGAAGCCGCAGTACGCCGACGCGAACTCGGTGCCCGAGTTCGTCGACGCGGTGAACAGGATCAACCTCGGCTCGGCCGCCACCCCGACCATCCCCGGGTTCATCGCCCAGGGCAACGGTGGCGTCCTCGAAGGGACCTTCGCCGACCCGCCGGGCATCGGCACCGGCGACGCGGTCATGGTCGCCGGGGACGTGCGAGCCCTGGCCCGTCAGTACTGCGCCACCGGCAACGACTCCATCGCGTACCAGCAGTTCAACCTGCTCAGCCACAACGGCGTGCCCGTCGTCTGGGCACCGCGCGCGATCGACTGGCTCGACGACCGGTTCGCGGGCAGGACCGCCCCGTCCGACTGCGGCGACATCCCCGGGGGCAACTCGCTGGCCCCGGAGCAGCCGGTGCCGGCGGCCTGAGCGTCCTGACCACAGCGCATGCGCCGCCCTGACCGGGGACCGGGCCCGGCCCCCGGCCCCCCGGGCCCCGGCAGGGAGGACGTAGAGTGGGCGCGGGCCGTGACTGGCGCTTGAGGTGGATCACCACCGGGGAGCGGCCCGGGCGGAGCGCACCCGAGCGGTGCGGCCGTGCCGATGCCGTGCGCCTGGGCGAACCATCCGTCAGACACGACGCCCAGGAGTCACCATGTCCACCAGCACCGCCACCCTCATGGACGGCACCGCCCTCGCCCGCCGCACGGTCGAGGAGACCGCCGCGCGCGCCGCCGAGGTCACCCGCCGCACCGGCGTCACGCCGTGCCTCGCGACCGTCCTGGTCGGGGCCGACCCGGCCTCCGTGACGTACGTGAAGATGAAGCAGAACCGCTGCGCGAAGGCCGGCATCCGCTCCAAGCACGTCGAGCTGCCCGCCACCACGACGACCGAGGAACTGGTCGCCGCGATCACCGCGCTGTCGGAGGATCCCGAGGTCCACGGCATCCTGCTGCAGCACCCGGTCGGCCCGCACATCGACGAGCGCGCCGCCTTCGAGGCCATCGCGCCGGAGAAGGACGTCGACGGGGTCACCATGGCCTCCTTCGCCGCCATGGGCTTCGGGCTGCCCGGCTTCGTCTCCTGCACGCCCGGCGGCATCATGCGCCTCCTCGACGCGTACGACGTCGAACCGAGCGGCAAGCGGGCCGTCGTCGTCGGGCGCAGCGCCATCCTCGGCAAGCCGGCCGGTCTGCTCCTCCTCGGCCGCGACGCCACCGTCACCTACTGCCACTCCCGCACCAAGGACCTCTCCTCCGTCATACGGGAGGCCGACATCCTGGTGGCGGCCGTGGGCAAGCCGAACTTCATCAAGGGCGAGGACATCAAGCCCGGCGCCGTCGTCGTCGACGCCGGCTACAACCCGGGCAACATCGGCGACGTCGACTTCGCGTCCGCAGCCGAGCGCGCCTCCCTCATCACCCCGGTCCCCGGCGGCGTCGGCCCCATGACCATCGCCGTGCTCCTCGCCCAGACCGTCGAGGGCGCGGAGCGCCAGCTCGGTCTGTAGGACACGAGCCCCCCGGCAGGGGAGGGGACGATTCCGGCGATCACCGGACAAGACGCCCCCGGACGTGCTCGGCGATGGTCACGATTCTGTACAGGCCGTACTCAGCGCCCCGTGATCACTCGCCTCACGGCCGTCGACAGGCAACCCTGGTGTACGTGCCGCACCAGCCGACCACCCCTCCACCGCCGGACCGCCGACCTGCTGTGTCCCCCTCAGCCGAGCCCCGCCTCACCGGGCCCGACCCCACCGAGCGGCTCACCGCTCCCGCGTGGTCACGTGTCGTACGCCTCGGAGCGCCCCGGCCCGGGCCGGCCGCCCGGCACGCCCGCTGGTTCGGCGTGCCGCTCGTCCCGCTGGTCCTGGCCGCACTGGTCGTGGGCGGAGTGATGGCCGTCGGCGGCGGGGAGGAGCTCGAAGGACCGGCCGACGGACGGGCGGGCGGCGGCCCGGTGGCCGGACCGTCCCCGGTCGTCACCCCTGACGACGGAGCCGCCGTGTCGCCGTCGCCCTCGAAACCGGGCACGCCGTCGAAGGCCGGCACACCCTCGACCGGCGCGCCCGCGACACCCGACCCCGTGGCCGACACGCCGACACACACGGCACCCGGCCGGCACCCCGCCCCGCCGGAGGGCAGCGCCTCCCCGCACTCCCTCCGTACCGCCACCACCGCTCCCGCCACCACCGAGCCGTCCGCGTCCGCCTCCACGGCCCCGACGCCGACACGGCCCCCCGCCCGTCCTGTCTCCTTCGAGGCACTGCGCGTCGGCGACTGCTTCGACATCGACCGCGCCACGCCGGGCACCGCCCTCCGGCGCGACTGCGACACGCCGCACGACGCCGAGCTCGTCACCCGGCTCCGCCTCACCGGCACGTTCGCCGACGACCCGGGGGTACGGGAAGCGGCCACGGAACTCTGCCGCGTACCCCTCCGCGACAAGGCCGCCCGACAGGCGCTCGGCACCCGCTGGACGACCTTCGTCCAGTACCCCTACCGCACCAGTTACCTGCTCGGCTCCGACACCGTCGCCTGCAGCCTGGCCATCCCCTCCGCCACCGGCCGGAAGCTCACCGGCCTCCTCCGGTAGCGGCGGCACCCTCGCCGCCCGCTCCCGTCGTGCCGGCCGCGAGTGCCGTGGCCAGGGCCGATGCCGGATCGCGGTCCGCCGGACCCGCGGGGGACCAACGGCCGGCGGCCTTGAGGTACGGCCACCAGCGGCCGTCCGCACCGAGCCGCAACTGCGCCTCCGCGCCCACCACCGTCCAGCGCCCGCCGGCCGTGCGCCTCAGCACGGGCCGCTCACCGTCCTCCCAGGACTCCGCGAGCCGCGCCTCGGCACGGACGAGCGTCTCGGCGTCCGGCGCCCACTCCTCCTCCAGTACGGAGAGGGCGGCGCCGCCACCGAACCGCCACGCGCGCGCGGCCGCGTCCAGCTCCGACCGCGACCTGCCCGAACCGGCGGCGAGCCGCGCCGTGATCCAGGAGGCGGGAGCCCCCGCGGCGAGGCGCGCCGCGTCCTGCGCGACCGTCGGCGAGGTTTCGCCCGGCTCACCGCCGCCGAGGGCCGCCACGAGCATCCGGTGCGCGCGGGCCGCCGCGTCCTGCGCGAGGAACTCGAGCGCAGTCGGATCGACCCCCGGCTGCGGATCGGTCTCCGTGTCGAGCGAGGGCGGTTCGCCCGGCGCCGGGAGGGCGTTCGGCGGGACCGGCAGCGGCGGCAGGATGCCCCTGGCCGCGTACGCCTCGGCCGCCGACACGCCGGGCATGCCTCCGGTGCCCTCCGCCAGGGCCCCGTCCTCCGGCCCGTCCCCGGACCCGTGCTTCCCGCCGCGCACCGAAGGCGCCGCGGCACGCCGCGCGCTGCGCGTCTGCAGCTGGTCGAGGAGGGTCCGCTCCCCGCGCCCCCGCATCAGCAGCAGGACGAACGGGTCCTCGTCGAGCAGCCGCGCCACCTGGTAGCAGAGCGCCGACGTGTGCGGACAGTGGTCCCACGCCTCGCAGCCGCACTCCGGATCGAGATCGCCGATCCCGGGCAGCAGGTCGAGCCCCGTCACCGCCGCGTCCTCCACCAGGTGCGGCGGCATCTCGCGGTCGAGAAGCGCCGCGATGTGCCCGGCGCTGTCCACGGCCAGGTCGAGCAGCCGCTCCCACTCCTCCTCCGTGAACTCCCGCACCAGCACGTCGCTGCGGTGCGCGGTGCCGTCGCGGTCCTTGACGATCGCCGTGATCCGGCCGGGGCGCACCGACACGGAGCCCACCGCGCCCGCGCGCGCGTGCCTGCGCCCCGCCTTCAACTGCTGGCCGTCGAGCGCCGTGTCCTCCAGCGCCTTGAGCCACGCCCGGCCCCACCAGGTCCTGGCGAACGCCGAGCCCCTCGCGGGCGGCAGCGCCTCGAAGGTCCGCTCGTCGCCGCCGTGCCCGTGCCCGTTTCCGTACTCGCTCATCGTCCGTCCCCTCGCAGTCGTACGAGCTCAGCCAGCTCCGCGTCGGTCAGTTCGGTCAGCTCCGGCGGGGCGTCCCCGCCGGTCCCGAGGACGGCGTCCGCCAGCTCCCGCTTGCGGTCGAGCATGGCGGCGATCCGGTCCTCGATCGTGCCCTCGGCGATCAGCCGGTGCACCTGCACCGGCCGGTCCTGCCCGATCCGGTACGCGCGGTCGGTGGCCTGCGCCTCCACGGCCGGGTTCCACCAGCGGTCGTAGTGCACGACGTGCTCGGCCCGGGTGAGGTTGAGCCCGGTCCCGGCGGCCTTCAGCGAGAGCAGGAAGACGGGTACCTCCCCGTCCTGGAACCGCGCCACCATGGCCTCGCGCTCGGCGACGGGCGTGCCGCCGTGCAGGAACTGCGTCCGCACGCCCCGCGCCGCGAGGTGCGTCTCCAGGAGCCGGGCCATCCCCACGTACTGGGTGAAGACCAGGGTGCTCGCGCCCTCGGCGAGGATCGTGTCGAGCAGTTCGTCGAGCAGCTCCAGCTTGCCCGAGCGGCCCTCGATCGTCGGCCGGTCCTCCTTGAGGTACTGGGCGGGGTGGTTGCAGATCTGCTTGAGGCCGGTCAGCAGCTTCACGACGAGCCCGCGGCGCTCCATGCCCTGGGCGCCGGCGATCGACTCCAGGGTCTCGCGCACCACCGCCTCGTACAGACCGGCCTGTTCCGGCGTCAGCGAGACGGCCCGGTCGGTCTCCGTCTTCGGCGGCAGCTCCGGCGCGATGCCCGGGTCGGACTTCCGGCGGCGCAGCAGGAAGGGGCGGACCAGCGCGCCGAGCCGTTCGGCGGCGGCCGGGTTCCCGCCGCCCTCGACGGCGGCGGCGAAGCGCGTACGGAAGGCCCCGAGACTGCCGAGCAGGCCCGGGGTCGTCCAGTCGAGGATCGCCCACAGCTCGGAGAGGTTGTTCTCCACCGGGGTGCCGGACAGCGCCACGCGCGCGCGTGCCCCGATCGTCCGCAGCGCACGCGCGGTCGCCGAGTACGGGTTCTTGACGTGCTGCGCCTCGTCCGCGACGAGGAGTCCCCAGCTCCGCCCGGCGAGCCGCTCGGTGTCGAGCCGCATCGTGCCGTACGTGGTGAGGACGAAGTCGCCGTCGGCGACGCCCTCCAGGTCACGCGCGGCGCCGTGGAAGCGGCGGACCCGCGTGCCGGGCGCGAACTTCTCGATCTCCCGCTGCCAGTTGCCCATGAGCGAGGTCGGGCAGACGACCAGCGTGGGCCCGGCCGAGGCCGGGTCGGACTGGCGGTGCAGATGGAGCGCGATGACCGTGATCGTCTTGCCGAGGCCCATGTCGTCGGCGAGACAGCCGCCGAGGCCGAGGGAGGTCATCCGGTGGAGCCAGTCGAGCCCGCGCAGCTGGTAGTCGCGCAGGTTCGCGGCGAGCGCGGCGGGCTGCGCGATCTCCGGGCGGCCGCCCTCGGGGTCGGCGATCCGCTCCCGCAACCGTTCCAGCCAGCCGGACGCCGCCACCTCGACGGCGCGGCCGTCCACCTCGGTCGTGCCGGTCAGGACGGCCGCGAGGGCGTCGACCGGAGTGACCTTGCGGTCCTGCTGGGCGCGGGCGCGGAGCACCTCGGCCGGGTCGACGAGCACCCAGCGGTCCCGCAGGCGGACGAGGGGACGCCCGGCCTCGGCGAGCCGGTCGAGCTCGGCCCGCGTCAGCTCGTGCCCGCCCACCGCGAAGCGCCAGTTGAAGGCGAGCAGGGCGTCGGCGGAGAGGAAGGAGGGGAGCGAACCGCCGACCGGACCGTGCGCGCCGTCCGGCGTGTCGGAGGGGTTTCCGTCCGGAACGCCGTGGCCTGCGTCCGGCGCGTCGCCGATTCCGTGTCCCGTGCCGTTCCCCTCGCCCGCCGTGGCCGACGGGCCGATCACCGCCTGGGCGGTGAGCCGGTCGGCGAGTTCGCGCGGCCAGTGGACCTGGACGCCGGTCGCCGCGAGGGCCCGGGCCGCCGGGCCGAGGAGCTCCGCGACCTCCTCGTCGGCGAGCTCGACGGTGTCGGGTACGGCCGCGGTGAGGAGCGGGGCCAGGGGCGGCCAGGCGCGGGAGGCGCGCCGCAGCGCGAGGAGCGCGTCGATCCGGGCCCGCGGGCCGAAGGCGCCGGCCGTCGTGCCGGATCCCGCCCAGACCTCCGCCGCGTCCGCGACCAGCGTCGGGTCGGCGACGCCGTGCAGCTGGAGGACCGCGCGGAAGGCGGGCGCCTCGCTCGCCTCGGCGGTGAAGCCGGGGAGTTCGAGCCGGAGCGACAGCCGTACGCCCGCGTCGTGACCCGCCGCCACATCGGCGGCCCAGGGCCGCTGTTCGGGGATGGACTGTGGCGCGTCGGCCGCGAAGGCGGGCCCGCCCGCCGCGAGGGAGGCGGCGGGGGTCCGGGGCAGCGTGTCCGCGACCGCGTCGGTGAACGCGCGGAGCAGCGCCTCGGGTTCGGGGAGCAGCAGCGGCTCGCCGGAGGACACGGGTCGGGAGGACACGGGCTCGGGGGAGTCGGGCCCGGTGGTGAGGGTGACGGCGGACAGGGGTACGGCGTGGGCGCTCGGCGGCATCGAGGCCGCGAGGGTGCGCAGGCGCGCCAGTTCCTCGGGACCGAGCGGCCCGGCCCGCCACGCGTCGTGGTCGCCGGGAGTCACCCCCGGCAGCAGCAGTCCGCGTGCGACGAGGTCCAGGGCGAGCAGCGACGCGGCGCCCCAGAACGCGGCGGAGGGCGAGGCGGAGTCCGCGAACCGGGCACGGGCGAGCAGCGGCAGGGCCTCCCGGACGGAGAGGGCGTGCGCGGGGACGGTGACGGGACGGAGGCTGTCGCCGTCCACGACCGTGAGCTCGGCGTTCGCGGGGGCGCCGTCCGGCAGCGCGTCGTCATCCGGTGACCAGAAGGCGATCCTCCCCGCGCGGGGCGGATCGGCGGGAAGGAAGACGGCGGAGAAAAGGGTGAGTTCGCGGGCGGAATCGTCGGATCCGTGCAACAGCGACAATGCATTCCTCAAATTTGACTACCTGGCGACCGAGTGGCCGGGGGTACTCCAGCCGACCCCCTCCGCGTGCACCTGGCAAGCGTGATGTGTGTCACGGTCGCCCGAGTGGCGCCGCGGGGTGGGGTTCCCCCCACCCCCGCACCCCTGCGTGCCCCCTGACCTGGACGGGTGGTGACGCCATGGCCCCGGACGATCACGAATCCGTAGCGTCGACGGAGGCGCCCGCACCGATCCGATCGCTCCCCGACGCACAGAAACAGGAGCCCGCCCATGTCCCAGGCCACCGTTCTGCCCCCGGCGCTCGCCCCCGCCGAGGTCCCCGCCGACGCCCCTGTCCGGGCCAGGGGCGGCAGCGAGTTCAGCCCGCTCCTGCGGACGGTCAGGGAACAGGGCCTCCTGGAACACCGCCCCGGCTGGTACGCCCGGGGGATCGTCGTCAACCTCCTCGGCATCGCCGCCGTGGTGGCCGGACTCGCCCTGATCGGCCCTTCCTGGTGGGCCCTTCCGCTCGCGGTCCCCCTCGCACTGCTCTCCGCCCGCGCCGCCTTCGTCGCCCACGACGCGGGTCACGCCCAGATCACCGCCGACCGGAAGGCGAGCCGGATCATCCAGCTCGCCCACGCCAACCTGCTCCTCGGCATGAGCCGGGAGTGGTGGAACGACAAGCACAACCGCCACCACGCGAATCCCAACCACCTCGACAAGGACCCGGACGTCGCCGCGGACATCCTCGTCTTCGCCGAGCACCAGACCACGGGCCGCACGGGCCTGCGCGGCTTCCTCACCCGCCACCAGGCCTGGCTGTTCTTCCCGCTGACGACCCTGGAGGGCATCGCCCTCAAGGTGTACGGCGTCCAGGCCCTGCTCGCGAAGGACGGCCCCTGCCGCACCCGGCGCGAGCGGCTCGTCGAGGGCGCCCTGCTCCTCGCCCACTTCGCCGGCTACGCGGCCCTGCTCCTCACCCTCCTCGACCCCCTCCAGGCGCTGGTCTTCGCCCTCCTCCACCAGATGCTGCTCGGTGTCCACCTCGGCCTGGCCTTCGCCCCCAACCACAAGGGCATGGAGCGCCCGGACGAGCACGCCGACGGCGACAGCTGGGGCCACCTCCGCCGCCAGGTGCTCACCTCGCGCAACATCCGCGGCGGCGCCTTCACCGACTGGTTCCTCGGCGGACTCAACTACCAGGTCGAGCACCACCTCTTCCCGAGCATGCCGCGCCCCCACCTCCGACTCGCCCAGCCCGCCGTGCGCGCCCACTGCGCCGCGCTGGGCGTGCCGTACACCGAGACCGGTTTCGTGGAGTCGTACCGCCAGGCCCTCGGGCACCTCCACGAGGTGGGCGGGCCCCTGCGCGCGCGGTCGGCGGAAGGCGCCGAGTAGGGTCGGAACCGATCACACGCGGTGTGATCATCGGTTCGGGGTCGGGTGGGGTGTATCCAGCGCCCGTGACGACCGGTCAGCAGCGGAGAAGGGGAGCTCCTCGGCATGAGCAGCGGCACCGTCCAGTCGGTCAGCAGCAACGGCACGTACTCGTTCACCAAGCCCAACCGCGAGGCCATCACGCTCCTCGCGGGCCTCGGGGTCGAGGGTGACGTCCACGCGGGAGTGACGGTCAAGCACCGGTCGCGTGTCGCCCAGGACCCGACCCAGCCGAACCTCCGGCAGGTGCACCTGATCCACGCCGAGCTCTTCGAGGACGTGGCGGGCGCCGGCTTCGAGGTCACCCCCGGCGACCTCGGCGAGAACGTCACGACCCACGGGATCGACCTCCTCGGCCTGCCCACCGGCACCCGTCTCCACCTGGGCGCCGAGGCCGTCGTCGAGGTCACCGGGCTGCGCAACCCCTGCGCGCAGATCGACACCTTCCGGCACGGCCTGCTCAAGCAGGTCCTCGGCCGTGACGAGAACGGCGAGGTCGTCCGCAAGGCGGGCATCATGGGCATCGTGCTCACGGGCGGGGAGGTCCGCCCCGGCGACACGATCCGCGCCGAGCTCCCGGAGGGCCCGCACCGCCCCCTGGAGCGGGTCTGACCGCGTACCCCTTTCAGGAGGGTCGGACGGCCATCGCGTCGAGCGCTTCCAGGAGCGCGGGCAGCCTCGGGCCCCTGGCCACCGGCAGCACCTCGCGCGGCAGCTCGTCGAGCAGGACGAAGGCCATGTCGTCGGTCCGGGCCACGAACGACCACCCGGGACCGTCCGCGCGCAGGACGCGAGCATGGCCTTCCCCGGTAGAGGCGGACCGTACCCGCCCCACCGGGGGTGCCTCCTCCAGATAGCCGCGGAGCTCGCTCAGGGCTCGTCGGACGCCGTCGTACGGGTCGGGCGCGGAGGCGGCGACGGTGCCGGAGCCGGCTTCCGGACCCGCCTCCGCGGAACTCGCCTCTGCCGTACCCGTCGCCGGCGTACCGCCGACCTCGGCGTCGTCGCTCACCTGCGCACGCCAGTCCGCCCACTGGAGCGCCACCTCGTCCGCGCCGAGCCGGCGCTGGGCCGGGCCCCACACGTCGCCGGACGGCGGGACCAGCGGGGCCGGATCGCCCTCCTCCGGCTCCGGGTCGTGCGGCGCGGGCACGCCGGGCGCGGCGGTGGCCACCGCGAGGGGCCAGCCCGGCAGCCCCGCGACCACCGAGTTCTCGTCGGGGGAGAGGTCGTAGGCCATGCCGCAGTCCCAGGACGAGATCGCCACCGCGACGAGCGACACGTCGTCGACGACGACCGTCCACCGCGCCCCGAGCCCGTCCTGACCGAACACGAGCCCGTACCCGTCCACGTAGGGCTGGAGCCCCAGCGCGGCGCAGGCCGCCGGATAGTCGTCACCGAGCACGCTCGGGAAGCGTGCGGGCGTCAGCAGCGCCGCGGTCAGCACAAACAGTGCGTCGGCGTCGGCTTCGGCGCGCGCATCGGCGATCGGGTCCGTCCCGGTCACGGCAGCCTCCCCATCTGGTCGTCGGCGCACCTTAACCAGTGAGTAACCCGCGCGTCGAGGGTGTCAGCCGTCCCGGAGGCCGAGCAGTGAGCGGGCCACGGTGGTCGGTGACTCGTCGCGCTCGCGGGCGAGGGCGATGAGCGCTCGGCAGGCCAGTTCGTTGACTCCGAAGGAGAGCATGCCGGGGGAGACCCGGCTCGCCGCCTCCTCCGCCCGGGCCGGGTCGTCCTCGGCACACGCGGCCACGTACTCCGCCGCCGCCTCGAAGAGATTGTGGCCCTGCCGGGCGCGCGCTGGCGCGGGCGCGGCGGCCTCGGTCGCCCGCCGGGCGGAAGGGAAGAGTCTGCGCAGTCGTTCCGTCACCCGTGCCACAGCCCACCGCCTCTCCCGGGCACGACTTGCCCGGCACCTCCACCGTAGACAGCGAAGTGCCGTGACAGAAGGGTGCGTTGGGACCGTTCTGATCAGGACCGGTCATGACGGGGCCGGGCCGGTCGTGGTGTGCGCTGCGCGGGCCGTCCGGCATCGGCCCGTCGGTTCAGCCTTCGCGGACGGCCAGAGCCAGGTAGCGAGCGTCCTCGTCCACGTAGCTGACGAGCCGCCAGCCGGCCTCGGCGAGCACGGGGCGCAGCACGGGCTCGGCGCGGAGGTCGTCCGGCGTGATCTGCCGGCCGTGCCGGGCCGCGAGGGCGGCGCGGCCGATCGGGTGGAACAGCGCGAGACGGCCGCCCGGACGGACGACCCGGGCGAGCTCCCGCAGGTCGGCGACGGGGTCGGCGAGATGGGAGACGAGCCCCGCCCCGAAGACGGCGTCGAGCGCGCCGTCGCGCACCGGAAGCCGGCCGACGTCGGCGAGCAGGAGGGTCCCCGCGCCGGTCCGGCCGTCCGGGGTGTCGGTGTTCTCTGGGGTGTCAGGGCCGGTCCCGGCGCCGGGCGAACCCTGCCCCGGGGCGCCGCGTCCCGCCCGTACGGCCTCGGTCAGCATCTCGGGGGTCAGGTCGGCGCCGAGTACGGTGCCGGTCGGGCCGACGGCCGCACGGAGCGGCGGCAGGGCCCGGCCCGTCCCGCAGCCGGCGTCCAGCACCGCGTCACCGGGGCGCAGACCGATCTCGCTCACGGCGGCGGCGTACGCGGGACCGTCGTCGGGGAACCGGCTGTCCCAGTCGGCGGCACGAGCGCCGAAGAACTCTCGGACGTGCGTGGGGTCATCGCTCATGTGCCCATGATTCACCACCCGGAGGTGTGAACGTTCTGTGTGCTCGTTCGAACTCGGCGTGATCGTTCGGGACCATCTCTCTGTCATATTCCATCAGCTTTCGAAATGCGCCCCTGGTGCGCCCCCCGATGCGCACTAGCGTCCCTGAGCCATGGGACACCTGGACCACGCCACCTTCGGCTGGCTGACACCCGCGCTGTCGTACGCGATGGCCTGCATAGGCGCCGCCCTCGGGCTGCGCTGCACCGTACGGGCGCTCGACGCGACCGGCCGATCACGGCGGAACTGGCTGCTCACCGCCGCCTCCGCGATCGGCACCGGCATCTGGACGATGCACTTCGTCGCGATGCTCGGCTTCGGCGTGACCGGAACCGACATCCGCTACAACGTTCCCCTCACCATCCTCAGCCTGCTCATCGCCATGGCCGTCGTCGGCGTCGGCGTGTTCGCTGTCGGGTACGGCCGTGACCGGGTCCGCTCGCTCCTGATCGGTGGACTGACCACGGGCGTCGGAGTGGCGAGCATGCACTACATGGGCATGGCCGCGCTCCGGCTGCACGGCGACGTCAGGTACGACCCCCTGCTCGTCGCCCTCTCGGTCGTGATCGCGGTCGTGGCCGCCACCGCGGCGCTGTGGGCGGCACTCAACATCCACGCTCCGGCGGCCGTGGCCGTCGCCTCGCTCGTCATGGGCGCGGCCGTCAGCAGCATGCACTACACGGGGATGCTCGCGGTGCGGGTCGAGGTCGTCCCCTCCGCCGCCGCTCTCCCCGGTGCCACGGTCATGCAGTTCATCTTCCCGCTCGCCGTCGGACTCGGCTCGTACCTGTTCATCACCTCCGCCTTCGTCGCCCTCTCCCCGACGGCGAAGGAGCGGGCCGCGTACGCCTCCGCCGAGCGCCTCACCGAACCGGACGAGCGGGCGGTGGACGTCGCACCTCCCGGCTTCCGCACAGCCGAAGCCGCGCGTCGCCCCTGACCTGACGCGACCTGACCTGCCCCGTCCGCCCTCCAGTCCTACCCCCGCACACCGCTCGCGCACAGCCACCGCACCAGAGACAGACGCAGCCGGAACGAGGAGCCCATGCGAACTCCCCGCAAGACCAAGGACGCCGAGGCGACGGCTCCGCCGCCGGCGGCCGCGCGCGGGCGACGCGCACACGCCGGGCGCCCCGCCGAGGAGCCGGGGCCGCACCACACCCCCGCCCCGGACCCCGTTTCCCCGGCCCGCACCCGGCCCGTCCGCCACGGACTGCGGCCCCGTACGGTCCGCGCCAAGATCGTCTCGCTCCTGATGGTCCCGGTCGTCTCGCTCCTCGCCCTGTGGGGTTTCGCCACCGTCACCACCGCCCAGGACGTCGCCAGGCTCCGGCAGCTTCAGCGCGTCGACGCCGAGATCCGCGAGCCGGTGACGGCCGCGATCGACGCGCTCCAGGCGGAACGGCGCGCCGCCGGACGCCAGGTCGCCGCGCCCGGCACCGCCCGGTCGGCCGAACTCAAGGACCGGATCGCCCGCACCGACGCCGCCGTCGGCCGCCTCCGCCTCGGCGGCGACCACACCGTCGGCGACACCGGGGACCTGCCCGGAGACGTCCCGGCACGGGTGAGCGCCTTCGTCGGCACCGTCGAGGGCCTCGCCAAGCTGCGCACCGCCGCCGTCGACGGGCGCGCCGACTGGGACCAGGTGTACGAGGAGTACACCGCCGCCGTCTCCGCGGGCTTCGCCGTCGGCGGCGCCCTCACCGGCATCCAGGACACCCAGCAGGGCTCCGACGCGCGCGTGCTCCTCGAATTCGGCCGCGCGGGCGAGATGCTGGCCCGCGAGGACGCCCTCATCGGCTCCGCCCACCTCACCGGGCGCCTCACCCCGGAGCGGCTCCGCGTCTTCGCCGGAGCCGTCGAGACCCGCCGTACGCTCACCGCCTCCGCCACCGCCGACCTGCCCGCCGCCACGCGCGCGGAGTGGGACCGGATCGAGTCGGGCCGCGACCACACCCGCCTCGTCAAGGCCGAGGACAGCGTCCTGACCGCCGAGGCCGGGCGCCCCGCCGCCCAGGCGGTCACGTCGGCCGACTGGGACGACACCCTCGCCGCCGTACGGAGCGGACTCACCGCGATCGAGACCGAGGCGCGCACGGCGGCGGCCGACCGCGCCGACCCCTTCGCGGGCGGCGTCCTGAGCGTGGGCGGCGCGGCCGTCCTGCTCGGCCTGGCCGCCGTCGCCGCCTCCCTCGTCATCTCCGTCCGCATCGGCCGGGGCCTCGTCGTCGAGCTCGTCAGCCTCCGCAACACCGCCCTCGGGATCGCCCGCCGCAAGCTCCCCGCCGCCATGCGGCGACTTCGTGCCGGAGAGGAGATCGACGTGCGGGCCGAGACACCGTCCGGGCCCGTCTCCCAGGACGAGATCGGCCAGGTCCGCGAGGCGCTCACCACCGTGCACCGCGCGGCTCTCTCCGCGGCCGTCGAGCGCGCCGAGCTCGCCAGCGGAATCTCCGGCGTCTTCGTCAACCTCGCCCGCCGCAGCCAGGTCCTCGTCCACCGCCAGCTCAACCTCCTGGACAGCATGGAGCGGCGTGCCGACGACCCCAACGAGCTCGGAGACCTCTTCCGCCTCGACCACCTCACCACCCGCATGCGCCGCCACGCCGAGAGCCTGATCATCCTCTCCGGCGCCGCCCCCGGCCGCGCCTGGCGCATGCCCGTCCCCCTCACCAACGTCGTCCGCGCCGCCGTCTCCGAAATCGAGGACTACGCGCGCGTGGAGGTGCGCAGACTGCCCGAGACGGCCGTCGTCGGCGGCGCCGTCGCCGACCTGACGCACCTCCTCGCCGAACTCATCGAGAACGCCGCCCAGTTCTCCCCGCCCCACACCAAGGTGCGGGTCAGCGGCGAGCCCGTCGGCAACGGCTACGCCCTGGAGATCGAGGACCGCGGACTCGGCATGGGCAAGGAGACCCTCGCCGAGGCCAACGCCCGCATCGCCCAGTCCGAGGCCCTCGACCTCTTCGACAGCGACCGCCTCGGCCTCTTCGTCGTCAGCCGGCTCTCGGCCCGCCACGACGTCAAGGTCCATCTGCGGACCTCCCCGTACGGCGGGACGACGGCCGTCGTGCTGCTCCCGACCGATCTGCTCCAGGGTGCGCTGCCGCCCGGGCGAGGCACCCCGGCGACCACCGGACGGGACGCCGAGGGCGCGGCCGCCGCTTCCCCGGCCGGCAACCCCGGGCCCCGGCGAACTCCGGACGGGCCGCCCCGCGGTGGCGACCCCCGGACGGGTGCCCCCCGCGGCGGGGACCCGCGCGCGGGCGGCTCCGCCGCGGACCCCTCGCGCGCCGCGCGGGAGCACGAGGAGGAGCAGCGCGCGGAGGCCCGCCGCTTCGGCCGCCCCCAGGCCCCCCGTACGCCGACGCCGACCCTCCCTCTCGGCCCCGCCCCGGCCGCCCGGACCCCGCAGCCGCCGCCCGGTCCGCAGTCCCGTCCGCAGCCCCTGTCACGCCCGACGGCGGTCCCCGCCCTGTCGGTGCGACCGGAGGAAGGCCCGCCGCCCGCCGGGGTCACCGCTCTCCGCCAGCGCGGCCCCACCGCATCGACGCAGTCCGGAGCGGCGCAGCCCGGACCGACGACGCCCCGACCGGTACAAGCGGGACCGGTACAAGCCGGACCGCCACGGATCGTTCCGACACCGACCGGACCGACGCAGCCCGGATCGCCACAGGCCGCGCCGCCCCGGGTCGTTCCGACGCCGGCCGCACCGCCCTCCTCGTCGGTGCCGGCGACGCCGACGCCACCGGCGCCCCGGGGCCCGGCTCCCGCGCCGTCGTCCACCAGTCCGTACGGTCCCGGCGCATACGGTCCGCGAGGGGATCAAGAAGAGCCCGGCGCCGACCACGGCGATCCCGAGGGCGATCTGCCGCGCCGCGTACGGCAGGCGAGCCTCGTCCCGCAGTTGCGCGAGGCACCCGTTCCCGCCCCGGTCTCCGCATCCGCCGCTCCCGGCGCGGACGCGCGGACCCCCGAGCAGGTCCGGGACCGGATGGCGGCCTACCGGGACGGCTGGCAGCGCGGCGGCGGCCCCGCCCCCGGCAGCAGGCGGCCCCTCGGGACCGGCTTCGGCGGAGAGTTCTCCGACGGGCAGCACCACGACCTCATCGACCCCATGACCCCCCGCTTCGAAGGAGACGACGCATGATCGACCACGAGAGGATCTCCCACCACCGGTCAGGCGAACTCGACTGGCTCCTCGACGACCTCGTCATGCGGGTCCGCGAGGTCCGCCACACCGTGGTGCTCTCCAACGACGGCCTCGCCGTCGGCTCCTCCAGCGGACTGAGCCGGGAGGACGCCGAGCACCTCGCCGCCATCGCCTCCGGCTTCCACAGCCTCGCCAAGGGCGCGGGAAGGCAGTTCCACACCGGCGGCGTCCGCCAGACCATGGTCGAGATGGACGACGGGTTCCTCTTCGTCGCCGCGGCGGGCGACGGCTCCTGCCTGGCGGTCCTCAGCTCGGTCAGCGCCGACATCGGCCTCATCGCCTACGAGATGGCCCGTCTCGTCAAGCGGGTCGGCGAGCACCTGCACACCCCGCCGCGGCTCACGGTGACCCCGCCGGTCGCCGGCTGACCCGGAGACCTCCATGAACGAGGACAGTACCGGCGGCGTCCCGTCCGTCCCGGGCAGTCAGTGGTACGACGCCGACGCCGGGCCGCTCGTACGCCCGTACGCGATGACCGGCGGACGGACCCGTCCGGGGCCCAGCAACGTCCGGTTCGACCTCATCGCCCTCGTGGTCGTCGACGACGACCCGCCGGGAGCGGCGGAGGAAAGCCTCCTCGGCCCCGAACACCGCTCCCTGCTCGCCCTGTGCCGCGCCGAGACGCAGTCGGTGGCCGAGCTCGCCGCCGATGCCGACCTGCCCGTCGGAGTCGTCCGGGTCCTCCTCGGCGACCTCCTCGAATCGGGCTTCGTCCGCGTCAGCAGGCCCGTACCCCCCGCCCAGCTCCCCGACGAAAGAATCCTGAGGGAAGTCATCGATGGCCTACGAGCGCTCTGAGAGCACCGGCGCGCGCGAGGGCGTGGACACCACCGCCCTCGCCCTGAAGATCCTGGTCGCCGGCGGATTCGGCGTGGGCAAGACCACCCTGGTCGGCGCCGTCAGCGAGATCCGGCCCCTGCGGACGGAGGAGCAGCTCAGCCGCGCCGGTGAACTCGTCGACGACACCGGGGGAGTCGACCAGAAGACCACCACGACCGTCGCCATGGACTTCGGCCGCATCACGATCCGCTCCGGGCTCTCCCTCTACCTCTTCGGCACCCCCGGTCAGGACCGCTTCTGGTTCCTGTGGGACGAGCTGTCCCAGGGCGCACTGGGGGCCGTCGTGCTCGCCGACACCCGGCGGCTCGAGGACTGCTTTCCCGCAGTCGACTACTTCGAGCACCGCAAGATCCCCTTCGTCGTCGCCGTCAACTGCTTCACGGGCGCCCGGACGTACGGCGCGCACGAGGTCTCCCGCGCGCTCGACCTGGACCGCGGCACACCCGTGGTGCTGTGCGACGCCCGCGACCGGGACTCGGGGAAGGAAGTGCTCATCCGTCTCGTCGAGTACGCCGGGCGGATGCACACCGCACGACTCCTCGACAGCGTCGGCTGAGGCCCCGCGCCTTCGGTCGGAGACTCCACGGACGCGAAGGGTCCGCCACTGATCCTCGGTCGTCCTCGTCACGCCCCATGGTGCCTCGCACCTCGGACATCGGGCGGGACGCGCGGGCGGGGCCCGGTGCTTGCCCTGTCCACGACAGTGCGTAAGGCTTGCCACGACACGCGGAGCCGGACGACTTGCGGGTCGACGGGGACGAAAGACCAAGGGGGAGGACCACGCATGGCGCTGGACAAGGAACTGGACTGGCTTCTGGACGATCTGACCCAACGGGTCGGGTCCATACGGCACGCGCTGGTGCTGTCGAACGACGGTCTGGTGACGGGCGCGAGCAGTGGTCTCGCGCGGGAGGACGCCGAGCACCTGGCCGCCGTCTCCTCGGGCCTGCACAGCCTGGCCCGGGGCTCCGGCCGGCACTTCCGGGCCGGGCGGGCCCGTCAGACGATGGTCGAGTTCGACGAGGCGCTGCTCTTCGTGACGGCGGCGGGCGAGGGCAGCTGCCTCTGTGTCCTCAGCGCCGCCGAGGCGGACGTCGGCCAGGTGGCATACGAGATGACGCTGCTGGTCAACCGGGTCGGCGAGCACCTCGGCGTGGCGGCCCGCCAGCCGGGCCTCCCGGGTGACACCGCGTACTGACAAGGGTTGTCCACAGGGCGCTGTCCACAGGCCGTCCGAATGATGTCACTCTGCGTTACGTTTTCTCTCGTCGGAGTACGAGAGTGACGAACGCACCGGGGGACCACGCGATGACGGTGGACGAAGGCGCGCGCACGGTGACACCGGGGCAGGCGGCGGAGGAACTGGAGCTGAGGCGCGGCGAGTTCCGGCTCGCGACGCAGCTGGGCCTGGTGAGGACCGTTCCGGTCGGCGACGGGGAGCGGCGGCGTGTCGAGCGGGCTGAGGTCGACCGGCTCAGGGCCGCGCCGGACTTCCCCGAGGGCCTGCGTGAGCGGGTGCGGGCGGTGGGCACCCGGGAGGCGGCGGAGCTCCTGTCCGTGCCGCAGGACCGGTTCACGCGACTGGCCAGGACGGGGCACCTCAGCCCGGTGCGGTTCTATCTGAACCGCTACCGGGCGGTGGTGTGGATGTATCTCGCTGCGGAGGTGGCCGAATTCGCCCTCTCCCACCCGGCACTGCTCAGCGGGCGGCTGCCCCAGGACGTGCGCGAGCGTCTCGACGCGCACGAGGACTCCAGGCCGAGGAACTGGCGGGCGCGCCGGCTCGCCCTGCTGCTGCGGGCCACGGGCGATCCCTGGTCCCGCGCGGCGGCCATCGCCTCCATGCTCCACCCCGGCCATCTGGCCGAGGTCGTCGGCGATCCGTACGAGCGCGCTCACCTCGACCGGTTGCGCCCGCCACCACAGCCCGGCCACCCGGTGTCGCCTGCGGCCCGCGAGGTCGCGGAGCGGCTCGCGCTGGCCGACGAGCCGGACGAGGTCCTCTGGCTCCGGATGAGCCTGGCCCTTGCCCTGGACGAGGCGCGCGCGGACCGCCCCGCTCCGCACCCCGGCGAGGCCCGGGACCAGGTCCACGTGCCGCGGCGGCGGTCGCAGCCGTCACCGCCCGTGGAGCCGCCACCGCCCCGGTGGCCGCTGCAGGCCTCCGACCCGCGCTCGGCAGCGGACCCACCTCCGGACTCGGGTGCTCCACCGGCCTCGATCCGGCCACCGGCCTCCGGTCCGCTGCCGGCGGTGCGAGGCGCGGAGACACCGGCCGTCGGGCGGCCTCCCGTGGTCTTTCCGGGGACGGACCCGGGCCCAGGCCCGGACCCGGTGTCGCGGGCCGGCTCCTCCCGCCCCCGGCTGCTCGACCGGCTCCTCCGCAGGACGGCCGCGCGTGCCACACGCGGGCGGAGAAGGAGGAGGCCCGTGGGCTGGCCCTGACGCGGCAGCGGGTCCGGCGCCGGCGTGCGGCGGAGGCGCGGTGTGGGGAGGATGGGCCCATGCTGCTCGCCCGTGTCGCGGAGGTGTCCCGGGAGGTCGCCGCCACCTCCGCGCGCTCGCGCAAGATCGGTCTGCTGGCCGAGCTCTTCGCGGAAGCCGTGCCCGAGGAGAGCCCGCTCGTCATCGCCTACCTCGCGGGCCGGCTCCCGCAGGGGCGGATCGGCGTCGGGTGGAGTGTCCTCAAGAACCTTGTCCCGCCCGCGATCCCGCCCGCCGAGGTGCCCGGTCTCACGCTCGCGCGCGTCGACACCGCGCTCTCGGAGCTCGCCGCGGTCTCGGGGACGGGCTCCCGGGCGGAGCGGGACCGGCTCGTCCGCTCGCTGTTCACCGCCGCCACCCGTGAGGAGCAGGAGCTCTTGCTCCGGCTCCTCTCCGGGGACGTACGGCAGGGGGCCCTCGACGCGATCGCCCTGGAAGGCGTCGCCAAGGCCGCCGCCGTGCCCGCCGCCGAGCTGCGCCGTGCCGTCATGCTCGAAGGCTCCCTGCCTCCGGTCGCCCAGGCCGTGCTGGCCGAAGGGGCGGGTGCGCTCGACCGGTTCACGCTGCGGGTCGGGAGTCCGGTGCAGCCCATGCTCGCGCACACCGCCGCCTCCGTCACCGAGGCGGTCGCCGACCTGGGCGCCTGCGTCGTGGAGGAGAAGCTCGACGGCATCCGCGTGCAGGTGCACCGCAGCGGCGACGACGTGCGGGTCCACACCCGTTCCCTCGACGACATCACCGACCGGCTCCCGGAGGTCGTCGCCACCGCCCGCGCCGTGCCCTCCGAGACGTTCATCCTCGACGGGGAGGTCATCGCGCTCGACCCCGCCACCGGGCGTCCCGTGTCCTTCCAGTCCATCGCGGCCCGGGTGGGATCCCGTAGCGACGTGGCCGGGGCGCGGGCCGCTCTGCCCCTGACACCCGTCTTCTTCGACGTCCTCGCCGCCGACGGCGAGAGCCTGATCGACCGGCCGGGCCGGGACCGGCACGCCGTCCTCGCCCGGCTGCTCCCCGAGTCCCAGCGGGTCCGCCGCCTCGTCGTCACGGACCCGGCCGATCCCGCACGGGTCGAGGAGGCCGAGCGCTTCTTCACCGAGACGCTGGATCGCGGCCACGAGGGAGTCCTCGTCAAGGCGCTGGACGCGCCCTACGTGGCCGGCCGGCGGGGCCGCACCTGGCTGAAGGTGAAGCCCGTCCACACCGTCGACCTCGTCGTCCTCGCCGTCGAGCGGGGACACGGGCGCAGGACCGGGCTGCTCTCCAACCTCCACCTCGGCGCGCGCGCCGAGGACGGCGGCTTCGTGATGCTGGGAAAGACCTTCAAGGGCCTTTCCGACTCCATGCTTCGCTGGCAGACCGAGCGGCTCGGGGAACTCGCCGTGGCGGACGACGGGTTCACCGTGCGGGTGCGACCCGAGCTCGTCGTGGAGATCGCCTACGACGGGCTCCAGGCCTCGACGCGGTATCCGGCCGGGATCACCCTCCGCTTCGCCCGCGTCCTGCGCCACCGGCCCGACAAGCCCGCCTCGGAGGCCGACACCGTAGAGACGATCACCGGGCGCCGCTGAGACGGGGGCGGGTGACCGTGCGGGCAGACGCGGGCCCCCGGACGGCGCCCGTCCGCTCCGCCCGGGGGGTTGGTCACCTCGTCGCTCAGCGGGAGGCGAGCAAAAGGCGGGCCTCGGTCTCCTGGTCACCCGAGACCGACTGCAGGGACCGGATGTCGAAGCCGGTGGCGAGGACGCGCTCGACCTCGTCGACGGCGTGGTAGCCACCGGTGAGGGTGGCACCGACCAACGCGGACAGATGCGTCGGGCCCACGTCCTCGCGGCGTCCGCCGGCCGTGTCGAACGTGGCGACCCAGACGGTGGTGGCCGGGCCCTCCGCCGTCCGCGGGCCCGGAGTCTCCATGTCCTCCAGCTGGTAGACGCGGTCGAGGACGTCGAACACGGCCTGGGCGTCCTCCCGGCAGCAGTCGCTCAGCTGCACCGTGACGTCGGTGTCGATGTGCAAGTCGTACACGTCGCTCATCTCCTCGC
This sequence comes from Streptomyces venezuelae, assembly GCF_008642375.1. Classification (NCBI taxonomy): domain Bacteria; kingdom Bacillati; phylum Actinomycetota; class Actinomycetes; order Kitasatosporales; family Streptomycetaceae; genus Streptomyces; species Streptomyces venezuelae. The sequence goes on along the minus strand of NZ_CP029194.1, from coordinate 498,931 downwards.
GGCTCCTCGTGCCACGACTCCAGCATCCCTCGCGGCGGGGACTCCAGCATCCCTCGCGGCGAGGACTCCCGCGAGGTCCCGCGGATCCACGTGCGGTCCCGTGAGCTCTCCCCGAAGGGCTTGGGGCACCCCCCTGCGAACGCCGGTATACACCGTGTGTAGAGTCCTCTGGCGTCGCATGATCCGTCCTGACCAGGCGGTGGCGACCCATCGAGGACTTCACCGGGGAAAGCGGGTTCCACCATGTTCGGATTCAGGCCGGGCCGCCGCAGGGGGACAGCGGCCGTCGTACTCGCGGCCGCGTCGCTGATGCTGACGCTCGGCGGGTGCGGGGTCGACCGGGTCACTCCTCAGGACGCCCGGGACGAGGCCGTGACCGACGGCAAGGCGGGTGCGGGCGGGAGCGCTCGGCGCGTCGACTGCGCCGAGGTGAAGTGCATAGCGCTGACCTTCGACGCCGGGCCGGGCAAGGACACGCCCCGGCTCCTCGACGTCCTCAAGGAGAAGCAGGTCCCCGCCACCTTCTTCCTGCTCGGCAAGAGGCACGTCGACCGCTACCCCGAGGTGGTCAAGCGCATCGCCGACGAGGGGCACGAGGTCGCCAACCACACCTGGAGCCACCGCATACTCACCGGCCTCGACAAGGCCGAGGTGCGCGAGGAGCTGGCTCTCACCCAGACCGCCGTCGAGAAGATAACCGGCCGCAAGCCCACGCTGATGCGCCCGCCGCAGGGCCGTACCGACGACACCGTCTCCGAGGTCAGCAAGGAACTCGGCCTCGCGCAGATCCTCTGGAGCGTCACGGCCAAGGACTACTCCACCACCGACTCCGCGCTGATACGGCAGCGCGTGATCGACCAGGCGGGGCGCGACGGCATCATCCTGCTCCACGACATCTACGACGGAACAGTGCCGGCCGTCCCCTCGATCATCGACGAGCTGAAGAACCGGGGCTTCACCTTCGTGACGGTGCCCGAACTCCTCGCTCCCGGAAAGGCCGAGCCCGGGGTCGTCTACGCTCCCGAGGCGGAGTGACGAGACCTGCGGAAACCGGGTGAGCTGACTCACATCACCCACATGTGAGTACACGGAACATTCGGGATAGGTTTACCGTTCATACGTATGTGACTGCGAAGGGGCCCGGTCCCCATGGTCCCCCCCTAGAGGTGACCGCTCTTCGTTGTCACGGCTACAGGCCCCGGTTGGAACCCCCCGTCCAACCGGGGCTTTGTCGTTCCCCGGGACGTTCCGGGGGACGTCCCGGGGTTCGTTCCCGCGCGAGGGCGCCCGAAGGGCGCACGACCCGGCGCGTTCGACCCGTTCGAGTGAGCCTCGGCATGGCCCGTCCGACTACGGGCAGTGATCTTCCCGGGCCCTCCGGACGATCATCCGGACCCCGCCGACCTGGATGCTCGAAGGGGGACCCCATGCTCCGCAGCACACCTCGCGCCCGCCGCGCCCTCGTCACCGCAGCCGCCTCCCTGCTCATCTCCGGCTGCACCGTCGTCGGCCCGGGCACGTCCGGAAAACCGGGCGTTCCGGCCGACCGGAAGGCCCAGGACGCCCTCCTGGAGGCGGCCGAGCACCGGCTCGTCGTCGACTGCCTCGCGGACCGGGGCCTCACCCTCACGGCACGGGCCCGCGCCCCGGACGAGGACCGGACCCTCCAGGCTGCGCTCTTCGGGGCGGGGCCCCGCGAGCTCTCCGTCACGCTCGCCACGGGCGCCACCGTCACCGCCCACGAGGACGGCTGCCTCGCCGCCGCGCGAGCCCGGCTCTACGGCGACGCCCGCCGCTGGTTCCGGGCTCAGGTCACCGTCGGCAACCTTCGCGCCGAGGCCCAGGCCCGCATGCGCGACGACCCCGCCCATCAGGAGGCGCTCGCCCGCTGGACCCGGTGCGCCACCCCGGCCGACCGACCCCGGCCCGCCGCTCCCGACCCCGCCGTCGCCGCCCGCTGCGCCAAGGAGAGCGGACTCGACGACGTTCGCGCCCGACTGGAGGCCGTCGAGCTGGTCGTGGTCCGGACCCTGCACCGCGACCAGCTCACCGCATACCGGCAGCTGCGCGACCGCGCACTGCGGCGGGCAGTCGAACTGCCCGCACCCACCCAACCGCAGAAAGGCCACGAACACTCGTGAAGCGCATCCTCGCCCTCTCCGCGGCGGCACTGCTCGCCGTCACCGCCGGCCTCACCCTCGCCGCCTCGGCAGGCGCCGCCGAATGTCCCAGCGGGGAGTTCTGCGTCTGGCAGGACTCGAACTTCGGCGGCCAGCGTGCCAACTGGAGCGGAGACGACGGCTGGTGGGAGAGCTGGATCTCCGACACCGACTCCTCCTGGGCCAACCACGGCATCTCGGGACCCGGCATCAAGGACCACGTCAAGGTCTACGAGAGCGCCTGGCAGGGAGGCGGTATGACCATCTGCCTCGCCCCAGGGCAGGAGGTCGGCTACAACGGCGCCGCCAACGACCGGGGCGACTCCCACATCTGGTCGACCGGCTGCTGACCTTCGAAAGGATCAGTCGCGGCCGAGGGGGCCGCCCGGGTGGCGCAGGGCGGAGGCCAGCATCAGTCCCGCGCCGCGGACGACGCTCGTCGACGGGTCGCTCGCCAGCCGCAGGCGGGCCCGGAGGAGGTGCGCCAGGCGACCCGTCACGTCCATGCGGTGCGCGCCTCCGCCGGTCACCAGGACTCCGCGGCGCAGCGCGCCGCGGACGGCGCCCGTGCTGTCGTGCCGCCACAGGTCGCTGACCAGGTCGGCAGCCGTCCCGGCGATCGTGTCGGGCAGCCGTCCCGACTCCGGCACGTCGTCGACACCGACCTCTGCCAGCCGTGCGTCCTCCACCAGGCCGTCGACGACGAGCGTCACCTCGGTCAGCTGGGCGCCGAGGTCGACCACGAGCAGGGGCCCACCGCCGGGAGGGGCGGCATAGGCCGCGGCGGCGCGGGCGCTGTCCACGGCGATGACCCGCGCCGGGCCGAGTCCGTCCACGACCCGGCGGGCTGCCTCCCGCTCCGCCGGGGCGGCGAGCACCGGGTGGGTCAGCATCACGACGGTGTCGTGTCCGCCGTCGCCTGGAGCGGCGGCGGTCAGCCGGCGCAGCAGTCGGAGGTGGAAGTCCGCGTCGGTCACCCGGCCACGCCGTACGGGACCGCTCGGCACGTCCGCGAAGACACCCGCCCCCGGGGACCACGCCCGGGTCCGCGAGCTGCCGATGTCGAGCGCGATCCCGCGCACCGGGCGCCGCCCCGTGTCCCGGTCGCCACCGACCGATCCGAACGATCCCATCGCTTCCGTCCATTCACTCCGTACCCGCTGATTGCGAGGCCGATACGGGCCCTCACTATGCAGTATCCGCAGCATGAATGCCATGCCGCTTGGCTATCGAAGGTGGAGGTGCCGATGAAGGCCTCCAGGGCGGGGGCCTTCAGGGTGGAGGCTTCCAAGGCGGGGTGCTTCGGGGTGGGCCTTCAGGAGGGGGTGTCAGTTCTCGGCGCCGAGCCACAGGTCGGGGCCGAAGACCTCGTAGTGGATGTCGGCCGCGGCCGTCCCGCGGGCCAGGAGGTCGCCGCGCACGGTGCGGAGGAACGGCAGCGGGCCGCAGAGGTACGCCGTCGTGCCCTCGGGGAGGTCGAGCGCGGTGACGTCGGCGCGGCCGCGCAGCGCCGCCGAGGCCTCGCCCGGCTCTTCGTACCAGAGGTGCAGGGCCGCTCCAGGCAGTGCCTCGACGAGACGGTGCAGTTCGGCGGCGTGGGCGTGGGACGCGGGGGAGCGGTCCGCGTGCGCGACCACGACCGGGCGGGTCGATCCGGTGGCGGCGAGGTGGTCGAGCATCGCCAGCATCGGGGTGCTGCCGATGCCGGCGGAGGCGAGCAGCAGCGGTCCGTCGCCCTCGGGCAGGACCAGGTCGCCGAAGGGGGCCGACACCTCCACGGTGTCGCCGACGCGGGCGTGGGCGTGCAGCCAGGACGAGACCTCGCCCGCCGGGTCGCCGTCGACCCGCTTGACCGTGATCCGCCACTGCGGGTGTCCGGGAGCGGCGGAGAGGCTGTACTGGCGGATCTGCCGGGCGCCGTCGGGCAGGGTGACCTGCACGCTCACGTACTGACCCGGCCGGAACGCTGAGGTCGGGGAACCGTCGGGGTGGCGCAGGACGAAGGACACGGTGTCGGCCGTCTCCTCGCGGCGCTCGGCGATCTCCATCGGTCGCCAGACCTCGCCCTCGGGGACGCCGGTCTCCTGGTAGAGCCGGGCCTCCACGGCGATGAGCGCGTTGGCCATCAGCCAGTACACCTCGTCCCAGGCCTGGGCGACCTCGGGGGTGACCGCGCCGCCGAGGACCTCGACGATCGCGGCGAAGAGGTGCTCGTGCACCGTCTTGTACTGCTCGGCGGTGACGCCGAGCGAGGCGTGCTTGTGCGCGATGCGGGAGAGCATGGCGTCCGGGCGGCTGTCCGGGTGGTCGAGCAGCGCGACCGCGAAGGCGGCTATGGACCCCGCCAGCGCCTTCCGCTGCTCGCCGTTGACCTGGTTCCCCCGGTTGAACAGGTCGCGGAGCAGCTCGGGGTGGGCGGCGAAGAGCCGTGCGTAGAAGCGCTCGGTGATCTCGTCGAGCGCGCCGCCGACGGCGGGCAGGGTGGCGCGGATGACCGGGGTGGCCTGCTCGGACAGCATGGGAACTCTCATTCTGGTAGATGATCTGCGTATTAAAAGCCATGCCTGCTCCGAGGGGAGGAGCGTGCGTGGTTCAGGCGGAGGGGCGAGGAGTGAGGGAGAGGAGCAGCGGCCCTGTCGGTGAGGCGACGAGCTCCGCCACGGTCAGCGGGTCGAGCACCCGGTAGAACGCCTCCTGCGCCTCGCGCAGGGCCCCTCGCAGCCGGCAGCCCGTGCGCAGCGGGCACGGAGGGTCGCCCTCGCAGCCGACGACCTCTTCCTCGCCCTCCAGGGTGCGGGTCAGCCAACCCACCGAAGAGCGTCGGCCCAGCTCCGTCAGGACGAGGCCGCCGCCACGGCCGCGCCGCGCCTCGACCACACCGAGGTGCTGGAGCCGGGTGACGACCTTCGCCATGTGGGCGTAGGGCACGTCCATCGACTCCGCCACCTCGCGCGTGGTGACGGACTCGTCCTGCGCGATGACCGCCAGGCGCATCACGGCACGGAGCGCCAGGTCGGTGAACTTCGTCAGCCTCACGATCCGACACTATCAAAGCGGTATTCCGCATACGCATTAAGGGGGCGGCGTGCGAGCCCGTGGCCCGCACGCCGCCCTTCTCCGGCCCCGCCTTGCCCGGGCCGGACCTGCCCTCAGGCCAGAACCTTGGCCTTTGCCTTCTCGAACTCCTCGGCCGTGATGGCGCCCTTCTCCTTCAGATCCGCGAGCCGCGCCAGCTCGTCGGTGGCGCCGCCGCCCGGCGCCGTTCCCGCCGTCTTGCGGATGTACTCCTGGAACGCGGCCTCGGAGTCCTTGGCCTGCTTGATGTCACGCTGCCCCATGCTCTTGCCGCGGGCGATGACGTACACCAGCACGCCGAGGTAGGGCAGCAGGATGCAGAAGATCAGCCAGCCTGCCTTGCCCCAGCCACCGAGGTCGTGGTCGCGGAAGATGTCGGTGATCACCTTGAAGAGCAGGAAGAGCCACATGATCCAGAGGAAGAACCACAGCATGGTCCAGAAGACGTTGAGGAGGGGGTAGTCGTCCATTCCTGCGCACTCCGTTCCCGCACGGGCCGTGGAGGCCCGGCGTACGAGTGAGTCTCGTGCAGGCGCCGCGCCCCCGCATGTCGTGGCGGCCCGGCGTGCGGCCCGCTCCACCGCGTGTTCGGATGGTGGCCGAGTGCCGCAAGAGCAACGGAGCGCCATGGGGCCGGTGGAATGTGTCGTGCTCGCCTTCCCGGGGGAGCGGTTGAAGGTGCCGGGGTGACGGCCGTCGCGGACCTGCGCAGAGCGGGTCAGGTCCGGCTGATCGCCTCGGCCCCGAGGACGCGGCCGAGGCGGCCGAGACCCTCGCACCGGGTTCCTGCGCGCTGATGCTGCTCGTCGAACACGTCCGGGCCGCCCGCGCGACGGAGGCGATCCGCGAGGCCGGCGGCCGGATCTCCGGAACCGTGCGCATCCCGCCCGACCACGTGGAGCAGGCGATGGACGCGCACCGCGAAGCCATGGCCGCCGTGGCCGGAAGGGGCTGACCGGTGTTCATGCGACGCCGTCCCCTCGCCCGTCCGGTCGTCCGCCCCCGGGAAGCACCCCTGCTGCGCGGCGCCCTCGTGGGCGGTGCGGCCTAACGACCAGCTGGCCCGGCTCGGTGAACTGGCCCGGCAAGGCCTGCTCACCCCCGAGGAGTTCGCGGCGGCCAAGGCCAAGATCCTCGGAGTCTGAGCGGCCGAAGGGCGCAGGCGCCTCTGCTCCGGCGCTTCGGACGCGTCGAACTTCAGCCGCGCCGCAGAGCGGACAGCGCCCGGTCCGCGTGCGCGCTCATGCGGAGTTCGCTGCGCACGACCTCCCGCACGCGCCGGTCCTGGCCGATCACGAACGTGATCCGCTTCGTCGGCGCGAGCGAGAAGCCCCGCTTCACGCCGAACCGGTCCCGCACGGTTCCGTCCGGATCCGACAGCAGGGGATAGCCGAGGGAGTGACGCTCCGCGAATTCCAGCTGGCGGTCCACCCCGTCGGTGCTGATGCCCACGGGCAGCGCGCCGACGGCGCGGAACTCGGCGGTGAGATCGCGGAAGTGGCAGGCCTCGGCAGTGCAGCCAGGGGTCATCGCCGCCGGGTAGAAGAAGAGGACAACCGGCCCCTCGCCCAGCAGCCCGGAGAGGGAGCGCGGGGTGCCGGTTTCATCCGGAAGGGTGAAGTCCTCGACAAGGTCACCGACGTTCATGGCGGTCCGTCCCCGATCCGTCCGTACGCGACCCCCGGCGCCTCCGGTGGCCGGCCGGTGACGTTACCGCAGAGTAGGGGAATCCCGTAACCCCCGCCGCCGGCCTCAGCGGGCAGGCTCCGGCACGCCGCCCTGCGCCGCCGCGCGCCCGTCGAGCACGGTGAGGGTCCGCTCCCCCCAGCGCAGGGTCTCCTCCTCGAAGAACCGGCCGCGCATGAGCGTGAGATACGGGCCGACCCGATCCGTCTCGCGGAGATACGTCTCCTCGTCCCGCCCGTCGAGCATCCGCTCCCGCAGCCGGTCGTATCGGGCCAGCTTGGTCCGGGCCGTCTCCATCCGCTCGGCCACGAAAGCCCGGACGGCCTCCGTGTCGCCCTCGTCGCAGGCCTGCACCTGGACCATCAGCTCGTCACGGATGGCGCTGGGGCGCGGAGGCGTCGACGTGTAGGCGTACAGATCGCGCCGCCCCGGCTCCGTGAGACTGAACATCCGCTTGTTCGGACGCCGTTCCTGCTCCACCACACGCGCCGCGATGAGCCCGGCCTCGGCGAGCCGCTCCAGCTCGCGATAGAGCTGCTGCGGGGTGGCGGCCCAGAAGTTGGCGACGGACACGTCGAAGATCTTGGCCAGGTCGTATCCGGAGGCCTCGCCCTCCAGGAGAGCTGCGAGGACGGCGTGCTTGAGGGACATCCGGACAAACTAGCAGCACGTTGAATAGTTTCCTCCGCACCTATTCAAGGACCGCAGGACCGGCGGGCCGGGGCCGGTCACGCGCCCCGGCGGCGCTTCGCTGGCACGTCGCTCCCGCGCCTGCCTAGGGTGGAGGGAGAAGGCCACGGGGGCGTAGATCCGAGGGGCAGCGCGATGTGCAGCGACACGTTCGTCTACACCACCTATATCCGGACCACTCCCGACGAGCTCTGGAAGGCACTCACCGAACCTGAGCTCACCCGCCGCTACTGGGGCGTGGCCTTCGAGTCGGAGTGGACCCCCGGTGCCACGATGGTGTGGGACGAGGCCGGGCGCAGGACGGTCGACCCCGAGCAGGTCGTCCTCGCCGCCGAGCCCGGCCGCCTCCTCTCGTACACCTGGCACACCTTCACCCCGGCGTGGGCGGAGGCCGTCGGCCTCGACCGGGAGGTGTACGCGCCGCTGACCCGGGAGCGCCGGTCGCGGGCGACCTTCGACATCGAGCCCTCGGGCGACACCGTCAAGCTCACCGTCACCCACGGCGACCTGGAGCCCGACGGCATCATGCGAGGGCTGATCGGAGAGGGCTGGCCCGCGCTGATCTCCAGCCTCAAGTCCCTCCTGGAGACCGGCGAGGAACTCCCCGAGCCGCCCCGCTGACCTGCGCCCGACGCGCGCTGGCCCATTCGAGTCGTCTCCGTCCCCACTCCGCCGCCACGCCCGGCGCCTTGATCATCTTTTCCTCCTTTCATCCGTTTTGATGCTGCGGTCGGCGACACCCGCCGACGTCGCCGTCGTCCGGAAAGGGAGGGTGTCCGACGTGCCGTCACGCAGATACGTACGGGTGTGGGGAGCGCTGTCCCTGACCGTCGGAGCCGTCCTCGTCGGTACGGTGGCCCAGTCGCCCGCCGACCCGGACACGCTTCCGGCCGGGGCGACGGACTCCACCGCCGTGGTCTCGGTGGACGGCTGCGACACCGGCGTCCTGTGTTCCGCGCCCCGCCACACAGTGGCCCTGAGTGCAGGCCTCACCTCCGCGGGACGCACCCTCACGGGGCAGCCCTTCATGCTCGGGGCACAGGCCACAGGGCCCGTCTCGCTGCTGCTCCGCAGCCCCGGCCGGCTAGCCGACGTCACCGTGACCGACCGACGAGGCCGCCGGGTCGCCGGAGCACCGAGCGCGGACGGCACCCGCTGGACGAGCACCACCGCCCTGCCTGCCGGAGGTCGCTACACGGCCCGCCTCGTCGTCGAACGGTCCGACGGCGGAGCCCGGCCCGAGGCGCCCCGGCGGCACGTCGCCCGGCTCGACTTCCGCACCGCCGCCGCGCCTCCCGGAGAGCGGCTCACCGTCACCTTCGGGCCGGAGGACGGCGGGACGTACGGCGTCGGCCGGCCGATCACCGCCGAACTCAGCCGCCCCGTACCGGCGGACGAGCCCGGCTCCCGCCGCCGGGTGGAGCGCGCCCTCCAGGTCCGCAGCGAACCGAGGGTCGAGGGCGCCTGGCACTGGGTCGACTCCACCACCCTCCACTACCGGCCCCGTGACTACTGGCCCGCCCGCGCCACCATCCGCGTCCACAGCGGCCTCGACGGGCTCCGCGTCGGCAGCGCCCTCCACGGCGGCCGGTCCCGCCCGCTCACTGTCACCACCGGAGAGCGCGTCGAGGCCGTCACCGACGTGGCGGCCCTCGAGATGACCGTCTTCCGTGACGGCCGGGCGGTCCGCACCATCCCGGTCACCACCGGGAAGGCCGGGTACCGGACCCGGGGTGGCATCAAGGTCGTCCTCGGCAAGGAGCCGCTCGTCCGCATGCGGGGCGACTCGATCGGCATCGCTCGCGGCAGCCGCGACTTCTACGACCTCAAGGTCCGTTGGGCCACCCGGGTGACGTGGAGCGGCGAGTACCTGCACGCCGCGCCCTGGTCGCTCGACGCGCAGGGCAACGAGAACGTCAGCCACGGCTGTACCGGGATGAGCACGGAGGACGCCGCCTGGCTGTTCCGCACGGTCCGCGAGGGCGACATCGTCCGGGTCGTCAACGGCTACGGGGAGCCGATGACCCCGTTCGGCAACGGCTTCGGGGACTGGAACCTCAGCTGGGCGGAGTGGCGGCGCGGCAGCGCCCTCACAGGCCGGGCCGCGGCCGGCCCGGCCCCGGCAGCGGAGGGCTCTCTGCGCCCCGCGCTCTGATCCGTACGCCGACGGGCCCGCGCCACGCCGAGTGCCCGTCGGACGCCCCCCGTCCCGTACCTCTCGGTGATACTGACGTTCCGTCAGGCAGCCAGTCCAGGGAGCTTCGATGTCGGACGTCACCAAGGTCGAGGTCGGGGACGCGACCCTCTTCGTGGAAGCTCGGCGGCTCGGCCCCGACAGCGAGCTCGAAGGGTTCGGCGACCGGCTGCCGGACCTCTCCGCGGTCACCGGGGCGCTCGCCTCCTTCGCCGGACAGATCGGCGAGGCGCTCGACCGGGCGGCCCCCGACCGGGCGACCGTCGAGTTCGGCTGCCAGCTCGGTCTGGACGCGGGCAAGCTCACCGCCCTCGTCGTCCAGGGCAGCGCGAACGCCAGCCTGCGGGTGACGCTCGAATGGGAGAAGTCGCCCCGCTGACACGGCCCGGCCGAGGACTTCGCGCGTGACCTACATGTTTCCCGGAGACCCCGGAGACCCCGGAGACCCCGGAGACCCCGGAGACCCCGGAGACCCCGGAGACCCCGGAGACCCCGGAGACCCCGGCGACCCCGGGACCCCCGACTCCGCCGTGACGTCCGGGGTGGGCGAGTCCGGCGGGGCCGGTGTGCCGAGCATCAGCCGGGGGCGCCGCTGGAGTCCGGCGCCGACGAGGACGCCCATGGCGATCGAGGCCACGGTGATCACCATGCCGACCATGCTGTCGAGGCCGCCAGGGGTGTCGCCCGCGACGATGATCTCCGAGATGCTGGTGAGGCCGACCGCGCCGGGTACGAGCAGCCAGAAGCAGGGCAGGAACACCACCTGGTCCGGGGTGTGCGAGCGGCGGGCGATCCACTTGGCCATCGGCGGCAGCAGCATCCCCGCCGCGAAGGCGCCGAACGTCACCCCGGCGAACTCCGAGGCCACCGACTGCACGAGCCGTTCGGTGAGCAGCGCGCCCAGGAGCCAGCCCGTGACGCGCGGCGGGGCGGAGAAGTACAGCAGGAAGCCGAAGCCGAGGAGCAGCACGCCGACCCACGGTGCCCAGAGGCCGAGGGCGGGTGCAGCGGGGCCGCCCGGCGGGCGGGGGTCCACCAGCTCGGTGCCGACCAGGATGCCGATGGCCAGGAGCAGGAGGACGTTCGCGGCCCCGGCGAGGCGCGAGATGCCCGACAGGGCGGCCCCGGTCGCGAGTTCGATGGCGCCCAGGGTGAGTGCGGAGCCCGGCAGGAAGGCGATCAGCGGGGGGATGTAGAGCACCGTCGGCGCCTCGTGCAGCAGCGGGCCGGCCCACTGCTGCGCGGCCGCCGTGACCAGGATCGCCGCCACGACCGGCAGAGCGGTACGGGCCGCCGGGAGCCGGTCGCCGAACAGGCGCAGCAGACCGACACCCGCCCCCAGGACCCCGTACCCGATGACGGCGGGGACGGTCGCGTGCCGCATGGCGCCCAGGCCGACGGTCAGAAGGATGTAGCCGAGGACCGTGGCGGCCGGGCTGAACCGCTCCGGCTGCGTCCGGACTTCCCGCAGCGCGCGCCGCGCCTCCTCGAACGGCACCTGCCCCGAACGCATCCGCTCGACCAGCGACTGGAGCGCCTCCACCTGGTCGAGCCGCAGGTCCGGTCCCTCGACGGGGGTGAAGTCGAGCTCGCCGCCCCGGCCGTCGGGTCCACCGCCGACCCGGACGAACAGTCCCGTGGGGACCACGAAGCTCTGCACCCGCATGCCGTAGCGGGCGGCCACGTCGTGCAGCACCCGCTCGACCTCGGCGGTCCGGTCCCCGGCGCGCAGCAGCTCGGCGCCGAGTTCGCACAGCAGCGCGGCGAGGTCCCGCAACCACTCACGGCCGGCGCCCTCGGCCTCCGGCACGGTCAGGGTCTTCACCCGCCGCCGGGGTCGCAGCGCGGCAGCCCGCCGGGCCAGACCACGCACATCAAGACGGGACAAAGGGTGCATTCGCGCACGTTAGCAGCGGATCCGAACCCTCACCTGCCCGCTCCGTGTGCCGGACCCGACTCCGGGCCCGGTCGCAAGGCTCAACCTGTGGTCGACGGTGAGGGTCACCGGCGTGTCCCGGTCCACGAAGCGAGGCTCCCGTCGCCCAGTCGCGTAGTCACACGATCGCGCCGTCGTTCAGTCGTTCAGTCGTTCACGGCGGTCAGCAGGACCACCGCATCCTCCACGGCCGTCAGTCCGTGCCGTTCCTTGGGGATCATCCGCAGCGCCGCCGCCGGGAGCTCCTCCGCCCAGCCGGCCGCCGTCAGCTTCACCCGGCCCCTCAGGACCTGGAGGCTCGCGGCCGGTGGCGCGTTGTGCTCGTCCAGGGACGTGCCCGACGTCAGGGCGATGACGGTCTGCCGGAGTACTCCGTCGTGCATGACCAGATGGGCGCTGCGCCCGTGCGGCGCCGTGCGGGCAGCGGCCAGGTGCTCGTCGGCGAGCGCGGTGAGGTCCAGGATCATGTCTCTCCCTGCGGGGTTCTCTCCTGCGAGGTGCTCGGGCGGATACCCCCAGCCTCCCGCGTGGTGTCCGGGCCGCAAGTCGGGACCGCCGGTCGCGCCACGACCGTCACCACGAGACCGGCGACCGCGACGCAGGCCCCCGCCGCCAGGAGGGCGGCGGACCAGCCGTACGCCGTGTACAGCCAGGAGCCGGCGAGCGAGCCGAGCGCCCCGCCGCCGAACGTCGCCAGCATGAAGACGGTGTTCACCCGGGCCGCCACCGCCTGGCCGATCGCGAAGATCCGGGCCTGACTCGCCACCTGGCACGAGCTGACCCCGATGACCAGCAGATTGGCCCCGGCCACGAGCGCCACGGGGGAGTACGGGGCGGACCCCGCCACCCCCAGGCCGAGCCCCGCGGCCGCCAGCCCCCAGGTGTTCACCGCCCGCGCCCCGTACCGGTCGGCCGCCGGACCGGCCACGGCCGAGAGGAGCGCCGCCGGCAGGGTCAGCAGCCCGAAGAGCCCGGCGGCGCCCGGCCCGTACCCGAGGGGCGGGGCCGCCAGATGGAACGCGAGCACGGACCAGAAGACGCTGAAGGCGGCGAAGACGCACGCCCCGAGCAGCGCCGAGATCCGCAGCTCCCGATGGGCGGCGAGGAGTCCCGGCAGCCCGGCCAGGAGCCGGAGGTACGAGGAGCGGCGACGGCCCGCCGGCCGCGTGTCCGACGGCTCGCCCATCCGCCGCGGCAGCCGCCGGGGCAGGACCCACAGCAGTGCGGCCGTCGCCGCCGCGGCGACCACGTAGGCCGCGCGCCAGCTCCCGCTCGCGTCGGTCACCGCGCCCGAGACCGTACGGGACAGTGTCGAACCGAGCGTGAGGCCGAGACCGACGAGCCCCACCACCCTGCCCCGCCGTCCCGGACCCGCGAGCACCGCCGCCACCGGGGTGAGGATCTGCGGGAGCACGGTCGTGGTGGAGAGGGCCAGTGTGGCGAGCGTCAGGGTGACCACGTCGGGCGCCGCGGCGGCGACGAGCAGCGAGGCGGTGGTCAGCGCGAGCAGCACCGAGGTGAGCCGGCGCAGCCGCGCGGTGTCGGCGAGCGGCACGAGCAGCAGGATGCCGAGCGCGTACCCGATCTGGGCCGCCGAGGCGATCAGCCCCGCTGTTCGCTCCGAGGCCTCCAGGCCCCGTGCGACGGCGGCCAGGAGGGGTTGCGGGAAGTAGATGTTGGCGACGGTGACGGCACCGGCGACGGCGAAGAGCAGGACGTTCACGTTCGGGGCGGGAGGCCCGGCCGGGGGCACGGGCGCGGGAGGTACGGCGGCGGGGCTCGGTTCCACGGACTCTCTTCCGTACGGGGGGGGCGACGCCTTCAGGCTCCTCGCCGCCACCCCGTCGAAACAAGATGCGATCATCAAAGCGGCGTTGAGCCACACTCAACGATCGGATGAAGCCCGGAGGAGGTCCGATGTTCGAACGGTACGAGCTGGAGGCGTTCCTGACGCTCGCCGAGGAGCTCCACTTCGGGCGCACCGCCGAGCGCCTCGGCGTCTCCACCGGCCGGATCAGCCAGACCGTCAAGAAGCTGGAGCGCCGCGTCGGCGCCCCGCTCTTCGCCCGCACCAGCCGCAGCGTCCGGCTCACCCCCGTCGGCCGACGCCTGTACGAGGACGCGCTGCCCGCCTACCGGCAGCTGCGCGCCGCGCTCGAACGCGCCACCGAGGCCGGTCGGGGCGTCCACGGCAGACTGCGGACCGGCTTCGCCACGCCCTGGGGCGGCGAACTGCTCACGGCCGCCGCCGACACGCTGATCGCCCGCCACCCCGGCTGTGAGATCACGGTCCGCGAGGTCCCGCTCGACGGCGGCTCCGCACCGCTCCGGGACGGCACACTCGACGTGCAGTTCGTCGCGTTCCCGGTCCGCGAGCCGGACCTCACCACCGGCCCCGTCGTCGTCACCGAGGACCGGGTCCTGCTCCTGCCCGCAGGGCATCCGCTGGCGGGCCGGGAGTCCCTCGGTCTGGAGGACCTCGCGGGGCTGGCCATGATCGCCCCCGAGGGCGCGAGCCCCCGCTACTGGCGGGACCACCACTTCCCCCGCCGCACTCCGTCGGGCGCCCCCGTCGGCCGGGGGCCCTCCGCCGCGACCTGGCAGGAGGTCCTCTCCCATGTGGGCGCCGGGCGGGGCGTCGCAACCGGTGCGGCGCTCGGCGCCCGCTACCACCCGCGCCCCGGCATCGCCTACGTTCCCCTGCGGGACGCCCCGCCCATCGAGTACGGGCTGGTCTGGCCCACGGCCGCGGACTCCGCGCTGCTCAGGGCCTTCGTCGAGGCGGTCGGCGCGTCACGCCCCTGAGTCCTCGGGCGTGGCCGCAGCCAGAGCCCCCGTCAGATGGTCGTACGCCACGTGCGCGTGGAGCCGGACACCGGTGACGAGGGTGTCGTCGTCCGCGTAGAAGTGCGGATGGTGGTTGGTGGCGATCCCGCGCCCGCCCGGCACCGGCACCGGCCTGCCCGAGGGGTCGAGGGCCGCGTCCTGGACCCCGAGCGTCACGTACAGGCCGCCGAAGCGGCGTACGAACTCGGAGACGTCGTCGTACCCGAGCGTGCCCCCGGTCTCCACGACCCGGTCCTCACCCACGACCCGGCGGAAGGTCGGCAGCGCCGACTCGACCCAAGGCCGGCTGTTGTGCACGGGTGGAACGGGCTGGAGGTACTCCACCGAGGCCGTCGCCCCGTATGCCGCCGCCGAGTGCTCCACGAGCGTCGTCAGCCGCCCCTGGACCTCGGCCATGTCCGACTCGACGGCGCACCGGACCGTGCCCCACAGCGTCACCGTCTGCCCGATGATGTTGAACCGGCCGACGTCCTCCACGTGCCCGATGGAGACCGTGACGGGCGCGAAGGCCGAGACCTGCCGGTACAGCTGGCCCACACCCGTCAGGACCGCCCCCACGGCCGGCATCGGATCGACGCCCTCCCAGGGAGTGGAGCCGTGGGTCTGCTTCCCGGTCACGACGACACGGACGAGCGCGGACGCGGCGTACTGATTGCCGATCCGGTAGCCCACGTGACCCTTCGGAAAGGGCGTCACGTGCAGGCCGAAGGTCATCGTCGGCACCGGGTCGGCGAAGGCGCCCGCCTCGACCATCGCCCGCGCCCCGCCCTCCTCGGTGACCGGTGGGCCCTCCTCGGCGGGCTGGAAGACGAAGAGCACGGTGCCGGGGAGGCGGTCCCGGACCCCGGCGAGCACCGCCGCGGCACCGAGCGCCATCGCCGTGTGGCAGTCGTGGCCGCAGGCGTGCGAGACGGGGAACGGGCCGCCCGGATAGCCGGCGTCCACGACGTCGGCGGCGAACTCCGCCCCGCACAGGTCCTTGACCGGCAGCGCGTCCATGTCCGCCCGGAGCGCCACGACACGGCCGCCCGGCTCCGCGCCCGCCCCGCGCAGGACGCCCACGACACCGTGTCCCGCGATGCCCGTCCGCACCTCGTCGAGGCCGAGCGCGCGCAGCTCGTCCGCCACCAGCCGGGCCGTGTTCACCTCCCGGTTCGACAGCTCCGGGTGCCGGTGCAGATGGCGCCGCCAGGCGACCACCCGATCCGCCACCTTCGCCGCCCGCTCGTCCAGTTCGTCGTGTGTCGCGTCCGGCTCCGTGCTCAACGGGGACTCCCTCCCGTACGGCTTGCGCCCTGACCGTGGGGCAGTGCCTCACCAGACTGTCACCCAGGGGCGTGAACGGCGCTCGGCGCGCACCGGGTACAGGAACGCCGCACACCCTCCGGCCGGTACGGGACGGGGGGTGCGCGGTGTGGGAGGGGCGGCTGTGAGCCGAGGGGCGTCAGCCGGTGAAGACCTCGACGAGTGACCAGATCGCGAGGCCCGCCATGCACACGCCGCCGACGCGTTGCACGGTCTTGAGCGGTACGCGCTTGGCGATGAAGCGGCCCGCGACCAGGGCGAGGGCGGAGACGCTCATCAGGGCGGCGAGCGAGCCGATGGCCGTCGACCAGGTGCCGTTGGTGGCGGCGAGGTTGGCGGTGGTGATCTGGGTGAGGTCGCCCCACTCGCTGATGAAGACGGCCATGAAGGCGGTCGAGAAGACGGGCCAGAAGCCGGTCACCGTCCGGCCGCCCTCGTCGCCGTCCTCGTCGTCGCCCCCGCCGCGCAGCAGCATGAAGGCGCCGAAGGCGAACAACAGGGCCGAGACCAGCTTGACGATCCAGCCGGGGAGCAGCCCGAGCAGGCTGCCGGCTCCCACGGCGATGGCGACATGCGCCAGGAAAGCGGTCGAGGTGCCGATCCAGACGTACAGCGGACGCATGCGCGTGCCCATGGCGAGGGACGCGAACATCGTCTTGTCGGGAAGCTCGGCGAGAAAGATCAGCCCGAAGGCGGTGACGATCGCCAAGGGGTCGAGGTGCATACCGGGGCTCTCTGCTCGATCCGGGCCCGTGGGCTCCGCACCTCAAGGCGACGGGACGACCACTCGGCCCGGCATGACGGACCACGCCCACGGGGACGCGGACGCGGTTGACTGCCTGGCCGAAGGTCTCGCCCGTCCACGTCGTACACGCCGTACGTGGACCCGGTCACCGGGAACCCGGGGGTTCCAGTGTGTCGACGACCGGTTCGCGGGGCTACTCCCCTTCGCTGTCCCTCAGTGTAACCGAACAGCACGTGAGGGCAGGTAGACACTGTCTACTCGATCTTGGTAGACAGTGTCTATGCAGCTCGAGGAGAACGAAGGACACGACGAGCAGGAGGACGGACTGCGCGGACGGCTCGTCCGCGCGGGCGTCGAGCTCGTGAACGCCGAAGGCGCGCAGGCCCTCTCCCTGCGCGAGATCGCCAGAAGGGCCGGTGTGTCCCACGGGGCGCCCCGCCGATACTTCCCGACCCATCTGGACCTGCTGTCGGCCATCGCCCGCCAGGGCTTCCACGAACTGGCCGGCCGCCTCGCCGAGGAGGACCGGGAGGACGCGGGACCACGCGAACGGATCACGATCCTCGCCCGTGTCTACCTCTCGTACGCGGAGACCCGACGCGGCATGTACGAGCTGATGTTCCGCCACGACCTGCTCGACAGCGGCCGGCTCGGGCTGCGCGAGACGAGCCTGCCGCTCTTCGCCCACCTCACGGCGCTCGTCGCCCGCGCCACGGACCCCGGACCGGGCGCGGCCTCGCCCGGCGACACACCCCGGAGCGCCGGCGAGGCGCCGCCCGCCGACGTGCCTCCGCCCGGCGACACGCCTCCGAGTCCAGGCGAGGCGCCGCCCGCCGACGCCGCTCTGCGTGCGGGCGCGCTCTGGGCCAATCTCCACGGCATCGCCCAGCTCTGGCACTGGGGCAGCCTGCGGCTCGCCACCGGCGGCACCGACCCCGCCCCGCTCCTCGCCGCAGTCCTCGACGCCCACCTCGGGCCCGTCGGGGCCGCCCCGTGACCGCCCCGGCCTCGCGTCGTGCCTCCACTCTCGCCTGCAGTGTCGTCGGCGCCGCCGTCGTCGCCCTCGACGGCACCGTCCTCACCGTCGCCCAACCCGCCCTCCAGCGGGATCTGCACGCCGGCGTCGGACAGGTGCAGTGGACGAGCACCGCCTATCTCGTCACCGTCGCGAGCCTCCTCGTCTTCGCCGGCCGGCTCGGCGACCGCTACGGCCACCGCCGGGTCTTCGCCGTCGGCGCCCTGGGCTTCGCCGCCGCCTCCGCCGGCATCGTCCTCGCCCCCGGCATCGGCACCGTGATCGCCCTCCGCGTGCTCCAGGGGGTGTGCGGGGCGCTCCTCCAGCCCGCGACCCTCGGCATGCTGCGCACCGCCTTCCCGCCCGAGCGGCTCGCGACGCCGATCGCCGTGCGCACGGCCGCCATCGGACTCGCCGCGGCGGCGGGCCCGCTCGTCGGCGGGGCGCTGGTCTCCGCGTACGGCTGGCGCGCGGTCTTCCTCCTCGGCGTGCCGCCGACCCTGGCCATCGGGCTGCTCGCACTCGCCGGTCCGGAACGGCGCGCCGACGGCGCAGGGCAGCGCCCTTCCACCGGATTCGCCGCGCTCGACCCGCTCGGTGCCGTCCTGCTCGCCGCGACCCTCGGCCTCCTGGTCCACGGACTCGTCGACGCGCCCCGGCCCGGCGGAAGCGGGACCACCGTGCTCGTGCTCGCCGCGGCCCTGGCCGTCGGGGCCGTGCTCGTCCGGCACGAGCGCCGTGCCCCGCACCCCCTCCTGCCGTCGGAGCTGATGCGGAGTGTGCCCGTCCGTGCCGGACTCGCCGTGCTCCTCGCCGCCTCGGCCGCCCTCTTCGGGACGCTCTTCGTCGCGACGTACTTCCTCCAGGACGTCCAGGGCCTCGACCCCCTCGACTGCGCGCTGCGCTTCCTGCCCCTCGCCCTGCTCATGGTGCTCTGCGCGCCCCTCTGCGCACCGCTCCAGCGCCGCTTCGGACCGCGCCGCACCGCCGCCGTGGGCGCCGGCCTGCTCACGCTCGGCGTCCTGCTGCTCTCCCGGCTCGACGCCACGGCCTCCGCGGCCTCCGTCGGGACCGGCTCGGCCCTCCTCGGCGCGGGCTTCGTCACCCTCATGGTCACCGCGACCTCCGTCGTCGTGCACCGCGCTCCCGAGGCCCACGCGGGCGTCGCCGGCGGCCTCCAGCAGACCGCCATGAACATCGGACCCGCCCTCGGCGTCGCGACCGCGACCCTGCTCATCGCCCTCGTGCCGGACGGCGGGTTCGTCCCGGACCGGGGCGTCGTCCTGCCCGTCCTCGCCGCCGCCGCGGCCCTCGCCCTCCCTGCCGCCCTCGCCCTGCCCGACACCGCGCACCGCCGGGTGAACCAGCGGGGCAAGCGCGAGGGGACACGCCCGGGGCCGACGACACCCGGGACCCGACGGCGATTCTGCGTACGCTCATGAAATGCCCGACGTCGGCCACCAGCGCCCGCCCGGCAAGGCGGAGAGCACACAGTTCAACCTGGGTCGCGCCCTGCCCTTCCTGATCCTCGCCGTGACGGCAGCCGCCGATGTCTTCACCCCCGACCGGGAGCGCTTCGAGCGCCTCCTCGTCGCGGCGCCCGCGCTCGCCGCCGTCACCTGGAGCGTGCGCGGGACCATCGGTATCGGAGTGCTCACCATGGTGGTCCGCGCGCTCCTCCACCTCGGCCGGGACGAGGCCCTCGTCCCCGAACTCCTCGCGAGCGAGGTGGTCCTCGCCCTCGTCACCGCCGCCGCGGCCTGGGTCAGCCGGGTCCGCACCCGCTACGAGCAGGACCTCCGTGAGGTGACCGCCGTCGCCGAGGTCGTCCAGCGGGTCGTCCTGCGCCCGCTGCCCGACCGGCTCGGCCGCTTCGACCTGCACCTGCTGTACGTCGCGGCCGCCGCCAAGGCCCGTATCGGAGGCGACTTCTACGAGGCCGTCAGGGTCCCCGGAGGCGTACGGATCATGCTCGGTGACGTCCAGGGCAAGGGCCTCGGAGCCGTCGAGACCGCCTCCGTCCTGCTCGGCGCCTTCCGGGCCACGGTCAACACGGCCCCGGACCTGGCCGCGCTCGCCGACACGCTCGACGAGGGCCTGACCCGCTACGGCGGCTGGGACCCCGAATCCGATGCCGCCGAACGCTTCGCCACCGTCGTCCTCGTGGAACTCCCCGACGACCGGGACGTCGCCCGGCTCCTCAGCTGCGGCCACCCCGCCCCACTGGTCCAGCGCGGTTCCGAGGTCACTCCGGTCGCCTTCGCCGACCCCTCCCTCCCCGTCAACCTCGCGGGCCTCGCCGAGAACCACCACCGGATCGAGGAGGTGCCCTTCGGCCCGGGGGACCGCATGCTCCTCTACACGGACGGTGTCAGCGAGACCCGCGACCGGGCCGGTACCTTCTACCCGCTGGAGCTACGGCTGCGCGGCTGGGCCCGGGAACCGGACGCCGAGCTGCCCGCCATCCTCCACCGCGATCTCACCGCGTACGGCGTCGACGGCCTCGACGACGACGTCGCCGCGCTCCTCGTCGTCCGCAGGCCCGAACCCGTACGCCCGCCCGAGGCCGTGGGCGGGCCCGGCCCCGCAGGCCGGCCCGGACCCAGCAGGCCGCCCGAGCCCGTCCGGCCCACCGTTTGATCACCCTCCTGACCACTTTCCGCACCGCCGTCGGCGCACTCAAACATCGACTTCGGGGCGGCTTGTGTCGTTCCCGCACGGTTACGCGACACGTGCGCCGTTCGTGCGCTCTGGCCGCTCCGGCCCTCATACGTGAGGCTTGCGACCGTCCGCAGCGCGGACAGTCTGCAGTCCACTCGAGAGGAACGGGTGCACGTGCCCCAGGACAACCCCTTCACCACCGGCTCGTCCGAAGACTTCCCCGGCTTCCCGGACGGCACCGTGGGCCTCACGGCCGCCGACACCGCCCGCATCGCGGGAAGCGGCATCGGCAGCGGGAGCGGCCTCTGGGCCGCCGACGGAACCGTGAACCCCGACGCCGTCCGCCTCGGCCAGACCCTCGCCACCGCACTCCTCGGCGGCGGCACCCCCGGCCTGGCGAGCGCCGACTCGCTGCTCCCGGCCGAACTCGCCGCGCACGTCGAGGAGGTCCGCGGCCTGGCATGGCCCGCGTACCACCGCATCGAGTCCACCGACGGCATCGGGCTCTCCGCCTTCAGCCTCCGGCAGCTCGGCCCGGGCCCGCACCCGCTCGTCGTCGTCCCCGCGGGCTGGACCCCCTTCGGCTGGCCGCTGTTCCTCTGGGCGTACCTCAGCCTGGCGCGCAGGGGCTACCACGTCCTCGCGTACACGCCCCGCGGCCTCGGCTTCCCCGGACTGCCCTCCACCTCCGAAGGCCTCGTCGACGTCGCAGGGCCCCACGACTGGGCCGACGGCTCGGCCGTCATCGACTTCGCGGTGGAGCACCTCGCCCCGAGCACCATCGGATTCCTCGGAGAGTCCTACGGCTCCGGCATCAGCCAGCTCGTCGCCGCCCACGACGGCCGCGTCTCGGCCGTCGTCGCCCTCAGCACCTGGGGCAACCTCGCCACCAGCCTCTACGACAACGAGGTCCGCCACGTCGCTGCCGTGGAGGCGCTGCTCTCGCTCACGGGCGGTCCGGTCGAGGAGAAGTTCGACGAGGACAACCAGCGGATCCTCGCCGACTTCCGGGCCGCCCGGAATCTGGACGAGGTCGTCAAGTGGGGCCGCAAGCGCGCCCCCGAGTCGTATCTGCCCCTCACCAACGAGAACGAGACGCCCACCTTCTTCTCCAACACCTGGCACGAGAGCCTCTTCCCGGTCAACCAGGTCCTGACGACCTTCGAGGGCCTGCGGGTGCCCAAGCGGCTCAACCTCTGGATCGGCGACCACGCCGCCCCCGAGGGCCCGGCGCTCATCGGTACGCAGCCCCGCAAGGCCAACGTCCCCATGGAGGAGGCGTACGCCTGGCTCGACCACCACCTCAAGGGCGAGCACAACGGGGTCGAGGAGTGGGAGAACGTCTCCAGCCAGGTGATGTTCACCTACCTCACCGAACCGGTCCTCGACGGGACCGGCGCACCGACCGGGGAGAACCGGATCGTCGAACCCGCGATCCGCGAGAGCCGGGCCGACTGGAGCGAGGTCACCACCGGCGTCGAGGTGTTCGGTCTGACCGGCGACGGGGCCGGCGGCGCGGACGGCCTGCTCGTCCCGCGCGCCGGCGGGGAGCAGGTCCCGCAGGAGGAGTCCGGCTGGCGGCGCGTGTTCGTCGCGGGCGTCGACACGGAAGCCACCGCCATGGACCTGCCGCTCATGAAGACGGGCCAGGCGGAGTGGGGCGGCAACCCCAAGATCTACGACACCCGCAAGATCGACCGCCGGCACGCCGTGGCCTGGACGACGGAGCCGCTCCGCGCGTCCGAGGGGGAGGGGCGCGCGGCCCGCCGCGTCCGGGGGATCCCGCGCCTGCGCCTCACGGTCCGCTCGACGTCCACGCAGGCCGGGCTCGTCGCCCACCTCCTGGACGTCGCCGAGGACGAGACGGCCCGGATCATCACCCACGAACCGCTCAACGTGTACGGCCTGACGCCCGAACAGGACGCCACCGTGACCTGGCACCTCCAGGCCGCCGCGTACGACATCCCCGACGGCCACCGGCTGATGCTGGTCGTCGACAGCATGGACCCGCTGTACGGCGGGGCCACCGTCACCTGGACGCAGACCGCCTTCGGCTCACCGGAGGGCGAGCCGTCGTTCCTGGAACTGCCCCTCGGCTGAGTCCGGGAGGCCGTACGAACGGGGAGTGCGGGGATACGGGGGAGCGGGGCAGCGGGGTAAGGGGGCAGCGGGGTAAGGGGGAGCGGGGTACGGCGGGGGCGTGGGGTGGGGGAGCGATCGGACGCAGCGCCCCCACCCCACTCCCCCACCCCGCCCCCGCGCGTCACTCCACCGGCGCGAGCCCCAGATGCTCGCGGAGCGTCGTCCCCGTGTACGCGGTCCGGTACACCCCGCGCTCCTGGAGCTCGGGCACGAGCAGGTCCACGATGTCGTCGAGCCCCTCCGGCACCAGGTACGGCGAGACGTTGAAGCCGTCGACCGCGCCGTACCGGACGAACCGCGCGAACTTCTCCGCGAGCCCCGCCGGGGTGCCGACGTGCCCGCGCTGCGGGCCGAGTTCGATCACGGCCTCCCGCAGCGACCAGCCGTTGGCCTCCGCCTTCGCCCGCCACTCGGCGACCGTCGCCAGCGTGTCCCTGAACCTGCTCGACCCGAACTTTCCGGTGTACTCGGCGATCACGGGATCCTCGGCCGGCAGGGGGCCGTCGGCGTCCCGCCCCGACAGGTCGATGTTCCACAGGCGGCCCGCGATGCCGAGGGCCACGGCGGGAGTGACCTGTTCGAGGCGGACCCAGCGGGCCTTCTCCTCCGCCTCCTTCTCCGTCGCGCCGATGATGATCTCCGTACCCGGCAGGATCCGCAGCGCGCCCTCGGGCCGCCCGGCCGCCCGCAGCCGCCGCCGGAGGTCCTCGGCGAAGCCCAGGGCGTCGTCGAAGTCCAGTCCGTGCGCTGAGAAGATCACGTCCGCGTTCCGGGCGCCGAAGTCCCGGCCCTCACCGGAGTCCCCGGCCTGGAAGATCACCGGGTGGCCCTGGGCGCTGCGCGGCAGGGTCGGGGCGAGATCGACGTCGAAGTGCGCCCCGCGCGACCGTACGCGCCCGACCGCCCCCGGCACCGACCAGGAACGCGCGTCGGCGGACGCGGCCACCGCCTCCTCCGACCAGCCGTTCCACACGGCGCGCGCCACGGAGAGGAACTCCTCGGCGCGGGTGTAGCGGTCGGCGTGGTCGAGGAATCCGCCGCGCCGGAAGTTCTCCCCGGTCCAGGCGTTGTGCGTGGTCACCATGTTCCAGCCGGCCCGGCCGCCGGAGAGCAGGTCGAGCCCGGAGAGGCGCCGGGCCAGGTCGGCCGGCTCGTTGTAGGTGGTGTTGGAGGTGGAGACGAGGCCGATGCGGTCGGTTCCGGCGGCGAGTGCCGACAGCTGGGTGATCGAGTCGGGGCGACCGGCGACGTCGAGCTCGTGGATGCCGCCCTCCGACTCGCGCAGCCGCTGCCCGTCGCCGAGGAAGAAGGCGTCGAAGAGGCCGCGCTCGGCGGTCCGCGCCACCCGGAGGAACGAGGCCGGATCGATCTGCGAACCGCTCGACGGGTCCGACCAGATCGTCCAGTGGTTGACGCCCTGGAAGAACACGCCGAAGTGGAGCCGGGCGTCCGGACGGGGGACGTCGGTGGGATCGGTGCGGGTCATCGGGTCTCCTCCCGGACGAGAGTGGTGGCGGTCGCGAACCTGCTCGCGGGCCGGGGGAGGCCCAGGGACGTCCGGAGGGTGGTGCCCGGCAGCGGGCGTGTCGCGAGCCGCCGGACGAACAGCTCGGGCAGGACGAGGCGGGAGAGCACCGACAGGTCCTCGTCGAGGACCAGGGGCAGCAGCCGCACGCCGTCGACGGAGGCGGCGAGCTCCGCCAGGAGGACCACCAGCCCCTCGGCGGAACCGGTGTACCGGAGCCGGCCGGGGCGTTCCTCCCAGGGGGAGTACCGCTCCAGATCGGCGATCCGCTCCCGGGCCGTGTCGCGCGGGGTGTCGAGGGCCACCTCGATCTCGGCGAAGGCCAGCGGCACGCCGGCGGCCTTCGCCGCGTCGCCCGCAGCCCCGGTCTCCTTCGCGGTCGTCCCGCCGACCAGTGCCACATCGGTGAGTTCGGCCGGGACGAGGCCCTGGCGGGCGAGGACCACGGGACGGCCCTGCGGGGGGCGCGGCACGATGGACGGGCCCTTCACCGAGTAGGTCTCGCCGGTGAAGTCGACGGCGTGGAGCCGCTCGCGGTCCAGGTAGCGGCTCGTGGCCACGGACCGGATGACCGCGTTGTCCTCCCACGAGTCCCACAGGTCGCGGACGACCCGCACGCCGTCGCGGGCCTCACGGGCCAGGGCCTCGGGACCCTCGACGAGAGGGCGGCCCCAGGCCCGCGCGGCGGACGGGTCCTCCTCGGCGCCGACCACCCAGCCGGCGCGGCCGGCCGAGACGTGGTCGAGGGAGGACAGCTGCGAGGAGACGTGGAACGGTTCGGCGTAGGTCGTGGCGACGACGGGGGCGACCCCGACGACGCTCGTCGAGGCGGCGACGAAGGCGGCGCGTTCGACCGCGCCGATCCGGCCGACCGGGCCGGCGCCGGAGGCCGGCGGCAGGATCGAGTCGTCCAGGGTGACGAGGGTGAAGCCGGCGTTCTCGGCGGCGGCTGCGGTCCGGGCGAGCCGCCGCGGGGACAGCAGCTCGCCGGGGGCGTGCGCGGCGCGGCGCCAGGCGGCCGGATGGGCACCGTCGCCGTCGAGTTCGACGGCCAGGCGCAGGGCGGGGCGGGGCATGGGAGGAGTCCTTCCGGAAGACGGGAGCGCGCGGCGGGCACGGACTCGGGCGCGCGGAGGCGCGCCGGCGTGCGGCCGGGCGACGGGGCGTCACGGAACGCGCGGACCCACGAGGAGCGGGTTCAGGCGCTGAGGGAAGGACAGATGGCCGAGGAGGTACGGCAGAAGTCGACGTGCCGCCGGCAGACGAGCGGTGCCTCCGGCCGGACGGGCCCGCGCGGCGACGCGTTCATCGCGTGCACGTGCGCCTCCCCCGGCTCCGGTCCCCACGTCCCGGCCGTCCGGGAAGGAACGTCTCACCATAGGCAGGCGGGCTTCCGCGCTGTCAAGGCCGTCCCGGCAGGTGGGAGCGTCAGCACGCCACCGAGGGAGGGGAGTTGGGAGCAGGGCGGACCAGGGCCTGTCCGACGGATCATGGCCGGGGCCCTGATCCGTCGGACAGGCCCTAGCGCGGGTCAGCCGCCGGTCTGACCGGACATGCGCCTGTGGGAGGACGCGCCGCCCCGGCCGCCGCCTCTAGCGTGCGACACATGATCCGATTCACCCGCGCGGCCGCGGCCGCCGCCCTCGCCTGCTCCCTCGCCTTACCCGCGGCCCTCGCCACGGCGGGCCCCTCCGTCGCGGCTCCGGTCACGGCCA
Source organism: Streptomyces venezuelae (assembly GCF_008642375.1). NCBI lineage: Bacteria > Bacillati > Actinomycetota > Actinomycetes > Kitasatosporales > Streptomycetaceae > Streptomyces > Streptomyces venezuelae. Next base: position 473,236 of record NZ_CP029194.1, on the reverse strand, counting down.
CCGCCCCGGCCCTCGCCACCGCCCCGGTCCCGGCCGTCGCTCCGGACACCGCACGGCCCGCGCTGCCCGCGCCCACGGGGGCGTACGCCATCGGCCGCGCGGTCCTGCCGCTCGTCGACCGGTCCCGTACCGACCCCTGGGTGCCCACCGCCGCCGGGCGCGAACTGATGGTCACCCTCCACTACCCGGCCGCGCGGCCCGGGGCGGGGCGCCCCGCCCCGTACGCCACCGGCGAGGAGGCACGGCTCCTGATCGAGGCGCTCGGCGTCGGCGACGCCGTCCCGGGCGACGCGCTCGCCCGGATGCGCACCCACGGTGCGACCGACGCCCGGCCCGCCCCCGGCCGCCATCCGCTCGTACTGCTCTCGCCCGGCTTCGGCGCCTCCCGCTGGACGCTCAGCCACCTCGCGGAGGACCTCGCCTCGCGCGGCTACGTCGTCGCCTCCGTCGACCACGCCTACGAGTCGTACGGCATCTCCGTCCCCGGCGGCCGGACCCTCACCTGCGTCGCCTGCACGGCGCTCGACGAGGGAGGCGTCCACGCGAGCGTGGTGACCGCCACCCGCGCCGCCGACATGCGCTTCGTCCTGGACCGGCTCACCGGTCCCCGCCCCGCCTGGCACCACGCCCGCGTCATCGACGCGCGCCGCGTCGGCATGGCGGGCCACTCGATCGGCGGGGCGAGCGCGGCCACCGCCATGGCTGCCGACCCGCGCATCGACGCCGGGATCAACATGGACGGTGCCTTCTGGGAGGACCTGCCGGCGGAGGGCCTGCGCGGCAGGCCGTTCATGATGCTCGGCACCCACGACGGGACGCACCTCCCCGGCGGGCAGGACACCAGCTGGGACCGGGTGTGGCCCACGCTCGACGGCTGGAAGCGGTGGATCACCGTGGCCGGTTCGGAGCACTTCACCTTCTCCGACTACCCGGTGATCCAGGACCGCTTCGGCCTGCCCGGGCCGACGCTGCCCGCCGACCGGGCCGTCGCCGTCACCCGTACGTACGTCGCCGCCTTCTTCGACCGGCACCTGCGGGGCCTCGCACGGCCCGTCCTCGACGGACCGACCCCGGACCACCCGGAGGTCCACTTCCAGCACCGCTGATCATGTACGGGGAGCCGCCGGGGCCGCCTCGGCGGCTCACCGCAAAGGTCGGGGCCTTCGGGCGTCAGACGCGGTACGGGGTGTTCGCCGCCGCCCAGTCCGCCAGCGCCCGCGCGCACTCGGCGACCGACTCGCGCCAGGTGCGGGCCGCGCCGTCGCCGGCCTCGTCGCTGACATGCTTGACCATCCGCAGCGGCACCCCGGCCAGCTGCGCGACCGTGGCCAGCGCGTAGCCCTCCATGTCGACGAGCGCCGCCCGCTCCGCGAGCCGGGCCCGGGAGGCCTCGTCCGCGATGAACGCGTCCCCGGTGGCCAGGACCACGTCACCGCCGTCGGGCAGGGTCAGCGGCTCGCCGTACGTCTCACCGGTCAGCGTGGCCAGGAGCGCGCCGTCGAAGTCGTGCTGGAGGACGGTGCCGACGACGTGCGTCCCCATGAAGCCCGGGCGCAGCGCCCCGGCGGTCCCGAGGTTCACGATCCCGGAGGGCCGCGGCCCCCGGCCGAGCACGGTCGCGAGCGCGCTCGCCGCGTTCACCTTCCCCATGCCGGTCAGCAGCACGGGCAGATCGGTGTCGAGGAACTGCGCCTCCTCCTTCACGGCGACGACGTACAGAGGTCGGCCGGCGACCATGTCTCCCAAAAGTTCCATGGAGGCCACGCTAATCGGCGCCCTTGTACGGGACAACCGGCCCCCGTAGGACCCCCCTACCGGCACACCTCTGTCAGACCGGCAACAGACGGCCGATCAGCGCGCCGAGCTGGCGGGCGTTGCGGCAGGGGCGCATGTCCACGATCTCGGCGTAGGCCGGGGCCTCCGAGTCGCCCGTGCCCCACAGCGAGGGCTGCTCGGGATTGAGCCAGTGGACCCGGCGCGCCCGGTCCGCGACCCGCTTGAGCGCCGCGAGGTTGGGGTCGGCGCGGTTGGTCCGGGCGTCGCCGAGGACGAAGAGCACCGTGCGCGGGCCGACAGCCTCCGCGTACCGGTCGGCGAACTCCCCGAGCGCCGTCCCGTAGTCGCTCTGCCCGTGCCAGCCGGTCAGCTCCGCCTCCGCGAGGATGCGGTCGCCGAGCCCCGCCGGGTCCGCCGCGCCCCGGGCGATCAGCCCGGTCACCTCGTCGACCCGATTGACGAAGGCGAAGACCCGTACCCGGCTGAACTGGTCGTGCAGGGCCTGCACCAGCAGCATCGTGAACTGCGCGAAACCGGCCACCGACCCCGACACGTCACAGAGCAGCACCAACTCCGGCCGCCCCGGCCGGCGCCGCCGCAGCACCGGACGGACCGGGACGCCCCCGGTCGACAACGAGCGGCGCAGCGTCCGCCGCAGGTCGATCTCGCCGCGCGCCGCCCGGCGCCGGCGGGCCGCCAGCCGGGTGGCCAGCTTCCGCGCCAGCGGCCGTACCGTGCGCCGCAGATCGTCCAGCTGCGCCCGCCCGGCGAGCAGGAAGTCCACCCCGTCCGCCGTCCCCGCGACCGCCCGCCGCGCCACCCGGTCGCGGCCCTGACGCTCGGCGACCCGCCGCCGCGCCTCCGTCCGGACCCGCTCGCGGAAGGCCTCGATCCGGCGCCGGATCTCGTCGTCGAGCAGCCGGTCGGCGAACTCGGGCTCCTCGCTCCGCAGCGCCTCCCGCACCCGCGCGAGGAGCGTCTCGGGGCGCAGGCGGGAGAGTGTCCGGTACGAGGACCAGCCGTCCGTCTCCGGGCCGGAGCCGTAGCCGCCGAACCCGCCCACCGCCTCGGCGGCCAGCAGCGCGAGGGCGGCCCCGTCGTCGGCGGTGAGAGCTGCCGCCAGCCGCTCCCGCAGCTCGGCGAGCCCGGCCGCCGTGCCGTCGGGCGCCGTCCGATCGCCGCTGCTGTCGCCGTCGCCGTCGCCGCCGAGCGGGAAGTACAGGTCGAAGACCCGGTCGAAGACGGGCCGCTGCCGCTCCCCGTGGAGCAGCGTCGCCGCCAGCGCCTCCCGCACCCGCTCGCGGTCCGTGAACCCGACCGCCTCAAGGGCGTGCCCCGCGTCCACGGTCTCGCCCGTCCCGATCCCGAAGGCGTGGTCGCGCAGCGCCGCCACCAGACCGGTGAGCCGCTCCACCGTCCCATCCGGAGGCCTCGTGCCGGCCGAAGGCGGCGGCCCGGCCGCTTCCGTCGGGCTCACACCGCGTCCAGGTCGAGCTTGGCCGCGGCCCGCACGATGTCCTCCTGGTGCTTGAGGAGCACCCCCAGGCTGTCCCGTACGACCCCCTCGTCCAGCCGGTCCGCGCCGAGCGCCAGCAGGGTGCGCGCCCAGTCGATCGTCTCGGACACGGACGGCGCCTTGCGCAGGTCCATGGCCCGCAGCGCCCCCACGACGCGGACCACAGACGCGGCGAGCGCGGCGTCGAGCCCGGGCACCCTGCGCGTCACGATCCGGCGCTCCAGCTCCTCCTCGGGGAAGCCGATGTGCAGGAAGAGGCACCGCCGGCGCAGTGCCTCGGAGAGTTCCCGGGACGCGTTCGAGGTGAGGACCACGAAGGGCCGCCGCGTCGCCGCGATCGTCCCGAGCTCGGGAACGGTCACCTGGAAGTCGCTGAGCACCTCCAGGAGCAGGCCCTCGACCTCGATGTCGGCCTTGTCGGTCTCGTCGACGAGGAGGACGGTCGGCTCCTCGGACCTGATGGCGGTGAGCAGCGGGCGGGCCAGCAGGAACTCCTCGGAGAAGATGTCCGTGCGGGTCTCGTCCCAGGACTCGCCTCGGCCGGCCGTGATCCGCAGCAGCTGCTTGGCGTGGTTCCACTCGTACAGGGCCCGGGACTCGTCGACGCCCTCGTAGCACTGGAGCCTGACGAGCCGGGCGCCCGTCACCTCCGTGACCGCCTTGGCCAGCTCCGTCTTGCCGACCCCGGCGGGTCCCTCGACCAGGAGCGGCTTCCCGAGCCGGTCGGCGAGGAAGACGGTGGTGGCGACGGCCCGCGACGCCAGGTAACCGGTCGCGGCGAGCCGCTCGGCGACATCGTCCACGGAGCTGAAGAATCCGGTCGTCATGCCTGTCCCCCCGGGGAGCGAAAACCTTACCGGCCAGTAGCCTCAGGGGTACTTGATCAGATCCGGCAGCACCGCACAACCGTTCCGCGCGAGGTCCGTGCCCGCGCGCGGGCCGCGACCCGCTGGTGCAATGGGGGGGGACCGGGCGCACCGCCCGGAGAGCCGCGCGGCGGTGGAGGTGTCGTGGCGGAACGGGACGAGGCCCTCCTGGCCAGGGTGCGGGCCATGGAGCGGGCGATCGGCGAGATCGGCACGACGCTCGACGAGACGAACACCTGCCGTGAACTCGCCGCCTTCCTCGTGCGCCGGCTCGGCGGCTCGGTGGTGGTCGAGCTCGCCGCCGAGCACGGCGGCCCACCGCGCCGCGCCGCGACGGCGCGCATCTCCTCGGAGCCTCACCCGTCGGGGCGGACCCTCCCCGCCGCGCTGACCGCCGCACTCGCCGTCGCCGAGGACGAGACGCCCTTCGGGACGGTCACCGCCACCCGTGTCGACGGCGTCCCCTTCACCGCCGAGGAGGCCGCCACCGTCCATCACGCCGCGCGGCTCGCCGCCCGGCACATCGGCCACGCCCGCCGCCTCGCCGCCACCGAGGACACCGCCCTCCACCTCCAGCGCGCCCTGGTCGCCGAGCCGGGCCGGCCGCACCCCAACCTGGAGATCGCGGGCGGCTACCTGCCCGCAGGGGTCCGCACCCTCGTCGGCGGCGACTGGTTCGAGACCGTACGGCTCCACTTCGGCCGCACCCTCCTCGTCGTCGGCGACGTGATGGGGCACGGTCTGGACGCGGCCGTCGACATGAACGCCTACCGGACGGCGCTCCGCGAGGTCGCAGGCACCGACCTGCCGCCGCACCGGGTCCTGCGCCACCTCGACTCCGTGGTCGCCGAGGACGACGCGCGCCGCCCCGCGACCTGCCTGCTCGTCCGGGTCGATCCGGCGCGCGGGACCGCGACCTTCGCCAACGCGGGACACCTGCCGCCCGCCGTGTTCGGCGCGGACGGCTCGGCGGCGCTGGTCGACCTCCCGGTGGGCCCGCCGCTCGGCACCGGCGTCGGCGGCTACGAGCCCACCACCCGCCCGCTCACACCTGCCGAGACGCTGCTGCTCTTCACCGACGGCCTCGTCGAGCGCCGGGGCGAGGACATCGACATGTCGCTGGCCCGCCTCGCCGCGCTCCGCCTCCCGCCGGACCCCGGTCCCCACCAGGTCGTCGACGAGGTGCTCCGCCGCCTCGGCGCCCACCGCGCCGAGGACGACGTGGCCGTCCTGGCGGCCCGCGTCCGCGCCCGCCCGACGGCGTGACGCCGCACCACTCCCGGCCCTCGCGCCTCGTGACACACGGTCACTTCGCCAAGTTCATGGCTTGTTTCGCAACTGCGCGGGATTCTTTCGCCAGGACGCTTGTGCGCGGCCCCGCGGCCCGGCACGCTCCTCGGTATGAACACGGCAAGGCATGCCAGTGAACGTCTGATGAGCTGGCCCTCGCTGACCCCCGGCCGCACCCATTGCGGTGCCGAGCTCGGCCTGGGCACCGCGACACAGGAGATCGTGCACTTCCACGGGGAGCACGAGGCCGACGTCCATCTCACCAGGGCCATGGTCGCGAAGCTGCGCCCGGCGCTCCTGGGGTCGAGCGCGGTCCGCCTGCGTGCCGGGTCCGGCTGGGTGACGGTCCGTCTGGACATGGGCTCGGACATCGACCTGCTCGCCACGCTGGTGAGCGCGGCGCTCCAGGCCAACGGCGTCCCCGACATCGCCCCGGACGGCTGCACCCGCACCATCCCGGTCCCCGGCTCCCGCTGAACCCCGCCGACCGGGGCCTGTCCGGCAGGCCTTACGCGGGCATGGGGAACAGCATGCAGGTGCTGGTCGCGTGCGCGAGCAGACGGTCCTCCGCGTCGTACAGGCCGGCCTCGGCCAGCGCGGTGCGGCGGCCCCGCGACAGCACGGTCCCGATCGCCCGCACCTTGCCGGTGTCCATCGTGATGGGCCGGAGGAAGCGGGTCGACAGATCGAGCGAGGTGTACGCCGTGCCCTGGGGGAGCGTCGAGTGCACGGCGCAGCCGGCGGCCGAGTCGAGCAGGGTCGCGTACACCCCGCCGTGGACGCTGCCGATCGGGTTGTAGTGCTCCTCGCCCGGCTCGAAGGCGAAGACGGCCCGGCCGTCCTCGACCTCCTCGAGGCCGAAGCCGAGCAGCGCGGCGATCGGGGGGCCGGGCAGCCGTCCGGCCACCATCTCGCGCAGGAAGTCGAGCCCCGCCATCGTCTTCGCGGCCCGGGCACTGGCCCCGGCGTCCTGCCACTCGACCGTCCGTGACCGCACCGTCACCACTCCGCTCCCACTCGCCCGGCTGACTCTGTACGGCGAAGCTAGCTCTCCCGTCAGCTGACTGTCAACGGAGCAGTCAGGTGGCTACAGTGTGACGATGAAGTGGCTGGAGACGGACACCGAGAACTGCTCGGTCCGCCGCACCCTCGACCTCGTCGGCGAGAAATGGAGCCTGCTCATCCTGCGGGACGCCTTCAACGGGCTCCGCCGCTACGACGAGTTCCGGCGCCACCTCGGTCTCTCCGAGGCCGTCCTCGCCGACCGCCTCCGCAAGCTCGTCGCGGCCGGCGTCCTGCGCGCCGAGCCCTACCGCGAACCGGGCGCCCGCACCCGGTACGAGTACCGGCTCACCCCCAAGGGCGTCGACCTCTGGCCCGTACTCCTCGCCCTGAAGCAGTGGGGCGACACGTACGCGGGCGATCCCGAGGGAGCCGTGCTCGACATCCGGCACACCGACTGCGGGGCACCGGTCCGTGTGGTCGTCCAGTGCGAGGGCGAGGAGCAGGCCACCCTCGCACCCCGGGACGTCACCGTCCGGCCGGGTCCCGGAGCCCGCCCCCTCACCCGCTGACGGGCTGCTGACTCCGTCCACCGGGCCGCGCCACCACGACGAGCGGCACCCGTTCGGCCTCACGTCGGAGGTGTCCGGGCCTCGGGGCGGGTACCCCACGAACCATGCCCTCCACTCCCGGTCCGCCGGACGACGGTTCCCCCGCCGAGCACGGTCACTGGTTTCACCGCCTCCACACGCGAGTGCTCGCCTCATCGGTCGGCCTCGCCTGGAACCGCGGGCGCGCGATGGAACTCATGCACCGCGCCATGGGCTTCGCGGCACTCAGCCTGCTCACCCTCGTGCCGCTGCTCATCGTCGTCGCGGCGGCCGACCTCGCCAGCGGCCAGGGCTTCGCCCGCTGGCTCGTCCAGGGCCTCGGCGTCTCCGATGTCTCGGAGGAGGAGGTCGAGCGGCTCTTCGGCCAGCCCGGGCAGGCCCTCCAGCGCACCACCGCCTTCGGTCTCGCCGCGCTCGCCGCGTTCGGCGTCACCTTCGGGTCCGCCGTCCAGACCGGTTACGAGCGGGCCTGGGACCTCCCCACCGCCCGCTGGCACACCATGTGGCGGCACGTCGTGTGGCTCGCCGTCCTCGTCGCGTCCCTGCTCCTCTTCGTCGCCTTCCCCGCGCCGGACGACGCCCCGGCCCGCATCACCACCGTCGTCGCCCTCGGTGATCTCCTCGGCACCTTCCTCTTCTTCTGGTGGTCGCAGCGCTTCCTCCTCTGCGGCCGCATCCGCTGGCGCGCCCTCGCCCCCGGCGCCGCCCTCACCGCGCTCGGTCTCCTCGGGCTGCGGATCTTCTCCCAGCTCGTCTTCTCCCCGCTCATCGCCTCCAACGCCGTCACCTACGGCCAGTTCGGCACCGTCCTCGTCCTGCAGTCCTGGCTCGTCGGCGTCGGCTTCGTCGTGTACGGAGGCGCCCTCACCGGGCGCCTCGTCCACGAGCACCTCGTCCGCCGCCGGTTGCGGCGGCCCCTCTGACCCCTACTGGTCCCGGCGCCGCACCGCCAGCACCGTCACCACGGCCGCGCCGAGCGCCCACAGCCCGTACACCAGCCACGCGGCGCCGGTCGTCCACGGGTACGGGTCCTCGCCCAGCCCCACCGGCACCTGCCGCCGCCACGCGTGCAGCGGCGTCGTGTGGGCCAGCACCGCCGTGAGGTGCCGCTGGTCCGAAAGCGCCGACGGCAGCAGCAGGAGCACCACCACCGAGCCGACGATCGAGATCGCGCTCTTCCGCAGCAGCGCGCCGATCGCCATACCCGCCAGCGCGCAGACCGGAGCGAGGAGCGCGGACGCGACGACGATCCGCAGTGCCCCCGGATGCGTGATCGGCAGGCCGATGTCCCGCGCCGACAGCATCGCCTGCGTCGACCAGAACGAACCGGCCGCGACCGCCACCCCGAACACGGTCTGCACGACCGCCACGACCAGCACCTTCGCCGCCATCACCGAGCCCCTGGCCGGCACCGCCGCGAAGGTCGTCCGGATCAGCCCGCTGGAGTACTCGCCGACCACCGCCACCGCCCCCATCGCGCCGGCGCAGAGGATCAGCACCATCGACGCGTTCCCCGTGAAGGCGTCCCAGAGCCCCATCTCGTTCGCCTTGAAGTCGGCCCGGCTCTGCCCGTCGTACTGGAACCAGTAGCGGTAGTGGTCCCAGGCGGTCCCGAAGTTGAAGCCGACCACGGCCAGCGCGCTCAACAGCAGCGCCCAGCCCGTCGACCGCAGCGACCACAGCTTCAGCCACTCCGACGCGACCAGGTCGCGGAAACGGGCACGGGGCTCCACGACGGAAGCCGCACGAAGGTCGAGAGTGGTCATCGGGCGTCTCCAGCCAGGTATTCGACACGGTCGGCGGTCAGTTCCATGAACGCCTCCTCAAGGGAGGCGGTACGGGTGGTCAGCTGGTCCAGCAGCACCCGGTGCTCCAGCGCGAGCTCGCCGATCCGGGCCGCGGAGAGCCCCGTGACCGTCAGCAGCCTGCCGTCCCGCGCCACCTCCGCCCCCTCCGCGAGCAGCAGCGGCGTCAGCACCGGCGCATCGGGCGTTCCGACCGTCACGCTCAGCCGGGCCCCTCGGGCGGCGAACTCCGACAGGCTCTCCGCCGCGATCAGCTCACCCCGGCCGATGACGACCAGCTCGTCCGCCGTGTGCTCCATCTCCGTCATCAGATGGCTGGAGACGAAGACCGTGCGGCCCTCCGCCGCGAGGCGCCGGAACAGCCCCCGCACCCACTTCACGCCCTCCGGGTCCAGCCCGTTGAGCGGCTCGTCGAACAGCAGCACCGGCGGGTCGCCGAGCAGCGCGCCCGCGATCCCGAGCCGCTGCCGCATCCCGAGCGAGTACCCGCCGATCCGGCGCCGGGCCGCCCCCGCGAGACCGACCTCCTCCAGCACCTCGTCGACCCGGGAGAGCGGGATGCGGTTGCCGCGCGCGAGGACCGCCAGATGCGCCCGTGCGGTCCGCCCGTCGTGCACGTCCCCGGCGTCGAGGAGCGCGCCGACGTGCCGGAGGCCGCGCGGCCGGTCCGTGAAGGGCCGCCCGTCGACCTTCACCGAGCCGCTCGTCGGCGTGTGCAGCCCCAGGACCATCCGCAGGGTCGTGCTCTTCCCTGATCCGTTGGGCCCGAGGAATCCGGTCACGAGCCCCGGCCGGACGGTGAACGTGAGCGCGTCGACGGCGGTCGTGGAGCCGTAGCGTTTGGTGAGTTCCCTGACTTCGATCATGTGCACCACCGTGCCGCCCGGGCCCCTCCCGGGGCATCGGACCAGCACGGACAATCGGCGGCCGGCACTGTCACCCGTGGTCGTACACCTCCGGTCCGATGCGCCGGCCGAGGGAGCCCTTCTAAGATCACCGCATGTCCGCCACCCCGTCAGCGCCGTTCCTCAAGAGGGCCACGCCGGGCGGCTGGGCCGCACTCGCCTGGCTCGCGGGCCTGCTCTTCACCGGTCTCCTGCGGCTCCGGCTGCCGGGCCAGAGCGCGGCGGACGTCATGCCCGGCGTGATCCTGCTGCGCTGGGACGGCGTCACCATGCTGCTCGTCGCCACCGGCCTCGCGCTGCGGGGCAGCGCCCTCCTGACCCGCCGTCCGGCCGCCGCGCTCCGGTTCCTCCTCGTCGCCGCGGTCGTCGCCTGCACCCCGCTCGGCGTCGACGCCATCCCGTTCGCCCAGTACCTCGCCGTCGACGTCGCCCTGTACGTCATCGCCGTCGTCCGGCCGCCCCGGGAGGCCGTCCGGGCGCTTCTCCTCGCCCTCGGAGTCCTCGCCGGCTACCTGGCCGTCCGGCTGCTCCGCGGCTGGACCGTCGGCACCACCACCGAACTCGCCGTGGCCCTGATCGCCGTCGTCGCCTGGCTCCTCGGCCGTTCCGAGCACCAGAGCCGTACCTACGCGGAACGCAGCCGGGCCCAGGCCGCCGCGCAGGCCGTCACCGCCGAACGGCTGCGCATCGCCCGTGAGATGCACGACACGGTCGCGCACAGCATCGGCATCGTCGCCCTCCAGGCGGGCGCGGCCCGGCGCGTCATCGACACGCAGCCCGAGGGAGCGCGGCAGGCCCTCGCGGAGATCGAGACGGCGAGCCGCGAGACCCTGGCGGGACTGCGCCGCATGCTCGGCGCCCTGCGTACCGAGGAGGCGCCCGCCGCCCCCGACCCGTACACCGCCCCCGACCCGTACACCGCCCCCGCCGAGACGACACCGGTCCTCCCCGGGACGGCCTCCGCCCTCCCCGAGATGTCCGGTCTCTCCGCGCTCGACCGGCTCGCCGAGGTCACCGGGGCCGCCGGGGTCCGCGTCACCGTCCGCCGGATCGGCGCCCCTTGCCGCCTGCCCCCGGACATCGACCTCTCCGCCTTCCGGCTCGTCCAGGAGTCCGTCACCAACGTCGTGCGCCACTCCGGCGCCGACACCTGCACGGTGACCGTCGACCACCGGGACCCCGTCGTCGTCGCCGTCACCGTCGAGGACCGCGGTCCGACCGCCGGCCGGGAGCGCGAACGCCCCGGCGGTGGTTCCGGTTACGGCCTCGCGGGCATGCGCGAGCGCGTCGCCCTGCTGCACGGGGAGTTCACCGCGGGCCCCCGCCCCGGCGGCGGCTTCCGCGTCACCGCCCGACTTCCCCTCCCCACAGGCACAGGAGCCGCTGCCCGATGACCGACCCCACCGCCGAGCAGCACACTGCCGTGGCCGTCGACACCGGCGTCGTCCGTGTCGTCCTCGCCGACGACCAGCCCCTCGTCCGCACCGCGCTCCGGATGGTCATGACGGACACCCCCGACCTCGTCGTGGTCGGCGAGGCCGCGAACGGCGCCGAGGCCGTCCGTCTCGCCGAGGAGACCGGAGCCGACGTCGTCGTGATGGACCTGCGGATGCCCGGCACCGACGGCATCGAGGCGACCCGCCTCGTCACCTCGGGCCCCACCGGCGCCCGGGTCGTCGTCCTCACCACCTTCGACGACGACGACCACGTGTACGGGGCACTGCACGCCGGAGCCTCCGGCTTCCTCGTCAAGGACATGGCCCTCGACGACATCCTCGCCGCCGTCAGGGTCGTCGCCTCGGGCGACGCCCTCATCGCACCGGGCGTCACCCGCCGTCTCATCAAGGAGTTCACCGACCGCCCGCGACGGCCGTCCGCTCAGCCCCGCCGTGGCACCGAGGGCATCACCGACCGCGAACGCGAGGTGCTCACCCTCGTCGGCCGCGGCCTCTCCAACACGGAGATCGCCGCCGAGCTCCACATCAGCATCGCCACCGCGAAGACCTACCTCACGCGCCTGCTCGCCAAGCTCGACGCCCGCGACCGTGTGCAGCTGGTCATCATCGCGTACGAGTCGGGTCTCGTCTCCGCTGCCTGACCGGCCGCCGGACGCGGTGATCACACGATCCGGTGATCTCCCCGCCACGGGCCGGACAGCGGCCGACGGGCCGATTGGATGGAGGAGTCCCACCGGCCCGTCGAAAGAGAGCCGCCCATGGCGAACATCTGGCTGCCGCCCGTCGAGTACGTCGCGACCCTGCCGAGAGCGACGGCGTACGCATGCCTGTACTTCACCGACACGGGCGGCCGCCCGTTCCAGCTCCGCGCCTCCTACCGCACCGAGTTGTGGCAGTGGCCCGGCGGCAACATGGACCCGGGGGAGACCCCCTGGGAGACGGCCCTGCGCGAGTGCCGGGAGGAGACCGGACTCGTCTTCACGGGGCAGCCGCGTCTCCTCGGCACCCACTTCGTGACCGACCGCGGCGAGGAGTGGCCGGCCAACCACATCGGCTTCATCTTCGACGGCGGCGAGCTGACGGACGAGCAGATCGCCGCCGTCGTCCTCGACCCCGACGAGCACAGCGAGTACAGCGTGCGCAGCCTCGCGGAGTGGGAGCGCGAGATGAACCCCCGCGAGTTCACCCGCCTCGCCGAGATCGACCGGGCCCGCAGGACCGGATCGACCGTGTACGTGGAGACCGGCGCAGCCGGGGAGTGACGAGGAGTGGGGCCGTCCGCCCGGACGGCCCCACCCGTACCCGTGTCCGGTCAGACGCGGCAGCCGACCGGGTGGGCGACGTCGATCACGAGGCGCTCCGGGGAGTGCAGCGTGAAGGTCTTGAAGGCGGGCTTGGTGTCGAAGGCGGCCCCGATCGTGACCACACCCTCGAAGTCGCCGGTGAGAGCGAGCCCCTTGAGGGTCGGGAGATAGATCTTCAGCAGCCGGGGGCCCTCGTAGACATTCCTTCCGTTGTCGTCGTGGGCGGCGGCGGGGGAGAGGCCGATCTCCAGGAAGTACTTCCCCGCCAGAGGTACTTTCTGCCCCGAGCCGTCGTAGTGCAGTGCGCTCGCCTGCCGGACGGTGACCGGGGGCACGGCGCCCCGTATGTCGATGACGATCCGGTCGAAGCCGGCGTGTCCGCCCCAGCGGGCGTCGACGACCTGGGCCATGGCCGGTGGCGCCGAAGCGCGGGACGGGGAATCGGAAGCGCCTGCCGGGATCGTGGCGCCGATCCCGGCGGTCAGGAGGATCCCTGCGGCGACGGCCGCGAGAGTGTGACGGTGATGCATGACGTCCCCCAATTTCTCCTGCTCCGGGGACAGTGGTGTCACTGAGAGAGACACCCACCCACAACCATACGGTTCCACCTGGTTTGGGGTAAAAGTGCGTTATGTGCTGGAGTGCGACGGCCGATCTCTGGGCGGGCCTCGGGATCGGCGCCGTCGGCCTGGTCTCGATCGCCTCCGCACGCCGTGCCGGGGACGTGCCGCTCGCCGCCCTGCCCCTGCTGCTCGGTGTTCACCAGGTCGTGGAGTCCGCGGTCTGGAGCTCCGGCGGAGGAGCGGGCTCGGCAACCCTCGCCTGGGCCGTGATCGCCCTGCCCCTCCTGCCCGTCTGGGTGCCGGCCGGCGTCCTGACGGCGGCGCGCCCCGCCGGCCGGCGCCGCCTGCTCGTGCCGCTCGCCGCGGGGCTCGCGACCGCCGCCGTCCTCGCGTACCACGTCGCGGCCCGCCCGGTCACGGCCGAGATCCGCGGGCACACCCTCGGGTACGTCGTCGACCTGCCGCACGCGACGCTGCTCCTCGCCGGCTATCTCCTCGCCACGGTCGGCGCGCTGCTGCTCGCCCGCGACCGGATCCTGCGCCTGCTCGGGCTCCTGACCGGAGCCGGAGCGGTCGTCTGCGCGCTGCTGTGGCGCACGGAGTTCGTCTCCACGTGGTGCGCCCTCGCCGCCGTCGCCTCGCTGGTGCTGCTGGTCTGGGTGAGAAGTCGGGCGTAACCCCTCGGCGCCTCAGTAGTTGACCAGGGCATGAAGAAGCGCAGCATGCTCGCCATCGCCTCCCTCGCCGCAGGCGTCGTCACCGCCCTCGTCACCCCGCCCCAGCCGGCCAGCGCCGCGGAGAACCCCCTCGGCGGCGCCACCGGCCTCCTCCAGGAGGACCAGGGCGTCGAGACCGTCACCCAGACCGTGGAGACCGTCCAGGGCGCCGGGAGCGCCCTCCCGACGCCCAAGGCCGGCGGACTGCTCTGACCTCTCGCCAGGACCGTGGCCACCGGTGCCCCGCGCCCCCAGGGGTGGCGCGGGGCACCGGCGCGCCGTGACACGGGAGGAGGCAGCCCGTGCGCGCGCCGTGCGTGAGTAATGACAGGATGTCCCCATGAGCGACAACGTTTACTTCGACATCACCATCAACGACGAGCCCGCGGGCCGGATCACCTTCAAGCTCTTCGACGACGTCGTCCCGAAGACCGCGAAGAACTTCCGCGAGCTCTGCACCGGCGAGCACGGCTTCGGCTACGCCGACTCCCCGTTCCACCGCGTCATCCCGAACTTCATGCTGCAGGGTGGCGACTTCACCCGCGGCAACGGCACCGGCGGCAAGAGCATCTACGGCGAGAAGTTCGCCGACGAGAACTTCAAGCTGAAGCACGACCGCCCGTTCCTGCTCTCGATGGCCAACGCCGGCCCGAACAGCAACGGCTCGCAGTTCTTCATCACCACGATCGTCACCGACTGGCTCGACGGCAAGCACGTCGTCTTCGGCGAGGTCGTCGAGGGCCAGGACCTGGTCAAGAAGATCGAGGGCCTCGGCTCCGGCTCCGGCCGCACCAGCGCCACCATCAAGATCGCCGAGTCCGGCATCGTCAAGGCCTGATCAGGCGCTTGACCAGAGGCCGGATCAGCAGCACTGGGATCAGCAGCACTGATCGGTAGCCTCGGCGGAGCACGAGCGGAGGGCCCGAGGCCCTCGCTCGCCCGCACGGCGGGGCAGGGGAGCGCCGTCCACAGGACGCGCAGCTCCCCGCCCCGGCCGACGCGGCTGCCCCGGCCCCCGGCGCCGCCCCGCCTCAGGCGAAGGCGAAGGCGAACGTTCCGCTCCGCCCACGCCGAGAACGGGCGCGGCGCACGCCCCAGGACCCGTTCCACGTCCGGGCTCACATGCTGTTCCTCCGCGCTGGGCTCGCCCATCACCGCGAGCATGCCGTCGACGGCGTCCGCCGGCAGGAACCGCACCAGACGCGCCCGCGCCTCGGCCGCGCTCTGCGCCACGAACTCCACCGGCTCGCCCACGGCTTCGGCGAGGTCCCGCGCCTGCTCGCGCGGCGACACCCCGGCCGGGCCCGTCAGGACGTACGTGCGTCCCGCGTGCGCCGGATCACGCAGCGCCGCCGCGGCGACCTCCGCGATGTCCGCCGGGTCCACCACCGGCAGCGCCACATCGGCGAACGGGGACGCGATGGTCCGCGCGGTGCGTACCTGTTCGGCCCAGAGGTACGCGTTGGAGGCGAAGCCGCCGGGCCGCAGCACCGTCCACTCGAGCCCCGACTCCCGTACGGCCGCCTCGAAGTCACGGAGGAAGCCGTGGGACACGGAATCGTGCCGTGTCCCACCAGCTGGGAGGACTGGAGGACGAGGCGCCGCACCCCGCAGGCCACCGCCGCCGCCACGATCTCGCGCGGCCGCAGGGTGTCCCCGAGGCCCGCGACGAGCAGGTGGACGGCCTTCGCGCCCTCGAACAGCTCCTTGTGGCCGTCCACCTCGGCCTGGAAGGGGAACTGGCCACCTTCTGGCCAGTTCAGAGACCGGTCTCCTCGGGTCCCCGGTCTCCGGCCGGGCCGCTCAACTCCCTTCGCCGAAGCGACGCTCGAACTTCGCGATCCGGCCCTCGGAGTCCACGGTGCGCGCCGTTCCCGTGAAGAAGGGGTGGCTCTCGGAGGAGATCTCCACGTCGATCACCGGGTACGTCTGACCGTCGTCCCACTCGATGGTCCGCTCGCTGGTCGCCGTGGACCTGGTCAGAAAGGCGTACCCGGCGGACCGGTCCCGGAAGACCACGGGTCCGTACTCGGGCTGCTTGTCCTGCTGCACGTGTCCTCCTCGGGCTTCCGCCCTGACTCGTTCGCCCCGACGTGATCGTCTCGGCTTCTCCGGCCTCATCCGGCACGGCACCCCCAGCCTCCCCGGGCCCGTCGCGGCCGACCAGCGTCACGGGCCCGACCGGGTGACGCCCCGGCGCGGCCTCATCGGGCTCGGCGGGCTCGGCGGGTCAGGCGGGCTCAGCGGGTCTCGGGCCAGAGGGCCGCGAGGAGCAGCGCGATGTCGTCCGGCCGGGCCGTGGCCTGCCGGGCTTCCCGGATCAGCCGGTCCGCAGCCTCCGGGAGCGCCATCGAACCCGTCGAGGCGAGCGCCTGCCGCAGCCCCTCGATCCCTTCGTCGATGTCCGTGCCGGGCCGCTCGACCAGCCCGTCCGTGAACAGCGCCAGGACGTCTCCGGGCGCGAGCCGCAACCGCGTCACGGGGTACGAGGCCCGGTCGTCGATCCCCAGCACCACCCCGCCCGCCAGCTCGACCAGCTCCGTCGACCCGTCAGGGCGCAGCAGCAGCGGCTGCGGATGCCCGGCCCGTACGGCCCGGGCCTCTCCCGTACCCGGGTCGAGGAGCACGTAGCAACAGCTCGCGAACTGGCCCGGATCCAGGTCGATGAGGAGCCGGTTGGTGCCCCGCATGACTTCCTGCGGCCGCTGGCCGCCCAGCGCGAACGCCCGTACCGCGCTGCGCAGCTGCCCCATCGTGGCCGCGGCCGCCACCCCGTGGCCCTGGACGTCGCCGATCACGAGCGCCAGCCGGTCGTGCCCCGTCTCGATCACGTCGTACCAGTCGCCGCCCACGTCCATGCCCTCGGTGCCCGGCAGATAGCGTCCGACCGTCTCCACCCCGGCCAGCACCGGCAGTTGGTGCGGCAGCAGCGCGTCCTGGAGCCCTCGCGCGACCGCCGACTCCGTGTCGTACCGCTGTGCCCGGGACAGGGCCTGTGCGATCAGGCCCGCCAGGGCGGTGAGCACGGTCCGCTCGTCCGGGCTGAACGTCCTCGGGCGGTCGAAGCCGAGGATGCAGGAACCGACAGGCCGGCCCGAGGCGATCAGCGGCAGGAAGGCCCGGGCTCCGGTGTGGGCGTCGAGCGGGAGCTCCGGGTAGGCCAGCCTCAGCTGGTCCATCGACTCGAAGAAGAGCGGCCGGCCCGTCGTGAGGGTCTCCACGCCCGGCATCCGGGAGTCCAGCGTGACCCCGTCGAAGGGTTCGAGGAATCCCGGCGGGAAGCCGGTTTCCCAGGCGAGGTACAGGCGCCGGTCGCTCAGCAGATAGATCGCCAGCTGCCGTCCGCCGAAGGCCGGCAGCAGTTCCTCCGTGACGACGGCCGACACCTGGCGGGCCGTCACGGCCTCCGAGAGGGCGATCGCCAGCGCCACCGGCCGGTACAGCGCCGCCGCCCGGTCGCCTTCGCCCCCGAGACCGTCGTCCGACGCTCGGGGAGGTCGCCCCCATTGCCCCGCTCCGTCCGGCGCGTCGGGACCGGGCGCCTTGCCGGGACGGCCCGGCGTCGTGTCGGGTGCGAGCCCCGCCGGGTCCTCCTCCGGAAGGAGGACCATGGTCACGCCGTCCCGCCCCGGATGCAGCGAGACCGTGAGCCACCGGCCCCGCTCCGGGCGGGCCAGGAAGCGCACCGGCTCGTCGGAGAGCAGCGCGGCCCTGAGCTGTTCCTCGTGGAAGGGGAGGCCGAACCAGGGCAGCGCCTCCCACAGGGGCCGCCCCGCGAGCGCCCCGCGCGGCCGGCCGAGGAGCCGCTCCGTCCGTTCGTTGAGGTAGGTGATCCGGCCCAGGCGGTCGATCGCCAGGATCGCCCGGGGCAGCCGGTCCGTGGCGTCCGAGCCGACCAGGCCCGTCCCCAGGTCGACGAGCGTGCCCGCGAGCCGCCCGCCGGTGCGGGGCCGGCCTCCGGCATCCTCCGGCGGGTCCCGCCGGGCCGTGGCCGACACCTCGAGGAGGTGCAGTCCGCCGTCCGGACCCTTCAGCCGGATCCTGCGCACGGCGGGCCGGCCGTCCTCGCCGGTCGCCTGCAGCGCCGCCGCCCACAGCGCGTACGCGTCCTCCTGGTCCAGCCGGGAGGTGAGCACCTCGATCGAGCAGGGCGAGGTCACGCCGGCGCCGAGGATCTCCCGCAGCCCGTCGTCCATGGTGACCGTGCCCGAGTCCAGGTCCCAGTCGAAGGAGCCGAAGCGCACGGGCGGCGCGGATCCGGCGGACAGCTGTACGCAGATGGGGTCGCCGTTCCACTCCGCCGGGGTGCCGTGGGCCGTGAGGGCGGCCAGCGTCTCGCCGAGCCGGAGGGCAGCGCTGGTCATCCGGCCCCGGTCGCGCGCGCTCACCCCCTCGCCCTGTCTCGGCGCGCGCAGCGCCACGAGGACCCCGAACCGCTCGCGCCCCGCTACCACGGGCGCGTACAGCGAGGCGAAGGGGAACGGCAGGCTCGCCACCAGCTGGGGGAAGCGCCGCATCGCCTCGTCGACGTCGCCGAGGTGGACGGCCTGCCCCGTGCGGTGGACCTCCGCCACCGGGAACGGCCGGTTGGCATGCATGCGCCACCACGGACGGAACAGGGGCCCCGGCAGCCCCACGAGGATCGCGAGCCGCAGCAGACCGGGTGTCTCCGACCGCAGGTAGACACCCCCCGCGTACCCGCCGACCGATTCGACGGCCCGCAGCGAGGTCTCGGCCAGGGCCCGCGTCAGGGCGCCGGAAGCGGGCCCGTCGGCAGCCCCGTACTCGGACGGACGCCCGGTACTGCCCGCCGGGCCGGGGCCGGACGTGCCGTGCGAGGTCACACAGCCAGGATGCGCCTGTCGTGAAAGCCCCCGCATCTCGGCCACGGCGCGCGACGCCGCCCGAACGCCTCGTGAGCGCCCCTGCCCGCCCGGCCTTGTTGACCACACGCGCTCGCACCGTCACACTCGGTCGTCGACCATCAGCGCCACCGCCGACGCGGGGCGCCACCACCTCGCTGCCAGGGGGCACGATGACGGGCCGGGTTCTTCCGTACGACGTTCAAGGCGAAGGCCCCGGCCGGGCCCTCGTCCTCCACAACTGGTTCGGCGACCGCACCAGCTTCGCCCCGCTGCGCGCCCATCTCGACGGCACCGCCGGCACGTACGCCTTCGTCGACTGCCGCGGCTACGGCGAGGCCCGCGACACCGAGGGCGCCTACACGATGGAGGAGGTCGCCGCCGACGCCCTCGCCGTCGCCGACGACCTCGGCTGGGACTCGTTCTCCGTGATCGGGCACTCGATGGGCGGCAAGGCGGCCCAGCTGATGCTCCTCGACGCGCCCGACCGCGTCCGCTCCCTCATCGGCATCTCACCGGTCTCCGCCGCGGGATTCCCGCTGGACGGGGAGACCTGGGAGCTGTTCGCCGGCGCCGCAGGCTCCCCGGCGAACCGGCGCGCGATCATCGACAACACCACCGGCGGCCGGTACGACGACGCCTGGCTGAGCGCCCTCGTCGAGCGTTCCGTCAGCCGCTCCTCGGAGACGGCCTTCCGCGCCTACCTGGACTCCTGGTCCAAGCCGGACTTCCACGAGCGCGTCCGCGACAACCCCACCCCCGTGCTCCTCGTCGTCGGCGCCCACGACCCCGCGCTCGGCAGCGAGGCGATGGAGGCGACCTGGCTGCGCTGGTACCCGAACGCGCGCCTCGAAGTGCTCAAGGACGCGGGCCACTACGCCCCCGAGGAGACCCCGCAGGCCCTCGCCGAGGCCATCGAGGCCTTCCTCGCCGCCTGACGGGGCCTTCCGCGGTGTCACCGGGGACCGTCGTCCCCGGTGACACCCCGGCAAGTCCATCCGAAGGTCGACGGGACCGGCGACTTTCGAGGACAGCGGCGGGAGGCCTCCGCATCGGATCATCGTGCTCTCGACCCCATGGGACGGTCACCGACGGACCGCCCAGGAACGGCAGGAGCAGCACCGATGGGCCTCGCACAGTCGCAGCACCGCTTTCTGGTACGGCAGAAGGTCACCCTGATGGCCAACCGCTACCTGGTGCACACCATGGGCCCGGACGGCGAGGAGGCCGAACTGGTCGCCTTCGCCCACCAGAAGAGGATGGCCCTCAAGGAGCAGGTCACCTTCTACACCGACGAATCCCAGCGCCAGGTCCTCTTCACCTTCCGGGCCCGGCAGGTCATCGACCTCGGCGCGACCTACGACGTCCACGGTGCCTCCGGCACGCGGCTGGGCGGCTTCCGCAAGGACTTCGGCCGGTCCCTGCTGCGCAGCACCTGGCACCTGGACCGGGAGGGGGAGGACCAGGAGACCACCGGGCAGGAGCGGAACCGGACCGTGGCGATCCTGCGGCGCGGCTGGGAGTTCCTCCCCTTCACGGAACTGCTCCCCTTCGTCGTGCCGTACCACTTCGACTTCGCCGAGGCCGGACGTCCTGTCATGTCCGTCGAGAAGCTCCTCGGAATCCGCGACCGGTACGTGGTGGACATAGCCGACGCGGAGCTGGACCGGCGGCTCGCGATAGCCCAGGCCGTCGCCCTGGACGCGCTGCAGTCGCGCTGACCTGTCCCGTCGGGGCGACGCGTCTACCCTGGAGAGACGGGCAGGGGGCGGCGCACGCCGTTCCTCCCCGCGCCCCGGGCCGCGTGGTGAAGGGCGGCGGACCATGGACTTCAGCGATCGCATCGACGCGGGTCGGCAGCTCGCCGACCGGCTCGACCACCTCAAGGGCCAGGACGTCGTGGTCCTGGGGCTCCCGCGCGGCGGCGTACCGGTGGCCGCGGAGGTCGCCGAGGCGCTCGGGGCGCCCCTCGACATCTGTCTCGTGCGCAAACTGGGGGTGCCGCACCAGCCGGAGCTCGCGATGGGCGCACTGGGGGAAGGCGGGGTGCGGGTACTCAACGAGCAGGTGCTGCGGGAGACCGGTGTGGGCGAGCGGGACCTCGCGGCCGTGGAGGAGCGCGAGCACGTCGAGCTCGAGCAGCGCACCCAGCGTTACCGGGGCAGTCGCCCGCCCGTGCCGCTCGACGGCAGGACGGTCGTCGTCGTGGACGACGGGCTGGCCACCGGTGCGACGGCGCTGGCCGCCTGCCGGGTGGTGCGGGCCAAGGGCGCCGCGCGGATCGTCCTCGCGGTTCCGGTCGCACCGCGCGGCTGGACCGCCCGTCTCGGGGGCGAGGCCGACGAGACGGTCAGCGTCCGCGAGCCCGACTTCTTCTACGCGATCGGCCAGTTCTACCGCGACTTCTCACAGACGTCCGACGAGGAGGTGCTCGACTGCCTCGCCCGCGGCCGGGCCGCGCGCGGCCCCGTCGTCCGGGACACGGACGTCCGGATCCCGGCGACCGGTGCCACGCTCTCCGGGCGGCTCGCCGTCCCCGACGGGGCGACCGGCATCGTCCTCTTCGCCCACGGCAGCGGCAGCAGTCGGCACAGCCCGCGCAACCGCGCGGTCGCGGAGGCCCTGAACCAGGCAGGGCTCGGGACGCTGCTGTTCGACCTGCTGACCGAGGCCGAGGCGACCGACCGGGCGCGCGTCTTCGACACTCCGCTGCTCGCGGGACGGCTCGCGAGCGCCACGGACTGGCTGGCCGGGCGTCCCGAGGGCGGCGAGCTGCCGCTCGGCTACTTCGGGGCGAGCACGGGCGCGGCCGCCGCCCTGTGGGCGGCGGCCGATCCCGCATCCGGCGTCGCCGCCGTCGTCTCGCGCGGCGGCCGGCCCGACCTGGCGGGCGAGCACCTGGCCCGGGTGCGCGCCCCGACCCTCCTCGTGGTGGGCGGCCGGGACGCGCTCGTCCTGGATCTCAACCGGCGAGCCCAGG
The DNA here is from genome assembly GCF_008642375.1 of Streptomyces venezuelae. NCBI lineage: Bacteria > Bacillati > Actinomycetota > Actinomycetes > Kitasatosporales > Streptomycetaceae > Streptomyces > Streptomyces venezuelae. Next base: position 451,583 of record NZ_CP029194.1, on the reverse strand, counting down.
CCATGCTGCGCTGTGAGAACCGGCTGACCGTCGTCCCGGGCGCCACGCACCTCTTCGAGGAGCCGGGGGCCCTGGAGGAGGTGGCGGAGCTGGCCACGGACTGGTTCGGCGAGTGGTTCAGCCGTCAGGGTCAGTAGGGCCCGTTGACGTTGTCGATGGAGCCGTAGCGGTCCGCCGCGTAGTTGCAGGCGGCCGTGATGTTGGCGACCGGGTCGAACAGGTCCGTGGACGTGCCCGGCACGTGGTAGGCGTCGAAGGTCGGCTGGATCACCTGGAGCAGGCCCTTCGAGGGGGTGCCGGCCGCGGCGTTGGAGTCCCAGTTGTTGATGGCCTGCGGGTTGCCGGAGGACTCGCGCATCACGTTGCGGAGGATTCCGTCGTACGTACCGGGGATGCCGCGCTGGGCCATGATGTCCAGCGACTCCCGGATCCAGCCGTCGAGGTTGTCGGCGTACCGGGTGGCGGCGGCCGGTGCGGCCTTGACGGCGGGCGCGGCGGCGGGAGCCGCCTGCGCGGCGGAGGCGCCCGAGGCGGCGGCCGGGGCCGCGGCGCGGCGCTCGGAGCGGCTCGCCCGTTCGGTCGTGGTGGGGCTCTTCTTCGGCGAGGCCTTCTTCTGCGCGGCGGCGGGCGCAGGGGCGGGCTTCGCGGAATCCCGACGAATCGTCAGTTCCAGACCGGGGTGAATGAGTGACGGATTGTCACCCACGGCGGACTTGTTGACCCGGTAAAGCGACTTCCAGCCGCCCTGAATTCCCTTCTTCTGGGCGATCAGGGAAAGCGAGTCACCGCTCACCACGGTGTACGTGCGCGCGGCGGCGGGGGCCGAGGGGGTGGCGGCCGGCGCGGTGGCGGGCTGCGCGGCGAAGGACCGGGCGACGGCCTTGGGGGCGGCCGAGACGGTCTCGGCGCCGGCGGTGGCGGGGATGACCAGCGGCAGGGCCAGGGCGACCCCGCCCGTACCGGCGAGTGCGAGGCCCCGGGAGACGGTGCGGTGGCGGGGGCGGCGGTGCTTGCCGTGTGCAGGCATGACGGTTTCCTCTCCGGCGCCTGCGGGGTGAGCTGTCGGGTTCGGACGGGAGATGTCCGGCCGCGCGCACGCGGCTTCACCCCGAGCCGTTCCGGATTCCGGACCGGCGAATTCGTGGGTCCCCCGCTCCTGCCGTCGGGTGAAAGGGAGGTGTTTCGGGCGGCGGCAGGATTAGGCGTTCCGCTCGAATGGGGGTGACCGTAGGCCAGCATTGCGGCGGATAACAAGAGGATCAGATGGCTCGCTCGCCGAATTGGATCTCAGAATTCAGGTAATTCAAGATCGATCGGATGCGGAATCCGGCGAACTTCCGTGCGCGGCACGGCCTGCGGGTGAGGGGGCGCGCGGCGGGGGCGGAAGAAAGTGAACCGCATCACCAGGAGAGTAATGTCCGAATATGAGCAGTAATTCCGTTGGTGAGTAAATGGGCGGAAATTATCCGCGGTGAGTCGTTCGCGCGGGTCGAAGGGAGGGGGCGTGTCAGGATGCGCAAAACTCGCAAACCAGACATTCATCTTGAAAGATGGAGGCAACCGACACAGGAGTCATCCGCATGCCGACCCCCACCGCCCCGCTCAGCCCGGACACCCTCGACCGCGAGGCGGCCGCTCTCTTCGAGAGCGCCACCTGGCAGCGGATCGTCACGGACTGGACAGCCCACGCAGCAGAGGTCACCCCAGCCCCCGCTCGGCCGGCCCCCGCCGACTGGCGGGCCCTGCTCAGCGTGCCTGTGGACCAGCTCGTCGCCGACGCGCTCGACGCGCTCCCCCCGCCGGCGCCCGTCGAGCGCACGCTCCCCGGCCGGATCGGAGCCGTACTCCCGGACCGTCTGCACGCCTGGCGCCGGATCGGCCGTCCCGAGCTGCGCCCTTCGGTCCACCTCGGCTACGCACGCCTTGTGCTCACCGAATGGGGCTGGCAGAACGCCCCGTACAAGCTGCGTGACGTACGGGGAGCGCGCTGCGTCTGCGGCGCGCTCCTCGCCGCCCACCGGCTCGGCTACGGCAGCGCGGACACCATGAACGAGGCGGCCGCCTGGATCATGACCGAGCTCCGGTCGCAGGGGTGGCGCGAACTGATCGGCCCCTGGAACCGGGCCCCGGGCCGGACGGCCGCCGAAGCGGTGGCCCTGCTCGACGCGACGATCCGCCGCGCCGCGCTCGCCGGCCGCTGAGCCGGGTTCAGCCGGTGACGCTCGGGGCTCCGGTCTCGATGTGGCCGGTGTACCGGCGCGACCAGGTCCCGTCGATGTCGGCGAGGATCGTGAAGTCGTACCAGCCGTCGTTGTAGGCCACCGCGTTGAAGAAGTCCTCGCGGCTGGAGTTCGCCGGGACCGTGTACGTCCACGGCCCGTCCGTGCGGTAGGCGTTCGAGCGGATCGTGAACGTCACCGGTCCCGCCGAGCTGTTGGTCAGCCTGAACCACAGGGCCGTCCGGCCCGTTCCCGACTCGGGGGCGAAGCGGGCGGCGACCTCCACGGCCTTGCCCGCCTTGGAGGCGTCTCCGATGAAGCGGCGCAGGAAGCGGTTGGGTCCCATCATCGAGATGTCGTACTTCCCGGAGCCCGACCCGAGACCGATGTTGAAGTAGTCGGAGGCCGTGCCGCCCGCGTCGACCGTGTACTGCCAGGCCGCGGTGTCGCGGTGCTGGTGGGGGTGGATCGAGAAGTGCGCCGCCCGCTCGGCCTCCGCCCCCTGGTTCGTCATCGAGAACCAGGCCAGGATCTTGCCGGCGGCACCGAACTCGAACCGGTCCAGATTGCCGTTCACCTGGTACGGCAGGGCGCGCGCCGGGCGGCTGCCGGACTCCTGCGCGGGCTGGGCGTTGTTCTGGGGCGCCGGGTTCGGCAGCGGCGCGCAGGTGGCCTGGCCGATCACCTTCGCCGTGGAGGGAAGGCCGGCGGGTACCCCGTACACCGGGTGGGCGAAGTCGAAGACCCCGGTCAGATCGCCCGTCACCTTCCTGCGCCAGGCGCTGATGTTCGGACAGGTGGCCGGTGTGCCGAGGGCCGCCGTCCAGGTCTCCATGAAGCGGAGGACGGAGGTGTGGTCGAAGACCTCGGAGCTCACCCAGCCGCCCCGGGTCCACGGGGACATGACAATCATCGGGACGCGGAAGCCGAGACCGATCGGCACCCCGTCGAGGTACTCGCCCGGCGTCCCCGGCGGGGCGACCGGCGGCGGCACGTGGTCGAAGAAGCCGTCGTTCTCGTCGTAGTTGAGGAACAGCACCGTCGAGTCGAAGACCTCGGCGTCGGCGGCCAGCGCGCGGTAGACGAGGTCGACGAAGTGCGCGCCGTCCCCGGGCGGCGCGTACGGGTGCTCGGAGAACGCCTCGCTCGCCACCACCCAGGACACCTGCGGCAGCGTGCCCGCGACCACGTCGGCGCGGATGGCCGCGGCGATGTCGTCCGGCGTCGAGCCGGTGACCTTGGGGACCGAGCCCATGCCCCGGTCGTACAGCGGATCGCCGGGGCGCGCGTCGGTGAACTTCTTGAAGTACGCGAGGCCGTTGTCGCCGTAGTTGTCCTGCGCGTTCTGGTAGACCTTCCAGCTCACCCCGGCCCGCTGGAGGGCCTCCGCGTACGTCTCCCAGGTCAGCCCCGACTCCTCGCCGCCGTCCTTGCTGGAGCCGTCGATCTTCCCGCTCCAGAGGAACGTCCGGTTCGGACCGGTGGCGCTGAGCGCGGAGCAGAAGTACGCGTCGCAGATCGTGTAGTGGTCGGCGAGGGCGTGATGGAAGGGGATGTCCTCGCGGTCCAGGTGGCCCAGCGTCCGCGTGTTGCCCACGCCCATGACCCAGTTGTCCATGCGGCCCTTGTTCCAGGCCGCGTGCTGCGAGGTCCAGCTGTGGGGCAGGTCGCCATTGCACTGCGCGAGGGTCTCGCCGTCGACGCCGCCCGCGGGCGGGGTGTCGCTGAGCTTCCACGGGTAGTGCCGGCCGCCCCAGTTGGGCTGGTTGAACATGCCCCAGCCGCCGGGCAGATTGCCGGCCGCGCGGTCGCCGAAGCCCCGTACACCGCGCAGCGTGCCGAAGTAGTGGTCGAAGCTGCGGTTCTCCTGCATGAGGATCACCACGTGCCGGACGTCGGTGAGCGTGCCCGTCGCGGCGCGCGCGGCGGCCGACGCCCGGCCGGGCGGCAGGGCCGCCCCGGCGACGAGCCCCGCACCGATCCCGACGAATCCCCTGCGGCTGATGGGAAGCATGCCCCGCCTCTCCTGTCACGGCGTGCCCGCGCGGCACGTCGGGAGACATGATGGGGGAGGCGAGCTCAAAGGTATACGGCCGTGCGGTAATTACTGTGCCAACAGCGCGCGGACAGGGAACACCGCTGCGGGGATTGGTCCGGGCTCATACCAATGATGGCGATCGGGGGTTCCGTCGACCATCGGCCGGTCAGACGGTGAGGACCTTCACCCCGGCCTCCGTCAGTTGCGCCGCGGCCTCCGGGGAGATGTCCGTATCGGTGACCAGGAGGTCGATCCGGTCCAGACCGCAGATACGGGCGAACGCGCGGCGGCCCATCTTGGAGGAGTCGGTCACGACGACGACCCTGCTCGAACGCCGGGCGAAGAGCCGGCTGATGCTCGCCTCGTCCTCGTGATGGGCCATCACGCCCAGCTCGGGGTCGACCCCGTCGACCCCGAGGATCACCACGTCGAGCACGACCTCGTTGAGCACGCCGACGGTCAGCGGGCCGACCAGCTCGTACGTCTGGGGGCGCGCCACCCCGCCCGTCGTGACGATCTTGATCTGTGGGCGGACCGCCAGCTCGCCCGCGATGTTGAGCGCGTTGGTGACCACGGTCAGTGCGGGTGCGGCCGCCGCCGCGCCCGGCGACTCGGCCCGGCCGCTCGCGAACCGCAGTGCGAGGGCCCGGGCCACCTCCGTCGTCGTCGTGCCGCCGTTCAGCCCGACGACCTCCCCCGGGGTCACCAGATCGGCCACCGTCGCGGCGATCCGCTGCTTCTCGGAGGCGTGCCGCGTCGACTTGTAGCGCAGGGGGAGCTCGTACGACACGCCGTGTGCGACCGCTCCGCCCCGCGTCCGTACGAGCAGCTGCTGCTCGGCCAGTTCGTCGAGGTCCCGGCGGATCGTGGCGGCCGAGACCTCCAGCGCGGTCGCCGCCTCCTCGACCTCGACCTTCCCCGCGGCCGCGAGCAGCTCCAGGAGTGCGTTCCACCGCTCGTGCTTGGACATGGGTCCATCCCCTCCCGATCGTGCGCGCGTCCGATTCTATCCGTCGACACGCGTCAACTCTGGCAACGCCATGCTCGGATCTGCTTGAATGAGTCCACCTTCACGCAATTTCGAACAAGCATCGCGCACGCTTCTTGCAAGGAGTCCTGCATGACCACCTCTCGCACCGCCGTGGAGATCGATTCCCAGCCGGCCACCTGGCGCCAGGTCGCCCGCACCCTTCCCCAGCACACCGCCGCCCTGCCCCGCCGCGGCGAGCGCGTCGCCGTCATCGGGTGCGGCACCTCCTGGTTCATGGCGCTGGCCTACGCCGAGCTGCGGGAGGCGGGCGGACACGGCGAGACCGACGCCTTCGCGGCCTCGGAGTTCCCCTACGGCCGCCGCTACGACCGGGTCGTGGCCATCACCCGCTCCGGAACCACCAGCGAGGTCCTCGCCGTCCTCGCGCGACTGCGCGGCACGGTGCCCACCGGCGCGCTCACCGCCGACCCCACGACCCCCGTGATGGACCTCGCCGACGAGGTCGCCGTCCTGGACTTCGCGGACGAGGAGTCGGTCGTGCAGACGCGCTTCGCGACCACGGCGCTCGCGCTGTTCCGGTCGCACCTGGAGGCAGAGGACGCCCTGCCCGCCGGTGTACGGCCCCTGGCGGAGGCCGCCGAGGACGCCGAACGCGCCCTCGCCACCCCGCTCGACGAAGCCGTCCGCACCGCCGAGCAGTTCACCTTCCTCGGCACCGGCTGGACCTACGGCCTCGCCCTGGAGGCCGGGCTGAAGATGCGGGAGGCGGCCGGGGCGTGGACGGAGTCGTATCCGGCGATGGAGTACCGGCACGGACCGATCAGCATCACCGGCCCCGGGCGCGTCGCATGGGGCTTCGGCGCGCTCCCGGCGGGCCTCGCCGACGAGGTGCGCAAGGTCGGCGGCACGGTCGTCGAGAGCGATCTCGACCCGCTGGCGGACCTGATCCGGGCGCAGCGCCTGGCGGTCGCGGTGGCCGAGGCGCGGGGCCTCGACCCGGACACCCCCCGGAACCTCACCCGCTCCGTGGTCCTGGCCGACCACCATGCCTGACCGCACCGACCGCACCGATGACTCCGACCGCACCGACGGCTCCGACACCCGTGAAGGAAGACCATGCCGCTGACGCCGACCGATGAGATCGTCCGCCGGGCCCGCGCGGCCGGCGTGGGCGTGGGGGCGTTCAACGTCCTCCAGCTCGAACACGCGCAGGCCATCGTCGCCGGTGCGGAGGCCGCCGACCGCCCGGTCGTCCTCCAGATCAGCGAGAACACGGTCCGCTACCACGGAGCCCTGGAACCGGTCGCCGTCGCCTCTCTCGCCGTCGCCCGGGCCGCGAAGGTGCCCGTCGCGGTCCACCTCGACCACGCCGAGAACCCCGACCTCGTACGCGAGGCGGTCACGCTCGGCCTGGGCTCGGTGATGTTCGACGCCTCCAAACTGCCGTACGCGGAGAACGTGGCCGCGACCCGCGAGGTCGTGGAGCACTGCCATCAGCACGGCGTCTGGGTGGAGGCGGAACTGGGGGAGATCGGCGGCAAGGGCGGCGCCCACACCCCCGGCGTGCGCACCGACCCCGAGGAGGCCCTCGCCTTCGTGACCGCCACCGGCGTCGACGCGCTCGCCGTCGCGGTCGGCAGCGCCCACCAGATGGTGACCAGGGACGCGGTCCTCGACTTCGACCTCATCGCCCGCCTCCGCGAGGCGGTCGACACCCCGCTCGTCCTGCACGGCTCCTCGGGCGTCTCGGACGCGGACCTCGCGGCGGCGATCGCGGCGGGCATGACGAAGGTGAACGTCTCCACCCACCTGAACAAGGCCTTCACGCAGGCCATCCGTACCCACCTGGCCGAACATCCCACCGCGTTCGACCCCCGCCACTACCTGACCCCGGCCCGCGCGGCGGTCGCCCAGGAGGTCTCCCACCTCCTGGCGGTCCTGTCCCCCTCCTGACGGGGGCGCGAAGGGCGGGCGTGAGCCGGGGGTCGGGTCACCTCGCGTCCGGTGCGAGGCTCGGCGGAGTCCAGTCGGCGTGGAGGAGATCGCCACCCTCGTGGCGGCTGCTCTGAGCTGAACGACGAAGCCCCGACCGGCGCGGGAGGACGCGGGGACGGGGCTCGGGACGGCATGCGTCAGGATGGGGGCATGACCGAGATCCGTACCCCCCGCCTCATCCTCCGACGCTGGACCGACGACGACCTCGTCCCCCTGGCCGAGATCAACGCCGACCCCGAGGTCATGCGCTGGATCGGCGACGGATCGGTGCGGGACCTGGACGAGACCGCCGGGGACATCGAGCGGTACGAGGAGGAGTGGGACGACGAGGGCTTCGGGCTCTTCGCCGTCGAGCTGCTCGCCTCCGGGGAGCTGATCGGCTTCGCGGGTCTTTCCGTGCCCGAGGGACTGCCGGAGCTGATGGCGGAGGTGGAGATCAGCTGGCGCCTCGGCAGGCCCTTCTGGGGTCAGGGGTACGCCTCCGAGGCCACCCACGCGGTCCTGGAGTTCGCACTCCAGGACCGGGGGCTCGACCGGGTCGTCGCCCTCACCCACATCAGCAACACGGCCGCCGAGAACATCCTGGGCAAGCTCGGCATGACCGCCGAGCGCGAGATGAACCACCCCGTCCACGACGTGCCGCTGCGCGTCCACGCCATCGACCTCACCGAGTACCAGGCCTGATCGGTTCTGATCAGGCCTGATCAGGCCTGGTCCACGGCGTCGGCTCAGTGGCGCTCGGGCAGGTCACGCTCCGCCGTCAGGTCCGTGGCCGAGGGCGAGGTGGCCGCGCGCGCGGACGGGGCCGCAGGCTTCTTCCCGCAGAAGGCCGCCTCCAGCGTCCCGCCGAGCGCGGTGTTGGCCGCGCCGTGGTTCGAGGTGTTCGCCACCGCCGAGAGGCTGCGCATGCCGTCACGCGTGGAGAAGGCGTACGTGTAGAAGCCCTGCACGGTCCCGGTGTGGCCGAAGACCTGCGTGCCGCACGAGAGGTCGTAGCGGCGCAGCCCGAGCCCGTAGAAACGGGTGTTGGTGGCGTCCGTCGGCGTCACCGTCGTCATCGCCTCCAGCATCGCCGGCGACAGCAGCCTGCCGCGCATGAGCGAGCCGGTGAAGTAGTTCAGATCGGCGGGGCTGGAGATCACGGCCCCGGCGGACTGCGCCCAGGAGACCGTCTGCTCGGTGGAGTCCACGAGCGGCGCGCCCGCCTCGTCCGGGTGCAGGTAGCCCCGTACGTGCAGACCCTTGATACGGGTGTCGGGGTGCACGTACGAGGTCTGGCGCAGCTTCAGCGGCGTGATGATGCGGCGCTTGTACGCGTCGGCGACCGGGCGGCCCGTGGCCTTCTCGATCAGCATCCCGACCACCACGAAGTTGGCGTTCGAGTACTTGTACGACACTCCGGGCTCGGTGGTCCGGGGCAGGGCCAGGGACAGGTCGAGCAGCTCCTGGTAGGAGAACACCTTGTTCCGCACCGCTTCGAAGCCGGGCACGGTGCTGTTGAACATCGCGTCCGTGTAGTCGGCGAGGCCGCTGCGGTGGGTGAGCAGGTGCCGGACCGTGATGCGGTCGTCGGGGAGCGCTCCGGGCAGGTACTTGTTGACGGGCGCGTCGAGCGACAGCTTCCCCTCCTGGACCAGCTGGAGGAGGACGACCGTCGAGAACGTCTTGCTGACGCTGCCGATCCGGAACCGGGCCTTGACGTCCATGGCCGCGCCCGAGACGCGGTCACGCACGCCGGCGGTCCGGCTCTGGATCCCGTCGGGACCGACGTACCGGGCCATGGCGCCGGGCGCGCCGTTGGCCATCGCGGACTTGAGCGCGGCGGTCACGCCCTCCATGTCGGGGGCCGGAGCGGCCGCCGCCGCGGAGGCGGCGGGGGTGACGGCGGGGGCGGCGAAGGCGCTGGTGGCCGGGGCGAGACCCGCGGCGAGGGAGGCGATCAGGGTGGCGCTCACGGCCAGACGGCGGCGGTGGTGCGGCAGTGCCACGATGGGTTCCTCGACTTCTTCCGGTTCTTCCGGATCGTTGAGATCGGCCGGATCGTGAGATCGGCCGGATCGTTCGGTGCGACGCACGGCCCCGACGGGCCGCGGGACCCGGGAGCACGCCACCGAGACGGTGCGACCCCCGGCGCCCATGGATCATGAGTGCCAACGCGCGAGAAAAGTTCCTGTCACGGCCGACGAGTTCCGGAGGGTGCTGTTCCGAGTACGGATGCGTGGTCGGCCGAAGCGGCCGCGTACCCTCGTTCACGTGCCCTTTTCCCACCCGCATCGCGTCGCCGTCCTCGTCCTCGAAGGCGCGAAACCGCTCGACGTCGGCATCCCGGCCCAGGTGTTCACGACCCGCGCGAGCATGCCGTACGAGGTACGGGTCTGCGGCGCGGCTCCCGGGCCCGTCGCGGGCGGGGACGGGCTGTCCTACCACGTCGCCCACGGCCTCGACGCCCTCGCCTGGGCCGACATCGTCTTCGTCCCCGGCTACCGCTTCCCCGACCGCGAGGACCCGCCGCCGGCCGTCGTCGAGGCACTGATCGCCGCCCACGAGCGGGGCGCGCGCCTGGCCGCCATCTCGACCGGAGCGTTCGCGCTCGCCGCCACCGGCCTCCTCGACGGCAAGCGTGCGACGACACACTGGCACTACGCGCGGGCGCTCGCCGCCAAACGCCCCCTCGTCCAGGTCGACGAGAACGTCCTCTTCGTCGACGAGGGCAGCGTCCTCACCTCGGCCGGCGCGGCCTCCGGCATCGACCTGTGCCTGCACATCCTGCGCGGCGACCTCGGCGTGGCCGCCTCGAACCACGCGGCCCGACGCCTCGTCGCGGCCCCGTACCGCAGCGGCGGCCAGGCGCAGTACGTGCCGCGCAGCGTGCCCGAGGCCCTCGGTGAGAGGTTCGCCGCCACCCGCGAGTGGGCGCTGCACCGGCTCGGCGAGCCCCTCACCCTGGAGATACTCGCCCGGCACGCGGCGGTCTCGGCGCGGACGCTCTCCCGGCGCTTCGTCGAGGACACCGGGTACACGCCCATGCAGTGGGTGATGCGCGCCCGGATCGACGTGGCCCGCGAGCTCCTGGAGCGGTCCGGGCGCAGCGTCGAGCAGATCGCCGCCGACGTCGGTCTCGGCACCGGGGCCAACCTGCGGCTGCACTTCCAGCACATCCTCGGCACCACACCGAGCGAGTACCGGCGGACCTTCGCCCAGGGCGAGTAGCCCCCTTTTCCCTCGCCTGGCGCGATCCTTGCGGACCGTGGCGATCACGCCGCTGTCACGGGCGGATTTCGTACGCGAGTCTGGGTCGCAACGGAACCGAAGGGACACCCGCTCATGACCCGCATCGCCATCAACGGATTCGGCCGCATCGGACGCAACGTGCTGCGCGCACTGCTCGAGCGCGACAGCGACCTCGAGGTCGTGGCCGTCAACGACCTCACCGAGCCCGCCGCCCTCGCGCGGCTGCTCGCCTACGACACGACGTCCGGTCGTCTGGGCCGTCCGGTGACCGTCGAGGGCAACACCCTCGTCGTCGACGGCCGCCGTATCACCGTGCTGGCCGAGCGTGAGCCCGCGCAGCTGCCCTGGGCCGAGCTGGGCGTCGACATCGTGCTCGAGTCGACCGGCCGCTTCACCTCGGCCAAGGCCGCTCGCGCCCACATCGACGCGGGTGCCAAGAAGGTCCTCGTCAGCGCGCCGGCGGACGGCGCCGACGTCACGCTCGCGTACGGCGTCAACACCGACGCGTACGACCACGAGCTGCACACCATCGTCTCGAACGCCTCCTGCACGACCAACGCGCTCGCGCCGCTGGCCTCGGTCCTCGACGACCTCGCCGGCATCGAGCACGGCTTCATGACGACGGTCCACGCCTACACCCAGGAGCAGAACCTCCTGGACGGCCCGCACCGCGACGCCCGCCGTGCCCGCGCCGCCGCCGTGAACATCGTGCCCACGACGACCGGCGCCGCCAAGGCCATCGGCCACGTGCTGCCGAACCTCGACGGCAAGCTGTCGGGCGACTCGATCCGCGTCCCCGTCCCGGTCGGCTCGATCGTCGAGCTCAACACGACCGTCGCCCGCGACGTGACCCTCGAGGACGTCCTGGCCGCCTACCGCGCCGCCGCGGAGGGCCCGCTCGCCGGCGTGCTGGAGTACTCGGACGACCCGCTGGTCTCCTCCGACATCACGGGCAACCCGCACTCGTCGATCTTCGACTCGGCCCTCACCCGCGTCGAAGGCCGCCACATCAAGGTCGTCGCCTGGTACGACAACGAGTGGGGCTTCTCGAACCGCGTGATCGACTCGCTGGAACTCCTCGCGGGCCGCTGACGGCAGACCTCGGCCCGGCAGGCCCGCACACCTGCCAGGCCCTCCCGAGAGCGCTCCGGCCCCCGGCCGGAGCGCTCCGCCGTTTCCGGAGCGGCTTGCTGGCAGAGGCCCGTCCCGCGGGATTGGGCAGACGCCCAGTCCGGCCGTGGCAGCTCTGGGCTCCTGCCGGGGGACAGCTGTGCCGGGGACCCCGACCATGGGCACGGGTCGCGATTGCGAGGACGCGCAACGCGCCGTATCCGTGAAGGAGTTCCTGTGTCAGAGATGTCGGGGAAGTCAGGGAGGACGGGGAAGCCGGCGGTGCCGGGGAGATGGGGGCGGGTGCTCGGCAGCGCCCTTCTCGCCGGCGCTCTGGCGGCCGTCGTCACGCCGGGCGGCGCCGCCGCGGCGGAGGAGCCGACGGGCAGGATCGCCTCGCTCGGCACCGACTGGGGGCAGACCGGCCCGTACGAGGTGAACGTCGACATCGGGGTCGTGCACACCTTCTACTACCCGCGCGACATGGGCCGGTCGGGGGAGCGGCACCCGGTCGTCATCTGGGGCAACGGCACCGGCGCCGTTCCGGGGATCTACAGCTCGCTGCTGCGGCACTGGGCGAGCCAGGGCTTCATCGTCGCCGCCGCCAACACCCCCACCTCGAACTTCGCCATCAGCATGCGGGCCGGGATCGACGTGCTGGAGAAGTGGAACGCGGACAGCGGCAGCGCCTTCCACGGCAAGGTGGACCTCGAACACATCGGTTCCGCCGGCCACTCGCAGGGCGGCGCGGCGGCCGTCAACGCCGCGATCGACCCGCGCGTCGACACCGCCGTCCCCATCCAGCCGGGTCCGATCACCAGCCCCGACCTGATGGACGAGCCCGTCTTCTACCTGGCCGGCCAGCGGGACCTCACCGTGTGGCCCGCCCTGGTGAAGGCGCTCTACCGGGACTCGGGCCACGTCCCCGCCGTCTACGGCGAGGTCCGCGGCGCCGGACACCTCAGCTCCATCGGCGACGGCGGGGACTTCCGCGCCCCGACCACCGCCTGGCTGCGCTTCTGGCTGATGGGCGACGAGCAGGCCCGGGGCGTGTTCTTCGGCCCCGGCTGCGGCTACTGCGGGGACGACGACCTCTGGTCGGGCTGGGACCGCAACGCCAAGGCGCTGCAGATCCCCGGCCCCTCGGCCTGACCCGCGCCGCCGCGCCGCCGTGCCCCGTACGTCACGGCGGAGCGCGGGTGAGACCCGCCCCTCCGGGCGGGCCTCACCTGTCGAGGAACTCCGCGCACCGGTACGGTCCCAGGACCGGCCCCTCCGTCGGCCGCACGGTGACCTCGACGTCGTCCGTGCCGACCTCTGGTTCGAGGACGGACTGCGCACGCGCCAGCGTGCACACCAGCTGTCCCGTGCCCTGGTCGCGCCCCGACAGCGGGTACGGGCCGTCCATGCGGATCGTGACGCGCGCCCCCGTCCCGCTCACCGTGTAGCCGCCGAGCTCCTGCACCAGCGAGGTGAGCCCGGCGCGCTGCTCGGCGGGACCGGGGCCCTGGGCGAGCAGCTTCACCACCGAGTTGAGGTCCCTCGACCGCGGGTCCAGCAGCGGCACTCCGCGCAGACCGGTGTCGGAGGCGTAATAGAGCCGCATCCCGCGCGTCAGCCCCGAGGCGGGCTCGCCCGCGCGTATCACTCCGGTCGGCTGGACACCGCAGCCGACGAGGGCGAGCGCCAGCGAAGCGACCGCGACTCCATGACGGACCTTCACTCCGCGTCCTCCCTGGTGGACCGGTCGTCCGACCACAGGTCGTCGTCCGTACGCCGTTCGTCGTCCGTACGCCGCAGGGGCAGGCGCAACGTGAACACCGCGCCGCCCTCCGGCCCGCTGCCCGCGTCGATCGTGCCGCCGTGCAACCGGGCGTTCTCCAGCGCGATCGCCGTGCCGAGTCCGCTGCCCTGCCCGCTGTCGTCGGCCGCGCCGCGCGTGCGGGCCGCGTCCGCCTTGTAGAAACGGTCGAAGACCCGTTCCCCGGCGCCCGGCGGCAGCCCCGGACCGTGGTCGGCGACCTCCAGCGTCACCCACTCCCCGTCCTCCGTGACCGTCGTCCCGAGGGTCACGGTGACCGGCGGGGCGCCGTGCCGCAGCGCGTTCCCCACCAGGTTCGCCACGATCACGTCGACGCGGCGCCGGTCGACCCTCGCCCTTACGCCCTCGGCGAGGTCCGTCCGCACCCGGTCCGTCCAGCCGCGCAGCGCCAGTGAGGCCCGTACGGCCTCGGCGAGGTCCGTCTCGGCCGCGTTGAGCCGTACCGCCCCCGCGTCGAAGCGGGAGATCTCCATCAGGTCCTCGACCAGCCGGGACAGCCGGGCCGTCTCCGCACCGACCGTGCGGGCCGCGCGCGCCGCGTCCGGCGGCAGCTGGTCGGCGTCCTCGTCCAGCACCGTCGCCACCATCGTCATCGCCGCGAGGGGCGTGCGCAGCTCGTGCGAGACGTCCGCCACGAACCGGCGTGCCTTCGCCTCCTGTTCGCGCAGCTCCGCGTCGGAGGCCTGGAGGGCGTCGGCGGTGTCGTTGAAGGTCCGCGCCAGGTCGGCGAGTTCGTCGTGACCGGTGACGGCGACCCGGCTGCCGAGGTCGCCGGCCGCGAGCTCCCGCGTCGCCCGCCCCAGCTCCCGTACCGGACGGAGCACCGTCCGCGCGGCGAGCAGGGCCAGGACGGCGGCGAGGAGCACCACCGGGACGACGCCCGACCGCACGGAGTCGAGCAGCGCGGCGGTGTCGTCGCGCTCGGCCCGCAGGTCGGTGATCGAGAAGACCTCCAGGCCGGAGGCACGGCGGTCCCCGTCGGCGTACGTCACCGGCATGCCGACGGCCAGATAGGGCTCGCCCCGCCACGTCACCCGCTGGAACCGCGCCCCCGACCCGGTGCGCACGGCGGCCCGGAGCCCGGTGGTGATCCGCGCCTCCGTGTCGGCGAGCGAGTCGGAGACGGCGACCAGGTCCTGGTAGCGGGCGACCACGATGCGGCCGCCGATGCCGTCGGAGACCTTCGACGCGAACCGGGACAGGGCGCGCTGGTCGGGTGGTACGTCGAAGTCGGCGGCGACCGCGGTGACCCGCTCCCGCAGGTCGTTCACGGCGGCGTTCTGGGTGCGCTGGAGCACGGCCGTCCGAGCGTCCCGGTAGGCGAGCGCGGTCGAGGTCACGGCGCTGAGCAGCGCGACGACGACGAAGGCGACGACGAGCCGGGTGCGCAGCCCGCCGACGAGCCGGCCGCCCCGCGACCACCCGGAGCGTCGGCTCACAGCGGTCCGAAGCGGTAGCCGAAGCCCCGCACCGTCTGCACGTACCGCGGCTTCGCCGGTACGTCCTCCAGCTTGGCCCGCAGCCGTCCGACCGCCGCGTCCACGATCCGGGAGTCGCCCAGGAAGGTGTGGTCCCAGACGGACGCGAGGAGCTGCTCGCGGCTGAACACCCGGCCGGGGGAGGCCGAAAGCTCAAGGAGGAGCCGCAGCTCCGTGGGCGGCAGCGCGACCTGGACCCCGCGCTTGGTGACGGTCAGCCCCGCGCGGTCGATGACCAGCCCGGCCGGGTCCGGCCCCGTCCCGCGCACCGGACCGGAGGGTTCCGCCCGGCGCAGCGCGGCCCTGATGCGGGCTTCGAGGACGGGCGCGGTGACCGGCTTGACCACGTAGTCGTCGGCGCCCGCCTCCAGGCCCGTCACGATGTCCCGGTCGTCGCCGCGCGCGGTCAGCATGATGACCGGCAGCGTGGCGGTCCGCGCGCGGATCCGGCGGCACACCTCGAAGCCGTCGATGCCGGGCAGCATCAGGTCGAGCACGGCCAGTTCGACCCGCGCGCCGCCCGGGCCGTCCAGCAGGGAGAGCGCCTGTTCGCCGGTGGCCGCCGTGTCGACGTCGTACCCGTGCCGGCGCAGCACGAGCTCCATTCCGTCCCGTACGGACGCGTCGTCCTCGATGAGCAGTACATGCGGCATGGGATCGATTATGAGCACGCCCACGACCGATCCGGGGCCGGGGCCGGGAGCGGATGCGCAGGTCGGGGGCATTGTTACGTTCTCATCATGTGGCCATGGACAGGTCATCACGTGGCCTGGCGAGGATGGAGCCCATGAACCCCACCACGACCTCCCGTGCCACCGGCCGGCTGCGCCTCACCGTGCTCGCCGCGCTTCCCGTCCTCGTCCTCTCGGCGGCCTGCGGCGCCGGTGCCGACAGCGCCGGTGGTACGGCGAAGAGCGACGAGATCGCCTCCGTGCCGGACACCCCGTCGGCCTCGCGCCCGGGCGGCGGCAGCGACGACGGAAGCGACGGCGGCGGCGGCGACGCCGGCGCCCCGAGCGCCGCGCCCGCCGGGAAGAGCGCCTTCTACGACGCCCAGCTGAAGTACGTCCAGTGCATGCGTGTCAAGGGCGGCTACAAGGACTACCCGGACCCGAAGCTCAGCGGGCACCTCGACTGGACGAAGATCGAGGAGATCTCCTCCCGGCCCGGCCAGAACGAGGCCGCCAAGGGCGGCAGGAACGGCGTCTGCGCCCCCGAACTCCAGCGGGCCATGCTGGCCGAGCCCAAGCGCGACCAGCAGAAGGACTACGAGTCGATGCTCGCGCACGCCAAGTGCATGCGGGACAACGGCGTCTCCCGCTTCACCAACCCGACCATGAGCGGCGGCAACGCCCAGCCGGGCGGCGACCCGAACCCGGCCTCGCCGGTCATCGACACGAACTCGCCGGCGTACAAGCAGGCCCGCGAGGCGTGCCGGACGACGCTGCTCGACGGTCTGGACGGCATGCAGTGAGGCGCCGCTCGGCCCTTCTCGTGCTCGGCGCGACGACCGTCGCCGCCGCGGTCACCGGGGGCGTCCTCCTCCTCGACGGCGGCGGGCAGGCCGACGCGACCGGCAAGGGCGGCGACCTGCCGCCCGCCACCGCGACCGTCGTCCGCACCGACCTCGTACGCTCCAAGACGGTCGACGGCACGCTCGACTTCGCCCAGCGCCGCGTCGTCAAGTCCGCCGTCGAGGGCACGGTCACCGTCGCCGCCCCGGAAGGGAGGACGCTGACCCGGGGAGAGGCCCTGTACGAGCTGAACGACAAGCCCGTCACCCTGCTCTACGGGCCCGTCCCCATGTTCCGCGAGATGAAGCCGGGCGACCGGGGCAGCGACGTCCTCCAACTGGAACGCAACCTCCGCGAACTGGGCTGGGGAGCGCACCTGTACGTCGACACGCGGTACGGCAAGGACACCGAGGCCGCCGTCAAGCAGTGGCAGAAGTCCCTGAACCGCGAACCGACCGGACGGGTCGGCAAGGGCGACGTCGTCTTCCAGCCCGGCAAGATCAGGGTGGTCTCCGCCGACGCGGCCCTCGCCGACCAGGTCGCCCCGAACGGCGCCGTCCTGACCGTCGCCTCCACCCGGCCCGTCGTACGGGCCCGACTGGACCAGTCCGACGGGGCGCTCACCTCGCGCGGCACCAAGGTCGAGGTCACCCTGCCGAGCGGGAAGACCGTGGCCGGGCGGGTCGACGGGACCGTACGCCCCGAGGGCGCCGCACCCGACGGCGGCGGGGGCGCCCAGGACGGCATCACGGTCGAGGTCGTCCTGGACGGCGGGGCGAACACCGCGAGCGGCGAGGACGCCAAGGCGTCCGCGAGCGTGAAGTTCGTCAGCGAGGCGCGCAGGGGCGTCCTCACGGTCCCCGTCGAGGCGGTCCTCGCTCTGCGCGGCGAGAACGGCGGCTACGGCCTCCAGATCGTCCGGGGGACCGGATCGACGACCGTACGCGTCGAGACGGGCATGACCGCCGACGGACGCATCGAGGTCAGCGGCCCGGACCTGAGCGAAGGCCTGCAGGTCGGGGTGGCGGTCTCATGACACCGGCCCCGGTCATCGAACTGCGGGACGCCGGCAAGGCGTACCCCGGCGGCGTCCACGCCCTGCGCGCGGTGAACCTCACCGTCGACGAGGGTGAACTCCTCGCCGTCGTCGGCCCGTCCGGCTCCGGCAAGTCAACGATGCTCAACGTCATGGGCACCCTCGACAAGCCGACCACGGGCACCGTCCGCGTCGCCGGGTACGACGTGTCCGCGCTCTCCGACTCCCGGCTCTCCGCCCTGCGCGCCCGGCACATCGGCTTCGTGTTCCAGCAGTTCCACCTGGCGGCGGGCCGCGACGCGGTCGACAACGTCGCCGACGGGCTGCTGTACGCGGGCGTACCGCTGAAGGAACGGCGCACGCGCGCGCGTGAAGCGCTCGCCCGGGTACGGCTCGACCACCGCGGCTCCCACACGCCGAACGAGCTCTCCGGTGGCGAGAAGCAGCGCGTGGCCATCGCCCGCGCCCTGGTGAAGGAGCCCCGGCTGCTGCTCGCGGACGAACCGACCGGGGCGCTGGACAGCGCGTCCGGCGAGATCGTCATGGAGCTCCTGCACGAGCTGAACGCGGCGGGCACCACGATCTGCGTGATCACCCACGACAACGAGATCGCGGGCTCGCTGCCGCGGCGGGTGCGGTTCAAGGACGGCGGGATCGTCTCGGACACCCGCGGGGGAGCGGGGGCGGGTTCATGAAGCGTGACCTCAGGCCCTCCCGCCTCGCTCCGCGCGACGTCCTGCGGGTCGGCGCGGTCGGCCTGCGCGCGCGTCGCGCGCGCGTGGTGCTCTCGGCGCTCGGCATCGCCATCGGCATCGCGACCATGGTCGCGGTCGTCGGCCTGTCCGAGTCGAGCCGCGCGGACCTCATGGCCCGGCTCGACCGCCTGGGCACCAACCTCCTCACCGCCGAGGCGGGCAAGGACGCCCTGGGACAGGAGACCAAGCTGCCCAGGAACGCCGTCGCGATGGTCGAACGCATCGGACCCGTGCAGCACGCCACGGCCACCGGCGACGTCGACGCCCGCGTCCGTCGCAGCGACGTGGTCCCCGAGGAACGGACCGCGGGCGTCACCACGCAGGCCGCGGGCATCGACCTGCTGTCCGCGCTCGGCGGCGAGGTGGCGGAGGGCGTGTGGCTGGACCGGGCCCGTGAACGGCTCCCGGTGACGGTCCTGGGCGCGGTGGCCGCGGACCGCCTCGGCATCACCCGTACCGGCGAGACGATCATGATGAACGACACGCGGGTGGTCGTCGTCGGCATCCTCGCGCCGCTCGAACTGGTCCCCACCCTGGACCGGGTCGCCCTCGTCGGATTCCCCGCAGCCGAGCGCCACTTCGGCTTCGACGGTCACCCCTCGACCGTCTTCGAGCGTTCCACGGACGCCTCGGTGGAGGAGGTACGGGCGGTCCTGGCCCGCACCATCAGCCCCGGCGACGAGGGCGGAGTCAAGGTCTCCCGTCCCTCGGAGGCGCTGGCCGCCAAGGCCGCGACCGACGAGGGCCTGACGACCCTGATGCTCGGCCTCGGAGCGGTGGCCCTGCTCGTCGGGGGCGTGGGGGTCGCCAACACCATGGTCGTCTCCGTCCTGGAGCGCCGCCAGGAGATCGGCCTGCGGCGCTCGCTGGGCGCGACCCGCAACGCGATCCGGCTCCAGTTCCTGACCGAGTCACTGCTCCTGTCCGCCCTGGGCGGCGCGACGGGCGCGCTCCTGGGGGCGGCGGCGACGTACGCCTTCGCCCGGGTCCAGGGCTGGACGGCGGTGGTCCCGCCCTGGTCGCTCGCGGGCGGCCTGGCGGCGACGCTCCTGATCGGTGTGATCGCGGGCCTGTACCCGGCGATCCGCGCCTCCCGGCTGCACCCGACGGTGGCGCTGAACGCGAGCTGAACGAGAGCGGTACGCCGGTACGGTGCGTCCCGCAGGCCGACGGACCGGCCTGCGGGACACACCGACAGGATCACGCGACGGGGATCAGAACCGGTCCAGCTCCATCACCTTGTCCCACGCCGACACGAAGTCGGTCACGAACTTCTCCTTCGCGTCGTCGCTCGCGTAGACCTCGGCCAGCGCGCGCAGCTCGCTGTTGGAGCCGAAGACCAGGTCGGCGCGGGTGCCCGTCCACTTGACGGCGCCCGTGGCGGCGTCGCGGCCCTCGAAGAGGTTCGCGTCCTCGGACGTCGCCTTCCAGACCGTGCCCATGTCGAGCAGGTTGACGAAGAAGTCGTTCGTCAGGGAGCCCGGGGTGGTCGTGAGGACGCCGTGCTTCGACTGCTGGTGGTTCGCGCCCAGCACCCGGAGGCCGCCGACGAGGACCGTGAGCTCGGGGGCGCTCAGGGTGAGCAGGTTCGCCCGGTCGACGAGCAGGTACTCGGCCGGGAGGCGGTTGCCCTTGCCGAGGTAGTTGCGGAAGCCGTCGGCCACCGGCTCGAGCGCGGCGAAGGACTCCACGTCGGTCTGGTCCTGCGCGGCGTCCACCCGGCCCGGCCGGAAGGGGACCTCGACAGCGACGCCGGCGTCCTTCGCGGCCTGCTCGACGCCCGCGGCGCCGGCCAGCACGATCAGGTCGGCGAGCGAGATCCGCTTGCCGCCGCTCTGCGCGCCGTTGAACGTCTCCCGGATGCCCTCCAGGGTGCGGAGCACCGTGGCGAGCTGGTCGGGGTCGTTGACCTCCCAGCCGGCCTGCGGCTGGAGACGGACGCGGGCGCCGTTGGCGCCGCCGCGCTTGTCGCTGCCGCGGAAGGACGAGGCCGAAGCCCAGGCGGTGGAGACCAGCTCGGAGACCGTGAGGTCCGAGGCGAGGACGCTGCTCTTGAGGGCCGCGACGTCCGAGGCGTCCACGAGCTCGTGGTCCACCGCGGGCAGCGGGTCCTGCCAGAGCAGGACCTCGGAGGGGACCTCCGGGCCGAGGTAGCGGACCCGCGGGCCCATGTCACGGTGGGTGAGCTTGTACCAGGCGCGGGCGAAGGCGTCCGCGAACTGCTCGGGGTGCTCGTAGAAGCGCCGCGAGATCTGCTCGTACGCCGGGTCGAAGCGCAGCGACAGGTCGGTGGTGAGCATCGTCGGGAGGTGCTTCTTCGACGCGTCGTGGGCGTCGGGGATGATCGCCTCTGCGTTCTTCGCCACCCACTGGTTCGCACCGGCCGGGCTCTGGGTGAGCTCGTACTCGTACTCGAAGAGGTGCTTGAAGAAGTCGTGGCCCCACTGCGCGGGAGTGGTGGTCCAGGTGACTTCGAGACCACTGGTGATCGCGTCGGCGCCCTTGCCGGTGCCGTACGAGTTGGCCCAGCCGAAGCCCTGCGCCTCAAGGGGCGCGGCCTCGGGGTCGTCGCCGACGTTCTCCGCGGGGCCGGCGCCGTGGGTCTTGCCGAAGGTGTGGCCACCGGCGATGAGGGCGACGGTCTCCTCGTCGTTCATCGCCATGCGGCGGAACGTCTCGCGGATGTCGCGGGCCGCGGCGACCGGGTCCGGGTTGCCGTTGGGGCCCTCGGGGTTGACGTAGATGAGGCCCATCTGGACCGCGCCGAGCGGGTTCTCCAGCTCGCGGTCACCGGTGTAGCGCTCGTCGCCGAGCCAGGTGGTCTCGGGGCCCCAGTAGACGTCCTCGTCGGCCTCCCACACGTCGGCGCGGCCGCCGGCGAAGCCGAAGGTCTTGAAGCCCATCGTCTCCAGGGCGACGTTGCCGGTGAGGATCATCAGGTCGGCCCAGGAGATGTTCTGGCCGTACTTCTTCTTGACCGGCCACAGCAGACGGCGGGCCTTGTCCAGGTTGCCGTTGTCCGGCCAGCTGTTGAGCGGCGCGAAGCGCTGCTGGCCCGCCCCGGCGCCACCGCGGCCGTCGCTGATGCGGTACGTACCGGCGCTGTGCCAGGCCATCCGGATCATGAGCGGGCCGTAGTGGCCGAAGTCGGCGGGCCACCAGTCCTGCGAGGTGGTGAGCACCTCGGCGATGTCCCGCTTCACGGCGGCGAGGTCGAGGGAGTTGAACGCCTCGGCGTAGTCGAACTCCGCGCCGAGCGGGTTCCCCACGACGGGGTTCGTGGCGAGGATCTTCAGGTTGAGCCGGTTCGGCCACCACTGGCGGTTGCCGCCGCCCTGGGTCGGGTGCGCGGCGCGGGTGTGCGCGACGGGGCAGCCACCACCCTCCGCCTTCGCGTCTCCGACGATTGCTTCGTGGTTCTCAGACATGCGGAATCCTTCCGGACCTGGCGGATCACGGTGCTCAGGAAGTGTGACGACAGGCGCGGGATGGTCGGTCACGTCGCCGTCTCCCGCCGTGCTGGAGTCTTCCTGTCCCTTGGCCATCAACAGAACAGATCCTACGATGGACGTAGTCCAAGTCAAGAACCCCGCCAATTTGTCCGACGGCCGGCGCCCCGAAGAGGTGAGTAGACATGAGTGACCTGCTCGAGCGACTGCGAGCACGAGGCTGGCGGATGACGTCCCAGAGGCGTGTCGTCGCGGAGGTCCTGGCCGGCGACCACGTACATCTCACCGCGGACGAGGTGCACGCCAGGGCCGTTGCCCGGCTGCCGGAGATCGCGCGGGCGACGGTCTACAACACGCTGGGCGAGCTGGTCGCGCTGGGGGAGGTGGTGGAGCTCTCCACGGACGGGCGGGCGAAGCGCTACGACCCGAACGCGCACCGCCCGCACCAGCATCTGGTCTGCTCGGACTGCGGCATCATCCGCGACGTCCATCCGACGGGAGACCCGCTGGCCGTCCTCCCGCCCGGCGAGCGGTTCGGCTTCAGCGTGTCGAAGGCCGACGTGACGTACCGGGGGCTCTGTCCGGCCTGCTCCTGACGCCCTGGTGCGACGAAAGGCGACGGTAGACGCAGAGGAGCCCCTCCGCCGGTGTCCGGCGGAGGGGCTCCTCTGTGTTCGGGGACTACTTGAGGACCGAGAGGGCCTCGTCGTAGACGGGCTCGTCGGCGATCTCGCCCACGAGCTGCGCGTGCAGGACGGTGTCGTTCTCGTCGAGGACGACGACGGCGCGCGCGGTCAGGCCGGCCAGCGGGCCGTCCGCGATCTCCACGCCGTAGTTGGTGTGGAACTCACGGCCGCGGAGCGTCGAGAGGTTCTTGACGTTCTCCAGGCCCTCGGCGCCGCAGAAGCGGGCCTGGGCGAAAGGCAGGTCGGCGGAGATGCAGAGCACCACGGTGTTGTCCAGCTGGCCGGCCTTCTCGTTGAAGGCGCGGACGGAGGAGGCGCACGTGGGGGTGTCGACGCTCGGGAAGATGTTGAGGATCTTGCGCTGGCCCGCGAAGTCCTTCAGCGACTTGTCGGCCAGACCCTCGGCGACGAGCGTGAAGTCGGGAGCCTGGCTCCCGAGGGGCGGCAGGGCGCCGTTGACCTGTACGGGGCTGCCCTTCAGCGTGACCTGGGCCATGGGAGATCTCCTTCGGACGGTGTGAGTGGCAACGCGGAAGATCGTACGGCGTGCGGACCTCGAGAAACGACTCGGGCCGCCGGGGCGAGTCCCATGGCCGGTAGCGGGGGTGGGTACACCTGTGTTCACGTACGTAAACTTCTGGGCTTCCTTGGGGATTCTCGACAGCACCGGATCGATCGATCCTCGGTCGGTATTCGCTGAACCACAAAGCTTGACGGCACTGGTTCAGACCTTTAGGTTCCCGACTCGACGGCCGTCCCCCGTTCACATACATGAAGAAGGGGTAACTCCTTGCCCAGATGGCGCGATGCATCCCGCACGGCACGCATCCGAAGGCGTTCGCTGTACGCCGCACCCCTGCTCCTCGTCACCCTCCTCGCCACGCTGCTCGCCGGGCCCGCCGGCGGCCGCGCCGAGGCGGCCCCCGCGACCTTCGTCCACCCCGGCGTCCTGGTCTCCCGGGGGCAGCTCGACTTCACCCGGGAGAAGGTCGACGCCGGGGCGCAGCCCTGGAAGGGTGCCTTCGACCAGATGATGGCGAGCAAGTACGCCTCGCTGTCCCGCGTCCCCAAGCCCCGCTCGGTGGTGGAGTGCGGCTCGTACTCGAACCCGAACCTCGGCTGCACCGACGAGCGCGAGGACGCCATCGCCGCGTACACGCTCTCCCTCGCCTGGTACATCACGCGCGACGGCCGGTACGCCCAGAAGGCGATCGAGATCATGGACGCCTGGTCCGCCGTGATCACGGACCACACCAACTCCAACGCGCCGCTGCAGACCGGCTGGGCGGGCTCCTCCTGGCCGCGCGCCGCCGAGATCATCCGCTACACCTCCACCGCCTGGCCGCAGGCCCGCGTCGACCGCTTCAAGACGATGCTGCGCACGGTCTACCTCCCCGAGGTGACCAACGGCTCCCACTCCAACGGCAACTGGGAGCTCAGCATGACCGAGGCGGCGATCGGCATCGCCGTCTTCCTCGAGGACCGCGCCGCCTACGACAAGGCCGTGGCCAAGTTCCGAGGCAGGGTCCCCGCGTACATCTACCTCACGAGCGACGGCGCCCTCCCCAAGGCGGCACCCGGCAGCGGCCTCGACACCCGCGACGAGCTCGTCCGGTACTGGCAGGGTCAGACCACCTTCGTCGACGGGCTCACCCAGGAGACCTGCCGCGACCTCACCCACACCGGCTACGGCCTGGCCGCGATCTCGCACATCGCCGAGACGAGCCGCATCCAGGGCCAGGACCTCTACCCCGAGGTCGCCGACCGACTGCGCCACGCCCTCGGCCTGCAGGCCAGGTACGAACTCGGCGAGCCGGTCCCGGGCTGGCTCTGCGGCGGCACCCTCCGCGACCACCTCGGACCGGTCACCGAGGTCGGCTTCAACGCCCTGCACCACCGCATGGGGTACGCGATGACGAACACGCAGCGGCTCACCGAGGCCGACCGCCCGGCGGGCACGAACAACCTCTTCGTCGCCTGGGGGACCCTGACCCACGCGGCCAACCCACGCTGAGGCAAGGCCCTTCCACGGGTCTCCTTGTGCCGGTCCGTCGGCCAGGTTGGCATGCGCATGTAATGGATGGGGGAAGGCGCGTGCGCGCGGTCCCCACCCGGGGAGAACCTCGCACGCGTCGGCACGCCGAGAACCCGTCGGCACGCCGACCGTCCGGCACAACCTGACGCCACGCGCCGCACGCCCCGCGGCGCGTGGCGTCAGGCCACTCACCGCGGGGTGCATCGTGAGGTCCACCTTGATCACCACCACCGCGGCGGCGGACTGCTCGGGTCGGCACCGGCTGGACCCACGACGGAGTCGGCCACGACGGACACGGCCACCTGCGTCGGCCGGCAGTGCGCCTACGTGCTGCCGCACGGGAGCGAACTCGCGGGGCGTGGCGGCCGGAGCGACCGTGACGCCAGGCCAGTACCTCGGGGAGTCGGGCAACACCGGGCAGTCCACCGGCCCCCACCTGCATTTCGAGGTCCCCTCGGCGGGGTGAAGTGGTGCCCGCAGCCCGTGCTCCCGGGCCTCTACGACGGAGCGAGCCCCCAGTCGCCCGGCGCCCTCCCCACCGGCGGCTGCTCGTACTGAGCCCCCACCGCATCCCCTGATGCCTCGGCTCAGAATCAGGAGACGGACCGGCCGAAGAACTCCAGCTCCGCGACGGCCACCTGCTTGCGCGGGTCGGCGCGCCAGGCGGTGCGCAGCACGAGGCGCACCGACAGGGCGTCGCGCACCCGCAGGTCGACGCGCTGGGTGCCGCCGTCGTTGATGAGGTGGTGCGAGACGCGGGTCTCGCCCGAGGCGTCCTTGACCATGAGGTCGAAGGTGCGCGGGGTCGCCTGCCCGTCCGCCTGCGTGGTGTTCTTCGCGCTTCCGGGGGTGATCAGCACGGACAGGAGATCGGTCGGCTCGGCGAATCCGGCCTCCAGGTACTGACCCGCCGAGTCGCCCGCGTAGCCCGTGCCCCACCAGGTGTTGGAGTATCCGTCGCCCGCCAGCTTCGGGTCCTGCTTCGGCGCGGAGTGGGAGGCCACCCAGGAGACGGGGTGCACCGGGACCCGGGTCGCGAAGTGGTCCTGGACCGCGCGGGCGGCGGGCGGGCCGCCGACGACACCGCCCACCACCACGGCGACGACCGCCGTCGCGATCAGTGCGCGCACCAGCAGGCGGCCCCGGTCCCGGGTGAGCCCGGGCCGCCGGCCCGCGTACGGACCCTCGGCCGTGGAGAGCCGCTCGGGGACCATGGGCGTCGCGCAGTGCCGGCAGAAGTGGCGGCCCGGCGTGTTCGCCAGCCGGCAGGCCGGGCAGGGGGTGCCGCCCTCGACGGGCGCGGGCGCCTCGGCCGCCCTCGGCACGGGCCGCGCGGCCTCGGGGCGCGCGGGGAGCACCGGAGCGGCGACGGCCGGCTCCTCGGGCCTGCTTCCCGGTACCGGGACGAGGAGGGACCGTACGGCGGTGTCCGAACGGTCGTCGGACGCCGGGCTCGTCTCGGAGTCCGGGGCCGTGGCAGGCGCCGGGGCCGGAGTCGGGGCCACGGCGGGCAGGGGGGTCGTGGTCTCCTCCGAGCGGGCGGCGGCCCGGACGTCCGTGTCGTCCGTGTCGACCGCGTCGTCCGTGCCGCGCTCGGCAGGGCGCGACGGGGACTCCTCCGGTCGGGCGGTGTTCGCTTCCTCGCGGTCGGAGGTCGGGTCCGGCGCCGCCGTCGTCGGGGCGTCCCAGCGGAGGAAGGCCCCGCAGCTGTCGCAGAACGACTGGTCCGTCGCGCGGACCGGGCTCGCGCAGTCCGGGCAGGGGCGGGACAGGGGCGCGTCACTCATGGGGTCAAGCTCCTTCGGGAGTACGGGAAGTGGTCACCGAGACCGTGAACGGCAGGTGCGCGGGGCGGGCCGCGCCCACGACCGCACGCAGTCGGTGCGGGTCCACGGCGGTCGGGTCGGCGACCCGGAGGGCGACGTGCAGCCCGGCCTCCGGCGCCCCGGGGAACGGGCCGAGCGGGCGGGCCGACCAGCTCGCCCCACCGCTCTCGGTGATCTCCGGCGGGACGCCGAACGCGAGCCGGACCGCCGCCGCGAGACCCTGTCGGGTGCCCCGGACCCGGTGCAGCGCCACGGCCGAGGCGACGGCGTGACGGCGCAGCGGAAGCGGCTCCGTACCGTCCAGCTCGGCGCCGACCCAGGTCGCGAGGTAGTCCACGAAGTCGGCCGGGGCGAGCGCGGGCGAGAAGTACGCCTCCAGCGAGTCCAGGACGTTGAAGAGCGGGGCGAGGACCACGTCCAGGCCCGCCACGAACCGCTGCCCGAAGTCGTCCTCGGCGTACACGGCGGGCAGCGCCGCCCCCAGCGGGTACGGGGTCGCGAGCCCCGGGACCGTACCCCGCGCGGATCCGCTCACCGCGCCTCGATGACACGCACGCGGTGGTCGAACGGGAACAGCAGCGCGGACGGCGCCAGCTCGATCCGGTCCGTCGTGTCGCCCCGCCGGCCCGTCAGCGGATCGGCCGGATGCAGCAGGACCTCGTCCACCAGCTCCACGCCCGGCACCCGCTGGAGCGCCGCGAAGACCTCACCGGCGCGGAGCGGACGGCCGAACGGCCAGCCCTCGCCGTGCGCTCCGCCCGTCAGCGGGTCCAGGTACGCGTACAGCACGTCCAGCGCCTCGGCCCGTACGCGCTCCGCCTCGGCCGCCCGGAAGGAGTGCAGCGTCGCCACCACCGTCACCCCCTGGTAGAACGGCGGGCCCACGGCGAGCCGGGTGCCCAGCGGGCGCCGCTCGTCGAGGAACCCGGTGACCCGCGACAGCAGCTCGTCGCCCGGCACGAGCTGCTCGAACCGCAGCCGGCCGCCGCGGTCCGGCACCGCCTGCGGGACCACCAGGACCCGGACCGCGTTCTCGCCCGCCTCGGCCGCGTCCGCCGCCAGGCAGGCGATCCGCGCCGCCTCGGGCGCCGCCCGCCGCGCCAGCTCCTCGTAGTCGCGGGCGGTGACGGCCCGCTCCTGGGCCCGCAGCGTGATGGGCGCGCGGGCCTTGGCCTCCTCGACCGTCTCCCCGTCGACCCCGCCACGCGCCGCCTCACGGTTCTCGACCCGCGCGATGTACGGGATGGAGCTGCGGAGCACGGTGATCGTGGAGCGGGCCACATTGCCCGCCCGGCCGCCCCCGGTGCCGTACCGGGCCGCGCGGATCGCCGCGCCCTTCGGCGGCACCGCGCCGAACTGCCGCAGCGTGCCGTCCGGTTGGCGCACGCACGGCCCGAAGGCGATCTCGCCGGTGGTCGCGTCCAGCGTGTAGTGCCGGTCTCCGGGGCGCGAGGAGGCGAAGTCGCGGACGACGGTCCACTCCTCCCAGCCGCCCTCGGGGTCCTCGTCGTCCCCGCCACCGCCGCCCGCCGCCCGCTCCGCGACCTGGAGGAGCAGCGGCGGCCGGTCCACGACCGGCGCGTGCGCCAGCCGCACCCGCTGCCCGGGGACGCCTTCGGACTCGCCCAGCTGCTCGCTCCGCACGGTCTCGGCGTGGGCCGCGCGGACCGTGCCGCCGATGGTGAACGCGCCCGCCGCCCGCACGGTCGGCGACTCGCTGTAGGACGGCAGCCCCTCGGCCGGGTCCACGACCCGGCAGCGCACCCAGCCCGCCGTGTGCCCGCCGAGACGGGAGACCGCGTGCCCCGACGGCATGTGCAGCACCACCTCGCCCGGCCGGTTGAGCCCGCCCGTGGAGTCCTCGTCGACCTCGCACTCCGTCCACCCCTCGGCCGCCGACCACGCCTCCCACACGAGCGGGGGGCGGCGCGGGTCGACGCCGACGCCGTCGACCCGGCTGTCCAGGTCGAGGACGAGCACACAGTCCGGCACGGCCGCCGACAGCCCCAGGAGCAGCAGATCGCCGACGCGCGGCAGAGGAGAGAAGGCAGGGACGTCCTCGCCGCCCCGGAGGTCCTGCGAGCGGTCCTCCGGCGTCCCCCCGGCCTCCTGCCGCAGCAGGTGCGTCAACGCGCAGGGCACGACGGTCAGATCGGCGCTCGTCGCGAAGACGACGGCCTCCTCCGTCTCCGTACGGCCCGTGGAGACCTCCGTACCGGCGGGCAGCAGCACCGGCTCGGGCTGCGGCGCGGAGAGCCGGAAGGTGATCTCGGCGCGGGCTGCGGCGGGCGGGAACAGCGTCACGCCGAGGAGGTCCAGAAAAGCCAGGTGGTTCTTCTCCGGGACCCGGTTGAGCCGGTAGACGAGCTGGTCCGCCATGTGCGCGACCGCCTCCACCAGGGTCACGCCCGGGTCCGAGACGTTGTGGTCGGTCCACTCGGGGCACGCCTGCTGGATGTAGCGCTTGGCGTCGTCGACGAACTGCTGGAAGCGGCGGTCGTCGAGATGGGGTGCGGGCAGGGCCATGGGTGGCTCTTTCAGTCCTCGGAGGGGATGACGTAGAACGGGAAGACGAGATTGCGCGGGTTGTTGGCACCGCGCACCCGGTAGCGGACGTCGATGTGGAGCGTGGTCGGATCCGTGGGCGCGGGAGCGACCGTGACGTCCTCCACCTCGATGCGCGGCTCCCAGCGGTCGAGCGAGGACATCACCTCGTACCGGACCCGGCCCATCGTCGCGTCGTTCACCGGGGAGAACACCAACTCATGGACCGCACAGCCGAATTCCGGCCGCATCGGCCGCTCGCCCGGCGCCGTGGCCAGCACCAGACGCATCGACTCCTCGATCTCTCGGTCGCGCCGGACGAGCGCGATGGAACCACTCGGACCCGTGCGCAGCGGGAAGGCCCAGCCGGCGCCGACGAAGTGCTCACTCAAGGGACGGTCCTCCTCAGATCAGCGGCGCGGCCGCGGCGACGGGGTTGGGCAGCGGGAGGGTCGAGGTGTTGAAGAGGGGGCTGTTGACGGCGACCTGGGTCAGCGCCGAGACCTTGAACTTCAGGCCGGCCTTGATGTCCACGCCGCGCCCCGCGTCCAGGGTGATCAGCCCCTTGGCGGAGAGCGTCAGATCCGTCCCCGACTCGACCGTCACGCCCCTCGCTCCCGAGATGGTGACCGTGCCGTCGCTGTCGATGGTCAGCGTGGTCCGCGCCTCGTTGAGCTCGACGCTCAGTCCCCCCTTGGCCGTACGCAGCCGGATGCCGTGCGAGGCACGCGTCCGGCCGACCTCCTCGCGCAGCTCCACCGTGTGACCGGTACGGGACGTCAGAGCCCGCCACTGGGCCCGCCCGCTCGTCGGATCGACCGGCGGCACCCGATCCGTGGCCGGGGTGTGCCGGTCGACGCCGTTGTACAGCCCCGCCAGGACGTAGGGGTGCTCCAACGACCCCCGGTCGAAGGCGCACAGCACCTCGTCGTCCACCTCGGGGAGGACGAGACCCCCGCCCCCGCGCCCGCCGAGCTGGGCCACCCGGCACCAGCCGCTCTCGTACGTCGCCGACAGCCACGGGAAGCGCAGTCTGACCCGGCCGAGCGACAGCGGGTCCTTGGTGTTCGTGACCAGCGCCACCGCCACGCCCGGCATCGGCGGCGCCGGTTCGCCGCCGCCGGAGGCCGTCCCGTACAGCGAACGGAACTGCCGCCCGGACACGGTCAGCCAGGTCGTGAACTGCCGCCCCGACGCGAAGACATGACGCACACCGGTCGCGGTGTAGCGACCCTCGAAGGGGAAGCCCGCACCCTTCACGGCCACCGGCTGACCCGGCTTCAGCGCGGGATTGCCCGTGACGGAGACCTCGACCTCCGCGAACGACCCGGTGACGTCGTCCGCGAGCGCGGCGGCGGCCTGCGCCACCTCCGACTGCGTCGTGAACGGCGTACCGGTCGCCGCGAGTTCGGCCGGACCGAAGGGTGCGGCGAGCTGTGCGGGAGTGATGTCGGAGACGATGTCCCGGCTCGCGACGGCGGGCGTCGGCGCGGCCAGCGCCTGCTTCGTCCGGGGGTCCCAGCCCCGCACGTCGACCTTCCCGACCTGTCCGGCGGCCGTGACCGAGACCCGGCTGTGCAGGGTGTTGGAGCCGAAGTCCAGGACGTACGGGCTCTGCGCCGCCGGAGTCGTGTCCGCAGGCGCGCCGGAGGCAGGGGGCAGAGCGGCGAAGACGAGCCGGCCCGCCGGGTCGAGGGAGAGCCTGACGTCGTTCTCGCGCGCCAGCCGGGACAGGAAGTCCCAGTCGGTGATGTTGGGCTGGGTCGCCAGCTCGTACACGGTCGGCGTGGCGTCGACCTTGCCGAGCGGGATCCGGTTCAGCGCGGCGAGCTTCCGGACGATGTCGGAGGCCGTCATGTTCGGATAGCCCTCGACACGCCGGCTGCGCAGCAGACGGTGCCCGGGGTCGTAACCGCGCACGATCAGGTACCGGCCGTGGCCGGGTGCCGTGTCCACCTCGACGGCGGTGACCTCGCCGGTGAGCATGGGCTCGCCGAGCCGCCCGTCGGCGAACGGCGACAGCACCGCCATGGCCCCGACCTTCAGGTACGGGAACTTCGTGGTGAGCGTGCCGTCCTTGTCGCTGAAGGTCAGCTGGAAGGCGGAGGGGACGTTGACGCTGGCGTCCACCCAGCCCTCGGTGAGACGGACCGCGAGCGGGTCCGGGAGCGGCGTGCCGTCGAGTTGTACGTGCAGGACGGTGGTGAAGGTCTTCTCGCTCATGAGGTGCCCTCGGTCTCCGGCGTTTCGGTGGTGGACGGGAGCAGCAGTTCCGTGCCGGGGCGCAGCCGCATCGGGTCGTCGATGCCGTTCGCGTCGGCGATGACCCGCCAGCGGGTCGCGTCGCCGTACTCCCGCCAGGCCAGGGAGGCCAGGGAGTCCCCGGCGACCGTGCGGTGCACCCGACGGGCCGAGAGCGCGCCCGAGGTCGGGTTCTGCCCCTTGGTTGCGGTGGAGATCTCGGTGAGGGAGAGCGAACAGGTGGCGCGGATCGGAATGCCGCTGGGGCTGAAGAGGGTGTAGGTCGCCGAGACGGAGGTGACGTACGCGACGAACCGCACCGTCGAGAACGACCCCCAGGAGAACTTCACCCACGGTGGCGACGGCGCCATCGCGGCGATGCTCTGCCGGGTCACCTCGCAGCAGGACAGCAGCAGTTCCACCTGCTGCTGCACGTCGTTGGAGGTCGGGTCGTCGGAGCGGTCGAGGAAGACCTCCACCTGCAGCTGGGCCGGCTGGCTGCCGGTGAACTTCGGCGGTGCGCCCCGCGTGTACGCGACGGCCGGCTCGGTGTGCCAGTTCGCCGACCGGCTCAACTGCAGCTGGTCCGGGTTGAACTGGAACTTCACCTCGCCCAACTTGCCGCCGATGGAGCCGCCGAGGTCGGTGGGCGGCTGATGGATGGCGAGCGAGGCGCGCGAGAGCCCGCGCGCGGCAAGGGCGCCCAGGATGCCGGCCATCTCAGGCGCCCCCCGCGTCGGTGAACCCGTGGTGCGCGATCTCCAGGGTCTCGGTGGCGACGGCCGGGCTCGCCGGGTCGAGCGTCGGCCCCGTCCAGCGGACCGGCAGCACCTCGACCAGCCCCCACTGGGCGACGATCGACCCGTCGGCGCGAAGCGCCGCGATCTGCGCCGTCGGGCGGGTGATGCCGGTGGCCAGGGACGAGATCCAGGCGGCCACCTTGGCCGTGTCGGGGGTCAAGGGGCGAGTGAGTCGGATGGTGGAGAAGGTGACGCGCGTGGGGAGCTGCCAGACGAATCCGTTGACGCCGCCCTCCTGGCGCTGCTCCACCTCCACCTCGGAGGAGAGGCCGTCGCAGCCGTTGAACAGGCCGAGGTCCTGTCCGTCGATGGTGAGCTTGAAGAAGACGGTGGATGCGGGATCCGGCTGCGTGGGCATGGTGGCGGGTCTCTCGGGTAGTCGGTCGGGGTCGGGCGGCGGGGGCCGGGCGTGGTCCGCCAGCGGTGACGGTCAGCGCCCGTGGTCGCGGAGACGGCCCACCCGCTCGCGGTCGGCGCGGAGCTCGGCGCGCAGGAGCCGGGAGAGCGGGGTGACGAGCCGGCGGGCCAACTCGTCGAGCTGAGTGGGAGATTCGGCGTCGGCGGGGGGTGATGCGGTGGCGGGCGCGGTGACCGGGGTGGTGCCGCTGCGCTGCACGGAGGGCGTCGCGGGGGCGGCGGTACGGGTGACCGTGGCGGCGCGGGGGGCCGGTGGGGCCTGCGCGGGCCAGGGCACGGCGGCCTGGGGAGTCGGTGCCGCGGCGGGTGTGACGGAAGTGACCGCTGGGGCGGTCGGCGGGGCGCTCCGGCGCTGGACGGACACCGGCTGGGCGACGGACCGCGCCGACGGAGGCGAGGCGATCGGGACGACGGGACGGGGCCGGGCGGGGGCGGGCGCGGGCACGGTGGTGCCGGTTTGTGCGGAAAAGGGTGCGGGAGAAGGACTGAGGAGGGGAACGGCCGTGGTGCGGGGCCGGACGGGGGTGCTCGCAGGGATGCTCGCTGGGGTGGTTCCGGGTTCGGGAAGGCTCGGGGCGAGCGGTCGGGTGGAGGCGAGCGGTCGCGCGGACCGGCGCTGCACGGTGGCGGGCGCCGTGGCCCGGGGGAGGTCGGTGACGGTGACCCGGGGGACGGACGTGACCGGTGCGGTGGGCATCGGCGAGGCCGGAGAGCGCTGCGCGACGGGAGCCACGGCTGCGGCAGTTGTGGGTATGGCCGGAACCGGAGCCGGCACGGGGGCCGTGGGCGGCGCGGGGGTCGCCGGCGGAGCGGGGTCGGCAGGGCGAGGCGGCGTGGCCGGCCTGACGGGCTGCCCCACGGTGGGCTGAGCGTGCGCGCTCGGCGTTCCCGGCACGGACGGCGTGGACGCCACCCTTCGCTGGACAGGCGCGGGTGCTGCCTTGGCGGGGCGGGAGGCCTCCGGTCCGGCGGACGCGCGCGTGATGGGCGCCCCGATCGGGGACCGCCGCGGCGCGGGATGCGCATGCGGCGCGGGCGCGTCGGGGACGGAGCGCTGCGTCGGCGTCCCGAGTCCGGGCCGGACGGAGGGCGCCGGGGTGGCGGGAGCCGGAGCGGCCGGAGAGGCTGCCGGGTTCGTGCGGGGTGCCTCGGCCGAGGGGCGTGCGCGTGGCGTCGGCGGTACGGGCGCTCCGGCGGTGGAGCGCTGCACGGCGGCCCGGCGTCGCGGCTCGGAGGGAGGAGTCGCCGTGGGCGGAGCCGGAGGGGCCGCCGGGCTCGTGCGCGGTGCGTCGTCCGAGGGGCGTACGGGTCCGTTGTCGGAGGCGCGTCGCACGACGGGAAGTACCGGGGTGGCAGGGAGCTCAGGGGCTTTCGGGCTCGTGCGGGGCGCCTCTGCCGAAAGGGGTGCCGGAGCGTCGGCCGTGGCTCGTGGTGCAGAAGCGGCAGGGGTCCGGGCGGACTTCGGGTGCGTACGGGGCGGCTCGGCCGGGGGACGTGCGGGCGCGGGCGTGGCGGCGCGCTGCACGGAGGGCGGCGCCGGCGTGGCCGGGGTCGGAGGGGCGGCCGGTTTCGTGCGGGGTGCTTCGGTCGACGGGCGTACGGGTGCTGCCGGGGTCGTACGGGCCGGCGGGTTCGCGCTCGGGGCCTTGGAGGCCGGAGGCGTCGGGGGTGCAGGCGCCGTGGGTGCCTCGCTCGGCGCAGGCGCAGGCGCAGGCGCCGGGGTCGACGCCGTTGTGTTCCAGTCGGCGCCCGGGGCGCGGCGTGAGCGTCGTACGGGAGGACGACGCTGCACCGGAGCGGGAGGCGTGCCCACCGTCGTGGAAGGTGTCCCGGGCCCCGCGGGGGGAGCGGAGCCCGGGACGTTCTGGGGCCGCACGGGGGCCGACGGCCCGGGTGCGGTGGTCGACGGTGCCTCCGCCGGGGCGGTGGTGCCACCCTCGGCCTCGGGCACACGTGAAGGGGCTGCCGACCGCTGGACGGGCGCGGTGCCGCCGGGCCGGGCGGCACCGGCCGGGGCCAGCTGCCGGGGTGGCTGCAAGGGTCGCGCGGAGACCAGCGGGGAGCGCCGGACGGGCGCGGGCCGGACGGGCGCCGTGCGCGCGGCACCGGCCGTCGGCGCGTTCGGACGGGGGTCCGCAGCGGTCTCTCCGACGGGTGCGAGCGCCGACGGCGCGGGCGCCGGGGCCGGCCCGGCGGCGCGCTGAACCGCCCGGGTCGACGATGCGGCGGCAGGGGAAGGCGCGGGTGACCCTGACGCGGCCGGACGTCCGGTCGCGCGGGGCGTGCTGTCCTCACGTACCGGAGTGGAAGCGTCGAGACCTCGTGCCGGGTGACGCCTCGGCCCCGCGCTCCGTACGTCCGCAGGGGCGGTCGCCCGCTGGACGGCCGGCGGGGGAGCGGGGGTACCGTCCGGTCCCGGAGCAGAGGCCGTTCCCGCCACCGGAAGCCGCAGCCCCGGCAGTTCGGGCGGCTCCGTTCCCTCCGGGCGCGGCACCTCCTGCCGTACGGGCCGCACCGCGTCGAGGAGCAGGCCGCCGGGCGCGTCCGGCACCGCGCCGTGGCCGAGGTCGGTCTGGAAGGAGGGGTTCCAGTGGGTCGCGAGAGACGTGGCGAAGCCGTGCTCCGCGATCGTGCGCGGAGTGTCGACGATCCGCTGCACCGGGGGCAGCGCTCGCCATGCGTCGCCGGGTGCCGTCGCAGGGGCGACCGGCGCCGCGCTCTCCGCGGAGGCACCGGCCCCTGCCTCGGACGACTTCCGCGCCCGCCACTTCCCGAACATGCCCATCCTCTCCGACCTCCCTTCCCTGTCCCGCTCTCAGGCCTGTGACCGCTCCACCAGCGAGGCCACCTGTGCCACGTATCTCCGCCGGTCCGCGTGCTCCAGGTCGAGGATGTCGTCCATGCCCCAGTGGAAGTGGAAGGCGAGGTACGCGGTCTCCTCCTCGATCCGGTCGACCGCGTACGTCACGATTCCCCCAGGCGGCTCCCGGCCAGCTCGACCTCGAAGGACTCCTCGCAGTGGGGGCAGGCGACGGCGGCCCTGGTGTGGCCCTCCGCGTTGATCTGCCGGTAGAAGTCCTGGAGGAACGCCAGGTCGGAGGCGAACATGTTCTCCACCGTCCCGTCGTGGACCGACGGGAGCGTGCCCAGCCGGGTGATCACCCGGCCGAGCAGCACCACGGACAGGTACGCCGGGTTCTCGCGGACCCGGATGTCACGCAGCGGGAGCAGCTCGTCCCGCGCCGTGGCCAGCCGCATCGCCCCGTTGCGGTGCACCGTGCCCGCCTCGTCGACGAACCCGCGCGGCAGCTCGAACTCGAACTCCGTACGGAGGGGCTCCTGTTGGCGGTGCTGCTGGGTTCCCGCCGATCCTTCGCGTCGCATTATCCGAGGGTCAGCTCTTCGAAGGTGATGGTGACCTGCTCGGTCAGGGCCGCCGCGTCGCCGGCCTTGGTCGCGCTCAACTCCACCTTCGTGCACCAGGCGTTGCGCAGGTTGTAGCGCTTCACCTCGCTGAGCTGGTAGTCGAGGAAGATGATCGACGCGTCCTTGCGGGCCGCGCCCATGTCGCCGGCGATGGAGGAGGCGATCCACTCGGTGAAGGCGGCGGACTGCGTCGCACCACGGGTCACCGTGCACTCGCCGGCCTTCTTCACGCCGGGCAGCTTCTTGATCATCGGCTTGCCGTCCGCCGAGACCTGCTGGAACTCGATGACGTCCTGCTCCATCGAGAGGCCGCTGATCTCCTGCAGGGTCTCGACCATGACGCCGTCGATCTGCAGGCCGAAATTATGGGTGGTGAGGGCGTCGCCGGTGTCGAGGGACATACGGGATCACTCCTGTTCGTGTGTGGCGGGTGGTGCTGACGTGAGGGAGGGACGCGGTGGTGACGTGGGGAGGAGAGGCCGGGGCCTACTCCTCCAGGTCGCCGCCACCGCCCTGGAACTGCGCGAGGCGGAAGACGACGAACTCGGCGGGCTTCACGGGCGCGATGCCGATCTCGCAGACCACACGCCCGAGGTCCACCGACTCCGGGGGGTTGGTCTCGGCGTCGCACTTCACGTAGAAGGCGTCCTCGGCCCGCTGGCCGAACAGGGCTCCCTGACGCCACTCGTTGACGAGGAACGCCGAGATGTTGCGGCGGATCCGCGCCCACAGGGACTGGTCGTTGGGCTCGAAGACGACCCACTGCGTACCCACGAGGATGGATTCCTCGAGGTAGTTGAAGTACCGGCGGACGTTCAGGTAGCGCCAGGCCGGGTCGGAGGCCAGCGTCCGCGCGCCCCACACCCGGATCCCGCGCCCAGGGAACGCGCGGATGCAGTTCACGCCGATCGGGTTGAGCAGGTCCTGCTCACCGCGCGTGATCTGGAGCTCCAGGTCGACCGCGCCGCGCACGATCTCGTTGGCGGGG
Source organism: Streptomyces venezuelae (assembly GCF_008642375.1). Classification (NCBI taxonomy): domain Bacteria; kingdom Bacillati; phylum Actinomycetota; class Actinomycetes; order Kitasatosporales; family Streptomycetaceae; genus Streptomyces; species Streptomyces venezuelae. Next base: position 414,982 of record NZ_CP029194.1, on the reverse strand, counting down.
GCCTTGTGGACACCGCGCTCGGAGTCGTTGCGGGCCCACACGCCGGCCATGTGGCCCGACGGCGGAACCGTACGGGTCTGGCCGGTCGCCGGGTCGAACGACTTGATCCACGGGTAGTAGAGGGCCGCGTACCGCGAGTCGTAGCCGGCCGTCTCCTGACGCCACGTGCGGATGTCGCGGGCGTTGAGCGCGGGCGGCGGGTCGAGGATCGCCATCCGGTCGCCCATCAGCTCGCAGTGCGCGATCAGACCGAGCTGGACGGCCTTGACCTGCTCCAGGTCGATGAGCCCCTGCTGGTAGGCGGCCATCAGGTCGGGTACGGCGACCATGTTGATCTCGTCGTACGCCTCCAGGCCGCCGAAGCCGGTACGGTCGGCGGAGTCGCCGATGAACTGCCCCGACTCCAGCGCTGCGGCCGCGCCGGTCCGCGCCGCGACCGGGGCGGGAACCTGCGCGGGCGGGGCGAGGGTGACGGCCTGCGCGTCGGGCCTCACGAGCTGCGCCCCGGCCGCGGCCTCTTCGAGGACGATCGTCTTGGACCGCTGCTTGACCTGCGCCACCACGTAGTTGCGGGCGCTCTTCTTCGCGGAGGCGTCGAAGGACTCGACGACCTTCTCGCCGTCCTTGACGACGAGCTTGAAGCGCTCGGCGTCGCCCTCGACGTCCTGCACCTCGACCGTGAGCGCCCCGCCCGCCTCCGAGCCCGCGGTGACCGCCGCGACCCGGAACGCGCCGAGGCCGACGGCCTCACCGGCGACGAGCTGCGGCTCGGCGGGCGCGGTGGCCCCGATGGCCTGCGTGGCCCCGAGTGCGTCCCCACCGCCGACGCGCACGACGTAGGCCGCCGTGCCGCCGTTGTTGAAGAACCCGTAGACGGAGTGGGCGAGGTAGTAGCCGTCCGTGAAGTCGCCGAAGGCGGCCACGTACTGCGACCAGTTGGTGACGAGTACCGGCTCGTTGAGCGGCCCGACGGGCGAAAGACCGACGAACGCGGCGACGGAGGTCCCGACGCCCTCGATGGGACGGGAGCCGCTGGCGACTTCCTCGACGTAGACGCCGGGGGACAGGTACGTGGGCACGGTCGGTTGCTCCTCGCTGGTGGGGTCAACGCCGACTCTGCCCTGAGGCGCGTCCTCGCGGGGAGGAGCGAACGGGCGGGCGCGAGGGCAGGAGCACGTGCCCGAAAGTCCCGCGTCCGAAGGGCCGGAGGGCGGGGCGGAGGGGGCACGCGATCCTGCCCGCGAACAGGGACTTTCGGGCAGCCGCGGACCCCGCCCGCCCCCCTAGCCTTCGCCCATGACCATGTGGACCTCTCTGGACCCGGCCGATGTGACCGTCGAGCCAGGGGCCCGGACCTCCGCCCGCCTGCGGGTACGCAACACCGGGGACACCGTGGAGGAGTACCGGCTTTCGGTCGTCGGCAAACCCTCGGGCTGGTCCCGGGTGGAGCCGGACGTCCTCCGCCTCTACCCGGGCAGCGAGGGGACCGCCGAGATCTCGTTCGCGCCGCCCCGCTCGTCCGACGTCGAGGCCGGACCCGTCGCGTACGGCATCCGCGTCGACCCCCGGGAGCACAGCGGCTCCCGCGACGTGCTGGAGGGCCGGCTGACCCTCACTCCCTTCACCGAGACGCGCGCCGAGCTGCTGCCGCCCTCGCTCCTCGGCCGCTTCCGCGGCCGCTCCCGGATAGCCGTGGACAACCTCGGCAACACTCCGCTGACCGCGTCGCTCGTGGCACGCGACGACGCGAACCGCCTCACCTTCGACGTACGGCCCAACGCCGTGCAGATCGCCCCGGGCCGCGCCGCCTTCGGCGAACTCGTGGTGCGGCCGCAGGCGGTGCGCTGGACCGGCGCCGAGGAATCGCACCGCTTCACCGTGTCCGTACGGCGGGCGGGCGACGACACCGCCCTCGACCTCGACGCCACCTTCGACCAGCGCCCCGTCCTCGGGAACTGGCTCGTCGTGGTGGGCGGACTCCTGCTGACCGCGGTGATCGCCTTCGTCGTGCTCTGGTTCAACTTCTCCCCGAAGATCGTCAGCGCGGCGAAGGAGATCCGGTCGACGAACGCACCCAGGCCCGCGCCGCAGGGCAGCGGGGACAGGCTTCCCGAAGCGCCCCCGCCGCCCGACGGGACCGGAGGACCGCCGGCCGGCGACGACAAGCCCGGTGACCCCCCGCCCGCCCCGGACGGAGCGGCACCGCCGCCCGTCGACGGAAGCGGCGGCGGGGGCGGTGGCGGCGGAAACGGTGGTGGAGGCGGCGACGACTCGACCGAACTCCTGCCCACCCAGGGCACATCGACCCAGCCCGTGCAGGACGGAGGCGAGAGCACCGCGCCCGCACCGGACACAGGCGACGGTGGGAACAAGCAGCCCACCGCGGCCCCGCCGGCGGCCCCGGTGCGGAACGCACCCCCTTGGCGGGCCGGTGACGCGCCGGAGATCGTCGTCGAGTTCGCCCAGGAGCGGCTGGCCGCTCTCGGCAACGCCTGCACCCTCAAGCCGGGTTGGACCAGAGGAGTGATCGACGCGCGGACCCGCGCCTCCCTCGTCTGCTACCAGGACCTCGTCGTCTCGGACGGCGAGACCAGGGGGAAGAACTCCGCCGCGATCTTCCACACCGACACGAGGGGCGAACTCGGCCGGGCCACCCTCACCTCGCTGTGGGCCCAGGGAATCACGCCCGACTCGGTGAAGGAGGGCGCCACGACCTGGCAGACCACCCAGCTCATGGCGGCCTTCTGGTGGGCCATCAACCGCGGCTTCGACGGCGACGACATGGTCACGGCGCGCACCAACGCCCAGTACGGAATCGACCACTTCCGTCTGCAGCGGGACAGGACGAGCAAGTACAGCACTCAAGTCGCCGCGCACATCGCGCAGTACCAGTCGGCCGTCGGTCTTTCGCCCACCGGAACCGTCAACTGGGACACGCTCAGGAAGATGGTCGGCGGCAGTGTGAAGTGAGCCGGCCGGCAGGGACAGGAACGGCCGAGGGGGCCACCCGTGCGGGTGGCCCCCTCGGCCTTGCCAGGAGGGAAGACTCCTACGGCGCCCAGGGCGCGCCCGCGTCCAGCACGAGCCGGCCCGCCTTCTCGTACTCGCGCCGCGCCCCGGCCCGCACGTCCGCTCCGGTCACCGCCGAGCCGCGCGCCGCTGCCCGGTACCCGGCCGTCACCGCCGCCGAGCGGATCGCGCCGCCCGCGAGCTCGAACTCCGCCGCGCAGCGCTCGATCTCCTCACCGACGCAGTCGGCCTTGGGCGTGCCCGCCAGGCAGGAGTGCCAGAGCGCGACCCGCTGCGGGGCATCGGGGAACGGGAAGTCCACGACCAGGTCGAGCCGGCGGGTGAACGCCTCGTCGATGTTGGCCCGGAGGTTGGTGGTGAGCACCGCGATCCCGGCGAACGACTCCAGCCGCTGGAGCAGGTACGCGCTCTCCAGGTTGGCGTACCGGTCGTGCGAGCTCCTCACCTCCGAGCGCTTGCCGAACACCGCGTCGGCCTCGTCGAAGAGCAGGACGCAGTCGGTGCGGTCCACCTCGACGAAGATCCGCTCCAGGTTCTTCTCCGTCTCGCCGACGTACTTGTCGACCACCGACGAGAGGTCCACCACGTAGAGGTCCAGGCCCAGTTCGCCCGCGACGACCTCGGCGCCCAACGTCTTCCCGGTGCCCGACTCACCGGCGAACAGCGCGACGACGCCCCGACCGCGCCCGCCGCCGGTGCGCAGCCGCCACTCGCCGAGCACCCGGTCCCGGTCGCGGGCCCGCCCGGTCAGCTCGTGCAGCATCCCCAACGGCTCTTCGGGCAGCACGATGTCGGCGAAGCCGACGGCCGGCCGGATGCGCCGCGCGTGGCTGTCGAGGAGCGGCGCGGACACCAGCCGGGCGCTGCGCTGCACCTGGGCGAGCGTCGGCGCCGTGCCCTCGAACGCCGCGAGCGCCCGCGCCGAGCGCGCCGCCCGGCGGACCTGGTCGCCGCTGAGACGGTACGGAGCGGTGGCCGAGTCCACGTCGAAGTCGCCTTCTGTGGGCCCCAGTTCGCGCTGCCACAGGTCGCCGGGGACCGCCGCCCCCTCCGGCGCGTCGAGCGTGAGCAGCTCCGCGTCCGGTGCCCATCTCGGGTCGGGCGCGTCGGTGCCCGCGAGGATCACGGTCGCGTCGGCCGAGGCCAACAGCCGTACGAGAGGCCCGGGGTGCGGCGGCAACGGCTCGACGACCACGGCGGCACCGCGCAGCCGCGCCTCCCGCAGCAGGGCCCGCGCCACCGCGACGTCGACACACTCCGGCCGGTACCGGAGCACCGGCCGCCCGGCAGCGCGCAGCGCGGCCACGACGGAATCGGTCGCAGCACCGGGGACGCGCTCCCGCAGGTGGACGGTGACCGGCCCGGCTGCCGCGACGCGCGCGGCCAGCGTCACGGGCTCCGGCCTCGGCAGGAGCGCGTCCGCTCCGGTCGGGGGCAGCAATTCCACACCCATGCCCAGGAGTTCGGCGTCCATCCGGCTGTCGTCACCGAGCAGGTGCGCCACCAGGCGTTCCGGCACGCGCAGTGCCCGTCCGGGCAGCGGCCGGTCCGCGTCCTCGACGACCAGCAGCCCTCCGGAGAGCAGCGGGGCCTCCGGGTGGAAACGGTCGCGGGCGGCCGGGTCGAAGGGACCCGTGCCGGCGAGGTCGAGGGCGAGCGCCACGGTCGCGCGGCGCCGCCCGACGTCGTCGTTCAGGTACCCGTACAACGCCTCGAAGCCCCGGTCCACATCGGGTGCGAGCGCCGCCACCAGCACGTGCGCGTCGAGCGCGGACAGACCGAAGGTCCGGGCCAGGGCCGAGAGCCGGTCCGGACCGCCGGTGTCCGGCAGCGTGCCGCCGCGGGCGGCGTCCCCCGCCGTACGCACCGGCTCCGCCGCGATCCGGCGGGCCGTGTCCTCGGTGATGTACAGGCCGCGCAGTGGATCGCCCGCCGTGGGGTCTCCGGCGGCGCGGGCGTCCACGAGCGCGGCGACCCGCGTCCGCAGCGCGGCGATCAGCTCCAGCACGCCGTCACCGCCCGCCCTCGGTCCTCGTGCGGCTCGCGCCGCCCGCGGTGGCCGGGTCGCCCGGGGCGCTCACCGAGCTCACCGAGCGCCGCATCATCCGGGGCCTGGAGTCGCCCTGCGTACCGTCCGTCCCGCGTACGACCACATGGCCCTCCGTGACCGGCGGCGCGACCTCGTACACCGGGGTGACCGGGAACGGCGTGCTCACCACGACGTCCAGGGACGGCTTGAGCTCGCCCCCGAGCGCCGACCAGATGTCCGCGAGCGACCGCGACTCCGCGGGCGGCATCGCGACGGAGAGCGGAAGGGACCGGGCGATAGACCGCACCGACTCCGGGACGGCGTCACCGGTCAGCACCTCGTGCGGAAGCAGCAGCGCCAACGCGGAGGACAGCAGCCGGTGTTCGTCCTCGGGCCGGGACGTCCAGGCGGTCACCAGGTACGAGAGCCGGAACCACCGCGGCGGCTGACGCCTGCGCGTCACCGTCCCGTGGGCGTCCCGCTCGGCGTAGGCGCCGCGCTCCCGCCGCGCCACGTCCTCCCTGATGTCGTACAGATAGGCGTTCAGGGTCGGGGAGTTGCGGCGCGCCGCCCAGTCGCGGGTCGGCGCGTCGAAGGCGACGTCGCCGGTGACGGCCGGCGCGAGCAGACGGCGCAGCGCCTCGTCGATCTCATGGATCATCAGATGTAGCCTTCGCGGAGCGCGTACGCGACGGCATGCGCCCGGTTGGTGAGCTGGAGACGCGTCATCAGCGCGTGCAGGATGTTCTTGACGGTGCGTTCGGAGTACGCGAGCTTCTCGCTGATCTGCCGGGTGTCCAGGCCCTCGGCGAGCAGCCGCAGGACGTCCACCTCGCGCGGCGCCATCCCGAAGAGCGGCACCGCCCCGCCGGTGGCCGCCCCCGTCGTGGTCGCCCGCTGGAGCCGCCCCACCTGGTTCAGCAGACGGCTGACGAGGTCCGGCGGCAGCTCGCCCTCGCCGCGGGCCGCGCTGTGCACGGCGCTCAGCAGCCGCTGCTCGGTCGCCTGGTGCCGCCAGATGATGGCACGCACCCCGTACTCGACCACCGCGAGCAGGTCGGGCTCGCGCAGCTCCCGGGCGACGAGGACCACACGCTGGTCCCTGCCGCGCAGCAGGCGCCGCAGTTCGGCGGTGGTGGGCTCGTCGATCCGGTCGGCGAGCATCACGGCCACCGCCGGGCAGTCCCGGCCGCCGTCGTCCTGCTCGGGGACGAAGTCGACCGTCGGCTGGTGCCGCAGGTGGCTGATGAGCCCGGCCCTGCTGAGCGGATCGGATGCGTGGACGGTCACCGTCACCCGCGTGTTGAGCACTCCGGCTACCTGCCCTTTCCCGCTCGCCGTGACGGTCCGGGTGTGGTCGGGCACCCGGGCGTGGCGGTTGAAACGGGCAGGCGGTTGTCTCGCGGCCGCTGGTCGGCGCGCATGGTGGGGCCCCCTGGGTCGAACTTGTGTGTGGCCGGCGAGCCGGCCACCGTGGTCCCTCCCAGTCTCTTCAGCGGTGCTCACGTCACGCTAACGTTCCGCTGCCGCCGATCGGATCCCCCGTCCTGGGGTGCGCCATCCCTTCTGCCGTGTGGCTCGCGTCACTTGAGCCTCGGCTCACCGTGCGGCGGCACCGAACCACTGCGACAGATGACCGAGGAGGTCCTGCTGGTCCTCGCCCACCCAGGCGACGTGGCCGTCCGGCCTCACCAGCACGGCGGGCACGTCGAGTTCCTCGGTGGCGTCGACCACGTGGTCGACGCGGTCCGCCCAGCCCTCCACCGAAAGCCCACCGTTCCGGTCCAGGAGCAGCCCGCGGCCGGTGCGCATCAGCTCGTACAGGCGACCCTGCTTCAGCTGCAGGTCCCGCAGGCGCCGGCCCAGGAGTTCGTGGCCCTCCCCGAGGTCGTAGCGGACCCCGACCGCGGTGATCGACTCGGTGATGTACCGGTTGACCTCCTCGAAGTCCAGGAGCTTCGAGAACAGTTCACGCAGCGCCTTCGCGCCCGCTCCGTCCTCCAGGAGCACGCCCTGCGCGAGGGTGCTGGTCAGCACGCGCTCGCCTTCCGGGTGCCGCTCGGCGTGGTAGCTGTCGAGGAGGCCCTCCGGCGCCCAGCCGTTCACCTCGGCGGCCAGCTTCCAGCCGAGGTTGAACGCGTCCTGCACACCGAGGTTGAGGCCCTGCCCGCCGGTCGGCGGGTGGATGTGCGCCGCGTCCCCTGCCAGGAGCACCCGGCCGACCCGGTACCGCTCCGCCAGCCGGCTGGCGTCGCCGAACCGGGAGAGCCAGTGCGGCGAGTGCGCGCCGAAGTCGGTGCCGGCGACCTCCCGGAGCCGCTCCGTGAACTCCTCCATGGTCGGCGTGGCAGGCCGGTCCTCACTCACGTCCGCCGCGGGCACGATCACGCGGTAGGTGCCGTCCCCGTTGGGGATCGTGCCGAACCGGACGTTGGTCGTGCGGATCTCCGCCGTCACCTCGGCGACCTTCGCCGGGTCCTCGGCGAGCCGCATCTCGCCGAGCAGCGTCTCGTTCCTGGCCGGCTCGCCGGGGAAACCGACGCCGAGCAGCTTGCGGACCGTGCTGCGGCCGCCGTCGCAGCCGACGAGGTAGCGGGCGCGCAGCCGGGACCCGTCGGCCAGTTCGGCGGTCACCCCGTCCTCGTCCTGGCTCAGTCCCAGCAGTTCGCAGCCGCGCCGGATCTCGGCACCTAGCTCGACGGCGTGCTCGGTGAGCAGCCGCTCGGTCTCCGTCTGCGGGAGCAGGAGACCGTACGGGTGGGCCGTGTCCGCGCTCTCCGGCCACGGCTTGGTGAGGGCGGAGAACAGGGCGCCGACCGAGAACGGTTCACCGACCGCCCGGAACCGGTCGAGCAGGCCGCGCTGGTCCATCACCTCGACGCTGCGCGCGTGGATGCCACGCGCACGCTGCTGGAGCGTCGGCTCGGTCAGCCGCTCCAGCACGACCGCCCGCACACCGTGCAGCCGCAGTTCGGCGGCCAGCATCAGCCCGGTCGGTCCGCCGCCGGCGATGATTACGTCGTGCGTCATCAAGATTCTTACCCATTTCCGCAGGTCGTGGCTTAGGCCGCTGATTCTGCGTCATACCCGGGGCCTTGCCGCAAGTCCCCCTGTCAGCTATACCTTGAAGAAGGCGAGGAGCGCGTGCACTCCTCGCCTTCGTCGTTGCCGCCACCGTGTCCTGACCCGAGGCGGCGCTCGGGACCGTCGTACCCCGGGCGTTGTCAGTGGCGTGCGCAAGGATGTTCCTCATGACGATCCCTTCCGCCGATGAGGCGTTCTCCAGCATGTCCAGCACGGCCGGCCGCGCCGAGTACGAGGCCGCTGTCGACCGCCTGCGCGAGGCGTCCCGCACGTACTACGGCGCGGGCTACAGCCTCATGGACGACGTCACGTACGACCGGCTGCGGCTGGCGGTGACGGCATGGGAGGAAGACCACCCCGACGCCGTCGCGCAGGGCTCGCCCATCGGCCAGGTCGCCGACGGAGCCGCCCCCGACGGCGACGTCGCGCACACCACGCGCCTGCTCAGCCTGGACAACGTCTTCACGCCGGAGGAGCTCGCGGCCTGGGGAGCGTCGCTCGGGCGCCGCCTGGGCCACGAACCGACGGGAGGCTTCACCGTCGAGCCGAAGATGGACGGCGCGGCCGTCGCCGCGCGCTACCGCGAGGGACGGCTCGTCCAGATCATCACCCGCGGCGACGGCACCCGGGGCGAGGACGTCAGCCACGTCATCGGCACCGTCGAGGGCCTGCCCGAGCAGCTTCCGGTCCCCGCCACCTTCGAGGCCCGGGGCGAAGTCCTGTTCACCCAGGAGCAGTTCGAGTCGGCCAACGAGGTGCGGACCGCGCACGGCGCCGCCGTCTTCGCGAACCCGCGCAACGGAGCCGCGGGCACCCTGCGGGCCAAGGACCGCCCGTACCGCCTGCCCATGACGTTCTGGGCGTACGGCGCGGTCGGCCTCGACGGCGAGGCGTTCCTGCCGGCCGGGGCCACCCACGCCGAGACGCTCGCCGCGGTCGCTCGTGCGGGCGTGCGGACGACGGCGGACAGCCCGGCCGGACTGCACGTGGTCGCCACGCTCGACGAGGCGCGGGAGAAGGTCGACGCGATCGCGGCGCTCCGCTCCGGCCTGCCCTTCGGCATCGACGGCGTGGTCATCAAGGCCGACAGCGGCGCCGAGCAGGCGGCGGCCGGAACCGGCAGCCGCTTCCCGTACTGGGCCATCGCCTACAAGCTCCCGGCCGTCGAGCGGCAGACCGTGCTGCAGGACGTCGTCTGGGACGTCGGCCGTACGGGCGTGCTCGCGCCCACCGCGATCCTCGCTCCCGTGGAGCTCGACGGCTCCACGGTCACCCGCGCGACCCTGCACAATCCCGCCGACATCCTTCGCCGCGACCTCCACATCGGCGACACCGTCACGGTTCACAAGGCCGGTGACATCATCCCGCGCGTCGAGGCCGCGGTCGTCGAGCTCCGCCCGCAGGACGCCACAGCGGTCCCCCTGCCGGAGCGGTGCCCGAACTGCGAAGGGGACATCGACAAGAGCCAGGAGCGGTGGCGCTGCGCGAAGGGCACCGCCTGCGCCCTGGCCCCGCTCATCGAGTACGTCGCCGGGCGCGACGTCCTCGACATCGACGGCCTCGGCCGGAAGTACGTCGACGCGCTGATCGCCTCCGGCGACGTGCGCGACGTCGCCGACCTGTTCACCCTCACCGAGGACCGGCTCACCGCCGCCTCCGGCAGCGCCAAGCGCGGCGCGAAGCTCGCCGAGCAGATCGAGCTCGCCAGGTCCCGCCCCCTCAGCCGCGTCTTCTGCGCGCTCGGCATACCGGGCACCGGCCGCCGCATGTCCCGCCGTATCGCCGCGCACTTCGGCACGATGGAGGCCATCCGCACGGCCGACGCGGCCGTCCTCCAGGACGTCGAGGGCATCGGCCCCGAGAAGGCCCCGGTCATCGTCGAGCAGGTCGCCGCGCTCGCCCCGGTGATCGACAAGCTGATCGCGGCCGGAGTGTCGATGACCGAGCCGCAGGAAGAGAAGTCCGAGGAGGCCGAGGAAGGCCCGCTGACCGGCAAGACCGTCGTGGTGACGGGCAGGATGACCGGTCCGCTCGACGGCTGGGGACGCTCCGCGATGGGCGCGCTGATCGAGAAGGCGGGCGGGCGCGTGGGCAGCGGCGTCAACTCCCGGACCACCTACCTGGTCGCCGCGCCCTCCGCGAACGGCAAGCCGAGCTCGAAGGCCGTCAAGGCCCAGGAGCTCGGTGTGGAGGTCCTCACGCCGGAGGACTTCGCCGCGCTCACCGCCGCGTATCGGGACTGATCGGTGGGACCGGGCCCGTCGCGGTCCGCATGCCAGAATGAGGGCGATTTCGTTCGCCGCGCGATCTGTTGGTAGGCGCCGCCGGAACTCCGGACTCCTGTCGTCGTCCTGCCTGCAGATCCACCGAACCACTGATCCACTGATCCACCGATTCCCGAGGTTCACGTGACCAAACCCGCCGCCCGTCAGCCGCTGCGACGCAACGCGCGGTCCAACCGGGCGCGCATCCTGGCCACGGCCCGGCGTGAGCTCGGGCGGAACCCCGACATCACGCTGGAGGAGCTGGCGCGTGCCTCGGGTGTCGTGCGGCGCACGCTCTTCGGCCACTTCCCCGGGCGTGAGGCCCTGCTGGAGGCTCTCGCCGAGGAGGCCTCCGAGGCGCTGCGCAGTGCGCTCACCGCGGGGGCGCGGCCGGACGAGCCGGCCGAGCGGGCGCTCGCGTACTTCGTGTTCTCGATGTGGCCCGTGGGGGACCGGTACCGGCTGCTGCTGGCGCTGGCCCGCCGAGACCTCGGCATCGAGCGCGTCGCCGAGATCCTGGCCCCCGCCCGGGCCGAGGTCACGGCCATCCTGGAGCGGGGCCAGCGGGACGGGGTCTTTCCCGGGCACCTCCCGCCCGCCGTGCTGAGCGCCGGTCTCGAGGCCATGACGGTCGCGCTCCTGGAGGCGGTCAACACCGGGGACCTGGGGGACGAGGGGGCCCCGGTCGCCCTCGCCGTACTCGTCGCCGCGGGCGTGCGGGAGGACACGGCGCGGCTCGTGGTCGACGACATCGCGTCGGTGGTGGCCGCCCAGGAGGCGCCCCGCGCCGAGTGAACCCTCTCCTCCGCTCCTTCCCACTGCCCCGGCGTACACCGCCGGGGCAGAGTCGTCTCCCGGCCCGCCTCCTTATTTGCACGTCGATGAGCAATAACCTAGCCTGCACATCAATGGGCAATTAACTCGTGCCGCTAGGAGCCCCCCTCATGCCCCCCTTCCTCAACACACCCGTCGAGAAGATGGACGGGCCGTACGCGCGGCGCTGGTGGGCCCTGCTGGTCCTGTGCCTGAGCCTGCTGATCGTCGTCATGGCGAACACGTCGCTGATCGTGGCGGCGCCCGACATGACCCGGGACCTCGGCCTGAGCAGCAGCGACCTGCAGTGGGTCATCGACGGCTACACCGTCCCCTACGCGGCCCTGATGCTGGTGCTCGGCGCGATCGGCGACAAGTACAGCCGCCGGGGCGCTCTCGTCACGGGCCTGGTGGTCTTCGCCGCCGGTTCCGTGCTGGGAAGCCTGGTCGACGGGACCTCGTCCGTCATCCTGGCCCGCGCGATCATGGGCGTCGGCGCCGCCGTCGTCATGCCGGCGACGCTCTCCCTGCTGGTCGCGATCTTCCCCCGGGGCGAGCGCGCCCGGGCCATCACGGCCTGGACCGCCACCTCGGGACTGGCCATCGCCGTCGGCCCGCTCGTCGCCGGCCGGCTCCTGGAGGACCACGCCTGGGGATCGACGTTCCTGATCAACGTCCCCCTCGCCGTCCTCGCCGTCATCGGCGCCCTGTTCCTCGTGCCGCCGTCGAAGGCACGGAACATGGGGCGGATCGACTACGTGGGCGGCCTGCTGTCCATCGTCTCCGTCGGCGCCCTGGTCTACGCGACCATCGAGGGCCCGCACTTCGGCTGGGGCGCGGGTCCGGTCACCGCCGCCGTGGTGGCGGGCGTGGCCCTGCCGACCTTCGTGTGGTGGGAGCTGCGGCACCCGCACCCCATGCTCGACGTCAGGAAGTTCCGGCTGCGTCCCTTCAGCGGCTCGATGCTGGCGGTGCTGTTCTTCTTCTTCGGGACCTTCGGAGCCATCTACTACGCGACGCAGTTCCTGCAGTTCGTCCTCGGCTACGGAGCGCTCGAGACCGGTGTGCGGCTGCTGCCGCTGGCCGGAGCGGTCTTCGTCGGCGCCGCGGCGACCGGGCGGCTGACCCCGAAGCTGGGCATGAAGGTCACGGTCGTGGCCGGCATGGTGATCGGCACGGCGGGCGTCCTGCTGCTCACCCGGATCGGCACGGGCTCGACGTACGGCGACTTCCTGGCGCCGATGATGATGCTGGGCCTGGCGATCGGCCTCAGCGTCTCCCCGGCCACGGACACCATCATGAGCTCCTTCCCCGAATCGGAGCTGGGCGTCGGCGGCGGAGCCAACGACACCGCCCTTGAGCTCGGCGGCTCCCTCGGCATCGCGGTCCTCGGCTCCCTGCTCGGTACGGCCTACCGGGACGAACTGGCCGACCTGGTCGGCAACCGCCTTCCGGCAGCGGCGCTCCACACGGCCCAGGACTCGGTGGGCGCCGGCCTCGCGGTCGCCGAGCAGGTCGCCCAGGACCCTGCCGCCGGACCCCGGCAGGCCCAGGCCCTCGTCGGGGCGGTGCACGAGTCGTTCGCCCACGGTGTCTCCGCGACGAGCCTCGTCGGCGGGGTCATCATGGCCGTCGGCACGGCGATCGTCCTCGTGATCCTGCCCGGCCGCCGCAGGGCGGAGCGCAACCGGCCCTCGGGCGAGGCGGCCGACCGGGCCGCGGCGGGAACCGCGGAACACGTCGACGCCGCGTAGGGGGACCTGGCGACGAAGGGAGGCTACGCGCCCGAAGGGCGTGCGGCCTCCCGTCCGGTCACCCGCCCGAGCTGGCTCGCCGCGCTGTCCAGGAGCATCTCCAGGGCCGCCGGGTAGGCGCTGTGGTTCATCCGCGCGGCCAGCAGTCCGGCCGTGGCCGCGATGTGCGGGTGCGAGGCGGCCGAAAGCCCGGCGTAGGTCGATTCCCACTTGTGCTCGTCGGCCTCGCGGGCGGCCGTCGGCAGGGCGAGCGAGGCCGCGTCCAGGGCGGCGAAGGCGAGGCTCTGGTCGATGAAGACGTGGTAGATCCGCACCGCGTCCGGGTCGGGGAAACCCGCGGTCCGCAGCACGGCCAGGATCGCCTCGTCCACGGCCGTCTCCTGCTCCCGGCCCGTGACACGGCTCGCGGTGAGCACGGCCGCCTGCGGGTGCGCGAGGTAGGCGCCGTGGATACGCAGCCCCAGCCGGCGCAGGTCGGCGCGCCAGTCGCCGGTGGGCTCCCAGCCGTCCAGCGCCCGTCCGACGAGCTCCGCGCCGATCGCCAGCGTCAGCTCGTCCATCCCGGCGAAGTACCGGTAGAGCGTGCTGGGATCGGCGCCCAGCGCGAGTCCGAGACGCCGGGCCGTGAGGCCCTGGCCACCGTGCTCGGCCAGCATCCGCAGCGCCGTCTCCACGATCAGCCGCTCCGACAGGACCGCGCCGTTCTTCGTCGGGCGCCGCCGTCTGCGTGCCGACTCCGGCACCACCTGCTTGCCCATGACGAGGCTCCTTCCCGCCGCCCCGGGTCCTGCCACTCCCGGCACCTTATGCCAACGCCATAGACGTTAGCGAGGGAGCGAGGGTTTCATCGCCTGCACCAGAGGTCACAGCCTCAGGTGACAACCTCGGGCAAAAGCCTCGGTCGAAAGTCTCGAAGAGGGAGATTCCTGTCATGCGTGTACTGCTCGTCGGCGCCGGTGGCGTGGGCACCGCGATCACCCGGATCGCGGCCCGCCGTTCGTTCTTCGACCACATGGTCGTCGCCGACTACGACCTCGCCCGCGCCGAGGCGGCCGTCGCAGCCCTCGGCGACACCCGGTTCAGCGCCTGCCGCACGGACGCCTCCGACGAGACGGCCGTCGCCGCACTCCTCCGGGAGCAGCGCTGCGACGTCCTCCTCAACGCCACCGACCCGCGCTTCGTCCTGCCCCTCTTCCACGCCGCCGCCGAGGCCGGCGCGCACTACCTGGACATGGCGATGTCGCTGTCGCGCCCGCACCCCGAGCGCCCGTACGAGGAGTGCGGGGTCAAGCTGGGCGACGCCCAGTTCGAGCGGGCCGAGGAGTGGGAGAAGGCCGGGCGGCTCGCCCTGGTCGGCATGGGCGTCGAGCCCGGCCTCTCCGACGTCTTCGCCCGCTACGCCGCGGACGAGCTCTTCGACGAGATCGAGGAGATCGGCATCCGCGACGGAGCGAACCTCACGGTCGAGGGCCACGACTTCGCGCCGTCCTTCAACATCTGGACGACCATCGAGGAGTGCCTCAACCCGCCGGTCGTCTACGAGGCCGGCCGCGGCTGGTTCACCACCGCCCCGTTCAGCGAGCCCGAGGTCTTCGATTTCCCCGAGGACATCGGCCCGGTCGAGTGCGTGAACGTCGAGCACGAGGAGGTCCTGCTCGTACCGCGCTGGGTCGACGCGAAGCGGGTCACGTTCAAGTACGGCCTCGGCGAGGACTTCATCGGCAAGCTCAGGACCCTGCACGCGCTGGGCCTCGACAGCACCGAGCCGGTCACCGTGGGGACGAGCCTCGGCCCGGCGGAGGTCTCGCCGCGCGACATCGTGGCGGCCGTCCTCCCGGACCCGGCCACCCTGGGCGACCGGATGACCGGCAAGACCTGCGCGGGGACCTGGGTCAAGGGCGTCAAGGACGGGGCGCCGCGCGAGGTCTATCTCTACCACGTGGTCGACAACGAATGGTCCATGCGCGAGTACGACTGCCAGGCCGTCGTCTGGCAGACCGCCATCAACCCGGTCGTCGCCCTGGAGCTGCTGGCCGCCGGCACGTGGTCCGGGGCGGGCGTCCTCGGCCCCGAGGCCTTCGCCCCCCGCCCCTTCCTCGACCTGCTCACCGCCTACGGATCCCCCTGGGGCCTGCGCGAGCAGTGAGCCGGCCGTCGGCTCAGCCGGTGCGGCCGGGGACCTCGCCGGTCTTGTCCGTGATGCCACGGGAGAGGACGGCGGTGGTGGCGGTGACCTGACCGGCCTTGCCCGCCGCCGTGTCCTCGATCATGACGCCCCGCTCGCCGAGGAACTCCAGGCTCTCCCTGTCGAAGATCCACTCGGTGCGTTCACCGGCGTGGACCCGGGCGACGGCGACGCCGTGCCGCCCGGCCGCGTCCACGGCGTCGTCGACGACCGTCACACCCGGGATCCGGGCCGCAGCCTTGTACAGGGCGGCGCTGACCTTCGGCGGAGCGATCTGCTCGCGCAGCAGGTCACCGATGGTCACGAACGCCTGCTGGTCCGGCCCCGGTCCCTGTCCCGCGGTTTCGTCGTAGATCTTCTTCAGGAGCACTGCGGGGTCGGTGGGCAGCGACTCCAGATAGCGGTACGTCGGGCTGTTCAGCGTGGGGTCGGGAACGCCGACCGGGTCGACGGGTCGGCCGTCCTTGTCCAGCGCACCGGCCAGCGGGATCTCCTCACCCCGCTCGCGGAGCAGTCCCGGCTTGCTCCCGTCCACCGAGAGCCACACCTCGCGGCTGTGGGGGGTGTCCAGGCGCAGGACGGGGTCGGCGTCGCTCTGGCTGGACCAGGCGACCGTGCTGGAGATGTGGATGTACTGGTCGTCGCGGACGGTACGGGCCGGCTTCGCGGCGGCGACGGTGGCGATGCGGTCCAGCAGTACCGTCGCCGGCGTCGCCTCCGGAGCCTTCCTGTCCGAGCCGGGGGCCACGGCGGCGTTCGGCCGGGCGCCGGGCGTCGGGCCGGAGGGGCCGGACGTGCCGTTCGTCGCCAGCGTGACGGCCAGCGCGCCCGCCGCGAGCGGCACCGCGACGATCGTCAGACGGCGCGCGCCGAAGCGGGACCTGGCGGCGGCGGGAGCGGTGTCCTGCCGGAACTCGCGCAGCAGCTGGTCCTTGAGCGCCTGGTGGTGGCGGCCGGGCCGGTCCCGCTCGGCCGGGACGGGCAACAGCCGGGCGATCTCCTCGCGTTCGGCCGGGGTGGGCCGGGACGGGGTGGTGCTCATCGGGCTTCCTCCTGGATGGGCCGGACCGCGGAAGCGCGGTCACCATCTATCTGTCCGCGGCCCGGGTCCGAGTTCCCGTACCGTGCCGTGACGTCGGTGCCGGCGTACTTGTGCAGCTTCTTGCGGGCGCGGGACAGGCGCGAACGGACCGTTCCCACCGGGACGTCGAGCGCCTGGGCGGCGGCCGCGTAGTCCAGACCCGACCAGACGCAGAGCGCGACCACCTCGCGCTCGGGGCGCCGCAGCCGGGAGAGCGCCGCCTGGAGCGCCGCGACCCGCTCCGCGTCGTCGATCCGGCCGACCAGTTCGTCGGCGAAGTCGGGGAGCACCTCCTCGCGCGGCAGGCGGTTCAGGGCCGCCTCGTGACGCCGGGCGGCCCGGCGGGTGTTCCGTACGACGTTGGTGGCGATCCCGAGCAGCCAGGGCCGCAGGGAGCCGCCGTCCGGATCGACCGACGCCCGCAGCCGCCAGGCCTCCAGGAACGTCAGCGACAGCACGTCCTCGGCCGCGGACCAGTCCCCGGTCAGCCGGAAGGCGTGGTTGTGCACAGCCCGGGCGTAGTCGTCGAAGAGGGACCCGAACGCGTCGGAATCCCCCGCCCGTATCCGGGCACGCACACTCATCTCCATATCTTCGGACTGTCCGGTCGACCCGAACGAGTTCCCGGAACGTGACGCAGGCCACAAGAGCCTCGACGGTGTGCGCGGAGGGCGGGGCCGGCACCACGCCGGGTCACGCTCCTGAGGCCGCCGTGCGGACCGCCTCCGCGAGCGGCAGCGCGGCACCCTCACGGAACGCGGCGGCGTACGCGGATGCGCCGAGCGTCCGCACGGCCTCCGCGGCGACGCCGGCGAGGCCTTCGAGGGAGAGCGCGGGCGCGCGCGGCTCTCCCAGCTGCTCGGCGAACTCCAGGTCGCGGGACTGATATGCGGCGGCCTCGGCCACCCGCGCGCGGAGCGCGGCGACGAAGCGGAGCTCCACATGGATCAGGTGCTTCCCGGCGGTCGACGACGGATACGCGTCGCGCATCGTCCGCAGGTGGCTCTCGGCTGCGCCGAGGTCGCCGGAGCGGCGTGCGCCGAGGGCCAGGCCCATGAGTGCGAACACCTCGCCGTGCATGTGCCCCTGCTCCGCCGCAGCCCGCCGGGCACGCTCGTGCAGGACGCGGGCGCGCTCCCAGTCACCGGCCAGGAGCGCGAGGCGCCCGAGGCCGCCGAGCCGCGCCGAGGCCTCCACGGCCAGACCCAGGTCCTCGGCGAGGCGGAGCCCTTCGGTCTGCCGGGCGGTGGCGGTGTCGTCGTCGCCCTCGATCCCGGCGAGGGCGGCGAGCACCGGAACGGTCAGCAAATCACCCCAGCCGTCGCCGAGTTCATGGAAGGCCGCGGCGGCGGCGAGGCCGTCCTCCCGCGCCTCCCGAAGGTCGTCGGCGGCGAACGAGGTGTGGGCGCGCAGGGCCCGGGCCGCGGCGGTGCCCCACCGGTCGCCGGCCCCGGTGAAGTGGCCGAGGGCACGGGAGTTGACGGCGTGGGCCGCGCCGGGTCGCCCGCGTGGTGGAGCCCGTACGCGAACAGCCACAGCGCGCGACCGAGCCGCGCGGGGTCGGCGACGGAAGCCTCAAGGTGATCGGCCTCGGCGTAGTCCGTCTCGGGACGGGCCGCGTCCGGCGTGCGCTCGCCCGTCAGCAGGGTGAAGGCCACGAGGAGTGCGCGGAGTTCGGCGGCCTCCTCGGCCGCCGTGCCGGCCGGGAGGGCGTCCACGACCGCGGCGAGGGTACGCCGGGCCTCGTGCAGACGGCCTCGCAGCAGCCACCACGGGCACAGGGCGGCGACCAGGCGTGCCGCGTCGGACACTCGCCCGTCCGACAGGGAGTGGTCGAGGGCGGCGCGGAGGTTGGCGGACTCGACGTCCAGCCGTGCGAGCCAGAGCCGCTGGCCCGCGCCGCGGAGCCGGGGTTCGGCGCCTTCGGCGAGCAGGCGGTGGTGGAGGGCGTGGCGATCCGCCACGACGGTGAACTCACCTGCCTCGTGCAGGCGTTCGCGCGCGTACGCGGCGACCGATTCGAGCAGGTGGCAACGCGGTCCGCCGGCACTCCGGGCCACCGAGACGAGAGAGCGGTCGACCAGCCGGCCCACCAGGTCAGGCACCTCGTCACGGTCGATGCCCTCGCCCGCGCACACCGACTCCGCCGCCTCCGGCGCGCAGCCGCCGACGGGGACGGCGAGACGGCGCAGGACGGCCTGCTCGGGAGGGGACAGCAGCTCCCAGCTCCAGTCGATCACCGCGCGCAGCGTCTGCTGCCGGGCCGGGAGACCGCGCTGCCCGGAGGCGAGGACCCGGAAGCGGTCGCCGAGGCGCAGCGCCAGCTCCCGCGCGCCGAGGGCGCGGACCCGGGTGGCGGCGAGTTCCAGGGCGAGGGGGAGCCCGTCGGGGCGACGGCAGATCTCCGCGACGGCGTCCCGGTCCTCGCCGCTCTCGCCGCCGTCGTCGTCATCTTGCCCGGGATCGCCTCCGGGCGCGAAGTCGGCCGCGTGGTCGGGCGTCGCCGCGACGGCCCGCTCGGTGAACAGCCGGGCCGCGTCCTCGGGTTCGAGGGGCGCGACGGCGTACACCGTCTCGCCGGGGACCCGGAGGGACTCCCGGCTCGTGGCGAGCAGCCGCACACCCGGTGCGGTCCGCAGCAGGGACGCCGCCAGCTCGGCGGCCGGTTCGATCACGTGCTCGCAGTTGTCGAGGACGAGCAGTACCCGGCGGTCCCGCAGCGCGCCGTGCGACGCGGCCGAGGTGTCGGCGGTGCCGCGGGCCGACGACACCGTGTCGCGGATGCCGAGGGCCGAGGCCACCGCCTGGACGAGTTCGGCGGTCTCCGCGGGGAGGCCGCCGAACTCGACGAACCAGACGCCGTCGGGCGCGCTGTCGCCCGGGTCGCGGGCCGCCTGCTCGGCGACGGCCAGCGCCAGGCGCGTCTTGCCCACACCGCCGGGTCCGGTCAGCGTGACGAGCCGCTCGGCGCCGACGAGCCGGACGACCGCCTCCCGCGCGGGGCCGCGTCCCACGAGAGCCGTCGGCGGCGTGGGCAGGTTCTGCCGGCGGGGCGCATGCGGGTCACGGGCGGGGAGAACGGGCGGGACCGTGGCCGTCACGCGCAGGCTCTCCCCGTCGGCGCCCCCGACGGGTGTCAGCCCGGCGTCCTGGCGCAGGATCGCCTCGTACAGGGCCGCGAGACCGGGGCTCGGGTCGAGGCCCAGCTCGTCGGCGAGCAGGGTGCGGAGCTCCGTGTACGCGGCGACCGCCTCGCTCTGCCGGCCCGCGCCGTGCAGGGCCCGCATCCGTACGGCCCGCAGCCGCTCGCGCAGCGGATGGCGGGCGACGAGACCGGTACGCCGGCGCCGTCTACCCGGCCCTCGTGGGTGAGCTGCGCGACCTGGGCCTCGCGTACCTGCACGTCGTCTTCGCCGACCCCGACCAGGCGCTCTTCCACACCCATCGCGCGGCCTGGCCCGGCACGCTCATCGCCAACCCGGCACTGCCGTGGCCCGGCCCGCTGCCCGCCGACGGCGGCCGCGCCGCGGGGGGACGACTCCTGGCCGCCGGAGCCGACCTGATCGCCCTCGGCCGCTCCTTCCTGGCCAATCCCGACCTGGTCGCCCGGATGCGCACCGGCGCCCCCCTCAACCCCATCCGGGACGCGCACCTCATGTACGTCGGCGGCGAGACGGGCTACACGGACTACCCGACGCTCGGCTGAATCCGGTCGCCAGAGGTGGTCGCGGGCTGGCACGCTACCCGTCATGGAACATCCGGAAGTACTCCTCATCGGCGGGCGCGCGGGCGTCGGCAAGACGACGGTGGGGTGGGAGGTCTCGGCCGAACTGCGGGCCGCCTCGATCGGGCACGCGGTCCTGGAGGGCGACTACCTGGGCCAGATCCATCCCGCCCCGGACGGCGACCCGAACCGCTGGGACATCGCCGAGAGCAATCTGACGGCCGTCTGGGCCAACTACGCCCGCGTGGGCTGCCGTCGGCTGGTCTACACGCACACCGTGAGCGTGCTGCCGGAGGTGGGGGACATGTTCGGGCGGGTGATGGGAGAGGGTGTGCGGGTCGTCCGTGTCCTGCTCACGGCCTCCGACGACGTGACGGGCGAGCGCCTGATCGGCCGGGAACTCGGCTCCGAACTGGAGCAGGAGATCGCGGGCAGCGCCCGCAAGGCGCGGCTCCTGGACGAGCGGGCCCCCGCCGACACGGTACGGGTGGCGACCGACGGACGGTCGGTCCCGGACATCGCGCGCGAGGTGGTGGCGGCCACCGGCTGGTCCGGACCGTGACGCACGGCGGTCCGTGACGCACGGCGGTCCGTGACGCACGGCGGACCGTGACGCACGGCGGACCGTGACGCACGGCGGACAGTGTCCACCGCGGACCGAGCCGCACAGCCTCCCTCGATCCCCTCGCGTGTTACCTACCGGTAAGCAATGATGGTGTTGATCCAGTGGGCATCCATCCATACGGCCGGGGGCTGAGGTAACGGTGACGACTTTCGACGGACGGACCACGGTGCACGCCTTCCGGGACGACGCGCTGGGGGAGCACGACGCCGTCGGGCTCGCCGACGCGATCCGGCGGGGCGAGGTCAGCGCCGCGGAGGTCGCCCGGGACGCGGCCGAGCGGGTCCGGGAGGTCGACGCGCGGCTCCACGCCGTCCAGGCGCACGTCTCGACGCCGGCGCCCGCGGCCTGGGCACACGGTGCCTTCGCCGGGGTGCCGACCTTCGTCAAGGACAACACCGACTACGTGGGACTGCCCACCGGTCACGGCAGCGCGGCCTTCACCCCGCGCGCGGCGCGGCGGCACTCCCCGTTCACGCGGCAGTTCCTGAGCAGCGGCGTCACCGTGCTGGGCAAGACCCGGCTGCCCGAGTTCGGGTTCAGCCCGACCACGGAGTTCGAGGGTGCCGAGCCCGTGCGCAATCCGTGGAACACCGCCTATTCGGCGGGTGGTTCGTCGGGCGGCAGCGCGGCCCTCGTCGCCTCGGGGGCCGTGCCGATCGCGCATGCCAACGACGGCGGCGGTTCGATCCGCATACCCGCCGCCTGCTGCGGCCTCGTCGGCCTCAAGCCGACCCGCGGCCGGGTCGTCCCGCACGACCAGAGCCGTCAACTGCCCCTGGACATCGTCGCCGACGGCATCGTGAGCCGCTCCGTGCGGGACACCGCCGCGTTCCTCGCCGACGCCGAGAGGTTCTGGCGCAATCCCAAGCTGCCTCCCGTCGGCCTGGTCGAGGGCCCCTCGGGGCGGCGGCTGCGCATCGGCTACCTGAAGGACTCGCCGAGCGGTGTCCACTCCGACGCCGCCACCCGGGAGGCCGTCGCGGACACCGCGGCGAGGCTCGAACGGCTCGGACACACCGTCCAGCCGGTCGAGTTGGCCATCGACCCGCGCTTCACCGACGACTTCCTCACCTACTGGGGGATGCTGTCGTTCCTCATCGGCACCACGGGCCGCACCTTCGGCCGGGACTTCGACCGGAACCGCATGGACGGACTCAGCCGGGGGCTGCGGGAGGAGTACCTGAAGAACTGGCGGAGCACCCCGGGCGTGGTGCGGCGGCTGAAGCGGACGAAGGAGGCGTACGCGGCGGGATTCCGCGGACTCGACCTCGTCCTCTCCCCGGTGCTCGCCCACACGACGCCGCCGATCGGCCGTCTGAGCCCGGACGTTCCCTACGCGACCCTGATCGAGCGGATCCTCGCGTACGTCGCGTTCACCCCGGTCGACAACGTCGTCGGTACGCCGTCGATCTCGCTGCCCTCCGCCGGTGCGACGGAGGACGGCCTGCCCATCGGCGTGATGTTCGCCGGCCGCCCCGGAAGCGAACGGACCCTGCTGGAGGTCGCGTTCGCCCTGGAAGCGGAGCGGCCCTTCCGGCGCATCCAGGACGCGTGACACCACGGCGGACCCGGGCCCGGACGGACCCGGGACGGCGACCGCGCGTTCTCCTGTCGTAGCCGCCGAATCTCGTACGTCTTCCCCGTCGAAGGCCGGTGCCGAAGAATTCTTCCGGCGGTCTTCGCCGGGGTGTCGTGCGTCAGAGGCTGGCCTTGATCGGTGCGAGGAGTCAGGATTGGCTCGATCGCGTCGAGACACGGGGGACCGAACGCGTCCCACGGGCCTCGCGGATCCGAACTGCCCGCACCGTCCCCGTACATAAGGACCCGTCCTCATGGCCCACCCCGTCACCGCTTCCTCCTCCGCGCTGCTCGTCAGCCATGTGGAGCTGTACGTCACCGACGCCCGTGCCGCCGCCGAGGCGTTCACCGGCGGTTACGGCTTCCAGGTGTTCGCCACCGCCGAGCGCGTCGGCGCCGAGGGTGCGAGCCGGTCGCTCGCCCTGCGCCAGGGCGACATCGTCCTCGTGGTCACCCAGGCCCTCGACGCCACCCACCCGGCCGCCGCCTACACGGCCGTCCACGGCGACGGCATAGCCGACATCGCGCTGACCACCGCCGACGTGCGCGCGGTGCTCGCCGAGGTCACCGCCCGTGGAGCGACTCTCCGGGACGAGGCCGCAGGCCACCCCGACGGCTGGGTCACCGCTCGCGTGGCCGCCGGATTCGACGACGTCCACCACACCCTCGTGCAGCGTCCGGCCGCCGATTCCGAGGCGCACGGCACACCGTTGCCGCTGCCCGGTTTCGTGCCGGTCGCCGAACTCGCCCCGCAGCCGGCCGAATCGCCCGCGCTGACCGTCCTCGACCATGTCGCCGTGACCGTGAGGACGGGCGAACTCGCCGCCTCCACCGGCTACTACGAGCGGGTCTTCGGCTACGAGCCGGTCTACGAGGAGCTGATGGTGCAGGGCGAGGAGGCCATGGACTCCAAGGCCGTCCGCAGTCCCGCCGGCGATCTGACCTTCACCGTCCTCGCCCCGAGCCCCGACCACCAGGCCGGCCACATAGGCGACTTCCTCGCCCGGCATGGCAGCGGCGGCGTCCACCACCTCGCCTTCGCCACCGAGGACATCGTCGAGACCGTCGCCCGCCTCGACAAGCGCGGCATCGTCTTCCTCACCACCCCGGACACCTACTACGAGGCGCTCGCCGCGCGCCTCGACCTGAGCCGCCACTCCGTCGAGGAGCTGCGCGAGTCCGGGATCCTCGCCGACGAGGACCACGCGGGCCAGCTGTTCCAGATCTTCACCCGCACCGTCCACCCCCAGCGCACCCTCTTCTA
Source organism: Streptomyces venezuelae (assembly GCF_008642375.1). NCBI lineage: Bacteria > Bacillati > Actinomycetota > Actinomycetes > Kitasatosporales > Streptomycetaceae > Streptomyces > Streptomyces venezuelae. Next base: position 391,551 of record NZ_CP029194.1, on the reverse strand, counting down.
CGAGATCATCGAGCGGATCGGCGCCGACACCTTCGGCGGCGGCAACGTCCGCGCGCTCTACGAGGCCGTGCAGGCCGAGAAGGCCGAGCACGAGGGCGGCATCCGCGCGGAGGACGCCCGGTGACCCCCGGCATACTCGACGGGATGGTCACCCCCGCCGACGCGGAGGCCCTCGCGGCGGCCGTCCTACCCGTCGGCGTGGAGCGGTTCGTCACCGGCGGTTCCGGCAGTGAACTCACCCTCGCCGCCAACCGGGCCGCCTTCGACCGGCTCCACCTCCTTCCCCGTGTCCTCGCCGACGTCTCCGCCACCAGCACCGCCGCCACCCTCCTCGTCGATCCCGCCGCCCTGCCGCTGGCCGTCGCCCCCATGGCCTACCAGCGCGCCGTCCACCCCGACGGCGAACTCGCCGCCGCCCGGGCGGCCTTCACGGCCGGTATCCCCTTCACGGCCTGCACCTTCAGCAGCACTCCGGTGGAGGACATCGCCGCGACCGGCGCCACCGTCTGGTTCCAGCTGTACTGGCTGCGCGACCGGGGCCTCACCAAGGAACTGCTCGCCCGCGCCGAAGCCGCCGGCGCCCGCGCGCTGATGCTGACCGTCGACACCCCGTACATGGGCCGCCGACAGGCCGACATGCGCGGCGCGTTCACCCTCCCCGAGGGGGTCGCGGCCGTGCACTTCGAGCGCGGCCGCGACGGTGTGCCGAGCGGCGCGCAGGACGGGGTCAGTGCCATCGCCGCCCAGACCGCCGGCGTCGTGGACCCCTCCCTGTCCTGGAGCGACCTGGACTGGCTGCGCGACCACACCCGGCTGCCGCTCGTCCTCAAGGGGATCCTCGACCCCGCCGACGCCGACCGGGCCGCCGCCCACGGCGCCGACGGCATCGTCGTCTCCAACCACGGAGGCCGCCAGCTCGACGGCGCGCTGCCGGCCCTCGACGCGCTCCCGGCGGTCGTCGACGCCGTCGCGGGCCGTAGCCGGATCCTCCTCGACAGCGGCGTCCGCACCGGCACCGACATCCTGAAGGCCCTCGCCCTGGGAGCCTCCGGCGTCCTCGTCGGCCGACCCGTGCTGTGGGGTCTCGCCGCCGGGGGAGAGGCGGGAGTCAGCAGGGTCCTCACCCTGCTCCGCGAGGAACTGGAGAACGCCCTCGCCCTGGCCGGCTGCCCCGACCCGGCCTCGGCCGCGCGGCTCCGCACCGTACGCGCTCAGGGCGGTGACCTCCGATGACCACCCCCGAAGCACCGGACCCCGGCGCACCCCACCCCGTCACACCGGACCCCGGCGCACTCCACCCCGCCGTCGGCGACCCGCTGCTCTCCTCGATGAACTTCCTCAACGAGGTCGCCGGGCGTCACCCCGACGCCCTCTCCCTCGCCGCCGGCACCCCGCACGAGGGCTTCTACGACGTCGAGGACATCCACCGCGCCCTGCGCGTCTACAGCGACCACCTGCGCACCGCGACCGGGCGCGCCGAGGAGCAGGTCCGCCGCACCCTCCTCCAGTACGGCCGGACCAAAGGCATCATCCACGAGCTGATCGCCCGTCAACTCGCCACCGACGAGGGCATCCACGTCGACCCCGAGGCGATCCTCGTCACCACCGGCTGCCAGGAGGCACTCTTCCTCACCCTGCGCGTGCTGCGCCGGGACGAGCGGGACGTGCTGCTCGCCGTGAACCCGGCCTACATCGGCGTCACCGGCGCCGCCCGCCTCCTCGACCTGCCGGTCCACCCGGTCGCCGAGGGCCGGGACGGCGTCGACCTGGAAGACCTGGCCGACCGGATCGCCAAGGTCCGCGCGGACGGCCTCGATCCCCGCGCCCTGTACGTCGTCCCGGACTACGCCAACCCCTCCGGCCTGCGCATGCCGGAGGCGGCCCGCCGCGCGCTGCTCGACCTGGCCGCACGCGAGGACATCCTGATCCTGGAGGACAACCCGTACGGCCTCTTCCCGCTCGGCGGCGACGTGGACCGGGTCCCCACCCTGAAGGCCCTGGACGCGGACCGCAGGGTCGTCCACCTCGGTTCCTTCTCGAAGACCGTCTTCCCGGGCGCGCGCATCGGTTACGCCGTCGCCGACCAGCCCGCGCACGAAGGGCCCTATCTGGCCGACGCGCTGGCCCGCGCCAAGTCGATGGTGACGGTCAACACCTCGCCCATCGCCCAGGCCGTCGTGGGAGGCCGCCTGCTCGAACACGGTTGCAGCCTGGTCCGGGCCACACGGCGGGAGGCCGAGGTCTACCGGGAGAGCCTGGGCCGCCTCCTCGACGGGCTCGCCGCGCGCTTCCCGGCCTCCTCCGGGGTCCGCTGGAACACCCCGGCGGGCGGCTTCTTCGTCGTGGTCGAGGTGCCCTTCGACGTGACCGACGAGGCCCTGGAGCGCTCGGCCCGCGACCACCGCGTCCTGTGGACGCCGCTCCACCACTTCTACGGCAGCGCCGTGCCCCTGCGCTGTCTGCGGTTGTCGTGCAGCGCCGTCGCCCCGGACGACGTCGACGAGGCCCTGGACCGCTTCGCCGCGTTCGTCGCCGCCGCTCGACGCGACTGCTCCTAGCGATCCCGGGCACAGAACCGCCCCGGTGGTACGGGGGAGTCCACCGGGGCGGTATGTCTCGCAGTGTAGAGGACAGCCGGGTCCTGCCGGGTTCAGTGGCGGCTACTGCCCACGGCCCGTGGCCGAGGCGAAGCCCAGCCAGGTGTGGCGGTTGCCCCACCAGCACCAGCCCACCTTCGGGGCGTCGCGCCGCTCGCGGCCGTCCCTTCCCGTGCCGTTGCTGATCCAGATCGCGGGCGTCCGGGCGTCCAGGGCGCCGTTCGCCTTGCGCAGCCGGGAGCCGATGGTCATGAAGCAGAGGTTGCGTTCGAGGGCGGCCGGCTGCTGGAGCACCCAGTGGATGCCCTCGGTGAGCACGAGCGGGGTGCGGTCCTCCTTGGCGAGGGCGGGCAGCGCCTCGTCCGGGCTCCAGTTGGACATGTGGTCCCCGCGGTCGATGCCGGTGACCAGGTAGAACGGCGCGTCGGGGAGCTCGATGCCGGACGGGGCGAAATCGTCGACGTCGGGCATGTCGACCACGACGAAGCCGGGCTTGTCGGCGCGGCGGAGGAGCGGGGCGAGTGCCGAGGCCGGGGCGCGGTCCGGGTGCACGGCGAGCAGGGCGTCCCCGTCCTCGCCGCCTCCGGCCTCGGCCGCTTCGGTGGCGAAGGCTCGCAGCGCGTCGGCGGAGACTCCGGCGATCTCGTGCACCCCGAGCTCGATCAGGCGCTCGGCCTGCGCGGCGAGCGGCGGGAGCGGGGGCACGGTGGCGGCGGAGGGCGAGATCTCGGGCAAGGTACTCCTCGGTACGATTTACGGAGAGGCTGACTTGTCGTCAACGGCGTGACCTGCGGGGAGGTTCCCGACACGACGCGGGACACCCGCCGCCCCCGTCGCAAGCCGCTCCCCGCCCGTACGCCGCCTCCCCGTAAGCCGCCGGTGCCGCGCCGCCGCTGCCGGAGCTCACTCGATCGGGTCGGCCCGCCTCGCCGCCCCGCCGCCGCTCCAGCAGGCTGGAACCCGTGGTGACGACGGATCCGGGACGCACCCCGGCGGACCCGGAGCGAGTCCCGGTCGGCCCGGGATGAGCCCCGCGCCGCCCCTGGACCCGTCGGTCTTCGACGGTGCCGTCGCCGCGGTCGCGCTGCTCGCGGGTCCCGAAGGCCGGCTCCTCTACACCAACGCGGCCTTCACGAGGATGTTCGGCGCCCGGCAGGTGGGGCTGCCCGCCCGGAAGGCGTTCCCGGACCCCGACGCCTGGCGGTTCCTGTCGGTCCTGGACGAGGTACGGGCCACGGGGCGGGCCCGCCAGGTCACCGGCGCGCGGGAACCCGACCCGGCCGCGCCGGAACAGTCGCGGTACTTCGTGTACTCGTGCAGCCCCGTGACGACCTCGGAGGGCGACGGGATCCTCGTCGTGGCGATGGACACCACCACCGAGACCTTCGCCCTCCAGCGGTACCGGGCCCTGGTCTCCGCCGTGTCGGTGATGGTCTGGGTCATGCATGCCGACGGGGCCATGGAGGAGATCGTCCCCGGCTGGGAGCGGCTGACCGGCGTCCCCTGGCATCCGCGCGCCGACTCGGGCTGGTACGCGCACGTCCACCCCCGCGACCGCGAGAGGCTCGGCTCGGGCTGGCGCGACGCCGCGACGGGCGGGACCGGCGGCGCCTTCCAGTGCACCTTCCGGGTGCGCGCCGCCGACGGCTCGTACCGCCATCTGTCCACCCGCGGTGTCCCGGTCCTGCGCGAGGGCCGTGTCGCCGAGTGGATCGCCGCCACCGTCGACATCGAGGACACCTGGCGCGCACAGCTGCGGGAGCGGCTCCTCGCCCGGGTCGCGACCGTCACGGGGCAGAGCCTGGGGGAGGCCTTCGACGAGGTGGTGAAGATCGTCGTGCCCGAACTGGCCGACGCCTGCCTCATCCTGCTGCTCTCCCACGAGGAGTGGCCGCTGCCCGAGCACGCCCCGGTCACCGCCCGCCGGGTCGCCTCCGCCACCCGTCCCGGGCTGCCGGCGCCGCCGGCCCTGCTCGGGCAGAGCGTCACCGTCACCCGTACGGTCCGCGAGGTCCTGGAGTCCCGCGTCCCCCGCACCTTCGGCATCCCCGCCGGCGGCCCCGTGCCGGCCGAGCTTCTGCCGGCCGTCGCGGAACGGTGGCTCGCCGCCTCGGGGGCCACGAGCGTCACCCTCATCCCGCTGGTCGTCGACGACGTCGTCCTCGGGTACGCGGCCACCAGCACCAACGGTGACACCCCGGCCCTCGGTCCGACCGAGACGGAGCTGCTGCGCGAAGTCCTCCATCACGCCCAGCAGCCGATCCGCAAGGCCCTCGACCTCCAGAGCGCCCGGCGTACCGCGCTCGCCCTCCAGCGCGCCCAGCTCACCCGGCCGCCGGCCGTCGCCGGGGCGAGCCTGGCCGCCTCCTACCAGCCGGCGAGCTCCGCCAACGAGATCGGCGGGGACTGGTACGACGCCTTCGTGCTTCCCGACGGCACCCTCGTCCTCGACGTGGGTGACGTCGTGGGCCACGACCTCGCCGCCGCGACCGCGATGACGCAGATGCGCAACATGCTCCGCGCCTTGGCCTACAGCCGGGGGCCCGGCGACACCCCCGCCGATGTGCTCGCCCGGTTCGACGAGGCGGCCGAGGGACTGGGCGCGGCGCCCTTCGCGACGGCCGTCCACACCCAGCTCCGGCGACTGCCCGGCCTCCGGTGGCAACTGAGCTGGTCCAACGCCGGTCACCCGCCGCCCCTGCTGATCCCGGCCCACGGCGACCCGGTCTTCCTCGACGGTACGCAGGAGGACCTGCCGCTCTGCGTGGACCTCACCGTCCCGCGCAGCACCCACACCCGCGTCCTCGGCACGGGGGACACCCTCCTGCTCTACACGGACGGCCTGGTCGAGACCCCGGCGGCCCCGCTCACCGACGGCCAGCGGAGGCTCGCCCGCGCGGCGGCCCGCCGCCGGGGGGCGGCGCTGCCCGAGCTGCTGCACGGACTGCAGAGCCTCTCCGACCACCGCGACGACACGGCGATGATCGCCTTCCGAGCCGACCCATCCGAGTCGCCGTAACGGCACAGACCGCAGATACTGCCCGAAAAGGTCAAGATCGATCCTCGGGACGGAGACGGCGATGGACGACTACCCCTTGCTCGAACTCTTCTGGACCATGCTCTGGTTCTTCCTCTGGATCATGTGGCTGTTCCTGCTGTTCAAGATCGTCACGGACGTGTTCCGCGACCACGAGCTCAGCGGCTGGGGCAAGGCGGGCTGGCTGATCCTCTGCCTCCTGCTCCCCTTCATCGGCGTCCTCGTCTACGTCATCGTGCGCGGCACCGGCATGACCGAGCGGGAGATGGCGCGGGCCAAGCAGTCCGAGGCGGCCTTCCAGGACTACATCCGCAGGTCGGCGGCCGGTTCTCCGGCCGGGTCCGGTGCGGGCGGGGGCGGCGCCGCCGAACTCTCGCGGCTCGCCGAACTGAAGGAGAAGGGGGCGCTCACCGAGGAGGAGTTCCAGAAGGCCAGGGCGAAGCTCCTGGTCTGACGACGACCGGCGCGGACGACCGGCGCGAAACTGCGGGCGAGCGGACAGGAGGGGCAGGAGACGGCATGGAGTGGAAGCAGCGGTTCGAGCGGCTGCGCGCGGGCGCCGAGCAACGCTTCCCCGTCCTGGCCGAACTCACGAGCCGGCTGCTGTCCGGCAACCTCCTGGACGCGGGGACCAGGCTCGCCGCGCAGGCGTTCCTGGCGGCCGTCCCTCTCCTCTTCGCCTTCGCGGCCTTCGCGCCGCTCGGCGTCCGTGACCAGCTGAACGACTCTCTCGGCGCCATGTTCGGCCTGAGCGGGCGGTCCGAGGAGCAGCTCCAGCAGGTCCTGTACGGCACGACCGACGACGACGATGTCCGTGAGACGACCGGCGCGGTCGGCGCGGTGGTGGCCCTCGTGTCGGCGACGAGCTTCAGCCGGGCCATGGCCCGGGTGTGCGAGCGGGCGTGGCGGCTGCCCAGGGCCAAGACCCGGATCGCTGCCTGGCGCTGGGTGGTGTGGCTCCTCGTCCTGGTGCTGGTGGTCGTGCTCCAGGCTCCGATCAGGAACGGCTTCGGCCTCGGGGCCATCGTGGGCGTCGTCCTCACCTTCCTGGTGGCCACCGGCGTCTGGCTGTGGACCCAGCACCTGCTCCTGGCCAAGCGCGTCGCCTGGCTGGCCCTGCTGCCCGGCGCGGTGCTCGCCGGCACAGCCACCACCGCGCTCGGTCTGACCGCCCGGATCTACGTGCCCGGCGCGGTCGACCGGGCCGTGGCCGCGTACGGTGCCTTCGGTCTCGTCCTCGTCATGCTGTCGTGGCTGATCGTCGTGTGCGGCGCGGTCACCTTCGCGGTCACCATCGGAGCCGTACTCGCGGAGGAACCGCCCTTGAACCGGTATGTGATGCGGGGCGGGGGCGGGGTGCCGCCTCCCGCCGGGGAGGATGATGTGCAGCGCTCGTGACGAGCTCGGCATGCTTTCTTCGGTGTGCCGACCGCGGTGGTCGCCGTCACCCCGTCGGCGTCAGATCCGCCCAGAGGGCGGTCGCGTCGGGCGTGTGCGGTACGACCGCTCCGGCCGGGGCGTCCTCGTCCCACCACACACCCTGGCCGGGTGCCAGGGCGGGCCCGTCCACGCCCGCCTGCCAGCGGCCGCCCAGGACGTACACGACTCCGGCGTGTCCGGCGGGCGGCACGACCCGGCCGGTGACCCGCTCCACCCGGGCCGTCGTGCCCCCGCGCCGCACCATGATGTTCAGCACCCGGCAGGTACCACCCGGCAGTTCGGCGTCGAGGGCGAGGTCGCCGGAGAACGCGAACGGTTCACCCGCCTGCTCCAGAAGCCGGTCGAACACCCCCGGGCAGGTGAGCCGCACGCCGTCGCCCGCCAGCAGGGTCAGCGTCCGGTCGACGCCGGGGAAGACCGAGAACGGCCCGTCCCGGTCGATGTCGGCGATGCTCGCACGCCACGCGAAGTCATCGTCGCCCGCGGGCCGCGACACGATCTGCCGGGTCGCGCCCCCGCCGTTGCGCCACCGGCCCGCCGCCAGCGTCTCGACATCGAAGTGGTGCATGGGAGGGCTCCTGACCTGCGTCCTGTGCGAGGTGTGGATCATACGGCGAGGCCGGCGGAAGATCCGTGGCGGTGAGGGTGGTTGACGAAAGGTCTGGACCAACCTACGGTCTGCTGGAGCGCGCGCCATGCCTAGGACCACCCCCCCACGTCCCCAGGAGCACGCATGCCAGGCCCTCGGATCCCCCGTGTCCTCGGAGCGGGGCTCGTCACCCTCCTCGCAGCCGCCGCCCTCGCCGCCCCCGGTACCGCCGCAGCCGCCGACGACGCGCGGCCCGCGCGCACCACCGTCTCCGCGGCAGCTGCCGCACCCGCGTCCGCCGCCGACACCTGCGCCCTCAAACCGAAGCCCGCCGGGAAGGTGCTCCAGGGGTACTGGGAGAACTGGGACGGCGCGGCAAACGGCGTCCACCCGCCCTTCGGCTGGGCGCCCATCGACGACCCGCGCTTCGCGGTCCACGGCTACAACGTCATCAACGCCGCCTTTCCCGTGATCCGTTCGGACGGGACCGTGCTGTGGGAGGACGGCATGGACAACACCGTCCGCGTGGCCACCCCGGCCGAGATGTGCCGCGCCAAGGCGGCGGGCGCGACCATCCTGATGTCGATCGGCGGCGCCGCCGCCGGCATCGACCTGAGCTCGCGCGCCGTCGCCGACCGCTTCGTCGCGACGATCGTGCCCATCCTGCAGAGGTACAACTTCGACGGGATCGACATCGACATCGAGACCGGCCTGGTCGGCAGCGGCTCCATCGGAACCCTCTCCGCCTCGCAGGCCAACCTCGTGCACATCATCGACGGAGTCCTCGCCCGCATGCCCGCCGGCTTCGGACTGACCATGGCGCCGGAGACCGCGTACGTCACCGGCGGCAGCGTGGCCTACGGGTCGATCTGGGGCGCCTACCTGCCGATCGTCAAGAAGTACGCCGACAACGGGCGCCTGTGGTGGCTCAACATGCAGTACTACAACGGCAGCATGTACGGCTGCTCGGGCGACTCCTACTCCGCCGGAACCGTCGCCGGGTTCGTCGCCCAGACCGACTGCCTGAACCGGGGCCTGGTCATCCAGGGCACGACCATCCGCGTGCCCTACGACAAGCAGGTCCCCGGCCTCCCCGCCCAGCCCGGCGCGGGCGGCGGGTACATGGCATCCTCGACCGTGGCCCAGGCGTGGAACCACTACGGCGGGGCGCTCAAGGGCCTGATGACCTGGTCGGCGAACTGGGACGGGTCGAAGAACTGGACCTTCGGCAACAACGTCAAGGCCCTCCAAGGCCGCTAGCCCCACGACCCCCACCCCGCGACGCCCCGACCCGACCTGACCCCGTCACGGCCGGGTCGGGCCCGGTTGCCCTGGGGTGACGCCGTCGAGCTCTCCGCAGGTCGTGCCCCGGTCGCGGCGGCCGGTGGGGATACGGTCGGCGCCATGGAAGGTGAACGCCAGACCTGGCTCAGGTGTCTGCTCGCCGGGGCCGTGTTCGTCGTGTGCATGGCCGGCACCACCCTGCCGACGCCGCTCTACCCCCTCTACCAGGAGAAGTTCGGCTTCTCCGAGCTGACGGTCACCGTCGTCTACGCCGTGTACGCCTTCGGGGTCATCGGCGTCCTGCTCCTCGCGGGCAACGCCTCGGACACGATCGGCAGGCGCCCGACACTGCTCTGGGGCCTGGGCTTCTCCGCCGCGAGCGCGATCTGCTTCCTCGGCGCGGACACCGTGGGCTGGCTGTACGCGGGCCGCCTGCTGTCCGGCCTGTCGGCAGGCCTCTTCACCGGCGCCGCCACCGCCTACGTCATGGAGCTCGCCCCGCCCGGCGGCCGGTCCCGGGCGACGCTCGTGGCGACCGCGGCCAACATGGGGGGCCTGGGCTGCGGCCCGCTCCTCGCGGGCCTGCTCGCGGAGTACGCCCCCGAGCCGCTGCTCCTGCCGTTCGCCGTCCACCTCGCCCTGGTCGTCGTCAGCGCCGCCGTCCTGCTGTGGCTCCCCGAGACCGTGCGGGAGCGCCGGCCCCTGACCGCCGTGCGGCCCCAGCGGCCCGCCCTCCCCGCCCAGGTGAGAGCGGTGTTCGTGCCGGCGGCGATCGCGTCCTTCGTGGGCTTCGCCCTCTTCGGCGTCTTCACCTCCGTCAGCCCCGCCTTCCTCGCCCGCTTCCTGCACGTGGACAACCACGCCGTCAGCGGCCTCGTCGTGGCCCTGGCCTTCTTCGCCTCCACCGCGGGACAGCTCGCCGTCGACCGCGTCGGGGTGGCGCGCTCCCTACCCCTGGGCTGCGCCGTGCTCTTCGCCGGCCTCTCCCTCCTCGCGGTGGCCCTCTCCACGGACCTCCTCGTCTTCGTCGTCCTGTCGGCCGTGGTCGGCGGGGCTGGGCAGGGCCTCGCCTTCCGCGCGGCGCTGTCCTCCGTCGCCGCCGCGGCGCCGGCGGACCGGCGCGCGGCGGTGATCTCGACCCTCTTCGTCGTCGCGTACACGGGCATCTCGATCCCGGTGATCGGCGTGGGACTCCTGGCCGACCCGCTCGGACTCGACCGGGCGGGTCTGGTCTTCATCGCCTGCATGCTGCTGCTGGTCGCGTCCGCCGCCGCCTACCTGGTCCGTCGGCCGGCGCGGGCGGAGCGCCCCTGACCGCCGGTGGTCACAGCGGTGCCGCCGCCGAGGCCAGGCCGAGGCCCAGGCCGTCCGCGAGGCGGGCGCGGTGCCAGGCCGGCGGGCCGAAGAGCTGGGACGAGCCGTGCGCGCGCTTGAAGTAGCGGTGGGCGTCGTGCTCCCAGGTGATGCCGATGCCGCCGTGCAGCTGGATCATCTCGCCCGCCACCACGGAGAAGGCCTCCGAGCAGGCGGACTTGGCGGCGGCCGCGCAGCGGGCCGCCTCCGCCGGCCCCGCGCCCTCGGCCGCAGCGAAGGAGGCCCCCAGCGCGACCGAACGCGCCGACTCGACCAGGACGTACGCGTCCGCGAGCCGGTGCTTGACGGCCTGGAACGAACCGATGGGCCGGCCGAACTGGACGCGCTCCCCGGCGTAGGCGACGGTGAGTTCGAGGCAGCGCGAGGCGGCGCCGACCTGCTCGGCGGCGAGCGCCGCACAGGCCAGGTCCAGGACCTGCCGCAGCACCCGCTCGCCGTCGCCGTCGGCCCCGACCAGCCGTCCTTCCGCTCCGGCGAGCGACAGCCGCGACTGAACCCGGCTCTCGTCCATCGTCACCGCCGGCGCCCGGTCCACGCCCGGACCGCCCCCGGGCACCTCGAAGAGCGAGACGCCCGCCGCCGTCCGGGCGGCCACGAGCAGCACGTCCGCGGCGGCGCCGTCGAGGACGTGGTCCTTCACCCCGGTGATGCGCCAGCCGCCGCCGGGCCCGGGCGCGGCCTCGGCCCGTACCGCCGCCGGATCCCAGGAACCGCCCTCCGCCCAGGCCAGGGCCCCCACCACCGCGCCCGAGGCCAGGCCCGGCAGCAGCTCCGCGCAGACCGCCGAGTCGCCCGAGGCGAGCAGCGCCCGCACCACGAGCACGGCGGAGCCGAGGTACGGCACGGGGCTCAGCTCCCGCCCCAGTTCCTCCATCACCACATGGACCTCAAGGGCCCCACAGCCCGCGCCGCCGTACTCCTCCGGGACGGCCAGCCCAGCGACCCCGATCTGCTCGGTCAGCGGACGCCAGGCCGCGTCCCCCGCATGGCGCCCGAGCAGCGCCCGTACGGCGGACCGCAGTTCCTCGTGCTCCTCCGTCAGCCTCATGCGCTCTGCTCCTTTCCCATTGGTTCGACATGAATACGGCTCGGCGGCGCCGGGTCCTCCTCCGACAGGTCCCGGCCCCGGGTCTCGGCCGTGCGCCACACGGCCAGCGCCGTCACGAGACCGCAGACGAGCGCCAGCACCGCGAGGGGCGCGCTCCGTGCCCCATCCGAGAGCAGGCTGCTCGCGAACAAGGGGGTGAACCCGCCGCCGATCAGCGCGGCCAGCTGATAGCCGAGGGAGGCCCCGGTGTAGCGGACACGGGTCCCGAACAGCTCGGACAGCAGCGGGCCCAGGGGCGCGTACATCGCGGACTGCACCACCTGACCGAGGACCATGCCGAGCACGAGCAGGGCGGGGGACCGGGCGTCGACCAGGGCGTAGACCGGGAAGGCGAGCAGGACGACGCCGGCCGCGCCTCCCAGGACGACGGCCCGCCGGCCCACGCGGTCGGAGAGCGCGGAGAACAGCGGAATCGTCACCGGGCCCGTGACCGAGGTGAGGACGAGGCCCGTCATCACCTCCGAGGTGGCGTACCCGATGGCCGTCGCGTAGGTGAGCATGTACGTGCTGATCAGCGCTGTCAGGGCGAACGGGCCGATGCCCACGGCACAGGCGAGGACGAGGTTCCTGGGCCTGCGCAGCACCTGCGCCTGCGGCAGGCCGAGTTCCCTGCCCGCGCCCTCCGTCCGTGCCGCCGCCTGCCGGAAGAGCGGGCTCTCCGTGATGCTCACCCGCACGTACCGCCCGACGGCGAGGAGCACGGCGCTGAACCGGTCGCCGAACTGCCCGAAGACGGCGCCGCCGAGCGGCCGTGAGACATAGCCGGCGGCCAGCGTCCCGAAGGCGGCGATCGTCGCGACGCCGGGGTCGGACTCGGGGAAGAAGAGCGGGCCGAAGACGAGCGCCGCCATCGTGCCGTAGAGCAGGAAGTCGTAGTACTCGATGACGGTGCCGAGCAGGCTGGACAGCGCCACTCTGCGCAGGAGCGCGGGGTCCGACGGTCTCGCGGGGGAGTGCTCGGGGGAGTGCGGGGACGGTGCGGAGTTCATGAGGCTCCCGGGTGCGGTGGGGAGGGGGAATCGGACAGCGGTGAGCGGTGGCGCGTGTCGAGTGGCGCGGTGACGTGGCACGCAGGACGTCAGGCGCGCGGCTCGCCCTGACGGGCGCAGGGTCCCGGGCGGGCGAGCCGGTGGCGTCAGGGGGTGAGGACGCGGGCGCGGCAGGCGGCGGGGGTGCCCCAGGCCTCGCGCAGGGGACGGGCCTTGCGGATCCACAGGGACAGGTCCAGCTCGTCCGTGTAGCCGACGGCGCCGTGCAGTTGCAGGGCCGCGCGGGCGGCGGCGTAGGCGGCGTCGCCCGCCGCGACCTTCGCCGCGGCGATCTCGCGCCCGGCCGACGGGCCGTCCGGCCCGGTCAGGGCCAGCGCGGCCGAGTGGAGAAGGGGCTGGGCGAACTCCAGGGCGATCAGCGTGTCGGCCAGGCGGTGCTTCACCGCCTGGAACGAGCCGATCGCGACCCCGAACTGCGTGCGCTGCTTGACGTACGCCACGGTCCGGTCGAGCAGCGCACGGCCGAGGCCCAGGGCCTGGGCCGCGGTGACCAGGGCCGCCACGTCGGCGGCGTGCGCGGCGGCGGCGGCCACCTCGGGTCCCCGCGCCAGGACCGTGCCGCCGAGGGGCCGGGCCAGCCGGCGCGCGGGGTCGGCGGACGGCTGGACGGGCCCGGACTCCTCCGTCAGGAGGAGGGTGTCGCCCGCCACGACGAGGACGGCGTCGGTCGCGTCCGGGTCCAGGGCGTACGGGCTTCCCACGGCCGGCACGCACAGCGAGACCACCGCCTTGCCCGCGGCGATCCGCGGCAGCCACGCCGCCGCCGCGTCCTGGTCGCCGAGGCGGTCGAGCAGCGCGGCGGCGGCGACCGTCTCGACGAGCGGGCCGGGGACCGCGTGGCGGCCCAGCTCGGTGAAGGCCACGGCCAGTTCGACCGGCAGGGGGCCCAGACCGTCGTACGGCTCCGGCACGGCGAGGGCGAAGACACCCGCCTCGGCGAGCCGGGACCAGAGGGCGCGGCCCGGCGTGGTGTCGCCGGCGGCCCAGGCCCGTACGGCCCCGGGGGTGTCGGACGCCGTGAGCATGGCGTCCAGCGAGCGGGCGAACTCCCGCTGCTCGTCGTCGAGGAGGAACCGCATCACCGGCGTCCCTTCGGCAGGCCGAGCAGCCGCTCGGCGATGATGTCGCGCTGGATCTCGTTGGTGCCCGCGTAGATCGGACCGGCCAGGGAGAAGGTGTGGCCCTCGGCCCAACTGCCGTGGGCGGGCGCCTCCGTGGCCTCGTCGGACAGCTCGCCGTACGGGCCGAGGACGTCGAGCGCGGTCTCGTGGAGCGCGATGTCGAGCTCCGACCAGAAGACCTTGTTCAGGCTGGACTCGGCGCCGATCGACTCCCCGGCGGCGATGCGCGAGGCGTTGGCGTAGGTGAAGAGCCGGTATGCGCGGGCCGCGACGACCGCGTCGGCGACCCGGTCGCGCAGGGCGGTGTCGGACGGGTCGGCGCCGTCCCGCCACAGCCCCGTCAGCCGCTCGGCGGCGGCCGTGAACCGGCCGGGGCTGCGCAGGGTGAGCCCGCGCTCGTTGCCCGCCGTGCTCATGGCGACCCGCCAGCCCTGTCCGGGCGCGCCGATCACGTCCTCGTCGGGGACGAAGACCTCGTCGAGGAAGAGCTCGGCGAAGGCGGGCTTGCCGTCGAGCCGCCCGATGGGCCGTACGGTCACGCCGGCCGCGTCCAGAGGGAACATCAGGTACGTCAGGCCCTGGTGCGGCCGGCCGGTCTCCGGGTCGCTGCGGAAGAGGCCGAAGGCGCGGTCGGCGAAGGCCGCCCGTGACGACCAGGTCTTCTGGCCGCTCAGGAGCCAGCCGCCGTCCGTGCGGACGGCGGTCGAGCGCAGGCTCGCGAGGTCCGAGCCGGACTCCGGCTCCGACCAGGCCTGGGCCCAGATGACCTCGCCGGACGCCATGGAGGGGAGGACGCGGGCGCGCTGCTCGTCGGTGCCGTGCTCGAAGAGGGTGGGGGCGAGGAGGTTGATGCCGTTCTGGCTGACCCGGCCGGGCGCGCCGGCCGCGTAGTACTCCTCCTCGAAGATCAGCCATCGGAGGATCGGGGCGCTCCTGCCGCCGTACTCCTCGGGCCAGGAGACGACCGACCACCGGTCGGCGAAGAGGGTCCGCTCCCATTCCCGGTGGGCGGCGAAGCCCTCGGCCGTCTCCAGGGAGGGCAGCGGGACGGCGGGCACGTGGGCGGTGAGCCAGGCGCGGGCCTCGGCCCGGAAGGCGTCCTCCGCCGCGGTGAAGTCGAGGTCCATCAGGCTCCGGCCTCCTTCATGGCCCGGATGTCCATGCCGCCCAGGGCGTCGGGGGCGGTCTCGGCGTTGTGCGCGTGGGCGAGGTGGTGCAGCCCGAACACGGAGTCCATGCCGGTGTGCATGCCCTGGAGGTCCTCGGCCTGGTTGACCGCGCGCTTGGCCAGCGCGAGGCCCATGCGCGGCATCTCGGCGATCCTGGCGGCCAGTTCCATGGTCCGGTCGGTCAGTTCCTCGCGCGGGACCACGCGGTTGACCATGCCGACCTCGTAGGCGCGGCGGGCGCTCATGCGGTCGCCGGTGTAGAGGAACTCCTTGGCGATGCGCGGGGGCATCACCCACGGGTGGGCGAAGTACTCGACGCCGGGGATGCCCATGCGGACGACCGGGTCGGCGAAGAAGGCGTCCTCGGAGGCGACGATCAGGTCGCACACCCAGGCCAGCATCAGGCCGCCCGCGACACAGGCGCCCTGCACGGACGCGACCATGGGCTTGGGCAGTTCGCGCCAGCGCCGGCACATGCCCAGATAGACCTCGGACTCCCGGGCGAAGCGGCTCTCCGCGCCCTCCTTGTCCGAGTGGTCCCACCAGAGCCCGGCCCTGCGCTCGAACGGCAGGTGCGCGTCCCGCTCGGGGGTGCCGATGTCGTGGCCCGCGGAGAAGTGCTTCCCCGCCCCGGCGAGCACGACGACCTTGACCTCGCTGTCGTCGGCCGCGCGGTAGAAGGCCCGGTCCAGGGCGTAGGTCATCGCGGAGTTCTGGGCGTTGCGGTAATCGGGCCGGTCCATCGTGACGACGGCGACGGGGCCGAGCCGTTCGTACCGGACGGGCTCCGTGGATATGGATGTGGTGCGGGCAGCGGACATCCGCCCTCCTTCCCTAACAAGTGTTTGGTAGGTTAACGTACGGCCATGAGCAACGTCGAGGAGTTCCGCGCAGAGTTCCGCAGCTGGCTGCGCTCCCATCTCACCGGCGAGTTCGCCGCCCTGCGCGGCCGCGGAGGACCCGGCCGGGAGCACGAGGCCCATGACGAACGCCTCGCCTGGGAACGGCACATGGCCGCCGAGGGATGGACCTGCGTCGGCTGGCCGAAGGAGTACGGCGGACGAGGCGCGAGCCTGGAACAGCAGGTCGCCTTCCATGAGGAGTACGCCCTCGCCGACGCCCCCGCCCGCGTCGGCCACATCGGCGAACAGCTCCTCGGCCCCACCCTGATCGCCTTCGGCACACCGGAGCAGCGCGAGCGCTTCCTCCCCCCGATCGTCGCCGTCGAGGAACTGTGGTGCCAGGGCTACAGCGAGCCGGACGCCGGGTCGGACCTCGCCAACGTCCGGACCCGCGCCGAGCGGGACGGCGGCGAATGGGTGGTCACCGGCCAGAAGATCTGGACGTCACAGGCGCACGAGTCCGACTGGTGCTTCGTCCTCGCCCGCACCGAGCCGGGGGTCCCCCCAGCCGAGCGAGGGGGAGGATCGACCCGCCACCAGGGCCTGTCCTACCTGCTCGTCCCGCTGCGCGCGCCCGGCGTCGACATCCGGCCGATCGTCCAGCTCACCGGCACCTCGGAGTTCAACGAGGTGTTCTTCGACGGGGCCAGGACGGACGCGGCGCACGTCGTCGGAGCCCCCGGCGAGGGCTGGAAGGTGGCCATGGCCACCCTCGGCTTCGAGCGGGGCGTCTCGACCCTCGGCCAGCAGGTCGGCTTCCGCCGTGAACTGGAGGCCGTCATCGCCCTGGCCCGGCGCAACGGCGCCGCCACGGACCCGCTGATCCGCGACCGGATCGCCCGGGCCTGGATCGGCCTGGAGACCATCCGCTTCAACGCCCTGCGCATGCTCGGCGGCGTCGCGGCCGGAGCCCCGGGCCCCGAGGCCTCCATCGGCAAGATCTTCTGGGCCACCTGGCACCGCGAGCTGGGCGAACTCGCCATGGACGTCTGCGGAGCCGACGGCATGCTCGCGGCCGGCGAACCGTACGACCTCACCGACTGGCAGCGGCTCTACCTCTTCTCCCGCTCCGACACCATCTACGCCGGCTCCAACGAGATCCAGCGGAACATCATCGCCGAGCTCGTCCTCGGCCTGCCCAAGGAGGTCCGCCCGTGACCCGTACACCACCCCCCTACGTCCCGGGGCACGGACTGCTCGCCGACCGGAGCGCCGTCGTCACCGCCGCGGCCGGCGCCGGGATCGGCGGCGCCACCGCCCGACGGCTCCTGGAGGAAGGCGCGCGCGTAGTCCTCTCCGACGCCCACGCCCGCAGGCTGAAGGAGTCCGAGGCCGAACTGACCGCGGAGTTCGGCGCCGACCGGGTCGCCGCACTGCCCTGCGACGTCACCGACGAGGCCCAGGTCGCCGCCCTCCTCGACCTCGCCGAGGAGCGCCACGGACGCCTCGACATCCTGGTCAACAACGCCGGCCTCGGCGGCACCGCCGACCTCGTCGACATGACCGACGAACAGTGGGACAAGGTCCTCGACGTCACCCTCAACGGCACCTTCCGCTGCACCCGCGCCGCACTCCGCCGCCTCAAGGCCGCGGGCAGCGGCGGCGTCGTCGTCAACAACGCCTCCGTGGTCGGCTGGCGCGCCCAGAAGGGCCAGGCCCACTACGCCGCCGCCAAGGCCGGCGTCATGGCGCTCACCCGCTGCGCCGCCCTGGAGGCCGCCGAGTACGGGGTGCGGGTCAACGCCGTCTCCCCGAGCCTGGCCATGCACCCGCACCTGGCCAAGGTCACCACGCCCGAGCTCCTGGAGGAGCTGACCGCCCGCGAGGCCTTCGGACGGTACGCCGAGCCGTGGGAGGTCGCCAACGTGATCGTGTTCCTCGCCAGCGGCTACTCCTCGTACCTGACCGGCGAGGTCGTCTCGGTCAGCAGCCAGCATCCGTGAGCCGAGGATGACCGGCCGCCGGAGAGCGGAGCGAGGGCCGTGGTGAGCGCGGCGCCCGAGCGGCGCCACGAACTCCTCGCCACCGCCGCCGAGGTGTTCGCCGCCCAGGGGTACAACGCCACCACCGTCCGCAAGATCGCCGACGCGGCGGGCATCCTCGCCGGCAGCCTCTATTACCACTTCGACTCCAAGGAGTCGATGCTCGACGAGATTCTCTCCGGCTTCCTGAACGAGCTGTGGGGCAGGTACGACGCGGTGCTCGCCGCCGGACACGGCCCCAGGGAGACCATCGAGGCCCTCGTCACCGAGTCCTTCCGGGAGATCGACCGGCACCGCGCCGCCGTCGCCATCTACCAGAAGGAGTCCCGGCAGTTACGGGAGCAGCCGCGCTTCGGCTATCTCGACGACTCGCAGCAGAGGTTCGAACGAGCCTGGCTCCGCACCCTGGAACGGGGAGTGGCCGCCGGGGTGTTCCGCGCCGACCTCGACGTCCGGCTGACGTACCGCTTCGTGCGCGACACCGTCTGGGTCGCGGCGTCCTGGTACCGGCCCGGCGGACAGCACAGCCCCGAGGAGATCGCCCGCCAGTACCTGTCCATGGTGCTGGAGGGCGTCGCCCTCCGTACCTGACATCAATCCCGTGAGACAAGGAAAGAGGAGCGGCCATGGCCGAGGCATACATCATCGAAGCGGTCCGCACCCCGGTCGGCAGGCGCAACGGCGGGCTCGCCGCCGTCCACCCCGCCGACCTCGGCGCGCATGTGCTCAAGGCGCTCATGGAGCGCGCGGGCACCGATCCCGCCGCCGTCGAGGACGTCGTCTTCGGCTGCCTCGACACCGTCGGCCCGCAAGCCGGCGACATCGCGCGCACCGCCTGGCTGGCCGCCGGCCTGCCCGAGGAGGTCCCCGGCGTGACCGTGGACCGGCAGTGCGGATCCTCCCAACAGGCTCTGCACTTCGCCGCGCAGGGCGTCCTGTCCGGCACCCAGGACCTGGTCGTCGCGGGCGGCGTGCAGAACATGTCCCTGGTCCCCATAGCCTTCGCCAGCCGTCAGGCCGCCGCGCCGCTCGGACTCACCGACGGCCCGTACATCGGTTCCGAGGGCTGGCGCGCCCGCTACGGCGACCAGCCCGTCAACCAGTTCCACGGCGCCGAGCTCATCGCCACGAAGTGGGGCATCTCCCGCCGGGACATGGAGGAGTTCGCCCTGCGCTCGCACCAGCGGGCGGCCCGCGCCATCGACGAGGGCCGCTTCGACCGGGAGATCGTCGCCTACGGCGACGTGAGCACCGACGAGGGCCCGCGCCGCGACACCACCCTGGAGAAGATGGCCGGCCTCAGCCCGGTGGTCGAGGGCGGCCGGCTGACCGCCGCGGTCTCCTCGCAGGTCTCGGACGGGGCCTCGGCGATGCTGATCGCATCGGAGCGGGCCGTACGGGAGCACGGCCTGACGCCGCGCGCCCGCATCCACCACCTGTCCGTGCGGGGCGAGGACCCGATCCGCATGCTGTCCGCCCCGATCCCGGCGACGGCGTACGCGCTGAAGAAGGCCGGGATGACGCTCGACGACATCGACCTCGTGGAGATCAACGAGGCCTTCGCCTCGGTCGTCCTCGCCTGGCTGAAGGAGACCGGCGCCGACCCGGAGAAGGTCAACGTCAACGGCGGGGCCATCGCCCTCGGCCACCCGCTCGGCGCGACCGGCACCAAGCTGACGACCACCCTGCTGCACGAGCTGGAGCGCACCGGCGGCCGCTACGGCCTGCAGACGATGTGCGAGGGCGGCGGGCAGGCGAACGTGACGATCATCGAACGCCTGTGACGCTCACCGGACGCCTGTGACGTTCACCGAACGGTCGTGACGCTCACCGCGCGTCCGTGACGCTTCCGGCGCCCCCGCCGAAGACCTGCTGCCAGACGGAGTGGTCGGTGCGGGGGCCGCCGGGCGTCTCCGCGCCGTGGACGGCGATCTCGGCGTCGATGTCGAGGGGGCGGGTGGGCGAGGTCATCGCCGAGAGCTCCCCGGCCACGGCCTGGTCGGGCACCAGCCAGCACACCTCGAACTCGATGCCGTCCGGGTCGCGGGCGTAGAGGGCCTTGGTGGAGGCGTGGTTGCTCGCCCCGGTGAGCGCCCCGGAGTCGGACAGCCGGGTCCGCATACGGCGCAGCTCGGCCAGGGTGTCCACCTCCCAGGCCAGGTGGTACAGGCCGACCCGCCCGGTGCGGGGGCCGGCGCCGGGTTCGGGGGACTGGAACAGGCCGAGGTCGTGGTCGTTCGCGGAGCCCGCCGCCTGGAGGAAGGCCGCCCCGGCGAAGCCCTGCGGCAGCGGGCGGAAACCGAGGACGTCTCGGTAGAAGGCGGTGCTGCGCGCCAGGTCGGAGACGAAGAGGACGGCGTGGTTCAGTCGCTGGATCGGCATGGCGGGTCCGTTCATGGTCGGTGCGGTGAAGAGTCGGTGCGGTGAAGAGCTGGCGCGGTGAAGGGCCTGCGCGGTGAAGAGCGCCGGTGGGGTGAAGAGTCCGGTGCGGAAGAGGTGTGTGCGGGAAACAGCGTCGTGACACGCGTCCGCCGGGGTGTTCGTCACCCCGGCGGACACGTGTGTACGGGGACCGATGGCGGTTCAGTCCGGGACGGGCAGGGCGCGGATCGCGGCCTGGGCCTCGGCCATGACACGGTCCACGAGTTCGGCGCAGGACGGCAGATCCTCGATCAGGCCGGCGACCTGCCCGGAGGCCATCACACCGAGATCGGTACGGCCCTCGACCATGGATGCCTTGAGCAGCATCGGCGTGTTGGCGGCCAGCAGGATCTGGCTCCAGGTCAGGTCCTTCCCGTGCTTCATCGCGAGGCCGTCGCGGACCATCTGCGGCCAGCTCATGCCGGAGTCACGCCGGAAGGCCGCGGCGTGCCGGACGGCCATCAGGAGGGCGGAGGCCCGGCCCGAGCGTTCCAGCGCCTCGACCAGCTCGGTGCGCAGCATCCGGTGCGGGAGCCCGTCCACCTTCGTGGTGACGGTGACGTCGCCCACCGCCGCGGCGAGGTAGCGGGCCTTCACCGCGTCCGGGACCGTGCTGTCCGAGGTGAGCAGGAACCGCGTGCCCATCGCGATCCCGGACGCGCCGAAGGCCAGCGCGGCGACCAGGCCGCGCCCGTCACGGAAGCCGCCGGCCGCGATGACGGGAATGTCCACGGCGTCCACGATCTGCGGGAGGAGGACGGTGGTGGCGACGCTTCCGGTGTGGCCGCCGCCCTCGCCGCCCTGCACGAGCACCGCGTCGGCGCCCCACGCGGCGACCTTCTCGGCGTGCCGCTTGGCCCCGATGGAGGGGATGACGACGACGCCCGCGTCCTTGAGCCGCGCGATGAGCTCGCGCGACGGGGCGAGCGCGAACGAGGCGACCCGTACACCCTCGTCGATGATGATCTTCACGCGCTCGGCCGCGTCCCCCGCGTCCGCGCGCAGGTTCACGCCGAAGGGCGCGTCCGTACGGGACCTGACCTCGCGCACCGCCGAGCGGAGCTGCTCGACGGTCATCGTCGCCGACGCGAGGATGCCGAGCGCGCCCGCGGCGGCGGTGGCCGAGACGAGACGGGGACCCGCCACCCACCCCATGCCGGTCTGCACGAGGGGGTGGCGGACCCCGACCAGCTCGGTCAGGGAGGTGGAGATCGTCACGTCGCTCATGCGGGGACCTCGCGGTCCCGCAGCCCCTTCGGGTCGATCTCCTCGCGGATCAGCCGCAGTTCCTCGGCGGTGGGCTCGCGCGTGTACGGCACGTCGTCGGGGACGGTGAGCGCGAAGCCGGTGGCCGCCGTGACCTGTTCGACGGTGACACCGGGGTGCAGCGACCGCAGCCGCATGCTGCGGTCCGGGGTGTCGAAGTCGAAGACCCCCAGGTCGCTGACGACTTCGGGGACGCGGTGGTAGCGGGTCGCGGAGGGGCCGGCCTCGGCGGCGCGGTCGTACCCGACCCCGGAGACCATGTCGACCCGCTCGACGAAGACCCGCGCCGAGTGCTTGGGGACCCAGTAACTGGTCGCATTGTTCAGGGTGTTGACGGGTGCGCCGCGGACGCCGAGCAGCTGGCGCCTGGGCTGCGCCCAGTCGCCGATGCAGCTGATGTTCTGGTTGCCGTACCGGTCGATCTGGCTCGCGCCCATCATCACGTGCCGCCGCCCGGTGGAGACGAGGGCCAGGTGCTGGCGGTACGGCAGCCAGCCCTCCACCACCCGGGGCGGAGCGCCGACCGCCGGCGTGTCGCCGATGAGCAGCGCCTCGCCGTCGGTCAGGAGCAGGTCGGGGGAGAAGGTGAGCCGCGCGAGCCGGGCCCCGATCATCGGGACGGTGCCCATCGGACTGGCCAGGATCTCGCCCGCGTCCCGCCAGGCCTCGGCGCAGGCCACCACGCAGCACTCGGCCCGTGTCGCCGTCGTCACTTCCGTCGTGCGGCCGCCGCTCATGCTTCCTCCTCGTGGAACGCCGCCACCGCGGCCTGGTACGCGTCCTCGTCGCCGGACAGGAACCGCTCGGTGAAGGCCCGCCAGGCCTCCGGATCGCGCGCGGCGGTGACGTAGGCGCGCTGGAAGGTCTCGTCGCGGTCGTAGTCGGGGGAGCACGACGTGAAGTGCGCGCCGTTCGGGGTCTCCACGACACCGTCGACGAACGCCCGCTTGACGAGCAGCGACTGCGGACCGGAGTCCTTGAGCAGCTCACTCGTCTCCACGATCCGCTCGCACGAGAGGTACGCGGCGTCCGCTGCCTCGCAGAAGAGGTCGTCGAAGTACGGGTCGGGGCCCAGGTACTGGCCGTTGCCGTGGGCGTCGGCGCGGTTGAGGTGGACGAGCGCGGCGTCCAGGCGCAGGGCGGGGACGGCGACGAACTGCTCACGGTCGTCGTACGGCGAAGTGACCGTCCGGAGCTCGGGGTTGACGCTCATCACGTCCGAGCCGAGCCCCGCCCGGACCGGCATGAAGGGCAGCCGCTGCGCGGCGGCGGTCAGCCCCCACATCACCATGGCCTCGTCCAGCTCCACCAGCTCGACGGAGCCGCTCTGCCGGGCCGCGCCGAAGTGCGGCTCCAGGGGCACGGAGTCGAGGGTCACGAAGGCCGCGACGAGCTTGCGGACCTTCCCGGCCGCGGCGAGCAGACCGACGTCCGGGCCGCCGTACGAGACGACGGTCAGATCGGTCACGTCCGACCGCAGCAGCGCCCGGACCAGTGCCATCGGCTTGCGCCGCGAGCCCCAGCCGCCGATGCCGATCGTCATCCCGCTCTCCAGGCGGCCGACGACCTCCTCGGCGGTCATCGTCTTGTCCCTGCTCACGACTGCTCCTCCTCCTGGTCGGTCCTGCTCTGCCTGTCCGTCGCGTCCGGCCTGCCCGCCGTCCCGGTGCCGAAGGTGTCGCGGACACGGTCGGCGACACCGCTGAGATTGGCCTCGAAGGTGAAGCCCTGCTCGAAGCGGTAGCTGCGGTGGACGTCCACCGGGTCGATGCCGTTGATCGCCGCCTTGGCGAGCCGGATCAACTGCCCGTCCTTCGCCGCGATCTCCCGGGCCAGTTCGAGGGCCGCCTCCCGCAGCGCTTCGCGCGGGACGACCCGCCACACCGAGCCGTGCCCGTGCAGCTCCTGCGCCGTGACGGTGCGCGAGGTGTAGTACAGGGCACGCATCAGGTGCTGGGGGACCAGCCGGGAGAGGTGGGTGGCCGCGCCCAGCGCGCCCCGGTCCAGCTCGGGCAGGCCGAAGGTCGCGTCGTCGGAGGCGACGACGACGTCGGCGTTGCCGACGAGGCCGATCCCGCCGCCCAGACAGAAGCCGTGGACGGCGGCGACCACCGGCACCTCGCAGTCGTAGACCGCGGCGAAGGCCTCGTAACAGCCGCGGTTGGCGCCGAGCAGGGCGTCGTGCCCGGCCGTGCGCTGGATTTCCTTGATGTCGACGCCCGCGTTGAAGCCGCGGCCCCCGGCGGCCAGCACCACGCAGCGGACCTTGGGGTCGGCGCCGGCGGCGCGCACCGCGCCGGCCAGGTCGTACCAGCCCTGTGCGGGAAGGGCGTTGACCGGGGGGAAGTCCACGGTGACGACGGCGATGCCCTCTTCCGGGGCGGAGGTGGAGACACCCATGAGCAGATCAGCTACCTTTCCACCTAACGTTTGTTAGGTGGAAGATAGCAGCGGTTCGCGCGCTGCGGGAGGTGCCCATTGGCAGCGATCATCGATCTGTCGGGATCCGTCGCCGTCGTCACCGGCGGTACACGGGGCGTCGGAGCGGGAATCACCCGCGCCCTGCTGGCGGCCGGCGCGGAGGTCGTGACCTGCGCGCGACGGCCCCCCGACGAGCCCGTCGGGGCGGCGGGGCGCACGGCCCGCTTCCTCCCCGTCGACCTCCGCGACCCGGAGGCGGTCGCCGGATTCTTCGACCGCGTGCGCGAGGACCACGGACGGCTCGACACCCTCGTCAACAACGCCGGGGGAACCCCCTTCCGGATGCTCGACGAGGGCGGGGCCGAGCGCCAGGCCCGGGTCGTCGAACTGAACCTCGTCGCCCCGCTGACCGCCTCCCTCGCCGCGTACGAGGTGATGCGCGGGCAGAGCGGGGGAGGGGCGATCATCATGATCGGCTCCGTGAGCGGCACCCGCCCGTCACCGGGCAGCGCGGCCTACGGGGCCGCCAAGGCGGGCCTGGACAACCTCGCCCGCTCCATGGCGGTCGAATGGGCGCCGCGGGTGCGGGTCAACACGGTCGTCCTCGGCATGGTGCGCACCGAACTGTCCCACCTGCACTACGGGGACGAGGACGGCGTCGCCGCCGTCGGCCGGACCGTACCCCTCGGCAGGCTCGCCGAGCCCGCCGACATCGGTGACGCCTGCGTCTTCCTCGCCTCCGACCGCGCCGCGTACATCAGCGGTGCCAGCCTGCACGTCCACGGGGGCGGGGAACGCCCCGGCTTCCTCGACGCCGCCACCGTCAACCACTGACGGCCCACCCATGCTTGAGTGAAAGGACCACACCATGACAGGACTGTGCAGCGGACGCGTCGTCATCGTGACCGGGGCGGGCCGCGGTCTCGGCCGCGCGCACGCGCTCGCCTTCGCCGCCGAGGGCGCCAAGGTCGTCGTCAACGACCTCGGGGTCGACGCGGACGGCACGGGCGGCGGCGCCGGACCCGCCCAGCGGGTCGTCGACGAGATCACGGCGGCGGGCGGACAGGCCGTCGCCCACGGCGGCGACATCGCCACGGCCGACGGGGCGGCCTCACTCGTCACCACCGCCCTGGAGGCCTTCGGCCGCTTCGACACCCTCGTCAACAACGCCGGGTTCCTGCGCGACCGCATGCTCGTCAACCTCGACGAGGACGAGTGGGACGCCGTCATGCGCGTCCACCTCAAGGGGCACTTCCTGCCGCTCAAGTACGCCACCGCGCACTGGCGCGCCGAGGCCAAGGCCGGCCGGACGCCCGAGGCACGGGTCGTCAACACCAGCTCGGGGGCGGGTCTCCTCGGCAGCGTCGGCCAGGGCAACTACGCCGCGGCCAAGGCCGGGATCATCGGCCTCACCCTCGTCGCCGCCGCCGAGACCGGGCGCTACGGCGTCCAGGTCAACGCGATCGCCCCCGCCGCCCGCACCCGGATGACCGAGCAGACGTTCGCCGACACGATGGCCGCCCCCGAGGGCGACGCCTTCGACGCGATGGCCCCGGAGAACGTCTCCCCCCTCGTCGTCTGGCTGGGCTCCGCCGCCTCGGCCGGGGTGACGGGACGGGTCTTCGAGGCCGAGGCCGGCCGGATCACCGTCATGGAGGGCTGGCGACCGGGCCCCACGGCCGACAAGGGCGCCCGCTGGACCCCGGCGGAGGCGGGCGACACGGCACTGAAGCTCCTCGCGGAATCGGAGCCCCCGCAGCCCGTGTACGGGGCGCGCTGACCGTCCCCCCACCACACCTTCGGGGCGGGGCCACGGCGTACGCCGGGAGCCCGCCCCGAGGCACATCGTCACCCCCGGGCACGCCCCTCCTCCTGAGGCGTCGCACCCCCTCCGGGGGCCTTTCCCGCTCACCGGGAAACGGCGCTCCCCGCGGTCGTGGCCACCGGCCTAGCCTCGCCGGACAGCCCCAACCGCCCCCCAGGAGGGACCCGCCATGCTCACGGACCGCCAGAGGCACGAGGCGGCCGAGCTGCTGCGCTCCGCCGAACACGGCGTCACGCCGATCGACCCGCTGACCTCGGCCTTCCCCGGCATCGACACCGAGGACGCGTACGAGATCCAGCTCCTCAACATCCGGCACCGCCTCGCTGCGGGGGCCGAGGTACGCGGCCACAAGGTCGGCCTGTCGTCCCCCGTCATGCAGCAGATGATGGGCGTCGACGAACCCGACTACGGTCATCTGCTGCACGACATGGAACTGCGGTCCGACACCCCGGTCCCCGTCTCCCGCTACTGCGCGCCGCGCGTCGAGACCGAGGTCGGTTTCGTCCTCGGCGACGACCTCCCGGGCGAGACCTGCACCGCGGCCGACGTACTGGCCGCCACCGAACGCGTCGTGCCCGCACTGGAGCTGATCGACAGCAGGATCCGCGACTGGCGGATCACGATCGCCGACACCATCGCGGACAACGCCTCCTCCGCCGGATACGTCATCGGCGAGGGCCGCGACCCCCGCGAGATCGACCTGAAGGCGATCGAGGCGCGGCTGCGCAGCGGCGGCGAACTCCTCGCCGAGGGGCGCGGCGACGCCGTGCTCGGCGACCCGGCGCTCTCCGTCGCCTGGCTCGCCCGCACGGTGGCCCGCTTCGGGGTCTCCCTGAAGAAGGGGCACGTGGTGCTGCCCGGCTCGTGCACCCGGGCCGTCGACGTGGCGCCCGGAGCCACCTTCACCGCCGAGTTCACCGGGCTGGGCCCGGTCTCCCTGTCCTTCATCTGAGGTGATCATGACCACCACCACGACGACCACATCGAACGCCACGACCCCGGCGCCCCCCGCCCGCAAGGCGACCGCCGCGATCGTCGGATCCGGCAACATCGGCACCGACCTGCTCTACAAGCTCCTCCGCTCCGAGCACGTCGAACCCCGCTGGATGGTCGGCGTCGACCCCGACAGCGAGGGCCTCGCCCGCGCCCGCCGCATCGGCCTGGAGGCCAGCCACGAGGGCGTCGACTGGCTGCTGGCCCAGGACGAGAAGCCCGACGTCGTCTTCGAGGCCACCAGCGCCTACGTCCACCGGGCCAACGCCCCGCGCTACGCCGAGCTCGGCATCAAGGCGGTCGACCTGACGCCGGCGGCCGTCGGCCCCGCGGTCGTCCCGCCCGCCAACCTCCGTGAGCACCTCGACAAGCCCAACGTGAACATGATCACCTGCGGCGGTCAGGCCACCATCCCCATGGTGTACGCGGTCTCCCGCGTGGTCCCCGTCGCTTACGCGGAGATCGTGGCCTCGGTGGCCTCCGTCTCCGCCGGACCCGGAACCCGCGCGAACATCGACGAGTTCACCCGTACCACCTCACGCGGGATCGAGACGATCGGCGGCGCCGCCCGCGGCAAGGCGATCATCATCCTCAACCCCGCCGAACCCCCCGTCATCATGCGCGACACCGTCTTCTGCGCGATCCCCGAGGACGCCGACCGGGCCGCCGTCGCCGCCTCCGTCAAGGAGATCGCCGAGCAGGTCGCCGCATACGTCCCCGGCTACCGGCTCCGCACCGAACCGCAGTTCGACGACCCGAGCCCCGAGAACGGCGGGATGGCACGCGTCGCGATCTTCCTGGAGGTCGAGGGCGCGGGCGACTACCTGCCGCCCTACGCCGGAAACCTCGACATCATGACCGCCGCCGCCACCAGGGTCGGCGAGGAGTTCGCCAAGGCGCTCCTCGCGCCGCGCGCGTAAGGAGCCCCCCATGCCCTACTCGGACACCCTCGACATCAGGATCACCGACTCCTCGCTCCGCGACGGCTCGCACGCCAAGCGGCACCAGTTCACGGGCGAGGACGTCCGCTCCGTCGTCGCGGCCCTCGACGAGGCCGGCGTCCCGGTCATCGAGGTGACGCACGGCGACGGACTTGGTGGATCCTCCTTCAACTACGGCTTCTCCAGGACTCCCGAACAGGAACTCATCACCATCGCGGTGAACACCGCGCGGCAGGCCAGGATCGCCTTCCTCATGCTCCCCGGACTCGGCGTCAAGGACGACATCCGGGCCGCCCACGACAACGGCGCGCAAATCTGCCGCATCGCCACCCACTGCACCGAGGCCGACATCTCGGTGCAGCACTTCGGACTCGCCCGCGAACGGGGCCTGGAGACCGTCGGCTTCCTGATGATGGCCCACTCGACGACGCCCGAGAACCTCGCGCGGCAGGCCCGGACCATGGCCGACGCGGGCTGCCAGTGCGTGTACGTCGTCGACTCGGCCGGCGCCATGGTCATGGACGACGTCACCGCACGCGTCCGGGCCCTCGTCGCCGAGCTCGGCGACGATGCCCAGGTCGGCTTCCACGGACACGAGAACCTGGCCCTCGGCACCGGGAACTCCATCGCCGCCGTCCGGGCGGGCGCGCTGCAGATCGACGGTTCCACCCGGCGGCTCGGCGCGGGCGCCGGCAACACCGCGGTCGAGGCGCTCGTCGCGGTCTGCGCCAGGATGGGCATCCGGACCGGCATCGACGTCCTCAAGATCATCGACGCGGCGGAGGACGTGGTCCGCCCGGTCATGGACGACGAGTGCCGACTCGACCGGCTCGCCCTGCTCATGGGCCACGCCGGCGTCTACTCCAGCTTCCTCAAGCACGCCTACCGGCAGGCCGAGCGCTACGGCGTTTCCGGCGCCGAGATCCTCCTGCGCGCGGGCGAGCGCCGCCTCGTGGGCGGCCAGGAGGACCAGCTCATCGACATCGCCGTCGAACTCGCCGCGGAGCGATAGCCGCGAGAGCACCACCGCAACACCCCACCGCACACCCCACTTCGCACCCCACCGCACACCGCGATCACCCCACAGATGGAGGGACGAGATGACTGCTCCCCACGACGAGGTCCGGGTCATCGAGGCGGGCCGGCCGCCGACGCGCTTCGCCCGGGGCTGGCACTGCCTCGGCCTCGCCGAGGACTTCAAGGACGGCAGCCCGCACGAGATCGAGGCCTTCGGCACCAGGCTCGTCGTCTTCGAGGGCGAGGACGACGGCCGGCTGCACATCCTCAACGCCTACTGCCCCCACATGGGCGGCAACCTCGCCCACGGCACCGTCAAGGGCGACGCCGTCGCCTGCCCCTTCCACGACTGGCGCTGGTCGGGCGACGGCCGCTGCGCCGGCATCCCGTACGCCCGCCGGGTCCCGCCGCGTGCCAGGACCCGCTCCTGGCTCGCGCTGGAGCGGAACAAGCAGCTCTTCGTCTGGCACGACCCGGAGGGCAACCCCCCGCCGCCCGAGGTCACCGTCCCCGAGATCGCCGGCATCCACGGCCCCGAGGCCGACCAGTGGAGCGACTGGACCTGGAAGACCCTGCGGGTCGAGGGCTCCAACTGCCGCGAGATCGTCGACAACGTCGTGGACATGGCGCACTTCTACTACGTCCACTACGCCTTCCCCGAGTACTTCAAGAACGTCTTCGAGGGACACGTCGCCACCCAGTACATGGAGAGCAGCCCCCGCGGCGACATGGAGCTGGGCACGCTCAGCTCCGGCCGCCTGCGCTCCGACGCCTCCTACTACGGCCCCTCCTACATGATCGACCACCTCTACGGCGACGTCGGCGGCGGCGCGGAGATGGAGATCGTCCTGATCAACTGCCACTACCCCATCGACGCCGACAGCTTCCTGCTCCAGTACGGGGCGATCGTCCGGCGGCTCCCCGGCATGACCGACGAACAGGCCGGCGAGGCCGCACGGCTCACCGCCGAGGGAGCGACCGTCGGCTTCGAGCAGGACGTGGAGATCTGGAAGAACAAGACCCGGATCGACAACCCCCTGCTCACCGAGGAGGACGGGCCCGTCTACCAACTGCGCCGCTGGTACGAGCAGTTCTACGTGGACGTGGCCGACGTCAAGGACGAGATGACCCGCCGCTTCGAGTTCGAGATCGACACCCAGCGCGCCAACAAGGCCTGGCACGCGGAGGTCGAGGAGAACCTCGCCCGCCGCGCGGCGGCGCCGGAGACCGGAGCCTGACATGCGACCGGTGGAGTGCGCGACCTGCGGCAACCAGGTCCTGTGCGAGAAGTTCAGCAGGGCCCACACCTCCGTGCAGTGGACCGCCGACGCGGCCGTCGTCTGCGCCGAGTTCCGGGACCGGGTGGGCGAGGGCGCGACGACCGCCCGGATACGGACCTGCCGGGCCCTGCGGTCGAGCATCGAGCGCGCGGTGGACGACGGCACCCTGGAGGTCGCCGATGCCTGAGCAGCCGACCGGCACGCGCACCCACCGGCTGCGCGTCGTCCGGGTGATCGCCGAGACCGCCGACGCCCACTCCCTGGTGCTCCAGGCGCCACCGGAGAGCGCGGACCGCTTCACGTACCGCCCCGGGCAGTTCCTCACCCTGAAACTGCCCGGCGCGGACGGGAGACCGGCCGCCCGCTGCTACTCCCTCGCCGGCTCGCCCCACACCGGCGAACCCCTGAAGGTGACTGTCAAACGGGTGGCCGGCGGGCACGGCTCCAACTGGGTGTGCGACCACCTGGGGACGGGCGACGAGCTGGAGGTGCTGCCCCCGGCCGGCACCTTCACGCCCGACTCCCTCGACCACGACCTGCTCCTCGCCGCCGGCGGGAGCGGCATCACCCCGGTCCTCTCGATCGCCAAGTCGGTGCTCGCCGGGGGACAGGGCCGGGTCGTGCTCCTGTACGCCAACCGCGACGAGTCCTCGGTCATCTTCCGCGACGAACTGCGCGAGCTGGCCGCGAACCACCCGGCCCGGCTCCTCGTCGTCCACTGGCTGGAATCGCTCCAGGGCCTGCCCCGCGCGGACCGGCTCGCCGCCGTGCTCGCGCCGTACGCCGGCCGCGAGGCCTTCGTCTGCGGCCCGGAACCCCTCATGGACGCCGTCGAACAGGCGCTGCGCGCGGTCGGCGCGCCGGGCCACCGCATCCACCGGGAGCGGTTCTTCTCCCTGGGCGCGGACGTCTTCGACACTCCCGCCCTCACTGAGGGCGGCGCTGCGGCCGAGGGCGGCGGCACGGCCGAGGTCGAGCTTGACGGCGAGACCCACACGGTCCGCTGGCCGTCGGCGACACCCCTGCTCGACGTGCTCCTGGCGGCGGGCGTGGACGCCCCGTACTCCTGCCGGGAGGGCGCCTGCAGCGCCTGCACCTGCCGCGTCACGGCAGGCGAGGTCAGGTTGCTGCGCAACGACGTCCTGGACGACCGGGACCTCGCCGAGGGATACGTCCTGGCCTGCCAGGCCCTGCCCCTCACCGACCGGGTCGAGATCACCTACTCCTGACGAGGAAGTCACCATGCCCCGAACCTGCCTGGTCACCGGAGCGGCCTCCGGCATCGGCAAGGCCACCGCCGCCCTCCTGCGGGCACAGGGCCACACCGTCATCAGCGCCGACCTCGAGGAAGGCGACATCACGGCGGACCTGTCCACCCCCGCAGGCCGGGCCGCACTCGTCACCCGCGCCCACGAGCTCACCGGCGGCAGCCTGGACGCCGTCGTCTCCTGCGCGGGCGTCGCCCACTTCGACCCGCTCACGATCCGGCTCAACCACTTCGGCGCCGTCGCCACGCTGGACGGGCTGCGCCCTCTCCTCGCGGCAGGCGCCGACCCACGGGCCCTGGCCATCGGCTCCATCGACTCCGTGCACCCGACCGACCGGGCGATCGTCGAGGCCGCGCTCGCCGGGGACGAGCCGGCGGCTGTCGCCGCCTCCCAGGAGGCCGTGGACCGCGGCGAGGGGCACCTCGTCTACTCCTCTTCGAAGGCGGCGATCTCCCGCTGGGTCCGCCGCTCCGCTGTCACCGACGACTGGGCAGGAGCCGGAGTCCCGCTCAACGCCGTGGCACCCGGCGTGGTCGTCACACCGCTCACCCGACCCCTGCTCGACGAACCGGAGATGCGCGGACTGGTCGAGCGGAGCGTGCCGATGCCCCTGCACGGCCACGCGCGCCCCGAGCAGCTCGCCCCGCTGATCGCCTGGCTCGTCTCGCCCGAGAACACCCTTGTCACCGGCCAGGTCGTCTTCGCCGACGGCGGCGCGGACGCCGTCCTGCGCGGCGACGGCATCTGGTGACGACCCGAACCGAGAGACCGGAGGATCCGCCCATGCGCCCCCGAACCATCGAGCGCTCCGCCGTGCTCGCCGCCGGCCCGGACGACGTGTGGGCGGTCATCGGCGACTTCGGCGGCCTCGCCACCTGGCATCCGCACGTGCCGCCCGCCACCCTGGAACACGAAGCCGACCCGGAGACGCCGGGGACCGTACGGGTCTTCGCACTCGACGGCCGGGTCGTCGCCCGTGAGCGGCTCCTCGCCCGCGAGCCGGGCACCCGCTCGTACCGCTACGCCCTCCTCGACCCGGTGGCGCTGCCCGTCGTCGGCTACGAGGCGACCCTCGCCGTACGTCCCCACGCCGACGGCGCCGAGGTCCGGTGGTCGGCCGCCTACCGGGCGCCGGACGAGCTGGTGCCGCAGGTGGAGGCGGTCTTCGGGGACGGCACGTACGCCGCCGGACTCGACGCCCTGCGAGCCCGCTTCCCGGGAAGTCCGGTACGTACGACCCGGTGAACCCGCTGCGTCCCCGGCGGACACCCCTCGGTGCCGGCCGGGGACGCAGTCGTCCCGCCCTTCACAGCCCCTGCATCCCTACATCCACTCGCTGAAGCGCAGCCAGGTCATCATGTTGTCCATCGACGGCTGCGCGTACGTGGGCTCGGCCACCGCCCCGGACGGCCGCGCCTGCTTCTCGGAGAGCCGGCCGGGACCGAACATCGCCTGCCAGACGGACCGCGCGCAGCCGCGCACGGCGGGCGCGATCCGCTCCAGCTCGCGGTGGACGCCGTTGCCGGACACCGAGATCGCGGCGACGGCCCGGCCCGCGCCACGCAGCGGCGCCGCCACGCAGAAGACCCCCCGGAACCCCTCCTCGTGGTCGAACGCCACGCCGCGCTCCCGCGCCATCGCCAGCTCGCCCCGGAAGGACTCGGGCCGGGTGATCGTACGAGGCGTCCGCGGCCGCAGGCCGTGCCGGATCACCTGCTCCGTCACCGAGGGGTCGCTGAAGGCCAGGATCGCCTTGCCCGAGGCCGTGCAGTACGCCGGCTGACGCCCTCCCGTCCGCGAGGGCACGCCGGAGTCGTCCGAGCCGCCGATCCGCTCCAGGTAGACCACCTCGGTGCCGTCGAGCACGGTGAGGTGGACCAGGTGGCCCGTGGCCTCGTGCAGCGCGTGCAGATGGGGCAGCGCGGCCCGGCGCAGCCGATTGTGGTGCGAGGCCATGGCACCGAGCTCCAGCATGCCCATGCCGAGCCGGTAGTCCCGGCCCTCGCGCTCCAGCCAGCGCAGCTGCACCAGTTGGTCGAGGATGCGGTGCGCGGAGGACCGGCTGATGCCGGAACGCTGCACGACCTCGGTCAGGGTGAGTCGGGGCCCCGCGCTCTGGAAGGCGCTCAGCACCTTCGCCGCCTTCTCCAGCAGGGACAGGGGCGGACATCCGGCCTCGACAGCTGGCGTCGTCATCGGCACCTCCCACACGGACGGCAGGCAAGCCCGACCACGTCCGTAATCTCCGGTATTGCGTGGAGATTGCCAGAGGATTCCGGTGACTGTGAAGAGGGTGTTTCGTTTCGGAACAGTAACGCGTAGTTTCCCTGGCGTCAGCACACCTCAGCGCACCGAAGCACACCGAAGCACGACGGGCCCGGACGCCGGGATCAGGATCCGAGAGGGACGCGCATGCGCGAAGACGACGTTCTCGCGGCGGTCCGCGCCCTCACCCCGGCCCTGCGCGAGCGCGCGGCCGAGGCCGAGGCGTTGCGCCGCGTGCCCGGGGCCAGCGTCGAAGAGCTCGAAGAGGCCGGCTTCTTCCGGCTCCTGCGGCCCACGGCGTACGGCGGACTCGCCGCCGGCCCGGACGTCTTCTACGCGGCGCTCCGGGAGATCGGCAGGGCCTGCGGCTCGACGGGCTGGGCCGCGGCCGTCCTGGGCGTCCACCCCTGGCACCTGGCCCTCTTCGACCCCCGCGCCCAGGAGGACGTGTGGGGCACGGACCACACCGCCCGCATCTGCTCCTCCCACGCCCCCACCGGGGCGGTCACCACGGTCGACGGCGGCTTCCGGCTGTCCGGGCGCTGGCACCTCTCGGCGGGCTGCGACCACGCCCGTTGGGCCCTCCTCGGCGGGCTCGTCACCGACGGCGAGGGACGCCCCGTCGACATGCGCACCTTCCTGGTCCCCCGCTCCGACTACCGCGTCGACGACGTCTGGGAAGCGGTCGGCCTGCGCGGCAGCGGCAGCAACGACCTCGTCGTCGAGGACGCCTTCGTCCCCGACCACCGGACCCTCGGCTTCGGCCCGGTGACCGCACTGCGCTGCCCCGGACACGAGGCCAACCCCGAGCCTCTGTACCGGCTGCCGTACGCCGCCGTCTTCACCACCGCGATCTCGACCGCGATGGTCGGCATCGCCGAGGGCGCCTACGAGGAGTACGTCACGGCCGCCCGCGAGCGCCTCGGCTCCTCCTACGGGCGGCGGATCGCCGAGGACCCCTTCGCGCAGGTACGGGTGGCCCGCGCGGCCGGCGACATCGACGCGAGCCTGCTCCAGTTGAGCCGCAACACGGCCGAGTTGTACGCGGTCGCCCGCGCCGGAAAGGAGCTGTCGACGTCCCTGCGCGCACGGGCCCGCCGCGACCAGGTGCTCGCCACGGAACGCGCGATCGCGGCCGTCGACCTGCTCATGGAGAACGCCGGCGGCAGCCCCATGCGCGGCGGCTCCGACGTCCTCCAGCGCGCCTGGCGGGACCTGCACACCGGCCGGGGCCAGGCGGCCAACGACGTGGAGCGGGCCCTGCTCCTCTTCGGCCAGGACGCCCTGGGCATCACGGTCCACGACCCGATGCTCTGACGGCCCCGGGTCCCCGAGGCCCCTCAGGCCTCCCCGGTCACTCCTCCACCCGTATACGAACTCCCCGCCGCGTCGCGGCCCGGTGCTCCTTCCCGCTCAGTGGGAGCAGCGCATTTCGCCGCGCGACACCGCGTCGTACGGTCCTGGCACTTCCCCCACCACGACCCGAAAGGGGATGACCCATGGCCGACGACGTCCTGGAAGCGATCCGCGATCTCGCCCCCGGTCTGCGCGAGCGCGCGGCCGAGGCCGAGGCCCTGCGCCGCGTACCCGACGCGTCCATCAAGGAGATCGAGGACACCGGCTTCTTCCAGCTGCTCCAGCCCCGGGCCTTCGAAGGCCGGGCGGCGGACCCGCTGGTCTTCTACACGGCGGTCAAGGAGATCGCCAAGGCGTGCGGCTCGACCGGCTGGGTCGCCTCCGTGGTCGGCGTCCACCCCTGGCACGTCGCCCTGTTCGACCTGCGCGCCCAGCAGGAGGTGTGGGGCGAGGACCCGAAGGCCCGTATCGCCTCCTCGTACGCCCCCACCGGCAAGGCGACCGCCGTCGACGGCGGCTTCCGGCTCTCCGGCCGCTGGCACTTCTCCTCCGGCTGCGACCACGTCCAGTGGGCCCTGCTCGGCTGCCTCGTCCCCGACGCCGAGGGCAACCCGGTGGACATGCGCACCTTCCTGATCCCCCGCTCCGACTACCGCGTGGACGACGTCTGGGACACCGTCGGGCTGCGCGGCAGCGGCAGCAACGACGTCGTCGTCGAAGACGTCTTCGTCCCCTACCACCGCGCCCTGAGCTTCGGACCCGTCACCGCCCTGAAGGTCCCCGGCCACGAGATCAACCCGGAACCGCTGTACCGGCTGCCGTACGCCGGGGTCTTCACCGCCACGATCTCGACCCCGATCATCGGGATCGCCGAGGGCGCGTACGACTCCTACACCGAGGCCACCCGGCAGCGGTTCCGGGTCTCCTACGGCCAGAAGGTCGCCGAGGACCCCTTCGCACAGGTCCGCATCGCCCGCGCCGCCAGTGACATCGACGCGAGCTGGCTCCAGATGACCCGGAACATCGGCGAGATGTACGCGCTCGCGCAGCGCGACGAGGAGCTCCCGATGGAGCTCCGCACCCGCACCCGCCGGGACCAGGTGCTCGCCACCGAGCGCTGCGTCGCGGCGATCGACCTCCTCATGGAGAACGCCGGCGGCAACGCCATGCGGACCGGCCCCGGCCCGGTCCAGCGCGCCTGGCGCGACGCCCACACCGGCCGCGGCCACGCCGCCAACGACCCCGAGCGGGCCCTCGTCATGTACGGGCAGTGCGCGCTCGGCATCGACATCCACGACACCATGGCCTGAGAGGCGCCGCAGATGGCAGAGGCAGAGCTCACCCACGCGTCGACGTCCCGCACCGCCAAGGCGGCGGGGCTCACCCTCCACTACCACGAGGCCGGCCCCGCCGAAGGGCACCCGGCACCCGTCGTGATCATGCTGCACGGCGGCGGCCCCGGCGCCTCCGGCTGGAGCAACTTCGGCCGCAACCTCCCGGTCTTCGCCGAGCACTTCCGTACGCTCCTCGTCGATCAGCCCTGCTACGGCCGCTCGGACAAGCCGGAGCTGGACAAGGACTACTTCAGTTACAGCGCGGACGCCGTGGCCGCGCTGATGGACGAACTGGGCATCGAGCGGGCGCACTTCGTCGGGAACTCCCTCGGCGGCGGCACCGCCGTCCGCATGGCCCTGAACCACCCCGACAAGGTCGCCAAGCTCCTCCTGATGGGCCCCGGCGGTGTGTCCGTCAACCTCTTCGCGCCGGACCCGACCGAGGGCATCAAGCGCCTCTTCGAGTTCAGTGCCTCCCCGGAGCCGACAAAGGACCAACTCCGCGCGTTCCTGGGCGTGATGGCGTACGACCCGTCGATCGTCACCGACGAACTCGTCGAGGAGCGCTGGGCCTCGGCGAACGACCCCGACACCCGGCTGGGCAACGCCCGGATGGCGGCCTCGTTCGCCGACCCCGCCCGGGCGGAGGACGTGATGCTCTGGCGCGAGGCCCACCGCATCACCCAGCCGGTGCTCCTCACCTGGGGCCGCGAGGACCGCGTCAACCCCCTCGACGGGGCGCTCGTCGCCCTCAAGACCATCCCCGACGCCCGCCTGCACGTCTTCCCGCACTGCGGCCACTGGGCCCAGGTCGAGCGGGCCGACGAGTTCAACCGGCTCGCGCTCGACTTCTTCTCCCACCGACACCACTGACCACTGACCCACCTGACGGAAGGGTGCACCACCATGGACATCCGTGCTCTCGGATACCTGCGCCTGGAGACCACCGACCTCGACGCGTGGCGCCGCTACGCGCTCGACGTCCTCGGCATGGCACAGGCACCCGGCACCACCGACGACACTCTCCTCCTGCGCGTCGACGACCGCGCGTACCGCATCGCCGTCCAGGCGGGCGAGAGCGACCGGCTGCTCGCGGCCGGCTGGGAGGTGGCCAACGACGCCGCGCTCGCCACGGCCGCCGCCGAGCTGGAGGCGGCGGGCGTCGCCGTCAAGGTCGCGGACGAGGCCGAGCTCACGGAGCGCCGCGTCCAGGGCCTCATCCGCCTGACGGACCCCTGCGGAAACCCGCTGGAGATCTCCTGGGGCCAGGCACAGGACCACACCCCGCTCGTCACCCCGTACGGCAACCGCTTCGTCACCGGTGACCTCGGCCTCGGCCATGTCGTGCTCCCGGTCCCGGACATCCAGGCCGCGCTCGACTTCTACGAGAACCTCCTCGGCTTCCAGCTCCGCGACTCCATGAAGCTCCCGCCGCAGGCCGTCCCGACGGCCGCGGAGCAGCGGGACTTCCACTGGATGCACTTCATGAGCCCCAACAGCCGCCACCACAGCCTGGGCCTCTACCCCGGCGCCCTGCCTCCGGGCATCGTGCACTTCATGGTGGAGCTGGAGACCCTCGACGACGTGGGCCGCGGCCTGGACCGCACCAAGGCCGCGGGCATCCCCATCGCCTCCAGCCTCGGCCGCCACACCAACGACCGCATGGTGTCGTTCTACGCCCAGGCACCCGGCGGCTTCCAGGTCGAGTACGGCTGGGACGGCCTGATCGTCGACCCCGCCACCTGGGTCGCGAAGGAGATCACCGCCGACAGCTTCTGGGGCCACCAGTGGAACGGCTGATCGACCCCGCCGACTTCCGCGACGTCCTCGGCCGCTTCGCCAGCGGCATCACCGTCGTGGCCTCGCTCGACGCGGGTGAACCCGTCGGCTTCGCCTGCCAGTCCTTCGCGTCGCTCTCCCTCGACCCTCCGCTGGTCATGCTCGCCGTCGGCAGGTCGTCGAGCAGCTGGCCGAGGATCGAGCGGGCGGGCCGCTTCTGCGTCAACATCCTCGCCGAGGAGCAACGGGACACCTGCGCGGCTCTCGGCCGCAGCGGCCCCGACAAGTTCACCGGCATCCCCTGGAGCGTCGGCGAGCACGGGACCGTGCGGATCGACGGAGCCCTCGCCTTCGTCGAGTGCGAGCTGCACTCCGTCCACGAGGCCGGCGACCATTCCCTGGTCACCGCCCAGGTGGTCGCGCTCGACGCCCGCGAGGACGGCCGGCCGCTGCTGTTCTTCCGCAGCCGCTACGCCGTCGGGGCGTTCTGAGATGCCCATCGACGTGGACAAGGCGACCTCCGCCCCGCCCGTGAGCACCGACGTCGTCTGGGACGCGCGCGACGTGCGCCTCTACCACCTGGCGCTCGGCGCGGGCGTCCCCGAGACCGACGCGCGCGAGCTGCGCTACGTCTTCGAGGGACACGAGCGAGGGCTCCAGGTCCTGCCCACGTTCGGCGTGGTCGCGGGCGGCACGGGAGGCGTCGGATTCCAGGTCTTCGACCTGCCCGGCGTCGACATCGACCTGGCGCGCGTCCTGCACGGCGGCCAGGAGATCACCGTGCACCGCCCGCTGCCCGCCGCCGCCCGAGGGACCGCCGTCACACAAGTGACGGACGTGTACGACAAGGGCCGGGCCGCCGTCGTCGTCCAGGAGTCCACGCTCCTCGGCGAGGACGGCGTCCCCCTCCTCACCCAGCGCAACCAGATCTTCGTCCACGGCGAGGGCGGCTTCGGCGGCGGCCGCGGGCCCGCCGACCGCCTCCCCGCCCCGGGCCGGGCACCCGACCTGCTCGTGGAGGTCCCGACGCTCCGTCAGCAGGCCCTGCTCTACCGGCTCACCGGGGACTGGAACCCGCTCCACGCCGACCCCGCCACCGCCCGCCGCGCGGGCTACGACCGTCCGATCCTGCACGGCCTCTGCTCCTTCGGGATCGCGGTCAAGGCCGTCACCGACCACCTGCTCGACGCCGACACGAGCGCCGTGGCCGGCTGCCGCACCCGCTTCGCGGGCGTGTTCCACCCGGGGGAGACCCTGCGGCTGCGCGTCTGGGACACCGCCGGCGGCTACCGGCTGACCGCCACCGCCGCGGAACGCGACGACGCGCCGGTCCTCACCGACGCCCTTATCACCCCCCGCTGACGAGGGAGAACCCGATGAACGACACCTGGGACCACACGTACGACGTGGTCGTGGTCGGCTCCGGCTCCGCCGGGATGGCCGCGGCCCTCACCGCCCGGCTGCGCGGGCTGACCGTCCTGGTGGTGGAGAAGACCGCGGTGTACGGCGGCTCGACCGCCCTGTCCGGCGGCGCCATCTGGGTGCCGAACAACTTCCACCTGGACGCCGCCGGGCTCGGCGACACCCCCGAGAAGGCCCGTGCCTATCTCGACGCCACCGTCGGCGACCGGGTGCCCGCCGCACGCAAGGACGCCTACCTCACCTACGGACCCCGGATGGTGCGGGAGTTCCACGACCGCACCGCCGTCCGGTTCGTCTACACCCCCGGCTACTCCGACTACTACCCGGAACGGCTCGGCGGCTACCCGCAGGGCCGCTCCGTCGAGCCCCGCATCTTCGACTTCAGGAAACTGGGACCGGAACAGCGTGCCACCATGCGCAGGGCGGGACTGCCCACGTACGGCCTCACCATCACCTCCAAGGACTTCCGCCTGCTCAACATGGTCGGCCGCACCTGGGCCGGCCGGCGGACCGCCGCCCGGGTCGGCGGCCGGGCCGTGAAGGCCCTGCTGTCCGGGCAGCGACTGCTCTCCCTCGGCGAGGCGCTGATCGCCCGCATGCGGCACTCCCTGGACGCCCTCGGCGGTGACCTGTGGCTGTCCGCACCCCTGACCGGCCTGGTGGAGGAGGACGGCCGGATCGCCGGGATCCGCGTCACCCGGGACGGCCGGGACCTCACGGTCCGGGCGACCGGCGGCGTGGTCCTCGCCTCCGGCGGCTTCTCGCACGACCAGCGCCTCCGCGAGAAGCACCTGCCGGCCCCCACCTCCACCGAGTGGAGCGCCGCCGCCGACGGGCAGACCGGCGACGCCCTGGAGCTGGCCACGGCCCTCGGCGCCGGGACCGACCTCATGGACAAGGTCTGGGGCGCGCCGTCGGTCGTCGTCCCCGACGGCACGCCGTTCTTCCTCGTCGCCGACCGGGGCGTCCCCGGCATGGTGATCGTCGACGGGGCGGGGAACCGCTACGCCAACGAGGCAGCCCCGTACCACGAGTTCGTCGACGCCATGTACGCGAACGACAGGCCCGGGGCCGGCACCGTCCCGTCCTGGCTGATCCTCGACGCGGCCGCGAAGTCCCGCTACCTCTTCATGGGTCTGCTCCCCGGCCGGCCGTTCCCCAAGTCGTGGCTGGAGAGCGGCTTCGTCAAGAAGGCCGCCACCGTCGAGGAACTGGCCGTGCGCATCGGCGTCGCCCCGGAACGGCTGCGGGCCACCGTGGAGCGCTTCAACGGCTTCGCCCGTGCCGGCCGCGACGAGGACTTCCACCGCGGCGACAGCGTCTACGACCGCTACTACGGCGACCCGACCCTCCCCAACCCCAATCTGGCGCCCCTGGAGAAGGGGCCGTTCCACGCGATCCCCGTGCACCCGGGCGACATCGGCACCAAGGGCGGCCTCGTCACCGACGCGACGGCCCGCGTACTGCGCGAGGACGGGACACCCATCGACGGCCTGTACGCCTCCGGGAACGTCTCGGCGGCTGTCATGGGCGAGACCTACCCGGGCCCCGGCGCGACCATCGGCCCCGCCATGACCTTCAGCTGGCTCGCCGTCAACGACATCGCCCGCACCCGCGAGGCCCGGGAGAGCCGCTGATGGCCGCCGACCTCACCGGAAGGGTCGCGCTGGTCACCGGCGCGGCCCGCGGCATGGGCGAGGCCGAGGCCCGGCTCCTCGTCGCCCTCGGGGCGCGGGTCGTCCTCACCGACGTCCGCGAGGCCGAGGGCGAGGCGACGGCCGCCTCCCTCGGCCCCGCCGCCCGCTTCGTACGGCACGACGTGACCGACGAGCGCTCCTGGGACACCGCCGTGACCACCGCCGTCGACGCCTTCGGCCGGCTGGACGTCCTCGTCAACAACGCCGCGATCTACTCCACCTCGCCCATCGTCGACGAGGACCCGGCCCGGCTGGAGGCGCTCCTGCGCGTCAACCTGATCGGACCGTTCCTCGGCATCCGCGCCGTCGCGGGCGCGATGCGGGCGAGCGGCGGCGGGTCGATCGTGAACATCTCCTCGCAGGCCGGCCTCCAGGGCATCTGGGGCCACGGTGCCTACGGAGCCGCGAAATGGGGGCTGCGCGGCCTCACCAAGACCGCCGCTCTCGAACTCGGCCCGGACGGCATCCGCGTCAACTCCGTCCACCCCGGAGCCATCGCCACCGCGATGACCGCACACCTCGGCACCACCACGCACCCGGCCGCACCGCTCGGCCGCGTCGGGCAGCCCGAGGAGGTCGCCCGTCTCGTCGCCTTCCTCGCCTCCGACGACGCCTCGTACCTCTCCGGCGCCGAACTCGCCGTGGACGGCGGCGCGTCGGCCGGCCGCATGCCCGCCCTGCCCCCGAAAGGACCGGACGCGTGACCGAGCCCGCCCCTGAGGTCCAGGCGCTCATCGACCTTGCCGATGCCAACTTCCCGCCGCTGGGCACGGAGATGACGGACATCACCGAGATACGGGCCTTCTTCGCCGCCCGGCAGAAGCCCCCAATCACTCCGGCCCCCGTCGCCCGCGTCACCGACCAGGACGCCGACGGCGTGCCCGTACGCGTCTACGCCCCCGGCGTCCACGAGAACGCCCCCGTGATCCTGTACTGCCACGGGGGCGGCTTCGTCCTCTGCGACCTCGAGAGCCACGACGGCTTCTGCCGCACGCTCGCCCGGGGCACGGGCGCGACCGTCGTCTCGGTGGACTACCGCCGTGCCCCCGAACACCCTTTCCCCGCCGCCCCCGAGGACGCCTACACGGCGCTGCTCTGGGCGGCCCGGACGTTCCCCGGGGGCCGGATCGCCGTCGTGGGGGACAGCGCCGGCGGCAACCTCGCCACGGTCCTCGCCCTGCTCGCGCGCGACCGGGGCGGCCCCCGCATCGCCTGCCAGGCGCTCTACTACCCGATGCTCGACCCGGCCCGCTCGCGGCCCTCGCACCGCGAACACGGCCAGGGCCGTTTCCTCACCGCCGACCACCTGCGCTGGTACTGGGACGCGTACCTCCGCGAGCCCGCGGACCGGACCGACCCCCGTGCGGCCCCCCTGGCCGGCGCCGACCTGTCCGGGCTTCCGCCGGCCCACGTCGTCACCGCCGGCTTCGACCCCCTGCGGGACGACGGTCTGGCGTACGCGGAGGCCCTCACCGCGGCCGGCGTGCCCGTGGCGGCCCACCACTACGCGGGGATGTTCCACGGCTTCCTCACGATGGCCGTCGACGGCCTGCCCGAGGCGGCCGAGGCCCGCGCGACGGCGTTCGGCTTCCTGCGCGCCGCCCTCGACCGTCCCCCTCTCGACCCGCACTGACCCCGCGCCACCGCACCCCGCACGACGGGCACGAACCGACGACGGGCCCCGCCCCACCGGATCGGGTGGGGCGGGGCCCGTCACCGTGTCCCGCGCGGGTCAGCGCGTCAGGAGCTCGAACCCCTTGTACCCGGAGTCCGCCACGCCCGCGATGATGTCCCCGTACACCCCGAAGCCCCCGATGAACGGCATGAACACCCGTGGCTTCCCCGGGATGTTGGCCCCCAGGTACCAGGAGTTCGCCGCCGGGAACAGGGTGGCGGCCGCCCGGTCGCGGCACTCCGCGACCCACTCCTCCACGGCCTCGGCGCTCGCCTCGATCCCCCGGTAGCCGGACTCGTCGAGATGGCGCAGACACGCGGCGAGCCAGTCGCCGTGCTGCTCGGCGCAGAGGACCACGTTGGCCATGACGGACGGGCTGCCGGGACCGGTGAGGTTGAACAGATTCGGGAAGCCGTCGGTCCCGAGGCCCAGGTAGGTGCGGGGACCCTCGCTCCAGACGTCCTTCAGCCGCCGGCCGCCGCGCCCCCGGACGTCGATCCGGTCGATCGCCCCCGTCATCGCGTCGAAACCGGTCGCGAACACGATCGCGTCCAGCTCCACCCGCGTCCCGTCGGCCAGCAGCACCCCGCCGCCCTCGACCCGCTCGATCGCGTTCCCCCGCAGGCTCACCAGACGCACGTCGTCACGGTTGAACGTCTCGTAGTAGTGAGAGTCGGTGACGATCCGCTTGGTGCCGATCGGATGGTCGGTGGGCACCAGCAGATCGGCGGAGTCCGGGTCGTCGACGAGGGCGCGGACCTTCTCCTCCCAGAACACGCGCGCCGCGTCGTTGGCGGCGAGGTCCGTGAGCTGGTCGGGGAACGTCTTGGAGTACAGGACCCCGCCGAGCTCCCAGCGCTCCTCGAACGCCGCC
Organism: Streptomyces venezuelae; assembly: GCF_008642375.1. Taxonomy (NCBI): domain Bacteria; kingdom Bacillati; phylum Actinomycetota; class Actinomycetes; order Kitasatosporales; family Streptomycetaceae; genus Streptomyces; species Streptomyces venezuelae. The sequence continues at coordinate 348,065 of NZ_CP029194.1, read as the reverse complement.
CGCCGCTCCTCCTCGGACACCTCGAACGTCCGCGACGGATGGCCCACGTGCGGCGAACCGCCGCCGCTGAGCCGGGACAGCCGCCGCCGCTCCGCGTAGCCGGCCTTCTGCCGGCGACGCGTCTCCTCGTCCAGCGGCGCGTTGCCCGCCGGGATGCTGTAGTTGGCGCTGCGCTGGAAGACGGTCAGATGGGCCGCCTGATCGGCGATCAGCGGGATCGCCTGGATGCCGGAGGAGCCGGTGCCGATCACGCCGACGCGCAGTCCGGTGAAGTCCACGCCCTCGTGGGGCCAGGCGCCGGTGTGGTACGTGGCGCCGTCGAACTCCGCGAGCCCCGGGATGTCCGGCACGTGCGTGCTGGACAGGCAGCCGACGGCGTACACGCAGAACCGCGCCGAGACCACCTCGCCGCCGTCCGTGCGCACCGTCCAGCGCAGCCTCTTCTCGTCCAGCTCGGCCGAGGTCACCGAGGTCCCGAAGGTGTAGTGGCGGCGCAGGTCGAAGCGGTCGGCGACATGGTGCAGATAGCGCATGATCTCCGGCTGGGCGGCGTACTTCTCGCTCCAGTCCCACTCCTGCTGGAGCTCCTCGTCGAAGGAGTACGAGTAGTCCACGGACTCCACGTCGCAGCGCGCGCCCGGATACCGGTTCCAGTACCAGACGCCGCCGACGTCCGCCCCGCGCTCGAAGCCCCGCACGCGATAGCCGAGACCGCGCAGCCTGTGGACGGCGTACAGGCCGGTGACTCCTGCCCCGACGACCACGATGTCGACGGAGTCGGTGATGCTGTCGTTCACGTTCGTACTCTCCTCATCCGGTGGATGCCGTGCGAAGGGTGGTGGTGCGCCGGCGCAGGTCCGCCTTGTCGACCTTTCCGGCGGCGTTGTGCGGGAGCTCCGGCAGGGCGTGGAAGGCCCGTGGAGCCTTGAAGTTGGCCAGGCGCTCCCGCGTGTACGCGGTCAGTTCCGCCGCGTCGATCCGGGCCCCCGCCGCCGGTACGCAGTAGGCGACCCCGACCTCCCCGAGCCGCTCGTCCGGAGCGCCCACGACCGCCGCGTCCAGGACGGCCGGATGGCCGCGCAGCACCTGCTCCACCTCGGCCGGGTACACGTTGAACCCGCCGACCACGAACATGTCCTTGAGCCGGTCGGTGATCCGCAGGAACCCGCGCTCGTCGAGGACGCCGACGTCCCCCGTGTGCAGCCAGCCCTCCGCGTCGACGGCCTCCGCGGTGGCCTCGGGGTCGTCGAGATAGCCGTGCATGACGTGCGGGCCGCGGGTGAGGATCTCGCCGGACTCCCCGGGCGGCGCGTCGACGCGCAGCTCGGTGCCCTCCAGGGCCGTTCCCGAGGTGCGGGCCAGGGTCTCGGGGGACTCGTGGGGCCGGCAGACGGCGACCACGCCCGTCGACTCGGTCAGCCCGTACGCGGTGCTGACGTTCCGCGCGCCGATGTCCGTCCTGATCCGCTCGATGAGCGAGGTGGGGATGTTCGCCGCGCCCGTGACGGCCATCCGCATCGACGTCAGGTCGTACTCCGCGCGCCGGGGGTGGTGGATGAGCGAGGTGAAGACGGTGGGCGCCCCGGTGAGGACGGAGATCCGCTCGTCGCGCATGCGGCCGAGGACGGTCTCCGCGTCGAAGACCCGCTCGGGCACGATCGTGGCCCCGTGCAGCAGACAGGCGAGGACGCCCGCCTTGTAGCCGAAGGTGTGGAAGAACGGGTTCACGAGGAGATGGCGGTCGCCGCGCCGGAGCGTGACCGCGCGGGCCCATGCCTCGTAGACGCGCAGATTCTGCGCGTGCGTGGCGGGCACGCCCTTGGGCCGGCCGGTCGTCCCGGAGGTGAAGAGGATGTCGGCGGTGTCCGCCGGCCGCACGGCGGCGCTCCGGGCCAGGCGCTCCGTGCCCGTCACCCGGTCCGCGCCCGTCAGGAACCGGTCCCACTCCGCCGAGTGCAGGGTCACGGTCCCTTCGAGCAGCGGGAGTTGCTCCCCGGACGCCGCGAGCACGGCCCGGTAGTCCGTACCGAGGAAGTCGTGCTCGGTGAAGAGGAGCCGGGCGCGGGAGCGGCGCAGGATGTCGGCGGCCTCGGCCGCCTTGTAGCGCGTGTTCACCGGGACGAGCACCCCGCCGGCCGCCACCGCGCCCAGCGCGGCCACCACCCACCGGGCGCTGTTGGGCGCCCACACGGCGACGGGGTCACCGGGCCGCACCCCCCGCGCGATCACCGCGCGGGCCACCCGGTCGACCCGGTCCCGCAGCTCCGTGAAGGTCCAGCGGTCCTCGCCGAAGACGAGGGCCTCCTCGTCCCCGTACCTCTCAGCGGCCCGGTCCGCGAGCCGGGCGACCGTCTGCGCGCCTGTCATGATCCGTCACGTCCTCCCTGCCGCCCGGCCCCTCGTCGGGGTCGCGGGCCCGGAACCACAGCGGTCCGGAGCCTGGCAGGGAGAGGCGGCCCGGCGCAGGAGCCAGTTCCCGCTCACCGGGAAGGTGCCGGAGGATCTTCCGCCCGGCGCGCGCCGAGGCGTTCCCGAGGAGGCCCCGGTCCCGGGCGTCGGCGAGGCCGGTCTCAGGCGTCGTCGAGGAGGGCCGCGATCGCGTCGAAGCCGCGGCGCCGTGCGTGCCGCAGGGCCGTGACGCCGTCCGCGTCCGCGAGTTCCGGGTCGGCGCCGGCGGCGAGGAGCAGTTCGACGACCTCCTGGTGCGGCCGGCCGCCGTCCCCGAGGATCACGGCCTCCAGCAGGGCCGTCCAGCCGAGGTCGTTGACGTGGTCGACGTCGATCGCGGTCTCCCGCAGCACCGCCCGGACGTAGGCGACGTGACCGCGCTCGCTCGCGGGGATCAGCGCGACCCCGCCGAAGCGGTTGCGCACGGTCAGGTCGGGGTTCGCGGGCAGCAGGGCGCGCATCATCGCGACGTTCCCGGTGACGCCGGTGACGAGCCACGCGCTGTCGTGGCGCCGGTCCTGGGCGTCCGGGTCGGCCCCGGCCGCGACCAGTGCACGGGCCGCTTCGACATGGCTCCCGAGCGAGGCGAGCAGCAGCGGGGAGCGCAGCTCCTCGTCGCGGGCCTCGACCCGGGCCCCCGCGTCCAGGGCGGCCCGGACCTCGTCGGCATCGCCCCGGCGGGCGGCCGCCAGCAGGCGGCGGTCGCGGTCACGCATGTCGTTCCTCCATGTCCGTGCGCGAGGACCGGCGGCGCCCGGACGGGGGGCCGGGTGCCGCCGGAGTCACAAGGGGGCCTTACTCGGCGAGGGTGGCGACGCCGGCCTGGGCGAACTTCTCGTCGAGGTCGCCGGAGGGGGCGCCGGCGACGCCGATGTCGGCGATGGGGGCGCCCTTGGCGGTGACGGGGGCGCCGCCGCCGAGGAAGAGGGTGCCGGGGATGTCCTTGAGGTTGGGGCCTGGGCGAGGCGCTTGGCGAGTTCGGAGGTGGGGGCGTTCCAGGAGACCGCGGTGAAGGCCTTCTTGGCGGCGGACTCGTAGGACTGGGGGCCGGCGCCGTCGCCGCGGAGGGTGACGAGGGTGTTGCCGTTGCGGTCGACGACGGCGACGGAGACGCGCTGGTTCTCCTTCTCTGCGGCGTCGAGGGTGGCCTGTGCGGCCTTGGTGGCGGCCTCGATGGTGAGGTGCGTCGACCGGGTGGTGTTCTTGTTCTTGGCGTCGGCCTCGGCGACGGCCGCGGCCGGAGCGACCGCCGGGGTGGCGGCGTTGGCGGAGACCGCGCCGAAGGTACCTGCGGCCAGCGCCGTGGCGGCGATCGTACCGGTCAGGACACGGGTGCGCAGGGACAGCTTCTTCACGATCATCAGCTCCTCGGGATGTGACCCTGGGGGTCTCGTCATGCGACCCCCGAGGGGGTTCGGGAACGCCGCGTTCCCGCTCTGCACTCCATCCTGGTGCCGCCCCGGGCCCCGGACGGTCGACCTACGGGCTGCCTCCGGCGCCCCCTGCGGACGACCCCGGGGTCAACCGATCGGACGATACGGAATGGATCTTTCCGGCTAGCCTGGCTCTGGGGGAGCGGCAGGCGGCAAGGAGCGAAGCAGTGCGGACGAACGAACAGTCACCCCTCGACACGGAGGCGGCCGACCCCGACGCCGGCTGGCTCGCCACCGTGATGCACGTGGCGTTCTTCGTCCTCCTGTGCTCGTCCCTGACGCGCTACCTGATCGTCCACCCCGGCGCCCCCAGCACCCCCTGGGTCGTCGTCCTCGCCGTCGTCCTCGCCCTGCTGTACGTCCTGGGCCCGGTCCTGGGCCCGGCCCTGGGCTCCCGGCGGTCCGGCGCCTCCGGCGCGCTCACCGCGGCGCCCGCGCTCTGGCTGACCGGTGTGATCGGCACCTGGCTCACCCTGGTGGCGCTGGCACCGAGCTTCGGCTGGTGCGCGGTGCCCCTCTTCTACACCGGTCTGCGCTCCCTTCGGACCCGGCCGGCGGTCGTCCTCGTCGCGCTGCTGACCGCCGCGGTCGTGGCCGCCCAGGTCAAGCTGCGCCTGCGCTTCGGCTTCGACCCCAACCTGATGTTCGCCCCACCGGCCGTCGCCGCGGTCGCCACGGCGGTGTTCATCTACTCCCAGCGGCAGGCCGACCGGCTGCGGACCGTCATCACCGACCTCGTGCGCACCCGCCGGGAACTGGCCGCGACCGAGCGCCGCGAGGGCACCCTGGCCGAGCGGCAGCGGCTCTCCATGGAGATCCACGACACCCTCGCGCAGGGCCTGTCCAGCCAGCAGATGCTCTTCCAGGCCGCGGAGCGGCTCTGGGACGACGACCCCGTGGCCGCCCGCCGCCACATCCGTACCGCCGCCTCCATCGCCGAGCACAACCTGGCCGAGGCCCGCCGCTTCGTCCACGACCTCGCCCCGGCCGACCTCGCCGGCGGCGGCGGCCTCGAAGAGGCCCTGCGGGCCCTCGCGGAACGGGAGGCCTCCGACACCCTCCAGGTCCGCTTCCACCGGGACGGGACCCCCACGGCCCCGCTCCCCGAACGCCTGCAGTCGGCTCTGGTACGCATCGCCCAGGGCGCCCTCGCCAACATCCGCGAACACGCCGACGCCACCGCCGCCGCCCTCACCCTGACCTACCTCGACGACCACGTCGTCCTGGACGTCGCCGACGACGGCCGGGGCTTCACCGCCACCGACAGGCCCGGCGGCGTACGGGGCCATGGCCTGCCCGCCATGCGCGCCCGTCTCCAGCAGCTCGGCGGCACCCTCACCATCGAATCGACCCCCGGAGAGGGCACCGTGCTTTCCGCGGTCGCCCCCCTCCCGTCCTGAGCGTGCCGGCCGGTTCTCCGGCGCGTCAGACGGACCGGCGGGCCTTCCGGCGGCGGAGCGCGACGGTGGTGGCGCCACCGGCGAGGACCAGGGCGGAGGCCACGCCGACGAGCGGCGCGACAGCGTCGTCCGTCCCGGTCTCGGCGAGGCCGGTGCCGTCCTTCTCGGGCGCCTCGACGCCGTTGCCGCCGACAGTCTCCCGGATCCAGTGCGCGTAGGCGGGCGCGCTGGAGTAGAGCCCGGGGCCTCCCGAGCACGGCACGTTCGGGGCGCCGGGACCCGAGGTGACCCCGACGAGCTCCCAGCGTCCGTCCCGGCCCCTCTGGAGCTGCGGGCCGCCGGAGTCGCCGCGGCACGCCATGGCCTTGGGCCTGGTGCTGATCGTGCACAGCCGCGTCGCGTCCGCATAGCCGGGCGCGCACTCTGAGGCGGCGCCCAGGCGGGTGTCCAGCTCCTGGAGCCGGTCCGGGAAGGTGAGCTCGCCGTCGACGGTGCCGCCGAAGCCGAGGAGCCGGGTCGGGGTGCCCGGCCGTCCCGCCTTCTCCGCGATCCTGACGGGCTGCTGGGTGACCGGCCGGTCGAGGCGGATCAGCGCCACGTCGTCCTTGTTGGCGGCCTTGCCCTCGCCGTTCACGTAGCCGGGGTGGACGAAGGTCCGGTCGATCCTGCGGACCGTGCCCCCGGTCTTCCGCCGGTCGCTGCCGACCCGGACGATGCCTTCCAGCTCAAGGCCCTCGCCCGTCACACAGTGGGCCGCCGTCAGCACCCACTGCCGGTCGATCAGCGACGCGCCGCAGTTTCCGTCGAGCACACCGTACTTCGGCGCCGACTCCGGGATCGTCGCCATGAACGGGTACCTCTCGGTGGAATCGGTTCCGTTGACGATCGCCCCGGCGCTGCCCGTCAGGAGGGTGGCGCAGGCGGCAGCGGCGAGGGCACCGACGGTGGCGGTGCGGACCGTACGGCGACGAGACGGCTTCAGGCTGAACACGAAGAGTTCCTTCTGCTCGGAGATGCGTGCGTGCCCAGCCTGTTCGTTCAAGATCGACAGGGCCACGGTGGCAGCAGGTGGACACCTGGTCGGGGCAGCCGCCCCGCAGGTGGTGGGGGTATCCCCAGGCCCCGGCGCAGACGCGCGAGTAAAATCCGAAGCGCACACGAGCGCGCGCCCGGACGCCCCTGAGGCGGCGGAACGGAGGTCGTCGTGACCGGTTCCCCGATGCCCGAGGGGCCGTCGTACGGCGCTCTGGTGGACCCCGGATTCGCCGCCCTGATCGCCGAGAACCGGTGGCTGCGCGGCCGACTCGCCCACCGCCATCTGCTCGACCTCGCCGCCGGCGTGCTCGCCGCCCAGATGCGGCTGCCCACCGCCGACGCGGCCGAACACCTCACCGCCCTCGCACGGGCGACCGGCCTGTCGGTGGCGGACATCGCGGCGGACGTCGTCAACGCCGTCGCCGGGGACGACGGCCCTCCCGTCGCCGGCACGACCGACGGCGCCCCGCCCATCGGCCGGACCGTCGAGGACCGTCGGGCCCGCCGCACCGCCGCCGAGGCGGAGACGGCGTACACGGTCCACGAGGCGGCACGGACCCTGCTGCACGGCGGGCTCGCCCCGCTCGGCGCGGACAGCCTCTGGCTCTGGCAGCGGGCCGACCACGGCTGCCTGCTTCTCGCCGGCTGCGCGGGGGTCGGGGCGGCGGAGGCCGCGGCGTGGCAGTGGATTCCCCCCGCGGTCCCGGAACCGCTCCGCTCCGCCCTCGTGGCCGGCACGCCCGTCTGGCTGGAGGAGGGGCCGGCGGCCGGGCACCTGTTGCCGGGGTCGTCGCCGGACGGCGCGCGCGCTCTGCTGCCGCTGACCCGCCGCGGCAGGCCCGTCGGTCTCGCGCTGATCGGCTGGCCGCGTCCCCGAGCTCTCGATGCCACGGCCCGGCGGGCCCTCACCGGCCTCCTGGAGGTGGCGAGCACCGTCCTGGACACCGCCGACCCGGCCCTGCCCGCCGTACCCGTCCTCGTGGACGTCCTGGACTCCCTCGCCCATCCGGCGATGCTCCTCCACATGTCCGGTACGACCGAGGAGCCGACCGTGGAACACCTCAACGACGAGGCGGTCGCCGTGCTCGGGGGCCTGCCCCGTGACGGCCGCGGCTCCCTCGTCGGCCACTTCCCGCTGGTGCACGCGGATCTCGCCCGTATGGCGCGGCGCGCCGTCGCCGCCGGGCGCGTCCAGCGGGCCGCACGACTGCCCGCGCTCGCCCGGCCGGAGGAACCCGTGCCCCTGCTCGACGTGCGCGTGCTGCCGGCGGGCGAGGACCGCGCCATCGCTCTGTGGCACACCGTGGCCGATCCCGGTACCGCCGCGGCCCGGGCCACCGCACGGCTGCAGAGCGTCGCCACTTTCCAGGACAGCCTCACCGGCGGCGGGACGTTCTGGTCGGAGCAGGCGTACGGCGTGTTCGGCATGGCGCGGGACGAGCCGCCGGTGCCCTTGCTGGACCTGCGGGCCCGCGTGCACCGGGACGACTGCGACGCCCTCACCGCACTGCTGAGGACGCTCACCGAACGCCAGACGGGCGCGCAGGCCGTCCTGAGGATCGTGTTCCCCGGCGGGTCCGTGCGCCACGTGCGCGTGGCAGCCGAGCCGCTGATCGCGGGAGGGACGGTCACCGGGATCGCCGGCGTGTACCAGGACGTCTCGGACAGCCGCCGGACCGAGGCCGCACTGACGGCGACCTTCGACCACTTCACCGCGCTGCATCACCAGGCGGAGACCCGCCATCAGCTGGCGCTCCAGCTCCAGCGGGCGATCGTGCCCGAGGTCCCCGGGCTCATGGAGCTGCCCGGCGGCCTCGTGGTGGCCGTCCGGTACCGCCCGGCCACGGAGGAGTACCGGGTCGGCGGCGACTGGTACGACGTCCTCGCGCTGCCGACCGGCAAGATCCTGGTCGCCGTCGGCGACATCGCCGGGCACGGCATCGACTCCGTCACCGGCATGGTGGCCCTCCGCAACGCCCAACGGGCCCTCGCCTTCACCGGAGAATCGCCCCGGAGCCTGATGGGATGGCTCAACGAGGTGACCCTGCGGACCGGTGGCGGCACGACGGCGACGGCGGTCTGCGCGCTGTACGACCCCGAGGACCACGGTCTGCTCTGGTCGAGCGCCGGACACCTGCCGATGCTGCTGCTGCGCGAAGGCCGCGCGCGGCTGCTCGACCCGCCGAAGGACGTCCTCCTCGGCGCGGTCTCCTCGTTCTCCTACCGGGAGCAACGGATCGGGCTGCGCCCCGGGGACACGCTGCTGCTGTACACCGACGGCCTGGTCGAGCGCCGGCACGACGGACTGGACGAGGGCCTGACTCGGCTCGCCACCGAGGTGGAGCGGCTCGCGGACCGGTCGCCGGAGCGGCTCGTGGACGAACTGCTCACGACGGCCACCGGGGACACCGACGACGACACGAGCCTCGTCGCCGTGCGGGTGGGGTGAACGGCAGGGGGGAGGCGCCGTCAGCCAGCGATCCAGGATCGGATCTTGGCGATCAGCTCGTCCTTGTCGACCGGCTTGGACACGTAGTCGTCCGCGCCCGCCGCGAGGGTGTCGGCCCGGTCGTCCGGCATGGCCTTCGCGGTGACCGCGATGATGGGCAGCTTCTCGCGTCCCGGGATCTTCCGGGTGGCCTTGATGGCGGTGTAGCCGTCCATGCCGGCCATCATGACGTCCATCAGGACGAGCCGGATCTCGGTGTGCGCGGCGAGGGCGTCGAGGCCCGCCCGGCCGCTGTCGGCCGTGAGGACGCGCAGGCCGTGTCCTTCGAGCACCTCGGTGAGCGCGAAGACGTTGCGGGGGTCGTCGTCGACGACCAGGACCGTCTCGCCCTCCGTCCCCTCGGCGGCACCGCTCTCGTCAAGACGGTCGGGACCGAAGTCGACGTCACCCCCGCGGCCGGCGGGGGAGTCGGCGCCGTCGGCGGCTGCGGAGCCCGGTGTCACCCCGGGTGCCGGACCGGGCACGGGCAGGTAGAACGTGAAGACGCTGCCGTGGCCGGGCGTGCTCGCCGCCTCGATGGTGCCGCCGAGGAGACCGGCCACCTCCCGGCTGATGGACAGCCCCAGCCCCGTGCCGCCGTACCGGCGGGCAGAGGTGCCGTCGCCCTGCTGGAAGGCCTCGAAGATGAGCCCCAGCTGCTCCGCGGGGATGCCGACACCGGTGTCGGTCACCCGGAAGGCGAGCACGGGGCCGCCGTCGTGCAGCAGGGCGGGCGGCGTCTCCGCGGCGCTCACGCGCTCGACGGCGAGGGTCACCCGGCCCGTGTCGGTGAACTTCAGCGCGTTGGAGAGGAGATTGCGCAGGACCTGGCGGAGCCGCGCCTCGTCGCTGTTGAGCTCCTCGGGCACGTCGTCCCCGCGGGTGACGGTGAATTCCAACTGCCGTTCGTCGGCCACCGGCCCGAAGGTCGTCTCCAGGTATTCGAGGAGGACACGGAGGGGGAACGGCTCGTGCCGGATGTCCATCTTCCCGGCCTCGACCTTCGACAGGTCGAGGATGTCGTTGATCAGCCGAAGGAGGTCGGAACCGGCGGAGTGGATGACCTCGGCGTAGTCGATCTGCTTCTCCGTCAGGTTCCCCTGGGAATTCTGGGCGAGGAGCCGGGCCAGGATGAGCAGGCTGTTGAGCGGGGTCCGCAGTTCGTGGCTCATGTTGGCGAGGAACTCGGACTTGTACATGGAGTTGCGGGCCAGCTGCCGGGCCCGTTCCTCGAGCTCCTGCCGGGCCTGCTCGATGACGAGGTTCTTGGACTCGATGTCCCTGTTGCGCTGGGCGAGGAGTGCCGCCTTCTCCTGCAGTTCGGCGTTGGAACGCCGGAGTTCCTGCTGCTGCGTCTGCAACTCGGCCGACCGGGAGCGGAGTTCGTCGGCGAGCTTGCGGGACTGGCCCAGGAGTTCGTCGGTGCGCATGTTGGCGACCAGGGAGCCGAGGACGGCCCCGGTGCTGACCACGAAGCGGTCGAGGAGCTCCCGCCGGAGCGGGGTGAAGGGGTGGAGCGAGGCGAACTCGACGGCTCCGAGCACCTGTTCCTCGACCACGATCGGCAGCACGATCAGCGTGCTCGGTTCTCCGGACCCCACTCCGGACGCGACGGTGGCGTATCCGTCGGGCAGGTGCTCGACGAGGAGGGCGCGCCGGTCGCGTGCGGCCTGACCGACCAGCGACTGGCCGAGTAGGAAGCGCCGCGGCCGGGCACCTGGAGCATCGGGCGATCCGTAGGCGGCGGTCATGACGAGCTCGATGCCCTGCTCGCCGTGCGAGGCGAGGAAGAAGGCGCCGTACTGGGCGTCGACCAGCGGCGGCATCTCGGCCATGATCAGCTCGGCGATCCCGGGCAGGCTCCGGGTGCTCTGGAGGAGTCCGGTGATCCGGGCCAGGTTGGTCTGGAGCCAGTCCTGTTCCTCGTTGGCCCGGGTCGTGGCGCGCAGCGACTCGACCATGGCGTTGATGTTGTCGCGCAGGTATCCGACCTCACCGGGCGCGTCGGCCGTGATCGAGCGGGTCAGGTCCCCCTCGGCGACGGCGCTGGTGACCTCGGCGATGGCACGGACCTGGCGGGTCAGGTTCCCGGCGAGCTCGTTGACGTTCTCCGTGAGCCGCTTCCAGGTGCCGGAGACGCCCTCGACCTCCGCCTGGCCGCCGAGTTTGCCCTCCGTGCCCACCTCCCGCGCCACGCGGGTGACCTCGGCCGCGAAGGACGACAGCTGGTCGACCATGGTGTTGATGGTCGTCTTCAGTTCGAGGATCTCGCCCCGGGCCGAGACGTCGATCCGGCTGGTCAGGTCGCCCTGGGCGACGGCGGTGGTGACCTGGGCGATGTTCCGCACCTGGTTGGTGAGGTTGTCGGCCATGGAGTTGACGTTGTCGGTGAGGTCCTTCCACGTGCCGGAGACGCCGTGGACGGTCGCCTGGCCGCCGAGTTTGCCCTCCGTGCCCACCTCGCGGGCGACCCTCGTGACCTCCTCGGCGAAGGAGGAGAGCCGGTCGACCATGGTGTTGATGGTCTCCTTCAGCTCCAGGATCTCGCCGCGCGCGTCCACCCGGATCTTCCGGGTGAGGTCACCGCCGGCGACGGCCGTGGCGATCTGGGCGATGGACCGCACCTGCGAGGTGAGGTTGTCGGCCATCGTGTTGACCCCGGAGGTCAGCTCCCGCCACACTCCGCGCGCCCGGGGCTCATGGATCCGGCCACCGAGCAGCCCCTGCCCGCCGACCTCGCCGGCGACGCGCGTGACCTCGGAGGTGACGAGCGAGAGCTGCCCGACCATGTCGTTGTAGACGGCCGCGATCTCGGCGAGGATGCCGCCGCCGCCGTCGGGGAGCCGGGCGGAGAGATCGCCGTCGCGGACGGCCGTGAGCCCGGCGAGCAGCTGCCGGAGGCCGTCCTCGCCGAGCTCCGCGTGCGGGGGCACCCCGCCGGGTGGTACCGGTCTGCGCTCTGCCATGAAGGACCTCGAACAGGGCAAATGTGGTCCCGGCCCGGGTGCGGGACGCACCGCGGAGCTCCGACGCCACCCCTCCACTCTAGGCCGGGGACCGACCGGGGGCGCCGGGCGCGGGACATGCCCCGGGGCCCGGCATCCCGCCTCTCGAGGGCGGCACCGCCACCTCGAACCAGACCGCCTTGCCCCCACCCCGGCGGGCCCAGCCCCAGGCCGCCGAGAGCCGCTCCAGCAGGTACAGCCCGTGTCCGGAGGTGCTGTCCGCTCGGTGCGGCCCGTGGGACCTGGGCCGTACCGGACTTGTGTCGCTGACCTGCACCCGCAGCCTGCGGTCCGTGCGGTCGAGGCGGAGTTCGTAGGCGACGCCGCCATGGGCGAAGGCGTTGGTGACGACCTCCGAGACCAGCAGCAGGGCGTCCTCGGCGGCGACCTGCCCCGGCGCGCCCGCAGGGCCGAACCACTCGCTCAGAGCCCGCTGGGTGAGTTCGCGGCAGGTCCGCACCGTCCCGGGGCTCCGCGGTAGCTCGTAGCGGCGGGTGAGGACGGTCGCACGCCGTGCGTCCAGGCCGGTCATACAGTGCCGTTGCCCCGGCCGCTCACGTCCAACCGCTCGACAGGGGGTCCTCCGCGGAGCTTTCCGCCGTGGGTGCGTTCGGCCGGCCTTTCGCCGGCCCCTCGTCGAGGGCGGTGCCGGGATTCTCGTAGACCCGGAAGACCCTGCTCGCCCCCGTGATCTCGAAGATGCGCTCCACCGGGGGCCGCAGCCCCGCGAGGTCCACGCGCCCGCCCCGGGCCTGCATCAGCAGTCGTGCCTTCAGGAGGACGTTCAGGCCGGTCGAGTCGCAGAACCGCAGGCCGGAGCAGTCGACGACGACTTGTGAGGCCTCGCGGTGCCGCGCGAGCGCGATCCGCAGGGGACCGACCGTGTCGAGATCGAGCTCGCCGTTCAGCGTCAGGACGACGGTGCCGGGGCGTCCACCGGGCCGGGTCTCCAGGAGGAAACGGCGGCTTCCGGGTTCCGCGCGCTCATCCATCGACTCGCACCTTCCTCCCCCTCAGCCTGCCGCTGCCCCCTGAGCGGCCGCGTATGCGCGCCGGGGCGCGCATAGGTGACGGGCCGGGTGGTCGAAATAGGTGTAAGAAGAGCGAAAGGCGTGAATCGTCTGGAGACGGGTGGGCCGATGAGGGACGACAAGCCGGCGTCGGTGGCCGGCGGAGGCGATCCGCTGAGCGACCGGTTCACGGTGGAGGTCCGGCCGGTGCCGGGCGCTGACACCCGCATCCTGCTGCTCACCGGAGAGCTCGACCGCGACACGGTGGCCCCGTTGCGCCAGGCGGTGGAGGAGTGCATCGGGGTCGGGAGAGTCGTCGTCGACTGCTCGGCCCTGGACTTCTGTGACTCCTCCGGACTGAACGCGCTCCTGAGGGCCCGGTTGCGGACGACGGAGGCCGGCGGGCGGCTGGAGCTCGCCGGGCTGCGCCGGACGGTGGACCGGATGTTCGAGATCACCGGGGCCCGAGCGGTCTTCCGGGTGTACGGGACGCTGGGCGAGGCACTCGCCGAGAGCGGTGGTGAAGGCGGCGGGACGCATGGCCGAGAGCGTTGACGGTCACCGGAACCAGGTGAACCACGTGAACCAGGTGAATCAGGTGAATCAGGTCCGTCGGCTCGTGCTGCACGGGACCAGGGGCGTGGTGTCGCGCTGCCGGGACTTCACGGCCGAGGCGCTGGCCGACTGGGGCTGGATCCCGGCGGAGACGGAGGAGCAGGACGAGCGGGTGGAGGACGTCCTGCTGCTCGTGTCGGAGGTGGTCACCAACGCCTGCCTGCACGCGGGTGGTCCCCAGGAGCTCGTCCTGCGTCACGAGGCCGGGCGGCTGCGGGTCGAGGTGGCCGACGCGAGCCCCGTGCATCCCCGGCCGGGCGTCGCGCGGTCGCCCGCACTGCCCGGCGGGCACGGGCTCATGGTGCTGGACAGGCTGGCGGGCGCGTGGGGGAGCGAGGACAAGGCGGCGGGTGACGGAGTGGGCAAGGTGGTGTGGCTGGAGGTCAGCCGCCCGACCCCTCCGCCGTGGAGCCGTCGTCGAGCAGACCCGACCTGAGCTCGGCCAGGATGCGGGTGAGCAGGCGCGAGACGTGCATCTGGGAGAGGCCGACACACAGACCTATCTCCGTCTGGGTGAGCTCCTCGCCGAAACGGAGCTCCAGGATGCGCCGGTCGCGCGCGTCGAGGCGGGCGAGCAGGGGGCGCAGGGCCGTCAGGGACTCGATCAGCTCGTAGGGGGAGTCCGGCGACGCCAGTCGGCGGGCGCTCGTGCCAGGGCCGTCGTCCTCGTCGCCGGCCGGGGCGTCCAGCGAGCGGGCCGCGTAGCCGTGGGCCGCGAGCTGGCCCTCGGCGACGTCCTCCTCCGTGAGGTGCAGCTGTGCGGCCAGCTCGGCCCGGGTGGGGCGGCGGCCGAGGCGCTGCTCCAGGGTGTCGGCGGCCTTCGCCAGGTCGATGCGGAGCTCCTGGAGGCGGCGGGGGACCCGTACGGCCCAGCTGGTGTCCCTGAAGAAGCGCTTCATCTCTCCGACGATCGTGGGGAGGGCGAAGGCGGAGAAGTCGACGGCGCGGTCGGGGTCGAACCGGTTGATCGCCTTGATCAGGCCGATCGTGCCGACCTGGACGATGTCCTCCATCGGCTCCGCGCGGTTCCTGAACCGCCGGGAGGCGAACTTGACCAGGCTGAGATTGAGCTCGACCAGGGTGTTGCGCACGTACGCGTACTCGGGCGTGCCTTCGTCCAGCTCGCGCAGCCGCCGGAGGAGGTCCACCGAAAGGGTGCGTGCGTCCTTGGTGGAGGCGCCTGTGGGGTCGACCGGCTCGGGGAGCCCGCCCAGGGCCGCCCGGCGGAGCGACGCCCCTGACGCCGCCGCGGCGCACGTCGAGGCGGTGGAGCGGGCGGGAGGAGCGGTGTGACGGGCTCTGACGGTGGACATGCGGAGTCCTTCGACGGTGGCGGTGGGCCTGCCGCCGCGGGCCGGTGAGGGAGCGGCGGGGGGTCCGTCGATCGAGCATCTGAGATAAGGATGCCCACTATCAGGTGGTTTGACACGATCTTCCTGGGAAGCCGCAGAGTGCGCCACGGCCGACCGAAGGGAACCGGCCGCCGGTTGGAGAGGGAGACGTCATGTCACTCGACGGAAGGAACGTCCTCGTCCTCACGACGAACTACGGCACGGAACAGGACGAGTTGACCAGACCCATGGCCACGCTGCGTGAGGCAGGAGCCCACGTCACGGTCGCCGCCCAGAAAGAGGGCGGCATACGGACCCTCGTCGCCGACAGAGACCCTGGTGACCGTGTCCGGCCGGACACGACCCTGGCACGGGCGACCGCGGACGGGTTCGACGCGGTCGTCGTGCCCGGCGGCACCGTGAACGCCGACCGGCTCCGTACCGACGACGAGGCACGACGCCTCCTCCGCGCCTTCGCCGGCGCCGGCAAGATCGTCGCCGCGATCTGCCACGGCCCCTGGATCCTCGTGGACAGCGGACTCGCGGAGGGCCGCGAGCTGACCTCGTACCCCTCGATCCGCCCTGACCTCGAGAACGCGGGCGCCACGTGGCTGGACGAGGAAGTCGTCGTCGACACCGCCGGCGGCCACCCGCTCATCACCTCCCGCCGGCCCAAGGACATCGACGCCTTCGCCCGGGCGATCGTCGACGCCCTCGCCACGGCGCCGCACCGGGAATGACATCCATCGCCCTCAACGGCCGACGGCAGCGGCGGCCGCCGCGTGCGTCATGGTCCTGACCGTCCTGCTGTCCTGGCTGGCCCGGTCGGTCACCGGCAGGGACACTGGCAACGAGGAGAAGCTGCGCGACGACCGTCTGCGCGCGACGGTTCCGGGTGGACGCCTGACGGCCGGCCGCCGAGAGGAGCAGGTCATGCCCGCGACCGGAACCTCGTACTGGATGGACTCCGCCCCACCCCGCGGGGCCCGCCCGCCGCTGGAGGGCGACCTCTTTGCCGACGTGGTCGTCGTCGGAGCGGGCATCGTCGGGCTGTGCACCGCACGTGAGCTGAACCGGGCCGGGCGTGACGTGGTGGTGCTGGAGGCCGGCCGGATCGCGGCCGGGGTCACCGGGCACACCACCGGCAAACTGACCTCCCTGCACGGGCTGTGTTACGAACGCCTGCGCCGGCGCCACGGCGAGGGGGCGGCGACGCTCTACGCCGACGCCCAGGAGGACGCCCTGCGGCAGGTGACGCGGATCTGCGAGGAGCTGGGGATCGACGCGGACCTGGAGGCCCGCCCGGCGTACACGTACACCGTGGACGAAACGCGCGTGGAGGAGATCCGCGCCGAGGCGGCCGCCGCCTCCGCGGCCGGCCTGCGGGCCGCCACGGTGACCGAAACGGGACTGCCGTACCCCGTCGCGGCGGCAGTGGGCGTCGAGGGCCAGCTCCAGTTCCATCCGCGCCGCTTCCTCCTCGGCGTCGCGGACGACCTCGTCGCACACGGCGTCCGCCTCCACGAGAGCACCCGCGTCACGGACCTCCGGGAGGGAGCCGACTGCCGGCTCACCCTGGAGAGCGGAGGCACGGTCCACGCCAGTGACGTCGTCCTGGCCACCCAGTTCCCGCTCCGGTGCCACACCACCCTGCTCATGCGGCTCTCCCTGAGACGCGAGTTCGTCATCGCCGCCCCCGTCGAGGAGCGCCACGCGCCGTACGGCATGTACGTGACCTCCGACCACGGCACCCGCTCCGTGCGCACCGCCCCGCTGGACAGGGGACGACGTCTGCTGATCGTCGCGGGCGAGGCCTTCGAACCCGGCACCGAGGGCGCGGACGACCGGCTCGAACGCCTGGAGCGCTGGGCGAGCGCCCAGCTCCCCGGCTTCGCCGAAGCCCCCGCCGTCCACCGGTGGGCCGCCGAGGACGTCCACACGGCGGACGACCTGCCGTGCGTCGGTCACGAGCACCCCGACACCCAGCACGTCTACGTGGCCACCGGATTCGGCGGCTGGGGCCTGAGCAACGGGATCGCCGCGTCCCGCCTGCTCACCGCACACCTGACCGGCGCGCCGCGCCCGGCGTGGACGGAGCTCGTCGACCCCCGCCGACGGCTGCCCTTCCGGGAGGTGCCCGGAGTGGTCCGCCAGCAGGCCGCCGTGGCCGGTCACTACCTGTCCGGCAGGCAGACCGGCCGCCGCTGTACGCACATGGGCTGCGAGCTGGGCTTCAACGAGGCGGAGCAGACCTGGGAGTGCCCCTGCCACGGCTCGCGCTTCGCCGCGGACGGCAAGGTGCTCCAGGGCCCGGCCACGCGTCCGCTGGAGGACTGAGCACACGCAGGCAAGGCCTTCGCCCTCCCGCGCTGCGGGCGTACGCGTCAGGGGGCCGTCCTTGTCACCCCCGTCGCCGTCACCGCGTCGCCGGCCTCGGACCCCCGGACCGGCCCGTCGGGCCGCTGCCCGCTGCTTCGCCGCCGGGCGTCGCCCGTCGGCGCGGTCAGGACGGCGAGGCACGCGACGACGAGGGCGATGCCGGCCCAGCCGGCGCCGGGGAGGCGCTCGCCGACGACCACCACGGCCAGCACGGCGGCGACGGCCGGTTCCAGCAGGGACAGCGTGGTCGCGCTACTGGCGGGCACCCGTGCCAGCCCCCAGCCGAACAGGACGTAGCCGGCGAACATGGGGACCAGCGCCATGTAGACGCCGACAGCGGCATTGGGCCAGGAGCCGACGAGCGGCGCGCCCGTGACCAGCAGTACGGGCAGCAGGAGCAGCCCGCCGAGCCCGAAGACGGCACCCATCGCCGGACGGGAGGGGATCCCCCGGCTGATGAGGCGGTGCGCGGCCCAGGAGTACAGGGCGTACGTCGCGGCGGCGACCAGGCCGAGACCCACGCCGAGCAGCGTCTCCGCCGTGGACGGCCCCGAGCCCTCCGACCCGTGCGCGGCGGCTTCGGCGACGCACAGCAGAACCGTCCCGAGGAGGCCGAGCGCCGCCGCGACCGTCCAGCGGCGGGTGAGCCGGCGGCGGTCCACGACCCGCTCGATCAGCGCCGAGGCCAGCGGGGCGGTGCCGATCGACACCACGGTGCCGACGGCGACTCCGGCCAGGTGCATGGAGCTGTAGAAGGCCAGGGGATAGACCGCCACGGAGGCCGCGCCGATCAGCACGGTCCCGCGCTGACCGCGCAGGCGGAGCGCGTGACGGCGGATCTGCCGAGCGGCGACGAGGGCCTGCAGGAGGCCGCCGAGCCCCATGGCGACCGCGCCCACGGCGAGCGGGCCCACGCCGGGGGCGAACGTCGCGGCCGTGCCCGTCGTACCCCACAGGACCGAGGCCGCGAGAACACACAGCGCGCCCGTCCCCACGGCCCGGTCCGGCCCGGCGAGGCGCGTCACAGCCGGTCCAGCAGCGCCGCCGCCAGCGCGCGGGCGTGCCGGAGCCGGTCCCCGTCGCCTTCCAGACCGGCACGGGCCACCGCACCCTCCAGGAGGAACGCGAGGTGCTCGGCCGTCGTGCGCGCCTCGGCGGGACGCCCGGGCAGCAGCTCCTCCAGGTGGCCGGCGATCAAGCGCTCGACCTCCTCCTTGTGGGCGCGCACCACGCCCCGGCCGGGGTCCCCGGCCGGCAGCTCGGCGGCGGCGTTGAGCAGGCCGCACCCGCGGAAACCGTGCTCGTAGGCGAAGGCCGCGTGATCGGCGTACGCGTCGAACACCGCGAGCACGCCGTCCCGAGGCCCCTCGGTCCGCTCCAGACGCGCCCGGTAGAGGTGCAGCCACTCCTCGTGCCGGGCGTCCAGATAGGCCAGGACGAGGTCGGACTTGGAGGCGAAGTTGTTGTAGAGGCTCATCTTCGCGACGCCCGCGTCGGCGGTGATCGTGTCGATGCCGGTCGCCGCCACCCCGTCGGCGTAGAAGCGGCGGGCAGCCGCCTCCAGCAGCCGCTTCCTGGCCGGACGCGGCCTTCCGCTCGCGCTCATGACACTCCAAACTAGGTAGGTAGGTCTACCTAGACTAGTTGACCGCGGGGACGGCCGCCGAAATTCCCGTGCTGTGCGGTCGGCGGAGAGGCAGACTCGCGCCATGCGGGAGATGGAAGAGTTCCGGACGGCGGTCGGCGACTGGGCGAGCGGCGGCCCGGACGCGCCGGCGGGGGAGCGGGCGCGCGAGCTGGCGGCCCGACTGGGGGTGCGGACGGTGGTGCTGCTCGAAGGACTGAGCGACCTCGCCGCCGTCGACGCCCTGGCCGCGCGCCGTGGCCGCGACCTCGCCTCCGAGGGCGTGTGCGTGGTGTCCATGGGCGGGGCGATGAACATCGGCCGATACGCGGCGCTGCTCGGCCCTCCCGGACTCGACCTGCGCCTGACGGGACTGTGCGACGAGCGCGAACAGCCCTTCTACGACCGGGGTCTGACGCGAGCGCGGGTGTCGGAGCGGGACGTGTTCGTGTGCGCGGCGGACCTGGAGGACGAGCTCATCCGCGCGCTGGGCACGGAGCGGGTCGAGGAGATCGTCGAGACCGAGGGCGACCTCCGCCCCTGGCAGACCTTCCTGCACCAGCCGGCGCAGCAGGGCCGTTCCCGGCACCAGCAGTTGCGCCGCTTCCTCGGCACGAAGAAGGGCCGCAAGATCCGCTACGGCACCCTCCTCGTCGAGGCCCTCGACGACGGGCAGGTGCCGGCCCCGCTCCAGGAGCTCCTGGCGAACGTCTGAGCGCGAGCGGCGGTTCGGCGGTTCGGTGGTTCGACTGTTCGGTTAATCGGTTGATCGGCCGGAGCGCTTCGGGCAGGGTCCGAGAAATGACGTCCCATCTCCACGCGCTCGGCATCGACGCGAACGACCCTCCCCTTCTCGCCCGTTTCTGGGCCGGCCTCCTGGGCTGGGAGGTGAGCGACGAGACCGGCGACGGCATCGTGCTCCTCCCCGTGGACGACACCGGGTTCCGGATCCGCTTCCTTCCGAGCCGGGCGAAGAAGACGGTCCAGAACCCCATGCACTTCGACCTGACCAGTACGTCGCTCGACGATCAGCGGGAGGTCGTGGCGAGGGTGCTCGCACTCGGCGGCCGGCACATCGACGTCGGCCAGACGTCGGAGGACGAGCACGTCGTGCTCGCCGACCCCGAAGGCAACGAGTTCTGCGTGATCGAGCCGGGCAACAACTTCCTGGCCGACTGCGGGTTCATCGGAGCGCTCGCGTGCGACGGTTCGCAGGCCGTCGGGTACTTCTGGAGCAAGGCGCTGGGCTGGCCCCTGGTCTGGGACCAGGACCAGGAGACCGCGATCCGCTCACCGCACGGCGGACCGAAGTTCACCTGGGGCGGTCCGCCCATGATGCCGAGGGACGGGCACCGGCTGCGGTTCGACCTCGCACCCCCGGCCGACGGTGACCAGCAGGCGGAGGTCGACCGGCTCGTCGAGCTCGGGGCGACGGTCGTCGACTCGCCCGCGGCCGGGACCGGTTGGGTGACGATGGCCGACCCCGACGGCAACGAGTTCCGCGTACTGACTCCCCGCTGAGACCGGCTCTCCGCCGCGCCGCCCGAGTCGACACCTCCTCGGGCGGCGCGCTTCGCTCAGGGCGCCCCGGCGAACTCGTCCTCCGTGTCTCCGAGTTCGTCCTGGACCCGCAGGGCCGCCACCCACAGCGGCATCATCCAGTGCGCGGCAAGCACGCCGACGAGGACGGGCGTCACGGCCGCACGCAGAGGCGCATCCGCCAGGGTGCTGTAGGCGCCCGCCCCGATCGCCGCGGCCACGAGCAGCCACAGGGTGATCCGGTGGGCCAGAGCCCGCACCCGGTCGCGCTCCACGAGCTGCCGCTCGTCGAGCATCCGGCCCCGGAGTTCGAGGAGTCCGCGGGTGGAGCCGTTCAGGACGCCGGTGAGCAGGACCCAGGGCAGCAGCGCGCCCGCGACCACGAGGGCCGGTCCCCAGTCGGGCCCGAAGACCGTGCCGATCCAGGCGCCCACCCCGATGACGGTGAGGGCGACATGGGCCGTGACGGCAAGCCGGCGCCGGGTCGTGGTGGCGTGGACCGCAGCCGCGCGGCGGTCGTTCATCAGCGCGTACATGTGCCGGTCGTAGCGCGTCGTGGTCATCACTGCTTCCTCCCGTAGACCTCGTCGGTGAGCGGCTGGAACGGCTCCAGGGAGAACAGCGCCTCCACCGGCAGCCCGAAGAACCGGGCCACCTTCAGGGCCAGGTCGAGGCTGGGGTTGTACTGGCCGCGCTCGATGTAGCCGATGGTCTGGTAGTGGACGCCCACTGCCTCGGCCAGTGCCTGTCGCGACACCTTCCGCTCGGCCCGTACGACTGCCAGCCTGTTGTGCACCTGCTCGCTCATGTATAAGAAGTACTACATCTGAGAGTAGGAGCGCAACACGAAGGAGGGGCGGGGACCGTGGCCCCCGCCCCTCCCGTGACGCTCCCTCACATCGCCGCCGCGGTCTCTCCCGTGAGCCGCTCCGTCAGGCGCACCGTCACGCGCTCAGCCCGGCGAGCCGCCGCCGGTCGAGCGGGGACGCACGCCGGTCCAGACGCTGTTCCAGCAGGTCCCGGGCCGTGTCGCTGTGCCCCGCCTCGACCAGGGCGTACAGCAGGGTCTCCTCGATGACCTCGCGCTGCGCCGCACTGCCGCCCACCCGGCGCAGCGAGGGCAGCAGCCCGCGCAGCTCCCGTACCGCCGTCGCCCATTCCTCCTCCAGCACGGCTTCCAGCGCGCCGCAGAGGGGGACGATGACCTCCCGCTGCACCGGGTCCGCGCCGGCCGCGTGCGTGCTCAGGCGGCGGAGCGCCGGGAGATCGCCCGCGGCGGTGAGCGCGACGGCGCTGTGCAGCGCCGTGAACGCCGTCGCGGGCCGCTCGACGAGCTCGCGGGCGACCGCGTCGAGCACCCCGTCGACGGGCACGCGACCGGTCCAGTTCCGGGACATCCGGGCCCGCCACAGCAGCGACCCGGAGTCGACCAGCGCCCGCACCCCGTTCACCTGACCCGGCGCCAGCTGCGCGAACCAGCGGCGGCGCACGGCGGCGGAGTCGTCGAGGGCCAGCTCGTGGAGCGCCACGTGCCAGGAGAAGTGCGCCCGGTGCACGGCGCCCCGCCCCTGGTTGCCGATCCAGCCATCGAGCCAGTCCCGGCCGGCGCCGTGGTCACCGGACTCGTAGTGGACATGAGCGAGGGCGTGCACGGCGTGGCCGGAGGCGGGTTCCTCGGCGAGCGCCGCCCGCGCGAGCTCCCCGGCCTCCGCGATCCGTCCCTGCTCCTGCCGGACGAAAGAGAGCAGCGAGGTGTGGAACCAGTGCCCTTCGTAGGCGGGCGCGGTCCGCTCCACCAGTCCGAGGGCTCGGCTCCCGTCGAGGTCGGCGATGCCGGAGAAGGCGATGGTCGGGACCGCGATCCCGAGCGCGAACGCGTCGCCGGGGTAGCGGGCGAGGTGGTCGAAGAGCGCCGTGTCGCCGTCACCCGCGCGCGCTCCGCGGCCCGCGCCGGCTCCCGGGGCCTCGTGCTCGGTGATGCGGCGCGTGACGACGTCGACGAACGACCGCTCCCGCTCGTCCCCCCGCTCCCGCACGCTGCGCTGGGCGTCCGCGAGCTCCCGGGCGACGTCCACGTCCGCCCCGCACTCGTGACCGAGCAGGGCGAGCGCGGCGTGCCCGAGCGCGAAGCCGGGATCCAGCTCGGTGGCCCGCGCGAACGCCTCGGCAGCCTTCGCCCGTACGGTGATCACCCGGCCGAGCCCGCTCCGGAAGGACGCCGCCGCGGCGGCGTGCGTGGACAGCGGCAGCCCGAACTGGTCGGTGGGGCGCCGGCGCACCGGTCGCGGAGCGCCCGTCAGCGGTGCGAGCACCGCCTCGGCGACCTCCTTCGCCTGGGCGCGGATCTCGGGGATCGCGGTCGTCTCCCACAGCTCGCCCCGGCGGGACGCCCCCAGGGTGAACAGCGGCCGCCCCGGGTGGCCGTCGGCGTCGAGCAGCCGTCCCTGGTCGGTGGAGACGCCGATGCCGAGCGGCCCGGGTACGGCGAGACCGTCGGCGAGCAGCCCGCTCCACAGCGGGTCGCCGCCGGCGTCGGCCCGCAGCCCCGGCCCCGTACAGTCCACGACCCAGCCCACGCGCAGCTCACGGCCGTCGGCGAGGGAGACGACGAGGCCCCCGTCCTGTCCGGGTGCCGCGGCGGCGACCCGGCCGGCGTGGATGCGGAGCCTGCGGGCGGCCCGGGCCCGGGCGACCGTCTCGGCCGTGGACGGCGCCATACGGTGCCGGTGCACGTTCCACGGGGTGGCGTCGCGCCCGAGGAACTCCGCCCGCTCGTCGTCGGTGAGGCCCTGCCAGAGCCGTACGATCTCCGGCCGCAGCCCGTCGAGCGCGGGCCGCCAGTCGCCGTGCACGCGCCGGGTGGCGGCGAAGTGCCGCGTCAGCTCCCGGCGGAGGCGGTGGAAGGGGAGCCCGGCGAGGCCCGGCGGCGGCGGGACGGCGGGCAGCGGGGCGACCGCGTGCGGCTGGGGGAGCAGCCCGCTCCGCGACACGGCGTGCACCGTACGGCCGGGACGGTCGAGGACGAGCGCGAGATCGACGGCGGTGAGACCCGTGCCGACGAGCAGCACGTCGTCCGCGTCGCCGACGGCGTCGAGCGCGCCGGGAGCCCACGGCCGTGAGACGAACCGCTCGGAGGCCACGAGCTCGGCCGGGGCCCAGCCCGCCCTGCCCGCCGCGGGCCCGGTGGCGAGGACGACGCTGTCCGCCGTCACCGTCCCGCCATCGGCCAGCCGCAGCTCAAGGCGCCCCCCGGCCGCGTCGGCGCACCCCGTCGCCCGGGTGCGCAGCCGCCGTACGGAGACCGTGCCGTGCGCGGCGATGACGGCGCGCCCGAGCGTGTCGGCGAGATACGAGCCGTAGCGGTACCGGGAGGCGAAGTCCGCCGCCGTGACGGTGGATTCGCCGTGCCGGCAGAGCCAGCGCCGGAAGTGTCCGGGGTCGTCCGGGTAGCAGCTCATGCCGCCGACGGGCACGTTGAGCCGGTGCTCGGGCACCGCGGTGGCGTACGCGACACCCCTGCCCGCCTCCGGCGCCGGGTCGACGAGGACCAGGTCGAGCGCGACGCGCCGCCGGGCCGCCGCCTCGCACAGCTGGACGGCGACGAGCGCACCGGCCGCGCCCGCGCCGACGACGGCGACGGTGGGCCGCGCTGACCGCCCGGACTCGGCGGGTTCCGGGGCTTCGGCTGACTCGGCCGACGCGACGGCCGACGACGACACGACAGGTACCACGGACACCACGGAGACCTCCGAAACCAGGGGGCGGGCACGAACGAGCAATGTTCACTATCTCGATGAACAAAGTGCAGTGGCAACGCCGCTTCCGGACAACAAGCCCGCGCCGCCAAGCCCGTTGGCGGATCGGTCGACGGGTCCGTCGACGAGCACGTAACGAACCGCCCAGGTCAGGAAGGAGCCAGTCGTGAGACATTGAGTCCGTGAGGATCTCTGCACGAACGGACTACGCCATCCGGGCCATGGCCGAGCTGGCCTGCTCCCCGGACCGCCCCCTCAAGGCCGAGGACATCGCCGGCCGCCAGGACATCCCCGTCCGCTTCCTCTTCGTCGTGCTCGGCGACCTGCGGCAGGCGCGACTGGCGCGGAGCGTGCGCGGCCCCGACGGCGGCTACACCCTCACCCGGCCGCCCGAGGAGATCACCCTCGCCGACGTGATCCGGGCGATGGACGGACCGATGGTCAGCGTGCGCGACCTGAAGCTGACCGGCCTGGAGTACCAGGGCGCGGCGGCGCCCATGCCGGACGTGTGGCGTGCCGTGCGGACGAGCCTGCGCCAGGTCCTGGAGGGCACGACCCTCGCGGATCTCGCGGCGGGCACACTGCCCGATCTCGTACGGGACCGGGCGCGCGACTACAACGACGACGTCCGCACGTACCCGTAGCGCCCCGCGCGTCCATGGCCGTTCGACGGGCCGCCCCCTACGCTCGGCCGGGTGACACCCTCCACCGAAACGCCTGAGCGCACCCCGTCCGCCGACGGCCGACCGCGCCGGCTCGTCGTCCTGCGGCACGCCAAGAGCGCCTGGCCGGAAGACGTCCCCGACCGGGACCGCCCCCTCGGCCCACGCGGTCTGCGCGACGCCCCGGCGGCCGGTCGCTTCCTGGCGGAGACCGGAGTGCTGCCCGACCTCGTCCTGTGCTCCCCGGCGCGGCGCGCCCGCCACACATGGGACCTGGCCGCGGCCGAGCTGGAGAGTCCTCCACCGGTCCGCCACGACCCCCGCCTGTACGGGGCGGACGCCGAGGATCTCCTCGACGTCCTCCACGGCGTGCCCGACGGGACCGGAACCCTGCTGCTCGTCGGACACAACCCCGGCCTCGAAGACCTCGTCCTGCTGCTCGCGGCCGACGGCGTGGGGGACGCCCTGGGCCGCGTACGGACCAAGTTCCCGACCTCCGCGACGGCCGTCCTGACCTGGCACGGCGGCTGGCCGGACCTGCACCCGGGCGGAGCGCTCCTGACCGAACTGGCGATCCCGCGCGGCCGGAAGACCCCGTGAGCCACCCTCGGATACGGGCGCACCGGGTCAGGTTCCGGCGAGGAGGCCGTGCCCGAGCGGCGTGAGGGTGTGAAGGACGGCGACGCCGGTCCGGGTGGTGTCGACGAGACCGGCCTCGCGCAGCACCCGGGTGTGCCGGCTCGCCGCCGGCAGCGAGATCCCGGCGCGTTCGGCCAGGGCGGTGGTCGTGGCCGGCGTACGGAGCAGCGCGAGCACGTGCGCGCGGGTGCGGCCGAGGAGCGCGGCCAGCGCTTCCGGCCCGCCGTGGGCCCCGGCCGCGAAGGCGCCGTCCGCGTCGGCGGTGCCGTCGGACCCGTCGTGCAGGGGGTAGACGAGCACGGTCGAGGCCCGGGGCCGGTACATCACCAGCGGGCCGGTCGCGAACCAGGAGGGCACGAGGAGCAGGCCGCGACCGCAGAGCGGGATGTCGTACGTCGACGCCGACGGCAGGTGGAGCGTCGGCGGCTGCCACCTCCAGGTCGGCGCCAGGGTGGTCAGCAAGGCGTCCACGCCTCCGCGCAGCAGCATTTCGGAGCGCAGCGCCCGATCGGTCAGGGCGTCGCCACGAATCCGTGGCCAGAGAGGTTCGACCGAGGTCCGGAAGTACCGGCGGGTGTCCTCGATCAGCATGCGGGTCGCGCTCGCGGAGCCCTGGGCGAGCTCCAGGGCCCACGGTCCGGGGCGCGTCAGGTGGCCGTTCCGGCCCGCCTCCCGGGGGATCCCGAGGTCGATCGCGAGCTGCTCCGCCGGCGTCGAGGCGGCCGCCTCCAGCGCGTCGGCGAATCCGTGCAGGGTCGGCTGGTGCAGGAAGTCGGGCATGAACCCGTCCTCGGTGACGAGTTCGGCGAGGACACCGGCCCGGGCACGCGCGGTCCCCCGCAGGGCCCGGTGCCATCGCCGGGCGGCGGGACGCGGCCGGTCCCACAACCCGCTGCCGCCCCCGCGCGCACCGTCCGCACGCAGGCGCAGGCTGAGCCGCAGACTCAGGGCGGTCTCGGAGAGCGCGTTGGCCGCCGGGGCGAGGGTGATCCGGCGCAGATCGTCGGCCGTGAAGTGAAGGCGGATCATGCGAACCGATTATCGGTGCGGAGGACCCTTTTACCCAGAGGGGAAAGGCGATGCGTCACCGTCGACTCCGGTGCACGCTCCCGGTGTCCACGCTGTCGACCCGACACCGAAAGGCCGTACCGATGCGCCGCGTCCCCGCTCGAAGAACCGCCCGCCCCGTCGCCCGCCGCACCGCGGTCCGCCTCACGACCGCCACGACCCTCCTGGCGATCCTCGCCGCCGTCCCCGGCCCGGCCTCCGCCCACGACCTGCCCGGGTCCTACGTCGTCTCCCGCGCACCCGGCGTGCTCCCGGAGGGCATCGCGATCACCCCGGACGGCACGATGTACGTCTCCTCCGACGGCACGGGCGCGCTCTACCGGGGCCACGTCCGTGCCCCCGAGATGAAGCCCTTCCCTGCGCGCGGCCTGGAGGACCGACCGAGTTCCCGGGGCGTCCACACCGACCGGCGCGGCCGTGTCCTCTCGGTGGGCGGCGCGACGCTGACCGTCCACGACAGGCACGGGCGCCTGATGGCCACCCGGACCGCCCCGGCCGGACCACTCGGCGCGCCCGACCTCAACGACCTGGCCGTGACGAAGGACGCGGTGTACGTGACCGACTGGGCCAACCCCGTCGTGCTCCGCGCGGAGATCCGGGGCGGTGCCGTCGGTCCGCTCGAACCCTGGCTCGACATCCGGTCCGCGTTCCCGCAGTTCCCGGCCAGGTACTGGCTGTTGAACGGCATCGTCGCGAACGATGCGGGGACCGCCCTGCTGGTCGCGTCCAACGGCACCGAGGCCGTCTGGCGGGTCGGCACGGCCGACCGGGACGTCAGCCGGCTCGACCTGGGCGCGGAGTCCTTCGGCGCCGACGGCATGGTGCTGCGCGGCCGGACCCTGTACGCCGTACTCAACTACGGAGCCCCGCACGGTGTGTACATCGCCCGGCTGGACGAGGAGCTGCGGTCGGGCACGGTGACCCATCGGCTCACCGACGGCCCGTTCGACCTGCCGACCACGCTCGCGCGGCACGGCTGCCGCCTGTACGTGGTGAACAGTCAGCTCGACGACCCGCCGGGCCGGCCCCCGTACACGGTGACCGCGATCACCGACCCGACGTGCGGTGACGCCGGCTGACCGAGGACGCCGGACGGGCGCCGGGTCGCCCGTCCGGCGGGCGGCCGGCCGTCCCGTGTGCGCTCCCTCGCCGGAGTGGTTCGAGAGGGCCAGTGGGCGCAGTACCGCGGTGCCCGCGGCCGGCCGGCGGGCTCCGGTCAGGAAGCTGTGCGCCGCTGCTGTCCGCACTTCCCGACCACGGAGGCCGTACGCCCATGAATGCTGCACACCCGAGATCCGCGCGGCGGCGCCGAAGGGCACGGGGGAGGGCCGCGGCCTCGTCGCTGCTCGCCACGGCGCTCGTCCTCGCGCTGCCCGGTGCGGCGTGGGCCGCGCCCGGGGACCTCGATCCGACGTTCGGCCAGGGCGGCCGGGTGATCACACCCTTCCCGGGCTACGCGGAGGGCCATGACATCGCGCGGCAGGCCGACGGCAAGCTGGTAATGGCGGGCCTGAGCGAGGGCGGGTTCGCGCTGGCGCGCTACCTGCCCGGCGGCGGCCTCGACCCCGAGTTCGGCACCGGCGGCCTCGTGACCAGCGACTTCGGTGGCGGCGCCCACTCGGCGAACGCGGTCGCGATCCAGCCCGCCGACGGGAAGATCGTCGTGGCCGGAACCACCGAGGTGTTCGGGGAGGAGGGCGGAGGCTGCTGCTTCTTCTCCGTGGCCCGCTACCTGCCCGACGGCACCCTGGACCCGGAGTTCGGCGACGGAGGCCTCGTACGGGTCGAGGAGTTCGGCGGATCCGCGGACGGCGCGGACGTGGCCGTGCGGAGCGACGGCCGGATCGTCGCCGCGGGCGAGGGCGGTGGCGGAGGGTTCGCACTGGTCCGCCTGGACACGGACGGAAACCTGGACCCGAGCCTGGGCGGTGACGGCGCGGTCGTCGCCGGGTTCACGCCCTCCTCGCCCCAGGAAGCCGGCGGCATCGCCCGGAGCATGGCCCTCCTCCCGGACGGCCGGGTCGTGTCGGTCGGCTACGTGGGCAACACCGCCTTCGACATCGGCGTCGTCCGCTACCTGCCCGACGGCAGCCTCGACACCGGATTCAGCGGCGACGGCACGGTCACCGCCGACTTCGGCGGCACCGAGTTCGGCCACGCGATCGCGGTCCAGTCCGACGGCAAGATCCTCGCCGCGGGCTCCGGCGGCGCGGGCTTCGCGCTCCTCCGCTACCACGCCGACGGCAGCCCCGACGCGGGCTTCGGCACCGGCGGCCGTACCTCGGTGGCCTTCCCCGGGGACGGCGGGATCGCGTACGGGATGGCCCTGCAGTCGAACGGCAAGATCGTCCTCGCCGGCCGGGCCGACGACCCGAACAGCGCCGAGGCGAACGACTTCGGGATCGCCCGCTTCCACCCCAACGGCACGGTCGACACCGGCTTCGGCGGCGACGGATTCGTGGTCACCGGGTTCGGGGACTTCGACGAGGCCCGCGCGGTACTCGTCCAGCCGGACGGCAAGATCGTCGCGGCCGGGTACGGGGCGGGCTTCGCCTTCGCGCTCGCCCGCTACGAGGGAGGCGACGGTACGACGCCACCGCCGGCGCGCGCGGACCTGTCGGTGACGATCGGCCCCACGGCCGCCGTGAGCATCGGCGACCGCGTCTCGTACACGGTGACCGTCGCCAACAGGACGAGCTCCACCGCCACCGCGACCGGCATCACCCTGACGGACGCCTTCGCGGGCGCCGGCGTGACCCTGATCTCGGCCGCCCCCACCCAGGGCACATGCACGACGACCCCGACACAGGCGACCTGCGCCCTCGGCTCCCTCGCCCCGGGCGCGAGCACGACGCTCACGTTCACGGCGGAGCCCCGCTCCACCGGCACCCTCACGCACACCGCGACCGTCGCGGCCACCCCGTCGGACCCCATGACCTCCGACAACACGGCCACGGCGACCACGTCGGTGAACAACTCCCGCGGCTGCACGATCATCGGCACCAGCGGCCCGGACACCCTGACCGGCGGCTACTCCAACGACGTGATCTGCGGCCTCGGCGGCAACGACACCGTCCGCGCGAGCTACGGCCACGACACCGTCCACGGCGGCCACGGCAACGACAACCTCGACGGCTCCTTCGGCGACGACACGATGAACGGCGGCCCCGGCAACGACACGCTGACGGGCTCGTACGGCAACGACCGCCTCACGACCACCGACGGCGTCCCCGCCAACGACACCGCCAACGGCGGCCTCGGCACCGACACCTGCACCACCGACACGGGCGACACCCGCATCAGCTGCCCCTGACCCACGCCCCGGCGCCGTGGCACGCCCCCTCCTGTCAGGGCGTGCGACGGCGCCGGGCCCGCTTCACCTCGTCGTTGAGGGCCCAGGCATCGGCGACCGGCCCGAGGTGGCCGAGCTTGTCGGGGTTGGTCACGGAACGGATGGCCGTGATCTGACCGTCGACCACGTCCAGGGCCATGGTGTGCAGGATCCTTCCGTCCCGGTCGCGGAAGACGGCGCCGGGCTGGCCGTTGACCTCGTGCGGCGTGAGGGAGACGTCGACACGCAGCAGCAGGGGGAAGACGGAGGCCAGGAGCCGGGCCACGTTCTGCGCGCCGGCGACGGCCCTGGCGAGCGCCGGCGTCTTGCCGCCGCTGTCCCCGACGAGCTGCACATCGGCGGCGAGCAGGTCCTGCAGACCTTCGACGTCGCCGTTTTTCAGCGCGTCGAAGAACCGGGTCGCCAGCTCCTGCCGCTCCTTGCGGTCCGGAGCGAACCGGGGCCGCCCCGCTTCCATGTGCCGCCGCGCACGTACGAGCAGTTGCCGGCATGCCGCCTCGGAGCGTCCCACCGCCTCGGCGATGTCCTCGAAGGCGAAGCCGAACACCTCGCGCAGCAGGAACACGGCCCGTTCCAGCGGGCTGAGCCGTTCGAGGAGGAGCAGGGCCGCCATCGACACGGA
Source organism: Streptomyces venezuelae (assembly GCF_008642375.1). Classification (NCBI taxonomy): domain Bacteria; kingdom Bacillati; phylum Actinomycetota; class Actinomycetes; order Kitasatosporales; family Streptomycetaceae; genus Streptomyces; species Streptomyces venezuelae. The sequence goes on along the minus strand of NZ_CP029194.1, from coordinate 317,660 downwards.
GTCGGCGAGCTCCGCCGACCGTGCGGGGTCCTCGTACGGGTCGTTCAGCAGCGGTTCGGGGAACCACGGGCCCACGTACTCCTCCCGCCGCACGCGCGCGGAACGCAGCACGTCGATGGAGATCCGGGTCACCGTGGCGGACAGGAAGGCCTTGGCCGACGTCGGCCGGGTGCCCGATGCGTCGTACCGCAGCCAGCTCTCCTGGACCGCGTCCTCGGCCTCGCCGACGCTGCCCAGGATGCGGTAGGCGATGGAGAACAGCAGGGGCCGCAGCTCCTCGAACTCCTCGACCTTGCTCATGCGTGCTTCCTCTCCCCGTGACGTCCCGCGGCCCGGCCGGACTTCGGCGGCGCGGGCCCTTCCCATGATCATCCGAACCACACGGCGTCCGGAAGCGGTCAGTGGAGCATGCCGGGCTCGTAGCCGCCGGCGGGCTGGCGCGTGATGACGTTCAGCCGGTTCGCCAGGTTCATGAAGGCGATCAGGAGGACCAGGGCGTTGAGCTGCTCCTCGTCGTAGTGCAGCGCGGCACGCGCCCACACCTCGTCGTCCACGCCGCCGGCGGCGTCGGCGGTACGGGTCCCCTGCTCCGCGAGCTCCAGCGCGGCGCGCTCGGCCTCGGTGAACACGGTCGCCTCCCGCCACGCCGTCACCAGGTTGAGCCGCACCGCGGTCTCCCCGGCGGCGGTCGCCTCCTTGGTGTGCATGTCGATGCAGACCGCGCAGGCGTTGATCTGGCTGACGCGCAGCGACACCAGCTCCTGCGTCGCGGCCGGGAGCGAAGAGTCCCTGACGGCCTTGCCCGCCGCCATGAGGTGCTTGAAGGCCTTGCCGGTGACGGGGCCGGCGAAGAGGTCGAGTCGCGCGTCCACGATGTGCTCCTTTGCTGCGGTGGAAGGTGCCTGTACCCCCTGAGACGAGGCAGCCCGTCCTCCTGTGACACGACCGGATGTGACCTGCGTCTCGCGTGCCCGCGGACGCCCGGGCTCCCGCCCACCCTTGCCGAACCTATCGAGATTCGATAGATTTCCATCGCAACTCGATGGAAGGAGAGTCGGTCATGGGAAAGCTGACCGTGCGTGCGCTGCGCGCCGTGCTCTTGGTGGTGCTCGTCGGCACCGTGCTCGTACAGGCATTGATGGTGTGGGCGCTGGCCACCGACCCGGAGGACGGGTCGCTCCCGCTGACCCCGATGCGCGTGCTCACGATCCTCGGCCTGGTGACGGCCCAGGTCGCCGTGGTCTGCGTATGGCGACTGGTGGCCATGGTGCGCCGCGGAACCGTGTTCTCGCACGCGGCCTTCCGGTACGTGGACGGTGTGATCGGCGCGATCGTGGGCGCCGCCCTCGTGTGGTTCGCGGTCACGGCGATCAACGCTCCGGGCCAGCGGGAGGACCCGGGCGTCACCGTGATCATGGCCGGCATCGGCCTGGCCGTCCTGGGGGTCGCACTCGTCGTGCTCGTCCTGCGGATGCTGCTCGTCCAGGCCGTCGCCCGTGACGTCGAAGCGGCGCGTATGCAGGCCGAGTTGGACGAGGTGATCTGATGCCGATCGCCGTCGACGTCGACGTGATGCTGGCCAGGCGGAAGATGTCCGTGGGTGAACTCGCGGACCGGGTGGGGATCACCCCCGCCAACCTCGCGGTCCTCAAGAACGGCCGCGCCAAGGCCGTACGCTTCGCGACGCTCGCCGCGCTCTGCGAGGTGCTCGAATGCCAGCCGGGCGACCTGCTGCGCTGGGAGCCCGAGGGTGCCGAGGGCGAATGACGAGCCCCCGGCGCGGGCGCGACCAGGCCGCGGCTTCACCCCCTTCCGGCTGCCGTGCCGACGCTCACGACCGCGGCGGCGCCGCGTCGGGAACCCCACCCGAACCGCCCCGTGGCGGCACGCCGCCCGGTTCCTCGTCCGGGTGGAGGGCGTCGAGGACGAGGGCGAGACCGAACGCGAACTCGTCGGCGTAGTCGTAGCCGGGTGCGAGGACGTGCTCGGTGGCCAACTCGGCGAGGTGGGGGTAGGTCTCGGCGGGCATGTCGTGCAGGATCGCGCCCGCGACCTCGTCGAGCTCGTCCGAACCGGTGAACGGCAGGCTGAGTTCCTGCAGGACGAAGCCGTACAGGTAGCTGTCCACGACTGAGACGGCGTGCGCGGTCATGCGTACGGAGAATCCCGCCGTGCGCAGCGCGCCGATGACGGCGTCGTGGTGGCGCAGCGTCGCCGGGCCGGGCCGCGAGCGGGAGTCCATGAGGCCGACGGCCCACCGATGGCGCAGGAGCGCGGCGCGGGCGGAGAACGCGCGGTCGCGCATGGCGCTCTTCCAGTCCGTGTCGTGCGACGGCAGCTCGATCTCGCCGAACACCGCGTCGACCATGCCGTCGAGGATGTCCTCCCGGCCTGCGACGTGGTGGTAGAGCGACATCGCCTCCACGCCCAGCGGCGCGGCGATCGCCCGCATGCTGAGCGCGGCCGAACCCTTCTCGTCCGCGACGGCCACGGCCGTGCGGACCACACGCTCACGGCTGAGAGGCGTCCGCCCCGCTCCGCCTCGCCCCTTGCCGCCGGCTCGCTCACCCATGCACCGCTCCTCCCCGTTCCCTTGACTGCCTTACGTCATAAGGCTAGCGTTCCTTACAGTGTAAGGTCGGCGTGCCGTGGAAGGGGCTGTGCCATGAAGGTCTGCATCGTCGGGGCTTCGGGGAAGCTGGGGCAGTACATGGTCCGCCACGCGCTGGAGCGCGGTTACGAGGTCGTCGGCGTGTGCCGGGAGGTCAGCGTGCCGAAACTCGCCGCTCTCGAAGGCCGGATGACCGTGATCCCCGGGCCCACCGACGACCCGGAGGTGATCGCGAGGGCGGTCGCCGGCTGCGACGGGGTGCTGACGGTGCTGGCGCCCTGGGGCGTGCGCCAGTACTCCTCGGGTACGGCCCAGGCGGTGCTCGACCATGCTCGGCCGGGCGCGCGCCTGATCTTCTCCTGCGGCTGGCACATCACGCGCGACGGCAAGGACACGTACTCACGGATGTTCACCACCGGCGTCAGGATCGCCGCCGTGCTGGGCAAGCTCGTCCGCGCGGTCGAGCTCGACGACCAGGTGGAGGCGTGCCGAAGGGTGTTCGCCAGCGCCACCCGCTGGACCGTGGTGCGCGGCAGCACCCTGGAGGAGGGTGAGAGCCAGGGCCTGCCCGTGTGGAGCCGCCACGTGGGCGACCCCGTGCTGGCGAGCAACCTCACGCGCCGGGTGGACTTCGCGCTGTTCATGGTGGAAGCCCTCACCGACGACACGCTCGTCCAGGAGGCCCCGGCGATCGTCGGCTGCCGCACCCCCAGCGCCCTGGCCCACTCCGCCGACCTCCGCGGGCGCGCCCAGGGGCCCACCGACTGACCGTCCGCAGTGCCGCCTACACCCGGCGGCCGCCCCGCGGCTCGCCCTTACTCCCGGCTGTGTTGAGCCGCGCCGCCTGGCGCGTGAGGTGGTCGCGTTCCGCGAGGTTCGACGCCTTCGGCGCGGCCGCGGCGTAGAGCCGGGCCGCGGTCGCCAGGTCGCCGTCGCGCTCGTGAAGGTAGGCTGCCACGGCGGTGTGACGGGGGAGCGAGTCGTCGAGGGCGGCGAGCGCGGCGAGGCCGGCTCGCGGTCCGTCGGCCTCGCCGAGGGCGACCGCGCGGTTGAGGCGGGCGACGGGGCTGTCGGTGAGGCGGACGAGTTCGTCGTACCACTCGACGATCTGCACCCAGTCGGTCTCCTCGGCGGTCGGCGCGTCGGCGTGGAGCGCGGCGATGGCGGCCTGGGCCTGGAACTCGCCCAGCCGGTCGCGGGCGAGCGCCGCCTGCAGAATCGTGACGCCCTCGGCGATGGCGGCCGTGTCCCACCGGCCGCGATCCTGCTCGGCGAGGGGGACCAGAGCACCTTCGGGCGTGAGCCGCGAGGCGCGCCGGGCGTGGTGGAGGAGCATGAGGGCGAGCAGTCCTGCGGCTTCGGGGTGGTCGATCACGGCCGTGAGCTGCCGGGTGAGCCGGATGGCCTCGGCGGCGAGGTCGATGTCGCCGGAGTAGCCCTCGTTGAAGACCAGGTAGAGGACGCGCAGGACGGTGGCGACGTCGCCGGGCTGGTCGAACCGGACGCCGGAGACGGTGCGTTTGGCCCGGCTGATGCGCTGCGCCATGGTCGCCTCGGGGACGAGACACGCCTGGGCGATCTGGCGCGTGGTGAGCCCGCCGACCGCGCGCAGGGTGAGCGCGACCGCGGACGAGGGCGTCAGGGAGGGGTGGGCACACAGGAAGTAGAGCTGGAGCGTGTCGTCGGCCGCGTCGGCCGGGCCGGGCTGCGGTTCCTGGCCGAGGCGGTCCTCGCGGCGGCGGCGGGCGACGTCGGCCCGGGTCGCGTCGAGGAACTTTCGCCACGCCACCGTGACCAGCCAGCCCTTGGGGTCGCGGGGCGGGTCGTCCGGCCAGACGCGGACGGCTTCGGTGAGGGCGTCCTGCACCGCGTCCTCGGCCGCCGCGAAGTCGGCTCCGCGGCGGACGAGGACGGTGAGGACGCTCGGCGTGAGGGTGCGCAGCAGGGCGTCGTCCATGGGGGTGGTCACTCGGTGATGGTGGGCGGCGCGGTCAGGAACGGACGTACCTCCAGCCATTCGTGGATCGGCTTCCCGCCCGCTCCGGGGGCCGCCGACAGTTCTCCGGCCAGCTCGATGGCGCGCTCGTAGCTGTCGACGTCGATCACCATCCAGCCGGCGATCAGGTCCTTGGTCTCGGCGAACGGGCCGTCGGTGACGGGCGGGCGGCCCTTGCCGTCGTAGCGCACGAAGGTCCCTTCGGGCGCGAGCGCCTGGCCGTCGACGAACTCGCCGGTCTTCTCGAGCCGGGCCGCGAAGTCGTGCATGTACTGCACGTGGTCGGAGATCTCCTGCGGTGTCCACCGGTCCATGGGCACGTCGTTGGAGGGGGTAGGGGCGCCGCGGTAGTGCTTGAGCAGCAGGTACTTGGCCATGGTGTCTCTCCTCGGTCCGGTGCGGCCCATTGTGGCCGCCTCCACCACGGGGACGGAGCAGGCCGCGGGTTCTCGACACCACCGGCCGAACTTTTTACGGACCCGGGGAGGAGCCGCCCGCAGGCCGCCCTCCTCCTTGGTTCCTTCGAAGTGCCTGGGTGACTTCAAAGTGCGTTCTTCCGCGTTTCCCGGCGTCGCCCCATGATTCCCGTAGTGGGGAAAGAGGGCGCGGAACGTGGCTCTCACCATCACCGCAAGGGACTCCCCTTTCCGCCTGACCGGAATACGGGCGGCTCCCCGGAAATATCCGTTCGCTTACAAGGAGACAATTCAGTGTCCACATCGCCATTGCCTTCGGGCGCCGACACCGGACGCATGACAGGCCGCACATGGGGCGTGCTGTTCGTGCTCTGCGGTGCGATCTTCCTCGAAGGCATCGACGTGGCCATGCTCAACGTGGCCCTGCCCGCGATCCGCGAGGACCTGGAGATGTCCACGGGCATGCTCCAGTGGGTCATGAGCGCCTATGTGCTCGGCTACGGCGGGTTCATGCTGCTCGGCGGCCGGGCCGCCGACCTCTTCGGACGCCGCAGGATGTTCGTGTTCTGGCTCGTCGTCTTCCTGCTCTTCTCCGGCCTGGGCGGTTTCGCCACGGAGGGCTGGATGCTCATCGTCGCCCGCTTCGTGACGGGTGTGGCGGCCGCGTTCATGACTCCGGCGGGCCTGTCCATCATCACCACGAGCTTCGAGGAGGGGACGCAGCGCAACAAGGCCCTCCTGGTCTACTCCGGTACCGCAGCAGGCGGCTTCTCCATCGGTCTGGTCGTCGGCGGGCTGCTGGCCGCCGTGGACTGGCGCTGGGTGTTCTTCGCCCCCGTCATCCTCACGCTTCTCATCCTTGTCGCGGCGGTCGTCCTCATCCCGAAGTCCCCGCGCCCGGACCGTGCGGGGCAGAGCGTCGACCTGGCCGGCGCGCTCAGCGTCACCGGTGCCATCCTGCTCCTCGTCTTCGGCGTCGAGCGAGCCGCGCACGTCTCCGTGGCCTGGACGGCGGCCACCATCGGGGCGAGCCTCGCCCTGTTCCTCGTGTTCGTCGCGATCGAGCGCAGGTCGGCCTCGCCGCTGGTACGCCTGGGGATGTTCCGCAGCGGCTCACTGGTCCGCGCGAACCTGGCCGGCATGCTCTTCGCCGCGGGCTTCTTCGGCTTCCAGTTCATCGCGGTGCTCTACCTCCAGGAGCTGCGCGGCTGGTCGACCCTGCAGACCAGCTTCGCCCTCATCGTCATCGGCGTGGACGCGATCCTCTCTCCCACACTCACCCCGCGGCTCGTGGCCCGGTTCGGCAACGCCCGGGTGATCTTCGGAGGCCTGCTCCTCGCGGCCCTCTCCTACGCCCTGTTCCTGCCGATCGGCGCGGACTGGACGTACGGGGCGATGTTCCCGAGCCTCATCATCCTGGGCCTGGCCTTCTCCCTGGCCTACGGGCCGCTCACCATCCTGGCCACCGACGGCGTCGCGGAGGAGGAGCAGGGGGTCGCCGGCGGCCTGCTGTACACGTCCTTCCAGTTCGGTGCCGCCCTCGGCCTGTCCTTCGTCGCCGCCGTCAACATCGCGGCGACGGACGGTACGTCCCCGGCCGCCCTCCTCGACGGCTACCGAGCCGCCCTGGTCGTGCCGCTGGTCGCCGCCCTCGCCGCCGCCGTCATCAGCGCCTTCGGCCTGCGCGGCAGAGCAGCGGCGGGGGACGACGCCACCGGCCCCGTGCTCACCCAGGCTCCCGAGAAGAGTGAACCCGTCAGCGCGTCGCGCTGATCACCCTCCCGAAAGGAACCGACATGCCTGCCGCCACGGTGGAATCCTTCTCGGAAATCGAGGAGAAATTCTTCGCCTACATCCAGGACATCGTCTACGCCACCATGATCACGGTGGACAGGAAATCCCGTCCCAGAGCCCGTGTGCTTCTCCCCGTCTGGGAAATGGTCGACGGAAAGCCGGTCGGCTGGCTGGCGGTCTACAAGACACCCGTCAAGACGGCTCACCTGGCCCGCAACCCGCATACGACCTACTCGTACTGGAACCCCCGCCAGAACGCGGTGTTCATCGACAGCATCTCCACATGGGCCACGGGCCCGGAATCCCGGCAGCACGCATGGGACCTCTACCGCCAGGGGAGTCCCGCGGGCGTGGGCTACGACCCGATCGGCTACTGGCGCGGCGGCCCCGACGACCCCGGCTACCACGTGCTCCGCATCGATCCCTGGCGGGTGCAGGTGGTCCGTGGCTCGGACCTCAAGAGCCGCATCTGGACGGACGGGGACGGCCGCTGACCCCGCGGCCTGCACGGCGGAACGGGCCCCCTCCTGAGGGCGATACCGGTGCGGCGGAGCCGCCGGATCGAGCCGGAGTGAATCGGATCGAGCCGGATCGCGCCGGATCGGCCCGAGCGAGGGGGCCGGCGCCTGACTCCCGGATAAGATACCGCGCAAGCGGTCTATTTTGATGGTGCCGGAATCACGCGAGGCGAGGAGTGGCTGTGGCGCAGCAGGAGCGGGCGATCCGTACCCGGAGGGTCATCCTGGAGGCTGCGGCCGCGACATTCGACGAGCACGGCTACGAGTCGACGACCATCGCCGAGATCCTGGAACGGGCCGAAGTCACCAAGGGGGCCCTGTACTTCCACTTCCCCTCCAAGGGCGACCTGGCGCGCGGGGTCCTGGCCGCCGCCGTCCCCACCGGAGGTGTCCGTCCGCACGCCCTCAAACTGCAGGAACTGGCCGACGCCATGCTGCTCCTGGCCTACCGGCTTCCCCGGGAGCCGATGCTCAGCGCGGCCCTGCGGATGGCGGTCGACCCCCGGACGCGCCGCCGATTCGGCACCGCCTGGCCCGAATGGGCCGGGCTGATGGCCGACCTCCTCAGAGAGGCCAAGGCGCGGGGCGAGGTTCTCGCGCACACCGACGAGGAAGAGGTCGGCCGCATGATCGTGTCCACCTGGACCGGCGTCCGGGTGGTGACCGAAGGCCTCCCCGGCACGTACGACCTGCCGGGCGAGACGGCCCTGCTCCTCCGGCTCCTCCTGGCGGCCGTCGCGACCCCCGCCGTCCTGTCCCGCCTGGAGATCTCCGCCGCCCGTGCCGCCCACCTCTACGCCGGCACGCCCACCGGGCGTGCCGAGGCGGCCGGCTCCGTCCCTTGCGGCATCACCGCCTGACCGCCTCCGCCAGGCGCCGTGACGGGAGCCCGGGGACCGCGACCGTCATTTCAAACCGCTCATGCGGTTTGTTGTGCCGGGCTTTATCGACCAGGGACCACCAGCCCCGACTCGTAGGCGACGATGACCAGTTGGGCGCGGTCCCGCGCCGCCAGCTTTCCCATGATCCGGCTGACATGCGTCTTGGCGGTGAGCGGCGAGAGCCCCAGCGCTTCGGCGATCTCCGTGTTGTTCAGCCCCCGGCCCACCAGCGTCAGAACCTCGCGCTCGCGGTCCGACAGGCCCTCCGGCCCGCCCGTCGCCGGGGCCGGAGGGAGTGCCAGGGCCCGGGCGATGAGCAGGGACGTCGGCCCGGGCGACAACAGAGCCTCCCCGGCCGCCACCGTACGTATCGCGGCGAGGAGTTCGGCCGGACGGATGTCCTTGACCGCGAATCCCGAAGCGCCCGCCCGCAACGCCTCCATGACGTGCTCGTCCGTGTCGTACGTCGTCAGGACCAGCACCTTCACGCCGGCCAGGTCCTCATCGGCGGCGATCAACCGGGTCGCGCCGATGCCGTCGAGCTCGGGCATCCGGACGTCCATCACCACCACGTCGGCCCGCGCCGAACGGGCCAGCTCCACCGCCTCCTTGCCGTTGGCTGCCTGTCCCACGACCTCCATGTCCGGCGCCGACTCGACGAGCATCGCGAAGGACGCCCGTACGAGATGCTGGTCGTCCGCGAGCAGGACCCGGATCACACCCTCACCTCCCGCACCGCGAGCGGCAGTCGCGCCGACACCTCGAAACCCCCGCCTTCGCGCGGACCCGCGCTCAAGGTGCCACCGACGCTTCTGGCCCGCTCCCGCATCCCGAGAATCCCGTACCCGGCGCCACCTGCCGGCCCCGCAGCATGAAGACCCACACCGCCACCCCCATTGGTCACACGCACCGTCAACTCATCGTCCACCAGGGCGACATCGACCCGCACATCGGCTCCCCGGCCGCCCCCGTGCCGCACGGCGTTCGTCAGCGACTCCTGCACGATCCTGTACGCCGCCGCCCCGACCGCCGCGGGAACCTTCGCCGTCCCCGTCCTCACCGCCAGATCGGCGCCGGAGGTCCGGACGAGATCGGGCAAGGACGCCAGGTCGGGCAGCGGGCCCTCCGGGGCGGCCCGCAGCACGTCCAGGGTCGTACGGACTTCGGCGCGCGCGTCCCGGCAGGTCTCGGCGATCTCGTCGAGCGCCCGGGCGAGCGCCTCCCGGTCGAGCCGGTCCGGGTCGGCGACCAGCACGTGCGCGGCGACCGACGTCTGCACGCCGATGAGGGTGATGGAGTGGGCGAGGAGGTCGTGGAGGTCTCTGGCGATGCGCAGCCGTTCCTCGACGACCTTCTGCTCCGCCTCCCGCTCTGCCCGATCCATCACGCCGGCCACCAGCTGCCGGTAGAGCCGGATGCTCGCGCCGAAGACGAGCATCGCGATCACCCAGCCGGAGACTCTGAGCAGCTCCACCATCTCGTGCGGATTGACCAGGAGTTGGATCGTGAGCGTCACGGAGGTGACGGTGAGCCCCACCAGGACGGTCCGCCGCGGCCGGCCGGTGGACGCGACCGTGTACAGCGCGGTCATGGAGGCGGGTATCGGCGCCAGATGCATGTAGTCGAGCGCGTGGTACGGGGCGACGCAGGCCACCACGGCGAGGAGTACCGGCATGGGCGCCTTGCGCCGCCAGGCCAGCGGCACGTGCGCGGCGAGCAGCAGCGCCCAGCCGAGGAGGTCCGGGCGGCGGCCGTCGTCGACGGTGAGCGCGAGGACGGCCGCGAGCACCGCGAAGGCAGCGGCGGCCGTCGCGTCGCACCGCACCGGGTACGGAGCGGCCTGCGGGTCACGGGTGAAAGCCGCTGCGAAGTCCATGGTGTCCATCCTCCCGGAGGGCGGGGGCTCCTGACTGTCCGGGGGAGCCCCCACCCGCCCCTGATCAGACCCCTACGGGCAGTCGCTCGGATTCCGAACGGGCCGTTGACACGGGATTCTTGGCCAACGGACCCGGCCACCACACCCTGCGTCCGAGGAGCACGCTCGCACTGGTCACGAGATACGTACGGACCAGGAAGGTGTCGAGGAGGACACCGACCGCGATGACGAAGCCGAGCTCGGCCAGCTGGACCATCGGCATGTTGACCAGGACCGCGAAGGTGGCGGCGAGCACGAGTCCCGCCGAGGCGATGACCCCGCCGGTCGTGCGCAGCGCGGCGAGGGCGGCGGGCCCCGGTTCCAGACCGTTCAGGCATTCCTCGCGCATCCGGTGCATCAGGAAGATGCCGTAGTCGACGCCGAGGGCGACGAGGAAGACGAAGGAGAGCAGCGCCAGACCCGTATCGGTGCCCTCGAAGCCGAAGAGCCACTCGAAGACGAGACCGCCGATGCCGAGGGCCGCGCCCCAGACCGCGACGACCGCGGCGACCAGGATCAGCGGCGCGACGAGACTGCGCAGCAGCACGATGAGCACGATCAGCACCACGACGAGGACGAGCGGTACGACGATCCTCCGGTCCTCGGCACTCGTGTCGGCCATGTCGAGCTGCTCGGCGCTGGGCCCGCCCACGTACGCCCCGTCACCGAGCGTCGAACGCAGCTCCCTGATGGTCGCGGTCTCGCCCGCGGACTGCGGCGCGTGCGCCGCGACGACGGAGATCTCGCTCCAACCCCCGCCGCTGCGGCCGCGTTCGACCCGCGCGACGCCCTCGGTGGCCCGCGCACGCTCCAGCACCCCGCCGGAAGCGGCGTCCCGGGCGATGACCGTGATGGGCTGGGTGCCCATCTGCGGGTACGCGGCGGCCAGCGTCTTCATCGCGGCGACCGACTCCGGCGTGGAGCTGAAGGAGTCCTCCTGCTTGAGGTTCCCCGGCAGGTTCAGCACACCGAGGGCCAGGGCCGCGAGCGCGGCGGCACCGGCGAGCAGGACGGGCAGGGGGCGCCGGCCGGCGGAGGAGCCCATGGCGGCGAAGAGGGAACGGCGCGCGGCCTTCGGCTCGCTGCCGTACGCGGGGATCAGGGGCCAGAACACCCGCCGCCCCAGCACGACGAGGAGAGCCGGCAGCAGCGTCAGCATCGCGACGAGCGCGCACAGCACACCGACGGCGGCCGTGGGCCCCATGCCTCGGCTGCTGTTCATGTCGGCGGCCAGCAGACAGAGCATGCCCAGTGCCACGGTCCCCGAGGACGCGAGGACGGCGGGCCCGCAGCCGCGCAGGGCCGCGGTCATGGCGTCGTACGGGCGCGGGATCCGGCGCAGTTCCTCGCGGTAGCGGGACACCAGCAGCAGCGCGTAGTCGGTGCCCGCACCGAAGACGAGGATCGTCATCACCCCGGTGCTCTGGCCGGAGACGCTGATGTCGAAGCCCTGGTGCAGGGCGTAGGTGACGGCCATCGACAGGAAGTCGGCGACCCCGGCGACGACCAGCGGCACGAGCCAGAGGAACGGACTGCGGTAGATGACGATCAGAAGGACCGCGACGACGGCGACGGTCGTGTAGAGCAGCGGCCCGTCGAGCGACCCGTACACCTCACTCGCGTCCGTGGCCAGAGCACCGGGCCCGCCGACCTCGCCGCTCACCTTCTCGCGGACGTCGTGCACGAACGCGTCCCTGGCCACCTCGTCCGTACCGGGCTCCGTGCTGGACACCGCGTACAACAGGGTCGTCCCGTCCTCGGAAGGCACCGGACGCGGGGGCGAGGAGAGCGCATGCCCGGCGGCGACCTCCGCCACCTCCCGGGCGGCGGTCGCGCGGTCGGCGGCGGTCAGTCCGCCGTCCCGGTGGTAGACGAGGACGAGGTCGGTGGAGTCCCCGCCGGGCATCTGCTCGGTGATCTTCGCGACCTGGGTCGAGTCGGCGCTCGCCGGAAGGTAGTCGACAGCCCGGTCCCGCTGTACGTCACCGAGCCTGCCGGCGAGGGGCGCGGCGAGAGCGATCACGATCACCCACAGCGCCAGCACCCCCCAGCCGACGATTCTCTTGCGCCCTTCCATCGGGTATCTCCCTCCGCAGTTCCTCAGCAGGTCGATCCCAGACTCCCGCTCGGAGAAGGGCGATTCATCGCGCCGAAGGCCGAGGTGAGGACTACTGCCGGGGGCGGCACAAGCCACCGACTACTCCCTGGGAGGTACGGCGCACCCCCGCCGGGGAGGCGGTCCCGGCGGGGCGGGGATGAGGGCAGGAGAGCGATCAGTCCTTGCGCGCGAGGAGGTGGATCTCCTTGAACTGCCGTCGGTCCGTGGGCTGAGGCTCGCGAACCGTCCGGGCCACCTCGGCCAGTCCGGACTCGCGCAGCAGCGCGGCGAGATGATCGGGCCACCACCGATACGCCGGCGCGACGGCGTGATCGAAGACCTGCGTCGGGTGGGACGGATCATCGCTCGCCGAGAAGCCGATCAGAAGGTGCCCGCCGGGCGCCAGCACCCGATGGAACTCCGCCAGGATGGACGGGAGTTCCCCCGGCGGGGTGTGGATGACGGACCAACGCGAGAGTACGCCGCCCAGCGCGCCGTCGGCGATCCCCGACGCCCCCATCGAGCCCACGTCGAACCGCAGGCCCGGATAGGCCTGCCGAGCCAACTCGATCATCGCGGGGGAGGCGTCGACACCGAACGCCGCAAGCCCGAGCCCGTCCAGATAGGCGGTGACATGCCCAGGCCCGCACCCCAGGTCCGCGACCCGGCCGCCCCCGCCCGCCCTCACCGCCTCGGCGAGGACGCCCAGGATCGCCCGGTCGAGCGGGCTGTCACGCAACGAGTCGCGGAACAGTTCCGCATAGGTGGTGGCGGCGGCGTCATAGGCATCGCGGGTGGCGGTGAGGGCATCGTGTTCGATCATGCTCGAAACAGTAGTTCGTGGCCTGGCGCGTTCAGGCAAGCGAACAGAGGAGGCGTACGGCGCCGTATCGACCGCGCCTTCGCCCGCCTGGCTCATTCCGCGAGGGGAACGCATTCCGTGAGCAGGTCCACGATGTCGCGCCAGGCCCGCTGCGCGTGTCGCGGGTGGTGGCCGATGCCGGGCAGCACCTTCTGGTCGACGGGAGGGTGGTGGAAGGCGTGCAGGGCCCCGCCGTAGACCGCCAGGCGCCAGTCGACACCCGCGGCCTGCATCTCGGCGGTGAACGCGTCCCGTTGCGCCGGCGGCATGATCGGGTCTTCCGACCCGACCCCGGCCCACACGGGACAACGGATGTGCTCCGCCTCGCCCGGTCGGCCCGTCGTGAGCGCGTTGACCGTCCCGATCGCCCGCAGGTCGACGCCGGCGCGCCCGAGCTCCAGAACGATCGCGCCTCCGGTGCCGTAGCCGATGCCGGCGATCCGGCCGGGGTCGGTCCGGGGTTCGGCGCGCAGCGCGTCGAGTGCGGCGGTTCCGATGTCCCGCATCCGGCCGGGATCGGCGAGCAGCGGGGTCGTGTGCGCCAGCATCTCCTGCGGGTCGGTGAACCAGCGTCCGCCGTTGATGTCGAAGGCCAGGGCCACGTACCCCAGTTCGGCGAGGGCGTCGGCCCTGCGGCGCTGGAAGTCGTTGAGGCCCGGCCCTTCGGGTCCGATGAGCACTGCGGGCCGACGGTCGGTGCCGGCGGGCAGCGCGAGGTGGCTGACCATCGTCAGTCCGTCGGCCGGATAGGTGACCGTGTGCGTGGTGATCGTGCGAGTGGTGGCCGTCGTCATGAGATCGGACTGTAGTGATCGACGAGGTCGCCCGGGCAGGACTTCACCGTCGGCGGAACCGTGACGCAGCCGCGGGTCCCGGGGCCTCAGGCGCGTGCACGAACCGCTGTCTCCGGCCTACCGGCACGTGCCCACAGCCCCCGGTGCGGCGCGGGACGCGCCGACGACCGTGAAGCTCGAGGTCGCACGCACCGCACCCGAACCGGAAGAGCCCAAGGCGTACACCGTGGAGGAGAAGCGGCGCGTGTATCCCAACGCGTACAAGCCGTGGGCACCCGGAGACGAGCGAAGGCTCGCCGAACGCTGCGCCCAGGGTGTCTCCTGCGCGAACTCTCGGAGGAATTCGGCCGCGACGAAGGAGCCATCGCCTCGCGGCTGCTGAAGAGAGATGCCGCAGGGCCAGCCGTCGAGGAAGCCTGGGAGTACGGCGGGTAGCACGGTACCCGCGTGGCGGTAATGGGACGCGTGTGGCGCGCCCATGACGAGGTGCTCGACCGCGAAGTGGCGGTCGAGGAAGTGCTCTTCCGCGTTCAGCGACGACGGGACGCTGCTGGTCACGGCCGGCTCCAGCCGCCAGCTGTGGGACCCCGAGACCCGTACCGAACTGCAGACCGTGACGGAGATGGCCAGGGCCGAAACGGTGGCCCTCAGCCCTGACGGACGGACCATCGCCATGGGGCAGGAATGCACCGTCCAGCTCTACCGCCGGTCCTGACGTCCCGAGTGTGTGGGGCCTACAGCTGCTCGAAGTGGAAGGAACGGATGAAGCAGTCTCGTGGTTGACCGATCGCGAAAAGGACGCAGTCCAGGACGGATCGGGCGGTCAACGGGTCGTCCGCGGTCCGCGAGGCATGCTCCCAGCTGGAGTGGAGCGGATCGCCGTACGTGAAATCCGGCGGGTAGAGCGAGATGACCCTGATGCCCTCGGGGCGGAGCCGATGGGACAGGACGTCGGCGAAGCCGGCCTGGGCGGCCTTGGCCGAGTAGAACGCAGGATGCGCCTGGGACCGGTAGTTCAGGGCTTCCGCGGCTGAGGAGACCAGGTTGACGATGTCGGCACCCTGAGAAGCGCGCAGCAGGGGGAGGAAGTGCTTGACCGCCAGAAGGGTGCCGGTGGCTCCGGCCGCGACGGTGTCGGCGATCGCTTCGTCGTCGGCGTCCCACAAGTCAGGGCCCTGCAGGTACGGGGCGCCGTTGTTGATCAGCACATCCACCTGGCCGGTATGGGTGGCGACCCCCTCCGCGAAGCCCCGTACCGTGGCCGGATCAGCCAGATCACAGGCGAACGCGTCCACGTGCGCACCGCTGTCGGCCGCTACCTCGTCGGCCACCTTCCCGGCGGCAGCCGACGTGCGAGCGGAGACGAACAGGCGCGCACCCAACCGGCCCGCGTGCAACGCGAACGCCCTCCCGAACCCACGCCCGGCCCCGGTGACCACCACCGTCTTCTCGGCGAGATCCATTCCCCTGCCTTCTCTTCCGACCTTCGCACATTGATCATGAAGAGCGTATCGGTGGCGCGGTGGACGCATCGAACCCCTCTTCCGCCGGTCCGACGGCTGTCCGGGACATCGGACCGGCGGAAGAACTCAGGACGTCGGCCCGACCCCCTGCGGGACCCGCAGCGGTGCCGCGGTGGCCGCGACGACCTGCTCGACGGTGACGTCGGGGGCGAGCTCGGCCAGGACGAACCCGTCGGCGGTGATGTCGACGACGGCGAGGTCGGTGATGACGCGCTGGACGACACCTCGGCCGGTCAGGGGCAGATCGCAGGTGCCGACGAGCTTGGGGGTGCCGTCCTTGGCTGTGTGCTCCATGAGGACGATGACCCGTCCGGCGCCGTGGACGAGGTCCATGGCCCCGCCCATGCCCTTCACCATCCTGCCGGGGATCATCCAGTTGGCGAGGTCGCCCGCGGCGGAGACCTGCATGCCGCCGAGGACCGCCGCGTCGATGTGGCCGCCGCGGATCATCCCGAAGGAGAGGGCCGAGTCGAAGAACGAGGCGCCGGGGAGCGTCGTGACGGTCTCCTTGCCGGCGTTGACGAGGTCGGCGTCGAGTTCGTCCTCGGTGGGGTACGGGCCGACGCCGAGGATGCCGTTCTCGGACTGGAGCACGACCTCGACGCCCGGCGGGAGGTGGTTGGGGATGAGCGTCGGGAGCCCGATGCCGAGGTTGACGTAGCTGCCGTCGGTCAGTTCCAGGGCGGCACGGGCCGCCATCTGCTCGCGGGTGAGGGCCATCAGGCGCTGCCTTCCTGTCGTACGGTCCGGCGCTCGATGCGCCGCTCGGCGGCGGGGTCGCCGGGCGCCACCCGGACCACGCGCTGGACGAAGATGCCGGGGAGGTGGACCTCGTCGGGGTCGAGCTCGCCCGGTTCGACGAGGTGGTCGACCTCGGCGATCGTGATGCGTCCGGCCATGGCGGCCAGCGGGTTGAAGTTGCGGGCCGAGGAGCGGAAGACGAGATTGCCGTGCCGGTCCCCGATGGTCGCCCGGACCAGCGCGAAGTCGGTGGTGATGCCCTCCTCCAGCAGGTACGGACGCCCGTCGAACTCCCGGGTCTCCTTCGGCGGCGAGGCGACGGCGACCGAGCCGTCGGCGGCGTAGCGCCAGGGCAGCCCGCCCTCGCCGACCTGGGTGCCGGTGCCCGCGGGGGTGTAGAAGGCGGGGATGCCCGCGCCGCCGGCCCGCAGCCGCTCCGCCAGCGTGCCCTGCGGGACGAGTTCGACCTCCAGCTCCCCGCTGAGGTACTGCCGGGCGAACTCCTTGTTCTCGCCCACGTACGAGCTGGTCATCCGGGTGATCCGGCCGGCGGCGAGCAGGAGGCCGAGGCCCCAGTCGTCCACACCGCAGTTGTTCGAGACGACCCGGAGGCCTCCCGTTCCGCGCTGCCACAGCGCGTCGATCAGCGTCCCCGGGATCCCGCACAGCCCGAAGCCGCCCACGGCGAGTGCAGCCCCGTCGGGGATGTCCGCCACCGCCTCCGCCGCGCTCGCGACCGTTTTGTCCAGACCCATGAGGATCCCTTCCCTCGGGCAGCCGGATGACCTCGCTGGTCAGAGCCGGTGCCGGTACCAGCGACGAGCACGGAGCCTAGGCAGCGGCGGAGGGCGCAACCATGGCTGTGATCCCCATGCCGCCCCCCTCCGATGTGTCGGTCACCGCTGCCTCCGCGTCTCCTGGACGGGGGCGCGTGCGGCTGCGTGTGCAGGTGGGGGTGGCGAACATGCGCGCCTTTCGGCCATCCGGCGAGGGTGGTGTCGAAGCCCATCACCGGGCTGCGGATGGTGGGTCGCACAGCCATGTCTGGCGGCCGATCAGCCGCATAGCCTCCCGCGAGACCCCATCCCACGAGCTCGGAGGCACATCGATGCGTCGTCCCACCTTCCGCTCCTCGCCACGCCTTTGGCGGCGGGGCGCGCCTGCGGCACTCGCCCTGGCCGCACTCACCCTCACCACCGCCCCCGCCACGGCGACGCCCACGGACACGGCCGCACCGTCCGCCCCCGGTGGCCACTGCGCACGCCTGGCCCACCTCCGGGTACCGGGCGCCGAACACCAGCAGGCCGCTTGCCTCGACGAGCTGACCACGGCCGGCACGGTCGCCTCCGGCCACACCGACCCGGCCGACTGGGCCGGGCTCACCTCCAAGGACCTGGCCGTCCCCACCGGAGTGCCCGGCATCCAGATCGACGGCTACTTCCCCGACAGCTCCACCACCAACACCAACCACGGGTGGCAGCACGACGCCCAGTTCGTCATCCGCATGCCCGACCGGTGGAACGGCGGCCTGGTGATCGCCGGCACCCCCGGAAACCGGGAGCAGTACGCCAACGACCGGGCCATCGCCGACTGGGTGCTCGCCCGCGGATACGCGTACGCCGCCACCGACAAGGGCAACACCGGCCTCGCCTTCCACCGGGACGGCAACGCGCCGGGCGACGCCGTCGTCGAGTGGAACGACCGGGTCACCCAGCTCACGCGTGCGGCCCGCGCCACGATCGCCCAGCGATACCACCGCCCGCCGGCCCGCACCCTGGTCACCGGCATGTCCAACGGCGGCTACCTCGTGCGATGGCAGCTGGAGAACCACCCCGACCTCTACGACGGGGGAGTCGACTGGGAGGGCACCCTCTGGCGGGCCGACGGCCCCAACCTGCTGGACTTCCTGCCCCGGACCCTGCGCGCCTACCCCGTGCACGCCGCCGGCGGCGAGGGCGCGGAGGAGGCACGCGAGGAGATGCACGCCGCGGGGTTCCCCGCCGGGTCGGAGTTCCTTTGGCCGTACCACCACAAGGTCTACTGGGACCTCACCCAGCGCATCTACCGCGAGGAGCTGGACCCGGGGTACGACGGGGCGGCCGAGGCGGGGACCCCGTACTGCGCCACGGGCACACCCGGCTGTGACGCCGACTACGACTACGCGAGCCGCCCCGACGAGGTCCGGCGGGCGGTGGAGCGGATCGCCCTGACCGGACGCATCGGCAAGCCCCTGATGACCCTGCACGGCACCCTCGACGCCCTGCTGCCCATCGGCCAGGACTCCGATGTGTACGCACGGATGGTGCGTGAGGCGGGCCTCGGTGGGCTGCACCGCTACTACCGCATCGAGGGCGGCACCCATGCCGACTCGCTCGTCGACGCGTTCCCGGACAGGCTGAGGCCGCTCACGCCGTGCCACCGCACGGCCTTCACGGCCCTGGAGGACTGGCTCAGGAAGGGGTACCGGCCGCCCGCCTCGGGAACCGTCCCCCTGCCCGCCGGCCAGGACTCCGTGACCCTGGCGAACACCTGCTCCCTGGACGCGGGCAAGCCCGCCGGTGCTCGGCCCTGACCGCTACCCCCCCAACGGCTGCCCGGTCCTGCCCTGCCCCGCGCCGTGCCCCGCCCTGCCCAGAGCCTTCGCGTGTCGTCCTCCTATGGTGTTCCACACCATTGATCTGCCTGGCTTTATGGCGGTCGCATCCATGGGTCAGATCTCGCGGTCTCCCTACTGTTTCCGGCCATGACGAACACATTTCCCACCCCGGACCGGCTGCCGTCACCTGCGGCCGCGACCGAGCTGAGCGGGCGCACCGCAATGGTGACGGGCGGCGGCAGCGGCATCGGCCGGGCCTGCGTCCTCGCTCTGGCACAGGCAGGGGCCTTCGTCCACGTGGTCGACAGGGACGCCGACGCGGCGAAGGCCGTCGCCGAGATCGCCGGCGGCGAGGCGCAGGTCGCCGACCTCGCCGACCCGGGCGCCATCGACCTCCTGCCCACCGAGATCGACATCCTCGTCAACAACGCCGGCCTCCAGCACGTCGCCCCGCTCACGGAGTTCCCGCCGGACCGGTTCGAGCTCATCCAGAAGGTGATGGTCACCGCCCCGTTCCTGCTCATGCGGCGGTCACTGCCGCACATGTACGCCCGCGGGTGGGGCCGCGTCGTCAACGTCTCCAGCGTCCACGGCCTGCGAGCGAGCGCCTTCAAGTCCGCGTACGTCACCGCCAAGCACGCCCTGGAGGGGCTGAGCAAGGTCGCCGCGATCGAAGGCGCCCCGCACGGCGTCACCAGCAACTGCGTGAACCCCGGGTACGTCCGTACCCCGCTGGTCGAAGGCCAGGTCCGCGACCAGGCCGTGGCCCACGGCATCAGCGAGGGCGACGTCCTGACCAACGTGATGCTGGCCCGCTCGCCGGTCAAGCGGCTCCTGGAGGCCGACGAGGTCGCCGCGGCCGTGCTCTGGCTGTGCGGTCCGCACTCCGGCTACCTGACAGGTGCCTCCCTGCCGCTCGACGGCGGCTGGACCGCGAGCTGACCCGCTCCCGCCCCCCTTTTTTTTGCGTTCCACCCCCGTCCCGTCCGTTCGTGAAACCGGTGAATCCATGTCTGACACCACCACCCAGCCGAGAAGCGGCATCGGCCGCATCGTCGGAGCGAGCCTGATCGGCACGACCATCGAGTGGTACGACTTCTTCCTCTACGGCTCCGCCGCCGCGCTCGTCTTCAACACCCTGTTCTTCCCCAGCGCCGACCCCCTCGTGGGCACGCTGATCGCCTTCATCACGTACGCCATCGGATTCGCCGCCCGGCCGCTCGGCGGCATCGTCTTCGGGCACTTCGGGGACAAGATCGGGCGCAAGAAGCTCCTGGTGCTGAGCCTCCTGATGATGGGCGGCGCCACCTTCGCGATGGGCCTGCTGCCCACCTACGAGAACATCGGCGTCTGGGCGCCGATCCTGCTCACCGTGCTGCGGCTGGTCCAGGGCTTCGCCCTGGGCGGCGAGTGGGGCGGGGCCGTCCTCATCGTCTCCGAGCACGGCGGCGACAAGCACCGCGGCTTCTGGGCCTCGTGGCCACAGGCCGGTGCCCCCGGCGGCAACCTGCTCGCCACCGGTGTCCTGGCGCTGCTGGCCGCCGTCCAGTCGGAGGCCGACTTCCAGGCCTGGGGCTGGCGGATCCCGTTCCTGCTGTCCGGTCTCCTCGTGCTGATCGGTCTGTGGATCCGCGTCTCGGTCTCCGAGTCCCCGGTGTTCCTGGAGGCCCAGGCGAAGGCCGAGGCGGCCGCCGCCGCGGGCGTCAAGGAGGAGGCTCCGGTCGTCGAGGTGTTCCGGCGCAGCTGGCGCGAGGTGCTGTCGGCCATCGGCACCCGCTTCGGCGAGAACATCTCGTACTACATCCTCACCTCCTTCCTCCTCGTGTACGTCACCGTGCACCTGGAGCTGCCGAAGAGCACCGCGCTGAACGCCGTCCTCATCGGCTCTGCCGTCCACTTCGTCACCATCCCGATGTGGGGCGCGCTCTCCGACCGGATAGGCCGGCGCCCGGTGACCCTGGTCGGTTCCGCGGGCATGGCGTTCTGGGCCTTCGTCTTCTTCGGCCTCGTCGACTCGAAGTCGTTCGTGGTCATCACCCTGGCCGTCACCGCCGGCCTGCTGCTGCACGGCGCGATGTACGGGCCGCAGGCCGCGTTCATCTCCGAGATGTTCGACACCAAGGTCCGCTACTCCGGCGCCTCCATGGGCTCCCAGCTCGCCTCCATCATCGCCGGCGCCCTCGCCCCGATCATCGCGGTCGAACTCCTGAAGGACTACGGCAGCTCCACGCCCATCAGCATCTACCTCTGTGCGGCGGCAGTGATCACCACCATCACGGTGGCCGTCACCAGGGAGACCCTCGGCCGTGACCTCAGCCGCTCCCGGGACGAGGAGGCCGCGGCGGAGCCCGTGGTCACCGCGGGCGACCGCGCCTAGCTTCGTCCCACCCGCCGGCCGCCCGGCCGTCGTCGTCATGGACGTGACGACGGCGGACCGGGCATCACGGCGACCGGGCTCGTCACCCGCAGAACCACCTGCCCGTACGGCCGCGAGGAGGCCCCATGACCGCCGGTCGTCGAGCCGATGCCCGAACGCCTTCGCCCACCGAGACGGCCGCGCGCCGCCTGTTCGACCTTCTCGCCGCCGACTCGCCCGCCCAGGAGCTCGCACGCGAACCCGCGCGCTCGCGGGCCGTCGGGGCAGTCCCGGCGGATGTCGCATGGATCGAGGAGACCACCGAGGTCGCGCTGTCGGTGCGGCGGGTGCTCGACCAGTACCGGCGCCGGGAGGCGGAGCTGGTGGCGTTGTTCGACACCGCAGGAGATCTGGCCCGGCTCCGGGACCTCGACTCCGTCCTGCGCGCCATCGTCCGCCGGGCCCGGACGCTGCTCGGGTCGGACGTCGCCTATCTGACACTGAACGACCCGGTCGCGCACGACACGTTCATGCGGGTCACCGAGGGTTCCGTCTCGGCGGCCTTCCAGCAGCTGCGGCTCGGGATGGGCGAGGGCCTGGGCGGCCTGGTCGCGCAGACCGCCCGCCCGTACGCCAGCACGGACTACCACGCAGACCCCCGCTACCGGCACACCGGCACCATCGACGACGGCGTGTCCGAGGAAGGCCTGCGCGGCATCCTCGGTGTCCCCCTGCGCCTGGGCGAGGAGATCATCGGCGTCCTCTTCGCGGCGGACCGCACCCCGCGCGAGTTCACCCCCGACGCCATCGCCCTCCTCGCCTCACTCGCCGACCACGCCGCCGTCGCCATCGACAGCACCCGCCGACTGGGGGAGACCCGCACCGCGCTCGCCCGGCTCGAAGCCGCCAACGCGCGGGCCCACGCCCACAGCGAGGCCCTCCACCAGGCCTCCGACGCCCACGACCGGCTGTCCAAGCTGGTGCTGCGCGGCGCGGGCACCGACGAGGTCGCGGCCGAGATCGCGGCGCTCCTCGGCGGCGGGGTCGCCGTCCACGACACCGACGGCAGCGAACTGGCCCGCGTCGGCACCGACCCGGTGACGCCCCCGCCCGCGAGCCTCGACGCCTCGCACACCGAGGGCCGCGCGGTCCACGCCGACGGCGTCTGGACCTGCGCCGTCCTCGCCGGAGCCGAACCCCTGGGCAGCATCGTCCTGACCGGACGCGCGGAACTCCCCGAAGCCGACCGGCGGCTGTTCGAACGCGCGGCGCTCGTCACCGCCATGCTCCTCCTGATCCGCCGCTCGGTCGCCGAGACCGAGGACCGCGTACGTGGCGAACTCCTCGACGACCTCCTCGCCGGCCCCGCCTCCTCGGCGCACTGGGACGGAGGCAGCCTCACCCTGCGCGCCCGACGCCTCGGCCTCGACCTCGCCCGCCCCCATGCCGTCGCCGTCCTCGACTGCGCACCCGCCCTGCGTCCCCGGCTCGCCGCGGAGAACTCCCGTACCGCCTGCAGACTCGGAGGTCTGGCCGGCACCCGGCACGGCAACACCGTCCTGCTCGCGCCCTGCGACCGGCCCGGCACCCTCGCCCGCGACCTCGCCGCCGACCTCGCCCGGATCATCGGCGCACCGGTCACCGTGGGCGCGGCGGGCCCAGGCACCGGCCCCGAGCAGCACGCCGACCTCCACGCCGAGGCCCAGCGCTGCCTCACCGCGCTCCACTCCCTCGGCCGCACCGGCAGCGGAGCCGACATCGCGGAGCTCGGCTTCATCGGCGTCCTGCTCGGCGACCGCGCCGACATCGCCTCGTACGTCGACCGCGTCCTCGGCCCCGTCCTCGCCTACGACACGGAGCGCGGCACCGAACTCGTCCGCACCCTGCACGCCTACTACGAGCAGGGTTCGAGCCTGGCCCGCGCCAAGGACGCTCTCCACGTCCATGTGAACACGGTCGTCCAGCGCCTCGACCGCGTCGCCCAGCTCCTCGGCCCCGACTGGAACACCCCCGCGAGCGCCCTGGAGATCCACCTGGCGCTCCGCCTCCACCAGCTGTCCCACGGAACGCCGGGCCACTGACGATGCAGGCCTGATCTCTTCGCATCTATGGCAACGCGCGCCACATCGCGGACCGCGGAAGTGGTGGGACGACATGTGGGCCGGAGTCACCGCCGTTCATCAGGATGTCGGCATCCTCACCCCCACCTGGAGATGCGAATGAAGATCAGAAAGCTCCTCGTCGCCGCCCTGGCGGCCGTCGGCATCGCCGCGACGACGGCCGGCGGTGCGACGGCGGCCGTGCCGACACCGACCCCGGGCTCCCTGCAGCAGTACGACATCAGCTCGACCTACGTCAGCGGGCTCTCGTCCGGCGGGTTCATGGCCAACCAGATGCACGTCGCCTACTCCGACGTCTTCGAGGGTGCGGGCATCTTCTCGGCCGGCGCGTACGACTGCGCGCAGAACAGTGTCAACACGGCCCAGTACGCCTGTATGGACACCCTCATGGCGCGCAAGACCCCGGCTCAGCTGGAGCAGTTGACCCGGGACCGGGCGACGGCCGGCAAGGTCGACCCCGTCGCCAACATGTCGGGCGACAAGGTGTGGCTGTTCCACGGCACCAACGACAACACCGTCAAGGCGGCTGTGAACGACGATCTCGCCACCTACTACCGCGACTTCGGCGCGGACGTGGTCTACGACAACACGTCGTCCTCCGGCCACGCCTGGGTCAGCCCACTCGGCCCCAACTCGTGTACCTCCACCAGCTCGCCGTACGTCAACAACTGCGGCGGCGACCCGGTGAAGGAGATGCTGACGCACCTGCTCGGCAGCGTGAACCCCGCCTCCTCCTCCGCCCTGACCGGCAGACTGGTCCGGTTCGGCCAGAGCACCTACGCCCCCGGCGGCAGCGCCGGCGCGATCAGCATGGGCAACGAGGGCTTCGCCTACGTCCCGCAGTCCTGCCAGAGCGGCGCGTCCTGCAAGCTGATGGTCACCCTCCATGGCTGCTACCAGGACTTCGGTCTCGTCGGCAACGCCCTCATGGACAAGGCCTACCTCAACGAGTACGCCGACACCAACGACATGATCGTCCTCTACCCGCAGGCCACCACCATGACCGGCAACCCGCGCGGCTGCTGGGACTGGTGGGGATACAAGTCGGCCGACTACGCCCAGAAGTCCGGCCCGCAGATGACGGCCGTGATGAACATGGCCAGAGCGCTCGGCGCAGGAACCGCGAACCCCCCGGCCACCCTGCCCGCTCCGACCGGCCTGACCGTCACCGCGACGACAGGGACCAGCGCCTCGCTGTCCTGGAACTCCGTCCCGGGCGCGGCTTCCTACAACGTGTACCGCGACGGCACGAAGGTCAGCACCACGCCGGTCACGTCGGCCGCCTACACCGACACCGGTCTGGCCGCGGGCACGAGCTACGGCTACACCGTGGCCGCCGTGGACGCCTCCGGAACCGTCGGCGCCAGGTCCGGCATGGTCAACGCGACCACGACGGGATCCTCGGCGTGCGTGACGGCCACCAACTACGCCCACACGCAGGCAGGACGAGCCCACCAGTCCGGCGGCTACACCTACGCCAACGGCTCGAACCAGAACCTCGGCCTGTGGAACGTCCTGGCCTCCAGCACCATCAAGGAGACCTCCCCGGGCTACTGGGTGAAGTGCTGACGACCTGAGACGACGGCAGACGCCTTGCCCATGGGACTTCTGGCGGGCGAGGCGTCTGCGGCGGTGGCGAGTCGGTGCTGCGGTGGGGCACGGCGCTGGGAGGTCCCGCCCTACCGGGTGGGCGCGCGGCGTATGTGCAGGTGTCCGTCGAGCGGGTAGGCGGGCGGGGCTGCGGGGAGGGCCCGGTCGAACTCGTAGCCGCATTTCACCGCGACGCGGCAGGACGCCGGATTGTCCACCTGGTGGAGCAGTTCCAGGCGCTCCAGGCCGTCGGCCCGGAAGGTCTCCAGGGCCCAGGCGGTGAGGGCTTCGACGGCCCTGGGAGCCACGCTCCGCCCGCGAGCCCGCGCTGCCGTCCAGTAACCGACCTCGGCGGAGGGCTTCCCGGGGGCGACCTCCTTGAGTACCACGTTGCCCACCAGTCGCGAGGGTGCTGTGCCGCTCGCCGCTTCGTGAACGGCGAAGCCGAACCGGACGCCCGCCGACCAGCCCCGCTCCTGCGCCTGCACCCACCTCAGGCCGTCGTCCTCGCACTCCATCCTCGTCATCGTCCATCGGCGGAGCACGGGATCCTGGTACACCTCGACCAAGGCCGCGACGTCCTCCACGTGCCAGGGGCGGAGCACGAGGGCGGGTGCGGTCGAGGTCGGCACGGCGTCGAGCACGGCAGGAGTGATCATCATCCGATCGTAGGCCGTACCGACGCCCCGTCGATGCCTATCGCTCGCCGGGAAGGCGGACCGTGGCGAGGAGGCCACCGCCGGGGCGGGCGACGAGGTCGAGGGCGCCGCCGTGGGCGCGGACGATGCTCTGCACGATGGCGAGGCCGAGGCCGACACCGGCGTGTTCGTCGGTGCGTGCGCGCTCCGTTCCTCGTTGGAAGGGCTCGGTGAGGGTCGGCACCAGTTCCGAGGGGAGTGGACGACCGCTGTTCTCGACCCGCAGCACGCTCGCGTCGTCCTGCGTCTCGGTGTGGACCGTCACGGTGCCGCCGCTGGGGAGGTTGTGGACGATCGCGTTCTGGACGAGGTTGGTCGCCATGTGCAGCAGGAGTTCTTCGGAGCCACTGGTCCGGGTCGGTCCGCCGGTGACGTCGAGCGTGATCCCGCGCTGTTCGGCGAGTGGGAGCAGGGTTTCGGCGGCCTCCTCGGCGAGGAGGGAGAGGTCGACGCTCGTGCGGGCGACGTTCCCGCGGTCGCTGCGGCTGAGCAGGAGGAGGGCCTCGGTGAGATCGATGGCGCGGGTGTTGACAGCCTGGAGGCGTTCGAGGAGTTCGTCACGGTCCCGTGTGGGGTCTCTGCGGGCGACGTCGAGCAGTGTCTGGGAGATGGCCAGCGGGGTGCGCAGTTCGTGCGAGGCGTTCGCGGCGAACCTCTGCTGCTCGGCGACGTGCGACTCGAGTTGTTCGAGCATGGCGTCGAACGCGTCCGCGAGTTCACGGAACTCGTCCTCCCGGCCTTCCATGTGGATCCGGTGGGAGAGCGATCCGTTCCCCGCCGTCCGTGCGGCGGCGGTGATCTGCGTGAGCGGCGCGAGCATCCGGCCGGCGAGGATCCACCCCCCGGCGAGGCCGAGCACGAGGAGGAGAACCATGGCCACGGCTGCGGCGGGGGCGAAAGTGCGTACGAGAAGGTAGCGGTTGGGCGAGATCCCGAGCAGACCTTGGGAATTGTCGGGTACGTAGCGCAGCAGGAAGCCCCACACCACGGCCAGCAGGAGCGCGCCCGCGACGGTCAGGAACCCCGCGTAGCTGAGGTTGAGCCTCAGCCTGACACTGAGACCTCGTCGTCTACGCATGCGTGCTGCCGGTGCCGGTGCCGGTGCCGGTGCCCGTGCCCGTGCCGGGTTCGGGTTCGGCGTCGATCCGGTAGCCGACCCCCGGCACCGTCGCGATGACCCACGGCTCGCCGAGCCGCTTGCGCAGGGCGGAGACGGTGATGCGGACGGCGTTGGTGAAGGGGTCGGCGTTCCCGTCCCAGGCCCGTTCCAGCAGCTCCTCTGCACTGACGACCCCGCCCTCGGCGGCGACCAGGACTTCGAGCACCGCGAACTGCTTGCGCGTCAGCGCGACGAAGCGACCGTCACGGAAGACCTCCCGGCGGAAGGGGTCGAGACGCAGGCCCGCGATCTC
Organism: Streptomyces venezuelae; assembly: GCF_008642375.1. Classification (NCBI taxonomy): domain Bacteria; kingdom Bacillati; phylum Actinomycetota; class Actinomycetes; order Kitasatosporales; family Streptomycetaceae; genus Streptomyces; species Streptomyces venezuelae. The sequence continues at coordinate 290,739 of NZ_CP029194.1, read as the reverse complement.
GCGGACCGGGGGCCGGGCGTACCCGCGTCTGCGGTCGAGTGCTCTCAGCCGCAGGACGAGCTCCCGCAGCTCGAACGGTTTGGTGAGGTAGTCGTCGGCGCCGAGCTCGAACCCGGAGGCCTTGTCGTCGATGCGGTCGGCGGCGGTGAGCATGAGGATCGGGATGCCGCTGCCGGAGGCGACGATGTGCCGGGCGACCTCGTCGCCGGAGGGCCCGGGGATGTCGCGGTCGAGGACCACGAGGTCGTAGGAGTTCACAGTGAGCAGTTCCAGGGCGGAGTCGCCGTCGCCGGCGATGTCGGCGGCGATCGCCTCCAGCCGGAGACCGTCACGGACGGCCTCGGCCAGGTACGGCTCGTCCTCCACGATCAGTACGCGCATGCCCGAAGCCTAGGCAACACGACATATCGCCGACGTATGCGGAGCCGCGTGCTCGCGCGTACATGGCTCCTCAGCCCGCCGGCGCGGACACGGGTCGAGGCCGATCCGACGGAGCCCCCTCCTCCGTACGCGACCACCACCGGCGTGACAGCAGCCCCGCCAGTACGGCGCCGGTGGCGTTGACCAGGACGTCGTCCACGGAGGACACCCGGTCGAGCGGCAGCACGTACTGCGCGGTCTCGACCAGGACCGAGCAGCCCGCCCCGAGCGCCAGGATCCGCGGCACGGACGCCAGCGCCGCGAACCGCATCGGGGCGAAGAACCCGAGCGCCGCGAAGACCAGCAGGTTGCCGCCGAGGCCGACCGGCCCCATCGTGACCAGGTCCCGCAGCGGGACCAGGCTCACCCGGGGAGGCAGCACGCCGTCCGCACCGCCCGGCATCATCGTCATCCACAGGAACGGCACCGTCCCATGGACCATGCCCACCTCGGCCAGCGACATCCGCCACGCCGACGCGACCCCGGCGGCACGTCGGCGGCGCGCCAGAGCCCACACCACCAGGAGCGCGGGCGGCAGCAGGACCAGTGTCATGAGCACCACACCGTTGAACGTTCCGAAGCAGCGGTCCCACTGCCCGGCCGCGCACATCGGTGCGGCCATCATGAGCGGCCCCCGCACGGCGAACACGGCGCTCGCCACAGCGAGCACCGCCAGCCCGAGGAGCACGATTCCGCGTGTACGGCGAGGCGATGGCGAAGCCGCGATGGTGCCTGTGTCGTCGTTCATGAGGCCATGGGACACGGAAGGCCGTCGCGGCGGCGTATGCGATTTTCGATATGCCCGCGATACACGGCGTCGTCGGTGGCTGCTGTACGCCAACTGGAGGGACGGAAAGGTCCCGTCGGGTCTATCGGTATCCATGAGAACCGCTGGTGGGAGGTGCCGCGAAAACCTTTGGACGGCGCGAGTCCCCACACGGAAGACTGCCCCTCCTGTCCACTTCGATACGAAAGGCGGGATTGGGATGGGAAAGCCTGAATCGCGCAAGAGTTCGCCCAGTAAAGGCTCGGTGCTCCTCGCGCTTCGTTTCTACACACGGGAACTCACCCGGCTCAAATGGTGGGCGATTCCCGCGATGCTGCTCCCGGCGGTGGGCAACATCGGAATCTTCTACATCGTGCCGCTGATCGTCGCCAAACTCGTCGGCCGCATCGCGGGGGACACCGACGTCGGTGTCGGCCCGATGCTCCCCTTCGTCCTGGGCTTCGCCGGCGTCCTGCTGCTCGGTGAAGCGCTGTGGCGTGTCGGGCTGCACTGTCTGAACCGCCTCGACGCCCTCGGCATCGAGCACCTGTACGTGATCGGCATGGACGCGCTGTTCGCCAAGGACGCCGCCTTCTTCCACGACAACTTCGCCGGCTCGCTGACCAAGCGGGTTCTCAGCTTCGCCTCGCGGTTCGAGGAGTTCGTCGACACGCTCACCTTCTCGGTGATGGGCAAATTCGTGCCCCTGATCTTCGCGTCCGTGGTGCTGTGGACGTACGAACCCCTGCTCGTCGTCGGGCTCCTGGCGATGATCGCGGTCACGACGCTGTGCGTGCGGCCCCTGATCCGGCGCCGCCAGGCGCTCGTCGACCAGCGGGAGGAGGCGATCGCCCGGGTGTCGGGCCACGTCGCCGACAGCCTGATGAACATGGACACGGTCCGGTCCTTCGCCGCCGAGGAGCGGGAAGCCGCCGAGCACCGCTCCCGCGTCGCCGAATCCCGCCGCCTCATGCTGCGTTCGTGGGACTACGGCAACCTGCGCATCGACACGCTGATCGCACCGATGTCCGTGCTGACCAACGTCCTCGGCCTGTTGCTCGCCCTCTCGCTCGGTGCGAGGGAGCACGGCGTCGAGGCCGTCGTCGTCGCCTTCACCTACTACTCCAACGCCACACGGATCATGTTCGAGTTCAACCAGATCTACCGCCGCCTGGAAAGCTCGATGACCGAGGCCGCGCAGTTCACCGAACTGCTCCTCACCCCGCCGACCGTACGGGACCCGGAGGTGCCGGAGGCGCTCCTCTCCGACGGTGCCGATGTGCGCTTCGAGCAGGTGACCTTCGCCCACTCGGGCGCGAAGCCGCTCTTCGAGGGCCTCGAACTGGCCGTGCCCAGCGGGGCGAAGGTCGGCTTCGTCGGCCGGTCCGGCGGCGGCAAGACCACGCTCACCCGGTTGCTGCTGCGGATGACGGACATCGACGGCGGCCGGATCACGATCGGCGGACAGGACATCAGCAGGCTGCGACAGGCCGAACTGCGCAGCCTGATCGCCTATGTGCCGCAGGACCCGGCGATGTTCCACCGCACCCTGCGGGAGAACATCGCTTTCGCGCGGCCGGGCGCCACCGACGCCGAGATCCGCCGCGCGGCGGAGGCGGCGCACGTCACGGAGTTCGTCGACACACTGCCCGAAGGATTCGACACCATGGTGGGGGAGCGCGGGGTGAAACTGTCCGGCGGCCAGCGCCAGCGGGTCGCCCTCGCGCGGGCGATTCTGCGCGACGCGCCGATCCTGCTGCTCGACGAGGCGACCAGCGCCCTGGACTCCGAGAGCGAGATCCTCGTGCAGGACGCGCTCTGGCGCCTCATGGAAGGGCGGACCGCGCTCGTGGTCGCACACCGGCTCAGCACGGTCGCCACCATGGACCAGCTCGTCGTCCTGGACAGCGGACGCATCGTCGAGCAGGGCACGCACCACGAGCTGCTCGCCGCGGAGGGCGCCTACGCGAAACTGTGGCAGCACCAGTCGGGCGGCTTCCTCGACGACAGCAGCGCTGCCAAGGCGGAGCAGGTGTAGCGCGGGGCGGACGCCGGGGCGGTGAGCCCCTGCCGGGCGTCTTGCCGTTCGATCCCAGTGGTTTGCGCGGCAGGTGTGGCGAGTGCGCCTTAGCATGAGTTCCTTTGTGCAGATCGACTTCTGACGGAACATCATGTACGTGCGAAAGGACGCCGATGACCTCGATACGTAGCGCTCTCGCCCTCCCCCTCGTTGCCGTCTCCCTGGTCCTGACGACCCCGCCCGCCTCGGCGGCAGGGACGACCGCGACCTCCGTCGAGGAGGCCAGGCTCGACCGGTCCGCACCCCAGGAGATCCTGCGGCGCAGTGGATTCGCTTCCCTGGCACCGGAGTTCGCCGGAGCCCTGACCCGCTCCGACAGCATGGCCGAGGCCGAGCGGACGGTCACCCGGTACGGTTCGACGCTCTGGCGGAAAGCCGTGGACCGGGCTCAGGGCCGCGGGCCCGCGGGAGGCGACCTCTCGCGGGACGACGACCGGCCGCTGTACTGGTCGCGTCTCGCGCTCAGCCGTGAACTCCGTTCCTGGAAGCCTGCCTTCGGAATCACGGGGGAGGGCCGGGCCCGGCTGCTCGATCGGCTCGAGCGCTCCTCGCGCGGCCAGGACTCGATCCGCTACCCGGCCGGGAAGGGCGTGAAGCGCATCCTGCTGACCGGCTTCGACCCGTTCACACTCGACCGGGACGTCCGGATCAGCAACCCCTCCGGGGCCACCGCGCTCGCCCTGGACGGCACCTGGCTGCGTACCGCCGACGGTTCTCCCGCCCGCGTCGAGACGGCCGTCTTCCCCGTCCGCTGGGCGGACTTCGCCGACGGCACGGTCGAGCGGACACTGCGCCCGCATCTGCCGAAGGTGGACCTCTTCACCACCGTGAGCCAGGGCCGGCCCGGCCGGTTCGACATCGAGCGGACCAACGGAGCCTGGCGCGGAGGCTTCCCCGACAACGAGAACCTCTCCCGTACGGAGACCGTGCCCGTCGCCGATCCGGCCACACAGCCCCAGTGGACGTCGACGAGCCTTCCGTACGCGGCGATCACGGCGGCGCCCACCGGCCGGTTCCCGGTGTATGACAACACGTCGGTGACCGAGCTGCCGGCCGGGGCGGACACTCCCGTCGTCCGCCCCGACGGCCCGACGCCCGGCTCCGTCGCCCGGGCGGGCGGCGGCGGCAACTACCTGTCCAACGAGATCGCCTACCGGGCCACACTGCTGCGCGATCGCCTGGGCCTGCCCCGGCTGCCCGGTGGCCACGTGCACACGCCGGTCCTCCAGTTCGGCGACGCAAACGCCGACCCGGCGACGGGCGCGGTCACCGACCCGGAGTTCGTACGGAACCGGCTCGACATCATCGCGCAGGTACGGGCCATCGTCGCCGTGGCGGCGGCTTCCCAGCAGCCCTAGCGGGTCGGCCGACCACCCGGCACGGCCAGGGTGGTCGGCGTCACCGGCGGGGGGGCTACGCCGGCCGGCCTCCGTACGGCACGGTGATGAGCTCCATGGCGTGGCCGACCGGGTCCATGAAGTACACGCCGCGTCCGCCGTCGTTGTGGTTGATGGCGCCGGGGTACTGCCGGTGGGGGTCGGCGTAGCGCTCGATGCCGCGCTCCGTGATGCGCGCGTAGGCCGCGTCGAACTCCGCTTCGGATACCAGGAAGGCGTAGTGCTGCGGGGTGATCTTGTCCGGCGGGATGGCGGCGAAGTCCAGCGTGACGCCGTTGCTCAGTTCGACCGCGACGAACGGTCCCCACTCCGCGGTGATCTCAAGGTCCAGCAGATGCGCGAAGAACTCCGCGGATTCCCGGTTGTCCCGGGCATGAACGATCGTGTGATTCAACTCGACTGGCAAGGAATGCCTCCGAAGGCATCTCCTGACACCTCCATGCCTCACCCGGTCGGTGACCGGCACGCGATGTCGCCGTACAGCTTAGTAGGATTTTCGGCGCGACGTCGAGTGATCCCTCGCCGGACTCCTGGCGTACGGTTTCTCCACCCCGCCCCCGGCCGGCCGGGCGGTGGCCGTGACGTGCACGGCGCACTCCGGCATAGGAGTCTGGTGGTGTGGTCAAGGCAAACAAGGCGGCGACCGGCGCGCACCGGCGAAGCTGGCTGCGCGGAGCTCCGCCGCCCCGCTGGGTGCGGGTTCTGCCCGTGCTGCTGCTCGTCGGGGTCGGAGCGGCCTCCCTCACCGACTCCGTCCCGGTGGACATCGGATTCCTGCTCGGCGCGGTGCCTCCGCTGGCCGTCCTGGCCTACGGACCCTTGGCCACGGCCCTCCTCGGTGCCGCGACGATCGCGCTGTTGACCATCCCCTTCTTCCATCTCGACCGGCCCGGCAACACCGATCTCTTCACTCTCGGCTTCGTCGCGGGCCTGAGCGTCTTCGTCTCCTTCGTCCGCGGGCGCAGGGACGCGCAGCTCGACCTGGAACGCACCGTCGCCGAGACGGCCCAGCGCGCCATCGTCCCGGACGTACGGCGGCGGGTCGGGCCTGTGCGCTGCGCGAGCCTGTACCGCGCCGCCGAGCGCGGCACGCTGGTGGGAGGCGACTTCTTCGACGTACGGACCGGACCCCGCGGGGTCCGGGCGGTCCTCGGCGACGTGCAGGGGCACGGTCTGTCGGCCGTCGCGACGGTCGCCTCCGTCCTGGGTGCGTTCCGCGAGGCCGTGCTGGACGACGTGGACGCGAGGGCGATCGCGGCGCGGCTGGACCGCAGGCTCGTGGTCGACTCGGCGCGGACGGAGCACGCGGAGCTCTTCGCCACGGCCGTCCTTCTCGACTTCGCTCCGCAGGGGCGGGAGGTCCGGATCCTGGCCTGCGGCCACCCGCCCCCGATCCTGCTGCGCGGCGGGGCCGTGAGCACCCTGGAACTCGACCCCGGACCGCCCCTGGGACTGGGCCTCGCCGACGTCACGCCCGGAACCGCCGCCACGGTGGCGCTGCTGCCCGGGGACCGGCTGCTCCTGGCGTCGGACGGCGTCCTGGAGACACGGGACGCCTCCGGCGCCTTCTACCCCTTCGTCGAGCGTCTGACCCGTATGACGGGCGTCGGCCTGGATCAGCTGCCCGGCGAGATCTGGGCGGACCTGAGCCGCTTCGCCCCCGAGATCCAGGATGACGTCACCCTCCTGATCCTCACCTTGGACCCCTCCCCGCCGGGTTGACGGAAGGTCGAGGTGACCTCCGGGCCAGGCCCCCGAGGCTACGGACCGCCGGATTCCGGCTCGTGGAGGGTGATCGCGGCGGAGGGGCATACGCCGGCGGCCAGCCGTGCGGCGGCGTGGTGCGCGGCGGGCGGTTCGGCGTGCAGCAGGATGACGAGGCCCTCGTCCGGGTCCTGGTCGAAGACGTCGGGGGCGGTCATGGCGCACATGCCGGCGCCGATGCAGCGTTCACGGTCGACGCTCAGGTGCGGCGCGCTCATTTCGTGTCCCAGGTGACCGGGAGGGTCTTCACGCCGAAGATGTCCGCGGTCTCCGGGCGAAGGACGACCTCCTCGGCCGGCACGGCGAGCCGCAGGGTGGGGAAGCGGTCGACCAACGCGCGGAACGCGACCCGCATTTCGACGCGGGCGAGCTGCTGGCCCAGACACTGGTGGATGCCGTGGCTGAAGGCCAGGTGTCCGGCGGCTGGCCTGTGGAGGTCGAGGGTGTGGGGGTCGGAGAAGCGGTCGGGGTCGCGGTTGGCGGTGTTGTACGAGAGGACGACCGTCGTGCCGGCGGCGATGGTCCGGCCGCCCAGCTCGACGTCCTCCAGCGCCGTCCGGTGGAAGGTCTTGGCGACGCTCAGATACCGCAGCAGCTCCTCCACGGCCCCGTCGGTGAGCGAGGGGTCGGCGCGCAGCGCGGCGAGCTGCTCCGGGTTCCGCAGCAGCGCGAAGGTCCCGAGGGACAGCATGTTCGCGGTGGTGTCGAAGCCGGCTGCCAGGAGGATCAGGCTGATGCCCTTCAGCTCCTCGTCGGTCAGATCGCTGTCGGTGAGTTCGCTGAGGACGTCGTCGGTGGGGTTCGCGCGCTTGGCGGCCACAGCTGCGCGAGGTACTCCTGCGTCGCGGTGTAGGCCGCGATCAGCTCCTCGTCGCCGACCTCCCCGCCCATGAACGTGTCGATCTGCTCCTGGAAGGACGCCCGGTCCTCGTAGGGCACGCCGAGGATCTCGCAGATCACGATGGTGGGGATGGGCTTGGCGAACGCGGTCACCAGGTCCGTCGGTGGTCCGGCCTCCTCCATGGCGTCCAGGCATTCGGCGGTGATCTGCTCGATCCGCTCGGTGAGCATCCGCATGCGCCGCACGGTGAACTTGCCCACCAGGGGCTTCCGGTAGCGGCTGTGATCCGGCTCGTCCATGAGGAGGAACTCGCCGGGCGGCGCCGGAGGAAGCTCGAAGTCGACGACGTTCATGAGGTCCCTGCGCGAGCTGAACCGCGGGTCGGCCAGGACCGATCGCACCATGTCGTAACCGGTGATCAGCCAGCCGGGCTTACCGCCGGGGTGGGTGTAGCGACTGATGGGGCCGTGCTTGCGGGCGTCGAGCAGCTCGGCCGGCGGGTCGAAGGGGCAGCCGGCCGGACGCTCCGTGGGCAGCGTCGTGACGGTGTGAAGGGAATCGCTCATGGCCCGTCCTCATCTCGCGATATGACGTGTTTGATGATGCTCGAAAGCTACGTTGCATTCATCGTGGCGTCAATCAACTGAGCGTGTTATCCCAGGTGAATCGCGGGGAATTGATGCAATGACGGTGAAGTCGAATGCAACGGTGCGTTGCAATGAATGACGGCGAAGGCAATGCTTGTGGTGCTTGAGGCAGATCACCGCACCAGTTCGGACGCCAGCAGGTCCATGAGCAGCCCGTCGTGCCAACTGCCGTCCGCGTCCCGCTCGTACTGCCGCATCACGCCGACGGGCCGGAAGCCCGCCTTCTCGTAGCAACGGATCGCAGCGACGTTGTCGGCCGCCGGATCGATGACGAGCCGGTGGTGGCCGACGTCGTCGAACAGATGGCGGGCGAGGGTGCGGACGGCGTCGGTGCCGAGACCCCTGCCGTGGACCGAGGGATCGAGGAACAGGTCGATCCCCGCGTGCCGGTAGTCCGGATCCTCCTCGGCGTACCACTGGATCATTCCGACGATCCGGTCGTGATGGAGCACCGTCAGACAGTGGGTGGCGGGATCCGCGAGCTCGGAGGCCACCTCCGCCGCCATGTCGTCCCCGCCGCGCCACCGTGCCCGGACCTCGGGGGTGGTCCGGATGGCGGCCAGGGCGAGGGCGTCCTCGGGGCCGGAAGGGCGCAGGACGACGCCGGCACCACGCAACTCGTTCATGCGCTCCAGACTGCCCTGGGGGCCGCCCCGTGGGCTACCCGGGCGCCACGATCCACCGAGCCCAGTTCTGCGATCCGAGCGAGCCGCCGACGCCATGGTCACCGGGCCCGGCGCCGGCCCCGTCGTGCCGGGTGCCGCCGCGCGGGCGATCCTGGGGGCATGGGTGGCCCGTTCCCCCGACGGCTGCCGCCCGCCTACCGGGCGGCGGCGCGCAGGGCGCTGCGCGTCACGATCGCCGCCGGGACCGGGTTCTACGTGCTGCTCTACGGCTTCGACCTGGCGGTCGGCGCGACATACGCGCTGTTCGGCGCCATCGCGATGGCCGGGCTGTCCCATCTCCCCGGCTCAGGACGGCAGCGGGCCATGCTGCTGGCGGGAGTGGTGCCGGTGTGCTGGGTGCTGATCACGCTCGGCACCTACCTGTCCGTGCGGACGTGGAGCGCGGTGCTCGGGATGCTGGTCGTCGGGTTCGCGCTGGCGTTCATGGCCGTCGGCGGACCGAGGTTCGCGGGCGCGGCCACGGGGCTGCAGCTGATGTACATCCTGCCGTCCTTCCCGCCTTACGACCCCGGCTCGCTGGGCGAACGGCTCGCGGGCGCGACGCTCGGACTCGCCCTGCTGATCATCGCGGAGGCGACGCTGCTGCCCGAGCCGCCGGCCCTGCCCTACCGCGAACGGGCCGCCCGGGCCGCCGACGCCGCCGCGCACTGCGCGGATCGGCTGCGCACCGCCCCCTACACCCTTCCGGAAGCCGCACAGCGCACCACCCGGGCCCTGAGCACGGGGCTCCGCTCCTCCCAGGTACCGGAGGCGGAACGACCGGCCGGAGCGGGAGTACGGCAGAGGGCGCTGGCCCACACCGGCCTCGCGACGCGCACCCTGCTCAGCAGACTGACGGTGCTGCCGCCGCCCCCGCAGGGCGCGGTACCGCCGGCCGAAGCAGCCGAAGCCGCAGCCGAAGCAGCCGCCGCAGAGGGCGACCAGGCGGGGGCGACGCGGGGACCGGACCCCTTGCGGGCGGTCATGGAGGTGGCGCGGGAAACGGCCGCCCGGCTGCGGGGCCGTGTACCTGACGGGCGGGCGCACACCGCCTTGCAGCAGGCCCGTCAGGCGCTGGCGGAGACCGCGGACGGCTCTCCCACCGCGCTTCGCCGTAACGCGGCGCTCCTGGAGGTGGCGGACGCGGCGCTCGCGATGTCCACGGCGGCCGACATCGCCGTACGGGGCCGAGCGGCCGACGTACCGGCGCCGGGCCGGTTCTGGTACGCACGGCAGCGGGCACCTCGGCTGTGGTGGCGGCGGCTGTCGGGCCACGTGGGCGGCCGGTCGGTGTTCTTCCAGAACGCCGTACGCATCGGTCTGGCCCTGGCGGCCGCCCGGCTGATCGCGGGCATCGACACGCTCCCGCACGGCTTCTGGGTGCTCCTGGCGACGCTGACACTGACACGGACGACGGTGCGGGAGACCCGGACGACGGAACGGAAGGCGCTGACCGGCACCCTCGTCGGCGCCCTGGTCGCGGCGACGCTGCTGGCGGTCGTCGGCACCGACATCGAGGTGTACGCGGTGGCCCTCCCGCCGCTGATGCTGGTCACGTTCACGCTGGGGCCGGTCAAGGGCGTCGGCTGGGCGCAGGCGCTGTTCACGGTGGTGGTCGCGCTGGTCTTCGCGCAGCTGGCACCGGCCACCTGGCAGCTCGCCGAGTTCCGCCTGCTCGACGTGCTGACCGGCAGCGCGATCGGCGCCGTCTTCGGACTGCTCGCCTGGCCCCGGGGCGCCCATGACGAACTGCGGCGGTCGGTCGCGGTGCTGCTGCGGATCGCCGCCGAGATCGTGGTGGCCACGACGGCGCAGATCGCGGCGGGCGGGCGGCGCGTGCCGGTGGTCACGGCGCCGGGACACCGCAGCCTGCAACACGCCCTGGTCATGGCCGAGTCGGCGTACGCGCAGTACCAGAGCGAACCCCAGGGCCTCGGCCCGCCGCCGGTCCACCGGGACTGGCAGGCCGCGCTGATCGCCGGACACCACACGCTGTGGGGCGCCGACCGGCTTCTCGTACCGGCCGAGCCGGTCGTGATTCCGCCGCTGGGCCGGGAAGCCTCGGAATCCGTCATCCGCACCGGCGACCGGGTCGCGGCGGGCATGCTGCTGACCTCCGCCCGCATGGACCCGACGGGGGACACGCCGGAGACACCGGCGCCGCTCCACGGCCCCACGGCCTCCGCCACCATGGCCACCGACCCGCCGGGTGCGACGCGCGCGTACTACGCGACCGTGTCGTGGCTGGCCTCACTGGCGACGGATCTGCAACGGCTCGCTGCGGAAACCGCGACCGACGACCCACGGAGAACCCATGAGCAGTGAACCCACCCCCTTCCAGGTCTACGAGGCAGGAACCCTCCTCCACGGGACGAAGGCGGACCTCGCGCCCGGGGACCTGGTGAGAGCAGGCCACGCGTCGAACTTCGAGGAGGGGCGGGTATCCCACCACGTCTACGTCTCCGAGACCCTGGACGCCGCCGTCTGGGGCGCCGAGCTGGCCGCCGGCGACGGCCCGGGGCGGATCTACGTCGTGGAGCCGACCGGTGTTCTGGAGGACGACCCCAACGTCACCGACAAGAAGTTCCCGGGCAATCCCACCCGCTCCTACCGCACGCGCGAGCCCGTGCGCGTGGTGTCGGAGCTCGAAGGGTGGCCCGGGCACTCCCAGGAGAAGATCCGGGCCATGCTGGACGGGCTGGACGAACTTCGGCGCCGGGGCATCGCCACCATCCTCGACTGACCGATGCCCGCGCAGCGCACGCGCGTCGTGTGCCACCCGACCAGCTCTCGGCCGGGAGGCAGCCAAGCGGCCGGAAAAAGGTGCATGCTGGGCACGAGCAGCGATCGAGTTCCTGTCTGGAGGTCGAAAGAGTGAACGCCGGCGACGGGAGACGACGCCTGCCCGGCCGCGCCACGGCCGGAAAGCGCGCCGCGGCGCACCGGCCGGCCGGTGCGCGCAGGCGGCTCGCCCGCAGCGGTGGCGAGGTCCCGCTCGACCGGCTCACCACGCGCGGCCGGCTGGCCTGGCTGAGTTCCGCCGGTTCGAGGATCGGCACCACCCTCGACCTGGAAAGCACGGCCCAGGAGCTGGCCGACTTCACCGTGCCCCGCTTCGCGGACGGGGCCGCCGTCGACATCCTGGAGAGTGTCCTGCGGGGCGAGGAGGGCGCACGGTGGACGGGTACGGGCGTCCCGCTCATGCGGGCCACCGCGCTGTGCGCCGTCGAGGCGCTCTCCTCCCTGGAGCCGACCCCGGTGGGCGAGACCACCACCGCTCGCGTCGAAGAGGCGCACGAGACGCTGCTCCACCGCTACTGCCTGCGACAGGGCAAGTCGGTGCTGGTGAGCCGCATGAGGAAGGACGACTTCCTCAGGGTCGCGCCGACGGAGAGCGCCGCGGCGAAGATGCGAGCCGCCGGAGTGCACAGCTACCTCGCCGTGCCGCTGATCGCCCGTGGGCTCCTGCTCGGCAGCGCGGACTTCGTCCGCGGTCCCGGATCACCGCCGTTCTCGTCGACCGACCTCGCACTGGCCGAACAGCTGGCCTCCCAGGCCGCCGTCTACATCGACAACGCCCGGCTGTACGGACGCGAGCGCGAGCACGTCGTCTCGCTGCAGCGCGCTCTGCTGCCGCGAGCGACCCCGGTGACGCCCGGCCTGCGCGTACAGGCCGAGTACGCGCCTTCGGCGGCCCACCACGGCGTGGGCGGCGACTGGTACGACGTCATGGCCCTCCCCGGCGGACGTACGGCCCTCATGGTCGGCGACGTCATGGGCCACGGACTGCCCGCGGCCGCCACCATGGGGCGTCTGCGGGCGGTGGCCCGCACCCTGATGACCCTGGACATGGCCCCGGAGCGCGTTCTCGCCCGGCTCGACCTCGCCACCCGTGACCTGGAGGACGAACAGGTCGCCACCTTCCTCTGCGCCGTGTTCGACCCGGCCGACTCCACGTACACGCTGGCCAGCGCCGGACACCTGCCACCGCTGCTGCTCGCCGGAGAGGGCTCGGCCGAGTTCGTGGACGTACCCGTCGGCGCGCCGCTCGGCGCGGGAGTGATCCCGTACGATCCGATCCGTCTGAAGATGCCCAAGGGCGGCAAACTGGCCATGTACACGGACGGTCTCGTGAAGTCACGGCACGCGGACATCGACGACCAGTTGGACTGTCTGCTCTCCGCGGCGCGCGACCTGACCCCCGAGGCTCTCGAAGGCGGCGGCCTGATCGGGTGCGCCCCTGCCGACGCCGCCCGTTTCGACGAGGCCGTACTCCTCGTCGCGACCGCCCTCTCGGTGGACCCTGCCGACGTGCGCGAGTGGCAGTTGCCGCAGGAAGGGCGAGCGGCGTCCGTCGCCCGGAGCCTGGTCACGGACCAGCTGGCCGAATGGGATCTGGAGGAGCTCGCCGACGTCTTCGAACTCGTCGTCTCCGAACTCGTCGGCAACGCCCTGCGCTACGGCAACGGCCCCGGCAGACTCCGGCTGCTGCGGGGCGACCGCCTCGTCGTGGAGGTCTCGGACACGGGCCCCGACCTGCCCCAGATCCAGCACGCGGAGCTCAGCGACGAGGGCGGCCGAGGTCTTCAGCTCATCAACATGCTGTGCCGCCGATGGGGGTCCTGCCGCACGGTGACCGGCAAGGTGGTCTGGGCGGAACAGAACCTCCCGTCCTGAGGACGGACGGGCCGCCCGGGCCCCCCACCGGAACCCGCGCTCACTCAGGTGGCCGCTGACCCGCCGGACCGCTCCCGGAGGCCTTCGAACCCTCGGGCAGACCGTCGGGACGGGCTCCGCTGCCGAGGGCCGCCGCGTGCAACACGCGCAGGGCGATCAAGAGCATGCCGATGTCGTCCAGGTAGACCGGGTCCGGGATCAGGTCGATGGGGGACACGGTGTAGACCACCGCTGCCCAGAACAGTGCCTTGGACTGCAGGGGGACACCGGCGTCGAGCAGCAGCCTTCGCGTCCTGAAGACGCGGACGAGCAGAACGGCCGCGCATCCCGCCACCACGAGCACGAGAACCACGGCCACGATGAGCCAGAGGGAGCTGTCCATACTGCTCTCCTGCCCGACGACGCTCCAGGCCGCGCCGGTCGTCCGCGGCGGATACCAGGCTACGACGCCCGCCCGCTGCCCGGGAAGCCAAGGTAACGAACCCTTGGAAGAACGTGAAGAGATCACGCAAATCTTGCACGCAATTGGGCAGGGCTTGGAAGGGATGGCGGCTCTGAGTCGCTTCCCGTGGCCGCTTCCTGGCTGCGCTCTCTGTTCGGTGGTGCGGTCATGTGCCCGCAGGGGATGCGGTGTTGAGTCGATTGTCGAGCAATTTCGAAATAGACGCGATATCTTGCGTTCACTTGTTGCGGGTGGTTGAGTGTGCCGCGCCCCGCAACGCAGATGCCGTCCGTCGGTGGGGCGACCTCCACGTTCTTGCCCGAAGGGGACCACTCGATGAGAAGTGCCAGGCTCCGCCGTACCCGCCGCGCCAGCGCGGTCACCCTCGTCTCCGCGATGACGCTGACCGCGCTTGCCGCCTGTGGCACGAGCAGCAGCGACGACGACGGTGACGGTGCTTCGCAGCAGAGCAGGCAGAGCGGCGCGACCGACGCCTCCGTCCCGCTGGACCCGAAGACCAAGGTGTCGATCACCATCGACTGCATGCCGCCCGCGGCGAAGGCCGCCGAGCTGAAGGAGTGGAAGGAGGACGTCGCCGCCTTCAACAAGACGTACCCGAACGTCACGATCGAGGGCCGCTCCACCCCCGGCCAGTGCCTGGAGCCGCCGCGGTTCACCGCGATGCTCAAGGCCAAGTCGCAGCCGGACGTCTTCTACACCTACTTCACCGACCTGCCGCAGGTCCTGTCGGAGGACGGCGCCGAGGACATCTCCGCGTATGTCAGCGACAGGACGGTCCCGGCGCTCAAGGACATCGACCCCAACGTCCTCGGCTCCCTCAAGCAGGACGGCAAGCTCTACGGCCTGCCGACGAGCAACTACACGATGGGCCTGCTGATCAACCGCAAGCTCTTCAAGGACGCCGGGCTCGACCCCGACGCCCCGCCGAAGACCTGGGAGGAGGTCCGCGCCGCCGCGAAGAAGATCGCGGGCCTGGGCGAAGGCGTCTCGGGCTTCGGCGAGTACAGCGCCGGCAACACCGGCGGCTGGCACTTCACCGCCCAGCTGTACAGCCTCGGCGGCGACATCGTCGACACGAGCGGCAAGAAGGCGGCGTTCAACAACGACCTCGGCAAGCAGGTCGCGAAGAACCTCCGCGCCATGCGCTGGGACGACGACAGCATGGGCAAGACCCAGCTGCTGAAATGGGGCGACCTCCAGAAGCAGATCGCCACCGACAAGCTCGGCATGTTCCTCGCCGCCCCCGACGACATCACGTACATGGTCCAGCAGCTCGGCGCCTCGTACGAGAACTTCGGCATGGGCCCCATCCCCGGGGGCAGGAACACCCTCGCCGGCGGCAACAACTACATGATCAAGAAGGGCATCTCGCCCGACAAGATCAAGGCCGGCATCGCCTGGCTCAACTTCAAGAACCTCACCGTCGGCAAGGGCCAGTTCGACTGGTCCCGCGCCAAGGCCGACAACCTGCCGGTCGGCCTCCCGCAGCCGAACTTCTGGCTGAACGGGTCGAAGAAGACGGACGACGCCGGCCGCGCGGCCAGCGCCACCATGCCGGTCGCCAACTTCAGGGCCTTCATGGCCAACCCCGTACCCGGCAAGTCCGAGCCTCCGAAGGCCCAGGAGATCTACAAGGTCCTCGACAACGTGATGTCCGGCATCCTCACCAACAAGGACGCCGACGTCGACAAGCTCCTCTCGACCGCCGAGACGCAGGTCAACCAGGTCCTCGCCAACCAGTGACGGGACCGGTCGGGGCGGGTGTCGTCAACGGGCCCGCCCCGCCCGGCACGTCCGGACCGCCGGGAGACACGGCAGTCCCGTACCAAGGAGCACGAATGTCGGCCCCGAGCCTGACCCCGAGCAGAGCGGCGCGTTCCCGCAACCCCCAGCCGCGCCAGGGGAGCCCCGAGGCTCCCGGCGGCACCTTCGCCAGGAATCTGCGGCGCAACCTGACGGCCCACGCGTTCCTCATCGGCGCCGTCGTCTGTTTCGCCCTGTTCTCCTGGTACCCGATGGTCAGGGAATTCCTCCTGGCCTTCCAGAAGACCGAGAGCGGCAGGACGGTCTGGGTCGGACTGGACAACTTCACCACCGTCTTCAACGATCCGGCCTTCTGGCAGGCCTGGGGCAACACCCTCTGGTTCACCACCCTCGCCCTGGTCCTGGGCTTCGCCGTGCCCTTCGTCCTGGCGATCACGATCAACGAGTTCCGGCACGGCAAGGGGTACCTGCGGCTCCTGGTCTACCTGCCGGTGATGCTTCCGCCGGTCGCCGGCGTCCTGCTCTTCCAGTACCTGTACGACCCGGGGTACGGCCTCCTCAACGAGCTGCTGGGCCTCCTCCGCCTGCCCGAGCAGCAGTGGCTCCAGGACGCGGACATCGCGATGTTCTCCCTCGTCGTCGCCTCGACCTGGATGAACATGGGCGGCGCGACCCTGATCTACCTCGCCGCGCTCCAGGGAATCCCGGGCGAGCTGTACGAGGCGGCCGAGCTCGACGGCGCCGGCCTGCTCCGCAGGATCTGGCACGTCACCATCCCGCAGACGCGCCTCATCCTCTCGCTGATGTTCCTGATGCAGATCATCGCGACCATGCAGGTCTTCGTCGAACCGTTCCTGCTCACCGGCGGCGCCGGACCCGAAGGGTCGACGACCACCGTCGTGTACCTCATCTACCAGTACGCCTTCAACTTCAACAACTACGGCGCCGCGGCGGCCCTCGGCCTGCTCCTGCTCGTACTGCTCGCCGGATTCTCGGCGGCGTACGCGAAACTCAGCCGCTCCGAGGACGCGTAGGACCGGGAGAACAGCATGTCCACACGTACGCTCATCTCACCGGCCGTGCTCGCCAGGCGCCGCGGCAAGCGGCTGTACTGGAGCGCCTTCGCCCTGGTCACCGGCGGCTTCACCCTGGTGTTCCTCGGACCGCTGTACTGGCTGGTCTCCAGCGGGTTCAAGGACACCCAGGAGGTGGTCCGGACCCCGCCGACGCTGGTGCCGGAGAGCTTCACCCCCGAGAACTACAGCCGCGCCTGGGAGGTCATGGACCTGTCCTCCCTGCTGTTCAACACCTTCTACTACGCCTTCGGCGCCCTGGCCTTCCAGCTGGTACTCGACGTGGCGGCGGCCTACTCGCTCTCCAAGCTGCGGCCGGTGCTCGGCAAGGCGATCCTCGGGATGATGCTCGTCACTCTGATGATCCCGGCGACCGTCCTGGTCGTGCCCCAGTACCTCACCGTCCTCGACGTGCCGGTCGTCGAGCGGAACCTGCTGAACACCCCGTGGGCGATCTGGCTGCCGTCGGTCACCAACGCCTTCAACATCTTCCTGCTGAAGCGGTTCTTCGACTCGATTCCGAGGGAGCTCCTGGACGCCGCCTCGATGGACGGCGCGAGCCCGACACGGATCCTGTGGTCGATCGTCCTGCCGATCTCCCGGCCGATCCTCGGTGTGGTGTCGATCTTCGCTGTCGTCGGTGTCTGGAAGGACTTCCTCTGGCCGATGCTCACCCTCCCCGACCCGGCGAAGCAGACCCTCAACGTGGGCATCTACTCGCTCTCCAACGGGGTCCCGGTGAACGTCCTCATCGCCGCCCTCACCATCGCCTCGCTGCCGACCCTCCTCGTCTTCCTGGTCTTCCAGCGCAACATCATGGGCGGTCTCACCGCCGGCGGCCTCAAGGGCTGACGCCCGCACCGCCCTTGCCCGCCCTGGCCCCCAAGCCTTCGCCGTCGTCCCGGGCCCATCCCGTCCCCGCTCCTCCGGGACGGCGGCGAAGAACCCCTCCCTGCCCGACCACCTGCCCGAAAGGAACGACCCGTGGCAGCCCCCACTCCGACCCGCACCGCCGACTGGTGGCGCGAGGCCGTCATCTACCAGATCTACCCGCGCAGCTTCGCCGACGGCGACGGGGACGGCACCGGTGACCTCGCGGGCGTCCGGGCGAGGCTGCCGCACCTCGCCTCGCTCGGCGTCGACGCCGTCTGGCTCACCCCCTGGTACGCCTCGCCGATGGTCGACGGCGGCTACGACGTCGCCGACTACCGCGCCATCGACCCCGCCTTCGGCACCCTCGACGAGGCCGAGAAGCTCATCGCGGAGGCCACCGAGATCGGCCTTCGCGTCATCGTCGACATCGTCCCCAACCACGTCTCCGACCAGCACGCCTGGTTCAGGGAGGCGCTCGCCGCCGGCCCCGGAAGCCCGGCGCGCGCCCGCTTCCACTTCCGGCCCGGCCGCGGCGAGAACGGCGAACTCCCGCCCAACGACTGGCCTTCCCAGTTCTCCGGCAGCACCTGGACCCGCGTCCCCGACGGCGAGTGGTACCTCCACCTCTTCACCCCCGAACAGCCCGACCTGAACTGGTCCCATCCCGACGTCCGCCGCGAGCACGAGGAGGTCCTCCGCTTCTGGTTCGAACGCGGCGTCGCCGGCGTCCGCATCGACTCCGCCGCCCTCCTCACCAAGGACCCGGAGCTCCGTGACTTCACCGAGGGCGTCGACCCCCATCCGTACATCGACCTGGACGAGATCCACGACATCTACCGCTCCTGGCGGGCGATAGCCGACGAGTACGGCGCCGTCTTCGTCGGCGAGGTCTGGCTTCCCGACGCCGAACGCTTCGCCCGCTACCTCCGCCCCGACGAACTCCACACCGCGTTCAACTTCGACTTCCTCGCCTGCCCCTGGGAACCGGACCGGCTCCGCCGCACCATCGACGACACCCTCGCCGAACACGCCCCCGTCCAGGCCCCCGCCACCTGGGTGCTGTGCAACCACGACGTCACCCGCACCGTCACCCGCTACGGCCGCGCCGACACCGCCTTCGACTTCGCCGCCAAGCGGTTCGGAACCCCCGCGGACATCGAACTCGGCACCCGCCGCGCTCGCGCCGCCGCCCTCCTCACCCTCGCCCTCCCCGGTTCCGTCTACCTCTACCAGGGGGAGGAGCTGGGCCTCCCCGAGGCCGACATCCCGCCGGACCGCATCCAGGACCCGATGCACTTCCGCTCCGGCGGCACCGACCCCGGCCGCGACGGCTGCCGCGTCCCCCTCCCGTGGGAGGCCGGGGCCCCCGCGTACGGCTTCGGCGGCGACGCGGGTACGGAACCCTGGCTGCCGCAGCCGGCCGACTGGGCCCGCTACGCCGTCGACCGGCAGAGCGCCGATCCCGGCTCCATGCTCGCTCTCTACCGCACGGCCCTCGGCATGCGCCGCTCTGAGCCGGGCTTCGGTGACGGTACGCTGACCTGGCTCCCCGCCCCCGACGGCGTCCTCGCCTTCACGCGTGACGACGGCCTGACCTGCGTCGTCAATCTCTCCGCGGACTCCGTGCAACTCCCCGCCCACCACAGCCTCCTCCTCACCAGCGGCCCCCTCGACCCCACCGGCACCCTGCCCCCGGACATCGCCGTCTGGCTGCGAGGCACCTGACGCAGTCCGTCGGCGGGGATGTCACCGCGTCGCTGACGGAGGGCGCGCTCTTGCGTCATGAAGCCCACCGAGTTTGCCGAACTGACGCAATTCTCTTGCGTTATTTGCGCTAGACTTGCGTGTATGACGCGACGACTTGCTCAGGTGGCGAAGAAGGTGGGGGTCAGCGAGGCGACGGTGAGCCGTGTCCTCAACGGCAAGCCCGGAGTCTCGGATGCGACCCGGCAGTCCGTGCTGACGGCGCTCGACGTGCTCGGTTACGAACGGCCGACGCAGCTGCGAGGCGAGCGCGCCAGGCTCGTCGGTCTCGTCCTGCCGGAGCTCCAGAATCCGATCTTCCCGGCGTTCGCCGAGGTCATCGGCGGTGCGCTCGCCCAGCAGGGGCTCACCCCGGTGCTCTGCACGCAGACCAAGGGCGGTGTCTCCGAGGCCGACTACGTGGACCTGCTGCTCCAGCAGCAGGTGTCGGGCATGGTCTTCGCCGGCGGGCTGTTCGCGCAGGCCGACGCCCCGCACGAGCACTACTACCGGCTGGCCGAGCGCAGCATCCCCGTCGTCCTCGTCAACGCCTCGATCGAGGGCCTCGACTTCCCCTGCGTCTCCTGCGACGACGCCGTCGCCGTCGAGCAGGCCTGGCGCCACCTCGCCTCGCTGGGCCACGAGAAGATCGGACTCGTGCTCGGACCCGAGGACCACGTGCCGTCCCGCCGCAAGCTGGAGGCCGCCCGGGTGGCCGCGAAGGCGGCCGGCATGGAGTGGGACGACGAACTCGTGGAGCGGTCGATCTTCTCGCTGGAGGGTGGGCAGGCCGCCGCCGCGCGCCTCCTGGAGCGCGGGGCCACCGGCATCGTCTGCGGCAGCGACCCGCTGGCCTTGGGGGCGATCAGGGCTGCCCGCCGTCGCGGGCTCTCGGTCCCGGCGGACGTGTCGGTCGTCGGTTTCGACGACTCCGCGTTCATGACCTGCACGGAACCGCCGCTGTCGACGGTGCGCCAGCCCATCGAGGCCATGGGGCGCGCCGCCGTCGACCTGCTGATCGCGCAGATCCAGGGCACCCAGCACCACCCCGGGGAACTGCTCTTCGAGCCCGAGCTCGTCGTCCGCGGCTCGACGGCCCCGCCGCCCGCGCGCTGACCCTCCGCCGGGCCGCGGCCCCTGGATCCCTTCCTTCTCCCGCCCTCAACTTCCCTTTCCAGTACGACAACTGAACAGCCAACACCTGACGGCACCGGTATCGCCGCCCTGAGCGGCCCTGATACCGGTGCCGTCGGCGTTTCCGAAAGATGACGGCTGTTTGCAACCGGACGAGAGCCGTTGACAAAGTCGCCGTCCAGTAGAAACCTTGCGGGCTGACAGCGCAAATGAGACACAGAGTTACTCAAGAAAACGGCTGGCTGTCATTCGATCCTTGTCGGAGCCACGTCGGGCTCCTGGCGCGTGACCCTGTCGAACTCTTCCGAGCTCCCCTGCGCGTCCTTCGGCGAGGGATGCCCGCGACGAAGACAGGTCATGGGCCGCGCCCGCATCGCGGAGAGGTCACCATGAGAGGCACACATCCGAGCAGGCGGTGGGGGGTCGGTCTGCTGACAGCAGGCCTGATCTCCGTAGGACTGCTCCCCGTTCCCGCGCAGGCGGCGGGCGAGGCCAACCTCGCGCTCGGCAGAGCGGCCACGGCCGGCGGCGCACACGGCGCCCACCCGGCGTCCCACGTCACGGACGGAAGTCAACAATCCTACTGGGAAGGCCCGTTGGGGTCCTTCCCGCAGTGGGTGCAGGTCGACCTCGGCACCCAGGTCGACCTCGACCGCCTCGCGCTCAAGCTGCCCACCGGCTGGGAGACGCGCAGTCAGTCCCTCGCCGTCCTCGGCAGCGCGGACGGCGGCGCGTTCAGCACGATCGCCGTCGGCCAGGCGCGCTCGTTCGACCCGTCCGCCGCGAACACGGTGAACATCCACCTGCCCGCGACCACGGCCCGCTTCGTACGCGTCCAGGTCGTCTCCAACACAGGCTGGAACGCCGCCCAGCTCTCCGAGTTGGAGATCTACGGCGAGACCGGGGGCGGCGAGGACCCGGGCGACCCGCCACCGGTCACGGGCACGAACCTGGCGCGCAACAAGCCGATCGAGGCGACGTCCACGGCCCAGAACTACGCGGCCGCCAACGCCAACGACGACAACACCTCCACCTACTGGGAATCCGCGGGATTCCCCGGCGCTCTCACCGTCAAGCTCGGCTCGGACGCCGACATGGAGGCCGTCGTCGTCAAGCTCAACCCCGACGCCGTGTGGGGCCCGCGGACCCAGTCCCTGGAGGTCCTCGGCCGGGCCTCGGGAGCCACCGGCTTCACCACCCTGAAGGCACGCGCCGACCACGTGTTCAGCCCGACGGCGGGCCGGAACACCGTCACCGTCCCCGTGACCGGCCGCGTCTCCGACCTGCGGCTCACCGGCTTCTCCAACACCGGCGCACCCGGCGTCCAGGTCGCGGAGATCCAGGTGATCGGCAAGGCCGCGCCCGCCCCGGACTTCGTCGTCAACGAACTGACCTGGGAACCGGCCACCCCGTCCGAGGCCGACGAGGTGACCGCCAAGGTGGCCGTCCGCAACGCCGGCACCGGACCGGCCGCGGCGACCACGGTGAACGTCAGCGCCGAGGGCACCGTCGCCGGCTCCGCGCCGGTCCCCGCGCTCGCCGTCGGGCAGTCGATCACCGTGGACGTCCCCATCGGCAAGCGTCCGATGGGCTCCTACACCGTCTCGGCCGCGGTCGACCCGACCGACACCGTGCCCGAGCTCGACAACGGCAACAACAGCCGGACCGCGACGAACAAGCTGAACGTCACCCGGACGCAGGGCCCGGACCTGACGGTCACCGGCATCACCCCCAACCCCGCCACACCCGCCGTCGGAGCACCCGTCTCCTTCACGGTCGCCGTCAAGAACCGCGGTACGTCAGCCGTTCCGGCAGGAAGCATCACCCGCCTGACGGCCGGCTCGACCACCCTGTCGGGCGCGACTCCCGCCATCGGCGCGGGAGACACCGCCAACGTCGCCGTCACCGGCACCTGGACGGCCACCAACGGCGGCGTCACCCTGACCGCGACCGCCGACGCCACCGGCACCGTCACCGAGACGAACGAGAACAACAACGTCTTCGGACGGTCCCTGGTCGTCGGGCGCGGTGCCGCCGTCCCGTACACCGAGTACGAGGCCGAGGACGCGAACTACCGCGGCTCCCTCCTGTACACCGACTCCACCCGTCCGTTCGGCCACACCAACTTCGCCACCGAGTCCTCGGGCCGCGAGTCGGTACGCCTCAACACCACCGGCGACCATGTGGAGTTCACCTCCACCAACGCCGCGAACTCCGTCGTCGTGCGCAACTCGATCCCCGACGCGCCCGGCGGCGGCGGACAGGAAGCCACACTCAGCCTCTACGCCGACGGCCAGTTCGTACGGAAGCTGACGCTCTCCTCCAAGCACAGCTGGCTCTACGGCAACACCGACCAGCCGGAGGGGCTCACCAACACCCCGGGCGGTGACGCACGGCGACTCTTCGACGAGTCCCACGCCCTGCTCGCCCAGTCCTACCCGGCCGGCACGAAGTTCCGCCTCCAGCGGGACGCGGGCGACACCGCCGCCTTCTACGTCGTCGACCTGATCGACCTGGAGCAGGTCGCGCCGGCCGCCCCCAAGCCGGCGGAGTGCGCGTCGATCACCACGTACGGCGCCATCCCCGACGACGGCATCGACGACACCGACGCCATCCAGCGGGCCGTCACGGCCGACCAGAGCGGCGACATCCCCTGCGTGTGGATCCCTGCCGGACAGTGGCGCCAGGAGCAGAAGATCCTGACCGACGACCCGCTCAACCGCGGCACCCACAACCAGGTCGGCATCCGGGACGTCACCATCCGCGGCGCCGGCATGTGGCACTCGCAGCTCTACACGCTGACCCCGCCGCACCTGGCCAACGGCATCAACCACCCGCACGAGGGCAACTTCGGCTTCGACATCGACGACAACACCAAGATCTCGGACATCGCCATCTTCGGCTCCGGCACCATCCGGGGCGGCGACGGCAACGCCGAGGGCGGTGTCGGCCTCAACGGACGCTTCGGCGAGAACACCAAGGTCAGCAACGTCTGGATCGAGCACGCCAACGTCGGCGCCTGGGTCGGCCGCGACTACTCCAACATCCCCGAGCTGTGGGGACCGGGCGACGGCCTGGAGTTCAGCGGCATGCGGATCCGCAACACCTACGCCGACGGCGTCAACTTCGCCAACGGCACCCGCAACTCCACCGTCCACAACTCGTCCTTCCGTAACACCGGTGACGACGCCCTCGCCGTCTGGGCCAGCAAGTACGTCAAGGACACCTCGGTGGACGTCGGCCACGACAACCACTTCCGCAACAACACGGTCCAGCTGCCCTGGCGCGCCAACGGCATCGCGGTCTACGGCGGTCACGGCAACACCATCGAGAACAACGTCATCGCCGACACCATGAACTACCCGGGGATCATGCTGGCCACCGACCACGACCCGCTGCCCTTCTCCGGGCAGACCCTCATCGCCAACAACGCGCTGCACCGCACCGGCGGTGCCTTCTGGAACGAGGACCAGGAGTTCGGCGCCATCACCCTCTTCGCCCAGGGCCCCGACATCCCCGGCGTCACCATCCGCGACACCGACATCCACGAGTCGACCTACGACGGCATCCAGTTCAAGACCGGTGGCGGCGCCATGCCGAACGTGAAGGTCTCGAACGTCCGCATCGACACGTCGCTCAACGGCTGCGGCATCCTCGCGATGAGCGGCGCACGCGGCAGCGCCACGCTGACCGGCGTCACCATCACGAACTCGGCCAAGGGCGACGTCTGCTCCCAGTCCGGCACGCAGTTCACGCTCAACCAGGGCTGACGCCCTGACAGCGGTGGGACGCCCGCCTCCGCAAGCAGGCGTCCCACCGCACCGACCCACGCCAACCTCCTGGCGGCCGGCTTCCGCGACGTCTGGACGGAGACCCGCCGCAGGGAC
The DNA here is from genome assembly GCF_008642375.1 of Streptomyces venezuelae. Lineage (NCBI taxonomy): Bacteria > Bacillati > Actinomycetota > Actinomycetes > Kitasatosporales > Streptomycetaceae > Streptomyces > Streptomyces venezuelae. Next base: position 266,545 of record NZ_CP029194.1, on the reverse strand, counting down.
CCCGGCTTCAGCTGCTGCCAGGCCCCCGACCTGCGCAATGCCGCATCCATCCTCGGGCAGCGCATCGACTGCGTGCTGTTCCGCAACGGCTTCGAGGCCGTGCGTGCCGAGCGCGTGGGCGAGGAGCAGGTAGGCCGACCGTACTCCGTCCGGTCTGTGGCCCTCCGACCACGCGGGCGTCGTGGCCGCACCCAGGCTGCCGCGAGGCTGACGGCCTCCTCTCGCCCCGCGCCGTATTGACCTCGGCTCGGGGCGGGAGGCGGACGGGCCGGCCTAGCGAGGAGCGCCGTACGCGTCCGTCCAGGATCGCCGCCTGGCCGCGTGCCACCAGAGGCCGGCTCCACCCAGGATCGACACGACTCCGAGGGCGCCGGCCGTGGCGATCCCCAGCGGCGGTCCCTCGGTCACACGCCCGAGGACGGCGGAGGCCGCCACGCCGCCCGAGTGTTCGTCGAGGAAGTACCGCGAGTCGTTCGAATTCCCCCGGTTGTCACCCAACAGGAACAGGAACCCCTCCGGCACGCGCACGTCGTACGGCTCCGAAGCCGGTCCGACGGGGGTGTCGTTCCTGTACGGCTCGTCCAGGGGCCGTCCGTTCACCGTGACCCGGTCTCCGTCGGAAACGACGTGATCGCCGCCGGTCCCGACGACCCGCTGAAGGACCGGCGCGTCCCGGTAGCGTTCGGGGACGCGAATGAGGAGCACATCGCCCCGGCGTACGGCGTCCGCGTCGACGCGCTCGGTGAACAGCCGCTCGCCCACGGGGTACGTGGGCTCCATCGAGGCGCCCCTCACAGTGACTCCCCGGTGGGTGATGGAGAACGACCCGATGCCGCCCAGCACCAGGACCAGTCCGCCCGCCACCATGCCGATCCCTGCGGTCCTCAGCCGCCGGTTCGTTTCCTGCCGCCGCATGAACGTTCCTCCCTCACACCGCCCTTGGGCCGGACGGACCTGCAGAGGGTAGAGGGTTCCGGGACGGCGACGCACCCGGGCCCGGCCGCGCGGTCTCCTCCTCGTCACGAGGCACCCACCTGCGGCTCGGGGGCAGGCCTACGATTCCTCGGCGACGGTGTCACCGGAGGACCGGGCCGACCTGCGCCTGCGGAACACCACCACGCCGCACACCATGAGGAGGAGGACGGCCACACCGGACACCCCGAGGGCCGCATGCTCGGCGAAGAGCCTTCCCAGCACTTCGAGCACGCCGAGCCCCGCGGTCGCGTAGATCAGTGCCCAGGCCGCTCCGCCCACGAACAGGGCAGGGAGGTAACGCGGCAGCGGCATGCGCATGCTGCCCGCGAGGAAGTTGACGGCGGTCTGGAAACCGACGGTCAGGAAGGAGACGGCCACCACCGGTGCGCCCCACCGCTGGATCGCCCGCTCGGCCCGCTGGAACCTCGCCGAGGAGATCCGCCCGGCGAACCTGCTGCGCCGGGCACCGGCGCCGGCGAGCCAGCCGACGGCGAACGTCCCTCCCGCGCGGAGGAGGACGATGACATAGAGGGCTCCGGCAGTGAGCGCGACCTTACCCACGACGCCTCGCCCCGGCCTCCGGGCCGAAACCCGGGACGCCCGTCACCCGCATGGGCGTCCCGCCCCGGCGGGCGCACGACGCGCGCAAGCCCGGTCACCGTCTCTCACCTGCGCCCTGCCTCTGCTCGTCGAGTCCTATGGGTGGCAAGGTTAGCCTAACCGAATGACGGAACGGGGGTCGCAGAGGGCGCCCGGAGCAAGGCCGAGAAGCCGACGGGAGCCGACGGGGGTCCACGTCGACGGGGGCGGACCCGCTCCGGACCCGATTGTCAGTGGCGGCTCGTAGCGTCGTGAGTACGAGGGCCGGGATCCTCCCCGACCCGCCGGACGCACGGGAGCGGGCCATGGGTGAGATCACCGTCAGCGCGCAGCACATCGACCACCTGCTGCACGACCCGGCGAGCGCGTACGGCGCTCCCTACATGCGGGCGTACGCCGACCTCGCCGCCTCGCACCGCGGCCGGCCCGTCGGCGAGATCGTGCCGCTGCTCCGCGCAGCCGCCGACGCCGCACTCCTCGGGTTCACCGGCGCCGACCTGGCCGAGCAGGCGGAGGCGATCAGCAGCGGCGCACCGTACGAGCTCCGCGTCCGCGTCACCGGGTAGCTCCTCGCCACCGGCGAGGACTGCATCCTTTGGCCTACCGCGCTTTCGTCCCTGTGGAGGACGGTCTCGCGGCACCGCCGCGAGAGGGTTGATCCGTGCGAACAACCATCGGATACACCGTCGAAAGCATCGGCTACGTCATAGGAGCCCAGGGGCTTGTCAGCTTCGCTTCGCAGACCTTCTTCGGCACGGAGTGGGGCTGGATGCACAAGGTCGTCGACCTTCCGTCCACCGCCTACCTCGGCGTCGTCGCCATAGGGCTGACGTTCGTCGCCGGCGGAGTGAAGACGCGCAGAGCGCCTGGGCGCCAGAAGGCCTTCTGACCGCCGTTGCTTCCCGCCGGCGGCGTCAGCGCGTCCGTACGTGGAGGACGTGCGCGTCGAGGGGTAGGGGACGGTGTCCGACGAGTTCAAGGCCGACTGCGTCGAACAGCCGCGCGTACTCGTCGGCTCGGCGCTCACGGCCGCCGGTGTTGCACAGCATGTGCAGGTCCCATGCGGTAGCCAGGGAAGGGGCGGCGTCGTCGGGCAGCAGGCGTTCGACGACGAGGAGGTCGGCGTGGGACGGCATCGCTCGCGCGAGGTGCCGCAGGATGTCGCGGCACCGTGCGTCGTCCCAGTCGTGCAGGACGCGGGAGAGCAGGTACACGTCCCCGGCCGACGGTACGTCGGCGAAGTCGCCGACCTGGTAGGCGCATCGGTCGCCGACACCGGCGGCGGCGAGACGCTCGCGTGCGGCGGCCACGACGTGCGGCCGTTCCAGGAGGATCCCGCGGAGCGAGGTGTGGGCGGCCAGGACCCGGCCGAGGAGTTCACCGGTGCCGCCGGCGACGTCGATCACGGTACGGGGTGCGGGGGCTGTGGCTGCCGCCGTGAGGACGGGATGTGCGGGCAGGGGGTCGAACATCCGGGAGCTGGCGGCCATGGACCGGTCGAACGTCGCGGCGAGGCCGGGGTCGTGGGCGAAATGGTCGAAGTGGTTCTCGCCGTAGAGGTGCTCGAAGCCCGGCTCGCCGGTCCGTACGGAGTGGGCCAGATGCGCGAAGGACTGGTAGAAGGGGCCGCCGTACATGAGCGCCAGGGGCCGCATCGAGCCGGTGGCGTCCTCGCGCAGGAGCAGGCCGGCGGCGGTGAGGCGGAACCCTTCCCGGTCCTCGGTCACGACGCCCACCATGGCGAGGTAGCGCAGCAGCGTCTCCAGCGCGTCCGGCCGCGCGCCGACCGCGTGCGCCAACCGCTCGGCGCTGAGAGGTTCGTGCGGGCTGAGCGCCTCCGGCAGCCGCAAATCGGCGCAGGCGGTGAGGGCTTGGGTGGTCCAGGCCCCGGTCAGCAGGCGCAGGAGCGATTCGGCCTCGCGGGATTCCGGGCGGGCGTCCGTGGCCGCGCCTGCGTCCGTGCCCGAACGCTGCTCCTCCAGGTGCTCCGCGAGCACGTCCCGGTGGTCACCGCTCGCGTACAGCTCCATGCGCCGGTAGTCGGTCTTCGTCTCCGCAGGTGTGGCGAAGTAGAACACGGTGCCGTCCTCGTGCGGGTTGTATCCGCCGCCGTCGGCGACCGCGCCGTGCCGGGCGAGGCTCGCCCGGAGCCCGCGCAGGAGCAGGGGGTCGGGCTGCTCCACGTCGAAGGCCAGGTGGGCCTCGTGGTCGAGGGCGCGCTCCTGTGCCGCGAGCGCGGACAGGGCGGAGCCCGGCGGCACGGCGAGCGCGAACACCTCGACGGCGCGAGGTTCGCCGGAGGGACTGTGAGCGGCGGGGCGGAGAATCCTCACGTCAAGATCGGCGGGGGCGAGTGCGTGGCGGGCGGCCAGGCGGTCGCGTACGACGACGCTCGGCTGGGCCGCGGTGTCGTCGGGGAGACCGCAGGCGGCGAGTGCGGCGCGGAGTCCCGCGTGGTCGGCGGGGAAGACCAGGAGCGCGGCGTGGGCGAAGCGGCATCGGTCGGCCACCGCGCGGAGCTCGGGACCGTCGAGGCCGGGCAGGACGCGGGAGAGCAGGACGGAGGTCTCCTGTTCCCGGACGAACTCGGCCGTCGCGCGCAGGCGTCGGACGTCGTCGGGTGCGAGGGCAGTCGTCAGGGCAGGGGTGGTGATCATGGGGGATCCTCGGTGGATGATCAGGCGGGAGCGGGGCCGCGGCTGCCGGGCCGGGGCCCTTGGGACGTGCTGGGCGCGGAAGGGGTCAGACGCCGACGTACTGCTCGGCGAACCAGTCCTGATGGGTACGGGACGTCCGCAGCGACTCCATGCGGGAGCGGCGCATGCCCTCCTGGAACGGCGGTGCACCGTGGAGGAGGCCGATCATCCAGTGCGAGAACTCCTGCGCACGCCAGATGTGCGTCAGGCACCGGTCCGAGTAGCGGGCGAGTGGCTCGGGGTTGCCGCGGTGGAGGTCGTCGGCGAGTGCCTCGGCGAGGAGCTCGGCCTCCAGGACGGCGAGGTTGGCGCCCTTCGCGGCGGAGGGGCTGATGAGGCCGGCGGCGTCGCCGGCCAGGAAGAGGGAGCCGTGCCGGAGCGTACCGAGCACGTCGGACTCGAGGTCGACGACGGCGCGCTGGACGATCCGCCCGCGGCGTAGGGGACCGTGGTCGGCGCTCCGCATCCGCAGATCGAGCTCGTCCCAGATCCGTTCCTCGCTCCAGTCGTCGGCGGGGGTGCCGCGCTCGCACTGGAGGTAGTAGCGGGTGATGTCGGTGGACCGGGCCATGTGCCCGGCGAATCCGCGGGGGTGTGTGGCGTAGCCGACGGCGTCGAGGCTGGGCGGTGCCTCGGCGAGGAGTCCCAGCCAGGAGACCCCGTGGTCGCGGTGATGCCGTACGGCTCCGTCCGGGAGCGACTTCCGTCCGGCACCGTGGCGCCCGTCGCAGGCGGCGACGTACGTCGCCCGCCACCGGACGGTCCGACCGTCCGGCTCCCGGGCCTCCACCCACGGCCGGTCGCCGTCCGCGTCGCCGACCTGCACCGCTTCGGTGTCGAAGCGGATCCGGCCCCCGGCGCCGAGGTACGCGGCCAGCAGGTCGGCCACGAGCTCGTGCTGGGGATAGACGGTGTGGGGTTCGCCGTTCCCGAGCTGTCGGTAGTTCAGCCGGAAGCACCCGTCCTCGGTGCGGAACTCGCAGACGCCGTGTTCGCGTCCCCGGCGCCGCAGTCCCTCGTCGAGGCCGTGGCGGCGCAGTACGCGCGCGGTGTGAGGGACGAGGAACCCGGCCCGGGCCCGGTTCACGACGTGGTCGCGCCCGGTGCGTTCGAGGACGACGCAGTCGATGCCGCTTCGCAGTAAGAGGTTGCCGAGGACGAGCCCGGCCGGACCGGCTCCGAGGATGACGACGTCAGCCGACTCCCGGCCGTCCCCTGTGTGTTGACTGTCTGTCACGAAAGTGGATCTTAAGCACGGGGGAGTGCGTCAGTTGTCCATCATCACCCGAATGCCACATTCCATGAGAAAAGGATTCTCCTTTGTCGCCACAGTACCCGGGCCCCGCCGGTTCGGCGAGACCCGAGGAGATCATCGGATCAGCTGCTGGGTCCATGTCCGGCGTCAGACTCCTGCTTCATCGCCGGTCCTTCCTTTCCTGTCGCGCGACGCCGTGATCCCCCGGGCCCGTGCCGCCGCCTCCCGCAGCAAGAGGCCGACGGCCGCCGGTGCCGGGGGGCCGGAGGTACGCGTCGCGAGGGACGGGCCGGCACGGCGTACCGCATCGAGGCGCAGACGCTGGACGCCGATGAGGGCCCGCAGGAAGGGCCGGTACGAAGGATCCACCACGTCTGTGAGGCAGGCCGCCGCCACCAGGTCGACGTCGGCCAGGTCCGCCTGCTCCACGACGAGCCGGCCCAGCGCCGCACCGGGCCGGGTGAGATCCGCACCATGGCGCGCCACCGCGTCGACGGGCACGCCCGGACGGCCCGCGCGCACATCCTCGGAAAGGTCCTCCAGGAAGTCGAAGCGCTGCATGGCGCGGATGAGCCGATGGCAGCCGTCGGTGAACACGGCCCGCGCCGATGCGTCCGAAGGCGCGAGGAGACAGGCGGTGAGCATCAGGGCGGGCAGTGAGTACTGCTCCACGTACTGCTCCAGTTCCTCCTCGTCGGCGATGGTCCGCCATGCGACCTCACGCTCGCATCCCTCGAGGAACTCCTCCACGTAGGCGCGCACGTCCGGGTGGAGCTCGGCCGTGCGCACCAGGCAGCGCAGCACGGGCAGCCCGGAGTCGCCGTCGGCGAAGGCCTTGCGTACGAGGCCTTCCCACTCCGAGAGCGCGGCCGCGCGTTCCTCCCGCGCCCCGCTGTCGATCCGGTCGTCGGTGCCGTGCATGAACGCGACGGCGGCCACGACGTGCGGCACCAGAGGGGCGGGGAGCAGGAGCCGCGCGGCCGCGTACTCGGCCGTCGCGAACCTCCGCACGGCCCGCCGCTGCTCGGTGTAGTCCCGCCGCAGCCGAGGCTCCCTGATCCCGGCCCGGTCCAGGGCCCGCTTCCACATGCCGATCTCCCGTCGCCGTCGGCTGCGAGCTTACGGGCCCCAGGTCGCGAGGCCTTGTCCGGTCGGGCCGGTCGGCAAGGGGTGTGGTGGCCGGTCGGCGCCACCGAAGCCACCCGGGCCCCTTCCGGCCGGGTCAGAAGAGCATCTCGCCTGTCGGGAAGCTGGATCCGACCTTGACGCGCGGGGCGTAACCGCCGGTGCCGTCGCCCTTGTAGAAGTAGAGGTCGCCATCGGCCTCCCGGCCGATCAGATCGGCCTTTCCGTCGCCGTTCAGGTCGCCGGGCGCAGCAAGAGCGTCGTAGACCTGCCAGCTGTTGCCGATGGTCCTGCGCTGTCCGAGCGTTCCGTCGCCGTTGCCCTCCAGCAGCCAGAGGGTGCCGAGCTGGTCGATGGCGATGAGGTCGGTCGTGCCCTGGACCCCGCCCGCCCCATGGGCGAAGTCCGCGGCGACCACGGACCGGTACGCGGCCCAGTCGCCGCCGGTGTCGGCGATCCGCGTGCGCGGGGCGTAGCTGTGCTCGCCCGTCCCCCTGTGGAGCCAGAGGCCGCCAGTGGTGTCGCGGGTGATCAGGTCGGCGGTGCCGTCGCCGTCGAAGTCGCCCGGGGCGAGGAGCAGATTGTCGTCCTGGAATCCGGTGCCGGCCGGATGGCGGCGGGCGCCACCGGCGTACGAACCGTCCTCCGCGCTGACGGGGTAGTGCCACAGGCCGCCCGTGGTGTCGACGGCGACGAGCGTCGTCCCCTGGCGGGCGACCAGCTTCATGCCCGTCCATCCGCTGCCGACCTTGCACGGCTTGGCGAGAGCGGTGCTCTCACCACTGACGCGACCCTCGTAGCGGTAGAGGCCACCGACCCCGTCCCGCCGGTGCACAGCGCCGGGAGCGGTGCCGTACGGGCCGCAGTCCGTCCAGAATCCGGCGGCGCGTACCGGCAGGTGGTCGGAGATCCACTGACCTCCCGGAGTCCTGGGTTCGACGGGAACGTCACCGACGACACCGCGGAAGTACCGGGAGCTGAAGAAGGTGTAGTCGAGCTTCTGCACCCTCGTCGCGTGCGAAGCGTCGAACTTCGTGAAGTCCCCCATGCGGCACCGCACGACCGAGGGGCCGACGCAGTCACTGTTCCCGCTGAAGTGATCGCGATCGGTCTCGTCGGCCTCGACGAACGTGCCGTACGCGCCGCCGCCGGCGCCCGGCTCGTAGAACCGATCGAGCACATCGCCCCAAGGCGAGGAGTTGAAGTCACCGCCCAGGACGACGGGGATGCCCGAGTCCTCCCACTCCTTGGCCTTACGGGCCAGGAGATCGGCCTCGCGGACCATCACCTGGTTCCGCGCGACCCTGTCGTTGTACGCGGCGAGCGCGTCGGGGGTCGCGGGGCTGGGGTAGTCGGGCGCCGTCGGAGTTCCCCACCAGAGGTGCACGGAGCAGGCCCAGGTCGGCCTGTACTGCACCCAGGCCTTGATGCAAGGAGCCTTGATGTCCTCGGCGGTGACGGGGCCGACCGCGACGGGGCCGACGGTGCCGAGGATGGCTGCCCCGGTGTCCAGGGAGAGGTCGGTGCCGGCGATGAACTGCCCCCTGACGAACAGGGCCATCCCGTAGCTCGGCGTGGTGCTCCCGACCGGATCCTTGCACCCCGGACCGAGGCTGCCGGCCGGGACGGTCTCGACGTACCGGCCCGTGTAACCGCGAGAAGTGAGGCTCGTGTTCATGCCGTTGAACTGGTACCGGCAGATTTCGACGAGAAATATGTAGTCGGCGCTCCAGCCGCTTCCGGTCTCCGCCAGGATCGCGTCGTGCCGGGCTTTGTTCTCCACTGCGGAGACAAGGCACCCCTGAGTTCCGCCGCTGCCACAGATGTTGTACGTGTACGTCCTGACGGGCGGTGCGGTCGACGAGGTCACGGTATCCGCGGCCTGCGCGAGAGGCACCGTCACTGTCGCGGCCGCGCACATGAAGGCCAACGAGGCGAGAAGGGCGCGGAACAGCCCGAACCTTCGCATGGGAACCCCTTGCCGGAGAGTCGTGGAAAAGAAGACGAACATTACTGAACGTCAGTTCGCACCGAAAATGCGACGCGGTCGAGGGCCGACCGGGTGATGGCCGACCCTCGCCCGGTGAGGGAGCGTCAACCGGCCGGGCACCGGCGCATCGGTGTGCTCGTAGCCGTCAGGAGGCACGGCGGGAGCGGGAGAGGGCCAAGCCGCCGAGGCCCGTGGCGATCAGGCCGAGGACCAGGGCGACGTAGGCGCCGCCCAGGCCGTTGCCGGTGCCGAGGTCGCCCTTGGAGGTGGCCGCGACCAGCCCGCCGAGGGTGAGGCCGATCAGGCCCGCGGCAATGGCCGGTACAGCGCCGGGCCGGCTGGTGGGGCGGGCCAGGGCTCGCCAGGCGATGATCACGCCGGCGAGGCCGAGCAGAGCGCCGGTGGTGGCGCCGAGGCGACCGAGGCCGAAGGTGTAGACGCTGGCAGCGAGCAGGTGGTCGGCGGACATGAAGTGCTCCTTGTCGTAGGGCCCGGCATTGTTCGGGTGGTGCAGATCGTGCCCGCCGGACCGGACTCCGGTCGTCCGGCAGCCGCAGACACTTCGCCCTGCCGCAGGTGCGGCAGGCACGCCGCCTCTACCGCAGGTGCGGTAGTCGCCTGCTCCTCCGCGAGGGGGACTTGCCTGCGGCCGTGGCCGGTTAGGGTCCTTGCATGAAGGCAGGGTGGGCGGGTGCGTGGGCCCGGTACGGGGACTGGGTCATCGCTGTGGGTGTGGCGGTGGCGCTCGTGACCACAGGGCTGTCCGGGGGGTCTGCCGCCGCGGGCACGGACCTGGTCGGGGTCGGGCTGCTGGCGGCCGGTGGACTCGCGCTGGTCGCCCGTGGCCGGGCGCCCGTGATGGTGCTGGCTGTCAGTGGGCTGTGCGCCATCGGGTACCAGGCGGCCGGATTCGATGTGCCCGCCGTCGCGTACCTGTTCGCGGTGTACGCGGCCGTGAGGTCCGGGCACCGCTTCCAGACGATCGCGGCGAGCGTGGTCGTACTGGTCCTGCTTCCGCTTGCGGCGCTGGCCTCGGGGCTGCACGACACGGGCGAGGCGTTTGCGCAGGCCCGGGGCGCCCTCGAAATCGCCTGGCTGATCGCGGCCGGCTCCGCGGGAGAGGCACTGCGGCAGGCCGAACGGCGGGCGGAGGAGGCAGAGCGCACCCGTGAGGAAACGGCCCGGCGCCGCGCAGACGAGGAACGGCTCCGCATCGCCCGGGAGCTGCACGACTCGCTCACTCACCAGATCTCGGTCATCAAGGTCCAGGCGGAGGCCGCCGTGCACGTGGCCCGCAAGCAGGGCCAGGAGGTGTCGACGTCCCTCCTCGCGATCCAGGAGGCCGGGCGCGAGGCGAGCAGGGAGCTGCGCGCCACCCTGGAGGCGCTGCGCGACGACGACACGACGCCCCCTCGCGGGCTCGACGACATCCCGGAACTGGTGGAGCGGGCCCGGAACTTCGGCCTCGACGCGACGCTGACGATCCAGGGACAGCCGCACGGCATGCCGACCGCAGTGGAGCGGACCGTCTACAGGATCGTCCAGGAATCCCTCACCAATGTCGCCCGCCACGCCGACGCGGCCACGGCCTCGGTCCGGATCGACTGCCGTCCGGACGTCCTCGCGGTGCGCGTCGACGACGACGGCAAAGCGGCGCCGGGCAGCGCCCCGCCGCCGGGGCTCGGACTGCTCGGGATGCGCGAACGTGTCACCGCCCTCGGCGGTCGGCTGCGTGCCGAACCACGCGACGGCGGCGGCTTCACCGTCCGGGCCGAACTCCCCGTGGAACACACCATGGGACGCACGTCGTGATCCGTGTCCTGCTGGTCGACGACCAGCCACTCATCCGCAGCGGCTTCCGCGCGTTCCTCGATCTCGAGGACGACATCGAGGTGGTGGCCGAGGCAGGCAACGGGGAGGAGGCGCTGGCCCTGGCCCGACAGCACCTGCCCGAGGTCGCGCTCGTCGACATCCAGATGCCGGTCCTCGACGGCATCGAGACGACGCGGCGCATCGCCGCAGACCCCGCCTTGGCCGGGGTCCACGTCGTCATCCTGACCAACTACGGCATGGACGAGTACGTCCTGGACGCGCTGCGCGCCGGCGCCGCCGGATTCCTGGTCAAGGACATCCTGCCGGAGGACTTTCTGCACGCTGTGCGCGTCGCCGCGCGTGGCGACGCCCTGCTGGCCCCTTCCGTCACCCGCCGCCTGATCAACCAGTACGTCACCCAGCCGCACGCCGCCGGTACCGGGAACCGCACGGCGCTGGAAGACCTGACGGGCCGCGAACGCGAGGCCGTCACCTTGGTCGCGAGGGGTCTGTCCAACGATGAGATCGCCGAAAGCATGGTGATCACCTCGCTGACCGCGAAGACCCACATCAACCGGGCCATGGCCAAGCTCCACGCCCGTGACCGCGCCCAACTTGTCGTCCTCGCCTATGAATCCGGCCTGGTCACCCCAGGCGGCTGTGCCCCTTCCTCCCCCTGATCACACTGGTTCCGGGCGCGGCCAGGTGGAGAACCACCAGGGTTCGCCGACGGTGGTCGCGGTGCAAACGCGGGCGAACCACGTCCTCGTGCGAGGGCAGGGCACGGGTTGATCAGAGCACCACGCAGCCGACGATCGGACCATCCTCGGATGCCGCCGAGTCGGCGACGCCCTGCCGGACACTATGGTGGTTACGGAGCGTGTTGCCCCCGGGCCCTGCACCGGCTTCTTCGGAACCCCCGCCGACCGGTCCAGCGAACACGGGCAGCGGCGACGCCTCGGGTGTCACCGTCACCCTGCCGGCCGGCGTCTACTACAGCCGGGCGCTCGACCTCGGCACGGGCCCCAAGCCCAGTTCGGTGACGCTCAACCGCGACGGGACCCGCACCCTCGTCTGGAACGTGGGTGCGGTGCCGGCGAACTCCGGCGAGCTGCGGATCGTCTTCACGGCGCGGCCGACGCTTCTGGCACTGGCCGGCACGACGTACACCGACACCGGGTCCGTGAGCTACCGGAACGCCGGCGGAGCCTGCACCTTCGCGCCGGTCACCGACTCGGCCACCACGTCCACCGACCGGGACGGGGCCCTGTCCGTCAGCGAGGGCACGGCGGCGTTCAACGGCAGCAACGCGCCGAAGAGCATCCTGGGCAAGCAGCTTCTGACCGTCTACTTCAACCTGGCCACCAGGCGCATCAACGCCGGCACGGAGATCAGGTCGAGGACCGCCCGGTCGCTGGGGCTCGACAACGTGCGCGAGGCGGTGATCTACGCGCAGGACACCCTGCTCCTCCCGGTGAACTCCGGCACCTCGCCACGCTACAGCGGCATCATCGGCGTGCTGGACGACGTCAACGCCAACAGGATCGAGGTGCACGGCGAGAGCTCGGCGAACCGCTCCCTCAGCTGACCGAACGCGGCCGACCCGGTCGGGTGGCCGTGGATGATCACGTCCCGGACGACGGCTGCGGTCGGTCGCCCGGCCATTTCGAGGCGGAACCAAGGCCCGTACACGAGCTGCAGCGTGTGCACGGGCCCAGGGGGTGTCCGGAAAGTCCCGCCTGGCCCGCGGGCAGACGGCGCTGCCTTCCGGACACCCCCTAGGAGCGATGCAGAATCGCAGAGTCCGACGGCCTGCGGATGTCGAGAATGCGTCACCGGCTCCGCCCCAGGGACATCAGCGGCCACCACCGGCCGTACGAGGAAGAGGGAGAAACCGGCATGGCGATTCAGCGGATGGACAACGTCGGCATCGTCGTCGAGGACATGGACGCCGCCATCGCGTTCTTCGTGGAACTCGGCATGGAGCTGGAGGGCAGAGGGGAGGTCGAGGGCTTCTTCGCCGACCGGTGCACGGGACTCGAAGGCGTCCGTTGTGACATCGCGATGGTCCGGACCCCGGACGGTCACAGCCGGATCGAGCTGGCGAAGTACCACAACCCCGCGGTGATCAGCGCGGGCCCGCGCAACCGGCCGCACAACGTTCTGGGCACGCACCGCGTGATGTTCGCTGTCGACGACATCGAGGACACCGTTGCCCGCCTGCGTCCTCACGGTGCCGAACTCGTCGGCGAGATCGCCCGGTTCGAGGACAGCTACCTGCTCTGCTACCTCCGCGGCCCGGACGGCATCATCGTCGGACTGGCCGAGCAGCTGGGCTGAGAAGGAGGAGCCGAACCATGCAGCCGAACGTGGCAACCGGCCTTCTGCACCGTGTCAGCGTGGGGTGAGGAGGCAGAACTCGTTGCCTTCCGGATCGGTCAGAACCGTCCAGGAGATCGCGGACTGGTCGATACCCGGGTCGCCGGCCCCCAGTGCGCGCAGCCGGGCTTCCTCCGCTGCCAGGTCGTCACCGGGGTAGGGGCTGATGTCGAGGTGCACGCGGTTCCACACACTCTTGGTGTCGGGGGTGCGGATGAACTCCAGGTAGGGGCCGACGCCCTTGCCGGAACGCAGGGCCGCGCTTTCGTCGGTGACCTCGTGCAGCGTCCAGTCCATCGCCTCGTCCCAGAACCGTGCCATCTCCCGTGGGTCGGTGCAGTCGACGACCACCGCGGCGACCGGGCCGGTTTCCCGGTAGACCGGACGGGGCTCCAGTACGCAGAACTCGTTGCCCTCCGGATCGGCCATGACCGTCCAGGGGACGTCGCCCTGGCCCACGTCGGCGAGGGTAGCGCCGAGACCCTTCAGGCGGGCGACCAGCTCCGCCTGATGGGCGGGAGAGGTGGTGGCGAGATCCAGGTGCACCCGGTTCTTCACCGTCTTGGGTTCCGGGCGGGCGACGATGTCGATGCAGACGGCCACGGGGTCGGGATAGACGAAGCCCACGGGTTCGAGGTTCGTCACGCCGGGTCCCTCGCTGTCCACACCCCAGCCGAGTGCCTCCGCCCAGAACCGGCCGAGCGCCACGTCGTCCCGGGCCGTCATATTGATCTGCACGAGCCTCGTTGTCATGCCTCAGATCCTAGAAGCCGTCGCCTGCCCGGGCCCGCCGTGATGGGCTCGATTCGGAGATGCCGGCCGTCGTCGGCCCACAGGAGCCCTCCTCGAACGGCACGGCCCCTCCCCACTCGAAGAAGCAGCCCAAGAATCGTCAAAGACGTTCTGCGCGTTGAGCAATGAGAAACCGGGCGGCCCTCACAGGGTCGTACGTTCCTCGTGTGACTCCTTCTTCCTCTGAATCTCACATGTCCCAGAGCCCTGCCGCGGCCTCTTCCTCCTCGCGCCGCACACTGCTGCGCACCGCCCTCACCGGAGCGGCGCTGACCGCAGGGTCCTGGGCATGGGACCTTCCCGCGGCTTCGGCCGCACCTCGGGCGCACGAGAGGCCGCGGCCCGCCACCCCTGCAGCGGCCTTACGCGAGCTGAACGCGGGCAACCGGCGCTGGCGCACCCACCACGAGCGACACCCTCACGAATCGCGCGCCGTCCGGCGGGAGATGGTCTCCGGACAGCATCCGTTCGCCGTCGTCCTCGGCTGCATCGACTCCCGCGTCGCGCCCGAGCTCGTCTTCGACCAAGGCCTGGGCGATCTGCTCACCGTGCGTTCCGCGGGAGAGGTCCTGGACGAGGCGGTGCTGGGCAGCGTGGCGTACGGAGTTCTGGAGCTGGGCATCCCGCTCGTCGTGGTGCTCGGGCACCAGTCGTGCGGCGCCGTGTCCGCAGCCGTACACGCGGAGCAGACCGGTGAGCCGCTTCCCGCACACATCCAATACATAGCCGACCAGATCAAGCCCGCGATCGACCACTCGCACGAAGGAGCCGCCCGCATCGACGCGACCGTATCGGCGCAGGTGCGGCGTGTGCGGTCACAGCTCGCCGCGGAGCCCGACCTCGCCACGAGGATCACGGCGGGACGGTTGGCGATCGTCGGCGCGCGCTACGAACTGACCAGTCAACTCGTCCATCCGGTCGACTGATCGAGACGCGCCGAGACGGTCGAGGCGCGGGCCGGGGCTGTCGGCTTCAGGAAGCCCATGCGCCCTTCCACGCCAAAAAGTGGTGATCCGCAAGGCGGTTATTGGCTGGGCGCCACCCTGCCTCGACGTGCACGGGCCCCTAGCATTCGACCATCCCTGCTCACACCGGCGGGGTGGTCGGACAGAGTTCATACGCATGATATTTCAACCGTTGCCGGTTGGACTACCCCACTGCGTATTTCCGACCCTTCCGTTTCCGTGCGCCGAGTCTCCACCGCGGTAGGGCCGTGACGGCCACCGCACATGAGCGTGGCGCGCCGCATTTCCCAGCCCCGTGGCGCGGGCGCACCCACGTGCCCGTGCCCGTCGGGGACCGAAGCACCGGATGGGAGAAACATGAGATTTCCCCTGCTCGTGAGCGGGGCCGTCGCCGCCCTGTTCGCCTCGGCCCTGCCCGCCGGAGCCGGCCCGTCGTCGATCGTCGACCCGCCGCCGGACAGGATCGTCATCGACATCGCCACGGTGAACGGATCCGGCTGCCCCCTGGGCACCGCCGCCATAGCCGTCTCCGAGGACAACACCGCCTTCACCGTCACCTACAGCGAGTACCTCGCGCAGGTGGGCGGCGGTTCCTCTCCCACGGCGGCCCGCAGAAACTGCCAGCTGAACCTCCTGGTGCACGTGCCCCAGGGATTCACGTACGCGATCGCCAGCGCCGACTACCGGGGCTACGCCTCGCTCCAGCGCGGAGCGAGCAGCACGGAGAAGGCCTCGTACTACTTCCAGGGCTCGCCCAGCACGGCCTCCCGCACGCACACATTCCGGGGCCCGTACGAGGACAACTGGCAGGCGACCGACGAAACCGACTGGGCACAACTGGTCTGGGCGCCCTGCGGCGTGCAGCGCAACTTCAACATCAACACCGAGCTCCGCGTGAACGCCGGCACGTCGAGTCCGGGCGCCACCAGCTACATGACCATGGACTCCACGGACGGTGACATCAGCACCGTCTACCACCTGGCGTGGAAGGAGTGCCCGGCCGGCTGACGCATGCGGCGGCCGCGGCGCACCGCCACCACCGCGCCCGGCCGCCGCTCCCGCCGCCCTGCCGTCGCCACCGAGACCTCACTCGCACGCCGGAACCGCGCCGGTGTACGTCTCACTGAGGAGCTCCGACCAGGGCGTAGTACTTGAGGATGACCCGGTGCCCGTACCGAGACGGACTTTGCGACCGATGGGGAACCTGGGCCCGGGACAGCCGTCTTGATCCTCGCGTCGGCTTGATCGTCGAGTCGACCCGAGGAGGTTCTGATGGCAGGTCAGGTGACGGAGAGGCCGGCGATGGCGTCGGCGCCGGAGTACCAGGGGGCGCTGGGGTCGCTGTCCGTGAACGCCTCTCTGCCCGAGGTGCTCGCCCGGGGCGTCCAGGAGCTCCGGGCGGCGGAGGAGGCCGGGGACCTGCGGGAGATGGCGCGCTGCGGGCTGGCCGTGGCGGAGGCGTGCCGCAGGCTCGGGCGGATCGAGGAGGCCGACCGGGCGTGGAAGGCGAGCTACCGGGCTGCGCGTTCGGCCGGCCACGAGGGGGCCATGGCGTGGGCGCTGTGGAGCGGCGGCACACTCGCCCGCCAGCGTGGTGCGCTCAGGCTGGCCTACCGGCTGCTCGGGCTCGCGGCCGAGATGGGGGAGCGGGGCGGAGACGTCGTCGTGCGGGGGTACTCGCTGGCGGGACTCGCCGAGACCGGACGCATCCAGGGCGATTACGAGGCGGTCGGGAGGCTGCACGAACAGCTGCTGGCCGAGGCCCGCCGCCGCGGGGAGGCCCGGCACACTGTCTGGGCGCTGGAGGGCATAGCGCAGATGCACCGCAACACCGGCTCGTACGACCAGGCCCTGGCCCTCTTCGAGGAGGCTGCCGAGACGGCGTCGCGCGCCGAGGACCGACGCGGATGGGCGTGGGCCCTGCGGGGCATCGCCGACGTGGTGTCCGTGCGGGACGGGGACGTCGAGCGGGCCCTGTCCCTGCTGTCGCAGGCGGAGGAGGCGTGCCGGGAGATACGGCTGGCCAGTGCGCTCGCCTACAACCACAAGATGCGGGGCAACGTGCTGTACCGGTCAGGCCGCTACGAGCAGGCCCGAGAGTGGTACGCGCAGGCGCTGGAGGAGTTCCGCGAGATGGAGGAGCCGCGGGGGACGGCACTGTCGCGACTGGGACTGGTCAAGGCCGAAGCCCGCCTGGGCCGCGACGCCGCGGACACCGCCGGGGATCTGGCCGTACTCCGCACGACGCTGGACCGCATCGGGCTGCGGCACGCCCGGGACATGGTGGACAAGGCCGCGGCCGAGCTGGGGGTCGGCCCACTGCCGGATCACGCCGGTGACGGACCGGGGGCAGCCGCACCGGTGCTGCCGGCAGTCGGGGCGGAAGCGCTGCGGAAGGCCGACGTGGAGGGGTTGCGGTGAGCGCCCTCCCGACGTCAGGCCTCCCGACGTCCGCGCTTCCGACGTCAGGCCTTCCGACGTCCGCGCTTCCGGCGTCAGGTCTCCCGGGGTCCGCGCTTCCGGCGTCAGGTCTCCCGGGGTCCGCGCTTCCGATGTCCGCCCCGGCGGTCCGCTCGCTGAACAGCGTGCCGGGCGCCACGGTCGTCACCACGGTGAGCACCTCTCATGTGTCCGAGGCCTCGGCGGCCGCTCTCCTGGCGCGGTGCCGCGACCGGGTCCGGCCCGCGCTGGTGGAGGCGGTGGGCCGGTTGCACCCCTGGACCGGCGAGATGGCGGCGTACGCGCTGGGCTGGGCCGACACGACCGGAAAGCCGGACCCCGACGGGTCCGAGGGCAAGGGGGTGCGGCAGACGCTCGCCGTGCTCGGGGCCGAGGCCGTCGGTGCGGACGGAGCCGTCGCGGTCCCGGGCGCCGTGGCCGTCGAACTCGTCCACACCTTCTCGCTCCTCCACGACGACATCATGGATGCCGACGCCCTGCGCCGGCAGCGCCCGGCGGTCTGGAAGGCGTACGGGACCGGCCCCGGCGTCCTCGCCGGCGACGCGCTCCTCGCCCAGGCCGTGACGAGCCTGGCCGAGGCCCCGGGCCACCACACGGCGGCCGCGGTACGGCACCTCTGCCGCACCCTGAACGCGCTCGTGTCCGGCCAGGCGGAGGATCTGCGCTTCGAGGAGCGCCCTTGGCGCGGACCCGGCGCGGTCGAGCCGGAGCAGTACCGGGCCATGGCTGAGGGCAAGACAGGTGCCCTGCTGGGTTGCGCGCTCGCGCTCGGCGCGATCCTCGGTGGCGCCCCCGACAGGACCGTGACCACGCTCGAACGAGCCGGTCGCCATCTCGGCCTCGCATTCCAGGCGGTGGACGACATCCTCGGGATCTGGGGCGACCCGAGAGTGACCGGAAAGCCCGTCCACGCCGACCTCCGGCAGGGCAAGAAGACCTACCCGGTCCTCATCGCGCTGGCCGGCGGAGGCAAGGCCGCGCACGAACTCGCGGTGCTGCTCGACTCCGCCGGGCGGATCGACGGCGAGACCGCCGAACACGCGGCGATGCTCGTGGAGGAGGCCGGCGGGCGGACCGGGACCCGCGAGGAGGCGCGCCGGCACCTGGACGCGGCTCACCGCACGCTGCGGGAGGCGCCGCTGAAGCACCCCGCAGCACAGGAACTGGACGTGCTGTTGACCCACTTGCTGGACCGTACCTGGTGACACCACGGCCCTGGCCCCGGTCCTGACCCTGGCCCTGAGGTGGCTCGGCCCGGCCGGTGGAGCGGCAGCAGCCGCCCGCCGGTCGGGCCGCTTCCGTGTCCATCGAGGCGACGGCGAGACCCGCACCTGACGACGTACCGGCCCTCGACCGGCTCGCCACCCCATTCGGCCGGACGGCCCAACCCCCGACCGGGGTGGGCCGGGTTCCGTCGCGTCGACGAGTCGGCGGCCTCCCGCCGGGGCTATCTCTTGACGGAGACAACCGACGCATCGGGAGCAAGCCATGGGCCTCATCACCATCGAGATGTTCGCGACCCTCGACCTCGTCGGGCAGGCGCCCGGCGGCCCCGACGAGGACCCGGTGGGATTCCCGTTCGGCGGCTGGCAGGCGCCCCTGCTGGACGAGGTCGCCGGGGCGCAGATCGATGCCGCGTACGAGGGCACGGACGCCCTCCTGCTGGGCCGGAGGACGTACGACATCTTCGCCGGCTACTGGCCTCACCAGGAGGGCGGCGAGGACGCCGAGTTCGCCACGCTGTTCAACAGCGTCCCGAAGTACGTGGCCTCCCGTGGCAGGCCCGACCTGTCGTGGGCCGGATCCACGCAGCTCGGCCCGGACCTCGCCGCCGCGGTGCGGGAGATCCGTGACCGGCACGAGCACGTGAAGGTCGTAGGAAGCCTGAACCTCGTGCAGACCCTGCTGCGCGAGAAGCTCTTCGACCGCCTCGACCTCTGGCTGCACCCGATCGTGCTCGGGGTCGGGAAGAAGGTGTTCGATGACGGCGCGGTGCCCACCAACGTCAAGCTCCTCGCACCCCCGGCGGCGAGCCCGACGGGGACTGTGTTCCTGCGCTACGGGATCGCCGACGGCACTCCATCGACGGGGGACATGAGCCTGCCCGACCGCGGCCTCGGAAGCGACGGCTGAAGCTCCCCCCGCCGGGTCAGGGTGGGTCGGCGCATCCCGCGCTGCGACGTGCGCGCAAAACCCCTTGCGTAATGGTCAAGAAACGTTGACCATTGGGCCATGCCTCACGATGATCTTCCCGACACGTTCCACGTCACCACCGACGAGCAGCTACGCGCCGTCTCCAACCTCACGCGTCACCGGATCATGGCCGTGCTCCGTTTCGAGCCCGCGACGATCACGCAGATCGCCGAACGAGTGGGCCTCGCGAAGGGGAGTTCCAGCTACCACGTACGGCTGCTCGAACGGGCCGGCCTGGTGAAGGTGGTACGAACGCGGAAGGTCCGTGGTGTCACCGAGCGGTACTACGCGATGGCCGCGCAGGCGATCGTGCTGCCGGATCCGGGCGAAGGCGGTCCCGATGTGCTGATGCGGCATGCGGTGGCGGACCTGGAGGCCGCGCCGGCCGATGGCGAGCGGCATGTACGGATGGCGCATCTGCGGCTCACCGAAGCGCAGTTCGCAGAACTGGGGGAGCGGCTGCAGGCGCTGGCGGACGAGTACCGGGAGCTCTCCGACCCGTCGCTGCCGGACGCGTCGCTCGTCTTCGCGCTGTTCCACCCTGCACCGCGCAACCAGGCCGAAGGAGACGCCAAGTGACCTCAGACGTCCGGAAGTTGCCGACCGGGTTCGGTCGGCTGTGGACCGCGCAGACGGTGTCCTCGCTCGGTGACGGGGTGACTCATGCGGCGCTGCCGCTGCTCGCGTTGACGCTGACGCGGGATCCGATGGCGCTCGCCGTCGTCACGGCCGCCGGAACGCTGCCGTGGCTGCTTTTCGGGGTGCTCGGCGGTGCGCTGGTGGACCGCTGGGACCGCCGGCGCACGATGTGGGTCACGGACGCGGCGCGCGCGGTGCTGCTCGCGATACCGGCGGCAGCGGCCGCGCTCGACGTGCTGAGCGTTCCACTCCTCGCGGCCGTCGCGTTCCTCCTCGGCCTCGGCGGACTCTTCTTCGACACGGCCGCCACGGCCTATCTGCCGGATCTGCTCGGCCGCGACCCCGCGCTCCTGGAGCGCGCCAACTCCCGTCTGCGCGGCGCCCAGACCGCCGCGTCAGGCTTCGCCGGGCCGCCCGCCGGCAGTGCCCTGCTCGCGCTCGGGCGGGCGGTACCGCTACTCGCCGACGCGGTCTCGTTCGCGGTCTCCGCACTGCTCGTACGGTCGCTGCCCGCCGTACCCCGGCCCGTACCGCATGCCCGTGAGTCGCTGCTGCGGCAGGCACGGGCCGGTGCCTCGTACGTCTTCAGGGATCAGTTGCTGCTCGGGCTCGCGCTGCGTCCGGCGGTCGGGAACGTCGCCTTCCTCGCCGTGGAGACCGTACTGGCCCTCTTCGCGCACGACCGGCTCGGCATCGGCGCCTTCGGCTTCGGCCTGCTCCTCACGGCGGAGGCCACAGGCGGTCTGCTCGGCGCGGCCATCGCCTCCTCTCTCGGCCGACGACTCGGCACCGGAACCGCTCTGACCTGCACGGCCGCGGTCGAGGGACTCGCCATCCTGGGCCTTGCCGCCGCCCCGAACCCGTACGTCGCCGGCCTCGCGCTCGCCGTCTGCGGAGCGGGCATGGGCGCCACGATGGTGCTCGGTCCTTCCCTCCGGCAGGCGATCGTCCCCGCCCACCTGATGGGCCGGGTCGCGTCCACCTCCCGCATGCTCGCCATGTGCGCCGCCCCGTTCGGTGCGTTCCTCGGCGGCTGGCTGGCCACCACCCACGACGTACGCACCCCGCTCTACACCGCCGCCGGCCTCCTCCTCACGATGACCGCCGTCACCGCGACCATGACCAGCAACCGCCGGGTCGAGGCGGCACTGCGGGCTGCCGCCGCCCCGGCCGATGATCCCGTTCACCCGGAATCCCGCGACCCCGTTCGGGAGGGTGCTGCGTAGGGCTCCGCGAGGTCACTGAGTCCCTGGTCGGCGCCGTGACCGTCGGCCGAGTGGGCTGTGCGCGAGGCGCTGTGCAGCTGTGCAGCTGTGTACGAGGCCTGTTCATCCAGGCTCCGAGGCCTCACCATGCTCGTGACTACTCGTGCGTAACACGTCGTAGGGAGAAGTGTGTTGAAGCCCGGTTCCAGTGTCGCCGCCAGGATCGCCGTTCCGGTGCTGGCCGTTGTCGTGGCCTTGCTCGTGCCCACCGCGACGGTCCGGGCCCAGGCGCCCGAACGAAGCGCGGTCGCCCGCACCCCGGTCGTCTTCGTCCACGGCTACAACGCCGACCCCGGCGTATGGGGCGGCCTGCGCGAGGACTTCAAGGCCGACGGTTACACCGACGCCGAGCTCTTCTCCTTCGGATACGACACGCACCGGTCGGTCAACGAAGTCCTGTCGGGTGAACTCGCCGCGTACGTCGAGGGCGTGAAGCGGCAGACCGGCGCGAGCCGCGTCGACCTCGTCGCCCACTCCTTCGGCAGCCTCGTCACCCGCTGGTACCTGAAGTACGACCCCGCCGGTCAGGCCTCGGTCGCCCACTGGGCCTCCCTGGCCGGCCCGAACCACGGCACCAGCACCGCATGGGCCTGCGCGCTGTGGGACCAGGCCTGCCGCGACATGACCCCCGGGTCCTATGTCCAGAAGGGTCTCGCGGCGGGCGACGAGACCCCCGGGGCCGTGCGCTACGCGACCTGGTGGTCGAACTGCGACGAGGTCATCAACCCCGACAGCAGCGTGCCGCTGACCGGTGCGACCAACAACGCCGCCGGCTGCCTCGCGCACAACGACCTCCTGGGCGACGACGCCGTCTCCCAGGGCGTGCGCGCGTTCCTGGGCTCGTAGGGCGTGCATCGAAGTGCTCGCAGTACGGTCCGTGGGCGGACCTCACCGGTCCGCCGTTATTTGCCTGGGAAGACGATGCCTTCGAGTGTCAGGGGCATCGGGTAGGCGCGCTCCGCAGGAAACAGCCGCTGTGCCTTGGCGGCCTGCCCGGTCTGTATCAGTGTCGCGGCCTTGCGGACTTGGGGGGTGAGGTCGGTGAGACCGACGATCCAGTCGTCGGTGAACGTGCGGATCAGGTCGCGGCTGATGCCGACCTGGATGCTGTAGTGGTTCAGTGCCGCTCCGCGCGGCGAACGCTCCGGGTCCCACTGGACATGTACGGGTGCCTGGGCCACCGCTGCCGGGTCGGCGGTCGTCAGCACGGCCTGGGACAGGGCCTCCTCCCAGCCCTCCCGGGTGATCCGCACCGCCAGAACACGTTCCTGGCCCGGTTTGCGGGCCCAGTTGCTGCGGTGCATCAGCCACATGAACGAGGGCTTGATCCACGTCATTCGGTGGAACGAGAACGGCGCAACGAAACGGCCCGCCCTCAGCGCCGCGTCAGCGATGACAGGCGAGTACGCCTGATGGACCACGATCGTGTGAGCGTCGTAGTCGGCACGAATCTGATACTGGGGCGTCATGCGCCGCACCCTGCCATCTGGTCCGCCGGCGTGGCGAGCCGATTTCGCCTCACCGCGCCCGGGCAGGTTCGGATCGGGTCGGCCGGCGTCCACATGATCGGCGTGCCGAGTCGGGGGATTCACAGGCGGAGGACGACGAGCGCCGTGTCATCGGTGTTCCCGTCGGTGTTCAGGAGGTCCGCCAGGAGGCTGTCGGCCAGGGTGTCGGGGTCCTCTCGCCCGCGCCGGCTCAGGGAGTCGGTGAGACGCGCGAGGCCGGCGTCGATGTCCTCCGTCCGACGCTCGATCAGGCCGTCCGTGTACATCACCAGCGTCGCGCCTTCGTCGAAGGAAACGGTCGCCTGAGGTCGGGGGACGTGGTCCGGGCGGGCGCCGAGCGGCGGGTCGGTCGCCCGGTCGAGGAAGATCACGTCGCCGCCGGCGGTGAGCAGTGCGGGCGGAGGGTGGCCGGCGCTGCTGTAGGTCAGGGTGTGGCTGTTCCAGTCGATGAAGGTGGTCGCCGCAGTGGTCGACTCGGCGCCCTCGACGGAGCGGGCGTAGAGACCGAGGGCGTCGAGCGCCTGGGCCGGGCCGTCGGCGACGAGCGTGGCCGCGCTCAGCGCGCTGCGCAGTTGCCCCATGACACAGGCCGCGCTGAGGCCGTGGCCCACGACGTCTCCCACGGCCACCGCCATACGGTCCCCGGGGAGTCCGACCAGGTCGTACCAGTCACCGCACACGTTGAGGCCGCCCACCGCGGGGCGGTAGCGCACGGCCGTCCGATGGTGCCCGACGGGATCGGGGGAGGGCAGCATCGCCGCCTGGAGGGCCAGCGCCACCTTCCGTTCCCGGGCGTGTGCCTTGCGCAGGCGCTCGTTGACTTCCTGCAGCTCCCGGGAGCGCGTGTACAGCTCGGCCTCCAGCCTTGCCGCCTCGGTGGTGTCCCCCAGGCCTCCGCGGGCGCGGATGAGCGGGGTGATCTCCTCCACCCGGTGCACGATCATCGCCACCTGTCCGTCGGGGCCGGGTACGGGAGCGTTGACGGGGCTCCAGAAATGCTCCTGCCATTGGCCCGGCCGATCGGAATCCTCGATGTCGTAGCGGAGCATCGCCATGGTGTCGCGCTCGCCCGTGGCGACCACGCGAAGCATCGACGCCTCGGTCTCCCGCATTCCCGCGGCGGCGGGGTCGTTGGGGTTCTCCGGGAAGGCGTCGAAGATGTAGCGGCCGACGAGCTGCGCGCGGGGGCGCCCGGCGAGCCGTGCGAAGTCCTCGTTGACGTCGACGTACACCAGGTCGGGTGTGAGCAGGGCGACCATGCCGGGCAGAGCCTGGAACACGGCTGCGTAGTCGACCTGCTTCTGATCGTTCATTCCGTTGCCCGCCTCAACGCCGACCCCACCGTGTGCAGTTCCACGATAGAAGCGAACGCGCCGCGGCGGTCGAAGTCCTGTGATCTGCGGACTCGGGCCGTCACCCGTTCGGCCCTGTGGGCGAACCTCGGCTCACAGGGAAACCGATGGTGTGTACTACCAGTACACACCATCGGTGCGTATCATGAGTCCATGCCTCTCCCTCGGTTCGATCGACTTCCCGCCGAGCGTCAGGAACTGATCCTGGCCATCGCGCGCAGCCACTTCGCCGACCACGGCACCGAAGCCGCCTCGTACAACAGGATCATCGAAGCGGCGGGGTTCTCGAAGACCGCGGCGTACCACTACTTCGACGGGCGCGAGGACCTGCTCTCCGCTGTGCTCGACGGCGTACTGGGCCGGCTGCTCGGCGCGCTCGGCCCCTGGGTCGCGGCCCGTGACGCGGCGGACTTCTGGTCCCGCCTCGACATCGGCGCCTCCGCGCTCGCGGCACATCTGCAAGGCCACCCGGACGACCTCGCCCTCGCCGACGCGGCCATCGGGCACACACGCGGTGAGACCGGACCGTGGCTGGCGTGGTTCGACGACCTGGTCTCGGACGGCCAGCGGCTGGGCGTGATCCGCACCGACGTGGACCACGAGCTCCTGGTGACCGTGACCGCGGCGGTCGTCAGAGCCGCTGACACCTGGGCGGTCGCCCGCATGAAGGCGTCACCCACGCCCACAGGCCCGCACGGGGCCGAGGGGGCGCAACTCTGGCGCCTGCTCCGCGGATTGTGGAGCGAGACCGGATCGTTCTTCGACGACGGGAACGCCGATGCGCACTGACCTCGAGGTCGTCTGGGACATACCCGAGACCCCGCCGGGATTCGCGGGCCGTGTGGAACGGTTCATGGGGCCGGGCAGAACGCGTTCCGAGACGGTGGTGGAGATCGCAGGCCTGGCCGCATGCGCTCTGCTCCTCGTCGCCGGGATCCGGGCCTCCGGAGCCTGGCACGAGTGGTCGGTACCGCAGTGCGCGGTGGTGGCGCTGGTGGGACTGGACCTCATCGGCGGAGTGCTCACCAACGCGACCAACGCCGCGAAACGCTGGTACCACCGCCCCGACCCACGCACCAGGAGGTCACGGCTCCTGTTCGTCTCCGCTCACGTGCTCCATCTCCTGGCCGTGGGGCTGATCGTCTTGTCCGGTGACTGGCGCTGGACGCTGGGCAACGCCGCACTGCTGCTCACAGGAGCGGTCATCGTGGAGTTCACGCCGGTGCACCTCAAGCGCCCCGTCTCGATGATCGCTCTGACGGCCGCAGTCCTGGTGAATCTGTTCTGGCTCGAAGTTCCCTACGTACTGGGCTGGTTCGCACCGCTGTTCTTCCTGAAACTGCTTGTCTGTCATCTCGTCCCGGAGGCGCCCCTGGAGCGTGGACGCCGTGGGTGAGACCACCCCGCCGTGGAGGATCGATGTGCGTCCGGATCCCGCCACCTGCGCCCGCACCCTGGCCGCGGCCTTCCACCGGGAACCGGCCCTCTCGTGGATCTGCGGTGCGTCGCAGACGCTGAGGACCCAATGGTTCGACACCACGCTACGGACCCACGCGACACTCCCCGGTGCCCTCCGGTACGCAGCCACGACCACGTCGGACGCCCGGCCGGTCGCCGCGGCGGTCCTCACACCGCCGGGCGCGGCGCCGGGAATTCCGGCCCGTGCGGCCTGGGCGGCGCGGACGGGCCTGCGATGCGGGCCGTCCGCCTTGGGGAAGACCTTGCGCTATCTGCACCACGCCGAAGCCCTGGTCCCGACAGGCGCGTGGACCCTGGAGTTCATCGGGGCACGCCCCGACAGCGCGGGGCGCGGCGCCGGACGGTTCCTCCTTGATCACGTACTGGCGACCGCACCTGCCCCGGCGGGCTTCTTCCTGACCACGGCTGATCCGGCGAACGTCCCTCTCTACCGCCGCTTCGGCTTCACAGAGCTGCAGCGGACGGTACTGGGCCCGCTGACCGTCACGGCGATGGCGAGGCCAGGTCCCACCTGACAGGACGACACCTCCGTCGCTGCCCGCCCTCCCCACATCCACGGGCTTCCTGGGGTCGCTGCTCCTCGCTTCCCCCACCTGGCCTCGCTCACAGAGCCGCTTCGTGGTCGCGGTCCTACGCTCGGGGTATGCGACGCAGCCAGATGCACATGTCCCGCGAGGCCCAGGAGGCCCTGCTCAAGGGACTGCAGCAGCTTCGGGCAGAGTTGAAGGCCACTGCGGAATTTCCCGCGCACGTGCTCCGAGCGGCGGACGAAGCCGTGGGCGAGGTCGACCTGCCCGCGAAGGACGCCACCAACCTGCCGTTGTTCACGATCGACCCGCCGACCTCGAAGGACCTCGACCAGGCCATGTACCTGGAGCGGCGGGCCGGCGGCGGCTACCGCGTGCACTACGCCATCGCCGACGTGGCGGCCTTCGTCAAGGCCGGTAGGCCGCTGGACGTCGAGGCACGCGACCGGATCGAGACGCTGTACTTCCCCGATCTCAAGGTGCCCCTGTATCCGCCGTCGATCTCCGAGGGGCCGGCCAGCCTGCTTCCGGGCCAGGTCGTCCCGGCCCTGCTGTGGCAGCACGACCTCGACGCCGACGGCAACGTGACCGATTCGACCGTCAGCCGGGCCAAGGTCCGCAGCCAGGCCAAGCTCAACTACGCGGGCGTCCAGCAGGACATCGACGCCGGCACGGCCGAAGAGCCGGTCGCCCTGCTGCGCGAGATCGGCCGGCTGCGGGAGGCCGTCGAGGCCGCGCGCGGCGCGGTGTCGGTGAACCTGCCGGACCAGGAGGTCACGCTTCAGGGCGGATCGTTCCGGCTGAGCTACGTGGCGACACTGCCCGTGGAGGGCTGGAACGAGCAGATCTCCCTCATGACCGGAATGGCCGCCGCCCAGATCATGCTGGACAGCGGTACCGGGATCCTGCGGACCCAGAAGGAGCAGACCGACGAGCAGGTGGTCGCGCGCGTGCACGGCCTCGCGAAGTGCCTGGGCATCGACTGGCAGCCCGGAGTCAAGTACGCCGCACTGGTCAACTCCCTCAACCCGGCTGACCGGAAGCACATGGCCTTCCTCAGCGAGGCCACCGCCATGCTGCTCAAGGCGGAGTACACCACCTTCCGCGACCACAACCTCCCGCAGCACACATCCCACGCGGCGATCGCGGCCCCGTACACCTACGTCACGGCCCCGTTGCGGCGCCTGATCGACCGGTACACCGGTGCCCTGTGCGTGGCCGCGTGCGCCGACAAGCCCCCGCCGAACTGGGTGCTCGACGCTCTGCACTGCCTGCCGTGCGACATGGCCCGGGGCAAGGGGAAGCTGGCGGACCGGGGCGCGGTCGACCTGGCGGAGGCCGCGGTGCTGAAGAACCGCGAGGGCCAGATCTTCGGTGGCACGATCATCAACACCGACGCGGAGTTCAACAAGCCGAAGGAAGGCACGGTGCACCTGGCGGAACCCGCCGTGATGGGCAAGATCACCTCGGGCGAAAAACTCAAACTGGGCGCGAGCGTCCAGGCCGAGCTCACGCTGGCCGACCCCCTCTCCTCCGACAGGCACAAGGTCGTGTTCAAGAAGGTGTAGCCACCCGCCCCCTCCGGCGGTCCTAGGGCCTGTCTTTCGGATCATGCCAGGCCCCGCGAGCCCGGCATGATCCGAAAGGCGGCCCCTAGGGTGTTTCCTTCGGATCATCCGATCGTTGGTTGATGTGTGTCGTTGACTGATGCCCAGTGGGCGAGGATCGAGCCGCCGCACCGGGTTGCCGTGGATGGATCTGCCCGAGCACTTCGGCTCGTGGAAGGGCGCCCACAACCGTCTGCGGAAATGGGCCGCCGATGGCACCTGGGAGAGAGTCTTCACGGCCCTGCTCGCCCAGGCCGACGCCGAAGGCGACCTCGACTGGGTCGTCGCGGTCGACTCCACCATCGTCCGCGCACATCAGCACGCCGCCGGGGCTCGTCAAAAGGGGCTCCGGCCGGCGAGCCGGAGGACCATGCTCTCGGACGGTCCCGTGGTGGATTGACCACGAAGATCCATCTTGCCGCGGACAGCCGTTGCCGCCCGCTCGCGTTCGTCCTCACGCCTGGTCAGGCCGGTGACGCGCCCGCGTTCTCCGAGATCATGGCCCAATTACGGGTGCCGCGGCCGATCGGTCGGCCCAGGACCACCCCGGATGTGGTCCTGGCCGACAAGGCATACTCGTCGCGCGCAATCCGAACCCATCTGCGTCAGCGCGGGATCCGGGCGGTGATCCCGCAGCCCGCCGACCAGGTCGCCAACCGCAAACGGCGCGGCCGGCTCGGCGGCCGTCCGCCGGCTTTCGACCGTGACGCCTACAAGCAGCGCAACACCGTCGAGCGGTGCATCAACAAGATCAAGCAATGGCGCGGCCTGGCCACCCGCTACGACAAGACCGCCACCATCTACCTCGCCGCTCTCCACATTGCGGGCATATTCATCTGGTCGACGAGGTGACCAGATACGGCTAGCCAGGCTGAGCCCGGTTCCAGGCGCCTTACCAGTGGTGCCAGACTTCTGCGGGGGCAATGTCCCAGGACGTGCCCGCAATCTCTCCGGGATTGCAGAAGAGCGCCCAGGTCACCGCGGCATCGCCGGCACGCTGTGCTCCCAGCTCAATTGCGAATCCGTCGACGAACAGATCGCCTCCTGGACTGGAACGGAGCCCCACGTCGTGCCGGACCGCGTAGGACTCCATGTCCTCGAAGAGTTCCGAGGGAACCCGGCCGATCAGACGGATTCCCTCGTGGGTGACCTGTGGGCCGAGCCGTCCATCGACCAGCACGCACGTCAATCCCGCGCCTTCGATGAAGTAGCACTTCACCGCTGGCCGGCTTCCCCAGACCGGCTGCGGTTTGGAGAACTCGACCCGCCACTGTGTACGGCCCGTCGAGTGCCAACCCCCCATGTCGTGCTGCTTCGCAGTGAAGCCCTGCCCCGCCATGGCGGCGACGGCGGCCTCCCGACTCATTCCGAAATCCAGTGGCCCAATGGTCTGGAGTGGGACGTACCGCCACTGGTCCCGCTCGGAGTCCCCGAGGACCGCCCAATAATCCGTGCTCACGGCCCCATGATCGTCCATGCGGCTCTACTCAGAGCAATCCGACGGGAAGATCCGAAGGAAACGCCCTAAGGGCTGTCCCGTAAATGATCTTCTGGTTGCGTTGGCGTGGTTGGCCGCCGAGCGGCCCGCTTGCCTATCCGGTGAGGGCGAGGTTGTGCATCCGGGCGATGCCGAGCATGGCGTGGTGGACGCCGTCGCCTTTGAGGCGGCAGTCGCGGAGGATCTTCCAGGTCTTCATGCGGGCGAAGACGTGCTCGACGCGGGCTCGGACCTGTTTGTGGGACTTGTTGTGCTCTTCTTTCCAGTCCGGGAGTTCGCTCTGGCCGCGCTGTCGGCGGTGCGGGATGACGAGTCCGGTGCCCGGGTAGCCGCCGTCGGCGATCGTGAGGGTCTTGCCGACGGCGGCCTTGGCGCCGGACTCCTCCCACGCCTTGCAGTCGTTGCGGTTCCCGGCGAGCGGCCGGCCGACCACGACGACCAGGCGGGTGTCGGCGTCGATGACGACCTGGTGGTTGGTGGAGTACCGGTAGTTTTTCGACCGCTCGGCGATGGTGTGGTCGCGGGTGGGGACCAGGGTGCCGTCCACGATGAGCACGGCGTCCTTGGCGAACCGCTTGCGGGGCTGGAGAGCGAGCATCGGCCCGAGGTGGTCGATGATGCGGTCCGCCGCCGACTTCGAGACCCCGAACAGCGGCGCGAGCTGCCGCATGGTCAGGTTCGTGCGCCAGTAGGCCGCGACCAGCAGGGCCCGGTCCTCCAGCGGAAGACTCCACGGCCGGCCCTTGCGAACGGCATCCGCACCCTGGCGCCGCAGAACGGTCACCAGCTTCCCGAACTGCCTTGGGCTCAGCCCGGTGAACGGGGCTATCCAGGACGGCTCCGATGCCGTGATCACACCAGCCACAACAAGATCATTCCAGGCCGGTTAAGGTGCCTTCTTCGAGCCGACGGACTGGAGACGGATGATGGAGCAGGACGAGGCCCTGCAACTCGCGGTGGCGTTCCTCGCGCACAGTCAGCGTGATGACGAGCCGCCTCTCGCCATCGACGCAGAGCGGGTCCGTGAGAGCAACGGGCTGCTGATCGTGCCCTACAACTCTGTGCAGTACCTCGCCTCGCGTGATGCGAGAGAGCAGCTGTTGGACTGCTGGCCCATCCTCGTCGACCTTGAACGCGGGGACGTGCGATTCGGGACCATGGACGAGCGACATCTGTGGAGGAACCTGAGCGCCTGACGGCTGTCCGCAACCACAGTTACGGGACAGCCCTTAGCCCTGGGCGTGTTCGACGAGCGGCAGCACGGTGCGCGGGTCACCGCCTGCGAACCACACCCCGATCACGAACGCGGCAGTGGCTTCGACGTAGCCGGCTCGGTCCAGGCCGCCCGCGTCGAGCGGGAGTGCGCCCAGGTCCGTCACCAGTGCGCGTACCAGAGCCAAGGCGTGGGCGTCATCCCCGCACAGTGGCACCGCCAGGCCGTCCGGATACCGAGCCCACACCTCGGCCGCACACAGGTTGAACGCCTTGATGACGTGTACGCCGGGCGCCGCATCCGCGATCCGGCGCGCCGCGGACGAGCCGCCGTCGGTGGTGAGCATGGGCCCGCCTGGCCCTGGCACGATCGGGTTCGAGCAGTCGATCAGGGCCCGTCCCGCGAGCACGTCGGCCAGCGGCTCGACCACGTCGAGCATCGCGCTGTGCGGAAGCGCGGCGAGCACCGCGTCCCCGTGGGCGGCGGCCTCGGCGAAACTGCCCGCGCGGGCCCCGAGCCGGGCAGCGAGATCCGTCGCCCTTTCCGCGTCGCGCGCTGCGACCACGATGTCGTGCCCGGCCTTCGCCCACCTCGCACCGAGAGCCTGCGCCATGGCACCCGCACCCAGCATTCCGATCCGCATAACGATCCCCTTTCCTCACCTGCCGGTTCGTCCGGTGAATCTAGGTCGGCCGAAAGGAACCATTTGGTATCCGTCGGGGGCCCATAATCGGGGGAGTGACGGGGAGCAACGGCGAGTATCTGGCGGACTGTCGGGCGCGTGTGGGCTTCGACCTGCTGACCAACCGGTGGAACAGCGTGGTCGTGTTCGCGCTCGCGGACGGCCCGATGCGGCCCGGGCGGCTGCGCGCGGCCATCGGCGGAATCAGCGCCAAGGTACTCAACGAGACACTGCGCCGCTTGGAGTACGACGGACTCGTCGAGCGGCGGGCCTACGCGGAGGCGCCCCCGCGCGTCGAGTACGAACTGACAGACCTGGGCCACAGCTTCATGGTCCCGATCCGTGCCATGGGCGCGTGGTCGGCGGAACACGGCCATCGCGTCCTGGAGGCCCAGGACCGTGCCGACGAGGCGTCAGCAGTGGTGTAGGTGTGTGGGCATGCGGCGCCGTACTTGCCGGATCATCCCGGTACCGGTTGCGGCAGCCCGCCACCCGTCGCGATCCGATTCTCCGATCGACCCGTCCGCCGCTGTCCGGCACGGAAATCCGGAAGTGGCCCTCCACCGGCGTGTGGAGGGCCACCTTCGTGGCTCAATGGTCGGCCGACCGGTGTTGCGGTGCTGCTACGGCGCCACCTTCAGGAGCTTGTTCGCGGTGCCTGAAGACGGGTTCTTGATGGCGTCCGCGGTGGCCGACCCGGACAGCGCGGCGGCCGTGTCGGCCGGCGTCGCCGACGGGTTTGCCGCCAGGTACAGGGCCGCGGCACCCGCCACGTGCGGGCTGGCCATCGACGTTCCGGAGATCGTCTTGACGCCCGTGTCGCTGTCGTTCCAGGCCGAGGTGATGTCCGAGCCGGGCGCGTACAGGTCCACCACGGAGCCGAAGTTCGAGAAGTCCGACTGCTCGTCGTCCTTGGTGCTGGACGCCACGGTGAGCGCCTCGGGCACGCGGGAGGGCGAGCCCTGTCCGGCGTCGGAGGACTCGTTGCCGGCCGCCACCGCGAAGGTCACGCCGGAGGCGATGGCGCGCTGGACCGCCGCGTCCAGGGCCTCGTCGGCGCCGCCGCCGAGGCTCATGTTCGCGACCGAGGGGCCGGAGTGGTTCTGGGTCACCCAGTCGATGCCCGCCACGACCTGCTCGGTGGTGCCGGAGCCGTTGTCGTCGAGGACACGAACGGCCACGACCTTGGCCTTCTTGGCCACACCGTGGGCCGTACCGGCGATGGTGCCGGCGACGTGCGTGCCGTGGCCGTTGCCGTCGTCGGCGGTCTGGTCGTTGTCCACGGCGTCGAAGCCGTGGGCGGCCCGACCGCCGAAGTCCTGGTGCGAGATCCGGACGCCGGTGTCGATGACGTACGCGGTCACGCCCTCGCCGCCGCCATCGGGGTACGTGTACTTCTGGTCGCCGGCCGTGTCGGCCTGGTCGATCCGGTCCAGGCCCCAGGACGGGGGCTGCTCCTGGGTCTCGTTGATGCTGAAGCGCTTGTTCTGCACGACCGTGCCGACGGCCGGGTCGGCGGCGAGGCGCTTGGCCTCGTCGACGGACAGACCGGAAGCCGAGAAGCCGTTGACCTCCGATCCGTAGGAGCGCTGGAGGGTGCCGCCGTACTTCTTCGCGAGCTCCGCCTTGTTCGCGGATGCGTCGAGGATGACGACGAAGCTGCCGGAGACGGCGCCCGGGGCCCCGAGTCCGTGCACGGTGCCTTCCGCCGGGGCGGCTGCCCCGGCGAGATTGGCCGCGAGCAGTGCGGTGGCGGCCGCGGCCGCGGTACCTGTGGCTATCGCCGCGTTACGAAGTCCGCGGCGTCGCTTGTGAGTTGCCATGAAGGTGGTTCTCTCCTCGTGTTGACGTGTGGGGCGTCAAACGTTCGAGAGAACCCTGTGCGGATTGGCAGGAGCAAATCAAGTGCGAACCCTGGGTGACACGTTATTCAACAAGGTTTCTTAAAGTTCTCTCCGCACCTCCTTCATGTCGCACACGTGATCTCGCCAACTCCTGCCGGAAATGGGCACGGAGAGCTCCGGACCTCGGATGGTGGCGCCGACAGGTGCAGTGGGACGGTGGCCGGCATGGGTGGGGGAGCGCCGGCTGCTCGCTATGCCGGTCCGCCTGGCCCGGAGGAGGTCGAGGCTGAAAACTATCAAGTGCTCTACGATCGTTCTTGCAGTGATAGTTTCAGTGTCGACGTCAACCCGAACAGAGGCAGCCATCCCATGTCTCCGAAGACCCAGCCCCGACACCGCGGGCTCCGCGTCGCCGTGTGGTCACTCGTCATGGTCCTGGTCGTGGCCGCAGGCCTCGTCGGTGTGGTGCTGTGGCGCAACTCCTACGAGATGGACGAGCAGCGGGTCTCGATCCGCCATGGCGGCCACACCCTCAACGGCGTACTGGCCACCCCCAGGGACGGCCTCAAGCGCCACGGGCTGGTCGTGTACGTCCACGGCGACGGCCCCGTCGACGCCACCCACGACGACGGCTACAAGCCCATGTGGGAGGCGAACGCCAAAGCCGGCTACGCCTCCCTGTCCTGGGACAAGCCCGGCGTCGCGGGCGCACCCGGCAACTGGCTCGACCAGTCCATGGACGACCGGGCCGACGAGGCGGCCGCCGCGATCGCCTGGGCACGCGCCCGCGCGGACATCGACAGTGACCGGATCGGGCTCTGGGGCGCCAGTCAGGCGGGCTGGGTCCTGCCGAAGATCGCCGCCAAGACGTCCGTGAGCTTCGTCATCGCCGTCTCACCCGCGATCAACTGGCTCCGGCAGGGCCGCTACAACCTCCTCGCCGAGCTGCGCGCTGAAGGCGCATCAGCAGCCCGCGTCAAGGCGGAGGTCGCCAGGAGCGACACCACCCGTGGGTTGCTGGGGAGCCACGCGACCTTCGAGGAGTACGTCAGGGCCATGGGCGGAGATGCGCACGGCATGACCGCCGATCGCTGGGGCTTCATCTCCAGGAACCACACGGCGGATGCCACGCAAGACCTCCGCGCCCTGCGCGGCGTACCGCTGTTGCTGACCCTCGCGGGCCACGACATCAACGTGGACATCGCCGACACGGAGCGCGTCTACCGCGAGGTGCTGGACGCCGGTGGTGCGTTGACGGTCAAGCGTCACCCGGACGCGACCCATTCACTGCTCAAGCAGTCCATCGAGCGATCGGACTTCAAGACCACGCTCACCGCGCTCTTCTCTCCCCACTCGCTCTTCGCGGACGGATTCCTGGACAGCCAGCGACATTTCCTCAAGGAACTCGACCGAGGAAGCCAAACCACTCCGTCAAACCCCCGCGAGCCAGGCCCGCGCGGCAGGGAGTGAACGCCATGATCGACGGCGAGCTGGTCACGGATCTCTTCCGGGTGGCCGCGCTGGGCCGGGTGGGACCGGGGGGGCATGCGCGGTGGAGAAGCGGTGGTGTCAGTGGCCGGCGGTAGCGTCGAACGCATGGGATTCACCAGCGCGTGGGCGATCGGCGGCCACACCGAGGAAGACATCGCGAGCCTCGCGCCGCGGCTGCTCCCCGCGATGCGGGCGGACCGCGACCGCCCGGACGCCGCCCGCCGCTGGCAGGAGTGGCAGCGGTCCCCGCTCCCCGACCATCGCACCTGGTACGACGACTACGGATCTGCCATCGATTCGTTCCGCGAGCTCACCGCACCAGGGAGCCACGTCGACGACGTCTGCGACGGCACGGCGGACCCCTCCTTCTACGTGGTGGACGATGTGTGGGACGGGCAGAGCGAAGACACGGTCTTCCTCTCGGTGCACAGCAAGGAATATGCGCTCTCCTCCTTCTTCCACGCCGTCGGACCGGCCCGGGCGGCACTCCTGCCGGGCTGGTGCGGCACCTTCCTGCTCACGCCGGCCCAGGTCGCCGACAGCCTGCCGCAGGTCGAGCGAGCCCTCACCTTCACCCCGGCCGGGCGGGCGGCGGCGGAAGCCCAGGACTGGCTCGACTACATGGACGGCGAGGAATGCGTCCTCGACGGCCCCTTGCGCGTCTGGCGTACCGCCGCACGCAGAGGGCTGGGCTTGTGCGGCCTGTCCGTGCACCTCACCTGACGGCGACCCAAGGGAGCCACGAGGGGGTGGCGCGAGCGCAGATCCATGAGCGGGCGTCACCGCCCTGGTTCCGCCATGCGTGCGTTTTGCCGGACCGGCAAGAACAATTGCCCTCCTTGGCGCGGGAGTTGCAGCCTGGTTCGAGGCGATCGAAAGCAGAGAGGCTGAGCATGAGTGACCGTACAGGTGCCAGGCCCGCACAGGGATCCGGCGATCACGTGCCGGTCAACGACCGCGTCCACCACGTTGGCTCTGGTGAGCTGGAGGGTTTCGCCGCCATCAGCGGAGGCACGGTCGGATCGAAGAAGCTCTGGATGGGCCTCGTGGAGAACCCGCCTCTGAGCTCGACGGACAACCATCATCACGGTGACTCGGAGGCGGGGATCTACGTGGTGAGCGGTCACCCCGTTTTCGTCTATCACGACGGCACACAGGAGGTACGGCTGGCCGCCAACCCAGGGGACTTCTTCCTCGTCCCCCCGTTCGTCCCGCACAGAGAAGAGAACCCCGACCCGAAGGAGCCCGTGGTCGTCGTGATCGCTCGGACCACTCAGGAGCCGATCAAGGTCTCCGTGCCAGAGCTGTACCGGTTCGAGGAGTCGGACACGCAGTCGAGCCGGGCGATGCCGTAGGGCGAGTACGTCGACGGGCCGGTCCCCTCGAACGTGCGACAGCGTCGCTGCCGGGAGGCGGGCGAGGGGCTGGCGCCCGCTCGCCCGCCTCCTCGCTCCAGCAGGTGTCATCGCGGCTCGGTCGCCGGCCAGGCTCGGGGGTAGGGCACGCTCAACACCTCGGGCGCCACGGGGGTGTGGTCGGCGGCGGCGTGGAAGAGGCCGTCGCGGAGGACTATGGCGCCGCTGCCGAGCATGGCCGTGACCAGTTCGGCGGCAAGGGCTTCGGGGGTCACGTCCAGGAGGCGGGCGGCGTCGGTCAGCCAGGCGCGGGCGTGGAGGTACGGCTCGATCTCGTCGGCGGAGATGCCCTCGCGGATCATCAGGGCGAAGGCGAGGATCCGGCGGGCGCCCTACCAGACCGCTCCGGACGGGTCGTCGACGAGCCGCTGGGCCCGGCGCAGGGCGGCGGCGCTCGTGGCTGCCGGGTCGGTGGGGATCGGGCCGTGGGAGGGGAGGACCACGCGGGGGTCGAGGGCGGCCAACCGTTGGAGGGAGGCGAGCGCGGTCGCGGCCGCGTCGGGCCCGTCGAGGGCGAGGTTGACCCAGCCGACGTCGTAGTCCGACAGCGCGTCACCGACCACCAGCAGCCGCTCGTCCGGCTGCCACAAGGCCAGATGGCCGGGGGTGTGGCCGGGAGTGCGGACGACCTCCCAGTCGGCGCCGCCCAGCCGCAGGACCTGGCCGTCGTCGAGCGGGACGTCCACGGTGTACGGGGCGACCGGCTGGTCGAGGTACTCGGCCGCGCAGCAGCCGGGGTCCCGGCGGGTGATCGCGTCGGCCTCCGGAGTTCCGGCGGCGATGGCGGCGCCACTGGCCTGGAGGAGGGCGTTGCCGCCGACGTGGTCGGAGTGCCAGTGGGTGTTGACGACGAGGGCGATGTTCCCGGCGTGGGCGCGGGCCCAGACGATGGTCTCCTCCGCATGGGCGACGAAACCGGTGTCGACCAGGGCCGGCTGCCGTCCGGGCAGCAGGAGGGTGTTGGCGTCGGGGAAGGGGC
This sequence comes from Streptomyces venezuelae, assembly GCF_008642375.1. Classification (NCBI taxonomy): domain Bacteria; kingdom Bacillati; phylum Actinomycetota; class Actinomycetes; order Kitasatosporales; family Streptomycetaceae; genus Streptomyces; species Streptomyces venezuelae. Next base: position 229,804 of record NZ_CP029194.1, on the reverse strand, counting down.
GCTGCCACCACGTCAGCCACGACGGCAGGGCCGGAGCGGACCGCTGGGGGCTCGTGCGGCGGACCTGTTCACGCGGCCGGGCCCGATGCGAGTGATCCGTACGCCGAGGTGGGACATCAGGCCCTGCGGCTCGAAACTGTCCCGGACGCGCTTGCGCACCGCGGGGCTCGCCTGTTCCTGCTGCGTATGGACTTCCACGCGCGTGCTCTCCTTCGGGCCGTGTCGGGCGGAGCGGTACGGGTTCCTCAGCCGGCCAGACGTTCCACCAGCAGGAAGGCGCCGATCGCGATCATCATGGCACCGCTGATCCGGGTGACGACCCGGGCGGCCGAGGGCCGGGTGCTCAGCACCGTGCGGGCCAGGACGCCGACGGCGAGGTAGACGACGACGCACGCGGTCAGGTGCATCGTGCTGAGCAGCCCGGTCTGCGCGGCGACCGGCCAGCCCGTGGCAGGGTCGATGAACTGCGGGAACAGCGAGAAGTACAGCAACAACGCCTTCGGGTTCAGACCGCTGATCCCGAACCCCTTGAGAATGACCCGCAGCCGGGACGCGTCCGCATGGCCTTCCCCCGTTGCCGGGACGGCCGGCTGACGCAGCACACCCCACCCCAGCCACAGCAGGTAGCCGGCGCCCGCCAACGTCAGAGCGGTGAGCGCGGCCGGGGAGCTCGCCACGATCACCGCGAGGCCCGCGACGGCCACGAGCGCGTAGGCGGCGTGGCCGGCGATCAGCCCGGTGACGGCGGGGACGACCGAGCGACCCCGCAGACCGGCGGAGATCGCGTAGGCCCAGTCCGCGCCCGGGGTGAACACCAGCAGCAGGTCCACTACCAGGAAGGCCGCCAGTGTCGTCGTGTCCATCGATCGTTCCCTCTCGCACTTTTTACTACGGAGGGAAGGCTAGGCCGGATGCGCCCGAAGGTGTTTGCGTCTTTACCTCGTAATCCCGCAATGTGAGGGAGAATCTTCTCCATGGACGCCATGGACCGGAAGATTCTTACCGAGCTGCAGCTCGACGGCCGACTGACGATCACCGAGCTGGCCGCCCGCGTGCAGCTCAGCGTCTCGCCCTGTCACCGCCGACTGCGCGACCTGGAGCGCGAAGGTGCCATCCGCGGCTACCGCGCCGTCGTCGACCCGGCCGCCGTCGGCCTGAACTTCGAGGCCCTCGTCTTCGCCACCCTGCGCTGGGAGACCCCTGACACCGTCACCGCCTTCGAAGAGGCCGTGTCCGCCGTCCCGCACGTGCTGCAGGCACAGCGCCTGTTCGGCGAGCCGGACTACCTCCTGCGAGTCGCCACCGCCGACCTGTCCGCCTTCCAGCAGCTGTACGACCAGGAGCTCGCCCGCCTGCCCGGCGTCCAGCGCCTGACCTCCACCCTCGTCATGAAGAACGTCATCGACGACCGGCCCCTGCCCGAGTAGTCGGAAGGTGGCCCGAGGTCGAGGAGATCAGGGTGGGTGGCGTCATCAACGAGCCGATGTGCTCGGCTCCCATGCCCATGCCCATGCCCATTCCGATGCCGATGCCGATGCCGACGCAGTACGGTCCGCGGCGAGCCCCCAGCCGCGCCCGTGACGACGCTGGGGGCCTGCCCGTACAAGACGGCGGGTGTCAGTCGCCTGTCGGCTTCACCTTGGCGGCGGCAGCCGTGGCGGTCGCCGCCGGGGGCTTGAGCTGGACCCAGCCGGCCTTGCTCGGTGCGCCCTCCTCGTCGAGGAGGAAGAGCATGTCGTGGCCGGGCGGGGCCGCGGCGGCGGTCGGCGGGGCCTGAAGCTCCAGGAAGTTGCCGCTGCGGCTCTTGATGCGCAGTTCGAGGTGTCGCTGGCTGGTGTTGATCGAGTGGGTCGCGGTGGTCGGGGCCAGTAGCACGGCGCGGGTGACCTCGCTGGGCGTGCTCGTACTGACCGTGATCTTCTCGTTGTAGCCGACGCTGGGGTTGAAGATCAGGCCGAGCGAGGGGCGGCTGCCCTGGTGGAGGTAGGCCGGCTCGTAGATCTCGATGCTGCCGTTGTTGTTGTCGGTGATGTCGGGGTCGTTGGCGAGCTGCTGGAGCTCGTCGCCCGTGATCATGACACGGCCGTCAGGGAGCACCACGCCGTTGGAGTGGTAGCCGCGCGGCAGCCGCTGTACGGGGCCGAGCTTCCAGTCGCCGTTCTCGTCGCGGAGTTCGACCTGGCGGTACTTCAGGTCGGCGTTGGGGTTGTACGGTCCGTTGCCGTAGTCGCGGATGTCGAAGGCGCCGTTGACGGTGAGCAGGTTGCCGTTCGGCAGGAGCAGGGTGTCGTCCTGGGTGCGGCCGAAGGCACGGGGCTTCTCGGTGTTCCACTTGCCGCCGGCCAGCCGGTAGGTGTTCGGGTCGTTGCGGTCGCCGCCGAGGACCAGGACCGAGTCGGGGCCTCTGAAGCCGGCCGGAAGGGGGACCGCGGAGCCGTAGTTGCGCCTCCACTCGCCGCCGTCGGGGCCCGGCCTGTCCTTGTTGACGTCCGGGCGGTTCGGCAGGTCGGTCCTGGTGCTGCGACTGCTCGGTGACGGCCGGCTCACCGACAAGCCGCCGGCCGACGTCCGGCCGACCGACGCCTTCCTGCCCATCCCCGACATGCAGCGGATCAACGGCAAGAGCTGGTACTGGGCGTACGGGACGGGCGACGCCGGTGACGCCGTCTGCCGGACCCTCTCCATCGCCGACGGCGACGAGCACGTGGACGTCCGTGAACGCCCCGACCGACCGCTGAGCACCTGGCCCTGCTACGCCGGAGTGAAGAAGGTCGACGCGATCCTGCTCGTCCCGGACGAGCAACGGATCAACGGCCGGAGCCGGTTCTGGCTGTTCCACTCCGTCGAGGGCCGGCAGGTCTACCGGAAGATCTCGATCGCCGACGGCGCCGAGTCCGGACTTCCTCCCGAGCAGACGGCCGCGATCGACCTCCCGGACCGCTTGCTCTCCGCCTGGGTCTCGTTCAACGGCATCGAGAAGGTGGACGCCTTCCTGCCGGTCCCCGACCTGCAGCGGGTCGACGGCAAGAGCTGGTACTGGGTGTTCCACACCTTGATGGACCGCCAGGTCTACCGCCTGATCTCGGTCGCCGACGGCAGGATGCACCGGGACAACCTCGAACGCGGCGACCGCGGCCTCGACCTGTGGCGTTCGCTGGCCGGGATCGCGCGGGTCGATGAATTCCTCGCGGTACCGGACATGCAGCGGATCAACGGCATGAGCCTGTTCTGGGCGTTCCACCAGGACAAGTACCGGATCATCATGACCCGCGACGGCCACGGCCACGAGGACCAGGTCACGGTCGAGGACCGGCCGCTGACGATGTGGAGGTCCTTGACGGGTTGACCGGCTCCGTCCTTGGTCCGGCTGCGACAGTGGCCGGCGGCCGGCCTGTCCCGGAGTCCAAGGCCCAGCCTGCCGCCAGGTAACGCGCACGCGCTTCCACCGCCTCCCTGCCGGAGGCCCCAAGTAGCGCTGCACAGCGCGTTCGGACATGCCGGCACGGAGCCCTGATCGATCGGGATCGTCAGGGCTCTGGAGGATGGAGCAGGAGCTCTTGCCCTCCAGGCTTCGGCTTCTACGCGACGGGCGTACCCGCTGCGGGCCAGGTTCGGCGGTCGGGAATCACCCTGCGCAGGACCCACAAGCCGGCGCGCAGCTTCCAGTCGCCGGGGGAGCGGATTTCGGAGATGAGCGCGGCGGTGCTCCTGCCGATCGACCGCGACGCTTCCTCGGCCGCATCCGGGTCCAAGAGTCTGTCGCAGTTGAACCAGGCCAAGCCCCGTGCGACCCGGATCCCGTAGTTGGTCAACAGCTCGTCGCTACGGGTGAACAGCCTGTCCAAAGAGCTGATCCCACGAATGTACCTGGACGAAAGGTCGTCCTGGACCACGTCGATACAGGACGCCAGCATGTCGTTCATGCGGTGGAAGTCCGCGATGCGGCCGCGGTTGCCCGTGGACGTCGCCATGCGCCGCAAGGCTTCCGGCAGGTCGTACGACATGTGCGCCATCATGGAAAAGAGCACGTCTTCCAGCATGTAGGAGTGCCGGAAGCTCGAAGCGGCGAAGACATCTCGCCATGGTTGAGGGATGGAGTCCGGCAGATCACTGGGCTGAACTTCGCCCGCGGAGCCACCGGATCGTCCTGCCAGCCATTCGTCGATGCTGTCCATGGCGCTGAAGTAGGCCGATGCGAGCGTTTCACACAGCTCGGCGACCCATGGCGGGTCGTCGAACACGGGGGTGTCCGTAGCCAAGCCTGTGGCAAGCGTCGTCGTGAGGCGGTAATAGGTGTAGGCGAACGCGGCTCGGTGATCGTGTGTGGCGTCGTACTGCCTGACCCGGTCGGCAAGCAATCCGGCGACCAAGGTGACCTTTTCGACGGGGAGCATGAACTCGGCGGTCATCGGGAGTATTTTTCCTGCCGCCCGCTAAGCCGGCGTGCTGACCAGGCGGGTGTCCTCGGTCGCCGTGCCCCAGTCGCACACCAATTCCGCGAAGAGGCTCTGGCGGTCGGCTGCGACCTGGTAGTTCGCGATCCAAAGGGTTCCGAGCAACGGCATGCGGTACGTCGCGGCCATCCCTTCGTCGCGAATTTCGGCAGAGTACGTGAAGGTCCGCGTGAGCAGGCCCGGCACAGGGCCGAGCCTTTCGTCCCCGTTCACAACGACACTGGTTCCGTTGCGGTCCAGTACGTACTGCTCTTCCAAGAGGTACAGGGTCACGCCGAACTTGGAGATTCTGACGACATTGTCGGCCCGACCGAACTCGCCCTCGTCCGGCTTCGCCACGATCGTCGACGACTGCCGTGGCGCACCGGTGAGCAGCTCGACGATGTGCATGGAAGTCGCGAGCAGCTTGTTCGTGAAACCGATACGGCTGCGCATGAGGCGACGCCAAGAGGTGACGCGGAAGGTGGCTTTTCCGTGCCAGGTGCCGGTTCCGATGTCGAAGTAATAGACGTGATTGGGCGCGGTCGTGCGGTGTCGAGGAATGCCCTCGGGCTCCATTGTCACGTTTTGTAGCATATCATCACGCACTGTGAGTGATGGCTTTGGACGGCTCAGCCACTTAGGTCGACCCGTGAACGCAGAAAGTCGGCGTGGCCGTTGTGGCGGGCGTACTCCTGGATCATCGACACGTAGACCCAGCGCAAGCTGAGGGGAACTCCGCGAGAGGACGAGAAGGTCTCGTCGAGGTCATGCCCGGCCGCCGCCGCGTCGCACGCTTCGACCTCGGTCCGGAACAATCCGAAGTCCCTCTCCGCGTCGGCTGCGTGAACTCAGTCGAGTCCCTCATTGCCACCTGACGGGCTGGTGAAGACATCGGCGACAGCCTCGCCCGCGAAGCTTCGCCGAAACCACCACCGCTCTACCTCCGCCATGTGCCGGACCAAGCCGAGAAGAGTGAGGTTCGACGGCTCGACGGCTCGACGGTCGTCCGCGCCAATTGGGCCGGCTCAAGCCCGGCACACTTGGTCGGCAACGTTTCCCGGTGCCAGACTGAGCGTAGACGGCTCCATGATCACGTGGCCTTTGCCCGGCAATCGCAACGGCTGCCGGGCATGGGGGGAGTCTGGCGCGAAGGCCGCCGTGGGCGGGACCCTCAAGATGACCGACGGCGGCTGTCCCGGCACGGGCCTTGGACAGCTTCTGGCGCATACGAGACCTGAGAGGTCCCCGGGAAACGGCTCCCCACTTCGCGGTCTCGGAGGGGAATCAGGCGAGGCAGAACTCGTTGCCCTCGATGTCCTGCATCGTGATGCACGACTCGTTGACGCCATCGGCGCGCTGCGTCAGCACGTGTTTCGCGCCGAGCGCCATCAGCCGTGCGCATTCGGCCTCGAGTGTGGCCAGGCGCTCGTCACCCACGAGCCCTGTGCCGACCCGCACGTCAAGATGCACCCGGTTCTTGACGACCTTGCCTTCGGGAACGCGCTGGAAGAGCACGCGCGGGCCCACGCCCGAGGGATCAGCGCACGCGAAGTAGACCTCGTCCTCAGGCGGCAGCGAGCGGTGGTACTCCTCCCACGTGGCAAAGCCCTCCGGGACCGTCGGTACGACGTACCCCAGCACCTCGCACCAGAAGGCGGCGAGGCGCGCAGGCTCCGCGCAGTCGAAGGTCACTTGGAAATGCTTGATCGTTGACATCGGCGCACGATAACAGGGGCCCTGGTCATCTCCCCGGTCGGGTGGATCACGTTGGCGGGGGGACGGGGCTCGCCTGTCCGGCGAGCTTCTTCCAGGTCTCGGTGACGATCGGGCGGTCCGAAGCGGCCCCGTTGGGGCGCTCACGAGGGCCGCCCTGAAATCGCTCGCCTCCCAGCTGATCGATGGGGGTGAACGCCGCCTTGCCCTCGACCAGGCCCGCGCCGACGGGTCCATGACGCCTCCTCCACCTCGGAGTTTTCTGGACAGCTGTCCATGTATCATGGACAGCTGTCCAGAAAACTTCGTGCAGTAGGGAACGACCCATGGAAACAACCGCGAACGTGCTGGTCGCGCTGGTGGCAGCGCTGCACGCGTACATCTTGGTTCTCGAGATGTTCCTCTGGGAGAAGAAGCCGGGCCGTGGTCTCTCCGGCTTCGACGCGGACATGGCCCGGGCCACCGCCCCGCTCGCCGCGAACCAGGGCCTCTACAACGGGTTCCTGGCCGCCGGGCTGGTCTGGGGCCTGATCGCGGGGGATCCGACCGGATTCCGGGTCCAGGTCTTCTTCCTCGCCTGCGTACTCATCGCCGGGCTGTACGGCGGATTCACCGCCAACCGGCGCATCTTCGTCGCCCAGGCGCTGCCCGGGGCCCTGGCGCTGGCCGCAGTCCTGCTCGCCCGATGACCGAAGGGCAGGCAGATCCCCGTACGGCACGGACCCGGGCCAAGCTGCGCCAGGCCCTGCTGGAGGAATGCGCCCACCGCCCACTGGCAGAGGTCAGCGTCGCCGCGCTCGTACGTCGGGCGGGAGTCGGCCGCGCAACGTTCTACCTCCACTACGCAGACCTGGAGGCGCTCGCCGTCGACGCCTGCGCCGACATCGTTCGCGAAGCCGTGGACGCCCTCCACGCCTGGCGCGGTTCGCCCGATCCTGCGATCCCGCCGCCGGCTTTGCCGGCGTTCTTCGAGCGACTCGCCCCCCACTCCGGGCTCTACCGGGAGCTGTTGCGCCCGGGCGGCAGTGGCCCGCTCGGGGATGTGTTGCACCAGGAGCTGCGCGCTCGTAGCCGCACCGAACGCGCCTTGGCCGGCGCCCCGGAACCCGACCTGATCGCTTCGGCCGTGGCCGCGGCCTTCGCCGGGGTTCTCGCCGACTGGCTGCACGGCCTCATCGAGGCGACCCCGATCGAGATCGCCCAACGCGTCTGGCGCGTCCTTGTGAACCTCCACCGCACACCTCTGTCCTGACGAACCGCCAGGCCCGCCGGCGCAAGGGGCCGGGACGCGAGCTACCCCTTCACCTCACGAGCAGTCCTGGTCGATTCCAAGAGTGGCGATCAAGGGTGCCGACGGACGCCCGCGAACCGCCTTGTGGGGGCCGCCCCGCCGCTTGGCCCGCTGTGCCTCACCCTCTTCAGCGGATCGGCCCTCGCATTCCTTATGCGTAATCCGCATCCATGAATGCTAGGTTTGCGTTCATGATGGGTGCGGAGGAGGTCCTCAGGCTCACGGTCGCGGCGTTGATGGCGCGGACGGGCGAGCGACAGAACGATCTGGCTGCCGGTCTTGGGCAGTCGCAGGCGCAGGTGTCGCGGAAGCAGTCGGGGCGCGCGCATTGGTCGTTGGAGGATGTCGATCTCCTCGCCGCGCACTACCGGCTGCACGTGCTCGACCTGATGGCCGGGCCCACGCATGCGGCCGGTGTGCTGCACGGCTCGGTGGCCAGTCTCCAGCCGGCCGGCGGGGGGCCGCTCCCGGCAGGTACCGACACCCCGCCCGCGACAGTCACCTCCGTCCCGGACGAGGCCGCCCCTTTGCGGGCCGGCGAGCTCGTTCGCGGCAGTCGAAACCCGGACGTCCACGGCCGCCACGGTACTCCCGTGGCGGCCGATGCCGCTGCGCGGCCGTCCACCGTCTCCGTTCAGTTGATGCAGCCGTGCGTGCTGTGCGGGCAGTCGACACAGCAGGAACTGGAGGGTTTCCCGCAGCATTTGACCGCAGAGGACTGCGCGGCGGCCATGGCGGCCGCGAACCGGTTGCCCACGGCAGTCCAGGGCTCCGTCGCCGCGAAGACCCCGGCCCCGACTCCCGCCGTTCCGTCCGTGCCGTCGGCGGATGCCGGCCTGCCGGCCGCTCCGGCCGCACCCGCCGCTCCGGCCGCACCCGCCACCCAGGTCGTACCGGCCACTCCCGCGGCGCCGGTCGAGTCCGTCGTACCGGCTTCGGCCGGGGCTCGACGCGCCGCGCCCGGATACGCCTCCGGGACGCTGGTCGACCAGATCTCCGACCGCGTCCACGACGTTCTGGCGGCGTGTTCCGGTGACATGGAGGCGGCGCAGGCCGAGCTGATCAAGCTGGCCATTCCTGACGTGATGACGCTCCTGAAAGCATCCCGGGTAGGTGGCCGGTACGAGCATTCGGAATTCCCGCCGACGCAGGAGATCCTGCGGAAGAAGTCGCAGAAGGGTGCCGACGAAATCTGGGAGGGACGCCCGAAGTGGCGAAACTCAGAGCTTTTCGCGACGGCGAAGCGCGGCGAGCGTATCGAGGTGACCGCCCTCGACATGAATGCCGCTTACCTCTCCGCACTCAAGGCATGGCTGCCGATCGGTCAACTGAAGGAGGACACCAGCGGCGTCCACGACCCGAGGAAGGCCGGTGTCCACCTCATCACTCCCGCCCCCTGGGACCACGCCGACCTCCCCAACCCGCTGGGCAACCGCATCGAACCGGGCGAGCTCTGGGTCAGCGAGTCCACCCTGCGCCTTCTGCTCGACTGTGCCCGTCAGGACCTCGCGGACGAACCGGTGATCCACCGCTCCCTGGTCTCCGGCTCCTCCGAAGCCCTGCTGGAAAAACTCCGCCGGGCACTCGCCGAATCCCGGAAGACAGCCCTTGCGGAAGGCGACGCACTCACCGTGGCGTACGTGAAGGCCATGTACTCTAAATTCGTGTCGACCATCGGTGAATCCAGTGCGAACCGCGAACTGCGCCGCCCGGACTGGATGCACATCATTCGTGCCAAGGCTTTCGCCAACCTGTGGATGAAAGCCCATAAGGCGCACAAGGCCGGACTTCAGATCGTGGAAATCTCCGGCACCGACGAACTCCACGTCGTAGGGGACTGGCGCACCGTTTTCCCGGAGGGCCGTGACCTGAACCAGGTCAAGGAGAAGACCACCTACATCCTCGGGGGTAAGCGCTGATGGCCGGATCACCTGACCTGTGGTCCCGCTGGGGGGACTTCGGAAAGTTCAACTCCCGGGGCATGAAGGGCGGCGAGGCCCTGATTCTGGAGCTGAACCGGATCGTCTATTCCTCCGGATTCACCTCGCCCGTCACCTCCAAGCGAGGCCTTGCCGCCCGCCTGCGCTACCTCGACAGCACTGCAGGCCGTGAGGCGCTGCGAGACCAGGGAGCGTCCGCCCGGACGATCCGCTCCTGGATGAAGGGCAAGTCCACTCCCACCGCGGCCAACCGCGAGCGCATCGACAGCGCCTACTGGCACCGCCGTCGCGAGAACCTGATCCGCTCCGGCTGGCTCAAGCGCCACCTCGACAACGACGGCCGGGGCCGCCGGATGGAGATCTACCCCGTCGACCAGTCCCAGGTCCCGGCCGAACGGTCCCGCCCCACCCTCTCCCAGCGGTCCATCACCGTCCGCTACATCTGGAGCGACCTCGTCGACGCTTGGGCCGCCCAGGACTCCGACACCGTCGACGAGATCTGGGACGACGTCATCAGCGACCTCGACTCCGACTACAACGCCTACGCCCACGTCTCCTCGGTCGGCATCGGGGCCTGACCGACCGGCATGCGCTCCCGTCGCCCGCTCCCGCTGCGGCGTAGAGAGCCAGTTGTCCGCGCGGGGGCGGCTTTCCTCTTGTCTTGGTCACGTCATGACTGCTGGTTCGTACGAGGGCTGTAACAGTCGCGGGATGCTGGTGAGCAGGCATTCCCGCGCGGAGACACTAACGGTGTCGCTTGCATACGGACCGGCTCCGGGCCGGTCACGGGGGAAGAAGGAACGACATGAACTCGAAGACGGTCAGGCCTGGTTCACCGCGTCGGGGCCTGCGCCACGTTGTTCTGGGGGCGGCTGTGGTCGCGGCTCTGCTGACGACGACCGCCTGCCAGAGTGACGACCAGGCCGCCGCGCCGCCGACCGCCGCGCCCTCGGACTCGGCATCGGCCGGCGGGAGCACGTCGTCGGCCGCGCCCTCGGGCTCCGCGTCGGCCGGCGGGAGTGCGCCTGAGAGCACCGCGCCGACCGGCGACTCCGGGACCGGCAGCAGCACGCCGACGCCGACAGCTACGGCGTCCGGGGACAGTGGAGAGACGGGCGGTGGCAACGGGACGGAGTACGCGGACTGCGAGGCGGACGGTCTCTCCACCGCGGTCGAGCTCCAGGACGAGCGCGGGGAGACCCCCCGTCACTTCCTCCTGACTGTCACGAACAAGGCGAAGACGCCGTGCGTTCTCAATGACGCGCCGCAGGTGCGCCTCAAGGCCGGCAACGACGCCCCGATCGTCCAGACGCTCGGGGAGCCGGACGGTGAGCCCGTCGTCGTCGAGGGAGGCGGCAAGGCCTACGCCGGCCTGTACGTCTTCGGGAACGACGAGGGGGGTGAGGCGGAGTACGACCAGTCCGACCGCTTCACCGCGACCCTGATCGCCGGGGAGGGCACCGAGCTGAGCGGCACGCTCACCTTCGATCTGCCCGGCGGTCTCGACACGGTCTCCGTCGACGACGCGGCGCGGGTGAACGGATGGGCCGGTACCGAGGGGCTCGCGATGCGTCCGATCACCCAGCTCTGAGGAGCGACGCGGGGCCGCCGCCGTACTCCCGCCCGCTGGAGGGCGGGGCGACGGCGGCGGTGGTGGTGGTTCAGGGGAATCGTTGGATGATTGCTGCCGTGATCTGATCGGGTGCATCCTCCTGGATGAAGTGTTTCGCCTGGCGGAGTTCCACGATGTCGAGCTGGGTGAATGAGGAGCGGATCCGGGGGATGCACGCTTTCGGTCGGAACACCATGTCCCGCATGCCCCATATCGCGAGGGTGGGCTTGGCTCCGAGGCGGGCAGGCACGTCTTGGGCGAGTCGTTCCAGCAAGGGGCGAGCGGCGCGGATCTCTCTGGGCATGACCGTGAGTCCGCGGCGGGCTTCCTTCGTCGGTTGCACCATGCGGTAGTGGTCGGCCTCGGCCGTTGTCAGGGTGGGGCCGGTTCTGCCGAGCAGGAACTGCTCTACGAGAAGGTTCTGTTCGAGGATGCGCCGCTGCATGGGGCGGCTGCTCATCATCACGCTGAATGCCCGGTTCGCCAGGCGCTCGATCGGCCAGAACGCGGTGTTGCCCAGCACGACTCCCCTGACACGGTCTGCTCGCGTCGTCGCCGCGCCGAGTCCGATGGGGCCACCCCAGTCCTGTCCCATCACGACGAAGTCGTCGAGCTGCAGATGGTCGATCAGTTCACCCAGTACTGCCGTGTGCTCCGCGACCGTGTAGCCGAAACCGACCGGGCGGTCGGACAGGCCGAAGCCGAGGTGGTCGACCGCGATGCAGCGATACCGGCCGCGAAGGCCCTTCACGATGTGGCGATAGAGGAAACTCCAGGTGGGGGAGCCGTGGCAGAACACGATCGGCGGCCCTGTCCCCTCGTCGATGTAGTGGAGCCGGCCGGCGGACGAGTCGAACCATCGTGATGCGAAGGGGTACAGGGCCGGGTCGGGAACGAAGCCGATCATCGCGCTCTCCTCCTGCTTCTGTCGCCGCGCCTTTCGACCCGGCATCCATCACCCGCTACAGGTGTAGAGTCTCAGCGGTCGAGACTCTACACCTGTAGCATCAAGGGGTGTCTTCGAATGCGACGAGTGGCAGCGAACGCCGGGACGCGATCGCCGGCAGCGGGATCCGGATCATCGCCCGTGACGGTGTTCGCGCCCTGACGCACCGAGCCGTCGACCGTGAGGCGGGGATCCCGCAGGGATCGACCTCGTACCACGCCAAGACGCGGTTCGCGCTCGTGGAACTCATCGTCGACGCGCTCGCCGCCCGTTCGAAGGCTGACGCCGAAGAACTCGCCGCGGTCTTGAACGGGAGGTTCGAGTCCGGAGGCAGCCTCGATGTCGACGAGCTTGCCGTGCTGATCGCAGGACTCGTCGAGGCTCTCGCATCGCGCCGCGACGATATGAGAGCCCGTTACGCACTCCTTCTCGAACTCCACGACGAGCCGCATGCCCGAGCGAAGCTGACGGCGGATTCCGAGGTGCACGCCATCACCCGGCAGATGACCGCGTCGGCCCTCACCAGGGCAGGACTCCCCAGCTCAGACGCACACGTCGAGGAACTGATCGCCCTCACCGACTCGCTGGTGTTCCACCGGACGGCGATCGATGCGACCGTTTCACCCCGGGCCATTCTCGCCGCGTACCTCCGTGGCACAGCCTCGACCTGAAGCCTGTTGGGGAAGGGTGTGCCGGGACAGGGCCGGGCCGATCGATGGTGCACCCCCGCCTGACCGTGAGGACATTCCCGGAAAGTCGGAGGAGCATCTACTTCTGGGAGGTCGGCACGGCGTGCTACGCCGTCAGTGAGCATCGGGTGGCGCACGGTGGTCGGCCGACGAGGAGGACGCCATGATCGTCGACTGTGCACATTACCGGGACGGGCGTCGCCAGCACGAGGGCGCGATGCCGCTGGAGCAGGCGGCCGCGCGCTGCAAGCTGGGCGGGTTCGTCTGGCTGGGAGTCTTCGAACCGGGTCCTGAGGAACTGCGGCGGGTCCGCGAGGTCTTCGGCCTGCACGAGCTCGCCGTCGAGGATGCCAGGACCTTCCACCTGCGGCCGAAGGCCGAGCAGTACGAGGACGGCACCGAACTGATCATCCTGCGCACGGCACGCTACGACGACGAGCGGGAGGAGGTCGACACGGGCGAGATCAGCATCTTCCTCGCCGAACACTTCGTGATCACCGTTCGCCAGGGCATCGCGAGCGAGCTGCACGAGGCGCGGAGCCGACTCGAAAGCCGCCCTGAGCTTCTCAAGACCGGTAGCGCGTCCACGTTGTGGGCCATTTTCGACCAGGTGGTGGACAGCTACGCGCCGGTCGTCGAGGAGCTCGAACGCGACATCGAGCAGATCGAGGCCACCGTGTTCTCGGGGGCGGTCGCCCCGACCCAACGGATCTACTTCCTGCGCCGCGAGGCGACGGACTTCTACCGCGCCGTGCACCCCCTGCTCGCCGTGCTGGGGCGGCGCCTGCAGCCCGGGAAGTCGCCACCCGCACTCCTGCCGTACATCCGCGACGTGCACGACCACCTGCTGCTGGTGAACGAGGAGGTCGCCGCCCAGCGCGACCTCCTGACCACGGTCCTGGAAGCGAACATCGCGGTGATCTCCGTCGAGCAGAACAAGATCAATCTTCGGCAGAGCGCCACGATGGAGCGGCTCACCATCCTCGCGAGTGTGTTTCTCCCGCTGTCCTTCGTGGTCGGGTTCTTCGGGCAGAACTTCGGCTGGCTGGTCGGCCACATCGGCGGCTTCACGGCGTTCCTCACCCTCACGCTCGTGGGGCTGCTGCTGCCGTGCCTGATGCTCTACGTCTGGCTGCGCCGACGCCACAACCGTCCGCCACCCCCGCCATCAGAGGTGACCAGCACCGTCCCGCGCAGGAAAGCGGCCCCTATGGAGTGAGGACGAGGGCTCTTGCCCGGCAGCTGCTGTACGACGCGGTGTTCGGAGGGCTGTCTCGTGCCGCGAGGGTCGGGCGCTCGGTCCTCGGCGTCAGAGCAGTGTCAGGTGGGCCGGCGCGTCGTGGCCGGGGTGAGCGGTTCGATGGGCAGCCGGGCGGCGCTGCACCGGGCCCCTGCTGAGCGACCTCACTTCCGGACACCGTCGACTCAGCCGGTGGCTGCCGTTCGACGCCCGTCGATTGACTGCGGGCACAGCCTGACCGCGCCCGCCCGTCAGCACAGTGGCCGAGCCTCGCCCGGCAGGCACAGCTTCATGTCGGAGCAGGCACGGCCTACCTGCCGGGCAGCGTGGCAGCAGGCAGGTCAGCTCACAGCGGCACTTCTCCGGCCCTTGCCTCGCAGGCGCGGAGCTCGCCGCACCGCACCCTGCCGGAGCGCGGACACGCGCCGTACGAGCCGGTCGACGCCCATCGCGTAGCCGATTCCGAAGAGCAGGGACACGGCAAGTGCGAGGGGTTCCGACACGTCGTCGACGAGTGGGAAGACCTGCCAGTGCGTCAGGTAGATGGCCAGGGAGCTGCCCGCGAGCAGGCCGGCCACCTGGTTGACTCGATGGACGCTCGGCAGGGTGGGGAACCACACCAGCAGGCAGAAGCCCAGCATGACGAACAGTTCTCGGCGCGGCTCGCCGGGGAAGAAGCCGGGGACGGTGGTGAGGGCGGCCGCCGTGACCAGCAGCCGGTGCGGCACGGTAAGGGAGCGGGCCGCCGCCCAGCCGAGGGCGAAGAGCCAGAACACGGTGACCGCGTCGGTGATGTGAGCCCGGTCCGGCAGGCCCACGAGTTCGTAGCGGGTGAGCAGTCCGACCCCTGCCAGGGCGACCGGCAGCCCGTACGGGAAGCGACGATCCAGGCGGTGGACGGCGGGGACGGCAAGCAGAGCCGTCATGGCCAACAGGATGTAGACGAGGGCCTCGACGAACCAGAGGTGGATACCGGTCCCCATGACCTCCGGCCAGAGCGCGTTGTGCAGGAGGAGCACGTTGGACAGGTCGTAGTCGTCGCTGATGAGGAGGGCGAAGGCGGTCCAGACCATGGTGGGGACGGCGATCCGAGCGATGCTGCGGGCCGAGCGGCGGGTCCGTTCGCGCCGTTCGGGCGAGGAGAGCAGGAAGCGGGCGAAGTTGAACCCGGCGACGGCGAGCAGCAGATGGGCTCCGCCGCGGATGTCGAAGAGCCGGACGTGGGAGCCGACGACGCAGACGATGGCCACCGCGCGCAGCAGGACGCTGGTCTCCACGCTCCGGCGCCACCGGCCCCGCGCGCGGGGGGTCGTCGCGCGGCGCTCCAGTTCGCGGAGGGGCGTCGTGTGCCACTGGGGTGGCAGCAGGCCGAGGCGTCGTTCGAGGTGGAGGGACATCTCGACGTACGACAGTGAGTCGCCGCCCAGGGAGACGAACGTGCTGTCGGGCGTCACATCGGGGCGGTCCAGGATCCGGGCGTAGAGCGCGCACAGATCGTCCTGGTCGCCGCCATCGGCGACCGGCGCCTGTTCGGAGAGGCGGCACAGGGCGCGTACGGCCCGGTAGTCGGGCTTGCCCGTGGCCAGACGGGGGAGTTCTGGCAGCAGGTGGACGCGGATGGCGCGGGCGGGCAGGCCGAAGACCTCCGCCAGCCGTCTTCGGATCCGTCGTTCGTCCCACCCTGGCCTGTGGACGACGCCGAGGGCGATGTGCTCGTCGTCGCCCGAGCACAGGGCGTCCAGGCCGTGGCGCGCGAGCAGGGCCTCGATCTGCTGGGGGTCGACGCGCAGGCCGAGGATCTTCAGGAAGCGGCTGCGCCGCCCGACGATCTCGTACAGGCCGTCCTCGGTGCGGCGGGCGAGGTCGCCCGTGCGCAGGGCGTCGGTCGTGCGGCCGAGCGCGAGGTCGTCAGGGGTGCGGGCGTAGCCGAGCATCACGTTCGGGCCGGTGTAGACGAGTTCGCCCACGCCGCCGGACGCCTCCTCGACCGGCTCCAGGCTGAAGGATCCGCCGGGGACCGGGACGCCGATCGCGGTCGGGTGCTCGGCGGCCAGCGCGGGCGGCAGGTAGGCCATGCGGGCCGTCGCCTCCGTCTGGCCGTACATGACGAACAGGTCCCAGCCGCGTCGTCGTCCCAGCGCCGCGTAGTGCGCGACCCGTTCGGGCGCGAGCCGCCCGCCCGCCTGGGTGACGTACCGCAGCCGGGGGAGCTCCATGTCGGCGAAACCGACCCGGTCGAGAAGGTCGAAGGTGTACGGGACCCCGGCGAGCGCGGTGCCGCCGGCGGACCTGAAGAGGTCCCAGAAGCAGGCGTCGGCGACCGACAGTCCGGTGAGGACGAGTCCGGCGCCGCGGAGCAGGTGACTGTGGATCACGGACAGGCCGTAGCAGTAGTGCATCGGCAGAGTGGTGGCCGCCCGGTCGGTGTCGCGGATGTCGAGGTACGTGGCGATCGACTCGGCGTTCGCCTGGAGGTTCTCGTACGAGAGCCGGACCAGCTTGGGGGAGCCGGTGGAGCCCGAGGTGCTGAGCAGCAGGGCGAGGTCGGGGTGGAGCGTGTGCGCGGACGCGGCACGCCGCTCCTCGATGCGCCATTCGTCGCCGGGCTCCGGGTGGATCACGACGTCCGGGTCGTACGCGGAGGTCAGCGCGGCCACCGCTTCGGGGTGGTCGCCCGGCACGAGCAGTACCGGGTGGCCTGCCGCGAGGGCGGCCAGATGGACGACGAGCGCCCCGACGGTGTTGGCCCCCGGCAGCAGGACCAGGCGGCGCCGCGGGCCGAGACGCCGCGCCGTCTCGGCGACCCGCTCGGACAGTTCGCGGTACGAGAGGGTCCCCTCTGCGGTCACCAGGGCGGTCCGGTCACCGTGGAGCGCGAGGTCCTGGGCGAGCGGGAGGGCGTGGCCGCCGATGGGCGGGGCGGGAAGGAGCGTCACGGGCGCATCGTAGGTAAGCCTTTCCTTATCGAGAAGAGGCGGGGATACTTCCGGATGTCCATTCGCGGCCTTGTCGTTATCAAACCCTGACTTGACTATTAGGTTAGCTTTACCTTATCAATGCCGTATTCACAGGTTCTCTTGATCGAGACGGCAGGAAGGCCCCCACCTCTATGCGTCGCCCCTTGGCCCGCGCGCTCACCGCGATCGCCGCGGCCGTCCTGCTCGCCCCGGCGCTCGCCGCGTGCGGCAGCGACGAACCGGCCGACCTGGTCATCTACTCAGGCCGCAACGAGAACCTCGTGAAGCCGCTCATCGAGAAGCTGGAGAAGCACCTCGGCGCCAACGTCGAGGTCAGGTACGGCGACAGCGCCGAACTCTCCGCGCAGCTCCTGGAGGAGGGCGACAAGACCGAGGCGGGTCTCTTCCTCTCCCAGGACGCGGGCGCCCTCGGCGCGCTCTCCAAGGAGAAGCGCCTCGCCCCGCTCCCCGGCACCACCCTCGACAAGGTCGACCCCGCCTACCGCGGGTCCAACGGCGACTGGACCGGAGTCAGCGGTCGCGCCCGTGTCCTCGGGTACCACCCCGACCAGGTCCCCACCCCGCCCAACAGCGTTCACGAACTGGTGAAGCCCGAATGGAAGGGCAAGATCGGCTTCGTCCCGACCAACGCCTCCTTCCAGGCCTTCGTGACCGGCATGCGCGTCCTCGAGGGCGACGACGCCACCCGCACCTGGCTCAAGGGCCTCAAGGCCAACGAGCCCAAGGCGTACGAGAACAACCTCAAGGTCCTGGAAGCGGTCGACAAGGGCGAGGTCTCCCTCGGCCTGCTCAACCACTACTACTGGTACGAGCAGGTCGCCGAGAAGGGCGCCGACAAGGTCAAGGCCAAGATCCACTACCTGCCCAAGGGCGACCCCGGAGGCCTCGTCAACGTCGCCGGCGTCGGCATCCTCGAGGGCGCCGACGAGAAGCAGGCGGCATACGCCCAGAAGGCCGTCGACTTCCTCCTCTCCGCCGAGTCCCAGACCTACTTCGCCGAGGAGACCAAGGAGTACCCGCTGGCCGCCGGCGTGAAGACGGCCGAGGGCGTCCCCCCGTTGGAGACCCTCCAGCCGCCCAGGATCGACCTCGGCCGGCTCGACTCCCTCAAGGAGACCCTCGCCATGCTCCAGGACGTCGGGCTCGTCTGACATGACCTCCCCGGACGCTCCCGTCCGGACCGAGAACGCCCCCCGCCCGGAAGGTGCCACGGCACCCTCCGGGCGGCGGCGCGCCCCGGTTCGGCCCCCTTGGATCCTGACGGTGCCGGCCACGGCCGCCGTACTGCTCGCCGTGCTGCCGCTCGGCTACCTCGCCGTCCGCGCCCTCGAACGGGGCCCCGCCTACGCCTGGGACGTCATCGCGGAGGAGCGCACCGGCGAACTGCTCCTGAACAGCCTCGGCCTGACGGCCGTCGTCGTGACCGCCTGCCTGCTCATCGGCGTCTCCCTCGCCTGGCTCACGGTCCGCACCGCCCTGCCCGCCGCCCGCGCCTGGTCCGTCCTCGTCACCCTGCCGCTGGCCGTGCCCAGTTACGTCACCGCCTACGCCTGGCTGTCCGCCGCGCCCTCCCTCGCCGGATTCACCGGCTCGGCGATCGCACTCACCCTGGCCAGCTTCCCGTACGTGTACCTGCCCGTCGCCGCCGCGCTGCGCGGCACCGACCCCGGACACGAGGAGGTGGCCCGCTCCCTCGGGAAGGGGCCGTTCCGGACCTTCCTGCGGGTCACCCTGCCCCAGCTGCGACCCGCCGCGGCCGGCGGCGGACTCCTCGTCGCGCTCTACGTGCTCTCCGACTTCGGCGCCGTCTCCCTCATGCGGTACGACACCTTCACCCGCGGCATCTACACCTCCTACCGGGCCAGCTTCGACCGCACCCCGGCCGCCGCGCTCAGCGCCGTCCTCGTCCTCATCACCGTGCTGCTCGTCGCCGCCGAGACCCGAACCCGGGGCCGAGCCGGCTACGCCCGCGGCGGCACAGGGACCGCGCGACGGGCCGTACCCGCCGCCCTGGGGCGGTTCAAGCCCCTCGCGCTCACGTGGTGCGGCGCGATCGTCGCCCTCGCCGTCGCGTTCCCGCTCGCCACCCTCGGCTACTGGCTCGCCGTCGGCACCTCCGCCACCTGGGACCCGGCCACGCTCACGACCACCGCGCTGACCACCCTCGGTCTGGCCGCCGCCGGCGCCGCGCTCACCGCCCTGCTCGCCCTGCCGGTCGGCGTCATCGCCGCCCGCCACCGCGGCCGCTTCGCCCAACTCCTCGAACAGGCCGCGTACGCGGGCCACGCCGTCCCCGGCATCACCGTCGCCCTGGCACTCGTCTTCCTCGCCGTCCGCTACGCACGCCCGCTCTACCAGGAGACACCGCTCCTCGTCTGCGCCTACGCGGTGCTCTTCCTGCCCGTCGCGGTGGCCGCCACCCGGGCGGCCGTCCTCCAGGCGCCCCCCGTCCTGGACGACGTCGCCCGCTCCCTCGGGCGCACACCGCTCGGAGTGCTGCGGGAAGTCACGCTGCCGCTCGCCGCTCCGGGCGTCGCGGCCGGCGCAGCCCTCACCTTCGTCGTCTGCATGAAGGAACTCCCCGCCACACTGCTGCTGCGTCCCACCGGCACGGACACCCTGGCGACCCGGCTGTGGACCGAGACGGGCTCGGGGTCCTTCGCCGCGGCCGCGCCCTACGCCGCCGCGCTCATCCTGCTGGCAGCCGTCCCCTCGTACCTCCTCGGAAGGCACCGCACATGAACGAGCTCCGGGTCAGCGGCCTGGTCAAGGCGTACGGACCGGAGGCCCCGGTCCTCGACGGGCTCGACCTCGACGTCCCCGGCGGTGCCCTCGCCGCCGTGCTGGGCCCGTCCGGCTGCGGCAAGACCACCCTGCTGCGGGTGATCGCCGGCTTCCTGAAGGCGGACGCCGGCACGGTCACCGTCGCCGGCCGGCTCCTCGGCGGCCCCGGCGTCCACCTGCCGCCCGAGCGGCGGCGCATCGGGATCGTCCCCCAGGAAGGCGCGCTCTTCCCCCACCTGAGCGTGGCCCGGAACATCACCTTCGGGCTCACCGGCCTCGACCGCGCCGCCAAGCGCACCCGTGTGGCGGAGATGCTCGACCTCGTCGGCCTGCCCGGGTACGGCGACCGCATGCCGCACGAACTCTCCGGCGGCCAGCAGCAGCGCGTGGCACTGGCCCGCGCGCTCGCCCCGCAACCCCATCTCGTCCTGCTCGACGAGCCGTTCAGCGCCCTCGACAGCGGACTCCGTGGTGCCGTACGGGCGGAGGTCCGCGCCGTGCTGCGGCAGAGCGGCGCGACCGGACTGCTCGTGACGCACGATCAGCAGGAGGCACTCTCCACCGCCGATGTCGTCGCCGTCCTGCGCGAGGGCCGAGTGGCCCAGTGCGCCACCCCGGAGGAGCTCTACCACCGGCCGGCGGACCCGTGGCTGGCCTCGTTCGTCGGGGACGCCGTGCTCGTGCCCGGCACCGCCGAGAAGGGCGTGGCCACGACAGCGCTGGGGCGGATCCCACTGGCCGTCGTCCCGGCGGGCCGCAGAGAAGGCCTGGTGCTGCTGAGGCCCGAGCAACTCCAGCTGGCGCGGGCGGGCGGCCCCGACACCGAAGGTGTCGTGACCGATGTGCGCTTCTTCGGCCACGACGCCCTGATCACGGTGAGCGTCGACGGACTGGAACGCCCCGTCGACGTCCGCACCCCCACTCCGCTGTCGGTGGCACCGGGGCAGCGGGTCGGCGTACGCCTCACCGGCGAGGCCACCCTGCACCCCGGCACCTGATCGGCAGGCTTCCGGCCGGGCCACCACGCGGTGTGCCGTCGCTGTTCTCTGCGTCAGCCGGACCGGTCACTGGCCGCCGTTGACGAAGCCGATGACGACGGCGCCCCACCACGCGACCTTCATGCCGGATGGGAGCGACGGTAGGCGAAGGGGCCGGCGAGGTCCCTCTGCCCAAGGACGTCCCTCGTCCCCGAGATCTGCTCGCCGCCCGTTGCCGGCCCGCATCACCTCGGCGGAGGGCCTGACCTTCGCCTGGGCCTCCCGCTGGAGGAGATCGGCGAACTGCTGCGGGTGTGGGAAGCGGGCGCCTGCCGGGATGTGAAGGCGGGCCTGCCGCCGCGGCTCGCCGCCCGGCTCGCCGAGGCCGAGATGCGCCGCCGAGCCGGCCGCGTTCACCGCCTCTCTCCGCGGTTCTCTGGCCCACCTGGACGCCTTGCCCGAGCGGGCCGGCCGCTGCGACCCCGCATGCGGCTTCCTCGCCCCGTCCGAGGGCGGCACCGTCCACCAGACCGGCGTCGCGTCGGCGGACAGCGATGCCACCAGGGAGCCCGTCACCGTGCTCCTCGCCCGTTCCCTCGCGCTGTTCGCCCTTGCCACGGCTCCACCGTCGATGATCCGCCGGAGTCCGCGCAGATCGTGGGCCGCGATCGCCCGCCGGGCCAGCGGGAGCCCCGCGCCTTGCCGGCGTAACCCTGCGAGCTCGTCTCCGCGGTCAGCCGTGCCGGGCGAGCTTCACCGCGGAGACGAGCAGGATCACCGCGAGGGCGGGGATGAGGATCAGGTCGGGGAAGACCCCCAGCAGCAGGCCGCCGAAGACGGCACCGGCGATGGAGCCCACGGCCATGACCGTGGTGAAGCGGAGGTTGGAGCCGAGGACGGCGAAGCTGCCGTCGCGGCTGTAGCGGGCGAAGGCCACCAGCATCGTCGGCAGGGAGACCAGCAAGGACAGGCTGCCGGCGACTTTGATGTCCTCGCCGAACAGCAGCACGATCGTCGGGATGAGCAGTTCTCCTCCGGCGACACCCATGATCGCGGCGACCACCCCTACGCCGAACCCGGCTGCCACTCCGGAGGGGACCTGTGCCCACAGCGGCAAGTCGAGGGTCCCCAGCGTGGTGGTGTGACCGAGGACGAGAGCGACCGCCATGAGCACCATGAGCGCGGCCAGCACCTTGTAGAGGGTCGCCGAGCGCATCCGTACGGCCCAGGACGCCCCGGCCCATGCACCGAGCAGGCTGCCGGCGAGCAGGTTGACCGCGACGGGCCAGCGTGCGGCGACCTCGGCGGCGGGGACGGCAGCGAGGCGGGCGGGCAGGGCGATCAGGACCACCACGAGGCTCATCGCCTTGTTCAGGATGACGGCCGAGAGCGCGGCGAACCCGAAGAGGCCGATCAGCAGAGGCAGACGGAACTCCGCTCCGCCCAGCCCGATCATGCCGCCGAGCACCCCGATGGCGGCTCCCACACCGAAGACCAAGGGCGCCGCGTGCGTGGAACGGAGGGGAGCGAGGGCACGGTCGGTGGTCACGACAGGCATCCTCGCCGGTGGAGCTCCCCGCCTGCTACGACATCGCTCCGTCTTCGGGTGAAACCACCGGTGCCCGCACGGCGCTTCGTTGGGACCACCGAACACTGAGGCTTGAGGATCCGCAGCTCGACGACGTCGGAGTAGGACATGCCGGTGGCCTCCTGTCCCCGTCCTTTCCACGGACGCTGCGAGCGTGCGCGCCTTCGCGGATCGGCATACCGAACTCCTGGTGGCCGAAGGGGCCTGACCAAGGGGATGAATGGATGCATTTCTGTCCGTCCCATAGAATTGAGATGCCCTTGGGAGGCGCCATGAGGCAGAGCTGGCAAGGCGGTCGGCGAGGCCGTGACCGGCGACCTTGAGCGTGGCCGGACCGCCTGTGGAGTACGGGCGTGGGCCGATGGCTACAAGGCTCTGGAACTCGCGGACCGGGTGAATCCGCTGAAGGCGGAGGACCTCGAACTGCTCGCGATGTCCGCCTTCATGACGGGCCGCCATGAGGACATGGTGAGCGCGCTGGAACGGGCGTACGGCTCGTACCTGGGGACCGCCAGGGCACTGAAGGCGGCTCGCTGCGCCTTCTGGGCTGGGTTCGATCTGGCGTACAGACGGGAGACCGGCCGCGCGACCGGATGGTTCGGGCGGGCGCATCGGCTCGTCGAGGCCGAAGAGATCGGGTGCGTCGAGGAGGGCTATCTGCTCATGCCCGCGGTCATGATGCTGCGGGCCGGCGGTGACTACGCCGGCGCCTACGCCACGGCGGGCCGGGCAGCGGAGATCGGGGAACGATTCGGGGACGCGGACCTGCTCGCCCTCGCCATGGAGGAGCAGGGGCAAGCACTGGTGAGGGAAGGACGGGTCGAGGAAGGCCTCGGACTCCTGGACGAGGCCATGGTGGCCGTCACATCGGGTGACCTCTCCCCAGCTGTCACCGGCGTGGTCTACTGCGCCGTGATCGACGCCTGCCGTGCGGTGTACGAGCTGCGCCGCGCGCAGGAGTGGACCGAGGCGCTGACGGTGTGGTGCCGAGAGCAGCCCGACATGGTGGCCTTCAGCGGTGAGTGCCTCGTGCACCGCGCCGAGATCATGGAGCTGCACGGTGCGTGGCGGGAGGCACTGGCTGAAGCGGAACGGGCGGGCGAGCGGTTCCGGCAGGAGACACCCCAGGGGGAAGCCGGTCAGTCGCACTACCGGCAGGCGGAGATCCACCGCCTGCAGGGGGCGTTCGCGGCGGCGGAGGAGGGGTACCGGGACGCCAGCCGATGCGGTGGGGATCCGCAGCCGGGGCTGGCCCTGCTCCGACTGGCCCAAGGGAACGAGGGCACCGCGGTCGCCGCGATGCACCGCGTGATCGAGGAGACCGTCGATCCTCTGGAGCGGGCGAGGCTGCTCCCCGCCTGTGTCGAGATCATGCTGGCAGCGGGAGACACGCAGGCCGCGCTGAGCGCCTGCGACGAGCTCGGGACGATCGCCGAGAGGTACCGGGGCGGGGTACTGGGTGTGATCGCGACGGCCGCCCGCGGCACCGTCGAGCTGGCGGCCGGTGAGGCGGGGTCCGCCCTGATCGCCCTCCGGAAGGCGGAGCGGGGGTGGCAGGAACTCGACGCACCGTACGAGACCGCACGGATACGGATGCTCATCGGCAGGGCCTGTCTGGCCCTGGGCGACGACGAGACGGCAGCCCTCGAACTCGAGGCGGCCCGTGCCGTGTTCGCGCACATCGGTGCCGCACCGGACGTCGTACGGGTCGACGCGATCGCCTCCGGCGCCCCGGCGGAGGCGGCACCCGGGCACGCACTCGGGAGTGCCCTGGGCCTGACACCGCGAGAGGAGGCCGTGCTGCGCCTGGTCGCCGCAGGGAAACGCAACCGGGAGATCGCATCCGCCCTGGTCATCAGCGAACACACCGTCGCCCGGCACGTACAGAACATCTTCGCCAAGCTCGACGTGTCGTCGCGGACCGCCGCGAGCGCCAAGGCACACGAGCACCACCTCGTCTGACGCCAGGACCGGGTGCTCCGCATGGTCGGAAATCACCATGCCCCTCACCGGAGCAGAAGTGGTGATTCCCGTCGATGCCGGCCGGAGTCGCCAGGAGGAGGCTGGGAGCGGATGGAGGTGGTGACGATGAACGACTCCTGCACCGACAGTGACATCCGCGAGCGGCTCCTCGCCGGCTTCCCCGCCACGGAACGACGCATCGACCTGGCCGGAATACCGACCGCCGTACTGGAAGGCGGTGACGGCCCGCCGCTGGTCCTGCTCCACGGCCCCGGGGAGTTCGCGGCGACCTGGATGCGCGTGATGCCGGAACTGATGGAGACCTTCTCCGTGGTCGCTCCCGACCTGCCCGGCCACGGCGCCTCGGAGATGGGCGAAGGCCACCTCAAGGCCGACCGCGTTCTCGCGTGGCTGGGCGAGCTGATCGAGCGGACCTGTGCGTCGCGGCCCGTCCTGGTCGGGCATCTGCTCGGCGGCGCCATCGCCGCCCGCTTCGCCTGCGACCACGGAGACCGGCTCGCCCGACTGGTCCTGGTCGACTCGTACGGCCTCGGCCGGTTCCGCCCCGCGCCCAGGTTCGCGCTCGCCATGGTCCGTTTCATGGCACGGCCCACGGAACGAGCCCAGGACCGGCTCATGAGCGCCTGTATGACGGACCTGGGCAGGCTGCGCGAACAGCTCGGCGAGCGCATGGAGTTGCTGGAGGCGTACGCGCTCGACCGCGCCCGTGCCCCTGGCCAGAAGGCCGCTCTGCGTAGCCTCATGCCGGAGTTCGCGATGAACCCGATCCCGGTGGCGGACCTGGCACGGATCGCCGTGCCCACGAGCCTGATCTGCGGGAGGCAGGACCTCCAGGTGCGGCTGAAGATCGCCGAGGCCGCAGGCGCCCGCCACGGATGGCCGCTCCACGTGATCGAGGACGCCGCCGACGACCCCGCCTTCGAGCAGCCCGAAGCCTTCCTGGGCGCGCTGCGGGTGGAGATCCGTACCCCGCTCGCCCCGCACGTCACATGACCATGGGGAAACGGACAACCGAACAAGAGGAGGCAGTGATGACGATCGCCATGCTGGTGGACAATCCACACGGTTCGCAGGAGATCTACGACAAGGTCCGGGACCATCTGGGCCTGCAGGACAAGCCCGCGGGCGGCATCTTCCACGCCGCGGGGCCGAGCCCGAACGGTGGCTGGCGCGTCGTCGAGGTCTGGGAGTCGGAGGACGACGCGAAGCGATTCATCCAGGAGCGTCTCGTACCCGCTCTCCAGGCCGCAGGCGTGACGCCACCGTTCCCGACGCCACAGTTCTGGCCGATCCACAACTACATGACGTAGGAGTAGCGGCCTCCACGGCGACGACGCAGGCCCAGGTCACCGACCTGGGCCTGTGTGGCAGGGCTGGTGACGGGACGGCATCCCCGCGACGCCGGCGCGTGCCTCCGAGGGAGCGCGTCGGCCTTGACGGCAGGGCGCCGACGGAGCGGTCACGTGCGGTGGACGAGCTCGATCAGGACGGCCGCGATGAGGAGCCAGGCTCCTGTGCCGAGCAGCCACAGGGCGTGTTCCGGCTCATGGGATGACCGTAGCCCCGTAGGCGCCCACGGTTCCTGAGTGCTCGCGTCAAGAAGGTGTGAAGAGAGTGCCGTTCGGCGCCAAGAACCCGCCGGCAACCGTGGGGAACGCGCTGACCAGGGCACACCCTGAGCGGACCTGCGTACGAAGGAGATCACCCGCATGTCCGCTCTGACCACAGAGAACGGTGTCGCACCCGTCGCCGAGGAACCCCCGGACAGCGGCGCGCGCCACAAGCTGACGGCCGTCACGGGGCTCGCCGCGCTCTCGCTCGACGCGATGGCGTCCGTGGCGTACGGCCCCGAGGCCATCGTCCTGGTCCTCGCGGCAGCCGGCGGATACGGGCTCGGCTTCACGCTCCCGGTCACGCTGGCCATCGCCGGTCTGCTGGCCGTCCTCGTGGCCTCGTACCGGCAGGTCATCGCGGCCTTCCCGGACGGTGGCGGTTCCTACGCCGTCGCCAAGGCACACCTCGGCCGTCGCACGAGCCTGGTCGCGGCGGGGTCCCTCGTCCTCGACTACGTCCTGAACGTCGCCGTGGCCGTGACGGCCGGTGCCGCCGCCCTGACCTCGGCCTTCCCCGAGCTGCACGGGGACCGGCTGTGGATCTGCCTGGCGGTTCTGGTGCTGATCACGGGCGTGAACCTGCGAGGGATCGTCGACTCGGCCCGCGCCTTCATCGTCCCGACCGCCGTCTTCATCGGCGCGATCCTGGTCCTGATCGTCGTCGGCCTGTTCCGCGACGCCCCCGTCTCGACGGCCGCGTCCGCCGGCCATGCCTCCGTCCTCGCCGACAACGCCACCACCGTGGGCGCTCTGCTCCTGCTGAAGGCGTTCGCCTCGGGCTGCTCGGCGCTCACCGGAGTCGAGGCCATCGCGAACGCCGTGCCGTCCTTCCGTACCCCGGCGGCCCGCCGGGCGATGCGCGCGGAGGTCGCGCTGGGCGCGCTCCTCGGTGTGATGCTGATCGGGCTCTCGGTCCTGATCTCCCGCTTCGGCCTCCAGCCGGTCGAGGGGGTCACCGTCCTCGCCCAGCTCGCCGACGCCTCCCTCGGCCACAACGCGGCCTTCTACGTCGTCCAGTTCGCGACCATGGTGCTGCTCGCCCTGTCGGCGAACACCTCGTTCGGCGGTCTGCCGGTCCTGCTGAAGCTGCTCGCCCGCGACAACTATCTGCCGCACGTCTTCGGCCTGAAGGCCGACCGCCAGGTCCACCGCCACGGCGTCGTCTGGCTCGCCGTCGTCTCCGCCGCGCTGCTCGTCTTCTCCGGCGGCGACACCAACACGCTCGTCCCGCTCTTCGCGATCGGCGTCTTCGTCGGCTTCACCATCGCCCAGACCGGCATGGTCCTGCACTGGAACCGCGAGCACGGCCCCAAGCGGGCCGCGAAGGCCCTGCTCAACGGCCTCGGCGCCGTGCTCACCGGTGTCGCCGCGGTCGTCGTCACCGCCACCAAGTTCCACGACGGCGCCTGGCTGATCGTGATCGCCCTGCCCGCCCTCGTCCTCGCCTTCGAGACCGTGCACCGGGCGTACGGGAGGATCGGCGAGCGCCTCGGCGTCGGCAGGATCCCCGAGCCGCCGCACCGCGAGCGCTCCCTCGTCCTGGTCCCGGTCTCGTCCCTGACCCGCCTCACCAGCGAGGCCCTCACCGCCGCCGTCTCCCTCGGCGACGAGGTCCGCGCGGTCACCGTCTGCCACCCGGACCCGGAGGACCGCGAGGCCACCGAGGCCCTCGAACGCGACTGGACACTGTGGAACCCGGGCGTCCCCCTCGTCAGGCTCCCCTCCGAGCGACGCTCGCTCGGCCGGCCCATCACCGCGTACGTACGTGACCTGGAGGCGACCGAACCGGGCACCCGGGTCACCGTCCTCGTCCCCGAGGCCGAACCCGAGCACCTGTGGCAGCGAGCCCTGCAGAACCAGCGGGGCGCCGTCGTCGCCCACGCCGTCCGCCGCGACACGAACGCCGTCGTCTGCCGCCTCCGCTTCCGCTGCTGATCACGTCTGCCCCTGACCGTTCGGCTACACGGGATGCCCGGAGTCTGCGCTGTCGGAGCCGCTCAGCATCCCCGCAGGGCAGAGTGCGTCGAGGAGCGATTCGACACGCTGTGTAAATCTGGATAGTGCGTCTAAGGTGGCAGGGTGCCCATCGGGCTGCGAGACCCAGCGACACGAACAGCACGTCGAGCGAGGAGAAGCCGGAGCCGCCCATGAACGCCGAACAGCACTCAGCCACTACCGCCCCCGACCTCTACGACCGCTCCGGAAGGCGCTACTCCCTGGACGATCCTCGCTGGCGGGGCGAGGACGGCAGCCCACTCGCCGTCAGCGCGCTGCCGGGCCTGCGTCCCGAGCAGATCGACATCGCCGAACGGTCCCTGTGGCGCTACCACGCGGTCCTGCCCGTCCCGGCCGCCAGGCGGGTGAGCCTCGGCGAAGGATGCACGCCGATGGTTCCGGTCGACTGGGGCGGTCGACGTGTCTACTTCAAACTGGAGTGGTTCAACCCGACCTCCAGCTTCAAGGACCGGGGCGTGTCCGTGATGATGTCCCACCTCACGGCGCACGGAGCCGACCGCGTACTCGAGGACAGCTCGGGCAACGGCGGCTCCGCGGTGGCCGCCTACGCCGCCGCGGCCGGCATCCGCGCCAAGATCATCGTTCCCGCCGCCACCTCGGCGGCCAAGATCCTCCAGGCCCGCGCCTACGGAGCCGAGATCGAGCTGGTCGGCGGCACCCGCGACGAGGTCTCCGACGAGGCGATCCGGCAGTCCGACCAGATCCCCTACGCCAGCCACAACTGGCACCCCATGTTCCTCCAGGGCACCAAGACCATCGCCTATGAGATGTGGGAGTCCCTCGGCTTCACCGCGCCCGACAACGTGGTCCTCGTGGCCGGAGCCGGCAGCAACATCATCGGGTGCGACCTGGCGTTCGGCGAACTGCTCGACGCCGGCCAGATCGACAGGCGCCCGCGCCTGTTCGTCGGGCAGCCCGAGCACTGGGCGACCATCGCCGACACGTTCAACGGCGTCGACCCGGCCGGCCGCGGCGAGCGGCTGCCGACGATCGCCGAGGGCGCGGCCATCGCCCAACCGGTCCGGCTGCCT
The DNA here is from genome assembly GCF_008642375.1 of Streptomyces venezuelae. Taxonomy (NCBI): domain Bacteria; kingdom Bacillati; phylum Actinomycetota; class Actinomycetes; order Kitasatosporales; family Streptomycetaceae; genus Streptomyces; species Streptomyces venezuelae. The sequence continues at coordinate 200,967 of NZ_CP029194.1, read as the reverse complement.
GAGGCGCTGCAGGCCATACGCCGCTCCGGCGGCGCCGCTCGTGCCGTCCCCGAGGCGGAGATCCACGCAGCGGTCCGTGCACTGAGCGCGCGAGGCTTGTACGCCGAACCGACCAGCAGCGTCGCCGCGGCGACCCTCGACCACTTCCTCGCGACCGGAGACATCGCTCCGGACGAGACGACCGTGGTCGTGCTCACCGGTGCGGGGCTGAAGTCCACCGAGAAGATGGCCGCGGTGTTCGCCGGGAACGGTGACGGCGCTCAGGAATCGGGCAGCACTCGATGACACACCCCACCGGCCGACGAGATGACGAACCCGCCGTCCAGCCCGCCGTACCGGGAGACGGTCGTTACCTGCCGGACGACGAGCACCTCGTACGGGAAGCCGAGCGCATCGCTGTCGCGGTCGGGCGCATGTTCCCAGGTCTGTGCGAGGTCGTCCTGCACGATCTGCGCCGACCCGACAGCGCCATCCGCGTCATCGAGAACAACCTGTCCGGACGGCAGGTCGGTGACTCCGCCACGGAACTGGGCCTGCGCCGCATCGCGGACCCCGACTACCCCGGCGTCATCCAGAACTACAACAACCGGTTCCCCGACGGGCGCCCGGCCAAGAGCACCTCGATCGGCATCAAGAACGCCGAGGGACGTTACGTCGCGGCCCTGTGCCTGAACCTGGACGTCAGCACACTGTCCCCGCTGGCCCTGACCCTCGCGAACCTCGTCGCCACCGAGGTCGAACACCAAGGTGAGGCCCTGGAGACACTGCGCGACCGCACCGGGCGCGAACTCCGCTCGGCCATCGACTCCTTCGCGGCGCAGCGCTCCAGCACCCCGCGCGGCCTCAACCGCGACCAGAAGCGTGAGCTGGTGCGCCAGCTGCATCGCGAGGGTTTCTTCGAGACCCGGAGCTCCGCACAGGTCATCGCGGACCAGCTCGGCGTCTCCCGGGCGACCGTCTACAACTACACGAAATAGCCATACACCGCGGGCCTGCTCGGAACGGCTCCGTGGTGAAGGTTCCTGGGTGGCCGGAATGCGTGAACGCCTCCCGGGACGACGTCAGCGCTGCTTGGCCTGAGCCTCCTTGGCGGACGCCTCCAGTCGGTTCCAGTGGTTTTGGTACCAGGCCTCGTCGCCGCCGTCCATGTTGCTGTTGGCCTCCCGCATACCGACCTTGCCGTCGATCAGTTCGCGGACGATGTCGGCGTGGCCGGCGTGCCGGTTGGTCTCGGCCGTCATGTGCAGCATGATCCGCTGAAGCGTCACGTCTCCGTTGTCACCCCACCACGCGACGTGGCCCGTCGCATCGAGCGGCAGCGCCTCGATCGTCGCGTCCGCGTGCGCCCAGGCGCGGTGGTAGAGGCCGAGAACATCCTCGCGCGACTCGTCGGCGGGTGCCCACATGTCCGAGTTGGGCTCGGCGCTCTCCTCGTGCCAGGGGAGGGATTCGTTGTGCGGGCGGCCGAAGGTCGGGCCGAAGTACCCGAGTTCGACGCCGGCCAGGTGCTTGACGAGGCCGAGGAGGTTGGTGCCCGTCGGCGTCAGGGGGCGGCGGATGTCGTACTCGGACAGTCCGTCCACCTTCCAGACGATGGCTTCGCGGGCCGCCTTGAGGTAGCGGTGCAGGTCGTCTTTGGGGTCATTGGGCTTCATGGGCCCGAGTCTCCCATCACCTGCAGACAGAGGTCCCGTGAGTTCGTCTGCTCCCCAGGAAGTCATCAGCCGACGACGGGTCCGTCTACGCCGGCGAACCGGCCGTCGCGGGACCCCTGATGCGGCCGGCTTTCGTCCCGTTCCAGTTCACGCTCAGGCCGCGACTGTGGTCGGATGTGCGGCGGCGAGGTCGCTCGCCCGGTGCCGCGCGTCGCACCGCAGGGTTTGATCGGATGCCGCCGGCGTCGTCCCGGATCCGTCGGTCGAGCCGGTCCTCGCGTTCTGACGCAACGTCCTCCAAGGCCGACGTGCTCTGATCAGTCGTCGGTTTCGGGGGCGTTCCCAGGATGAGTGGAGTAGATCTCGTGCCAGCGCTGGGCTGAGCGGACCAGGTCGTCGATGACGTGGAGGAGGAACTGGCTCGTGTTCTCCAGCCGGGCGCCGGCGGGGGTGGTGGTGCCCAGCTGCCGGGCTGCGATCCTGCAAGCCTCGGCGATCTGGGTCTGGTTGCGCGCGCCGGCCATGACCGACTGGAACGCTACGTCGTCGTCGATCGCGTAGCGTTCGGCGCGGCTGCGGTGGTCGCGTTCGCGTTTGACGAGTGCCTGGGTCTCCAGGTAGCCGATGGCCTTGGAGATGGAGGCGGGGCTGACGTGCAGGCGGCGCACGAGTTCCGCGGAGGTGAGGCTGCCGCTGTCGGTGGTGAACAACGCGGCGAGCACCCTGGCCATCATCTGGGGGAGCCCGGCCTGGACCATCAGTTCCATGCTCTGCGCGTCCACCTCGTCCACGACCCGTGGATCACGCCCGCCGAGGTCGGCCCGTGCTGGTGACGGTTTCGGCGCAGTGGCCCTGCGCCGGCTCGCGTGGCGTGTGCCGGCCCGGTGGGCCGCCTCGGCGTGATAGCTGCGCGGCCCGCCGTTGCGCATCACCTCGCGGGTGACGGTGGAAGTGGGTCGCCCGACGAGCCGGCCGATGGCGGCGTAGGTCAGCTCCTCGCGCAGTCCCGCGGCGATCTGCTGCCGGTCCCGGAGGGTGAGTCTGTCACCAGGCATCGGGCGTCCTCCGCGGTCGGTGTCGAGAGCAGCGTAATGCAACGCACTACCGTTGCATTAGACGGCAAGGGTGATGCAATGAATAGCACGCACTGACCTGCAACTACGCTACTTCTCCGCATTGATTCGATTGACCATCTTGTGAATGCAACGTAACTTTCGCTGAATTGTGAAGGTGCCTATGTGGCACAGAACCTCACCGGCGGGAGTGGAACCCCATGACTACGGATCTCGGCCGCCCCGCAGTAGCGGCGACTGCGATACACAAGGCGTACGGCGACCACGTGGTGCTCGACGGCATCGACCTCGACATCCCCGCGGGATCTGTCTTCGCGTTGCTCGGCCCGAACGGTGCGGGCAAGACCACCGTGGTGCAGATCCTGTCCACCCTCATCCGTGCCGACGCGGGGGAGATGCAAGTCGCCGGCCACGATGTGGTCCGGAATCCGGACGCGGTACGCGCCGCGATCGGCGTCACCGGCCAGTTCTCCGCAGTGGACAACTTCCTCACCGGCGAGGAAAACCTGCTGCTGATGGCCTGCCTGAACCACCTGCCCCGCCGGGAACGGAGGCGGTCTGCCGCCGAACTGCTGGCGCGGTTCGATCTGATGGACGCAGCCCGGAAGCCTGCGGTGACGTACTCCGGCGGGATGCGCCGCCGCTTGGACCTCGCGATGACGCTGGTCGGCCGGCCTCGGGTGATCTTCCTCGACGAGCCGACCACCGGACTGGACCCGCGCAGCAGGCGGACCATGTGGGAGATCATCCGCGGACTGGTGAACGACGAGGGCGTCACGATCTTCCTCACCACCCAGTATCTGGAGGAGGCCGACCAACTCGCCGACCGGATCGCGGTGCTGCACGGGGGAAGGCTGGTGGCGGAAGGCTCACCGGAGGAGCTCAAACGGCAGGTCGGCGGCGGCCATGTCACCCTGCGGTTCGCCGACCCACGCGGTTACGACCACGCGGCCCGGACGCTGGACGTGGTGTCCCGCAACGACGAGGCACGCACCCTGCAGATCCCCAGCCAGGGCGATGTCCGGTCCTTGCGCGCGTTGCTGGACTGGCTCGACCGCGCCTCGCTCACCGTGGACGAACTCCAGGTCCACACCCCCGATCTCGATGACGTCTTCTTCGCCCTGACGGGCAACCCGGTCACGGAACAGGAGACCGCACGATGAGCAGCGTTTCCCGTACGGTTCCCCACGCCCTCGCCGACTCGGCGACCATGTTGCGCCGCCAGTTGCGGCACATGCTGCGCTACCCGACGCTCATCCTGACGGCCGCCGGGGTTCCGGTGGTCTTCCTGCTGCTGTTCGTCTATGTCCTCGGCGGCATCCTCGGCACGGGCCTTGGCGGGCCGTCGGGCGGCCGCGATGCCTACGTGAACTACGTCGTCCCCGGCGTCATCCTGATGACTGTGGCGACCGCGGCCCAGGGCACGGCGATCTCGGTGGCCATCGACATGACCGAGGGCATCGTCGCCCGGTTCCGCACCATGGCCATCGCCCGGGTCTCCGTACTCACCGGACATGTGCTGGGCAGCCTGGTCCAGACCCTCCTGAGCATCGCTGCCGTCATCGGGGCCGCGCTGCTGGTGGGATTCGAGCCGACCGCGGACTTCGGCGCATGGCTCGGCGCGGTCGGCGTGCTCGTCCTGATCATCCTCGCGCTCACCTGGCTGTCGGTCGCACTGGCCATGGTCGCCAAGAGCGTCGCCACCGCGAGCAACATGCTGACGCCGCTGATGATCCTGCCCATGACGGGCAGCGGGTTCGTCCCCACCGACTCCATGCCAACCGGGCTGAAATGGTTCGCCGACTACCAGCCGTTCACCCCGTTCATCGAAACCCTGCGCGGGCTGCTGATGGGCAACCCGATCGACAACAGTGCAATCCTGACCATCGGTTGGTGCGCCCTGATCGCTCTGGGCGGCTACCTATGGGCCAAGAAGCTCTACGATCGCGAGCCCGCCAAGTGAGTGCCGCTGTCGCGTCAGCCCGTGAACTGCACGAACTGCGGGGCACCTCCCCGGAGCGGACTGCACGACCGTCTCCGCCGACCCGCCGACCCGCAGGGGATCGGGCGAGAGGCCCTGACGGTTGGCGTGTCTGCAGGTGATGAGACAGGCCACGAGGCGGAGGACGGGCGGCCGTGTCATCCATCCTGGCGTTCCGGATGCTCCGGGTCCTCCAGATATTCAGGGCAATCGGGGTTGTGGCAGGGGCCGGGTCGCCACACGGGCACGAAGACTCCGAGGGTCTTGTGCCGTCTCTTCACGATCGTGGTCACGGGCTGTTCGCAGACCGGGCAGACAAGCGCTCCCTGGGGACCGGTCTCATGCTCGGCTTTACTCATTCTTTAACAATAAGGCCTGTGGTCGTCAAACGGGACGGCGTACGGGGACGTACCCTCCGGCGTCGATCAGGCGCCCGGTCGGGGCGGATCCCTCCCATCCTGGTCAGGCTCGACATCTACGCCTTCGTCGGGGCCCGGGTCCTCCGTGGCTGCCGCTCCGGGCGGCGCGGTGGTCTTGTCGTCCGGGCCCGCAGGGGGCGGTGGGAGTGGGGCGGGCCGGAGCAGGCTGAGGACCACGGAACCGGCCAGGACGACGACGATGACGGCGAGGCTGACCGGTGAAGGGATCTCGGGAATGCCGGTGCTGATCAACTTGTGGGATGCCTGAAGGACGAGCTTGACGCCGATGAAGGCGAGGATGATCGCGAGGCCCTTGTTCAGGTAGTGGAAGCGGTCCAGGAGTCCGGCGAGCATGAAGTACAGGGCCCGCAGACCGAGGATGGCGAAGGCGTTGCTGGTGTAGACGATGAAGGCGTCGTCGCTGACCGCGAGAACGGCGGGCACGCTGTCGACGGCGAAGATCAGGTCGGCTGCCTCGATCGCGGCCACCACCGCCAGGAGCGGCGTGGCCACGCGCTTGCCCGCTTCCTTGACGAAGAACTTCATGCCGACGTACTCGTCGCGGACCGGCATGATCTTGCGGAGCATCCGCACGGCGAAGCTCTTGCCCGGGTCGAAGCTCTCCTCCTCGTCCTTGAGCAGCTTGTAGGTGCTGTAGAACAGGACGGCGGCGAAGCCGAAGAGTACGGCGGTGAAGCGGCTGACCACGGCGACGCCGAGGGAGAGGAAGATGCCGCGGAAGACCAGGGCGCCCATGACGCCGAAGAACAGCACGCGGTGCTGGTAGGCGCGGGGCACTTTGAAGTAGGCGAAGATCACGGCGAAGACGAAGAGGTTGTCCACCGACAGGCTCTTCTCCAGCAGCCACGCCGTGGTGTACTCCGTGCCCGCCGTCGTACCGAGGACGAGGAAGACGACCGCGCCGAAGGTCAGGGCCAGGCCTATCCACAGGCCGCTCCACGCAGCAGCTTCTTTGAAGCCGATGACGTGCTCGGTGCGATGGGCCAGCAGGTCTATCGCCAGCGACACCACCACCGTCGCGGCGAACGCCAGCCACAGCCAGAGCGGGACCTCGAGCACGTCAGTCACTCCCCGACGGACCACGCGGAGATACGGGCCCTCTACCGCATTCTGCGTCCATTCGCTCCCTCGAGCGATCCGGCAGACGGCGGGGCGGGCTCCCGCCCCTCGTCGACGGGTGCCGAGCAGGGTGGTGGTCGCCCTTCTGGCACCGGAGGCGGCTGCTGGGCAGAGGCTCACGGAACGTGTCCCTGGTGCGCCGGAGTGACACGGGCCGCACTACAGGGGATCGGGTCGCTTTCGGACCGAGCTGAGCAGCGCGCCGCTCCGAATCAGCGGTGTCCGGAAGACGTACTGGACAATCGCGTCGGTGACGGACGACGTCCCCGGTGACGAGCATCCGGACCTGCTGCTCGTTCTGCCCGCGCTGATGGGCCAAGTGGCGCAGGGAGACCGCGAGGCGTGGAGGCGTGGCGGACCGCGCCGCGTTACGACCCCGACAAGGGATCGGTGCTTACGTGGGTGCTCACCATCGCGCACCGCCGCGCCGTGGACCGCGTGCGGTCGGAGCAGGCCGCTTCGGCGAGGGAAACGCGCGTGGCGCTGCTCGACCGCCAGACCGGGTTCGACCACGTGGTCGAGGAGGTCGAGTCACATCTGGAGCGGGACGCCGTCCGCCGCTGCCTGCACACGCTGAGCGCGCCACAGCGGCGGTCCGTGACGCTCGCCTACTACGAGGGGCTGACCTACCGTGAAGTGGCCGAGCACCTCGGAGAGCCGCTGGGCACGGTGAAGCCCCGGATGCGAGAAGGCCTGATGCGGCTGCGCGACTGCCTGGGAGTGACAGCATGAACACCGATGACCGGCACTCGCTCACCGGTGCCTACGCCCTGGACGCGCTGAGCGACGAGGAGCGCCGGGCGTACGAGCGGCACCTGGCCGAGTGCGCCTCCTGCAGGGAGGAAGTCACGGCACTTTCGGAGACGACGGCGAGGCTCGGCCTGGCGGCTTCGGCTCCGGTCCCGCCGTCGCTGCAGGAGGACGTGCTGCGCCGGATCGCCCAGGTGCAGCAGGTCCCGCCGGCCGTCTCCGCCGCGCCCGCCCAGGCTGCCCCGCTCAGAGGCCGGTCCCGTCGGGGGCCGCTGTGGGCCCTGGCCGCGAGCATCGCCTCGGCGGTCCTGCTCGGCGGGACGGCGGTCGTGCAGCACAACCTGGCACAGGACGCGGAACAGGAGACTCAGCGGGTCGAGCAGGCGGCCGGAGAGGTGGCCGCGGTGCTGGCCGCGCCCGACGCCCGGCTCACCACGACCGGGCTGCCTCAGGGCGCGACGGGCACCGTCGTCGTCTCCAGAAGCCTCGACCGGGCGGTCTTCACAGCCGCGGACCTGGCCGAACCACCCAGTGGCAAGGTCTACCAGCTGTGGTTCAACGACCGGGGGACGATGCGCCCGGCCGGTCTGATCGACCCTGACCACACAACCACAGCGATGGTGATGGACGGACCGGTGGAGGGAGCGACCGGCATGGGGGTCACGCTCGAGCCGGCCGGTGGCTCGGCCCGCCCCACCAGCCCGCCGATCGCCCTGGCCACGTTCCCGGCTGCCTGACACGTACCCGCTCACTCGCTCCTCCCTCCTCCCTCCTCCCTCCTCCCTCCTGGCACCGGGCCGACGGCCCGAGGCGCCGGGAAGGGCCCGGCGAACATCAACGGGACCGAAGGCCTCGGCGGTCTTGTCCGGGTACTGCCGGGAGGGCGGAACGAGACGGACGTCCGCCCCTCAGACCGTCTCGGGAATCTCGATGCCGTGAAGGGGCAAGTACTGCTCCATGCGCGCCCTGAGCCCCTGTCGGCGCATACTCTTCACCGCCATGGCGTACGCCGACTTCTCAACGGCGCCGATCATCAGCATGTCGAGATCGCCTCGCGCGAACAGCACGTCGCAGAACGGCGCGAGCGCCTCGTCGGTGTACGCGCACTGACTCATGAGCAGCTGCAACGGCGTGTCGTGGCCCTTCGCCACGGCGTTGACGTCGGCGCCACCGTTGAGCAATCGCCAGAGCAGCGGCGCCCCGAGCTCGGGAGCACGGCACGTTGCAGTTCACCTGTCGGCAGCACCATCGGCTCCGTTCGCTAAGGTCTGCGGCCATGACTGAGACCAAGACCGAAGCATGGCCGGAACCTCCACTCGCAGGCACCGAGGCAGAAGCCATCCTCGGCGCCCTCGAACGCCAGCGGGCCACGCTGGCCTGGAAGTGCTCCGGCCTGGACGCCTCCGGCCTTCGCGCCACACTCGGCACGTCCACCGTCACTCTGGGCGGCCTGTTGAAGCACCTGGCGCACGTGGAGGACAGTCACCTCGCCCGGCTGTGGCTCGGCGCCCCCGTCGGCGCCCCCTGGGACACCGTCGACTGGGACAGCACTCCTGACTGGGACTACCGCTCCGCTGCCGAGGACACGCCCGAGCAACTGCTCGCTCTCTGGCAGGAATCAGTCGCACGTTCCCGTGTGATCATCGACAAGGCACTCAGCGCCGGCGGATTGGACCAGCTCGGTGCCTACACCACCCGTAGCGGCGAACGCCCCAACCTCCGTCGGATTCTCCTGGACCTCATCGAGGAGTACGCCCGCCACGCGGGCCACGCCGATCTCATCCGCGAGTCCGTCGACGGCCTTACGGGGGAGGACCCGCCGAGGTGAACCGAGGCAACTCGTGAGGGATGCTCTGCCGTCACGCTCCCACTGATCAGGGCGAGCACCTGCCGGCCGAACGATCACGAGCGGAACCATAAGCGGAACGCGCCGGTGGACACGGTGCCGTGGAAGCGCTCCGCCCGTGACTCGCCTGGCAAAGCCTAGGCCGGCTCGGTGGGCTTGGTGGCGTTGCCGAGGATCTTGGTCGGGGTGATGCGGACGACCACTCGTACTTCTTCCGGCGGGGCCGCCAGGTATTCCTCACCGCCGCCCGGGCCGAGGTATTCCTCGGCGATGCGGACGGCCACCGCGCGGTCGGTGTCCTCGGTAACGGTGGCCGTGCCGCGGATCTCGACGTACAGGTAAGGGTTGGCGAGGTCGAAGACGGTCAGGCCGACGCGTGGGTCGCGGAGTATGTTCCGCTCCTTGCGTCGGCCTTGTTCGGTGGAGATCAGCAGCTCGCCGCCGTCACGGCTCACCCAGACCACCGAACTCTGCGGGCTGCCGTCGGGGTTGAGGGTGGACAAGACGGCCGGGTGCGGTACGTCAAGCAGGCCGCGTACGGTGTCGTTCATCTCCATGGGCATGTCGGGGAGGCTAATCGAGCTCTGCGGTGCGGCGCACCGGAATACATTCCCGTCGTGTCAGCACCCCCAGGTGGGGGCCTCAGGGCACCCTGCCCGCGCCCGGACCGGTGACCCGAGGGCGAGCCGGTCACGTGATCCGCCCGGACACTGCCCAGGGCGTGTATGTAGCGGAAGTCGATCTCGTCAGGTGCCGAGTGGAAGTTCCCACAGCTCCTCCGGAAGCTGGAAGCTGGAAGTCGAGGAGCTGACCTTCCAGCGCCGGGGCAGCACTACGAACCCCTTCGCGCCCTCCGTGAACGGGCATGGCACGAAGACCTCCGTGTGGGGTGAAGCCCAGACACCTCCACCACACCGAAGCTCTTCGCCATGATCAAGACCAACCGGCGTTACAACGCTCGTGATCAACACACCCGCCTTCTCTTCGCGGGCTCCAGCCGCGTGATGATGGGATGGCGCGATCGTGGAGTCCACCGGGACGACCCAGTTCGGCTCCTCATCGGCGTCCGTCTGGGCCGGAAGCGCGGTGAACACCCGCTCCCACGTGCCATCGGCGGACCACATCCGCAGCCCGTGCCATCGGCCTTGCCGGCAGCTGTCCAGCAGGACATCAGCCGGGCAGCCATCGCTTCCGGCTCTGATGGAAGAGGGGTGAGACCGAAGTGATCTTCCAGCTCGTGCCGCAGGAAATCACCAGTCTCCGCCTGGCCAGTGCCGCCCCGGAGCCGCTGGAGAGGGGGCGAGCATGCAGTCCTACTCGTCCTGCACATCGTCAGCGCCGCCCGCCGCCCTGGACCGGTTGGGCGATCTGGCGTGGAGTGGCGTGCCGGGGGAGATGATGCGCTGGCTTGCGCGCGATGGTGGTACCGATGCCCGGCTTCCTGTCGGGTCCGTCTGTCACGTGGAGGGAATGGAGATGGACGCGATCGTGCTGCTGCGCGAGGACCACAAGACGGTGGAGAAGCTGTTCAAGCGGTTTGAGAGGACCGGCGACGACGATCTGGGCGAGCGGCGGAGCATCGTTGACGAGGTGATTCAGGAGCTGACGGTGCACGCGTGTATCGAGGAGCGAATCTTCTATCCCGCCGCTCGCGAGGCGGCCCCGAAGACCACTGATCACATCCTCGAGAGCATCGAGGAACACCATGCCGTGGTGTGGATGCTCTCCGAGCTCAAGGACATGGACCCCGCCGACGAACGCTTCAAGGCCAAGATGACCGTCCTGATGGAGAACGTCCGCCACCATGTCGAGGAGGAGGAGAAGGAGTGGTTCCCCGACGTCCGCAAGGCCATGGGCCGCAACCGGCTCACCGAGGTCGGCGAGCAGCTGGAAGCCGAGAAGAGCAAGGCTTCCCGCGACCCCCTCGCGGTGCCGAGCGCGGCCGGCAAGTGACGGTCGCCAACGTGCCCCGCTTGCGGCATGCGGCCCGGCGCAGGCACCCGGCCCTGGCCCCCATGGCCGTGGCCGCGGCTGTGGTGCTGTGCGGGTGCGGAGCCTCGGCACCCCGGCTGGACGGCGCGCGCGGGACGGCAATCGCTTTCGAGGAGGCCCTCGCCCGCGCCGACTACGCGGGGGCCTGCGTGCTGCTGGCCCCGCAGACCCGTCGACAGCTCGAAGAAGACGCCACCAAGCCGTGCGGTCCGGCCCTGGCCGATGAGGAACCCCAGGCCTCCGACACGGTGCGCGGAACGCAGGTGTACGGGCGACAGGCCCTGTTGCACCTGGAGGGCGACACGCTGTTCCTGTCACAGTTCGACGAGGGCTGGAAGATCGCGGCGGCGGGCTGCGCACCGCAGAAGGACATGCCTTACCGGTGCTCGTTGAAGGGCGGCTGACGTGCGCTTGTTGTTCATCACCTGCCTGGCCGTCATCCTGGGCGGGCTGGGCTACTTCATGGCGATCGGCGCGATGCACCGGTGAACGGCCGACGGAAGGAGACCAGGGGCAGCTTCTGGCGGGACAACAGCCTCACCCTCGCCTTCGGCGGCGCCTTCCTCCTGGTCCTGGTCGGGCAGGCACTCGCCGGGCACGCCGGGTTCAACGAGGACCTGGCCGTCGACGGCATGCAGCAGCTGACACTCGGCGAGTACCTGATGTCCTCGGACTTCGCCGTCGACGTCACCGAGAACTGGCAGTCGGAGTTCCTGCAGTTCTTCCTCTACGTCTTCGGGACCGTCTGGCTCCTCCAGCGAGGCTCACCCGAGTCCAAGGAGCTGCACAAGGCCGGACCCGAAAGCGACCGGGAACAGAAGATCGGTGACCACGCGCGCGCCGACTCGCCCCGCTGGGCCGGCACGAAGGACTGGCGACAGCACCTGTATTCCCGTTCCCTGGGGACCGTGATGGCCCTGCTGTTCCTGCTCTCCTGGCTAGCCCAGTCCATCGCCGGCGCCGCCGCATACAACGAGCAGCAGCTGCGCGAGCCCCTTGCGCCGGTCTCCTGGGCCGACTACCTGGCGAGTGCCGACTTCTGGAACCGGTCCCTGCAGAACTGGCAGTCCGAGCTCCTGGCCGTGGCCGCCATGGCCATCCTCTCCGTCTACCTGCGCCAGCGGGGCTCCCCGGAATCCAAGCCCGTCGGAGCCTCGCACAGCTCCACCGGAGTCGAGGGCTGAACCGGGCGAAACCGGCCCTGCCTGCCCCGGGCCCGGTTCAGGGCAGGGGGGTTCCGCCGGTGGCGTTGACGATCTCCCCGGTGATGTAGCTGTTCTGGGGGGAGGCGAGGAAGACGTATGCGGGTGCCATCTCGGCCGGCTGGGCCGGACGGCCCAGCGGAGCCTTCTCACCGAACCTCGTGGTGTCGGGCATCGTGGCGGGGATCAGCGGTGTCCACACCGGGCCGGGGGCGACAGCGTTGACGCGGATCCCCCGCTCAGCGACCATCTGCGCCAGCCCGTGGGTGAAGGAGATGATCGCCGACTTCGTCATTGCGTAGTCCAGCAGGTGGGGGCTGGGCCGGTAGCCCTGGACGGACGCGGTGTTGATGACCGACCCACCGCGCGGCATGTGAGCCAGGGCCTTGCGGGTGAGCCAGAACATTCCGTACAGGTTGGTCTTCATCACCCGGTCGAACTGCTGCGTGGTGATCGCCTCGATCCCGTCGGGCTGGGACATCTGGTACGCGGCGTTGTTCACCAGGATGTCCACGCGCCCCAGCTCGCTCACCGCCCGGTCGATGAGCGCTGCGCACTGTTCCTCGTCCCGGATGTCGCAGGACACGGCCACCGCCTTGCGGCCTGCCTCCCGGATCAGCCGCGTGGTCTCGGCCGCCTCGTCCGCCTCCTCCGGCAGGTGGGTGAAGACGACGTCCGCGCCCTCCCGGGCGAAGGCCAGGCACACGGCCCGGCCGATTCCGGAGTCGCCGCCGGTGACCACCGCCGCCCGGTCCAGGAGCACATCGTGGCCACGGTAGGAGGCCTCCCCGTGATCGGGGCGCGGATCCATTCCTTCAGTCGAGCCGGGATGGTCCTGCTCCTGATCCGGAAACGGCGGCCGGGGGTGGCGGGTGACCGGGTCGGGAACCCGGGGGGCGTCGGGGGCTGGCACGTGAAGTCTCCTGTCGAGATGGGCCGGGACGGCAGGCAGATCAGCTCGCCGGGTACGCCGAGGCCTTGAGCCGGCGGGCAAGGTGGGCGGTGTTCGCGGCGAGGGTCTTGGTAGTGGCGGCGGTCTTCTCGGGGGTTTTGTCGAGGTCCTGGTAGTCGGTGCCCTGCATGGCCTCGCCGACCCAGTAGGTGACGGCGTTCGGGGCGAGGGAGAACCCGACGTCGTTCAGGCCCTGAAACAGATCGGCGCTGACCTTGTGGGCGCCGCCCTCGTTGCCGACCACGCACACCGCGGCGACCTTGCCGTAGGTGAGCATGCGGCCCTCGTCATCGCTCTCGCCGAGCTCCGCGTCGAGGCGCTCCAGGACCCGCTGGGCGATGCTGGAGGGGTGTCCGAGCCAGATCGGCGTGGACAGGATCAAGATGTCGCAGCCCAGGATCGTGGCCCTGATCTCCGGCCACGCGTCCCCCTCACCCATGTCGGTCTGCACTCCGGGCGTCACGTGGTGATCGGCGATCCGGATGGTCTTGCCCGTCACGCCGTGCTCGGCGAGCGCGGCCATGGCCTGCTCGGCCAGCAGCTGCGAGCTGGATCGGGCCGGCGAGGGAGACAGAGTGCAGACGAGCACGACAGCACGCAGCGGGGTGTGACTGCTGGGGTTCATGATGAGCGGCTACCCGCACACCCGACGCCGCTATCGCACACCGCGTGATTCATCCCCTTTGGCTCGGTCCGCACCCGGCAGTCTTCATCGGGGCCAGGTCCAAGAGCGGCGTTGCCGTCGGAGATGCGAGGCGAATCCCCCCTTCGCACGATGGCCGTACGACACCGTCGATGAAGGGTTTGTCATGCCTCGAGGATCCAGCCCGAAGCGCGAGCGGCAGTACGAGCACATCAAGGAGTCCGGCAAGAAGCAGGGCATGTCCGAGAGCCGGGCGAAGGAGATGGCCTCCCGGACCGTGAACAAGGAACGCGCGCGGTCCGGCGAGTCGAAGACGTCCAGCCGCAGCTCGACGCAGGGCAAGTCCGCGTCCCAGCGTGGCGGACAGAAGTCGGGCGGTTCGTCCGAGCGGACGAAAGACGAGCTGTACGAGGAAGCGAAGAAGCGCAACATCGAGGGCCGCTCGACGATGACCAAGCAGCAGCTCAAGAAAGCTCTCGGCCACTGAGCCCGTCGTGGAGCGCCGCTCGGGACCTTACGGGCCGGCACCGCGTCGCGGGTGGCAAGGGGCACCGCCTTCTCGGCGGGCAGGTAGTCACCGAGGCGGTTTCGCGGTCCGCTCCGGGTGGCCGGCGGTGCCGTGGCGTCGCATGGCGGTCTGCTCCCGTGATGCCGAACGAGCGCATCAACCTCAGGGGGGACGGCACACTCGGGCATTTCGTGGGGGGATGAGGTCCTGGCGCAATCTGGCTGTGCCTCGACGAGAGCGCGGTGGCCCGGGGATCACGCCTCCTCCCCGCCGGCATCGCCGTCGAACGCAGCCGGACACATGAGCCGCCGATCCTGACGGAAACGGCCGAACGGAAGGCAGCGGAGTGGCTCTCCCGTACTCGGGTTTTGGTCCCGGCTCAATCTGGCAGATTGCTCGTGATCCTAGACAAACTGGAGGGCGTTGCTGTGAGCAAGTTCGACATCTGGGGCTACCACCCGAACGCGGGCTACCAGCAGGGGGTCGACATCGTCGGCTACAAGGTCGAGGCCACCGACGGCGGCATCGGGAAGATCAGCAAGCACTCCGAGGATGTCGGTGCCTCTTACCTCGTCGTCGACACCGGGGTGTGGATCTTCGGCAAGCACGTGCTGCTGCCCGCCGGGACGATCAGGCTGATCGACACTGCCGCGGAGACGGTCTACGTCGACCGGACGAAGGACCAGATCAAGGACGCCCCCGAGTTCGACGAGGCGAAGCACGCCGGCGATCCCGACTACCTGGAGCAGTTCGCCCGGTACTACCGGCAGCCGCACATGTAGAAGCCAATTCCACTCTCGCCGTGGACGCCGTAGCCGGCCACGGGGCCCAGTCCGCCCTGCGAGCCTCCGCGCTCGGGGAGTACCCGGCCCCCAATGCCGGGCACCGGTAGCGGGGGCGGTCCCACGGATCCGGCCGACCTGGTGACGTTACCGACCCGCGCCGACACGATGACCGTCACCTCACGCGCGGGTGGGGGCTCGCCCTCGAAGGTCGGGGCAACCAGGCGTCTGTCGAAAGTATTTTCTAGTAGATCGTCAGGCCGCCCGGCTACGGTGCGAGCATGGTGAATTTCGTGCTGGTTGCAGGTGCGCGGCTCGGGGCGTGGGCGTGGGGCGAGGTGGTGCCGTATCTGCGTGCGGCCGGCCACGGCGTCTATCCGTTGACGCTGTCCGGTCTTGCTGACAAGCGGGGTGTACCGGCGGGGCAAGCGACTCACGTCCAGGACGTCGTTGCCGAGGTGGAACGCCTGGGTCTGCGTGACGTGGTCCTGGTGGGTCACAGCTACTCGGGCATCCCGGTCGGTCAGGCCGCGGAGCGGATCGGTGACCGACTGGCCCGCGTGGTATTCGTCGACTCAAGTGTTCCAACCGACGGCGAGTCGTTTGTCTCCGCCTGGCCGGACGGCGGGGCGGCAGTGGAGGCATCGATCGCCGAGAACGGAGGGTTCTGGCCGCTCGCGCCAGCTGCTCATTACGACGGCGAAGGTCTCACCGATGAGCAGATCGCACGCCTCGTGCGTGGCTCGACGCCTCACCCAGGTGCCACGCTGACCGAGCCCGCTGTGCTGGCGGGGCCGCTCGGTGAACTTCCGGCGACATACATCCTGTGCGTGATGCCGGGGGCCGAGCCAGACGACGCCGAGCCGGACGACGATGTGGCCGAGCTGCTGAACAGCGAGCGGTGGCGGCTGGTCAAGATGGACACCGGCCACTGGCCGATGTTCTCCCAGCCGCGCGAGCTGGCGCAGATTCTCCTCAATGCTGCCGTGGAGTGAGAGCACCTCCACGTCTGCGGGCTTGTGTTGGACGCGCTTGATGAGTGCTCGTCACAGCCATTCGCCGATGGCCGCTATGAGGACGGTCGCCTCGTAGCGGACCGCTGGCTTGTCGTATCGCGTGGCGACGGCGCAGTACCCCTTGAGGCGGACACTCGACCGCGTGGCGCTCACGGTGGTCGACTGGGCCGAACCTCGGCGGCCGGCCGCGGCGAGAGCCGCGCTGCTAGCGGTGGTGCGCCTTGTCGACCTTGTCCGGGTTGGTGCAGCGGATCCAGCGGATCCCCCGGCGATGCAGGAAAGCGCGGTTCTTGGGGGAGGCGTACGCCTTACTGGCACGCACCGATCAGGACGGACGCGCGGTCGGCCGGCCCGATGCGGAGCACGCGGACCTTCCTCAGCACGGGTTCGAACTGCGGCGAGTCGCCGCGCTGCCCGGCCGTCAGCACGATCGACATGGGCTTCTGGCCCTGCGCGACGGCCAGGTGCACCTTGGGGGTGAACCCGCCGCGCGACCGTCCCGGTCCATGATCTCGGGGCTCGGTGAAGACACCACCCGGCGGTTCCTTCTGAAGATCCCTGCTTCCGGGCTCCAGCCGCGTGCTGATGGGCGCGGCACACCGTGGAATCGACGCTCAGATCCCACACGATCGCACCCTTCGCATCGGCCAGGAACTGGAGCCGGCTGAAGACCCGGTGCCAGGTGCCGTTTCACTGCCATCCGCGGAACAAGTCGTAGATCCGGCCCCGCGGGCCGTACTCGACGGGCACGTCCCGCCACGGAACGCCCGTTCGGACCCGGAACCGTATGCCGTCGGTCAACTGCCGCAGGGGCCGAACAGGCGGCCGCCCCGCCTTCGTACCCCGTCGGCAACAACGGCTCCCACACCGCCACTGTTCATCAGGGGGATCACCCCGCCCCATGAACGAAGATCATTCATGGAGAAGGATTCACTTCGATACGGACCTTAGTGCGCGGCGGCGCCGCTCTCGGCGTGGTGGGCGGCGGTCTCGTACGGCGATTCGTTTTCGGAACCGGAGGAGGGGAAAACGTTCCGGGAAGCCTCTCGCCGCGCTTGTTCCATCAGCCGACGGAACTCCTCTTCCGTCATCTCTTCCACCTCCCGGCCGCTTCGCTTTCTGCCCGTGCTTCCCGTGGTGTTCCTCACCGCCGGCGCCCCCGGACAGAAGTCGCCGCCCAGCCGCCCCGAGGAACACCCGCAATTCGCCACGTCGAGCAGGGCAGCCCACGGCCCGACGTCGCCATCGCCGAGCGCCCGGCACCGGGCAGGGACACGGAAGGCCTTCGTGTATCGGCTGCCGCAGGCGGTCCCGAAGGACAGCATGGCCATCGGCGGTACGTGGACAGCCGGTTACGAGCACTTCACGGCCGGCGCGGACGCCCGGCTGGCGATGAACTACCAGGCCAGGAGGGTCCGTCTCGTCCTGGCGGGCGACGGCCCGGTCACCGGCACCTCCGACGGCAAGCCCCTGAAGACCATCCGGGGCAGCGGCACACCGACCCTCTACACCCTCGTCGACGACGACAGCTCCCACCGGGCACGGCTCGACATCCGGCCGGCGCCTGGGATCGAGGGCTGCTTCTTCACGTTCGGCTGACGGACCGGTCCGTATCCGCCTCGCCTCCGGCGGCTCCGGACGGACCGACGAACAGCCGCGGACCCGGAGATCCACGGCTGTTCGTCGGTCCGTCGAGCGGTGGGGCGACCGTCACTTCGGCATCAGGACGGTGTCGATGATGTGGACGGTGGCGTTGGAGGTCGGCACGTCGCCGCAGACGATCTTGGCAGTGTCGTTGACGACGAAGGCGTCGCCGGAGCCGTCGGTGGTGAGCGTGCCGCCTTGGAGCGTCTTGAACGAGCCGTCGGCGAGCGCGGCCTTGTCGACCTTCTCGCCCACCACGTGGTAGGTGAGGATCTTGGTCAGGGTGGCCTTGTCGGCCAGGACCTTGTCCAGGTCCGCCTTCGGAATCTTCGCGAAGGCGTCGTTCGTCGGTGCGAACACGGTGATGTCCTCGGCCTTGTTCAGCGTGTCGACCAGACCGGCCGTCTGGACGGCCGTGACGAGCGTGGACAGCTCCGGGTTGTTCGACGCGGCGGTCGCCACCGGGTCGTCGGCCATGCCGTCGAAGCTTCCGTCACCCTCGGTGGGTACCGCGGCACAGCCCGGGCCGAACGGTCCGTCCGCGTCGGCGGCGAACGCCTGCGGAGCGAGCACGCCCAGCGAGACCGGGAGTACGACGGCGGCGGCAGCGGCCGCGATGCGGCGTGTGAGATGCGAGGTGTTCACGATGATTCCTCCTCCTGGGCCCGAACCCGAGGCGGGTCCGGCCATGAGTGGGACGGTGTCCTCACCAGGTATTCGGTGCGTCACCCCGAGCCGGATGGCTCACGAGCGGGAAAGTTTGTTTCTGCGCCCGACCCGGCACCCCACGACACGCATGCGGCGCCGTCGGCCACGACTCGTGTGCTGGGCCGGGGCGCGGTACGCAGCCGGCTCCAGGCGAGGCGATGGAGGATGCCGTCGATCACCATGCGGTGCTCGCTCCACCGCCAGCCCGCCAGCCCGCTCGCCCGGCCCGTGCGGGCAGGAGCGGCTCCAGCCGTGCCCATTCAAGATGTGTCGGACCGTCCCGCCCTCTGTCGGGCCCGGTTCTCCCGGTGCGGATCAGGCGGTTACGCGGTGGCCCGGCGCGCGTACACCTCTATCTCGATCTTCATGCGGGGGTCGGCGAGGCCGCACACGAGCATCGTGGCGGCCGGCCGGACATCGCCGAAGCAGCGGCGGAGGACCGGCCAGCAGGGCTCGAAGTCTTCTCGGTCGGGGAGCAGGTAGCGCACCCGCATCACGTCGGCGAAGGTGGACTCGGCCTCGGTCAGCGCGGCCTCGATGTTGCGCAGACACTGTTCGGCCTGCTCCACCACGTCCTCGGAGATCGTCATGCTGGTGTAGTCGAAGCCGGTCGTCCCGGACACATGCACCCAGTCGCCGTCGACCACGGCACGGGCATAGCCGATCTGCTCCTCGAAGGTCGAGCCGCTGAGGATCGCGCGTCGCTCTGTCATGCGCCGAACGCTAAGCGGCCTGCACAGATACGTCTAATACATCCACAGGCATGACCTGATATCTCTAGGCATATGGACCGCCCTGAAGTCCCCTTCCCGCAGCTGCACGCCTTCGTCGTACTCGCCGAGGAACTCCACTTCGGCCACGCAGCCGCCCGCCTGGGCATCGCCCAGCCGCCGCTGAGCCAGCAGATCCGCCGCCTGGAGGACAAGGTCGGTCACGCGCTGTTCAGCCGCGAACCGGGACGTGTCACTCTCACCCCGGCGGGTCGCGAACTGCTGCCCGCCGCCCGCCGGGCCCTCACAGACCTGGCAGACGGCCTTGCCGCAGCCCGGGCCATCGGCAGCGGCGAGGCCGGCTGTCTGCGTGTCGGTTTCGCTGCTTCCCTCGCCCTGACAGTCCTGCCCGGCCTCCTGCGCACCTTCCGGCAGAGGTTCCCCGGCGTGCACCTGGACATCCGTGAGATGACCACCGCGCCACAGATCGCCGCCCTGCACGACAGAACCATCGACATCGGCCTGTTACGCGAACCCCCCGCCGACGAGGCGGAGCTCAGCTTTCGGACGGTACTCAGCGAGTCCTTCGTGGCTGTGCTCCCGACCAATCACCCCCTGGCCGCGCAACGGGTCGTTCGGCTTGGGCAGTTGGCGGACTCGCCGTTCGTGCTGCTGCCACGGGAGGCCGGCCCGCAGCTGCACGACCAGATCGTCGAACTGTGCATCGCAGAAGGTTTCACACCGCAGGTGGTCCAGCAGGCGGTGGAGTGGCAAACCGTGTGCGCGCTCGTGGAAGCCGGCCTGGGCGTCTCCCTGGCCCCGGCGAGCATCCGACGCATCCGCCTCGAAGGCGTCGCCTTCCGCAGGATCGAGCCCAGCACCACCCGCACGAGAGTCGCCGTCGCCTGGCACAAGAACGACCAAAACCCCCTGGTCACAAACCTGCTGGCGATCCTCGTCCAAGACCCGCCGGACAGGCACTAGCCGCGACGGCCTCGTCGTACGCGCTGTCACCTCCCAGAACGCCTGACCCGCCCCGTATGGCCGACTGCTCCTCGGAATACGTGGTGCGACCAGCGGAGCTGTGTCCGTCGCCGGCTCGACGGGGACTGCCGCATAATCCTCGGGTGTCCAAGACTTCCGTACCGATACCGTCGGGTTCCGATTCCGAAGGCGTTCCTGCCTGGCTGTCCGTCGATGCGGCGGCCTGGGCGGGCGCCCGCCCAGGCTTGTGGGCGAGGCCGCTCTGGCCTGTCCTGGCATTGCTCGCGACGGTGGTTGCTGCGATCGCTCTGGAGCCGGTTCCGGTGTGCAGCGACGCGGTCCCGTGCGGTCCGGACTGGATCGGCATGGTGCAGGTGGGCCTGGCCGTCGGCTTGTTGTACTGGTTTGCCCGGCTTCCGGAGCTCACCCTCGTCGCCGCACCGGTTCTGGCGGTCATCGTGGCCTGGGAGGAGTTGCCCTCAGCCGGATGGGCATCCCTGGTGGCGAATCTGGCGGTCATCGCGGCCCTCGGCTTCGGCTGGGCAGCGGCGTGGGCCCGGCTGGGCACCCGGCAGAGGCAGCGGCGGCTCATCGAGACGACAGCTCGTGCAGAGCAACGCCGCGTGGAGCCTGCCCGCCCGCTGAAGCGGGGGGCGATCCCGATCGCCGCCGGGCTGGTGCTGTGCGCCGTGGCCGTCGGCGCGATCGCCCTGGGCCTGCGCGCCGTGCACGTGGACGAGGGGCAGGCCGCTCGGGCGACGCGTACCGAGGCCGAAGTCACGGGCCGTACGGACATGTCGCTGCGTGTCCGCACCGACGACGGACGTCGCATCACTGTCGACGCCCTCTTCCCCGAGGACTACAGGCTCGGGACCACCGTGGCGGTGCTGGAGGGCGAGGGGTGGCGGCGCCTCGTTGCCGAGCCGTACGACGCGTTCGGCTGGCAGTTGCTGGTCCTCGCCTGCGGATTGCCCGGGCTCTCGCTGGTGACGACGGGATCTCTGGCACGTCGACGTGCCGCAGCGCTGCACCACGGACCGGTGCCTGCCCTGCGGGTGCTGGAGCGGCTGGACCACGAGGGCCGGACCTGGGTCTACGCCGCCGATGACGCCGCAGGGAGTACACCTCTGTTCGCCTGTACCTGCGTACCGGCGTTCCCGGTCGCGGATGAGCACGAGGATCTCGGCGCGGAGATCGATGCCGCCGACGACATCGACGACATCGACGACACCGACGGGAATGACGACGTCCCGATCACCAGAACGAGGCTCCGTGAAGCCGTCATGCTCGGGGCGCCCTACGAAGGCGCCGAGCTGGTCTTCGTCACCACGGGCGCCGATGGGACGTCCGAGGTGACCCGCACCATCGGCCCTGTCCGGATGCCTCGGCCCGGCAAGGGGCCGGCAGGGGGTGTCTCTGCAGGTTCAACGGGGGCAACGCCGGCACAAGCTCACTGACGGGCGACGCAGCAGGCCACGGGTCCGTAGGGCCGTGGCCAGCCTCGCAGGACCTTCTGGAAGTACCCGTGGGGCCGCCCGCGCGGACGGCGAGTTCAGCGCCGATCCGAACTCCCCGCCCGCTCGGCACCCGCGAGGCGATCCACCGGCTCGTGCCCGAGTCGTACGGCGGACGCGAGGACCTAACGTCGGGTACCCGGCACGTACCCAGGGCGTGGAGCCCCGTAGCAAGTTCCGGCCGCCGCGGGCTCAGGGAATGATGACGACTTTGCCTCGGGTTCGACCGGTTTCGCTGAGGTTATGCGCCGCCAGCTGCGCGACATCGTTGTGGGCGACCATGTGCATCGCGCTCACCCCGGCGTCGGAAGGCGGCTCGATCGGGGTGGCGATCGGGATGATCCTCCCGCCCGGCCGCACCAGAGGCGCCAGAGCGGTGGCGTCCGGCGCGCTCAGCGGGACCAGATTGAGCACGGTGTCCACCCGGCCGTCGAGCGAGGCACCCACCGGCCCCGCGGTGTAGTCGATCACTTGGTCCGCCCCCTGCCGCAGGACCGCCACGGTGCTCCGCGGACCGGCCGTGGCGATCACCTCCGCTCCAGCGTGCTTGGCGAGCTGTGTCACGACTGGCCGCGGAACAACCCGCTGTACTACGGGTTTTAGAGCGGCGATGAGGCCAGCCGGTAGACGGCCTGACCGGGATCCGGCCTCACGATCAGGCCGTCATCGGCGAGCGCGCGCAGGTGCCTGCGGGCCGCTTTGCCCGCGGCCTCGCCACTTGTCTGCTCGTACCCGGCGACACGCAGAGCCAGCACGGCGCGCTGCGTGTCCCAGATGCCGTCCAACGCCTGGATCACTGCGGCCAGCGCCTGCTTGGGCAGCAGCTTCTCGGTCATCACATTCTGCTCTTCCGGTATGCGCTACGGCATGGTGTCTGCCGGGTTCTGCGACGAGCATTCCCCAGCTTGGTTGGTTGCGGTGCAGAGATGTGACGCTGAGATTGATCACCGTCGTCGATGATCGATTCGGCCGCCAAGCTCTCTCGCAGCCAGACGGGATCGGCCAGGGCTCGGTCGAAGACCGCTTCGCCGAGTCCGGAGGCCAGCGCCTTGCCGCTGGTGTAGCGCCGCAGCCGGCCGCTCAGCACGGGGGTTGGGGTCGCCGTCCTCTGGGGAGGGTGGGTTCGTGGCGAACCAGTCCGGCACCCCGGTTGCCAGCCAGTGACGCTTGGCACTCGATGCTGTCAGGGGGACCTGATCGACTGCTTGTCACCGAGAGGACCTGACGATGGTGTGCCTGCGTCGCTGTCCGATGACGAGACCACGGAGCGCCTCGCCGTGCTTGACGTCGACGGGTTGCCGTCCGCGTGATCGAGATCGAGCGACGCGGCCGCAGTGAGCCGTTCGACGAACACTTGGAAGTCCGCAGCCAGCGGGAGTTCCAGGCTGTCGTCCACATCGAACCAGGTCACGGACGGCTCCCCGTCCTTCCCACAGGCCCGGTAGTCGAGAGCGATCCAGCAGTGACCATCCCCGGACAGCAGAACCAGCGGCGAAGGCAGGCCCCACTCTTCAACCAAGTAGGAGGTGTCCAGCACAGACAACCGGCCGTCGTGACGGCCGATACCCATCAACTCGTCAAACGGAACATGATTCTCGCTCCACGACGTCGGCATATCGGTCGGGAACGCGTTCCACGAGTCCGCCACCACACCGCCGTTCTGCACCCACAGGATCTCCAGCAAGGATGCCGGCAGACGGACACCGAGCCGACGCTCGGCGTTTTCGACGACCGCGTCGGTCAACGGTGGCTTAACCCCGTACAGCCCCTCGCCCCAGAACGTCGCCTTGACCTCTTCAAACCCCGCCACGAACGCATCCTACGGACCCCACCTGCGGTCTTGACGATCGACAGGAGCTTCAACGGCCTGGACGCGACGGCCCCCTGCCCGCCTGGGCAAAGGCTCATGCGGCTCAAGCAGGCCAGAGCCGTGGCCACCCGCCACGCCCCTCCTCCCGGCTTGACCTTGACGCGACGGCAGGGATTCCACTGGAAGTGCCAGGACCGGATCACACCGGCCGGCCGACACGATCCATGGAGCGAGGAGACGGAAATGAACGCCGACGAGAAGAACATGAACCTGGTGCGTACGGCCTACGCGGCGATGGAGAGCGGCGACCTGGAGGCCTGCGTCGAGCTGCTGGCGGAGGACTTCACCGCCCACCTGCCGGGGGCGCCCCACCCGGTGCATGGCCGGGAGGTCTGGAGGGCGGGGGCCCAGGCCATGCGGGACGGCTTCCCCGACCTGAGGATCACGGTCGAGGACATGTTCGGCGCCGGTGACAAGGTGGCGGTGCGGGTCCGTTTCGACGGAACGCACCGGGGGAATTTCCAGGGGCTGGAGGCAACGGGCCGGCCGGTCGGATTCCGCAGCGTCGAGATCTACCGGATCGAGGGCGAGAGGCTCGCCGAGGAATGGGTGGCCCCCGACATGCTCAGCCTCATGGGGCAGATCGCACCCGAGCCCGTCGCACGATGACGCCCGTGCCTTCGATCTGAGGAGCCGGACGTCCCCCGGGTGGGAAGAAGGCTCGCACCCGACAGGCTTGTCGCCCTCGGCCGGCCCACGACGGCGCCCGGTGCTCGCCCTCAGGCGCGACCGGCACCGACTCCACCGAGAGCCCCGGCCCGTCTCCTCGCCCTCCCCGCACGCCTCGCCCGCGGGGCTGACGTCGCAACCGGAGGCCGCCGCCTTCCCCAGAACGGCGAACTCCCTTTCGCTGCACACCGGGAGTTCAGCAGGGTCACTTCGCCAGCTTGCCGTCGGCCGTGACGGCGAACCACGTGCCGCCTACCCCCTGTCCGTTGGTGTCACCGGGGGTCTTGTCGCCGGTGAACCAGTACAGCGGCCAGCAGTCGACGGTGAGCTGCTTGGTGCCGTCGGGGCGGGTGAGGACGATCAGCTTCTTGGGGTCGATGCCGTCGATGTCGTTCACGTCGACGGGCTTGGCGGGGCGCCACTTCTCCAGGCAGGCGCCCTCGCAGTTGGACTTCATCGGCCAGGCCGTGTCCTTGGTGAAGCGGTACAGGGTGCGGCCCTTGCCGTCCTGGATGATCCGGCCGAGCCGGTCGTCGTTGCGGAGCGAGAGTGCGGGCAGCGGCTCTCCGGTGCCGTCCTCGTCGGCTTCGGGTGCGGTGGCGCCCGCCTTCTTGCCGTCGGGGGTGACGGCGAACCAGGTGCCGCCGACGCCCTGTCCGTTGGTCTGGCCGGGGGCGGTGTCCTTGGCGAAGCGGTAGACGGGCCAGCCCGCGATCGTCAGCTGCTTCGTGCCGTCGGCCCGATCCACCGAGCCGGTACGGGACGCCTCGACGTCTCCCGGCTGGGTGCTGCCGGCAGGGACCGGCGGCCAGGCCTTCGCGCAGTCGCCGTCGCAGTTCGAGGCGGAGGGCTTGGCGGTGTCCTTGTCGAAGCGGTAGAGCGTGAACCCGGCCGCGTCCGTCACCACCGTGCCAAGACTGGGGTCCTGACGGGTCGCCAGGGGGCCGGACGCCGCGGCCTTCGCCCCGCCGGAAGGCGTGGCGCCGTAGCCGTCGGACCCGCTGCCGCTGCCCGTCGAGGCGCTCGCGCCGGCCGGGGCCGGGACCGCGGACCCGGCGCCGCTCTCCTGCGTTCCGCAGGCCGTCAGGCCGAGGAGGAGTGCGGTTCCGGCTGCGGCGATGGTGAGCTTGTTCAGGTTCGTCATGAGAACACCCCTGTTCGGATACTTCATCGGTATCTGCTTGCATCGGAGACACGAGGCCCGTCAGGGGGTGGGTTCAACGAATCCCGAGGAATTTTTTTTCGGGGACACGCGAACGCCGGCCGGCCCCGAGTGTCGGGACCGGCCGGCGTTGGCGTGCGAAGCGCCGCGCACGGGCGGAGGGGCAGGGATCAGGCATCCAGGGGTACGGTCACGAACCGTTTGCCCTCCTCGTTCTCGACGACGATCTCCCGCACGTCCTTGGGGTCGACCGCCGCCGATCCGTCCAGCGACGCGCCCTTGCCCTCGCCCGAGTGCTCACCGGCCCCCACGACCCAGCTGCCCGCGGTGGTCCGGCTGCCGTCGCGCCCGACGACGACGAGCGTGCAGCGCTCGCCGGGCGGCAGCCCGGTCACCGCAGCGTGCACCCGCACCCAGGCGGCCGCCGGGGTGACCCGTACCGTCATCCGGGTCCCGCTGGCCGGGTCCGTCGCCGAGGCCACCCTTGTACCCGGTGGCGGGGGAGCCGGTGTGACCGTTCCGGTGGCCGTCGGCAGGGGCGGCGGTGGTGCCGCGACCGGTGGGCTGCCGGTCCCGGTGACCGTTCCCGCCCAGAAGACCCCGGCCAGCGCCGCGGCCGCCGCCAGGCCGGCCAGGGCCGCACGCCGCCGTTGCCCTCCCGCGCGCTCGTTCCGCATCTGCCCGAGCGTGCGCTGGAGCATCAGTTCGCCGCCCTGGGGCGGCCCGTCGAGGAACGCCTCGGGCGGTACTTCGCCGAGCGCGGTCTCCAGCTCGCGCAGCGAGACCAGCTCCTCCCGGCACGTCGAGCACTGGGCCACGTGTGTCTCGACGTTGCGGACGTCGGCCTCGTCGAGCACTCCGAGCGCGTACGGACCGAGCAGGACCTCCTCGTCGTGCTGCTGCCGGTTCATGCCACCACCTCCCTCAGTCCGGACCGGTGTTCCGGCACGCCCGGCTGATCGGTCTCATGTTCATGGAACAACGCGCGCAGCGCCTTCAGCGCGTAGTGCGAGCGGGACTTCACTGTCCCGGCCGGGATGCCGAGGGTGTCGGCGGTCTCGGCGACGCTGCGCTCGCGGTAGTAGAGCTCCGTGAGCACGTCACGGTGTTCCGGTGTCAGCCGGTCCAGCGCGCCGAGCATGCTCATCGTGTCCACGACTGCCTCGGCGTGGTCGTCCTCCAGCGGCGGCGTCGCCGGGGACTCGGCTATCTCGGTCGGCCGCGCGGCCTTGGCGCGGTACCGGTCGGTGATGATGTTGCGGGCCACCGTGAGCAGCCAGCCGCGCACCGATCCCTTTCCGTTGACCAGGGCGTCCGCGTGCCGCCAGGCCCGGATCAGGGTCTCCTGGACGACGTCCTCGGCCGTGGCCCGGTCGCCCGTCAGCCGTGTCGCGTACGCGAGCAGGGCGTTGCCGTGTTCCTCGTACACCGTCCTGATCAATGCCTCATCGGTGGAGCCCCGCCTGCTACGGGGCCACAGTGGTCCGGCCATCTCCCCGCTCCGTCCGAAGTCGCCTGTGTCGTGACCCACACGAGGCCCCGGACCGCACGGTTCACGTGATCTGCGTCACATTGCTCAAGTGTGGCAGTGGCGACCGTCGTTGAGGCAGCCGACGAGCTGCGTCATGCGGCTCTCGGCCATCACGTTCACGAACATGGCGTGATCGGTCTCGGGGCTGTGACGCTGCTCCGGGAAGGAGTCCAGCGCGATCGGTACGCCGTCGGGCAGCGCCTCGTATTCCAGGCCGATCCGCAACTCCGGCACGGCGAAGGTGTCCCCGGGGCAGACCCCGTTGGCCGCGGGGAATCGCAGATGGGACTGGCCGGTGGAGCGGGTGTCGAGCCCGTTCCAGCAGCTCGGGAAGACGAGCGTACGGGTGAGCCGGTCGCTCTCGGGGCAGCGCGGATAGCGCGTGGTGGAACGGTCGGGGAGGCTCGAACAGCCCCACTGTGCCCGCACCGCCTCGTCGGTGCGCGCCGTGAACGCCACGGCGTCCCCGGTGAGCGCGCGCAGGAACCGGGGCATCGCCACCACCTTGCCGGCCGGGTTCCCGCGGAACTCCAGTCGTACTTTGACGGGCTGGAGGATCTGGCCGGCGTTCCCGTGTCCGGCGGCCGTCTCGTGCGTCTCGGTCGCGGGCCGGTCGGTGCGGCGCAACACGGGCCAGTAGTACGTGGAGCGGTCCCCGTCCCGGCAGGTCGTGGGCGCGGACGCCAGGCTCCCGTCCGTGGAGGAGGCGTCGGTGGACAGGTTTCCCACGTACGCATGGGTGTGGTGGGCGCCTCCGGGCAGGCCCGGCGAGACGACCAGGTTGTCCTGGTTGTAGTGCCCTTCCTCGTTCCGCCCGCAGTCGACGGTGAAACTGCCGGCGGAGCCGTCCGGGCCGGGTTGAGGCGCGGGTGGGGTGGGTGTCACGGTCCGGAGGTCGACGTAATCCTCGGGCGCCGGCCCGGCGGACGGTGCCGCGTGAGACCCGCCGGTGCGTGTCGCGCTGAGGGCGCAGGCGGCGAGCGCGCCCGCCAGGATCAGGCAGACGAGCAGCATCGGCATCCGGTGTTCTCTCCCCATGCCGGTCACGTTCGCTGCTCGCCGCCGTCCCCGTCAACCACGGCCCGACCGCTGAGCGGACTGCCGGTTCGATGCTGCGGCGCAGTCGCATGCCCCGAACGGTGGAGGCTCCCTCGTGGCAGGGCGAGCGGTGCCTCCGCGGGTTGCGGGACCTTCTCAGCTCTCCCGGAAGATCAGAGCGGCACCGAGGGGCGCTTCTGCCGGAACGAAGAGCTCCTCTCGGGACGTCCGGCGTACGGGCAGTCCGTTCTCCGCGAGCAGCGCCCGTACCCGGGCAATGTCCGGGACGGCAACTGTGCAGGCGACAAGCGCCGGGGATGCGGGCGGATCCTCACCCGGCAGCAGATCCAGGAGGTCGGCCTTGGTCACGAAGGTGACCGGCCCCTCTGGGGAGAGCGGGCGTCCCAGATACCGCTCGTACCGCTCGCTCACCAGGGAGAGTTGCCCGTCAGGTACGCAGAGCACCGCCTCGACAAGGCCCTGGGCACCGTCGGGGTGACCGAGGTGACGGGTGTTGCTGGAATTCCGGGTCCGAATCGGCAACGACGCCGATCCGGCCTTCCGGTGCCCCGTCGATCTCCAGGTGGCGAACGGGCTCCGTGCGCACGCCGTTGGGCGTCTCGGCCGGTCGGCCGACGGCGTTCACCCCGCCGTGCCCGGCGCCGGCAGCGGTGAGCGCCGCTTCGCCGCGCCGTCGACGTCCGGAGAGGAGAACATGAGGATGTGGAGCCCTTCGAACCGATCACGCCATCCGTCGAGCCGGGCGCTGGTCTCCTCGATCCGCGACATGACCAGGGGGAGCTTCTCCGGAGGGGCCTGGAGCGGAACGATCCGCGCGTCGGGTGGCAGGCCCGCCGTGCTTCCAGGCTTCACCGGGTCACCAACTCGACGAAGCTGCGGGAGAGATCGGCGTGGGTGTTCGCTGCCCCGAAGGGCGCGGGCGCGGAACCTTCGCGAGGTGCCAGCGCCGGCACGCTCGGCGGCGGAGCGTGAAATCCGAGCCGTCGGTAGAGGGCTATGCACTTCCCTGCCATGATCTGCGCGTGACCACGTTGTTTTTGATGGTCGGCCTGCCAGGGGCCGGCAAGACGACGAGAGCTCGGCAGCTCGCCGTGGAGTACGGCGCCCTGCGTCTGACACCCGACGATTGGATGATTCCCCTGTTCGGCGAAGCGGAGGCGGACGGGAGGCGCGACGTGCTGGAGGGGCGCATGCTCTGGCTCGCCTTGGAGGCGGTCAAGCTGAGCACCAACGTCGTCCTCGACTACGGCTGTTGGTCACGGGCCGAGCGGTCGGCGATCCGCTGGCTGGTGGAGGCCGAGGGCGCGTGCTTCCGCATGGTCTACCTGCCGGTGGACGATGAGACCCAGCGCGCTCGTATCGCACATCGCTGGGCGACCGTCCCCCAGGAGACGTTGCCCATGTCCGAGGGCGACATCCTTCACGGGCGGGCGCACTTTGAGGAGCCCGACGCGGCGGAGCTGGAGGGGCGTGGGGCAGCGGGCCCGCCGCCCGGCTGGGTCGGCTGGGTGGAGTGGGCCGCCGATCGGTGGCCGTCGTTCGCGTGACGGCTGCGGCCCGTGACAGCGCCCCCGTGTCAGGCGTGCCCGCACCGGCCCGAACTGACCCGCCGGACAGGCCCTTGCGTGATCTTCAATCTTTAGGCGCTTTCGGTGCTGGGGCGCGTACTTGTCCGAGGCGTCTCGTTTGTCGGAGCTGCGGGATGGCGAAGGAATGGACACGTGGTGGTGTGGCCTTGCATCGGGACTGGCACGCGCCGGCCTCAGACCCGTACTTCGATGTCCGTCTCTGGCTGCAGACCGAGACCCGGCGCGGGTGGGTATGGGCCTCCAACCTGGAACACCTGGACCTGATCAAACGATTTGCGCAGGCACCGCTGCGTGAAGGGATTCCCTGGCACGACCACGGCCGAAGGATGACCGTGGTGGCCCGCCTGCCCGCATGGATGCAGCAGGCCAAGAACCGTGACGAGGTGCTGCGGGCCATCGCCCGCATCCATGCCTCACTGGTTCGTACCTGACCTCATCTCTCACCCCTACGGCGGGGCCGCGGGTGTTTCGCTACTTCATCGGCTGTCCATACGGGATGTGGGCACATCGTGGCGGAGTGTGGGCCAGGTTTCTTCCGGCCTGGAGGCCCGAACTGCCCGCCGCCGTCATCGCCCGGGTACTCGGCGTCCACATCCGAGTCGCCGTCCGATCGGAGAAGGCATCAGTCGGCGACTGGGCCCCTTACGCGGCCGATGTCAGCCGCCGAGTCCTGGAGAACCAGTGAAGCTACGCATCACCATCCACCAAGCACGGCTCGGATCAACGGAGTTCAAGGTCATCCGACCAGCCCGGCCCTTGGTCCACGCGGTGCTCGTCGACCGCGATCGGCACCTGGACACCTACCTCGATCAGGATGCCGCCCAGCGAATCGGTGGGCTATGGAAGCTCGCCGCTTCCTCGCCGCGCTCGCTGGTCCACCTGCCGATGCGGGGGAACCGTGGCCCCTCCCACGAGCTGCCGGAAGACGGCACACGGCAGCTTGATCTCGTACTGCTGCACCACTCGCTCCAGTTCGCGCCCTCACGCTGGAAGGAAATACGACGACGGCTCGGCCCAGGGCGTCCGCAGACGGTGACGCTGCCTGGCGCAGGCCACGCCGACGAAGCCGTGGCTGACTACGAGGCACGGCACTACAAGGAGAACCGGGACCTGTTTCACCAGCATCTCCACGCCGAGACCCTGTTCATGACCGGCAGCGCGAAGGTGTTCAGGGACACCGCCGGGCACTTCTTCGACATCGCCCGCAACGGCCCCGGATACGTCCCCGGCCAGTCGAGCTACCCGCACTTCTGCACCGAACTCCACTCCAACGAAGGCATTCTCGGTGACGCGCGCGAGATCCACATCGAGTACTGCGACCAATGGGACGCATGACCTCGACCGACAGGACCCGATTGACCATGACGTTCAACGATCACCTCCGGCATGTCGTTGAGAAGGTCCCGTTCAATGGCTCGAAAGCGCGGAGGCCACACGCAATCGCTGCCCCTGGCCACGTGGTCCGACGTGTCCGAGCCCTACGGCTGGAGCCCGCTGGTGAGCGTCGAGGCGGCAGGCATCGGGCGACCCGTTTCGGGAGGTGAGGTGGCAGGATGACGCGGTGTCCGACTCCCTGCATGAACTGTGGTTGCGCGGCCTCGCTTTCAATCCGGCGGTGCCCTCCGACGTACTGATCCGCCTGATGGATCAAGCGGACGGTGAGGCCGGCCTGCTGATGTGCGAGGGTCGTGACCTGCCCGACGACGTCATCGACGCGGCCCTGCGTCATCCGGTCAGAGCCGTCCGCAGCGCGCTCGCCCGCAACCTGTACGTCGACCCGGCGCGGCTCGCCCCCCTGGCGACGGACCCGTCGGGGGTCGTCCGTGCGTGGCTCGCCGACGGCCCCCGGTCCCGGCCCCGATGGGTCCGGCCGCTGCCGGACGACATCCTCGTGACGCTGCTGACCGCGCAGGACGGGGGAGAGGACGGCAGGCTCACCGCAGATGAGATTGTCGGGGTGCTCGAATCGTCCCGGCAGATCCCGCTCTCCTTCCGCCGTTCCCTGCCCGCCCGCGAGCATCCCGAACTCCGGATACGGGCCACTTGGAGTTGGGAGTCGCTCACCCCGGCGCAGCGAGCGGCGCTGCTCGACGATCCGGACCCCACGGTCCGTGACGCGGCGCAGAACAGCACCTGGGTGCTGGATCCGGAACAAGTAGAGGCGCGACTGCCGTCCTACGAGCCGCGCAACCAGGTCTTCGTGTTCGGCACGTGCGCCCTGTCCCCGGCGCTCGTCGAGCAGTGCTTCGCGGACGGCACGGTGCGCCCCCTGGCCCGAAATCGCCACGCCCCGGCCTACGCCGTCGCCCGGCTCGCGCGCCATCCCGAGGCCGGGGTCCGCGCGCTGGTCGCCTCTCGGCCCGACCTGGGGCCGGACCTGGTCGCGGAGCTGAGGAAAGACCCGGACGAGGACGTACGGGCGCGGGCACGCCTCCATCCCTTCTCCCGCACCTGGGTCGAGTACGACATGATCCACAGGATCGTCGACCACGGCCCGGACTGCACCTGCCCGATCACCGAGCCCGCCCCGCGGCCATCAGCGGGCTGGTTCGTCGCCTGTGCGGCGTCCGGGGAACCGGTGCTCCGCCGGGTCGCGGCGAGCTGGCCCGGCCTGGCCGTGGAACTCGTCGCGGAACTCGCGCAGGACGAGGACGAGGAGGTACGGATCAGGCTGGCCTGCCATCACCCGCTGGCGCCGCCGCACCTCCTCCTGGACGTCTTCGTCACCCGCCCGGCCCACCGCCCGCACCTGCTGACTCTGCCCGCGTTCCCCCGTACGGGCACGAGCCATCTCATCGGCCACCCGGACCCGCAGGTGCGCGCCCTGGCCGCAGCCGATCCCGTCCTGGCCGATCCCCCGGTGGAAGACCCCGACGCGCCGGTGCGCCGGGCAGCCGCCGCCAACCCGAGCCTGTCACCCGAGGCCCTGGAGGCCCTCCTCGCCGACCCCCGCACCGCAGAGGGCGCCGCCGCCAACCCGTCCCTCCCCGTCCCCCGCATGCACGCTCTCCTCGACCGCTGCCTGGACGACGCCCCCACCCCGCCGGCGATGTCCCGACGCTGAGAGACCACGGTCGTGCCGCGGTCAGAGGCATGGCAACCTCCGTCGACCACCGGTCGATGCCGACACACCGGACAAGCGTTTCCGAATCTCGGTTCTGTCGCACATTCGGTAAGGGGGGTGGTCAGGCGGGCGGGGGATCGACGTCGTCCCAGTTCCATCCGGTTCGGGGGAAGCTCTCCGGCAGAGCGGAGAGGGACGTTGCCTGGTGGAAAGCGGATGACCAGTCTTCCGCGGAGCTCCACATCCTCGAACGCACCCACACCGATGCCACATCCGGCGCCGCACATCTTGAGGGACCAGCCCGCCGGTCTTCCCGACTGCGGGCCCGGGCGGAGCGAGCCGGTCATTCGCGAGTCCACTTTCAGCTCCGCTGAAGCTGGGCAATCACGGACACTCGTCGGCCCCTGTGGAACCTTCTTCGCCACCCGGGTCCTCTGTCAGGGGGAAGGACCCGGGTGGCGGGCCAGCAAGGAGTGGAGCGGATGGGCAACGGAAGGGACGAGGCGTTTACGGCGTTCATGGGCGCGCGTTACCCCTCACTCCTGCGGACGGCCAGGCTGCTGGCGGGCAGTGGCCCGCGGGCCGAGGATCTCGTGCAAGAGGCGCTGCTGCGCACCTATCGCGCATGGCACCGGATCGGGAGGCTGGAAGCCGCAGAGGCGTACGCGCGCACCACGATGGTCCGGTTGCTGGTCAAGGACCGCCGACGGAGGTGGCATGCCGAGATGCCGTCCGAGCAACTGCCGGAGGCCGCTCTTCCGGGCCACGAGGACCAGACGGCAACAGGCATGGCGGTGCGCAACGTGTTACTGACTCTCCCGCCGGCTCAGCGGGCTGTGCTGGTACTGCGTTACTACCACCAGCTCAGCGAGGGAGAGATCGCCGGCGTCCTGGGCTGTTCTCCCGGCACGGTGAAGAGCCGCGCAGCCCGTGCCCTTGAGGCCCTTCGTAACGGAGGTCTTCTGACCGCCGTCTCATACGACTGTGACAGGAGTGTGGACCGTGACTGACCAGCGGCATGTCGAGGAGGAGCAGGTGCAGCGGCTGCTCGCCGCCGCCGCGGAACTGCCCAGCAGCCCGGCCACACCTGGCGCGGACTTCACCGCCCACGCCCGGCGCCGGCTGGCGCGCCGGCGGCTGGGGGTGGCGGCGGGCGTCACCGCGGTGCTCGTTGCGACTGCGGTGGGCGTCCCTGCCATGCTCAGGGGCATGGCAGGGCAAGGAGAACAGCATCCGGCTGCCTCGGCTCAGTGCCTGCAGAGCACTGTCCAGAACCTCAGGGATGGCCAGCAGGCGGGCTTCCGGGTCGTGTACGGGCAGGTGCGGGCGGGCAGCATCGACATGGACGACGGCATCACCGGGGGCTCGGCCTTCCACTTTGATATCGATGGCACCCTTACGAACAGCGGAAACGTCCCCTCCTCCGGCACTGCCCTTACGTGGTATCCGGTATCCGAGACGCAGCTTCCTCAGCCCGGCCGCTATGTGCTGCTGCTCGCGCAGGCGGAGCGTCCCGCGAAAGACGGACGGCGTCTCTTCGAGTTCAGGCCTGATGATGTGCTGCCCTTCGGTACCGATGGCCGCCTTCAGCTGGCGTGTGAGGGAGACAAGCCAGGAATCGTGGAGATGGAGCGCCTGCGTGCCGAACTGGCCGGGCCGAAGTCTCCTGCGAAGAGCGGCCGTCCATAACGCTCAGCGTCCACGGCGCCTGCGAAAGCGGAATGGCGGTTCTACGACTGGGCCCGCATCGAGTTCCGACCCTGGCGCCGCCCCGACCGTAACCATGGAGGCCTCGGGTTCGGGCGGCCGGGACGTATCAGGCGGGCAGGTGCCAGATCTGGTTCGAGGTGCTGTTGCAGTCCCAGATCTGCACGATGTTGCCGTTGGTGCTGTCGAAGCCCCGGACGTCCAGGCAGCGGCCGGACTTCGTGTTGACGATCGCGCCGTCGCTCCGGACCCGCCACTGCTGCGCGGCGTTGCCGTTGCAGGGGCCGGTGTGCACCTGGGTGCCGTTGCCGGTGCGGCCGTCCCAGATGTCCAGGCACACGCCGACGGCGCGGATGGTGCCGTCGGCGCCGATCTTCCACCTCTGGTTGACGTTGCCGAGGCAGTCCCAGATCTGCGTGGGGGTCTTGTTGGCCATGCTGCCGCCGCGTACGTCCAGGCACTTGCCCGCGAAGCCGGTGACCTGCCCGACCGGACCGGCCGGAACGGCGGGTCCGAACGAGACGCCGCCTCCCCACCACATGCCCGTACCGAAGCAGCTCGCGGAGGTGGTGGTGTCGCCGGTGACCCAGCCGCTCCACGCCTGCGAGAAGGTGTATGACCCGGTGCTGAAGTCGTAGCTCGCACAGGTGCCCCCGACGCTCCAGGTCTGCATCGGGTCGAGGCCGGTACAGGTGGCGGACATGCCGGCCTCGGTGCAGCTCCCGACGCCGCCGGGGCCAGGGACGGTCGCTGTGGACTGCGTAGCGGCGGAGGCGGGGCTCTCGGTGGCGTTGGCGGCGGGTGCGGTGAATGCGGCGGCTCCCGCGAGCAGGGCGGTGGCGAACAGTGCGGCGGTACGGCGCATCGGAAGGTCCTTACGGAGACGGGGAACCGGTCAACCCGACTGCCAGGCCGTCGTGGTGACGATGTGACAGGTGTGCGGGTCGCGTGAAAGCTTCGGGCCCGATGTGAGCACGGTCAACACCGCGGGGTAGGGATCACGCCATCGGCCCGTCCAGGGAGGGTGGTTGGGAGTCTCCACTGCTCCCCCCACAGGCCCACCACGAACCTTCCAGGCGGGTCAGGGTGAAGATCAGGGACTCCACGTGTTCGGGGGAGCCCTCGCTCCCGTCCGAGAAGTTTCCGAACTCCAGGACCACGGAATCCTTGTCCCTGCGTGCCTTCACGTTCTGGCCGAGGCTGGCGGGCCCAGCCGCCGTTCATGGAGTAGCCGCGGGAGCGGGCATCGTCGGTGGGCTCGGGAACCATCGGGATGATCTACGGCTCCGCGTTCGCGCTGTCAACGCCGTCCATGACGATCGTCAGGCGAGAGGGGGGCGTACTCCCGCCGGCCCGAAAGGCCCAGCCGGGTCTCCGACCACCTTCCGTCGCCGGTGATGGTCAGCACTCCTTCGATGTCAGTGTTGGTCGTGAACCTCCAGGAACCCTCGGCGAACGTGGTGATCGCCTTCTCCACGGGACTCCCGCACCCCGACATGGCGGTAGCAGCAATCCCCGCCAGCAGGTATCGCAGCGCTGTCCGGCGCCCCACCAATCCCACCAATTCATGCCTGTTCATACATCCCTCCCCTCCGGAGCCCCCGTCGCAGACGCCCTCTCGTCCGATACCGCTGCTCGACGGCGCGACGCTGCTACCGGTGACAAGCACCGAACGTGCAAGGGACCGGGCCCACTTGAACGGCCACGGCAAGCGGCATTGATGGAACGGGGTGGTACTGGCCTTGGGGCCTGATCGTCTGTCTGGATCCGGCTTCGACGAAGAGCGGTACAAGGCGCAACACCGACGAACGGACCATCAACCGACTCGAGCAGCACCGGGCGGTGGCCACCCGCTACGACAAGCGCGGCTACGTCTACCTGGGTGCCGCAACCGCCGCCGGCCTCACTATCTGGCTCCGAACACGATCGGCCGGACAACTCCCAGCCGGCCACGATGCCTGGCGTCGAGCCGGGCACGTACGGAGCCGTGGAGCACCTGGCCGTTGCCCTCGTCTTGCTTGCGGCAATTGTCGCTAGGCCGCGTGTCGAGTCGTGGATACCGGGTGGTCCTGGTGAGGTCTTTGATCCAGATCATCGAGGCGTGCAGGTGGAGACTGGCGAGGCAGCTGTCGGGAGTCCCGTCGTAGGACATGGCCCGGCGACCGGCTCAGGTTCCGGGGAGGATACGGCGCGTCTCGTAGGCCCACATCGCGATCTCGACCCGGTTGCGAGCGCCGAGTTTGGCCATCAGGCTGGCCAGATGTGTCTTCACCGTGCTGAGGCTGATGTGCAGTGCATCGGCGATCTCGGTGTTGGTCAGCCCGCGAGCGACGGCGAGGAGCACCTGCTCCTCGCGGGAGGTGACGGGGGAGACCGGCTGGGCCACGGGCCGGCCGGCGGGCAGGTCCGCGAATGCCTGGAGCAGACGGACGGTGACACTGGGCGCGATGAGCGCCTCACCGTCGGACGCCGACCGTACGGCCTGTGCCAGAAGGTCCGGTCCCGTGTCCTTGAGGAGGAATCCGCGGGCGCCGGCACGCAGTGAGCCGTAGACGTACTCGTCGAGGTCGAACGTGGTGATGACGACCACGGCCAGCGGGTCGGCGACGCCCGGGCCGGCGACCAGCCGGGTGGCCTCGAGCCCGTCGAGTACGGGCATGCGGATGTCGAACAGGCAGACTTCGGGGCGTAGTTCGCGGGCCAGACGTACCGCTTCCCGCCCGTCGGCGGCCTCACCGACCACCTCGATGCCGGGCTGGGCGTTCAGCATGATCCGCAACCCGGTGCGGATGATCGTCTGGTCGTCAGCGACGAGGACGCGAATGGACACCGCTCTCGTTCCTCACTCTCGGCAGTTCGGCGTCGACATGCCAGCCCCGGTCGGTACCCGGGCCGGCTCGTAGTGTGCCGCCGAGCAGGGTCGCGCGCTCGCGCAGTCCGGTAAGTCCGTATCCGTCGCGACCCCGGCCGGTGCGCCGGCCGTTGTCGCGCACGCTCACCCGTACCGTGTGCCGTTCCGCGGTGACCCGAACGACGAGCTCGGTCGCGTCGACCGCATGGCGCAGCGCGTTGGTCACCGACTCCTGCACGATCCGGTAGACGGCCGCGTCCACGGCCGGGGGCAGCGCGTCCAGTTCGCCGTCGAGCGCCAGGTCGACCCTGAGGCGACCACCCGGCGTGCGCACCAGGCGCTCCAGATCCGCGACTCCGGCAGGGGGCGCCAGCTCGGCGCCGACTCCGCGGTCGCGCAGCGCGGCGACCATGGCGCGCATTTCCTCCAGCGTGCGCGCCCCTTCCTCCTCGACCCCCTCCAGCGCCTCGACGGCGGCGGACGGGTCGGTGCCCGCGAGCACCCGGCCCGCCTGGGCGATGATCACCATGGCCGACACATGGTGGGCCACCGTGTCGTGCAGTTCCCGGGCGAGCTGCTCGCGCTCGCGGGAGCGCACCTGGTCCAACTGCCGCTCGCGAGCGGTCACCCGGAACCGCACGGCAGCCCCGACCACGCCGGGCAGCAGCAGGAAGACAAAGCCCCCGACCTCTTCGACGACCGGGGTCTCGTACGTGACGGTCACCAGGGCGCAGGCCGCGAGGATCACCGCACCGCCGAGCACGATCTCCCGTCCCGATCCCCACCGGGGCAGCGCGTACACCAGCACGAGCACGACCATGCCGGTGTCCAGGCCGACCGGCTCGCGCGGTGCAGCGACGAGCGAGGCAACTTGAAGCAGGATCACCGAGCCGAACGCCAGCTTGACCATCGCCAGTGGGTGGGTCCGGCGCCACAAGGGCAGCAGGCACAGCCAGACGGCGAACACCACCGCCACCGGCCGCCACACGACGTCCTCCCGCAGGGTGGCCTCCAGCACCACACCGCCCAGGCCCACGGCGAGCAGCGCCCAGTCCCGCCACACCCGGGCGGGCGCGCCGGGCGGCCGGGGTTCGGTCCACAGGGTTCGCAGGTCATCTCGGAGCACGGTTCTCAGCCTAAGCACCGCGCCGCGCCGCGCATCGGCCGAAAGAACGGGACGTCACTCCGCCCTGGGGCCGACGGATCCGCGGCCCGCGGGCCGATGCCGCAGAGCGCCGTGGCGACGAACCTCGGCATCGGCGGCCGTACAAGGACGGCCGACGAGGTGGTTGGAGGACCCGATGCTCTCGAAAGCCCTGTTGCGCCTGGGCGCAAGCGCCGCCCGCCATCCCTGGCGGGTGATCGCGGCATGGCTGATCGCCACCACGCTCGCCGTCCTCGCCGCCGTCGCCTTCGGGGGGCGGACCGCGGACTCGATGACCGCTCCGGGACTGGACTCCGGACGGGCCGCGGAACTGATCGAGCGGGCAGGCACCGGCCAGGAGGGGATGACCGCCCAAGTGGTCGTCACCCCCCTCGACGACGGTGCGACGTTCTTCGACGACGACGGCGCGCGCACCGCTCTCACGCGGCTGCAGACAGAGGTGAAGCGGCTGCCGCACGTGCTTGGCACGAGCGACCCGGCGGGGGCGCTCGCCGCACGCGGGGACACCGCCGTGCGCGGCGGCCTCGTTTCGGCCGACGGGCGGATCGCGGTCGTCCGGGTGCAGTACCCCGACCAGAGCCGGCTGTCGGCCGAAGACCTCGACGCCCTCGTCGAACTCGGCGACCGGCTGCGCCCCGAGCTGCCGCTGCGCATCGAGATGGGCGGGAACCTCTTCTACGCCTTCTCCGACCCCGACGGCGGCGCGAGCGAGCTGATCGGCCTCCTCGCCGCGGCCGCGATCCTGTTCCTGGCGTTCGGTTCGCTCGTCGCCGCCGCACTGCCGATCGGCATGGCGGTCTTCGGGCTGACCGTCGGGATCGCCACGATGACGGTACTGGCGGGGGTGACCGAGGTCCCCACCTTCGCCCCGATCCTGGGCAGCATGGTCGGGCTCGGAGTGGGCATCGACTACGCGCTGTTCGTGCTCGCCAGGCACAGGGAGTACCTCGCGTGCGGGCTCGATCCGCAGGCGGCGGCCGGACGAGCGGTGGCCACTGCGGGGCGGCCGGTGGTCTTCGCCGGCGGCACCGTCGTCGTGTCGATCCTGGGCCTGGCGGTCGCGAACGTGCCGTTCATGACGGTGGGCGGGCTCGCCGTCTCGATCGTCGTCCTGGCCATGGTGGTCGCGTCGGTGACGCTGCTGCCGGCCCTCCTCGGCGCCGCCGGCCCGCGCCTGGCCCGGGCCGGCCGGATCGGCCGGGCTCTGCAGACCAGGAAGCCGGGCCGACTCGCACGGCGGCGGGACCCGGCTGCAGGCGCCGCCCACGCCGCCGGGTGGCGTCGCTGGATCGGGCACGTCAGCCGGCACCCGGTGCCGTACGCGATCGGCGCGGCGGCGCTGCTGGTGACGGCGACGCTGCCCGTGCTCGGCCTGCGCGTCGGCCTGCCCGACGACGGCTCGCTGCCCGACAGCCGTACCGAGCGCCGGGCCTACGACCTCGTCGCCGAGGGGTTCGGCCCGGGCACCAACGGTCCCCTCGTCATCGCCGCGGACCCCACCGGTGATCCGGGAGTGCTGGACCGTCTCGTCGCGACGGTGGCGGCGGATCCGGGGATCGCGTCCGTCGCGCCGACGCACATCGATCGGGCCACCGGCATCGCGACCCTCGTGGTGTTCCCGACCACCAGCCCTCAGGACAAGGCCACGGCCGACACCATCGCCCGGCTGCGCACGGACGTGCTGCCCACGGCGATCGGGCACGGCCCGGCGAGGGCGCACGTAGGCGGCGCCGCCGCAAGCCTGTCCGACGTGGGCCGACGCACCAGCGAACGCCTGCCGGCATTCGTCGCCGCCGTGCTGGCGCTCTCGTTCCTGCTGCTGATGCTGGTCTTCCGCTCGGTCGTCGTACCGCTGAAGGCGGTACTGCTGAATCTGCTGAGCATCGGCGCGGCCTACGGCATCATGGTCGCGGTCTTCCAGTGGGGCTGGGGTGGCGCACTCATCGGGCTGGAAGCGACGGTTCCGATCGTGTCGTTCATCCCGATGTTCCTCTTCGCCATCCTGTTCGGCCTGTCGATGGACTACGAGGTGTTCCTCCTCTCCCGCGTACGCGAGGAGTACCTGCGCACCGGCGACAACGGCACGGCGATCGTCGAGGGCATCTCGCGCACCGCCCGGATCATCACCTCGGCCGCCCTCATCATGGTGGCGGTCTTCCTGTCCTTCGCCGTCGCCGAGGACCCCTCCACCAAAATGTTCGGGCTCGGCCTGGCCACCGCGATCTTCATCGACGCCACGGTCGTACGCATGGTTCTGGTACCGGCGACCATGACACTCCTCGGCCGGACCAACTGGTGGCTGCCGAAGTGGTTGGACCGGATGCTTCCCCGCGGCCCGGTCGGCACCGACGACACCGACGCGGAATCCACGGGTGAGGCCCCCCGTCCACGGCTGGCTGAGCGTTGACTCAACTCCTGCCCGCCCTTGGCGTCCGGCACGTCAGCGCGTCACCTGGGGGCATATCGAGTCGTGGTCATCGGGTGGTCCTGGTGAGTCCCTTGATCCAGGTCATCGGGGCGCGCAGGCGGAGACCGGCGAGGTAGCCGTCGGGAGTCTTGTCGTATCGGATGGCGATGCCTCGCCATGCTGTGAGCTTGTTGATCAGGCGTTCGACGGTGTTCCGCTCCTTGTAGAGATCGGCGTCGTGGCTGACGGGCCGTCCACCTCCGGAGCCCTTCTTCTTCCGGTTGGCGGCTCGGTCCTTCTTCTCCGGGATGACCGCCTTGATACGGCGTTTGCGCGGGTGGGCGCGGTTTCCGCGGGACGGGTACGCCTTGTCCCCGGCGACCGCGTCCGCCCGGATACGGGCTCGGCCGACGGGCCCGCGTACCCGTGCCTTCTTCAGGACGGGGATGACCTGCGGGCTGTCCGCTGCCTGGCCTGTGGGCAGGATGAACGCCGGCGGGCGGCACTTGCGGTCGGAGGCGAGGTGGACCTTGCCGGTATGCCCGCCTCTAGAACGTCCGAGGAGGGCGGCCTTCAGCTGGAGTTTCCGCCGACGCCGGATGCGTCGTCGTTCTTCCAGCGCGGGACGACTTTCGGTCTCCTGCCCGCTTTGCGGTTGTGGACGGTCGACCAGGCGCTGAACTCCGTCGGCATCTTTTCGCCACTGCCCGCCCGTCTTGAACCGTCAGATCACGCCCTCGAACTGCTGCCGCAGTCGCTCGGGGTACGGGCCGTACTCGCCGATCGGCAAGTGCCGCTCGACCAACTGCCCATCAGGGTCGGTCAGTTGCAATCGCGTCACGTAGGATCGTCCATCGGGCCGGACCGTGCCACGAAGGCGCATCCCGCAAATTGATCACGACTCGATTCGCGCGCGAGGTACTTCGGGCCTCCGTCGTACTGCGACGCAGGTGGCAGGAGCAGGCCGCCCCATCGCCTCTGGTAGGCCGCCATCCGGTCGATCACCGCTTGGGGGATGTCTCGCTCAAGCCACCACTGCCTGTGACTTTCGACGGGCCGAACGTCGACCTTGACGCCATGTACGCCGACAAACGAACGAGCTCGTCGGGTCAGGCCACCGGGTACGTCGTTGATGAGGTGAACATTCACCGGAGGGACGCTACCCCACCAGATCGGCGCCGCAGCCGGCTTGTACGTGCCGCCCGTTGGCCACGTGATCGAGGCATCCGCGCCGCGGGTATGGCGTGCCCGAACCGGCTTCCAAGGCAGAACCGCTGC
This sequence comes from Streptomyces venezuelae, assembly GCF_008642375.1. Taxonomy (NCBI): domain Bacteria; kingdom Bacillati; phylum Actinomycetota; class Actinomycetes; order Kitasatosporales; family Streptomycetaceae; genus Streptomyces; species Streptomyces venezuelae. The sequence continues at coordinate 159,096 of NZ_CP029194.1, read as the reverse complement.
GCTAGCCTCTGGCTGTACCCGACCGCCGGAGGACCCGATGGCCCACCTCGTCTTCGACCAGGCCGAGAAGCGTGAGCTCCGCGAAGCCGCGCGTGCAGAGTTCCCGGGGAACCCTGCACTTGCGTATGTCCTCGAGAACCTTGCCTCGGAGGGCATCGACCTCAACCGGTGCCGCGACTGGGACGACATCCGGGCCGAGAAGGGCCTGCCCGAGAGGAGCGGCGACGCCTCCGAAGTTGCCTGAGCACCCGCGCGGCCGGCGTCCGAGGCTCGTGTTCATCGAGCCGGCCGAGACCCAAGCCGCTGTTCTGACGATCGATCAGTCCGCACGCCTCGACGTGGCGCTGGGTGTGATCGCCGAGGCCCCGGCCGAGGTGAAGCAGCACGCGACCGCGCCGGCGCTGCGGGACTACCAGCGCGATGGCATCCGAGTGATCTTCTACGCGACGGCGCCCGGGAGCATCCTGATCGTCACGTACGTCGAGGTCGACGAGACCGTCGAAAGCGGCTGACCCGCCGGCGGGGGTCCGCGTACGCTGCGCGGTGGATGTGACGGCAGGCCCGGGGAGGCCCTTGTGGCCGAACAGCACGAGCACACCGGCCCCGGCCGGCTCCGTACTGCCCATGCGGAGGCTCTCTTGAACCTGTGGGTGGAGGCCGCCCGCGTCCTCGTCGCCACAACCGCACTGCGGGCCGTACTCGCCCCGCCCGGTGACGAGCCGCCCGCGGCCGCTGCCCGCGACCTCGTGACTCCCGGCGCCGGGGCCTCGGGTACGGCTGGAAGGGCATCCGGTAGGCGGCCCTCGCCGATACCTGACCACCCACTGGCTTTCGTCGCAAGAACGGTTCTCGTGACCGAAGCCACGCCCCCGGTGGTGGCTACGGTCATGGCGCGCGACACACATCGCAGAAGCCTTCGGTACAACAGCCCGCGATGTGAACAAGGACCGCAAGACGCTCGACCAGCTGGGCTTCCCCGACTTTGCCCTGGGATACGGCGCGCTCATGACCAAGGGGCACCCCGCGCACTGGTACGAGTGACGCGGCGTCCTGCCGCGGCACCAGCACCAGCACCAGAGACCCCCGTTCGGGACCGCGCGGGGGTCTCTCCGTGATTTCGGCCCGACCGCAGACTCCGTGGTGCGGTTCGAACGGCGCAAGCCGGGGTGCTGGTGAGAACCGTGTCGCCGGCCGCAAGCGGAAACGATGCTCACTAAGATCGACAAACTTCAGGCTGTGCGGGCAATCCCCTACCGCCGGACCGTGGCCGGCCGGCGGGCGCGAGCCGTGCTGAGGTCACCTTCCCACCAGCTCACCGACACTCTGGTGCAGTTGCCCGTTCGCTCAGGAACCTGGAGGGCTCCACCATGAAGTACACCGTCTCGATCGAGATCGCCCTGCCGCGGGAGAGGGTGGTCCAGCTGCTCGCCGACCCGCCGCACCTGCCGAAGTGGCTGCGGGGCCTGGTGCTGCACGAGCCGCTGAGTGGGGTGCACGGGCAGGTCGGTACTAAGTCGCGGGTCGTGATGCAGATGGGGCAGCGGCAGATCGAGTGCACCGAGACAATCACGCGCCGGGAACCGGCAGACCTGCACGGGATCCCGAAAGGGGGGAGCGTCGTTCGCTTCGACCGCGAGATCGTCGGCGAGGGCATGTGGAGCGCCGTGCGCGACCGGCTGACGGAGGCCGGTCCGGAGACGACGCTCTGGGTGAGCGAGAACGAGTACCGGTTCAGCGGCTTGCTGATGCGGCTGGGGGGACTCCTGATGCCCGGCGCGTTCCGCAAGCAGTCGCTACAGCACATGCAGGATTTCAAGGCGTTCGCCGAGGAGGGCAGGGACGTCCGTGAGGCGAAGGGCTGATCTGTTCGCGGGCCCTGTCACACGAGGTGCCGTTCGGGCTGGGTGAATCCGCAGGGGCTTGAACTGGGCGCAGTCCCGCCCGCTGACGTGGTGTGATGATCAGGGACAACGGGCGGCTGCGGCCGTCGGCGCTCAGGTGGAGCCTGCTGGTGAACCCGCCGCGCGAGCGGCCGTACTGCTCCTCTTCCTCCAGTTCGGCCAGGGTGAACTTGGCGATCCGGATCTCCTTGGCGATCTCCTGCTCGAACTTGGCGCAGTCGGCGAGGAACTCCGTCCAGTCCGCGGAGCGGGCGGTGGTGAACATCTCCCGGAACCGGGCGGCGTCCTGGTCGGAGCGGCTGTCGGGCTCAGTGCGCGTGTGTGGTCCGCGCGGGTGCCGGTTCCGGGGTGGCGCCGTGCCCTGTGAGGGCTGTGCTCGTGGGGGCGGTCCGTGTGCCGCGGCCGAGGTGGTTGAAGGAGAGGTTGAGCAGGACCGCGACGACGCAGCCGGTGCTGATACCGGAGTCGAGGACGATGCGGACGCTCTCGGGGAAGGCATGGTAGAAGTCCGGGCTGGCCATGGGGATCACACCGATCCCGAGGCTGATGGCCACGATCAGGACGCGCTCGGCCTGACACCGGCGCAGCTCACCACCCTGCTGACTGCGTCCCTGGTCGTCGCGGGCCTGGCCACCGTCGCCCAGACCCTCGGCCACTGGGGTGTGGGGGCGCGGTTGCCCGTCACCAATGGTGTCTCGTTCGCCGTCGTGTCCCCGGTCCTCGCCGCTTCCGTGTCCCGGGGACAGGACACCCTGCCCCTCGTGTTCGGCGGCACCCTCGTCGCCGGGGCCGTCTGCTTCCTCCTGGCTCCCGCCTTCTGCCGGCTGGTCCGCTTCTTTCCGCCCGTCGTCAGCGGCACCGTCATCACCCTCGTCGGCATCTCCCTCCTGCCGGTCGCGGGGGAGTGGGCCCGGGGAGGCGACCAGGACGCCTCCGGCTACGGGTCGCCGTCCAACCTCGCGCTGGCCGCCGGAACCCTCGCCGTCACGCTCCTCCTCCACCGCCTCCTCAGCGGACGCCTTCCTCCAGCGGGTCGCGATCCTGCTCGGCCTCATCGTCGGCACGGCCGCCGCGATACCGATGGGCAAGGTCGACTTCCACCACCTCTCCCAGGCGCCGCTGTTCGCACTGCCGGAGCCGTTCACCTTCGGCGCCCCACAGTTCGAGGCGCCGGTCATCGCCACCATGCTCGTGGTCACGCTCGTCTCGATGACGGAGTCCACCGCCTCTCTCATCGCCGTGGGATCGGTCGTCGACCGTCCCGTCGACGACCGCGTCATCGCCGGCAGCCTGCGTGCCCAAGGCCTGGGCACCACACTCGGGGGCGCCCTGGGAGCCTTCGTGAGCTGTGCCTACGCGCAGAACGTGGGCCTTGTCGCGATCAGCCGCATCCGGAGCCGCTACGCGGTCACCCTCTGCGGAGCGATCCTGGTACTCATGGGCCTCGTGCCTGTCCTGGCCTCGCTGGTAGCCCTCGTACCGCTCCCCGTACTCGGTGGGGCGGGCGTGGTCTTCTTCGGCTCGATCACCGTCACCGGGATCCGGACCCTCGCCAAGGCGTCGCTGGCCACCGGGCACAACGGCATCATCGTCTCCGTCGCCCTCGCCTTCGGCCTCTTCCCCGTCGCGTCATCGGACTTCTACGAGCACCTCCCGACACCCGCCGCCATGATCCTGGGATCGGGCATCACCGCCGGATGCCTTGCCGCCCTCCTCCTCAACCTGCTGCTCAACCACTTCGGACGAGGCAGCGAGGCACACGAGAGCCAGATCCCCACGACCCAGGTCAACGCCTTCGACGGCCCGGCACACCTTCCTCCGCGTTCGGGCCGGCAGCGCCGATGAACCGGGAGCCGGCCGAGAGCCGGCGAAGGACCTTGCCGCGGCAGTTGGCGAGAGAGCCCGACTTCGTAGCCGTCGAGTTCTGTGCTGACAGGCAGGAATGGGGGCGTGGTCGTGGGTGATCTGCGTGGTCACGCGAACTCCTTTGTCCGGACTTGGGGTTGCTCAGGACCGGCAGCGCGACGGAGTCCCCGCAATGCCTGTGGACCGACACCAGGCGACGCTGCGCGCGTGCCCCGCTCCTGCCGGGCCCCAAGCGTTCAGGACACGACACGCGAAGACCGCACGAAGCCGTCGCCGACGTGTTCACCCGCGTGGCCAGGGAGGCGTCGATTCTGCTCACCGTTCGTCTGAGCGAACACTGGCGTATATCGGTCCGTACCGGCGCCGGCGGTGCACGAGAGCCGCGGCGCGCCCAGTCGATTCACACTGCTTCACGAGGATTTCGATCATGCGAACTACGCGCGTCAACCTGCCCGTACGGCGTTGACGCCCCCACGCCGTCTCGGCGAGACTCCTGGATCATGCAGCCCCCGCGTGACCGCTCGGTCACCCTCGTACAGCGCCGACACGTGGACCTCGTCCGTGTCGCGAGCGCTGTCTGTCGCTGCCGCTGACCGACTGACTTCCCGCTCGCCCCACACCCGTGCGCTCCTTCGCTCGCCCTGACCGACGGGCGGCCCCGGTGGCATGCGCTCACGTACTCCTGGAGTCCTTTATGTCCACGCCCCTGTCCCGCCGTGCCCTCGGCGGGATCGCCGCCGGTGCCGCTGCCGCGGCCGCTCTCGGCACTACCGCGTCCGCCGTGCAAGCGGCCCCCGCGACCGACCCGCAGGAGCGTTCCTTCCGCGCCGCGCAGCCGCGCCGTCACTCCCGACGGCCCAACATCCTCTTCATCCTGGGCGACGACCTCGGCTGGGCGGACCTCTCCTCCTACGGCTCCCCGCACATCCTCACCCCCCACCTGGACCGCCTCGCCCGCGAAGGCGTCCGTTTCACCGACGCCTACTCCGGCTCGGCGACGTGCTCGCCCACCCGCTTCAGCCTCTACACCGGCCGCTACCCGGGCCGTACGAAGGGCGGGCTCGCCGAGCCGATCGCGGACAAGTCCGTAGGCCTGGACGCCACCCACCCCACGCTCGCCTCGTTGCTCCGGGTCACCGGATACGACACCGCCCTCATCGGGAAGTGGCACTGCGGCTACCTGCCCGACTACTCCCCGACCCGCTCCGGCTGGGACGAATTCTTCGGCAACTTCGGTGGCGCGCTGGAGTACTACTCCAAGCTCGGCCTCGGCGGCGAGTACGACCTCTACGAGGGCGACGCCGAGTACAAGGACCTGCGCTACTACACCCGGATTCTCACCGAGCGGGCGAGCGAGTACGTCAGCCGGGATCACGACAAGCCCTGGTTGCTCAACCTCAACTTCACCACCCCGCACTGGCCGTGGATCGCGGACGGCGACAAGGAGGCGAGCGACGAGATAGTCCGCCGGATCAAGGCGGGTGACCGCTCCGCCCTGTGGCACCAGGACGGCGGTTCGATCGAGAAGTACAAGGACATGGTCGAGGACCTCGACCGCTCGATCGGTCAGGTCCTCAAGGCGCTCAAGCGCTCCGGCCAGGAGCAGGACACGCTCGTCTTCTTCGCGAGCGACAACGGCGGTGAGCGCTTCTCCTACAACTGGCCGCTCGCCGGAAACAAGGGTTCCCTCCAGGAGGGCGGCATCCGCGTCCCCTCGATCCTGCGCTGGCCCGCCCGGATCGACGGCGGTCAGGTCAGCGACCTGCCGATCTTCACCCCCGACTGGACAGCGACCCTCCTCGACCTGGCCGGCGCCCGCCCCCACCCCGCCTACCCGCTCGACGGCACCAGCCTCGCGGGGCACCTGCTGCGCGGCGCCGAGGTACCCGAGCGCGACCTGTTCTGGCGGGTCCGGGGCGAGCGGGCACTGCGCCGCGGCGACTGGAAGTACTACCGGGGCAAGTCCGGTCGCGACCAGCTCTTCCACCTGTCCGAGGACTCCCGCGAGCAGGCGGACCGGGCCGCGTTCGAACCGACACGCCTCGCCGAGCTCCGGACCGCCTGGGAGCGGATCGACGCGGGTCTGCTCCGCTACTGAGCAGTGGTCTGGTCATGCGGGTGCTCTGGGTGGCGTAGTGTTGTGTCTACCGACGCGGGGTGGAGCAGCTCGGTAGCTCGCTGGGCTCATAACCCAGAGGTCGCAGGTTCAAATCCTGTCCCCGCTACTGAAGTGACATGAGGCCCGGATCCTGTGGATCCGGGCCTCATGCTCGTTGTCGGACGCCGTCTGTACGGACGGAAGCGCGTGCTCTGGTCCAGGCGATTCAGTGGAATACGGCGGTGTGTTCTCCAACCGTGCCCGAGCCGCCAGAATCCACGATCGGTGAGGGGGATTCGGCGCATCCCAGGAGGCGATCGTGGTGCTCTCTCGGCGCGGACGAAGGGCGTCCTTCCGCGCGCTGACGGCGTTCCCGACCAGTTGTGACCAGTACGCGATCCGTCACGGCGATCGCGGAATCGCCGGTCGGCATGGGCGGCTCGTCGCTCGACGGGGCACGGATTGCCATCACGTCTTATCGACCTGGACATCGGCCGGTCCGGCACCAACCGGAATCCGCCCCGGACAACTGAGCCCTCCCATCTTGACTGAATTTTCAGTCGGGGCGAGGGTGAGCCGCAATCGACCGACCGACCCTCGCAAGGGAGCCCCATGGCCACGCACCTCACGTCCCGACGCCGGCTTCTCCAGTTCGGTGCGGCGGCCGTGCCGCTCGCCGCCCTCGGATCGGCACTGCCCACGGCCGCCGTCGCGGCGACCGCCGCTTCGGGCACCATGCTGCGGATCCCCGCGAGACCGACCCTCACGTGCGTACCTTCATGGCCTGGCCGGCTCTGTCGTCGGTCTGGTCCACGCAGCTCGGGGGCGTCCGCGACGACATCGCGCGCCATCTCCCGTTTCGAGCCGGTCGTCGTCCTGGCACGCCCCTCGCAGGCCGCCGATGCCCGGTACGTCTGCGGCCCCGGCGCCTACCACGGCATCGAGGTCGTCGAGATTCCCGTCGACGACCTGTGGATCCGCGACTTCGGCCCCACTTTCGTCGTTGCGCCCGGCGCCGCCGCCGACGTGGACACCAACTTCAACGGGTGGGGCAAGACCGGCACGAGCTACTACCAGCCCTTTGCCAATGACGCTGCGGCGGCCACGACGCTCCTGAGCCAGTACGGGGTCAACAGGATCCGGGCTCCGTTCGCCGGAGAGGGCGGTTCGCTGGAAACCGACGGCCAGGGCACCTTGATGGCGACGGTCAGTTCCATGGTGAACAGCAACCGGAACCCGGGCATGACCCAGGATCAGGTGGAGCAGTCGATGAATTGGGGCCCTCGGTGCGGACAAGGTCATCTGGGTCCCGGGCCTGGCCGGCCAGGACATCACGGACTGGCACGTCGACTGTCTCGCACGCTTCGTCGCGCCGGGCAAGGTGATCCTCGACCAGCCGGGCCCCGGCGCCAGCAGCAAGTGGGTCGCCGTCTACAACGAGACCAAGAAGGTCCTGCAAAGCGCCACCGACGCCGCTGGACGCAGACGGGCCATCACGGAACTCCCCGGACCCGACCGCCGCTACATCCGAGGAAGGGGCACGGACTTCCTGTCCAGCTACACCAACTACCACACCGAGAACGGCGCCGTTCTCGTGCCCCAGTTCGGCGACAGCTACGCCGACGACGTGGCATACGGCATCCTGCGGACCGCGTACCCCGGCCGGACCGTCGTCCAGGTCAGGATCGACAACATCGCCTCCGGCGGCGGTGGCATCCACTGCGCCACCCAGTCCCAGCCCGTCGTACCCGCGGTGGTCTGACGCGCGGGCGCCGGACGACGTGGATGGCCCCCGACCCCTTCTACGGGTGCCACCCACTCGGCAGGGCCGGTCACGCCCGGCCCCCGGCGGTACGCGGGAACGAGCAGGCGTTCCGAACCCGACGCCTCCCGGAGTCACAGCCCGGAGCCATCCGTGGAGCGGAGGCGTAGCAGGCGCGTCACCCGGCAGGCGTTCCTGCAAGAGACTGCTGGGCGAACGGAAGGAGACCCTCGTCGCCTTCGTTGATCACGCCCGGCCCGCGCCCTAGTCGGTCGCGCCCCGGTTCGGGCACGATGAGCCGGTCGTGACCGGGCCGCATGCGCGACCGGGGGAGTGTTGTTCGACGACCGGGGGGAGTGGCCATGGGCAGGTTCACACGAGGCAGGCCGACGAACGGAATGGACGCCCAACGGCGGGTGCGACGCAGCCCGTTGCTCTTCACCGTGCCGATCGTGCTGCTCGTCCTGCTGACGGCGGTCCTCGGCTGGGAGGCGGTCAGGGCCAACATGACGGCGGCGGCCCGCACCGAGTGGCCGTGGCGGCTGGAGCTGCTCGACATGGAGCCGCTCGGCAGTCTGCTCGCGGTCGCGGTCGGCGCGGTCCTCGCCAGAGCCCAGTACGCCCGCACCGTCCGTCCGGCGCTGGGCTGGCGTGCCGACTGGACCACCGGCCACCTGCGGGGCGGCGTACCCGAATGGCAGGTCGGGCTGCTCAACGGAGGCTCACACACCGTGGTGATCGAGGCCTACGAGTGCCGGGCCGTCCTGCGCGGCCACGACCCGCAGCACGCCGCGCCGTGGACCGACGTCGAGGGCGTGGCCCACGTGCTGACCGAGGCCGGGCTCACCGTAGGAGTGGACTTCCAGCTGATCACCATGGGCAACTTCCCCCTGGTGGGCACCGGCTCCTACGAGACGACGATGCTCGGCGCCTTCTCGCAGCGCTTCGTCGACCAGGTCGAGACCTTCCACATCAAAGTCCGCGTCGGCGACGTCGTCGGGGACAGCCACGAGCGGATCCTCGACGCATTGAAGGGCGCCCGCTCGACCTCGTATCAGCGCCCGGCACCCTGACGCTCCAGCCAGCGCAGCACGTCCGGCAGTGCCAACTGGGCGGCGAAGTGACCGGCGTCCGGTACGAGGACGAGCTCGGCGCCGGGAATCCGGCCGGCCAGCCAACGGGTGTGCGCCACAGGCGAGAACGCGTCGTCGAGGCCGTGCCACAGCAGAACGGGCGAAGCGACCGAGACGGCATCGAAACCCCACGGCCGGACGAAGGCCAGACAGTCGTCGAGCCAGCCGTGATGCGAGATCCGCAGTGCCTCCCGGTAGGTGCGCAGCAGCACCGCACGCACCCGTGGGTCCTCGACCACCGACAGGTCATGGGGGGAGAGATCGGCACGCAGGTCGTCGAGGAGGCGTACCGGGTCGCGCCGAAGGACGACGGCCCGATCAGCCAGGTCCCGTTCGAGCCCACCGGGATCCCGCCCGTCCAGATGGGTGCGGGCCAGACCGTACTCGCGCACGTTGAACGGCGTCATGCCCGCGAACCAGTCCAGGCCGGGCGCGTCCGGCGGGGCGAGCCCGACCAGCACGGCGGCCGCCTGGACCCGCTCCGGAAGCAGCGCCGCGCACGCGAGCGCGTGCGGCCCCCCACCGGACCGGCCGACCACCGCGAACCGCTCGACACCGAAGGCATCGGCGACAGCCGCCGCATCCCGGGCCGCGTCGGCGACCAGACGGCCCGCAGCGCGCCCCGACTCCCCGTAGCCCGGACGGTCGTAGGCGAGAAACCGGAAACCGGGGTGCTGCTCCGCGACCCCTGGCAGCAGGGTGCCGAGCCGGGTACCGGGCGTCCCATGAAAGAGCACCACCGGAGCCCCTGAAGGACTGCCCCATTCCTCGGCCACCAGGACCCGACCGTCATCGGTACGCACAAGGTGTCCCATGAGAGAGAGCCTAGGCCGGAACGGGGCCCTGGCGGCAGACACCGTCGGCACCGCCGGCACGAGTTGCTTGCCGGTCGGCACCGGCATTCGACTCGTGCCGCGGGAGCGGCGGATCTCATGGAGGGCTGCGGCGATCAGGTGAGACAGGCAGTCACCGCGTATCCGGCCACACCCCCGCGAGGTTGACCGTCCAGAACCTCACCGAGACGTACGACTGAATCCCCACCGCGTGTCAGCCCCCGACGCGGCGGCTGCGACCAGCGGCCCGTCCCGCGCCGCGGGCGGCGGCGCAGACCGCACCGATGACGAGCCCGCAGCGGCGCGATCCGCTCTCACGGCCAGACGAACGGCCGTACTCGTGGTGTCACCACATAGTGGGAACCATGAGTCTGCCCACCAGCCGATCGGCACCAGGCCAGGCCCCGTCGAGCAACAACCGCATCTCCACAGAGACCGGCGCCCGAGCGCTGGCCCCGCCCAAACCCCGCACGGCGCGCTCGTGCGACGCACCAGAACGGAAGACCTCTGTGCCCCAGGGAGAACACCCGCCGCGATCCGCGCGGCATCCAGGGCCACGACCGGGAAACCAACGACACTCCCGCAGCCGTCAAAGGCCGGCCAGATGACCACCGAGCCCCCCGTCACCCGCAGGAGGCGGGCCCGCCGGCCGCGCACCCACGCACTGGCGCTGGTCGCCGTGGTGACCGTGGCCGGGGCGCTGCTTGCCGGCACAGCCGACCCGGCGGGCTCCGACCCTCGCGACGGTGCCGCGCACACGACATCCGACCCAGCCAGCCACGGCCGCATCCCGCCCGGCGGACGGGTGAAGGCGACCACACCCCCCGCCGCCCCCCGGATCCAGCTACTGCGGGCAGTGACGCGAGAGACGCTTCCCCACGATCCCCGAGCCTTCACCCAGGGCCTGGAATTCCGCGGCGCCACCCTCTACGAGAGCACCGGCCGTGTCGGTGAGTCCTCCCTGCGAGCCGGACCGCCGGGCAAACCCCCCACTCGGTACGTCGAACTGCCGGCGCCCTTGTTCGGTGAGGGCATCACCCTGACCGGCTCCACGCTGTGGCAGCTCACCTGGCGCAACGGCATCGCCATCGAGCGCGACCCCACCACACTCGCGGAACGTCGCCGAGTCGGCTACCAGGGCGAAGGCTGGGGCCTGTGCCACCAGCGCCACGCCGGACGGGAACGGCTGGTGATGAGCGACGGCACGGACCGGCTCACCTTCCGCGACCCGGACACCTTCACGGTGACGGGCGGCATCAACGTCCACCAGGACGGCCGGCCCGTCACACGGCTCAACGAACTGGAGTGCACGTCCGACGGCTCCGTCTACGCCAACGTGTATCCGACGGACACGATCCTGCGCATCGACCCGGACACCGGCACCGTCACCGCGAACATCGAGGCCACCGGACTCCTGACCGCGTCCGAACGCCGCGGAGCCAGACAACTCAACGGCATCGCCGCCGTACCGGGAACGGACACGTTCTTGATCACCGGCAAGCTTTGGCCCCACATGTTCCAGGTCACCTTCGTCCCCAGATGAGCCACCCCGCCCGCTCCCGCGGCCGGCTTCCGTAGGGACAGCGGGCTACGACCCCGAGCCGGCTGCGCCAGACTTCCTTGGCCCGTCCGTGCTCGATGGTGGCCAGGCCGTGAAGGCGTACACCGGCGAACATGCAGACAGCCGCATGCCGCGCCGAAGTCGGGGAAGTCGCGGAAGTCCTCGAACAAGTGCGACTTCCGAAGGAACCGGCGCAACCGCTCGCGCCGCGCTCAGGTCGGCTTGCGCCATACGGAGATGTGTTTCGAGGAGTCCTGTGTGAAGGGTGCCCCGTCCCAGTCCGCGACGCGGCGTTCCAGTTCGAGCCCGGCGATCCGTGCCATCAGGTCGAGCTCCGCGGGCCAGGCGTACCGGTGCCGGGAGCTGTCCCGGCGGTATCGGCCGTCTGCGTCATCGCGGGTGAGGTGGTGCGAGACGAGAATCTGCTCGACCAGGTCGAAGGTGTCGAAGCCGAGGTGCCGCTCTGAGACGTCGAACGGCACCGCGACCTGGCCGGGCGGAAGGAACCGCAGGGGTGGCACGCCCAGTTCGATCACGAATCGGCCGCCGGGTGCCAGGTGACGCGCGGCGTTCCGGAAGCACTCGACCTGCTCGTCCTGCGTGAGCAGGTTGGTGATGGTGTTGTAGACGAGATAGACCAGGGAGAACTCCCCGGGGACGACGGTGGTGGCCATGTCCCCGATGGCCACCGGGAGGGTGCCGGCGTCGGCCTTGCGCCGTAGCACCGCTGCCATGTGCTCGGACAGTTCGATGCCTGCCACCGGCACGCCACGCTCCCGGAGCGGGACGCCTACTCGTCCGGTTCCGATGGCGAACTCCAGTGCCCGGCCGTCTCCGGCGAGGTCGGCGAGGAAGGCGAGAGTCGGTCCGAGGACGGCGGCCGAGGACATCTCGGTCTCCTCGGCGTCGTAACGGTCAGCGGTCGCACGGGTCCACAGCTCACTGCTTGTCACGGCCGACCACTCTGCCCGGTGCACAGGGGCGCTGTCGACGCATATATCCTCCGTCGCCCCTGGCCGACGCCGACGACGTGAACCACGGCTTCGGTACGGACTTCCTCGGGTCGGAGACACTGCCCACAGATGCGGGAGACGACTCAAGCCACGGAAGTCTGAACACCCCAACCGGGGGGAGGGGCAGGCCCTCGCGTGGGGCTGTCGGGGTCAGGGGAGGGAGACGGCTCGGGTGAGGCGGTCGGCTGCGTCGACGGCGGCCTGTGCGAGCCGGGTGCCCGGGTGTCGGGTGAGGCGTTGGATCGGGCCGGTGACGGTGACGGCGGCCACGACACGGTGGGACGGGCCGCGGACCGGAGCGGAGACGGAGGCCATGCCGGGTTCGCCCTCGCCGATCGACTGGGCCCAGCCCCGGCGCCGTACGCCGCTGAGGGCGGTGGCCGTGAAGCGAGCACCCTGCAGAGCCTGGTGGAAGTGCTCGGGTTCCTCCCAGGCCAGCAGGACCTGGGCGGCGGAGCCGGCCTTCATGGGGAGCGTGGATCCCACGGGCACGATGTCCCGCAGGCCGGCGGTCCGCTCGGCGGCGGCGACGCAGACACGCATCTCGCCCTGGCGCCGGTAGAGCTGCGCGCTCTCGCCGGTGGCGTCCCGAAGGGAGGTGAGGACGGGGCCGGCCGCGGCCAGCAGACTGTCCTCGCCCGCGACGGCCGAGAGCTCGCCGAGTCGAGCGCCGAGCACGAAGCGGCCCTGCACATCCCTGCCGACCAGGCGGTGACGTTCGAGTGCGAGGGCGAGCCGGTGGACCGTGGGCCGTGCCAAGCCGGTGGAGGCGACCAGTCCCGCCAGACTGGCCGGGCCCGACGCCAGCGCGCCGAGGATCACTGCGACCTTGTCGAGGACGCCAACACCACTAGAAATATCCGGAATATCCATTGAAGGGGGTGCTCCAGTCTCGGTCCGCGAGCCATGACTCGCGGCGATCTCGCTCAGGGGAGGGCGGGATGATCAGCGGGGGAGGGCCGAAACGGCCGGCCGATACGCCGCGGCGATCACGAGATGGGTACGCAAGAAGCCCGGGGCGGACAGAGCCGGGGCGAAGGGCAGCACAGAGAGCACCGTGTCTCCTCATCTTTTCCCGCGCCACGTTGGCGCGGGCCGGAGTTGGCACTGATCCCGACGGTGCGGCGCGAACATTGAGCGCCGAGTCGACCGGGGAGTTGCCGGGGCTTCGTAGGGCCGGTCCCTCCACCCCTCTGGATGATTCGCGAGGAACGATACAAGACTCCCGGGGCTACCTGCCAATGGCTTCCTGTCCAGGAAAGTGGCCGGTCGCATCACCGCGACAGTGCCAGCGGGCGACCCGAATCCGGACGGGAGCTCAGGGGTGAGGTTGACGAGGCCCCCTGAACCTCCCCGCGCCGCGCCTCAGGTGGTGGGCCGGTAAGGAAGTGCAGGCCGGTCTCTTGTTTACCTTACGGGTCGACCCGTAAAGTAATTGTCATGAGCTCCTCTCCGCCCTCCAGGGGCCGTCCCAGGGATCCCCGATCGCACGAGGCGATCATCGACGCGACGGCCAAGCTGGTGGTCGAGGTCGGCTACGCCGCAACATCTATCGGGGCGGTGGCCGCGCGGGCCGGTGTCGGCAAGGACACGATCTACCGGCGGTGGGCGGGCAAGCCGGAGTTGGTCTTCGAGGCCGTCTTCACGACGACCGACGATGCTCCCGCCCCGGACACCGGAACGCTGACCGGGGACCTGACCGCAATGTTGCAGGGCCTGATCGACGAGTTCCACGCGCCCGCCGCCGCGGCGGCACTCCCGGGGCTGCTCGCCGACTTCGCCGCCGATCCGGAACTGCAGGCCCGCATCCGCGGCGACTTCCTGGCCCCGTCGAAGCAGCGGCTGCTGGTCGTCTTCGAACGCGCCGCGTCGCGTGGGGAAATCGCGGCCGAAACGCCTGTGGACCTGGTCCTGGACACGCTGGCAGGAGCCGTGCTCTTCCACGTAGGACTGGTCGGGGAACGCCCTCACCAGCAGCTGGCCGCAACTCTGGCCACGGTCGTGGCCAACGGAATCGAGGTCCGATGAACGGCTGGCTTCTCGCGGCAGGAATCACCGCGCTCGGCGTGGCCGCAGTGCACATCGCCGCCGGGCACCGCGACGTGGTGCGCCCGCTGCTGTCCTGCCGGCTCGCGGACGAACCCAAGCGTGTCCTGCACGCCGTATGGCACATGGTGAGCATCGACCTGATGCTCTCCGGACTGGCTCTGCTGTACCTCTCCCTGGCGGACGGTACGCCGGGGACCGGCGTGGTGGCGTGGTTCGTGGCCGCGCACTTCATCGCGTACGCGGCAGCCTTCCTGGTCGTCACGCTGTCCGTCGGCTGGCCCAGACCACTGCTCCGCTTGCCGCAGTGGATTCTTCTCCTGCCGGTCGCGGCACTGGCAGCGGCGGGCGCCGCATAGCCGCACCCTCCAAGAGCCTCCCGCGACCGCCCCTGTCCGCCGTGGATGACAGCCACCCACGCACACAGCCGTCGGCGGCACTGCCGCGCCGCCCCGGTCTCCGTAGAGGGCGATCGCTGCTCACCGCGGCGCGGACCCGGAGGGACCACTCGAAAGGTCAGGCATGAGCGCTGGGCTCAGACGAGAGGGTGGACCCGGCGCTCGCCCGGCACGGACCCCAGTGCGACCCCTCCACGGTGCGGCCCGGGTGGCGGATGTCCAGAGTGCATCCACTTGCACCCTCTCGTACATCAAATGAGGAGGTCAGGGGATCAGATTTCTGATTGACCAGGGTTCCGGTACGGGTGATAGTGAGCCTCGCGGCCGCGTTCGTCCGGCCTGCTGCACCAGGGGTGGGGACTCTTGAACGACAACAAGGACAACGTGCGAGGGCGGGTCGACGTGCTTGTCGCCGCCGGCCGGCCGGCCGAGGCGCGGGCCACCGCGCGGACCGGGCTTGACACCGACGGGCCCGACGCCGGGCTCTTCCTCGCACTCGCCCGGGCCCACCTGGCCGAGGACGACGATGACCATGACGACGACGCCGAGCGGGTATTCCGTGAGGGCCTGGACGCTTTCCCGAACGACATAGGTCTGCTCGCCGGGTACGCGGAACTCTGCGCCCGCACCGACGCGCTGGACCGGCCGGGGCGACACGCCCGGGGCCCCGGGCTCCTCGCCCGGCTGCGAGAACTCGCGCCGCATTCACCGGAGTTGCTGCGGGCCGAGGCTGCGGGAAGCTCCGTTTCCATGAGCGCCAAGAACACTGTCTCGGCGCGCCGGGTGCAGTCGTTCGACGCGGCCCGTGTCTTCGCCGAAGCGCCTACGCCTCAGGCGGCCGCCGCTCAGGCCGCGCAGTGGGCCTCCGCGGCCCCGCGCGACCTGCGGCTGGCCGTGCTTGCGGAGACGACCGGAGCGCTCGCCGCAGCCGGCCGGACCTGGTCGCGCCTGCTGCTGCGCCGGGGCCTCGAGTACCGCTTCGCCGTCGGTGTGGTCGTCGCTGTGCTGATAGTCCTGCGCATCACCGCCCTGCCGGCGGTGCCGTTCGGCGTGGCGACGGGAGTGGGGCTGTTGCTGGGGCTGCCGTTCCTCGGCCTCCGCAAGCAGCTGCGGGGCGCCCGTGAGCGGGCTGCCGAGCGGCTGGCCATAGCCGTTGCCGCTACCGTTACCGCGACCGTACCCGGTGACGAAGCGGGTGTCGGGGGCGACGGGTTCGGGCCGCCGGAGCTTCCGCCCGTGCCCCGCGTCACTCCGCGCGAGTACGCGTACGCCGGAGCCGGACTCGTGCTCCTGCTGGTGATTGGTGTCACGGCGTACACCTCTTCCCTCGCCTATCCGCGCTACGACGTCGTCACCCACGACACCTTCCGGGGTCTGCAAGGCATCGACCTCCGTGAGGAGTTCGACCCGTTCGGCGCCGTACCCGACAACGAGAAGGAAGCGTCGACGGCCCGGGTGTACGTCGCCGAAGACGCCACGCCTGACGCCGCCGCCGAATACCTGGTCGCTGTGACGACCGGAGACTTCCACGAGATGCGGGAGTCGTACGTGTACGGCGGCAACGGACTCGTGCCCGACGACATGGCAGGGGCCGGCATCGTCCACGACACCTGGCGGGCCGAGGCCGGCCCGTACGGCGCCTGGATGCGGTGCCTCAGGTACATCGAGGCGGCCACCGGCACACCCCGGGCGTCGTGCGTGTGGGGCGACAAGGGCAGCATGGGCATGGTCCTGTTCACGGACGCGGACAGGAACCGCGACGCGGTCGAGGAGACAGCCCGGTCCGTCGGCGCCGACTTCCTCCGGCGCGCTGAGGACTGACCCCCTGATCCGGGCCGCGATCGACGCCGTCGGGTGACCGGACGCAACTTCCTTGAGGCCCGGCGCAGCGCATCCTTGACGCCGAAGGCACGGCACGACCGCCATCGGCGACCTTACGGCGAGGTGGACCGCTCAGGAGAGCGGAGCACGAGCAAGGTGATCTCGCTGGGGGCGAAGACACGGAAGGGCGGGCCCCAGAAGCCGGTGCCGCGGCTGGTGTAGAGAAGGGTGCGGGCGCCGTGGTGGCTGAGGCCGGCGACGGCGGGCTGGTCGAGGCGGACCAAGTAGTGGAAGGGCCAGATCTGGCCGCCGTGGGTGTGGCCGGAGAGCTGGAGGTCGATTCCGTGGGCCGCCGCCCGGTCGACGAACTTGGGCTGGTGAGCGAGCAGGAGGACGGGCAGGTCGGGATCGGTGCCCTGGAGGGCTCCGGCGAGGTGGGCGCGGTGACCCGCCAGTCCGGAGGACTCGGCGGTGACGTCGTCGACACCTGCGACCACGAGGGTGTCACCGCCGCGTTCGAGCAGCAGATGCCGGTTGCGCAGCGGCTCCCAGCCGAGCTCGTCCATCAGGTCGACCCAGCCCTGGGCCTCGCTGTAGTACTCGTGGTTGCCGGTGACGTAGACCAAGGCCCGCGTCGCCCGCACGGTGCCCAGGGGAGCGGCCTGGGCGCGACGGCGTTCGGCCGTGCCGTCCGCGATGTCACCGGTGTGGCACACCAGATCCGCTTCCAGGCTGTTGACCGTCTCGCAGACCCGTGCCGACCAGCGGGCGCGGTCGAGCGGACCGTAGTGGGTGTCGGTGATCAGAACGACTCGGGTGCCGTCCAGCCCGGCTCCCAGACGGGGGAGCGGCACATCGAGTCGGCGCACGCGCGGCACGCGTCGGGCCTCGACGTATCCCCATGCGAGCAGTACGCCGGCTATGCAGAGGACGGTCCAGGTGACGATGCGCGCCCGGCCCTGTCCGTCACCGACACCGGCCACGGTCAGGACAAGCCGCAGCGGGACACCGAGCAGAACGGACCAGGTGAACAGGACCCAGCTGCCGCCCAGCAGCGTGTCACCGACGATTGCCGCCCGGTCCTGCTGGCGGCGGCCGTGGCCGCGTGCCATCGCGAGCGGCATTCCGGCCAGGCCGAGGGCGAAGAACGCGGTGCCGGCCAGTGTGACGGGGAGCGGCCAGCGCTGACCGGTGTGCAGGAGAACCCAGCACGGCACGGCCCACAGCAGGACGGGGGCAATCAAGGGGATGTAGCGCATCAGGCGCCACAATCGGCTCCGTGACGCCCCTTGCGCCTCCTGGGCGGCGGATCGGGTGTTGCTGATCTCTGTCACGCTTCCCTCCTGAGATCCTGTCCGGCGGACCGGGCGACCCGCTGCGCAGGTCGCTACGCTGCGGCCACAACCGGGCGGCCGCTCACGTGTCGTCGTCGCCGGCGGCGAGGACGGTGTGGGCGGCCTCGGTGAGCCGGATGCAGCGCCGGGTCATGGCCTCGGGCGACTGGTCGGGGTGGTCGATCCACCAGCGGACCAGAGCGGTGCACAGGCCGCGCCAGGCGTGTTTGAGGGCGTCGGCGTCCAGCGGGTCGGTGGTTCCGGCCGTGCGCAGGAGGTCGGCGGTACCGGTCGCGGCGAGGCCGTCGATGGCGTCGCGGTAGTGCGCGGCGCGCTCGGCGGCGTCGCTGCCGGGAGGCGGCGTGGGGTCGTAGAGGACGAACCAGGCCCTGCGCTGTCCGTCCAGTGCGGTGAAGAGGGCGTTCAGGACGCGCAGGGGGGCGGGCGGCGCGTCGGTGTCGTGTCCGGCCATGGCGGTGCGGATGGCGTCCAGCAGCCGGTCGCCGATCGGGTCGAGGCAGGCGAGGTAGAGGTCCTCCTTGCTGCCGAAGTACTGGTGCAGCAGCGGCTTGGTCACGCCGACCCGTACGGCGATGGCGGCCACGGTGGTCGCCTTGTAGCCATGGAGGCCGAACTCCTCGGTGGCCGCGGCCAGGATCTGCTGTTCGCGATCGGCTCTCGGCACGCCCTTGGTGCCGGCCTTGGAGGAGAGCGTTGTCATGGAAACAGATCTTACCTTAAGGTAATTTACCACTGGGTAAGTTCAAACGGACCTCGACTGGGAGCACTCTCATGTCTGCGATCCCCTCTGTGCCCCGCTCCGCCCGCACCCGTTCCTGGTGGGGCTGGGGCCATACCGACGCCCACCCCGACGACGCCGAATGCGCTGCGATGGGGGCCTTGCTTCCGGGAACCCTGGCCCGCCCGCTGCCGATACCCCGTATCGCCGATCTGTCCATCGCCCGACCCGCCGTGTCGCCCCCGCCCTCCCTGGCACACCTGGCCACCGGCGACCCGCGGGCGCGCGCCGCCCACGCCATGGGCAAGGCCTACCGAGACGTCATCCGGGCCCTTCGCGCCCGTCCCGGCCGGATCCCCGACCTCGTCGCCCACCCCACCTGCGACCGGGAGGTGTCCGAGCTGCTCGACTGGGCCGGCGAGCACGACGTGGCCGTCATTCCCTTCGGCGGCGGCTCCTCGGTGGTCGGCGGCGTGGAGTACCGCGGCGATGCCCACCGCGCCGTACTGTCGCTCGACCTGACCTCGATGGACCGCGTTCTGGAGATCGACACCGCCGGCCGCTCGGCTCACATCCAGGCAGGAGCTCTCGGCCCCGTCCTGGAAGAGCAGTTGCGGCCTCACGGCCTGACCCTGCGCCACTTCCCGCAGAGCTTCGAGTTCTCCACCCTCGGCGGCTGGCTCGCCACTCGGGCCGGCGGCCACTACGCCACCGGCCGCACCCACATCGACGACTTCGTGCAGTCCCTGCGTGTGATCACACCCGCCGGAGCCGGTACGTCCTGGCGCCTGCCCGCCTCCGGCGCCGGTCCGTCGCCCGACCGGCTCTTCCTCGGATCCGAGGGCGCGCTCGGCGTCATCACCGAGGCATGGATGCGCTTGCAGGAACGCCCCCGCCACAAAGCCTCCGCGTCCGTGGCCTTCACCGACTTCCACCGCGCGCTGGACGCCGTGCGTGCCATCGCCCAGTCCGACCTCGCCCCGGCCAACTGCCGCCTGCTCGACGCCGGCGAAGCCCTCTTCTCCGGCGCCTCCCACGACGGCTCCTCCGTCCTGGTCCTGGGCTTCGAATCCGCCACCGGACCCGTCGGCGACCGCCTCGCGAGCGCGGTGGAGCTGGCCCGCGCCCACGGCGGCCGAGCCGACATGCCCACGGCGGACCGTGACGCCTCGGCCGGCTCGGCCGTGAGTGCCTGGCGTTCGGCGTTCCTGCGCATGCCCTACCTGCGTGACGGCCTGGCCCGCATGGGCGCCGTCGTCGAGACCTTCGAGACCGCCGCCACCTGGGACAAGATTCCCGCCTTGATCGACGCCGTCCGTACCGAGGTGGGCGCCGCCGCCCTGAAGATCACAGGACACCCGGCCACCGTCAACTGCCGCCTGACCCACGTCTATTCCGACGGGGCCGCTCCCTACTTCACCGTGGCCGTCGCCGGCCGACCCGGCGACGAGGTCCAGGTCTGGGACGACATCAAGGCCGTCGCCGGCGAGATACTGCACCGCCACCGTGCCACGATCACGCACCACCACGCCGTCGGCCGTGACCACCGCGCCGGCTACGACCTCCAGCGTCCGGAGCCCTTCGCGCTGGCACTGCACGCAGCCAAGGACGCCCTGGACCCCCACCGCATCCTGAACCCCGGCGTCCTGCTCGACTGACCGGACCGGGTGGTGGGACGGCGGTGGGGCCGTGCTGCCATGTCTGCTTCGCCTTCGTGGGGTGAGGTCTCCGCAAGGGCGGGCGGCCGGCACCGGCGCCGCAGTGCGCCGTCATGCATCCGTCCCGGACATGGGAGTGGCCCGGGGGGAGGGCGGGCGGCGTGGTTCCCGTATCTTCCGGCGCCACTTCCTATGGTCGGCGCAGGTACGGCAGTGGGCCGGCCGCTCGGACCCGATGGGGAGTCATGGTACGTACGACGGCCAGGCCCGGAACGGTGACGCTCGTGCTCTCGAAGGGGCGTGCCACGTCCCGGTGGGCCCGTCGGCTCGCTGCCGCGGTGGGCCTCGCGGCGCTGTGCGCGCTGCCCACGACGATGGCGGACGCGACCCCGTCGCAGGACGGCCGGACCTCCGCGCATGCGCTCCTGTACGTGTCCGACTACGGCGACAACCGGGTTGTCGCCCTGCCCACGAGAGGCGGCGATCAGACACCCGTGCCCTTCGAGGGGCTCGTACGGCCGACGGGCATGGTCTGGGACGCGTCGGGCCACCTCTACGTGTCGGACACCGGCAACAACCGCGTGGTCGTGAGGGCGGCGTCCGGGGGCTGCCAGTCCACCGTCCCCACCGACGGCCTGTCCCGCCCCCTGGGGCTCGCCCTTGACCGGGCCGGGAATCTCTACGTCGCCGACAGCTTCAACGACAGGGTCGTGAAGGTGTCCGTGGCGAGCGGTACCCGGACGACCGTGCCGACGACGGGGCTGCTGCACCCCTGGGGGCTGGCGCTGGACGCCACCGGGAACCTGTACGTCTCCGACTTCGTCGACGACCGCGTCGTCAAGGTGGCCGGTGACGGGAGCGGCCAGTCCACGATCCCCACCCTCGGCCTCTCGCAGCCGACCGGCCTGGCACTCAGCGCCACGGGGGACCTCTACATCGCCGACAGCGGCAACAACCGCGTGGTCAAGATCGCGGAGGGCGGCGGCCAGACCACCGTCCCCACCACCGGTCTCGGCGATCCGCTCGGCCTCGCGCTCGACGGCTGCGGCGGCCTGTACATCGCCGACGGCTTCAACGACCGGGTGGTCCGAGTCCAGGAGACAGGCGGTGGTCAGACCACCCTCCCGTCCACCGGCCTGAACACGCCGACGGGCCTCGCCTTCCCACCGATGGGCACCCGCCCCTGAAACACCACGATCCGGCGCCTCGGACTGCCGACTCTTCGGTCCTGGCCGCTCCGGGGCCCGGTCGTCCGAGGGTGAGGGTGCGGGAAAGTGCGGCCCACCCGCCACGGGCTGGGACGGGCGGGCCGTGCAGGGTGTCGACAGGGTTTCAGTTCCGGGCGTTCAGTTCCGCGACGATCGAAGCCGGTGTGTGGCCGCTGGCGTCGGACACCCGGTGGAAGTCGACCGAGACGAAGTTCGGGTCGCGACCGCCGGCCGCCGGGCGGCACTGCCGGTCGATGCGGTCGCGCAGCTTGGTTCCGTTGTCGAGGGCGGCGTTGATGACCGTGGGTACGTTCCGATGGTGGCTCATGGTGAAGAGCCGCCGGAAGCCCGGCTCCTGACGGTCCAACGGCACGTCGGCCCACCGACTGACGCAGGAGAGGTCGTTGCCGAGGTCTCCCAGGCTCCAGAAGTTGCTGACGGTCCAGGCCTTGTCGTACATGACACCCAGGTGTTCACGGTCGGGCGCGTCGCTGAAGATCAGCAGGCGCTTCCCGGAGCCGACGAGGTCGGTCATCCTCGGCCACCCCTGCTGGCGCACGTTCCATGCGTCGGGCCGGAAGAGCAGCTGGTCGAGGCCGCGTACCCGCCCGAGCGAGCTGCCGAGCTGCTGGGCGCTGACGTAGTCCTCCAGGAAGATGGTCACGACTTCTTGGGGGTTCGCTGCGAGGAAATCCACCACGGTCTGCATGCTGCTCTGGAGGGACTGTCGGGGCAGTGCGTACGTGACCCCGGCGAAGGTCTTGCACTCGCCGTGGCAGAGGTAGGCGTCGCTCGGGTAGCAGTCGCTGCCGAAGCTGATGACGCAGAGCCACGTGCTGCGCTCGTACCAATGGGTGTCCAGGCTGAGGCCGCGCACTCCGTTGTCGAGCTGGTGGCGTACGGACTCGGACTGGGCCACCGAACTCCAGCGGGAGTCCTCGTAGTTGGTGAACGCGTTGTGGGTACCGAGGAACGAGACCTCGTCGAGCCGCCGGTCGCCCCAGCGTGCCCGGGCCTGGGCCACGGCCGTGTCGTTCGCGTTCGACGCCACCGCGGACGCGCGGGTCGATGCGGAGGGCGGCGTGGCACTGGCCAGGGCCGGTAGTCCGAGGAGGCTCGCCAAGAGGAGGAGGATCACGGAAAGTCGTCCGGCTCTCCGCGACGAAGCGGTCCGGACCGGGCGCGGTCCGAACCGTGGGCCCACGCGTGGGCGGGAACTCCTGGGTGACATGTCCATGATTGGCATGCGGGGGAGCGTAACGGTTCGACGGTTGATTCGGTCCCGTCGGGAACGTAATGGCCGGTGTTGCGGACGGGTTCGTGCGTCATCGTGGCCGACGAGTGGCTGAGCTGCCGACCCCCTGCCGAGTCGTTGAGGCCGACCGACCTTATGCCCATGCCCACTTGACGGATTCTCGACCATGGCGCGCCGGCGCGATCCCACGGCGTCGTCCAGGCGTGTCTGATCCGGCAGATCCTCGTGCTCGCGGAGCGCCTACCGTGCGCCGGCGCGCCACCGTTCGCCCCCCTGCGGCCACCGACGGGGATCACGTCCGGCTCCGAGCTCCTGGAGAACGTGTTTGTCGTCTTCTTACAATTGAGGACCTGGCGCCTGCTCCGGCGGGCCAGATGCCCCACCCGCCGCATCGGCGCCGTCGTCCACGCTCTCAAAGCCCTCCTTACCTGCACGTATGCAGGATGGAAGGGGTTCACTCGCGACCGCTGACGAATCATGGTTGACCCCTTCAGGAGGCTCGTTGTAGCGTCAGCGGCGTTCGAAAATCGGATTCAGAGTTGCACCGTTCAATTTTCAGTTTGAGCCGATAACGGGGATGTTGCTTCTTTTCGGCTTACGCATGAGCGACGGGAAGCATGAACTTAACTTCTGCCGGCAACGCGGCATCGAGCACAACGGACAGCGCACCCATCACGCTCTCCTCTCTTCTCGAACAACACGTCCTTGCCACCCCGGACGCCGTAGCCGTCGAGTACCCGTACGACGAAACAGTCCTGACGTATCGTCAATTAGGGGCGCGAGCAAACCAGTTAGCGGCGCATCTCACCGCATGCGGGGTTCGGCCGGGAGACCGCGTCGTGGTGTGCCTGCCGGCCGGCGCCGACCTGATCATCACTCTCCTGGCCGTGATCCGGGCAGGTGCCGCCTACGTCATCGTGGACCCAGGGCATCCTCTGGAGCGGCGCCGACTGATCGTGCGCGACTGCGCCGCCCGCGCCGTCGTCGCCCCGGCCGCGTACGCGGCGGACCACGAGGACCAGGGCCCGGTGACGGTCCCCCTGGACACGCTGGCCCCGCATCTCGGCCAACTCCCCACCGCTACACCCAGCTTCGCGCCCGATCCCGCGGACGCCGCCTATGTCTGCTACACCTCGGGAACCACGGGCACCCCGAAGGGCGCCGTCATCCCGCACCGTGCCGTCCTCGACCTGGTGGGATCCACCGACTACGTGAAGCTCACGCCCGAGGACCGCGTGGCGCAGGCCGCCAACCCGGCTTTCGACGCAGTCACCTTCGAGATCTGGGCGGCCCTCGTTGCCGGCGCCCGCGTGGTGGGGCTGCCCAAGGACGTGGTCGTCGATCCGCCCGCGTTCGAGCGTGCCGTACGGGATCACGGCGTGTCCGTCCTGTTCCTGACGACTGCTCTGTTCAACCAGATCGCGCGGGAGCGACCGGCGGCCTTCGCGCCCCTGAGCGTCCTGATGTTCGGCGGCGAGGCTTGCGACCCACGCAAGGTTCGGGCCGTGTGCGACGCCGGCCCCCCGACCCGGCTGCTGCATGTGTACGGCCCCACCGAGACCACCACCTTCGCCACCTGGCACGAGGTCTCCCGGCCCGCCGAGGACGCGCGGACCCTTCCCATCGGCCGGCCCATCGGCGCGACCGTCGCCCATGTGCTGGACCCGGAGGGCCGGCCGGTCCCTCCCGGCTCCGTCGGCGAACTCTACTTAGGCGGACCCTGCCTGGCCACGGGGTACCTGGGACGACCTGACCTCACGGCGGAGCGCTTCGTCGACGACCCGTTCGGCGCGGTCGGCGACAGGCTCTAC
Organism: Streptomyces venezuelae; assembly: GCF_008642375.1. NCBI lineage: Bacteria > Bacillati > Actinomycetota > Actinomycetes > Kitasatosporales > Streptomycetaceae > Streptomyces > Streptomyces venezuelae. Next base: position 134,659 of record NZ_CP029194.1, on the reverse strand, counting down.
CGCACAGGCGACCGCGTCGTACTGGGCCCCGACAACGCCATCGAGTTCCTGGGGCGGGCCGACAACCAGGTCAAGCTGCGCGGATTCCGCATCGAACTCGGCGAGATCGAGGCGGCGCTGACGGTCCACCCGGGTGTCGCCGACGCGGCGGTATCGGTGCACGAGGTCGCCGAGGACGACCGGCGTCTGGTGGCGCACGTCGTCCCCGCCGCCACAGCCCCGGAGGCCGACGAGCACATCACCCAGTGGCAGGAGATCTACGAGGCGCTCTACAACGACGCCGCCTCGGTCGAGTTCGGTGAGAACTTCGCCGGCTGGAACAGCAGTTACGACGACCTCCCGATCCCTCTGGAGCAGATGCGCGAGTGGCGTGACGTCACCGTCGATCGCATCCGTGAGCTGCGGCCCCGCCGTGTCCTGGAAATCGGTGTCGGCACCGGGCTGCTCATGTCCCGGCTGGCGCCGGAGTGCGAGGAATACCGGGGCACCGACTTCTCGGCGTCCGTCATCGACGCGCTCGGGGTCCAGACGAAGGCCGACCCCCGGCTGCGCGACAGGGTGACTCTGGAGTGCCGGGCCGGCGACGACCTCGGCGGACTGCCCACCGGTCACTTCGACGCGATCGTCCTCAACTCCGTCGTCCAGTACTTCCCGAACCTGGACTATCTGCGCACCGTCCTGCGCGGCGCCCTCCCGCTGCTTGCCCCGGGCGGCTCCCTGTTCCTGGGCGACCTGCGGAACCTGGACCTGCTGCGGTGCATGCAGGCCGGAGTGACCGTCGCCCAGGACGACGGCCGGATGGACGCCGAGGGCCTGCGGCGCCGCACCGAGCAGCAGGCCCGGCTGGAGACCGAACTGCTGCTGTCGCCTGCCGTGTTCACCTCCCTGGCAGATGAACTCCCCGGTGTGCGAGCGGTGGATGTGCGGGTCAAGCGCGGCACGTACCACAATGAGCTGACACGCTATCGGTACGACGTCGTCCTGGCTACGGGCCAGGACGCAGTCGACGCGGGTGCCGCCCCGCGCGTCCTCTGGGGCGATCTCTCCGGGGGCGTCACGGGCCTGGAAGCCCGTCTGAGGGACGAGCGGCCGGAAGTCCTGCGCGTGGCCGACGTCCCCAACGTGCGTATCCATGAGGACTTCACGGCGATGCGGGACCTCGACACCGGGAAGCGCCCGACGGCCACCGGCGGCCGGAGCGACATACCCGATCCCGAGGAGCTCTGCCTGCTCGGCGAAACCCTCGGCTACCGCGCGATCATCACCTGGTCCGCGGACCCGTCGCACGTGGACGTCCTGTACGTCCGCCCGCAGGCGGGCCAGGCGCAGTGGCCGCTCGCGTCGACCTGCGCCCTTCCGACCCTGGCCGATGCGGACTCCGGCGCCAACTCTCCGAACGCCTTCGACCGGACGACCGACCTCGGCTCCGTCCTGCGCGGCTACCTGCAGGAGCAACTGCCGGACTACATGGTGCCGTCCGCGTTCATGATGCTGGACGCGATGCCGCTCACCCCGAACGGCAAGGTCGACCGTCGTGCCCTTCCCGTGCCTGTATTCTCCGCCGCGCGCGGGACCCCGCCGGGGACGCCGCTGGAGGAACTGGTGCGCGACCTGTTCGCGGAGGTCCTCGCCCTGCCCGGGTACGAGGTGTCCGCGGACTCGAACTTCTTCGCCGTCGGCGGCCACTCACTGGCCGCCGCCCGGCTCATGGCCCGGCTCCGCGCGTCCCTTGGAGAGGACCCGGGAGCGCGTGCGTTGTACGAGGCACCGACTCCCGCGCTGCTGGCCGCCCGGCTCGGCGACCCCCGGCCACCTCACGGCGGGGTCACCTGCGACGGAAGCTACGTCCTGCCGCTGCGCCTGAGCGGCACGCTCCACACGGCGGCCCTCGACGCGGCGCTTGACGACCTGTCCGTACGCCACGGGATGCGGCGCGTCCCCGGCATCACTGCCGAGCCGGCCACCGAGGCGGACGCCCTCGCGGCGCTCCGGACCGCGCGGCGGCACCCGGTCGGCGACGCGGACGAACACTCCTGGTCGACCCGGCTGTTCACTCTCGCACCGGACGAGCATCTGCTCCTCGTCGTCCTGCACCCGGGCGCGGCCGACGCCTGGTCACTTCCGGTCCTCGCGTCCGACTTCGCCACCGCGTACACGGCACGCGTCACCGGGGGAACTCCGCTCCGGGAACCGGTAGCGCTACCGGTTCCGGAAAGGGACCGCCCCGCGCCGACCGACGGGCCCGCCCCGACCGCACTGCCCACCACGCCGACGGGGGGCGACGGTCCGTCGTACGGCACCTGGCGCACCAGCGTCGACGCGGGCACCCATCGCCGGTTCGCCGAAGGCGCGGCGGAGCACGGCACCACCCTGTTCATGTTGGTGCACGCGGGCATGGCGGCTCTTCTCGCGCGGCTCGGTGCCGGAGACGACATCGTTCTGGCCGCGCAGGTCCCGAACCGGGGCGAGCAGGCCCTGCGTGCGGCGGTCGGCCCGCTCGACCGGATGCTGTCCCTGCGGACCGACGTCTCCGGTGACCCCACCTTCCGAACCCTGCTGCACCGGGTGCGCGACGCGGACTTGGCTGCCTACCGACAGGCCGAACCGCTCCGGACTTCGCCCGGCGGTGTCGTACTGGCCGTCGCCCCCCAGACGGCGCCCGTTCTCGAAGCCGCGGGACTAGGCGTTCGCATGGGCGAGCCCGAGTGGCCGGACCCGGCCGCCGAACTGCGGCTGGTGCTGACCGAACGGCGGTCCGTCACGGGTGCCGCGGAGGGCATCGACATCGCGGTCACCTTCCGCCGGGAAACCGTCGGCCGTGACACAGCGGTCTCCGTCACCGAGCAGCTGCTTGCCCTGCTGGACTCCGCTCTCGGCGCGCCGGGCACACCCGTGAGCCTTCTCGCCCTGTACTCGGAGGAGTCTCTGGTGAGGGCCCAGCGCGCGTGGAACGGGCCCGCGTACGAGCTGCCCGACACGACCATGACTCGGCTCTTCGCCGAGCAGGCCGACACCCGGCCCGACGCCGCCGCGCTCGTGTACGCCGGGCGGACGATCGGCTACGCCGCCCTGGACTCCTGCTCGGAGCGTGTCGCCGAGCGCCTGTCCGAGCACGGAGCGGGGCCGGGCACGGTCGTCGCCGTGTCGCTCGGCTCGCCCGTGGACTTCTCGGTCGCGGTGCTGGCCGTCGCCAAGGTGGGGGCGGTCTGCCTTCCGCTGGCGGGCGACGCCGGTGACGGGGACGTGCTGAAGCGGCTCGGTGCCGCCCGGCCGACACTCGTCGTCGCCGACGCGAGCGTGGACGCCGGGGGCGTGCCGGTCCTCCTCGTGGGCCCGGGGAGCGACGAGCCGAACCTGCTCGATCCGGTGGAAGAGACCGGGACTCCGGGCCGCCGTTCGTCGCGCGACGAGGACGAGGGGCCGGCTGTGTCTCCTCATCGCCCGGTGCTCATGGCACCGGCCGGAGCGGACCACGCCCTCGTCGGCGACGAGAGCATCGTCGTCCTCGCCACCCGTAACGCCGCTCGTCGCCCGGGGGCCCGTGCCGCGTGGCTGACCCGGACGCCCCGCCCCGACACGGACGCCGCGTTCGATCTGCTCACGGCGCTGGCCTGCGGTCGCACGCTGCTGATACCCGACGTCGGTGCCGCGACGGACACCTCGGCCCTGGCCGACTGGCTGCGCCTGACCGCGCCGGACGAGGTGTGGGCGCCCGCGGAGACGGCTGCCGCGCTGCTGCGGGACTCCGCCGGCCCGGCAGCGGACCTCCCTGGTGTCCGCGAGCTCCTCGTCCACACCACGGCCGGTACGGCAACGAGTGTGGACGTGCCGTCCACCGGCCCTGCCGTGGTCACCCGGCACGGTGCCGCCGAGGCCAGGCTGCTGACCGAATCCGCACCCGGCGCCGGTGACAGCCCGCTGGGCGACCACCGCGTGTACATCCTGGACGCCGCGCTGCGTCCCGTGCCGCCCGGCGCCGTCGGAGCGCTCTACGTGGCGGGCACGGGTGTTGCGCACGGATACGCGGACCGTCCCGGCAGCTCGGCCGAGCGTTTCGTTCCCGATCCGTTCGGTGCACCGGGAAGCCGCATGTGGCGTGCCGTGACGGCCGCGCGCCGGACGGCGGACGGCCGCTGGCAGGCGCTGGACACGCCCTGGCAGGACGACCCGTTCGAGGACGAGTACGCGACGTTCGTCGTGGCCGTCGACGCCGAGGGACGGCATGCCCTGTGGCCCGCCTCCCTTTCCGTTCCCGCCGGCTGGCAGGTGGCGCACCCGGAGGACATTCGGGAGCTGTGTCTCGACCACGTCGAGGAACACGCGGCTGCCGGTCGCGGCGTCTGATTCCTTTTCTCACCACCCTCTTTTCACGTCTTCTTCTCTGCGAGGTAGTCATGCCCACAGACGTATCGCCTCCGGACGGCCTCGAGGCGTCGCATCGTCACATACTCGACCTGTCCGAGCAGGACGCCGCAGCTGCCCACGCGCTGGCCGTCGACTGCGCGAACGAGTACAAGTCCCCGGACGACCAGCGCTTCCTCGACGAGGCGCCCGTGCTCGCCCACGACTTACCGCTCTCGGTACGGCGCCACGTCAACGGGGCCCGCCACGACGAGCGCGCCCACGCGATCGTCATCCGCGGGAACGTCGTCGACGACGAGGAGCTGGGCGAGACACCCGGCCACTGGAGCGTGAGCAACACCAAGTCGAGCGAGGCCTACGCCTGCCTGCTCGTGCTGTACTCGGCGCTTCTCGGCGACGTGATCGGCTGGCAGGCCCAGCAGTCCGGCCGGCTCGTCACCGACGTCCTGCCGAGCCGCGGCTACGAGCGGAGCCTGGTGTCCGCGTCCAGTGAACTCGAACTCGCCTGGCACACCGAGGACGCCTTCTCCCCGTACCGCGCCGACTGGGTGGGCCTGTTCGCGCTGCGCAACTCGGGCGTCCCCACCACCCTGTCTCACGTCGACCTCGCCAGACTGCCGGAGAGGTTCGCCCGGATCCTCGCCGAGCCAAGGTTCACGGCAGTTCCCGACGCCTCGCACGAGTACGACGAGGGCGCTCCGCAAGGCGAGCCCGTCGCCGTCCTCAGCGGCCATCCGGGCTGCCCGGTCCTGCGGATCGACCGGGACTACTTCCGGGCGCAGGACGGCGACGCCGAGGCGGCCGAGGCGTTCGCCTGGGTCGTCGAGCATCTGGACGGCAACCTCAGCGACATCCCGATCCGCACCGGTGACGTCTGCTTCGTCGACAACCGCAATGTGGTGCACGGCCGTCGCGCCTTCCGCGCCGGCTTCGACGGCCGGGACCGGTGGCTCAAGCGCGTCAACGTCGTCCGCGATCTGCGTCGCACCCGGCCAGGACGTATCGACGGCACGACCCGGGTCATCGCCTGACGCCGGTCTGCCCGTCATCCGCCCCCCCACTGCCCGGCAACGGCCTCGGCCCGCGCCGTAAGGAGAACCAACATGACCACATCCGTCACCGCGCCGCGTCCGGAAACCACACCCTCCGCACGCCCGGCGGTCCTGCTGGTGGAGAGCCGTCGCTCCACCTTCACGGAGAGTGTCCTGAGCCGGACCGACGTCGAGGTCGTTCTGCTCCGCTTCGACTCGGTGCCCCTGACCGAGGAGTACGTGCGGCGCACCGCAAACATTCCGACCTTCACCCTGGCCACAGCCCTGCCCCTGGAGGAGGAGGCGGCCCGCTACCGGGACTGGATCCGGGACGCGGCCGTCGTGCCCAGCCACTTCTGCAACCCCAACGAGGCCCTGCAGGCGGACGCGCAGCGCTTCGCGTCGCTGGTCGGGCTGCCGCACCTGTCCGAGGAGCAGGTGGCCTGGGTGCGCAACAAGACGACCATGAAGGACCGTTACGCGGAGCTGGGCATCCCGCACGCCGCCTACCGAGCGGTCACCTCACCGGAGGACGTGGTGGAGTTCGGCGACGCCCACGGCTGGCCGGTGATCCTCAAGCCGATCGACTCGGACTCCTGCATCAGTACCTACCGGCTCGACTCGCCGGAGGACCTCGCCCCGATGCTGCCGCTGGATGCCGGCCTTTCCTGGATGGTCGAGCAGTACATCAGCGGCCGTGAGTTCCAACTGTGCGCCGTCGTGGCGCGCGGGACCGTTGTGGACGCCTACCTGTCCAAGAATCCGCGCCCGATCCTGGAGGTGCTGGACGGGGCGATCAACGCCAACATCACCTACGCCCCGTCGGAGAAGCTCCCGGTCGACGCCAAGGACCTGGCCCAGCGCCTCACCGACGGGTTGGGGATTCCCTACGGCTATCTGCACGGGGAGTTCTTCCTGACCGACGACGGCGAGTTCTACATGAGCGAGGTGGCGGCCCGGCTCAGCGGCTGCGAGGTGCCGATGAACCACGGCCTCGCCTACGGATTCGACTTCCTGAGCGTCGTCCTGGACACCTACGTCGACCGGGTTCCCCTCCCCGAGTACACGCGTGACCGCGCCGTGGGCGACCTGCTGCTGCCCATCCGGCCGGGAAAGCTGCTGAGCATCACCGGCGAGGAGGAGCTGCGCCGCTTGCCGGGCGTCCTCGACGCGCATCTGACGGTCCGGCCCGGCGATGTGCTCGACCCGCCGCGCGCCTCCCACGCCAGCACCGGCTACGTCCACGTGGAAGGGGCCACGGCGGACGAGGTGGAGGAGCGGATGCGGGCGGTACTGGACCACTTCGAACTGGTGGTCGTGCCGGTATGAGCAGTTCTCACGGGCCGCGGTTCCTCTCCTGCACGACGCTGCCCTCCTACGGCGAGGCCGTCACGCGGTGGCAGGCCGAAGGCCCCGGCGCCGCGCCCATCCCGGTCTGGGTCGGAGAGCGGGCCGATCTCCTGGAAGGCATCGCCCTCGCCGAGGAGGTCTACGACGGACTCCGGGCCCCGGTGGCCTGCGACACCGGACTCTTCGTCGGTACACCGCCCGCCGCCGTGCGCGCCCTCGCGGAGCCGCTGGCCCGCACGTGGGCGGTCGATCTCTCCGGCGTGCCGGAGACGGGCTCGGTGCTGGTCGTCGGCACGTACGCGGAGGTGACGGCGAGCGCCCTGCAGGGTCTTGTCGAGCGGTGTCACGCGCAGGGACGCGATCTGATCCTGCTGACCGGACGGGATGTGCACACGCTGAGCTGGGTGGTCGCCAAGCAGTACGGGCGCGCCATGCCGGACGGCGCGGACGGGGTGTTCTCGGAGCACGACGACCGTACGCCGGCACCGGGCGTGCACTGGTTCGGAGCCGAGGAGGTGCGGCACGAGGACGTGCAGGGCCTGGCGCTCGGCCGCGTGTGGCGCCGGCTGATGCTGCACGGCAACGGCAAGGACGACCAGCTGAACCTGGGCCAGTTCACCGTGTGCGGGCTGAGCCCCGTCGGCGAGCGCGCCCCGGACGCGCCGGGGCCCAAGTGCGCGTTCGGGCTCGGCTGCCCCAAGCCGGAGGACAAGCTGATCCCGGCGCAGCGGCTGCGGGCGGCCGAGCTCGTGCTCGCGAACTGCTTCAGCGGCCCCCTGGCCGACCACGCCATGTACGACCCGAAGTACGTCATCCTGCTCAACGCCCTGGACGGCCCCGCCCAGACCGTGCTGGCGACGCTCACCGCGTGCGACGCCCAGCGGCCGGAGATCCTCACCTGGGCCACGGCCGACCCGGCCGGCGGCAGCGTGGCGCGCATGATCAACGAGAAACTCGCGGACATCAACCCGTATCCGGCGTTCGTCCAGATCGGCCTGACCTCGTACCGCCCGGCCGAGGTGGACGAACCCGCCGCCGACGCACCGGGCCCGGCGCTGCACACGGTCGGAGCGAGGCTGGGCGGTCTGCTGGACAGCGGTCTGCTGGACGACGCCCACCCGCTGCGGCCCCGGCTGCGGCAACTGTCGGACACGGTGCTGCGGGACGCGGTGCGTACCGTCGCACTGTCCCCGCTCGACCAGGGCGCGGCGGCGGCGATCGCCGCCGAGGTGAAGTCGCTCGACCTGGCGCTGGCCCACCGGCTCGCCAAGCACCACGACGATCCGGTGCTGATGTTCCCGACGTACTGGGGCGAGCGCAGTGTCGCCGAGGCGCCGGTGGCCGCCGAGTCGCCCTGCGCGTGTGGTCTGCCGGTGCAAGGCTATGTCCGGCGCGGCCGGGTGCCCGTCATCGTCGACACGGTGCAGGACGTGTGTGCGCGGTGCGGGGACGTCGGCAACTCCTTCGTCGGCGCGCCGCAGCTGCGGGTCAAGGCGCAGGAGCGTGCGGAGTCCGGGGGCAGCCTGCACGTGGTGGTGGAGACCGTCGCGGAGCGGGCGGGAACGGTCAACATGGGCATAGTGCTGCCGACGTATCTGTCCGCGAAGGTGCAGCCCGTGCTGCGCCGTGTGGAGGTGGCCGCCGGAGAACCCGCGCACACCGAGTTCACCCTGCGGATGGACCTCGAAGCCGCCCCGCAGGCCTACTACTTCACCCCCTACGCCATCCACGACCTGGGGATCGCGACGCGCCGCGTGCACTTCACACTGTTCCCGGCGGACGACGGTGCCCAGGAGGTGGCCCGATGAGTGGCCGCCCCCAGGACGGGCTTCTCGTGCCGCTGCGGGAGCGCCCCTTCCGGATGCTGGCGTCGGGGCGTCTGCTGATGTACTTCGCCAACGCGATGGCCCCGATCGTGCTGGCCTTCGCCGTGCTCGACCTCACCGGGTCCAAGACGGACCTGGGGATCGTGGTGGGTGCCCGGTCGCTGGCCAACGTGGTCCTCCTGCTGGCGGCCGGGGTGATCGCCGACCGGTTCGCGCGGACGGTGATCCTGCAGGGCTCCGCGGTCGCCGCGGCGGTCGTGCAAGGCGCCATTGCGGTCAGCATGCTCCTGGACTTCACGACGATCCCGCTGCTGATCCTGCTCAGCGTGCTCAACGGTGCCCTGTCCGCCGTGTCCATGCCGGCGTCTGCGGCGCTCACCCCGCAGACGGTGCCGGTGGAGCTGCTGCGCCCGGCGAACGCGCTGATGCGCATGGCCATCAACCTCGGCATGATCATCGGCGCGGCGCTCGGTGGCGTGCTCGTTGCCGCCGTCGGTCCGGGCTGGGGTATCGCCTGCAACGCCGTCGCGTTCCTCGGCGCCGCCCTCTGCTACTTCGGTCTGCGGGTCCCCGGCGGCAAGTCCGAACCGGCCGAACGCGCGCACCCGTTGCGGGAGTTGCGGGAGGGCTGGCAGGAGTTCACCTCCCGCACCTGGGTGTGGGTGGTCGTGGTGCAGTTCATGGTGGTCAACGCCGTGGTCGCCGGAGGCGTCCACGTTCTGGGCCCCGCGGTCGCCGACGAGACGTTCGGCCGCACCGGCTGGGGCATTGTGCTCGCCGCCCAGATGGCCGGGGCGGTGGCCGGCGGATTCGTCGCGGCACGCTCCCGGGCCCGGCACGCGCTGCGCATCGGCGTCGCGGTCGTGGCCTTGGAGGCACTACCCCTGGTGGTGCTCGCCGAGGCGCCCGGGGTGCTGCTCCTCACCGTGGCGATGTTCGTCAACGGCGTCGCCATGGAGCAGTTCGGTGTCGCCTGGGAGGTGTCCCTCCAGGAGAACGTCCCGGAGGACCGGCTGGCCAGGGTCTACTCCTACGACGCGCTCGGCTCGTTCATCGCCCTGCCGATCGGGGAGATGGCCGCGGGGCCTGTGGCGGACCGGGCCGGCGTGGGCACCACGCTGCTCGCGGGAGCCGCCCTGGTGGTGGTCGCGACGGCGGCTGCCCTGTGCAGCCGGGAGCTGCGTGAGCTGACAACGCGAGTACACAAGGAGCCGAAAGAGCCCGAAGCGGCCGGGGCGTGAGCATATGACAGCCCGCCCGACAGTGACACGGAACGAGGTGACACCCGCGGTGAACGCTCTTTCGCCGATACCCTCCGCCGGCGTACTGGTGGAGGCCGTGCTCCGGCAGGCACGGCGGTCCCCCGACGCCATCGCGGTCGCCTACGGCGACGACGAACTGACGTACCGCCAGTTGATGGCGCGGGCGGGCCGGATGGCCGCGGCCCTGCGCGGACGCGGTCTGACGAGGGGCGACCTGGTGGCCGTGTGCCTGACGCCGGGCACCGACCTGGTGACGGCGTTCCTCGCGGCCGTGTGGGCGGGCTGCGCCTACGTACCGCTGGATCCGGCACACCCGCGGCAGCGGCGCGCGGAGCTGCTGCGGGACTGCGGGGCCCGGCTGCTGATCACCCATGCCATCGCGACCGGAGGCGGCCCTGTTCACGACGCCACCGAAGCCGTCTCACCGGCCGCCCTCCTCGACCAGGCCGGTGACCGGCGGGAACCGCCGCCGTCCGGGGCGTCCCCCGACGACATCGCCTACATCTGTTACACGTCCGGCACCACCGGCGTCCCCAAGGGCGTGGCCGTCCCGCAGAGTGCCGTCACTCACCTGGTGACCGACACCGACTACATCGACCTGGGGCCCGGCGACCGCGTGGCGCAGGCGTCCAACCCCGCGTTCGACGCCGCCACGTTCGAGATCTGGGGTGCCCTGTGCAACGGCGCCCGTCTGGAGGGCCTGCCCAAGGAGGTCGTGGTGGATCCGGACGCCCTGGCCGAGGCGATCAGGACGAGGGGCGTGAGCGCGCTCTTCCTGACCACCGCGCTGTTCCACCTCGTGGCACTGGAACGGCCCGCCGCCTTCGCTCCGTTGCGGACCCTGCTCGTCGGCGGCGAGGCCCTGAACCCACACCGCGCCCGCGACGTGCTCGCACATCCGCCGGGCGCGCTGCTGAACGTGTACGGCCCCACGGAGACGACGACGTTCGCAGCATGGCACCGGGCGGACCGGGTCGGTGCGGACGCCGTCTCCGTTCCGATCGGGACACCGCTGCGCAGGATGCGCGCGTACGTCCTGGACGAGTTTCTGCGAGAGACCCCCGACGGCGTCACCGGCGAGCTCTATCTCGCCGGTCCCGGCCTGGCCCATGGGTACTGGGCGGATCCGGCGGCGACCGCGGAGCGGTTCGTGGCCGACCCGACGGGCAAGGGCGAGCGGCTCTACCGCACCGGGGACCGGGCCCGCCGCGACGCCGACGGACGGATCGACTTCCGGGGCCGGGGCGACCAGCAGGTCAAGATCCGTGGCTTCCGCGTCGAACCGGCCGAGGTGGAGGCACAGGTCGCCCGCCGCCCCGACGTCGCCTGCGCCGTCGTGACCGCGGGGCGTGATTCGTCCGACGACATCCGGCTGACCCTGTACGTCGTCCCGGCCCCGGGCGCGGGCGAAGACCTGGCCGAACGGGTGCTGGCCCGGCTGCACGAGACCCTGCCCGGCTACGCGGTGCCCTCCGCGGCGGTGGTGCTGGACCGTCTGCCGCTCAGCGGGAACGGCAAGGTGGACCGTGCCGCCCTCCTGCCCGCGCCGGACACCCCGGCAACGGGTGAGCCGGCCGCGCCCCGCAGCCCGCTGGAGTCGGCGCTGGTCCTGCTGTGGGCGGAGCTGCTCGACGTCCCCGAGGTCGGGATCCACGACGACTTCTTCCGGCTCGGCGGGCACTCCCTGACGATCAGCCGGCTGCGGTCCCTGATCAAGCAGACCCTGCGGGTCGAGCTGCCGCTGGCGGACATGTTCGACACGAAGACGGTGGCGGAGCAGGCGGCGGCACTCACCTTGCGCGAGCCCGCCCCGGGGGCGCTGACGGCTGCGGCGCAGGAACTGCTCAGGGTCACGGCCCTCACCGACGAAGAGGTGGAGGCCGAACTGGCGAGCACAGAGCGGGAGAGCTGACATGACGACGCCCGGACCCGGCGCACGACGCCTGTCCGCCGGCCGCCTCCACCTGCTCCGCGCCGCGCCCGCACCTCCGGACACCGGCCCCGGGCCGCTCCCGCCGGCCGCACGGCCGGACCCGGATGCCCGGGGCCCGCTGTCGTTCGCGCAGGAGCGGTTGTGGCTGGAGCACCGGCTGCACGACGGCGAGTCGGGCTACCACGTGCAGTTCGCGCTGCGCCTGCGCGGCCCGCTCGACGAGCCCGCCCTGGCCGCCGCGCTGAACAGCACGGTCGCCCGGCACAGCGCCCTGCACACCTGCTACCGGACCGGGGACGGCGACACACCCGTCCAGGTCAGGAACCCCGAGTGTGCGATCGCCCTGCCGGCCGCGCAGGCGGCGGGCCCGCGGGAGGAACAGAGTCTGCTGGCCGCCCACGCCCGGCCCCGTTTCGATCTCGAGACCGGCCCGCCGCTGAGGGCTCTGCTCGTCCGGCGCACCGACGAGCATCACGTCCTGTCCGTCGTCGTCCACCACATCGCGTTCGACGGCTGGTCCGTCGGCGTCGTCGTGCGGGACCTCACGGAGCTGTACGCGGCAGCGCGGGAAGGCCGACCGCCCGTGCTCCCCGAGCCGGTCCTGCAGTACGACGACTTCGCGGCCTGGCAGCGGGAACGGTACACCGAGGCCCGGCTGCGGCCCGGCCTGGAGTATTGGAGCTCCCTGCTGAAGGGGGCCCCGGCTACGCTCGCCCTCGGCACGCGAGGCCCGCGACCTGCCGTCCCGTCCCGCAGGGCGGTGACGCGCGCGGTCCGGATCGAGGGGCGCCTGTACGACGCCCTCACCGCTCTCGCGCGGCAGGAACGCGCCACCTTGTTCATGGCTCTCCTGGCCGCCTACCGGCTGCTGCTGGCCCACGAGTCGGGCCGGACCGACCTCGTGGTGGGCAGCCCGGTCGCCCACCGGGACACGGCCGGTGCCGAGGACGCCGTCGGCTGCTTCATCAACCTGCTCGCCCTGCGCGGCGACCTGTCCGGCTCACCGTCCTTCCGCGACCTGCTGGTGCGGGCCCGCGACGACGTACGGTCGGCTCTGGCCCACCAGGACGTCCCGTTCCAGCGGATCGTCCGTGAGCTGGACCTGCCGCGCACCCCCGGCAGCGCACCACTGGTGCAGGCACTGCTCACCGTCGACACGACTCCGTCGGCCGCGCAGGCCCCGTCCGAAGCCGGCGGGCTTGCCCTCGAACTCGTCGACACCGCGCCCGAGACAGCGGTGTACGACGTGGAGCTGGAGCTGAGCGCCGGTCCCGAGAGCCTGGCCGGGGTCTTGACCCTGGCGGCGGACGTGTTCGTCCAGGAGGACGCGAACCGGCTGGCCGGCCTGCTGACGGCCGTACTGGAACACGCCGTCGCCGACCCGGATCGGCCGGCCGCCGCCCTCCCGCCTCTGCGGAAGGGCCATCTGCCGCCGTCGGCCTCGGACGGCGTCGCGGCCGGACACGGTGTCGGCTTCCCCGAGCAGGAGTTCACCGCCCAGGCCGCGCGCACGCCAGGAGCCGTCGCCCTGATCCACCGCGACCGGACGACGACGTACGCCGAACTCGACGAACGGTCCGACCGGCTGGCGCAGGGTCTGGCCGGCCTCGGGGTCGGCCCGGGCGACCGGGTCGCGGTATGCCTGGACCGGACGCCGGACCTGCCCGCCGCGCTCCTCGGGGTGCTCAAGGCGGGCGCCGCCTATGTGCCGGTCGACCCGTCCTACCCCGCCGACCGGGTGCGCTTCGTCCTGGCCGACGCGTCCGTGGCGGCGGTCGTGACGGACGCGGCGGGCCAGGCCCGGCTGGGACATGTCCAAGGCCCTCAGCTGCTCGACGTCGAGTGCCTCGCCCACTCCCGTGGCACGCCCGCCGGCTCCGCCGGTGCGGCGGACCTCGCCTACGTCATCCACACGTCCGGGTCGACCGGGCAGCCCAAGGGCGTCATGGTCGAGCGCCGGCAGGTGGCGAACTTCTTCGCCTCCATGGACGGGTGCGTCGGGCCGGCGCAACCGGGCGATGCCTGGCTGGCCGTCACCAGCATGTCGTTCGACATCTCGGTGCTGGAACTGCTCTGGACCCTCGCCCGCGGCTACGCCGTCGTCCTGCACGGCGCGGGCGGCGCGCCCGTGCTCCCGGTGGCCGGCGGGCAGCGGAAGGTCGAGTTCAGCCTGTACTCGTTCCCCGCCGACGACGCGGAGGGCAGTCGCGGTGCGGGCGGGGAGGACTACCGGTTGCTGCTGGAAGCGGCCCGGTTCGCCGACGACCACGGCCTCACCGCCGTGTGGGTACCCGAACGGCACTTCCACCCCTTCGGCGGGGCCTACCCGAATCCGTCGGTGGCGGCCGCCGCCGTGGCCGCGGTCACCCGGCGGGTCGGCATCCGGGCCGGCAGTGTGGTGGCCCCGCTGCACCACCCGGTGCGCATCGCCGAGGAGTGGGCGATGGTCGACCGGCTGTCCGGCGGCCGGGTCGGAGTCTCCTTCGCCTCCGGCTGGCACCCCACGGACTTCGTGCTGGCCCCCGACCGCTTCCGGCCGCGGCAGGAGGAGACACACCGCACGCTGGAGACCGTACGCCGACTGTGGCGCGGCGAGACCCTCACCCTTCCCGACGGGACGGGACGGACGACCGGCATCACCGTCCGTCCGCGCCCGGTGCGCACCGAACTGCCCTGCTGGGTGACCACGTCGGGCAGCGAGGAGACGTTCCGGGCGGCCGGTGCCGCCGGTGCCCACGTCCTCACCCATCTGCTCGGCCAGGACGTCGACGGGCTTGCCGACCGGATCGCCGCCTACCGCGCGGCCTGGCGGGAGAACTCCGGGGCGCCGTACGACGGCCATGTCACGCTGCTGGTGCACGGGCTGCTCGGCTCCTCCGACGACACCGCCCGGGAACAGGCACGCGAGCCGCTGCTGCGCTATCTGCGCACGTCCCAGGACCTGTCCCGAACCGCCCGCGACCTGCCGGCGGACGACGACCGCGAGGAGGCGGAGCGTGCCCTGCGCGAGTCCGTCGAACGCCATCTCCTGCACACCGGCCTGTTCGGCACACCGGAGAGCTGCCTGCCGCTCGTGCGGCGCCTGTCGGAGGCCGGCGTGGACGAGATCGCCGTCCTCATCGACTTCGGGCTCCCCGACGAAACCGTCCTGACGGGCCTGCCGCACCTGGCAGACCTGCATCGCCTGGCGAACACCGTGACGGAACCGGCGGCGGACGGGCCCGACCCGGACGACGAGTCGGTCGCCTCGCTCATCACCCGCCACGGAGTCACCCATCTGCAGTGCACACCCTCCATGGCGCGGCTGCTGGTCGACGACGACGCCTCGCACACGGCCCTGGGCCGGCTGCGGCTGCTCGCCGTGGGCGGCGAGGCTCTGCCGCCAGCCCTGGCGGGACGGCTGCGAGCCGCCGGGCCGGACCGCGTCCTCAACATGTACGGCCCCACCGAGGCCACGATCTGGGCCGTCACCGGTGAGGTCCTCGACGCCGACGTGCCGGCCGGAACCGTTCCGATCGGCAGACCGATCCTCAACACTCCGGCGTACGTCCTGGACGGGGCTCTGCGCCCGGTCCCGCTCGGGCAGACCGGCGAGCTGTACCTGGGCGGGGAGGCCGTGGCCCGTGGCTATCTGGGCAGGCCGGCGCTGACCGCCGGGCGGTTCGTCGCGGACCCGTTCGGCGACGGGGCCCGGCTCTACCGGACCGGTGATCTGGCCCGGTGGCGGGCCGATGGGCGACTGGAGTTCCTCGGCCGTGTCGACCAGCAGGTCAAGATCCGGGGCTTCCGGGTGGAGCCGGGCGAGATCGAAGCCGTGCTCGCCGAGCACCCGTCGGTCGCCGCGTGCGCCGTGGTCGCCCGGGGGCCGTCCGGGGAGCAGCGCCTGGCGGCGTACTACACCCGCGCGGCCGGAGCGGCACCGCTCGGCGCCCGGGAGCTGCGCGAGCATCTCGCGGCACGGCTGCCGGCGGCCCTGCTGCCCACGGTGCTGCGGGAGATCGAGGCGCTCCCGCTGGCACCGGGTGGCAAGACGGACCGGGCGGCACTGCCCGACCCGTTCCGTAGCCCGGCGGAGGACACGACCGACCCGGCACCCGCGCCGGCCCGGACCGGGCACGGCGCGGCAGAAGACGCCACAGACCCGCCCCCGGCCTCCCTGGGAGCCGAGGTCACCGCACCCGCACCGGCCCCGATCGGGCCCGGCGCCGCGGAGGAGGAAGCCCCGGCCGCCCAGGTACTCGCCGAAGTGTTCGCCGAGGTCCTGGCCACCGGGACCTTCGGGCTGCACGACGACTTCTTCGCCCACGGCGGTGACTCGATCCTTGTCATCAGGGCCGTGGACCGGGCGAGCCGTCGTGGGCTGGTCATCACCCCGTCCCTGCTGATGCGCAATCCGAACCCGGCCGCGCTCGCTCCGTACGCCCGGCGGGTCGTGCCCTCGCGGACGGCCGGCGGATCCGTTACGGGGCCGGTTCCGCTCACCCCGATCCAGCGCTGGTTCACCGACCAGAATGCGCCGGACCCCTCTCACTACAACCACGCGATGCTGCTGGAATCACCGAGGGCGCTGCGCACGGGCACGATCGCCCAGGCCGCGCAGCACCTGTTGGCCCATCACGACGCCCTGCGCACCCGCTTCACCCCCGACGGCCCCGACGGGTGGCAGCAGCGCGTCGTCAGCGTCGAAGAGGCGGACACCGTCCCCGTGGACCGGATCGCGCTGACCGGGCGCGGTCCCGCCGCGGACGCCGCGGTCATCGAGGACGCCGGCGCCCGACTGCAGGCGCGGCTGTCGCTCCAGGAGGGCCCGCTGATGCGGCTGGTCCACTTCGACGGCCTCGGCGCGGTGCCGGACCGTCTGCTGTTGATCGTGCATCACCTTGTCGTGGACGGTATCTCCGGCCGGATCCTGCCGGAGGACCTGTGGTCCGCCTACCAGCAGGCGGAACGGGGCGAACCCATCGTGCTGCCCACCCGTACGGCCTCCTTCCGGTCCTGGTCGCGTGCGCTGGCCGACCACGCGGGCTCGCCCGCGGTGGCGGCGGAGGCGGACCACTGGCTGAAGCTCCCCTGGTGCGAGACCGGCCCGCTGCCCGTGGACCACGAGCAGGCCGAGGACCTGGAGGCCGACGAGCGCTACGAGGTGGTCGAGCTGGACCCGGGGCGGACCCGCCGGCTGCTCCGCGAGGCCACCGGCACCGGCCGCGCCCACATCGACGACGTGCTGCTCACCGCACTGGCGGGTGCCCTGGCCCCCTGGTCGGGGCACCGCAGAGTGCTCGTGGATCTCGAAGGCCACGGCCGTGAGGGCCTGCTCGGCCTCGATGTCTCCCGTACGGTCGGCTGGTTCACCTCGCTCTACCCGGTCCTGCTGCCTGCCACGACCGGTGCCACGCCGAACGACGTGGCCCGGACCGGGGAGGTGCTGCGGGCCGTGCCGCACCGGGGTATCGGCTACGGCGTGCTGCGTCACCTCTCCACCGATCCGGGCCTCCGCGCCCGCCTGGCCGCCCTGCCGCGGGCCGAGGTCATCTTCAACTACCTGGGCCAGTTCGACGGCTCGCTGGGCCCGTTCCGGATTCTGCGGGACCCGGTGGGTCCGGACCGCGGTCCGGCCGGACGGCGCAGCCACCGTCTGATGATCAGCGGCTCGGTGGAGGCCGGCCGGCTCCGCGTGGAATGGGCGTACAACCACCGTGTCCACAGGGCGGAGACGATCCGCTCGGTGGCCGAGAAATTCATGTCCCTGCTGTGTGAGGTGGTGGAACGTGCCGACGCACGGGCGGAGCACTGACGTGCAGGACGCCGGCAGCGAGGTCCGCGGCCCGGAGGGGCCGCAGACCCTGCACGAGCTCTTTCGGGCCAGGGGGGCTGAGCGGCCGTCGGCGATCGCCGTCGTCTGCGGCGACGAGGCAGTGACGTACGCGGAGCTGGACGACCGCTCGGACCGGCTTGCCGCGCGACTGGCCGCGGCCGGCGCCGGGCCCGAACAGCTCGTGGGGATAGCTCTGCACCGTTCGGTCGACCTCGTCGTGGCCGTCCTGGCCGTGCTGAAGACCGGGGCCGGATATCTGCCCCTCGACCCCGCACTGCCGCCCCGCAGGCTGGAGTACATCCTTTCCGACGCCCTGCCCGTGTGCACGGTGACCGACTCGACGCTCGCCAAGGACCGGGGCGAACCCGGCCACGGCGAGCTGGTCCTCGTCGACGTCATGGCCACGGGCGGCCACCCGGAGGGGGCGCCACCGGCCCCCGCGCGACCCTCCGCCCTGCCCGACCACCTCGCCTACGTCATCTACACCTCGGGATCCACCGGCAATCCCAAGGCGGTTGCCGTCACGCACCGCAACGTACTGCGCCTGTTCTCCACCACGCACCGGACCTTCGGCTTCGGGCCGGACGACGTGTGGACGCTGTTCCACTCCTACGCCTTCGACTTCTCCGTGTGGGAGATCTGGGGCGCCCTGCTGTACGGCGGCAGGCTCGTCGTCGTACCGGCGGACACCACACGGTCGCCCGCCGCACTGCTCGAACTCCTGGAATCCGAGGGCGTGACGGTCCTCAACCAGACACCTTCGGCGTTCCACGAACTCGACCGTGAGGACCGGTCCCCGACCGCGACGGCCATCGCCCCGTCCCTGCGTCTGGTCATCTTCGGCGGGGAGCGCCTCGACCCGGCCCTGCAGGCCGACTGGTTCGCCCGCCACCCCGACCGGCCCGCGCTCGTCAACATGTACGGGATCACCGAGACCACCGTCCACGTCACCCACCACGTCCTCGGCGCATCCGAGGCCGTCCCGGGTTCGCCCAGCACGATCGGCGGTCCGCTGGACGACCTGCGCGTGCACCTCCTGGACGAACGGCTTCGGCCGGTGCCGCCCGGTGCCGTGGGCGAGTTGTACGTCGCGGGGCCCGGCCTGGCCCGCGGCTACCTGCGCCGGCCGGGCCTGACGGCGTCCCGGTTCGTCGCCGAACCCTCCGGCCCGGCCGGCAGCCGCATGTACCGCACCGGCGACCTGGCCCGCCGAGGCCCCGGGGGCCGACTGGAGTACCTGGGCCGGGCCGATCAGCAGGTCAAGATCCGGGGCTTCCGGATCGAACCGGGCGAGGTCGAGGCCGCCCTCGTCACACACCCCGACATCACGGCGGCGGCGGTCACCGTCCGCGAGGACCGTCCGGGCGACCGGAGACTGGTCGGCTACGTCGTACCCGCCGACGACCGGATCCGCTCGTCCGGCAGGGAGCGGCGGATCGACGGCTGGCGGTCCGTCTTCGACGACACCTACCGGGACTCCGCGCAACGGCCCTTCGGCAGCGACTTCAGCGGCTGGAACAGCGCCTACGACGGACAGCCGATCCCCGTGGCGGAGATGGAGGAGTGGCGGCGGGCCACGGTCGAGCGCATCCGGGCCCTGCGGCCTCGGCGGGTGCTGGAGATCGGAGTCGGCAGCGGGCTGATCCTCTCCGAGGTCGCCCCGCACTGTGCCGCGTACTGGGGCACGGACCTGTCGCGGGAGGGCATCGCCGCACTGCGGCACCACGTGGCAGGCCGGCCGGATCTGGCCGGCCGGGTGGAACTGGCGGTCGGGTCCGCCGACGACACCTCCGGGCTGCCGTCCGGCTTCTTCGACACGATCGTCCTCAACTCGGTGACGCAGTTCTTCCCCGACGCCGACTATCTGGCCGACGTGCTGCGGCGCTGTGCCGACCTTCTGGTGCCGGGCGGTGCCGTGTTCGTGGGAGACGTACGCAATCTGCGGCTGCACCGGCACCTGACGACCGCCGCCGAGGTCCGCCGCCGAGGTGCCGGGCTTCCGCCGGAACGCCTGCGCGGAGCCGTGGATCGCGTCCTGCGGGCCGAGCAGGATCTGCTCGTCGCACCCGAGTTCTTCACCGCGCTGGGGCAGGACGTCCCCGGCATCGCCGAGGTGGACGTACGGCTCAAGCGTGCCCGCCACCACAACGAACTCAGCCGCTACCGCTACGACGTCGTGCTGCGCACGGAAGGCGGCGACCGGAGCCCCGCGGAGGCCCCGGAACTCGTGCTGCACTGGGGGCGGGACGTCACGGGCGTGGACGAACTGGCGACCAGGATCACGACCGGGCGGCCCACCCGGCTGCGGATCCGCGGTGTCCCCAACGCCCGTCTCGACGAGGACCTCGCCGTCCTGAGGGAGGTGTACGAGGGGGAGAACGACGGATCACCGGGCGTGGACCCCGAGCATGTCGCGGACATCGCCGACGCCCTCGGCTACGCCACGGCAGCCACCTGGACGACCGACGCCGAGGACGGCCGGATGGACATCGTCTGTGTCCCGGCCCCGGCCTCGGGCGTGCCACCAGAGGTCGGCGAGATCCGGCCCGAGCCGTCGGCCCGACAGCGGAACGAGCCCCTCGGGACGTACACCAACCGGCCGGGAACCGCGTTCGAGACGGCGGCGCTGTCGTCCGAACTGCGGACCCATCTGCGCCGCTGGCTGCCCGACCCCCTGGTGCCCGCCGCGTTCGTGGTCCTGGAACGCCTCCCGCTGACCACGAACGGCAAGGTCGACCGGTCCTCGCTGCCGGCTCCGGAGACCCGTGTGGGGGGAGGAGGCGGTGCCGAGCCGCGCACCCGCGAGGAGCGTGTGATCTGCCAGATCATGGAGGATCTGCTGGGCATCACGGGGATAGGCACCGACCAGGACTTCTTCCTGCTCGGCGGCCACTCCCTCATGGCCACACGGCTGGTCGGCCGCATCCGCGCCGAACTCGGGGCCGAGCTGACGGTGCGGCAGGTCTTCGAGACCCCCACCGCGGCGGACCTTGCCGCAGGACTCGGCGCGGCCACCCGTCTACGGCCGCTGACGGCGGCCACCGTCCGGCCTCAGGCGTTCCCGTTGTCCTCCGCACAGCGCAGGCTGTGGTTCCTGTACGACATGGACCGCGAGTCCCCTGCCTACAACGTGCCGTTCGTGTTTCGGCTGGGCGGGCCGGGCGGGCCGGTTGATCCGGCTGTTCTGGGGTTGGCTTTGGGTGACCTGGTGGAGCGGCACGAGGGTTTGCGGACTGTGTTTCCTGAAGAGGGGGGTGTGCCGCGGCAGGTGGTGCTGGATCCGGGTGCGGTGGCGTTGCCGGTGGTGGCGGTTCGCGCGGATGAGTTGGAGGCCGCCATGGCGGTGGCTGCTCGTGAGCCGTTCGATCTGGTGGCGGGGCCGGTGATGCGTGCCTCGCTGTTCGAGACCGAGCGGGGCGAGCGGGTGCTGCTGCTCGTGCTGCATCACATTGTGTGTGATGGTTGGTCGGCGGATGTGCTCGCGCGCGATCTGGCTCAGGCCTATTCGGCGCGGAGTGTCGGTGTGTCCCCGGATTGGTCGCCCTTGCCGGTGACTTACCGTGACTACACGCTGTGGCACCGCGAGCTTGTGGGTGACGCCACCGATCCCGACAGCCTCCACACTCGTCAACTCGCCTACTGGGCCGGGCAGCTTCGGGGGGTCCCGCCGGAGTTGGCCCTGCCGACCGACCGGCCTCGCCCGCTGCGTGCGTCGGGCCGTGGCGGTCTTGTCACCTTCACCTGGGAACCTGACCTGCATGCCCGGGTGGTGCGCCTCGCGCGGCAGGCCAACGCGACCGTCTTCATGGTCCTGCACGCGGCGTGGGCTGCCCTGCTCACGCGGTTCGGCGCTGGCACGGACATCGTGCTCGGCACACCCGTCGCCGGGCGTACGGACCACAGCCTCGATGACCTCGTGGGCCATTTCGTCAACACCCTCGTGCTGCGCACGGACACGGGTGGCAATCCCACCTTCGCTGGCCTGCTCGGCCGGGTGCGTGAGACGGATCTTGCCGCGTACGCCCACCAGGACCTGCCCTTCGCCGACCTCGTCGCCGCGCTCAACCCGCCCCGCAGCCCCTCCCACCACCCCCTCTTCCAAGTCATGCTCTCCCTCCACCGGCAGAGCCCGGACGGCTGGCCCGTGGAGACCGAACTGGCTGGGCTCGGTATCGCCCGGTTCGACCTGTCGCTCGGGCTGACCGAGAAGACCGACGGCGACGACACCCCCGCCGGGATCACCGGTGTCCTGGAGTACGCCGCGGACCTGTTCACCCGGGAGACCGCCGCGCGGATGGTGACGGGCCTCGAGCGGTTGCTGGAGGCCGTCTGCTCCGACGCCGCCCTGCGCATCGACGAGATAGCTCTGCCGAGCACGGACACGGCTTCGGCTGGTCGCGACGCCACGCACCGCACCGCATCCGAGCCGGCGGACGACGCTTCCGGCGCCACCGTCCATGGCTTCTTCGAGGAACAGGCGGCCCGGACCCCCGACGCGACAGCCGTCACCGGACCCGACGGCACGCTCACGTACCGAAGGCTCGATGAACGGGCGCACCGGCTGGCCCGGTTGCTGACGGCGAAGGGCGCCGGACCCGAGCGAGTGGTCGCCCTGTCTCTGCCGCGCTCGGCCGAACTGGTCGTCGCCCTGCTGGCGACGCTGAAGGCGGGAGCGGCGTTCCTCTACGTCGATCCCGCGCTGCCCGCGGCCCGGGTCCGCGAGTTGCTGGCCGACAGCGGCGCTGTGCTGCTGGTGTGCGGGTCGGACATGCGGGCCGTGGCCTCCGGCCCGCCTCGGCTCGTCCTGGGCGATCCCGGGACGGAGGCCGCGCTCGCGGCCCCGCCGCCGGACGCCGGCCCGGCCGCTCCGCCCGACCCGCGCCACCCGGCCACGGTCGTCTACACCTCGGGGTCTACCGGCCGGCCCAAGGGCGTCGTCGTCACCCACCAGGCCCTGGCCGGGCTCCTGCGCAGCCACCTGTGCCGGCGTATCCCGCCCACAGGACCCAGGGAACGGCTGACCGTCGCGCACACCGCCTCGTTCGCCTTCGACGCGTCCTGGGATCCGCTGCTGTGGATGTTCGCGGGCCATCGGCTGCTGGTGTTCGACGGCGAGACCGTGCGCGACCCGGCCGCGCTGGTGGAGCGCATCGGTTCCGACCGGGTCGACGTCCTGGACACGACCCCGTCGCACGCCTATCACCTGCTGTCGGCCGGGCTGCTGGACGCCGCGCACCGGCCGTCGATCGTGGTCCTGGGCGGCGAGCCGCTGCCCGAGTCGCTCCGGAACACGCTGACCGGGGCGGGTCTCGTCGTGCACGACCTGTACGGGCCCACCGAGAGCACGGTCGACGCGTACGCCTGGCGTTCGGGCCCGGGTACCCCGGTCGAGGGCGAGGCGGTGAACGGCACCGTGCTGCAGGTCCTGGACGCGAGCCTGCGTCCGGCGCCGCCGAACACTCCCGGTGAGCTGTACCTGTCCGGCCCCGGCCTGGCCCGTGGCTATCTGGACCGGCGCGGACTGACCGCCCAGCGGTTCGTGGCCGATCCGTCGGGCCCTCCGGGCTCCCGTATGTACCGGACCGGGGACCTGGCCCGGCGAGCGGCGGACGGCACCCTGGAGTTGCTGGGCCGAAGCGACGACCAGGTGAAGATCCGGGGCTTCCGGGTCGAGCCGGGCGAGGTCGAAGCCGTCCTCGGGGCGTGCCCGGGCGTCGGTCAGGTGGTGGTCGTCGCCGTACATGACGAGGACCTCGGCTCACGTCTGGTGGCGTACGTCACGCCGGCCGATGTCGACACCGACGCCTTGCGGGCGCGTCTGTCCACCACCCTGCCGCCCTATCTGGTGCCGGCCGCCATCGTCCCCCTGACGCGGATGCCGTTGACCGGCAACGGCAAGATCGACCGGGCGGCCCTGCCTCGGCCCGACCGTCCCCGCTCCACGCCGTCCGGGTCCCGCACGGCACGGGAGGAGGTCGTGTGCGGCATCTTCGCCGACGTCCTCGGGCTGGACCGGGTGGATCCCGAGGACGACTTCTTCGCCCTGGGCGGGCACTCGCTGCTTGCGACACAGGTGGTCAGCCGCATCTCCTCAGCACTCGACGACGCCCTGTCCCCGACGTCGCTGTTCCAGACACCGACGCCGCGTGCGCTGGCCGCCGCCTCCGGCGAACAGGCTGCACGGCCGCGACCACGACCGCTGGAGTGCTCCGATCCTGCCCCGCTGCCTCCTGCCCAGTTCCAGCTGTGGTTCCACAACCAGCTGAGCGGGGCTGCCCCCACCTATAACGTGCCGTTCGTGTTTCGGCTGGGCGGGCCGGGCGGGCCGGTTGATCCGGCTGTTCTGGGGTTGGCTTTGGGTGACCTGGTGGAGCGGCACGAGGGTTTGCGGACTGTGTTTCCTGAAGAGGGGGGTGTGCCGCGGCAGGTGGTGCTGGATCCGGGTGCGGTGGCGTTGCCGGTGGTGGCGGTTCGCGCGGATGAGTTGGAGGCCGCCATGGCGGTGGCTGCTCGTGAGCCGTTCGATCTGGTGGCGGGGCCGGTGATGCGTGCCTCGCTGTTCGAGACCGAGCGGGGCGAGCGGGTGCTGCTGCTCGTGCTGCATCACATTGTGTGTGATGGTTGGTCGGCGGATGTGCTCGCGCGCGATCTGGCTCAGGCCTATTCGGCGCGGAGTGTCGGTGTGTCCCCGGATTGGTCGCCCTTGCCGGTGACTTACCGTGACTACACGCTGTGGCACCGCGAGCTTGTGGGTGACGCCACCGATCCCGACAGCCTCCACACTCGTCAACTCGCCTACTGGGCCGGGCAGCTTCGGGGGGTCCCGCCGGAGTTGGCCCTGCCGACCGACCGGCCTCGCCCGCTGCGTGCGTCGGGCCGTGGCGGTCTTGTCACCTTCACCTGGGAACCTGACCTGCATGCCCGGGTGGTGCGCCTCGCGCGGCAGGCCAACGCGACCGTCTTCATGGTCCTGCACGCGGCGTGGGCTGCCCTGCTCACGCGGTTCGGCGCTGGCACGGACATCGTGCTCGGCACACCCGTCGCCGGGCGTACGGACCACAGCCTCGATGACCTCGTGGGCCATTTCGTCAACACCCTCGTGCTGCGCACGGACACGGGTGGCAATCCCACCTTCGCTGGCCTGCTCGGCCGGGTGCGTGAGACGGATCTTGCCGCGTACGCCCACCAGGACCTGCCCTTCGCCGACCTCGTCGCCGCGCTCAACCCGCCCCGCAGCCCCTCCCACCACCCCCTCTTCCAAGTCATGCTCTCCCTCCGGGACGCCCACCAGCCGACCGAACCGTCCTTGGAACTGGCCAGGTGGGAAGAGGCCGTGCACACCGGGACGGCTGTCTACGACCTGCACATCGAGGTCACCGCGCACCGCGACCCGGACGGCCGGCCCGGGGCCTTGGAAGGGACCCTCGGGTACAGCACCGACCTGTTCGACCAAGGGACGGCCGAACGGATCGCCCGCGCGTACGAGCACCTGCTCGCGTCGGCCGTCACCGACCCATCCCTGACACTGAGCTCCCTGAGATCACATCCGAACGAACCGAGGAGGCGTCCATGAGCACCAATCCCTTCGACGACGAGAACGGCACCTTCCACGTCCTGGTCAACGACGAGGACCAGCACTCGCTGTGGCCCGCCTTCGCCGAGGTACCGGCCGGCTGGCGGGTCGTGTTCGGCGAGGAGAGCCGCGCGAACTGCCTGCGGTACGTGGAGGAGCACTGGACGGACATGCGGCCGCGTGGTCTGCGCGAGGCCATGGCCACCGGCTGATCCCGCGGGACGGCTACGGGGCTACACGGGGACGCGGGACGGATCTTCGGAGGCGTCCCGCCTCTTCGTGGATTCGAAAGTATGGGAAGGAATCTGGTCGATCACCACCGTGAACGCACCCTCGGCAGCCAGTTGCAGGAGGAACTCGAAGTCCTCGACACGCTCGGGCGTGGAGCCGGCGGCGACGTTGCCGCGGGCGCGGACGGTGCCGCCCAGGCCCGCGACGGCCAGCAGCACGCCTTTGGGGCTCAGCAGGCGTCGACCGGCCGCGATCGAAAGGTTGCCGACGGCGTCCAGCACCACGTCGAAGCGATCGGCGAAGCCGGCCAGTCGGTGCAGGTGTAGTCGATGACCCGTGCGGCTCCCCGGTAGGTCACCAGGCCGGCGTTCGCCGTGCTGGTCACACCGGTGACGGTCGTGCCGAAGTGCTTCGCCAACTGGACCGCGTTCGCGCCGATCGCGCCTGACGCACCGCTGACGGGTATCGACTTGCCGCGGCCACCGATGCCTTGTCCCGCAGGAAGAACAGGGCTGTCGAGCCTCCGAACAGCAACCCCGCCGCATCTTCGTGGTTCCCGCGTACGGCTACCTCGCGAGTTTCTTCGCAGGCACCGCGACGTACTCGGCATGTGCTCCCGGTTTCACTCCGGTCATGCCGCACACTTCGTCACCCGGTGCCATGTCACGGATGCTCGCGCCAACGGCCACGACCTTGCCGGCGAGGTGACGGTAGAGCGACATCGCCTCGACGTCGAGTTCCTCGCCGACGTTGCACCTGCACACCTGCGCGAGGCCGTCGCGGTCGATGACCTGTACAGCGGCGTCGACACGTTGCGGGACGCCCTGGCGAACTGGATCTTCACCCCGGATGGAGCTGCCAGAGCCCCGGCAGCCGTGGCGACAGGCGATGACCGACCGCGCGGCGTCGGCCCGCGCCACGCTGTCGGAACAGCCCTGGGCCCTGGGCCTCGTCGAGTCGCGCCGCTCCCCGGGCCCGGCCCTGCTCCGGCACCACGGCACCATGCTCGGCTGCTGCGCAGCAACGGATTCCCGATGGCGTCGGCGTCACACGCCTTCTCCTCGACCGACGCCTACGTCTGCGGCTTTGTGCCGACTGAGCTCAACCAGCCCTTCGACGCCGCCTCCGGAGTCGAAGACTTCGTCGGTGAGAGGCAGGAGCATCCCTTCTTCAACGTCTACCCGCACCTGGCCGAGCTGATTGCCGAGCACGCGATGCATCAGGACTGCTCCTACACCGACGAGTTCGAGTACGGCCTCGACCTCATCCTCGACAGCCTCGAATCACGCCTGGCACAACACGAGCCATCAGGGCGTGGACGATGATGTGCTCGATCCCGGAATCGGCCCGACCTGGTCCGCAAGGGGAGTCGTGCGGGTGGACGGCGACCTTCTCCGCATCGCCTGGCTTGGCCGCGCCCACCAGATTGCGTCGTGCCCACTGGTCCCCTCGTGAATGAGGTATCCCAGGGTGAGGCCCTCGCCCCCAAGGGCGACATCGACAGGAATCCCGGGCGGAGGGTCGGCTCGATCCCGACAGCGTATTGCCAATTCCGTCGCACGGGCGGGTGCGTATGGTCAGTCGATCACGGCGATGGCTTCGATCTCGGCCAGGTGCTCGGGGATGTCCAGAGCCGCGACGCCCAGCAGTGTGCCCGGCGGTACCGGGGTGACCCCGAGCTTCGCGGCTGCCCGGGCGATCCCGTCCATGAGCTGGGACATTTTGCCGGGCGTCCAGTCGACGACGTAAATGGTCAGCTTCGCCACGTCGTCGAAGGAGGCGCCGACCTCCGCCAGGGCGGCGCCGACGTTGAGGTAGCACTGCTCGACCTGGGCGGCGAGGTCGCCTTTACCAACGGTGACCCCGTTGACGTCCCAGGCGACCTGTCCGGCGATGAAGACCAACTTCGAGCCGGTCGCGATCGACACCTGCCGGTAGGCGTCGACTTCCGGCAATCCGCTCGGGTTCACCAGGGTGATGGCCATGCTGCGCGCCTCCCTTGTTGTGAGCGCCCGTGAGTCCGTTGACATCAAGCCCACGACACGCTTGCTCTCTTGTGGTTACTCAGGAACCGTAGGAGAGTGTCCGCTGACATGGAAGAACGCACTTTTCGGTGACTGGGGAACCTGATGGTGACCAAGCAGTTCACGGGCTCGCCCGACGAAGCAGACCTCAGGCGCGCGGACTCCCTGGCGCGGGAGATCTTCTCGGACGTCGCCAACAAGTGGGCGCTCCTGATCATCGAGGCTCTGGGGGATCGCACCCTGCGCTTCGGTGAGGTGCGGGACGAGATCGAGGGCATCAGCCACAAGATGCTCACCCAGAACCTGCGCATGCTGGAGCGTTACGGTCTGGTCGAGCGGATGGTGCACCCTGTCGTGCCGCCGCGGGTGGAGTACACCCTCACCGAGCCGGGCCAGGCCCTGCGGGTGACGATCGACGGACTGTGCGACTGGACCCACCGGTACCTCGGTCACATCGAGGCGTCCCGCCACCGCTTCGACGCCTGACAGATGGGCGCGCGTGGCCGGCGGCGGCCGGCCTTGAGAGCTCACCAATGGCCCCCTGAGCCGCCACGTGCCGCAACAGCCGCACCGTGAACCCGTCCATCGGACCGTCCCTGTCTCCGGAGTCACCGGCGCCTCGACTTGCGGTACCGGGCCTCCGAGTGCCGACGCCCGGCGATCGACTCGCCCAGCGATTCGTCGGTCGCGGTCAAGCCTGCTTCCGGCGTTCCGGCTGTGGCAGGTGGTCAGTCTCGGGATGACGTGAAGCCGGCCCTGTCCGCGTACGCGCCAGTGTGCCCACGTGGGTACAGGTGAACGGGCTTGTCGTTGATCTTCTGCTGTGCTGACGAGGGTCAGGTGAGGGGTGCCGCCGGGCCGGAGGACGGTCGGAAGCACCTCCGCCGCTTCTGCCCGATCGGGGCGCCACCGTAAGTGGCTGGCGTGTCGTTGCTCGACGGTCGGTCTCTTCGTGCGGATGTCGTGGCAGAGCCGGTCTGAATGGGCGGGCCGGCGACCCGATCGTGTGCCAGGAGACGAGCCTGTCGGGCGGCCGGCGTGGATCGTCAGGGGATCGGGTTCAGGTTGACTGCACAGAGTCGAGGAAGCGGCCGACGCCTTCGACGCGGGGGTGTTTCCGGAAGACGGGGGCGAGGTTACGGATTTGGCCAATGCAGCGGGAGGCCCCGGTCCGTTGGGCGAGGTGCAGTGCCTGGTATGCGGTGGCAGCGCCTTGGTCGATCTCGCCTTGGCGTAGGAGGCTCTCGGCCGCCTAGGTGAGGAAGACCGCCCGGGTCTTGTCGCGGGCGGTGGGCAGGAGGGCCACGCCCTGGGCGATCTGGAGGCGGGCGGGTCCGGGTTCGCCGGGTTCGATGAGCAGCGGCCGGTGTCGACGGCCAGGTCGGCCGTGCTCATCCACGAGCACCACGCCTGGGGCGTGCCGGTCTCATTGTCGACGGGGTCCAGGGTGGCCCACTGCCGGGCGAGCGCCGTGAGCGCGGCGGGAGCGAGTCCGGTGATCGTTCGGCGGTTGAGCATGGCGCGGTGTTGTGCCTCTCTGAGAGAGGCGACCGTCGACCCTGTGCCCAAGGGGACGGGCGCCTCGGTGCCGGGCAGCCGGCAGGGGTTTGACGGCGACCCACCGCGCGCTGCAGATGCGGATCGTCCGAGAGCCGCCCGAAGCCGACGAGCGCGTCCGTGTCCCGCGCGACGACCTCGAGGGCGTACTCCTCCCGGGGAACGGCCCGCGCGGAGACCATCGACCGCTCGACGATCCCCACCCTTCGTTCGCCGGAAGACGACAACTCGGGCGCCGGGAAAGAGGGGTTCATTACTCTGCACGAGTGCTTTCATATGATGAGTTGACCCAGTCGGAGCGGGAGCTGTGGGATGCCTTCCCCGAGGGGCGTCGCGTAAGCCTGCGCACGACCACGTCCGATGCGAACGGGCACACAGCAGGCACCGAATGGGCCCCTGAGCACTCGGTCCGGGCGGCCGTCATCGCCGCACTGCTCCTCGGCGCCAACGACGAGCGGGCCGGTGCCGTCTCCGCCCTGCACCTCACGGGAGCGCGGATCACCGGCCTCCTCGACCTGTCCGGAGCCGAGATCGGCCACACCCTGTGGTTCGAGGACTGTCTGCTGGACGAAGCGGTACGGCTACGGGGGACCACGACCAGGACGGTCAGGATCCGGAACAGCCGGCTCCCGGGAATCGACGCCGGGCTCGCCCGGATCGAGGGCGCGCTGGACCTCAGGAGCACGACGCTCGAAGGCGGCTCCCTCAGCCTCATCAACGCCCGTGTGGCAGGGGAGTTGACCCTGACCGACGCGATGATCTCGAGCCCTGAGGAATGGGCCGTGTTCGCCGGCGGACTCGTCATGGAGGGTGCCGTGTTCGCCAAGCGACTCACCACGAGGGGCGGGTTCCGCATCCCCGGGGCACAACTGCCCGGGGGGCTGTTCCTCCAGGGCGCCCGGCTGGAGAACCCCCGCGGCACCGCGCTCGCCGCGGGCCATGTGGTCGCCTCGACCGTGGACTGCTCGCAGGGGTTCACCGCCCAGGGGACCGTACGACTGCGAGGCGCCCGCATCGAGGACCTGCTGACCTTCGAGGGAGCGCGTCTGAACGGGGACGGCACCGCCCTCGTCGGCACGGCCATGCACGTGGGCGACTTCGACTTCAGGACCGCCGCACCCCCTTGCGGAGCGGTGGATCTCCGCTCCGCGCACGCCACTTGGTGTCAGGACGGCGAGCGGTCCTGGCCGAAGGACGTCCTCCTCGAAGGTTTCACGTACGACTCCATCCGCTTCGGGGACGCGGCATCCGGCGAAGGCGCGACGCGAGAGGACGAGGTCGCGGACCGCCTGGCATGGGTCCGCAGGAATCCCGGCTACGCCCCACAGCCGTACGAGCAACTGGCGGGCAGGTACCGGCAGATCGGCCACGACGGCGACGCGCGCAGGGTTCTCCTCGCGAAACAGCGCCATCGCCGCCGCACGCTGCACCCCGCCGGACGCCTGTGGGGCTGTCTCCTGGACGTCACCGTCGGCTACGGCTACCGGCCATGGCTGGCCGGCGTATGGCTTCTCGCGCTGACCCTGCTCGGCACGCTGGTCTTCAGAGCACACTCCCCCTCTCCCGTGAAGCCGGGGGAAGGAGCCCCCTTCCAGCCCTTCGTCTACACCCTCGACCTGCTCATCCCCATCGGCGGCCTCGGGCACCGCACCGCCTGGTACTGGACAGACGGCGTCAGCCAGTGGCTGGCCTACGTGCTGATCGCCGCGGGCTGGATGCTCACCACGGCCGTCGTCGCGGGGATGACCCGGACCCTGAACAGAAACTAGGGCGTGCGTCGGGTCGTGATCCATGAGCACCGCGGTGCCTCCGGCGTGGCTTGCGGGGTGCACTTCGTGGGGTCCGCGGTCCATGCGGAGCTCGGCGAGAGCCGTGGTGGCACGGCGCGTGAGGCGCACGCGGGGGTCAGGACCGAGGAGGACGTCGCGCATGGCGCGGGTCGGTGCGTACGACAGGCCACGGGCTTCACCGCTCTGCCATGTGGCGATGCCGCCGTCCTCGACGGCTTCGACGAAGGCGCGGCGGCGTGCCCAGTCGATGAAGGTGATTTGCCGGCTGCGGCCGGCAAGGGGCAGGCGGCGCGGGTCCTGGCCTTCCTCGGTGAGGACGGTGGGGTCGGTTGTGCCGATCTCGGTACGTCCGGCGAGCAGGGTGAACTCGGGAGGTGCCGGTGAAGGAGGCGGTCGGCTCCATGAAGTGCCGTCGACCGAAGCGCTCAGGATGTGGTGATGCCGAGAGCGGACGCGACGCGAGCGTCGGACATCTGCTCCCGCGGGGCGGTCGGGCCCTGGTCAGATCGTGACCGGGCCGTGGGCGGTGGCGAACTCGACCGAGACCAGACCCGGTTCCTCATCCTCGACCCACGTGACGTCGATCTGGTCGAGGGGGTGGTCGGCCGGTTCGCCGAGGAATTCGGCGATGGAGGCGGCGTTGCCGGCGATGGAGACCCCGTGGATGGCGGTGGAGGTGCGCGGGTCCGCGCTCGGGCGCTCCTCGGTGGGGACCAACCACTGGAGGAAGTAGGGCAGTTGCGGGTCCTCCAGCAGTTCCAGCAGGCCGATCTGCTTCCACTTCAGGTCGAACCCGTCGGGGCGGACACGGTGGCCCTCGGTCGAGGTGCGGCCGAGGCGGGCCTCGACCGGGACGATGTCGTCGACGGAGACCACCCAACCGAGCCAGCCGCCGCCCTCGGCGGCGCGGCGGGCGACCGCCTGACCGAAGGGTGCGCGGTCGGCGGCGGGGTGGTCGAGCGTGGTGACGACCTCGACGTAGGTGCCGCCGCTCAGCGGGAGAATGAAATTGCGGGTGCCGAATCGCGGGTGCACGCCTCCGTCGACGAACCCGGCGCCAAGGGCCGATCCGATCCACTGGACGGTCGAGACGAAGCTATCGCGGGTCACCGCATAGGACACGTGATCAAGTCGCACAGCGCCATCATTGCCCGACAACCCGCACAAATCCCGACGCCACGCCCGCTGCCCCGGTCGCGTCCGCCGTGGATTCGGTCGTGGAGCGGATCGACCGCTATGTCCCTGCTCAAGGCAAGGACTGCGGAGGCGATCCTGCCGCGCCCCAGCGGCGGCACCGGCCACTCGCCCTGCAAGAACCCCAGCACCCGAGCCGTGAAGGAAACCGACTGGGCCAAGATCACCTGCCCCGCTGCGGCGCCGCCCCCGGCACCCGGCACCGTCCGCACCCCCAGGGGCACCGTCACCGGCTCCCGGCTCCCGCACCGGGAACACCCCCGGGTGGTCCGTCGCGTCCTCGCCGCGGCCGCCACGCAGAAGAAGCGTGAGAAGCAGCAGGGAAGCTGCCGGCCGCGAGGATCACCATTCGCTGCCCTTCCAGGCGGGCCCTCTGGTGCCGCCGACCATGCGCCCGTACTGCGGCGTCAGGCCGCGACGGGGAGTAATGGCACCGATAGTGACTGGGGTATCTCAAACCGGCGGCCGGGTCCGGGTCGGTGACATGTGCCGGCCGGGCGGGTGATGCCCCGGCCCGGGGGCACGGGCTTCTTCGGCGAACGCGTCGACGTTGTCGACCGGTTGCGTGCCGCCGAGGCCGAGACCCGGCGAGCTCCCGGCATGGGCCGGGCCAGTGCCCCGCCCGTCTTCCACAGGAACGGGACGTCCACCGCGTCCGCGGCCCGATCCGCCGACCGCTGAGATGTGCCACCCCGACCGTTCGGCGCGCTGCGGACGAACGCAGCGTCTCCGAGCGCAGCAGCGCAACCGCGCTCGGCAGGTCCCCGCCGCACTCGTCTGCCGTCGCTGATCCAACCCCCCGGGTGCCAGGACTCCCAGGGCGTCGGGGACCTTGCCGGTGGAGCTCGCCTGTGCCGTCGCGACAGCCCGGTGTCCTCTGATCGGGTCCCGTCGCCCCCGCTCGGGGCTTTGGGGGTGGCCGGCCCTTCGGGTTCTGTCTGTCGGATGTCGTGTTCAGACCGTACGTCGTAGTGGTCCGGGGAGTCTGCGTCGAGGTGCTGTTCGGGCCGGGTGGGTGACCTGGCGGGGCATCCGGGGGTGCAGTTGTCGGTGTGGTCGTGTTGGCTTGGTGCGGTCGGCGGACAGTACGGGGTATGGATGTCGAGGAGATTGCCGAGGAGCTGTACGGGCTGAAGCCGGGCGAGTTCACCGCGGCGCGGGACGCATACGTGGCCGAGGCCCGCAGGGCGAAGGACACGGTGGCTGCGAAGGCGATCGCGGCGCTGCGTCGGCCGTCGCTGGCGGCGTGGGCCGCGAACCAGCTGGCCCGCCGGCAGCCGGACGAGGCCGCGAGGTTCCTGGAGCTGGGCGAGACGCTGAGGGAAGCCCACCGGACGCTCGACGGCGAGCAGCTGCGTGCGGCGGGCCGCAGGCAGCACCAGCTGGTCGGCACGCTCGCCCGGACCGCGGCCGCTCTGGCCCGGGAGGCCGGGCAGCCGGTGAGCGACACGGTGCTCCACGAGATCGAGCAGATCCTCCACGGCGTACTCGCCCACTTGGACGTCGCCGAACTGTGGTCAACGGGCCGGCTCGTGAAGACGCCCGAGGCCGCGGTCGGCTTCGCCGTCATCGCCCCGGACAAGGTGTCCGCCCGCCCGGCCCCGGCCGAACAGCCGAAGCCGAAGCCGAAGGCGAAGCCGGAGCGCGGGGCGGCGCGTCTACGCGACCTCGAGCGCGCTCGTACGACGGCCGCGGAGGCCGTCGCCGAGGTCGGCCGGCTCGAGGGGGAGCTCGGTGAAGCGCGCAGCAGGCAGACGACCGACGAGGACAAGGTGGCGGAGGCGGTCGACCTGGTGCGCCGCCTGGAGGACGAGCTTCAGCATGCCCGGCAGGCGAAGGCCGAGACCGCCGCCGCCGCGTCGGAGGCCGGTAAGGCGGTGAAGGCGGCGGAGCGCGCCCTGGGGGAGGCGCGCCGGGTTGCCGAGCGGGCCGTTCGTACGGTGGAGCGTCTGGAGCAGCAGGGTGAGCGGTAGGCGGCCTCGCCGGCGAGGCTGCCTCAGCGGCCTGCACGCCTGGGCCAGTTCCCCGAGCCCGAGCCCGAGCCCGAGTCCGAGACGGAGCCGGCCGGACGGACGTGGCGACCGCCCGCGCCCCGAGCGCGCCGCCCCTCTGGCGGCGTGCCTTGGGCTCTGGGCTGGTACGGGGCCGTATACCCATGTGACGGCTCAGGTACGGGAGGAACGCTCCGCCTGCGCCGTCCACCCCGGCCGAACCGTCTGCCACCCCGGTTCGTAGGGGTGGAGGCGGGGTCGGGGCCCGCCCCCGTAGCTCGTATCGCATGTCGTTCGAGGTGAAGACCAGACCGGAGCGGGGCGGCATGCTTCGAGCTTGGGCGGTGGAGACGACCTGTCGCGTGGCAGGTTTGTCGCGAGGGTCTGGGTGGTCGGAATCGAAGAGCTCGGCGGTGCTGGTGATCGGGCCGGGTGACCTGTTCGTCAGGTGTGGCCGTTGTGTGGCCTCGGTTCGGGCATCGCCCCCGTACGAGACCCGTGCTGCGCGCTCACGTCTCTTCTGCTCGGCAGCTGCCTAAGAACGTCTGAGCTGTGCTCTTGCGACGCTGGCAGCCAGGGGCGCCGTCGACTCCATTTCGTGACGAGTTCTCGACATGGAGTGATGTACTCCGCATGGTGGTGGCTGCTGAGGGCAGAACGTTTGACGGCACGTCGTCCTATCTGGGGAGCCTTCCATGCCATCCTCGTCTCCTTCCCCCGAGCCGGTCTTCACCGCAGACTTCAGCTCACCGGTGCAATGGACCGCCGGCCGCTCGTGGGCATATCCCGACGGCGGCCCGGTCAATCCGGGGGACAACAAACTGGACCACTTGGTGGAGGACCCCGCCTACAGCAGATCGGGGGTCTTCCGGGCGACCCGTCGGAGCGACGGCCTGTGGGACGCCGGTCTGCTGACGACCGAGGGGAGCCCCCAGGGATTCCAGGTACAAGCCGGGGACTCGCTGGAGGCGCGGGTGCGCCTTCCCGAGGAGACCGGGGCCTGGCCCGCGATCTGGACCTGGCGCGACGGAGGGCAGGAGATCGATGTCTTCGAGTACCACCCCGACAACCCCGACCTGCTCGAACTGTCGAACCGCGTACGCGGCGCCCACCGCTACCACCGCTCTCCTTCGGTGCGCCCCGGCGGCTGGGTGAAGCTGCGGACGGAGTTCGGCGCGCGCTCGGTCGTGTGGTGGCTGGACGACGTGAGAGTGTTCGCCGACGGGCGTGGCGTGGGCCACAGCTGGCACGCCTACCTGATCGTCAACCTCTCGGTATGCGCGGGCCGTTACCATCCGGGGCCGGACGCGGACACCGACGAGATGTCGTACGAGGTCCGCGACCTGCGGGTGTTCCGACCGGCCAGGTGATCTCGGTCAGCATCTGGCAGAGGATGTGGAGAGCTGGTGCCCGTGTCGCACTTCGCGCACTGTTGGCGTGCAGTAGGCATCGGTGAGCTTCTCTGCCGCCGTGAGGATCCGGTGGTCGTCCTGGGTGGTCGGCACGAGCACGAGTGGAAGAAGAACGACGGCTGGGAGGAGCCGCAGGTTAGGGGATGGTGACGTTGTTGAGGGCGTCGTTGGTGGGCAGGGTGCCGGAGGCCTTGTCCTGCTGGTCGCCGTTGCCGAAGGTCTGGGACAGGAGCCCGATCCCGGGGAGGTTGTTGCCGACGCTGTCGGCCGACGCTGCTCCGGCGGAGGAGAGGACGGCGGTGGCGGCGACAGCGACGGAGGCGAGGACACGGCGGTTGAGGATCGTCATGCCGGGCTCAACGACGCCGGTCGCGACAGGGCACGGGGCTTACCCGGCCCCCCACCATCGGCGGCGCTGCTGCGGCACCTCGGGGCGACGCCGTCCTCGGACTTCAGCATGGCACGGGGCTGCGTCGGCGAGGGCGTCCAAATTGCACGGCGACAGGCGGCCGCGGGGCCGTGACCTCTCGCCGCAGTGGCGCTCTCATTGCGCATGCGGGCGGACCCGGTTCACCGGCCGCCTCGGAGACAGGATTGACGGTGCAGTCGCACAGCGTCTGCTCGGCGTCGCCGGGACCTGGAAGGACTCATAGGAGAAGTGCGGCTCTCCGGCGATGGGACGGTGGTCGCGCTTCGCTCGGTGGGGTA
The DNA here is from genome assembly GCF_008642375.1 of Streptomyces venezuelae. Lineage (NCBI taxonomy): Bacteria > Bacillati > Actinomycetota > Actinomycetes > Kitasatosporales > Streptomycetaceae > Streptomyces > Streptomyces venezuelae. Next base: position 98,600 of record NZ_CP029194.1, on the reverse strand, counting down.
CGGCGCAGGACGCGACAGTCGTTCCACCACGCGGTGAACTCCGAGACGTGAGCGTGAGTTCACCGACCAGATCGGCGAGCCGGAGCACGGTGGGGTGGGGGGCGATGGTCAGACCGCGCCGCCGAGGCCATCGCCCTTGCCGAGGGGGATGCTCTCCCAGGCCGGGGCGCAGGACCACGTTGGTGTTGTAGGGCGATTCGACGTACGTGCCGGAGGTCGCCTTGACCCCGGTCACCCACGGGTCGACCTTGACGGGGTAGACCCGCTGGGGGTCCACGAGCCACTTACGGTCGAGGGAGACGACCAGCGTCTGATGGCCTTCGTGGCTCTCCAGGCGGTAGGTGACCCCAGAGAAGATGGCGCCTTCGGCGGCGTTCTCCGTGTGTCGGGAGTCCTCCATCCAACCCGCCGGCATGGTGGCCTGCTGCCGCCCGGAGGCATCGGTGAAGACGACACCTCCGTGGCCGTCCGGCTTGGCCGTGAGGCCGTTCAGAACGAGAGGGAAACGCCACTCGGTGGGTGCGGACCGGTCCTTGAGGACCAGTGCGTCGTTCGCCAGACCGAACGCTCGGCCCAGGCGCCCTCCAGCGGAAGGGGATCCGAGTGCGCGACAGCCATGGCGCCGTTGACGGGGGCACGTCCGTGCCGAGCCGAGGATCACGACGGCCGTGGCCACGGTCGCGAAAGCGAGATGACCCGGCTCAGGTGAACGCCGTGCCGTTCACACGGCCGTGCGGATGCACATCAGTGAACGGGGCCGACGCCATTGGCGCATCTCGGGTCATGGTGCGTTCGACGGCCCGGCCGATGACGGCCCAGCCCCTTGAGCGTCAGCGTCTGCGGGCGCGGGCCCGTCGGAGGAGCACGCCTGCTGCGGTGCCGGCGAGCACGATGCCGGCCAGGCCCGCGAGGGACCATCCGGCCGCACGGTCACCCCGCTCGTCGGCCGGGTCCGTCCGCGACGGTGCCGGCGCGGAGGTGGCCGGTGCCGGCACGGAGGTGGCGGGGGCGGGCGCGGCGGGCGCCGGGGCGGATGGGGTGGTCGTGGTGGGGGTCGGGCGTGGGGCGGGGGGCGAGGGGTCGACCACGGGGACCTGGACCTCGCGTTCGGCGTGGCCCAGAGCGGGGAAGCCCACGTTGACGGTGACCTTCCAGGTGCCGGGGGCGAGGACCTCGGCGGTTGTCCAGCCGGTGCGTGTGCCGGGGGCGCGGACCAGGGGCCACGGTCCCAGGGAACGGGATCCGTCGGGGCTGGTCGCGTTCACCGTGGCGGCGACGGTCTCCTCGACGGCGTCCCCGTCGTTCTCCCAGGTGATCTCGGTAGTGACGTGGCCGTCCCGCTGACCGGTCACCACCACCTTGACGGTGTCGCCGTGGGCCTGGGCGGTGGCCGGCACGGCCAGGGCCTGGGCGAAGAGCATGAGCAGGAGGCCGAAGCCCGTACGGGTACGGGAAGCATGGTGTGTGTGCATCGTTGCTGTGCTCCAGGTGCGTGAGATGCGGTGCGTGCGGAATGCGGAGAGCCGGGGCGCCGGTGGACGGTCGTGGTGACCGTCCACCGGCGTCGGACCGGACGACCGGGGCCGCTTGCCCGGCCCTGGTCGTCCGGTCGGGGTCAGGAGGCCTTCTGGACCGTCCACGCCTGGGTCGCGGCACCGTTCGCGCGCCGCAGGTCGAGCAGCCAGCTCCCGTAGTACGGGCGGTCGCTCACCGTCAGGGCGTAACCGCCGCTCGGGTCGGTCACGGTGACCGCTCCGTCGTGGGCGGCCAGCTTCCACTTCTGCGTGGCCGCGCCGCCGCACGTCTGCTGGGCGATCCACATGCCCGCGCTGGGGGCTCCGCCCGTCTGCAGGCACTTGCCGGAGACGGCGGATCGGATGCGGACGAGCCCGTTGCCCGCGTCGTCGAACAGCCACTGCTGCTGGGCGTAGCCGGTGGCCCGCGCTCCGACGAGCACCGTGCCGTCGGCGGAGCGGCCGCCCCAGACCTCGGCGGCCATGCCGGTGCCCGCGTTGGCGAGGGTGTAGCGGGTGCCGGGCGTGGTCGTGCCGTTGCCCGCTCCTGCCGTACGGAACGTGGTCGTCCGCCCGGCCCCGCTGTCACGACCGGACCGGTCGCGGACCGAGACGGCGACCTTGTACTCGGTGCCGGGCCGGAGGTTGTAGACGCGCAGCGACTGCGACTGGACCCAGGTCAGGTGCCTGCCGTCCAGCAGGACCTGGTACCAGGCGGCGCCCTCGACCTTGGGCCAGCTCACGACGACCGCCGTGGACTGGATCTGACCGACCGTCGGCGTCGGTCCGCCGGTGGGCTGCCTGGTCGGGGTCGGGGTCGGGGTCGGGGTCGGCGTCGGGCTGGGGGTGGGGGTGGGCGTCGGGGTGGGGTTCGGGTTGGGGGTGGTACCGCCCGTGGACCGCATCAGGAACTGGTTGTCGGCGATGTTCCAGTGCGTGGCCAGGTAGCTGCCGGCCTTGGGATTGGTGTGGAAGTAGTCGTCGTGATTGCAATCCAGGATGTTCTCGGCCGCCCGGTTGGAGCACACGTACCGCATCTGCGGGTAGTACGGGGTGTCCGAGTAGCACATGACGTCGTACTCGTCCGTGCAGTGCGCGCCGCGACTGGTGTTGGGCGCACTGTTGTTGACCGCGCCGAGGTTGTGTCCCAGTTCGTGCGCCGCGGTGTGGCCGCCCCAGCAGCCCGCGTCGGTACGACCGTAGGAGGGACCGAAGTTGCTCTGGTTGTTCTGGCCCGGCCGTTCGTCACCGGCGAACGTGCCGATGCCGCAGTAGACGTTGGTGTCCGCGAAGATCATGTACTTGCGGTCGCGCCGGTCGAGGCCCTTGGCTGCGAGCGCGTTGTTCGTCGCGCTGAACTCGGAGAGCGCGGACGAGGGAAGCTCGATGTTGAGGACGGTCGGCGTGCAGTCGGCCGCGGTCACATAGCGGATGTGCCGTACGCCGCCGGTCTCCTTCGCGCTCATGGCGTAGATGAGATCGGCGTCGGCCGCCCACTTGCGGAACGAGGCGACGTACTCGGCGTACCGGTCGCGGCCCGGGCCGTGCACGTACACGACCTGCACGCGGTTGCCGGTGCTGCCGTCGCCGTCGCACTGGACGGTCTGTCCCGCCGGGCCTGCGGCGACCGTCTGGCCGGCGGACGGCGCGGTCGGCTTCGGGGCCGCGGCGGCTCCGGTCCTGGCGCCGTCGGCGTCGGCGGCGGGCGCGTCCTGGGGGCTCCCGGCGCCCTTCCCGGAGCCCGCGTCCCCGGACGTGGGCTTCGCCGGGTCGGCCGCGGTGGCCTTGGTGGTGACGGCGGGAGGCACGTTCGCCTTGATGTCCACGCCCTTGGGCGGAGCGTCGGGCCCGTGGGTGCACAGGCCCGCGTCGGTGCGGTAGGTGCCCGTGCAACGGTCGCCCCGGGGAGCCGCCTTGAGTCCGTTGTAGACCATGCCGCGCCGGGTGTCGTTGGCCGGCTTGCCCACGATGGGCTCCGGCTCCTCGTCGCGGGTCGGGGCGGCGGCCGGCGCGAGGGGAACCGTCGCGGGTATGCGCGCCTGCGCGGGGGTCCCGGGCCCGGCGTCGTTCCCGATGCCGGCGTAGGCGGCCCCTCCGGCGATCGCCGCCGCCGACGCCACTGCGGCGGTGAGGAGCATCAACCTCCGGCTCTTGCGCCGGTGTTCACGCTTCCTGCGATGTCTAGTCATGCGCACCTCAAATCCTTGGTCGGAGGAGTGGGTGCGCGGAAGCCTGCCAGATGCGTGCGGTGGAGAATCCGGGCAAACGGGAATGCCCGCCGAGATATCTGACCGTTACCTACGGTGGCGTATCTGATGAACAGTCAACACGCTTGTAAAAAAGGCAAGTTGGGATTTCAGTGGCGAATGGTCCAGGCCTTTTCTGAGATCTCGTTATCGAATCGAGATAGGCGCGGCAATGTTGTTGACGGAAATTCAGTAGGGTATTCATCTATTTATTACCTCTCGAATTCCCCTCGTCACCAGCCGTGAGGGCGCCGTCGGTTCTCAGGCGTGGGTGAAGCGTGCGCTCTCCTCTCCCCGGAGCCGAGAGGTGTGACGGACGGCTTGTTGAAGGGGTGTGAGGGTTGTCGCGGCCCCCGCCTCCTGATTCGAAGCGCGCAGTCGGGGCATGCGAGGGGTCCGGACACAGGGGAGGATCTGACATGACCACAACCGGGTCGTCGTGGGCCGCCGTGAGACGAGCGGCTCGGGGGGACGTCGTACGTACGGGTGCCCGGGTGGGTTTCGCGGCGCGCGGTGTGCTGTATCTGCTCGTCGGAGTCCTGGCCGTGCGCATCGGCCTGACGGGCACGAACGAGCAGGCCGACCGGGGCGGGGCCCTCACCGAGATCGCCGCGACGCCCTTCGGGGCCGCCCTGCTCTGGGCGCTGGGCGTCGGACTCGCCGGGATGACCGTGTGGCGGCTCTCCGAGGCGCTGTTCGGCTCGGCGGGACCCAAGAACGACGGCGCGGGCAAACGCGCCCTGTCCGGCGCGCGGTTCGTCTTCTACGGAGTCTCGTCCTTCCTCGTCCTGGCCTTCGCGGTCGGCGACCGGGGCAGCGGGGCCGGTTCCACCGACCGACAGAGCGGGACATCACCGGACGCCTTCTCGCTCTGCCCGGCGGCCAGTGGTGGGTGGGCGCCGCGGCCGCAGGGTTCCTCGGCGCGGGGTTGTGGATCGTGGGCCGGGCGGCACTGCGCACGTACCGCAAGCACCTCACCTGGGACCGGATGTCGAAGCGCCAGAGGCGGTTCATGGACGTGACGGGTATCGCAGGAGGTGTGGGGCGTGGGCTCGTCTTCGGTGCGGTCGGCTACTTCGGCCTGAAGGCGGCGGTCACCTTCGACCCGAAGGAGTCCAAGGGCATGGACGACGCCATCCGCTCCTTCGCCCAGACACCCGTGGGGCCGTGGCTCTTGGTCGCCGTGGCCGTCGGACTCGTCCTTTTCGGTGTGTTCTCCTTCGGTCAGACCAAGTGGCGCGACTTCTGAGCCCGGCCGCACTCTGGCGAGCCACTGCCTCTCGTCCTCGCCTCACCCGGCTGCAACACCGTCGTCGAGATCGACTCCGACAAGGCGTGTGCGGTCATGGCCAGGGTGATGTGGCGGTGCCATTCGGGGTAGCGGCGGATCTCGCTCTTCGGCCGAGTGGGCGTCCCCTCCAGAGGAGTACGAACCCGGCACCGGTGGCCCGCCGTGGTGCGCAGCGTCTCGGGTGAGCATCCGAAGACGACCGGTTAGTCGTCCAGGCCGCACTTCTGCCTGGCGGTCGGGAAGCGTTCTTCGAGTGCGAGGACGTCACCGTCCTCCTCGCACGCCGTCTCGTAGCGCTGGTGCAGGTCGTCGACGAAGATCTCGTCGCCCTAGCCTTGATCAGCACCTCTCGGTCATGTCACCAGCCACTGACGCGGTCCGATCCGGGCTCGGCAACAGGGCGCTGCCCAGTCATGGGACACCCCTTAAGCTACCGTTCGGTAATTCAAGGGGGAGTTCTCGTCCGAGGACTCTGGGTCCGTGCCGCCGGTCGACCAGCCGTGACGCATGCGCGGGCCCTCGACATAGGACGTATATGCACCACCGTACGACGCGGCATGCTGCCGCGTTTCTCACGCTCCTGGCAGTCTTTCTCTGCCTGGGCCTGGGGGAGAAGACCGCAGTCGCCGCGACAGGCATCGAGAACCGTCAGGCGGCGGCCTCCGCGGCCGAGCGCATCGCGGCCATCGTGAAGGCCGCCGCCAAGTACTCCGGGTGCGGCGCCAAGCCGCTGCTGGAGAAGCCCGCCTGCTACCGGGAGTTCGCCGACAAGGCCGTCCGCGTCGGGGCCGGGGTGGGCCTTGCCGCGTACGGCATCCACTACCTGCACAAGGACACCGAGCAGCATTTCAAGAACCTGCGCAAGGAGATCGCCGGGTTCGAGCAGCTGAAGGAGGCGGTCAAGCAGGACCCGGCCACGATCGCCGACCCGGCCACGCGGGCCGAGGCGGAGAAACGGATCCGCGCCGCGTACGTGGCCGCTCAGAAGGACGTCGACCACCGGCTGGCGAAGGTCAACGAGACCATCCAGACGATCGTGATGCTCGCGGAGGTGACCGTCGCATTCCTTCAGGTGATCTTCGCACTCGCGGCCATCGTCGGCGATCCGGAGTTTCAGAAGGCCGCGACCTCGCTCCGGAACGGCCTGAAGGGCATGGGCGAGGATCTCGACCGGATCAACGCCGGTCTGAGCCAGATGAGCCGTGGCCTCGACGACATGAACAAGGCGATGGGCCAGGTCAACGGTGCGCTGGACCAGATGAACCGGGGCATCGGCCAGGCCAGCAAGGGCATGGAGGAGATGAACCGGGGCATCGGCCAGGCCAACAAGGGCATGGAGGAGCTCAACAAGCACGTCCCGGGCATCAAGAAGGGTGCCGAGAAGCTCCGTGAGCTGCCCGGCATCGAGTTCGACTTCTCCCACATCAAGGACGCCTGGAGCTCCGGCGGTTCCGGGCTCGACGCCGAGGAGCAGCAGCGGCGCATGGGCCTGCTCCTCGACCTCCTGCCCGGCATCGGGGACGGCAAGGGCATCGTCGAGGCCGTCATCGGCAAGGACCTCGCCACGGACGAGGAACTGAGCGGCCTGGACCGGGCCACGGGCGCGCTGGCCGTGCTGCGCTGGCTCAAGACCGGCAAGAAAGCCCTCACAGGCGACGACGTGCGGGACGCCCGCAAGGCCACCTGCGTCGCCGGCAGCGTCGACGGGAACAGCTTCCCGGCCGGAACCCGGGTCCTGATGGCCACGGGCGCAGCCGTGTCCATCGAGTCGGTACGCCAAGGTGACGAGGTCCTGGCCACGGACCCCGACACCGGCCTCACCGAGCCCCAGCCCGTGACCGACCTGATCACCGGCTCGGGGGAGAAGCACCTGGTCACCCTGACTGTGGACACCGACGGCGACGCAGGCGACCGCACGGACACCGTCACGGCGACCGACCGTCACCCGTTCCGCACCGTCGGCCCCGACGTGTGGAGCGATGCCGTCGACCTCACTCCTGGAACATGGCTGCGGACCGACACGAGCAAGCCGGTGCGGGTCACCGCGGTCGCGACGAGCACCGGGCAGCAGACGGTCCACAACCTCACCGTCGCCCGGCTGCACACCTACTACGTGCTTGCCGGAAGCACGCCCGTCCTGGTCCACAATGCCAAGAAGAACAAGTGCAGCCTGGAGATCGACCATGTCGGTCAGGTGGACCAGGACTGGGTCACCAAGGGCGCTCACGTCAACATGAAGGACGGCATGGAAGTGGCCCTGCGTCCGGACGGCAAGGGCGGCATCCGTGGCGAGGCGATCCGCCTGTCGCGCGGCACAGCCACCCAGAAGCAGGTCGATGCCGTCGTCGCGGCGATCAAGTCCGACCCCAAGACGCGCGCGGACATGATCAGGGTGACGAAGGGAGCCAAGGAGGTCTTCGAGTCCAGTGCCAAGGCCATGAAGGAAGGCCGTAACCCGCAGTGGCGCTTCAGCAACGACCGGACGGCCGAGCTGCAGGCGCTGATCGAGGCAATGGAGAAGATGTAGATGTCCGACCTGGATTTCTACGCCCACGTGGCCACTCGCGGCGATGTTCTGGGCGTGGGCATCGGCACGGAGCCTGCCGAGTGGGCGGACCGGCTGGGGGCCGGCTACGTCGATGACGTGGACGCGGGGCTCATGCGCCGGGACTACGGGCTCGTGGAGCTGTCGTTCGAGGAGGCGCAGGGTTCCTGGCCCTGCTTCGGAATCAGCGTGCAGGTGCACCGGTTGAGGTGGGACGCGGAGTCGGCCGTGCCGGCGGCCCTGCGCAGCTCGTACGGCACCTTCGCCTCTTCGGTGCGCTTCGAGGACCTGACCGCGGCGATCAACGATCTGGGCTGCTCGGTCGAACCGGACGACGACGCGACGGCCACCGACTTCCGCCGCTATCGGGTCCCCGAGTCCGGTGTGCGGCTCATCGTCCGGGTGGACGGCGACGCCCAGTGGGCGGCGGGCGATCTCTGGAACCTCAGCGTGTCTCCCGCCTGGTGGGGTGAGACCGGCTGACCGAGGCGGGCCCCGGCCGACAGCCGCCGGCCGGGGCCCAGGCAGATCGAGGGCGCCGGCGATGGCCGTCCTGCCGGTCGACAACGCCTGACGGCTCCACCGGCAGTCGTTGTCGTCGTGAGAGCCGGCTCGGACGGGCTCGGTTCGTGGACGGCACCCTCGTGCCCTCCCGCGATCACACCGTGGCCGAAGAGCAACCGGTGTTCCACGAACCACCAGGTCGTGATCGATGCTTGCACCCGCCTGGTCGTGGTGGTTGGCCGGCCGCCGGCCGCCAACCACCACGACTGCAAGGTGTGGGAGGAGTCCGGCGCCACACCCGCCGTCGGCAAGACACTCACGATCGCCGACGGCGGCTGTCTGGGCACGGGACTTGTGATCCCTCACCGCCGCGAGCACGGCCGGACCGAACTCCCGGCCTGGAAGGAGGAGCACGACCGCTCCCACAAGCAGGTCCGGGCCCGTGTCGAGCACGTCTTCGCCCTGATGAAGACCTGGAAGGTCCTCCGCGACTGCCGACTCACAGGCGACGGAGTCCACCAAGCCATGCTCGGCATGGCCCGCCTGCACAACCTCGCCTTGGTCCGACAGCGGTGAGCGCACGCACCGCAACCGCCTTGCCCATGACGACTCGAAGATCGATTAAGGGACAGCCCTGAGGCCGTCCCTTCCGGCTTCCCGTCGACCGCGACCGGCACATCCGGAAGAGACGGCCTGGCGTTCGCCCGCGCGCTTGCTCGCGGCGACCCTACCGTCGGCGCCGCGGACGCGGTGGGCCGTGTCGCGCAGCCACAGGGCGCTGCGCTTCGGCGTGCGGCGCTGGGTGGTGTAGTCGACGCGGACGAGCCCGAAGCGCTTGTCGTAGCCGTACGCCCACTCGAAGTTGTCCAGGAGCGACCAGGCGAAGTAGCCGCGGACGTCGGCTCCGCCGGCGCGCGCCCGGGCCACCGCGGCGAGATGGGCGGCGAGGTAGGCGGTGCGGTCGGTGTCGTCGACGAAGCCGTGGGCGTCGGGCCGGTCCTCGTACGCGGCGCCGCTCTCGGTGATCACCATAGGGGTGCCGGGGTAGTCCCGGGCGATGCGCAGCAGCAGGTCGGTGAGGTCGTGCGGCATCACCTCCCAGCCGAGCCCGGTGACCGGAAGCCCGCCGTGCGGCAGGCTGCGGGTGACGGGGATGCCGCGGGCGTCGGTGGCGGCGCCGCGCTCGTCGACTCCCGACGTGCGCATGGAGCGGTAGTAGTTGACGCCCAGGGTGTCGATGGGCGAGGCGATCGTCTCCAGGTCGCCGTCCCGGACGGGGATCTCGATGCCGTGGACGGCCAGGTCGTCGACGAGGTCCTGCGGATACCGGCCGCGCAGGATCGGGTCGAGGTAGAAGCGGAACCCGAGGGCGTCCGCCCGGCGGGTGGCCTCGCGGTCGGCCTCGCTGTCGGTGACGGGACTGCTCGTGCCCAGGAGGTGGGTGACGGCCAGGTCGAGCGGGAGGCGGGCGGCGGAACGCAGCCGCCTGACCGCGAGGCCGTGGGCCAGGTGCAGATGGTGCACGGCCGCCACTCCGTCGGCGAGGGAGCGTCCGCCCGGTGCGTGGACGCCTTCGACATGGCCGAGGATCGCCGAGCAGAAAGGCTCGTTGAGGGTGGTCCAGTGGGTGACGCGGTCACCGAGGCGCTCATGGACGAGTTCCGCGTAGTCGGCGAAGCGGTACACGGTGTCGCGGTCCGGCCAACCCCCCGCGTCCTGGAGCTCCTGGGGCAGGTCCCAGTGGTAGAGGGTCAGCCAGGGGGTGATCTCACGCGCCAGGAGTTCGTCGACGAGACGGTCGTAGAAGGCGAGTCCCGCGGGGTTGCCCGGGCCGCGCCCGTGGGGCTGGACACGGGACCAGGAGACGGAGAAGCGGTACGTGTCGAGGCCCAGGGAGGCGAGCAGGGCCACGTCCTCCGGCATGCGGTGGTAGTGGTCGCAGGCCGGATCGCCGGTGTCGCCGTTGTCGACGGCTCCCGGGACACGGCAGAAGGTGTCCCAGATGGACGGGGTGCGGCCGTCCTCGGCGACGGCTCCCTCGATCTGGAAGGCGGAGGTGGCGGCGCCGAAGCGGAAGTGCGGCGGCAGGAGGTCGATGAGCTCGTCGTACCGGGCGGTGACGGAGGGGGCGGGGGCGGTCATGGGCTGCTCCTGAGGCCGGAGGTGAGAGGTCGGTCGGACGGGTGGGGCGCGGGCGTGAGGACGGCCCGGACGCCGTCGCGGGCGACCGGGCCGTGCGGGGGTGGGGGTCAGGGCAGACGGTGGTCCGCGTTCAGCACGGTTCCGCGTTCGGGGCGGTACAGGTCGAAGCCCCGGGTGTCGCACTGCAGGCCGCCGACGATGCAGTGGTCGACCAGGGCCTTGAGGGTGCGCTCCTCCCACGCGTTGAAGAAGTCGTAGTGGAAGGAGTAGCCGCGGCCGCTGGCCAGGCGGACCTGGGACATGTCGCCGTTGACCGGCCATGCCATCTTGAACTCGATCATCGGCAGGGCGACCGGGTGGGAGGCCGGGCACATGTTGTCGTTGGTGCCGGGCTTGACCACCGGGTAGGCCATGTGGCTCTTGTGGTCGGGGGTGTCGAGGTACAGGCCGTTCCAGCAACTGGGCGCCTGCATGCGCAGGTTGAGCTGTACGTCGGGCCGGTCCGGACAGGTCGCCGGGATGTCGGTGTTGAAGAAGCTGTCACCGCATTCCCAGCCCTCGACGAAGCCCTTGTGGGCCCGGAACTCCTCGGCGCTCTGCATCGGGTTGCCGACGACGAACCGCAGACCCTTGGGGAAGGGCCGCACACTCCGGTAGTCGGTGACGCCCGCCTTGTAGTAGATGACCTGCGGGCCGACGGGCAGGACCTTCTGGTCGCCCTTGTACAGCGAGGGCATCCAGTACGCGGAGGCGTCCGCGGGTGCCTTGCAGGTGGTGCTGCCTCCGTAGAGCGAGCCGGTGGTGCTGGCGGCGTCGGTGGAGGTGTTGCCCATGAATGTGTGGTCGTGGGACTTGCCGAACTGGCCCGGGTAGACGATCGGGTCGTCCGGCGCGGTGTGGGTGACGGCGCAGCCGGCCTGGAACTCGTGATGGTAGGCCGGGGGAGGGGTGGCGGTGGACGGTGTCACACCGGTGACCTGGGGTACGGCCGGGATGTAGCCGTCTCCGTCGGCGTCGTCGCCCGAGGCCTGGGTGGACACGGCCATGACGTGTCCGGCGTGGGCGCCCGCCGTGGCGACGGTGGGCGGGCCGGCGTTGTCCGTGTCCGCGGCGGAGGCGATGGTGCCGATGCCGAGGACGCCGGCGACGAGGGCCGTGCCGAGGAGGAGTGCGGGGAGTCGCTTCGGACTCGATCTCATGGGGATCTCCTGCCCATGGGGGTGGGTTCGCGTGAACGCGGGGACGCCACACGACTGGTGTGATGGATTCCCGTGCGGTGGTGCAGGGGCGGCGGGTCCTGCGGCGGTCCCCGCCGCGCCCGTTCGGGGGAGCCGGCGTCGTCAGCTGTAGACGCCGAACTCGTGGAGGGAGTAGCCCCATCCGGTGCCGCGCGCGGTGAGCCGGAGCTTGACGTACCGGGCGGTGGTGGAGGTCGTGACGGTGTCGATGTCTCCGTTGCCCGTGGTGGTGGTGTGGATCGTCCGCCAGGTGTTCCCGTCGTCGGACACCTGCACGTCGTAGGACTTGGCGTAGGCGGGGTCCCAGACGAGCTGCAGGGTGCGGATGGGCTTGGCCGAGCCGAGGTCGACCTGGATCCACTGCGGGTCGCTCCAGTCGCTGGCCCAGCGGGTGCCGGTGTTGCCGTCGGTGGCGTTGGCGGCCGGGCAGGGGCAGTCGCCGTAGGAGGCCTGGGCGGAGGAGGCGGTGGTGGGCCTGTTCAGGGCGATGTTGGTGCCGGCGACGGGCGGGGCGACGACCTTGACGGACGTGGTCTCGATGCCGACGTTGCCGCGGCCGTCCTCGGCCTGGACGTACACCTTCCACACGCCGAGCTTCTCGGGCGCGGTGACGGCGAAGGTGCCGTTGCCGAGCGAGCGGTACGGGGCGTAGATCAGGCGCTTGTCACCGTTGGCGTAGTTGCCGCTGAGGAGGATCTTGGTGGTGACGGGGTCACCGTCGGGGTCGCTGACGTCGGTGCGGACCGTGAACTCGCCCCCGGCCGGGGCGGATCCGGCGGGGGTGACCGTCATGCCGCTGATGACCGGCGGGGTGTTGTCGCCCGCGAGGGATCCGGTGTACGCCTTCTTGAGCGAGTAGTACGAGAGGCGCTTCAGGCCGTCGGGGAGCAGATTGAACCAGACCCCGCCGAAGTCGTGCTCGATGCCGTAGTGGAAGGCGGTCGCGCCGAGGGCGACGCCCTGGTGGCCGGTGACGCAGTTCCAGGCCTGGGTGTAGCCGTCGGCCTTCTGGACGTCGGTGGGCTCCTCGGGGACGCCGTTGGCGTCCTTGGGAGTCTCCCACTCTCCCGCGGGACCGGTCTCGGTGATGATGTAGGGCTTGGTGTAGCCGCCCTCCACCCAGTCCTGCCGGACCCCGCAGATGTCGCCGTACGCGTTCATCGAGTACAGGTCCAGGTCGGGCGCGTTCCGCTTGTAGTACGGCCAGGCGCCCGTCCACGCGTCCGTGGAGGTCACGGGGTGGTCGGGGTCGATGGAGTGGATCTTCTTGGCGACGTCGTTGACGAAGGTCGTGTACGCGTTGCGCTGGGCCTCCAGCTCGGCGCCGCCGTAACAGTTCTGCAGGCCGAGGACGGACTCGTTGCCGACGTTCCACATGAGCGTGGCCGGGTGGGACCTGTAGGTGTCGACCCACTTGGCGAACTCGGTGAGCATGGTGCTCTTGTACGCGGTGTCCGTCACGTAGTTGACGCAGCCGCCGGAGCCCGGGCCGCCGCCCGGCTGGAGCCAGAAGCCGTTGATCACCTTGACGCCGTTGGCCGCGGCCGCGTCGAGCAGGGGCTTGGTTCCGGCGTCCGTGCCCCAGGTGCGGACCGTGTTGACGCCCATGGACTTCACGTCCGGCATGTAGCGGGGGGCGTCGGCCATGGCAGGCCCCCAGGTGACGCCCTTGACCGTGAACGGCTGTCCCCCGACGGTCAGCCGCCAGTCGCCCTGTGTCCCGCTCACTCGGACGGCGCCTGCGGGCTCGGGCTGCGTGGACCCACCGCCGTACACCTGGAACTCCCAGAGGGAGTAGCCGTACCCGGTTCCCCGGGTGACGCCCTGGAGGCGCACGTAGCGGCCGGTGCCGCTGACGGCGAGGTCGTCGGTGCCTCCGTCGCCGGCGGTCACGGACTTGACGGTGCGCCAGTCGCTGCCGTTGTCCGAGAGCTGGATGTCGTAGGCCTTGCCGTAGGCGCCCTCCCAGGTCAGGACGACGCGGCTGACGTCCTTGCTGCTGCCGAGGTCGACCTGGATCCACTGGGCGTCGTTCCACTGACTCGCCCAGCGGGTGCCGGTCAGGTCGCCGTCGAAGGCGGCGGACGCGCCCCAGGCGGCGCCCTCCGAGGAGGAGGCGGTGGCCGTCTTCCCCTGGGAGAGCAGGGTCTCGGCGGCGGTGGCGGGCGCTGCGGTCAGCAGCGTGGTGGAGGCGACGGAGGTGGCGAGCAGGGCACCCAGGGAGAGGAGTGAGCCTGCCGTACGGGCGCGGCGGCGGGTGCGCCGTGGTGTCGTCGGGTCGGTGATCGCGGTCATGGCGGCTCCTGGGCGGACAACAGGGGAGGGGGAAGGGAGGGGGATCGCCTTCCGGGCGGCGCAGCGGGGACTGGGGCGCCGCCCGTGAGGGGCCGGGACGCGCCGGAGGGCGCGTCCCGGCGGGGCCGTCAGGGGAAGTTGACGACGGTGGACGGCACGGTGGAGGTGCCGGCGGGGATGGTGGACGCCCCTGTGTCGTTGATGACGTGGTTGTAGTGGCCCATTCCGCCGAGGGACACGACCAGGAGGCTGTGGAACTTCACCCCGGGCTTGACGGGTGCCTTGAAGCCGTGGTCCTGGACGATCGTCGGGTCCACGTTGTAGTTGCAGTAGCTGCCGAGGCCCCAGGCCTCGTGGGTGTTCACGGAGTCGTCGACCCGGTAGGCCGCGTACCCCTTCGTCGAGCCGTTCTGGACGGCGGCCTGGTTGGGGGCGTCGTACGCCTTCTCGTTCTGGTAGAAGATCGTGCGGCCGCGCTCGCCGTACCACTCGACGTCGTACTTGTTGAAGTGCTCGACGAAGAGGCCGGTGGCGAGCACGTCGTCGCCGTTGACCCGGACGCCGTAGTCGGCGCGGTTGGTCTCCCAGCCCCAGCCCTCGCCGTGGTCGGCGCGCCACACCCAGGTGTGGTCGATGATGGCGTCGTCGCTGTTCACGACCATGCTGGTGGTGGCTTTGCCCGCGCCGGCGCCGCCGATGCGGATGTACACGTCCTGCACGGTGGTGGGGTTGGCGGCGTGGTCGGCGCCGGAGTTCTGCGGTCCGATTTCCAGCAGCGTCGGGGAGTTGACCGGGCCGGCGTCGATCAGGAAGCCGGCGAGGCGGACGCCGTCGACGTCGGCGACCTTCATCGCGGTGACGCCGTTGTCCGGGATGATCGTGGCGAGGCCGAGGCCGAGCACGATGGTGTTGGCGCGGTTCACGTTGATGGTCTGGTCGACGTGGTAGACGCCCGGCGTGAACAGCAGGTGCAGGCCCTGGGCCAGTGCCTGGTTGATCGTGGCGGCGGTGGCGCCCAGCCTGACCACGTAGAACTGGCTCAGCGGGATCGACTCGCCCTGCGGGGTGCCGTTGGCCCAGCTGGTGCCGCGGGCGTTCACGCGCTTGGCCGGGGCGAAGACCTTGTACTCGTTGCCGTCGAGGTAGAGGTACGGCTTCTCGCGGGAGATCGGCGTGGTGTCGAGCGTGGTGTAGCGGGGTTCGGGGAAGGAGGTGGCCGGAGCGCCCTCGACGCCCGAGAAGGTCTGGTTCCAGACGCTGTTGGACCAGCCGCCGATGGTGCTCTCCCGGGTGTACCACTGCTGCTGGGAGTAGTTGCCGACCTGGCCGTCGATCTTGGAGTCGGCGATGTAGCCGCCGCTGGCCCAGCCGTAGCCGTTGGGCGCGAGGTTGAGGCCGCCCTTGACGTGCATGCGGCGGAAGGAGGAGGCCTGCGAGACGGCCCACCGGTTGGTGCCGTTGACCGGGTTGAGGGTGAGGCCCTCGGCGCCGCGCCAGAAGTTCTGGGTGGCGTTGCCGTTGAACCAGCCGGCGTCGACGGTCACGTCACCGTTGATGGTGGTGTCGCCGGGGCGAAGCCCGAGGCCGGCTATCTGGGTGTAGAACCCGATCTGGGCGTTGAGGCCGTTGTAGGTGCCGGGCTTGAAGAGGAAGGCGTGCCGGCCGCTGCCGAACTGGGCCGACTCCTGCTCCTGGAAGACCTGGTCCAGCTTGGCCTGGATGCCGGGCGTGGCCGGGTCCATGACGTGCACGTTGGGGCCGAGGTCGCCACCGCCGGGCAGCGTCGGGCCGGTGGTGTCGGTGGAGCCGTAGACCTGGAACTCCCAGAGGGAGAAGCCGTATCCGGTGGCCCGGGTGAGGCCGTTCATCCGGACGAAGCGGCCGGTGCCCGAGAGGGTGACGTTGTCCGTGCCTCCGTCGCCGGCGGTGACGGTGGTGACGGTCCGCCAGTCGCTGCCGTTGTCGGAGGCCTGGATCTGGTAGCTCTTGCCGTACGCGGCCTCCCAGTTGAGGACGGCGTGGCTGAGCGTGGCGCTCGCGCCGAGGTCGACCTGGATCCACTGGGAGTCCTGCCAGGCGCTGGCCCAGCGGGTTCCGGTGAGGTCGCCGTCGACGGCGGCGCCCGCGGGGAAGGCGCCCCCTTCCGTGGAGGAGGCGGTGGCCGTCTTGCCCTGGGAGAGCAGGGTGGGGGCGGCCTGTGCCGTCGTGGCGGGGGCCAGTGCGAGCAGGCTGCCCGCCAACGACGAGACGAGTGCGCCGACGGTGGCTCGTCGGACGGCTGAGGCGGGTCGCCGGAAGGCCGGCGGGGACCCGACGGAAGACATGGGGTCTCCTCTGGATACATGGGGGAAATGTGGGAGAGCGCTCTCCGGAACCTTGCCCCCAGGGCGAGTTGACGGTCAAGCCGTATGACATGACTTTTCTTTTGTCTTTCATTAAGTGTCGACCTCAATGGTTCCGGTCATGCCGTGGACTGTTCTCCCAGCGGACACACGGCACCGCTAAGGTGCGGAGGTGGGGAATCGAGGACCGACACTGGAAGACGTCGCACGTGAGGCGGGAGTATCGCGTGCGACGGTGTCCCGCGTCGTCAACGGCGTGCGCAACGTGGCTCCCGACATCCAGCGGAGCGTGCGCGACGCGATCGCCCGGATCGGTTACACGCCCAACCAGGCCGCCCGCTCCCTGGTGACACGGCGCACCGGAACCGTCGCGCTCGTACTCTCCGCGACGGGCAAGGCCTTCGCGGCGCGGGTCTTCTCCGACCCCTTCTTCGGGCGGGTCGTGGACGGTGTCCTGCCGGTCCTGCGCGAACGCGGGATCCAGCCGGTGCTGCTGGTGGCCGAGTCGGAACGGGCCAGGACCCAACTCGTCGAGTACCTGCGGCAGGGCGGCGCCGACGGGGCCCTGGTGGTACCGCTCGACCAGGACGACCCGCTGCCCGCGATGCTCGTGACGGCGGGCCTCCCCACGGTGCTCTTCGGCAGCCCCCGCGACGGGGAGCGGTGCGGCTACGTCGACCTCGACAACGCCGCCGGCGCCCGACTGGCGGCCGAACACCTGTGGGCCACCGGCCGGCGGCGCCCGGCCACCATCGCCGCACCGGTCACCGCCCCCACGGCCGACGATCGCCTCGACGCCTTCCGGGACGTCTTCGCGGCCCGGGGGGTGACGTCCGTTCCCGTCGTACGGGGCCGGTTCACCGTCGACAGCGGCCGCCGGGCCATGGCGAAGCTGCTGAAGGACCACCCGGAGACCGACGCGGTCTTCGCCGCGAACGACCTGATGGCCCAGGGCGCCTGCCAGTACCTGCGCGAACAGGGTGTGGCCGTCCCCGGCACGGTGGCCGTGGTGGGATTCGACGACTCGGCGGCCGCGCGCAAGGCGCGGCCGCAGCTCACCACCGTGCGCCAGCCCGTGGAACGGATGGCGGCGGCGATGGCCGGACTCCTGATCGAGGAGCTCGACGGCGGTGGCTCCGGGCCCGCCTCGAAGGTGTTCGAGCCGGTGCTCGTCGTCCGCGAGTCCACCTGACCCTCCGCCGACGGCCCCCTTCTCAGCTCGCCAGGGCGTCGAGTACGGCGAGTTGTTCCGTGACGCGGTCGGCGGACCAGGTGTCGAGCCAGGCCGCGAACTCCCCGCCGTAGGCCCGCGGTACCGACTCCACGCGCATCACCCCAGCGCGAGGTACACCCGGTAGAGAGCGAGCCGGACCCGCGCGCCGTCGTCGACGGCCAGGCCGGCGGCGACCGATCGGTAGCCGGCCGGCAGTCCGGCGTCGTCCTCGGCCGCGCCGAGCGGGTCGAGCCCGACGAGTTCGGCCAAGGGGTCGCCGAAGAAGGCGCGTTCGCCGTCGATGAGGCCGTTCAGATGCCAGGCGCCGGTGTCCGGGGCCCGGTCCGCGTCTTCGCGAACGCCGTTCGGGGACCGACGGAGGACGACGTTCCCCCCCAGGCGTCGAAGTGGACGAGGGCGGGGCGGCGGACCTCCGCGAGCCGGTGGCCGAAGCGGGCGGGCAGTTCGCCGAGGAACTCGGCCGGAGCGGGCAGGGCGACGCCGAACCGGGACGCGTCGGCGAGGACGGCACGGAGCATGGCGGCGAACGCGGAGGGCCAGTCGGCGGCCGACAGACCCGGGCCCCGGCCGCGAGACGGTGGAAGAGCGCCTCGGTGCCGAGCAGCCCCCGCTCGTGGGTGAGGGCGGGGGAGTCCGCCGGAGGCGCCGTCTTGAGCACCAGGCGGCGTCCGTCGGCGAGTTCGAGAAGGAGGGCGGAGTTGAAGTGGCCCCCACCGAGGGCGGTGCCCCGGACGACGGTCGCCCGTCCGAGGACCTGGCGGAACCGCCCGTCGGCGAAGGTCTCGGCGTCGTCGGGTCCGGAGGGAGAGGCGGGAACGGCACTGGCGGCCATGGGGCACTCCTGCGCGGGAGCCGGGGAGAGGAATGGGTGCTGCCGGGGTTCCGGAAGGCCACCCCGGCAGTGCGGGGCGGCCTTCACGACGGTCGGGACACGGCTGTCACGTCAGCCGGCCGTCGCCTCCCGGTGGGCGCGGATGATGTCCGCGTACCTCCGGCCGCTCGTCTTCACGGTCCGCCGCTGGGTGGCGTAGTCGACGTGGACGAGACCGAAGCGCTTGTCGTAGCCGTAGGCCCACTCGAAGTTGTCGAGCAGGGACCAGGCGTAGTAGCCGGCGAGCGGGGCGCCCTTGCGCACGGCGCGGGCGCAGGCCGCGAGGTGCTGCTCCAGGTAGCGGGTGCGCTCCGGGTCGTGGACCTCGCCGTCCGGGCCGACCGTGTCGGGGAAGGCCGAACCGTTCTCGGTGACGTACAGCTTCTGTACGCCGTAGTCCTCGGTGAGCCGCAGCAGGAAGGTCTCCAGGCCGCCGGCGTCGATCTGCCAGTCCATGCCGGTGCGGGGCACTCCCGGCAGGCGCACCTCACGGGCGTGGGGGACGGGGCCGCTCGGGTCGTCCGCGACGGTGACCGGGAAATAGTAGTTGAGACCGTGCCAGTCCAGTGGGGCCGCGATGGTCTCCAGGTCGCCGGGGCGCTCGGGCAGCTCCACCCCGTACAGCTCGCGCATGTCGACCGGGAAGCCGCGGCCGTGGACCGGGTCGAGCCACCAGCGGTTGGTGTGGCCGTCCGCGCGGGCGGCGGCGGCGATGTCCTCGGGCCGGGTGGAGGCGGCCTCGATGGTGGAGTGGTTGGTGACCAGGCCGATCTGCGCCCCGGGAGCGGCGGCGCGGATGGCGCCGGTGGCGAGGCCGTGGCCGAGGAGGAGGTGGTACGAGGCGCGGACGGCGGCCGTGAGGTCGGTCAGACCGGGCGCCATGCGGCCCTCCAGGTGACCGATCCAGCCCGAGCAGAGCGGCTCGTTGAGCGTGGCCCACTGGGTGACCCGGTCGCCGATGCGCTCCGCGACGACCGAGGCGTACGCGGCGAAGTGCTCCGCGGTGGCGCGCTCGGTCCAGCCGCCGTGGCTGTCCACGACCCGGTCCTGGAGGGCCTGCGGGAGGTCCCAGTGGTAGAGGGTGACGGAGGGGGTGATCCCGGCGTCGAGGAGTCCGTCGACGAGCCGGTCGTAGAAGTCGAGCCCGGCGGCGTTGACGGGGCCGTCGCCGCCGGGGACGACGCGCGGCCAGGCGACGGACAGCCGGTAGGCGTCCGTGCCGAAGCCCTTCATCAGGGCGATGTCCTCGGGCCAGCGGTGGTAGTGGTCGCAGGCGGTGTCACCGTGGTCGCCGTTGTCGATCGCGCCGGGGACACGGGAGAAGGTGTCCCAGATGGACGGGGCCCGGCCGTCCTCGGCGACGGCGCCCTCGATCTGGTAGGCGGAGGTCGCCGTGCCCCAGGCGAAGTTCGGCGGGAATGCCTCCAGGTCGAGCGCGGTGCGGGCGTCGGTGGATTCGGACACGGGAAACCTCTTCGTGATCGGTGTGGAGAAGGACGTCACTTGACCGCACCCGCGGTGAGGCCGGCGACGAGGTAGCGCTGGAGGAGGAGGAAGCCGACGACGACGGGGACGCTCACCACGAGGGAGGCGGCCATCACCTGGTTCCAGTAGACGTCGTTCTGGGTGGCGTACCCCTGGAGGCCGACGGCGAGGGTGCGGGTGGTGTCGTTGGTCATGACGGAGGCGAAGAGGACCTCGCCCCAGGCGGTCATGAAGGCGTAGACGGCGACGGCGATGATGCCGGGGGACGCGGCCGGGACGATCACGCGGAACAGGGCGCTGATCGGGCCACAGCCGTCGACCTTGGCGGCCTCGTCGAGCTCGCGCGGGATCGAGTCGAAGTAGCCGGTCAGCATCCAGATGGAGAACGGCAGAGAGAAGGTCAGATACGTGAGGATGAGACCTTCGCGGGAGCCGAACAGGGCGAACCCGGTGGCGTTGCCGATGTTGACGTAGATGAGGAAGAGCGGCAGCAGGAAGAGGATGCCGGGGAACATCTGGGTGGACAGCACCGTCACCGTGAAGACCCGCTTGCCGCGGAAGGTGTAGCGGCTCACGGCGTAAGCGGCGAAGATCGCGACGGCCACCGAGAACACTGTGGCCGCACCGGCGACGACGATCGAGTTCACGAAGTAGTCGGCGAGCGGGACGGTCTCCCAGATGTCGAAGTACGGGCGGATCGTGAGCCCGGAGGGGATCCACGCGAACTTGCCCGAGACGTCCTCCAGCGGCTTGAGGGAGCTGGAGACCATGACGTACACCGGCAGCACCACGAAGGCGGTGAGCAGGGTGAGGAAGATCCGCCGCGTCCAGAGGAACGAGCGTGGTACCGCCATGGGGGAGCGGTGGACCGCTCGCCGGGAAGCGTGCTCAGACATCGGAGGTCTTCCTTCCGCGGGTGGTGAGCAGGAGGTAGACGCCCGTGACGACGAGGAGGAAGAGCAGCAGCAGCACGGACATGGCCGAACCGGTGCCGAAGTTCCACGTCTGGAAGGACGACTGGTAGATGTGGAGCGAGATCAGGTCGGCGGCTTCGGGCGCCGCCTTGCCGAAGAGCACGAACGGCGTGTTGAAGTCGTTGAACGTCCAGAGGAAGAGGACGAGCACGAGGACCTGGTTGACGGAGCGCAGCGACGGCAGGGTGATGTGCCGGATCTGCTTCCACACGCCGGCGCCGTCGAGGGCCGCCGCCTCGTACATGTCGCGGGGGATGTTCTGCAGTCCCGCCATGACGGTGAGGAAGGCGAAGGGCCAGCCCTTCCACACGGAGACGACGAGCAGGGCCCAGAAGCTGTTGTCGCCGATGAGCCAGAAGGCGGGGCTGTCGCCGATGCCCAGCTGGTCGTGCAGGACGTGGTTCACCAGGCCGTTGTCCCGCTGGAACATGAACGCCCACGTGATGACGGCGGCGTACACGGGCAGCGCGTACGGGACGAGGAAGAGGGTCCGCAGGAAGCCCCGGCCCCGGAAGTTCTCCTGGAGGGAGATCGCGGCGGCCGTCCCGAGGAACCAGCACAGCCCCACGGAGACAACGGTGAACAGGCACGTCGTGAAGAAGGACTTGAGCAGTGCCTGGCCGACGGGGGCGTCGAAGTCGATCGCGACGGTGTAGTTGTCGAGAGCCGACCAGGGCGCCTCCGACCAGTTCCGGATGGAGAACTGGGTGAGCTCCTTGAAGCTCATGGTGATGCCCATGAGCATCGGTACGAGATGGACGAGGAGTTCGAGGAGCAGGGCGGGCAGGAGCAGCAGGTACGGCAGTGCGATGCGGCGACGCCCGGAGCGGCGTGGTGCGCGTGCCCCTCCGGGTGTGGCCGCGCGCACCGCGCGCTCACTCGGGGGAGTGACGGCGGTCTGGGTCATGGAGATGTGGCCTACTTCTTGGGCATCTGCTGCTGGGCCTTTTCGAGCTTGGCCCGCACGGACTCCGTGGTGACCGGGCGTCCGGCGGCGGCGTCGGCGAACAGCTCCTTGACCGCGGTGCCGACGACGGTCTCGAACTGCGACTCCTCGGGAACCTGCGGCAGGGCGGCGGCGCTGGTGGCGAGGGTGTCGCGGATGACGGCGAGCGAGGGGTCGGCGAAGACCGGGTCCTTCTGGGCGTCCTTGACCGGCGGGACCGAGCCGTAGGCCTTGTTGAGGAGGATCTGCTCCTCGTCGCTGGTCATGAACTTCACGAACTTCAGCGCGCCGTCGAGGTTCTTGGTGTTCTTGAAGACGGCCATGTTGATGCCGGCGACCATCGAGTTGGTCTGCTTGCCCGTGCCGGGCTTGCCGGAGGGGACGGGGGCGGGGGCGACGCCCCAGTCATCCGGCCCCATGCCCTGGGAGGCGAAGGTCTGCGACGGCGTCTGCCACAGGACCATGCCGGTCTTGTCCTTGGCGAAGTCGCTGAGGGACTGGTTCTGGGCGTACTCGGCGTTGCCGGGGGCGACGATCTTCTGTGCGGCCATGAGGTCGACGTACTGCTTGACGGCGGCGACGGCCCCGTCGGAGGTGAAGTCGGCCTTGCCGTCGGCGGTGAAGAAGTCGGCGCCGTGCTGCTTGGCGAGGACGAAGACCTGGTGGATGTTGTTGGAGAGGTTGGAGCCCTCGACTCCGATGCCCGCCTTGCCGTTCTTGGTGAGCTTCTTGCCGGCGGCGGCCACCTCGTCCCAGGTGGTCGGCGGCTTGGTTATGCCGGCCTCCTTGAACATCGCCTTGTTGTAGTAGAGCGCGTACGCCATGGAGTACAGCGGGACGGCGGCCGGGTCCTTGCCGGGGACGCCGGTGGAGCCGAGCGCGGAGTCGACGAAGCGGTCCTTGCCGCCGATCGCCTCCAGGTTCTTCGCGTCCCAGGGCAGCAGGGCGCCGGTGGACTGGAGCGAGGCGCTCCAGGTGTTGCCGATGTTGAGGATGTCGGGGCCCTGGCCGGAGGTGGTCGCGGTGAGGATCCGGTTGAGCAGGTCGGACCACGGGATCACCTCCAGCTTGACCTTGATCCCGGTCTCCTCCTCGAACTGGTCGAGCTCGGGCTGCAGGACCTTCTTGTCGACCTCGAGGCTGGAGCCCTGGTTGGAGGCCCAGTAGGTGAGGGTCTTCGGCGACGCCTCGCTCCCTTCACCGCCACCACAACCGGTGGCGGTGAAGGCGAGGGAGAGGGAGACGGCACCGGTGACAGCGGCTCTGAATCTGCGCATGGCTCCTGGGCCCTTTCGGGGATGACGGGGACGCCGAAGCGGTGGGCTGCTGGGGCGCCCGCCGTAACATCGGCTTAATTTAGGATGTGAGTTAAACCCCGTGAGAAGGTCGCGTCAAGGCTTGTAGTGCGGGTATGTTGCAACGAACGACTTCAGAGACGGGGACCAAAGTGCACGCGAGAAGTGGCCGCACGGTGCGTGACCTGCGGCGCGAGAACCGAACCGCAGTGCTGCGGAGGCTGTACTTCGACGGACCGATGAGCCGTCTGATGCTCGGCCCGGCGACCGGCCTCAGCTCGGGTTCGGTCAGCAACGTGGTCGCGGAGCTCGTCGCCGAGGGCCTGGTGGAGGAGGCCGGCAGCGTCGACTCCGCCGGCGGACGCCCCCGCACCCTCGTACGGATCACCCCCGCCAGCGGCTTCATGATCGGCGTCGACATCGGCGAAACCCGCATCAGGATCGAGCTGTTCGATCTCACGCTCACCGAACTCGCGCGCACCGAACGTCCGTTGGCGAGCTCGGGACCCCGTACCGCCCGCTACGACGTCGACCTCGTCGTCGCCCATCTCCGTGAGGGCATCGCGGAGGTGCTGCGTACCGCGGACGTCCCCGCCGAGCGGCTCATCGGCGTCGGCGTCGGCGTCCCCGGCATCGTCTCCCGCGAGGCGGGGGACGGCGCCGTCGTGCACGGCCAGACCATCGGCTGGGACGCGGTCCCCTTCGAGCGCCTGCTCCGCGCCGCCGTGGACCTGCCCGAGGCCGTCCCCTACTGGATAGACAACGGCGCCAAGACCCTCGGCCAGGCCGAGATGTGGTTCGGCGCGGGGCGCGGGGCGCGCAGCGCGGTCGTCGTCCTCTTCGGCTCGGGCGTGGGCGCCTGTGTGCTCACGGACCCGATGGGGCCCGGCCGGGCGCTCGAATGGGGACACCTGACGGTACGGGTCCGGGGCCGGCGCTGCCGCTGCGGCGCCCAGGGCTGCCTGGAGGCGTACGCGGGTGCGGAGGCCCTCCTCGCGCGGTGGTGCGAGGCCGGTGGGCAGCCCCCGGCCGGCGCGGACGAGGAGACCGCCCTGACCGCGATGCTCACCGCCGCCTACCCCGCCGACCCCGGGACGGACCCCGACGCGACCGCGCTCTCCGTCCTGGAGGAGACCGCCGAGTACCTGGGCGCCGGATTCGCCGACCTGATCAACCTCTTCCAGCCCGACCGCATCCTCGTGGGGGGCTGGGCCGGGCTCCAGCTCGGCACCCGATTCCTGGAGACCGTGACCGGATACGCGATGGAGTACGCGCTCCGGTACCCGGCCAGCCGGACCGTCGTCGGCATGGGCACGCTCGGCCCCGAGGCGGTCACCGTCGGGGCCGCCCTGCTGCCGCTGGTCGACTTCTTCGCCCAGGGAGGCCGCCGCGCGGAGAGCGAGCCGAGCGTTCCCGCCCCCGCCTGGCAGTCGGCCCTGCAGGACCGGGTGTCCCCCTGATCGGGCCGGTACCGCGAGGTGCCCGGAGACGGCGGGACGGCCGGGGGGAAGCACCCCGGCGGGGTCGTCGGCCCGGGTGCGTGGCCGATGCCCGGACCGGTGCGCGCGGCCCTTGAGCGGAGCGGTGCGCGCGGCCCCGCATCGGAGCGGCGCGTGTGCGGCCGACGGGCGAGGGCTGGGGTCCGGTGCGAGCCTGGGGGCGTACCGCCTCTGCGAAAGGTCATCACCATGATCACCACTGACTTCGTACCCGGCTCGCCCTGCTGGCTCGACCTCGGCGCCCCCGACGTCGGGGCCGCAGCGGCCTTCTACGGCGGCGTGCTCGGCTGGGAGTACGAGTCCATGGGGGAGTCGGAGGAGATGGAAGGCGGGATGTTCCGCAAGGACGGGAAGATCGTCGCCGGGCTCGGCAAGCTCACCGAGGAGGGCGCCCGTTCCGCCTGGATGATCTACTACAGCGTCACCGACGCGGACGCCACGACCCGGGCGGTCGAGCAGGCGGGCGGCACGGTCCGGGTGGCCCCGATGGACCTCGACGAGTGGGGCCGCATGGCGCAGTACAGTGACCCGCTGGGCGGACAGTTCGCCGTCTGGCAGCCGGGAACGAACAAGGGCGTCGATCTGGTCGACAAGCCGGGTTCACTGTCCTGGACCGAGCTGTACACGAGCGACGCCGCGGCCGCCAAGGAGTTCTACGGCGCCGTCTTCGGCTGGCAGTTCAGCGACACGGAACTGCCCGGCGGCGGGGGTACGTACTCCCTCATCACCCCCGCCGGACTCCCCGAGGAGCGGATGCACGGCGGCCTCATGCAGCTGAGCGAGGCGGACCTCGCCCTCGCGCACGGGCGGCCGTACTGGCACCCCGTCTTCGCCGTCGACGACTGCGACGCCGCGGTCGCCAAGGTCACCGCGAGCGGCGGAAACATCCAGATGGGACCGGACGACGCGGAGGGCGTCGGCCGGCTCGCCGTCTGCCTCGACCCGTCGAACGCCGACTTCGTGGTACTCGCCCCGGTCGCCGGCTGAGGCGGGCGGCCGACCCGGGTGGCCGGGTGGCCGGGCAGGGCGCCCGGCCTCCGGTTCGGCTCAGCGGCCCAGTCGCGCGTCCAGCCACTGGACGATCTCCGGGGTCACCGGGTCGGTGATGTCGGCGAACTCCCCGTGCTTCTTCAGGAACTTCGCCACGTACGGGCAGACGGGCACGATCCGCATCCCGGAGGCGCGCACGTCGGTCAGGGCCTGCTCGACCAGGGTCGAGGCGAGACCCTGGCCCGCGTAGGCGTCGTCGATCTCGGTGTGGAAGAAGACACGCCGATCGTCGCGGTCGCGGTACGCCGTGAGGCCGGCGCGCCGGTCGTCGACCAGGATCTCGTAACGGTGGCGGGGGTCGACGCGGCGGACGACGGGGGTGCGGCCCTCCCGCCCGGTCTCCTGCACGGTTCCCTGCTCGGGCTTCTGCTCGCTCATGATCTGCCTTGTCTGCGTCGGGGGTCGGTGGGGATCGGGGCCGGGTCCGGGGCGCCGGTCACGCGCGGGGCGGGTTTCCCCGGGGAGTGAGGGCGGCGTTCGGCAGGGCAGGGGCGGGGAGGCGGGCGCCGGGGTAGCCGTCGACGTGCCCGAAGCGCTCGGAGGCGCGCTCCCATTCCTCCCTGGCCTCGACGATGTCCGCGTGACTGCGGCCGATGAAGTTCCACCACATGACGATCTCCTCGTCGAACGGCGTGCCGCCCAGGAGGACCGCCCGCGCGCGGTGGTCGGACTCGTTCGTCAGGGTCAGGGTGGCGTGCCCCGTGGGGACGTAGCCGAGCTCGGCCGGGCGCAGCGAGGTGCCGCCGAGGCGGACGGTTCCCTCGTCGACGAGCAGTCCGTGCTCGAACTCCGGGTCGACGGGAAGGGCGACCGAGGCGCCGGGGGCGAGGAGGAGTTCGGCGCCGAGGAGGGGCGTGAAGGTGGGGACGGGGGAGGTCTCACCGGCCATAGAGCCGAGGAACACCCGGAGTTCCGCCTTCCCGAACCGCACCGGCTTCGGGGCGTGGTGCTGGAAGTCGCGGTCGGCGTGACGGTGTGCGCCGGGCAGCGCCACCCACAGCTGCACCCCGTGGAGGACGGTGGTGCCCGGTGTGGAGACCTCGGTGTGGCTGATGCCGCGGCCGCCGGTCATGAGGTTCAGTTCCCCGGGCCGTACGAACGCGTGACTGCCCAGGCTGTCGCGGTGCTCGATCTCGCCGCTGAACAGCCAGCTCACGGTCTGCAGGCCGGTGTGCGGGTGGGGAGCGACGTCCATTCCGCCGGACTCGGCGACCTCGTCGGGGCCGTAGTGGTCGGCGAAGCACCATGCTCCGATCAGCGTCCGGGACCGCTGGGGCAGGGTGCGCCGTACGGTCATGGCGCGCGGGCCGCCCAGCGGGACGTCCCGGGCACCGAGGACCTGCACCTCCGTGTCGTCCATGCCCGACCCCTCTCGTATCTCGTGCACCGAGAATGTAGTTTGGTTTTCAACAAGTATGGATGATCATAGCCCCGAAGCCCGTGATGCGCACGGGTCGGTCGAAGGAGCGCAGGGTGAACGACGTGACAGCGGCCCAGGACGGTCGACGGGTCTACCTCGACAAGCAGAGTCCCACGGCCTACCGGGCCCTGGTGGCGACGGCCGACGCCGTCCGCGCGACCGCCGCCGAGGCGGGCCTCGACCGCGTCCTGGTGGAACTGGTCAACCTCCGTGTCTCGCAGATCAACGGCTGCGCCTCCTGCCTCGACGTGCACACCAGGGCGGCGCTCCGCGCCGGGGAGACGACCCGGCGTCTCGGCGTGCTCCCCGCCTGGCGGGACACCGAGCTCTTCACCCCGCGGGAGCGCGCGGCCCTCGCCCTGGCGGAGGCCACCACCGACCCGGCGGACTCCCTCGCGCAGGAGCGGGCCTACGCCCTGGCCCGGGAGGTCCTGAACGACGACGAGATCTCCGCAGTGATCTGGGTGGCGATCACCATCAACGCCTTCAACCGCGTCTCGATCCTCAGCCGTCATCCCGTACGGGACGTCAGGGCCTGACCCAGGGCGCGTCGGTGGCCGACAGACGACGCGTGACCAGGACGGCTGCCGCGAGCAGCGCCAGCGCCACCCCCAGGACGAGCGTCAGGGAGACCCGGAGCAGCAGGGCGCCCATGAGGGCGCCGAGGAGGATCGCCAGGACCGACAGGATCCGACGATCGCGCCGGAGCCCGGCCCCGCCGTCCGGAGCGGAGTCGTGGGGGGAGCCCGGAGCGGAGCCCGGAGTGGAGTTCGGCGCGGAGTCGGGGGTGGAGTCCGAGGCGAGGCCCGTCAGCGTCTGGGTCACCACGGTCGTGGTCAGGTCGGGGACACCGAGGCGCCGGACGACCGCGTTCTGCAGCCCCATGGCGAGCCCGAGAAGCACGATCACGGTGTACCGGACCGGGTCGGCCGGCCCGTCGTCCGCCAGGGCCGCGGTGACGAGGGCCGCCGTGACGAGCACCGCCTGCACGCTCATGGCAGAGGCGAGCAGTCGCCCGCGGTGCCCGGCGAACCGGCCGCCGAAGCGCCCACCGGCCACCGCGCCGACGAGGAACGCCGCCGTCGACACGGCGGTGGCGGGCGCGGAGAGCCCCGCGGTGCCCGCCAGCGCGAAACCGAGGAGCACCACGTTGCCGGTCATGTTGGCCACGAAGACCTCCCCGAGCCCGAGGTAGCTGACCGCGTCCACCAGCCCGGTCACCACTGTCAGCGTCAGCAGGAGCGGTGGCAGCGGCCCGTGCCGGTCGCCCCGCGGCGGAACCAATGTGTGGGCAGCGTCGGCCAGCAGCTTGCGCATCCTCGGGCGCTCCTTCCACGACGGAGGGAGCATCACCGATCCGCTCCCGATCCCCCGCGTCGCCACGCCGAGTCACCGGTCGGCGGAGGGCGGCCGTGTCCCTCGGCTGGGACTTGTCCGGCCGATCATGTCCGGAGCCGGATAGTGAGAGCTGGGGCGGTGGCGGTGCCGAGGTAGACGTCACAGCGCTTGTCGTGGCGGGTAGCCACTGCCCGGTGCTGCCTGAGCCTGGTGATGGCGCGCTCGACGGTGTTGCCCTTGGGGATCGGGTGCCGGATGCCCCGGCGCCGCAGGTGGATCCGGACGGGCTCATTGCTGTACGCCTTGTCGGCGGCGACCCTGTCAGGTTTCGAGGCTGTCCGCGCTCAGGTGGAGCTTGGTGGTGAACCCGCCCCGTGAACGGCCCAGGTCCTCACCTCCAGCACCACCTCCACCAGGCGGGCGTGCAGACTCGGCCACTGCGCTTCGTCCTGATGTTCTGGCTCCTCGGCCCCCTTTGAGCCGGACGTCGGCGGTGGGTCGGCGCGAGCCCCCGCCGCATGCTGATGCGCCTGCACATGGTGGAGTCGACCGAGATGTCCCCGTCGATCTCACCCGCTGCATCGGCTGAGGCTTGGACCTGCTGGAGCAGGCGCAGACGCTTCCAGGTGCCGTCGGCCGACCACAGGCGGTGGCGTTCGCAGACGGTCTTCCATGGCCCGAACCGTTCGGGCAGGTCACGCCACTGCACTCCGGTCCGCACCCGGTGCAGGATCCCGTCGATCACCTGCCGGTGATCCCGCCACCTGCCATACCGCCGGTTGCTGACCGGCAGGAATGGCCGCAGCCGTTCCCACTCGGCATCAGTCAGATCACCCCGCCCCATGCTCGCATCAACGGCTGGAGCACGCTGGCCGTCACGTGGCCGGCACGACACCTTCGTGCTGGGCGTTCTTCGGCCTGGAAAGAAAGATTCGGCGGGTCGGCAGGTCGATTTCCGTGACGATGACGGTGATCTCCTCTCCGGCCTCGAAGTCTTCCACCGGACTCACCGCGGGCCGACCGTCGATCTCTCTGGAGGGGATCAGCCCGACGATCCCGTCTCCGAGCTCGACGAAGACGCCGATGGGAACTGTCTTCTCCACTGTCCCGCGGATTTCCTGACCCACCGGCGTGCGGTCGGCGAAAGCCCGCAGGGGGTCGGGCTCCAGCGCCTTCAAGGACAGTCTGGCCTCCGCGTGGTAGGTGTCGAACTGGAGGAGCTCGCACGAGACACGCTGGCCTACGTGAACGACATCGGTGGGGGCGTCGATGTGCCGCCAGGACAGTTCGGGGATGACGATGAACCCGACACCGGGGAAGAGCGGATGGGCAGGCCCGTCATCCAGGGCCACGAAGACCCCGAACCGTTCGATCGCCGCGACCGTGCCGGACAGGATGTCGCCGCCGTGCAGGGACTCCAGAAACGCCCAGAGTTCCGGGCTCTCAGACTGCCAATCCATACCGCCACCCTGGCACACGACATCTGGGCCGGCCATGCCCTCGACGAGCTGCAGCCCCCGCCATGCCTCAGTGGCCGAGACCACGATCGGCCGGACGACTCCTAGGGCGTGTCCGCAAAGTCAGGTGGGGAGCCATAGTCGGAGGCAGGTGAGGGTGACCAGGGCTTTGTAGTGGCGGGCTCGTTTGTCGTAGCGGGTGGCGAGGGCCTTGTTCTGTTTGAGCTTGTTGAAGCAGCGTTCGACGACGTTGCGGCGCCGGTAGACGGCGCGGTCGAGCCGGCACAGATTCTCGCCGCGTCGCCGGCGGCCGCTGATCTGGTCGACGCGTTCGGGGATGGTGCAGGCGATGCCGCGTCTGCGCAGGTAGGCGCGGATCTTCCGCGACGAGTAGCCCTTGTCCCCGAGCACCCGATCCGGCCGGGTCCGGGGCCTGCCCGGCCCGCACCGCGCGATGCGGATGCGGGCCATGACCGGCTCGGACTGCGTGCAGTCGTTAACGTTCCCGCCGGTGAGCGTGAACGCGAGTGGACGGCCGCGGCCGTCGCAGGCGAGGTGGATCTTGGTGCTCAGTCCGCCGCGGGACCGGCCGAGTGCCTCACCGGTCCAGGGCCCCCTTCTCGGGTCCCTGCGGCGTGCTGGTGGGCCCGGACGATCGTCGAGTCGACGCAGACGATCGACCAGTCGACCTCGCCGATCGCGTCCGAGTGCTGCTGGACGTGGGCCAGCAGCCGGTCCCAGGTTCCGTCCGCCGACCAGCGGCGGAACCGTTCATAGACGGTCTTCCACGGCCCATAACGTTCGGGCAGGTCCCGCCAGGCAGCCCCGGTGGACAGCTTCCACAGGATGCCGTTGAGGACCTGGCGTCGATCCCGGACGGGACGGCCCATACGGGGCGGGGCCAGCAGCGGCTCGATAACCGCCCAGGCCTGATCAGTCAGTTCATGCCGTCGCACCACGAACGGACTAACGACCAACAGACTTTGCGGACACCCCCTAAAGCGTGTTGCAGAAGGCTGCAGCGCGGGCATTTCCCTTGTATGCGTGGGGCGTTGAGAGCTGAGCCGTTGTGGGTGGAGACGTTCACGGGCCTGCGGATGCGGCAGTTCGAACGGCTGCTGAAAGTGGTCCGGGAGCGCGGCGGGAACGGTCCCGGTGGTGGCCGGCCGTGGTGTCTGCCGCTGGCGGAGCGGGTACTGCTGGTGGCCGTGTACTACCGCACGAACCTCACCATGCGACAGCTCGCGCCGCTGTTCGGCTGCTCGCCGGCGACGGTGTGCCGGGTCATCCAGCGGCTGCGGCCGCTGCTGGCGATCGAGCCGGCCACTCGCCCGGCCGACGCGGTCGAGCGGTTGTGGATCGTGGACGGCACCCTGATCCCGGTCCGCGACCGGAAGGTCGGTGCGTCCTCGCGCAACTACCGGTTCTCGGCGAACGTGCAGGTCATCATCGACGCCGACACGAAACTCGTGATCGCCGCGGCCCGGCCTGTTCCGGGCAACACCGCCGATGCGAAAGCGTGGCGGGACTCCGACCTGGCCCGGCACTGCGAAGGCGTGACCGTGCTGGCCGACGGTGCCTACATCAAAACCGGCCTTGTCGTCCCGCACCGCAAACGCCCCGGACGAGCCTTGTTGCCAGGCGAGGAAGAGGACAACGCCGAACACCGCAAAGTCAGGGCCCGCGTCGAGCACGCCTTCGCCCGCATGAAGCACTACAAGATCCTCCGCGACTGCCGCCAGCGCGGCAACGGCCTCCACCACGCGGTCCAAGCCGTCGCCCACATGCACAACCTAGCCCTCGCCGCATGACCAGAACGGCGCCGAACCCGGCCCTGACCTGCCTAGACACAACCTTCTGCAACACGCTTTAGGACGTTTCTTTCGGATCACCTCGCTGACCAGATGAAGATGGCGGTGAGGTGGAGTCCGGCAAGGGCGGTCACTTTGCTGAGGGTCCGACCCCGCGCTTCGGGGCGGAAGATGACCGTGGAGAGGGAGGGAACGCACGCTCGAAGTACCATCCCTGCACGGTTCTCCGGCCGGTACTTCTCGACCTCCACAGGGGCGTAGTCGGACGGAGACATCCCTGTAGAGAGGGCAGAGGACGATGAGTGTGGCTGAGAGTTGGTCGCGTGTGATGAGTCTTCTTCGGGAGCACGCGCCGGCCGATCACGCGGATCTGCCAGGGCCCGCTACGGAACAGATGCTCGCGGCAGCCGAGGAACGGATGGGGATCTCCCTGCATGGGGACCTGCGGACGTGGCTGTTGCAGAACAATCTGGATCTGCCGGAGGAAGACTTCGACGACGAAGTGCAGTGTTGCGGCTTCGACGGGTTCCCCGACGAGGGAAGCTTCTTTCTGGGTATCCGGGCGATGGAGAGGCTCTACGCGAACCGCTCCACGTCCTGTGGATTCGACCCTCCGGACCAGCCGGACTACCCGTTCTGGCGTAACGAGTGGATCCCGTTCCTGTCGGACCAGGACGGGTGGATGGGAAAGTTCATCGATGTGCGGGACGGGCGCGTCGGCAGCTGGTTCGTGGGTGGCCCCACGGTTACGGGCGAGTACGAGTCGATGGCCCAGTATTTCGACTCCGTGGCGGAGACGCTGACGAAGATCGCCGATGGAAGCTACCCGGTCTGTCGGTTCACCGAAGGTCGACTTGTCTGGTCGTGAGCCGGTGCCCAACTGGATGACGGCCAATGCCAAACTGCCCTCACCCTGGAACGGCAATGAGAATCATCAGCGTTGACGTTCCAAGGTGAGGATGGCTGCGGCGATGACGGTCACCCTATCGAAGGGGCCCTTCACCCGCGGAAGGTGGCGAGGGCTGGCAGCAGGTCGTGCAGGCTGGCGTGGTGCTAGCGCCGTGTCGGTGTGTCCAGTGACAATGTGGCGGTGATCGACGTTCCCGCTTCGCCGCCGTACCGCGGACAGATCCTCCTCGTCGAGCGCCGAAAGCGCACGGCTGCAACCATCCGTAACTACTACCAGGCGTCGTGACAGGTGTAGATATGCCGGACAGCGGCCGAGACCCGCGAGTGCGCGATGGCGAGTTGCACGAGGCGCTGGACTTCCTCGTCACATACAAGAGGTCCGACCAGAGTGCCCGCAAGCAGGAACTGCAAGCAGCGTTCATTGGCGCCTTCGCGCCAAGGCGCGTTCGGAGCGTGCTTGTTGGCGACGGCTATGCACTCCGGTTCACAGAGGCGCAGGCGGGCTCCTTCTCAAACACGATCTTGTCCCTCTCGGCGTTGCAGCAACACGACCAGGCTCCGTTCATCGTCGTCGTCGTTCGTCGAGATCGACTGGACTTCCTGCTTGCCAACTCGACGATGTTGAAGAAGGTGAGCCACAGCTCGAGGGACCTTCGGATCGGCCACGTTCGCGGGAGCTTCAACGGCAGCGACATCCTCCGGGAGTACGACGAACTGTCCAACATCCCGGCCAACTTCGGCGCACTGTTCGCACTCCACGCCGCGTTCACCTGGGATGACAACGTCGAGCGCCTCGTCGAGGCGACCAATGCCATCGTCCCGCGGGACGTCCGCTTCTACCCCAGCACCGACGATCAGGCACTGATTCTGGCGGCCCCGAACCGCGCTGCAGCGGCTTTGGCCTCTGAGGACTTCGCTGCCATCGGCCAAGACCTCGTCACCACAGTGACGCAACATCGCCAGTCCATCCTCAGGCTCGCCGCGCTCGACAACGTCAACCTTCGCGGCAACGAGATCGAGCAACTCATCACGGGAGGTGGATCCGCGCACCGGCTCGACGATCTTGAGCGTCGGTACGCGAACGTTCTGCTCTCCATCGACATCAAGACCAAGCTGCTGGACCGCGCTTCCGCGCCGAAGGCGTACAACGTCGACAAGATGCTGCGGTTCCTCGCGAAGCCCGACACCGTCGCCGCAGTCCTCGTGATCGGCATCGACGTGGTTGGCCAAGATGTCCGCGCCATGCTGATTCCCGTCCTCGAAAGGTCACTTCTCGCGGCGACGAGGATTCAGCACCACTGGGCGGGCCGAGGGTCACGTGGGGTCACCCAGCTCTCGGGCCCGTTCAATCAGGTGCTCGCGAGTGGCTACAGCCCAACCGTTCCCCTCGACCAAGCTCGTGAGTTCCTACGAGAGCTCATCGCCCTCTGAGCGCCACCGTGATCGTCCGGCCGCCGGGGGCGAGGGTGCGCCGGGTCGTCTCGCAAGGGGTCATCAAAGCTCCTTGGCATTGCACATATCCGTGCAAAGTGGTGAAGAACGGAGAGGGCTCGACGAGGGCCGGGTCGCCGTCGTAACTGGGGTCGGACGCGATCGCGCCGAACGGCGAGTACGGCGAGTCGGTGGGCTCGACCGGGAGTGCGTCGATCGCGGCACGGACCTGCGCCTCCCGGCCGAGGCTGGTCCGCAGCGCCTCCTGCGCGCCGGAGGCGTCGAGCACGACGGGGAACGGCGTCCGGACGGCCCTCCGGTAGGGGTGACCGATCCGTCTCATGATGGCGGAGAGCACTGCCCTTGCGAGATGGTTCTCGATCACTGTTCTTCCCCCCTTGTACTGATAGTCGCAGCGCTCCGACTGCCTGACAGCCTGTGAGCGTCGCCGGTATCTGTCTGTGCGGGGAATCCATCCACTGCCGTCCGTCAGTGACAGGCCGCCGTTCCATTCTGCCGCTGGGTCTCGGTGATCCATCTGATCACCGAGGGACCAGTCTGCCCTTATCCGCCGGCAATCCCCGACGCCGCAAGGACCTCGGAGACGTCGCAGCGGCTCGCATCGAACCGACAACGGGCCTGACTCGCTGACCGTCGCCGACTCCACCTCCGTCACGAACGCAAGGTCGAGCGATTCCTCGCCTATACCGGCCCCCCTACACCCTCATCTGCTACAACGGACCACCAAATGAGATGAGTTCTAAGGACCACGAGCGCAGGGCTAACGCCTACAGATGTTTTCTGGTACGCGGTTGGATATCGCGGCCGGTCAAAGCCGTGGTGCGTCACTGGGAGGGCGAGGCGCTGAATGCCGTTGGGGCGCTCGATGGTGCCTTCCGCGACGGCGAGTACTTCTACGACGTGGATTTCGACGCGGCAGTCGCGGCAGCCACGCTCGCGCCCAGTGGCGCGGACGCGGCACGGACCGCGTCGACGAAGGCGTTCGTGCTGCTGGACGGGACCCTGCTGCCGATCGACCGGATCGCTGCGGACAAGCCTTCTTGCTCCAGCACAAGAAGTACAGGATGAACGTGCAGGTCCTGGCCGATCCCTCCGGCCGGTTGCTGTGGGCCTCACCTGCCCTCCCCGGGGGCCGTGCACGATGACAGGCCGCCTGCCGGCACGGCACATCACCGCTCTCGCGGACGCCGGCGTCACCTGCTGGGCCGGCAAGGGCTACCGGGGTGCCGGGGGTCCTGCCCGTGTCCCGCACTGGGGCCGGTGGGAGACGCTTTCCCCAGGCGAGAAGGCCGTCAACCGGTCCCATGCCAAGATCCGAGCCCTCGTCGACCAAGCCGTCGCCACCCTCAAGTCCTGGCGACCTCTCCGCAAGCTCCGGTGCTCGACCACCCGCATCACAAGCCTGGTCCCAGCCGCGCCGGCCCTGCATCTGGCCAGCTCAGAGCGATGCTGGAAAGCGCTCACTGACCCGCACTGTGCTGCCCCCAGCTCGGCACTGGGCTGGGGGCAGCACGTCAGGTCTGTCAGGTGCCGGCCTTCGGGTAGAGCAGGTTCAGCACCGAGAAGTCCTGGGACGACGGGTGCTGCGGGAACTCGGGAACCGACATGCAGCTGTTGGTCGACCCGTTGTGATCCAGCCCCAGTGCGTGGCCCATCTCATGGCACGCGACGCTGCGCCGTGCCGCGTAGGTGTTCGGCGTAACCTGATCGTTGAGCCTCACGACGACTGAACCGTCCACGAAGTACCCGCCGGAGGTGGTGTACGAGGTCTGGCCGTACCAGTCGGTTCCGTAGCTTCCGCTGTAGGTGTGCACGCAGTGGCGGCCGCTGGGGCAGCCGGCTGTGTACCAGCGGTAGTAGGCGTCGATGCCGGGCGCCTGGTACCAGTCGACCTGGGCGTCGCTCACCGGCCAACTGTCGCTGGTGTGGTCGAGGAAGTACACCTGCGGGTCGTTGTAGGCACCGTAGGACCACTTGGCACCGCACAGCGCGGACGCGGTTCCGACGATCGGGGAACAGCCGAGTGTCCCGAGGCCGGCTGTGGCTGTCGGTTCTGCGTCCTGCACACCGCGGATGCCTTGGCGCCGCAGTGACGCCCTCAGCTCATCGGGCGTGACACCTGCGGCAGGCTCGTAGATGGCGGTGTAGACGGTGCCGTCCTCTCGTTCCTGCACGACGTACACCGCTTCGTCGTGCTGGGCGACAGCGGTCTTAGGGTCTGTGCCGCGCAGCGGATCGGCAGCAGCTTGCGGCACCGTCAGCCCCATCAGCATCAGCATGAGGCCGACCAGTCCGACCATGGGTCTGGCTGCTCGTAACATGTAGTTCCCCCAATGTCGACGCCCCGACCGCGTCCGCGATCGAAGACATGGCGCCGCAGAGCAGACTGGCATGTATGCGTCAAAGACGGTGACTCCATTTTCGGGCGATCAATCGCAGAGTGGAACAAGGTGCGGTTGCTGTCGGTGATGTGCGTGCTGCCGTGCTCGACGGAATGGGACAGATGGTCGGCGGCCCTGCGCAAAGCGCAACAAGCGGAACGCCTCAGGACTTGGCCGGCTGATCAGTTCCCTGAGGGTGAGTGAGGGCTTTCCAACCGGGCTGCCGGGTTTAGCGGTTGGGCTTACAGACAGGTGAAGCCACTGGTAGATGGGTTTTCGACCAAGAAACAGCTCTCCACCTGAGGCTTGGCACGCTTGCTACCCGTCCGGCGTCGACGTGTCCAGTTCTGCCCTGCGCTGCCTGTCGGACCGGCTCCGCCGGCGCCGCAAGGAGCCCCGGTACCCGGTGGAGACGCCTGAATGCGGGGCGGCAGGCCTTGGCTCGCACTCGCCCATCTCCGCAACGGACACCCGTATACCCAGCTCGCGGGCGGATACGGCATCGGGACCACCACCGCCTATCGGTA
Source organism: Streptomyces venezuelae (assembly GCF_008642375.1). Classification (NCBI taxonomy): domain Bacteria; kingdom Bacillati; phylum Actinomycetota; class Actinomycetes; order Kitasatosporales; family Streptomycetaceae; genus Streptomyces; species Streptomyces venezuelae. Next base: position 61,834 of record NZ_CP029194.1, on the reverse strand, counting down.
CGTCACCGAAGCCGTGGACCTCCTGGCTGCCCGCGCCCCAACTCTTGCGGAGGCGGTCCGGACCGTGGGAGACGCTGTCCGCCCGGGCAGAAGACAGTCGACCGCTCCCACGCGAAGATCCGAGCCCTGGCCGAACAGGCCGTCGCCACCCTCAAGACCTGGCGACTCCCGCGCAAGCTCCGATGCTCGACCACCCGCATCACCAACCCGGTCCAAGCCATCCTCTGCCCGCACCTGGCCAGCTCAGACTGAGGATGGAAAAGGCTCAGTGCCAACGGAGACCACATCGCGGACGCCGAGTTCACCACCACCACCGCGGGATATGCGGCGGCCCTGGCCTTCCTGAACGCCTACGGCCCGGTGATCGCGGTCGGCGTGGAAGGCACCTCGTCTTACGGAGCCGGGCTTCACCAGCGCCGCCCGCTCACACGGGTACCTGGTCGTCGAAGTCAACCGGCCCGACCGGCCCGAACGTCGCCGCATCGGCAAATCCGACCCCATCGACGCCTACGCCGCCGCCCGCGCGGCCCCTGTCGGGACGGGCGTCCAGCCCCCCAAAGACGACACCGTGGCCGGCGTACGTGCCTGCACAACACGCACATCCTCTTCACCGCGCCTGAAGAACTGTTGCCTTTCCCGGTGTGATTGGCGTGTTTCCGCTGGTTGCGGATTGGTGCGATGGACCCGTGGGAGTAGTGGCCTGTCAGATCGTCGTTCGCCGGGAGGTCTTGAATGCCTTCAGTCGTTGGACTACTGGAACAGCACGAGCTGGTTGCTCGGCGTCGGGTCGATGGCCTGCGTGAGGAGGCCGGCCGTATTCAGGCCGAGTTGGCCGCGGCTGAGGAGGAATGGCAGGAGTGGCGGTGCAGCCACCCGTCGGCCCAGACCAGGGCCAGGCGATGGTAAGCGGCAGCCACCGGTTCCAGCAGGATGCGGGCAGCGGCGCGATCGCCCACATCCGCAGCGGTGACCATCACGCCAGCAATGGGTCGAGGGGGTCGACCACGACGTGCCGCTTGCGTCCGTTGACCAGCTTGCCGCCGTCGAAGACCGTGGGCCGGCGGCGACCACGGCATCCGCCTTGACCGACTGCGAATCAATCACCCCAGCCATCGGCAGGGCATCGTGCCCTGCCCTCTCCCGGACCTGCCCGCCTCGGCCCTGCATCCGACCCGTCACCTGCCGCACGGCCGCAGCACCACCCGCACCGCGTCCGTCATGTCGCTCGGATACCGACGCTCTCGCAGCCGATTGCCGGACGTTTCCGGACCGATGAGCCAGACAGGCGTACTCCCGAGTACCCGCGGTGCACTGCACGGGCATCGACACCCAAACTGTGACACCAGGGCCTCATGACACTCGGTGACTCGACACCAGCGAGCTGTTCAGGAGGCTCTCCTCGCATGCGCCGAGAACCCGACAACCACCCGATCGAGACGGCCGATCGGGCACCAAGTCCGCAGAGCATGAAGACAAAAGCTACTTACGCGTCGGGGTGTTCCGGCAGGGCGAGCCAGTCCGACCAGGAGACCTCTCGGCCGAGGAAACGCGGCTGCTCGAACGGCCAGTCGGCGGCGATCCACTGCGGCACCAGCTCGTCGAGGGCCTGCTCGACCTTGCTGCCCACCAGTTCGTCCACCACCCACCAGGAGATCTCGCCGTCCGCGCCGGCCTTCTCCGGTGGGTCGATGTAGACGCAGCCGAGCAGAGCTGTCTCCGCCGCGTCGAACAGCGCGTAGTTGAAAGACTGGTGTGCGGCGATCTCCTTCTCGTGCCGCAACAGGTCGGCCTGGTCGGCCTCGTAGGTCATGGTGGCCGCGGGCCAGCCCCAGGCCGGGCCGAAGATCGTCCACAGCCGCTCACGCGAACCCATCACAGCCGGATAATCGAGCGGAGTGTCCGCCTCCCGGATCGGCCGCAGGTGATGACCACCGCCCGGCAGGGGCACCAGGACAGGATGGACGAAGTCATCGGGAAGCCAGCTCATAGCGCCCGACCGTAGCAGCGCACGGCCGTCCGCTCCCCTGGATTTTCCCCGGATACCGCCCGATCGACAGACTCCATGATCGGTATGGCAACGACTTCTCGGGGCGGGGCCTCTGGTTGCGGGGCCCTTGCTGCTGTGGTCGGCAGGTCGGATGCCGGCTGGGTGGAGTCGGGGCTCGGTTGCGATGTCGCGTGGCTGACGGTGTCGGCGTACACATGAGCGTCCCCACCCGCGTACGGATGAAGGGGACAGTTACTGATGCCTTGAGACCTGCTGCTCTCCGCTGCTTGGTCGGTGAGAGGCGGCGGAAGGCGGTCATCCCCGGCGCCCAGGCTCAGGTCGACTGGGGCGACGAGGGGTCCCGCTGCATCCGGAAGCGGTCGGTTTCGCCGGCCATTTCGACTTCGATATCGACGTCCTGGCCGCCTACCGGCCTACCGGCAAGGGCCATGTCGAACGGCAGGTCCTCATCGTCCGTGACCACGTTCTGCCCGGCCGGTCGCACACGTCCCTTCACCACCCGTCCGGGCACGAGGGAAGCGTCTTGAGCGAGCTGGTCTCCACCCGCATCCGCAATACGGCCGGCAAGCTCGGCCTGCCCCGCCTGGCCAAAACGATCAACGAGTACACGCGGCGGGTCAACGAGGGCAAGATGGGCTGCCTCGACTTCCTCGACATGGTGCTGCCAGAGGAGCCTGCCGTCCGCGACGACCGCCGCTTCCGCCGGGGCCTGCGGTTCGGCTCTCCCGGCTGCCACACCACAAGACACGCGACGAGTACGACGTCTCCTTCCAGCCCGCCCTCGACCCGCGCAAGCTCAAGGACCTCGCCACCCTCTCGTTCGTCGACGGCAAGGCGAACGCCGCTCTGCTCGGGCCGCCCGGGGTCGGCAAGACACACATCGCCGTCGCTCTCGCGGTCGCTGCCTGCCGGGCCGGCCATTCGATCCACTTCACCAGCCTCGACGACATGGTCCGCAACCTCTCAACCGCCGAAGCCGCCGACCGTCCGAGGAACAAGCTCGGCACCTACCTGCGGCCAAGCATTCTCGTCGCCGACGAGGTCGGCTACCAACCCCTCGGCGTGCGCCGAGGGGGCGGAGGCGGCAGTGGTGGTGGCGGTGTGAGGGGTGGTGGCGTGGGCGCTTTGGGTGCCGATGGGGACGACGACGCTGCCGAGTGCGGCGGTGAGCAGGGGCTTTGGGAGGAGTATCGATCGCCTGCCGATACCTTGCTGGCCGGTGGCCTCCGGCCGTCTGAGTAGTCGTATTCATTCCGCCGGAAGATCGACGCAGGCTCTTCGTTCCAAGCCCTTAGCGGCGGCAGCGTGGCTTGCAGGGGAGACCCGGGTGTTCGCGGTCGTCGAGGATCTTCTCAGCGGCGTCGGAGTGGAACGTGTGGGTCACCGGCCGCCGGCCTCGTGCAGCTTCAGGCGGAGTTCGGGCGGCAACGTCTGCGGCGGGGGTGTGCGATCGCGACGCCGCATGATGATCGCCAGTTTCTCTGCCGACGTCGCCGACGACCACGGCCGATGGATCCGAGACGCCATCCACACCTGGGTCGATGACCTCGGCTTCCATCTCAAGCCCGGCAGCCAGGCCGCTCCAACCGCTTCGACACCATCGGCGGCGGCCTCACCGGACGCGGCGCACACATCGCCATCGTGGACGACCCGGTCAAGGACATGGCCGACGCCGACTCCCCGACCATGCGCAAGCGCGCCTGGGACCGGTGGACCTCGGTAGGGCAGACCCGATTCGAACCCGTCGGCCCGAGCTTTCAGCCGCGCCCAGGTCCCTGGGTCTCCCGATCGTACGAAGGACCAGAATCAACCCGCCGACAAGGTAAGGAGCGCTTCACCTGGCGAGTCGAGCGCTTCGGTTGGCGGCCATCGTCGGGAGCGGGCGCCAGCTGGCGGGAACGTTGCGCATGACCAGAGCGCAGTCCAGGGTTGCGCTCCCTGGCGGGAAGCGGTCCGGGTCGTCGAAGAAGGACGACGTGGCGGAGCGAACCCGGCCGGCTTCCACGTGCCAGGCGTCGGTGTGCAGTTCCATGCCGTCCAGGTGGCGGCCGGACCTGGTGGCCGAGTAGCCCTTTGCCCCGTCTTGAAAGAAGAGGGAGGCCTCGGCGAGATCGGCGAAGAGCTTGCTGCCCCGCAGGTCGGCGGACGGCTCGACGGTGACGTCCACCCGGGTGTCGCCGTCCCACGTCGCGAAGGCGACACGCACCTGGCCGGGTGTCTCGTGCACCTCGAAATCGGCGCGGCCGTGTTCGCCGGGGAAGACGCGGCCTCCGGCCCAGACATTGAGTCGCGAGGCGGTATCGCGACGCGGGATGTAGACGCCGGTCTCGACGCCGTCCGGTCCGTCCCATTCGACGGCGATCCGATGCGCCGCGTTCTCGCTCCGCAGCCCGAACACCTTGGGGGCCCAGACCGGCCGGACACCTCCCAGCCGCAGTAGGCAGATGCCCGCGACCGCGTGGCCGTGCACCAGTTGCGGGCGCAGCGGCTGGGGAAGCAGGCGTGCCGCGGCTTCCGGGGCGACCCGGTAGTTCACCAGAAGCCGTCGTTCAACGACGCTGGACAGACGCGGTTGCCTCATGATCCCTCGCTCTGCGCTCCGGGGCGCCATTTGGTGTGGCGCAGGACGATCTGCTCGGGGCAGACGGCGCTGAGAAACCGACCGATGCAGGTGGCCAGGCGGTCCTCGGCCAGTGTGTAGAGGATCCGGTTGCCGTCCCGGCGCTCGGTGACCAGTCCCGCTCCTTTGAGCACGCCGAGATGCCGTGAAATGGACGGCGCGCTGATCGCGAACCTGCTCGCGATCTCGCCTGCCGCGAGCTCGCCACCTCTGAGGTCCTCAAGGATCTGGCGCCTCGTCGGATCAGCGAGTGCGCGGAAGGCCCCGGCCTCATCCTGAGCTTCTGTCATGTTAGATATTTAGCACATAAGCTAAAGATCTAACATAGGCCCGTTCGGGCGTGATGATGGGCACGGTCGCCTTTCGTCACTCGAGACATCGGTTCTCCAGATTCCTGAAACGGCAAGAAGTGTGGTCAGGAGATCTGGGCGGCAAGGCTGTCGAGGGCATCGGGGACGGTCTCCCGGCGCTGGCCGCCCTCCTGTCCGCGATCAAGGCCACGGCCAAGGGTGGCGTCGGCAAGCTCCGCGAGCGCCCGCAGGGACGCCGCTGCAAGGACGGCGAACAGTGGCCCGCCCTTCAGTGGCCGACCTGGCGTCCCGACATCCGAGCCGCTGTCATCTCCAAGGACCGCGTGTCGGCGTACACGTCAATCTGTACAAGGCGGTACAAGTGAACGTGCTTAGCCCGTCGGGTCGTACTCGTCGACGCCCAGGAACGCTCCAGTGGCGGCGAGGAAGTCCAGCACCTCCTGATCGAGAGACCAGCCGAAGATGTTGGGCTTCTCCTCGGCGTGCAAGTGGCTGTGCACGCTGGGTTCGTCGGCTTCTCTGAAGCGATGCGGCTTCCGCGCACGTTCGTCTCGTCGGGCTGGATGTCCTGGGTCTCGGCACAACCTGTCAGCCCGCAGGTCAGCAGCCTTGTCTCTGCAGTACCTGATAAGACGGGCCACCTATCATGGGGACATGAGTTCGAACGCGGGTGCTGAGAAGCGACCGGAGCTGAGTACGGCGTTGAGCGGGGACGAGCTGGCTCGCTGGTACTGGACGCTGGCCGAGCTGACCGTACTCGCCCGGGAGATCGGGGTGTCGCGGAGCGGTGGGAAGGTGGCGCTGACGGAGCGGCTGCGGGCCGCCTTGGACGGCGTCGCCCCGGCGGCCGCGCCGTCCCGGACGCGCAGCGCCGGCCACCAGCTTGCCGCGCCGGTGAACGGCTCCACCGTGATTCCCGAGGGTCAGCGGTGCAGTCAGGTGCTGCGCGAGTACTTCCGCCGGGAGATCGGCCCGGGCTTCCACTTCGATGCGTACATGCGAGCGTTTGTTGCCGAAAGCGCAGGGCGCACCCTGGCCGACGCCATCGCCCACTGGCACGCCACCCGCCGGACCGCTGCCCAGCTTCAAGAGATCGGCGCGCAGTTCGAGCTCAACCGCTTCCTGCGTGACTGGCATGCCGAGCATCCAGCTGGCAGTCGTACCGAAGCGCTCGCCGCTTGGAGGGCTCACCGCGACCGACCTCGTAGCCCGGCCGCGAGGTGACCGGTCCGCAGCGATGACCGGGTGCCGTAACGACGTCCGGGGCATGTCGCGCCGGCCCCTCGCCGCTTGGCTGACAGCCGATCCCTTTGCCGCACCCAGCAGTCCTGGCTGCGCTGGGGCGCTGCTCTTCTCGTCCAGCGGGCACCATGAGGCCGCGGGTGGCCCCCTCCGATGTCATTCATGCGTTTCCCTCGCTTCGCCAGTGAGGGTGGCTGGCATCAACCGCTGTGCTGGGGTGGTTCCCAGACGGAGGAGTCGTGTGCGAAGAGGACTCGGCGGGGGTCGAATTCGGTGAGTCGTTCCAGCCATGGCTGGTAGGTGGGAAGCGGCGGTTGGAGGCCGTGGAGGATGGCCTGGCGGGCCAGGTGGTCCGAGGCGAAATGGGATGCGAAGTCGTGGGCCTGGCCGGCGAGGACCACGGTGCCGTCGTTCTGTCGGATCACGAGCGACTGGTGCCCGGCGGTATGCCCGGGGGTGGGGATGATCCAGATTCCCGGCCAGACCTCGGCTTCTCCGGTGATCTCCTTGTAGGTGGCGCCGGGGAAGTCGACGAGTTCGTCGATGGTGTAGCCGCCTCGGCGGGCGGTGGCCAGCTCCGCGGACTGCACGAGGACGGGCTTGCCGGCGAGCAGGGGATTCCCGCCGCAGTGGTCGAAATGGAGGTGGCAGTTCACGATGAGGGAGATGTCCGTGAGGGTGACTCCTGCGGCCGAGAGGGCTGCCTCGAGTGGCCTGCGGTGGGGGCGGTAGCGGGCTTCCGTCTCTGGGTCGGCAGTGCCGACACCGGTGTCGAAGAGGATCAGTCCCTCGTCGCGGCGCACGAGATAGGCGAGGACGGGTTCAACTCGCGGCTGCGAGCCACCGGCTTCCGATGCCGGCCGGACGAAGGAGCCCAGGTCGAGTCGGCGTACTGCAGTCTGCTTGCTCGTCGGGTCATGCTGGCAGGCCGCCGTTGGGTCCTCCTGGGGCTTTTGCCGACAGCGGACTCAGACCCATCCGCCGGCGAGTGATCACCTTCCGCCGCCCACGGGATCCGGATCACCCGTCCGGTGAACGGGGTCGGGTTCACTGATCTTGTGGGGGGACCAGTGTCCGGAAGTGGTTCTGGGTGATCGCGTCGGTGGAGTGGAAGCGGGTTCCTCGGGTGCCTCTGGTGGCGAGTACGCGGTAGGTGTTCAGGGCGTATCAGAGGTATCGGTGTGGTGGGAGGTCGCGTAGTTGGGAGTCGTGGCTCTCTTCGGGGTGTGCGATCCACCGGTCCTCTCGGGCGTACGAGGACTTCGCCGATGATGACGGCGTTGTAGGCGTATTCCATGTGCCTTGGGCTTGTGCAGATGCAGCCGACCTGCTCGTGGCCTCCTGGCTCCTGGTGACCGCGCAGAGTGTGCTCGGACGACGGGTTCACCCCATGACGGGCCGGGAGATCCACTACACCGCATGCCGACCTGTCGGCGGCGAGGCGGCCATCGCGAGTGTTGACGAGGTGGCGGCCTGGCCTGGGCCGCGCACGGCGAGATCCCGCAGTACGTGCCGTACGGCCTCTTCGAGCCGGTACCGGTTCACCGTGCCGCTGATCGAACCTCATCCGCAGAGAACGGATACCCGCTTCCAGCCGTTGGCCGACCTCCTGGGCCCAGTCGCCGGGGCTTGTGTTCAGAGTCTTTACGAGCGCAGGTGCCTGCACTACGTTGCCGCAAGATTCAGCAACGCTTTTCAGTCATCGGTGTCGGGACGGCGCCGGGGCTTGCCTTCGTCTGCCTCCAGGAGTCGCCGTGCCCTCGTTCCCCCCTGCCCGCACCCCGAGCGGGCGCCGTTTCGGACTGCGTGTCGCGGCCGTCGGTGTCGCGGCCCTCGCCGCTCTCGTCGCGTCCGTGGCGCCCGCTCCGCTCGCCACGCCTGCCGCGGCCGCGGCAGGCGACCCTCTCGGCGCTCGCTACGACGCGACGGCGACCAACGTCGATTTCCGGATCTACTCCTCCCGCGCGACACGCATCGAGCTGTACCTCTACGGCGCGGCGACCGGAGCCCAGGAGGCCGCCGCGCTCACCCTCACCAAGGACTCCGCGACCGGAGTCTGGTCCGCGACCGTGCCTGTCACCACGATCCGACAGCCGTACGGCATCACCGGCCCGGTCTACTACGGCTACCGGGCCTGGGGTCCCAACTGGCCCTACGATCCTGCGTGGACGAAGGGCTCGTCCGCGGGCTTCATGACAGACGTGGACACGGCCGGCAACCGCTTCAACCCGAACAAGCTGCTGACCGACCCCTACGCCCTGGAGCTCAGCCACGACCCGCTCACCCCGAACGGCCCGTCGAAGACCGTCTACGGCACCGGCTCGTCCTATCGCACGGTGGACAACGGGACCCGGGCACCCAAGGGCATCGTGCTGGCGGCCGACGCGACGAGCACCGGAAGCAAGCCGACCCGGGCCTTGAAGGACGACGTCGTCTACGAGGTGCACGTCCGTGGCCTGACAAAGAACGACCCCTCCGTGCCGGCTGCCTACCGGGGCACGTACAAGGGTGCCGGGCTGAAGGCCGCCGACCTCGCGGCGCTCGGGGTCACGGCGGTGGAGTTCCTCCCCTTGCAGGAGACGCAGAACGACACCAACGACACCGATGCCACCGGGACCGCGGGCGACAACTACTGGGGCTACGAGACGCTGAACTTCTTCGCCCCGGACCGCCGCTACGCCGCGGACAAGGGCGCCGGAGGCCCGACCCGCGAATTCAAGGAGATGGTGCGGGCCTACCACGACGCGGGGATCAAGGTCTTCGCGGACGTGGTCTACAACCACGCCGCCGAGGGCGGACCGTGGAACGCCGGCGACAAGAACACCTACAGCCTGTTCAACATGCGCGGCCTGGACAACCCCACCTACTACTCGCTGACCGGCGACATGCAGGCGTCCTGGGACAACACCGGCGTGAACGGCAACCTCAACACCTACAACCCCGTCACTCGGAACCTGATCACCGACTCGCTCGCCCACTGGAGGAACACGCTCGGCGTCGACGGCTTCCGCTTCGACCTCGCACCCGTGCTCGGCAACACCTGCCAGCACGGCTGCTTCCAGTACAGCCGCACCGACCCCAACACCGCACTCAACCGCATCACCGCCCTCATGCCGCCCCGTCCGGCCGCGGGCGGCGCCGGGACCGACTGGATAGCAGAACCCTGGGCCCTGGGCAACGGCACCTATCAGGTCGGCAACTTCCCCGTCGGCTGGTCCGAATGGAACGACAAGTTCCGTGACACCGTACGCCGCGACCAGAACGCCATGGGCAACGAGAATGTCACCCCCAGCGACCTCGCCACCCGCCTCGCCGGCTCCTCGGACCTCTACCAGCCGAACGGCCGCGCCCCCTGGAACTCCGTCAACTTCGTCGTCGCGCACGACGGTTTCACGCTCGCCGACCTCTACCGCTGCAATACGAAGAGCAACAACCAGTCCTGGCCGTACGGACCGTCCGACGGTGGATCCGACGGCAACCTGTCCTGGGACCAGGCAGGCAACGCGGCCGACCAGCGCAAGGCCGCCCGCAACGGCCTCGCCCTGCTGATGCTGTCGGCCGGCACACCGATGATGACCGGCGGCGACGAGTACCTGCGCACGGTCAACTGCAACAACAACCCCTACAACCTGGACTCCTCCGCCAACTGGCTCACCACCTCATGGACCACGGACCAGAGCGCCTTCCGCACCTACTCCCAGCGCCTGATCGCCTTCCGCAAGGCACATCCCGCGCTGCGCCCGGCGGGCTTCTACAGCGCCGCCGACGGCAACGGCAACGGCATGGGCCAGCTCGACTGGTTCACTCCGGCCGGCAGCGCACCCGATGGCACCTACTGGGGCAACGCGAACAACCACGCTCTCGCCTGGCGCTACGACGGGACTGAACTCGGCGACCCGAACAGCGCGATCTACGTCGGCTACAACGGCTGGTCCGAAGACGTCGACTTCACCCTCCCCTCGCCCGGCGCGGGGAAGAACTGGTACCGCGTCACCGACACCGCCACCTGGGCCGAAGGCGCGAACCAGATCGCCCAGCCGGGCAGCGAGGCGCTGATCGGCGGTGCGGGAACCGTATACCGCCTCCACGGCCGCGCCACCCTCGTTCTCATCGCCAGGTAACCGCCTGACAGGACTCGTCGCCCGGCCCGGGGTCAAGGGCCGGTGACCGGGACTGCGGATCGTTCATCGCGGAGGTGGCCGGAGTCGGGCGGTGTCGTCAACGCAGGCAAGGAGTGGACGGACGACGGCGTGACTGGTCCGGAAGCGCTGGCCAAGGATGGGGTGATGATCAAGATCGACGGCCGACGTGGGTGCCCGTACAGGCGGACGTGGGGAGCCGGGGCGGCCAACGGCCGTAGGCGCCTCCGATCATCACCGGTCCTTGTCCGACGTGCCGGCGAGAAGTGGCTGTTCGGTCCAGATGACCTTGCCGTCCGCGGTGTAGCGGGTGCCCCAGCGGTCGGCGAACTGGGCCACCAGGAACAGGCCCCGTCCACCCTCGTCGGTGGTCGCCGCGCGCCGCAGGTGCGGAGCGGTGCTGCTGCCGTCCGAGACCTCGCAGATCAGGGCGCGATCGCGGATCAGACGTACGCGGACGGGCTCGGCGGCGTAGCGGATGGCGTTGGTGACAAGCTCGCTGAGGATCAGCTCGGTGGTGAACGACTCCTCCTCCAGACCCCATTCGGCCATCGTGCGGGCGACGGCGGCTCGAACCTGGCCGACGGCCGACGGATCGGACGCGACGTCCCAGGCGGCAGTACGGGCGCTGCCGAGCGCACGCGTGCGGGCGACCACCAGCGCGATGTCGTCCGAGGGCTGCTCGGGCAGCAACGCGTCCAGAACCGCGCTGCAGGTCTGCTCGGGCGTGCGGCCGGGGTGAGCCAGGGTACGCCGCAGCAGCTCCAGCCCTTCGTCGATGTCGCGGGTGCGGTCCTCCACGAGACCGTCGGTGTAGAGAACGAGGCCGCTGCCCTCGGGGAGCTCAATCTCGGTGGTCTCGAACGGGAGTCCGGAGAGCCCGAGGGGCGGGCCGCCCGGTACGGCGGCGAACTCCGCGCTGCCGTCGGGGCGCACGATGACGGGCTCGAAGTGGCCGGCTCGGGCCATCGTGCACACCTGGGTGCCCGGGTCGTAGAGCGCGTACAGGCAGGTGGCGCCCGTGACCGGAGCGCCGTCGCCGCTCTCGTCCTGGTCGATCCGCGTGACCAGTTCGTCGAGGCGCCACAGGAGTTCGTCGGGCGCCAGGTCCAGGGAGGAGAAGTTGTGGACCGCGGTGCGCAGCCGGCCCATGGTGGCGGCGGCGTGCAGCCCGTGGCCGACCACGTCCCCCACGACGAGGGCGACGCGGGCGCCGGGGAGCGGGATGACGTCGAACCAGTCCCCGCCGACACCGCTGCTTCCCGCATGCGCGGGCAGGTAGCGGTGGGCCACGTCCAGCGCGTTCTGCTCCGGCAGGGCCCGGGGGAGCAGGCTGCGCTGCAGGGCGACCGCCAGGGTGTGCTCGCGGGTGAAGCGGCGGGCGTTGTCGATGGTGACGGCCGCACGGGCGCCCAGTTGCTCGGCGAGTGTCACGTCGTCGTGCTCGAACGGCTCGGGCTTGCGCGACCGCCAGAACGTGACGACACCCAGGATGACTCCGCGGGCGCGCAGCGGAGCCGCGATCATCGAATGGATGCCGGCCTCGACGAGTCCTCGGGCCCGTTCGGGGTCTTGAGCCTGCCAGCCGGAGAAGGCGGTCATGTCCGCCTCCAGGACCGTCTCTCCCGAGCCGTAGCCGAGGCTCTGCGGGGTGGACGGGACGAAATGGATCAGTTTGCCGGGCGGGTAGAGCGGTGTGTCGTCGCGGATACCCCGGAACGCGACACGGCGCATCGCCGAACCACCCCCCGACGGCTCCTCGCCCCGCAGGACGGGGTCGGCCAGGTCGACGGTGACGAAGTCCGCGAACCGGGGGACGACGAAGTCCGCCAGCTCCTGGGAGGTCCGCTCGACATCGAGGCTGGTGCCGATCTCCAATCCGGCGTCGAGCAACAGATTCAGGCGTTCCTGCGCCACATCGGCCCTGCCGGTGACGGTCTGCAGCTCGGTGGTGTCCCGCAGCGTCGCGACACAGCCGGACGGCCCGCCTCCGGGGTCGGTCGGCCGCTGGTTGACGGCCAGCAGCCGGTCCCCGGTCAGGTGCACCTCGTCGGTGGCCGAACGCCCGGAAGCCAACAGCCGGGCTATGTCCGGGGCGAGGCCCAGCTCACGGACGAGCAGGCCCTCCGCGTCCGGGCCCAGACCGAGCAGCCTGCGTGCCTCGTCGTTGGCCAGCACCAGCCGACCGTCGCCGTCGAGGATCAGAACGCCCTCGCGCACGGCGTGCAGCACCGCGTCGTGGTGCTCGTACATACGGGTCATCTCGGCGGGACCCAGGCCGTGGGTCTGGCGGCGCAGTCGCCTGCCGACCAGAGCGGTACCGAAGGTGGCGACCGCCAGCGCGGCCGCCGCGGCACCGAGCAGCAGGGGCAGCTGATGTTCGACGACTCCGCTCACGGCTTCGAGCGTGACCCCCGCGGACACCAGAGCGATGACGTCGCCCTCGGCGTCGGTCACGGGGACCACCGCGCGGGTGGACGGGCCGAGGGTGCCGGTCACGGTCTCCCTGACGATCCCGCCTGCCGCAGCAGGGCCGATCGTGCCGATGTACTGCCTTCCGATCTGTGCCGGATCGGGGTGGGTGATGCGGATCCCGTCCGTGGTCATCGCCACGAGAAAGTCGACGCCGGACGCCTTTCGCGCTTCTTCGGCGCGTGGCTGGAGCACTGCGGTCGGGTCGGGACCGGCCAGGGCCTCCTCGATTCCCGGCGCGTTGGCGAAGGTCTCGGCCACGGCGAGGGACCGGTTGCGCGCTTCCCGCTCGCTGTCCGCCCGGGACTGCAGTACGAGAGCAACCACGGCGGCCACGACGAGGAGCACCACGATCGCCGCCTGTAGGGAGAAGACCTGGCGGGCGACGGTGCGGACGCTCAACGCGGAGCGCAGGCGGCCGAGGAATCCGGCCATAGTCCATGTCTAGCACCGGCCCGAACGGCGGGCGAGCGGGCGGCCCGGGCACGGAACGTACCGACCCAGGGGCACGCACTGCTGATCGGCCCGCACCGTCCGCCAGGCCCACGCCTTGACGGAGCGGACGAGCAGCGAGCTGTCGGCTGCGTACGGTCCGGCCTGATGCAGGAGCCGACGGCCGTCGGACCGGCCGCCGGCCCGGGATCGAGTGGCATCGGTGGGCGTGGCTCGGCGGGGCGAGTATCCGCCCCCGACTACCAGGGGTGACCAGCGGCGAACCGGTGAAGACCGGCAGCGGCCCGGACGCCACCCACTCCGGCTGCATCCACGCCATCACTGACATCTCCACGTGGACGGATCCCAGGCTGAGGGGGGTCCATGGTCCACCCGCCCGGCACCCGGTCAGGCCGGGCCCGCCCGGTGCACGGCCGATACCCTCGGCGGCCGCCGAACCGACCAGGCTGCGTCTGTCCCTGCCCGGGGGACAGCCGGTGAGGCCTCCTGACGGGGTTGGTCCGGGACTGGTCCGGATCCTGGATTGCGCCGGCCAGGGCGACAGGGATCGGGCAGGAGTCGGAGGTCGTGGAAGTGTCAGTCGCCCGCCGCACCCGGCGCCGTCCGAGCCGCGGCCGCCCTTCGACCCCTGCGGCGCGAGCGCGGACGCCCCGGCGCCGTGCCCGTCGACAATTGGAACGTGACCACCACGCGGGCACCGCCCAGGGGGCCGCGCGTGATGCGGACGGCGCCCCGGGCGGCGAGGGCCGCGCGACGGGCGATGTCGAGCCCGAGGCCGGTGGAGCCCGTACTCCCGCCGCGGGCGAGGGCACCGTCCGGGTCGGCGATGCCGGGGCCGGCGTCGTGAACGGTCAGTTCCACGGTGTGGGCGGTGCGGCACACGGTGACCTCCAGGGCGGTGCCCCGGGAAGTGTACCGGAAGACGTTGCCCACGAGCGCGTCCACGACGGCCGTGATGTCCGCTTCGGGGAGGCAGACGGGGGTCGTCTCGTCTGTGATCTGCAGAGTGCAGGGACGGTCCTGCTGACCCGCGAGCACGGCCCAGAAGGCCGCGCGCCGACGGACGACGTCGGCGACCTCGCAATGGTCCCCGCCCTCCCGCGGCCCGTCGGGCGATTCCTCGCCCCGCAGCGCCCGGCCCATCGGGCGGACGGCGAGCGGCGTGCGAGCCTCGGCGATGATCGCGTTGAGCTCCCGCTCCAGTTCGGCGACGGCCGTCTGGATGCGTCCGGTGTCGGCGCTCGGCGCGATCCGTTCGACCGCCAGGTGCAGGGCGGTCAGGGGGGTGCGGAGCCGGTGGGACAGGTCCGCGACCAGTTCCCGTTCGACGGCGAGCAGGTCCGTCATGCGATCGGCCATGGTGTTGAAGGCTGTGCCCGCTTCCTTCAGTTCCGGCGGTCCCTTCGGCTGCACGCGGGTGTCGAGGCTGCCCGTGCCGAGCCGGCGTGATGCCTCGGCAAGCCGCTTCGCCGCCGTGACGACGGCGGAGCCGAGGCGGTCGGCGACCAGGACGGAGCCGCCGAGCAGGACGACCGCCAGACCCGCCATGACGCTCCACGACAGGACGACCCCACGGGTCAGGTCGTCGTCGGGCACGAAGTTCTCCACCACCGCGACCCGGTCCTGAGGCAGGATCACCGGCTGCAGGTAGATCCAGCCGCCGGGCACGTCCCGGGAGATGGACTCGCGTTCCTCCTCGGCCCGGCCCAGCAGATCCGGCGGAGCGTGCCCCGCGCCGCCGACCGTGCTGTGGTCCGGCAGATGGATGACCATGTGCTCGGCCGCGCGCAGCCCCGCCCCCGCCTCGCGCAGCTCGGCCGCGTCCGTGGTGAGGGCCAGGATCGGCGCCATCGCCGCCGCGCTCTGCTCGGCCGCCGTGATGCTCTGCTCGCGGGCGAGCGACATCACGAGCAGACCCAGCGGGATCAGGAACGACAGCGCCACCATGGAGGTGACGGCCAGGGCCACCCCCGCCAGGGAGCGCCTCACCGCGGGGCCCCGGGCTCGGCGCGGCGTCTTCGGGGCCCTCGGTTCACGGGTACAGCTCCAACGGGTAGCCGTGTGCCCAGCGCCACGGTCGGGGGATTCGGTTCCGGGGTCCGGGCGACGGGCCGCCGGAGGGTCTCCCGGTACGACGTCCTCCGGGAGTGGCGTATGCCGTCACCGGCCCCGTGATCCGGGACGACGGGCCGTCAGGAGGTGCCGAACGCCAGGCCGTGTTCGCCGGTGCGCAGGGACACCGCCCGGTCGGCCACGGGGATCGTACACCCCTCGGTCGAACTGCAGCTCGCATAGCCGATCAGCACCTTCGCCTCGCCCGGAGCGGTCGCCCGGATCGGCAGCGTCACCGTGACGGAGCCGTCGGGGTAGACCGGTACGGCGGCGCGCACGCCCGGCAGCGTGATGCTCTTGACCGGCTTGTCCACGGTCATGTCACCGGCGGTGGCGAGCGATCCGACGAGACGGACCTCGGTCGGTCGCCCCACCCCTTCGACGCCCTCGGCGGGGAGCGCGGTGCTGTAGAGGTGGAAGCCGGCTTCGTCGGGCGTGAACGTGGCGACCAGGGTTCCCGCGTCGGACTTCCAGTCGGCCACGCTCAGCCGGACGGTGACGCCGTTCTCGTTGAACTCCGTCACGGCGGCGGCGTGCGACGGCGCGGACTCCTGGCCGCAGCCGGTCAGCGAGGCGGTGGCCAGCAGTGCGGCCGCGGCCCAGGCGAGGCGCGTGCGCGCGGCGCGGAGGAGGCGGGGGGCCGGTTGGGGGGAGGCCATGGGGTGTCTCATGTCGTCTTTCCGTGTCTTTCACATGATTCGGGGGGTGGGCCGCACACCGAGGGCGCGACCGGCCCTCATGGGTACGGGGGAGTGGAGCCGTCCGGTTCGCAGGGGGAGTCGGATCCTCCCTGGCGCATGGCGGTGGCACTCGGGTACCGGCGCTCACAGGGCCGCGGTCGTGCCCTGCAGCCTCACCTGCAACGCGTACACCAGGTCGGTCCACAGGCCGGTGACCAGCAGGAGGCCGACGAGGACCAGAAGTGCGCCGCCGGCCCGCATGACGGTCCTGTGGTGGTTCCTGACCCATCGGAAGGCGCGCAGGGCCCGCTGGAAGGCGAGTGCGGTGAGGAGGAAGGGCGCGCCCAGCCCCACGCAGTAGCAGACCATGAGGAGGGCGCCGCGTCCGGCGCTGGCCTCGTTCCAGGCCAGGGCCTGCACGGCGGCCAGGGTCGGCCCGATGCAAGGGGTCCAGCCCACGCCGAAGACGACGCCCAGCAGGGGCGCGCCGGCCAGGCCGAAGGAGGGCCGACGGCTGCTGCGCAGCTCGCGCTGGGTGAAGCCGGGCAGCCAGCCCGCGAACGCGAGGCCCATGACGACGGTCAACAGGCCCAGGACCAGCGTGATGGCGTCCTGGTAGGCGAGCAGGTTGCGCCCGACGAAGCCGAACAGGGCGCCCCCGGACACCAGGACGCCGCTGAAACCCAGGACGAACAGCGCCGCTCCGGCGACCATCCGCCCGCGCCGCCCGCCGTCCGCCTCGGCGAGGTCGGACACCGACAGGCTGGTGACGTAGCTCAGGTAGCCCGGCACGAGCGGCAGGACGCACGGGGAAAGGAAGGACACCAGGCCCGCGGCCGCGGCCACCGGCACGGCGAGGAGCAGGGTGCCCGACACCGCGCCTGCGGCCGGCCCGGCGGCGAGCGCCGCCCACGTGGGGCCCGTCACTCGGTCTCCCCGGCGACCCGGTCCACGAGGGGCTCCAGCCGCGCGCGGGTGACCGGACCGGCGACGGCGACGGCGATCCGGCCCTGCCGGTCGATGACCAGGGTGGAAGGGATGGCCTGCGGGTTGAGCAGCGCGGGCGGGAAGGCCAGCAGCAGCCTTCCGTCGGGATCGTGGATGCTCGGGTACCGCAGACCGTAGGTCCTCTCGAACTCCCGGGCCGGCCCGGTGGAACGGTCGCGGACGTTGACGCCCAGGAGCTCCACGCCGCGCGGCGCCGCCGCACCGCGCAGCGCCTCCAGGCCGGCGGCCTCGGCGCGACAGGGGGCGCACCAGGAGCCCCACACGTTCAGGACGACGACCTTGCCGCGGTACGAGCGCAGCGCCAGGTCCCGGCCCGTGAGGTCCCGGCCGGAGGTGTCGGGCGCGGAAGGGCGTTCGGCGACCGGCAGCACCGCCGCGGTCCCGACGGTGCGCGCTCCCGGCGCGCCGCCGTCCGCTCCCGCCGCGGCGCCTCCGCCGCAGCCGGTGGCCACGAGGGCGAGGAGGAACAGGACGACCGTCGCCGACGAGCCACGTCTGTGGCCACGGGCCGTCATCACGCCCACTTCCGCAGGAACGCGCCGAGGCCCGTCTCGGTCAGCTCGGGGTTGCCGGTCGAGTGTGTCTCGGTCACCACCTCGCCGTTGCCGTCAAGCACGACCAGGACAGGCATCTTGTACGCGCCCTCGCCGGAGCAGTAGTCGCGCAGGAGGCCGAAGGCCGAGGAGTCCTGGCTGCCGATGTCGACTTTCACCACGTGGTACGAGGCGTCCAGGAGCGCCCCCACGCCGCTCGTGGCGAACACCCGGTCGGCGGCCTTGCAGTTGCCGCACCAGTTGGCGCCGAAGTCGATCAGCACCTTCTTGCCGTCGGCCTTGGCGGCGGCGACCGCGCCCTTGACGGCTCCACGGGCGTCCGCACCTGTCGGGTAGCCGCTGGTGAAGCCCGAGGAGCCCGAGACGGGAGCGCTCTTCTTCACGGCGGGCCTGGTCGGGGCGGGAGCGGCAGTCGTCCTGGCGGGGCGAGGGGCGGCTTCGGTCGTCGCCGCGGGGCGAGGGGTTGCCTTGGTGGTCGCCGCGAGTCGCTCGGCCACGGGCGAGGAGTCGGACGGGCTCGGCCGGGTCGTCGGGGGGACCGACGTCGCGGCGGCGGTGGGGGAGACGGGTGCCGTCGCCGCCTCCATGGGCGCCGGGGCGCCGGTTCCCTGGTCGGCAGGAGCGTCCGGGGCCGCCGCCACGGACACGCTCTGCGCCGCGTCGTTCTTCGAGCCGCCCACTCCGCAGGCCGTGGCGACGGCGGCGGAGGCGACCGTGAGGGAGACGGCCGAGAAGCGGACGAGGCCCTGAATGCCGACGGTGCGTTGTTTGCGCCGGTGTGCGGCCATGACGGATCAACCCCTTGTGTCGGTGAGCTCTCCGGGGCCTTGAGGCGGCCGATGCCGGAGCGGGCGCAGGACGCGGCCCGGCGTCCTGCCCGCCGGGGCCGGAGCGATCGTCCTGACCGACCGTGAGCCTAGGTGCCGAGAACGCGTCCTGGACCGTCCTGATGCCACCCATCAGGCACGCTTAAGGAACTGCTCAGGTTCGCGACCGCAAGCCCTTCACCAGGGGTTCTCCGGCCGTCCGCGGCGCCTGCCCGAGGACTCACAACCGGGTCTCGCGCACGCTGGCCCGCGCCGTCGGCACGACCGTCGCCGTGATCTGCGAACGGTGTTCGTCGCTGGTGAAGACGACCACCAGCGTGCCGGGATCGCTCTGACCGGTGCTCGTGCGGAAACCCGGATCGGGAACGGCCGAGACGAAGCACACGCTGTCGCGGCCGTACTGGACGGTGACCTTGCCCCCCTCGGAGGGAACCGTGTGCAGCCCGGGGCCGCCGCTGCACTTCGAGGCCGACGGCCGGGGCCTGGACGTGACGGGCGCCCGCGTGGCCGAGGGCGACGGCGAGGGCGTACGGGTGGTCGGCGGCGGTGACGAGGGGGACGCGGTCGTGGGGGCGGGCGCCTTCGGCGTGGTCGCGACGGACGAGGCCGGCACCCCGACGAGGACGGACGGGGAGGGGTACACCGCCTGGACCGACCGCGCGGCGGGCGGGGTCGGTCGGGTCAGGCCGATGACGAAGTACACCGTGAGCATCACCGCGGTGACGCTCGCCGCGGTGCACGACAGCCATATGAGGAGATAGCGCAGGAGGCGTGGCACCGCATCAGTGTGGCCGACGCCCACCGCACCACCCATCCCACCCTCGCTCACGGAGAGGCGCACGTGTCCCGTACGGGCAGACGCGACCGGCGGCCCGACCCGGCGACCGCCCCGAGCCGGTCCCGAACCTGAGCTCTGGCTTAGGTCCTCCTGAGCGCATCCCTCAGACGGCGTTTTCGCAGCTTCGGCACGCATACGCTCCCCTCTCGGCGCCGGCGGACCCTCTCCGCCGCACGAAACCCGCCCGACCCGACGCGGAACTGGGCCGGCCCCGCCACCGCACCCGTACACCCCCTGGAGGAAGCCGAGATGAGTCCCCGAGCCGCCCACGGACGTCGCACACACCGCGCCCCACGTCGCCCGCGCGTCACAGCGGCCGCGGCGGGCCTCAGTGTCCTGGCCGTCGCCGCCGCCTGCCTTGCAGGCACCGAACTCGCCGGCTCCACGCACGAAAAGGCCGAATCCGTCGCCATGGGCGGCGACTCGCCTGACCCGACGCCGACCACCAGGCCGCCGACCACCGCATCGTCGACCACCAGGCCGCCGACCACCGCATCGCCGACCGCACCGACGTCCCCGTCGGCCGCCCCGCACACCCCGACGACCCTCTCCACCACGCCGATGCCCCCCTCGGCCACCCCACCGCCCTCGGCCACCGTCAGGGCGGCTGGACCTTCCGCGTCCCAGGGCGCGCGGAAGCCCAGGCCCGCGACCCCGGCCCCCGCGAAGCAGCCGGCCGCCGAGCCCGACAGCGGTACGCGCCCGGCAGGCGGCGGCGAGGCCGAGGAGGTCGTACGCCTCGTGAACGTCGAACGCGCCGCGGCGGGCTGCAAGGCCCTGACGGTCGACGCCGACCTCACCGAGGCGGCCCAGGAGTACACCGACGACATGGCGGCCATCGGCAACTTCTCCCACACGGGAACCGACGGCTCCCAGCCGCAGGACCGCATCGAGGCGGCCGGATACACCTGGTCACGGTCCGGCGAGAACATAGCCAAGGGACAGGCCGACGCGGCCGCCGTCATGGACGCCTGGATGCACAGCCCCGGCCACCGGGCCAACATCCTCAACTGCGGATTCACCGAGATCGGCGTCGGCGTCAGCACCGACGGAGGCCCCTGGTGGACCCAGGACTTCGGCACTCCCTCCTGAGTCCTTCTCAGTGCGGCGCCACCAGCTTGATGCCCACCCCGCGCACGGTGCGCAGATAGCGCGGTGCCGAGGCCCGCTCGCCGAGCTTGCGGCGCAGCGCCGACACGTGCACGTCGATGGTCTGGTCCTCGATGTAGGCCTCCTGCCAGACCTCGGCGAGCAGCCGGTGCCGGGACACCACCGTGCCGGCGTGCCGGGCGAGAAAGGCCAGCAGGTCGAACTCCCGGCGCGTGAGCACCAGTTCACGCCCCGCCAGATAGGCCGAACGCGCCGGCGGATCCACGGTCAGCTCACCGACCGTCACCAGACTCGAGGGATCGGGGGGTGGGGCCTGTCCGGCGGCCGGGGCGGGGACCGCGGTGCGCCGCAGTACCGCCGAGAGCCGGGCCAGGAGCTGCGCCCCGGAGAACGGCTTGACGAGGTAGTCGTCGGCGCCCGCGTTCAGGAGCTTGACGATCTCGCTCTCGTCGTCGCGGGCGGTCGCGACCACCACGGGCACGTTCGATATCCCGCGGATCATGCGGAGCGCGTCGCCGCCGTCGAGATCGGGCAGGCCGAGGTCCAGCACCACCGCGTCCAGCGAGCCCTGCGCGACCTCGCGCAGCGCGCCGAACCCATCGCCCGTGCTGCGCACCGCATGGCCGTGCTCCGCCAGGATCTCCATCAGCGAGGCACGGATGCTGGGGTCGTCTTCGACCACGAGTACGCAGGGCATGGCCGACACCCTACAACCGGCCGTCCGCCATCCGGACAGCCCTCACCAGGGACGGATTCCGGGCGGGGCCTTCCCGATCACGGGTGATCCCGTCGACCGCTGCCCCGCGCGCCCCTGCCGGAGAAGGCGCCCCCGGGCCACCTGCTGCCGTTCATCTGCGTCCTTCTGGTCCTGGGCTTGCGCGAGCTGCACGTTGGCGAGCACGACCGCCTTGACGGACGCCCAGGCGGAAACGGCCAGGCCGATGACTGCGATGAGCGCTGCAGGAACTGCGGTGTGTCTTGCCCCGTCCGATCGCTGATCCCGCCGACCTACGGCGGCGATGAACCGCCGAGTGCGTCCATGGGCTGGGGCAGTGACGTCAGGTGCTGGCTCCAGCCGAGCCGATGGCTCCTGAGAGCGACCTGTTCGCCGGCACCCTGGTGCTTGCCGTCGACCTGCTCGATTCCTTCCTCCAGGGCCTGACCGAGCCCAGCTGGTTCACTGCGACGATCCACCAGCCGAGGGACCGGCTGATCTGGGCACCCGATGTGATCGGCGCACAGGACCGTTCACAACCCGCCTCACCTGGCAGCCGCCCGGCGGCGGCCTTGGAGGTGGCGCAGGCTTTCGCCTTCGGCCGCCCAGGTCGTGGTGCAGACGGGCACGGTTCCGCGGCCTGCCGTGGCGCGGCCTCCGCCCACGGAGCTGCCGCGCAGGTCGCCCCCGTGGCCCCAGTAGGCTCCGCCGCAGCTGAGTGGGATCGAGGCGGTGCCGTAGCCGTAGCGGCTGCCCGCCGGGCGTGGGCCAGTAGGTGTCGTCCAGGTGCAGCGGGCGCAGGATCGTGTGCCACACCTTTTGTGCGTGCTGACGGACCGCGTCGTACGTCGTCGCCTCTGTGTACGCGGGCAGTCGCTCCGCGAGGGTGCGCGCCGGCTCGACGACGTCGCGCCCCTTTGGGGTGTCGTTTTCGAACCGCATCGGCAGCTCGACCAGTCGCCCGAGGTTGCGGGATGGATGGGCGGCATGGCCTGGGCGTCGTGCTCCTGACTCGGCTCCTCTGAGAAACCGAAGGCCCGCACCGTCATGGTGCGGGCCTTCGGCTGAGTGACACACCCCGGTCAGGCGCCGGTCTCGCCGGCCGGGGTGATGGCGGTCAGGGCCTGGGCGGGTTCCCGGAGGGTGGCCAGCACTGTGGCTGCCGGGTAGGGCTGGCCCGAAGTGAGGTCCTTGGGGACGGGGGCCATCGGGATCAGGAGGTCGGCCTCCTCGCCGTGCAGCCAGATGGTGGTGAGATTGAGCGCGGGGACGGTCAGGAGCCGGACCCGCATGTCCTGGGCGGCGACTTCGGGGAGGTCGGCGGCGGTGCGCAGCGCGGTGACTGTGCCGGTGACGTACGGGCCGCGGTTGAAGAGGGCGAAGCGGTGTTCACCGGTGTCGGTGAGGACCGTCGTGGCCGAGGAGATGACCTGTTGCTGGTCGCTCAGCAGGTAGCGCCAGCCGGTGAGGCGGGCGGCGGCCAGCGGGTCGTCCCCGAGGACGTCCGGCAGGTCCAGGACGTAGACCTCGTGCGGGTCGGTCGGGGTCAGGTCGGTGGGGTCCGCGGCCCCGCCCAGGGCGGACAGGTTCGCCCCCGCATGGGGACCGACCGCGCGCAGCTTGCCGCTGATGGCTTCGGTCGCCTCAGCGGGCGGCTCGGGGTGCTGGAGAGGCATGTCGACCCCCAATTACTTGGTGAAGTAGGTGTGCGTCCACGAGCCGGAGCCGAGGTACGCGGTGGTGAACACGTCGTAGTCGACGTCCGAGACGCCGGAGACCGGATCGTCCACCTCGATGAGGTCGCCCGGGGCGAAGCCGGTGATGGCGACGAAGTGGGCGCCGCCCGCCTGCCAGGCGGTGCGGGCGCACACCGGCTGGCCCGCCCGGATCTCACCCTGCAGCCGTTCGCGGGTCACGGTTCCGCCGGTCATGCTGTCGAAGTGCCCCACCCGGCTCAACGGCGAGTCGAGCACGTTGGGCACGTTGCACGGGCCGGACGCGCCCGAGCCGCAGCAGTCGTCGCGCGTGAGCTCGCCGTTGACCACGGCGCACTGCGTCCAGGTGCTGCGGGCGTCGTAGTACCGGGCAATGCTCACGGACGTGGCCGCCCAGCACCAGTTGGTCTCGGTCTGCCTCTCCATCACGAAGTTGAGGCGGACCGTGGGCTCGGGCAGCGCCTCGTTCCAGAACGTGGTCCACACGTGGTTGTCGAATCCGATCACGAACACGTCCAGCTGCCCGGCGAACCGGGACACCGCGTCGGCCCGTTGCCGCTCGCGATCGAATACCGCACCGCCAGGCAGGGGGAAGAAGTCGGCGTTCCACCCGGTGTGCTCGTTCCAGAAGGTCGTCCAGACGCGGTTGTCGAATCCGATCACGAACACGTCCAGCTGACCGGCGAACCGGGACACCGCGGCAAGCTCCTGCTTCTCGTGGTCGAACACCGCGCCGCCGGGCAGGGGGAAGAAGTCGGCGTTCCAGCCGGTGTGCTCGTTCCAGAAGGTCGTCCAGACGCGGTTGTCGAATCCGATCACGAACACGTCCAGCTGCCCCGGGAACCGGGACACCGCGGCAAGCTTCTGCTTCTCGTGGGAGAACACGGCGCCGCCGGGCAGGGGGAAGAAGTCGGCGTTCCAGCCGGTGTGCTCGTTCCAGAAGGTCGTCCAGACGCGGTTGTCGAATCCGATCACGAACACATCCAGCTGACCGGCGAACCGGGAGACAGCGATCGCCTGCTGCTTCTGATGGTCGAACACAGCGCCACCCGGCAGGGGGAAGAAATCCGTGTTCCAGCCGGTGTGCTCGTTCCAGAAGGTCGTCCAGACGCGGTTGTCGAATCCGATCACGAACACGTCCAGCTGCCCCGGGAACCGCGACTCCACGGCAAGCCTCTGCTTCTCGTGGTCGAACACCGCGCCGCCGGGCAGGGGGAAGAAGTCGCCGTTCCAGCCGGTGTGCTCGTTCCAGAAGGTCGTCCAGACGCGGTTGTCGAATCCGATCACGAACACGTCCAGCTGACCCGGGAACCGGGACACCGCGGCAAGCCTCTGCTTCTCGTGGTCGAACACCGCGCCACCCGGCAGGGGGAAGAAATCCGTGTTCCAGCCGGTGTGCTCGTTCCAGAAGGTCGTCCAGACGCGGTTGTCGAATCCGATCACGAACACGTCCAGCTGACCCGGGAACCGGGACACAACGGTCACGTCCTGTTTGTCGCGATCGAACACGGCTCCGCCAGGAAGCGGGAAGAAATCAGCGTTCCAAGCCATGGCATCCTCCGGGTATCCGTCGGTGCTCCTAGAAGCGGTTTGGTCCTTGGTGAGCGCTCCACACATCACCGATCGCGCCCGAGACGTGCGGAGGCATGGTCCCTCCATCCAGCAATGGTTGAGAGTTGGATGATCAATCGTCTCTCGGCTCAGCAGGTTTGAGCAGAGACTGGGGGGATAAATCCAGCCTGCCCCCGACCAAGGTTTTCCGCATCCTTGCACTGGCGAGGTACTGCGGGGGTGCTCGGCGTCCCGGGCCGGAGACCTAGGGAGACCGGTGGAGTGGCCGGTCAGTCCACTGTCCCCAACCCCGGGCCGGCCCAGCGTGGCGGCAATGGTGCAAGCCGGATGCCTCCCGCTCAACGAGCCTCATTTGAAGGGACGTTGCTAGGGCAGAGCCGTTTCAGTCCAGGATGTCGAGCGGGGAAACGCCGCGGGCGGCCCTGCGTACACGCGGACAGGCCGATAGCCAGCGCATGGCGTGCCTCCTCACCCCCTGCTGGGCCTGGTGTGACGGCTGCTCATCCGGCAGCCCCTACCGACACTGTCGGGACCGCCACCGGAGCGCAGAACGTCAGCTGCAACCAGAGCACCTCGCCACCGCGTCCCGCTCCGCCGCGACGCGAACGCCGCGGCCGCCATCGCCCGCACAAACGACGATGTCGCCGCCGAACTGTGCCGAACTCCGCTGATCTCCTCCGAAAGTTGCCGACACCTGGTGACCCACTCGTTCCATTCCGACGCTACCGAGCAGATCCTTGCCGAGCGCACCACCCGCGACCAGGCGGCCGCCGTCGACGCGGTCCGCCGCTTCCTCGAGGAAGACCCCGGCCGGGCCAGGACGCCCGGACCGGCTGGGCCATCCGGTGAAGCAGATCCGGGCCCACATCTGAACCTCGGCAGCTCAGGTTGCCTGTTGCAGCCCCCTCGGCGTCACGACGGATCGCCGCGTACAGACCGACCTTGAGCTTCGGCAACACCCGGGCGCCCTCGTCATGCAGAGCGCAACCATGGTTCCGAAGCAAGCCCCGAGGTTCTCGAATCTCCGCGACATCACTCTCTCCGGGAACCGGGCGTTCCTGCCGCTGAGCAACAGACGTCCCTGAAACTCAGGCTCTGGTCCACTTTCCGTGGAGGCTCACGGAAAGTGATGTCGGTGGTGTGTGGTGGGATGGCCGGACTCTGCCGTCGATCTGCTGGGAGACCGTCGTGACGTCTTCGTACTCGTCCCTGACTCGTGCCTTGGCCGAGGCTTTGGTCGATGTCCTGTGGCTCATCGACGGCAGTGAAGACAAGCAGATGGATCAGGACGACGCGGTCAAGGTCATGGAGGGCGTCGCCCACGTGGTCAGCACGCTGTCGAGTGATCAGCAGCAGGAGCTGATCGCCCTGCTCGGGGAGATGGCAGCTGCCGAGACCAACCCCGCTCGCCGTGAGTTCCTGGAGGAGTTTCCGGAGGGCTTCGGGCTCACCGACCATCTGTCCTGAGGGGGCTTAGCTTGCTGCGCAAGCCCGGCACCAAACCGTGCCGCGGCGGGTGATCCTCCCCCACCCTCATCACCATGAACTCGACGATGTTGGATAGCGGCATGGTGAGACGGAAGAACGAGAAGAAGAAGCCGCCCGCCTGGGGCATTCCGAAGGGGATCTTCCTGTTTGCGACGCCGGAGGGTTGGCGCACCAGCGTCTTCACCGAAAGCGGGAATCTCTGCGGGCGGCTGGACGTGCCGATCAACACCGACCCGCAGGCGCGCGGGCTGCGGCGGCGGTGATGGTGACGGGACTCGCGCGCGACTTCCACGACACCGACGTGGAGGTGAGCTGGGAACCGCCCCAAGAGCCCTGGTCATGGACTGCGCAGGTCACCCTCGCCGCCGAAAACGAACCACTTTCGCCGGACGCTGAAGGCTGAACGACAAGCTCAGTAGTAGAGCAGGACGCGCTTGCGGAGGAGTTCGAAGCCGGCGCGGCCAAACATCTGGCGCTTGAGCATCTTGATCCGGTTGACATGGCCTTCGACGACTCCGGAGTTCCACGGCTGCGAGAGTCCGGCAGTGACGGCGCCGAGGTCGCGCTCCAGGTGCCGGGCGAAGCGCTGGAGGCTGGGCAGGTCGGCGGCGGTTGCCGCTTCGGTCCATGCTGGCAGTTGGTGGCCTTGCAGCTGGGTCAGCATGTGGGCGAAGGAGCGTGCATGCTCGGCGAGTGCGTCCAGTTCGGGACAGTTGGTCAGCACGGCCTTGAGCTGGAGCCGGTCGCTCTCGGCCAGGGCATCGGGGTGGGTGAGGACCCAGCGGGTGACGGCGCGGGCGGACGGCGGCCGGGGGCCGACCGGCTGGGGCTTGCCGCGCAGGTTCCGGCTGACGTAGGCGCGGACGTCGCCGTAGCCGTCTGGGTAGCCTGTGCCTTGATCTCCTCCCAGAGTTTCCAGGCGTTGGTGGAGCCTTCCTGCCATCGCTGGTCGAGGTAGGGCTTGTAGGCGTCGAGCTTGGTGGGGCGGCTTTGCCACTGGCCGGTAAACAGTTGCTCCGGCTCGGTGGCGCGGGAGAAGCGGAGGACGGTGTTGAGGCCCATGCCGAGCTGCCGGGCGATGGACCGCTTGCTGTGACCGGCGGCCAGTAGGGCATGGACGGTGGCGTGCTTGGCGCGCGTGCGTTCGGCGAACCGGTGGCCCGTTGGCCACGGCGAGGACGCGGGCGACTCCGGCGCCTGGGTTGACTCCTCCGGTGACTCAGGTGCAGGCCGCAGGCAGGCACGGTGCCGGTAGACGCACTTCTCGGCGGCTTCGCCGAGGTTGTGCCACAGGTGCCAGCGGTCCGCGACCTGGATCAGCCTCAGCAGGGTGTTCCGGCTGACTCGGACCCCGAAGGCGTCCGACATTCGGGCGCCGGCCCGTCCCGCGAGTGCGAGACCGACCGAGACGAGCGTCGATCGCAGCCGTTCCGTCCGGCGAGCGGATCGACAGGTGAGGCCGGGCACCTGCTCGGCAAACGTCTTGCGCGGGCAGGAGCCCTCCGCGCAGAGGAACCGGCGCACTCGCAGCGATACGACGACGGGCTTGCCCGACGTGGGTAGATCGCTGGGAAAGTGCAGGTAAGAGCCGTGTATTCGACTCGACCAGCACCCGCAGCCCGGACAGGCCGCCCGCTTGGCCGTGGACCGGGCCTTCACTCTTACGACAGCGTCAGCCGCCTCGACCGACTCCACCGACATGTTCTCCACCGACCCGAACAGCAGCTCTTCCAGCTGCGGCCGCACGTTGTTCACGGCGCAGAACTGTCGATGCCAGCGCCCTCGGGCAGGTCGATTTTCGGGCGATGTCACCCGCCCTCGAACGACGCCCAACC
This sequence comes from Streptomyces venezuelae, assembly GCF_008642375.1. Classification (NCBI taxonomy): domain Bacteria; kingdom Bacillati; phylum Actinomycetota; class Actinomycetes; order Kitasatosporales; family Streptomycetaceae; genus Streptomyces; species Streptomyces venezuelae. Next base: position 34,135 of record NZ_CP029194.1, on the reverse strand, counting down.
GTCACTCTGCGTACGCGACCACAAGAAGTGGACCAGAGCCGAAACTCACTCACAAAGCCACGGGGTCTACTGCGGCGTGGTGGTCTCGTTGATGGTGTCGTCGCAGGTGACTTCGGGCAGGTGCGCGTTGGCGCCGGCATCAGCCAGCAGCACCGTGGACGGATCCGGATCCGTCCACGCGAGGGACGCCCGGACAGTGCGGCGCCACGGCCGCGACCCACTCGGGCCCGGCGCGGCCATTAGCCCAACGAGGCAGGAGGCCGCCGCGTTTACGGCATGCTCACCTCGAACCGCGTCCTCGATCGAGACGCGTCTACGTGGAAACCAATCCCTGATCAGTGACGGAGCCCTCGTGGCTCCCATCACCGAGTACAGCACCAGCGCCCGGCCGGACCGTGTGGGGCACTGTCTCCACGCTGCTCCTATCTGTCGATCGTCCCATTGCTCCTCGGCACCGTGCTGGGTGCGCACGTGTTGTAGTAGGCAGCCGTGGCTTCGCGCCCGCTCCATGCCGCGTGCCCGTGGGTGAACTGGGCGGTCGCGCGCAGCACCTTGACCACCAGCAGCCCCGGCCACCCTGTCGCTGTCCCTGTCCAGGGTGCCTTGTTCCCCGAGTGACCGCCTTCGCCGGCAGCACTCTCGATCCCTCATCCTGTCGGATCAGGATGTGCTCTTGGGGGGTGAGCTTTCAGGGCGTCCGGCTCGCCTCACTCACCTGCGGCGGTCACGGGCAGCCCGGACCGTTCGGGTTGACGTTGCAGCTCACCTGCCAACTGCTCCAGGAGCCGTTGGTGTGGCGCACCCGGAACCAGTAGTTGTCGTCGCTGCCGATGGCCGCGATGGTGAAGTTGTAGGGGTTGTCCTGCAGATAGGAGATGTCGATCCCGCTCTTCACCCACCCGCCCATGGATACCCAGCCGTTCCAGGAGCCGTCGGTGTAGGTCCAGTTCGTCCACACCGCGTGATCGGCGCCGACGACGAACTCTTCCTTCGTCCCGTCGGGGAACTTGGTGGTCGAGATGCCGTACTCGCAGAAGAACTTCTGGCTCTTGTTCGTGCAGTAGGTCGCCGCCTGCGCCGGCGCCGCCGCGACACCAACCCCGGCGAAGGCGGCCAGGGCCGCGACTGCCGCGAGGGCACTCTTGAATCTGCGCATGTCCATGTTCCTTTGCATAGTGGCGTGGTCGTGCCGTGGAAGAGGGTGAGCCAACGCGTCGACATCCCCGGCATGTCAATATCCTCGACCTCTCCTCTAACGCCACGCTGGCGATTCGCTTACGTCCGCGCGGGACGAGATCTCGGAGCCCTGGTGGTGGGCATGCGCCGGGAGGTGGAGGTCGCGCGCCAGATGGGCCGCGAGCAGTACGTCCCCCCGGCCCCCTTCACTTACCGGCGTCTGGACGCGGTTGTGGTCGGCATGCCGACAGCGCACACAAGCTGCCTCAGCACGGCCAGGCCCGGTCAGGGCGCGGCTTGTCGTGCTGGTCGGGGAGCGGCGGGTACGGATGGCCGAGGAGATGGGCGGCACCAACCCGCCGGTGACGCCCATGATTGCCAGAGACTGGTGGAGCAGGCGGGGCCTGGCGTCGAGAAGCAGGCCGACCAGGTGGCGGAGGGGGCGTGCGAGCTCGCGGACGCCACGGCCGGTACAGGCTGGCGGCATGTCACGAAGAGTGCGGCCCACGCGCGCAAGGAACGACCCTTCCATTTGGATCGCCCCCGACCGCGACCCGGGTGCGGCCCAGGCACACAGGGAACGACCCGAGAACCTCGGAGTGGCACCGTGGGTCAGCCCGGTGCGGCCCCGCGCGCCGGGAGCGGTCCACGGTGATCGGCTGCGGAGCCAGCGGGTGTGGTGGCACGCTGAGTTGGGAGGAATGGTGGGGTTGGAGCGGGGTGACAGGCGACAGATTCAGGCGGCGGCTCTGGGCAGCGCGGACTCGGAAGAGCCGCTGATGCTCCCGCTGGCCCCCGGTGCGGACGGGCAGTCGCATCACTGTGGCCGCAGTGCCCGGGGTGTGGCCAGTGCCGGTCATCCGTATGTGAAGTCTGCCGCCCGGTCCTGGCTGCGCGCCCGCGGGCAGGAGGCCGACTTCGACTTCGCCCGGATGGTGCGGCGATCGGATCGGTGGTCGACAGCCGGTTCAAGGAGCATGGGCTGCGCGTGCACCTGGACCAGACGGTGGCACCCCTGTGGGAGGACGACGGCTTGGAGCCGGTACTCGGGGTGTCCGTCCGGTGGACCGGGGCACATCGATCCGGCGTTGGTACGTCCACCGGGTTCGTCTGGACAACGAAGGCACCGCCCGCCCCGCTGACCACCACGTCGGAGAGGAATCCCCATGCGTGTCGTTGAAGTCACCGCCTACGGCGGCCCGGGGTCCTGCGGCTTTCCGAGCGTCCCGAGCCGGGTCCGCTGGCCGGTCTCGTGCGGGTGCGGGTGGCAGCGACCACCATCAACCAAGCCGACCTGAAGATCCGTTGCGGGGCCCGGCCGCCAGACTCGGCGCGCCGGCCCCGCCCTTCGTGCTCGGCTTCGACTTCGCCTGCACCCTGATCGACGACGCGCCCGACCTGGCCGCGGGCACCCTCGTCATGCCTCAGCCGGGACCATGATCGGCCGGACAAGTCCTCATCGGGCAGGTGGCCGGCGTGCTGCGCACGTTCGGCGTCGGCCCGGTCGACCTTGCGCTCAGGGTCCGCATCCAGGTCATCGCGTGCAGGGGCTGGAGACGGTGGCGGGAATCGACCCTTCCTGGGCGGTCGCGGCCATGGCCTCCGTCCGCACTGAGGCTAAGGGGTTGTTGTCGGTGTCACCGGCGGAGGTCGGCTCGTTCCTCGGGCCGCTGATGGTCGACGAGCTCTGCGGCATCCATCGTGCTTCAGGCGGTTCAGCTCAGACGGCGCGAGTCGGCCCCGTAGTCCTAGCTCGGACACCAGGGAGCAAGTAACCCACCGGTAGCTTTCACTGGGTCAGGTCTCCCGTTTCTCGTCGTCGTGCGCCTCGTTGGGCGGAACGAGCGAATCCCAGGGTGGGGCGACGAAATGGGGCGGGTGTGCGGCAGGAGTGGTCGCCGGAAGATGTTGTGGCGTGCTGGACGCTGGTGGACGGCGACTGGGACCTGGTGGCGAACAAGACGGGTCCAACCCGGCTCGGCTTTTGCCTGATGCTCAAGTTCTTCGAGATGGAGGGCCGGTTCCCGGAGTTCATCGAGGAGTTCCCGCAGTTCGCTGTCGAGTACGTCGCCGGTCTGGTGAAGGTCCCTGCGGCTGAGCTTGCCACGTACGACCTGGCGGGGGCGAAGCGGCACCGTAAGCAGATCCGGAAAGCCCTGCAGTTCCGTCCTGCAACGCTGGACGACGAGGAGCGGCTGACCGAGTGGCTGGCGGGGGAGGTGTGCCCGGTAGAGCTGGTGGAGGACCGGCAGCGGGAGGCCCTGCTGGTCGAGTGCCGGGCGAGGAAGATCGAGCCGCCGGGCCGGACCCGGATCGAGAAGGTACTGGTCGCCGCCCGTAACCGGTGGGAGAAGGTGTTCTGCGCCCGGACCATCGAGCGCCTGGGCGACGTCGGCGTGGGCCGGCTGCTTGCATTGGTCGCGGAGGACAACGAGGACGGTGCCGGTCTGCTGGCCTTACTCAAGCGTGATCCCGGCGCGGTCGGCCTGGACTCGCTGCTGACGGAGATCACCAAGCTGAACGACGTACGCAAACTCGGGCTTACCGAGGGACTCTTCGCGGACTGCTCGGAGAAGCTGCTGGCCGCGTGGCGGTCGAGGGCGATCAAGATGTACCCCTCGGACTTCCGGGACACCGCCGAGGACGCCCGGATCACACTGCTCGCGGCCCTGTGCTCTTCTCGTCAGGCGGAGATCACTGACGCTCTGGTGGAGCTGCTGGTTGCCCTGGTCCACAAGATCAACGCGCGTGCCGAGCGGCGGGTGGAGAGGCAGCTCACTGCGGAGCTGAAGAAGGTCCGCGGCAAGGAAGGCATCCTCTTCAAACTCGCTGACGCGGCGATCGGCAAGCCCGACGAGGTGGTACGCGAGGCCCTGTACCCGGTGGTCGGGGAGAAGATGCTGCGCGACCTGGTCGCGGAGGCGAAGGCGAACGAGAAGGTCTTCAAGGCCAAGGTCCGCACCACCCTGCGGTCCTCCTACAGCTCGTACTACCGGCAGATGCTGCCGCCGCTGCTGAGGACGCTGGGCTTCAAGTGCAACAACACCGCCTACCGGCCGGTGATGGACGCGATGGCGCTGCTGGAGAAGTACGCGGAGGTCGACGGCAAGACCCGCTTCTACGACGCCGGCGACACGGTGCCGATGGACGGCGTCGTCCGCAAGGACTGGCGCGAGGCCGTCGTGGACGACAAGGGCCGCATCGAGCGCATCCCGTACGAGCTGTGCGTCCTGGTGGCGCTGCGGGACGCGATCCGGCGCCGGGAGATCTATGTCGCGGGGGCCTTGCGCTGGCGAAACCCGGAGGACGACCTGCCGGGCGACTTCGAGGCCGCCCGCACCGTGCACTACGCGGCTGTCCGCCAGCCCCAGGACCCGCAGGCGTTCATCACGAGCCTGAAGCAGCGGATGACCGCGGGCCTGGACAGGTTGTCGGCGGCGCTTGCGGACGGTTCGGCAGGCGGGGTGAAGGTGACCACGCGGCACGGCGACCCGTGGATCACCGTGCCGAAGCTGGAGAAGCTGGACGAGCCGACCGGTCTGCAGGCGCTCAAGGACGAGGTCGTACGCCGATGGGGCGTCCTCGACCTCCTGGACGTGCTGAAGAACGCCGACTTCCTTACCGGCTTCACCGACGAGTTCACCTCCGTCGCCGCGTACGAGCGCATCGACCGGGCCACCCTCCAGCGTCGCCTGCTGCTTGCGCTGTTCGCCCTGGGCACCAACATGGGCATCCGCTCGATCGTTGCGACCGGCGAGCATGGCGAGAGCGAAGCCGCTCTGCGCCATGTCCGGCGGCACTTCATCACCGTCGACAACCTTCGTGCCGCCGTCACCCGGCTGGTCAACGCCACTTTCGCCGCCCGCGACACCGCGTGGTGGGGGCAGGGAAACGCGTGCGCCTCGGACTCGAAAAAGTTCGGCTCCTGGTCCAGCAACTTCATGACCGAGTACCACGCACGCTATGGCGGCAACGGCGTGATGATCTACTGGCACGTGGAGGGGAAGAACGTCTGCATCTACTCGCAGTTGAAGTCCTGTTCCTCGTCCGAGGTCGCGGCGATGATCGAGGGACTGCTGCGGCACTGCACGGACGCCGAGATCGAGTCGAACTACGTCGACACCCATGGCGCGAGCGTGGTCGGGTTCGCCTTCACCGAGTTGCTCAACTTCCGGCTGCTGCCCCGGCTGAAGAACATCGGCAGTATCCGCCTGTACCGCCCGGACGACGACCCGCCCGGCTGGCCGGCCCTCGGCGCCTCCCTGACCCGGGCGATCAAGTGGGACCTGATCGAGCAGCAGTACGACCAGATGGTCAAGTACGCCACTGCACTCCGACTGGGGACGGCGGAGGCGGAGCAGGTGCTGCGGCGCTTCACCCGCGGCGGGCCCAAGCACCCCACGTACGCCGCGCTCGAAGAACTCGGCCGCGCGGTTCGTACGGTCTTCGCCTGCGACTACCTCGCCGCTCCCGGCCTGCGCCGGGAGATCCACGGCGGGCTCCAGGTCGTGGAAAACTGGAACTCGGCGAACACCGTGCTCCACTACGGCAAGGACGGCGCGCTCACCGGCCCGGACAAGGAGCACGCCGAGACCTCGATGCTCGCCCTGCACCTGCTCCAGTCCGCGCTCGTGCACGTCAACACGCTGCTGCTTCAGCAGGTCCTCGCCGAACCGGCCTGGGCGAAGAAGCTCTCGGACGAGGACCGGCGCGGGCTCACCGCGCTGTTCTGGTCCAACATCAACCCGTACGGCACCTTCCGCCTGGAGATGGACAAGCGGCTCGACCTCGCGCCACTTCTCTCAGTGCCCCGTCCCCGCACCCCGGCGGACGCCTCCGACCGGGCTCTGGCGGAGCCGAGGTGAACCCCGTGCCGACAGGCTGGTGCCTGTACCGGCCTTGCGGGCCAACAGGACAGTCGATCTCGGCGAGATTGATTTGAATGGCGAGAGGACCATGCCGACGCCGTGAGGGGCAGCCGGGTCCCGGCTGGCCCTCACGGTTACTCCCGTAGTGGGACTGGTGTCCGTCAGGTCACCCGGCGGCGGATCCACCAGGCACAGAAACCGGTCAGGGCCAGGGCGAGGCCGAGGTAGAGCCCGGTCTCGGCCCATTGAAGGGCCCAGAAGTTGCCAGCGGGCTGGTAAGTCACCTGCTGCTGATAGCCCAGGGCACCGAGGTCGGCGACGCAGCCGTCGACCTGCTGCAGGGCGGGCGGGCCCGACTCGGTGCGCAGGCAGTCGGCGAAGGACGACGGCACGGAGGCCGGCTGACCGGCGGCGTTCAGCGTCTGCTGGGAGGTGACCCAGGCCCCGGGCACTGCTTCGAGGTGCGCGACGATCTGCCTGGCACCGTCCTGGATGCTGATGGGGGCACCGTCGGGCTCGATCGGCACGGTCGTCCGATCCGCGGCGGCCAGGTGGGACCGGATCCACATCGGCACCACGATCTGGACGGCGGCGTAGAGGGCGAACGTGGTGGCCATCGCAGGCAGGATGCGGCGGATGACCAGGCCGAGGGCGACGCCCAGGACGAAGGCGAAGGCGGCATGGGCCATGGGGACGACACCCCGTGCGGCGAAGGCCACGGGGTCGAGCCGCGGAAAGTACGTGTCCGTCGCGCCACCGCCGTTGATGGACCGGTCGATGGGGCTGCTCCACCAGCTCACCGCGAGGCTGGTCAGTCCGGCCGCGGCCATGGACGCCGCCGCGCCGAGCCCCAGCTTGGTCGCCAGCCAGCGCGTGCGGGTGACGCCCTGGTTCCACGCCAGGTAGTGGGTGCCGGTCTCCAGTTCGCGGGAGATCAGCGGCGCGCCCCAGAACATACCGATGACCGCCGGCACGGCGAGCACGACCAGCAGTCCGGTGTAGTAGAGGGTCTGGTCCGCGCTGGAGACCTGGTCCACCAGGCTGCTGCCGGCCGTGCGGTAGAGGTCGGCCAACTGCGGGCCGGTGACCGCGAGGGTGGCGGCGAGGACAGCGACCGCGGCGAACAGCACGGCGGCCTGGGTACGGAACTGGCGCCAGGTCAGCCAGATCATCGGAGTACCTCCAGTGCGGGCCGGGTGTCGCGTACCGCATCGGCGGGCCGGGTCATGTAGGCCAGGACGATGTCTTCCAGACCGAGCGGGCTGACAGTCCAGGACGGATCGTGGACCGCGGTGTCGGTGCGCACCAGCAGAGTGGTCTGCCGGTCGGTGTGGCTGGCGGTGATGACGTGCTGGCCGGCTGGGAGCGTGTCCGGGTCCCGGCGTGGTCCGGTGAGCCGGTGGTGGCAGGCGACCAGGTCGTCGATGTCGCCGGCCACCTGCACCTGGGAGTCGACCAGGACGATGACGTAGTCGCAGGTCCGCTCCACGTCGGAGACCAGGTGGGAGGAGAGCACAACGCTCAGCTCGTGCTCGGCGACGGCCTCCATCAGGTCCTGCATGAACTCCCTTCGGGCGAGCGGGTCCAGGGCCGCGACCGGCTCGTCCAGGATCAGCAGCTCCGGGCGCTTGGCGATGCCCAGGGTGAGAGCAAGCTGCGCGCGCTGGCCGCCGGACAGCTTGCCGGCCTTCTGCTTGGGGTCCAGACCGAGGCGACGGATCCGGTCGCGCGCCACGGCGTCGTCCCAGTTCGGGTTAAGGCGCTTGCCGAGGTCGAGGTGGTCGGCGACGCTCAGCGCCGCATAGACCGGGGTGTCCTGGGCAACGAAGCCGACCTTGGCCAGCTGTTCCACACCCGCGGCAGGACGACCACCGCACACCTCGATGGTCCCGGCCGTCGGGGTCAGCATGCCGGAGGCCAGGTTCAATAAGGTCGACTTGCCGGCGCCGTTGGGGCCGACCAGGCCCACCACCCGGCCAGCCGGGACGTCCAGGTTGCAGTTCTGCAGCGCCCAGCGCTGCTTGTACCTCTTGCCCAGGCCCTGGGCTCGAAAGACGGCGCTCACGCTACGTCCTCTCCGGCGGCGTTGCGAAACGTGTTCATGAACAGCGCCTCGATGCTCTCGTCGTCGAGCCCGGCAAGCCGGGCCTTGGTCAGCCAGCGCTGTAGGTCCTTCTGCAGAGGCCCATGTGCGGCGAGCGAGGCGTCGGCCAGCGTGCGGGTCACGAACGTGCCCACGCCGGGGCGGGCGGCCACCAAGCCGTTGTGCTCCAGCTCCCGGTACGCCTTGAGCACCGTGTTCGGGTTGACCGCCATCTGCTTCGCCACGTCCTTGACTGTCGGCAGCCGGTCCCCCTCGTTCAGCAGACCCAGGCGCAGTGCATGCCGAACTTGCTGGACCAGCTGCTGGTAAGGGGGCAAACCGGACCGGCTGTTCAGGTGGAACTCAATCACCGGTTCCTCCATTTATCTAGTTACCTAGCACTATAGCCCTCTGAATCGACCATTCGGCAAGGGGTGCGCTGCGGGCGCCAGCCGCCCGGCGCTGAAGGGAGCCAGCCGCGCGATCCTGGCGCTTGCCAGATTTCGCTCGGGTGTCGAGAAACGACCGTCTGTCGACACTCACGCCCGTGATCACGAACCCGCAGGTGGGCACTGTCGACAACTCGCGTCGGGAATCAACGTCGGTGAACGGTCCGGCCGATAGATTCCGACACATGCTCATCGGCTACGCGCGTGTCTCCAGCGCCGACCAGAACCCTGATCATCAGATCGACGCCCTTCTGCGGGCCGGCGTCGACCGCGACCACATCCACGTCGACACCGCGAGCGGTGCGAAGGCATCCCGCCCGAAGCTCGACCTCGTCCTGCAGGTGCTGCGCGAGGGCGACACGCTGAAGGTCACCCGGCTCGACCGACTCTCCCGTTCCGTACTGCACTTGGTGACACTTGGAGCCGACCTGCGCGCGCGTGGCATCGGGCTGCACATCATCGAGCAGGGCATCGACACCTCCACGATGGAGGGTCGGGCAATGTTCGGGATGCTGTCCGTGCTCGCGGAGCTCCAGCGTGAACTGATCGTGGCGAACACCAACGACGGGCTCGCCTCCGCGCGGGCCCGCGGCCGGGTCGGCGGGCGCCGCCCCAAGCTGACTCCGGACCAGGCCGAACTGGCCCAGCAGCTCTACGACGCTCGCGAGAAGACCGTCCAGCAGATTGCCGACATGTTCAACGTCCCCCGCTCCACGGTCTACGGACACCTTGACCGCGAGAAGACCGTGCCCCGCCAGCCGAAGAAGACCGCCGTCGCAAAGCCCTGAAGCTACCGGCGGGTTACTTGCTCCCCGGTGTCCGAGCTAGGACTACGGGGCCGAGTCGACACGATCGGCAGCTCTCCGCCCTTCCCGCTTCGACTGTGAGGCGGTTCCTCGGACGGACAGGACCGGCCGTGGAGGAGCCCGCCCACGGATCGACCGCCGCATCGTCGTCCCCGCCCGAGCCGTGGAGTCGACTGGGCCCTGTCCGGCGGATCAGGCTCTGGCCCGCTTCTCACCGGCACTCCTCGCCGCCGCGGTGCGCGGGGTCGGGTGCGCACAGCCAGCCGTTGATGGCGAAGCGGCTGTCCCCGTGCTGCCTTCCGGGGCACACGACCGGTCGCACCTCGTGCCAGGCTGTGGGCAGGAAGAACACGATGCTGTCGTGCTCGGGCTCCCAGTCCCGCCAGGTACGTTCTTCCCACGCTCCGGTCGTCTCGGTGTGCAGCGGCAGGGCGGCGTCGAAGACCCGCAGCTCGCCGCCCCCGAAGGGCCGGGGCGTGCGGTGCAGGTAGTACACGAACGTGAGCAGACGGCGGGGGGCGTACGCGGCGCTGGTGTCCTGGTGCGGCCCGTAGAAGTCACCGTCGTTGTGCACGTTGAGGCCGTAACTGGGCTCGGTGTAGCGGCAGTCGACCCCCAGCGTGTGTTCGAGGGCCTCCCGGACGTCGTCGATGGCCGCCAGCAGCTCAGGTGCCTGGAAGTCGGGGCACGACCGGGACTTGCGCAGGTCAGGGGCCAGCTCTCGGTCCCGGACCAGAGAAGGCTTCAGCCGGTCGCCCGTGGAGGCGATGGCACGCTCGAGCAGGAGGCTGGCTGTCCGCTCGCCCAGGAACCCGGTGATGCGGCAGACCGTTGCCGGAATCCGCCAGACCGCCTCCGTGGAATCCGGCGACAGACCGTGCACCGTCATCGCCCCGCCTCGGACGGGGCCGTGGCCGCGCCCTCGCGCAACCGGGCCACTTCGGCCCCGAGCTCCTCCACCTGGCGTTGGAGCGCCTGGATACAGACCAGGGCCACGCCGAGGCCGTCGACGACGGGGATCCTGGTGTCGTCCCGGTTGAAGCCGAAAGCCGCGTGCCAGTCCTGGGCCATCGGCCCGAGGTGACGGACGTCCTCGGGCTCCCACACGTAGCGCCAGGTGCTGACCGGCAGCGCGGCCACGGTCGCCAGGACGGCGAAGCCGTTGACCGCGCTGACCGGGGCCACGGCGATGCCGTCCCGCGGAACTGCCGCGCCAGGGTCCGGAGAAGTGTCGCGGACTGCCCGAGCCCTCCGGTGGAGGATCCCCATCGTCACCGGCTCCAGTCGACCGGGACCACGTCCTGCTTGAGCCCACGGTCACTGCAGAGCGAGCACGGAGCGCCCGGTACCCCGGGCCCCTGGTCGGTACCGACGGTGATGGCCCCGTGGGCCCCGACGGGAGCGTGTACGCCGTCGCCGACGAGCGCGGCTTCGTAACCGCCGAGCAGCTCCTGAAGGGTTCCGGGACCCAGGTTCTCCGGGGCGGTGATCGAGGCCACACCGTCGTAGTCGGTGAAGGCGGCCCCCAGCGTCCGGCCGCCGACGGTGGCGAACACGATCTTCGCTCCACGGATGGGCTCCCCGGTGATGGCGTCGGAGGCCATCGCGTGAATGTTCTCCAGTTGCATCTGGGTGACGTTCAAGGTGGCCTGGCTGGTCGTGAGCCTGACCGGCTTCAGGCTGGGGCATTCCGCGCCGCTGCACGGCGCGGGTGACGAGGGGGTCGCGGTCGCGGCGACACCGCTCGCCGCCCCCAGCGACGCCAGAGCGGCTGCCATCACCGCGACGCTCCTACGACCAACAGAACCCATGTCCACTCCCTGGGAGCCGCCCGGGCGCGCTCCGCACCGGCGCGGAAGGCCGGGACGGTCCTGGCGCATGCGGCACTCGACCGGTGCCGCCCCCCGTGGGACGACACGAACGACCGTAGCCATACCCGTCCGGCATACGCGTCCGATGAACACGAGTACGCACCATCTGATGAATCACGGACGGCACTGTGACGAACGCGGACGATTCATACCGGCCAGCGGAGTGGCCACCCTGAGTACCCGGGCTCTGATCCGCCGGACACTGCACAGGGTCGCGTCGGCGGCCTGTTCCAGGGGCCAGGGCGCTTGCGACGCCACCGCCAGGCCGAAACCGGCAGACTGCCCCGCCGACTGGTCCTGAGGCTCTGGCCTCCGCGGCACGCTGACCTCGTCCGTCACCGTCCCCCTCTGTCGCCCCAGTACCCCCAGCGGATCGAAGCTCCCAGGAGCGACCCTCCCGCCCCCGGAGCCCAGCCAGCGGCACGCTACAGCGGCGGGGGTGAATCGTCCCAGGACGTACATCAGATCCGGCACCCCCTCCGGACGTCTCGCTGGCCCGGGCGAGCATCGTTGCCGCCATGCGTTGCGGGAGGACCTCGGCCTCAAGCCCCTTCAAGCGATGCTCTACGGATGACCTGTGAGGTCGCGTTCCCGTTCTCCGACGCGCTGGCGTTCCCGCGGGCCGGTATCGGGGCCGTCGGTCACCGCCGGGGACCTCGTCGCGGCCGAGGGCGCTCGGGCGGATGGATCTCGCCTGACGAGGTCCGCGAGCGGCGTATGCGGTGCACCCGGCCGGTCAGGTCATCTCTCTTGTGACGAGATGGAGTAGGGGACATGCGGGTGGATGTCCCCTTGTGCCGCAACTGTCCTCAGCCCCCGTGCCGTCGTCCTCTGCAGTTGCACGACGACTGCGGAGGCACTCATGACTGGGTTTCAGGCGCTCGAAAACACTCCGGCCGCACTGTTGGATCTCGACCCGTACCGCTTCCCTGCCGCGCACATCGACGACTGGCACGAGGAGACGTCCACGGCCCGCGGCACCATGGCGTTCGGCGACTACCCGCTGCGGGCGGCTGAGCCCACGAGCCGCCTGTCCATTCGTCTGGAGCCGGCCGACCGCCGCCGGCTGGAGCTGCACGCCGCTCTCACCACGGCGGGTATCGCGCCCCTGCCGGGCGACCTCGACGCCATCGAGGCCCTCTGCACGCTGGACGACACCACCCACATCGCGCTGCGGCGGTGGCTCAGTGGGATTGGCAACGTCTGACAGATCACAAGAATCGGCCGGTCGAATCCGCCACGCTCCGCCTCCCTGCCCATGCCGCTGTTGATCCGGGATAGTCGGCCACTTCGTCGGCTGATCCCGGGAACGAGGTAGCAGATGAATCCCTCTTTGTGGTCGGCTCGGTGGCTGGCTTCCGCTGATGACGACCCCACCGCGTGTCTGCGTGAATGGAGACTGAGCGAACGGGGTGTGGTGCTCCTGCCGGCAGGGCGGCTCTGGGACGCCCTGGCGGTCCCGGAGGCGCTGGGACACAGCTTTCTGAACTCTGTCGCACGCTCGGGGCACCCAACAACCGGCCCAGTGCTCCGCGATACCAGGCGTCAGGAACTTGTGCTCCTGATGACTCCAGGCAGCCCCGCCACGAGGTTGGAGCGCGCCGCTCGGCATCTGACGACCGGGACCTGGCTGGCCGTGCCCGACCCCGGCCGGAGAGTGTCCGGGCTTTCCTGGCTCGTCCCACCCGACGGAAGTGGGACGCTCTTCTCCCCACGGGACGTATATCCCGCACTCGCACCACGACGGTCAGCGAAATGAAGGAAGCAGCGAAGAAGAGCGGCCGCACACTTCCGAGGCCACGGAGGCGTACGCCCCCGCGGACTTCTGGGACTCGGCTGAGGGCTGCTCGTCTCGGATACTTCTCCGCGCTCCTGCAGCGCCTGGTCTGGGGCGCCCGCCACGACGTCTACCGACTAAGGGGCAGGTTGCCTGAGGCTTCAGAACCAGAGGACCGCGAGAAGTGACCGATGAGGCGGGGAGGGAGACGGGTGCGCGGAGGCCGCGCCCACGCATGGAACGAGGCCTGAACGTCCCCTCAGGCTCGTTCTGCGGACCGGGATCAAGCTGGGACAGTTCCTAGGCTATCTCTCATCCCCTACCTGTTGTTGACCTGGTGTCATGGCGGCGATACAACGCAGGCCGGCACCCGTGCTCGGTGGGTGGCGGCCTACAGCTGCTCCGGAACGTTCCGCCCTCTGCTAAAGCTGGGCAGTGTCCGATGGCTCTTCGACTAGGAACTGTCAGGGCGATCATGCGTGTAAGCGGAGTAGCCGGGCATGCCTCGATTTACACAAGCGCCGGCGGCCGGACGATTCCCTGCCGTCGTCGCGCGACGGGATGGACGGTGCTGGGATCGCTGACGACGATGCCCTGACTCCGCTGGTTGAACGCGTTCCCGAGACCAGGCGTCTGGTCGAGGAGAAGTACGGGCTTCGGCAGGATGAAGCGCTGCCGACAGCCGACACGGGGCTCCATCTCCACGAGAACCCGCTCGACCTCCTGACGAGGCCGGTTCTCCAGCCGGCTCTGGAACGTGCGGAACTGGACGGCGACCTGCTGCGGCGATGTCTCGGCTGAGCGGAAGACGTCTGCGCCGACACCGGCGAGCATCGGCGCGGCGCCGTCTATTTTCAGGTTCTGGAGTGCCTGCTTGAGGCCCGGACGCATTTGGAGAACGCCATTCCCTGCCTGCGAGGGCCGGTTCGGGAGGAGGTCTCGCTCATGTTCAAGGGCTACAAGGTTGAGGGCTACGAGCACAGCTTGCCCTGCTCTGAACGAACAAGAGGCGAGCAACCATTCGGCACCGACCGATCACGTGCGGAGCCGGATGGCGAGGGCCGTGACGGTTGCGGTGCCGAGGAAGACGTGGCCGCGTTTGTCGTAGCGAGTGGCGACCCCGCGGGACTGTTGGGGCGGTTGATCGCCCGATCGACGGTGCTGCGCTTCTTGTGCCGCTCCTCGTCGAAGGCTGGTGGCCGTCCGCCGTGTGTCGGCGGGGCGGACACTTCGACACGGGTGCGGCCCGGCTTTTCAGCCGGGCCGCACCCGTCAGTCGGCCGCGTCGCCGCGCAGTCGTGACGCGCGACGCTAGCTGAGCGTCCTCACGGCGGACGCGTCGTACGGCTTCAGTTCGTCGGTGCGCCCGGCGAGGACCTTCGCAGCCCATTCCGGGTCCTGGAGCAGCGCGCGGCCGACGGCGACCATGTCGAACTCGTCCCGCTCCAGACGGTCGAGGAGCTCGTCGATGCCCTGGACCGGTGCGCCCTGGCCGGCGAAGGCGTGGATGAAGTCGCCGTCGAGGCCGACCGAGCCGACAGTGATGGTGGGCCTGCCGGTGAGCTTCTTGGTCCAGCCGGCCAGATTGAGGTCCGAGTCGTCGAACTCGGCGATCCAGTGGCGGCGGGTGGAAGCGTGGAAGACGTCGACGCCGGCCGCGGCGAGCGGGGCGAGGATCGCCTCGAGCTCCTGCGGGGTCTCGGCGAGCCGCGCGTCGTAGGCGTCCTGCTTCCACTGCGAGTAGCGGAAGATCACCGGGAACTCGGGCGAGACGGACCGGCGGACCGCGGCCACGATCTCGGCCGCGAACTTCGTACGGGCCACAGGGTCGCCGCCGTAGGCGTCGGTACGGCGGTTCGTCCCCGCCCACAGGAACTGGTCCAGGAGGTAGCCGTGGGCGCCGTGCAGCTCGACGCCGTCGAAGCCGATGCGCTCGGCGGCCGCGGCGGCCTCGGCGAAGGCGCCGATGACGTCGTCCAGGTCGCTCTGGGTCATGGCCTTGCCCGCGCCCTCGGTGCCGTCCGTGCGGATGCCGGAGGGGCCCATCGCCGGTGCGTCGGGGTACGGCGCCTGGCCCTGCTCGCGCACCATGCCGATGTGCCACAGCTGCGGCACGATCGTGCCGCCGGCCGCGTGGACGTCCTCGGCGACCTTCGCCCAGCCCGCGAGCTGCTCCTCGCCGTGGAACCGCGGCACGCGGTCGCTCTGCCCGGCCGACTCGTGGCCGACGTAGGTCCCCTCGGTGACGATCAGGCCGACGCCGGCCGCGGCGCGTCGGGCGTAGTACGACCGCACGTCCTCGCCGGGGACTCCGCCGGGGGAGAACATGCGGGTCATCGGGGCCATCGCGATGCGGTTCGGGACGGTCAGGCCGTTCAGCGTGACAGGCCGGGACAGGATCTCGGCAGCGCGTGAGCTGGGGGACGCGGTGACGGTCACAGGGACGCTCCTCGTGGCAATTACTTGACAACCTTGATGCTTGAGAACTTCATGCAACGAAGGCGACGGTAGACGTCGATGTTTGAGATGGTCAAGTATCTCTGGGCTAGAGTGGCCGCCATGACAGAAGCTCCCCGCGTTGACACGGCCCAGCTCCTGGAGCTGCTCTCCGTGTCGCTCGGCGTCTACTACGGCGACTTCACCGTCGCGGCTGCGAGTGAGAACCTCACGGCGAGCCAGGGGCGGGCCCTGACCGTGCTGCGCCGGGGACCGGCCGCGATGCGTGCCCTTGCCGAGACCATGACCTGCGACGCCTCCAACATGACCGGGATCATCGACCGGCTGGAGAAGCGCGGCCTGGTGCGCCGCGAAGCCGCCCCTGCCGACCGGCGCGTCAAGAACGTGATCCTCACGGCCGAGGGCGAGCGCGTCACCGACGCGATCCGCGCGAAGATGCACATCACCCAGGAGGGTCTGGCCGGGCTCGGCGCCGACGACCAGGGCGCCCTGTACGCCCTGCTGGAACGGGTCTTCCTCACCCCGCCCACCGCCTGACCCTCGCCTGGCGCACACCTGCGCGCCGACGCCCTCACGGCCAAGCCACGCAGGCAGGGCCGCCGCGGTGATCACATACGCCGGCTCGGCCGCTGGTCGGTACCTTCCCCGGTCGCCCGGTCGCCCGGTCGCCCGGTCGCCCGGTCGCCCGGTCGCCCGGTCGCCCGGTCGCCCGGTCGCCCGGTCGCCCGGTCGCCCGGTCGCCCGGTCGCCCGGTCGGCCCGCCGGAGAGTGCCGGACTCCCGCAGGGCCTCCACAGTGGCCCCGTGGAGCAGATTCCGGACGTGCTCTCCCGAGGCGACCGGTTCACCGCCCCGGCGAACCGGCCCGCCCGCCAGGTCCACTCCACGACGCACGACGAGTCCGGCGACCGTGGCGAGAGGACGAACTGACGTGGCCGCATCCCCCAGACCCGGCGGAGCCACCCCCGACGACCACGTCATCATCATCTCCGGCGCCACCGGCGACCTCGCCCGCCGCAAGCTCCTGCCCGGCCTGTACCACCTGGCCAGAGCCGGACTGCTCCCCGGCCGCTACCGGATCGTCGGCTCGGCCCCCGCCGCGGTCGCCCTCAGCAGCGAAGCGTTCCGCGAACACGCGCGCGAGGCGGTCGCCGAGTTCGGCCTCGCCAAGCCCGAGGGCCCGCAGTGGCTGGAATTCGAGAGCCGACTCACCTTCGGCGCCGCCGACCCCGAGGACCCAGGCCCGCTCGTCGCCGCCGTCCAGGAGGCCGAACGGCAGATCGGCGGCACTCCCCGGCTCCTCCACCACCTCGCCGTACCCCCGCAGGCCTGCGCCTCGGTCGTGCACCTGCTCGGTGCCTCCGGACTGGCCCGGAACGCCGGCGTGATCGTGGAGAAGCCGTTCGGCACGGACCTCGCCTCCGCCCGTGCCCTCAACGACGCCATCCACTCCGTCTTCGACGAGTCCCACGTCTTCCGCATCGACCATTTCCTGGGCAAGGAGTCCGTCGACAACATCCTCGCCCTGCGGTTCGCCAACGGACTCCTCGAACCGATCTGGAACCGCGACCACATCAGCCACGTGCAGATCGACGTCCCCGAGCACATCGACATCCAGGGCCGCGCCCACTTCTTCGAGGGCACCGGCACCTTCCGCGACATGATCGTCACGCACCTGTTCCAGCTCCTCGGGTTCATCGCCATGGAACCGCCGGCCACCCTGGACGCGAACTCGCTGCGCGCGGAGAAGGACAAGGTCTTCCGGAGCCTGCGCCCCGTCGACCCGGCCCGGGTGGTCCGAGGACAGTACGACGGCTACCGCGACGAGCCGGGAGTCGATCCGGCCTCGGACACCGAGACGCTCGCGGCCCTGCGCCTGGAGATCGACAACTGGCGCTGGGCAGGCGTTCCCTTCTACCTCCGCTCGGGCAAAGCCCTCGCCGCGAGCCGCCACGTCATCACCCTGGGCTTCCGCGAACCGCCCCTGCGGATGTTCCCGCTGGCCGCGCAGGAGTCCGCCGAAGGCCGTCACAACGAGCTCGTCATCGACTTCAACGACCCCGGAACCATCACCACCCGCTTCCTCGCCAAGAAGCCCGGCCCCGACATGCGCCTGACCCCGGCGGCCATGGTCTTCGACTACGCCGACTCCTTCAGCCGGGACCACGCCCTGGAGGGCTACGAGCGCCTCATCCTGGACGCCATGCTGGGTGACCAGTCCCTCTTCACCGACGCGACGGGCATCGAACGACTCTGGGAGGTGGCCGCGCCCCTCCTGGACTCCCCACCGCCGGTCGAACCGTACGCCAAGGGATCCTGGGGCCCCGACAGCCTGGCGGCGCTCATCCGGCCCTACCACTGGCACCTCCCTCCCCCGTAGCAGCTGACCCGGAATCCGCAGCCCGACTGCTTCGGCCGCTGCGGTCGTCACCGCCTCCGGTGCACGCGGAGCGGTCGACCGTCGCCGGCAGCGGGGGAGGAGCGGTCATGCGTGCGGCCCACGAGCGAGCGCGCGAAGCCGTAGGCGACCGGAAGCCACGCGGCGACGGCGATCCACAGCAGTACGCACCCCACCCCCTCCAGCCACCCGACCCCGGTGGCGGCCGACACCGAGAGGGACGCCACCGCCGTCATGCCCAGGGGGAAGACCGTAGCCCAGCGGCGGACGTCGTAGCCGAGGCGCGGGCGTGCGACCTCGCCGCACAGCAGGACCGCGTACCAGGCCAGATCGAGAGCCACCAGGACGAGCGTGGCGACCCTCAGCGCCGTGGCCGCCCCGCCCGACCAGACGCCCGAGGCGAGGAGCTTCGATCCGGTCAGTGCGGAGATCGCCAAGGCCCCACCCGCGATCCACTGGTCGCCCGCGCCCGTCGTCACCTGGCGGACGTCGAAGCGGGCCAGTGCGTCGACGTACAACACGAGACCCACCAGGAACAGGCCGAGGGCCACCCGGGCAAGCCAGTCGCCGGCCTCCGGCGCGAGGACGGCACACAGGACGGCGAGCCCCTGGGTGGCCACACAGATCAGGAACACGGCGCCCGGTGCCCGACGGGTCAGGTGCCGGAGGACGGCGATCAGCATCACGGGCCACGCCACCGCGGCGATCACCAGGAGCGACACGGCCACCGGAGTGAGGCCGAGGAGTTCGAACCGGACACCGAGCACCGTCGTGGCGGCGACCGCTGTGAGTGCCGGCGGGGTGTCGGCGATCGACTCCCAGCGGCGGTGGTCCTCCAGGACCAGGGCGGAGAAACCGAACGCGAGCAGCACCCAGAGTGCCGTGGCCAGGCACAGCGCCACCACGGAGACCACCTCGAAGCCGGTCAGACTCAGACCGACCGACAGGATTCCGGTGGCCATGACCGCAGCACCGGTCACCGGCGGCCACGCGGCCCAGTGCCCGGCGTACCGGTGCCTCACCTGCTGGCGTTCGTGCATGGCCCCATCGCATCGCTGCTTCCGGCGGCCCGCCACTCGTCGGAGAGGGCGGGCGAGGGGGCGGAACCGGCACCCGTTCGGCTCTGCCCAGTGCCTCGGTGGCGCGTATCGGCCGTGCCGTGTCACCCGTGGAAAGGAGGGAGCGGACGCTGGTTCCAGCCCGACACCACCGGCAGTCCGTACTCCGTGGACAGCCTGCCGACCCGCGCCGTCGCGAGGAGGAACAGCCGGCCTTCGGAGGGCGGCAAGCCGAGGTAGCGGGCGGTCAGGGCGCGCAGCAGATGCGCGTGCGTGACCAGCACGCCGTCCTCCTCGGAGGCGGCGAGAAGGGGCGCGACGCGCGCCAGGGCCCGGTCAGCGCGCCGCCCCAGGTCCTCCGTCGTCTGGCCCGTCCGGCCGTCGGCGTACGGGCCACTCCGTCCTCCCACAGGGACCAGTCGGGCCGGGGCGCGTGGATGTGGGCGGTGGTCAGCCCCTCGTACCCGCCGTAGTCCCACTCGCGCAGCCTCGTCGAGCACCGTGTCCCGCAGCCCGGCCAGGTCCGCCGTGTGCCGGTGGCCTGTTCAGCTACGACCGCAGGGTCCAGAAGGTCGACACCGCCCGGCTCCGGGCGGCCCACGGCGACCTCATCGCCGCCTCCCGCAGTCTCAATGCCGCACCTGGCCTCAGCCTGGGGCACGTCCGCTCCTTCCGGGTCACCACCCCCGCCACACCGACCGCTACCTCCGCCACTCCCACTCCCCGGCCCGGACCGACGTGCTGACCGCGGCCTCCGCCGACGGCGCCCGCCAGGACGCCTCGTTCCGCACCGACACCGGGCTCGCCGACCCCCGCTGCCACTCCTTCGAGCCGGTGAACCTCCCCGGTCGCTACCTGCGCCACTCCGGTGGCCGCGTACGCCTCGACGGCGACACCAGCGGCACGTTCGCGGCCGACGCCACCTGGTGCGCCCGCACCGGACTCGCGGCCGGCGGCACCTCGTACGAGTCCCTGAACTTCCCCGGCCCCTACCTGCGCCACTACGCCGACGGCGTGTACCTCGCCCGAAGTGGCGGCCTCAACGCCACACGCCGACAGCCGGGTGCGCACGGCGGCCGACGACGGCTCGGTGCTCTTCCACCAGGACGCCACCTTCTGCGCCCGCCCGGGCATCGGCGGGACCGGCGTCACCTTCGAGTCGCTGAACATCCCCGGCTCCTGTCTGCGTCACTTCGAGTCCGCGGTGTACATCGCCTCGGGCGCGGGGGATTCGACCGCCCCCAGACGCTCGGCGCCGACAGCAGCTGGTCGGTCGAGCCGCCCTGGGCCCTGACGGGAACCCCGTCCGGCCCGTGCGGGCCGGACAGGGACCCGTCCGGCGTCACGGACTCAGGCGGTGTGCAGCCGCAGGCCGTACCGGCCGAGGATCTCGTTGATCGGCTGGAACCACGTCTCGCCGCCGGAGGAGCAGTTGCCCCAGCCGCCGGAGGTGACGCCCTGGGCCTGGTCACCGCTGAGGAACGAGCCGCCGGAGTCGCCGCCCTCGGCGCAGACGCTGGTCTTGGTCATCTGGTACACAGCGCCCTGGCTGTAGTTCACCGTCTCGTTCTTGGCCAGGACCGTGCCGCAGCGCCAGTGCGTGGTCGAGCCGGAACGGCAGATCGAGGAGCCCACCGGCGCCTCGGCCGACCCGCGGACGAGCTGGTCGGGGATGGTGCCCCAGCCGAGGACGACGGGCACGGTCCACCAGCCGCTGTGGATCGAGACGTACGCGTAGTCGTCGCCCGGGAACGAGGAGCCCTGGAAGGTGCCCATCGCGGAACCGTCCCAGCCGCGCACCGCCGCGCCGGCCCGGCCGCAGTGTCCGGCCGTCACGAAGCCCCCGTACACGGAGAAGCCGATCGAGCAGCGGACGTTGCCGGTGTAGTACGGGTCGCCGCCGACCGTGCCCGCCGCGTAGGTACGGGGCGCCTGCGCCGTCTCGGCGACGGTGACGGGGCCGCCGGCCCGCGCACGCTCCACGAAGGACCGCACGGATGGGGTCTGCCGCTCGGAGCGCACGACGTCGACCACGACGCTGTTGCTCCTCGGGTCGACGTGCCAGCCGGCCACTCCGGCGGGTGCGTTCAGCGTGTCCAGGCGGGCCTTGGCGCGGTCCAGTGCCGCCGCGCTGTGCCGGACCAGCCGGGTGTCGGCGCCCAGTGCCCGGACCTCCGCCTCCTCGGCGCGGTCGGTCACGGCGACGACGAGCCGCCCGGTCGCCGCGTCGAACCAGGAACCGCCGTAGGCGTCGCCCGCGCTCCTGCGGGCGTCCTTCTCCACCTCGACGGCGGCCTTCTCGGCGCTGAGCCGCTCCTCGGCCTCGGCCGCCGTGAGCCCGAGGTCCCGGCTCATGGCGTCGAGGAGGCCGGCCGAGGCGGACGGCGCCGCGGCGGGCTCCGGAAGGGGGGCCGCGCCCGCCGCGCCGGCCTGGGCGGCGCCCAGACCGACCGTCAGAAGCAGGGCGGCGATGGCGGCGCGCAGAGGGGTGGTGCGTTTCACGGGACCTCCTGGTGTGGGGGGTTGGCCATCGTGAGAGCGCTCTCAATGGGCGCCCTCGCCACGTTAACCGGCCGAGCTTGTCAGGTCCATACCAGGTTTCGGCCGTCGCGACGGCAGTCCCGGAGCGCCGCCCCCGGGCATGGCGAAGTCCCGGACCGCGGGCCCGTGCCCGCGGTCCGGGGATTCCAGGGCCGCGCGGTGCTCCCGCGCGGCCCCGCGGACGTCGCCCTACGGCTTCTCGGCTGCGGGCAGCGCGGCCACCTCATCGGAGGAAAGCGCCTTGTCGAAGGCGTGCACCCGTCGACCGAGCCCTTCCAGAAGTCCACGTTCCCGCCGCCCCACTTGGCGCGGCCGACCGCGAACGGACCCGTGCTCACATCGGCCGGACCCGCGACCGCCGTGGAGGCGAGGACGCCGTCGACGTACAGCCGGTTCTCGTTCCTCTCGGCGTCCCGGACGCCCACCAGGTGGTACCAGCGCCCCGGTTCGGGAGTCGTGACGTAGCGGGCGCGGTTGCTTCAGCGCACTTCCGCCGGCCCCGGCGCTCCAGCCCGTTCCCTCCTTGAGCGTGAGCGTCCGTCCACTCGGTCCCGAGTCAAGGGCGGTTGTGCCCGCGCCCTCGTCCAGGGACCAGGAGGCGCCGCCCTGCGTGGGGCGGCATACTCGGTCCTTCCGCGAGCTGGCCTCATGAACGGGCGCTGACCGTGGTGAACCACGAACTGATCCGCTGCGAACGCGGAGTGTCTAGGGCCTACCAGTCTTCCGCCCATGGGGCAGGAGCGCTCGGCCGGGCACCGTCGCGGCAGAATTCCTGCGGCACCAACCGCCTCAACGAGTTTCCGCAGCTGGTCGGCGCCCCGGCCCGTCTCGCACGGCACCGCAGGTTTCCGGTTCGCCGGTCCCGGTCCTCCACTCCGGCCTGCGTCGTACAGGGGACCGAGGCCGGTCGCGGTTGCGGGGTGGCCCTCGTGGCTCAGGGGCGGGCCAGCGTGTCGACGAGGGTGAGTTCCTCGGTGTCGAAGTCGAGGTTGCGCAGGGCGGCCACACTGTCCTCGAGCTGTCGTGCGCTGCTTGCTCCCACCAGGGCGGAGGTCACGCGGCCGCCGCGCAGCACCCAGGCGAGGGCGAGCTGGGCCAGGGTCTGGCCACGGGACGCGGCGATGTCGTTCAAGGCGCGCAACCGGGTCACCAGGTCCTCGGTGAGGGCGTGGCGGTTCAGGAAGGGGCTGTCGCTCGCGGCCCGGGAGTCATCGGGGACGCCGTCCAGGTAGCGTCCGGTGAGCAGGCCCTGTTCCAGCGGGGAGTAGGCGATGGAACCGACCCGCAGGTCGTCGAGGGCGTCGAGCAGGCCTTCGTCCTCCGGGCGCCGGTCGAGCATGGAGTAGCGGGGCTGGTGGATGGTGAGGGGTGTGCCGAGCTTGCCGAGGATGTGGGCTGCCTCACGGGTCTGCTCGGCCGAGTAGTTGGATACGCCGACGTAGAGCGCCTTGCCCTGCTGGACCGCGGAGTGCAGGGCGCCCATGGTCTCCTCCAGGGGCGTGTCCGGGTCGAAGCGGTGCGAGTAGAAGACATCGACGTAGTCGAGGCCGAGCCGGCCCAGGCTCTGATCGAGCGACGACAGCAGGGACTTTCGGGAGCCCCACTCGCCGTACGGCCCGGGCCACATCATGTATCCGGCCTTGGTGGAGACCACCAGCTCGTCGCGGTAGCTCGCGAAATCCGTCCGCAGGAACTCGCCGAGGGCGGACTCGGCCGCGCCGGGCGGCGGGCCGTAGTTGTTCGCCAGGTCGAAGTGGGTGATCCCGAGGTCGAAAGCACGGCGCAGGATGGCGCGCTGGGTCTGGGCGGGACGGTCCGGGCCGAAGTTGTGCCAGAGCCCCAGGGAGAGGGCGGGGAGCTTCAGGCCGCTGCGCCCGGAGCGCCGGTAGGGCATGTCGTCATAGCGGGCGGGATGTGCGGTGTACAACGCGACTCCATGGCGTGGGACCGGCGCACGGCGATCGGTGCGCGGCGGGTTTGTCGTGGCGTGACCAATCTCCCCCGACCTCTGAACATGAATCCAACAGGAGAATCCGATGGGATTCAGTGCATAGGCTTCTGAGTCATGGAACTGCGCCATCTTCAGCACTTCGTCGCCGTCGCCGAGGACCGGCACTTCACACGGGCCGCGGAGCGGCTGATGGTCTCCCAGTCCGGACTCTCGGCATCGATCCGCGCGCTGGAGCGGGACCTGAGGGCGCCGCTGTTCGTACGGAGCACCCGCCGGGTGACGCTGACGGAGGCCGGGAGGGCGCTGCTGGTCGAGGCGGAGCGCATCCTGGCACAGGTACGGGCCGCGCACGAGGCGGTGGCGGCCGTGCAGGGCGTGGTGCGCGGCACGCTCTCCCTCGGGGCCGAGCAGTGCGTCGCCGGAGTGCACGTGGCGGGGCTGCTGGCCGCGTTCAGGCAGCGGCACCCGGGGGTGGAGATACGGCTCCGGCAGGAAGGTGGGCTCGCACTGGCCGAGGACGTCGCCGCGGGGCGCCTCGACCTGGCCTTCGCCTATCGCACCCGGGCGGATTCCGACCGACTGCGGTCGGTGCCGCTGGCCACCGAGCCGATGACCCTGCTGTGCCACCCTGAGCACTCTCTCGCCGCGGCCGGCCCGGACCTCACCCTCGGAGACCTCACCGAGGAGGTCTTCGTCGACTTCCACCCCGGCTGGGGACCGCGCCGGGCCACGGACGAGGCCTTCGCCTCCGCGTGCGTACTGCGGACCGTGAGCCTGGAGGTGAACGACGTGCACAGCCTCCTGGACCTGGTGGAGGAGGGCCTCGGTGTCGCTGCCGTACCTCGGCATTTCCGGCACAAACGGGACTCCCTGCACGCCGCCCCTCTCGCCGACACCGGCAAGGCGGTCTACGAGACGGTGGCCCTGCTGCCGCCGCCGCATGCCACCAGCCCGGCAGCCCGCGCGCTGATGAGACTAGTGGAGAGAGGCAGACGGTGACGGCCCCATGACCCGACACCGACGAGGTCGCGCCCGCCCTCGTCGGTGTCGGCGGCCCGCCGCACTCGCGAGGCGCTGTCCGCCTCACCGGCGGTGTTGCGCTCGGCCGACGACGGGCACGACGTCTAGCCTCGGCCTGTGGGACAGCCCGATCAACGCGCCGAAGGCACAGGACCGTTCACGACCCGCCTCACCTGGCAGCCGCCCGGCGGCGGCACGGCCGTCTGGGAATCCCGGCCCGCCCGGCGCCGAGGCCTCATCGCGGTCCGTCCGCCCGGCGCGGCCGGCGCCCGTGATGCCAGAGCCGACGACACCGCCCTCGGCCGGCTCCGCAGGCTCAACGCCGTGGCCGCCACCGCCTTCGTGATCGGCGGAGCGCTCTTCGCGGCCGGCGCCGCCGTGGCCCAGTTCGGCTCCGGCGACGCCACCACCTGTGCCTCGATCTACTTCGCCGGCGGTCTGTTCTTCAACACGGGCGGCTACGTCTCCCTGCTCCAGGTCATCAACGCCCCGCGGCACGTGCCCGGAGGGGACGGCACCCTCGTTGCCCGAGGGTGGCGGTGGTGGAGCTATGAGCCGATGCGTGTCGACTGGCTGAGCGCCTTCGTCCTGTTCGCGGGCACCCTGGTGTTCGCCGTCGACCTGCTCGATTCCTTCCTCCAGGGCCTGACCACCCAGCAGGTCAACCGGCTGATCTGGGCACCCGATGTGATCGGCTGCGTGCTCTTCCTGATCTCCGGCCACCTCGCGTTCGCCGAGATCTGCCACGGCCGGCCGTGCATCCGACAGCGCGACCTCGGCTGGTGGATCGTCGCCGTGAACCAGCTGGGCTCCGTCCTCTTCATGGTCTCGGCACTCGCCGCGTACACCCGCCCCGCCACCGGCAGCCTGATCAACGCCGACATCGCCGACTGGGGCACCCTCACCGGTGCCCTCTGTTTCTCCGCGGGCGGCATCCTCCAGTACTACGAACGTCCCTGATGAGTCGCTATGCATGAGTGCGCGCGTGACCAGTCACTCCGAAGGCGACGGGGTCGACGCCGTTCAAGCTCGTAGGGCTTGAGGTACGGCGGCCGGCGGGACGGCGCGGTTCGCGGCGACAGCGGATCAGGACCTGCGTGGTGTCCGGCCTGCCCGTTTGCTTGTGAGGGTCGTCCACAGGACGGGTGCGCATTTCCAGAGCCGGCCTCACGTTCCGCACGTGCGCGGGATCGGCCACCCGCCGGCCCGGCAAGGTGCTTTGGGCGAGCTCTGGCTCACGCATGCGCGCTGGGCCTGGTGTCAAACCCCGGATCGACGGGACGGCGTCGAGAAGCGGCAGGAGCTGGGTCACGTCGTGCCGGTTGTCGCCGGTGAGAGTGACGGCGAGCGGGGTTCCGTTGCGGTCGGCGATCAGGTGGTGCTTGGAGCCGGGGCGGGCCCGGTCGACGGGGGAGGGTCCGACATGATCTCCTCTTTGAGGGCCGGGATGTGCGAGCCGTCTACGGAGCAGTCGTCAAGGTCCAGCAGCCCGGCGCGGCGAAGTTCGGTCTGCAAGGCGGCGTGCAGGGCGCGGCCAGACGCCGGCCTCGGCCCAGTCCCGCAGCCGACGCCAGGCCGTCACCCCGGAGCAGCCCACCGTCGCCGCGGGGACATCACGCCATGCGACGCCGGTCCGCAGCACGTACATGACGCCGGCGAGTGCCACTCGGTCGGGAGCACGCAGCCGCCCGGGGAAGAGCGCTTGGCACTGGAAAGGCATCTGCGCCTTCGCGTTCCAGACGTTCCTCAACTGCTCCTCGCTCCCGCCGTGGTGGCGAGCTTTGGACCTGGCTCACCCTCCCGCAGACAGCCGGCTCGGTCTCGCTCGCCCGCGGCCTGGGAGACCTGGGAGGCCTGGGACGACGTACATGGGCTGACATGCGACGGCTCGGGAGCCAGGTGGACCGGGCGTCCCGACGTTGGCCGGCCGCCTGCGAGATCTTGCTCCGCACCCGCCGGCGCCGGCCTGGCGGCCGTCCAGACCGGCGGACGGGGCGGCGGTCACGCAGGGATGCCGAGCGGCGGGTGCTCAAGCACGCGGGGCTTGTACTCGACCAGCTGGATCCGGCCGTCGAAGGTGCGGTGCTCGATCATTTCGAGGGCAACGTCCGGATAGCCGTCGTAGATGCGCTCCTCGCCCGTGGCCCCGGTGATCACCGGGAACATCACGACCCGGAAGCGGTCGACGAGTCCGGCTCGCAGCAGGGACCGGCACAGGCTGAGGCTGCCGATCGTGCTGAGGAGCCCCGAGCCACTCGACTTCATGGCGCGGACAGCCTCGACGGCGTCGTCGCGGACGAGCGTGGAGTTGGCCCACGTCAGTGGCTCGTCGAGTGAGGAGGAGAACACCACCTTGGACGCTCGCGTGAGTTCGTCGACGGACGCCTCTTCCTCGGGCCTGAACTCGTCCTGGCCATCCGGGACCTCGCCTGCAGCGAAGCCCGACATCAGGCGGTAGGTGTTCGCTCCCATCAGGTAGGTGGCCTCGGGCTGCTGGCCGAGCCATGCGAGGTACTCCGGGCCCTCGAGGCCCCAGAACCCGGGCCAGCCCTCTCCCGAGGCGTGGCCGTCGAGCGAAGTGATGAAGTCGACGAGAAGCTCCGACATGGCGGTGTCCTTTCCTGGGGTGTCACGAGCTTGGACTGTCAGGGAGCCGCAACCTCATCGGCCACGCTGTGGAGCAACGAGAAAACCCATGGCGCTGCAGCCGATCAGATCAGCGGAGCGCCACCCACGAACGGTCCGAGCCAACCCCCACGCTCAGCCGGGCAAGTGCAACGCTCAGGGGCCAACTGAAACGCTCAGTCACACGTGTGCCGAAGCGCGGTAGCTGTCACCAGACCGCCCGCGGGCCCTGGGGGAAGGGGCCGTCTGAAGCAGGACGGTTGTCACTGCCTTTGCAAGGCAGTTGTCACCTGGAGGGAGTCCTCAGTCTCCTGTCACCTGCGCTATGTAGGTCACGTGGCTGGCGGCTGCCGTCGCCTTCACGTCTTGCGTCGGTCGTCTGGCGGGCGCTCTCGGGGTCTGCGACCGCTCTCGGGATCTGCGACCGCTCTCCTGTCACGTTCCACTATCGTGCGATCACCTGGTCGAAGGGGAGATCGTGCGCCCGTTTGACGTTCATCGTGGGAACAGGACGCAGTGGGTCGACCGCCCTGTCCCGCGTGATCAACCTCCACCCCGACGTACTCAGCCTCAACGAGCTGCTCGCCTCTCCGGTGGCCCCCGCGCTACGCGGCCGACCACTACCGCGGTCTGTTCGGGGTGCTGTGCGAACGGTTCGGTCGCACAGCCGTCGTGGAACGGTCGGGCTACTCCACTGAATGGATCCCCCGTCTGCGTCGGCTCTTCCCCGAGGCACAGTTCGTTCACCTGGCCGATTTCGGCCCTGACTGCGCCCTGTCCATGAGTCGGCATCCCGGCTACCGAACGATCCTGCTCCAGCGTGAGATCCTCGAACCCTGCGGCGTCGGTCGGCTCTGCGAACTCACCGAAGAACACGTGCGGACCCTTCCGCCTGACCTGGCCCCGCTGCTCGCCGACCGGTTTGATCCTGCACTGGTGTGGGACCGCGACATCCCGCTCACTGCGTTCGGCGAGCTGTGGTCCCGCCTGGTCACGGAAGGTATCGCCCACCTGGAGGGGATTCCCGCATCGATGTGGATCGCTCTGGTCTGTGAGGGGCTGCTGGTCCACGCGAGCAGGGAAGTGTCGCGCCTGGCGGATTTCCTCGGAGTGGAGCCGGTCATCGGCTGGCTGACCGTGGCGCAGACCATGCTGGACGGTACTTGCCGAGGCGTATCCTGTTGCCTGTTGCCTGTCAACCGGCACGTACTCGAGCGTGGCTGCGCGTGAGGGGAGCGGGCTCTGGGGCTGCTCGGGCGGTGGGCTCGTCGTCCTGCTGCGACGGCGGTCATGGGTCGGCTGTAGTGGTGACAGGCAGCACGGTCAGGTGACACTTGGCGCGCTCCGGCACTGTTCTGTGTCATTGATGATTGGGCGTGTGTCATCGACGTTCGAGTGGTCGGGGTTGTTTGTGGGCTGGGGGTTGCTCGCTGGAATCTGGCCGTGACGGTTGGCCCCGGATCAGTTCGTGTGGCGGTTGAGGTCTCGGGTCTCAGGTCTCGGGTCTCGGGGCTTGCGGGCAGCGCGGCGTCGTGAGTGGCGAGTTCCTTTTGGGTGGCAGCAGGTCCGTAGTTGGGGGGCAGACGGTCGATCACGATGGTGACAGCCTGTGTCGGCGTCGCGGCCGGAGTCTTGTGCCAACCTGTTTCGACGAGGGCGTGATTCGGAGGTGTTGTGTTCATGGCGACATGTGATGCCCTTGTCGGTGGGACGCTGCCCCGCGCAAGATCGAATAGTGCGAGATGGTGCCCGATGGCGGATGGGTGGACCGGGTGTCGGTGTACTCCTCGAAGTGCTCACCCGCGTGCAAGTGCAGGGGCCCTGTCGCTGATCTTGTGACTTGTCTCTGGGTGAGCGGGAGCGTTGCGGGAGCCGAGAGGTGGTCATTGTGATGACAGGGGGAACCCTGCCCCGGTAGGTTGGTGATCTTCGGCCGGCGGAAGCTGCCGGAGTTCCCAGAGGGTGAACGCCTGTGACAAACCTCGGTCCACCTCGTGCGCGCCTTCGGCTCGATGCCGCGTTGGACGGCTTGGCCGTCACCTTCCGCGGGATGACCGCTCACCCCGAGGAGTTCAACTGCGAGTGCCATTGGGGTAGCGCCGAGGAGCTCGCGCGGCTCAAGGTGGCGGACGTGGAACTGGACCCTGATCTCCTGCGGCGCACGTGGCAGGCCACCGACTGGACCGACCGGGCCTCGGTGCTGCGCCGGATCCTGCCTCAGTTCGCCTCAGCTCTCGTCAGCGGCCTCATCGAACCTCACTTCGGTATGGAACGGGTCGGGCTTGCGTTCGCGCTTGGCAACTGGCAGGAGTGGCCCGCCGAGCAGACCGCCGCAGTGGAGGAGTTCCTTCGGGCCTGGTGGGCGGACACCCTCACCGATCCGGATCCCACCGTGCCGGCGTACGACCTCCTTGTCCTGAGTGCCGAGGCCTCGGGCACCCTCAGCCCGTGGCTCGAGGCCTGGGAAGCGCTGAGTGACCCTGTCGCAGACGGGCACCTGGCCGAGGCGGCGGACCACTGGGAGTACGACCTGCTCGGTGACCGGCTTCCCTGGAGTGCTTGGGAGGGCGAGGAAGAGATGCGCGCCGAACTGACTGCGTGGCTTGTCCGCCACGCGCCTGCCCGTCTTCGTGCCCATGGTGCACCGGAGGACCTCCTCCACCGGATACGGCTCCTCGGCGTCACCGGACCCGACCGCTGGGAGGACCCGCACTGGCCCAACCACCGCTACTGACCCACCGATCCGCACGACGCTCCCTTGCCACCGGCCAGACAGTCACAAGACCAGCGACAGAGCCGGCGAGCGTGAACGTGCCCGGTCGACTGCCGTATCGGGCGGAGCAGATGGCCAGGCAGTGTCGCGCTGGGTGCCCTGATGGGAAATGGGTGCGCCCGAATTTACGTGCCGAGGCTACGAGCCTTTGGCATGATCGCCCGGTTGTCCTAGCGTGCCTGGTTCTGGAGGAACACCACGGCTAACAACTTCGAGGCTCGCTCCGGCCCGGCTGCCGTGGTCTGCCGTCGATCCCGACCGCATCGCCTTCGCCTGGGGCGAAGCGGAGGCATCCGAGATCGCTACGGTGATCGCCTCGATGGTGCCTACTGACGATGCCGGGTGGGAAGAGAGGCATCGCTCCACCACCGAGGTCACGGCGCTCCTGGCCGCCCGATACGGCCGGTGGGCCTGTGGATGGCACTGAGCGGTCGACGAGGGCGGCGGCGGTGGCGTCGTCACCCACTGGTGCTGCACCGCCCACTCCATAGGCGGGCCCGTAGCAACGGCCGCCAAGGTGGTCGCGTCGCTGCTGGAGTGGCGCGACTGGCTGGAGGAGTTGGCGGAGCGGTTCGAGGGGTTGGCTCCACCCACCGGAGCGAATGCCGAGGATCGCAGCTGGCACCTGGAGCGGGCGGCCACCCGTCTCGTGAGGGTGGTCATGGACCGCACGGGTGCCGAGTGTGGCTGGTACGGACTCTGTCACACGGTTCTGGCGTGGTTCCTCTCCTCCAAGGGCGTGGAGGCGCATGACGCGAAAGACGCGGTCGACACCGCAATCGGCGGACGGTTCAAGAGCTGGACCGCGCCGTCGCGGACCTCATCGACACGGTGGGAGAGGACCTCGCCGCAGATGTGACCGGAGCGCAGCCTTGCCGTGAACGCTGACGCCTCGGCCGCCTGGGTCCAGATCAGGAACCAGATCGACTGGACTTCCGCGGCCGGTGAGGTGCCGGCCACGGTCGAGCCCATCGTGGACGGCCTCACCACCTGGTGCGGGGCAGGGGGCCGTTCCGCGGACCTCGTCGAGGCCGGCGATTGCTCGGGGTGCTGGCTCAGTCGCGCACAGACGCTTCTCATAGGTTCTCTCTCACCTGCCCGCTTCTGACCGGATGGCAGCAGCTCGTCCTCGGCATGTCTGGAGTGCAGTTCCGACAAGGCGACGCCTTCGCCAAGGGCGGCCGGGAACGCTACGCCCTGACGTCACGCACCAAGCGCGACTTCGAGCACTGTCTGCGCGACAGCGCCGACGCGCGAGTCCCCCTGGCCTCCCGGGCGGCCAGGGCCTACCTGGACGTGGCGTTCTTCCACCTCTTCCCGGATGGCAACGCCCGCCTGGCCATGCTCACCCTGGCCTACATCCTGGAGCTGGAGGGAGTCCGATTGGACCGGGTCGGCCCCTTGCAGACCACGCGCTACGCGGACGATGACGCCGGGGCGGCAGACCTGGCTGCTCTGGTCTTCGTCCTCATCCGCTCGACCCACCAACGGGCCACCAGATTCCCTCGCTGACGCAACAGCCCTCCTCCAGTTCTCCTGATCAGGCCTACCGGAAGGTGAGCTCGTACGTCCGTACCGGCTGTGCAGGTTCATGTGTATACCGACAGGGGGGCCGTGCTTGGCGCTGCGTACTCCGTGATCCGGCCCTTCATGGAAGCCCGGGTCCGTGTGGTCCGCCCCGACTGCAGCGCTGCCGTACTTGAGTCCTTCGGTGTGAGTCCTTCGGTGAGACACCCGAGCCGCATGGTCCGGGCACAGCGGCTTTCGGGTGGCGTACGGTCCACAGCATCGGCCCAGACGCCAAGGGCCAGCAGTTCAGGGACGCGGCTGGTCTACGGCATGCTCGCCTTGACCGCGTTCTCGGTCAGGGCCAGGGACTGCGGATCCGGCCGGCGGTGACGGCTCTGTGGCCCCGGCGGTCTCGCACGAGCGTGTCGCGCGCGTTCGGGGACCGACGGTTGAGCATTGCCCTCATGGGCTCGGTCAGGCGGTCAGGGCCGCGAGTTCCGCGTTGGCGCGCGTGGTGACCAGGGCGAGGACACGGCCAGCGGCGGCCAGGTCGTCGGCGGGTATCCCGTCCCAGACGCGGTTGGATATGGGGGCGGTCTCCGCGCTGGCGGCGGCGAGCGCCTTGCGCCCCGCATCCGTGGGGTGAACGTGCGCGCCGTCTGCGACGAGCAGCTGCTTGGCCAGCAGCTCGTCGAGAGTGGTGCGGATGTCGGCCGGATCGGACTTGAGGGAGCCCTGGATCTGGGTGACGAGATCGTCCGCAGTCTGCGGGGCGTCGGCGTTGATGGCGGCGCGCAGGGTGACCTGCTGCTGGAAGGTGAAGCCATGCCGGGCCAGGACGTGCTCCAGGACGCCGCGGGCGGCGTAGTGGGCCAGGCCGAGGGCGCGGGCGTCGGCGACGGGTGCGGTGGTGGTTGCAGTGACGGTCATGGTGTTCTTCCTTGAGTGTTCTCGTCGTTCGGTGCGGATGGAGTGAGAGGTGCGTCGAGCAGGGTCGTCAGCTCGTCGGTGAACGCGCGCGTTCGGGGGGCGTCGAGGCCGCCCAGGGGCTCCAGCAACTGCTGAAGCAGTTCCTGGACCACCGTGATGGCCTGTCGTGTGACGGCCTGGCCCTGCTCGGTGAGGGCAAGTTGCACGGCGCGCGGGTCGCGGGGATCGCGGGTGCGCTCGATCAGGCCGGTCGATTCCAGGGCGCGCGCCAGCTTCGAGACGTACAGCGCCTCCAGGCCGGTGTGGTCGGCGAGTCGGCGCTGGCTGGGCCGCTCTCCGGCGCGCTGCATGCCGTGCAGCGATGCGACCAGTACGTACTGCGCGTGGGTGAGGCCCAGTGGGGCCAATGCGCGATCGACCGCGACGCGCCACTTGTTGGCGAGCCGCCATACCAGGAAGCCGGGCGTGGGGCCCGGTGAAGCCTTGCTCATGCCGAATAGAGTACATAGCTATCATGTTCATGGCTACTATTTTCTGGTGGATGCGGCGGCGCACCCTGTGAGGAGAACGCTCGAGGTCCGGCGATCAGCCACAGGGCCGTACAAGGCGGCTGCTCACGCGAATTCGGCCTGGGGGCTGCCGAACACCACGTCGACGAGCTTCTGTGTCGCCTGCTGGAACGCCGCCGCCATGGACAGTGCGGCATC
This sequence comes from Streptomyces venezuelae, assembly GCF_008642375.1. NCBI lineage: Bacteria > Bacillati > Actinomycetota > Actinomycetes > Kitasatosporales > Streptomycetaceae > Streptomyces > Streptomyces venezuelae. Next base: position 1,137 of record NZ_CP029194.1, on the reverse strand, counting down.
GTCCACGTAGTTCACCGCGGCGGTCAGGGTCCTGCTGCCGTCGGGCGTGCTGTACATCAGCGCCGCGTGGCCCGCCATGCCGCCGTTGTGGGTGATGACGGTGCCGCCGCCCTCGCCGACGTCCTGCACCATCACCCCCAGGCCGTAACCGGCCTTGGGATGCGTCGTGCACATCTCGGCGAGCAGCGGCGCGGGCAGGAGCTTGCCGCTGACCAGGGCGGAGATGAAGGTGTGGAGGTCCCGGGTGGTCGAGATCATGTCACCGCCGGTGGCGATCCAGGAGGGGTTCTGGCGGGTGACGTCCACGGTCTCCTGCCGGCCGCCGTCCTCGTACCGGTAGTAGGCGTGGGCGTGCGGTTCGGGGATCTCCGGGCTGGTGTCCGGCAGCACGGTGCCCGACAGTCCGAGCGGCCCCAGGATCAGCCGCTGCATCTCCGCGGCGAGCGAGTGACCGGTGACCTTCTCGATCACCAGCCGGGCCAGTACGTAGTTGGTGTTGGAGTAACTCCAGTCGCTCCCCGGCTCGAACCGGGCCGGCTTGGACAGCGCCAGGCGGACCAGCTCCTGCGGGGCGTAGGTCCTGAACCGGTTGTCCACCCACTCCCGGCCCGCGGTGGTGGCGGGGATGCCGGGCGCGAACGTTGCGTCGTCGTAGTACTCGCCGGTGAAGTTGAACACCCCGCTGGTGTGCTGGAGCAGCATCCGCACCGTGATCCGTCGGTCCGGTGCGAACTCGGGCAGGTAGTCGGCCACCGGGATGTCGAGGCCGACCGTGCCCTCGGCCACCAGTCGCAGCATCACGGTCGCGGTGAAGGTCTTGGTGACGCTGCCTATCCGGACGTACCCGTCCGTCGCCGGCTTCGCGCTCTCGCCCAGCCTGCGCGTTCCGGAGCTGCCGACCCACTCGCCCCGCTCGTCGTGCACGCGCAACGTCACGCCGGTGAACCCGGCCTCGACCATCTCCTCGATGGCCTTCCACAGCTCCGGGCGCTCCCGCCCCGCAGCAGCCTCCGGCACGGTCGCACCGGCAGGGGTGACCACCCCGGCATCGTCACGGCTTTCGGTGATCCTGCTGGTCATGTCCGTCATGGGTGCGCTCCTTCGGGATTACGGTGTTTCAGAGGCTGCGGGCGGTGA